>NZ_CP049910.1:0-5220000 GCF_011305995.1 Diaphorobacter sp. HDW4A | reverse complement strand
CACCCAGCCCGTGTCCGACGAGAGTGACCTTGTTCACCTGCAACGCATCGATCAACGCCAGACAGCTCTGAGCGAGCGACTTGATGCTGTAGGGCTCGCTTGGCGGGGTGTAGCCGTATCCGGGCAGATCGACGGCGACGGCGCGGTAGCCCTGACTTGCCAACGCCTCCACCGAGGGAGAGAAGGTCAGGTGTCCGCCATCGGCGTCGTGCAGCATGATGACGGTATGACCGTGACCGAGCATCGAGAAACGGGGAAGAATTGCCATGCAGTGCTCTCTATTCGAACCCTTTCGGCAGCAGGCCGATCGGTTGCGGACAATAATAGCCCACTCATTTCATCCAATATCCCGACCCTGTTTTGGCGCCCGTCGCCACGATTTCGTGACTCGCAACTCTTCTTCGTACACGGCTCCGGCCGAGGCTCAGGTGCCCCAGTTTTCCTCGCGCAATTTCCGCGATGCGTTGGGCATGTTCGCCACTGGCGTGACCATCGTCACCGCTCGCGCCAGCAATGGTCAATTGATCGGGTTGACGGCCAACTCGTTCAACTCCGTGTCGTTGGAGCCACCGCTGGTGCTCTGGAGTCTTGCGCGCAAGGCGGCTTCGATGCCGATGTTGTGCGAAGCCACGCATTACGCAATCAATGTGCTCACCGCCGAGCAGCAGGGTCTCGCAGAGCAGTTTGCACGACGTGACATTGATCGTTGGGCCGATGTGGATTTTTCCTTCGGAAAAAGCGGCGCTCCCTTACTCGCCAATGTGGCCGCCACGTTTGAATGCTTCAACCGCAGCCGTTACGATGAGGGCGATCACATCATCTTCGTAGGTCAGGTAGAGCACTGCAGCCATCACTCCGATTCATCTCCCCTGCTCTATCACGGTGGCCGCTTCTTCACCGAACACCTGCTGGGCGATGCCACGGTGGCGGACGAGAAGGAAACCTCTCGCTGATCAGCGACCCTCCTGCGCGTAAACAAACGCGTGCAAATAAAAACGAGCCTTGGCAATCCATGCCAAGGCTCGTTTTTTCATGAGCGCATCATTTTGCGAACGACTGCGCCGAAATCACTTTGCAGGAACTTCCGGCAATTCGATTTTTACCTCCAGCACTTCGAGGTTCTCCTGACGCTCCAAGTGCACCTTGATGTCGTCCGCGTTGATCGATACATATTTGCTGATGACGGCCACCAGCTCGCGTTGGAGCGCGGGCAGGTAGTCGGGCTGACCGGCATTGCGGCCACTGCGTTCGTGCGCGAGGATGATCTGCAGACGCTCCTTGGCGACCGAGGCGGTTTTCTTCTTCTCCCCGAGCAGGAAGGACAAAAGCGACATCACCCTTACCTCCCGCCAAAGATGCGTTTGAAGAAGCTAGGCTTCTCGGCTTCGATGAAGCGCATGGGCTTGTCCTCGCCGAGGAAGCGCGCGACCACGTCCTTGTAGGCTTCGGAGACATCCGTGCCCTTCAGGTGGATCGCAGGCAGGCCCTGATTGGACGCCTGCAGCACGTTTTCTGACTCGGGAATCACGCCGATAAGCTTGATGCGCAAGATGTCCTGAATGTCCACCAGGCTCAGCATCTGGCCGTCTTCCACGCGGTTCGGGTTGTAGCGCGTGATCAACAGGTGCTCCTTGATGGGCTCGAGACCCTCGATGGCACGCTTGGTCTTGCTGCCAAGCATGCCGAGAATGCGGTCAGAGTCCCGCACGGAGGAGACTTCCGGGTTGGTCACCAGCAGTGCCTCGTCGGCGAAGTGCATGGCCATGAGCGCACCGCTTTCGATGCCCGCGGGCGAGTCGCAGACGATGTACTCGAAGTCCATGGCGGCCAAGTCTTTGAGGATCTTGCCGACGCCTTCCTGATTGAGCGCGTCCTTGTCACGCGTCTGGCTGGCAGCCAGCACGAACAGGTTCTCGCATTGCTTGTCCTTGATGAGGGCCTGATTCAGGTTGGCCTCGCCCTGAATCACGTTGATGAGGTCATAGACGACGCGGCGCTCGCAGCCCATGATCAGATCGAGATTGCGCAGACCGACGTCAAAGTCGATCACGGCGGTCTTGTGGCCGGCAAGCGCCAGGCCAGAGGCAAAGGCGGCACTGGTGGTGGTCTTGCCCACGCCACCCTTGCCGGAGGTCACGACGACGATTTTGGCCATGTTATGCACAGTCCTTGCTTCGGTTTTTCAAAATTAAAAATGGATTCGGTCGTTGCCAGCGCATAGTGATTCAACTCCCTCTCACAGTGGCTCGATGAGCAGCTTTTCACCTTCCAGACGAACCTGTGCAGGCTTGCCCAGAATGTCAGGCGGCAGATCGGTCTCGATGGCGCGGTACATGCCGGCGATGGACACCAGTTGCGGCTCCATGCAGGTGCAGAAGATGCGTGCGTCCGTATTGCCACGCGCGCCCGCCATGGCGCGGCCTCGCAGCGGCGCGTAGACGTGGATGTTGCCATCGGCAATCACCTCGGCGCCAAAGTTCACCATGGCCATGACGATCAGGTCGCCACCGCGCGCATAGACCTGCTGCCCGGAGCGCAATGGCTTGTCGACCACCAGAGTGGCAACGCCTTCGCCCGACACCTCGTTCGGCACGGGCACTTCGCGCACTACCTCGACCTCGCGAATCACTTCGAGTACCTCGGCTCTGGCAGGTTTCTCCCGCGCAGGTGCATCGGGCGCGGCGATCAACCCGGCGTCATGCGCGGCCTGCATTTGATCGACGCTGCCGCCGCGAACGGCCACGGGCTGCGTGTGATGTGCGCGAAGCTCCGCAATGAGCGCAGCAAAGTCGATGGGCTCGTTGGTTTCCCTCAGGGCAGTCAGATCGATGAGCACCGGGTCGTTATCGAAAAATTCAGGATCGTCGGCCAGACGCGCCGCCAGGTCGGCGGCAAAAGCGGAAATATCCGGGCTCTTGAGCATCACGGCCACCACCGGCAACTGAGCGCTCTTGAGGTCAAAACTTGTGCGGGACTGACCCGCAGTATCAACGGCCATGAACAGAAGTGGTGGGAATCACGATATCGGCACTCGCGCGAACAACAAAGAAGCCATAAGCGCAGTCACCGGAAGGTGAATCTGCTTGCGGACTTTGCGGGGCGAGCTGATGAGCCCAGACAGGTCGCCAGACCACGAAAAGGTCGCAAACAGGCTCATTAATGGCGAAGTGTACCGTGTGCGGCGCTCCCGGCTGCATCAGGACGTTTCCCAAGGTGCACCGAATGCAGGTTTCCTGACCGATGGAAGCAAGCGATCACGCTGGTTGTCACGATATTGACATGACGCGCGGGCAAATTGCATCGCTTTGCAACTGAAGGCCTTACCAGCCACGCCCACCGTGAACCATTCCCGCCCGTTTGCGCTGAGCGCCACCTCTGCTGCTGCCCTGATTCTGATGGCCTCGTCCATCGCCACTCCGCTCGCAGCCTTGGCCGCGCCCTTTGCGGCAGGCAACTTTGTTGCTTACCGTGTGGGAACGGAAGGGGGGGCCAAGTCCGTTTATCTTGACGAGTACCGTGCCGACGGCACGTTGGTGCAAAGTGTTCCCCTCTCCTCTATGGCTGCCACGGCGTTGTCAGCCAGCAGCACCGGCTCGGAAGGTCTGCTCAACCGTTCGGCCGATGGCAAGTGCCTGACCGTGCCCGGCTATGCGGTTCAACCCGGCGCCACCGATCCCAAAACTACGGCAACGCGCGCCGTCATGTTCGTCGGCCCAGATGCGGTGGCCAACACACTGACCAAACTGAGTGCCAACGCCTTTGGCACCGATGCGATCCGCGGCGCTGTCAGCGACCAATGCGCCCGGGTCTGGGTGAGTGGCGCGGGCAACAAGAACACGGCCTACCAAGGCGTGTGGTTCGCCCACAGGGACGCCACCAGCTCCACGCAGTTGAACACCGCCAATGCCCAAGGAATCGCCATTGACAGCAACCGGTTGTTCGTAGGTTTTGCAGGCGGCGGCACACTCAATCAACTCGGCGGAACCGAGCAACCACCGGTCCTGCCGACCAGCGGAGCGCCCAGCACCAAGGCCCAGACCGGCATCACCGGCAACAATTTCCGCGGCATCTCCTTCGTCAAGCTCAACCCGCAATCGACCACCGCTGACACGCTGTATCTGGCGGCCAACGACCTCAAGCCCAACCCCGCCATCCAGAAGTACACATGGGACGGCAGCACTTGGACCGCGCGCGGCAAGGCCGAGTTGAGTGGTGTGCATGGTCTCATCGCCATGCCCACGGGCGAAGGCAGCGTGATGCTGCTGGCCACCGACGGCAGCGGGCAGGTATTTCGCCTGTTCGACACGTCGGGTGCTCAGGGCAACCTGAGCGGCACACCAGTACTGCTTGCCAAGCCCGCTGCGGGCGAGGCCAACTACGGCCTTGCGCTCACCCCCGAAGCCACGCCGCCTGCGGCCGTTCCCGCCCCCCCTAGCGCAGTCAAGCTCGCGAGCCAGAATGGAAGCGGCGGCACGATCCAATGGTCCGCGCCGACCTCCGGCGCTGCAGTGGCCTTCTATGTGATCGAGGCCTCACGCGACAACTTCGCGACCGTCGATCAGAGCACAGTCTCGGGGACGACCCCTGCCTCCCTCCGCAATCTGCCAAGCGGTTCGCAGAAGGTTCGCGTGCGTGCGGTCAACAGCCTGGGCGGCAGCGCGAGCGCCGTGTCGACCGCGTTCGTCATCGGCGTGCCGCCTGCGACGACGCTCGCGGACAACTCGGCCTATTCCGGCGTAGCGCTCGATCCCAATGATGCGCTGGCCACGCAGGGCATTCGCTTCCAGGTGAGCGATCCGGTCGGCAATGCGGCTGAGGTCAGGGTGACGGCCGCGTCAAGCGCGCCAAGCGTCATCTCCAATATCGCGGCAGTCAACGACAACGGCAACGTCACGCTCAAACTCACGGCGCAGGACGTGGGCTATGCCGACATCACGCTGACCGTCACCGGTGCAAGCGGCGTCAGCATCACGCGCACGATCCGCTATGCCGCGTCTGCCAACACGGCGGCAACGGCCGAGACGCGCTGGTTTGCTGGCCGCTCGGATGCATCATCGGCGCTCATCACCCCAAGCGGCTCGATGCTGGTTGTCGACGACGAAGCGCCTGGCGAGGATGCCTCCGGCAACGCGCTGTCCGGTGGCAACGCTGTCTTTGGATACAGCCCGCAGACCGGCGGCTTGCCCACAAGCCAATGGGTGCCGGACGCCTCACTTGGACTGGCGAACTCGGCGAGTTGCGACAACAGCAGCTTCACCGGGGTGGACAATTGCAAAGCCGACGGGGAAATCGATCTCGAATCAAGCTTCCTTTTAGGCACCCGGATGTACTTCGCGGGCTCGCACTCGAACAACAAAAATGGCCGCTCGCGCCCAGACCGCTGGCGCTTCTTCGCCGTCGACGCAACCAGTACAAGCGTGATTGGCTACTACCAGTGGCTGCGCGAAGACCTGCGTACATGGGACTCCGGAAACGCCCATGGTCTGGGCGCGAACTATCTGGGTCTGGTGTCAAGCTCCGAAGGCGAAAACAAGAATCCGCTCAAGGCCCCCGAGACGGACACGCTGTCAGGCTTCTCCATCGAAGGCACCACCACCAGCCCCGACGACGGCCAACTCTGGCTTGGCTTCCGCGCCCCGCTGGTCAGTGCCCCCGGTCAACCGGCGGTCATCTCCGACGTTGCCACCAACCGCACGCATGCGCTGATCATTCCCGTGGGCAACTACGCCGCCATGCTCGGCGCGAGCGGTGGTACCAAGGGCGCTGCTCAGATTGCCGCGCCGATACGCCTCGACCTCGGCGAACGCGGCATCCGCGAGATCCGCAAGAACGCCAACGGCGAGTATCTGATCATCGCCGGACCGCCGAACAGCGCCAACGGCACAGCACCGCGCGACTTCCGCCTGTTCTCGTGGGATGGTCGAGTGAGCAGCGACGGCCTGGCGCTCAACGTCCGCGCGCTCACTGCCGACGTGGGCGCGTTCACGCCGCCCAAGACCGCCTGCTCTGCAGAAGGCATCGCCACACTCCCCGCACAACTTGCACTGGGCGGCGCGGCCACCCTCATCAGCGATTGCGGCGACGCGGATTTCTACGCCGACGGCAGCGCGGCCAAGGATTTGCCCTATGCCGCGTGGAAAAAATTCCGCAGCGATGTCGTGAGCATCACCGCCCTGCCCACCGTCACGCTGACCAGCATCGCGAGCACCACGACCGGCGCAAGCTTCTCCGCTCAGAGCGCCCAAACCGGCACACTGCATACCATCGTGCTGCCCTCCGGAGCGCCCGCGCCGAGCTGGGAGCAGGTCAAGGCCGGTCGCGACGCGAGTGGGCAGACTGCGCTCTGGACCAGTGCCGCCACCGCCATCACGGCGAATCAGCCCGCCACGCTTGCGGCCAACAGCCTTGTCGCCGACACGGCATACGTCGCCTACAGCGTGATCATCGCGGCCGACGGTTCGGCCAGCCTGGTCGCAGCGACCGCGTTCCGCACCGGCGCGGTCGTCGTGGTCACGCCGACCATCACGTTCGCCGAGCTGCCCGACCGCACGCTGGGTAGCGCGCCCGTCACACTCACCGCTACAGGAAACGATTCTGGCAGCCCGGTCCAATTCGCAAGCCGCACCGAAGCCGTCTGCAAGACCGGCGGCGCACAGGGAGCCACACTCACGCTGCTGACAGCAGGCACCTGCATGGTGCGCGCCACGCAGGCAGGCGCGGCCGGTTCGCCCGATGCCACGCCCGTAGAGCGCAGCTTCCAGATCCGCCTGCCCGCCATCGTCGGCACCACGCTGCCCGGTGGCGACGGCAGCAGCGGCTCGGTGAGCGGCAACGGCTGGCAGTTCGCGGGCAACTCGGCGGGGGCTGCATCACCGTCTGCCTTGCCGCCGCTGCCCACCGGCTATCGCTTCGTGCTGCCATCGGGATTTGGCTTTGTGCTCGCGGGCGGCGCGGCGAATGGCGCGGCCAACGTCACTTGGCAGTGGCCCCAGGCCGTGCCGAATGGGGCGATGCTCTGGAAGTTCGGCCCGACCAAGGCCAACCCCGCGCCGCACTGGTACGACGTGAACGGCCAGCTCAACGCCGCGCGCACCAGCGGCAGCTTCTCTATTACGGATGGCAGCGATGGCGACGAAGACCTGCTCGCCAACGGCGTGATCGTTGATCCGGTGTTCCTCGTCGCGCCCACCGTCACCGTACCGACCACGACTGCAAGCGTGCCCACACTGTCGGAAGTTGGGCGTACCCTGCTCGCAATGGCGCTGGCCGGATTCGCTGCACTGACGCTGCGCCGCCGCCGGTTCTGACGCCCGAAATGCAAAAGGCCCGCAGACTTGCATCTGCGGGCCTTTTCATTCGTGGAGCGATGGCTCAGAGCTTGGGGATCTTGATCCGGCTGATCATCAACGAACCCGACAGCGCGAAGATCAGCACCAGTGGGTGCAGCGTGAAGCCGCCGATGATCACCTTGCCGAACCACAGATGCTCGCGCACCGCGCCGGTCCAGGCGGCGATCGCCAGCAACAGCACCAGCACGAACGAGGTGGGGATCGGGGTGCCTTCGAAAAACTTGACCTTGCCCGTGCCTTCGGACATGACTTCGGCCGTCACGTTGTAGCGCGCCAGTCGTGAGACGCCGCAGGCCACGAAGAAGGCGAGCAGGATGCGGTCATACAGCCCCTGCATGCCGCAGGCGTAGGCGATGATCGCGGGCGCCACGCCGAACGAGATCACGTCAGCCAACGAGTCGAGCTCGCGCCCCATGGCCGAGGACTTCTGGCGCCAGCGGGCGATGCGGCCGTCGAGCACGTCGAACACCAAGGCAGCAAAAACCAGCGCGGACGCAAAATAAATGTGCTGAACAGCACCGGTTTCCAGAAAAGACATTGCCGAAAACAGGGCTCCCACCCCACTGACGGCATTTCCCAGCGTGAACCAGTCCGCGAGATGGAACTCGCGGATCATCGAGAAACGTTTTGGACGATCGGTCATCCTCACATTATGAAGCGTTCGGACTGCACCCCGCCAACTCGCTGAGAGGGCAATCCCCTGCTGCTCACTTTTTAAGCAATTTGATGCCTTTCCCCACTAGAGCGTGTTTGCGATCTCAGCCCGAGGCCGCGCCTGCAAGACCGCGGGGAAATCGCAATCACGCTCTTATAGGAACTTCGGCGCGCGCTTCTCGATAAAGGCCGTAACGGCTTCGCGGTGATCGGCGGTCTTGTGCGCTACGGCCTGGAATCCGGCCGACATCTCGAGCAGCGAGGCGAGCGATGCCAGTTGGCCCTCGCGCAGCAGGCGCTTGGTCATGCGCATCACCGAACCAGGGTTGGCGGCGATCTTGGCGGCCAGCTTGTTGGCTTCGGCCAGCAGCTGATCGGCAGGCACCACGCGCGAGACCAGACCGCAGGCCAGCGCCTCCTGCGCATTGATCGCCTCGCCGGTGAACGCCATCTCGGACGCCTTGGCGTAGCCCACCGCGCGCGGCAGCAGCCACGCGCCACCGTCGCCCGGCACGATGCCTACACGCACAAAGCTCTCGGCAAATGTGGCATTGTCGGCGACAATGCGGATGTCGCACATGCAGGTCAGATCCAGCCCCGCACCAATGGCCGGGCCATTGACTGCGCAGATCACCGGCACGTCGAGCTGGTACATCGCGTTCGGAATGCGCTGGATGCCCTGGCGGTATTCCTCGCGGATCAGGTCGGGGGTAAGCGCGTCGTCGAAGAAGCGCTTCATGTCCTTGACGTTGCCGCCGGAGCTGAAGATCGGGCCCGCGCCGGTCAGGATGATGACCTTGACGCTGGTGTCCTTGCGCACGTCGTCGCAGAGGGCTACGAACTCGTCCACCGCGGTGTTGCCGGTGAGGGCGTTGCGGGTTTCGGGTTGGTTCATGGTGACGGTGAGGATGGGGCCGTCGCGGTGGATCTGGAGGAAGGTCATGGTTCGTGTCTCCTTGGGAATGGGGCTCTGATTTTCAACGTCTCTTTTTACCGCCTGCTTAGTTGGTGAGGGCGGAGGCCGGGACTGCCCCCGGCGGGGCAATCACTTTTTGCTTGCGCGCAAAAAGTAATCAAAAACGCGCTTTCTAATTCGGGGGAACGCGGCAGAACTCACTGCGCGACTGCGTCGCTTCGTTCGGACAACCGCCGCGAGTCAGTGGTTTCCTAAGAGGTGTGCTCGGCACTTCGCGTTGCTCGTGCCTTGCGCCCGACTTCGGGCGCAATTTTCTATGCTGTCTCCACATCGGTGATGCGGCGAATCACGTCTAGTGTGAGCCCTTGGGCGTTCAGCAGGGCTTCGCCCGCCACGTTGTGCCAGAACGATTCGCTGCCTGCGGTCTGACGCCAGGCGTGCAGGCGGCGGGTGAAGAGTTGCAGGTCGTACTCTTCGGTGAAGCCGATGGCGCCGTGGATGGCGTGTGCCGTCTCCGATACCGCGAGCGCAGCCTGGCTGCAGCGGGCCTTGCCTGTGGCTACGCGCAGGCGGTCTGGGGCAATGCCGTCGCCATTGCAGGCGAGTTGTGCGGCCATGCGGGAGGCGAAGACATGTTCGCTCATCACGGCGAGCTGGTGCTGGATGGCCTGGAATTTACCGATAGGGCGGCCGAACTGCTGGCGCTCGTTGGCGTATTGCAGGGTGCAGTCGAACACGGATTTCAGCGCACCGGCCATTTGCGCGGCGACGACTGCGGCCTGTGCGGTGCGCAGATCGGTGGGCGATGGCACTACGGGTGCTGCTTGCCATTGCGCTGCGGTCCACTCAACGCCTGCATCGAGTGCCAAGGCCTGTGCGGTGAGCTGTGCGCCTTGCAGGCTCAGCAGGCGGCATTCGCCATTCACTTCCAGCAGCACGGATTCCGCGCCGCGCGCGTTGCGCACCAAGGCTGCGTTCACGTTATCGCCCAAACGTACACCACGCGCGAGCACGATGCGGCCTTCGGGCTTGTCGATGTTGGCTGCGGCGAGCAGGGCGCGGGCCAGCATGGTGTCGGCCAGCGGCAGGGGCAGCGCGTGGGCACCGCATTGCTCAAGCACGCCGAAGACTGCGCCAAGGCCAAGGCTTGCGCCGCCCTGCTCTTCAGGCAGCATCGCGTCGGCGAGGCCGGTGGCTTCGAGTTGTTCCCAGAGCGCCGCTGTTTCGGGCGCGGCGTTGCCGTGTGCTTCGATCGCGCGCACGATGTTGGGCGTGCACTGGTCGGCCAGCACCTGACGCGCTGCGTCGGCAAACAGGTCGTTGTCGTTTTGGTTGCTCATCTCTGTTCCTTCCAATCGAATCAACGCAGACCCAGACCGCGCGCGATCATGCCGCGCAGGATGTCGCGCGTGCCGCCGCGCAGCGAGAACGAGGGCGATGCCTCGGTCACGTACTTGAGCGTCATGAGCAGCTCCACCGGCACGTCTTCGGCATCGCGCGAGAACAGGTCTTCGGCGATGGCGGCGGGGATGAACTGCTCGAGCGTCGTGCCCAGCTCCTTGACCAGCGCGGCCTCGACGATGGGGCTTGCGCCCTGCGTGAGCTTTTCCTGCACCGACACCGACATCGCGCGCAGCGGCGCAAGCTCGGTCAGCACGCGGCCAGCAAGCTGCTGCGCGGATGGCGTGCGGCCCTCTGGCGTGCGCACATAGTCGAGCCACTGGTCGAACAGCACGATGGACGAGAACAGACGCTCCGGCCCGCTGCGCTCGAACGCAAGCTCTGCCGTGACCTGTTCCCAACCCTGTCCTTCTGCGCCAATCAGCGCGTCGGCGCCGAGCTGCACGTTCTCGAAGAACACCTCGCAGAAGTGGCTGTCACCCGAAAGGTCCTGGATCGGCCGCACGGTCACGCCCGGCAGCGACAGATCGACGATCACCTGCGACAGGCCCTTGTGGCGGTCTTCGCTGGTACCCGAGGTGCGCACCAGAGCGATCATGTACTGGCAGTGGTGCGCGTTGGTGGTCCAGATCTTCTGGCCGTTGAGCAGAAAACCCTTGTCATTGGGCACGGCCTTGGTGCGCACGCTGGCGAGGTCGGAACCCGCATTCGGCTCGCTCATGCCGATGCAGAAGAACGCCTCGCCCTTGCAGACCTTGGGGATGTAGAACTGCTTTTGCGCCTCGGTACCGTATTTCAGGATCAGCGGCGCACTCTGGCGGTCGGCGATCCAGTGCGAGCCGACCGGTGCGCCGAAGTTGAGGAATTCTTCCACCAGCACGTAGCGGGTGAACGCGCTGCGCCCGCCGCCGCCGTAGGCCGTGGGCAGGGTCACGCCGAGCCAGCCCTTCTCGCCGAGCTTGCGGCTGAAGTCGCTGCTGTAGCCGCCCCAAGAGCGCGCGCGGATGTGCGCTGGCATGTCCTTGGTGGCGTCGGCCAGAAACGCGCGCACCTCGGCACGCAGGGCCTCATCCGCTGCGGGAATGCGCGTGAGGCTCAATGAATCGAGGCTGCCATTGCTGCTGCTCATGCCAAAACTCCCTTGTCTTTCAATGCGTTGATCTGCGCTGCCGTCAAATGCAGGTGGCGTGCGAGCACGTCGTTCGTGTGCGCGCCCAGCTCGGGCGGCGCGAGGCGGTAGCCCACCGGCGTATCCGAAAGGCGGATGGGGCTCGCTACGATGGGCACGTCACCGGCCTGTGAATGCTCCATCGCGAGCTGCATGCCGCGTGCGCGCACCTGCGGGTCGTCGAACACGTCGCGCACAGTGTTGATCGGGCCGCAGGGAACGGCGTGCTGTTCGAGCAGCGCGACCCAGTCCTTGGTCGATTTGGTCACCGTGAGCTCGCGGATCATCGCGATCAGTTCGACGCGGTTGGCAAGCCGTGCGGTGTTGGTCTGAAAACGCGCATCCTGCGCCCACCCGGCTACGCCTGCCGCGTTGCAGAAGCGCGCGAACTGGCCGTCGTTGCCAATGGCGAGAATCATGTAGCCGTCGGCCGTCTGAAAGTCCTGATACGGCACGGTGTTCGGGTGCGCGTTGCCCATGCGCTGCGGCACGTTGCCGCTGTAGAGGTAGTTCATGCCCTGATTGGCAAGGCAGGCCACCTGCACGTCGAGCAGCGCGAGGTCGATATGCTGGCCGCGCCCGGTGTGCTCGCGCGCCTGCAGGGCCGCGAGAATCGCGGTGCTCGCATACAGTCCCGTGAGGATGTCGGTGAGAGCCACGCCTACCTTGACCGGGCCGCCGCCGGGCTCGCCATCCGGCTTGCCGGTGATGCTCATGAGCCCGCCCATGCCCTGGATCAGAAAGTCGTAGCCCGCGCGGTGCGCATACGGACCGCTGTGACCGAAACCGGTGATCGAGCAGTAGACGAGGCGTGGGTTGAGTGCGGACAGCGTCTCATAGTCGAGCCCGTACTGCGCGAGCCCGCCGGTCTTGAAGTTCTCAACCACCACGTCGCACTGCATCGCCAGATCGCGCACGATCTGCTGACCCTCGGGCTGGGTGATGTCCACCGCCACCGATTGCTTGTTGCGGTTGGCGCACATGTAGTAGGCCGATTCGCGCGTGCGCTCGCCCTGTGGGTTCTCGACGAACGGTGGGCCCCAGGCACGCGTGTCGTCGCCAACCTCGGGGCGCTCGATTTTGATGATTTCCGCGCCCAGATCGCCGAGCGTCTGCGCGGCCCAGGGGCCGGCCAGCACGCGCGAGAGATCGAGCACCTTCACGTGCTTCAACGCACCGTTGTTGATGCTCATTGCAGCGGCACCTTGGCCTGCACGACGATGCGCTTCCACAGCGCGATCTCGTTCTTCTGGAACTCACGCATCTGCTGAGGACCGCCGGTCATCGGGGTCGCGCCAATGCGCTCGTAGAACGCGCGAGTCTCGTCCATCTTTGATATCTGGGTGAACAGTTCGGCGAGCTTCTGCGTCTCAGCGGCGGGCGTCTTGTGGCTCACCATCGCGCCCACCCAGGTGTAGGCCTCGAAGCCCGGCAGACCAGCCTCGGCGAACGTGGGCACGTCGGGCGAGGTGCCCACGCGCTTGTCGGATGCCACGGCGAACACCTTCACCCGGCCACCCTTGGCGAGTTCCTGCACGGCGGTGACTTCGGCGAAGGTGAAATCCACCGTGCCACTCGCCACTGCCGTCGTCGTCTCGCCCGCACCCTTGAACGGCACGTGCACGGTCTGCACCTTGGCCGTGTCGTTGAGCAGCTCGCCCATGAGCTGGTACCCGGCCGAGCCCGCGCCGAAGTTCACCTTGCCGGGGTTGGCCTTGGCGTAGGCGAGCAGGCCCTTGAGGTCTTGATACGGTGCACTCGGCGCGACGGCCAACATCGCGGGCGAACGCATCATCATCGTGAGTGGCGAGAAGTCGCCCACCGGGTCATACGGCAGTTGCTTGAACAGCGCCGCATTCACCGCGAGCGTCGAGTTGCTGCCGATGAACACGGTGTAGCCATCGGCCGGGGCGGACAGCACCTGCTTGACCGCCATGAAGCCGTTCGCGCCGGGCTTGTTTTCCACCACCACGGCTTGGCCGGTCAGGTCCTGCAGCTTCTTGGCGAAGTAGCGCGCCGAAGTGTCCGTGCCGCTGCCCGGGCCGAAGGGCACGACGAACTTGATGGTCTTGGAGGGAAAGCCGTCGGCGTACGCAAACGGCGCGCTGACGGCGGTGGCGGCCAGCAGGCTGGCGGCGGCGAGCGAACGCAGGGCGAACCTGCGGGTCTGGAAAGGCATGTCTTGTCTCCTTGGAAGGCTCTGGCTTCCGGCGGGGTCGTCGCCCCAAACAACTACTGGAGCCCCCACTCTAGGATTCACACACCACGCTGTCTAATATTACTTTTTTCAAAATCGATACTGAATTAGTATTGATCCATGAATCTCCGCCAGCTCCGCCAATTCGTCACGCTTGCCGAGACCGGTAATTTCCACCGGGCGGCGGAGCAGCTGCACATGGCGCAGCCGCCGCTGTCGGTGTCGATCCGCAAGCTCGAAGAAGAACTGGGCAGCCCGCTGTTCGAGCGCAGCTCGTCGGGCGTGCGCCTCACAGCTGCGGGCGAGGCCATGCTGGAGGACGCGCGCGCCGCGTTGCTCCATGCCGAGCGCTGCCGCCACGCGGTGCAGGACACGCGCTCGGGCGACGGCGGGTTGGTACGGCTCGGGATCATCGGCTCGGCCACCTATGCGCTGCTGCCCGAGCTGATTCCGTCGCTGCGCGCGCGCTATCCCAAGATCGAGCTGGAGTTGAGCGAGGCCACATCCTCGGAGATTCTGGAAGGCCTCGTCACCCGTCGCTTCGATGCGGGCCTGCTGCGCTACCCGGTGCTCAACCCGAGCGGCTTCGAGATCCTGCCGCTGGACCGCGACGATTTCGTGCTGGCCGTCTCTGACAAGAGCCCGCTCGCCGAGCGCGACGCCATTGCGCTGTCGGAAGCCGCCCAGGAACCCTTCATCATGTACCCGGCCGACAAGGTGCCCGGCCTCTCTGCGCTGGCGATGCTGCGCTGCCAGTTCTCGGGCTTCGTGCCGCATGTGGCGCAGGAGGCCATGCAGGTGCAGACCATCATGAGCCTGGTCGCGTCAGGGCTGGGCGTAGGGCTGGTCGCGAGCGTCTCGCGGCGGATGATGCCGCGCGGCATCAAATGCCTGTCGCTCACCGACAATCCGCCGGGCTTTCACGTGGGCATCGCACTCGCGCTGCTGCCCGGGGGCAACAACCGCACGGTGGAAAAGTTCACCGAACACGCGCTGCGCTTCTCGAGCGTGCCGCGCGATGACCGGACCAATCCGGACCGACCGGTGTAGAAGCGTGTTTGCGATCTCAGCGCGAGGCTTGCAGGATGCGGATCGGGAGGATTTACAACGCAGCAGACCGCCCGAGGCCGCGCCTGCAAGACCGCGTGGAGATCGTCAACACGCTCCAAGCGATCAGCTCGTCATCTGCGCCACACTGGTGATCGCGTAGCGCTTCTTGCCAAGCTGTGCGCCCGGGTTTTCGATGCCGTACTCCGGCCAGCTTTCCAAATCCTCGTTGAGCTGAATGCTGCGCGCTTCATCGTGCCATTCCCAGTCGGTCACTTCTTGCGGGATCGGCTCGCCCTGCGGCACCACAAGATGGGAAAACTTACCATTGGCTTCTGCACGGCGGAAAACATCTGCGAGCATGTCTACGTCCTCAAGTTGAGCTGAAAATTTGAGCAATAGTTGGCACCACTGTACCTCGCACGCACCTTCGCTTGTGTAGGAAAACGTCTGCACAAGTCCAGCCTTGATTCAGGGCAATGTGTTTGCTTGTCATGCATCACACAATGCAGTCGCGTTTTGTGTTTTTAAAGTTGCCGTCATGAACCCGACCGACCTGCTCTCCGCCCCCTCAACCCAAGTCAGCGCACACGACTGCGACGTGCTCATCGTGGGCGGCGGACCGGCGGGGCTGTCGCTGTCGATCGCACTGTCGCAAGCGGGACTGAGCAGCATCGTGCTCGAGCAGCAGAGCGCAGTCACGCTCGCAGAGCCGCCACCCGACGGACGCGAGATCGCTCTCACCCACCCGAGCGTGGAGCTGCTCACGGCGCTCGGCTCCTGGTCCGAACTCGCCACACACGAAATCGGCCGCATCCGCGAGGCCCACGTGCATGACGGAGCCGTGCAGAGCGTCGCCAGCATGAGCCTTGACGCGCTTGGCAGCGGCGAGGAACACCTCGGCTGGATCGTCCCCAACCACGCGCTGCGCCGCTCAGCTTTCGCCGTGGCCGCCAAGAGCCAACACGTGCGGATTCTCGACAGCGCCAAAGTGCTCGGCGTGAGCACCTCAAGCGACAGCGCCACGCTCGAATATCAGCGTGCGGGAGCGCCCAAGGCCAGCCTGCGCGCACCGCTGGTCGTGGCTGCTGACAGCCGCTTTTCCACCACCCGCCGCCAGCTCGGCGTGGGTGCTGACATGACCGACTTCGGCCGCTCCGTCATCGTCTGCCGCATGCGCCACGAACAGCCCCACCACGACATCGCGCATGAATGCTTTGGCTATGAGCGCACGCTGGCCGTGCTGCCGCTGCAGGACGATCCCGCCACCGGCAACCACCTCTGCTCCGCCGTGGTGACGGCCGACAGCGCCGACGCGCAGGCGCTGATGAACCTGCCTGCCGAGGCTTTCACCGCCAAGGTGCAATCGCAGTTCGACGGACGCCTCGGCGCGATGCAGCTCGTCGGCGAGCGCCATGCCTACCCCCTGGTGGCTGTTTACGCGCACCGCTTTGCCGGCCACCGTTTCGCGCTGCTGGGCGACGCCGCCGTCGGCATGCACCCGGTCACCGCGCATGGCTACAACCTGGGTCTGGCCAGCGTGCGCGAGCTCACCAATGCGCTGCAGCATGCGCGCGAGCAGGGGCAAGACATTGGCAACGCCGCTCATCTGCAGCGCTTCGCGCGCGCCCACCACCGCCACGCGTGGCCGATCTTTCAGGGCACGAACACTGTCGTGCGCCTGTTCACCAACGCCAGGCCGCTTCCGCGCCTGCTGCGCCAGTTGGTCCTCAAGAGCGCCAATGTCCTACCGCCAGTGAAATCCGCCATCGTGCAGCAGCTCACCGGGCGTGGCCTGTTCGCCATCGGGGCCGGTGGATTGACTGGCCGCGCGCGCTCATCACATATCACCCGGGGACATTCCATGGGCCGCTGACGGCTCGCGCTTCATTCGAGAAACAAGCTTACCGGGGAGAAGTTCCGACCCATTGTTTCGATTTTCGGAATTATCAGTTGCTCGATAGGTGGTTTTTCCCGGAATTAGAACGGAATACAGTTCATTCATCGATTCGAAACAAGCTTCGGATCCAGATCGATGGAGCAAGAAACCAAGGCAGTCACCAACCTGGATTGCCACCGCTCCAGCCCCAACCCATCAGGTTGAAAGCAAGTAAAGGAATGAACATCATGAAGAACGTTATCCGCTCCGCCGCCGCAGTCGCCCTGATGAGCCTCGGCGCTATCTCTGCTCAAGCTCAGGTGCAAAGCGCCGAAGCCGGTTTCGCCCCCGACATTGCCAACGCACAAAGCTCGGTGTCCCGCCAACAGGTCAGCGTCGATTTCGTGAAGGCCCGTCAGGCTGGCAAACTGCAGATGGCCGGTGGCAACACCTACAAGCCAGTCAACGACATCAAGACTCCCTCGCAAGTCAGCCGCGCCGATGTGAAAGCAGAGGCTATCGCCGCCAACCAGCACGGCATGCTGCTGTCGCAAGGCAATTCGGTTCAGTAAACCTGCGGCATCTTCTCCGCTGAATAGAACTCCCCGCCAGAGCGGGCGAGGCCTCCGGGTCTCGCCCGCTCTGGCATTTCTGCTGGTGTGTCAAGGGGCGTCACGGTTGCGTCATCCGCGCTGCCTAGCATGCGCGGTGAATATCCACCCCTCCTTTTCCACTCCACAACCACCATGAAGATGCACCACCGATTCCTCGGCGCCCTTGCGCTCGCCACGGCCCTCGTCCTACCCAGCGCCCATGCAGCCGAGAAAGGCGTGCTCGACATCTACCTCGTGCGCCACGGCCAGACGAACTGGAACCTCGAGAAGAAGCTCCAGGGCGCGACCGACAATGCGCTCAACGAGACCGGCACCAAGCAAGCCAATGAACTCGGCCAGAAGCTCGCCGGAGTGAAGTTCGACCAGATCTACTCGAGCGGCCTGCGCCGCGCCAAGGACACCGCCGCCGCCTTTGCTGGCAGCGCCAAAGTCACGCCCATGCCCGAGCTCAACGAGCGCTCGTTCGGCAAGTTCGAAGGCATCTACGAAGACGAGCGCAGCGCCGCCGAGTTCGCCGAATTCGGCAAGCGCGTGACCGTGCTCGACGACAGCCTCGACGGCGGCGAATCCCTGCAGTCGCAAGCAACCCGCGTGCAAACCGCCGTCAACAGCATCCGCCAGCAGCATGGCAAGGGTGGCAACATCGCCATCGTCGCGCACGGCGGCGTCAATCCACTGGTTCTCTCTGCCTTGCTGGACATCCCCGTCGCCGAAGCCGTCTCCCGCATCAAACAGGGCAACGACGAGGTCTATCTGGTACGTCTGCGCGAAGGCCAAAGCCCCAGCGTGTGGAAGCAGGTGGTGCGGGGCACGCTAGAGCAGTTGTGATCGTGGGTTAGAGCCCCTCTCGGGGCGCACCAAGGGCGCAGCGGGGATAATTCCGCTCCGCCCTTCTTCTTTTGTGGATCGGCGGAACTTCACGACTCCCGAGCCCGCCGCCATGCCTGCCACTACCCAGCGTGTGCTGTCCATCATCCCTCCGATGACGCAGCTGAACACGCCCTATCCGTCCACCGCCTACCTCACGGGATTCCTGCGCTCGCGCGGCATCGATGCCGTGCAGGAAGATCTGGCGCTGGCGCTGGTGCTGCGGCTGCTCTCCAAGCAAGGTCTGCAGCAGGTGGCCGAGCAGGTCGCAAAGATTCCGCCGAAGCTGCAGAGCCCCGCCGTGCAGTGCTTCGCCGAGCACCAAGACCGCTACCTCGCCACCATCGCGCCGGTGATCGCCTTCCTGCAGGGACGCGACACCACGCTCGCGCACCGTGTGGTGAGCCGCACCTATCTGCCCGAGGGCCCGCGCTTTGCGTCGCTCGACGTGTATGTGGACGACGAGGGCGGCGATCCGCTGGGTTGGGCCTTTGGTGCGCTCGGTCTCACGGACCGCGCCAAGCATCTCGCGACGCTGTATCTCAACGATCTGGCCGACGTGCTGCGCGATGCGGTGGACGAGCGCTTCGAGTTCGTGCGCTACGCAGAATCGCTCGCGGCCAGCCAGCCGAGCTTTGATCCGCTGGCCGATGCGCTGGCGGCCGAGCCTTCGCTGGTCGACGACCTGCTCGCGCAACTCACGCTCGCCGCCGTCGAGCGGCACCGGCCCGATGTGGTGCTGCTGTCCGTGCCCTTCCCCGGCTCGGTCTACGCGGCGTTTCGCATCGCGCAGACCATCAAGGCCCGCCATCCGCAGATCAAGACCGTGCTCGGCGGGGGCTTTGTGAACACAGAACTGCGCGAACTCGCCGAGCCGCGCGTGTTCGACCATGTCGATTTCGTCACGCTCGATGCAGGCGAGCGTCCCCTGCTCGCGCTGCTCGAACACCTGCGCGGCGAGCGCGGCGCATCGCGCCTGGTGCGCACCTTCGCGCGCGATGAAGCGACGCGCGAAGTCCGCTACATCAACATGATGGAGGCCGACATCGCGTTCGCCGAGGTCGGCACTCCGACCTGGGACGGCCTGCCGCTGGACCGCTACCTGTCGCTGCTCGACATGCTCAACCCCATGCACCGCCTATGGAGCGACGGCCGCTGGAACAAGCTCACCGTCGCGCATGGCTGCTACTGGAAGAAGTGCAGCTTCTGCGACGTGAACCTCGACTACATCGGCCGCTACGAAGGCGCGAGCGCCAGCGTGCTCGCCGACCGCATCGACGCCATCGTCGCCGAGACCGGCCAGACCGGCTTTCATTTCGTCGACGAAGCCGCCCCGCCCAAGGCTCTCAAGGCGCTTGCGCACGAGCTCATCGAACGCAACACCGACATCTCGTGGTGGGGCAATGTGCGCTTCGAAAAAACCTTCACGCCCGACCTCGCGAGCCTGATGGCCGACAGCGGCTGCATCGCCATCTCGGGCGGGCTCGAAGTCGCCTCCGACCGCCTGCTTGAGCTCATGAAAAAAGGCGTGAGCGTCGAGCAAGTCGCGCGCGTCACCAAGGCCTTCAGCGACGCGGGCATCCTCGTGCACGCCTACCTGATGTACGGCTTTCCCACGCAGACCGTGCAAGACACCGTGGACGCGCTCGAATACGTGCGCCAGTTGTTCGAAAACGGCTGCATCCAGAGCGGCTTTTTCCACCGCTTTGTCTGCACCGTGCATTCACCCGTCGGCAAGAATCCCGAGGACTACGGCGTCACCCTCCTGCCCCTGCCCGAGAGCGACTTCGCGCGCAACGACGTCGGCTTTGTCGACCCCACCGGTGTCGACCACGACGCCCTCGGCGACTGCCTGAAAAAGGCCATCTACAACTACATGCACGGCATCGGCCTTGAAGACGACGTGCGCATGTGGTTCCCGTTCAAGGTGCCCAAGACCACCGTCAAGCGCGACAAGATCGCGCGAGCGCTGCAGCAAAAGCACTGAGCGGTACAGCGCGGATCAATCCACCTTCGCGCCCGAGAACTTCACCACTTCGCCCCATTTCTGGATGTCGGCGGCGATCACCTTTTCGAAGTGATCCGAAGTGCCTCCGAGCGTGGTGTAGCCCATGCCAACGAGCTTGTCGCGAAAGGCTGCCGTCTTGAGTGCAGCGTTGAGGTTGGCGTTGATCTTCTCGCGCACTTCTGCGGGCGCGTTCTTGGGCGCGAGCAGGCCGAACCAGGTTTCAGACAACAGTGCGGGGTAGCCTGCTTCCACGGTGGTGGGCACGTTGGGCAGGAGGTCGGAGCGCTTTTCGGCCATGACGGCAATGCCCGTCAAACGGCCATCCTTGACGAACGGCGCAGCCGCAGTGACGCCCGGAAATGCCACCTGCAATCGACCGCCCACGAGATCGGTCAGCACCGCACCCGGCGAGGTGTAGGGCACATGCGTCATGCTCACGTTCTGCGTCTTTTTGAAGAGTTCGCCCGAGAGGTGATAGGAGCTTCCGCTGCCGGTGGTGCCGAAATTCAGCTCGCCCGGATGGGCCTTGGCGTATTGCGCGAGTTCAGGCATGGTTTTCACGCCGAGCGAGGGCTGCGCAATGATGATGTTCGGCACCGAGGCGATCATCACGATGGGCATCAGATCGTTCTGCGGGTGATAGGCCTTGGCGTTGTAGAGCGTGATCGCGGGAACCAGCGTGCCCGTCCAACTAAAGAGCAGCGTATAGCCGTCCGCTTGCGACTTGACGACTGATGCCGAGCCCACGTTGCCGTTCGCGCCGGGGCGGTTTTCGACGATGAAGGATTGGCCGAGCGTGCGTGTGAGCTCATCGGCCACCAGCCGCGCGAGCGGATCTGAGCTACCGCCGGGCGCTGCGGGCACGATGATGCGCACGGGCTTGGTCGGCCAGCCATCGGCATGCGCCGCTGTGCCCCACGTGGACGTGATCGCGAGCATGGTGGCGGCGGTGGCCAAAAGTGCGCGGCGCTGTGTGATCGCCAGGCGGATGGACTGCTTCATGTCTTTGTCTCCTGCTTGTTGGATGCTCTTGCGGGTGAATGAACGAATGCGTGGACGAGTCAGCGCCGCGCCGCGGCTCAATACGATTTGGGCATGCCCAGCACTCGCTCGGCGATGTGGCTGAGGATGAGTTCACGGCTCACCGGGGCGATGCGCGGAATCATGATTTCGCGCAGGTAGCGCTCGACATGAAATTCCTTGGAGTAACCCATCCCGCCATGCGTGAGGATGGCTTGCTCACAGGCCTTGAAGCCCGCTTCTGCGGCGAAGTATTTCGCGGCATTGGCCTCAGCGCCGCATTCGCGGCCGTTGTCGTAGAGCCATCCGGCTTTCATCATCAAAAGCTGTGCGGCTTCAAGCTCGATCCAGTTCTTCGCAAGCGGATGCTGGATGGACTGGTTCTTGCCGATCGGCCGGTCGAACACCACGCGTTCGCGGGCGTAGTTCGACGCCTTGGCAAGCGCCGCCCGGCCCACGCCGATGGCCTCGGAGGCGAGCAGGATGCGTTCCGGGTTCATGCCATGCAGGATGTACTTGAAGCCCTTGCCCTCTTCGCCGATACGGTCCTCCACGGGGATCTCCAAACCGTCAATGAACAGCTCGTTGGAGTCCACACATTTGCGGCCCATCTTCTCGATCAGACGCACGTCGATCTTCGAGCGATCAAGGTCTGTATAGAACAGCGTGAGTCCATGCGATTGCTGGCCCGGGGCCAAGTCTTCGAGCGCGGTGGTGCGCGCCAGCAGCAGAATCTTGTCTGCTACCTGCGCCGTGGAAATCCACACCTTCTGGCCATGCACCACATACTTGTCGCCCTGCCGCACCGCGCGTGTTTTCAGCTTGGTGGTGTTGAGGCCCGCGTTCGGCTCGGTCACGCCAAAGCAGGCCTTGACCTCGCCGCGCGCAATCGGCGGCAGCATGCGACGCTTCTGCTCGTCGGTGCCGTAGACCACCACGGGCATCAAACCGAAGATGTTGATGTGAATGGACGAGGCACCGCTCATGCAGGCACCTGATTCGGCAATGGTCTGCATGAGCACACAGGCCTCCTGCACACCAAGACCCGCGCCGCCGTATTCCTCGGGCAGTGCGGTGCCGAGCCAGCCCGCGTCGCCCATGGCGCGGTAGAAGTCGTGCGGAAAGACGCCGTCGGCATCGCGCTCCAGCCAATAGCTTTCGGGAAAGCGCGTGCACAGATCCTGCACGGCTTCGCGGATGGCTTGCTGTTCGGTGGTCAGTTCAAAACTCATCAGGATTCATCCTCCAAGATTCAACGGCCTTGCCAGCGCGGTGCGCGCTTTTCGGCAAACGAACGCGGGCCTTCCTGTGCGTCTTCGCTGAGATACACCGGCTCGAACAGATGCTGCGCAGATCGCAGCGCTGCGGAGCGGCCCATTTCGGTAGAGAGGTACACGAGCTCGCGCGCGGCCTTGACGGTGAGCGGCGCGTTGGCCGCAATGCTTCTGGCAAGCTCTAAAGCGCAATCGCGCAAGCCGGAAAGTGGCACAACTTGGTTCACATAACCGAGTGCCATCGCGCGTTCTGCGGTGAGCGGCTTGCCGGTGAGCAGCACCTCCATCACGATGCGCTGTGGCAGCATGTGGATGAGCGGCGCTGCCCACGGCATGCCGCGCCCTACCTTGGCCTCGGTGATGCCGAAGGTGGCGTGATCGGCGGCCACGCACAGGTCGCACATCTGCGCGAACAGCCAGCCGCCTGCGAGCGCCACGCCGTTGACGGCGGCAATCGTCGGCTTGCTCATGGGAACGCCATCTCCGAGCACGGGAATCAGATCGCGCGGCGGGACCTTGAGGGCTTTGGCCGCGGCCTCCTTCAGATCCATGCCCGCGCAAAAGGCCTTGTCGCCCGCCCCGGTGAGGATGCCGACGCGCAACGAGCTGTCTTCTTCGAGCCGTGTCCACGCGGCACGCAGACCCTGCGCGAGGCCGCTGTTGATGGCGTTGCGCTGCGCTGGGCGGTCCATAGTGATGACGGCGATGCTGCCATCCACCACTTCAAAGGTCACTTCGTCGGTGAGATGTTCGATGGAATGCATGGGGTGGTTTTTCGTTCAGACGACAGCGGCGGCGTTCACCATGGCCTGCACCTGGCTTTCGCTGTAGCCAAGTTCACGCAGCACTTCGGCCGTGTGCTGGCCGAGCGTGGGCACGGCGCGCGGCGGTGCGGGCTTGTGGTGAGTCCAGGTGACGGGATTGCGCGGCGACTTGATGGCGCCCTCGGTGGGGTGCATCACGTCGGTGAAGAAGCCGGTGGCCACGAGGTGCGGGTCCTGCATCAGGCTTTGCAGGCTGTGCATGGGCATGAAAGGCACGTCGGCACGCTCGAGAATCGCGACCCACTCGGCGGTGGTGCGCTCTTCGAAGATACCGGCCAGCACGTCGTAGACATGGTCGATGTGCTGCGTGCGCTGCGCGTAGCTGGCAAAGCGCTCGTCATCGCGCATGAGCGCCTCGCGCCCGATCTCGCGCAGAAAGCCCTGCCACTGCTTGTCGTTGTAGACCAGCGCGCAGATGTACCCGTCTTGCGTGCGGTACGGACGGCGCTGCGACGAAAGCTGGCGCGCGTAGCCGCCGCCATCGAGCGGCGGATCGAAAGTGAGCCCGCCCATGTGGTCGCCCATGATGAAGGCCACCATGGTCTCGAACATGGGGATGTCGATCCGGTCGCCCTGCCCCGTGCGTTCGCGCGCCAGCAGACTCGCCAGAATCGCGCCCACACCTGTGAGTCCGACGATGCGGTCGCACAGCGCGTTGGGCACATAGCGCGGAATGCCGCCCGAGGCCTTGGCGATGAGGTGCGGTAGCGCACAGGCGCCCTGAATGAGGTCGTCATACGCCGGACGCGCGGCGTAGGGGCCGTCCTGCCCATAGCCGAACAGGCCGGCATAGATGATGCGCGGATTGAGCGCCTTGACCGCCTCGTAGCCGAGCCCCAGCCGCGCCATGGCCTGCGGGCGCACGTTGTACATGAGCACGTCGGCATCGGCGATGAGCTGGTGCAGCGCGGCCATGCCTTCGGGTGATTTCAGATCGAGCACCACGCTGCGCTTGTTGCGGTTGGCGTTGAGAAACACCGGCCCCATGCCGTCATGCCGGGCCGGGCCGATCTGGCGCACCAGATCGCCTTGGGGAGCTTCGATCTTGATCACGTCCGCCCCCATGTCGCCGAGGTTCTGCGACGCGAAGGGGCCCATGAGCACCGAGGTCAGATCGAGCACGCGAACCCCTGTGAGCGGTCCCCCGAAAGCGGTGCCTTGCTCAGCGATTGAAGCCATTTCGTTCTTGTACATGAACAAATCATACACACACAAGAACAAAATAGCAGTATCCTTGGCCCCATGTTTTCCCTGAGCCGGATGGATTTCCCTGGATTCCCCGCTTCGGCAGTTAAATTCCATGGATTACCGCGTCCAGCGGCCCGCCCGCCCTCTTTCCGCATCACCGTGAACGTCAAACAAGCCGCCAACGTCCTCGAACTGCTCGAATTCTTCGCCGCCCACCAGCGGCCCGCGAGCCTTGCCGAAATCGCCAAGCATTTCGACTGGCCGCGCTCGAGCACCTTCAACCTGCTGGGCACGCTGGCCCAGCGCGGCTATCTGTACGAGCCGCGCCCCAAGGCGGGCTACTACCCTACGCCCGCCTGGGCCACCCTCATCGGCAAGGTCGAGCAGGCCCAGCCCCTGCCCAAAGACATGCGTGCGCTGCTGGAGCAACTGGTGGCCGACACCGGCGAGACCGCCGTGCTGGCCGCGGTGAGCGGGTCAGACGCGTTGTTCGTGGAAACCGTCGAGTCGCCACATTCCGTGCGCTACGCCGCGCCTGTGGGCAAGCGCGTTCCACTGCACACCACCGCCACGGGGCGCACGCTGCTGTCGCAGATGCGGGCCGACGAGCGCGCTGGCGTGCTGCGCAAGGTGACGTTCGAGCAGTACACGCCCACCACGCTGATGTCCGCCGACGCGGTGGAGGCGGAGATCGCTCAGTCGATGCAACGCGGCTGGTTTCAGGGCAACGCGGAATTCACGCCCGAACTGGGCGGCGTCTCCATGGCGCTGGCCTTTGGCGAGCGGCGCTTTGCCTTGCTGGTGGCCGGGCCGATGTACCGCGTATCGCACCGCCTGCCGGAGTTGGCAGTGCACATTCGCCAACGCATCGACGCCTATCTGGCCGAGCACGCCGAAGAATCCGGAAGCTGAGCGCGGCACTGCACATCCGTATCGCCCCGCTGCACGCAAACCCGTGCAATGCCCTACCATCGCCCCACTTTGTCAAAAACTGTAGCGGGAGCGTAAAAAAAATGGGAATGTTCAGTTGGACCGAAAGGTCTCCACAGGTGCTGCAATCGGGCGGCGTGATCGGACCGGATGAGCGGCTGCCCTGGGGGCAGACCGGGTTGATGGGCGTGCAGCACGTGATCGCCATGTTCGGCTCCACGGTGCTGGCACCGATCCTCATGGGTTTCGATCCGAACATGGCGGTGTTCATGAGCGGCATCGGCACGCTGATCTTCTTCCTGATCACTGGCGGCAAGGTGCCCAGCTATCTGGGCTCGAGCTTCGCCTTCATCGGCGTGGTGATCGCAGCGACCGCCTATGCGGGCAAAGGGCCGAACGCGAACATCGGCGTGGCGCTGGGCGGCATCATCGCCTGCGGGGCGGTCTACACGCTGGTCGGGCTGATCGTGCAGTTGGTAGGCACGGGCTGGATCGAGCGCTTCATGCCGCCCGTGGTGACGGGAGCCATTGTCGCGGTGATCGGGCTGAATCTGGCCGGAATCCCAGTGAAGAACATGGCATCGAACAACTTCGAGAGCTGGATGCAGGCGCTCACTTTTGTCTGCGTCGGTCTCGTAGCGGTGCTCACGCGCGGCATGGTGCAGCGGTTGCTGATCCTTGTGGGTCTGCTGGTGGCTTCGGTGCTGTATGCGGTGCTGACCAATGGCATGGATCTGGGCAAGCCGCTGGATCTGTCGGGCGTGATCAATGCGCCGTGGTTCGGCCTGCCCTCCTTCCACGCGCCGGTGTTCAGCGGCAACGCGATGCTGCTGATCGTGCCGGTGGTGATCATTCTGGTGGCCGAGAATCTGGGCCACATCAAAGCCGTGACGGCCATGACCGGCAAGAACCTCGACCAGTACATGGGCCGCGCCTTCATCGGCGACGGCGTGGCGACGATGGTCAGCGGCGGGCTGGGCGGCACCGGAGTGACCACTTACGCCGAGAACATCGGCGTGATGGCGGCCACCAAGATCTACTCGACCGCCGTGTTCCTCGTGGCCGCGCTGATCGCCGTGCTGCTGGGCTTTTCCCCCAAGTTCGGCGCGCTGATCCAGGCCATTCCCCTGCCGGTAATGGGGGGAGTTTCCATTGTGGTCTTTGGTCTGATCGCGATTGCCGGAGCCAAGATCTGGGTGGAAAACAAGGTGGACTTTTCGCAGAACAAGAACCTGATCGTGGCGGCCATCACGCTGATCCTCGGCACTGGCGACTTCACTCTGAAATTCGGTGACTTCGCTCTCGGCGGCATCGGTACCGCGACCTTCGGCGCAATCATTCTGTACGCCCTTCTCAACCGCCGCCAAGACTGACAGCGGCATGACCTGACCCGAGATGACAATCCTGTCAGCATTCCGTAAGGCCGGGGTTTCTACCTAACGCGAACGGAATACCTGATAGGATTTACATCTGATAACCAGCCGAAGGGGCGTGCACAACGCCCCTTCGGTCATTTTCGGAGTCAAGTTTTCATGTTGTGTTCCACGTCCCGCATCCAGCATCCCGGCCTTCGCGAAAAGGTCATGACCGCAGAACAGGCCGCTGCGCTGATCGAGCCGGGATCGATTGTGGGAATGAGCGGATTCACGGGCGCGGGCTATCCCAAGTCCATCCCGCAGGCGCTGGCCAAGCGCATCGAGGCCGAGCACGCCGCTGGTCACCCGTTTCGCGTGAGCATCTGGACCGGCGCATCGACCGCCGCCGAGCTCGACGGCGCGCTCGCCAAGGTGGACGGCATGGAGATGCGCCTGCCCTTCCAGTCCGACCCGATCTGCCGCGAGAAGATCAACACCGGCAAGATGCACTTCGTGGACATGCACCTCTCGCATGTCGCCCAGCACGCATGGTTCGGCTTTCTGGGCCACCTGAACGTGGCGGTGATCGAGGTCACCGCGATCAACTCGGACGGCAGCTTCGTGCCCACCATGGCGGTCGGCAACAACAAGACCTGGCTGGACCTCGCCGACAAGGTGATCCTGGAAGTCAACCACCGTCTGCCGCTCGAACTCGACGGCATGCACGACATTTACTACGGTACCGCCATCCCGCCCCAGCGCAAGCCCATTGCGCTCTACGGCCCGAATGACCGCATCGGCGTGCCGCACCTGAGCTGCGATCCGTCCAAGATCATCGCCATCGTCCATACAGACAGCCCCGACCGCAACTCCGCCTTCGCCGCGCCCGACGTGAATTCCGAGCGCATCGCCGCACACGTGATCGACTTCCTCGCGCACGAGGTGAAGGTCGGCCGCCTGCCCAAGGAACTGCTGCCGCTGCAGTCGGGCGTGGGCAACGTGGCCAACGCCGTGCTCGCCGGACTGCTCAAGAGCCCGTTCGAGAACCTCACCGGCTACACCGAGGTGTTGCAAGACGGCATGCTCGAGCTGGTGCGCGAGGGCATGATGAAGTCGGCCTCGGCCAGCGCCATCTCGCTGAGCCACGCGGCACTCGACGAATTCGTGCAGAACATCGACTTCTACCGCGAGCGCATCGTGCTGCGCCCCCAGGAAATCAGCAACCACCCCGAGGTGGTGCGCCGCCTCGGCGTGATCGGCATGAACTCGATGATCGAAGCCGACATTTACGGCAACATCAACTCCACCCATGTGATGGGCACGAGCATGATGAACGGCATCGGCGGCTCGGGCGACTTCGCGCGCAACAGCTATCTCAACTTCTTCGTGACCCCATCCGTCGCCAAGGGCGGCAACGTGAGCTGCATCGTGCCGATGTGCGCCCACGTGGACCACACCGAGCACGACACCCAGGTCGTCGTCACCGAACAAGGCTTGGCCGACCTGCGCGGCCTCTCGCCACGCCAGCGCGCGCAGGTCATCATCGACAATTGCGCCCATCCTGACTACCGCCCGATGCTGCAGGACTACTTCGACCGTGCGCAGAAGAGCGGCGGCCAGCAGACACCCCACATCCTCGGCGAGGCACTGTCGTGGCATGACCGCTGCCAGAAAACGGGCAGCATGCGCGGCTGATCAACGCAAACGACAAGGGCACCCGAGGGTGCCCTTTTTCATGATCGCGGCGGGAAGCAATCAGCCGATGAAACGCCCCGTGTTGCCCATCACGCCGAGGTCGATGAAGCGCGAGCCCACATACGGCGACTGGCCGCTGTAGTCGACCACGAAGCCGCCCAGATCCAGGTTCTTGATGCTGGCCAATGCAGAGCGCAGCTTGGCGGGCGTCGGCTCCTTGCCTGCACGATCCAGACCTTCGGCGAGCACGCGGGCGTTGACGTAGGCCTCGAGGCTGCCCTGCGAGAACTCGTTGTGGCCCTTGGCGCGCATGGCGGCTTGATAGTCGCGCACGAGCTGGATGCGTGGGCGGTTGGGATCAGGCACGATCATGGTCAGTGCGAGGCCACTGCCATCCTCGCCGAGCTTGGCAAGCGCATCGCCGGGCATGGTCACCGACAGGCCGGCAAGCAGCACGCCGGGCACATGCTTCTTCATGCCACGCACCAGATCCACCGACACCGCACCAGCCGTCGCCAGCAGCACCGCCGAGGGGCGACCTGCTGACACCTTGGCAAACACGTCCTTCAGATTGGAACCATCGGTGGCCACGGCAGCCTCCACGGCAGTCTTCATGCCGAGGCCGTCAAGCGTGCGCTGAGCGTCAGCCAGTGCTTCCTTGCCGTAGCCGTTGTCCTGATAGATCACGCCGATACCCTTGAGGCCCATGCCCGCGAGGCGCTTGACCAATCGCTGCACCTCATCGGTGTAGCTGGCGCGCACGTGGAATACATTGCGCGCGCCCTTGCGCAGCGACGATGCCCCTGTGACCGGTGCCACGTACGGAATGCCAGCCTCCTCGATCAGCGGAAGAATTGCCGTGTTATTGGGCGTCCCTACGCAGGACAGCAACGCGAGCGCCGAGCCGCCGCTGAGCATCTGCTTGACGTTGCTGAGCGTGCGGTCGGGCACATAGGCGTCGTCCATCATCTGAAGCTGAATGCCACGGCCATGCACGCCGCCCTGCGCATTGATCTGCGCGAACGCCGCACCCGCGCCCTGCGAGATGTCGTTGCCAAAGCTGACCAGCGGGCCGCTCATGGCGGCGGAACAACCGATCGTCACCGACTTGGCATTGAGGCCGGGCACTTCCTGCGCGGCGGCGCTGCGAATGAAGGCGGGAGCAGCCGACAAGGCGAGCACACCGGATGCGAGCGAAACAAATTGGCGACGTTGCATGAAACTGGACTCCTGAACCTTCACCTGGTGCCTCCTTGACAAGGCCCGTATCTGCTGCCGCGCGCGGACACTCAACGCCGCTCAAACGTGACACACATCAACAATGGTGAATATTTGTTAATTTCCTGAGGAAGCCGCGATTCTGAGACGCTTTGGGTTGCCAGATGCGCCAAAAGATTCGCGTTTCACGCCAAACCCGCACACCCGTTCAGTAAATGATGTGAGAACGACTTTCCGCGCCTCTCCAATTGTCGCCATGGCAAACATTTGGAAAAAACCCTTTACCCTCGAGATCGCCAACCGCACGGGCGAAGACACGGCGACAAGCCATCTGGGCATTGAAATCGTGGAAGTGGGCGACGACTACATTCGTGGCCGCGTGCCGGTCGATGAGCGCACCAAGCAACCGTTCGGACTGCTCCACGGCGGCGTCAGCGTGGTGCTGGCCGAGTCGCTGGGCTCGCTAGGTGCCTTCTACGCCGCACCCGAAGGCTGGGGCGCGGTGGGGCTGGACATCAACGCCAACCACCTCAAATCCGCCCGCAGCGGCTGGGTGACCGGTACGGCGCGGCCAGTGCATATCGGCAAGACCACCCAAGTCTGGGCTATCGAGATGGTGAACGAAGACGGCGAACTGACCTGCATATCACGCCTCACGATGGCGATGCTCGCGCCGCGAAAGTGACCAGCGGAACGCCCATGGCGTGAAAGCCCGGCACATGATGCAGGTCATTCGATTTGCGTGATTCGAAAAAACCGTGCTACTATTTTTCGCATATGCAACGCAATCAGCAGCTACTAAACACCCTAAGTCTAAGCCTAGTGCTTGACCGGGGTCTGCTTGCGTGCATGCGCTCCGTTGCCTGAAGACCGAAGAATCAATAGCACCTTCGGTTCCTCTCAGCGCAACACCGACTTCCCCCTGACCCCGGCCCACACACCCGCCTGCAGTTTCGATTGATCGAGCGTGCAGGGCGGCAGGGGACGTCATTCGATTTCCGGTTCTTTGTTTCTTTTGCTTCAAAGAACCCTCGATTGACCCGTTGTGCATTGCGCGCCTTCTCACAAGGAATATGAGGCGCGGCACACACCACCCAATGTGGAGCCGAACATGATTTCCAACCCTTCCAGCAAGTACCAACCGTTTGCCCCCATCGCCTTGGCCGACCGCACCTGGCCCGGCAAGACCATCACGCAAGCGCCGATCTGGCTTTCCACCGACTTGCGCGACGGCAACCAGGCGCTCTTCGAGCCGATGAACGGCGAGCGCAAGATGGCACTCTACAAGGAGCTTGTGCGCATCGGCTTCAAGCAGATCGAGGTGGGTTTTCCCGCCGCATCGCAGACCGATTTCGACTTCGTGCGCCGCTTGATCGACGAGAACCTGATCCCCGATGACGTGACCATCATGGTGATGACGCAGTCGCGCGAAGACCTCATCGACCGCACAGTGGAAGCCGTGCAAGGTGCCAAGCGCGCCATCGTCCACATCTACAACGCCGTCGCACCCGCATGGCGCAAGATCGTCTTCAACATGGAAGTGCCGCAGGTGATGGAGCTCGTGAAGCATCATGTCTCGCACTTCAAGAAGCAGTCCGACAAGCATCCCGAGACCGAGTGGATCTTGCAGTATTCGCCCGAGACCTTCAGCAGCGCCGAGCTCGATGTCTCCTTGCAGGCCTGCCAGACCGCCATCGAAGCCTGGGGAGTGAACGCCCACCGCAAGATCATCATCAACCTGCCGACGACGGTGGAAAACGCCACCGCCAACGTGTTCGCCGACCAGATCGAATGGATGCACCGCCACCTCGTTCCGCGTGAACACGTCGTGCTCTCCGTGCACCCACACAACGACCGCGGCACCGGCGTGGCCGCCACTGAGTTCGCGATCATGGCCGGTGCCGACCGCGTGGAAGGCTGTCTCTTCGGCAACGGCGAACGCTGCGGCAACGTGGACATCGTCACGCTCGCGCTCAACATGTACACGCAGGGCGTGCACCCAAAGCTCGACTTCTCCGACATCACCGGCGTCGCGCGCATCGCCGAAGAATGCACCTCGCTGCCCGTGCACCCGCGCCACCCCTATGCCGGTGACCTCGTGTTCACCGCATTTTCCGGCTCGCATCAGGATGCGATCAAGAAGGGCTTCGCCGCGCAGGACCCCAAGGCGATCTGGGAGGTGCCCTACCTCCCCATCGACCCCGCCGACCTCGGCCGCACGTATGACAGTGTGATCCGCGTGAACAGCCAATCGGGCAAGGGCGGCATCTCCTTCCTCATGGAGCGCGAACATGGCGTGGTGATGCCGCGCCGCATGCAGGTCGAATTCAGCGCCATGGTCCAACGCCAGACCGACAGCAACGAAACCGAGATGACCGGCGACGCACTCTGGACCCTGTTCGACACCACCTACCTCGCCACCCTCACCAGCCCCGCGGCGATCATCTGCCACGCCCACCGCGTGACCAATGACGGCCACAGCATCGAGCTCGACGTGACGATCAACGGCGTGCGCCAGACCCTGCAAGGCGAAGGCAACGGCCCCATCGCCGCCACGGTAGATGCCCTCGGCTTGCCCTTGCGCGTGGACCACTACGAAGAACGCGCAACAGGCAGCGGTGCCAACGCCCAAGCCCTTGCCATCATCGAAGCCGCGATGGAAGGCGTAGCCGGTTCCACCTTCGGAGCAGGCATGAGCCACAACATCATGACCGCCTCCGTACAAGCCGTAGTGAGCGTAGCCAACCGCCTGAATGCCCGTGGCAATGCGGAACATGCACGCCAGACAGAAACAGAATCGGCCTGATCAACTCAGCGTGAAAAAAGATGCGCCTGTCAGCAGCACCCCGCTGACAAGCGCACCACAGACTCTGCGACCGGCGCGGTCCACAAGACCAAACCCATCGAATGCCACAAGCGTCCAGCAGAGCCCCGCGCCCACAAGGCGTGCCTCAGGCGCACGTGCATCTCGCGCACAGCGAGATGCAGCACGAGCGAAGCAAAGCAACGTGCCGAACACACCTCTTCAGGTCACTTTTGCGGCATGACTCCGACGCCGGGCGGAACTCCCGGCTCCGAGAAATGAACACCCAGCAGCCCGTCGCCACAGCACACAGCAATATCGAACAGCTCAAGCAACTTGGGAATTATTCCCATAGCTGCTACCCTAAGCCCCATGCGAGCCCTCCACAGCCTGTGCCTCACCGTAGCAACAGCCGTCCTGCTGGCCGCGTGCAGCTCCACCCCCAGTCCAAAACAGACTTCCCGCACGCCAGGCCAAGGCATCTCCCGCCTCTCCACCGAGCAAGCCGACGACATCGCCATCCACGCGATGGGCTTGGTCGGCACCCCCTACCGCTACGGTGGCAACACCCCCGACAGCGGTTTCGACTGCAGCGGCCTCATCGGCTATGTCTACCGAAGCCGCGCAGGCGTATCCCCCCCACGCACCGTCGCGCAGCTCGACGAATTCGGCAAGGCGATTTCGAAGAGCGATCTGCGCGTCGGCGACCTCGTGGTGTTCGGACGCGGCACGCCCACGCATGCCGGCATCTATGTGGGCGAAGGTCGCTTCGTGCACGCACCATCCACAGGCGGGACAGTACGGCTCGATTCGCTGAGCTCGACCTACTGGTCCAAGCAACCTACGGCCTTCCGACGCTTCTAGGCTAAGAGAGGCGCACCCGTGCCACGCCAACGGGTTGAAATGGCGGGGCCATCGCATCCGTTGCCAAACGACGCGGCCCCGTGTTGATGAATGCACCCAAGCGGGCGTCGTAGCCACGGCCCACCCCATCGATCTGCAGCGCTGTGGACTCATCCAGATAGCGCCCCATAGCACGCAACGGCTGCCACAGCCGCAGCGGATTGTGCTGCGCGCAATCATGACCCCACGGGTCCTGCTGCAACGCCCAGAGCACGGCGCCCTTGGCATCGACCAGCGCGACGGGACTTCCGGTGTGATCGTTCAGCACATGCCGGATCTGCACTTCGGCAGAGGAATCGATCTCCACCTCTGCGTCCACATCCACACGTTGCAACGCCGACTGCCCTGCCTTGACCTGACGGACCAGAAACGCCTGATGGCTCGCGCACTGGCCGCTGTCTGCCTCGAGGCGTGCCTTGATGCGCGCGTCCAGATCTTCGAGATGTCTGAGCATCTCGCGCATGTCCTGACGAGGCGAAACGTCCTTGGCTTGCGGCTTGATGTCGACAGGCTTCTCGGCAAGCACCACCACGGGCATGGCCTGCCCCTTCGCCAATTGCACCAGCGGCGTGAGCGTGCCGGGCTCGTAGACAGTGTGCACGACGTGCAGCGCCTCACTCTTCTCGCTCGCACGCTCCGCATGGCGCTCGATGTGCACCAACCGTGTTTCGTCCCAACCGAAATATTCAGCACCGATGACCTTGCCATTGGTGTCGCGACGCATGATCGCCACACACCGGCCCAGCGCATCATGGCGGTATTGCTGATCGAATGGCTCGCCCAGAGCGTTCATACCCTTGGCTGCGACAAGACGATTCGCAGCGTCGTAATGCAGACGCACGGCATGACCATTGTGCAAATCAAGCACACGCGTGCGGTTGCTTCGGCTGTCGTAGCAGAAGCACAGACGTGCATCCTCGCTGCGCCGGTCGTGCGCATTGGTGTAGTAATCCACGCGCCCACCGGCCCAGCGTGTGGTGTGTGCGAGTTCGGATTCCGGGCGACGCGCCGCATCCTGCATTACGAGGTCATCGTCCGCGCAGGCGGATTCCGCTTCCAGATCGTCGGCATGCGTGGCGGTCATCACATCCGATGGCTGCGGCAAGCGATTTCCGGATGCGTCGAACGACCAGCGCTGCGCGCCCGCCTGCGGTGTATGCGATGCGATCAGGCGACCGTGCGCGTCGTAGGCAAAGCGGCTCGTACCCACATCGCTGTGGATGGCGAGCATGCGACCCGCGTGGTCATAGAGATACTGGCGCGCGCGAATCGCGGAGGCCGCGACATCGGCGGTGGAGGGCGAGAGTGCATCGCCCACCCATTCCACGTTTTGCCACAGACCTGCAGCGTTCCAGTCGATCTGTCGATGAATGCCCGCGGTCGTCAGATGGCGCACCGTCTCGCGCTGTAGCTCATCACGCTCGAAATCAATCTGCGGTTTGCGATTCCACGCGAGGATCTGCAATGCGCCCGCAGCATTCAGCGCAAAACCCACTGCGCCCAAATCGCCCAGCTCGCTGGCAATGCGCCGTCCTTGCCCGTCGAGCACATGAGAGATTCGATATTCGAACTCAGGCTTGCCGGTATCTCCGTCGAAGAGCTGCTGTGTTTCTTCGGTCACTCGTCCCATTGGGTCACGGCGCCATTCAATGCGGCTGGTAAGCCTTTCGGCGCTCTTGCTGCTGACGCTGGAAGTGCTCGCAATCCAGCTGCTGGCCGCGAGCATCTCGCCGGTGCGGTTCCATTCGAACCGCGTGGTGAACGCGGCGCTGTCGGTATTCGCGGGATGATGGATGGCGGCAATTCTGTCCGCCACATTCCATTCATGGCGAATGGTGCGCGCCTCGCGGTCATGGTCCTCCACGCTGCCGTCGATGCATTCAAGCAGGCGCCCACCAGCGCCGTATCGGTACTCGACAGTGCGCAGATCAAACCCGATCTCATGCACCAGACGATCCATCTCATCCCACTGCAGCCGCAACGTGTCGCCGTTCTCGTTGGTGCAGGTGGTCAAACGGCCTGCGTCGTCGTAGCTCCATTTCATGGAAGTGCCCGCATGTTCGCGGTGCATGATGCGGCCCCACAGGTCGTACTCGATCTGCACGTCGCCTGCGCTGCGCAGAGCCGCTTCCGACGTGGCGTTGCCCGACACGCTTTCTCCCTCCACGCGCCCACAGACATCACGCGTGCAATGGTGACTCACGCCGCTGGCCAGATGCACCGCGACGAGCAGGCCACGGGGGTCGTACTCGTAGCGCTCGACCTCGGCAAGCGGATTGATCTTCGCGGTCAGCCTCCCCTTGGCGTCATGCTCGAACTGCGTGGTGTTTCCGGTGGCATCGCTGAGTCGCTCAAGCAGTCCTTCGCGTGTATGCACAAAGCGCGTCGTGCCACCCGCGCCATCGGTGATCTGCGATGGCAGGTGAGCGATCAACCTGTCGGCGGACGGCTCGGGATAGACGCGCCGCTCCACGCTGTCATCAGCGCGCGTGATGCGCTCCAGACGGTGCCAAGCGTCGTAGTGGTATCGCGTGCTGCGGCCTTCCGGGTCGGAGACGCTTTGCAACAAGCCCGTCGCCGCATCCCATTCGTTGCGAGTTTCACTGCCGTCAGGATGCTGCACGAAGGTGGTGAGACCCATCGCGTTCGGCCACAGATGTGTGGTGCGGCCCTGCGCATCGGTGAAGGAGATCAGCCGGCCATGCGCGTCATGCGCCCAGCGCACCGTGCTGCCGTCCGCGCGCGCGTGTTCCGCAATGCGCGCCAGACCTCCAGCGCCCTTGAAAAGATGACCGTTGCTGCGCTTGAAGCTGTCAGTCACCACCGTCTTGGTGCGTGGCAACTGGTCCTCGTCGGCAGGCAGTGTCTGGTAGCTGAAGTGGCGGGTGAGCCCCTGCTGGCTACGCTGCTCGGCGACGCGCGCTCCAGGCTCGTTGCGCTCGTAGCGGTAATGGTGCTCAGGACCGCCGCGCTCCTGATGCATGGTGAGCAGATGGTTGCGCCAGGCATAGCGCTGCACGCTTTCCTCCCGCGCGTTGCGCACTTCGACGAGGTCTCCTTCGGCGCTGTAGACATAGCGCACCAGCAGTTCAGGATCGAGCACATTGAAGGCTTCGGGCGTTCCCAACAGCTCGACCTTGGTGAGCCGCACGCCGCTGTCTGCCTGCCAGAAGTGGCCTGACGGATAGCGCGGCTCGGGGCGCGGCGCGCGCACCTGTTCGTAGTGCAGGCGATAGCAACGGCCCACACCATCCTGCATGGCCACGATGCGCATGGCACCGGACACCATGCCATAGCGATAGCGCTGAATGCGGCCGAGTCGGTCGATGCGTCCCAACAGTTGCCATTCGTCACCAGGCGCCGCTTCATCACCGCTCTCCAGCGCCTTGCGGTTGGCAGGCGCGAAGGCCCAGAGTTCGTCGCCATTGCCGTGGCCCGTAAAAACCACATGCGGCCTGCACACCATCTCCTTGGGCAGATGGGCAAAGCGGCGCTGCTCGGTCGATGCGTACCACTCGGAGACCTGCGCCGGATTGCCACTCGAGCGCAGCAGCCACAGGTCTTCGCTGGCGCTGTAGTGGCTCTCGCCCGCCGCCAGCGCATCGAAATGGATGCTGCGGCCATCGACGTCATGCAGCACGCAGGTCTGCGCCTTCACTTCGAGACGCAGCTCCAGCGGCGTGCGCCAGCCATGGCCGAGCACACCGCAGACGCCGCCTTGCGCCGCATCGGTGTAGCTGCTGTAGCGGCGCTGCCAGACAAGGGGTAAGGCGCCCGGTAACGAGAAATCCGTCTGCACCGAGCCGCCGAGCACCAGAGCGCCCGTCGCCTCGAATACGCCAAAGCCAGACTCGGGCACGACAGCACGCGGTGAGCAGGCCTGGCCGGGCGAATGGCGCTCAACTGTTGTGGCGTCTTCCTTGGTCTCTTTGCTCTCTTTGGACTTGCCGCCTTTCGCAATGGCGGCATCGATGTGCGCTTGCGGGTTCTTGGTCATGTGCGATTCCCTCCATTCACAGGCGATGTGATGTGTATTGGTGTTCTTGTGTGATGGCGCCCGAGCGCGGCGGATGAGAAAAAACAGAGCGTCCGCGCAGACAAGCCGTGAAAAGTTCATGGTTTCACCACCTGAACGAATGGCGTTTGGAATGGCTCAAAGGGTCCGGGAAACAAGCGGAGTCCATTGGTATCCGTTTTGCTGTTTTGGAAACCAACGCGTAAATCCCTGAAACGGAGTGAATGCAGCGCATGCGGGACAATGGCAGCACCATGACTCAGACAACCACCCCCACGTCAGCCGCCGCTTCCCACAAGCCCAAGATTTCCACGCTGGACACCACGCGCATCGACGACGTGCGCATCAAGGAAGTTCGCCCACTGGTCACGCCCGCGCTGCTTCAGGAATGGCTGCCCACGCCGCCATCAGCGCTCGAAGTGGTCGAAGGCAGCCGCGCCGCCATCTCGCGCGTGCTCCACGGTCAGGACGACCGTCTGGTGGTGGTGGTCGGCCCGTGCTCGATTCACGATCACGACCAGGCCATCGAATACGCCTGCAAGCTCAAGAAGCAGGCCGAGGCACTGTCCGCCGACCTGCTGGTGGTGATGCGCGTGTACTTCGAGAAACCGCGCACCACGGTGGGCTGGAAGGGCTACATCAACGATCCGCGCATGGATGGCAGCTTCGCCATCAACGACGGCGTGCAGATGGCGCGCGCGCTGCTGCTCGACATCCTCGAACTCGGCCTGCCCGTGGCGACCGAATTCCTCGACCTGCTCTCGCCTCAGTTCATCAGCGATCTGGTCAGCTGGGGTGCCATCGGCGCACGCACGACGGAGAGCCAAAGCCATCGACAACTCGCAAGCGGGCTCTCCTGCCCAGTGGGCTTCAAGAATGGTACGGACGGCGGCGTGAAGGTCGCCACCGACGCCATCCAGGCCGCCGAATCGGCACATGCCTTCATGGGCATGACCAAGATGGGCCAGAGCGCCATCTTCGAGACGCGCGGCAACAAGGACTGCCACGTGATTCTGCGCGGCGGCAAGCAGCCCAACTACAGCGCCGACGACGTCAACGCGGCCTGCGCGCTGCTGCAGAAATCAGGCCTGCGCGAACAGGTGATGATCGACCTCTCGCACGCCAATAGCAGCAAGCAACACTCCCGCCAGATCACCGTGGCCGAGGATGTCGCAAAACAGGTGTCAGCGGGCGATGCGCGCATCATGGGCGTGATGGTCGAGAGCCACCTCGAAGAAGGCCGCCAGGACATCGTCGAAGGCCAAGCGCTGAAACACGGCGTGTCGGTCACCGACGCCTGCATCAGCTTCGACCAGACCGTGCCGGTGCTCGAAAAGCTCGCAGAAGCCGTTCGCGCAAGACGGATCAAACGCAACGCCGGTTGATTGCCCAATGCGACCGCAAGGATTTCAGAACTGAGGTCCTTGTTTCAACATAGCAATGGCATTGGGCAAAAAGCAGGCTTCCCAAGCCATTTGCGCACAGCGGTGAGCGTCGTTGCAAAATCTTTTCTACCTGTTTTCATAGTAAAAACAGGTACTTGCATATAGGCGAGCGAAACCGTAAGTGCATGTTCGGGACTCTGGCACATGACTTGCAGCAAACGTCGCCTTTGTTTCAACCAGATTTCCATACAACATGTTGACGCAACAACGCACCACCCGTCGAGGCCTGATCGCCTCCGCCATCACGGCCGCCTTTATCGCTCCACTAACCACTAGCGTACTGGCAGCCGACGCCTGGCCGTCGCACCCGATCCGTTTTGTCGTACCCTTTTCGGCTGGCGGAGCCAACGACCTGCTCGCCCGCGCGGCAGCCGAAGGAGCCTCCAAAGTGCTGGGGCAATCCATCATTGTGGACAACAAGCCTGGTGCGGGCGCGGTGCTCGGCACCGATGTGGTGGCCAAAGCCGCGCCGGATGGTTACACCTTCCTCGTGAGCGCTGCAGGCGTGATCTCCAACAGCATGATCCGCAAGGTGCCGTACAAGGACAGCGACCTTGTGCCTGTTGTGATGATCGGCCTCGCCCCCTCGGTCATCATCGTTCCCGCCAATTCGCCCTACAAGGATCTGAAGGACTTCGTCGCCAAATCCAAGAGCGGCGCAGGCCTGCACTTTGGCACCGCAGGCAACGGCAGCACACCACATTTCGTCGAGGGTCTGCTGACCTCCAAATACGGCGCCAAACTCGACCTCGTGCCCTACAAGAGCGGCTCAGAATCGGTGACCGCCGTACTCGGCAACCAGATCGAAGCCACGTCAGAGGCCAGCATCGTCGTGCTGCCATATCTCAAGAGCGGCAAGCTCAAGGCGCTGGCCACCACCTGGACGCAGCGCATCTCCGCCTGGCCCGACCTGCCCACGGCAGGCGAGCAAGGCTTTGGCGACATCAAGATCGCTCACTGGGCCGGTGTGCACGCCCCGGCAGGCACACCGCCCGAAGTCCTCGACAAAGTCGCCAACGCCGTCGACAAGGCCATGAAAGACCCCAAGACCATCGAACGTCTCAAAGGCATGGGCATCGAGGCCATTGGCGGCACACGCGCTTCGTTTGTGAAGTTCGTGGACGAAGAACGCATGCGGCTTGGCGAGGTGGTGAAGGCCACAGGGATGAAGGAAGACTGACGGCTTGACGCATCAAAACGCGTGCCTCAGCCCCACGCTGAGCACGCGCTGTCCTTTGCCTTGCGCGCCCTGTCCGAAGAACTTCTGGCTGGCGTTGCCCTTGTTGGTGAGCGACACGACGTTGGCGATGAACGAAGTCCGCTTGGACAGAAAGTATTCCCCGCCGAGGCGCACGAAACGGCTGTCGTTGTCGGTGCCACGCTGATCGCGGGCGACGTAGTCGAGCGTGAGGTTGGCGTTGGCGGACGGCAGGCCCCAGACCACGCCCACGTCGTAGGCCGACGTCTTGCGTGCCACCGGGTCCTCGGGCTTGCTGTAGGCGTAGCCACCGTGCAGACGGAACTTGCCTGCCGATGTGACGGGCAGCATGTAGCTTGCACCCAGCGTGACGAGCTGCGTGCTGTAGCCCGTCGCGGCCTTCTGGCGACGATAGGTGGCACCAGCTTCGAAGGGGCCACCCGCCGCGTAGTTGAGCGCGAATTCCGTGGTGTGGCCGCTGGTCGCTCCTTCGCCGAAACCATAAAGCGCCCGCGCCGTCACGCCGCCCATGGCGGGCGTGACGTACTTCACCGAATTCGCCACCGTGTCGCTGATCGCGGCGAACTCGCTGAACTGGAAGACACCGTAGCCGCCGAAGATGAAATAGCGGCCCAAAACGTCATCTTCCACATCCCACTGGCGACCCACGGTCATCGTGCCAAAACCACCACGCAGACCCACATAGCTGCCGCGATTGAAGAAGTAGCTCGCGCTGGATTGCGTGCCGGTGTCAAGCGCATAGCCCATCTCCAGATTGAACACGCTGGAAAGCCCACCGCCCAGGTCTTCCGAGCCGATGAAACCGAGACGTGACGCGGTGACCTTGCTGTTCTCAAGCCGGGTCGAGTTGCCGATGCGGCTGCCGTCGTTGAAGTTGGAAACATGCACCAGCTCCGTGGCAGCGGTGCCGTAGATGTTGAGCGACGAGCCCGAACCTGTGGGCAGGCCGCGCGACGACTGTGCAAACGTGCTGGTGCCAAGGCAGAGCAGGCTCAACGCGATGGCGGTTTGAATCGATGGGGTCTTCATGATGGTGATGAATCCGAAAGAATGAAGTGAATCGTGTGAACGCTTTGGACAAGGCTGCGCCCCGCACACGTCCAAAGTGGCGTGCCGACAGCCTTCGAATGAGTGGTTGGCTGGAGTGTGTGCGCTAGTTGCGCTGTCGCTCGAACCTCGGGAGCGATGCGATGTCCCGCATGGCTGCGGCGACCGGCGAGATCACTGGTACTTGAAAGCGCGGAGCAATGCGCTCTGCACTTTCCGACAACGGCCCGCCGCCAACGATCACGGCCTGCGCTCCGTCATGCACGATGCAGTCCGCGATGGCCTGCGCAAGCGCCTCGTCCTGCAGTTGCGGATCACGCGCGAGTGCCAGCGGATCGGACGCCGGAATGCGACTGCCGCAGAACAGCGCGCTCAATCCCAATGCCTGTGCAGACGCGGCAATCGATGCTTCGAGTCCCGGCGTGGTGGTTGCCACGCCAAAGCGCCTGCCGCCCAATGCGGCCTCGCGCATCGACGCCTCGCCGATGCCGATCACGGGAATCGACAACGCACCGCGCAGTGCCGCCAGCCCCGGGTTTCCGAACGCCCCGATGACGACAGCGTCAACCTCCAGCGCGAGCCTCCGGCCCAGCTCAAGCACCTGCTCCACCGACGTGGCCAGTTCGGCATCGTTGGTGATCATGCTGGCGCCGCGCTCGGCGGTCACGCTTCTGAGTTCCAGCCCCTGCGGCAGCGATGCGCGCGCAAGCCGGTGCATCGCTGCGGTGGTCGCCTGCGAGGTGTTGGGGTTGATCAGGAGCACGGTCCGCTGCGTCATGTGGGGAAATCGCTGTTCGTTCAAAAAGATGTCGGCTATGCGGAGGAATGGACGTCCGAGCTCAATGCGCGGACGCCGTCGTTGAACCGGTCGAACTCGTCGCCACGAATCCGGAGTCCGGCGCGTCGCCATCCTGCTCGATGGACTTGCCAAAGGTCTCCGGCGCAAACTGCACGGCCACCGCAAAGATCGCGTACATCACAGCGATCATCGTGAACATGCCGGCCACGCCATGCAGGTCGAAGATCTTGCCCGCAAGCATCTGCGACAGCGCGCCGCCCACCGTTCCAAGCGCAAGCAGGAACGATGTGCCCAGACCGCGCATGCGCGTGGGATACAGCTCGGGCGCGAAGATCCAGATAGAGGTGTTGAGCGTGAGCACGCAGAACTGGAACAGCGCGCCGAAGATCAGCACCATCGCAACGCTGCTCGTGAGATTGCCGAACGCCAGACCCGCCAGGCATGCCGCGATGGCGCCGATAGTGAGCACACGTTTGCGCGGAAACTTGTAACCCAGCAAGGATGCGGTGATCGCGCCCAGCAGGCTGCCGCTCTGCATCACGATGGTGAATGCGAAACTTTTGGTGATCGAGTAGCCCTGCGAAACCAGAATCGTCGGCATCAGCGTAAGCACCGAGAGCTGCGCGCCAAACGTCATCCACGACGCGGTGCCGACCGCCGCCGTGCGGCGCAGATAGCCGTTGCGGAAGATGTCGGCCAAACGCACGCGTGGCTCGTTCGATGCGTTCTGCGCGTCGACCTTCGATGCTTCCGTGATGAATTCGCGGTACTCGTATTGGCCGTTGGCAAGCTTGCCTGCGGCCAGCATCGACAGCACCTCGTTGGCCTCCTTCACCCGGCCCTGCGAGAGCAGAAAGCGCGGCGTCTCGGGCACGAAGCGGCGATAGAAAACGATGAACACCGCTGGCAGCACCAGACAGCCAAACAGCCAGCGCCACGCGTTCTCTCCCGGAAAGATCGCGAACACCCCAAGCGCGAAAGCGGGCGCGAGCATGTTGCCCAGACCGCCACCGCCAACGTTGATCAGCCCCACCGCCGTGCCGCGAAAACGCGCCGAGCAGAACTCGGCCAGCATGGTCACCGCCGTGGTGATCTCACCGCCGAGCCCCAGCCCCACGATGAAGCGCGCCACCGCCAGAAACGCGTAGTTCGGTGCTAGCGCACAGGCAATCGCACCGATGGTGAACAGGCCCAGATTCACATTGAGCATGAAGCGCCGACCAAACCGGTCCGCGCAGTACCCCGACCCCAGCCGCCCGATGGCCGCCGCGATGAACGTGATGGTGTTGAGAAAGCCGATGTCCGCCCCGCTCAAGCCCCACTGCTCGCGCAGCAACGGCCCGACCAGGCCCACGGCGTTCTGCTCGAACACGTCGAACAGCACGCCGCATACCACCAGAAAGATGATGGTCTTGTGCGAACGCGTCGCACCAATGCCATCCAGAGCCGCCTCCAATTGGCGCATCTGCGCGTTTCTAGGTGCGGATGACGAAACCGTGGGTCCTGCAGCCATGCTCTTGCTCCCTGCAAATTTGTCTGTGGAAGATGGGAAGAGGGCGAACGCTCTGACGATGATCTGCCCCGACTTGGGGCGTGAAACACACCCCCGAAACAAGAAAAGCAGTTTTCATGCCAGTTGAAATTTGAAAATAAATTTTCCACCACCCACGAACAACAGTCGACAGGGATTTCCCCGGATTTGGTTTCCGGACTTCAAACAGCAAGCCTGCGAAGCGAAGCGGACGCTCGAATCCACCACCCCAACGGCAAGACTGCCCCTCAGGCAAGGCTTCGACAACGCAGCATGAGGGGCTGTATTGCCGCCCCCCCAACGAATGACGAACCAAAGCCCAAAAAACTAAAGCTTCAACTCGGAGAGGGAATCGTGTTCGGCTTCTACGGTGGTGAGCCGACGACGACCGGCTGCACCTGCGCGCCGCATGACTCGCGTGGCGATGAGATCGCACAGCATGATCGCCGCGACGTGATTGTCCAGAGGCCCCGGCGCTGCGCTGTGACAGCGCAGTACCCAACGCGCAGGCACGTTGGCCGCACCCGAGAGCTGATCGGTCACATAAACCACCTGCGCCCCCGCCCGCGCGGCGCTAGCGGCGAAGCGGGCGGCAATCGGCAGGCTGCGGCGCAGCGCGAACACGACAAGCACGGTCTTCTCGCCCGTGTCCACCGCGTATTCGGCCAACGTCTCGCCCGCGCCCGGAATCACCTGAGTGCCGGACAACAGTTGCGCGAGCTGCCAGCGCAAATAAGCCGCGAAGTTGCGGTTGTTACGGTAGCCGAGAAACAGCACGCTGCGCGCTGCGCAGATGGCGTTCGCGATCTCGTCGATCAGGGCCTCATCGATCTGCGAGAACGTGGCGGCCATGTTCTCGCAGGCCTGCTGGATGTGCTCGGCGACAAAGCCGCTGGCATCGCCGCCCGCATCCGGCCAGGCCACGAACAGCGGCGACCCGCGCGAGCGCTCCTCACGCGCATGGCGGCGCGCCTCCTCGTAGCCCGCATAGCCGAGCCGCCGCGTGAAGCGCGTGACCGTGGCGTTGGACACGCCCACCAGCTCCGCGAGTTCCGAGGCGTTGTAGCTCGCCAGATCGCCCGGAAAATCGAGGATGAACTCCCCCAACCGCCGCTCGGACGGGGGAAGGGTGTCCATCAGTTGCCTGATCTGCCCGAGAAAGGACAGTGAAGAAGGAGAAGGGGATGCAGCAGCGGCACTCATAGAGGCGGCAGTGTACGACGTGCCCCGCCCCACATCTGCGCTGCGTCCGACATCACGCCAGCGCCCACTCCTCCACCGCCGTCAGCGCCTTCGACACCCCGCCAAGCCGGGCCGCCAGCCGCTGCGCGCGCTTGAGGTACAGGTGCGCGTCATGCTCCCAGGTGAAGCCCATGCCGCCATGCACCTGAATCACGCAGCGCGTGGTGTTCAGCGCGCCTTCCATCGCGGTGAACTCCGCCGCCGCGCAAGCAAAGCGAGCGTCCGGCAGGCGGCCGTCGAGCGCGGCGCTGGCGTAGAGCGCGGCGAGACGCGCGTTGTCCATCGCCATCCACGCGTTGGCGAGCTGGTGCTTGATGGCCTGATAGCTGCCGATGGGCTTGCCGAACTGCACCCGCTCGGCCGCGTAGGCCGCGCCCAGTTGCAGAGCCGATTGCGCGACGCCGATGAGCTCAGCGCAGAGCATCAGGCGATAGGCCGCGCGCGCATGTTCGCGCCCGGCTGTGGATAGCTCGAGCGTTTGCCATGACAGGGACTCGGCGCTGGATTGCGATTGGGTCACCGTCGGGTCCAGCCCGAACGCGGTTGTGGTGGCGGTCGAAGTGGTGGGCGAGGTCAGCGCAAACTGCAACGGCTGGCGCGCGTCATGCAGCCCGCGAACGACCAGCAGATCGGTGCATTGCGACGCGAAATCCCGCGTCGGATCGCGCTCGTCGACGCAATGCACGACCCGCTCGCCGGAAAGAATGCCGCTCAGAAGCGTCAGAAGGGCCTCTGGCGCGTTTTTTTCGAGCGACTGGACCCAGAGGGGCAGCAACACCGCGCTGCTCGCCCACGGCAGATTCAACAGCTGACGACCACCGGCCTCGGCAACCAGATAGGCCTCGGTGATGCCGAGCCCGAGTCCGTCCATGGATTCGGGGGCCAGCAACGACATCCAGCCCATGCCGGCCATATCGCTCCAGAGCTTCTGCTGCGCCGCGTCCGACAACGGCAAGGCTTTGCGGGCGCGGGCGGTGGGGTGGTTGTCCACAAAGAACCGTTGCGCCGATTCGTACAGCATCTGCTGCTCTTCGTTGAGTGCGAAATCCATTTTTTTCTTTGTCGTCCGTTCTCAGCCCTTGGGCAGTTGGAGCATCTGCTCGGCGAGGATGTTGCGCTGCACCTCGGAGGTGCCCGCCAGAATCGTCTCGGCACGCGTCCACAGGTAGTCGCGCGTCCAGAGCGAGGCCTCGCGGTCGCGTGCTATGGCCTCGGCACCGACGAGTGCGCGTTCGCCGAGCACCTCGTTTGCCAGCACCATGAGCTTCTGGTGCGATTCGCTCCAGTGCAGCTTGGTGGCAGATCCCTCCGGCCCCGGCGGGCCGCCGCGCAGCGCGTTGGTCAGCGCGCGGAAGGTCTTGAGCTTGAGCACATGGCTGTCCACCGCGAGGCGCGCGATCTCGCGGCGCAGATGCGGGTCGCTGAGTTTGGATTCGCCCGTACCTTCATCGACGACGGAGGCCGCGAGCTGCTTGAGCGCCGCGACTTCCTGCGTGAAGCGCACCTGGCGCGGGATGAAATACGTGCCGCGCTCGAAGCTCGCGGCGGCCATGGCGAGACGCCAGCCGCCGTTTTCCTCGCCGACGAGGGCGTCGAGCGGCACCTTCACGTCATCAAAGAAGACCTCGTTGAAATCCGACTCGCCGGTGATCTGGCGGATGGGCTCGACGCGCACGCCAGGCAGCTTCATGTCGACGAGCAAAAAGCTGATGCCCTTGTGGCGCTGCGCCGAAGCGTCGGTGCGCGCGAGCACAAAACAGTAGTCCGCGATGTGCGCGAACGAGGTCCAGACCTTGTGGCCGTTCAGCAGATAGTGATCGTCACGGCGCTCGGCGCGCGTGGAAAGCGATGCGAGGTCGGAACCCGCGCCGGGCTCGGAATAGCCCTGGCACCAGATGTCCTTGTTCGACAGGATGCCCGGCAGGTAGCGTGCCTTCTGCGCGTCGCTTGCGAAGTGGATCAGCGTGGGCGCAAGAATGCCGTGGCCGATGATGTTCACGCCGAGCGGTGCACCGATGCGCGCCTGCTCTTCATGGAAGAGCGCCTGGCGCGTGAGCGGCCAGTTCTTGCCGCCGTATTGTTCGGGCCAGCCGAGGCCTGACCAGCCTGCCTGGCAGACATGGTCTTCCCAGGCACGACGCCATTCGAAATTGTTGGGGTCTGGTTCTGTTGGCCACGCTGCTTTGAAGCGGGGGAATTCTGATTCGAACCAGTTGCGCATTGTGATGCGGAATGCTTCGTCTTCTTTGGAGTAGCCCACTTGCATGGTGCTTTTTCTTTCTCTGTCTCGGTGTTCGCTCCCTCTCCCGCTTGCGGGAGAGGGTTGGGGTGAGGGTGTGTCTTCTGTTTTTGTTTTTGCTCGGCGTTTGCTTCCCGGAGCCGGGACTGCCCCCGGCGGGGCAATCACTTTTTGCTTGCGCGCAAAAAGTAATCAAAAACGCGCTTTGAGGTCCCACCGCAGAACTCACTTTGCGATCTTCGATCGCGCCGTTCGGACAACCGCGGTGAGTCAGTTTTGGAAGAGGGCTGTTGCGCCTTCGGGCGCAACAGGGGTGGGCGCGTTGATGCTCTGAGCGGGTTGGTTTTATTGCCTGCTTTACGACATCTTCCGCTGGAGCGGATCAGTCCGCTTTTGCGCCGGAGTCCTTGACCACCTTGGCCCACTTCACGATGTCCTTCTTGATGAACTCGGAAAACTCGGCCGGGGTGTTGCCGATGATTTCGAGGCCCAGGGACTGGAATTTCTCCTGCACTGCGGGCTCCTTGAGCACTTCCATCAATTCGGTTTGGAACTTGTTCACGACCGGCGCTGGCGTGCCCGCAGGTGCGACGAAGCCGAGCCAGGGCATGGCTTCATAACCGGGCAGGCCGGACTCGGCGACCGTGGGCACATTGGGCAGCAGCTTGGAACGCTTGGCGGTGGTCACCGCGAGCAGGCGGATCTTGTTGTCGTTGATGAAGGGCTTGGACGATGCATACGCGTCAAACATCACGTTGATGTTGCCGCTCACCAGATCGAGCAGAGCAGGGGCGCTGCCCTTGTAGGGCACGTGCTCCATCTTCACGCCAGCCATGGTGTTGAAGAGTTCGGATTCGAGATGCGTCGAGGTGCCTGCGCCGACCGAGCCGTAGTTGGCCTTGGTCGGATTGGCCTTCACCCAGTTCACCATCTCGGCCACGTTCTTGGCGGGTACGCTTGGATGCACGCTCAGCACGTGCACGACGGAGGCGACCAACGAGATCGGAGTGAAGTCCTTGACCGGGTCGTAATTCACCTTGCTGTAGAGAGCCGGTGCGATGCCAAGCGAGGATGCGGCCAGCAGCACGGTGTGTCCATCGGGTGCCGCCCGGGCCACGTATTCGGAAGCGATCATGGTGCCCGCGCCAGGCTTGTTTTCCACAATCACGGGCTGACCGAGACGGTTCTTCAGGCGCTCGGCGAGCGTGCGCGACATGATGTCGGTCGCGCCGCCCGGCGAGAAGGGCACAACGATGGTGATCGGCTTGCTTGGATATCCGCCTTGTGCGTGCGCTGCGCCGCAGAGAACCGATGCGGCAATGGCAATGGTGGTGCAGATTTTCTTGAGCATGTTGAGTTGTCTCCTCTTGGTTTTTCAGTAGATTGAAATTGGTTGTTCAGCAGGCAGCACCAGCGCGTCGAGCATGCAGACGCCCTGGCCTTGCTCCTTGACGAGCAGGGGGTTCACCTCGACCTCATCGGCCTGATCCTGCAAGGCCAGAACGGCGCGCGAGAAACCGGCGATGGCGACGCAGGTGGCATCCACATCGCCCAGCGCGCGGCCACGGTAGCCGGTGAGCAGCGGGAAGGCCTTGAGCTCGCCCAGCATCTCGCGCGCCATGGCCTCGTCGACCGGCAGCACGCGGTGGCTCACGTCCTTGTAGAGCTCGGTGAGCACGCCGCCGAGGCCGACGGTGAGCGTCATGCCGAACACCGGGTCGCGCGTCGCGCCGACGATGAGCTCGGCCACGCCCGATTCCATCCTGCAGATCAGCGCGCCGTCGATGCGGGCTTTAGGGTCGTATGTCCGGGCGCTCGTCAGCACTTCATCGAAAGCCTTGCGCACGTCATCGGCGTTCTGCAATCGCAGGCGCACGCCACCGGCCTCGGTCTTGTGCGCGATGTCGGCCGACAGCACCTTGAGCACCACCGGATAGCCGATGGCGTCCGCAGCCTGCGCAGCCTCGTCGGTCGTGGTCGCGACGCGTTCTGCGCCTGCGGGCATACCGTGCTGCACCAGCAGCTGCTTGGTGCTGTATTCATCAAGGCGCGCGGGCAGGGCGGTGCGCGCGGGCGCGGGCTGCTGGCGCACGTCGAGCCAGCGGTTGTGCTTGCGTCGCTCCTGCCACAGCAGGAAAGGCGAAAGCGCCGAGACCGCCACGCCGATGTCTTCAAACACCGGCACGCCGCCATTGCGCATCTGCTCGCGCTGCTGCGCCGCGCCGGTGTCGATGGCGACGAAGAGGCGCGGGAATTTTTCGGCCACGGCGCACAGATCGTCGGCCATGCGGTCGAGCATGTAGCCGGGCGCGTAGACCACCACTGCGTCGATGGCGTCGCTTTGCGCGAGCGCTTCCATGGCAGTGCGCACAAAGCCAGGATCGTTGACCACGTTGCCGGTCACGTCGACCGGATTGCTGACCATGCCGTAGTCGGGAATGCCCGCGCGCAGCGTGTCCTGCAGCGCCTGCGGCAGCGTTGGCACCTCCAGCCCCTGCAGGATGAACTTGTCGGCGAGGATCGCGCCGAGCGCGCCCGAGATGGTGATGATCGCCACGCGCTTGCCAGCACTGCGCTTGCGGTATTTCGCGAGGTTGGCGAGCTGCGCCATCTGCACGAAGTCATTGCTCTGGATGATGTTGAGCTGCTTGAACGCGGCGCTGTAGATCTGCTGGTCACCCGCGAGTGCAGAGGTGTGCGAGCGCACCGCCTCGGAGCCCTTGTCGGTCTCGCCGGCCTTGTAGAGAATCAGCAGCTTGTCGCGGCGCGCGAATTCCTCGGCCGCCGCGATGAAGCGCTTGCCGTCGCGCAGCTCCTCGATATAGCCCATGCAGACCTCGGTGCCGTCGTCCTGCGCGAGGTATTCAAGGTACTGCGCGAGATCCACGCAGGCCTCGTTGCCGGTGTTGATGAAGTGGCTGAACTCCACGCCCAGCCGGCGCGCGATCGCGTAGACCGCCGCGCATACATTGCCGCTCTGGGTGAGCAGGCTGACCGTGCCGCTGCCCGGCTGCATCGGCGAGGTGTTGAACACCGACGCGAAGTTGGTGTGCACCTGGCTGTTCAGGTTGGCAAAGCCCATGAGATTGGGGCCTGCTACGACCATGTCGGTGGTCGCGACGAAGGCCTCCATCTCGTCCTGCAGCAGCTTGCCCTTGGCACCTTCTTCGGCGAAGCCCGCCGCATAGACCAGCACGGCGCGCGCTCCCTTGGCATGGCAGCGCTTGAGCATCGCGGTCACGTCGGCGGCGCCGATCGCGAGCACCACGAGATCGGGCGCTTCGGGCAGCGATTCGATGTCGGCGTAGCAACGCTTTCCAAACACTTCCTCGTACTTGGGATTGATCGGATAGATCACGCCCTGGTAGCCGAACTTGGTCAGATGCGCGATGGGCATGCCGCCAATGCGCGCGGCGTTGTTGCTCGCGCCGACGATGGCGATCGACGCGGGGTTGAGCAGCGGCTCAAGGCGATGGGTCGTTTTTTTCACGGGGGAGAGCATGTCTTCAGGCCGCCTTCTCTGGGTTCTTCTGGATGGCGTTGGCGAGGCCGCGATTACGCGCGTTGAGAAAACCCTCGCTCAGGTGCGAGAGCTGGTGCGTGTCGAAATGCGCCTCGAGCGCGGTGCGCAGGCCCTGCGCGTCGAGCGAGCGGTTGATCGAGCGCTTGATGAGCTTGAGCCCGAAGGGCGGTGCCTTGGCGATCTGCTGCGCCATCGCGAGTGCGGCGTCGGCCAGTTCCGCATCAGACACCACGCGGTTGACCATGCCGATCTCTTTGGCTTCCTGAGCCGTGATCTTGCTGCCGGTGAACAGCATCTCCTTGGCCTTGCGCGCGCCCATCACCCAAGGATGAATCAGCACCTCGGTCGCCGCCGCGCCCAGCGTATGGCCGACCGGATCGGAGAAATACGCCGAGTCGCTCGCAATCACCAGATCGCACATGTTGGCGATCATGAAACCACCGGCCACGCACGCGCCCTGCACTTGCGCGATGGTGGGCTTGGGGAAGTCCCAGATCTTCAGCGAATAGTCGAAGTAGCGCAGCTCTTCGTAGGCCCAGCGCTCCTCCACCGTGAAGTTCGCGCGCTCGGCCTGCGCCTGCTTCAGGTCGTGACCGGCCGAGAAATGCGCGCCCTTGCCGCCGACGATCACCACATTCACCGAGTTATCCACACGCGCCTCATCGAACGCAGCCATCAGCTCGTCGAGCATCTGCTGGCTTTGCGCGTTGCGCTGCGCCTCGCGCGCCAGCAGGATGCGGCGCACCGCGCCGTGGTTTTCGACTTCGATCGTCTCGTATGCCATGGGTCGTCTCCTTGTCTTTGCAATGGCATTCAGTCTAGACTCGTAAATTCCTGCATTACAAACACAATCGAGACTTTTTCCCATAATATGGACAAACCCGTTTCCACACCTTCCACCAACGCCACCAGCGCGGCCACGGCGGGCGCGCAAAGCCTGCGCCGCGCGTTGAGCCTGCTGCGCCTGCTAGCCGAGCACCAGGAAGACGGCATCACGCTGACCGAGGTGATGGCCGCCTCGGGCCTTGAGCGTTCGACCGCGCACCGCCTGCTGTCGTGCCTGGCCGAAGAACAGTTCGCCGAGCGCGACGCCGCCTCCAAGTCCTACCGCCTCGGCATCGACGCCATGCAGCTCGGCTTCGCCTCCATGCGCCGCGTGCCGCTTGTGGATAACTGCAAACCCCTGCTGCAGAAGCTCGCGCGCATGTCGGGCGACACGGTGTTTCTGGTCATCCGTCAGGGCGACTACTGCCTGTGTCTCGACCGCGAGGAAGGCCACTTCCCGGTGAAGGTGTTCACCACCGACATCGGCGGCCGCCGCCTGCTCGGCCTCGGCGCAGGCGGCCTCGCGCTGATGTCGCGCCTGTCCGACGCCGAGATCGAACGCATCTACGACCGCCACGCCGAGGAATACCTGCACGCCCACTTCACCCGCGAATGCCTGCTGCAAGCCGTGCGCCGCACCCGCGCTCTCGGCTATGCGGACATCACCGACACCCTCACCGTCGGCGTCTCTGGCGTGGGCTGCACCTTTACCGCATCAGCCAGCACACAGGCAGCCATCAGCTTCGGCGCCATCTCGCCGCGATTGCCGCCCGAGCGAAAGAAGGAGATGGCGAAGCTGCTCATGGAACAGGTGCAGCCCATCTCAAACCCTGTGGATAGAGAACAACCAGATTGACATCCTTCGCCCGTCCCATCACTCTCGCCCTAAAGAATCTATTGATCTTCAAATTCAGCTCAGGGAGTGTGTGACAAATGGGCATGCAAGCAATCCGCCGAAACCTAGTCGCCATCGCAGCGCTGGCCGGAGCGCTGACGGCCCCGGCATGGGCAGCGCGAGAGTTCACACCGCAGTCTGGCCTGTGGATGATTCCCTCTGAAAACAACGGCCAGCCTGGGCGTGGTTTCTCGCTCGATGTGCAAGGGAACACCGCGTTTTTGCAGGTGTTCAACTACGAGAAAAGCGGCGCGGCCACCTTCCACACCGCCGTGGGCCAGCTCGACGCAGCGGCATCGATGACTGTGCCGCTGTTGCGATTCAAGGGAGGGCGCTATCTGGGCGGGCCGCCTCAGGTTGCGTCCGAAGACGGCACACCAGGCAATGTCAGTGTGCGGTTCACGGATGGGCTCAACGGAACAATTCAGTTTCCTGGCGAATCCCAGCAACCCATCGCGCGCTTTGTGGTCCCCGAGGCCCTTCCCTACTGGTGGACCCAACCTGCCGCTGCGCCGGAGATAAAGGCAGGAGGCACCCGAGACATGAGCTGGATATCAAGGACCAGCAGCGGCGCACAGATTTTCTGGCGTAGCAGTTTGTCCAACCTTGCCGATGGGAGCCTATCCCTGCAACTATCGCGTGTGAATGAACGGAATTTGTATTCACCGCCGCGTACTTTCGCTTGCCAACTGGATGAAGAAACCCAAGTGGTGGATTGCCTTGCGCAGACATCTACGAACGAAGCGACAACTGGCGTGATTGTCGACCGCGTGCGTTTTCGCACGCTGGGACGGGACGTCGTTGGTTTCATGCGCCCCACTTCGAATCACGGCGAGCGTTGGCTGCTCAATGGATTCAACGAAGGCAGTACAAGATATACATGTACCTCTGAGCCCTGCAGTTATCTGAACAACATCACGACATGGGCCTACTCGTCAAACGTATTTCCGGGAGGCATATGCATCCCCGAAATGTGCAACTTCACCTATTCCCTCATGGTGCTGCCAAGCAATGGTGCATGGATCATTGATGATGAAACCAACGGTCAACCGGGACGCGGCGTGTTTCTCGACGTTCAGGAAAACGTGGCCATCATCCAGACCTCCGACTATCTGCAAAGCGGAGAGCCCACTTTCCACATGGGAGCAAGCCGCCTGCGAGCGCCCCAAAATGATTACTCGGAGACCACTGCCGACATGCCCTTGATCCGATACCAAGGGGGGCGTCATTTTGGTGGACCTGCGCAATCTGGATCAGAAACCGCGAATGCGGGAACGCTTCAACTCATGCTCTCGCCGCGGAAAGACAGTGATTCCACTGACTTCGCAACAGGCAACATCCACTTGCCAGCCGAAAGCGCCAAACCCATGCATCGTCTGCGCTTTGAAGCTTCTTCGAATCCGCTTACCGACAAGTTGGGGGAGTACCTGATCCGATGGAAAATTGACGGAGGCTACCTACAACGATGGGAGCGCCTGACACGTCTTGAGGATATCTTCGCGACAAACGATGACGGTACCGTCAAATGCTATGTTTCCGCACCCAGCGAACCTGACGGGTTGCGCTGCGCTTGGCTGCCTTCGCCCAACATCAGTCAAACTTGGCTTGGAAGCGCAAGCCTGACAATCAGTCCTTTCCAGCGCAAAACAAATCCCAACGCCCCGGACATGTTGTACCGGACACGTGACCAGCATGGCAACTGGCTGGGCCTCGGCGCAGTGAATCTGCCGGGTCTGGCCATCCCCGCAGATTGACCAGGTTCCTCGCAAACACATCGAGAAAATAGGGCTGCCTGTGGATAACTCGCAGCCCTTGTTCTTTTCCGCTCGCATCGATCGTTTCGATCAGGTCAGATTCAGTCCCCCATCCGACAGCACGACCTCGCCCGTCAAGTAATCCGAGGACACGAGCATCGCGACGACCTGGGCGATGTCTTCCGGCGTGGCACCCCGGCGCATGGGGGACTTTTCGCTCCAGAGGGTGCGGGCGGTGGTCCAGGTTTCGGTGAGCGGGGTATCCACCAGCCCGGGTGCGACGGCGTTGACGCGGATGGCGGGGGCCAGGTTGAGAGCGAGCAGGCGCGTCATGTGGTTCAGGGCAGCCTTGCTGGCGGAATAGGGGATCGACGCGCCCTTGGGGCGCACGCCGGCGTGCGAACTCACGTTGACCACGCAGGCTGGTTTTCCATGCAGCGCGGCGGATGCGCGAAGCGCGTCTTGCGCATGGGCGATCAGCCGAAACGGCGCGACAACGTTGACTTCGTGCATCTCGTGCCAGATCTCAGGTGAGGCGGCGAGCAGGTCACCATGCGGAATGACCTGACTTATCCCCGCATTATTCACAAGTACGTCGAGGCGACCGCATTCAAGCAGCGTCTCGCGGATCAGCCGCTTGCGGTCTTCTTCCATAGCCAGGTCGGCCTGTAGATAACAGGTGTGTGGCATTTCTTTGGCCATTGCGTTTCCTGTTTCGACGCTGTTGCGTGAATGAAGAACGACGGAAAAGCCTTCCTGCAGAAGTCGGCGGGCAATGGCCGATCCGATTCCGCTGGTGGAACCGGTCACGAGAGCGACGGGACGCGTGGTGGTCATGTAGGTGAAACGGGGCGTTGTGCTGAAAAAAGATGCAATTTACGGAAAGTATGCCTGCTATTTAGGCAAATTCCTTTGGTAATTCTGCAATACGAAATTCAGAACATGATCCTTTCTAAGCCCATCCGCATTGATGACGTTGTTCTTTAATAGTGTTATTTATATATGTTGGTAGTAGTAGAGCGAACAACAATCTGTGGATAACTTGTTTTTCCCCATAGATGACAAGCACTTCAGGAAATTCAAACCATGTGCCAGGAGGTACCGTTTGAATGAGGTCGAAATGGGAACAACTTTGAAGTTATTCACTTATCTGTGGATAACTTGAATTTATCCTTGGAATTCTGTACAAGTTTATCCACACCCGCTTGTAAATTGGATTTCAGTTGTGGATAAACAGTTATCAAGTGGCTTAGAAGTGGTATCCGTAGCGCACCTGTGCGAAGTTTTCGCCGGGGTTGGGATGTTTGATGCCTGCGTTGGAAACATGTTCGATGCGCAGTTGCACCTCGTGTCGACGCTGATCGCCGAAGTTGTAGCCAACACCCAGATGGCTTGCGAAGTTGAAGGAAGTGCTGAATTCCTTGTGGACAGTGACGTAGCGGTCTGTCATGTAGCTCAGGCCAATGCCGGCTTCGACAAACCACGGTGAGCTGCCGTGGTCCGCACGCCAGCGCAGTGTGGGGGTGAGGCCGAACATCCAGGTGTCGTCATAGCCGCGTGCGCCGTCGAACGACAGGCGTGTGGCATAAATATCCCAAAGCCCGCGCACCCGCCCGCCCCAGAGGTCATAAGACCAGCCACTCCATGGCATGGTCACGCCGACGGTGGCGGCATGTGTGCCCCGATTGGCCCAGCTACCTTGCACATAGATGGATCGGGCCTGGGACAGGTCGGTGGTGAGCGACTGCTGGGCCAGGGCGGCCTGAGCGAACAGGCCCGAGACAAGAACCAGCGCAGCACTTGTGCGCAATGTTCTGAATGCGCTCTTGCATTCGCGGCGGGTGAAATGGAAAGACATGGCAGAACTCCCAAATTCAGCTATTTGCTACTGACTTTAGTCTCGGGACTACAGGTCGTGTCGTAGGTCGTTACCGCATCACTGATGTGTTTCTTCGGAACAGAGTTTTCCGACATTGAACACAAAAGCCCGCATATTGCGGGCTTTTGTGTTCAATGTCGACGCTATGCGCCGCAGGGCAGGGCTTACTGCGGTTGGACCGGGGCTGCGGGAGCGGCGTCCGAAGGCATTGGCTTGCTCTTGCCGTCATGACGTGGATGGTGCTTGCTATCGTGACCACCACGGCGTTGCTCATGGCCCTTGGCGCCGCCATCACGTGGACCATGTTCTCCGCCGGGGCCGAAGCGATGCATCATGCGCTTGCTTTCCTGGTCGAACACCTTCTGCTGCTCGGGCTTGAGGGTGGCGTAGAAGGTCTTCACGGCTTCGCCGCGTCGATCCATCTCAGCCGAGCGCTGGGCGTGCATGGCACGCATGCGATCAATGCGTTCGGGCGTGGTCAGCTTGTCCATTTCCTTGGGGTCCAGACGCGCGTGGTCAGGCCGGTCCTTGGGGTGCATGGATGCCTGGAAGGCGTTCCAGGCGGGTTCCTGGTCGGCCGTGATCTTGAGCTTTTGCTTGAAGGCTTCGGCATGCTTGGCCATGCGTTCTTGGCGCTGCTCGGGCGTCATGCGCTGACCGCGTTCGTGTGGAGGACGGTGGCCCGGCTTGGCGTCTGCTGGTGCGGAGGCGGCGGGTGCTTGGGCAGACGCTGCCGTCTGGGCGAAGGAAGGGGCGGCTGCGGCGGCAAACATGGCAGCGGCCAGTGCAGTTGCAGCAAAAGTACGGGTACTGAAAGTGAAGCGGGCCATGATGAGATTTCCTTTCGTGAAATGTCTCGTGTCGTCCTGGGATCAGGGCGCCGGGGGTGTCTGCCTGAGAGAGAGCAGTCGAGAGGAGCAGGACAAGAACCCCGGCGCTTGGATGCAAGTGTGGGATCGGCATGTATCGCCACGGTGTTCCAAATTTCAATCTGTGTAAAGTTCTACAAATTTCTCCAGCGCCGGGGATGCGCTTTGGGGCTCCTCAAGCCGGGCTGTGGATAACTGAAATCGACCTGCATTGACCATTGCAACAGCAATGGCCGCTATTATTTTGATGGCGGTCTGAATCTTGAATCTCCCGTGAAGGGACATCGCACAACACGGACAATGCAGACAGGTAGAGGGTCCTTGTGGGCCGCTCATGAATTTCGCAAAGTGAAGGACGGATAGTTATCGTGTTCAAAAACATGATCGTGTATCGCATCGCCGAGTCATGGCAGACGGAGTTGACGCAGTTGGAAGAGGCTCTCGCCAAGTCGCTGTTCGAGGAATGCGGCGCGACACAGGAAAAGTCCGTCGGCTGGGTGCCGCCGCGCGGCGATGAGCATGGCCTGCTCGCCGAATCCGTGGGCGGGCAGTGGATCCTGCGCCTGATAACCGAGGCCAAGGTGCTGCCGGGCTCTGTATTGGCGCGCAAGGTCAAAGAGAAGGCCGCGCGCATCGAGCAGGAAACCGGTCGCAAGCCTGGCAAGAAGGAGAGCAAGGAGCTCAAGGAAGAGGCCAAGCTCGACCTGCTGCCCATGGCCTTCACCAAGCAAGGCTCGACTTGGGTGTGGATCGATCCCGAGGCGCATCTGCTGGTGCTCGACACCGGCAGCCAGGGCCGTGCCGATGAGGTGGTGACCATGCTGGTCGACGCGCTCCCGGGCTTTGCTGTGGCGCTGCTCGACACGGCCGAGTCGCCGCAGGCTTGCATGGCGCACTGGCTCAAGGAGCAGGAGCCGCCGGTTGGCTTCAGCATCGACCGCGAGTGCGAGCTCAAGAGCGCCGACGAAGCCAAGGCCGTGGTGCGCTATTCGCGCCATCCGCTCGATATCGACGAAGTTCGCGAGCACATCGAACAGGGCAAACTGCCGACCAAGCTAGCGATGACTTGGGACGACCGCGTCTCGTTCGTGCTGACGGAGAGCTTTCAGATCAAAAAAGTGTCCTTCCTCGACACGGTCTTTGAAGGCCAGAAGCAGGACGATGGCGGCTTCGACACCGACGTGGCCATCGCCACCGGCGAGCTCACCAAGCTGCTGCCCGATCTGATCGACGCGCTGGGCGGCGAGGGGCGCACGGAACTTGGCGGCGGTACGTCGACTGCCACGCCACGCGCGGATGCCAACACCAAGCCGGGTGCTGTGGATAACTCCAAGTCCGCAGTGACCACGGACGGTGACGACGAGGAAGAAGATCCGCCGTTCTGATCAGCGAATGATCAACGGGCTGAAAAGCTTCGCGCGACTGCGTCAAACTCCTTGCGCCTGTCGGCCCGGATGAAGGGCCGCACGGTGGAGAAGGAAAGGGCGTAGTCGTCGCGGCAGACGATATAGGGCCGCCCGCCTTCCATGAATCGGAACTGCGCTCCCTTGGGACTCATCCACAGCTCGAACTGGCCCGTCTCGCGCATGCGTTCGATGCAGCCCTGATCGTCGCCCTGCGTGTTGCCAATGGACTTGAGCAGCCGCTCCAGCAGCTTCAGGGGAAGCGCTCTGTCGTTGGGCTTGGCGGGCTGCGTCAACCAGCGGTTGAAGTCTATGGGCTCACCCGTTGCCAGATCGAAGGTCTGAAAGCCCTGGCCCTCGTTGGGATGCGCGCCACCGCAGTAGGACGCGGTGCTCGTCTCTATGGTGACGACACGCGCTGACTCGGCGATCAGACGCATCTCACCATCGTATTCCGAGCACTGGCTCCAGTCGCTGTTCATGTCCTCGCGCATGGCGATCAACTGGCGGTTGATGGCTTGCAGCGCAGTCGGTGGAACGGCGGGCGTGGGCAGCAGCTCCAGCGCCATGGCCTTGGACACGGGATGCTGCAGGTGCTTGAGCTTCATCCGGTGCGACTGCACTTTGACTTCGGCGTGCTGCGCCTTGATCAGGCGCATCTCCTGCCAGGGGCGGTCGAGGCGCTTGCGCTCGAACCTCTCGCAGGTGTCCGCCACCCACTTGAGCTGCAGCGGCGCGCTATCCCATTTGGGGGCCGACGATGGATCCCCGCGCAGCCGGAAGTGCATCGTCCCCTGCCAGGACTTGTCACCGCTGGCCTTGAGCGTCATCCAGTCTGCGAGATGCTCGCCCTGCAATGGATCAGCAAGCGAATGGGTGCAGCAGCTGCCTTCGAGGCTGGTCTGCCACATACCCGCCAGCTCGGTTGCCATCTCGGACGGCGGCCGTGCCATGCGCTGGGTGTTGGGCTTGAAGAGTTCCACAGCGGACGTGCTTTCCTTTGCGACCAGCACGTAGAACAGGCCCTCGTCCTGTTCGATGCAGGCCTGTACCTCGTGGCCCTTGAGCGTGCCTTCGTAGAGATGACCGGGCAACACGTCGGAGCCGGTCTGGGCAAGCGCCACCGAGCCCATCCAGGGTAGCAGCAGACAGCAGCCAAGCCGGTGAAACGAGCGACGAGCAATGTGCATGGAGGAAGGCCTTGTGGAAAGCAGCGCTGCAGTTTTGCAATTTTTGCCATGCTACGCAGTGCGGCTGCAAGTTGTCCACAGAAGCGCCTTGAATGACAAAAGCCCCGTGGCCGACAGACGTCAGCCACGGGGCTTTACGGATGGCAAGAATGCTCAGGCGTGCTTTGCGCCGGGTTCTTCGGGTTCGGGTGGCAGCGTGTCGTTGAGCGCGGCGTCGAGCTTGCTGTGATCCAGCGCGTTTTCCCAGCGCGAGACGACGACGGTGGCGACTGCATTGCCCATGAAGTTGGTCAGCGAGCGGCATTCGCTCATGAAGCGGTCCACACCCAGAATCAGCGCCATGCCGGCGACCGGCACTTCGGGCACCACGGCGAGCGTGGCGGCCAAGGTGATGAAGCCTGCGCCGGTCACACCAGCAGCGCCCTTGGAGCTCAGCATCGCGACCAGCAGCAGCATAATCTGGTGGCCGAGCGTGAGGTGGGTGTCGGTGGCTTGCGCGATGAACAGCGCGGCCAGCGTCATGTAGATGTTGGTGCCGTCCAGATTGAACGAGTAGCCGGTAGGAACCACGAGGCCGACCACCGACTTGCTGCAACCGGCGCGCTCCATCTTCTGCATGAGCGAGGGCAGGGCAGATTCGGACGACGAGGTGCCCAGCACCAGCAGCAGTTCGGCCTTGAGGTACTTGGCCAGCTTGATCACGGAGAAGCCGCACATGTGGGCGACGGCACCAAGGATCACCACCACAAACAGCAGCGAGGTGATGTAGAACGTACCGACCAGCCATGCGAGGTTCACGAGCGAGCCCAGACCGAACTTGCCGATGGTGAAGGCGATGGCGCCGAAAGCACCAATGGGAGCGGCCTTCATGAGAATACCCACTAGCTTGAACACGGGGATGGTGAGCGATTCGAGGAACTTCAGCACCGGTTTGCCGTGGTCGCCGGACATGGCCAGCGAGATGCCGAACAGCACGGCGATGAACAGCACCTGCAGGATGTTGTCACCCACGAACGGGCTGACCAGCGTCTTGGGGATGATGTCCATGAGGAAGCCGGTGAGCGTCATCTCGTGCGACTTGCTCACGTAGCCCTGCACTTCCTTCTGGTCCAGATCGGCCACGTTGATATGCATGCCAGCGCCCGGCTGGATCACGTGCGCGACGATCAGGCCGACGATCAGCGCGAGCGTCGAGAAGAACAGAAAGTAGACCATGGTCTTGGCGAACACGCGGCCCACGGTGCGCAGCTGCGTCATGCCGGCGATGCCGGTCACGATGGTGAGAAAGATCACCGGCGCGATGATCATCTTCACCAGCTTCACGAAGGCGTCACCCAGCGGCTTGAATTGCTGCGCGTAGGCGGGCTCGAAGTAGCCGAGCAGCACGCCGACCACGATGGCGAAGATCACCTGGAAATAAAGCTGCCGATAGAACGGCAGATGCTCGGGCTGCGCAGCCTGCTGCGGGATGGGTTGCATGCGGGTTCTCCAAAGTTTGAATGTGAGACCGCATGCGGGAGCAAGCTGTTTTACGAGCCATGCTGCGAGCGAAACCATCGCCAGCTTGCGGAATGTTCCGGTTTGTACGGCGCATGGCCACAGCTGGCGATAACACATTGGTATTAGTCGGACCAGGCTCCCTCTGGGTGAACTTCGTAACCTAGGGTAATTACCTAGTACCTACACTGCAGTATTCGGCGGTTCAATCACCTGCCACCCCTTTTTTTTTGACTTTTGATCGACCGAACCCCATGCCCTCATCGCGCCGTCGAATTGTGTGGACCGTAGTTGCCGTGCTCGCGGGCATGCTGGTCTGCATGCTGCTGGCCAGCCAGTACGCGCTGCACCGCTCGCTGCAGGAAGAAAGCCGCACCGTGGAGCGCCAGCTCTCGCTCTACGCGCAGGAGCTGTCGCAGCGCATCGACCGCTACCGCACGCTGCCCGAGGTGCTGGCGCTGGATCCGCAGTTGCGCGCGGCGCTCACGCATCCGCTGACGAGCGCCGAGGTCGACCAGCTCAACCGCAAGCTCGAGGCCGCTAACGGTGCCAGCCATTCGTCCACGCTCACGCTGATCAACGTGCGGGGACGTGCCCTTGCTGCTAGCAACTGGCGCGACGAGCGCAGCAACGTGGGTGAGGACTACAGCTACCGCCCCTACGTGACGCAGGCCATCGCCGAGGGCCGTGGGCGCTTCTACGGCATCGGTATGACGACCGGCGAGGCGGGCTACTTTCTCTCGCGCGCCATCGTCGATGACGAGAGCAACATCGTGGGCCTCATCGCCATCAAGATCCTGCTGATCGAGCTGGAGCGCGGCTGGCTGCAGACCAGCGACATCGTATTTGCCTCCGATGCGCACGACGTGGTGTTTCTCGCCAATCACGATGACTGGCGTTATCGATTGCTCGCGCCGCTCTCGCCCAAAGACCAGGGCGAGCTCAACGCGACGCGCCAATATGCCGACCAGGAACTGCGACCGCTGCAGTTCAGCATCGAAAAAGAGGTGGCCGACGGCGGCACGCTCGCGCGCTTCAAGGAGCCTTCGCTGTCGCAGCCCATGCTCTGGCAGACGGTTCAGCTGCCCGACTCGAAATGGCATCTGCATCTGCTTCACAACACGCAAAGCAGCACGATCGCCAGCCGCTGGGCGGCGGTGGCTGCAGCGGGCATCTGGCTCGCGCTCGCGATGCTGGTGCTGTATGTGCGCCAGCGCCAGCGTCTGTCCAACCTGCGCCAGCGCAGCCGCCAGGAACTGGAGACCGTGCTGCACCAGCATGCGCAGGAGCTGCGCACCGCGCAGGACGGCATTCTGCAGGCCGCCAAGCAGGCCGACACCGGCCTCTCACGCAGCCTGCAGCATCTGCCCCAGGGCGTAGTGGTGATCGATGCGGATCTGAATCTGGTGGCCTGGAATTCGCGCTATGTGCAGCTGTTCCGCTTTCCGCCCGAGCTCATGCGCGTGGGCGCGCCCGTCGAGGCGCTGATCCGCCACAACGCGCGGCGCGGACTGATCGGACCCAACCCCAGCGAAGAGGCGATTCAGCGCCGCCTCGACCATCTGCGCGAAGGCACGAGCCATCTGCACGAAAGCGCCAAGAGCGACGGCACGGTGCTTGAAATACGCGGCAATCCCATGCCCGATGGGGGCTTCGTCACGAGCTATGCCGACATCACCAGCTATAAGAACGCCGCGCGCGAATTACGCTCGCTGGCCGACACGTTGGAACAGCGCATCGCCGAGCGTACGCGCGATCTCGACCAAGCGAAACGCGAGGCCGAATCGGCCAACCGCTACAAGACCCGCTTCGTCGCCGCCGCCGTGCACGACCTGCTACAGCCGCTGAACGCCGCGCGCATGTTCAGCTCGCTCCTGCGCAGCCATCTGCACGACGACACAGCGCGCCACGTGGCCGACAGCATCGACGGCGCGCTCACCGCACAGGACGGCATTCTCAACAGCCTGCTCGACATCTCGCGCATGGAGTCGGGCCAGCTCGACGTGCATGTGCGCGACTTCACGCTCGGCCCGCTCCTGCAGGTGATGCAGCACAACTTCGGCATCATCGCGGAAAGCCGTGGATTGAAGCTCACCGCCGTGGGCTCGCGCTACGTCGTCCACAGCGATGAGGCGCTGCTGCGCCGCATCCTGCAGAACCTGCTGTCCAACGCGATCCGCTACACGCCCAAGGGCCGCGTGCTGATCGGCTGCAGGCGGCGCGGCGATCACCTGCGCATCGAAGTACACGATCAGGGCCCGGGCATTCCCAAGAGCCTGCAGCGCGAGATCTTCGAAGAGTTTCGTCGTCTCAACGAAGGCCACGACCAGGACCGCGGCGCGGGGCTGGGGCTGGCCATCGTCGAACGGCTGGGCAAGCTGCTCGGCCACGAGATCGGCCTTGTCTCCGAATTGGGCCGGGGCAGCACCTTCTGGGTCAGCGTGCCGCTGGCCGCGCAGCAACCGCATCAGGCCGACGCGACAGCTGCCGCCAAGCAACCCGAGGCCCGCGCAGACATGCCGCTTCAGGGCCTGCGCGCCTGGTACATCGACGACGACGCGCCAAGCTGCGCGGCCACCGGCGCATTGCTCGAACGCTGGGGCTGCGAGGTGCCGTTCGCGGGTGGACCGCAGGCCGCGCTCGATTTCGCGAACCGGGGCCACGCGCCGCAACTGGTGCTGCTCGACGTGCGCATGGGTGCGTATTTCGGCCCCGACCTGTATGGCGAGCTTTCGGCCATCTGGCAACAGTCGCCGCAGGTGATTCTGGTGACGGCCGAGCGCGACGTGGCTCTGCGCCGCAATGCGGCCGAACGCGGCTGGGCGATGCTGTTCAAGCCGGTGCGTCCCGCTGCGCTGCGGGCGCTGCTCAGTCAGACGCTGCTGCGTTTAGGTGAAATCACAGAGAAATCCTGACCTCTCAGCGTTTGCGAGCAACGACTTCCATGCACAGGTAGTACCGCTCGCTGACGCCATAGCTCAACGGCTCGAAACCCTGAGCCCGCAACAGCTCGAACAGGCGCTCCCGCCCGAAGTTGTGATAGTGCTCAAGCTCGCCCCAGTAGGGATTCTGGCCGGTTCTGTCCAGCACCCGCCATGCGTAACACTCATCATTGGGCATGGACAGAAATAGCATCCCATCAGGCTCAAGGACCTGATATGCATGCTGCAACGTAGGAATGGGATAGGGAATGTGTTCCAGCACATCGGCCATGGAAATCACCGAGAGTGGTCGCTCTGGCTGAAAGTGCTCGAACTCCATCACATGGGCTTCGATGCCGTCAAGCCGCATCAACTCCACCGCCTGGGAGCGCAAGTCGAGGCCCACTACAGAATATCCGTATTCTTCTGCGGCCCCGAGCAACGCGCCATTGCCAAACCCGACATCCAGCCATGTGCCCTTTGCAACGCCCGTTACCCCAATGACCTTCTCCACCATGCGTGCAGAAATGCTGCGACTCGGATGCAGATTGTTTCCCGGCAGTTGATGCGGATTGGCCGACGCAAAGATCATTGATAGCGCCTGCTCGCTCCAGACACCGTCAGTGAACACATGTCTGCAGTCCGAACACTGCATCCAACGCATCAAACCTGGCAGTCCCGGCTTGAAGAGTGGATGGTGCTCACAGCTCGCACGCCGATGTTCCACGAAGTGTTTACTGGCACACAGCGGACATGCCATGTAGGGAATGCGCGCGGCAATCGGCGGCGTCGGCTTGGGCGGGATGGAAAAGGTGTAGAGCGGTGACGACATGGCGTTGGGTTTATTGGATCAGCCCATTATCCGGTGCACGCTGGCAGACGGATCCTCGGGAATTCCCAAGGACCATGGTTCGACAGGACACGCCATGTTCGAGGCTTACACCCCGGCCTGCTGGTGCCGGTACTCCTGCGTGCGCCCGCCATAGCCATAAGCCGCTGCGCGCGCATCGATCACATGCACATAGCTGACCTCGTGCAGGTCGGGTCGCAGCTCCTTGAGCGCCGCATGCAGCTCGCGGATGAACTGCGCCTTCTCGGCCTTGGTGTTGGTCTCGTCAGTCACGCTGATGTCGAGATGGAACGCGCTGCGCCCCGTCTCGGCGAGTGTTTTCCCGGCGATGAACCATTGTTCGGAAGGTGTGAAAAACACCTGTATGGAGATGACCTCCGGCTTCTTTCCGAGCACGCGGCAGGTGAGGTCGATCACCTTGTCCACACTGCATTGGGCAAGCGACGCATCTACGGGGCCGGAGAGATAGAGAACGATATGGGGCATGTTGCGTACACCTCTGTTGATAAGCATGTACATGCATTCTGGATATCTTTTATCCATCGGTAAAATGGGAATATCAGTTGATATCCATCGGAAAACCCGGTGGATAATATGCGTACAAGCGACTGGACAAGTTGCGTATGAATTACGTATTTCTTGCGTATGACCTGCGCACAACCGTTTGGAAAATTCCTGTAGAACTGCGGTATGTCCTTTGGACAGGTCCGTGCAGAAACTGTGCAATGCAAGCCTTCGACATCGATCAACTCAGAACCTTCGTGCATGTCGTGAACGCCGGCAGCGTGACTGCGGGCGCGGGCGTGGTGTTTCTGTCGCAGTCGGCTGCCAGCGAGCAGTTGAAGAAGCTGGAGGACCGAGCGGGAAAGCTGCTGCTGGTGCGCAGCAAGAGCGGCGTGCAGCCCACGGCTGCGGGCAAGTTGCTGCTCGAGCATGCGCTGCGCCTGCTGGCGATGAGCGACGAGGCATGGCGCGATCTGCATGAAGCGCCGCTTGAGGGCGAACTGCGTCTTGGCATCACCGACTACTTCCGTCCGTCCGAAGTGACGGGGCTGCTCGCGCGGCTTGCGCAGCAGCATCCCGGTGTGCGCCTGTACGTCACCATGGGGAAAAGCCGTGTGGTGGAAGAGGAGCACGCGGCCGGTCTTCTGGACATCGCCATCACCATGCGTGCGGATGGAAAAACCAGCGCCCGCGCGCACCTGCTGCGCACCGAGCCATTGCGCTGGATGACCGCTCCGGGGCGTCTGCCCGCAAAGGGTCAGGCGTTGCCGTTGATCACACTGACCGAAGGTTGTTCATTGCGGGTGCTGGCCGAAAAAACACTTGTCCACAGGAGCGTCGCGTTCACGGTGGTGCATGTGGCGTCGGGCGTGCGCGGCATGCAGTCGGCGCTGGCGGCGGGGCTGGGGTTTGCGTGCCTGAATGAATCGGCTTTGTGCGAAGGGGTGGAGGCGGTGTCGGCGCGCGCGTCACGCCTTCCGGCGCTTGGCGCGGTGAGCTTTCAGATGCTGCCCGCGCGGCGCGGCGACGCGCCCATCGTGCGTGAGGTGCGCGAGTTGCTCATTGAACAGCTCGGTTGAAAAGCTGACGCGTTAAACGGTGCTTTCGGGCTCGAGGCTCTTGACCAGCACGGCGGCCTGGGTGCGGCTGTAGCACTCGAGCTTTTTCAGGATCGCGGTGACGTGCACCTTCACGGTGTTCTCTGCAAGCCCCAGCTCGTGCGCGATCTGCTTGTTGAGCAGGCCGTCGGCCAGGCACATGAGCACGCGGAACTGCTGCGGCGTGAGCTGCGCGAGTTTGGCGGCTAGATCCGCGTCGGCTGGCGAACTCTCCGCATCGGTGTGCGGAAAGGACAGGTCACCGTCGAGCACGTTCTGGATCGCTGCCACCATGTCGTCGGCCGAGGACGACTTGGGGATAAATCCGGCCGCGCCGAACTGCTGCGCGCGCCGGATCACGCGCGCATGTTCATTGGACGAGATCACGACGACGGGAATCTGTGGATATTCGCCGCGCACATGCAGCAGCGACGAAAAGCCACGCGCGCCCGGCATGGCCAGATCCAGCAGCACCAGCTCGATTTCAGGATGCTCGGCCAGCGCCGCGCCCAGCGTCTGGGCACTCGCAGCTTCGAGAATGGAAAACTGCGCAAAGCGTTCGTGCAGCACATGGATCAGCGCCGCGCGGAACAGCGGATGATCATCGGCGACAAGCAACGTGGAATCGGGCATGGCGCGCAGTCTGCCACGACTTGAAGCCATCGGCAGTTGCATCCCCCGAAACGCTACCATCGCGGCATGGCACTCAACTGGGTCTGGATCGGGTTTTTCACAACCGCTTTTTTCACCGCCGTCTGGCGGTGGTGTACCGGCGACGACGGGATCTTTCAGGCATTGCTCAATGCGATGTTCGATGGCGCGCGCTCCGGCTTTGAGATTTCTCTGGGCCTCGCCGGCATCATGTGCCTGTGGCTCGGCCTCATGCGCGTGGGCGAAAAGGCCGGAATGATCGAACTGCTCGCCCGTATCGCCAGCCCGGTGCTCACGCGGCTTTTTCCCGGCGTGCCAAACGGTCATCCGGCGCAGGGCGCGATGACAATGAACATCTCGGCCAATCTGCTGGGTCTGGACAACGCGGCCACGCCGCTCGGCCTCAAGGCCATGCGCGAGCTGCAGTCGCTCAATACCGAACAGCCCGAAACCGCAAGCAACGCGCAGATCATGTTCGTGGTGATGAACACCGCCGGGCTCACGCTGATCCCGACCTCGGTGATCGCAATCCGCCAGAGCGTGGCGCTCAAGCAGGGGCTGGGCGCGAACTTCAACGCGGCCGACATCTTTCTGCCGACGCTGATCGTCACCTTCATCTCGCTGCTGGCAGGCGTGCTTGCCGTGGCGGTCTGCCAGCGGCTGCCGATTTGGAAGGCACGGTTGCTGGTGCCGGTGCTGGTCGTCGGCGGTCTGCTGGCGACTGCGGTGACGGCGCTTGCGCAATTGCCCGCCGAACAGGCGGCGAAGATCGCCGGTGCCGTTGGCGCTGCCGTGATTCTCGGCGTGGTGATGCTGTTCCTGCTGGTCGGTGCGTGGCGGCGGGTGAACGTCTATGACGCCTTCATCGACGGCGCCAAGGAGGGCTTTGGCGTGGCGGTGCAGATCATTCCCTATTTGATCGCGATTCTGGTCGCCATCGGGGTGTTCCGTGCGGCGGGTTGCATGGACGCGCTGCTGACGGGCATTGGCGCGCTGGTGAGCGCGCTCGGCATGGACACCGAATTTCTGCCGGCCTTGCCCGTCGGGCTGATGAAGGTGCTCTCGGGCGCAGGGGCGCGTGGTCTGATGATCGACGTGCTGCAGACCCATGGCGTGGACAGCTTTGTGGGCAGGTTGGCAGCGATCGTTCAGGGTTCGACCGAAACCACGTTCTACGTGTTGGCCGTGTACTTCGGCAGCGTGGGCGTGCGCCATGCCCGTCATGCGCTCGCCTGCGCGTTGTTTGCGGATGCTGTGGGCCTGATTGCGGCCATTGGGGTCGGATACCTCATGCTGCGCTGAAATTCACGCTGGGGGGCCGGAAAACGGGTTTCCCGGACCTGGGTAACGTGGTTCCTCGCTCCATGCATTGCTTTTGTCGAGGCACTTTCCGTTGAACAACTCCGCCGCTTTGGCTTGGCCAAAGCGGTTTTTTTGTTTTCCGGGCAAGTTATTCAAGTTTATCCATTGTTATCCACAGGAAATCTCCAGCGCAACGTGGATAACGGCCGATCTTTGGAGTCTTCCGTTTTTCCAATCTCCCAATTTCCTGCGCGGCATCTTTCCCAAGTTCTCCCTTGGTTGTTCTTTAAAGCTGTTATTTAAGAATGTTAGTAGTAATAGGAAGTCGGGAAACCTGTGGATAACCTACCTTTTGTTTTTTGGATCAAAGACTTGTTGAAAAAACAAGCATGTGGAGTCAACCGGGCTGCCGCTGCATCCGGAATGGGGATAAATCCCGGGAAATTTCCGGACCTGTGAATAAGTGTTGGGTTGTTCTGGTTCGGTCCTCAAAGTTATCCACAATCCCTATTTTCACTACGAAAACTCGATATAAATATTGTGAATGTTATTGTTGTAGCTCTTGAAACAATAGCGGTTTGAGCTTTTAAAACTGGCTTTGTCACAGTGAGAAAAGTACCTTGGACAACTGTTCCTGTGCGAGCCGTGAAGGGGAAGAGGGCGGGCGCTCGCAGCGGTTTGTGGGGCGTTTGCGGGACAATGGCGGCTTTCGAACCATCAGAATTCCCACCGTGACCGATTCCGCACAGCCCACATTGCCCGACCGCCTGTCCATCGACCCCCGCAGCCCGCACCACAAGCCGGAGTTCTTCGAGCAAGACATCGGCATCACCTTCAACGGCAAGGAGCGCTTCGATGTCGAGGAGTACTGCGTGAGCGAGGGCTGGATCAAGGTGCCCGCAGGCAAGACCCTGGACCGCAAGGGCCGCCCGCTGCTGATCACCCTCAAGGGCAAGGTCGAGGCTTTCATCAAGCCTGCAGCCCAGTGATGCCTGTTTTTTGAGCAGCCTTTGGGCCGCTCATTGAACGGATACAGACGAAAAAAAAGGGAGCGCCTCACGACGCTCCCTTTTTTGTTGTGCCTTCTTTTTAAGCAGAATTTTTCGCACTGCTTAAATGATGAGCAGTTCCCAGCTCAGATCGGGTTGAGCATGCTGCCAGTGCTCAGAAACTGCTCCACATTGGCCACCACGCAGCGTTGCATGTCGATGCGAGTGTCGGTGGTGGCGCTGGCCATGTGCGGGGTGAAGACCACGTTGGGCAGCTGGCGCATGGCTTCGGGTGCGCCGGGCTCGCCCTCAAGCACGTCAAGGCCCGCCCCGGCGATGGTTCTGTGGATCAGTGCGTCGATCAGCGCTGCCTGGTCGATCACTGTGCCGCGTGCGATGTTCACCACGATGCCTTGCGGGCCGAGCGCCTTGAGCACCTCGGCGTTGACGATGTGGAAGGTGCTCGCACCGCCGACGCAGGCGAGCACGAGGAAGTCCGCCCAGTCAGCCAACTCGGTGAGATCGGGCATGAAGGTGTGGGGCAGGTCCGGCTTGGCCGAGCGCCCGGTATAGCGCACGTCCATGTCAAAGCCCACGCCGCGCCGCGCGATCGCCTGACCGATGTGGCCCATGCCGACGATACCGAGGCGCTTGCCCGACACGCGCAGGCCGAGCGGAAACTCGCCCAGGCGCACCCATTTGCCGTCGCGCACGTACTGGTCACCCTCGGCCACGCGGCGGGCGCTGGCGAGCAGCAGCGCCCAGGCCATGTCGGCCACACAGCCGTCGAGCACGCCGGGGGTGTTGCTCACCGGAATGCCGCGCGCGCGGGCTGCGGCCACGTCGATGGTGTCGTAACCTGCCCCCCAACTGCAGATGCCGCGCAGGCGCGGAAAGCGCCCCATGGTTTCGGCGCTACAGCCGATGCGGGCGGTGGTGACGAGCAGTTCGACCTCGGCCGCATGGGCGTCGATGAAGGCGGCATCCTTGTCCCAGAGGGACACTGCACTGTGCTGCTCGCGCAGTTGGCTGTCGGCGAGTTCGCCGATGGAAATCATCTGCGCGATACGCAGGGGGGGCTGGGTGGTGACTGACTGCTGACTCACGCTGACAAAACTCCGTTGAAATTCACTCTACCTTGGCACCCGAGATTTTCACCGCTTCGGCCCAGCGCTTGGCTTCCGCATCGATCAGCTTCGAGAAATCCTGAGGCGCGAGGTTGTTCACTTCCGCGCCCATTTCTTCGAGCTTCTTCGTGATTTCGGGCGTAGCGACGATGGCCTGGATGTCCTTGTAGATGCGGTCGCGCAGCTCCACTGGCAGCTTGGCTGGCGCAAAGGTGCCGAACCAGGTCGCACCGACGAAGCCCTTCATGCCCTGCTCGGTGAACGTGGACACGTCGGGCACGGCGGACATGCGCTTGTCGTGCGCGAGGCCGATGGCGTGCAGTTTGCCCGCCTTGATGTAGCTCGTCACCTCGGAGAGCGTGGCGAACGCCATGTCCACCTGACCGCCGAGCAGGTCGGTGATCATCGGAGCCGCGCCCTTGTAGGGCACGTGGACGGTGTTAACGCCGGCCTTGGTCTTGAAAAGCTCGCCGGTCAGGTGCTGCACGCTGCCGTTGCCGGGCGAGCCCATGCTGGCACCACCGGGCTGGGCCTTGATCCACTTGAGCAGCTCGTCGAGATTCTTTGCGGGGATCTTGGGCGTGGTCACCAACACCAGCGGAATCGTGGCGGTCAGCGTGATCGGCGTGAAGTCCTTGATCGGGTCGTAGTTCAGCTTGGGATAGAGGCTGGCGCTGATGGTGTGCGTGGCGGTGGTTTCGAACAGCGTGTAGCCGTCGGGTGCGGACTTGGCGACGTTTTCGGCGCCCACAGTCGTTCCGGCGCCGGCGCGGTTGTCCACCACCACCGCTTGACCCCATTTCGTGCCGAGCTTGTCGGCGATCATGCGGCCTATCACGTCCGTCGCGCCTCCCGGCGGGTAAGGAACGACCATGCGCACCGGCTTGCTCGGGTAGCTTTGGGCGAGAGCCGAAGTGACAGGGGCGAGTGTGGCGGTGCAGGCAAGCGCAGCCAGCAGCGCGCGCAGGGATGAGCGGCGAGTATTCACGTGAAGTCTCCAGAATTTTCGAGTCGAAAGGTGGTGTTCTTTTTTTGAATTCGATTGGAGCGGCTTCCACTCATCAACACAAATCGTTATTTGTCTATGATTTATCGCCTATGACTATGAATATCAAATACCGGGCGGTGAAGGCGTTTTTGCTGGTGGTGGAAAGCCGCTCGTTCACGCACGCGGCGGGTGCGCTGGGCGTGACGCAACCCTCGCTCTCGGCGCTGATCCAGGATCTGGAGGACACGCTGGGCCTCAAGCTGCTGGAGCGCTCCACCCGCAGCGTGGCGCTGACCGAGGCGGGGGAGGAGTTCCTGCAGCGCATCCAGCGGCCGCTTGCCGACGTGGAGGAGGCCTATCGCAGCGCGCTCGATCTGTCGGCCGCACGGCGCGGCAAGGTGATCGTCGCGGCCCTGCCGTCCGCCGCCTTCGGGCTGGTGCCGCACGCGCTGGCCCGCTTGCGCGCGGTGCATCCGGCGCTGCAGTCACGTGTTGTTGAGGCGCATACCGACCAGTTGCTCGAGATGCTGCGCACCAACCAGGTGGAATGCGCCATTGGCCCGCTCTCCGAAGCCGCACCCGATCTGCACTTCGAGCCCCTGTTGACCGATGGCTATTACGCCGTCTTTCCGCACGGACATGCGCTTGAAAAGCTCTCCAGCATCCGCTGGGAACAGCTGCTGGCGCACGATCTGGTGCTGCTGGCACGAGGATCCAACGCGCGCGAACAGTTCGATCGGGCATTGCAGGCGGGCAGCGACGAATCGGCCGAGCCTGTCACGCCGCGCTGTGATGTCACACACATCATCACGGCCGCCTCAATGGCCAGACACGGCCTGGGAGTCGCCCTGCTGCCTCGCCTTGCGTTGCCCGAGCTGAACCTGCAGGGCCTGATCGCCCGCCCGATCCACGCGCCGAACGCGCACCGCGACATCGGCCTGATGCACCGCCGTGACCGTGTGCTGGGCCCGGCGACGCGTTATTTCATCGAACAGCTGCGCAGCGTGACGGGGGATGTGGAGCGGAGTTTGTTGCCGCTGCGTTGATGGGAGAGGTCGGGGCCGTAGGAGGCTGTTGAGTCAATGCGGATGCGCTGTTTCCGACACACTCGCCAGATCATCGAGAATCGGGCAGTCCGGGCGGTCGTCGCCGTGGCAGCAATGGACCAGTGACTGCAGGCTGCGCTTTATCGCCTGCATGGCGGCGATGCGTTCTTCGAGGTTTTCGATGTGGGTTTGGGCGACCTTCTTGACCTGGGCGCTCGCGCGTTCCTTGTCTTTCCAGAGGCTGAGCAGGGTGGCGATTTCTTCCATCGAGAAGCCGAGGTCGCGCGAGCGGCGGATGAAGCGCAGGGTGTGGACATCGGCCTCGCCGTACTGGCGGTAGCCACTGTCGGTGCGGGCCACTTCGGGCAGCAGGCCGAGCGATTCATAGTGGCGCACCATGCGTGCCGAGACACCGGCACGCTCGGCAGCCACGCCGATCGCCACCGGCCAGTGGACCGGTTGGGGCGCGATGGCGTGTTTGGTGGTCATCATGCGGCGACGGTGTAGCCTTCTTCCTTGATGGCGTTGGCCACGGCGTCGCGCGACTTATCGCTTTCCACTACGACCTGGCCGGTGGGCAGATCGACCTGGATGATGGCGTCGGCATCGACTTCGCGCACGGCATGCACCACGGCACGCTCGCAGTGGCCGCAGGTCATGCCTTGGACTTGGAATGTGTACTTCATGCTGGTTTTCTCCTTCGGTGATGGCTGATATGTTGATGATGTACCTTGACACCATGTCAGAGTCAAGAAGGTTTTACCGGTTCCTTTTTTTGCGAACTGTTCCAGGCTGGGACAGCCCTGCCTGAATCCTGTAGAAAGCGTGGCTGGCATTGGTCTTGCAGCCCGTTGGCGATGCCAACGAAAAATGCGAAAGGGACAATCGTGATGATGGTGAAGGTCATGGTGCAGCGCAGGAAAATTGTGCTGCTGGGATTGCTTACCGCGACCCGTGCGTTTGGTGCCGTCGGGCAGGAGGATCGCACGGGCGGCGATCCGCTGGGTTCCATGCAATGGCCGACGCTGCGCAAGCAGTATCTGGGCGATGCGCCTGTGCGTTTCACGGACGAGGTGATCGTGCACACGCCGCCGTTTGCCGACGACGCGATGAACGTTCCGGTGCAGATCGACGCGCGCAAGCTCGCGGAGGTGGGAGGCGGAATCAAGCGCATTTGGGTGGTGGTGGACCGCAATCCGGTGCGCGAGGTGCTGGATTTCGAGCCGATGCGCGCGCTGCCGATGCTGTCGCTTCGCATCCGGCTGGAGCAGGCTTCTCCGGTGCGGGCGATGGTGCAGACGCGGAATGGTCAGTGGCATGTGGGCAGCGTGATGGCGCAGGCGGCCGGGGGCGGCTGCACGGTGCCGGGCGCATCGCGCGCCGATGGCTCGTGGCGGGCGACGCTCAATCAAGTGCAGGCGCGGATTTTTGGCAATGTGATCGATGGCAGCCGCCGTCTGCGGCTGCGGGTGATGCATCCGATGGACACGGGGCTGGTGGCGGGGATTCCGGCGTTCTACATTGATCGGCTGGAGCTGCGTGATGCCGGTGGCGAGCTCTGGTGGCGGCTCGCTCTGCATGAGCCGGTGTCGGAGAATCCGCTGATCTCGTTCGAGCTGCCACCCGAAGGGCCGCAGGCATTTCGACTACAGGGGCAGGACAACAACGGCAACCGTATTGATGCGGAGGTAAAGTCATGAAACGACTCACGACACTGGCCGTGATCTGCATGGCATTGAATGCCGGGGCGCAGACGCCGATTCAGCCTTCCGCAGCCAACCGGGCCGACATGCAGAAGCTCGACTACCGGCTTGAGCCGCGCCGCATTGCGGAGAACACCTGGGTCATCGAAGGGCCGGTGGAGGATTTCTCGCGCAGCAATGGCTGCAACATCATCAACACGGCGTTCATCGCGACGGATCAGGGGGTTGTGGTGATCAACACCGGCCCGTCGCGCCTGTATGGCGAGCAGCAACGCAAGGCGATTGAAAAGCTCACGCAGCAGCCGGTGTTGCGGGTGTTCAACCTCAATCTGCATCCTGACTATTTTTTAGGCAATGCGGCCTGGAGCGACAAGCCCACGCAGGCGCTTGCGGGCAGCATCGCGGGGATGAAAGCCGAGGGCGCAGCGTATGAGGACAACCTGTACCGACTCTGCGGCGACTGGATGCGAGGCACGCAGGCCGAGCCCGCGCGCGAGGCGATCCAGCCGCAGACGATTCGCCTCGGCAGCCATGTGCTGGAGCTGCGCCGGTTGCATGGACACACGGCGGATGATCTGGTGATCATTGATCAGACGACCGGCGTGCTATTTGCGGGCGGATTGGTGTTTGCCGACCGTGTGCCGACCACGCCGCATGCTGATCCGCAGGCGTGGCTCGCGAGTCTGCAGGTGCTCAGGCAATGGCAGGACGACGGCTTGTTCAAGTGGGTGGTGCCGAGCCACGGCCCCGTGCACGAGGGGCCGCGCGGCATGGAGCAGACCAGTGACTGGCTGCAGTGGCTGGTGGCGCTCATGCAGCGCAGCGCGGAGAAAGGCGTTGATCTGAGCGAGCTGCTGCGCACACGGGTTCCTGAGCGGTTTGCAGGATGGGCGGCGCAACCGGCGGAGTTTCACCGCAGTCTGGCGCAGTGGTATCCGCGCTATGAGCAGCAGGCACTGAGCAAACCGAAGTGACGGACGCTGTGTCTTTGTGTCGCTTGATATGCGTCATTTTTGAACAGTGTCACGGCCCGGTGTGACAGGTGCGCGGGCGCTGCAGAGGTGGCGAAGTGGCCGCGCATATGTGTGTGTGCATTGGCATGGATGTTGCCACTGGGTAGGCACTCCAACCCACATCACCGCTCCACCACTATGCGCACTGCTTACATTTTCAGTTTTCTGATGGCCGGCATCGCGGGCCATGCTGCCGCCAGCGACATCGATGTGGCCGCAGCCACCGATCTGGCCAAGGCGACCGGCTGCTACAGCTGCCACGCGGCCAAGGAGAAGATCGTCGGACCGGCGTTCACCACCATCGCCGAAAGGTACAAGGGCGACAAGGACGCCGTGGCCACGCTGTCGCAGTCCATCCAGATGGGCTCGACTGGCAAGTACGGCCGCATTGCCATGCCCGCACATGCGAGCCTCAAGGCGCCCGATCTGAAGCTCCTCGCGAGCTTTGTGCTGTCGACCAAGCCATGAGTCCCGTGCAAGCACAGAACCTGCCGCACCCACGCACGCTGCTGGGCGCGGCGCGCATGACGCTCGAGCAACTGGAGGGTACGCAGGGCCAACATCTCAAGGCCTATGCCGCCTGCCGACTGGGCTATCACGTCGAGGCGCGTGACCTGTGGGAGCGCCTCGCCTTTGATGACGATGCCGATGCGCTGTTCGAATTGGGCCGCATGGCCGAGTTGGGACTCGGAGAGCCATGCGACGCGCGGCGTGCCTGTACGCTGTATCAGCGGGCCGCACAGCTGGGGCACAACGCGGCGAAAAGCCGTCTCAGCTGAGTTCTGATTCAACGATTCCAGATGTCGCGACTGATGGCCGCATACCAGGATGCGCCGTAGCGCGCCTCGGCCGCGCGGAATGCAGCGTTGGCGTCCAGCGGACTGATGCCGACGGAGTGTGGTGCGTCCACGAGTCGGCCTTCTTCGGCGCGATACACGCCCGCCACCGAGATGCCGTAGCCCGGGCCGATGAGGCTGTAGCAGGTGTTGGCGAAGAGGGCGGCGGCGGGCTCCTGCCCGAGCAGCTCGGCGGCGATGCTGGCGGCCACCAGCTTGCCCTGATTGTTGGCCGCGAAGCCGGATTTGGGCATGGGCCCGGCGAAGCTCGCGTCGCCCACCACGTGGATGTCGGCGACCTTGCTTGATTCGAAATTCTCGCCCTTCACGGGCACCCAGCCGCTGGCGTCGGTCACGCCTGCGCGCTCGGCGATGAAGCCTGCTTTCTGTGGCGGAATCACATTGAGCACGTCGGCCTTGTGGCGTGCGCCGAAGACGGTCTCGACCTCGAGCGTCTTCGCATCGACGCGCACCACCTGACCATCCTGCGCGATGCCCTGCCACTCGATCATGTCGCCATACAAGGCCTTCCATCCCTGCAGGAACAGCGCCTTCTTTGAGAAATTCTGCTTGGCGTCGAGCAGCAGGATCTTGCTGCGCGGTTTGTGCTGTTTGAAATAGTGGGCCACCATCGCCGCGCGCTCATAGGGGCCGGGCGGGCAGCGGAACGGGTTGTCGGGAATCACCATGATGAAGGTGCCTCCGTTGCGCATGGCCTCCATCTGCTTGCGCAGCAAAAGCGTTTGTGAACCGGCCTTCCAGGCATGCGGTGCCAGCTCTGCTGCGGCTTCGTCATAACCTTCGAGGGCATTCCAGCGCAGATCGATTCCGGGAGACAGCACGAGCCGGTCCCAGCGCAGCACCTGGCCGCTGGAAAGCGTCAGCGTGCGCTGGCCCGCGTCGACGTCTTCGGCGCGTTCGTGGACCACGCGCACGCCCGCTTTGCGCAGGCCATCGAAGTGGTGGCCGATGCTCTCCCAGCTGCGCAGACCGGCGAGATAAAGATTGGAAAACGGGCAGGTGTAGAAGCGCTGTGCAGGCTCCACCAACGTGACTTGAGCTTGCGGTGCCAGCTGACGCAGGTAGCGCGCCGCCGTGCCACCCCCAAAGCCTCCGCCGACCACCACAATGTGCGCCGATGCGGCCTGCGCGCGCACGATGGACGGCGCGGCCAGCGCCGCCAGCGCGGAGCCCAGAATCCTGCGCCGGTTGCTGGGCATCAGCGCGCTTCCTTGCGTGAGGAAAACCACTGCGCAAGTGCTTTGATCTGCAGGTCGTCAAACCCTTGCAGCAGCAGCGGCATGATGGTGCTGCTGGCATCGGCCTTGGCAGGTGCTATGGCCTTGAAGGCGCGCAGGCGACCGAGCAGATCAGCGGCGCTGCGGCCTTGCAGAGTGGGGATGCCACCGGCCTCGGACATGGGTGCATGACAGGTCACGCAGGTGGCTGCGAGCACGGAAACGTCCTGCGTGCGCAGGTCGGTCGACGCTGCATTCGCCGCCTCGCTGGCCGATTGGTATGCGAACACGAGCACGAGCGCAGCGCACAGCATGGCAAGAATGCCGCGCAGTTGCAGAAACGTATCAGTTATCCATGGCGATTCGCGCCTTCCGTGGCGCATGGAACTGGCGCGATCCGGGCGAGAGCAGGCTTGCTTAGGGCCGCCCGCCGCGCTGGCTGCGTCCCCCTCCCGCGAAGCGAGAGAGAGGGAAGGCGCGAAGCGACTCAGGGGGTGTTTTTTTTCATACAAGCCAGCCACGACGTGTTCCTTCGTCAATGAGAGACTGCACTTGAGGTGCGATGCCCTCGGTTTCAAATAACTCTTCGAGCTCGCTCACGATGGCTTGCACCGTGTGCTTGCCATCGCAGCGGCGCATGATTTCTGCCGCGCTGTCGTTGAGCTGCATTGCTCCCTCAGGCAGGTGCAGCATCCAGATGGCTTGCGCAGGTTCGTATTGCATGCGCAGCGTGTGTGAGAGAAGAGGCAGAGCGGTATTCATGGGACTGACGGGGGGACTTCGGCGACCTTTTCTGACCACCTTCTTTTCTTCTGCTTTTCTGCTTTATCTACTTCGGCGCGTTTTCCACAAAGCTGCGGATCGACCAGGCGACCTCGGGCGTCAGCACGCCTTCCCACGGCGGCATGTGGACGATGCCGAATTTCTGCTTGCCGTAGCGCACCGATTTGATGAAGAACGCGTCGGCATCGCCCATGCAGCGCTGGCGCAGTGCCTCATCCTGAATGCGCCTGCAGCCGATGCCCATGCGCCGCAGATCGGGCGCGGGCGAGCGCGAACCGTTGGCGTCCGCGCCGTGGCATTGCGCGCAGGCCTGGTTGAAGGCGCTGCGGCCGATGACGACAGCGTCCTTGTTGCCGCGCAGTGGGTTGGGTTCATCCCAGGTTTTTGCGGCGGCAGGCAGCGCGCCGGTGTCGACCTGCGGCTTGACGACTTCGAAGGCGTGGGCGGCATGCATCACCAGCAGGGACGCTGAAAGGGCAGCAGCGATGCTCGCGAAGAACGACAGTGGCCTGCGCGGTTTCATCTTTTTCTTCTTCGTCATCATCATTGTCTTCACTCCCATTCTTTCTTGCAGCCCTTGCAGCCTTCCATGTTCGATTCATGGAACAGCGTGTAGCGCACGAAGTTGCCTTCGAACACGGCGTCCTTCAAGTTGGTGGCCGAGAGCTTGGCCTCCTGCAGATCGTTGGAGATGAAGCGTGCGCCGACGAACCATGCGTGATTGAAGCGCGCCATCTCGAGGTTGGATCCTTCGAAGAGCGCGCCCGAGAAGTCGGATCGCATCAGGCGCGCGCCTTCGAGATCGGCGCCGATGAAGCGCGCGTTCTTGAAGTCGGTGTTGGCCGCCGTGGCCTTCGAAAGACGCGCGCCGGTCAGATTCGCGCCTTCGAGATTGGCAGCGGCCAGGTTGGCTCCGCGCAGGTCGGCACGCGTGAGATCGGCACCGCGCAGATCGGAGCCTGCGAGGTTCTTGCCGACCAGATTGGCATGCCGCAGATCCGCGCCGGGGCAACGTGTGTACGGCCAGATCGGGCAGCCGTTGATGATCAGCGGTTCGTTGGATGTCGGCGTGGCCGGGTCCGCGGAATCCGTTGTGTGGCCGGGTGTCTGTGCCGAGGCCGTGACACCGGCAAGGGATGCCAGTGTCACGGCTGCGCACATGGCGATGAGCGCAGCGTTTTTCTTCATCGGGCTCAGCGGCTTGCGAGCTGCTTGGGCAGCTTGAACACCCACATCGAGCCGCCTTGCGTGACCTGCTTGGTCAGCTCGGCCATGTCGCCACCCCACAGCGGCACCGCACCGCCGTAGCCGGACTGGATACCGACGTATTGCTCGCCGTCCATCTGCCAGGTGATCGGCACCGAGACCACGCCGGATCCGGTCTGGAACTTCCACAGTTCCTTGCCGTTTTTGGCGTCAAAGGCCTTCACGTAGCCGTCCGACGTACCGGTGAACAGCAGGTTGCCGGCGGTGGTGAGCGTGCCGGCCCACAGCGGGAACTGCTCCTTGTGCTCCCATGCGATCTTGCCGGTCTGTGGGTTGATGGCGCGCAGGATGCCGACGTGGTCGTCATGTAGCTTCTTGATGCGGAAGCCCTGGCCCAGATAGGCCGCGCCCGGCTTGTAGGTGATCTGCTCCGACCAGTAGTCCATCGCCCAGTGGTTGGCGGGAATGTAGAACAAGCCGGTGTCGGGGCTGTAGCTCATCGGCATCCAGTTGGTGCCACCGAGGAATGGTGGCGACACGAAGATGCTGTCGCCCTTTTCCTGGCCTTCCTTGGGCTCGGGGGGGCGGTTGTTCTTTTCGATCGGCAGGCCGGTCTTCAGATCGAAGCCCGAGGCCCAGGTGATGCCGTCGACGAATGGCCATGCGTTGATGATGGCGTTCTGCTTCCATGGATGGCCGCCGTCGGCCTTGGAGAGTTTTTCGCGGTCGGTCACGAAGAAGAAGCCGTTGCGGTCCGCATGCGCGGAGGCCTTGACGGTCTTGCCGGTGGCCTTGTCCTTGTAGTCGAACAGCAGCACCGAGTTGTTGCCAGAGAAGTCCCATGCATCGTTCGGCGTGTGCGAGAAGAAGCCCTTGAGATCGCCGTTCGATGGATCGATGTAGGCCTGGCCGGATGTGTAAAGGCTAGGCCAGTTGCGTGGATCGTCGCCCTTGGCGGTGCGCTTCCAGGTGTTCCATGGCGCGGGGTTGCCGGTGCCGACGACGATGGTGTTGGTCTCCACGTCGAACGATGGCGTCTGCCACGGTGCGCCGCCGCCCTGGCTCCAGGCTTCCACCTTGCCGGTGGCGGAGTTGGGATCATTCGGCCATGTCGGGGCCTTGGGATCGCCGGTGGGCGTGCTGGGTTCGCCATTCAGACGGCCGACATGGCCCTCGACCAACGGACGTGCCCAGATCTCCTTGCCGGTGTCGGGATCGCGTGCGTAGAGGTAGCCGACGACGCCGAATTCGTCGCCCGACGAACCATGCACCAGCAGCACCTTGCCGGTCTTCTGGTCCTTGATGATGAAGGGGGCGCCGGTCATGGTGTAGCCGACCTTGTGGTCGCCGAACTTCTCGTTCCACACGACCTTGCCGGTGGTGCGATCGAGTGCGATCACACGTGCGTCGAGCGTGCCGAAATAGACCTTGTCGCCATAGATCGCGGGGCCACGGTTGACCACGTCGCAGCAGGGACGGATGTCTTCGGGCAGGCGGTGCTCGTAGGTCCACAGGCGCTTGCCGCTGCGTGCGTCGATGGCGACGAAGCGCGAGTACGACGCAGTCACGTAGACCACGCCGTCATGCACCAGCGCCTGGGCCTCCTGGCCGCGCTGCTTTTCGCCGCCGAACGAGTAGCTCCATGCCGGCACGAGGCCCGCGACGTTCTTGGTGTTGAGCGTCTTGAGCGGGCTGTAGCGCTGCGCCGTGAGGCCGAGGCCGTAGGACAGCACGTCGCCGGGGGTCTTGGCATCGTTGGCGATGTCTTCCCACGCCACGGGCTTGACCGCGAAGGCGGGCAGGCAGGTGGTGGCTGCGATGGCCAGACACACAGTGTTCAGGCGCAGATGGCGGAAGGCCGGGATGGTCATGGTGATGTGCTCCTCGTATGGTTGTCGATGAATCGCCATCGGGCATTTGCAATACACGTGCCATTGGCCTGTGCGCCGCGTGCCGCGCGAAATGCACTGCACCATGTGGCGCGGGCGTTCAAATGTGGAGCGATGTGTGGCGCGAACACTGTTCACTTACGGAGCAATGCGCGGGTGGACAGGTCAGTCCGTGGATCAGTACATGCGGCGGATGAGGCCGTCCTTGAGGATGAACTGGTGGTGCACGAACGCGAGCATGTGCACAGCGATGAGCAGCATCAGCGCGTAGACTGAGAACTCGTGCACCAGGCTCATGAGCGACTTGGCGTCATCCCAGCGTGCGGCAAGCTGCGGCAGCTTCCAGCCAAAGTAGCGGATCGGATAACCCGAGAACACCGAGCCGAGAAAGCCCGACAGCGGCACGAGCAGCATGAAGAGATACAGCAGCGCGTGGCTGGCCTGCGCCATCTTCTGCATCAGCGGCACCATGGGCACGGCGGCCACATGTGCGCGTGCGAATGCCCATAGCAGGCGCACGAGGATCAACAGCCCGAGCGTCATGCCGATGGACTTGTGGATGTTGAACCAGTAGGCGCGCGTGCCGCTCGAATCTTTGGGCAGGCCCGTCATCCACAGGCCGAGACTCAGCTCGGCAATCAGCAGCGCGGCCATGAGCCAGTGCAGCAGCACCGAGAAGCGGTCATAGCGGTCGTGGCGATCCCGGTAGTCCGGGATATGGATGGGGGCGAGCGTCGTCATGGTGTTGTCTCCGGAGGGCCTTGGAATGCGTTGTCATGCGCGCAATGCTGAAGGCACACGCGCGCTGCGCGTGGCCGCATCCATGGAGGGAGAGGGCCGTCGCGCGTCAGTTCAGCAGGTCGGGAGGCAGCAGGTTCTTCTTGCGGTAGATGGTGTTGCGGGACACCCCGAGCGCCTTGGCCGCCGCCGACACATTGCCCTTGTGTGTGCGCAACATCTGTGCCATCGCGTTGAGCGTGACGTCGTGCAGGCGTGCGCTGTCGGGCGCTTCGTCGTCGCTGTTGGCGGAAGCGGCGGTGGCGGAGTGAATGACGGTGGCCTCGATGGCGAGCGGCGCGCTGTCGCCGATGCGCAGCTCTTCGAGAAAATCATCGGGCAGATGTTCGGCATCGATGGAGCCGTGGTCGCCCACCATCACGGCGGCCGTGCGCAGCAGGTTGTGCAGCTGGCGCAGGTTGCCGGGCCAGTGGTAGCTTGAGAGCAGGGACATGACCTCGGGCGAGATGTCGATCTGCTGGCCGCTGTCGCACAGCGACTTGAGCACCTTCTTGACCACCACCTCGAAGTCGGTGCGCTCGCGCAGTGCGGGCAGGCGCACGATGAGGCCGTTCAGGCGGTAGTACAAATCTTCGCGGAATTCGCCGCGCGCGATCATGTCCTTGATGTTCTTGTGCGTGGCGCAGATCACGGTGACATCGACCTCGACCTCCTTGCTCGCGCCGAGCGGGCTGACCTTGCGCTCCTGCAGCACGCGCAAAAGCCGCGCTTGCAGGTGCTTGGGCATGTCGCCGATCTCGTCGAGAAACAGCGTGCCGCCATGTGCCTGCACGATCTTGCCGACCGATCCTTTCTTGCGTGCGCCGGTGAACGCGCCTTCCTCGTAGCCGAAGAGTTCGGCCTCGATCAGCGATTCGGGAATCGACGCGCAGTTGACTGGCACGAACGGCTGGCGTGCGCGCGCGGAGTCGTTGTGGATGGCCTGTGCGAGCAGGTCTTTGCCGGTACCGGTTTCGCCGAGCACCATCACCGGAATGTCGCGATCGACGATGCGGCGCAGCTTCTGGATGACTGAGGCGATCTGCGCGTCACCGGTGTCGAGGTACTGCAGCGACGACAGATGCGGCTTGCAGCGCGACTCGGCGGCGGAAACGGTTGCGCGCGTCGGTTGCGGCGCAGTGGTTGGCGCGCCGTCGCGCTGCACGGGTGCGAGCGATGGCGGCGCCCAGGGGCCTGCGGGTTTGATCTCCGTGCGGCACCAGACCGACACGCCGTTGTGCATGCCGAGCTGGCGCGGCGTGGAGGCCGAGCCACTGAACAGCTCGAACAGCGCCGACATCGGCAGGTTGAACAGCGACGAGAACGTGTGCGCCTTGAGCGCGTGATGCGAGAGCCCGAGCTGGAACTGCGCGCTGCGGTTGGCCGAGATGAAACGGCCATCGGGCGAGAACACCGCGATGCCCTCGACCAGCGTGCCGAGGAACTCGGGGCGCGAGTGGAAGTGCAGCCGCACGGCCTTGGGAAAGCTGTCGGCGAACATGTGGTTCTCGATCAGCTGCGCAGACATGCGCACCAGCGCGAGCGTGTGCTGGTGGTAGCTGCGGTGGTCGCCCGTCACGTCGAGCGCGCCGATCACCTGACCATGCGGATCGAAGATCGGCGAACACGAGCAGGTGAGTGCCTGGTTGGCGCTCATGTAGTGCTGATCGCCATGTACGGTGATGGCCTCTTCCTCGCTCAATGCGGTGCCGATGGCGTTCGTGCCCTTGGTCTTTTCGGACCAGTCCATGCCCGGCACGAGAGCCACCCGCGAGGCCTTTTCGAGAAAGTCGTTGTCGCCGAGAGAATGCAGCACCATGCCTTGTGCCGAGGTCAAAAGCACCATGCTGTGGGTATTGGCGATCTGGCCGAACAGCGTCTCCATGATGGGCGCGGCGTGCTGGAACAGAAAGCGGTTCTCGTCCATCGCATTGCTCATGTGGCCACGACTGGGGCTGGAGTAATCGGGCTCGTCATGCACCGCTACGCCATAGGTCTGCGAGCGCCGGTTGGCCTTGTCCAGCACCTGGGCCACGTGGTGATCAAGCGCCACGGGAGCCGCTGTGGCAGATGCATTCTGCTGCGCGGGTAAGCGAGTGAAGGATTCCGTGCTCATGTTGTGCTTGTCTCTTGTAGGGCTGGTCGGATGTGCTGGTGGTCGGTAGGCATTCACTTGCTCGTTGACCACGGCGCCCGGTAGCAGGCGCCGAAGAGGGCCTTGCTCTTGTTATGGCCCGCATTCTCTTTATAGACAAGACCTCCCACAACTGGGATATCCCCAACGCCGCGAGCGCTTGTAGTCCAAGCGGTGTTCGGGTGTTCCAAATTGGGACAGTTTGGGGTCTGGATGATGCAGTTTGCAGCAATCCGGGGTTTCCGGCCGAAAAGTGGCACGCGTGGCCTGCAACTTGCTTTTGATGAGGAGAAGCGACTTCTTGCAGCTTTCTTACGACGTACGTACTACTTACTTCCAACAACCGGAGACAAAACATGAAACGAACTCCCACGCTCCCTCGCTTGCTTCGTCACCGTCTGCTCGCATTGGCCTTGGCGGTCTGCGGAACGACTGCCACATGGGCGCACGGCGACATGGTGCCGCAGGCCGTGGACACCAGCTCGCTGCCGCAACTGGGCGAGAAGTGGTTGGAATCGAATCCATACGACAAGGCCAGTCCCGCACGCAAGGAAGCGCTGCGCATCGGCAGCTCGGCCTACAACCAGAACTGCGCGCGTTGCCACGGGCTGGAGGCGCTGTCGGGCGGGATTGCTCCCGATCTTCGCAAGTTTGATGAGGATTGCAGTGGGCTGGCGGATGCTGCGAAGAAGGCGGCTTGCTTCAAGGAGATGGACGACTTCTATGTGGGGACGGTGCGGAGGGGGCGTACACGGGATGGGCGGGTGTACATGCCGCCTTTCGAGGGGACATTGACGCAGGAGGCGATCTGGTCGATTCGCAGTTATCTCGAGGATCGTCGGGATAGTACAAAGTGAATTTTTTGTACTGTTTTGTTTTTTTAGCCTTTGTGCTTTGCTTGGGGGCGGAGGCCGGGAGTTCCGCCCGGCGGCGGAGTAACTTTTTGGTCTTGCCCAAAAAGTCACCAAAAATGCGCTTTTGAATACCCGCGGCAGAACTCGCTATGCGCTTCGCGCGCCGCTCGGACAACCGCCGCGAGTCAGAAGTTTCATAAGAGGTGTGTTCGGCACGTCGCTGCGCTCGTGCCGCCCATCTCGCGACTTCGCATGTTGCAGCGCAATCGTTCTCGTGCAAAAGAGCAGTGGGCATTTGCGCTCCAACTCAACTTCGTAAACGTCCTGGCACGAGCGAAGCGATGTGCCGCAAATGCCTCTTAGTTAGACACTGACTCGCGGCGGTTGCCCGAACGGAGCGACGCAGTCGCGCAGTAAGTTCTGCCGCGTGACCCCGCATTCAAGCGCGTTTTTGGTGACTTTTTGCGCGCAAGCAAAAAGTTACTGCCCCGCCGGGGGCAGTCCCGGCCTCGGAAATCAAACACCCAGCGAAACCAAAAAAGTAGAGAAGAACGGGTGATGCAACAACATCATCAAAACCCCAAACCCAATCTCAGAACTGATAACCAGCATTCACCCCCACCATCCACTGCCGCCCCGGCGCACTCTCATAAAACCGTCCATTGGACTCATTGACAATCACCGACCCAACGTACTTACGGTCGGCAAGATTGTCGACCCGCCCAAACACCCCCACCTTCCAGCCACCGGCAAGCACGTTGTAGCTCGCACTGGCCCCGAGCACACCATAAGCCGGCGCCATGACGCTGTTGCTGTCGTTGGCCGCAACAGAACCGATGCGTCGCCAATCGACCCCCGCACGGAAAGCAGGGCTCGGTCGCCAGTCGAGCGCGAGATAGGCCTGGGTGCGCGCGGTTCCGGCGATGCGCTTGCCTGCGGGCACGCAGCCTGCGCCCTTGGCGTCGCAATAGCCTTCGCTGAGGGTCGCGTCCAGCCAGGTGAAGGCGGCGTTCAGATGCAGTTGATCGGCAAGACGGGTGCTGTTGCTCAGCTCGACGCCTTGGCGCTTGGTGCGGCCTGCGTTCTGAAAGCTGCTGCGACCGCCGACGTTTTCGGCGACGACGATTTCGTTGCGGGTGCGCGTTTGAAACAGCGCTGCGGTCCATTCGCCGCGCATGGATTCACCAACGGCGTAGCGCTGTTTCCAGCCGATTTCTGCGCTGGTGGAGGTCGCCGGCTCGAGGTCGAAATTCAGGCCCGGCTGGCTGGCGGGGCGGTAGGAGATTTCGTTGAATGTGGGGGTCTCAAAACCGCTGCCGATGGAGGCGAATGCGTTCGCGCTGTCGCTCACGCGGTATTGCAGCGAGAGCAAGGGCAGGGCGCGGTGATAGCTGGTGTTGCCGCTGTCGTCGCCGTTGCCGGTGACGATGTATTTGTCGCGTGATTCGAGCTGCACGTTGCTCCAGCGAACTCCGGCCTGCGCGGTCCAGTCGGGGGCGAAGTTCCACGATACCTGGGCGTAGGGATCGATGTTGGTGAGCGTGTTGCGTTCCTTGCGGCGCAGGGCGCCTTCGACGCCCAGGGTGGTGCCGATGAAGTTGTTGTAGCCACGGCGGTCTTCTTCGACGATGTTGGCGGCGAGGCCTGCGACGATGTTGAAGGGGCGCGACGCCAGTTCGCCGCTGTGCGCCCAGCGCAGGTCGGTGCCGCCGTACCTGCGCTGCAGATCAATCACGCCGCCCGCGCTGGTGGCGGCGGTCTGCGAGGTGGCGGGGGTGGACTGGTATTGCACGATTTCGCGTTCGCCGGCGTAGACCATCATGCGCAGCGTGTTGGCGCCGTCGAGCCGGTGTTCGTAGGTGAGGCCTGCCTGGGTCTGGCGGGTGGTCTTGCGCGAGTTGTAGTCGATGGGGTTCTTGGCGACGGCGCGGGGATTGGCGGCCCAGTCTGCGGGGGGGAGGCCGCCGGGGTCGAGCGCATCGATGGCGACGTGGCTGGCGACGAGCGTGAGGTGGCCGTCGTTGCCGATCTGGGTGTCGATGCGCGCGTTCAGCAGGTTCTTGTCGGCGGCGCTTTGCTTGCGCCAGCCGGCGGTGAGGTAGCGGCTGGCGCTGACGACGTAGCCGATGCCGTTGGCCTCGCCCTTGGCCTTGAGGCCGATGCGCTTCTGGCCGTCGCTGCCGAGCGCGAAAGTGCTGTCCACCTGCGGCGCACCTTCGCCGCGTTCGGTGTAGACGTTGAGCACGCCGCCGGCCGAGTTGCCGTAGAGCGCGGAGTAGGGGCCGCGCAGCACCTCGATGCGCTCGGCGGAGGACAGGTCGATGTTGCTGATCTGGCCCTGGCCGTCGGGCATGGTGGAGGGGATGCCGTCGACGAAAATCTGCACGCCGCGCACGCCGAAGGTGGAGCGCGCGCCGTGGCCCCGGATCGACAGTTGCAGATCCTGCGCGTAGTTCTGGCGGTTCTGCAGCAGTAGGCCGGGCACGCCGGGCAGGGCTTCGGAGAGGTTGACCTGCCATTGGCGGTCACGCGCGTTGTCGCCGTCGATCACGCTGATGGACGCGGGTGTTTGCTCCAACGGAGTGGGAGCGAGCGTGCTTTGTACTGTGATCGCAGGCAGGGTCTCGGGCGCCGTCGTCTGGGCATTGGCTGCGTGGGCCAGCGCGATGAGGCCGCAGAGGGTCGCGAGCTTGAACGGTGCGCGAGTGAGTACGGCGTGGGCGTGCATGGAGGGTCCTTGTCTGTTTGTCTCTGTCTGGTTGTGTGGGTCGCTGCCTTCCAGGTGGTTACAAATACCGTGCCATGGGCCCGAGGCATTGGAGCAGACCGCTTTGCGCCACTTCGCCGCGCGGGGGTGTTCCAGTCTGGAGCAGTGCTGCTCCAGCGCTGTTCCACATCGGACGCAGCGTCTTTTTGGGAAAGATTGGAAAGATGCTTGACCTTCACATCATGTGAGGCTTTAACGTAGAGCCCATGACTGATACCGCAATCACTTCCTCTTCCGTTTCAGCTTCGGTTTCGTCGCTGGATCTGGGCATTGGCGGCATGACCTGTGCGAGCTGTGTGGGGCGCGTGGAGCGTGCGCTGCGCAAGGTGCCGGGCGTGCAGGATGCCACCGTGAATCTGGCCACTGAGCGTGCGCATGTGACGCTCGGGCCCGACGCTGCCTCCGCCGACATTGACGCCATCCTGCGCCGCGCCGTGCGCAATGCGGGCTACGAGCCGCGCAGCGTGGCCGAGCAGGAGGCCGATGAGGAATCGGCCTCGCCGTGGGCGGGCTTCATGCCGGTGGCTATCGGCCTGATCCTGTCAACGCCATTGGTGCTGCCGATGATTGGTGACCTGTTCGGTCAGCACTGGATGCTGCCGGCCTGGGCGCAGTTTCTGCTCGCCACGCCGGTGCAATTCATCCTCGGTGCGCGCTTTTACAAGGCGGGCTGGCATGCGCTGAAGGCGATGACGGGCAACATGGATCTGTTGGTCGCCATCGGCACGACGGCGGGCTACGGGCTGTCGCTGTGGCTGTGGTTCACCGCGCATCCGGGGCATGTGCCGCATCTGTATTTCGAGGCCTCGGCGGTGGTGATCACGCTGGTGCTGCTTGGAAAATGGCTGGAGGCGCGCGCCAAGCGGCAGACGACCGCGGCGATCCGCGCGCTGCACGCGCTGCGGCCCGACGTGGCGCACCTGATGGGGCGCGACGGCGAGGTTGATGTGCCGATTGCCGAGGTGATGGCGGGAGACAAGTTGGTTGTGCGTCCCGGCGAGCGCATTCCGGTGGATGGCGTGGTAGTCGAGGGCCATACCCAGGTCGACGAATCGATGCTGACCGGCGAGCCGCTGCCAGTGGTGCGCGAGGCGGGCGCGGCCATCACGGGTGGCTCGATCAACGGCGACGGCCGCATCATCATGCAGGTCTCGGCCGTGGGCTCGGAGACCGTGCTGGCGCGCATCATCCGCCTCGTCGAAGACGCGCAGGCGGCCAAGGCGCCGATCCAGCGGCTGGTGGACAAGGTGTCGTCGATCTTCGTGCCGACGGTGCTGGTGATCGCACTCTTCACTTTCCTCGGCTGGATGTGGGCGGGAGCGGGCGTCGAGGTGGCGCTGATCCACGCGGTCGCGGTGCTGGTGATCGCCTGCCCGTGTGCGCTTGGTCTGGCGACGCCGGCGGCCATCATGGCGGGCACGGGCGTGGCGGCCAAGCACGGCATTCTGATCAAGGACGCCGAGGCGCTGGAGGTGGCGCACAAGGTCGACACCGTGGCGTTCGACAAGACCGGCACGCTGACCGTGGGCCAACCAAGATTGATAGCGTTTCACGTGGAACCAAACGGGCCTGAGAACGACATTCTTGCCGCCGTGGCGAGCGTGCAGAGCGGCAGCGAACACCCACTGGCGCGCGCCGTGGTGACTGCAGCGAAAGAGCGCGGCATCACCGTGCCCGAGCCCGATGGCGTGCGCGCCGTGCCCGGTCGCGGTACCGAGGGCGAGGTGGCGGGTAGGGGCTATCTGATCGGCAGCCTGCGCTGGATGCAGGAGCTGAATGTGGATCTGGGCACTTTGCAGGCCGTGGCGAGCGATTTGCAGGACAAGGGTGCCACGGTATCGGCGGTGGCCGAAAGACGCACCAGCGGCCTCGCAGCCGTCGCCTTGCTCGCGTTTGGCGACGAGCCCAAGCCGGGCGCGAAGGAAGCGCTTGCCGAACTGCGCGCCAAGGGCGTGCGCTGCGTGATGATCTCGGGCGACAACAAGGGCGCGGCCTACGCGATGGCGCGGCGTCTGGGGCTTGATCCCGATGCGGGTGAGGTCATGGCCGAGGTGCTTCCTGGAGACAAGGCGGCCGCGATCACCCGGCTCAAGCAAGGCGGCCACGTGGTTGCCATGGTGGGCGACGGCGTGAACGACGCCCCCGCGCTGGCGGCGGCTGATGTGGGCATGGCCATGGGCAACGGCACGGACGTGGCGATGCACGCTGCCGGCATCACGCTGATGCGCGGTGACCCCAAGTTGGTGGCTGCGGCGCTCGACATCTCGCACCGCACGGTGCGCAAGATCCGCCAGAACCTGTTCTGGGCCTTCGCCTACAACGTGGCCGGGATTCCGCTCGCGGCGCTGGGCTTCCTGAGCCCGGTGGTGGCGGGCGCGGCGATGGCGCTTTCGTCGGTCAGCGTCATGACAAATGCTCTGCTGCTCAAACGCTGGAAGCCAACGGGAAGCGATTCGGACGCATCCTGATCGGCACTTGTCAGTCCTCTGAAGCCCTGGATATCGCACGATGTCCGGGGCTTTTTTGTATCAATGCTTGTATTGGATAGAATTTTTCAACACAGCGTTGTATATTACATGTCATCATCACATGTAATAGATACGGTGACTGACATGGAAGAGAAAACATCGGCCTACTACCAGAGGCTGCATCGCCAGCGATTGCGCGAGTCGGGTCTGGTCAAGAAAGAGGTCTGGATACTTCCCGAGCACGGGGCTGCGCTGCATCGGCTGGAAAAGCTCATGCGACTGCCCGGGGCTCAAGCGGGTTCTTTGACGTTGCATGACAAGGAGGAAGACATGGAAACTGGCTCTCACTCGTACTGGAATGTCCGCAGCCTCGCGGCCGAACTCAAGGCCAGCGGCTGGGCTAAAGACGGCAAGCTGCAGGTGGAGGTGCTCGAAGGGGCCGATGCCAGCCTGTTGGTGACGTTGCCTGAATTCGGCGATCTGCCGGTGCATCTGGCGCTCTCGGGCGAGCAACTCGTGGTCGAGGCCTTTCTCTGGTCCGCCAGCGACGTGGCCGACCGTGCGGGGCTCAACGACCAGATCCTCAGGCTGCAGAAGCTGTTCCCGTTCGCCACCATCGCGCTCGAGCCACTCGGCGCAGGCGGCGATGGCTATGTGATGTTCGCAGCGCTGCGCTCGTCGGCGAGCAGCGACGACATCATCTGCGAGGTCCTCACACTGGCCGACAACGTCATTCAGGTGACCGAAGCCCTCGCGTCCTTTCTGCCGCGCGTCGCGCAACCCGCCTGAGCGGCGGGTGCCACCACCCGAGTCAACCCACAGCAACAGGAGTTCATCATGGCCGTATGGAACAAGCTGGTGACCGCGCTGCGCGGTGCCGCACACGAAGCGGGCGAGGCCGTCACCGACAGCCAGGCGCTGCGCATCCTCGATCAGGAAATCCGCGACGCGGACAATGATCTGAACAAGTCCAAGGAAGCGCTGGCCGAGATCATGGCCAAGCAGAAGCTCGCCGCGAGCCGCCTGCAGATCACGCACCAGAAGATCGGCGAGTATGAGGGCTACGCGCTCAAGGCGCTGGAGACGAATGACGAAGCGCTCGCGCTTGAAGTGGCGGGCAAGGTCTCGCTGCTCGAAGCGCAACGCGACGAGGAAGAGGCCCAGAGCACCGCCTACACGCAGAGCGTGGAGGAGCTGCGCACGGCCATCCAGAACGCGCAGACCAACATCAAGCGCCTGAAGCAACAGGCCGACACGGTGAAGGCCACCGAGAGCGTGCAGCGCGCCCAAGCCACGGTGGCGGGCCGCTACACCGGCTCTCAGTCGCGCGTGCAGAACGCGCTCGATTCGCTCGAACGCATCAAGCACAAGCAGGCCGAGCGCGGCGCGCGTCTGCAAAGCGCGGCGGAGCTTGCGCGCGAAGGTAGCGAAGACGTGCTCGACGCGAAGCTGCGCGCCGCAGGCATCACGCCGCAGCAGGGCAGTGCGCAGACGGTGCTCGAACGACTGAAGGCACAAAACGCACAAAAGGCGGGCGCGCCATCGGCCTCGCCCAGCAAGGCTTCCTGAGCGCGGCTGAGCGGCGGTCGCCCGCATGCGACGGGGACCTTGCGCGAGCGAGTCCCGCGTCGCTGAAGACGAAGTAAAAACGATAACAACAGAGACCCGGTACCCCCAAGGATCAGATACGCGCTGCCAGCCTTTCAGGCAGCACCAAGACAACAACATCATCCATCGAAGGAGGGCCTGTATGACAGCGTTCTTGCACTACGCGCTGGGATTCCCGACATTCATCTACGGCATGCTGCTGCTGGCCATGCTGCTGTATTGGGTGATCGCCATTTTCGGTTTGATCGAGGTGGATGCACTGCATCACTGGACGCTGTTCGATGGCAGCCATCACATGCACGGCCATGGGCACGGACACCACGGTGCCGAAGACTCCATCGGCGCGCTAGCCGGCCTGTTGCTCAAGGTGGGGCTGGGCGGCGTTCCTCTTACCGTCATTCTCACGGTGCTGTTCCTCATGTCCTGGCTGATCAGCTACACGCTCGCGCATTTCGTGCCGATGCCCGATGGCTGGACGCTGGTGAACATCGTCACAGGAAGCGGTCTGTTCTTTGCGGCTGGTGTGCTGGGCTTCATCGCCACTGTCATCGTTCTCAGGCCCCTTCGCAAGGTGATCGCGATGGTCGCGCCGCCGGAAGAAGCCAGGATTGTTCTGGGCCGCACGGGCCTCGTGCGCAGCGCTGTGGTCAACGCGACGCAGGGCTACGGCAGCGTGGCGGACGGCGGCGGCGGGCTCAACGTGCAGATGCGATCTGCCGACCGTGAACTGCCGCGCGGCACGGAAGTCGTGCTCATCGAGCACCTGACCGAACACAACGCGTGGCGCGTGGTGAGCAAGGCCGAATTCGAAGGCCTTGAATTGCCGCAGCGCCACTGAAACCTCCTTTTGATTTTGATTTTTCTCCGCTTTTCTTTTTGAGGGACTGAAACCATGAGCTTGAACTTCTCCGAGTGGTACATCGTTCTCGGCGTGACCGTTGCGGTCATCGTCGTCCTGATCTTCGCCATGCTCGCCATGGTCAAGGCCTTCTACATCAAGGTCCCGCAGGGCACGGCACTGATCATCAACGACACGACCTCGCAGCCCAAGGTGAAGTTCACCGGCGGTCTCGTTCTGCCCGTGATCCACAAGAAGGAATTCATGCAGATCTCGCTGATCACGCTGGAGATCGACCGGCGAGGCAAGGAAGGCCTGATCTGCAAGGACAACATGCGCGCCGACATCACCGTGGCGTTCTACCTGCGGGTGAACGAAACCTCGGAAGACGTGCTCAAGGTGGCCAAGTCCATCGGCGTGGATCGCGCGTCCGACAAGGTGGCTGTGAACGAGCTGTTCAACGCCAAGTTCTCTGAAGCACTGAAGACCGTCGGCAAGCAGGTGGAGTTCGTGAAGCTGTTTGAAAACCGCCAGGATTTCCGCGACCAGATCATTCATGTGATCGGCAATGATCTGAACGGTTATGTGCTGGAAGACGTGGCGATTGATTACCTGGAGCAGACCTCCAAGTCCTCGCTCGACCCCAACAACATTCTGGACGCCGAAGGCATCCGCAAGATCACCGAACTCACGGCCAAACAGAACATCGTGACCAATGAGCTGGAGCGCAATGCCGAGCTCGCCATCACCAAGAAGAACACGGAAACCAAGGAGTCGATGCTGGCCCTTGAGCGCCAACAGGCTGATGCAGTGGCTCGCCAGAAGCGCGAGATCGCAACCATCCAGGCACGCGAGCAGGCTGAGACCCAGAAGGTGCAGGAAGAAGAGCGCCTGAAGGCCGAGCAGGCCCGCATCCAGACGCAGGAGCAGCTCGACATCCGCGAAGAAAACCGCCAGCGTGAAGTGGCCGTGGCGCAGCAGAACCGCGAGCGCGCGGTGGTGATCGAAGTGGAAAAGGTCACGCGTGCCAAGGAGCTGGAAATCGTTTCGCGTCAGCGCGAGGTGGAACTGCAACGCATCGACAAGGAAAAGGCCATCGAAGTCGAGAAGGCGAACATCGCCAACGTGATCCGCGAGCGCGTGGCGGTTGAAAAAACCGTGGCGCAGGAAGAGGAGCGCATCAAGGAAGTGCGCGTGGTCTCCGAAGCGGATCGCATGAAGCAAGTCACCGTGCTCACCGCAGAGGCTGCAGCTCAGGAAGACCTGGTGCGTCAGGTGAAGAAGGCCGAGGCCGACGAAATTGCATCGCGCCACAAGGCGGTGGAAGTGACCACGCTGGCGCAGGCCGAGCTGGAGTCTGCGGGCAAGACGGCCGAGGCCAAGAAGAAGATGGCCGAAGCCATCGAAGTCGAGCGCGCCGCACCAGGCCTTGCCGATGCGAAGGTGCGCGAAGTCACCGCCGCCGCCATCGAGAAGGAAGGCATGGCGCAGGCCAAGGTGATCGCCGAGCGTCTGATCGCCGAAGCCAAGGGCGAGCAGGAAAAGGGTCTGGCGCATGCCCGCGTGATCGAAGCCACAGCGGACGCCAACGAGAAGCAGGGCCTTGCCGATGCCAAGGTGCTCGAAGAGCGCCTGCTCGCACAGGCACGCGGCGAGGCGCAGGTGGGTAACACCAAGGCTGTCGTGACCCGCGACGTAGGCCAATCGGAAGCCGACGTGATGCGCGAAAAGTTCTTCGCCGAAGCCAAGGGTTTGACCGAGAAGTTCACTGCGCTCGGCGGCCTCTCGGATCAGGCGCGCTCGCACGAAGAGTTCCGCATGCAGCTCGAGAAGAATTTCGAGCAGGCACTGGCCGCCATCGAGGCCAACAAAACGGTCGCGAAGGAACAGGCCGAGGTATTGTCCTCTGCACTCAGCAAGGCCAACATCGACATCGTGGGCGGCGAAGGCGCGTTCTTCGACAACTTCGCCAAGGCGCTGTCGGTGGGCAAGGCGATTGAAGGCGTGTCGGGCAAGAGCCCGATCGTGCAGGAACTGCTCAGCAAGTTCCTCGGCGGCAAGGGAGATCTGACCTCGTTACTGGGTCACGGCAAATCCGACGACAAGCACCAGCCGCCAGCGGCTTGATGTCTTATCCCCCTCTCTCGCTTTCGGGAGAGGGAGTGAATACCGCCGAATTTCAACGCATGTGAAAGCGCGTGAACACGATGTCTGAATCGCCAAATCCAACCGACCAACAGCCCACCTCCGTAGTTGATCAGGCCGTTGCCAGCGGTGGCTCGTATGAAGTGCTTGCCAAGCGCTTGGCGGCACAAGGCGAGACGCTCGAATCGCTGGTGCGCCAGCTCAACGAAGATCGCCTTGAAGAGTTTGGCCGCAGCCAGATGGAAGTCATCGGGCGCATGCGCGTGCGCACTGAAAACAACTGCGTGGGCCGTGACGTCACGCAGGTCGGTGACCTGCTGCTCTTCGGCTACAACGTCTTCATGGGCCTCAAGCAGGCCACGCGGGTAGAAGACGTGTTCGCGCTCTACCGGCTTGAGGAGACCGAGCATGGCTACGAGGTCATGCCGGTGGAGCTCAAGGACAGCTTTCTCGGCATCCAGAGCTTCGTGCAGGACTTCCAGGAGCTCTATGCGTACTACAAGAACACGCGGCTGATGCAGCTCGTCGTGCGCGACGGCAAGCTGCTCGCGAGCTTCCAGATCGGCGAGCGCATCACCGACACGCGGGTGTTCCGCTGGTCGATCTCGCCGGACGGAAAGACTGTCAAGTACATCGACAACCGCGGCGAGCGCGACATCGAGCCGCCTGCGGCCTACGATTTCGAATGGCAGCGTGCGGGGCGCGAACAGGCTGTGCAAGGCCGCTATGCGCACATGAATATTCTCGACAAGGTGTTCGTCGAGACGCTGGGCGGCACACTCACGGTGAAGGTCGAGAACAACACCAACGACGGCCTCGGCATCTACAGCGAGCCGGTGCTGGAAGCCAATCAGTCGCTCGACGACGCGGTGTTCGAATACGCGGCGGTGGGCAGCATGATCCTGTTGAAGATCCTGCCATATCGCGAAGAGCAGTGGCGCTATCTGATCTTCAACACGCTCTCGCGCCAGGTGCTGCGCATGGACGCGATTGCAGGTGCCTGCATCCAGTTGCCCGACGACCACGGCATCATTTTTCCGGGCGGCTACTACCTGCAGAACGGTGAGCACCGTTCGTTCGAGCAGAACATGCAGGGTATGCGCTTTCGCCGCAGCATCCGCTCGCCCAACGGCGAGGATGTGCTCTACATCTTCTACGAACCCGAGAGCGGCCGCATGGCGCTCTTCAAATACAACCTGATCGAGCGCGCGCTGCAGCCGCCCATCGTCTGCCACGGCTATGCGCGGCTCGAAGACGGCCGCATCGTGATTTTTGCGGCCGATGGCGACGAGGCCACGCGCGTGCATCCGATGCAGATCTGGCGCACGCCGTTCGCGTCCGAAGACTTCGCCGCACGCCAGCCGCAGAAGGACAGCTTTCTCGGCCGCATCGGCAATGCCGAGCTGGTCAGCGGCGTGTCCGACCTCTACAGCGTGCGCAAGGAAATCGCCGCGCCCGAGGTGTCGCTTGCGCGCTATGAGCGGCTGATCGACACGACGCGTCTGCTGTTCGAGCGCCATCAGTGGATCAATACGCCGCCGCTCGCCGCGATGAACGAGGTGCTGCACGGCATCGTCGCGACCGGCGATGCGGTGATCGACGAGTACGAGAAGGTCGAGAGCATCCGCCAGACGTCGACGCGCGCGATGAGCGATGTGTCGACCCAGCACACGGCGCTGCTCAAGCGAGTGCGTACCAGCGACTGGGAGACGGTGGACGACCACGTCGGCGCGCTTGAAGAACTGGCGCGTCTGCGTGGGCAGCTGATGTCCACGCGCGAGCTGCGCTATGTGGACACCGCCGCCATCGACGCGATGGTGACGACGGTGAACGAGGCGCAGGGCGATGTATCGCAACGTACGGCGGCCTTCATCGCCACTGATGCGGCGCTGCAGCCGTATGTGGATGAGCTGCAGAAGCTCGACCAGCAGGCGCAGGCGGCGGCCACGGTGGTGCAGCTGAAAGAGCCGCTTGGCGAGATGACTCGCATCTCCACGGCGCTCGACATGCTCTCCGAGCTGATGGGCGGCCTGAAGATCGATGACGCGACGCAGCGTACCCAAGTGGTGGACCGGATCTCGGTGATCTACTCGCGTCTCAATCAGGTGCGCGCGCGTGCCGAGCAGCGCAGAAGCAGCCTGGGCAGTTCGGAAAACGTTGCACAGTTTGCGGCGCAGCTGGCGCTGTTTTCGCAGAGCATCGTCAACGCGCTGGGGCTCGCGCAGACGCCCGAGAAATGCGACGAGCAACTGGCGCGCCTGTTGGTGCAGCTTGAGGAAATCGAAGGGCAGTTCGGTGAGCACGAGCAGTTCCTCTCCGACATCGTCGCCAAGCGCGAGGAGCTGCTCGAGACCTTCGAATCGCAGCGCCAGTCGCTTGCGGACGCGCGCCAGCGCCGTGCTCAGGGCGTGCTCGACGCAGCTTTGCGCATTGTGCAGAGCCTGCCCAAGCGCACCGAGAAGCTCGCATCGAGCGAAGCGTTGCACGCGTTTTTTGCGGGTGATCCGCTGATCACCAAGTTGAAGGAGCTGGCGCAGCGGCTGCGTACCGAACTCTTCGACCCGGTGAAGGCCGACGACATCGATACGCGCGTGAAGACGCTGCGCGATCAGGCCTTTCGCTCGCTGCAGGACCGCACCGATCTGTTCGAAGGCGGTGGTAACGTCATCAAGCTCGGGCGGCACAAGTTCAGCGTGGGCAATCAGGATCTGGAACTCACGCTGCTGCCGCGCAACGGTGAGTTGTTCCTGCATCTGGTGGGCACCGAATATTTCGAGGCGGTGGACAGCCCTGAACTTGTGCAACTGCAGGCTTACTGGGATGTATCCACCCTGGCCGAGTCGCCCGAGTTCTATCGCGGCGAATACCTCGCGCTCAGCGTGGTGCTGGCTGCACACAATCGCACCGATGGCTGGGACGATGCGCGCCTGAAGCAACTCGCTATTGACAACGCCGCGCTCACGCAGGCGATTCGCGAATTCGCTGCGCCGCGATATCGCGAAGGCTACGAGCGCGGCATCCACGATCATGATGCGGCGCTGATTATCCAGGCTCTGCTGCCGCTGCGTGATGCGGCGGGCGTATTGCGCTATGGGCCTGATGCGCGTGCACTCGCGGTGCTGTTCTGGAGCGAGCATGAGCGCATCCAGCAGCCGCAATTGGCCGTCGCGATTGCACAGTGGTCGCGCCGCGCACAGCATGCGCAGTCCATGCAGACGCTGTTCGCGAGCGAGGCCGAGCTGCAGGCGCTGCAGGCCGACGTGGGAACCCAACTGCGCACATTCGCCGAAGAACGCGGTCTGTTCGAGGTGTTCAATGGCCTCTCGGCGCATGGCGACATCGACGGTCTGGTCCGCGCGGCTGCCAACTATCTGCAGGCCGAGCTCGCGCAGAAGGCGCTGCGTTTTCACTTCTCTAGCTACGGACAATCGGCCGTGGCGGCGCTGCAGGCAGCGCTCAAAAGCGATGCGCAGAACCCCACACAGTGGGACGATATGCAGGCTTACTGGCGAGGCGATGATCGCCAGCACCGCAACCAGGTGGCGCCGCTTTCCGAGCGCTGGCGCAGCGCGTTGCACTGGCTGCAGACGGCCTGCAAGGCGCTCAGAACGCCTGAGGGCGATGCGCTGCTCGCCTACTGCGGCGAGGCGGCCTCGTGGTTGACCTGTGCGAGCCATGTGCCGAGCGCGGTGAGCAATGTCGATCTGCGCACGTCGGTGCACGGGCTGCTCGGCCAGCACCCGCGCATCGCGAACGGGCGGATGACGCTGCAGATCGACGACCTCGGCATGCGCGCGGCGCACCACTTCCGCATCTTCGTGCCGCAGTTCGAGCGCTACCAGCAGCTGCGCCAGCAGGTGCTCAAGTCGTATCGTGAACGCATTCGCGTGGAGGAGTTCAAGGCCAAGCCGCTGACCTCGTTCGTGCGCAACAAGCTGATCAACGAAAGCTACCTGCCGGTGATCGGCGACAACCTCGCCAAGCAGATCGGCGCGGTGGGCGAGAGCCGTCGCACGGACCAGATGGGCCTGTTGATGATGATTTCACCCCCGGGCTACGGCAAGACCACGCTGATGGAGTACGTGGCGAGTCGTCTCGGCTTGATCTTCATGAAGATCAATGGCCCGGCGCTCGGCCATTCGGTGCGCTCGCTCGACCCCGCGCAGGCGCCCGATGCGACGGCCGCGAAGGAGTTGGAGAAGCTCAATCTCGCGCTCGAGATGGCGAACAACGTGATGCTGTACATCGACGACATCCAGCACACGCATCCGGAGTTTCTGCAGAAGTTCATTTCGCTGTCGGACGGCACCCGCCGCATCGAGGGCGTATGGCGCGGCCAGACGCGCACGCATGATCTGCGCGGCAAGCGCTTTTGCGTGGTGATGGCGGGCAATCCGTACACCGAGTCGGGAGAGGTCTTCAAGATCCCCGACATGCTCGCCAACCGTGCGGACATCTACAACCTCGGCGACGTGCTCGGCGGCATGGAAGAGGTCTTCAAGCTCAGCTACATCGAGAACAGCATGACGTCGAACGCGGTGCTCGCGCCGATGGCCACGCGCAGTCTGCAGGACCTGTATCTGCTGATCGACAAGGCGCGGGGCAAGGAGGTATCGAGCAACGCGCTGAGCTACGAATACTCGTCTGCCGAGCTGCGCGAGATCGAGGCTACGCTGGTGCGGATGCTCAAGGTGCGCGAGGTGGTGTTCCGCGTGAACCAGCAGTACATCGCCAGCGCCGCGCAGGACGACAACTACCGTCAGGAACCGCCGTTCAAGCTGCAGGGCAGTTATCGCAACATGAACAAGCTCTCGGAGAAGATCACGCCGGTGATGAACGACGCCGAGATGCAGCAGATGCTCGACGACCACTACCAAGGCGAGGCGCAGATGCTGACCACGGGCGCGGAGGAAAACCTGCTCAAGCTGCGCGAGTTGCGCGGTGCGCTGAATGCGGAGCAGTCCACGCGCTGGAACGATATCCGGACCGAGTTTCTGCGCCAGAAGGCCATGGGCGGTGCGGGCGCCGATGCGGGCACGCGGGTGGCGTCGCAACTGGTCGATCTGGTCGCGGCGACGCGCGAATTGGCGACGGCGCAGCAAAGCAGCAGCGAACTGAGCCTGACGCAGGCCGACAAGCAGGGGCAGCTGTTCACGCGGCTCGGCCAGATGCAGCAGGCGCAGGCCAAACAGTCGGCGAGCGAGTGGAGCGAGTTGCTAGGGCAACTGCAGAGCGCCCAGCGGGCCTCGGATGAGTCCTTGCAGCGCATCAGCGAGGCGCTGGCGCGTTCAACGCAGGGCGGTAGGGGTGAGGGTGCGGCGGAGGCCGCCGAGCGCTCTGCGCAGCTTCTAGGGGGGCTGGTGCAAACGGCAATGCAGCCGGTGGCGGATCACCTCGAACATTCGCGTCGCCAGCAGCTCGGGCTGCACCGCGTGCTCATGCAGGTGGCCACGCGCATGCAGGAGCAGATCGACGCGCTGCGCCGTTCGGGCAAACCCACGCTGCGCGCCGACGAGATCGACAACGCGTTCAACACGATGGCGCGCAGCGAGGTGGATAGCCGCGAGAAGTAATCTCGGTCGCGGACGGGCTGGCTTGTGGCGACTCAGGCCAGCTTGGGATAGTCGATGTATCCGTGCTCGCCGCCGCCGTAAAACGTGGTCTGGTCCCAGGCATTGAGCGGGGCCTTCTCGCGCAGGCGCTCGACCAGATCCGGGTTGGCGATGTAGAGCTTGCCGAAGGCCACCATGTCGGCCTGGCCGCTGGCAATGGCCTTGGCGGCCATGTCGCCGTCGTAGCCGTTGTTCACCATCCAGACGCCCTTGCCGCCGGCCTGGCGGTAGCTGTTCTTGAACTGGGCGTAATCGAATGGACGGCCCTCCACCTCGCGCGGTCCACCGGTGGCGCCTTCGATCACGTGGATGAACGCGAGGCCCAGCGGTGCGAGCTTCTTCGCCACGTAGTCATATACGGGCTGCGGATGGCTGTCCACGATGTCGTTGGCGGGCGTGACGGGCGAGAGCCGGATGCCGACCTTGCCGCCACCAATGGCATCGGCTACGGCGCGGGTGACTTCCAGCAGCAGGCGTGCGCGGTTCGGGATCGAGCCGCCGTAGTCGTCGGAGCGCTTGTTGGCGCCATCCTTGAGGAACTGCTCGAGCAGGTAGCCGTTGGCGGCATGGATTTCGACGCCATCGAAGCCTGCGGTTTCGACGGCATTGCGCGCGGCCTGCACATAGGAATGCACGATCATCGGCAGCTCTTCGAGCTTGAGCTCGCGCGGTTTGGAGACCGGAACGAAATGGCCCTTGCCAGTGGCCTTGTCGATGACGAAGGTGCGGGTGTTGGCCTGAATCGCGCTGGGACCGAGTGGGGGGTGGCTTTCGGGCAGCAGGTCGACATGCGAGATGCGGCCCACATGCCAGATCTGCGTGACGATCTTGCCGCCGCGTTCGTGCACCGCTTCCGTCACTTTTTTCCAGCCGTCGAGCTGTTCGGTGTCATACAGGCCCGGGACATCGGCGTAGCCCTGAGCGAATGGGTCGATGGCCGTACCCTCGGTGATCAGCAGCCCGGCGCTGGCGCGCTGGGCATAGTACTTGGCGGTGATGGCCAAGGGAATAGCGTTGGGCGAACGATTGCGCGTGAGCGGCGCCATCGCGATGCGGTTGGCGAGTTGAAGGTCGCCCGCTTGAATTCGGGAGAACAGCGTGGGGGTGGCGGAAGTCATGGGGGCCTGCTTTCTCGGCGAGAGATGAACGGAGGAATACGGATACGGTAATCAATGCCTGAATTATTCCGCTAGTCGCGACCGTGCTGTTTCTTTGTCCATGCCCTCGACCTGTCAAGCCCCTGAGCGATCAGGCGAGCGCGTTGGCGCGCTGCTGGCGCTCGATCCAGCTCTTGAATGCTGTCATCTGCGCGGTGACGAACTTGCGGGTGAGTTCATCGGTGCATTGTGCGTCGGCGTCGAATTTCTGTGCGGCATTGCCCACGAACACCTCGGGTTTCACCATCGTGGCGGCGTTCATGAACATCATGATCTTGCGCAGGTCGTACTGCACGCGCGCTCCGCCGAGCGGGCCGGTGGTGGCCGAGAGGATGGCGAGCGGCTTGTGGGCGAACGGCTGGTCTTCACCACGCGAGATCCAGTCGATCAGGTTCTTGAGCATGCCGGGCACGGAGAAGTTGTACTCGGGCGTGACGATGACGACGCCATCGGCGCGGCGAATGCGCTCGCGCAGTGCCTGCACGGTGTCCGGGAAGCCCTTGGCGAGCAGGTCGGCGTTGAAGGGCGGCACGGCTTCCCACTCCAGCGTGCTGAGCGTCATCGGTGCTGGCATGCATTCGCCTGCGAGATTGAGCACCATGCGGTTGAAGGACTGGGCGCGATTGCTGCCGCAAATGCCGACGATATCCATGTGGGTTTCCAATGCTGAAAGAGAAAAAAGGCCGCCGGGCATGATACGCGGCGGCCGTGGAGTGGCTGGGGCGGTGCGTGCGGGTTCAGTCCTGCTGCGGAATGCCCACCTTGGTGATCACATTGCGCCAGCGCTTGATTTCGCTTTCCACCATGCGCCGGAATTCGGCTGGCGTGCTGCGGGAGGCCATGCTGCCGGAGTCGAACAGCGTCTTTTGAATGTCGGCACCGCGCAGTGCCGTGTTCACATCGCCAGTCAGGCGGTCAATGATCGCCTGGGGCGTTTTGGCCGGTGCAGCGAGACCCAACCACGAACGCACCTCGAAGCCGCGCAGCACGGCCGAGACCGGTGGCACGCCCATCATGGTGGGCCATTCGGCGGCGCTGGTCACGCCCAGCGCGCGCAGGCGGCCCGATTTGATGTGCGGGGCGGCCACGGTGAGGGTGTCGGTGAGGATGTCTACATCGCCTGCGATCACTGCCTGCACGGGCGCACCGCCGCCACGGTAGGGCACGTGCATCAACTGCACGTTGGCTGTGGAGCCGAGGAGCTCTCCGACCATGTGCTGCGTGGAGCCCACGCCCACCGAGGTGAAGGTGATGCGGCCGGGTTCCTTCTTCGCCATCTCGAGTAGCTCGGCCAGATTCTTGGCAGGGTGCTCGGCGCGCACGGCGACCACGAACGGAAACGCCGAGACGGTGGAGATGAACGCGAAGTCCTTCACCGGGTCATACGGCAGCTTCTTCTTGAGCGCTGCGGACACCGTGTGGGCGCCCGTGAGCATGACGAGGTTGTAGCCGTCTGGTGCGGCTTTGGCGACGGCATTGCTCGCGATGACGCCACCCGCGCCGCTCTTGATGTCGACGACTACGGATTGCTTGAGCGATTCAGAGAGCTTCTGCGCGATGAGTCGCGCGACCACGTCGGCGTTGCCGCCGGCGCCGAAGCCGTGGGTCAGTGTGACCGGATGGGTGGGGTAGCTCGCCTGCGCCCAGCTAAGGGCCGGCGTGGCAAGGGCAGCAGCCCCTGCGGTGAGTACATGTCGACGCGAGAAGGAACGTGTGCTTGGCAAGATGGTGTCTCCTATGGTGCCAATTGAAACAATTCGTACTTACACTGATTCTGCCTCGTCTTTGCGTGCGTAACCGGTCTGGGACCCGTAAAGCAGGGCTCTTTGGGACCAATCATGCGTGCGATTCCACAGGGCGAGAACTTCGGGGGCCTCTTTTTCGAAAATCCGGTATCTGGACGGGTCGCAAGTGCGCGCAGTCAGCTCCAAACGATGGCCGGAAGGATCGAAAAAGTAGATCGAGGTGATGAAGTCATCATGGTTGGTCGGGCCGACCACCTTGATGCCCTTGGCTTCGAGGTCTTTCTTGGCCTCGAGCACTGCGGCGAGGTTTTCCACCTCGAACGCGAAGTGCTGGATCCAACCCGGCGTGGCGGCATCGCGACCCGAGGGTTCTCCATCGTCCTTGGGGCATTCGAAGAAGGCGATGTTGCCGCCGTCCTCCATCTCGAAAAAGATGTGGATGTGTGGGCTGTATTTGCCGGTGGAAGGCACATGGTCCTCGCCCATCGCGTGCGAGAACTTGAGGCCCAGCACCTCGGTGTAGAACTTCACGGTCTCGGCCGCGTCTTTGCAGCGGAAGGCCGCGTGATGCAGTTTCTTGCACAGCATGTCGTGTCTCCTGTAGTGGCCTGGGGATCAGGCCTTGGGCTCGTTCCACATCGGTGTGAAGAACGGGGCAGGGTTGAGAAATTTCGATTCCTGGCTTTGCAGCAGCGGCAGCATCCGCGCCACGTACTTCTGCCAGTCGGGATTGGCCGCAAGCTGCGCGCGCAGTGCGGCGCGCTCGTTCAGATCGGTGTAGGCCCACAGGTGGACAATCTGGTTGAGCGGGCCGCTCTCGGTTGTGTAGTAGCCGACCATGCGCCCGAGAATGCGATGCTGGATCGCAAGGCCCTCGGCCTCGTAGAGCGCGAGATAGTCGCGCCATTTGCCGGGTAGTGCGGTGTAGGTGCGTTCCTCGATGATCATGTGGACGACGTTTCACGTGAAACCGCAGGCAGCAGCAAGCCGGTGCAGACGCCGAAGCCGATGGGCACGAAGCCCTCACGCTCGCAACGGCCATGGAACGTCACCTCGTCACCGTCTTCAAGGAAGCTGCGGCGCTCGCCGGTGGCCGCCAGCAGCATGCTTTCGGCGCCGCCACGGGTAATCTCAAGCAGGCTGCCGAGGGCGTCCTGGCCCGCTCCGGAAACCGTGCCCGAGCCCATCAGGTCGCCGGTGTTCACGGCGCTGCCGTTGCTGCTGTGGTGCGCGACCATCTGCGCGAAGCTCCAGTACAGCGTCTCGGTGTTGGAGCGCGAAAGCGTATGCGCGGGCGCGTCGACCTCGCGCATGCGGGTGGTGCGTAGCGTTGCGTCAATGCGGATGTCGAGTGCGCCGCGGGCCTGATCGACGGCATTGAACAAATGGGGCAGGGGTGCTGGATCACCCTCGGCGCGCGCCGCTACGGCGATGCGGAAGGGAGCGAGCGCCTCGGCCGTCACCACCCAAGGCGAGACGCTGGTCGCGAAGCTCTTAGCGAGGAAGGGGCCAAGCGGCTGGTATTCCCAGGACTGCACGTCGCGTGCCGACCAGTCGTTGAGCAGCGAGAAGCCGAAGATGTGGTCCCAAGCGTTGGCCACTTCGATTGGCTCGCCGTCCTTCGACGGAGTGCCGATATACATGCCCAGCTCGACCTCGTAATCGAGCCGTTTCGCGGGTGCGAAAACCGGCGCTGGCTGGTCTGCGGCTTTCAACTGACCCCATGGGCGTTGCACGCGGTCACCACTCACGCGAATGCTGTTCGCACGGCCGTTGTAGGCCACGGGCACATACTTGTAGTTGGGCAGCAGCGGGGCATCCGGGCGGAACAAGCGGCCGGCGTTCGTGGCATGGTGCACGGATGCAAAGAAGTCGGTGTAGCCCGCGACCTTCACCGGCAGCAGCAACTCGGCACGGCTCATCGGGATCAGCGCCGAGGTGAGCAGGGCGCGGTGCTCCTCGTTGCCTGCTGAGAGCAGGTGGGACAGCGCGGCGCGCAGGGCCGATGCGGCGCCGTTGCCGAGGGCCATTAACGCGTTCAGGTGCGGCTCGGTGCAGGCGACTGCGGCCTTGCGGGCATCGCCTGTGAAGAGCCGCAGGCAGGCGCTGATGTCCAGAATCTGGTCGCCAATGCCCATGCCGCAGCGCACGGCTTCATGCGTTCCTTGGGTTCGGAAGATGGCCAGTGGCAGGTTCTGGATCGGGAAGTCGCATCCGGCGACGTTCGCGCTGTCCACCCAGCTGCGTAGTTGCGGATCATGCGTCGCGTTCAGGCTGATGAAGGCGCTGGTCACAGGACATGCCCCCCGTCGATCACGATGCGGGTGCCCGTAGAGGTGCGCAGCAGCGCCGCGCAGGCGACGACGGAGTCCGCCACGTCTTCGGGCGTCACCACACGGCCCAGAGGCGTTTTGGAGGCCTTTTTCTCGATCTCTTCGCGGCTGCGTCCGGCGACGAAGTCGGTGTCCACTGAGGCTGGCGAAACGCAGAGAAAGCGCACCGGGCCGAACGCTCGGGCGAGTGACTGGGTCAGCGTGTCGAGCGCCGCCTTGGCCGCGCAGTAGGCCATATTGCTGCCGTTTCCGGTGAAGGCGGAGACCGACGAGACGCTCACCACGACCGCGTCACTGCCGCTCACGTTGAGCAGCGGCATCAGCGCGTGGACGATGGCGTAAGTGCCCCCGACGTTGGACAGCAGGATCTCGTTGAACAGGGCGGGGGTGAGCGTGTCCAGATCGCTGTGTGCGATGCGCTGCGTGTATCCGGCCGAGTTCACCAGAATGTCGAGGCGGCCAAAGCGCTGCGCGAGCCACGCGGCCGCTGCTGCGTGCGTGGCAGTGTCATCGAGCGAGATCTGCAGCGTGTGGTGTTCGCCTTCAAGGGAGGCCCGCAGCGCCTCGGCACGGTCTTGGCCGGAGTGATAGCCGATGACCACGGTTGCTCCCTCACGAGCCAGGGCGCGCACGGTGGCAGCGCCGATGCCATTGCTGCCGCCGGTGACGAAGGCGATCTTGCCGGACAGGCGGGTTGTCAGTGTTGAATTCATGTTCAGCGAAAGGGCCGCGCCGATGGCCGGAGCCCTTGATGGAGAAATGAATTTGATTGTTTGGGATGTGCGCGCGCGAGTCTGGCGGGTGTTCAATAAATGGACACGAGACGATGCCGGTCCGTTCGGGCAAAGAAAAACGGCGTTCCAGCCGGGGCAGGGAACGCCGTTGTCGGGAGCAGGGATCGGCACGAGAGCCGGTGCGCTTATTTGATCAGGCCTTCGGCCTTCATCGCCTCGATCACCGCCGGGCGGGCGCCCACGCGTTCGCGGTACTTGCCGAGGTTGGCGAAGCCGGAGATATCCACACCTGTGAGACCGGCCCAGTTGGTCACGGTGAACAAATAGGCGTCGGCCACGGTGAATTGGTCGCCTAGGAGGTATTGCTTGCCGGTCAGTTCATTCTCCACGTATTGAAGGCGTTGGGCGATTTTGTCACGCGCGGCGTTCTTGACCTCGTCGGAGTTGGGCCCGAACAGCGGGCCGAAGTTCTTGTGCACTTCGGTGCCGATGAAGGTCAGCCATTCTTGAAGTTTGTAGCGTTCCCAAGTGCCGTTGGCAGGGGCGAGCTTCTTCTCTGGAGCCTGATCGGCCAAATATTGAACGATGGCGGGGCCTTCGTGTAGGCGTTTGCCGTCATCGAGCTCCAGCAGCGGCACATAACCCAGTGGGTTGATCGTGTAGTAGTCCGTGCCGTCTTGCAGCTTGTGGGACTTGGTGCTTGCCAGAACGGGGGTGTATTTCAGACCGAGCTCCTGCAGCACGATGTGCGGGGATAGGGAGCAGGCGCCGGGGGAGTAGTAGAGCTTCATGAATAGGACCTTTTCTTCAACAGTCAGGGAAATGAAACGTCAACGGATGAACATGCTATACCGACTTGAACAGGCTTGCTTGGATGTGCGTTCTCTTCCATGCATTGGTCATTTTGCTTAAAATTTGAGCAGATCTCTGGGTCGAAGAACACGCTGTTTCACGTGGAACATGCAGTCATCCCACGAAGCTTTCGGGGCGGAAGGCGCAATGCCCGGGACAGAAATGCCCGGGCGTGGGAAAATCACGGGTTCTCCGGCCTTGTTGAGGTCGGTCATTTCAGTTTCATGGATCTGCGGAGTCATACACGGCGATGCGGATCCAGCCACCCAGCTGTGCGCGGCCGGGTGGGAACGATTCGTTGTTGGCGGGCGAGCGCGTCCCCCGGAGTTGCACTCCATGTTGTATCCCCAGAATTTTGATGTCATCGTAGTTGGCGGCGGTCACGCCGGAACGGAGGCGGCCCTCGCCGCTGCGCGCATGGGCTGCAAAACCCTGCTGCTCTCACACAACATCGAGACGCTAGGCCAGATGAGCTGCAATCCCAGCATCGGCGGAATCGGCAAGGGCCACCTCGTGAAGGAGGTTGATGCCATGGGCGGCGCGATGGCGCTGGCCACTGACAAGGGCGGTATCCAGTTCCGCATTCTCAACAGCTCCAAGGGTCCGGCAGTGCGCGCGACGCGGGCGCAGGCCGACCGCATTCTGTACAAGGCCGCCATCCGCGAGATGCTGGAAAACCAGCCGAATCTCTGGTTGTTCCAGCAGGCGGTCGATGACCTGATGGTGGAGGGCGATCGCGTCGTCGGCGCCGTCACCCAGGTCGGCATCCAGTTCCGCAGCAGCACCGTGGTGCTGACGGCGGGTACCTTTCTCGACGGCAAGATCCACGTCGGATTGAACAACTACGCGGCGGGCCGTGCGGGCGATCCGCCGGCCGTGTCTTTGTCGGCGCGTCTCAAGGAGTTGAAGCTGCCGCAAGGGCGCCTCAAGACGGGGACGCCGCCGCGCATCGATGGCCGCAGCATCGACTTTTCCAAGTGCGGGGAGCAGCCCGGCGACGGCATGCCCGGTGGCGTGAACGAGGGCACCGTGCCGGTGTTCAGCTTCATGGGCAACGCGGCGATGCACCCGAAGCAGGTGCCTTGCTGGGTTACCCACACCAATGCGCGCACGCACGAAATCATCCGCTCGGGCTTTGACCGTAGCCCCATGTTCACCGGCAAGATCGAGGGCGTTGGCCCGCGCTACTGCCCGAGCGTGGAAGACAAGATCAACCGTTTCGCGGACAAGGAAAGTCATCAGATTTTCCTCGAGCCGGAAGGCCTGACCACGAACGAGTACTACCCGAACGGCATCTCAACCAGCCTGCCCTTCGACATCCAGTACGACTTGGTCCGCAGCATAGTCGGTCTGGAGAATGCGCACATTCTGCGTCCCGGGTACGCCATCGAGTACGACTACTTCGATCCGCGATCACTCAAGAGCAGCTTTGAGACGCGCCAGATCAACGGCCTGTTCTTCGCCGGTCAGATCAACGGGACGACGGGATACGAGGAGGCGGCGGCCCAGGGCATGTTCGCTGGCATCAACGCCGCGCTGCAATGCCGCGAACAGGAGGCCTGGGTGCCGCGCCGCGATGAGGCTTATCTCGGCGTGCTCGTGGATGACCTGATCACCAAGGGTGTGAACGAGCCTTATCGCATGTTTACCAGCCGTGCGGAGTTCCGCTTGCAGCTGCGTGAGGACAATGCGGACATGCGGTTGACTGAGGTAGCGCGCGACATGGGGCTGATCGACGACGCCCGTTGGGACGCCTTCAGTCGCAAGCGCGATGCTGTTTCACGTGAAACAGAACGCCTGAAAGCGACCTGGGTGAATCCGCGCAATCTGCCAGCGACGGAATCCGAGCGGGTTTTGGGTAAGGCCATCGACCACGAGTACAACCTGTTCGATCTGCTGCGTCGCCCGAACGTAGGCTATGTTGATCTCACGAACATGGATGGTGGCAAGTATGTGAGCCCCGATGTTTCACGTGAAACGCTGGGCGAGCTCAGCGACTCCGTTATCGAGCAGGTGGAGATTGCAGCCAAATATTCAGGTTACATCGACCGTCAGAAGGATGAGGTCGAACGCGCCGCACATTTCGAGAAGCTGCGCCTGCCCGAAGAGCTGGACTACATGCAGGTGGCAGCGCTGTCGTTCGAGGTGCGCCAGACGCTGCAGAAGCATCGACCCGAAACACTGGGCCAGGCCTCTCGCATGTCGGGTGTGACTCCGGCAGCGATTTCGCTGCTGATGGTGCATCTGAAGAGGGGCGGCTTCAAGGAGTTCAGCAATCTCTCTGGCCAACCTGTGGAAACTACAGCATGAGCGAGGCAATGTTGAATCAACTGCGTGATGGCGCGCAAACCCTCGGTCTTGAGCTGAGTGAACAGCAGTTCTTGCAGCTGATGGAGTTTCTTTCCGTGCTGCAGAAGTGGAACAAGGTCTACAACCTGACCTCGGTGCGCGATCCACAGGAGATGCTCACGCACCATCTGCTGGACAGCCTCGCTGCGGTCAGGCCGTTGCAGAAGCACTTCGCGGGCATGCCGCAGGGGCAGCGTGAAAAGCTGCTCGATGTGGGTTCGGGCGGTGGACTACCGGGCGTGGTGTTCGCCATCTGCTGCCCGCAGCTTGATGTGAGTTGTGTGGACACGGTGGCCAAGAAGGCGGCCTTCATCAACCAGGCGGCGGCTACGCTCAAGTTGTCCAACCTGCATGGCATCCATGCACGGGTCGAAACGCTGACCGACAAGTACGATGTCGTGAGCTGCCGGGCTTTCGCTTCGCTGATCGATTTCACGACCTGGTCGCGTGCCACGCTGGCCGACCACGCCATCTGGTTCGCGATGAAGGGTAAGCACCCTCATGATGAAATCGCCTCGCTCGGGGCGGATGTGGAAGTGTTTCACGTGGAACAACTACAGGTCCCCGCGCTTGATGCAGATCGTTGCATCGTCTGGATGAAGCCGGTGCCTTAAACTAACGTCATCAACATCTTCCCGCACGTAGGTCATCCCATGTTTGGAATTGCTGACTACGGCGCGTTCGTCGCCGCGATCATCCTGTTTCTGTGCATTCCCGGCCCCGGGAATCTGGCGCTGATCACCTCGACCAGCAAGGGGGGAGTGCGTGGCGGGTTCGCCTCCACCTTTGGCGTGATCTGCGCAGACCAGGCGCTGATGTGGGCGGCGGTCGGCGGCGTGGCGGGGCTGATGACGGCCTATCCGGCGGCCTTTCATGCGGTGCAGTGGCTGGGCGCCGCGTATCTGGCCTGGATGGGCTGGCGCATGCTGCGGGCCAAGCCGGGCGATGCGCCGGTAATCAACATCCAGTCTCGTCACTACTTCAAGCAGGGTGCCATCATCACCTTGTTCAATCCCAAGGCCATCGTGTTCTACATGGCGTTTTTTCCGCTGTTCGTGAATCCGAAGACGCATCAGGGGCTGACCACATTCGCCGCTATGGCCGCGACGGTCGCCACGCTGACGCTGATCTATGCCACGATCATGATCGTGCTCACGCATTTCCTGGCGGAACACATGCGTGCCAGTCCGCGCATCGTGTCCTTTCTCGAAAAGACTGCGGGCATTTTCCTCATTGGCTTCGGCGTCAAGCTGGCCATTTCCAAATAACACCGAACACCTCGAAAAGATCGCATGGCCAAGATTTTCTGCATTGCCAATCAGAAGGGTGGAGTTGGCAAAACCACCACCACCGTGAACCTTGCTGCGGGCCTGGCCAAGATCGGTCAGCGCGTATTGTTGGTGGACCTCGATCCACAGGGTAATGCCACCATGGGATCGGGTGTGGACAAGCGCGCGCTGGAACTCAGTGTCTACGATGTGCTGCTCGAGTCGGCGTCGATCAAGGAAGCTGCTGTGCGGGCTGAGGAGTGCGGCTACCACGTGCTCGGAGCCAACCGGGAATTGGCGGGCGCCGAGGTGGAGTTGGTGACGCTGGCCCAGCGCGAAAAACGTCTGAAGGCGGCGTTGGGAGCGGTCGACAAGGACTATGACTTCGTGTTGATCGACTGCCCTCCGAGCCTGTCGATGCTCACGCTGAACGGTCTGTGCAGCGCCAACGGCGTGGTCGTGCCCATGCAGTGCGAGTACTTCGCGCTCGAAGGTCTGACCGATCTTGTGAACACCATCAAGCAGGTGCATGCCAATCTGAATCCCGACCTGCAGGTCATCGGCCTGCTGCGCGTGATGTACGACCCACGCATCACGCTGCAAAGCCAGGTCAGCGAACAACTCAAGGACCACTTCGGCGACAAGGTGTTCGACACCGTCATTCCGCGCAATGTGAGACTCGCCGAGGCCCCCAGTTATGGTTTGCCGGGCGTGGTATTCGATGCGAACGCCAAGGGCAGTGTGGCCTTCGTCGAGTTCGCGAAGGAAATGGTCAAACGCATCAAGAAGATGTGAGCCGGGTAGCACCACTCATGAACGCAAGCAATATGTTGATCCTGCCGGGCTGGCAAGGCTCGGGCGATGAGCACTGGCAAAGCCGCTGGGAACGTCTGTACGGCTACCAGCGCGTGGAGCAGCATGACTGGATGCATCCACTGCGTGGCGACTGGAGCGCGCGGCTGGAAGAGACCGTGGTGGATGCCGAAGGGCCCGTCGTGCTCCTGGCGCACAGCCTGGGCTGCATTCTGACGGCCTGGTGGGCCGCGCATTCACGCAACGTGGGCAAGGTGCAGGCGGCTCTGTTGGTCGCTCCGGGCGATGTGGAACGCCCCGAACTGGCGGGCCCGCTGCGTGGCTGGTGTCCGATCTCGCAGCGGGCCCTGCCGTTTCCGAGCATTCTCGTGGGCAGTCAGGACGACCCGTATTGCAGCCTCGAGCGCGCAGCCGCGCTGGCCGAGGCCTGGGGCTCGCGCTTCGTGGACGCGGGAGCCTGTGGACATATCAATGCCGCATCGGGTCTGGGCGACTGGCCCGAAGGGCATGCGCTGCTGGATTCGCTGGTGCAGAACAAGACAAAGAAGGACTGAACGACATGGTCACGAAGAAACCCAAGGGCCTCGGCCGCGGACTTGAGGCATTGCTGGGCCCCAAGGTGGCGGACAAGGCCCCGATGGCGATCTCCATCAAGGACGGCATGCCAGCCGAAGGACAGGGCGTAGGCAAGCTCGCGTTGACCGAGATGGTGCCCGGCATGTACCAGCCGCGCACGCGCATGGACGAGGGCGCGCTCTACGAGTTGGCCGAGAGCATCAAGCAGCAGGGCATCATGCAGCCCATCCTGGTGCGCAAGCTGGCGGATGGGGAGAACGCTGGCAAGTACGAAATCATCGCGGGCGAACGGCGTTTTCGAGCCTCCAAGCTGGCCGGTCTGACCGAGGTACCGGTGCTGGTGCGCGACGTGCCCAACGAGGCCGCCGCCGCGATGGCGCTGATCGAGAACATCCAGCGCGAAGACCTGAATCCGCTTGAAGAAGCGCAGGGTCTGCAGCGCCTGATCCGCGAATTCGGCCTCACGCACGAGCAGGCTGCGCAGGCCGTGGGCCGCTCACGCAGTGCGGCTTCCAACCTGTTGCGCCTGCTGAATCTGGCCGAACCCGTGCAAACCATGCTCATGGCGGGCGACATCGACATGGGCCATGCCCGTGCGCTGCTGTCGCTCGACCGTGCCGCGCAGATCACCGCAGGCAACCAGATCGCGGCCAAGAAGCTGTCGGTGCGCGAGGCCGAGGCGCTGGTTAAGAAGCTGGGTGCGGAATTCAATCTGCAGCCCCAGAAGCCCAAGAAAGAGAAGACCCGTGACCTGAAACGAGTCGAGGAAGAGCTCTCCGACCTGCTTACCGCCGAGGTGGAGGTGCGGGTGAAGAAGCGCGTCAAGCGCCATGGCCGGGTTGAGGAAATGGGGGAACTGGCCATTCAATTTGGCTCGCTGGAATCACTCAATGGGCTGATCGAACGGCTGCGCGGTAATCAATCCAATTGAATCAAGAAGTTTCTACTAGAAACAAATTGCAAACACTGTCCATCAAAAGAGTCTGAGCGCTATTATTTCCCGTCATTTTTGAGCGGGAACAAATCTCCCCGTTCAAGCGCACTTTAATCAAGCGTATGGAAGGGGAGTCCGTGATGCGCAAAACTCACATGACCTTGGTCGCAGCCGCATGTGCTGCAGTCGTTCTTACCGGTTGCGAAACCACCGACATGAAGATGGGCAGCTCGGAGTCCAAGACAGTGGCGACGGGTGCTGCAGGCGGCTCCAGCACGGCCAACGCGAGCAGCCAACTAGAGCGCTGTCAAGCGCCGCTTGGCACGGTCTCGCTGGTCGAGAATCAGGATGCTGGCTGGTACACCATCCTGCGCAACGAATACCGCCTTCCACCCACCGCCAATCTTCTGCGCTTGCTGGTGCAGCAATCCAACTGCTTCATCGTCGTCGAGCGCAGCGCCGCAGGCATGCGTGCCATGGACCGTGAGCGTCAGATCATGGGCTCGGGTGAAATGCGCGGTGGCAGCAATTTCGGCAAGGGCCAGATGGTGGCATCCGACTACGCCATGTCGCCCGAAATTATTTTCTCCAACAGTGACGCAGGCGGCATCGGCGGGGCATTGGGCGGTCTGATCGGTGGTGGTCGCGGCGCGGCCGTGGCGGCCATCGGCGGCAGCTTGAAGACCCGCGAAGCCAGCGCCATGCTGACGCTGGTGGACAACCGCTCCGGCGTGCAGGTCTCGGCCTCTGAAGGAAGTGCCTCCAAAAGCGATTTTGCGGGCTTTGGCGGAATTTTTGGTGGATCGGCAGCGGGTGGTCTGGGTGGATACCAGAACACCGCTCAGGGCAAGGTCATCACGGCCGCGTTCATGGACGCCTACAACCAGATGGTCGTGGCCCTGCGCAGCTACCGTGCTCAGTCGGTGCAGGGGCAGGGCCTAGGTGGTGGTGGCCGCTTGGGCGTGGATGGCGCAGCAGCGCCATCGCAGACACGTGCCGGTGCCAGCATGTCCACGCGCGAGGCGCAGGCGCGTCTGCAGGAGATGGGCTACAACGTCGTGCCCGATGGTTCAATGGGCGCCAAGACCATGAACGCGATCCGCGCCTATCAAAAGGATCAGGGTCTGAGCCAGAGTGGCCGTCTGGACAAGGCGACAGTGGACGCGCTTTCACGCTGACCGACGCATCTTTCCAGTCATCTTGCAGGTGATCCAAAGCGGCCGCGAGGCCGCTTTTTTGTGTGCCAGATCCCGGGGTATGCACCTTTGAGCAAAGCGTTCAAGTCGCTGCCGTCTTGTCGCACCTGAACCGTGCGACATAGGCGACATAGTTGGCGATCTGGCCTAGGATGCCCGTCGTTTCAACGGAGCTCCTGTCTCATGCATCTGTCACTGCCCCCGTTCTGGGCGTCGTGGTTGCCTGCGTCTGCCTGCAGCCAACCTGACGCCTCCGGATCCTTTTTCTTTTCCTTTCTTTCTGTGTCCGTCGCCCGCCTGACCGAGGCCGCGAGGACCCAGCGGACCCCCACGCCACTGGCTGGGCCCGGACCCGCAGAGTTGCGCATCGACGTGCATACCGGCACCGAGGCCATCGAAAACGAGCTGCAGTCGCTGCACGACCGGCTTCACACTCCCGGCGACTCCATGCACGGCATAGCGCATTTGCCGCTGCTCCAGGACTCCCGCTTCACCGTGCACTTTCGCGAAGCCGATGGCGAGCGTTATGTCTATATCGAAGACACGCTGGCACAGCGGCTCGCGGGCTATACGGTCTTCAACAGACTCATCGAGATCAACAAGCGTGCCGACCGTGTGCTGCGCGCGCCGCACTCCAAGTTCGCGCCAGAATACCAGCGCACAGGGCTGGCGACGGCCGTGTACCGTTGGGCGCTCGAGGGCGGCCAGTGCCTGATGACGGGCGCGCGCCAGTCGGACGGGGCTCATGCGCTCTGGGATCGCCTCGCGCGCGACTATGAGCAGGGCTATGTGCATCTGCATGACAAGACGCTCACCTACCTCGGCACAGAGGTGTATGACGAACGCCTCATGGATGATCTCAATACTCGCCGCGTGCTGCTTGCCCGTGGGTGGAATATCGAGCACTTGGCGGAAACCTCACAGATGCGCACGCTGGTTCGCGAAGATGCATGCCTCTCCACGCAGCTTTGACGCGTGCATTCGTGTGCGCGCCGCGTGATGTTCAGCGCGGTCGGAACATGCGAAAGCGCTGGGCTTCCTCAATCTTGAAATAGTCCGCAGGACCACCGCCACGCAGTATGGGCTCGCCCGCCGCCGTGTCGTAGATGCCATCCTTGAGCAGACGCTGCTCAATGTGCACGGTCACCACTTCGCCCAGCACCAGCCAGCTCGGTGCGGCCACGCCGTCGATGCCCTTGAGCTGCACGATCTGCGTGCACTTGCATTCCATGGTCACGGGGCTCTCGGCCACGCGCGGGGGCTTCACGATCAGCGACGCCAGCGGTGTGAGCCCCGAGAGTGCGAACTCGTTCACCTCCGGGGGCACCGCCGCGCAGCTCTGGTTCATGGCCTCGGCCAACGGCTGCGTGGCAAGGTTCCATACGAACTCGCCCGTCGCTTCAATGTTGGTCAGCGTGTCCTTCTTGCCGAGACTGGAGAAACCGATGATCGGCGGCGTGTAGTTGAAGGCGTTGAAGAAGCTGTAGGGAGCAAGATTGAGCACGCCCGCCGCGCTTTGCGTGGAGATCCAGCCGATGGGACGCGGTCCGATGATGGCGTTGAACGGATCATGCGGCAAACCGTGGCCATCGCGTGGAATGTAGGTGTGAAAGCGTTCGGATTCGTTGGACATGGTGACAGCAGAGGATGAACTGGTTGGCTCCATCCTAGCCGTTCATTTGGCGCAGTGACGCGCGGCGCTCAAAGCCCTTTTTCGACCATCAGCAGCAGCCGTTCGGTCAGCGCCATGCGCTGCTCGGGCGTGCTCTGGCGCAGCGGCCCGTCGATCATCAGCGTGGCCATGCCGTGCACGGCGGACCATGCCAGATACTCGGCCTGTGCGCGATGCGCAGCGGGCAGGACATGCGCATCGACCATCGCATCGAGCGCTTCGCCAAGTTGCTCGAACGGATCACCGCCGGACGTGTGCGTTTGCAGATCCTGTTTCTGGGCGGCGAGCGCATCCCGTTCCAGATCGCTGACGGCAAATGCGGTGCGGAACCAGCCTGTCTCGGCCTGCGCGAATTCGAGATAGCCACGTCCCACGGCCGTCAGCATGGCGCGTGCACGCAGGGCTGCGTCGTCGATGTGTCTCGCTGACGCCAGTGGCGTTTCGATGGTTTGAGCCATCGTCTGCAGCACCTGCATGCGCACTGCCTCGAACAGCGCTTCCCGGTTCGCGAAATGCCGGTAAGCCGCATTCGGCGCCACGCCTGCGCGCCGCGTGGCCTCGCGCAGCACGATGGCCGGCGGCCCTCCCTCGCGCGCGAGCCTCACCCCTGCTTCCACCAAGGCCATGCGCAGGTCGCCATGGTGGTAGGAGTTTCGGGCCGAGACATCTGTGGGTGGAGCTGACATGCTGGAGGCGAGTCGGCTGGAGCGCTTCTGACAAGCCCTTACCAAGCCAAACAAATCAAATGTGGACAGCGTCCATTTTAATTGACAAAATAAGTGAACGTTGTCCACATTGATGGATTATTCAAATCCCTTTCTCTCAAGGAGTCAGAGTCATGAATCGTCAGAACTACGTTGACGGCTTTCTGTGTCCGGTGAAGGCGCAGGACCGGGAACGCTATCTCGCGGTCGCTACGACAGCTGCGGAACTGTTCAAGAAGCACGGAGCGCTCTCGGTGGTTGAGTGCTGGGCCGACGATGTGCCCGACGGCAAGCTCACCTCCATGCCCATGGCGGTGAAGCTGGAGCAGGACGAGATCGTGGTGTTCTCGTGGGTCGTCTGGCCTGACAAGACGGTGCGTGACCAGGGCATGAAGGCGGTGATGGACGACCCGGCCATGCCCAAGGACATGCCATTCGACGGCAAGCGGCTGATCTACGGCGGCTTCCAGCCGATTCTGGTCGTCTGATTTTCTGATTCACATTTCGTTAATCAAGCCACGCAATCATCCGTGGCTCTTCCCAAGGAGATTTCCATGCAATTCATTCCTTACCTGAATTTCAACGGCAACTGCGCGCAAGCCATGGCTTTCTACGCCGAGGTTCTCAACGGCAAACAGGGCCCCGTCATGCGCTTTGGCGACATGCCTCCATCGCCCGACATGCCCCCCGTGCCCGAAAGCGCGAAGAACGGCGTGATGCACACCTTCGTGCAGTTCGGCGATCAGGAACTCATGGGCTCTGACGTGATGCCCGAGGCGTGTGGTGGCATGGTCTACCAAGCGCCACATGGCATGTACATCTCGATCCGTGTGGACACCGTGGATGAAGGGCGTCGCATCTTCGATGCGTTCGCGCAAGGTGGCAAGGTGGCAATGCCGTTCGACAAGACCTTTTGGTCACCCGGCTTCGGTATGGTCACGGATCGCTTCGGCACGCCTTGGATGCTCAACGTGTTCGTGCAAGCTTGAAGGAGCACATCATGTCGGCAAACTCCAATCCCGTCGTCTGGTTTGAAATCTACGTGCAGGACATGGCTCGCGCGCGCAAGTTCTACGAGACCGTGTTGCAGAAAACACTGGCGCCCATGCAGGCCCCTGAGGGCGATGCCTCGGGTTTCGAGATGGTCTCGTTTGCGGGTGACCCGCACAGCCCGGGCGCGGGTGGCATGCTCGTCAAGATGGACGGCGTGCCGTCCGGCGGCGGTGGTGTTGGCACGCTGGTGTACTTCGCTTGCGATGACTGCGCGGTCGAGCAGTCACGCGTGGAGGCTGCCGGCGGGAAGATCCACAAGCCAAAATTTTCGATAGGCCCCTATGGCTTTTGCGCGCTGATGCTCGATACTGAAGGCAACTGCTTTGGCCTGCACTCGATGACTTGAGAAGAAGTTGGAAGACGTGAGATGAAGGCGCGGGCGGGCGTCCGGTTCTGCCACAGGAGACACAGCCATGTTTGATCCCACCTCCACGGACGGCGGCGATGCGTCCGCCCAGCCTTCGCACATCAACGATCTCGTGCTCACGCGTTTGCTAGAGGCACCTGCGGACAAGCTATACCGCTGCTGGACCGAGCCCGCGCTGCTCGTCCAATGGTTCGTGCCTGCGCCATGGAGCGTGGCGCGCGTCGAAGTGGATCTGCGTCCCGGTGGCCGTTGCCTCGTCGTGATGCGCAGCCCTGAAGGCAAAGACATGCCCAACGACGGCGTGTATCTCGAGGTCGTTCCCAACCGGCGACTGGTGTTCACCGATGCCTACCGCGCGGGCTGGATTCCGTCAGACAAGCCTTTCATGACCGCCATCGTGAGCTTTGATCCATTGGGCGATCAGACGCGCTACACCGCCATCGCCCGCCACTGGAACGAGCAGGATCGCAAGACGCACGAGGACATGGGCTTTCACACCGGCTGGGGCATCTGCGCAGACCAGCTCGAAGCACTGGCGCGCACGCTGTAGCAAGGCCTGTGCGGGCCTCTATTGCGATCCGAAGAAGCGCCCCGGTGACTGGCCGACCGACTTGCGCACCATCGCGCTGAACGCGCTGGGGCTGTAGCCCAGTTCGGCGGCGATGCTCGCCACCGGCATGCGCGAGGCGGCCATCGACACGGCCTTGGCCAGCACGACCTGCTGACGCCATTGGGTGAACGTGCTGCCCAGCTCATCACGAAACAGCCGGGCGACGGTGCGTGGGCTGGCGCCCGTGTCGCGCGACCACTGCTCCAGCGTCTCGTGGCGCGTGGGATCGGCGATCACCGCCTCGCAGAGATTGCGAAGCCGCTTGTCATGTGGCAGATCGACGCCAAGGCGCACGGGGTTCGCGCGCCGCATCTCGTCCAGGATCAGCGCGCTCAGATGCCGCTCGCGGCTCAGCTCCTCAGGGGGGAGTGCGGGGCCGTCATTCGGCACGGTGGGCATTTCGCGCACTAGCGCGCGCAGCAGGTCGGAAACCTCCAGCACGCGGCACTGCCGCCAGGCATCTTCGTCTTGCCGCGCCACGCCGGGGCCGCAGCGGCCTGCAGGTTGATGAAAGTACAGCGTGCGCAGATCGGCGTCCTCCACCATCGTCACCGCATGCTCCACACCCGGCGGAATCCACAGCGCGCGCGACGGCGGCACGATGTAGGTGCCGGTAGGCACGCCGAGTCGGATCACGCCGGAGGTTGAAATCGCCACCTGCGCCCACGGGTGATGGTGCGGCTTGATCTGCGTGTCCGCGCGCAGCTGGCGGAACTTCACGCGCACCGGCCGTTGGCCCGTGGGCATGAACAGATCTGGCGTGAGCGATTCCACATACGAGAGCTCGCGCGTCGCGCGATGGCTGCCGCCGCTGCTCGCGACAGCGTCCGGGAGCGTTTGAGGGACTGGCGATCCGCTTGGCATGTTTGCAATAGAAGTTGGCAGACTATCGTATATCGGACGCGGCCCATTGCCCCTACCATTCGGCACATGACCACAGCAGCTTCTCCACCTTCCGCGTCCCCGGCTACGCTCCGACAGGATGCACGCACCATCGGCCTGATTGGCCTCGCGCATGGCTCCTCGCATTTCTTCCACATGCTGCTGCCGCCGCTGTTCCCGTTTCTGATCACGGAATTCGGCTATAGCTACTCCGAGCTCGCGCTGCTGGTGTCGATGTTCTACGTCATCTCGGGCGTCGGCCAGGCGCTCTCGGGCTTCGTCGTGGACCGCGTGGGCGCACGCCCCATTCTGTTCTTCGCGCTGGCCTGTTTTGCGACCGCCGGTGTGCTCGCGGGCACGGCCAGCGGCTACTCGGCGCTGATCGCCGCCGCCTGCGTTGCCGGGTTGGGCAATGCACCGTTCCATCCGGTCGATTTCACCATCCTCAACAAACGCGTCTCTCCGGCACGCCTGGGCCACGGCTTCTCGGTGCACGGCATCTCGGGCAACCTGGGCTGGGCGACGGCTCCGGTCTTCATGGCGGGCATCGCCACCGCTACTGGCTCGTGGCGCATCGCCTGCCTCTGCGGTTCGGGCATGGCGCTGCTGATCCTCGCTATCATGGTCTGGAACCGCGACGCGCTCGACGACCGCAAGGGCTCATGGACGCAGGGCGCAGCCAAGGGCACCGCAGCGGTCACCGCCAAGCCTGAGCACCCGATGGCCTTCCTCAAGCTGCCTTCGGTGTGGCTGTGCTTCTCGTTCTTCTTTTGGAGCACCTGCTCGCTCGCCGCGATCCAGAGCTTCGCCAGCCCCGCGCTGCATCGCATCTACGGTACACCGCTGTCCGTCACCGCGATGGTGGTCACCGGCTACATGCTCTGCGGCGCTATCGGCATGGTGATCGGCGGCTTCCTTGTCTCGCGCGTGGAGCGTCTGGAAAAGGTGATCTCGATGTGCCTGATCGCCTCGGCCGCGTTGCTGGCCTTGGTCGGCCTGGGCGTGCTGCCCGGCATGCTGGCCCTCGTGGTCACGGCGCTCGCGGGCCTGGGCATCGGCGTGGCCGGTCCTTCGCGCGACATGCTGATCAAGCGCGCTGCGCCACCTGGCGCAACCGGCCGCGTTTACGGCACGGTGTATTCGGGGCTGGACCTCGGCTTCTGCCTCGCCGCTCCCGTGTTCGGCGCGATGCTCGACGCCAACATGAACTCCGGCATCTTCTTCGGCTCGGCGTCGGCGTTGGTGCTCGGCGTGGTGTCTGCTGGCTTTGTGGGTGCGGGTGTCGCCGCTCGTGCTGTGCGCCCGGTCGCCGCTTGATTCTTCATCGCCTGGCGCAAAGGGCTCCGCTGAAAAGTCGGGGTCCTTTGCCTTTCAAGGCGGCTCCCAATCCGCATTGAATGCGTGCTGTCGTTTGAACATGGGCTTGCTGCGCCAGACACATGCACCTCTGTGGAACATGGGTTTGCGCACGTTTTTTGCTGCTATGGTGCGATGCGTTCATCACAGTGAATAACCACTTCTACGACAAACCCAAGTGTTCAAGGAGACACAGAACATGAGCCACCGCTCCAAATTCTTCGCCCGCCAGTCACTCACTGCGCTCTCCATCGCCGTCGCCGCATTCGCCGCGCAGGCCGCACCGCAGGCCGACATCCACGAGCTGGCGCAGAAGCAGCAGCAGCCTTATCTCGACACGCTCAAGGACCTGGTGCACATCGAATCCGGTAGCAAGGACATCGAGGGTACGAAGCAGATCGCTGAGTATGTGGCGGGCAAGCTGCGCGCGCTCGGTGGAAAGGTCGAAGTTCTGGCCGCCACCGATGTCTACCGCTTGGACGACACGCCCGAGCAGATCGGTCCGATGGTGCATGCCGAGTTCAAGGGCAAGGGCACAAGCCGCATCATGATGATCGCGCACATGGACACCGTCTACCTCAAGGGCATGCTCAAGGAGCAACCGTTCCGCGTCGATGGCGACAAGGCCTACGGCCTCGGCATCGCTGACGACAAGCAGGGTGTGGCGCTGATCATCCATGCGATCGATCTGATTAAGAAGCTGGGCTACGACGACTACGGCACGCTCACCGTGCTGATGAACAGCGATGAGGAAATCAGCTCGCCTGCTGCGCGCAGCACCATCGTGCGCCTGGGCGCGGAGCAGGATGCGGTGTTCTCGTTCGAAGGTGGCGGCACCGACGGCAGCCTGCGCCTTGCAACCAGCGGCATCGGCGCGGCCTATCTCAAGGTCACCGGCAAGGCCTCGCACGCGGGCGCCAAGCCCGAGGACGGCGTGAACGCGCTCTACGAGCTGTCACATCAGGTGCTGCAGATGAAGGATCTGTCGTCCAAGCCTGAAGAGAGTTTGAAGCTCAATTGGACCGTGTCCAAATCGGGTTCCAACCGCAACGTCGTGCCCGCCGAAGCGACGGCCCAGGCCGATGCGCGTGCACTCAAGGTGGCCGATTTCACCGCGCTCGAACAGGCGATGAACGAGAAGGTCAAGAACAAGCTGCTGCCCGATTCCAAGGTCGATCTCAAGTTCGAAGTGCGCCGTCCGCCGCTCGAGGCCAATGACGCGGGCCGCGCCTTTGCCAAGCACGCTCAGGGCATTTACGACAAGGAGCTGCAGTTGCCGATGAAGGTCATGGACAAGGCCACCGGCGGTGGCACCGATGCGGCGTTCGCGGCGCTCAAGGCCAAGGGCGGCGTGATCGAGGGCTTTGGCCTGTCGGGCTATGGCGCGCATTCGAACAGTGCCGAATACGTGCAGATCAACACCATTGTTCCGCGCCTCTATCTGACTGCGCGCATGATCCAGGACATCTCGTCCGGCAAGGCGAAGTAAGTCCTCTAGGCTTTACTCGCAGGGGCAAACCCGAAATCGAAATCGCGAAGTCTCCCCCTATAGTGGCCTGCACGCCTCGTCTCGCGACGGGCGGCTCACAACACAGGCAAGGAGACACGCAATGCATTCGAGTTATCGGGGGCCGAGTCGCCGTCGCGCCGCAGCGGTCATCGCTGCGGGCGGCCTTTTGGCCACTATGGGGCTGGGCACCGCCGCGCAGGCGGCTGCGGACTATCCAGCCAAGCCGGTGCGCATCATCGTGGGGTTCTCGGCCGGCGGCACCACCGACGTGGTCGCGCGCATTCTGGCCAAGGAACTCACGCAGGCGCTGGGCCAATCCTTTGTGGTGGAAAACAAGCCCGGCGGCGGCAGCAACATCGCCACCGAGCAGGTGATGGCCGCGCCCGCCGATGGCTACACGCTGTTGTGCGTGGCGGTCACCAGCGCCATCAACCAGACGCTGTATCCCAAAGCCAAGTTCGACCTGAACCGCGACTTCGATGCGGTGGTGCTCGGCGCCAAGGTGCCCAATATTCTGGTGGTCAACAACAACGTGCCCGCCAAAAACGTGAAGGAGCTCATCGAATGGGCGCGCGCCAACGGCGACAAGGCCGCCTATGCGTCGTCCGGCAGCGGCACGTCGATCCACATGGCGGGCGAGATGTTCAAGGTGCGCACGGGCCTCAAGACGCAGCATGTGCCCTACAAGGGCAGCGCACCGGCGCTCACCGATCTCATCGGCGGGCAGGTGCATTTCATGTTCGACAACATGCCCTCGGCTTGGCCGCAGGTGCAGGGCGGAAAGCTGCGCGCGCTCGCGGTGACGACCAAGACCCGATCACCCTCCGCGCCCGATATTCCGACTATGGAGGAAAGCGGTGTTACGCCGTTCGACGTGAGCTCATGGTTTGGCCTGATCGCGCCCAAGGGTACGCCCAAAGAAGTGATCGAGAAGATCAACAAGGCGGTGAACGCCGCGTTCGACAAGCCCGAGGTGAAGGAAGCCTACCTCAAGCTCGGCGCTGTGGCGGAGCACAACACGCCGCAGCAGTACAGCCAGTTCATCAAGAACGAGGTGACGGGCTGGGCGCCTGTGGTCAAGGCATCGGGCGCGACGGTGGATTGACAGTGCGCAGCCGGGGCAGCAGCGCATGCAGATCCACGGCATCGGCCATCGCACGCAGGCCCGCGTCGCCCGGGTGCAGATGGTCACCGCTGTCGAAGGTGGGCGCGAGGCGCGATGGATGCGTGGGATCGCGTAGAACGGCGTCGAAATCAATGAGCGCGTCGAACGCGCCGCTGCGCCGCATCCAGTCGTTGAGCTGCTGGCGCAGCGCGTCTTTCTCGGGCTGAAAATAGTCATCCAGCGGTGTGCCCGGTAAGGCGCCTTCGAACGGTGCCAGCGTGCTGCCGATCACACGCAAACTACGAGCGCGCAGCTGTGCAATCAGTTGTCGATATCCCGCCGTGAGCGCTGCCAGCGAGGGGGGTGACGCATCGCGCGCAAACGCGGTGCCGGGCCATGCGATGTCGTTGATGCCGAGCGCCACGATGGCGGCCTCGACGCTGGGCTGAGCGAGCACGTCGCGCTCCAGTCGCGCGAGCGCGTTGACGCCCATGCCGTCCGATAGCAGCCGTGCGCCCGAGATGCCTGCATTGATTACCGCGACGTCATGCGGTGCGAGCCGCATCGCCAGAACATCCGGCCAGCGCGTGTCCTGATCGAGGCTGGCGGTTGCGCCATCGGTGATCGAGTCGCCGATCACCGCCACGTTGCCCGATGCGCCCGTTCGCTCAACATGAATGCCCGCGAGCAGCGGTCTTGCCGTGGTGCTCATCGATAGCGCAGCCATGTCGAGCGTGGTGGCTTCTGTCTGGTCGCCGCTGACGATCCAGGTCGTCTGGCGGCCATCCCAATGAAAGGTCGTGAGGGGTGTGGGTTCGGGCAGAAAGAGGCTGATGGCGAGCCGCGACAGCGATTCGGTAGCGAGATCCACAGGGTCGCTGACAAGCGATGCGCCGGGCAGCATGGTCGCCGCGGATTCACCGCCGAAGGTCACTGCATGCATGTTGGTGCCTGATTGCTGCGCCACCGTGGCGCGGCCGATGTGTACCGGCGCGTTGCCATGCACGTTCGAGAGCACGATGCGCAGCCGCCTGCCGCCGAGGCTGATGCGCGCGAGCTGGCGCACCGTCTGCAGGTGCAGGCGGCTGGGGAGATTGGTCGGGAACAAAAAATCGTCGTTCCAGACTGGCTGGGGGCTGGCGGCCCAGCTTGCAGTCCATGCGGGGGCGTGCGTGTCATCGAGAGAAAAATGCGTCATGAGCGGTGGCCTTCTGCCGTGAAGTAAGCAGGCACCTGCATGATGGGGATCGACGGCGCGCGGCACTAGGGCATCGCGCGGAACAGCGCTTGTGCTCTCGCAGCACGAATGAAAAATACCACCTGGTCAAGAGCGCATGCGGCATGATGTGCGCTGTCTCGCCGCCACCGAGAGCCACATGAGAACCCATGTCCAACGCACACACCCATTCCTTCGACGAAGCCGACTGGCCGTTTGACGAGCCGGTGAACACCGCCACGTTCACCACGCGGCATGTGATGGACGGATCGCTGCCGGTACTGGAGGTGTTCCACGATCACGATGGCGAGTGGCAGTTTCTGTGCGGCACAACGACCGAACAGGCCGATGTGAAACTGGTCTGCATGGGCTGCGTGCTTGAGCGCGACGCCTCGCTCTTCGGGCTTGCGGATCTGCCGCCGGGCTGGTGCGCTGATCGTGCAGCGCCAGGCGAGTCCTGGATTCGGGATGTGTTTCCGCAGGAAAACGATGATGAGAACGAGAGCGAAGAAGTCGAAAGCGATGAAGCTTTCTCCCGCATGTCGGCTGCGGAGTTCGAGTCCTTCATCGACTCCGCCGTAGCGGAGCTGAGTCGCAAGCAGGACGCGCTGATCTCGGAGCATGGCTTCGGCAGTTTTGCGCGCTGGTTCTTCGATCAGGCGAACGAAAAAATAGAGATGTTCGATGAGGACGACCGCAAGCTGTTCGAGGCCGACGTGATCGACATCGGCAGCTACGCGCGTAACTCCAGCACCTGGAAATGGGCGTGGAGCAACGAGTCCGTATTGCCTGCGCTGCGCGAGAAATCGGCCGCGCTGAAGGTGCTGGAGCGCACCACGGGCCGCCGCCTGTTCATCGTGCCCGAGGCCTTCAAGCTCGATGAGGAATGCATGGCGTGGGAGCTCGCGGCGCTGGGCGTGCAGCTGCTCAGCGCCATGGGCGTCTATCGCGCGCCCGACTCAGCCGGGCGGCTCAACACCTTTCTCGCGGTCACCGCTGTGCGGCTCGCAGCGGCCGCATGAGGCCCCTGGTCACATTGCGAAGATTTTGCCGGGATTGAGGATGTTCTTCGGGTCCAGGGCTTGCTTGATGGAGCGCATCATGTCCACCGCGCCCGCGCCCGTTTCCTCCAGCAGAAAGCCCATCTTGTGGATGCCGATGCCGTGCTCGCCGGTGCAAGTGCCGCCCAGCGCGATCGTGCGTGCGACGAGCTGGTGGTTGAGCGCCTCGGCCTTCACGCGTTCTTCGGGGATGTTGGGGTCGATCAGATAGCCGAAGTGGAAGTTGCCGTCGCCCACGTGGCCGACGAGGAAATAGGGGATGCCGCTGTCGTCGGCTTCTTTCACCGAGTCGAGCAGCGCATCGGCCAGGCGGCTGATCGGCACGCAGGTGTCGGTGCTGATCGCGCGGCATCCGGGGCGTGACTGCACGGCCGCGAAGTACGCATTGTGGCGTGCGGTCCACAGGCGTGTGCGTTCTTCGGGCGTGGTCGCCCATTCGAACGACTGTCCACCCCATTCGCTGGCGAGCTCCTGCACGGTTTCTGCCTGCTCCTTCACACCGGCGGGCGAGCCGTGGAATTCCATCAGCAGCATCGGTTCCTCGCGCAGCGTGAGCTTGCTGTGCGCGTTCACCATGCGCACGGAGTTCACATCGATAAGTTCCACGCGCGCGATCGGTACGCCGAGCTGGATGGTCTGGATTACGGTGCGCACGGCTGCCTCGATGCTCGGGAACGAGCAGATTGCCGCGCTCACCGCTTCGGGCAGCGGATACAGGCGCACCGAGATCTCGGTGAAGATGCCCAGCGTGCCTTCGCTGCCCACGAGCAGGCGCGTGAGGTCGTAGCCTGCAGCGCTTTTTTTGGCACGCGTGCCGGTGCGGATCACTTCGCCGCTGGCGGTGACCACTTCAAGCGCGAGCACGTTCTCGCGCATGGTGCCGTAGCGCACGGCGTTGGTGCCGCTCGCGCGGGTCGACGACATGCCGCCGATGCTCGCGTCCGCGCCCGGATCGATGGGAAAGAACAGACCCGTGTCCTTGATCGCATCGTTGAGCTGCTTGCGCGTGATGCCCGGCTGCACGGTGACGGTGAGGTCATCGGCATCGATGGACAGAATCTTGTTCATGCGGCTCACGTCGATGCTGATGCCGCCCTGGATCGCAAGCAGATGGCCTTCGAGCGACGAGCCCGCGCCGTAGGGAATCACCGGCACTTCGTATTGCGAGGCAAGCTTGACCGCATCGGCCACGTCCTGCGTGCTCTCGGCAAACACGACGGCCGATGGAGGAGGCGCCTGCAGCGAACCTTCATCGCGGCCATGCTGCTCGCGCACCGCTTGCGATGCGGAGAACCGGTCACCGAAACGCGCCGCCAGCGCATCCAGAAAAGCCTGCGGCACGGGGCGCAATTGCACGGTGGGCTGCAGGTGGGTGGCGTCGGTGGGGGCGTTCATGGGGTTCTCCGGAAACTGACAAGACTGAGTCTTGCATTTTAGTTTTCAGAGCGCCCGTGCTAGCGGTCCAAAACCCTATCCGCAGTTGAATGGTCAGAAACGACAAAAAACCCGTTCGAGCCCTGGAGTACAGCGCGAACGGGTTTTTATCCGGACGACAGAACGAACCACTCTACCTGTCTTCTGCCGCCGGAGGGGACGGGGTGGCCCGCGTCACTGCGCGGGTGGCTGGATCACCGTATGGTGCCGGAGCGCTGTTTGCTGGCGGCTGAACCTCGGTTCACCTTGCGCTGCTGCTGGAGCTCTGTCAGTGCTTGCGAAGACTTGGTGCTCGCGGCGGGAGACGCGGTTTGGAGCGATGAGGAGGGCGTGGAGGCGCGCCGTGTAGCGCTGGTCGAGGACGTTCCGCCGCCGACCACTTCCTGAGGCTGCACCCGTGACTGTGCGGGGCGCGTGGTCTGCGCAGAAACGTTCTGAGCCTGTACCGCCGCGCCTCCGACGCTGAGGGCTGCAAAAAGCATGACACTTCGGGCGTCAAACCAGGCGTTCGGCATGCGGCGTTGCTTCGACTGATTCATGGTCTGGGACTCCAAAAGGTTGTTGAACTGGGCTCTATTGCACCGCAACATCCGCGCTCGATCCAGCACTTTTGCCCGCTGTTGCTCGCCTCCTCATTTGGGTCCTTGATGTAAAGCACAATGGAGAACTTGCGTAGACAACTAGGAGAAAACATCCCATGGGTAACCGTTTGACACAGATTGCGACGCGCACCGGCGACGATGGCACCACAGGGCTGGGGGACAACACCCGCGTCTCGAAGAACAGCGGCCGCCCGCACGCCATGGGGGATGTGGACGAACTCAATTCGCACATCGGCCTGCTGCTCTGCGAAGACCTGCCTGCCGACGTGCGTGATCTGCTGGGCGATGTGCAGCACCAGCTCTTCAATCTCGGCGGTGAGCTGTCGATTCCTGGTTACGAGCTGCTCAAGGACGATGGCCTGCTGCAGCTCGACAACGCGCTCGCGCTCTACAACGCGCAGCTGCCGCGCCTGCAGGAATTCATCCTGCCCGCAGGCACGCGCGCCGCGTCGCAGGCCCATGTCTGCCGCACCGTGGCGCGCCGCGCGGAACGTGCCGTCGTGGCGCTGCAGGACAGCGAGAAGATGCGCTCCGCGCCGCGCCAGTATCTGAACCGCCTGTCCGATCTGCTGTTCGTGCTGGCCCGTGTGCTCAACCGCGTGGACGGTGGCGACGATGTGTACTGGAAAAGCGAACGTCTCGCGCGCGCTGCGCAGGACGAGTGACATCGCTTGCACGACTGAAACGCGGGACTGACAACCATGCGACTGCGGCACATCGAGGTCTTCAACGCGATCATGCAGACCGGCAGCGTGAGCGCGGCCGCGCGCCTCATCAACGTGACGCAGCCGGCCGTCAGCCGCACGCTGCAGCATGCCGAACTGCAGCTCGGGTTTGCGCTGTTCCAGCGAGCGCGCGGACGGCTCACGCCCACCAACGAGGCGCTGGCGCTGTTCCCGCATATCGAAAAACTGTTCGAGCAGCTCGACGAAGTTCAGCGCCTGGCCGCCAATCTGCGCCATGGGCAGGCGGCGGATCGGCTTACCGTGCTGACGGTGTTCGCGCTCAGCCGCGACGTGCTGCCGCGCGCGGTGGCGGGCTTTCGCGCGAAATATCCAGAGGTGCAGGTCCATGTGCAGGCGCTGCATACGCCGCAGGTGGTGTCTGGCCTGCTGCTGCAGGAGGCCGATGTGGGCTTCGTAATCAGCTCGGTGCGCCAGGCAGCGCTTGAGCACGAGACGTTGGCCGAGGTCGACATGCAATGCGTCGTACCCAAGGGTCTGATGGCGTCGAACCGTATGCGGCCCGAGGGGGTGGAGCTGGCAGATCTGGCGAATGTGCCGCTAGTTGCGCTCGACGGCAAGGATCCGCTCGGCGTGCGCATTCAGCAGGCCTGCCGCGAGCATGGCGTGGGGCTGTCTCCGGTGGTCACGGTGCAGACGTATCACGCGGCGCTGTCGATGGCGGAATACGGCCTTGGAGCGGCGATTGTCGATGGTTGCACCGCAGCGGCTGCAGATCTTGCCAAGGTACATGTCGTGCCGCTGCTGCCGCACATCACCGTCGGCGTGAACGCGCTGCATCTTGCGCAAAGGCCGGGCTCGGTGCTCGCACGGGCGATGACGCAGGAAATGCGCCGGGCGCTCAAGGTGACGTTGAGCACTGGTTGAGTGAGGAGGGGATGGGACGAACATTGAGTTACATTCAATGACCAACCACCCAATCCATCTCCACCATGCTTCGTTTCGTCCAGAGCCTGTGTACCCAACGCGCCGTGGTGCGCACTGTCTTGATGTTGGGCGTGGCCCTGCCGTTGGCCGTGCAGGCGCAGGTCTATCGCTGTGAAGTGGCGGGGAAAGTCGAGTTCCAGCAGCATCCATGCGCAGCTGCGAGCGGCTCGAGCAAGCTGGTTTCAGCGGCCACTGATCAACCGCCACTGTGGACAACGCTCACACGTGGCTTGACGGTGGACGAGGTGCTGAAGGCGGTGCCGCAAGCCAAGCTCGGCGACGACGACAAACTCAAAAATGGGGCGCGGTCATTGCTTTGGGTGAAGCGCATCTCCGCTGGCGGGCAGGATTTTGATGCCCGGTTTTTCTTTTTGAACGACAGATTTCATCGGGTCAATTTTTCCGGGTCGATGAACCACAGCAATGAATTGAGCATGAAGACGTTCGACAAGCTCGCAGAGACTTTTCAACGCAGCTATGGAGCGCCAGCCGACAAGAAGTTCATCAACGAATCCATGGGGATGGCTGCGAGTGCAACGTGGAACATCAATCAGGGCGAGGTCTGGCTTATTCTGGTGCCAGTGACGGCCAATACCGCATTCGTCAACTTCGGCTTTGTCCCGAAGTGACGCAGAGGGTTTTTCTTCTCAGGACTCCAGCATTTTGGCCAGATGCGTGGCCGATCCAAACGCCAGCGTCAGGCCCAGTGCGCCGTGGCCTGTCTGCAGCCACAGGTTGCGTGGCGCTCCTTTTAGTCGCCCGGTGATCGGTAGACCCGCCGGGGTGGCAGGGCGCATGCCTGTCCATGGCCGTATATCGCCGTCGATGGGCAACTGCGGAAACACTTCGCGTGTAGAGCGTTTGAGGCTTTCGATGCGTGCGAGATTCAGGCGCGTGTCGCGTCCCACGATTTCCACCATGCCCGCGACACGCAGACGCTCGCCGGTGCGTGCGAAAACGACCTTGCGTGTGGTGTCAGTCACGCTGATCTGCGGTGCGGCATCCGGGGTGGCGGCCGCATCCAGCGTGATGCTGTAGCCCTTGAGGGGATAGACGGGAATGCTCGCCCCCAGTTGGCGTGCCTGTTCTGCACTTTGCCAACCGCTGGCCAGCACGAAATGATCGGCGGGGATCCTGCCGCGTGAACTGTTCAGCGCGGCGATGTGGCCCCCCTGTACGTCAAAAGACTGAACCTCGGTGCCGTACTGGAACTGCACGCCGCGCTCCTGCAGGCGCTGCGCGAGTTGCTCGCACAGCTTGCGGCAATCCACGGCACTTTCGCTGGGCGTGTGGACGGCTCCAACCATGCGCGGCGCGTAGGCCGCCAGCGCCGGTTCAAGTCGTGCCACTTCAGCGGCATCGACGATGCGCTGCAGCGCTCCGCCCATTGTCGATTGCAGCTGCACCTGTTGTGCAGCGCCATCCAGACCCTCTTGCGTGGCAAAGAGCACCAGCTTGCCGGGGGTGTGAAAGTCGCATTCCAGCGCTTCTCGCTCTTGCATGGCTTCGAACGCCTTGCGGCTTGCAGCGGCCAACGTGAGAAGCTCGCGCGTACTCCGTGCTGATGTCTGCGCGTTGCATGCCCCCAGAAACTGCAGTCCCCAGGACCATTGCCGTGGATCGATCTGCGGGCGGAACGTGAGCGGCGAATCCTTTTCGAGCAGCAGCTTGGGCAGCATCTTCCAGATGCCCGGATCGGCCAGTGGCTGCACGTACGAATAGCTCAGCTGCGCGCCGTTGCCGCCGCTCGCGCCGGCCGCCGGCTGCGCGGCGCGGTCCACCACGGTGATGCGGTGTCCCGCCTGTTGCAGAACATAGGCGCTCGCGAGGCCGACGATGCCCGCGCCGACGACGCAGATGTGCTTGGATTGCTCTGTTTTCATGACGGGATGACTGTAGTTCCACCGCCTTTCCGCGTCGCATGGCGATTTGCATATAGGGTATGCACCAAGGTTATGGGCGGCGTGGTTTACCCGTAGCTTTGTCGCCCACAAAAGGTGCGGATTGCACCAAGTGGCTGCATGCATCGCACAGCCTTGGTGATAACCCTTGAGGTCATAAACACAGGGCATGGACTGGCGTGCAATTTGCATCCCACAAGCGGCGCGTCAGTCCATAAACTGACGATCACTTCAACACTTTTGATATTGGGAGTCGGCATGAAATTTCGTTCCACATTGCTTTGCGCGGCGCTGGGCATGGGCTGTCTTGTCACGGCCCATGCGGACACCTTGGCCAAGGTGCGAGAAAACGGCTACATCACGCTCGCGTATCGCGAGTCGTCGGTGCCCTTCAGCTATCTCGATGCCGGCAAGCGCGTGGGCATGACGGTGGAAATGTCCGAGGCCATTGCCGACGCGGTCAAGAAGGCCGTGGGCAAGCCGAATCTCGAGGTGAAGTGGCAGGCAGTGACCTCGCAGAACCGCATTCCGCTATTGTCCAACGGCACGGTCGATCTGGAGTGCGGCTCCACTACCAACAACTCGGTGCGCGGCAAGGAAGTGGACTTCACCATCAACCACTTCTACACCGGCACCCGTCTGCTGGTGAAGAAGACTTCGGGCGTGAAGAACTACGCGGACCTCAAGGGCAAGACCGTGGCGATCACCTCCGGCACCACCAACCTGCAGGTGATGCGCAAGTACAGCGCTGACAAGGGGCTGGACCTCAACATCATCATGCCCAAGGACCATGTTGATGGCTTCCTGCAAGTGCAGCAGGACCGCGCGGTCGCGTTCGGCATGGACGATGTACTGTTGTTCGGCCTGATGGCCAACGCCAAGAATCCCGGCGACTATGAGGTCGTGGCCGATGCGCTGCAGGTCGAGCCCTATGCCTGCATGGTGCGCAAGAACGATCCCGAGTTCAAGAAGCTCGTCGACGGCGTGATCGGCGGCATGATGAAGTCGGGCGCGTTCACCAAGCTCTACGACAAGTGGTTCATGCAGCCAATTCCTCCGACCAACACGCCGCTGAATATGGGCATGAGCGACGACTTGAAAAAGAATCTGGTCGAGCTGAGCGACAAGCCCGCGAACTGATCCGGTCCCTTTTTTCACCGCAACCCGAAGAGTGTTCTCCATGCTGGCCCCGCCGCAATCCGTTGGAATCCTGGGCGGCATGGGACCAGCTGCCGGCGCCGACTTCGTGCGCCTGTTCGTCGAGGCCTGCACCAGCTATCTGCAAAGCCACGGTGAAGAGGTGCGCGACCAGTCGTTCCCCGAGCACTGGCTGGTGCAGATGCCGATCCCGGATCGGACCATCGCCATCCAGCAGTCGCGGGCCGATGTGCAGGACCCCGCACCGCATCTGTTGCAGGGTGTCGGCCGTCTGGCCGCGCTCGGCGTGCGCAGCGTGGCCGTGGCCTGCAACACCGCCCATGTCTGGCATGGGCAGATGCAGGCGCTGTTCCCGCAACTCTCCATCCTGCACATCGCCGAGGAAACTGCGCGCCATCTGCAGCAGCAAGGTGCGCAGAAGGCGATCCTGCTGGCGACAGAGGGAACCTATCGCACGGGGCTCTACGACCAGACGCTGCGCGCTTATGGCATCGCGCCGCTGGTTCCCGACGAAGAGGGCGTGGCGCTGCTCATGCAAGGCATCTACGAAGGCGTGAAGCGCGGTGACATCGATTTTGCTTCCCGTCGCTTTGGCGAGGTGCTTGTGCCACTGCTCGCACGCCATGGACAGGTGCCAGTCGTCATGGGTTGCACCGAAATCCCACTGGCGCTTCCGCAGGCAAGGGCCGCCCAGAGCGCGATGCTGATCGATCCGTCGAAGATCCTGGCGCAGGAGCTGGCCAGGCGCGCCTACGAAATGCACTGAACCGCGTTGAGCGATACAGGAAACGGGGTTGACTCTGGAGAAGTTACATTTCTCGAAGATCCAACCCATGCTGTTTTGACGAGCAGTCCTCGGAAAATCCTGATACTTTCTGCATTTGCAGACAAAAATCGTTTCTCTGTTTGGGTTGCCACATCAAAAGCTTTGGAAGCGGTTGTGGATTAACGCTTCTTCAATCCCACTCTGCTTGTGGCAGAAAGATCAATTTGTATCTTGTATGTACAATTTGATGCATGGAAGCGCGAGTTCTTGATACCTTTTGAGAGAAATCAAGTGACTCCTGCTGTCTGACTCCGGCTGCTGACGCGCCGCCCCCGACCCGTCGCCTGACACCCTCCTCTCCCGCCTACAGGGAAATCCTTGCGCCGCTCACATTGGCATCGTGAATGGCGCACGCCTTGTTTGCTGTGCGCGCCCAGATGGGCTGTTTCCCGTCAATCGGGTTGCGAATCAGTGTTCGGATCAGTTTGTTCTTTATTGAGTCAGAACTGATTCAAATTATGAATAAATGTCATTTTCCGAAAGGAAGAATCATTTATTCGCAGAATCAATAAAATCCATACAAATGCATACGAGTTGTTACGAAATCTCGTAATTGCATGCGCGCCCCTTGTTGGGCTTCTCCGCAATTTGCGGCGCCGCGCCGGATTGCTTCGGCGTCGCCGCAGGAAGTTTGAAAATTCCATGCACCTATCTCGACGATTGCGTTCGTTTCTGGGCGTGCCAATAAGGCCGCCATCGCTCCGTGCTGTCCTTGGCGTGGTTTTGCTGCTCCCCGGGCTGGCCATGGCGTCGGCTTCGGTCAACCACAAGTTCACTGCGGATGGCGTCACACCGACTACCTCGACGATCCATCCCGGTGATGTGGCGACCTACACGATCGAGATCGTGAACGACAGCACGACCTCTGCGCTGACCAATGTGAATCTCACTTCGCTGCTCACCATGGCAGCGGAGCAATATCCCGGCCAGCCGTTGCCATCGATACAGATCGTGAGCCCGGTGACCACCTCCAATACTTGCGGCGGTACGCTGACGACTGCTGCCGGTGGCACTTCGGTCATCCTCACTGGGGGCACGGTGTCTGCAGCGGCCGACATCAGCACGCCCGGCAGTTGCACGATCACGGTCAAGGTCACGTCTTTGAAGACGGGCAACCAGATCGCGCATATTCCGGCCAGCACAACGCCAACCAATACGACGGCCGGTCTGGTCTTCAAGGATGGCGTGGACAACGAGGCTCACAACCTCACCTTTGCGAACGCTTCTTTGCTGGTGACTCCGCTGTCCGCTCCCACGGGCAGCAAGCAGTTCAGCCCAAGCCCTTCGTATGTGGGCCGCGCCACGGCGCTGACCATCACGCTGACGAATCCGAATGCTGACGCGACAATGCCGCTCGACAGCTTCACGGATGCATTGCCTTCCGGCATGTTCGTGGCAACGGTTCCCAACGCAAGCGTAGTGTGCTCCGGCGCCGACTTTGCCAATGGGGCGGTGACTGCTGTTGCAGGGTCCCAAAGCGTATCCCTGGCCGGAGGGACCATCGGCAAGAGTGGCACCTGTGTGATCACTGTGGACGTGGTGGTGCCCGAGCTGGCTGGCACCAATACCACGCAGACTTACACCAACAAACTCGAACCAGGGGCGATCAAGAACGGCCGTGGTCTGGAAAGTCCGCAATTCGAGCGCGCGCTCACGGTCAATGCGCCCGTGAGTGTGAGCAAGGGCTTCAGCCCCGGCACGATCCCGGTGGGTGCCACATCGACCATGTCCATCACGGTCACGAACAACGGTGGTGAAGCGCTGACGAATGCTGGCTTCAAGGATACCTTCCCATCCACCAATCTTCAGATCCTGAGCACACCCGCTCCGGCGATCAGTTGCAGCGGCGGATCCAATGCGGGCACTGCAGTGCCGGATACCTTGTCCAGCCCGAACGTGTTGACCGTCTCGGGGATGACAGTTCCCGCCAATGGTGGCACCTGCACGGTGACTGTGCCGGTCACGGCCAACGCAGAGAATGCGTCGGGCTATGTGAACAGCCTGCCTGCCAATGCGGTGACAAACGACCAAAATATCGGCAGTCCCGCCGCATCGGGCACACTGACTGCCTACTCGCAGCTGCGGGTAGCCAAATCGGTCAGCCTGAATCAGGTGGCTCCAGGTCAGTGGACCGAGTTCACTGTAGCAATCAGCAACTATTCCAGCGGCGCTGTCACGAACGCCGTGTTCACGGACAGCCTGCCTGCCGGCATGACCTATGTGGCCGGTTCGGCGACGGTGAATCCGACCGCCTGCAATTTCACCTTTGCGAGTACCGGCACTGGGGCCACTAACGATCCTGTGGTTCTGAAGGGGACTGGTGGCGTGATTCCCGCCGCGACCAACACGACCCCGGGTGTGTGTACGGTGAAATTCAAGGCCCAGTTGCCTTCCACCGCCACGGTGGGCACATCGACCTATGTCAATCAGTTGCCCACCAACACTGCTGTTGTCGGTAATGGCATTGGCGGCTCGACGACCAACACCAATCCGAGTTCGGCCAACAGTGTGGCAACGGTCGATGCCGTCGATCTGAACAAGGCGTTCAGCCCCAACTCCATTGCTGCGGGCCAGACCTCCAAGTTGACGATCACGGTCTACAACCGCACCCTCAATGCGCTGACCATCACTAGCCTCACGGACAATCTGCCCCCTGGTCTGGAGCTGGCAGCCGATCCACAGGCGACAACTACCTGCACAGGTGGCTCGCTGCAGGCCTATCCACAGGACACCAAGATGATTCTGAGTGGTGCCACTGTGCTTGCACGCCCTGACAGTTCGAAAGATGCGTCTTGCGTGATCACCGCCATGGTGACGGGCAAGACGGCCAGCACGACAGCATACGTGAACACCATCAAGCCTGCCGATTTCACGTCTAGCGCAGGGACCATTCCTGCCAACCGCAGTGCCAACCTGACGATCACTGCCGGTTTGACCGCCACCAAGAACTTCTATCCGAGCAGCGTGGCCACTGGGGGGGTGACGCGTTCGACGGTCACGGTGAGCAATACGACCAATGGTCAGCTCACCAATGTGTCGGTGAATGATGATGGTCTGGCGGGCGGTCTGGTTGTGGCCAATCCGGCCAATGCATCCACCTCTTGCGGCGGCACACCGGTGCTGACGGCCAACCCCGGCACAACGGGCGTGCGTCTGGATGGTGTGACGCTGAATGCCGGTGCAAGTTGTATCCTGTCCTTCGACGTGCTCGCTTCTGGCAACGGCCCTTGGTCCAACACCATCGCCGCCAGCAAGATCACCAGTGCTGAAGGGGCTTACAACACACAGGTGGCCGCCGCGACGCTGGGCAACCAATCGGTCAGTCTCGCACTGAGCAAGAACTTCGATCCGCTGGTGGTGACGGGCAACAAGCCTTCCACACTGACGATCGACGTGGTGAACAGCTCGAATGTGGCGATCGAAGGCGTGGCGTTCACCGACACGTTCCCACAGGGCGTTCAGATCTACGCGACACCAGATGCTTCCACCACCTGTTCCGGGGCGACGGTTGCGGCTACGCCGGGCAATGGTTCGGTATCCCTCGCGGGGGCCAAGCTGGCGGCCAACAGCACCTGTCAGGTGTTCGTCAAGGTGACGTCGGTTTCGTTCCTGAACCTGACCAACACCATCCCGGCCAAGGCCGTGACCAGTCAGGGTGGCTACACCAATGCGCAGCCCACTTCGGCGACGCTGACGACACTGCAGGGTCTGGGCATCTCCAAGGGCTTCGAGCCTGCCTACATTGCGGCCAACGCGGTATCACGCCTGAAGATCAAACTGGTCAGCACCTTTGACCCATCGGTGATCAATCCGGTGGTGCTCAAGGGCGTGACCTTCACCGACAAGCTTCCGGCCGGTCTGGGTTTTGCCACAACGCCAAATGCCACGACCACTTGCGCGGATGGCAAGATCATGATGGACGCGGGCGCCGGTCAGATCACCGTGTCGGGCGCAACACTGGCTCCTGGCGCATCTTGCGATCTGGAAGTGAATGTGACCGCTGGCGACAAGGGCGACTACCTGAACAGCATTCCCACCAACAGTGTGAAGACCGATCAGGGCGTGACCAATCCCGATCCGGGCGAGTCCACTCTGCATGTGGTGCCGGACCCTGAAGTCACGAAGATGTTCAACACGACCGATCCCGTCAAGGTGGGTGCGCCCGTCGAGTTGATCGTGACCGTGAAGAACAATGCCACCGTGCCGATGACAGGCGTGAGCCTGACTGACAATCTGCCGCCCAATATGGCGGTGGCCGAGAACCCCAATGTCAGTACGACCTGCATGGGTGGCACGGTGACGGCCAACCCCGGCGCGACCAGTTTCACACTGAAAGGTGCGACCGTTGCAGCCGCCAATGGCGCGACCAATCCGGTCACTGCGGGCACTTGCGTGTTCCGCGCATTCGTCGTAGCGAACAAGTCCGGCTCGTTCAAGAACACCATCGGCCCGAACGCGATCACGAGCGATCAGGGCCTGACCAACGGCAACCCTACGGAAGCCGATCTGGAAGTGCTGGATCCGCCCGCAGTCACCAAGAGCTTCACTCCGGTGCAGATCCAGTCCACCGCTCCCGACAACGTGAGCACGTTGCGCATCCGTCTTGAGAACCAGAACAAGACACCCATCACGCTGACCAAGTCGCTGGTGGACGCGCTGCCGGGCGACGTGTTCGTGGCAGCCACGCCGAACATCAACGGTAATCTGGCAGGCGCAACTGCCTGTTCGGGCGCTGTCACCGCAAATGCCAACGACATCAAGGTGACCTACGCTAATGGCGCAACCATCCCTGTGGGCGGCTGCACGATCTCGGTGGATGTCACGTCCTCCAAGACCGGCAACTACCTGAACACCATCGCCGCTGGCCAGTTGGAGACAACGGCAGGCGTCAACCCCGAGCCCGCTAACGCGACGCTGGGTGTGGACGAGCCGGCTGCGCCTTCGGTGGACAAGGCATTCAATCCGGAACAGATCGATGTGAACGGTATCTCCACGCTGACGATCATGCTGAACAATCCGAACACAGTTCCGCTCACCCTGAGCAAGGACTTGGTGGATGCCTTGCCCACCGACGTGGTAGTGGCAGCAACGCCCCATCTGGGTGGCACTTGCCCCGGCAATAAAGTGGCCGATGCGAATAGTCTGACGGTTTCCTATCTGACCGACTCCGCCATTCCTGCGGGTGGTTGCACGATCATCGTGGACGTGACCTCGTCCAAGGCAGGTTCGTACACCAACATCATCCGCAAGGGTGATCTTGGCACCAAGGAAGCGGGCAGCAATCCCAACGACGCGACTGCAGGGCTGATCATCAAGAGCGCGCTCAATCCGACCGTGCTCAAGGCGTTCTCGCCCGGCACCATCAACCCCGGTGGCGTCTCGAAGCTGACCATCACACTGGACAATCCGAATGCGGCCGTGGCGACGCTGACAGCCGACATGGTGGACACCATGCCGACCGAAGTAAAGATTGCCGATCCGCTGACCATTGGCGGCTCGTGCACGAACGCAGGGATTGTGGCTGAGGCCGGAGGCGACACCGTGACCTATCAGGCTGGCAACACCATTCCTGCCAAGGGTAGCTGCACGATCACGGTGAACGTGACGTCCACCGTCTCGGGCGGTCCGTACACCAACACGATCCACCCTGGTGACCTGAAGACCGACAAGGGCGACAACATTCCGCCGACCACGGCTGATCTGATCGTCAACCCAGGCCAGCCACCCAGTGTGAGCAAGAGCTTCGCGCCCACCATCATCGTTGCGGGACAGGAGTCCACGCTGACGATCAAGTTGGGCAACGGTGGAACCACGGTGCAGACGCTGAAGAAGGACATGACGGACGCGTTGGTGGACATGTCGGCGGTCATTCCGGCCAACACCACGGGCACGACCTGCGACATCAACTTTGTCTCGGTGAGTGCATCGTCGGTGAAGTACCTGACAGGTGGTTCGATTCCAGTGGGCGGCTGCGTGATTGCAGTGCGCGTGACGTCGTCCGTGGCGGGTGTTCATCCGAACACCATCCCTGCGGGTGAACTCGAAACGGAAATGGGCGTGAACCCCATTCCCACCACGGCCGATCTGACCGTGGGTGAGCAGACTGCTGCCGAGATCGCATCGATCTCCGGCCATGTCTATCATGACCGCAACGACGACGGCAGTATCGGCAAGGGCGAGGAAGGCATCTCCGGCGTGACGATCGAGCTGCGCTCTGCCACCGACGGTTCGCTGGTATTCACGACCACGACCGACAGCACCGGCTACTGGGAGTTCCCGGTGGTGGCTCCCGGCACCTACACCGTAGTGGAAATCCATCCCGAAAAGTGGGTTGACGGCAAGGACACCGCCGGTTCCCATGGCGGTACTGCCGGCAACGATGTGATCACGTCCGTCACCCTCAAGGGCGGTGATGTGGCGACGGACTACAACTTCGGCGAGCTTCGCCCGGTGTCGTCCGGTGTCACTCCAGTGCCGACTCTGTCGCAATGGAGCCTGATCGCTCTGGCCTCGTTGCTCTGCCTGATGGCGCTGTGGCAGAACGGCGGAGTGCGTCGCCGCAAGTAAGTTGCGGACAGCACTGTAGCGCGTCATAGGACCCCACGGCAAAGGCCGATGACTCTTCAATGAGTCATCGGCCTTTTTCATGGGCGCTTGATATCCGGAGGCCGCTCCACATGCCTTGATCAAGTGAGGCGAGTGCTTGGCTTGCGTTTCGTTGTTGACTGGCCGAATCAAGGCGCATGCACGCGTCGATTGGATGGGTACGAAGGAACTATGGGCCAGCGGCGTGACGTGCACCCTTGATGCCCTGTCCAGCCTGTGAGGTGCGGGGACTTGCGCGACGCGTAGTCGGCAGAGAATGCGATGTCAGTCGAGACGCGTTGCACATAGCGTCAACGGGCTGCGGCGCGCGGACCGTGAAAATCGGGAAATGGTGGGTGCTTCCATCGCGCCTCAGAAGTGAATGTTGCCGCACATATGCACGCAACAGATAGCGCTGGATAGTGCGTTCTCGCATGTGTGATCTCCCGTGTTTGCATGCAGTTCGACGTGCCCATGTGGGGCTGTAGATGCCAGCAGCAGGAGCCACGCGTGCGCAGGTCGCCAGAGTCCCATGCGGTCGGAAAAGGTGTTCCGTGAGCGTGTATCACGCCCCCTTTCTGCGGCTCCGATTCTCAAATAAATGTTGCTGAAAACCGGCATCGCATCTGACACGTTTTTCTCGATGGCTGTCACTGGTTTTGCGGCAGGTCAAAAAATGAAAGTACATTCATTTCTTGCAATGCCTGAATTTTGGGCAATTCGCAGCATCCAAGGCGGAGGAGTTTCGGAAAAATTCGGAAATTCTGGTTTTCCTTCACTTTTCTGCGCGATTTTTTTACTTTTTTGTCGCTAAAACAGAAGTGCCTCCAGCTTTCCCTTTGGAGACGATGGGCGTCACACCCATGTCACTCCTTCCTCATACTTTTGAAGGCCCAAAATGGCAGGTTTTTCGGTGTTTTGCACATTTTTTAAGCAATATAGAACTTTTGCTCACGCTACTTTCAAAGCATCGTTCTACATACAAAAAATTGTACTAGTACAAACAATACAATGTATGGGATGAATTGGTCAGTACAGAATATCCAGGGAAGCAATGCCCAAGACATTGCCAGCAGTATCGAAACTTCTCTTCGCAGCGGCGAACTCCAGGCAGGCGACGCTCTGCCCGCCGTGCGGCATCTCGCGACGCAGTTGGGTGTCAACCCAAACACGGTGGCTGCCGCCTATGCGCGACTGAGAGATGCCGGGCGTCTGGTCACTTCGGGCCGCCGCGGTACGCGGGTGGCGGGAGAGGCGGTGCAGATGCCTGCTGTCTACGTGGTTCCGCATGGTCTACGCGATCTGGCCAGTGGACAGGTAGATCCCACGCTGCTTGCACAGCTGCGCGCGGGTGCCTGGAACAAGCTGCGCGTCTTTCTCGCGCCGCCGACATCTGGCATAAGCAGCCCATCCGGTGAGCTCGGCGATGACGAGGAGCTGCTCTGCGTCACGCGTGAATGGCTGCAGTCGCAAGGCATTCCATCGCAATCCTCTGTGGGCGTTTTCTCCAGCACGCTCGACACCATCGAACGCTCCCTGCGCCAGCACGCGCGTCCGGGCGACCGCGTCGCTATCGAAGACCCTTGCTGGCCGCCATTGCTCGCGCTGCTGCGCAGTTTGCGTCTGCGTCCCGTGCCCCTTCCCATGGATGCGCAAGGCATCCAGGTGCCCCCAGCGGGTGTGCTCGCGAGCTGCGCCGCCATGGTGCTCACGCCGCGTGCGCACAACCCCACCGGTGCCAATCTGCGTGGCGATCGCTGGCGCGCACTGCGCAAGCAATTGCGAGCGTGTCCGAACACGCTCGTCATATTCAACGACTACTGGGGCCTGCTCAGCAAGACTCCGTTTGTCTCGGGCGGTGGAAAGAGTGGCAGCCACAACAGCAATGCACTGCCACCCAACTGGCTGTATGTGATGTCACTGGGAAAGGCGCTCGGCGCCGAGATGCGCGTGTGCATTGCAGCCGGGCTTCCCGATCTCATCGACGGCATGCGTGCGCATCATGCAATCGGCCCGCGCAAGGTGAGCCTGTGGCTGCAGCGCTTCGCCGCGCTGTTGTGGCGTCAGTCCGTCAAGGGGCGGGGACGGGGATCATTCACGCACATGCAGGGCAACTATGCCGCGCGGCGACAGGCACTGTTGGCCGAGTTGCACAAGCACGGCGTTGCGCTAGATGTCGATTTGGACGGTGAAGGATTGCACCTGTGGATTGGTGTACCCGATGAGCTGACCGTCGTTCAAGCCATGGCATCACGTGGATGGGCCGTTCAGGCGGGATCGACGATGTCGCTGATGAACTCGCCCGGCATCCGCATCAGCGTGGGCCAGATCGACAAGCGGGATGCGAAACGCCTGGCGGCAGATCTTGCCGGAGCGCTCAGTCTGCAGGTGCGTGCGGTGTACTAGCGCGCAGGCTGATTCATCATGCTTCGTTTCGGGTATGGCGTGCCAACCATTGCGCCACCCCTGGCTTCGCGCATCGCTGCAGTCCGCTGAGCAGCTCATGTCCCGGCTGCTCGATGCCCCAGCGCGATTGCAGATCCTGCTGGATGCGTGCGAGCAGCGAAGCCGCCATTTCCGCATCTGCCAGCGCCCGGTGCGCACGCCCCGCGCGCGGCAGGCCGAGGTGGTCGACGATGTTGCCAAGGCTGTGGCTGCGCGCCTCCGGATAGAGGCGGCGCGAGAGCAGCACGGTGCAGGCGAATGGATGGCGCGCGGTGATGCCCGCCATCTGCATCTCGGTGCACCAGAACTTGCTGTCGAACGAGGCGTTGTGCGCCACCATCGGTGCGTTATCTACAAAGCGCGCGGCCTTGCGCATGACATCTTCGGCATCGGGCGCATCGGCCACCATGGCATTGGTGATGCCGGTGAGCTGGGTGATGAACGAGGGGATGTAGACGCCCGTTCGCATCAGGCTCTGGAAGCGGTCCACGACCTGGCCGTCCTGCAGCAGCACGATCGCGACCTCGGTCGCGCGTGCGCCTTGGACGGGCGTCATGCCGGTGGTTTCGAAGTCGATGACGGCGATGGGGGAAGAGGAAGGCATGCGGCGATTGTGCATGCATCCCCGTGTACCGGTTTGGATCAGGATGCGTAGCGTGATGCGTAGCTTGCGGCCCGCGCGTCGAGCTGTGCCTGACGCTCCGCATTGCTGACGAATTTCGTGGTTGCGGGCAGCACGCTCTTCAGATCACTCAGCTTCACCAGCTGCACGCTGGCCGACGGGCCGCCGTTCGTTGTCGTCGCGGGCAGACCCTGCCAGCGCAGATTGAGGAAGCCCTGATGCAGACCGACGGTGTCCACCCAGTTGTACACACCCGGATCCTTGGGCGAGACCACATAGGTGTAGGTGCCGTCTGGATTGGCGACGGACTGCGCGTTGTTCAGCGTCTGCGTGTGGTTGATGTAATCCGTGGTGATCAGCCAGCGGCCGTAGGCGGGCGCGATGAAGTATTTCGCACCGCCCAAGCCCACGGTGATCACCAGTGCCTGATCGTCAGTGAGATCGAAGGCGCTGTAGGTGGCGGCCTGATTCGCGAGGCGCCCACCGGTACCTCCGAGCGACGGCGCGGGCAGCGTGTTGTTCGCCTGCGCGTGGCCGAGCGCGTTGTACGTGGTGAACGCGGCGCCGCCGGACGTGGTCTGGATGGATGTGGCGAGCGCGGTGATCAGCTCGTCATGGGTCTTGGCCGTGGGCGCGGTGCCGCTCGTGCGCTTGAACTGCACGGAGTTGAACTGCTGCTTGCCCCACTCGCTCACCGTGTCGCGAACAAATAGTGAGCCGGTGCCGGAGGCGAGCTGTATATGGTTGCCCGTGCCGCTGGTGGCTGCATCGAGCGTGATGGAGTAGTTGCCGTCGGCGTTGGTTGCGAGCTGGTCGGGGGCGATGTTGGCCAGCGTGGCATTGGTGGTGCTGTAGAGGCTGAAGTTGAAGTCCACCGGCGCGGGCGAGCCGGCCTGGCCCGAGACGGTGTAGGTGGCCGTCGCATCCAGCGCGGTGCGGCGGTAGATGGTGTCCGGATTGTCGAAGGCCACGCGCGAACCCGGCACGCTCGTGCCGAACCACGTGTGCGGCGCGGCCAGGATCGAGATCGCTTGCGGATTGCCCGAAGCCAGCGCCGCGAGACTCAGCGCGGAGGAGTAGACCGCTTCGTCCACGGCCTCATCGAGGTTGGTGAGCGATTCAGCCGACACGCCGCCCACCTTCTGCGCGGCAGCGAGCCACTGTGCCCTGAGCGCGGCCTTGGCGGTGATGACGGCGGGGGCCCGTACCAGCGTGATCGCCAACTTTTCTGCTGCGATCTGATCGACCGTGGCCAGCGGATTGCTGCTGCCGGAGAAGCCGCTGCTCACGCTCGCGTTTGAGCCGCCACCGCACGCAGCGAGCAGCAGAGGAAGAGGCAGCAGCAGGGCGACGAAAGAGGTCGGGCGCAGTCGGTGAAGCATAGGGTATGGACACACAGGTTGTTGAAAAAAAGGTGTCTCGACTCTAGGTGTCCACGCCGCGCCCGCGAAGCGCGAAACTTGCATATCGACATGCGGACTTGTTGCTTGCCAACCGCCGCCGTTGCCGACAATCAGAACGTGTTTACGATCTCATCGCGAGGCTTGCAGGATGCGGAACGGGATGGGTTGCAAGGCGCGAACCGCTCGAGGCCGCGCCTGCAAGACGGCGTGGAGATCGCAAACACGTTCTCACACCTGCCTTCGCTCCAATGTGAACGGCGGCAGCCCCTTGAGCAGCATCTGCCCGTAGTTCGTGCGCACCAGCCGCTTGTCGTAGCAGTAGACATGCGCGCGGTCTTCTTCGGTGCGGATGGCGCGGCCGGCCCATTGGGCGAGGCGGATGGCGGTGGCGGGCACGACGAGTTCGATGAACGGGTCGCGGCCCGAGCCGCGCAGCCATTCGGCGCGGGCCTCGCCGACGGGGTCGTCGGGCGGCGCGAAGGGCAGCTTGGTGATGAACAGCGATTCGCAGAGCGGGCCGGGTAGATCGAGCCCTTCACCGAACGACTGCATGCCGAAGATGATCGACGGCATGCCCTCGGCCACGCGCTCGCGGTGCTTGGCCAGCAACTGCAGGCGGGGCAGGGTGTTTTGCACGAGCACGATGCCGCGCATGACCGTGGGCAGGGCGTCGACGGCCTGGCGCATCTGGTCGCGCGAAGTGAAAAGCACGAGCGCACCGGCCTCGACCATCGCCAGATCGGAGAGCAGCGCGTCCACCATCTCAGCGGTGAAGGCCTGCGCATTCTTGGGATCGGCGTTCGTCTCCGTTGCGACGAAGGTGCCCTGCAATGCGTAGTCGAAAGGGCTGGGCACTTCGAGCGTGGTTACCGCATCGTCGCCGTGCAGGCCCGCTTCGCGCAGAAAGAAATCGAACTGTCCGCAGCTCGTGAGCGTGGCCGATGTGAGCACCGCGCCGCGCACGGCGGACCACAGGTGGTTGCGCAGTGTGTTGCCGGGCAGCAGCGGGCTGGCGTGGGCCTTGACGACGATGTAGTCACCGTCGATCTCGAGCGTGAACCACTTCGCCGCAGGTGCCGCGCCTTCTGGCGTGTCCTGCAGCAGCAGCGAGGTGGTGGCGTGCACGCTCTCCAGGCGAGGCGCGAGCGCGCCGATCTGGGCATAGAGCGTGGACAGGCGACGTGCCTCGTCGGGCTTGTCCTTGATCTCGCTGCGCAGCGCCTTGGAGATGGCGCGCAGCGCGGTGAGAAAGCCTTCTGCGTGGTGCGCCACCTGCGACAGCGGCTCGATCAGCTCGGCAGGCAGCACGCCGCCGGGCACGCGGGCGCGGGTGATGTTGTTGTAGGGCGTGGAGTAGCGCGGCGCTGAGTTGCCAAAGCGGCTCGTGGCGGCATTGTTCGTGCCCCCGCCAAAGCCTTGCCTCGGAGACTTGAGCTGCTCGCCGTAGAGGTCCATCACCAGCCGCGCCACGTCCTGCAGCGCGGTGCGCAGGCGCGCGGAATCGGTGGGAATGTCGGCCACTTCCTCGACCTCGACGAGCTGGCCGATGCGCATCGCGCGGCTTGCGAGCTTGTCGATCCAGGTCAGGCGCGAGAGATCGGCCTCGCAGCCGAACTGGTCCAGCGCCGTGCCGGGCAGATGGTGCGCCTCGTCCACCACCAGCAGGCAGTTGTCGAGCTCGGGCAGCAGCCGCGCGCCAAGCGAGGACAGCAGCAGATCGTGATTGGCGACGATGACCTGCGCGGCGACCAGCTCCTTGCGGCGCTCGAAATATGTGCAGTTGCTGAAGGCCGGGCAATGCTTGCTGGTGCACGAACTGGCCTCCGCCGCGACGGGGCTCCAGACCTCGGCCTCGGGCGGCGTGTCGAGCGTGTCGCGGTCGCCGTCCCACGCGCCGCGCGCCAGCGCATCAGCCATGCTGGTGTAGAACTTCATGCGCGCCTCGGATTCGGCACGCGGGCGCTTGGCGCGCTCGGCCGCCTCCTCTTCGGCGAACAGATCGTCGTCGGCCATGCCATCGGAATCACCCGACGCATCGGAGCCGGCCGCCAGCCGCTCGAGCTTGAGCTTGCAGATATAGCGCCCACGCCCCTTGGCCAGCGCAAACTTGAACGGCTTGGGCATGTGGGCGGCCAGCGCGGGCAGGTCCTTGGTGACCAGCTGCTCCTGCAGTGCCACCGTGGCAGTAGAGATCAGCACGCGCGTGCCACGCTCCAGCGCCATGGCAATCGCGGGCACGCTGTACGCCAGCGACTTGCCCACGCCCGTGCCAGCCTGCACCACGGCAATGGCGCGCTTGGGCGGCTCGGCACCTTCATCGTCCGCATCCACCTTGCCCAGCTCCGCCAGACTGAACGCATGCGCCACCTGCTCGGCCATGCGCCGCTGCCCCGCTCGGCTGCGAAAGCCGCCCGTGGCCTGAACGACGGTGTCAAACGATTTCAGGGCCTGAGCGGCCCAATCCTGTGCGGACATGGGGGCGGATTGATTGATGGGGTCTTGCTTCCTCGCTCGCTTGGCGGGAGAGGGCTGGGGTGAGGGTTCTTTTGCGTTGTACCCGCCGGGCGGTACTGTGCTTTCATCCAGCGATCTTAGCCGAAGCGGCTTTTGAGCGCTGACGTGGGGGTGTCTTGCTTTGGTCGCTGGCCACGAAATTCTTTTGGGAGGGAGCTGACGATGGGAGGCTGAGCAGCGATTGCTGCTGCTCATGGCGGCATCACAACCGGTCAGTCACCGTTAATTGGCGGTCATCAGAGCACTATGAAAGGCGGCCGCCCAGCGACAAGTTTCAGGAGAGCTGCCGACATTGCCTCCCGGCGGGGTGCTGATAGTCTGCTACCGCTGCGCATGATTAGGTGCTGTCAGCCATCAGCAGTCATTGAGCTGTCAAGGTTGGACGACTGCAATCAGCCTAAATCTGCCAGCCAGCAACCCACCCTCGACATCTACTCAACCGAAGCGGTGCTCTCCTTCTTTTCACCCCCCACCCTCCCCAAGAACCCACTCCCCCTCTCCCCATGCCCCAGCAGCGTCAACTGCTGCTTCGCCCGCGTGATCGCCACATAGAACAGGTTCCGCTCCTCCGTCGAAGTCCCGTTCGCCGCAGGAAACTCGCCCTGCGTGAGATGTGGAACGAGCACGTGTTCGAACTCCAGCCCTTTCACGCTCACGATGCTGGCGATCTGCAGGCGTTTGCTGTCTTTGAAGTCGCGTTGTTTCTGCTCCAGCGTGTTCAAAAAACTGAAGTAGTCAAACGCTGAGTTGAACCGGCTCGCAGCGAGTTGCAGGCCTTCGATGTTCGACAGGGCCTCGGCACGGCGGTCTTTGGAGACGTAGGCTTCGTTGATGATGGATTGGATGTCCAGCGCTTTCAGAAAGTCTTGTAGAAACGTTGGGCCGCTTTGTGTGGCAGCCAGTTGCTGCGCGGCTTGCAAGCGCTTTTGCAGATGGGGTTCTGCGGTGCGCAGCACCTGGTTGTTGAAGAACGAGGTGAGGAACATCGGGTTGTCGCGCACGGCGCTGATGGCGTCGGCGAGCAGCGTGGCCTGGCTGTCTTCGGGGCGGTTGGCTACTTCGATGCGGGTGCCGCTGAAGAAGTGCAGCGCCGTCAGCACCTGCTCGCGCGTGTCTTCGTGCGTGAGGCTTTGCATGTCGTCAGTGGCAACCGCCATGAGGCCGCGAATGAACAAAACCTCCGGGCGCTTCAAGTAGCTTTCGAAGCCGCTCATGGCATACGGCAGTTCGTTGTCGATGAGCAGGTTTTCCATCAGCACGGATTGCACGGGGTGGCGCAGCAATATGGCGAATTCGCTCATGTTGCGGCGGGTGCGTTTCCATTCCTTGGCGGCGTCGATGACAAGGCTGGCGCATTCCTCATTCGATGTGAATGTCTGCAGTGTGATGCGCGTGTCGTGCGCGGCGTTGGAGCTGTAGGGCTTGTTGGCCACGCGCCCGGCTTTGGCGGCCAGGCTTTTGCCGAAGCGGTAGCTGTGCGTGAGTGGATAGCGTTTGATGGCGCGTGAGGTGTGTTCTTCAATCGCGTTCTTCATGAAAACGGCATCTGCGCCGGTGGCTTCGTGCACCACCTGGTCGACGTCGCCCATGCCGCAGAAAAAGCTCTTCGATGTGTTGAGGATTTCCACCAGCACGCGGAACATGGCGAAGTTCAAGTCGTGCATTTCATCGATCAGCACGATCTGCGCGGTGAACGGCCAGTTGCGCAGGCCTTGGACGTTTTCGCCATCGACAAAATGGCGGGCCAGATCGTAGGTGGCATCGGCCTCGCCTCGGAATTTGGGCGTGTCGGCGTTTTCCTGACGGCGAATGCGCTCATAGGCCAGATACACCCTGAGCTGCGTGTAGTCGATGCCGATGCTCTCGGCATATTCGGGGCTTACGCGCGTGCCGTCGCGTTCGAGCACATCGCGCATCGTTCCCTTGAGGCGCGTGTTGATCTTGAGGAACTCCTCCACAAACCAGCTGTCGCCAATAGCCGGCATACTCAGTTCGTCCCGCCAGCGTTCGGATTCGTCCTCCTCCACACGCTGCACAGCGTCCCAGAAATACGTGCGCAGCTGCTCGTTCTCGTCCACATAGTCCACGCGGTGGTCGTCGATGCCTTTGAGGATGTCCTTGCTGAAGTCTTCAAAGGTCTGGATGCGCAGTTGGCCGACGTCATTGCGCGCGACGCCGATCTGCAGCAACGTGCGCTGCAGCGCTACACAGGCCGGCTGCGTGTGCGTGAGCGCGATGATCCGGTGCGTGGGCACGCCGCGCGCAAGGCTCTCGGCCACCCGCAGCGCGAGCGTGGTGGTCTTGGCTGCGCCCGCATTGGCCTCGACGATGATGGTGCGCTCGGACGCCACCTGAATGGCGCGCTGCTCATCGGACGGCGTGATGACTTTGGGCGCGAAACGCGCGGGGGTGCTGGCGGGCTGGGACATGGGTGAACTGTTGGGGAAAACAGCGCTAGTCTTGCACAGCCGCGCGATCAGTCCAATGAATGCACGCGCAGACGTCGCACGATCACGCCATTGCGCGCTTGCAGCCGCTGCACCGCGTTGGCGGCCAGCGAATCGACCACAGGTGCCGTCAACAGCACCAGTGCGGGCGCAGCGTCCTCGGCGTGCATCCACTTGCGGCGCAGGACTTGCAGGCCGGATTTTTCCAGCGCGCGCACGGTGCTCGCCTCGCACAGACCCGTGTCGCAGGCAACGCGCAACAGCTGCGGCGTGACGACCTCGCTGATCGGCAGCACGGCTGGCGCAGCGTCATCTGCATGCAAACGTGTGCCCAGCGTGGGCACGCTTCGGTCCTGGTGTGACGCAGGCAGACGCGCCAGATCGATGAGATCGGCCACCACGGCAGAGGCAGTGGGCTCCGCGCCCGCACCCGCGCCGCTGTAGAACGCCGGGCCGCTGGCATCGCCATGCACCAGCACGCCATTGGTCGCGCCATCCACATGGGCCAGCGCGTGGCGCTCGGGCACGAGGGCCGGATGCACGCGCAGCTCCACTGCAGCACCTTGGCGGCGTGCGGTGGCGAGCAGCTTCACGGCGTAGCCCAGCTCGGCCGCAGCGGCGATGTCGGCGCGCTGCAGATCGCGAATGCCCTCGATATGCACGCTGTCGAAATCCACCGCCATGCCAAATGCATTCGCCGCCAGCAACGAGAGTTTGTGCGCGGCATCGATGCCATCCACATCGAACGACGGATCGGCCTCGGCATAGCCGAGTTGTTGGGCTTCGGCTAGCGCCTGTGCAAACCCCAGACCGGCATCGCGCATGCGCGTGAGGATGTAGTTGCTGGTGCCGTTCAGGATGCCGGTGACTGAGTCGATGCGATTGGCCGCGAGCGCTTCGCGCAGCGTCTTGATGATCGGAATGCTGCCCGCCACGGCGGCCTCATAGGCGAGTTGGCGGCCGTGCGCGGCAGCCGTCTCCGCGAGGTCTTCGCCATGCACCGCAAGCAGCGCCTTGTTGGCCGTGACCACATGCTTGCCCGCTGCCAGCGCCGCCTGCACCCAGCCACGCGCAGGGCCAGTGCCGCCGGCCACTTCAACGAGCACATCCACGTCGGGATGCGTGGCGACGTAATGCGGGTCGCCGCTGAGCTCGACGTTTTGCAGCGCCAAATCCCCCAGCTTCTCCGCCGCTCGCACCCGATCGCGCACGGCGATGGCGACGATCTCGACGGCGCGGCCCGCGCGTGCGGCGATCAGCGACTGGTTGCGCTTGAGAACCGTCCACGTGCCCATGCCCACAGTGCCGAGGCCGATCATGCCAATGCGAAGGGCAGGTGGTGTGGTGGTGCCCGCTGCTTGTGCGATGGCGTTCAGTGGGGCGGGGCGAAGGCGTGGTTCGCTGTACATGGTGATGGACCTCTCCAAAAATGGCCTGAACAAATCGCTGTTCTCAGGGCCGAAAAACAAAAAACCCAGCTTGCCAGCTGGGTCGTCCGTATTTGGGGAGGGGATGATTCCAGGTGGCTGCCGGTACAGCCACCTAACACGCGCTAGGTAGCTGTGTTGGTAATAATCATCGTGGTCATTCGGGCACGGGCCGGGGACGCGCACTGGCTTGCGCTCGCGCCTGTGGGGCGGAGTGCTTTTTGTGCTGCGTGTTGGGCGTGTGTGCTGAACATTTGGCTTTTAGTGTAATGGATTTTTTCTTTTGGTTGTTTTGAGGGGGGAGGCCGGGTCTCGCCCCGGCGGGCGAGTAACTTTTTGGTCTTGCCCAAAAAGTCACCAAAAATGCGCTTTGAATACCTCCGGCAGAACTCGACTGCGCGCTGCGCGCTCCGCTCGGACAACCGCCGGAAGTCAGTTTGGAAGAGGTGCTTTTGGCACGTCGCTTCGCTCGTGCTGCATCTCGCTTTTGCGAGATGCATGGCGCCTTCGGCGCGCGGTATTGCTCCCTCGCCTCCTTTTTTGGGGGAGAGGGCTGGGATGAGGGGGCAACCCCATCAAAGACGTTCGCCACGCGCGCGATTCCCAGCCCTTCTGCCTACGCCTGATTCTGTCGATTCGTTCGGCGGTTTGGATTGGCAAGTGCCAATCCAAACTTCAAGAACTGACTCACGGCGGCTGTTTGAGCGGAGTGACGAAGGAGCGAAGCGAGTTCCGTCGTGCGTCGAACGAATCGACAGAATCAGGTCGCCCGCCGGGGCGAGACCCGGCCAGCAGGAGCCTGCAAGAAGCATTGCACTCTCAGCAACCCAGCAGGCACGGAGCTTGCAAGCCCGACAAGCATGCCTCCCCCTCTCCACTACCTCATTGCCGCACGCCAGTCCGAAATGACGGAGCTGGAACAGATCCGAAACGCCTGTGCGCTGGTCACTCGCGTCTCCGCGCTGATCCATCAGCTGCAGAAGGAACGTGGCCTGTCGAATCTGCTGCTCGCGAGCGGCGGAATGCAGGGCGCGGCTGCGTTGGCGCAGCAGGTGTTGGCGGTGGACGAGGCCATCGCCACGGTGCGTGGCGAGCTTGATGCGATGCGGACGAAGCAGCCGTTCGCAGCCGGGCGGCATGCGGCGCGGTTGTTCAATGCGATTGCCTATCTGCTGCAGGGGCTGGAGGCGCTGCCCGCGTGGCGCGGGCGGGTGCGGGCGTTGGTGCCCACTCCCGAGGAGAGCACGGCCGCGTTCATCCGGTTGGTTGCGGGCTGTCTCGCGCTGGTGTTCGAGGCAGCGGACAGTGCCTGTGATCCGGACATTTCGCGGCTGCTGGTGGCGATGTTTCACTTCATGCAAGGCAAGGAGCTGGCGGGGCAGGAGCGGGCCACTGGCGCGGCTGCGTTCGGTTCGGGCGTGCAGGAGGGGACGCGGCAGCGGCATTGGCTGCATCTGATCGAGTCGCAGGAGCAGTGCTTTCAGGTATTTGCCGAGTTTGCGCCGCCCGCCGTGGTCGAGCAGTGGCGCGCGGATGCGGAGCATTGCCCGGACATTGCGACGATCGAGCGGCTGCGGCGTGTGGCCTGCACGGCTCAGACGGGGGATGCGCTGGATGTGTCGCAGGGCGAGCGCTGGTTTGCGGCGTGCACGATGCGGCTGGACGCGATGTATGTGGTGGAAGGGCGGCTTGCCGATGGGCTGGCGCAGATGTGTGCGGCCAAGCTTGAGGTGGCGTGCTCGGCGATGCAGGTGCTGCTTCGGCAAGAGGGGCAAGGCGCTGATGATGAAAGAAAAATGGACGAGGGCTTGGCGTTCTTCTCGGCCCCGGTCCAGGGGCCGAGCGGAGCGCTGACGCTCGCCACGGGCTACGGGCCGCAGCTTGATCGCTCGATTCTGAGTCTGGTACAGGAGCAGGCGCAGCGTCTGCATGCGATGCAGGCCGAGATCGACACGGCACGCACCGCACTTAATGAGCGCAAGGCCATCGAGCGTGCCAAGGGCGTGCTGATGCATTTGCGCCAGATAAGCGAGAGCGATGCACACAAGCTCATGCGGCAGACGGCCATGAATCAGAACCGGCGCATGCTGGACGTCGCCGAGGCGGTGTTGTCCACGGCCGATTTGCTGCCCAACGCGGGTAAATGAGCACGTAAGACAGCCTTCAAATTCGCACCAAAGTGCGGCACGGACGCGCGAATGGATTGCTGCAATGCACCATGAAAGGGAAAAAGAAGGGCGGCAGGAGCGCGTGAAGCTCAGAAAAGCCATGGCACGGATCGTGCGTGCTCTTGATCGCAAGAGCTCACCAAAGGCGGTCGGGCTCGGCAGCATTCAAATGCTGCCAGCGAATTTCGGACAACGGTGTCCCCCTTCTTCCGGTGTGTGCGCAGCGTGCACCGGGCAAGGTGGATGCCGTTTTTTTTTGCCCCCACGACTGATCTTCGATGGAGTTCGAATCATGAAAAAGAATGAAGCCACGACGTCTGCCTCTTCTGTGGAAAGCAACGACGACGGCCACAACACCAACAGCCGTCGCCAGTTTCTGCGCACCAGTGCGCAGGTGGCCGCGGGTTCGGCGCTGTATGCGACGCTCGGCCATCACGGCGTGTGGGCGGCGGGCTCGGATGCACCCGAGAAGAAGGAAGTGAAGATCGGCTTCATCCCGCTCACCGATTGCGCGAGCGTGGTGATGGCCTCGGTGCTGGGGTTTGACAAGAAATACGGCGTGACGATCACGCCCACCAAGGAAGCCAGCTGGGCCAGCGTGCGCGACAAGCTGGTCAATGGTGATCTCGATTTTGCCCATGTGCTCTACGGCATGGTCTACGGCCTGCACCTGGGCGTGGGCGGCCCGCAGAAGGACATGGCGGTGCTGATGACACTGAACCGCAATGGTCAAGCGATCACGCTGTCCAAGAAGATTGCGGACAAGGGCGCGGTGGATGGTGCGAGCCTCGCCAGGCTCATGAACACCGAGAAGCGCGAATACACCTTCGCGCACACCTTCCCCACCGGCACGCACGCGATGTGGCTGTACTACTGGATGGCGAGCGCGGGCATCGATCCGTTGAAAGACGCCAAGATCATCACCGTGCCGCCGCCGCAGATGGTGGCCAACATGCGCGTAGGCAACATGGACGGCTACTGCGTGGGAGAGCCCTGGGGTCACCGCGCGATCATGGACAACATCGGCATCACCGCGGCGACCACGCAGGACATCTGGCGCGACCATCCCGAGAAGGTGCTGGGCACCACCTCCGACTTCGCCACCAAGAACCCCAACACCGCGCGCGCAGTGATGATGGCGATCATCGAGGCGGGCCGCTGGATCGACGCGAGCCTGCAGAACAAGATGAAGATGGCGGAAACCATCGCCGCCAAGTCGTACGTGAACACTGGCGTGGATGCCATCAATCAGCGCATTCTGGGCCGTTATCAGAACGGCCTCGGCAAGACCTGGGACGACCCGAACCACATGAAGTTCTTTGCCGATGGCGATGCGAACTTCCCGTACCTCTCGGACGGCATGTGGTTTCTCACGCAGCACAAGCGCTGGGGGCTGCTCAAGTCGCATCCCGACTATCTGGCGGTGGCGAAAAAGATCAACCGCATCGACCTCTACACGCAGGCGGCGTCGCAGCTCAAGGTGAGCGTGCCCAAGACGCCCATGCGCAGCAGCAAGCTGATGGACGGCGTGGTCTGGGACGGCAGCGATCCCGTTCGCTACGCCGACTCCTTCAAGGTCAAGGCCTAACCAATTCACCGGGAGCAAACCATGGTCAGTGCAGTTTTCCACGATCCCACGGCCGCCGTGGCGGATGCAGAAGTCACGACAGCCAAGTCCGCTGCGCGAGCCAAAAAGGAAACCGTACCAGTGCTGAAAACAAGTTCCAGAGTGCCCCTGCACCAGCGCCTTGGCGCGCTGCTCAACCGTGCGCTGCCGCCGTTCCTCGGACTGGCGCTACTCGTGGTAGTGTGGTCCATCGTGGCGCGCGGTGATGGCATTCCCGGGCCCATCGCGACCTGGCAGCAGGCGGTGGAAGTGTTCAGCGATCCGTTCTACCGCAACGGGCCCAATGATCAGGGTGTGGGTTGGAACGTGCTTGCCTCGCTCGAGCGCGTGAGCATCGGCTTCGGTCTGGCGGCGCTGGTGGGTATTCCGCTCGGCTTCGTGATCGGGCGCTTCGACTTTCTCTCGCGCATGTTCAATCCGCTGATCAGCCTGCTGCGCCCGGTCTCCCCACTCGCGTGGCTGCCGATCGGCCTGCTGGTGTTCAAGGGCGCGAATCCGGCTGCGATCTGGACCATCTTCATCTGCTCGATCTGGCCGATGGTCATCAACACGGCGGTGGGCGTGCAGCGCGTTCCGCAGGACTACATGAACGTGGCGCGCGTGCTCAATCTGAGCGAGTGGAAGATCGCCACCACCATTCTGTTCCCTGCCGTGCTGCCTTACATGCTGACCGGCGTGCGCCTGGCCGTGGGCACCGCGTGGCTGGTGATCGTGGCCGCCGAGATGCTGACGGGCGGCGTAGGCATCGGCTTCTGGGTGTGGGACGAGTGGAACAACCTCAACGTCAAGAACATCATCGTCGCGATCTTCGTGATCGGCATCGTCGGCCTGTTGCTGGAGTTTGCGCTGGTGAAGCTGGCCTCCGCATTCACATTCGAAGAGGTGAAATCATGAGTGCAGTTCTGAATGCCGAAAGTTTTGGCACCACGGCCGCCGAGGTGGCCCATGCGCGCTACATCGATGTGCAGAATGTGGAGCAGACCTTCAAGACCGCCAAGGGAGTGTTCCCCGCGCTGCGTGACGTGAACCTGCGCATTGCGCGCGGCGAGTTCGCGAGCCTCATCGGGCATTCGGGTTGCGGCAAGTCCACCCTGCTCAACCTGATTGCGGGGCTGACCACGCCGACGGCGGGTGTGCTCGTCTGCGCAGGTCGGGAGATCAAGGGGCCAGGCCCCGAGCGCGCGGTGGTGTTCCAGAACCATTCACTGCTGCCCTGGCTCACTTGTTTCGACAACGTGCATCTCGCGGTCGAGCGCGTGTTTGGCCGCAAGGAATCGAAGGCGCAACTGGCCGAGCGCACCCACGCGGCGCTCGCGTTGGTGGGCCTCACGCATGCGGGAGAGAAGCTGCCCGGCGAGATCTCGGGCGGCATGAAGCAGCGCGTGGGTATTGCGCGCGCGCTGTCGATGGAGCCTCAGGTGCTGCTGATGGATGAGCCGTTCGGCGCGCTCGATGCGCTCACCCGCGCCAAGCTGCAGGACGAGCTGCTCGAGATCGTCGCGCGCACGCAGTCCACGGTGGTGATGGTCACGCACGATGTGGACGAGGCCGTGCTGCTGTCCGACAAGATCGTGATGCTCACCAACGGCCCTGCGGCCACCATCGGCGAGGTGCTGCAGGTGCCGCTCGCCCGCCCGCGCAAGCGCGTGGAGCTGGCGGACGACGCCGAATACCAGCGCTGCCGCAAGGCGGTGATCGATTTTCTCTACACGCGCCAGGCGCATGTGGAGAAGTCCTGAGGCAAGCATCGAAGCGGTACCTGATCGCACCGTTGCGGTGCGAAGGGTGTGAAGAAAGCGTGCCGAATGTTGGCACAGGGTTTGCATGATTGAACGCGTGGCCAAGGTGGGCCACGGGGTTGAGGGGCAACGTAGCTTCGACACCCAGGACAAAGACGTCTGACGCGAAACATGGCTTGGCCATGGGATTCGTGCAGGCGTCTTTTTTGTTTTTGCCCACGGAGAGTTCAGATGAAAAAATCCAGACTGGTCATGATCGGCAACGGAATGGCGGGCGTGCGCACGCTGGAAGAGCTGCTCACCATTGCACCGGATCTCTACGACGTCACGGTGTTCGGCGCCGAGGCGCATCCCAACTACAACCGCATCCTGCTCTCGCCTGTGCTGGCCGGGGAGCAGACGCTCAAGGACATCGTGCTCAACGACTGGTCCTGGTACGAAGACAACGGCATCACGCTGCACGCGGGCTACACCGTGACGAACGTGGACCGCACGCGCCGCATTGTGCACGCGGTGAATGCCAAGGGCGAAGAGATCAGCACCGGCTACGACCGCCTGATCATGGCGACCGGATCCAACCCGTTCATGCTGCCGATCCCCGGCAAGGACCTGCAGGGCGTGCTCGCCTATCGCGACATCAGCGACACGCTCGCGATGATCGACGCCGCCGCGACCTACAAGCATGCGGTGGTGATCGGCGGTGGCCTCTTGGGGCTGGAGGCGGCCAATGGCCTGATGAAGCGCGGCATGAGCGTGAGCGTGGTGCATGTGGGCGACTGGCTCATGGAGCGCCAGCTCGACGATGTGGCGGGCGACATGCTGCAGAAATCGCTGGCCGAGCGCGGCATGCAATTCTTGATGAAGGCGCAGACTCAGGAACTGCTGGGCGACGACGCGGGCCGCGTGCGCGCCGTGCGCTTCAAGGACGGTGCGGAGGTGCCAGCAGAGCTTGTGGTGATGGCCGTGGGCATCCGTCCCAACACGGCGCTGGCTGAGCAGATGCACTTGCATGTGAATCGCGGCATCGTGGTGAGCGACACCATGCAGACCGTGACTGATCCGCGCATCTACGCGGTGGGAGAATGCGCTGCGCATCGTGGTGTGGCCTATGGTCTGGTGGCGCCATTGTTCGAGCAGGGCAAGGTGCTTGCCAACCATCTGGCGGAGTTCGGCATCGGCCGCTATCTGGGCTCGCTGACCTCGACCAAGCTCAAGGTCACGGGCATCGACCTGTTCTCGGCGGGCGATTTCCAGGGCGGAGACGACACCGAAGAAATCGTCATGAGCGACCCGTTCGGGGGCATCTACAAGAAGCTTGTGGTGAAGGACGACAAGCTCGTTGGTGCCTGCCTCTACGGCGACACGGTGGACGGCAGCTGGTACTTCAAGCTGCTGCGCGAAGGGCGCAGCATCGCCGACATCCGCGACAAGCTGATGTTCGGTGAGTCCAACCTCGGCGACACGGGCCATCAGGGCCAGAGCAAGGCCGCCGCGATGGCCGATAGCGACGAGGTCTGCGGCTGCAACGGCGTGACCAAGGGCACCATCTGCAAGGCCATCAAGGAGAAGGGCCTGTTCACGCTCGACGAGGTGAAGAAGCACACCAAGGCGAGCGCGAGCTGCGGCTCCTGCACGGGGCTGGTCGAGCAGATTCTGATGTTCACGGCGGGCGGCGACTATTCCGCCACGCCCAAGCTCAAGGCCATGTGCGCCTGCACCGAGCATGGTCACCAGGCCGTACGCGATGCGATCCGCGACCACCATTTGTTGAGCACCTCGGAGACCTTCGCGTTCCTGAACTGGCGCTCGCCCAACGGCTGCGCTACCTGCCGCCCGGCGGTGAACTACTACCTGATCAGCACCTGGCCCAAAGAGGCGAAGGATGATCCGCAGAGCCGCTTCATCAACGAGCGCAGCCACGCCAATATCCAGAAAGACGGCACCTACAGCGTGATCCCGCGCATGTGGGGGGGGGAGACCACCGCGTCCGAGCTGCGCCGCATCGCCGATGTGGTGGACAAGTACCAGATCCCGACGGTGAAGGTCACGGGCGGCCAGCGCATCGATCTGCTGGGCGTGAAGAAGGAAGACCTACAGGGTGTGTGGAACGACATCGGCATGCCCTGCGGCCATGCCTACGCCAAGGCGCTGCGCACGGTGAAGACCTGCGTGGGCAGCGAATGGTGCCGCATGGGCACGCAGGACAGCACGCAGCTCGGCAAGGATCTGGAGCGCGCGATGTGGCGCATGTACGCACCGCACAAGGTGAAGTTCGCGGTGAGCGGCTGCCCGCGCAACTGTGCGGAATCGGGCATCAAGGACGTGGGCATCATCGGCGTCGATTCGGGCTGGGAGATGTACGTCGCGGGCAATGGCGGCATCAAGACCGAGGTCGCACATTTCTTTGCCAAGCTGAAGACCGCCGAAGAAGTGATGGAGTACACGGGCGCGTTCATGCAGCTGTATCGCCTCGAAGGCTGGTATCTGGAGCGCACCGTGCACTACGTCAACCGCGTGGGGCTCGACCATGTGAAGCGTCGCATTCTCGAAGACGAAGCGGGCCGCAAGGCGCTGTGGGCCGAGCTGCAGTTCGCACTCGCCGGCGAGCCCGATCCCTGGTTCGAAACGGAGAAGGCCTCGGTCGACACACGCCAGTTCATTCCGCTGGTTCCCGTTCTGTCCTTGAACAATGAAACACGCGCCAAGGAGTTCTCATGAGCGATAAGCATCCTGATATTCATGACTGGGTCGTGGTCTGCACCGTGGACGACATTCCCGCGCTCGGCGCGCGCCGTGTGGCGCGCAAGCAGGGGCTGGACGTGGCCGTGTTTCGCAGCGCGGGCGACCAGGTGTTTGCGCTGCTCGACCGTTGCCCGCACAAGGGCGGCCCGCTGTCGCAGGGCATCGTGTTCGGCGAGAGCGTGGCCTGCCCGCTGCACAACTGGACGATTGGTCTGGCGACCGGCGAGGCCGCAGCGCCCGATGAAGGCCGCACGCCGCGCTTTGCGGTGTGGGTGGATGCGGGGCTGGTACATCTGAGTGCGTCGGAGCTGGCGGAGCTGGCGACCGAATTCACCCGGCCGCATGCCGGCCCCGCTTGCAGCATGCATGCCAGCGGTCAGCAGCGCATCCCCATCGCCGCGTTGAACAGTCGCTGACAAACACCGTCCATCGACCACCCACCCCATAGCATCACTTTGCGAGCCGCCATGCAAGAGACCCAATCCACCTGCCCCTACTGCGGCGTTGGCTGCGGGGTGATCATCGAAAGCGATGGCCACGCGATCACCGGCGTGCGCGGTGATCCGTCGCATCCCGCGAACTTCGGCAAGCTGTGCACCAAGGGCAGCACGCTGCATCTCACCGCGAGCCAGGCGCTGCAGAACCAGTCGCGCCTGCTGATGCCGCAACTGCGCGCCAGCCGCGACGCCAGGCCCGCGCCCATTCACTGGGATTCGGCTATCGCGCATGCGGCCACGCGCATGGGCGACCTCATCGGGCAGCATGGGCCGGATGCGGTCGGTTTCTACCTGAGCGGCCAACTGCTCACCGAGGACTACTACGTCTTCAACAAGCTAGCCAAGGGGCTTGTCGGCACCAACAACCTCGACACCAATTCGCGCCTGTGCATGAGCAGCGCGGTGGCAGGCTACAAGGCCACGCTGGGCGCGGATGCACCGCCCGCGTGCTACGACGACATCGACCATGCGGGGTGCCTTTTCATCACGGGCAGCAACATGGCGTGGGCGCATCCGATTCTGTTTCGGCGGGTGGAGGAGGCGCGCGCGGCCAATCCGAATTTGAAGATCATCGTCGCCGATCCGCGCCGCACCGAGACGGCGGAGCTTGCCGATCTGCACCTGCCGTTGCAGCCCGGCACCGACGTGATGCTGTTCCACGGGCTGCTGCACATCATGCTGTGGGAGGGGTGGGTGGACCAGCCCTACATCGCGCAGCACACCAGCGGTTTTGCGGAGCTGAAGGCGCTGGTGCGCGATGCGACGCCCGAGAACGTTGCTGCCGTTTGCGGCGTGAGCAAGGATGATCTGCTGACCGCGGCGCGCTGGTTTGCGCTCGGCGGTGATGGCCCGGCAAAGCACGGCACATTGAGCTTCTATTGCATGGGCCTGAACCAGAGCAGCAGCGGCACGGCCAAGAACGCAGCGCTCATCAACCTTCACCTTGCCACCGCGCAGATCGGGTGCGAGGGCGCGGGGCCGTTCTCGTTGACCGGCCAGCCCAATGCGATGGGCGGGCGCGAGGTGGGTGGGCTGTCGAATCTTCTGCCCGCGCATCGCGACATGGCCAACCCTGCGCATCGCGCCGAGGTGGCGGCGTTCTGGGGGGTGGATTCGATTCCGGCGCAGCCGGGCAAGGCGGCGATCGAGATGTTCGAGGCGGCGGCGGATGGAGAGATCAAGGCGCTGTGGATCGCCTGCACCAACCCCGCGCAGAGCATGCCCGATCAGGCGCTGGTGCGCGCGGCGCTCAAGCGTGCGGAGTTCGTCGTGGTGCAGGAAGCCTTCGCCCACACTGCAACCACCGCCTTTGCCGATCTGCTGCTGCCCGCCAGCACCTGGGGCGAAAAGCTTGGCACGGTGACCAACAGCGAGCGCCGCATCTCGCGGGTGCGCGCCGCTGTCGCTCCGGCGGGCCAGGCGCGGCACGACTGGCAGATCGGAGTGCAGTTTGCGCAGGCGCTGCAGGCAAGAATGTATCCGCACAAGCCGCATCTTTTCGACTACGACACGCATGACGCTGCGGCGGGCGCCGAGGCCATCTGGAATGAGCACCGCGAGAGCACGCGCGGGCGCGATCTGGACATCACCGGCCTCTGCTGGAACCTGCTCGACCAACAAGGCCCGCAGCAATGGCCCATGCCCGAGGGGGCGAGCCAAGGCAAGCCGCGTCTGTATGAAGATGGCGTGTTCCCCACCGAAGATGGCCGCGCGCGCTTTGCCGTGCAGGCTTTCAAGCCACTGGCCGAGCCGCGCGATGTGCGTTATCCATTCAGCCTGAACACCGGGCGGCTGCGCGATCAATGGCATGGCATGAGCCGTACCGGGCAGCTCGGTCGCATGTTCTCGCACGAGGCCGAGCCGCAACTGCAAGTGCATCCGCAAGACATGGAGCGCTTGCAGTTGCAGCCGGGCGATCTGGTGCATGTGACGAGCCGGCGCGGCGCCATCGTGCTGCCCGCGCGGGCCGATGCGCAGCAGGCGCGCAATCAGGTGTTTCTGCCTATGCACTGGGGTGGCGAGTATCTGGGTGGCCGCGCGTCGACCGGGCAGTCGCTCGCGGGCGTGAATGCGATCACCACGTCCGAGCGCTGCCCACAGTCGAAGCAGCCCGAGCTCAAACACGCGGCGGTGAAGGTACTCAAGGCGCAGATGCCGTGGAGCTGCCTTGGCATGGCTTGGCTGCCGGAGGACAAGGTGCTGGCGACGCGCGATGCGCTGGCAGCGTTGATGCGCGAGTTCGATTTCGCCAGCTGCGTGCTGATCGGCAATGCCGTGTCTCTCGCCGACGCGGCGAAGGCGCGGACGGGCGTGCAGTTTCGCGCAGCAGCCTACGAGGCGCCCGATGCCAGGGTGCTTGCGCGGCTAGCCGAGCTGCTCGCGCTCGACGAGCCGCAGGTGCTGCGTTATGTGGATGCGCGTCGCCAGTGCAGTCGCACACTCAAGCTCGTGCGCGGCGATGCCGAAAGCGTGCGCGAAACCCGTCTGGCAGGCTTCTTGCTGTGTGGTGATGCAAGTGCCGGTCAATGGCTGGGCGATGTGCTCAAGGGTGAGCTGTCGACACAGCCGTATGGCCGCATGCTGCTCGCTTCCGGTGCGAAGGCGCCCAGCGTTGCACCACCGCGATCACGGCAGGTCTGTGCATGCATGAACGTGGGCGAGCAGGAGATCGTTCGTTGTCTGCAACAAGCTGCGGGCGGCGACGAAGCCGAACGCCTGAATGGCCTCAAGAGCCAGTTGGGCTGCGGCACCGGTTGTGGTTCGTGCATTCCGGCACTCAGGCAGTGGGTGCGCGATGTGCAACCGCAAAGGCAAGTACAAGCTCAGACAGCTTGAATGACAGACGAAGAGCATGGAGACAAGGAGCACATCATGACGACGATGAATCACTTCCCGAACCCTGAACTCACGGGACGCTGCTTTCTGGTGGGCGCTGGGCCTGGCGATCCGGAGCTGTTGACTCTCAAGGCGCTCAAGGCGATTCAGAGCGCGACGCTGCTGCTGGTGGACGATCTGGTGTCTGACGAGATCGTGGCGATGGCTTCCACCGCGGCGCGGGTGATCCGCGTGGGCAAGCGCGGCGGCTGCATCAGCACGCCGCAGGAATTCATCGAGCGGCTGATGCTTATGGCCGTGCGCGAGGGCGAAATCGTGGTGCGGCTGAAGGGCGGCGATCCGTTCATCTTCGGGCGTGGTGGCGAAGAGGCCGAGCACCTGCGCGCAGCGGGCGTGCAGGTCGAGGTGATCAACGGCATCACCTCAGGCCTCGCCGCGCCAAGTTCATTGGGCATTTCGCTCACGCACCGCGAACATGCGCATGGCGTGGTGCTCGTCACCGGCCATGCAGGCCATGGCAACGAGGGCGTGAACTGGCGTGAGCTGGGGCGCATGGCGCGCGAGGCCAAGCTGACGCTGGTGATTTACATGGGCGTGTCGTCCGCACGCGAGATTGAATCGGGGCTGTTGGCCGGAGGGCTCGGCGCGCAGACACCTGCTGCGTTGATCAGCAACGCAAGTCAGCGTAAGCAGGCGCATGTGATTGCCGAGCTTGGCCAGCTCGCCGACACGCTGCAGGAGTCGGGATTGGGCAGTCCCTGCGTTTTCGTGATCGGCGATGTGGTGCGCACCGGTGACCCGGTGGCGCTGTTCGGCGACGGTAGTTACTTTCGCGTCGCCGAACGTCAGGCTGTCAGCTCACCAGCGTGGCGGTGAGGGTGATCTCGGGCACGCTCGCCAGGGCCTTGGACAGCGGGCAGCCCGCTTTCGCCTCGGCGGCGATCTTCTGGAACTGCTCTTCGCTGATGCCCGGCACCTTGGCGCTCAGCGTGAGCGCGATGCGGCTGATCTTGAATCCGGCACCCTCCTGAGTCAAGCGCACCTTGGCCGAGGTATCCACCGTCTCGGTCTTGATGCCCGCGCCATCGCAGGCAAACGAGAACGCCATCGCAAAGCAGGCCGCATGTGCAGCGGCCAGAATTTCCTCGGGGTTGGTGGCCTTGCGGTCATCACCAAAGCGGCTGGCGAAGCCGTAGGGCGCCTTGTTCAGCGCACCGGTTTCGGTGGAGATTTCTCCTTTGCCTTCCTTGCCGGCGCCTTGCCAGTGGACGGATGCGGACTTTTCTGCGGACATTGATGGCTCCTCGCTGCGGGCGAACCCGTAAAAAGTGGATCACAACACAGGCCGATTGCACGCCGCTGTGGGACGAGTGGACTTTGCTTGTCGGTCGATTCCTACAAGCGTGCGTCGATCCTGCGGATCCCTACCTTACCAAACGTTAATGAAAGCTTTATCCACAGCCTGAAGTGTCCTGCCTAGCATCGCGTCCATTGATGAGTACGAGGTGCGAGATGGTCAAGCAAATGGTGAGACAAGGCAAATGGGCGGGGCGCGTTCCCGCAATGGCGTTCGGACTGACGGCGAGCCTGCTGCTCGGCGCGGCGCTTTCGGGCTGTGATTCCTCTTCGGCGGCAGCGCCCGCAGCGGCCGAGGCGCCGCAACCCAAAAAAGCGGGTAACGACTCCAACCGCGACGTGGTGCGGCTCGAATCGGCGTCGGTGAAGATGCTGGGCATCGAGCCCGTGGCTGCCGCGAGCGGCACCCAACTGGCCTGGGCCCCCGCGCAGGTGGCGTTCGTCGAAGACCGCACCGCCGCAGTGTCGGTGCCGGTGGCTGCGCGCGTGGTGTCCGTTCAGGCCCATGTGGGCGATGTGGTGAAGGCGGGCGATGTGCTCGCCACGCTGGTGAGCCCCGATGCGCTGCGCACGCGCCACGAGCTGGCCGCAGCGAAGTCTGCGCGCGACGTGGCCGCCGTGGAGGCGCAGCGCTATCAGACCATGGTGGACAAGGGCGTGGGCATCGATGTGGACTTGCGTGCCGCGCAGGCCAAGCTGCGCGAATCGGGCCAGGAGCTCTCGCGTGCATCCGGCACGGTGGCGTTGCTCGGTTCGGGCGATGGCGACAAGCTGGTGCTGCGTGCACCACGCGCGGGCGTGATCGCCGAGCGCAAGGCGCAGGTCGGTGCTGCCATGGACGCCGGAGCCGCGCTGTTCACCATCGGCGATCCGGGCGCGATGAACGTGGTCGCGCAGGTGTTCGAAAGCGATCTGCAGGGCATTGCCGTGGGCAGCCCGGTGCAGATCGAGGCACCGCAGATCACCAAGCCGATGGCGGGCAAGGTGCGCTATCTGGGGGCCACGCTCGACAAGGATTCGCGCCGCGCGTCGGTGGTCGTCGATCTCGACCAGCAGAACCCTGCACTGCGTGCAGGCATGCAGGTGAAGGTGGGCGTTCAGACATCGAATGCGCACGAGATGATGATTCCCGTGACTGCTGTGCTCATCAAGGATGAGAGCCGCAGCGTGGTCTACGTGCAGCGCTCGGACAACGAGTTCGAGGCGCGGACCGTGCAGCTCGGCCGTCCCACACGTGGCATGGTGCCGGTGATCAGCGGCCTGAAGCCGGGCGAGAAGATCGTCGTCAAGGGCGGCCTCTTGCTCGACGGCGCTGCGAACCAACTGCTCTGAACCGGAGCAGTCACACATGTTGAAATCCTTCATTTCCTTCGTCGTGCATCGCCGCCTGCTGGCGCTGTGTGCCACGGCGCTGATCGCGATCTACGGCGTCTGGTCGTATCTGCATACTGCCATCGAGGCCTATCCGGACGTGACCAATGTGCAGGTCGGCGTGATCGCGCAGGCCCCCGGGCTTGCGCCTGAGGAGGTCGAGCGCCAGATCACTCAGCCGCTGGAGCGCGAGCTCAACGGCACTCCGGGTCTGGTGTCGCTGCGCTCCGAAAGCTACTTCGGGCTCGCGATGATCAACCTCGTCTTCAATGACGATGCGGTGAGCTTCAATGCACGTGCCGAGGTGTCGCAGCGCCTGCCGCAGGCCGATCTGCCGCAGGGCGTGACGCCCGAGATGGCGCCGGATTACACGCCACTCGGCAAGATTTTTTACTACCGTTTGGAGAGTGACCGCCACACGCTCGCGCAGCTGCGCACCGAGCAGGAATGGCATGTGGTGCGCGTCTTGAAGCAGGTGCAGGGCGTGGCCGATGTAGTGAGCGTGGGTGGTTTCGTGAAGGAATTCCACGTCGAGGTCGATCCCGAAAAGCTGTATTCGCTGGGCCTGTCCATCGACGACGTGAGCGATGCGCTCGCCAAGTCCAACCGCAATGTCGGCGGCGGCCTCATGCGCCGTGGCGAGCAGTCGCTGATCGTGCGCGGCATCGGTCTGCTCAAGTCGCCGCAGGAGATCAACGAGGTGGTGGTCGCCATGCGCGGCGGTGCGCCGGTGACGATCGGCGATGTGGCGCGCGTGGTGCAGTCGCACACGCCGCGCCAGGGCTCCGTCGGCCAGAACGAGCATGACGACATCGTGCAGGGCATTGTGCTGCTCAAGCGCGGCGAGAACCCTTCCGTGGTGCTTGACGACATCCACGCCAAGGTGACCGAACTCAACAGCGGTGGACTGCCAGAAGGCATGCACATGACCACCAACTACGACCGCTCCGATCTGGTCGGTCACACGCTGGCCACGGTGCAGCACAACCTGCTGTTTGGTGCCACGTTGATCGTCGCTGTGCTGTGGCTCTTTTTGCGCAGTGTGCGCGGCTCGCTGATCGTCGCGACGGTGATTCCGCTGTCGCTGCTGGTGGCCTTTATCGGCCTGCACCTGCTGGGCATGCCCGCCAACCTGATTTCGATGGGCGCCATCGACTTCGGCATCATGGTGGACGGCGCGGTGGTGCTGGCGGAAAACATCATCCGCAATGCGCGCTTGCGGAAACCGCAGACCGCCAATGACATGCGCCACATCATCATCGATTCGGCCGTGGCCGTGGCCAAGCCGACGCTGTTCGCGATGGCCATCGTGATCGCTGCTCTGATTCCGGTGTTCTCGCTGCAGAGCATCGAGGGCCGCATTTTCCGTCCGCTCGCGATGACCTACAGCTTCGCGCTGCTCGGCGCGCTGATCTTCGCGATGGGGTTGGTACCCGCGTTGTGCGCACTGTTCCTCAAGCCCAAGCATGTGATGGTCGAAGAGCCCAAGATCTTCGACAAGGCGCACCATGGCTATCAACACTGGATCGGCAAGGTGCTGGGTGCTGCACGCAGCCGGGGCGTAGTGCTGATCGTGTCGATTGCGGTGCTGGTGGTGGCGGGCGTTTCGGCCAAGTTCCTCGGCACCGAATTCCTGCCGGAGCTCGACGAAGGCGATGCCTATGTGCTGGTGCAGATGCCCGCGTCCATCTCGCTCGAGAAGGGTCAGGAAGTGCTGCGCGATGTGCGTCTGAGGCTCAAGGCTTTCCCCGAGGTGATCTCGGTGACGACCGAGCAGGGCCGTCCCGAATCGGGCACCGACAACGAGACCATCAACCTCGCCAAGTCGCTGGTGCGCCTGAAGCCACACGGCGAATGGCGCAAGGGCCTGACCAAGCCCGAGCTGATCGAGCAGATGCGCGCAAGCCTGGGCGAGATTCCCGGTGTGGCATTCAACTTCGCGCAGCCGATTCGCGACAGCGTGGAAGAGTCCACCTCGGGCGCACGCGGCCAGGTCGTGCTCAAGCTGTTCGGGCCCGACATTCCCACGCTGCGCTCGATCCTGCAGCAGACCGTGGCGTCGACCAAGGACATCGAAGGCGTGGTCGATCTCGACCTGTACCGCGACGCCCCCGCGCCGCAGCTGCATGTGGAGTTCGACCGTGCGGCGCTCGCGCGCCAGGGCATTGCAATGGAGACCGCGCAGAAGACGCTGGAAGTGGCGCTGGCCGGCAACATCTCCACCACGCTGTGGGAAGGCGAGTACCCCGTGCCGGTGCGCGTGCGCCTGCCGTATGTGGATCGCATGGATGAGGAGCGCATCCGCAACATCGCGATTCCGCTGCCCGATGGGGGCTCGGTGCCGCTGCATTCGGTGGGCAGTGTGGGCATCAAGATCGGCAATTCGTCGATTTTCCGCGAAGGCAATGCGCGCTACATGGCGCTGAAGTTCAACGTGGAAGGACGGGACATCGGCTCGGTGGTGCGTGACACGCTGGCCGCGTTCAACCAGAACGTGAAGATTCCCGACGGCTATCAGGCCTTCTGGGGTGGCGAGTGGGAAAACCAGCAACGTGCCGCCGCGCGCCTGAAGGTCGTGGTGCCGCTGTCGCTGCTGATCGTGTTTGCGTTGCTGTTCGGCGCGCTCGGTCATGCGAGCAGCGCTGCGGTGATTTTGCTGTGCGCTCCGTTCACCATGGTGGGTGGCATCGCGGCGCTGCATCTGGCACATATCGAGCTGTCGATCAGCGCGGCGATCGGCTTCATCGCGCTGTTGGGGCAGGTCGCGCTGGCTGGCTTGCTCGTGGTGTCGGCCGTCGAAGAGCTGCGCCGTCAGGGCATGCCGATGATGCAGGCGCTGATCGAGGGCACGGCGGAACGCATGCGTTCCATCGTCCTGGTGGCCTTGCTCGCGCTGTTGGGTCTGCTGCCGATGGCCTTGTCCACCGGCGTGGGCAGCGAGACGCAGCGCCCGTTCGCCTCGGTGATCGTCGGCGGCATGGTGATCCTGCCCATCGTCGCGCTCGTGCTGTTGCCGGTGCTGTACATGCTGCTCGGCCCCAAGAACATGTTGACCCAGGAAGAAATCGATGAAAGCGCCCAAGATGACTAAGACATACCGCTGGGTGGCCGCAGCGTCGCTGTGGGTCTGTGGTGCATGGCCCGTGGTTGCCGTGCATGCGGCGGATTTGAACAATTCGCAGGTGGCTGGGGCGGTCAGCCAATCGTCCATGCCACAGCAGCCGGTGACGATGGAAGAGTATCTGCGTCTGGTGGTGCGCAATCAACCGTCGCTGGCCGCGAGCCGTCTCGAAACAGGGCTCGCGCGTGCCGACACGGTGACGGCCTCGGCGTTTCCCAATCCCGTCGCGTCGGCGTATGGCAAGCCCGGCGAGCATGGCGTGGGCATCGAGCAGCCGATTCCCATTTTTGGTCAACACGGTCTGCGCATCGAGAATGCGAAGAAGGGTGAGATCACCGCCGCCGCGCATGTGGACATGGCCGTGAATGCGGCGTTGAACGACGCCGCCCAGGCCTTCAATGAGCTGCTGGTCGCACAGCAGCGCGTGCAGATCTGGCAGGACGCGCAACAGTCGCTGGCGAAGGCCGCGTACATCGTGCGTGGCCAGATCGAAGCGGGCGCGCGCAGCCGCTATGACGGCGCGCGTCTTACGCTGCAGGAAGCGCAGATGAAGATGCAGGTGGCCAAGGCGAACGCAGCCCTCAAGGCCGTCGTCACCAACGCCGCCAAAGTGGCCGCGATGCCGACCTGGCAGGTGCGTGCGGAAGGCTCTCTCAAGACGCTGGAGCAGGTGCCGGTGCCCGACTTTGAAACTCTGTGGAGCCAGTCAAGCGCCCGTTTGCCCGCTCTGCGTTCGGCGCAGGCCGAACTCGATCAGGCGCGCCACAAGATCGAGGTCGCCAAGCGCGATGCGTACCCCACACCGAGCGTCGGCGTTTCGCGTGTGAAGAGCCGCAACGATGGCAGCTATACGCAGTGGGGCGTGTCGATGGAGATTCCGCTGTTCGATCGCAACAAGGGGAATATCGACCATGCGCGGATGGAAGCGGAGCAGGCGGAGTTGCGGCTTTCGGCTGCGCAGCAGGATGCGCAGGCGGGGTTGTACAGCGCGCTGCAGCAGTTGCAGCTCAAACGCGAGAGCGTGCTCGCGTATGAGAAGGATGGGCTTGCGCAGATCGAGCCGCTCAGGCAGATGTCGGGGGATGCTTATCGGTTGGGGCAGGGCGGGGTTTTGGAGCTGATTGATGCGCTCAGTTCCATCAATGATCATCGGCTGGAGTATCTGGAATTGGTGAAGGATTATCTGGATGCGGAGTGGCAGGTGCGGTTGTCCAGTGGGAATGTGCCTTCGGTGGATTGATCTTCTCGGTTTTGCTGAGGGCGGAGGCCGGGAGTTCCGCCCGGCGGCGGAGTCACTTTTTGCCTGCGCGCAAAAAGTAACCAAAAACGCGCTTTTGAATACCTCCGGCAGAACTCGACTTCGCGCTGCGCGCTCCGCTCGGACAACCGCCGGAAGTCAGTATGGAAGAGGGGTATTCGGCACTTTGCTTCGCTCGTGCCTCTTTGCATCTCGCGACTTCGCGAGATGCCTTCTGGGCGCACGTATAGTGGGGGATTGGGATTTTTCCTGTCTCCTTTTTTTATGTACCGCTATCTCATCATCGAAGACGACGCGCTCAACGCCAGCTACATCGCAGATGGTTTGCGTGAGCAAGGGGCGCAGGTGACCGTGTGCGGTGATGGCGTGCAGGGCATTGCGCTGGCGGTGGGGGAGCAGTGGGATGTGATCATTCTGGATCGCATGCTGCCCGATGAATTCGACGGGCTGCAGATTCTGCAGACGCTGCGGGCGATTGGGAAGACGACTCCGGTGCTGGTGCTTTCGGCGTTGTCGGCGACTGATGAGCGGGTGCGGGGGTTGAAGGCGGGGTGTGATGATTACCTCACCAAGCCGTTCGCGTTTTCCGAGTTGTCGGCGCGGCTGGAGGCGTTGATGCGGCGGGCGCAGGTGCCGGCTCCTGTGCGGGAGATGAAGTTGGCGGATCTGCGGATCAACCTCATGACGCGCAGTGCGGATCGCGCTGGCGTGCCGCTGGCGCTGCAGCCGCGCGAGTTTCGGTTGCTCGCGTTTCTGATGCAGCATGCGCACCAGATCGTCACGCGCACCATGCTGCTGGAGTCGGTGTGGGACTACCGGTTTGATCCGCAGACGAATGTGATCGACGTGCATATCAGCCGTCTGCGCGGCAAGGTGGACAAGGGGTTCGAGCCGGCGCTGATCCACACGGTGCGCGGCGTGGGCTACAGCCTGACCGATGCGCCCGAGCGTCTGCCGCAAAGCGCCTGACGGATCATCCCGGAAGCCGGAATATGTCCCCTCACGCCAAGCCCTGGAGTTCCACCGCCTTTCGCCTCGCGCTGCAGTTTGCGGGGCTGATGGTGTTGACCATGGGCATCGTGCTGGCGGTGTTCTATGTGCAGACGGTGGGCGTGCTGCGTGTACGGGTGGATAAGCAGGCCGAGGCGCATCTCAAGCGACTGGTGGATCATGCGGAGAAGCACGGCCAGGAGGCGCTCGAAGCCGAGATCCGTCAGACCCTGCAGGATGGAGTGAACACCGATACGGAGATCATCATCTTGATGGATGGGCATGGCGTACCGATTATCGGCAACGCGAGCGTGGTGCCGCTGCGGCGCCTGACCACCATGGGCATGCGGGAGTTGAAGGTACGACGCGCGGGGCGCATCGTGAGCGGACGCGTGTCGGTGGCCGAGCTTCCAAGTGGCCAGTTTCTGGCCGTGGGCACCGATATGCAACAGCAGCGCGACATGGAGGATCTCGTTGGCCGCGCGAGTCTGCTGGCAGCGGTCATTGCGTTTGTCATGGCCATCGGTGGTGCGCTCACGTTCCGACGTGTGGTGGACGAGCGCGCGGCCGCCATCCGCAGCACGATGGCGCGCGTGGCGGCGGGCGATTTGAGTCAGCGCATTCCGGTGGCTGGGCGCGACGATGAATTCACGCTGCTCAATCGCGACATCAACAGCATGCTCGACCGGCTCGAGCAGCTCATGGAAGGCATCCGTCATGTCTCCAACACCATCGCACACAACCTGCGAACGCCGCTCACGCGCATCACGCTGCAACTGCGCAATGCACGCCAGCTCAACTCCGAGGAGCAGTCCGCGACGCTCGCGCGCGTGTCGGGGGAGGTGGAGGAACTGGGCATCGTTTTCGACAAGTTGCTGCAGATCGCCGAAGTGGAAAGCGGCACCACCCGCGCGAGCTTTGCGCCGGTAGACATCAACGCGCTGTTGGTGGATGTGGCAGAGTTCTACGAGCCCTTGCTCGATGATGGCGAGGGCACGCTGAACGTAAACGTGCAGCCGGAACTGACGGTGCTGGGTGACGGCAACCTGATCGCGAGCGCGGTGGCCAATCTGTTGGACAACGCGATCAAGTACGGTGGCTCGGGCGACGCTGAGAACCCTGTGCTCCCGGTGCACATCATCGTGACCGCACAGCGTGCGGCTTCGGGCGTCGAGATTCTGGTGCAGGACAACGGCCCCGGCGTGGACCCGCAGGCCATCGAGAAGATGACCACGCGCTTCTTTCGCGCGCGAAAGGACCGCAGCGGCTACGGTCTCGGGCTCGCCAGTGTGCACGCCATCGTGCAACTGCACGGCGGGCGGCTCGACTTCACGAATCTGCCGCGTGGGTTGCAGGCACGCCTTTGGTTGCCGGAGCTGCCGCAGCCCATTGCACTGTCGGCTCAGCCATCATCAGCGTAGACTGCCCATCGGTTTTTTCACACGGAGGCAAACAATGACTCGAGTACGTGTTGAAGGCTTCACCATTTCGCTCGACGGCTATGGAGCAGGACCGGATCAGGACATCGACCATCCGCTCGGCGTGGGCGGCACGGAGTTGCACCAGTGGCTGGTGCCGACACGCACCTTCCAGCAAAGCCTGTTCGGCAAGGAAGAGGGTACGTCGGGTGTGGACGATGCGTTCGCGGCGCGCGGCTTTCGCGATGTGGGCGCGTGGATTCTTGGGCGCAATATGTTCGGCCCAATCCGCGGCGATTGGCTCGACGATGCGTGGAAGGGCTGGTGGGGCGACAGCCCTCCGTACCATGTGCCGGTGTTCGTGTTGACCCACCATGCGCGCGCCTCCATTGTGATGGAAGGCGGCACGGTGTTCCACTTTGTCACGGGCGGCATTCAAGAGGCGCTGGCCCATGCGTGCGAGGCCGCCGCGGGGCGGGATGTACGCATCGGCGGTGGCGCGAACACCATCCGACAGTATCTGCGCGAGGGACTCATCGACGAGCTGCACATCGCCATCTCGCCAGTGCTTCTTGGGCGCGGCGAGCCACTGTTTGAAGGGCTGGATCTGCGGACTCTGGGGTACGAGTGTGTGGAGACCGTGGCGTCGGAGAAGGCCACGCATGTGGTGCTGAGGCATCGTCGGTATGCACTGAGCTGAGCGAGCACGCAGCTGCATCAGCGCGCTAGACGCTTGCGGGCGGGGGGCTTCCCGAGCAGCCTTTTCAACTCCAGTCGAGCGCATTCGGCAAACCATTCGGCGGGTCCATCGAGCCGGTGCCCACGGCGCGTGACCAGGCCCAACGGCAGGCTGGGCAGCGGCTCGACCACGGATATTTCCCTGGATACACCCGCGATCCATGGCACCGAGAGAATCGGCTGTGGCGTGGGTACGATGGCATGGCCTTCGGTGGACAGCACCAGCGATGCCATGCTGGATGGGCACTCCAGCACAAGGCGTGGTTGCGGGGCGCCGTGCAGCGCCAGCCACTGGCGCACCGCCTCGCTGATGCCCCAGGGTGACCCGTCTAGCAGCCACGGCGCGGCGTCAGTGAGATCGGCGAGGCGCCGGGGTACCTTGCTGCTGCGGCCATCGACGCGACCGGCCAGCGCAATCGTCAGTTCGCCCATGTCTTCGAACAGCAGGTCGGAGCCGAGTGCGCCGTCCATCAGCGCCGTGATCGCCAGGTCGATGGTGCCGTCGCGCAGCATGGGCAGGGTCTGCGACAGGAAGGCGTCGCGGATGCTGAGGGGCGCATCGGGGTAGCGTGCGCGAAAGCGCGACACGGTTTCCGACAGGCACAGCAGCGAGAACGTGGGCGTGACCGCGACCCGCACCGTCGGCGTGCCCAGCCCAAGCATGTGGCGCACTCCGGCGCGGGCGTCTGCGGCCTCGGCGAGGATCAGCTTGGCGTGCTGCAGGAGCTTGGCTCCAATGTCGGTGAGCCGCACGCCCTGCGGGCTGCGGTGTAGCAGACCGGCCTGCAGATCAAGCTCCAGTTCGCGCAGCGCCTTGGTCAGCGCGGTTTGGGAGAGCGACAGTGACTGCGCCGCGCGGCGGATGCTGCCGTGCTCGGCCACCGCCACCAGTGCCTGGAGTTGATGCATTTTCATGTGGTTTTCGCTTCGAGGTACTGAACACCTGAGGATTTCGGTGACAACCAAAGGTGTGCGCCCTGAAATTTTATCGCTACCCGCAAGTGGGCTTGCTCTGCTGAAATTCGCGGCAATTCGACATAAACCGCCCCCATCACAGAACATTCCCGGAGACACCGCATGCCGTCGTCATCGTCCTCTTCATCGCCCTCGTTCGCAGCGCCGCCGTTGGGCAGCAACGCCTCTTGCACATCCCGCGCTGCGGTGCACGCCATGGAGGACAAGGTGTATTCCAAGGTCACTTGGCGGTTGATCAGCTTTCTGTTCGTCGGCTACGTGTTCGCCTTCATCGACCGCACGAACGTCGGCTTCGCCAAGCTCGGAATGCAGGATGAACTGGGTTTCAGCGAGGCGGTGTTCGGCCTTGGTGCGGGCATCTTCTTTGTGAGCTACTTTCTGCTCGAAGTGCCGAGCAATGTGCTGATGGCGCGCTTTGGTGCGCGCCGCTGGATCGCGCGCATTCTGATCACCTGGGGCATGCTCTCCATGGCCACGTTGCTGGTGAAGACTCCGATGCAGTTCTACACCGTGCGTCTGCTGCTCGGCGCGGCCGAGGCGGGCTTCTTTCCTGGCGTGATGCTGTATCTCACGCAGTGGTATCCGGCCGAGCGCCGCAGCCGCGTCATCACGCTGTTCATGGCGGCGATTCCGGTGGGCAGCGTGCTCGGCGGCATCGTCTCGGGCTGGATTCTCGAGCACTTCGGGGGCAACGCGCATCTGTCCGCATGGCAGTGGTTGTTTCTGCTGGAAGGCGCTCCGGCGGTGGTGCTTGGCGTGATCGCGTTTTTCTACCTGAACGACCGCATTGAAGATGCACGCTGGCTCTCGGCAGACGAGAAGGCGTTGCTTCAATCGCGCATCGTCGTCGACCAGAGCCATGCGCTCACGCACAAGGTCGGCGACGCAATGCGTTCGCCGCTGGTGTGGCTGCTGGCATTCATCAATTTTGCGTATCTCGCGGGCGTCACGCTGATGTTCTGGATGCCATCAATGCTGCGCGCTGCGGGCGTGAAGAGCACCGTGCACATCGGCTGGATGGTGGCCGCACCGTTTGCGGTGGCCGTCATCGGCATGCTGGTACTGGGGCGTACCTCCGACTGGCTGCGCGAGCGCCGCTGGCATACCGTGTTACCGGGCCTGTTGAGCGCCGCAGGCGTGGCGGCGCTGCCATGGGCTGCGGGCGATGTGACCGCGCTGGTGCTGGTTTCTGTGGTGGCGGTGGCGGGCAATGTGATCGCCAACGCGCTGTTCTGGAACCTGCCGACCGCTGTGCTCTCAGGCGCGGCCGCTACCGTGGGCATCGCCTTTGTGAACGCGTTCGGCCAGATGGCCGGCTTTCTCGGCCCCACGGTGTTCGGCAAGCTGTTCACCGCCACCGGCTCGGCCACGACGGGCTTGTATTTGCTGTCGGGCGTGCTGTGTCTTGGCAGCCTCGCAGTGTTGCTGATTTCAAAACGTCTGGTCAACCGTTGATCGTCTGCTCTTTGCTCCATTTCTCATCATGAATCACATCGATCACGCACCCGCATTGGGCCGCCCCGAAGACCTGTACGAGCTCGACTCCAGTGTGCAGACGCCCACCTTCCGCCACATGGATCTGCTCTATCCCACGCGCAACGTGCCGCATGGTAGCGGCCCTGTTCATCCGTTGACGAGCGGCCCGGAGATCGCGCCGCGCTACACCATCGATGATGAGCACTGCGACGTAGATCGCTTCATGCAGCGCAACGACATCACCGGCCTGCTGGTGCTCAAGGGCGACCGCATCGCGCTCGAGAAATACGCGCAAGGCAACAGCCAGCGCACGCGCTGGACCTCGTTCTCGGTCGCCAAGTCGATCTCTTCGACGCTGGTGGCTGCTGCGCTGCACGACGGTGCGATCCGCAGCCCGCTGGACCCCGTGACGCATTACGTGCCGCAGCTGATCGGATCGGGCTACGACGGAGTGACGGTGGAGCAGGTGCTCAATATGACCTCGGGCGTGCGCTGGGATGAGACCTACCGCAACCCGCAGTCCGACCGCCGGGCGATGTTCTCCGCGCAGCTCGCCCTTGAGCACGGCGGCATCCTCAAAGTGCTGGCCGCACTGCCGCGTCTGCATGCGCCTGGCACGGTGTTCAACTACAGCACGGGCGAATCCTTTCTGCAGGCCGAGATCGTGCGCGCCGCCACCGGTATGCCCGTCGCTACTTATCTGTCGCAGAAGATCTGGCAGCCCATGGGCATGGAGCAGAACGCGTTCTGGCAACTCGACAGTGAGGGAGGCCTGGAGATCGCGAGCAGCGGCTTCGGCGCCGTGCTGCGCGACTATGGCCGCTTTGGCCGATTCATCGCGAACGGTGGAAAGATCGGCGACGGGCAGGTGCTGCCCGTGGGCTGGGTCGATGACATCGTCCGCTTGCCCGCCGTATCGCCGCTGCGCGACGTGAAGCCCTATGCAGGCCCGCACGCGTTGAGCTACCACCACCAGTGGTGGTTGTTTCCTCAGGGCGAACAGGCCATGGCGGGACACGGTGCGCGCGCGTTCTCGGCCATCGGCGTGTTCGGTCAGTATCTCTATATTGATCGCGACGCGGATGTGGTGGTCGTGCTCTGGAGTTCCGCGCCCGCGCCGGAAATGCCGGCCTATGAACGCGAGATCGTGGCCTTCATCGCGGCTTCGGTGGAGTCGTTCTAAGCGCGCGCCCGCGTGCTGTACCAGCAGATCAACGACCCGAGCGTGACCAGCGCCACGCCCTTCCAGAAGCTCCATGAGGGAGTGACGCTCAGCCACACGGTTCCCACGAGGGCCGAGAGCACGGGTGTGAAATACGAGCCCACGGCCATCACGGTGAGATCGCCGTGGCGGATGCCATAGTCCCAGCAGCTATAGCCCAGCGCGGTGAGTCCGCCGAGCGCCGCGAGCTGCAGCAGCGCGGGCACGGTGAAATGCATCGCTGGCTCATCGCTGAACGCGTAGTGCACCCACAGGCACAGAGCTACGGCCCAGAGAAACAGTGACAGGGCGTTTGCCCCTCGCCCATACAAGCGCGCCAGCACCGAATAGCAGGGCCAGAGCAGCGCGGCGGCCAGTGCCAGACCATAGGCCAGCGGATTGCTCAGCACATTGGCCCACAGGCCCGCGATGGAAAACCGGCCATCGCCCTGCAGCACCATGACGATGCCAAGCATCGCGAGTAGTACGCCCGGAACCAGTCCCCAGCGAAAGCGCTGCAGACCTAGCGCGGTCGCCAGCACCACGGTGAGGCTGGGCCAGAGGTAGTTGATCATGCCGAGCTCAAGCGTTTGCGTGCGGTTGCTCGCAAAGCCGATGGACAGCGCCAGCCCGATCTCGTAGGCCACGAAGATCAGCCCGCATCCCCACACGTAGACAGGGCTCCAGGCGCGCAGTTGCGCCCATTGCGGCAGACCGAAGCGCAGGCTGACGAGCAGCGCACTCAGCGAGAACACATTGGCCGCGCCGCCGACCGGACCCAGGTGCTCGGCCACGCTGCGAAACAGGCCCACCGAGGTCGACCAGCACAGGATCGCGGCAAGGCCGATCAGCGTGGCGCGGGAGGAGGGCGCGGACATGGATCTTTGTCTATGCTGAATCAGCGGGGCCGCCGCGCACCGTACGCGCAGAAACCGGGCTTGGGGCTTTTCTTCTGCGGATGCAGGCGGCAGGTCTCGGGCCGGGTTTCATACACCGTGCAGCGGCGTGTCTTCTCGTCCAGAAAATTGCAATCCCCACTGGCGCGGCGACCCATGGTGAAGAGGGCGTTCTTGTGGTTGAAGTGGTCGATGACCTTCATTTTCAACAGGCGCTTGGCGATCAGTTTGACGTCGACATTCTCGACCTCGAACGCGTCGACGACCCCAAGGCGCACGAGGTCGGAGAGCTGCACTTCCAGCGGCATGGTGCAGCAGTTGGCAGCACAGGTGTCGCACATGCCGGCGCGGTAACGTTGCCAGGTTTCGACGCGGTCTACGTCTACGATGGCGATGGGGGATTTCATGATGGTGTGGATATGGCGGCGCTGGCTTGAAGGGCGAAATTGTAGAGAAGTTGTCTACAAGGCGCCTGGAGGGGGCGCGGCCATCATGAGGTTTGCTCACTCACCGGCGAATGCGTTGACTGACTGTTCAAATCAAACTCAGCGCCAGCAGTCCTTCAGTGTACCGGGCGTGCCATCGGCCATGCCCTTGGTGCCCAGCGCATTGAGCGTGTAGTTGCCGCATTTTTTGTCATTGGCCTGCGGTCCATTGCGCGAAGCGGTCAGCGTATAGCCATTGTCGGCGGTGACTGTCAATTTGCAGTACCCGTGTTCAGAAAGGTCGCCATATCCCCGTCGCAAGTCAGAAACAATGGTGGCGTAGCTTCCATTCTGCGCACGCCATCGTTCTTGCTTGGCCGCTGCATCGCTCAGCAGTGCCATGCCTTCGGTGCGGCGTGAACGGATTGGCATGTTGATTGATTGACTGATACCAATGAATGAGGCGGCTGTCAGTACGTTGCAGAAATGAGCGGCTTTGACATGTACGCACCTCCTGCTTTAAGGCTCCGGGCTGGCATGCAGTGGCTCTGCAGGTGAAATATCCCCGCGTTTTGCACAATCTGATCAGGGCTTTTGAACAGAGTTATCCACAGTCGATGCAGGGGGGATGTGGCATGAAAAAAGCACTCCACCCTCTGAGGGGTGCAGTGCCCTGGCGTCAACACGCGTTGGAGATTCTTGGCTAGCCCGCGATTTTCTCGAAAGGCGACCGGATATCCGCCAGAAACTTCTGCGTGCGCGGGTGCTGCGGGTGGTTGAAGAAGTCTTGCGGCGTGGCGCGTTCGAGCACTGCGCCTTGGTCCATGAAGATCACGCGGTCGGCCACTTCGCGGGCGAAGCCCATTTCGTGGGTCACGCAGACCATGGTCATGCCGTCCTTGGCGAGGTCACGCATCACCAGCAGCACCTCGCCGACCATTTCGGGGTCGAGCGCGCTGGTGGGCTCGTCAAGCAGCATGATCGGGGGCTTGAGCGTGAGCGCGCGGGCGATGGCCACGCGCTGCTGCTGGCCACCGGAGAGCTGGTTCGGGATGGCGCTGGCTTTGTGCGCGAGGCCCACGCGCTCCAGCAGAGTCATCGCGCGGTCCTTGGCCTCGGCAGCGCTGAGTTTGCCCAGTTGCACTGCGGCGAGCGTGCAGTTCTCGAGCACGGTGAGGTGCGGAAACAGGTTGAACTGCTGGAACACGAAGCCGATGCCCGCGCGCAGCACGTTCACGTCGAGCTTGGGGTCGTGCACGTCCTGAGCGTCAAGCAAAATGCTGCCGCCCTGGATCTCTTCGAGCCGGTTGATGGTGCGGATCAGCGTGGACTTGCCCGAGCCCGAGGGGCCGCAGACCACGACGACTTCGCCGGTGGCGATGGTCTCGTTCACATCCACCAGTGCGTGGTATTCGCCATACCACTTGTTCACGTTTTTCAGCTCGATCATGCTGCTACCTTTGCTTGCGGACGATTGCCGAGGCCTTTGCGCTCGAGTCGTCGCTCTATCCAGAATGCCAGTCGCGACAGGCCGAAGCACAGCACGAAGTAAGTGAGCCCCAGAATGCCGAACACTTGGGCGGGTTTGGTGAAGACGAGGCTGTTGATCTGCGTGGCGATGAAGGTCACCTCCGCGAGGCCGATGATGTAGCCGAGCGAGGTTTCCTTGATCGTCGAGATGAACTGATTGACCAGCGAGGGAAGCGAATTGCGCAGCGCCTGCGGCAGGATCACCGAACGCATTGCCTTCATGTAGGGCAGGCCGAGCGAGCGTGCGCATTCCATCTGGCCCTTGGGCAGGCCGAGGATGCCGGCGCGCACGATCTCGGCGAGATACGCCGCATCGAACACGACGAGCGCGATCAGCATGGTCCAGAACTGGTCGGTCTTCACCCCCGTCACGCTGGGCAGGAAGAAGTAGGCCCAGAACACCACCATCAGGAGCGGCATGCCGCGCACAATGTAGATGAAGCAGGTGACCGGCACGCGCAGCCAGCGCTTGGGCGACACACGCATCAGCCCGAAGACGAGGCCGAGCGGCATCGACAGGATCAGGCCGAGGGAGGCGAGAATGATCGTGAGCGCGAGGCCGCCGAGCGGCCCCTTGGGGTACTGCCCGACGAGGAAGTACAACCAGTATTCTTGAATGAGTTCCAGCATGTTCTTGTTCTTCTTGTCAGGTCACATGGTGCGCACCGGATAGCGGTGCTGGAACCAGGCGGCGACGCCGGTGATGACGAGCGACACCACGAGGTAGGAGACGCTGGCGAATGCAAACGCCTCGAAGCTGCGGAACGACTGGCTCTCCACCTGGCCGGCCTGGTACATCATTTCCGCCGCACCGATCACAGTGGCGATCGATGTGCCCTTCCACATGTTCAGCGTCTGCGAGATCAGCGGCGGCACCGTGAGCCGGAAGGCCTGCGGCAGGATCACGAGCCGCATGGTGCGCATGTAGCCGAGGCCGAGCGCGCGCGCGGCCTCCATCTGCACGCCGGGCACGGCGCGGATGCCGCTGCGGATGTCCTCCGCCATGTAGGCCGCCGTGTAGACGCCCAGCGCCATGACCGCGCAGATGCTCTCCACCGGGCCTTCGTAGAGCATGTCCTTGATGGGCGCGGGCAGCATTTCGGGCACGCCGAAATACCAGAACAGCATGTGCGCGAGCAGGGGGATGCTGCGCACCACCTCCACATAGGTCGCGCCGATCCAACGCAGCGGCCTGTAGGGCGACAGGCGAAACAGCGCGATCACGAGGCCCAACGGCAGCGCTATCCAGAAAGCCCAGAAAAGATATTGCAGCGACATCTTGAGCCCGGCCACGAGCATGTCGTGGTACTGGCCCGAGATCAGCATCTGCGGGTCGAAAGTCGTCATAAATTCATGTCCGCCGCCGTGCGATCACGACGCAAGAAAGCACAAGGCGCTCTACCTGAGAGCGCCTCGTGCGCGGGCCTTGCATCGAATGAGCGAAGCCCCGGGAGCAGCATCACATCAGGCGCTTACTCGGCGACCTTGTCGGTCTCGAACTTGAACGCGCGCTTGTCCATCTTCAGGCTGCTCTTCTGGCCGAACCATTGTTCGTACAGACCTTCGGCCTTGCCGTTGGCTTCCATCTCGCGCAGGGTGTCGTCCACCACCTTTTTGAAGCCGGCCTCGCCCTTCTTGATGCCGAGCGCCAGCGGCTCCACGCTGATGATGGTGGGCAGTAGCTTGTAGTCCTTGCGCTGGTCACCCAGCTGCACCATGGCGCGCACCAGGCTCATCTCGTCATTCACGAAAGCCACGGCCTTGCCCTGCTGCATGGCGACCAGTGCTTGCGGCGAGGTGTCGAACGAGATGATGGTGGCCGTGGGCACGGCCTTCTTCATGTTCACTTCCATCGAACTGCCCTTGGCGGTGGCCACGCGCTTGCCCGCGAGTTCCGGCACGTCCTTGATCGGGCTGTTGGCCTTGGTCATCACCTTCTGGCCGGTGATGAACGTAGTCAGCGAGAAGTCGATCTGCGCCTCGCGCTCCTTGTTGTGCGTGAGCGATGCGGCCAGCAGGTCGATGTGGCCCTGCTGCAGCTCGGGGATGCGCGCAGCCAGCGTGATCTGCTTGAAGACCGGCTTGACGCCCAGCTTCTGCGCGACGGCACGCCCGAGGTCCACGTCGTAGCCCACCAGCTCGCGCGTCTTGGCATCGATGAAGCTCAGTGGCTCGTCCGTGCCCAGCACGCCGACGACCAGCTCGCCCTTCTTCTTGATGTCTTCCAGTTGATCGGCGTGGGCCACGCCACCCAGCAGGGTGACGGTGGCAAGGGTGGCCGCAGCCAGCAAACGGAATTTCATGACGTTTCTCTCCTTGGGGTGCCTGTTGTTTGATATCTGTATCTGAATCGATGAATTTGGCACTCTACCAGTGAATCCGACGGAGCAGCCGCTCGCAAACCCACGGATTTTCACCAGCTGGTGGAATATTTCGCTCAGATGCGCTCACGCCTCTGAGCGCACCGGGTAAGCACTGGTTATGCACATGCTTATCTACATGCTTATCCCGAGGTGTCCCTCTCTGTGGTGATCAGAACCCCGTTCCAAACCGGATTCCACCCCCATGTGGACAGATCTGCAAAAACCAATTCCCACATAGTTATGCACAACCCTGTAGCTTCGAAATTTCCCTGTTCATTTCAGGCATCCATCACGCAGAAAGTGAATGCAATGTATTGATATGAAAAGAAAATATGAAATTTACGATTTGTGAATTCACTGTGGGCAAAATTGGCAAAGCTGTGGAAAAAGCTGTTGATTTGTTCGCTGCATACTGGGTTTGCGCACAGTTGTGGCCTACCCGGTGACCGCGTCCCAGTTCAGCCCGAACTTGTGCAGATATTTGCGCAGCCGATCCGCGTCGTTCGCCACGGCCTTGAGTTCGCGCGACTTGTCGAACAGCCTGCGTCCTGCCTCGGACAGGGTGCGCGACTGGCGGCAGATGTGGATGACGGACTGCAGCTGCAGCCGGTCAAAGTAGTCGAGCGCGGCGAGTTGCGCTTCGGTCAGCATGTCGGTCAGATCGACCGAGTCGTGCGACGCACTGGTGGCGGGTAAATCGCCATCGGCGTGCTGCCAAAGCCACTGCAGCCGGCTGATCTCGGCCTGCACCTGTTCGACCGAAATGCGTCCGCCCTCGGCGAGCGTGGCGAGGCGGGTGACGCTCGCGGCCAGATCGCGGAAGTTGCCGGACCATGGCGCATCTGTGGAGTTGGCAAAGCGCAGATAGGCCGCGCGCGCCTCGGCGTTGAAGCGCACGTTGCGGCCGATCTCGGCGGACGAGCGCGCGAGCATGTGGTCGACATTGGGCTCGATGTCCTCGGGCCGGTGCGCGAGCCCCGGCAGCGTGTAGGCCCAGAGGTTGATGCGCGCGAACAGGTCCTCGCGAAAGCGGCCCCCGGCCACGTCCACGCGCAGGTCGCGGTTGGTGCCGACGACGAGCTGGAAGTCGCTCGACACCTCCTTGTCGCTGCCCATCGGGAAGAAGCGCTTTTCTTCGACCGCCTTCAAAAGCATGGCCTGCTCATCGAGGCCCAGTTCGCCGATCTCGTCGAGAAACAGCACGCCCTGGTGCGCCGCGCGCAGCAGGCCCGCGCGGTCGGCCGCCGCGCCGGTGAACGCGCCCTTCTTGTGGCCGAACAGTGTCGAGGCCGCGCCGTCACCGCGCAGCGTCGCACAGTTCACTTCGACGAAATCGCCGTCGATCTGGTGGCGCGCCTTCTTGAGCTCATACATGCGCCGCGCCAGATGCGACTTGCCCGCGCCGGTGGGCCCGGTGAAGAGAATCGGCGCCTTCGAGCGCACCGCCACGCGCTCGATCTCCTCGATCAGCTTGTTGAAGCGGGCGTTGCGCGTGGCGATGCCGCTCTTCAGAAAATCGATGGCCTCTTCCTTGGCCTGCGTGAAGCGCTGCGCGAGCCCGTCGTAGCGCGAGAGGTCGAGATCGATGAGCGCCAGCTCGCCGGGTGCCCCTGCTTTCTGCTTGCGCGGCGGCGAGGTCTGCAGCAGCACGCCGGGAATCTGGCGCGACTCCACCATCAGGAACATGCAGATCTGCGCCACGTGCGTGCCGGTGGTGATGTGCACCCAGTACTGCTCGTTCTCGGGGTCGAAGCGGTAGTTGCGCGCCCAGTCGTAGATGGCCGCGTACATCTCGCCGAAATCCCATGGGTCGTTCACCTCGAGCGGCACGAGGTTGACCTCCGTTTCGGGCGAGACGTTGGCAATGTCGGCCACGAGCTGGTTCGCGAGCGCCGTGTGTTTGCGCGAATAGATCAGCTCAAGGCGGTCGATCAGCCGATCCTCGTGCTGCACCAGCGACACCGTGGGCCGCCACTTCTCCCAGCGCCCCGCGCCGAGGCCCGAATCGAGCTGGGTGCCCATGAAGCCGATGGCGACGGTTTTCTTTTGCATATCAAATTGGATAAATGACTAGATTAAATTCTAGTAATTCGGCGGTGCGTTGAACAGTGCAAATGGGCTGAATTTCGTTGAAATAAGAATTTATTCAATGAAATCAATGGTGTACGTCGGTTGAATTTCGATCGATACAAAGTTGGCACACCCGTTGCAATGTATTGAGCACAACAGCAAGTTGAATGCAAAAAGGAAACATCATGGTCAACACACAACTGTTCAAGACATCGCAAGGCGCAATGCTGCAAGCCACCAACGCACAGAACAACGAAGGTGCCGCAGCCTACGCATACACACCCCGTCATCAGCTGGCCCAACTGGCCGTGACGGGCTGCCTCGGCCAGACGTTCTACGCCAGCGCCGAAGAGCAACTCGATCAGATCGGCAACCTCGTGGTGTCGGTGGACAACACCTTCACCGCGAAGACGGCGGTCTATGCCCGCGAACGCGGCTATATGAAGGACATGCCTGCCACGCTTACCGCAGCGTTGGCGGTATGGAACACCGAATTGTTTGCACAGGTTTTTCCCCGTGTGATCGATAACGGCAAGATGCTGCGCAACTTTGTGCAGATCGTGCGCTCCGGTGCCATGGGCCGCAAGTCGCTGGGCTCACGCCCCAAGAAGCTGGTGCAGAACTGGTTACTGAACGCCACTGAAAAGCAGTTGCTGAACGCATCGGTAGGCAACACGCCTTCGCTCGCTGACGTGGTGAAGATGGTTCACCCCAAGCCAACGGAGGCCTGGCGTGCCGCGTGGTTCGCGTGGTTGATCGGCAAGCCGTTCAACGAGGCCGATCTGCCGCCCATCACCCAGGCGTTCGAGCGCTTCAAGCGCGACAACGCGAACGGTGTGATCTCGACCGAGGTGCCTGAAGTACCGTTTCAGATGCTGACCGCACTGACGCTGTACAACAAGCAATGGGCGGAGATTGCGAAGAACGGATCGTGGCAGATGGTGCGCCAGAACCTGAACACATTTGCACGCCACGGCGTGTTTGAAGTGCCAGGTATGACGCAACTGATCGCCCAGAAGCTGGCAGATGCCAACGCCGTGGCCAAGGCCCGTGCGATGCCCTACCAGTTGATGGCCGCGTTCAACGCCTGCGACGAAAAGGTGCCCGCTGCGGTGCGCAGCGCACTGCAGGATGCGATGGAGCACGCCATCGCCAACGTACCCACCTTTGGTGGCAACGTGGTGGTGTGCGCCGACGTATCGGGCTCGATGAGCTCACCTGTGACGGGTTACCGCGCTGGTGCGACAACGGCGGTGCGTTGCATCGACGTGGCAGGTTTGATGGCTGCGGCCGTCTTGCGCAAGAACGGTGAAGCACGTGTGCTGCCGTTCGAGAACAAGGTGGTGAAGCTGCAATTGAACGGCCGCGACTCGGTGATGACCAACGCACAGAAGCTGGCGAAGATTGGCGGTGGTGGAACCAACTGCAGCGCGCCTCTGGAACAACTGGCCAACGAGAAGGCGGCGGTTGATCTGGTGATCATGGTCTCGGATAACGAGTCCTGGGTCGATGGCGTGCAGCGCGGTGCCACCAACACCATGTTGCAGTGGGAACGCGTCAAGCAACGCAATCCGCAGGCCAAGCTGGTATGCATCGACATCCAGCCCTACGGAACCACGCAGGCGATGGAGCGCAAGGACATCTTGAATGTCGGTGGCTTCAGCGATGCGGTTTTCGATGTGGTGGCGAGCTTTGCCGATGGCAAGCTCAACGCCGATCATTGGGTGGGCGAGATCGAGAAGATCGTGCTCGCTCCCCAGTGAATGATGAAGGAGTAGAAGCGAACATCTGCCGCTGGCGAATGCTGATGAGACTACATTCCAAACCTGTATATGTCTCATCAAATCCTCGTCGCCGGTGGCGGATGTCCACAGTTTGAAGCGCGAATGCTGGCAGGACTACAGATGGATGCCGAGGTTCGATTCCTCAGCCGGGAAACCGGACATGGCTACGTCTTGCCGTCCCTTGTCGCGCCCCTTTTGTTGGAGTGAACCGTTTTGATTGCCTGACCATGAATGCAGGTGGAACTACATTTAATTTCGTTGTCGCGGGTTCGAGTCCCGTCAGCGCCTCGCAAGAGGTCTGTAGCTCAGTTGGTAGAGCCCGAACACGTTTCACCGATACCTTGTCATGGACAGGCAGTCATCCTGAACTGACAACTCGGAAGTAAGTAGACAGCAAAAGTTTGAAGGTCCTGCGGCGAATGCAGGTGGAATTACAGCTTTGGGTGCTCGTGATGCAGGTTCGAGTCCTGCCAACGCAAGTTGTAGCTCAACTGGAAAGAGCACGAAAAATTTCACCATCACTTATCGCCCTGGGGCGTTCAATCCCTTGGCCAAAGATTACGGAAATACGGGCATGCAGGCACAGAAGGGAGCGCCACTGCCAAAAATGATTGTTATACATGCCGGCAGTCCGGGTAACACCGGGTGGGGCGGGCAAGTCGGTTGACGAGCAAGGTTGAGGATGCAGGTGCTGGCTCCGATGACGGGTCTGTCACTGGCGCGCGTTTCCAATCGTCGACTGGGCCAGCGGAGTAAAGCACCCTGGTCGCCCTGTTGATGCGGGTTCGAATCCCGTCGTGTCCACCAATGAATGCATCGACTGAAGAGTCGATGCGAAGTGAAAGTAGAAGAGAGTTTTTGAAGAACCAGTTTTGGATGTCCTGCCGCGAATGCAGGTGGAATTACAGCCTATTAAGCTCGTGGTCGCGGGTTCGAATCCCGCCGGTCGAAAGGCCGTAGCTCAGTCTGGTCAGAGCACGAAAACATTTCACCACCCCTTGTCGCGATGGGGCAGCCCATTCAAATGCATTGATTACGTACGATTGAACAAAGAAGGAAAAGAAGAAATGTCCGATAACGAACTGAACTACAACGTGGCACAGGTGCCCAATGGCGTGCCGATCAAGATGTGGACTAAGGGCGTTCCCGTGGAAGACGAGGCGCGCAACCAGCTCGCGAACACCTCGCGCCTGCCCGTGGTGTTCAAGCACATCGCCGCGATGCCCGACGTGCATCTGGGAATCGGCGCCACCATCGGCTCGGTGATTCCCACGATCAAGGCGATCATTCCTGCGGCCGTGGGCGTGGATATCGGCTGCGGAATGATGGCCGCCAAGACCACGCTGCGAGCGCATGACCTGCCCGATAACCTGGGACCGCTGCGCTCGGCCATCGAACGCGCGATTCCGCATGGCTTTGCGCCCAAGAACCGTGGACGTGATCCAGGCGCGTGGGATACGCCGCCCGATCCCGTGGATGTGGCGTGGTCCGGTCTGGTGGATGAATTCAATGCGCTGTGCGAGCTGCATCCGCGCCTTGCCAACACCAACAACCGCAAGCATCTGGGAACGCTGGGTTCGGGAAATCACTTCGTGGAAGTGTGCATCGATCAGAACGACTTCGTGTGGTTCATGCTGCACTCGGGTTCACGTGGGGTGGGTAACGCCATCGGTAACCACTTCATCGAACTGGCGAAGAAAGACGCCGAACGCAACATGCGCAATCTGCCCGACAAGGATCTGGCGTACTTTGAGGAAGGTGCGCAGTACTTCGGTGATTACGTGCGCGGTGTGTCCTGGGCGCAGAAGTTCGCGATGAAGAACCGCGAGGTGATGATGACCAACCTGATCGCCGCTGTGCGCAAGGTGATCTCCAAACCGTTCGAGTCGCACGTGGAAGCGGTGAACTGCCACCACAACTATGTGCAGAAGGAACACCACTTCGGTGAAGACGTGTTCGTGACGCGAAAAGGCGCGGTGAGCGCCAAGCGCGGTGAGATGGGGATCATCCCTGGAAGCATGGGCGCACGTAGCTACATCGTTCGCGGCCTCGGAAACCCCGAGAGCTTCGAGAGCTGCAGCCACGGTGCGGGCCGCGTGATGAGCCGCACCAAGGCCAAGAAGATGTTCACCGTGGCCGATCAGATCAAGGCGACCGAGGGCGTGGAATGCCGCAAGGATGCCGATGTGATCGACGAGATCCCGATGGCCTACAAGGACATCGATGCAGTGATGGAGGCGCAGAAAGACCTGGTGGAGATCGTGCATACGCTCAAGCAGGTGGTTTGCGTGAAGGGTTGAACGGAGAGAGCTGTTAGTCGGCTCTCTCCATTTCAGAGATGAAAAGGAGAAAGCCAGATGCTTTCCAAAAATTTTGAAACCGATGTCAAGGAGTCCGTTCTCAGCGCGCATCCCGTAAGCGCCGAGATGCGCAGAGTCGTGGGCGGGCAGCTTGCCGCGCTGGAGCGCGAGCACGACGTGACTGTGCTGTTCGCCAGTGAATCTGGCAGTCGTGGCTGGGGATTTGCATCGCCGGACAGCGACTACGACGTGCGCTTTGTCTACGTGCACCGGCTCGACTGGTACTTGCGCACGGACGCGCGGCGCGATGTGATCGAGCTGCCGATAAGCGATGAGCTCGACGTAAGCGGCTGGGAACTGCGCAAGGCGCTGCAATTGATGCGCGCCTCCAACCCGGTGTTGCTCGAATGGCTGCGCTCGCCCGTGGTGTATCGCGAAGATAAGGCTTGGGTTGAACAGCTGCGTGCGCTCGCTGCGCTGTACTACTCGCCGGTACGCGCGTATCACCACTACCTCTCTATGGCGAAGAAGACCATGAAAACGCATCTGCGCGTCGAGGACCAGGTGGTGAAGTACAAGAAGTACTTCTACGCACTCAGGCCCTTGCTCGCGGCTCGCTGGGTGCGCGAGTTCGGTACCGTGCCACCCATGCGCTTTGCGGAGCTTGCAACGGCGTTGCTGAGCGATGCGGCGTTGCTGGATGAACTCAACGCGCTGCTTGAAAAGAAGATGCGTGCGGGCGAAGCGGCAACCAGTGCGCCGTGGCCTGGCGTGCAGGCGTTTCTCGAAAAGGAGCTTGCGGACGCCATGAACTTTGCACCGGCTCCATCGGGAGACAAGGTTCCTGCAACGGCTGCAAATACTTATTTGCGAGAGGCTGTGATGCACTTCTCCAAATCGTCGACGAGAAAAGGTGAACCATGAAGAGCAACAAGCAACGTCGCGAAGAAATCATGCAACTGCGTTTGAAGCGCGCAGCACGAGCACTTGAGCCCCATCCACGCGGTGAAGTTGTCAGCCCGACAATGCCGCACCGTCGCTACGTGGACAAGGCGTTCACCTGCATCGATTGTGGAGTGCAGCAAGTATGGACGGCCAAGCAGCAGCTCTGGTGGTATGAAATCGCCAAAGGCAATCCCTATACCGCCGCCGTGCGCTGCCGTCCTTGCCGCAAGCTGCATGCTGAACAGCTCAAGGCCATGCAATCACATCCCGGTGCCAACAAGCTGGGTGAAGAGGTCGCGTGGCTCAAGAGCCTGAAGAGCGAACCGAGTGATCCCGCGAAGATCAATCGACTCAATGCCGCACTCGACGGTCGGCATGACAGCGTGCGAAAGGTTGCAGTGGATGCAATCGCGCAATGGCAACGCCCGCAAGACGAGCCCCGTTTGCGCGCATTGGTGGACCGCCCCTTCAGGGGCTACTCCAACCCATTGCACGAGGCAGCAGCGCGAGCATTGCTACCGCTTCTGCGTCATCCGCACGATGAGGCGTGGGTGCTGGAGCAATTTGCGATGAACCACAACGCGGCGCGGCCGTTTATGGAGTTTGCGCGAGCCATGCCGGATGCCGCATTGCACCGTGCTTTGATGCTCGAGGCAGAGAACAGCGATCAACGTCGCCTGCACAACCTGTGCATGATGATGGAACACATCGCACGTCCATTGCCAGCGAACGTGGTCTACAAGCTGGAGAATTCCAATGAGCGCCATCTGCGCGCCTATTCAAAAAGGTATAAGGCCGAAGAGGACTGAAAACCGAAGAGCACTTGAACAAGAAGAATTGCAATCATGACAACGACAACCATCATCGAAATCGACGGTTCCACTGGAGAGGGTGGCGGCCAGATCCTGCGGACGTCACTGGCACTTTCCGTCATCACGGGAACGCCATTTGTCCTCGACAACATCCGCGCCAAGCGTGCGAAGCCCGGTCTCATGCGCCAGCACCTGACCTGCGTGAACGCGGCCGCGGCGATTTCGGGCGCGCAGGTGGAAGGCGCAGCGCTCAACTCGCAGCGCCTCGTGTTCACGCCGGGCAAGCTGCAATCGGGCGACTATGAATTCGTCATCGGCTCTGCGGGAAGCTGCACGCTGGTGCTGCAGACCGTCTGGCCTGCGTTGCTGTTTGGAGAAGGCACAAGCCGCATCACGATCAAGGGCGGTACGCACAACCCGATGGCACCGCCGTTCCAGTTTCTCGACTTGAGCTATGCGCCACTCATGCGCCGCTTGGGTGCGCCAGTGCAACTGGAACTCAAGCGCCATGGTTTCTACCCGGCAGGTGGCGGTGTGATCGAGGCCGAGATCAGCCCCGCTGCCGCCACACTCGCGCCGTTCGATTTGCTGGAACGCGGCGCGCTGCGCGAAAGCTATGCGGAATGCCTGTGCGCTGCGATTCCGCGCTCGGTGGCGCGGCGCGAGCTGGAAGAGCTGCGCCTGCAATTGGGTTGGCAAGAAGACCAGATGCGTCAGGGCGAAGCCCGCCAGAACGAAGGCCCCGGCAATGCACTGATGGCCATGCTCGCGTACGAGAATGTCTGCGAAGTGTTCACGCGCCTTGGCGAAAAGGGCGTGAGCTCGGAGCAGGTGGCGCGCTCACTGGCTGGCGAGGTGCGCAAGTTTCTGGCAGCCGATTCAGCGGTGGGCCCCTATCTTGGCGATCAGTGGGTATTGCCGCTCGCGTTGGCCGTGTGGCGGACCGGACGCGGCGCGAGCTACACGTGCAGCCCGCTGACTCAGCATGCGCGGACGAATTTCGAGGTGATTCAGCGCTTCCTGCCGGTGCGCATCACAGAGCAGCAGCTTTCGGCAGAATCGCGCACGCATCGCGTTCAGGTGGGGCGCACGTGAATGAAGCCAGTCGTCCAGGGCGGCTGGCATCCCACGGTTTAGAAAACGGCCTCAATCAGAAACGGCCCCTTGCGCTTGAGCGCCGCGCGCACCGCGTCGCCGAGTTCGGCGATGTGGGTGGCGCGCACGGATTCGATGCCGCAGCCCTTGGCGATGGCGAGCCAGTCGAGGGCGGGGTTGTCGAGGTCGAGCATTTGGCGGGCGTTCTTGCCGGGGGTGCCTGCGCCTACACTCTTGAACTCGCCCTTGAGGATGGCGTAGGTGCGGTTGGAAAGGATGATGTTGAGCACGTCGAGCTGCTCGCGCGCCTGCGTCCACAAGCCTTGCAGCGTGTACATCGCGCTGCCGTCGGCCTGCATCAGCACGACCTTGCGGTCGGGACAGGCGACGGCCGCGCCGGTGGCCAAGGGGATGCCGTTGCCGATGGCGCCGCCAGTGATCTGCAGGTAGTCGTGCGGCGCGGCCTGCATGGTGTGGCGGAAGAAGTCGCGGCCCGAGCTGACCGATTCGTCGCAGACGATGGCGTTCTCGGGGATCAGCTCGGCCATGGCCTGAGCGAAGGTGAGCGGGTTGATCGGCGTGGCCGTGCTCCAGCTCAGTTGCTCGCTGGCTTCGAGATGCGGCTGGGCGATGAGCGATTGCGGTTTGCCGTTCGCGCCTACGGCTTCGGCCAGGTGCTGGAGTGCCTGCAGCGCATCGCCGCCGAGCGGGCTCAGTGTGATGACTTCGCAGTTCGCGGGCAGCATGGAGCCGGGCTTGCCGGGATAGGCGAAGAAGGCCACGGGGGCCTTTGCGCCGATGCAGATGACGCGTTGATACGGTGCGAGCAGCTTGAGTGCAGCGTCCACGTTGTAGGGCACGCGTTCGATGGCAACGCGACCCCGGCCGCGCTGGGTGCGGGCGTTCGATTGCTGGGCGAGCAGGTGTGCGCCAGTGCGCTCGGCGATGCTCTGTGCGATGGCAAGCGCGTCTTCACGCAGCGCGCGGCCCGAAAGCATGATGAGAGTCTTGCCGTCTTCCTTGGATGCCAGCGCGCGCACGCTCTGGCGCAGCGCGGCATCGTCGAGCTGCAGGGCTTCGGCGGGTTTGGCCAGCACGGTGGACACCGAGGTCTCTGACCACGCCGCGTCGGCCGGAAGAATCAGCGTGGTCACACCGCCGCCGAGCGTGGTGGACTGGTGAATCGCCTCGGCTGCCTGCTGCGCGACCTCGCCCGCGTGGCGCACGCGTCCCACCCATTTGGACATGGGGCGTGCAAGCGATTCGATGTCGCTGGTGAGGGCTGCGTCGTAGTGCAGGTGATAGCTCGCGTGGTCGCCAACGATGTTCACCATCGGCGTGTTCGCGCGGCGCGCGTTGTGCATGTTGGCAAGTGCGTTCGCCAAGCCGGGGCCCGTGTGCAGCAACGTGCATGCAGGCTTTTCGGCCATGCGCGCGTAGCCGTCGGCCGCGCCGGTGACCACGCCTTCGAACAGGCCGAGGATGCAGCGCATCTGCGGCTTGCGGTCGAGCGCGGCGACGAAGTGCATCTCCGACGTGCCGGGGTTGGCGAAGCAGACGTCGATCTGATTGGCGAGCAGCGTGTCCACCAGCACGTCGGCGCCGTTCTGCGTGGGGTGGTTGGAGGTGGGGGAGTTGGCGTTGTCCATGGTGCGTATCCGGCTTCGCGTGAAGCGTTGTAAGTAGGTGGCGTGTCGATGTCGATGATGCCGCAGGCGGGGGGCGTGTGAGTCCCCACGCGAGTCATTTGTCGACCACGATCTTGTTGTCGTCGATGACTTTCTTCCAGACCTGGCTGTTGGTCTGTATGAGCTTGACCATGTCGGTGCGCATCACGTCGCTGGGCTCGGCACCGAGCGCCGCTACCTTGGTGCGGTAGTCGGGATTGTGGATGATCTTGCGGCTCGCGTTGGTGAGTTTGTCGACGATGGGCGCGGGCACCCCCTTGGGCACCATCAGGCCGAACCAGCTGTAGAACACCAGATCGGGATAGCCGCTTTCCTTGAACGTGGGCACGTTGGGCGACGACGGAATGCGTTCGGCCGTGCTGACCGCGATGCCGCGGATCTTTCCGCCTTCGAGCTGCTTCATCATCGACGGGTACTGGTCCACCAATGCGGTGACCTGTCCGCCGAGCACGGCTGGTAGAAATTCGGCCACGCCCTTGAACGGGACGTGCATCCAGTCGATGCCTGCGGTGGATGCGAGCAGCGCGCCCGAGAGGTGGTTGGACGAGCCCACGCCCGGCGTCGCGAACGAGAGCTTGCCGGGGTTCTTCTTGGCCTCGCGGACCAGGTCGTCGAGCGACTTGATCGACGACTCCGCGCTCACGCCGTAGACCACGCCCATGCGGCCCATCACCGCGATCTGCTCGAAGTCGTTCTGCAGGTTGTAGGGCAGCGATTTGTAGAGATGCGGCGAGACCTCGAAGGTGCCCGCGTTGGATTCACCGAGCGTGTAGCCATCGGGCGCGGCCTTGGCCGTGAGCGAGGTGCCTAGCTGACCGGCCGCACCGGGTTTGTTTTCCACGACGATGGGCTGGCCGAGCTCGCGGCCCAGAAACTCGCAGAAGTTGCGCGCCATGAGATCGGCCGTGCCGCCTGCGGGGTAGGGCACGATCATCTTGAGCGGGCGATTCGGGTAGTCGTCGGCCGCGTGCGCCGGGGCGGACGCAACAGCGAGCCACGGCAGCGCGAGCATCAGGGCTGCAGAAAAAACACCACGTCTTGCACATCTCCTCATGGACAGTCTCCTTGGTTGTTGTGTGACTTGCGAAATTTCTTCCCGACATGTTCGGCTTGACTCGCCTCGCGCGCTTTTCGCTGCGTCAGTTGGCGTAGCCGGAGACAAATTCCTTGGCTGCGCCGGTGGCCGGATCGAACACATGGCGGCGCACCTTGCCGATGTCCGCGCCGTACACGTGGATGCTGATCGACACGCGGTCATCGAACGCGTTGATCACTTGGTGCACATCGCCGATGGTGGGCGACACGGCCTCCACCGTGCCGGGTTCGAGCCGCACCTGTTCGGTGGCGGTGAGCGTGCCGGTGTTCTCGTCTCGGTCGAAGGACTGCGACACCTCGGCATTGCGCAGCATGCCGATCAGGCCCCAGACGGTGTGGTCGTGGATGGGCGTTTTCTGGCCCGGGCCCCAGACAAAGCTCACCACGCTGAAGCTGTCATCAGGCGCGCGGTGCAGCAGAAACTGCTGATAGAACTGTGGATGCGGCACGGCGTGGCGCGCATCCAGCCAGTCATCGTGCCTGACCAAATCGCCCAGCAGCTTAGCGCCTTCGTCCAGAATGCGGGGCTCGTTGTGGGCGGCCTCGTTGGTGAGCCGCGTCATGGCAGCGATGAAATCTTCGAAACGCTTATGCATGGAGTCTGAAATTCCTCGTGGACTAAATGAAATGTATGAAAGCGGGGCTCAATTCCCCGTGTATACCGGCTGGCGCTTTTCCTTGAAAGCAGCCATACCCTCGCGGTAGTCGGCGCTCTCCTCGATCATCTTCAGCTGGCGCATGGTGCGCGCCATCTGCTCCGACGGGCCCTTGCTCAGCACCTCTTCGTTGACGAAGCGCTTGAGCGTGGCCAGCACCATGGGCGACATCTTCGCGAGCTCGTGCGCCATCTTGAGCGCTGCATCCACCTGCTCGCCCACGGGCGTGATCTCGTTGACGAAGCCGATGTCGAACGCGCGGCGCGCCTCCAGCGTGCGGCACAGCAGGATCACCTCCATCGCCACATGGTGCGGAATGCGCGCGGCGAGGCCCGAAATGATGCCGCCGGTGAAGCCCACCTTGGCCTCGGGGTAGTAGAACTTGGAGGACTCGGATGCGACGAGCAGATCGGTCATCATCGCGAGCACCAGCGCGCCGCCTACGCACCAGCCGCTCACCGCGCCAATGATGGGCTTGTCGGTCTGGAAGCCCACGGTGGGAATGCAGCGCCAGAGTTCGGGGAACTCGTGCAGGTCGGCACCGGCCGAGAACGCCTCGTCGCTCGCACTGGTGAGCACCGCCACGCGCGTGCTCTTGTCTTCGTCGAAGCGGATGAACGCATCCTGCAGCTCGCGCACCACGGTCGCGTTGAGCGCGTTGCGCTTGTGCGGCCGGTTGATGGTCAACAGCGTGACGCCATCGCCCTTATCCTCTACCAACAGGGATTCGTATTGCGACATGGTGAGTGGTCTCCTTCGGTTTTAATGGTTGGTGAAAAGCACTGTCTTCAACGGATTTGCAGCCGTGCATCGACCGCGATGCAGCGCTCGCGCGAAACCATCAGCGGGTTGATGTCGAGTTCGAAATCCGTATCGCGCAGATCGTGCGCGAGCCAGCCCACGCGCACGATGGCGCCGATCACGCCGTCGCGGTCGAGCGTTCGGCCCCGGTAGCCGTTCAGCAGATGGCCAATGGGCAGTGTATCGAGCGCCGCACTCACATCCTGCGCAGCAAGCGGGGCCGAGGCCACCACGCGGTCGGCCAGCAGCTCAACCAGCACGCCGCCCGCGCCGAACACCACCACCGGGCCGAACTGCGGATCGGAGCGCGCGCCGATCAGCAGCTCCACCTCGCCCTGCGCCATAGCCTGCACCAGCAGGCCCTCCACGCGCGCATCGGCCTTGTAGACGCGCGCGTTGGTGATCAGGCGTTCGTAGGTGCTTGCGGCCTCGCCGACGCTGCGGATATTGAGCGCCACGCCGCCCGCCTCGGTCTTGTGCACGATGTCGGGCGAGACGATCTTCATCACGACTGGAAAGCCCATCGCGGTAGCTGCGTTCGCGGCATCTTTTGCCGATGTGGCGAGCTGACCCGCGTTCACCGGCAGGCCGTATTGCGCGAGCAGCGCCTTGCTGCGCGCTTCGTCCAACGTGCCCCGCGGCCAGTTGTCAAGCGGCCCGCACTGCACGGGCCGCTCTGCCGTGTGGCGCGGCTGCCAGTCGCTGCGGCGTTTCCAGCCTGCAATCGCGCGCGCCGCTTCAAGGCTGGAGGACGAGAACGCAAACCCGCGCGCGGCGAGCTTGTCGCGCATGCCCTGCGAGGTCGCTCCGGCCTCGAACACATAGATCACCGGTTTGGAGTTGGCCGTAGCATCAGCGCGCGTGCTGACCTCCACGAGGCCATCGACCCATTCCTGCGGGCACATCGACGACGTGACCAGCACCACGTCGGTGTCCGCGTCGGCATCCATCGCGGCGAGTGTGGCTTCGGCCACCACCTTCGGGTCCTGCGTGCTGCGCGCGCCCAGATCGACCGGGTTGTCGGCCTGTCCCTTGGGGTAGTGCTGCGCGAGCGCAGTGCGCGTGGCATCGGAAAATTGTGAGAGCGCCACGCCCTGATCGGCCAGCGCATCCGCACCGAGTGCGCCGCCGCCGCCCGAGGGCGTGACGATGGCCACCTTGCGCACCGCGCGCGTGCTGTCGCGCCACATGGAGTTGGCCAGCAGCAGCATTGCGCCCATGTCGTCGAGCAGCGTTACGCCTTCCTCGCGACACACGGCCTCGAACACCGCGTGATCGCCCGCTACGCTGGCCGTGTGCGAGAACGCCGCCGCGCTGCCCGCACTCGAGCGCCCGGCCTTCACCGCGAGCCATGGCTTGCCAGCGGCCACCGCGCGGCTTGCAGTGGCGCGAAAGCGTGCCGCGTTTTTCACACCTTCGATATAGGTGCAGATCACGCGCGTGGCCGGATCGTCGATCAGAAAATCGACGAAGTCGCAGAGCTCCAGATCCGCCTGATTGCCCACCGAGAACCCATGCGTGAAGCCGCCGCCCATGGCCCATGCGCGGTCGAAATAGGTGGTCATGAGCGCACCACTCTGGCTCACGAAGCCAATGGGCTGCGAGGGAAGGTGGTCGATTTCGAGAATCGGTGACGAGCACAGCACGAGCTGGTGGGCTGCGCTGATCACGCCAAGACAGTTGGGGCCCATCACGCGCATGCCGTGGCGCGCGCCGATCTCCAGCAGTTGATGCTCGCGCGCAAGCCCCTGCTCGCCCACATCCGAAAACCCTGCCGAGATCACCAGCGCGGCGCGTGTGCCAAGGCGTCCGGCCTGCTCGATTTGTTCGACCACCTTGTCGGCGGGAACGGTGAACACGACGAGGTCGGGACCCGCGTCGAGCTGGTCGAGCGAGGCATAGGCCTTGAGGCCAAACAGCTCATCACGCGCCGGATTGATGGGCAGCACCTGGCCCGCATAGCGGTGCTTGAGCAGCATGCGAAACAGTCGCCCGCCGAACTTGGATTGATCCTCCGACGCCCCGACGAGCGCGATGGATGCGGGGTTCAGAAAGCGGCTCACCGATGCCGATGCACTGGGGACTCGTGGTTGCTGCACGTTCTCTTTCATCGCTGCCGACACGCTGCGGTCTCCTTGTCGTTTTGGTTGGGTCGGAAGGGTCCGTGTCACTGGCTCAGATTCACCTTCTTGAGCAGATCGCCGTAGTAGACGCGGCTGGTCTCGATGTCCTTGGCGTAGTCCGCGCCCGGCTTCCAGCCTGCGGACAGGCTGATGTTGCCGAAGCGTTTGCGTGTCTCGGGCTCTTCCAGAATCTCGCGCTGGGCCTTGGCCAGCTTGTCGACGATGGGTTGCGGCGTGCCTACGGGAACGGCGATGCCCCAGAAGCCTTCGAACGGCAGCGTCACATCAAAACCCGCCTCCTTGGGTGTGGGCAGATTGGGCAGCTCGGGATTGCGCTCGCTCGCAAAGGTGACGATGCCCTTGGCGCGGCCGCTCTTGACCGCCTCCAGACCCACACCGTCGATCAGAAAATCCGTATGCCCGCCGAGCATCGCGGAGAGCGAATCGGCCGAGCCCTTGAACGGCACATGCAACATGTCGAGCTTGGCGTCCTTCTTCAGAATCTCTCCCGCCAGATGCCCGCCCGAGGCCACGCCCGCAGATCCCCAACTGAGCTTGCCAGGGTGCTTGCGTGCGTAGTCGACAAACTCCTGCAGCGTGTTGACCGGCACTTCGTTGCGCACCGCAAGCACCGGCAGATACCCGGCGAGCGAGCCCACGAAGCTGAAGCTCTTGACCGGGTCATAGGGCAGGTCGTTGCGCAGGTGTGGCAGCACGGTGAATGCAGTGCTCGTGGCCAGCAGCAGCGTGTAGCCATCGGGCTTGGCGCGCGCCACCACGCCGGTGCCTAGCGACGTCGTGCCGCCGGGCTTGTTCTCGATGACGATCATCGCGCCGAGCTTCTGGCGCAGGCGGTCCGCGTAGATGCGCGCGAGGTTGTCGCTGTTGCCACCGGGCGGGTAGGGCACGATGAACACGATTTCCCTGGCCGGATAGCCACCCGTCTCGCTCGCTTGCGCTGCACCGGATACCCCCGTCAAGGTCGCAACCGCCGCAACGGACAGAGCGCTGAAAACCCCTCGTCTTGTCGTCTTGTCAAACCCCGTCATGCCTTCTTCCCTTTCACAGTGGATTTTGTGAATTCCAATATTTGGAATGTCGTTCTTCAACTGAATCGAAAATTGGCCGAAGTCTCCTTCGGCCTGTGGCTACAGCGCAAAACGATCGAATTCAACCCTAGTGTCGATCGATGGCGCAACTATACGGGCAATGAAAAATGGGTGTCAATGCGGATTCCGAGCATGCAAATGCGCAAATCGGATAAGCCCGTGCCACGCGGCGCACCGCTTTGATTTGCGCTGCAATGGCCCGCAAAACTACTGTGTTCAAGCGGTTTTCGTGTGAAATTCTGCGAAGATGCAGTACGCAAAGCCTGCCCACGTCGCGAATGTTCTTGACCGTGGTGCGGGCTTGCATAGAATTTGTTTTATTCAATTTTTTAGAAACAATGTTCTATATATTGGAATTTATGATGCGAGGCACACGCCGGACATCCACCTGACCACAGAGCCTGAGGAGATCCATTCATGAGCAGCAGCACCTCCGTCCTTCCCCTGCAAGGCGTTCGCGTTCTCGAACTCTGCAACGTCGCCGCCGGTCCGTTCTGCGGCATGCTGCTGGCCGACATGGGGGCCGATCTCATCAAGATCGAGAACCCCACGGGCGGCGACACGCTGCGCACCTGGCCGCCCATCACCGATGGCTTCAGCGAGAACTTCGCCTCGCTCAACCGCAACAAGCGCTCGATCACGCTGGATCTCAAGTCGCCGGACGACATTGCCAGCCTCAAGGAGCTGGTGCGCACGGCCGACGTGCTCATCGAGAACAACCGCCCCGGCGTGATGAAGCGCCTGGGCCTCGATTTCGACACCCTCAGGGCCGTGAATCCGCGCCTCTTGTACTGCTCGATCTCGGCCTACGGTCAGACCGGACCGCGCGCCAACGAGGGCGGTTTCGACCTCACCATCCAGGCGATGAGCGGCATCATGAGCGTGACTGGCGAGGCCGGTGGTGCGCCCGTCAAATGCGGCGTGCCGCTCAGCGACTTCGCAGCGGGCCTCTACGGTGCCTATGCCATCGCCGCATCGCTGCGCCATGTGCAGCAGACGGGCGAGGGCGCGCACATCGACGTGCCCATGCTCGGCACCTCGCTCGCCATCGCCGCACTGCAGACATCCGAATACTTCGGCAGCGGCCGCGACCCCGGCAAGCTCGGCTCGGCCCACCCTCGCAACGCGCCGTATCAGGCCTTCCGCTGCAGCGACGGCTACTTCGCGATGGCGGCCGGCAACAACGCGCTGTGGCGCTCGGTCACCGAAGTCGTCGGCATGCCCGAGCTGCTGGACGACGAGCGCTTCACCTCGCCCACGCTGCGCGCCAAGCACCAGGTCGCGCTGCGCGATCTGCTCGAAGTGAAATTCCTGCAGCACAACGTCGGCCATTGGCTCACGGCGTTTGCGGGCGTCGGCGTGCCCAGCGCACCGATCAACAGCTACTCGCAGGTGCTGCAGGACCCGCAGGTCGAGCACATGGACTGGGTGCAGAACATCACCCTGCCCGGCGACAACGTCACCAAGACCTTTGTCTCGCCCATCAAGATCAACGGCCAGGGCCAGCCGGTACGCATGAACCCGCCCGCGCTAGGTGCGCACAACGACGAAGTGCTCGCGGCCGCATCTGCAGATAACCAGGTGGCCGCGCCATGAGCGAAGCCATTCCTGCCGCCGCATCCCCTGTGCTGCTGATCGACAAGGTGCCTACGCACTGGACTCTCACTCTCAACCGCCCCGACAAGCGCAACGCCTTGTCCGCGGCCCTGATTGAAGCCCTGCTCGCTGCAGTGCACGACGCCAAGCAAGCACAGGTGCCTCTGCTCGTGCTGCAAGGCGCGGGCGCCAATTTCTCGGCGGGCTTCGACTTCACCGGCTTTGACGAGCAGAGCGAAGGCGATCTGCTGCTGCGTTTTGTGCGCATCGAGACCCTGCTCCAGGAAATCGCCTACGGCCCCTTCGCCACACTGGCCCTCGCGCACGGCAACAACTTTGGCGCAGGAGTGGACCTGTTCGCCGCGTGTCGCCACCGCTGGTGCGCGCCGCAGTCCAAATTCCGCATGCCCGGTTTGAAGTTCGGCTTGGCGCTGGGAACACGCCGCCTCGCGGGTCTGGTGGGGGAAGGCAATGCGTATTCGCTGCTGGAAACGACTGCAACGTTTGACGATGCACATGCGCTCGGGATCGGCTTCATTCAGGGAACAAGGGCGCAGGACGAATGGCCCGTGCTCATCGACGAGACTGCTGAGAGCACCTTGTCTTTGCCTACAGAGAGTCGCAAGTTCCTGCGCGATCTGACGCGGGATACGGCGCATCGCGGCGGGGATATGGCTGCGCTGGTGGCGTCAGCTTCCGCGCCGGGGTTGAAGGAGAGGATCCGGGTGTATCGGGCGGGTTGAGTTCAACGCGGGCAATGACGCCGTCGTCAGGCATTCAAGCGCAAGCTTCCTGTTTGTCGTGGTGGGTCAATAGCCTGTGAAGCGTGGCGCTCGACGCGCTTTTCTAGCTGCGACGCCCTCGGCGGCATCCTCACTGGAGGTGATTTCCTGAGTCGCCATTTGTGTGGACACCATGGTTTCGACTGGACTGCGAGGCAGAGTATCTTGAGCGAGTTGCTTGAGAAAGTGCATCACCGTAGGTGAAGAGTCCGCCATGTCGTGTGCCAGTTCCATGGCGATGGCCGTTTCTTCGCCCGCGGCACACAGACGATTGACGAACCCCGTTTCATATGCTCGCTGAGCCGAAACTGGGCGACCCAGCAGCATTAACTCCATTGCCATCTTGTGCGGTATCCGCGAAGTGATGGAGGCGATGAGCCCTGCCGCATTGCCCAGTCGCGCTTCGGGATAGATGAATGTGCTGCGATCTGTGGCTATGCACAGGTCGCAGAACGTGACGAGCGACACACCCGCAGCAATGACGGGTCCGTCCACCACGGCGATGACAGGTTTGCCCAAGACGACACCCACGTCTGGGATGGCGCGCCAGAACTGAGAAGGCGGCGCTCCCATGTCCAGTCCCGCAGTGAAGACAGAGCCATTGGCCCGCAGCACCGCAACGCGATCATCAGATGCTGAAAAATCCTTCCATGCCCTCACCAAGGCATCTACCGCAACGTCGTCCAGCGCATTGCGCTTGGCTGGACGATCCAGCGTGATGATCCGAACGCGCCCTATGGAGCGCACATCCAGTCGATGGTCAGATTGGCTGATCATGCGTTCTCCATGAAGGCCTTGAAGATGCGCTGTGTGTCGTCGGTGTTCAGCAGGTCGTTGAAGGTACGCACTTCTTCATCCACTGTCTGCATGAGCTCCGCTTGGGACATGTTGCGCAGCAGGGCTTTGCTCTGCCGAAGCGAGGTTCTGGGCATCCGTGTCAGATCCTGTGCCGCAGCGCGTGCCAGCATCAGTGTGTTGCCTGGCTCCGCCAGCGCAGTTGCAAACCCCGCCTCCAATGCCTCGGACCCGGTGAACGGCTTGCACTGCAGCAACCATTCCCGTGCACGCCGCGTTCCAACGATGCGCTCTAGAAGCACACTGGATCCAGCTTCGGGGCACAGGCCCAATTGCACGAACGGCATTCGGAACCGCGTCTGTGCTGTGGTGTACACGAAGTCGCAATGCTGCAGCATGGTCGAACCGATGCCTATCGCAAACCCTTCCACGGCAGCGATGACGGGGACGTCGGTCCGCATGAGCGCGCGGATGTAGCGAATGGCCGGCGAATCGTCGTGATTGCGTTTAGTCTGGAAATCACCGATATCCGCCCCTGCGGTGAACATGCCTCCCGCGCCACTCAGAATGATCGCGGCGCAGCGTGGTTCGGCGCTGGCCATTTCTATCTGATGGGTCAGCTCGTCGTACATCGAGTGGCTGAGCGCATTGCGTTTGTCTGCGCGATCAATGGTGATCTCCAGTACATCGTCACTCCATTCGGATCGGATCATGGCGTCTCCTTGTCCGCCGTGGTGGCGGTGATGACGCCACGCAACTGCAAGTCCGCGATGCGCTCGTCGTCCAAGCCGAGCACTTGCTGGAGTACTTCCTCGGTGTAGCGTCCCAATGCGCTGGGTGCACGTGTGTATTGCACCGGCGTGGCACTGAAATTGATCGGATTGGCAATGCCGCGCACATAGCCATCAGTATCGCCACAGCCCACATTCACGGCCATCTTGCGATGGATGATCTGCGGGTGCTGGAAGGTTTCGCGGTAGCTGTTGATGCGGCCATTCGGTACGTCGCGCAGCGAGAACTCCCTGAGCCAATGCTCGCATGGCAGCCTGGCCATGATGGCCTGAACGCGTGGCAGCAAGATGTCTCTGTTCTGTATGCGGCCGGACATGCGCGCAAAGGCGGGATCTTCCTCCAGTTCCTTGCTGCCGAGCGCCTGACAGAAGCGGCGCCATTGCTCATCGTTGCCAACGGCGATCACGATCTTGCCATCGGAGGTGTCGAACACCTGATAGGGGACCAGCGCCGGATGGGCATTGCCCCAGCGTTGCGGATCCAGATCATTGACCAAGTGGAACGCACCCTGATTGGACGCCAATGCCGTGACGCAATCGAGCAATGCCAGATCGATGTACTGCCCCTCGCCCGATATGTGACGGTGATTCAGTGCCGCCAGTATGGCGATGCTTGCATACAGACCGGTCGTCAGGTCGGCGATGGCAACGCCTACCTTCTGTGGGCCACTGCCCGGGAGATCGTCGCGCTCTCCGGTAATGCTCATCAGGCCGCCTTCGGCCTGAAAGACGAAGTCATAGCCAGGTCGACTCGAGTATGGACCGCTCTGCCCGTAGCCCGTGATCGAGCAGTACAAGATGCGGGGATTGATCGCACGAATGCTGTCGTAGTCGAGACCATAGCGTTTGAGATCGCCGACTTTGAAATTCTCGATGAACACATCGCAGTGGGACGCCATCGCACGGATGAGTTCCGCACCTTCGTCACTCGCGATATCCACGCCTACCGAACGCTTGTTGCGGTTGGCCGAGGCGAAGTAGGTCGCATCGCGGGTTTCGCGTCCGTCTGTCGTGCGGAAATAGGGAGGTCCCCAGTGTCGCGTGTCGTCGCCGCGCGAGGGATGCTCGATCTTGATGACGTCTGCCCCCATGTCGGCCAGCGTCTGGGTGCACCACGGCCCTGCGAGCACGCGGGTCAAATCGAGAACGCGTACATTGCCCAGAGCTTGAGAGTTGATTTTTTCTGCGCTCATATCAAACTCCACTTGGCGGATTCACCTGAATGGATTTCACCTGGAGGAACTCTTCCACGCCAAACGTTCCACCTTCACGGCCCACGCCGCTTTGCTTGTAGCCTCCGAACGGAGCGAGCGCGTTGAAGCGTGCGCCGTTGATATCCACCTGCCCGGCGCGAATGCGGCGCGCAACGGCCATGGCCTCGCTGTCTTCGCCCCAAACGGCTGCCGCCAGACCATAGACGGTGGCATTGGCAAGGCGCACAGCGTCATCCACGTCCGAGTAGGTCAGTACGCTCAGTACCGGACCAAAGATCTCGTTGAACGCCAGCGTGTTGTCCGCAGTCGTCGCATACGCACGCGGTTTGATGAAGAAGCCTTGTTCCGGAACGGCACTACCTTCGGCGATCAAGGTCGCACCCTGTTTCTCGCCTTGTTCCAGCAGGTCATGCACATTGGCTTGCTGACGTTTGGATATCAACGGACCCACTCGGGACGAGTCGTCGAGGCTGCTGCCAACAGTAAGTTTCGACATTTCCTGGCGCAGCAATGCATGTGCCTGTTCGGCAAGTTCAACGGGAACCAGCAGGCGCGTCAATGCACTGCAGGTTTGACCATTGTTGAGCATGCATGACGCCAGCGTGGACTTCACAGCACGCGTCAGATCAGCGCTGCTCAATACTACGCTTGGAGATTTACCACCCAGCTCCGTCGCTACTTTCTTGACCGTTTGTGCGGCCAACGCGGTCACAGCCATGCCTGCCTGTGTCGATCCGGTGAAGCTGACCATGTCCACCGCCGCATGTGTCGCAATCTCTGCTCCGACCACTGGGCCAGTGCCGTTCACCACATTTACTACGCCGTCAGGAAAGCTTGCTTCATGCAGCGCTTCGCAAATCAACTGCACGGTCTGCGGCGTCAGCTCGCTGGGTTTGAGCACCACCGTGTTGCCGGTGAGCAATGCGGGGGCGAGTTTGAGAACGATCTGGTGCAGCGGAAAATTCCACGGAGTGATGCACGCCACGACTCCGAACGGCTCACGTGCAATATGCGAATTGCCTACCGTTGTTTCCCAAGCCAGCGTCTGCACGGTGGCCACGAAGTGTTCGATGTTTCGCAGCGGCGATTCCACCTGCACGATTTGCGAGATCTTCAGCGGGGTGCCTACCTCTGCAGCAATCGCATGCACCAAAGCGCCCTTGCGCTTTTCCAGAGCTTCGGCCCATTTGCGCACGATACGCACGCGGTCGTCCAATGCCGTGGTGCTCCAGCCGGTGAATGCAGCCCCCGCAGCCTGCGCTGCGTGGCGGGCGTCTTGCTCGTGTCCGGTCGTGACTCTTGCGACGATGGTGCCCGTGTTGGGATCAGCTAGCTCCACGAAGTCCTTGCCGTAGGTAGCGCACCATGCGCCTGCGATGTATTGACGGTCATATAGATGGGTCATCTCACAGCTCCTGCAATGCGTGCACGCGGTCGGGACGCCCCGACCATTGCCAGGCAAGCGAATGGCGCGATACGCCCATCAGCACGCCATTGAGCGCACTGGGGTGAATCCACAGGCCGTCGCGTTCGGTGGGCGTCTGGGTGCGACGGGTGTAGCGCTGGCCGTTTTGCTCAAGACGCGTGATGATGGCTGCCAGATCGTCGGTCTGCACGTAACACATATAGAACGCATCTCCTCGTTTGGCCGAGAAGCGCCCCATGGCGAAAGCCGGGTCGTGTGCTTCTGAAAGCTCGATGCGATCAAGACGGTCCGGATCGAACATCATGAGTGCTCCCACATAGCCGAAGCGTTCGAACGTGATGCCGACATTGCGTTCAGGCTGCAGGCCCAGGCCTTCGGAGTAGCGCGAAGCGACGTCTTGCCAGGGGGAACTCAGCACCATGGTCAGCTCGTAGAGAAACTCGACAGGGCCTTCTGCGCGTGGCTGCTTGTGCGTGCGGCTGACTACCAGTGGCAGTCCATGCAGGTCGGCAGGCTCAAGGTAGAGACGGTCATCGGCTCTGGTGAATTTCACTTTACCCGCGATCAGTTGCTGGGCAAACGCGTCCAGATCGCCAGTCGTTGCGCCTCCGTACATGAGTCCTTCGCCCCACTGATCAAGATGCTTTTGTGTGGTACCTGCTCCCAGTGGCTCGCACAACTCCACCTGGGTGGAGCCCAGCGCCATGCGCCGTACCCGAGCATTCAGCCAAGGGCTTTCGAAATCGTCGATCTTGTGCGCGGCAAGGATGTTGGAATAGTTGTGTTCGGCGTCGTCCAGCGAGCGCACGGCAACGAGAATTCTGTCTACGTAGTCAAGCATGTTGTTGTACTTCAGGATGAGGGGATGCGCCTATCTGGTCACCGGCATGGTGTGGATACGCGTCAGCGGGAAGGGGGTGCTGCAACGGTCCATCCGTTGCGGCACGTTTGCCGGCGTCAATCGATCTTGATGCCTAGCTCTTTGATCAGCGCGCCCCAACGACGGTCTTCGCTGGCAACGAAATCCCCGTATTCCTTGGGTGTGCTCGGTGTGATATCGATGTTCTGAGCCTTGAAATACTCGATGAAATCAGGTTTGGCCTGCACTTTGTGCAGCGCGGCATTTAGCTTCACCACAATAGGTTCGGGTGTGCCCTTGGGCAGATGCAGTCCAAACCAGGACGCCAGCGTGAAATTGGGCAAACCGCTTTCCACAAAAGTCGGTATGTTTGGCAGTGCAATGGAGCGCTGCGCCTTGGTCACCGCCAGCGGAACAATCTTGCCCGCCTTGATGTGTGGAAGTGCAGTGTTGATGCTGTCGAACATGAAATCCAGATTTCCGCCCAGCAAATCCGTCATGGCGGGTGCGCTGCCTTTGTAGGGCACGTGCATCACCTTGATTCCTGCCTGTTGTGCGAACAATGCCGCAGAAAGATGCGATGATGAGCCGGTTCCAAACGAACCGTAGTTCAGCTTGTCCGGGTCGCGCTTGGCTTCTTCGATGAGTTTGGCAACGCTCGGAAACTGCTTTGCTTTGCTCGCGTTGACGACCAGCACGTTGGCGCCATCGGCAACCTTGCCTACGGGAATCAGATCGCCTGATTCGTACGGCATTTTTGCCAGCAGAAACTGGTTGACGCTGACCTGTCCGATCGCGCCGAACATGACGGTATAGCCGTCTGGCTTTGCCTTCGCTACGTAGTTCGCAGCAATGGAGCCATTGGCCCCCGCGCGGTTGTCGACGATCACGGTGACTTTGAGTTCGTTCTGCAGTTCCACCGCAAGGCGGCGGGCGATCACATCGTTGATGCCTCCAGCCGGATAGCCGAGCACCAGCGTGACGGGCTTGTCCGGCCAATGGGCATCCGATTGCGCATGTGCCGTGAACGTGGTTCCCAATACACCCGTGGCAATCGACGCCAGCGCCCACTGGCTCCATCGGCGGCGCTGCGGTGAAAAGTGAACTGATCGAACTGTCATGTCTGTCTCCTGTCGCGTTGGTGGAATGAGGCCATTCTTGGACACTCCACCTCGACAAGGAAGACGCTTTGCACCGAATATGTGCGAATATCGCACACCCTCTTGCTTCTCACGGAGACACACTCACAAAGAGCCATGACGGATTCTGAAACTTTCACACGGTTCGCGCAGGTTGCGCAGCAGCATCGTGGCGACCCTGATTTCATGCAGTCCCTTGCAAGAGGCTTGCAAGTGCTGCTTGCGTTCTCTGAAAAACAGAATCCGTCCTCCGTCGCGGAAATCGCGCGGCGTACGGCGCTGGATCGAGCGGTCGTGCGTCGCTGCATCCACACGCTGGAATGTCTGGACATGGTGCGGCGCGACGGCACCAAGTATTTGCTGGACGCGAACGTCCTGAACTTGGGACATGCCTATTTCTCGTCCATTGAGCTGGTTCAACGTGCGCAGCCATCGCTTGATGCGTTGAGTGAGGCGGTGCACACCAATTGCGCGTTGGCCATGCTTAGCCGCAGTGATGTTGTCTATCTGGTGCGCTCGCAGAGCAGACGTCTCACGCAGCGCTCACTGGGCATGGGCAGCCGCTTGCCAGCGCATTGCACATCATTGGGGCGCGTATTGCTCGCGCAGCTCGACCAAGTGGATATGGATGAGTATTTCGCCCATGCGTCCCGCCCGCAGATCACACCACACACGATCACGGACGAGACGACGCTGCGCGGGATTCTTTCCAAGGTGCGCGATGCGGGGTTTGCCGTCGTCAATCAGGAGGTGGAGTTGGACCTCGTGGGAATAGCTATCCCTGTGCGGATGAAAGCATTTCCCAAACAACTTGCGCTTAGCGTCACGATCAGCCCGCGGTACACCGCCGCGAACGAAATGAAGGCCCGCTATCTTGACCGTATGCGAGAGACATCGACGCTGCTTGAGTTGCTGTAGTCAGCAATCTGAATTGCGGCCGAAGGCGATCAGCCAGACACTCAGACGCAAACACCGTGTCCATCATCGGTGACTGAACCCCAACCTCCGCGACACCATCTCCGTCACCTCGATGAGCCGTGCTCCGCTCTTCTTGAGCCCGTCCACTTCCAGCCGTTCCGCAGGCCCCGAAATCCCCAGCGCCGCCACCACATGCCCTGAAGCATCGCGGATTGGCGCGGCTGCGCCGACGACCTGGGCGCGCCATTCGCCGGTGTTGATTGCGTAGCCGTTCTGGCGGATGTCTTCGAGCTGTTTGCGCAGGTCGCCGAAGCGGACGATGGACTTGTCGGTGTAGGGCTTGAGCTTGGCTTTCACGACGCCGAGCACCTCTTCGTCGGCCCAAGCGAGCATGGCTTTGCCGGTGGCGACGCATTGGGCGGGGGCGCGGCCGCCGACGGTGGTGTAGGCGCGCACGGGCTGGGGGCTATCGATCTTTTCGATGTAGAGGACTTCGGCGCCGTCGAGGATGGACAGGTGGACGGTTTCCTGCGTTTCCTCGGCGAGCTGCTTCATGAAGGGCAGCGATTCGAGCCGCACGTCGAGCTTGGAGGAGATGCGCGAGCCGAGTTCCCACATCTTCATCGTGAGTTCGTAGCGGTTGGTCTCGGCGTTCTTGCGTGCGAAGCCTTGGTGGACCAGCGCCTGCAGCAGGCGGTGCACATTGCTTTTGTTGAGCAACAGCTGCGAGGCGAGCTCGCTCACGCCTGAGCCCTTGTCATTGCGGGCCATGGCTTCCAGGAGCACCAGCCCTTTGATGAATGTTTTGTCCAATGTAGCCGCGCTTGTTGGTGGAACTTGGCGCGATTCTACTGAACGGCTGGCGCAGCAAAACTGCGCCGCTGTGGGGCGTGAGAAACGGGCCTGTGATGGCCCTGCGGATTCAGGCGCTCAGCAGGCCCTGCTTCTCGATGAAGGCCACGACCTCGTCCAGGCCCGCGAGCGTCTTCAGATTGGTCATGACGAAGGGCTTGAGCTGGCCCTTGGGGCCGGTGCGCATGCGTTCGGTGTCGCTTCGCATCACATCGAGATTCGCGCCGACGTAGGGTGCGAGATCGGTCTTGTTGATCACGAAGAGGTCGCTCTTGGTGATGCCGGGGCCGCCCTTGCGCGGGATTTTTTCCCCGGCTGCGACGTCGATCACGTAGATGGTGAGGTCGCTGAGTTCGGGGCTGAAGGTGGCGGCCAGGTTGTCGCCGCCGGACTCGATGAAGATGATGTCGGCATCGGGAAAATCGCCGAGCATCCGGTCGATGGCCTCAAGGTTGATGGACGCATCCTCGCGGATCGCCGTGTGAGGACATCCTCCTGTTTCCACGCCCATGATGCGCTCGGCGGGCAGCGCGCCGCTGATGGTGAGCAGGCGCTGGTCTTCCTTGGTGTAGATGTCGTTGGTGATGGCGACAAGGTCCCATTTGTCGCGCATGGCCTTGCAGAGCATCTCGAGGATGGTGGTCTTTCCCGAGCCCACCGGGCCGCCGATGCCCACGCGCAACGGAGGCAGTTTCTTGGTGCGATGGGGGATGTGGTGCAGAGCGGTGGAGGTGGTGGTGTTCATGGTCGGTGATTCGATCAGGTGTTTGTCGGCTCGGGGATTGCCGAAGTGCCGTAGGCGCGTTCGACGCGGGCGATGCGGATTTCGAAATGCTCGTACCAAGTGGTGTGGCCTTGGCGCTGTGCGATCAGGTGTTCGGCGTTCTGCTTCCAGCGGCGGATGTCGGCTTCGCTTTGCCAGTACGAGACAGTGATGCCGAAGCCCTCACCATCGCGCGTGCTTTCCGCACCGAGGTAGCCGGGTTGCTCTGCTGCGAGTTCGGCCATGCGATCCGCCATGGCGGCGTAGCCCTGATCGCCGGGCGTGCGTAATGAGCTGAAGATCACCGCGTAGTAGGGCGGCTCGGGCAAGGTGGTGGCGAAACGGGACGTCGTGGTGGTGGTGGTGGTGTTCGTGTTCATGATGATGCGGGCTCCTGCCATCTGCATGTGTGGCGATTCAACTGCGGAAGATGCGCGAGTACTGGTGCTCGTGCCGCGCAGAAAGAATCGCCAGCATGGGGGAAAACGCGGCGCGCTCATTGTCCTGAAGCAATGAGGCTGTCTGCACTGCGGCCGGAATCTCGCTCGCCAGTCGCGCCAGAATGCGCTGTCCCGCGCTCTGGCCGAGTGGCACGGCCTTGATGGCGGCCTGCACCATGTTCTCGGCCCAGCCGAAGGCGTATGACAGCAGGCAGTCGGTGAGCGGCGCCTGCGTGAGCGATGCGGCGAGCGCGAAGGAGACGGGATAGCTCGGCTTGCGTCCGGAGAGCTGCGCGAGCGCGTCCACCGCCGCGTTGCCTGGGTGCTGGTTGCGCAGCCACGCGACCAGCGATTGGCCCATCTGCTCGCTCTGCAGGCGCAGCTCGCTGGTCTCGCGCGTGACCAGTACCCAGTCGTTGAGCGCCTGCACGCGTGCGACATCCTGAGCGCGCCATGCGGGGATGGTCTTCGCGATCACGGCGATGTCGCTGCGCGTCTGCGTGAGATGCAACTGATGCACGAGCCAGTCGGCGGCACTCGCCTCGTCCTGTACGAGGCCCGCTTCAATCGCGGCTTCCAGCCCTTCGGAATACGAAAACCCGCCAATCGGCAGCGCGGGCGAGGCCAGCCACATGAGCTGCAGCAGACTGTGGGGGGAGAGGGCCGGGGGGATGTCAGACATAGCGTCCAATCAGTTCTTCAATGCCCGTGATGATGGTGGTGATCGTGATCGCCGCCGTGGTCGTGATGGTCATGCCCATGGTGACCATGGTGGCTGTGTCCGTCGTTCGTCACATGGCCGCCGTAAGCGCCGCCCTCGGGCTCGAACGGCATCTCCGATTCGGTCACGATCATGTGCATGCTGCGAAGCATGGCGGCCAGCACATGGTCGGGCTCGATCTTGAGGTGATCGGGTTGCAGCTCGATGGGCACGTGGCGGTTGCCAAGGTGGTATGCCGCGCGCATCAGATCGAACGGCGTGCCGTGCGCTTTACACCATGTGATGTGCAGCACCTTCTGCGGCGCGGCGATCACGCGCACCAGCGAGCCGTCTTCGCCCACCAGCACATCACCACCGCGCACGGCCTGGCCGCGCGGCAGAAAGATGGCGAGCGCGCGGCCCGCGTTGTCGGTGGCGGCGAAGCGGCTTTTTTGGCGCACATCCCAGTCGAGTTCGACAGTGGCGGCGCGCTTTAGCAGCACGCCGGAGAGGCCCGCGCCTTGCGCGAGCAGTTTGGTCATTTGCAGCATGGCTGTGGCATCACTTATCAATCAATCGGTCGTCGCAGAACCCCAACTGCACGTGGCACGCTATATGCGTGTGGTGAGGTCTTTGTCCGGAAATTACATTAGCTCCATGGGTCAGATCGCTTCCTTTTCCTCTACCAACTCCGTTCCTTGGCAACGCTGCGGTGCCATGCATGTGGCCGTCTACGGCACGTTGCGTGCAGGCGGCGTCAACGATATCGCGCGTCTGCATCCAGGAATCCAGCGCACCGGCGTGACCGCATTGACCGGCACGCTGCACGATCTGGGCTGGTATCCCGGTCTCAGCCTGCAGGGCGAGCAGAGCGTGCTGGCGGAGGTCTATCCGCTGGACGACGCGCTGGAGCAAGTGATGGATGGCATCGAGGGCATCTGGCCGAGGGATGTGGGCGAATACGCCAAGCGTATCGTGGCGACGGATGTGCAGCTGCCCGATGGTGGATCGCGGCGGATTGATGTGCTGGTCTACGAGGCCCAGCCATCGTTTGTGCGGGGCACGCCCGTCATCGACGCCAGCGACTGGCTGGCGTGGTACGAAGCGCAGGGCAAGCCGCATTCCGATCAACCCTTTGCGCTCAGAACAGAAAGTAGCGCTGCGCCATCGGCAGACTGACCGCTGGCTCGCAAGTGAGCAATTGGCCATCGGCGCGCACGGCATAGGTCTGCGCGTCCACCTCCATGCGCGGTGCGTAGTCGTTGAGGACCATGTGGCGCTTGCCCACGCCGCGAATGCCTTTCACCGCCGACAGTGTTTTGTGCAGACCGAAGCGCTCGCCGATGCCCGCATTCAAACCGGCCTGCGATACGAAGGTGAGCGAGGTCTTGGCAATCGCGCCGCCGTAGCTGCCGAACATGGGGCGGTAGTGCACCGGCTGCGGTGTGGGGATCGACGCGTTCGGGTCGCCCATCGCGGCCATGGCGATGAAGCCGCCCTTCATGATCACCGACGGTTTGACCCCGAAAAAAGCGGGCTTCCATATCACGATGTCGGCCCATTTTCCGGGTTCGATGCTGCCCACCTCGTGGCTCACGCCGTGCGCGATGGCGGGGTTGATGGTGTATTTGGCGATGTAGCGGCGCGCGCGGAAGTTGTCATTTCGTGCACCGTCTCCGGGCAGCGCGCCGCGCTGCATTTTCATCTTGTGCGCGGTCTGCCAGGTGCGCAGGATCACCTCGCCCACGCGGCCCATGGCCTGGCTGTCGGAGCTGAACATGCTGACCGCGCCGAGGTCATGCAGGATGTCTTCGGCCGCGATGGTTTCCTTGCGGATGCGGCTTTCGGCAAACGCGAGATCCTCCGCAATCGATGGATCGAGGTGGTGGCAGACCATCAGCATGTCCACATGCTCGTCGAGGGTGTTGATGGTGTAGGGCCGCGTGGGGTTGGTGGAACTGGGCAGCACGTTGGCCTCGCCCACCACCTTGAGGATGTCGGGCGCATGGCCGCCGCCCGCGCCTTCGGTATGGAAGGTGTGGATGGTGCGGCCCTTGAATGCGGCCACGGTGTCTTCCACAAAGCCGCTTTCGTTGAGCGTATCGGTGTGGATCGCCACCTGCGTATCGGTCTCTTCGGCCACGTTCAGGCAGTTGTCGATGGCGGCAGGCGTGCTGCCCCAGTCTTCGTGCAGCTTGAGGCCGATGGCGCCCGCGTTGATCTGCTCGTGCAGCGCACCTGGCAGGCTGGCGTTGCCCTTGCCCAGAAAGCCGAGGTTCATCGGGAACGCGTCGGCGGCCTGCAGCATGCGCTCCATGTTCCAGGGGCCTGGTGTGCAGGTGGTGGCGAAGGTGCCGGTGGCGGGGCCCGTGCCGCCGCCGATCATGGTGGTCACGCCGCTCGCGAGGGCTTCTTCGATCTGCTGTGGTGCGATGAAGTGGATGTGCGAATCGATGCCGCCTGCGGTGACGATGCAGCCTTCGCAGCTGATGATTTCGGTGCCGGGGCCGATGATGATGTCGACGCCCGGTTGGGTGTCGGGGTTACCTGCTTTGCCGATGGCGGCGATGCGGCCGTTCTTCAATCCGATGTCGGCTTTGACGATGCCCCAGTGGTCGAGGATGAGAGCGTTGGTCAGCACTGTGTCCATCGCGCCTTCTGCTCTGGTTCTTTGGCTTTGGGCCATGCCGTCGCGGATGGTTTTGCCACCGCCGAATTTGACTTCTTCGCCGTAGGAGCCTGCTTGTAAGGTGTAGTCGTTTTCGACCTCGATGATGAGGTCGGTGTCGGCTAGCCTCAGTCGGTCGCCTGTCGTCGGGCCGAAGGTTTCGGCGTAGGCTTGTTTATCTATCTTTGCCATGATGGGGTGCTCTCATCGGTGGTGGCTTTGTTGAGGCGCTGCTGTTCGCCGCGCGCTCTCCCTCTTGCTCCCTCTCCCGCTTGCGGGGGAGGGTTGGGGTGGGGGCTGGTTTTCGGTTTTTTGCTTTTGCTGTTTGTTTGAGCGCGGAGGCCGGGACTGCCCCCGGCGGGGCAATCACTTTTTGCTTGCGCGCAAAAAGTAATCAAAAACGCGCTTTGAATACCTCCGGCAGAACTCACTGCGCGCTGGCGCGCTCCGTTCGGACAACCGCCGGAAGTCAGATGGGGGGAGGTGTTTGCGGCACTTCGCTGCGCTCGTGCTCGCATCAGATGCCGCCCATGATCAATCCTCGGAAGCCATAAATTTGGCGGTCGCCTGCGAAGGGGACTAGTTCCACGGTGCGTTGCTGGCCGGGCTCGAAGCGCACTGCCATGCCGCTGGCTATGTTCAGGCGCATGCCGTGGGCTGCGGTGCGGTCGAAGGAGAGGCCGGCGTTGGTTTCGGCGAAGTGGTAGTGCGATCCGACCTGGATGGGGCGGTCGCTGGCGTTTTTCACTACGAGCGTGACGACCTCGCGGCCGGTGTTGAGTTCGTGGTGGCCTTCGTCGATGAGCAGTTCGCCGGGGATCATGGTGTGCCTCTCGGTGGTTTCTTTTCTGGCGGGTCAGGCCAGGCGGGTGAGCATGAAAGCGCCCAGCAGTGCGGTCGCGATGCCGCCTGCGCGGGCGATCCATGGGTGGCGTTGGAGCACTGCGTTGCCGAGGCCCATGCCGGCGAGATGCAGGGTGGTGGATCCCAGTGCCATGCCTGCTAGTGCAGCTGCTGCCATCAGTCCAGTGTTTGCAGAGAGTTCGGCGCCGTGGGCTGCGCCGTGGAAGAAGGCGAAGGTGCCTGCGAGCAGGGCCGCGATGCTCCAGGGCATGCGTTTTTGTACCGCCACCAGCAGGCCGAGCACGAGCACCGAGGCGGCGATCATGGGCTCCACGCCGGGGACTACGAGGCCCGCGAATCCTGCGATGCAGCCTGCGACGAGCAGCGCGATGAAGGCGAGTGGGGCACGCCACATGGGGCGTACGGCGAGGGCGCTCCAGACGCCTACCGCCACCATGGCGGCGAGGTGATCTGCGCCGGTGAAGGGGTGGGCGAAGGCCTGCAGGAAGCTGTCGAGCGCGCTATGGCTGTGCGCGTGCTCACCGACATGGGCCATGGCGGTGAAGGGAGTGGCGGCGAGTGTGGCGGCGGTCAGCAGGTGGCGGGTGATCTTGTTCTTCATGGTGGTGTCCGGGGTGTGTCGATGTGCTGTGTTTCAGACAATGGGCTGGTGCACGGTGACGAGCTTGGTGCCATCGGGAAAGGTGGCTTCGACCTGGATGTCGGGGATCATCTCGGCGATGCCGTCCATCACGTCGTCACGCGTGAGGTAGGTGCGGCCCTCGCTCATGAGTTGGGCGACGGTCTTGCCGTCGCGTGCGCCCTCCATCACGGCGGCGCTGATGAAGGCGATTGATTCCGGATAGTTGAGCTTGAGCCCGCGCGCCTTGCGGCGTTCGGCCAGCAGGGCGGCGGTGAAGATGAGCAGCTTGTCTTTTTCGCGTGGGGTGAGTTCCATCGGCGTGTTCCTGAGATTGCGAAGAGATTTGCAAAAAGCGGGCCACATCTCATTTTGGTGAGCGGGCAGGCACTGCAAGCGTGCATGGCGCACCGGAAAGGGCAGGGCCGATTGTGCGCCGTCTGCAAGCTGGTGCAAGCCATTGCGAACGCCCCGACATGGTGCGTTCGAGCTGGCGCTGTTGGTGCGCGCCGGACGCCACATGCACCTGCGTCGTGAGCGTCCTCATTCATGCGCACCGCGTGTGCCCTCTCAGGCGGCAGCAGACGGGAGTGGTTGGCACAGCAATTGCACTGATGGTGCACGGTCGCTTTGGACCGGTCAATTCTTCCTCTTACTGGAGTGGTGCAATGATGAACCGTCGCGGAACACTTACTACGCTGGCTGCTTCGCTGGCTCTGGGTCTTGGTCTCACTGCTAACGTGCATGCGCAGGACACCATCAAGGTGGGCGTGCTGCACAGCCTCTCGGGCACGATGGCGATTTCGGAAACCGTGCTCAAGGACACGGTGCTGATGGCCATCGACGACATCAACGCCAAGGGCGGCGTGCTCGGCAAGAAGCTGGAGCCGGTGATCGTCGACCCGGCCTCCAACTGGCCGCTGTTCGCCGAGAAGGCCAAGCAGCTGATCACCCAGGACAAGGTGGCCGTGGTGTTCGGCTGCTGGACGAGCGTGTCGCGCAAGTCGGTGCTACCGGTGTTCGAGCAGAACAACGGCCTGCTGTTCTACCCCGTGCAGTACGAGGGCGAAGAGCTTTCCAAGAACGTTTTCTATACCGGTGCAGCGCCTAACCAGCAGGCGATCCCTGCGGTCGAATACCTGATGAGCAAGGAGGGCGGCGGCGCCAAGCGCTTCGTGCTGCTGGGCACGGACTACGTGTACCCGCGCACCACGAACAAGATCCTGCGCGCCTTCCTCAAGTCCAAGGGCGTGAAGGAATCCGACATCATGGAAACCTACACCCCGTTCGGCCACAGCGATTACCAGACCATCGTTGCTGACGTGAAGAAGTTCTCGACGGGCGGTAAGACGGCGGTGATCTCGACGATCAACGGCGACTCCAACGTGCCCTTCTATAAGGAACTCGGCAACGCGGGCCTGAAAGCCAAGGACGTGCCGGTCGTCGCCTTCAGCGTGGGTGAAGAGGAACTGCGCGGCGTGGACACCAAGCCGCTCGTGGGCCACCTGGCCGCATGGAATTATTTTCAGAGCGTGAAGAACCCCACGAACACCGCCTTCATCAAGCAGTGGAGCGAATACGCGAAGGCCAAGGCCATTCCCGGCCACAAGGACAAGCCGCTCACCAACGACCCGATGGAAGCCACCTGGGTGGGCATCCACATGTGGAAGCAGGCGGTGGAAAAGGCCAAGTCCACCGACGTGGACAAGGTCATTGCCGCGATGGCGGGCCAGACCTTTACCGCGCCTGATGGCTTCACCGTGAAGATGGACGAGAAGAACCACCACCTGCACAAGCCGGTGATGGTCGGCGAGATCAAGGCCGACGGTCAGTTCAACGTGGTGTGGAAGACCAAGGGTCCGGTGAAGGCCCAGCCATGGAGTCCGTTCATCGAAGGCAATGACAAGAAAAAGGACGAGCCGGACGGGAAATCCGCTCTTTGAGCGGGTACACCCCCTGAGTCGCTTCGCGCCTTCCCCCCGCTCTTGAAACGCGTTGCGTTTCTGGCAGGGGGACGCAGTCCTCGCTGCGGGGCGGCCCTTAGCAAGCCTGCCCTCGCCTGGCGCGCGCCAGTTTCGTAGGTTGAAGGCGGCGCTAACGCCGTGGACAACCGATTTCCCCGGCGGCGGCGTCCTTTGCACACGCGAGAAAAATGACCATGAGATTCATGCTCCGTATCCCCTCAGTTTTTTCAGCGCTGGCGCTTTCGTTGGGCCTGTGCAGCATGGCCCATGCCCTCACCGCCGAGCAGGCCTTCCGGATGGCCGCGGCCGACGACACAGAGCAGCGCGTGGCCGCCATCAACGAGGCCGTGCAGACGACCGATGCGCAGGTCGCCGCGTTCCTCGCTGCGCTTGCCAATGACGAGGTGAAGACCGCCAACGGCAAGGCCTTTATCGTGCAGAACGACAAGGCCATCGACCCCGCGACCGGCAAGGTTGCCACGCTGCCCGCTGATCCGGAAGACGTGGTCAACAACAACTACCTGCGCGGCGTGATTGACATGGCGCAGGCGGCTCTGGCATTGAACAGCAGCGATGTGTCGGAGCGCCGCAGCGCAGCCGCCAAGATCGCGGCCGAGCCCGATGCGTCGCGGGTCGAGATGATCGACAAGGTGCTCGCCAAGGAGACCGACACGCAGGTCAAGTCCCTGCTCGAACGCGCCAAGGCTGCGAGCCAGCTCGCGAGCGAAGACCCGCAGCAGCGCCTGCACGCCATCGGCGCGCTCGCGCAGGAAAAGACGCCCGAGACGCAGTTGCTGCTGAACCAGCGCATGGCCGACGAGCAGGATCCTGCCGTCATGAAGGCGCTGCAGCGCGCCGTGGCCGAGATTGCCGACAGCCTGACCTGGGGCGAGCGCCTGGGCGAAATCTTCAGCGGCATCAGCCTCGGCTCCGTGCTGCTGCTGGCGGCGCTCGGGCTTGCCATCACGTATGGGTTGATGGGCGTGATCAACATGGCGCACGGCGAGCTGATCATGATCGGCGCGTATGCGACCTACATGGTGCAGGTGCTGTTTCAGCGCTACATGCCCGAGTCGGCCTTCGGCTGGTATCTGGTGCTCGCGATTCCGGTGTCCTTTCTCGTGTCGGCGCTGGTCGGCGCAATTCTCGAGCGCGGCGTGATTCGCTTTCTCTACGGCCGTCCGCTCGAAACTTTGCTTGCCACCTTCGGCATCAGCCTCGTGCTGCAGCAGACCGTGCGCAGCCTGTTCGGTGCGCAGAATGTGGGTGTGGAAAACCCCTCGTGGATGAGCGGCGGCCTCGCGCTGTTGCCCAATCTCACGCTGCCGTGGAACCGCATCTGCATCGTGATCTTCGCGTTTCTCGTGCTTGGTGGGGTGACCTTCATGATTGCGCGCACTCGCCTCGGGCTGTTCGTGCGCGGCGTCACGCAGAACCGGGCGATGGCGTCGTGCGTGGGCGTGAACACCGCGCGCACCGACACCTATGCCTTCGCGCTCGGCTCGGGCATCGCGGGGCTCGCGGGTTGCGCGCTCAGCCAGATCGGCAATGTGGGGCCGGACCTGGGGCAGAACTACATCGTCGATTCGTTCCTCGTCGTGGTGCTCGGCGGCGTTGGCCAGTTGGCCGGAACCGTGTATGCCGCGCTCGGCCTCGGTGTGCTGTCCAAGTTGCTCGAAGGTTGGACCGGCGCGGTGCTCGCCAAGATCGCCGTGTTGCTCTTCATCGTGATCTTCATTCAAAAGCGTCCGCAAGGCATCTTCGCCTTGAAGGGCCGCAGTGCGGAGGCCTGACGACATGACCACCCATCACCCTGTCCTTGAATTGCCCAAGCCCGCATCGCTTCTCAGCGGGCGCGGTTGGAGCCTTTTTCTCATCGCCTTCATCATCGTCACCGCCGTTGCGCCCGCGCTCAATCTCATGGTGCCCGAGGGCCATGCGCTGCATCTCTCGGACTACATGATCGGCCTGCTCGGCAAGTTCATGTGCTATGCGATCTGCGCGCTCGCCATCGACCTGATCTGGGGCTACACCGGCATCCTGAGTCTGGGCCACGGGCTGTTCTTCGCGCTCGGCGGTTATGTGATGGGCATGTATCTGATGCGCGAGGCCTCGGGGCCGGATGCGCTGCCGCCCTTCATGGTGTTCCTCGACTGGAAGGAACTGCCATGGGCCTGGTCGCTGTCGGGCAGCTTCATCGCCACCGTGTTGCTGGTGCTGCTCGTGCCGGGGCTGCTCGCGGGGCTGTTCGGCTATTTTGCGTTCCGCTCGCGGATCAAGGGCGTGTATTTTTCGATCATCACGCAGGCGCTCACCTACGCGGCCATGCTGCTGTTCTTCCGCAACGAAACGGGCTTTGGCGGCAACAATGGCTTCACCGGATTCAAGACGATTCTGGGCTTCTCGCTGAACACGCCGCAGATGCATGTGCTGCTGTTCTCGCTCTCGGGCATCGCGCTGCTCGGCTGCTATCTGCTCGCGCGCTGGCTGGTGCAGAGCAAGTTCGGCCGCGTGCTGCAGGCCGTGCGCGACGCGGAGACGCGCACCATGTTCTGCGGCTACAACCCGCTGCAGTACAAGCTCACGATCTGGGTGATCTCGGCGATGATGTGCGGCCTTGCGGGCGCGCTCTATGTGCCGCAGGTCGGCATCATCAACCCGAGCGAGATGAGCGTCGGCAACTCCATCGAAATGGCGGTGTGGACGGCGGTGGGCGGGCGCGCGACGCTCGTCGGACCGATCATCGGCGCCTTCGCCGTCAACGGCGGCAAGAGCTGGCTGACCATGGCCGCACCCGAGTACTGGCTCTACGTGCTGGGTCTGCTGTTCATCGCCGTCACGCTGTTCATGCCCGGCGGCATCGTGGGCTTGGCGCGCCAGTGGCGCGAGCACCGCGCGGCGCGCGCAGCGACCCGCGTCGCGCCTTCTGACAAGGCCGCGCGCAGCACACCGCAGACATCCACCATCACAAAGGGAGCACGCGCATGACGCCCGATCTCATGGAAGCCGGTACCGAGCGCATGGTCCACCTGCACCATCTGCAGGCCACGGTGGGCGCGACCGAATCGGGCGGGCGCACGGCCAGCATGGCGCGGCCGGTGATTGCGGGCGAGGTCGACGTGACGCACGGGCGCATTCTCTATCTTGAAGATGTGCATGTGAGCTTCGACGGCTTCAAGGCCATCAACGGTCTGAACCTCGATATCGCGCCCGGCGAGCTGCGCTGCATCATCGGTCCCAACGGTGCGGGCAAGACCACGATGATGGACATCATCACCGGCAAGACCCGGCCCGACCGAGGCACGGTGTACTTCGGCTCCACCATCGATCTGCTGCGCTACAACGAGCCGCAGATCGCGGCGCTCGGCATAGGCCGCAAGTTCCAGAAGCCCACGGTGTTCGAGCAGCTCTCGGTGTTCGAGAACCTTGAACTTGCGCTCAAGACGCACAAGGGCGTCGCGCAGTCGATGAACTTCCGACTCACCGGCGCGCAGAAGGACCGCATCGCCGAGGTGCTGCACACCATCCATCTGGCGGGCAGCGTGACGCGTCAGGCCGGGCTGCTGAGCCACGGGCAGAAGCAGTGGCTGGAGATCGGCATGCTGCTGGTGCAGGAGCCCAAGCTGCTGCTGCTCGACGAGCCCGTGGCCGGCATGACCGACGAGGAAACCGTGCGCACTGCCGAGCTGTTTTTGAGCCTCAAGGGCAAGCACTCGCTGATGGTGGTGGAGCACGACATGTCGTTCATCGACACCATCTCCGAGAAGGTCACGGTGCTGTGTGATGGCGCGGTGCTCGCCGAAGGAACGCTCGCCGAAGTGCAGGCCGACGAACGCGTGATTGAAGTCTATCTGGGACGCTGACACACCATGCTCAAGATCGAAAACCTGCATCAGTACTACGGCGGCTCGCATATCTTGCGCGACGTGAACCTCAAGGCCGAAAAAGGCAAGGTCACTGTGCTGCTCGGCCGCAACGGCGTGGGCAAGACCACGCTGCTCAAGAGCCTGATGGGGCTCGTTCCCATCAAGAGCGGCAAGATCGAATGGCAGGGCGTGGACATCTCGCGCCGCGCGCCGTATGACCGCGCGCGCAGCGGCATGGGTTATGTGCCCCAGGGTCGCGAAATTTTTTCGCGCCTATCAGTCGAAGACAACCTGCGCATGGGGCTGGCCTACAAGAGCGGCGGCGCGCAGGTTCCGACCGAGCTGTTCGAGCTGTTCCCCGTGCTCAAGACCATGCTGCACCGGCGCGGCGGCGATCTCTCGGGCGGTCAGCAGCAGCAGCTCGCCATCGCGCGCGCACTCGCGCCGAAGCCGCAAATTTTGATCCTCGACGAGCCGACCGAAGGCATCCAGCCCAGCATCATCAAGGACATCGGCCGCGTGATCCGCATGCTCGCCAATCGCGGCGACATGGCGATCCTGCTGTGCGAGCAGTACTACGATTTTGCAGAAGAGCTGGCCGATCACTACGTCGTCATGGAACGCGGAGAAGTCATTGCCAGCGGCCCCGGCCACGAGATGCAATCCAAAGGCGTGCGCCAGCTAGTTGCTATATGAGGAACACTCCCCTGAGGCGCTTGGCGCCTTCCCCTCGCTCTCGAAACGCGTTGCGTTTCGGGCAGGGGGACGCAGCCAGCGCGGCGGGGCGGCCCTTGCGCGGCTGCTCTCGCCTGGCGCGCGCCGGTTTCAGGCGTTGTGGGTAACGGAGTTGCTTCGTCGCTTTTTCGATTTCTCCTTTTCTCCGTTTCTCCATTTCAATGTTTTAATCAGCGCCCATGGTTTGGCACGCCCGTCTCGATCTTGATTATTCGCAGCGCAATGACGCCACGCGGCTGCACTTCAGCCACGACGGCCCGCTGCGTGTGCTGCGCAGCCTGCATCCGGAGGGCCCGGGCATCTGCCACAACGTGCTCGTCCATCCACCGGGCGGCATCGTCGGCGGCGACCTGCTTGATGTGACGGTGCGCGCGCAGGAAGGCGCGCATGGCCTCATCACCACCCCTGGCGCCACGCGCTTTTATCGCAGCAACGGACAGCAGGGCATGCAGCGCACCCGGATCACGCTGGCGTCCGGCGCGCGCCTCGAATGGCTGCCGCTCGAAACCATCGCCTACAACGATTGCGACGCGGTGAACGAGCTGCAATTGGACCTCGCGCCGGATTCGCAGCTCATCGCCTGGGACATCACCGCGTTTGGTCTGCCGCATGCCGACGCGCCTTATGAGCAGGGCCGTTTCGTTCAGCACATCGACTGGCCCGGCCGTTTTCTCGAACGCGGCGTGATCGACGCGCAGGACGACCGCCTGATGAACGGCCCGCTTGGCCTTGCGGGCGCACGCTGCATGGGCAGCCTCATCCTCGCCGGCGGCACCGCCTTGCCGCGCGCGCTGCGCGAACAGTTGCTTGAAGTCACGCACGCGATGCTGGTCGATCTGCCGGAGGGCGTGATCGCCGGGGTGACGGCGCCCAATGCGCACATGATCGTGCTACGCGGCCTCTCGCCCGTGGTGGAGCCGCTGATGCTGCTGTGGCAGCGCGTGTGGGCCGAATGGCGTATGCTCTGGTGGCAGTTACCCGGCACGCGGCCGCGCATCTGGGCGACGTAAGCGCGCTCTAGTGGTTTGCTTTTGACGAGCCAGAGCGCCTCGCCAGAATCCCGGCTCACCTCATCCTCATTTCTGATTTTCACGGTTGATGCCCTCACCGCCCCGCGTTGCAGCGCAGGGCGCGGGGCATCCGTTGGCTTGCATGTCGTCCCCGAAGCACATCTCCTCATCCTCATCATCATTCTTCTCGCGCGCCGAATGGGCGCCGAGCATCCCGCGCGAACTCATGGCCGGTGCGGTCGCCACGTTCGCGCTGATTCCCGAAGTCATCGCGTTCTCGTTCGTCGCCGGGGTCGATCCGGCGGTCGGGTTGTTCGCCTCGTTCGTCATCAGCCTGGTGATCGCGTTTGTCGGCGGACGACCTGCAATGGTCTCGGCCGCAGCGGGCTCGGTCGCGCTCGTGGCCGCGCCGCTGGTGCATGTGCATGGCGTGCAATACCTGTTCGCTGCGGGCATTCTCGCGGGCGTCATGCAGCTGCTGTTTGGTTGGCTGAAGCTTGGTGTGCTGATGCGCTTTGTCTCAGGCTCCGTGCGCACCGGTTTTGTCAACGCGCTCGCCATCCTGATCTTCTCGGCGCAGATGCCGCATCTGTTCGGTGCGAACGGCGCTACCTGGATCATGTGCGCCGTTGGGCTGCTCATCATCTACGGTCTGCCGCGCATCACCACTGTCGTCCCGTCGCCGCTGGTGTGCATCGTCGTGCTCACGCTTCTCGCGCAGTGGCTGCACCTGCCGCTCAAGACCGTGGCCGATCTGGGTGCGTTGCCCCAGGGGCTGCCGCAGTTCGGGCTGCCGGACGTGCCTTTCAATCTGGAGACGCTGCAGCTCATCGCGCTGCCCGCGCTCGCCATCGCCATGGTCGGCCTGCTTGAATCGATGATGACCGCCAGCGTGGTCGATGAACTCACCGACACCCCCAGCGCCAAGAACCGCGAATGCAGCGGCCTCGGCGCGGCCAACATCGCCGCCAGCCTGTTTGGTGGAATAGCAGGCTGCGGCATGATCGGCCAGAGCGTCAGCAATGTGCGCTACGGCGGCCGCGGCCGCCTGTCCACCCTGTTCGCCGGAGCCTTCCTGCTGATCCTGATGGTGCTGCTCAAACCGTGGGTATCGCAAGTCCCCGTCGCAGCGCTCGTCGCCATCATGGTGATGGTCTCGGCCTCCACCTTCGACTGGGGCTCGCTGCGCACGCTGGCCAAACACCCCAAGCTCTCCAGCACCGTGATGCTGGCAACGGTGGCGGTCACCGTCGCCACGGACAACCTCGCCGCCGGTGTCGGCGTGGGCGTGCTGCTGAGCGGCGTGTTCTTCGCGTTCAAAGTGTCGCGGCTGCTGTCGGTGACCATGATGGAAAGCGATTCCGCTGTGACCTATCAGGTACGCGGGCAAGTCTTCTTCGCGTCTGCCGACAAGTTCATCGAGAGTTTTGATATGCGGGTAGTGGCGGGGCGTGATGTGGTGATCGATCTGCACTCAGCCCACTTCTGGGACATGACGGCGTTGGCTGCGCTGGAGAAAATCGAAGAACGCCTGCGCAAATATGGAAGCACCGTGGAGATCGTTGGCTTGAAGCATGCGGTGGGTGGGGGAACGATCACGTCTGTGGTCAGGATCGATTGAGGACGCTTTGGGCACATCCAAAGCTTCCAGAATCACGTCCAACGCGGGACAGGCAAACTTGTGCAGAACGGTGAGCCAGACTCTTCCGTAGTGGCGGGATTGCACATCATGAGCTACTGTGCGCGAATCTCCGCTTGCGACCCGTAGTTGAAGCTAACCTGCAGCCAACAGAAGCGTCGAAAGCGGGTGAAGCCCTTCATAATAAAGACCTAACCCCCCCCCCACTTGTTCGAGATGCCTACCTTTCATTATGGATAAATTGTTGCTGCAGCAGCAGGTGCTGGAACGGCTCACCGAGGACCTGCTGCAAGCCGAGCAGGCAGCACGGGCGGCCCACGAGGCGGCAACTCACGAAGAAAACATCGCCGAAAACAAATACGACACATTGGGTCTCGAAGCCGCTTACTTGGCCACTGGTCAAGCTCGTCGCGCCGAAGCCATCCGTCAAGCGATTTCCCATTGGCAGCAGTTCCGCCCGCGCCCCTACAACGCCAGCGAAGGTATACGGCTCGGCGCGTTGGTCTGTCTGGTGGATTCCGACGACAAGCCGCAAAAGCTCTTTCTCGGTCCGGCTGGGGGCAGCATGAAGTTGGTCAGCGGCGCTGAACTCGTTCAGGTCATCAGCAGCGAAGCTCCCTTGGGCAGGGCGATGCTGGGCAAGTGCGAGGGTGATGAGATATCGATACAGGCTGCTCCAATCCGACAGCAGTTTGAGGTGTTGCGGGTTCATTAAGTCGCAAGCAAGCTCACACTGAATTGATCAGAAATTTTTCATCCCCAGTCTTTTGGGACCACTCCTAACCGGCTGCTGTCCTTGCCAAGTAGACAGTTGTGTTTTTGAAGAGGGTTGTCTCACTTGTTGTGATGAGCTGCAAAAAAAGCCACCGAGCAATGCGCTTGGCGGCTTTTAGTTTTAGGGACAACCGTTTCTCAACGGATGCTGTCACCGACGCGAAAAATCAAACGTCGATATTCCCTGCCCTGAGCGCATTCGTCTCAATGAAATCCCGACGCGGCTCGACCTCATCTCCCATCAGCATCGTGAACACACGATCCGCTTCAATCGCGTCATCGATCTGTACGCGCAGCAGGCGGCGCACTGCGGGGTCCATGGTGGTTTCCCAGAGCTGTTCGGGGTTCATTTCGCCGAGACCCTTGTAGCGCTGGCGGGCGGTGGTGCGTTCGGCTTCGGAGATCAGCCATTGCATGGCGCCGCGGAAGTCGGTGATCTTTTCTTCCTTGGCTTTTTCGCCTTCGCCGCGGGTGGCCTTGGCGCCTTCGCCGATGAGGCTGCGGAAGAGGTGGGCTTCTTCGCTCAGGGCAGCGTAGTCGGCGCCGTGCACGAAGTCCTGCGTGATGATGCTGCTCTTGATGTTGCCGTGGTGGTGGCGGCTGATGCGCAGGATGGGTTTGTCGGTGCGGACGTCGAATTCACCGGCCACGTCGGCGGGGATGCCGTTGGTGTTGAGTTCGCGCAGCTTGGCTTGCAGTTGCACGGCGCTGGCTTCGGCGTCTTGCAGGGTGTCAAGCTTGATTTCGACGCCGTCGGCAATGGCGCGCAGGGCTTCTGCGTCCATAAAGGCGGAGAGGCGGTCAATCACGTGTTCGGCGTGCTGGTGCTTGTTGGCCAGATCCGCCAGTTCTTCGCCTTGCAGCACGCGGCTGTTGGTGCCGCCCGTGGAGATGCTGGCGTGATTCAGGGCCACGCGCAGGAGGTAGGCGTCGAGCGCTGCGGCGTCCTTCAGGTACAGCTCTTCCTTGCCGCTCTTGACCTTGTAGAGCGGTGGCTGGGCGATGTAGATGTGGCCGCGTTCGCACAGCTCGGGCATCTGGCGGTAGAAGAAGGTGAGCAGCAGGGTGCGGATGTGGGCGCCGTCAACGTCGGCGTCGGTCATGATGATGATGCGGTGGTAGCGCAGCTTGTTTGGATCGAAGTCGTCCGAGGTGCTCTTGCCGCTTTCCACGCTGGCCTTGCCGATGCCGGTGCCCAGAGCGGTGATCAGGGTGATGATTTCCTGGCTGGAGAGCAGCTTTTCGTAGCGGGCTTTTTCGACGTTCAGGATCTTGCCGCGCAGGGGTAGGATGGCCTGGAACTTGCGGTCGCGGCCCTGCTTGGCGGAGCCGCCGGCGGAGTCACCCTCGACGATGTAGATTTCGCACAGCGATGGGTCTTTTTCCTGGCAGTCGGCCAGTTTACCGGGTAGGCCCATGCCGTCGAGCACGCCCTTGCGGCGTGTCATTTCGCGGGCCTTGCGGGCGGCTTCGCGGGCGCGGGCGGCTTCGACGATCTTGCCGCAGAGGATCTTGGCGTCGTTCGGCTTTTCTTCGAGGTAGTCCATCAGCGCCTTGGCGACGATGTCTTCCACGGGCGCGCGCACTTCGGAGCTGACCAGCTTATCCTTGGTCTGGCTCGAGAACTTGGGCTCGGGCACCTTCACGGAGAGCACGCAGCACAGGCCTTCGCGCATGTCGTCGCCCGAGACTTCGACCTTGGCTTTCTTGGCGAACTCGTTCTGTTCGATGTACTTGCCGATCACGCGGGTCATCGCGGCGCGCAGGCCGGTCAGGTGGGTGCCGCCGTCACGCTGGGGGATGTTGTTGGTGAAGCAGAGCACCTGCTCGCCGTAGCTCTCGTTCCACTGCATGGCGACTTCGACGCCGATTTCGGTGCCGGGAATGCCGCCGTAGGTTTCAGCAGGGCGTGTGCCGATGGCGTGGAAGGCCGTGGGGTGCAGCACTTTCTTGGTGCCGTTGATGTATTCGACGAAGCCCTTGACGCCACCGGCGCCGGAGAAGTCGTCTTCCTTGCCGGTGCGCTCATCGATCAGACGAATGCGCACGCCATTGTTCAGGAACGAAAGTTCGCGCAGGCGCTTGGCGAGGATTTCGTAATGGAAGTCGAAGTTTTCCTTGAAGATGTCGGTGTCGGGCAGGAAGCGCACTTCGGTGCCGCGCTTTTCTGTCGGGCCGACGATCTTCATGGGGGAGATTTCAACGCCGTCCACGACTTCGATGATGCGGTCCTGCACGAAGCCACGCGAGAAGTCGATCTGGTGGATCTGGCCGTCGCGGCGCACCACGAGCTTGAGCTTGATCGAGAGCGCATTCACGCACGACACACCCACGCCGTGCAGACCGCCCGAGACCTTGTAGCTGTTCTGGTTGAACTTGCCGCCCGCGTGCAGTTCGGTCAGCGCGATTTCGGCGGCCGAGCGCTTGGGCTCGTGCTTGTCGTCCATCTTCACGCCCGTGGGAATGCCGCGGCCGTTGTCGATGACGCTGACGGAGTTGTCGGTGTGGATGGTGACGACGATGTCGTCACAGAAACCGGCGAGGGCTTCGTCGATGGAGTTGTCCACCACTTCGAACACGAGATGGTGCAGACCGGTGCCGTCGGAGGTGTCTCCGATGTACATGCCGGGACGCTTGCGCACGGCCTCCAGGCCTTCGAGGATCTGGATCGCGCCTTCGCCGTAGCCATCACTGCCGGTTGCCGCAGGTGCTGGCGCGGGCGATGCGCCGTTGTTCGCGGTGGGCTCTTCGGGGGTGGGCTGCGTGTTCTCTGCGGTCATGGAGGAATGCTTTCTCTCGTGCACCTGAGCGTCCCGGAGGGCGGTCAGTGTAAAAAATCGTTCAAAAATTCAGTCCATCAAATGATCAAATGGCTGCCATCGCCCGAATAACAAGCCATGGCAGCCCTGATGATGAAATGATGTGTGGCTCAGTGCGTCGGTGTGCGTCCCTGGACCTTAGATGCGCATCGGCATCACCACGTACTTGAAGTGATCGTTGTCGGGGATGGTCAGCAGCGCGGAGCTGTTGTTGTCCGACAGTTCAACCTTGACCATGTCCTGACTCATGTTGGTGAGCGCGTCGATCAGGTAGCTCACATTGAAGCCGATTTCGATGGCGTCGCCGCCATAGTCGATATCGAGTTCGTCCACGGCTTCTTCCTGCTCGGCGTTGTTGGACGCCACGCGCAGCAGACCAGGTTCGAGGTTCAGGCGCACGCCCTTGAACTTGTCGCTGGTCATGATGGCGGTGCGCTGCAGGCTGGCCAGCAGCGGCGCGCGGCCGAGCGTGATGCTGTTCTTGTGGTTCTTGGGGATCACACGGTTGTAGTCGGGGAATTTGCCCTCGACCAGCTTGGTGACGAACTCCATGCCGCCGAACGAGAACTTGGCCTGGTTGTTGGCGAACTGCATCTCGATGGCGCCGTCAGCGTCCGACAGCAGGCGCTGCAGCTCGAGCACAGTCTTGCGCGGCAGGATCACTTCCTGTTTGGGCACTTCGACATCAAGCGTGGCCGACGAGAACGCAAGGCGGTGACCGTCGGTGGCCACCAGGCTCAGCGTATTGCCTTCGGCGACGAACAGGATGCCGTTCAGGTAGTAGCGGATGTCCTGCACGGCCATGGCGAAGGAGACCTGACCCATCAGGTTCTTCAGCACTTTCTGCGGCACGCTGAACGCGGGGCCGAATCCGGCGGCTTCCTGCACCAGCGGAAAGTCCTCGGCGGGCAGCGACTGCAGCGTGAAACGGCTCTTTCCACCCTTGAGGATGAGCTTGTTCTGGCTGGTCTCCAGGCTCACGGTCTGGTCCGAGGGCATGGTCTTCAGGATGTCGATGACTTTTCGCACGCCGACCGTGGTGGTGAATTCGCCCGTGTCGCCGCCGAGTTCGGCGGTGGTGCGGATCTGAATTTCCAGATCACTGGTGGTGAGCTGCAAGGCATTTCCGGTCTTGCGGATCAGCACGTTCGCCAGGATGGGCAAGGTGTGACGGCGTTCGACGATGCCGGACACCGATTGCAATACTGCGAGGACCTTGTCTTGTGTTGCCTTCAGGACAATCATGTCTTCAACCTTGGTTGGTTTTGGAGTGCAAAAAGGAATGCGAAAAACGTTGGCGGGCGATGGGTATGCATTGGGGCTTGCTCCCTCTCAAGAGCCCGGCCCGCTCGCCCCACATGGCATTTTGCCTGTGATCTGAAACAAATTTCGTGGCAATTCATCACGGAACAGATTACCCCTTGAGCGTCTGTTCCAGCACATGCAATTGCTGGTTGAGTTCGGTCAGTTGCTGGCGCTCTCCGGCAATCTTGCGCACCGCGTGCAGCACGGTCGTGTGATCGCGGCCGCCGAACAGCTCGCCGATTTCGGGCAGGCTCTTCTGTGTCAGCTCCTTGGCCAGGTACATGGCAATCTGGCGCGGGCGGGCGATGCTGGCAGGGCGCTTCTTGCTGTACATATCGGCGACCTTGATCTTGTAGTAGTCGGCCACCGTCTTCTGGATGTTTTCCACAGAGATCTGGCGATTCTGGATCGACAGCAGATCACGCAGCGCCTCGCGGGCCAGTTGGATCGACACTTCCTTCTGATTGAAGCGCGAATAGGCCAGGATCTTGCGCAGCGCGCCTTCAAGCTCACGCACGTTGGAGCGCACGTTCTTCGCGACGAAGAAGGCCACTTCCTCGGGCATGTCGGCGTTCTCGACGCGGGCCTTGTTGATCAGGATCGCGACGCGCATTTCCAGCTCGGGCGGCTCGATGGCCACGGTGAGGCCGGAGTCGAAGCGCGAGACCAGACGTTCGTGGATATTGGCCAGACCCTTGGGGTAGGTGTCCGACGTCATCACGATGTGGCTCTTCTTGGCGAGCAGGGCTTCGAACGCATTGAAGAATTCTTCCTGCGTGCGGTCCTTGTTTGCAAAAAATTGCACATCGTCAATCAGCAGCAGATCGAGCGAGTGATAGCGAGCCTTGAAATCGTCGAAGGTCCGGCGCTGGTAGGCTTTGACCACATCCGAGACGAACTGCTCGGCGTGGATGTAGAGAACTTTGGCGTCCGGCTTGTCGGCCAGAAGCTTGTTGCCTACGGCGTGCACCAAGTGGGTCTTACCCAGACCGACGCCGCCATAGATGAATAGCGGGTTGTAGAGGTGTCCGGGCGACGCGGCCACATGCATGGCGGCGGAGCGGGCCATGCGGTTGGCGGTACCCTCGACCAGCGAGTCGAATGTGAGTGCTGGGTTCAGGCGCGAGCGGAACGGCGTGGCTCCACCATCTTCGCCGGTGGGCGAGCTGACCTCGGGGGCCGCTACGGGTTCGGGCTGTGCGACAGGTTGCGGCGGAATGTATTTGCGGACAACGCTTTCCCGCTGAGCGAGAGCTAGCTCCAGAGGAATTGGCTGGCCGTACAGGCCTTCGAGGATTGCTGCGATGCGCCCCGCATACTGTGCGCGGATCCAGTCCAGCTTGAACCGGTTGGCCACGAACAGGGTGACCTTGGAGAGGTCGGGCTCCACCTTGGCTGCGAGTGGTTTGATCCAGGTGTTGAACTGCATCTCTGGCAGCTCCTGAGAGAGCTGCTCCACGCATGCCTGCCACAGGCCTTGCCCGGCGTCGGAGCCGGACTCGTCGTGGGCGGTGTTGGAAGGTTCCTCAATCATTTCAGGGGAATTCTAGTTGTGGATAGGAGGAACATTGAAGGGCACCCATTGTAGCTTCCAGGAATAGTTATCCACAATTTTTCCGCACATCATCCTCATATCTATCCACGCTTTTGGAGGGGTTTGCCCGGGACCGCCCTTGCACCAACCCGTAAAAAAACGACAATTCCCGGGGATTGCAAGAATCCTCCAAGCCTGCAATAATCTCGGGTTTCCCTGAACCCGTTCAGGGTGATCCAGCCCGGGCGGGTCATTGGAGAGAGGTTTTTGGAATCCAGATTTTGGAATCCAAAAGCAGTCTCAGATGATTGGCTTGGGAATTCTGGCGGGCTGATCGGCCGATCGAAGCCGGGCCTGTAACTGAACTATCAAGGAATTTTGAATCATGAAACGCACATACCAGCCTTCCAAGACCCGCCGCGCACGTACCCACGGCTTCCTGGTCCGCATGAAGACCCGTGGCGGCCGCGCCGTCATCAACGCTCGCCGCGCCAAGGGCCGCAAGCGTCTGGCTGTCTAAGGTCTTGCTGACTGATGGGTTGGGCTCCACGTGAGCCTGACCCCGGTTGCAAGTCCTTCCAATCCGCGCAGGGCGTTGCTTTGGCGCTTATGCACCGATTGAAAACCCGCCCCCAGTTTCAGGCTGCCATGGCGGGTGGAACTGTTTCCCGCACCCAGCACTTTGCCCTGCATCGTCTGGGTCTGGTGCTGCAGCATGCAGAAGCCTCCAAGGCTTTGGCTGAGGAAACAAGCAAATCCACAGACGGGTCTGGCCGCGTGTCGCAAGAGCATCACGCTGCACAGGCCCTGTTTGCCCTTCCTGCCAGCGAATCGCAAGGCCCATGGCTGGGCGCGATGGTGCCCAAGCGTTGGGCTCGTCGCGCCGTCACGCGCAATGCCATCAAGCGTCAGATCTATGTGGCGGGGGGCGACTTCGAGTCGCAATTGCCAGTTGCTGCGCATGTGGTGCGTCTGCGCTCGGGCTTCGATCGCAAGCAGTTTCCAAGCGCCACTTCGGACGCCCTGAAGGCGGCCGTGCGCGAAGAGCTGCAGAAGCTGTTCGCCTATGCCGTGCGACAGCAGCCATCCTCGCGGGAGCCCCATTCCCCCAAGGGGAGCCGATCATGATCGTGCGCAACGCACTCATGGCGCTGGTGCGAGGCTATCGGCTGCTGCTTAGCCCTTGGCTTGGCTCGGCTTGCCGCTTCGAGCCGACCTGTTCGGTTTATGCTCTCGAGGCTTTGGAAAAACATGGTGCAGCAGGCGGCAGCTATCTGACGATTGCCCGGCTTGCGCGCTGTCATCCCTGGTGTGACGGAGGGCACGATCCTGTGCCGCAGGAGCCGCCGCGTGCAACGCGGCTGTTCTCGCGACATGTGCCGCCGCCTTCCTCCTCTTCATCCGCTTCCTCTTCTACGAAGACTTCATGAACGATATTCGCCGCACCATACTGTGGGTGATATTTGCCTTCTCGCTGGTTCTCCTGTGGGACAAGTGGCAAGTACATAACGGCCAGAAAGCCACCTTCTTCCCTGTACCGCAGGCCCAGAGCGCCAAGTCGCCCGCGAGCGCCGCCTCCGGCGCGGCTGACGCGACCGTGCCGACGGCCTCAGCCGCCGCTGCTGCGGGCTCTGGCGCCTCTGACGTGCCCGGTGCCACTGGTGCACCGGCCGCTCCTGCTGCCGTGCCGCGCCAGAACGTGGTCGTCGCAAACGACGTGCTGCGCCTGACCTTCGACAGCGAAGGCGGCACGCTCAAGCACGCCGAGCTGCTCAAGTATTTCGACAAGTCCACGCCTCCCCAGCCCGTGGTGCTGTTCGACGACTCGGCCACGCACAAGTATCTGAGCCAGTCCGGTCTGATCGGCGGCACCTTCCCGACCCACAAGACCGCGATGACCGTGCAACCCGGCGCGCGCGAATTGAAGGACGGTCAGGATTCCGTGCAACTGCGCTTCGAATCCGCCGAAGTCGGTGGCGTGAAGCTGGTCAAGACCTACACGCTCAAGCGCGGCGCCTACGACGTGGCTGTGCAGCACGATGTCGTGAACAACAGCGGCGCTGCCGTGAACCCGCGCCTGTATATGCAGCTGGTGCGCGACAACACCGAGTCCGGCGATCAGACGCCGTTCTACTCGACGTTCACCGGCCCGGCCGTGTATTCCGCCGAGAAGAAGTACCAGAAGGTCACTTTCAAGGACATCGACAACAACAAGGTGAGCATCGAGAAGACGTCCGATGCGGGCTTTGTGGCGATGGTGCAGCACTACTTCGCGAGCGCCTGGCTGCTGGGTGACGGCACACAGCGCGAGAACTTCGTGAACAAGGTGGGCGACAAGCTCTACGCCGCCGGCATGATCACGCCGGTGGGCACTGTGGAGCCAGGCCAGACCAAGACGCTCAACGCACGCCTGTTCGCGGGACCTCAGGTCGAGCCCGTGCTGGAATCGCTGGCCCCTGGCCTCGAGCTGGTCAAGGACTACGGCTGGCTGACCATTCTGGCCAAGCCGCTGTACTGGCTGCTGTCCGAACTGCACAAGTTCATCGGCAACTGGGGCTGGTCCATCGTCGCTCTGGTGCTGCTGCTGAAGATCGCTTTCTACTGGTTCAACGCCAAGGCCTACTCTTCGATGGCCAAGATGAAGGCGATCAACCCCAAGATTCAGGAAATGCGCGAGCGCCTGAAGGACAAGCCGCAGCAGATGCAGCAGGAGATGATGCGCATCTACCGCGAGGAGAAGGTCAACCCGATGGGTGGCTGCTTGCCCATCGTGATCCAGATGCCGGTATTCATGGCGCTTTACTGGGTGCTGCAGTCCAGCGTGGAAATCCGCAATGCGCCATGGATTGGCTGGATCCATGACCTCTCGGTGCCCGATCCGTTCTTCATCCTGCCGTTGCTGATGATGATGTCGTCGCTGCTGCAGACCGCGCTGAACCCGGCGCCACCGGACCCGATGCAGGCCAAGCTCATGTGGATCATGCCGCTGATGTTCTCGGTGATGTTCTTCTTCTTCCCGGCCGGCCTCGTGCTGTACTGGCTGACGAACAACATCCTGTCGATCGCACAGCAGTGGATCATCAACACTCGCATGGGAGTGCCACCCCAATTCAACTTACCGAAATTCAAGTAATTGAATGGCATGAAAAACGCTTGATCGCTTGAGCGTTTATCCCTAGCTAAAACGCACAAAGGCCGCTACGCGGCCTTTGTCGTTTTCGGTAGCATGCAAGTCTCTTTGTCCGTGATGGCACAACCCTTGCAAGCAGAGACGATTGCCAATTCACGGGCATGACCTCAACACCTAGGAGTCAGGGATATGAATCGAGGAGCGAGTATCAAGCGGGGAATTCTTGCGGCAGCGCTGCTGGCGGCCATCGGCAGCTCGGCCAGCGCCGTGACCCTGCGCACGGCCGGTGCGAATGACATTCTCACCACTGACCCCATGTCGCAGAACCACCAGACCACGCATGCCTACATGCAGCAGATCTACGAAAGCCTGGTGCGATACGACGACAAGTACCAGACCGTTCCGGCTCTGGCCACCAAATGGACGCAGGTCTCCCCCACACAGGTGCGCTTTGAACTGCGCAAGGGCGTGAAATTCCATGATGGTGCGCCGTTCACCGCAGACGATGTGGTGTTCTCGTTGACCCGCGCGGGCACCAAACCGTCCAACATGATCGCCTCCGTGGCGAGCATTCAGGAAGCCAAGAAGGTCGACGACTTCACCGTCGACCTGATCCTCAAGGGCCCCAACCCGACCCTGCTGCGCGACCTGACCGAGGCGCGCATCATGAACAAGGCATGGGCCGAGAAGAACAACTCGATGAAGTCGCAGGACTACGCGAGCAAGGAGGAAAACTTCGCCTCCCGCAACGCCAACGGTACGGGCCCCTTCCAGCTCGTGAGCTGGCAGCCTGACGTGAAGTTGGTGCTCAAGAAGAATCCGAACTGGTGGGATCAGCCCAAGGGCAACATTGACGAGGTCGTGTTCACCCCCATCAAGTCCGCCGCCACCCGCTCGGCCGCGCTGATCTCCGGCCAGGTCGACTTCGTGGTCGATCCACCGCCGCAGGACTTGGCCCGTATGAAGGCCAGCCCCGACATCAAGATCATCGAAGGCGCGGAAAACCGCACCATCTATCTGGGTCTCGACCAGTTCCGCGACGAACTCCCCGGCGCAGGCACCCCGGGCAAGAACCCGCTCAAGGACAAGCGCGTGCGCCAGGCCCTGTATCAGGCCATCGACATCGCCGGCATCCACGACCGCACCATGCGCGGCCTGTCCGTCAACGCGGGCGTCATGGTCGCGCCGATGGTCCATGGCTCGACCAAGGAGCTCGATGCACGTGCCTCCAAGTACGACGTCGAGGCAGCCAAGAAGCTGCTGGCCGACGCGGGCTATCCGAGCGGCTTCTCGCTGAACCTCGAATGCCCGAATGACCGCTACGTGAACGACGAAGCCATCTGCCAGGCCGTGACGGCCATGTGGACCCGCATCGGCGTGAAGACCAACCTCAAGACCGCGCCGATGGCGCAGTACGTCACCCGCGTGATGAATGCCGAAGTGAGTGCCTACCTATTCGGCTGGGGTGTCGCCACATTCGACTCGCTGTACTCGCTCGACGCCCTCATGGCCACCCGAGATGGCAAAGGCGTGGGCTCCTACAACGCCGGTCGCTTCAGCGATGCGAAGCTCGATGGCATGATCAATCAGATCAAGGTTGAAATGGACCCTGCCAAGCGCGACGCGCTCATCAATGACTCGCTCAAGCTGGTCAAGGACGAGTATTACTACCTCCCCGTCCACCACCAGATCCGCCCCTGGGCCATGCGCAAGGGTGTGACCACACAGCACCGCGCGGACGACCGCCCGATGCCGAACTGGACGACACTCAAATGATTTGCTGAGCAGCCCGTCGACTATGCTTGCAAAGCCCGCGAAAGCGGGCTTTTTTCATTTCACCATGACTCCAGCACCGAACTTCGCTGGACTACGCCGAAGCCCGATACAGCAGGTTTATCAATAACTTAGGCGAGTTCAACATATGCCGGTGCTTTCCGAAACCTGACCCGGCTTCCCTTCTGATGGCCCCTACGAGGCTCCTGGGAACTGGGCCTTCCGAGGAGTCATCATGGCGAAAATCAAGCTCACCAAGTCCGCCGTCGAGGCGGCACAACCCGAAGCGCAGGCCGTCGAACTCCGGGACACACTGGTGCCCGGCTTCCTGTGCAAGGTTACACCAGCAGGCCGCAAGGTCTTCATGCTCCAGTACCGCACGAACGCGGGCGAGCGGCGCAAGCCCGCCCTGGGCCTGTTCGGGGAATTGACCGTCGAGCAAGCCCGCTCGCTTGCCCAGGAATGGCTGGCGCAGGTACGCCGGGGCGGCGACCCGGCCGCCGACAAGGCGGCGGCGCGCAAGGCGCCCACGGTCAAGGAACTGTGCGAAAAGTTCATGGAGGATCACTCCAAGCAGCGCAACAAGACCAGCACCCAGCGGGGATATCAGGCGGTCATCGACCGTTGCATCGTCCCGATGCTCGGCCGCATGAAGGTGCAGGACGTGAAGCGGCCTGACGTGGCTCTAGCCATGAAGAAGATGGCCCACAAGCCAGCCGAGGCGAACCGCACCTTCAGCGTCATGCGCAAGATGTTCAACCTGGCCGAGGTGTGGGGCTATCGGCCCGACGGCACCAACCCGTGCCGTCATGTTCCGATGTACCCCAACGGCAAGGCCACTCACCTCATCAGTGACGAGGAGATGGGCAAGCTGTTCCGGTATCTCGACTTTCTGGAAACCGATGGCCTGGGGTTGGATCACGCCATCTTGCCGCTGGCGATCCGGCTGCAATTCGAGTTCGCCGGCCGTCGCTCCGAAATCGTCACGCTGCAGTGGGATTGGGTGGATCTGGAAAATCGGCGCGTGGTCTGGCCCGACAGTAAGACCGGCGGCATGTCCAAGCCCTTGAGCGCGGAAGCCTATCAGCTACTGTCTACCGCACCACGCCAGGACGGGTGCCCGCACGTGTTCCCGTCCCCGAACCATCCGGGGCAGCACATGACCACGGGCGAGTATTACAGCGGCTGGACGCGCATCCTCAAGCGGGCCGGCGTGACCCATGTGGGCACGCATGGCATCCGCCACCGCTCGGCCACTGACATCGCCAATTCCGGTATCCCGGTCAAGGTTGGCATGGCGCTGACGGCGCACAAGACCGTGGCGATGTTCATGCGCTACGTCCACACCGAGGACAAGCCGGTCCGCGAAGCGGCCGAGTTGGTAGCGAACCGGCGCAAGACCATTACCGGAGCGCGACAGGCCGAGGGAGTAATGGCATGACCCCGCGCAAGACATCGGTGGCATCGTCCGCAGCGCCATCGGCGCTGCTGGGCGACATTCGGGCACTGATCAAGGCGGCGCGCAAGCGCGCCGCCTCGACGGTGAACAGCGAGTTGACGATGCTTTACTGGCGCATCGGCCAGCGCATCCGCACACAGGTTCTGGACGGGCGCCGAGGTGCCTATGGCAAGGAGGTGCTGCCGACGCTGGCTGCGCAGTTGGTACAGGACTACGGCAGCAGCTTTGCCGAACAGAACCTGCGCCGCATGGTGCAGTTTGCGGCCACGTTCCCCGACGAGCAGATTCTCGTATCGCTGATACGAGAATTGAGCTGGACGCACTTCATCGCGCTGATCCCGCTGAAAGACCCGCTCCAGCGGGACTACTACGCTCAGATGGCCAGCACCGAACGCTGGAGCGTGCGGACGCTGCGCGAGCGCATCGACTCGATGCTGTATGAGCGCACGGTGCTGTCCAAGAAGCCGGACGAGACGATCACGCAGGAACTTGCGGCGATGCGCGATGCGCAGCGCATGTCGCCGGCCCTGGTCATGCGCGACCCGTACATCCTCGACTTCCTGGGATTGCGAGACGCCTGGCAGGAAGGCGATTTGGAGGCGGCGATCATTCGAGAAATGGAGTCGTTCCTGCTGGAGTTGGGCACGGGCTTCTCCTTCGTTGCCCGGCAGAAGCGTATCCAGATCGACAGCGAGGATTTCCACCTCGATCTGCTGTTCTACAACCGCAAGCTGCGCCGGCTGGTGGCCGTCGAATTAAAGATCGGCGAGTTCAAGGCCGCGTACAAGGGACAGATGGAACTTTACTTGCGCTGGCTGGACAGGCACGAGCGGGAGCCGGAAGAAGCCTCACCGCTGGGCATCATCCTTTGCACCGGCAAGAAGCGCGAACAGATCGAGTTGCTGGAACTGGACAAGTCAGGCATCCACGTTGCCGAGTATCTGACCAGCTTGCCGCCGCGTGTGGTTCTGGGCGAAAAGTTGCAGCAGGCGACCGAGCGGGCGCGGTTGCAGATCGAGCAGCGGCAGCCTGACGAAAAATACTGACCACAACGTCCGTGCAGTCGTACACCCCGACCAGAGCACAAGCATGTGGCAACGGTTCTTTTGCTCTATCGCGGCTTCATGCTCGTGTGCAATCACCATAGGCCGATAAGGAGTGGCTTGCGGCTCAAGGATGCGCGGACAGCAGCGCCATGTCCTCTGCCGATCGCTGCTTGAATTGAATAGATCCAATTGCCAAGTCAGTTGATTTTTTCAAAATACTCACGAATCAAATCATCATTTTTGAAATACGAATCAAGAACTTGAAGTAGAAACAGATCCCCGCCAATACTTATGTTGAACGGGATCATCGAATTATCTATTTTGAATGTTTTTATTTTCCTGTGCCCTTTTATGTTGGCATTGCTCAATCTTTCTTGGTAACTATCCAGCGTATATATGATAAATTCGTGATCTAGGTGAGTTATAAAAAAATCATCGTCTTTTGAACTGTATTCAAGATGGATGACTTGCGTGACGATGTCGTCGCCTGCCACTTCAAAATCCTCCATTAACTCCTCAAAAGTCAAACTTAGCTTCTCTGCATCGTGGTGAATCCACAGATTGTTCTCGTATTTGTCGGTAGAGTAGAACTTTGACAGTTTAGGCAGAGAGGATATTTTCAGTCGCAGCGGAGCGCCAAACTCCATCTCCTCCATTGCCGGCACATATTTGGAGATATAATCAATTCTGAATGCTATTTCGGACAACATTCCTTTTTCAATGAGTGCCTCGATAGAACTGAGCAGCTTCCTTGGAACGTTTATCCAGAAGTGTCGGCCTATGCGCTCATCGCGTATTGTCTGACTATCCTTGTCGTTGAATATTTGGATATTATTATTCAGGCTAACAAGGCTATATTTGGAGAATTGAGTATCTTCCTTTCTTATGTCAATGCCAATTTTCTCATACTCACTCTCAACTACCTTGGAATACTTTAGATCCAGCATTTCAATCCTTCCCTTGATTGATTGATGCTTGGAATACAGAATGCAGCCAATACGGTAATTTACGTAATTCTCTTCTATGTACGAAGATCCATCTTCGTTATGGATGTACTTGTAAGAGTTATTGAAGATTTCTAGCGTCCCAGGATACTCATTGAGATAATTTTTCAGGTGATCTATTAACTGCTGAATCGTTTTTATGGCCAATCGCTTTTCCACTAGATCAAGCTGCGGTGTATAAAACATAGCTGCGGTTGGATGGCCGCGCTTGGCTTCAAATTCTTTCAGAATGGCCGCCTTCTCATTCATGCAGCCCTCTGTGTAAGCACGCATTACGTCTGCCTGAAAGCTCTCCTTTGCCAGCGAGGTTCCGATGAGGGGAAGCAATTTATTGACAAAGATTGGATCTTTGTCAATAAAGGCGTATTCAAATTTCCCCAAGTTGAATTCTGCGATTTTTGCTGAAGACAATTCATTGATTTTTTCAAAGATACTTTTCATATTTTTACCCTAAACTTATCGTATTCCAAATAATAAGCGACGGAACCTTGGGCGTCTCCACTTCGTGGATCACACTGCTCCAGGTTCACTATTCGCTCATCCCTGACTGGACTGGCATAGCCAGCCTTCCACATCGACGACGCCTTCGGCCCGACACTGCGATCCGGGCCTGCGCGCTCCGCTTGCCTGGTGGTCGATAGGCCAAGTGTTGTGAGCGGTCTTGCCGTTTCCTTCATCGTGCCACGGCGTTCTCGCCGTCAATGACTGCGCGTGCAGGCACGCTTGCGGCCTAGCGGCCGTCTGCGATCTTTGACTGCTTGCGCTGCGCCGTGCCCCGGAAGGGCTGGGCAATTCCGCCCGGCAACCTTTCAGGAGTTCACCATGAACCAGGCATTCATCACTGACGAGCAGCGCATCGTGATGTTGGCCAACGGCCGCGCATCTTTGGAGAATCCGGACTTCGATCCGGCACCCGTGGTCAAGCTGTTCACGCCGGATGTCGACGCGACCTGGCTGCTGACCGAGATTGATCCCGATGACCACGACCACGCTTTCGGGCTTTGCGACCTGGGCCTGGGCATGCCGGAACTCGGCTGGGTCAGCTTGAACGAGCTGGCGAGCGTGCGCGGCGGGCTGGGCCTGCCGATCGAGCGCGACCTGTCTTTCCGGGCCGAGAAGCGGTTGAGCGCCTATGCGCGCGATGCGCGGCAAGCCGGGCGGATCGTTGTCTGACCCAGCCCTGGGCGGATGGCCCAGCAGCGCATCCCATATCGGGATGCGCTTTGCCTTATCGTCAGCGAGGCCAGTCGTCGCTGCGAACGCCTTCAAAGAAGTCGGGGCCGACTTCGATACGCAGCGATGAGTGGCGGCGCAAAATTTTCTGCGCTATCTCGGGCGAAGCGTAGTCCGTGAAGTCGAGGAGGTAGCCGTAGACCATGTCACCGCTACTGCCGTCCAGCTCCATTGCTTCTACGTCGGCCAGATTGCCGACCTCATGCAGTTCGAGGCCCAGCAGTTCGGAATAGGCTTGCGATACGCTGCGCGGCGGTGGCTCGCCGTCGTAGTCGTCATCCCCCCAGTTCGTATCAAGTTCCGCTTTGGTGACTTGGCAATCCACTGACCCAAAGCACTGGCTGCCCAGACGTTCCACTGCCAGTAAGCCTTCCACGTTCACTTTGTGGCCTGCATAGGGACGCTCAGTGTCGATACCCAAGCCCACATGGCCATCCAGGTCGATTTCCAGCGAGCTGCCAACGGGGACGTTTTCAGCCTCGACCTCGAAATCGAAATAGACCTCATCAATGCCGTCGTAATTGGCGTTGGCCATCTCGCTGTTCACGTCATCGTCTTCGATGACCACCTGATCCACATGCTCGCGCAGATAGTTATCGAAGTCTGCGTAAGAGGCGTGAATGTGTGTATGAGGTGCCCGTTCCTTGAAAGCAGCGTCGATCAGCTCATGCAGTTGGCTTGGCGTGGGGGCCGCGCCAAGTTCGCTAGCGCGCTGATCGAGCTTGTCGTAGTCGAGTACAACGTGGTGGACGTTGCTCAAATCTTGGGGTTCGAGTGCGGCTACCTGCGCTGCCTGGTAGGCGGCAAGGCTCTTGTAGCCAAGTACAGCAACGATGAGTTGCTGTGCGTGGCCAAGCTGCACAGGTGCGGCCACGGATGCGCTGTTCTTGCGAACAGAATGGGCAAGGTCGGAAATGCCGATGGGCATACGATTCTCCTGATTTCAGCGCAGACCAATCGAGCGATTACTTGGCCTACGCCCAGGCGATATCGCATGGTGGTGGCAAGAAATATGGGGAAAGCAGAACGCAGTCTTGATTGAGCCGCTCGAAGCTCAGGCGGACAAGGCCTTATCCACATTGTCCGCGAAAAATCGGCCAAAGACAAATCCTGCGATTCCCAAACTGCTGGGCGTCCCCGGCCACCTGGGAGATGGCCGGGCGCGCTGTCGTGCTGCGCATCGAACCCCCTTCGGGGTTTCGCCCCTGTTGGGCTTCCATCGTTCCCTCGCTCCGCTCGGCTGACGCCTCCGGCCCGGCTTCCAGCTTCGGGCCTGCGCGCTTCGCTTGCCGTACGGTTCGGCACACAGAGGCGGCCGTTGCCATGTCCAGCCGTCTTCCCTGACTCCATCACCTTGTCCGCGACTGTAGCCCGCGGCCGTGTGCCATCAAGGCGCGCAGGGCCGTGTCCTCGGCTACGCCTGCGGGCCGCACCAACCCTGCGCTTGTCTCCTTGACGGCCCCCGTCCGCGCGCTCCTGACCGTCGCGGGCGATGAACTCAGGAAGACGGTGGCAACAGGGCCAGCCGGGTTCTTCGTGCCAACCGCACCAAACAGCCACAAGGCTGGGCTCCGAATCTTGGAATCCGGTGTGCGGTTTTCTTCAACAGCCATTTTTGTTCAGGAGAACGACATGCTTGCAACCCGTTTCGCTTCCCATTCCCCCGCACTGCGCAGCGACTACCCGCTGTCCGATGACCAGATTCACCGGGTGGCCCCGTCCATCTTCGCGGATGCCCCGCATGAGAGCCGTTCGCAGCGATACGCCTATATCCCCACAGCGGCGGTGCTGACCGAACTTCGCAAGGAAGGGTTTCAGCCCTTCATGGTGACGCAAACCCGCGTACGCGATGAAGGCAAGCGCGAGCACACGAAACACATGCTGCGCCTGCGCCATGCCAGCCAGATCAACGGGGCGGAAGCCAACGAAATCATTCTGCTGAACTCGCACGATGGCACGAGCAGCTACCAGATGCTGGCGGGGCAGTTCCGGTTTGTGTGCAGCAATGGGCTGGTGTGCGGTGACACCGTGGCAGACGTGCGCGTCCCCCACAAAGGCGACGTAGCGGGCCAGGTCATCGAAGGCGCCTTCGAGGTGCTGCACGGCTTTGACCGCGTGAAGGAGTCGCGCGACCTGATGCGCGGCATCACCTTGGACGATGGCGAATCGGAGGTGTTCGCCCGTGCCGCGCTGGCCCTCAAGTACGACGACCCGAATAAGCCCGCGCCCGTTACCGAATCGCAAATCCTGATGCCGCGCCGGTTTGAAGACCGCCGCCCCGATCTGTGGAGCGTGTTCAACCGCACCCAAGAAAATCTGACCAAAGGCGGATTGCATGGCCGCAGCGCCAACGGACGCCGCCAGCAGACCCGGCCCGTGCAGGGCATTGATTCGGACATTCGCCTCAATCGCGCCCTGTGGCTGCTGGCCGATGGTATGCGCGCCCTCAAAGCCTGACCCCCTTTTCGACGTTTTCCCCGCCGGAGGGGCGGTTTCCCCTCCATTCCCTTGTTTCACTCGATTGGAGATTCACCATGAACGCCGTTACCTACACCGAGGCCCAAGCCGTCAACACTGCAGCCAGCAGCGCCGCCAACGTGCTGCAAGCCGCCGACCCAAGCAAGCACATGATCCTGGTGCCGTTGTCGCGGCTGGTGCTGCGCCCCACGGGCCGCAACGTGCGCAAGACCCCGCGCATGTCCATCCCTGAACTGGCCGCATCCATCCAGCGCGTGGGCCTTCTGCAAAACCTGATCGTGATTGCATCCGCCGATGGCGAGCATTACGAAGTCGTGGCCGGTGGCCGTCGCCTTGCCGCCCTCAAACTGCTGGCGAAGAAACACCGCATCGCCAAGGATTGGAATGTGCCTTGCCTGCAGGTGGCCGATGGCACGGCCCGCACCGCCAGCCTCACCGAGAACGTGCAGCGCGAAGCGATGCACCCGGCAGACCAGTTTGAAGCCTTCGCAGCGCTGGTGGCTGAGGGGCGACCCATCGAGGACATTGCGGCGGATTTCTCCGTCACGCCGCTGGTGGTGCAGCGCCGTCTGAAACTGGCGAATGTTTCTCCGCGCCTGATGGACGACTACCGCGCCGATGCCGTCACGCTGGATCAGTTGATGGCCCTGGCCATCACAGACGACCACGCCGCGCAGGAGGCCGCGTTCTACGATGCGCCGCAGTGGCAGCGCAACCCCTCCGCGCTGCGCGAGCGCCTGACCGAGCGCGAGATTGGGGCCTCGCATCCGCTGGTGCGCTTCGTCGGGCTGGATGCCTACGAAGCCGCAGGCGGCGGCATTCGCCGCGACCTGTTCGCGGAAGGCGATGCGGGCGTGTACGTCTCCGACACCGTGCTGTTGGAAACGCTGGTGCGCGGGAAGCTGACCGGCATGGCCGACACCGTCCGCGCCGAGGGCTGGGCCTGGGTGGTCGCTACCCCCACCATGACCCATGCCGACCTGCAAGCCTTCCAGCGTGCCCCGAGGGAGCGGGGCACCCCGAACAAGCGCGAGGCGCAGCGCATCGAGCGGCTGCAAGAGAAGATGCAGGCCGTAGGCGTTGCCGTGGATGCAGCGATGGACGCCGACGACGAGGACAAGGCCGAAGCCCTGCAAGAGGAAGGCGAAGCCCTGGGCGAGCAGTTGCAGGCGCTGGAAGACGGCTTGCAGGGCTACAGCGCGAGCGTGAAAGCCGCAGCCGGTGCCATCGTCACCATCGACCGCAGCGGGGACGCCGTGATCCATCGCGGGCTGCTGCGCGAGGCCGAGGCCAAGGCGCTGCGCACGCTGGAGAAGCTGCGCCACGGCTTTGCCGAGGGTGAAGGTACGAACGACGACCACATCGAAGTGGCGGAAGAAGCCCAGGCCCCCGCCGTCTCCGACCGGCTGGCGCAGCGCCTGAGTGCGCACCGCACCGCCGCGCTGCAAATCGAAGTCGCCCGGCATCCGCAAGCGGCGCTGGCCGCGCTGGTGCATGGCATGGTGCAGAGCGTCTTGCAGAGGCGCTACTACGGGCAGGACATGCCGATGGGGGTTCGCCTCACGGTGCAAGACCGACTGGAAGGCATGGCCCCGGACTGGCCGGAATCACCCGCCGCTGTGGCGCTGCGCGAGGTACAGCAGGCATGGGGCGACAAGCTGCCCGAGGACAGCGCCGAACTGTTCGCCGCGCTGCTGGCGATGGAACAAGGCGAGTTGGTCCAACTGCTGGCCGTGTGCGTGGCGGGGGCGGTGGACGCGGTGACGCCTCGCGCCACGCCGCACCAGCCCGGCGCGGAACTGGCGCAGGCCGTGGGCCTCGACATGGCCGCATGGTGGAAGCCGAGCGCGGAAGGCTACTTCAAGCACGTTCCGAAGGCTGCAATCCTGCAAGCTGTCGGCGAGTTCGCGCCGGATCAGGTCACCCGGCTGGGCAAGCTCAAGAAGACTGACATTGCCAGCGAGGCCGAGCGGCTGACCGAGGGCACGGGCTGGATGCCTGCCATCTTCAAGGCAGAGGGGCCGCAGGAGGCCGCATCGGAAGAAGCCCCCGCCGTGGCGGATGAAGCGGCCGAAGAGTTGGCCGCTTGACCCTCGATGCAGACCAGCGCCCCGGCCCCGGCCGGGGCGTTGGCTTGCAGGAACCAGACCATGCCCACCACTGACTCCATGAGCCGCCCACGCATGGCGGCGATCTATGCACCGGGCACGGCGCAGGCGACGTGCCCGGTTACCGTCCGCCCTCGGGCTGGACGGCCCGCGCCGACCTCGCGGATGTTCATCCCATCACGGGCCGCGCCTTGCCGCGTGCCGTGTGGTGGGTTATTGAGACGAAGGAATGACGCCAGCACCCGGTCCAAGCCGTTTCGACCTGGGCCGGGTGGATTCAAAAATCCGGGCGCGGCAGTGGCCGCGCCCGGTGTTCAAGGCCAACAGCCGCACCAAAAATGCCGCTGCCTTCGCGGTGGCTCAGGCGGTGGCGTTGAAGGCATCCACCCCACGGAAGCGGCGAAGCAAATCAGCCGCGCGACGGTTGCGAGATGCTTCGGACCAAACGGAACAGCTCAGCTTGGTACTGCGCGTCATGCAATGCCTGATGGTCGCCCCTGGACTTGGGATGTAGTCGAGCTGCCATCTGACTTGAGCGCGTGTCTGCCCAACTTGAGCCCGTCGCGCCCATATAGAGTGCTTTGATGTCCAAGGCTGCAAAGCCAAATGGGTTTGATTGAAGGTAACGGTGGAAATAGTAGTTAACGAATGACCAGTCGAACGGCGCATTCAACCCAACGAACACTGGCGTTCCATCGTTGCCGGCGACATCGGCCACCCAGTCCCGAAACTGCTGCATTGCGACCTCTGGGCGTAGCCCCTCGTTAGCAAGTTTCTCCAGGGAGAGTCCGGTCACCTCCATGGCCTTCGGATCGGCGTTGAGCGAGATGGGCTTTAGCGCGCACGAAAACACCTGCTCGGGGTTGTCAACGTTGCACGCGCCGATCGTGAGCATGCTGTACTCACCGGGGATTGGCCCCGACGTTTCGACGTCCACTGACAGAAAGATTTCGTGCTTTTGGCTCATGGGATTAGCGGATCTGGGGAGACGAGAGGAGGACGGTTCTTGATAGCGTTCCAATGTCGGCGAAACTCTTGCCGACGCTCTTCTGCGGTGCCTATCGTCTTCCACCGATGACCTGACAGCGAGTAGATGTCAAACGGAGACTCGGTCCCATCTTTAGACAACAGCATGGTCTGCAAGCCCCGGCCCAGGGCATAGCCTAGTTCGATGAAGCAGTTTGGTCGCACGCCCGTAATGTCGGCGAGGACCACGCTGCTGCGATGTAGCTTCTTGAAGATCTCTTCATCGATGCGAGCATGGTCGTAGGGCTGATTTCCATCGATCACAGTGAGCTTGTATCCCAATTCCCCTTCGATGACAGGCTGAACCACAACATCGAAGAAGCCCTGAACGTCGTTGTAGTCCGGGTGTGAGGGATTCAGCAGCCGGACCACAAAAGCCTTGGGAGGTACCAAATCCTCCAAGAGGCCGAGCACGTCACGCACGCCATCGCTCACCGTCTTACCTGCGTACATCTCAATGCGGTTGAGCCAGCTCTGCGGAGTAGCCGTGCCTTCGGTTTGGAACAGGCGCTGCGCATTGCTGCCGGACATTCCGAACTCGAAGAGACGGGATGCTCCGGTAGTTGCCGGTCCGAGGCCGAAATTCAATGGAATTACTGGCTTACCCGCATCGTGATACAAGTTCGCGAGGAACAAGACACCTTCTCCGCCGCCAACGGCAATCAGGATGTCGCCATGCTGTGCCTGGACTTCCATGCGTTTACTGGCCATGTTCCAGTGCGCCGCACTCTCGATCTGCACCAACGGCGATACCCGCATGGCATCCCACACTGAACGGTGCTCAGCCGGTATCTGGGCTTCGTTCTTGTGGTGCTTGACCGCGATGACCAGCGGTCCTGGTGCGTCAGCTGGCCGGCGCACCAAATTGCTGTGAATGGCTTCCCACACCAGCCAGTCGAAACAGATGGGTTGGCCGTCAGCGCGATTCTTCTCCGCGTCGACAGGGATGACAAAGGTGGCACCCTTGCCAAGCAGATCCAGCACCAAGGCCTTCACGAACTCGCGAGCTCGAGTCACCTCGGCCGCCGTTGCAATGTTGGCATCCTCGACGATGCTGCCGGTGATGTGAATCCGGCGACCAAACAACGCAGAGCGCGGCATTATTTGTCCTCCATGACGGGCGATGGCCGCAGTGCGTTTGCGACATCGATCAAATCCTTGTGGGTCAATGCGCGATCTGGGAAGGCCTGGGCCAGCGCAGCCGGATACAGACGGGTGCGGATGTCGGAGAAGGTCCAACCCGGCTGTTTGTTTCGCGCGCCGGTGGCTGCGACCAGTTCCTTGATCTCCCGCTCAGTGAGGCCGACACCTTCCAAGTCCATGGTCAGCAGGGCTTGGCGCTCACTGTCGTCGGGGCGAGTGAATTCCTCGACAATGGCTGCGCGGCGCTGGAGCGCGGGATCGAGCACAGACAGGCGATTGGTACACAGGAACACCACAATGCGGCCACCGAACCGGCGCAGATCGTCGACACCTTGAATCAGCGTGTTCACAGCTACCTTATCCTCATGGTGGCTGTGCTCCTGGTTGCGTGAGGCAGCCAACGAGTCGCCCTCATCAATGATCAGGAAGGCGCGCCGCGCCTTGCCTGCCGCTTGAACGACTTCGTGGAAGGCTTGGGTCAGGAGGGTCCCCATCTCGCCCACCTTGCCGCTACCTCGGACCCGGTTGCTCAGCTTGAAAAGCAGTGCATCCTCAGTGCGCGACTCCTTAGCCAGTCGGTTTGCAATGCACTCAGCGGTAGCAGTCTTGCCAGTTCCCACGTCGCCGTGGAAGATCACAAGCGGGTACTGCTCAGCGACCAGGTCACACAGGAGCAGCTTTTTTTTGTGCTTGGTCTGACTCCAAGCCCCCAACTCGCCGAGATTGAGTAAGAGCCGCAACTGGTCGTGGATCTTTCGGTACCGTCCATCGAAGCCGAGCAGCGTCTTTTCACGTGCGGCCAGCGAGGAATCGGGGAGAGGCAACTTGCCGTCAAAAATGCTGGGTTGGGTCACAGGCTGAAGTCCTTGCGCTGCATGCCGTAGCCGTTGCTGACATAGTCACGGTTGGCGTTAGAAGTGAGGGTCGAGTGACTTAGGTCAACCGTGGACGGCACCCAGTTGATCTTGAGCTTCGGCGCCATCTTTTCTTTGGCCGCATTGTCGTAGTCGCTGGTATACGACAAGACGATGCGCAACTCGGGACTGGGAACCTGCGGCCACATCACCCCGCCGGGGCGGCTCGTTGTCAGCTCACCCGAGGCCACGTTTACCTCGAAGCAAGTCGCTTTCTGCTCCAGACCAAAGCTCAGCAGAGTCAGATCAACCTTCTTCAAGAAGCCGTTTTTTGCCAAGACCTCAATATCGTGCCCCCAACTCCGGGCTTTTTCTTCGGTGATCGCTCCCGTGCTAGAGGCGATCATGACGAGGTCGGCCGTTACCCGGCGCATGACAACTTCGATGTCGGCGACCGAGTAGGTCTCCGTTGCGGCATACGTGTAACTCATTCTTCCTCCTCGACCTTGAAGCGCGGGCCGAACAGCTCTTTCCAGATTTCAATGTCGTCTTCCATGGACGCGAAGTTCGCCGTCTCCCAGGCCTCCAAGGCGGCCGCGACGATCTCCTTGCGTTCGTCCTCGGAAATGCGGCTGGCTACATTGTTGGTATTGCATACCGGGTCGAGGATCACAACCGGATCGGTGAAGCTCGGGAACACCAGCCCGTTTTCGGGGAAGGTGATGACCTCTTTCAGGCCGGATTGCGCGATGTAGAGCAGGAAGTCCCGGAAACGCTTCTCGATGGACCCGTCCTTGCCGTTCTTTGCAAGTACGTGGGCCATGATCAGCTCAATCGTGAACGACTTGAGCGGCTTCAGTTCGACCCGATTGCGCCATTTCTTGGCCAAGCGCACGAGGGTACGAAAGTCGGGGTCGATGTCTTTGCGGTCACGCACGAACTTGATCTGGCACGGCGCGCAAGTCTGCACTTTCGTGCCGTCATGGATGTCGAACTGCCAACCGTATCCAGCGCGTGCGGGATCTTCAATGACGGGCACGATGTCCACGCTGAGACCCGAGCCGATGAAGGTCACGGTCGCGGCCTTTCGTTGGATCTCGAAATTCTCGACCGACTTATTGGGGTACAACTTGATCATCGCATCGTAGATAAGCTCGGTCAGGCTGGCCAAGCTTTCCTTATCGACGCTGCGACCGGAGATGTAGAAGACCACGTCAACGTCAACGGGATCCTCGGACGTCTTGCGCAGGATCGTGTATTTGGCGAACGACCCTGCCTTCACCACCTTGGTAATCTTGATCTCGCTCTGCTCATGCACACGCTTGGTCAGTGCACTAATCAAACGATCAACCTGCGCGTGGTATTCCTTGCGCTTATCTTCAGGAAGGCGCAGCACAGTGCTGTCGTAGTAGCGGATTTCCGTGTTGTTCAGTGGCAAGTTCTTCTCCTCCCGCCGAGTGCAGAAAGGGGTTGCACTCAATGCTTTCGTTCTAAAACAGCACGCAACCGCGCGCCCCGATGCCGCACCCTGATTTGATCGAGTCTGGCCGACTAATAGCCCAAGGCAAGGCGTCCCCAGCAGGATACTTGGGGAGGATTGGCAAAGTTTCAAGATGCGTCTTTTGTCATATTCAAGTAAATGATGCCTCTGACGGTTTGAAGGCCCAATTAACGGCCGCTGAAGCTCTACAACGAGATGCATAAGTAGTGCGTGTCGGTGCATGCACCGCCGGGCTCTCCGTCCATGCCGTCACGCCTTCGCGCCTGCGACGCTGCGCGCTGCGCCTGCCTCCAGGGGGCAGCCTTACAGGCTATCCCCGCCGCGCACAGCTTGGCGCCCCGCAATACCGCCGAACCAGCTGCACCGGATCGGCTCGGCCAGCGCCCTGCTGCGATGAGCGGGGCGCTGGCGAACACGCCAGGGCTTGCTGCGGCAGGTTGTGCAAATGCGTGCCGTCCTCGACGCTGGCAGCTCCTGCCCATCACGTCACGAAGGACGGTTCACGCCAGTTCACGCCCCCCCGCTCGGCATCGCCATGGAGCTTCCACGCCACGCCTCAAGACCAGCGCCGCAAGGTGGGGGGGGGATCCTTGTCCGTCGTTGGGTGATTGACCTGGCCCACGTCAGCGGGCGAGCCGGAGCAGCCTTCATGCGGGGATGCCGAGTCGGCCCCATCTCCTTTCGGAGCGGTTCGGCCCAAGGCGTCCTTGTCTCGTTGTGAATCCTGGCGATGGCACGGCTGCGCCTCGGGCTTCATGGCTGCAACCGTCCGGCGAAAACAATTTCCCCGCCGCTGCACGGCTTCCTCGCGGGACAAATTCTTTTCGTCTCCCGGCTCTCCACTGCGTTGCGACCGCATGCGGTGCAGCCCGCCCGTCCCCCGCCGGTCGGATCACAACAAGGACGCGATGGGCGCGAACCTTGTTCCACTGAAAAGGAGTTTCATCATGGCCAACATCGGCACCTTCACCGCAGACAAAGACGGCTTCACCGGCACGCTTCGCACCCTGACGCTCAACGTCAAGGTCAAGCTGGTGCCCAACGACAAGGGTGACAACGAGAAGGCCCCCGACTTCCGCCTGCAGGCGGCCAGCCACGACATCGGCGCGGCGTGGAAGAAGACCAGCGAGGCCGGGCGGGAGTACATCTCCGTGACCCTCGACGATCCTTCGTTCCCGGCCACAGTCTACGCCCGCCTGATCGAAGGCGAGGACGGCACGCACGACCTGATCTGGTCGCGCAGCAAGCCCCAGGCGGCGTGACCGCCGCCTGCAGTGTCCCACCACACGGCGGGGTGCTGCGCTGTCAGTTCGTCCCGAACGCGGCAGTGGCAGGCAGTGCCCTGTAGCGTGCTGCGTCCCTGCCTGAGAGCTGTGTCTTTGGCTGCTGTCAGAGCATGGCGTGTCGGCGCGATGCGCCGCCGGGCTTTGCGGGCTGCGCCCCGTGCCGTCTATGCCGTCACGGCCATTCGGCTCCAATCCCTCACGCCTTCGCGCCTGCGGCGCTGCGCGCTTCGCTTGCCTCCAGGGGGTTGGCGCAAGGCCCATCCCCGCGGCGCGCAGCTTGGCTGCCTCTCGACACTGGCTATTCAGGACCGCTCTAGTACCCGAATTGACCAAGTCCTGGAGGAGGAGGCACTGCTTGAATCCAGCAACCGGGACTTTCGCTATCGAAAAAATCTACGTGAACAGGTCCAAGATCATCTTGAATGACTTGATACGCGTAATTGCAGTAGACCTGATCACCACGAAAAACAGAGACCGCCACCCGCTGAACTCCGGTCCCACGCATCCGTTTCAGCAGATGCCGGTCGTGCTCCCCGATTCCCCAACCGAACAGTGTCAACGCGAATCGCTGCGACGTGAGCACCTCCCGGTACACTGTAGCCAAATAGTAGCTATTCTGGATCGAGGACACCTTCTGCTGCATCGTTCCCTCGCTGACAAACAGCGGCACGACTTGCTCGCTGCGCCACGCCTGCAGAATCGCCTCCAGCAGGCCCGCTCCAGCACTATGGATCTTGAGTTCCTGTTCCACAACATTGCGGCATAGCGCCAAGTTTCCATGGGGATAGAACACCAATGTGTTGGTTCGCTCCCGATAGGGCTCACGGAATCTCTGCCACGCATCATTGAAGGCGCCGTGTGCGCCGTTTCCAAGGAAGCAATCCTTGAACAGATGGCCGTCTTGGACATTGAGCCCATAGGTCATCGTCCAGTAGACCAACAAGTCGTAGTTTAGAGAAATGACTGTGTCGAACCCCTTCAGAAACTGGTACATGCTGGGCAATCGACCATTCACCAGATCGTATTCAGGATGCACGTTGCGAACGGCTTGAATCAAACACTCTCTAACATTCAGGTAGGCCTGGTGCGTGCGATGGTCTGGTATCTCCAGTGACTTGTTGACGTTGGACGCCTGCCATACCAGTCGGAGGATCAATTCGAAGTCGGATGTTCCGAAAAAGCGAAAGAGGCGATTTACATCATCGGCGAGTAATCCCGTTCGCTGGGCATGCTCCAGCAGTGAGCCGTAGCCGAAGCTGGGCGAGACAGCCATGCTCGCCCCGTTGCCCAGAAGAATCGTTCCTTGTTGGTAATTGGGTGCAACCTGCGTCCACTGCGCGATGGGGTATGGCATCCCTGGCTCCTCTTCGTTGTTCGTTTACATGATGATACTTTGGGGGGTGATCATGAACGCACAGTCCGCCCGAGCAGCTGATAGATCGCTTGTGCTCCATTCTTGGTCTGCGGGGCTGCGCGCTTCGCTTGCCTCCTGGGGAAAGCCCTGCGGGCTATCCCCGCCGCGCAGGCTTGGCGCCCCTGGAACACCGCCGAACCGGCTGAGCCGGATCGGCCATGCTAGGCGAACGCTATGGGCTATGGCGTGTCACTTTTCTTCGCCACAGTCTCCAGCTCCTGCCGCACCTGCGCCAGCAGTTGGTCGGCCTGCCGCAGGTCATCACCAGCATAGGCCAGCGTCAGCAGCGTGAGCGGATGGACCTCCATGACCTCGCACAGCTCGGCGAGCTTGTTCAGCGTCGGGCTTTTCAGGTCGCGCTCCAGCGTGCTCATGTAGGTGCGGCTGGAGACGTCGGAGAACGCCTCCTGGCTCAATCCACGCGCTTTCCTGATGGTCTTTAGTGCCTCCGACAATGTATGTTTAGCTGCCAACCCTGGATCTCCCCAAAATCCAAGATGACAGTCGATTGTGCCCTATAGGGCTACAATCTATAGTGTTCACTTATGCCGGTCTGCCGCTTTCGTGCTTTTACGGAAATCCGTATCTGCGGCTTCGCACAGAAGCGCAAAGCCGCTTGCGTGCTTCTGACCAAACCCGCCGATGCGGCTCTGTGCTTTCACGCTTTGGCGGATTCGTGCGAATGAAGGGGCAACACGTAGACCGACTCATCACCGAGGACGAGCGCAGGCAACTGCTGGAGCACGGCGAGGCCCGTGCTGCTGGCCAGGCCATCGACCCGCAGCCCGTCGTGCGGCTCTTCACACCGAACGCGCACGCCACCTGGCTGCTGGCTTCGCTCAATCCAGCCGATGGCGACACGGCCTATGGCCTGATCGACCTGGGGATCGGCATGCCCGAGCTGGGCGAGATCAAGCTGTCCGACCTCGCGTCCATCGTCGGGCCGCGCCGGCAGCCCGTGATGCGGGATCGGTATTTCCGGGCGGCCCGCACGCTGTCGGAGTACACCCTGCTGGCCCAGGAGAACGGTTCCATCCTCGATTGAGCGGTTCGCGCCTAGGCCAAGTCGGGCGCATTGAGGCTATATCGGTCTTGTTCCAGACCTGTCAGGTCTTAGTCGGCACTGTTGCACCAAACCGGTGCCACTCTGGCGAAACCGGCCATGACGCAGCGCACGTCATGGGGCACGGTGGATGGCGCAGGAGGCGGCATTTCCTCGCGCGCCACCGTCGCATTAAGACGATCCGCACAACAGACGGTATTGCTTTTCGTCTTGACACGCAAGTTACTAATCGACCAGATTATTCACGATTGGATGCTAGTTTGATGCGGTGACGTTGGCGTGCGAAACCTGTGACGGCTTTCCTGCGATTTCAGGGGAGCTTGTGTCATGGCCGAGCCGCACCACCTTGCGCACTGGTATCCAACCGCCGCCTATCTCTACGTCCTGTGCCTGGACACCCTCGCCCTAGCCTGGGAGTACCTGCGCCGCCATCCCGACTACCGGCTCGACTGGCTGCGCCACCATCGCCGGCGACCAACCCATCAGGATGGCCAGCAAGCGGCCCACCGCTGGGGCATGCGCTTGCTGGAAGACCCGGCCCTGGATGCGCGCGACGCGCATCCGGCCTGGCTGCCTGGCCACAACGCCATGGTGCAGCTCCATCCCGATGCCGATCCGCCGCCCGAGGCGGCGGCCTTCGAGTTCTGGAGCATTCCAGGCCACAAGCAACTGCTGCATGACGGCAAAGGGCTAGCGCTGATCGCGCGCGGCCCTGGCCATTGCGCGCGCTTCGCGCTGGCGCCTGGACTGGAGGACGGTATGGCGGTCGCCTATGCCCACCGTGGCCGTGGCGCTCCGCATGTGCCTGATACGCCGGCCCCGATGGCCCGGCCCCGGCCACCGCCTGCGGCGCTGCTGGAGCTGCACACCTTGCAAGCGCTCGACGCGACCCTGGCGGGCGCGTCCTTGCGCGACGTGGCCGAAGGGCTGTTCGGCGCCGACGCCGTGGCGGCCGACTGGCACGCCGATGGCGACCTGCGCGCCCGCGTGCGCCGCTTGGCGCGCCGGGGCAATGCGCTGATGCGCGGCGGCTATCGCCGCCTAGCACAGCTTCCTCCGCTTGAGAAGGGACGTTTTGATGGGGGCGCAAAACGTCCCTGAGCAGCGGAGCTTCGTTTTCTGAGACTGCCTCCATCCGGTTGCGCTGTGTGGCCGGAGCTTTGAAAGCTATGGAGGAACACCTCATGCGTCCTGCTCCCTTGCGGCCTGCCGCCGCCCCCGCAACTGCTTCGACCGCTGCCGCGCAGCCGCAGCGCTATCTCACCAATGACGAAGCCGCCGACTACCTGCGGCTTTCGCCGCGCACGCTGGAGAAGCAGCGCGTGCTCGGTGGCTGCCCCAAGTTCCGCAAGTTCGGCCGCCGCGTCATGTACGCCGTGGCCGACCTCGATGCCTGGGCCGCTGAACGCAGCTTCGAGAGCACGTCCGATCCTGAATACGCCGAGCAGCATTCGGCGGACAGCCGTGCGCGCTGATCGCTGGCGCGCGGGTGGCCTTCGCCATGTCCAGCCCTGCGCTGCCGTCCCGGCAGCGGCTATTGCAGGAACACAGGCAAGAACGCGAACAGCTCGACCTGTTCCGCGCCTTGCCGGGCGACATGGCGCCGCGCGACAGCCAGGACCTGATGGCCTTTCCGTTCTTCTCGCTGGCCAAGTCGCGGCGCACGGCGCCGATCGACTTTCAGACCAGCGGCGTGACGATTCGGGTGGAAGGCACGCAGGAGCACGGCATCGCCACGATCTGGGATGCGGACGTGCTGATCTGGGCCGCCAGCCAGATTGTGGAAGCGCGCGACGCGGGCCTGCGCCCGTCGCGGCTGATGCAGGCCACGCCCTACGAGATCCTGCGCTTCATCGGGCGCGGTACGTCGCTGCGCGACTACCAGCGCCTCAAGGCGGCCTTGGATCGCCTGCAGTCCACCACGGTGGCCACGTCGATCCGCGGGACCACAGGAAGGCGCCTGCACCGCTTCTCGTGGATCAACGAGTGGAAGGAGCTGGCCGACGCCCGCGGCACGCCGCTGGGCATCGAGCTGATTCTGCCGGACTGGTTCTATGGCGGCGTGCTGGATGCGGCACTGGTGCTGACCATCGATGCGGGGTATTTCCGGCTGACGGGCGGCATCGAGCGCTGGCTGTACCGCCTGGTGCGCAAGCACGGCGGTCACCAGCCAGGCGGCTGGCAGTTCGACTTCCGGCATCTGCACCGCAAGTCGGGCAGCACGGCCAAGCCCTACGACTTCGCCTGCGACCTGCGCGCGCTGGTGGGGCGGCAGTCGCTGCCCGGCTACGTCCTGGGCATCGAGCGGATGGGCGGGGCCGAATTGCTGACGTTCCGCACGGTACGTCCCGTGCCGTAACTGGCACGGGGATAAACGGTGCGAAGCCTGTGGACGGGCTCGTGCTATCAGGCGTGCCAGGTCTCGTGCTATCAGGCGTGGGACTATCGTGCTATCAGGCGTGTCCATCGCCCGCCAAGCCAATGCTGGCGCGGGTTTCGGCCTGTCTTAACTTCCCTAACTTAAATGCTCTAACTTTTAGTAGAAGCGCCGCGCCTCGGTGGACAACCGCCGCGCAGGCAGAAACGCAGCAGCAACGGCCGGGCTTTCCAACGCGGAGGGCCAGGCCATGATCGTCGCGCTGCTCAACCAGAAAGGCGGCGTGGGCAAGACCACGCTCGCCACCCACATCGCCGGCGAGTTGGCGATGCGCGGCCAGCACGTCGTGCTGCTGGATGCCGATCCGCAAGGTTCATCGCTGGACTGGACGCAGCGCAGAAGCCAGCAAGGCTTGCCACGGCTGTTCAGCGCCGTGGGCCTCGCTCGCGAAACCCTGCACCAGGAAGCACCAGAACTCGCCAGACGGGCCGATCACGTCGTCATCGATGGGCCGCCCAGGATCGCAGCGCTGGCGCGCTCTGCGCTCCTGGCGGCCGAGCGGGTGCTGATCCCGGTACAGCCCAGTCCCTACGACCTGTGGGCCAGCGCCGAGATGGTGGCGCTGATCCGCGAGGCGCAAGTCTTCCGGCCGCAGCTCCGCGCAGCCTTCGTCATCAACCGGCGCGTCAGCACCACGGTGATCGGGCGCGAAGCGCGTCAGGCGCTCGCCGACCAGCCGCTTCCGGCGCTGCGCGCGGAAGTGCATCAACGCATCGTGTTCGCCGACAGCGTGGCCGCTGGCCGGCTTGCACGCGAGACGGCGCCGGACAGCGCCGCCGCCCGCGAAGTCACCGCGCTGGTGGACGAACTGCTGCGGTGGCCGACATGAGCAACGGCAACACGTCCAGCAGCAAGCGCGTCGGCATCGGCGCCCGACCGCCCGCGAATCCTCACGCCGAGGCGTGGATTCGCGAGGGTAGCGCCGACGACCTCCAGAAAGGCGATGTCTATACGGCACGCCTGACCCTCGACATCACGCCTGCCATGCGCTCGCGCATCAAGGTCTCGGCCTTCACGCAGGGCGTGACGGTGGCCGACCTGCTGCGCGGCCTGCTGGAACGGGAGTTTCCTGAGCAACGCAGGGAGAACACACCATGACCGCATCCACTTCGCCGGCCTGCGAGCCTGCCGCTGACGCGGCCACGGCTGCGCCGCAGCCATCATTCATCGCGCCTTGCGGCCAGCCGACCAGCGCGCCGCTGACGCGCGTGGCGCTGGCCTACATCGAGGCCCGTTTCAAGCTCTACCTGCGCTTCGGCGAACCCGCGCGCACGCACCAGCTCGACCGCTGGCGGCGCAGCGCGGTGTTCCTGCCGGGCGCGCTGTTCTGCCGCATCCGCTGGCAAGCCAACGACTACGGCACCGTGCGCTGGCAGCTCATGGTGATGCAGGCATGCACGCCGCTGGATGGCGCGCAGCGCATCCCCGGCGTGCAGCCGGGCGCGCGCCTCCTGCTGCATGCCGAGGGCGAGGGGCAAGTGCGCGCCGTGCTGGAGCGCATCGACGCCATCGAGGCGCTGGGCATCGCACCCGTTGCCGTCTCGCCCGCGTACTGGCGCACGCTCGCCAACCGGCTCGCCGCGCGCCTGCCGCTGCCCGAATACACCGCCGAGCGGCACGCCGCATGGCTGACCGGGAGGGCGCTGCCATGACAGCCGTTTCCACCACTGGCACCGTGCCGCGTCCTCGCTCGCACACTCGCTCACGTCAGCGCGCTCGCATCGTGCTCGCAGGCCTCGCCGCCTGCGGCCTCGCTGCGCTGGCCTGGGCGTCCTTCGTGCATCCGCTGCCGCGCCTGACCTACAACCCGTCCGACAGCGTGGCGGTCGGTTGGTATCGCATCGATCCGCTCGATCCGCCCGCTCCGGGGGCGGGCTCGCTACTCCGTCCACTACCGCCGTCAGTGCACGTCGGCAGCATCGTCCTGACCCGCTTGCCGGCAGACGCCGCCGCGCTGGCTGCGCAGCGTGGCTACTTGCCGACACGTGTGCCGCTGCTCAAGCGCGTGGGCGCCATTGCACCGCAGGAGGTTTGCGTCGCGGGCGGCAGCGTCCGCGTCGACGGCGTGCCTTCGGCCGCCGTGCTGCCTGCCGATCGGCTGGGCCGTCTGCTGCCGTCCTGGCCGCAGTGCAGGCAGCTTCAGCCGGGCGAGCTGTTCCTGCTCAGCGTCACTAATCCGGCGTCGTTCGACAGCCGGTACTTCGGGCCGGTCAGCGCATCCGCCGTGATCGGCGTGGCGCACCCGGTCTGGCTGGAGAAACGCCCATGATGACCGCCGACTCGCTGCACGTCACCGTGCATCTTGTCGTGCCATCGGACGTGTCGATCCGGTGGCATTCAACCTGTCGTCGCGCGTGCAGTGCAAGCGCCCATCCTGCGGCTTGGGCGCTGCACTTCACGCTGCTCTCTCACGTGCAGGCGTCTTGCCTCGAACGCGCCGGGCCGGTGGCCCTGGACGCGTTCGCCGGGGCGCTGGCTGCCTGCAGCGCAGCGCCACCGGGCCGCCGCTGCCGGGAGCGCGAGCGGGAGGCAAAGGCGGAAGGCAAGACAAAAGGGAGCGGCACCTGTCGGCCCGCAAAGCCAGTCTGCACGTGGGGGTGGTGTGGCACGCAGCGGCTTCGCCGCCGTGCCGCTGGGCGCGCGAGGCTCGCACCAATGCGGGCATGTCCGCGTGCTTCGCACGACGGCCTACGCCATAGCTTTCAAGGGATGCAGCCATGACCAAGCGCCGCGATGACGATTTCCGCATCCGTCCCACTGCCCCGAAGAGCCGGGGTCAGGGCTTCATCGCCAAGGTGCTCCAGCAGACCGGCAAGGCCAGCAGCGGCAAGTCCTCGGTGCGTCGTCCGGCATCGGCTGGCGGCGGCAAGATCACCGGCCAGCGGCCCGGATCGCGCCTGGGGCGCGGCCACACGGCGGCGCGCTTCGCGGGCGCGAAGCTCACGCCCATGTCGCGGCGCGTGACCATCAAGACTTTGCTGGTGAACCAGCAGCGGGCCAGCCCGCAGTCGCTCGCCAAGCATCTGCGCTACGTCGAGCGCGACGGCGTAGGCCGTGATGGTGAACCGGGCCGGGCCTATGGGCCGCAGACCGATGCCGCCGACCTCGACGCCTTCAAGGAACGCTGCGCCGATGATCGGCATCACTTCCGCTTCATCGTCTCGCCCGAGGACGGCGCCGAGCTGGAAGACCTCCACACCTACACGCGGCACTCGATGGGCCGCATGGAAGCCGACCTGGGCACGCGGTTGGAATGGGTGGCGGTCGATCACTGGAACACCGACAACCCGCACACCCACCTGATCGTGCGCGGGCGCGACGACACGGGCAAAGACCTCATCATCGCGGGCGACTACATCACCGATGGGTTCCGCCATCGCGCAGCCGAGCTGGCGACCGAATGGCTGGGGCCGCGCACCGAGCTGGAGATCCAGCAGACCTTGCGGCACGAGGTAGAGCAAGAGCGATGGACAAGCCTGGATCGCACGCTCAAGCGCGAGCTGGGTGACGATGGCCTAGTGCATGTCGAACGGCTCAACGAGCCGAGATTGCAACGCCAGCGCCTGCTGTTGATCGGCCGCCTGCAGCGCTTGCAGCGGCTGGGCCTGGCCGATGAAGTGCAGCTCGGCACCTGGGCCATCCATGCCGATGCCGAGAAGACCTTGCGAGCCCTGGGTGAGCGTGGGGACATCATCCGTACCATGCAGCGGGCCATGAGCGGCGAATCGCGCGAACTGGCGGTGTTCGAGCCAGGGGATGATGGCCGCTCGATCGTCGGGCGTGTCGCCGCGAAAGGGCTGGCCGACGAATTGCACGACCGGGGCTACTTGGTCATCGACGGCGTGGACGGCAAGGCCCACTACGTCGTGCTGAATGCCCGTGACGAGCTGGCAAACTACCCGGCCGGCGCCGTTGTGGAGGTGAAGGGATCGGCCGACGTGCGCGCTGCCGACAGGAATATCGCCGCGCTGGCGAGCAGTGGCCTGTATCGCACCGACCATCACCTTGCCATCGCCCAAGGCCAGGCCGGGCCCGGCCGTGATCCGCAAGAGGTGGTGGCAACCCACGTCCGCCGGCTGGAAGCCTTGCGCCGCGCAGGCATTGTGGAACGTGTGGCCGAAGGTCTATGGAAGGTGCCAGACGACTTGCCGGAGCGTGGGTGCCAGTACGACGCACAGCGCCGGGGCGGTGTGGCTGTGGAGCTGAAATCGCATCTGCCCGTCGAGCGGCAGGCCCGCGTGATCGGAACCACCTGGCTCGATCAGCAACTGATCGGCGGCGGCAAAGGGCTGGGCGATCTGGGCTTTGGCAGCGATGCCAAGCAGGCCATGCAGCAGCGCGTCGACTTCCTGACCGAACAGGGACTGGCCGAGCGGCGCGGGCAGCGCGTGATCCTGGCGCGCAACCTGCTGGGTACGCTGCGCAACCAGGAACTGGCGCAAGCCGCGAAGGACATTGCCGCCGAGGCGGGTCTGGAGCATCGGCCCTTGGCTGACGGGCTGCGCGTGGCGGGCATTTACAGGCGCTCCGTCATGCTCGCCAGCGGGCGCTATGCCATGCTCGAGGACACAATGGGATTCAGCCTAGTGCCGTGGAAGCCGGTGATCGAGCAGCGGCTGGGACAGCAGATAGCTGCAAAGATGCGCGGCGGCGTAGTGTCCTGGGAGATTGGTCGGCAACGCGGCCCCTTCGTTTGATGGAGGGCCACCTATGTCAACCTCTAAGAGTAGCTAACAAAACGCTGCCAATGAGCGCAAGCAAATGACACAGCAGGCCAAGGAGTGCCAAGCGACATGAATATCAATGCTTCGCTCAAAGCGAGTGCACAGCTCGCCTAAGGCGGCCAGCCAGGCATGGGTGCGCTCAACCACCCATCGATGGCGCCCGAGGCGGTCATTTCGCTCGATCCCTTGCGCGCGACGCGATCATTGATTCCTCTGCATATGAGGTGAACACGGTCCGTAGCCCTTGTCAGCATGCAATTTTCCGGGCCGCCAGCTTGGCCGGCCCCGCTGGCCACCTACCGTCGGCAGGGCATCGACTTACTACTCTAATCCACCGAGTCATGCATGTTCGGATCGGCGACGCAGAACATCATGGTGATGCCTTGAGTGCAGCCTTTGTAGCGAACAAAGACTCACTTTGGATTTTCTCGCTGGTGAAGTAGATGCACATCGAGCACGATCGCTAGCGCTGCGTTACTGAGCTTGATACTCCCCAGGTGTCAGCTGTCGCCGTGAAAATCGCGCCGATTTCAAGAAAAATTTTGTCGATTCGGTAACAAAAATAATCTGCAGCAATGCAATTCGATCAAATTACTATGAAGGAGTATTCATGCATCTCAAGTCCTCGTTGACGACGTTGGCAACAGTAGCAGCCCTTGCTCAGCTCAGTGCTTGTGGAGGCAGTGAAGCCGCGGCTCAAACGCCAAGTTTCACACTCATTAGTCCAGACCTAGCATCGGGCTCATTTACTAATCAATTCATTGCAAACGGATTTGGATGTACAGGTGGCAACGTTTCGCCAGCGCTAGAGTGGCGCAACGCACCAGCAGGAACCCGATCATTTGCCCTCACGATGTACGATCCGGATGCTCCTACTGGTAGCGGTTTCTGGCATTGGGCTGTCTACAATATCCCTGGAAATGTATCGGGTTTGGTGCAAGGTGCTGGCAACGCCTCGGCAAAGCTGCCAATACCGGCTTTTGGCGGAAGCAATGATTTTCAAGACACTGGTGTGAATGGTGTCAATGGGAATTATGGCGGCCCTTGCCCTCCTGCTGGCGATTCTTCACACCGCTATATATTTACGATTTACGCTCTTGCAGTGGAAGACGTCGCGACGGCAGGTGGTGTACCTAAGACAGGTACCGCAGCTCTCTATGGTTTCTTGCTTAACAAGGGACTGAGTAATCAAGTCCTCGGAACGGCGAGTTTTACTGCGACTTATGCCCGTTAAGCGCTGCGCGGCATTATTGTGCTAATCGCCGGCTGGGTGTCGCATCCCGGACGATCATATGGCCGCTTGTGGAATAGGTGCAGGTGCGTTTGATACCACTTTTTCAAGGCCTTGAATGACTTGGTGACATCGGGACCCACGCACACGAACGTGAATGGCTTCCGGGCCATTCTGGTGTGCTGAGTGAAGGGCGTCCAGTGCCGCCGGGGCGATTCAGCTCAACCAACTGCCATGTTCACCGTCTTAAATGCTCGACTAAGAGTGTTGCTGACCCGGAAAGCGTCCTGCTACTGCTTGTGGCGATCAAAAGTTGTCTCTGGGCCCAGGCATCCTTAAGGAACACCGCCTTGAGTCCCCAAGGGCCAAGCTTGCGTGCGCAGGTGCCAAGTGGCAGAACACCGATACCAAGGTTTGCGGCAATCATCTCGCACATCGCGTCGAAGCTTCGCACCTGCACGCGAAGCCGCAAAGGAAAGCCTGCATCCTGTGCGGCGGTAACGATCGTGTTCAGAAGAGAACTGCCGCGGTTCAAACCTACGAAGTCATGGGTAAGGCAGCTCTTGAAGTCAACCTCATCGTGAGCGGCCAATGGGTGTGCTTGTGAACATAGCACTACCAACTGATCGGCCTGATAGGGAAGAGCGTTCAAACCGTGGGTAGGGCCTCCGGCGACGAAGATGCCCACATCTGCCACGCCTTCAACCACTGCGCGCACGATGTCGCCTGTCAGCTGCTCCTCGACCTCCACCCGCGTGTCCGGATAGAGCTCCAGAAAACTCGCTAGTGCGGCTGGTAGGAACTCGACCAGCGCGGACATGTTGGCCCATAGCCGGACATGTCCGCGAGAGCCGCTTGAGTATTCGCTCAGTTCGTTGCTAAACAGCTCGAATCCCTGAAACAACCGCATGGCGTGCTGAAGCGCCACGTGTCCGGCTGGCGTGAGGCGCACGCCTTGTGCAGTGCGCTCCATCAGGACCGCCTTAGATGCCGCCTCGAATTCCGACATTCGCCGGCTAGCCGCTGAAAGAGCGAGATGACAGCGCTCCGCACCCTTGGTAATGCTGCCCGTCTGCGCCACGGCACAGAAGAGACGAAGCGTCACGAAATCGACCCTGGCGGGATTGATCAGTTTGTTGACCATCTGGTGCTTACTGTGTGTACATGGGGTAGGGGTTCGCAATTTGCGAATGGGTGATGCAAAACAAGGAATTCCTTCCTTGGAAATTCGAAGCCACTATACAAGCCATTCGCAAAACGGCAATCAAAGGCTTCAACCCATGATTCATCATTTAGACCATTTAGTGCTGACCACAACCAACGAGCAGGCTTGCATCGACTTCTATGTCGGGTTGCTGGGAATGACGTTGGAAACCTTCGGCCAGGGACGCAAAGCGTTCAAGTTCGGCGAGCAGAAGATCAATCTCCACGTCAAGGGCAACGAGTTTGAGCCCAAGGCTCACCTGCCCGTGCCAGGCGCACTGGACTTGTGCTTCATCGCGGCATTGCCGCTCGATGAGGTTATCGCTCGCATCCAAGAGCAAGGCGTTCAGATCGTTGAGGGCCCGGTGCGGCGCACGGGGGCCAACTACCCGTTGCGCTCCATCTATCTGCGCGACCCAGATCTCAACCTCATCGAAATCTCTGAGAGGGCAGAGGTATGACCGAGCAGACCATTCGTACTACGGTCGGTTTTATCGGGTTGGGTCAGATGGGTAAGCCGATGGCGCTCCGCCTGATTCACGAAGACACCGATTTGCGAGTGACTTCCAAAATTCAGGATGCCTATCCTCAATTGCAGGCTCAAGGGGCTACACCTGTGGAGTCCACTGGCCAGCTGGCCAACGCCCAGATCATCTTTTTGAGCCTGCCTGGAGTGAACGCTATCCGTGACGTGCTGTTTGGCCCCGAAGGGCTGGCACAGTTACTGCGCCCAGGCACCATCGTGGTGGATACCAGCACCGTCGAACATGGCGCGACGCTGGAGTTTCACGAGCGCCTGGCGAAGCTCGGCGTCGATTTTCTGGACGCACCCGTTTCCGGCATGCAGTCCCGGGCCGAAGCAGGGACGCTGACCATCATGTGTGGCGGTGAACAGCGTGTCTTCGACGCGGTGTACCCCTGGCTGGCGCGCATGGGCAACAACATTCTGTTCATGGGGCCAGCCGGCAGCGGCCAGCTGGCGAAGCTGGTCAACCAGTTGCTCTTCGACATTCATTGCGCTGCCCTGGCCGAAATCCTGCCGATGTCGCGCCATATGGGCTTGGACCCGGCCAAGGTGACTTCGATCATCAACAGCGGAACGGGCCGAAGCTATGCCTCGGAGTTTTTCTTGCCGCGCATTCTCGAGCGCAACTTTGGTGACGGTTACCCGTTACAGGCGGCCTACAAGGATTTGGTGAGCGCGGCCGAGCTGGGGGCCCGCCACTGTGTGCCCATGCCGGTGCTGGCAGCCGCCACGGCCACTTACCAGATGAGCCTGCTGGCAGGACACGGCGCCAAAGACAAGGGCGCGATGGTCGCCTTCTATGAAGACCTTCTCGATGTGAGTTTCCAGGCCGACCCGGCGCACAAAGGAGCAAACCATGTCTGAACCTCTGGGCCTGGACAATGGCCTGACAAACTACGGTGATCGTGACTTCGCACGTTACCTGCGCCGCTCCATGGCTCATTCCATGGGCATCTCGGGCGAGTTACTGTCGCGTCCTGTGATCGGAATCGCTGCTTCGCCCAGCGATTTCAACAACTGTCACCGCTACATGCCGCAATTGGTGGAAGCGGTCTCGCGCGGCGTTCTGGCCGCGGGCGGGCTGCCCCGAGCCTTCCCGACTGTTTCGTTGGGTGAAGTGTTCCTGAACCCGACCAGTATGGTCTATCGGAACCTCATGTCCATGGACGTCGAGGAGATGGTTCGCGCTCAGCCGATGGATGCTGTGGTGCTGATCGGCGGTTGCGATAAGACTGTCCCTGCGCAGCTGATGGGCGCGGCTTCGGCCGGGCGCCCTGCGATTCAACTGGTGACCGGCCCGATGTCCACAGGGCGCCACAAAGGAGAACGTCTGGGTGCCTGCACCGACTGCCGACGCTTCTGGGGCAAGTTCCGTGCGGGTGAGATCGATCAGAGTGAGATCCAGATTGTCGAGACTCGCCTTGCGACCACCGCCGGCACCTGCGCCGTCATGGGCACGGCCAGCACCATGGCCTGCCTGACGGAGGCTCTGGGCATCGCTTTACCTGGCACAGCAGCTATTCCGGCTGTGGACTCGCAGCGGCTGGTGGCTGCTGAGGAGACGGGCAAGGCTGCGGTGCGCCTCGCCCATCAGCCGATCCTGCCCTCGCAGATCATCACCGAGCAGTCGGTGGAGAACGCCTTCCGTGTCCTAATGGCTCTGGGGGGATCGACCAACGCCATCATCCATCTGACAGCCGTCGCAGGGCGTCTGGGTATTCGCATCCCGGCCGAGCGGCTGAACCAGATCTCCGATGAAACGCCAGTGCTGGTGGACCTCAAGCCCGTGGGTGAGGGATACATGGAGGACTTCCACGCTGCCGGCGGCATGGGTGCGGTGCTGCGCGAGCTGCGTCCACTGCTGCACCTGGACTGCCTGACGATCGACGGCCGCACGCTGCGCGAGCGTTTGGACGAACCGCAGGGCTGGGTGGATCGTAAGGTGATCCGGAGCTTCGATGCTCCTGTTTCCCCGGTGGGCGGGCTGATCGCACTGCAAGGAAGTCTTGCGCCAGAAGGCGCCATCTTCAAGCGCGCTGCCGCCACGCCTGCGTTGTTCGAAACCGAAGGTCGCGCTGTGGTTTTCGAGAGCCTTGAGGACCTAGCAGCGCGCATCGACAGCCCTGACCTGGACGTGAACGCCGATGACGTCCTGGTGCTCAAGAACGCTGGTCCGCTCGCTGCAGGCATGCCGGAGGCGGGCTACTTGCCCATTCCCTCCAAGCTGGCACGCGCAGGTGTCAAGGACATGGTGCGCATCTCCGATGCGCGCATGAGCGGTACGGCCTACGGAACCATCGTGCTGCACGTCGCGCCCGAGGCGGCTGCGGGCGGACCGCTGGCGGCGGTGCAGAACGGCGACCGTATCCGCCTATCGGTGGCTAACAAGACCATCGACCTGCTGGTCGAGCCAGAGGAGGTCGCGCGCCGACTTGCTGCAGTGAAGCCTCTGCAGCCCAAGCAGGGCGGCTACCGGGGGTTGTACCAGCGCACCGTTACGCAGGCACCCGACGGCTGTGATCTCGATTTTCTGGCCCAGGAGCGCACCTGAAGCGCGCCGATGCCCTCTTTCCTCAAGCAAACAACACCATGAACTTTCATCTTCAGCTTCTCGCTCGTGCAGAACAAGGCAAACCGCTGCGCGTAGGCCTGATTGGCGCCGGAAAATTCGGCTCCATGTACTTGGCTCAGGTGCCACGAACGCCTGGCGTGCATCTGGTGGGCATTGCCGATCTGTCGCCAGCGAGTGCCCACGCCAACCTGGCACGCGTGCACTGGGAGCCTGAGCGCGCCCAGGCTGCCTCGATCGATGATGCAGTGCGTAGCGGCACTACCCACGTGGGGGACGACTGGCAGGCGCTTGTGGCGCATCCCAGTATCGACATCGTGATTGAATGCACGGGCAATCCGATCGCAGCGGTGGATCACTGTTTGGAAGCGTTCAAGCACGGCAAGCATGTGATCAACGTGACCGTGGAGGCCGATGCCTTTTGTGGGCCGCTGCTGGCACACCGCGCACGGCAGGCCGGTGTTGTGTACTCGCTGGCCTATGGCGACCAGCCGGGCTTGGCCTGCGAACTGGTGGATTGGGCTCGGACCTGCGGCTTTCCTATCGTGGCTGCTGGGCGCGGTCACAAGTGGCTGCCAAAGTTCCGCGAATCTACGCCGGATACGGTCTGGGACCACTGGGGTGTGACGGCTGAGCAGGCACGCCTCGGTGGCATGAACCCAAAGATGTTCAATGCTTTCCTGGACGGCTCCAAGCCTGCCATCGAAAGCACTGCTATTGCCAATGCCACTGGACTGCTGGCACCCGATGAGGGGCTGAGCTTTGCACCCGCATCGGTGGAGCAGATCCCTACCGTGATGCGCTTGCGCGAAGACGGTGGTGTGCTGTCCAAAAAGGGCGTGGTTGATGTCGTGTCCTCACTCAATACTGACGGTAGTTCTGTGGGCTACGACATTCGCAAGGGTGTATGGGTGTGCGTGGAAGCTCCCAACGAATACATCCGCCGCTGCTTCAAGGAATACCAAGTATTCACTGACCCGAATGGCCAGTGCATGGTGCAGTACAAGAAGTGGCACCTGATCGGGCTGGAACTAGGCATTTCCGTGGCAAGTGTGGGGCTACGCGGTGAGCCCACTGGCGTAGCGCGGCACTTCAACGCCGACGTGGTGGCCACGGCCAAGCGTGATCTCAAGCCGGGCGAACTGCTCGATGGAGAGGGCGGCTACACCGTCTTCGGCAAGATCAAATCGGCGCGCGAGTCCCTTCGTCTTGGGTGCCTGCCACTGGGGTTGGCACACAACCTCAAGCTGCGCCGGTCTGTCGCTAAGGATCAGTCCCTTACCTGGGACGACGTCGAGATCGACCGCGATCTCTCGGCATTCAAGCTACGCCAAGAGATGGAGACGCTGTTCGCTAACTCGGCAGCCTGAAGCTCGCACCCTCCATTACGAGTTTTCCTGCAACCCAATAGAGCGGCGAAAGTCCGCCGCGCCTTCAATAAAGAGGAGACAAGCATGAAACGAAACGGTATGGCTGCCCTGGCAGCTTTCTGCATCTCGGCCGCCGCATCTCTAGCAGGGGCGGCAGATGTCTATCCCAGTCGTCCGATCACGATCGTCGTTCCTAGCGCCGCCGCCGGGTCGACGGACATCGTGGCGCGGCTGATTGGCGAGCAACTCGCCAAGGATCTTGGTCAACCGGTGGTCGTGGACAACAAGCCCGGCGCTAGCGGCAACATCGGCACCGAGGCCGTAGCTCGCGCCAAGGCCGATGGCTATACCCTGCTGCTTCAATACTCAGGCTACCACGTCGGCAATCCGGCGCTGTTCTCGCAGGTTCGCTGGAAGCCGTTGGACTTCAGTTCCGTGGCCCTAGTCATGCGTGCGCCCCACATCGTGGCCGTGTCCGGAAAGGTGCCAGTCCGGAGCCTGAGCGAGCTTGTCGCCTATGGCAGGAAGGATGGTCGCGGCTTGTTTTACGCGTCCTCCGGCAATGGCTCCATCCAGCATATCGCCGGGGCACTGCTAGGCAAACAGGCGGATGTGCCAATGACGCACGTCCCTTACAAAGGCGCGGGTCCGGTGATCGCCGATCTGATCAGTGGACAGGTAGACCTCTTCGTGACGACGCCGCCGTCGGTCATTGGCCAGGTCCGCGCGGGCAATCTGAAAGCTCTGGCATTCACCGGTCCCAAGCGACATTCATCTCTGCCGGAGGTGCCGACCTCCGCCGAGGCCGGCATGCCTAGCTACCAAGTGGAGTCCTGGTTTGCGCTGTTCGCTCCTGCCGGAACGCCGCCGGAAATCATTCAGAAATTGACCGTCGCAGTAAAAAAGATCGTCGACAGCGACATCTACCGGAAGAAGCTCGAAGACCAAGGTGCATTTGCGACGTATTTGGATCCGCAGGCTCTGGACAAGTTCGTTGCTCAGGAGCTGGCTACTTGGCGGCAGGTGATCAAAGACAACGGCATCAAGGCGGAATGACCCGTCCGCAAAAAGTTGCTTCAAATAGTACTTGCAAAGCGTATCGATGACCTGTCCTATATACCTATAGGTCTGAATCGGTGTGATCGAGAGTGCCAATACAAGGCAAAGTGTCGAAACATCATAGGGAGACGAACATGTACAAACAAATAATGATTGCCGCCGTGACAGCCTGCGCGGCGGTGCTGTCAGGCTGCGGCAGCGCGCATATGGCTCCGGTGGCAGGCCAGGAGGCGGTGGCGGTGGCCGAGATCGGCAGCTTCCACACCGGCGGGCGCTCGGTCACGCTGAGCGGGCTGCCGAAGAAGGAGGTGCGCTTCACGCCCACCTCGCCGCCCACGCTGCTCGATCCCAATGGCGAGTTCGAGGTCGAGCAGATGTACACGCAGTACGTCAAGCTCGCCCCGCAGTCCCGGCGTGCGCGCTATCCGATGCTGATGTGGCACGGCGGCGGCCTAACGGGCGTTACCTGGGAGACCAAGCCCGACGGCCAGCCGGGCTGGCAGATGTACTTTGTCGCCGCCGGCCACGATGTCTACGTCTCCGACGCGGTAGAGCGCGGCCGCGCCTCGTGGGCGCGCTATCCGGAGATCTTCAAGAGCGATCCGGTGTTCCGCACCAAGAAGGAGGGGTGGGAGCTGTTCCGCATCGGCCCGGCCGACAGCTACGACAGCGCCGCCAGCCGGCGCGCCTATCCCGACACGCAGTTCCCCATCGCAGCGTTCGACCAGTTCATGAAGCAGGGCGTGCCGCGCTGGGTCACCAACGACGAGCCTACCCTGCGCGCCTACGATGCGCTGGTGAACAAGGTCTGCCCTTGCGTCATCACCGTGCACAGCCAGGGCAGCACCTTCGCGTACACGCTGGCCAACCGGTATCCGGACAAGATCAAGGCGGTGGTCGGCGTCGAGCCTTCCGGCGCGCTCGATCCCGACAATGTGGACGTGGCGCCGCTTGCCAGGGTGCCTCTGCTATTCGTCTGGGGCGACAAGATCCGCGAAACCCCGCGCTGGCAGGGCATCCAGGTGCCGATGAAGAAGATGATTGCTGCCGTCAAGGCCAGGGGCGGCCAGATAGACGAGATCGACCTGCCGGCGCAAGGCATACGTGGCAACAGCCACATGATCATGATGGACCGCAACTCCGACCAGATCGCCGCCCTGGTGCAGGACTGGCTGGTGCGGCGCGGGCTGGCCACGCGCTGAGGAACGCTGGGACTTCCCGGGCGGGCGTTCGTCGTCGAGCGACGCGCTCCAGCGATCGCGTCCATGCTGCGCCGGTCACGCTTGGTGGGCCGGCCCTCGCGTAGGCTGGCGGCGGGCTCGGGGGGGCTAGGCGCCGGGCCTCGGTGGCCCGGGTGCGCTCGGCGATGCTCTCGGGCGTTTCCTCGTAGAGCTGCTGTGCCACGGGCGCGGGACCGCGGAAGTTGCTCAGGCCCCGCACCACCACCGTGCGCGGCACCCGGCCCTGGCGGGGCCACGGTGTCGCCCGCGCGCAACTCGCGCGCGGCCTTGATGGCCTGGCCGTTGACGCAGACCTTTCCGATCTCATCCACGGCCAAGCCGTCTTTCCCGTGCAGGTAGTAGGTCAGTCAGCGAGTTCAGATGAAGACTTGGGCTTTGAAGTCCCCTCGAATTCCTGAGCCAGCCAGAAGCAGAGGCTAGGGAACAGTTTGACACGGTACTCGACCGGTGGGATGCGGCTGAGGGCTTCATGGGGGCGATGGTGGTTGTAGCGAAGCAGCCAGTCGGCCGTCATGTTACGCACCCCCTGCAGGCTGTCAAAGACGTAGCAATCGAGCACCTCGGTACGGTAGGTCTTGTTGAATCGTTCGACATAGGCGTTCTGCGTGGGCTTGCCAGGCTGGATATAGTTAAGGGCAATGCCTTGGACTGCGCCCATTTCGCTAACGCATCGGCAATGAACTCGGGTCCGTTGTCTAGGCGAATCGACAGTGGCGCACCACGCACCTCCACCAGTTCGTTCAGGGCCCGGATAACCCGCGCAGCCGGCAGGCTGGTATCGACCTCGATGCGCAGGCCCTCGCGATTGAACTCGTCGATGACGTTGAAGGTCCTCAAGCGCCACCCCGACCACAGCGCATCGGCCATGAAGTCGCAGCTCCATCCCTGGTTGGGTTGAGCTGCCGCGTGCAGGGGCTGTTTGACGCGCGCAGGCAGCCTCTTCTTGCACCGGCGGGGCAGGTTCAGCCGCAGCTTGCTGTACACACGCCAGAGCACCGTCTTGCCCCAAGGCTTGCCCTGGTGGCGGGCACTGTCGTACAGCAAGCCGAAGCCGTGACGCGGGTTCAGTGCCATGTGGGCCTGGATGAAGGTGATGACCCCGCAGGCGTCGCGTGCAACGGGCCTGTAGCGCAGTGTGGAGCGGGCGATGCCGCTGGCCTGGCAGGCACGTCGCTGGCTCATGCCGTGCTCTTCTACGAGGGCACGAACGACCATCTCGCACGCTCCGGGGTCAGAGCTTTCGATCAACGACATCCTTGAGCGCGTGGTGCATCAGCGCCAGGTCGGCGTACATGCGTTTGAGCTTGGCGTTCTCGTCCTGCAGCTGGCGCAGTTGCGCCAGGTGAGAGACCGTCATGCCCGAGAACTGGCTTTTCCACTTGTAGTACGTCGGCTCGCTGATGCCGTGCTTTCTGCACGTCTCGCCGACCTTGGCACCCATCTCGACCTCCTTGAGGATGCCGACTATCTGGGCTTCGCTGAATCTGGATTTCTTCACGTAGAGACTCCTGCTGGGGGAATTCTCTAGTTCCGGGTGGCTCAGGTTTTCGAGGGGACTTCAGCTGGGCATCCGAGACGTCCATTTCGCTGAACTTGGCCTTCCAGGCGTAATAGCTGGGCCCAGAGAACCCATGCTTGCGGCACAGCTCCTAGAACGGCAGCTCGGCATCGGCCACACGCACAAGGTCAATAATCTGTTACTCGGTGAATCGCTTTTTCATCGTCCAATCCCCTCTCAGGGGCCATTGGAATCCAGACCGTCGTGTGGCTGATTTCATGGGGCAGCGCTCAAAAAATGTAGCCCTTTGATAGTGCGCGTTGGGATGCGATTGCAGGCTTCACACCGGACCCGGTGGCCGCTTTCACTTAGCGCAGTCAGGCCATGGACGAGAAATTCCGCCATTTGGCGGCCAGTGTGGCTCGTAGTGTCCAAGCCATTCAGTTCAATAGCAAGCTGGGGCTTATAGTGAACGCACCGGCGGCTTTTCACAGTCGGGGAAATATTGTCGAGCCATTCCGGCACGTTTTCTTTGATGTGGGAGGTGGTCAAAGAGGGACAGGCCAAAGAGGGCTTGCGATCGCATCGCTGGCACGACCGTACCGTGCTGGCCCAGGGCATAGGCGGCCATGCCCTGGGCCAGCGGCTTTCGCGTGGCGACATACCGCTTACCTGACCAAATGAGCAGGGTTTCAACGCACAGCCGGCTCAATGCCCCATAAAAAAGCCCCGCTAGGGCAGGGCTACGGGGCAAGGCGCTGGCCTTATTTCAGGTCAAAGCGGTCCAGCTCCATGACCTTGGTCCAGGCGGCCACAAAGTCGCGCGCCATCTTGGCCTGGCCGTCGTTTTGGGCGTACACCTCGGCAATGGCCCGCAATTGCGAGTTGGAGCCGAAGGCCAGGTCCACACGGCTGGCCGTCCACTTCACGGCGCCGGTCTGGCGGTTGCGGCCCTCGTAGGCGTTGTCATCGATGGGGCGCCATGCGGTGGACATATCCACCAGGTTCACGAAGAAGTCGTTCGTGAGCTGCCCTGGGCGCTGGGTGAACACACCCGCCTGGCTTCCGCCATGGTTGGCTCCCAGCACCCGCAGGCCGCCCACCAGCACGGTCATCTCCGGTGCGCTCAGGGTCAACAACTGGGCCTTGTCCACCAACATTTCCTCGGGCGACACGCGGTACGCCGCCTTGCGGTAGTTGCGAAAGCCATCGGCCTGCGGCTCCAGCACGGCAAATGATTCGGCATCGGTCTGCTCGGCCGTGGCGTCCGTGCGGCCGGGGTGGAAGGGCACGTCCACGCTCTGGCCTGCGGCCTTAGCAGCGGCCTCGACCCCGGCGTTGCCGGCCAGCACGATCAGATCGGCCAGCGACACCTGCTTGCCACCCGTGGCGCTGGCGTTGAAGTCACGCTGAATGCCTTCCAGCACGGCCAGCACCTTGGCCAGTTGTGCGGGCTGGTTCACCTCCCAGTCCTTCTGGGGGGCCAGGCGAACGCGGGCGCCGTTGGCACCGCCACGCTTGTCGCTGCCCCGGAAGGTCGATGCCGAGGCCCAGGCGGTCGATACCACCTCACTCACCGTCAGGCCGCTGGCCAGCACGCGGGCCTTGAGTTGCGTGGCATCTGCCGCGTCGATCAGGGCGTGGTCCACGGCGGGCAGCGGGTCTTGCCAGATCAGGTCTTCGGCCGGCACTTCGGGGCCCAGGTACAGGTTCTTGGGGCCCATGTCGCGGTGGGTCAGCTTGAACCAGGCACGGGCATAGGCGTCGGCAAATTCTTCGGGGTGGGCCAGGAAGTGGCGCGAGATTTTCTCGTAGGCCGGATCGAACTTCAGCGACAGGTCGGCCGTGGTCATCATGGGCGCGTGCTTGATAGACGGATCGTGCGCGTCGGGGATCATGTCTTCCGGGGCGCAGTCTTTGGCGCGCCACTGGTGCGCCCCCGAGGGGCTCTTGACCAGCTCCCAGTCGTACTTGAACAGCACGGTGAAATAGCCCATGTCCCATTGCGTGGGGTTGGGCTTCCAGGCGCCCTCGATGCCGCTGGTGGTGGTGTGGATGCCTTTGCCCGTGCCCAGCTGGTTGATCCAGCCCAGGCCCATGGCCTCCATGGGGGCGGCCTCGGGCTCAGGACCCACCAGCTTGGGGTCGCCTGCGCCGTGGGCTTTGCCAAAGGTGTGGCCGCCGGCCACCAGGGCCACGGTTTCGTAGTCATTCATGGCCATGCGGGCGAAGGTTTCGCGCACATCGCGGCCGCTGGCCACCGGGTCGGGGTTGCCGTCTGGGCCTTCGGGGTTCACGTAGATCAGGCCCATCTGCACGGCGGCCAGTGGGTTTTGCAGGTCGCGGTCGCCGCTGTAGCGGCTGTTGGCCTTGTCACTGGTGGCCAGCCATTCGGCCTCGGCACCCCAGTAAATGTCTTCCTCAGGCGCCCAGATGTCGGCACGGCCGCCACCAAAGCCAAAGGTCTTGAAGCCCATGGTTTCCATGGCCACGTTGCCCGCCAGGATGAACAGGTCCGCCCACGAGATGGCGTTGCCGTACTTCTGCTTGATCGGCCAGAGCAGTCGGCGGGCCTTGTCCAGGTTGCCGTTGTCGGGCCAGCTGTTCAGCGGGGCAAAGCGCTGGTTGCCGGTGCTCGCGCCACCGCGGCCATCGGCCGTGCGGTAGGTGCCGGCACTGTGCCAGGCCATGCGGATGAACAGGCCACCATAGTGGCCCCAGTCAGCGGGCCACCAGTCCTGCGAATCGGTCATGAGGGCGGCCAGGTCCTGCTTGAGGGCCGCAAAGTCCAGTTGCTTGAAGGCCTCGGCATAGCTGAAGCCCTCGTCCAAGGGGTTTGACGCCGGCTGGTGCTGATGCAGGATTGATAGGTTCAACTGGTTGGGCCACCAATCGGAATTGGAGCGCGCTGCGTGCGTGGCACGGGCGCCGCCTGCGGCGTGGAAAGGACACTTGGTTTGATTGCTCATGGGGGGGTCTCCTTGGCTTGGATATGTGTTTGAAGTTTTTTTAGTTTATATAAATGAAAATGTAATATCCATTGTAAAAAACTAATCAATGGAATGCATACAGCCTATGTTGATGGCTCATAGGGGGGCGTATCCCTGTGCAGTGGAGCTGCATTCGAAGCATCCTGGGGGAACGTTCTTGCCGTCTAAGAACGTGTTCACGATCTTCTGGGTAATAGGGCCAAGAATGCCAGGTGGACGAACTGCAAGCTGGTGTTGAGCCAGAGTTCGCAGTCCTTCCACAGCCGCCGGTTCTTGTCCAACCACGCAAAGTTGCGCTCGACGATCCAGCGCTTGGGCATGACCTTGAAGGCGTGCATCTCGCTCCTCTTGGCGATCTGCACCGTTACGTGATCACCCAGAATCTCTTGTACGCCCTGCGCAAAGGGCTGGCCCACGTAGCCGTTGTCGCACAGCACACTTTGCACTCGTCCCAGGCAGGGCTTGAGTGCTTGCAATGCCCCTTTGCGATCCGTCACCTCGGCGGTCGTCACCGCCACCGCGTGCGGCAAGCCATGGGTGTCCAACGCAATATGGCGCTTGATGCCCGAGACCTTCTTGCCCGCGTCATAGCCCTTCAGGCCCGCCGTGTCCGTGTTCTTCACGCTCTGCGCGTCGATGATCAAGAACGCGCTGCAGGCGTTGCAGTCCCTGGCGGATCGTCTCGATCACTTCTCGTCCTCGCCCAGCAGGGACTACAATTTTTTTCTGGCACGCAGCTCCAGCATCGCCTCGCCGTACGCCTCTTGCAGTTCCTTGAGCTGACGCTCGTACTGCTCGCGCACGTCCTGCGGGTTGGCCTTCAGGGCGTTCTCCATGCCTTTGCGGCCGTCCTCCACCCAGTTCTCAATCTCCGAGGGCGGCAGGTCATACGTCCTGCTCGCCTCCGATACGCTGGTCTTGCCCTGGATGATCTCCAGCGCCAGCGCCGTTTTGCGCTTGGCTGTCCAGCGCTTGATCTCTTCGTCCATCAACGTACTCACGGTGTCTTCCTTTCGACGTTAACACCTGAGCAGGTTTTCACTGGGTCAATACATGCGGCCGGGTAAGCGCAGGGTGCTGGACAAGAGCACGCCGATGGGCACGATCCTGTACCAGTGCGAGCAGGCCAAGGCGCGTATCCGCGCCAAGGTCGAACACCCATTTAGGGTGATCAAGCGCCAGTTCGGGCATGTGAAGGTGCGCTATCTGGGTCTTGCCAAAAACACTGCTCAGCAGCACACGCTATTCGCGCTGTCCAACCTGTGGATGGTGCGGCGCAGCGTTGCTGCAGGAGATGCGGGGATGAGTGCGTCTGCAAGGTACCTCAGGGCCCCGAAACGGGGCCGAATCAGCTTCGACACGGACCTCGCAAGCCTGAAATTGCCGCCATCTGAAATCAAAGGCATCAATTCACGGTGCGGCGGGTGTTGTGCAGACCTTCCCTAGGGAAATTGGATGGAGTTCGCACAACGTGTCGATTAACTGCACAACAAAAGCGCTGCTGAAAGTCTGCTCGCGCAGGCAGATCTGCAGATGGCGCATAGCCCAAGGTTCTTTCAGAGTCAATATTGCCAGATGCTGCACATCAGTGGCTTCGAGAGCCGAGCGTGGCACGATGCCAACGCCTGCGCCTGATGCGACGAGTTGGGCGATGGCTCGATAGCCCGATACCTGCACTCGGACATCCAGCTTTGCTCCCAGTGCGATCGCATGATTGACTAGGAACGTGTGCAGTGCCATACCAGACTGCAGACTGACAAAAGGCTCGCTCAGGCATGCGCTGAAATCGCAGAAGTCGTGCGCAGACAGCGGACTCGACAGCGGTACCAGCAGCACCAGTTCATCTTCTCTGTAGGGCAAATAGCGCAACTCTGGATGCGGCTGGTCTACCGCCACCACGCCGAGATCTGCGCGCCCCGCAACCACTGCTGCCACGATTTCCGCACTCGGCCGCTCCTCCAGGGTTATTCGCACTGCCGGCTGGCGTGCGAAGAAGCGCGCTAGGTCGGCGGGAAGGTGACTGCTGATGGCGTTGTTGTTGGCAAACAGGGTGATACGGCCCTTGATGCCTTGGGCGAATGGCAAAAGGTCGGCGTGCATCTGCTCAAGTTGCGCTAGGCAGCGATGTACATGCTCCAGCATCACCGTGCCTGCCTGGGTTAGTTCGACACCGCGCGAACGCCGGCGAAGCAAAGGGACTCCGATGGCGTCTTCGAGTCCCTTGAGGCGCAGGCTTACCGAAGACGGCGATAAATAGCAACGAGCTGCACCGCGCGAGAGGTTCTGTTCTTCGGCCACCGCTAGGAAGACCCTCAAATCTGTCAAGTCATAGCGCATTCACGTGCTCCCAATCTTCATGGTCGTATCGGTTTGCAACTTCAGTCATGAGCATGAGATTTTGTTTATAACAAAATCATAGTTTGACAGATATCGCTTGTTTCCCTATTTTTTCGAGACAAAACTGTAGGGCATGAAACATAAATTTTTGGAAAATATCAAATCACAGGAGCCAGCCGCAGGCAGCCTAAAGCCGCTGGAGGGGCTCCTGGTTGTCACCTTGGAGCAAGCGCTGGCAGCGCCGCTGGCGACGTGCCGATTGGCCGAGATGGGCGCCCGAGTTATCAAGATCGAACGCCCCGAAGGCGACTTTGCTCGTGGCTACGATCGTGCGGCCAATGGCGAGGCTTCCTATTTCGTCTGGACCAACCGCGGCAAGGAATCGGTGGTCTTGGACTTCAAGCAGCCGGATGACCGTGCGGTGCTCGACGCCTTGCTGGCGAATGCCGATGTCTTCGTGCAGAACCTCGCCCCGGGCGCATTGGTCCGTGCAGGGCTCGACAGCGACACGCTGCGTGAGCTCCATCCCCGGCTCATCACCTGCGACGTCAGTGGCTATGGTGCCGAGGGTGCCGCCAGCACGCTCAAGGCCTATGATCTGCTGGTGCAATGTGAGAGCGGTTTGGCCGGTATTACCGGCACCCCCGAAGCCTGCGGCCGTATCGGCGTATCGATCTGCGACATTGGGGCAGGTCTTAACGCAACGATTGGCATCCTCTCCGCCCTGGCTTCGCGTGAACGGACCGGCAAGGGCTGTGGCATCTCCGTTTCGCTCTTCGACGGCGCTGCCGACTGGATGACGGTGCCGTACGTCCATGCAGTCTACGGTGCCGGAGCCCCCACACGCCAAGGCCTGCAACACCCCTCCATCGCTCCCTATGGAGCCTTCGCCACTCGCGATGGCGTAAGCGTGGTCATCAGCATCCAGAACGAGCGCGAATGGCGCAACTTCTGCGAATCCTTCCTGGGGCAGGGTTCTCTGGCGCAGGACGAACGATTCGGCAGCAACAACCTGCGCGTGCAGCACCGTCAGGAACTCAACGAACTCATCGCCAAGAGGTTTGCCGAGCTCGATTTGCCCCTGGCCTTGCTGAACCTGCAAGCAGCCAACACGGCCTACGGCCAGGTGCGGTCCGTCGCCGAGATGGCTCAGCATCCCGCCCTGCGGACCTGGCCCATGAACGTTGGTGACAAGCAGCTTGACCTGGTCGCGCCGCCGGTCCGGGCGCCGTGGGACAGCGGATGGTTCGCCGCCGCGCCTGTCCTGAACCAGCATGGCGCTTCAGTGCGCGCCGAATTTCTTCCCGCATGACACGAGGTCACTCCATGAGCACACCAAATACCACGGATGGCAATGCTATCAATTTGGATTTCCTCCGGGCCTGGATTGGCCTGGAGTCGATCACCGAAGACACGCTATCGGTGCGCCATGCCCGCCTCATGGCCGCCACGCTCGGACTGCCGCAGGCGCAGTTCGAGGCTGGCGTACCGCTGCCGCCGTTGTGGCATTGGCTGTACTTCCTCGCTGGACTGCCCGCCAATGAGCTTGGCCGCGATGGCCACCCCGCCCGGGGCGGGTTCCTGCCGCCGGTGCCGCTGGCCAACCGGATGTGGGCGGGTGGCCGCCTCGAATTCCATGCACCTGTGGCGCTGGGCGCCAGCGTGCGCAAACGCTCCGTCGTCACCTCGGTCGAGCACAAGCGAGGCCGCAGCGGTGACCTGGTGTTTGTCACAGTACGGCACGAGATCCTCCATGCCGACAAGGTGGTGATCACTGAAGACCACGACATCGTCTACAAGCAGCCCACGCCGCCCGGTGCATCGCGTCCTGCCGCGGTCGGCATGCCGACACCGAGCCACAGCGAGCCGTTTGAGGCGACATCCACGATGCTGTTCCGCTACTCAGCGCTCACGTTCAACGGCCATCGCATCCACTACGACGTGGACTACTGCCGCGACGTCGAGGGCTATAGCAATCTGGTCGTGCACGGCCCGCTGCAGGCCACCGTCCTGGCGGGGCTGGCATCACGCCTGGGGACGCGGCCGGTTCGGACGTTCCGCTACCGCGGTGTGCAACCCAACCTGCTCGGCACACCGCTTACCGTCAATGCGGCGCCGAGTGGCGAAGGGTTGACGCTGTGGACCGCTCAGCCGGACGGCGCCGTGTCCATGCAGGCTGAAGCGTCGTTCTAGACGTCCTTTCACGCCATTTCGAAGAAGCAGAGCACGGGCCGCACGCTGGAGGCCCGAGGACCCACCATAACCATAGGAGACACACCATGCCCGCTACATCTCGTCGATTCGTTCTCGCCGCAACTGCCAAGCTGGCCTTGGCTGTTGCGCTACCGATTGTTGCGCAACTTGCCTCTGCACAGGACTTTCCCAATAAGCCCATTACCCTCGTGGTGCCCTTCGTGGCAGGCGGAACCACCGACATCCTCGGCCGCATCGTGGCGGATGGTCTAGGCAAGAAGCTGGGCCAGCCTGTGATCGTCGACAATCGCGGCGGTGCTGGCGGCAACATCGGTGCGGCCGTCGTCGCCAAAGCCAAGCCCGATGGTTACACCTTGCTGATGGGCTACAACGGAACGAATGCGATCAATCCATCGCTATATCGAAAGCTTTCCTGGGATCCCGTGGACAGCTTCGATGCGGTATCTCTCGTTGCGCGCGTCAACAATGTGGTGGTCGTCAACCCGAGCCTTCCAGTCAAGACCTTGCCTGAACTGGTGGCCTACGCGAAGGCTAATCCTGGCAAGGTGGACTATGGTTCGGCTGGTCCTGGCAGCATATTTCACCTTGCGGGGGAAATGCTGTCGCAGCAGGCGGGCGTTTCGATGACCCACGTGCCGTACAAGGGCGCGGCCCCCGCGCTCACGGACCTGATGGCGGGTCAGATCCACGTGATGTTCTCGACCATACCAGCGGCGCTGCCTTTCATCAAATCAGGAAAGCTGCGCGCGATCGCCGTCACCGGAGCTCAGCGATCCCCTCTCTTTCCTCAGTTGCTCACAGCCAGGGAGAGCGGCCTAAAAGACATGGACGTGGACTCCTGGTTCGGCGTGTTTGCGCCCAAGGGGCTGCCCGCTCCGATCCTCGGCCGCCTGAACCAAGCTCTCCAAGAGGTACTCGCAGATCCCATCGTCGCGCGGAGCTTGAAGGAGCAGGGTGCGGAGCCTGCCGCCTCCACGTCGGCTGAGCTGGCCACCTTGCTGACTGACGACCTTAAGAGATGGCAGGCCATCGTTAAGAGCTCAAAAGTTTCCCTCGACTGAGGTGAGGGGATTGGTGGCATTGAATGACTTGCCAGTGGCTCTGAATTGCTTGGATACCTGACTATGAAAAACTTGCTTGCATCAGCCCGGAGCTTTCTATTTGTTCCCGGCAACCGGCCTGAACGCTTCGAGACGGCTCTGCGCAGCGGTGCGGATGCTGTGGTGCTCGACCTAGAAGACAGTGTTCCCCTTGGAGCGAAGTCGTTTGCGCGTGAAGGTATCAGCAAGGCGTGGGCTGGATTACAGGTGCTGGAGGTACCACTGGTGGTGCGTATCAATGCACCACATCAGCCGATAGGACTGGATGATCTTCAGTGGCTTTCGAGCCTCGACGGCCTCGCCGGCGTAATGGTGCCGAAGGCGGAATCGGGCTTGGCGCTTGCCGAAGTGCGAGCGGTCTTACCGGGTATCCCGATCCTGCCACTGATTGAGAGCGCAGCCGGCTATGCCAACATCTCCGAAATTGCATGTGCAGCGGGCGTGCTGAGGCTGGTTATTGGTCACATCGACTTCATGGCCGACACGGGCCTACTTGGTTCAGAGGACGAGCTTGAACTTGCACCGCTGCGATTTGCGGTCGCCATGGCAACCCGCCTGGGGCAACTGGCACCTGCTGTGGATGGTGTGACGGTCATCATCGCCGATGACGAGAGCCTGCGGAGGGACACGCTTCGCGCTCTTCGTTTCGGGTTTGGAGGCAAGCTGTGTATACACCCGCGCCAGATTGAGGTTGTCCATAGATGCATTGCTCCATCGGCGGATGAGGTGGCATGGGCTCGGCGCGTGTTGGAGGCGGATGCAGCCTCGGGCGGTGCAGCAGTTCAAGTTGACGGTCGGATGATCGATTTGCCTGTGATGCTGCAAGCCCGCCGATTGCTGGCCCGCGCCCCTGCGCCTCAATAACTGACAACGCAGTCCTGGCTTGGTTATCCGGGGCAACTTTAGGCGCTCGCCATGACGGTCATCGATGAGTGTTGCTTATCTTTGCAGTAACTCAGGCCAGGATCCTCTTTGTGGCAGACCGCCAAGGCGCACCGAAGCTTCTGTCACGAGCTGACGTGAAAAAGAGACGTCGATCGATGCTGCACAGCCCTAGGTCGGGTAAAGGTCAGGGATCTGTTGGTCGTGTGTCGCGCATAGAAACCATTGTGACCTGGGGATAAAGTATGGAGCTGAGGCATTTGCGCTATTTCAAGGCTGTTGCTGAAGAGCTTCACTTCGCCCGCGCAGCGGAGAAGCTGCATATTGATCAGTCACCCCTCTCTCGGAACATCAAAGAGTTGGAGGAAGAACTAGGGGTATCGCTCTTCACGCGTACCACACGTAACACCCGTTTGACAAAAGCGGGGCATCGGTTTCTGGAGCACATACCCCGCATCTTTACCGCCCTAGAGCAGGCACGTAATAGCGTTCAGTCGGCTGCTAATGGCTTTCAAGGCCAGTTGCGTATCGCCTTGTCCGATGGCATCACGCCCTCGCGCATGCCAACGCTGCTGGCACGGTGCCGAGAGGAAGATCCTGAAATCGACATTCGGCTGTTTGAGGTTCCGCTGGACCAGCAGATCAAGGGTCTGCACTATGACCTATATGACGTTGGCTTTTCGATGGCTAAAGAGGTGGGAGACGGCATTGTGGCCAGACCTGCGTGGGAAGACGAACTGATGGTGGCGGTCCCAGCTCGCCATCCTGTGCTGGCCCACAAGCACGTGCCCTTGGAGGAAGTGTTGCGTTATCCGTTGGCGCTATGCGATCCGGCAATATGCGAAGGCCATGCGCGTCAAGTCGATCGCGTTTTGCATCGATATGAGCAAGAGCCACTGATCGCTCAGCGCGTGGCGTCCTATGAGGTGATGATGACCTTGGTCTCCGCCGGGTTGGCACTAGGTTTGGCCGGTGCTGCGCATATTGCATCTGGCCGTGGGCCAGGTGTTGTGGCCCGGCACTTGGCGGGAAAGCCGCAGATGCTGACCACCTACCTGTTACACCGTGACGTGGGGCCTTCTGAAATGCTGACCCGGTTCATCGAACGAGTGGCCTCCATTGATTCGGCGGATGGCTTCAGCGCCGCCGACGACTCCTGACCCACAGGCAAAGCGATGCGCCGATTCCTGCCGCTGCTTATGGTTGCCGCACTGACGGCCTGTGGGCCATCCCAACCAACGGAAACCGTGGACTTCCTTGTGGCCCATCCCGAGCGCCTCAAGGAAGTCCAGCGCCTGTGCAGGGAAGACCGTGCGAAAGTCGGCGAAGAACTCTGCCACCGCGCGGCTGAAGCCGCCAACCGGCGTTTCTTCGGCGACCGCCCGGAACAGAAGTCTAAATAGCTTCATCGCTGTCATTTCGCTGCGACGAAATTCGCACTGTTACCTCACCACGCCGCAGCTCGCTCACGTCTGCGGCATTTTTGTGGCCTTCGACATAGCAAGAAATCTGGCTCTTTGGGCCTGAATCCCCGCCATAACGGTCTTTGACCGGCCTGCACGCTCGCCTTGATCCTCGGCACTACGGCACGTCCCTGTGCCGTAGTGGGAGGTTGACCGATGCAAGGAACGAACGTGCTGTTCGGTCAGATCGCCGTGGTATTCGGCATCGTGATCGCCGGAGTGTGGGGCGCCACACAATGGACAGCAGCAGCCCTTGGCTACCAACTACGCCTTGGCTCGCCCTGGTTTGATTTCTTCGGCACGCCGGTCTATCACCCGTGGCGGCTGTTCGAGTGGTGGTTCGTCTTCGACGCCTACGCGCCGCGCGTGTTCGACACCGGCGGCGCCATCGCGGGCGGCAGCGGTCTTGTCGCCGTGCTGGTGGCGATTGGCATGTCGATCTGGCGCTCGCGCCAATCGCGTCTGGTCACGACCTATGGGTCAGCGCGCTGGGCCAACGCGGATGACATTCGCAAGGCCGGTCTCACGCAGCCGGCCGGCGTGTTCCTGGGCCAGCAGGATCGCCAGTACCTCCGTCACGAAGGCCCCGAACACGTCCTGACCTTCGCTCCTACGCGCTCGGGCAAAGGTGTAGGCCTGGTGGTGCCGACCTTGTTGAGCTGGCCCGCCTCTGCTGTCATCCACGACATCAAGGGCGAGAACTGGAGCATCACCGCAGGCTGGCGCTCGCGCTTCTCGCACTGTCTGCTATTCAACCCGACGGATAGCCAGTCGGCGGCCTACAACCCATTGCTGGAAGTTCGGCGCGGCGCGCACGAGGTGCGCGATGTACAGAACATCGCGGACATTCTGGTCGATCCCGAAGGCGCGCTGGAGCGACGCAATCACTGGGAAAAGACCTCGCACGCGCTGCTGGTCGGGGCCATCTTGCACGTGCTCTACGCGGGCGAGGACAAGACGCTGCGCGGCGTCGCCAACTTCCTCTCCGATCCGGCTTGTCCGTTCGAGCTGACGCTCCACCGTATGATGACCACGCCGCATCTCGGCGATGGCCCGCATCCCGTGGTGGCATCCGCTGCACGCGAAGTCCTCAACAAGAGCGACAACGAACGGTCGGGCGTGCTGTCCACGGCTATGTCGTTCCTCGGCCTGTACCGCGATCCCACGGTGGCCGAAGTCACCTCGCGCTGCGATTGGCGCATCGCCGACCTGATCGCTGCCGAGCATCCGGTATCGCTGTACCTGGTGGTGCCGCCTTCGGACATTTCGCGGACGAAGCCGCTGATCCGCCTGATCCTCAACCAGATCGGGCGACGGCTGACGGAATCGCTCGATGGCTCCGACGGCATCGAACGCCGCCACAAGCTGCTGCTGATGCTTGACGAGTTCCCGGCGCTCGGGCGCCTGGACTTCTTCGAGACGGCGTTGGCCTTCATGGCCGGCTATGGCATCCGCAGCTTCCTCATCGCGCAGTCGCTGAACCAGATCGACAAGGCGTATGGGCAGAACCATTCGATTCTGGACAACTGCCATGTCCGGGTGACGTTCGCCACCAACGACGAGCGCACGGCCAAGCGCATCTCCGAGACGCTGGGCACCGCCACCGAGCTGCGCGCGCAGCGCAACTACGCCGGCCACCGGCTGGCTCCGTGGCTCGGGCACCTCATGGTGTCGCGTCAGGAGACGGCCCGGCCGCTGCTGACGCCGGGCGAAGTGATGCAGCTACCGCCCGACGAAGCCGTGGTGATGGTGTCCAGCGTGGCGCCGATCAAGGCCAAGAAGTTGCGCTATTACGCGGACAGCAACTTCAAGCGCCGCGTGCAGCCGCCGCCCGTGCTTGCGGTCGGGCGCTATGCCGACGTGCCGCCCTCGCGGGCCGACGACTGGAGCGAGCTGGCGATTCCCTCCATGCCCGCCACACCAGCCACTGCACCCGCTGATGGCCTGGGCAGTGCCGACGACGGCGGCGGCCCGCGCCGTCAGCCCGAGCTCTCAGAAACCGTCGCCTACGACCCCGAGCTGGCCGCAGCCGCAGCCGCAGCCGACCGCGCGCTGCTCGATGACGACGACGACCTGCCACTTCCCCTTCCTCGCCAGCTTGATCCGGCCATGCAGCGCACGGCCCGGCTGGCTTCCCTCGACCCCAACGACGGAATCGAGTTATGAGCCACTATCGCCTCAACCTGTTCATCCAGCCGGAGCACGCCAAGCGTCTGGACGAGCTGGCCGCCAAGAAAGGCGTATCGAAATCCAGCATCGTCGCGGCGGCGCTCGCATCGTGGCTGTCGCCCGACGCCGCCGACCAGCGCGAGGCAGCGATTGCCAAGCGGCTTGATCGCCTGTCGCGCCATGCCGAGCGGCTGGAGCGCGACCAGAACATCCAGATCGAAACACTGGCGCTGTTCATCCGCTACTTCCTCACGGTCAGCACGCCAGTTCCCGAGGCGCACCAAGACGCGGCGCGTGCCCAGGGCAAGGCGCGGTTCGAGCAGTTCGTGGAGCAGTTGGGCCGTCACCTGCTGCGCGGGCGCAGCCTGGTGCGCGATGTGGTGGAGGAACTGCACCCCGACCCGATGCGGATGGATGACGCGGCGGCAGTTGCCGAAGCGCAGGAGCGTGCCTCATGAGCGCCGCGCCTTCGTCTTTCGCCACCTCGCTCGACCGCCGCATTCAGATGCTGCGCACGGCGATGGGGCCGCTGATCGCCGCCGCGCTCGAAGACCCGGACGTGGTAGAAGTCATGCTCAATCCTGATCGCACCCTTTGGGTGGATCGACTTTCATCGGGCCGCGCGCCGATGGGCGTTGAACTGTCCGAGGCGAATGGCGAACGGATCATTCGCCTTGTCGCCGCCCACGTTGGCGCAGAAGTCCATCGCGGCCAGCCGTTGCTGTCCGCCGAGCTGCCCGAAACCGGCGAACGCTTCGAGGGCATCTTGCCGCCGGCAGCGCCGGGGCCGGCCTTCGCGCTGCGCAAGCGCGCCATCGGCGTGATTCCGCTGGAGCGGTACGTCATCGACGGAATGATGACCAGCGCGCAGGCGGGCTTTCTCGTTCGCGCCGTGCGCGAGCGACAGAACGTGTTGATCGCCGGGGCTACCAGCAGCGGCAAGACCACGCTCGCCAATGCGCTGCTGGCCGAAATCGCCGCGACGGGCGACCGCGTGCTGGTGCTCGAAGACACCGTGGAGCTGCAATGCGCGGCCCGCGACCACGTGCCGCTGCGAACGCGCGCGGGCGTGGTGTCCATGACCGAGCTGGTGCGCTCGTCCATGCGCCTGCGCCCGGATCGCGTCGTCGTCGGCGAAGTGCGCGGCGCGGAGGCGCTGGATCTCATCAAGGTGTGGGGCACCGGCCATCCGGGCGGCATCGCCACGATCCACGCAGGCTCCGCACTGGGCGCGCTGCTGCGCCTGGAGCAACTGATTCTCGAAGTGGCGGTGAACCCACCCCGTGCGCTGATCGCGGAAGCGGTCAACGTGGTGATTCACATCGCCGGGCGCGGGCGCAAGCGCCGCATCGAGAGCATCGCCCGCGTCGTCGGTTTCGACGGCGTGGGTTACCGACTGGCGGATGCGATGGAAACACCGTTTCCCGAGCTGCCGCCACTTCCCGATGCCGCACCCGCTGCGGCGACTTCCCCATCCCTCGACCTTTCTGGAGAACTGCCATGACAACGCACGCCCATGCTTTCCGTGTTTCCGTAAATCCGCTTCCACGCCGCTCCAGTCCCGCGCGGCTGGATGGCCTGGCTCGCCCGGCCATGCAAGGCTTGATGCTCGCTGCCTTCATGCTGCTGCTTGCGGGCACTGCGCAGGCCGCCGGCTCCTCGATGCCCTGGGAAGGCCCGCTGCAATCCATCCTCGAATCCATCCAGGGGCCGGTGGCGCGCATCGTCGCGGTCATCATCATCATCGCCACGGGCCTGGCGCTGGCCTTCGGCGATACCTCGGGCGGATTCCGCAAGCTGATCCAGATCGTCTTCGGTCTGTCCATCGCGTTCGCGGCTTCGAGCTTCTTCCTGTCGTTCTTCAGCTTCTCTGGCGGGGCCGTCGTATGAGTGCCCCGGACACCTTCGCGGCCGGGTTCGAGGTGCCGCTGCATCGCTCGCTGACCGAGCCGATCCTGCTGGGCGGCGCACCGCGCACCGTGGCGATCGCCAATGGCACGTTGGCCGCCGCTGTCGGGCTGGGCCTGCAACTGTGGATTCCCGGCGTCGTGCTCTGGATCGTCGGCCATTCGCTGGCGATGTGGGGTGCGCGCGTCGATCCGCAGTTCATGGCCGTGTTCGCGCGGCACATCAAGCACCGCCCGTTGCTGGACGTATAGGGGAGGACGCCGCGATGCTGAACCTCGCCGAATACCGCCAGCGCCCGGCCTTGCTCGCCGACTGGCTGCCCTGGGCCGGGCTGGTGGCGCCGGGCGTCGTCTTGAACAAGGACGGCAGTTTCCAGCGCACGGCGCGCTTTCGTGGCCCCGACCTCGACAGCGCGACGCAAGGCGAGTTGATCGCCACGTCGGCTCGCTTGAACAACGCGCTGCGCCGCCTGGGTTCGGGCTGGGCGCTGTTCATCGAAGCCGAGCGCCGGTCTGCCGCCGACTACCCGCACTCCGATTTCCCCGAACCGCTGTCCTGGCTGGTCGATGAAGAACGCCGCGCCGCTTTCGAGGATTCGGGCAACCACTTCGAGAGCGGCTATCACCTGACGTTGGCCTACCTGCCGTCCGAGGAATCCCGCGCCCGCGCCGCGGGCCTGCTGTATGAAAACCAGCCGACCGAAGGCGTGGATTGGCGCGAACGGCTGCACGCCTTCGTCGCTGAAACGGATCGCATCTTCGACCTGCTCGATGGCGTGATGCCGGAGATCGCATGGCTTGATGACAGCCAGACGTTGACCTACCTGCATTCGACCGTCTCGACGCGCCGCTACCGCGTCGGCGTTCCCGAAGTGCCGTTCCACATCGACGCGCTGCTGACGGACTCCGCACTGGTCGGCGGCCTGGCGCCGATGCTGGGTGACCAACACCTGCGCGTGGTGTCGGTGCGCGGTTTCCCGACTTCGACCTGGCCGGGGATTCTGGACGACCTCAACCGCCTGGGCTTTGCGTATCGCTGGAGTACGCGCTTTCTCTGCCTCGACAAAGCCGAGGCGGAAAAAGAACTCGCCCGTCTGCGCCGCCAGTGGTTTGCGAAAAGGAAGAACGTCATCGCGCTGCTGCGCGAAACGATCTTCCAGCAAGAAAGCCCGCTGGTCGATACCGACGCCAACAACAAGGCCGCCGATGCCGATGCAGCCTTGCAGGAACTGGGCAGCGATCAGGTGGCCTTCGGGTATGTCACCACCACGGTGACGGTGCTCGATGCCGACCCCGCGAAGGCCGATGAGAAGCTGCGCATGGTGGAGCGCGCCATCCAGGGGCGCGGCTTCGTGACGATCCCTGAAACGCTCAACGCCGTGGATGCGTGGCTGTCGTCGATTCCTGGTCACGCCTATGCCAACGTACGCCAGCCCATCGTCTCGACGCTGAACCTGGCACACCTGATGCCGGTCTCGGCGGTTTGGGCCGGGCCAGAGAAGAACGCGCACCTTGACGGCCCACCGCTGATCGTCACGCGCACCGAAGGCGCGACGCCGTTCCGCTTGGTCACGCACATCGGCGACGTGGGTCATACGCTGGTGGCCGGCCCCACGGGCATGGGGAAGTCGGTGCTGCTCGCCACGCTGGCGATGCAGTTCAGGCGCTATCGCGGCTCGCGCATCTTTGCCTTCGACATGGGGCGCTCGATGCGCGCCACCATTCTCGGGCTGGGTGGTGAGCACTACGACCTGGGTATGGATGGAGAGATCGCCTTCCAGCCTTTGGCACGCATCGACCGCGAAGGCTACCGCACCTGGGCGACCGAATGGATCGAAGGCCGGTTGCGGCATGAGGGCGTGGCCGTCGGCCCCGAAGAGAAGGCCGCTATCTGGTCGGCGCTCGGCAGTCTCGCCGGTGCGCCGATGGAACAGCGCACGATGACGGGCCTGTCGGTACTGCTGCAATCGAATGCGCTGCGCCAGGCGCTCGCGCCGTACGTGCTGGGCGGCGCCCACGGCAAGCTACTGGATGCGGATTCGGATCGCCTGGGCATGGCCGACGTGCAGGGCTTCGAGATGGAGGAGCTGATGCACAGCAAGGCCGCCGTCATGGCCGTGCTGCACTACCTCTTTGCGTGCTTCGATGAACGCTTTGACGGTGCGCCCACGCTGCTGATTCTCGATGAGGCGTGGCTGTTCCTCGATGACCCGGTCTTTGCGGCCCGCATCCGCCAGTGGCTCAAGACGCTGCGCAAGAAGAACGTCAGTGTCATCTTCGCCACGCAGAGCCTGGCGGACATCAAGGATTCGAGCATCGCGCCGGCCATCATCGAGAGCTGCGCGAGCCGCATCTTCCTGCCGAACCCGCAGGCGACCGAGCCGCAGATTCGCACGATCTACGAGGGCTTCGGCCTTAACAGCCGACAGATCGAGATCGTCGCCACGGCGCAGCCCAAGCGCGACTACTACTACCAATCCCGTCTCGGCAACCGCCTGTTCGACCTCGACCTGGGCGCCGCGACCTTGGCCTTCGCGGGTGCGTCCACGCCGCAAGACCAGCGCGACATCGACACGGTGCTCGCTGCCGCCACCACCTCCACGCCTTCCGCTTCCACCCCGTTCGCAGCCGCATGGCTGCGCCACCGCAGCCTCGATTGGGCGGCCGATCTGCTGCGCGATTTTCCCGGCCCTGCGCCGGGTGCCGCTCCCATCCCCAGCCATTCCCAGGAGAACCAGTTATGAAAACCCATGCCCCCAAACTCGCCGCGCTGACCGCCGCCTGCGTGCTCGCCTTCGGCATCGCGCAGCCCGCGCACGCGCTGTTCGGCGTCGGCGACATCGTGCTCGACCCGACCAATCTGGTGCAAAACACGCTCACCGCCGTTCGCACGCTGGAGCAGATCAACAACCAGATCCGCCAACTCCAGAATGAGGCGCAGATGCTCATCAACCAGGCACGCAACCTGGCGAGCCTGCCCTTCAGCGTGGTGAGCCGGCTTCGCAGCAATCTCGCGCTAACCCAACGGCTGATCGCACAGGCCAAGGGCATGGCCTATGACGTGGCGAACATGGACCAGATGTTCCAGCGCCTGTATCCCGAGCAGTACGCCGCCACCGTCAGCGGCAATCAGATGTTCCGCGACGCGCAGGAGCGCTGGAAGAACACACTCAACGGCCTGCAGACCACCATGCAGATGCAGGCCCAGGCTTCGCAGAACCTGAGCGACGACGAAGGCGTGCTGGCCGACCTCGTGGGCAAGAGCCAGTCGGCCGAGGGCGCGCTGCAGGCGATGCAGGCCATGAACCAGCTGCTGGCCCTGCAGGCCAAGCAGTCGATCCAGACGCAGCGGCTGCAGATTACCCAGGACCGGGCGGCCTCGCTGGAGCTGGCGCGGCAGGCGGCCGCCGTGGAGCGTGGCCGCGAGGTGAACCGGCGCTTCGTGGGCACCGGTACGCCGTACACACCGCAGCCCGTGAACTTCTACAGCCGCTGACGGAGCCGGGCCATGAACGACGTTTTGGTCATTGACCGCTTCCTCGACGTTTTCTCGCGCTACATCGACTCGGGCTTCGGCCTGCTGCAAGGCGAGGTGGCGTTCCTGACCGCAACGTTGATCGTCATCGACATGACGCTGGTCGGGCTGTTCTGGGCGATGGGGCATGCCACCGGCCAGGGCGAGGACGTGATCGCCAAGCTGATCCGCAAGGTGCTGTACGTGGGTGCCTTCGCCTACATCATCGGCAACTTCAACACCCTGGCAGGCATCCTGTTCCGGTCTTTTGCCGGGCTGGGCCTGACGGCCAGCGGCTCGACCTTGAGCATGGGCAACTTCCTGCAGCCGGGACGGCTGGCCAAGGCCGGTATCGACGCGGCGGCGCCCATCCTCGACCAGATCCGGGAGATGGCGGGCTTCCCCGAGGTGTTCATCAACATCGCGCCCATCGTCGTGCTGTTCCTCGCGTGGCTGGTGGTCATCGTCAGCTTCTTCGTGCTGGCGGTGCAGCTCTTCGTCACGCTGATCGAGTTCAAGCTGACCACGCTCGCGGGCTTCGTGCTGGTGCCGTTCGCCCTCTGGAACAAGACGGCGTTCCTGGCCGAGAAGGTGCTGGGCAATGTGGTGTCCTCAGGCATCAAGGTACTGGTGCTTGCCGTCATCGTGGGCATCGGCTCGGGGCTGTTCGCCGAATTCAGGATACCGCCGGGCTCCGAGCCGTCCATCGACCAGGCGCTGGTCTCCATGCTTGCCTCGCTGTCCCTGCTGGCCCTGGGCATCTTTGGGCCAGGCATCGCGACGGGGCTGGTATCGGGTGGGCCACAGCTCGGCGCGGGCGCGATGGCCGGTGCTGCCATCGGTGCAGCCGGAACCGCCGTGGCGGTCGGCGCCGCAGCCTCTGGCGTCGGTAGCGCCGTAGCGGCCGGAGCGCGCATGGCACCTGCCGCCGCCAGGATGGCCGGGGGCGGTGCCCGCTCGATGGCATCGACCGCCAGCAGCGCACGGTCGGCGTACCAGGCAGGTTCCGCCTCAGCCAGTGGCGGCCTCAAGGGTGCCGCCGCCGGCGTGGGCAACGTGGCCAAGACCGGCGCGCAGGCCGCCGGACAGAAGGTGGCCGACGGAGCGCGCTCGATGAAGGAGCGTGTCGTCGCCGCCTTCCGACCCGATGACGCCGAATCGACGTCGGGGGCAGCTGCTGGGACGCACAGCAGCAGCGAAACCGCCGCACCGCCCCCATCCACCGAACAGCCGGCCTGGGCCAAGCGCCTGCATCGCAGGCAGCAGCTCACCCATGCCGCGACCACCGCCGCCCACACGCTGCGCGGCGGCGATGGCGGCAGCTCCAGTCAGGGCCCAAGCCTTCGCGATTCCGATTCATAAGGAGAACTTCCATGCGATTCAAACGACCGCAGGTGCGCTACGCCGACACGCCGCAGCCTGCCACTCCGTACCAAGCCGTAGGCCAAGTGTGGGACGAGCGCATTGGCTCGGCCCGCGTGCAGGCAAGGAACTGGCGTTTCATGGCACTGGGCTGCCTCACCTTGGCCGTGCTGATGGCGGGCGGCCTGGTCTGGCGTTCCGCGCAGTCCATCGTGACGCCCTACGTGGTGGAGGTGGACAACGCGGGCCAGGTGCGCGCGGTCGGCGAGACCGCCACGCCATATCGGCCCAACGATGCCCAGATGGCCTATCACCTGGGCCGCTTCATCGGGCTGGTGCGCTCGCTGTCCATCGATCCCATCGTCGTGCGGCAGAGCTGGCTCGATGCCTACAACTACACCACGGACAAAGGTGCCTTGGCGCTCAACGAGTACGCCCGCGTGAGCGATCCGTTCGCGCGCATCGGCAAGGAGTCGGTGACGGTGCAGATCACCAGCGTAACCCGCGCCAGCGACCAGTCGTTCAACGTGCGCTGGACGGAGACCCGCTTTGTGAACGGTGCGCTGGATCGCACCGAGCGCTGGAACGCGGTGATTTCCATCGTGCAGCAGACGCCGCGCACCGAGCAGCGGCTGCGCAAGAACCCCCTGGGCATCTACGTTAACGGGCTGTCGTGGAGCCGTGAACTGGAAGGAAACGAAGGAGTAAAACCATGAATGCACTTTTCCGTAAACCCGCATTGCCCATGATCCTGCTGACCGCGACCGTGTTGTTCTCAGGCTGCGCCACGCAGGGCAAGCCGCCGCCGTCCATCTCGCTTGATGAACCGGTGCAGGCCCAGCCGCTGCCGGAGCCGCTTTCGCCTGTGGAGGTGGTGGCCGTGCCGCAGGTACTGCCGATACCGGCACAGATGAAACCTGTGCCGGATGCCAAACCCGTCGCAGAACCCGCCGATGAAACCGTGCGCGTGTCCCGCGCCAACGCTGAAGCGCGCATTGCGCCGACGCGCGAGGGCTACGTCAACGCGATTCAGGTGTGGCCCTTCACCGATGGCGCGCTGTATCAGGTCTATGCGGCCGTGGGCCGCGTGACCGTGATCGCGCTCCAGCCGGGCGAGGAGTTGGTGACAGTGGCCGCTGGCGATACCGTGCGCTGGATCGTCGGGGACACATCGAGCGGTAGCGGCGATGCGTTGCGCGTCAATGTGATGGTCAAGCCGATTCGCTCGGGCCTCAAGACCAATCTGGTCATCACCACCAGCCGGCGCACCTATCTGATCGAGCTGACCTCGACCGAGAAGACGTGGATGGCTTCGGTGTCCTGGGAGTATCCGAAGGACAAGATGCTGGCCTTGCAGCGCCAGGCACAGGCCGCGAATGCTGCTGCGCCGTTGGACTCTGGCCTGTCGCTGGAGAAGATCCGTTTCCGTTACGCGGTCAGCGGCAGCAATCCGCCGTGGAAGCCGCTGCGCGCATTCGATGACGGCGAGAAGGTCTACATCCAGTTCCCGCCGGGCATCGCCCAGGGCGAGCTGCCGCCACTGTTCGTCATCGGCGCGCAAGGCGACGGGCAGTTGGTGAACTACCGTTTTCGGTCGCCGTATTACATCGTTGACAGGCTGTTCGGCGCGGCCGAGCTGCGCCTGGGCGGGGACAAGGGCGATGTGGTGCGGATCGAGCGCACGGACGGAACGCGGAGGAACTGAGCATGAGCCATGATCAATCCGCCGATATTCCTGTTCCATCGAAGGAAGCGCCCGAGGCGGTGGCGCTGCGCGCCCAGCCGCGCCCGGTCACGCGCCTAAACCGGCGCACGCTGGCCATCCTCGTCGGCGGCCTGTCGGTCGCCCTGCTCGGTGCCACGATCTGGTCATTGCAACCGCATCGGCGCGGTGCAGGCGAGCAGACCGAGCTGTACAACGTGGACCGCGTCTCGAAGTCAGAAGGACTGGATGGACTGCCTACCGACTACTCGAAGCTGCCGGCAAAGGTGCCGGAACTGGGGCCGCCGCTGCCGGGCGATCTCGGCCCAGCCATCGTGAAGTCGCAGCAGCCGGTGACGCCGACGTATGCGCCACCGGGCCACGACCCGGAGGATGCACGGCGCAAGGAAGCCGATGCGGCGGCGGCTTCGTCGGTGTTCTTCCGCTCGGGCACGCCCGGCAAGACCAGTGCGGCAGCGACCGCGCAAGTTGCCACCGCAGGTTCGGCATCCGGCTTGGCGGACTTCGATCCGCTCGCCGCCGGGCCAGCCTCGACGGCAGCCCAGCCATCCGACCCGATCGCTGTGCAGAACCGGCAAGACCAGAAAGGGGTTTTCCTGAAAGGCGGTTCTACGGAAACGCGCAATTCCGGGAATCTGCAAATGCCGTCCTCGCCGTATCAGGTCATGGCCGGAACGGTGATCGCGGCTGCGCTGGTGACGGGTATCAAGTCGGACTTGCCGGGCGACGTGATCGCCACGGTGACGGAGCCGGTCTACGACACGGCCATGGGCAAGTTCCTGCTGATCCCGCAGGGCTCGCGCATCCTGGGCAAGTACAACAGCCAGGTGAGCTACGGGCAGAGCCGCGTGCAGGTGGTGTGGAACCGCATCATCCTGCCGGACACGTCTTCGCTGAAGCTCGACAACCTTGCAGGCACTGACCCGGCCGGTTACTCCGGCCTGGAGGATGGCGTCGATTGGCATTGGGACCGCGTGTTTGCCGGCGCGGCGCTGACCACGTTGTTGGGCGTAGGCGCCGAGCTGGCCGCGCCCCAGAACCGGCAGGACGGCAACCGCGTCATCATCGCCGGGCGCGACAGCCTGCAGGACAGCGTGAACCAGGTGGGCCAGGAGATGACCCGGCGCAACATGAACATCCAGCCGACGCTGACGGAGCGGCCGGGCCTGCCGGTGCGCATCATCGTCAACCGCGACCTCGTGCTGCGGCCGTACCACCCCTTGTTCTTCAACCGGGGAGCCGCGAAATGAACACCACCAAGAAGCTGCGGTTGGGGCCGCTGCCCAAGACCGAGGCCACGAAGCTCACGTTCTCTTGCCCGACCAGTCTGAAGGCCGAACTGGATCGCTATGCCGTGCTGCACGCACAGACCTACGGCGATGCGGTCGATGCGGCCACGCTGATCCCGCACATGCTGGAGGCGTTCATGGCGGGGGACCGGGGCTTTAGGCGGGTGGATGCCAAGCGCAAAGCGCAGAAGAGCCTGCCGGCGCACACGCCAGCCTGAAACTTGCTAAGATGGCGCCATGCACGGGTAGGTGCTGGCCGTCCGCAATGGCAAAGTTCACTCACTACCAATGGCGATTTCCATTGGAATCTTGGTCGGATTCCTACTGAGCGGACCCTAGGAGTCTTCGATTGAGAAACCAATGAAGATGAACACCATCACATGGGCCGATCTGGCCCGCCTCAAGAAGGCCGCCAAGGCGGCCAAAGCCACACTCCCCGACCTGACGCATATGCAACGGCTCAATGCCATTGCCGCGGCCGAGTATGGAGTGCGCCACTTCCACGAACTGGATAAGCGCTACGAAGCGCAAGTGGCCAGCCACGTGGACATGGACGGCGGTGCGCACCACTGCCGCTTCTGCTCCTTCACCTTTGATGGGAGGCTGCCAGCTGACATCAAGGCGCACAGCGAACGGCACCAGCTCTTCGAGGAAGCGCAGGCGACGCTGGGCTTCGTGCCCATGCCGTACAAGGAGCGCGAGCAGGTCAAGCGCACCGGGTACGACTGGATGCGCTCGCCCGACCCGGGAACTCAGCGGCAAGGTGCGCTGGCTGTTCTGCTGTCCCACTTCGAGCGTTCGATGGAGCGCGCCGTTGACGGCGGGCGCTGGCACAAGCACCCGTACTTCGTGGAGTACCTGGCGTATGCGCTGCCCGGCGCTGGCTTTGTTCCTGAGTCGATCCGGCAGCGGCTCGCCAAGGAGTTCGGCGATAAGCCTGGGGTCATTCTGGCCGGTTCGACGGACTGGCCGTCGCAGGCTGCCGCCAAGGTGAGCCGTTCGGCCTCAGATGCCGCTGCCTCTGTGCGGCTTCGCGAAAGCGTGTCGCAGGCGGCGAAAACTGCCGCAGAAGGATTGATCGCTGCCTGACTTGGGCTGCCCAAAGGAGGGGGAAATCCCCTCCCGAGCATGACGGTGTTTGCCACCGCCATGCACCCATGTGGCACCTAGCTCACGAAGGCCAACCGCCGAAGAGTAACCCGCTCCAGGTCTAACTGCCTGCGGCGTATGGGGTTTTGGTCCGATGCCGGTCCACAGTGAGGACTTGACATCAGACATTTTTCATGGGCTGGCTATGATCGTAGCCAGCACTTGCGTCCCTTTGAATTCAGACTCTCACCATGCTTCCTCGCCACGCCGACCCCATCGTTGCCATCGCCACCGCTCCTGGACGCGGGGCCGTGGGGATTGTGCGGGTGTCGGGCAAGGGGCTGGCCGGGTTTGTCGAACGGCTGCTGGGGCGCAAGCTGAATCCGCGCGAGGCGCACTATCTGCCGTTTCCGGATGCGGCGGGCCAGGCCATCGATCGCGGGCTCGCGCTGTTTTTTCCCGGACCGCACAGCTACACCGGCGAGGATGTGCTGGAGCTGCAGGCGCACGGCGGTCCGGTGGTACTGCAACTGCTGGTGGCGCGCTGCATGGAACTCGCGCGTGAGGCGCTGCCGCAGCTGCGTCTGGCCGAGCCGGGTGAATTCACGCAGCGTGCATTCTTCAACAACAAGATCGATCTGGCGCAGGCCGAGGCGATTGCCGACCTGATCGACGCGAGCACCGAAGCGGCGGCGCGCAGCGCGGGGCGCTCGCTCTCGGGCGCGTTCTCCAAAGAAATTCATACGCTGCGCGATGCGCTGATCCATCTGCGCATGCTGGTCGAGGCGACGCTGGATTTTCCCGAAGAGGAGATCGATTTTCTGAAAAAGGCCGATGCGGCCGGGCAGCTGGAGCGTTTGCAGACGCAGCTTGGCGCAGTGATGCAGCGCGCGCAGCAGGGCGCGTTGCTGCGCGAGGGCATCAAGGTGGTGATCGCCGGGCAGCCGAACGCGGGCAAGAGTTCGCTGCTCAACGCGCTGGCCGGCGCGGAGCTCGCCATCGTCACGCCAATTGCGGGCACGACGCGCGACAAGGTGCAGCAGACCATTCAGATCGAAGGCGTGCCGCTGCATGTGATCGACACGGCCGGTTTGCGTGAGAGCGATGACGAGGTCGAGAAGATCGGCATCGCGCGCGCGTGGGAAGAAATCAAGGCGGCCGACGCGGTGCTGTTCCTGCACGATTTGACGCGCGTGAAAGATGCGGACTATGCGGCGGCGGATGCGCAGATTGCCACAGAGCTGGCGGATCAGTTGCACGAGAAGGTGCCGGTGATCGATGTGTGGAACAAGACGGATGCGGCCAGCGTGGCAGCGCCCGACGAACTGCAGGCCGGGCGCATGGCGCAGGTGCAGCTCTCCGCGCGCACGGGCGATGGGCTGGAGCAACTGCGCCGCAAGCTGCTGGAGATCGCGGGCTGGCAATCGGCGCCCGAGGGCATCTACATCGCGCGTGCACGCCACATCGCCGCGCTGCGCGAGGTGGATGCGCATCTGATGGAATCGGCCGCGCAGATCCACGCGAGCAACCCGGCGCTCGATCTGCTGGCCGAGGAATTGCGCCTGTCGCAGAACGCGCTCAATACCATCACGGGCGAGTTCACATCGGATGATCTGCTCGGCGTGATTTTCTCGTCGTTCTGCATCGGCAAGTGAGCCAGCGGCCCGCCGCCTACAACCCTATCAGGAGACGACGCGATGCCGCGTTTTGCCGCCAATCTGTCCATGCTCTACAACGAGCTGGATTTTCTTGACCGCTTTGCTGCTGCCGCAGCCGATGGCTTCCAAGGCGTGGAGTTTCTGTTCCCTTACGCCTTCGCGCCCGAGCAACTGGCCGAGCAGCTCAAGCAAAACGGACTCACTCAGGTGCTCTTCAACGCCCCGCCCGGCGACTGGGACGCAGGCGAGCGCGGCACGGCCTGCCTGCCGGGTCGCGAAGCGGAGTTTCGCGAAGGCATCGCGCGTGCGGTGAGTTATGCGCGAGCGCTGGCCTGTCCGCGCATCCATGTGATGGCGGGGCTGGTGCCAAGCGGCGTGGAGCGGGCAGAGGCGCATCGCGTCTACGTGAACAACATCCGTTACGCCGCAAAGATTGCGGGCGAGCACGGCATCGCCATCCTGATCGAGCCGATCAATGGCCGCGACATGCCGGGCTATTTCCTCTCGCGCCAGGACGATGCGCACGCGTTGGTCGCCGAGATTGGCGAGCCGAACGTGAAGGTGCAGATGGACCTGTACCACTGCCAGATCGTCGAGGGTGATCTGGCGACCAAAATTCGCCGCTATCTGCCAACGGGCCGCGTCGGCCACCTGCAGATCGCGGGCGTGCCCGAGCGGCACGAGCCCGATGTGGGGGAGATCAACTACCCGTACCTCTTCGCGCTGATCGACGAGCTGGGTTTTGACGGCTGGATCGGCTGCGAATACCGGCCCGTGCGTGGGGCGGAGGTGGGTGGCACGCGTGCGGGGCTGGGCTGGATGGCTGCGACGCGCGCTTGATCGCGAGCGATTGCCGTTACGCCAGCTGCTGCCGTGCCAGCGTGCGGAATTCCGTGGGTCGGTGCCCCGTGTGCGTCTTGAAGAAACGACCGAAGTAGGCCTCATCCTCGAAACCCAGTTCGGCGGCGATCTGCTTGATGGCCAGCGATGAATAGACGAGCTCGCGCTGTGCCTCGTGCACCACACGGGCGTTGATTACGTCCTGCGCCGATATGCCCAGCACCTCGCGCGTGAGCCGGGAGAGCTGGCCCGGCGTGATGCCCAGTGCCTGCGCATAGTGGCTCACGCTCTCGCGGCGACGAACGTGCTCGTCGAGCAACGAGCGAAAGCGCGCGATCTGCAGGGCTTTGCGTGTGCGCAAGCTCTGCGCCGTGGCAGGCGCGGTGGCTGCCACGCGCGCAACCTGCACCAGCAAGGCCGTAAGCAGTGCCATGCCTGCCGCCATGCCGCCGTCGGCATGCCATTGTGATTCGTGCTGAATGGCCTCGAACAGCGGCTGCAGTTCGCGCGCATGGCGACTGTCGGGCGCCACCTCCAGCACCACGGGACGCCGCAGGTGGTCGAGCAGACCGGGGGCGGTGAGCGCTGCCAGTGATTCGAGCGGCTTCTGCGCGGCCGTGATCACCGGGCCATCGGTTTGGGGGTGAAAACTGAAGCCGTGCACAGCGCGTGCCGGAACCAGAATGAGGCAGGGCGGGCGCAGCACCCAGCGAGTGCCGTCGATGAAGGCCTCACTCTCGCCGCCAGCGGTGAGGTAGAGCAGCTGCAGCAGGCCCTCGTGAAAGTGCAGATCAATCTCCCAGTCGAAGCGGCTGGAGCGCTCGGGAATGTCTTCCAGATGCACCAGCTCGGCCCAGGCGGGCGCGGTGTCGCTGTTGCCGTAGAGCGCAAAGCTGCGCACGGTGCCGGGTGTCTTCTTCATTCTTCTTCATCTGGGTTTGTTTGATGTCTCCGCAGGAATTGTCCGGTTCATGGCCGCTTTTGTCGTTTGAATGAATCAAGGCGCGCGGCGATCCTTCAAGGCTGGAATGAAGGAGGCAAGAGAGATGAACGAGAAAACGGATTTCTCGCTGAAGAGCGAATCGTCCGATCAACGGAGTGACTGGCTTGGACTTGCGGGCCGCGTGTGCGTGGTCAGCGGCGCGGGCAGCGGCATCGGTGCCGCCATTGCGCGGGCGCTGGCCGGGCAGGGCGCGCAGGTGGCGCTGCTGGACCGCGATCTGCCCGCCGCCCGCCACATGGCGGACGCGCTGACCGAGCAAGGCGCGCGCACGCTCGCAGTGGAGTGCGACATCGCCGACGAGCACGCCGTGCGGGCCACCGCCGATTTGGTGCGGTCGCAACTGGGCCCCGTGAGCACGCTGGTCAACAACGCGGGCCTGCTGCGCGCTGGCGAGCTGGAGTCGGTCTCCATCGCCGAATGGAATGCGGTGCTGGCCGTGAACCTGACCGGCTACCTGCTGTGCTCGCGCGCCTTTGGCCAGCAGATGCTCGAAGCGGGCGGCGGCAGCATTGTGCACGTGGCGTCCATCTCGGCGCTGCATCCGCAGACCGGCAGTGGTGCTTACAGCGCCAGCAAGGCCGGGGTGCTGCTGATGTCGCGGCAGATGGCGGCAGAGTGGGGTCCACGCGGTGTGCGCAGCAATGTGGTGTGTCCGGGCATGGTCCGCACGGCGCTGTCGGCCAGGTTTTACGAAGCACCTGGTTTCGAGGCGCGCCGCGCTGCCGCCACTGCCAGCCGCCGCATCGGCGAGCCGGTGGACATTGCCGAGCCGGTGCTCTTTCTGGCCAGTGAACGGGCGGCCTATGTCAACGGCGCCGAGTTGCTGGTCGATGGCGGCCTTGGCTGCATGTGGATGGACCTGGTGCCGCGTCCCGGCTTCAACGACAGCGCGCGCTCGCAGGGAGCAGGCGAATGAGCAGCCCCACATCTACATCCCTGCCGCAAGATCTGATCTGCGACCTGCTGGTCATCGGCTCGGGCGCTGGTGGCCTCGCGACGGCCATCACGGCCAGAAAGCTCGGCCTCGACGTGGTCGTGATCGAGAAAGAACCGGTTTTCGGCGGCACCACTGCGTTCTCCGGTGGCGTGCTGTGGATTCCCGGCAGCAGGCACGCGCAGGTGCCCGATGACCGCCCGGCCATGCGCACCTACATGCGGCATCAGACGGGAGACTATTATGACGAGGCGAGCGTCGAGGCTTTTCTAGACAACGCTCCGCGCATGGTGGAATGGTTCGAGCGCGAAACGGCTGTCCAGTTCCTGCCCACGCTCTATCCGGACTATCACCCGGATGCTCCTGGCGGGGCACAGGTGGGTCGCTCGATTCTGGCTGCACCTTTTGATTCCAGCCTGCTGGGCGCGGACCTCGCGCGGCTGCGTCCGCCGCTGGAAACCATCACCTTCGTCGGCATGATGTTCAATTCATCGAACGCCGATCTGAAGCACTTCTTTCGCGCAACCAAGTCGCTCGTGTCGGCGGCCTATGTGGCGCGGCGGCTTGGCGGGCATCTGCTCGATTTGCTGCGTTACCGGCGCGGCGTGCAGGTGACCAGCGGCAATGCACTGGCCGCGCGGCTGGCCAAGAGCTGTTTTGATCTGGGCATTCCCATCCACACCAACGCGGATGCGCGTGAACTGCTGCTGGCCGATGGTCGCGTGAACGGTGCGCGCGTGCAGTTGCAGGGGCACGAGCAGCGCATCACGGCGCGGCGCGGCGTGGTGCTCGCCTGCGGCGGCTATGCGCAGGATCTGGCGCGCATCGCAGCGCGCTACCCGCATCTGCAGCGCGGCGGAGAGCATCTCTCGCCCGTGCCTGAAGGCAATACCGGAGACGGATTGCGTCTGGCAGAGGCGGTGGGTGGGCATGCTGACATGCGCTTTGACGGCACGGGCGCGGCCGCGTGGATGCCGGTCTCGCTTGTGCCGCTGTCCGGCGGCCGAGTGGGAGTGTTCCCGCACCTGCTCGACCGCTACAAGCCCGGCATCATCGGCGTGCTCAGGAACGGCAGGCGCTTTACCAACGAGTCCAATTCGTACCACGACGTGGGCGCAGCCATGATCGAGGCTTGCGCGGGCCAGCAGGAGACGGCGATGTGGCTCATCTGCGACCAGTCCACGATTTCCACGTACGGTCTTGGCTACGCCAAGCCCGCGCCCATGCCGTTGGGCGGGCTGATCCGCAAGGGCTATCTTTTCAAGGGCCGCACGCTGGCCGATTTGGCGCGGGCCACGGGTATCGATGCGGTGGGGCTAGAAGCCACGGTGCACGAGTACAACGACACGGCAAGCCATGGCGTGGATGCGCAGTTCGGCCGGGGCACCACGGCCTTCAACCGCTATCTGGCCGATCCCGCGCATCGGCCCAACCCCTGTGTTGCGCCCGTGGGCAAAGGCCCCTACTACGCGGTGAAGGTGCTGATGGGCGACCTCGGCACCTTCGATGGCCTGCGCACCACGGCGGCGGGCGAGGTGCAACGCGTGGACGGTTCCGTGATCTCCGGCCTCTACGCGGTGGGCAACGACCGGGCCAGCGTGATGGGTGGCAACTACCCCGGCGCGGGCATCACGCTGGGCCCGGCGATGACCTTCGGCTGGCTCACGGCCCATGTCATCGCGGGGGCGCTCGCGCATCCGGAATTCAGCAGCGCAACGGAGGCCGCGCGCCATGTCGCCTGACACCCTGCAGCGACCACTGGTCGATCACCGCATCTACACCATCCGTCTGCGCCGCATGGGCGAGTTTCTGGAGGTGTTCAACCGTCTCGCCCTACCGATTCTCATGCAGACGCTAGCGCATCCGCTGGGCTTCTACATCAGTCAGGTCGGGCCGCTCAATCAGTTCGTACATCTGTGGGCCTACACCGATCTGGCGGACTACGAACGCCGCAGCCAGCAGCGCGACGCGCACCCGGGTTTCCCTGCCTATCTGGCCGCGTCCGAGCACCTGATCGTGGCGCAGGAGACGCGCCTGATCCGCAGCGCGCCCATGTCCGGCTGGATCTTTTCGGCGGCCTGAGCGATCCGCCACCGCCATCGCTCAAACAATCAACGAGAGGGGACAAGACATGACCATCGCATCAACTCATCAACATCAAGGCTCGCGTCGTCGACTCCTGTGTGCAACGGCCATGGCCGGTCTGCTGGTCGCGGCGCTCGCGGGCGTGGCGCAGGCTGAAGATCACTGGCCGGTCAAGCCGATCCGCTTCGTCGTCGGCTTTCCGGCCGGTGGCACGACCGACGTCATGGCGCGCGTCGTCGCCTTGCCTCTGCAGAAGGCGCTGGGCCAGCCCATCGTGGTGGACAACAAGCCAGGCGCGAGCGGCAACATCGCCGCCAGCGAGACCATCCATGCGGCGGCCGATGGCTACACCTTCATGGTCGCGCCGATCTCGGTACAGACTGCGAATCCCTCGCTCTTCAAACCGGCGCTCAATCCCGAACGCGACCTGCGTCCGGTGGTGAGCCTCGGTTATGCACAGCTCTATCTGGTGACCCGAAAGGGGCTCTCCGCATCGAATGCCGCCGATCTGGTGGCCATGGCCAAGGCGAAGCCCGGCATGCTGAGCTATGGCTCGGGCGGGGCGGGCACGCAGATGCATCTGGTGGGCGAGCTGTTCAAGCAGCAGGCCAACGTGGATGTGGTGCATGTGCCATACAAGGGCGCGGCCCCGGCGCTGCAGGACATTCTGGCCAGTCAGATCGACTACTACTTCGATCCGGCCACCGGTTTTCAGCACATCCGCGAAGGCCGCGCCAGACTGCTCGCCGTGACGGGTACCAAGCGCTCGCCGTTCTTCCCCGATGCGCCCACGCTCACCGAGGCGGGCATCCAGGGCATGGAGCTCGGCAATTGGTTCGGCCTGTTCGCACCGGCCAAGACGCCACCCGCCATCATGAAGCGCATGGCTGACGAAGTGGCCCGGGCGATGCAGCGGCCCGAGGTGAAGCAGCGTTTTGCCGATCTGGGTGTGGAGACCATCGCACAGGACAGTGCCGCGTTCACGAAGACCATCGAAGCCGAGACAGCGGTGCTGAGCAGACTCATCCGCACTCGCAAAATTGCCTTGGACTGAAGCACAGTGAACCTTGCCCGCGCAAGCGCCTCAAATCATGCGATGCTTGAGTAATCCGCAAGAACTGATTAAATTGTGGGCAAACGTTTCATAGTTCGCGCGATTTCGCGTGCTGCGCACAGTGATGGAGACCTTTCCGGGCGCTTGCACGCTTGTGCGATTTTTACAATCAAATTAGCTTCCATGCCATGAATACAATAGTCACAAGAACAGATGGCAAGGTGGATCTGCATGGATTGGTGCAGGCCATCAGTCAGGCCAATGCGGATGACAGCCTGAACAATGTGCTCAATGCGGAGCAATGGGATCTGCTGGCACCTTATCTGTTGCCGGTGTCGCTGCCTGCGGGGCAGGTGTTGTTCGCACAGGGCACAAACGATCGCACGCTGTATCTGCTCGAGAGCGGCACGCTGAGTGTGCACTTCGAGGATGAAAAGCAACGGCTGCGTCTTGCCATCGTCGGCCCCGGTTCGGTGGTGGGTGAGGGCGCGTTCTTCTCGCACCTGCCTCGTTCGGCCACGGTGCAGGCGGGATCGCCCTGCAAGCTGTGGAGCCTGCCTGCGATGCGGTTCACAGAGTTGTCCAATCGCCAGCCCGCGGTGGCACTGCATCTGGTGATGGCGGTGGGGGCGGTACTTTCCAAACGGTTAGGCAATCGCAAACGCCGTGTGGCCTCCACGTGATCGATTGATATTTGATTTAACTCACATCAAAAAAAGACTGGCGAACTTCTTGGCTGACCAGTAGCATGCGCTCTAGGGTAGCGCTGTACACTTATTTGCGCATTTTTCAAAGCGCTTCATTTCAGGTGCGCCATGTCTTTTTTCAGTTGGTTTTCACGAAGCTCCTCTGGGGGCACTGTGCCGCGCAAGGCGCAGTCTGGCACGTCTGCAGGGACATCCAGTGCAGCGGCTCAAGCGCAGGCACGCGCGCCCAAACTGGCGGAGCAAGCAGAACAATTGGCTCGCAAGAACGTTCGCATGGAACGTCGCGAGGCTCTTTACATGGTGGTTCGCGATGCCATGGTGCGCGCCGGTGTGTTGTCGGCAGGCTACAAGTTCAAGGTGTTGTCGCTGGATCAGAACGGTCAGCAGTTCGTTGTCATGATCGATCTGGCGCGTGAATACGGTGCCAGCACGGCCCGCTTGGGTGAAATTGAAAGCCTGATCACCCAGAGCGCCAAGGCGCGCTTCGAGATTCTGGTGACTGCCGTGTATTGGCGCATGCACGACAGTACGGCGGTTGGTTTGCGCATGCGCCGCGCGGCGGACAAGGAAGCGACCCCGGCCACCACTTCGGCGACGCCCAACACGATTCGCGCGCCCATCATGCCGGTGGGCTCGTATGAATCGCGTGCATCCGCTCCCGCTCCTTTGCGTGGCAATTCGGGCATGGCGCCGCTCAACAGTCTGCGTGCTCCACTCGACAGTTCCAGAAGCCCGTTGCTGGACAGCGCGCATGCGCCGCTGTCCGCGAACAGGTCGAGCCCGGTTGCTGCTCGCAACGGAGCGAACGGAATCAATGGCGCCAGTGGCCTCGGGAATTTTGATCCCATCGAGGACGATGAAGTCGCGGCCTTCAAGCGCGCGCTCAGTAGCACGGGTTCTGCCAACGGGGCAGTGCGTCCCGTGTCGGCTGCCGAGCGTCCGGGCACGACCGTGCGCAGCGGGCCGATGTCACGTTCGCCACTGCTGCAGCCTTCAGTGGCATCGGGCTTTGCGGATACGGAAATGCCAGCGGATTCGGCCAGCTCGGATTTGAGCGCGACCCAATACGGCGATCTGCACTGACGGTGCTTGTGACCTGAACTGAAAGCAAAACGCCGACGATGAAGTCGGCGTTTTTCTTTGTGCCTTCACAGAAAGCCCGGGCCGATCAGTGACCCTCGAAATCCACCAGATTGAAGATCGACAGACCCGCATCGCGCAGGCGCTTGGAGCCGCCGAGCTCCGGCAGGTCGACGATGACCGCGCCCTCGGTCACGGTGGCGCCCAGACGCTCCAGCAGATTCTTGCCAGCCATCATCGTGCCGCCGGTCGCGATCAGGTCGTCGATCAGCAGCACGCGGTCGCCGGGCTTGACGGCGTCGGCATGCAGCTCGACGGTGGCGCTGCCGTATTCGAGCTCGTAGGTTTCCTCGACGGTGGTGAAGGGAAGCTTGCCCTTCTTGCGGATCGGCACGAAGCCGACGTTGAGCTCATACGCGATCACCGCACCGATGATGAAGCCGCGCGCATCGAGCCCTGCGACTACATCCGGGCGCAGGTCCTTGTCCATGTAGCGGTGCACGAAGGCGTCGATGAGCACGCGGAACACCTTGGGGTCCTGCAGCAGCGGTGTGATGTCGCGGAACTGCACGCCGGGTGCGGGCCAATCGGGCACGGTGCGCATGTGCTGGCGCAGGTATTCGTTGACGCTCAATGGATGCTGCATGGTGGGTGGGGGTGTGTGTTGGAGGTGGACGGAAGTCACTTGCCGCGCAGCAGCAGGTCTTCGGTAAGGGCCAGCGCCTTGGGCAGGCCGCGCAGCACGAGTGTATCGCCTTCGGCTAGCAGTGACGGGTCGGCCACATCGGCACTCACCGAGCCATTGGCGCGGCGCACGGCGACGAACTGGACCTCGCGTGTGCCGAGCGCCAGCTCGTGCAGCGCGCGGCCGAGGGCGGCTGCGCCCGAGGGCAGGGTGAAGGATTTCAGGCGCTCCTGATCGAGCTCGGCAGGCGTGTCGTCGTCCGCGCCGTGGAAGTAGTCGCGCAGCAGCTGGTAGCGGCCCTCGCGCTGCTCGCGTACGAGGCGGATCACGCGGCGCATGGGCACGCCGACCAGCGCAAGCGCGTGGCTGGCCAGCATCAGCGAGCCTTCGATGGCCTCGGGCACGACCTCGCTTGCGCCCGCGAGCTGTAGCTTGTCGAGGTTGGCGTCATCCACCGTGCGCACGATCACCGGCACATTGGGTGCGTGCTTCTTGATGTTGGCAAGCGTCTTGAGTGTGGCGTGCGTGTCCAGATGGGTGACGACCACCGCGCTCGCACGGCCAAGGCCTGCAGCCATCAGCGCCTGCAGGCGGGTGGCGTCGCCGTAGACCACCGATTCGCCGCCGGCCGCCGCCTGATGCACCCGGTCGGGGTCGAGGTCGAGCGCGAGGTAGGGGATGTGCTCGATCTGGAGCAGTCGCGCGAGGTTCTGGCCCGAGCGGCCATAGCCGCAGATGACGACGTGATGGTCGGTGTTGATGGCCTGACGCGCGATCTGCGTCATCTGCAGCGACTGCATCATCCAGTCGCTCGAAGCCAGGCGCATGACGATGCGGTTACTGTACTGGATGAGCAGCGGCGTGATCAGCATGGACACCACCATCGCCGCGAGAATCGGGTTCATCAGCGCGGGCTGGATCAGCCCCTGTGCCGAGGTCAGCGTGAGCAGCACGAAGCCGAATTCGCCCGCCTGCGCCAGATAGATGCCGGTGCGCAGCGACACCCCCGCCGCACCGCCCATGAAGCGCGAGATCGCGAAGATCACCAGCGCCTTGAGCAGCATCGGCACGGTCACCATCAGCAGCACCAGCGCCCAGCGTTCGAGCAGGATGTGCCAATCGAGCTGCATGCCGATGGTGATGAAGAACAGGCCCAGCAGCACGTCGTGAAACGGGCGGATGTCGGTCTCCACCTGGTGTTTGTATTCGGTCTCGGAGACGAGCACGCCCGCGATGAACGCGCCGAGCGCGAGCGACAGTCCGGCCATCTCGGTCAGCCACGCAAGGCCGAGCGCGAACAGCAGCAGGTTGAGCATGAACAGCTCCTCGCTGTGCCTGCGCGCGACGAGGTTGAACCACCAGCGCATCAGTCGCTGGCCGCCGGTCAGCAAGATAGTGATCAGCGCGGCGGCCTTGAGCATTTCGAGCGGCAGCGCCCAGATCAGCTTGTCGGGCGCGGCGCCGAGAGCGGGAATCAGGATCAAGAGCGGCACAACGGCCAGATCCTGGAACAGCAGAATGCCCATGACGCGGCGGCCATGCTCGGATTCGAGTTCCGCGCGCTCGGCCATCATCTTCACGACGATGGCGGTGCTGCTCATCACCAGCGTGCCCGAAAGCGCCACGGCGGTCTGCCAGCTCATGTCCCAGACGCGGCCCACGTAGCGCGACAGCAGCATCAGCCCGATGAATGACAGCAGCATGGTCACGACCACCTGCATGAGGCCGAGACCGAACACGAACTTGCGCATTGCACGCAGTTTGGGCAGGCTGAATTCGAGGCCGATGGCGAACATCAGAAACACCACGCCGAACTCGCCCAGATGGCGCACGCCCTCGGAATTGCTGGCCAGTGCGAGCGCATGTGGTCCGATCAGCACGCCCGCCGCCAGATAGCCCAGCATCGGTGGTTGCTTGAGCGTGCGGCAGACGACGACGGCCAGCACGGCGGCAAGCAGATAGAGCAGGGTGAGGGCCAATGAGGACATGACTGATGCTAAACGAGCGAAGGGCGGGTGCGCCCTATAAAATTCCCGAATGTCTACCTCTTTACCAACTTCCACTCGCTCGTTCGACTCGGACCGTGCCCTGCATCTGGCGCGTGAGGCGCTGCGGGATGAGGCCCACGCGCTTGTGGCTCTCTCCGACCGTGTGGGAGAGTCATTCGTCAATGCGGTTTCCCGCATTCTTGCCACGCCAGGTCGCGTCGTGGTCATGGGCATGGGCAAGAGCGGCCACGTGGGCCGCAAGATCGCCGCGACGCTGGCATCCACCGGCACACCGGCATTCTTCGTGCACCCGGCCGAGGCTAGCCACGGCGACCTTGGCATGGTCACCCAGGGTGACCTGGTGCTGGGCATTTCCAACAGCGGCGAGGCCAACGAACTCACCGTGCTGTTGCCGGTGCTGAAGCGCCAGGGGGTGCCGCTGATCGCGATGACCGGCGGGCTCGAATCGTCGCTTGCCAAATATGCCGACGTCGTGCTCGATTCCGGCGTCGAGCGCGAGGCCTGCCCGCTGAATCTGGCCCCCACCACCAGCACCACGGCGCAGATGGCGCTTGGGGATGCGCTGGCCGTGGCGCTGCTCGATGCGCGCGGTTTTCGCGCCGAAGACTTCGCGCGCTCGCACCCCGGCGGCGCGCTGGGTCGCAAGTTGCTCACGCTGGTGCGCGATGTCATGCGCTCGGGCGACGAGCTGCCGCGCGTGTCGGCCGAGGCCTCGTTCAGCGAGCTGATGCGCGAGATGAGCGCCAAGTCGCTGGGTGCCTCCACCGTGGTCGATGCGGAGGGCCACCTGCTGGGCATCTTCACCGACGGCGATCTGCGCCGCCGCATCGAGTCCGGCGGTGAACTGCTGGGCGCGAAGGCGGGCGAGGTCATGCACACCAAGCCGCACACGATTCGTCCGCAGGCGCTGGCTGCAGACGCGGCTGCGCTGATGGAGCAGCATTCGATCACCAGCGTGCTGGTCACCGACGAGCAGAACCAGTTGCTCGGCATGGTGCATATCGGCGATCTGATGCGCGCAAAGGTCATTTGATGAACCAATCACAAGACGCGGTGGCCAAGCCAGTGCAACCCACGCTGCAGATCGACCCCGAATTGCTGCTCAGAGCGCAACCCGTGCGCGTGGTGTTCTTCGACGTGGACGGCGTGCTGACCGATGGCGGGCTGTATTTCTCGGAGCAGGGTGAGACGATCAAGCGCTTCAACACGCTGGACGGCCACGGCCTCAAGTTGTTGCAGAAGGCCGGCATCACGCCCGCTGTGGTCACCGGGCGTGACTCTCCCGCGCTGCGACTGCGGCTGAAGGCGCTGGGTGTGGTGCACGCGCGTTTCGGCACAGAAGACAAGCGCCCGGCCGCCGAAGCGATTCTGGCCGAGTTGAGGCTGAACTGGAGCCAGGCCGCCGCCATGGGCGACGACTGGCCCGATCTGCCGGTGATGCGCCGCTCGGCCTTCGCCTGCGCGCCGCTGAACGCGCAGATCGACGTCAAGGCCAACGCGCACTACATCACCAAAGCGGCGGCCGGACATGGCGCGGCGCGTGAACTCTGCGACCTGCTGCTGGTGGCCAGCGGCAAGTACGCGCAACTGCTGGCGGAATACGCATGACCCTCAACGAGCGCCTGCGCCGCGTCTGGGAGATCTTCTCCATCTATCTGCCCATACTGCTGATGGGCCTGCTCGCCCTCGGCACCTGGTGGCTGGTGCGCAACGCACCCAAGCCCATCGAGCAGCCGCAGCAGCGCGAGATCTCGCACGAGCCCGATTACTACATGCGCGACTTCTCAATCAAGACCTTCGACGCCACGGGACGCCTGCAAAGCGAGATTCAGGGCGAGACGCTCAAGCACTTCATGGACACCGATACGCTCGAGATCCAGAAGGCCCGCATGCGCTCGATCAGCCCCGATGGCCGCGTGACGCTGGCGACGGCAAACCGTGCGCTCTCGAACGCGGATGGCACCGAGGTACAGCTCTTCGGCGACGCCGTCGTCACCCGCGAGGAGTTCAGGAAGACCGGCACCAAGTCGGTTCCGCCGATGCAGTTCCGTGGGGAATTCCTGCATGTCTGGCCGAATCAGGAACGCGTGAAATCCCATCTGCCGGTCACGCTCACGCGCGGCCCCGACCAGTTCACCGGCGACGCCATGGACTTCGACAACTACAGCCAGGTGCTCAACATGCGCGGCGACGTGAAAGGCAAGATGCAGCCGAGCCGGGTCACCTCGACACTCACGCCACGCAGCAACAACCGGCCCTGAGGCCGACACAACGACGGGAGCGCCGCCTTGAACCCCTCACCTCTGGTTTTCATCACCGGTGCGTCCAGCGGCATAGGCCAGGCGCTGGCCCTGCGCTACGCCAAGGCGGGTTTCCGGCTCGCACTGGTCGCGCGGCGCGTCGATGTCATGAAGGACTGGGCGCGCTCGCAGGGGCTGGGAGAGGATCGCTGCCGTTGCTACGGAGCGGATGTGGCAGAGATCGACAGCATCGTCGGCGCCGGCGAGCGCTGCATTCGGGAGCAGGGCGTGCCGGATGTGGTGATCGCGAACGCGGGTATCAGCGTGGGCGTGGACACCGCCGAGCGCGAGGACATCGACCAGATGGCGCGGGTCTACGCGATCAACAACATCGGCCTTGCCGCGACCTTCCAACCCTTCATCAAGCCCATGTGCGCACGTGCGAGCGGCGCGCTGGTGGGCATCGCCAGCGTGGCGGGGATTCGCGGCCTGCCGGGGCACGGCGCGTATTGCTCGAGCAAGGCGGCCGTCATCAGCTATTGCGAAAGCCTGCGTGGCGAATTGAACACGCAGGGCGTGTCGGTGGTGACGATTCTGCCGGGCTACGTGGACACGCCGCTCACGCGGGAGAATCGGTATTCGATGCCGTTTCTGATTTCCGCCGAGACCTTCGCCGAGCGTGCGTTCCGTGCCATCGCGGCGCGTGCCAGCTATCGCGTGATTCCGTGGCAGATGGGCGTCGTCGCCAAGCTGCTGCGCCTGCTGCCCAACTGGATTTTCGACAAGGCCCTGCATGGCCGCGAGCGCAAGCACCGGGGCACGACATCTCCCAACGCTTGAACCTGCCATCACGATACGATTGCATGCGGCCATGAAAAAAGGCCCCCGAGGGAGCCTTTTCGTTTGATGCCCGCATCCCGGTTGCCCGGGACGAGAAATCAATAACCGTTGTTGCCGCCGCCGTAGCCGCCGCCACCGCTGCGACCACCGCCGCCGCCATTGCGCGAACCAGCGCCGTAGGGGCTGCGGAAACCGCCTTCGCCACCACGACCGCCACCACCGCCGCCGCCACCATAGCCGCCGCCACCGCTGCGGCCACCGCCGCCGTAACCGCCGCCACCACCACCGCCGAAGCCGCCACCACCGCTACGGGGAGGGCGTGGCTCCATTGGACGAGCTTCGTTCACGACGACGCTGCGGCCGCCCATAGGCTGGCCATTCATGCCGTTGATGGCAGCTTGCGCTTCTGCGTCGCTGGCCATTTCGACAAAACCAAAGCCCTTGGAGCGACCAGTGTCGCGTTCCATCATGACTTTGGCGCTGGTCACGGCACCGAACTGGCCAAAGGCCTGTTCCAGATCGCTATCGCGCACCGAGTACGGCAGGTTGCCGACGTACAGTTTGTTGCCCATCAAGGGACTCCTCAAGAACTAAGAAAAAAGTGATGGAGACTCGAAACCGCAGTCGGCTAATCGCACATGTGCTTTTTGCACAAATTTGACGGACCACCGCAACTTTGGCGTGAAAAATACCCCAGCCAAACCATTATGCGCCACAACTTCGAAAAAAATGCAAGATCATGTGAGGCGGAAATCCGAAAACGGAAGATTCCTACAACCCCGCACTGACATTTTGAAATCGATGAGATCCGGACTGTCAGTAGCCCAGATCAGCACTGACAATCAGTAGGCGCGGTCGTAGCCGCCGCCATTGCCACGGAAACCACCGCGGTCGCCGCCGAAGCCGCCACCACCACTGCGGGGTGGGCGTGGTTCCATCGGACGAGCGATGTTGACCACGAGATCACGGCCGCCGAAGCTTTGGCCGTGCGCGCCTTGAATGGCGGCTTGTGCCTCGACTTCATTGCCCATTTCGACGAAGCCGAAACCCTTGGAGCGGCCGGTGTCGCGCTCCATCATGACCTTGGCGCTCAACACGTTGCCGTATTGGCCAAAAGTTTGTTCCAGATCGCCATCACGGAAGGAGTAGGGCAGGTTGCCCACGTACAGTTTGTTGCTCATAAAACGAGGCTCTAATAAATTTTCTGAATAAGCGATGAGCCAACGCAGCCAACAAACCCATAACGACTTCAATGATGCGAAATCGACTAGCACCGCAATCGCATATCTGTAACACAGAATGCTGAAACTATTATCAAGCATCACTCCAAGGAAAAAAGCACGTGTTGGCGTGGCTGCAACACTTTGGATGGGGAATTACCCGGGGAAGCGCGTCTTTTTAGGGGTATCTGTCTAGAAAACGACGGGTTTGATAGGCGGGCAGTGCTTTGACCTTGAAAAACGCCGTGTTGCTGGGCATCACGATACAATTGCGGTGTCTTTGGGGAGTAGTTCGTTTTTGCGCATTCGCAAAAAGGCATGCATCAACAGACTTGGGCCCTCACGGCCTATGGTGCATGAGGCTGGGGTGAAGCATTCACCCCTTGGCTGGACGAGACCATTGACTACGTACCGATCCAACAACATTTGGGCCGGAGCCGGTGCGTGGTCAATGTGTTTTGTACAGGTGTCTCCGGCCGATACACCCACGCCATGGAAGCCTTTCTGATCTCCACCTCCGTCGTCGCGCTCGCCGAGATGGGGGACAAGACCCAGCTCCTCTCGCTCGTGCTCGCTGCGCGCTTTCGCAAGCCGCTGCCGATCGTGCTCGGAATCTTCGTCGCCACCATCGTCAACCATGCACTTGCAGGGGCTGTGGGCGCTTGGATTACCAGTTATCTCGGCCAGAATGCCCTGCAGTGGATTCTGGGCATTTCGTTCATCGCCATGGCCGTCTGGATGCTGATTCCGGACAAACTGGACGAAGACGAGGTGAGCAGCCATTCCAAGTGGGGTGTCTTCGGCACGACGGTGATTGCTTTCTTCTTGGCAGAGATGGGCGACAAGACCCAGATCGCCACTGTCATGCTGGCCGCCAAGTATGTTGGCTCGTATGTCTGGGTGGTGGCAGGAACGACCATCGGCATGATGCTGGCCAATGCGCCCGTCGTGTGGCTTGGCGACAAGATCGTCAAGAAGGTGCCGATCCGCACCGTGCACATGATCTCTGCGGTGATCTTCCTCGTGCTCGGTCTGCTCGCGATTTACAACCCGGTGAAGCAGCTTTTGGCATAATCAATTCTTCACGCGCCGATTTGCTACAGCTTGCGGGCGCTTTATAAATCCAGCTAAAGACCCGTCCGACGACACGCGACATGCATGTGACCCGGCCTCGTTTTTAGCGATGCCGGGTTTTTTCATGTCCTTCATCGCCACACCACAATTCATGCATTTCGACGAGGCGCTGCCGCTTACCAGCGGCGCGTCGATACGCGACTACACGCTCGCGTATGAAACCTACGGCACACTGAATGCCGACAAGTCCAACGCCGTGCTTGTGTGCCATGCGCTTAACGCGTCGCACCATGTGGCCGGTGTCTACGAAGGGCAGCCCAAGAGCGAGGGCTGGTGGGACAACATGATCGGTCCCGGCAAGGCAGTCGACACCCACAAGTTCTTCGTGATCGGCGTGAACAACCTCGGCTCCTGCTTCGGTTCGACCGGGCCGATGCACACCAACCCCGATACGGGCGAGATCTACGGCTCGAGCTTCCCGGTGGTGACCGTCGAAGACTGGGTGAACGCCCAGGCGCGGTTGCTCGACCGCCTCGGCATAGAGCAACTCGCGGTGGTTCTGGGCGGTAGCCTGGGTGGCATGCAGGCGTTGTCGTGGACCCTGCAGCACCCGGATCGAACGCGTCACGCCGTCGTGGTGGCGAGCGCGCCGAATCTCACGGCAGAGAACATCGCCTTCAACGAAGTAGCGCGCCGCGCCATCGTTACCGATCCGGATTTCCACGGCGGTGATTTCTACGCACACAACGTGATTCCCCAGCGCGGCCTGCGCATCGCACGCATGATCGGCCACATCACCTATCTGAGCGACGATGTGATGAACGAGAAGTTCGGCCGCCAGTTGCGCGAGGGCATTGACCTCAAGTACAGCACGCAGGACGTCGAGTTCCAGATCGAGAGCTATCTGCGCTACCAGGGCGACAAGTTCAGCGAGTACTTCGACGCCAACACCTACTTGCTGATCACGCGCGCGCTCGATTATTTCGATCCCGCGAAGGGCACGGGTGACAACCTCACGCTGGCACTCGCCAAGGCGCGTGCCAAGTTCATGCTGGTGAGTTTCACCACCGATTGGCGTTTCTCGCCCAAGCGCAGCCGCGAGATCGTCAAGGCGCTGCTCGACAACAAGCGCGACGTGAGCTATGCCGAGATCGACGCGCCGCACGGGCACGATGCCTTTTTGCTCACCGATTCGCGCTACGTCGGCGTGATGGGTTCCTATTTCGACGGCGTTGCCAAGGAGTTCGCAGCATGACCGAGAAGACCACCATGCAGGCCATCGCCAAACTCGTGCCACAAGGCGCGCGCGTGCTTGATCTGGGCTGCGGCGACGGCGCATTGCTGTCCCATCTGCTGCGCGAGCGTGGCTGCTCCGGCTACGGTGTGGAGATCGACGACGCCAACGTGCATGCCTGCGTCAAGCGCGGAGTGAACGTGGTGCAGCTCAATCTGGACGAGGGGCTGGCGATGTTCGAGGACGACTCCTTCGACGTCGTCCTGCAGATCAACACACTGCAGCATCTGCGCAATGCTGAGGTGATGCTGCGCGAGACCGCGCGCGTGGGCAAGACCGGCATCATCGCGTTCCCGAACTTTGCGCACTGGCCCAACCGCATGTCGATCCTGCGCGGCCGCATGCCGGTGACGCGGCGCCTGCCCTACCAGTGGTATGACACGCCGAACATTCGCGTCGGCACGTTCAAGGACTTCGAGGTGCTGGCACTCAAGAACAAGCTGAGCGTGGCAGATGCTTTCGGTCTCAACGAAACCGGCGAGGTGGTGCGCACATTGCCAAACTGGTTCGCGAGCACGGCAGTGTTCTGCTTGGAACGACAGTAAGACAGTCTCCAATAGAAGCACCGCTGGCGTGGCCGAGCGGTGTGCGGGACAATGATGGGATCGGCCTGCATGCGCAGGCCGCCAGATTTCAGGAGCCGCCACCATGAACGCCCGCACCCCCGCCACGCACCTGCTGCAAACCGCCGATGCGCTCTCGCACATCAGCCAGAAGTGGGACGACGACATCGTCCGGCAGCTCACCGACTACATCGCGATTCCCGCCAAGTCGCCGGGCTTTGCGCCCGATTGGGAACAGCTCGGCTTCATCGACACCGTGGTGCGCAATGCGGCCGCCTGGGTCGAGGCGCAAAAGGTCACGGGTCTCAAGCTCGAGGTCGTGCGCCTGCCAGGTCGCACGCCGGTGATCTTCTTCGAGGTCGAAGGCACGCAGCCCGGCGCGAACAACGCGTCCGCGCAGACCGTGCTGATGTACGGCCACCTCGACAAGCAGCCCGAATTCGAAGGCTGGCGCAGCGATCTCGGCCCTTGGACGCCCAAATATGAGGATGGCAAGCTCTACGGCCGTGGCGGTGCGGATGACGGCTACGCGGTCTACGCGAGCGTCGCCGCCGTACAGGAGCTCAAGCGCCAGAACGTCATGCATCCGCGCATCGTCGGCCTCATCGAGACCTGCGAGGAAAGCGGCTCGGGCGATCTGCTGCCCTATGTCGATCTGCTGAAGAAGCGCTTGGGCGATGTCGGCTTCGTGATCTGTCTCGACTCCGGCGCCGGCAACTACGACCAACTCTGGCTCACCACCAGCCTGCGCGGCATGGCGAGTGGCACGCTCAAGGTCGAGATCCTCACCGAGGGCGTGCATTCGGGCGATTCCTCGGGTCTCGTGCCATCGTCGTTCCGCATCATGCGCATGGTGCTCGACCGCCTCGAAGACAGCAAGAGTGGCCGCCTGCTGCCGCAGAGTTTTCACTGCGAGGTGCCCGCAGACCGCATGCAGCAGGCCAGCGCCACCGCGCAGATTCTGGGCGACGTGCTGTACAAGAGCTTCCCTTGGGCGCACTACGACTGCGGCGGTGCGAGCACCTTTGCGCTGCCAACCACCACCGATCCGCTGCAGGCACTGCTCAGGCGTACGTGGGAACCCACGCTGAGCGTGACGGGCGCCGATGGCTTCCCCGCGCTCAAGGACGCGGGCAATGTGCTGCGCCCCTACAGCGCGTTCAAGCTCAGCTTGCGCCTGCCGCCGCTGGTGGATGCGGTCGCCTGTCTCGACGAACTCAAGACGCTGCTCGAAGACAACGCTCCGTATCAGGCCAAGGTCACCTTCAAGCCCGATGGTGCAGCCAGCGGCTGGAACGCGCCGGGCATCGATCCGTGGTTCGAAACTGCGCTCAATGCGGCGAGCCATGCGCACTTCGGTGCGGACTGTGGCTACATCGGTCAAGGCGGCACGATCCCGTTGATGAACATGCTGAGCAAGGGCTTCCCGACCGCGCAGATGATGGTCTGCGGCGTGCTCGGACCCAAGAGCAATGCGCACGGCCCGAATGAATTCCTGCATGTGCCGTATGCCAAGAAGCTCACGGCTGCGGTGGCGCAGGTGATCGCCAGCATGCCAGCGTCCTCCGCCGGCGCCTGACATGTCGTCCTCCGTTTGGTTCACGACAAGCGGCGGCGCGCGCATCGCCGTGCGCGATTGGGCGCCGCCTGCCAAGGCACCGCTGCGTGGCATGGTAGTGCTGGTGCATGGTCTGGGCGAGCATTCCGGCCGCTACGAAAGTCTGGCGCAGCGTTTGATTAGCTGGGGCTTTGCCGTGCGTGGTTATGACCACTACGGCCATGGCCAATCCGACGGACCGCGCGGGGGGCTGGATCATGACGATCGGCTTCTGGATGACCTGGCGCATGTGCTCAACGACACCATCACACGCACGGCCGGTGATGTGCCCCTGATTCTGCTGGGGCACAGTTTGGGCGGATTGGTGGCGGCGCATGCGGTGGCACGCGAGCGGGTCAAGGTCGACGCGCTGGTGCTTTCGTCTCCCGCGCTTGATCCGGGGCTGAGCAGTTTTCAGAAGGCGCTGGTGGCGACCTTGCCGCGCATCGTGCCTAATCTGCGCGTGGACAACGGGCTCGCGCTACCTTATCTCTCGCATGACGCGGGCGTTGTTCAGGCCTATCGCGAAGACCCGCTGTGCCATCGCAAGGTGGCCGCGCGGCTGGCGCGCTTCATCGCCGATGCCGGTGCACAGACGCTGCAGAAGGCGGCGCGCTGGTCTGTCCCCACGCTGCTGCTCTGGGCGGGTGCGGATCGGTTGGTGGCTCCTGCAGGCAGCCGCGGGTTTGCGGCGGCCGCTCCGAAAGAGGTGGTGCGTTCGCGCGAGTTTGAGGCGCTGTATCACGAGCTGTTCAACGAATCGCCAGAGCTCGCGCAACCCGTGTTCGATGCGCTGCGCTACTGGCTTGGTGTGCGCTATCCACAGGACGTTTCGGCGCCGATGCCCGTCGTCGCATAGAATCTGCCGTCGGGGCGGAAAGGACGCCCTTCTCGCAAAAGCGCACGCACCTTTTCACCCTTGTCGATCCTGCAAGCGCCGACGGCACGCGTTGTCAGCACCTTGTATACCCTCCCGGCCGCAGCGAGAACGGCCCATCCATTCTGGAGTTGGTATGCATATCGAAACTGTTTCTCAGCCATTTGCGGCGCACGAAAATCGTGCGCTCGCATCACTTCTGCGCGCCGCAAAGAAGCTGCACCGACAGGCCACCAGCGACTCGCTGGCCATGTCGCTTCCGGTGCTTCGCCGCATTCTTCAATCACAGACGCTGCGTGGCGTGAGCCTGCCGCAGTTGCATCGTCGCCGCGACATCGTTCAGCGCAAACATGTGCTGCGCATGCTGGCCGTGGAGGCGGGGCATCCGGGCTGGGACGACTACCGCAGGGCGGTGGCTTCCATGAACGCCGAGGAGCTTGCGCAACTCGACGTTCTGGCCTCGCGCGCGGGTTACCCCAACCACTGGTTCTCCACGTTCGAGGAGGCCGAGCGCCACGCGAAGGAGCACGGCGGACGTGCGGTGCGTGTGGGTGCGCAGGGCGTGGTGCTGGCGTCTTCAGAGACAGACTGATCGTGATCGCGCGCATGGCGCGCGCGCTTCACATCCAGCTTTCTGGCTTGGGCTTGCGGCCCTTTTTCTCCACTGGATTGGCCAGCAGTTTCTGCGCGGGATAGGCGCGCAGAAACTCCTTGGCCTGCGACGCTCTGGCGTTCAACCAGGCGTCGTAGGCCCCTTCGTTGAGGATGGCCGGCATGTTCTTTTCGGCACCCGGGGGCTGGTAGCGATTCATCAAGGCGTGGGCGTTGGCATTCACGGTGACGATCGCAAAACTCAGCAGCTCCGTCGCCGTTTCCGGGTCGCGCCAGCGCGCCCAGATGCCCGCGACACCCATGGGCAGACCATCGACGCGCGCGATGCGCGTAGGTATCGGTTTGCCGTTGCGGTGGTCGTTGGTGATGAAGGCCATCATCGGGATGATGCAACGCTGATTGTTCAGCCACGCATCGCGGAACGCGGTTCCGGTGGAGGCCAAGTCGGACTTCACGGTCGCGAGCTTGGGGGCTCGAAGCCGGGCATCGGAAGCCGACTTGACCCAGTGCGGCACGAGACCGAATTGCCCGGGAACGAGCAACCGCGGGCTCGGTGCCTTTTCTTCGTCACCGGAAGGCGCAGGTGCGGGTGCAGCGGCCCGCTCGGCGTCCGTGGCGGGTGTCAGCGTGCGGGTGATGAAGAAGGCCGGTTGGCGTGGCGTGATCTGGCGCTCGCTCAATTCGGAGGGCGCTTCCACGCGGAAGGCCGTGGAAAAGAGTTCGGCGGCCTTGAGGGCTTCATATTGGGTGCTCATGGCGGCGATCGTACTTGCATGCAGCGCATGCGGGGGTAAATTCAAGAGAGATACAGAACCCGGTTGCGGGCACAGGGTCCTGCAGCGGTTGCAAAAGTTGGCGTGCGGTCTGCGCAGCCCGCTCAGTCCGGCAAGGCACTCAGTTCAGGCACCCCGCGCCGTTTGGCCACCGCAATCGGGGGCGCCCAGCGGCTGCCCTTGGGCTTCTTGCTGGTGACGAGCGTGATCTCGGCGGGCTCGAAGACTTCGAGGTTGTGGGTGATCGGCGTGGTGAGCACGTATTGCGCGCGGGTCGAGCGCAGGAAGTGGCCGACAAGCTGGATGTTGCGCACGTCGAGGTGGGCGAACGGCTCGTCGATGAACACGAAGCCGCCCGAGCCGCTTTCCTCGTCCTTGAGCAGGCCGACCAGCAGGATCAGCGACTTGATGACCTGCTGGCCGCCTGACGCTTCACCGTCGTTCAAACCGATGGTGCCCTTGCCGTCGAACGCGAAGTTGACCTTGAGGCCCGCCTGCGCGAGCACGGTATCGTCGTTTTCGAGCAGAGGCAGATCGGCGGCAACCTCCACTCCTGCGAGGCTGCCGATTTCCTGGATGTTCTTGCGGTAGCGGCGCACGGTGGTGCGCAACACCTCGATGTAGCTTTCGCGGGCGTTGAGCACGGCGGTACCAGCTTGCACATTCTTGATCTTGTGATCGTCAAGGTTGGCAGATTGCTCGCGCACTGTCACGTCCATGCGGCGATGGCGTTCCTCGACCGTGTCATCGGTCTCCCACGAGCTCTGCTCGAGCTCCTGTTCGACCGAGTGCAGGCGCAGTTTGGCCTGCACCTCGTTGATGTATTCGTCGACCAGCGCGTCGATCTTGGCGGGTGCAATCCAGCGGGCGGGGAACTGCGAGCGCTGCGATTGACTGCGCGCGACGTTGCCGAGCTGCTGCTGGCGACGCGAAGACCAGTCCTGCGCGGCGCGTTCCGATTCGCCGCGTGCGCGCTGCAGGTCCTTTTCAACGCGACGGTGCTCGTCGACGAAGGCGCGGTGGCGATCATGTGCACGCGTGGTGTCGGTCTCGAGCTGCTGCCAGCGCGATGCAGCGGCTACGCGTGCCTGCTTGGCGGCAGGGAGACCCGCGCGTGCTTCTGCGAATTCGTCGCTGCGGCGGGCAAGCTCTTCCGCCGCGCTGTGGCCTTCGAGCGCGCGGCGCGTGTCGGTGATCTGGCGCTTGATGGCCATGACCTCTTCGTGCACGGGCGCAAGCTGCGCGTCGATGCGCGAGACCTCTTTTTCGGCGGCGGCGCGGCGGGCTTGCACGGCGGCGGCGCCGAACTGGTGCTCGTGCGCATCCACCCACATCGAGCGCGCGCCGCGCCCGTCGTGCATGTAGGCCTGCGGCGTGATCCAGGTGCCGCCAAGGCGCTTGCCTTCTGCGGGGTTGGCGACGCAGCGCAGTTGCTGCATCTGCTGCACCAGCCAGCGCGGCACGGGCGCGGTGAACTTCACATGTTCGAGCAGCGTGCCCGCATCGCCTTTGAGCACCGGCTGGCCGGGCTCGACGATGTAGTGGCGATAGCGCTCGCGCTCGCCGAGTTCGTAGGCCTCGGCGAGATCTTTTTCCTTGTCGAGCAGCACCACCCAGCGGTGTCCGCGCAGCACGCCTTCGATGGCGTGACGCCACTTCTCGTCGAGCACTTCGACGATCTCGGCAACCAGTTGATGACCGATGCCTGCACCGTTCAGCGCGCGACGGAACTTCATCACCTCGGGCGGCATCGGCGGCAGGTTCTGGCCCTCCAATGCGTTGAGCGCTTCCTGCGCGGTCTTGCGGCGCTGCTGCAGCGAAGAGCGCTGCTCGAGCAGATCGGCTTCCTTGGTCTGCAGCGTGGAGAGGTGGGCCTGCAGCTCGTCGGCGTTGCTGCCCTTGTCGACGAGCGCGAGCAGCTCCTGCTCGCGCTGGGCGATTTTTTCAAGCGGCGCTTCGTGGCGCTGCGCTGTGTCGAAGGCCGCTCGAGCCTGATCGCGTTCCACGCGCAATTGCCCGGATTTCTGCTCGGACGCTGCGCTTTCTTCAAGCAGCGTCAGCAGCCGTTTGTTCTGCACCGCGATGTCCGCAAGTGCGGTGCGGTGCTGCGTCTTCTGCCTGCGCAGTTCACGCGAATGTTTGACCAGCGATTCCCGCTCGCTCCACCAGCCGAGCACGGGCACGATCTCGGTCGCCAGACGCTCGCGTTCGGACAGGCGCAGGCGCCAAGTCTTGAAGTTGTTCACGCGGTTGGCCAGCTCGGTGAGCTGGGCGCGGCTGTGGTCGAGTTCATGCTCGGCCTGCGCCATTTCGCGCGCCAGCTCCTGCTGGTGGCCGCGCGCCTTTTCGTAGGCGTCCAGCACTTCCTGATCGCCGAACACGTCGAAAACGAGGCGCAGCAACTCGCGCGGGCTGAACTCGCAGAGGCGGTCGGTCTGGCCCTGTTCGAGCGAGAGCACGCGCGCGATGGCGGGTGACAGGCCCGCGCCCGAGAGCACACGGCCCCAGTTTTCCACGCCCATGAAGCCGAGGTCCTTCTCGGGCATCTCGCGCAATTGCTCGATACTCACGTCGCCCTCGACGAGGCAGTAGCGGCGCTGCCAGTCACCGCCGTTCTTGTCGATGCGGCAGACCAGCGTGACTTGGTCGCTGTAGATCAGGCGGCGTGCAAACGGGCGACTCGAGGTCTGGCGGCTTTGCGGACGGTTGTCCACCACGGCGCGCAGCCAGGCGGTCTGCGCGCCCGCGTGGCGGGCATAGGTCTTGTAGTCACGCGGGGCCGAGCAGCGCAGGCCGAGCAGCGTGCGCATGGCGTCGAGCAGCGTGGTCTTGCCCGAGCCGTTCGGTCCGGCGATGGTGATGATGGATGCGTCGAGCGGCAGCGCCACGCGCTGGCAGTAGTCCCAATGAACAAGCTCCAGAGTCTGCAGATGGAACATGGTGCGTCAGAACTCCCCGGCGCTGGGTTGGGTGGCGGCGCGCTCGTCGTCGAGATCGTCGATGGCGGCTTCCATGGTGTCGACCACGTCGGGCTCGGGTGGTGGCTCTGTCACGGATTGCTCGTAGGATGCGCTTGATGCGGCTTGCATGGTCTGCGCAGGAATTGGCGGTACAGGCTGCACGACCGAGGTAAGCACCTGCGGAGCTGTGGCAGCCGATGGAGCGGGTTCGAAGTCGGCGTTTTTCTGTGCTGCTTCGTCGGTCACTTTCTGCACCTTTTCGCGGGCGAGCACATCGGCCAATGCGCCATCGAGAATGCGCGGTGCGAGCACGTCGTAGTCGAGCAGCACGTCGAGCAGCGGACCTTCGCCGATCTCGTCCTGTCGGCGCGTGATGAATGCTTGGCGCTCCAGCAGCTTGAGGTTGCCGTCCAGCCGCATCTTCTTGCCGAGCTGCTGGCCGTAGTCTTCTAGCAGGGCCTTGTACGAGATCATCGGGCTCACGAGGCGCGCGACCGGCAGCGGCTTGGCACCGGGAAACATGTCGTTCTGGCCGATCTCGGGCTCGTCCATGCGGCTGGTCTGGCGCTCGCGCTTGGGCAGAATGATCAACGCCCACAGCACCACCAGCAGCGCCTGCGCGTCGCGCGGCAGGTCGATGTTGTTGTTGCTGTTCAGGCCGGCCTCTCCAAGCACGCTGTTCTGTGCGGCGGGCAGCAGCGCGACGCTGACATGGTCGGCGTAGATGCTGTCCATGAAGCGCAGGCCCGATTGGGCGAGACGCTGCTCGACCTGCGCGAACAGTTCGGCATCCACGAGCGCGCGTTTCACACGCGGATGGTTGCGCGGTAACCAGCGGCGAGCCAGCAGCTCGGCAATCAACAATGCGGCGTCATCCATGGCGTTTCTTCGGTTCTTTCTTTGCGGGCGCGTGATCTGTCGCTTTGTCCGCTGCATCGTTGTTCGATGGGTCGGTGATGTCGATAAGCGCGCTGGCGGGCACCAGAGTGCCTTGACTCAGCAGCTCGACCTGCGGGTGCCGGATGCGCTTTTGCGTGGCAAGCCACTGCACGCGCCAGGGCTGGCGTGCGAATTCGCCGGTTGCGCCTGGCAGCACCTCGGCCTGCGGGTCACCGAGCAGCGGCATGAGCTGTGCGCGGTAGGCGATCTGTGCGTAGCGCGCGTCGGCCGGGTTGCTGCCGAGCAGCGCATCGGTCACGGTGTGTGCGCTGTCATCGCCGTCGATGTGCCAGGCCGCGAGCAGCATGTTGAGATCGGCGAGTTCCTTGGGCAGCGCAACGGCCTTGAGGGAGCCTTCGGGTGCCTCCTGAGATTCGGGCAGGGCCTCGTCCTGCAGGGGCGCGGGGCGGTCGCGTTCGAACTCGGCCTCGGTCACGTCGAGCAGCTCGTGCTGCGCGAGCGTGGCGAGCGAGGTGCTCATGCCCACTGCACCGTCGATCAGCAGATGCAGGTCGGGCGCCGACTGCAGCCAGCGTTTCACATCGGTGCTGGTGATGCCGGTGGTGCCGAGCGTCACCCGTTGGCGGTCCATTTGCTGCAGCGCGCGGTTGAACTGGCTGGCCATCGCGAGCAGCCGTGACTGCGCCTGTCCCATACCGCGCGCGGCGCGTTCCAGCGCGATGTGACCGTGCGCGTTGGAGATGATGGCCGTGATGGCTTCCGACGCGCGGTCGATCAGCACGGCTGCGCGGTCATAGCGCTTGCGCGCCTCGCGCAGGCGGAATTCCGAGCCGCTGGCGATCGCATCGGCAAACTCGCCGTGCAGTCGCGCGAGCTGCGCATGCAGCAGCTTGACCTGTCCCGCTTCGACAGAGCCGAGCTGATTCGCGCCGACCACCTGGCCGAGCAAGGCGGCGAGCTCGGAGCTGTCGTCGTCCTCGGCAGGGGCGGTCTCGTTCGCGAGCGGTGCAAGCATCGCCGCCACGCGCTGCGCGACCGCAGGCAGGGTGTAACTGCGCTGGCTTTCGTCCCAGACCAGCAGGTCCACGTCGCGAAAGCGTTTGAGCACGGTTTCGAGCGCCTCGGGCCGGAGTTGGTGGAACATCTCGTCGATGTGCTCGCGCGGCAGTTGTGCATTCCCTTGGGCGGCCAGCTGCAGGAACACCCAGACACGCAGTTGCACCAGCGCCGCGTTGCCATGAAACAGACCGCTCAGCGCTTGGGTGACTTGGGGCTGGCGCGTGAGGTTCCACAGCAGCGGCGAATCGGTGGCGGCATCGGTATCGCGGAAAAAATCGGCGACCACACCAACGTTGTTCGCGAGACCGTCGGCATGAAGTTCCGCCGCCTCCGCCAGCACGGCGGAGGAAAAATCGGGATCTCTGCGCATCAGGAGAAAACCAGCTGGGAGAGCGATGCGATGGCAGCAGTTTCGGCGCGCAGCACGCGGTTGCCGAGGCTGGCGGGCGCAAAACCGGCGGCGAGGGCGGCGTCTTCCTCTTCTTGCGTGAGGCCGCCTTCGGGGCCGTGGAGAATCCAGACGTCCGTGGCTCCGGCGGCCAGCTCGCGCAGCGGGCGATTGCCTTCGCGCAGCGAGAGCACGACGCGCACCGCGCCCGGTGCAAGCGCCTCGGCAGGCTGCCTCTTGAGCCATTCGGCGAGCGACACCGGGCCCTGAATGTCGGGCACGCGGTTGCGCCCGCATTGCTCGCAAGCCGAGACGGCGATGGCTTGCCAGCGCTCCTTGCGCTTGTCGGCGCGTTCGCCCGAGAGCTTGATCACGCTGCGCGCAGCGGCCAGCGGCTGCACGCTCGCGGCGCCGAGCTCGGTGGCCTTTTCGACCAGCCAATCCATGCGTTCGTTGGCGGGCATACCGCTGATCAGATGCACGGCGACCGGGGCTTCGCGCTCGGTGGCAGCATGGGCAGTCACATGCACATCCACGTCGCTGCGGCCCATGCGGGTGACGGTGGCGGTGTATTCGCCACCGCACCCGTCAAACAGCGTGATTTCGTCGCCCGGCTGCAGGCGCAGCACCTGCACGTGGCGCGCGGCGGTGGGCGGCAGGCTGATGTCGGCGCCTGTGGCGAGTGGCAATGAACAATGGAAACGCGGCATGGACTTCTGTGGGACCGGGGTGTCGGGGTGGGCTGCTGGCTTCTTCACATTCGCCCATAGGCGAAACCGTAGGCGGGCTGCGTACCTTCCACCTCGTCGATGAGCCTGAGAAGCGGCTTCAGTTCGCGATAGCGCGAGGTGGTCTGGCGGATGTAGTGGATGAAACGGGGCGCATCGGCCAAGTATTTGGGCTTGCCATCGCGCAGTGTGAGCCGCGCGAAGATGCCCGCGACCTTGAGGTGGCGCTGCAGTGCCATCCAGTCTACCGCGCGGTAGAACTCGCCGAAGTCTGCACCCCAGCCGCTCGCGCTGTTCGTGCCGAGAATGCCCGCCTGGCGCGCCTTTTCCCAGTAACGGACAGTAATGTCGATGACGAAATCCTCTTCCCAGCTGATGAAGGCGTCCCGAAGCAGGCTGGCGATGTCATACGTCACCGGGCCGTGGACCGCGTCCTGGAAGTCCAGCACCGCCAGTTTCTGCTCTGAGGTGACCATCAGGTTGCGGGTCATGTAGTCGCGGTGCACGAAGACGCTGGGCGCCTCGAGATTGGTCGCGATGATGGTGTCGAAGGTCTTCTGGATCGTCGCCTGCTGCTTGTCATTGAGCTTCACCTTGCGGTGCTGGCCCAGATACCAGTCGGGGAACAACTGCAGCTCGCGGCGCAGCAGGGCATCGTTGTATTCGGGCAGCACGCCGGGGCGCGAGGCCTTTTGCCAGTCGATCAGCGTGTCGACCGCCTGCAAATACCAGCCGTGGGCGGGCGTGGGCTGCTCGGGGTGGAGCAGGCCGATCAGCGTCTGGTCGCCGAAGTCTGTGATCAGCATGAAGCCGTGGGGCTCGTCCCAGGAAAGCACCTTGGGCGAAAGCACTTGGGCTTCTTGCAACAGTTTTTGAACATGAATGAATGGACGGCAGTCTTCCTTGTCGGGAGGTGCGTCCATAATGATGTAACTTGCGCTGCTGGCGCTTTGCACACGCAGATAGCGGCGAAAGCTGGCGTCGGCGGAGGCGGTGCTCACCGAATCGACGAGCAGGCCGTGTGCGGGAGCCAGCGCTGCCAGCCATTGATTGAACAGCTTCTCACGCGCCGGATCGGACCAGGAAACTGCTTTGGAGAGGGCTTCTGTGCCCGCCTGAGTGGGGTGGTTGGGTTGGCTCATGGATAATCCGATTCTACAAACCCGGCCTGCCGGATGCTGACGACCCGGTGCATGCTCCCGCGCGCCGCTGTCCTTCTGACACCTTGGACTGACTTGCTTTGCCAGACGACTTGAAGACTCCCGATCACCTGCCCACAGGCGACAGCGCCTCTTTGGCGGGCACAGCCGTGTCTGCGCCCGCGACCGGCCTGCAGCGCTTCGAGCGCCGGTTGCTCACCCGTCTGGTGGCGGCCGCCGTCTGCGGCGTCGCATCCGGCCCTGTGTGGGCGCAGGACCTGAATTCACTGCAATGGAAGGCCAAGGATGGCTCCCTGGTGACAGAGGCCTTCGAAGTGGCGGTTCCCGAGACGGTGCCACTGAACGCCGCGCCCGAGGCTGCGCCGCAGCCTTTCGTGCTCCCGGTGGCTTCTCCCGTGGCTGATGCCGGGGCGGCCCAGACCGTCCAGCTGACACAAGTTGATGCTTCCAAGAAAAAATCGCTCAAGGCCAGCCCGACCATCGCAGCGCCCGCAACCACGGCCCAGACCACGCTGACGACACAACCCGCAGAGAATTCCGAGATCGTTCCGGTAACCTCGGGCCTGCCGCCCCCGGCTTTGCGCTCATCTCCAATGCTGCAGGAGGAAATCCCTTCCGCAGTGCGTGCACAACTGCCGGTGTTCGTGACCGGCGATCAGGTGACCGGCCAGCCGGACATCAAGGCCGTGATCGACGGCAATGCCGAGCTGCGCCGCGGCGACACGGTGATCCGGGCCGATCGCATGGAATACGACGTGCCGGAAGACCGTGCCATGGCCGAGGGCAATGTGCACATCAACCGTGCGGGCAATGTGTACCAAGGCACGTTGCTGGACCTGAAGGTTGACGCGTTTTCGGGCTTCTTCAGCGACGCGCGCTATCGTTTTCTCGATACTGGAGGCCACGGAGAAGCCTCGCGCGTCGATTTTGTAGACAACGACAACTCCATTGTCTACAACAGCACCTACACGACCTGCGAACGCACCAACGAGGACAGCTGGCGTCCCGACTGGATTTTGCGCGCCCGCAAGATCACGCTGGACCGTGGAGAGGATGTGGGCGTTGCCGAAGATGGCGTTCTTGAATTCAAAGGCGTGCCGGTGCTGCCGGTGCCCAAGCTCTCGTTCCCGCTGTCGGACAAGCGCAAGTCCGGTTTCCTGCCGCCGACCATTGGCCTGAGCAGCAACAGCGGTGTCGAATACGAGCAGCCGTATTACTGGAACATCGCCCCCAACCGTGACGCCACCATCACGCCGATGTTGATGTCGCGGCGCGGCGCGTCCCTGTCGGGTGAGTTCCGCTATCTGGAGCCGACTTACAAGGGGCAGGTCTCTGCGATGTACATGCCCAACGACCAGTTGCGCGACCGCGACCGTTGGGCCTATGCACTCAAGCACAATGGGCTGATCGATTCGCCGATTGGCGGTCTGGGCCTGAACATCGACGTCAAGCGGGTCAGCGACGACAACTACTGGCGCGATTTTTCGCAGCGCACCAGCCCGATTGGCCTCGGTACCCAGCTCACGCAGCGTCTGCTGTCGGCCGATGCCTCGCTGGGCTGGACCAAGGGGGATCATTCGGTCTCGGCGCGCGCGCTCAAGTGGCAGACGCTGCAGGACGCCACCGCGCAGATCACCCCACCATATGACCGGTTGCCGCAGTTGCACTATCGCTACGCACCGCAGGAAATGCCAGGCGGGCTCGATTTCAGCGTCGATGCCGACTACACCAAGTTCCGGGCAGACAGCTATTACACGAAGCAACCTAACGCCGAGCGCTCATTCGCCTCGGCACAGTTGAGCCGACCGTTTCTGGCACCTGCGGGCTTCGTGATTCCGAAGGTGATGCTCAACACCACAAGCTACAAGTTCGACACCCAGCTCAGCAATGGGCAGACCAGCCTCTCGCGCACGCTGCCGACCTTCAGCCTTGACAGCGGTCTGGTGTTCGAGCGCGAAGCCAGCTTCTTCGGCCGCAATTTCCTGCAGACGCTTGAGCCGCGCGCGTTCTACACCTACACGCCGTATCGTGATCAGAGCATGATCCCGATTTACGACACGGCGCCCAACGACTTCAATTTCGCGTCGATCTATACGGAAAACGCGTTCGGCGGCAATGACCGCATTGCCGACAACAACCTGCTCACGCTGGGCCTGACCACGCGGCTGCTCGATGCAGATACCGGCGCTGAGGCTGTGCGTTTGGGCGTGGCGCAGCGCGTGCGCTTCTCCGATCAGGACGTCACGATGCCGGGCGTGAACCCGTCGCGGGATCGTCTGTCCGACATTCTGCTTGGCGCCGGTATCAACTGGACGCCCGAGTGGGGTTTTGACTCGATTGTTCAGTACAACCCCAAGACCAGCCGCTCGACCCGCAGCACCATCGGTGCGCGTTACTCGCCTGGCAAGTACCGCACGGTCAGCGCCGCCTACCGCCTGCAGAAGGTCACCGACGCTATCACCGAGGCGAGCGAGCAATTCGACGTCGGCTGGCAATGGCCGCTCAACGACCTCTGGGGTGACCGCGCCGAGCAGCGCACACCCGGTGGCCCGGGCCGCTGGTACAGCGTGGGTCGCCTGAACTACAGCATGAAGGACAGCAAGTTCGTCGACACCGTTGTTGGTTTCGAGTACGAGAGCTGCTGCTGGGTGGGACGCGTGGTGCTGGAGCGGCTGCAGAATTCGATCAAAACTTCCAACACGCGCCTGATGTTCCAGGTTGAATTCCTTGGTTTCTCGCGACTGTCGCTAGGCTCGAACCCGCTGCAGAGCCTGCAGCGCAATGTGCCGCGCTATCAGATACTGAATCAAGGGGTCGCAACGCCGAGCCGATTCAGTCAATACGATTGACAATGCAGCGGCTCCACGGCGAACGGGTGACTGGATGCCACGGCCGCATGGGGCGCGAATTGCCCGTTTACTTTTGAAGATGTCATGAAAATTCGTGCACTGACTTTGGGTCTTGTTTCTGCCGCCACCTTGTCGGTGGTGTTGTTGCCGATGGCGGCCTCTGCACAGGGTCTGCGACCAGCCGGCACGCCGCAGGCGCCGCGTCTGGCACCCAGCGTGACGCTGCCCGCCGCCACCGTCGGTGGCCGCGCCGCCACCCGTTCGGCTGACTTCATCGTGGCCGTGGTGAATTCCGAGCCGATCACCAACAATGACGTGCAGATCCGCATGGAGCGCGTGCGCGCCCAGATGGCGAGCCAGGGGGCAGGGCAGCAGCAGCCGCCTGAGAGCGTTCTGGCCAAGGAGGTGCTGGAGCGCCTGATCATGGAGAAGATCCAGATCCAGAACGCCAAGGAAATGGGCCTCAAGGTTGATGACTTCGCGGTGTCGCAGGCCGTGAAATCGGTGGCGCAGCAGAACAAGATCGCCGAGGAAGACATGTACCGCCGTCTTGCGCAGGACGGGATCAGCAAGGAGCAGTTTCGCGGTGAGTTGCGCAATCAGATGCTGGCGCAACGCCTGCGCGAGCGCGAGGTGGATTCGCGCGTGAAGGTCTCGGAGACCGACATCGACCAGTACCTGAGCGAGCAGCGCAGCACCTCCAACAGCGCGGCCGCTGTCAGCCCGGAAATCAACCTGGGCCACATACTGATCGCCGTGCCTGAAGGTGCTTCGGCGGACACGGTCGAGGCACAGAGGGTCAAGGCGGACAAGCTGACCCAGGAAATTCGCAGCGGCAAGGACTTCTCCGAAGCTGCGCGCGCTTCGTCCAATGCGGCCGACGCCGCGCAAGGCGGATTGATGGGCTTGCGTCCTGCAGATCGTTACCCCGATCTGTTTGTCAACGCCACTCAGAATGCGGCTGTAGGCAGCGTGGTCGGCCCGATCCGCTCGCCTGCGGGTTTCCATATCCTCAAGGTGGTGGATCGCTCGGTCTCCGGCGTGCCTTCCGTTGCGGTGCAATCGCATGTGCGCCACATCCTGCTGCGCATGGGCGCAAAGCAGTCCGAGCAGCAAGCCGCGCAACGTCTGGAAGATTACCGCCACCGTATCGAGAGCGGACAGGCAACTTTCGAGGCGCTGGCCCGTGAGTATTCGCAGGACGGCAGCGCGCAAAATGGCGGTGATCTCGGCTGGGCCGGGCCTGGTCGCTATGTGCCGGAGTTCGAACAGGTGGTGGAATCGTTGCAGCCCGGTCAGATCAGCCAGCCCCTGCTGTCACGTTTTGGCATGCACCTGATTCAGCTGCTGGATCGCCGCGAGGTCAAGCTGAGCCAGCGCGAGCAGCGCGAGATGGTGCGTGACGTGGTACGTGAGAAGAAGCTGGAAGAGGCTTACAACAACTGGATGCAGGAGACGCGCTCCAGGGCCTACGTGGAATTCCGCGAACCCCCGCAATAACAGGATCAAGCATTTAACTGGCAGCAATGGCTGCCAATTTTCATTATGAGCAAGCATATTGCGCGCAAGCGCTTCGGTCAGCATTTCCTGAGCGATAGATACATCATTGATGCCATCGTGGATGGCATCGCCCCCGTTGCCGGCGAGCCGATGGTCGAGATCGGCCCAGGACTGGCCGCGCTCACCCAACCGCTGGTGGAGCGCCTCGGTCACCTCACTGTGATCGAGCTCGACCGCGATCTGGCCCAGCGCTTACGCGGTCACGGCCAGCTCACGGTGATCGAGTCTGACGTGCTGCGCGTGGATTTCGCCAAGGTCGCGGCTGACATGAATGTTCCCAAGGTGCGCGTGGTGGGCAATCTGCCCTACAACATCTCGACGCCCATCCTGTTCCATCTGCTGGAGCATGTGGATGTCATTCAGGATCAGCACTTCATGCTGCAGAAAGAAGTGATCGACCGCATGGTGGCTGCGCCGTCATCGGGTGACTACAGCCGCTTGTCGGTGATGCTGCAGTGGCGCTACGACATGGAGAACTTCCTGTTCGTGCCGCCGGAGAGCTTTGATCCACCGCCGCGCGTGGACAGCGCCGTAGTGCGCATGGTGCCCAAGGCGAATCCTGCGCCGGTGGACGTGAAGCTCATGGAGGAGCTGGTGCAAGTGGCTTTCTCGCAGCGGCGCAAGATCTTGCGCAATACGCTCGGCAAGTGGCTGGAGGCGCGGGGCTTCTCCGGGGAGTTTGATGTGCAGCGGCGGGCTGAGGAGGTGCCGGTTGCGGAGTATGTGCGCCTGGCGCTGGAGTTGAAGGGCGCTGCTTCTTCAACTTAGGGTTGAGGGGCTTGTTCCCTCTCCCGTTTGCGGGGGAGCGTTGGGGTGGGCGGTATTCTCTCTTGCATCTGCTGGGGTGCTGGCGGCGGAGGCCGGGACTGCCCCCGGCGGGGCAATCACTTTTTGCTTGCGCGCAAAAAGTAATCAAAAACGCGCTTTGAATACCTCCGGCGGAACTCGCTGCGTTCCTTCGTCACTCCGCTCGGGCAGCCGCCGGAAATCAGTTTTGAAGAGGTGTGTTCGGTACTTCGCTGCGTTCGTGCCTGGCATTGCCCTCAGGAGATGCTTTCTAGTTTTCTTCGCCTGATAAACAAAAAACGCGTCAATTGCAGTGAATTGACGCGTTTTTTGAACTTCAGGCGGCGGCTAGCCAGTAGTGGGAGTTGAACGGGCTGCTCATCCGCAGGGCCTGCGGGGTGACATCCACGATCTTGTCCGTGGGCATGGTTTCGCCTGTGGACCTGTCTACTTTGATTTCAATAGCGGGGGCACGCCGACTGACGGCGGTTTCGGCCACGCTGGCCCGTTCCACTTGGCCTGAAGTTGCAGAACGGGCTACAGAAAAGAATAGAAGCAGCGGAACGAGACCTTGCGGTCCGCCCAGTAGTCGGCGGCGTCGCGGAAGATGTCGAGTAGTTGCTCGCGCGCTTCCTTGTCGAACTTCGGCGTCGTCGGAATCTGCTCCAACACCACGATGAAGCCAGGCTGTGGGCCGGACTTGTGCAGTGGATCGGTCAGGCAGTCGTACAGCGCATCAAAGTTCTTGCCGAAGTGCGCCGGGAACATGAACTGCTGGGCGATCAGGTCGAGAATGTCCTGCTTGGACAGTGCGTGCGCCAGATTGGCGTACAGGAAGTGGTTGCCCATCGCCTGGGCTGCAGTCTGCAGATCCTGGATGCGATAGGCCCGGATGGACTGGACGATGTTGGGTCGCACACCGCGCAGCAGCGTGTTGTCCTGATCGTGACGAAGTGGCATTTCCATCTCCGTTGCTCTTTCTTGTTAGATATCCACAAAAAGATGAATGTTTCGATAATTTCGGGTGACTGCGGAATTGTGTGCTGATAACGAAGTATCGCCAAGCCTCTGCGTTCGCTGCGAACAGCAGAATAATGGTTGGTTGACAGTTATTCCTTGATCTCTCGGAAACTCGCGTAGTGATCGTTGGTGTAATAGCAAGCGTCGGGTACACGTACAGGTCCGCCACAAACGATGCGCCGAGCCCCCCGATTGCGGGCTCCAGGCGTCTTGACGGTGTATTCGTGGTAGTAACCGCGCCGTGCTTTGGGAAGCTGGCGTTCGTAGTTGCCAAAAACCGAACCGTCCTTTTCGCTTGCGAAGGGACCGCCTTCCTTGATCAGTGCATATGTAGTGCGAGCCTGTGGCGGCAACTCTGCAACAGCAATGGTGGCGGAAACGGGATCAATGACAACGTTCTGACGAGCGAATGCAACGACGGGTGTCCCAAGAGACACCGTCAACAAAGCGTACGCCAAACCTGCTAAACCGGCCTTCAAACCAGTTCTTTGCGCCGTTACGGCGACAGCCTTCAACATCAACGACACCTTTCGGAAACTACGGGTTTACCCGGAATTTCGAGGCAATAGTTTGACTCAAAGACCCACAAAAAGCAAGGGACTGCACAAAAATTGGGCAGTCCCTTAGTCAAGAATGACAGTTTTATGTGAGTGCTTGCTTCGTGTTTTTGCCTTTAGCGGGCGGCATTTGCATCAGCGACAGTCAATGCTGTCATATTCACGATCCGGCGGACAGTCGCGCTCGGGGTGAGAATGTGCACCGGCTCGGACGCCCCCAGAAGCACAGGCCCGATGGCGATGCCGCCGCCAGCAGCGGTCTTGAGCAGGTTGTAGGAAATATTTGCGGCGTCGATGTTGGGCAACACCAACAGGTTAGCGCTTCCCGATAGTGAACTTTGGGGCATGATCGCGGCGCGTGCCTTGGGATCTAGCGCCACGTCGCCATGCATTTCGCCATCGACTTCAAGCCATGGTGCCTGAATCTTGAGCATTTCCAGTGTTTGGCGCATTTTGACAGCGCTTGGCTGATTGCTCGATCCGAAATTGGAGTGCGACAGCAACGCGGCCTTGGGCTTGATGCCGAAACGCATCATTTCCTCAGCGGCCATCACGGTGATCTCGGCGAGCTGTTCGGCCGTGGGGTCGTAGTTCACGTGTGTGTCGACCAGGAACACCTGACGGTCGGGCAGCAGCAGGCCGTTCATGCAGGCGTAGGTATTGACGCCCGCGCGCTTGCCGATCACCTGGTCGATGTACTGCAGGTGGTGGGCGGTCAGGCCCCAAGTGCCGCAGATCAGGCCGTCGACCTCACCCTTGTGCAGCAGCATGGTGCCGATCAGTGTGAGGCGACGGCGCATTTCGATCTTGGCCACAGGAGCGGTCACGCCCTTGCGCTCGGTCATGCGGTGGTAGGTCTGCCAGAAGTCGCGGTAGCGATGGTCGTTCTCGACGTTGACCACGTCATAGTCGACCCCTTCCTTCAGGCGCAGGCCGAATTTTTCCACGCGCTGGGCAATGATGGCGGGGCGCCCGATCAGTGTCGGGCGGGCAATCTTTTCATCGACCACGATCTGCGCGGCGCGCAGCACGCGCTCTTCTTCGCCTTCCGAATAGGCCACGCGCTTCTTGGCGGCGGTCTTGGCGGCGGTGAAGATTGGCTTCATCGTCGTGCCCGAGGCGTAGACGAACGTCTGCAGATGGTCGCTGTAGGCGTCCATGTCGACGATGGGGCGCAGGGCCACGCCGCTGTCGGCGGCGGCCTTGGCCACGGCCGGAGCGATCTTCATCATCAGACGCGGATCGAACGGCTTGGGGATCAGGTATTCACGGCCGAACGCCAGTTGCTCGCCCGCGTAGGCGGCTGCCACGACTTCGCTCTGCTCGGCCTGTGCCAGCTCGGCAATCGCGTGCACAGCGGCGATTTCCATCTCGGTGGTGATGGTGGTCGCGCCGCAGTCGAGCGCGCCGCGGAAGATGTAGGGGAAGCACAGGACGTTGTTGACCTGGTTCGGATAGTCCGTGCGGCCTGTCGCGATGATTGCGTCGTCGCGCACGGCCTTCACTTCTTCCGGCGTGATTTCGGGGTTCGGATTGGCCAGCGCGAAGATCAGCGGATTGGCCGCCATTTTCTTGACCATGTCCTGCTTGAGCACACCACCGGCCGAGAGGCCGAGGAAGATGTCCGCATCGGCGATCACTTCACTGAGCGTGCGCTGCGGGGTCTCTTGTGCGAAGAACGCCTTGTCCTCGTCCATCAGCTCGATGCGGCCCTTGTAGACCACGCCCGCAATGTCGGTCACCCAGACGTTCTCGCGCGGTAGCCCGAGCTTGACCAGCAGGCCCAGGCAGGCCAGCGCTGCAGCGCCTGCACCGGAGGCGACCAGCTTGACCTTGGCGATGTCCTTGCCAGCGACCTTGAGACCGTTGATGATGGCCGCGCCCACGGTGATGGCGGTGCCGTGCTGGTCGTCGTGGAAGACCGGAATCTTCATCCGTTCGCGCAGCTTGCGCTCGACGTAGAAACAGTCGGGCGCCTTGATGTCTTCAAGGTTGATGCCGCCGAAAGTGGGTTCCAGCGAGGCGATGATCTCGACCAGCTTGTCCGGATCCTTTTCGTCGATCTCGATATCGAACACATCGATGCCCGAGAACTTCTTGAACAGCACGCCCTTGCCTTCCATGACGGGCTTGCCGGCGAGCGCGCCGATGTCGCCAAGGCCGAGCACGGCCGTGCCATTGGTGACCACGCCCACCAGATTGCCACGTGCGGTATAGCGGAAGGCGGCGTTCGGGTCTTTGACGATCTCTTCGCAGGGGGCGGCCACGCCGGGCGAATAGGCCAGAGCCAGATCATGCTGGTTGATCATCTGCTTGGTGGCAGCAATCGCGATCTTGCCGGGCTTCGGAAACTCGTGGTATTCGAGCGCTGCCTTGCGCAGCTGGGCACGTTTATCAACAGGGGTCGGGGCCGTATTCTCGGACATCAAGCGTCTCCAGCGAAGGGCAATGCTGACGGCGCTTTTCCCTCAGTTGGAAGTGCCGTCAGAGTGAGGAAGGGGAGCCGATTGTAGGCCTCAACGCGCGTCCTTGGCGGAGGAGTGAAACAGTTGTGATGCGCGGATGCCCAATCGGCATGGAAAAATGGCTTTCATAGCTGGAAAACCCCAGCCGGCAAGGCCTGCGCACCAAGTCTGTGCTCGCATTCCGATGTCGATAAGCCCTTCGTCAAACCCCTTGTTGCCAGCTGCATTTCGAATTCGGGAAATATGGAATATTCAATATATGAGAATTGCATTCACATGTTGATTATTTAAAAAAAAATCCCTAAACTCGCGTTCCGTATAAAACACAGGGCCGTGCTCTGGAATGGAAGGAGTCAAGTGTCAAACGCTCAACGCAAACTCAAGGCCGCCATCGTTGGTAGCGGCAATATCGGTACGGACTTGATGATCAAGATCCTGCGCCATGGCAAGCACATCGAGATGGGCGCCATGGTCGGTATCGATCCCAATTCCGATGGCCTGGCCCGCGCCGCGCGCATGGGTGTTGCCACCACGCACGAAGGCGTCGAGGGTCTGACCCGACTGCCCGTGTTCAAGGACATCGATTTCGTGTTCGACGCCACCAGTGCAGGTGCCCACGTCAAGAACGACGCCTTCCTGCGCAGCTTGAAGCCCGGCATCCGCATGATCGATCTGACACCCGCCGCCATCGGTCCGTACTGCATTCCCGTGGTGAACGGCGAAGACCACCTCGACGCGCTCAACGTGAACATGGTCACCTGCGGGGGCCAGGCCACGATTCCGATGGTCGCCGCCGTCTCGCGCGTGGCCAAGGTGCACTACGGCGAAATCGTCGCCTCGATCTCCAGCAAGAGCGCCGGTCCAGGCACGCGCGCCAACATCGACGAATTCACCGAAACCACGTCGAAGGCGATCGAAGTCGTCGGCGGCGCCACCAAGGGCAAGGCCATCATCGTGCTGAACCCGGCCGAGCCGCCGCTGATCATGCGTGACACTGTCTACACGCTCAGCGAGCTGGCCGATGAAGAAGCCATCGCCAGGTCCGTCGAGCAGATGGCCGCTGCCGTGCAGTCCTACGTCCCTGGCTATCGCTTGAAGCAGAAGGTGCAGTTCGACCGCATCGACACGCCCGTGCGCCTGCCTGGCGTGGGTGACGCGCTCACTGGCCTCAAGACATCGATCTTCCTCGAAGTCGAAGGCGCCGCCCACTACTTGCCCGCTTATGCAGGCAATCTGGACATCATGACCAGCGCCGGTTTGCGCACCGCAGAACACATGGCTGCCCGCATGCTGGCCGCTGAACTGGCGACCGCCTGAGGAGACGAGACATCATGAACAAAGACAAGAAAATCTACATCTCCGACGTGACGCTGCGCGATGGCAGCCACGCCATCCGTCACCAGTACAGCGTCGAGAACGCCAAGCAGATCGCCAAGGCGCTCGATGACGCCAAGGTCGACTCCATCGAAGTCGCTCACGGCGACGGCCTCCAGGGGTCGAGCTTCAACTACGGCTTCGGTGCGCACACCGATCTGGAATGGATCGAAGGGGTGGCCAGCGTGGTCAAGCACGCCAAGATCGCCACGCTGCTGCTGCCCGGCATCGGCACCGTCCACGATCTGAAGAACGCCTACGACGCAGGTGTGCGCGTGGTGCGCGTGGCAACGCATTGCACCGAGGCCGATGTGTCGCGCCAGCATATCGAATACGCCCGCAAGCTCGGCATGGATACCGTGGGCTTCCTCATGATGAGCCACATGACCACGCCCCAAGCGCTGGCCGAACAGGCGAAGCTGATGGAAAGCTACGGCGCGACCTGCTGCTACGTGGTGGACTCCGGCGGCGCGCTGGGCATGAATGACGTGCGTGATCGCTTCCGCGCGTTCAAGGATACGCTCAAGCCCGAAACCGAAACCGGCATGCACGCTCACCACAACCTGAGCCTTGGGGTGGCCAACTCCATCGTCGCGGTGGAAGAGGGTTGCGACCGCGTGGATGCCAGCCTTGCCGGTATGGGCGCGGGCGCGGGGAATGCGCCGCTCGAAGCCTTCATCGCCGCCATCGACCGCTTGGGCTGGAACCATGGCACCGATCTGTACAAGCTCATGGACGCGGCCGACGACATCGTGCGTCCGCTGCAGGACCGTCCAGTGCGTGTGGACCGCGAAACACTGGCGCTCGGCTATGCGGGTGTGTACAGCTCCTTCCTGCGCCACTCCGAAGCGGCTGCGGCCAAGTACGACCTCAAGACCGTGGACATTCTGGTCGAGCTCGGCAAGCGTCGCATGGTCGGCGGTCAGGAAGACATGATCGTCGACGTAGCACTGGACATTCTCAAACAGCGCGCAGCCGCCTGACGCTGGTTCCGGCGCGACAGATCGTCGCGGCCGAACCATTCAGGCTACCCGCACAAGCCGTACGCTGAATAGGCGCGGGGCTCGTGCGGTCTTTCGTGTTTTTTCCGTGCGTTATCCCTTTGACGGCGCCAGTACGACTCTTGTGGTCAGTGCAGTACCTCCAAGTACCCAGTCCGTTTTAGTAAGCAGAGACAAATGAATTCCATGGCGGCAACACCATCAGGCCTCAAGGCCCAAACAAGCCCATCCCCCGACAACCAGATCAGCGACGCAGACCGTCGCCGCGCGCTCTTCGGCAGCGCCGTCGGCAGCACCATCGAGTGGTACGACTATTTCCTCTACGGAACCATGTCGTCCATCGTCTTCGGCAAGCTGTTCTTCCCATCGGATGATCCCGTCACCAGCCAGTTGCTGGCGCTCGCGTCGTTCGCCCTCGCTTTTCTGATCCGTCCCATCGGCGGCGTCGTTTTCGCACACATCGGTGACCGCGTCGGGCGCAAGAAAACGCTCGTGATGACGCTGTCCATCATGGGCCTGTCTACCGTATTGATCGGCCTTACGCCGACCTACGACCAGATCGGCGTGTGGGCGCCGATTTTGCTCACGCTGCTGCGCCTGTTGCAGGGGCTTGCCCTTGGCGGCGAGTGGGGCGGCGGCGTGCTGCTGGCGGTAGAATACTCGCCCGCCAAAAAGCGCGGCTTCTTCGGCGCCGTGCCGCAGACCGGCGCGCTGTTCGGTCTGGCGCTGGGTAACCTTGTCACCTCGGGCCTGAGCACCGTGTTCACGGAAGAGGCTTTCCTGTCCTACGGCTGGCGCATTCCGTTCGTGCTGTCCATCGTGCTCGTGATGATCGGCATGTGGATCCGCAACAAGGTCGAGGAAACGCCGTCGTTCCGCAAGGTCGCTGAACAGGCCAAGGCCAACCCGTCTGCCGCTGCCGCTTCGAAGAAGCTGCCGCTGACCGAAACGATCACCAAGCACTGGCGTCCGGTGCTGGTCGCCATCGGCGCGAAGTTCGTCGAAACCTCGACCTTCTTCCTGTTCGCGACGTTCACCATCTCGTATCTCGTAGGTCTCGGGTACAAGCGCGTCGAAGCGCTGAACATCGTGCTGATCGCAGCCGTGATCGCTGTGCCGGTGATGCTGTACTTCGGCGCACTGTCCGACCGCATCGGCCGCAAGAAGGTCTTCGTGGCCGGAACCATCTTGATCGCGCTGTATGCCGGTCCGTACTTCTGGCTGCTCAACCAGGGCTCGGCGGTGATCTCCACTATCGCTGTGGTGATCGGCTTTTCGGTCATCTGGTCCACCTACGGCTCGGTGCTTGGCACCTTCTTCGCTGAGAGCTTTCCGCCCAACGTGCGCTACACCGGTATCTCGCTCGGCTACCAGGTCGGTGCCGCTCTGGTCGGCGGCCCGATGCCCCTGATCGCCACGGCATTGATGGCTCGCTATCATGGCAGCTATGTTCCGGTCGCCATCTTCATTGCGCTGTGCGCGCTGGTCTCGCTGATCGCCATCAGCTTTACCAAAGACCGCACCGGACAACCGTTGGACTCCTGATCGTCAAGGCGTGTGGCACTGCATCGCGCCGATGGTCATGAATCATCGACGCCCATGCAATGCCCTCGCCTCACATGACCGACAAGACGACAACTACAACAGGCAAAACAGCCAAACCTCTCGCCAGCCAGACCTTGTTTCGCGGCCTTGAGGTCGTGGCAGCCGTCGCCGACGGCTGCCGCACGGTCAAGGATATTTCCGAGAAAACGGGCATCACCTTCAGCACCACGCACCGGCTGGCGTCGGCGCTCGTGGAGGTCCGCTATCTGCGTTTTGAACCGCGCAAGGGCTACCGCTTGGGCAGCCGCCTGGTGGAGCTGGGCTTCATGGCCTACCGTGAATCGGCGGTCACCACCACCGCCAGACCTTTCCTTGAAGAACTCGCCGCACAGACGCTCGACACCGTGCACCTTGCTGCTCTGGACGAGGACGAGGGCATCATCTATCTCGACAAGATCGGTGGCAAACGCGCCATCGAAGTCAACACCCGCATCGGCGGACGCAAACCGGTCTGCAGCACCTCGGTGGGCAAGGCGTTGATCCTTGACGATGGACGCGCCGCGTGGAAAAAGCGCTTTCAACAGGAGATTGAAAAAGGGCTCGCCGGTCGGTTGACCGAAGACGAATGGCTGGGGGCCATGGCCAACTATGCGGCCAAGGGGTACACGTTCGACATGGATGAGAACGTTGACGGAATCCGCTGCGTGGGGGCGCCTGTGCGGGATGCGAGTGGGGAGATCGTGGCTTCGATCAGCGTGACGAGTACGGATGCCTATACCGATGAGGCGCGGATGCGGGAGGTGATTCCTCTTGTGCAGGAGGTGGCTCGGAAGATTTCCATTCAGCTGGGGGCTGGGGGGTAGTCTTTTTTTGCTGGCTGCTGGCTGGCTTGTTTGAGGGCGGAGGCCGGGACTGCCCCCGGCGGGGCAGTAACTTTTTGGTCTTGCCCAAAAAGTCACCAAAATGCGCTTTTTAATACCCGCGGCAGAACTCGCTTTGCGCTGCGCGCGCCGCTCGGACAACCGCCGCGATTCAGAGTTTTCATAAGAGGTGTGTTCGGCACATCGCTGCGCTCGTGCCGTGCATCTCGCGACTTCGCAAGATGTTGGTGCGCCAGTGCTGTGCGATTTTTTGATTGGTTCGTTGGGCCCCCTCGCTTAAAAGCGCAATGGGCATTAGCCTCCCAACCCAACTCTGCAAATGCCCCGGCACGAGCGCAGCGACGTGCCGCAAACTCCTCTTATTGAACATCTAGCTCGCGGCGGTTGCCCGAACGAAGCGACGTAGTCGCGCAGTGAGTTCTGCCGCGTGACCCCGAATTCAAGCGCGTTTTTGGTGACTTTTTGCGCGCAAGCAAAAAGTTACTGCCCCGCCGGGGGCAGTCCCGGCCTCCGCTCTCAAAAAATCAGCCGCGGTGGCCAACAGCCTCAGTAGCCCCCTCAGCGTGCAGCCAACAAAGAAACGCTTGCAGGCCGTCCAGCCAGGTGCAACACAGCATCCGCCTTGGGCGTAGAAGCAATCAACGCACCACGCCTCCAGACCTTGAGCCGCGCAGCCCGCAGCCGAATCGCTTCCGAAGCAGAGCGCGCATGCAGCAACACCATGTCCGCGTTGCACCCCACTTCAATCCCGTAGCCTTCCAGCCCAAGAATCTTCGCAGGCGTAACCGTCACCGCGTCAAAACACTGGCGCATCGCGTTCTGGCTGGTCATCTGGCCGACGTGCAGGCCCATGTGCGCGACTTCGAGCATGTCGCCGCTGCCGAGGCTGTACCACGGGTCCATGCAGCAGTCCTGGCCGAAGGCGACGTCGATGCCCACCGCCAGCATCTCTGGCACGCGGGTCATGCCACGGCGCTTGGGATAGGTGTCGTGGCGGCCTTGCAGCGTGATGTTGATGAGCGGGTTGGCGATGGCGGAGACGCCGGCCTCGCGCATCAGCGGCAGCAGCTTGGAGACGTAGTAGTTGTCCATGCTGTGCATCGATGTGAGGTGCGAGCCGTTCACGCGGCCGTGCAAGCCGAGACGCTGCGTTTCGTAGGCCAGGCTTTCGATGTGGCGGCTCAAGGGGTCGTCGCTTTCGTCGCAGTGCATGTCCACGCGCAGGCCACGTTCGGCGGCGAGTTCGCAGAGCCAACGCACGCTCTCGGAGCCTTCCGCCATGGTGCGTTCAAAGTGCGGAATGCCGCCGACCACGTCCACGCCCATGTCGAGCGCGCGGATCAGATTGTCCTTCGCGCCCTTTCCACCGTTCGCGCGCAGCACACCGTCCTGTGGAAAGGCGACCAGCTGCAGGTCGATGTAGGGCTTGACCTTCTCGCGCACGTGCAGCAGCGCTTCGGTGGCAAGCAGGCGCGGGTCGCAGATGTCCACATGGCTGCGGATCGCGAGCAGTCCGCGTGCGGCCGCCCAGTCGCAATAAGCGAGGGCGCGCTCGACGATCGCGTCCTGCGTGAGCAGGGGTTTGAGCTCGCCCCACAGCGCGATGCCTTCGAGCAGCGTGCCGCTTTCGTTCACGCGCGGCAGGCCGTAGCTGAGCGTCGAGTCCATGTGGAAATGCGCGTCGACAAACGGCGGCGCGACCAGCATGCCTTCGGCGTCGGCCTCTTCCACGGCCGTGGCCGCGAGCGCTGTTTGCACGGCCACGATGCGGCCGGCCTGCACGCCGATGTCGATGTTGGTACGACCATCTGGCAGCGTGCAGTGGCGCACGATTAGGTCCATGGTCGCGGGTGTCGTGGGAGTGGTGGGGGTAGTGGTTGTGGGCGTCGTCATGATCAACGCTCTCCTTTGCGATAGGGTTTCATCAGCGCCTGTGGGTAGCTGGCGCGGCGCGCCATCACCACCAGCGCCAGGATCGACAGCAAATAGGGCAGCATCAGATAGATCTGATACGGCACGAGACCGCCGCTTGCGCCCTGCTGCAGTCGCAGTTGGAGCGCGTCGAAAAATGCGAACAGCAGCGCGCCGAGCAAGGCCTTGCCGGGGCGCCATGAGGCGAACACCACGAGGGCCACGCAGATCCAGCCGCGTCCGTTGATCATGTTGAAGAAGAACGCGTTGAACGCCGAGAGCGTGAGGAACGCGCCCGCCATGCCCATGATGGCCGAGCCCGCGACGATGGCGCCGGTGCGCATCCAGACCACGTTGATGCCCTGGCTTTCGGCGGCCTGCGGGCTCTCGCCGACCATGCGGATCGCGAGGCCCAGCGGCGTGCGCATCAGCACCCAGTAGAGCAGCGGCACGAGCAGCAGCGCGACCAGCGTGAGCGGCGTCTGCGCGTTGAGCACCGGAATCGGCAGCCAGTCCATGGCCGCGAAGGGCTCGATGGTGGGCGGCGTGTCTACCTTGGGGAACTTCACGCGGTAGGCGTAGTACGACAGCGCGGTCGCGAGCATGGTGATGCCGAGGCCGCAGACATGTTGCGACAGCGCGAGGCCCACGGTGAGAAACGCGTGCAGCAGCCCGAGCAGGCCGCCGACGAGCATCGCCGCGAGCACGCCGGTCCAGAGGCCATGACCGCTGTAGACCGTGATCCAGCCCGCGAACGCGCCCGCAACCATGATGCCTTCAATGCCGAGATTGAGCACGCCCGCGCGCTCGCACATCAGCACGCCGAGCGTGCCCAGAATCAGCGGCGTAGCCACACGCAGCACCGCAATCCAGAACGGCAGACTGGCCAGAGTATCGATGAGCTCCTGCATCAGCGGGCCCTCCACTGAATGCGGTATTGCGTCATGAGCGAGGCGATCAGCACGGCAATGAGCGCCGCCGCGACGATCACGTCGGCGATGTAGGTGGGCACGCCCACCGCGCGGCTCATGCTGTCGGCACCCACCTGGATGCCCGCGACCAGAATCGCCGAAGCCAGCACGCCGAGCGGCCGCAGGCCCGCGAGCATCGCGATCACGATGCCGGTGTAGCCGTAGCCGGGTGACAGGTCGAGCGTCACGTAACTGGAACGTCCCGCCACTTCGATGGCGCCCGCGAGACCCGCGACGCCGCCCGAGATCAGCGCCGTCATCACGATGGTGCGCAGCGTGCTCACGCCCGAAAACTTCGCGGCCTTGGGATTGGCGCCGGTGGCGCGGATGTCGAAGCCGAGCACCGTGCGCTCGAGCAGCAGCCACAGGGCCACGGCGAGCGCGGCGGCCCAGATCAGCCCGGTATGCAGGCGCGTGCCTTCCAGCAGGCGCGAGAGTTCCAGATCGGACTGCAGCGCCACGGTCTGCGGCCAGCCGAGCGCCATCGGGTCTTTCATCGGGCCGTCGAGCAGCGCGGACACGGCGAGTGCGGCGATGAAGTTCAGCAGCAGCGTCGTCACCACCTCGTCCACTCCGAGCTTGGACTTGAGCAGCGCAGGGCCGAGCAGCATGAGCGCACCGGCCACGGCTGCCGCCAGCATCATCAGCACGAAGAGCAGCGGCATGGGCAGATCGAAGCCTGCCCCGCCATGCATGCCCCCCACCGCAACCGCAGCGAGCGCGCCCGCGTAGAGCTGGCCCTCCGCGCCGATGTTGAACAGCCGCGCACGGAATGCGACCGCCACGGCGAGGCCGGTGAGGATCAGCGGAATCGCGCGGGTGAGCGTCTCGCTCCACGCGAACTTCGAGCCGAATCCGCCCTGCATCAGCAGCGCGAATGTCGCGCCCACGGGCTTGCCCGCCCACATCACCAGCAATGCCGCGACCAGCAGCGTGGCCGCCAGCGCGCACACTGGCGCCATCACGAACGCCGTGCGCGACAGCGTCTGTCTTTTTTCCAGTCTCATGCGACCGCTCCTGCCATCGCAAGGCCGATGCTCTGACGCGTCCAAGCGTCGGCTTCAAGTGCCTGCGTGAGATGGCCTTCGTGCATCACGGCAATGCGATCGCCCATGAGCATCACCTCATCCAGATCATCCGAAATCAGCAGCACCGCCGCACCCGCATCGCGGGCCGCCAGCAGCTTCTGCTGCACATAGTCGACTGCGCCAATGTCCAGACCCCAGGTGGGCTGGTGGGCGACGATCAGCACCGGCGGCGTTGCAGCGTCCGATGCGCTGAGCGCGCGACCGAGCACGAGCTTCTGCATGTTGCCGCCCGAGAGCGAGCGCGCGAGCGCATCGAGCCCACCGCCGCGCACATCGAAATCCTCGCTGATCTTCTGCGCCTTCAGGCGCGCCGCAGCACGCCTGACGAAACCGAAGCGCGTGAGCGCCGTGCGGGGCTGGTGCAGATATTCCGACACCGCGTTCTCCCACACCGGCAGATCGCCCACCACGCCCATGCCGTGCCGGTCGTCGGGAATGCGCGCCACGCCCAGCGCCACCAGCGGCGAGGGCTGCGTCGGCAGCGGTTTGCCGAGCAGCGTCGCGCGGCCTGCAGTGATGGCGACCATGCCCGAGAGCACGCTCGCCAGCGCCACCTGGCCGTTGCCGGACACACCGGCCACGGCCACGATCTCGCCCGCGCGGATCTCGAGCGAGGCACCTCGCAGCGCGTCGCGTCCTGCGGGTGTGTGCACTTTGTCGAGTTGGCAGACGACATCGCCCTGCGCCCGCGTGGGATGGCGCACGCCAGCCTGCACGCTGCGGCCCACCATGGCCGATGCGAGATCGGCCTGTGTCGCGCCCGCGCTTTGCATTTCTGCCACGAGTTTGCCGTGGCGCAGCACCGCGATGCGGTGCGACACGCGCAGCACTTCGGCGAGCTTGTGGCTGATGAAGATGATCGACAGGCCCTGCGCCACCATCTGCGAGAGCGTGTCGAACAGCGCCTCACTCTCCTGCGGGGTGAGCACGGCAGTCGGCTCATCGAGGATCAGGATGCGCGCGCCGCGATACAGCGCCTTCAGGATTTCCACGCGCTGGCGTTCGCCCACGCTCAGGTTGGCGACGCGCGCATCGGGATCGATCACGAGGCCGAACTGTTTCGACACGGCGGTCAGCTTCTCGCGCGCCGCTGCACGGTGCGAGAGCGGCGACCACAGCGACTCGGTGCCGAGCAGGATGTTGTCGAGCACCGTGAGGTTGTCCGCAAGCGCGAAATGCTGGTGCACCATGCCGATGCCGGCCGCCAGCGCCGCGCGCGGATTGCCCGATGGCAGTGCCTGACCGTGCACGCGGATGGTGCCCTCGTCGGCCACGTAGTGACCGAAGAGAATCGCCATCAGCGTCGATTTGCCCGCGCCGTTTTCACCCAGAAGCGCGAGCACCTCGCCCGCGCCAAGCGTGAGCGAGATGTCGTCGTTGGCCGTGAGAGACCCGAAGCGCTTGGTGATGTGGCTGAGTTCAAGAACCGGCGCGGGACTGTTGTTTGCGTCGGTCTTTCCGTCTTGTTGCATCAGGGCTTCGGTTGTGCGTCGTTGACCTTCACGGTGTACTTGCCCGCCAGGATTTCGGCCTGCTTGTCAGCCACCTTCTTCTTCAGATCGGCAGGCACCTTGGCTTCGAACGTGCCCAGTGGCGCGAGCGACGAGCCGCCCGGCTTCATCATCGAATACGGGCCGAAATCGGCGGCCTTGAATGTGCCGGACTTCACCTGCTTGATGGCCTCGTCCACGGTCGGCTGCATGTTCCACAGTGCGGAGGCGACCACGGTGTCGGGGTACTGCTCCTGCGTGTTGATCACGTTGCCGATGGCCAGCACCTTGCGTTCCTTGGCCGCATCGCTCACGCCGAAACGCTCGGCGTAGAGAATGTCCGCGCCCTTGTCGACCATCGCGAAGGCGGCTTCTTTGGCCTTTGGTGGGTCGAACCAGCTGTTGATGAAGGTGATGCTGAAGGTGACCTTGGGGTTCACCGAGCGCGCGCCGTCCATGAAGGCGTTCATCAGGCGGTTGACTTCAGGAATCGGGAAGCCGCCGACCAGGCCGATCTTGTTCGACTTGGTCATGCCGCCCGCAATCATGCCCGACAGGTACGAAGGCTCCTGGATGTAGTTGTCGAACACCGCGAAGTTGTTGCCCGTGGGCTTGCCCGACGAGCCCGCGACGAAGGCGATCTTCGGGAAGTCCTTGGCGACTTTGCGCGCTGCGGCCTCGACGCCGAACACCTCACCGAAGATCAGCTGCGAGCCGCCATTGGCATACTCGCGCATCACGCGTTCGTAGTCGGGGTTGGCGACGTTTTCCGTGGCCTTGTATTCGATCTCTCCGCGTGCCTCGGCAGCCTTCAATGCCAGATGAATGCGGCTGACCCATTGCTGCTCGAACGGCACGGTGTAGATGCCGGCGACCTTGATCTTGTCGGCAGCGAACACGGAGCTGGTGCCCAGGCTGGCAAGGGCGATGAGGCCGGCGGCAGCGAGGGTGGAACGGCGGGATAGGGACTTCATCGGGCACTTCCTTTCAACGTTGAGAAAGATGAAAAATCTGGGCAAACCCTCAATTATTTCTGCGCTCGGTCCCTGCTATAGGCCGCTCTCTGATGATTCTAGGCATCCATAACCGAAATGTATAAGGTCTAACCCTTATATGTCGCGATCCAATGGATACACCGGTCGATTCACGCGGGAGAAGACAAATCGCGAGTAGTCCGACGTCGTCACGCCGGGGCTGTCGCATTCGACCAGCCCAGCGGACAACGGCACAAAAACGGGCCTGCAATACATGCGCGATTTGAGGAGCAAGTAACGTGCCTTGGTCGGATCGACGTCCACGCAATGGAACACGCCAAGGTCCCAGGGCTCATGCGTCTGCTCGGTCACCACGATCTGCGCGCCGTCGATGTCGAGCAGCGCGCTCCGGCCCATGTGGCATTCCATGCCGTTGTAGATCGGGCCCGAGACGATGTACTTGCCATCACTGAGCTTGCGTACCACGCCGCGCAGTTGCGCGGGCTGCTTGTGCATGCCGAGGTGCGCGAGCGAGCGCTTGTTGCCGAGAGCGATGTCGACCTCAGCGTCTTCGCCTGCCGCGAACATCTGCGCGACCGCTTCCGGATCGCACAGCGGGCCGACCGCGATGCCTTTCATACCCAGCGCCAGTGCGGCTTGCAGCACGTCCATGGTGTCGCAGGTGCCGCCTGACATGCAGTTGTCGCCATGATCGAGCAGCAGCACCGGCTTGCCATCGGCGTGCGCCGCAAGCTGCTGCGCTTTGGCGAGCGAGGCCTCAAGTGGCTCGCTGTCGTAGACGAATTCCGCGCGGCGCTGCCACACGGCTTGATCGGCAAATGCGTTGATGACGGCTTGCTGCGCGCTCGCCGTTCCCTTCTTCACCGTGGCGACCACGCTCACGCAAGGTGCAGGAATGTCGGCCAGCGAAAAACCGCCGAACACCGACACCGCTGGCAGTCCCTCATTCATTTCCATTGCGGCGGCGCGCTCGCAGGCATCCTTCATCGGGCCGCTCAAAGTGGTGCTGCGCAGCGTGTGGCTCATCAGCGCGAGCGGCTTCCAGATCACCTCGTACTGCGCTTGGCCGCGCCACATCTCCAGCAGCAAGTGGCCCGCGTGCTCGCCGGTTTCATACATGTCGATGTGCGGGTAGGTCTTGAAACCCACGATCACATCGGCGTTGCGCACGATCTTCTCGGTGATGTTGCCGTGCAGATCGAGCGCCACGCCAATCGGCACGCCCGGCGCGGCCGCCGCGCGCACCCGTTCGAGCAGATCGCCTTCGCCGTCGTCGCTGTTCTCGGCCACCATCGCGCCGTGCAGATCGAGCAGGATGGCATCGCAGCCGGGAACGGCCTCGACGATGCGGCGCGTGAGTTCGTCATACGCGGCGGCATGCACCGGCCCGCTCGGGTTGGACATCGCGGAGACCGGCGTGACCAGCTCGGCGCCCTCGGCCTCGGCCAATTCGATGAATGCGGCCATCGCCGTGCGCATGCCTTTGTTGGCGCGATACGCGTCTTCGCCAAAGGTCGGCGCAAAGGCGTCGAGGGGCGTGGGGACGGGCGAGAACGTATTGGTCTCGTGATTCAGACGCGCGATCAGGAATTTTCTTCCGGGGGTACTCATTACTTCACTTCTCCGGCGTGTTTCACGCCATGCCAACACCAAGGTATCTGTCCTTCACCGCTTCGTCGGCGATGAACTCCGCGTTCGTCGCCTCGTGCACCACTGCGCCCTGCTCGATGATGTAGTGGCGATCTGCAAGCTGGGTGCAGACCTCGAGGTTCTGCTCGACCAGCACGATGGACACACCGGCCGCCTTGATCACCTTGAGCTGCGCGACGATCTCTTCGACGATCACCGGCGCGAGGCCTTCGACCGGTTCATCGAGCATCAGCAGGCGCGGCGCATTCATCAGCGCGCGGCCGATGGCCAGCATCTGCTGCTCCCCGCCCGAGAGCTGGCCACCGCCATTGGTTCGCCGTTCCTTGAGGCGCGGGAAGATGCGGTAGATGTCGTCCAACTGCCAGGGCGAAGACTTGCGCTGACCGAGCATCAGGTTTTCCTCAACGGTCAGCAGCTTGAAGACGCCGCGATGCTCGGGCACGAGGCAGATGCCGCGCTGCGCCACCTGGTGCGTGGCGAGCTTGCTGGTCACCGTGCCCGCAAAGCGGATCTGGCCCTGCGTGGGCAGCATCGCGCCCGCGATGCACTTGAGCGTCGTGGTCTTGCCCGCGCCGTTACGTCCGAGCAGCGTGACCAGCTCGCCATCGCTCACATGCAGCGAGACGCCCTGCAGCACATGGCTCTTGCCGTAGTGCGCGTGGATGCTTTCGACCTGAAGAAGCGGTGCGTTGCCAGTGGACGTCATGCCTTGCCTCCGGTGATCATGTTGCCCAAATAGGCCTTGCGCACCCGGTCATCGTTGCGGATGTCGTTGGGTAGACCCTCGGCCAGCACGCGGCCCTGCTGCATCACGGTGATGGTGTCGGAGATGTCCATGACGATGTTCATGTTGTGTTCGATGAGAACCACCGTGTGTTCGCGCTTGAGGCTCTGGATGAGATGCTTCATCTCGTCCAGATCGTCGATGCCCATGCCGGAGGTTGGTTCGTCAAGAAAGATGGCCTTGGGCTTGGCTGCAAGTGCCATGCCCACTTCGAGACGGCGCTGCTGGCCATGCGAGAGATTGCCTGCAGGTGTGTCGGCGAAACGCTCCATTCCAATTTTTATGAGCACGCTGGCGACGGTGTCTTTGCGTGCGAGATCGCCCACCGGCGCACGCCAGCAGTTGAGCGCCTGTATTGGCGCCACGCCCTGCGCCGCCAGACGCAGGTTCTCGCGCACCGGCAGCGTGAGGAACAGGCTGGTCACTTGGAACGAACGTGCCATGCCACGGCGCACGCGTACATGGTCTGGCTCGCGGGTTACGTCGTGCCCGTCAAAAACGATTTTTCCGCCACTCACCGTCTTGGTGCCGGTAAGCATGTGAAAGAGGGTGGTCTTGCCCGCGCCGTTGGGCCCGATCACGGAATGCACCGTATTGGCGCGAACCTTGATGTCCACACCGCCGAGCGCCACGAACTTGTCGTAGCGCTTCTCGACACCGACGGCTTCGAGCAGAACGAGGTTGCTGGAAGTGGTAGTTGTCGTTGCTGTTGTCATGCGTGGCCTCCCTTGGCATTGGCTTGCGAGGCCTTGCCATCACCTTCTTCATTGGATTTCTTGCCACGCGCCAGCTGCCACAGCTTCTGGCACAGACCCCAGAGGCCGCCCTGCATACCAAGGCTCACGATCATCAGCACCACGCCGAGAATCAGCAGCCAGCGCGGCCACAGCGTGGACAGCCAGTCGCCGAGCAGCACATAGAACGCCGCGCCGAGCAGCGAGGCGAGCAGGTTGCCGGTGCCGCCGATCACGGTCATCACGAGGATCATTTCGCTGGTGTGGTATTCGGCGTTCGACAGCGGCGCGATGCCGGTCATCAGCGCATGCAGCGCGCCTGCCAGACCCGTTACAGCCCCGGAGATCACGAAGGCCTGCAGTTTGAGCAGTCGCAGGTTGTAGCCCACGGCGGCGGCGCGCTCCTCGTTGTCGCGCACGGCCAGCAGCGTGCGGCCGAAGATCGAATCGCAGACGCGACGCAGCAGCCAGTAAACGATGAGGAACAGCACGGCCACGAAGCTGTAGTACTGCCATGGCGTCTCAAGCGGAATGATGGTCTGGCCGCCGAGCGTGAGCGACTTGCGCGGGATGTCCATGAGGCCGTTGTCACCGCCGGTCAGATCGCTCGCGCTGTAGGCGACGAAGTAGAACATCTGCGCGAACGCCAGCGTCAGCATCACGAAATAGGTACCCTTCTGGCGAATGGCGACCCAGCCGACGATGGCCGCGCCGATGCCGCCCATGACCACCGTCGCGAGCAGCGCGAGCGGCATCGAGATCGGCAGCCGCGTGAGCAGAATGCCGAGCGTGTAGCTGCCAAGGCCAAAGAACACGCCCTGGCCGAACGACAGCAGCCCCGTGTAGCCGAGCAGCAGATTGCAGGCCATGGCCGCTAGCGCATAGATCAGCACCTCGCTCGCGAGCGAGCCGGACTTCATGAACAGCGGCATCGCGACGACGATGGCCACCGCGATCAGGAATTGGTAATGCTTGGAATTCATGGTGTGGCGACCCTTACCTCAGATTTGGCGGCCCAGCAGGCCGTTGGGGCGCAGCAGCAGCACCGCCGCCATTGCCACATAGATCATCAGACTCGCTCCAGGCGGCCAGATCGTGCTCATTAGGCTCTGCACAATGCCGATCAGCAAGCCGCCCACCAATGCACCGCTGAAACTGCCGAGCCCCCCGACTACCACCACCACAAACGCGACGCCAAGTGCTTCCACTCCCATGAACGGACTCACGCCGCGTATCGGTGCGGCAAGCACCCCCGCCAATGCGGCAAGGCCCACACCCAAGCCGAACACCAGGCTGAAAATGCCCAGAATATTGGTGCCGAGCAATGACACCATCTCTGTCGATTCACTGCCCGCGCGCACGATGGAGCCAAGGCGCGTGCCCTCGAGCACCCACCAGATGATCACGGCCAGCACGGCAGTGAAGCCGATGACGAACAAGCGGTACTTGGGATAGATGAAGCTGCCCCACATGACCACGCCGCTCAGCAGATCGGGCGTGGGCACGCTGTCACCGAGCGGCCCCCAGATCATGATCACGACCTCCTGCACGACGAGTGCAAAGCCCACGGTGATGAGGATGTGGAACTCGTGCGGCTTGGCGTAGACATGGCGCAAGATCAGTTTTTCGGTGATCCAGCCGATGGCACCCACCGCTACGGGAACAACGACGAGAGACAGCCAGAAGCCCATGCCCCACTGGTTCATCTGGTAGCAGAAGTAGGCGCCGAGCAGGTAGAAGGTGCCGTGTGCGAAGTTGACGAAGCGCAGCAGGCCGAAGACGATCGACAGGCCTACCGCCAACAGGAAATACAGCATGCCGATGCCGATCCCGTTGATCGTCTGAAGCAGATAAATGCTCATGGGGAAGCTTCTATGTTTTGGGGCTTGCGAAGCCTTGCGGCTTCGATGGTTCATCGTTTGGAGGCGCCAAGACAGCCCTTCATGCGTCGTTGCTCACGCTTGCCGTACGAGAGTACTGTCTGCTCGTGAGACGCCTAGCCTGAAGGGCTGTCTTGTCGTTGTGGGGGGCGAATCGGAGCCCTGAACTCTGCATGCGCTGCTTGCGTGCAGGTTCGACGACAACTCTTTGTTGTTGCAGCTGTTGGGCTCAACCCATCTTGCAGCCGGTCTGATCCACCGGCAGGAACGACTTGCCGCTGCTCACGATGTCGGCGTAGTCGTCCTTGTTCTTCATCTTGGACTTGGCCTTGCCCTTAAGGAGGTAGTAGTTCTTGAGCACTTGGTGGTCGGCCTTGCGGATTTCTTCTTCGCCGGTGAGGCCCTGGTACTTCATGCCTTCCATGGCGGCGATGACGGCCTTGGTGTCTGCGGTGCCGGCCTTGATGATGGCGTCGATCATCAGCTTGGTGCAGATGTAGGAGCCAGCCAGGCTGTAGTTGGGGTTGAATTTGAACTTGTCGTTGCAGCGCTTGACGAGGTCCAGATTCTGCGGGGCGTCGACCGTATGCCAGTACTGCGCGCCGAAGTAGATGCCGTCGCAGAGGTCAGCGCCAAGCGATTCGAACTGCTCGAGGCCTGAGGCCCAGGCGATCAGGATCGTGGTGTTCTTGTTCATGCCGAAGCTGATGGCCTGGCGCAGGGTGTCGGACGATTGCTGGCCGAAGTTCAGGATCAGCAGCACGTCGGGCTTGGCCGCGACGGCATTGGTCAGGTAGCCGCTGAATTCCTTTTCGGTGAGCGAGTGGTAGCTATTGCCCACATGCTCGATACCGCGTTCCTTGAAGATGTTCTTGGCTGCCGTCAGCAGGCCGTCGCCGAACACGTATTGCGGCGTGATGGTGTAGACGCGCTTGGCCTTGGGGTGCGCGTCCAGCAGTGGGCGCACGGTCTGTTCGATGGCACCGAAAGTGGGCACGGACCAGCGGAATGTGGCGCTGTTGCAGTCCTTGCCGGTGATTTCGTCGGCACCCGCAGTGGTGATGAAGATGCCTCCGGCCTTCTCGGCTTCCTTGCCCATGGCGAGCGATTCGGACGACAGGATGCCGCCCGCGAAGAACTTCGTGCCCTGCTGCGAGGCGTCCTGCACCTTGCGGATGGCGGTGGCGGGCTTGCCTTCGGTGTCTAGCAGCGTGTAGCCGAGCGGACGGTTCAAGGCCTTGCCGTATTGCTCAATCGCGAGCTTCATGCCCAGATCGGCGAACTTGCCATTCGCGGCGAACGCACCGGACATGGGCACGGGGCAGCCGAACTGGATAGTGTCTTTGGCCTGTGCCCACGCGCTGTGCGTGAGACCGAGAGAGGCTGGCAGAGCGCCGAGCGCGGACATTTGCAGGAAGTTGCGACGTTGCATGAGGGTGTCTCCAGGGTTGAATCGAGGCCCGTATGGCCTGCTTTGTTATCGGAGCACGATGCGTGCCAGAACCGGCTGCACCACTCCTGCTCCTCAAATCCTATTTATAGTGACAAATAGAACAAATATGACGCGGACAAACCCTAGAGGCTGGTGATAACGCGCGTTCGCGGTGCATACTGATTGCGCGATGCGAAAGCTCGTGCACATGGCCCGCCGCATCTGGCCTGACAGAACAAAAGCTCCGATATGGCAACCAAGAAGTCTTCTTCACCGATGGCGATCAAGCAGCTCAAGCGCTCTGATCTGGTCGCGCAGGAAATCAAGCGCATGATCACCGAGAAGAATCTCAGCCCCGGTGACCGGCTGCCGCGCGAGAGCGAATTGCAGGCGCAGTTCGAGGTGAGCAAGGGCACCATCCGCGAGGCGCTCAAGTCGCTCGAGGTGCAGGGGCTGATCACCATTTCCACCGGCCCGTCGGGCGGGGGAACCATCGTCGAGGTGCCGCTTGATCGCACGCTGCAGTTCATGCAGAACTACCTGTTCTTCAAGGAAGTCACGATCGACGACATCTACGCGGTGCGCATGATGCTCGAGCCCGAACTCGCGGCCGGTGCCGTGCCGCATCTCACTGAGGCGGATTTCGAGGCGCTTGAGCACAGCATCGTCTGCTGCGATCCCACCTCGAGTCACGAAGACCTGATCATGCAGCGCCGTGAAGACGTGAACTTTCACGACATCCTCGCGGCCGCCAATCCCAATCCGTTTCTGCGCTTCACCTGTGAGCTGATCAACGAGATGATCCGCCAGCTCATCGTCTTCGGTAACCGCACGCCGCAGACCGAGCACCGTCGCTTCGGCGAGGAGAACGCGAACTACCACCGCGACATCGTTGAGGCAGCGCGCGCACGCGACAGCGAGCGGGTGCGCGCCCTCATGCTGCAGCACATGCAGGATGCGACGCGCTCCGTCAAGCGCATGAAGGGGCGCATCCAGGGGCGCCTGATCCTCGATGCGGACAACCTGCGCAGTCCACGCGCGGCGGTGACACTGACGACGCGTACTCCTGCTTCAACGCCCGCTGCAAAACCTGCGTCCGCGCATGTCCCTGCGGCTCAAAAGACAGCCAAACCGCGCGCCACCAAGAGCGGTACGAAAGTTGCTTGATCCGGTCGATCTGGCATTCCTTAGTCGCGTCTGGAGGGGGAGGATGCCAAACCCCTGTTTCCGGTAGGAATTCACAGACGCACTGATAAGCTCGCGCGCCGCGAGAACCATCCTATTTTTCCGCGAGGAGCACATGTCCCTTTCCCCACGTAGCGCACTGCGCGCCGTTGCTGCTGCAGCCGCAGTTTTGTCCGCATTCGCCACACCGCTGGCTCAGGCCGATAACGGGGCCTATCCGAACAAGCCGATCCGCCTGATCGTGCCCTATGCCGCAGGTGGATCGACCGACATCATTGGTCGACTGCTCGCACAGAAGTTGAGCGAGAACATGGGCGTCTCCGTGGTGGTGGACAACAAGCCCGGCGCCAACGGCACCATCGGCTGCGACTACGTCGCCAAGCAACCGGCCGATGGCTACACCCTTATCCTCGGCGACGTGGGCTGCATGGCCATGGCACCGGGCCTCTACGCCAAGCTGCCTTATAACCCGCTCAAAGATTTCAGCGTGGTCAGCCTCGTAGGCCGCAGCCCGCTGGTGCTTACCGTGGGCAGCAAGAGCCCGCTCAAGTCGGTGGCCGATCTGACCGCCGCCGCCAAGGCCTCTCCCGGCAAGCTGAACTTTCCTTCGTCGGGCACCGGCGGCCCGAACCATCTCGGCGCCGAGCTGTATGCGATGCAGGCCAACGTGAAGGTCACTCACGTGCCCTACAAGGGCAGCGCGCCGTCCGTGGTGTCGCTCGTGGCTGGGGAGACCGACTTCGGGTTTCTGACCGCCGTGACGATCAACTCGCAGCTCAACGCGGGCAACGTGAAGGCCTTGGCCGTTGCTCACACCGAACGCTTGCCCGCCATGCCCAACGTGCCCACGTTCATCGAGCAAGGTCTGAAGGGCTTTACAGCAGACGCGTGGTTCATGGCATCCGTGCCCGCAGGCACGCCGCAGCCCGTTGTGGACCGCCTCTACAAGGAAATCGCCAAGGCTCTGCCGGACGCCGAAGTGAAGGCCAAGTTCGATTCGGCTGGCGTGCTGCCTTCGGGCATGGACCCCAAGGCATCGACCGCCTTCCTGAACGATGAAGTCAACAAGTGGCGTGCAGTGATCAAGACTGCAAACATTACTCTCGATTGATTCGAGTACTTTTGTAGCTGACACAAAGGCCAGTGCCGCTCGAGTGGATCGACGGCACTGGCCTTTTTGCATTCATGGTCCGCAGCATCAAGCCTGCAGCGATATGAACGATAATCGCCCTCGGCGCACCGGCCAACCAGTCGGCGCGTCAGATTCGAAGGTGCCCACGTGCCCTTGCAAGCGTCCGATCCGGCGGCTGCATAGGGAGTTCACAGGGTTCAACGAGAAGCAGGTGCGCGGCCTTTCCTTTCATAAGACCGCAATTCCTGCGCTGCCCCCGCAACGGTAGGCGAAATCTCAGGTCCACAGGCTGTGTCGGCGTTGGCTGACCAGCAGTCACTGCGCTGTTCTTTGCTGCGTGGGAAGGCGTTGGACTGAGTCTGCATGTCATGGCACTGCAGATGTTTCGCAAGCCCGGATACCGGCCTTCGCATCGCTTCGGACACCGCGGGAGTGTGCATGTCCGGGCAGGCTGGTGCAGCACTGAAAGCGTGTGGCCGGGTCGATGCCTTCGATCCGCAGAACGAACGCTTCACACGGGCTGCATGTGGCCCTGTCCGGCGGCGCGATTGCGCGGTGTGTGTGGATTCAACCCCATCACTCATCGGACCTCGCGGGTGTGCGAAGTCCGGGAAACGACATCGCATGCGCTACCGCTCTGGCCTGCCCGCTTCCACGCGGCATGGCCCACTGAATTTCATCTCTCACCTGCCGATGTGCACATCGCCGTGCGCATCGATTTCGGCTGCGCGCTTGTCGCACGCGGCCCGCTCTGCAGTTCCTTTTTCTCTTCTTCCTCACCTTCCCCTTTCGCTCGCAGGAGTCACGCCATGAACACCGCCAAAATCCCCGCCACCATCGTCACCGGCTTTCTGGGCAGCGGCAAGACCACGCTGCTGCGCCATATTCTGGACAACGCCAATGGCCGCCGCATCGCGGTGGTGGTCAACGAGTTTGGTGAACTCGGCATCGATGGCGAGATTCTCAAGGGCTGCGGCATCGGCTGCGACGACAGCGGCAACGAGGTGCAGGGCACGCTCTACGAGCTGGCCAACGGCTGCATGTGCTGCACGGTGCAGGAGGAATTTTTCCCGGTCATGAAGGAGCTGGCCGCGCGCCGCGACCAGATTGACGCGGTGCTGATCGAGACCTCGGGCCTGGCGCTACCCAAGCCGCTGGTGCAGGCCTTCCAGTGGCCCGACATCTCGAACGTGTTCACCGTCGATGCGGTGGTGACCGTGGTGGATACGCCCGCTGCTGCCGCAGGCCAGTTCGCGGCACACCCCGAAGCGGTGGATGAACAGCGCCGCGCCGATCCCAATCTGGACCATGAATCGCCGCTGCACGAGCTGTTCGAAGACCAGCTCGGCGCCGCCGATCTGGTAGTGCTCAACAAGACCGATGCGGTCGATGCGGCGGCTCTTGCAAAGGTGCAGGCCATGGTGCGCGAGGAGCTGCCCGCCGAGGTGAAGATCGTGCACGCATCGCATGGCCGCCTGCCGCTCGATGTGTTGCTGGGTCTGTCGAAGGCGGCCGAGACCACCATCGACCTGCGCCCCACGCACCACGATCACGACGAGGACCATGACCATGACGAGTTCGACTCGTTCGTGATCGAGCTGCCCGCCGTGGATCGCGACAAGCTGCTGGCTGCCGTCGAGCAGTTGGTCGGCACCCACGACATCCTGCGCGTGAAGGGCTTTGCGCACGTGCCGGGCAAGGCCATGCGCTGGCTGCTGCAGGGCGTGGGCCGCCGCATCGACACGCATTTCGACCGCGCCTGGAAGGCGGATGAAGAGCGCACCACGCGCCTCGTCTTCATCGGCCAGAATCTCGACGAGGCCGCGCTGCGCGCAGGTCTTGCGGGCGTGGCGGCGGACGTGACGGCATAAGGGACCGGAATGCATCTGCTCAGCACCCGCCCCGGCGGTTTCGTCGAGGACGAAAGCATCGTCACGCGTCTTGAACAGACGCCTGCCGACATCGTCATCCTCAGCTCCGCCGACACCACGCTCGCGTTGCTCGCGCAGGCCTGCGCCGCGCTCAGCGAACAGCAGCCGGGCTTCCCGAGCATCCGCCTGGCCAATCTGTTGCACCTGCGCCAGCCCGCGTCGCTCGACCTGTATGTGGACGAGGTGCTGCAGCATGCCAAGGTGGTCGTGGTCGATCATCTCGGCTCCGAATCCGCGTGGCCGTATGGCGTGCAGCAGATCCATGCGCTCGCGCACCAGCGCAAGCAGAAGTTGGCGATGTTCTCGGGTGATCTGCAGGAAGACCTGCAACTGCTTGAGCGCAGCACGCTCGCGCTGCCGGTCTGTCGCCTGCTGTGGCAATACCTGCGCGCGGGCGGCATCGAGAATGCGCAGGCATTTGTGCGCGCCGTAGCCTTCCACGGGCTCGCGCAGGGCAACGAGCCACCGCCGCCGCGCACCCTGCCGCAGATCGCTGTGCATGTGCCGACCGCACTGTGCGCATCGCATGCGATCGCGGGGCTCGATGACCTGCGTGCGGCGTGGCATGACGGTGGGCCGGTGGTGGCGATCACCTTCTACCGCGCCCACCTGCTGTCTGCCAACACGGCGGCGTTTGATGCGCTGGCGTTGGCCCTGCATGCGCGCGGGTTGAACCCGCTGCCGGTGGCGCTCGACTCGCTCAAGGATGCGCTGTGCCTTGCCGCCTTCCGCGCGCTGTGCGACGAGCAGAATGTGGCGCTGGTGATGAACACCACCGCTTTCTCTGCGGTAGGCGAGGGCGCGGCGCTTGCGGGCGATGCGCCGGTGCTGCAGGTGATCGCGAGCGGCGGCAACCGCGAGGACTGGCTGGCCGACAGTCAGGGCCTGCGCCCGCGCGACATCGCGATGCAGGTGGTGCTGCCTGAGATGGACGGCCGCATCATCACGCGCGCGGTGAGCTTCAAGGGCCTGTCGTACCGCTGCCCGATCACGCAGACCGACGTAGTGGCATACCAGCCCGAGCCCGACCGCGTGGACTTCGTCGCCGAGTTGGCCGAGCGCTGGTGCCGCCTGCGCAGCAAGCCTGCGGCCGAAAAACGCATTGCGCTGGTGCTCGCCAACTACCCCGGAAGTGAGGGTCGTATCGGCAGCGGCGTGGGGCTGGACACGCCGCAATCGGTGATCACCATTGTGCGGGCGCTTGCACGCAGTGGCTATGCGCTTGGTGACGAGAACGCGCTGCCGGAGAACAGCGATGCGCTCATGCAGGCGCTGCTTCAGGGCATCGCCAACGACCCGTCGCAATGGCCGCTGCGCCCCGCGATGCAGAGCTATGCGCTGGCCGACTACGAGCGGCGGCTCGCCGGGCTCGCGCCCGAAATGGCCGAGGCGATCCAAGCGCGCTGGGGCAGGCCCGAGGCCGATCCCGCGCTGCGCGACGGGCGCTTCATGATCGCGGGCCTGCGCCTCGGTTCGGTGTTCGTCGGCATCCAGCCCGCGCGCGCGTTGCTCAATGACGGCAAGGGCATGGGGGCGCAGGACTATGCGAGTTATCACGACGCCGAGCTGGTGCCGCCGCACAGTTATCTGGCGTTCTACTTCTGGCTGCGCGATGTGTGGCGCGTGGACGCGATGGTGCATGTAGGCAAGCACGGCAATCTGGAATGGCTGCCGGGCAAGAGCCTCGCGCTGTCGGCGCAGTGCTGGCCCGATGCGATTCTCGGTCCGCTGCCGCATCTCTATCCGTTCATCGTCAACGATCCCGGCGAGGGCGCGCAGGCCAAGCGCCGCAGTCAGGCGGTGATCATTGACCACCTGATGCCGCCGCTCACCCGTGCGGAAAACCACGGGCCGTTGCAGGATCTGGAGCGGCTGGTGGACGAGTTCTACGATGCGTTGCTGGTCGATCAGCGCCGCGCGGAGCTGCTGCGCAAGCAGATCCTCGCCATCGTGCGTCAGCAGCATCTGCTCAAGGATCTGGCCATCGAACCCGCGCAGGCCAGCGACGACGATGCGCTGCTTGAACGCATCGACGCCTATCTCTGCGAACTCAAGGAAACGCAGATCCGCGATGGGCTGCATGTCTTCGGCCAGTCGCCCGAGGGCAGGCAGCGGCGCGACACCTTGCTCGCGCTTGCTCGCTACCCATCGGGCGGCGCGCAGACGGGCATTCTGCAGGCGCTTGCCAACGATCTGCTGACCGCCGATTTCGATCCGCTGCGCATCGAGCCCGCGCGTGCGTGGACGGGCCCGCGCCCCGCTGCGCTGCAGGCCGTGAGCGATGAGCCATGGCGGCACGAGGGCGACACACGCGAGCGCCTCGAACTGTTGGCGACGGCGGTGATCGAGTCGCCGGAGATGGCGAACGGGTGGCCGCACACACGCGCTGCCGTGGAGCATGTACAGGACACGCTGGCCCCCGCGCTCGACGCTTGCGGCGAGCAGGAGCTCATGCAGTTGCTGCGCGGCCTTGAAGGCAAGTTCGTGCCCGCAGGGCCGAGTGGATCGCCCTCACGTGGACGTCCCGACGTCTTGCCGACCGGCCGCAATTTCTACACGCTCGACAGCCGTGCGATCCCGACGCAATCGGCGTGGGAACTCGGCCAGCAGGCTGCGAAGAATGTGCTGGAGCGCTATCTGCAGGACAACGGTGAGTACCCGCGCACGCTGGGGCTGTCGGTCTGGGGAACGGCCACTATGCGCACCGGCGGCGACGATATCGCGCAAGCCTTTGCGCTGATAGGCGTGCGCCCCAAGTGGGCGGCGGGCAGTCACCGCGTGGTGGACTTCGAGGTGATTCCGCGCGTGGGCTTGGGCCGTCCGCGCGTCGACGTCACGCTGCGCATCTCGGGCTTTTTCCGCGATGCGTTTCCCAACGTCGTGCAGATGTTCGATGCGGCGGTGCAGGCGGTTGAGGCGCTCGACGGTGAAGACGCAGAAGAGAATCCGATCCGCGCGCGCATCGAGCAGGAGCGCGCCGATCTCAAGGCGCGCGGCATGGACGATGCTGCGGCGCTGCGTCAGGCGAGCTGGCGTGTGTTCGGGGCTCCGGCGGGGCACTACGGCTCGGGGCTGCAGGGGTTGTTCCAGACCGGCGCGTGGCAGAGCGAGGACGATCTCGCGCGTGCCTATCTGCAGTGGAGCGCGTTCGCCTACGGGCAGGACGGCGATGGCGTGCCCGCACTTGGTGCGCTCAAAGCGAGGCTGGGGCAGCTCGATGTCGCGCTGCAGAATCAGGACAGCCGCGAGCATGACGTGCTTGATTCGAGCGACTATTTCCAGTTTCAGGGCGGCATGGCGGCGGCGGCCACGCATCTCTCGGGCAGGCAACCGGCGCTGTACCACGGCGACCATGCGAACCCGCAGCATGCGCGCGTGCGCAGCCTTGGCGAAGAAATCGGCCGCGTGGTGCGCGCGCGTGTGACCAATCCCAAATGGATCGCGGGTGCCATGCGCCACGGTTACAAGGGCGCGTTCGAGATGGCCGCGACGGTGGACTATCTGTTCGGCTTTGATGCCACCACGCACCAGGTCGCCGATCATCACTACGCAATGGTCACAGACGCCTATCTGCTTGATGCGCACACGCGCAATTTTCTCGAACAGCACAATCCCGACGCGCTGCGTGACATGACAACGCGCCTGCTCGAGGCCGTGCAGCGTGGCCTGTGGGAAGAACCGGGCGAGTATCGCGAGAAGCTTGAAGACCTGCTGCTCGACCATGAGCAGCGCATGGAAGGAGGTCGATGATGATGACCACAGACACTGGCCTTGCGACCTTGCCGCCGCTGTTCCCGTTCGCCGCAATTGCGGGTCAGCCCGAGCTGCGCCTTGCGCTGCTGCTCGCGGCGCTTGATCCGCGTATCGGCGGCGTACTGGTGGAGGGCCCGCGTGGCACGGCCAAGTCGACCGGTGCACGTGCGCTGGCTGAGCTGCTGCCCGATGCGCCCTTCGTCACGCTGCCGCTCGGTGCGACGCTCGAGCATCTGGTCGGCACGCTCGATCTGCAGCAGGCGCTGGCCGCAAACGCGGTGCGCTTTGCGCCGGGGCTGCTCGCCCGCGCGCATGGCGGTGTGCTCTATGTGGACGAGATCAATCTGTTGCCCGATGCGCTCGTCGATGTGCTGCTCGACGCGGCCGCGAGCGGCGTCAACGTGATCGAGCGCGACGGCATCTCGCACAGCCACGCGGCGCGCATCGTGCTGGTCGGCACGATGAATCCGGAGGAGGGCACGCTGCGGCCGCAGCTACTCGACCGGCTGGGGCTGTGCGTGCGGCTTGAGAACGTGAGCGATGTGGCGCTGCGCCAGGAGATCGTGCGCTTGCGCCTGGCTTTCGATGCCGACCCCGAAGCGCTGCGCGCGCGCTATGCGGGTGAGCAGCAACGCCTGAGCGCGCGATTGAAGGTTGCAATGCAACGCCTTGGCAACCACAGCGCTCTGCCTTTGAACGACGCCGTGCTGCAGGCCGCGAGCGAGCTGTGCATCGCCGCGCAGGTCGATGGCATGCGCGCCGATCTCGTGCTGCTGCGTGCCGCGCGCGCGTTTGCGGCGTGGAGCGAGGCGGAGGACGTATTGCCCGAACATGTGCATGCGGTCGCGGAGCTGGTGCTCGCGCACAGACGCAAGCCGGCCGCGGCGACGGGGCAACAGCCTGCTGTGAGCGAAGCCCCGCCAACGTCATCGACAACACCTTCGAACGAGAACAGCGCGCAGGACAACGACTGGGGTTATCTGCCCGCACAGCCCGTTCCCGTGCAACGCAATGCGCAAGCTTCGCCGTTGCTGCCGCGTCGCATGGAAGAGCCCGCCACAAAAAAAGCCTGAGCCCTCGCGCCGCGCCGCAGGCCCTGGCGGGGCAAGTGGTGCGGGCGCAGAGGGCACAGCCGGATTCAAACAAGCGCTCGCGCCATCCTGCGGAAAATCCGTCCACCAGCGTCGACTGGCCGCGCACGCTGGCCATGCGCGGTGCAGAGGCCTTGGCGCTGGAGCATCTGCGCTTTCATGGCAAGGAGCTCGTTACGGGCCGTCTGCATTGCGTGCTGCTGGATTGCTCGTCATCGATGGTGACAACGGGTGCGCTCGCGCGCGCCAAGGGCGTGTTGCTTGACCTTTTCCGCGAGGCCTATCTGCGCCGCGAGCATGTCGCGCTGATCTGCTTTGGTGGTGAAGGCGTGCAGTTGCGGCTCGCGCCTTGCAAGGCCGGGGCGTGGAACGACGATTGGGTCGCGCCCATTGGCGGGGGCGGTGGCACGCCGCTGGTCGAGGCGCTCAGGCGCGCGGATGAATTGCTGGCCGTGCATGGCGGCGGTGGTTCGGAAGGCTGGTTGTGGCTGATGAGCGATGCCCGCACGCGCGAGCTGCCCAAGCGGCCCGCGCATGCCGACGCGATCCGCGTGCTCGATTTCGAATCGGGCCGCGTGCGCCTGCAGCGCGCGCAGATGCTGGCGGATGCATGGGACGTGCCCTGCCTTCCCTGCAACGGCTGAGCGCTTGGAATCAGCGCGGCATCACTGCGCGGTGATCTTGCGCTCCTTGACGATGGCACCCCACTGGTCGTATTCCTTCTTCATGAAGGTCGCGAACTCCGCGCGTGTCGTGGGATGCGGGTCGAGGCCGTGCTTGGCGAGCGCTTCCTTCACGCCGGGATCGTTGAGCACCTTCACGATCTCCTTGTTCCAGCGATCGAGCATGGGCGCGGGCGTCTTGGACGACGCCACGAAAGCGTACCAGTTCAGCGCCTGGAAACCGGGGAAGCCCGATTCGGCCACGGTCGGGATATTGGGCATGTAGCTGGGGCGCTTGAGGCCGGTGGTGGCCAGTGGAATCAGCTTGCCGGTCTCGATGTGCGGCAGGGCTGTGGGCGGCGCGGCAAAGTAGCTCGCCACGCGTTCGCCGAGCAGATCCTGCAGCGCCGGTGCGCCGCCCTTGTAGGGTACGTGGACCATGTTGATGCCCGCGCGCTGGTTGAAAAGCTCGCCCGCCAGATGCGACGCGGAGCCTGCACCGGTCGACGCGAATTCGACGTTGCTGGTCTTGGCCTTGGCGACGAATTCGGCGAGCGTCTTCACGCCGACCGCCTTGTTCACCACGAGGACGTTCGGAAAGTACACCCCGCCCGAGATCGGAGCCAGGTCTTTGAACGGATCGTAGGTGAGCTTCATGAGATGCGGCGCGATGGTCAGCGGACCGACTGAGCCGAACAGCAGCACCGAGCCATCGGCTACGCCGGAGGCGACCTGCTGGTGTGCGATGTTGCCGCCCGCGCCGCCGCGGTTGTCGACCACGACCGACTGGCCGATGTTCTCGCCAAGTTTCTTGGCGATCAGACGCGCAGCCGCATCGGCCGCGCCACCGGCGGCGAAGCCGACGACCAGTGTGACGGGTTTGGTAGGCGGAAACACGGGATCGGCCGCATGGGCGGCACCTGTGCTGAGTGCTGCCAACGTGGCGATGGCGGTGGCGCGAAGAAGAAGGGATCGTTTGTTCATCGTGATGTTTCCGGTTGTGAGATGACCTCTGTGCCGCAGTGATGTGGCTTCGTGAACTCCGCTCTCCTTTTGATTTTTTACTTCGCGCAACAGCATCGTCAACGCACGACGTTGACGAGTGCGGAGTTCTTTGCGTACCGCGCGAGGTTGTCGATGAATATCTGGACCACGCGAGCCGCGTTGCCCGCCGCAAAGCCTGCGCTGTGCGGCGTGGCGATCACGTTGGGCATGGTCCAGAGGGGCGAGTCCGGGGCGAGCGGCTCGTGTGCGAATACATCGAGATAGGCACCCGCCAGGCGCGCGTGGGTCAGCGCATCGATCAGCGCGGGCTCGTCCACCACGTCGCCACGCGAGACGTTGATGAGGCGTGCGCCCGCAGGCAGCAACGCGAGGCGTTCGCGGTGGATGAGTTGGCGCGTGCGGTCCGACAGCGGGCAGGCGAGGATCAGCCAGTCCGTGGTGGGCAGCACTTGTGCGATGTCTTCGAACGCGTGCGAGCTCAGGCCGTTGTCGATGGGCGCGGCGCTGCTGCGCACCACCTGGATATGAAGGCCGATGACTTGCAAGATGCGTGCGATGGCCTGGCCGATACCGCCCCAGCCGACGATGGTCGCGGTCTGGCCGTGGATGTCGGCGGGCAGCGGCGGTCGGTCGATCAGTGGGGCCCATTGGCGCTGCTGCTGCGCAGCAATCAGTTCAGGAAAGCGCCGCCCCAGCATGAGCAGGCCAGTCACGGCGCTTTGCGCGACCACTTCGGCATTGGTGCCAGCCGACGAGGTGAGCGTCACGCCGCGCGCCAGCAGCTCGAGGTAGATCGGCCGGTCCGCACCTGCGGAGTGGATGTGGACCCAGCGCAGGCTTTGGCTCTCCCGCATGGCGGTGTAGACGCGCGCGGTCTCAGGCTGTGTCTCGTGCTTGGTCGACAGGCCCGTCACGTCACGTGAGACAAAGGCGATGTCGAACTGCGCGCCGCGCTGCTCCACATCGTCTACCGTCAGCAGCACGGGTGCGGGCGATGCACATGCGCGGATGCGCTCGCCCTGAGCCGCGCGCAGCGGCTCGGAGACGAGGACGCGCAGCGGCGTTGCGAAGGCTTGGGTGTCGTCACTCATAGGGGTGTTGCCGCAATGCCGTCATTCGACGGTCGCGCCCGAGTCCTTCACGATCTTCTGCCACTTCACGAACTCCTTGCGCGTGAACTGGCCGAACTGCTCGGGCGTGCCGCCGACCGGGTCTGCGCCTTCGCGGATCATCTGTTCCTCGAGCGAGGGTAGGGCCTCGTTCACGGCCTTGTTCAGCTGGGCGACGATCTGCGGCGGTGTGCCCTTGGGGCCGAAGAAACCGAACCACGAACCCGCCGCAAATCCGGGAAAGCCTTTTTCCGCGACGGTCGGCACGCCGGGTAGCGAACGCGAGGGTTTGTCGCTCGACACCGCGAGCGCGCGCAACTTGCCCGCCTTGATGTGCTGGATGACCGAGGGGATGGTCGCGAACATGAACTGCAGGCGTCCGGCCAGCAGATCGTTGAGCGCGTTGGCGCCCTTGTAGGGCACATGCAGCGTATCGCTGCCGATGCGCTGGCTCAGCATGTAGCTCGACAGATGCGACGAGGTACCTACGCCCGTGGAGCCGTAGCTCAGTTGGGCCGGATGGGCCTTTACATAGGCGATGAATTCTTCGAAGGTCTTGGTGGGCACGGAGGGATGCACCACCAGCACATTGGGCACGTCCGCGATCTGCACGATGGGCACCAGATCGACGAGCGGGTCGTAGCTCATGTTCTTGTAGAGGCTTTGGTTCACCGAGATCGGGCCTACGGAGTTCACGATCAGCGTGTAGCCATCGGCGGGCGCGCGCATCACGAATTCGGTGCCGATGTTGCCGCCGCCGCCGGGCTTGTTGTCGATGATGAACGACTGGCCGAGCTTGTCTCCGAGCTTCTGCGCTACCGCGCGTGCCAGCAGATCGGTGGTGCCGCCTGCGGTGAATGCGACAACGATCTTGACCGGTTTGGACGGCCATTTGTCCTGCGCGAAGGCGGTGCCGCTCAATGCGCTCAATGGCAGCAGGGCCGAGGCGATGAGGCTGGTCTGGAAGCGACGGCGCGAAACGCCGGGGTGTTGTGGGTTGAACATGCTTGTCTCCTTGAGTATTTATGTGCTGGGGATGCGCGGCCTGCGATCACTTCTGGCGTGTCATTGCAGACGGCACGGGCGCGGTGAAGATGTCCTTCTCACCGCGCCCGATGGGGGATTCCTCCGGGTTTTGTGGTCACTGTCCGTCTCAGAACGTGTTTGCGATCTCAGCGCGAAGGCTTGCAGGCCGCCCGAGGCCGCGCCTGCAAGACCGCGTGGAGATCGCAAACACGTTCTCAGGTGCGGTAGCCCGGATCGAGGCGGTCAAGCTTGCGCAGCAGCGCAGGCCATTCCATCTGGCCGTAGGGGCGGCGTGTGCCGGGCTGGTAGTTGTTCCAGGTCTCTTCGAGCACCTGATCCGAGACCTTCACGAACGGCGAGTTGCAAGACATCGCGGCGATCTGCGAGCGGCAGGCGAGTTCGAGGCGGTGCATCCAGTTGAAGGCTTCGCCCACCGTGCGGCCCACGGTCAGCGCGCCGTGGTTGCGGAAGATGAGCGCCTCGCCATCGCCCAGATCCTTGACCAGCGATTCCTGCTCGGCCGTGTCGAGCACCACGCCTTGGTAGTCGTGGTAGCCGATTTTCAGAAAACGCATCGCCGTCTGCGTGATCGGCAGCAGGCCGCATTCGAGCGAGGACACCGCCATCGATGCCCAGCTGTGCGTGTGGATCACGCAGGCCACCTCGGGCCGGGCCTCGTGCACGGCGCTGTGGATCACATAACCGGCCTTGTTGATGCCGTAATTCAGCGGGCCGAAGTCGGGCTTGGAGAGGATGGTGCCGTCGTGGCTCACCTTGATGAGGCTGGATGCGGTGATCTCCTCGTACATCATGCCGTAGGCGTTGATGAGGAACGCGCCGTCTTCATCCGGCACGCGCGAGGAGATGTGGTTGGCCATCATGTCCGACATGCCGTAGATATTCACCAGCCGGTAGCAGGCCGCAAGATCGATGCGGGCCTGCCATTCGGCGTCGGAGCACTTGCCCTTCATCGAAGAGATGTGCAGTTCGTGGCTGTTGTCTGCTGTTGTCATGGTCCCTGTCTCCGTTGGAATGATTTATCGATATGACTGTGCTTCGATCAGTCCGCACCGAGCCCGATGGGGTTCGGCTGGCGCTTTTCCGTCGCGTGGCGCAGCAGCGATGCGGTGCGGAAGATGCCGTGAGCGAACTTGCCGTAGGGCAGTGTGAGGAACAGTCCCATTACCGCGCCGAGGTGGGCGCACAGCAGCAGGGCCATGGCGGGCGTGCTGCGGAAAAGCCAGAGCGCGAGGCCGGTGAGCGAGACGAGAAACAGCAGCGCGATGAAGCCGAGGTCCATGGGCTTTTGCTTGAGGTCGCCGTGCTCGGGGTCCCGTTTGCGGTTCAGGTGCCACAGGCCACTGGTGCCGATTAGCAGGCTCACGCCGCCGAGTGCGCCGAGGACCTTGGGCAGGCTGGGCAGCTCGTAAGGCGCGGCGAGGCCGAAGACGTAGTGGTAGACCGTGCCGAGCGCGGTGGCCGCGAAGCACAGCATAAAGCCGTAGAACGTGAAGTGGTGCATGCGGCGGCGCGCTAGCGTGTAGGCGTCGTCCTCGTTCGGACAGCCTTGGCCTGCTCCGCCGTCCAGATACTTCATGCGCAGCACGTCGTGCGTGGCTTCGGCGGCGGCGGGGCCGCTCACGTTGGCGCCGCTGGTGACGGGCTTGATCTGCTTCCAGAAGTTGCGCACGCCCATGAAGAGCGCGAACACCACGAACAGAAACACCGGAGCGAACAGGCTCACTAGCAGGTTGTGCGGGAACAGGTTGTAGAAGTTGCCGGCGGTCTCGCGACTCCACAGCGCGCCGATGCCGCCATGCAGCGCCACGGCGATGATGAGGAACAGCGCCAGGCCGATCACCAACGCGACTGACAGCGTGAGGCCGTTGTTCTTGTAGAGCTTGCCAAGCGCGGGTGGCCAGGCGTAATTGGTGTAGGTTTCGCCGCGCACCTCGGCCATGGCCTTGGGCACGTTGAGCGCGAATTCATGCGGCGGCGCGTACTGGCAGGCATGCAGGCAGGCGCCGCAGTTGTGGCACAGGTTGGCGAGGAAATTCACGTCGGCCTTCGGGAATTCGAGGCGGCGTGTCATCGCGGGAAACACCGCGCAGAAGCCTTCGCAGTAGCGGCAGGCGTTGCAGATCTGCATGACGCGCGCGACTTCGTCTTCGGCGGCGGTCATGGGCACGATGTGGCCTTGGGCGAGGGCCTTGGCGTCTTCGGTCAGGGCTTGTAGGGTTTGCATGTCAGGCGGCCTCACTCACTTCATCTTTCACGGCACCCGCGACGACGGGCTTGCCCTGCGCGGCCAGTGCCGCGTTGCGTCCGGCGATGCGGCCGAATGCCGTGCCGATGGACATGCCGACACCGGCGGTGTAGCCCTTGCCGAGCACGTTGCCGGCCATCATTTCGCCCGCCACGAACAGGTTGCGGCTCGCGCGGTCGTTGAAGCGCACGGCCGAGGTGTCGTCCACTTTCAGGCCCAGATAGGTGAAGGTCACGCCGGGGCGCAGCGCATAGCCATAGAACGGTGCGGTGTCGATGGGACGCGCCCAGTGCGTCTTGGCGGGGGTGATGCCCTCGGTGTGGCAGTCGTCGAGCGCGGTGTGGTCGAAGTGGCCGACGTGGCAGTTGTCGTTGTATTCGTTGAGCGACTGCATGAAGGTCGCGCGGTCGAGTTCGAGCTTGTCGGCCAGCTCTTCGAGCGAGTTGGCTTTCACGCCCGGAAATACCGGCGGCATGAAGCGGCCAATCGCCTTGGAATCGATGATGGAGTAGGCGATCTGGCCCGGTTGCATCGCGACGAGGCGGCCCCAGATGGCGTAGCGCTTGGGCCAGAAATCCTCGCCTTCATCGTAGAAGCGCTTGGCCTCGCGATTGACCACCACGCCGAGCGACACGCAGTCGATGCGCGTGCAGATGCCGCCGTCGTACAGCGGCGCGCGTGCGTCGATGGCGACCATGTGCGCCTGCGTCGGATCACCGATCACGTCGGCCTTGTGTTCTTCGAGCATGTGCTTGAGCAGCACGCCCTTGTTGAACGCGGTGCCGCGGATCAGGAAGTTGTCGGACGGCCATTCGCCGCGCTCGTTCTGGCCCCAGGCCTCGCGCAGCCATTCGCGATTGGATTCGAAACCGCCCGCAGCCAGCACGCAGCTCTTGGCCGTGAAGCGCTTGCCGGTGGTGGTGAGCGCGGCCTCAAAGCTGCCGTGCTCATCGATATCGAGGCGGTCAACAGGCGTCTCGTAATGGATCTGCACGCCGAGCTTTTCAGCGCTGCGGAAATACGCGTTGACGAGCGCCGTGCCGCCACCCATGAAGAAGGCATTGGTACGCGCCACATGCAGCGCGCCCGAGAGCGGCGGCTGGAAGATCACGCCGTGCTTGCGCATCCAGTTGCGGCAGGTGGAGGAGGCGCGGATCACCATGCGCGCGAGGTGCTCGTTGGTGATGCCGCCGGTCACCTTCAGCAGATCCTGCCAGAACTCCTCTTCGGGATAGGCCTCGATCAGCACGTCCTGCGGCGCATCGTGCATGCAGCGCAGATTGCGCGTGTGGCCCGAGTTGCCGCCGCGCCATGCGCGCGGCGCCGATTCGAGCAGCGTGACGCGTGAGCCGGCCTCGGCCGCCATGATGGCTGCGCACAGCGCGGCATTGCCGCCGCCGATCACCAATACATCGGTGTCGAAGGACGCGGCGCTCATGACGGTTCACGTCCGCAGGCGCGGGTTCGCAGGGAAGACGGGGCAGTGTGTTTCTGCAGCACGGCGGACCTCGTGGGTTGATTGTTGTTCGCGCCACTTTAGAAATTCATACCTCGTTTGCCAAGGGCACTTCCTGCAAGGGCACTTCACGAATCGTGATGGGTTCGTTTTCTTTTTTGGTTTTATGAAGCCTGGTGGTTTCATTGGCTGGTCGTTTGGAGGCGCCAGTACAGCCCCTCGTGCGTCGTTGTCGAAGCCTTGCCGTACGAGAGTACTGATCTGCGGCGTCACGCCTGGCCTGACGCGCTGTCTCGGCGTTGTGGGGGTGGATCGAGCGGCCGTTTTCGCTGCGTAGTTTGCTGTTTTTGTTCTTCCTTTTTGCTGCGGTGCATCCTTGAAAGCCAATTTTATTTTGTCTATATACAAAATAAGAAAGCATTTGACAAAAGAAAAAATAATGCCGAAACTGAATGCACGGAAAAACGAAGGGGACAGCAAACATGAAACGGCTTGTGGATTTCGTCAGTTTTGCGGATGCGCAGCAGCAGTTCTCGGGCGAGAAACTGTGGGAGTTGTTTGATGGCTCTCGCGAGTCGTTCAACATTGCGCATGAGTGCGTGGACCGCCATGCGGGGCAGGGGCGCGATGCGTTGATCGTGGCGCATGCGTCGGGTGAGGACGAGGTCATCACCTTCGACGAGCTGTCGGCCGATTCGGGGCGGTTTGCCAACTGGCTGGCGGCGCGCGGCGTGCAGCCAGGTGAACGGGTGGCCATCATGCTCGAGCCCTCGCGGGCCTTCTACACCGCCATGTTTGGCGTGATCAAGCGTGGTGCGATTGCGGTGCCGCTGTTCACGCTGTTTGGCCCGGACGGCGTGCGGCTGCGTGTCGATGATTGCCAGCCCGCACTGCTGGTGACCAACGAGCACAAGCGCGATGTGGCCGATGCGGCGGGCGTGCCGGTGCTGGTGTATGACGCGGCGTTTCACCAGAGCCTGCAGAGCCAGCCGACGCAGTTCACATCGCAGTCACGCGCCGACGATCTGGCCGTTTTTCAGTACACCTCGGGCACTACCCGCGAACTGCCAGAGGCCGTGCGCCACACGCACCGCGCCGTCGTCACGCTGATGGTGGCGGCGCTCTACGGTACGGGATTGCGTCCGGGTGATCGCTTCTTCTGCCCGTCCTCGCCCGCATGGGGCCATGGCCTGTGGCACGGCACGCTCGCGCCGTTGGCGCTGGGTTTGACGGTGGGCGCGTACAGCGGGCGCTTCAATGCGGAGCGGCTGATCAGGGCGCTGTCGGAGCACCGCTTCACCAACATGTCGGCCGCCGCCACGCACTACCGCATGATCAAGAACAGCGGCAAGGCGCGGGACTATGCCTACGCATTCGACAAGCTGTCGTTCACCGGCGAGCCCATCGATGACGACACGGCGGACTTCGTGCAGCAGGTCTTCGGCCTCGAGGTCTGCAGCATGTATGGCACGACCGAGATCGGCGTGGTGCTGGTGAGCTATCCCGGCGCGCCGGACTTTCCGGTCAAGCGCGGCTCGCTGGGCAAGGCTGTTCCAGGAACGCGCGTTGAGGTGCACGACACCGAGGGCCGCATCTGCCCGCCCGGCGAGACCGGCCAGCTCATGGTGCTGCGCAAGGGCGAGTGGATTCCCACCAAGGACCTGGGCCGCACCGATGCGGACGGCTATTTCTATCACGGGGGCCGTGCGGACGACGTGATCATCTCCGCAGGCTGGACCATGAGCGCGGTCGAGATCGAGAACGTGCTGCTCATGCATGCCGACGTGCAGGAAGCCGCCGTGATCGGCGTGCCAGACGATTTGCGTGGTCAGGTCGTCAAGGCATTTCTCGTGAGCGACCGCGAGCGCAGCGATGCCTTCGTGCAGGAGGTGCAGGACCTCGTGCGCGCCAAGCTCAGCCAGCACGAATACCCGCGCCATGTCGCGGTCGTCACTGAATTGCCCAAGACACCTGCCGGAAAGGTGCACAGAAAAGTGCTGCGCGAGAGGGAACGCGCAGCAGCAGTGGCCGAGCAGGTAGCGGCCTGAACCAGATTTCCCTTTGCTCCATTCATTCACCCTTCACCCATACCCAATCACCCATCACATCCATTTCAAAGGAGACAGACATGCTCGATAAGGTTCACCAACAACGCAGCTTTCCCAAGATCACCGACGAGGGTCTCGATGACCTGCGCAAGCGCATCGGCGTGAAGATCGGCCAGACCGCAGAGCCCTGGTGCCACGAGGCCACGCGCGACAACATCCGTCACTACGCGCACGGCATCGGCGACGACAATCCGCTGTGGTGCGACCCGGACTACGCGGCCAAGTCGCACTACGGCGGCATCGTCGCGCTGCCGAGCTTTCTGTTCTCCACCAGCCGCATCGTGTCGGGCTATGTGGGTGGTCTGCCGGGCGTGCATGCGATGTGGTCGGGCTCGGACTGGACCTGGCACAAGCCGGTGCGCCGCAACGACGAGATCTCGACCGAGGCGCATCTCAAGGATCTCATCGAACACCAGACGCGCTTTGCGGGCCGCGCGATCCAGCAGATCTACCACGTGGACTTCTACAACCAGCAGGGCGACAAGGTGTCCGAGTGCGACAGCTGGTGCTTCCGCACCGAGCGCGACCATGCGCGTGAGCAAGGCACGAAATACGCCGAGGTGCGCGCCCGCGAGCCGCGCCGCTATACCGAAGAAGAGCTGAACGAGGCCTACAAGCTGTACCGCAACGAGGAAGTGCGCGGCGCAACTCCGCGCTACTGGGAAGACGTGCAGGTCGGCCAAGAGCTGCCCACCATGTTCAAGGGCCCGATGACGGTGACCGGCTTCATCGCCTATGCGCAGGGCTGGGGCGGCCTCTACATCCGCGCGAACAAGCTCGCGTGGCAGTTGATCGACGCGCATCCAGGCGTGGGTATCAAGAACCGTTTCGGCATTCCGGATGTGCCAGAGCGCGTGCATTGGGAAGAGGACTTCGCGCTCGAAGTGGGTGCGCCCGGCGCGTATGACTACGGCCCGGAGCGTACCTCGTGGCTCACGCACCATCTCACCAACTGGATGGGCGATGCGGGCTTTCTGCACAAGGCCAGCTGCAAGATCCGCCGCCACAACCCCGAGGGTGACATGCTGTTCATCAAAGGCAAGGTCACGCGCAAGTTTGTCGAGAACGGCAAGCACATGGTCGAGATCGAGCAGTCCGCGTCCAACCAGGATGGCGAGCTGTCCGTGGTCGGCAGTGGCGTGGTGATTCTGCCCAGCAAGGGATAACACACCATGACCATCGGCGGAAAAGGCGCCCTCGCGGGAATGAGGGTGGTGGACCTCACGCGCGTGCTTGCCGGCCCGCTGTGCACGCAGATCCTCGCCGATCAGGGCGCGGAGGTCATCAAGGTCGAGCCGCCTTCGGGCGACGAGACGCGCAAGCTGGGCCCGCCGTTCGATGCGGCGGGGCAGGCGGCGTATTTCGCGGCGCTCAACCGGGGCAAGCGGGCGATCAGTCTTGATCTCTCGACGTCCGACGCGCAGGAGGTGCTGCACCGCATGCTGGCTGACGCCGACGTGCTGGTGGAGAACTTTCTGCCAGGCACGATGGAGCGCTGGGGGCTGGGCTTCGATGAGGTGCTCGCCAAACGCTACCCACGGCTGGTGTACTGCAGCATTTCCGGATTTGGCGCAGACGGCCCGCTCGGCGGTCTGCCCGGGTATGACGCGGTATTGCAGGCGATGTGTGGCGTGATGAGCGTGAACGGCGAGGCTTCGGCCGGTGCCACGCGCATCGGCGTGCCAGTGATTGATCACTTGACCGGCTACGTGGCACTCTCCGCGATTTTGATGGCGCTGTGTGCGCGCCATCGCACGGGGGAAGGGCAGCGCGTGGAGGCCACGCTCTACGACACCGCTTTAAGTCTGCTGGTGCCGCATGCGTCCAACTGGTTCGCATCGGGAAGCTGCCCGAGCCTGCTGGGCAGTGCCCATCCGAACATCGCGCCGTATGACAAGTTTCGTGCGCGCGGTGGCGAGTTGTTCATCGGCGTGCTCAACGAAGGGCAGTTCCGCCGCCTGTGTCAGCACATCGGCCTGCCCGGTTTGCCGCACGACGAACGCTTTGCCAGCAACAGCGGGCGGCTCGATCACCGTGTGGAGCTGAAGGCGGCCATCGAGGCGGCGATTGTGGACAGCGATTGCGGTGCGCTGTGCGAGGCGCTGATGAAGGTGGGCGTGCCCGCAGGTGCATTGAATTCAGTGCCTGAAGCGCTGGCACATGCGCACAGCGAGCATCGGGAAATGCTCGTTCAGCGCGGCGCGTACCAGGGGGTGCGCTCGCCGATGGTGATGTATGGAACACCCGGAGAGCCCGGCCATGCGCCACCGGAATTTGCGCAGGACTCCGACGATGTCCTGCATGGTTTGGGGTTCGATTCTGTGCAGCGAGAAAGGCTGTACGCAGCGGGAGCCGTCATGCGGCCGGCGGGTGAGTACGTGATTTCCATGGGTTGATGCGGAACGGCTTCATCGTCGCTGCACAAAGGCTGGCCAGACCAGCCCAGTCCAATATATACAAGGAGACAAGGATCATGCGCATTCGTTCAATCAACTTGGGCGTCGTGCTGCTGGGTGCCACGCTGGGCGCGGTGCACGCGCAGCAGCCCTATCCGAGCAAGCCGATCCGTATCGTCGTGGCCTACGCCGCAGGGCAGGGCACGGACATCGCCACGCGGTATCTCGCCGATCAGATGGGCAAGGATCTGGGCCAGCCCATCGTCGTGGAAAACAAGCCGGGGGCGGGGGGCAATCTCGGCACGGAGATGACGGCGCTGGCCGCGCCCGACGGCTACACGCTGACCATGGGCACTAACGCGACGCATGCGCTCAACGCGTTTCTGTACGCCAAGGTGCCGTTTGAAGCGGAACGCGACTTCGAGCCGATCGGCCTTGTCGGCACCTTTCCGATGATCGTCGCGGTGAACGCCAACGCACCTTACACCTCATTGCCGCAGCTGCTGGAGAAGGCGCGCGTCGATCCACGCTCGGCCGACATCGCCATGCCCAGCACCACGGCGCGGCTGGTGGTGGAGCTGCTCAAGGAACGCTCGCAGTTCCCGCTGTTCGGCGTGCCCTACAAGGGCTCTGGCAACGCAATGACCGATCTGCTCGGCGGCCAGTTGCCCGTGGTGGTGGACACGCCGACCGCGCTCAAGTCGCATCTCGCATCGGGCAAGGTGCGCGCGATTGCGGTCACCTCCGAAAAGGGGTCTCCTCGTTTTCAGTGCAATAAGTGACGGTACGCAAAGCTAGCACTGGCGCGGGGGTGGTCTGGGTAGACCGTTGATTTCATTGACTTTCCTGTTCGCTTTGTAAACGGGTATGGTGGCCTCCCACTTTTGAGGTTCACGATGCAGGGTTGGCACACAACGTTTTTGGGGATGCGTGGGCTCCCCCGCGATATCAGCGACTTCGAGATGAAGGCATTTTTCACCTTCGATGGTGCCGAGCGCGACGCAATCAATGCACGCCGAGGTGATTCCCACAAGCTTGGTCTGGCGCTCCATATTGGTTTCCTGCGCATGAGTGGGCGTTTGCTCGGTGCCTTTCGGGTAATTCCAGTAGCCTTGTGGCGCCACCTTGGCAACGAGCTTGGCATTGCAGCACCAGAAGTCGCCTCGCTGAGAGCCATGTATGAACGCGGGCGCACGCTATTCGATCACCAACAAGTAGCCTGCACGGTCCTTGGATTCCAGTGGATGAGCGAGCACCAGCGCCGCTCACTGGTACGTGAACTGCGCGACGAAGTGGCGCGCTGCGCCGACCGCGATCAGCTACTCGTGCGGGCGCGTCAATGGCTGTACAAGAACAAGCTGGTGATCGTGCACGAGCGGGCAATTCGGACACTGATTGCGGCGGCACTTGCCCAGCTTGAAGTTGAAACAGGCACCGCCATCGCCGCCAGCGTTGATCCAGCAACACTTGATCGCTGGCGAGCCTCAGTTTCAGAGCTGCGCCCAGATGGACAAACCCAGCAGAGTTGGCTATGGGCTGCACCGGCGAAACACTCAACCCGCCAAATCAGCGAGGTACTGGAGCGCATCGACCTGCTTTACACGCTGGACGTTCATAAGCACCTGGCAGACATCCCCGATCTCATCTTGCGCCGCTACGCGCGCCGACTTGTCTCCAGGCCGCCCTCAGCCGGAGCCAAGATCAAAGAGCCAGCGCGCACCGTGGAGGTCGCATGCTTTCTTCGGTATTGCCTGTTCACCACCACAGACCAGTTGATCCTTATGGTGCAGCGCCGGATCGCCGATCTGTGGCGTCAGGCTGCCGCCGATGTCCCCGCTACCGTCAATTGGGCCGCAATGTACAAAACGCTGCTCGGCGAACTTGTTGCCTTGAGCGCGCAAGGTGCGGTGCCAGATGCTGAGTTGCGTGCCCGTCTTGAAGCCTTGATCACCGAAACCCAGAAACGCAAACCACCGAGCAGGGCCTCCCTGGTCCGCGAGGGATTGATTGATGGAATTCGCCCCGTGCGGTCGTTGCTCGTCGCCATTGCAAAGCTGCCCTGGCAGGCCACCGGCGAGCATCCTGCCATCGAGTACCTTGCCAAGCTGCAAGCTTTATATCTCAAAGGATCCAGAAAGCTGCCAGTTGAAGTGGTGGCACCAAGTCTGGGAATGATCTGGCAGGTTTCGATCTCCAGCCCAGACCGGGAACGGGCGTTTCAGGCGTTGGAGGTGGCCACCCTGTTTGCCCTGCGCCGCGCGGTGCGCAATGGCTCGGTCTGGATTGAGCACAGCCTGAGCTTTCGGGGTCGTGCGCGCTTGTTCTTCACGGACGAGCGTTGGCAGGCAGAGTCCAAGAAACACTATGCCCGTCTATCGTTACCCAGCAAGGCTGCCACTTTCTTGAAGCCTTTGCTGGCCAGAGTAACTGCCGGTGTCGATGCGGTGGCCGCTGCAGCCCGCAGTGGCGTACTGCGCGTGGATGATGAACTCCATTTGTCGCCATTGCCCGCAGAGGACGAAGACCCAGAAGTGACCAAGCTGCGCGCGGCTTTGGGTCACCGCATCGGTGAGGTTCAATTGCCGGAAGTGATTCTGGCCGTTGACGCCCAGGTGCGCTTTAGCTGGATCATGCTCGGACGTGAGCCGCGCTCTACCGACGAGCTGCTGATGGTCTATGCCGGCATCATGGCCCACGGCACCAGTCTGACTGCGGTCGAATGCGCGCGCATGATTCCGCAATTGTCTGCCACCAGCATTCGCCAGGCCATGCGCTGGGCGCGGGACGAACGGCGTCTGAGCCAGGCCTGCCAGGCTGTGCTGGAATTCATGCAGCGACACCCGATTGCCGCCACCTGGGGGCGGTCCGATTTGGCATCTTCTGACATGATGAGCATGGAGACCACCAAACGGGTGTGGCAAGCCCGGCTTGATCCTCGGCGCAACACACCTTCCATTGGAATCTACTCCCATGTAAAAGACCGGTGGGGCATCTTCCATGCGCAGCCCTTTGTGCTCAATGAGCGCCAGGCGGGCGTGGCCATTGAAGGTGTCATCCGCCAAGAAAAGCTGGAGACCAGCCAGCTTGCTGTGGATACCCATGGCTACACCGACTTTGCCATGTCACATGCCCGTTTGCTTGGTTTTGATCTTTGCCCGCGGTTGAAGGAACTCAAACAGCGCCACCTCTTTGTGCCACGCGGCACCAAAGTGCCCGCAGAAATCGCTGCGGTGTGCGAAGCCAATGTCGACGTCGCTTTGATCGAAAAGCATTGGGATAGTCTGGTGCACCTGGCAGCCTCGGTCATGAGCGGACATGCCAGTGCGGTGGCAGCTCTTGCGCGGTTCGGTTCTGCCGCCCAGGGCGATCCAATCTATGAGGCTGGCGTGCAATTGGGGCGGTTGCTGCGTACGGCGTTTTTGGCTGACTACTTTGTCAAGGACGCTTTCAGGAACGAGTTGCGCCGGGTGCTCAATCGGGGCGAGGCTGTTAACGCCCTCAAGCGCGCCATTTATACCGGCCGGATCAGCCCGGCGCAGGCCAAACGTGTCGATGAAATGCAGGCTGTGGCCGATGCGTTGAGCCTGATGGCCAACATCGTGATGGCGTGGAATACCTCACAGATGCAGGCGGTCCTGGATCGCTGGTCGAACCGCCGCCAGGTCATTCCACCGGAACTGATCGGGAAGATTGCGCCCACCAGGCTGGAGAGCATCAACTTGCGGGGTGTGTTTCGCTTCCCGGTTGACCGCTATGCTGACCAAATCCTGCCTTCGCGGCCAAATGCATCGATAACTGGCACCAATGGATGAAACCGACCACGGTTTGACGCCACGAATCGCAGATTTGAAAGTGAACAGGAAAGTCAATGAAATCAACGATCTACCAACACCACCTCCGCGCCAGTGCTAGCTTTTCGTACCGTCACTTATTGCACTGAAAACGAGGAGACCCCAGGACCGGGAAACTTTCGGTCAGTGATTGTCCCGGAGGCAAACGACCACCGTGATTGTCGACGCCGCGATTGCGGCCTAGAAAAGATCGATTGATGGGCATCTTTGCTCCCTCTTTTCAGTTCATGACCAGGGGCTTGCGGCGGTCGATGATGGTGGGCAAGAATTCAGTGACGGTGGGGTGTACGGGCAGCGCCTCACGCACCGTGCGCCAGGTGCCCTGGCTAGCCATCACTAGGCCAATGGATTGAATGATCTCGTCGGCCTGGATGCCTAGCATCGTGGCGCCCAGGAACAGGCCACTGTCTTCATCGATCAGCAGTTTGATCACGCCCACGGTTTCACTCTCTTCCTTCGCCCGGCTCACGTCCTTCATCGCATGCACCGCTTGTGAGATACGCCGACCCTCTTTTTCCACTAGGCGCTTGGCATCTGCCTCATACAGCCCCACGTGTGCCAGCGGTGGATCGGTGAACATGGCGTAAATGCTGTTGCGCGCGTCGGCGCTGCGCTGTCCGCCGGCGAGGTTCTCGGCCAGAACGTCGTGATCGTGGTAGCTGGTGTGGGTGAAGGCTCCGCGCTGGTTGATGTCGCCCAGCGCCCAGATGCCGGGCACGTCGGTCTCGAGCCGATCGTTGGTGGCGATGTAGCCACGCATGTTGGCCCTCAACCCCACACTATCCAGCCCCAGATCGTCGGTATTGGGCACGCGACCGGCAGCCACCAGCAGGTGGCTGCCGCCTATGATGCGACCGTCAGCCAGTTGAACGCAGGTGCCGCCCTCGGTTTCCCCCGGTTTGACGGCCGCAATAGACACGCCGATGTAAACGTCGATGCCCTCGGCCTGCAGCATCTCGGTCACGGCAGCAGACACGTCGGCGTCTTCCCGCCCCGTCAAGCGCGGCCCCGTCTCGATGATTGCGACCTTGCTGCCGAGGCGGCGAAAGATCTGCGCCATCTCAAGGCTGATGTACCCGCCTCCGATGATCACCAACTTGCGGGGTAGCTCGCGCAACGCCAACAGTCCCTCGCTGTCAAGGTACGGGTTTTCCGCCAGACCCGGGATTGTCGGTACGGAGGAGCGCGTACCCGTGTTTAGGATGATCTGAGGCGCGCGCAGTATGTGCTCGCCCGCCTGCACCAGGAACTCGCCACCATCGCGACCCGTCAGCCGACCGTGAGCTTTAATGATGCGCAGGCCCTCCAACCCGCCGAGCCAGCTCTCGAGTCCTGATCGCGCCTGGTCGACCCTGTCTTGCATGCGTTGCATGGCGACGGCGAAGTCGACCTTTACAGGGCCCACCTGCACACCGAACTCGGCCGCGCGACGCGCCAGGTAGGCCACCCGCGCCGACTTGCGCAATGTCTTGGTGGGTGTGCAGCCTCGGTTGACGCAGGTGCCGCCAAGGTCACGGGCCTCCACCAGCGCGACCTTGCGGCCGCGATTCACGAGCTTGGCCGCTAGAAACGGTCCGGCCTGCCCCGCACCAACCACGATAGTGTCGAAGTTCATCATGACTTGACCAACGCCACGGCGTTCATGCAATAGCGCAGGCCGCTGGGTGCGGGCCCATCGGGGAAAACATGGCCCAGGTGCGCGTCGCACACATTGCAGGTGGTCTCGATGCGAGTCATACCATGGCTCGAATCGTAGTGGTGCGCGATCAGCCCGGGCGCCAGCGCCTGTCTGAAGCTGGGCCAACCACTCTTGCTTCGGAACTTGCTCGAAGCGTCGAACAGTTCGGTACCGCAGCACACGCACCCATAAACACCGGGCTCGAACAAGGCACACATGTCCGAGCTGTGCGCAGGTTCGGTGCCCCTTTGTCGCGTGACGCGGTACTGCTCGGGCGTCAGGCGCTGGCGCCATTGCGCGTCGTCGAGCTCGAGCCGCCGTGGCGGCGCTGGATTGTTGCCTTTCGCGTGCTGGATGACGTCTCGCCAGGTGATGGTTCCTGCATCTGGCGTGGGCACAGGCGGCGCCGACTCGGCGCGTTTGAGCTCGGCAATTAGTTTTTCGACGTCGATGCGGAAGTAGTTGTAAACCACCGCGCCACTGGGATCGACGAGGATAAACCAGGGCGTGCCGCCGTTGCGGTAGCGCTGCATCAGCACCGAGCCGTCACCCACATGACCGGCGCCGGCATCGTGGCCGAACGGTATCGGTAGTGCGTATTTGCGTTGGTTCGCTGCCACCCGATCTACGGTGTTGGATTCGAAGTCCTCGAAAACCGTCTGCACCGCCGCGAAGCTGACGAAGGGCGAACCGCGAAACGCCTCGACCACACGGACCAGAGAGGGAAAGCCGGTCAGGTGACAGCCTGGGCAGGCGTCTTGGAAGCAGAAGACCAGCTTGAATTTCCCGCGCATCTTGTCTAGACCATAGTCGGCCAGGGGCTGGCCGGCTGCGTCGATCCATTGCGTCACGCCCAGTTCGGGCGCGGGTTCCCCCGTGATGCCTGCTTGTACGCTGTCTTCTTGCATGGTTGTTCCTCCAGGTGGGGTTGAGTAGTTGCGCTCGGGAATCCGCCGTTCAGGTGCCGCAGAAGGTTCGGTAGTTTTCCGTCTGCTCTGCCGGAGCGGGCTCGGCCAACGCACTGTATGCCGCATGCTCGTCAAACGGGTGTTCCAGCACCAGCAGCAGGCGCTCAAAAGGTGCCAGGTCATCGCGCTCCACGGCAGCCGCCAGCGCCGCTTCGACGAGGTGGTTGCGCGGGATGTAGATCGGGTTGGTGCACCTCAGGGCCTCCTTGAGTTCGTGAGGGCTCGTGCCGACCGCCCGGGTGCGCTCGCGCCAGCGCTGGAGCCAAAGCTCCAGCGCTGCGGCCGCGCTTCCGAACAGCGCGCGCAGCGGCGTGTCGTTGCCTTGGGCCGCGTCGGCCAGGCGGGCAAACGCGAGCGTGAAATCGATGCGGTGCTGGCTCAGCAGCGTCAGGTAGTCGTCGGCCAGCGCGCGGTCATCCTCACCGCCTCCGTCCAAGCCAAGCTTGAGCCGCAGGACGGACGTCCAATGAAAGTCGAAGCGTTCAGCAAATGCCTCTACAGCCGCTCCGGCGCGTTGTGCCGCAGACTCGGCATCGGCGTCGATCAGCGGCAGCAAGGCGTCGGCCAAGCGTGCCAAGTTCCACTGCGCAATCGCCGGCTGATTGCCATAGGCATAGCGGCCCGAGGTGTCAATCGAGCTGAATACGGCCCTGGGGTCGAAGTGTTCTAGGAAAGCGCAAGGGCCGTAGTCGATCGTTTCACCGGAGATCGTCATATTGTCGGTATTCATGACGCCGTGGATGAAGCCCACGCCCATCCAGCGCGCGACCAACGAAGCCTGGCGCTCGACCACCTCCTGCAGCAGACCCAGGTAGGGGTCCGGGGTGCTGGTCAGCGGCGCGTAGTGACGCGCGATGGCGTAATCGGCCAATCGGCGCAGCAGGACTTCGTCGTCTCTGGCCGCGATGTACTCGAAGGTGCCTACACGCAAGTGGCTGGCGGCCACGCGCGTAAGGATTGCACCAGGCAGGAGCTGCTCGCGCTGCACGGTCGCGCCGGTGGCCACCGCTGCCAGCGCGCGCGTGGTCGGGATGCCCAGGACGTGCATGGCCTCACCCATCAGGTACTCCCGCAGCACGGGTCCGAGTGCGGCCTTGCCGTCACCGCGGCGCGAGAATGGGGTTCGGCCCGATCCCTTCAGGGAGATGTCACGGCGTCGGCCATGACGGTCAACGATTTCGCCAAGCAGCAGAGCGCGGCCATCGCCGAGCTGCGGCGAGAAGCCGCCGAACTGGTGCCCGGCATAGGCCTGCGCCAGCGGTTGTGCCTGAGCCGGAACGACATTGCCGGCGAACACGGCGAGGCCGGCTGCTGAGGACATTTCTTCGGCGTCCAGGCCGAGCTCGTTAGCCAGGTCGCTGTTCAGCCGCAGCAGCCTAGGCGCTGGCGAACCTGCCGGTTTCGATCTCGCATACAGCCCCTCAAGATCGCGCGCGTAGGTGTTGTCGAACGGCATGTGCAATGTTGCTGACGATGCCGTGGCGGAGGGTTGCTCGTTCGGGGTAACGTTGGTTTGCAATTCAGTCTCCTGGCCCGAGGGGTAAATGGCGGGCGGCGTGTCATGCGGCCTGAGGCACTTCGTTGGCGCGACCGAAGGCCCGGAGCAGGCGCTGGGCATCGAGGCGAAAGTCGAAGACCTCTCCCTGCATGTCGAAAACGATGAACCACGGTGTGCCACGTATCCCGAAATCCGCCATCAGGCTCGGGTAGCGGTCCACAGCCGAGTCGTGACCGAAAGGAATCGCCAACCCGTATCGCTGCTGCGTCTCGCGCAAACGTTCGAGCGTGTTTGTCTCGGCAGCCTCGAATACGGTTTGCACGGCGGCGAAGCCGAAGCCTTGGCCGGACAGTCCTTCAACCAGCGCCCTGAGTGTCGGAAATCCGTGACTGTGACAAACCGAGCACCCGTGCTGGAAGCAAAAGATCACCTTGAACTTGTCACCGAGATCGGCCAGCTCTAGTGGCCGAATCGGGTTCCCTTGCGCATCGATCCACTGCTGAACTCGCAACCGCGGGGCTTTCATGGGGTCTTGGTCGTTCGTCATGGAATCTTTGAGTGAGACTACGATTCCGGACCGCGCGCTGGCTGACCGGGGGGAAGCGGCAGGTGTACCCATTCAGATTACGTTGCAAATAGTCCTTGTGCTCCGGCTCGGCCTGCCAGAAGGGGCCGGCGGGCTCCACTCCAGTGACCATCTTGCCCGGCCACAGGCCCGAGGCGTCGACGTCGGCAATCGTCTCCAGAGTGATCTGCCGATGCTCGGGCGTCTTGTAGTAGATGCCGGAACGGTAGTAGCACCCGCCATCGTTACCCTGCCGGTTGGGCGTGCTGGGATTGTGGATCAGGAAGAAGAACTCCAGCAGCGCGCGCCAACTGGTGCGTGCCGGACCGAACACCACTTCGAGCGCCTCGCCATGCGTGCCGTGATTGCGATGGGTGGCATAGGCATTGGCAACGTCGCTGTAGCCGACGCGTGTACTATTGACGCTCGGGAGCCTGCGCACCAGGTCCTGTATGCCCCAGAAGCAACCTCCGAAGAGGAGGGCAGTTTCTTTTGAACTCATGTTGCAACTCCTTGCAGCCCGGACAATGCGATCGAATTCGCGAGCTAGGCTGCGTTTGATCGAACCCGTGTCACTGCAGGCGACGCGATGGCGTTGCCCGCAAGCGGCATCTTTTGATTCTTTCTCATTGGAACCGAAGGTCGGCGCTACAAGACGCCGACGAGTCTTGTTAAGTACGCCGTGCGTCCGATTCTGTCTTCATTGCCATGCCGAAGCTGGACCTGCCCCGGCTTCACGGACGCTATCGTAAGAGGCTTGGAACGGCTCGACGAGGTACGGGGCAGGCTGTGATGGCGACGCAAGTTGCACGAGTCCGTCGGCTGATCCGCGCATGGGACCCGCAGCACCGGCGGTGCCGCTTCGTGGCGCGCGATCCGAAAATCACACCGGCGCCACAGATGAAGGCAGCCTTGCCACATCCCATCGTCGCTGTGAGGGCGAAGCACAGCATATGGGCGAACAAGGGGTAATTCGGGGTGAGGGGTTTGGCCATGCTAGGCACTCCAAAGGTTAGGACGAAGGGTGCAAAAAGTCGGACTATCGGTAGCACCAGCACCCCTATAGTTGATTACCGTCACATTCCAGAGCGGATAGCCCTATATACGATCGAGTTGATGTAGGCTTCGCTGACCCTTGAGACTGTGTGATCTTGGCCGACTATGTCGCGCGACTTACTGAGCGGCCAAACTAGGCGCGGGTCCAGCGCTCCGGGCAAGGCGCGGGCCCCTCAATGACACAACGGACCAATTAGCCACGCAATATTGGGCAAAGAACGTAGCCTTGTCCTTAAGCAGCACGACGCAGGAGTCCTCAACATGGTCACACGCAATTTCACCGGGCGAAGGCCCACGGCAGCCGTTGCCAACCGCTTGCCGCCAGGCCAGTTCGAAACCGAAGGCTTTCCGGTGCTCTCAAAAGGGCCGACGCCTCGCATCGACATGGCTTCTTGGCGATTCACGCTGAGCAATGGCCCGCGGCCCATGAAAAGCTGGAGCTGGGACGAGTTCGTGGCGCTTCCGCGCACCGTGTGGCAAGGTGATATCCATTGCGTCACGACCTGGTCGAAGTTCGACACACGCTGGGAAGGTGTGACCATCGACGACCTGCTTGCCGACGCCGGCATTGCAGCTCCCACGCCCTGGCTACTGGCGCTGTCGCTAGACGACTACGACACCAACGTGCCGGTTGCCGATTTGCTCGGCGGCCGCGCCATGGTAGCGACTCATTTCGACGGCCAGCCATTGGCGCCCGAACATGGCGGCCCGGCCCGCTTGCTGGTGCCGCACCTGTACTTCTGGAAGAGCGCGAAGTGGATCAAGGGTCTCAAATTCACCGCGCGCGATGAAGCCGGATTCTGGGAGCTGCGCGGATATCACATGTACGGCGATCCTTGGCGGCAACAACGTTATTCGGACGATTCTTGATGTTGCCCAACGAGCATCAAGGTCCGTGGCGCAACGCGAAGATCGAGCGCATCTCGCAGCTCACACCGCGCATCAAGAGTTTCTTTCTCGATGTGTCGGCACTGGCGTCGCGCCGTGCGGGTCAACACATCGATGTGCGACTGACCGCGCCCGATGGTTATGCCGCGCAACGCAGCTATTCCATTGCATCGGCGCCTCGCGCTGACAACGTCGAGATCATCATCGAGAAGCTCCAGGATGGCGAGGTGTCCCCTTTTTTCCATGACATCGCGGAGGTGGGCGAGAGTATCGAAGTGCGTGGGCCGCTCGGTGGACATTTCGTCTGGGGACCCGCCGATGGCGGGCCGTTGTTGTTGATAGCGGGCGGCTCGGGCATCGCGCCGTTGATGGCAATGGTGCGCGCATGGGCCGCGGACCCCGCAGAGGTAGTGGCGCCGACGGGGGCCATGGCCGAACTGCCACCGGTGCCTATGCCCGTGCTGTTGGTCTGCTCCGCACGCACTCCGGCCGACCTACCCTTTCATGCCGAGTTGCTTGAACTCGAAGCAGCACGGCCCGACTTCACCTTCATAGCGGTGACCACGCGCGAGCCACCACCGCGGCCGACCGACCTGGGGCGGCGGCTTGATGCTGCAGCCATCGCAAACGTCCTTGCCCGCTGGGTCCACACGCCTCGCCATGTTTATGTATGCGGCGCCAATCGGTTCGTCGAAGCCGTTGCTAACGGACTGGTCGATGCCGGCGTCCCCGCAGCCCACATTAAGACGGAGCGGTACGGGGGCGCCTGAACTTAGCAGGATTTTGCAGGCAGGCCGGACACGTAGCAGAAAGGAAGTTTCGTTACCAGCGTCAGACGAAGTTCGCGCTCCCAGGCCTGATGTATTGGCTGACGGCTGCGGCGGTAAAGTTTCCCGCGCGCGCCGCATCGGCGATACAGCCATGCTCGACGACCGTGATCAGACGGCGCAGATAGCCTATATCCGTAAAAAACTTCGTTTTAGGCAAGAAAAACTATAGGTTTTCTCTTTTGAAGAGGCGAACATAGTATTCATGCATTGGCGGTTGGGCAATCTGTTAAGCAACCACTAAGAGGGGGCACTGTGCAAGCTTACTTTCATCTGGCATTCCACGTGCGTGATCTGGAAAAGTCGCGCGATTTCTATGGCACAACGCTTGGGTGCAAGGAAGGACGCAGCACGGCAACATGGGTGGATTTTGAGTTCTACGGGCATCAGCTATCCCTGCATTTGGGTGAGCCCTTTGCCACCAGCGTCACGGGTCATGTAGGTGACCATATGGTGCCGATGCCGCATTTCGGTGTCATCCTAAGCATGACGGACTGGCAGGCCTTGGCCGACCGTTTGGTCCAGCGAAACCTCAACTTTGTGCTTGCACCCACGCTGCGTTTTGTCGGCGAGCCCGGTGAACAGGCCACGATGTTTTTTCTCGACCCCTCTGGCAATCCCATCGAGATCAAAGGTTTTGCCCAACTACAGAGTCTATACGCAACATGAATCACACACCCATAGCGTTCATTGCACCTGCAGACTACGTACATACGGCTGCCTGGGTTCATGCGCTCTCGCTCGCCATGCCTGAGCAAAGCATAGTCGCGCTGAGTGAAATGGATACGGAAAGCAGACAGCGTTGTACCGTTGCTATCTTGGCCAATCCAGATCCTGCGGACCTCCAAAGGTTACCGCAGTTACGGTGGGTCCATAGCGTATGGGCGGGAGTTGAAAAACTGGTGGCCGATCTGGGCGAAACCTCGTTGCCTATCGTTCGCCTGGTCGACCCCCAACTTGCGCGCACTATGGCGGAGGCAGTGTTGGCGTACACCCTCTACCTGCATCGGGATATGCCAGCTTATGCGAGGCAACAGGCGCAGCGGCAATGGCAGGCTCAGGAGTACGTGCGCGCTGAGAGCAGAACCGTCAGCGTACTGGGTTTGGGTGCCTTGGGTAGTGCCGCTGCAAGGCAATTGTCAGACGCCGGATTTCGTGTCTGCGGTTGGAGCCAAAGCCTCAATCAGATCCCAGGGATAGAAAGCTTCACGGGGCAGAGCGGCTTAAGCGCGATGCTGCAGAAGACCGACATCTTGGTGTGTTTGTTGCCCCTGACGCCGCAAACACGCGGCCTTCTCGGCGCAGAGGCGTTTTCTCTGTTGCGCGACAGAGCTGCACTGATCAATTTTTCCCGCGGGGCGATTGTGAATGACGCTGATTTGAAAGCGGCACTGGACAGCGGTCGTCTCCGGCATGCGGTGCTCGACGTCTTTGAAGTGGAGCCTTTGCCAAGCACGGAATGGCACTGGGGGCACCCCTCCGTCACTGTACTTCCCCACTGTTCAGCCCCAACAGCCCGGGAATCCGCTTCGGCGATCGTGGCAAACAATATCCGGCGTTACATGGAAGACGGAATCATTCCGGTGGGTGTGAACTTTTCACGGGGCTACTAACCATATGCTGCCCTATTTTCCCCTGGCTGTCTCGCATCCCAGCAGCCCGATTGAACACAAGCTTTCCATCATGGGACGCTTTTGCATCCAGCACAAAGTACCCGTGCCGCTCAAACTGAAACCCCGCACCGCCAACCTTCGCTAGAGCCAATGACGGCTCCGCGAAGGCCGAGCATGTCACGAGGCTCGCCTTATTCAGCTCATCCAGCAACTCCCCGCTGCCCGGTTGCTCCGTGGTAAACAGCCGTTCATACAAGCGCACCTCGACCGGTACCGCATCGGCTACGGCGACCCAGGTAATGTTGCCCTTCACCTTTACCGCATCCGCGCCTGGCGTGCCGCTCTTTGTATCGGGCATCAGCGTGGCCTGCACTTCGACCAGCTTGCCGTCAGCGTCACGCGTGGCGCCCGTGCACACGATGGTGTGACCGTATTTCAGGCGCACCTTGTTGCCGGGGAACAGTCGGAAGAAGCCCTTCGGCTGCACATCTTCGTAGTCGGTGCGTTCGATCCACACCTCGCGGCCGATCTTGAAGCGGCGCATGCCGCCTTCGGGGTCGCGCGGGTTTACGGGGGCGGTGCAGTCGTCCAGTGAGGCGTCGCTGCCCATCAGCTCGGCCCAGTTGGTGATGACGAGCTTGACCGGGTCGAGCACGGCCATCGCGCGCGGGGCGATGGGGTCGAGCGTGTCGCGGAGGGTCGCTTCGAGGCTCGCGTAGTCGATCCAGCCGCCGGACTTCGTCACGCCGCTGCGTTCGCAGAAGAGCCTGAGCGCTTCGGGCGTGTAGCCGCGCCGGCGGAGGCCTGCGAGGGTTGGCATCCGTGGGTCGTCCCAGCCATCGACGTGCCCGTCTTCGACCAGCTGGCGCAGCTTGCGCTTGCTGGTGACCATGTGCGTCACATTGAGCCGCGCGAATTCATACTGGCGCGGATGCGGGCTGGCGATCAACCCGCCTTCTGCCAAACGGTAAAGCAACCAGTCGTAGAACGGTCTCTGGTCTTCGAACTCCAATGTGGCGATCGAATGGGTGATCTGCTCCAACGCATCCTCAATCGGATGTGCAAAGGTGTACATCGGATAGATGCACCATTTGTCGCCTGTGTTGTGGTGCGTCGCCCGGCGGATGCGGTAGAGCGCAGGGTCGCGCAGGTTTATATTGGGATTGGCCATGTCAATCTTCGCGCGAAGGATGGCGGCACCGTCTACGAGCTCGCCGTCTCGCATCTGGCGGAAGCGCGCCAGGTTCTCGTCGGGGCTGCGGGTACGGAACGGGCTGTCAGTTCCGGGCGTGTTGAAGTCCCCGCGCGCGGCGCGCATTTGCTCGGGCGTCTGCTCCTCCACGTAGGCGAGCCCGGCGATGATCAGGTACTCGGCCGCGCGGTACATGAAGTCAAAGTAGTCGCTGGCGAAGTATTCGTGCGGCTGGAGGGTGCCGGGAGCCACGGGGCTGTCAGCCAGGCAGGTTTCGTAGCCCAGCCACTTCACCGCGTCGCGGATGCTATCGACGTATTCCTGCTCTTCTTTCTCCGGGTTGGTGTCATCGAAGCGCAGGTGACACACGCCACAGTATTTCTTGGCGAGCTCGAAGTTAAGCCAGATGCTCTTGGCATGCCCGATATGCAGGTAGCCGTTGGGTTCAGGCGGGAAGCGAGTGCGGACCTTGGCGGGGTCTAGCATGCCTTGCGCATGGTGTTGCGCGTCGCCGGGACTGCCCCCCCATTTGCGCGCTGCATAGACGCCTAGTTCAAGGTCGTTTTCGATGACGTTGCGCAGAAAATTGCTTGGTTTGGTGGGATCTTTGTCAACGGAAGAAGTCATCCGTTCATTCTAGAAGTAACGACCAAGATGTGCGGCTCGGCCGACCTTTGCTTTGCAGTCTTGGCGCCAAACTTCCATGCCAGATGTGCAGACGAGCTTTCAGTGTACGCATGTCGAAATTTCAGGGAAGGCGAAGCGCACGGTGTCATATTTGGCTGGGGCAATCAAGTCCTTCATCGAGTCTGTAGTACACGCTGGCGTGTGAATAGATTTCGTGTTCGAATCTTGGAGTCGCAGCGACCTCGATTGCTGTCTTGCATGCGTATCAACTTCAGTGAAACATGACTAGCCTTAAAGTTGAATTTCCCGGGAGCCTCGGCCATTTGCTGGCTGCACGGCTTGATAAACCAAACACTTTGCCAAGAGCGTGGGCTGTCTTCGCACACTGTTTCACGTGCTCCAAAGACTCGAAAGCGGCCGCCTATATTTCGCGTGCGTTGGTAGAGGCCGGGTTCGGCGTGCTTCGCTTCGATTTCACAGGGTTGGGTGGCAGCGGCGGTGACTTCGCGAACACCCATTTCAGTTCAAACGTCGGCGATCTAGTCGCGGCGGCCGACTGGCTGCGAAGTGAGCATGGAACGCCAGCGCTCCTCATCGGGCATTCGCTCGGCGGCGCAGCCGTTCTGGCCGCTGCACACCGCATTGCCGATGCGCGTGCTGTGGTGACGCTCGGCGCGCCCTTCGAGCCGGCACACGTTACGCGGCATTTTGGCGGGGGGCTGGCTCTCATCGAGTCCAACGGAGAGGCCCGTGTAACGCTTTCGGGCCGTGAGTTCACGTTGCGGCGGGAATTTCTAGACGACGTAGCCTCCCAGCCTCAGGCCGAGCGAATCCATGCGTTGCATCGGCCTTTGCTTGTGCTGCACGCGCCTAGCGACACGATCGTTGGAGTAGACAACGCACGCCGAATCTTCGAACAGGCGCTGCACCCCAAATCTTTCGTATCGCTCGACGATGCCGACCACCTGCTCAACAGTCAGAGCGATGCCACGTACGCCGCAGGCCTCATCGCTGCCTGGGCTAAGCGGTATTTGCCTGCTCCCGCCCCTTCAAGCGAGGTGGCGTCGACACCCGGAGCGGAGTCTCTGCCAGTGGGCGTTGTGCGAGTCAGCGACCGTTCAGGCAACTTTGCCGTCAACGTTGAGGCAGGGCGCCACACGCTGGTGAGTGACGAACCAGTGGGAGTGGGCGGTGACGATCTCGGCTTGGGTCCATATGACCTTCTGCTCGGTGCGCTTGGAGCTTGCACTGCGATGACGTTGCGCCTTTACGCCCGCCATAAGAAATGGCCCCTAGAGGACGTCCGCGTCACTTTGACTCACGCCAAGATCCACGCTGCAGACTGTGCGGAATGTGAGACCAAGGAAGGCAAGATTGACCGAATCGGGCGGACGGTCGAACTCGCGGGGCCACTCGATGAGCCGCAACGGGCGCGTTTGCTGGAGATCGCCGACAAATGCCCCGTGCACCGCACGCTCACCTCTGAGGTTGAGATCCAGACGCGCCTATCCTAGGGATTTAGGTTACCCAGCCGTGGAAAAAATAGTGCTGAGGGGCCCGCGAAACGGGATTGACTTTGACTTTAGACGGACGTCAGTAGGGGCTGAACGCTAGTCCCTTTAGCTGGTTGTTCACCGCAACAAGACGCCGCTCGTTTATCCATGGTGGGTGGCTGACCATACATGCGGGCTATTCGCGGCGGAAGTGCGAGGCACTCTCGTATCCCACTTCGAAAGCCACTTCACTCAACCTCTTTCCCTTGGACAGGATCAAGCGGCGCTCCTCCATCAAGCGGAGGTGCATCTGGAACTGCAGCGGCGACTACGAAGTAATCGTACGAGAATGTGGGTGAAATGCCGAGCGGATCATTCCGGCCGCTGCCGCCAGGCAGTTCAAATTTTTGCTGATTGTGTGTGGTCGGCACGTAAGATTGCAACAGCGCGGGCGATGCGTCGCGCGTTGCTGTCGTGCAGGCCTAGATCCCGAATAGCCGGTCCTTCGCGATCCAGCAGCAGCTAATGGTGAATATCTCGAATCAAAAATTTTCTTTGAGCACCGCGAATGATTCCGGGCGGTCTAGCAGACGCACGAGTCGACGCAAGGCATCCCGCAGGTTATCGCCAGTGTAGAAGGCTGTTGGACTACCTTCAGGCGCGCTCAAAACGTATCCGTCCGGCCAACCCATCTACCCCGAATGAGCAATTGCAAGCACCATCGTGTCCACGTAAACCATCGTGCACACCATGTCTCAAGAGATTCCCCATTCGCGCTCCTGTGTCCCCCGCACGCGCCGGGTCTACAGCGCGCAATTCAAGGCTGAACTGATCGCTGCGTGCCAGCAGCCCGGCGCATCAATTGCCGCCACAGCGCGTGAACATGGCATGAATGCCAACGTGCTGCATCGCTGGCTCAAGGAGCATCGTCTGGGCCAGCACCAGAGCGCCTGCGATACCGCGCATGCTGATGCGTCCGGCATCGCCCCACACTGCGCCGATGCAGCGGCTGAGCCAATGGCCAATGCACAGGCTGTTTGTGCCCCAGCGCATCAGGCTCATCCGGTGCCGTCCAACCCCGTGCCCGCCTTCATCGCGGTGGCGCTGGGCTCGCCGGTGATGGGGCCTCAGGCAGCGGGTGTACAAGCTGCCCCAAGTGCTGCATCGGCAGCTTGCTCATCAGACATCCGCATCGAGTGCTGTCATCACGGCACCCTCGTGACGGTCAATTGGCCGCTGGCCGCTGCTGGCGAGTGTTCCCGCGCATTGCAGGGTTTGTTGCAGGTGCTGCGGCAATGATCCGTATCGACGCTGCCTGGCTTGCCACGGCCCCGCTGGACATGCGCGCCGGCACCGACACGGCGCTGGCCCGCGTAGTCGCCGTCTTCGGCGCCGCCCACCCTCACCATGCCTACCTGTTCGCCAACAGACGCGCCAACCGCATCAAGGTGCTGGTGCACGACGGCATAGGCATCTGGCTGGCCGCTCGCCGCCTGCACCAGGGCAAGTTCGTCTGGCCGACGCCAGGCGATGAGCAGTGGCAGTTGGAGCCTGTCCAGCTTGACGCCCTGGTGCTGGGCCTACCCTGGCAACGCATGGGAAACGCCGGCATTATCACCATGGTCTGAAGCCGGCGCGCAATCGGTGGATCTGCGCATGGCAGCGCAGTGCCATGCTTGGCACACTGCCTGTCATGTTGATGCAGCCGCAATTCCTGGATGATCTGAGCGCCGAGCAGCTGCGCGAGATGACCACGCGGCTGCTCACAGAACTACGCCACAGCCAGGCGCTCAACGCCAAGCTCACCCACGAGAATGCGCTCTTGAAACGCATGAAGTTCGCCGCACAGTCCGAGCGCTTCAACGCCGAGCAGCGCAGCTTGCTCGAAGACGAGATCGAGGCCGACTTGGCGGCTGTCTGCTTGGAGATCGAGCAGCTGCAGCCTGCGGCCGCTGCCCCGCAAGCCAAACAACAGCCCAAACGCCAGCCGCTGCCGGCCAATCTGCCGCGCCGCGAGATCCGCCACGAGCCCGATTCGACCACCTGCCAGTGCGGCTGTCAGATGAAACGCATCGGCGAAGACGTGGCCGAAAAGCTCGACTATGTGCCCGGCGTGTTCACGGTGGAGCGTCACATCCGTGGCAAGTGGGCCTGCGCCCAATGCGAGACCATCACCCAGGCGCCGGTTGAAGCGCATGTGATCGACAAAGGCATCCCCACCACCGGCCTGCTGGCCCAGGTGCTGGTGGCCAAATACGCGGACCACTTGCCGCTGTACCGTCAGGAAAGCATCTTTGCGCGCGCCGGTCTGGCCATTCCTCGCTCGACTCTGGCGCAGTGGGTAGGCACCTGCGGCGTGCGGCTGCAGCCGCTAGTCGATGCGCTCAAGGCGGAAATACTCGGCCACCGTGTGCTGCACGCCGACGAGACGCCAGTGCAAATGCTCAAACCTGGCAAGGGAGCGACGCATCGCGCCTACCTGTGGGCCTACGCGCCAGGGGCGTTCGAAGACATGAAAGCCGTGGTGTATGACTTCTGCGAGTCCAGGGCTGGCGAGCATGCCCGCAACTTCCTGGGCGACTGGAAGGGGGCACTGGTTTGCGACGACTTCGCCGGCTACAAGGCCCTGATTGCCAGTGGCGTGACCGAGGTGGGCTGCCTGGCGCATGCCCGGCGCAAACTCTTTGACCTCCATGCGGCGAACAAAAGCCAGCTTGCCGGGTTCGCGCTGGAGCAATTCGCCAAGGTCTATGACATCGAGCGCGAGGTCAAGGAACTGAACGCCGATCAACGCAAAGCCATTCGTCAGCAGCACACCAAGCCGATCCTGGATGCGTTGCACCAGTGGATGACATTGCAGCGGCAGAAACTGCCCGATAGCTCAGCAACGGCCAAGGCCCTGGATTACAGCCTCAGGCGCTGGACGGCGTTGACACGCTTCGTCGATGACGGGCAACTGCCCGTGGACAACAACTGGATCGAGAACCAGATCCGGCCCATTGCCATTGGCAGAGCCAATTGGCTGTTCGCCGGCAGCCTGCGCGCGGGCCAGCGGGCGGCGGCGGTGATGAGCCTGGTGCAGTCGGCGCGCATGAACGGGCATGACCCCTATGCCTACCTCCAGGACGTGCTCACAAGGCTGCCCACGCACAAGGCCAGCCGTATCGACGAGCTCTTGCCGCACCGCTGGCAGCCCACTGACATCTGATCGTCAGCAATGGTCGCCATCGGCGGTCAACATGGGTTTGCCGTGCGCTTACCTCAAAACAAGATCCGACACCACGGCTGTGTCCAGATCAAGCGCCAGAGCCAGGTAGGGGTTGACGATCTCAGGCAATTGGTTGGGGTTGCAACGCAGAGGGAGCGGGTACATCCGCCGTGAGCGTGAGCAGGATGTCGGCGTACCAGGCGCAGTTGAGACCCAGCGACTCGTCCAGCGCCAGGTCACGTGTGTTCATGTCCAAACGCGAGGAGTGCACGCCCAGCAGTTTCCAGGGCAGCGCCGGATTGGTGCCGGGGGCACGCATCACCACGGCTGCGCCGCTGGTCCCACGGTGGGTGCGCGCATCCGTCAAAAAGTAGCCCTTGCCTTGGAATCGAACGCCAAAGGAAGATGCGATTACCGCATGACGCACCACCGGCAGGTGATAAATCACGTCGTGAAAGCCCAGCGGATAGCCCACTACCAGCAGCGCACTGCCGACTTCGACCTCGTCCAGCATGCTCTGCAAGTGAGCCGGCGTGAAAGTGTGCATCGCCACCGAAGGCGGAAGGGCCGCACGGTCCAGCTCGATGGTCGCCACGTCGATCTCGCCGCCTGTGTCGCTTCCCTGACGCCACATGCTCTTGCCGTCTACGTAGAGCCAGACCGACAAGACGCTCGCTTGGGTCAGGTCGACGGCATCGGTGTGCAGCTCGATTTCGAGTCGGTTTGGAAAATGCTTGGTGGGCGCGTCAACGACGACGTGCCGGCTGGTGACGAAGAAAAGTCGTTCGTCGCGTAGGAAGAAAAATCCGCTGGCGCCGGTCAGCAGCTTGTCGCCATCGAAAGTAGAAACTCGGGCGGCGGTGAGGAGGATGGATTCGGCCATGGGACACTTATATATGAGCGGCCCGCTATGTCGACACTCCGTCCAACTACTATGCCCGGATGTCACCAGCCAAGTGGCGCAGGCGCCTTCGCGGAAAACCTAGGTCGCGAGGCTTGCATCTGGCCGACCAGATGTAGGCATTAAAACGACGCGTCGATGAGGCCTGTGGAGCGGACGGTTGGCGGGCTGCTTCGGGTTTTGTAGAAGACGTTGCATAGGGCGCCTCTGCCTCAGTCGCCGCGCTAGTACCGAGCGCGCTGAGACTCCTCCTGGATTCGTATCATCGTATCGAGAGATCCCGTGATCATCGGCGTGCTCGGACAGCGGGTGGCCTTGGTCTTGAGCGGGCGTTTTGGCTGCCCACGTGCGAGGGCCATCACCCCTAGGATAGCGAGCAACACAGATGCGCAAAGGAATAATCCACCAGGGCCGACGATATTCATCGCAGCTCCCCCGATAAGGGGTCCTGCGGCTGTCCCGACCCCATTGAGCAGAAGAAGCCCTCGTGCGGTGCCGAGTCGCCGACCGGCCGGAAGGTCGTCGTTTGCGGCGGCGAGACACAACGAGTAGATCGGGATGCCAAAGCCGCCGAAGAGCGCACCCGCCGTGAGGAGCAATGGAAGAGGTGCTCCCGCCGCCAGCGCTACGCCGATGGCAGCGGCTGCAGACGCAAGGGCAGCACACGCAATGGCAAGGTTTCGAGACACTCGATCCGAAAGCCAGCCGAGTGGCCATTGCAATGCAAGTGTCCCACCCAGAACCGCAGCCATGAAGGCCGATATACCGCCCACATCAAGTCCGATCCTCTGGGCGAAGTTCGGGCCCATGCCCCAGAAACCGCCGATAGCCAGGCCGGTTAAGAAAACGCCAACCGCAGCGAGAGGTGATACGAGGACGACGTCCTTGAGCGCGACCGGTTCCTGTTCCACCTCGGCAGGAGGATGGCTTGGCAGCAACGTGATCGGAACAACCGCAGCGGATATCAACAGCGACACGACGAGGAACAAAGTTACGCTTGCGGGCGCGGCAATGTTGAGAAGCGCTTGCCCCGTTGCCCAAGAACCCATTGAGACGACACCGAAAATTGACAGGAGCTGCCCGCGCGTGGATGGCACTGCGTGCGCATTGAGCCAGCTCTCCGTTGCGAGGATCATGCCCGCATAGGCGAGGCCGGTAACCATGCGAAGCGGCATCCAAGCAATCGGCTCTATGAATGTTACATGGAGAAGGGTGGTCATTGAAGCGATAGCCGCAAATCCAGCGAAGGTCCTGACGTGCCCTACAGAAACAATGATCCGCGGCAATACGAACGCGCCTACTGTGAACCCCGCGAAGTAGAAGGTCATCATCGCGCTGATCGCGCCGCTCGAGAAACCCTCCTGGCCGGCTCTTACGATCAAGAGCGTACCCAACAAACCATTGCCCAGCAGCAGCGCGGCGACGCTTAGCAGCAACGCCGCTACTGGTGCGAGAACGAGTCCCCGTTTACACACTAACCTTACGGTATCAATTGCCTGGCTCATTTCCTAGCCTGATGTGAGGGTTGGTACTCTGCCGCACTGACGAACTGTTCGAATACTTCGCACCAGATTACGGCCGCGTCGTAGTCGCGAACACCGAAGGCGACAGGCACCTTGACGATGAAGCCGTTGAAAGTCATCACATCCCCCGCACGGATCGGTTCGTTGACCAGGGGTAATGCTTCTTTCGTGTCGAAGAAACGTGGACCAAGTTCGGGCTTGTAGTCCAGGAACAAGCGAGAGACGCCCGATATGCACAATTCGATTGCGCGAGACTCCGACTTCGCCTTTCCACCAATGCGGTAGGTCGCTGTCTTTGATATTGCGCACGTGTCGCCCCGGGTAGAGCGCTTTAGTCGCGATGTTCTGAAGCGACGCATTATCCGACGATCGAGGCGCTGTGAGGATGGGCAGCGTATGGACGCCGCCTCCTCGTCCTATAGAGATTGACACGAGAGGGGCAGTAATCAGGATGGATGAACGCCGCATTAGCTACGCTTGCTCAAGTTCCTTCACAAGCAGGTCCGCGTCAAGATTGAAGTCCGAGAACACGATAAGGCCGTCTGCGTCGATAACCGTGAACCAAGGCGTTCCTCGCGTGCGGTAGTCTTCCATAAAGGTGGGAAGCGTTGCACCGGTCGGTGGCTCGTCATGACCGTAAGGGACGGGAAGCTCGTACTTAAGCTGGTTCACCCGCAACTTGTCAAAGGTGTTCTCATGCGCTCCTTCGAAAACGGTCTGAATCACAGCGAAACCTACGCCCTTGGAGCTCAGTGCACCATGCAATCTTTGGAGCGTTGGAAACCCATGCGCATGGCAGCCGCGGCACCAGTGCTGGAAGGCGAACAAAATCTTTGGACCAGTCCCCAAATCAGACAGCTTGAGCGGTGCGACGCTGATTCCTCCATCCTCGCCAATCCATCTCTGCACCCGCAACTCAGGCGCTTGTCGTTCAAATAAGCTCATCCTATCCTCCTACTCCGATGAAGAAGCCCGATAGTTGGTCGAGCGTCGTGAAGGCCGGAAAATCTCCGACCTTGATTTCACCCTTTGTTTTCAAGTCTTGACCCATTAAATCAGCGCCTCTCAAAAGTTGTAAGTGGGATTGGACGCAGCATCTCCACTGGCCTGTGCAATGGGTTCGTGCGGGGGGCACGCCCATCATCAAGAACTTTCTGCTTTTCCGCACTTGCCATGGCTCGGCGATGAGCGGCCCGTCGCAGAAGCCAATATCGCACAGCGACTGTCGAGGTCAGGCGTGTCGCTGGCGGCCGGGCCTGTAAATACATGGTGTGCTCGGCCACCCGCTTCAGGAGCAGCGAACCTTCGCCGAATCGGAGCGGAAAGTAGGGCGTTCGAGGTGGTGGCCGGCCGCAATCCAAGCTTCGATTCCACCGTGTAAGGGGCGGACACGGGTGAAGCCTGCTCGTTGCAGGTGGCGCGCTACCTTTGCAGCTGAGTATTCGGTTGGACAGTCGCAGTAGACGATGACCTGAGTGTCAGGCGAAGCCACTGCCTCTGGTCGCTGGGTGTCGTCTAGCGACCAAGGCAGCGCTCCGGGAATAGTGCCGTCGCGCTCACGGCTGGCAGCTGCCCGTACGTCGTAGACCACGTAAGGTGTGTCACTCTCGAGCAATCGCTTGAACTCCGGTACAGAGATTCGCGTCATACGCAATGCCCGAATCAGCAGGTGCCTACGTGCGAGGCGGAATGCCAAAAAGAAGAGTAGCGCGACGAAAACAGACGCTAGGCCGACCTTGCCATAACTTGAAAGCGTGTTGAGTAGGCTGTCAATCGCTGAATGAAAGGCGCGGCCCAGCCAAATGAAAGTACCGATGAAAAAAGCGACACCGAGCGCGTCGAGAAAAACGAACCTTTGCAGTGGCACACGGCTTTGCCCCGAAAGCGCAGTGGCGAAGAGTCCTAATCCGGGAATGAACTTCGCCACAACCAACGTCCACACGCCCCAGCGCGAGAAGAGCGACTGGGTTTGACTTACGCAAGAGTCTGGCGACAGGGACAGCCGACATGCGGTGTGCAACACACGGCTGCCATAGCGCCGACCAGCCGTGTAGCAAATAAGGTCCGCTATCAGGCAGGCCCCGAACGCAACGCCGAACAGGGGGCCGACGGCGACATCATCGGTCACACTGCGCGCCGCCATGACTATCAGCAACGGGACCATTGGCAGTGGAAGCCCCAGCTGCGATGCGAACACGTTCAAGAACACGACTATCAAGCCGTGCTCTGTGAGCAACTGGATGATGAACTCCAAAAATCGGCCTCCTCTTAGTTTGCAGCCAGTGTCGAAACGCATGATTTTTAGCGTGCCCTCAACACGCTCGTTCAGCTCCATTTCAGTAGTGCACTTGAGTATGGCCGGTAGCAGCCCCGACGTAGAGGCGATAGGCGTGGTTCAAGTCCCACAAACGAGCGCGCGGCATGTTTTCTGAAAGCTTTGCCGAGAGCGCAACCTCCTTAGACTCGGTCGCCAAAGCGCGGACGTTAGGTGTCTTCACCGCCAACCAGCGCAGCCGGGATGAGGTCGCTTGGCGCGGTGGTGGTGGGTCACCGTATCTGCTATCTCGCGTGCACCGCTCACGCGCCATATTCGGCCCTCGATGGCGGCTCGAAAAGCCAACCATAAGGCTCGAATGCTAAGGGAACTTCATCGAAAACAGAACGGAGGTACGAAGCTTTGTGCAGATTTTTGGACGCCTGGGCACACTTCCTGGACGTCCAAGCCGGCAGTCCAGAGTGCCTGAAGCCATCCTGCTCCACAGAAGCACATCCTCCGATACGCGGGAAGTACTCGGAGGCGAGATAGGTTAGCCCTCTTGTTCATGCAGCTGCTGCATAGCTTCTATGTGTTGATAGTGGATGTTCGAGGCATAGGGAATCTGGGAGCATCGTAAGCGCACGGCAAACCCATGTTGACCGCCGATGGCGACCATTGCTGACGATCAGATGTCAGTGGGCTGCCAGCGGTGCGGCAAGAGCTCGTCGATACGGCTGGCCTTGTGCGTGGGCAGCCTTGTGAGCACGTCCTGGAGGTAGGCATAGGGGTCATGCCCGTTCATGCGCGCCGACTGCACCAGGCTCATCACCGCCGCCGCCCGCTGGCCCGCGCGCAGGCTGCCGGCGAACAGCCAATTGGCTCTGCCAATGGCAATGGGCCGGATCTGGTTCTCGATCCAGTTGTTGTCCACGGGCAGTTGCCCGTCATCGACGAAGCGTGTCAACGCCGTCCAGCGCCTGAGGCTGTAATCCAGGGCCTTGGCCGTTGCTGAGCTATCGGGCAGTTTCTGCCGCTGCAATGTCATCCACTGGTGCAACGCATCCAGGATCGGCTTGGTGTGCTGCTGACGAATGGCTTTGCGTTGATCGGCGTTCAGTTCCTTGACCTCGCGCTCGATGTCATAGACCTTGGCGAATTGCTCCAGCGCGAACCCGGCAAGCTGGCTTTTGTTCGCCGCATGGAGGTCAAAGAGTTTGCGCCGGGCATGCGCCAGGCAGCCCACCTCGGTCACGCCACTGGCAATCAGGGCCTTGTAGCCGGCGAAGTCGTCGCAAACCAGTGCCCCCTTCCAGTCGCCCAGGAAGTTGCGGGCATGCTCGCCAGCCCTGGACTCGCAGAAGTCATACACCACGGCTTTCATGTCTTCGAACGCCCCTGGCGCGTAGGCCCACAGGTAGGCGCGATGCGTCGCTCCCTTGCCAGGTTTGAGCATTTGCACTGGCGTCTCGTCGGCGTGCAGCACACGGTGGCCGAGTATTTCCGCCTTGAGCGCATCGACTAGCGGCTGCAGCCGCACGCCGCAGGTGCCTACCCACTGCGCCAGAGTCGAGCGAGGAATGGCCAGACCGGCGCGCGCAAAGATGCTTTCCTGACGGTACAGCGGCAAGTGGTCCGCGTATTTGGCCACCAGCACCTGGGCCAGCAGGCCGGTGGTGGGGATGCCTTTGTCGATCACATGCGCTTCAACCGGCGCCTGGGTGATGGTCTCGCATTGGGCGCAGGCCCACTTGCCACGGATGTGACGCTCCACCGTGAACACGCCGGGCACATAGTCGAGCTTTTCGGCCACGTCTTCGCCGATGCGTTTCATCTGACAGCCGCACTGGCAGGTGGTCGAATCGGGCTCGTGGCGGATCTCGCGGCGCGGCAGATTGGCCGGCAGCGGCTGGCGTTTGGGCTGTTGTTTGGCTTGCGGGGCAGCGGCCGCAGGCTGCAGCTGCTCGATCTCCAAGCAGACAGCCGCCAAGTCGGCCTCGATCTCGTCTTCGAGCAAGCTGCGCTGCTCGGCGTTGAAGCGCTCGGACTGTGCGGCGAACTTCATGCGTTTCAAGAGCGCATTCTCGTGGGTGAGCTTGGCGTTGAGCGCCTGGCTGTGGCGTAGTTCTGTGAGCAGCCGCGTGGTCATCTCGCGCAGCTGCTCGGCGCTCAGATCATCCAGGAATTGCGGCTGCATCAACATGACAGGCAGTGTGCCAAGCATGGCACTGCGCTGCCATGCGCAGATCCACCGATTGCGCGCCGGCTTCAGACCATGGTGATAATGCCGGCGTTTCCCATGCGTTGCCAGGGTAGGCCCAGCACCAGGGCGTCAAGCTGGACAGGCTCCAACTGCCACTGCTCATCGCCTGGCGTCGGCCAGACGAACTTGCCCTGGTGCAGGCGGCGAGCGGCCAGCCAGATGCCTATGCCGTCGTGCACCAGCACCTTGATGCGGTTGGCGCGTCTGTTGGCGAACAGGTAGGCATGGTGAGGGTGGGCGGCGCCGAAGACGGCGACTACGCGGGCCAGCGCCGTGTCGGTGCCGGCGCGCATGTCCAGCGGGGCCGTGGCAAGCCAGGCAGCGTCGATACGGATCATTGCCGCAGCACCTGCAACAAACCCTGCAATGCGCGGGAACACTCGCCAGCAGCGGCCAGCGGCCAATTGACCGTCACGAGGGTGCCGTGATGACAGCACTCGATGCGGATGTCTGATGAGCAAGCTGCCGATGCAGCACTTGGGGCAGCTTGTACACCCGCTGCCTGAGGCCCCATCACCGGCGAGCCCAGCGCCACCGCGATGAAGGCGGGCACGGGGTTGGACGGCACCGGATGAGCCTGATGCGCTGGGGCACAAACAGCCTGTGCATTGGCCATTGGCTCAGCCGCTGCATCGGCGCAGTGTGGGGCGATGCCGGACGCATCAGCATGCGCGGTATCGCAGGCGCTCTGGTGCTGGCCCAGACGATGCTCCTTGAGCCAGCGATGCAGCACGTTGGCATTCATGCCATGTTCACGCGCTGTGGCGGCAATTGATGCGCCGGGCTGCTGGCACGCAGCGATCAGTTCAGCCTTGAATTGCGCGCTGTAGACCCGGCGCGTGCGGGGGACACAGGAGCGCGAATGGGGAATCTCTTGAGACATGGTGTGCACGATGGTTTACGTGGACACGATGGTGCTTGCAATTGCTCATTCGGGGTAGATGGGTTGGCCGGACGGATACGGAGCATCCGGTGAAGCGGCCGGAAAAGTGTCTGGCGCCAGCGACATCCCGTGCTGGAACTCGGGGCGCAGCCACCTGTCCCCGAGAGTTAGCGCCTTCTCCGAAAGCGCGTTTGGGATTTGCATAAGGAGGTCTGTATTTTGGATGGCGCTATTTACGTGACAGCAACCATGGAGGGTGGAGGGGTCGACTGGTCGTTCGACGGCTCTCGCACGACGCCTGCGGGAAGCAATGCCGCATGCCGTCTTTCTGGTCGGACGAAGCCGCTACGCACAGTTGCCCAAGCTTGGGTCGAAGCGGCGAAAGTCAGGGAGGAATACGTTCGGACCGAGTCGCACGGTAGGAGATACTGTGGCGCAAAGCAACGACTTCACCCAGTCTGAGCTGATGAGCACCGAGAGTGGGGAGCCAAGCTTCTCCGTGGCTAAGGTCGATAGCCCTATCTTGCGCATCTCACCGGCCGATTTGGATACCCTCGTCGGCACGCTCGAAGTACGCCATGTCATTCTTGAAGAATGCACATTGAAGGGGGACCGACGGTTCGAGCCAGGGAACGACGGTATGACTCGCCTGTACTACGGAATGTGGGGGACTGGGTCCCTCACAACTTCAAATGGCCTGTCGATCGCGATTTCCCAACATACCCTTGTAGTCGTCCCGCCTATCAGCAGCGAACATTCTCAATTTCGAATGGTGCGAGAAAACCGGGCCATGCTGGCGGGAAGCGCGCGTGTTCTGTGTGGCCATTTCCACGCCGCATTTGGGGACGTTGTTGACATGTTTGGCGGCCTATCCACGCCAATTGTGGAGCGATTTTCGGATGGTGACGAGCTCCCAGCCAAGTTGAGTCATGCGCTCGTCGAGCTACAGGGAAAGCAACCCGGCAGTGTCGCAATGACCTCATTGCTCATGAAGCAGACCTTGGTGCTGCTTCTGCGTCGCTCGTTGACTTCGCCTCACCCCTGGGTCGAGCGATTTGCGATTCTGAGGGACCATAGGATCTCCAAGGCATTCGCCGAAATGACGGCAAAGCCCGGGGCTAGGCACACTGTGGACAGCCTGGCAAGGACTGCGTGCCTAAGCCGATCAACCTTCATGGCGCGCTTCTTCGAATTGGTTGGCCGAGCGCCCATGAGTGTGCTCAGAGATTTGCGCATGCGACAAGCCGCCCAGCAGCTCCGGGTCACAGGCGTCTCCATTGGGCAGATTGGCCAAGCCGCTGGTTACGCAAACAACAGTGGTTTCATCCGCGCGTTCCGCAAGGCATATGGCATGGACCCGAGGGAATACCGGTGCCAAGCGCTACTCCGGTCGGGAATTGCTCCGTATCCCGCATTTCAGACTGAGGACCCGAGCGAGAGCCGAACATGTTGAGCAGATCCAGTTAGCCATCAGATACCTCTAGGGAGCGCAATTGCATAAATCCCGTTTAGCTTACGCGCAATGACTGGCTGGAGCGGCTCCTGAGAGAAGGCTATCGGAAACGCTGAGTTCCCCAACGCCCGCAGCGACCAATATGTCATCAATAGATACTCCTTCCCAAGTTGTGCCGAACTTCGACCACGAGGTGACGCAGTGGATATCGCCGTTCCAAACAGTACGTGGGACCTGATTGAATTCGAGCCATGACTAGGTGGCGATGCGCCGCGACCCCTCCTTCAGCGTGAACTCCCACTCGCTCAAAGCAACATCTGGAGTCGCAGTGGCCGACAGGACAGGAAAGCCCTGAGTAACGTGATGTCCTGGAGGCAGCCCCGCAGCGGTCATGGGGTCAACGCCGCGGCCGGTAAAGCCTCTGGTCACCATGTGTGAGCTCCTTCTTCAGGTCGGAAAGACGACGTTCGTGACTCCGTAGTACTGGCTCCACGCAGCAGTCCATCGTACGCACGCATCGCGAGTTGCACTAGACTCCCGTGACCAGAAATCTTCCTCGTACGCTGCGTTCTGCAGACTTTCTAGTCCCCCTTGCGACCGACCGCTTAGCCTTTGCGAAGTACTTTGCGGATGTGCGCGCTGCGAGCCTGGCTCTGGCGATCTCTCTCAGCACGGAAGGGCGTTTGCAGTCCGCGTCGGATGCAAGCCCGACAAAGTGGCATTTGGCACACACGACCCGGTTCTTCGAGGCTGTGGTGCTCATGCCATATACGCCGAGCGTCCCGTTCGATTCGTTCTACTTGCACCTTTTCAAATCCATTCCGAATCACTGGGGCGCCGACATCTACGGGCCCAGCAACGTGGATTGCTCATTCGTCCGGGCTTGCCGGAAGTGCACCGATACTGCGAGCATATTGATGCAGCAGTCTTGCAGGCCCTGGAGAGAGTCGACAGGGACACTTTGAAGTCAATTGGGCCGCTGATCATTCTTGGCTTGCAACTTTAGCAGCAGCACCAGGAGCGCATTGCCACTGACGCCCTCCTTGTGTTTTCGTGCAAGTGAGAATCGAGCCAACCCTGCGCGCACACCAATATCACGTATGCAACTTTCTCCCTCTCGCTTGCAGGTGGCAGTTCACCGAACTGCGACTTGCTCGCGACAGACATATTGACCTGAGCTGCGCGGGGAGGATGAGGGTGAGTGACACGGGCAGGGCGTACCCATAAGTTGAATCGTTGGGAGTGGCCCGTCCAAGACATCTACCGGCGCACGCTACGGATAGCGCTGGACGACTTGAGCCGCATCTCCGCATTCCCTGCACGCAACCCTTGCCAGTTCGGGCTCCATGTGGCCTCCGCCGGTCCATTCGGTTTCGAATTTAGAGAAGGGCGCGCCTGCCTCCCAGTCTGCGCCGCTCCAGCTGACTCCCTGATCCGACACAGCGAGCGACTCGGTCGAATCGCATCTGCTGCAGCGCAGCGTGTACCAGCATCTGTCTTTGAAACTCATGCGTCATTCGCTCTTCTTTGATCGAGTCCAGTAAGTGTCGACACGAATCGTCATAAGCAAGTCCTCTGCAGTCCGATTGATAACGCATAGCGTCCGCGAACTTGCTTAAGGTGCTGAGAATGGCACCTTCTCGAAACGACACTGCGAGCCAGGTGCTCCCTCTCCCTCAGCGCTTGGCTAATAGCGCGAATCGCTTAGCAAGCCGGTGACGATAAAACTCGTGGAGCGGGCTTGCTGCTTTTCTTGTGACGAGGCCCTGACCCGATCGGGCTTTGCGTAATGAGTTGCGTACTTCGGTCGCCGCTGGACACTTAGTCCGGTTTTTCTTGGACCGCGGGTACGGCGGGACCTGGGTACCCGGATCGGCTCTCTTGAACATGCGCAAGGTCCAGCCAGACGGCATCGACTCTACGTCGCTTAGTTGCAATGTAGGTTGACCGGGAAGGTGCGCGGCCAGCTGGACTTTCGCAACCGGCCAGGAGCAAGCGTTGGCGGAGGGCTGCTTTCAGAGGTGCCCCGCTAGATTAAGAGACGAGGCTACGACGCAACTCGTCGCGCAGCCATCGTCCCGCTACGCCGAGCGCACGATCACGTCGGTGCGCTGCGTAGATCTTCAGGCCTTCTGGAGGTGTCGGATCATCGTGAATCTCAATCGCAGTCAGTGCCTCGGCCACTATCGACGTCGCCACCAGGTGCTCTGGCATGCGGCACCAACCGAAACCCGCTAACAGGAAATCGAAGCGACGACCGAGATCAACGAATCGCCAATGTCGGGTGCCGGCTAAGCCGTAGCTTGCCCCGCCCGGGTCGACTGGATCGGACAAGACCAATTGGATGTGCGGCGCGAGGTCACCCTCGGTCGCTGGACGCCCCAATAAGGCGAGAGGGTGACCGGGCGAGACAACCGCGCGCATGGAAACGCGCAGTAAAGGATAGGCGGCGATGTCCTCAGGAACGCCAGGGAGCAGCAAGCACAGGGCAAATGCCGCTGATCCATCGCGAAGCCGCCGCAATGAGCCGCCCAGCCCTTCGGTGGAAAAGTGCACCGGGAGATTGGGAAATGTCTCGCTCAGCGCGCGCAGGCTGTTAATTAGCGGTCCAGTTGGCACCAAAGGATCAATCGCGATTGTCAACTCTGGCTCCACACCCGCCCGCGTGCTAGCCGCAACGCCTTCGAAGCGAGCAGCGCTTGCGAGCACCAACCGCGCCTGGTCTACCAGCACCCGACCCACTTGCGTCAGGCGGGGGCGGTGGCTTCGGCGATCGAACAGCTCGACACCCTGAATCACCTCAAGATTGGCGACAGCTTGACTGATAGCCGACTGCGCGCGCCTGAGTTCGCGACCGGCAGCTGAAAAACTGCCCGAGTCCGCGATGGTCACGAGGACGCGCAATTGGTCGAGGGTGAGACTACCGATCATTTTTCATCTCCAAAACAGATGGAAAGTATCTTCTTTTTATCTCTTCCATAGAGGCATCTTTGACCCTAAATTCCTGTCATTGACTCCGCTGGTTGTCTCGAAGCTTGCTAGATGCTGAAGCTTTTGCAGCCCATTCATTGGCAGCTGGCGTATCGCTCAACTACTCCGAAAGAAAGAAACCTCTGATGACCCAGCTTCTCGTTGTTGAGACCAGCCCGCGTGGCGGGCAGTCTGTCTCGCGTCAAATGACCCAACGCTTCCTCACGGCATGGCGCGCAGCCAATCCGGGAGGACACATCGTGCATCGAGATCTCGTCGACTCCGGACTCTCGTTCGTCACGGCGCCCTGGCTGCAGGCGTACTTCACGTCACCCGCAGATCAAACGCAAGCAATGAGGGAACAGCTCCGGCTGTCCGATGAATTGGTCGCCGAACTGCTCGTGGCCGATTACCTTGTCATCTCAACGCCGGTCTACAACTACAACGTCCCGGCCTCGCTCAAGGCGTGGGTGGACCATATCGTGCGCAAGGGCGTGACGCTCGGATTCGACGGCAAGGGTCTTCTCGAAGGCAAGAAGGCGACCCTGCTGATGGCCTCAGGCGGCATCTACGCCGAGGGATCGCCAATCCGGGATCGCGACATCGCGACGCAGTACCTTCGGCTCATCCTTGGCGTTATCGGCATCGGAGACGTCACTGTGGTGGCGGGTGGCGGGGCTAAAGCTGTCGACCTGCACGAGCAGACGATGGATGGATTCCTCGCTGCGCTCGAGCCGCAGATCGCCCGCGCTGCTAGCAGTTGAAATCACCCGCAAATCCTGAGGCTTGTGTAGCGTAAAGCTTTGCAGGTATTGGTGGCGTCGCCGCTCAGCTGACCGCTGATCGGTGGGAGACCCGGCGTTGCTGAAGTCTGCTTCAAAGCCCTGAGCAGACCTTCCAGAACACCAAGATAGCGACGACTAAAAGCTCGAAAGCGGCTGCCGCTCCGAGCACCTCAGCTCCACCATCACTCAGTCCACTTTGGTTAGGCGCGCCTTCTTCAGCGTCCACCAAAGACCATGGCCGAGTGGCCGCGTCCATCGTGAAAGACGCCCAAGTCATACAGCCAAATAGCTTCGGTGCCCTCAGGGGAGCTTCGGCGACCAGACCGCTACATGGATGCGCATCTGGACCAGACGCTCGCACTTGTGGACTTGGCTCAATGCTTCGGAATGAGCATTTGGCACTTTTCGTTCCGATTCCAAGTTGCTCCAATGATGAATTCCGACGCGCAAGTCACGACAAAAGACCCACTGGCGTTTGCCCATCGTCCCTTTAAAAACGTTGAAATCGAAGCTGGAAAAGCTCGAAGTCACTTCGAAGTGACCCACCTGCGCGCATTTAATTCGGCGCCCAGGAGGGTGGTGCTTTAGTCAAGGACTCATTGACACGTTTTCTGGACGCTCGAGCGATTCGCTTGACGAGAATCCCATTGGTGACCAGTAGCCGACGCAAGACTTGCGCAGTGGTCTGGACATGGATCAATACAACAGATTCGGTTTCAGCATACCTATCTCCGGAAGGAATGCAGAAGACGAATAGCCGCGGGGGGCACTAGGGGTGCCACACGCGAGTGCCATGAGCGCTCAGCGTGTTCAACGATCCGGAGAGGCGCAGAACGTCTTTCTGGTGAATTCCCAGCAAGTAGCTTAAAGGCCATTGAAGTAGATGACGGATCGTTTTGACGCAATGAACCTGTTCATACGGGTTGCTAGAACGCGTAGCTTCTCCGTAGCTGCCCGTGAGCGGGGTGTTTCTCAGCCGACCGTGTCTCGCGCGATAGCCGGACTGGAGAAGGAGCTTGGCGTGGCGCTGTTTGCTCGTACCCCGCGGGCCGTGACGCTCACAGAAGCTGGCACTGACTATTTCGCTCGAGTTGAAATCGTGTTGAAAGCATTGGATGAGGCGACTGACGCAGTAAGAGGATCTGGTGTTCTTAGTGGAATGCTGAGGATAGGGGCCTCATCGAGCTTTTCTCAGCGCGTACTAATTCCCCGGCTGCCGAATTTCATGTCGGCTCATCCACGCCTTCGAGTCAACCTGCTCTCGGACGACCAACGGCTGGATCTCGTCGCGGAGGGTATTGATGTGGCCTTGCGCTTCGGCGTTCTTGAAGACTCCTCCGCGGTCGCCCGGAGGGTTCACTCTTGGCCACGGGTTGCCGCCGCATCTTCGGGCTTCCTCTCGGCGGTCGGGCGCCCGGAGTGTCCGGCCGACCTCGCTAACTTCCAAGTGTTCGCTGGTCCTTCCGGCAGTGGCTCCGGCGTGACATTGCGCAAAGGAAGCCAGATTTCCTCCGTCAAGGTCGATAGCCGCTTGATCGTCTCCACTAGCGAAGGGTGTATCGCCGCAGCAGTTGCGGGCATGGGCATCGTCATAACCAGCTCCCTTAGTTGTGCACAAGAGCTTTGGGAGGGTTCGCTAGTTCGCGTCCTGGAAGAGTGGGACTTAGGTGATGTTGAATTGAATGCGGTCTATGCTGTTGGACGTCAAGCGAAGCCTTCTGCACGGGCCTTGACTGAGTTCATCATTTCAGAGATCGAGCGAGACCCTCCGGATGTCCAGCTAAGTTCTAAGTAGCCGTACGTCATACCCATGCCCATGCCCACGCAGAGTCAGCCGCCAGTGCGTTGTGCAAAATTCACGGGTAGCTGGTTGGTGCTCATACGCCCTGACGTGCCAGAATGAGTGTAAAACTCAGTTCGCTCTCTTCTTGCGGTTTTCGCATAGATCGCGGCTGGCCCAGCCCTAGATGTCTTTGCCGCAGAATCTCGACGCATTGCGAGCCCACTTGGAGGTGGGGACACGCTCGGATGCGTTATTTTTGATGCTCAGAGTGATGGAAGAATCCGCCTCCAGCGATCGTGCGACCAGGGCATTGCAGGCCCCCAGCCGTGCACCAGCTTTTTCCCTCCCGGACGAGTCCAGTCAGGTTGTCTCCCTCTCTGAAAGGCTTCTCGATGGACCAGCGGTCGTGGTTTTCTATCGCGGCGACTGGTGTCCTTGGTGCAAGAAGGAGTTGAACGCCTTACAGCGGGTTGTCGCGCGCTTTAAGCTGCTTGGAGCATCGGTGTATGCCGTTTCTCCTCAGTTGCCTGTTTTCAGCCGCGAGCGCATCCGAAGGCAAAGGCTTGATTTCTCGATACTGCAGGATGCTGGTGGTCATGTTGCGGCTCACTTCGGCGTGGACTGGCAAGTCCCGACCGAACTGAGGAAGCTGTATCTGGCCATGAACGTAGACCTTGAGAAGTTCAATGGGGAAGGTGGATGGGTGCTGCCGCTACCCGCGCGCTTCCTCATCGATCGGCAGCAGACGATCGTATACGCCGAAATAAATGCTGACGAAACTCATCGGATGGATATGGGCGGTCTTCTCACCGCATTAGATGGTTTACAGCGAAAGGCATCTGGGCTCTAGGCCTCCTTTAGTGGCCCCGGAGATGTCCGACATAGGTGTTTGCTAGTGAGAGGACTTGGGGGTGGAGAGGTTTTCCTCTCGACTTCTTTGATTTCGCGCTCAAGATTTTGGACTTCACCCGGTTCAATAGACACCTATCAAGGTCGAAATTGAACTGGAGAGTGAGAAATGAAGAGAGTGAGATACCCGGCTGAATTCAAGGCGGAAGCCGTCAAGCAGGTGACCGAGCGCGGTCATGGGGTAGTGGATGTAGCCAAGCGATTGGGCATGTCGGACAAAAGCCTGTACCTGTGGGTGCGGCTTGCCAAAGAGCAATCGAGCGCAGGAGGTGTAGAAACAAGCCAACTCAAGGCTGAGGTATCCCGGCTAAAAGCGGAGCTCAAAAGGGCCAATGAGGAGCGTGACATCCTAAAAAAGGCCGCAACGTACTTTGCCAAGCTGTCCGGGTGAAGTACGCATTCATGGCCGAACACAAAGGCCAGTTCCGACTCAGCAGCATGTGCCGCGTTCTGCGCGTACAGCGCAGTGGCTATTACGCCTGGAAGGCCAATCCAAAGTCCAAACGCGCTTTGGCCGACGATGTCTTGCTGGCCAGCATCCGGCAGTTCTTTGACGACAGCCATGGAATTTATGGAAGCCCACGCATCCTGCGGGACTTGCGAGAGGAAGGTGTGACATGCGGTCAAAAACGTGTAGCACGCCTGATGCGCCAGGCCCAACTGCGCTCAGTGCGTGGTTACAAGCGGCCACGCTACCGGGTTGGCCTTCCTGCGACTGCCGCACCGAACCGGTTGCAACGTGAGTTCACGGTCACGCTACCGAACCAAGTCTGGGTCACCGACATTACCTATATCCGAACCCATGAGGGCTGGTTGTACCTGACGGCCGTTATTGACCTGTACTCGCGCATGGTGGTCGGCTGGTCGATGAACTCCAGCATGGCGACAGAGTTGGTGTTGGATGCGCTCACGATGGCTGTGTGGCGCAGGCGCCCAACGGGCCCAGTGATGATCCATTCCGACCAAGGAAGTCAGTTTGGCAGTGACGACTTCGCCCGCTGGTGCAAGGACAACCAATTGGTGCCTAGTATGAGCCGGCGTGGAAACTGTTGGGACAATGCAGTAGCAGAGTCCTTCTTCAGCAGCTTGAAGAACGAGAGAATCAAACGCCAGATCTATGCCACCAGGCAAGACGCCAAGTCAGATGTGTTTGACTACATCGAAGGTTTTTACAATCGAATCCGTCGGCACAGTCACCTAGACCAACTGAGTCCGCTGGCATTCGAACAACTCCGAAACGGAAGTTGAAATATGTCTACGGAACCGGGTGAAGTCCATTTTCTGTAAGGGTATGTATGTCATGTGGTTCGCAAAGGACGTACCTCGACAGAATAGCCAGTCGGAGCCAGTGACAACTATTTCCATCGACTAAGCACGCGCTATCGTTGGCGTTCAAGAGGCGAAGTTCGTCGGAAGTAAACTGCCGAGCATCAACTCAGAACGCCCCTCGTGGGAAGCGAAGAATGTGATCATTGAAGTGGAGGCACCCTCAAATTTCTCTGATCTGCTGCCGAGCGTGGGCTGCTACTTTGTTCTTGGGCTCAAGCCCTAGGAGGCCGAAAGAATTCTTCGTTCTCTTCGAGGTGAGGTTTAGCCCTTCGGCTTCTTCATCCGCCTAGCGAGTGCAGCAACCCTCCTTACAAAAGTCGACTCGCTGCACCATGCACTTTGGTGAAAACCGTGGAGAGTTTGTGTTCGCCGAAGTTTTCAACTCAAGCTTCTGGCGTGTTGACTATCCTATGCTTCGACCTTCACACCTTTCCAGAAGGCGACTCTATCTTTCACCATTTCTGCCCCCGGCTTTGGGTTGGCGTAGTACCAGGCTGCATCCCGATTCGTCTCGCCGTTCACGATGAGCGAGTAATAGCTCGCTTGGCCTTTCCAAGGGCAACTGCTCTTGTGATCGCTCGAGGTGACATATTCGCGGTTGAGCGAACTGTCGGGAAAGTAGTGATTCCCCTCTACGACCACCGTGTCGTCGCTCTGCGCAATCACTGCGCCGTTCCATGTGGCTTTCATGTCAATATCTCCAGTGCGAATTCAGGTAGATGTTCAGATCGGCCCGAGCGCCAAACTGTGACGGCGCATGCTTGCAGGCCTGTTCTTTGACGGCAATGAGGCTGGAGCGGACTTGTGCGTTCGCTGGCCTTTTCTTTTCGATGCCGATCCTTGCGCGTCCCACTGCTCGGGCTGCTCGTGTGACCCTGTTTACGTCGGCCCTTTCCAATGTATCTCCCGGAATGACTTTTCGCTGGAACTGAGCGAGCCTTTGGCCCCGCGGCGACGATAGGAGATGTATTCCGGACTATCGGACACGCCGCGCGCTATACAGCGCCCCAGCGGTCGCTTCTGGGACCAAGTTTCGGCGTAGTGCAGCAAACGCTTCTGCCGGAGCGCCGAGTGTTCTCTTTTTGCCGGCCAGAGGCTTAAAGTGAGCACCTCGAAGACCATCCTGTCGGCAGCGCAAGTTGAAAGGAGACTCACTATGCGAAATCGGTGGGCGGGTGGCTTTGGCGTCTATTTGGGCGACCGCCTGGCGCAGTCAGGTTGCAGCGTTTCCTTTGTTTGAAACTGAGCGTGGATCCGATTCCCGCTGAGTACTGACGCTAACAAGGACTACTACAGGATGCTCTGCGTGGAGAAGACGACCCCTACATAGGAGATATAGATGGCATTTCGCAAGCTGGCGCGCTAGTTTCACCCCGGATTCAGCAAGGGGCCGTCTCAGAAAACGGAAAAAATCGTACGTTAAGGCGAGCGACGGACTTCAAGTGAAGCAGAGCAAGACTGCGTCTGCCCGGCGAGGTACTGCCGACGATGGCGCCCACGGCATGTTTTCGGCGTTCGCCGGATACGGCGTCTGTCGTGCTGACGAAGCTGCAGATCGGTCGCCTATCCAGAGCGGGCGTATGACCCGACGCCACGAGGAGTTCGGTGCGCGCGCGACGTCCCGGGTCGGAAATCGTCGTCTGCTCGGCGTGGCGTCTAACCGTTCGACTTAGGCCACTTTTGGGGCACTGCGAAGACCTTTAAGCAAGAGCGACCCCCAATACAGCCAACCCAGGAAGAACATGGGAAAGAAAACGACACCCTCCCATGCACTGCGAGTCATGTATCCAGGTAACAGTGCCGCATTCTGTGGAGACTGCGGGTCATAGTAGACGCGCACAGAACTGCCGGGCGGGTAGCTGTTTGCTACGCGGCTCGCGACCTCGGATCGAAAGCACTGTTCCACTCCTGGCACCCTTGCGCTCGACTCAAAAGCGTTGTCGCGCACCACGTATGTGTAGTGGATGACGGGTACGGAACAATACCTCCTTCCGCGGGTTTCGTGCTTGACGATGGTGCCCGTGACGTGTGGCCAATGCCTTGAGTCCAGGGTATCTCGGGCGCCTTGGATCGACTCCGCGCCGTAGTACAGGACTGGAGCACCGAGCAGCAACCAAACGGCAAACAGCAATGAACGGGGTGGCGTTCTCTGCAAGCCGGCGGACATTACATGTGCGCTCGAAGCGAAGCGGAATCGATAGCCGCCAACGCCAGTTGTGCCGCGGCGGCGGCGTGAACCGCCGTCGTGTCGAACAGCGGAACGCTTGCGTCCTCCTCGCCCACCAGCATCGAAATTTCGGTGCAGCCCAGGATGATGCCTTCTGCGCCGCGCTCGACCAGGCGCTGCATCACGTCGCGATAGGCCTGGCGCGAACGCGCTTCGATGCGCCCCAGACAGAGCTCCTCGTAGATCACCCGGTGCACGAGCTCGCGGTCGTCGGCCTCGGGTGTCAGCACGTTGATGCCATGCTGCTCGACCAGGCGGCCACGGTAGAAATCCTGCTCCATCGTGAAGCGTGTGCCGAGCAGACCGATGCGGGACAAGCCGGCCGTGCGTATCGCGGCCGCCGTCGGGTCGGCAATGTGAAGCAGCGGAATCGTCACGGCCGACTCGATGGCAGGCGCGACCTTGTGCATGGTATTCGTACACAGCACGAGGAAATCCGCGCCGGCACGCTCGAGCGCCCGGGCGGCGTCGGCGAGCACGGCGCCGGCCGAATCCCAATCGCCACGGTGCTGCAGGCGCTCGATCTCGGCGAAATCGACGCTGTTGAGCACGACCTTCGCCGAATGCAACCCGCCGAGTCGGACCTTCACGGCTTCATTGATCTGGCGGTAATAGGGAACAGTGGATTCCCAGCTCATGCCGCCGAGGAGACCGATGGTTTTCATGATTTTCGAGTGAGAAGACATGGGGCTCAGATCATGACCCGAGAATTGGCAGGGGCAGGTACAAAGAGGGGCCAGCTCACGAAACGGAGAAAATCGTACGCCAGGCGTCTGTCATGTGGTCGCGACGGTCTCTTGACGACCCACTGCGGCCGTTTGGCTTTTTCGCCTCAATGACCGTACTAGCTGCACTTGCGGTCAGTCGCCAGCGTAGTGCGAGCTTCGGGGTTCCAGTTCAATGCTGTCATTGAGCGCGCTGCCAGACTCGTCACTCGCATCCCTCGATCTCTCGATTCCGAGCTGATACCAAGCAGAGGCAGGAACCGGCATTCGAAAATACTTGGCCTCATGCGGTTAAAACGCCTATCCGTGTCCGGTATATTGGCCCAAGGGGACCACTCGCAGGGGATACTTGATGCGACAGGACGACGACGCTGCACTCGCTTCCGGTACTACATCCGATGGCTGGTTCACCCGGCTCCGGCGTTCGCTGCTGGCGCGCCTTGGCAATACCGGGCTCGTGCTGGGGACGTTGTTCTTCGCCGCCTCGCTCACGCCCAGCCTCACGCCACGGATCACGGTCGCGCAGGCGGTGCTGTCGGGCATGTGCCTGGCCGCCGGCTACGGCCTGGGCGTGCTGCTGCGCTGGCTGTGGGGATACCTGGAGCTGCCGCTCCCCGGGCCGGCGGGACAGCCGCGTCGCCGCCGTATCGCGGTCGTCGCCTGCGCGGTCATCGCCGCGCTCGCGCTTTGGCGCAGCCAGCATTGGGAAAACATCGTCCGCGAACTGATGCACCTGGCTCCCGCCGGTCCATCGCGCATCCTGGGCGTACTCGCGGGTGCGGCGGTCGTGGCGCTGCTGCTGGTCGTGCTGGGCCGCATCGCGCTGATGATCATCAAGGCGGTGATGCGCCTGGTCACCCGCAAGGTGCCGCGACGGATCGCGCACGTGGTCGGTGCGATCGCCGGCGTGCTGCTGCTGGTGGGCCTGGTCAACGGCGTGATCCTGTCCTCGTTGCTGGACACCCTGGACGCCTCCTATCGCCAGGCCGATGCACTGATCCCGCCCGACATGCCGCCGCCGACCGAATGGGACAGCCCCGGCAGCGCGCAGTCGCTAGTGGCCTGGAACCAGCTCGGGCGCATGGGCCGGCGCTACGTCGATGCCCGCCCCACCGCCGACGAACTCGCCGCCTACGCCGGTCCCGGCGCCAAGGCGCCGCTGCGCGTGTACGCGGGCCTGCCCACCGGCGACACGCCCGAAGAGCGCGCCCAGCTGGCGCTGGAAGAACTCAAGCGCGTCGGCGGCTTCGAGCGCAAGGCGCTGATCATCATCACTCCGACCGGCACCGGTTGGGTCGACCCGTCCGGCATCGACGGCATCGAATATCTCTACCGCGGCGATGTGGCCAGCGTCGCGGTGCAGTACTCGTACCTGTCCAGTCCGCTGACGCTGTTCCTGGATCCGGACACAGGCGGGGTCACCGCGCGCGCACTGTTCCGCGAGGTCTACGGCTACTGGCGCACGCTGCCGCCCGAGCGGCGGCCGAAGCTGTACCTGCACGGCCTGAGCCTGGGCGCGCTCAATTCGGAACGCTCGTTCGAGATGTTCGAGCTGCTCGGCGAACCATTCGATGGCGCGGTCTGGAGCGGACCTCCGTTCGCCGCCAGCAAGTGGGCCGGGCTGACCCGCTCGCGCAATCCCGGTTCGCCGGTGTGGCTGCCGCAGTTCCAGGACGGCTCGTTCGTCCGCTTCATGAACCAGGACGGCAGCTCCACCCCGCCCGGCACGCCGTGGGGCCCGATGCGCGTGGTCTACCTGCAGTACGGCAGCGACGCGGTGACGTTCTTCGACCGTCACGGCTTCTTCCGCGAACCGGAACTGCTCGATGCCCCGCGCCCGCCGGACGTATCCCCGGCGATGCGCTGGTATCCGGTCGTGACGATGATGCAGATGGCAATGGATACTTCGCTGTCGATGAGCGCACCAATGGGTTTCGGCCACGTCTACGCGCCATCGCACTACATCAACGCCTGGCTGGAAGTCACCGGCATCGACGACTGGTCGCCCGAAGACGTGGCCCGCCTGCAGCGCCACCTGGATGAGCGCCGGGCCGAAGAGCTGTCCAAGGATGGCGGCGAGGAGACCGTGGACGGCTGAACGTCGACGGTCTTGCGTGGACCGGCACCCTCAGTACTTTCGAGTCCGCTGACACTGTACTCTTTGACGTCGGCGCCATTGCTAGCCGCGCTCGCGGCACATTCTGTAGTGCCGCCAAGTATTGGGAAAGCGGACGAATCCGTTTGGCCGGGCAGATTGGTCCAACGACCGGTTGCGGCGCTTCGAAGGAGCCACCGGCAGTCAAACTCGAATGTCTGCTCCCAGCCTTTTCCTGACGTGCGATCGGCGGCCGTGAACGTCCATTGATGGCCGCATCCGGTCACATGGCTAGACGAAATTGTGGGAGCGAATATGCTTCCAGCAATTCGCGCTCTACGCGGCTCGGACCTCATTGAGCAGATCAGGGTGACGGTCCAGCACCTTGAGCAGTTTCACCAAGGCCAGCGGCGGTTTAGTCTTGCCGTTCTCGTACCGCGAGAAGGCATTGACCCCACCGCCGAATATTTCGGCCGCCTCGCGCTGGTCGAGAGCGAGCTTCTTGCGAACACTGGCGATGAAGCCCGGATCGACAATCGAGGCATTCACCTGCTTGTTGAATTCCAGCATCGCCGCGCTGGTGCGCGTCGATTCGGCCACATCGAGGACGGCCTCGCCGCAGGCCGGGCAGAAGTCACCGGTCACCGCCGGAATGAGGGTCGTTTCGCCCTTGTAGGTATACGGCAGGTCGCGGGTGTCACGCACCAGTTCGGCCGCCGCGCAAGATGGACATTTCATGTTCACAGCTCCTTGAAGGACACGATGAGCACGTCGTCAATCACCGTGAGTTTCAGGTAGACCTCGCCAGCGGATGTGGCCGGTCGGTACACATCCTGCCAAACCCGGTGATCGGCGTGTGTCGTCATGCTCTTGTAGAAATCCGCCGGGGTCAGTGCTTTAACCACGCTGACGATTCCCTCGAAGTCAAATCCCAATGCCGCCCCGCCCGCCAGCGCCGACAGGGTTGAACGGACCTTGCCCGCCTCGATCATGGCTTTGACGACGGGCAGCTTGCAGTGGGGAGTGCCTTTCTCCATAAGCGAATAATGACCTATTTGGTTAATTTTGGCAAGTTGGTTAATCGCTTTCTTCGATGGCTGTCAGAATGAGCTATACCCTAACTGGGCGTCAGACCGTTCGGGGCAATAGCGTCAGAATAGCATTGCCTTCGTAATTTATTGACACACGCCGTCAAGGGTCATAGATTTCTTCCTGACACATTACCCTCAGGAGGGCACCTTGCACGGTCAGCGCATCGGCTACGTCCGCGTCAGCAGCTTCGACCAGAACCCAGAACGGCAACTTGAACAGGTCCATGCGGACAAGGTGTTCACCGACAAGGCCTCGGGCAAGGACACGCAGCGCCCGCAGCTCGACGCGCTGCTCGGGTTCGTGCGCGAAGGCGATACGGTGGTCGTGCACAGCATGGACCGTCTCGCGCGCAACCTCGACGACCTGCGCCGCTTGGTGCAGGGCCTTACCCAGCGCGGCGTGCGCATCGAGTTCGTCAAGGAGCACCTGACCTTCACCGGCGAGGATTCGCCAATGGCGAACCTCATGCTGTCGGTGATGGGGGCGTTCGCCGAGTTCGAGCGGGCGCTCATCCGCGAGCGGCAGCGCGAGGGGATCGCGCTCGCCAAGCAGCGCGGGGCCTATCGGGGGCGCAAGAAGTCTCTGAGCGGTGAAAAGATCGAGGAACTGAAACGGCGCATCGCGGCGGGCGAGCAGAAAGCCAAGCTCGCCCGTGAGTTCGGCATCAGCCGCGAAACGCTTTACCAGTACATGCGAGAAACCTGACCATGCCTCGCCGTTCGATCCTGTCCGCTGCCGAGCGCGAAAGCTTGCTGGCGTTGCCCGATACACAAGACGAACTCATCCGACACTACACCTTCAGCGAATCCGACCTGTCACTGATCCGCCAGCGGCGCGGTGAGGCCAACCGCCTGGGTGTCGCGGTGCAGTTGTGTTTGCTGCGCTTCCCCGGTCAGGGCCTGCTACCAGACGCTGAGGTGCCGAGGCCCCTGCTGCAATGGATCGGACGGCACCTGCGACTCGATCCGGCATGTTGGCCGCAATATTCCGAACGGGAGGAGACCCGGCGCGAACACCTGCTCGAACTGCGGGCGTACCTGGGCATGGAGCCGTTCGGCTTGGGGCACTATCGCCAGGCTGTTCATGCCACTACCGCACTGGCCTTGCAGACCGACAAGGGCATCGTGCTGGCCGGCAGCGTCCTCGACTCCCTGCGGCACCAACACATCATCTTGCCGACACTCGATGTGATCGAGCGCGTCTGCGCCGAGGCGGTCACCCGCGCCAACCGGCGCATCTACGACACCTTGGCCGAACCGCTGTCGGACGCGCATCGGCGCCGCCTCGACGATCTGCTCAAGCGCCGCGAGAACGGCAAGGCGACCTGGCTGGCCTGGCTGCGCCAGTCACCGGCCAAGCCGAACTCGCGGCACATGCTGGAACACATCGGACGCCTCAAGGCATGGCAGGCGCTCGATCTGCCTTCCGGTATTGAGCGCCTGGTACACCAGAACCGCTTGCTGAAGATCGCTCGCGAGGGCGCCCAGATGACGCCCGCCGACCTCGCCAAGTTCGAGCCGCAGCGCCGCTACGCCACCTTGGTGGCGCTCGCCATCGAGGGCATGGCCACCGTCACCGACGAAATCATCGACCTGCACGATCGCATCCTGGGCAAGCTGTTCAACGCCGCCAAGAACAAGCATCAACAACAGTTTCAGGCATCGGGCAAGGCGATCAACGCCAAGGTGCGCCTGTTCGGCCGCATCGGCCGGGCGCTGATCGAGGCCAAACAGGCGGGCAGCGATCCGTTCGCCGCCATCGAGGCGGTCATGTCGTGGGACGCTTTCACCGAGAGCGTCACCGAGGCGCAGCGGCTCGCGCAGCCCGAGGACTTCGATTTCCTGCACCGCATCGGCGAGCGCTACGCCACGCTGCGCCGCTATGCGCCGGAGTTCCTCGCCGTGCTCAAGCTGCGAGCCGCGCCTGCCGCCAAGGATATGCTTGGCGCCATCGAGGTGCTGCGCGGCATGAACAGCGACAACGCCCGCAAGGTGCCCGCCGATGCGCCGACCGACTTCATCAAGCCGCGCTGGCAGAAGCTGGTGATGACCGACACCGGCATCGACCGGCGCTACTACGAGTTGTGCGCGCTGTCGGAATTGAAGAACTCGCTGCGCTCCGGCGACATCTGGGTAGAAGGCTCGCGTCAGTTCAAGGACTTCGAGGACTACCTGGTGCCGCCCGCGAGATTCGCCAGCCTCAAGCAGGCCAGCGATTTGCCGCTGGCCGTGGCCACCGACTGCGACCAGTACCTGCATGACCGGCTCACGCTGCTGGAAACGCAGCTCGCCACGGTCAACAGCATGGCACTGGCCAACGAACTGCCGGACGCCATCATCACGGGGTCGGGTCTGAAGATCACGCCGCTGGATGCGGCGGTGCCCGACACCGCGCAGGCCCTGATCGACCAGATGGCGGTGATCCTGCCGCACGTCAAGATCACCGAACTGCTGCTGGAAGTGGACCAGTGGACGGGCTTCACCCGACACTTCACGCACCTCAAGTCGGGCGAACTAGCCAAAGACAGGAACCTGCTTCTGACCACGATACTGGCCGACGCAATCAACCTCGGCCTGACCAAGATGGCAGAATCCTGCCCCGGCACGACCTACGCCAAGCTGGCCTGGCTGCAGGCCTGGCACATCCGCGATGAAACCTATTCGACGGCGCTGGCGGAGCTGGTCAATGCTCAGTTCCGGCATCCCTTCGCCGAGCACTGGGGTGACGGGACTACCTCGTCGTCAGACGGTCAGAACTTCCGCGCCGGCAGCAAGGCCGAGAGTACCGGCCACATCAACCCGAAATACGGCAGCAGTCCAGGGCGGACGTTCTACACCCACATCTCCGACCAGTACGCGCCGTTCCACACGAAGGTCGTCAACGTCGGTGTGCGCGACTCGACCTACGTGCTCGACGGCCTGCTGTACCACGAATCCGACCTGCGCATCGAGGAGCACTACACTGATACGGCTGGCTTCACCGATCACGTCTTCGCGCTGATGCACCTGCTGGGCTTTCGCTTCGCGCCGCGCATCCGCGACCTTGGCGACACCAAGCTCTACATCCCGAAGGGCGATGCTGCCTATGAGGCGCTGAAGCCCATGATCGGCAGCACGCTCAACATCAAGCACGTCCGTGCCCATTGGGACGAAATCCTGCGGCTGGCCACTTCCATCAAGCAGGGCACAGTGACGGCATCGCTGATGCTCAGGAAGCTCGGCAGCTACCCGCGCCAGAACGGCTTGGCGGTCGCCCTGCGCGAACTGGGCCGCATCGAGCGCACGCTATTCATCCTGGACTGGCTGCAAAGCGTCGAGCTGCGCCGCCGCGTGCATGCCGGCTTGAACAAGGGCGAGGCCCGCAACGCGCTGGCCCGCGCCGTGTTCTTCAACCGGCTGGGCGAAATCCGCGATCGCAGTTTCGAGCAGCAACGCTACCGGGCCAGCGGCCTCAACCTGGTGACGGTGGCCATCGTGTTGTGGAACACGGTCTATCTGGAGCGGGCGGCGAACGCCCTGCGTAGCCACGGCCAAGTCATCGATGACAGCCTGTTGCAGTACCTGTCACCGCTGGGCTGGGAGCACATCAACCTGACCGGCGATTACCTCTGGCGCAGCAGCGCCAAGATCGGCGCGGGCAAGTTCAGGCCGCTACGACCGCTGCAGCCGGCTTAGCGTACGATTCTTTCCGTTTTCTGAGACGACCCCAGCAAGCACACGGATGCGTCTGAACAAATGGCGAAGGTGAACGTCGGCAACTTGAATATCTTGATCAGCCGCGCATCCATTGAACGACCCACTTCAGGTTTCCTGGCTCATTTTGTCGGACGACCGAACGCATTGGCAGGTTGACCCGGGTGGGGTCATCGGAAAACAATGGCATGGCGACACGGTGGCTGTAGCCTTCGCCTTTCCTCCGCTTATGGAGCCATTCGCGCACCTTCAGACGCATCGACTGGATGATGTTGGAGTGCGAAAGTATTTGCCTTTCCATTTGATGAGAAACCCCTCCTTCTCTGCGCTCACAGTAGCGCCCGCAGCCAAGTCCTGTCCCGGGTTTCTGCTTGATGTACTTAGTGGATTGGGAAGGCTTAACAAAGCCATTCCTCCGCGCTGGTTCTACGACCAGGAAGGCTCAAAGCTGTTCGAGGATATCACTCGGTTGCCGCAGTACTACCCAACTCGTTGCGAGCGTACGATTCTGTCGACGTACATCCGCGAGATCGCGCCACTCCTGGGGCACAACAGGGTGCTCGTTGAGTTCGGTGCGGGCTCCGCCACCAAGACTTCCGTGCTGCTTGGTCATGCCTTGGTCTCGGAGTACATTGCCATCGACATCTCCGGAGAGTTCCTGCGCGAATCCATTGCGTCTCTACAGGCCCAATTCCCGCATATTCCCATGCGGCCTGTCGAGGGGGACTTTCTGCGTCCGATGGAGCTGCCGCTTACGGTCCTGCAGCGAGGTGGCGTTGGCTTTTTCCCGGGCTCTACCCTCGGCAACCTGAGCGAAGCGGCCGCTGTCGATCTCCTTCGGACGTTTGGCGACTCCCTTGGTCCTGATTCCACTCTGCTCCTGGGAGTCGACCTGCTGAAGGACGAGGCAATCCTCCTGCCTGCATATGACGACCCGCAGGGGGTCACTGCCAGGTTCAACCTCAATCTGATTCACCGCATCAACCGGGAACTCGTCGGCGACATCCCGGTGTCTGCCTTCAAGCACGAGGTGCGGTGGAATGAGGGGCTATCCCGGATTGAGATGCATCTCCGCGCGCGATACGACGTGCAGTTTCGCGTAGCCGATTGCAGCTTCTCCATGCGGGAGGGCGAAACCATTCATACAGAGAACAGCTACAAGTACACCGTCCGGGACATTCGCCTGCTGCTGAGGGCGGGAGGATGGAACACGACCGGCTTTTGGACTGACCCGGACGGATACTTTGCAGTTCTCTCCGCGCAACGTGTCCAGATCGACAGCGCTCAAGAATACGGCGCCGACTGATACGTGCGCCGCCTAGTTTCGGTGCTTCAGCGACGGCTAACTCGCTCCCTCTGCCCCCCAGCGACGACGAAGTCAGCGGCTCACATGAGGGGCCTGCCCAGTACGACCGGGGCCAATGCGCGGTAAGAATAGTGAACGAGAGGCGGTTCGCCTGGCGCTCTGTCGATGTTTTCTCAACCACGTGGCTGCTCTGAACGACGGGCATGCTCATGAAAAAGGACCCCGGGCTCATGACCAGGAATCTACTTCGCGCGTCGTCTCCCGCGAGTCCTCTCATTCCTGACACGACAGATCGCGCAGCTCTTGCGAACCATTTTGCAGAGGTTCGCGCAGCCAGTCTGGCTGCAGCGAGTCCCCTGAGCGTGGAGGACCAGTGCGTACAGTCAATGGCAGATGCGAGTCCGACGAAGTGGCACCTGGCGCATACGACGTGGTTCTTCGAGGCCGTAGTCCTGTTGCCGCACACTTCATGCGAGCCCTTCAACGCGTCTTATCTGCACCTGTTCAATTCGTACTACGAGTCCCTGGGAAGTCGCCATCCGAGGGCCCAGCGAGGGCTGCTCACACGCCCAGCACTGTATGAAGTGCACCGGTATCGTGAGCACGTCGATGCCGCAGTCCTTCGGCTCATCGAGGACGCCGACAACGAAAGCCTCAAGTCTGTGGGGCCGCTGATTGTTCTTGGTCTGCAGCATGAGCAGCAGCATCAAGAACTCATTGTTGCGGATGCCTTACACCTGCTCTCTTGCAATCCGATGCTCCCGGCACTTCGAGCCTCCGGAGAAGGGCCGCTTCGCCTTCATGCTCCTTCACAGGTTAAATGGCTAGATGGACCGAGCGGGTTGGTGGGAGTCGGCCACGCAGGCGGAACCTTTGCGTTCGACAACGAAACCCCGCAACATCGTTGCTGGCTGGCGCCGTTTCAAATCACAGACCGCTTGGTCACTTGCTCAGAGTACGTCGACTTCATCGCCGACGGCGGCTATAAAACTCCCGCCTTGTGGCTGTCCGAGGGCTGGGCGTTGGTTCAGTCCAATAGCTGGCAAGTGCCCGCCTACTGGATTGCGCCCAGAGACTCCTGCGCGCCGGCCGAGGAGTGGCAGGTGTTCGGGCTGACCGGAGTCCAACCGATGGATCTGGGAGCTCCAGTGAGTCAGCTTAGTTTCTATGAGGCTGCTGCTTTTGCCCTTTGGAGTGGTGCGCGACTGCCTACAGAGGCTGAATGGGAATCAGCGGCACGGTTGCCGGAGATTCGACAGCTCACAGGTCATGTCTGGCAGTGGACGCGCTCTTCTTTTGATCCGTATCCAGGATTCAGGCCGTGGCCTGGAGCTATCGGTGAGTACAACGGGAAGTTCATGGTCGGCCAAGTTGTTCTCCGCGGTGGAAGCGTGGCCACCCCACGCGGCCACACGCGCCTCACCTATCGCAATTTCTTCCCGCCCGCGACCAGGTGGCAATTTAGTGGGCTGCGCCTCGCGCGAGACATGGAGTGTTGATACCTGGATGAAACAGAGGAGGGGCACACCGTGCGGCACCGAGTTCAGCCTGATGATCACAAGGGGTAGCGCTGAATGACTTGGGCAGGGTGGCCGCAGTCCTTGCAAATGGCGTGCGCCAGCTCGGGCTCCAAGTGGCCCCCGCCGATCCATGCGGTGTCGAAACGCAGAAAGTCCGCACTGGTATCCCAATGCGCACCGCTCCAGCAGACTCCCTCGTCGGAAACGCCAAGCGTTTCGCTCGAGTCACATGTGCGCAGCGCAGCGTGTACCAACATCTGTCCCTAAAGCTCATGCGAGTGGCTCCGTTAGGACGAGTAGCCGAGTGTCCTTAAGTAAGCGAACAGATGTGTCTACGGCAGTCCGTTTCATGGAGCACTTCGTCCGCGAACCCCTCGTAAGAAGTCGCTTCGCGAGGAACTGAGGGTCGATGGTAAGCGCACGGTCATCCCACCCTTGAAGGGATTGGTCTAAGCGGCAACGATGGTGTCCACCAAAGATTTAGGTGGACACCATGAATGAAGCCAAGAAGAAGACCCGCCGGCGGCACAGCGCCGAGCTCAAGCAGCAGATCATTGCTCAGTGCGCCGAGCCGGGTGCATCGGTGGCCAGCATTGCCTTGTCGTACGGCATCAACGCCAACGTCGTTCACAAGTGGCGCCGCGAAGCGGGTGGCGCGCTGCCTGCACTCCAGGCCCCCGCATTCGTTCCAGTGCCGCTGCCGCCAGCGGCATGTTCACCAGGGCCTGCACTTGCACCAGACATCCGCATCGAGCTGCGCCGTGGCGCCACCACCGTCTCGGTGACCTGGCCATTGGATGCGGCCGACCAGTGCGCCGTGTGGATGCGAGAGCTGCTCAAGTGATCCGGGTTGATGCGCTGTGGCTGGCCACTGAGCCGCTGGACATGAGATCGGGCACCGAGACGGCGCTGGCTCGCGTGGTGTCGGTCTTCGGCGCAGCGCGCCCGCACCACGCCTACCTGTTCGCCAATCGACGCGCCAACCGCATGAAGGTGCTGGTGCACGACGGCATCGGTGTGTGGCTGGCAGCGCGTCGCCTCAACAGCGGCAAGTTCGTCTGGCCGCGTGATGCGGCAAGCACCGCCTCGCTCACCCGAGCCCAGTTCGATGCGCTGGTGCTGGGCCTGCCCTGGCAGCGCCTTGGCAACGGTGGTGTCATCACCGTGGTCTGACTCTGAAGCGCAGACCGGTGCTTGCCAATTGGGGCATGCGCCAATGGTGCGCGTGTGCCAGTGCTGGCACAGTGGATGCCCATGGTGGTCGAGCCTCAATCCCTGCAGAGCCTGAGCGCAGAAGAGCTGCGTGAGCTGACCACGCGCCTCATGACGCAGCTGCGCCACCAGAGCGCGTTGCTGGACAAACTCACGCACGAGAACGCGCTCTTGAAGCGCATGAAGTTCGCAGCTCAATCCGAACGCTTCAACCCCGAACAGAAGAGCCTGCTCGAAGACGAGATCGAGGCCGACCTGGCAGCCGTGGCCACCGAGATCGATGCGCTGCAAGAAGCGCAGGCGCCCGCCAAGGTTGAAGAGAAGAAGGTTCCCAAGCGCGCGCCGCTGCCAGCCAACCTGCCGCGGCGCGAGATCCGCCACGAGCCCGACTCGACCACCTGTGCCTGCGGTTGCCAGATGAAGCGCGTGGGCGAGGACGTGGCCGAGAAGCTGGACTATGTGCCTGGCGTCTTCAGCGTCGAGCGCCACATCCGGGGCAAGTGGGCTTGTGCGAAGTGCGAGACGCTCACCCAAGTCCCCGTCGATCCGCACATCATCGACAAGGGCATCCCCACCACCGGGCTGCTGGCGCAGGTGCTGGTGGCCAAGTACGCCGATCACCTTCCGCTGTACCGCCAGGAAGCGATCTTTGGTCGAGCTGGTCTCGCGATCCCGCGTTCCACGCTCGCTCAGTGGGTGGGCGCGTGTGGCGTGCAGTTGCAGCCACTTGTGGATGCCATGAGAAACGAGCTGCTGCAGCACCGCGTGCTGCATGCCGATGAGACGCCGGTGTCCATGCTCAAGCCGGGCAACGGAAAGACGCACCGGGCCTACCTCTGGGCCTATGCCACGGGTGCCTTCGAGAACACCAAGGTGATCGTCTACGACTTCTGCGAATCACGCTCGGGCGAACATGCCCGGCGCTTCCTGGGCGACTGGAGAGGCAGCCTCACCTGTGACGACTTCAGCGGCTACAAAGCCTTGATCGCCAGCGGCGTGACCGAGGTCGGTTGCCTGGCGCACGCGCGGCGCAAGTTCTTCGATCTGCATGCAGCTAACCAGAGCCAGATCGCCGAGTTCGCGCTGCAGCAGTTCGGTCGGGTCTACGAAATCGAGCGCGAGGTCAAGGAGCTCAGCGCCGATCAGCGCCGGGCCATCCGGCAACAACAAACGAAGCCGCTGCTCGATGCCTTGCACCAGTGGATGCTGCTGCAACGCCAGAAGGTGCCCGAAGGTTCAGCGAGCGCCAAGGCGCTGGACTACAGCCTGCGGCGCTGGGTGGCGTTGACCCGGTTCGTCGACGATGGGCAACTGCCTTTGGACAACAACTGGATCGAGAACCAGATCCGGCCCATTGCCATTGGTCGCAACAACTGGCTCTTCGCTGGCAGCCTGCGCGCGGGCCAACGCGCCGCCGCCGTCATGAGCTTGATCCAGTCAGCGCGCATGAACGGGCATGACCCCTACGCCTACCTGCGCGATGTGATGGCACGTCTGCCCATGCAGCGCGCCAGCCGCATCCATGATCTTTTGCCACATCGCTGGCAGTCCACCACTGCTTCAAATCTGTAGCGGAGGCGACTGCCTCTCCATTGCCGCAATCAGCGGGCAACGGACTTTGCCTCTCCCAGAACTGCAGAGATCGATCAGTTCAGAGAGTACGGCTTCCATTCGGTGCAGGTCTGCAAGCTTGAGTTGAACTTCGGCGAGCTTGGACTCTGCGTGTGTACGGGCTTGAGCGCAGCTCGCACCATCGTCGAGTTGCAGCAACTGCGCGGTCTCATCCAGGCTGAACCCCAGCCGCTTCGCAGTCTTGATGAAATGCAATCGCGATAGGTCATTCTGGTCATATCGCCGAATGCTGCCCTGGGGCCGTTCTGGCTCGGGCATCAGCTCCTTGCGTTGGTAGAACCGTATGGTCTCTACATTGACACCGGCCGCCTTGGCCAGATCACCAATGGTCAAGCCGGGGTGGGCATGCGGAAGAGGAAGGCTCATGGTGCTTGACTCCGTACCAATGTACGGGACTAAGCTTAAGCCATGTCAACAAAATCTACAGACATTTCTGCCCGTGCCACTGGCGGTGGAAAGGCCTTGATCGCGGGTGGCCTGTCCGCGCTCCTTGCGTCCGCCTGCTGCCTTGGCCCTCTGGTGCTGATCATGCTGGGCATCTCTGGAGCATGGATCAGCACGTTGACGCTGCTGGAGCCGTACCAACCACTGTTCATTGGTGCAGCCACTATCGCCTTGATCTTTGCGGCGCGCCGGATATGGCGCCCGGTTGTGGCCTGTGAAGCGGGACAGGTATGTCAGCGGCCGATGGTCAGCCTCTCCTACAAGGTGCTGTTTGCCCTGGTGACCCTGTTGCTGGTGGCCGCGCTGGTGTTCCCCCTGTTCGCCCACTGGTTCTACTGATGAAAGGCTCCGACATGAAGCGGTTGATCATGACCACTGCAGCACTCTTGCTGCTGACGCCCGGCTGGGCTGCCCAACAAAGCGTCACTCTGTCGGTGCCCGGCATGAGTTGTGCCACTTGCCCCATCACGGTGAAGAAGGCACTGACCCAGATCGACGGAGTCATTGGCGTCAAATCCAACCTGGCCAAACGAGAGACCACGGTGGTCTTTGATGACACCAAGGTCAAGGTGGACGTGCTGACCAAGGCCACCACGGAAGCTGGATTCCCGTCATCTGTTGCCCCGGCAAAGCCGTAATGGATTTGATCTTGGACTCTGTTCTGACGTGCCCTGAGTGTGGGCATGCCAAGAACGAAACAATGCCGACGGACGCGTGCCAATGGTTCTACGAGTGCGAAAGTTGCCACACGGTCTTGCGCCCAAAACCGGGCCATTGTTGTGTGTTCTGCTCGTTCGGTTCGGTGCCGTGCCCTCCAATCCAGGCCGGTGGCGACGAAGCTTGCTGCGGCTCCAAAACGTAGGGGTCACTCCACCTCTGCGACTTCCAGCGGTAGATCAGGGTGGGGTGCCCGGACGCTTACGGTCGATGCGCAAACTGGTGGTAAGTCTAGGCGCTCAGACCGGAAGCAGCCGAAGTCGGCCTACGCTAGCGCATCTGCCACGTGCTTGCGAAGCATCGGCACAATTTCCCTGTCGAACCAAGGATTCTGCTTTAGCCAGTTCTGGTTGCGCGGCGACGGGTGAGGCAGCGTGATGAACTGTGGCGCATACGACTTCCATGCGGCGACTGTCTCAGTGAGGGTCGTCTGCCTGCGTTCACCGAGGTATTTCGCCAGAGCGTACTGCCCGATGAGGATAGTCAGTCGAATGTGTGGCAGCGAGGAGAGGATGCGTTCATGCCAAAGAGGCGCACACTCGGGACGTGGCGGCAAGTCTCCGCTGTGGCCTCGACCGGGATAGCACAGGCTCATCGGCACGATCGCGAACCGTCGCGGGTCATAGAACACCGATTCCTCGACCCCCAGCCACTCCCGCAGCCGTTTTCCGCTGGCGTCGTTCCACGGGATCCCGCTTTCATGAACCTTAAGCCCTGGTGCTTGACCAACCATCAGGATGCGAGCGGACGGTGAGATTCTCACAATGGGTCGAGGACCCAGGGGGAGATGCGCCTCGCAGACGCGGCACGCCTGAATCTCACTCAGAAGAGCGTCAACGCGACTAGCCGAAGAGCGGCGAAGCGGCGTCGTAGGCAAGGGAGAGTCGTTCGCAAAGAGACGTTGAGTAGACATTGCGGTCTGATTGTGAATGGCTCCCTGTCGCCGCCCAGTCATGCGTCATCGCAAGCTTACGCGCTTTCGCGGAGAGGTGCTCAACGCTTTTGCCTCAACTTCTGGATAGTTGTTAAACAAGGAACGAACTGGGAGCGTCTGTGGGAATGGAATCAGGCGGGGCCGGGGCCACTACCATGATGCAAATGAGCTGTCCGATTCCGACGTGTTCATGATGCTGTTCGAGATGGCCTCAGCGCACCGCACCTGCCGACCGCGCGCCGTCACGGACAGGCCCAGGCCTATTCATTGGCGACAGGGTAATCAATTTGGAGCAGCATCCCATGGCAAATCACTTGGTTGGCCACAGTATGCATGTTGGCGGGCGTCAGGTCGCCAATGAAGATGGAGCGGACGTCGGCGTTCGCTGGAATGTGCTCCGCCTCCGACAGACGAGGTGCCTACTTTGACGATGTCTTTAACGTCCGCGCTGCCTTTGCTTGAATGTCTACCCCGGCCCCTCCAAGTTTGAGCAGCTTGACCTTAGTAGTCCGTTGAGGGTTTTCCATCTGGAGAAAGCCTCTGAGTACCGGACCATCCTCGCGGCGACGATAGGAAATGTATTCCGGACTATCAAACACGCCGAGCGCCGTACAGTGCCCCAGCGCTTGCTCCCGAACCCTATTTCGGAGTGGTGCGGAAAACGCTTCCTACCGGAGCGGCGAGTTCTCTCTTCTTGCTTGCCAAGAGGCACGAGGCTAAGCACCCGCCGAGGGCCATCGTGTCGGCAGCAAGTTGAATGGAGACTCCGTATGCAAATGCTGTTAATGGGCGCGGGCGGCCACCTTGGCGCCTTTCGAGACAGTCAAGTTGCGACGTGTCCTTTGTTGCACGCCGCCGGCAGCACGGAGGGCGTGCGTTCAATGAGACTTCGATTGAAGAGCCCTTTAGAGAGGGTGAAGCTTCATCGGTATAGACGTAGCAGCCAAGTTTTTTTCTGCAAGCGTCTGCCTACGTTGGCAATTGAGCTGTTGCTCAGTGCGGAGCGAGTCGGGCAGGTAGAGCGCGACACTAGTTTGAAACTGAGCGTGGATCCGATTCCCGCTGAGTACCGACGGTAGCTGGGTGGTCAGCATGGAGTACAAGGACTACTACAAGACGCTCGGCGTGGAGAAGACGGCCACGCCAGGGGATATAAAAAAGGCGTTTCGCAAGCTCGCGCGCAAGTTCCACCCCGACGTCAGCAAGGAAACAGATGCGTCTGCACGGATGGCGGAGGTGAACGAGGCCAACGCGGTTCTTTCAGACCCAGAAAAGCGCGCCGCGTACGATCAGCTTTCAGAGCAGCCGCAAAGCGGTCGCGAGTTTGGGCCTCCACCCGACTGGCAACAAGGCTTTGACTTTTCTTCCGTTGGTGGAGACGCGAAGCACAGTGACTTCTTTGAGGAGCTGTTTGGGCGCGCTACCCGTACGCGCTCCGGCGGGGCGCGTCGCCCTGAAGGACCGATCCCGGGTGAGGTACGACACGCACGCATTGAACTCGAACTGCTGGATACCTACCTTGGAGCGCAGCGCGTGCTGGCCGTGGACGCAGTACGTATTGACGATCTAGGCCATCCGAGACACGAGCAACGCCAGCTGGAAGTTCGTATTCCGAAGGGAGTAAGGGAGGGTCAGCACATCCGGTTGGCCGGACAGGGCAATCCCGGCGTCAACGGCGGCCCACCGGGCGACCTACTGTTGGAAGTGGCGATCCGCGCAAACACACAGTGGCGTGTCGACGGTAAGGACGTACACGGTCGCCTATCGCTGTCTCCGTGGGAAGCAGCGCTTGGGGCGTCGGTGCAGGTGCGAATGCCTGCGGACGACGCAGTGGAGGTAACAGTGCCCGGAGGCTGGACGCCTGGTAGAAAGCTTCGCCTGAAGGGCCGCGGCATCCCCGCATCGGAACCCGGCGACCTCTATCTGGTGCTGGAAGTCGTCTTACCGGCCGCTGTCACCGACGGACAGCGCGCCGCGTACTCGGCTTTGGCGCAGGCATTTCCCGGATTCGATGCGCGGACAGTCGCAGGAGCGTGAACATGAGACCTATACACGATGCAGAAGTGTTGAGCGACGCGGCGTTCTCAGTGGAGGAGGCGGCGCGGGCCTGCGGCGTAGAGGTGCTTTGGCTGCAGCAACGGGTTGAGGCAGGCGTGCTGCAGGTCCACTTGGAGTCTGAAGGATGGCGCTTCGACAGCTTCACATTGGTGCGCGCCCGGCGGGTTGCGCACCTGGAGACCTGCTTTGACGCAGATCCACAGCTGGCGGCCCTTACGGCGGACTTGATTGAAGAAGTGGCACGTTTGCGTAAGCAATTGGAAATGCGCTGAACGTCTCCACGGTGGCGAGGCGAGGCGCTGACTTACAGGGAGCCGTCGCTCATCGCCAGAACGGACAAGGAAAATCTCATGAATCAGCCCGTGAATGCCGTTCCTCTTGAGACACAGGTGCCTTCCGTGCCGCCCTCTTCGAAACGGCACAACATCAAGACGGCCGGCCTCGTGCTTGCAACCGCCGCCTTGTTGGCCGTGCTATGGATGCCGGCTGCGCCGGGGTTACCCGCGGCCGGCCAGGTCATGCTGGCGGTACTGGCCTTCGCCGTGATCGTCTGGATGACCGAGGCGCTGGACTATGCGGTGAGCGCCGTGGTAGTCGGCGCATTGATGATCTTCCTTCTGGCTGCGGTCCCCGATGCCGCGAAGCCAGCCAGCGGTGACATGGGGACCGGCGCGGCGCTGGGCCTGGCACTGTCGGGCTTCTCAAACAGTGCCGTGGCATTGGTCGCGGCAGCCTGCTTCATCGCCGCCGCCATGACGGCCACGGGGCTTGACCGGCGCATTGCGCTGCTCGTGCTCACCAAAGTCGATGCGCGTACCAACCACATCGTGATCGGCGCCATGGTCGTGGGCTTCCTGCTGTCGTTCATCGTGCCCAGTACAACGGCGCGGGTGGCTTGCCTGGTGCCCATCATGATGGGCTTCATCCTTGCCTTCAAGGTGGACAAGCGCAGTCGATTCGCGGGCCTGCTGGTGATCGCCGCCGCGCAGACGGCCAGCGTCTGGAACATCGGCATCAAGACCGCGGCGGCGCAGAACTTGGTGGCCATCGGCTTCATCGAAAAACAGTTCCAGGCCACGATCACATGGATGGAGTGGTTCATTGCCGGGGCGCCGTTCTCCGCACTGATGAGCGTCGCGGTCTACTTCATCATGACCCGCATGATGAAACCGGAGATGAAGGAGATCGAGGGCGGGCAGGCGACCATACGAAAGCAGCTGGACGCGATCGGTAAGACGACTGCTAGAGAGTGGAAGCTTCTGGTGATCGTCCTGGTGCTGCTGGGCTTTTGGGCGACCGAGAAGGTGCTGCACGACTTCGATACGTCGTCCACAACCATCGCCGCGATTGCCTTGATGCTTCTGCCTCGCCTGGGGGTGATGGACTGGAAAGAATCGCAGCAGGGATTTCCGTGGGGCACGGTCGTGCTGTTCGCGGTCGGCATCAGCGTGGGAAGCGCGTTGCTGAGGACAAATGCGGCCGGGTGGCTCGCCAGCCTGATTGTGCAGAACCTTGGTCTGCAACACGCCAGCGCCTTCGTCATCCTGATGCTGCTGTCGCTGTTCTTGATCGTCATCCACCTCGGCTTTGCCAGCGCCACGGCACTCGCCTCGACGATGATTCCCATCATCATGAGCGTACTGTTGGCCGTGCAAACGCCGGGCATCAACTTGATCGGGATGACGATGTTGTTGCAGTTCGTCGTGAGCTTTGGATTCATCCTTCCGGTGAACGCGCCGCAGAACATGATTGCCTACGGCACAGGCACGTTCGACGCGCGTGACTTCATTCGCACCGGCTTCGTCATCACATTGGTGGCCACCGCGCTTCTGGTTGTCTTCGCGCTGACCTATTGGCCTTGGATGGGGTACATGACGAAGACCGTTTGAAGATGCAATTTCTTTCCTGTACAACCTGACAGAAAAGGAAGCGCACGAGGCACGATGTTGGGCACAAATCCTTTCGCGAATGAGCGTGCAGTTGGCGAAGTGGCGGATCGCAACTCAGCTGGGCGGCAGAATCAGCCCTGGACTTCGAAACCCAGCGTGCGCAACGCCACCTCGGCTGCGTCCTGATCCTGCTACCAGGTGGCCGCTGGGATCAGTGACGGCGATGGCGACTTCGATGCTGATAGCCTTGGATGCCACGCGGGCAGCTTCGATGAGCGCATCAGCGCTCGCTGCGAAGCGCTGGCGGGCGTCGTAAGGGGTAGCTCAGGTTTGCGGCCGGCGCACCTATGTGCGCTTCGGCAGTCAGCCATGCTCAGGCGGCAAGGAACAGCTTCATGGTTTCGTCTCAGGTGGAGCAGTTCCTTCAACGATCAGTCCGCGGTAAACGGCACCGGCGAATCGATGCCGCGCCGCTTCCTGATAGGCTGGACTGTGATACCACGCGCGCGCTTTCTCCATGTCCGGGAACTCAATGAGGACCACTCCCTCCGCGGGCGCGCCCTCCAAGACCTCCAGAGCGCCGTAAGCCGCAAGAAAGCTGGGAGAGTGGCCCTTGAAGCTCGCGCCGACCGCCGCCTTGTAGCGCCCCATCTCGACTTCGTCGTGGATGCTTTCTTTGATGAAAATCACGTAAGCCTTCGGGGGGCTAATTGCATTACTTGTATTGCTCATCAGAATCCCTCCAGTACGTACTTTCCGCGGGTTGTGCCGGTCTCCACGAGCTTGTGCACGCGCTTAAGATTGGCCGCGTTGAGAGGCGCGAACCGCTCGGTCATGGTGGTGCGCAGTACGCCCTCGTCCACCAGACGTGCAACTTCGTTGAGGAGCGTGTGCTGCCCATCGATGTCCGCCGTCTTGAACAGCGGTCGCGTGAACATCAACTCCCAGTGGATCGAAACCGATTTGCGCATGAACAAGCCAGCATCGGCCAACCCGTCGATAAGAGCGAAGCGCCCCTGCGGCGCAATGAGCTCCGCGATCTCGCTGGCATGGCGGTTGGTCTGCGTGGTGGAGAACACGAAGCTGGGTGCGCCGATGTTCAATGCCGCAACTTGGGCGGCTAGAGGCTTGCTGTGATCGATCACGTGATGGGCACCCATTTGACTGGCCCAAGCCGACGTCTCAGGCCTTGAAGCCGTGGCGACCACTGTGAGATCGGTCAGGTAGCGTGCGAGCTGTACTGCCATCGAACCGACCCCACCAGCGCCCCCGACGATCACGATAGCGCGTGCGGCACCAGGCACCTCACGCCGAACGTCGAGGCGATCAAACAACGCCTCCCATGCAGTGATGGATGTCAACGGCATTGCAGCCGCCTCGGCGAAACCCAATGTGCGCGGTTTGGACCCCACAATGCGCTCGTCGACCAGGTGGAACTGCGCATTTGTTCCCGAGCGGTCTATCGAGCCCGCGTAGAAGACTTCGTCGCCCGGCTTGAAAAATTGCGTCTCCGGACCTACCTCCGTAACGATACCGGCCGCGTCGTAGCCCACGACTTTCCACTCTTCGTTCAGGGGTGCAGTGCCTTGGCGCACCTTGTAGTCGACCGGATTGACCGACACTGCCTTGACCTCGACAAGGATGTCGCGCCCCGCAGGCTTTGGCTGCGGCAGTTCGATATCGACGAAAGAATCTTCGCGATCGATGTTTCCCGGGACCCGATAGCCAATTGCTTTCATTGAATACACCTGTTGTGTTGATGTCGAACGGACTTTCGCATCTCTCAGATGCTCAGCGAAACGTTTGGATGGCAAATTACGTGCAACTTTTCGAACATATCCGAGCCCAAAAGTTGAAGGATTAATTGATGTGCGCCGTGGACCACTGCGGGCGCTGCAGGGGTTCATCGTTCGTTGTACGTGTGGTCCGCTCCAATGCGTCAACGAAGAGCGCCGGGACGTTGAAGCCGGTTTGGTCGGTGATTTCTTGAAAGCCGGTAGGACTGGTGACATTGATCTCAGTGACGGAATCACCAATTACATCAAGCCCAATGAGTAGGAGTCCGCGGGGCGCAAGCACTCGTCCGATAGTTTCGGCGATTTCACGATTGCGCGGCGTCAAGGGCTGCGCCACACCTTTGCCCCCAACAGCCAAATTGCCGCGCACTTCAGTGCCCTGCGGAATGCGGGCCAAGACAAAGGGCACGGGCTCGCCGTTAATTATGAGGATGCGCTTGTCGCCGTCGACGATCTGCGGCACAAAGCGCTGGACCATGATGGTTTCGGCACCATCCTTGTTTAGCGTCTCGATGATGACGCCGAGATTCAGCGCGTCTTTTCCGACACGGAAGATGCCTTTGCCACCCATTCCATCAAGCGGCTTGAGAATGATGTCGCCATGCTCCGCGTGGAAGTCCCGCACGGACGCCGCATTGCGTGTAACCAGCGTTGGCGGTACGAGCTCAGGAAACTCCATGATTGCGAGCTTCTCCGGATGGTCGCGAAGTGCCCGCGGTCTGTTCACTACGTTGCCGTCCTCCCGTTCAGCTTGTTCGAGGAGGTGGGTGGCGTAGATGTACTCCGCGTTGAATGGTGGGTCCTTGCGCATGAGGACAGCGTCAAAGTCTTTTAGGGCCATTCGCATCGTGTTGTGGACACGGTACCAGCCGGGCTGGGATCCAGTCAGGCTGATTTGCTGCACGGTGGCCATGACAAAACCGCCTGACTTCCACTGAATGTCTTGCGGCAGGCATGCCGCTATGAGGTAGCCGCGCCACTGGGCCTCACGCATGATTGAGAAAGTGGTGTCCTTGTAGACCTTGAACTGGTCCAGCGGATCGACGACAAACAAAAGCTTCTTCATCTGACGTTCCTCTTGCGGCTTCGGATGAGCGCGGGTTAAGGCTTTCGCCTGGTTTCGCGAGCGTCAGCGCTCCCGTTCGTGCTTGCCTAACCAGGAACGGAGAGATAACCCTGCATGGATGATGGCGCAAGGTCATCGGTCGTCCACGCCAGATCGTTGACTCCACGAATGAATCGATCAAACGACCACTTCTTTCGGACTTCAGGCCTATTGCCGGAAACAAGAACTGGCTCCCAGCTGTTCCAGAGACTCGCGCCCGGTCGTGCTGCGCGTGGCCCGCTTTTTCACGGGGGTGCCTGGTAGTCGGTCCGCGACTTGTCCAGTCCGGGCACATGTGGACACTGCACCTACCTCAAGAACGCACGTTGTGCCAGCATTGAGTGAGGTTCATTCGATGACTGGCTGAAATTCATTCCCAGCATAGTGGCCGCTTTTTACAGCATGTAGCAGGTGATTTTTGGGAGGCCGAGCCGGAGCATAAGGACTATCGCAAGCGCTGACGATGGGCTCGACCCGGCACTCCACCCGGCCGGGCTGGGTACATCCCAAGCAGAAATCGATTGCTGGGAAAACTGCTCAGGTCGATCAATGCGGTGGGGGGGGGCGACTCGTGCGGTCGACGCGAAGGGCCCCACTCGGCGCTGCGGGCCGGACGCTTCTTCCGGATTCAGTGACGTCTTGGTGGGGGTACATTCTCAGTTGCTGGCACGGGTGCACCTTACGGGTGCGTCGCCCACGTCGTAGGGGGTGAGCATGAAAAGGCTCTCCAATCTGGTAACCGCGTCCGGCAGTTTCTGGCGATCGTTAGACCAGTAGAGACTTCAGGCGCCTGGAGGGGTGTTTCATATGGCTACGAATCAGCGACCCGATGTGGTGGGGGAGTCCATCGTCATCGACGAGACCAAGAATGGCCCGTTTCAGCTGAAAGTGCGGGCTGGCTCCTCCACATTCATCGTGGATGAACCAATAGGCATAGGGGGGCTTGGGTCCGGTCCCAACCCGTACGATTTGTTGAGCGCAGCCCTCGGAACCTGTTCGGTGATGACTATGCGTTTGTATGCTTCCCGCAAGAAGTGGCCACTGGAGCGGATTCGGGTGAAGATCACGCATCGCCGGAATGGACTAGACGCGACGGACTCCTTTGGCGTAGAAATACGGCTTGATGGAAGCCTGAGCGACGAGCAGCAACAGAAGCTCCTCGAAGTCGTCTCACGCTGTCCTGTGCACAAGACAATTGAACGCGGGTCGGAAGTGGTGACGTCCGTTGTTTCCGCGGGGGACCTATTGGATGAAGCGGTTTCTCTGTGTAAGCATATGCGCGATATGGAGCAAGCCTGTGATCGGGCGTAGGGCAGGGCGCTACATCCTGAGTCAGGCTAAACTGCCGTCGCATCGGTGCGACGGACTGCGGAGGGCTCTATTCCATAGGTCCTTCGAAATGCCTTTGTAAAACTGCTCCGGCTGGCATATCCAGCATTGCGAGCGACGAGATCGATGGCGAGGCCGCTGCCTTTCAGCTGGAACATCGCTTGCCGCAGTCGGAGCTCCCGCAGTACCTGCATCGGAGCCTTTCCGATAGCCTCAGTAAATCGAGCGGCGAAAGCAGAACGACTGAGGCAGGCAGTGTGGGCGAGGCTTTGCAGTGAATGATCATCGGCAGGACGCATGGCCATTTCGGCAAAAGCTTTTGCGACCAGAGGATCTTTGAGCACCGAGAAACGCTCCACCCAGGCGTTCATGGAGACGAGCGACCTCCGTAAAAGCAGCACAATGACTTGTTTTAGCAAAGCCGCACTCATCGCACCGCTGCCAACTTCCTGTGCGACGAGTTCGCTGAGTGCTGTCTGGAGTTTCGTGTCGACGTGATCGTCAACGTCGAACTGTTCGAAGATGGGCTCCGTCAAGCCAGCGAAGAGGTCGGCGCAGGCGCCGTAGGTAGCGTAAAAGTAACCGCACACCAGTATTAGGGAAGGATCTCCATCTCCTGCGGAGAATCTGCGTATGGTGCTCGACGAGGTCATCTGCGGCTGCTTCTTGACGGAGCGCAGAGCTGTGAAGCCCATGCTGCCTTCGACCTCAATTCGAAACGATGAATTGGGCGGCACAATGATCAACGTGTGGGGCATCAACGGTATAGGGTCGCGATTGCCAAACACGGCCCGACCAGTACCAACGACGTTGTAATGGATCCCAGGCGCGTTCATACCGCCCAGTTCCAGGCTGTACCCCATGCTCACCACGCATTCCGTAAGGGCAACGAAACTGACATCGAGAGTACCAAGCAAACCTTCGAGATCCCCTGGCGATATTCGTAGTAACGGTCGTTCGTTCAAGCTTCTGCCTCCACGTGAATTTAAGTCGAGCGGCGTCTCGCAATCCCGATGGTACGCAAACGCCAGCGCCTCCGCGACGGGCTGTTCCGCTCTGACCGGAGCCTGTCTCAGACGGGCGGCTCACTTCAGGTTTCTTGGCTTCTTTTGCCGGACGATGAAACACATTGGCCTGTTGACCTCTGAGGACACCCAAGAAACAATGGTCTAGAGACACTGCGACTGCTTTCTGCTCCACGTCCGCAAAACTGATCTGGCTCATCCCGCAGGCTTCATTTCATCAACAAATGCGTTTTGCCGCGTGAAAGGCGGACTTGTTCTGAGTCTTGTAAACCAAAAGCTCGCAGCTGATGCGATAGGCAAGTTCTGCAGCAATAGTCCTTGAGGATTACCGCTTTCACTGTTCTCTTGCCGTATAGACAGTCTACGCCTATCGCCAGATGAGTATTGGGTGTTTCCGGTGATTCAGGGAGGGCACTTCTGATGACTAAGAAGATGCGCTGAACGTAGTGTGCCTAGCCCCTAATTAAGCATAGGAGAACTTCATGAAGTTTGAAAAGTCGCAAGCAGCACTTGACCGCCTGACCCCCGAGCAACGTCGGGTTACCCAGAAGTCGGGCACCGAAAGGCCCTTCTCGGGAGAGTACAACGACAACAAGGAGCCTGGCATTTATGTCGACATAGTGTCGGGAGAGCCGCTGTTCGCCTCAGCGGACAAGTTCAATTCGGGTACTGGCTGGCCAAGCTTTACCAAGCCGATCGTTCCGGCGAATGTGAACGAATTACGCGACACCGAGCATGGCATGGTGCGCACCGAAGTTCGTTCGACGCATGGCGACAGCCACCTAGGCCACGTGTTCAACGACGGCCCCGCAGACCGAGGAGGCCTGCGCTATTGCATCAACTCTGCATCTTTGCGCTTTATTCCTCGCGAAGTGATGGCCGTCGAGGGGTATGGTGCCTATCTCGACCAAGTGGAGAGCGTTTGATGAATCACGAAAAAGCCATCCTAGCCGGCGGTTGTTTCTGGGGAATGCAGGACCTAATCCGCAAGTTACCCGGCGTCATCTCAACTCGTGTGGGCTACACCGGGGGCGATGTTCCGAACGCCACTTATCGCAACCACGGCACGCATGCCGAGGCGATCGAAATTGTCTTCGCCTCGGAGTTGACGAGTTACCGGAGCATCTTGGAATTTTTTTTCCAGATCCACGATCCGACGACGAAGAACCGCCAAGGCAATGATCGTGGTCTCTCCTACCGGTCTGCCATCTATTACCTCGGGGTGGAGCAGAAGCACGTCGCCGAGGAGACGATCGCCGATGTGGATGCGTCCGGGCTTTGGAATGGAAAAGTGGTCACCGAGGTGGAGCCGGCCGGCGATTTCTGGGAGGCCGAGCCGGAGCACCAGGACTATCTGGAGAAGCGTCCTGGCGGCTATACCTGTCACTTTCCACGTGCCGACTGGATCCTTCCGAAGCGCAAAAATCCTGACGCTATATAACCTGCAGCCAGAACTACATCACTCTTCGTGACCGTATCGTCCAACGACGCGGTTATCGAACCCAGCCTCAATGAGGTGGGGCATTGCAGAGTCCGCCGCTGCAGCAGCACCAGGATCCCAGAACCATGCCAGACCTCTCATCCTTTCCGATCACGCGGCGCTGGCCTGCATCAGATCCTGATCGTCTGCAACTTTATGCAGCTCCCACACCCAATGGTGTCAAGGTGTCGATCATGCTGGAGGAAACTGGCTTGGCGTATGAGCCCCATCTGATTGATATTTCAAAGAACGAGTCGAAGGACCCAGCGTTCGTGTCACTGAACCCAAACGGCCGCATACCGGCGATCATCGATCCGGCGGGCCCTGACGGTAGGCCCATTGCGGTATGGGAATCCGGTGCGATCCTTCTCTATCTCGCCGACAAGACGGGCCAGCTCATTCCGAATGCGCGCGCCAACCGTTACAAGACCCTGGCCTGGGTGTTCTTCCAGATGTCGGCCATCGGGCCGATGTTCGGTCAGCTCGGTTTCTTCCTGCGATATGGCGGCAAAGACTTTGAGGACAAGCGGCCTCGGCAGTGCTTTGTCGACGAATCCAAGCGTCTCCTGGGGGTCTTGGATCGCCAGCTGGAAGGCCGCAACTGGATGGTCGGTGATTATTCGATCGCGGACATCGCGACCCTCGGCTGGGTAAATGCGCTGGTTGAATCGTACGCAGCTGGGGATATCCTTAGTCTCAGCAATTATTCGAATATCCAAGCATGGCTTGGACGCGGGCTATCTAAACCAGCAGTTCAGCGTGGCCTGCACATCCCTGCGAGGTCGGCATGAGCGTCATCGCCGCCCACTATTACAACGAAGGCAAGCGAATCCGAGAGATCGCGATCAACGAGCGTGTCCAGCTGGATAAGAGTCGCTCGGGCTTCTGCTGGATCGCACTTCACGAGCCCACCGCCGACGAACTTCACACGCTCCAAGCTACTTATCACCTGCATCCGTTGGCAATCGATAACGCGATTCACCCGCTTTGCCCGCCCAAGCTCGAAGCCTACAACGATGAGCTATACGTCGTCGCTCAGACCGCTGAGCTGATCGGTGACCAGATTTGCTATGGAAAAACGGCGATCTTCACCGGCCACAATCATCTCATCAGCGTGCGTCATGGCAACGCTGGAGCCCTTGGCAACCTTCGGGTGCAGCTCGAGGCTTCACCGGCACTTTTAGGAAAGGGTGTCGACTACGTGCTGCACGCGATCTTGCACCGTATTGTTGACCAGTATTTGCCCATCTTCGAAATGATCGAGGATGACGTTCTAGCAATGGAGAGACGGTCGTTAGACGACTTTCTCGGACGAGAAGAAGTCGCCCGCATATTTTTACTGAGATCTGAACTCACGCGTTTCCAACGCACGCTCGGAGCTATGGCTGAACTTGTCAGGAAGCTCGTTCGGGGGCATTTTCCCTGCATCAGTGCCGAAGTGAGGCCGTTCTTCAACGATGTCGCCGATCACGTCGATCGTGTGCAGTCCATGGTCGACGGCCTCCTTCAGGGCCTGACCACGGTCTTTGAGTTCAGCAGCCTTCTGGAGGCGCAAAGGATTGGTGTGATCACCCGCCAGCTCGCGGCTTGGGCGGCAATACTGGCAGTCCCGGGGACGATCGCTGCAATATACGGCATGAACTTCAAGAACATGCTGGGACTGAATACGGCCTATGGATACTTCGTCGTGCTCGGGCTTATGGCGGTGTCTAGCGTTTTCCTGTTCGCTCGTTTCAAAAAGGCCAAGTGGCTATGAATACCGCATGTCGCGTTTTTCTTCATCATCTCCTTGTTGGTAACGCGCCTAGTGCGGGAGTTTGTTCGACTCGACCCGAGGCGAAGGGGCATCCATGACATCCCACGTGAACGATGTTCTAGAAGCCGTCCAATCCTTCATCGCCAAAGGCTATGACCGCGAATACCGCGTCCAGAACGGCAATCTCGTTGATCTCGAACTAGGATCTATCCTCGATTCGCGCACCATTCGCGTCGACGCGGCGTTGCGTCTTGAAAGCGGAGATGATGTCGGAGATTCCTCCAACATCTACGCGATCACCGATCCAGCGACCAACCATAAAGGCTTGCTGATCGATGCGTTCGACGTGTTCGACGAAATGTGTGACCGCGAACTTTCTGAACGGCTTGTAGAGCATCGGGAAGCAGCGCCGGCAGGTGACCAGGATGCGCCGAGTAAGCACGGACTGCGCAAAGTCTACAAGAACGAGTTTGAGCGGGAGCCCGAGCGTTTCGTTCTGCGAGAGGGCTTTCCAGACTTCCCAGCATGCCCTTTCGGTGGAACCTTCAGCATCCTCGGCTTCGATACGGCCGAGCAGTCATATGTCTGGCTCGTCACTAGCATCATCCGAGATTCTCGGCTGATTAGGGTCCCCTATCAGGGAGATGACTTCATCAGCTATGAATAGCGGGGTCGGCGAGCGTAGAGGCAACCCTCCGAGGCGGTCACAGACCAGCCTACTGGACATTTGTACTATCGAAACAAAAGAGGTGATGATGAACTGGAATAAAGAGGACATCCGTGAAACTATGCTTTCACTGCAGACGTCAGCTTTGCATAGCGCTCGCGACAACTATCTGAATTATCTCTCGACCGCCCGGCTTGATGCGACCGAACCGATCGAGAACGACGAGCAGGCTCAGGCCGAAGTTGCAGCTGACTTCGCTGAAGCGCTCGATGACACACTCCATGACTACGCCGATAAACTCGATAAGCTCAAGATGATTGATTTCGGCCCTAAGTCGACAGTTGACGAAGGCGCTGTCGTAAAACTGTCTGGCCGCTATTATGTGATCGCAGTGTCAACGAGCAAGTTCACCTGCCATGGGCGTGAGCTCATGGGCATTTCGACGATGGCGCCGATCTTCGACGCGATAGGAGGTGCCCAAGCAGGGGACACCGTGCAATTTAACGGTCGGGGCCTCACTGTAGAAGAAGTTGCATAGGGTGACTCCACCTCAGGGCGCCGCGCTCGTACCGAGCATCCTTCAACTCTGCCTCCTGCATGCGCATCAGCGCATCAATAGATCCCTTGATCATCGGAGCGCTCTGGTAACGGGTGACCTTGATTGGGCGCTTTGGGTGGCTAGTCCATCCCCACTAAAAAGAGGTATTCCATGTCTGAACGTGATGTTGTTTTTCCCGCCGGGCGCCAGTCGCTGTATGAAAAGAACCGGTACTCGCCAGCGATCCGGTCCAACGGTTTTCTCTTCGTCTCGGGGCAAGTGGGCAGCCGCTCCGATGGTTCGCCGGAGCCCGAGTTGCAAGCCCAAGTCCGGCTTGCGTTTGACAACCTGAACGCCATCCTCTCAGTCGCCGGCTGTACGTTCAAGGACGTGGTCGATGTGACCGTTTTCATCGTCGATCCCGAGTCGAAGTTCGAAACCATCTGGGAAGTGGTTGGAGAGTACTGGGGCGATGCTCCGCACCCCACACTCACAGCTATTGGCGTTACCTGGCTGTATGGGTTCCAGTTCGAGATCAAGGTGATTGCCAAGCTGCCCGATGCCAGTGCTGCCGTGTGAACTGTCCGGCGTTGCCGATCAGGCCTGTGGTGATAGTAGGCAACACGTGGCGGCCAGCACCGCCGAGTGTGTCGTGGCCGCCGGGCACATCGTCAGCCTGCCCAAGCCGGGCGGTAAGTAAACATGTACGCAGCCATTATCGTAAAGGTAGATGCAAAGACTCGATCGACGACCTCCCTGAACGACCTGTTGCGCGCCTGGTTGAAGCGGATTCGCGGCGGCGGGCAGATTTGACGAGTAACAACTGAGGGGTCCCGATGGCCGGAGCGATGGAGCGAATCTACGCCGAATGGCCGAAAGCAAAGCGTTCGACCCGTATCTCTCGGTGTCCTCGTCAGCGTTGATCCGTATAGACGGTGGTGCCTGAAGGTATTGCGTGTCAAATACCACGGCAAGAAAATTGGCCCAAGTGGGCGCAGTGTTTTCTAAGGACAGCGGCTGTATCAGCTAGTGCAACAGAGTGGTGTTGTTCGCGAGAGTACCGAAGTCAAATTTCTGGACCCAGCGCTCAAGCCTTCTTTTCACCTTCGACTGAGACTCGACAAGCTCAGCCTCAAAGATCAATTTTCAGAGACGCAATATGAAACCTGATGTCCTCCTATACACAACGAGCTGGTGCCCGTTTTGCCGACGGGCGAAGACGCTCCTCAAGGAAAAAGGGGTGAAATGGAAAGAGCTCGATATCGAGGCAGACCGCGATCACCGCCAGGCCATGACGCAAGCGTCGGGTCGAAACACCGTGCCGCAGATATTCATCAACGGCACGCATGTCGGTGGTTTCGACGACCTTTTCGAGCTCGATGCTAAAGGCATGCTCGACAAACTGCTAGATCGTAGTCCGCCTGCGAATTGAGTAATTCAGTCCTATCGACAGCCAGCCCGCCACGTGTCGATTGATGAATATGGGAGGAGGTTTCGTTGGTATCAGCATTCTGGAAAAACACCGCCATCGCTACAAGCGATGAGACAGTTGACGTCAATGGAAGCCACCACTTTCCACCCTCTGCGGTTGACCAAAGTCTGTTTGAGGTGTGTGAACACTCGTCTATCTGCCCGCTCAAGGGACTGCGCGGTTTTTTCATGTCAACGATGCCAGCGGGCAGAGCGAAATCCTCGTTCAGGATGCCAGCTTTTCTGCCCACCTCGGGTCTAGTCGGCTGCTGGATTCTGTCCAGTGCTCTTTGCGCGGTCCGGGGCCAACTACCTCGAATACCAGCGCGTCTACGGGATCAATTTTTGGGAAGTGAGATGGAGCATGCCGAGTTCGATGCAGCTTTCGAGAAGTAGTTGATTTTCTATGAATCACCATTCGTGGTGGTATCCGGTGTTGGCTCCGGTGTAAGCCATGATGAGAAAGTCCTAGCGATGAAAAAAACCAGTGCTGCACCGTTCCGACACTCTTTGATTTCACCGAAATGTGCGGGGATAACCACCTCGGATGCTCTGAAGAGCATGAGGACGAACAGCTATCCGATCAATTCAGATATTAGGATCGGTGAAGGCACGAGTCATTGCACTGACGTCCAAGTGGACCAAGTTTCGGCGCGGTTCATTCCCCTCATTCGTGGTGTCCAACTGGGCAGGCCCACGTCGAAAATTACGCCTTTGAGTGGGAGCTGAAGATGGCGAAGCTTGGCTTTGGAGGCGGATGCCATTGGTGCACAGAAGGGGTGTTCCAAGCGTTGCGCGGAGTCGCCCAGGTTGACCAGGGTTTTGTCCAAGCGGGCGCGCCCGCAGATACTTGGGCAGAGGGGGTGATCGTTACCTTTGACCCCTCGGTTATTGGCTTGGCAACGCTTTCCGAGGTGCATCTAAGAACACATTCTGCTACCAGGGCCCGCTCCCCCCGTGGCAAGTACCGAAGTGCGATCTACATCTTTGAAGATAGCCAGCGGCATGAGGCTGAGCTGGTGATAGCTCGCTTCGCCATCGAGTCTGGCAAGGCGGTGCATACCCTCGTTGTCCCATTTAGAAGTTTCAGGGCGTCGGAGGAGCGTTACCAGAACTACTATCGAAACGATCCGAACAGGCCCTTCTGCCGTCGCTATATCGATCCCAAACTGGATTTCATCCGACAGCACTTCTCAGAGGTCGCGCTCCCTGACGCGCGAACCTAGCCACGAGGACTCGTCTCGAAAGTAGTCGCCGCTTCGATCAGGTCAGTACAACGCGCCAGTCAACTTGTCGAGTAGTCCTGCTCGTGCTTGGCGTCGAGGTAGCGCAGCTATCAGGTATTGGTGCGGGCAGTCCGACTCGGACCGATACGATTGCAACGGTGAATTTTGGTTCCGTTGTGTCTTACTGCGGCGAAAGACGCAATGCGTAGAGCGCACAGGTTGGGGGGTGGTGCAGGCGCACCTGATTCCGGTGATCCCGTTCTGCCTTACGTGCGTTATTTATTGGCAGATAGCCACGCCGCTCCGGGCAGCAGAAAGCACGAACACAGCAGGCTTTTTTCAAGTGACGCAACTCGCGTCCGCGCAGCGATCAGCCGTTGGCGGCAACTTCACACTTCTTCACGAAGCTGGACTTGGAGGCGGCGACGAGCGGATGACCGTTTTGTCCATTGCCTTGGCGTTGCAGTTCGTGCCGGCAGCATTGGCCGGTGCAGCAATCTTGTCTTGCGCGTGGGTGTCGAAGGAGCGACAGACGCCGAGCGCCTTTTGGGGAAAGGGACTCTTTCATTGCGTATTTGTCCTTTAGGGGTTGAAGGTGACAGCCGCCCCGGGCCGGAACCAGTCATATTTAGCGACCTAAGTCGGATGCTCGGTGACTCGGTGCGCCGGTCTCAGGTTTGCCCCGTTAAAATTCGCGGATGCTATTGGTTAAACAGGAGCTGCTCGCAGCGCTCGCGAACACGCTCGAATCATTCTCGCCCGGCGCTGGCGCCAAAGGCGTGTTCGAGTCTCCCAAGGTGGCGGCGCACGGCGATTTCGCAAGCACTGCTGCAATGCAACTCGCCAAATCGCTCGGCCGCAAGCCGCGCGAACTCGCCGAAGAACTGAGCGCGGCCTTGCTGGCGAAGCCTGCGTTCGAGCAGTGGGTGCAGGCGGTCGAGATTGCCGGCCCCGGATTCCTCAACATCCGTTTGAAGGCAGCCGCCAAGCAGCAGGTGGTGCGCGAAGTGCTAGTCGCTGGTGAGGCGTACGGTCGCCAGCCGGCCACCGGCGAAAAGGTGCTGGTCGAGTTCGTCTCGGCCAACCCGACCGGCCCACTGCATGTGGGCCACGGCCGCCAGGCGGCGTTGGGTGATGCCATCTGCAACCTGCGCGCCTCGCAGGGCGATGCGGTGTACCGCGAGTTCTATTACAACGACGCCGGCGTTCAGATTCAGACGCTGGCCAGAAGTGTGCAAATGCGTTCCAGGGGCCTGAAGCCGGGCGACGCCGATTGGCCGAGCGGCGAAAAGGCTGCGGCTTACAACGGCGACTATATCGCCGACATTGCCGAGGACTTCAAGGCAAAGAAGACCGTGAAATCGGAAGACCGCGCGGTCACCGCTAGCGGCGACGTCGACGACATTGACTCCATACGTCAATTCGCCGTGGCCTACCTGCGTCGGGAGCAAGATCTCGATCTGCAGGCGTTTCGAGTGCGCTTCGACAACTACTACCTTGAGTCCAGCCTGTACTCTAGCGGACGAGTCGAATCGATCGTGTTCAAGCTTGTGGCCGCCGGCAAAACGTACGAGCAGGACGGCGCGCTGTGGCTTCGGTCGAGCGACTACGGCGACGACAAGGACCGCGTCATGAAGAAGGGCGATGGCACGTACACCTATTTCGTGCCCGACGTGGCTTACCACGTTTCCAAGTGGGAGCGGGGCTTCCACACGGTCGTCAACATCCAGGGGACTGACCACCACGGAACCATCGCACGCGTACGCGCCGGCCTGCAGGGTGTGGACAAAAGCATTCCAGCCAGTTACCCCGACTATGTGCTGCACACGATGGTACGCGTCATGAAGGGTGGGGAGGAGGTCAAGATAAGCAAGCGCGCTGGTAGCTACGTCACGCTGCGGGATCTGATCGAATGGACCAGCACCGACGCGGTCCGCTTCTTTCTGCTGAGCCGCAAACCCGACACCGAATACACATTCGACGTCGACCTCGCAGTGACGAAGAACAATGACAACCCGGTGTACTACGTGCAGTACGCGCATGCGCGCATCTGCTCGGTGTTGGCGAGCTGGGGCGGCGACGTGGCATCCTTGCACGACGTTGAACTTTTGGCACTCGAAAGCCCGGCTGCGCAGGAACTCATGCTGCTGCTCGCCAAGTACCCCGACATGCTGACCGCAGCGGCGAAGGATTTCGCGCCGCACGATGTCACTTTCTACCTGCGCGAACTGGCCGCCAGCTATCACAGCTACTATGACGCCGAGCGCATTCTGGTTGTTGACGAGAGTGTCAAGAAAGCCCGTTTGGCGCTAGTCGCCGCTACAGCGCGAGTGCTGCACAATGGCCTCGCGATTCTCGGCGTCAATGCGCCGAGCAAGATGTGAGCGTCACCATGAACGCACCCAGCGCTCCGCGCCCTGAAGCGGCCTGCTCAGTGACGAGGTGTGCTGTTGCAGCTTTGTCCCCAAGTGTTGATTTCCACGTAAACCTAACCCACCGGGGGGTGCGGACAAAAACTTGGACTACCTGAAAGTAGTTCATGTATTCCTACGAAGCTCGAATCCGAGCCGCTGAGCTCTACATCAAGCTGGGCAAGCGTGTCAGGCCCACCATCCGGCAACTGGGCTACCCAACGAAGAGTTCTTTGAAGGGTTGGTACAACGAGTACCAGCGCAAGCTCGACCTGCCGATGGGCTATGCAGGCCGTGAACCAAAGTTCTCTCAGGCGCAGAAAGCTGCGGCCGTCGAGCACTACCTCACCCACGATCAATGCATCGCAGTCACGATGAGGGCTCTGGGCTACCCCGGTCGTGGAACGCTGACCAAATGGGTGCGTGAGGCCTTCCCTGAGGTAAGGAGGGCTGTCGTTGGCCGTGTGGGCCAACGAAGGTATCCCGAGAGCTTGAAGGAAGCGGGGGGCGTGGAGCTTTGCACTCGCACTAAACTTCTGGGTCTCATAGATCCCAGGTCAGCTGGCGTCGGCGGCGGGGATCTTTCTTCTCGGCGGAAGACCGACGAGCTATCTCACATTCGGAAGAATCTGAACGATTGCAACGGGTCTTACGAAATTACTGCGGGGCGACCCTGTATCAGTCGGGCGACCCCTGTGGAGGCGTCTAAAAGTCTGGTGTTTGAAAGTATTAATCGATATGTAGACACTGTACTTCTCTGGTCTGGTAACACACCAGTGCCTCGCAAAAGGAGGCGACGCCCATGTTGGCTGTTAACCTGAAACCTACCGTCGGTCCGGCTAAAGCACCTGCTGTCATTTTCAGAAGACGACTGCACCAATCAACGAGACATGAAGCCTGCTGTGCATACGGCTCCTGACAGCCCGATATCAGGACTCCTCTGCACGAAACTCGTCTATGCTCAATACTCGTGTGCACCAAAGCGAGGCGAGCATGGCGACCGATACCGTACCGATTGCCGAGCGCGGCGTAGCCACCCTGTCAGAACAGGCATGGGAGCGTGCTCGCTGCCGCGCGGAGATCATTGGGCCGTTGGCGCAGTCGGAGACGGTCGGGCATGAAGCGGCCGACGCAGCAGCCCAGGCGCTGGGTCTGTCCCGGCGGCAGGTCTACGTCCTGATCCGCCGTGCCCGGCAAGGTTCGGGGCTGGTCACTGATTTGGCTCTTGGACAGTCGAGCGGTGGCAAAGGTAAAGGCCGCTTGCCGGAGTCGGTCGAACGAATCATCCGCGAGCTACTGCAAAAGCGCTTCCTGACCAAGCAGAAGCGCAGCTTGGCGGCGTTCCACCGTGAAGTTGCGCGGGTGTGCAAGCTGCAAAAGCTGCGGATGCCGGCGCGCAACACGGTCGCGTTGCGGATCGCCAGCCTTGATCCACTCAAGACCACTCGACTTCGGGAAGGCCAGGATGCGTCCCGCATCCTGCAAGGTGTTGGCGGTGTTCCTCCGCCAGTCTCCGCACCGCTGGAGCAGGTACAGATCGACCACACAGTCATCGACCTGATCGTGGTGGACGAGCGCGACCGGCAACCGATTGGCCGTCCGTACCTGACCCTCGCCATCGACGTGTTCACCCGCTGCGTGGTTGGCATGGTGGTCACGTTAGAAGCGCCATCTGCCGTCTCGGTCGGCCTGTGCCTCGCACACGCCGGTTGCGACAAGCGCCCTTGGTTGGAAAGGTTGGACGTGGAAATGGACTGGCCGATGAGCGGCAAGCCCGCGCTGCTCTACCTGGACAACGCGGCCGAATTCAAGAGCGAGGCGCTACGCCGTGGCTGCGAGCAGCATGGCATCCGGTTGGACTATCGGCCTCTCGGGCAGCCGCACTATGGCGGCATCGTGGAACGGATCATCGGCACGGCGATGCAAATGATCCACGACGAATTGCCGGGGACGACCTTCTCCAACCCTGACCAGCGCGGGGAATACGCCTCCGAGAAGATGGCCGCCCTGACACTGCGCGAGCTGGAACGCTGGCTCGCATTGGCGGTTGGCACCTATCACGGCTCCGTGCACAACGGCCTGCTCCAACCGCCGGCCGCACGCTGGGCCGAAGCTGTCGCGCGTACCGGCGTTCCAACCGTCATCACTCGCACCACGGCTTTTCTGGTCGATTTCCTGCCCGTCCTCCGCCGCACCCTGACCCGCACTGGCTTCGTCATCGACCACATCCACTACTACGCCGATGCGCTCAAGCCGTGGATAGCTCGGCGCGACCGCCTGCCTGCGTTCCTGATCCGGCGCGACCCACGCGACATCAGCCGCATTTGGGTGCTGGAGCCGGAGGGGCAGCACTATCTGGAAATTCCATACCGTACCTTGTCGCACCCGGCTGTCACCCTCTGGGAACAACGGCAGGCGCTGGCGAAATTGCGGCAGCAAGGGCGCGAACAGGTGGATGAGTCGGCGCTGTTCCGCATGATCGGGCAGATGCGCGAAATCGTGACCACTGCGCAGAAAGCCACGCGCAAGGCGCGGCGCGACGCGGATCGACGCCAGCATCTCAAGTCAACGGAACAACCTGTCAAAACCACGCCACCAGCGGACACGGACATGGCAGACCCGCAGGCGGACAACCAGCCACCTGCCAAACCGTTCGACCAGATTGAGGAGTGGTAGCCGTGGACGAATATCCCATCATCGACCTGTCCCACCTGCTGCCGGCGGCCCAGGGCTTGGCCCGTCTCCCGGCGGACGAGCGCATCCATCGCCTTCGCGCCGACCGCTGGATCGGCTATCCGCGAGCAGTCGAGGCGTTGAACCGGCTGGAAGCCCTGTATACGTGGCCAAACAAACAACGCATGCCCAACCTGCTGTTGGTCGGTCCAACCAACAACGGCAAGTCGATGATCGTCGAGAAGTTCCGCCGCGCCCACCCGGCCAGCTCCGACGCCGACCAGGAGCACATCCCGGTATTGGTCGTGCAGATGCCGTCCGAGCCATCGGTGATCCGCTTCTACGTCGCGCTGCTCGCGGCGATGGGAGCACCATTGCGACCGCGCCCACGGCTGCCGGAAATAGAGCAACTGGCGCTGACACTGCTGCGCAAGCTCGGTGTGCGTTTGCTGGTGATCGACGAGCTGCACAACGTCCTGGCCGGCAACAGCGTCAACCGCCGGGAATTCCTCAACCTGCTGCGCTTCCTCGGCAACGAATTGCGCATCCCGCTGGTCGGTGTGGGCACACGCGACGCCTACCTGGCCATCCGCTCGGATGACCAGTTGGAAAATCGCTTCGAGCCGATGATGCTGCCGGTGTGGGAGGCCAACGACGATTCCTGTTCACTGCTGGCCAGCTTCGCGGCTTCGCTCCCGCTGCGGCGACCTTCGTCGATTGCCACGCTGGACATGGCTCGCTACCTGCTCACGCGCAGCGAGGGCACTATTGGCGAGCTGGCGCACCTATTGATGGCGGCGGCCGTGGCCGCCGTGGAGAGTGGTGAGGAAGCGATCAACCACCGCACGCTCAGCATGGCCGATTACACCGGTCCCAGCGAGCGGCGGCGGCAATTCGAGCGGGAACTGATGTGAAGCCAGCGCCACGCTGGCCACTGCATCCGGCACCCAGGGAAGCCGAAGCCCTGTCTTCGTGGCTCAACCGCGTGGCCCTTTGCTATCACATGGAAGTGTCCGAGCTGCTGGAGCACGATCTTGGTCACGGCCAGGTTGATGACCTGGACACCGCGCCACCACTGGCGCTGCTGGCGATGCTCTCCCAGCGGAGCGGTATCGAGCTGGATCGGCTGCGCTGCATGAGTTTCGCCGGCTGGGTGCCTTGGCTACTGGACAGCCTTGATGATCAGATTCCAGCCGCATTGGAAACCTATGCGTTCCAGCTCTCGGTGCTGCTGCCGAAACTCCGCCGTAGGACGCGATCCATCACGAGCTGGCGTGCCTGGCTGCCCAGCCAGCCGATACATCGCGCCTGTCCGCTCTGTCTGAACGACCCGGCAAACCACGCCGTACTGCTTGCATGGAAGCTGCCCCTGATGCTGAGCTGCCCGCTGCATGGCTGCTGGCTGGAATCCTATTGGGGCGTGCCTGGGCGGTTTCTCGGCTGGGAGAACGCCGACACTGCGTCGCGCACCGCCAGCGACGCGATTGCAGTGATGGACCGGCGTACCTGGCAGGCACTGACGACCGGCCATGTGGAACTGCCGCGCCGACGCATCCACGCTGGTTTGTGGTTTCGACTGCTACGCACGCTGCTCGATGAGCTGAACACCCCGCTTTCGGCGTGCGGAACCTACGCGGGGTATCTTCGCCAAGTCTGGCAAGGCTGCGGGCATCTGCTGCGTGCTGGGCAAAGTCTGTGGCGACCGTATGAAACCCTGAACCCGGCAATACGGTTGCAGATGCTGGAGGCGGCGGCAACGGCAATCAGCTTGATCGAGGTGAGGGATATCAGCCCGCCAGGCGAGCATGCAAAGCTGTTCTGGTCCGAGCCCCAAACCGGGTTCACCAGTGGTCTGCCGGCGAAAGCGCCGAAGCCCGAACCCGTCAATCACTGGCAACGGGCGGTCCAAGCTATCAGTGAGGCGATCATTGAAGCGCGGCACGACCCCGAGACGGCACGCTCGCTGTTCGCGTTGGCTTCCTATGGTCGGCGCGATCCCGCTTCCCTGGAACAGTTGCGCACCACCTTTGCAAAGGAAGGCATCCCCCCGGAATTTTTGTCACATTACGAGCCTAATGGGCCCTTTGCATGTCTTAGACAGAATGACGGGTTAAGTGACAACTTTTGACGGTTAGAACTTTCCGGCGCATACTGTCACATAATCGAACGTATATGTGACAGGTATGACATGCTAATCGGCTACATGCGGGTATCGAAGGCGGATGGCTCCCAGGCCACTGACTTGCAGCGCGACGCGCTGATCGCCGCCGATGTCGACCCGGCGCATCTTTACGAAGACCAGGCATCCGGCAAGCGCGAGGATCGTCCCGGCTTGGCGAGCTGTTTGAAGGCGTTGCGTTCAGGGGATACCTTGGTCGTATGGAAGCTCGACCGGCTCGGGCGCGACCTTCGGCACCTGATCAACACCGTGCACGATCTGACTGGGCGTGGCGTCGGTCTCAAGGTGCTGAGCGGCCACGGTGCGGCCATCGACACGACGACCGCTGCTGGCAAACTGGTCTTCGGCATCTTCGCCGCACTGGCCGAATTCGAGCGCGAGCTGATCGCAGAGCGCACAGTAGCGGGCTTGGCCTCGGCGCGGGCGCGCGGTAGGAAAGGTGGTCGGCCTTTCAAGATGACCGCCGCCAAGCTGCGCCTGGCGATGGCGGCAATGGGGCAGACTGAAACTAAGGTCGGCGACCTGTGCCAAGAGCTCGGCATCACGCGACAGACCTTGTACCGGCATATTTCTCCCAAGGGGGAATTGCGCGCAGATGGAATACGACTGCTGTCCAAGATGTAAAAGAAAAACTGGCCTCTACATGGTCAGCACGGATTCGAGGATGACGGCGCTCATCGCGGCATCAATTCACCTATTCACGCCGTCAAATCAGCTTTTTTGTACTGCCATTTGACGCGATGACCGCGAATTGATCGTAAAAACCACCACAATGATGAATAACACAGCGAATTGCGCTGAGAGTGTTTGCCACGACGGATAGATGCCCAGCAGATCAATGCGTGGGATCGATATTGGGCTGGTATGCAATAACCCTGCTTCTTGCAGACCTGCGATGCCCTTGCCTGCCAAGACCACGGCAAGTATGGCTACCAGCAGTGAGCTGGCAGCGAAGAACTGGCCAATCGGCAGGCGCGCACTGGTGCGCAGCAGCACGACTGCCAGCAGGGCCAGGATTCCCATGCCAGTGCCCAAGCCCGCCAGCAGGGGCCAGCCATTTCCTTCTGTCCAGAGCGCTGCGTAGAACAGCACCGTCTCGAACACCTCACGCGGAACGTGTCAATGAATATGCTGCACCCGGGATCATGAATTGACTGTGCAGGGTGATGGCGTTTGCGTGGTGACGATCTCCGGCGCGGGTGGGTTGATCCAGACCGCAGTGGGCAGTTTGCCGGGCGTTGGGCGAAGGCCCTTGAAGCGCCGGGGAGAGGCCCGGAACGCGGTGTCGAGCGCGGTCTGGCGGAGTTCACGCAGGGCCGGTGCAAGCCCATAGTGAACGGCCTGGGGTGTCATGTAGCCGATGCTTGAGTGGCGGTGCTCGGTGTTGTACCAGGCGAAGAAGGCCTGACAGTGCAGGCGAGCATCCTCGATGCAGCCGAAGCGGGCCGGGAAGTCCGGGCGGTACTTCATGGTTTTGAACTGCGACTCCGAGTACGGGTTGTCGTCGGAGACATGGGGCCGACTGTGGCTCTTGGCGATGTCGAGATCGACCGTGAGCGGCCAGCGGTCCCCCGTCAGGCGAGCCTGATCAATCCGGGATTTGCGGCGGCTGCCAGCGATGAGGCAACAAGTCGTCGATGCGGCTGTTGAGGTGGGTGGGCAGCCGATCGAGCACGTCGCGCAGGTAGGCCCAGGGTTCGAGCCCGTTGAGCTTGGCCGACTGCACCAGGCTCATGACCACGGCCGCACGCTGGCCGGCGAGTTCGCTGCCACAGAACAACCAGGCCTTCCTGCCCATGGCCCAGGGCTTGATCTGGCGTTCGAGGTGGTTGTTGTCCACGGGCACCGCCCCGTCGAGCAGGTGGCGCGTCAACGCTGGCCAGTGGTTGAGGCTGTAGTCGATGGCGTTGGCCGTGGCGCCGCCATCGGCGACACGACCGCGTTCGAGCTTGAGCCAGGTGTGCAACTCCTGCCACAGCGGCGCGGCGATGCGTTGACGGGCCTGCGTTCGCGTCGGGCCGTCCATGCCGGCGAACGACTTCTCGGCATGGTAGATCGCCGCGAAGCGCACGATCGCCTGGGTGGCCAGGGTGCTCTTGCCGGACTTGGCGAGTTCGTCGAACTTGCGTCGGGCGTGCGCCGCACAGGCCGCCGAGACACGCTGCGGGAAGACCTTGGGGTCGAGCACCGAGTCATAGCCGCCGTAGCGGTCGCACACGAGCGTGCCGCTCCAGGGCGGATCCCGGCTCTCGGCGGGCCGGTCGGCCTGGCTGCCGGGTGGACTGGGCAGCCCGCCCAGGAAGGCCAGCGGGTACTTGCTGCCCCGCCCCGGACAGAAGTCGTAGACCACGCCGGGCCGGGGATCGAATTCCCCGCGTGCATAGGCCCAGACGTACGCTTTCCTGGTCTTGCCTGCACCCGGGTCCAGCATGTCCACCGTCGTCTCGTCGGCCTGCACGACCGCGCTGCCCAGCACGAAGCGCTTGAGCGCCTCGTACAGCGGGTGCAGCGCCGCGCCCGCCTGACCGGCCCACGCGGCCAGCGTCGAGCGCGGGGTGTGCACGCCCGAGCGGGCATTGATCGCCTCCTGCCGGTAGTACGGCACATGGTCGGCGAACCGGCTGATGAGCGTGTACGCCACCAGTCCGCTCGCCGGGATGCCCCGCTCAATGATCTGCGGCTCGGCGGGCTCCTGCACCAGGCGATCGACGCCCTGGCGCTGGCAGCACCGGCAGACCCACTTGCCCCGGATGTGCCGGTGCACGAAGGGGTCTCCTCGTTTTCAGTGCAATAAGTGACGGTACGCAAAGCTAGCACTGGCGCGGGGGTGGTCTGGGTAGACCGTTGATTTCATTGACTTTCCTGTTCGCTTTGTAAACGGGTATGGTGGCCTCCCACTTTTGAGGTTCACGATGCAGGGTTGGCACACAACGTTTTTGGGGATGCGTGGGCTCCCCCGCGATATCAGCGACTTCGAGATGAAGGCATTTTTCACCTTCGATGGTGCCGAGCGCGACGCAATCAATGCACGCCGAGGTGATTCCCACAAGCTTGGTCTGGCGCTCCATATTGGTTTCCTGCGCATGAGTGGGCGTTTGCTCGGTGCCTTTCGGGTAATTCCAGTAGCCTTGTGGCGCCACCTTGGCAACGAGCTTGGCATTGCAGCACCAGAAGTCGCCTCGCTGAGAGCCATGTATGAACGCGGGCGCACGCTATTCGATCACCAACAAGTAGCCTGCACGGTCCTTGGATTCCAGTGGATGAGCGAGCACCAGCGCCGCTCACTGGTACGTGAACTGCGCGACGAAGTGGCGCGCTGCGCCGACCGCGATCAGCTACTCGTGCGGGCGCGTCAATGGCTGTACAAGAACAAGCTGGTGATCGTGCACGAGCGGGCAATTCGGACACTGATTGCGGCGGCACTTGCCCAGCTTGAAGTTGAAACAGGCACCGCCATCGCCGCCAGCGTTGATCCAGCAACACTTGATCGCTGGCGAGCCTCAGTTTCAGAGCTGCGCCCAGATGGACAAACCCAGCAGAGTTGGCTATGGGCTGCACCGGCGAAACACTCAACCCGCCAAATCAGCGAGGTACTGGAGCGCATCGACCTGCTTTACACGCTGGACGTTCATAAGCACCTGGCAGACATCCCCGATCTCATCTTGCGCCGCTACGCGCGCCGACTTGTCTCCAGGCCGCCCTCAGCCGGAGCCAAGATCAAAGAGCCAGCGCGCACCGTGGAGGTCGCATGCTTTCTTCGGTATTGCCTGTTCACCACCACAGACCAGTTGATCCTTATGGTGCAGCGCCGGATCGCCGATCTGTGGCGTCAGGCTGCCGCCGATGTCCCCGCTACCGTCAATTGGGCCGCAATGTACAAAACGCTGCTCGGCGAACTTGTTGCCTTGAGCGCGCAAGGTGCGGTGCCAGATGCTGAGTTGCGTGCCCGTCTTGAAGCCTTGATCACCGAAACCCAGAAACGCAAACCACCGAGCAGGGCCTCCCTGGTCCGCGAGGGATTGATTGATGGAATTCGCCCCGTGCGGTCGTTGCTCGTCGCCATTGCAAAGCTGCCCTGGCAGGCCACCGGCGAGCATCCTGCCATCGAGTACCTTGCCAAGCTGCAAGCTTTATATCTCAAAGGATCCAGAAAGCTGCCAGTTGAAGTGGTGGCACCAAGTCTGGGAATGATCTGGCAGGTTTCGATCTCCAGCCCAGACCGGGAACGGGCGTTTCAGGCGTTGGAGGTGGCCACCCTGTTTGCCCTGCGCCGCGCGGTGCGCAATGGCTCGGTCTGGATTGAGCACAGCCTGAGCTTTCGGGGTCGTGCGCGCTTGTTCTTCACGGACGAGCGTTGGCAGGCAGAGTCCAAGAAACACTATGCCCGTCTATCGTTACCCAGCAAGGCTGCCACTTTCTTGAAGCCTTTGCTGGCCAGAGTAACTGCCGGTGTCGATGCGGTGGCCGCTGCAGCCCGCAGTGGCGTACTGCGCGTGGATGATGAACTCCATTTGTCGCCATTGCCCGCAGAGGACGAAGACCCAGAAGTGACCAAGCTGCGCGCGGCTTTGGATCACCGCATCGGTGAGGTTCAATTGCCGGAAGTGATTCTGGCCGTTGACGCCCAGGTGCGCTTTAGCTGGATCATGCTCGGACGTGAGCCGCGCTCTACCGACGAGCTGCTGATGGTCTATGCCGGCATCATGGCCCACGGCACCAGTCTGACTGCGGTCGAATGCGCGCGCATGATTCCGCAATTGTCTGCCACCAGCATTCGCCAGGCCATGCGCTGGGCGCGGGACGAACGGCGTCTGAGCCAGGCCTGCCAGGCTGTGCTGGAATTCATGCAGCGACACCCGATTGCCGCCACCTGGGGGCGGTCCGATTTGGCATCTTCTGACATGATGAGCATGGAGACCACCAAACGGGTGTGGCAAGCCCGGCTTGATCCTCGGCGCAACACACCTTCCATTGGAATCTACTCCCATGTAAAAGACCGGTGGGGCATCTTCCATGCGCAGCCCTTTGTGCTCAATGAGCGCCAGGCGGGCGTGGCCATTGAAGGTGTCATCCGCCAAGAAAAGCTGGAGACCAGCCAGCTTGCTGTGGATACCCATGGCTACACCGACTTTGCCATGTCACATGCCCGTTTGCTTGGTTTTGATCTTTGCCCGCGGTTGAAGGAACTCAAACAGCGCCACCTCTTTGTGCCACGCGGCACCAAAGTGCCCGCAGAAATCGCTGCGGTGTGCGAAGCCAATGTCGACGTCGCTTTGATCGAAAAGCATTGGGATAGTCTGGTGCACCTGGCAGCCTCGGTCATGAGCGGACATGCCAGTGCGGTGGCAGCTCTTGCGCGGTTCGGTTCTGCCGCCCAGGGCGATCCAATCTATGAGGCTGGCGTGCAATTGGGGCGGTTGCTGCGTACGGCGTTTTTGGCTGACTACTTTGTCAAGGACGCTTTCAGGAACGAGTTGCGCCGGGTGCTCAATCGGGGCGAGGCTGTTAACGCCCTCAAGCGCGCCATTTATACCGGCCGGATCAGCCCGGCGCAGGCCAAACGTGTCGATGAAATGCAGGCTGTGGCCGATGCGTTGAGCCTGATGGCCAACATCGTGATGGCGTGGAATACCTCACAGATGCAGGCGGTCCTGGATCGCTGGTCGAACCGCCGCCAGGTCATTCCACCGGAACTGATCGGGAAGATTGCGCCCACCAGGCTGGAGAGCATCAACTTGCGGGGTGTGTTTCGCTTCCCGGTTGACCGCTATGCTGACCAAATCCTGCCTTCGCGGCCAAATGCATCGATAACTGGCACCAATGGATGAAACCGACCACGGTTTGACGCCACGAATCGCAGATTTGAAAGTGAACAGGAAAGTCAATGAAATCAACGATCTACCAACACCACCTCCGCGCCAGTGCTAGCTTTTCGTACCGTCACTTATTGCACTGAAAACGAGGAGACCCCTCGTCGTGGACGGTGGGGCCGTTGATGTGGCAGATGCCGGATTCGATGCGCTGGGCGACGCTCCAGGCCAGGCCCACGTCGCGGCTGAAGACGGCGGAGGCCAGGCCGTACGGGTTGTCGTTGGCGCAGGCGATTGCGGCTTCGGTGCCCTGCACGCGCACGATGCCCTTGACGGGGCCGAACGATTCCTCGTGGTAGATCTTCATCTCGGCGGTGACGTGATCGAGCAGCGTGGCGGGCATGAGCGTGGAATCGGCCTTGCCGCCGCACAGCAGTTGTGCGCCCTTGGTGAGCGCGTCGTCGATCAGCGCATTGCAGCGCTTGACGGTGGCCATGTCGATCACCGAGCCGAGCACGGCGGGGCTCACGCGCGGGTCGGCGAGCGGCAGGCTGGCGGCCTTGGTGGTGAGCTTGGCGACGAAGGCATCGGCGATGGAGACGTCGACGATGATGCGCTCGGTGGACATGCAGATCTGGCCGGAGTTGGCGAAGGCGCCAAAGGCGGCGGCGTTCACTGCGGCGTCGAGATCGGCATCGGCGAGCACGAGGAACGGGGCTTTGCCGCCGAGCTCGAGCACGCTGGGCTTGATGTACTTGGCGCAGAGGCTGGCGATGATCTGGCCGACGCGCGTCGAGCCGGTGAAGTTCACGCGGCGCACCGCCGGATGCGCGACCATGGCCTCGACGATTTCGCCCGCGTCTTCGGGGCGGTTGGTGACGAAGTTGACCACGCCGGCGGGCAGGCCCGCTTCGAACAGCGCGTCGATGATCAGGCCATGCGTGGCGGGGCAAAGTTCAGAGCCCTTGAGCACCACGGTGTTGCCGCAGGCCAGCGGCGTGGCGATGGCGCGCACGCCGAGGATCACGGGTGCATTCCACGGTGCCATGCCGAGCACCACACCGGCGGGCTGGCGCACGCCCATTGCCAGATTTCCAGGCACGTCGGACGGGATGAGCTCGCCGCCGATCTGCGTGGTGAGCGCGGCGGCTTCCTTGAGCATGTCGGCCGCGAGATGCACATTGAAGCCAGCCCACATGGCGGATGCGCCGGTCTCGGCGGCCATGGCCTTGGCGAATGCGGACTCTTTGGCGCGCAGGGCCTCCGAGGCCTTGAGCAGGTATTCGCGGCGCGCGGTCGGGCCGAGTTGTGACCACTGCGCGAACGCGCCCTTGGCCGCATCGACGGCGGCCATCGCGTCGGCTACGGTGGCTGCGGGCGCAGTGGTGGCGATGCTCTCGTCGAGCGGGTTGCGGCGCACGAAGGTGGCGCCGCTTGCGGCCTGACGCCGTGCGTCGCCGATCAGCATGGAAATGGTGCTCATGAAGGTCTCCCGTGTGTGTTGATGAGTGTTGGTGAACAGGGTGGGCGCCTCCTGCGCGGATATCGCTTTCTGGCGAGATCGGTAGCTAGGGAAACCACCATATTGTTATGACACATATCGATTATCTAACATAACGACTTGCATCGACGCTAGGGATTTCGCGTAGAGCCTCCGGTCTCGAGCGAAGCCCGTCCGGCGCGGCAATCCAAACATCTTTTCACTGAGGGAATGACCATGAGCACCACTGCATCAAACGAAGCGCAAACCGTTGCCTGCACCGTCGAGAACCGCATCGCGTGGGTGAGTTTCAACCGGCCCGAGAAGCGCAACGCAATGAGTCCGGCGCTCAATCGCCAGATGATGCGTGTGCTCGATGACATTGAGTTCCGCGACGATGTCGGCGTGGTGGTGCTGACCGGCGAGGGCACGGCCTGGACGGCGGGCATGGATCTGAAGGAATACTTCCGCGAAACCGAAGTGCTGGGCATGGCGGGCACGCGCAAGGCGCAGCGCGAGAGCTATGGCTGGTGGCGTCGTCTGCGCTGGTTCCAGAAGCCCACGGTCGCGATGATCAACGGCTGGTGCTTTGGCGGTGGTTACGGCCCGCTGTTTTCTTGCGATCTGGCGTTCGCATCCGAAGACGCGAAGTTCGGCCTCTCTGAAATCAACTGGGGAATTCTGCCGGGCGGCGGCGCATCCAAGGTGGCGGTGGAGCTGCTCAATTTCCGTCGCGCGATGTACCACGCGATGCTGGGCGAGAACATCGACGGCAAGACCGCTGCGGACTGGGGCTTGGTCAACGAGGCCGTGCCTGCCGATCAGCTCAAGGCGCGCGTGACGGCGGTGGCCGAAAGCCTGCTCAAGAAGAACCCCGTGGCGCTCAAGGCAACCAAGGACGCGATCCGCCGTGTGCGCGAGATGACGTATGACAACGCCGAAGATTTCCTCGTGCGTGCGCAGGAAGCCGCGAACAGCTACGACAACGAGGGCCGCAAAGAAGGCCTGCGCCAGTTCATCGACGAGAAGACCTACAAGCCGGGTCTGGGCGAATACGACCTTTCCAAGCAGAAGAAGGCCTGAGGCGTCATCGTCTGAGAGGGGCGGGCAGCGGAAGAACAGACAGATCAACAGACCATCCGGTCGGGGGAGGAGCAGCGTGAAAACATTGCATGGGACAACAAACGTAGAAGGCAGCGCCGACATCGGCCGACTGCTGCGGCCGCGCTCGGTCGCTATCGTCGGGGCGTCGGCCACGCCGGGGGCGCTGGGCGCGTCACTGCTCGGCAATCTGGAGCGCAACGGGTTTGCGGGTGACATCCACCTGATCAACCCCAAGCGCGCGGACATCAACGGTCGCGTGTGCCTCGCATCGGTGGCGCAACTGCCCGATGGCGTGGACGTGGCGGTGCTCGCGATTCCGCAGTCGGCGGTGCTCGAGAACGTGCGCGCGCTCGCCGAGCGCAAGGTGGGTGCGGTGGTGATCTTCTCCGCGGGCTTTGCCGAAGCCGGTGAGCAGGGGCTTGCGGAGCAGCACGAAATCGCCGAGATCGCGCGCCAGAGCGGCATGGTGATCGAGGGGCCGAACTGCCTTGGCTGCATCAACTATCTGGACCGCATACCGCTGACCTTTGTGGAGGTCAACACGGCGGCTAAGGGAGCTGCAGCAACGACCGTTCCGCTATCCATCGGCGTGGTCTCGCAGAGCGGCGCGATGATGACGGTGCTCTGCACCACGCTCGCGAGCCGCGACTTGCCGCTGTCCTATGCGGTATCCACCGGCAACGAGGCGGCGAGCCATGCCGAGGACTATGTGGAGTTTCTGCTCGACGATCCGCACACGCGCGTGATCGCGATGGTGGTCGAGCATTTTCGTCACCCGCAGCGCATTCTGGCGGCCGTGCGGCGCGCACGTGCACTCGGCAAGCCTGTGGTGCTGTTGCATCCGGGCAAGAGCAGCGCGGCGCGCGAATCGGCGGCCACGCACACGGGCGCGATGGCGGGCGACCACTCCATCATGCTCACCAAGATGCGCCGTGCGGGCGCGATGTTCGCGACGACGCTCGAGGAGCTGGGCGACATGGCCGAGATCGCAGTGCGCTGCGCGCAACTGCCCGCACAAGGCGTGGCGATTCTGGGCGAGTCGGGCGCGTTCAAGGCGCTGTGTCTGGACATCGCGGAAGACCTCGGCATCGCGCTGCCCGTGCTGGACGAAACCAACGCGCCCGCGCTGCGCAAGGCCATGCCTGCGTTCGTCGCGGTCAGCAATCCGCTCGATCTGACGGCGCAGGGGCTCGTCGAGCCGGACCTTTATTTCCGCGTGCTGCAGGCGCTGTTCGACGATGCGCGTTTTTCCACCATCGTTGTCTGCCTGATTCAGGGTGACCCTGTCACCAGCGCGATCAAGATGCCACCCGTGCTGCGCGCGGTGCGCGAACTCCGGCCGCACAAATCGGTGATCGTCGCGGGGTTGGATCAGGGCGCGGAGGTGCCCGCGAGCTTCATCGCGGAGATGCGCGAGCTGGGCATTCCGTATTTCCCGAGTACCGAGCGTGCGTTCCGTGCGGTCAGGAACATCAACGCATTCACCACGCACAGCTTTGATGCCAGCGCAGCTCCGGCGATCACGTTGTCATTGCCCGCCAAGCGCAGTGTGGTGCCGGAGTACGAATCCAAGGTGCTGCTCGCCACCGTGGGCGTGCCGTTTTCTGCGGGCCGTTTCGCGCGTGATGTGGACGAGGCGGTGCGTGCCGCCGCCGCGCTCGGCTATCCGGTGGCTCTCAAGGCGCAGTCCGAACAGCTCAGCCACAAGAGCGAAGCGGGCGGCGTGATTCTCGGCGTGGCCGACGAAGCCGCGCTGCGTGCTGCGTGGCAGCGCATGCAGGACAACGTGCGTGCCTACGACGCGGGCATCGCGCTCGAAGGCATTCTTGTGGAGGCCATGGGCCAGCGCGGGCTCGAGATGATCATCGGCGCGAAGACCGATCCCGAATGGGGGCCGGTGATCCTCGCGGGGCTCGGCGGCGTGACGGCCGAGGTCATCAAAGACGTGCGGCTGCTCGATGCCGATCTGTCGGTGCCCGAGATTCTGGTGGAGCTCGATCTGCTGCAAAGCGCCGCACTGTTCCATGGGTTCCGTGGCATGCCGCCGCTCGATCTGCAGGCCGTCGCCGAGCTGATAGAGCGCATCGGCCAGGTGCTGCGCGGCACGCCCGCGCTGCGAGAGATCGATCTGAATCCCGTGGTCGTTCATCCACAAGGCAAGGGCGCGGTGGCGCTCGATGCGCTGATGCTCATCGACCAGCAGGCAGGAGGGAATGCGGCATGAGTTACATCACCAATCCATTGAACTCCAATGCGAGTGCGACCTCGGAAAACAAGGGCCTCGGATACGCCTACTACGTCACCTTCGTGCTGCTTTTCGCCTACACATTGTCGTTCGTAGACCGGCAGATTCTGGGCCTGCTGGTGCAGCCGATCAAGAAGGACTTGTCGCTCGCCGACTGGGAATTCAGCATCCTGCACGGTTTCGCTTTCGCGATCTTCTACACGCTGATCGGCATCTTTCTTGGCCGCGTGGCAGACCGCTGGAACCGCCGTAATCTCATCATCATCGGCATGCTGATCTGGGTGCTGGCGACGGGGGCGGGCGGCTATGTCACCGGCTTCGTGTCGCTGTTCATCGCACGCATGCTGGTGGGGGTGGGCGAGGCCGCGCTGTCACCCGCCGCATACTCGATACTGGCGGACTACTTTCCGCCCGAGCGGCGCGCGCGTGCGATGAGCATCTACACCTCGGGCGTATACATCGGCTCGGCAACGGCCTTCATCGTCGGCGGGCTGGTCATTCAGGCCGCGAGTCAGGGCAGCGAGGTCGTGATCCCGCTGCTCGGCAGCTTCAAGCCGTGGCAGGCGGCGTTCGTGTATGTGGCGTTGCCGGGCATTCCCGCGCTGCTGCTGATGTACACGGTGCGCGAACCGCTGCGACGTGGCATCCAGACGCTTGTCGGTCAGAAGCAGGCATCGACATCCACCATCGCAACGGCTCATGCGCACGTGCCTGCACCCAATCTTTCCCATGTGATCCAGCATCGGAGCGCCTATGTTCCGCTGCTGCTCGCGCCGGGGTTGAGCGGTCTGGTGACCTTCAGCGTGACGGCTTGGCTGCCCGCGACCTTTATCCGCCAATGGGGTTGGACGCCCGGGGAGATTGGCCCTGCCTACGGTTTGATCATCCTGACCTTCGGCATCGGCGGCATGCTGACCAGCGGCTTTCTCGCGGACTATCTGACGAGCCGTGGCAAGCTGGTCGGCTCGGTCGCGGTGTCGCTTTGTGCGACGGCAGTGCTCATCGCCTCGGGGCTGATGCTCGCATATGCCCAGACGCCCACCATAGCGCTAGTGGCGGTGTCGATAACCACCTTTTTCCTCGGCATGCCGGTGGCGCTCGCGCCGCCGATTCTGCAGTCGATCACGCCCAATCAACTGCGCGGTCAGGTTACCTCGATCTATCTGCTGATCGTCAACCTGATCGGGCTCGGCTGCGGCCCGTTCCTTGTCGCGTTCTTCACCGACTTCGTGTTCCACGACGAGAAGAAGGTCGGCATGTCGCTGGGCTTGGTCTGCGCGATGGGCGCGACGATTGGCGTGATCTGCCTCGCATCGGCCCTTGGTCCCTATCGTCGCCTGGTCGCTGAGATGCAGCGCGCCGCGAAGGAGGCTGCATGAGTTCAGGCGGTATTCCTTACCGTGCGCCGCTGGCCGACATTGCCTTCGTGATCGAGCGCTGGATCGATGCGCCCGCCGACTGGAAGTGCATGGACTGCCACGAGTCGCTCGACGCCGAAGCCGCGCGCATGGTGGCCGAGGCGGCGGGGCAGTTCTCTGCCGACACGCTCGCGCCGATCAACGGCACGGGCGATCTGCAGGGCTGCACGCTGGCGGAAGGGCGGGTCACGACGCCCGACGGCTTTCGCGAGGCCTATCGCGCGTACTGCGGCGCGGGCTGGACGGCGCTCGCCTGCGATCCGGCGGTGGGCGGTCAGGGCCTGCCGCAGCTGCTCGATGCGATGCTCAACGAGATGATCGTCTCGGGCAACCATGCATGGGCGATGTACCTCGGCATCTTGCACGGGGCCTACGCCTGCCTCAACGCCCACGCGCCCGAGTGGATGCGGGCGGCTTGGCTGCCGCATCTGGTGAGTGGCCGTTGGCTCGCCACCATGTGCCTGACCGAGCCGCAGGCGGGCAGCGATCTGGGACTGCTGCGCGCACAGGCGCGGCCGCAGGCGGATGGCAGCCATCGCATCGACGGTCAGAAGATCTTCATCTCGGGCGGCGAGCAGGATCTGACCGAAAACATCGTGCACCTCGTGCTCGCGCGCCTGCCCGATGCGCCGCCCGGCACCAAGGGCATCTCGCTGTTTCTGGTGCCCAAGCTCTTGCCGCAGGACGGCGGTTTCGAGCCCAATGCGGTGTTTTGCGACGGCATCGAAAAGAAGATGGGCATCAAGGGCAGCGCGACCTGCGCGATGCGTTTTGAGAGCGCCAAGGGCTGGCTGATCGGCGAGCCGCACCGGGGTCTGGCCGCCATGTTCATCATGATGAATTCGGCGCGGCTGCATGTCGGTCTGCAGGGGCTGGGGCATGCGGAGATGGCGTACCAGCTTGCACTCACCTATGCGCGGGAGCGTCAGCAGATGCGCGCACAGCCAAGGCCGCAAGGTGCCACGGGTGCTGCGGACGCCATCATCCACCATGCGCCGATGCGCCGCATCCTCATGGATCTGCGTGTGTGGACCGAGGGCATGCGTGCGCTCGGTTACTGGGCCGGGCATGTGCTCGATCTGACCGAACACGCGCCCGACGCGGCCGAGCGTGCGGGCCAGCAGGCGCTGGCGGCGCTGCTCACGCCGGTCATCAAGTCGTTCTTCACCGAACGCGGCTTCGAGCTGGCGAGCCAGGCACTGCAGGTGTTTGGCGGATACGGCTATGTGCACGAATACCGCATCGAGCAGATCGTGCGCGACAGCCGAATCGCGATGATCTACGAGGGCACGAACCAGATTCAGGCGCTCGACCTGCTGCAGCGCAAGGTGCTCGCAGGCGGTGGCGATGGGCTCGCGCCGCTGCTCGACGCGTTCCGGCACGAGGCAAATTTGGCGATGCGTTGCCCGAACGCCCGCGCCTATGGACAGACGCTCACGCAGTGGTGCGACCGGCTGATGGAGGCGACGGCGGCGTTGGCGAAAGATGCGCAGGCCGATGCGGAACTGCCCGCGCGTGCGGCCGAGGACTATCTGCGTCTGGTCGGCGTGATCGCGATGGCGTTCTCGTGGTGCCGCGCTGTGCGCGTGGCGGACGAAGCCCATGCGCACAAGCGGCAGAGTGCGTGCTATTTTTATGACCATGTGCTGGTGGACGCGGGGCATTGGCTTGCTCGCGTGCAGGCCGCGCGCCACGTGATTCCGATGATCGATGTGGGCTGAGAGCGAAAGATCGGTTTAGAGAGTCGCTATGCTATTCTCAAACTCACATTACGCTCCCTTTCCATTCACTGAACAGCAACGTGCCAGCATCTCATTCCGACATCGATCAGTCGCGGCTTGCCCGGTTTCTTGGATTTCGGCTCACCCGCGCGAAGGTGCAGGTGCACAGGGCGCTGATGTCGCGTCTTTCCGCGCAGGAACTCAGCACCACCGACTTTTCGGCGTTGGTGCTGATCGACTCCAACCCCGGGTTGTACCAGCGGCAACTGGGCCTCGCGCTTGAAATCTCGCCGCCCAATGTGGTGCCCATCATCGACCGGCTGGTGCAGCGCGAGGTCGTCGTGCGCCTGCCCAGCAAGGATGATCGCCGCATGCAGGAGCTGCATCTGACCGACGCGGGTCGCGCGCTGCTCAAGAAGGCCGAGGCCGAGGTCGCGCGGTTCGAGCAACTGCTTGAAGATTCGCTCACCGCGACCGAGCAGCGCTACATCAACTCGGCGCTCAAGAAGCTCAGCGCGTTCGAGGCATAGCAACGCCAGCACACACCAAGGGTGATCAGCCGAACCAGGCTTTCACCCTGGACCAGAGCGACTTTCCTTTTTTGCCTGCGGGATTGAAGAGCTCACGCAGTTCAGGCAGGTCGTCGTGGGATGCATCGAGCTGCTCCAGTTCGTTGAAGCGCTCGCGTGCCTGCCCGGGCTGTCCTGCGGCATGCAGCAGTTGAACCAGCGCGGACAGCATCGTCGCACGCCCTTCGTCGTCGGGCGGATTGATTCCGTCGAACTCCACAAAGCGCGTTGCCCACCGGATGGCTGCGTCGGCGTCACCAGCTTCCGATGCGATGGTTGCCCTCCAATACCACACGGCAGGAAACCAGGGATTGAGTGCGGCGGCGGCGTCGAGGTCGGGGATGGCGTTGTCGTTCTTGTCCTGCATGCACAGGGCATGTGCGCGATAGACATAGGCCAGCGCGAGGGCGGGATCGGGGGCGGTGTCTGGTCGCCACGCGTTCTCGTTTGCGGGGGCGCGTGGTTGTGGTTCGAGCGACTGGATCACTTCGCCGAGCCAGCGTATGCCTTCATTGGAATCGATGTCTTCGCGCACCAGCAGCATGCCGTAGTCGAGCATGGCGTCCACGCCCTGGACCTTGTCTGAGGCGCGATCGGCGAGGCATTCCGCGAACTCCTTGCGCGCTTGCGGCAGCCAGTCCTGGCCGACGAGATCGGCGTCATAGAACCAGCTTCGGTAGCGCAGATAGGCCAGTGAGTAACGGGTCTCGAACCAGCGCGCCGCACCCTCGTCCGTGTGGCGTTGCGGCTCAAGCAATTGCCGGGCTTTGTCGGCCAGTGCAAGACCGCTTTCGCGCGCGCTGCGGCCACCATGGTCGCGGCGATTGCGCAGCATGAGGTGCACCAGTCGCGCGTCGTTCGGATGGCGCTCGAACATGCGCTTCATGGCTTCCCATTGATCGTTGAGCGCGCCGACGTTGTTGGTGAAGAGCACCCGCCAGTCTTCCGGGAAATGGTGCTCGTCCGAGTTGCACAAGCGTGCATGCTTGCGGTTGTCGGACCACTTTTGCTGAAACGCTTCGCGCTTGGGCAGCCACTCGTCAGGCGATTCGCTGAGGCCTGCGGCTGCCAGAACGCAGGATTGCGCGCGGCATCCGTATTCGATGTCGTCCTTCCCGAAATGCTTCTCAACGAAGGTCTGGAGTTGTGCGGCGCAGCGCTGTGCGGCTTGGGCATCGCCACTGCGGATCGCTCCGTTGGCAGCGCTCAAGGCGTTCTCGATGAAGGGCGAGCTGTGAAAGCCCCGTTCGTGGATCGGCCACGCTTCGCCTTCGCGCTCGAGCTTGCCGAGCGCGATGCCAAGGTTGTTGCACAGCATGGCGAAGAAATGCGGATCGGTTGCGAAGCCGTTGCGCTCACCCTTGTCCTCGAATGCGATGTAGTGGCCGTAGCCCTGCTGCAGGATGTCGGCGGCGAGTTGCCAGTAGGGGCGAGCGCGCGAGTCGCTCAGGTTCTTGTACCAAGAGTCTTCGTATAGCGGCGTGATGATGTCGGTGCCCGCGTTGTAGAGCCACTCGGGATCGCGCAGTGCTGACAGTTGCGACCGTCGGGCACGGGCAGCCCCTTGCGCAGGCACAGCATGGCGTATTGCGCGAAGCTGCGCGCGCGTGGGCAGGCACGCCAGTCCACCTGTTGCCACAGTTTCAAGGCCAGATCTTCGTCGTCATATCCGGCCGCGTCGCCAGCCTTGATGAGCAGAATTTCGTTGGCGTCGATACCTATGCGCTCGTAGTCGGCCACCATGCGCGCGTCGCCCTCGGGGCCTTCGCCGTAGCGCTCCTTGTAGCGTTCGTCGTAGCCGTTGAGCAGCATTTGGAGAGGGGCGTATTGCGACTCCACGGGCTCGATCAGCGTGATGATCTCCTCGCCGATGCTGCTGAGTCCGTGGCGCTCCAGGTGTGATACGAAGTGGTCCGCGATGCTCTCGGCCATGGGCCAGTTGCGCGCGGCGATGGCGATGCGCACCATATCGGCATGCTGCGGGAACACTAGCGAGTCATGTTGGTAGGCCTCGTTGGCGGCCACGCTGGCCGCTTCATGTTGACCGGCGGCTTCACGCGCCAGCGCCAGCGCGTACCAGGCTTGATAGAAGGCGAATGCGCGCTCGCGCATGGTCTTCCATTGCGTGACGGCGGCGAGCGCATCCAGCCACGCCTGTGCCGTTTGTTGCGCGCCCGATGGGTTGCCCTGGGCAATCAGTTGGTGAACGCGTTGAAAGTCGTTTGGTGGTGGCATGAGGCTGCATGTCGGAGTCGCCCAATCGGCTGTTCATCATACGAAACAGCAATTGAAGCTCAATGGTCAATTGAAAACATGTGTCCCGCAGGGCGAAAAAAAGGCCGAGACCGCCATCAGCGGAATCGGCCTTGAGGCACTACGAAAGCGGGATCAGAACAACTTGATCAGCGCAGGCACACTCAATACGGCCGTGTAATAGCCCATGAATTGCACGCCGGTGTTGAAGCCGAAGTTGCGCGACAGCAGGCCGCCCATGAGGCCCATGGTCAGGATCACCAGCAGGCCGAGCAGCGCGCCTTCCCAGACGCTGATCACGATGATCAGGCCGACGAAGGTGGCGATGATGGCTTCGTGGCTGACCTTGCGCGAGACGAACATCGCGGCGCGGCGGGCGTAGTTCATTGCGAACGGATACGACACGAGCGCGGCCAGTGCGACGGCGAGCAGCCCGTAGCCGAGGAACTCCCAGTGGCTCATCAGGTTGTGCAGGTTGTGCGTCTGGCCGGTGGCGGCGTCCACGGTGAAGCGCGGTGGCGCATTGAACAGCGGCGCGGCAGGGCCAGCGGCGACGGGGCTTAGCGGCAGGCCGAAGGCGATCAGCGGGATCAGCGCCTCGGCGATGTAGGTGGCTTCGGTCACGCCGTTGCGCGCGGCGAGCACGGTGGTCAGGCGGTGATACGCGTGCTTGATGCGCGAGCCGACCAGTTCACCGAGCACCACGGTCATCGCGACCGGGCTGAACACGAAGGTGGCGCTCGAGATGCCAGCGGTGACCAGCGTCCAGCGTGTCTGTGTCTTGTCGATCACCTTGAACGGGTTGGGGAAGTAGCCCGACCAGCCCTTCACGTCAGGTGCGAGGTTGAACTGGCGCACCTTGTCGCGCTTCATGCGCTCGCGGCCCTGCGGGGACATCACGGTGAACAGGTCGGCGATCAGCGGGCCGATGGCGATGCCGAGGAAGTAACTGATGCTGAGCTTGGTGTCGTACTTGGCGGTCAGCGTTTGCAGCGCGATGATCACCACGACGAACGGAATCAGCAGCGCGACGGCGGCCCAGCGGCCCTTGGAGAAGTAGGCGATCAGCAGCGCGGCGCACAGAAAAATCCACGGCGCAGTCTTGGTGATGGCCTGGCCGAACGGCGCGAGCATCACGGCGAACAGCACGGCCAGCGGCACGGCGACGAAGGCGGCAATGATGGCGCCGGAGATCATCTTGCGCAGGGCGATGTGCGGCACGCCGAGCTTGCGCAGCAGGTCCGCGTCTTGTAGTAGCGGCGTGGCGAGCGTGTCGCCCGGAATGCCGAGCAGCGCGGTGGGCACCGCGTGCGTCATGTGCTTGGCGACGGCGCCAGCCAGGAAGAAGGTGAAGACGCCTGCGGGCGGCACGCCCAGCAGCACGACCAGCAGCGTGAGCGGCGCGAGCGTGGTGGTTTCATCGGTGCCCGAGACGAGACCAATGGCCGCGAAGACCACGGCGCCGATCAGGCCCATGGCGGCGGCAACGCCGATTTGTTCAATGAGGACGGGATCCATCTGTTGGTACTCCGCTATGCGATCAATGGTGCGCCGAACGGGAGCCGTTGGACGAGGAGGATGAAGAGGTTGAGGCGGTGGTGGCAGCGGGCGCGGCGAACAGCTCATAGAGCTTGAGTTCCTTGAGCTCGCTGACCACGGCGGGCGGCAGATCGGCCACGGTGCCAAGGCCGCCGGGCTGCTTCTCCAGCTCGGCCAGCACTTCGGCACGCCACACGGGGTCGGTGGATATGTCGAGCTCGGTCACTTCGCGCTTGGGCGGAAACAGGCGCGCGCAGATCACGCCCGCCAGAATGCATCCGGCCAGACCCGCGAGCATGGCGTAGGCTTGCGCGAGCTGTTTGGATTCGACGAACGATGTGAGCCAGCGCGACGCGAGAAAGTAGCCCGCCACGCTGATGCCGGTGCCTATGAGGATGGCCCAGACGAGGTGTCTGAGGTCGACCGTGTCGCCCCAGACTTCAGCCAGATGCCAGCGCTCGCGGCGCTCGGACGGTGGGTTGGGTGTCATGTGTTTGTCTCCTGCGGGCATGGCGATGCCCGATGCGCGTATGTCGGGCTTTTGCCTTGCGTGCGCGATCTTTGGGGATGGAAAGGATGGGCGAAAGAATCGCAAAGGCGAGCGCTGCCCGGCCGGGTCCGGCGCTCACCTCATGGATAGCCGTGCTGGGAGATCAGCTCTTGGCGCGCAGCTCGGCCAGCACTTCCAGGGCCCGGTCGGTGCGCACGTCGTGCTCGGCGGCCAGGCGTTTGGCGACCTGCTCGACTTCTTCACCCACAGCCCCCGCGACCAGCGCGATGTTGCGTGCGTGCAGGGCCATGTGGCCGCGCTGGATGCCTTCGGTGGCAAGAGCGCGCAGAGCGCCCATGTTCTGCGCGAGGCCGACGGCGGCGGCGATCTCGCCAAGCTCCTGCGCCGACTTCACGTCCATGATCTTGAGGGCCAGACGCGCCAGCGGGTGCGTCTTGGTCGCGCCGCCCACGAGGCCCACGGGCATCGGCAGCTCGATGGTGCCAACCAGCGCGCCGCTGTTGTCCTTCTCCCAGGTGGTGAGCGAGGTGTAGTGGCCATTGCGGCAGGCGTAGGCGTGCGCGCCGGCTTCCACTGCGCGCCAGTCGTTGCCGGTGGCGACGATGACCGGGTCGATGCCGTTCATGATGCCCTTGTTGTGCGTGGCCGCGCGGTAGGGATCGATGGCCGCGAAGGTGTAGGCGTCCAGAATACCCTCGATGATTTCCTCGCCGCTGCGCTCCTTGGTGGTCAGCGTCTGGGCGGTGACGCGCACGCGGGCACGGGCCAGGCGCAGGTCGGCCAGGTTCGACAGGATGCGCAGGCGCACCGAGCCGCCGGTGAGCTTCTCGATCAGCGGCGACACCGATTCGGCCATGGTGTTGACAGTGTTCGCGCCCATCGCGTCGCGCACGTCGACGATCAGGTGCATCACCACCATGGGGCCGCGCGGCGTGCTCGGGAACACATGGACCTCGATGTCCTTGCAACCGCCGCCAAGACCGATCAGCACCTTGTCGCGGCTGTTGGCGAGCGCGAGGATTTCATCGCGTGCCTTGAACAGCGCAATGCGCGCGCCGTAGGGATCGTTCACGCCGAGGATCTGCACTTGCGCGCGCATCAGCGGCAGGGTGCTCGAAGTCTGGAAGCCGCCGTCTTCACGGGCTAGCTTGGCCATGTACGAGGCGGCGGCGATGATCGAAGGCTCCTCCACGGCCAGCGGTACGAGCACGTCGCGTCCGTTGATCTGGAAGTTGCCGGCCACGCCCATGGGCAGCTCGAACGTGCCGACCACGTTCTCGATCATGCCGTCGGCCAGCGTCATCGGCAGCGCGCCGGGGTTGGCGATGAGCGCGTGTTCTTCGGCGCTCAGGTTGCAGGCATTGGCCACATGGTCCCAGCGTTGGGCGGGGTTGAGGGCGCGGAAATTGGGGAGGCGGGAGTCGATGGCCATGGGTGAAAAGTCCGGGTAGGCACCGCCCCAAAAGGGGGCGATTTCAAACAGTTGGTCCGACTGTATTGAAACTGTACCTTTATAAAAAGGTACAGTTTGCACAAACAGTCTCGTTGCAGTGCAGCATTTCGGTGCAAAACCCGGGTGGCGGGTCGCTACGACGCGAGAATTCACCCGATGGACGGAGACACACACCCATGAGCGAGGCACGGCGCTCCGCACCGATTGCGGACAAACTGGCGGATCTGATCGGCCAGCAGATCACCGACGGCGTCTACCAGCCCGGCGACAAGCTGCCGTCGCTGCGCGAGCTCGCGCAGCTGCACCGCTACGCCAAGAACACCGTGGTGTCGGCGTTCGACCTGCTGGTCTCGCGCGGCATGATCGAGCCGCGCCGGGGATCGGGCTTCTACGTGTCGCAGCAACTGCGCAAGCCCCGCGCAGTGGACGAGGACAGTGGCCAGCTCGGCCGCGCGATGGACACCGTGTGGCTCGCGCGCGAGCAGCTCATCACCCAGCCCGAGGTGGCGGCGGTGGGCGATGGTTTTCCGCCCATCGAATGGCTGGCCGACATGCGCATGGACCGCTACTACCAGAAGGTGGTACGCACCGGGCTGGGCTCGCTGTTCCGCTACGGCAACCGCTTTGGCTACACGCCACTGCGCGAGAGTCTGGTGCGCAAGCTCGGCGTGCTGGAGCTGGCCGTGCAACCGAACCAGCTGGTGCTCACGCACGGCGCGAACGACGCGCTCGATCTGGTGATCCGCTACTTCGTGCCGCCTGGTGCGACTGTGCTGGTGGACGAGCCCGGCTACTACCTGCTGTTCGGCAAACTCAAGCTTGCGGGAGCGCGCGTGATTGGCGTGCCGCGCGAGGCCGACGGCCCCGATCTCGCGGCGCTCGAACGCATCCTCGTCAACGAGCGCCCGCGCCTGTTCTTCACCCAGTCGCTCGCGCATAACCCCACGGGCTCGGACCTCAGCGTGCCCAAGGCCTATCGCTTGCTGCAGCTCGCCGAGCGCCACAATCTGGTGATCGTCGAGGACGACCCGTTCGCCGATTTCAAGCCCACCTCTGCCGTGCGCCTGTCGACGCTCGACCAGCTTGAGCGCACGATCTACGTGGGTAGTTTTTCCAAATCATTCTCGGCCGCGCTGCGCGTGGGCTACATCGCCTGCAGCGCCGCGCTCGCCAACGATCTGGCCGATCTCAAGGCGCTGATCCACGTGAGCGGCTCGGAATACTGCGAGCGGATGGTCGACGTGATGCTGCGCGAGGGCCGCTACGAACGCCACCTTGTCAAGCTGCGCCAGAAGCTCGGCGCCGCCACCGAACAGGCCCAGCAGTGGCTCGACGCGCAAGGCTGCGAGGTCTTCGCGCGCAACGCGCAGACGCTGTATCTGTGGGTGAAGTTTCCGGGCGTCGAGGACTCGCTGCAGTTCGCCGAAGCGCTGCTGCCCCACGGCGTGAAGATGGCACCGGGCCGGGTGTTCCATCTTGACTCGTCGGCACCGTCGGCCTGGTCGCGCTGCAACGTGCCGGCAATGCTGGATCCGAGGTTTCAGAAGGCGGTGGGGGAATTGCTGGGGAGCACAAAAACCTAGCCCGTGCGCGCTTCGTGCTGGCGAACAATCGCCGCCCGCACGTTCTGCACATGCGCCATCCCCGCCTTGTCCGCCGCCGCTGCGTTGCCCGCGAGGATCGCCTCGCTCATGGTCTGGTAGTCGCGCATGCGCACTTTTTGCAGTGTGGCCGGGCGGTGCTGAGCGTAGACGATGGGCATCTGGATGGAGGGGAACAGGCGGCGCATTTCCTGGCTGTCACTCGCGACGAGGAATGCGCGATAGAGGCTGCGGCGTGCGCGCGCAAAGGCTTCGCTGTCGTTGGCCTGGTCGGCGAGACCGAGTTCGCGCAGGGCCTGCGTGATGGGCTCGGGCGACTGGCCGTCGGCGATGCCCTGTGCGGCGCTTTTCGCGAGCAGGCCGGTCATGCGTTCGGCCACGTCGAGCACTTCGAGCGTCTGCTTCAGTGTGAGCGAACGGATCGCCGCGCCCTTGTTGCGCGAGAGTTCGATCACGCCTTCTGCGCAGAGGCGCTGCAGGGCCTCGCGCACCGAGTTGCGGCTCACGCCGTATTGCGCGGCGAGATCCACTTCCACGAGCCGCTGGCCGGGCACGAACGACTGGTTTTCGAGCCCTTTCATGATGCCGTAGAAGACACTGCCAGAGGCACTGTCACTGCGGCCTTCCTGTTGTGTTGTCTGCTCGTCTGCTTGCTCGGTCTGGGTGCGCGCCATGGGATGCTTGTGCCGAATGAGGTGGACCGGGCGATGCCTGAGTCGGCAGCCCGTAATGGGTAGGGAATATGCCAGAACCCGGCGTTGGAGGTCTTGTCCGATGCGCCGGGTTGTCGCCAACAGGATAGTGAGTCATCGGTGGGTGTGTTTCAATATTGTTGAACAATCTGTGTTGTCGTGAAGAACGGCTCAGGATGCCGGCCCACTGTTTCCCCGAGGAGAATTCATGGACTTTTCGCTTTCCCCCGAGTTGCGCGTGCTGCGTGACAGAACGCGGCGCTTTATTGCCGAGCAGGTGATTCCGCTGGAGCGCGATCCGCGCCAGTCCACGCATGGTCCGAGCGAGGAGCTGCGCCGCGAGCTGGTGGGCCTTGCGCGCGACGCCGGGCTGCTGACGCCACATGCGTCGAAAGAACTGGGCGGCATGGGACTTACACACGTCGAGAAGGCGGTGGTGTTCGAGGAGGCAGGTTACTCCTGGCTCGGCCCGACGGCGATGAACATTCATGCACCGGACGAAGGCAACATCCACCTGATGGAAGAAGTCGCCACGCACGCACAGAAAGAGCGTTGGCTGCGCCCGCAGGTCGAAGGCAAGCTGCGCTCGTGCTTTGCGATGACCGAGCCGTCGCCGGGGGCAGGTGCCGATCCGTCGATGCTCGCGACCACGGCGGTCAAGGATGGCAGCGACTATGTGATCAACGGCACGAAGTGGTTCATCACCGGCGCCGAGGGCGCGGACTATGTGATCATCATGGCGCGCATGGAGGACGGCTCGGCGACGATGTTCCTCTCCGACATGGACCGCCCCGAAATCGTGCTGGAGCGCAGCATGGACGCGATGGACTCGTGCTTCACCGGCGGCCACGGCGTGCTGCGTTTCGACAATCTGCGTGTGCCCGAGGCCGACGTGCTCGGCGAGATCGGCAAGGGCTTTCGTTACGCGCAGGTGCGACTGGCACCCGCGCGGCTCACGCACTGCATGCGCTGGCTTGGCCAGGCGCGCCGCGCACACGAGGTCGCGCTCGAATACACGCGCAAGCGCCAGGCCTTCGGCAAGCCGCTGGCCGAGCACGAAGGCGTGGGCTTCATGCTGGCCGACAACGACATGGATCTGCACTCCGCGCGCATGAACATCTGGCACACGGCATGGCTGCTCGATCAGGGTGAAAAGGGCAACTACGAATCGAGCCGCGCCAAGGTGATCTGCTCCGAAGCCGAATGGCGCGTGGTGGACCGCTGCGTGCAGATGCTCGGCGGCATGGGCGTGACAGGTGAGACGCCGGTGATGCGCATCTTCAGTGACATGCGCGCCTTCCGCATCTATGACGGCCCGAGCGAAGTGCACCGCTGGAGCATGGCGCGCAAGCTGGTGCACATGGCCGAAAAAGCGGCTGCGGAGGCACACGCATGAGCACGACGGACAAGTTCAGCCTCAAGGACAAGCTCGTGCTGGTGACCGGCGCGTCGAGCGGTCTCGGCACGCATTTCGCGCAGATGCTGGCGGCCAACGGCGCGAAGGTGGCAGTGGCCGCGCGGCGTGCGGACAAGCTGCAGTCGGTGGTCGACGGCATCGTGAAAAGCGGCGGCGAAGCGCGTGCGTTTTCGCTTGACGTGAGCAATGGCGCGAGCGTGAAAAGCTGCTTCGATGCGATTGGTGAATGGGCCGTTCCCGACGTGATCGTCAACAACGCGGGCGTGACCGTGACGCGCGCGCTGCTCGATCAGACCGAGGAAGATTTCGACAGCGTGATCGATACCAATCTCAAGGGCAATTGGCTGGTCGCAACCGAGGCCGCACGTCGCATGGTGGCCGCGAAGAAGGGCGGTGCCATCGTCAACGTGGCTTCGATCCTCGGCGAGCGCGTGGGCGGCGGCGTGGCGCCTTATGCGATCTCCAAGGCCGGTGTGATTCAGGCGACCAAGGCGATGGCGCTGGAACTCGCGCGCTTTCGTATCCGCGTGAATGCGCTGCTGCCGGGCTATGTGATCACCGATCTGAACCGCGACTTTTTGACGAGCGAGCAGGGCGAGAAGCTGCGCATGCGCATTCCAAGCCGCCGTTTCAGCGAGCTGAGCGATCTAGATGGGCCGCTGTTGCTGCTTGCATCTGACGCGGGAGCGGCAATGTCGGGCTCCGCCGTTGCAGTGGACGGTGCACATTTGGTGAGCGGACTATGAGCGAAAAAAACACCAACACCACGCTTCCTGCCGAAGCGCTTTGGGCGTATCTGCAAGGCAAGGGGCTTGCCGATGCACAGCATCCGCTTGAGGTGCGCGTGCTTGCGGGTGGGCAGTCGAATCCGACCTTCCGCATCGACGCAGGCAATGGCCGCCACTACGTGCTGCGCAAAAAGCCGCCGGGAGCGCTGATCGCCTCGGCGCACGCCATCGACCGCGAATTCCGCGTGATGAAGGCGCTGGCCGATACCGGCGTGCCGGTGCCGCGCATGCTCGACTATTGCGAGGACACGGACCTGATCGGCACGCCGTTCTACGTGATGGAGTTTCTGGACGGTCGCGTGTTCATGGACCAGTCGTTGCCCGGCATGAGCAACGCCGGGCGTTTGGCGATCTACCGCGAGATGAACCGCGTGATCGCTGGTCTGCACGCGGTCGATTACAAGGCGGTGGGCCTTGCCGACTACGGCAAGGAAGGTAACTACATCGGCCGTCAGATCGCGCGCTGGACGAGGCAGTGCAAGGAATCGACGCTGCCGGTGAGCGAGTCCATGCACAAGCTCATGGACTGGCTGCCCGAGAATCTGCCCGCAGGCGACGAGACCACGCTGGTGCACGGCGACTACCGGCTCGACAACCTGATCTTCCACCCCACCGAGGCACGCGTGATCGGCGTGCTTGACTGGGAGCTGTCGACACTGGGCCATCCGCTGGCCGATCTGTCGTACCAGTGCATGGGCTGGCGCATTCCGCACGACCTGTGGCGCGGCATTGGCGGGCTGGATCTTGCCAAGCTCGGCATCCCGTCGGAAGAGCAGTACGTGAAGTGGTACGGCGACGCCACCGGCCGCGATGCGGCGGGGCACTGGGATTTTTACATCGCCTACAACCTGTTTCGCATGGCCGCCATCCTGCATGGCATCGCTCAGCGCGCGGCCGACGGCAATGCGACGGCCGACGATGCGGTGGAGACCGGGCGCAAGGCGGGCCCGCTGGCCGACCTCGGCTGGCAGGCGGCAGAGCGCTACATGGCTTCGCGCTGAGCGAGGGCGATGGCGTCGATCAGGGCGGGCGCGAGCGTGCTGCCGTGGTCGAGGCCAGACAGCTCCTGGCTGTCGACCTCGAGTTGCGGGCGCTGCAGCGCGGACAGGCGCTCGGCCAGTGTTTCCACATGCTCGTTCATGCGCCGCTCGGCAGCTTTGGCTGCACGCGCGGGATCGCTTTCCTTGCGTTTGGTGCGCTCGCGCGAGCCGACGCGCAGTTGCACGATGATGTTTGGTTGAGTGGTGGGTGCGCCGCTCGCGATCCACTTTTCTGCGGTGCCCAGCGCCTGCGCGCCGTTCCACCAGAGCGACGGACTGGCCGCCGCGTAGCGCGAGAACAGCTGGTTGCGGGTGGTCAGCGCATGAATGGCGAGCAGGCCGCCGAGCGAATGGCCGAACAGCGTCTGCCGTGCGGGGTCGATGGTCCAGGCGGAACGCAGCGCCGGTTGCAGCTGGCATTCGATGAAATCGAGAAACACCTCTGCGCCGCCCGAGCCCTCTTCCATGACCGGGGGCGGCGTGTAGTCACGCTTGCGGGCGATCTGGTCCATGGAGCCGTCGATCGGATAGCCAATGCCGACCACCATCAACGGGTCTTTGCGCAGCCCCGCCGGGCGGTTGCCGGTGTTGCGCGCGAGTTGCGCCGCCGTCACGAAGCTCGCATTGGCGTCCAGGAGATACAGCACCGGATAGCCGCCCGCAGGCGCTGGCGCATCGGGCACCTGGACGAAGACCCGCCAGACCCGCCCGCTGGCCGCATCGCGCATGTCGAGCTGGCGGCTGCCCGGAATCTGCACGGGCGGCGCGTCGCGCAGGGCGTTGGGGGCGGAGGCGGCGGATGTGTTCATGTCGGGAGCGGCGCAGGCGCTGAGCAGCAGGGACGCCGAGCCCAGCCCCAGCAGGCCACGGCGCGAAAGGCGGGCGCGGGGAAGTTGAGTCATTTGAGGATGAGAATTTATCTCATCCATTATCGCTCTTGATTGGTTTCCGGCAGCGTATGCAATGACCTCAGGTACTCGAATGAGCATGGTCCAGGCCAGCAACCGCCGCGCAAGGGCCGCCCCGCCGCGCTGGCGGTGTCCCCCTGCCCGAAATGCAACGCGTTTCGAGAGCGGGGGGAAGACGCGAAGCGGCTCAGGGGGGCGTTTCCTTTCAGACCTTCATTTCGTAGCCGATGGTGATCGGCGCGTGATCGGAGAATTTTTTCGCCTTGTAGATTTCTTCGGTCCGCGCGAGCGCCGCGATGGCCGGGGTGGCCAGGTGGTAGTCCAGGCGCCAGCCCACGTTGTTCGCGTAGGCCTGGCCGCGATTGCTCCACCATGTATAACAACTGTCAGTGGTGTCGGGCTGAAGCTGACGATACACGTCCACCAGACCACCGGTTGGGTCAGTTGTGTGCAACAACTTTGTCATCCACTCACGCTCCTCTGGCAAGAAGCCACTGTTTTTCTGGTTGCTGCGCCAGTTTTTCAGGTCGATCTGCTGGTGGGCGATGTTCACGTCGCCACAGAGAATGAACTCGCGCTCGGCCTTCAGCTTCATCAGCGTCAGGTGGAATTCGGCCAGAAAGCGGAATTTGGCCTGCTGACGCAGATCGCCTGAGGAGCCGCTCGGGAAATACGCGCTGATGATCGAGAACTTGCGCCTGGGCGTGTCGAAGCGGGTTTCGACGAAGCGGCCCTCGGCGTCGAATTCGCCCGAGCCGTAGCCGATCACGACGTCGCTGGGCTCGTGGCGGGTGTAGACACCGACGCCCGAGTAGCCCTTCTTCTCGGCGAAGTGGAAATGGCCCTTGAGCTCGCCAATCGACTCGAACTTGTCGGCAATATCAGCGGCCTGAGCCTTGATTTCCTGTACGCAAATACAATCCGGACGAGTTTCCTCCAGCCACTCCACCACGCCCTTGGACGCGGCGGAGCGAATGCCGTTGAGGTTGAGACTGGTTAATTTGAACAAGGAAGAATTCATGGTGAGCAAGAGCGATCAAACGGCAGAACAGACCCGGCTGGCGCTGGATTTCGTGCAATTTGCAGTGGAATCCGGCGTTTTGCGCTTTGGAGAATTCAAAACCAAGGCCGGGCGGATGAGCCCCTACTTCTTCAATGCGGGGCTGTTCGATGATGGCGCAAAAATGGGCCGTCTCGCCGAATTCTATGCAAAAGCCATTCTGGCCAGTGGCATGGAGTTCGACATGGTCTTTGGCCCCGCCTACAAGGGCATCCCGCTGGCGGCCACGGTGGCCGTCGAGCTGGCTCGCCAGGGCCGCAACGTGCCGTTTGCCTACAACCGCAAGGAAGCCAAGGATCATGGCGAGGGCGGCACCCTTGTGGGCGCGCCGCTCAAGGGCCGCGTGCTGATCGTCGACGACGTGATGTCGGCTGGAACCGCCGCGCGAGAGTCGATCGCGCTGATCAACGCTGCGGGCGCTACTCCACACGCTATCGCGATTGCACTGGACCGCCAGGAAAAAGCCACAGAGAATGGCCGCGACGTGGACCATAGTGCCGTGCAGTACGTGCGAGGCGAGTTGGGAATGCAGGTCTGTACTATCGCAAAGTTGGCAGACTTATTGCAGTATCTGTCGGCAAGTGGTGGTGGCGACGAAATGAAGGCACATCACGAGCGGGTTCTGGCCTATCGCGTGCGGTACGGCGTCGGAGACCATTGAGCATCCATCATGTGAGGCAATGAAGGGGACGGATTGAAAGCGGCTGCAAGTCAACTTTTCATGGGCGCGCTGGCTATTGTCGGCTTTGTGTGTGTGGTCGCTCCCGTGGCCGCGCAGAATGCCGTGTATTCCTGTGTTGACAAAAATGGCCGACGCATCACTTCCGACCGTCCTGTCCCTGAATGCATCGACCGTGAACAGCGAGTGCTGGACAAGACTGGCACCGAGCGCCGCCGCATCGGCCCCACGCTGACCGAGAACGAGCGCACCGCGCAGGATGCGCAGCGCCGTGCGGATGCAGAGCAGAAGTCCAAGGTGGCCGACCAGCGCCGTCGCGAGCGCGCACTGATCACGCGTTACCCTGATGAAGCCACGCACAATGCCGAACGCGTTACGGCGCTTGCGGTGTTTAACGACTTGATCCAGATCGCCTACAAGCGCATCGAGCAGCTGCGCTCTGACCGCGCGGCGATCAACACCGAGCTCGAGTTCTACCAGAATGATCCCAAGAAGGCCCCTTCCAAGGTGCAGCGGCGCATTACGGACAACGAAGAGGACATCGCCGAGCAGCAGCGCTACATCGCCACGCAGCAGGACGAAAAGCGCAAGGTGCAACAACGTTTCGACACCGAGCTGGTGCAGCTCAAGGAGCTGTGGGCGGCCGAGCGCGCGGCCGCCGGCAATGCCGCTTTGGGCAGCGTGGCAGCGCCTGCGGGCGGCGCATCTGTTACCAGGCCCGCACCGACTTCACGCTGATTCTGTTGACTCAGGAGTTGCTGGCCGCTCGCATCAGGCGGCGGCAGAGGCTCGCACGGGCGCCCAGAGGGCCTGCTCCGATGTCAGGAGCGCTGTGATCGCATCGGCATTGACCGCGCGGCTGAACAGATGGCCCTGACCGATTTCGAATCCCGCAGCCAACAGCGACTGGCATTGTTTTTCCGTTTCTATGCCCTCGGCCACGAGTTCCAGCGACAGGTCTGCGCCGATGTGACCGATGGCATTGACCACGGCAGTGATGGCAGGATCGCTGCCGAAATTGCCCACCAGATTGGAGTCGATCTTGAGGCAGTCCACAGGGAAGTTTCTCAGTCGGGTGAGTGATGAATGACCTGTGCCGAAATCGTCGAGCGCCACGCGTATGCCCGCTTGCTTGAGCTGCAAAAGCGCGCGCGTCACAAAGGCCGAGCCGCGATCATCGAGCGTCTGCTCGGTCACTTCGAGCTCTATCAGCGTTGGGTCCACACCCGCTTTCTCGATCTGCTTGAGCAGTCGCTCGGCAAAGTTGTCACGCATGAACTCTACCGGGGCGGCGTTGAGTGATACCGGCACCAGCGTCAGACCAGCGTGCTGCCAGTTCAGGATGTCGGCCATTACCTTGGCGCGCAGCGCGTCGGCAATGCGGGTCGCCAAGTCGTAGTTGAGGAAGGCCGCCTGCACGGTGCCGGGCATCTGCAGTCCGCCATGCTCGACGTCTTGCGAGCGCAGCAGCGCTTCGAGGCCTACCAGCTTGCGGTCCAGCAAGCGTACCTTGGGCTGGTAGTACGCACGCACCGTGCCGTCGCGCAGGATGCGGCGGGCCTGGTCCATCTGCACGGCCTCATCTTCGAGCGGGCGCATGATCTCGGCGTTGAAGATACGCACGCCGCCGCGGCCATTGACCTTGATGTCGTTGAGGGCGGCGTCGGCATTGCTCATCAGCACCATGGGGTCGCGCGCGTCGCGCGGGTACAGCGCGCAGCCGATGCTCATGCTGCCGTTGATGCGCTTGCTGGCGTAGTTGATCGGAGGGTCGAGTTGCAACATGACGCGGTGGGCGATGCGCATCACGGCGTCGTCATCCTTTACGTCCTGCAAGACGATGGCGAACTCATCGCCGCCGATGCGCGCCACGAAGGCGGAATCGGGCAAGCAACCTTGAATGCGCCGCGCCATGACCTGCAGCAGGTGGTCCCCCGCCGCGTGACCCAGCGTGTCGTTGAGGTGCTTGAAGTGATCAAGATCGACCAGCATCAACAAGGCACCACTGCCTTTTTCGCGCGCGCGCAGCAGGGCTGGACGCAGCGCCTCCTGGAAAGCGCGGCGATTGGGCAGTTCGGTCAGTTCATCAACCTCGTTGGCCTTGCGCAGTCGCTCTTCGGCGAGCTGCTGCAGCGTCACGTCACGCGAGACGCACAGGATGCTCATGGTCTTGCCGTTGTCGTCAAGCACCGGCGTGAGAATGTTGTCCCAGAACTGCGGCTGCTTTCCGGGCACCACGCTCTTGCCGGAAAAGCGCGCATTGCCGCCACGCAGCGCCTGTCGGAAAGCGCGCAGACCCGCTGCGTGAATCTCGGGCGGCAGCAGCTCCAACCATTTCATGCCAAAGCCGGAGTCGGGTGACACACCCAGCGCCTTGCAGCCCGAGAGGTTCATATGGGCGAGCGTGCCGTCGGGATTGACGATCTTGATGCAGTCGACGCTCGCGTCCAGCATCTTCTCCTGCATGCCGAGATTGCGCACCAGTGCTTGTCGCGCGAGCACGCGCTCATGGATGTCGGTGGCGCTCAGGTACCAGTGTTGCTGAGCTTCATGATGCAGTGCGGATACCAGAAACCAGCGAAAACTGCCATCGACCGCCCGCATGCGCAGTTCTTCCTGAAAACCAACCTGCGTTTTGAGCATCTCGGTCCAGAGACTCGCCAGACGTGCGGCACTTTCGGGATGCACTGCGTCCAACCAATTGGACGTGTTGTCCCCGGTGTAATTGCGCCAAGCGGCGTTGCCCCAACCGGGCCGGTCCGCGTGGCCCGCCACCCAGATCAGATGTGGAAGGCAATCCATGGTTCTGTGCATGAGCTCCGCCGTCCCCTCATTGGCCACCGCAGCGGGCACTGAGGCAGCACGGGCGGTCTTTTTCCCCCCGGTGACTGGCTTGAGTGGAGTTGGCTGACTCATGAATGGCTTTCCGTTGCAAGGAAGTTTGGCGAACTGGAGATGAGAAAGTGGCATCCACAGTATCGATGCAACAGATGTTAGTTTTAATTCTACTATTGATCAATCGGTGTCAATTGTTTTTGTAATTTTTTGATTGACGCGGAAATTCCGTTGGCAAACGGAAACTCGCAAATACTCACCACTTTTTCATCAACTCGGAAATATAGGCGAGGTTTCAGCAAAAACTAAGCGTAAACGTCATTCAGGTTGCCGGACACCCAAATCAGGCTTGGCAGCCGGGCAACATGCGCGGCTGCCGTTACAGCGAAAAGACCACCAGATCAGGCCTGGCGGCCTGCAGCTCGGGGCCATTGGGTGATTTCTGGTGGCCTTGCAAGAGCCATTGGCTCCCCCCCGGGGGAGGGGGTTACTTGGTGGTTGCTGCCGTCGAACTCTCAGCTCCGTAGGTCTTGGTGAGGTAGTCCACCATGGCTGGAATGTCCGTTTCTGGGAAGGGAGCTCCAAACGGATGTTTCATTTTTTTGACAGTTGCTTCCCAGTAACTACGTGGCGAGGTCTTCGGCTGGTACTGCGCATACTGCGCCGAATGGCACATCAGGCAGTTCTGCAAGGTCAGGGTGTAGCCTGGCATATCGCTTTGCTTGTAGAGCGCGGTTTCGGCGGGCAGGTCGATCTCCAGCGCCATGGCTGGGTGGGCCGCGCCGCAGACAGCGGCGAGCAGGGCGATAGGCACAGTGATAGTGCGGATCAGGGACTTCAGTCGGTTGGATGTGGTCATGATGTCCTGCTCCCTTACACCGCTGACACGCGAACGGTTTCCACCACATTGCGCATGTAGCCTGCGGGATTCCAGAGTGCTTCGAGTGGCTGGCCCTGCCCGGCGCGGTTCACGGCGCGTACTTTGAGTTCATAGGAGCCCTTTTTCATCGGTTTGAACGCGGTCCTCCATTCGCGGAACGAATATCTGCTCAGCTCTTCGCCCAGCGTGGCCGACTGCCAGGTCTTGCCGCCGTCGGTGGACACCGATACCTCGGCGATGCCCTGGCCCCCATCGAAGGCAATGCCGCGCAGGACGATCTCCTTGCCCGCCTTGAGTTTGGCGCCGTCCTGCACGCTGGTGATGAACGACCGCGTGTTGAAGCGGTTGATCGGTACGGTCTTGGTCGGCCCTTTGCCCGCAGGGGTGCAGGCGCAGGGATTGGCCGGAATGCGGTAGGCCGTCGCCATCCAGAAGCCGTCGAACACCTTGTCCAGCACCTCTATGTCGTTCACGTGCTTGACCCAGTAAGTGCCGTAGTAGCCGGGCACGATGAGGCGCAGCGGATAGCCGTTGAGCATGGGCAGATCCTTGTCGTTCATCGACCAGGCCAGCATGACCTCTCCATCCAGTGCGTGATCGATGTCCAGCGCCTTCACGAAATCTGGCCCGCCATCGATGGGTGGTTTGTCCATGCCGTTGAAGCTCACCTGCACCGCGCCCTTTTTCACGCCAGCTTTTTCGAGCACGCGCTTGAGCGGCACGCCGGTCCACTTGGCATTGCCCATGGCACCGTGGCCGAGCTGGCCGCCATTGGCGCGTGGCTCGAAGAAGCCACGGCTGTTGCCCGAGCACTGGTGCGCGGCCACGAGGCTGACTGGCTCGCCAAACTGCTTGAGCGCGGCTAACGACAGATCAAGCGGCGTGTCCACCAGTCCGGTGACCTTCACGCGGAAGTCTTCGGCCTTGATGTCGGTGGGAATGCCGCTCCAGTGGTAGCGCACAAAGAAGGCGTCATTCGGTGTGAGCAGGCCTTCGTTGAACACCTCGAACGGCGTCTCGAGCTGCGGCGGACGACTGGTCTGCAGGATCAGCGGGCGCTTCTGAGGAAAAGTCACCATCTCGCGCTCGCCATTGGCGAACGGCAAGGTGATGGTCTTGGGCGTGGGTGAGTCGGTGGTGGCCCAGGCGTGCATGCTGGGGCTCAGCAGTCCTGCTCCGGCACCGGCGGCCCCCAACGACTTGAGGATTCTGCGGCGGGTGGAGCGGGGGCTGGCGTGCGGAAGGTCGGATGGATTCATCGCGTGTCTCCGTTGTTGGAATGATTTTTGTTGAGTGGGCGATCGATCGGTGGCCAAAAGCTGCAGCCCCGTACGGTCCTTGTCGGACCCGCAAACGCATTGCTCACACCGCTTGCAGCTCCCGACCTGCGCAAGATAGCACGCAGTTTTTGGACTGACGCATGAATGAAATTGGAAAATCTAGGTAGGCGTTATTGAGTCAATCGCTTGATCTCATTCCCTGCGTGCGACGCTCACATTACAAACAATGCTTAACGCAACCGCTGGAGATACGGAGTCTATAAATAGTTTTGTACAATCAATTTTCAAATTGAATTGTCTTTAACTGGTTGCGTATCTCCCACATACGGGCAACCAAGTCCAGCTGGAGGCGCATTGGGCGTCCTTGGGTGGATCGGCGATTCGGATTGCGGTGCTGCTGCGTGTGTAGCGGCAGCACTTCCTTCTTCCTGCTCGGCGTGGTCTCTCTCGAGAGTTCCTTTGCCGCAGCCCGTTGTTCAGCGCTGCGTGTTCGTTGAATGCCGTGGCTCGCCCACATGTTTGCGTAGGAGTGCATGCAGGCGGGGGATCACCTGCTGCTCTGGATCGGCGCGCTTGGGCACAATGAAATACATGCGCGGCTGCAGGAACAGCAGCACATAGCGGTCGTTCTCGCCCCAATGGATGATCAGATTCCACGTCACACGGGATTCGCCGAGGCTCGAGGTGAGCCGCACGCCGCTCTCGTCGTCCAGCAGCGACAGCGTCTGCTGCGCATGCATGGCCGGGTAGCGCCGGTACTGGCGCCGCGCCAGTGGCTCGCCAAGCAAGCGGCCGATCCACCACGGCATCGCCGCATAGACGATGCTGCCCAGCATCAGCCCCCAATGCTTCAGATACAGGCCCATGACGAACAGCAACCCGCCGATGACCACCAGCGCGTACTTCGCGTAGCGGCTCGCACCATTGCCGCATTGCGCGTAGAGCCGCTGTGCGGTGGCGTAATCGTCTTCAGAGATTTGATAGGTGATCACGGACATGGACGCATTATGGCGGGGCGAATCTCGCAGTGGGCAACGTTGATGTGTTTTGATAGTAGGTGATCGCTATCAATGAATCGGGTATTATTTTGATACATATTTAAACAAGACGCGACTTTCTGATCCAATCGTCGGGCCAGCACACAGCCGGGACACACCGGCAAGCAGAGGGACCTGGCGCAAACACAAACCGCCAACTTCTCAGGTCCACCGCAACCGTCCATGCCCAGCGCATCCCGAGCAGCCCTGCAGCGATTCCTCTATGGCGACCCCGTCCATGCCGAAGATGAGAGCTTGCTGGCCTTCCAGCATCGCTTTCTGATCTCCATCGCACTCAGCGCGGTGGTGTTCAATCTTGCGCTCATCGCAGTGTTCTGCGTCACCTCGGCGGGGGCGGACTTTCTGGCCTTCGTCGTCATCTGCTGGGGCTGCGCCATCGTCGCCAATCTGCTGCTGTGGCGGTGGCTCAGGGCCCATCCTCGGCGCATTCAACTCGGCAGCCTGCTGACGGCTACCTTGTTCTGGCTGACCCTTTGCACTGCCGGAATGGCCTTGCCACCCGACCCGCTGCTGCCGATGTGGTCGATGCTGTTGATCGTTGGCGTGTTCATGATGACAGGCCGGGTGTGGGGCTGGGTGGCCTTTGCTGTGGCCATCGCCTCATCGCATTTCCTGCTTTCTCGCGTTGATCTGACAGCCTTCCCGAACGCGGTGCTCACCGTCTGGTTCACCTCTGCGGCCAGCGCCGTGCTCGGTCACATCTATGTCTCGCGGTTCGACCATTTCTTCAACCGCATGGCCTACTACAACGAGCGCCTCCTGTGGCTGTCCACGCACGACGGTCTGACCAGCACGCTGAACGCCGCCGCGTTCTACGAGCAGTGCAACCGGCAACTGGCCCTGTGCCGTCGCCACCAATTGAACTATGCCGTGTTGTTCGTCGATCTGGACCATTTCAAGTATGTCAACGACAACTACGGCCACGCCACAGGCGACGGCGTGCTGGTGCAGGTCGCCCAGATCCTGCGAGGCTGTCTGCGCGAAAGCGATCAGCTCGGCCGCGTCGGAGGCGAAGAGTTCTCCATCTTCCTGACAGACCCCACGCTGGATGGTTGCAATGCAGTGGCCGAGCGTATCCGTGCCAGCATCGAAGCGCAGGAAATGCATTTCGACGGCCATTCACTGCATGTGACCGCCAGCATCGGCCTCACCTGGTCAAGCGCAGGCGACACCGCTGTCGCCACTATTCACCAGATTCAACCGCTGGCCGACAAGGCCATGTACGAAGCCAAACGCGCGGGGCGCAACCAGGTGGCGGCTTTCGGGTAAGCTTTTCTCTCATTCATCCGCAGCGATCACGTATGAAGAAAAAATCCGCTTTTCTCCTGATGATGATGGGCGCCCTGTTGGCCGGCTGCACCGTCGCGTCGGAACAGGAGCACAAAGCCGATCGCACGCAAAGCCCGGCGGTGAATGCCCGCTGGCTGACCTTGATCGTCAAGGCCGGAAACGGCGTCACTCCCCAGCCCGTCACGCTGCAATACGAATCGGAGCAATGCAAGGAGTCCAGAAGCTACGGCGTGGGCGGCCAGTCGCAGAGCGGCACAACGATGATGCGCGCTTTGAACTTCGAGAAGATCGACCTCGTCAGAGAACCCGAAAGCGACGCCTACAAGGCCCGCTTCGCCATCGATGCCGGTGGCAGTTGCGGGTGGAAGCTGGTGTCTCTCGAGACCTCGTTCAAGTACACCAGCGGTCACGCGTTGGTCCATGGGCAGGAGTTGCTTTCCCATCGAACGACGTTCACTTTTCGCTCCAGCAAGAATGCCGTCACTACCCCGAACGTGCGCGTGTCACGGATCTGGTTTCCAGTGATCGCCGTCGATGACGACCTGGCGAAAAACACTCTGCACCTGCGCGCCAGATCGCTTTTCATTCCGCCGGATCTGAACCCGTCCGCATCCGGCTCGCTGATTCTGGAGTTCAAAGTCGCCGAAGACATGGCCATGCTCGTGCGCCCCGATCCGCAGAACAGGGGCCGGGTTCTCGTGACCTATCCCGATGGGGCTACCGGCACGGAGTCATCCATCGGCTATGTGGGTGTGGATGACGAACGGATGATTTGTCTGCTGGCCGAAAAAAAGCGCGACTGCGAAGCGATCAAACTGCGTGAAAGATGAAGAAAAGCCTCCCGAGGGAGGCTTGAATCACATCAGATCTCAGCCAGCGGTTAAACCAGCTTCGCCTTCAGCAAATCGTTCACCTGTCCCGGATTGGCCTTGCCCTTGGACGCCTTCATCACCTGACCGACGAGCGCGTTGAACGCCTTGTCCTTGCCGGCGCGGTATTGCTCCACGTTGACGGGGTTGGCGGCGATCACTTCGTCGATGATCTTTTCCAGCGCGCCAGTGTCATTCATCTGCTTGAGGCCTTTGGCCTCGATCACTGCATCGACGTCCGAGCCTTCACCGGTCCACAGCGCTTCGAAGACCTGCTTGGCTGCGTTGTTGCTGATGGTGCCGTCTTGGATGCGCTTGATCAGCGCGCCCAGTTGTTCGGCGCTCACCTTGGACTGCTCGACGGCGATTTCCTCGATGTTCAGGCGGCGCGAGATTTCACCCATGACCCAGTTCGAGGCGAGCTTGGGTTGTTCGCAGACCTTGGCGGCGGCTTCGAAATAGTCGGCCATGCCCTGGCTCTGCGTGAGTGTGGTGGCATCGTATTCGGGCAGGCTGTATTGCTCGACGAAACGTGCTGCACGGTGGCGGGGCAGCTCGGGCATGTCGGCCTTCACGCGCTCGATCCAATCGGTGGCCACGTGCAGCGGCGGCAGATCCGGGTCGGGGAAGTAGCGGTAGTCGGCGCTGTCTTCCTTGGTGCGCATGGCGCGGGTTTCGCCGGTGTCGGGGTTGAAGAGCACGGTGGCCTGCTGGATCTTGCGGCCGTCTTCGATTTCTTCGATCTGCCAGCGGATCTCGTAGTCGATCGCGATCTGCATGTTCTTGAACGAGTTCAGGTTCTTGATCTCGCGGCGCGTACCCAGCGGCTGGCCGGGCTTGCGCACCGAGACGTTCGCATCGCAGCGGAACGAGCCTTCCTGCATGTTGCCGTCGCAGATGCCGATCCAGGTGACGATCTTGTGCAGCTCTTTCGCGTATGCAACCGCTTCTTCGGTGCTGCTCATGTCGGGCTCGGTCACGATTTCGAGCAGCGGCGTTCCGGCGCGGTTCAGGTCGATGCCGGATTGGCCGATGAACTCATCGTGCACGGATTTGCCCGCATCTTCTTCCAGGTGGGCGCGCACCAGGCGCACGGTGCGCTTTTCGTCGCCGACGAAGAAGCTCACCTCGCCGCCTTGCACGACGGGGATCTCGAACTGGCTGATCTGGTAGCCCTTGGGCAGATCGGGGTAGAAATAGTTCTTGCGCGCAAAGATGCTCACGGGCGCGATGTGCGAGCCGAGCGCCAGGCCCAGCTTGATCGCACATTCCACGGCCTTCTTGTTCATCACCGGCAGCGTGCCAGGCAGCGCCAGATCGACCGGGCAGGCCTGCGTGTTGGGCTCGGCGCCGAAGGCTGTGCTGGCGCGGCTGAAGATCTTGGACTGCGCGGCGAGCTGGGAGTGGGTTTCAAAGCCAATCACCACTTCGTAGCCGTTGATCAGCTTGATGGTTTTTTCGGTCATGTTCTTGTGGTCCTTCCTGCTGATTTACTTTGCGGCGGTGGCAGGCTGGCGCAGATGGAAATCCGTGGCCTGCTGCAGCTTGTGCGCCGCATTCAGCAAGCGCGCTTCGCCGAAGTAATTGCCGATGAGCTGCAGGCCCACGGGCATGCCGCCTTCACCGAAACCGGCGGGCACGCTCATGCCGGGCAGGCCTGCGAGCGAGGCTGGCAGGGTGTAGATGTCGGCGAGATAGGCGGCGAGCGGGTCGCTCTTGCCGCCAAGGGCCCATGCAACGGTCGGTGCGGTGGGGCCGGCGATGACATCGCATTCTTTGAACGCGGCCTGGAAGTCGTCGGCGATCATGCGGCGGATCTTCTGGGCTTGCAGGTAGTAGGCGTCGTAGTAGCCGTGGCTCAGCACGTAGGCGCCGATCATGATGCGGCGCTTGACCTCGTCGCCAAAGCCTTCGGCGCGGGTCTTCTTGTACATGTCGAGCAGGTCGGTGTAGTCCTTGGCGCGGTGGCCGAACTTCACGCCGTCAAAGCGGCTCAGATTCGAAGAGGCTTCGGCTGGCGCGATGATGTAGTACACGGGGATCGACAGCTCGGTGCGTGGCAGCGTGATGGGCACTAATTTTGCGCCGAGCTTTTCGTATTCCTTCAATGCACCGTCGATAGCTGCGCGCACGTCGGCAGACAGGCCGTCGCCGAAGAATTCCTTGGGGATGCCGATGCGCAGGCCCTCAATCGAATCGTTCAGCTTCTGCGTGAAGTCTTCGGCGGGCGTGTCAAGGCTGGTGGAATCGCGATCTGGGTCCGGCCCGCACATGGCGGAGAGCATCAGCGCGCAGTCTTCGGCGGTCTTGGCCATCGGGCCTGCCTGGTCGAGGCTGGATGCGAACGCGATCATGCCGTAGCGGCTGGCGCGGCCGTACGTCGGCTTGATGCCGGTGATGCCGCAGAACGATGCGGGTTGACGGATCGATCCGCCGGTGTCGGTGCCGGTGGCACCGGGTGCGAGGCGCGCAGCAATCGCAGCGGCCGAGCCGCCCGAGGAGCCGCCGGGAACGCGGGTCTTGTCCCAGGGGTTCAGCACCTTGCCGATGGCGGAGTTTTCATTGGCCGAGCCCATCGCGAACTCGTCCATGTTGAGCTTGCCCAGCGTCACGCAGCCTGCTTCAGCGAGCTTGGTGACCATGGTCGCGTCGAAAGGCGACTGGTAGCCGGTCAGCATCTTGGAGCCAGCTGTCGTCGGGAATTCCTTGGTGACGAACAGGTCCTTGTGCGCAATCGGCACACCCGCGAGCTTGGCGGCGCTGCAGGCGGCAATTGCGGCATCGGCGGCCTTGGCCTGGGCGAGGGTGACGTCTTCGTTGATGTGGACGAATGTGCCCAGATCGCTCTGTGCCTTGGCACGAGCGAGGAAATGCTGCGCGGCCTCGACGGAGGAAACCTCGCGGGCCTTGAGCTTGGCGGCCAGTTGCGCGAGGCTCAGATCGTGCAGATCAGTGGTGGATGTACTCATGCTTGAGAATCTCGTTCGGGTGAGTGGCGGACGGGCAGGGCGCTGTTTGTTGCTGTGCTTGTGAGCGGTCTGCCGCGTCGCGCCGGAATCTGAAGGGGTTCAGGCGGTGGCGCGCGCGGCGTTATTCGATCACCTTGGGCACGAGGAAGTAGCCGTTCTCCACGGCTGGTGCGCTCTTCTGATTGGCTTCGCGGTTGTTGGGCTCGCTCACCACGTCGTCACGCAGGCGCAGCTGGATGTCCTGAATGGTCGCCACGGGATGCGCCAGCGGCGTCACACCCGAGGTGTCCACGGCGGAGATCTGCTCGACCACTTCGAAGAACTGATTGAGTCCCGTGAGCATGCGCTCACTCTCTGTTTCGTTGAGTTCCAGCCGCGCCAGATTGGCAATGCGGGCAATGTCTTCGTGTGTCAGTGCCATAGAAATCTGTGAGGGAAGTCGACCCTGGCATCGGGAGGTCATGTTGCAAGGGCAATGACCAGACGGCGGATGCGTGCAGGGGAAGCTGTCTATTATCCTGCCTTTGCGCGCGAGGCCTGAAGGCTCGCCGTCCAAGGCCGCTATGGCACCTCGGACAAACCGGCAATCGCGAGGCCGCGTCAGGTCAGGTGCGAGACCCTTGCTTCAGCGTATTGACAGCGTTGTTTGACTCTTGCTGAGCGTTTGATGGATGTTTGAAACAATTGATGACAACTGCCGGGTGCGCTATCTGCAAAGAAACCGTGTGTAAACCCCAGTTCAGAGCAGTTTTGACAGAAGTTATTCACAGGTGATGCGGTATTATTCCAGCTTCGCCGCAATACCCTCCGCGCTGTTGGTCATTGTGTGAAAAAGGCCAATATCCACCCCGTATTTCCTGGCGACGACACGCCGATGTGCTTGCCGTGCCTGAGAGGATTCTTGAATGTTCGGAGCTTTCCGTCGGTACTTCTCCACCGACCTCGCCATCGATCTGGGCACCGCCAACACCCTGATCTTCGCCCGTGACAAGGGCATTGTCCTCGACGAACCTTCCGTGGTTGCCATCCGCCATGAAGGCGGACCGCATGGCAAGAAAGTGATCCAGGCCGTGGGTCGTGAGGCCAAGGCCATGCTCGGCAAGGTGCCAGGCAACATCGAAGCCATCCGTCCGATGAAGGACGGCGTGATCGCGGACTTCGTGATCACCGAAAACATGATCAAGCAGTTCATCAAGATGGTGCATCCGCGCTCGGTGCTCACACCGAGCCCCCGGATAATCATTTGCGTGCCCTGCGGGTCCACACAAGTTGAGCGCCGCGCGATTCGCGACGCAGCAGAAGCCGCTGGTGCCACTTCGGTCGATCTGATCGAAGAGCCCATGGCAGCCGGCATCGGTGCAGGCCTTCCGGTGTCGGAAGCATCGGGTTCGATGGTGGTCGACATCGGCGGAGGCACGACCGAAGTGGGCGTGATCTCGCTGGGCGGCATGGTCTACAAGGGCTCTGTGCGCGTGGGTGGTGACAAGTTTGACGAAGCCATCATCAATTACATCCGCCGCAACTACGGCATGCTGATTGGCGAGCCGACTGCCGAGTCGATCAAGAAGCAGATTGGCTCAGCCTTCCCCGGCTCCGAGGTCAAGGAAATGGAAGTCAAAGGCCGCAACCTGTCCGAAGGTGTGCCGCGCAGCTTCACGATCTCCAGCAACGAAGTGCTGGAAGCCCTGACTGAGCCGCTCAACCAGATCGTCTCGGCCGTGAAGAATGCGCTGGAGCAGACGCCTCCCGAGCTGGGCGCCGACATCGCCGAGCGCGGCATGATGCTGACCGGCGGCGGTGCGCTGCTGCGTGACCTCGACCGTCTGCTGGCCGAGGAAACCGGCCTGCCAGTGCTGGTTGCCGAAGAGCCGCTGACCTGCGTGGTGCGCGGTTGCGGTATTGCGCTGGAGCGCATGGATCGCCACGGCGGCATCTTCACCAACGAGTGATCGAAAGAGCGAGCAAGCGTGGCGGTGGCTGATAGCGCAGGAGCACGGAGCAGGTCATGCCACTAGGCACACTCGACCGAAAGGCACCATCGCTTTTCAAGCATGGTCCGTCCCTCCTCGCTCGCCTGACTCTCTACAGCGCCTTGGCGCTGTTTTTGATGGTGGCGGATGCCCGTTTTCACGTTACCGAGCCGGTGCGCAAGGTCATTGCCACGGTGCTCATGCCCATCCAGTGGCTGATGCTCAAGCCCGTGGAGCTCGCGCGTGGCGGCGCGGGGTACTTCCAGTCGCTGGAAGACGCGCAGAAGGGCCGGGACGAGGCGCAATTGCGCATGGCGGCGATGTCCCGGCAGGCCAATCAGGTCGAGCTGCTCCTGCAGGAAAACGCCCAGCTGCGTCAGCAGCTGGAGCTGCGTGACCGTGTCAAGGCGCCGGGCATGGCCGCGCAGGTGGTCTACGACGCGGCTGATCCCTACACGCGTCGCGTGGTGATCGACCGGGGGCAGGTGGCGGGCGTGCTGCCGGGCTCACCGGTGATTGATGCCTCGGGCGTGCTGGGGCAGGTCACGCGGGTGTTTCCGCTGTCGTCCGAAGTCACCTTGTTGATCGACCGCGATCAGGCGATTCCAGTGCGCAACATGCGCACGGGCACGCGCGGCGTGGCCTATGGCGATCCGGTGATGATGCATGGTGGTGGCATGGAACTGCGTTTCATGCCCAGCAACGCCGATGTGCAGGAGGGCGACATGCTCAGCACCAGTGGCATGGATGGCGTCTACCAGGCAGGCCTGCCGGTGGCCAAGGTCATCAAGGTGGAGAAACGCGCCGATTCCTCGTTTTCGCGCATCTACTGCGAGCCGCTCGCCCAGATGACGGGCGCGCAATATGTGACGGTGCTGCAACCGCTTACCGATGGCGTGCGCGCCGAGGTTGAGGCCGAAGTGCCCGCACCGAAGTCCGGGAAGGTGGAAAAGCCTGCAAAGGCAAGAGATCTGCCGGGACGTGCGGCAGCGGGAGGTCGTCCATGATGACCAGGTTGATGCAGCCATTGTCGGCGTGGTATTCGGAGGGCCATTCATCATGATGCCCAAGGGCCAGCAATTGCTGCTGCCGGTCAGCCCGGTGTTCATCGTGGCGAGCTTCCTCATCGGGCTTGCTGTCAATATTCTCCCGCTCGGGCGCGTTGTGTGGACACCCGACTGGCTCATGGTGCTGCTCGCGTTCTGGGGCATTCACCAGCCGCAGCGCGTGGGCATGAGCGTGGCCTTCATCCTCGGCCTGTGCATGGACGTAAGTCAGTCGGCGCTCATGGGTCAGCACGCGCTGGTGTACTGCTTGTTGATGTTCGCGGCACAGATGTCCAGCCGCCGCATGTTGTGGTTCAATGTGTGGCTGCAGGCGCTTCAGATGGTGCCGCTGTTCCTTGGCGCTCACGCCATCGAGCTGCTTTTGCGCGTGATCTCCGGAGGAACTTTGCCGGGGGTCGAAGGTCTGATTGCACCTGCGCTCGAAGCGGTGTTGTGGCCGATCGCTTCATGGATTCTGCTGGCTCCGCAGCGACGCCCGCCGGATCCGGACGAGAACCGTCCGCTGTGACGCGGCTGTGCGGCATTTCCCGTTGGCCCTCTATGGACTGCGACGCTCATCATGACTGAACTGCGAAATGTGGAGGCCGACGTCTCCCGCTTCAAGTTGCGGGTGATCGTCATCGGCTTTGTGGTGATGCTGGCCTTCTGCCTGATCGTCTCCCGCCTGATCGTGCTGCAGATCGTGCGCCATGACGATCTGGCTGAACAGGCCGAAAGCAATCGCACGGCGGTCGTTCCCATCATTCCCAATCGCGGCCTGATTCTCGACCGCAACGGCGTGCTGCTGGCTTCGAACTATTCGGCCTACACGCTGGAAATCACCCGCGCCAAGGTCTCCAATCTGGAGGACACCATCGACGAGCTGGGCAAGATCGTCGAGATCGGTTCGCGCGACCGCCGCAAGTTCAAGCGGCTGATGGAAGACTCCAAGAGTTTTGAATCGATTCCGATCCGCACGCGCCTGACTGACGAGGAAGTCGCACGCTTTGCGGCACAGCGTTTCCGCTTTCCGGGCGTGGACATCAAGGCGCGATTGTTTCGCAGCTACCCGCTCGGTGAAACCGGTGCGCATCTGATCGGCTATATCGGCCGCATCAATCAGCGCGAGAAGGAGCGCATTGAAGACTCCGATGATGCGGCCAACTACCGGGGCACCGACTACATCGGCAAGCTCGGCGTCGAATCCTCGTATGAGAAGACGCTGCACGGCCACACGGGCGTGGAGCGTCTCGAGACTTCGGCCGGTGGTCACGCTGTCCGACGCCTCGCGAGCTATGCCGCGACGCCTGGCGACACGGTCATGCTGTCGGTCGACATCAAGCTGCAAAAGCTCATCGAAGAAATGTTCGGCGACCGCCGAGGGGCGCTGGTCGCCATGGACCCGCGCAACGGCGAAATTCTCGCGCTCGTGAGCAAGCCCACGTTCGACCCCAATCTCTTCGTCGAAGGTATCGATCAGGAAAACTGGGCCGCACTCAACGAGTCGATCAACAAGCCGCTGCTCAATCGCGCCTTGCGTGGCACCTATCCGCCGGGTTCGACCTACAAGCCATTCATGGGCTTGGCAGCGTTGCAACTCAACAAGCGTTCGCCCACGCAGGTCTACAACGACCCCGGCTTCTTCAACTTCGGCGGCCGCACCTTCCGCAGCCACGAGGGCGGTCTCGGCGGTGTGGACATGTACCGCGCCATCCAGCATTCGAGCAACACCTATTTCTATTCGCTGGCTGTGGACATGGGGGTGGACACGATCCACGACTTCATGAAGCCTCTTGGCTTCGGTCAGATCACCGGCGTGGACCTGAATGGCGAGGTGCGCGGCATCCTGCCCAGCACCGAGTGGAAGCGCAACACCTACAAGCGCCCTGAAATGAAGCGCTGGTTCTCGGGCGAGACGGTATCGCTGGGCATCGGTCAGGGTTACAACAACTTCACTATCCTTCAACTGGCGGCCGCTGAGGCCACGCTTGCCAACGGTGGTACGCGCTACACGCCGCACATTGCCAAAGCGACCAAGGATTCGGTCACTGGCAAGGTCACAGAAATCGAACAGCCGCCCGGGCTTTCGTTGGGCTACTCCGCGAAGAACATCGAGGTCATCCACAAGTCGCTAGGACTGGTGAACAAGGTGGGTACCGGCGCACGATTGTTTGCGAGCGCGCAGTACACCTCGGGCGGCAAGACCGGTACGGCGCAGGCCGTGAGCATGGGGCAGAACGTGAAGTACAACGCGCGTCTGCTGGATGAGCACAAGCGCGATCATTCGCTGTTCGCTGCCTTCGCGCCACTGGAAGAGCCGCGCATCGCGGTCGCGGTGATCGTGGAGAACGCGGGTTTCGGTGCGGCCGCGGCTGGCCCCATCGTGCGGCGCGTGTTCGACTATTGGCTCATGGGGCAGTACCCGAGCGAAGCGGATCTTGCCGCAGTGTCCAAGGGCCAAGCGACGGCGCCCACGGGGACACCGCGCAAGGTGCAAGATATTTCGATAGTGACCAACGAGGCGCCCGTGCCTTGAGCAGCCATTCGCCGAATCGAGGCAAGGCTGATGGGCTCCGGTTCGCCAGCGTGCACTAAAATCTCACCCCCTGACCTATCAAGCTGCCGCAGCGAGTTCCTTGGGCGGTTGCAACTGGCTCACGATCAACGCACCGACGATCAGTGCGGCGCCGAGCAGACCGTTCAGGCCAAGGCTCTCGCCAATCAGGAACCAGCCCACGGTGGCGGCGAACACCGGTTCGAGACCGTAGATGATCGCGCTGCGCATGGCATCCACGCGTTGCTGGCCCCAGGCCTGCAGGGTCACGACCATCACGCTGGCGAAGACGCCGAGGTAGGCGAGGGCGATCCACGAGGAGGTCGGCAGATCCAGCAACGGGCCGAGCGCGCTTTCGATGTCACCGTGGCGCAGGACCACGAGAATGCTGGCGGCGACGAACATGACTGCCGCCTGCGCCGCGGCCATGCGTGTGGCGCGCAGCGGCTGCTTGGCGGTGCGGCGGGCGCATTCTTCCAGCGCGAGGATGTAGACCGCGTAGAAGAAGGTGCTGGCGAGCGTGAGCGTGTCGCCCAGATTCCACGGGTCGTTTTCATGGAACATCAGCGTCATGCCGAGCAGCGCCATACCGCAGGCCGCCCACAGCGCGAGGCCGTAGCGCTTGCCGAGCACGAGCATCGCCAGAATCGGCACCACCAGCACGTTGAGTCCGGTGACGAAGGCGTTGCGGTTGCTGGTGGTGCGCGCGAGGCCCTCTATCTGCAGCCAGAAGGCGATAAAGAGCAGAGCGCCGAGGGCGATTCCCCAGCGGCGCTCGTTGCTGCGCATGCCGTGCCACAGGGGGAGGAGCACGGCCAGCGCGATGGCGAAGCGGGCCCAGATGATTTGCAGCGCGTCGAGGTGGCCCGACAGCAGTTTCATCGCGGGGAAGGTAGTTCCCCACACCACAGTGACGATCAAAAGGGCCACCAGCCCACGACGTTCGGAGCGCATAGAAATTGGAAGTTGGTCGTCGGGCATGCAGGCGCCTCGAAGAACTGTGGATTTTGCGGGGTTTGAGAGTCTTCGTTTTGGGGTGACGAGACAGGCCCTCATGCGTTGTTGTGAAGCCTTGCCGTACAAGAGTGCTGTCTGCGGCTTCACGCCTGGCCTGAGGGCCTGTCTCGTCATTGTGGCTGGTGATTCCAGTGCTCGCTGCGCTGCGCAGCTTGCCGTTGGAATACAGAGCACGCAACGTCGAGGATCAATGTGGTGTCATGCGACCGATGAAGGCCCGGATCCGGTCATTGGCGGGGTTGCCGAAGAATTCGGCGGGTGGCGCTTCGGCGGCGATGCGGCCCTGGTCGAAGAACATCACGCGGTCGGCGACTTCGCGGGCGAAGCCCATTTCGTGGGTGACGATGATCATGGTCATGCCGCCCTTGGCGAGTTCGCGCATGACGTCGAGCACTTCCTGAACCATTTCGGGGTCGAGCGCGGAGGTGGGCTCGTCGAACAGCATCACTTTGGGCTCCATCGCGAGCGCGCGGGCGATCGCTACGCGCTGCTGCTGGCCGCCCGAGAGTTGCCAAGGATACTTGTGCGCATGGTCCTTGAGGCCCACGCGGGTGAGCAGCGTCATGGCCTTGGCATTGGCCTGCTCGCGCGAGAGGCCGCGAATGCGGCGCGGCGCGAGGGAGATGTTGTCCAGCACCGTCATGTTGCCAAACAGGTTGAACTGCTGGAACACCATGCCGACTTCGCAGCGCTGTGCCTGCAACGTCTTCTCGTCGTCGGTGACGGGCTTGCCGTCGATGGTGATGGTGCCGCTGTCGTGCGGCTCGAGGCGGTTGATCGCGCGCAGCAAGGTGCTCTTGCCCGAGCCGGACGCGCCGATGATCACGGTGACCTCGCCGGTGTTGAACGAGGTTGAGACGTCTTTGAGCACCTGGTGTGTGCCGAAGGACTTGCAGACCTGGTCGGCGACGATGTAGCACTTCTGCGGTTTTTGTTGAAGTTCGCTCATTTGACGCGTCCCTCCACATCGAAGCGGTACTCGATGGCGGCCGCCACCTGCGTGACCAGTGTGGTCAGGATCAGATAGGTGATGGCCACGGTCACCAGTGTTTCCACCGGCTGGAAGGTGGCCGACTGGACGCGGTTGCCGACGTTGGTGAGCTCGACCACGCCGATGGCGTAGGCCAGAGACGAATCCTTGAGCAGCGCCACGAAGTTGCTCACCAGTGGCGGCAGCGAAATCTTGAAGGCCTGCGGAAACACCACGTCGAGGAACACGCGGCTCTTGGGCAGTCCGAGCGCGCGGGCGGCTTCGGTCTGGCCGCGCGGCACGGCCAGCAGACCGGCGCGCACGGCTTCGGAGTTGTACGCGCCCACGTTCAGGCCGAGCGCCACGACGGCGGCGGCGAAGTCGGGCAGGTTCAGGCCCGGCACCAGCACGGGCAGGGCGAAATAGACGAACAGGATCTGCACCAAGAGCGGCGTGCCGCGAATGGCCCAGATGTAGATGCCGGCGATCCAGCGCAGCCAGGCATGGCGCGAGGTGCGCGCGAGCGCCGAGGCGGTGCCGAGCACGATGCCGACGATGCCACTCACGATGGTGAGATACAGCGTGGTGAGCGCGCCTTCGGCGAAGAAGGCGGCGTTCGAGCCGATGGGTTCGGGGAAATACGAGAGGAACTGGCCGAGCAGTGCAAGAACCAGCACCATCAACACCAAAGCCGCCACCAGCGTTGCATTGCTGCGCTGGGAGCGGCTCCAGTGTGCGGGCCAAAGGGCAAGAAGCATGAGATGCGTCGCCGGGCCACGGGGCCCGGCGTCAGTAGTGAATCAATGGTGTGTGTGGCTGCTTACTTGCAGGTCACGTCTTCCTGGAAGTACTTTTGCGAGATTTTGCCGATGGTGCCGTCGGCGATCAGGGCCTTCAGCGCGGCGTTGTAGGCATCGGCCAGCGGCGTGTTGCCCTTGGAAACGGCGGCGGCGATCTGCTCGATGAACAGCATGTCGCCGGTTTTGAAGCCTGCCTTCGGAGCCTTGGCCAGCATTTCCTTGGCGACGAAACGGTCGGTCACCCAGGCGTCCACGCGCTTGGAGGCCAGCGCACTGCGGGCAGCCTCGTCGGTCGGGAAGTTCTTCACTTCCTTCACGCCGGCCACTTTCTTCACGTTTTCGAGGTAGCTGGTGCCGGTTTGCACGGCCACGACCTTGCCTGCCAGATCTGCGGCGGACTTGATGGCGGGGTTCAGCGACACGATGATGCCGCCCGAGCAGTAGTGGGGCAGCGTGAAGGTCACGGCCTTGGCGCGCTCTTCGGTGATGCCGTGGGAGGCGATCACCAGATCCCAGCGGTCCTGCGCGAGGCCGGTGAGCAGTGCGTCGAAGCCGACGGTCTTCCACTCATATTTGAGGCCCATTTTCTTGGCGACGGCTTCGGCCACGTCGATTTCGTAGCCCGTGAGCTGCTTGCCCTTGAAGAAGTTGAATGGCGCGTACTGGCCTTCCGAACCCATGGTGATGCTGCCGGCCTTCTGGATGGCATCAAACGGGCGTGCTTGCACGGAAACGGCGGCGCACAGAGCGACGGCGGTGGCAACGGTTGCAAAGATCTTCTTCATGTGTGTTCCTGCGGGATCGCATCAGGTACAAAAAATCCGGCATTGCAGATCACAAGCCGGAACCATTCGACCCCCCTCTCGTAATGGGGCGGTGTCACAAAGCAGCCACATTATAAAAAATCGGGGTCGCCATGTTGGTCGTCATGTGCGGGGATTAACCCGAATGCGCATGAAGACAACAGAATCAACGTTTCTCGCGCATCAACGTTGACTTGCCGAACAGACTCTCGAGCAACTCGACGGCCAGCTCGGCCGTCTGGTTGCGAATGTCCAGCGCCGGGTTGAGCTCCACCAGATCAACCGATGCGAGCGCACCACAGTCGGCCAGCATCTCCATGCACAGCTGGGTTTCCCGATAGGTCGGTCCGCCGCGCACCGGCGTGCCGACCCCCGGTGCGACACCCGGATCGAGAAAGTCCATGTCGAAGCTCACGTGCAGGTGGGTGTTCTCGTCCACGTCCGAGAGCACGGACTGCATCACCGCGCGCATGCCCATCTCGTCGATGGTGCGCATGTCGTAAACGTCGATATGGTGCTCGTTCACGAACTGTCTTTCGCTGGGATCGACGCTGCGGATGCCGATCATCGTGACCTCGTTGGGCCGCAGGGCCGGAGTGGTTTCCGCCAAATGGGTGAGCGCCGCCGGCCCATGGCCGAGCAGGCAGGCCACGGGCATGCCATGCAGGTTGCCGCTCGGGCTGGTCTGCGGCGTGTTGGAGTCGGCATGGGCGTCGAACCACAGCACCTTGAGCCGCTGGCCGCGCGCGCGGCAGTGCTGGGCCACCGCGCTGATCGAGCCGATGGCAAGGCAATGGTCGCCCCCCATCATCAGCGGCAGGCGTCCGGCGGTCAGCGTGTCCAGGGTTGCGGCATACAGCGTTTTGTTCCAGGCGATGACCTCGTTCAGGTGCCGAAAGCCGTCCTGCGCTGGCGCTTGAGGATTGCCCGGGCCGACCAGATTGCCGAAATCCAGCACCTTCAGGTCGCGCCCCCGCAAGGCCTGGGTGATGCCCGCAATCCGCAGCGCCTCGGGTCCCATGCTGGCGCCCAGAACACTCGCACCCACATCGGTGGGCGCACCAATCAATGTGATGCCTCGCATATTCCGGCTTCCTTGCAGTTCGTCTTTATCGGCGAATATTGCCTTGCTTGTCGCGAGCCGAATGTAAGCGAAGCGCGCGCCGTTTGCACGTCAGCAAAATCTATTCCCGCAAGCCTCGCGCAATCGATGAAACTGGCGCGAAGTGGCTCAAGGGGTGTCTCTATTCAGCGCAGGAAGGCGTCGTAGCCGGTTTTGAGAATCAGCGCGGAGACCACCAAAATGAAGATTCCGCGCACAAAGCCTGCACCATGCTTGAGCGCCAGATGTGTGCCCGCCACGCTGCCGAACACATTGCAGACCGCCAGCACCAGCGCGTAGTGCCACCAGATATGGCCCTTCATGGCGAACAGCACCAGCGCCGAGGAATTGCTCGCCAGATTCATGAGCTTGGCCGAGGCGGAGGCATTCAGAAAGTCGTAGCCGAGCAATCGCACGAACATGAAGATGAAGAAACTGCCCGTGCCCGGCCCGAAAAAGCCGTCATATGCACCGATGGTCAGCCCGATTGCGCAGGCGATCACGGTTTCTCGGTTGCCGTCGTAGAGCGGAAGGTGGTGGCGCCCCAGATCCTTTTTGGCGAGGGTATACAGCAGCAGGCAGATCAGCACGAACGGCAGCAGCTTGCGTAGAAAGTCGCCTGAAATCAGTGTGACCGCCCAAGCTCCCAGAAATGAGCCGATCACCGCTGCGGCCGCTGCTGGCAGCATGGCGCTCCAGCGGATCTGCACTTTGCGGCTGTACTGCCAGGTCGCAATGGCCGTACCCCAGACGGAGCCGCTCTTGTTGGTGCCGAGCAGGGTGGCCGGAGGTGCGGTGGGGAAGGTGGCAAACAGGGCGGGGACTAATATGAGGCCGCCGCCGCCGACGATGGCGTCCACGAAGCCTGCGAGGACCGAGGCTACTGAGATGATGATCCATTCCATGGAGGGGGATTGTCTCACTGGGGGTGAGGCGGGGCTGCTTTTGTTTCCGCTGGGGCGCCGGCGGCGGAGGCCAGGACTGCCCCCGGCGGGGCAGTCACTTTTTGCTTGCGTGCAAAAACTAACCAAAAACGCGCTTGAATGCGAGGGCGCGCGGCAGAACTCACTTCGCTCCTGCGTCGCTGCGTTCGGACAACCGCCGCGAGTCAGTCGTTCAATAGGAGGTGCTTTCGGCACTTCGCTTCGCTCTTGGCCAAAAAAAAGCGCCGCAATTGCGGCGCTTTTGGGAAATTTGGCATCTTGTGGGGATGCTCGGAATTTTTTAAATATGTTGTTTGAGTTGTGGCGTCTCCTCGGTCCCCTCGCTGCGTGCCGAGGCGCGCTTTCGAGTAAGGGGACTGTAATCGTTGCACATTGATAGTGCATTGGTGATTTCCCCACCCTATTTTGGAGCGCAGGACTACAGGCGCTGCCCCTTTTTGTGGCAGCGCCGAGCTGATGTCATTGGCACGACTCGTGCGTTTGTGGTTACGAATAGTAGTCATTGATACACGGAGAGCTATGACGGAGCGCAAGAAATTTGGCGTTATACGCCCGGCTTTGGTGGGTTTCGGGGCTTGTGTGGGGGGCGCGTGGTCGGCAAGCGTCGTGGCGGCCACCATCAGTCGTCCCTCCATCACGGAGGTTCAAGACATCAGTGCGGTGGATACCGTCTGGCTCATGACGGCGACGATTCTGGTGTTGCTCATGACGCTGCCGGGCATCGCGCTGTTCTATTCCGGAATGGTGCGGCGCAAGAACGTGCTGAACACCATGGCGAGCGTGATCGGCATTGCTTCTGTCGTGAGCATTCTCTGGTTCACCTTTGGTTATTCGCTGGCTTTCACTCCAGGAAATGAATGGATCGGCTCGGACCAGCGGTTCTGGTTTGGGGGGCTGGATTTCAGCGCCGTGCAGCAGAAAGTGGCGGTCAGTCATCTTGCGCCACATGTGCCGGAGGCCGCATTTGCGATGTTCCAGCTCGCTTTTGCCGTGATCACGGCGTCCCTGCTGGTGGGTGCATGGGTGGAGCGCATGCGCTTTGGGGGGATGCTGGTGTTCGTGGGGCTGTGGAGTCTCGCCGTCTATGCACCGATTGCGCACTGGGTCTGGGAGCCGGGAGGCTGGTTGGCCAAGATGGGCGCGCTGGATTTTGCAGGCGGCACCGTGGTGCATGTGAATGCGGGGCTGGCGGGGCTGGTCTGCGCCTGGATGCTCGGGCCGCGTCGTGGCTATGGGCGCGAGCCGCTTGAGCCGAGCAACCTCGGTTTCACCATGGTGGGCGCGGCGCTGCTGTGGATTGGCTGGTTTGGCTTCAACGCGGGCTCGTCGCTCGCGGCCGATGGGCGCGCGGCGCTGGCGCTGTCGGTTACCCACATTGCAGCCTGCGCAGGGGCGCTGGGCTGGGCGCTGGCGGAGTATCTGGTGCGCAGCAAGATCACGCTGCTGGGGCTGTGCTCGGGGCTCGTTGCCGGGCTGGTGGCGATCACGCCCGCCGCGGGCTTCGTCACGCCGCGCTCGGCGCTGATGATGGGTGCGATTGCGGGTGTTGCTTGCTATTGGGGCGCGACCAGCCTCAAGCGCATGCTCGGAGCGGATGACTCGCTCGATGTGTTCGGGGTGCATGGCGTTGGCGGCATTGTGGGCGCGCTGCTTACGGGGGTGTTTGCAGATGCGGACATCGCGGGCGTCTCGGGAAGTGTGCTTACTCAGGCCATCAGCGTTCTGGCCGTGGGCGCTTTCACGGTGATCACCACGGCGGCGCTGTTCTGGTTGGTGGACGCGTTGATCGGCCTGCGCGTGGACGAGGAGTCCGAGCAGGTGGGCCTGGATATTGCACTGCACAGAGAGCGTGTGAACATGTGAACGTGAAGGAGGATCCGACATGCCTGAAGCTGACCTTGTGGCCATTGCCGCGCATCTGCACGTGCTGCTGCGCAGAAACGCGGGCCGGGTGACGGACACCGAGTGGATGGCGGTGAACGTCGAATATGCACAGGCCATCATCGCCTTTGCCCGTCAGCATGCAGAGCGCAACCCTGCTGCGGATCTGCTGGAATGGGCTGGCAAACTGGAGCAGGCGTGGCTGGATCACCTCAATCGCGAGCAGCGCGTGCCGCTCGTGCAGCGCGCGTCAGACATGCTCCGGCAACGCGTGGAGGCGAAGAAGTACATCGGCTCGCTGCGCTGAGGCGAGTGATGCGTGAGATTTCTGTACTTGCGTGCAGATCGCTCACTCACCCTTGCGAATCCACTCCGCCGCCTTCTCCGCCAGCATCAGTGTCGGTGAATTGGTGTTGCCGCTGGTGATGGTCGGCATCGCTCCGGCATCCACCACGCGCAGACCGGTGATGCCACGCACTCGCAGGTGCGAGTCGAGCACCGCCATCGGGTCATCTGCACGGCCCATGCGGGTGGTGCCGACGGGGTGGAAGATGGTGGTAGCGATGTCGCCCGCAAGCCGGGCGAGGTCTTCATCGGTCTGGTACTGCGGGCCTGGCTTCCATTCTTCGGGGGAGTATTTGGCGAGTGCCGGTTGGGCGCAGATGCGGCGCGTCACGCGCAGGCTGTCGGCGGCGACCTTGCGGTCTTCGTCGGTGGACAGGTAGTTGGGCGCAATAGCCGGTGCCGTCTTGAAATCGGCGTTCTTGATGGTGACCGAGCCTCGGCTTGTCGGGTTCAGATTGCACACGCTCGCGGTGAAGGCCGGAAAGCTGTGCAGCGGTTCGCCGAAGGCGTCCAGCGACAGCGGTTGCACGTGGTACTGGATGTTGGGGTGCTGGTGCTCCGCGCTGCTGCGGGTGAACGCGCCGAGCTGCGAGGGGGCCATGCTCATCGGGCCGCTACGCTTGAGCGCGTATTCGAGCCCGATCTTCGCCTTGCCGACCAGGCTGCTCGCCAGCACGTTGAGCGTGGGCACGTTCTGGACTTTGTAGACCGCGCGGATCTGCAGATGATCCTGCAGGTTGGCACCGACGCCCGGCAGCTCGTGCACCATGTCGATGCCGTGCTGCTGCAGCAGCGCCGCAGGGCCAATGCCCGAGAGCTGCAGCAGCTGCGGTGAGTTCACCGCGCCCGCGCTCAGGATCACCTCCTTGTTCGCCTTCACCGTGATCATCTCCTGCCCAGTCCAGACCTGTGCGCCAGTGCAGCGTTTGCTGCCATCGGGCTGGGTCTCGACGATGAGTTTCGTGGCCTGCGCGTTGGTCCACATCTCGAAGTTCGGACGGCCATAGCAGGTGGGGCGTAGAAACGCCTTGGCGGTGTTCCAACGCCAGCCGGATTTCTGGTTCACCTCGAAGTAGCCCACGCCCTCATTCGTGCCGCGATTGAAGTCGTCGGTAGCCGGCACGCCCGCTTGCGTCGCCGCTTGGGCGAAGGCGTCGAGCACATCCCAGCGCAGGCGCTGCTTCTCCACGCGCCACTCTCCCGAGCCGCCCGTGCTCTTGCTGCCGTGCAGCTGCTTGAAGGCTTCGGTGGCGTTGGCCGGATCATCAAGGCGCCAGTGGTCCTCATGGCGGCGGAAGGCCGAAAGTACGTTGTCCCAGCGCCAGTCATCGTCGCCGGTGACATCAGCCCAGTGTTCGTAGTCGCGCGCCTGACCGCGCATGTAGATCATGCCGTTGATGCTGGAGCAGCCGCCCAGCGTCTTGCCGCGTGGATAGCGCAGCGTGCGACCGTTCAGACCCGGGTCGGGCTCGGTGTTGTAGAGCCAGTCGGTGCGCGGGTTGCCGATGCAGTAGAGATAGCCGACCGGAATGTGAATCCAGTGATAGTCATCACGCCTTCCTGCCTCGATGAGCAGCACGCTCTTTTGCTTGTCGGCACTGAGCCGGTTGGACAGCAATGCACCGGCCGTGCCGCCGCCGATGATGATGTAGTCGAATTCTGTGTTGTCGCTCATGGATGCCCGAATGCCTTGTCTGAATGGCGGTGTGTCTCTTGCGGCCATTGTGCGCAACGGCATCCGGGTGTCGAGAGGGGAAGCGCTGAAACGCTATGAAATTTGTGGCGTAAGGTTCATGCAATCAGCGCTTGCTAGAGGTTTTGTGAAGTTTTTTCACCCGCCTCCCCTTCGCGCTTTTTGATCAAGATGCGACACACTCAGAAGTGGATTTCTCCAACGAGCATGAACGCCGAACGCTTGGTGCCCGCAGCCTCGGATGGCGGCGTGCCATACATGTTCTTCCAGTATTCATAGGCAGGGCCGATGTAGAAGGTGCGCGGGGAGCCCATCAAAGCGCCCACGTCGAACAGGGCCGAGGCACGAGCCAGCACCTCGGTTTTGGTCTGTTGATGGAATCCATCTTTGCCCTTGGGGCCAGTGACACTGGCGAAACCCTTGAACACCATGGGAACAGAGCCGACATTGAACGGAGTCAACCAGCTGCTTTCGAGATGCCATGCGGTCTTGTAGGTGATGTCGACCTGCGCGATGCCGTTGTGATTGGACTCGGTGCGCAAGCCCGCCATCGCGTTCCAGTAGCCGCGTGGCACGGCAAAGTTGACCGATGGTCCGAGCACGAGCATGCGAGCGCGCGAGCCATACAAGTCGTTCTTGGCTCCAAACTCGAAGCCTGTCGTGAAGCCGACGTCACGGACGAATCCGAAGCCCACCTGCTGTCCCAGAATCTTGCCGGCACTCCAGTCCACACGGCCGACGCTGTAGACGTCCTGCGCCCCCTTGGTGCCGTTCGCCTCGGGGTTGTACTGGTCGGACACCAGATAGTCGACGTTGAAGATGTAGCTGCCGTACTTGAACCCGCCCACGGTGGCGAGCGTGCCGATCTTCTGGGCGACTTTGTGGTCGCTGCCGGGGAAGTAGAAGTCAGTGCCATATCGTGCCCCAACGAAGGTATCGTTCCAATTGGTTGGGGGCGCGTGATTTTCCTGCGCCTCCTGAGCATGGCTCAATGTGCTGAAACAAAATGCCATGGCCATGGCCATGGCGATTTGAGTGCGGTGTTTGATGTTGAAATTTCTTTTCATGTCTCCATCCCTTGTGAATTGCATCGATCAAAGGCAACGAGAATTCATGGATTGAGAAAACTCGCTGTCACATATTCGACGGGAGGAAGATTATTCGAATGAAGGTCGTTCTGCTTTAGATAAAAATGAGATTTTCTGGCACTTTTGCTCATTCATGAAAATGACGGTGTGGGCAGTGAATTCACTAGCATTTCGTTGATTCAAATGACAAAAAAATGGCGCTACGCAAGGCGTAGCGCCAAAAGTATTCGCCATCCACCTTTTGAAAGGTTAGGGCGAACAACGACGAATCGTATATTGGTGGGTGAATTGAAAATGGGCGAGTCAATAACCGCCGGTATCAATGGAATGCAGCGGATGAGATTTTTTGAATATGCAGATGGCAGCGTTTCGAGAAGCGCTTCGGATTATTGATTCAGCCCATTATTCAGGCCTGTGGTAAGGCGTTGATCGTGGGCGACATATATTCGGGTCGACGTTGAATCGACCGCCTGGCCGCATTGAACAGCACGAGTTGTACGGCAACCAGACCGAGAGCGGCATAGCCGATGGCTGTGTAGCCGATGTAGTGAACCAGCGTGCCGCCAAGGAATGGCGCAATCGCGGCGCCCACCATCACCATGGCTGGCGTTCCGGCGACCGCACGGCCGCTGGGATCCAGTCTGGCCAGAAGCCCGAATGCGAAGGTGTGGGTGAACAGGATGGTGAACCCCATCAATGCCCCGGCGACTTCGTACATCCCGAAGTGCGATGTGTGTGTGATCATCATCGCGAAGATGCCTTGCAGAATGGGTGCGAGCGAGATCACGGTCGTGGCTTTCACGTGTTTTTCCAGCAATCCGGCCAGAGGCGCTGGAACCAGCGTGACGACGCCATAGACAATCAAAGCCAGCGTCACCATGTCGCGTCCGAAGCCGCGCACCATGCCGATGCGTTCATAGAAACTCAGCGTCATGGCTTGTGTCATGGCCATGAATGCGATGGCGACGATCATCAGCCAGATCGCTCCCGGAAGGGGCTTGGTGTCCGACTGACTTGAGTCCCTGTTGATGTCCAATGTGCGGGTTCGCCGAGGAAAGTTCAGCAAGGCCATGAGCGCTGCGACCCCCATGGTGATGGCGAACGCAATGAACAGGGCAGGGCCACCGAATTTCGCGACAACGCCAGGTGTGCCGCCGAGAAAGATGATGCCGAAAATGCCGACTGCGAGGCCCGCAAAAGCGAACACGCGGTGCGGATTGTTCGCGTGCCCAATGGTGCCGTGGGTGAAGCTGAGTGCCATTCCCGTCGCCACGCCGCCAATGAAGTGCAACGGCCCCAGCGCGGCCAGCGTGGATTCTCCGGAGCACATGACGAAGATGGCCGCCGCCAATGCGAAGCCGCTCACCACGGCCCACTTGGCGTTCAGGCGGTTGAGTCGCGGCGCAAAGAACAGGCTGGACAGTGCTGCCCCGATCAGAAACAAGGTGGGCATACCGCCCGCCTGCTGAGGGTCAAAGTGATAGTGCACGACCAGGGTGCCAACCCAGAGTGGCAGCGCGATCAGGTCGAGCATGCCCGCACAATTTCCGACCATCAAGGTCAGCGTGCCACGAACGCTTTCGATCGTGGGCATTTTTTGTTTTGTCTCCTGCATTTTCTTCTCCTTGGGCGAGGCGCCGGGCGCCACGCCTTCATGAATGAACGACCCGTGCGTCGTCGGAGCGCAGATGCATCGGCTCGACTCTTGGGGTCAAGTCCCATGCGACGGGAATGGGCTGTGAATCGTTGGCTCAGGGAATGGAGCCCGCTGACGGGAGCCTGCGTCGGTTGTCCGCCATGCGTGTGAGTGCGGGCCTCGACCGGGGCTCCTGTTCGTGCATCAGATCGGCTGCACCATGGTCTCGATGACCTTCTGAGTGGCGGCGATGTTGTCGAAGCCAGGCTTGCGGCCCTTTTCCCATTCGCCGATATCGACGCAGCACTGAATCACGAGGCGGCATCGTTCATAGCGGCGGTCGGTGTATTCCTGGAACGCCACGTCCGGATCACTGGACGAGTCGAGGCATTCGGCCAACACCACGCCGTCTTCGATGGCTTGCGCTGCGCCCTGGCCCAGATGCGGCAGGAAGGCGTGCGCCGCGTCGCCCAGCAGCACGATGCGGTTCTTGTGCCATGGCGGTGGAGCAATCATCCAGTCGATGGGGCGGAACACAACGGCGCTGGAGTCCTTGATGTGATGATCACGCACCGCGCCCGTGAGTCCCCCGAATCCCTTGAGCTTGTCGCACAGCACTTCGGCCATCGAGTCCTGTTCCAGCCAGGTGCCCTGCTCCCATTCGCTGTTGTAGAACATGTAGGCCAGTTCGGGGCCGATTGGCACGTAGCCGGCCATGCCTTCCGGACCGCGTTGGAGAATGATGCGGTCGATGTCCATCTGCCCCGGAATGCGTCTGGGGATGTTCACGCGGAAGGCGGACTGCCCGTTATAGGTGGGCTTGAGATCGATGCCCAGCACATGTGTTCGGACCTTGGAGTAGGTGCCGTCGGCTCCGACCACGAAGTCGAACACGCCGCTTGTACCGTCCGAGAACGCCACGCGCACGTTCTCACCGTTGTCGGCGATCTCGGTGAATGTCTTGCTGTATTCGATGACCACGCCAACTTCGCGCGCCTTCTTGGTGAGAATCTCGTGCAGTTTGGGACGTGTCAGGCCGTTCATGGGTGGCAGTTCACTGCCAGGGATGGCGGCGCCTGGTATCTCGCGCACTTCCTTGCCCTCGAAGTCCAGCATCTTGCCCCAGGCACGGGTGGCATATCCGGCGTTCATGCAGGCGTCGGCACAGCCAATGGCTTCCAATGCGCGCAGTGCGTTCACGGGCTGGATGATGCCCACTCCGAAGACCGACGAGTGCATGTCGGCCTGCAGCTCCACGACCTTGACGTTGAAGCCCTTGTTGCGCATGGCGATGGCGGCTGAAATGCCACCGATACCGCCGCCGATCACCAATATGTTTTTTGTACTCATAACCATCTCCTTTTGAAATTTTTTGATATAGGACGGAATGCCCGGAACCGGACATTCCGTGACTGGATAAACAGACTTCCGAAGTGCGGTATCGCTCAGGCACTGGGGCGGGCGCTTGGAGCCCGACCCGTGATCTCGTCACCTACGTCCTTGGCAAGGCCCATGTAGAACAGCGCTGCCGATGCACTCATCACCCCGGCAAGCACGAGCGCCAGCCGGAAGTCCGGGAGTGCCAGCACGGCGGCTGCACGCGAGGTCTGGCTCAGGGTCAGCAGCAGGGCGCCCACGGCGACGCCAGCGCCCATGCCGATCTGCTGAGTCAGGGACGACAGCACCGAAGCCGGTTGGCGTTGAGGCGGCGGAACATCTGCGAAATTGACCATCGTGATCGCTGTGAGTTGCATGGATCGGCCCGCACCGGCAAACGCCAGAATCACGCCATTCAGCAGCAGGTCGGCCTGTGGAGACACAAAGCCGCACAGTGCAATGCCGACGCCCGAGACAAGGCTGCTCCAGATGAGCGCATTGCGAATGCCGATGGCCTTGAGAATCGGTGTGGTGACGGTCTTCATGAGCAGATTGGCAAGCATGTAGATCACCAGCAGGCTACCCGACTGAAGCGGGGTCATTCCATAGGCCAACTGAAACATCAGCGGCAGCAGGAACGGCGTCGCGCTGATGGCAGCACGCGAGATCACGCCGCCAGTCACACTGCTGATGAAGAACGATTTCACCTTGAGGATGGACGGGTTGACCAATGGATGCGCCGTGCGGCGCAGGTGCCAGTGCACGACCGTGCCCAGTGCGCAGGCCACGGCGAGCAATGCCGCGCCCCAGGACATGGCGGACTCTTCTCGAATGCTCAGCAGATCGAGGCCATAGGTCAGCGCACCCAGTCCCAAGGCCATCAACACAAAGCCCATGAAATCGAATGGTTTGGCGGGTTGGCGCTCATTGGGGATGTACAGCATCACGAGTGCCACGCCGATCAGACCGACAGGAATGTTGGCGTAGAAAATCCAGCGCCAGTCGGCGACGCTGGTGATGAATGCTCCCAATGGTGGGCCGATCACGGGCGCCGCCAATCCCGGCCAGATCAATGCAGAGAGCGCCCGGCCCAGATCCTTTTTCTGCGAAGTGCGCAGCACCACCAATCGGCCCACTGGACTCATCATCGCGGCGGCCATGCCCTGCAACACGCGTCCTGCGATGAAGACGTGAAAGTCCTGCGAGAGCCCGCACAGGACCGACGCCAACGTGAACGTTGCGATTGCTGTGGCAAACAGGGTTCGCGTTCCGATGCGATCGGCCAGCCAACCCGATGCGGTCACGCAGACGGCGACAGCCATGAGATACGCCGTGATACCCACGCTCATTCGCGCGACATCGACATGAAAGCTCTGCGCCATGTTCGGCAACGCGGTCACGATGATCGTCGCGTCCAGCGTTTCCATGAAGAATGCGATGGCCACGATGAGTGGGATGAGCATCGATCGTCCACTGGCTTGCGCATCCGGGCGGCCAGCGGGTGATGAGGTGGAGGGGGGAGTCACAGGGAATCCTTGAGTTCTTTTGGAAATTCCATCAGCCAGACGACTGCCTGGCTGAAAAACGAGTGTTGAGGCATGACAAAAACGTCTCGTTCAAGCCATGTACAAATTAAAACACCCGCGAGTTTCTTAAGTCAAGTCAATTAAAACCCTAATGAGTTTCCTAAATCGTGATGCCTGTTTGTCTCGGCTCAAAGACGGTTGCCCCGGGTTGGGCTTGTGCTTTCTTGCCCTCTCCTTGAGCGCAAAACATGAGCCCCCGTGCGACCTAGGGAGGATGGAGGCGCCCACTAGAATTCATCTTTCAACGGATCAGCACAGGCACATCACTTCCCATGGCAAGAACAGGACGACCACCCGAGATGACAACGCAGGAGCGCCGAGCGGCTCTCTTCGCCGCTGCCGAGGCGCTGTTCGGTGCGCGGGGTTATGACAAGGTGACCATGGACGAGATCGCCACCGCCGCTGGCATGTCCAAACGCACGCTCTACCAGACCTTTGCGGACAAGAACGAGCTGTTGCGCGAACTGATCGGGTCGTCCTACATTTGGCCGGAAAAGGCGTTCGAGGTGGACAGCTCCGATCCCGTGGACGAGTTGCGGTTGCGCCTGAGGGTGATGGTGGACCATGTACTGTCGGTGCGACATATCGGCCTGTGCCGCTTGGCCATCAGCGAGAGCACGAAGAATCAGGGCCTGGCCGACACCTTCGTGGCCATGGGCATCGGCAAGAGTCGGGAGAAACTGATTCAATCCATCGAGCGTATTCCCGAGAAGCGACGTGTGCTTGCGCTGCCATCGGAGATCACCGCAGGCATGTTGTACGGCGCGACCTGCGGCCTACGCCTGACCCGCGCACTGCTGACCGGCGCGGAGCCGGACATCCAGGACGCCTACGCGACGGTGGACACCGTTGTGGCTGCCACCTTCAAATGACGCAGAAATCGCGCCAGCATTGACTTGTTGGGCGCAGAGGCTTGCATTTGGCGCAACCCATCGAGGCCACTACATCAGCGACGCCAGCAGCCGCGCCACATGCACCGCCTCGCGCTGCGCACCATCGGCGATCTGGTGGCGGCAACTGGTGCCGTCGGCGACGACGATGGCGTCGGGCTGCTTGCGGATCGCGGGCAGCAGCGCGGCCTCGGCCATCTGCATCGAGACCGCGTGGTGCTTGGCCTCGTAGCCGAAACTGCCAGCCATGCCGCAGCAACTGCTATCGATGAGCTCGGCCTGAGTTTCGGGGATGAGCCTGAGCACCTCCATGATCGGCGTGACCGCGCCGAACGCCTTCTGGTGGCAGTGGCCGTGCAGCAGAATCTGTTGTCCGGCAGGGCGCAGCTTGAGCGCGAAGCGGCCAGCCTTGATTTCCTTGGCGATGAATTCCTCAAACAGCAGCGCCTGCTTGGACACGGTGACCGCCTTGTCGCCAAGGCCCAGCACCAGCGCCTCGTCGCGCAGCGTGAGCAGGCATGAGGGCTCGAGTCCGACCACTGCAACGCCTGCCTGCGCGAGCGGCAGCAGCGCGTCGATCAGCGCACCGGCACGCTCGCGGGCCTCGTCGACCATGCCGCTCGCGAGGTAGGTGCGCCCGCAGCAGTGGTGGCTGCCGTTGCCTTTCTCGACGGTGTGGATCACATAGCCTGCGGCCTTGAGCACGCGTGCGGCGGCAAGGGCGTTTTCGGTTTCGAAGGTGCCGTTGAAGGTGTCGACGAACAGGACGGCCGCCTTCTGGTGCAAGCGCGCGGCGGCGAGCGTGGATTCGAGGTCGGAGAACAGCGCGCGGTCCTCTTCCTGCATGTGCCAGAAGGTGTCGCTGCGCCATGCGGGCAGGCTGCGCTTGGCGGAGAGACCCAGCACTTTTTCGCCGAGCCATGCCGCGCCGGGCACACTGTTGCGTAGGTTTATGAGCCATGAGAACTGGCTGGCCGATGCGGCGTAGTCAGGCAGCTTGGCGATGAGTTTGTCCTTCAATGTGTGGCCGTGCTTGGCCTTGTAGTGCGAGAGAAATTCGATCTTCATCTTCGCCATGTCCACACCGGTCGGACAGTCGCGCTTGCAGCCCTTGCAGCCCACGCACAGGTCCATGGTCTCGTGCATCTCCTCGCTGGTGAAGGCATCTGGGCCGAGCTGGCCCGAGAGCGCAAGCCGCAGCGTGTTGGCGCGCCCGCGCGTAACGTGCTGTTCGTCGCGTGTGACGCGGTAGCTCGGGCACATGGTGCCCGCGTCGAACTTGCGGCAGGTGCCGTTGTTGTTGCACATCTCCACGGCCTTGGCGAATCCGCCGGTCACGTCGCCGCCGGTGCCCGGCGTGCTCACCTCTTCGGTGACGGGATCGGCATCCACGTTCCATGCCGACCAGTCGAGCGCGGGCGTGATCGGAATGCGCTTGTAGGGCTTGCCGCTGCTGGGCGGCGCGAAGCGGAACAGCGTGCCGTCGTCCATGCGCGGCGTGTCGATGATCTTGCCGGGGTTGAACAGGTTGAGCGGGTCCATCTGTTGCTTGATGGCGCGGAAGGCCTCGTTGATCGCGGGGCCGAACTGCCATTCGATCCACTCACCACGGCACAGGCCGTCGCCGTGTTCGCCGCTGAACGCGCCCTTGTACTTGCGCACCAACTCCGCTGCCTCTTCGCCGATGGCACGCATTTTGGCGGCACCGCCTTCAGGGCCATCGACGCGCATGTCCAGAATCGGCCGCACATGCAGCGTGCCCACCGATGCGTGCGCATACCAGGTGCCGCGCGTGCCATGTTTCGCGAAGACCTCGGTGAGCCCGTCGGTGTATTCGGCCAGATGTTCGAGTGGCACCGCGCAGTCCTCGATGAAGCTCACCGGCTTGCCGTCGCCCTTCAGGCTCATCATGATGTTGAGGCCCGCCTTGCGCACCTCCCACAGGTTCTTCTGCGGCGCGTCGTCGGGCATTTCGACGACAGTGCCGGGCAGGCCCAAGTCGCCCATCAGCTCGACCAGTTGCTTCAGCTTGGGCAGCAGTTCGGCCTTGTTCGCGCCCGCGAATTCCACCAGCAGAATCGCTGCGGGCGTGCCGTTGATCAGCGCGGTTTCCATGGTCGGGCGGAAAGCCGGATTGCTCAGCGCCAAGTCGATCATCGTGCGATCCACCAGTTCCACCGCACAGGGCCCGAGCCGGGCGATGTGCTGCGCTGAGTCCATCGCGCGGTGGAACGATTCGAAATTGATCACTCCGAGCACCTTGGATTTCGGCAGCTCCGAGAGCCTGAGCGTGAGGCTCTTCGTATAGGCCAGCGTGCCTTCCGAGCCGATCAGCAGATGCGCGAGATTGACCGAGCCGTCACTGGTGTACGGCTTCTCGTTCTGGTTGTGGAAGATGTCGAGGTTGTAGCCCGCCACGCGGCGCATCACCTTGGGCCAGCGTGCCTCGATTTCGGCCTGATGCTGGCGCGCGAGCGAGCGCACGAACTCCGCGAGCTGCGTTTCTTTTGCGCCCAGTTGCGACACCGGCCCGAAGTCCAGCAGATCGCCATTGGAGAGCAACGCGCTTGCGCCGACCACGTTGTGCACCATGTTGCCGTAGGCGATCGAGCGCGAACCGCAGGAGTTGTTGCCCGCCATGCCGCCGAGCGTGGCCTGCGCGCTGGTGGACACGTCAACGGGATACCAGAGCCCGTGCGGTTTGAGCTGCGCATTGAGGTGATCGAGCACGATGCCGGGCTCGACGGTGGCCGTGCGGTTTTCCACGTCCACGCTGAGCACCTTGCGGAAATGCTTGGTGTTGTCCATCACCAGCGCCGCGCCGGTGGTCTGGCCGCACTGGCTGGTGCCGCCGCCGCGCGGCAGCACGGGCACCTTGAGTTCGCGCGCGATGGAGAGCGCGGTCGTGATGTCGCGCTCGCTGGTCGGCACCATCACGCCCACCGGCATGATCTGGTAGATCGACGCGTCCGTTGCATAGCGTCCGCGCGATGCGGCGTCGAACATCACCTCGGCTGCGGTTTCCGCGCGCAAGCGCTGCTCGAGCTGGTGACACACCTCGTTGGGCGGAAGAACGGTGCCGGCGGGGGCGAGACGGTGCTGAGGATCGATCTGCATGGGGGCTTTCAGGTGGTCGCTGTAGGGCAACGGATTTGTCCATTCCCGCCAAAGTCAGCGACGTTTTCAATTTTGCATTCATTATTTGTCACGGATTTCCCATATGTTTCAGGGAAATCCATGATTCATGTTTGTCTTTTGAATGCAAAACTGCAGGAACTGAGAAAAATATCAATGGCCGATCAGAGCCACTCACCCTCAAGAGATGAAGGAGACACTCACCATGCCCGCAAGCAAACCCGTCCGCGCCGTGGCCGCCGCCGCGATCTCTCTGCTGGCCCTCGCCGGGGTGGCACATGCCGACTGGGCGCCCACCAAGGCCATCGAATTCGTCGTGCCGTTCTCGCCGGGCGGCGCGTCCGACCAGATGGCGCGCGTGATCCAGGCCGCCATCACCAAGCACGAGCTGGTGAAGGTGCCCATCGTCATCCAGAACAAGGCGGGCGCATCGGGCGCCGAAGGCATCCTTGATGTGAAGGGCGCGGCCAAGGATGCGCACAAGGTATTGGTCGCATCGACCGGCATCTTCACCGTGCCGATGGCCACCGGTCTGCCGTTCAACTGGAAGGACCTCACACCCGTCGGCATGGTCGCGCAGGACGAGTTCGTGCTGTGGGTGAACGCCACCACGCCCTACAAGACCTCGGCCGACTACATCGCCGACGTGAAGAAGAACCCCGGCAAGTTCAAGATGGGCGGCACCAGCTCCAAGCGCGAAGACCAGGTGATCACCGCTGAGGTCGAGCACAAGAGCGGCGCCAAGTTCACTTACATCCCTTACAAGGGCGGCGGCGAGGCCAGCACCCAGCTCGTGGGCAAGCACATCGATTCCAATCCCAACAACCCCAGCGAATCCATCGCCCAATGGCGCGCGGGCCAGATACGCGCGCTCTGCTTGTTCTCCGACAAGCGCAGCAGCTACACCACCAAAGTGACCGACGCGCAAAGCTGGGCCGACATTCCCACCTGCAAGGAGCAGGGCCTTGATGTGACCTACAACATGCTGCGCGGCTTCTTCCTGCCCGGTGGCGTGAGCGCCGATCAATCCAAGTTCTATCAGGACCTGCTCACCAAGGTGGTGGAGACGCCTGAGTTCAAGGAGTACCTCGAAAAGAACGCGCTGCGCCCGGATTTCATGGTGGGCCAGAAGTTCGTCGACTTTCTTAAGCAGGATGAAGCGCGTCATGCAGAAATCATGAAAACCGCCGGGTTCATGAAGTGACGGACATAAGAGATTGACGCAGCATGTCCGATTCAAGCCAAACGATTGACGACCACGGCGCTGAGCGCGGCATCAGCAGGCGCTCGGTCGAATGGGCTGTGGCGTTCATCCTGTTCGCACTCGCCGCACTGGTCATCTGGGACAACCAGCGCATAGGCGCAGGCTGGGACGAATCCACCGGCCCGCAGGCGGGTTACTTCCCCCTGCGCATCGGCATCGCCGTCGCCATCGCTGCATTGTGCGCGGCGTGGCAGGCGTTCCGGCACAAGGGCGACGAACTGTTCGCCACTTGGTCGCAGCTCAAGAGCGTGTCTCAGGTGCTGGTGCCGCTCACCATCTACATCGCCTTGATCGGCACGCTCGGCATCTATGTCGCCTCCGCACTGTTCATCGCCGCCTTCATGCGCTTCGCAGGCGGATACGCATGGTGGAAATCGATTGCGCTCGGCGTGCTCACCAACGTGATCGTGTTCGTGGTGTTTGAAATCCAGTTCAAGGTGCCGTTGCCAAAGGGACCACTGGAAGCGTGGCTGGGCTACTGAGAGAGCAAAAGTATCCACGGACAAGCGCACGTGGGGCATGCGGATCATGCCGGGGTAACGGCGGTGTGAACTCAGCACCACAACGGCAAGATCGCCGCCTCAAAACAAATAACCAATCGAAGCCGGAAGGCTTCGTAAAAGTTGGAGTCAGATGATGGAAGACTTTGGCGCTCTGATGAACGGCTTCAGCGTCGTGCTGTCATGGAACAACATGGGGCTGATGCTGGTCGGCATCTTGCTTGGCATCGTCGTCGGCGTGCTCCCCGGCCTCGGTGGCCCGAACGGCGTCGCCATCCTGCTGCCGCTCACCTTTGGCATGAGCCCCACCTCGGCCATCATCCTGCTGAGTTGCATCTACTGGGGTGCGCTGTTCGGCGGTGCGATCACCTCGGTGCTGTTCAACATTCCGGGCGAGGCCTGGTCCGTCGCTACCACCTTCGACGGCTACCCGATGGCCCAGCAGGGCAAAGCGGGGGAGGCGCTCACGCTGGCGTTTACCGGTTCGTTCATCGGCGCGATTTCGGGCGTGTTACTGATCACCTTTCTCGCACCGCTCGTCGCCTCATTCGCACTCGAATTTGGCCCGCCAGAATTCTTCGCCGTGTTCTTTCTCACGTTCTGCAGCTTCATCGGCATGGGCAAGGAATCCAAGGCCAAGATCGTTGCCGCAATGGGCGTAGGTTTGCTGCTCGCCGCTGTCGGCATGGATACGATTTCCGGCGAGTTGCGCATGACGTTTGGTTCCAGTGAACTGCTGCGCGGCTTTGATTTTCTCGTGGTGGTGATCGGTCTTTTCGGCATCAGCGAAATACTTATCACCATCGAGGAAGGACTCGCCTTCAAAGGAAAAAAAGCGCAGATCGATCTTAAGGTGGTGTTAAAGACCTGGGCGAGCCTGCCGCGCTACTGGCTCACCATGCTGCGTTCGTCCGCTGTGGGCTGCTGGATGGGTGTGACGCCGGGCGGCGCGGTGGCTGCGAGCTTCATGGGCTATGGCTTGGCAAAGAAGTTCTCGCGCAAGGGCGACAACTTCGGCAAGGGCGAGGCCGAAGGCGTGCTCGCGCCCGAAACTGCCGCGCATGCCGCTGGCACGGCGGCGCTGCTGCCCATGCTCGCGCTCGGCATTCCGGGCTCCGCCACGGCAGCAGTGCTGCTGGGCGGTTTGATGATTTGGGGCCTGCAGCCCGGCCCACTGCTGTTCACTGAGCAAAAAGATTTCGTATGGGGCCTGATCGCCAGCATGTACATGGGCAACCTCGCGGGGCTGATCATCGTGCTCTCCACCGTGCCGCTGTTTGCCGCGATTTTGCGCATCCCGTTTTCCATCGTCGCACCGATGATTCTGATGGTCTGCGCGATCGGTGCATTCACCGTGAACGGATCGGCCTCCGACATCTGGATGATGCTGCTGTTCGGCGTGGTCGGCTATGTGTTCAAGAAACTCGACTACCCGCTCGCCCCCATGGTGCTCGCCATCGTGCTCGGCGACCGCATGGAAGACGCCTTCCGACAGAGCATGCTCGGCAGCAACGGGAACGTTGGCGTGTTCTGGCACAACGGGCTGTCGGGGACGATCATCACGCTGGCTTTGATTCTGCTGTTCTGGCCGGTGATTGGGGTGATGATGGCGAAGGTAAAGGGGCAGAAAAAGAAAGCCGTGCCTGCCGTGGACATGACTTGAAGACGAACGTCAAACTTTATCTAGAAGTTCGTTTATCAGTTTATCGGCAATCTTTTGCTCGTATGCGCCAAGACTGATACCAGACGATGTTTTCCAGCAATCTCGACCATTTATGGCGTAACCAACCAGAATCGCTGCGGCTTGTGACGGACTGGTAAATAGATGGTCTTTCAGTAGTTTGAGTTGTCCATTTTGATGTGCGATGGCACCGGAACTCTTTAGCTTTTCGCGCAGAGCCCTGTATCCTCCACTAAGACTCTCACGCATCTTTTCGGCCACATTCGCTCCAGCACGAACGACAAATCCCTCATCTGTTTTTTCCGCCTCAGCGATAGTGCGTCCGGAGATACGCAACTCGAAAATTACTGGCAATTCCTTTCCCGAATCTTCGGACGCTTGGATGGCGGAAGAAGCTTGAGTTTGTTCGGTTAAAGCGCTTGTAAGACTAGGGTTTGCTGGTTTGACAAGAGGGTCTAAAACCTTATGCCCCAAGACTCCAATGAGTGACCTGATGGATGCAAGAAATTCTTCCATAGCATCTTTGTCTGCACGGGGTAGGGAGGGTAGCGGTGGCAGGTTGCCGTTGGTGATTCGATATCTACCAGCCAAGGTTGTCAACTGAACCAATCTACATTCCAAATACTTCACATGTGACTTGGTCAGGTGATCGTCCTTGCTTGTAAAGGCAATGAGCTCTGACCAAAATTCCTTGGACGTGAGGTGGTTCTTGAGGCGATCTATAACGACCTCTGACTCTCCTATGTATACGGCGTCTTCCCCTGTTTCCTCATCAATACCAAAAAGCAGATAGACGCCAGGACGTTTAATTTCGCCCCAATCCTTGAGTTCGGAAAATCGGTTGCGTGGACAAGCCAACGCTTGTCCTGACCAATTTGTGATTTCAGCATGACGGACACCTGTTGACGTGCCATCGGCGAGGTATATGCGTATTTGCTTGCCCATATTTCTTTCATTTTTTGTCGCGGGTGTTCGCATCAAACAGATTTACGTTTCGCTTTGGCGGCTGTTGAGGTGCTCGTGGAAGCACTACTTTTCCTCAATTGTGATAGCACCGCATCCCTCTTGTTCTCCAAATGCCCCACCAGAATCCGCTTGAGCTTCGCCCCATCACGCGCAGCCAACGCTTCCAGCATTTCGGAGTGTTCAGCCGCCGCGAGCTTCCACTTGCTCTCATCATGATTGGTATGAAACCGCACGGGATGGGCCCGCGTGTTTACGCTGCGGTAGATCTGTGAGAGCACCGGGTTCTTGGCGGCGGCGTTGATGGCGGCGTGGATGCGGGCGTTGAGGTCGTAGTAACCGGCGAGGTTCTTGCGGGCGAAGCAGGCCATCATTTCGTAGTGCATGGCCTGGATTTCCGAGAGCTCGTCTTCGGTGATGCGTTCGGCGGCGAGCTCGCCGGACATGCCTTCGAGCGTGGCCAGTACTTCGAACGTGCTGATGATGTCGCTCTCGTCGAGCCGCGCGGCGACCGCGCCGCGATTGGGCAGCAGCTCCACCAGACCCTCGGCCGCGAGGAGCTTGATGGCCTCGCGCAGCGGGGTGCGTGAGACGTTGAGCACCTCGCAGATCTCGCGTTCGTTGAGCTTGGCGCCGGGCTCGATCACGCCTTCGACCAGCATGTGGCGCAGGCGGTCGGCGACCTGTTCGTGAAGCGCCATGCGCGGGATGTTGTCCATGGTCTTGCTGGCGGAGAGGATCGTCGGTTTGGCGTTGTTCATGGAAATGAATTCAATTTTGACGCTTCGTATGCTAATGACTAGGGTTAACGATCATCAGTTTTTGTATTTTGCATTCAAAATGTAGCCTGAAAGGAAGACGACATGCTGCAACTCGATTTTCACCCTACTGGCCGCCATTTTCTGCAAATTCCGGGACCCAGTCCCGTGCCTGATCGCATTTTGAGGGCGATGAGCCTGCCGACGATTGATCATCGTGGTCCGGAGTTCGGCGCTTTGGGCAAGAAGGTGCTGGGTGACATCGGCAAAATCTTCAAGACCAAGCAGCCGGTGGTGATCTATCCGGCCTCGGGCACGGGTGCGTGGGAAGCCGCTCTTGCCAACGTGATGAGCCCGGGCGACGAGGTGCTGATGTACGAGACGGGGCATTTCGCGTCGCTCTGGATCAAGATGGCGACGCGGCTCGGGTTGAAGCCCGAGGTGCTCGCGTATGAAGGCGTCGACAAGCATCTGCCGAACGCGCCGGGTTGGCGGCGCGGCGTGCAGGCCGACCTGATCGAGGCGCGTCTGCACAAGGACACGGAGCGCAGGATCAAGGCGGTGTGCGTAGTGCACAACGAGACCTCGACGGGCGTGACCTCGGACATTCTCGCGGTGCGCAAGGCCATCGACGCGGCGGGCCATCCTGCGCTGCTGATGGTGGATTCGATCTCGGGCCTTGCCTGCGCGAATCTGGAGCACGACGCCTGGGGCATCGACGTGACGGTGTCGGGCTCGCAGAAAGGGTTGATGCTGCCGCCGGGCATCAGCTTCAACGCGGTGTCGCAGAAGGCTGTTGAGGTGTCCAAGTCGGCCAAGCTGCCCAAGGCATTCTGGGCGTGGGACGAGATCATCGAGGTCAACAAGGGCGGCTACTGGCCCTACACGCCGAACACGAATCTGCTGTACGGCCTGTCGGAGGCGCTGGACATGATCCTCGGCCAGGGCATGGATGTGGTGTTTGCGCGCCACCAACGCTGGGCGGCGGGCGTGCGTGCGGCGGTGAATGCCTGGGGGCTGCCGATCCAGTGCGCCGATGCGGCTGTCTATTCGCCGGTGCTGACCGGCGTGATCCTGCCCGAGGGCGTGGATGCGGACGCGGTGCGCAAGCTGATCTACGACCGCTTCGACTTGTCGCTGGGTCAGGGGCTGGGCAAGCTGCGCGGGCGTATGTTCCGGCTGGGGCATCTGGGCGACAGCAACGATCTCACGCTGGTTGCCATGGTCGCCGGTGTGGAAATGGGGCTCAAGCTCGCGGGCGTGAAGTTGGCAGGCAGCGGCGTCGAGGCGATCATGGGGCATTTCGCTGCCGATGCGTCGCAATCTTTACCTTCAGCTGAGGGGGCGGCAAAGCTGCGTGTGGCATAGTTTCGGGCAGTTCTTACAAGCACTTGTCCGACAGTATTCGGGAGCAAAGGCGCGCGAGCGCCTTTTCTTTTTGTGGAATGATGAGATGGGTGTTCGCTCGATGGGTGTGGGCTGGGCCTGCTGTCTGGCCGGGTTTTGCTGCGCTTGCAACCCTCCGGCTGCCAAGAGTGCAAAATCACCACCTTTCGTGCAGAGGTTTCCCTTGAGCCATGGTCCGTCGGACCTGGCCGCCAATACATTGCCATGCAGATTACCAACCCGCCGTCGATACTGGCCGATTCCGGCAACCGCTCCAGCGTGAAGGCGCAAGGGGAATGGGTGTCTGCGGCCTTTGCCGACCGGCTGGTCTGGAAGCGGTTGGATGCGGAGCTTGAGCGCGCGGGCAGCGATGCCGAATGGGATCTGCAAGGCATCGAACGCCTCGACCATGTGGGCGCGCAGATTCTCTGGAACCACTGGGGCAAGCGGGCGCCTGCCAAGTGGCTGCTTACGCCCGCGCAGCAAGAGGTGTTTGAGCAGCTTGAGCGTTTCAGCAAGGTCGAGGAGCCGCCGAAATCCACGCCGTGGCTCTATGCGCAGATGTGCCATCTGGGCGCGCTGCTGTTCGGCGCGTATGTGCATTTCAAGGATCTGGTCGCGCTGGTTGGACAGTTGGTGTTCGATCTCTGCCGCCTTGTCGCCAATCCGCGCAAGGGGCCGTGGCGTGACATTTCCGCGCATCTGTACCGCATGGGCGCGACGGCGCTGCCGATCACGGCGCTCGTGGGGTTTCTGATTGGCGTGGTGCTGGCCTATCTGATGTCGCTGCAGCTGCGGCAGTTCGGCGCGGAAACCTTCATCGTCAATATTCTCGGCATCTCGCTGATCCGCGAGCTTGGACCAATGCTGGGCGCAATTCTCGTGGCCGGACGTTCGGGCTCGGCGATCACCGCGCAGATCGGCGTGATGCGGGTGACTGAAGAGCTCGACGCGTTGCGCGTGATGGGCATTCCGCACGGCTTTCGTCTCGTCATGCCGCGGGCGCTGGCGCTCGGCATTGCGATGCCGTTGATCGCGCTGTGGACGACGCTGGCGGCGCTCGCGGGCGGCATGCTTGCGGCCGATCTGGCGATGAATATTTCTCCCGCCTATTTTGTGGAGGCACTGCCCGCAGCGGTGAACGTGTCCAACCTCTGGCTGGCGATGGCCAAGTCGGTGGTGTTCGGCGTGTTCATCGCGTTGATCGGCTGCCACTGGGGGCTGTCGGTGGAGCCGAATACGCAGAGTCTCGGTGAAGGCACGACGGCGTCGGTGGTGAGCGCGATCACCATGGTCATCATCGTGGACGCGCTGTTCGCCATCGCGTTCAAGAATCTGGGGTTCTGAGCGATGAACGCATCGACCAAGCAATACATGAACGCAGGCTCGGCGCCGACGGCGCTCTCGCATGCGCCCGCGCCGCCGCCGCTCGACGCGCCGGTGGTGGTGGAGATCCAAAATCTCTCGACCGTGTTCGGCGAAGGCGCGGACGCTTTCACCGTGCACAAGGACCTGAACCTCACGGTGCGCAAGGGCGAAATCGTCTCGCTCGTGGGCGGTTCTGGCACGGGCAAGACGGTGTTGCTGCGCCACATCCTCGGGCTGACGCAACCGACATCGGGCACGGTCACCGTGCTTGGTCATCCAGCGAGCGATCTCACGAGCGAGGGCGCAACGAGCCGCGTCGGCATGTTGTTTCAGCACGGCGCGCTGTTCTCGGCATTCAACGTGCTCGACAACATCGGCTTTGCACTGAAGGAGCAGGGCACGCTGCCGCCGGATGTGATCCACGACGCCGCGCTGGTCAAGCTGCAGATGGCTGGCCTCAAGCCCGAGGTCGCCGCGCGCATGCCGGCCGATCTTTCGGGCGGCATGATCAAGCGTGTGGCACTGGCGCGCGCGCTGATCATGGACCCGCCGCTGTTGCTGCTCGACGAGCCCACGGCCGGGCTCGACCCGAACGGCTCGGACGAATTCTGCGAGCTGCTCAAGGAGCTGCACGCGACGCTGGGCCTCACCGTCATCATGGTCACGCACGATCTGGATTCGCTGTTCGCGTTGTCGACCACGGTCGCCGTGTTGGCCGAAAAGCGCGTGATCGTCACCGGCACTCCAGCCGAGGTGGTGCATTTCGATCATCCCTTCATTCACCACTTTTTTCTCGGAGATCGCGGCCGCAGGGCGATGGCGGCGTTGCCCCCTGAATTCGCCGGATCTCCGGCCAAGGAAAGCTGATGGAAAACAAGTCTCACGCACTGGCTGCGGGCATCTTCGTGATCTTGGTGGCGGCGCTGCTCGCCGGCCTCGGTCTCTGGCTCTCGCGCGACAAGACGGACTACAAGGTCTTTGAGCTGTCGAGCAAGGAAAGCGTCACGGGTCTGCAGCCGCAGGCCGCCGTGCGCTACAAGGGTGTGGCGGTCGGCAAGGTCACCTCGGTCGGCTTTGACCGCGAGGCCAGTGGCAACGTGCTGATCCGCATCGCGGTGAACGAGAACGCGCCGATCAGCAACACCACTTTTGCGACGCTCGGTTATCAGGGTGTGACGGGTCTGGCACATGTGCAGCTCGACGATGCGGATTCGCCCATCGAGCCGATTCCGGTGGGTGAAGACGGCATTCCGCGTCTGCCTCTGCAGTCCTCGCAGTTCAGTCAGATCGCAGAGCAGATTCCCAACATCATGGTGCAGGTGAACGAGGCGACGCGAAAGCTCAACACCTTGCTCGGCGACGAGAACCAGAAGAATTTCAGCGTCGCCATCGCTCAGCTCGGCGAGGCGGCGGGCAATGTGAACGTGCTGGTCAAGCGCCTCGACAACACGGTGGCCACCAAGCTCGATCCGGCGCTTGCCACCATGCCGGGCCTGGCCAAGGATGCACAGCAGACGCTGGCTTCGCTGCGCGCCGCAGGCAACAGCGCGGCGGCGGCGGCCAACGACATCGGCAAGACCGTGCAGGGCCTGAGTCAGGAGGGCGGCCCGGTCAAGGAAATCGCCAGCAGCGCACAGTCGCTCGCTGCTGCGGCCGACCGTTTTGGCCGCGTGACCCTGCCGCGCCTGAACCGTGCTGCCGACGAAACCGGCCGCGCCGCGCACCGCCTTGGCCGCACGGCCGACAACATCAGCGACAACCCGCAGTCGCTGATCTACGGCAACGGCAGCGGCTCCGCAGGCCCCGGCGAGCCCGGCTTTGTCGCACCGGCCTTTGCTGCACCTGCGGCGACGAAATGAACCAACGAATGAGGCATTCGCTCATGAACACCGCCATCTTCTCGAAGCGCTCCACAAAAGGCCTGACCGCAGCGTTGGTGCTGATGCTGGGCGTGCTGACCGTGACCGGCTGCGGCTCGATCCTGCCCACGCCGCCGCAACGCGCCGATGTGTATGACTTTGGTCCCGGCCTGCAGCAGTTGCCTGCCGATCAGGCTACGCAGAAGCCGACGCTGCCGCCGATTGCGCTGAGCGATTTCACCTCCACCGGCCTGCCTGATGGACGCACGGCGGTGTTCTATCGCCTGGCCTATTCCAACGGCCAGTTGCTGCACCCCTACACGCTCGCACGTTGGAGTCAGCCCCCGGCCACGCTGATGCAGCAGGCCGTGCGGGACCGTCTGAGCCCACAGCGCGCGGTGATCTATGGCGACACCAACATCGATCAACAGGTCAAGGGCGGGAAGTCGCCCACGGTGCTGCGCGCCGAGGTCGAGGAGTTCAGCCAGGTGTTCAGCTCCGAGCGCGAAAGCGTGGGCCTCGTGCGCGTGCGCGCCTCGCTGGTCGATTCGCTCAAGGCGGGCGACGAATTGATCGCGCAGCGCCTGTTCGTGGCGCAGCGCCCGGCGGCCTCTGCGAATGCCGCAGGCGGTGCCAAGGCGCTGGCCGATGCTGCGGCGCAGGTGGCCGAAGACATTGCCAAATGGGTTGAGCAAAGCGGGCAGTGAACCGAACGCGATTGCGACCACGGATTTTTTGATATGAACCGAAGCTGAGCACAATGAGCCAAGCACAAGACAGCAGCAACAACATCGACCTTGCCTACATCAACGCCACGCTCGGCCGCGATGCGCAGGGCCTTGTCAACTGGGCCGTGGGCCTCTCCAAGACCAACATCGTCACGACGAATTTCCGCCCGTTCGAGGCGGTGATTCTGCACATGTGCGCCAAGGCCCAGCCGGATATGCGCGTGATCTGGATGGACAACGGCTACAACACTGAGGCGACCTACCAGTTCGCCGATGAAGTGACCAAGCAGTTGGGGCTCAACCTGTCGATCTATCTGCCGTTGCGCTCGCGTGCGCATCGCGAGGCGGTGGATGGACCGGTGCCTGCGCTCGATGATCCGCGCCATGAGGCCTTCACCGCCGAGGTAAAGCTCGAGCCGTTTGCCCGCGCGTTGCGGGAGACGGCGCCGCAGGTCTGGTTCACTGCGCTGCGGGCTACGGATACGGCGGTGCGGGCTGCGATGGAGCCGGTGAGCATCAATCCGGATGGGTTGATCAAGGTGGCGCCGTTGTTGCATTGGTCGTCCAAGCAGCTTTACGAGTATCTCGTGGAGCATGGGCTGCCTAACAACTTTGATTATGTGGACCCTACCAAGGGGGAAGACAACCGCGAGTGTGGGTTGCATCTTTCGCACTGAGTTCTCTTTCGCCCTTGGGTTGAGGGCGGAGGCCGGGTCTCGCCCCGGCGGGCGAGTAACTTTTTGGTCTTGCCCAAAAAGTCACCAAAAATGCGCTTTGAATACCTCCGGCGGAACTCTCTGCGCGACTGCGTCGCTCCGTTCGGACAACCGCCGGAAATCAGTTTGGAAAGAGGAATGTTTGGCACGTCGCTGCGCTCGTGCCGCGCATCTCGCGACTTCGCGAGATGTGGGGCGTGAGTTTCCTGAATGAGTATATGGTTTGTATATAAATCGTATAATTCCTGGATGGGAATCGTCAAAATCTCCGACGATCTGCACGATCAGATCCGTCTCTCCAGCTCTGCCATGAGCCGCTCCATCAATGCACAGGCCGAACATTGGCTGCGTGTGGGGCAACTGGCGGAGATTCATCCACACCTCAACTACGCGGGCATTTGTGCATTGCTGCTGGCGAATGCGCGTCTGGCTGATGCCGAAGTAGAAGCCGGGGGCGGTACCGCCGCCTCGCCTGTGCGTCTGGTGGAGGGCAAGGCATGAGTCGTCGCGGAAAAGTGCGGTCTGTGCCGATTCGGGGTGCGGACGAGATTGCGTTGTCTCGTGAGGCGGGTGGGCTGGCGGCGAAGGTGCTGGCGATGCTTACGCCGCATGTGCAGCCGGGCGTGAGCACGGACGATCTCGACAAGCTGTGCCACGACTACATCGTGAACGAGTTGCAGTGCGTGGCGACGAACATCGGCTACGGCGGGTTTCCGAAGACAGTGTGCACTTCGGTGAACCATGTCGTGTGCCACGGCATTCCGTCGGCGGCGGAGATCCTCAAGGATGGCGACATCATCAATGTGGATGTGGCGGTGACCACGGCGCGTGGCTGGATTGGCGACACGAGCCGGATGTACTACGTGGGGCAGCCGGGCAATCAGGCCAAGCGGCTGGTCGAGACGACCTACGAGGCGTTGCTTGCGGGCATCCGCGCGGTGAAGCCCGGCGCGACGTTGGGTGACATCGGTTTCGCGATCCAGAGCATTGCACAGCGCGAGCGTTTTGGCGTGGTGCGCGAGTACTGCGGTCACGGCATCGGTACGGTCTACCACGATGATCCGCAGGTGCTGCACTATGGCGTGCAAGGTCAGGGGCTGGTGCTCGAGCCGGGCATGATCTTCACGATCGAGCCGATGCTCAACGCGGGCAAGGCGGCGACGCGTGAGCTCAGCGATGGCTGGACGGTGATCACCAATGACAAATCACTTTCTGCGCAGTGGGAGCACATGGTGGCAGTGACAGACACCGGCTTTGAAGTGCTCACGCCATGGCCTGATGGCACAGGGTTCTACCCGGCGATTTGAGCTGTTACTTGCCACATGCATGGCGCCGCTGTTGGGTGATGATGTACATCAAGGTGTACGCACTCCTTGGCTTCTAACCTTCGGCAACACCTGAAACAAATTCATGGCACATGGCGATGCTTGCTTCAGGCCCAACCGAAGAAGGAGCAATGAAGCAATGAGCACTCTCAGATGGTCCGAAGAGCTGGCGCTGGACCTGCCGATGATGGACGATACCCACCAGGAATTCGTCGAACTGCTGCAGGCGGTGGACGCCGCGGAAGATGTCGAACTGATTCCCGTGTGGCAGGATCTGATCGCACACACGGAGCACCATTTCGGGCAGGAAGATCGCTGGATGGAAGCGACGAAATTTGCCTCGGGCAACTGCCACAGCGTGCAGCACAAGGTGGTGCTGCAGGTGATGCGCGAGGGCTTGGTGCGTGCCGAAAAAGGCGAGCTGTTTGTGCTGCGCGAGATGGGCCGCGAACTGGCGGTCTGGGTGGTGCAGCACACGCAGATGATGGACTCGGCGCTGGCGCTGCATCTGCGCCGCGTGGGCTACAACCCGCTCACGGGCGAGGTGACCTCTCCGGATCACCTGCCCAGCGAACCTATCCATGGCTGCGGCGGCGCGTGTTCCTCGGGCGACGATGAGGTGGCGGAACACGACGAGGCGCACGCCGCTGTCCTTCACTAGTTATCTCGCCCGGTCCCGCGTGAGCAGCATGGCCGCCATGTGCCATGAAAGTTGACGCAGCGCGTTGCGAAACGCGGGCGAGCTGATGCGTCGCCTCGGGGCGTACGCGGCGGCCAGCACACGCTGTTTGGCACGCCGTAGCGACTGCTGGTCGCGCGCGGCGAGCGCGCGGGTCAGGCGGTCGTGATAGCGCTGCACGCGCTGAACTTCGTCAAACGACAGCGACGGGCCACTGCATTCGGGGCGTACGAGGGCGATCATGCTGTGGCTCCTTCTTGTGCCTTGTTGCTGCTGCTATTGCCGTTGCTGCGTGTCGTGAGCTCGTACCAGTTCACCTTGCGCGTCAGCACCATCACCACACCCAGTACCACGAACAGCGCAATCGAACCGACGACCAGCGCGGTCTGTTCGAGCTGCAGCAGCACATAGAGCATGCCGTAGAGCAGCGCGATGCCGAGACCGAACGGAAAGCCCATCTTCCAGCCGCCGAGGATGTGACTCGCGTAGTAGCCGAGTAGCAGCACGCAGGCGCCCGAGGCCATCGCATACGACAGGCCGAACGACAGATGCTCCGACAGGCTCACCAGCAGCAGGAAGAAGCTGCACAGCGCCGCGCCGACGAGCAGGTATTGCACCGGGTGCACGCGCAGTTTCTTCATCAGCTCGAACAGGCCCACGGCTACGAAGGTGAGGGCGATGAACAGCACGCCGTACTTGATCGCGCGGTCGGACAGCGAATAGGGGTTTACCGGATCGACGAAGGAGACGCTGAAGCTGTCTGCGCAACCGGGGGCGGGCTGGGTCTGGATTGTCGCGACCTCGGTAGCTGACGTGACCGCTGCCGCAGCGGTAGCAGCAGCATCACTGTTGTTGTAGGTGCGACCGCCGTAGTACTCTTCCTGATCTGCACCCGCGTTGCAGACACGGCGGCCGAGGCGCACATCCTGCTGCGCCGTGGTGGCGAGAGACGACACGCGCCAGTTGGCTTTGAAGCCCTCGTCGCTCACGTCCCGCTCGGATGGAAGAAATCGGCCGGCGAACGAGGGGTGCGGCCAGCTGCTCTGCATCTGCACGTCGTTGTTGCCGGCGATGGGCACGAAGGACACGTTCTGCGTGCCCACCAGTTCGAGGTCGAGCGAGACATTCACCGGTGCCTTGTCATTGCGGATCGAATCAGGCAACGAGGCATGCAGGCCGCGCGTGTAGATCGGGTGGAAGGTGCCGGGCTTGAGCGCGACGTTCTTGCCGTCGAGCTCCATCTGCGCGGTGCGAATGCCGCGCGCATCCCCCACGCCCATCATCAGGATCGGTGCACCGCACTGCATGCGCGAATCCTTCATCGAGCGCTGCGGTTGCAACTGAGCGAGGCCTGGCCATTCGGCGGTCACTTGGGCCTTGAGCGTGTACGCGTTCACCTTGTGCAGGCCCCGTGTGCGTTCTTCCATCACCGCGCCAGTGCGCACCTTGAGGTTCTCGGGCAGGGCCGTGAGCATGAACTCGCGGCGCTGCTCGTGCACGCTGCGGTCCTTGCCCGTGCCGCTGACCACGTCCCAGCTCTCGACGCAGGAGCTGTGGATGATCGGGCCGACCAGCGTCTGCGAGCCCGCGAGGCTCTGCACCACGCTGCGTTCGGTTTCACTGCGGTAGTACTGGCGGTCGCGCACCACGCCTTCGATCATCGACAGACCGAACATCAACAGCACGATGACGAGCAGCAGCGCCGTCAGCTTGGTGAGGAGGGGGAATCTCAAGGTATTGCTCCATGAAGGATGTTTCATGGAGCGCAGTTTTTGCGCGCGGCGTGATGACGCAATGAAGTTTGTGAAGCGAGGGTGAAGTCCCTCGCCGAATTACAAATCAATGCCCGAACTGCAACTGAATGCGGAAGCCCGGATGCAGATTGCTGAGCTGCCAGTCGCCGCCGTGCAGGTCGAGCACGCGGCGCACGATGGCGAGGCCGAGACCCGAGCCGCTGCGCGCGCCGTCGGGCCGTGCGGTGGTGAAGAAGCGCTCGCCAAGGCGCGGCAGTGCATATTCGGGTACACCGGGACCCTCGTCGCTGACGCTGACGTGGCGGCCCTGCACCTGGACGCGCACGGTGCCGCCCTCGGGCGAAAAATCGATGGCGTTGTCGATCAGGTTGCCGATGGCAAGGGTGACGAGATCGGCCTCCCATGGGCCACTTGCGCCTTCGCCAGTGAGCGTCAGCTGAACGCCGCGCTGGCGTGCGCGGGCCGAGCATTGCGCGAGCGCGTGCTCGGCGCAGCGGTGCAGCGACACGGGTTTGGCCGGGTCGGCGTGATGGCGTTGTTCGAGCTTGCTGAGCTCCAGCAGCCGGTCGATCAGGCGTTGCAGCCGCTCGCTCTGCTCGACCACCTGGGCGGCGAATTGTTCGCGGTCGGCTGGCGGCATATCGTCCTGCAGCAGTTCACCCGCGCCGCGAATCGCGGCCACGGGGCTCTTGAGCTCATGCGTGAGCGCGCGCACGTAGCCTTCGATGTAGTCCCGGCCCTCGAGCCGCTCGCGCATGCTGTCCATGGCACGTGCCAGATCGCCGAGTTCGCCGGGAACTTCAGGTACGGGCGGTGGCGGTGCGACAGCGTTGATCGGACCCTGCACGCTCAACGCATAGTCGCGCAGTCGCCGCACATGCCAGACGATCCACAGCGTGATCGCGATGCCTACCAGCGCCGAGAGCGCAAGCAGCAGCACGCCGCCATTGAGCACCTTGCGCTCGGCGCGCTCGATGAAGCGCTGCACCGTGCGTGTGGGCTTGGCGACGGTGAGCGCGCCGACGATCTTGTCGTTGACGAGAATCGGTGCGGCCACATACATCACGCCGCTCGAATCGTCGTCGGCAATGTCGCGCGAGGCGCGTGCGCCGTATTTGCCTTGCAGTGTGAGCGCCACGTCGCGCCAGCGCGAATAGTCCATGCCCTCGGCGCGGCCCTCGCTGTCGAAGATCACATGGCCGGTCGCATCCACCACGTAGATGCGGTAGTCCAGCGACTGCTTGGAGAGCCCCCAGATGCTCGCGTCCACCGGCCGCATCGCATAGCGCTTGACGCTGCGGGCGAACGTGCTGTCCTGCGTGCGCAGATTGGCGAGGCTCATGCGCCCGCTCGCCACTTCTTCGCTCGCGAGTTCGGCGAGGATGTTGGCGGTGTCCACCATCATGTCTTCCATCACCTCGCGCACGCTGGGCTTGATCTCGGCGGTGAATACGCGCAGCACGAAGAACGCGGCGATGCCGTTGATCAGGAAGAAGGCGAACAGCAGGCGCAGGCCGAGGCGCATGGCGTGTCAGCCCTTGGGCACTTCGAGCGAGTACCCCATGCCGCGATGCGTGCTGATGTAGTCGCAGCTGGCGTCCACTGCGCGCAGCTTGGCGCGCAGGGTCTTGATGTGGGTGTCGATGGTGCGGTCGGTGCTCTCGCTGTCGTCGCCCCAGGCGGCGGTGAGCAGGTGGTCGCGCGAATGGATGCGACCGGCACCAGCAAGCAGCGTGGACAGCAGCCGGTACTCGCGCCGCGTGAGCGCGAGCGGCTGGCCGTTGAAGCGCATGCGCTGGCCGACCGCGTCGTCATGGAACGGGCCGCGTTCGTCCGGCTGTTGTGCTGCGGCGGCAGCCAAAGGCGCGGGGGCCGCGCGGCGCAGCAGGCCCTTTACGCGTGCCGCGAGTTCGCGTGGGCTGAACGGTTTGGCGACATAGTCGTCCGCGCCGAGTTCGAGGCCGAGCACGCGGTCAATCTCTTCGCCATGCGCGCTCAGCACAAGCACCGGCGTGGATTGGTGCAGCGGGTGCTGGCGCAGCTCGCGTAGCAGTTCGAGGCCGTTGCCGTCCGGCAGACCGACGTCGAGGATCAGCGCGTCGAAGCGCGTGGCGACGATCTGCGCGCGGGCATCGCCGAGCAGCAGGCTGTGGTTGATCTGCAGACCTTCGCGCTCCAGCGTGTAGATCACGGTACGCGCAATCGCGGGGTCGTCTTCGACGAGGAGGAGTCGGGCGGGCATGCGTCGGTTCAACTTTGCGTCAGAGCGGCGGGTAGCGGGTGGTGAGAATCGGGAACAGCTTTTGCAGACCGACGGCCATCACCTCCACGGCCAGCGCGGCGAGGATCAGGCCCATGAGCCGCGTCATCACGTTAATGCCGGTCTTGCCGAGCACGCGCGAGATCGGCTCGGCGAGCGAGAAGCAGATCCATACAGCCCCGGCCAGCACGAGGCCGTAGCCGAGCAGCACCACATGCTGCCAGATGGTGTGCGCCTGATTGGCGTAGATCACCACGGTGGACATGGCGGCTGGGCCCGTGAGCAGTGGAATCGTCAGCGGCACGACGGCGATGCTGTTGCCCATGGCGGCTTTTTCGGCACCGGCTTCCAGCGTTTCGCTGTTGGGCTTGTCTTCGGCCGGACGCGCGTTGAGCATGTTGATCGCGCTGATCAAAAGCAGCATGCCGCCGCCGACCTGGAAGCTCTGCAGCGAGATGTTGAAGAAATCCAGCACCTGCAGGCCGAGCAGCGCGCAACCGGAAATCACGAGAAACGTGCTGAATGCGGCGGTGCGAACCGTCTGGCGTTTCTGCTCGTCGCTGAAGCCTTGCGTGTAATGGATGAAGAACGGCACGATGGCTAACGGATTGACGATGGCCAGCAGCGAGATGAGTGGTTTCAGATCCATCAACGGCCTCCGGAGATTTCGAGGAACGACATGGTGGTGAAGGGCGAGGCGTCGGACATCAGCCAGACGATGCTCTCGGCCACCTCTTCGGGCGTGCCGCCGCGCCCCATGGGCACGCCGGGCACGAGGTCGTTCACCCTGTTGGGGCGGCCGCCGCTTGCGTGGATCTCGGTGTCGATGAAGCCGGGGCGCACCGCGTTCACGCGAATGCCCTCGGCGGCCACTTCCTTGGCGAGTCCCACGGTCATGACGTCGATGGCACCCTTCGAGGCCGCGTAGTCCACGTACTCATGCGGCGAGCCAAGGCGTGATGCGGCGCTCGAGACATTCACGATGCTGCCGCCCTCGCCGCCGTATTTGGTACTCATGCGGCGCACGGCTTCTCGGGCGCAGTAGAAGCTGCCGAGCACGTTGATGCTGAACATGCGGCGCAGGCGATCGCCCAGCATCTGGTCGACGCGCGACGCGTGGTCCACCACGCCCGCGTTGTTGACCAGCGCAGTGATGCGGCCGAGCTCATGATCGAGCGTGTCGAACATGGTGATCACATCCGCCTCGACCGAGACATCGGACTTGATGGTGATGGCCGTGCCGCCCGCGTCGCGGATCTTGCGGGCGAGGTCTTCGGCCGCGTGGGCATGGCGCACGTAGTTGATCGCCACGGCCCAGCCCTGGCTTGCCGCGAGCAACGCCGTTGCCGCTCCAATGCCACGACTGCCGCCAGTGATGAGTGCGATCTTGTTCAAAGCAAGTCTCCGTTTATGCCAATATCGGTTCCGCCAGATTGTCGTCAAATCCCAAGGGCCGACGCATCTGCCGCATGCTTGTGTGGTCGCATGTGTGGTTTTATCGACTCACGCACATCGATATCCCCTATTTTTTAATCATCCGGAGACTTGCCAAATGGGCGCTTTCACCAATCTCACGTCAGCCGACGGCTTCACCTTTCCCGCCTACGTCGCCAAGCCCGAGGGCGCACCGCGCGGGGCTCTCGTGGTACTGCAGGAAATCTTCGGCGTGAACTCGCACATCCGCTCGGTCGCCGACCGCTGGGCCGCGCGCGGCTATCTGGTGGTCGCACCGGCCACCTTCACCCGCGTGCAGAAGGATGTGGAGCTGGGCTACACGGGCGACGACATGAAGGCGGGCATCGATCTCAAGTCCCGAACCGAAGCGCTGCCAGAGCCGGGCGTGATGCCCGACATCCAGGCTGCCATCGACTATGCCGCCAAGGAATCGGGCGGCAAGAAGGTCGGCATCTTCGGCTTCTGCTGGGGCGGCCTGCTGACCTGGCGCGCTGCGGCGACGCTGAATGGCCTGTCGGCTGCCGTGCCCTACTACGGCGGCGGCGTGACCACCCCGGCGGAAATTGCCCGCCAGCCCCAAGTGCCGCTGCTCGCGCACTTCGGCGATAAGGACGCGCATATCTCCGTGGAAAGCGTGAAGGCGCTCGAGAAGGCACATCCCGAGATCGAGGTGCATCTGTATGAGGCCGATCACGGTTTCAACTGCGATCAGCGCGGCTCGTTCGATGCGGCGGCATCGAAGCTCGCCGACGAGCGCACACAGGCGTTCTTCGCAAAGCACGTGGGCTGAACGCACTGGCCCCTGGAAAGGGGAGCGCGTCCGTTTCGCATCACCTGCTTTCGCTTCGCCTCGCCCTCCGTTGTGTTCGTTGATGGAGCAGGGCTCCCGCGCAGCCCAGTCCGAAGATCAGCGCGAGCATGCTCACCCATGAGGTGGCGGGCACGGGCGTGGCGACGCCCGCGCCCACGCTGAGTTTCAGCGCTTGACTGGTCGCTGCCGCGTAATAGCCGTCGCCGCTGTAGACCGCCTGCAGATTGTGGTTGCCATAGGCGAGACCCGGCAGGGTGAGTGATGCTGTGCCCGTAGCGTTGAGCGCGGCGGTGCCGATGGGCTTGCCGTTGTCGCTGAAGCGGATGCTTCCGCCGGGCGTGGGCAGGGCCTTGGCAAACGTATTGGCATTGGCATTGGTCATGGCCTTGGCGCGCAGAGTCTGGGTTGACGTTTGAAGCTGGACGCTGGCGGTGAGCTGAATTGCATCGCCCGCCACTGGGGCTGTTGGCGTGGCGGAGATGTCCACCGCCGATGCGTTGACTCCCACGCCCGCGCTTGCCTGGCCGGTGCTCGGCGCGAACGAGGCGTCGCCCGCGTATTGGGCTGTCAACGAGAGTGTTCCCGAGGCGCTGGCCGTCAGCGGGCAACTGCTGGCAGGCAGGCTGATGCTGCAGGTGGCGGTGCCGTCGCTTACTGTGATGCTGCCCGTGGGCGTGCCCGCACCGGGCGCGGTGGGTGTCACGCCGACCGTGGCGGTGACGGGCTGGCCTATCGTCAGCTGGGCGGGACTGAGCTGCAGTGTGGTGACGGTCTGCGCGCGTGCGACCTGCAGCGACGCTGGGGTGGACTCCGAGGGCTGCACGCCGGATGCGGCCATGCCGCCGTAGATCGCGGTGATGCTGTGGTTGCCCACGGGCAGGTTGGTCAGCGTGAGGCGCGCGGTTTGGCTTGTGTCGAGCGCGACCGTGCCGAGGCTGGTTGCGCCATCCCTGAATTCGACCTGCCCGACAGGGGGCTGCATCGCCCCGACCACGGTGGCGGTCAGTTCCACCGATTCACCGAACACGCTCTGAGCCTTGCTGACCGCAAGCTGGGTGCCGGTGAGCGCCTGCACTATCACCTGCAGACTGGCCGCCACGCTGCTGTCCCCCACGCTGCGCACGGTGAGCGTGCGCGGGCCCGGGCCGGTGAAGGTCATCGCGAAGCTCTGATGGCCGTTGCCCTGGGTGAGCTGCGCGGGCACGGTGTCCGCTGCGACGCTGCTGGAAAATTGCCAGTCGGTGGTGTTGTCCAGCGTGTTGACGATGGCGTCGTTCACGTTGAGCGAAAACGGCAAGGCGGCGTTGGCGGCCACGCTGATCGAGCTCGCACCGACAGGAGTTTGCAGCGTCTGCGGGCCGCCGAGCGTGGGGGCGGGCAGGGGCAGGTTTTCGAGGTGGAGTGTGAAGCGCCCGTTGTGGCCGGGAATGCTGGCGTGGCCGGTGAAACTGCCCACCTCGCGATTGGCCGTGCCGAGACTCAGGTAGTAGCCGACGCCGCCCTGAGGCGTCTTGAATTCGTCGAGGCCCCAGTCCCGCTGCAGCGAGGTGCTCGGGCCGCGCCTCGGCACGTCGACATGCATTTCCGAGAGAAACATGGCACGTGTGGTCGCGCCCGGGATGTCGCCGACATAGGGCACGATGTTCACATAGGGATAGCTTTGGCCCATGCGCGCCTTGAACGTGAATGACGCGGAGGGGTAGACGCAGGGCGTGTTGTAGGGGTCGCTCCCGGCGCACCACGCATGGGAGTAGGCGCTGTCGTCGGTGTCGAAGAAAACGGCGAATTGACTGGGCTTGCGCGGAATGGTGACGTTCACGAAGCGGGTGGTGATGCCCGGCTGGTTGTCGATCTTCACCGGTTCGAGCGTGTTGCTGATGGCGGCAACGGCGAATTTCTGTTCTTCAGTGTCCGACAGGTTGTAGGCGCGAACGATGTCCGCCGCGTAGCCCTGGCTGGTGTCCACGGTGAGGACCTGGCTGGTCACGCCGCTTCGCAGCGGCGAGCTGCCCATGAGCTGCGTAGCGCCGGGCTGGCTCCAGCCCTGATTCCAGGTGATCGTGGAGATGTACTCGGGCTTGTTGGCGCTGAACCAGTCGACCTGCGCGGTGGTGGCTGGTGCGGCGGCGGGCGGAGCTTCGCCGAGCGCTTGCGTGATCAGGGTCTGCTTGATGGCCGAGGTGCCGATCATGGCAGTGACGCTACGCGTCGAACTGCTCAGGGACGGCAGCTTGGGCGCTATAAGGAAGGCGAAGGCGCCATCGCCCGCCAGCATGCTCTGCAGCCAGAGCGGGTTGGCTCCGTAGTAGCGGGTGTCCGCTACGCTGGCGTTGGTGCTGGAGCGCCGCACGTTCGAGGTCGACGGGATGGCGCTGTTGTAGCCCATGGCGTCGGTGAGCGTGATGTAGAGCCGCGCGCCATGCGCGAGTTGCTGGGTGACCGGCGATTCCTTGCTGCCGATGACGAAGCTGCCCCGGGAGCCGTCCGATGGATCGGCGGTCGCGCGCACGACAAAATGGGCAGCCGGATCGGCAATGCGCTGCTTGACCAGGTTCGTGACATCGAAGCTGAAGAAGCCGCCATGCGCGATGCGCAGCGGCGTGCCCGGCTGGTCCGCATCGTTGGCGGGCGCGGTGCCGCCCGTGGTGCTGGCGCAGGCGGGGGCGGTCGATTCGCTCGGATAGCAATCCGACCCTGTCGTGTGGCGCGCCTGGATGCTGAGGTAGCCTGGCGCGATCACATCGTCCACCAGCAGCACCAATCGGGCGCTGGCGATCTTGCTGGCGTCGAGTTGGTACTGGATGGCGTCCAGATGGCTGGCGGTGTTGCTGTCCACCACTATCTGCGGCACGGCGCCCGAGGGCAGGGTGGCGAGCGAGAACTTGAGCTCGGCGTTGCTGTCCGCGTTGACGGCCAGTTCCTGCGACCAGCCGTCGTACTGATTGCCCGGGGTCGTGATTTGTCCATCCGCCACCAGCGGGGCATCGACCCACATCGGCAGGCCTACGTTGTAGCAGCCCGAGAGTGCCAATGCGAACGGCGCGACCAGCGCCCAGCGGGTCAGGTATGTGCGCTGAATCAGGTCGAGACAAGGCCGAGGGAGCATGACGATTTGGAATGGCTTCGGGGTTTCGACGCGAGTGGACCATGTCCAAGCGCGTTTGTATGTCCCCCGAATGGGCTACATGACAGCGTCGGGGAAACGTGTGAACATGCGCGCATGTCTCTCTCGAAACCGTCTGCTGACCCTGAAAATTCCATTCATGTGGCGGTGGTGGAGGACGACGCCGCCTGCCGTCAGGCGCTGATCGAGGCCATCGAGGTGGCGCCCGACATGGCACTGGGTTGGGCTGTCGGCACTCGCGAAGAGGCGCTGGCGCAGTTGAACAACAGCGGCGAGCTCGACGTATTGCTGGTGGACTTGGGCCTGCCCGATGGCAGCGGACTGGACGTGATCGCCGAGTGTCGCACGCGCTGCCCGCGGGCTGTGGCGATGGTGAGTACTATCTTCGGTGATGAGGTCCATGTGCTGCGCGCCATCGAGGCGGGCGCGATGGGTTATCTGCTCAAGGATCTTGCTCCGCCTGCGGTGCTTGACGAACTGCGCAGCCTGCATGCGGGCGGCAGCCCCATCAACCCGATGGTGGCGCGCAAGTTGCTGCTGCGCCAGTCTCCCATTCCGTATGCTGAGCCTCTCTCTGTGCCGACATCTGAGACCGCACTGTCGCAGCGCGAGGCCGAGGTGCTGCGGCTGGTCGCGCGTGGTCATACGCTGGACGAAGTGGGCCGCGCGCTGGGTGTGACCCGGCACACGGTGCGCTCGTTCGTGCGCCGCATCTACGCCAAGCTGCAGGTCGGCACACGGGCGCAGGCCGTGCATGCCGCCATCCGTCAGGGGCTGCTCGAAGATGACCGACCGGGCCGCTGAAGCGCCACCTTCGCGGCGCCCTGGATGGTTGCCGATACTGACGGCGCTCGTGATCATCGCGGTGATCGTGTCGCTGTTCGGGGGCGGCGTGAACCGGCCAAGCAGCAGTCTGCATCTGACTCAAGCGGCGTTCTGGGCTTCGGACAGCGCGCAATGGACGCCCCCGGACACGCTCGCGGCATCAGACGATGCCGTGTTGAACGGCGCGCAGACTTGGTCCGACGTGGCATTGCCGCACGCCCGTTCGCGCGAGGTGGTGGCCGATGCCGCGCATTCGCCCGGACAGCCGCAGGTCGCGTGGTACCGCATGCCTGTGCCTGCAGAGGCGCTCACCGACGCGGGGCAGGGCACGCGGCTTTATATTCCGCGCTGGCAGACCGTGGGCACGGTGGCAGTCTATCTGGACGGCGGGTTGCTCTGGCAGACGCGCGGCAGCCGGGTCTGGAATAGCTTCAACCGGCCGGTCTGGCTCGATCTGTCCAGCAGGCGCGCATCGGCGCTTGCCGGGCGCGACGCGACGCTGCATGTGCGCATGGCGAGCGAGCCCGGCGTGGGCGGGGCGCTGTCGACGGTCTGGGTCGGGCCTGCGGACGAGCTGCGCCCGGACTGGCGCATCCGCAGCGCATTGCAGACCGAGTTGATCGCGGTGTCCCAGGGCTCGTATCTGGTGCTGGGCGTGTTCGCACTCGTGCTGTGGCTGCTGCGGCCGGGGCGCGGCGAGCAGGTCTATGCGTTGTTCTTTCTCATGGCGATCAGCCACGTGTTGGCGGCGCTGCAGTTTCTGGTCGATGACGAGGGCATCTCGGTGTCCGACGACTGGTTTTCGTGGCTTACACAGCTCGGCCTGATGGGCACGTCGGTGTGCTCGTTCTTCTTTTTGTGTCTAGTGCAGCGCCAACGCAGGCAGTGGCTGGCGAGCGTGTTGCTGGCCTACACCGGAGCCATCGTCGTACTGGCGCTGCCGCTGTGGGGCGTCGGGCACGAGGGCATGTTGCCGCTTTTGCGTCTGGCATTGCTGCCACCCGAAATTCTCGTGCTGGTCGTGGCGGTGCGCGGCGCGTGGCGGCAGCGAACGCTGGGCGACGTGCTGCTCGCGGCGTGGGTGGCGCTGTCGTTTCCCGTCGGCATTCACGATCTGGCGCTGCAGAGCTATCGCGTGTCCATCGAAGGCATCTATCTCACGCCATATGTCTACGTCGGCATGTTCACGCTGTTTCTGGTGATCGCTTTCACGCGCTACAACGGTGCGCTGGACTCCGCCGGGAACGCCAACGCGCATCTGGCTGAGCGGCTGCTGGCGCAGGAGCGTGAGCTGGCGCAGACGCATGAACGCCTGCTGGTCGCGGAGCGCGAACAGACGCTGCTGCAGGAGCGCCAGCGCCTGATGCGCGAGATGCACGACGGTGTCGGCTCGTCGCTGATGACGGCGCTGCGACTCGTGGAGCATGGCGACGCGTCCACGCTCAACATGACGCAGGTGCTCAAGGAGTGCATCGACGATCTGAAGATTTCCATCGACTCGCTTGAACCGCTCGATCACGACCTGCTGGCTTTGCTGGCCTCGCTGCGCTATCGGCTCGCACCACGGCTCGAGGGCGCGGGTCTGCAGCTCGAATGGCGTGTTCGGGATCTGCCCGAACTGTCGTGGCTGGATGCGCAAAGCGCGCTGCATGTGCTGCGCATATTGCAGGAGGTGTTCACGAACATCATCAAGCACAGCGGAGCGCAGCGCATCAGTCTGGAGACGCGGGAGCTTGCGCGCGATGGCGTGTCGGGCGTGCAGGTCGAGGTGCAGGACGATGGGCGTCGTTTCATCCCCAGCAACGATCCCATTCCGGGCCGCAAGGGGTTGCACAACGTGCGCGTTCGGGCGAAGGTGCTGCATGCGCAGGTCTTCTGGCAGGGGCTGACAGAGCGGAGTGAGTGCGGCAACCGCTTCACGCTATGGCTGCCGATCTCTCGCGAGGATTGACTGAGGTTGTGACGTGCCCTCAGCTCTGCCCGGTGCGCGCCAGATAGCGCTTGCGCCAGAACAGCAACGTGAGCGCCACGGCGATGAGCGCCATGGTGCCGAGCGCCCACCAGAAGCCCTGTTTGACGTGGAGAAACGGTATGAACTCGAAGTTCATGCCGAAGATGCCCGCAATCAGGTTCAACGGCAGGAAAACGGCAGTGAGCGCCGTGAGCGTGCGCATGATGTCGTTGGTTCGGTTGCTCTGCAGCGAGAAGTGCATTTGCACGGCAGTCTCGGCGCTTTGCTCGAGGCGGCGAACGTGGTGCACCACGCGCTCGATATGTTCCAGCACGTCGCGGCTGCGGACCTTGAGCAGCTCGATCTCGCGCATGGCGGCAGCGGTCTCCGGCAAGGGCCAGCCCTCCACCGCGTCAATCCAGTCCTGCACGGCGGTGCGCTGGTCCTCGCAGATTTCATCGAGCTGGTGCAGCGCCAGACGCGATTCGAGGAGCGCGGTCCAGTTGATGCCTCGGGCTTTGGGGCGCAGCAGTTCGACCTGCCAGTGATCGAGCTGGCGCGATAGATCGCGGCGCAGGTCGAGATACCCATCGACGATGAGATTCACCACGCGCAACATGACGTCGGCGGGGCTGGTCGGCATGCGCGGTGCCGTTATCGGGCCGGCGCGCAGGTCGCGTTGTTTGGTCTCCTGCGGCAGGTTGCTGATGGGGGCATCGACCACGGGCGAAGCCGTTGCAGCATTGGTGACTCCATTCGTCTTGAGCGCCAGCAGCCGCGTCGCATAGGCATCGCGCACCGTGCAATCGTCGGGATGCACAGAGAACAACAGTTGATCGAAGACCACGAAACCCACTGCGCTGGTGCGGATGCGGCGCAAGGCGGGCGCGGCGCTCGGTGCTTCGCCCTGTTGGTCCTGCGGATCACTGGCGGCACTGGTGATCAATTGCTTGCCGTTCATCGCCAATCGCCGGAACACCAGCATGTCGTACTGCGAGGTGTAGTCGTAGTGCGAAGGCAATTGCGCGTTGAGCAGGTCGGAGACATGAAGATCCACGATCTGCTGGCCGGTGACCGCTTGCAGAGTGGTCTGGACACGCTGCAGATGCTCGCTCAGAAAAGTACGCGTGCAGGCGATCCAGAAGAAACCGGCTTCTGGCGCTGCGGTCGGCAACTCGAAAAGTTCATGTGCCGGCACACCAGGGCGGACATGGAAAACGCGGAAGGCTGCGGGATTCTGTTCAGACAACGGGGGCTCCGGCAAAAAATGCGCAACCCCCATTGTGGCCCGGGAAGGCGCGAAACGTCTCAGGCGGCCTTCATCAATTTCGCTGCATCGATGGCGAAGTAAGTCAGGACGCCATCCGCACCGGCGCGCTTGAACGCGAGCAGCGCTTCCATCATCACCTTGTCGTGGTCCAGCCAGCCGTTGGCGGCCGCAGCCTTGATCATGGCGTATTCGCCGCTGACTTGATAGGCGAAGGTGGGCACGTGGAACTCGTCCTTCACGCGGCGCACGATGTCCAGATACGGCATGCCGGGCTTGACCATCACCATGTCGGCGCCTTCGGCCAGATCCAGCGCCACTTCGCGCAGTGCCTCGTCGGAGTTGCCGGGGTCCATCTGATAGACGTTCTTGTCGGCCTTGCCAAGCGCGCCGCGCGTGTTCACCGCGTCGCGGAACGGGCCGTAGAAGGCGCTGGCGAACTTGGCGCTGTAAGCCATGATGCGCGTATGGATGTGACCGTGCGACTCGAGCGCCTCGCGGATCGCGCCGATGCGGCCGTCCATCATGTCACTGGGCGCGACGATGTCTACGCCCGCCTCGGCATGGGCGAGCGCTTGGCCGACGAGGATTTCGACGGTGTCGTCGTTGATGATGTAGCCGGTCTCGTCGAGCAGGCCATCTTGACCATGGCTGGTGTAAGGGTCGAGCGCGACGTCGGTGAGTACGCCCAGATCGGGGAATTCCTGTTTCAGTTTGCGCACCACGCGTGGAATCAGGCCATCGGGGTTCAGCGCTTCCTTGCCGTCGGGCGTCTTGAGTTCAGGCTCGATGGAGGGGAACAGTGACAGCACTGGAATCCCCAGCTTCACACACTCCTCGGCCACGGGCAACAGCAGGTCCAAGCTGAGACGATCCACGCCAGGCATGGATGGCACTGCCACACGCTTGTTTGCGCCCTCGTGCACGAACACGGGATAGATCAGGTCGTGCGGCGTGAGCGTGTTCTCGCGCACCAGATTGCGGGTGAAGGCGTCGCGACGCAGACGGCGCGGACGGTTGATCGGGAAGGGAGTCGGGTTGGAGAGATGCATGCCGAAATTGTGCTCCACATTGAGTAAAGGTAGTACGCACGATGTTTTGACCTGCGGAAAGCCCCACACCCAACGAATCGAAAGACAAAAAAAGGCGTCCCCAATTGCTTGGGGACGCCTAAGGGAGTCACTACCTCGCTCAATCAATAGGGCCGTAGTGCTGTGCAACCGTTATCAGCGCATTCACGGAGTGACGCGCCAAGGATCGGGGATGCTTACTTCTTCCCGTCCAGACGATCCTGCATGCGCTTGGCGCGCGCTTCCGATGGCGGATGCGAGCTCATGATGGAACTTGCACCGCTGCTGCCGCCGCTCAATTTGGCGAGTTTCTGGAAGGAGGTCACGAGACCCTGACGATTCATCTTCTTTTCGGTCAGCAGGTCGAACGAGTAGTCGTCGGCTGCCGATTCCTGGGATTGCGAGAACTGGGCATTGATGACCTTTTCTGCCAAGTCACCGGCCTGCGAACGCGATAGCGCTGCCACGGCGCCCCCCGAGCTGGCTGCAATCGTGCGCGCTGCTGATGCCGCATACGCGGTCTGCATGCGCGCCTTGCTGTGGCCGAGGCCCACGTGGCCGATTTCATGGCCGATCACGCCGCGCAGTTCATCATCGTTCATCAGGTCCATCAGTCCGCTGTAGACGCGGATGCAGCCGTTGGCCATCGCCCAGGCGTTCACGTCGTCGGTCATGTAGACCTTGTAGACTGCTTTCTTGCCATTGATCGTGCCGGGCATGGCGGAAACCACCTTGTTCAGGCGCTGCGTGTATTTGCTGCCAGCGGGCGCAATCTTGCTTTTTGCGTCCATGGCTTCGCACGACTCGTTGGAGAGCGTGACGATGTCGGCATCAGACAGGCTCAATGCCTTCATGGCTGACGATCCGCCCTCCACCATGCCACCGAGACTGCCTGAGTTCATGGTGTCGCACCCTGTCAGGGCCAAGCCGCTTACAAGCGCAAGTGCTGTCATCAAACGTTTTTTCATGTGCTATCTCCTCGCTGGTATGAATCGATGTAATCTATCATAGCTGTTGTCTATGTAATGGTGGTTTCTAGTTGTTATTTCGTCTGCGGCAGAGGTTACGGGTTCGTTGCGTGGAGCGCATTCCTCTGCCTTGGTAGCGCCGCGTTGTGGGGTGAACGACTTTTCGCACCTGAAAGTGCGCAAATGCAAACGCGCGCTGGCTTACACTGGGACGATGCTCTGGGTCAAAGCCTTTCACATCGTCTTTATCGCCAGTTGGTTTGCGGGCCTGTTTTATCTGCCCCGTATCTTTGTAAATCTCGCCATGGTCACACCGGGTTCGCTGGCCGAGCGCGAGCGTCTGCTTCTCATGGCGCGCAAGCTGCTGCGTTTCACCACCATGATTGCCGTTCCGGCGCTGGGTCTCGGGTTGTGGCTCTGGCTTGGTTACGGCATCGGGCGGGGGCAGGGCTGGATGCATGCCAAGCTGTTCATCGTGCTGCTGGTGATCGGCTATCACCACGCCTGCGCCGTGCTGCTGCGCAAGATTGCGAGCGGTCAGTCAACACGCTCGCATGTATGGTTCCGCTGGTTCAACGAGGTGCCCGTGTTTCTGCTGCTCGGTGCCGTGTTGCTGGTGGTGCTCAAACCCTTCTGACGCCGCTGCCGGGGCACCCACGGACATGCACAAGACCTCCGCCTGGCCTCTTGCGCTGATCTATGCGGCGCTGATCGTTTTTGCGAGTCTGTTCCCGTTCGACGGCTGGCGCACGCAGGGCATGGACCCGCGGGTCTTTCTGTTCGCAAGGATTCCGCCCCCGTACTGGACTTGGTTCGACGTCAACACCAATATCGCGGGCTACGCTCCGCTGGGTTTTCTGCTGGCACTCGCGCTGTTGCGTACTGGCTGGACGCGCTCGGCCGTGCCGGTGGCGTTTCTTGCCGGCACGCTGCTGTCGCTCGCCATGGAGTTCACTCAGATCTATCTGCCGCGCCGCGTGCCGTCCAACATGGATCTGGTACTCAACGCGGCGGGCACGCTGCTCGGCGCGTTGGTGGCAGCGTTGCTCGAAAAATTGGGTGCGATCTCGCGTTGGAGCCGTTTTCGCGAGCGCTGGTTCGTGCCGCAGGCGCGCGGCGCACTGGTGCTGCTCGCGATGTGGCCGTTCGCTTTGCTGTTTCCGGCGTCGGTACCGTTCGGGCTCGGGCAGATGTGGGAGCGGCTCGAGATGGCGCTCACAGAATGGTTCTCTGACACACCCTTCATCGAATGGCTTCCCGTCACCGACGACGTGCTTGAGCCGCTCTCACCTGGCCGCGAACTGCTGGCGGTGCTGCTCGGCATCCTGATTCCCTGCCTGTTGGGCTACTGCATCATCCGTGGAGCGGGGCGGCGCGCGATCTTCACGCTGGTGACGGCGGTGGTGGGTGTCGGCGTCACCGCGCTCACCTTCCTGCTCAGCTATGGTCCGAGCCATGCTTGGGAATGGCAGAGTGTGCCCACGCGCATCGGCATGGGCCTCGGGATTGCTGTGGCAATGCTGCTCGTCATCGTGCCGCGCCGGGTCTGCGCCGCACTGTTGCTGCTGGCGCTGATGCTGCATCTGAACCTGCTCAATCAGGCGCCTGCAAGCGCCTATTTCGCGCAGATGCTGCAGGCCTGGGAGCAGGGGCGCTTCATCCGTTTTTACGGCGTGGCGCAATGGCTGGGCTGGATCTGGCCTTATGCTGCACTGGTGTATGTGGTGATGAGAGTTTCGCGGCGCAGTGATGAGGCCTAGAATTCCCGCATGACCGATAGCACCCAGACACCGGACGCGAAGACTGGCTACTACCAGCGCCACATTTTCTTTTGCCTCAACGACCGTCAGAACGGCGAAGAGAGCTGTGCGCACCACGGTGCGCAGGATGCCTTTGATCGTTGCAAGTCCGCCGTTAAGGCCGCGGGACTTGCGGGCCCCGGCAAGGTGCGGGTAAACAAGGCGGGCTGCCTGGACCGCTGCGCCGGTGGACCGATCGCGGTCGTCTACCCAGAAGAGACCTGGTACACCTACGTTGACGAGAGCGACATCGACGAGATTGTCGAATCGCATCTCAAGAACGGCAAGGTGGTCGAGCGTCTGCTGACCCCGCCCGATGTGGGCCGCTGATCGCGCTGCTCTTCGCGCGATCCTGTTTTCTTTTTCATGCCGATCGCTTGGCATGTCTCATCTCAATGGTAGCTTGACGTGAACGCTCAAACCGAACGCCTGACATTGACCGGCCCCGTGGGCTCCATCGAAGCCCTGCGCGACCAGGCCGTCGTGGCTGCTGGCGCCGCGCCGCGCGGTATCGCTATCGTTGCCCATCCGCATCCACTGTTCGGCGGCACCATGGACAACAAGGTTGTGCAGACCCTGGCGCGTGCCTTCGTGCAAAGCGGCTGGACAACGGTGCGCTTCAACTTTCGCGGCGTCGGTGCGACCGAAGGTGTGCATGACAACGGCACGGGCGAGCTTGACGATCTGCTGGCCGTGATCGAGCAGGTCGCGCCCGAGGGGCCAATTGCGCTGTCCGGCTTCTCTTTCGGCTCTTTCGTCACCAGCCATGCGGTCGAAAAGCTGGCCGCCTCGCGCCAGATCGAACAGATCGTGTTGGTCGGCACTGCCGCAAGCCGATTCAAGGTTGCGTCCATTCCGCAGGAACTTCACGAGCGCACACTGATCGTTCATGGCGAGGCGGATGATACGGTGCCGCTGTCCTCGGTCATGGACTGGGCGCGGTCTCAGATACTCCCGGTTACCGTCGTCCCAGGGGGTGGTCATTTCTTTCACGGACAATTACCGCTGCTCAAGGGGCTGGTGCTGAGGCATCTGCGTTCCGCTTCTGCGCTGTGAGTACGGCAGCCTGCGTCATCGCGGACCCGACTCACTCCATTTCGTTTTTGTTTTGTTTCCGATTGCCTGATCCCATGAAGTCTGTTCTGTCCACGATGCGAAACCTCGCATGCGCCGCCCTGCTGGCCCCCACGCTGGTGTTGGCCCAGGTCCCTCAACCTCCGGAAATTGCCGCGCGCAACTATCTGCTGGTGGACGTGACCGCAGGCCAGGTGCTCGCGGCCAAGGACGTCGATGCGCAGATCGAGCCCGCATCGCTCACCAAGCTGATGACGGCCTATGTGGTATTCGACGCGCTGCGCGCCAAGAAGGTCAGCCTCGAGCAGACCTTGCCGGTGAGCGTCAAGGCCTGGAAGATGCCTGGCTCGCGCATGTTCATCGACCCCAAGATGCAGGTGAAGGTCAACGACCTGGTCAGCGGCATGATCATTCAGTCGGGCAATGACGCCTCGATGGCGCTTGCCGAGGGCGTGGGCGGGAGCGAGGAGAACTTCGTGCGCCTCATGAACGAGCAGGCCAAGGCGCTCGGCATGACCAACACCAAGTACATGAACCCCGAAGGCCTGACCGCTGCCGGTCACCTCACCACCGCGCGCGATCTGGCGACGCTCGCTCAGCGGCTGATGAAGGACTTCCCGGAGTACATGCACTATTACTCGACCAAGAACTACCGCTACCCCGGCACCCCCGAGTCCAACAGCTACAACCGCAATTCGCTGCTGTTTCGCGACCCGACCGTGGACGGTCTGAAGACCGGTCACACCGCCGCCGCCGGTTATTGCCTCGTGGCCACATCCAAGCGCGACTTTCCGAATGTCGGCCAACGTCGCCTGCTCTCCATCGTGCTCGGCACCAACAGCGAATCGGCGCGTGCCAACGAATCGCAAAAGCTGCTGAACTGGGGCTACACCGCGTTCGACTCGGTCAAGCTGTTCGATGCGGGTGCGCCTGCCGCCACGCCGGATGTCTGGAAAGGCACGCTCAACAAGATCAAGATCGGCCGTCCCGAAGCTATCGTGATCACCGTGCCGTCGGGCAGCGCTGGCAAGGTCACCACGCAGATCGAACGTCAGGATCCTCTGATTGCCCCGTTCACCAAGGGGCAGAAGATCGGCACTCTCAAGGTCATGCTGGGTGACCAGCAGGTCGGCGCCGTGCCTCTGGAGGCGCTGGAAGATGTGCCACAGGCCGGCATTTTCGGCCGTGCCTGGGATGCGATCCGTTTGTGGATCAAATGATTCAGATGATCGCTTGCTTCTGATTGGAGAGCACGAAATCGCACAGACAAAATCTGTGCAGGCCCATGCCCACCGCGAAACCGGTGGGCATGGGTGCTTTTGAGGGGCTTCAACAGGGCGGGGAATCGGTTGAATTGCAACAGCGATTGCTCGAAAACCCGCAAGCTGATACATTAGAAGGCTTTTCGGAAATTCCGAAGGGATTCACGTTTTCGCTTTCAGTCCTTTGACGAGGGGAACTGGGCGGATAAACCTTTTGCTTTCACGAAGCAAATTCACGTTTAGGGACATTTTTAATGCCAACCATTAACCAACTCGTGCGTCAGGGCCGCACGGTCGAAGTTGTTAAATCCAAGAGCCCTGCTATGGAAAACTGCCCACAGCGCCGTGGCGTGTGCACCCGTGTGTACACCACGACGCCTAAGAAGCCTAACTCCGCTCTGCGTAAGGTTGCCAAGGTTCGCCTGACCAATGGTTTCGAGGTCATCTCGTACATTGGCGGTGAAGGCCACAACCTGCAAGAGCACAGCGTCGTGCTGGTGCGCGGCGGCCGTGTGAAGGATTTGCCAGGTGTGCGTTACCACATCGTGCGCGGCTCGCTTGACCTGCAAGGCGTCAAGGACCGTAAGCAATCCCGTTCGAAGTACGGTGCCAAGAAGCCTAAGGCCAAGTAAGCCCTGGTTTTCTGAACAAATTAGAAGGTGCTGTATCCCGCGTGGCGCGAGATAGAGCGTAGTGACCCGAAGCGCAAGTGTTTTGTGTGGGTCGAGTAAGTGGGAGTCCAGTTTTGGCTCTCGCGGTGCCGGAAACGGTGCCAACTGAAGCAAAGATAGAGGTGAAAAAATGCCACGTCGTCGCGAAGTCCCCAAACGTGAAATTCTGCCGGATCCAAAGTTCGGCAATGTAGAGCTGTCCAAATTCATGAACGTGATCATGGAAGGCGGCAAGAAGGCGGTTGCCGAGCGCATCATTTACGGTGCTCTCGACCTGATCTCCAAGAAGGCTCCTGAGAAGGATCCACTGGAAGTGTTCGTCACGGCCATCAACAATGTGAAGCCTATGGTCGAAGTGAAGTCGCGTCGCGTTGGCGGTGCGAACTACCAGGTCCCAGTGGAAGTGCGTCCTGTGCGTCGTCTGGCGCTGTCGATGCGCTGGATCAAGGAAGCCGCTCGCAAGCGCGGTGAGAAGTCCATGGCTCAGCGTCTGGCCAATGAGCTGGTCGAGGCGACTGAAGGTCGTGGCGGCGCGATGAAGCGTCGTGACGAAGTGCACCGCATGGCCGAAGCCAACAAGGCTTTCAGCCACTTCCGCTTCTAATTTATTGATCGGAAGTCATCAGGGGTTCATTTCCCGATGCAATAAAGGCCGCCGTGCGTGCTTCGCGCGCTGCGGCCTTGTGTTGATTAAGGCCCCTTGAAGACTGAATCACCGCTCGCATATGCGAGCGCTGGCTCAACGAAAAAAGCGATCTAACCCAAGGATTCATCATGGCTCGCAAAACCCCCATCGAGCGTTACCGCAATATCGGTATCTCTGCGCACATCGACGCAGGCAAGACAACGACGACCGAACGTATCCTGTTCTATACAGGCGTGACCCACAAGCTGGGTGAAGTGCACGACGGCGCTGCCACCACCGACTGGATGGAGCAAGAGCAAGAGCGCGGTATCACGATCACTTCCGCTGCAGTGACCTGCTTCTGGAAGGGTATGGATCTGTCGTACCCGGAGCACCGCTTCAACATCATCGACACCCCCGGCCACGTTGACTTCACGATTGAAGTCGAGCGCTCGATGCGCGTGCTGGACGGCGCTTGCATGGTGTACTGCGCTGTGGGCGGTGTGCAGCCACAGTCCGAAACCGTGTGGCGTCAAGCCAACAAGTACAAGGTGCCTCGCCTGGCCTTCGTGAACAAGATGGACCGTACCGGTGCCAACTTCTTCAAGGTCTACGACCAGATGAAGCTGCGCCTGAAGGCCAACCCTGTGCCAGTGGTGATCCCGATCGGCGCTGAAGAAAACTTCAAGGGCGTTGTCGACCTGCTCAAGATGAAGGCCATCATCTGGGACGAAGCGTCGCAAGGCATGAAGTTCGACTACGCTGACATCCCGGCAGAACTGCAGGCTGATGCCCAGAAGTGGCGTGAGAACATGGTGGAAGCTGCGGCTGAAGCCAGCGAAGAGCTGATGAACAAGTACTTGGAAGAGGGTGACCTCTCCGAAGAAGAAATCAAGCTCGGCTTGCGCACTCGTACCATCAACGTCGAAATTCAGCCGATGCTGTGCGGTACCGCGTTCAAGAACAAGGGCGTGCAACGTATGTTGGATGCCGTGATCGACTATCTGCCATCGCCGGTGGACATCGACGATGTGACGGGTACCGATCCTGACGACGAAGAAAAGAAGCTGTCGCGCAAGGCGGATGACGGTGAGAAGTTCTCGGCTCTGGCGTTCAAGCTGATGACCGACCCGTTCGTTGGTCAGCTGACTTTCGTGCGTGTGTATTCGGGCGTTCTGACCAAGGGCGACACCGTGTACAACGCGGTGAAGGGCAAGAAGGAGCGTATCGGCCGTATCGTTCAGATGATGGCCAACGAGCGTATCGAAGTCGACGAAATTCGTGCTGGCGACATCGCTGCTTGCGTGGGTCTGAAGGATGTGACGACCGGCGAAACGCTGAGCGACGTTGATCAGCCTATCGTTCTTGAGCGTATGGTGTTCCCTGAGCCTGTGATTGCACAGGCCGTGGAGCCAAAGACCAAGGCCGACCAGGAAAAGATGGGTATTGCTCTGTCGCGTCTGGCTGCAGAAGATCCATCGTTCCGCGTGCGTACCGATGAAGAATCCGGTCAGACCATCATCGCCGGTATGGGCGAGCTGCACCTGGAAATCATCGTTGACCGCATGAAGCGCGAATTCAACGTGGAAGCCAACGTGGGCAAGCCACAGGTGGCTTACCGCGAAACAATCCGCAAGACAGTTACCGACGTGGACGGCAAGTTCGTTCGTCAGTCCGGCGGTAAGGGTCAATACGGTCACGTGGTTCTGACGCTTGAGCCGCAAGAAGCTGGCAAGGGCTTCGAGTTCGTCGACGAAATCAAGGGCGGTGTGGTTCCACGCGAATACATCCCTGCGGTGGAGAAGGGCGTGATCGAAGCGCTGACTTCCGGCGTGCTGGCTGGCTACCCAGTGGTTGACGTCAAGGTTCGCCTGACTTTTGGTTCGTACCACGATGTGGACTCGAACGAAATGGCGTTCAAGATGGCTGCCATCTTCGGTTTCAAGGAAGGCGCTCGCAAGGCTTCTCCGGTCATCCTCGAGCCAATGATGGCCGTGGAAGTGGAAACGCCTGAAGACTACGCCGGTACCGTGATGGGTGACTTGTCGTCACGCCGCGGTATGGTGCAGGGCATGGAAGACATGGTTGGTGGCGGCAAGGCCATCAAGGCAGAAGTGCCGCTGTCGGAAATGTTCGGCTACGCAACGTCGCTGCGTTCGCAAACGCAAGGCCGCGCTACTTACACGATGGAATTCAAGCACTACGCTGAAGCTCCACGCAACGTGGCTGAAGCCATCGTTGCAGCCCGCGCCAAGTAATTGAGCGCAATCTGGGTGTCCGGTCGATGACCGGACACCCAGAGCAGAATTCGCAAAATTTTTTGCAATCTGCGATCCGGTGCCGTCCTGTTGCTGCGTGCGGGGCGATCAAGCAATCGGGTGCAGACGTTAAACCTGAACACGCACATTGCTCTTTTTGGAGAAACAAATGGGAAAAGAAAAGTTTGAACGGACCAAGCCGCACGTCAACGTCGGTACCATCGGTCACGTTGACCACGGCAAGACCACGCTGACGGCTGCTATCGCTACCGTTCTGTCGAAGAAGTTTGGCGGCGAAGCCAAGGCTTACGACCAGATCGATGCTGCGCCCGAAGAAAAGGCTCGCGGTATCACGATCAACACCGCTCACGTCGAGTACGAAACGGCCAACCGCCACTACGCTCACGTTGACTGCCCAGGTCACGCTGACTATGTGAAGAACATGATCACGGGTGCTGCCCAGATGGACGGCGCGATCCTGGTTTGCTCCGCTGCTGACGGCCCAATGCCCCAGACCCGCGAGCACATCCTGCTGGCCCGTCAGGTTGGCGTTCCTTACATCATCGTGTTCCTGAACAAGTGCGACATGGTGGATGACGAAGAGCTGCTCGAGCTGGTCGAAATGGAAGTTCGCGAACTCCTCGACAAGTACGACTTCCCGGGCGACGACACCCCGATCATTCGTGGTTCGGCCAAGCTGGCTCTGGAAGGCGACCAATCCGACAAGGGCGAGCCTGCCATCATGAAGCTGGCTGAAGCTCTGGACACCTACATCCCAACGCCTGAGCGCGCTGTGGACGGTGCTTTCCTGATGCCAGTGGAAGACGTGTTCTCGATCTCCGGTCGTGGTACCGTGGTGACAGGCCGTATCGAGCGCGGTATCGTCAAGGTCGGCGAAGAAATCGAAATCGTCGGTATCAAGGACACACAGAAGACTACGGTCACTGGCGTGGAAATGTTCCGCAAGCTGCTGGACCAAGGTCAAGCTGGCGACAACGTGGGTCTGCTGCTGCGCGGCACGAAGCGCGAAGACGTCGAGCGCGGCCAAGTGCTGTGCAAGCCCGGTTCGATCAAGCCGCACACCGAGTTCACTGCTGAGGTGTACGTTCTGTCCAAGGACGAAGGCGGCCGTCACACTCCGTTCTTCAACAACTATCGTCCTCAGTTCTACTTCCGTACAACGGACGTGACCGGTTCGATCGTTCTGCCTGCTGACAAGGAAATGGTCATGCCTGGCGACAACGTGTCCATCACCGTGAAGCTGATCGCTCCGATCGCCATGGAAGAAGGTCTGCGTTTCGCTATCCGCGAAGGTGGCCGTACCGTCGGCGCCGGCGTGGTTGCCACGATCATTGCGTAATTCTTAGAAAACTAGGAATTACAAAATGTCAAAGCAAAAAATCCGTATCCGCCTGAAGGCATTCGACTACAAGCTGATCGACCAGTCTGCAGCCGAAATCGTTGATACCGCCAAGCGCACCGGTGCGATCGTCAAGGGCCCAGTGCCGCTGCCGACACGCATGAAGCGTTTCGACATCCTGCGTTCGCCCCACGTCAACAAGACGAGCCGCGACCAGCTGGAAATCCGTACGCACCAGCGTCTGATGGACATCGTTGACCCCACCGACAAGACGGTTGACGCTCTGATGAAGCTCGACCTGCCAGCCGGCGTCGACGTGGAAATCAAGCTGCAATAAGCGTTCTGGTTGTTGCGCAAAGGGTACGGGGCTGGTAGGGCTTCGTACCATAATAACGCGGGCTTGCTTGAAAGGGCAGTCCGCGTTATACTTTTGAGCTTCGCATTTTTGCGTCCTGAATGAGGCATCGGGTTAACCCTTGCGGCATTGGGAATGGGTAGAAAGTGCGGAGTTTTATTAACCTTCTTTCGCGCACTTTGGGTGCAGGGCACGTAGTGCAAACGTTCTGGCCAATTGAAGTCGGAGCGGCGGAAGTACTGGAGAAAACCAATGAGTCTGAGCAACTCCCTCGGGTTGCTGGGCCGCAAGGTGGGCATGATGCGTCTGTTCACTGATGACGGGGATGCGATTCCTGTCACAGTGGTGGATGTTTCTAACAACCGCGTGACCCAGGTGAAAACCCAAGAGAACGATGGCTACGTGTCGCTGCAAGTGACATTCGGTTCGCGCAAAGCTTCGCGTGTGACCAAGCCTCAAGCCGGTCACCTCGCCAAGGCGGGTGTGGAAGCCGGTGAAGTGATCCGTGAATTCCGCGTGACCGCTGAAACTGCTGGCAAGTACGCCGCAGGTGCAACTCTGCCCGTGGCAGAGCTGTTCGCGGTGGGCCAGAAGGTCGACGTGCAAGGCACTTCGATCGGTAAGGGCTACGCCGGTACGATCAAGCGTCACAACATGAGCTCGCAACGCGCGTCGCACGGTAACAGCCGTTCGCACAACGTTCCAGGCTCGATCGGTATGGCGCAGGATCCAGGTCGCGTGTTTCCTGGCAAGCGCATGACTGGTCACATGGGCGACGAAACTGTCACCACTCAAAATCTCGACGTGGTTCGCATCGACGAAGCACGTCAACTGCTCATGATCAAGGGCGCTGTTCCGGGCTCCAAGGGTGGCTTCGTGACAGTGCGTCCCGCCATCAAGGCAGCCGCTTCCAAAGGAGCGAACTAATGCAGCTCGAACTCCTGAATGAACAAGGCCAGGCCGCATCGAAGATCGATGTGCCCGAGACCGTTTTCGACCGTCAGTACAACGAAGACCTGGTTCACCAGATCGTTGTTGCCTTCCGCGCCAACGGCCGTCAAGGCACTCGCGCCCAGAAGGACCGCGAGCAGGTCAAGCATTCGACCAAGAAGCCTTTCAAGCAAAAGGGTACTGGCAACGCACGTGCCGGTATGACTTCCTCGCCACTGTGGCGTGGGGGTGGTCGCGTGTTCCCGAATCTGCCTGAAGAAAACTTCACGCAGAAGATCAACAAGAAGATGTACCGCGCTGGTATGGCTTCGATCCTGTCCCAACTGGCCCGCGACGGTCGTCTGGCCGTGGTTGAATCCCTCAAGCTCGACTCGCCCAAGACCAAGGTCCTGGCCGACAAGTTCAAGGCCATGAATCTGCAATCCGTGATGGTGATTGCTGACGAAGTGGACGAGAACCTGTACCTCGCTTCCCGCAATCTGAAGAACGTGTTCGTGACCGAGCCACGTTATGCAGATCCGGTGTCGCTGGTGCACTACAAGAAGGTGCTCGTCACCAAGGGTGCCCTCGACAAGCTCAAGGAGATGTTCGCATGAGCCGCACTAATCCGACTACAGCACAGCGCACCTTCGAAGAAGGCCGTCTGATGCAAGTGTTGGTCGCTCCCATCGTGTCCGAAAAGGCCACCATGGTTGCTGAGAAGTCCAACGCTGTGACATTCAAGGTGCTGCAGAACGCTACCAAGCCAGAAATCAAGGCCGCTGTGGAATTGATGTTCAAGGTTGAGGTGCAGGGCGTTTCTGTGGTGAACACGAAGGGCAAGACCAAGCGCTTTGGCAAGACCGTGGGCCGTCGCGACAACGTTCGCAAGGCATACGTGCTGCTGAAGGAAGGTCAAGAGCTGAACCTGTCCGGGGAGGCTGCGTAAACCATGGCCGTTATCAAGCTGAAACCAACCACACCGGGCCAACGTGGCGCGGTGAAGGTCACACGTGATCACCTGCACAAGGGTGCTCCGTTCGCAGCCCTGCTGGAGCCACAATTCCAGAAGGCTGGCCGTAACAACAACGGTCACATCACTACCCGTCACAAGGGCGGTGGTCACAAGCACCACTATCGCGTGGTGGACTTCAAGCGCAACAAGGACGGTATCCCCGCCAAGGTTGAGCGCGTTGAATACGATCCAAACCGTACTGCGCACATTGCACTGCTGTGCTACGCAGACGGCGAGCGTCGCTACATCATCGCCCCGCGCAATGTGGAAGTCGGTGCAACGCTGATCTCCGGTTCGGAAGCTCCGATCCGCGTCGGCAACACCCTGCCCATCCGCAACATTCCGGTGGGTTCGACCATTCACTGCATCGAGCTCAAGCCCGGCGCTGGTGCCCAGATCGCACGTTCCGCAGGTGCTTCGGCAACTCTGCTGGCCCGTGAAGGCACATACGCTCAAGTGCGTATGCGCTCTGGCGAAGTGCGCAAGATTCATATCGAGTGCCGCGCCACAATCGGTGAAGTCGCCAACGAAGAACACAGCCTGCGCCAATTGGGCAAGGCCGGTGTGAAGCGTTGGATGGGTATCCGTCCGACCGTCCGCGGTACTGCAATGAACCCAATCGATCACCCACACGGTGGTGGTGAAGGTCGTACCGGTGAAGGCCGTCACGCAGTTGACCCATGGGGTAACCTGACGAAGGGCTACCGTACCCGTAACAACAAGCGCACACAGACCATGATCGTGTCGCGTCGTAAGAAGTAAGGGGTAGCAAATGACACGTTCTCTCAAAAAGGGCCCATTTGTTGACCATCACTTGCTGGCAAAGGTCGAAAAGGCCATCGCCACCAAGGATAAGAAGCCAGTCAAGACTTGGTCGCGTCGTTCCATGGTTCTGCCCGATTTCATCGGTCTGACCATTGCTGTGCACAACGGCAAGCAACACGTGCCGGTCTATGTTACCGACCAGATGGTGGGCCACAAGCTGGGCGAATTCGCCCTGACGCGCACCTTCAAGGGTCACCCCGCGGACAAAAAAGTCCAGAAGAAATAAGGAACGACCATGTCTGAAACACGTGCAGTCCTCCGGGGCGTCCGTCTGTCGGTTGACAAGGGTCGCCTGGTAGCGGATCTCATCCGTGGCAAGAAGGTTGACCAAGCTCTGAACACCTTGCAATTCACACAGAAAAAAGCTGCTGTGATCATCAAGAAGGTTCTCGAGTCGGCAATCGCTAACGCTGAGCACAATGACGGTGCTGATATTGACGAACTCCGCGTCAAGACCATCTACGTCGAGCAAGGCACCACACTCAAGCGTTTCACCGCTCGCGCCAAGGGCCGCGGCAATCGCATCAGCAAGCCCACGTGCCATGTGTACGTGACTGTGGGTAACTAAGGCCTAAGGGAAGAAAATGGGACAGAAAATCAACCCAACCGGCTTCCGCCTTGCAGTTAGCCGCAACTGGGCAAGCCGTTGGTACGCAAGCAACCGCGATTTCGCGGGCATGCTGGCCGAAGACATCAAGGTGCGCGAGTACCTGAAGGCCAAGCTGAAGAACGCAGCCGTTTCGCGCGTTCTGATCGAGCGTCCTGCCAAGAACGCACGCATCACGATTTACTCGGCTCGTCCGGGCGTCGTGATCGGCAAGAAGGGCGAAGACATCGAAGCGCTCAAGAAGGAGCTCGCCGCTCGCTTGGGCGTGCCAGTGGCAGTGAACATCGAAGAAGTGCGCAAGCCTGAAATCGATGCCAAGCTGATCGCTGACTCGATCACCCAGCAGCTCGAAAAGCGCATCATGTTCCGTCGTGCCATGAAGCGCGCCATGCAAAACGCCATGCGTCTGGGTGCTCAAGGTATCAAGATCATGTCGGCTGGCCGTCTGAACGGTATCGAAATCGCACGTACCGAGTGGTACCGCGAAGGCCGTGTGCCACTGCACACCCTGCGCGCCGACATCGACTACGGCACCTCCGAAGCCAAGACCACCTACGGTGTGATCGGCGTGAAGGTCTGGGTCTACAAGGGCGACACATTGGGTCGCAACGATCTGCCAGCCGTCGAGACACCACGTCCTGACGACGAGCGTCGCCCACGTGGCCCACGCCGCGATGGTCGTGACGGTCGCGGTGATGGTCGTCCAGGTGCAGGCCGTGGTCCTCGCCGTACTGGCGGTACCAACACAGCTCCTGCTGATGGTAGCGACAAGCCCGCTGGTGCCGGTGGCACCGACGCAACCGCCGTTAAGCGCGTTCGCAAGACTGACGCGCCCGCTACAGCAGCGGACGGCAAAGGAGAATAAAGATGCTGCAACCTGCACGCCGCAAGTTCCGTAAGGAACAAAAAGGCCGCAATACCGGTATCGCCACACGCGGCAACTCCGTTGCTTTTGGCGATTTCGGTCTGAAGTCCACTGATCGCGGCCGTCTGACGGCCCGTCAGATCGAAGCCGCTCGTCGCGCGATTTCGCGTCACGTCAAGCGCGGTGGTCGTATCTGGATCCGTGTGTTCCCCGATAAGCCAATCTCGACAAAGCCAGCCGAAGTCCGTATGGGTAACGGTAAGGGCAATCCAGAGTACTACGTCGCTGAAATTCAGCCCGGCAAGGTGCTCTACGAGATCGTTGGTGTGCCCGAAGAACTGGCTCGCGAAGCGTTCCGCCTGGCTGCTGCAAAGCTGCCACTGCGCACGACCTTCGTTGCTCGTCAAATTGGCGCTTGATCAGGAGATATTGAAATGACTAAATCTGCTGAACTCCGCCAAAAAGACGTAGCCGGCCTCGAAGCCGAAGTGAAGTCCCTGCAAAAGGCTCACTTTGGTCTGCGCATGCAAAAGGCTACGCAACAACTGGGTAACACAGCGACGTTGAAGGCCACCCGCCGCGACATCGCCCGTGCCAAGACCATTCTTGCTGAAAAGCAAGCCGCCAAGTAATCAGGAGCCGACATGACGGAAGCTAAAACATCCCTCAAGCGCACCTTGATTGGCAAGGTGGTGAGCGACAAGCGCGCTAAGACTGTGACGGTGCTCGTAGAGCGTCGCGTGAAGCACCCGATCTATGACAAGATCATGATTCGTTCGAGCAAGTACCACGCGCACGACGAAAACGGTGAATACAAGACGGGTGACACCATCGAAATCACGGAAAGCCGCCCGCTGTCCAAGACCAAGAACTGGGTTGCTACCCGCTTGGTGCAAAAGGCTGCTCTGGTGTAAGCCTTAAAGGCTCCACCGGCTGCAAGGCCTGAAGAAACGACCCACAATGTGGGTCGTTTTTCTTTTTGGGCGTCCGGAAGATGATCGTGCGCCCAATCGTTCACATCTCAACAAGGAGCAAAGCATGATCAAAGTAGGTGACATCCTTCCCGCAGCAACGCTGATGGAATACTCGGAAGTCGAAGGCGGCGGTTGCAGCATCGGCCCGAACGCTGTGGACGTACAGAAGGCGGCAGCTGGCAAAACGATTGCCATTTTTGCTGTTCCAGGCGCATTCACGCCCACTTGCTCCGCCAAGCACGTGCCCGGCTACGTCGAGCAGGCTGCTGCACTCAATGCCGCCGGTGTGGACGAAATCTGGTGCCTCTCGGTGAACGACGCGTTCGTCATGGGCGCTTGGGCGCGTGATCAGAAGACGGACGGCAAGGTACGCATGCTGGCCGACGGCGACGCCGCTTTTGCCAAGGCTACCGGCCTGACACTCGATCTGAACGGCAAGGGTCTGGGTCTGCGCAGCAATCGCTATTCCATGCTGGTCAAGGACGGCAAGGTGGTAACCCTAAACGTCGAAGGTCCCGGCAAGTTCGAAGTGAGCGATGCCGACACCATGCTCAAGCAAGCCAAGGCTTGATTGATTCGTTGAACTCCTTGCTGGAGTTCGTTCAGAAGGGCTCGCAGTTTGTTCTGCGGGTCTTTTTCTTTTCTGGGCGTGTTGTTTGCGAGGCTTGTGGCTTCGGTGTATGGCCTGCAGGGCTTTCTCGGCATTGTGTTGGGCAGACTCGATCTGCGACGTCACCGCTGAGGCCCGCTATATTCGAGCCACTAATTTGGAGATGATGATGAGTGAAAAGTCTTTGAAGGTGGCGGTGGTCATCGCTGGCGGCAGTGGCATGGGGGCCGCTGCGGCGCGCAAGCTGCGTGCGGATGGGTTCGAGGTGGCGATTCTCTCATCGTCCGGGCGTGGTGAGGCGCTGGCTACGGAGCTGGGCGGGATCGGCGTGACGGGCTCGAATCAAAACGTGGCGGACATTCAGAAGCTCGCCGATGCGGTGATGGCGCGCTGGGGCCGCATCGATGTGCTGGTGAACGGCGCCGGGCATGGCCCCAAGGGGCCGTTGCTGGAAATATCGGATGCCGACTGGATCAAGGGCCTTGAGGTTTATTTCCTCAACGTCGTGCGTGCTGTGCGCATCGTCGCGCCGATCATGCAGAAGCAGGGTGGGGGTGCCATCGTGAACATCTCCACGGCATGGACGTTCGAGCCTTCGGAGATGTTTCCCACGTCGGCTATGGCGCGCTCCGGGTTGGCGGCCTTCACGAAGATCTTCTGCGACCAGTTCGCCAAGGATGGGGTGCGCATGAACAACGTGCTGCCGGGCTGGATCGACAGCCTGCCTGCGAAGGAAGAGCGACGCGCCGCCGTGCCGATGCAACGCTACGGCAAAGCCGAAGAGGTCGCAGCGACGATTGCGTTCCTGGCCTCGGATGCAGCGAGCTACATCACCGGGCAGAACCTGCGCGTGGATGGTGGCCTGATGCACGGCGTGTGAATTCCGCATTGTTCGAATCACCGAGGTTACCGTGCTGCAAGTGATGGTCAGTGCCTGCCTGATGGGCCTACCCGTGCGCTACGATGGCGGCAGCAAGCGCTGCGTTCATCCGGTGCCGGAGCGCTGGCAGTCCGAGGGGCGGCTGCGCCTGCTGTGTCCGGAGATGGAGGGCGGGCTGCCGACGCCGAGAGCGCCTGCGGAGATCGATGTGGGCGCGTCGGGCGCCGATGTGCTCATGCACCGCTCACACGTGGTTGATCACGACGGCAGGGATGTGTCCGTGGCCTTCGTGCTGGGCGCGGAGAGGGCCGTGCATGTGGCGCGGGAGTTCGACATTCGCGTGGCGGTGCTCAAGGAGGGTAGTCCGTCGTGCGGCAGTTCATGGATTGCCGATGGCAGCTTCTCGGGTGTCCGCGTGGAGCGCGACGGGGTGACCGCTGCGGCGCTGAGGGCCGTTGGCGTGCAGGTGTTCAGCGAGAACCAGTGGGACGAGGCGGCGGCGTGCCTGGCCGCCATCGAGCGCGCAACTCAGTCGAGATCGACCTTGAGGTAATGGGAGCCCGCCACGGGGTTGTGATAGTACGGTGGGATTTCTTCGAAGCCGAGATCGGCGTAGAGCGCACGTGCGGATTCCATGCCGTCGAGCGTGTCGAGCAGCACGCAGGCGTAGTCGGAAAGGCGTGCGGCATCCAGAATGCCCTCGACCAGAGTACGGCCCAGGCCAAAACCGCGAAATGCCTTGCGCACATAGAGGCGTTTCATTTCGGCGGCGTTGGTGTAGTCGGCCGCGTCCAGTGGCCGCAGGGCGCAGCAGCCCGCGAGGCTTCCATCCACATAGGCCAGCAGGATCTGGCCGCGCGGTGCGGCGTATTCACCGGGCAGGGTGGTCAGTTCCTCTTCGAAATCCTGAAATGACAGATCGACGTCCAGCGTTCCGGCATATTCGCGGAAGATATCACGCACCACTTCCATCTCGCGGGGTTGCGTGGGCGTGGTCAGGGAGATGGAGTGTGAGTGGTCGTCCACGGGCAATCAAGGGCGCGGCTGCAGACGCTGAGGCTTCCGCGCGCAAAACAATGATGAACCCAGTGTAGTCGCTGCTTGCGGCATGTCGATTTCAGATTGACCCTAATGTGGACACCCACCAGGCAAATCCACCGGCCGCCCCCAGCAGAACCAGTGCGGCGATGCGGGTGGCCGCGCTGTCGCTTGAGGCGCGGGTGGCGGCGGGCAATTGCTTGTCGCCGGTGATCATGGGAGCGAGCAGCTTCTTGCCGCGCACTGCATAGACCACAATTGCGAGTACATGCAATCCGACCAGAACGTAGATGAGGTACTGCCCGATCTTGGCATGCCACCACGTCGCGGTGCTGACCAGTTCGCCAGAGACAAATCGGGTGAGCGGGCCGGAGACGGAAATTTCGTCATCGCTCATGAGCCCGGTCATGACCTGAAGGACTAGCGCGAGCAGCAGTGTGAACACCGACAGCGCGCCTATCGGCGAATGACCAGTCGAATGGTCTTCCTTGCCAGCGAGATGCCTTGCAAACTGGCTCGGCGTGAACAGAAAGCTCTTGAAGCGCGACCAGTACCCCCCCACGAGACCCCACATCACGCGAAACACCAGCAGCGCGAGCACGCAGTATCCCAGTCGGAAATGCCAGTCCATGGCGTTCAGCTTGGCGGTCACCACAAGAGACACCATGCAGATGGCAAGTGCCCAGTGAAACAGACGTGTGGGAAGGTCCCAGATGCGGACAGAGGTGTTGGGCATACCGTGGATTTCGTGGGCGTTGTTTGAAATAAAGCGCAACCCGCGTGCACTTCCAATAGGAAGCGGACACAATGGCCGATGATAGTGGGCAAAGGGCGGATGTGTCATGCATTCGGCCGCCTTGTCGGCTATTTTGAATGTGTCCGTGTTCCCCACTCAACCAAGAAAGAACGAAAGGTCGCCACGATGAAATACAAAGCGCTAGCCACGATTCTTGCCACCTCGGCCTGCACCCTGTTTGCGCTGCCAGCATCGGCGCAGTTCGCCAAGGCGGAAGACGCCATCAAATATCGCCAGGGCGCGCTGTTCGTCATGGGACAGCATTTCGGTCGTCTGGGTGCAATGGCGCAGGGCAAGATCCCGTTTGACGCCAAGGCCGCGCAGGAAAACGCCGATGTGGTGGCCGCGATGGCCAAGCTGCCGTGGGCTGCCTTTGGTCCGGGGACCGAAAAGGGTGCCCCCACCAAGGCCAAGGACGACATCTGGCTGGAGCCCGAGAAGTTCAAGGAGCATGCCGACAAGCTGGTGGCGGAGTCCGCCAAGCTGGCCGTCGCTACCAAGACCGGCACTCTCGAAGGCATGAAGGCCGCGTTCGGCGCGACCGCCAACAGCTGCAAATCCTGCCACGACGCCTACCGCAACAAGTAAGCTTCAATCCTCACAAGGCAAAGAGGCCGACTCCAGCGCTGGAGTCGGCCTCTTGTGCTTTGGGCAATCGCGTGCCGATCAGGCTTCCGAGAGCAGCTTTTCGATCAGCTTGTGCAGCTCTGCGAAATCGGGCGCACCGACGAAGGATTTCACGATCTTGCCTTGCTTGTCCACAATGAAGGTGGAGGGCGTGAGCTTCACGTCGCCCCAGGCCTTGGCGTTGGCGCCGGTGTTGTCGATGGCGATCTGAAATGGCAGCTTGCGCGATTCGGCGTAGTTCACCACATAGGCTGGTGGATCGTACTGCATGGCAACGGCCAGCGTGTCGAAGCCCTTGTCCTTGTATTTCTGGTAGGTGCTGATGATCTCGGGCATCTCCGCGACACACGTGGTGCAGCTTGTGGCCCAGAAGTTCACCAGCGTCACGCGGCCCTTCATCTGGTCGGTGGTCTTGGTGGAGCCGTCCAGCAGCACAAAGGTCGATTGCGGCGCGGGCGATGTGCCGGTGCCGAGGAAAACCCAGGCGCCTGCGCCTGCAAATGCCACCACCACGGCGGCGGCCAGCCACTTTTTGAAATTCATTTCATCGTTCCTGAGAGGACGCGCCGCTCGTCGTTCCATCGAAGACCGCCTGCCGGGCATCGGCTCCCATTGTGCCGCAACCCGATAAACGAGGGCTTGGGAAGATAGAGCTGCCCTGGCGCCAAAAGTTCTATCGTGTCGTGCAAGGGATGGCCCTGAAGTCTTCTGGCGCAGGCTGACTCCATAATCGTCACATGCAAGCATTTGGCACCCTTCCGCAGACATCCGTGCGACGCGCTTTGTGTGCTCTGGCTTTGGTAGCGTGTGCGGCGCTGTCGCTTGCCGCCTGCAGTCCCGCGCTCAACTGGCGCAATGTGCCGGTCGAGAGCGCGCATCTGACCGTCTCGCTGCCCTGTAAGCCCGACCATGGCTCGAAGACCGTGGAGCTGGGGCATGACAATGTCGAGCTCTCCATGATCGGCTGCGAGGCCAAAGGGGCGCTGTTCGCGATGTCGTGGATGGAGCTGAGCGATCCATCGCGCATCAGCAGCGTACTCTCGCTCTGGCACGATGCCGTGCGAGCGCAGCTGCAATTGCCCAAACAATCATCTGGAACGCCGCCAGAGGAGCGCGCCTTCTCGCGCAAGGGCGGGTTGAATGTGCCGCAGTCTGTTCGCATGCAGAGCGTGGGGCGCAGGCCCGACGGCAGCAGCGTGCAGGTGGATGCGGTCTGGGTGGCGCGGCTCAACGGCGGCAAGGTGCAACTCGTGCATGCGGTGGTCTACGCTGACAAGCGGGACGACGCTATGGCTGACGGTTTTCTGGAGTCGATCACGTTGCAATAGGCTGTTTACAGCGCGCACGCGCACCCCTGAAAACCCGGGTTGCAACGATTGTTTGCTTATCGCATCACTGGTTTCAATGGCGCGGGCAGCATGCGCATGTCGGCATACCGCCATAATGGCTTCCAGATATCTTCCAACATGACGACGCATATTCTCATCATCGCTCACGCACCCTTGGCACATGCGCTGCGCGAATGTGCGCTTCACGTGTTTCCCGAATGCGAGGATGAAGTTTTGGCCTTGGACGTTCCGCCCAATGAGCCACCGGAAGAAACGCAGGCCGCGGCGCAGGTCATGCTCGACCAGCATGCGGGTCCCATACTGCTGCTCACCGACGTGTTTGGCGCCACGCCCTGCAATGTGGCCCAGCGCCTCACGGATGGCACGCGTGTGCGCCTGATTTGCGGCGTGAACCTACCCATGCTGCTGCGCTCCGTGTGCTATCGCAGAGAAGAACTCGATTCGCTCGTGGCGCGCGCCATGGCGGGTGGCACGCAGGGCGTGATGCAGGTTGCGCCGTCCGCGCCCCAGAATCAGGTTCGAATGAACAGTTCTACAAATGATCAAGAAAAGCATCATCATCAGCAATAAATTGGGACTGCACGCCCGTGCGTCGGCCAAGCTCACCAAGCTGGCAGGCAGTTGCCCGTGCGACGTGTGGATCTCGCGCGGCGAGCGCCGTGTGAATGCCAAGAGCATCATGGGTGTCATGATGCTGGCGGCTGGTATCGGCACCGAGATCGAGATCGAGACCGATGGCGAGCAGGAAGCCGAATCGATGGACGCGCTCATCGCGTTGATTGACGGAAAATTCGGCGAAGGCGAATGAGCGAAGTCCGCCTGTTGCACGTGCGGCTGGCAGGCATGAGGTTCGAAGCAAGGAACGCTGCGGCATGAAGCGATGGGTTGTGCCGTTGCAGGGATAAAAATTGGAGGCTGAGCGACCATGACATTCGCAATACATGGATTGGCGGTGGCTCCAGGAATCGCCATAGGCAGGGCCGTGATCGCGGTATCGAGCCGCATGGAAGTGGTGCACTATTTCATCGAGCCAACACAGGTGCTCGACGAAATCAAGCGTGTGCGCCGAGCGCGGGACACCGTGGTCGAAGAGCTCAAACGCATGCAGGAAGACCTGCCAGCGGACGTGCCGCACGAGCTGGCCGCGCTGCTCGATGTGCATCTGATGCTGCTGCAGGACGAGCTGCTCGAGAACGGCGTCAAGCGCTGGATCTCTGACCGCCTCTACAACGCCGAGTGGGCACTGACCACACAGCTTGAACTCATCACGCGTCAGTTCGACGAGATGGAAGACGAGTACCTGCGCGAGCGCAAGGCCGATCTGGAACAGGTGGCCGAACGCATTCTGCGCTATATGCGCGGCGTTGCCAGCCCGGTGGCGCCGCCAGCCAGTCCGCGCAGGGCGCAGCCCACGCTCACCGGTCTCGGCGAAGACTTTGCTGAAGACCCATTGGTGCTGGTCGCCAACGACCTTTCGCCAGCCGACATGTTGCAGTTCAAGAGCAGCGTGTTCGCGGGCTTCATCACCGACGTGGGTGGCAAAACATCACACACTGCCATCGTGGCTCGCAGCATGGACATCCCGGCGGTGGTCGGCGCACGCAGCGCCAGCCAGTTGGTGCGCCAGGACGACTGGGTCGTCATTGATGGCGACGCTGGCGTGGTGATCGTCAATCCGTCATCCATCATTCTCGAAGAGTATGGGTTTCGTCGGCGTCAGGTGTCGCTCGAACGCGAACGCCTGTCACGCTTGCGGCATACGCCAGCCGTCACGCTCGACGGGCAGTCGATTGAATTGCTGGCCAACATTGAACGCCCCGGCGATTGCGAGGCTGCGATGCGCGGTGGCGCGGCCGGTGTGGGCCTGTTTCGCACCGAATTCCTGTTCATGGGCCGGGCCGGAAAAATGCCTGACGAGGATGAGCAGTACACGTCATATTGTGAGGCACTCGAGGGGATGAAAGGCGCCCCCGTGACGATCCGCACGATCGACATCGGTGCGGACAAACCGCTTGACAAAGGCCAGCGCGAGCACTCGGTGCTCAATCCCGCTTTGGGGCTGCGTGCGATTCGCTGGAGCCTGGCCGATGCGGTGATGTTCCGTGCCCAGCTGCGCGCGATCCTGCGTGCGGCGGTGCATGGGCCGGTGCATCTGCTGTTTCCCATGCTGTCCGGCGTGGGCGAGATCCGGCAGACGCTTGCGCAGCTCGACATCGCTCGCTCCGAGCTCGACATGCGCGGTGTGCCGTACGGTGACCTCAAGATCGGCGCGATGATCGAAGTACCGGCCGCCGCGCTCATGGTGCGCAGTTTCCTGAAGTATTTCGACTACCTCTCCATCGGCACGAATGACCTGGTGCAGTACACGCTCGCCATTGATCGCGCGGACGAAGCCGTTGCGCATCTCTACGACCCGATGCATCCGGCCGTGCTGCGTCTGATAGCCGATGTGATCGCTGCGGCGAACGAGGCGGGCAAGGAGGTCAGCGTCTGCGGCGAAATGGCCGGTGACGTGACGATGACCAAGCTGCTGCTCGGCTTCGGCCTGCGCAGTTTCTCGATGCATCCGGCGCAGATTCTGGCGGTCAAGCAGGAGATTCTGCGGGCCGATGCGGGCAAGCTCACCGAGTGGGCCCGGATGGTGCTCGACAGCGATGAGCCAGAAATGATCTGCAGCGGCGGCTGAGGCCGCAGCGCAGATCATTTGCGGCGGTCTTCAGTCAAGCGCTTCAGCGGGGCCAAAGAACTCGTAGTGCACTTGCTCCTGTGGCACGCCCAGCTGCGCAAGCGATTGCTTCACTGAGCGCATGAATCCGCGTGGGCCGAGAAAGTACACGTCGGCATTGCGCGATGCCGGCAGCCAGTCGCCGAGCTGCCGCGCTGTCAGCAGACCCTGCGCACTCACATCGTCATCTGCTGTGGCGTGGTCGTAACAATAGTGACGCGTGAGCTGTGGATGCTGCTTTGCGAGCGTATCGATCTGTTCACGGAACGCGTGCACGCCGCGTTCGCGCGCGCAGTGGATGAAGGTGATTTCGCGGTCACCCTGCAGTGCTGCTTGCAGCATCGGCAGGGTCGGGGTGATGCCCACGCCGCCGCTGATCAGCACCAGTGGGCGGTCGGTCTCCTTGAGCGTGAAGTTGCCTGCCGGAGGGAACACCTGTAGCGTGTCGCCTTCCTTGACGGTGTCGTGCAGATGGTTGGATGCCTTGCCGCCGCTTTCGCGCTTCACGCTGATGCGCAGGCTCTCACCATTGCTCGGTGCGGAGAGTGAATAGTTGCGGCGCTGTTCTGCGCCATCGATGACCAAACGCAGGCCGATGTATTGACCAGGCTCGTGCGCCATGACGTTGCCGCCATCGGCGGGCACGAGGTGCAGCGACGTGATCTCGCTGCTCTCCTGCACCTTCTTGCGCACGATGAAGGCACGCGCGCCGCGCCAGCCACCGTCGACGCCGGCATTGCGGTCGTAGGCTTGGGCTTCCGCGCCAATCAGGATGTCGGCCAGTTGCTGGTAGGCGGCGCCCCATGCAGTCAGCACTTCGTCGGTGGCAATGTCTGCGCCCAGCACCTCGCGGATCGCGCGCAGCAGGCAACTGCCGACGATGGGGTAGTGTTCCGGCTGCACTTGCAGCGCCACATGCTTGTTGATGATCTGCGCAGGCAGGTTGCCGAGTGCCTCGAGGCGGTCGATGTGCTTGGCGTACATGAGCACGCTGTGCGCGAGCGCCCGCGGCTGCGCGCCGCTTTGCTGGTGAGCGGAGTTGAACAGCGGGCGCACCTCGGCGTGTTCGGCAAGCATGATTTGGTAAAAGTGCGTGGTGAGCGCCTCGCCGCCGGTCTCCAACAGCGGGACGGTGGAACGGACGATGTTTTTCTGTTGTTCGGTCAGCATCGGTGAAAAAGCTCCTTGTGTATGGCTTTGAAAAGGTGTCTGCTCACTTCTTTGCAATCGGCATGCCAGTTGAAAATCCATTGCCTGACAAAGGTTTGCTGAAATATGAGTCAATATGACTTTCATCAATTTGCGTCTTTTTGACGGCACATGGAGTCAAATTGACTATCTCCGCCACGCTGCATGCCCTCATTCCGCTGGTCGCCGATCTGGCGCAGGAGCTGCCTGAGCGCGAGCGGCTGCGTCGGCTGCTGGCGGCGTTGCGGACCGTGCTTCCCGCTGATGCCGCCGCGCTGCTGAAACTGGAGGATGGCGAGTGGCTGCGTCCGCTCGCGATTGACGGGCTGGTGCCCGACGCTCTGGGCAGGCGTTTTCGCATTGCCGAGCATCCGCGTTTCGCGCAGTTGATGGCGGCGGGGCAGGCTATGCGCTTTGCTCCCGACAGCCCGTTGCCGGATCCCTACGACGGGCTGGTCAACGCACCGCATGCATCGCTGCATGTGCACGACTGCATGGGTTGCGTACTGCAGGTCGGCGGCGTGACCTGGGGCCTGCTCACGCTGGATGCGATCGAGGAAGGACGCTTGTCCGATCCGCATTCACTGGCCGTGCTGCAGGCCTTCAGCAATCTTGCGGCGGCCACGGTGACGACGGCGGAACGCGTGAGTCAGCTTGCGCGCACTGCGGCTCATGTGGGGGCGGGGCGCAGCGACGACACCGAGGCGTTCGCGCCTCGCAATCTGGTTGGCCAAAGCCCGGTGATGCAGAAGCTCAAAGCTGACATCGCGCTGGTGGCCGAGAGCGATTTGACGGTGCTGATCACCGGCGAGACGGGCGTTGGCAAGGAACTCGTTGCTCAGGCCGTGCATGCGCGCTCGCTGCGTGCGAACCGGCCGCTGGTGAGCATCAATTGCGCAGCGCTTCCCGAAAGTCTGGTGGAAAGCGAACTCTTCGGCCATGTGCGCGGCGCATTCACCGGCGCATTGTCTGAGCGGCGCGGCAAGTTCGAGCACGCGCATGGCAGCACGCTGTTTCTCGATGAGGTGGGCGAGCTGTCGCTGCCGGTGCAGGCCAAACTGCTGCGCGTGCTGCAGAGCGGTCAGCTGCAGCGCCTCGGTTCGGATCGCGAGCACCATGTCGATGTGCGCATCATTGCCGCGACCAACCGCGATCTTGCGAATGAAGTGCAGGCGGGCCGCATGCGCGCGGATTTTTTTCATCGTCTCAGCGTGTATCCGCTGCAGGTGCCCGCGCTGCGCGAGCGCGACAGCGATGTGCTGCAGCTCGCGGGTTTCTTTCTGGAAGAGAACCGCTCGCGGCTCGCGCTTGGCGGTCTGCGGCTCGATGTCGATGCGCAGGCCGCGCTGCTTCAGCATGACTGGCCTGGCAATGTGCGTGAACTCGAACACTTGCTCAGTCGGGCGGTGCTCAAGGCGCTGAGTCGCGCATCGGAGTCCGGCAACCGGAATGCGTATCGTGCGCGCATCGTCACGCTGCGGCGTCAGGATCTGGGGGATGGCATGCAGCAGCGTGCCGTAGCTTCTGCCGATGCTGCTTTGGCAGCGCCTGTGCAGACAGATGAGGAGCATGCACCTGTGACCGGACTGCGCAGTGCCGTGGAGCACTACGAGCGTCAGTTGATCGCACAAAGCTTGGCGCGCAATGGATCGAGCTGGGCAGCCGCAGCGCGCGAGCTGCAGGTTGATCGTGCGAATCTGCAGCGACTTGCTCGACGCCTCGGCGTGCCGTTGCAGTGAGAGCGCATTGCGCGCAACCTGCACCGCGTATTGCAAGCATTTCGCGAAAGTACGACAATATGCGAATGTTCAAATTCAACGCCCTCCAAATCACGTTCGCTGCATAGCTGCGTCCTTTCGATGGCATTCGGAAGGCAGTGTCCTTCCGGCTCATAAACCCCGGCAGGCAAGGTCTTCCGGGGTTTTGTTTTTTTCCGCTTTTCATTTTTGAATCATGTTCACCCGCACCTTCGACAAGTTGATCGCCACGATTTCCGACCGCCGGAACGTGGGATACCTGCGTGTACGCGTGCGCCAGTGTTCCGGCCGATCGACTGTATTTCTGAGCTGAGCCAGCTTCGGTGAATCCATGCCGGGGCGGCTTGATCGTCCCGACATGAGGCCTTCTTCTTTCTTGAAGCTTGAAAGAAGGCCGGAAAGATTCACCATGAACTACCCGAAAAACATCCGCAACATCGGCATCATTGCCCACGTCGACGCGGGCAAGACCACCACCAGCGAACGCATTCTCTTCTACACGGGCGAGAGCCATCGCATGGGCGAAGTGCACGATGGCGCGGCCCACATGGACTTCGATCCCGAGGAGCGGCGTCGCGGCATCACCATCAATAGCGCGGCGACCACTGTGCATTGGCGCGATGTGCAGATCAACCTGATCGACACGCCCGGCCACATCGACTTCAACATCGAGGTTGGTCGTGCGCTGCGCGTGCTCGACGGCGCGGTCGTCGTGCTCGATGGTGTCGCGGGCGTGGAGCCACAAACCGAAACCAACTGGCGTCTTGCCGACCGGCACGAGGTGCCGCGCATCGCGTTCGTGAACAAGCTCGATCGCACGGGTGCGGACTTCGAACGCGTGGTCGCGTCGATGCGCGAGCGCCTGGGCGTGCAGGCAGTGCCTGTGCACTTGCCCATCGGCGCGGAGGCGGGCTTCGTCGGCATTGTGGATCTGCTGCGCATGCGCGCGCTGACCTGGGTGCGTGATGATGCATCTGAACCTATGCAGGAAGGAGCGGTTCCCGTCGAGATGCTGGCTGCAGCGCAGGCCGCTCGTGCGCGTCTGCTGGAGGCCGTGGTCGAGCAGGATGATGCAGCGCTTGAGGCTTGGCTGCGCGGCGAAGAGCCGTCGGTCGAGCAACTGCTGCAATGCATTCGTCTCGGTGTGCAACGACGTGCGTTCGTGCCGGTGCTTGCGGGATCGGCCTTCCGCAATCGCGGCGTTGAGACACTGCTCGATGCAGTGGTCGACTGGCTTCCCGCGCCTGGTGAACGCGAAGGCATTGCGAGCGCGAGCGTCGATGCACCGTTAGCGGCCTTGGCCTTCAAGGTGGTCGCGGACGAGCACGGCAGCATGGTCTTCGTGCGCCTGTATGCGGGCCGGTTACGTCGTGGCGACACCGTGCTCAACACCGCTACTGGGCGTATGGAGCGTGCGGCGCGTCTCTACGAGATGCATGCCGACAAGCGCATCGAGCGCGACGAGCTGGTGGCTGGCGAAATCGCTGAGGTGGTGGGTTTCAAGGACACGCTCACGGGTCAGACCCTGAGCGATCCTGCGCACCCGGTGCAGCTGGAATCCATCGTCGTGCCGGAGCCGGTGATCCATCTCGCGCTCGAACCCCGTACCAAGGCGGACCAGCAGGGCCTGTCCCGCGCGCTGCACAACATGCTGCGCGAGGACCCGAGCCTGCGACTTCGTCAGGACGAGGAATCGGGCCAGACGATTCTGTCGGGCATGGGTGAGCTGCAGCTCGAAGTGGCTGTCAACAAGCTGCGCGAGCGCTACGGCGTGGAGGTGGTGGTGGGGCGCCCGCAGGTGGCCTATCGTGAGACCATTGCCGTAGCGGCGGAGCTGTCGCATGTGCACAAGAAGCAGAGCGGCGGCCCAGGCCAGTTCGCGCAGCTCACGCTGCGCGTCGAGCCTTTGGAGCGCGGCGCTGGCGTGCAGTTTGAGAGCCGCATCGTCGGCGGCGCCATCCCGCGCGAGTTCATTCCTGCGGTGGAGGCGGGCGTTCGGCGAGCGGCCGACGCGGGGCCGATGGCGGGCTATCCGGCCGTCGATTTCCGCGCGGTGTTGCTCGATGGTGGCTTCCACGAGCGCGACTCGTCGGCGATGGTCTTCGAGCTGGCTGCGGGTCATGCGCTGCGCGATGCCTTTTTGAAGGCAAAGCCGCAACTGCTGGAGCCGGTGATGGCTGTCGAGGTGATCACGCCCGCCGAGTATCTGGGCGACGTGATCGGCGACCTGCACCGCCGCAGAGGCCAAGTGCGCGGCCATGCGCTGCGTGCGGGCGCGACGGTGGTTGATGCGCTGGTGCCGCTCAAAGAGATGTTCGGCTACATCGGTACGCTGCGCGCACTCTCATCGGGCCGCGCGCAGTATTCGATGCAGTTCGACGGCTATCAGGTAGCACCGCAGGCCGTGGCTGAAATGGCCGCTGCCTGAACGACAAGAGGGTGTCTCGCCATGCAGTGGGGCACTCCTTTTCATCCATAAAAAAACCGCGCCAATTTTTTTTGGCGCGGTTTTTCTTTGAGCGGATGCGTTTGAAGAATCAAACGCCGGCGGCGTGTGCCTGCTGGTCCGCGTGATAACTCGAACGTACCATCGCACCGACGGCAGCGTGCGAGAAGCCCATCTTGTAGGCCTCTTCCTCGAACATCTTGAAGGTGTCAGGGTGCACATAGCGGCGCACGGGCAGGTGGCTGTTCGACGGCGCAAGGTACTGGCCGATGGTGAGCATGTCGATGTTGTGCTCGCGCATGTCGCGCATCACCTGCAGGATTTCTTCGTCGGTCTCGCCAAGGCCCACCATGATGCCGCTCTTGGTCGGCACGTTGGGGTGCAGTGCCTTGAACTTCTTGAGCAGGTTGAGCGAGAACTGGTAGTCCGAGCCGGGGCGCGCTTCCTTGTAGAGGCGCGGTGCGGTTTCGAGGTTGTGGTTCATCACGTCAGGCGGCGCGGCCTTGAGGATGTCGAGCGCGCGGTCATCGCGGCCACGGAAGTCGGGCACGAGGATTTCGATCTGCGTGGTGGGCGAGAGTTCGCGGATGTTCTTGATGCATTCGACGAAGTGACCCGAGCCACCGTCGCGCAGGTCATCACGGTCGACGCTGGTGATCACCACGTACTTGAGGCGAAGCTGCGCAATTGTCTTGGCGAGGTTGAGGGGCTCGTCCTTGTCCAGTGGATCGGGACGACCGTGACCCACGTCGCAGAACGGGCAGCGGCGGGTGCACTTGTCACCCATGATCATGAACGTGGCCGTGCCCTTGCCGAAGCATTCGCCGATGTTGGGGCAGGAGGCTTCTTCGCAGACGGTGTGCAGCTTGTTCTCGCGCAGGATGTCTTTGATCTCGTAGAAGCGCGTCGTGGGGCTGCCGGCTTTCACGCGGATCCACTCGGGCTTCTTCAGGATCTCGCCCTGCTCGACCTTGATGGGGATGCGCGAGAGTTTGGCCGCCGCCTTCTGCTTGGCCAGCGGGTTGTAGGCTTCTGCCGATTGCGCTTCGCGTACGACTTCGGGTGTGCTCATGGCTCTGCTCGTCTGTTCAGGGGGCAAGGCGGCGCTGCAGCTGGTCTGCCAGCACATGGGCCGCCTCATCAATGGGGATTGTGACGCCCATTGTAGAGAGGTCCACCGTTCGCAGCCCTGCGTAACCACACGGGTTGATTCGGGTGTAGGGCTCCAGATCCATGTTCACGTTCAGCGCCAAGCCATGGTAGGTGCAGTGCTGCGAGACCTTGATGCCCAGAGCGGCGATTTTCCCAAGTCCGTTGAAGTCCTGCGCGTCGTCCTTCTCAAGACCCTTCTGCGGGCGCTGCGCGAGCATGCCGTGGCCGCTCGGATCATCAAGGCGCACATACACGCCGGGCGCATGGGCGACGCGGTGCCCGGTGACGCCGAAATGCATCAGCGTGCGGATCACGGCCTCTTCCAGGCGGTAGACGTATTCCTTGACGAAATAGCCAGCGCGGCGCAGATCGACAAGCGGGTAGGCTATCAACTGACCGGGGCCGTGGTATGTCACCTGACCGCCACGGTTGGTCTGCACAATCTGAATGTCGCCCGGATGCAGCAGGTGATCGGCCTTGCCGGCGATGCCCTGCGTGAACACCGGGTTGTGCTCGCATAGCCAGAGCTCATCGGGGGTGTCGGCGGTGCGGCTCTGGGTGAATTGCTGCATGGAAAGGGCGGTGTCGACATAGTCGACCCGCCCGAGTGCGCGAACCTGCATGAGAGGAGGGGTCACGACGCGACTTACAGCACGACCTTGACCATCGGGTTCGAGGTGAACGCGCGGTAGATGTTGTCCAGCTGCTCGCGGCTGGTGGCGGTGATCGTCACCGTCACGCCGAGATATTTGCCGCCTTTGCTGTTGCGCAATTCGATGGTGCTGGCGTCGAAGGTGGGATCGAACTCCTCGGCGATCTTGGTCACCGCCTGCACGAAGCCTTCCGCGTCGTCACCCATGACCTTGATGGGGAACTTCGATGGGTATTCGATCAGGGATTCCTTGCGGGGATCGGGGGTTTGGGTGGTGGCTTCGGTCGTCATGGTGGTGTACTCGCAGTCTTGGTGTGGATTGCCTGTCACCATCATGTAAGGGCAAAGTGCAAAATCGCAAGCTCCACGGCGCTAAGCCCCTGTCAAAGCAGGGCCGGAGCGCTTTGGCAAGCAAAGATTGCATGTATGCCCATTCCCGTTGGTTGAGGGCGACAGAGCATGCGGCAGCGCCCCGAGAATGTAAGAAACGAGGCGGGTGCTATCGACCTGTCCGGGTTTCTATTTATAATCAAGAGCTTTGTTAAAGATTTGGTCTGTTACAAGGGCGTCGCCTAATGAACAAAGACATGACGCCTGAGACCGAAACTGAGGTTGAAGATTCCGATTTCAAGCCCCTGACTGCGCAAGAAGCGCAGGAGTGGCGCACGAGACACAAGACGCTTTCCATATGGTGGATCGTTCTGGCTCAGGCGCTCGTGGGGGCGACAGCCGTGCTGGTGGCATGGCTGGTGTCGTCGAAGGCGCAGATTGCGTATTCGGTGGCATATGGCGTTTTGTCGGTGGTGATACCGTCGCTAGTGTTTGCGCGAGGCTTGGCCCGCGGGCGCGGTGGTTCCGCAGGCGGTGCCATGGTCGGGCTCTTTGGCTGGGAGCTGGTCAAGATTTTGTTGACGGTGGCCATGCTGGTAGCTGCACCCCGGATCCTTGCCGGAGTGAGCTGGTTGGCTTTGCTGATTGGCATGGTCGTCACTATGAAGGCTTATTGGGTTGCACTTTTGGTGCGTCGCAGTAAGTAGAACTGATTGATTAATTGAGAGAAGAGTTGTCCGATGGCCGCAGAAGAAGCGCACGTCATGACTGCCAGTGAGTACATCCGTCACCACTTGCAGCATCTCCAAAACATCAAGCAGAAGTCCATCATCGACTTCTCCGTGGTGAACCTCGACTCGATCGCCGTTAGTGTGATTCTTGGCGCGGTGTTTTTGTTCCTCTTCTGGCTTGCTGCGCGCAAAGCCACCTCCGGCGTTCCCGGTCGCTTCCAAGCGGCGGTGGAAATGATGGTGGAAATGGTGGACAACCAGGCGAAGGCCAACATCCACAACGCGCAATCGCGCAAATTCATTGCTCCTCTGGCGCTGACCGTGTTCGTCTGGATCTTCCTGATGAACGCCATGGACATGCTGCCAGTGGATTTGCTGCCTCTCCTGTGGCAGCACGGCACGGCTGATCCACATGCGTATCTGCGCGTGGTGCCTACCGCCGACCTGTCCACCACACTGGGCCTGTCTTCCGCCGTTCTGATCCTGTGCTTCTACTACAGCGTCAAAATCAAGGGCGCTGGCGGCTGGGCTCACGAACTGGTGACTGCGCCGTTCGGCACCAGCAAGAATCCTGTCTTTGCCGTGATCCTCGGCATTGTGAATCTGCTCATGCAGATCATTGAATACGTTGCCAAGACGGTATCGCACGGTATGCGACTGTTCGGCAACATGTACGCTGGTGAGTTGGTGTTCATGCTGATTGCCCTGATGGGTGGCGCAGCCGCTATGTCGCTCTCTGGTGTGTTGCTCCCCGTGGGGCACATCATTGCAGGCTCTATCTGGGCGATCTTTCACATTCTGATCATCACCCTGCAGGCCTTCATTTTCATGATGCTGACGCTGATTTATCTCGGCCAGGCGCATGAATCTCACTGATCTTTCCTTTCCTTTTTCTTAACCTTTCTTTCTTTTCTTCGTAGGAGTCATCATGGAAAACGTTCTCGGTCTCGTCGCTCTGGCTTGTGGTCTGATCGTGGGTCTCGGCGCTATCGGCGCTTCGATCGGTATTGCTCTGATGGGTGGCAAGTTCCTGGAATCGTCGGCACGCCAGCCTGAACTGATCAACGAACTGCAAACCAAGATGTTCATCTTGGCTGGTCTGATCGACGCTGCGTTCCTGATCGGTGTTGCTATTGCTCTGCTGTTCGCTTTCGCCAACCCCTTCGTCCTGGCTTAAGCTCCGATCAACGCCCTAGATAGAAAGGTGTTGCCGTGAGTATCAATGCGACCCTGTTCGTTCAGGCCATTGTTTTCCTGATTCTGGCGCTGTTCACGATGAAGTTCGTGTGGCCCCCGATTGCGAAGGCACTGGATGAACGAGCCCAGAAAATCGCTGATGGTCTCGCTGCTGCTGACCGTGCCAAGACCGAACTCGCCGCTGCAGACCAGCGCGTGAAGCAGGAATTGACCGCCGCCAGCAACGAAACTGCAACGCGCCTGGCTGATGCCGAGCGCCGCGCACAGGCCATCATTGAAGAGGCAAAAGCACGCGCTGCAGAAGAAGGCAACAAGATTGTCGCTGCAGCCCAGGCTGAAGCCCAACAGCAGTCGATTCAAGCCCGTGAAGCCCTGCGTGAGCAGGTGGCGGCATTGGCCGTCAAGGGAGCCGAGCAGATTCTCCGCAAGGAAGTCAACGCTGGCGTTCACGCGGACCTGTTGAACCGTCTGAAGACCGAGCTGTAAGGGAGCAACCATGGCAGAACTCGCCACCATTGCCCGCCCTTACGCTGAGGCTCTGTTCAAGGCCTGCAAAGATGTTGCAGGCGTGGACCTGACGGCCACGGCTTCATGGACGGACGAGATGGCGGCGATTGCCGCCGATCCTCAAGTCCGTTCGCTGGCCGACAACCCGAAGGTGACACCCGAGCAGCTGCTCGGTCTGTTCACTTCGGTCATCCGCACGCAGATGCCTGCCATGGCCACCAACTTCCTGAAGACCGTGATCGACAACGGTCGCGTGGATGTGCTGCCAGAGATCGCCGCCCAGTTCCGCTCGCTGGTGAACGCCAGCAAGGGTTCTTCGGACGCAGTGGTCTACAGCGCTTTCCCGATGGATGCGGCCGCTCTCGCCGATCTCCGTGCTTCGCTCGAAAAGCGTTTCGGCCGCAAGCTGGAACTCTCCACCAAGGTGGATGAGTCGCTGATCGGTGGCGTGCGTGTGGTCGTCGGAGACGAGGTGCTCGACACTTCGGTCAAGGCACGACTCGAACAAATGAAAGCAGCCCTCACTGCGTGATGCGGCGAGGACCCGGCTAACCAAAATTGAAGGAAAGAGTCATGCAACTCAATCCCGCTGAAATTTCAGAACTGATCAAGAGCCGCATCGAAGGGCTGGCCGCTGGCGCTGATATCCGTAACCAGGGCACGGTTGTTTCCGTGACTGACGGTATCGTGCGCGTGCACGGCCTGTCCGATGTGATGCAGGGCGAAATGCTGGAATTCCCAGCAGGCTCCGATGGCCAGCCATCCTTTGGCTTGGCACTGAACCTCGAGCGCGACTCCGTCGGCGCCGTGATTCTGGGCGAGTACGAGCACATCTCCGAAGGCGACACCGTGAAATGCACGGGCCGCATTCTGGAAGTGCCCGTCGGCCCCGAACTCGTCGGCCGCGTGGTGAACGCTCTGGGTCAGCCGATCGACGGCAAGGGCCCAATCAACGCCAAGATGACGGACGTGATCGAAAAGGTCGCCCCAGGCGTTATCGCACGTCAATCCGTTGACCAGCCTCTGCAGACAGGTACCAAGGCCATCGACGCCATGGTGCCAATCGGCCGTGGCCAGCGCGAACTGATCATTGGCGACCGTCAGACCGGCAAGACTGCCGTCGCGATCGACGCCATCATCAACCAGAAGGGTCAGGGCGTTGTCTGCGTGTACGTAGCCATCGGCCAGAAGGCTTCTTCGGTCAAGAACGTGGTGCGTGCTCTCGAGCAAGCCGGCGCGATGGATTACACCATCGTCGTGGCTGCCACCGCTTCCGAATCGGCTGCGATGCAGTACGTGTCGGCCTATTCGGGCTGCACGATGGGCGAATACTTCCGCGACCGCGGCGAAGACGCACTGATCGTGTATGACGACTTGTCCAAGCAAGCCGTTGCATACCGTCAAGTGTCGCTGCTGCTGCGCCGTCCACCAGGCCGCGAAGCGTTCCCTGGCGACGTGTTCTATCTCCACAGCCGTCTGCTCGAGCGCGCAGCTCGCGTGAACGCTGACTACGTGGAAGCCTTCACCAAGGGTGAAGTCAAGGGCAAGACAGGTTCGCTGACGGCTCTGCCAATCATCGAAACCCAAGCCGGTGACGTGTCCGCTTTCGTTCCTACCAACGTGATTTCGATCACTGACGGTCAGATCTTCCTGGAAACCAGCCTGTTCAACGCCGGTATCCGTCCCGCCATCAACGCCGGTATCTCGGTGTCGCGCGTGGGTGGTGCTGCCCAGACCAAGCTGATCAAGGGCCTGTCCGGCGGTATCCGTACCGACTTGGCTCAATACCGTGAACTGGCTGCGTTCGCGCAGTTCGCTTCCGATCTGGATGAAGCTACCCGCAAGCAGCTCGACCGTGGTGCGCGCGTGACTGAACTGCTCAAGCAGCCTCAGTACAGCCCGCTGCCCATCAGCATGATGGCGGCTTCGCTGTTCGCTGCCAACAAGGGCTTCCTGGACGACATCGATGTGAAGAAGGTTCTGCCTTTCGAACACGGTCTGCACCAGTTCCTCAAGACCAGCTACGCTGGCTTGGTGGAGCGTCTGGACAAGAACCGTGCTTTCGACAAGGAAGGCAAGGACGAGGCCGAGCTGTCCCAAGCCATCGCTGCGTTCAAGAAGTCGTTCGTTTAATCCGGACGAGGAACCATCATGGCAGCAGGTAAGGAAATACGCGGCAAGATCAAATCGGTGGAAAACACCAAGAAGATCACTAAGGCCATGGAAATGGTGGCCGCGGCCAAGATGCGCAAGGCTCAAGACCGCATGCGCGCTGCTCGTCCATACAGTGAAAAGGTGCGCAACATCGCTGCGCATCTGGGCCAGGCCAACCCGGAATACGTTCATCCTTTCATGAAGGTGAATGATTCCAAGGTGGCCGGCGTCATTGTGGTGACGACTGACAAGGGTCTGTGCGGCGGCATGAACACCAACGTGTTGCGTGCCGTCACCACCAAACTGCGCGAATTGCAGGGCGATGGTGTGACCGTGCAGGCTGTGGCGATCGGCAACAAGGGCCTCGGGTTCCTGAACCGCATCGGCGCCAAGGTGGTCTCTCATGCGACGGGCCTTGGCGACACGCCGCATCTGGAAAAGCTCATTGGCCCGGTCAAGGTGCTGCTCGACGCTTACGCGGAAGGCAAGATCAACGCGGTGTACCTCTCGTACACCAAGTTCATCAACACCATGAAGCAGGAATCGGTGGTGCAGCAGCTTTTGCCGCTGTCCTCCGACAAGATGCAGGCCGAGAAGTCCGAGCATGGCTGGGATTACATCTATGAGCCCGATGCTCAGACCGTGATCGACGAATTGCTGGTGCGCTATGTGGAATCGCTTGTCTATCAAGCGGTTGCTGAAAACATGGCTTCCGAGCAGTCCGCACGCATGGTGGCCATGAAGGCCGCTACAGACAATGCGGGCAACGTCATCAACGAACTGAAGCTGGTCTACAACAAGACGCGCCAAGCCGCGATCACGAAAGAACTTTCGGAGATCGTGTCGGGTGCCGCGGCAGTTTAAATTTCTGGAGCAAAAAATGGCTCAAGTACAAGGCAAGATTGTTCAATGTATTGGCGCTGTGGTGGACGTTGAGTTCCCACGCGACCAAATGCCCAAGGTGTATGACGCCCTGAAGCTCGACGGTTCGGCACTGACCCTCGAAGTCCAGCAGCTGCTGGGCGACGGTATCGTGCGTACCATTGCTCTGGGTTCTTCCGACGGCCTCAAGCGCGGTCTGATGGTCTACAACACGGACCACCCGATCACCGTGCCGGTCGGCAAGGCGACCCTCGGCCGCATCATGGACGTGCTGGGCAACCCCATCGACGAACGTGGTCCCGTGGATCAGAGCCTCACCGCTCCCATCCACCGCAAGGCTCCTGCATACGACGAACTGTCGCCATCGCAGGAATTGCTGGAAACCGGCATCAAGGTGATCGACCTGATCTCTCCTTTCGCCAAGGGCGGCAAGGTGGGTCTGTTCGGTGGCGCCGGTGTGGGCAAGACCGTGAACATGATGGAACTCATCAACAACATCGCGAAGGGCCACGGCGGTCTGTCGGTGTTCGCTGGTGTGGGCGAGCGTACCCGTGAGGGCAACGACTTCTATCACGAAATGTCCGACGCAGGCGTGGTGAATCAAGCCAACCTGAACGAGTCCAAAGTGGCCATGGTCTACGGCCAGATGAACGAGCCACCAGGAAATCGTTTGCGCGTTGCGCTGACCGGCCTGACGATGGCTGAAGCGTTCCGTGACGAAGGCAAGGACGTTCTGTTCTTCGTGGACAACATCTACCGATACACACTGGCCGGTACCGAAGTGTCCGCTCTGCTGGGTCGTATGCCGTCTGCCGTGGGTTATCAGCCTACGCTGGCCGAAGAAATGGGCCGTCTGCAAGAGCGCATCACATCGACCAAGGTGGGTTCGATCACTTCCATCCAGGCCGTTTACGTGCCAGCCGATGACTTGACCGATCCATCGCCTGCGACCACCTTCGCTCACTTGGACTCCACCGTGGTGCTGTCGCGTGACATCGCCTCGCTGGGTATCTACCCTGCGGTCGATCCACTCGATTCCACCAGCCGTCAGCTGGACCCGCAAGTCGTGGGTGAAGAGCACTACTCCGTGGCCCGCCAAGTGCAGGGCACGCTGCAGCGCTACAAGGAACTGCGTGACATCATCGCGATTCTGGGCATGGACGAACTGGCCCCAGAAGACAAGATGCTCGTGGCCCGTGCTCGCAAGATCCAGCGTTTCCTGTCGCAGCCGTTCCACGTCGCTGAAGTGTTCACTGGCGCTCCAGGCAAGTACGTTTCTCTGGCGGAAACCATCCGCGGCTTCAAGATGATTGTGGCTGGCGAGTGCGATCACCTGCCAGAGCAGGCGTTCTACATGGTCGGCACGATCGACGAAGCCTTCGAAAAGGCCAAGAAGATGGCTGCTTGATGAGCCTTGGCTGGCCGGCAGCACCTTTGCTGCCAGTCAGCCAAACGCTTGAACAAGCCGTCGTTTTCCAACCTTTTCCAGGAGCCCAACATGAACACCATCCACGTCGATGTGGTCAGCGCCGAAGAGTCGATCTTCTCCGGCGAGGCACGCTTTGTTGCGCTGCCCGGTGAAGCTGGCGAGCTGGGCATTCTGCCCAAGCACACTCCGCTGATCACCCGCATCAAGCCCGGTTCCGTTCGCATCGAGCTGCCCAACGGCGACGAAGAATTCGTCTTCGTGGCCGGAGGCATTCTGGAAGTGCAACCTGACCGCGTGACCGTTCTGTCCGACACCGCTATCCGCGGCAAGGACCTGGACGACCAGAAGGCTGAAGAAGCCCGCAAGGCCGCCGAGGAAGCCCTCAAGAACGCCAAGAGCGACGTCGATCTGGCGCGCGCGCAATCTGAACTGGCCGTCATGGCCGCTCAGATCGCCGCACTGCGCAAGTTCCGTCAGAAGCGCTGAGCACTCGTCTTTCGCGAGTCCAAGCGCTTCATGAAAACCGCCTTCGGGCGGTTTTTTCGTTTCAGGGCCATGTATTGGCAGAGCTACGATGTCAAAGCGAAAGCCGAGCCGTGAAAATCCCGACAAGTTTTCTATGTTGCACAAATAGACAGACTCTCAATCGCCCCCAATGGGCGGCCTATGCGCGTATCGCTCTCACGCTCTCAGGGAATGCTTGAATCGAGCGAGCAGTGGCGCGGAAGTCTTATCGGGCTAGCCGACTTCCTATTCAGCCTTGAATGATCACCGGACCATCTGGCAGTTCATTCGAGTGCATGGCGCCCCCGCCTTCCACCGCCGGATATTGCTCCACCAACGCGACCGTCACAGCCGCGATGGCCTCGGTCAGTCCGTCTTCGTAGCGGCCTTCACGGAACTGCTCGCGCATGCGTGCGACCATCTCGTGCCAGATCTTGGGCTCGATGTTGCGTGCGATGCCGCGGTCGGCGAGGATTTCGATGGCGTGCTCGGCGACCAGCAGGTAGATGAGCACGCCGTTGTTGTGCTCGGTGTCCCAGACGCGCAGCTTGCCGAACTGGGTGACAGCGCGTTCATGGGCGTTGGCCGAACGCCAGATGTAGGACAGCGGCAGGCCACCTTCGACGCAGATGCGGATCTGGCCGATGTGGCGTCTTTCGCTGGCCACCACGCGCTGGGCGAGGCGCTTTTGCACGTCTTCGGGCAGCACGCGGCGCAGCGAGTCTTCTGCCATGCGGTTGCGCACCAGACGTGCGATCCGGGCAAAAAATCCTGCCGAGTGCCGGGTGTGCTGCTGTTCCATTGTTGATGTGCCTCGATCCTTGGTGTGGGTGGTCATGGAAGGTGTGTGGTTCATCATCACCAGTCGCCGGACGCGCCACCGCCGCCGAAGTCACCGCCGCCTCCGGAGCTGAAACCCCCTCCGCCGCCGCTGAATCCGCCACCTCCACCAAAGCCGCCTCCACCACCGCCGAAGCCGCCCGGAAATCCGCCGCCGTGCACGATGGGCCCGCCGCCACCTTTGCCGCTGAAGAGCAGGGTGTAGAGGAGCGCGAGCACGCCAGCACCCGCCGCCAGGCCGATGCTGGCGGTGACGATGAAGGCGATGAAGCCCACGCCGCCGCCCATCAGCAGGCCGCCGATGGGGCGCCCAAAGATGCGGCGCACGACGGGTCCGGCCACCATCACGGCGAAGAACAGAAAGATCGCCATGTCCTGCCAGTCGAAACCGGAGGACTGCTGCTTGCCTTGGCCCTGCATCTTGGGTGTTTCGGGCAGGGGCAGTGCTTCACCCGCAATGCGCGCGCCGATTTGGTCGACTGCAGCTTGCAAGCCACCCGCGTAGTCGTTTTGCTTGAACTTGGGCGCCATGGCACCGTCGATGATGCGGGCCGCAGCAAGGTCGGGCACCGCGCCTTCGAGGGTTTTGGAGACCTCGATGCGCATGCGCCGGTCGTTCTTTGCGACGAGAATGATCAGGCCGTCGCCCACGTCCTTGCGACCGATTTTCCAGGAATTGCCGATGCGGTTGGCATACGAGGCGATGTCTTCGGGCGCGGTGGTGGGCACCATGAGCACCACCACCTGCGAGCCGTGTTTCTGCTCGATGCCGGCGAGCTGTGATTCAAGTGCCGCCTTGGCCGATGCGTCCAGCGTGCTGGTTTGGTCGATCACATGGGCCGTAAGCGCGGGCACGGGTAGCAACTGCTGTGCCTGTGCTCCAACCCATCCAAACCACAACAGACATGCCGCGAGCCAGGCCCGCAGAAAATGCGCAGGAGACAACATTCGCATCAGAATCGGCACGACGACGACCACTCAGTCTACGTTCAAGGCTTGCTTGCGGCAGGAGCCGAGAAGTCGACCACGGGCGGCTTGCTGATTTCAGCCTCGTTTTGCACGGTGAAGTTGGCCTTGGGCTTGTAGCCCATGACCATGGCCGTCAGGTTGTTCGGGAAGCTGCGGGCCAACACGTTGTATTCCTGAACGGTCTGAATGTAGCGGTTGCGCGCCACGGTGATGCGGTTTTCCGTGCCTTCAAGCGTTACGCGCAGATCGCGGAAAGCCTGATTGGCTTTTAGATCGGGGTAGCGCTCGGAGACCACCATCAGGCGCGAGAGCGCACTGGAAAGCTCGCCCTGTGCCTGCTGGAATTTGTTGAATGCCTCGGGGTTGTTCACCAGATCTGGCGTGGCCTGGATCGATGTGGCCTTGGAGCGTGCCTCGATCACCTTGGTCAGCGTTTCCTGTTCGAAATTGGCCTCGCCCTTCACCGACGCCACGATGTTGGGCACCAGGTCGGCTCGGCGCTGGTACTGGTTGAGCACCTCGCTCCAAGCGGCCTTGCTCTGTTCGTCGAGCTGCTGGAACTGGTTGTAGCCGCAGCCTGTCAGTGCCAGAGCGGTGGCGACTGTCGCGATGAATCCAAGGAGGCGTTTGATGGTCATGGACGTATGAGGTAGAAAGTGGGTTGGATCAAAAGACCGTGCGCCCGCCGGCAGCCCTGCCGGATCACACGGTGATCGGCTGCATGCCAAGGCCGACGAGGGGCGCAGTGTCACACATTTTGCATAAATTATGTGTCCCGCCTTGTAGGCCCCCAAGCCGCCGGGCGCGGCATTACAGAATTTAACCTTGTCTGATGGTGAACCATGAAACGAACCACAACGCGAGCGGCCTTGCTGGCGGGCAGTCCCGATGAGGTCGAAGCCGCGTTCTATGACGCACTGCAAGCCGCTGATCTGGAGCGCCTGATGGCCTGTTGGGCCGATGATGATGACGTCTTTTGCGTGCATCCCGGCGGCGGCGTGCGTGTGGTGGGCGTGCAAGCGATTCGCGAGTTGTTCGCCAGCATGCTCGAGCGCGGCGGCCTCAACGTCAAGCCCGGCGAAGTCGTGCGCATGGATTCCCACGGAAGTGCCGTGCACAATGTGGTCGAGCATGTGGTGGTCAATCTCCCCGATGGCCCGCGCGAGGCGCTGGTCTATGCCACCAACGTGTACATGAAGCAGCCACAGGGCTGGCGCATCGTGGCGCACCATGCAAGCGCCACGACTCCCGGTGAACGCGGTGCGCCGCCACCGCGCGCACATGTGTTGCATTGATCTGGAGATCCCATGACGGGTTTGGTGGAGTCGTTGACTTGCAGATGAAGTACACAGCCCCCTGGTGGCTTCCCGGTGGAAATGCCCAGACGATCTGGTCGGCATTGGGCGCGCGCAGCACCTCGTCAGATGCCAAGTCTGTCCCGCAGTGGCGGCGCGAGCGCTGGCCAACGCCAGATGGACAGGACTTCGTGGACGTCGATTTCTTGCAGCGCCCGAATGCCGAGGCATCGCCATCACCCATGCTGGTGATGTTTCACGGCCTCGAAGGCTCGTCGGACAGCCACTATGCCAAGGCCTTCGCCGACGTGGCCGCAGCGCGCGGCTGGAACTTCGCCGTGCCGCACTTTCGTGGCTGCAGCGGCGAAATCAACCTCGCACCGCGCGCATATCACTCCGGTGATTTCGAAGAGGTGGACTGGCTGCTCGAGCGCTTTGCAAAGCTCCAGGGTGGCACCAACACCGTGGTGCGACCACCGCTCTACGCCGTGGGCATTTCACTCGGTGGCAACGCGCTCATGCGCTGGGCGGGAGAGCTGGGTTCTAACGCCGCGCGCATGGTCGACGGTGTGGTCTCCCTTTGCGCGCCGCTGGACCTTGCTGCGGGTGGCGCAGCCATCGACCAAGGCTTCAATCGCCAGATCTATGCACGCATGTTTTTGCGCTCCATGGTCCCCAAGGCGCTCGCCAAACTCGCGCAGTTTCCCGACCTGTTCGATGCCGAGCGTCTGCGCGGCGTGCGCGATCTGCACGGTTTCGACGACGTGTTCACCGCGCCACTGCACGGCTTTCGCGACGCCGACGATTATTGGCGCCGCGCTTCCGCCAAGCCCTTGCTCACGCAGGTGCGCGTGCCCGCATTGGTGATCAACCCACGCAACGACCCCTTCGTGCCCGCAGCCAGCCTGCCGGGTCCGCAGGACGCCAGCAAGCACATACTCCTGTGGCAACCGCAGCACGGTGGACACGTCGGCTTCGCGCAGGGCCACTGGCCCGGCGATGTGCGCATGGTGCCGGAACAGGTCGTCGGCTGGCTCGCCGAACATTGATGGACTCGGTGAGGGCACAATCTCGAGATGGATGAGATCGTCAAACAGGCAATGGCCAAATGGCCCAACGTCCCCGCCTGCCACGGCTGGCTGGGCCTCGACGCACGTGGCAACTGGTATCTGCGCGATGCCGAAGTGCAGACCACAGGCCCCTTCCCCACATCGCGCGGCGACCGGATCGAGCACGAGAAACTGCGCGATTTCATCGGCCGCAACTACCTCGAAGACGACGACGGCCGTTGGTTCTTCCAGAATGGCCCGCAGCGCGTGTTCGTCGATCTGGAAAACACGCCGTGGGTGTGGCGGCTCCGTTTTGAATCCGGCGAATTGCACATCCATACCCACACGGGCCTTTCACAGCGGATTGCGGCGCTGCAGTCCGCGCTGACGGACGAGGAGGGACGGCTCTATCTGGTCCTGCCTGCCGGGGTAGGGGTGGTGCATCCGCAGGACATGGTGGATGCGGCGGCTGGCATCGAGGCGGGGTTGATTTCTTCGCCTGAAGAGGTGATGTTTTCTGACCTGCCTCTGAGGTTTGGGTTTGTTCGTCTGGTGTTGGCTGTTTGAAGCTTGGTTGGCCGGGTCTCGCCCCGGCGGGCGAATTCCTTCTTTTGTTTCGCCAAAAGAAGTAAGCAAGAAAAGGCGACCCTGCTGCCCACGACCCTTCGCTTCGCTCCGGTCAGACATCTGCCGTGAGTCAGTGCTTGAAGTTTGCATCGGCACTTGCCGCTGCAAACCGCCGGATGCAGCACGAGCGAAGCAACGTGCCGAACACACATCTTCAGGTCGCTTTTGCGGCAAGCTGCCTGAACGGAGCGACGCAGTCGCGCAGAGAGTTTTGCCGCATGCCCTCGAATTAGAAAGCGCGTTTTTGATTACTTTTTGGGCGCAAGCAAAAAGTGATTACCCCGCCGGGGGCAGTCCCGGCCTCCGCCCTTAACAACACAGCAGAAGCCAAAAAAGAAAACCGGCTTAAAAGCCGGTCCTCAAACGCAGTCAAAGCAAGTACAGAAGGTTACTTGGCGTGATCCACCATGTACTGCACAGCCGCCCGAATCTCATCATCCGAAGCAGTAGACCCACCCTTCGGCGGCATGGCACCCTTGCCAGAGATGGCCACCTTCACCATCGCATCGATACCGGTGGCGACATAAGGAGCCCACGCATTCTTGTCCCCAAACTTGGGAGCCCCCGCCACACCGGCAGCGTGGCAGACAAAGCAGGCCTTGTCATACAGCGCCTTCCCGGCATCCGCACTCACCGCAGCAACGGGCGCTGGTGCGGCAACTGCTGCAGCGGGAGTCGACACTTCGGCAGCCGACGCGGGTGCAGCAGCAGGCGCTGCCTCAGCCGCAGAGGCCGGAGCAGCAGCACCATCGGCAGCAGGCTTGTCGGGAATCGGGAACTTGCCACCGGCGGCATTCGCCATGTACGCCACGCCGCGAGCGATTTCGATGTCGTTGAAGTCGCCGCCGCCCTGAGGTGCCATGGCGCCCTTGCCTGTGAGGGCGGAATGCACCAGAGCTTCGAAGCCTTGCTTCAGGCGAGGCGCCCAAGCGGCTGCGTCTTCGAATTTGGGAGCGCCAGCGGCACCGGTGCCGTGGCAGGCTGCGCACTGGACTTTGTAGACTTCGTCGCCATTGCGCAACGGTCGGTTGGCGTCGCGGATTTCCACGCTGCCGACTTTTTGAATGCGTTCGGCCAGTGCCTTTTCGGGATTGCCATTGCCGGGCGCCGGTTTGTCCTTGGAGGTGACAAAGTAGACGAGGCCAATAATGATGAACACCGGAATCACGAATGCCGCAATAACGGTCACCAGCAATTGTTTTGGATTCTTGATTGGGCCGGTGTGCGCTTCTTCGTGGGTGTCGCTCATGGGGTCCTCAGTCTCAGCGTTTATCGAACTAAAGTTATCCAATGATTATATAGATGGGACTTTCGAAGGCCACCGGGCGAAGTTCCGGGTTGACGTTGGGCGCAGAATTGGCTTGCGTTGAGTCAATTCAGCAACACTTAAATGCAAAAGAAAAGGGCGCCGAGGCGCCCTTATTCAATAAAACCGAGATATTCAATATGAATTACTGAACAGTCTTGTCGGCTTCTTTGCCTGTCGCGCTGGCAGATCGGGCTGTGGCACGGTCGTCTTCGGGGCTCCAGCCACCGCCGAGGACCTTGTAGAGGCTCACCTGGTTCTGTATCAGCGCCAGTCGCACCTGCACCACAGCCTGCTCGGCGGTGAAGAGGGTGCGTTGGGCGTCCAGCAGGTCCAGGTAGCTGGACACGCCGTTGCGGTAGCGCAGGTCGGACAGCTTGAACTGTGCGCTCACAGCGTCCACCTGGGCCTGCTGTGCCTTGAGCTGGTCGACCAGCGTGCGGCGACTGACCAGCGAGTCCGAGACTTCGCGGAAGGCGGTCTGGATCGACTTTTCATACTGCGCTGCAGCAATCTTCTTGCTGACTTCGGCCACTTCGAGGTTGGCCTGATTGCGGCCCGCCGTGAAGATCGGCAGGTACAGCGAGGGGCCGATGCTGAAGTACTTCGAGCCTGACTGGAACAGATCCGAGATTTCGTTGTTGGCGAAACCGGCCGAGGCGGTCAGCGAGATGTTCGGGAAGAACAGGGCGCGTGCCGCGCCGATGTTGGCGTTGGCGGCGACCATCTGTTGCTCGGCGGAACGGATGTCCGGGCGGCGCAGCAGCAGGTCAGACGGTAGACCGGCCGGCACGTCAGCGAGCGCGGGCAGGTCGGTCAGCTTCTTGCCCTTGAGGCTGGTGAGCAGGTCAGGCGGCACCTGACCGCCGACCAGCAACGTCAGTGCGTTGATGTCCAGATCGCGCTGGCGCGTCTGGGCAGCCAGCGTGGCACGGGCGGTTTCGGTCAGCGTCTGGGCCTGGCGGAAGTCGAGCTCGGAAGCCGCACCCGCGTCGAAACGCAGTTTGGCCAGCTTGATCGATTCCTCGCGCGTTTGCAGCGTGCTGCGCGAGATCTCCAGCAGCTCCTCATCTGCCTGCAGGCCAAGCCAAGTGTTGGCGACCGCCGCGATCAAGGTGATCTGCGTGGACTTGCGGCCTTCCTCGGTGGAGAGGTACTGGGCCAGGGCCTGGTCCTTAAGGCTGCGAATGCGGCCCCAGAAGTCGATTTCCCAGTTGGCAGTGGCGAGACCCACGTTGTAGCTGTTCGTATACTTCCCGGTCAGCTGGCTGGGCGCACGCGTGGCGGAGGCGCTCACACCGACTTCCGGATACAGGGCGGCGCCCTGGATGTCGTAGGCCGCGCGGGCCTTGTCGATGTTGAGAACAGCCACCCGCAGGTCGCGGTTGTTTTCCAGCGCAAGGTCGATGATCTGCTGCAGGCGCGCGTCGGTGTAGAAGCTCTTCCACGGGATGTCGGCAGCTGGGGCATCGGTCGCCGCCGTGGCGATCGGATATTGATCGGCCACGGGCAGGTCGGTCTTGCCCATCGTCGGAATGAAAGAACAACCCGTCGCCATCAGCGCGACGGCCAGCAGCGTGGGAACGAGTCTTTTGTTATTCATGGTGTGAACCTCCCTGTGCGGCAATGGTGTCGCCGTTGTTTTGCGGAGCAAGATCCTGCTTTTCCTTCTTGCCGAACAGCTTGAAGATCACCACGAAGAACACCGGAACCAGGAACACGGAGAGCGGCGTGCCGATCATCATGCCCCAGAACACACCGGTGCCGATGGCCTTCTGGCTGGCTGCGCTGGCGCCCGAGGCGATGTACAGCGGCACCACGCCGAGAATGAATGCGAGCGAGGTCATCAGAATCGGTCGGAACCGCAGATGTGCAGCTTCCAATGCCGCATCGAATGCGCTCATGCCCTGCGCGTGCAGGTCTTTCGCGAACTCGATGATCAGAATCGCGTTTTTCGCCGACAAACCGATCACCGTGATCAGCGCCACCTGGAAGTAGATGTCGTTGGGCATGCCGCGCAGCAACATGCCGACCAGCGCACCGAACACACCGAGTGGCACCACCAGCAGCACGGACAGCGGGATTGACCAGCTCTCGTACAGCGCGGCCAGGCAGAGGAACACCGCCAGGATCGAGAACGCGTACAGGTACATGGCCGAGGAGCCTGCCTTGCGTTCGTCCAGCGATTGACCGGTCCACTCGAAACCGAAGCCTTCGGGCAGTTCGGACGCCAGCTTCTGCATTTCTTCCATGGCCTGACCGCTGGTGTAAGGTGCCTTCGCTGAGCCGGTGATGCTCATCGATGAATAGCCGTTGTAGCGCGTCACCTGCATTGGGCCGGAGATCCACTTGGTCGTCACCATGGTCGAGAGTTCCACCAGCTTGCCTTCCGCATTGGGCACGGTCAGGCGCATCACGTCCTCGGGCAACATGCGGCGACCCGCATCGGCCTGAATGGTCACGCGCTGCATGTAGCCCTTGTTCGGGAAGTCGGTGGAGTTCGAAGAGCCCAGCGCAGTCGCCAGTGTGGTGGCCAGATCGCCCATGCTCACACGCTGTGCGGCCACGGCGTCGCGGTTGATGTCGACTTGCCATTGAGGTGCGTCATCCACGCCATCAAAACGCACGCCGGTGAGGATCGGGCTTTGATTGGCCTTGGACATCAGCTCGTTGCGGGCGGCCACGAGTGCTGCATGTCCCTTGTTGCCACGGTCCTGCAGGCGGAAGGTGAAGCCGTCGCTGGTTCCCAGTTCGGGAATGGATGGTGGCACCAGGGTGTAGATGAAACCATCGCGCACCTTGGACAACGCACCCATGGACTTGCCAGCGAACGTGTTGGCATCCTGACCGGGGCCGGAGCGCTCGGACCAGTCCTTGAGCGTGGTGAACGCCAGACCCATGTTCTGACCGGTACCCGAGAAGCTGAAGCCCAGAATGCTCACGATGTGATCGGTTTCAGGCTGCTTGAGCACGTAGTCTTCCAGCTCGTTCATCGTCTTGCTGGTCCGCTCCTGCGTCGCACCCGGCGGCAGTTGCACCAGCGAGATCACGTAGCCCTGATCTTCCGTTGGCAGGAACGAGGTCGGCATGCGCATGAACAGGAACACCACGCCCACGACCACCAGCACAAACACCACCAGCGACTGCAGCGAACGACGCACCACGCCACCCACCGCACGGTGGTATTGCTTGGCGCCTTTGTCGAAATTGCGGTTGAACCAGTTGTAAAAGGGGCCGAGCAGGCCGGTCTTCTTGTCGTGCGCGTGGCCCTTGGCGATGGGCTTGAGCATGGTCGCGCAGAGTGCCGGAGTCAGCGTGAGCGCGAAGAAGCCCGAGAAGAAGATCGAGATCGCCATCACCAGCGAGAACTGGCGGTAGATGTTGCCGGTCGCGCCACTGAACAGAGCCAGCGGAACGAACACGGTCACCAGAATCACGGTGATACCGACCACGGCGCCCTGGATCTGGCCCATGGCCTTGATGGTGGCTTCCTTGGGCGGTATACCTTCTTCGGACATGATCCGTTCGACGTTTTCCACCACCACGATGGCATCATCCACGACGATACCGATCACCAGCACCATGGCGAACATCGCCAGAATATTGATGGTCAGGCCCGCCAGCAGCATCACGGCAAAGGTGCCCAGCAGCGCGATAGGCACCACAATGGTAGGAATCAGCGTGTAGCGGATGTTCTGCAGGAAGATCAGCATCACGATGAACACCAGCACGATGGCTTCAAGCAGCGTGTGAACCACCTTCTCGATGGAGATCTTCACGAACTTGGAGGTGTCGTACGGAGCCGACCATTTCACGCCCGCAGGCAGAAAGGGCGCGAGCTCGTTCATCTTGGTGTTGACCAACTTGGCAGTGGCCATGGCGTTGGCAGTCGATGTGAGCTGCACGGCCATGGCAATCGCAGGCTTGCCATCCAGACGCGAGTTGAAACCGTAATTCTCGATGCCCAGTTCCACGCGCGCCACATCCTTGATGCGCACGGTGGAGCCGTTGGCATTGGAGCGCAGCACCACGTTGCCGAATTCTTCGGGCGTCGTGAGCTGGCCTGGCACCACGATAGTGGCGCTCATGGTCGTGCCGGGGATCGATGGTGCATCGCCCAGCGCACCGCCGGAGATCTGCTGGTTTTGCGCGGCAATCGCGGCGTTCACCGAGGCGATCGACAGGCCGTAGCCCTGCAGCTTGGCGGGATCGACCCAGATGCGCATCGCACGGCCAGAGGCGAACAGCTGTGCCTTGCCGACGCCGTCCAGACGCTGCACTTCCGGCAGCACGTTGCGGTTCACATAGTCTGCGATGTCATCGCGCGCTGTGGCACCGTCCGTGGACTGGAACGCCAGAATCATCAGGAAGTTGCTCATCGCCTTGTCGACGCGCACACCCAGCGCCTGCACCACGGAGGGCAGACGCGGCAGAGCGCGCGACAGACGGTTTTGCACGTCCACCTGAGCCAGGTCGGGGTCGGTGCCCGGCTGGAAAGTCACGGTGAGCGTGCCCTGTCCGCCAGCAGGTGCCTTGGTCTCCATGTACATGAGACCCGTGGCACCATTGATTTCACGCTCGATGAGTTGAAGCACCGAGTCGGTCATGGCCTCGGAAGTGGCACCTGGATAGGTGGCTGTCACCGTGATGGTCGGGGGCGCCACGGACGGGAACTGTGCTACCGGCAATTGTGTGATCGACACAATACCGAACAGCACCACAAAAATGGCAATCACCCATGCAAAGATGGGTCTGTGGATAAAAAACTTCGACATGTGAGGTCGTTCCGATTACTTGCCGGACGAAGCGGCAGCAGCGGGGCCCGACGCTGCGGAGGCGGGTGCCGCTGCGGCGCTTGCGGGCTGTTGTGGCTGTGCGGCTGGCTGCGATGAGCCTGTCCATGGCACTGGAGTCACTTTCTTGGCACCCATGCCGACCTTCACCAGACCATCCACCATGACCTTTTCGCCAGCCTTCAGGCCCGACGTCACGATCCAGTTGGTGCCTTGCGACTGGCTGATCTGAACAGGGCGCGGGCTGACGGAGCCATCATCGGCCACCACCATCACGAAGTTGCCCTTCTCATTGCGAGTGACGGACTGCTGCGGAATCAGCATCGCGTTGTCGATCTGAGCCTGCTCCAGCTTCACACGCACGTACATGCCCGGCAGCAGCATGCCGTCGGGGTTCGGGATCTCGGCGCGCACCTGCACCTGGCCGGTGGTCTCGTCCACGGTCAGGTCGGTGAACAGCAAGCGACCCTGCTGCGGCATCTTGCGGCCGTCGTCGGTGTAGACGCTCACCCGCGCGCCTGCAGCGCCGTCGCTTGTCAGCTTGCCTTGGGCCAGCGCCTCGCGCAGGCGCAGGATCTCGGAAGACGACTGGGTGATGTTCACATACATCGGGTTGATCTGCTGGATCACCGCGAGCTGCGTTGCATCGCCCTGGCCGACCAGAGCACCTTCGGTCACCAGCGCACGGCCGATGCGGCCGGAAATCGGCGCTGTGACCGTTGCATAGCCGAGACTCACATTGGCATTGGTCACCGCAGCCTTGCCAGCGGCCACCTGTGCCTGAGCGGCTTTTTCGTTGGCTACTGCGACGTCGTATTCCTGCTTGCTGATGGCATTGGCCTCCACCAGCGGCTTGTAGCGGCGGGCGGTAGAAGAAGCCTGTGCCAGATTGGCCTCGGCCTGCGCCAAGGTCGCCTGAGCGCTCTGCAGGTTGGCCTTATAGGGCGTGTTGTCGATCTGGAACAGCACCTGACCGGCCTTCACGTTCGAGCCTTCCTGGAAGGTACGCTTTTGCACGATACCCGCAGCACGCGCACGGACCTGGGCCACGCGCGAGGCTTCAAGGCGACCGGGCAGGTCAGACACGATAGGCACGTTCTGCAGCTCGGCCGTCACCACGCCCACTTCCGGCGGTTTGGCTTGGCCCTGTGGAGCGTGCTGCTGCTCAGCCTTCTTGTCACCACAAGCAGCAAGGCCCAGCGCCGCGACCAATGTCACAACAATGGCCGCAGATTTGGAGTGGCGAAAAACAAAAGAAGAGTGGCCTTGAGCCGCCTGGGTTGCTTCATACACGGGATGCATGAAAGTCCTTCCGGTAGACATTTTTTAATGGATATATCAATCGCTACGTGCGCTCTTGTGTCCTGTCGGCGCCTTGGAGACGGGCCACGGGGATTCTCTGCGCGAATCGATCGACGAGCAGCTTGTGCGGATCAGGATAGGCCGTAAGGTGAAAACCGCAGCGATAGCCGTAGTTACCGCGAGGATTTTCAACGTCGCAGACCGCCCGAGACCGCTCAAGCATGCGTCGATCCGATTCGTGCAGAGGATTCCTTTGCCCATATCCCACGAATTTGATGCAGCAATTATACATACATGCATAAATGTATAATTAGTGACACCGGGGATTTACCCCACCCACGAATCAAAACGGCTCTTCGGAGCCAAAACATACAGAGACAGATGGACCTGGCTCACAGAGGGCCCGATACATGGCAAGGCGAACCAAGGCAGAAGCAGACGAAACCCGCACCAAACTCCTGGATGCGGCCGAAGAGGTGTTCTTCGAAAAAGGCGTGTCCCGCACCTCGCTGGGCGACATCGCGCAGCGCGCTGGTGCGACCCGGGGCGCGGTGTACTGGCACTTCAAGGACAAGGTGGACGTGTTCAACTCCGTGCTGAACCGCGTCTGCATGCCCTTCGACGAAATCTGCGACGACATATACGGGGACCTCGAGCCACTGGACCGCATCCGCAAATCCATCCGCAATGTCTTCGAGAACGTCGCGCTCGATGACCGCCGCCGCAAGATCTTCGACACCGCCGTGTTCAAGATGGAATACGTCGGCGAACTCGCAGCCGTGCGCGAGCGCCACGTCGAGGCGGCAGAGGTCTCCCGTGCCAAATTCACCGAAGACCTGAGCGCGGCAGCCCGCCAACTGAACGTGACCTTGCCCATGCCAGCGGATATCGCGGCGCAGGGCTTGCATGCATTGTTTGTCGGGCTCATACACGGCTGGGTTTTGAATGAGGGGAGTTTCCCCCTGACCGATGCTGGTTGTATGTCAGTGGATGCCTATTTGTCAGGTCTGGGCTTTGCATCCCACCTATCGCGAGTAAGCGCGTCCAGCCCTCAATCGCGAGAAGAACACCCCCGAGCCATGCCATAATCGCCAGTCCGGTTGCCTGCAACCGCGTCTTTTTGCTCGTTACATACAGCACGCGGCTGTAGCTCAGTGGATAGAGTATTGGCCTCCGAAGCCAAGGGTCGTGGGTTCGATCCCCGCCAGCCGCACCATCAATATCGATGGTTCCCTCGAAGCGTAGCACTTCGAAGCGAATCTCGAAAGGGCGGCTCATGGCGCACCCCCCGCGCTTCAAATACATAGGCTTCACCGATCACACCGGTTATGCGCAGGCAGCATCCGCATTGGTGAGCGCGATGGCTAGTTCGGGCATGCAGGTGATATGGGAGCCTGCGCGACAGGTGACGTGCATTGCGCCATATAACACCGAGCAGGTGCCTGATGCCACCATCGTGCATACCATGCCTGAGTATTTTCCGGACTATGTGAAGCGGGAGCATGCAGCAGGAGCGCATCGCGTCGTGGGGCATACGGTCTGGGAAACTGATCGCCTGCCTCCCCATTGGCCGACGCTGATCAATCTGATGGACGCGGTCATCGTTCCTACCGAGTGGAATCGAGATGTGTTTCGCCAAGGAGGTGTGCAGATTCCCATCATCGTGACTCCGCACATTCCCAAGCCCATGCAACCCGCACTGCCGCAGGATGTGTTTTACATGCGGCGGCGCCTTCCAGGACTTGAAGGGCGGTATGTCTTCTACACCATTGGCGCATGGCAACAGCGCAAGGGCATGGACTGTCTGGTGGAGGCGTTCTGCGAAGCATTCTCAGCGAATGACCCAGTGGGACTGGTGATCAAGAGCACGCCGTTTGACCAGGAACGGACCTTGCGCGAGACGGGCAATCCCCAGTACATCCCGAGTCGAAGGCAACTGGCAGTTCTGGTTCAGAGAGCGCAAGCCCGTTTAGGTCGTGCTGTGCCGCCAGTACATCATGTGGCGGAGGATCTCATCGATGCCGACATGCAGGCATTGCATGCGGTTGGCGATAGCTTCGTGTCGCTGAATCGTGGTGAAGGCTGGGGGCTTGGCGCGTTCGAAGCGGCGGCGCTGGGCAAGCCTGTCGTGATCACGAATTGGGGCGGGCCGCTGGCATTTCTGGATGCAAAGAGCGCCTATCTGGTGAGTGGGCAATTGGTGCCTGTGCAGATGGAAGTGCAAGGCATCTGCAACTGCCCGGACCAGCGCTGGGCGGAACCCAACCACGCTGAAGCGGTGGCGACGTTGCGCTCGGTGTTTGGGCAGCAGCAAGAGGCGGCCATGCGCGGACAGCGTGCTGCGCAAAGCATCCGCAACCGCTTTCAGCCCCAGATGATCGCAAGCGCCATGGTGGCGCAATTGCTGCAACTTCCGGTACGTTCTGAGGGCCTGCGGTCATGACGGAATCGAGCCCTGATTTCAACGCGTTCAACAATTCACTGATGATCGCGGTTCCGGTGTTCAACCGGATGGGACATTTGCTTCACCTGCTTGAAAGCGTGCGCGCCAGCCGTGATGTGCTGCACGGCAATTTGTACGCATTTGATGACGCGAGCTACGAGTTCGACCCAATGCTCCTGCGTCGCAGTCTGGACCCCAAGGCGAACATGATGCGGTTCAATCAGCACAGTACAAGCGCTGAACGGGCAATTGAGCGCATCTTCCGCTTCTTTGTGCAAAGCCAGGAGCATCAACATTTGGCCCTGCTGGACAGTGGCCTGATTGTTGCGGACGACTGGTTGCACGCTGCACAGCAGGGCTTTTCGCGTTCGAGCGGCTTGCTTTCGCTTCTAAACACCCCGATGCATCACACTGAATCACGAATTGGCGGCACTCCTGAGCTATTGATCAAGCAATCCATCGGTTTGATGGGAACAGTCTGGAGCAAGCCTGTTGTTGTGCATGTATTGCAGCATGTGCCGATGTCCAAGCGCTACGCGCAGGACGTCTGTCAGTTTCTGCGAGCGCTTATTCCGCTTTGTTGTCTGTTGGAGTCGCGCGTGCAGCATGTGGGTGTGAGCCAGCAGAGCCTGCACCTCAAGCGCTTCGAGCACGGTGTGGGCTTTGCTCCGGGCAATGCGGTGGCAGCGCAAATTCTCTCGCGCGAGACCGAGAAGATCATCCTCGATCTCACAACGCGCAAGTAGAAAACTCACGTACTACAGAAATGGCCTGGCCAATGTGGCATAGGTGCTGTCGCTTCGGCGAACATAGTTTTCATCCAGCAACCCCGCATGAAACTGCGTGAAATCCGTGCGCTCTTTTGACCACCACAGATGAGCCCACAGATGAATGCTCATCAGCTGTTCGGGCACGGGCGCTGACTCTTCGAATAGCGCGCGGATACCGTTCACGCTGAAACCGAAGTGATAGAACCATTGATGTGGCGCAACGCGCAGTTCGCCCGGCAATTGCTGCCACAGCGTGGCAGCGAGTTGACAGGAATGCTTGCTCCAGGTTCCATCGAAAACAGTGGCTGCCGTCTTGGCCCACTGTTCGATGAAGGCGCTTGCGGGCTGCGCGAAGATCACTGCGTTGCATAGTGACGGGCGCAGCACGCGGTTGTTGGCCAGGACGGCGTCTTCCTCGCCAAGCACGCAGGGTTCGGCATAGAGCATGTCCGGGTAAGGCTCGACGAACAGAGTGTCCATGTCCGTATAGACACCACCCTCGCGCGCCAGAATCGCCAGACGGATGAAGTCAGCCTCATGCGCGTAGCTATGGCCGTTTTGGGCAATGAATTGACCTTCTTCATGCGCGGCATAGAGCGATTGCGTGAAGCCTTTGGTGCTTGCTTCATCGATGCTGCGCAGCGTCACCCGGCCTTTGATGCGATCCCATAGGGGGCCGTGGGGCTCGTTGCGCAGATGAACGATCAGCTCATCTGGTTGGTTCACCGCAAGGCATGAGGCCAGGCACAGATAGTGCACAAGGTGAAAGGGTTCAGTCTGAGGGCGCAGACCAAAAATGAAATGAAAGCGTTTCACTGGTGTCATGCTTGCGCATCCAGAATTGGCAGGCGTTCCAGAACACGTTGCACAAAGGCGGCTTCGGACAAATGATGGGTCGCGTGCCACTGAATCAGTGTGCGTTGCTGGCCCTTGTCGAAAATGGTTTCGTAGGCATCGAGCAAGGCCTCTGCCAACGCGGAAGTCTGCGACAGGGCAATTGGCGCAAAGCCTTGCCATTCAGTGCCAAGCAAGCCTTCAAGACCTCGCCGGGCGGCAGCGACAACGGCGTTGCCTGCATCCACTGAATCCATCACGCGCATTCCAAGCCCGTCACCTTCATCAGCCACGAGCAGCACCTGCGCGCTGGCTCGCAGCAGATCTTCGCCGTCGCCGTTCAGGTGCTGGTCGAGCAGCACTACACCGGTATGTCGGGCGTGCGTCATGCGCTCTTCAATCCAGCTTGCTGTATCGACAAATCCATCAATAGCTGCGGGTGCGACGAACTGCGGCGGGCAATGCAGGATCAGCGATACATCGATGTCCATGCGCTCGCCGAAAGCCTTCTCCCACGCCGCCAGCAGGTGGCCGCAGCCCTGCATGCCGTGGCCGTCAAGAGTGCAAAGAAACACGAAGCTGCCCGCAGTCACATCGAGCGAAGATTGAAATGCGTGCAACCTGGTTTGATCCAGGTTGTAGCTCGCGCGGTGCTGGCGGATTGGTGGCATCACCGCAAGATTTGGTGCGGCGCAGACTTCGTGCATGATTTCTGCCCATTGCGCGTCGGGCAGCCAGATTTCGTCGCAGCTTTCGCACAAGTGTGCCAGTGTGTGCAGCGGCCAATGCGGGTTGCGCTCCAGATACGCAATGCGCTTTTTTGCATTGCCAAGCAACGGCGCCCACCATTCAGGCGATGTCACGGCAAGCAGGATGTCGGCATTGCCGTTGATGCGAGTATGCCGTGCCACAGCAGGAAGATCGGCCAGGCGCGCGTCGTGCTGCGCCATGTGTTCAATGGCGGTCATGGGCAGCTCGACGGGGGGGCGCGTTTGCTGCAAGCCGCGCAGCGGTGCGGGAGGCTCCAGAATCTGCCATTGAACAGGCATGCCCGCATTCACCAGTGCCCGAACCTGACGCAATGCTAGCCAGGAAAGGTCGGACTGTATCGATGGCTTGTGCGGATCGAGAAAGCTGATGATGCGCAGCGTTTGCGGGCCCGTCATGCTGGCATCACTCCGTGGTGATGGGTGATGACGTCGATCTGTACGTGAATGTCGAAGCCCAACTCGCGCAACTGGCGGCAGACCCAGTAGTCTTCCGACAGATACACGCCATCGACTACACCGACTTGGAACACGTCGTACATCAATATGTCTTCTGCGTAGTTGCCGCGCAGCGTTTGCCTGGATGGTGTGTAGACGCTACCTTGCTCTATGGCTTTGTTCACCAGTGCGCCCACGGCTTTGCGGCTGAGCATCAGTGCTGCCGTGCCAATGTGCTCCACCAGAATCTGCTCGCCGGCTTCGCCCACGCATCGCCCGATGTTGAAAATGCGCTGGCCTTGTGCGTTCCGGCCCTTGAGTGCCACGGGCGCGCCGATGACATCGCGTTGCTGTGCAAGCATTTGCTTGAGTGATTCGGGCGGCAGGCTTACATCGGCGTCCAGAAACAGCAGATGTGTGCAAGCTGCATTCGCCCAGAAACTAGAGAGCACTGTGTTTCTCGCTCGTGTGATCAGGCTTTCGTTGCCGATGGTGGCGAGCGTGTACTCGATGCCAGCGCCTTGGTAGGACAGCAGCGAGTTGAGATAGTCAATATGAACCATGCCGCCGTAAGCGGGCGTACCTATCATCACATGCGGGGTGACCGAATTTGAAGTTTTTGCGATGCTTTGCGACTCAGCTGCAACTGGGTTTGTGATGCTTTGGCTTCGGCGTTGGATAGTCACTGAGCAGACTCCATCGGGCGGTATTTTTCGGGATAGCCTGTGTATTGACGTTGGACCTCTGCCATGCGCGCCAGCTGCGCATCGCTGCAATTGCAAATGCTCTGCAGCAAACGGGCGTTGTTGCGATAAAGCTCCGGGTTCAATTGTTCAACCGCTCTTGGATGCCACAAGTGCAGCGCCTTGCCAGGTTGAAGGCCCACTTGCATTTTGGCGCGTTTGAGCTTCATGGACATGGCATCATCTTCGCCGCCCCAGCCCACGAAGCGCTCATCCCACGCACCAATGTGAAAGAACGCATCTACCCGGATGGCAAACATGCCGCCGCATAGCGGCAGTTGTTCGCCAATTGCTTCACGCCCGGGGGAGGCATTGGGGCTTGGGGCAGGAGCGTAGTCGTAGTGTCCCAGGTGCATGTTCTCGCTCTCCGCGGCTGAGAGGTCGCGAACATCATCGTACGGTTTGCTGATGGGAAACTTCTGCTCGCACGACTCGATCATGCTGCGCAGGCGGCCAGAAACGATCAAGTCGGCATCGGTGAACACCAATACCGACGTCCGCGCCATGCGCGCTCCGACATTGAACCCCCAGGCTTTGTTGAAGCCATGAGGGTTGTAGCCAAACAGGATTTGGTGATTGGGATGCGGCAGTGCGCCGGTCAAGCGCGGATGAGCATCTTGCTCCAACACGATCAGCTTTGCTTGCGGCGCTTCCGCAGCTAACCATTGCACGGTGGTCAGCAGATTTTTCCGACGCTCGGGGCTACTCTCACGATAGGTCATCAAGATGGTGGCATTCATTGGTGGCCTGTGTTTTTGAATACATTTCAAAAAATTCGATAGATCGAAGATATCACCTTCGACGGCTCTGTCATGAACTTGGACTGCACCAAATCATCTGCAGTTCCGGGATATCCCGGCGAGGTCACGGAGCGATCAACTGAACGGCCAAGCCTTCACGCAAAACTGCAGTAGGCTTTTGACGCGGGAGCAAAGGAATGTATGAACCCATTTGAGCAACCGCATTTCCTTTTTCGCAGAAAATTCACGCTGGAACTGGTCAGTTTCTGATTCTTTTTTCAACGCCCCCGGTCGCTTTACTGGCAGATGAACTTTGTCGAACAAGGATGCGAGTGGAAGGCTCTAGCTACGTCCCCAATACCCAGCTTCGTCATATCGGTGAGCCCCCAATCCAGTTGGGCCGTTACGGCAGATCGAACGCCCCGTTTCTGGCGTAAGTGCACGTGGGTTTATGTCTGGGCGGATGCCGTCCCTGCATCCGATCTTTCGCAGCGAACGGCGGCTGAGTCGTGAGCTGGGAAGGTAAATTGTCAACGAATACGAAACAAGTTGTTTTATGAAATAAATTTGCTAGTATTGATAGCAGTTGTTTGAGTTCACGCGAGTGTATGAAACTCTGCTCGTCTCATTTGCACCCGATGCTCTCTTTTTGATCTGCCATGACCAACGAAAAGAAAATTCTTGAAGACGACCGTATCCCTGAACGTGAGGCAGGGGCTTCAAGCAATCGTCGTTTCCGGCAGGTTCGGCCAGCCGCGTTGTTGGCGTTGGGTGCGCTGTCGACGGCAACTTCATTTCAGGCATTGGGCGCCGTCAATCCCAAGCAAGACAACTACGTCGTTACGCAAGGCAGTAGTGTGTCTGGCGACGTGAGTAAAAACGATGGGTTGGATCCCGCGAACACTTACACCTATGCCCCTGATCCTGGCAATCCTCCCCCGAGTGGGCTTGTCTTGGGCAGCGATGGATCGTTCACATATACGCCTGCACCGGGCGCTACGAGCAGTGGATTTGGCTATTTTTTGACCGAGACGCTCCCATCTGGCGCGTCAAACACCTTTTTCCAATGGGTTTCGCTGTATGTCAATAGCGCAACTGCGGCAGCGAAACCGGACGCAATCACCATTTACCAAGACGAATTGGCATTTATTCCGCTATTGGACAATGACCTCATAGCGCACCCTGCCGATCCTGCAAATGTCTCGGTTAATGGCGTTGCGGACCCTGCAAATGGAACATTTCAATATCCATCATATTGGTTCAACAGTGACGTAAACCTGCCGACTGCGTACAAACCCAATGCGGGGTTTGTAGGTAGCGATTCGTTCATTTACCAGTTGAATTCGCCGGATCCCAATTTGCCTGGCAATTCAATCGCGTCATTCGCTGAGGTGAGCATTACCGTATTGCCCGGATCTCGCCCTGTTCCGCCCGTACCTGTACCTGTGCCGACACCTCCTGCTCCTGCGTCGACGTCTGCATCGCCTCTGAACGACGCTTACGTTGCATATCCTGGATATCAGCTTGCCAGCAATGTGACAACGAATGATCCGGTCAATGATCCGATGGGAACGTTGTCGATGTCGTTTGTGGATGTCTGGAATGCGGATCCCAGCAGTGGCATCGGCAATCCACCCAAACCGGCGCATGCCAAGGCATTTGGCATTGGATCTGACGGAAATTTTGCATATGAACCGGAGCCTGGTTTTGTGGGCTCTGACTCCTTTGACTACAGGTTTACGGCAATCTATGACCTTCCCGGCGGCGGACAAGGGTATACCAATGCCATGGCTACCGTCTATATCACCGTCCCGTCGCGTATCGAGAATGACGTAGAAACGGTGGCGGTTGGGCAGCAGAAATCTTCAAGCGTTGCAACGAACGATCAGCTTTACGGCATGGCGGGCATGAGGTTTGAAGTGACTACGTCGCCCACACATGGGACACTGATTTCCTTTGATCCTGCAACGGGTGCCTACACATTCGAGCCTACTGCCGGTACACCGGATGGCACGGTCGATACCTTCGAGTACGATCTAGTGCAACTGGACTCCAATGGCATGGAGATTGGGCGCTACAAAAAGGGTGTGGTGACCATCACGATTACCGCATCGACCACTCCACCCCCTGCCTCAGGAGTGCAGCCAGTGCCGACTCTCGGGGTATGGGGGGTAGCGGGTCTTTCCGCGCTGCTGGCAGGCGGGGGCGTTCTCAACTCGCGCCGACGACGTGAAAAGCCGAAACCGGACAAGCGCTGACGAGGCGGTGACGAAACAGGGTGCTCTGTTGGATGCCTTTTTTCGTTCAGTTCAGATATGCGTGATCCAGCCAGTGGCGTGAGTGACGCAGAAAGCTTCGAAGCGTTCAATCGACAAACGCTGATTGCCATTCCGGTATACAACCGAGCGGGGTGTTTGTTGAGACTGCTTGCCAGCATGTATGCCTGTCAGTCGCTGCTGGCCGAAAACGTGCATGTCTTTGACGATGCGAGCGAGGAGTTCGATGCCGTATTTTTGCGGCGCAACCTGCACCCCGCATCTCAGCTGATTTGCCATGTGTCAAATAGCGGCCGAGCAGATCAAGCTGTGGCCCGGATATTCGATTTCTTCCTGCAAAGTTCCTACCAACAGGTGCTGCTGCTCGACAGCGATTTGCTGGTGGCAGACGATATGCTGCAGACAGCGTGGAGGGGTTTTGCGCAGTCTGAAGGGTTGCTCTCGCTTTTCAACACTCCAAACCACCCCTCGAGTGCGCAACTGGTTCCCGAAGGGCTGCTACTCAAGCACAGCGTAGGCTTTGCGGGTACGTTGTGGGGTCGTGAGGTTGTGACGGATCTTGTGGCGAATGTGCCCGTCTCCAATACCTTTGATTGGGACATTTGTCGCTACTTGAGCGGTCGCCGTGCAATCTGGTGCTTGCTGGAATCGCGAGTGCAGCACGTGGGCTCAGAGGGGCAGAATTCTCGTCGCGATCACTTCGACTATGGAGTCGGATTCAACCCAGGAAACATGGTGACTGCCAACCTGTTGGCCCGCGAAACGGAAAAGATCATTCTTGCGCTGCAAAATCGATGACAGGGTCTCTGGTGAAGCAAAATATCGTTCGTGCCATCTGGCCGGAATCCAAACCGAAACCTATGCAAATCAGTTGTTTGATGGTGACTCAGGCATCACGTTTCGAATGGGTGCAGCTTGCGGTGGCAGATTTTTGTGCGCAAACCTACGCGGAGCGCGATCTGCTGATCATTCACGACAGCGGCACAGGCTTTGACGATGCGCTGAAGCACTGGATTGCCACGGCCTCTGCGTGCGCGAAGGAGCTCAAGCGCATTGCAGTGAAGCGCGTGCCCGCCGGTCAAACTTTGGGAGCACTGCGCAATCAGTCCGTGCAGATGGCCACCGGGGATCTAGTGTGCCAATGGGACGACGACGACCGCTATCACCCGATGCGACTTGCGCTGCAAGCCGAAAAGCTTCGGGCGGCAGACGCGGATTTCTGCTTTCTCAGAGACCAGCTTCACGGGTTTGTATCTGACAAAACGCTGTGTTGGGATGACTGGAATGTCGAGCCCTATCCGCTCAATTTCGTACAGGGGACACTGCTTGGAAAACGCGACAAGATGCCGCGCTATCCGGAGATTGAGCGCGGAGAAGACACGGGCCTGTGTCTCGCCATCTTGAATGAGGGGCATCGCGTTACCCGTCTGCGTCACCATGGTTGGTGCTACATCTATACGTTCCATGGTGACAACGTGTGGGGCGATCAACATCATCAGTCTATATCGTCGACCAAACGCATGCCACTCGCTTTCGTCGTGGGGAAATCGAAGGAACTACGGGCGCGTCTTGCCGAGTACATAAACTTGCCGGGGTATCAGCAGATACTTGCAGGGAATTCCGGCATTCCGGTTCCTGGTGATCAACGTGGATAGATGAATTGCAAAGCACTGAACTCGGAGTCAGTACTTGGCATAGAGTGTCGGCGCATCATTTGATTTTTCGCTTCTGAGACGTGCCGTATCGACACAGGATTCGATGACGTCTGGCGTTCAGTTCCCTGCATCGAAAAACACGTTGCACAGATAGTTCATCGTCACGCTGTTGACCTTGCCTCCTGCGCTGCAATAGCAGGCGGACACGTTCTGGGCGTTGAAAAAGTCCAGATCACCGTTGAAGCCTCGTTGCTGCGCGGCTTTGCATGCGTCTTGGACCGTTCCGTCGGAGCCCGTGTCTACCCAGCCGAAGGTGTAGAGGCGTTTCTTGTAGCAGACCTCAGGGGGCTTGGTCATCAGGACGGGGCCGCCGCCGGAGCCGCGTTTGCTTCCCGCATCAGGGGTGCAGCTGGCGGTGTCTGCTGGCACCGTGGTGTCACCCGGCAAGGGGAAACCGCGGTCGGCGAAGCCGGCGCGGGCATCCTGCACGGCGGTGGGTGACTCGTTGGCGATGGCTTTGTTCACGGCGTTGCCGAGCACGCTGACGATGGTGTTGTAGTCTGGCGATTTGCCTTGTTTGTTGAACCAGCGAAGCATCTCGTTGAACTCGCGCATCACCTCATACACGTAGGCAACGATTTCGGGGGTGTCCTCGTCGCGCAGGTCTTCGTAACTGACGTACTTTTCCACGTGCAGCGGCATGCAGCTGTATATGTCGATGCAGTAGTTGAGCTGATAGGTCTGGCCCATCTGGGGGACGACGCCGACGCGGAGCATCATGCCGATGGGCGCGACACGCACGGCCTCGCTCGGGGTGATGCACTTGTCTTGGGCCCATTGCTGGCCCATCTCGCATTTGCCCGCATTGTCTTTGGGATCGGGTTGACCGCCGTTGAAGTCGAAGGCCTTGATGTCTATGTCCTTGCCATTGGGCAGTTGCAACAGGCCCTCGCCGCTGTCGGACAGGCTGAAGGAGGCTACGCCGGCATTTCCGGCGGGTTGCGTGGGCTGGCGGTACGCGCCCAGCAGTGACTGGCCATTCTCGAAACGCAAGAGCGGCGCTGTGAGTTCCAGCGTCTTTGACAGTGATGCAGTCATCGTGTACCAAGTGGGTCTGCCGTCGTCCTTGTACATGAAGGTGGCGATGAAGGCGGTCGATCCCTGCACCTCGATGAAGAAGCCGCGCCCGCTCTGTGCGGGGTTCCAGTACCAGCCGTTGCGAAACGGCGCGGATGAAGGCTGGAAGGCGGGAGCAGAAATCGGGAAACGTTCCAGCGTGATGGTGGAAGTGGCTTTGCCGGTGGGCGAGATGTCCAGATTCGCGTGCAGGTCCTCGTCGAATGCGAGGCGCGAGGTGCCGACGTTGGTGGAGGTGGGCGTACGATAGGTGCCGAGCAGCGACTGCCCGTTCTGGAAGCGGTCGAGGTTGCCCGTGTAGCTGCCGTCGCCCTGCCTGAGCAGGGTGGATGTGTACCAGACCGCCTCGCCGGTGTCCTCGTACATGAAGCCTGCGAGGAACAGCCGGTCGCCCTGGCGCTCGATCGCAAAGCCGCGCCCACTTTCCTGCGCGTTCCAGTACCAGCCGGTGACCGGCTCCACATAGGGCTGCGATACCTTGGTGGTCTGCAGGTCTTCCGCATGGGCCTGTACCGTGGCAAGCAGGCCCAATGCGGCGGCGACCACCGTCGTGGCCAACGCGCGGGTCAGTGAAATCCATTGATGTGACATTGCGCTCTCCCGGTACAGTGCTTGCTTGAGATGTATGTTGGTTTCCTGGCAACAGCGTATGACGGCGCGGGTCTTTCGCGTGAACGAATTTCGGCCACCGTCGTGACTGCGCGACGCGATGTTTCCCGGTGTGACGTCGGAATCTCATTTGAAGACAATCACTTGCGGCCGTGGTCTGACCCTTCGAGGGATTTCCGCTCTTGCTGCAATCATTTGTAAATGTTAGTTAAGTAACGAATAAATTCCAAGGCGACAATGACAAGCAATGAATCGACGCGCGTGGCCGTCGTGACGGGTGGTGGTTCAGGGATCGGTGAGGCCGTGGCGCATCAATTGGTCGATGCGGGGTTTCGCGTGGCGCTGCTCGACATCCAGATCGACAACGCCAGCGCCGTGGCGGCGGCATTGAATGCGCGGCAGCAGGGCAGTGCCTTGGCCGTGGTGATCGATGTGAGCGATCCTTCTTCGGTGGACGCTGCCTTTGACGCAGTCGAGCAGCACTTTGGCAAGGCGGCCAATGTGCTGGTCAACAGCGCGGGCATCATGCCGGTGGCCTCGGTGATGGAGTGCTCCTACGGCATGTTCCGCAAGGCGATGGACGTGAACGTGGGCGGCACTTTCCTGTGCTCGCAGCGAGCGGCCAGGGGCATGATCACGCAACAGTACGGGCGCATCGTGAATCTGGCGTCCATCAGTTCCGAGCGCGCTGGTGTCGGGCGTGTGGCCTATGGCACATCGAAGACCGCCATTGCGGGACTCACGCGCCAATTCGCGATGGAATTGGGTTGCCACGGCATCACCGTCAACGCCGTCGCGCCGGGGCCGGTGCTCACGCCGATGACCGAGAAGAACTACACACCTGAAACCAAGCGCGCCTTCGAGGTGATGATTCCCGCCAAACGCATGGGGCAGGTCGAGGAAATTGCCAACGCCATCGTCTACCTGTGCGGGGACGGAGCCGCCTATGTCAACGGCGTGCTGCTGCCGGTGGACGGTGGCTATCTGGCAGCGGGCGTTGGGACGACGGCAGGCATCAAAGCCTGAGGAATTCCGCAGCATTGCGGTCAACTTGCTGTCTCGCCTCTGCGAGGCATCGCGCCTGCATCGGAGAAGTGAACACCTACACGGATGGCGGCCCCTTTGTGATAATCAAAGCATTTTAAATTTCAATATCCGATTGATATAATCAATCGATGCAGTCCGATACACGGGCTGCCCGCGCGATGCTGCAGCCTACATGGAGTGCATCGTGATTCGAAATTTGTTTCCGATGCACACGAAATGGGAATGACGGATCCGTTGTCCACCCGCGCCACGCGCTTGCGCGCCTGGCTCCTTCAATCGACACGTACCGTGGCCATCGCACTTGCAGGCGCAGCAGCCTTGTCCGCGCATGCCGTGGACAATGTGACAGCGGTCTGGGGCAGCTATTCCGGCAATACGTGGCCGACGGCGCCCGCTACGGTGTCCAACGGGGTCAACAATCTGCTGGCCTTCACTGCGGGGGGAACACGCTACTCCACAGGTGTGAATGATGCTGTGCTGGCTGGTGCATATGTGCCCGCGGCATTCCAGGCGTTCACGCCAAGTGCCAATGCCGTGCCTGCCGCAGGTGGACTGAATGGTATTCCCGCATTAGCCACCTATGACGTCTCCAAGTCGCGTGCTTCCTATCTGTTCGATGGAGCCAACGGGCTGGATCTGAATTCCGCGCTGTTCAATATTCCTGCAGCGGCTTTGAAATTCGATGCGTCAGTGGTCAATGTCGGCGCCATGACCGATTCAATTCCTGACGTACTCGTGACGCAGGTGGGTGATCCGGGAGCCAGGCTGGATCAGTTTTACTTTGTTGATGCGTCGAATGCACCGGTGGGCAACCAGTTGAGCATCAATTTCAATGCGGTTCCCGTTGCGGGGATGCAGAACTGGCAGTTCTGGAATTCCAATCACACCAAATCGACCATCGCCAACGGAGCCCGGGCATTGCGCATGCGGGCTTACCACTTTTCCGACTTCGGCATCGATGCCAGCAATATGGGCCGCATCGCCGGGTTTGTGCAGGTGTTGAGCGGGGATTCCGATGTTGCCTTCGTTGCCTACAACCGGCAAGCGGTGAGTACGCCTGCCATCGTCAGCGTGCAGAAGACCAATGGTGCCAACATGGTCACAGCAGGCGCCGTTACCACCTACACGGTAACGCTCACCAACAGCGGCGGCACGGCCGCAAGCGGCGTGCAGTGGACGGATGTCTCAAGCAACGTGAACGTGACCGGCATTGTCCCGGGCGCTGCGGGTGCGGGCAGCAATGCGGGCACCTGCACCACTTCTGGATGCACCGACATCACGCTGGCTCCAGGATCCTCCATCGTCTATACCGTGACGGCGAATGTGTCCGGTGTAATTGGCACGACAGCTTCGAATGCGGCCATCGTGGATGGTGGCGATTGCAGCCAGGGCTCGCCCAGTGCGTGCACCAGCACCGATGCCGACCCCATCGTGTCCGCCAATGCAGTCAGCGTGGCCAAGACCAACAATCTCAATCAGATCACCAGGGGCGCACAGACAGTCTACACGGTGACCTTGAACAACAGTTCCATTGCGTCATTTTCTGACCTGAGTTGGGCGGACAGTCCCTCGGGGCTCACGGTGAACAGCATCGCTGTGGGTACGGTCGGTGCGGGCAATGTGAGCGGCACCTGTACGAACGCCGGGTGCACAGGCATCACGTTGGCGGCGGGGCAGTCCAACACTTACTACGTGACTGCGACCGTGCTGGCCTCGGTGTTGGCTGGTGCAACCGTGTCGAACCGTGCCACGGTGAGCGGCGGTACCTGCACGAGCGCCAGTGTGGCCGGATGTGTGAGCACGGACACGGATCAAGTCGTGAGCCCGGCGAACCTGAACATTGCCAAGACCAACGGCGTCGACGTGGTAGCGCAGAATACGAGCACGATCTACACCGTGACGCTGACGAATACCGGTGGCACCGCGGCAACCAGCCAGCAGTGGGCCGACACGCCGGTGGGCGTGACCGTGGGCCGGATCCTCGAAACAGATGTTGGCCCCAATAGCAGTGCGGGGCTTTGCACCATCACTGGCTGCACCGGCATCACGATTGCACCGGGGGAATCCATCGCTTATTCCGTCGAGGCGACCGTCGGCAGTATGCTCGGAGCCGCCGGAGCTAGAAACACGGCGACCATCAATGGCGGTACTTGCATCAATGGCAATGTCTGCGTGGCGGTTGACTCGGACGAGGTGGTGACGCCCGCCCGCCTTGGCATCACCAAGACCAACGGCGTTACCGAGATAACTGCTGGAGCGAGCACTACCTATACCGTGACGCTCCAGAACACTGGCGGCATGGCCGTGAGCAACGTGCAATGGACCGACAGCGCCACGGGCGTGACGGTGACCAACGTAGCGCCGACGCTCGTGAGCACCGGCAGCAGCGCAGGCACCTGCACCACCAGCAGTTGCCGTGGTGTGACGCTGCCTGCGGGCGGCAGCATCAGCTACGCGGTGACGGCGGACGTCAGCGGCAGTGCGGGAATGCGCGCGACCAACACCGCGTTGATTGACGGCGCCAACTGCGCTGCAGGCAATCCAGCCGCAGACTGCACAGCCATCGACACAGACGATATCGTGACTCCGGCACAACTCGGCGTGACGAAGACCAATAGCGTCGCACAGATCACGGCAGGCGCAGCGACGACGTACACCGTCACGCTGATCAATGGCGGCGGCACGGGCGCAAGCGGTGTGCAGTGGAGGGACGACGCCGTCGGCGTGACCGTGTCGAACATTGTGCAAGCGAGCGTGGGTGCCAACAGCAATGCCGGGACTTGCACGCCAGCGGGCTGCACCGGCATCACGCTGGCTGCTGGGGAGTCGATTGCCTATCTGGTGACGGCCAGCGTCACCGGCGCGGCAGGATCATCGGCCAGCAATACGGCGAGTGTGATCGACGGTGTGATGTGCACGAGCGCCGCGCCCTGCATCAGTACCGACACGGACGCCATCGTGGCGGTACCGGTGACCGAGGCGACCCCGGTGCCTGTGGATTCTCGACTCATGCTGGCGCTGCTGGGACTGGGTGTGCTGGTGTTGGTGTGGCGCGGCCGCAAGCGGCTGCATTGACGTCATCCGGCGTGGCAAGGCGATGTCAGCGCGCCTCGCCGTTCACGAACACCCTTAGCTCGCCGCTCTTGAACGCAGTCCACTCCTCGTTGGTGGTGAGCGGCGCGGTCACCACGACGGCCACCTTGTCATCGGGAGTGGTTTCGGAGGCGAAGTTCACCTTGAGGTCTTCATCGCACAGCTGCGCTTGTGTGAACGGGTGCTTGCGCTCGAGGTAGTAGAGATGCGTGGAGGCATGCGCCCACAGCGCTTTGCCGTTGGAGAGCAGAAAGTTGAACGTGCCGTGCTTGGCGATTCCCGGAGCGAGCTCGCGCAGAGTGAGTGTGAGCTCGTCGATGCTGGGCATGCAAGCGTGGGACTTGGAGAGCTCCTGCATGATCCAGCAGAAGGCCTGTTCGCTGTCTGTGCTGCCGACCGGGTGGAAGTGGCTGTGCAGCTTGGGGCTGAAATTCTTCAGATCACCGTTGTGCGCGAACACCCAGTAGTGCCCCCAGAGTTCGCGCACGAAGGGGTGGCAGTTCTCCAGACTCACGACGCCCTGGGTGGCCTTGCGGATATGGGCGATGACGTTCTTGCTGTGGATCGGGTACTCGCGGATCAGCTTGGCGACCGGCGAGTCGATGGCGCGTTCGTGGTCGACGAAATGGCGCAGGCCCTTGTCTTCGAAGAACGCGATGCCCCAGCCGTCGGTGTGATCGCCGGTATTGCCCGCGCGCTGGGCGAACCCCGAGAAACTGAAGCGGACATCAGTCGGGGTATTGCAGTTCATTCCTAAAAGCTGGCACATGCGTTGATTGCTTTCGCAGTTCGTTCATTCGGCATCGAACAAGGCGCGGCCGGTTGGTAACCACTATAGGTTAGTACAAAACGAGATGCTTCAGTCGGTCTTGGTCGACGGCGGATGCGGAGAGCGTAATTGTGTGGCGGCTGCCATGGCTACCAGACACAGCGCGGTGAGCAGTGCAAAGCATTCGTGAAAGGCGATCAGGTGCGCGGCCTTGGTGCCGAGCGCAACGTCGGCCTCATGCACTTCCATGCGCCACTGCAGCACGATGCCGAACAGGCTCACGCCCGCCGCGCCACCGAGCATTCGGATGAAGCTGATGGTGCTCGAGCCCTGCGCGATCAGCGACTTGTCGAGCGGGCGCATGGCGCCGAGGTTCAGGCTCGGCAGGATGAAGCCGAGGCCGACGCGGCCCACGACGATGAAGGCCGCCAGCAGCCAGAGCGCGGTGCTTGAGCCGACGAAGATCATCAGCGCAAACGACAACGCGAGCAGTCCGAGGCCGATGCTCACCAGCCAGTGCGTGGGCTGGCGGTCGGCCAGGCGCCCGACGACTGGGAAGGTCATCGCCAGCACGATGCCCGCTGGTAGCAAGAGATTGCCCGCGTAGCTCGCCGACAGACCGATGCCCATCTGCATGAACAGCGGCAGCAGGTAGGTGGAGCCGAACATCGCCGTGCCGTATACGGCCGAGACGATGCAGCCCATCACGAACGGGCGGCAGCGGAACAGGCGCAGGTCCATGAGTGGCTTGCGGCCCCGGTCCAGCATGATCTTCTGCCAGAACACGAAGCCGACCAGCAGTGCCACGGCCAGCGCGAGCAGCAGCAGCGCCGGGCCGCGTGGCTCGTGGTGCAGCTGGGCCATGCCGTTGAGCAGGCTGAGCGTGCCGCCCGCGCCGAGCGTGAGGCCAATCCAGTCGAGGCCCGAGGTGTTTTCGCCCACGGTGGCACCGCCGGGCGAGGAATGTGGCACGAGCTTGAGGCCCAGCCACAGCGACAGCAGCGTGACCGGCACCACCATAAAGAAGGTGCTGCGCCAGCCCATCAGATCGGTGAGCACGCCGCCTAGCGCCGGGGCGATGGCAGGTGCCAACACCACGCCCATGCCGAAGAGCCCGCCCGCGCGGCCCTGTTCATGCGGCTTGAAGGCGTGCAGGATGATGACGGCCGGAATCGGCTGGATGATGCCCGCGGCAATGCCTTCGGCGACGCGCGAGACCAGCACCATCGGAAAATTCTGTGCAAACCCGCCGATGGTCGCGCCGACCATGAGCAGGAGAACGGCGCCCACATAAGTGGCGCGGTAGCCGAAGCGGGTGAGCAGCCAGGGCGTGGTGAGCATGGACACTGTGGACGCCACCATGAAGCCCGAGGTGATCCACTGCGCGCGTGCCTGCCCGAGCTCGAAGTACGCGCTCATGGCCGGAATGGCCACATTCACGCTGGTCGAGGGAATCAGTGAAGCAATGGTGCCCGCCAGCACGGAGAGCAACAGCAGCCAGCGGTAGCGATCGCCATAGCGCTCTTGCAACGCGCTGGCCGAGGCAGGGCCACTGAAGGTGGCCTGCAGGAAACCCTTCATCTCACTGACGATCCAGCCAGAGCTTGCCGCCGGTGGCCCAGTTTTCGCGCTTGACGTCAGTGATCAGGATGTCGACCGATTCGGGCGAGCCGCCCAGCACTTCCACGCTCACGCGGGTGATCTCTTCGGCCAGCTTGCGCTTTTGCTCGACGGTGCGGCCTTCCATCATTTCGATATGGTACGTTGGCATTTCGGGTCCTTTGCAGAAGTGAAAAAAGCGAGCGCGAATCATATCGGCTGGCGGTGATATCTGCAGGCTCGGGGACCCGTCGGACGGCACGAAATGCGAAGTTTTCGCGCTGTGGTGTGAATGGCCGCTCCGGTCGTCAATCCGGTGCGGTGACGGGGCGGGCGCAGGCCGGGCAGATGCAGGCCTTGCCGCGCTGCTCCTGCGGGATGCGCTCCAGAGCCTCGTTCGAGACGGGCTCATTCATGCACCAACAGCTTTCGGGGGGCAGGCCTGCGACAATCGCGCATTGATTGGCCTGTCCACACAGTGGGCAGTGGCTGGTGTCTGGGGCTTCGTGTTCTGCGGGGCTCATGGGGTACTCCGGGGCGCAGTGTATCGGCTGTGGGGTGTCCGGTTTTTCAAAGCACGCACATGATTTTCTACGCAAGCCTGATCGTTTTGCCCGTGGCCCTGTGGCTGTGGTGGCCTCTGCTGATGCGCGAGAAGCGCGGCGCGTTCTGGCTCGCGTTCCTCGTCACCGCACTGTTCGGGGCCATGCCGGCCGCGCTGATCTGGGCGATGCGCAGCGCCACGCTGGACTATGGCGTGATCGCCCATCTGCAGGTGGCTGCGGGCTGGATCTTCTGCGCGCTCGCGCTGGCCTTTGTGCTGGCGCTGCTACGCGATATCGCCGGTCTGTTGCTCGCGCTGGTGGGCGGGGGCATGTCGCCGCGTGCGCGTGGGCTCGCTACGGGGCTGTGCGTGGTGATCGCGCTGCTGGTGTCGGGCTTTGGCGTGACGCAGGCGCTCAAGCTGCCCGAGGTGCATGAGCAGGACATCGCGCTCCCCGGTCTGCCCGCCGAATTTGACGGCCTGCGCGTGGCTGTGATCGCCGACATCCACGCGAGCCCCATCAACAACGCGCGCTACGTGCAGGGCATTGTCGATCGCACGCTCGCGGCGCGGCCGGATCTCATCGTGCTGCCAGGCGACATGGTGGATGGCGATGTCGCTACGCAGGCCGGCAACCTCGCGCCGCTGTCGCAGTTGCGCGCTAAGTACGGCGTGTTCGCCGCGCCCGGCAATCACGAGTACTACAGCGGCTACGAGGCCTGGGCCCGCGTGTTTCGCGCGCAGCATCTCAACTATCTGGAGAACCAGACCCAGCGCGTGAAGATCAAGGGCCGCACGCTGGCGATCTCGGGCATCGGCGACCCGGCCTATGGGCGCCTGTCGCAGCAGAACGCCGATCCGAGCGTTCCTGAAGGACTACCACCCGACATCGCCGCAGTGGCAAAGCAGGCCAAGGGCGCGGACTTCCATCTGCTGCTCGCGCACCAGCCCAAGCTCGCGCGCGAAAACGCGGCGCAGGGCGTGGGGCTGCAGATTTCGGGCCACACCCATGGCGGCCACATTCTTGGCATGGACCGCTGGCTTGTCGCCCCAGTCAACAACGGTTATGTGCGCGGCACCTACGACGTGGATCGCATGAAGCTCTTCGTGAGCAACGGCGCGGGGCTGTGGGCGGGGTTTGCGGTGCGACTGGGCGTGCCGTCGCGCATCGAGGTTCTTGTGCTGCGCAAGGCACCCTGATGCTGCCTACCACAGATCGATAAATTTGAATGTAGTCATTACTCGATTTTAAGGGCTGTATTTTGCAATATTCGTAATAAATTATCGGTAAGTTTCCAGTAAATGGAATCGATTGGGTGGAAAACTGGCGTGCAGGCTGATTTTGTGCAAGAGTGAAATTGATTTTTAACGCGAACAAATCGAAATACTCTATGTAAATCAATAGGTTAAAACATGCCAATACATGTATTAACGCAATATTGCGGAAAATCAGTGTTTTCACTATGTGGTTGCTAGAGTCGTTGAAATGTCTCCAAAATCACATATAACTTCCAACGGGCTGTCGCGTCGCGACTGGCTGCGTTTTTCCGGTGCCGCTGCTTTAGGCGGTGCCATGATTCTGGCTGGTTGCAAGACCACCCAGATGACCGGCGGCTCGTTCCTGCAGCCTTGGCAGGAACACATGGACTGGACCAATGCGCGCTGGCGCAACGTGCTGTCCGGCATGAAGGATCTTGGCTGCGATTCGCTGTTTCTGCAGTGGGTGGGTATCGAGGGCGAATCGCTCGACAAGTGGGATGCGCGTGGCCGCATGCTGCAGCGCCTGATGGACGAGGCCGCCAAGCTCGGCATGGGTGTGCACATCGGTCTGCCCTACAACGAGAACTGGTGGGCCGTCATCGCCCAAAGCGATGCCGACGTCGCCAACTACCTGCAGAACATCGCTGCGAACTCCATCGCCTACATGCGCTCTGTCACCTGGCCCAAGCATCCTGCCTTTGCGGGCTGGTACATCCCATATGAACTCGAGCAGTACGACTTCGGCCGTTCGCAGGCACGCCTCGAGATGGTGGCTGGCTGGCTCAAGCAGCTGTCTGATGTGGCCATCGAGACCTCGGGCCGCGAGCCCAGCGTGTCGACCTACTACAGCGTTATGGGCACGCCCGAGCAACTGGCCACCATGTGGAGCTACATCCTCGACCGCGTGATCCTGCGTCCGATGATCCAGGACGGCGTCGGCGTGCATGGCATGAAGAACTATGCCAACCTCGAACCGCTGCACCAGATGCTGCTCAAGCGCGGTGCGAACTTTGATCTGATCGTCGAGCTGTTCGAGATGAAACAGGGCGCGGCCAATGTGGTCGGTGAATTCGACGCGCAGACCGCCGGACTCGAGCGCCTTCGTTCGCAGTGGAACGTGGCGCAGGCCTACGGTTCGAAGCGTGTCGTGGCCTTCGCGCTCGAGCCTTGGGCATCGCAGGACACGGCTGAGGGCGTGCAGTTGCGTAATGTGTGGAAGTCCACCATGCGCGCGCAGCAGCGTCAATGACCCACAAAGGCTGAGGAGACGCCTTCAGATCCGCTTGCCGATGATGTCGCGCATGATCTCGCTGGTGCCGCCCAGAATCCGCAGCGCACGTGCATCGGTCCACGCACGGCCGATGCCGAAATCCGCCATGTAGCCGTAGCCGCCGAAGAGCTGAAGCAACTCGTCGAGTTGCTTGTTCTGCATCTCGGTGGCATTGAGTTTGGCGATGGCGGCGGTGACGGCGTCGAGCTCGCCACGCATGTGCTTGGCGATGCAATCATCGAGAAACGTGCGCAGCATGGTGCTCTGGGCGATTGCGTCGGCAAGCTTGAAGCGCGCGTTCTGAAAATCCACGATGCGGCGCCCGAACGCCTTGCGTTGCTTCACGTACTGCGCGGTTGCCTCGATCATGCCTTCGAGATTGGCCCCCGCACGCAGCGCAATCGCCAGACGCTCCTGCGCGAGCTCGATTCCCACATGTTCGAATGCAGCGTTCTCTTCGCCGAGGCGATTTTCCAGTGGCACGCGAACGTCGTCGAAAAAAAGCTCGCTGGTGTCCTGCGCGTGTTGGCCGATTTTTCTGAGCGGTGCGCCATGCGTGAATCCGACCATACCTCTCTCGACTACAAACAGCGACAGGCCGCGCGCGCCGAGTTCCGGCGCAGTGCTGGCCATGACGATCACGAGGTCGGCGTTCGCGCCATTGGTGATGAAAGTCTTGGTGCCGTTCAGAACATAGTGACCGCGCTCACGGCGCGCACGTGTGCGAATGGCTTTGAGGTCACTGCCCGCATCGGGCTCGGTCATCGCTATGGCGCCGATGTATTCGCCATCGGACATGCGCGTAAGCCAGCGGTCTTTCTGGTCGCGTGTGCCCAGGTGAAGGATGTAGGGCGCAACCATGTCGGAGTGGATTGAGAACCCGATGCCCAGACAGTTGTTGCGTGCCAGCGTTTCGAGCACCACCGCCGCGTGGCCGAAGTCTCCACCCTGTCCCCACGGTGCCGGTATCGCACAGTTGAGAAGTCCGTTCGCACCCGCTTTGCGCCAAAGCCCGCGCGGCGTCACACCGATGTCTTCCCACTGCGTGTAAAAAGGCAGAATTTCCTGCGCCACGAAGCGCTCCACCTGCGCCTGAAATTGCAGGTGGTCTTCACGAAAAACAGGGCGGTTCGTCATGAGGGGTGTGGAGTCCAGTGCGGGATGGGGTGGGTTTTGGGTCACGGTCTGTATCCGTCAGTGGAACTGCGTTGACCGCGCAGAACGGGCTTGCTCGCGCTGCCCATGAGGAACAGGCTGAAGTGCTCGCCCGGCTGCAGCGCGGGCAGATCCAGTGGGCCAGTGTTCACCTGCGCGCAGCGACCTACGAGCGTCGCCTTCACCGGGTTGATGGCCCGCGCAGTCGATGCGCCATAGCCCACTGGTGCGAACAGTGGCGTGCCAGCGGGAGCGATGCTCACCCCGCCTTCGCTGCAGTTCGCGCTGAGGTTGTAGAAACGCAGTCCGGCCTTCAAAGCATCCTGTGGAGCACCAGCCGAATCGTCGAGCATCTTGAGCTGTGTGGCGTCGCTCGGCGACGAGGGCATAAGCGAGGTGAAGCTGTCGGGCGCGACCTTGATGGGTGCGGAGGCCTTGCCGTTGATCGTCACGACGAACTCGGTCTGGCCTCGTACGATGGCGTAGCTCGACGTCACCACATCGCCCTTGAGCGTCTGTTCCGGGCCGTTTGCAATCTGGACGCGCAGAGGCGTCGCTCCGGGATTGATCACTCGCACGAACGAGGACCCAGCGGGAGGGCGCGCGGCATACAACTGCGCAAAAGCGCCCTCAGCCTGCACGCATGGCGCGGCCAACATGGACAGCGCAATCAACCCGCTGTAAGCCGCAGCACGCAAGGTGGCGCTCGGAAGAAAGTGAAATTCGTGTCTCATGCGGGTTGTCCTGTCCGTTGCGCCGGTTGTGCCCCCGGCTTGGTCGCTGCCGAGGTGCGGCTTTCGCGGTACATCTGTTCGAGCTTCTTGCGATCAGCCTTGTCCGTCTGCGACATCGGAAAGCCATGACAGATCAGCAGCTCTGACGGCACCATGTACGAAGGCACGCGACGCGCGAGAATCGCTTTCCAGTCCTGGAGCAATTCACTGGGCGCATGCAATCCTTCGGGGCCGGCATGGTCTGGATCAACGAAGCCAATCATGCGCACGATCACGCCATCGGGTCGCTTGAGCGCGATGGCAGCGCCCGCGCGAACGCCTGGCAGCAATGCGAGCGCGGCATCGACCTCGGCCAGCTCGATACGGTAGCCATGCAGCTTGATCTGGTCATCCCGGCGCCCGCGAAAGGTGACGAGACCCTGCAAATCCATGTCGCCGATATCACCGCTGCGATAGCCGCGTTTGCCGTTGCGCATGAACATGCGTGTCTCGTTCAGATCGGGGCGGTTCAGATAGCCGCGCATCACATGGTCGCCAGCGATGCAGATCTCGCCGTCTTCGATGAACACATCGGCATAGGGTTTGGCGCGACCAATGGGAAACGGCAGCGGCGCGGCCTTGCGCAGTACCGGATCAACCTCGACCCAGGTGGTGGAGCAGGTCGCCTCGGTCGGGCCATACGAGTTGATGAGGCGGATGCCGGGAAAGCGCTCCCAGAGCGCCTCCGCCATGGTGGGCGTGAGTGATTCGGCGCCAAGCACGAACGTTTTCAGATCGGGCAACTGTTGCGCATTGAAGTCGGCGCTCAGCATCTGTTGGCGCAGAAAGGAAGGTGTCGAGGCCCAGACCGACACGCGGGTCTTCACCAGATAGTCCATGAACGCCGAGCCGTCCTCGATGGTCTCGCGTGCGCACAGCGCCACGGTGCCGCCGCAGGTCAGCGCGCCGACCCAGTTGAACAGCGAGAAGTCGAAGCTGAACAGCATCTGGTCCATGAACACCGGCGCGCTGCCGAGCTGCAGGCACTTGCGCACCCAGCCCGCGAACAGGCCGATGCTCTCGCGCCCGATCTGCACGCCCTTGGGATCGCCGGTGCTGCCCGAGGTGAACATGATGTAGGCAACGCCCTTCTGTTCCAGCTCGGTGCCTGCGTGTTCGGTGGTGGTGAAGCGGTGTTTTTGCGTGTCGTAGACGAGATGCGCATGCACCAGCTCTGTGATGCGGCGCACACGTTCGGCGGGGTTGATGACGTCGATGGGAACAAACGGCACGCCAAGGCGCAGACAGCCCAGCATCGCGACGACGAAGTCGGACTCCTTGTGCCCCGTAATGACCAGAGGTTGATCGGCGCGCGCGCCAGCCTCGGTCGCCATCATCATCCATACATCCACGGCGGTGCGCAACGCCTGCCAGCTCATGGTGCTATCGGCGTCGTGAATGGCCGCCAGCCGGGGGTGTTCCGTGAGTTCGATGAACTCGAATGTGTCGAAGTCAAACCGCATGTCGTTCTCCTTTCGCGAAACGCCTTGGAAACAGGCGCATCCGCACGGATTTCAATTCCGTCTTCTTTCAGGCATGCACACGCGCCTGGATGAATTGCGCAAGCGTCTGCACCGATTGCAGGTGCACGTCGATTTCCGAGGGGGGAATCTTCACGCCGAACTCGCGCTCGACGGCGAGCGTGACATCGACAGCGGACAGCGAATCGACCAGCCCTGAATCGATCAGCTGGGTCTCGGCATCGACGGGCGTCATGATGATTCCTTCGATCAGCGATGCGGCGCGGGATTCAATTTCGTTCATGCTCATGGTGGACTCCTCTTCAACAATAAAAAAAATAGGGTTCAGAACTGGAAGTACAGGAAACGTGTTTCCTTGTGGACGTTGGCAACGCACAGCGCGAGCAGCAGCAATGTCGCCAGCATCCAGCCGAGGCTGGGACGCCAGCTCAGCAACTGGCTGGGGTTCTTCAGAGTCTTGAACAGCGCGGGCGAGAAGCCGCCCAGAATCTGGTGTGCATTCGGGGTGAACCAAGCGATGGCGAGCAGCAGGGCGATGTACACGCCTTGAAGGTGATGCCCGATGACGAGGCGCCATGCGTCGCCGAACGACAGGCCTACCGCATGGCCCAGCGATTCAAGCCCTTCGAAACCGCGCATGCCGAACATGCCTTCGATCAGCTGCCATGCCTTGCCCATGCCATCGGCGCGAAAGAACGCCTGACCGATGAGCACCGCAGCAAAGGTGATCAGCACGCAGGCCATTTGCGTCATCGAGCCACTGTGGCGCTGTGCCGGGGGCTTTTTGCCGACCACGAAAATGCGCCAACCATGGTTGATCGACAGGCACAGGCCATGCCAGATGCCGAACACCAGATATTGCATGCCCGCGCCGTGCCACACGCCGGCAAGACCCATGGTGAACAGTGTCGGCAAGATGATGGTGGCAGCGAATCCGCCCGGTGATTTGGCGGCGCTGGAGCCGACCGTCATACCGCGTTTTTCGCGTGCGCGCGAGATCGCCATCGCCGCCGGGTAGTACAGATAGGCGGTGAGATAGCGCGTGAGCGTGATGTGCCAGCGTGCCCAGAAGTCGATGATGCTCGCAGCCTTGTAAGGCGAGTTGAAGTTCAGCGGGAAGCCGATACCAAACATCTTCGCGAGGCCCAGCGCCATGTCCGAGTAGCCCGAAAAGTCGAAATAGATCTGCAGCGCGTAGCTCAGACTGGTGGCCCACGAGCCCCAGAATTGCAGGTCATCGGGCGATGCGAAGCCGGCATCGGCATATGGCGCGATACCATCGGCCAACAGTACTTTCTTGGCGAGACCGATCACGAAAAGCACACCACCGATCGACAGGTTCTCGAACTTGAAGCGGTAATTCGCGGGGTCAGCGAACTGCGGAATCATCTCCTTGTGATGCAGGATGGGGCCTGCGATCAGATGCGGGAAGAAAGTCACGAACAGAACATAGCTCAGAAAGCCCTTTTCCTTGACCAGGCCCGATCGGCAATCGAGCAGAAAGCCGATCTGTGTGAAGGTGAAGAACGAGATGCCGAGCGGAAGGATCAGCGTGTCCATCGCGCCGTGCGTGAGCCCCCATTCGCTCAGGAAGTTGAACAACGCCGCGAAGTACTTGTAGTGAAACAGCACCACGAGGTCCACGGTCACGCCGACGCTGGTGACAAGCAGCTGCTTTTTCGGCGAGCCTGCGAAGTGCAGGATCAGCAAACCCACGACGTAGTTGAAGACGATGGAGCACGAGAGCAGCGCGACGAACTGCGGGTTCCACCAACCATAGAAAATGAATGAGGAGACGCACAGCCAGAGCGCCGCGAGCTTGAGGCTGATGCGGCCTGCGGCGTAGTAGCCCATCAGCGCGATGGGCAGGAACAGCAGCAGAAAGAGATAGGAATTGAACAGCATGGTTCGTCATCCCCCTTGGGTATTGGCAGAAGCCAGAACGGGTGCTGTGATCTGCTTGAGCGCCTTCTTCTCGTCATCCGTCAGCGGCAGCGACAAGGTGTTTTCCGAAAACTCCCAGATCACGAGCCGAAGGCTCGCGGGCCAGCGCGCCTCCTGAGCGAGCGCCTTGACCATCGCGCCAGAGAACTGGCCGCCGTCCATGCTGAGGTTCCACACCTCCTGCCCCAGATCGTTGCCTAGCCATTCCGCGAAATTGCTGCGCAGACCATTGGAGCTGCCGGCGAGCAGCACTTGCACGGGCGGCGTGTCGTCGAGCAGACCACCGCTGCGCACGGGGGTGATGGTCTGCGATGAAACGGATTCGATGTCGGGGCGCCATCCCGTGGGCGCATCCTTCAGTCCGGAAAGCACCAGCAGGTCTCCCATCCGAGGCTCGGGTGCGCTGGGTGGCGAGATGTCGAAACGCTGTGTGCCGCGCTTGCCCCCCAAAAGTGTGAGCGCTTTGGTCGCGACGGCCTCGGCGGCGCGTTGGGAGCCTGCGGCGTTCATGTGTACATCGGTGCGAAAGTACATATCCTCCGGTTGCGCCTCAAGCACAGGGCGCAGGTCGGCGAAGGCAATGTTACGCTCGGCAAGCGTTCTGCTGAGCTCGTCGTAGCGCGCTTGCATGGTTTTGGTCATCGTGCGACCACACAGATATTCCTCCTCCACGCGCGCCTTGTCAGGCACGGCAACCACCAGCGTCTGGACATTGCGGGCCTGCAGTTGTTCGTGCCAATGTTCCAGCAGTTGGAGGCGCTGCTTCACGACATCGGAGCGGGTGCCCGGCTGTACGCGCAGGCCATCGTGATAAAACATCCACTGTGGGCAACCCAGCACGACCTGCTCGCCGAGGTCTCCGAGCAGGCGGTAGCGTGCGGCGGCGCCCGCCATCTCTATCCAGCTCTGGCCGGGAAGGCGCAGGGACTGGTTGATGGCGGTTTCCGCGATACCGTTCATCCACGCATCGTGCGTCGACTTCTCGGGCTTGATTTCGGCATGCTTGAGCGACCACAGTCCCACTGCCAATCCAGCCACGAGCAACACCATCCAGACAATGGCCGTGGCACGATGGCTTGTGGTGGGCGGATCGGCTGGTGATGGGGGGTTATCGCGTTGTGTCATGGCGTGGAGCTCCCCAGGGCGCGCGTGACGCGCTGCGTCCATGTATCGACGGGCATGACCGCCGCGTTGTCCCAGAGGCCTGCGGCATCGGGACCCTGATTGAAGTTGGGCTCGAACATCTGCCAGACCAGCACCTGCGGCTTGGTCTGTTTGAACGAGGACGACTCGAGGTATTCGAGCAGCATCACCCACGGCCCTATGTTGCCGGGTTTCCAGTTCAATGACACCGGGCGATCAAGCAGGTTGGAGAGCTTTTGCGGGTAGCCGAAATAAGGTTGGACCATGCTATGGCCGGTGACATGCACGGGTGCAGGCGCGTCGTCCAGCAGGCCCTGGCCTTCGGCCTGACGACGCACGGTGTAGACCTCGCGGCCGATCTGCTTCTTCTCTTCGGGTGTGAGAAAGATCTCGGCCAGATCGCCGTAGCGTCGCTCCTTGGCCAGAGCACCGAGTGGTGTGCCCGTGCCCGCAGTGCCCGAGAGTTGTGGCTTGATCTTGCGGATGAGATCCGCCGTGCCTTGTGCTGTGGCGTCGGCGGCGTCGAGCGTCCAGTGCTGGTCGGTGCGATAGAACACGTCAGCACCTGCCCCGCGGACTTTTTTGAGCAGAGTGAAGTTGTCGAAAGTCTGGATGTCGGCGCGCTGCAGTTTGTTCTGTATGAGCGCATAGCGTTGCTCCACGGCAGGGCTGACTTTCGTGCCATCGGGCAACTTGTCGGCGTAGAAATGCACCTTGTCGGGCAGCATGAGAATCAGCAGATCGATGTTCCGCTCCTTGAGCTGCTGGTTGACGTGCGCGACCAGCTGAACGGTGCGGTCGATGCCCGCCGTATCTACCTGCGTGAGGCTGCCCCAGCCTGCGAACAGCCAGCCGTCCTTGCCCTTGATGACCAGCGACGAGCCGTTGTTCTGGGCCCATGCCATCTGCGTGGTGATCAGCATGGCCGCAGCGACTGCGGCCAGCCGCAAGGTGGCGCGCCGGGTGTGCAGCGGGGCCTGCCCATTTTCTATAGTGCTGATGCCGTTGTTCATTTTCTTCCTCCTCATGCTTTGCATTGCTCTTTTCAATACCAGAGCGACAGGCTCATGAACCAGCCCTTGGCGCGGTCCTTCTGGCCGCCACCGATGCTGGTGCGGTACTGCACGGTCCAGTCGATGTAGGAGCGCGGTGCGTTGTAGTGGTCCTCGCGGAATGCGTAGCGCGCGCTCACGCCCACGCCTGCACCCGCAGACCAGGTCGAGCCGTTGCCTTGAACGCGAATGTCATCCTTGAAGTTCGGAATCTGGGCGCGGTAGTTCTGACGCTGGTAGTCGGCGGCAAGCACCAGGTGCGGGAACAGAACGAGGCGATCACTCACGGCGTCCATGCGGAAGCTGCGGCCCACGCGCATCTCGGCGTTGGCGAACCATTGGTCACGGCGGTATTTGCCGCGTTGGCGTTCACTGTTGACGCCGGTGTTCTGGTCGCGCATCCAGAAGTTGGCGGACAGGTCCTCACGGTAGTAGCCGCCCTGCACATAGCCTTCCATCGTGAACCAGCTCGGCACGTCGAATCGCAGCGCTGTGCCCCGGTAGAAGCCATAGGTCGCATAGGCCAGCCAGCCGCCCTGACTCGCATTCGAGTCGAACTGGATGGATTTCGCGTTGCCGATGACGGGCGCGCCGGGCTGCGACGGATCGCGTCCGCTGAGCTTGCAGCGCAGGTCTGCGGATTCCGGCGTCACCGACCCCGAACGCGTGGAGGATCCGAGCAGGAAGCGTCGCTCCAGGCCAAATGTGAGCGCGTAGTCGGTGGACGGCGTGAAGCGCACGCCTAGCGATCCGATGGTCGTGGGCAGGCCAGAGATGCCGTTGTTGCGTGTCGCGCCGATGGGAGTCGGACGGCCGGTGCAGGGATCGATGATGGTCTGCTCCTGCGTGCTCGACGAGCCTCCATGCAACGTGCTCATCAGCCGACCATAGACCTCGAAGACCTGCGTTGCGCTGTTGAGAAACTGCGGCGGCCGCCAGTAGACATCGGCCATGCCGAAGACCGAGTCGGAGCCGGTGGTGACCGGCGTGTTGTTGAGTCCAGAGCCCGCTGCGCGCGCGCCGCGGTAGCTCGTCGACACGGATGCGCCCCATTCACGCGACAGGCCTGAAATGGCATTGCGGGTGTTGTAGCGCTGCTCAGGGGTGAGTTCCAGCTCGTTGCTGTCGTTCTGGTCGATGGCCTGTTTGAACATGCCGACCGCGTCTGACTTGCGACCTACCCGCGCAAGCGCATAGCTTTCGTCGAGTATGGCGAGCGGCGGCGCCTTGCCGGTGGCGCGCGCGGCCTGGAAGTCGACGAGTGCTTCCTGGGATTCGTTGCGCCGCTGGTGGATGTAGGCGCGCTGCATGAGCAGGCCTGCGTCATCGGGCGTGGTCTTCAGATCGGCGTTGATGCGCTCCAGTGCGCGTGCCTGCTGCGCGGCGTTGCCAGCCGCGAGTGTGATGGTCAACAGGTTCTGCATCAGGGGGCTGTCGGGATCCTGCTCCACGGCCTTTTCAGCCTGAGCGATGGCTTCCTGATAGTCCTGTTTTCCATAGGCCGCGTAGGCCTTGGCGCTTGCAGTGTTGGCCTCGTCGGCGGGCTTCATGTCGCAGACCGAACCGTAGGGCGTGAGGTGGCAATCCATGTTGGGAGGCGGGTAGCTCGCGCGGGTGAGTTCCGTGGGCGGTGCCTCGCGCTCTGCGATCTGCTTGAGACGCAGGGCCACGGCTTTGTCATCGGCGGCGAGCGGTGCGAGCAGCGCCTTCGCGCGCTCGAAGTTACCCACGACGAGCGCCGCATCGGTAGCGACAAGGCGGATGCCGGTGCGCTGCGTGTCGTCGAGCCAGTCCTGCATCATGGCCTCGTCGAAATCTTTGTTGGCCAGTTCGGTCTTGAGCTGGCGCTGCCTGAAATAGGCGCGCATGACGAGCGCGTTGGTGTCCTCGTCGTCCTGCACCAGCGCATCGGTGGCAGCCGCTTCACCATCGGCCATGCGATTGGCGATCACCAGCGTGGTGAGCAGCAGCAGCCGGTGGCTCTGTGTGTCGGGCGCCAATGCAACTGCTTTGCGCGCCAGTTGGACGGCATCATCGTTCTGAAATTCGCCCAGTGCCCGATAGGCTCCCGAAGCCGGTGCTTCGGACATGGACTTGTGCAGCGCCTGTTTGCGCGCCAGCAGGTCGTTGCGATTGGGCGCGCCGAGCGCGATGGCCTTGTCTGCCGCCTCCACGGCGGCATCCATCTTTTCCTGTGCCTCGAGTGCGGTGATCCACAACAACGCCCAGCGGCCCTGCGAGGGATCCATGCGGAACGCCTTTTCGGCTAGTTCGGCACTCGACACATATTTCTGGGCGTTGTAGTCGGCAAATGCCTGCGTGGCGATGGGAAAGCCCTGGCGGTAGGCATCGCTCTGCGTTGCGTTGCCGGTGGCCTGCAAGTTGTGCCTGGCCTGATTCAGTTCGTCGGACTGCAGGCCGAACGCCTGTGCGTCGGCGATGGCGGCCAGCGCGTCCTGCGTCTTGCCCTGTTTTTGCAGTGCGTAGATCAACAGCATGCGTAGGCGCAGCACTTCGGGCCGCAGCGCTATCGCTCGGCGTGCGAACTGCGCGGACTGAGGGTAGCGCTTGGCATCGTAGGCCGCATAGGCCTGCTTTGCGAGCTTGAACACCGGCCCTTTGAGCGGCTGCTCCTGTGCCTGAACGGCTGCGCGCTTGGGTGGCGACGCTGCAAAGGCTTCGCCATGACCGAGCGTGAGCAGGGCGGCGACGGCGACTGCGATACTGGTGAGGGCGGTGTTCATCGCGTTGGCTCCGGCATCAGCGGTGCGGGGCGCGATGCTTCCTCGACATATGCCTGATAGGAGATCGCTTCCTGCAACGTGTTTTCGTCAAGGCAGTCCTGCTGCACCAGAATCTCGCCGAGCCTCAGACCCACCAGGCGTTGACGGTTCAACGCATTGGCAAGCTGTTCTTCGGTGATGACCTTCCAACTCACGAGCAATTGGCCCAGGCTCTGGCGTTGCTGCACCAACTGGTCGGCGGACGGGAAGTCGTGCATGGTCTTGTCCCACGCGAGTCGCTTGCCGGTGACGAGGTGCACGATATACAGCTTCCACGCCCGAGCGGCGGCCATGGCGTTGATGAAGTTGCCGATCACCATGCGCGGTGCAGAAATCAGCGCATGTTCCCAGCCATAGAGGCGATGGACGAAAAGCGCGCGCTGAAGCGTTCTGAGCAGCAGCGCGATACCGTTGAGCAGAATCAGCGTGCCGACCCAACCGCGTGGCGAGAACAGCGAGGGGAAGTAGGTTTGCCACCAACCCATCTTGTCCGCGAACCAGAAGGCCAGAAAGTTCAGCAGCAGCACATAGCCCCCGATGGCGACGAACGAGGTCACGAGGCCCTTGCGGTCCCGGAACAGCAGATACTTGGTGGCAAGCGATCCCTTCCAGCCGACCTGGGTCCAGCCCTGCAGGCCGATGCCCAGTGTCCAGCGCGCTTTCTGGCGATACGCGGTCTTGAAGGTGTTGGGAAAGTACTCGCGGATATCCAGCGGCAGTTCCTTGGTTTCTTCCTTCTCCGGGCCAAGGCCGAACCAGGATTTGCGGCGCGAGGTGTGCTCCACCAGAAAGCGGCCGAAGATCTGCTTCATGCCCATGCGCGAGAGGCGTGCGCCGATGTCGTAGTCCTCGGTCAGCGTGTCGGTGTTGAAGGGCTGGTTGTTGGTCTCGACGGACAGATGCGCCAGTGCCTTGCGTGAAAAGCAGGTGCCGACACCGGCGGACGGCACCATGCGCGACATGCTCTCGCGCACCACCAGATCCTTGGTGTGCCACTCCGCGAACTCGTCCATGTAGGTGCCAGCGACCAACTCATACCAGTGGCGCTCAAGCGACGCGACCGGCAACTGGATGAAGTCCACGCGCGGCAGCAGATAGTTGTAGTACTTGAGCTCAAGCGGATGCAGCACGTCTTCGCTGTCATGGAGCACCACGCCCGCGAACGGCACGGGCTGGTGCTGGTTCTGCAGAAAGATGGCCTGCACCAGCCAATTCAGGCAGTCGGCCTTGCAGGTGGGGCCGTCATGCGGCACTTCCACCCGGATCAACTGGCGATAGCGCCGTCGCATGCGCTCGACCTCGTTTCTGGTGCGCTCGTCGTTCTGGTACGTGCCCACAAAGATCATGTAGTTCTTGTATTCGAGCGTGTTCACCATGCTCTCGAGCATGAGCGCGATGACGTCGTATTCGAGCCATGCAGGCACCATGATGGCGAGTGGCTGTTCTGGCACATCACGGATCGCCTTGCTGGTGAGCGGTGCGTAGCGCTTCATGAAGAAGCTTCGGTAGACCTTGCGAATCCAGAACCACGCGTCGACGAACAGATCGTCCACGCTGGACAGGAAGATGATGACGGCCACGACGACACCGGCGATCTCAAGCCAGTGGTAGTAGTCTGCGACTAGATAGGGCCAGTAATGCGACGACATCATGATGCTCCCTCCAGTGCTTGCGATTTGCGCTTTGCCCTGCGTGCCGCAACGCCGGCGGCTACCAGCAGCGCGATGAAGGTGATCAGCGCCGCAAGCGTCACCGGAACACCCCATGAAAACAGGCTGCGCCATTCGTACATGGTCCCGGCGGTGTTGGCGTCGGACGCTCGTACGACGGAGCCCGTCGTGTTGAGCCAGGCCACTTCGGAGCCGGGGCCGAGCAGTGCCAGCTGTCCGTGATTGACCAGAAGGCCCGTGGGACGCACGCGTGTTTCTGCGCCAAGTGGGTACCACAGGAGGCCAATCTGACCGTCGGTCTGAACCGCCTGCACAGCTGTGACGCCACTGGATTGCGGCCATGGCATGCCCTTGATGGGAGTGCCGCGCAGTGCGATGTGGTGGTCCTGCAACCCAAGCGCGCGTGGCGTGCGTAGTACGTCCACATCCAGCGCGACGAAGGTCTGTGAGGGCGAGAAGGACTTCTTGGCGTCGACCAGCACCAGACGCGATGCGATGGGCGAGAGGTTCGCCGCCGCAGCCAGTTGGATCGTGTTGTCGAGGCCCAGACGTGCCTGCGTGAGATAGCTTTGCGGAACGGCGATGTCCGCAGAGTGGCCCAGACGGCTGATCAGATCGGCGAACGACGGCGTGTCCGTGGGCTTCGCGCTGGACGAGGCGGCGGAATTGAAACGCAGATCGAACTGCAGTGCGGTGGTCGGTATCACCATCGACGATGAGCAGCCACCGGCAGGCGCATCCTGCTTCACAGAGACCTGCAGCACATTGATGGCGCTGAGGGCGTATACGGGGATGTCGGCAGCCAGCGTTTCGCGTTCGCCTTTTCCATTGAGATTGCGTGCGGCCAGCAGGATGCCGTTCCAATGCAGCACGCCGACGGGGCTTTGCTGACTGGCGCGTTCAGGCAGTTGAAAGCTGACCTGAATATGCGATGGCGTGTGGCCTGAGGCGAGCGGTGGCGTCAGCGCGAAGCTCGCGGCCCAGTTCTGCGGTGCCTGCACGGTGAATTGTTGTTGAGGCGTTTTGCCGCTCGATGAATCGCGCAGCAGCGCATGATTCACCTGGCTGGAGGCAAGGCGTGCGCCACCGTCTGCCACGGCGGTCAGTGGTTGCCACTGCGCTTGGGTGTCCAGCGATGCGATGCTGGCAGCGCCATCGGCAGTGACGGCCCAGGCGTTGCGCGCACCGAACGGCGTCAGCTTGAGTGTCTTGCGACCGGCGGTCGCGCGGGCCAGCGGCATGCGCTTGTTGCGCCACTCCTGAAAGACGACCAAGGCGTCTTCATCGGTGATCTGCATCTGCAAGGCATCGAGCGCACTCGCGAGCTGGCTTTGCAGTTGGGCATCTGCCACCACGATATCGGCGAGCAGTCCACTCGCATCGAGCATGAGCAGCGCACCGATTTCTGCGGTGCTTGCAATCGCGTGGTGTTCGCTCGCATCGCTCAGACCCGCAAATGCGGCGATGGTTGTGAGCCCGGGAGGAACGCTCAACGCGCGTGTGTCCACGATGTCGCCGACGCTGGGCAGAGCATGTACTGAGACGGGGCGTCCCTGCTTGGCCATGGTGAGGCCGATGCGCCACGCGGTATCGAAGGTCTCGCGGCTCAGCGGCGGGGCGGCGACCAGAAGGAAGGGGCGCTCAGGCATGACTGCGATGCCCTGTGTCCATGTGGAAGCGTTGGACGTCTCTCTGCCCGTGCCGTAGTACGACAGATAGGTGTCTGGATTCAAAGCCACCGCGCCGCTGGATTTCGCGTCGCACGTGGTGGGTGCCTGTGGCCCCACCTGCATGCCGATGCGTGTGGGCGTGGCCGAGCCGGTCATCGGCAGGGTGGTGCGGATCAATTGATCGGGCTTGCCCGGTGTGGTCAACGGCACGACGGTTGCCGCACCATTGACTGCGAAGGCCGGTGCGGGCTGGTTGGCAGGGGTTGTCAGCACCAGGGTGCGCGCACTCTCGCGGCCCCCTGCGGGAAGGTAGAACTCTTGGAGCGAGTCGGCTGGAATGTTGACCGAGGGGCCCATCACCCCCAACGTGGACAGCGAGATGCGGCGCTCGAAACGCTGGCCTTTGGTGAGTTGCTGCAATTCGCCGCCGATCGGGCTGGCGTGCGTTGATGCGCAGGTCACCATCCAGGCGATTGCGCAAACAACTGTGCATGGACGGACGCCGATCCGCCCCACCGGCACAGGTCGGGTGGGTCGTGTCTTGTGCGCGGACATGGTGTTGCTCCTCAGCCGTCGGAATCCATCGACATTGCATGTGTCGATGGGAGAGGGGTGCCGTCGGCAACGGCGGCGCCAAACTCGCGGAAATTGCGGCCCATCAGGGCGGACACAATGCGCTGCGAGGCCTTGCCGTCACCGTAGGGATTGATGCGGCGTGAGAAGGAGGCGTGATAGGGGGCATCGTCCAGCAAACGCCTCACGGCTTCGGTGATGCGAAGGGTGCTGGTGCCGACGATGGTCACGGTGCCGGCGGCCACGGCTTCCGGGCGCTCGGTCACATCGCGCATCACCAGCACCGGTTTGCCGAGAAACGGCGCTTCCTCCTGAACTCCGCCCGAGTCCGTGAGGATGATGTGCGCGCGCTGCATCATCCAGACGAAGTCTAGATAGTCGAGCGGCTCGATCAGGTGGGTGCGGTTGCATTGACCAAGCGAGGACATCACCACATCACGAACGGCCGGATTCAAGTGCACTGGGTAGATGATCTGCACATCCGGGCGCTTTGACAGTTCGGCGAGCGCCGCGCAGATCGAGCGAAAGCCGTCACCAAAGCTCTCGCGGCGGTGGCCGGTCACGAGAATCAGCTTGCGGCTGGGGTCGATCCATGGATAGTTGGCATGCATCTGCGCGGCCAAGGTGTCGTTGCTGTGCAGCGTGTCGCAGGTGGCGGCCAATGCGTCGATCACGGTGTTGCCGGTGATGTGGATTCGGCCCTGCAAGTTCTCGCGCAGAAGGTTGGCTTTCGAGGTCAACGTGGGGGCGAACATCCATTCGCTTACGCCATCCACGGTGCGGCGATTCATCTCTTCGGGAAACGGCATGGAGAGATTGCCTGTGCGCAGGCCCGCTTCCACATGGCCGACAGGTACGCGGCGGTGAAAGGCCGCCAGCGCGCACGCGCAAGCAGTACTGGTGTCACCATGCACCAGCACCACATCGGGCCGCACCTTGGCGATCACCTCGTCCACCCCGGACATCGCACGTGCGAACAGGCCATTGAGGGTCTGGTTGGGCTGCATCACCGCCAAATCGAAATCGGCACGGATCTGGAACAGTTGCATCACCTGGTCCAGCATCTGTCGGTGCTGGCCGGTCACGCACACCAAGCTTTCGATGCTCGGTGTCAGCTCAAGTACTTTGACCAATGGAGCCATTTTGATGGCTTCGGGGCGCGTACCAAAGACGGAAAGAATCTTCATCGTGTTGTCGATTGCGTTTAGGCAATCCCTCCCTGCTGGCCCCTTCTTCCTACATGGTGGAGAAGGTGTTCAATGCCCGCCGAACTCGGCAGAACGCTAATTCAAATCTATTGATTGATTAATTTCAATAGTTTGTATTGTTTATCAACTGCGTAATTCCGCAACCAGCCGCGCCATCTCATTTGTGACTAATTTGTTGCTTTTGTGAACGTTTTAATGCTTAAACTGATAAATATTCTTCTTGGAAGAATCCTTTGGTTCAATGCTTTAAAAATGAGTGATTACTCACATGTATTTCACTCCAAAACTGATTTGCGATGTTGCAATGCACTGCGGCTTGATCTTCTTACTGTGCCGGGGCATCCGTAGCATTTTGAAATACCCAGTTTGAGGGAGGTGATGCCAGAGTTGTTTGCAATCACGTGTGACCGAGACACGTGGCACGACACAGATCCCGCAATTTCAGGCCGCCAAATGCTGAACCCACCGCATCCGCGGCAAGCGTCAGGAACAAGCCAAACATGGCGCGGTGAAGCAAAAAAAAGCCCGCTGAGAACAGCGGGCTACGTGATTTCGGTCTTCCTGTGACTGGTGTGTTACTTCGCTCCAGCCTTCACTTTCAGGCGTGATGCGTGCAGCAGCGGCTCGGTGTAGCCCGACGGCTGGTCTACGCCCTTGAACACCAGATCCAGTGCGGCCTGATAGGCTGCACCTTGTGGGTTCTTCTCGAGGCTGATGTAGCTCGCGTCACCCGCGTTCTGGCCGTCCACCACCTTGGCCATGCGGGCGAAGGTATCGCGCACCTGCTGCTCGGTCACGATGCCGTGCAGTAACCAGTTGGCGATGTGCTGGCTCGAGATGCGCAGCGTGGCGCGGTCTTCCATCAGGCCCACGTTGTGGATATCAGGCACCTTGGAGCAACCGATGCCAGCATCCACCCAGCGGACCACGTAGCCGAGGATGCCCTGCACGTTGTTGTCGAGCTCCTGCTGCTTCTCGGCGTCGCTCCACTTGGGATCCTTGGCCACGGGGATTTGCAGCAGGTCGGCCAAGATGTTGTCGCGCTCGGTGTCGGCGCTGGTCTTTTCCAGCTCTTTCTGCACGTCCTCGACGCTCACCTGGTGATAATGCAGCGCGTGCAGCGTTGCGCCGGTGGGCGAGGGCACCCAGGCGGTGTTGGCACCGGCCTTGGGGTGAGCGATCTTCTGCTCGAGCATGGCCTTCATCAGGTCAGGCATGGCCCACATGCCCTTGCCAATCTGGGCGCGGCCGCGCAGGCCCATGGTCAGGCCGACGAGCACGTTGTTCTTTTCATAGGCCTGCAGCCAGGCACTGGTCTTCATCTCGCCCTTGCGGACCATCGGGCCGGCTTGCATGGCGGTGTGCATTTCGTCGCCGGTGCGGTCGAGGAAGCCGGTGTTGATGAAGGCCACACGTGCGGGCGCTGCGGCGATCGACGCCTTCAGGTTCACGCTGGTGCGGCGCTCTTCATCCATGATGCCGAGCTTGACAGTATTCTCGGGCAGGCCGAGCAGCTTCTCGACGCGGCCGAACAGTTCGTTGGCGAAGCCGACTTCGGCCGGGCCATGCATCTTGGGCTTGACGATGTAGACGCTGCCGGTACGGCTGTTCTTGATGCCGTTGGCGCCATTGCCCTTCAGATCGTGGATGGCGATGGCGGTTGTCACCACAGCGTCCATGATGCCCTCGGGGATTTCCTTCTTGTCGGCGCCCCACAGAACAGCAGGGTTGGTCATCAGGTGGCCCACATTGCGCAGGAACATCAACGAGCGGCCATGCAACTTGATCGGCTTGCCATCAACTGCCGTGTATTCACGGTCGGCGTTCAGGCCCCGCGTCATGGTCTTGCCACCCTTGTCGAACGACTCGGTCAGCGTACCCTTCAGAATGCCCAGCCAGTTGCTGTAGCCCAGCACCTTGTCCTCGGCGTCCACTGCGGCGACGGAATCTTCGAGATCCAGAATCGTGGAGACAGCCGCTTCCACCACCACGTCGGCCACGCCAGCCGCGTCGGTCTTGCCGATGGGGGTGGTGTTGTCGATGCGGATGTCGATGTGCATGCCGTTGTTGATCAGCAGGATCGAGGTCGGAGCAGCTGCATCACCTTGGTAGCCGACCAGCTTGCCTTCGTCCTTGAGGCCGGAGGTCAGGCCGTCCTTCAATTGAACCTGCAGCTTGCCACCGACAATCTTGTAAGACGTAGCATCCTTGTGCGAGCCGTTGGCAAGCGGCACGGCCTGGTCGAGGAAGTTGCGTGCGAATTCGATGACCTTGGCACCGCGCACGGGGTTGTAGCCCTTGCCCTTTTCAGCACCGCCTTCTTCGCTGATGGCGTCCGTGCCATACAGCGCGTCATACAGCGAACCCCAGCGCGCGTTGGCGGCGTTGAGCGCGTAGCGGGCATTCAGGATCGGCACCACCAGCTGCGGGCCGGCGATCTTGGCGAGTTCGGCGTCGACGTTTTCGGTCGTGGCCTTGGCGCCTTTTGGCGGCTCGACCAGATAGCCGATCTTCGTCAGGAAGTCACGGTAGGCGGCCATGTTGGTGATCGGGCCGGGGTTGGCCTTGTGCCAGGTGTCCAGCTCCTTTTGCAGGCGGTCACGCTCGGCGAGCAGGGCGGCGTTCTTGGGCGCGAGGTCGGCGACCAGTGCATCGAAGCCCTTCCAGAATGAGGCACTGTCCACGCCCGTACCGGGCAAAACATCTTTGTCCACGAAGTTGTACAGCTCGGGGGCCACTTGAAGGCCGTGAACGGCAATGCGATCGGTCATGGTGTGTCTACCTCTACCTTGAATTACGGGAAAGCTGGATGCTGTTGACAGAGGAAACCTCTGACATCGTGATGTGACACTGTATTGCGAACCGTTTGACAGATCAATCACGCGAAATGCGTTTTATCTGTGACTTATATGTATGGAATTGTGGGAGAAACGTTCCTGAATGCGTATTGCATGTCGCGTCGACGCCTCAGCGGATACAAGACGGTTGCGCATCTATCGACATGGATGAATGCAGATGCGATCATGTTGATCAGTTCTGATGATTGCTGATCGCCGAAGGGTTGTTGCTCTTTTGCAGCATGCGGCAAGTTGATGACAACGATGCGCTTCCCAGTTCTTGCTAGCCAGATAAAACGGTAATTTCCTATATGAGGCAGGGTGCTACAAGATTCTTACTTGACGGTCAAATTTTTTGGTTCACAAAAGATGACAATCAAGAGGCCATTTAATACTCACAAAGTTGATCTGAATCAGAACTGATTTAATAGAATCATATTCAGGCGCTTTGGAAACGAAAGCGACCCATCCTTAAATGAACTGAGCGGAGGTACGCAAAATGGCAAATCTGAACGAAAGTCTGCAAGATCTGATGTCCCTGGATGGCGCAATGTGTGCCGCCGTAGTCGACTACAACAGCGGCATGATGCTGGGCAGCATCGGCACTGGCGTGGATTTGGAACTGGCCGCAGCTGGCAACACCGAGGTGGTGCGCGCCAAGATGAAGACGATGAAAGCTCTGGGCCTGAACGATTCGATCGAAGATATGCTGATCACGCTGGGCAAGCAATATCACATCATTCGTCCATCGGCCAAGCTGGCTGGTATCTTCGTTTATTACGTGCTGGACAGCAGCCGCGCGAACTTGGCGCTGGCGCGACGCAAGATCAATGACGTCGAAGCCAAGATGACCATGTAATCTGCTCACTCACGACAGAATTCTCGAAAAACGGGCCTTGGGCCCGTTTTTTGTTTTCTGGTTTTTTTACGAAGCCTTGACGGCTTTGCTGGTTGGTCGTTTTGAGGCGGCAATACAGCCCCTCATCCGTCGTTGCGAAGCCTTGCCGTACAGGCGCACTGTCTACGGCTTAGACGCCTGGCCTGAGGGGCTGTATTGCCGTTGTGGCTAGCCGCCTTGGTGCTCGCTGTGCTTCGCGGGCCCGCTCCGGCAGGCGCGAGAAGTGGCGTTTCAGCCGGCGATCAGGGGGGCGCGGAACTGGTAGCCGACTTTTTGCTGGGACTGCAGCGGCACTGCCAGGGGCGTGACGCGTTCGATGCGGCGGCGCAGGCGGTAGATGGTGGCGTGCAGGCTGTTGTCGGATTCGGCGGCGCTGGTGCCTTCGAGCAGTTCGCGGATTTGTTCACGGGTGACGGTCGCGCCCTGGGCCTTGAGGAAGCAGTCCATCAGAATCAGATCGGTGGGACTGAGTTCCACGGTCTGGCCGTCGGGGGCGGTGAGCACGCTGCGGCGCTTGTCGAGTTTCCAGGCGGTGGCCGTCTTGGCCGTGGTCATGATGCGGCGGTGAACTGCGCGGATGGCCAGCTCTACCTGCTCGAAGGTGACCGGCTTGGTGAGGTACATGTCGGCACCGGCGTTGATCACTTCGGCGAACACCTCGGGGCCGAGGCGGCCCGAGACGATCAGCACCCCTGCCTGGGTGCGCTTGCGTAGGATACGGATGAGCTCGGCGCCGTCCACGCCGGGCAACATCAGGTCGAGCACATAGAAGTCGAATCGGTACGGCGCCATGTCCGCGAGCAGGTCGCTGCTGTCACTGTAGGCCTGCACCTCCACGCCTTGGGCACGCAAGTGCTGCGCGAGAAATTCGCAGTATTCGGTGTCGTCGTCGACCAGTGCTAGGGTGACAGGCAGCATGAATGGTGGCTTGTTCTGAGGGGTTGTCGTTGGCTGGAGCGGGTTTCCTGATCAGTCCGCCAGCCCTTGGGGAATGACGAGTCGCATGATCGTTCCTTGCGGCTCGTTAGGCAATGCCTCTACTGTACCCTGATGCAGCTGCAACACCGAGCGAACGATGAAGAGGCCAAGCCCCGCACCTGCCCGGTTGCGATTCTCGCTGCCGCGCGAGCCTTTTTCGAAAAGGCGTGGACGCAGTTCGTCGGAGATGCCCGGTCCGTTGTCCAGCACTTCGATGATGAGCGCGAGAGGGTCGTCCGACTCGGAAATGCGCAGCGTCACCTGCGAGCCTTCGGGGGCATAGGACAGGGCGTTGTTCAGCAGGTTACGGATGGTCAGTCGCATCAGCGCCGGGTGCAACTGCACAGTGCGGGTGTTGGTGTCCCATTGCTCGTTGATGCGCGGGCGCAGGTCGGCGGCGATGTCGTGCATCACGAGGCGGATCAGGGTCGGCAGGTCCGTGTCGCTTGATGAACTGGCCTTGCCGCCGACGGCCAGAATCGTTCCGGCGGCGAGTGTGTTGTCCAGCGTTCCGATGACCTGCTGGAGCACATGCTCGGCGCGCGACAGAGCCTTGGTCGCCGGGTCGGTGTCTTTCAAGTGCAGATCGTCGATGGCCTTCATCGTCGCCTGCATGGCGGCCGAGGCGTTGTTGAGCGGCTGGCGGATTTCGTGCGACAGCAGCTGAAGCATTTCGTTGTGCTCAGTGAGCATGGCGGTGCGCCAGTCGAGCAGCGCACGCAGTTTCTCGACCTCTGCGCCATCGCCGCGATGCTCTTCCAATGCGTGTTGCAACCGCTGGATCTGTTCGCGTTGGCGCTCCAGCATCTGCTCGCGCAGATGTTCTCGTGTGGCGTCGGTCATCACCATCATCACGCCCTGCACGTCGGAACGGCCACTGGCCTCGGGTTGAGAGAAGTGCGGCAGTTGCGGCGAGAGATGCACATGGCGCCACTGCTGGGTGCCGAGTTTGTCCTGCCGCATGTCCACATATTGCGTGACCTGCCCGCGCGCGGCACCTTCGAAGTGCTGGCGCCAGATGCCCAGATAGTCAGCAGGAAGCAACTCGGCGAGGGTGTGGCCGATCACGTTGGCGGGGTCGAGTCCGAACCAGGTGCACCACTCCGGTGTCGCCATGCGCAGGCGTTCGTCCTTGCCCCAAAATGCGAGATTCACAGGGGTTTGCCCGAGTAGCCGCACCAGTTGTCCGGGGGCGTACCAACTCTCCGCCTGCGCTGTGGATGCGGGTTTCGCGGGGCTGCTTTTGCTGGGCTGTATGGGTGTGGGCATCGTGATTGCTGAAGCTTTGGTGCAAATTTGCTCAAAGTGGGAACCAGCCGTTGATAATAGGCCGGAATGCTGGTGCGCGGATGGTGCGGTTGGTCGCATTCCACGGTGCACGCACGCAGGAAGGCAGCAGCCGGAAATCAGCTTTTCATGGATCGTCTCAAACAGCTCGAATCATTTGTTGCGATAGCCACGCGGGGCAGCCTCACAGCGGCCGCCAAGCTTGAAGGTGTGGCCCCCGCCATCATGGGGCGCCGGTTGGATGCGCTGGAAGAGCGCCTTGGAGTGAAGCTGCTGGTGCGCACCACGCGCAAGCTGTCGCTCACGCACGAAGGCATTGCGTTTCTCGAAGACTGCCAGCGCTTGCTCGCCGATCTGGCGAGCGTCGAGGCCAGCGTGAGCGCCGGTGGCGTGAAGGCGACCGGGCATCTGCGCATCACCGCACCAGCCGGTTTTGGCCGCAGGCATGTGGCACCGCTGCTGCCGCAGTATCGAGAGCTGCATCCCGAGGTGACCATCTCGCTGAACCTCAGCGACCGTGTGGTCGACCTGACCGGCGAAGGTTATGACTGCGCCGTGCGCGTGGGCGATCTACCCGATTCTTCGTTGGTCAGTGTGCGCGTGGCCGACAACCGGCGCCTATGCGTTGCAACACCCGAATACCTGCGTCGGCGCGGTACACCCGAACATCCTTCCGAGCTGGTGCAGCACGATTGCCTGACGCTGTCGAGCGAGGCGTCGCAGACACGCGGCTGGGCGTTCCGGATTCCGCAAGGAGACGGGGCAGGGGAGGTGGTGCATTTCAAGCCGGGCGGACCGCTGGACTGCTCGGATGGACAGGTGCTTCACGACTGGTGTCTGGACGGATGGGGCATTGCCTGGCGCAGCACCTGGGAGGTGGAGTCCGAGATCGAGGCCGGTCGCCTCGTGCCGGTGCTCGAGACCTTTGCCGCGCCGCCCAATGGCATCTTCGTGGTGTTCCCGCAGCGCAAACACATGCCGCTCAGAGTGCGGCTGTGGATCGAATATCTCAAGCAGAAGTACGCGGAGCCCTCGTTCTGGCGACGCAATACTCACGGCTGAGCGCTGCGGCATCTTGTGCCTGCGCACCCAGCCCGACAGTGAACAGCGAAAGGATTGAACAATGCAAGGTGTGTCGATTTCCGCAAGGTCCATGGGTTTCACATCGGCTGACGCCAACGCTGAAGCCGATTCGCGCCATGGCGCCTCGGCGTGGGGCCGCCTCGGCACCGCCTTCGTGATGAGCGCCTTGCTGCTCGTGCTTTCCACCGGCTGCTCGCTGATGCAGAAGGATCCCGCCCAGCCACGCGAAGTGCAGGCCGGGACCGTCAGCGTGACCACGGCGAATCCGGACAGCTTCACGCCCGTGCCCTCGGCACAGCGCGAATCCAAGGCGGCGCGCCGTGCCTGGGTCGAGGCACTGAGCGAGCATCTGGCTGATCGCGTGGCCGAGGCGCTGCCCAATGGCGAACGCGCCGAGGTCCACGTCTCCGATATTCGCCGCGCCACGGCCATGACCGGTGCCAGCCAGGAGGTGGTGCCTCCGCGCATCGTGCTCACATTCAAGCGTCTGTCGCCCAAAGGCAAGGTGGTGCAGTCGGCATCGCGCACGCTGCAGGACACGTCGTTGCAGCTCAAGGGCAGACGCTACGAGAACGATCCTCTGCGCTACGAGAAGGCGCTGGTTGACGATTGGGTGACCAGAGAGTTCACTGTGGCGGGCAAGTAACGCCCACGTCATCAAGCCTTCGCTCAATTTGCACAACATGCATGGAGGGCTTGGCAGGCGTCATCTCGCGCGCCATGGTCCCTCCATCACACTTCATTCCGAGGAGTCGACAAGATGCTGCTGTCCCCAACCATTCTGGTGTCTAAAGAAGCTTTGAACAGCGAGGACAGCTATGACCTCGTCGAGTCCAATATCGACAGCGTGAACGAGCTGCTCGAGCGTCTCGTCGAATACGAGGAAATGTCGCCCGAGGCGCTCAAGAGCTACTACGTCGACTACTACCTCGCGCAAGTGAAGAACGGCGGTTTCGCGCAGTTCATCTACAACATCGGCTGCGATGGCGAGATCATCGAGCTGGTTCAGCAGGGGCTGGCCGACATGCAGGCCGTGCGCCATGCCGCACTGCTGGACAAGAGTCTGGCGATCATTGACCGGCTCAGCGAAGAGGAACTGGACCGCTTTCTCGACAGTGAATACTTTGGCGAGAACACCGAGCGCGATGCGCTCAACGAATGCAATGGCGAGTTCTACGACCTGAACGAGCACGAGGATCTGGTCGATTTCAACAGCCGTTGGCTGCGGCAGCATCCGCAACTGCAGGCGGTGGCAGCGGCCGGTCTGGAAGCCGTGTTCGACGAGATCTCCGAGAAGATCCCCGATCTGGAAGAGCGCGCTGCCGAAGCGCTGGAGAACCAGCCGCGCTATGTGAAGGTGATTGACGAGCTGTGCGATGCCTCAGGGCAGGAGCTTGAGCGCATCACTGCGGGTGATCCGACCCATCAGCACGAGGGCAAGGACGTCCTCGCATGGCACTTTCTCACCGACGCGGGGCATTTCTATATGGTCGATCTGGGTGACAAGGCCCTGATGTTCGAAGCTGATACCCACAAGCTGGAGGCGGAGGCCGACGTGTCGTTCCTGGACCCGGAAGAGGACGATTGATCGTCGCCACCGCTTTCTCCATTTCCACATCATCATCATTTCACCCCAATCCATGACCACCGAAGCACTGCTGGCATATGCCCACATCCTGGCCATTCTGACCATGACGGTCTTTCTTGCGAGCGAGGCGGCGCTGTGTCGTAAGGAGTGGATGAATGCGGCCGTGGTGGAGCGGCTGGCGCGTGTCGACCTGATCTACGGGATTTCGGCGGTTGTGGTGCTCTTGACCGGTGTGGCGCGCACTTGGTGGGGGATGAAGGGAGCAGAGTGGTATTGGACGCAGCCGCTGCTTCACTTGAAGGTGACGTTGTTCGTCGTGGTGGGGCTGATGTCGATCGGGCCTACGGTGCGGTTTTTGCGGTGGCGCCGGAATTTGCGGGCTACCGGGGCCTTGCCGTCCGAGGCGGAGATTCGGAATACGCGGCGGCTCGTGATGATCGAGGCGCATCTGGTGGCGTTGATTCCGCTGGCGGGGGTGTTCTTGGCGCGTGGTGTGTTTACCAAGTAGGCTTTTGTTCGTTGGTTTTTTTGCGCCTGCTGGGCTGACTGAGGGCGGAGGCCGGGACTGTCCCCGGCGGGGCAATCACTTTTTGCTCGGCGCGCAAAAAGTAATCAAAAACGCGCTTTGAAGTCATGCGGCAAAACTCTCTGCGAGTCCTTCGGACTCTCCGTTCAAACAGCTTGCCGCAAAAGTGATTTGAAGAGGCGTGTTCGGCACTTCGCTTCGCTCGTGCCTCTTTGCATCTCGCGACTTCGCGAGATACTTTTCGCCAGCGCAGCTCGTGTTCCAAAGATTCAAAAGGCCGCGGAGCAAGCCATGCGAGCAGACGGCAAGCCATGAGCCGCCTCGCGGCGAAGGCGTCGTCCCCCTTGGGGGGAAGGCGCGAAGCGACTCAGGGGGAGTGAATTACGCTGGCTTGTTGCTCAGGCAGTCTTTCATGAAGGCCTTGCGTTCATCGCCCTTCAAGCTCTTGGTGCCTGCATCGGCGTTGCAAGTCTTCATTTTCTCTTGCTGCGTTGGTGCCTTGGCGGGCTTGGCGCTCAGGCAGGACTTCATGAATGTCTTGCGCTCGTCGCCCTTCAGGTCCTTGGAGCCCGCGTCTGCGTTGCAGGTGGCCATTTTTTGCTGCTGGGGCGTGGCCTCCTTGGCAACCACGGGGGTGGCGATAGTGGCAAAGGAAAGGAGAAAGCCGACAGAGGCCAGGGCGGGAAGCAGTTTCTTCATGTTGATCTCCTGCAAAAACGACAGAATTGACCCGAAAAAGGTACGGGGCACTCAGCATAACGCGTCTTGATATGACTCAGATGACGCGGGCACGTAAAATTGGCGGATGCTCTCCGTCAAACTGGAATTGCTCGCGGCCCTGGCTGCCGAGCTCGAAACACTTTCGCCCGGCGCCGGTGCGCGCGCGGCTTTTGAAAACCCCAAAGTGGCCGCCCATGGCGATTTCGCCTGCACGGCCGCCATGCAGTTGGCCAAGCCGCTCAAGGCCAATCCGCGCGCCTTGGGTGAACAACTCAAAACCGCGCTGGAGGCGACGCCCGCTTTCCAGAAGTGGGTGGATGCCATCGAGATCGCGGGTCCCGGCTTTCTGAACATTCGTCTCAAGCCCGCCGCCAAGCAGGAAATCGTGCGCGAAGTGCTCACGCAGGGCGAGAAGTTCGGTTTTCAGGCGGATCGTGGCGAGAAAATTCTGGTCGAGTTCGTTTCGGCCAATCCCACCGGCCCGTTGCATGTGGGCCATGGCCGTCAGGCCGCTATTGGCGATGCGATCAGCAACCTGTACTTCACGCAGGGCTGGGATGTGCATCGCGAGTTCTATTACAACGACGCGGGCGTACAGATCGATACGCTCACCAAGAGCACGCAACTGCGCGCCAAGGGCTTCAAGCCGGGCGACGAGTGCTGGCCTACTGATTCCGAGAACCCGCTTGCGAAGAATTTCTACAATGGCGACTACATCGGCGAGATCGCACAGGCGTTCCTGAACAAGGAAACCGTCAAGGCCGACGACCGCGAGTTCACCGCCAACGGCGATGTGGATGACTACGAGAATATCCGCAACTTCGCCGTCGCCTATCTGCGCAACGAGCAGGACAAGGACTTGCAGGCGTTCAACCTGAAGTTCGACGAGTACTACCTCGAGTCGAGCCTGTACACCAACGGCTACGTCGAAGACACCGTCAAGCGTCTGATCGACAGTGGCTACACCTACGAACAGGACGGCGCGCTATGGCTCAAGTCCACCGAATTCGGTGACGACAAAGACCGCGTGATGCGCAAGACCGACGGCAACTACACCTACTTCCTGCCGGATGTGGCCTATCACATCCAGAAGTTCAAGCGCGGCTACGGCAAGGTGGTGAACATTCAGGGCACCGATCACCACGGCACGATCGCCCGCGTGCGCGCCGGTCTGCAGGCCGCCAACGTCGGCATTCCGCAGGGGTACCCCGACTATGTGCTGCACACGATGGTGCGCGTGGTCAAGGATGGCGAAGAAGTGAAGATCAGCAAGCGCGCGGGTTCGTACGTGACGCTGCGTGATCTGATCGAGTGGACGAGCAAGGACGCGGTGCGCTTCTTCCTGCTGTCGCGCAAACCCGACACCGAGTACACCTTCGACGTGGATCTGGCCGTTGCGCAGAACAACGACAATCCTGTTTACTATGTACAGTATGCCCATGCGCGCATCCAGTCAGTGCTGCGAGCCTGGGCCGAGCAGGGCGGTGCGGGTGTGCCTGCGCTCAAAGATGTGGAACTGTCTGCACTGGAAGGTCCTCAGGCTCAGGCGCTGATGCTGCTGCTGGCCAAGTACCCCGAGATGCTGACGGCTGCTGCGGCTGGCAATGCGCCACACGATGTTACTTTTTACCTGCGTGATCTGGCGTCGGCGTATCACTCGTACTACGACGCAGAGCGTATCCTCGTGGATGATGAAAAGGTCAAGCTGGCACGCTTGGCGCTGGTCGCCGCGACCGCGCAGGTGCTGCACAATGGTTTGGCGGTATTGGGCGTTTCCGCACCGGAGCGCATGTAAATCGAGTGACAAATCAACGGATTTATGAACGTTAACAAGCAACGTGGCGGGCTCATTCTGGGGCTCATTCTGGGCGTGCTCATCGGTTTGGCGGCAGCGCTGGCCGTGGCTGTCTATGTGACCAAGGTGCCGGTCCCCTTCCTGAACAAGAACGCCACGCGTGGCACCGATCAGGACGAGGCCGAGGCGCAGCGCAACAAGAACTGGGACCCGAACTCCACGTTGCACGGCAAGAATCCGGTGAAGACAGCACCCGCATCCACACCGGCGGACGCCACCACGGCGCCTCCGGCCGTCACCGGCACCGTGACTCCGGCGCCCGCTCCAGCCCCGGCAGCATCGGCTCCGACGGCGGTCGCGTCTGCGCCCAAGCCACCGGCTTCGTCGGCGACACAGACCGCCCGTCCTGCGCCCTCGACCGCCAGCAGCGACCCTCTGGGCGATCTGGCCCGTGCCCGCGCGGCTGCGGCGCCTACTCCGGCACCCGCTCCAACGACGACTGATCCGTTCGACTACTTTGTGCAGGCCGGCGTGTTCAGCAGTCAGAGCAATGCGGACGCGCAGCGTGCCAAACTTGCCATGCTGGGCTGGGAGGCCCGTGTGAGTGAGCGCGAGCAGAGCGGCCGCACCGTGTTCCGCGTGCGCATCGGGCCGTTTGGCAAGCGTGACGATGCCGATTCTCTCAAGGGCAAACTGGACGGGGCGGGGATCGATACCACCTTGGTTCGTGTGCAGCGCTGAACTTTTTCGCCTCGCATCGCTCACAATCACCAGTCGCTACAAAAAACTGAAGAGGAATGTTCATCTCATGAAACGCCGCGAGTTTTCCCTGTCCACCGCTTCGGCGGTTGCCGCATCCGCCCTGACTCTGCCCCTGGCCATGAACGCGCAGGCGCAAGCGCGCGCATTCAAGGAAGGCAAGGACTTCATCAAGCTCAAGAAGCCCGTAGCCACCGATGCGCCCGCCGGCAAGGTCGAGGTGATCGAGTTCTTCTGGTACAGCTGCCCGCACTGCAACGCCTTTGAGCCGGCTTTTGAAGCCTGGGTCAAGAGTGCGCCAGCCAACCTGAGCATCCACCGCGTACCGGTGGCGTTCAACGCGAGCTTCGTGCCGCAGCAGAAACTGTACTTCGCGCTCGAAGCGATGAACCTGTTGCCCAAACTGCACACCACGGTGTTCCGCGCAGTGCACGTGGAGCGCAAGCCCTTGAACAAGGATGAGCAGATCTTCGAATGGATCGGCCAGCAGGGCGTGGACGTGGCCAAGTTCAAGGAGGCATACAACTCCTTCAACACTGCCAATCTCCTGCGCAAGGCGGCGCAGCTTCAGGAAAGCTATCAGGTCGAGGGCGTGCCTTCGATGGGCGTGGGTGGTAAGTACTACACCGATGGCACCATGGCAGGCAACATGCAAAGCGTACTCCAGGTCGTCGAGTACCTCAGCACCCTCAAAGCCTGATCGATCTTTTTCGATCCTCCAAATGCGCATCTTCGGGTGCGTTTTTTGTTTTTTGGTTTCGGTTTTCGCTGCCTTTGGCAGCGATTAATCAATCGTTTGGAGGCGCCGATAAACGCTTTCATGTGCCGTTGCGCCTCCTTGCCGTATGGGAGTACTGTCTTTCTCGGCATTGGGGCTGTGGGGCAGGCACTCTGCTCGCTGCTGTTGTCTCCCGATTCAAGAAAACATCATGCTCATTTGAGCGTGTTTGCGCGCTGTTTTTGGGGCTTTACATTTTTGTTTCGCAGTGGATGAATCGACTTCCGTCACGCAGGCGTGCCGGGTTCAGTACAATGGCTGAGCAAGATTCATGCCCTATGAAAACCAGACTTATCCCGCTCCTTTTTAGCTGCCTTTTGGCGCTTGGCCCTGCTGTGGTGCATGCGGAGCGTGCCGATCGCGACAAGCCAATGAACATCGAGGCCGACACGCTGCGCCATGACGAGCTCAAGCAGCTCAGTGTGTTCACCGGCAATGTGGTGATGACCAAGGGCACCATCGTGCTTCGCGGCGCGCAGCTTGAAGTGCGCCAGGACCCGGAGGGTTTCCAGTTCGGCACGGTCACGGCTGCAGCTGGCAAGCGCGCGTTCTTCCGACAGAAGCGCGATTCTGCTCCGGGCGCTCCGCATGAGTATGTGGAAGGCGAGGGCGAGGTGATCGAGTACGACGGCAAGGCCGACATCGTCAAGTTCATCCGTCGTGGTGAGTTGCGCCGCTATCGCGACACGGCGATGACCGATCAGGTCAATGGTGCGCTCATCGTCTACAACAACATCACCGATGTGTTCACTGTGGATGGCGTGAAGAACAATCCTTCCGCACAGACGACAGCAGGAACGCCTTCGGGCCGCGTGCGCATGACGCTCACACCCAAGGAAAAGCCGGCCGATGGCGAGGCCCAGACGTCCAAGCCCGAGCGCAATGGCGAGCCTCCCGTGCTGCGTTCCAGCCCAGAGTTGAGCAATGGCGGCGGCAAGTGAGTGGCGACGCCGTGATGAAAAACGAACGCCGTGAGCCGTCCATGATTGAGGGGCGCCCGTCCAGCCTGGATGGTCAAAGCCGTCTCGAGGCGCGGCATCTAGAGAAGTCCTATGGCAGCCGCAAGGTCGTCAAGGATGTGTCGCTGTCGGTGCGCAAGGGCGAGGTGGTCGGCCTGCTTGGCCCCAACGGCGCGGGCAAGACGACTTCGTTCTACATGATCGTGGGCCTCGTGCGCAGTGATGCGGGCGAGATCTACATCGATGGTCAGTCGGTTCAGAACCTGCCGATCCATCGCCGTTCGCGCCTTGGGCTGTCGTATCTGCCGCAGGAGGCCTCGATTTTCCGCAAGCTCAACGTTGAAGAAAACGTGCGCGCGGTCTTGGAACTCCAGCAGGACGAAAACGGCCACGCGCTCTCGCGCGCCGTGATTGAGGAGCGTCTCACGATGCTGCTGCAGGAGCTGCGCGTCGACCATCTGCGTGAATCGCCTGCGCTCGCGCTCTCTGGTGGTGAACGCCGCCGGGTGGAAATCGCCCGCGCGCTGGCCACTCAGCCGCGCTTCATCCTTCTTGACGAACCGTTCGCTGGCATCGACCCGATTGCGGTGATCGAGATCCAGCGCATCATCGGCTTCCTGAAAGAGCGTGGCATTGGCGTGCTCATCACCGACCACAACGTGCGCGAAACGCTGGGCATCTGCGACCACGCTTTCATCATCAGCGATGGGCATGTGCTTGCGCAGGGCACGCCATCCGAGATTGTCGACAACGCCGATGTGCGCCGGGTTTACCTGGGCGAACATTTCCGCATGTAGTTGAGCGTCATGGGCAAAGTCTTGAGGTTGAAAACAAATATGGCGATACAAGGCTGCAGTCCATGAAGCCGGGACTGTCGCTTCGGGTCTCGCAGCATCTGGCGCTTACGCCACAACTGCAGCAGTCGATCAAGCTGCTGCAGCTCTCCACACTGGAGTTGGAACAGGAAGTCGAGCAGATGCTCGACGACAATCCATTTCTGGAACGTACCAACGACGAAGCTCCACGCGAGGAGTTTGGCCTCGAGCGTGAAAACCAACCCGTCAGTGAAGATGCCAGCGATGCGGACAGCGCGCTGTACTCGGCGCCCGCCCCAAGCAGCACTTCGACAAGCACCGATGACAACACGGCGTCGGAGTCCGACGCGCCCTCTGCGGGCTCCGAAGTGTCCGAGCAGGTGGACTGGGAAGGTGACGGCACCGTCGAGATGGCTCCCGACGATGGCGAATGGGGCGGCGACGCGCCCGCGCGCAACAACACCAGCAGCTCAGGCGACGAGGAGGTCGACGCCATCGATCTCGCTGGTTCGCACGAATCGCTGACCGACCACCTGCACCGTCAGGCGCTGGCCTTGCATCTCTCGGATATCGACAGCGCGGCCGTGCGTTTTCTCATCGAATCGCTCAACGACGACGGTTATCTCGAAGAATCGCTGGCTGAACTGGCCATCGCGCTTGCAGGGGCAGATGCGCCGACCGAAGAGCTCGAGGAGCTCGTGCACCGCTTCACCGTGGCGCTGCGGCTTCTGCAGAGCCTCGATCCCGCGGGGGCCGGTGCACGCAATTTGGGTGAATGCCTTTCGCTGCAGCTGCACGCCATGAACCTCGATGAAGAGGGCGATCCGGCGGTGATCGAAGTCGCCTTGCGCGTGTGCCGTGACGCGCTTGATCTGCTGGCGCGCAAGGATGTCAAGCGCATCACGCAGACCTGCGCGGCATCGGAGGAACTCACGCGCGCGGCGATGAATCTGATCACGCGACTCGAGCCCCGTCCCGGTCGCCGCTTTGCCGATGTGCAGCGCCAGATCATCGTGCCCGATGTGATCGTCAAGAACGTCGGTCGCGGCGCGCAGATGCGATTCACCGTGCAGCTCAATGCGGACGTGATGCCGCGCTTGCGCGTGCATGACGTCTATGCCAACGCACTGCGCGGCCAGCGTGGCAACGAGGCCAATGCCGGGCTGCAGCAGCGCTTGCAGGAAGCGCGCTGGTTCATCAAAAATGTGCAGCAGCGCTTTGACACCATTCTGCGCGTGTCCACCGCCATCGTCGAGCGCCAGAAGAATTTCTTCGTCCACGGCGAGCTCGCCATGCGCCCGCTGGTGCTGCGCGACATTGCGGACGAACTGGGCCTGCACGAATCGACCATCAGCCGCGTGACGACGGCCAAGTACATGTCCACACCGCAGGGCACGTTCGAACTCAAGTATTTCTTTGGCTCGGGCCTCGGCACCGAGACCGGCGGCAGTGCGTCGAGCACGGCGGTGAAGGCGCTGATCAAGCAGCTGCTCAGCTCCGAGAACACGAAGAAGCCGCTGTCCGACAGCAAGATCGCCGACATGCTCGCCGAGCAGGGCATCGAATGCGCGCGCCGCACCGTCGCCAAATACCGAGAAGCACTGAAGATTCCGCCTGCCAATCTGCGCAAGGCGGTCTAGTCTCCTGAAAAACAGAATCCCATGGCCCGCATCATCTTCGACCTGCCCGCGCATTTCGCCTTCAGCACCGAGGTGCAGATCTACATCAGCCATGTGAACCAGGGCGGACACCTCGACAACGCGCAGCTGCTGAGTCTGGTGTCGGAGGCGCGCCTGCGCTTCTTCCAGGAGATCGGCTTTCCCGAAGCGGAGCTGCCTGACATCTCCATGGTCGTCGGTGACATCGTTGCGCAGTACAAGTCCGAAGGCTTTCACGGCGAAGTCATGTCCATCCGCATGACCCCCGCCGACTTCAACCGCTATGGTTTTGATCTGGTGTTCAGCGTCACCGAGAAGTCGACGGGCCGCGAGGTTGCCCGCGGGAAGACGGGCATCGCTTTCGTGAGCAGAAGCAGCCGCGGCGTGGTGTCGATTCCGGCGGCGACGCATGGGAAGCTGCTGGCGATGCAGCAGACGGCCTGAAATCTGCCGCACGCTTTGCTCCTATGTTTGGATGGCTCGGCGTCTTACAGCAGGCACACAAAATCACACAGACCTCAGCGCAATTGCTCCTAGCATGTGACTGAACCTTTGGGCCTGTTTCGAGGCCCGTCTCACAGTTCACTCGAATTTGCCGTGCGCGGTGCTTTGACGAGGGAGACGTGTCATGCACAGGACGTTGAAAAACATTCTGTACACAGCCGTTGCGGGGGGCTTTGTGCTGGCTTCTGCATATGCGGTAGCCAGAGAGCTGCCGAATATCGATGCGCTTGCCGCGCTGCCAAACTTCACCAAGGCAAGCACTTTCTCAGAGGCGCTTCCTGTTTCGGTGAAGAGGGCGACCTATGAAGAACGACTGGGTGTGGCCAACTTCGTCTGGCTCGACCCTTCGCGCACACCTGTTTCGCCCACTCTCAAACGATATCGCTCAGTGGATGACGTCGTACCGTCCGCACGAGAGGAAATCAAGGCGCTCGCCGGGCTGTATGGACTGACCGCAGCCGAAGTCGATGCTGTACCAGTGCAGCAACAGCAGACGCTGGCGAATGGCGGTCGTCTGGTTCGCTTCGGTAACCAACGTGACGGAATTCCGGTGTTCCGCGAACATGCCACCGTGCTGCTCGATGCGCAAAGCCGCGCCCTCAACGTGGGGGGCTTCGTGGGCAGCACAAGTGTGGCAGGGGCACCCAGGTCGGTGCGCGCAGACGGCACCGCGTCGAGCTTGACTCCGGCCATGGCCGCGCAGGTGGCGCTCGAGGACTTCGACTTTCCTTCCGACGTTGCATCCCGACTCGTCGAACAGGATGCGGGCAGCGGCGATGCGTCCGAGGGATATCGAAGGCTGTTGCTTCCCGCAGGTCAGCGTGGTGCGCAGGGTGGGGTTCTGGAGCAGCCCACGCGCTACCGCACCGTCTGGTTTCGCATGCCGCAGGGGCTAGTGGCCGCCTACTATCTGGAAGTCAGGGTGCTGGAAGCCGGTGTGCACAACGCCTTCTCCTATGTGATAGCCCGCGACGACGGTCAAATACTGTTTCGCAACAATCTCATGTCCCATGATTCGGCGACCACTGGCGCACTGGATCTTGCATCACCTTCAGCCAGCGCGGTCGCTCCGTCCTTCACGTACGGCGTATGGGCCGATCCACTCACTGGTGTCCCCTTGCCGGGTCCTCAGGGGCTGGACCTCAACCCGTATCCTGGATCTGGACCAGATGGCCATTCAGCGAGGCTGCTTGCGCCTTCGAGGGTGTCGATGGTGAGCGCGCCGTCGTTCTCACGCGGCGATCCATGGATCGATTATCCGCGCGCCGATGGTCTGGCCTTCTCCAGCGGCAACAACGTGCGGGCCTATGCAGACGTGAAGAGTCAGGAGGGCTATTCCGGCGTGCCGCTTGAGAGCACGACCTCCTGCCGCGCGAACACCCTGGCGGTGGGCGCGGATTTCTACGGCTGCACGTCGAATCAGACGTTTGACTTTGGCTACGATTTCGCGGCTGATCCGCTGAAGCATCAGGGGCAAGCCGCGACCTCGGTGACAAACCTGTTCTATGTCATCAACTGGCTGCATGACTGGTTCTACGACGCGGGATTCGATGAGGCGGCGGGCAATGCACAGGCCAGTAACTTCGGTCGCGGCGGGCTAGAGGGCGACCCCATCGATGCGCGTGCGCTCGTCTACACCGTACGCAACAATGCCAGCATGGACACGCCCGCTGATGGCGCCTCGCCGATCATGCGGATGCATGTATTCGACATCGGTGGCGTTCCACGTAGTGCGGCGTTGGACAACACCATCGTCGCTCACGAATGGGGGCACTACCTGAGTCGCCGCCTGATCGGCAACACCAACGGGCTCACCACCCGTCTGGGGGCGGGGCTCGGCGAGGGGTGGGGCGATTTCGTGGCGCAGCTTCTGACAGTGACAGATGCGGACCGGCTCAAGCCGGGAAACACACAATTTGAAGGCGCCTATGCGCAGGGGGCTTACGCCAATGCGAACAGTGTCCATCCGGCGATCGACTATCGTAACGCGGCATACTTCGGCAGCCGGCGCTATCCGTATTCGACTGACTTGGCGAAGAACCCGCTGACCTTCAAGCACATACAGGATGGAGAGCCACTGCCTGCCAATGTGCCCGTGAACCAGTCGGTCATCGACGGGCAGTTCCGCGCTGGATACGGCAATGCAGAGATCCACAATGTGGGCGAGGTCTGGGCCAATATGCTCTGGGAATGTTATGCGACGCTGCTGAACCGGCATGCCTTTGTCGACGCGCAGCAGCGCATGAAATCGTATCTGATCACTGGGCTCAAGCTCACTCCCATCAATCCGACATTCACTGAAGCCCGCGATGCACTGCTCTCGGGCATGGCAGCGAACGATCATCAGGATTACGCAAGTTGCCTCGGCGCATTCGCCAAGCGTGGTGTTGGTCTGGACGCTGTGGCGCCTGATCGCAATGCGGTGGACTTGCGCGGCGTGACGGAAAGCTATCGCTCCGGCCCTCTGCTGGTGGTGGATGGCATGCACCTGTCGCTCTCGGATTCTGAAGCCAGACGCTGTGATGCGGACGATCTGCTCGACAACGGCGAAACGGCCGTATTGACTTTCCAATTACGCAATCTTGGTGATTCCTACATCAGTAGCGCATCAGTGGTGCTCAGCTCCGATGACGCGCACGTGAACTTCCCGGGCGGCAATCTGGTTGTGACATCGGGAGTGATCGCACCGGGACAGTCGCTTGCGATGCGTGTGCCGGTGCATCTCACCGGAATGCAGTCTTATGCCAATTCTCGTATCTACGTCCAGCCAGCCGCCCCTGATGTGATGGTGCAATTGCGCGGGCAGGCGATGTCGGTCTGGTTGAATGCTGACATAGAGATTCAGAACAGCGCCTTGGATACGGTCGACGTCTGGCCTGGGGGTATGGATCTCGAGGGCTCGTTGTGGACGGTGGCTGGGGACGGCGGCGAGCATTGGTATCAGCTCAGCGTGCCAAATGACCGCGTGATCTCGGCGATGTACACACCAGAATTGAAGATTGGAACTGGCGAAGATCTGGTATTGACTTTTGATCAGGAATACAACTTCGGAGACGACGCTACCAATGGCGGCCAGCTCCTGCTCTCGCGACCACAATCACTGGACAGCGCGCTGGGCGCCCAGCAGGTTGCGTACTCCGGAACGATCTGGTGGATGAGGAATGGGGTTACCAATACCAACCTGCTGCGCAACCAGTCCGCCTATACCGGTCACTCCAATGGATGGAAGCGCAATGTGACAGTGAATCTGGGTCGCGAGTTCGCGGGCCAGACGCTGCGTCTGGGTTGGCGTGCCGGATCGGCGGAAAAGGCCAATTCAAGCGCTTCCCAGTTCTGGCGGATCGACAACATCCGCATAGCGGGACTTGAGAAGCAGCCATTCGCATCGATCCGGATGCAGACACAAAGCTGCAGCAACGCCGCAGCGCCGGATGGTTCGTTGCCATCGCCAGTGCTCAGTCAAGCCATTGATCAAGCAGTGGCGCTGCAACTCCTCGATGCATCTGTTTACCCGGCAATGCGTCCAAGCCTGAGCGGCGTGCTCAAGCCACTGGAAACAGCGCTGGCGGAGGCCGCTGTGGCTGCAAATGCAGCGCCAGGGTATATCGACGGCGGCGTGCAGGCGCTGCAGTTGCACGTCAATTCCACCCCGGATATCTACCTCCTCAACGCAGTGGTAGAAGGTGGCAGCCCGGCCGCCGGGGATGCGAAGGTCGGTGCTGCGAGCGCGCCCGCTCGTAGCGTGGTCCGGGCCCTGGGGGATGCTCAGCTCACTGCCGTCCCGACCCTGTCGCAATGGGCGCTGGTGTTGCTGACCTTTGTGGTGAGTACCGTGCAACTCTTGCACACCCGCAAAAAACGGACCGCCGACCCTGATGCAGGCGATCCGTCGCTGGATGAGTGGTGAAGTTTGCCTGGACAGCCTCAGAGCTTCACGAAAATCCAAACAATACCCGCCAGCGCCGCCAGCATCAGTCCGAACTTGGTGAGCTTGTAGGCCGTCTTGTTCCATGCCTTGAAGCGGCGGCGGTACTGGCCAGCATAGAACGAGATCTTGAACAGACGGCTGATCAGTCCGCGCGGGTCGCCCTCGTTGTTGGGTGAGCTCGCGGCAGCCACCACGTTGGTGCCGACCCAGCGGTTGAGCCATTGCGCGAAGCCGTTGGTCATCGGGCGTTCCACGTCGCAGAACAGCACGATGCGGTTGCCGTCAGTGCGGTTTTCGGCCCAGTGCATATAGGTCTCGTCGAAGATTACGCCTTCGCCCTCGCGCCAACTGTAGGGTTGGCCATCCACCGAGATCATGCAGCGGTCGTCATTTGGCGACAGCAGGCCCAGGTGATAGCGCAGCGAGCCCGAATACGGGTCGCGGTGCAGATTGAGCTTGGCCCCCGGAGGCAGCTCGGCAAACATCGCTGCCTTGATGGTCGGAATCTTCGCCACCAGCGAGGTCGTCACCGGGCACAGCTCCATGGCTGAGGGGTGAGCGTCGCCGTACCACTTCAGATAAAAGCGCTTCCATCCGGTCTTGAAGAACGAGTTGAAGCCTGCGTCGTCATTGTTCGCGGCGGCCTTGATCTGCATGTTCTTCTGCAGATTGACGGCCTCCTCGCGGATCTCGCGCCAGTTGGCCTGCAGTGGCTCCAGCTCGGGGAAGGTGCTCACCGGCAGATACGGCGTGCGCGGCACCTTGGAGAAGGCGAGCATGAAGACGTTGATTGGTGCGGTGAAGGTCGAGTGGTCGAACAGCTGCCGCAGCGCCTTGTGGCGCACCTTGCCGCGCAGGTGCATGTACAGGCCGCACAGCGGGAAGAGAAGGATGACGAAAAGAAGAATGAATTTCCAGACCATGGGGGCACCGCGTGGGTCTTGAGCGGGCCGGTGGCCCGTCAACGCCTGAGGGACGGCCCGGCCGGGGCGGCGGGCGAATTCGAACATCAGGTCTGCCAGTTTAGCGGGTTGACTGCAACATGGGGATGGGCACGCGTTTCAGTGACAGCCGATCTGTCTAAAACAATCGCGTCCCCAGCGGCACCTCCTGATCGGGCACGCACAGCGCCACATCCCCGTCCGCATTGTGAAAACCGGTGACGAGGCATTCGCTCATCAGCGGGCCGATCTGCTTCTTCGGGAAGTTGACGACGGCGATGACGAGGCGGCCCACGAGGGACTCGGGCTGGTACAGGGCGGTGATTTGCGCGCTTGACTTGCGCACGCCGAGTTCGGGTCCGAAATCGACCCGCAGCTTGTAGGCCGGTTTGCGCGCTTCCTTGAACACTTCAGCCGACACGATGCGGCCCACGCGCAGCTCGACTTTCATGAAGTCGTTCCAGCTGATTTCTTCCATGATGTGCTTGGCTCCTTTGATACCTTGAATCTAAAGCCATGGCGCGCTCCCATTTGTAGAGCAACGCTTGAACTTTCTTCCTGTATTTACCTCGGACAAGCGCAAACGCGTATCCTTGCGCTCTTCTATGAATCCATTGCACTTGTTTTTACCTTGCGCCGCTGGCGTCGAGGGTTTTCTGGCGGACGAAGTCCACGCCATCACCGGCTACAGCGGCCAAGACCTGATGGTGGCGCGTGGCGGCGTGATGGTGCGCGGCACCTGGCGTGACGCGATGCTGCTCAATCTGCACAGCCGTCTGGCCCAGCGCGTGCTGGTGCAACTGTCGCAAACCATGTACCGCAGTGAGAACGATCTGTATCGCGCTGCGAGTGAAGTGGCATGGGAAATTTGGTTCACCACCCGCGAGACGTTCAAGATCGAGTTCACTGCTCAGCACAGCCCGCTGACCAGCCTGAACTTTGCCGCGTTGCGCGTGAAAGATGCGATCGCCGACCGTTTCCGTCTCAAAGCCAACGATCAGCGCCCGAGCGTCGAAACCCGTCACCCCGATGTGCGTGTGCACATGCACCTGACCACCGACGAAGCGACGATCTACATCGACACCTCGGGCGAAGCGCTGTTCAAGCGCGGCTGGCGTGAGGACACGGGCGATGCGCCGCTCAAGGAAACGCTGGCTGCCGCGATGATCGCCGCCACCGGCTGGGACCCCCACGGCGACCATCCGCAGCCACTCTACGACCCATGCTGCGGCTCGGGCACCGTGCTGATCGAAGCCGCGCAGATTGCACGCCGTATTCCGGCGGGCATCCTGCGCCGTTTCGCGTTTGAAAAGCTCGTGCCGTTCCAGAAACATGTCTGGGATGCGATGCTCGACGAGGCAGAGTCGCACATCCTGGCCGAGAGCCCGGTGGGCATTTATGGCTCGGACATTTCTTTCCGCATGGTCGACTTCGCAGGTAACAATGCCCAGCGCGCTGGCGTCGCCGACACCGTGCAGTTGCGCGGTGGTGACGCGCTGCAGCGCATGCCGCCTTGTGAGGAGCCAGGCATCTTGTTGCTCAACCCACCCTATGGCGAACGTATTGCCGCAGCCGGTGTGGCGGGCCGCAGTGCCAGCGAGCGCATGGACGTGGTCGAGCGCGCAGGCCGCGAAACCGCGCAAACCGAAGACGGCGTTGAATTCTTCAGCCAGTTGGCATCGCATTGGAAGAAGAACTACAGCGGCTGGAGCGGCTACATGCTCACGCCCGACTTGAAGCTGCCCGGCAAGATGCGCCTCAAGGAGTCGCGCCGCACACCGATGTGGAACGGCCCGATCGAATGCCGCTTGTTCCGCTTTGACATGATCAAAGGGGCGGTCAAACAGCGCAAACCTGCGGAAGGCGGGGACTCGGCTCAATGAAGATTGTTCTTCGCTGGCCGCAATGCAATGACGGCTATGAGGGTGCCGCGCCGCGCCCGCTGATTCTGGACACCAATGTGGTGCTCGACATGCTGATCTTTGACGATCCGCACATCCCGCCGATCCGCGAACTGGTGGCTGACGGCCAACTGCGCTGGATCGCCGACCGGGCCCAGCGCATTGAGCTTGAGCGCGTGCTGCAGTACAGCCAGATCGCGCCCCGCGTGGCCTTCTACGGCAAGACGGTGGAGGGGGTGCTCGCGGCGTTCGACGCGGCAGTCGAGTATGTGCCCGAGGCGCAGAAGATCCGCTTCACCTGCACCGACCCCGACGATCAGCATTTTCTCGATCTCGCGAGCGCGCATCAGGCGTTGCTCGTGAGCAAGGACAAGGCGGTGCTCAAGCTGCGCAAGCGAGTTGCGCAATATTACGGCGCGACGGTCGGTAATATCGTCGAATACGCCAAAGTCGCGAAAGCCGAAGCGGTGGAGGAAGCGGCGTTGGCCGACTGATCTGCCAGACCGATCTCGCATCGTCCTTTCAGACCGAACGAATATGAGCTCCAACCTCTCCGCAAGCCAAGACATGCAGCCACCGGTTCAGGTACAGGACCACTGGGTCCAGACACCGCAGGGCCGCTTGTTCGTGCGCGAGTGGTCTCCGGCCAAGGGCGGCGCGCGCGCGCCCATCATCATGTTCCACGACTCGCTGGGCGCGGTGAGCCTGTGGCGCGATTTTCCGCAGGCGCTCAGCGTGGCAACCGGGCGCACCGTGTATGCGTATGACCGGCTTGGCTTTGGCCAGTCCGACGCGCGTACGGACCAGCCCTCGCTGCATTTCGTGTTCGAAGAGGCGAGCAAGTATTTCCCCCGACTGCGCGAGCAGTTGGGCATCACGCGCTTTGCCGTGCTTGGCCACAGCGTGGGCGGCGGCATGGCCGTGTGTTCGGCGGCATCCGCGCCGCAGGACTGCGATGCAGTGATCACCATTGGCGCGCAGGCCTTCGTGGAGGAGTGCACGAAGCAGGGCATTCGCGAGGCACAGAGCGTGTATTCCGATCCCGTGCAGTTCGCGCGGTTGGCGCGCTACCACGGCGAGAAGACGCGCTGGGTGCTCGATGCCTGGATCGAGAGCTGGTTGCATCCCGACTTTGCGAACTGGTCCATCAAGGATCAGCTGCCGCTGCTGCGCAGCCCCACGCTCGCGCTGCATGGGGAGCTTGACGAATACGGCTCGGCCATCCAGCCCGAGATCATTTCGAGCCTGAGCGGCGGCGAGCCCTCGCGCATGGTGCTGCTCACCGGGCTGGGGCATGTGCCGTATCGCGAGGATTCCGAGCGGGTGGTGCAGCACATCGCGGTATTTCTGCGCGAGCACGCGTCCCGCTGAAATCCGGCTGAGCCGGACGGATGTTGCGCCGCAACCACCCATGTAACGGCGGGCCGATCTACCGAAATGGGTTGGACTCTCCTAAAATTCGCATCAGTTCTGTGATTGAACGGCGCTCAGCGCCATCGGGGACGACCTCGGGCGGCAGCGAAACGCGTCTGCCTGCCTTGTTCATTTGCTTTCTCGCTGGGACGACCCGGTCACTCTCTTTTCTCAAGGAGTCTGTCATGGCATGGGTCTATCTTCTTCTCGCGGGTCTGCTCGAAATCGTCTGGGCGTTCGCTATGAAGCAGTCGTACGGTTTCACGCGTCTGTGGCCGAGCGTCATCACCATTTCCACCATGATCGCGAGTTTCGGCCTGCTGTCAGTGGCGATGCGCACTCTGCCGCTGGGCACGGCCTACACGATCTGGACAGGCATCGGGGCGGTGGGTGCGTTTGTTGTGGGCATCGTATTTCTGGGCGAGCAGATGTCGATGATGCGCATTGGCGCGGCGGTGCTGATTGTCGCGGGACTGGTGCTGATGAAGCTCTCTTCCAGCTGAACCCGTTTCGACACAATTTTTGACCTATGCGGCGCCGGCCAAACGGGCCGGTTTCCGCAGGGCCACCCCACACGGCGTACAGTTCAGGGATTGCGCATTCATTGCGCTAGAGTTTTGTCTTTGATCCATCCCAGCCAACTGTTCCCCCTCACACTGCCATGTCCAATCTGATCGTGCACGGCGGCAAGCCGCTGCGCGGACGCATCACGCCGTCCGCCAACAAGAATGCGGTGCTTCCCGTCCTCTGCGCCACCTTGCTCACCTCCGAGCCGCTCAGGCTGATCGGGGTGCCAGACATCACCGACGTGCGCAAGATTCTCGACATCTACCGCGAACTCGGCAGCGATGTGCAGTGGGATCGAGAGACCGGCATATTGTCTCTGCACCACAAAAACACCCATTTCGACCCGGCCAAGCACCATCTGCCCGAGGAAATGCGCTCGTCCATCATGCTGGTGCCGCCGCTGCTGGCGCGCTTTGGCGTGGCGCGACTGGAGGACAACGTCAAGGGCTGCACGCTCGGCGTGCGCGAGATCGATCCGCATGTCGAGGTGTTCCGCAACTTCGGCGGTCTGGTCGAGCGCTCGCTTGGCTCGCTCCTGATCCATCGCGACGGCCCGCTCAAGGCCGTCAAGCACTGGCTGGACTACGCGTCGGTCACGACCACCGAAAACTTCGTGCTCTGCGCCGTGGCGGCCGATGGCACCTCGACGCTCAATAACGCCGCATCCGAGCCCCATGTGCAGGAATTCTGCCGCTTCATGCAGATGCTGGGCGCGCAGATCAAGGGCATCGGAACCTCGCGCGTTACAGTGACGGGCGGTGCCCAGCTCGGTGGCGGAGAATTCCGCTTCGACGAGGATTTTCACGAAATCACCACCTTCCTCGCGCTCGGCGCCATCACTGGCGGCGATGTGATCGTGAAGAATTCCGCACCCGACAACTTCCCGCTGATCGACCGCACCTTCGCCAAGTTCGGCGTGCATGTCGAGCACAAGGACGGCTGGTCGCGCGCCTGGCGCGATGGCGCGCTCAAGGTGCAGACGCCATTCACCAGCAACACGCTGACCAAGGTCGAAGCCGCACCGTGGCCGTATTTCCCGGTCGATCTGCTGCCGATCTTCATCGCACTCGGCGTCTCGGCCGAGGGCAATGCGATGTTCTGGAACAAGGTCTACGACGGCGCACTTGGCTGGACGGGCGAACTCTCCAAGTTCGGCGCCCACGTCTTCTCGTCCGACCCGCACCGTATCATCACTTTCGGTGGCAGCAAGCTCGCGCCCGCCACGGTGGAGAGCCCCTACATCATCCGCGTGGCGATTGCGTTGTTCATGGTGGCAGCCAGCATCCAAGGCCGCTCGGAAATCCGAAACGCCACACCGATCCGCCGCGCCCATCCGCAGTTTGTGGAAAACTTGCGAAGCCTCGGCGCTCAGGTGGAGTGGACCGAAGAGGAGTGATCCTCTCCAGCAACAGTCGCTGAAAGCGGCCCTTGCCCCGTGACACGGGCAAGGGCCGCTTTGCTTTTGGAAGTGTCCCGCTGAATGTAAGTAGTAACCCTTGGGTTCCGACTGGCATTTGCAACTCTTGAATTGGTGCAAACCCTATATCGGTTTATACTTACAATCATAGGGTAAACACTTAATGTTCTTCCCTAGCAAAAGCGATGTACGAGATGCACACCGCAATTTGCCCTCTAGGCATCTCATGGAGTCACACCATGCGTTACGTTATCGAATCGTTGATCGAATTCATCCAAGAAGCTCGCGAAGCTCATCTGGAAATCGCAAACCAGTAAATTTGCACGTTGCCGCATCGCAGTGTCTTGCGATGCGAACAACTGAGTCAGGCTCCACCGCTGTGATGCGCTGGAGCTTTTCTTTTTGTGCGCTTCAGATCGATCTTTGAATAGAATTCGGAAAATCGAGACGCTGGTCTCATCCCAATAACAATCAAAGGGCATTCATGAATTCTGAAGCAGATGGCAAACTGGTCAGTGCGCTGGTGCGGGGCGTATCCATTCTGGGCTGCTTCTCCAACAAGCGTCAGGAACTGAGCGGCAAGGAGCTGATGGACCTCACCGGGCTGCCCAAGCCCACCCTGTTTCGGCTGACCGACACGCTCTGCGAGCTGGGGCTGCTGCGGTATTCGGAGCGCCTGTCCAAGTTTGTGCCGGGGATCGGGCTGCTCAATCTCTCTTCGCCGGTGCTCGCGCGTATGCATCTGCGGCAGTTTGCGCGTCCGCAGATGATGGAGTTGGCCAACCATATCGGCGGGCAAATCCAGATCGGGGTCGGCTCAGGCCAGAAGCTGGTGCTGGTCGAGCTGGCCAATGGCATGGACAACAAAGTGTTCACGCCGCAGATGGGAGTCGGCATGTCGCTCTCGCGCACCGCCACGGGCCGTGCTTATCTGCTGTGCCTTCCTGAAGTGGAGCGCGAAGCCTATCTTGCCGAGCTGGCCGTGCACGAGCCCGACCGTGCCGCGCAACTGCGTGAACGGTTGGTGGACGCACGCCATGACCTCGCCACCCATGGTTTTTGCCGCAGCCACGGTGATCTGCACCGTGAGATTCAGTCGATTGCCGTTCCGCTTTCGCTGCCCATTGATGGTGAACGCTGGGTGATCGCCGCCTCCATCCCGACCTACAACCCCAAGAGCCGCGAGCTGGAGTCCGACGTCGGCCCGCGCCTGATCACACTGGTGCGTTCGGTGGAGGGCGTGCTTGGCGCGTCCAGCCTCTACTAGAACGACACTTCAATCAGACCATCCACTAGAGGAGACAAGACCGTGAGCAAAGTACTTGACAGCATCCGCGTTCTCGAAATCGGCGGCCTTGGCCCCGGCCCGTTCTGTGCGATGCATCTGGCCGATCTGGGCGCGGATGTGATCTCGGTCGTGCGCGAGGCCGAGAACACCGGCCCCACCGGCACGCTGCTCAATCGCGGCAAGCGCTCGGTGTTCGCCGATTTGAAGAGCGAGGCGGGCAGGCAATTGGTGCTCACGCTTGTCGCGAGCGCCGATGTACTGATCGAAGGCATGCGCCCCGGGGTGATGGAGCGCCTAGGCCTCGGCCCCGAGGAATGTCTGCGTGTGAACCCCGAACTCGTCTATGGCCGCATGACCGGCTGGGGTCAGGACGGACCGCTCGCCCCCCGAGCCGGACACGACAACAACTACGCCTCGGTCGCGGGTGCGCTTTGGGGCTGCAGCCCGGCGGACGCGCGCCCCGTGTCCTCGTTCGCGATGGTCGGCGACATTGGCGGCGGAGCGCTCTACCTTTTGACCGGTTTGCTCGCGGGCATCATCCATGCCCGCCAGACGGGCAAGGGCACCGTCGTCGATGCCGCCATCGTCGACGGCGCGGCCCACATGCTCAACCTCGCCCTGAGCGCTCGCCAGCGCGGCATGGTGGCCGACGAGCGCGGCCAGAGCATGTACGACAGCTCACCGTTCTACGAAACCTATGTCTGCGCCGACGGCCACCACATCACCATCGGCGCCATCGAGCCGCAGTTCTACGTGCTGCTGCTGCAAACGCTGGGCCTCACGGGTGATCCCGATTTCGCCACCGCCCAGCACGACCGCTCTGCCTGGCCCAAGCGCCGCGCGCGCCTGCAGACGATCTTTCTGCAGCAATCACGCGCGCGCTGGCAGACGGTTTTTGAATCCACCGACGTGTGCTTCGGTGCGGTGCTCAGCCCGCTCGAGGCGTCGCAGCATCCGCACATGCGCGCGCGTGGTGTGTACAACGAGCGCGGCGGCGTGTTGCAGGCAGCGCCAGCACCACGGTTTGATGGCAGGGCGTATGAAACGTCCGAGGCGTGCAATGCAGGAGCGCATACGCAGGCGGTGCTGGACGCCCTTGCGCATGGCGACGTGCAGAAAGTCTGGCGACGCTGAAGTCTCGGGAGTCGCCGATCAGATTCTCATGGCGCTTCGCCGCCCGCAGCGGATGAAACTGATGCGGCCTAAGCGAGGGCAGCCGCGCAAGGGCCGTCCCGCCGCTCTCGAAATGACTCAGGGGGTGTTTCCTAGTCCAACTGCAGATGCTGGCTCGTTATCAGCTCACCCCATGATTTCTGATCGTCGTTCACCATCTTGTTGAACTGCTCGGGCGGCATGCCTCCGGGTCTGCCGCCGAGTTCGCGATAACGTTTCTGGACCTCGGGGGATTGCAGCACGGCGATGAGGTTGTCGGTGAGTTTCTTGACGATCTCCGGCGGGGTTTTCGCGGGCAGGAAGAAGCCCATCCAGCCGACCTTGTTGAAGTCGGGCATGCCGAGTTCGGTCATGGTCGGCACGTCTGGCAGTTCGGGCTCGCGGGTGGATCCGGTCACGGCGAGGGGGCGCAGCTTGCCGTCCTTGATGTGGGCAAGCGAAGCGGTCATGTTGTCGAACATGAATTGCGTCTCGCCGCTCACCACGGCCATGGTGCCGGGGGCCGAGCCCTTGTAGGCGACGTGCACGACATCGGTGCCAGTGCGCTGCTTGAACAGCTCGCCCATGAGGTGCGTGGTCTGGCCGACCCCCGCCGAGGAGAATGCGAGCTTGCCTGGCTCCTTGCGGGCGGTGTCGATGAGCTGCGGCAGTGTCTTGAGGGGCGATTTGACGGGCACCACCAACACGTTGGCGAACGAGATCATGTCGGTGAGCGCGACGAAATCCGTGGGCTTGTAGCTGAGCTTCTTGTAGGCCGTGTAGTTGATCGCGTTGGAGCCTGAGTTGCCGACGAGCACGGTGTAGCCATCGGGCTGGGCGCGCGCGACGATGCCCGAGCCTAGCGAGCCGCCCGCGCCGGGCTTGTTGTCCACGATGATCGGTTGGCCCAGTCGCTCGCTGAGCTTGATGGCGAGAAAGCGCGCGGGGATATCGGTTGATCCCCCCGCCGCGCCAGGGACCACAAAGGTGATGGTCTTGCTCGGCCAGATGGATTCGGCATGTGCGGCCCATGGCGCACAGCCGAGGGCGGCCGCGATGGCGCACAGCGCTTTGCGGCGTGAATAGGGCGTCATTGTTGCTCTCATGCGTGTCTCTCTCCTCTTTGATGAAATGGGTGAAGTCATTGAGGACCCTCTGCATCAATCGGATCGACTCATGCAAAGGGTCCTTGGTGCACGCATGCAACAACGAAGGCCATCAGTCGGGATGGCTGCGTTCAGCGTGCGTCAAATGCCCTTCCAGGCGGGTTTGCGTTTTTCAGCGAAAGCGGCCGCGCCTTCACGGGCGTCTTGCGATGCGAAGACCGGGTTGGTGATGGCGGCCTGTTTGTCGAACATTTCCTCGCGGCTCCAGTCCACCGATTCGGTGACCACTTGCTTGCTTGCAATCAACGACAGGGGACCGTTGGCGGCTACGGCGTTGGCCAACTCGATGGCGGCATCGAGCGCCGTGCCGGGCTCAACGAGGCGGTTGATCAGGCCGTTCTGGTGGGCGCGCTCAGCGCTCAGCATGTCGCCGGTGAGGATGCATTCCATCGCGATGTGATACGGCATGCGCTTGGGCAGGCGCAGAAGGCCACCGCCAGCGGCGGCGAGGCCGCGTTTCACTTCGGGCAGGCCGAACTTGGCTGCGCTCGATGCGACCACCAGATCGCAGGCAAGCACGACCTCGAAACCGCCCGCGAGCGCATAGCCCTCGACCGCGGCGATGATCGGCTTGCGCGGTGGCTTGATGGTGATTCCGCAGAAGCCGCGACCGGGGATGCTGGGGCGTTTGCCCTGCAGAAAGCCTTTCAGATCCATGCCCGCGCAGAACGTGCCGCCCGCGCCAACAATGATGCCCACGGAGAGTGCCGGGTTCGCATCAAACGCATCGATGGCGGCGACCATGGCCTCGGCCATTTCCAGCGTCACGGCGTTCTTCGCTTCGGGGCGGTTGAGCGTCATGATCTGAAGGTTGCCTCGGATCTCGACGAGTAGGGGAGTGGTTTCTGACATGGGAGCGTCTCCTGAAAAGTGAATGCCTCAGCGCGGCTGCATGCGGATCGCGCCGTCAAGGCGAATGGTCTCGCCGTTGAGCATGGGATTCTCGAGGATATGCAGCGCCGTCAGCGCATATTCATTCGGCTTTCCGAGGCGTGGTGGATTGGGCACCGAGGCCGCGAGTGACTGGCGGATTTCCTCGGGCAGCTTGGCGAGGATCGGCGTGTCGAACAGGCCCGGCGCAATCGTGCACACGCGGATCATCTTGGTGGCCAGATCGCGCGCGGCGACGATGGTCATGCCGATGATGCCGGCCTTGGCCGAGGCATAGGGAATCTGTCCGATCTGGCCCTCGTATCCCGCGACCGACGCGGTGAGCACGCAGGCACCGCGTTCGCCGTCGACGGGCGCGTTCTTCGCCATCGAAGCCGCCGCAAGCCGCAGCGTGTTGAAGGTGCCGATGAGGTTGATGCGCACGATGTTGGTGTACTTCTCGAGCGAGCCGGGACTGCCGTCTTTCTCGACCAGCCGCACCGGGCCGCCGACGCCCGCGCAATGCACCAGCGCGCGGAACTCGCCAAAGGCTTCGGCGGCGGCGATGGCGGCCTGCATTTGCTCGCCATCGGCCACGTCGGCCTTCACGAACTTGAGCTGACCGGCGTACTGCTTTTCCATCGCCGCGCCCCGCTCTTCGTTGAGGTCGACGGCGACTACATTCAGTCCGCGCTCAAGCAGCGAAATCGCCGTTGCTTCACCGAGACCCGATACGCCACCCGTGACGATGGCGGTCATTCCTTTTTGCAGTTTCATTTCAGAGCCTTTCAATGATCGTGGCATTTGCCATGCCACCGGCTTCACACATGGATTGGATGCCGTAGCGCTGGCCGCTGTCTTCCATCGCGTGCAGCATCGTGGTCATCAGGCGCACGCCCGATGCGCCGAGCGGATGGCCGAGCGCGATCGCACCGCCGCGTGGGTTCAGGCGTTCGCCGTCAGCCTTGAGTTCCTTCTGCCACGCGAGTGGCACCGACGCGAAGGCCTCGTTGATCTCGTAGTGCTGGATGTCGTCGAGTTTCATCTTCGCCTTGGCGAGCACGCGCTGTGTGGCGGGAATCGGTGCGGTGAGCATGTAGAGCGGATCGTCGCCCACTACGTCGAACGCGACAAAGCGCGCGCGGGGGCGCAGGCCAAGCTGTTCAGCGCGCTTCTCGCTCATGATCAGCATGGCGCTTGCGCCATCGGTCATCTGCGAGGCGTTGCCCGCCGTGGTGCTCCATTGAATCTGCGGAAAGCGTGCGGAAAGTTCTTCGTTTTCAAACACCGCCTTGAGGCCCGCGAGCTTCTCGGGCGTGGTGCCTGCGCGTATGGTTTCGTCGGCGATCACGTGGCCATTCGGCGTATCAATGCCGACGATCTCGCGCGCGAATCTGCCGCCTGTTTGCGCCAGATGCGCGCGTTGGTGTGACTGGGCGGCGTAGCGATCCAGATCGCCTCGCGACAGCCCCCATTTGGCAGCAACGAGGTCGGCCGATACACCTTGACCCACCAGGCCCGGAGCGAAGCGTTCGTCAAAGCGCGGGCCCGTCGTGTTCTTGCCCATCCGCGAGCTGCCCATAGGCACGCGGCTCATCGACTCGACGCCGCAGGCGATCACGATGTCTTGCACGCCCGCCATGATGGCCTGCGCCGCAAAGTGCACGGCCTGCTGGCTCGATCCGCATTTGCGGTCGATGGTGGTCGACGGCACATGCGTTGGCAGACCCGCCGCCAGCCACGCGAGGCGTCCCGGCGTGCCCGCCTGCTCGCCCGCCTGGCTCACACAGCCGCAGATCACGTCGTCCACCGAACCGGGGTCGATGCCGGTACGCGCGATGAGCTGCTGCAGTACCTGAGAGAGCAGATCAACGGGGTGCAGCTCGGCGAGTGCACCGTCGGATTTGGCCCGGGCCATGGGGCTGCGAATGGCTTCAACGATGACAGGGATGTTCATGATTTATGAGACATTGGTTTCATTAAAATAATAATAGGTTTCAGAAAAACGAATTCGAACTGGTAGTAACCCGAGGAAGATGCAGACTATCGGGCGAGATACTGCGCACGTTCATTCGGAATTCGAGACTCGTGAACCGGATGTTATGAATTGAAGAACCCACGCAACACCCGCCCAGTGATGCAATGACTGGCGGCTTGCACGTTATGGAGACATTCAACAATGCACAACTTCTTGAGCTGGGCGCAGCTTCAACCCGACAAGGTGGTCCTGATCCAGGCTGAGACCGAAGAGACCTTCACCGCCAAGCGCATTGCTGATCGAGCGCTGCTTCTCGCGCAGTGGTTGGCCGGACTGGGGTTGAAATCCGAGGACACGATTGCGATCCTGCTCGAGAACCGCGTCGAGATCCTCGAGTTGGTGCTGGCTGCGCGCGAGGCGGGTCTCTATGCGGCGGTGATCAGCACCCACCTCACACCCGCCGAGGTGCAGTACATCGTGCAGGACAGTGGCGCGCAGCAGCTGTTTGTTTCGTCCGCCACCTGGCCGAACGCGCAGGCCGCGCATCAGGCACTGGGCCTGCCCTGCTTTTCCGTGGATGGCGACACCCCGGGCGTGCGCGGCATCGATGAACTGCTGAACGCCGCAGGCGCGCAGCCCGCACTCGATTTGAGCCAGCGCCCGCTGGGCCGTGACTTGCTCTATTCATCGGGCACCACAGGCAGGCCCAAGGGTGTGCGCAAACCGCTGTTCGCGCCAGAGTACCGCAAGCAGACAGATCCCGAGGTGGCGAATACACAGCGCCTTATGCAATTCGGCGAGCAGACTGTCTACCTGTCGCCCGCGCCGCTGTATCACGCCGCGCCGCTGCGCTACACGCTGCGCGCGCTCGACTCGGGCGGGCGCGCGGTCATCATGCGGCAGTTCGATGCGGAGTTCTCGCTCGCGTGCATTGACAAGTTCCGCGTCACTCACAGTCAATGGGTGCCGACCATGCTCAGCCGCATGTTCAAGTTGCCCGATGCGGTGAAGAGCAGGTACGACCTCTCCACCCACCGCGTCGCCATCCATGCGGCCGCTCCGTGCCCGGTGCCACTCAAGCTTGCGATTCTGCAATGGTGGGGCGACATTCTCATGGAGTACTACGCGGGTTCCGAGGGCTGCGGCACGACGCTGATCGACTCGAAGGAATGGCGCGGGCGCCCCGGGTCGGTGGGGCGCGCGATTGCGGGCGTGCTGCACGTTCTGGACGACGACGGCAACGAGCTTCCGGTGGGCCAGATCGGCCGCATCTATTTCGAGAATGGCGGCGAGTTCTGCTATCTCAACGACGAGGCCAAGACGCGCGAGGCCTTCAACGAGCGCGGCTGGGCGACCTATGGCGACATCGGCTACGTGGATGCGGATGGCTATCTCTTCTTGAGTGACAGGCGCGCCGATCTGATTCTGTCGGGCGGCGTGAACGTCTATCCGCAGGAGATCGAGAACGCGCTCGTCGCACATCCCGCCGTCGATGAAGTGGCCGTGGTCGGCGTGCCGCACGAGGACTTCGGCGAGCAGCCGCTGGCGGTCATCGTGCTCAAGTCCGGCCATGAAGGCAACGAAGCACTGGCGCGCGCCATCGTCGCGCAGGCCGCACCGCATCTATCCAAAGTGAAGTGGCCGAGGCAGGTGGTGTTCGAGACCCGTCTACCGCGCCTTGAGACCGGCAAGCTGCTGCGCCGCGTGCTCAAGGAGCGCTTTCGCGAAGACCCGAATGCTGGTTTCGATGTGCGAGCGGCAGCCGCCAACCAGCCTTGATGTCCTTTTTTGAACGTATTTTTCTAACGAGGTGAAGCATGCAGGATCTGATTGAACGCAGCGTTTTCCGTGAAGATCACGAACAGTTTCGCGAGGCCGCGCGCCGCTTTTTTGACAAGGAAGTCGTCCCGTACCATGGGCAGTGGGAGCGCGACGGCATCGTGCCCAAGGAGGTCTGGCGCAAGGCCGGTCATGAGGGGTTGCTCAACCCGATGCTGCCCGAGCCCTACGGCGGCGGTGGTGACTTTGGCCATGCGGCCGTGCTGCTCGAAGAGATCGCGCGCACCGGGGCGAGCGGCCTTGGTTTTCCGCTGCATTCCGACATCGTTGCGCCCTATATCAACGCCTACGGCAACAAGGCGCAGAAGGACCAGTGGCTGCCGAAGATGGCATCGGGCGAGCTGATCGGGGCCATCGCGATGACCGAGCCCGGCGCGGGCAGTGACCTCAAGTCGGTGCGCACCTCGGCGCGGCGCGAGGGCGATCATTACGTGATCAACGGCGCCAAGACCTTCATCACCAACGGCATCAACTGCGAGATCGTCATCGTGGTCTGCAAGACCGCACCCGAGATGGGGGCCAAGGGTGTGTCGCTCATCGTGGTCGAAGACGGCACGCCCGGCTTCAGCAAGGGTCGCAAGCTCGAGAAGATCGGCCTCATGGCGCAGGACACCTCGGAGCTGTTCTTCGACGACGTGAAGGTGCCCGTGGGCAACCTGCTTGGCGAAGAGAACATGGGGTTTAAGTACCTGATGCATGAGCTGGCGCAGGAGCGGCTGGTGGTGGCGGTGCGCGCTGCGGCGTCCATCGAGGCGTTTCTTCAGAAGACGATCGACTACACCCGCGACCGCAAGGCCTTCGGCCAGCCGGTGTTCGATTTCCAGAACACGCGCTTCAAGCTCGCCGAGGCCAAGTCACAGGCCACGATGCTGCGCGTGTTTGTGGACGACTGCATCGCGCTGCATATGCAGCGCAAGCTCACGCCCGACCGCGCGGCCATGGTCAAGCTCAACGCGACCACGCTGCAGAACAAGCTGCTCGACGAGTTCCTGCAACTGCACGGCGGCTACGGTTACATGACCGAGTACCAGGTGGGCCGCGCGTGGACCGATGCGCGCATCGGCCGCATCTACGGCGGCAGCGACGAGATCATGAAGGAGATCATCGCGCGCACCCTGTGATCTGGGCCGCGTGTCGAAACCCATTTTGAGAGAGTGACAACGCAGAGGAGCAAGAACCATGAAATCAGCGCGTCGACAAAGCCTGCAGCATCTGCTGGCCGCCGCCTTTCTCGCCGCCGCGCCCTGGAGCGCGGCCATTGCGGACACCTACCCCAGCAAGCCGATCCGTGTGATCGTGCCGTACCCGGCCGGTGGCGGTACCGACATCATCGGCCGCCTGATCGGCGCGCAGCTCAGCCAGCACTGGGGACAGGGCGTGATCGTCGAGAACAAACCCGGGGCAAGCGGCATGCTCGGAAATGACCTTGTTGCCAAGGCTCCGGGCGATGGCTATACCGTGCTGCTAGGCATCACGGCGCTGGTACAGATTCCGTCGCTCTACAAAAAGGTGCCCTACAAGCTCAGCGACCTCACGCCAGTGTCTCAGACTGCCAAGTCGGCCGATCTCGTCATGGTGCCGCGCAGCTCGGGCATCAAGTCGCTCGCCGAACTGGTGGCGCAGGCCAAGGCCGATCCGGCCAAGTTCAACTTCGGCTCCTACGGCAACGCCACCTCGTCGCACCTCAACGGCGAGCAGTTCAAGATGAAGGCCGGCATCGACCTCACGCATGTGCCGTATCAGGGCTCGGGCCCCGAGATGGCCGCGATGCTCGGTGGGCAACTGGCGAGCGCCTTTGTCGATGCGACGGGCGCGTATCCGCACATCAAGTCCGAGAAGATCACCATCCTCGCCGTCACCGGCCAGCAGCGCCACCCGGCCCTGCCCGAGGTGAAGACCATGGCCGAACTGGGATACTCCGGCTTCGAGGCCAACGGCTGGTTCGGATTCTTCTTGCCGGCGTCCACACCGCAATCCATCGTGGACAAGCTCGGTGCAGAGTTGGCCGCCATCGTCAAGCAACCCGACATCGCCAAACGCCTATCCGACATGGGGCTGATCCCGGTGGGCTCGACTCCGCAGGAATTTCGCACCGTGCTCGACAAGGATGCGGCGCACTGGAAGAGCATTGTGGACGCGGCGCGCATCAGCGTGGATTGAACAGCATACGCCGCAAACCAAAAAAAGGGGCGCTCCACTGATGTGAGCGCCCCTTGTCATTGGGTGATCCGAGAGGAGACCGGTCGCCGGATTCAGCGCTTGGCGCGTCCATTCCTCAGTGGACCGGCTGCTGCAAGCAACATCAGCAATGCGAGTGTGTACAGTGCCAATTCGCTCAGCGTCGGCACAGGCACGGAGTTGCCGTTGGTCGACGAGCTTGCCATGGGGAGCAGCACGTTGAAGTTGTTGCCGGAGCCCGAGATCACCGGTGTCTTCCACAGATAACCCGTAGGCAGCGGCAGAGTGGCGGGATCGGTTTTGAGGGTCAGCGTGCAGGTGGAACCTGCGGGAACCATTGGTGGATTGGCGATGCTGAGTTGTCCAGTGCTGCCCACCGTCAGTGCTCCGGTCGACGGAGTGGCGGCGCCGGGCGTGCAGGTGAGTTCGTAGTCAAGCGTCTTGCCGATCAGGTTCGGCGGGAAGGTGGACGGGCCGCCAGTGATGCTGCCGTTGATGTTTGCTGCACCAGGTGGCAGCACGGTCCAGGTGGCTACAACGGTCTGCACGCCGGTGCTCGGGTCATTGCTGTCGGCCAGCGTTGGAGTCGTGGATGCGAGCACATAGCCGGTCGGCAGCGGGCCGGGCGCAGAGCTGAACACCACGTCACAGTGCGAAGCACCGTCCGCCGTGGACGTCTGTGCGGTACCGGCAGCGTTGATTCCCAGCGGTGCGCTGCCCGAAGCAGGCGCTGCATTGCAACCGTTCGCCACAAAGGCCATGCCGGAGCCGTTTAGAGACGTGAAGTCCGCGCTGCCTGCCGTCGTCAATTGGGCTTGTACGGTGAGCTGCTTTTGCAGTGGTGCGGCCAGCGTGACGGTGTTGTTCACTAGTGTGACCTCTGTGTTGGCGGGGATGCCAGCAGGTAAGGCAACAGTGGGCGAGAACGTCATGGAAGCCGTGTTGGCCGGTGCCGGGAACTGCACTCCGAACGTAGCGGCTTCGCCGGGCGCGAGCGTGCAGTCGGTAGGCGACACGCATGCAGCCGGATTGGCCTTCAGAAACTGCTGGCGCGATTTGGGCGTGATGGTGGGTGTGGCGTCTGCGGGCATCAGCGCGCTCAGTTGCGCGTTGGAGGCCGTCGCCGTCTGGCTCAGGTTGGTCACGACCACGTCGTAGCTCAGCATCGATCCGGCGATGAACGGGCCGGGCAGCGAGGCGGGGTTGGTGGTCAGTTGCAGCTCGGGCGCGGTGCAGACCACGTTGGCGACGGCCTGTGCGTTGGTCTGGCCTTCCTTGGTGCTGAACTGATTGGGCACGCCGGGGGTGATGGTGAGCGTGGCCGTATTCTTGGTAGCGTCGATGCAGGCGTTGGTCGCGGGATCGGTGGTGTCAGTCCACTGCACGGGCAGGGTGATGGTGCATGTTCCCTTGAATGGGATGTTGAAGCCCGTGACCGAGAACCCGGTCCCGGTATTGGTGGCTGTTGCACCTGCACAGGTCGAGGTGACGGTATTGGCGCCAGCGAACTGGAGGTTGGAAGGCAACTGTGCTTCAACCCGGCCTCCGGTGATCACTCCGGTGCCGACGCCTGCATCGGTCAACGATTCGTTCTTCACGGTCAGCGTGATGGTGGACTGCGGCTGGCCGAGCGTGACAGCAAGCGGGGCCGGGTCGGTGCTGATCGATGCCAGTCCACCGCAGGCGCCGCCGGGGAGTGCCGCATTGATGAAGGCTTGACCGATGTTGTTTGCCGAGGTGGGATTGCCGCCGGACGTATTGGTGCCTAGATGAGTTCCATCAAAGGGCGAGATGTCCACGGTGGCGAATGTGCAGGTTCCGTTACCGCTGAATACCTGTGGTGCCGGAAAGAACACTCCATAGCCATCGTTGCCGGGATCCGGATTCGGGTACCTCTTGTGGATGGGATGGCGAAAGAGGATATTGTCCTTTGGCACGTTGTCGATGGTGAAGAAGTAACCTCCGTACATGTTGGGTAGCAGCGTTTTGAATCCCTCTGCGTACTTGGAGCCGAGACTCGGGTAGTTGGCTTCGGTATTCAAATTCGCAGTGTAGGCGTCGTCATAGTTCAGTGTGCCGAGCGTCAATGAGTTCACCAAAGCGCCAGGGTTGTTCGTGTCTTGGGTGGCCGGCTTCAGCAGGTCATTCACGAATCGGGCCATGTTCTTCGAGTGGTTGCGGGCGTTGTCACAACAAGAGTCGATGAAATACAGAATGGCATTGGGTCGCAGGGCGGGATCCTGCATGACGGCCGAGAGCGCGGCATATGCAGACTCAGTGACCTTGCGATAGGTACTGGCCACAATGATCAGGTCGTAGCGATCCGCATCGTCGGGTTTGAAAATGGACGCGAGATTGGCTCGGTCAGGATACTTGGTGTCGTTCGGAACGTAGACCACGCTTTCCTTGCCCGTTGGATTTCCGACGGCGTCCACTCGCGTGGAAAGAACACGAACCAGCGAAGTCGGAGTGGTGGAGTAACGACCCGGATCCGGGGATGAGACAGCGGTGGCGGCCACATCCGAGCCATCCGTCTTGTGCGGACGGATCGACAAGGCGCCATAGCGATAGTCGATTTTGGGATTGTCCTTGATGAGCGTGGAGACCGTCGCCGGTGCAACCGGCAGACCGAAAGCGGTTGCCACGTTGTCGGAGGCCACTTTGCCGTCGTCTTGGTAACCGGTGTCAGTGGGCGCGTCCGGATACGTGAAGGACTCGTTCGCAAAGCCCTCATTGGTCGTCAACACGAGAATTCTGGGGGAGGTCGCAGACCACGCTGGCGCACTGCAGACGGCTGCAAGGCAGACAGCGATGACTTGCAGCCGTCGTTTGAATTGACTCCCGAATGAATAACGAATCATTGCTCACCTCTATCAATATTCAAATTTCGATAATTTGAATAAATATAGCCAATGACTCAGATGAAATTGATAAACATTCTTAATTTTCCCGGTTTGTCATGGTTTTGATGCAGATATTGCATTCAATTGCATCAAACGGTGGTGCAACCGTGCAATCCGTTCACTCCATCAAGTCCCACATCGCGCGAAGCCGTTCGGTATCGCGCCCGAGCTTGCGATTGGCAGGCAGGTGGCGCAGCCAGCGCATGCGTCGCAGGGTGTTGGAGAGCACCTGCTTGAATTCGGGGCTGCGTTCGGGGTGGGTGAGCCATTCCTGCCAGTGGGCGCGTGCAGGCAGCAGGGCGCCCGCGTGGCTCAGGTAGACGGCAGTGGAGTGGGTGTAGCACAGGGCGTCGCGCACCTGGCACACGCCCATGGGCAGCACGGCGAGTGGGTCGTCCTCGAAGTCGACGCAGGCCAGTTCGCCATCGGGGCAGACCACCATGTTGCGCGCGAAGGCCTGGCTGAGCACGGTGCCCGAGCGGTGCACCTGGTCGATCATCGCAAGGCCCTGCTGCCACAGCGGCAGGATCGCGTCCGTGCCCTGAGGCACGACCGCGCGGATCACGTTGCCGAGCGAATGCACGTCCTGATCGGGCAGACCGAGGTGGCTCATCACGAAGCCGTCCTGCTCCTCGGCCAGCAGCTGCGGCACGCGAATGCCGCGCGCGGCGAGGTCCTTGAGGCGGCGGATCTCGGTGGCGATGGCCTCGCGCCCGCCGTGGTTGACGACTGGGCCGAGCACCGGTTCGTCGAGCAACACGCGCAGCACGCGCAGGATGCGGTAGCGCCATGCGGGCACCAGCGGGCCGGTGCGCTTGATCCAGACACGGCGGCCATCGACGTCGTAGCGCTGGATGTTCTTGGCCTGCGTGGCCAGATGCGCCTTGAGGAAGGCGTCGAAGTCCGTCGTTTGCGGTGAGGGGTCTGGTGGCTGAGGTTGGGACACGGGCGGACTTGGCGGCAAGGAAACTCCGCCGAAGGGCGGAGCGTTTCAGGGAGTGGCCCTAGCGTATCAGGATGCGACGAGCGATTCCTGCTCCTTGATCGAAATCGGTGCGCTGGGCGCAAGCGGCGGCGGCGCGAACTGGAACGTGTGCGCGCTCGCGCCGGGCCAGTATTGGCGAAAGACGTTGTGCTGTTTCGTCAGATCGCCGAGCAGCGCGCCGGGCTCCACCCGCATCACGAGATTGGCGAGCTGGCGCACCTCGGTGTCGGTGATGCGGCGCACGATGTGATGGGCAGTGATGTCGCAGGGGTGCTCGAGCCCGGCGGCCTGCACCAGCTCTTGCAACGCATGCAGCGTGCTCTTGTGGAAGTTGGCGACGCGCGTGGCCTTGTCGGGCACTACGAGGGCTTTCTGGCGGCCGGGGTCCTGCGTGGCGACGCCCGTGGGGCAGTGGCCGGTGTGGCAGCTTTGCGCCTGAATGCAGCCCAGCGCCATCATGAAACCGCGCCCCGCGTTGCACCAGTCAGCGCCGAGCGCCATCATGCGCGCGATGTCGAACGCGGTGATCACCTTGCCGGCCGCGCCGATCTTGATGCGGTGGCGCAGGCCCGCGCCAATCAGCGTGTTGTGCACCAGCAGCAGCCCTTCCTGCAGCGGCACGCCGACATGGTCGACGAACTCGACCGGCGCCGCGCCCGTGCCGCCTTCTGCGCCATCGACCACGATGAAATCAGGCGTGATGTTGGTCTCCAGCATGGCTTTGACGATGGCAAACCATTCCCATGGATGGCCGACGCAGAACTTGAATCCGGTGGGCTTGCCGCCGGACTTTTCGCGCAGGCGGGCGATGAAATGCATCATCTCGGTCGGCGTCTTGAACGCGCTATGCGTGGGCGGGCTGATGCAGTCCACCCCCACCGGCACACCGCGCGCGGCGGCGATCTCGGGGGTGACCTTGGGGCCGAGCAGCATGCCACCATGGCCGGGCTTCGCGCCCTGGCTGAGCTTCAGCTCGATCATCTTGACCTGCGGGTCGGTGGCGTTGGCGATGTACTTTTCTTCGCTGAACGTGCCATCGTCGTTGCGGCAGCCGAAGTAGCCCGAGGCCACCTCCCAGATCAGGTCGCCGCCATGCACGCGGTGGTGCTGGCTGATCGAGCCCTCGCCAGTGTCATGCGCGAAGCCGCCGGTCTTGGCGCCCTTGTTGAGCGCCAGAATCGCGTTGGCCGACAGCGCACCGAAGCTCATCGCAGAGATGTTGAAGATGCTGGCGTTATACGGCTGCGTGCAGGGAGACGCACCTTCGGCTTTTGCATCCGGGCTGCCGCCGATCCAGATGCGGAAGTCGTGCGAGGTGAGCTTGGTGGGCTGCATCGAATGGTTCACCCATTCGTAGCCCTGTGCGCTCACGTTGAGCAGCGTGCCGAGCGGGCGGCTGTCGGGCTCGCCCTTGGCGCGTTGGTACACGAGCGAGCGCTGGGCGCGGGAGAACGGCAGCGCCTCCTGATCGGACTCGATGAAGTACTGGCGGATCTCGGGGCGGATGTACTCCAGCATGAAGCGGAAGTGCCCGATGATCGGATAGTTGCGCAGGATGGCGTGGCGCGTCTGCAGCATGTCCCACACGCCGAGCACCGACAGCGCGAGACACACGCCATAGCCCACCCACCACCAGCCGCCGCCCCAGAAGCGCGCGGCGGTGAAGAACAGGCCGGTGCCGAGCAGCGCAAGGCAGAAGCTGGTGTAGCGGATCGGGACCCATGCGGGAATGCGGCGAGGGGCGAGGGTTTGGCTCATCGGGCGAATGTCGATCGTGGAGGGATGGGAGACAGTGTGCCGCAAGGTTTGAAAGGGCAACAACTGAGATTGCTTTGATGCAAGCGTATTGCAGCCAGTCGAGAAATGCCTGTGAGAAGTGAAAGACCCTTTGGCGCAGCGCCAGCGGGGGGTATGAGGCCTTGGCATGGGGCGTTCGAGGGGCACGGCGTAAAATTGAGCCCTTTTTATGGCGACAGTGCAGGCGTTTTGTAGCGCCTCGGGCGCTTGCCACCAACCAGACCACCCACCAGAATTTCCCATGGCAGACCAAGACTCCACCCCATCCTCGACGGCTCCGGATTCGGACGACGACTTCAACCCGGCGCTGAGCAACGACGCACTCGACGAGCTGGATGCCATGCTCGACGACATCCGCAGCCGCAACGACGAGACGCCCCAGTGGGAGTTCTGCGACGGCTACCTGACCGCGTTGGTCTGCACGCGTCGCCCCATCGACGTGGCCGAATGGCTGCCGATGCTGCTTGGTGATGGCCTGATCATCGAAGACGCTCCTGAAGATGGCCCGCTGCCGTTCCAGGCCGACACCTTCAAGGACGAGGCCCAGCAGGCACGCTTTCTGGAGCTGTGCCAGCTGCGTTTGGACGAGATTGCCACGCAACTCGACATTGAGACTGACGCGCTTGACTCCGACGACGCATTCCAGCCCGAGTGCATGGACATGCGCGGCGCCATCGCCATGCTGCCTGAGGAAGAGAAGGCCGAAATGGAAGGCCAGGACATTCCCTCGTTCGGCCAGGTCTGGGCGCTGGGCTTCATGTTCGCGGTTGAAAACTGGCCCGAGGACTGGGCCGCTCCGCGTGACAAGGACGCCACCAAGTGGATCGACGACTCGCTCGAAAAGATGGTCGCCGTGACCGAGGACGACACCGGCAAGCCCGCAGTCAATCTGTATGACGACCAAGGCCCCGCCAGCACCAGCCAGGACCGTGTGGAGAAGGTTGGCGAGATGATTTGGGCCTGCTACGACCTGCGCCAGATCTGGAAGAGCTTCGGTCCGCGCGTGGAGACCGTGCGTCGCGGAAACGAACCTGGCCGCAATGATCCCTGCCCCTGCGGCAGCGGCAAAAAATACAAAAAGTGCCACGGGGCCTGAAACCAGCCTCCGTCCGAAGAGCGGCCCAAGGGGCCGTTTTTTTATGGCTTTTGACGGGGCGTGAGAGGGGAGTTCGCTGCAAAACCTAGGGTAAACTGCAGGCCGCAAACGTTTGCGTAGGCGCAAAATCACGCTTTTGCTATCAATTCAAGTGATTGGAGGACGGCGTGTTTGCGTCGTTCCGCTGGTCGCGTCCATTCCCTTCTGGAGAGACACATGCGCTTTTCTCGTCGTACCCTGACCGCCGCTCTGGCGCTGGCTTCCGTCGCTGGTTTTGCTCACAACGCCGTTGCCGCGGACAAGCCCAAAGTGGCGCTGGTCATGAAATCGCTGGCCAACGAGTTCTTCCGCACGATGGAAGACGGCGCGAAGGCGCACCAGAAGCAGAACGCGGGCAAGTACACGCTGGTGGCCAACGGCATCAAGGACGAGACGGATACCGCAGCGCAGATCAAGATGGTTGAGCAGATGGTGGCGCAGCGCGTGAACGCCATCGTGATCGCTCCGGCGGATTCGAAGGCGCTGGTTCCGGCGCTCAAGGCGGCGGCCGACAAGGGCGTGCTGATCATCAACATCGACAACAAGCTCGACTCCGCCGCGCTGGCCAGCAAGGATCTGAAGGTGCCGTTCGTCGGCCCGGACAACCGTTCCGGCGCGAAGCTGGTGGGTGATTTTCTTGCCAAGAAGCTGGCTTCGGGCGACAAGGTTGGCATCGTCGAGGGCGTGTCCACTTCGTTCAATGCTCAGCAACGCACGCTGGGCTATCAGGACGCGATGAAGGCCGCGGGCGCGAACGTGGTGAGCGTGCAATCCGGCCAGTGGGAAATCGACAAGGGCAACACGGTGGCCGCAGGCATGCTGCGCGAGCATCCCGATCTGAAGGCGATTCTCGCGGGCAACGACAGCATGGCGCTGGGCGTGGTCGCCGCCGTGAAGGCCTCAGGCCGTACCGGCAAGGTGGATGTGGTCGGCTATGACAACATCGCCGCGCTCAAGCCGATGCTCAAGGATGGCCGCGTACTGGCCACGGCCGACCAGTTCGCCGCCAAGCAGGCGGTGTTCGGCATCGACATTGCCTTGAAGGCGATCGCGGAAGGCAAGAAGCAGGCCGATCTGCCCACGGAAGTGAAGACCGACGTGGTGCTGGTCACCAAGGACACCAAGTAAGCGCGGCGGCAGCGGTACAGGTCAACGGCATGGAAATGAAGGTGTCAACTTCCGGGAACGCGGCATCGCAGTGCGCAGCAGTGCGCGTGGTGATGCGCGATGTGGGCAAGTCCTATGCGGGCACTGTGGTGCTGCAGGGGGTGACGCTGGAGTTGCATGCCGGTGAGGTGATGGCCCTGACCGGCGAGAACGGCGCGGGCAAGAGCACGCTGTCGAAGATTCTGTGCGGACTGGTGCAGGATTTCGACGGCACGCTGGAGCTGGACGGTGCGTCGTTCGTGCCGCGCTCGCGCCGCGATGCGGAGGCGCATGGTGTGCGCATGGTCATGCAGGAGCTGGGGCTGATTCCCACGCTCACCGTGGCCGAGAACCTGTTGCTCGATCGTCTGCCGAACCGTTTCGGCTGGCTCGACAACGAGCGAATCAGAACGCTGGCGCGCGAGCAGCTGGCCAAGATCGGCCTTGCCGATATCGACCCCGACACTCCCGTCTCGCAGCTCGGTATCGGCCAGCAGCAGATGGTGGAGATCGCACGCAATCTGCAGGACGGCACGCGCGTGCTGGTGCTCGATGAGCCCACGGCGATGCTGACTCCCGCCGAGATCGAACATCTGTTCGAGCAGATCGCGCTGATGAAGTCGCGCGGCGTGGCCATCGTCTATGTGTCGCACCGGCTGGAAGAGCTGCAGCGCATCGCCGACCGCGTGGCGGTGCTGCGCGATGGGCGGCTGGTGGATGTGCGCGCCATGCAAGGCGTACAGGAACATGAATTGGTCGAACGCATGGTCGGCCATGTGGTGCAGGACAACGAAGGCCGCGCCAGGCGCAGCCGCGGCGCGCTGCGTCTGTCGGCGCGTGGCTTGCGGCGTGGAGCGGTGGTGCGTGATGTGAGCCTCGATCTGCACGCTGGTGAGATCATGGGGCTGGCCGGTCTGGTCGGCTCGGGTCGAACCGAACTGGTGCGTCTGCTGTTCGGTGCCGACCGTGCGGAAGCAGGCGATATCACTGTTTTCGACGAGCGGGGGAAGCCTCGCTCCAGCGTCTCGCCCAATTGGAAGAGTCCGGTGCATGCCATCGAGGCGGGCGTCGGGCTGGTCACGGAGGACCGCAAGTCGCAAGGTCTGCTGCTGTCGCAATCGATCCGCGTGAACACCACGCTGGCGGGTGTGAACAAGGTGGCGAGCGCGGGCTGGCTGCAGCTTGGCCGTGAAGGCGACATGGCGCGCCACTGGATTTCGCGGCTGCGCATCCGCTCGCGCAATGCGGAGCAGGCGGTCTCTACGCTCAGCGGCGGCAATCAGCAGAAGGTCGTTTTCGCGCGCTGGCTGCACCAGCCCTGCGATGTACTGCTGCTCGACGAGCCGACGCGCGGCGTCGATGTGGGCGCGCGCGCCGACCTGTACAACGAGATGGATGCCATGGTGGCCGACAACAAGGCCGTGCTGATGGTGTCGAGCGATCTGCGCGAACTGATGGCCATGTGCGACCGCATCGGCGTGATGCACAACGGGTGCCTGGTGGCCGTATTCGAGCGCGGTGAATGGACCGAGAAGCAGCTGCTCGCCGCCGCATTTGGCAACACGAAAACGCACCAGCAGAGCGCTGCGCTGGCCTGATCCGCCGGTGCGCAAAGCATTCGAAGAACAAAGAGAAAGACTCCCTCCCATGAACAGTCCTGCCAAGGAAACTCCAACCTCTTCACCGGTCAGTCAGGCACTGCGCGGCTCCTGGGGCACGTATCTGGGCCTGCTCGTGGTGCTGCTGGGCATGATCGCGCTGTTCAGCACGATGTCCGAATACTTCTGGAGCAAGGAAACCTTCGTCACCATCGCCAATGAAATTCCGGCGCTTGCCGTGATGGCGGTGGGTATGACCTTCGTGCTCATCATCGCAGGCATCGACCTGTCGGTGGGCTCGGTGCTCGCGCTGTCGGCGGCCGTGGCCGCGCAGGGGATTCTGATCTGGGGAATGAATGTGTGGCTGGCCGGAGCGCTCGGGCTGCTCACCGGACTGCTGTGCGGCGCGGTGACGGGCTCGGTCTCCGTGATCTGGCGCTTGCCCACGTTCATCGTGTCGCTGGGCATGCTGGAGGCGCTGCGCGGTGCGGCCTATGTGGTGACGGATTCGCGCACGCAGTATGTGGGCGATGCGATTTCTGGCCTTGCGGCGCCGATCATGGACGGCGTTTCCTCGGCGTTCATGATCGCGGTGATCATCGTGATCGTCGGGCATGTCGTGCTCACGCGCACGGTGTTCGGCCGCTATGTGATCGGTATCGGCACCAATGAGGAGGCCATGCGTCTTGCGGGCATCGACCCACGGCCGATCCGCATCGCGGTGTTCGCGGTGATGGGCTTGCTGGCGGCGCTGGCGGGGCTGATGCAGTCCGCGCGCCTTGAGGCCGCCGATCCGAACACGGGCGTTGGCATGGAGCTGCAGGTCATCGCTGCGGTGGTGATCGGCGGCACCAGCCTGATGGGCGGTCGCGGCTCGGTGATCGCCACCTTCTTCGGCGTGCTGATCATCGCGGTGCTCGAAGCGGGTCTCGCGCAGGTGGGCGCGAGCGAGCCGCAAAAGCGCATCATCACCGGCGTGGTGATCGTGGTGGCGGTGATCATCGACACCCTGCGCCAGAAGCGCGCGCAAGCCTGAAGCGCGATGACCAGCATAAAGGACGTAGCGCAGCTGGCCGGGGTCTCGGTGACCACGGTGTCGCATGTGCTCAACAAGACCCGCGCGGTGCACGTGGACACCGAGGCGCGTGTGCTGGAGGCCGTGCGCACGCTCGGCTATGTGCCGAGCGCGGTGGCGCGCAGCCTCAAGATGAAGGCCACGCACACCATCGGCATGTTGGTGCCCAACAATTCCAATCCCTATTTTGCGGAGCTGGTGCGCGCGGTGGAAGATGCCTGCTTCGCTGCGGGCTACGCGCTGCTGCTGTGCAACACGGATGACAACGCCGACCGCCAGCGCGTCTATCTCGATGTGCTGGCGCAAAAGCGCGTGGACGGTGTGATCGTCGCGTCGACGACGGACGACGAGCGCATGTCCCGGCACCTGGCTGATTCGACCATGCCGATGGTGCTGATCGACCGCGACATCGACGGCCTGGCCCGCCCCTGCGTGCAGACCGACCATGTGGCGGGCGGCGCGATGGCGACCGGGCATCTGCTCGCGCTGGGGCACCGGCGCATCGCCTGCATCGCAGGTCCCGAGCAGTTGCATTCGAGCGAGTCGCGGGTGCAGGGCTGGCGCGAGGCGATGCAGCGCGTGGGGCTGGAAGCGGATCTGCTCGTGTACGCCGATTTCACCGTCAATGGTGGCTATCTCGCGATGCTCGAATTGCTGCGCCGCGATACGACTACAGCAGCGGCAGCGCGCCTGACGGCGGTGTTCGCCTGCAACGACCTGATGGCCATGGGCGCGTTGCGCGCAGTGCATGAACAAGGCCTTCGCGTGCCGCAGGATGTGGCGCTGGTCGGCTATGACGATATCGAACTCGCGAGCTACACGCAGCCCGCGCTCGCCACGGTCGCACAGCCCGTGAGGCTGATGGCCAAGGAGGCCCTGGCATGCCTGCTTGCGCTAATGTCCGGTGCAAAGGGTGCCCCCCGGCCCGCACCGGTGCAGGGGATGCTTCAATTGTTGGCTCCGTCGTTGGTGACGCGTGCCAGCAGCGGCAGGGCGCTTGAGCGCACGGAGCCCTTTGTGGTTTCGGGACAGATGATGTGATGACAGTTCAAAGCCAACAAGAAAATTCCAACGCCAGCCCACGCATCGTGGTGCTTGGCAGCCTGAACATGGACATGGTGCTGCGCGTGCCGCACATGCCCGTGGCGGGCGAAACGCTGCTCGGCCACGACCTGCGCCATGTGCCCGGCGGCAAGGGCGGCAATCAGGCGGTAAGCTGCGCGCGGCAGGGCGCACAGGTGTGCCTGCTGTCGTGTGTCGGCGAGGATGTGTATGCCGAGCAGTTGCTTGCGTCGCTGCGCGGTGACGACATCGACGTCTCGCATGTGATGCGTGCGAGCGATGCGGCGACCGGCGTGGCGGTGATTTCGGTGGACGACGCGGGGCAGAACCAGATCGTGGTGCTGGCCGGGGCGAATCAACAATTGAGCGTGCCCGAACCGCTGCTTGAACAACTGCTCAAGGATGCTGATTTTGCGGTGCTGCAGTTCGAGACGCCGCTCGTCGAAGTGCAGAAGACGCTGCAAATCGCGCGCAAAAGCGGCTGCCGGGTGGCGCTCAATCCTTCGCCGATGCAGGCGTTCCCGAAGGAATGGTGGAGCGACATCGGCGTGCTGGTGGTGAATGAAACCGAGGCCAGCGCGCTCAGCGCAATCGCCGTGGACAACGCGGAGCAGGCCGCCACGGCCGCGCGCCAGCTGTTTGCCAATGGCATTGCACAGGTGGTCGTGACGCTGGGTGCCAACGGCGCGGTGGTCTGCGATGTGGACGGTGCACGCTGGCACGAAGCGGTGACGGTGCAGGCGGTGGACAGCACAGCGGCGGGCGACACCTTTCTGGGCGCGCTCACCGTGCAGCTTGCGCAAGGCGCCACGCTGGACGAAGCCACGCAGTGGGCGATGCGCGCGGCCAGCATCTGCGTGACGCGTGCGGGCGCGCAGCCCTCGATTCCACGCGCAGAGGAAGTCTTGCAACTGACGAGCGCAACGCGCTGGAGCCAACTATGAAACGCACCCCGCTTTTGCATGCCGAACTCTCGCAGGTGATCGCCGGCATGGGGCATGGCGACGTGCTGGTGATCGGCGATGCGGGACTACCGGTTCCGCCGGGCGTGCGGCGCATCGATCTCGCCGTCTGTCAGGGTGTACCGACGGTGTCCAAAGTGCTGGAAACGGTGTTGTCGGAGTTGCAGGTCGAGCGCACCATCATCGCCGCGGAGGCTCTGGGCGCGGGTGGCTCAATGCCGCCTTGGTTCGCCGAAAACGCCAGTCACCTGCCGATGGCGCAGACAGTGTTGCATGAGGATTTCAAACAGCTGAGCCAGCGCGCGGTGGCGATCGTGCGCACCGGCGAATTCACGCCTTACGCCAACATCGCCCTCGTCTCGGGCGTGGTGTTCTGATCGTTCAGCCCAACAGCTCGTTCAAGCGCCGGATCGCATGCGTCATGGTCGCCATGCGCACGGTGGCGCGGTCGCCCGTGAAATGCTGGACCTCGCTGTGCAGTGCGCCTTCGACCTGCCAGGCGAACCAGACGGTGCCGACGGGCTTGGCCTCGGTGCCGCCGCCGGGGCCTGCAACGCCGGTGACGGCAATGCTGATCTGGGCCTGGGAGCGCAGCACCGCGCCGGTGGCCATGGCGCGCACCACGGGTTCGCTGACGGCACCATGCAGCAGCACCAGCATGCCGGGCACGCCGAGCAGGTCGGTTTTGGCGGCGTTGCTGTAGCTCACGAAACCGCGCTCGAACCATTCACTCGATCCGGCCAGATCAGTGCAAGCGGCGGCGATCATGCCGCCGGTACAGCTTTCTGCCGTGGCGAGCATGAGGGTGCGGGTCTTGAGCTTGGCGGCGAGCTGGCGCAGTTCGGGCTCGAGTTGCTCGCTCGGCAGGCCGAACAGCTCTTTGAGCGACGATTGCGAAAATCCCTCCGGATTGTCTTGTTCTAACATCAGATCCATCTCCAGACGGCGATCACGAGCAATGTGCAGAAGGCGGCCACGAGATCATCGAACATGATGCCGAAGCCGCCGCGCCAGCCAAATCCCTTGAAGCACTGGTCGGCCCATTTGACCGGGTTGGGTTTGGCGGCGTCGAAAAAGCGGAACAGGCCGAAGGCGATGAGTTGGCCCCAGAAGCCCATGGGCATGGCCAACCAGAGCACGATCCAGATCGCGACGACCTCGTCCCAGACGATGCTGCCGGGGTCGGCCACACCCATGTTGCGGGCGGTGACGGTGCAGGCGATCCAGCCGAGCACGATGGAGACGGCGATCACGATGCCCATCTGCGCTTGCGTGAGCCACAGCTGCAGCACGAGGAACGCGAGCCATCCCCAGGCTGTACCCACGGTGCCTGGAGCGAAGCGCGAGAGCCCGCTGCCAAAGCCGAGCGCGATCAGGTGCAACGGGTTGGCGAACATGAAACGCCGCAGCGACCGGCGCGGCGGTTTGGCTGGTGGCTCCGGCATGGGAGCGGGTGAATGGGGCAGATCTTGCATGTTGTGTGATGTCGGGGCGGCGGGGCGGCACTTTGGCCCGGGATGCAGGGATCACTGTGATTCCTGCAGGCGCGCCTCCTTCGGGTAACGCAGTGTATGCGTTGCTACGAATCGCTGTGAAGAGGCGGGGGCAAGCGTCTCGCTCCAGAGGATCAATCCGGGGCGGCGGCTCCATTCCTTGTCAGCGGGCGCGGGTTCGTATTGTGACTTCACCTCGATCTGCTCGTTGCGCGAGACGGGGGCAGCTTCCAGCACCTGCAGGGCCACAGGGCGCTGGTGGCGGTTTTCGACGCGGTAGGCGTGCTGTACCTTGCGCTCGACGTTCGCGCCGGTGAAGCCCGCCGAGCCCTGGTTCTGCTGCTGTGGCTCGGCGGTGACGACGATGCGCTCGTCGCGGCCGAACGACAGGCCGACGCGCGAAAGCTCGTCATCGTTGTTGTTGAGCGAGCCCTGGCCGACGTAGGCCCCGTCGCGGTACAGCGCGACATTGGCCGTGGGCCAGACGCCCGGCAGCGTGGGCAACTGTGCCACCAGATACGCCGCGGGCTCCACGGCGGGCGAGGTGCGCGAGACGAGCTGGCCGCGCACCTCGTGCGTGCCCAGCGACAGCGTGACCCGCTGGCCGCCCGAAGGAATCGTGATGCGTTGCGGCACGGCGAACTCAGTGGCGTAGGCGCCTTGGGTGACCTGCACATCGAAGCGCGGCATTTCGGGCGCATCTGCGATGGCCTTGCTCACCGCCATGGGGGCAGGGGCTCCAGCTGTGGCGACGGCATATTCTGCGCGTGAGCGCTCCGTTACCGGTTGGGCCACATCCAGCGTCCATTGGTTGGGCAGCCGTCCTGCCGTGGCGCGTGTCGGCTGGCCGGTGGAGAGCGTGAGCTGCGCATTGCGCCAGTCCTCGCCGGTGTTCTGAGCGACGAGTGCCATGCGTTCGAGCTTGACCACATTGGTCGTGCTGTCCAGCGTCGCGCGGTAGTTGGGTGACCAGCTCGGGCCGCTCACCTGGTAGGTCAGGCGCAGGTCGCTTTCTCGTTCCGCAGCCAGCGTGATGGTGACGGTGGACACGCCGGTGATCGGTCCAGACGAGCGGTTGCGTTCGTTGGTCAGGTGCTTGAGCGCGAGTTCCGCGATCTCCTGTCTGCGCTTGGCCTGATGCAGCTTGAGCAGCACGTCCTGCGATGAGCGGCGCAGCGCATCCGTGGTGCTGTTGATGCTGGCCGAGCCCGGTGTGCCGGGGCCGCTGTGCGGCTCGTCGGGGGACTTGGTGGCGACCGTGTTCAGATAGCTCACCGCCAGTTGCAGCGATTCGGTCTCGGCCTTGGCCACCGCCACCTTGTCCTCGGCCTCGCGCACCTGATCATCGAGTGGCGTGGTGCATTGACTGTCCAGATTCCTGTCCTGCATCTTGATGCTGGTTTCACCGATGCGCACGCTGGCGTCGGCCTGCACTTGCAGGCTCTGAACGTCAAGCATGGGGTTGGGCGGCAGGCAACGGATAGTGACGCTGCGCGCACCGGCCGGAATGCGCACCATGCGCTCCACCGTGGCGCTGCCGGGGTAGACCTTGACCTGCGAGATGCTGGAGCTGCTGTCAGCCGCCAGTACGGCGATGGGCGCGGCCAGCAGGCAGGCGTAGATGGCGGAAACAAGAGGGGTGGCCCGGGCAAGGCGGGCACGCGGAATCGACGATATGGGCATGGAACCTCGTGATCAGTTGCGCGGCAAGCCCCATGCTACCAGCGCGCTATGCAAAATGATCGAACGAGGACCATTTCTGCTGCGAGAGCGGATTCCCTTGTGCATCCAGCACACGGATGCCGGGCGCGGCGGTGACGCGGCCGATGCGGGTGACCGGCGTGTCCGCAGCCTTGGCCGCCGCAAGCACCTGATCGCGCTGTTCCGCTGGCGCTGTGAAGGCCAGCTCGTAGTCGTCCCCGCCCGCGAGCGCGCTCTGGTACCACTGCGCATCCGGCAGGGACAGCGCCGTCTTGCGTGCCGCCATGGTCTGCAAAGTCGCATCGGCGTCGATGTCAGCACCGACTTGCGATTGCTCGAGGATGTGCGTGAGATCGCCGAGCAGGCCGTCACTGATGTCGAGCGCGCTGTTTGCAATGCCGCGCAGCGCCATGCCGAGTGCAACGCGTGGCGTGGGGCATTCGAGGCGCAGGCGCGCGGCCTTGAGCGCATCCGGCGGCAGGACGATCTTGCCGAGCAGCGCATCAAGCGCCAACCGCGCATCGCCGAGCGTGCCGCTCACCCAGATGTCGTCGCCGGGATTGGCGCCGCTGCGCAGCAGGGCCTGGCCCGGCGGCACTTCGCCGAACACGGTGATGCAGATGTTGAGTGGGCCGTGCGTGGTGTCGCCGCCCACGAGTTCGATGTCGTGTGCGTCAGCCAGCGTGAGCAGACCCTCGGCAAAGCCCTTGAGCCAGGCCTCATTGGCCTCGGGCAGCGAGAGCGCGAGCGTGAAGGCCAGCGGCTTCGCGCCACAGGCCGCGAGATCGCTGAGGTTGACGGCCAGCGACTTGTGGCCCAGATGTACCGGGTCCACATCGTCGAAGAAATGCCGTCCGGCGACCAGCATGTCGCTCGATACCGCGAGTTGCATGCCGGGTGCAACGCGCAGCAACGCGCAATCATCGCCCACACCGAGTGCGGCGCGACGGACGGGGCGCGTGAAATAGCGCGCGATCAGATCAAATTCACCCATGTGCCAAGCATAGGGCATACCCAATATTGGGTATTGCCAGTTGGGGCGCTGAGTGGCACATTTTTTAAAACCATTCAACACTCCAGAGGACCTATGAAAAAGCGCACACGTATCGTGCTGAACGCAGGTTTCAGCGCCGCACTGGCGTGGGCTGGGCTCGCCAGCCCGCTCGCGGTGGCTCAGGACTCAGCCAACCCATTCATTGGCAAATGGAAGGTGAATTGGGAGGGCAAAAACAAAGTGATGGAATCCCATCTCGAAATCAAGAGCGATGGCGGCAACTGGAATGCCTATAGCGCGGGGCGCTACGATACCTGTGGCGGTCATGACATTCCGGTCGAGATCAAAAGCACCGACGCGGAAAAGATGACGCTGACCGTGCGCTACAACGACACGATTGCGGGCTGCAAGGACTGGAACATCAAACTGCAGCGGGATGCGGACGGCAAGGTGACGGGCAAGCGTGGCGAGACCGAGCTCACGCTGACCCGCAAATAGCCGCTCTCAAGCGCCTCGAAATTTCAGCGACGCCTGTCGGCTCACTTCGGCCAGCATCTGCTCCTCGCGCTGGCGGTCGCGCAGCCAGCGTGCGTCGTTCTGCCCGGCCTCAACATCGGCGCGCAGCAGTTGCAGCGCGCCTGTCGCGCCCTGCGCTTCGGCGTAAGGCGCGATTTTGTCCATGGTCTGCAGGATGTGGTCGCGCAGCTGCATGTGCGTGCCGGTGGGTGGGTCAACATAGACAGCGTCGAGCCCGAAGCGGCAGGCCTGAAAACGGTTGTAGGTGTAGACGAGGTAGTCGTCTTCCTCGGGTGTGAAGGGCTGCTCGTGGAGGAACCACGCACCCAGCGACTGCACATAGCCCGCGAGCGCGGCGGCGCGCTCGATGGTGAGCGGCGTATCGAACACGCGAATCTCGATGGTGCCGTATTCGGGCTTGGGGCGGATGTCCCAGTAGAAGTCCTTCATGCTCTTGACGACGCCGGTGTGCGTCATCTTGTCGAAGTAGGTCTCGAACTCGCTCCAGTGCAGCACGCAGGGCGCGCGGCCCGAAAGCGGAAACGCGAACACCGAATTGAGGCGCGCGGAATCGAACTGCGTGTCCTGCCCCTGCACATAGGGGCTGGAGGCCGACAGTGCGATGCAGTGCGGGATGTAGCGCGACATGCGGTGCAGCATCAACAGCGCGGCATCGGCATCGGGGCAGCCGATGTGCACATGCTGGCCGAAGATGGTGAACTGCTTGGTCAGATAACCATAGAGCGCCGAGAGTTCATGAAAGCGCGGCTTGTCGTAGATGCGGCGCTCGTGCCATTGCTGGAACGGGTGGGTGCCGCCGCCGACCACGGCGATGTTGAGTTTGTCGGCGCTCTTGACCAGCGCGTCGCGGATCGGCGTGAGCTGGCTCAGCACCTCGCTGCACGAGTGGCAGACGTCGGTCGAGATCTCGATCATCGAGTTCGTCATCTCGGGCACCACGCTGCCGGGCAGCGGCGTCTTGTGCATCAGGCGCAGCATGTCCTCGGCGTAGGGCGCGAGGTCGTAGTCGTGCGTGTTCACGAGCTGCAGCTCAAGCTCCACGCCCAGCGTCAGCGGTTCGGAATGGTGGAAAGCTTCAAGACTCACGTTGATCGTCTCCAGACTTGGCCGCAGGCAGCTCGGCCCAGGGCTTGTGGGTTTCTCCGGCGCGGTAGAGCGCGACCGTGGCGATCACCGCGCCGAACACTTCCATGAGCAGGATGGTGGGCAGCGCGATGCTGGAGATGACCTCTCCGGTGGCGGTCGAGGCCGCCATAAATTGCGACGCGATCAGCAGCGCGATGGAGGACATCGGCATCATCGCCGCGCCCACCCAAACAGACTGCCGCCAACTCGAACCACTGCCGATGTTGCCGATACCCACTCCGAGCGCCTTGGCGACCAGGCGCACGACGATCAGGGTGAACACCGTACCGGCGATCGCAAGGTTCCAGTCCGCCTGCGCGGCTACGGTGGACACGAGCACGAACATCAGCATGGTGAGCACCGAAGACGCCGTGCCGAACTGCCGGGGCAGTGCCCATGGGCGAACATGCAGCTGCTTGATGAGCATGCCGCCGATCAGTGCCGCCAGCGGCGCGGAGCCGCCCAGGTGCGCGGCAATGGCGGTACTGGCAGCGATCAGCGCGAGCGCGAGAATCGAGGTGTTCTCGCTCGCCGGGCTCATATAGCGCAGCGCGACGCGGATCAGGCCCGAGAGCAGGGCGCCCACGACGATGGAGACGCCGAACATCACCAGCACCGGAGGCACGGCCTCGAAGAAGCTGCTGCCGGGGCGGCTGAGCATCTCGGCATGCGCGCCGCCGAAGGTGAGCGCGTAGAGCGTGGACAGCGTCGCGAGCACCATGGCGCGATCCGTCACCGGACCGGCTGCGCGCGTGTCAGCCACCACGCGTGAGACCACGGCAGGCGATGCGGCCATGGCGACCAGCGCGATGGGGCCAGCGGCCTCTTTGGGCACGTTCAGCCACAGCATGGTCCAGTAGACCGCGAAGTAGGTGAGCGCCGATTCGGCGATGCTCTGCACCAGCACCATCGGGTTGTGGCGGAACCAGCGCCATGGAATGCGTCCGCCCGCATCGAACAGCACGATGGAGATCGCGAGTTCCATGATGAACAGACCGATGCCTTGCAGCGGCCATTGCGCGCCGCTGAAACCCAGCAGCCCGGCCACCATTCCGACGATGGAGTAACCCACCACTTTGGGCAGGCCGGTGTGGCGGTACACGAGATAACCGCAGGTGGAAGCCACCGCCAGCAACAGTGCCCATTGCACCGTCGGCAGTCCTGCAGAGGGGCGTAGCCACTGCCCCCAGAAACCCATCAGCTCATTCATGTTTGCTGTCCTCTGGTCGTTCGCCGAGGTGCAGCACGAGTAGATTTTCGCGCTGCCCGCTCGCCGCGCGCGATGGCGCGGGTGGCGGAATCGGCGAACCGATGAGTCAGTGCCGAAGCACGGTGAGCGAACCCCTTGTCAGGATTTAACAGACAAGGGTGACCGCCGTGTGTCGCCATGAATCAGAGAAATTGCGATGCCCGGTGGGCAGGCGATTCATGGCGTATTGGCGCACACCATATCAGACGTTGGTGCGCGACGGCGCAAAAAAGCTCAACGGAGAATGGAATATGCGCTTGCGAAGCGCGCGCGCAATGCGCGAACGCTCCACGCCCGTCACGTTCTGCGCACGCAATGCGAGACGGAACGCGAGGTAGAAGCTCACCAGCACGTTGAGCGCACCGATGAACGGCAGCGTCGCCATCGACCACCAGAATGCGGACATGTGCAGTACTTCGGGACCGAGTGCGGAGGCCGCAGCCGCCATCTGTCCGGTGGACAGCGTGACGTGGCGCACATCGAGACCGAGCCCGAAGAATGCGGCGATCACCGGCACCAGACCGAGCATGAAACCGAGCGAAATGTTCGCGGCAAGCCCCGAGAGGTTGTTGCGCAGAAAGCGTGCGATGCGTGCCGCGCGTGCTGCTCCGATGGTGCGGGTGATGCGCGGGTTGTAGTGGATCGCGGCATCAAGGCGATGCAGCACGAACCAGTTCTCGACCCAGCCCGCGAAGATGCTGGAGCTGAACAGCAGCACGCCAGTGAACGCAGCAAACAGCAGCGATCCACCCCATGGTTTGAGCGAGTCGATCACATGCAAGGCTTCTTTTTCACTGATCGCCGAATGGCCAAACAATTTGGCCAGCAGCAGCGTGATGCCGAGTACGGCCGGAAACACGATCAGTACGTTTCCAAGAATCGCTGCGACCTGCGAACGTACGAGGTGCGTCACCTCGTCTGCGAAGGCGTGCTCGCTGCCCTCGCTCTCGATGTTCTTGAGCTGCGCTGCCATGGCTGGTGCCGTCATCGCGGGTTGCTTGGTTGCGACGGTGAAGTGCAGCAATTGGACCAGCACAAAGCTCGCTGCGTAGTTCACTCCCGCCCAGAAACCGCCCCAGAATGCGGAAAATGCAAACGTGTAGAGCCAGAATTTGATGAGCGTGGTGAAGGCCATCACGAGACCACCGCCTGCAGCCTTTCTCACCATCGAAAAATACTCGGATGGCGTGCGCGTGATGTAGTGTGAACCGGTCTCCGCGTTGCGCTCCGTTACTTTGGCTGCAAGCAGCGAGGAATTCGCCATGAACAGCGCGCGCAGGCTGCGGCGCTCGCGGCTCACGCTGACCAGCCGCGCCATCAGCCGTGTGGCAGCGACGGCGGGCTTGGGTGAGAGTAGGCACTCAAGCAGTTCGCGCACGCGCAGTATCCGCGCGCGCAATTGGCGGATGCGAAATACGAGGCCCACGGATATTCCGTTGTCCTCGAAGTGCGTGTAGACCGAATTGGCGGCATTGCGGCATGCGTCGAGCCGCTCGCGCAGACGGGCGACCGTGGCGTCCAGCCGGTTGGTCGTGCGCAGCGGATGCAACACTTCCACACGAAGGCTTTCCGCGTCACTGATGAGCTCGTGAAATGGCTGTGCATCTCGCATCTCTTCCGTCATGCGCAGGCGCAGCTCGGGCGCGAAACCGGTTGCCAGAATGTTGCCCGCGCAATAGGTGATGGCATCGGCCAACGCGTGTTTCCAGCGGGTCGCGCCGTCAGTCTGCTCCTGCTCTGGCGTGAGCACATGGCTCAGGCGATTGATCAGGTCTTCATCGAGCGCGCCCAGCCAGCGTGCGTCGAATTCGCTGTACAGCGCCGCCATGAACAGCTCGGACGCATCGATGGTGTCAGGGTTGCTTGGAAGCACTTTGTGGCGAAGGCGCTCCGCCAGTTCACTCAGCATCGAGGTGCGCTGCGCAAAGCCGAAGTCGGCCAACAGCATGGTGATGTCCACCGATTCGACAATGGCCTGCCACCACAGCTGCAGTCGCTCGCGCAACACAGGCGACTGCTCCGCCATCGACACGAGCTCGTTCACGCGCTCGGCCGCTTCTTCCACCGACTCTCCGTCACCACGCACCCAGTCGAGCAGCGCAATCAGTTGCAGGTTGCGCTGTGCGAGGGAGGCCTTGGGATCGATCGGTGCGAGCAGTTGCGTGAGTGTCTTGGTGTTGTTCTCTGCGCGTTTCTTCAATGGAGCACTCGGTGGGTCGTGGAGCTGTCGTGATTGCCGCCGCCAAGCGCTTCGAGCACGAACAGGTTGATCGGGCTGGTGAACTGCTCGCCGTCTTCGGCCACGCAGAAATAGCTGCCGTGCATGGTGCCGGACGCCGTGCGCAGATGGCATCCGCTGGTGTACTGGAACGACTCGCCCGGGCGCAACAAGGGTTGTTGGCCGACAACGCCAAGGCCCTTGACCTCTTCGGTGTGACCGCGTGCGTCGCTGATGATCCAGTGGCGGGAGATCAGCTGTGCGGGCACGTCGCCCGTGTTGGTCACGGTGATCGTATAGGCGAAGCCGAACACTTCACGTTCAGGATCGGATTGGTCGGGCAGGTATTCGGGGAACACCTCGACCGCGAATTGGTATTTGGGCATTCCGCAATGGTAACGGGATGCTGGAAAAAGCCTTGGAAAACCCCAGTCAGCGTGATGGGCGCGGCTTGCCCATCCCTCGTGTAACGGTCGTGCCTCAGCAAAGGTAACGGGTTGCTGCGAAAATCGAGGGATGACCTCCCAATTCCGCATCGCCCCCTCCATTCTTTCCGCCGACTTCGCCCGTCTGGGTGAAGAGGTGCGCGACGTGATCGCCGCTGGTTCCGACTGGATCCATTTCGACGTGATGGACAACCATTACGTGCCCAACCTCACGTTCGGCCCGATGATTTGCCAGGCCCTTAAGCCGCACGCCAAAACCGCCGCTGGCGTCGCGGTGCCGGTGGATGTGCACCTGATGGTCGAGCCCGTGGACGCACTCGCCGCGGCCTTTGCCGACGCCGGTGCCGACTACATCAGCTTTCACCCCGACGCGTCAGCCCATGTGCACCGCAGCGTGCAGGCCATCAAGTCCAAGGGCGTGAAGGCTGGTCTGGTGTTCAACCCCGCCGCGTCACTCGATGTGCTGGACTGGATGATCGACGAGATCGACCTCATCCTGATCATGAGCGTCAACCCCGGCTTCGGTGGCCAGAGCTTCATCGGCTCGGCCTTGCGCAAGATCGAAGAGGCGCGCAAGCGCATCGACGCATCGGGCAAGGATATTCGCCTCGAGGTGGATGGCGGCGTGAAGGTGGACAACATCCGCCGCGTGGCCGATGCGGGCGCAGACACCTTCGTGGCGGGCAGCGCGATCTTCGGCAAGAGCGACTACGCCGCTGAAATCGCCAAGATGCGTAAAGAGCTCGGGACACCCCTCTGAGTCGCCTCGCGCCTCGCTTGGGTTGTGCCAGTTTTGAGCGCTGTAGGAGGTGCATGGCGCCTTGGGTAGTTGACTCCACCAAAGCAAAGAGGTGCCCATGGGCACCTCTTTGTCATTGCATCAATCCGGTTTAGTTACGGACTGGGGTGGTGGCTTCGAGCAGTTCGCCGCCGCCGTTCACGGAGCCCGACGTGCGCGCATTGCGCACACGCGCTTCGCAGTCGCTGCGGCCTTCGTCGGTCTTGAACACGGCGCAACGGGACAGCGCATTGCGCTCCAGTGCCTGCGAGTCTGGGGCAGTCAGCTGACCGCCACGGCCTGCCTGGCGGGCGGCGGCCGCCTCACGCTGGCAGATCTGCGGGTTCTGCGACGAGCAGCCTGCCTCGCCTTGTGCGGCTTGGGGCTTGGCGGCCTGTGCGCCAACGGTCGCGAGGCACATCAGCAGAGCCACTGGAATGGCGCGCAGCGCGGCCGAAGAAGAGAGCGAAAAACGCATGGTGAAACCTCCTGGAAAAATGTCGGCATCGACGAGCCGGAAGAAAAAACCCGGGCGCCCGCGTGAGCCGGTTGGATCCAGCATAAGAGCTGAAACCACGCATTTTTGTACGGCTCCCGGCGCTTGAGGTGTCGGACAGCACGGACAATTGGAGGTTTCCTGACATCTGTCAGATTCAGATTGTCACCAATATTCGCTGCTGAACATTTGAAAGGTTTGAGTTATGGATGTCGCTTCCGCTCCCCAACTGTTGCGCTCTTGCGTGGCCGTGATGATTGACCTCGATGGGACCATGGTCGATACGCTGGGAGACTTCGCCAAGGCCATCGATGGCATGCTGGCTGACCTGAGGCTGCCGCCGCTCGACGCCAGCCACATCGAGCACATGGTCGGCAAGGGCTCTGAGCACCTGCTGCACTCGGTGCTCACCCATGTGCTGAGCGAGGCGGGCGAGCCGAATGTGGAGGCTACTGCCCTGCGTCTCATGCCCGAGGCCTGGGACCGCTATCAGTGGCATTACGAACGTATCAACGGACAGTTCTCCACGCTCTACCCCGGGGTGGCCGAAGGCATCGCGGTGCTGGCGAAGGCGGGCTATCCCATGGCCTGCCTCACCAACAAGCCCACGGCCTTTGCACACGATCTGCTCAAGGCCAAAGGGCTGCATTCCTATTTCAGCCATGTTTTCGGCGGTGACGCGTTCGAGCGCAAGAAACCCGATCCGATGCCGTTGGTGAAGACTTGCGAGGCGCTGGGAACGCAGCCCGCCAAGACGCTGATGGTGGGCGACTCCAGCAACGACGCGCAGGCGGCGCGCGGCGCAGGGTGCCCCGTGGTGCTGGTGACCTACGGCTACAACCACGGCGAACCGATCCGCGCGGTGAACGCGGATGCATTCGTGGATTCGTTGGTGGAATTGAGCGCGACCTGATTGGATTCATGCGATTGAAACAACAACGGCGGCCCAAGGCCGCCGTTTTGCGTTTCTAAGCGCGTCAAAGGCGCTACAAACCGATCAGAAGCTCTCCCACTGATCGTGATGGTCGGCGGCATTGCGCTCCTTGATGCGCTGAACCGATGTGGCCACGCTGGACGGCGCACCGGTGTAGTTGCGCTGGCCGAGCGTGTGTGGGGCGCTATGCGTGACCGACGCGGTGCGCACGGTCTGAGCGCGTTGCTCAGAGCCCAGCGCTGCGGATTTGCGTTGCGGCAGAGCGTGAGCGTGTTCATGTTCCTGCGAGACGCGGAACACGGCCACGGCTTGCACGAGTTGCGCGGCCTGGGTCTTGAGGCTGTCTGCCGCAGCGGCGCTTTCCTCGACCAGCGCGGCATTCTGCTGCGTGGCGTGGTCCATCTGGGTGATCGCCTCTCCGACCTGGCTCACGCCGGCGCTCTGCTCGCTGCTGGCGGCGCTGATTTCGCCCATGATGTCGGTGACGCGGCGGATGGCGTTGACCACTTCGGTCATGGTCTCACCTGCCTTGTCGACCAGATGCGTGCCCTGTTCGACGCGCTGCACACTGGCATTGATGAGCGACTTGATTTCCTTGGCCGCTTCGGCGCTGCGCTGTGCGAGGATGCGTACTTCGCCAGCAACCACCGCGAATCCGCGACCCTGCTCCCCGGCACGTGCCGCTTCGACGGCAGCGTTGAGCGCGAGGATGTTGGTCTGGAAGGCGATGCCGTCGATCACGCCGATGATGTCGGCGATCTTGCGGCTGGAGTCGTTGATGCCCTTCATCGTGTCGACCACTTCGGCCACCACGTTGCCGCCCTGTATGGCCACCGAGCTGGCGTTCATCGCCAGGTGATTGGCCTGGCGCGCGTTGTCGGCATTCTGGCGCACGGTGGAGCCGAGCTCTTCCATGGATGCTGCGGTTTCTTCGAGCGCGCTTGCCTGCTGCTCCGTGCGTGAAGACAGGTTGTTGTTGCCTTGCGAGATTTCGGCGCTGGCAATTGCCACGCTCTCGGCATTGGCGCGGACGCCTGAGACGAGCTGCGAGAGGTTGTTCTGCATGTGCTGCAGCGCTTGCAGCAGGCGGGCTGCTTCGTCCTTGCCGTCGGCAATGATGGGTTGGGTGAGGTCGCCTTCCGCGATCTGGCCTGCGCGCTGTGCGGCCAACTGCAGCGGCCCGGTGATCGAACGTGTCAGCAGATACGACAGCACGACGCCCAGCAGCAGCGCCACGATGGAGCCTGCGATCAGAATCACACGGCCCTGTGCTGCCTTCTGGTCGGCTTCGTGACGGGTCTGCTCGTAGAGCATGGACTGGCGCTCCTCCATCCGGGCGATGGCGCTGATGTAGGCGTCGGCTGCGGGCTTGAGGTTGCTTTCGAGTTGGTGCGTCACGTCCTCGCCCGCGTTGCGGCGTTCGAGCAGCACTTCTCGCGGCTTCCGATAGGCTTCGCGGGCGGCTTCGATTTCCTTGAGCAGGCCTACGCCTTCTCCGGCCGAGATCAGTTCGGTGATGGCCTTGCGCGCGGCGTCGGCCTCTTCCATGGTCTTGCGGATTTCTTCGCGCCAGCTCTTGAGGTTGCCGATGTCGGTGTCGAGCAGCGCGGTCTGCGTGCGCAGCCAGTTCTGCTCGACCGCGTTGTGCCACTTCACTGCGGCGCGCAGACGGTCGTTGTCTGTCGTGGTGAGTTGACGGGTGGTGTCAGCGAGTTCCTGTAGACGCCACACGCCGATACCGGCGATGACGAGGGTGATGAACAGAATCAGGCTGAAGGCAAAGCCCAGGCGCACACCGACCTTGGCGTTGGCGAGTCTCATCAAGTAATCCTTCCGGGCATGCAATGAGAGTCGAACACTCTCAAATTGGTAATAGTTTCTAACAGTAAACGCAAATTGAAAAACCCGCCATGCCGAGGAGTTGATGTTTTTTGACTACAGGACCCTATTTAAGTGGTGATTTTGAAGGTCGGATTGACACTCATTTCAAGTGCTTTGGCTGGTTTTTGCTATGGATTTTGGGGCATTCTCCATGACGCCAAAGATCACAGGTGATTTTTTGTCAATTTGTGTCAGCAATCCGCTTTCTTGGGCGCATCGGTTCAGGCTTTCTTGCCCAGAAGCCCATCCTTGAGCTTCCAGTCAGCCGGTTGCGGCCCGAGCCAGATACCGAGCAGCGCGTTGAAGAACTCGGGCTCCTTGAACGGCTCGCCCTGCTGCTGGCCGCGCACGGTGATGATGGTGCCCGTGCCTGGCACCCAGTCGACCATGAAGACATCGCCAGCCTGCAGCTTCTTGTGCTCCGAGAATATCTGGCTCATGCGCAGTACGCCCGGCACCAGCTTGGAGAAGGCGGCCTTGTCCATGTTGTCCTCCATGCCGCGCGAGAACAGCTTGCCGAGCTCGGAGGAGTCGATCTCGCGCAGCATGCTCACCACCAGGCGCTTGGGGCCGGACAGCGAGAACACTTCGGCGGGTGTGTGCGCCGGTTTTTCAAGGTACAGGCCGGCGGCGTAGACTTTGAATACGGCCTTGTAGCGCACACCCGCGCCATTGAGCTGCAACGTGCTTTGTTGCACCTGCTGGGTGGCCGCGAACGTGACGCCGCCGACCTCCATCGCGGAAGCTGCGTGCGCGACGGTTGCAGTCATCGGGGCCAGCGTGCATGCAAGCGGCGCGAGAACCAGCGCACGACGGGTGGATGAAATCATCGTTTGTCTCCCTATTAATAGAACGACCGTGCTTTTTGCCATTCCAGTTTGAGACAAATTGCACAGAGCAGCCACAGGGTTTTCGCGCGGTTTTTCATGCATTCGGTTGGGGTTGTGGCGCGCGTAGCGCTGGAATGTCATCGAGTCTTGCTACACTGACGGTCTATGTTCATTCATCGCATCGCAATTGCAGGTTCAGGAGACCGGGGAGCTTGGCCCTGGCGTAAGCCTGCGTCATCGATGTCGTGAAGCACCTGGGGCACACCCAGCGTGCACCCGTCGCTTCCCGCACGAGGAAGCGGAAATTGAATGAATCCGCAACACACCCACTGGCCGCCAGATCGAAGGCGTGTGCCGCATGTGTTGCAGAGCTGGGAACTCACCTGTGATTACAGAACTTGAATTCAAAAGTCTGGCCTCGGAAGGCTTCAACCGCATTCCGCTGATCGCCGAAGCCTTTGCGGATCTCGAAACGCCGCTGTCTCTCTACCTCAAACTCTCCCACGCGCGTGGCGATGGCACGAACAGCTTTCTGCTCGAATCCGTGGTCGGCGGCGAGCGCTTTGGCCGCTACAGCTTCATCGGCCTGCCAGCGCGCACGCTGCTGCGCGCGAGCGGCTTCGGCGCTGCGGCGAAGACCGAGGTCGTCACCGACGGTCAGGTCGTCGAGACCGCTGCGGGCAATCCGCTCGACTTCATCGCCGCGTACCAGAAGCGCTTCAAGGTCGCGCTGAGCGCGGGTTTGCCGCGTTTCTGCGGGGGCCTTGCGGGCTATTTTGGTTACGACGCGGTGCGCTACATCGAGAAGAAACTGGAGAACTCCTGCCCACCCGACACACTCGGCTGCCCCGACATCCTGCTGCTGCAGTGCGAGGAAGTCGCCGTCATCGACAACTTGTCGGGCAAGCTCTACCTCATCGTCTACGCCGATCCGTCGCAGTCCGAGGCCTACTCCAAGGGCAAGAAGCGTCTGCGCGAATTGAAGGAACAGCTCAAGTACTCGGTGAGCGCGCCGGTCGTGCGGGCCACAGAGAACCATCCCGCCGAGCGCAGCTTCTCCAAGGCCGATTACCTGAAGGCCGTGGGCGAGGCCAAGGAGCTGATCGCGGCCGGTGATTTCATGCAGGTGCAGGTCGGCCAGCGCATCCACAAGCGCTACACCGAAAGCCCACTCTCCCTGTACCGCGCGCTGCGTTCGTTGAACCCTTCGCCGTACATGTACTACTACAACTTCGGCGACTTCCAGGTGGTGGGCGCAAGCCCCGAAATCCTGGTGCGCCACGAAGCTGTGCCCGAAGGCCACAAGATCACGATCCGTCCGCTCGCGGGCACCCGCCCGCGCGGCGCCACGCCCGAGGCTGACAAGGCCACCGAGCACGAACTGATCAACGACCCCAAGGAACGCGCCGAGCACGTGATGCTCATCGACCTCGCGCGCAACGACATTGGCCGCATCGCCAAGACCGGAACCGTCAAGGTGACCGAGGCCTTCGCGGTCGAGCGCTACAGCCATGTGATGCACATCGTGAGCAATGTCGAAGGCATCCTCAACGACGGCATGACCAGCATGGACGTGCTCAAGGCCACGTTCCCTGCAGGCACGCTGACTGGAGCGCCCAAGGTGCACGCGATGGAAGTCATCGACCAACTCGAGCCCACCAAGCGCGGCGTCTACGGCGGCGCCTGCGGCTATCTGAGCTACGCGGGCGACATGGACCTGGCGATCGCGATCCGCACCGCCATCGTCAAGGACGGCATGCTCTACGTGCAGGCTGCCGCGGGCGTGGTAGCCGATTCGGTACCCGAACTGGAATGGAAAGAGACGGAGCACAAGGCGCGCGCGCTCTTGCGTGCCTCCGAGTTGGTGGAAGAAGGACTTGAGTGATGACGGCCCGGGCAATTGACAAGGTGAAGAGCTGCGAATCCATGACGGATGTTCGTGCGGGCGTGAACGCTCTTGACGATCTCCTCGTGCCACTGCTTGTGGAGCGCAGCGGCTATATGACGCAGGCGGCCAAGGTGAAGAACGACGAGAACCTGGTGTTCGACCAGGACCGTATTGACGCCATCATCGAACGCGTGCGTCCCAAGGCCGAACGCGAGGGCGGAAACGCCGACCTCATCGAGCGCATTTACCGCGCGATGATCACCTGCTACATCGACTACGAACATGAAGAACTGGCGCGCATGCGCGCCGAGGGCCTTGAGCCCCGCAACACACAAGGGAGTGCAGCGTCATGACTGAAAAGATCAAGCTGCTGATGGTCGACAATTACGACAGCTTCACCTACAACATCGTGCAGTACTTGGCCGAACTCGGTGCCGAGGTGCATGTGGTGCGCAACGACGAGGCGACCATGGACGAGGTAAAGGCTATCGCCCTGCGCGAAGGTATCACGCGCATCGTGATTTCGCCGGGCCCTTGTTCGCCCAACGAGGCGGGCATTTCGGTGGCTGCCATCAAGCACTTTGCGGGCAAGCTGCCGGTGCTGGGCGTGTGCCTCGGCCATCAGGCAATTGGTGCGGCGTTTGGTGGCGACATCATCCGCGCGGTGCAACAGATGCATGGCAAGACCAGTGTGATCTCCACGGACCAGAAGGGCGTGTTCGCCGATCTGCCCAAGGAGTTCACGGTTAACCGTTATCACTCGCTGGTCATCGACAGGAAGACCTGCCCCGATGTGCTTGAAGTCACCGCGACCAGCGAGGACGGCGAGATTCAGGGTGTGCGCCACAAGACGCTGGCTGTGGAAGGCGTGCAGTTCCACCCCGAGAGCATTCTGACCGAGCATGGTCACGCGATGCTGCGCAATTTTCTTGAACAACGCTGAACAGGGAACGAGGGAAAACTCATGTCTATCACACCTCAGGAAGCGCTGCAGCGCACCATCGAACACCGCGAAATTTTCCACGACGAAATGCTGCATCTGATGCGCATGATCATGCGTGGTGAGATGTCGCCCGTGATGACCGCGTCCATCATCACCGGCCTGCGCGTGAAGAAGGAAACCATCGGCGAGATCTCGGCTGCGGCCGAAGTCATGCGCGAGTTCTCCAACAAGGTCAACGTCGCGAGCAAGCAGAACCTGGTCGACATCGTCGGCACAGGTGGCGACGGTGCGAACACCTTCAACATCTCCACCTGCTCGACCTTCGTGATTGCGGCGGCCGGCGGCAAAGTCAGCAAGCACGGCGGGCGCAGCGTGAGCAGCAAGTCGGGCAGCGCGGATGTGATGGAAGCGCTCGGCGTCAACATCAATCTGAAGCCCGAGCAGATCGCGCAGAGCATCGCCGATGTCGGCATCGGCTTCATGTTCGCGCCCAACCACCACCCCGCGATGAAGAACGTCGCGCCGGTGCGCAAGGAACTTGGTGTGCGCACCATCTTCAACATCCTCGGCCCGCTCACCAATCCCGCAAGCGCGCCCAACATCCTCATGGGTGTGTTCCACGAGGATCTGGTCGGCATCCAGGTGCGCGCGTTGCAGCGCCTCGGGGCGGAGCACGCGCTGGTGGTCTACGGCCGCGACGGGCTCGACGAGATCAGCCTCGGCGCAGGCACGCTGGTCGGTGAACTCAAGGACGGCGTGGTGCGCGAATACGAAGTCCATCCTGAAGACTTTGGCCTGCGCATGGTCGGCACCCGCGCGTTCCGCGTGGAGACGCCGGAAGAATCCAAGGCCATGTTGACGGGCGTGCTCAAGGGCGACGAAGGCCCCGCGCGCGACATCGTGTGCCTGAACGCGGGCGCAGCGCTCTATGCCGCCAACGTGGCATCGTCGATTGAAGACGGCATCAAGAAAGCTCGGGCAGCGCTGGACAACGGTGCGGCGCTCAAGAAGCTCGAAGAGCTGGTGAAATTCACGCAGAAGTTTGCGGCCTGAAGCGGCACGCGGAGAGAAACATATGTCAGATATTTTGAAGCAGATCTGCGACGTCAAGGTCGCAGAAGTCGCAGCAGCCAAGGAGCGCATGTCGTTCGAAGATATGCGCCGTGACGCGGAAAGCCGCGTGCTCACCCGCGATTTCGTCGGCGCGTTGAAAGCCAAGATCGCGAAGAACCAGGCGGCGGTGATTGCCGAAGTGAAGAAGGCCAGCCCGAGCAAGGGTGTGATCCGTGAGGACTTCGTTCCCGCCGACATTGCACAGAGCTACGCAGAGGGCAATGGCAAGGTGAGCGCGGCGTGTCTGTCGGTGCTCACTGATCGCCAGTTCTTCCAGGGCCAGCCCGACTTTCTGAAGCAGGCACGTGCCAGTTGCGGCCTGCCGGTGCTGCGCAAGGATTTCATGATCGATCCTTACCAGATCTACGAATCGCGCGCGATGGGTGCCGATGCCGTGCTGCTGATCGCCGCCTGCCTCGACGACGTACAGATGGTGGAGATGGAAAACATCGCCCGCAGCCTCGACATGGCCGTGCTGGTCGAAGTGCACGACGGCGAGGAACTCGACCGCGCACTCAAGCTCAAGACGCCGCTGCTCGGCATCAACAACCGCAATCTGCGCACGTTTGAGGTGAGCCTGCAGACCACGCTCGACCTGCAGAAACGCGTGCCCGCGGACAAACTGTTGGTGACCGAATCGGGCATTCTCAGCACCGAGGATGTGAAGACCATGCGCGATGCAGGCGTGAATGCGTTCCTCGTCGGTGAAGCATTCATGCGTGCGGACGAGCCCGGCCAAGCGCTGGCCAAGCTGTTCGCCTGATTCGCAAGACGCGCACGATTCAGATGCCCACAAGAACCAGAACGGCGCTCTCCGTGCCGTTCTTTTTGTATTCAATGAAGCAATTTCGATTGAAGCAGTGAGATTTTCGTCAATCGATAACAAGAGGGGTATAGAAATTTTCCATCATGCGATGCTCGACTGAGCGCGATACTCCCGCCGAATGCAAAAGCATGTAACAGGGAGACACGCAATGATGGATACGACGGGGATCGCGGATTTGGTTCAACGCAAATGCATGACGGTGTTCGTGCTCCTGCTCTTTGTTTTTCTGTCGATGCTTTTGTCGACTTCGGCGCATGCGCAGGCGACGCGCACATGGGTCTCCGGAGTGGGGGACGATGTCAATCCATGCAGTCGCACGGCCCCCTGCAAGACCTTTGCCGGCGCGATCTCCAAGACTGCCTCTGGTGGTGAAATCGATGTACTCGATCCAGGCGGTTTCGGCACAGTCACCATCGTCAAGCCCATCATTCTCGACGGCAGCACGGGCGCGATCGGCAGCATCCTTTTCTCGGGCACGAACGGTATCAACATCAATCTGCCGACAGGTGGCACGGTGGTACTCCGCAACCTTACGCTGACAGGCAGCGGCACGACCATCGGACCGATCGCGATCCGGATATTGAAGGCGGACCAGGTGTTCATCGAGAACGTGAAGATTCAGACAGCGGCCAAGGCAGGCATTCTTCTCGAAGTCGGTGCGGCGACCAAGGTGTTTGTGCAGAACACCTCGATCTACAACGTGAATTCGGGGACCACGGACAGCAGTGCCGCCGTCCACGTGAAGGACGATGCCAGCACGGTCTACCTCTCCAACTCCACCATTTCTGGCAGTTACCAGGCGTTCAGCCTTCTGAAGGATGACGACACGGTGAGCACCGGCAAGATCATTTCCTTCAACAACAATCGATTTGAAGGCAACACTATTCCCAGCACCCCGACCGATACCGTCTACGAACGCTGAGCGGCCCGCCGCAGGGAACACGAGCCATGAAAAGCCTACGACGGACATTGGGCGCGGCGCTATGGCTGGCGCTTGCGGTCGCGAGCACCGGGCACGCTACGGAACTGGTCGCCAACGGTGGTTTCGAATCGAATGGCGGGGTCGGCTCCGCCACGTTTGCGGGTTGGCAGACGTTCATGCAGAGCGGCTCCCGCGGCGGCTTTCTGGCGCAGCAGGGCAACAAGAGCGCGGTCACGCCGGTCACAGTGGCTGCGTCGCCGCAAGGCACATTCGCCGCGATGAGCGACCAGCCCGGCCCCGGCAGTCACGTGCTGTACCAGGATATCGCCATCCCCGCCGGCTATCCCGCCACGCTGACCGCGCAGGTCTATGTGCAAAGCGCGAGCAGCCTGGCCGCAGCGCCCGCCACGCTAGACTACACGCTCGCCACCCCTAACCAGCAGGCGCGCATCGATGTGATGAAGCCCGCAGCGACGCTCGACGATGTGGGCTCCGGCGTGCTGGCCAATGTGTTCCAGTGGCCCGCGTCGGGCGCGACGCCGACGTATCCAGTCCAAGGCAGTGGCTACCAGACTGTGACGCTTGACATGTCCAGCTACGCAGGTCAGACGGTTCGACTGCGCATTGCCGAAGTCGACAACCGCCAGAGCCTTTTCTTCGGCGTGGATGCGGTCAGTATCAACAGCGGCGCCCCGGCGGCGCAACTGGGCGCACCGACCATCGTCAACTATTTTGTGCAGGGAGCGAGTGCGGTGTTGTCGTTCACGCCCGTGGCGAGCGTTCCCGTGCAGACGGTGACGGGTTACACCGCGCAATGCACGCCACAGGGTGGTGGCGCGGCGCTCACGGGCGGTGCGGTCGCATCGCCCATCACGGTGGCGGGGTTGACGGCCGGTGCGACCTACAGCTGCATTGTTGCGGCTACGACATCAACCACCACAGGTCCTGCTTCCAACAGCGTAAGCTTTGCCGTGCCGACCGCTGGATCAAACGGTGTGGTGGTATCGGTGCCGACGACAGGTGGCGCAGCGATTGGCAGCGCGACCGTCGCGCTCGCCGGTGCAGGGGGCTCGGCGACAAGCTGCGTGCTGCAACCGGTGTCGGGATTCCAGCCGGTGACAAGCGCGCCGGTGCCTCCTCCGCAGGGCGCTGCTGCATATCCGTTCGGCTTGCTCAATGTGTCGGCGACTGGTTGTGCGCCGGGCGCGGCTGCGCAACTGACGGTCACGCTCGCGCAGGCGATTCCCGCAGGCGCACAGTACTGGAAATATGGCCCCACGCCGTCGAACACCGCTCCGCACTGGTATGCGTTCGGGGGCTTCAGCGTGACGGGCAACAGCTACACGCTCTCGCTCATCGATGGCGCGGAGGGTGATGATGACCTGCTGGCCAACGGCACGATCAAGGACCCGGGCGGCGTGATGGTGGTGGTCACCAGTTCCGGTGGAAGTGTTGCGGTTCCGCTGTGGAATCTGTGGGGACTGATGGGCGCGGCACTGATGCTGTCGCTGGCCGCGTTGCGCAGAAGGCATCTGCTGCGACATTGAGGCGCACATTCATCCGGTATCCTTGCGGCTCACGCTGCAGGGCAGCGCAACCGGACGATTTGCCGCTTCATGAGCACGCCAGACGCACTCTTTAACGCCCCCGATCCCTCCATCACCCAATTGGCCAGTGCGGTGCCATCCGACTGGCCCGTGGCCGCCGGATGGGCGCCCTTGGTCGATGACTTCTTCGCGAGCGCCAAGGGGCAATCGCTGCTTGCCCACCTGCAATCGCGGCTCGATGCGGGGGCGGTGATCTTTCCGCCCAAGCCGCTGCGTGCACTCGAGCTCACACCTCCTGAAGGTGTACGCGTGGTGATCCTCGGACAGGATCCCTATCATGGTCGCGGGCAGGCAGAAGGCCTTGCGTTTTCGGTGGCGCCGGGCGTGCGTGTGCCGCCGTCATTGCAGAACATCTTCAAGGAAATGCTGCGCGATCTGGGTACACCGTTTCCGTCATTCCCTGATCCGGGCGGCAGTCTGGTGAAGTGGGCAACGCACGGCGTGCTGCTGCTCAATACCTGCCTCACGGTCGAAGAAGGCCAGGCGGCCAGCCACTCGGGTAAGGGCTGGGAGCTGCTGACCGATGCGGTCATCAAGCACGTGGCCGAGGGCGACAAGCCGGTGGTCTTCATGTTGTGGGGCAACCATGCGCAATCCAAGCGCGCCTTCATTCCGCAGGATCGCGGGCATCTGGTGCTGATGAGCAATCACCCGTCGCCGCTGTCGGCGCTGCGCCCGCCAGTGCCGTTCATCGGCAACGGGCACTTTGGCAAGGCGCGCGAGTTTCGCGAACGCAATGGGCTCTGATGCAGTTTTTGCGCGCGATGCTGGAGTGTCAGAGTGGGGGCTCCGGCATGCGCGCAAACGCGAAGAAGGCGCGGCGCGCGGCGTGCGTAGAATGCGGCGAACGGGTTGGATGACCTGAACGAATCACCGCATTCACATGCCATCGATCTATCAACTGAAGCCTGCATTTCAAAACCTTCTGAGACCGCTCGTGACCGGCCTGCATCGCGCAGGGGTCACGGCCAATCAGGTCACGCTGACGGCGATGCTCGTCTCGGTGTGTCTCGCAGGGTTTCTGTACTTCTTTCATCACCGCAGCGGCACCGCTACTGCGTGGCTTCTGCTATTCCCGGCTTGGATGCTGGTGCGCATGGCCTTCAATGCCATCGACGGCATGCTCGCGCGCGAATTTGGCCAGCAGTCGACACTCGGCGCGTACTACAACGAACTCTGCGATGTGGTGTCTGACACCGCGCTCTACGCCTGTTTCGTCGCCTTTGCGGCCATCGATCCGTGGCTGCTGTTCGCGGTCGTGTTTTTGGCCGGCCTCAGCGAATACGCCGGCGTGATGGCGCCGCTGGTGGGCACCGAGCGCCGCTATGACGGCCCCATGGGCAAGAGCGACCGGGCGTTCGCGTTCGGCCTGATCGCCGTGGTACTGGTGGCGGCACCTTCGCTCGGCGCGACACCGCAATGGCTCTCCCACATCTGCAGCGTGCTGCTGGCCGTCGTCGCCGGACTGCTGCTGCGAACCATCTTCAATCGGATCAGAAACGGCATTGTTACGGCGCGGACAGCACGCTGAATACGCGGACATCTTCAAAATCATCATCGGGTTTCTGGTACATCCACACGGGAGGGTGCATGAGAGTCAATAGCCAACATCGGTTTGTGAGTCATGACGGAACGGAGTTGTTCTTCCAGCGCTGGCAGGCCAGCGCGCCCGGAGCAGAGAAGAAGGCGGTGCTGCTGTTCCATCGGGGACACGAGCATTCGGGGCGTATGGCGCATCTGGTGGACGAGCTCGATCTGCCGGACTTCGATGTCTATGCATGGGATGCACGCGGGCATGGGCAATCGCCCGGCGAGCGCGGCGATGCTCCGTCATTCTCTGCTTGCGTGGAGGACATAGAGCATTTCACCCGACATCTGCAGCATGCGTTCGGCGTGCCCATCGAGAACATGGCCATCGTCGCGCAGAGTGTGGGCGCGGTGCTGGCCGCCACGTGGGTGCATGACTATGCGCCCAAGATCCGCGCGCTGTGCCTGGCATCGCCCGCGTTTGACATCAAGCTCTATGTGCCGTTTGCCCGGCCCGGGCTCACGCTGATGCACAAGCTGCGTGGCAACTTCTTCATCACGAGCTACGTGAAGTCCGGCATGCTCACGCACGACAAAGAACGCGCCGCTGCTTACGACACCGATCCGCAGATCGCGCGCGCGATTTCGGTGCGCATGTTGCTCGGCCTGTATGAGGCGTCGGACCGCATCGTCGCGAGTTCACAGGACATTCACGTGCCCACGCAGGTGCTGTCCTCGGGCTCGGATTTCGTGGTGCAGCGCAAGCCGCAGTTCGCGTTCTATCAGCGACTGCCGCATCCGCTCAAGGAATTTCACACGCTGCCTGGTTTCTATCACGACACGCTCGGCGAGAAGGACCGCGCGATTGCGGTGCGCAAGATCCAGCGCTTCATCACGCAGTGTTTTTCTGTGCCCTATGTGGCGCCCGATGTGCTTAATGCCGACCGCATCGGCTCGGGTTGCGCGCTGGCCGAGGAGCTCAGCACGCCGTTGCCCACTGGCTCGCTGCGCGACCGTTACTGGAAGATGGCCAAGGGCAATCTCAAATTCGGCAGCCGCTTTTCTGCGGGCCTCAAGATCGGCGAGGACACGGGTTATGACTCGGGCAGCACGCTCGATTTCGTCTACCGCAACCAGCCTGAGAGCAGGGGATTTCTCGGCAGGCTGATGGACAAACAGTACCTCAACGCCATCGGTTGGCGCGGCATTCGCGTGCGCAAGACGCTGATCGAGCGGCTGCTGCAGAAATATGCAAAGCGACTCGCTGAACAGGGCAAGCCGCTGCGCATGCTCGACATCGCCTCGGGTCACGGCCGCTACATCCTGGATGCGGTGGCCTCGTTCGCGCAGCGGCCCGCGTCGATTTTGCTGCGCGACTACAGCGACATCAACGTCGCGGCGGGGCAGAAGCTGATCGCCGAGCGCGGCCTCACTGACATCGCGCAGTTCGTGCACGGCGATGCGTTCAATACCGAATCGCTCGCCAGTATTGATCCCCGGGTTACGCTCGCCGTGGTGTCGGGTCTCTATGAACTGTTCAACGACAACGATCTGCTGCGTCGTTCGCTCACGGGGTTGCAGCAGGCGGTGGAGCAGGGCGGCTATCTGGTCTACACCTGCCAGATCTGGCATCCGCAACAGGAGTTCATCGCGCGGGCGCTTACCTCGCACCGCCAGGGCGACGCCTGGGTGATGCGCATGCGCTCGCAAGCGGAGATGGACGCGCTGGTCGAACAGGCGGGCTTTCGCAAGGTCGATCAGTGCATCGACGAGTTCGGCATCTTCACCGTCGCGGTGGCGCAGAAGCTGTGACGGCGATGCGCGAACCGATCACCAGAGAGCCCGGCGTGTGGAAGCGTGGCGTGCTGTATCTGCTGTGTCTTGCGCCGTTTTTCTTTCTGACCTACGGCTTTGCGAACCAGTACGCGTCGGGTCTTGCGGATGTGCGCGCCATCGTGTTCGCGTGGGAAAAACACATCCCACTGTGGCCGTGGACGATTGTTCCCTACTGGTCCATCGACCTGTTCTACGGCCTGTCGTTGCTGCTGTGCTGGAGCCGTTTCGAGCTGCGCCAGCAGGCGCTGCGGCTGTTCACTGCACAGGTGATATCGATTGCCTGCTTTGTGCTGTTTCCACTCAAGTTCAGCTTCGAACGCCCGCCGCTTGAGGGCTTCTTCGGGCTGTGGTTTGACGTGCTCATGGGCTTCGACAAGCCGTTCAATCAAGCCCCCTCGCTGCACATCGTACTGCTCATCATCTTGTGGGATTTCTACCGCCGACATGTGAGCGCGGGCTGGGTGTGGCTGGTACATCTATGGTGCGCACTGATCGGGCTGTCGGTGCTCACCACATGGCAGCACCATTTCATCGATTTGCCCACGGGTCTGCTCGTTGGCGCGCTGTGCATGTGGCTGTATCCGCTCTCGGTGAAGTCACCGTTCGAGAAGGACGCGATGCGGGTGCGGACGGCGTGGCATGTGAAGCTCGGTGGTTGGTATCTGCTGGCCAGCGTGCTGCTCACTGCTGCGGCATTCACATGCGGTGGCGGCTGGCTGTGGCTGCTCTATCCAGCCGTGAGCCTGCTGCTGGTTGCACTGGCCTATTTGCTGGTGCGGCCGCATTGCTTCCAGAAACAGGAGGATGGCGCGATGGCGGTTGCCAGCGTGCTGCTGTTCGCGCCGTATTTCGTGGGAGCGTGGATCAACAGCCGCGCATGGACGCGCGCGCATGCTGAGGACTCGCGCGTTGGCGAATGGCAGGACATGAGTGTGCATCTCGGGCGCATTCCATCGGCACGCGATGCGGCGGCCTACGATGCGCTGTTTGACTGCGCTGCAGAGTTACCGGTGACGCATCACCCTGCGGCTTATGCGCAGCATCTGTCGCTGGACATGGTGACACTGTCTGCCGAGCAACTGGTGTCGGGGGCTGAACGGCTCGATGCCTTGATCGCAGCGCATCGACCGCGCAAGCTGCTGGTGTTCTGCGCACTCGGCTACTCGCGCAGCGCGGCTGTGCTGTGCGCATGGTTGATCACGACGGGGCGGGTCGATTCGGTGGATACCGCGGTGAAGCTCATTCAGCAGGCAAGGCCTTGGGTCGTGCTGCGGGCCGAGCAGATAGCGCAGCTGCAGCGCGTGGCTGTGTTGAATCAGAAGACTCAGGAAGGCGTGCGATGACGATGCATCTTCATGTGCTTGCACGTCTCTTGCGACATGCGGATTCGGTGCTCAGGTCCGCCTATCTTGCGTTCGCCTTCACGCTGCTGGTTTGGATTGTGCGCAATGGCCAGTTCATCACCTGCTGGGTGCTGGTGGCGCTGGCGATGCTGTTGATCGCGCTGCAGCACTATGTCGCGGTGCGTGTGAAGTTCGATGCCGATCTTCTTGAGCATGTGGCGCGCATGATCGACTCCGGCACCAGCGAGCGCGGTGCTACGCAGATGCTTGACGACAGCCTCGTGCACTTCGGTCTTATGCCGTCATCCAAGGCGCGTCGCGACTGGGCTCTGCGCTTTGAAGGGTGTCTGCGCCTGTTCAAGCTGCAGATCGGATTGCTTGTGCTGCAATACGCGCTGATGGTCGCGATGGTGATCGTCTGCACTACCCCGTCGCTCTGAAACCGAGGATCGAAATTGAAGTTGGATTCGGAACTGGATTTGCCTGTGATTGGACCTCATTGATGAGTGCGAGCAACAACGTCATCCTGCGAACCCTGGGGCGCGGCGTCGCGTTTCTCACGCGCAGCAGCGCACGCCTGCTGACGGGTGCGCGCAGCATCTGGTACGGCAGCAAGCCATCGACCGAGCAACGCATCTATTTTGCGAACCACAACAGCCACATCGACTTCATTCTGCTGTGGGCGTCGCTGCCGCGCTTCATGCGGCAGAATACGCGGCCGATTGCGGCGTCGGATTACTGGCTCAAGGATGGCTTGCGGCGTTTTCTGATTCAGGACACCTTCAACGGCGTGACGATCAACCGCAATCGCGAGGGCCAGTCCGACCCGCTGCAGCCCGTGAAGGACGCGCTCACCAACGGCTTCTCGATCATCTTTTTCCCCGAGGGCACGCGCAATCTCGAGGACGATGTGGACCTGCTCGAATTCCGCAGCGGGCTCTTCTATCTGAAGGAGGCGTTTCCCGATGTCGAACTCGTGCCGGTGTGGATCACCAACCTGCGCCGCGTGATGCCCAAGGGCGCGCTGATTCCGATTCCGCTGCTCTCGACTGTGACCTTCGGTGCGCCACTTGAGCGCAAGGAAGGCATGCCCAAAGCGGAGTACCTGCAGTACGCAGCAAGCGAACTCCTGAAGCTCAAGGAGGGGCAGCAATGACTCCAGCTTACGCATCGCAGACTTATCTGTTGTTCGGCATTCTTGCGGCCATCCTGATCTTCGCATCCACCGTCGGCTGGGTGCTCAAGCGCCGTGCTGGGCCGGTGCCTTCGCCGGTCATCGTCAACCTCGTCTCGCGCATCAACGCGTGGTGGGTGATGATGACGCTCATCGCCGTCGCCATCGTGCTCGGCAAGGGCGCATTCATCGTGCTGTTCGCGCTGATCTCGCTGTTTGCCCTGCGCGAGTTCATCAGCCTGTTGCCCACGCGGCGCGGGGATTATTTCTCGCTGCTGATCGCCTTCTATTTCGTCATTCCCTACCAGTACTTTCTGATCTACGTGGACTGGTATGGCATGTATTCGATCTTCATTCCGCTTTATGTGTTTCTGCTGCTGCCGATTGCCGGTCTGAAGCAGGAGGACACCAAGCATTTTCTCGAGCGCAGCGCCAAGATCCAGTGGGGCCTGATGGTATCGGTCTACTGCATTTCGTTCGTGCCCGCGCTGGTCACGCTCGATCTGCAGGGATTTCACGGTGACCGCATCTGGCCCGCGATGTGGCTGATCTTTGTGGTGCAGGCGTCCGATGTGTTGCAGTACGTTTGCGGAAAATTGCTGGGCAAGCACAAGGTCGCGCCCGTGCTCTCGCCATCAAAGACCATTGAAGGGCTGGTTGGCGGCATCGCGCTGGCGACGGGCTTGGGGGTGCTGTTGGCGTGGATGACGCCGTTCACGCACTGGCAGGCGGCGATCATCGCGTTTGTCGCGTGCCTGTTCGGCTTCTTTGGCGGGCTAGTGATGTCGGCCATCAAACGTGATCGCGGCGTGAAGGACTGGGGACAACTGATCCAGGGCCATGGCGGCATGCTGGATCGCCTCGACTCGATCTGTTTTTCAGCGCCTATCTTCTTTCATATGCTGCGCTACTGGTGGACCTGAGCGCAAAGACAGCGCTCAGCCCTTGTCGCCCTTCAGTCCTGCAATGAGTTGCGCCAGATAGGCCTCGGTGGCTGTGGGCAGCGTGCGTCCGCCGAGCGTCTGCACCTCGATGTCGCGCAAGTCCATGCCAGCATCCGAGATCGGCTTGGCGAGCAGTTCGCCGCTGGCCACGAGATGGCGCACGCTGACCTCGCTCGACACGCTGACACCTCCGCTGTACTGCACATACTTGAGCAGCGTCTGCGCATGGTTGCTGACGAGCACCGGCTCCAGCGCCAGCTCCTGCCGCGCGCAGGCCATGTCGACGACCTGACGCACTGCCGTTTCTGCAGGAGGCAGCGCGAGCGGGTAGCGGGTGAGTTCGGCGAGCGAGACCTGCCGTCTTCGGGCAAGCGCATGGCCAGGCGGAAGAATCGCGACGACCGGCGCGGACTGGCGATGCACGACGTGGATGTTCTTGACCGGCGCGAGACTGAAGCACAGGCCGATGTCGGCATCGCCCGCGAGCACCTTGACGGGCACCTGCGCGGTGGGGCACATCAACACCTCGAAGCGCACGCCCGGATAGTCCTGCTGAAAGCGTGCGCAGACGGCGGGCACGAGCTGGTTGGCGAAGGCGTCGGAGGTGGCGATGCGCACGGCACCGGCGCTGAGGTTGGCGAGCGCGTGAATGGCGTCGACCGCCTGCTCGGCTTCGAGGCTGATGCGCCGCGCGTGCCGCGTGAGGATGTCGCCCGCCGCTGTGGGCACCATGCCGCGCGCATGGCGCTCGAACAGCGGCGTTTCGAGCTGCGCCTCCAGGTGTGCGATCTGGCGGCTGATGGCCGACATGGCCACGTGCAGACGCTGTGACGCAAGGCTGACCGAGCCGCAGCGCGCGACCTCAAGAAAGTAGCGCAGGGCCGTGTCCTGCAGTTGGTTGGTGGCCGACATGGGGTGGATTTCCGGTTTGCCTGATTCAATGCCGGGATTCTGCAGCATTGCCGGATCGGCAAACTGGATTTGCTGAATCTCTCATGGTGTGTGAGGGCTGACCCGCATAAGATGGATGTCCATTTTTTGAACCAATTCCGAGGGTGTCATGAACCAGTCCGTTGCTGCTCGCAAAGCACAGATCCCGGCGCTGCAGGCCGGTCGTCGCGCCGTGTTGGGCGCATTGTTGATGGCAGGTTTTGGCGCTTCTGCAGCCTTCGCAGATACTGCGACGGACGCATGGCCGAGCAAGCCGGTGCGCCTCGTCGTGCCGTTTCCTGCAAGCGGCGCGACCGACCTGATCTCACGTGTGATCGCGCAGCGCGTGTCGCAGGACCTGAGTCAGCAGTTCGTTGTCGACAACAAGCCCGGCGCGGGCGGCACCATCGGCGCGGCCGAGGCCGTGAAGGCCGCGCCCGATGGCGCGACACTGCTGTTCACCACCAGCAGCACGCATGCCATCTCGCCACACCTCATGTCTCGTCTGAGCTACCACGTCGAGCAAGACTTCACGCCCATCGCCCATGTGGCTGATGCGGCCAGCGTGTTGCTGGTGACGCCGTCGCTGCCCGTGAAGAACGTGCAGGAGCTGATCGCCTACGCCAAGGCCAACCCCGGCAAGCTCAACTACGCGAGCAGTGGCAACGGCACCATCGTGCATCTGAACGCGTTGGAGTTCGCGGCGCGTTCCGGCGTGAAGCTCACGCATGTGCCGTACAAGGGCACGGCGCAGTCCATCACTGATCTGGCGGCGGGGCAGGTACATCTGCTGTTCGACTCGATTCCCACCGGTATGCCGCATGTGACCAGCGGCCGCCTCAAGGCGCTGGCCGTAACCAGCCTGCAGCGCAGCTCGCTCGCGCCTGATCTGCCGACGATTGCCGAATCGGGCCTGCCGGGCTATTCGTCGGTGACCTGGTTCGGTGTCTACGGACCTGCGGGCATGAAGCCCGAGCTGGTCGCGAAGATCAACGCCGCCTTCAACAAGGCGATCCAGAACCCCGAGGTCGCGTCCGCGCTCGCCAAGCTGGGCGCAGAGCCCGCGAAGGCTGGCACGCCCGCGCAATTCCAGTCCATGGTGAAGGCCGACAGCGCACGCTGGGCCAAGGTCATCAAGGACAACCACATCACATTGGATTGAAACGACGACATGTCCAACTCCACCTCTACCTCAACACCCACTCCCGCCATCAAGGACTGGGCGCTGCCCTACGCTTCCCATCGTTCTCCCGTGCTCGGCCGCAACGTGGTCAGCAGCTCGCAACCGCTGGCCGCGCAGGCCGGTCTGCGCATGCTGCTCGCCGGCGGCAATGCGGTGGACGCTGCCATTGCTGCCGCGATGACGCTGACCGTGGTCGAGCCCTCGGGCTGCGGCATCGGCAGCGATGCGTTCGCGATTCTCTGGGACGGCAAGGAGCTGCACGGCCTCAACGCTTCGGGCCGCTCGCCTGCCGCGTGGACGCCCGAGTATTTCAAGCGGCTCGGCGGCATTCCCGAAAAGGGCTGGAATGCGGTGACCGTGCCGGGCGCGGTGTCCGCCTGGGTGGAACTGTCGCGTCGCTTCGGCAAGCTGCCTTTCGAGCAGGTGGCGCAACCAGCCATCGACTATGCGCGCAACGGCTTCCCGGTCTCGCCGGTGATCTCCACGCTGTGGGAACTGGGCGCGCAGAAGCTCGGCGCGCAGCCCGGTTTTGCCGAGTGTTTCATGCCTGAAGGCCGTGCGATGCGCGCCGGTGAAATCTTCAGGAGCGAAGCCCATGCGCGCACGCTCGAGTTGATCGCGAAGACCAAGGGCGAGGCCTTTTACCGCGGCGAGCTCGCCGAGACGATGGCCGCCCATTGCAAGGCCAACGGCGGCGTGATGACGGTCGAAGACCTCGCTGCGCACAAGGCCGACTGGGTGGGCACGGTGTCGCAGCCTTTCGGTGATTCGGTGATCCACGAAATTCCGCCGAACGGCCAGGGCATTGCGGCGCTGATGGCGCTGGGCATGCTCGACGAACTGGGCGTCGGCGGCCAGCCGCTGGACAGCGCGGACACGGTGCACCTGCAGATCGAGGCGATGAAGCTCGCGCTCGCCGATCTGCAGGAGTACAACGCGGACATGGATCACATGCGCGTGAAGCCGCAGGAAGAACTGCTCTCGCGCGACTACCTGCGCGAGCGTGCGCAGCGCATCGACCTCAAGCACGCGGGCGACCCGCGCTACGGCGCACCCCAGCGCGGTGGCACCGTGTATCTCGCGGCGGCGGACGAGAGCGGCATGATGGTATCGTTCATCCAGTCCAACTACATGGGTTTCGGCTCGGGCGTGGTGGTACCGGGAACCGGTATCAGCCTGCAGAACCGTGGCTGCAGCTTCACCACGCAAAGTGGCCATGCCAACGAGGTGGGCCCGAACAAGCGTCCGTCGCACACCATCATCCCCGCATTCGCGATGAACGCTGATGGCACGCCGCAGATGGCGTTCGGCGTGATGGGTGGCCCGATGCAATCGCAAGGCCATCTGCAGATGGCGCTGCGCGTGCTGCGCTACGGCCAGAATCCGCAGGCCGCCGCCGATGCGCCGCGCTGGCGCGTCACCGGCGGCAAGAAGGTCGCCGTCGAGCCCGCATTCGATGCGGCCGTGACCGCCGAGTTGCGCGCGCGCGGCCACGAGATCACGGTGGAAGAAGGCAATGGCGTGTTCGCCTTCGGCGGCGCGCAGCTGATTCTGCGTGATGGAAACCACTACATCGCTGGCTCCGATCCTCGCAAGGACGGTCAGGCTGTGGGCTACTGATTGCCCATTCGATGCGCACCGTAGGTCTTGGCTGACATACGGTGCGCGCATGCGTTTCCATAATCGGACGATTCCAACCCGATTTCTGGAGCGCACAGCATGGTCCCCCCATCCAACCCGAACAACGGCTCGAACTTCCTGCGCGACACAGTGGGCCGCAGCTGGTGGGTGATCCTGCTGTTTGGCATCTTCTCGGCGCTGTTTGGCGTGATGGCACTGGTCAATCCACTGGGTGCGGGCGCAGGACTCACCTGGGCGATTGGTGTGCTGGCGATTGCCGAGGGTGTGGTCGGCCTGATCGGCGCATTCGGCAAGGGTGCGGGCGTGTCACGCGGCTGGATGATTTTCTACGCCGCCGTGTCAATCCTGTTCGGCGTGATGGCCGTGATGAATCCGCTGTCGATGGCGGCCACCATCGCGACAGTCACGGGCTTCTGGTTCATTTTTTCGGGTGTCATGCGCATTGTCTGGGCGGTGCGCGTGCGCAAGGAAATCGACAACGAATGGCTGCTGATTCTTGGCGGAGTCATCAGCATCGTGCTCGGTGGCTTGCTGGTGGCAGCGCCCGTGGCGGGCGTGCTGGTCGGCGCTATATGGATCGGCATTGGCGCTCTGGTCTACGGCTTGCTGCAGATCTGGGCCGCGTTCAAGCTGCGCAAGCTGAGCGCTTGAAACTCAACGGCCTTCCCGAACGGATAGCCACACACTCAACATGCCGCCCACCGCGATGGTGACCATGCCGATCACCGCCCATTGATCGGGGATGTGGCCGTACATCAGCCAGCCCGCGCAGAGCGCAAACGGAATCTGGCTATAGAGAAACGGCGTGATCGTCGCGGGCCGCGCGTATTCATACGCCTTGAGCATCAGCAGGTGGCCGACGGCGCTGCCAAGGCCCATGCAGAATGCGCCCACCCACAGCGCGGGCGTCATGCCGCCGCTCCAGGTCCAAGGCAACATCACGGTGGTGAGCGCCAAGGCCAGCAGGCTGGTGTAGATCTGCGTGGTCTCGGGGCGCTCCTTGCCCGCCATCTCGCTGCTCACGATCTGGTAGGCGGTGTTGGCCAGCAACTGCAGCATCGGCCAGACCAGCGCGCCCGCCGTGAAGTTGTCGCCGCCCGGGCGGATGATGATCAGCGTGCCCGCAAAGCCCACGAACACCAGCCCCCAGCGCAGCCGACTCACGGGCTGCTTGAGCCAGAGGGCGGCCACCAGCGTCATGGCGATGGGCGTCATCGCGACGATGGCGGTGAATTCCGCGAGCGGCAGATAGCGCAGACTCATCATCGCGCAGCCGTTGCTCACGCAGAAGAGCACGCCGCGCATGAGCTGAAAACGCCAGTGCTTGGCCTTGAAGATCGCGGTGCCCGAGCGGCTGGTGGCGAAGCTGATGGTGAAGATACTCTGCAGGCTGTAGCGCAGCCACAGCGCCATGAAGATCGGCAGCAGCGAGCCCACGTATTTGGATCCCGCATCGAGCACCGAGAACGCGGCGGTGGCGGCGACGGTCAGCGCGATGCCGGTGATGGCCGACGGGTGCAGGCCGGTCGGTTTGCTTGCAGTGGGGGAGGGCGTGGCGGGTTCGCGGTCGGTGGGCTGGGACACGGAAATGGGCGTTGTGGGCAAGAGCAGAAGTTTGCTACCGATTATAAAAATCGTGTGTTGGCGGGCATTTGCATTCAACGCATGCACCACAGCGCCATGCCGCAATACCGCACACCGGAAACTGGCATTTCCCCTCGGGTTTCTACCGGGTGTTAGCATTGAATGAGAATAATTATCAGTAAATACTCGTTGTTTCCCATTTAGCTGCGGCGCTTGAATGCGCTGTTCAGGAGGTTTCGTCCATGTCTCGCAGTCGCTTCAACCGTCGTCACACTTTGCTCGGGCTGGGCCTTGGTCTGGCGCTCGCCATGCCGGGTGCCGGTGCGCTGGCACGGTCGCCCAAGGTGACGGTCAAGGACGCGTCGGGCGAGGTGAGCGTGCCGCTCAAACCCAAGACGGTGCTGGTGTATGACCTGTCCGCGCTCGACATCATCCAGTCGCTCGGCGGCGATGTGCAGGGCGTGCCGAACGTGGTGACGATGCCGAAGTTTCTGGGCCAGTACGCGGATGCGGCGAAGTATCCGCAGGTCGGCAGCCTGTTCGAGCCCGACTACGAGAAGGTGAAGTCGCTCAAGCCTGATCTGATCATCTCGGGCGGGCGCACCCAGCCCAAGCTGGAAGAGCTGCGCAAATACGCGCCCGTGCTCGATATCAGCATCGGCGACGGCAACCAGATGCCGCAGGTCTTCCGCAACATCCGCGCGATTGCGGCGGCCTACGGTGTGCCTGAGAAGGGCGAGCTGGAGATCAGGAACATCGAGCAGGAGATCGCCAACGTGAAGACCAAGGCGACCGGCAAGGGCTCGATGCTGTTCGTGATGACCAACGGCGGCAAGATGAGCGTCTACGGCCCCGGCTCGCGCTTCGACATGCTCTACAGCACCTTCGGCGCCACGCCGGTCAAGGACAAGATCGAAGTGTCCAAGCACGGGCAGGCGGTGTCGTTCGAATACCTGCTCAAAACCAATCCTGACTGGCTGCTGGTGCTCGACCGCGATGCGGCGATTGGCCGCGAGGGCGCATCCGCCGAGAAGCTGCTGGACAACAAGCTGGTGCATGCCACCAAGGCCTGGCGCAACAAGCAGGTCGTCTATCTGAACGCGACCAACTGGTACGTGCTCTCCAACGCGGGCCCTACTGCGATCAAGGAAAACCTCAAGCAGCTGTCCGATGCGTTTGCACCGGCCATGTGATGGGGCTGCGACGCGTGTGAATGCGCTCGCCTGGACCGGGGCCCTCGCGGCCCTTTTTGCTTTGGCGCTGGCGAGTCTCGCGGTGGGCGTGAGCGATGTGTCGTGGGACACGCTGTGGTCCGACAGCGACGATGATCTGGTCGCGCAGGTGCTCTTGTTCAGCCGCGTTCCGCGCACGCTCGCGCTGCTGCTCGCGGGCTCGGCGATGGCGGTCGCGGGGCTGCTCATGCAGATGCTGGCACGCAACCATTTCGTCGAGCCGTCGACCGTCGGTACGGTGGAATCCGCGACGCTCGGCATGATGGTGACGATGCTCTTCGCGCCGCAACTGCCGGTGCTCGCCAAGATGGGCGTGGCGGCGCTGTTCGCGCTTGCGGGCAGTGCGCTGTTTCTGGCGGTGCTGTCGCGTATCCGTTTGCGCTCGGCGTGGATCGTGCCGCTGGTCGGCCTGATTCTGGCGGGCGTGATCGAGGCCGTCACCACCTTCGTCGCTTACCAGTTCGACATGATCCAGGTGCTGCGCGCATGGTCCAACGGCGACTTCTCGACCATCGTCGATGGCCGCTACGAAATGCTCTGGCTGTCGCTGGCGGTCACCATCGTCGCGTGCTTCGCGGCGGACCGTTTCACGGTGGTGGGGCTCGGCGAATCGTTCGCGACCAATCTCGGATTGAACTACCGCGCGCTGGTGTGGCAGGGGCTGCTGGTGGTGGCGCTGGTCACTGCGTGTGTGGTGGTCACCGTCGGCGGCATTCCGTTCGTGGGCCTGATCGTGCCCAACATCGTGCGTCTGGTGGTGGGCGACAACGTGCGCCGCAATGTGCTCTGGGTCGCGGTGCTGGGCGCGGGCTTGACGATGGCCTGTGATCTGCTCGGGCGTCTGCTGATCGCCCCTTACGAGATTCCCGTCGGCACGGTGATGGGCGTGGTTGGCAGCGCGCTGTTCCTCGTCATCCTGCTGCGCCAGCGCCGACTGGCGGGAGGCTGAGCGATGGCGACGCTGCAATTCCTCTGGCGCACGCAAGCCTTCAGGTTGGCCATTCTGCTGGTGCTGGCCACGGTCTCCGTCGTCACCTTCATGACCGTGGCGGTCGAGGTCGAATGGTCGTTCATCCTGCAGCACCGGGGCGCGAAACTGTTGTCGATGGCGCTGGTGGCGGCGGCGCTCGGCATGTCCACGGTGGTGTTCCAGACGGTGACGCACAACACCATCCTCACGCCTGCCGTGATGGGGCTGGATGCGCTGTATCTCTTCCTGCAGGCGCTGCTGGTGTTGTTGCTCACTTCGGCGGGCGTAGTGGCGTTGGGTGGCGTCAACAAGTTTTTTCTCGAGCTGGTGCTGATGGTGGCGCTCAGCATGTGGCTGGTGCGTTGGCTGTTTGCGGGCAATGCGAGCAGCCTGCATTTGATGCTGCTGGTCGGCATCGTGGTGGGCATTCTGTTCCGCAGCCTCACGAGTTTTGCGATGCGCATGATCGACCCGAACGAGTTCAACTCGCTGCAGGACCGTATGTTCGCCAACTTCAACACCGTGCAGACCGCACTGCTGCCTCCGTCGGCGGTGTTGATGCTGCTCGGTGCGGTCTTCTTCTGGCATAGGCGCCATGTGCTCGACGTGCTCGCGCTCGGGCGCGATGCGGCGATCAATCTGGGCGTGGACTACCGCCGCGCGGTGCTGCAGTTACTGGTGGTGGTCTGCGCGATGGTTGCGCTGTCGACCGCGCTGGTCGGGCCAGTGACCTTCTTTGGCCTGCTCGTGGCGAACATGGCCTATCAATGGATGGGCACGCGCCGCCATGTCTGGGTGCTGCCTGCGGTGGTGCTCTGGGGCGTGATCATGCTGCTCGGCGGGCAGGTGATTCTGGAGCGTGTGATGGGATTCAATTCCGCGATTTCGGTGGCGGTGGAATTTGTCGGAGGACTGGTGTTCATCTTCTTGTTGATGCGCGGAGGAAAGGCATGATCGCAACCCGCGAACTCGTCAAGCGCCATGGCGCGACGACGGTGCTGCATGGCGTGTCCGTGCAGATTCCCGAGAACCGCTTCACGGCCATCATCGGTCCCAACGGCGCGGGCAAGAGCACGCTGCTGTCGCTGATCAGCCGATTGATGCCGATGAGCTCGGGCAGCGCGCAGGTGCAGGGGCTGGATGTGGCGACGACGGCGAGCGACGCGCTCGCCCGCGTGCTCGCGATTCTTCGTCAGGACAACCAGTCCACGCTGCGCCTTACGGTGCGAGATCTGGTCGGCTTCGGCCGCTTTCCGCACAGCAAGGGGCGCATGACGCCGGACGATGTGCAGCACGTCGACGAAGCGCTGCGCTTTCTGCAGCTCGAGGCGCTCGCGGACCGCTTCCTCGACGAGCTCTCGGGTGGCCAGCGCCAGCGCGCCTACATCGCGATGGTGCTGTGCCAGGACACGCCTTATGTGCTGCTTGACGAGCCGCTCAACAACCTCGACATGGCGCATGCGGTGACGATGATGAAACTGCTTCAGCGGCTGGTGCGAGAGAAGAGAAAGACGGTGGTCGTGGTGCTGCACGACATCAACTTCGCGAGCTGCTATGCGGACCACATCATCGCGATGAAGGATGGAGTCGTGGCGCATGACGGCGAGACGCAGAGCGTCGTGCGCGAGGACGTGCTGAGTGCGCTCTACGGCATCGAGGTGACGGTGCACGAGATTCGCGGGCAACGCATCTGTCACTACTTTGCGTGATTGGGCCCCATGGAATCGGCTTAACAAACTCTTGCGTGTTGGATGGCTGATGCGCGCATGGGGCGCTGCATACTCGCTGAGTATTTGTAAAAGCGAACTCAGGAGACAACGCATGCATCGCCAACCCGTCCACCGCTCCACTCTCGCACTGCTCGGGCGTCGCGCATTTTTCATTTCCGCCATCGCGCTCGCAGCAGGCTGCGCGCAAACACCGCAGCAGAACGCGCAGGACGGCGACACAGCGGAGCCGGTACGGGTGATGACCTCCGGCGGCTTTGCCGAAGCGCACCAGCGGCTTGCGCCCGAGTTCTCCAAAGCCAACGGCATCATGGTCGAGACGGTGCTGGGCTCGTCGATGGGTTCGTCGCCCACGTCGATTCCCAATCGGCTGGAGAAGGGTGAAATCGCGGATGTGGTGATTCTTGCGCGCACATCGCTCGATCAACTTGCGGCGCAAGGCTATGTGAAGCAGGGCACGCAGATCGACCTCGTTCGCTCGGCCATCGGCGTGTCGGTGAAGAAGGGGGCACCGGTGCCAGACATCAGCACGGAAGAGAAGTTCAAGCACGTGCTGCTCAATGCGAAAAGCATCGCCTATTCGGCCAGCGCCAGCGGTACCTACTTCGAGGCCGAGATGCTCAAGAAGCTCGGCATCCACGACCAGGTGATGCCCAAGAGTCGCAAGATCGTGACCGAGCGCGTGGGCACCATCGTCGCGCGCGGTGAGGCCGAGATCGGTTTGCAGCAGGTCAGCGAGTTGCTGCCGATCCAGGGCACGACCTTCGTTGGAAAGATACCCGAATCGGTCCAGCAGTACACCTTCTTCTCGGCCGGCGTGGCTCGGACCTCGACCAATCCGCAGGGCATGGCGTCGCTGCTGAAATACTACACCTCGCTTGAGGCGCGCAAGACCATCGAGGAGACCGGGCTCGAGCCCGTGGCGACGCCGCGCTGAAACCGCACAGATGCTTATGCTTATGCGCGGTGGTTCTTAGAAGATTTCTGCGCTTGGATAGCGGCAAAGCTTATTGGCGCGAAACGCGTGTGATTTTTAGACTCGATTTTCTGTTGTTGATGGTTCTGAAAGAACAAGGAAATCAAAATGAGTCAGTCGGGCACGCTTTATCTCCGCCGCCGCACCTTGGGTTGGATGTCTCTTGTGGCGGTCATGTGCCCTGCGGCGGTGTTGGCGAGCACGCCTTCCGCCGATGTCGCGGCTTGGCCCAGCAAGCCGATCACATTGGTCGTACCCTACACGCCGGGTGGCACGAACGACAACGTGGCGCGCTTGATTGCCGAGAAGGTGTCGGCGCGCGCCGGGCAGCCGGTGATTCTTGACTATAAGCCGGGCGCGGGGGGCACCATTGGCGCGCAGTTTGTCGCCAAAGCCAAGCCCGATGGCTACACGCTGCTCAACGCCTCCATCGGCAATCTCGCGATTGCGCCGCTGCTCGTGCCTGTGCATTTCGATCCGTTCAAATCCTTCCAGTCGATTGCCTACGTCGGCAACGGCATCACCACGTTTGCGGTGCGCGCGGACTTTCCTGCGAAGAACCTCAAGGAGCTGGTGGAATATGCGAAGGCGCATCCCGTGTCGCTTGGTACCTCGGGCGTGGGCACTCCGGGCCATATGGCAGGCGAGTACTTCCAGCAACTCACCGGCATCCAGCTGCAGCATGTGCCCTACAAGGGCAGCGCGGCAGCGATCAATGATGCGATCGGCGGGCATGTCGATCTGGTGATCGATCCGCTGTCTACCACTTTCGTGCGCGGCGGCAAGCTCAAGGCGCTGGCGTACTTCGGCACCGACGCTCCACCCGAAGGCGTGAGCGGTGTGCAGTCCGTCGTGCAGCAGGGCTACAAGCAGTGGGACAACGCGTTCGGTGGATCGTTCCTCTGGACCGCTCCGGCCGGACTGCCCGAGCCGATCCGCAAGAAGCTCACACAGTGGGTGCTCGAAGCGATTGCGGAGCCCGAGGTGCACAAAGCGCTCATCAACGTGCAGGTCAATCCCGTGCCGCAGGGCGCGGAGGGTACAACCGTCATCGTGCGCAAAATGCATGACATCGCGCAGAGCGTGTTCGGTTCGGGCACTGTGGCACTCAACGACAAGAGCGGCAAATCACCAGCCGACGGCAAAGCGAAGAACTGACATGCATCTGGGTTTGTTTTTGCTCGCAGCGGGCCATCATGCTGCGGGCTGGCGCTTTCCCGGCGCTGAATCGGGAACGGAGAATTTCGAGCTGATCGCGCGCATCGCCCGCGAGGCCGAGGCTGCGAAGTTCGACATGGTGTTTTTTGGCGACCGGTTGGTGACCAGCAAGGACGCGCATCCTTCGATGATCACGCGGCCCGATCCGTTGGTCGTGCTCTCGGCGCTGGCGGTGCAGACGAGCCGCATCGGACTTGCTGCAACAGCCTCGACGACCTACAGCGATCCGTTCACCCTCGCGCGCTCGCTGGCCTCTGTCGATCTGCTGAGCAAGGGCCGCGCTGCTTGGAACATTGTCACTACGGTGCAGGACGGCTCGGGCAACTTCAGCCGTACGCTGCATCCGGAATCGAGCGAACGCTACGCGATTGCCGAGGAGTTCGTGCAGCTGGTCAAGGGCCTATGGCGTTCGTGGGATGCGGATCCCTATGTGCGTGACAAGGAGGGTGGTGTCTACATCGATACCGACAAGCTGCACGAGCTCAATCACGCGGGCTACTACTTTCAGGTGAAGGGCCCGCTCAACGTCACGCGCAGCAGACAGGGCGAGCCAGTGCTGATCCAGGCCGGATCGTCGGGGCCGGGCCAGCGGTTGGGCGCGCGCCATGGCGAGGTGATCTTTACCGCTCAGCAGGATCTGGCGGCGGCGCAGGAGTTCTATGGGGAGCTGAAGCGGCAGGTGGGCGAAGCGGGCAGAGATCCGTCGCAGGTGAAGGTCATGCCGGGGCTCATGCCCATCGTCGGCAGAACGGCGGCCGAGGCGCGCGACAAGCTCGCGCTGCTGCAGTCATTCACCGATCAGAGCAAGGCACACCACATGCTGTCGGTGGAGCTGGACTTCGATTTGAGCGGCGCTGATCTGGACGCACCGGTGCCTGATCTGCCGCTGGGCGATGGTGGATTCAGTCGCCGCAAGCTGCTGCTCAAAATCGCGAAGGAACAGCGGCTCACATTGCGCGAGCTCTATCACCATGTCGCGAGCAGCCGAGGGCATCAGGTGTTCGCGGGCACGGCCGAGCAGATTGCGGACCATATGCAGCATTGGGTGAATCAGGGCGCGGCTGATGGCTTCAACATCATGCCGGCCTATTTTCCATCGGGCTTCGAAGAATTCACGCGCGAGGTCGTCCCGATCCTGCAGGAGCGCGGGCAGTTCCGCCGTGACTATACGGGCCAGACGCTGCGCGAGCATCTGGGGCTTGCGCAGTCCGCTTGATAAGCGCGTTTGATTTTTCCGCCTCAATCGCGCTTGCGCGCCAGCAGCATCGAATCGCCGTAGCTGAAGAATCGGTACTGCTGCGCAATCGCGTGCTTGTACAGACTCATGATGTGCTCGTAGCCCGCGAACGCGCTCACCAGCATCATCAGCGTGCTTTTGGGTAGGTGGAAGTTGGTGACGAGCATGTCCACGACCTGGTATTCGAAACCCGGGGTGATGAAGATGTTCGTGTCGCCTGTCAGGTTGCCCGACTTGGCCCAGGATTCGAGTGTGCGCACGGTGGTCGTTCCCACCGCCACGATGCGGCCGCCGCGCTGACGGGTGCGTTCGAGCGCCGCGAGCGTGCTCATCGGGATGCTGTACCACTCGCTGTGCATCACATGTTCGGCGAGGTTTTCGGTCTTCACCGGCTGGAAGGTGCCCGCGCCCACGTGCAATGTGACGCTCGCGCGTTCGACGCCGCGCGCCGCCAGTCGCTCAAGCACAGACTCGTCAAAGTGCAGCGCGGCCGTCGGTGCGGCCACGGCGCCGGGGTTGGCGGCGAACACGGTCTGGTAGCGCTCGGCGTCTTCGGCCTCGTCGGGATCTTCGTCGGTGTTTTGATGGCGTTCAATGTAGGGCGGCAGTGGCAGATGGCCGTGCTGCTCCATCAGCTCGTAGGGCGTCTCGCCGTTGGGGCCGGTGAAGGCGACGTGAAAGAGCGGGCCGTTCTCGTCGGGCCAGCGACCGAGCAGCACGGCGTCGAAACCGCCATTCGCAAGGCCGCCGCACAGATGCATGCGACCGCCGATCAGCGGCTTTTTGCTCACGCGCATGTGAGCCACGACCTCGTTGTCCTGCAGTACGCGCTCGACTAGGATTTCGAGCTTGCCGCCGCTTTCCTTTTCGCCGAAGAGGCGCGCCTTGAGTACGCGCGTGTCGTTGAAGACCAGCAGGTCGCCGGGCGCGAGCAGGTCGGGCAGCTCGTTGAAGATGCGATCAACGGGCTCGCCCAAGCGGCCATCGAGCAGGCGCGAGGCACTGCGTACGGCGGTCGGGTGCTGTGCAATCAGAGGTTCGGGGAGATCGAAATCGAAGTCGCTCAAGTTGAATTCGCGACGGGATGCCGTGGCCGATGCTTCGGCGGGCAGGCTGCTGGAAGAGATATGTGACATGGCTGGCTGGGAACCGTTCAACTCGGGAAGGAGCGGGGCTTGACAGGCCTGAACGGCTCCAAAGGGATAACTGACTACTTGCGAGGCCCGTATTTTAGAACCCGCGCTATGGCCGAGGTTTGGAAACGGAATTGCAGCAAGTTGTTCGCCGAACAGCGTGCGACGCGCGTCGTATCATGAAAACCGTGTGGCAGACGTGATAGCCTTTTGCCCCCACCTCCGCTAACCCATTCAATCCGATAGCGATCCACGCCGACATGCCGGCTTCATCTTCCTCACCCTCTTCTTCCTCTAGTCCGAAAAAGGCCGAACTGAGCGTGCCCCAGAAGGCGATGCACAAGCTCGGCCTGGTGCGCGACATCGATCTGGCGCTGCACCTGCCGCACCGCTATGAGGATGAAACCCGCATCACGCCGATCCGCAACGCGCGCGATGGCGAGTCGGTGCAGGTCGAGGGCGTGGTGGTGTCCAGCGAAATCCAGATGCGCCCGCGGCGCCAGTTGGTGGTGCGGCTTGACGACGGAACGGGTGAGTGCGAACTGCGTTTCTTCAGCTTCTACCCTTCGCACCAGAAAACCATGGCCGTAGGTGAGTGCATCCGCGCGCGCGGTGAGGTCAAGGGGGGCTTCTGGGGACGGCAGATGCTGCACCCGGTGTTCCGCAAGGCTGAGGGCGAACTGCCCGCCGCGCTGACGCCGGTCTACCCTACGGTTGCGCAGCTGCCCCAGGCCTATCTGCGCCGTGCGGTGGCGGGGGGGCTGCGCCGGGCGGAACTCTCCGAGACGCTAGGGCCCAATCTGCCGCCCGCGCCGGTCGCGCTGCGCGGCGCCAAGGGCTTCGAGCCGTTGTGGAGCCTCAGGGATTCACTGTTCTTTCTGCACCACCCGACGCCCGATGTGGCGCTGACCACGCTGGAGGACCACACGCATCCGGCTTGGCAGCGCCTGAAGGCCGAAGAACTGCTCGCGCAGCAGCTTTCGCAGCTCACGGCCAAAAGAGAGCGCGCACGACTGCGCTCGCCGCAGCTCATACCGACACCGGATGCGAGCGCGTTGCATGAGCGGCTTCAGGCCGTCCTGCCCTTTGACCTGACCGCCGCACAGCGCCGTGTCTGTGAGGAAATCTTTGGCGATCTCGCCAAAGCCACGCCGATGCATCGCCTGCTGCAGGGCGATGTCGGGTCGGGCAAGACCGTGGTGGCCGCCATGGCTGCGGCGATCTGTATGGACGCAGGATGGCAGTGCGCCCTCATGGCGCCGACCGAAATCCTGGCCGAGCAGCATTTTTCCAAGCTCATCGGCTGGATCGAGCCGTTGCTTGCGAGCCGTGGCAAGCGCGTCGCATGGCTGGCAGGCGGGCAGAAGAAGAAAGAGCGCATGCAAATGCTCTCAATGATTGAGAGTGGCGAGGCGGCCCTTGTTGTTGGTACACATGCGGTCATTCAGGATCAGGTGCAGTTCAAGAATCTGGCACTGGCGGTCATTGACGAGCAACACCGCTTTGGCGTCGCTCAACGACTGGCGCTCAGACAGAAACTCAAGGACCTGGGAATGGAGCCGCACATGCTGATGATGAGTGCAACTCCTATTCCAAGGACCTTGGCGATGAGCTACTTTGCTGATCTTGATGTGTCCACCATCGACGAGTTGCCTCCCGGGCGCACGCCGATTGTGACCAAGGTGATCTCCGATAGCCGCAAGGATCAGGTGATCGAGCGCATCGCCCTGCAGGTGGCTGCGGGAAGACAGGTGTATTGGGTGTGTCCGCTGATCGAGGAAAGCGAGGCGCTGGATCTCTCCAACGCCACGGCCACGCATGTCGATCTCAGCGAGGCCTTGCCGGGAGTGGCGGTCGGCCTATTGCATTCTCGAATGCCAGCTATTGAAAAGAAAAACGTGATGGGAGAATTCAAGGGCGGTACGATGAGCGTGTTGGTCAGCACCACGGTGATCGAGGTGGGAGTTGACGTGCCCAATGCATCGCTTATGGTGATTGAACATGCCGAGCGTTTTGGGCTTTCCCAGCTGCATCAGCTCAGAGGCCGTGTGGGCCGGGGGGCGGCGGCTTCGGCTTGTGTGTTACTTTATTCAACTGGTGAAACTGGACGTTTGGCGCAAACGGCCCGGGAAAGGCTCAAGGCCATGGCGGAAACCAATGATGGTTTCGAGATAGCCAGAAGGGACTTGGAGATTCGCGGACCGGGTGAACTGTTGGGTGCACGCCAATCTGGTGACGCCTTGTTACGATTTGCTGATTTGTCTATCGATGCTGAGTTACTGAGTTGGGCTCGCAATGCTGCGCCACAAATGCTGGACGAGTATCCGGTGTTGTCCGAGCGGCATGTGGCTCGTTGGTTGGGAAGCAAATCGGATTTTTTGAAAGCCTAGCCTCGTCGGCAGCTTCGCTGTTTTGGGTTTTCAGGTACTTGTATGAAGTTGATATTTTTCGAAAGCGACGAGAGTCTTTTTAAATAGCCATCGTTGCGCACTGTTTCGGTGCCGATAGATGTAAAAAGCCGCGGATTCCAATTGTTTGGAGTTGCTTAATTGTTTTTGCGGTTTGCATGGAATTCGCGCACACGATACTGTCGGCAGCGCCGCAGTGCAAAATGTTGTATGGCCTTGCAGGAAATCACATGACCCTTACAGAACTCAAATATATCGTCGCAGTAGCCCGGGAGAAGCACTTTGGTCGCGCGGCCGACGCGTGCTATGTTTCCCAGCCCACCTTGTCTGTCGCAGTCAAGAAACTGGAAGACGAACTGGAAATCAAACTGTTCGAGCGCAGTGCCGGTGATGTGTCCGTCACGCCGTTGGGCGAACAGATCGTCCGCCAGGCGCAAAGCGTCCTGGAACAGGCCGCTGCAATCAAGGAAATCGCCAAGCGCGGCAAGGATCCTCTCGCTGGTGCTCTGACACTCGGCGTGATCTATACCGTTGGCCCCTACCTCCTCCCCGAACTGGTGCGTCACGCGATTGCGCGTACACCCCAGATGCCGCTGATGCTGCAGGAAAACTTCACGGCCAAACTGCTGGAGATGCTGCGTACCGGCGAAATCGACTGCGCCATCATGGCTGAACCCTTCCCGGACACCGGCCTCGCGCTTGCTCCGCTGTATGACGAGCCTTTCATGGCGGCCGTTCCCGCAACCCATCCATTGGCAGAGAAGCCCTATGTGTCGGCTTCGGAACTCAAGAACGAAACCATGCTGCTGCTGGGCGCAGGTCACTGCTTTCGCGATCATGTGCTGGAAGTCTGCCCAGAGTTCGCGCGCTATGCGAGCAACTCCGAAGGCATCCGCCGCACGTTCGAAGGTTCGTCGCTCGAGACCATCAAGCACATGGTGTCCGCCGGCATGGGCGTGACGCTGGTGCCGCGCCTGTCGGTGCCGCGCGATGCGCTGATCACCACGTCGCGCCGCCGCAAGAGCGACGATGCCCACATCCGTTATCTGCCAATCAAGGAAGAAGACGGCGGCGGCCCTCCAATGCGTCGCGTCGTGCTCGCATGGCGTCGCAGTTTCACCCGCTACGAAGCCATTGCAGCACTGCGCAACGCCGTGTTCGCCTGCGAACTGCCGGGTGTGACCCGCTTGTCCTGATCGATTGAATTAGTCACTGCGAATGAAATTGGCGCTGGTCGAAAGATCAGCGCCTTTTTAGTTTCTGGTGCGCGCATTTCTGGTCAATCAGAGTAAGCCGTGGGGAGACCTTTCTCTTGCTACGCCGCAGCGGCACCGCATGGCGTATAAACGTCGGGCCGCAATCCTTTGACGGCACCTGCATTTCATTCACCGAATTCTCAAAACCTGCATGTCCGCCGTTGCCCCTCGCTCACGCCTGTCCCTGTATCTGGATTTAGTGCGCTTCAATCGTCCTGCAGGCTGGTTGGTGCTGGTCTGGCCCACGCTGGTGGCGTTGTGGGTGGCTGCGGATGGGTTTCCGGGTTGGCATCTGCTGATCGTTTTCGTGCTTGGAACGGTGCTCATGCGCAGCGCCGGTTGTTGCATCAACGACATCGCCGACCGCGACTTTGACCGCCACGTCAAGCGCACCCAGGCGCGCCCGATCACGAGCGGTGCGGTGTCGGTGTTCGAGGCGTCGGTGCTCGGCGCCGTGCTCGCGCTCATCTCACTGGGTCTCGTGCTCACCACGCGTTGGGAGGCGGTGGCTTGGTCCGTGCCGGCCGTGCTGTTCACGATTCTCTATCCGTTCACCAAGCGCTTCTTCGCGATGCCGCAGGCGTTTCTGGGCATCGCCTTCAACTTCGGTATCGTGATCGCGTTTGCCGCCGTGGTCGGCGAGGTGCCGCTGACTGCGTGGCTGCTCTGGACGGCCAACATGTTCATGGTGCTGGCCTATGACACCGAATACGCCATGGTCGATCGCGACGACGACCTCAAGATCGGCATGAAGACGTCGGCGATCACGTTGGGCCGCTTCGATGTGGCAGGCATCATGCTGTTCTTTGCACTGTGCTGGGGTCTCACGGTCGTGGCGATTGCGCCTTATCACCTCGGCTGGCCGTTCTGGCTTGGCATGGCGGCAGCTGCGGCGCAGATGGTCTGGCACTACACGCTGATCCGCAACCGGACGCGCGAGGGTTGCTTCACCGCCTTCAGCAAGAGCCACTGGATGGGCGTATCGATCTTTGTCGGCACTGTTCTCGGATTTGCTTTGCGCTGATCTGTCCTCATATGGAGAGCATCATGAACACCACCACCCACTTCCATTCGCCTGATCAATTGGCTGCCGCTGCGGGACTGGCCTCGCTCAAAGCATCGCCGCGCATGCCCGTGCTGTTCCTGGGGCATGGCAGCCCAATGAATGTGATCGAGGACAACGCGTACCGTCAGAGCTGGCAGGCGCTCGGCCAGGCGCTGCTCAAGCGCTATGGCAAACCACAGATGATTCTGTGCGTCTCGGCGCACTGGCTCACGCAGAGCGAGTGGGCGCTGACCGGCATGGCTGAACCGCGCACAATCCACGATTTCGGCGGTTTTCCACAGGAGCTGTTTGCCCAGCAGTATCCAGCGCCGGGAGCGCCCATTGTGGCGCGCGAACTGGCCGTGCGGTTGGATGTGCCGGCCATTGACCAACCAGTGCTCGTCGATGAAGCTGAGTGGGGGTTGGACCACGGCACTTGGAGCGTACTCAAGCCCATGTTTCCCGCAGCCGACATTCCTGTCGTGCAACTGAGTTTGGTCTACAGCCGACCCGCTCAGGAACATTTCGCGCTCGGCCAGCAATTGCGGGCGCTGCGCGAGCAGGGGGTGCTGATCGTGGCGAGCGGGAACATTGTGCACAACCTGCGCGCCATGCAACCGGGCGCCGCACCCACTCAGGCCTATGACTGGGCTATCGAGTTCGATCAGCACGTGGCCGAACGGATCCAGTCGGGCGATCTGCAGGCGCTTGTCCGCTTCCAAGAGTTGGGCCGCGTGGCGCAGCTCGCGCATCCCACGTTCGATCACTATCTGCCGTTGCTGCATGCAGCAGGCGCTGTGCACGAAGGCGAGGTGCCACGCTTCTTCAACAGCGATTTCCAGATGGCAGCGATCTCCATGCGCTCGGCGATCTGGGGCGAAGCCTGAAAGAAACAACCGTATCCGAGTGAAAAACCCGGCCTTCGGTCACATGGAATGGCGCAGGCTCGACTACATTGATTTGTCCGTGCTATGTCATTTCAACGCCAATGAGGTACAGCTATGGAACAGAACGTCGTCCTTTTGAGCTTCGCGGAAGAAAGCAAGGCCTATCAGGCCCTGTCTGAATTGAAGGGGGCGGTCGCCTCCGGCAAGCTGCAGTTGCAGAACGCCGCCGTGGTGCAGCGCGCCATGGATGGCAGCTTCTCCGTGAAGGATGGTGCCTCCGATGGCGGCGCCGCCACCGGGCCGCTCACCGGTACGCTGGTGGGCTCTCTGATCGGCATGCTCGCCGGCCCGCTCGGCGTGCTGCTGGGCGGGGTCTACGGTGCGATTGTGGGCAGCGCGGTGTCAGCTGACAAGCTGCAGGACCGCGCGAGTGTGCTCGACCAGATGATGCGTGCCATGCCGCCGGGCTCGACCACGCTGATCGCCACTGTGGAAGAAGATTCGTCCCAGACCGTCAACGGCATCTCTGACAAGCTCGGCGGGGTCGTGCTGCGTCGTCCGCTGGCGGTGGTGCAGGAAGAAGTGGCTGCGCAGGAAGACGCCGCCATCGCCGCCGCAGCGGAAGCGCGCCGCGTGCTGCGCGAGAAGAAGAGCGCCGAATGGCATGACAAGCTGGAAGACTGGAAGGACGACGTGGGCGAGAGCCTCACCAAGCTCAAGACCAGCATCCAGAACGCCTTCAGCTCGAAGAAGTCCTGAGCAAGCGCGCGGTAGCCCGTCTGCCGCCAATCAGCCACCAAACAGACGCTTGAGCCATCCGCCTTTCCTCGTGGAACCACCGTTCTTTCGTTCCAGAATCTCGCCGTGCACGCGGCGGTAGAAGGTCGATTCCGGCGACATCGAGAGAGCGATCTGGATGTGCTTGAGCGCCTCGTCATGGCGGCCGTAGATCTCCGACAGCAGATTGGCGAGGTCGCCGCGCGCCCAGTGGTAGTCATCGTGCGTGGCGACGTTGCGCTCCATCCACTGCAGCGCCTCGGGGTACTTCTCCTGACGGCGGAGCGACATTCCCATCATTTGGCCGAACTCCGGGCGCGCGTGTGCATCCTTGGCGAGTGGCTCGACCAGTTCGATCAGCTCCTCGCTCTTGCGGTCGTGGAACAGCAGCCAGCCGAGCTTGACCGTGCCCTCATGGTCGCGCGAGAGCTGGTCCAGTTCCCAGCGAAAGCGCTGTGCGTTTGCGTTGTCGCCCAGCCGGTAGCAGCTCTCGACAAGCCCATTCAACACCCAGTCCCAGTGCGGTTCGCGGCGATAGAGCAGCAGCCATTCGTCGACGGCTTCCTGATGGCGGCCCAGCATCTGCAGAGTCTGAGCGCGGTTCATCTGCACGTCGTTGCGTTCGCCGATGATTTGACGTGCCCTGTCCAGATGGACGATGGCGCGCTCGTAGTCTTTCTGCTGGTAAAGCGCTGTGCCCGCGTTGTAGGCGAGTTGGCCGTTGTCGCCACATGACAGAGCGCCGTTGTGCCAAAGGTCCGCGGCTTCCCCGTTGCGTCCCATGGAGTCGAGCAGCGCGGCTGCGTTGACGTAGCCGCGCATGTTCTGCGGATCAAGCGCTATGGCCTGGCGGTAGTCCAGCAGCGCCTGGTTGGCGTGGTCGTTTTCCTGATGAATCCAGCCGCGCGCGATGTGCAGACGGGCGTCGCCGGGCAGGGCCCTGATGGCCTCATCCAGCGTGGCCATTGCCTGTCGCGTCTGGCCCTCGTCATCCATACGGGCGGCTTGGGTGGCGATGGCGAGTGCGCAGCGCGGATCGAGTTGCAGCGCGTGCGCGATATCGCTGTCGCAGGCATCGATCTCACCCAAGCGCCAATGTGCGCGCGCACGCATCGCGAAGGCCTGCGCGATGCCGGGACACTGCGTGACTGCCTGGCCAGCGACCTCGATCGCGGCCCGCCAGTCGTCGTGGTTGTCGGCGGCGAGGAAGTCTTCGATGAAATGCTGCGGGAGAGCGTTCATGGATGCGGTCTTTCGATCATCAGGGCGTCCTTGGCGCGGCAAGCGCACTCAGGTCGTCATTGCACAGCGAGGGCAATTCTTCCTTGGGGATGTCCGTGCTGCCGCGGCGCCATTTTTTGAGTTCGGTCTCGCCTTTGCACTGCTTGAATTCTGGCAGCCAAACGAGATGCTTGCCTGTCAGGCGCGCGTCGTCGGCGTCGCTCGCCAACGTGGCGGTGATCGCGCCAGTCGGCTGGGCTCGGGAAGGTCGGAGTTGAAGTCTGATGGGTGTGAAGAATAGGTGGCTGCATCTTCAACGGTCGCCGTGAGCGCCGAGGCGGCTGCGCGCATGGGCCGTCTGCAGTTGAAGCATTCGGTGAAGCTGGATGGGTTTTGCCAGTTGCATTGAGGACACTGCATGTTGCGCCAGAGGAGAGGGCCGGAGCTGGAGCATGCAGTGTATGTGTGAAACTATTTATTTTCCAAATTCGATTGCCAATTCCTGTGCTCGCTTTTCAGCAGCGCGCATGGCGGCGATGAAGTGCTCGGGGACTTTGTGCTCCTGCATGAGCATGATGGCTGCGTGCGTGGTGCCGCCCTTGCTGGTCACGCGCTGGCGCAGCACTTCGGGCGTTTCGCTGGAACGGGCCGCGAGTTCCGAGCCACCCTGGAAGGTGGCGACGGCGAGCTGGTAGGCCTGATCTGCGGGCAGACCCATGTCTGTGCCGGCCTTGGTCATGGCTTCCAGGAACAGGAACACGTAGGCCGGGCCGGAGCCAGAAATGGCGGTCACGGCGTCGAGATGGTCCTCGGCCTTCACCCAGACGAACTGGCCGGTGGAGCTGATCACCTGCTCGATCAGCAGCTTTTCTTCTGTGGTCACTGCAGCGCGGGCGAACAGGCCGGTGATGCCCTTGCCGACGAGTGCGGGCGTGTTGGGCATGGCGCGCACGATGCGGTCGCTCGAGAGCCAGGCGGCGATGCTGTCGCTGGTGATGCCGGCGGCGATGCTCAGGTGCACAGCCTGGCGGGTGAATTGGGCGGTGGCCGCTGCTGCCTCTTTGAAGGTCTGGGGCTTGACGGCCCATACCACGAGTCGCGCCTGGGTGAGCGCATCGGTGGCTACGGGCAGGGCGTCAATGCCGAAGTGCTTCTTCAGGTTGGCGCGCGCCTCGTCCCAGGGCTCGACCACGAGGATCTGCGTTGCGGGAACGCCCTTGGCGATCAGGCCGCCGATGATGGCGGTGGCCATGTTGCCGCCGCCGATGAAGGCGATGGTAGGGAGCTGGACGGAAGCGGTGGTGGATGCGGACATGACGGGAGTTGGTTCGGTTCGAAAGAGGGAATGGGCCGCGTAGGCGTGATGGTCACTATACGCTGGGGTTCATAGTGAATTATTCGGTGTTGCAGCGCGGCAGCTCCGCCAGCGCGATGAATTGCGTGACCTCAGCGGGGTTGAAATTGTTGTCGCTCACCAGCACGAGTACCCGCTCGCCGCTCGCGAGCGGTGGTCCCCATGTCATGCCTTCGAGGTTGTCGACGCTGCGAAGCCCGAGTTGCGCGAAGTCCAGTACCAGCGTCTTGGTGGCGGCGCGGAAGCTGCCCGGCGTGAGGCGATGCAGGGCCAGCACGTCGCTTGCCGCATCGGGCCGGATATCGATGCGATACAGCCTTGCACCCCAGCCATCGCCCAGAGAGAACGAGCGTTCCAGCACCAGCAAATGATCGGGACCGTCGGCGAGGATGTCGCTTACGCCATTGACCGCGCGCTGCGACAGGAAGGCAATCGATGCGGGCAGGGCGTCGGGCTGGTAGGCAATCTGGCGCAGGGGCTGGTGGGTGCGTGCGTCCAGCGCGGTGATGCGCACGGGAGCGCCCGCATCCCCGGGTGCTGGCATGGAGCCATCCTGCTTGAGCGCGCCTTCCATGGAAAGCCACAACGTCCGCGCATCAGGACTGAAGGCCATGCCCTCCAGCGTGAAGCTACTGCGCGGACCGCTGGTCTCCGCGATCCGCGTGAGTGTCTCTGGCAGCGGCCAGTGTCGCAGCCAATGCCCGTCACTGCGGATTTCGTTGAGTTCGGGACCGAAGCCGCGTGGGAAGTCGCCCTCGCTGGTCCAGAGCAGGTGACCGCCTCCAGGCACGACGCGCATCGCCTCTGCGTCCGGCACTGCGACATTCTTGTGAAGCTGCTGGGCGTTGGCGTAGGGGTGCTGGTCGTGGTCACGCAATGCGTGCATACCGTTCAGCCATACGCGCTGCAAACCGTGTTCGTCATACTGCATGCGTGCCGAATAGAAGCGCGCCGGGCCATACATGGCACGGTCGTCGCTCACCAGCCAGAACAGGCGGCGCGCGGCATCCCAGTCGATGGATGAGATCCCGCCCACGGGCACGCCGCCATAGGACGTATTGACGTCCCAGCGTACTTCGCCGAGCATCCGGAAGCGCGAAGGAGTGTCGATGCTCGTGTCGGTCGCTACTTTGCAGCGCTGGGAGGCTTGCCGTTGCGGGTCCGCAGGCGTGGTGCTGCTGCAGGCAGTCAATAGCGTGGCCGCCAGCACACAGGCAAATAGAAACGTCTTTGCGGGCGTGCTCATGAGGGGGTTGTCTGAGGATTCGAGTGACTTGTAGTGCATTCAACCGACCGCGAGCGTGCCGCATTCGCATGGAAAGAAGAGGGCGATTGGCGTGAATCAGTTTTCGCTATTGAAGCGGCAGTGTTGTTCCATTTGGCAACGTCTTTTGCGTGAAATAGGGTGAATTGTTCACATTCTTTGTCTGTATGCGTCACAAGGACTGAGTAGCATTTTGCCGGGATTGCCTTTGCCCGAAGTGCTCGTCCAAATGGGCGATGTAGTTTGAGCGCGGCAGTGCAAGAGTGAGAAGTTATTTGATTCAAAAGGAATGGATATGGCATCCAACGTCAAAAAATGGGCTGCTGAATTTATCGGCACTTTCTGGCTGACTTTCGGCGGTTGCGGCAGCGCTGTGCTGGCTGCGGCGTTTCCCAATGTGGGCATCGGCCTGCTGGGCGTGTCGTTCGCATTCGGTCTGACGGTGCTGACGGGTGCCTACGCGCTCGGCCCGATCTCGGGCGGGCACTTCAACCCGGCCGTGTCCGTGGGCCTGATGGTCGGCGGTCGCTTTAAGGCATCCGAACTGCCGGGCTACATCATCGCCCAGGTGCTGGGCGCGATTGCGGCGGGTGCCGTGCTGTATGTGATTGCCACCGGCAAGCCGGGCGCTGACATCGGCGGCTTTGCGACCAATGGCTTCGGCGAGCATTCGCCCGGCGGTTATTCGATGGTGGCGGCTCTCGTGGCCGAAGTGGTGCTGACCGCGATCTTCGTGATCGTGATTCTGGGCGCCACGGCCAAGCGTGCGGCTGGTGGCTTTGCCGGCGTGGCGATCGGTCTGTGCCTGACGCTGATCCACCTGATCTCGATCCCCGTCACCAACACCTCGGTGAACCCTGCGCGCAGCACCGGCGTGGCCCTGTTCGGCCCATCCATCGCGATGTCGCAGCTGTGGTTCTTCTGGGTGATGCCCATCGTCGGCGCGATCATCGGTGCCATCATCTACAAAGCGTTTCTGGCCGACTCCAACGAGTAAGTAGTCAGTCATCGCGGCGGCTTGCCGCGATTCACAAACAAAAAGAGATGGGGCCTCGCGGCTCCATCTTTTTTTTTGGCGGGGCGTTGCGCTTATTCCGCCGTGGTCTGGCGCACCGCGTGTTCCCATTGCTGCATCAGCTCGGCCGCGCGGTCGCGCTGCATGGTCGGCATGAAGCGACGTTCGGCCTTCCACAGGGCCGAGAGCTCCTGCGTGTTTTGGTACATGCCCGAAGACAGGCCTGCGAGATAGGCCGCGCCGAGCGCGGTGGTCTCCACGCAGGCCGGGCGCACCACCGGAATGCCGAGCAGGTCGGCCTGAAATTGCATCAGCAGATTGTTCACGCTCGCGCCGCCGTCCACGCGCAGCTCGGTGACGGGCGCACCGCCCGCCGCGACGGCATCGCGGCTCATGGCAAGCAGCAGAGCGGCGCTCTGGTAGGCGATGGATTCCAGCGCAGCGCGCGCGATGTGGGCAAGCGTCGTACCGCGAGTGAGGCCGGTGATCGTGCCGCGCGCGTCGGGCTTCCAGTAAGGCGCACCGAGGCCGGTGAACGCGGGCACCAGCATCACGCCGCCGCTGTCCGGCACGCTTTCGGCGAGTGACTGCACCTCGCCGCTGTTCTCGATGGCGCGCAGGCCGTCGCGCAACCACTGCACGACTGCACCGCCGACGAACACGCTGCCTTCCATGGCGAACTCGGGGCGCGTGTGGGTCTGCGCGGCGCTCGTGGTGAGCAGACCGTTCTGCGATGTCTGGAAGGTGTGGCCCGTGTGCATGAGCATGAAGCAGCCCGTGCCGTAGGTGTTCTTGGCCATGCCGGCGGAAAAGCATGCCTGGCCGAACAGCGCGCTCTGCTGATCGCCCGCGACGCCGCCGATGTTGACGCTGCTGCCGAACAGCGCATCGGTCGTCACGCCGAAATCGGCGCTTGAAGGCAGCACCTCGGGCATCAACGAGCGGGGGATGGACAGGCGCGCGAGCAGCTCGTCGTCCCACTCGTTGGTGTGCACATTGAACAGCATGGTGCGCGAGGCGTTGCTCACGTCCGTCACATGGCGCTGGCCTGCGGTGAGCTGCCAGATCAGCCACGCGTCAACAGTGCCGAACGCGAGCTCGCCGCGCTCGGCCTGCTCACGCGCGCTGGGCACGTTGTCGAGCAGCCATTGCAGCTTGGTGCCTGAAAAATAGGCGTCGATCAGCAGGCCGGTCTTGGCCTGGATGGTCTCGGCCATGCCTTGCTCGCGTAATTGGGCGCAGATGGGTTCAGCGCGGCGGTCCTGCCAGACGATGGCGTTGTGGATCGGCGCGCCGGTCTTGCGGCTCCACAGCACGGTAGTTTCGCGCTGGTTGGTGATACCGATGGAGCGGATGTCACGGGCGGTGATGCCCGCCTTTGTCAGTGCCTCACGGGCCGTCGCTAGCTGGGTGTTCCAGATTTCCGTGGGGCTGTGTTCGACCCAGCCGGGGCGCGGGTAGATCTGTGGCAGTTCGCGCTGTGCGAGGGCCACGATCTGGCCCTTGCGGTCGAACACGATGCTGCGCGAGCTGGAGGTGCCTTGGTCGAGTGCGAGGAGGTACGAGGTCATGGTGTGCGTGATATGCGGATGTCTGGTTCGGGAGGCGTCAGGATGCGATCACGCATTGGACGCCGGCTTCTTCGAGCAGTGCAGCATAAGGTGCGGATGGCTCGGCGTCGGTGTAGAGCACGTCGATCTGGTCCAGACGCGCCAGCTCGATCATCGCGGGGCGGTCAAACTTGCTGGAATCGGCCGCCAGCCACACCTCGCGCGACTGCGCGATGATGGATTGGGCGACCTTCACCTCGCGCAGATCGAAGTCGCGCAGCGTGCCGTCCTGCTCGACGCTGGAAATGCCGATCACACCGATGTCTACCTTGAATTGGCGGATGAAATCCACCGCCGTTTCGCCGACGATGCCATGGTCGCGTGAGCGCACTACGCCGCCCGCGACGATGACTTCGCATTCGGGGTTGTCGGCGAGGATCGCGGCGACGTTCAGGTTGTTGGTGATCACGCGCAGGCCACGGTGCTGCATCAGCTCGCGCGCGATGGCCTCGGTCGTGGTGCCGATGTTGAGGATCAGCGAGCAGCCGTTGGGGATCGCCCGGGCGACCTCGCGCGCGATGGCGCACTTGGCTTCTTCGTTGAGCAGTTGGCGCTGCACGTAGCCGATGTTTTCGGTGGTCGATGAAGGCAGTCGCACGCCGCCGTGAAAGCGCATCAGATGGCCTTGTTCGGCGAGGCGCTGCACATCGCGGCGCACCGTTTGCAGCGTCACACCGAGCCGTTCGGCGAGCTGTTCGATGGTGACATTCTTGTGCTGCCGGACTTCTTCCAGCAGCAGCAGTTGACGAGGATTGGTGTTCACGCGGGTCTCTGTCTCCTGTCTGTGTCATGCCCGAATCGGACCGGCGCGGGCAGAGCACATAGGAAGACTGTAAAACGAAGCAAAAGGAAAGTGACAAGGGTAACCCCGAATTTGAAACGCGCCAAAAAGAACAAAAATGACCGAAATCGAAAATGGCGAACCGGCAAGTTGATCCTTGACCTGCCGTGCAGCGTTCCGTCTTTCTTTGTTCTTCAATCGCCAGGATGGCGCGGAATGGAAAGGTCGAAATGGAGTTGGTTCTGGAGAGAATCAGCAAGAAGGTGGGCCCGCAGCTGTGGCTGCGGGAGATGAACCTGACGCTGCAAAGCGGTGCCGTCACCGTGCTGCTGGGTGCCACGCAGGCTGGCAAGACCAGTCTCATGCGCATCATGGCGGGGCTGGACGTGCCCACCAGTGGGCGTGTGCTGGTCGGTGGCAAGGATGTGACCGGCGTGCCGGTGCGCGAGCGCAATGTCGCCATGGTGTACCAGCAGTTCATCAACTACCCTTCGCTGACCGTGGCGCAGAACATCGCATCGCCGCTCAAGCTGCAGGGGTACAAGAACATCGATGCGCGGGTGAAGGAACTGGCCGAGCGGCTGCACATTGACATGTTCCTCGAACGTCTGCCTGCCGAACTGTCGGGTGGCCAGCAGCAGCGGGTGGCGTTGGCCCGGGCGCTGGCCAAGAACGCGCCGCTGATGTTGCTCGACGAGCCGCTCGTGAATCTCGACTACAAGCTGCGCGAGGAGCTGCGCGAAGAGCTCACCCAGTTGTTCGCGACCAGTGATTCCACCGTTGTCTATGCGACCACCGAGCCCGGCGAGGCCTTGCTGCTGGGCGGCTACACCGCCGTGCTTCATGAGGGTGAGCTGCTGCAGTACGGCCCGACGGCAGAGGTGTTCCATCGTCCCAATTCGCTCAAGGTGGCGCGCGCATTCAGCGACCCACCGATGAACCTGTTGGCCGTGCAGGCGATGGGCACGGGGCTTCGTTTGCCGGGCGACGTTTATCTGGAAATCGGCACGCAGGTGCCTCAGGCGGGCGCGTTGACGCTGGGCATTCGCGCCAGTGCGCTCCGGTTGCAGTCGCGGCCGGGTGATGTGGCAGTGCAGGGCGTGGTCGAGCTGGCTGAGATTTCTGGTTCGGACACTTTTGTGCACGTGAAGTCCGCTTGGGGCGAACTGGTCGCGCAGATCACCGGCGTGCACTATGTCGCGCTCGGCGAGACGGTGACGCTGCACCTCGATCCGGCGCAGGTCTATCTGTTTGGTGCGGACGAGGCGCTGCTGCGGGCCCCGGACCGCGCCCATGCATACGCGGGAGGACGCTGAGATGGCACGCATCGAACTCAAACTCGCGCACGCATACAAACCCAATCCGCAAAAGGACAGCGACTACGCGCTGCTGCCGCTCGACATGACGTTCGAGGACGGCGGCGCGTACGCGTTGCTCGGCCCGTCGGGCTGCGGCAAGACGACGATGTTGAACATCATGTCGGGCCTGCTCGTGCCGTCGCAAGGCAAGGTGCTGTTTGACGGCCGCGACGTGACGCGCGCCAGTCCTCAGGAGCGCAACATCGCGCAGGTGTTCCAGTTCCCCGTGATCTATGACACGATGACCGTGGCCGACAACCTCGCGTTTCCGCTGCGCAACCGCAAGGTGCCAGAGCAGCGCATCCGCGAGCGCGTCGGCCAGATCGCGGAAATGCTGGAGATGAGCGGTCAGCTCAACCAGCGTGCGGCGGGGCTGTCGGCGGATCAGAAGCAGAAGATTTCGCTCGGCCGTGGGCTGGTGCGCGAGGACGTGGCGGCAGTGCTGTTCGACGAGCCGCTCACGGTGATTGATCCGCACCTCAAGTGGCAACTGCGGCGCAAGCTCAAGCAGATCCATCACGAGCTCAAGCTCACGCTGGTCTATGTGACGCACGATCAGGTGGAGGCGCTCACGTTCGCCGATCACGTGGTGGTGATGACGCGCGGCCGTGCCGTGCAGGTGGGCACGCCGGGCGAGCTGTTCGAGCGGCCACAGCATGCCTTCGTCGGCCATTTCATCGGCTCGCCGGGTATGAATTTTCTGCAGGCGAAAGCCAGCGGCGGCGAGATCCACGTGGCTGGTCACCGCGTGCCCGCGCCGCGCGCGCTGCCGGACGGCGACCTGCGCGTGGGCGTGCGGCCCGAGTATCTGGCGATTGAGGACGAGGGCCATGTCGGCGTGCTGCCCGGCGTGGTGGTGCGAGTGCAGGACGTGGGCACCCACCAGATGCTGACGGCCACCATCAACGGCCAGATCGTCAAGGCCCGCTGCACGCCCGAGCAGGTGTTGCCCAAGGAAGGCGAACTGGTCTGGCTGCGCGTGGTGAGCGAGCACACCTGCTTCTACAACACCAACGAGGAGCTGATGCCATGAGCGCGCCGGAAAGCATCAACACCAAACCGGTGAACCAGAAAGCCTGGTTCCTGATCCTGCCGGTGATCATCTGCGTGGCGTTCTCGGCGATCCTGCCGCTGATGACCGTGGTGAACTACTCGGTGCAGGACATCATTTCGCCCGAGCGCCGCGTGTTCGTCGGCACCGAATGGTTCGCGCAGGTGATGCGCGACGAGGAACTGCACAGCGCGCTACTGCGCCAGCTCGGCTTCTCGCTCGCCGTGCTGTGCGTGGAGATTCCGCTCGGCATCATGCTGGCGCTCGCCATGCCGGCACAGGGCTGGAAATCGTCGGCCGTGCTGGTGATCGTCGCGCTGTCGCTGCTGATTCCGTGGAACGTGGTCGGCACGATCTGGCAGATCTACGGCCGCGCCGACATCGGCCTGCTCGGCAAAACGCTCGAGAAGCTCGGCCTCGACTACAGCTATACCGGCAACGCAACCGATGCGTGGCTTACGGTGCTGGCGATGGACGTGTGGCACTGGACGCCGCTGGTCGCCTTGCTGTGCTTTGCGGGGCTGCGCTCGATTCCCGACGCGTATTACCAGGCCGCGCGCATCGACGGCGCGAGCAAGTTGGCGGTGTTCCGCTATATCCAGCTGCCGAAGATGCGCGGCGTGCTGATGATCGCGGTGCTGCTGCGCTTCATGGACAGCTTCATGATCTACACGGAGCCCTTCGTGCTGACCGGTGGCGGGCCCGGGAACGCGACCACGTTCCTGAGCCAGTACCTCACGCAGAAGGCCGTGGGCCAGTTCGATTTGGGCCCGGCGGCGGCGTTCTCGCTGATCTATTTCTTCATCATCCTGCTGCTGTGCTTCATCCTCTACAACTGGATGCAGCGTGTGGGCACGAGCAGCTCTGAAGGGGCGGGCCATGAATGAAAAGCGCTTTCAGAAACGCACGCTGTTCCTGATTCTCTATCTCGTCTTCGCCATCCTGCCGATCTACTGGATGGTGAACATGAGCTTCAAGACCAACGAGGAAATCCTCTCGAGCTTTTCCCTCTGGCCCCAGCATTTCACCTGGGACAACTACAAGACCATCTTCACCGACGAGTCCTGGTACTCGGGCTACATCAACAGCCTGATCTACGTGGCGATCAACACGGTGATCTCGCTCGCCGTGGCGCTGCCTGCGGCCTATGCGTTCTCGCGCTACCAGTTCCTCGGCGACAAGCACGTGTTCTTCTGGCTGCTGACCAACCGGATGACGCCGCCCGCGGTGTTTCTGCTGCCGTTCTTTCAGCTCTACACGACGGTGGGGCTGATGGATACGCACATCGCCGTGGCGCTCGCGCATCTGCTGTTCAACGTGCCGCTCGCGGTGTGGATTCTCGAAGGCTTCATGAGTGGCATTCCGCGCGAGATCGACGAGACGGCCTACATCGACGGCTACTCGTTCCCGCGCTTTTTCCTCACGATCTTTCTTCCGCTCATCAAGGCAGGCATCGGCGTGGCGGCGTTCTTCTGCTTCATGTTCAGCTGGGTTGAACTGCTGCTGGCGCGCACGCTCACCAGCGTGAACGCCAAGCCCATCGTCGCGACGATGACGCGCACGGTTTCTGCGTCGGGCATGGACTGGGCGACGCTGGCAGCAGCGGGCGTGCTGACCATCGTGCCCGGAGCGGTGGTGATCTGGTTTGTGCGGCACTACATCGCGAAGGGTTTCGCGATGGGCCGCGTCTGATTCAAGGAGAGATCACATGTGGGAATGGATGGCATGGACCACGCCTGTGGCGGTCTTCTTTGTGTGCATCGCGCTGATGCTGGTTGGCATGACGGTGTGGGAGATCCAATCGCCCACGACGCTGCGCAAGGGCTTTTTGCCGATTGAAACCACGCGAGGTGACCGGCTCTTCATCGGTCTGCTGACGGCGGCCTACATCAACCTGATCTGGGTGGGTCTCGGCGAAAAGATGACGCAGTGGTTCTCGCTCGAGAGCGAGCCCACAGTGTGGATCAGCCTCGTGATCTCGATGCTGGTGCTGGCGTTCATTATGCGCAAGGGCTGAGCCGCGCGCACCGGTTTCTTTCTTTGATTTTTTCATTCTGGTTTTTGCAGGCAAGGATCCAGCCCGCTCCTCCCCCGAGGCCCGGATCCCGAGAAAAAACGGGGAGTCCCTTTTGAGGAGACATGCAATGAAGGTGCAGTTCAAGGCGATTGCCTTCGCCGTAGCAGCCCTGACTTTGGGGCAGGCAGGCTGGGCTGGCGAGGCGGAAGCCAAGAAGTGGATTGACAGCGAGTTTCAGCCCTCGACGCTGAACAAGGACCAGCAGATGGCCGAGATGAAGTGGTTCATCGATGCGGCCAAGAAGCTGCAGGCCAAAGGGGTGAAAGAGATTTCGGTGGTCTCTGAAACCCTGACCACGCATGAGTATGAGAGCAAGACGCTGGCCAAAGCGTTCGAGGAAATCACCGGTATCAAGGTCAAGCACGACCTGATTCAGGAAGGCGACGTGGTCGAGAAACTGCAGACGTCGATGCAGTCGGGCAAGTCGATATATGACGGCTGGATCAGTGATTCCGACCTGATTGGTACGCACTACCGCTATGGCAAGATCATGAGTCTGACCGAGTACATGGCGGGTGCGGGCAAGGAGTGGACGAATCCGGGGATCGATCTCAAGGATTACATCGGTACCAGCTTCACTACGGCGCCTGACGGGCAGTTGTATCAACTGCCTGACCAGCAATTCGCGAACCTGTACTGGTTCCGTGCCGACCTGTTTGCTCGCAAGGACCTGCAGGACAAATTCAAGGCCAAGTACGGCTATGACCTCGGCGTGCCACAGAACTGGAGCGCCTACGAGGACATCGCCGAGTTCTTCACCAACGACGTCAAGCAGATCGACGGCAAGCCGATCTATGGCCACATGGATTACGGCAAGAAGGACCCGTCGCTGGGCTGGCGCTTCACCGATGCCTGGCTGTCAATGGCGGGTGCCGCAGATAAGGGTATTCCCAATGGCATGCCGGTGGACGAGTGGGGCATTCGCGTGGCGGATGACAAGTGCACGCCGGTCGGCGCTTCGGTTTCGCGCGGCGGTGCGACCAATTCACCAGCGGCGGTTTATGCGCTCACCAAGTACGTGGACTGGATGAAGAAGTACGCGCCCAAGGAGGCCACGGGCATGACCTTCGGTGAGTCCGGCCCCGTGCCAGCACAGGGCCACATTGCGCAGCAGATCTTCTGGTACACAGCCTTTACGGCTGACATGACCAAGGCCGGACTGCCCGTGGTGAATGCCGATGGCACGCCCAAGTGGCGCATGGCGCCAGGTCCGAATGGTCCGTACTGGAAGCAGGGCATGCAGAACGGCTATCAGGATGTGGGTAGCTGGACTTTCTTCAAGGGCCATAACGCCGACAAGACAGCCGCAGCATGGCTCTACGCGCAGTTCACTACTGCCAAGACCACCAGTCTGAAGAAGAGCATCACCGGTCTGACCTTTATTCGTGACAGCGACATCCGCAGTGAATTCTTCACCAAGAACGCCAACAAGTACGGCGGCCTGATCGAGTTCTACCGCAGCCCGGCTCGGGTGGCCTGGACTCCGACTGGCACCAACGTGCCAGACTATCCGAAGCTGGCCCAGCTCTGGTGGAAGAACGTGGCACAGGCCGTGACGGGTGAAAAAACACCTCAAGGCGCGATGGACAATCTGGCCGAGGAAATGGACCAGGTGATGGCGCGTCTGGAGCGCGCGGGCATGGCCAAGTGCGCGCCCAAGCTCAACAAGAAGGGCGATCCGAACAAGTGGCTGTCCGACAAGGCAGCTCCGTGGGCCAAGCTGGCCAACGAGAAGCCAAAGGGCGAAACCATCGCCTATGACAAGCTGCTCCAGGCTTGGAAAGACGGCAAGGTGCGCTGATTCGCAGCTGGCCTGACTGCGGCGGAGGCGGAATTTTTCGATTTCGTCTCCGCTTTAGCAAGGCCGGTCGGTTTTCCGGCGCAAACTGACGTCAGGGTTGGATAAAATCCCTAGGGAAAACCCTGAAATGCAATAGGCATCTTGCTATAGGCATTCATCTCTAACAAGCGGCAGCCATGACGACAGAATCCCAAACCCCCCTGATGACCCAGCGCGCGGAGCTGCTGGCCCATTTGCGACAGCCGCAGGAATACGACCTCGCGGTGGTCGGTGGCGGGGCGACGGGTCTCGGTACGGCGCTTGACGCGGCGGCACGCGGCTTCAGGGTCGTGCTGCTCGAATCGCACGATTTCGCCAAGGGCACCTCGTCGCGCGCCACCAAGCTGGTGCACGGTGGCGTGCGCTATCTGGCCCAAGGCAATATCTCGCTGGTGCGCGAGGCGCTGCACGAGCGCACCACGCTGCTCAAGAACGCTCCGCATCTGGCGCGTCCACTGGCGTTTGTGATGCCGTCCTACAAGCTCTGGGAAACGCCGTTTTATGGCGTGGGCCTCAAGATGTACGACGCACTGGCTGGCTCGGCCGGCCTCGGCGCCACTGAATTTCTGGGTCGCATGGACACCATGCGCTGCCTGCCGACGGTGCAGGGCGACGGGCTCAAGGGCGGCGTCAAGTATTGGGATGGCCAGTTCGACGACGCCCGTCTGGCGCTCGCGCTCGCCCGCACGGCGGCGCTCAAGGGGGCGCTGCTGGTCAACTACTGTGAGGTGACCGAACTCACCTATGCGGACGGCAAGGTCAATGGCCTGATCTGCCACGACAAGGAATCCGAAGAGCGCTTCGAGATCAAGGCGCGCTGCGTAGTGAATGCGGCGGGCGTCTGGGTGGATGCGCTGCGTGAGAAGGATGGCGAGGCCCAGGGCAAGCCCGTCAAGCCTATGGTCGCGCCGAGTCAGGGCGTGCACATCGTGGTCGATCGCGAGTTTCTTCCCTCCGATCACGCGCTGATGGTGCCCAAGACCACCGACGGCCGCGTGCTTTTCGCGGTGCCGTGGCTTGGCAAAGTGATTTTGGGCACGACCGACAGCCCGAAAAATCAGCTCGACTACGAACCCGAGGCGATGAAGAACGAGGTCGCCTTCATTCTTGGTGAATCGGCCCGTTACCTGCGTCGCGCGCCCAAGGCGTCCGACGTGCGCAGCATCTGGGCGGGTCTGCGTCCGCTGGTCAAGCACCAGGACGACGACGCTGGGAACACCAAGAAGATCAGCCGGGAACACACGGTGTTGGTCAGCAAGAGCGGCCTCGTGACCGTGACCGGCGGCAAATGGACCACCTACCGCGCCATGGCCGAAGATGTGCTCCAGCACTGCATGGATGCCAAACTACTACCCACGCGCAGCGGCGGCGTCACGGTGCACCTGCCGGTGGTGGGTGCCACGGCCAAACCCATGCGCGAGGGCATGAACGATCCGCAGGGCATTCATTCCTACGGCAGCGAGGCGCCTTTCGTGAAGTCGTTGCAAGGCGCGGATCGCGAGCTGGCCCCCGGCTTCACCGAGGCGATGGTGCGGTTTGCCGCCCGTTTCGAATACGCCCGCACGGTGGAAGACGTGCTGGCGCGCCGGGTGCGCATGCTGTTTCTGGATGCGCGCCAAGCGGCCGTGGTGGCTCCGCGCGTCGAGGAAATCCTTCGTGAAGAACTGGGTATCGACCCTCAGATCGGCGATTTTTTGGCAATCGCGCAACAATACGCAACTGTTCCGCAGCCCTGAGGCCACATTTCAGGGGTGCAATGCTTGCAAAGATCACTCGCTCGCTTGACGGGTCGAGATATCTTTGCGAGAATACAAGGCTTCGCATTAATTTATGCGAAACTTTTCTGCCCAGCGGATGAGCTGTGAATGGTTTGCAGCTCTGACGACGGGCCCAAGACTGATTGGTTCGCTCTCATTCGTGAGGGTGATTCCGGTGCAAGTTGGGAATATTGAAATGATCCAGACAGAATCTCGGTTAGACGTCGCCGATAACACCGGCGCGAAGTCCGTCCTCTGCATCAAGGTGCTGGGTGGCTCCAAGCGTCGTTATGCAAGCGTCGGCGACATCATCAAGGTCACCGTCAAGGAAGCTGCTCCGCGTGGTCGCGTCAAAAAAGGCGATATCTACAGCGCAGTGGTGGTCCGCACAGCCAAGGGCATCCGCCGTGGCGACGGTTCGCTTGTTAAATTTGACGGCAATGCAGCAGTGCTGCTGAACGCCAAACTGGAGCCGATCGGCACCCGCATCTTCGGCCCCGTGACACGTGAACTGCGTACTGAAAAGTTCATGAAGATCGTGTCTCTGGCACCCGAAGTTCTCTAAGGACACGAGTTATGAACAAGATTCGCAAGGGCGATGAAGTCATCGTGCTCACAGGGCGCGATAAGGGCAAGCGTGGCACGGTTTCGCTGCGCAAGGATGATTCCCACGTGCTCGTGGAAGGCATCAACCTGGTCAAGAAGCACGTCAAGCCGAACCCCATGAAGGGTACGACCGGCGGCATCGTGGAAAAGGCCATGCCTATCCACCAGTCCAACGTAGCGATCTTCAATGCCGCCACCGGCAAGGCTGACCGTGTTGGCGTCAAGGTGCAAGCTGACGGTTCGCGCGTTCGCGTGTTCAAGTCCAACGGCGCCGAAATCAAGGCAGCCTAAGGAGTCAACATGGCACGACTGCAAAAATACTACCGCGAAAAGATTGTTGCTGAACTGACAGAAAAGTTCGGCTACAAGACCCCCATGGAAGTCCCGCGCCTCACGAAGATCACCCTGAACATGGGTGTGAGCGAAGCCGTGGCTGACAAGAAGGTGATGGACCACGCTGTGTCCGATCTGACCAAGATTGCGGGTCAGAAGCCTGTTGTTACCAAGTCGAAGAAGCCAATCGCTGGCTTCAAGATCCGTGAAGGCCAAGCGATTGGCTGCATGGTGACTCTGCGTGGCGTTCAGATGTATGAATTCCTGGATCGTTTCGTGACCGTGGCTCTGCCGCGCGTTCGTGACTTCCGTGGTATCTCTGGTCGCGCTTTCGACGGCCGTGGCAACTACAACATCGGCGTCAAAGAACAGATCATCTTCCCTGAAATTGAGTACGACAAGGTCGACGCACTGCGTGGTCTCAATATCAGCATCACCACGACAGCCAAGAACGACGAAGAAGCCAAGGCTCTTCTCGCTGGCTTCCGTTTCCCGTTCAAGAACTAAGGCAGCGTATGGCTAAAGTAGCTCTGATCCAGCGCGAACTCAAGCGCGAAAAACTGGCCGCCAAGTACGCTGCCAAGTACGCAGAACTGAAGGCAATCGCCGGCGACGCAAAGCGTAGCGACGAGGAGCGTGAAGCAGCCCGTCTGGGCCTGCAGAAGCTCCCACGCAATGCAAATCCCACACGTCAGCGCAACCGTTGCGAAATCACCGGTCGCCCACGTGGCACATTCCGTCAATTCGGTCTGGGCCGCGCCAAGATCCGTGAACTGGCTTTTGCTGGCGACATCCCCGGTGTCACCAAGGCCAGCTGGTAAGCAGGCAGGAGAGATACAACATGAGCATGAGTGATCCCATCGCTGACTTGCTGACCCGCATTCGCAATGCGCAAATGGTTTCCAAGGCTACCGTTTCGGTGCCATCTTCCAAGGTGAAGATTGCCATTGCACAGGTGCTGAAGGACGAGGGTTACATTGACGGCTTCCAGGTTAAGACCGAAGACGGCAAGTCTGAACTCCTAATCACACTGAAGTACTACGCCGGTCGCCCCGTGATCGAGCGTATCGAGCGCGTGAGCCGTCCTGGCCTGCGTGTGTACAAGGGTCGTGATTCCATCCCTACCGTGATGAACGGTCTGGGTGTGGCAATCGTCACCACTCCCAAGGGTGTGATGACCGACCGCAAGGCGCGTGCTACCGGTGTCGGTGGCGAAGTGCTTTGCTACGTCGCTTAACGTGGCATTGAGGAGAAACTGAAATGTCCCGCGTAGGAAAATCCCCTGTTACCGTCCCGCAAGGCGTGGACGTGACATTGAACAACAACCAGATCAGCGTCAAGGGCGCAGGCGGCACTCTGTCCCTGAACCCCAACGCCCTGGTGACAGTGACTCTGAACGAAGGCAAGCTGACGTTTGTCCCCGTGAACGAGTCCCGCGAAGCCAATGCCATGAGCGGCACCATGCGTCAGCTGGTGAACAACATGGTTCTGGGTGTGAGCAAGGGTTTCGAGAAGAAGTTGACGCTGATCGGCGTGGGCTTCAAGGCTGCTGCTTCCGGTTCCAAGTTGAACCTGGCTGTTGGCTATTCGCACCCTGTTAACTTCGAGATGCCTCAGGGCATCACTGTGGCAACTCCAACACCGACCGAAATCATCCTCAAGGGTGCAGATCGTCAACGCGTTGGTCAGCTGGCTGCAGAAATCCGCGCTGTGCGTCCTCCCGAGCCTTACAAAGGCAAGGGCATCCGTTATGCGGATGAGAAGGTCGTCATCAAAGAGACCAAGAAGAAATAAGGAGCTGCAACATGTTGACAAAGAAAGAGCAGCGTCTTCGTCGTGCCCGTCAGACGCGTATTCGTATTGCCCAACAAGGCATTGCACGTCTGTCCGTGAATCGTACGAACCTCCATATCTACGCTACGCTGATTTCTGGCGATGGCTCCAAGGTGCTGGCTTCGGCCTCCACTGCAGAAGCCGATGTTCGCAAGGAACTGGGCGGCGCTGGCAAGGGCGGCAACGTCTCCGCTGCGCAAGCCATCGGCAAGCGCATTGCTGAAAAGGCAAAGGCCGCTGGCGTTGAAAAAGTAGCTTTCGATCGCGCTGGTTTCGCATACCACGGCCGAGTGAAGGCTTTGGCTGAAGCTGCCCGCGAAGCGGGTCTGCAGTTCTAAGCGGAGCGGATAGAAAATGGCAAAGTTTTCCCCCAAGGTGCAAGACGAAGGTCGTGACGACGGTCTGCGCGAAAAAATGATCGCGGTGAACCGCGTCACCAAGGTTGTGAAGGGTGGTCGTATTCTCGGCTTCGCTGCACTGACCGTGGTTGGCGACGGTGATGGCCGCGTTGGCATGGGCAAGGGCAAGTCGAAAGAAGTGCCTGCAGCTGTGCAGAAGGCTATGGAAGAAGCTCGTCGCAACATGGTGAAGGTTTCGTTGAAAAACGGTACCGTCTACCACAGCGTGATGGGTCACCACGGCGCTGCTTCGGTGATGCTGAATCCGGCCCCCAAGGGTACCGGTATCATCGCAGGCGGCCCGATGCGCGCAGTGTTCGAAGTGATGGGTATCACTGACATCGTTGCGAAGAGCCACGGCTCGTCCAACCCCTACAACATGGTTCGTGCAACGTTCGACGCACTGGCAAATTCCACTACCCCTTCGGAAGTGGCAGCCAAGCGTGGCAAGAGCGTTGAAGACCTGTTTGTTGCCTGATCGAGAGGCCAGCAATGACAACGCAAACAACCGTTAAGGTTCAATTGGTGCGCAGCCCTATCGGCACCAAGGAATCGCACCGCGCTACCGTGCGTGGCCTGGGTCTTCGCAAGCTCAACAGCACCAGCGAACTCAAGGACACACCTGAAGTGCGCGGCATGATCAACAAGATCAGCTATCTGGTCAAAGTCCTCTGAAAGGATTGATGATGGAACTCAATAGCATCAAGCCTGCAGATGGCGCAAAGCACGCCAAGCGTCGCGTGGGCCGTGGTATCGGCTCTGGCCTTGGCAAGACCGCTGGTCGCGGTCACAAGGGTCAGAAGTCGCGTTCGGGTGGCTACCACAAGGTAGGCTTCGAAGGCGGTCAGATGCCTCTGCAGCGTCGTCTGCCAAAGCGTGGTTTCAAGTCCACAACGTTGAAGTTCAACGCTGAAGTGACTTTGTCTGCGCTGAATCAACTCGACATGGCTGAAGTGGACGTTCTTGCATTGAAGAATGCAGGTCTCGTCGGCCAACTCGCGAAGGTCGTGAAGGTGATCAAGTCTGGTGAACTCACCAAGGCTGTGAAGCTGAACGGTATCGGCGCGACTGCAGGTGCCAAGGCTGCTATCGAAGCAGCCGGTGGTTCCCTGGCCTAATTCGGCTTAAAGAAAGGCATCCGTGGCTACTAACGCAGCGCAAATTGCGAAAACGGGCAAGTTCGGCGACCTGCGTCGTCGACTGGTGTTTTTGTTGCTGGCGTTGGTCGTGTACCGCATCGGGGCGCATATCCCCGTGCCGGGCATCGATCCAGCTCAGCTGCAGCAGCTGTTCAGTGGCCAACAAGGTGGCATTCTGAACCTGTTCAACATGTTCTCGGGTGGGGCGCTTTCGCGCTTCACGGTGTTCGCACTGGGGATCATGCCGTATATCTCGGCATCGATCATCATGCAGCTCATGACCTACGTGGTCCCGACATTTGAGCAGTTGAAGAAGGAAGGCGAATCCGGCCGCAGGAAGATCACCCAGTACACGCGTTATGGAACGCTTGGCTTGGCACTCTTTCAGTCGCTTGGTATTGCTGTCGCTCTGGAGAGCTCCGCAGGCCTGGTGCTGAACCCCGGGTTTGGCTTCCGCATGACGGCCGTTGTCAGCCTTACCGCTGGCACGATGTTCCTCATGTGGCTGGGCGAGCAGATCACCGAGCGTGGTCTGGGCAATGGTATCTCCATACTGATCTTCGGCGGTATCGCCGCAGGTCTGCCCAGCGCGATCGGTGGGATGTTCGAGCTCGTACGTACTGGCGCCATGGGGCCGCTGGCAGCAATTCTGATCATCGTGATCATTGCTCTGGTGACCTATTTCGTTGTGTTCGTAGAGCGCGGTCAGCGCAAGATTCTGGTGAACTACGCAAGGCGTCAGGTGGGCAACAAGGTATATGGCGGTCAATCCTCCCATTTGCCTCTGAAGCTCAACATGGCCGGTGTGATTCCCCCGATCTTCGCTTCGTCCATCATCTTGTTGCCTGCTACTGTGGTGAACTGGTTCAGTGCCGGTGAGTCCATGCGCTGGTTGAAGGACATCGCGGGTACGCTTACCCCGGGTCAACCGATCTACGTATTGCTCTACGCTGCTGCAATCATTTTCTTCTGCTTCTTCTACACGGCTCTGGTTTTCAACAGCCGCGAGACTGCAGACAACTTGAAGAAGAGCGGTGCGTTCATTCCGGGCATTCGTCCTGGGGAGAATACAGCGCGCTACATCGACAAGATTCTGGTTCGACTGACGCTGGTTGGCGCGGTGTACATCACTTTTGTGTGCCTGCTGCCAGAGTTCCTGATCCTGAAGTACAACGTGCCATTCTATTTTGGTGGTACGTCTCTCATGATCATTGTGGTGGTCACCATGGACTTCATGGCCCAGGTTCAGAACTACATGATGTCGCAGCAGTATGAGTCGTTGTTGAAAAAGGCAAACTTTAAAACAACGCTCTGAGTGTGTAGCAAGCAAGATTTGGGCGATTGCGCTAAAATGCGCGGTTCGCCTGAATGCAACGGTAATTGATGCCCTTCGAGCTATCGCGGGCACAAAACTTTCGATGAAACTTTGTGTTCCGCTGCAGGCAGCCGGGACGAATTGGAAATTTAGGAGAATGCAATGAGAGTTTCGGCTTCGGTCAAGAAGATTTGCCGCAACTGCAAAATCATCCGCCGCAAGGGCGTTGTGCGTGTCATCTGTACAGATGCACGCCACAAGCAGCGCCAAGGCTGATTGAGACATTAGAGGACGCAAATGGCACGTATCGCTGGTATCAATATTCCTCCGCATCAGCATGCTGAAATCGGCCTGACGGCTATTTTCGGCATCGGTCGCACACGCGCTCGCAAGATCTGCGAAGCATGCGGAATCGCCTTCTCCAAGAAGGTCAAAGACTTCACCGACGCAGATCTCGAAAAGATCCGCGACGAAATCGCTCAGTTCACCATTGAAGGTGACCTGCGCCGTGAAACCACCATGAACATCAAGCGCTTGATGGACATTGGTTGCTATCGCGGCTTCCGCCATCGCCGAGGCCTGCCTATGCGTGGTCAGCGTACGCGTACCAATGCTCGTACTCGCAAGGGTCCGCGCAAGGGCGCAGCGGCACTCAAGAAGTAAATAGGTAGAGCACTATGGCTAAATCACCCGCAAACAATGCTGCTCAGCGTGTTCGCAAGAAGGTTCGCAAGAACGTTTCTGACGGCATCGCTCACGTGCACGCATCGTTCAACAACACGATCATCACCATCACTGATCGCCAAGGCAACGCCCTTTCTTGGGCTTCGTCCGGCGGTCAGGGTTTCAAGGGTTCGCGCAAGTCGACTCCGTTTGCTGCTCAGGTAGCATCCGAAGTGGCTGGCCGCGCTGCCATTGAACAGGGGATCAAGAACCTCGACGTCGAGATCAAGGGCCCAGGTCCAGGTCGCGAGTCGTCGGTGCGCGCTCTGGGCGCACTGGGTATCCGCATCACTTCGATCTCCGACGTGACGCCGGTTCCCCACAACGGCTGCCGCCCTCAAAAGCGTCGTCGTATCTAATCGATTCATAAGCCCACCGCCACCAACGCTTTCAGCGATGGTGGCTCCCGCGTTGGTCAAACAACGCGGCAGATGAAAACAAGGAAGCTCAAGTGGCACGTTACCTCGGCCCCAAGGCCAAACTCTCCCGCCGTGAAGGCACCGACCTGTTCCTGAAGAGCGCACGTCGCTCGATCGCGGACAAGTGCAAGTTCGACTCGAAGCCTGGCCAACATGGCCGCACTTCGGGTGCACGTACCTCCGACTACGGTCTGCAACTGCGCGAAAAGCAAAAAGTAAAGCGCATGTACGGCGTGTTGGAGAAGCAGTTCCGTCGCTACTTCGAAATGGCTGATGGCAAGAAGGGCAACACTGGTGCCAACCTGCTGTCCGTGCTCGAATCGCGTCTGGACAATGTCGTGTACCGTATGGGCTTCGGCTCCACACGTGCTGAAGCACGTCAGCTGGTGTCGCACAAGGCCATCACCGTGAACGGTCAATCCGTGAACATCGCTTCCTACCTGGTGAAGGCTGGTGATGTGGTTGCCGTGCGTGAGAAGTCCAAGAAGCAGGCTCGTATCGTCGAAGCTCTGCAACTGGCCCAGCAAGTGGGTCTGCCCGCTTGGGTTGAGGTGAACGTCGACAAGGTCGAAGGCATCTTCAAGAAGTCTCCTGACCGTGACGAATTCGCGGCCGACATCAACGAATCGCTGATCGTTGAGTTGTACTCGCGTTAATTCTCTGCTTGGCTGAAGAGTTTTCGAGAAACTGTTCCTAAACCGCGAGGCATCGCGGTTTAGGCGCTTCACTAGCCTTACCGGTGTAACGAGCTGGGGGTATTAAGAGGAAGTCCGCATGCAAACCAATTTGCTGAAGCCCAAGGCAATCAACGTAGAACAGCTTGGTCACAATCGTGCCAAGGTCGAGTTGGAGCCTTTTGAGCGTGGTTACGGCCACACCCTGGGCAATGCTATCCGCCGCGTACTGCTCTCCTCCATGGTTGGCTACGCTGCAACGGAAGTGACCATCGCTGGTGTGCTGCACGAGTACTCGTCCATCGACGGTGTTCAGGAAGATGTCGTCAACATCCTGCTGAACCTGAAGGGCGTGGTTTTCAAACTGCACAACCGTGACGAAGTGACCCTGAGCCTGCGCAAAGATGGCGAAGGCGTTGTCACCGCACAAGACATCCAGACTCCGCATGACGTGGAAATCGTCAATCCGGACCATGTGATCGCCCATCTGTCTGCCGGCGGCAAGCTGGACATGCAGATCAAGGTGGAGAAGGGTCGCGGTTATGTGCCGGGCAACCTGCGCCGCTATTCCGACGAATCGACCAAGTCGATCGGCCGCATCGTTCTGGACGCATCGTTTTCCCCAGTGAAGCGCGTGAGCTACACCGTGGAAAGCGCCCGCGTGGAACAGCGTACCGACCTGGACAAGCTGGTCGTCGAAATCGAAACCAACGGTGCCATCACCGCTGAAGACGCAGTGCGTGCCTCCGCCAAGATTCTGGTAGAACAGCTGGCTGTGTTCGCTCAGCTCGAAGGCGGCGAACTGGCTGCATTCGATGCACCATCGGGTTCACGCAATAACGCGACGTTCGATCCAATCCTGCTGCGTCCTGTGGATGAGCTGGAACTGACCGTGCGTTCCGCCAACTGCCTGAAGGCCGAAAACATCTACTACATCGGTGATCTGATCCAGCGCACCGAGAACGAGCTGCTCAAGACCCCCAATCTGGGTCGTAAGTCGCTCAACGAAATCAAGGAAGTTCTTGCCTCGCGTGGTCTCACGCTCGGCATGAAGCTCGAGAACTGGCCACCGGCCGGCCTCGACAAGCGTTGATTCAAGACGCTATAATCGCAGGCTTACCAGTTTTTGATTGGTGGGCTTTGCAAAAAGCATGGACTTGAGTGCCTCGCACCCTGTCACACCGCGCAGCGGCCAGTACCTGATCCGGCTGGCCGCTAAAACATTTATCAAAAGGAATTTCCCATGCGCCACGGTCTCGGCCTTCGCAAACTGAATCGCACCAGCTCGCACCGCCTCGCGATGCTGAAGAACATGATGAACTCGCTCATCGAGCACGAGGCCATCAAGACTACCGTTCCCAAGGCCAAGGAACTGCGCCGCGTGATCGAACCCATGATCACTTTGGCCAAGGTGGACACTGTTGCCAACCGTCGTCTGGCATTCGACCGCCTGCGTGATCGCGACAGCGTGACCAAGCTGTTCAACGATCTGGGCCCGCGTTTCAACGCACGTCCAGGCGGCTACACACGTATCCTGAAGATGGGTTACCGTGTGGGCGACAACGCACCTATGGCTTACGTTGAGCTCGTGGACCGTGCTCCTGAAGCCGCCGCAGAAAATACTGAATCCGCTGCGTAATTCAAAAAATTACTGTAGATCTGGTATATAATAAACAGATACCGCGCGATGGAGCAGTCTGGTAGCTCGTTGGGCTCATAACCCAAAGGTCGGAGGTTCAAATCCTTCTCGCGCAACCAAATTGAAAAGCCCGCTTTGAATAAAGCGGGCTTTTTCTTTTTGTCCAAATCATTCCTGTGTGACTGGTCGGCATTCGATGGTGAGTGCTGCCGAGTCACCGGATGGGCGCCCGTTCGGATGAGCCCGCCAGTTGGCCCGCTCCGAAGGTCTCGCCCGCATCCAAGCTTCACAAGCATGATGGCTGATCACTCGCACACCATTCCCGGCACGCTGGGCATCGACTTCGGAACCTCCAACTCTGCCGCCGCCTTTTGTCCGCCAGGTGGGCAATCGCGCCTGCTGCCGCTCGAAGGCGCGGCCACAGGCATGCCCACGGCGCTGTTCTTCAATACCGAGGAGCACCGCACGCATTACGGGCGTGACGCGATGAAGCAGTATCTCGAGGGCGAGCCCGGCCGCCTGATGCGCTCGCTCAAAAGCCTTCTCGGCAGCGCGCTGCTGCAGGAAAAGACGGCCGTGCACGACAAGCTGGTGAGCTATCAGGACATCATCTCGCTGTTCCTGCGTCATGTATCACAGCAAACGCGTGCATCGCTCGACGGCAAGCTGCCCGAGCGCGTGGTGCTTGGCCGCCCGGTGCATTTCGTGGATGAGCATCCGGAGAGGGATCGTGATGCCCAGAACGCGCTGGCTCAGGCGGCGAAGGACGCGGGTCTCGGCGAAGTCAGCTTCCAACTCGAGCCGATTGCCGCAGCGCTGGATTACGAACGACGCCTGACCAGTGAAACCATTGCACTGGTGGTCGACATCGGCGGTGGTACGTCCGACTTCACCGTCGTGCGCCTCGGTCCTGAGCATGCGGGCAAGGCGGATCGCACGAGCGACATTCTCGCGACCGGCGGCGTGCACATCGGCGGCACGGACTTTGACCATCGACTCAACGTCGAGCAGGTCATGCCGCTGCTCGGATATCGCCATATCGGCTCGAGTGGCCGCGAGGTGCCAAGCAGCGTGTTCTTCGATCTGTCCACCTGGCACCTGATCCAGTGGCTCTATACGCAGAAATCGCTCGCTTCCGTGCGTGGATTGCGCGGCGACTACACGGATCCGCGCATGCACCAGCGCCTTCTGCGCGTGATCGAGGAGCGCGAAGGCCACCGCCTGGCTAACGCCGTGGAGCAGGCCAAGATCGTCGCTTCGAGCACCCATGGCGCTGCGCCCATTCAGCTCGACTGGCTGGAGCGAGGTCTGGATGCACAGATCACGCCGGACGATCTGCAGTCGCGCCTCGGCGCCTTGCTGCAGCAGGTGGTGCAATGCGCGCAGGACTGCGTTCAGCGCGCCGGAGTCAGCGTGCCCGGTGCGATCTATCTGACCGGTGGTTCTTCCGCGCTCACTGCGCTGCGCGGTGCCTTGCGCGTGGCTTTTCCCGAGGTGCCGCAGGTCGAGGGTGACCTCTTCGGCGGTGTCGCAACAGGGTTGGCTTACGCCTGATCGGCTTCTCTGCAAAGCGTCTATGACAGGCGCGCTTGCCATTGCATCGTGCTTCGGGTTAAACCCGGGATGCGCTCCGTTTTCTTCGCCGGTACATTGACTTACTTCACGGTCGCATCGCGCTGTTGGCCCGATGTCTTCCCTGTCACTGTTCAGCTTTGAAGATCATTTGAGGAGACGCGAGAATGAAGAAGGCGATGGTTCAGTTGGTAGTGGGTGCGTTGGGAGCGTGGAGCATGACCGGAGTCGTGCAGGCGCAGGACATCAAGATCGGCTACACGGCCGATCAGTCCGCGAGCGGCGTAGCGGAGCTCGGCATCGCTGGGCGCTGGGGTTTCGAGGCCGCCATCGAAGACATCAACAAGGCGGGCGGTATTCTCGGCCGCAAGGTGGTCGGCGTGGTCCGCGACGATCAGGGCACACCGCCCAAGGCGATCCAGACCGTGCAGGAGTTGATCGACAGCGAGAAGGTCAGCGGCATTGTCGGTCCCGCGAACTCGGGCAATGCGCTGGCATGGCTGCACATTCCGCAGCAAAAGAAGATTCCCGTGGTGGTGCCCATCGGCACGGCCACCGAGATCACCACACGCTACGCCAAGGAGCCACAGAATTTTCTGTATCGCATCTCGATGGTGGACCGTGAGCAGGTCTCGCTGCTCGGCGCCTATGCGGTGAAGGCCTCCAAGGAAAAGAAAATCGCGATTCTCGCGGACTCGACCGGCTACGGGCAGGGCGGCATCAAGGATGCGACGGAGATTCTTGCGTTGCACGGCGTCAAGCCGGTGGCGGTCGAAAAGTACGGTCCCAAGGACACGGACATGACCTCGCAGCTCAACAAGATCAAGGCTGCGGGCGCGGACACCGTGATCATCTACGGCATTGCCGATGGCGCGGCACAGGTGCTGCGCAGCATGGAGAAAATCAACTACATGCCGATCACGCTCGGCACTTGGGGCAATCTGAGTTCGCTGCTGCCCAAGATGGCAGGCGCCAAGCTCGCCGAGCACCTGATCATGGCCGCGTCGACGACGGAAGACACCTCCGCCAAGACCAAGGCGCTGGGCCAGCGCGTGCGCGTGAACTTCCCGACGCTCACCACCTTCCCGTGCTCGGCTCAGGCGTATGACTCGGTCATGCTGCTGGCCGCTGCGATGAAGCAGGCCAACAGCACGGATGGCGAGAAGGTTGCTGCGGCGCTGGAAAGCCTCAACAAGACCGATGGCGTGATCAAGACCTATGACAAGCCTTTCACCAAGACGAATCATGAAGGCTTGAGCGTGAGCGATTTCTACCTTGCGCGCTGGAAGGGCAGCGAGGTAGTACGTTTCGAAGACCCCATCTACAAGTCCCTCACTCCTGCCGATCTCAAGAAGTGATCTTCTTTGATTGGGGTTTTTCGTTGGTCGTTTAGAGATGACGATACAGGCCCTCATGCGTTGTTGTGGAAGCCTTGCCGTACGCGAGTACTGTCGGCGGCTTCACGCCTAGCTTGAGGGCCTGTCTCGTCATTGGGGTGGTGGGTTCGAGCGGGGCGCTTGCTGCTGGCGCTGCTGTTTGAATACCGGGATCACATTCCGTTTGTTCTTGGTTGGGCGTGAGGCGAATATGTTTGATTCGATTCTGCAGGCCGTCTTCAGCGGACTGGCGCTGGGCAGCATCTATGCGCTGGTAGCCGTGGGCTTCAACATCACGTTCAACACGACGAAGACGCTGAACTTCGGTCAGGGCGAGTTTCTCGTGGCGGGGGCGTTCGTGGCGGTGTCCGTGCTGTTGCTGCTGGCGGGCAAGAACATCACCGATTCCTTGCTGCCTGCCGATGTCACTTTGGGGCGTTATCTGCTCAGCCTTGTCGGCACGATGGCGGTGCTGGGTGTGCTCGGCGTGATTCTTTACTACACGGCGGTGCGGCCCTTCGTGGGGCGCGGCGGCATGGCGTGGGTGATGAGCACCATCGGCTTCGGCATCATCATCCAGAACACGGCGCTAGCGATCTGGGGGCCTTCGCCGATGGTGATGCCGTCGCCGCTCGGCAGCGAGGTGATCCGCATCGGCGGCGCGGGCGTGCTGCCTCAGGAGGTGCTGGTGCTGGTGGCGAGCGTGATCGTGCTGCTGGGTCTCGACTTCATCATGCGGCGCACCAAGATCGGCAAGGCAGTGCGCGCCGTCGCGCAAAGCGGCAGCGCGGCCACGCTCATGGGCATCAACGTGACAGCCATCGTGGTGCTGGCCTTCGTCATCAGCTCCAGCTTGGCGGGCCTTGCCGGACTGTTGATCGCGCCGATCACCACGGCCTCGGTTTTCATGGGCATGTCACTCGCGCTCAAGGCGTTTTCCTCGGCGATTCTCGGCGGGCTTACCAGTCCGCGCGGTTGCATGTTGGGTGGCTTCATTCTTGGTTTGATCGAGGCTTTGGTCGGGCTGTGGCAGGCCGAGCTGCGTGAGATCAGCATCTTCGTGCTCATCATCCTGGTGCTCGTCGTGCGGCCGCAGGGTCTCTTGGGCCAGAAGATCGTGGAGAAGGTCTGATGATGCGCGGCGAGTCCAAACATTACCTGTGGCTGATCATCGTGGCCGCGTTGGTGGCGGCGATTCCGCTGTTCACCAGCAACGATTTTTATCTGCGCATCGTCTTTCTGATCGGCGTGAACTACATCGCCGCCTCGGGTCTCAATGTGCTGGTCAACTACACCGGGCAGAAGTCGCTAGGCCATGCCGGACTGTTCGCCGTGGGGGCCTATGCGGTGTCGCTGCTCACCGCGCGCTGGGGCTGGAATCCGTGGGTGGCCTTCGCGATGGCGGGGGGGCTCGCGGGACTGTTCGGCGTGGTCATCGCCTTGCCCGCGCTGCGTGTAAAGGGGCCAGCGCTGGCGATGGTGACGATTGGCTTCGGCATCGTGGTCGAGAAGATCGTCTCCGAATGGCAGGACGTGTTCGCCGGGCAGCAGGGCATTTACGGCGTGATTCCGCTGAACTTCGCCGGGCAGATGTTCGGCACCAAACAGTGGGTCTGGTTCGTGCTGATGCTCTGCGTGCTGCTGCATGTGATGTTCCGCTACCTGTTGAACGGGCGATTCGGCCGCGCGTTTCTGGCGGTGAACACGGCGGAGGTTGCGGCCGAGAGCGTGGGCGTGAGCGTCTACAAATTCAAGGTACTGGCCTTCGTGATCAGCGCGTTCACCTGCGGCATCGCGGGCGCTTTGATCGCGCAGCAGAACCAGTACATCAATTCGGATTTCATCACCTTCAATCTGTCGATCTTCTTTCTGCTGATCGTGCTGTTCGGTGGCAACTCGGTCTACGGGCCGCTGCTCGGTGCGGTGGTGCTCACGCTGCTTGATTCGCTGCTCTCGCGTTGGCCCGATGTGCAGCATTTCACCTACGGCGCGCTGCTGCTGTTCGCACTCTATGCGATGCCCAATGGCCTCGCGGGATTCGTGCGCACGCTGGCACGCAAGTTCGCGCCGGGACTGGTGCCGAAAGAGGCGCTTCCGGACACGCTGCCCGCCTGGCAGCTCAAGGCGCAGCCGACGGGTGGCGACGCCAGCGTGTTGCTCGACGCGCGCGGTCTCTACAAGGCCTATGGCGGCGTGGTGCCGACCAATGACGTGAACCTGCAGATCCGCCCCGGCCATGTGCATTCGCTGATCGGGCCGAACGGCGCGGGCAAGACCACGCTGCTCAACATCCTCTCGGGCATCGTCGCGCCGGAGCGCGGCAGCATTTGGTTTGCGGGGCAGAACATCGTCGGCGTCTCGCCCAACCGGATCGCGCGCATGGGCCTGGGCCGCACGTTCCAGAACCTGCGGCTGTTCAGCGACATGAGCGTGCTCGACAACGTTAAGGTCGGGCTGCATTCCCACATCAAGGCGGGCTTCTTTGCGAGTCTGATTGGCGTGGGCAAGGCATACAAGGCAGAGCTAGCCGCACGCGACGAGGCGCTGCAGATTCTCGAACGCCTGCATCTGCGCGACAAGGCGCTCGACATCGCGGGCAGTCTTCCCTACGGTCTGCAGCGGCGGCTGGAACTGGCGCGCGCGCTCGCCACCCATCCCCGATTGCTGCTGCTCGACGAGCCTGCTGCCGGTCTCAACCCGCAGGAAACGCAGGAGCTGGTGCAGGTGATCGCGCGCATCCGCGATCTGGGCATCACGGTGCTGTTGATCGAGCATCACATGGATCTGGTGATGGCCGTGTCCGACCACGTGATCGTGCTCGACTACGGTCAGAAGATCGCCGAAGGCACGCCCGCCGAAGTGCAGAACAATCCGCGCGTGATCGCCGCCTATCTGGGCAGTGATGATGAGGACGAGAACGACGAGCTTGGAGGCCAGCATGCCTGAGCACAACGCATTGCTGCGCGTGGATTCCCTGCAGGTGCATTACGGCGCGGTGCAGGCGCTCAAGGGCGTTTCGCTGCATGTGAACGCGGGCGAGGTCGTCACCATCATCGGCGGCAACGGTGCGGGCAAGAGCACGCTGATGAAGGCCATCTCGGGCCTTGAGCCCGCAGCGCAAGGAAACATCGCATTCGAGGGCGCGGACATCACCCGCATGCCTGGCCATCTGCGCGTGCCGCTCGGCATCGCGCAGAGCCCCGAGGGCCGTCAGGTGTTCGCCGATCAGACGGTGCACGACAACCTGCTGCTCGGCGCCTATCACCGCAAGGATGGTGTAGCCGAGATCGCAGCCGACATCGAAAAGCAGTTCATCGCCTTTCCGCGACTGCGCGAGCGGCGCGAGCAGATGGCGGGCACCATGTCGGGCGGCGAGCAGCAGATGCTGGCCATAGCGCGCGCGCTGATGTCACGGCCCAAGCTGCTGCTGCTCGACGAGCCGTCGCTCGGCCTCGCGCCACTTATCGTGAAGGAAATTTTTGCCATCGTGCGGCAGCTGAAGGCGCAGGGGGTGACCATTCTGCTGGTCGAGCAGATGGCCAATCAGGCGCTGGCCGTGGCCGACCGCGCCTATGTGCTGGAGACTGGTCGCTTCACGCTCGAAGGGCGCGCGGCCGAGCTGCGGCGCGATCCCAAGGTGCGCGCAGCCTATCTTGGAGCGCATGCATGAACGAGCCCGCTGGCGACACCTATGACTATGTGATCGTCGGCAGCGGCGCTGCGGGCGCTATCGTGGCCGCGCGCCTCAGCGAGGACCCGAACGTCACCATCTGCTTGCTCGAGGCAGGGCCAGCGGACAGCCATCCTTGGCTCAAGCTGCCTGCCGGTTTCATCAAGGTCATCTTCAATCCAAAGCTGGCCTGGCAGTTTAGTTCCGAGCCCACCAAACGCACGGGCGGGCGGCGCATTCCGCTGCCTCAGGGCAAGACGCTCGGCGGCTCCACCTCGATCAACGGGCTGGTCTACAACCGGGGCCAGCACGAGGATTTCGACGGCTGGGCAGCGTTGGGCAACCCGGGCTGGTCCTACGATGAGGTGCTGCCGTATTTCAAACGTTCCGAGGCGTTCATTGACGGAGGCGATCCTCTGCTGCGCGGTCACACAGGCGCGTTGAAGGTCACGCTGCCGCATTGGCCGCATCCCGTTTGTGAGGCCTTTCTGCAGGGTGCTGAAGAGCTCGGCATGCCGCGTAACCCCGACTACAATGGCGCCTTCCAGCAGGGCGTGGGCTACTTCCAGCGCACGATCCACAAGGGCTGGCGCGTGAGCACGTCGGCGGCCTTTCTGCGCCCAGCCATGCACGCGCGCAATCTGCATGTGTTGACGAATGCGCAGGCGCAGCGCGTGGTGTTGCGGGGCGCATCGGCGGCGGGCGTGGTGTATCGGCAGGGCGGTGCCATGCACATGGCGCACGCGCGGCGCGAGGTGATCGTCTGCGCCGGTGCGATCAACACACCCAAGTTGCTGCAGCTCTCGGGCATCGGCGACGGCGAGCAACTGCGCGAGCTCGGCATCGCGTCGCAGGTGCATCTGCCCGGTGTGGGGCGTCATCTCAAGGACCATTTCTCGATCCGCCTCGTCGCGCGCGTAAAGAACGCCGTCACCATCAACGAGATGGCGCGCGTGCCGCGTCTCTGGGGCCAGGTCTTCGACTGGCTGCGCGGCAAGCCCAACATCCTGTCGCTCAGCCCCTCCGTCGTGCACTGGTTCTGGCAGTCGCAGGGCGGTCTCACGCGCCCCGATCTGCAGGGCGTGTTCTCACCAGCGAGCTATCGTGAGGGCTATGTCGGCATGCTCGACCGTTATCCCGGCATGACCTGTGGTGTGTGGCAGCACCGGCCGAAAAGCGAAGGCAGCGTACGCATCGCCTCGGCCGATCCGGCGATCGATCCCATCGTGCAGCCCAACTATCTTGATGACGCGGACGACCGCTTGACGCTGATCCGCGGCGTGCGTTTGGCGCGCGCGCTGCTGCACACCCAGGCGCTCGCGCAGTTCCGCGAGGGCGAGGTGATGCCCGGCAAGCAGGTGCAGAGCGATGACGAGATCCTCGACTTCATCAGCCGCTACGGAGTCTCGTCCTACCACCTCAACGGTACGGCGCGCATGGGGCCTGCGAGCGATGCGGGGGCCGTGGTCGATGCGCGGCTGCGCGTGCATGGCGTGCCGAATCTGCGCGTGGTCGATGCATCCGTGATGCCCGAGATCACCTCGGCCAACACCTGCGCGGCGACGATGATGATTGGTGAAAAAGGCGCTGAACTGATTCGCAGCGCTGCTTGAAGTCTTGCGCGTTCAACTGCGTTTTTTCTTGGCGCGCAGATCGCGAATGCCGGGCAGCGAGCTTGGCTCTTGTCCCGCAGCGAGAATGCGGTGCTTCTGGATCTTCTGTGTGCCGGTCGTGGGAATCGCGTCGGTGAACCACCACCAGCCCGGCACCTTGTAGTAGGCCATTTCCTTACTGCAGAAGTCGAACAGCTCGCTGCAGAGTTCTTCGCTGGCGGACTCGCCCGGAACGAGCACGATGCTCGCCAGTACCTCTTCTTCGCGGATCGCGTCGGGCGCGGCCATCACCGCGACGCCCTGCACCTTGGGGTGCGTGAGCAGGATTGCTTCGACCTCGGCGGCCGCGATGTTCTCGCCCGAGCGGCGGATGATGTTCTTGCGCCGGTCCATGAAATGCAGCAGGCCGTCGGGGTCCTGCACGACCACGTCGCCGGTGTGGAACCAGCCGCCGGTCCAGGCCTTTTCGGTGGCGGTGGGGTCATCCAGATATTCGCTGAAGAAATGTTTGCGCGGTGTCTGCTCGGAATAGCGCACCAGCAACTCGCCGGGTGTGCCGAAGGGAGTGGGCGCGCCGGTCTCGTCGGCCACCAGTGCTTCCAGACCCGGCTCGCCACGGCCGAACGAGCGCGTGCCGACCTGACGGTCCGCCGTGTAGTCGGAGAGCGTGCGCACCACTTCGGTCATGCCCCACAGCTCGATCAGCGGAAAGCCGAAGCGCTGCTCGAACACCGCATGTAGCTGCGGCTCCACGCCCGCGCCATAGCCGAAGCGGATGACATGCTTCTTCTCCCATTCCGATTCGGGCTGTTTGAGCAGCAGCGGAATGATCACGCCGAGGTAGTGCACGATGCTCGCGCGTGAGCTCGCAACTTCTTCCCACCAGCGCGATGGCTGAAAGCGGTCCGTCTGGATCTGGCAGCCCCCCGACAGCAGCATGCAGTAGAACGACAGGATGGACGCGTTGACGTGAAAGAGCGGCAGTGGATTGAACAGCCGCTCGCGGCCTTCCTGAATCGAGACGAAACCTGGCTGGCTTGCGTACCACTTGCCGGCGGCCAGCTCGTAGGCATGCGAGAGCACGCAACCCTTGGGCTGGCCGGTGGTGCCCGAGGTATAGAGGATGCTAGCGGGCGTGTCCGCATGCACCTCGCCAGTGAGTGCCGCGCGATGGGCTGTCGGCAGTTGCAGCGATGTGGCGTCGTTGGGATCGACGGTGGTGACGGCAGGCTGGTGCTTCGTGTCCTCCAGCGATTCGCGGATCGACGCCAGCCGCGACGGCAGGCAGACGACGAGATCGACCTTGGAGTGGTCCATCAGATAGTTCAATTCGCGGCGGCGGTAGTCGGGGTTCACGGGCACGACGCAGATGCCCAGTGTGTTGAGCGCGAGCTTGTGCAGCATGTGCTCGGGGCGGCTTTCGAGCAGCAGCGCGACGCGGTGGCCGAGCCCGTAGCCCGCCTCGCGGTATTGTCTGGCGAGTGCCGCGATCTGCCTGCCCGCCTCTCGGTAGCTGATCTCCACACCATGGGGCGCATAGCTGCGCTGCGGGTTGGAGGGAACGGCCAGCAGGCTGTTGTCCGCATAGCGTTCGACGGCGGCTTGCAGCGCCTCGCCGATCGTCGTCTCGTCGGTTACGGTGATCATGATGGGGAGGCTCCGCCGTTGGTTCTACAAACAGTTGGTTCAGGGCCGCAGCAGCGGCGACGGCATCGGGTCCACGCCCTGATTGATGGCCGCCTGGCGTTCGATCTCAAGACTGCGCTGGTAGGCCGGGCGCGCCTGCAGCCGCTGCCAATAGGCCTGCGTGGCCGGGCCCCATTGAGCCGACATGTCGAGAAACTCGGACAGCATCAGTGCATAGCTCACGGCGATGTCGGCGGCGGTGAAGCGCCCGGCGCAGAGATGTTCGCGCTGCGACAGGGCACTCTCCACCGCTTTGAGGCGGCCGAAGAACCAGCGCGCATAGTCCTGCGCAACCTGCGGCTGGCGGCGCTCGGGTGGCTCGAAGTGGGTATAGCGCAACACCAGTGTGAGCGGGAAGGTGAGGGTGGCGTCCGACATGAACAGCCAGTTCAGATAGCCCGCGTACTCGGCATCGCCGGGCTGCACCGCCAGCGGCGTGCCGGGGACGAGGCTGCACAGGTACTGGCAGATGGCACTTGACTCGGTGAGGCGCTGATTGCCCTCGAGCAGCAGCGGGACCGTTCCCAGCGGATTGAGTTCGAGAAAGCTGCGCTGCATGACGCGCGGCGGAAAGGGCAGCATCGAAAGTCGGTACGGCAGGCCCAGTTCCTCGAACATCCACAATGCCCGAAATGAGCGTGCGCTGACGCTGTGATAGAGATCCATCACTCCACTGTCTCCTGTTTCTTTCTGCGTCGTCGCCAGCGCTTGGCGAGCGTTTGCATGTGTGACGATGTTAAAGGATTCGCAAGCGGCGCATGCACGTGTGATGCGTTGCTGGGATGGTCTGGACGACGGTGAAAATTTGGAACACCATGCAGACCAAATGGACTCGATCTGGCTCATTGACGCGACGTTTGCTGCATCTTGTAACTCTATAAATGGGATAGAGCTTCGCTGCTTGTTGATTTTTATCACGCTGATTGCAAACTGATGAACCAATGCAGTTTCTTGTGCGGGCGTTGTATTGAATTCACTTTGTCAGGTGCCATTTGCAGCGCCTGTTCGTTGATACTCTAGGAGCCCGTTATGTTTCCCGAAAAAATCGCCAAGTCCCATCTGCTCAAGCTCAACCGCATGCTTGACGATATCGCACGCGCGAGCCGCGATCTGGACGCGTTGCGACTGGCCTACCAGTGCATTGCCGACGAATTCGAACACGAGCTGCGCTGCTCTGCAGATTGCGCTTCTGCGACTGGCGTACTCGGGCAGGCTCAGGCGCAGCGTTGTGCGGAAATCGTGGCGGCGCATGTGGCGCTCAAGTCCGACATCGAACTGTCGCTCACGAGTGGGACCGACGGCAAGCAGGTGTGCGCATTGCAGTCGCTGCTCGACACGCTGGAGGATGAGCGTGACGCACTTGATTCCGATCTGCGAGCGACCCAGCGCTCTCTTTGGAAGCGAAGACCGTTTGCGATGGAGGACCCGCCCTAGCTTTGGACACGCCTTTTTCCATCCGGTATTTTGAAAGCGTGCCAACCACGCAGTGTTCAATCAAAAAGAAAAGTTGAGTTAGATGTCCCGTTGGACCCCAGACGCGATCCGCGATTCGCGATCGGGTTGATATGAACAGGGGCCCGGAGTGATGCGCTGGTCGAGAGACCTTGAATGTCTTCTACATACATGCGCGCAGCGGTTGAATGCTCACAGACGAGCGTTGATCGCACCATTCATTCCATTGCGGCAGCGGCGAGCCCGACTGACCGAATGCGCTGCTACTCTAGGCAGGGCTTGCGCAGAATACGCACAATTTCCTTTGCGGATTCATTCTTCCTCAGTATTTTCATCATCGCTGTTCGATTTCAATGCGAGCGCCATGTCGTAGAGCCGATTGCGCGCGCCACCGGTGATCTGAGCGGTCAGGCGCACGGCGACTTTCATCGGCAGTTCCGCGAGCAGCAACTGCAGGATCTGCTGCTCCTTGGGATCGTGCTCGTCGCTTTGTGTCGCGGGGTGAATTACCACCACGAATTCGCCGCGACTGTGTTGACTGTCCGATTGCAGCCAGGCCTGCAGTGCGCTGGCCGCATGGGTGGTGATCTGCTCGAACTGCTTGCTGATCTCGCGCGCCAGCGTCACCGGGCGATCACCCAGCACGGCGAGCGCCTTGGCGAGTTCTTCGATGCGGTGCGGCGCTTCCAGCAGCACGACGGCGCGCGGCTCGAGCGCGAGTTGGTCAATGACCGTGGAGCGCTCGGCCGACTTGGTCGGCAGAAATCCGGCGAACAGAAAGCCCTGGGCATCGGGCGAGACGATTCCTGCCACGCTGATGGCGGTGGTCACACTGCTTGCGCCCGGCAGCGGAATAGACCGCAGCCCTGCAGTCTGTACCGCCGCGCACAGGCGCGCGCCCGGATCGCTCACGCCCGGCGTACCCGCGTCGCTCACGTAGACAACCCGTTTGCCTTGTTGCAGCAGATCGATCACCTGCGCCGAGCGCTCGGCCTCGTTGTGCTGGTGCACGGCCAGCAATTGGCTGCCGGACTTGTCGAGGCCGTAGGCGCGCAGCATCTGCTGGGTGTGGCGGGTGTCCTCGCAGGCGACATGGTCGGCTAGTTGCAACACATACAGGGCGCGCAGCGTGATATCTGCAAGATTGCCGATCGGGGTCGCCACGACGTACAGCGCGCCCTGCGGATAATGTTGAGCACCGGCTGCTTCCTGGGCAGCTGTCAGGGCAGAGGCAAAAGATGTGCTCATGGGGTTTCCTGAAAAGAATGAAGGGGCAGGCGGCGCAAGCCACTGACAACACAAACGCGGACATGTCGGATCAGACCACGCGCGTGCAAGGCATGTTCGCCGAGGATCAGGCGCTGGCCTATCTGCAGAAGGCCGGGCTGAAGCTCGTCACCCGCAATTATCGAACCCCGGGCCGGGGTGGCGGAGAAATTGACCTGATCATGCGTGATCGCGACGGAACACTGGTCTTCGTCGAGGTGCGCAGCCGGGGCTCGGCCCAGTTCGGCGGCGCGGGCGCGAGCATCGGCCAGACCAAGCAGCGGCGCATCATTCTGGCGGCACGGCATTATCTGGCGGCACTTGTGGCCCATCCACCGTGTCGCTTCGACGTGGTGCTGATCGAGCGGGAACCCGTGTGGCTCAAGAGTGCGTTTGACGCTGGAGATTGAACATTTCGGCACTTTTATCGTCCCCAATGGATATATGCCGATACGGATTTGGAATTCAGACACTTCGCGTTGGCGCTAGCCAAGTATCATCGGCAGTCCATGCTTGAGCAACGAATCCAACAACATTTCATCGACAGCGCCGACGTCAAATACCAGGCGGCGCAGGCCTTGAGCGACCCCATCAACGCGGCGGTGCAGGCGCTGCTCGCCTGCGTCACCAACGGCTCCAAGGTGCTGGCTTGTGGCTCGGGGCTGTCGTCCGCTCAGGCGCTGCAGTTCGCCATGATGTGCGTGGCAGGCTTCGAGCGTGAGCGTCCGGAGCTGGCCGCCATTGCGCTTTCGGCCGATGCGGGCTGGTCCGGCTCATTGGGGCAGTCGTTTGAAGTGGGCGCGTTTGCCCGGCAGGTACGTGCGTTGGGCGCTGCGGGTGACGTGTTGCTGGTGCTGTGCGTGAATGGCGACGAGCCCGCGTTGCTGGAAGCCGTGCTTGCGGCGCATGAGCGCGACATGTCGGTGATCGCCTTGTGCGCTCGCGATTCGGGTGCCATGGGCGGCGTCATGCGCGAGACCGATGTGCAGGTCTGCGTGCCGCACGAGCGCGCCGCTCGCGTGCGCGAGGTGCATTTGCTCATCCTGCACTGTCTGTGTGACGGTGTGGATACCCAGTTGTTAGGTGAACAGGAGATGCTTTGATGAAATTCCTTCATGCCCGTACCACTTGCTCCGTGTTGGCGGCCGCGCTGCTGGCTGCTGGACTGACCGCCTGCGCCCCCGTGGTGCTAGGCGGCGGCGCGGTGATGGGCACGTTGATGGCAACGGATCGCCGGACCACCGGCACCCAGGTCGAGGACGAAGGCATTGAGAACAAGGTCTCTGGTCGCCTCAAGGACGTGATGAACGGCCGTGGCCACTTCAACGTGACCAGCTTCAACCGCCAGGTGCTGCTGACCGGTGAAGTCCCGACGGTCGAGGAGAGCCAGAAAGCCGAGAAGGAAGCGCGTGCGGTCGAGAACGTGAAGACGGTGGTCAACGAGCTCGGCGTCATGGAGAACTCCGGTTTTTCCCAGCGCTCGCGTGACACGCTGATCACCGGCAAGGTCAAGGCCAGCCTCGTGGACGCCAAGGATCTGTCGTCCAACGTTTTCAAGGTGGTTACCGAACGGGACGTGGTTTATCTGATGGGGCGTGTCACGCCGCGTGAGGCCAAGCGCTCCGCGGAAATCGCACGGGGTGTGGACAACGTGCGCAAGGTGGTGCGCGTGTTCGAAGTGATTTCCGAAGACGAGCTCGCCAATTACAGCAAGCAGCAGGGTGCACCCGTGCAGGATGCGGGTTCTACTGGAACTTCTTCTTCTGGGACAGTGACTCCTGCGCCGCTTGCGGCTGAACCTGCGGCTCCGTCTGGGCCATCGCGTACCGAGATTCAAGGAACGCCTTTGCCTGCCATTCAGACTGCGCCTGTTCGCTGATTTGTGGATGAAGTCTTTGGCTTCATGGTGGGGCGTTTGGAGGCGGCAATACAGCCCCTCATGCGTCGTTGCGAAGCCTTGCCGTATGAGAGTACTGATCTGCGGCTTCGACGCCTGGCCTGAGGGGCCGTCTTGCCGTTGGGGTGGGAGATCGAGTGCTCCGCGCGCTTCGGGGGCTCGCTGTCTTGAATGAAAATACAAAAACCGGTCGGGACTTGCGTTCTGACCGGTTTTTAGTTTTGTTTGGATGCTTGTTACTGCTTTGGCTTGCGCAGGCGGGTGATGAGGCTGGAGGTATCCCAGCGGGCTCCGCCGGACTGCTGCACGTCGCCGTAGAACTGGTCGACCAGTGCGGTCACTGGCACGCGGGCGCCGTTGCGTTTGGCTTCGTCGAGCACCAGACCCAGATCCTTGCGCATCCAGTCGACGGCGAAGCCGAAGTCGAACTTGCCTTGCACCATGGTCTTGCCGCGGTTTTCCATTTGCCAGCTCTGGGCGGCGCCCTTGCTGATCACGTCAAGCACGACGTTCATGTCGAGTTCGGCCTGTTGACCGAAGGCGATCGCTTCCGACAGGCCTTGGACCAGGCCCGCGATGCAGATCTGGTTGACCATCTTGGCGAGCTGGCCAGCGCCGCTGTCGCCGATCAGGGTGAAGGCGCGCGAGAAAGCCAAGGCGGTGGGGCGGGTGTCGTCGAAGGGGACTTGAGCGCCCCCGCACATTACCGTGAGCTGGCCGTTCTGGGCGCCCGCCTGACCGCCGGAGACCGGCGCGTCGATGAACTGCAAGCCGAGCGACTGCGCTTTTTCGTAGAGCTCGCGCGCCACCTGGGCCGAGGCCGTGGTGTGGTCGACGAAGACGGTGTTGGCGCCCATGCCCGCAAAAGCGCCGTGCTCGCCGAGCACGACGGAGCGCAGGTCGTCATCGTTGCCAACACAGCAGAACACGATTTCGGCGTCTTTCACGGCTGCCTTGGGCGTGGTGCCGAAGCTGCCGCCGAACTCCTTGACCCAGGCTTCAGCCTTGGCCGAGGTGCGGTTGTAGACCGACACCTGATGCCCCGCTTTGGCCAGATGCCCAGCCATCGGATAGCCCATGACGCCCAGACCCAGAAACGCGACCTTGCGTGCAGGGATGGCGTCATACGTGCGGGGATTGATGCTGCTCATTTAACAAAAACTCCAGTTGGTTCGTACAGTGGCTAAGAGGATCAAAGGTTCAAAGGCGGGGTCAGACGATTGCGAAGTGCTCTGTGCCGGCCGACAGGTCGGTGGTCTTGGCGCGCTGGCTGCTCAGCTTGATCTGCAGGCGCAGGTCGTTGACCGAGTCGGCGTTTCGAAGGGCGTCCTCATACGTGATCATGTTGGCTTCGAACAGGTCGAACAGCGCCTGGTCAAACGTCTGCATGCCGAGGTTGCGGCTCTTCTTCATGATTTCCTTGATCTCAGCGACCTCGCCCTTGAAGATCAAGTCGGCGATCAGCGGCGAGTTCAGCATGATCTCCACGGCGGCGGCGCGGCCCTTGCCGTCCTGCTTGGGGATCAGGCGCTGCGAGACGAGGGCACGCAGGTTCAGCGACAGGTCCATCAGCAGCTGTGCTCGGCGTTCTTCGGGGAAGAAGTTGATGATGCGGTCCAGCGCCTGGTTGGCACTGTTGGCGTGCAGCGTAGCAAGGCACAGGTGCCCGGTTTCGGCGAAGGCCACGGCGTGTTCCATGGTCTCGCGGTCGCGGATTTCGCCCATCAGAATGACGTCGGGTGCTTGGCGCAGCGTGTTCTTGAGCGCGGCTTCCCAGCTGTCGGTATCTAGGCCCACCTCACGCTGGGTGACCACGCAGTTCTTGTGCGGGTGCACGAATTCCACCGGGTCTTCCACGGTGATGATGTGACCGTAGGAGTTTTCATTGCGCCAGTCGAGCATGGCGGCCAGTGTGGTCGATTTGCCCGAGCCGGTCGCACCCACCAGAATGCACAGGCCGCGCTTGGCCATGGTCACATCCTTGAGTACCTGCGGCACGCCGAGACCGTCGATGGTCGGCAGCGTGAGCGGAATCGTCCGCAGCACCAGCCCGACGCGGCCCTGCTGCACGAAGGCATTCACGCGAAAGCGGCCGATGCCTGCAGGCGAGATCGCGAAGTTGCATTCCTTGGTGCGCTCGAAATCCGCCACCTGCTTGTCGCTCATGATTGAGCGCGCGAGCATCAAGGTGTGCGAAGGGGTCAGCGGCTGGGGCGAAACCTTGGTGATCTTGCCGTCCACCTTGATGGCGGGAGGAAACTCGGCCGTGATGAACAGGTCACTCCCCCCCCGACTGACCATCAGGCGCAGCAGATCGTTGATGAATTTACTGGCCTGATCGCGTTCCATGTTGTTCCTCTCGGTCGTTTCGGCTGCCCGAAGCGGGGCGGCTCTTGGAAATATTGGGGTGTTGCGTGAAAGTGGGGAAAGGCGGCTTGACGGCGTGCCTCATCCATTGGGATTGTCGCTGAGCCGCGAGCTCACCACCCGCAGGCGCAGTGACAATTTTCGGGCCAGCAGCGCGATCAGCGCGGCCGCCAGTGGCGCGTCGTGCGCCATCATGTCGTCGAGCGCCTCGGCGCTCAGCACGGCGATCTCGCAGTCTGTGAGCGTGGTGCAGGTGGAAAAGCGGATGCCGCTGTCCAGCAGCGACATCTCGCCCAGAATGTCTCCGGGGCGGGTTTCGGCCAGCCGCAGGTGCTCGCCCCAGGGCTGGCGACGGTCCACGCCGATGCTGCCGGTGAGCAGCACGATCATGAAATTGCCGTATTCGTCCTGACGGATCAGGTCGCGGTTGGGAGACACCTGCGCGAACGCGAAGAAGCGCTGCATGCGCTCCAGTGCGTCCTTGTTCAGGTGCGACATGTACTGGTCCTTCTCCCAGACCGATTCGAGCAGCTTGCCGCCGCGGCTCTTGGGCAGGCGGGTGGCGACGACCTCGACGGCACGCGCCTCCCAGGGAGCGGCCGCCTTGCTTGCGCTCTTGCCCATGGAGAAGGCCGTCGTGAACAGGGTCGACTCTCCAACTTCCCTGGCTTCTCTGGGGCTCTTGGATTTGAGCAGGTCGAAGATGCCTTTCATGTGGTGTCTTCCTGTTCCGACGCTGCCGATGCGCCGAAGGTGGGGTGCGTTTGTCGCCTACCTCGTCATCCCGGGAAATTCTCCGGAATCTTGGCCTTGGCACGGGCCTCGGCCGGGCTGATGATGTTGCGTCGCACCAAGTCTGTCAAATTCTGGTCCAGCGTCTGCATGCCTACACCGTTGCTGGTCTGGATGGTCGAATACATCTGCGCCACCTTGGCTTCGCGGATCAGGTTGCGGATGGCGCTGGTGCCCAGCATGATTTCGTGCGCCGCCACGCGGCCCTGGCCGTCCTTGGTCTTGCACAGCGTCTGCGAGATCACGGCCTGCAGCGATTCGGAGAGCATCGCGCGGACCATTTCCTTTTCTTCGGCCGGGAACACGTCGATGATACGGTCGATGGTCTTGGCGGCGCTCGAGGTGTGCAGGGTGCCGAACACCAGGTGACCGGTTTCGGCGGCGGTCATCGCGAGGCGGATGGTTTCAAGATCTCGCATTTCGCCGACCAGAATCGCGTCCGGATCTTCCCGCAGCGCGGACTTCAGCGCTGCGGCGAACGACAGCGTCATCGGGCCGACTTCGCGCTGGTTGATCAGGCACTTCTTGGATTCGTGCACGAATTCGATTGGATCTTCCACCGTGAGGATGTGGCCGTACTCGGTTTCGTTCAGGTAGTTGACCATCGCGGCCAGCGTCGTGGACTTGCCCGAGCCGGTCGGGCCGGTCACCAGCACCAGACCGCGCGGCTTGAGCGCGAGGTCACCGAAGATCTTGGGCGCGTTCAGCTGCTCAAGCGTCAGGATCTTGCTGGGAATCGTCCGGAACACGGCGGCAGCGCCCCGGTTCTGGTTGAAGGCATTCACCCGGAAGCGCGCGAGGCCTTCGATTTCGAACGAGAAGTCGACCTCGAGGAACTCTTCATACGTCTTGCGCTGCGAGTCGCTCATGATGTCGTAGACCATGCCATGCACGGTCTTGTGATCGAGCGCGTCCACGTTGATGCGGCGCACATCGCCGTGCACCCGGATCATCGGCGGCAGGCCGGAGGAGAGGTGCAAGTCGGAGGCTTTGTTCTTGACGCTGAATGCCAGCAGTTGGGTAATGTCCACGGGATCCCTCTGATCGTTTGATACGCTTGGTGTCTTGTTTCCGAGCAGATTGACAGGTTAAGGTTGTTTGACCTGTGCCGCTAGTCAGATCGGCTGAAACGACTCCTCAACGAACATTATGACGACGATTTCCAACAATCTCCAACGAGTACATGCGCAGATCGCCAAGGCCTGCGAGCAGGCGGGGCGATCCGCCGCCAGCGTGGCCTTGCTGGCGGTGTCCAAGACCTTCGGCCCTGAGGCCGTGCGCGACGCGGCCGAGGCGGGTCAGCGCAGTTTTGGCGAGAACTACATCCAGGAAGCCGTCGAGAAGATGGCGCTGGTGGCCGAGTACGGCCTACCCCAACCGCTCGAATGGCACTGCATCGGCCCGATCCAGAGCAACAAGACGCGCCTCGTGGCCGAGCATTTCGACTGGGCGCACACGGTGGACCGGCTCAAGATCGCCCAGCGCCTGTCGGACCAGCGGCCCGAGCATCTGCCGCCACTGCAGATCTGCATTCAGGTGAACATGGATGGCGGCGCCAACAAGTCGGGCGTCTCGCCTGAAGAGACCGCCGAGCTGGTGTGCGCCGCTGCCGCGCTGCCGCGCATCGTGGTGCGCGGGCTCATGAGCATTCCCGAGCCCGCCGCCGACTTTGCAGCCCAGCTCACCGTGCACCAGCGCGCGCAGAAGCTGTTTGCCGATATTGCAGCGCAGCAAATTGCGGGGCTGGAAAATTTCGACACGCTTTCCATGGGTATGACCGACGATCTTGAGGCCGCCGTAAAGGCGGGAAGCACGATGGTGCGCGTTGGCAGCGGCATCTTTGGCAGACGTCACTACCCCACTGCTGGCTGACGCTGGCGCGCCAAACTGCGTGCTAAGCTGTATTTCTCTCGAAGAGACACCGACCTTTCAACGCTGACCCAGTCATCAGGCCCGTCCGCGATCCATCCGAACGCAGGTGCGGGCCACCCCAACAACAGGAGATACCCCCATGCCCGGATTGCTGCCCAACGTCGACCCCGATGGATTGATGGAGTTCTCGGTGGTCTACACCGATCGCGCGCTCAACCACATGTCCAAGAAATTCGTGGGCGTGGTGCAGGACATCCTCGGTGTCCTCAAGGAGGTCTACAACGCCCACACTGCCGTGCTCGTGCCCGGCAGCGGCACCTTCGGCATGGAGGCCGTGGCCCGCCAGTTCGCCAACCGCGAAAAGGTGCTGATCGTGCGCAACGGCTGGTTCAGCTACCGCTGGACCCAGATCTTCGACGAAGGCGGACTCGGCGGCGGCTCCATCGTCTGCAAGGCCCGCAAGCAGGGTGAAGGCCCGCAGGACCCGTGGGCTCCCGCACTCGCCGCCGATGTGGCGGAAACCATTCGCATCGAACGCCCCAAGGTCGTCTTCGCCCCCCATGTGGAAACGGCGAGCGGCATCCTCCTGCCCGACGACTACATCAAGACCATCTCCGATGCAGCGCATGAAGTCGGCGCGCTCATGGTGCTCGATTGCGTGGCCTCCGGCGCGATGTGGGTGGACATGCAGAAGACCGGCGTCGACGTGCTCATCAGCGCCCCGCAAAAAGGCTGGAGCAGCACACCCTGCTGCGCCATGGTCATGCTCTCCGAACGCGCCCGCCAGGCCATCGAGCCAACACAAAGCTCCAGCTTCTCATGCGACCTGAAGAAATGGATGACCATCGCCGAAGGCTACGAAAAAGGTGCCCACGCCTACCACACGACCATGCCGACCGACGCGCTCGTCAAGCTGCGCGACGTGATGCTGGAGACGCGCGAATACGGTTTCGAGAAGGTTCGCCAGGAACAGATCGGCCTGGGAGCCAAGGTCCGCGCACTGCTGGAAACACGCGGTTTCCCCAGCGTCGCCGCCGACGGCTTCAAGGCCCCCGGCGTGGTCGTGAGCTACACCAGCAACCCCGAAATCCAGTCCGGCAAAGCCTTCATGGCGGTAGGCCTGCAGACGGCCTCGGGCGTCCCCCTTCAATGCGACGAAGGCCCTGACTTCAAGACCTTCCGCATTGGCCTCTTCGGCCTAGAAAAGTGGCACAACGTAGACCGCACCGTAGGCTACCTGGCCAAGGCCCTGGACCAAATCCAGGCCAAGGCCTAATCAAAGCAAAACATGACATCGCCCGAAAGGGCGATGCCAGCACGAGCGAAGCAACGTGCCGAACGCACCTCTTCAAATCTGATTTCCGGCGGTTGTCCGAGCGGAGCGCGCAGCGCGAAGTCGAGTTCTGCCGGAGGTATTCCAGACGCATTTTTGGTGACTTTTTGGGCAAGACCAAAAAGTTACTGCCTCGCCGGGGGCAGTCCCGGCCTCCGCCCTCAACCAAGCAGCAAACACCAAAAAGAAACACCTGCCAAGCGCCAACAAAGCAACAATCCCAACCCCAACAACCCCAACAACCCCAACAACCCCAACAAACCCAACAACCCCAACAAACCCAAAGTAATTCAATGAAGAAGCTCACTCTGCTGGCAACAGCCACCATCACAGCCCTCATCCTCGCCACGGCAGCAAAAGCCGCAGACCCAGTCACCACTTCGTCCGGCCTGATCTACGAAAGCATCAAAGACGGCACAGGTGCCAGCCCCAAGTCCACCGACACCGTCAAGGTCCACTACCGCGGCTGGTTCCCCGAATCCGGCAAGGAATTCGACAGCTCCATCAAGCGTGGCCAACCCATCGACTTCCCGCTCAACGGCGTGATCCCCTGCTGGACCGAAGGCGTGCAGAAGATGAAGGTCGGTGGCAAGGCCAAGCTGACCTGCCCGGCCAGCATCGCCTACGGCTCGCGCGGCGCGGGCGGCGTGATTCCGCCGAACGCCACACTGAACTTCGAAGTCGAGTTGCTGGCCGTCAACGGCAAATAATTCTTGCCACCTGTAGCGCGCGAGCCTATTGGTTAGGCTTACGCGCCCATCTCCTACAGCGCAAAGTGTGAATGGCAAGCCGCTCAAGGCTATGCTAGAGGGCATGCAAATGCTTCCGCTGGAGGATCACGACTCGCCGGGCGTCAGCGCAGCCACCGCCGCGCGCAACGCGCAGCTCTCGCGTGCCAAGCGGCAGGCCACTGGCCTGTTCATCGCGGTGGTCGTGGTCTTCGCGCTCACCTACGCCTTTCCGCAGAACCTTTGGGTTGAGTGCATACGCGCCATGGCCGAGGCCGCCATGGTCGGCGCGCTGGCCGACTGGTTCGCTGTCTCCGCGCTGTTCACGCGCATTCCGCTGCCGTATCTCTCGCGGCACACCAACATCATCGCGCGCAATAAGGACCGCATCGGCGACAACCTGTCGGCCTTCGTGCGCGACCGTTTTCTCGATGCGCCCTCGCTAGTGACCATGATCCGCCGTCATGACCCGGCCGACATGCTCGCGCAGTGGCTCACCTCGCCCGCCAATTCCGGGCTACTGGGCAAGCAGGTCTCGCGCCTGATGTCCACCGCGCTCGATACGGTGGAGGATGACAAGATCCAGCAGTTGCTCAACAGCGCCGCGCGCGCCCTGATCGGCCAGCTTGACGTGTCGCGCACCATGGCCGCCGCACTTGAGGCGCTCACGCACGAGCGTCGCCATCAGATGCTGCTCGACGATCTGCTGGTGCGCTTCAGCGGCTTGCTGCGTGCCGACGAAACGCGCGATTTCATCGCCAATACGCTGATCAAGTGGGTCAAGCGTGAGCATCCGCTCAAGCAGAAAGTGCTGCCCACCGATTGGCTGGGCGGTAAGGGCGCGTCCGCGATCTCGCATGCAATCGAGACGCTGCTGGTGGAAGTGGCCAAGGACCCGAACCATCAATTGCGCGATGCATTGGATGTGGCCATCGCCCGACTGATCGAGCGCATGCAGCAAGATCCGGACTGGGAGCAGCGCGGCGAGGAAATCCGCAGCTATCTGCAGAATGACGAAGCGCTCAGCTCCTACGTGCACGACATCTGGGCCGACCTGCGTCGCAAGCTGCGTGATGATCTGCAGGACGAGAATTCGGCCATCGCTCGCAATGTGTCGGAGATGGGCAAGTGGCTGGGCATGTCGCTCGCGGGTGATGCGGCGCTGCGCTTGCGCCTGAACGTGCGCCTCGAACTCTGGGCGGCGCAATGGGCACCCGATGTGGCGCAGTCCGTCGCCGAGCACATCCGTGCCACCGTGCAGCGCTGGGACGCCGAGGAAATGGCGCAGCTCGTGGAGCAGCACATCGGCAGCGACCTCCGGTACATCCGTATCAACGGCACCATCGTCGGCGGCCTGATCGGACTGGTGCTGTTCGTGATCTCGCACGCCAGCATCATCTGGAGTCTGGTGGCGCATCCCTGAGCGTTGCTGAGATCAGGGTCGAGCGGGTTCAGTCTTCGGAGTCTTCGTCCTTGCCGTCCTCGCCATGCCCCTGCAGCTTGGCCGCGCCGTCTAGCAGGTGCCTGCCGAGCTGCTGCCATGCCTCGGCCTCTTCGGGTTGACCGCCATAGTGATAGCAGGTCGCCACCGCCATGGCGAGGCGACCATTCTCGGGCGTCAGATCAAACGCCAGTTCGGCCTGGGCGGCTGCATTGGCCCACATGATCTTTGCGTTGGGCGAGCCCTCCTTCTGCAGCGCATGGGCCTCGGCCATCCAGGCCTGTGCAAGCTTGAACGCCGCTTCGGGCTCGTCGCGATCAGCCTTGTGGGCGAGGTAGTACTGCTTGCCAGCGTCTTGCCACAGCGCGCGCGCCTTGGTGAAGTCGGTGGTGGCGACGGTCTGCGCCTGCGCGACGAGCGCATTGCCCGCCTTCAGGTGCGACTGGTAGTCGTCGTCGGGAATCGTGCCGGAAGGGTGGGTGGGATCGGAATTGGAATCGTGAGCCATGACGCTATTGTCGCCGCGTCCACGAGTCCATTCGTCAGTAGCAGAATTCCGCAGAACCAATCACTGTTGATCGGCCGGTGGCTGCTGCTGTTCGGCGTCTTCTTCGTGCTGAGTGATCTTGCCCTCCACGAATTTCTCGCCTTCATATCCGGCCACGGCGGCCATCGTCTTCTTCAAGAATCCGGCATGGGGATCCGCCTTGGAAAGAGCTTCTTCAGCAACCACAGCTCCGATAATTTCATTGAGCAAGCCCATTTTGCTACCTCCGCTCATAGTGAGCACTGTTGATGAGGAGCGGAAATTAGCACTGCGCCATGGCCCCGGACCAGCAATGTTTCGCGAAGTTACTGAGCTTCAAATATCTTTAAAAATGGGGCGGATTGTTTGCAATCCAACGCGGAGACTGACTCAGAAATTCAGCGGTCGTTCAGCTTCCATGAGATGCAACAACAACCACTCTCCGAGAAGTCAAAACCGCTCCAGCTCCGGGTGCTTGATCTGCCCGCCGCGCACCAGCATCTTGCCGTACTCGGCGCAGCGGTTCAGCGTCGGAATCACCTTCCCCGGATTGAGCAGGCCCTTGGGATCGAATGCACCCTTGAGTGCGAACATCTGCAGGTTTTCTTCGGTCGTGAATTGGGTGCACATGCTGTTGAGCTTCTCGATGCCCACACCATGCTCGCCGGTCACGGTACCGCCCATGGCGACGCTGGTCTCCAGGATGTCGGCGCCGAAGAGTTCGCAGCGGTGCAACTCGTCGGGGTCGTTCGCATCGAACAGGATCAGCGGGTGCAGATTGCCGTCGCCCGCGTGGAATACGTTGGCGCAGCGCAGGCGGTATTTCTTCTCCATCTCCTGGATGGCGAGCAGGATGTCGGCCAGGCGCTTGCGTGGGATGGTGGAGTCCATGCACATGTAGTCGGGGCTGATGCGGCCGCTGGCGGGGAAGGCGTTCTTGCGGCCGCTCCAGAAGCGCAGGCGCTCCTCCTCGTTGTTGCTCACGGTGATGGCTGTGGCGCCGGCCGCGCGCAGCACTTCGCTCATTCGGCCGATTTCTTCTTCGACTTCCTCGGGTGTGCCGTCGCTCTCGCAGAGCAGGATGGCCTCGGCGGTGAGGTCGTAGTCGGCGTGCACGAAGTCTTCGACGGCAGCGGTCATCGGCTTGTCCATCATCTCCAGACCCGCCGGAATGATGCCCGCCGCGATCACCGCCGCCACGGCATCACCGGCTTTGCGCACGTCGTCGAAGCTCGCCATGATGCAGCGCGCGAGCTGCGGCTTGGGGATGAGCTTGACGGTCACTTCCAGCGCCACGGCCAGCATGCCTTCGCTGCCGATCATGGCGGCGAGCAGGTCGTAGCCGGGCGCATCGAGCGCCTCGCTGCCAAAGGTGACGGGTTCGCCCTCGATGGTGAAGCCGCGCACCCGCAGCACGTTGTGCACGGTGAGGCCGTATTTCAGGCAGTGCACGCCTCCGGAATTTTCGGCCACGTTGCCGCCGATGGTGCAGGCGATCTGGCTGCTCGGATCGGGCGCGTAATACAGGTTATGCGGTGCGGCGGCCTCGCTGATTGCCAGATTGCGCACGCCGCATTGCACGCGCGCGGTACGGCTCATGGGGTTAACCTCGAGAATCCGGTTGAACTTGGCGAGCGACAGCGTCACGCCCATGACATGTGGCATCGCGCCGCCGGAGAGCCCCGTGCCCGCCCCGCGCGCGACGACCGGCGCGTCGAGCCGATGGCAGACGCGCAGCACGGCCTGTACCTGCTCTTCGGTCTCTGGCAGAGCGACAACCAGCGGGCGCTGGCGGTAGGCGGTCAGCCCGTCGCATTCATAGGGCGTGGTGTCTTCGGAGTTCCAGAGCAGCGCATGCGCGGGCAAATGCTTGCCAAGCGCATCGACGATGGTTTTCTGGCGCGCAGCACGTTCGCTGGGCGTGGGCTGTTTTTGATCGGGGGCTGAGGGGGCTGTACTCATGCCGTGACTGTAGATCAAGCCGGAGGTTTGCGGCTTGAACAAATTTGCATGGGTGTGTGAACTCGTTTGAGGAAAGCGGTCGTGAGAAAAGACACTGGTCTGGCCGATTGAACGATGGCCGTGCTCAGGCCAGCGTCTTCCTGAGCCATTCCGCAAACGCCGCACATTCCCAGCGGTCCATCGTGCCGGTCTTCCAGCAGAGGTAGTGCGCGTGCGGGCTCGGGGCGACGATGTTGTCGTAGAGGCGCACGAGCGTACCTTGGTCCAGCCAAGGGCGGCCGAGCTTGAGGCGCACCAGCGCCACGCCCATGCCGGCGGCGGCGGCGTCGCACATCAGGCCGATGTCGTTGAATTGCGAGCCTTCGGTCGGTGCGGGCCAGTTCAGGCCACAGACGTCGAACCAGCTGCGCCATGGCTCTAGCGGGCTGCGCAAGAGCGGGATGCCTTCGAGGTCTTCGGGGCGCTCGAACGGGCCGTGCTCGCGCACAAAGGCCGGTGAGGCGAGCGGGGTGACGATGTCGCGCGCGAGCTCGACATGTTCCATGTCGGCGTAGTGACCCGGGCCGAAGCGCACGACCAGATCGGCGTCTTCGGCGACCACGTCGAGCAGCGGGATCGAGACCTGCAGCGCGAGGTCGATCTCGGGGTAGGCCTCGGTGAACTGGCGCAGACGCGGGATCAGGATGGCCCTCGCGAAGGTGGGCGTGACGGCGAGTTTAAGGCGCCGCTTTCCCGGTACGCTGTCCGCACCGGGAAAGCGCTGCAGCGCGCCCAAGCCCTCGCGCACATGCGAGAGATAGGCGCTGCCATCGGTCGTGAGCGAGAAATCGGCGCGGCCGAAGAGGCGGGTGCCGAGGATCTGCTCGAGCTGCTTGACGCGGTGGCTTACGGCGCTGGGCGTCACGCAGAGCTCGTCGGCCGTGAGCGTCACGCTGCGCAGCCGTGCCAGCGCCTCGAACGTGAGCAGGCACTGGATGGGTGGAATGCGCCTGAGGGCGCTGGCGTCCACGCTGATCGGGTGATTGGATGGGCTGCTCATGATGTGAAGGGCTGCAAGTTGGCGGGCGTTGACTGCTTTTACTTGAAGATCACCGTCTTGTGGCCATTCATCAGCACGCGGTGTTCGCTGTGCCATTTGACGGCACGGGCCAGCACCTGACTTTCGGTATCGCCGCCGCGTGCGGTGAGGTCTTCCACGGTGTCGGAGTGGCTGGCGCGTGCCACGTCCTGCTCGATGATCGGGCCTTCGTCCAGATCGGCGGTCACATAGTGGGCGGTCGCGCCGATGAGCTTCACGCCACGGTCATGCGCTTGGTAGTAAGGCTTGGCGCCCTTGAAGCTGGGCAGGAAGCTGTGGTGGATGTTGATTGCGCGGCCCGAGAGCTTCTTGCACAGGTCGTCCGAGAGCACCTGCATGTAACGCGCCAGCACCACGAGCTCGGCGCCTTCGGCCTGAATGATCTCGTACTGTTTGGCTTCTGCCTGCGCCTTGGTGGCGGCCGCCACCGGGATGTGGTGGAACGGGATGTTGTAGCTGGCCGCGAGCTGGTAGAAGTCGCGGTGGTTGCTGACGATGGCACGGATGTCGATCGGCAGCAGACCGGACTTCCAGCGGAACAGCAGGTCGTTCAGGCAGCGGCCGTCCTTGCTGACCATGATCACGGTCTTCATCGCCTCCTTGGTGGAATGCAGACCCCAGTTCATCTTGAACGATTCCGCAAAAGTCGCCAATTCAGCCTTGAGTACCGGCAAGTCCGGGCTTTGGCACGCAAACTGCACGCGCATGAAGAACAGGCCGGTGGCGCTGTCGTTGTATTGGGCGGCTTCTTCGATGTTGGCGTCGCGCTCCAGCAGAAAGCCGGAGACGGCGTGCACCAGCCCGAGTCGGTCCGGGCAGGAGAGGGTCAGGATGAAGGATTCGGTCATATTGCGCCAATTGTCGCAGCACGCCGGTACATGCGTACGCTTGAGGGATGAGGGTCCTTAACGCTTGAAGCGCTCGCGCAATTCGGCGCAATGGTCCTTCTGGGGCAGTTCGTGCGTCACGATGAAGATGTCGGCTTCGTCTTTGATAGCGCCTTTGACTTGTCCTGCTTGGGCGATGACCGCTTTGTAGGGCAGATCGCGTGGCAGCCAAGTGGGTACGCCCACGCGCGTACGCACATGGCCGTGCCCGGCGACGAGTAGCACAGTGCGGTCTCCGGTCACGGCGGAGGCCACGACGCGGGCCATGCTCTCGTCGCGTGCGAGCTGGATACGCGTCATGGGTTGCAGTTGCGTCTCGGGCAGCAGGTTGCAATGGCCCTCCTTGATCGTATTTATCTGGATCTGCATCGCTTTGGCGTCTAAATGCTGGTCAAGATGCGCGTTCTTCATGGTGTTCGCCATCTGTCCGCGCGGCAGATTGCCGCCGAGCACCGGAATGTTGGCACGCACGGCAGCCATCACTGTGGGGCCGTAGGACTTCCAGGGCCAGCCCTTGTCGTTCCAGTTCAGGCGGTTTTGCACCTCGGCCTCGCTGGCATTGGTGGGCAGGCCTGAGGTGGACACGCCCGCATCGGCCATCTCCATGACCAGCGCAGCTAGCTTTCCCCGGGCGGCCAGCTCACGCACGGTGTCGGTCTCGATGGCGTGGTGCTCGGGCGCATCGTGCTGTTCGCCCAGCAGGATCACCGGGGCGGATTGGATCTGGGTCAACGTTTCATGCCACTGGGTCTGCGCCGTGGGGCTATTCCAATGCAATTCAGGCGATTGGGAAACGCGGTCTGCGATTGGCAGCGAACAAGCCGAGAGCAGCAAGGTGGACAGCGTCAGCACCGACAAGGTTGATCGGGTGAGTGAATGCTTCGAGATGAGAATCATTTTCAAATACTAGCCTATTCGGTGCATTTCCGGGACTGTTCACAAGAACTCATAGCATGTAAATGAATGTCAAAAATTCCTGACAAGAGATATCTTCGCAATTGCGAATATTGTGAGTAATCACGGAGATTGCTTGCTATTAAAAATGAGCTTCGATACAGGATGCCTTGATTAGAATTCAGACACATTTTCTGTGGAAGGTGTAGAAATACGCCCTGCGCGTCACCGCCTGCCGAACTCGTGGCGAACTGCCTCGACGACCCCCAAGAATTCATCTACTTTCCTACATCGGAGAGCACTTTTTCATGAAACGCGAAACAGCCGATCTGACCCCCACCATGTCCATGCAACCCATCAGTCTCGACGTTCTGCGCGAGAAATATTTCAAGAATGATGAGAAGGACGTGGAGGAGTTGTATCGCCGAGTGGCACGTGCGCTCGCGTCGGTGGAGCGCGAAGATCTGCGCGAGCCACTCGAAGCCAAGTTCCTCGACAACCTGCGCATCGGCGCGATCGGTGCGGGCCGCATCATGAGCGCGGCGGGTACCGACATCCAGGCCACGCTGATCAACTGCTTCGTACAGCCTGTGGGCGACTGCATTCAGGGCGTGGACGACGCGGGCTATCCCGGCATCTACGAGGCGCTGCGCGAAGCCGCCGAAACCATGCGCCGCGGCGGTGGTGTGGGCTACGACTTCTCGCGCATCCGCCCGCGCGGCGCGCTGGTCAAGGGCACGGCCTCGATGGCTTCGGGCCCCTGCAGCTACATCAACGTGTTCGACCAGTCCTGCTCCACCGTGGAGAGCGCCGGTGCGCGTCGCGGCGCGCAGATGGGCGTGCTGCGCATCGACCATCCCGATGTGCTCGATTTCATCACCGCCAAGCGCACACCGGGCCGCTGGAACAATTTCAACGTGTCGGTCGGCGTGCCCGATGGCTTCATGCAGGCCGTGGAGGCCGATGGTCAGTGGGAACTGATCCACGAAGCCACACCGGGTGTGGAACTGCAGAAGGGCGGCGCGCACCAGCGTGCTGACGGGCAATGGGTTTACCGCACGGTGCGCGCACGCGAGTTGTGGGACACCATCATGAAGTCGGCCTACGACTTTGCCGAGCCGGGCATTCTCTTCCTCGACCAGATCAACACCGACAACAACCTGCACTACGCAGAAAAGATCCAGGCGACCAACCCCTGCGGCGAGCAGCCGCTGCCCCCGTACGGCTGTTGCGATCTGGGCCCGATCATCCTCACGCGCTTCGTGCGCAACCCGTTCGGCATCAATGGCGCGGCGAAATTCGACTTCGAGGCGTTTGAAGCCTCGGTCGCGCTGCAGGTGCGCGCGCTCGACAACGTGCTCGACCTGACCTTCTGGCCGCTCGAACAGCAACGTGCCGAGTCGGCCGCCAAGCGCCGCATCGGCGTGGGCTTCACTGGCATGGGTAACACGCTGGCCATGCTCAAGCTGCGCTATGACCGCGAAGAGGGCCGCGAGATGGCAGTGAAGATCGCCGAGCACATGCGTGACGCGGCCTACACGGCATCGGTCGAACTCGCCAAGGAAAAGGGTGTGTTCCCCAAGTTCAACGCCGACGGCTATCTGGCCGCAGGCACCTTCGCCAGCCGCCTGCCCAAGGAGCTCAAGCAGCAGATCCGCAAGCACGGCATCCGCAACAGCCACCTGCTGTCGATCGCGCCCACCGGCACGGTGAGCCTGGCCTTCGCTGACAACGCGTCGAACGGCATCGAGCCGCCGTTCTCGTGGAGCTACACCCGCCGCAAGCGCGAGGCCGACGGAAGCAAGAGCGAGTACATCGTCGAGGACTACGCATGGCGTTTGTACAAGACGCTTGGTGGCGACGTGAACCAGCTGCCCGAGTACTTCGTGAGCGCGATGAACATGTCGGCCGGCGAGCATGTGGCGATGATGGAGGCCGTGCAGCCCTTCGTCGATACCGCGATCTCCAAGACCGTCAATGTGCCGGAAGACTATCCGTACGCGGACTTCCAGAATCTCTACCTGCAGGCTTGGCATTCGGGCCTGAAGGGCCTGGCCACCTACCGTCCCAACAGCATTCTGGGCGCGGTGCTCGAAGTCACGCCGCAGCCCAAGGCTGAGACGCCTGCGCCGGCAGCCGAGGTGGTTGCGCAGGCTCAGGTCGTGGACCCGATGCGCACGATGATCGAAAGCCGTCCCAAGGGCGGGCTGTCGGCCGTGGCCGAAAAGCTCGAATACTGGACGCAGGAAGGCCACAAGGCGCTGTACCTGATCGTCTCGTTCCTGCCGGTGCCCGATGGTCATGGCGGTTCGGTCGACCGCGCCATCGAGTTCTTCATGCCTGTGGGCCAGAGCGGCGAATCGCAGCAATGGATCACCTCCAGCATGCGTCTGCTGTCACTGGCCGCGCGCGGTGGTTTCCTTGAGCGCGCGCTCTCCGACATGCGCAAGGTGGCGTGGGATCGTGGTCCCGTGCGCCTTGGCTTCCATACCAAGGACGACGGCACGCGCGTGCCGCTGTGGCACGACTCCGAAGTCGCCGCCATCGCCTACGCGGTGCAGAACATTCTGGCGCAGCGCACCGCACCTCAGCAGCACGTATTGCCGTTGGGCGAGCCCGCGCTTACCGCGAATGCCGACATCGCCCAGAACGGCAGCAATCCGCCCACCATGGCAGGCAAGAAGTGCCACGAATGCGGCGCGCATGCCGTGATCCGCAAGGACGGTTGCGACTACTGCACGCAGTGCGGCGCGCTGGGTTCCTGCGGCTGATCGTCAATCCGCTGTTGGCTGTTCTTGCCTGCATGACTGCTTCATGCAGGCAAGGGGCGTTGCTCTGGCGAAACCGCAGCCACCAAGCGCAGTTGTTGTTTTCGAGGCTGGGATTGCAAGCAATTCTCGCTGGCCCATAGCGATTGCGTACATCTCTGCAGCAATCGACAGAAGTCGGCGGGCTGAACCTGCCGACCTCCTGTTTGCCTTGCATTGGAAACTGGCTCTTTCACTCATTTTTATCCCCTTTGAAGCCATACGATTCAACACATTGAGCAGATGTGTCCGGTGACCCGCGGCCCTTCAAAGTCGAGTGAATCTCATTGAGTTCATTGGTTATCGAGATCCCGTAGTTGGCATATCATTGTTATTTACAATCGAATTGCAAAATTGAATTGCTAATCCAATGGATCGATCATTCTGAATGTTCTTCGGATCTGGTCGTCCTTGGCGATTCCATTTTGCAGGTATGACCCTCAGCGGGAAGGACTCGAAGATGCAGAACCCGACAGCCAGACTGCGCCTGTTGCCCTTGGCACTGTGCTCAATGACCGTGGCCTTTGGGGCGCACGCGGCCAGCTACACCGTTCCACCGGGAGCGACCAAGCTGCAGGTCACGCTCAATGGGGCGGGCGGCGGAGCCGGTGGCGCTGATCTGAATGGCGGCGGTGGCGTGGGCGCCAATGGTGTAAGCCTACAGGTGGAATTCGCGGTCGAGCCCGGGCAGGTGCTCAATCATCAGGCAGGGACCGGTGGCCTGAGCGGATATTCCTGGGAAGAGTTCAGCGTCACCAAAAAACCGCCACAGGACATTCCTGGAGGCGTGGGGGGAACAGGCGGTGGCAATGGCGGACGCGGTGGTGCGGCGCCCTTGGCCAACTTCAATCCGGGTGAAGGTTGGGGGCCAAGCAATCCAGACCCCGACAGCGCCAGCGGCGGCGGCGGTGGTGGCGGTGGCGCCTCCTTCGCCAGTATCACGACTGCCAGCGGAACGTTGTGGGCACGTGCAGCAGGCGGTGGCGGAGGAGGCGGCGGAAGCTGGAGTCGGAATGCCTCGACCATCGTCATCCCCGCCGGAAGTCCCGTGGAGGCTGGTGATTGCAACAATGCGGCCAACGGCGTTGACGGAGAGCCGGGATCAGGAACACGCAGTTCGCCCAATCGGGGTGGTGGCGGTGGTGGTGGTAGCGGTGGCGGCTATCTGGTTCCCGGCGTCACGGTGGCGCCGGCCGCTGCAGGCTGGGATGGAGCAGGAGCGGATGTTGATGGCGGCCATCAAGGCGCTCCGGGTGCTTCCTGCTATTCGACCGGCATCGGTCTCCTTGCGTTCAGCGCCATTGGGGGAGGTGTGGGCAGCAGCACGCCGCCGAGCAGTTCGGACGGTAATTCGGTGCCTGCGCCTGCGGCGTCGGGGACTGATGGCAGCGTATCCGTGGTTCCGGTCATCGAGCCGATCGTGCCGGTTTCGACGGCAGGCGATTCCAGTGGAAAGCTGGATGCGACCTTGCCGCCCAGCATCAAGCCATCCGATGTGGTGAGCTACTCGTATACCTGCACGCCCCAGTTGGGCAGTATGGCAAACCCCGTCGAGACGGCGACCTTGCCATTGACGGTCACGGGTCTGACCAACGATCAAGCCTATCAGTGCACGGTGGTTGCGAAGCTCACCAATCCCAACGATCAGTCCACCTACACCACCCCGATCTCGGTGCCGACCACCTTCACGCCGAAAGCCGGTGCGACCAATCCACCGGGAGGCTCGGGCACGCAAGCGGTTCCGACGCTGGGCGAGTGGGCAGCGATCGGACTTTCCTCGCTCATGGCACTGACGGGGCTGATCCGCGTGCGCCGACGCAGGATCTGAGCGGGTTTGGGCATAGGCCCGAAATGAGGCGTCTAAAGCAACGTTGCGAAAGCAGTGTTGCTTTTTTGATTTTTGTCATTGCGCTCATACTCGTATTTTTGGTATTTGTCTCAACGTGATGGTCGGTGAATTGATCAACGTCAATTTGCGATGACTATTGCGTCTCTAGACTGGTGCAATGAATAACCCGCCATCCCTCTCCACCAAACTGCAAGCTTTGGGGATCATCTTTCTGCTGGTGGCTCTGGCATCCATCGGCTTCACGCTCTGGATCACTTGGCGGCTTGAGGGCGGCGCGGCAGCGGTCAACGAGGCTGGGCGGCTGCGCATGAACATGATGCGCATGGTGCTCGCGCGTCAGCATGAAACGCCCGAGGCGCTTGCAGCGCGCATGCTGCGTTTTGACGAGTCGCTCGAACTGCTGCGCGTGGGTGATCCCTCGCGCCCTCTGTTCGTGCCTTGGAACGATGAGGCGCGTGAACACTACGCGTCGGTGCTGGGGGCATGGACCGCGCTGAAGGGCGATTGGAAGAAACCGCCGGTGCTCGACGGTGCACAGTCACTTGCCCGCGCTGACCGGTTTGCCGCGTTGGTAGACGTGTTTGTCGAAACCATTGAAACCCAGATCGCGCGCCTCACTGCTGCGCTGCATCTTTTCCAGCTCTTCATGGTGGCGCTGGCCATCGGTTCGGCGGTAGCGTTCATCGCGCTCAGCTATCTGCTGGTGCTCAACCCCGTCTCACGCCTGCAAGTGGCACTGGCACGGGTGCGCCAGGGGGATCTGGCCACGCGCATCGAGGTGGACAGCACGGACGAGTTCGGCCAGCTCAATGCGGGCTTCAATCTGATGACGCATGCGCTGCAGTCCTCGCATGAGGATCTCGAGCAGAAGGTGCGTGAAAAAACCACGAGCATCGAAATTCAGAATCAACGACTGGCGGCCTTGTATGCGGTGAGTGCATTGGCTGGCGAGGCGGTGGATCTGCACGCGCTGACACAGGGATTCATTCAGGAGTTCAGAAAGGTTGCCTCCTGCGACGCTGCCGTAGTGCGTTGGTCCGACGAGACCAACGAGCGTTACATGATGCTGGCCTCCGAAGGCATGCCCGAGGCAGTACAGGACGAGGAGCAGTGCCTGATGGCGGGCAGCTGTGAATGCGGTCAGTCGCAAGGCAGTGGTCCGGCGGCCATGCGCGTGATCTCGCTGGTGCCAAAGGGCGCGTATGACAAGGGGCTGTCACATTGCCTGCAGGCGGGCTTTCGCACCGTGGTGAGCATTCCCGTGCAGTTGCAGCAGCGGGTGCTTGGCGAGGTGGATCTGTTCTTTCGCACGCATGAGGAGCTGAGCGACGGCATGCGCGATCTGCTCACCACCATGGCGCATCATCTGGCCAATTCGATGGAGAGCATGCGCGTGACGGCGCTGGAGCGCGAAGCTGCGGTGGCCCAGGAGCGCAGCCTGATCGCGCGCGAGCTGCACGACTCGATTGCACAGTCGCTTGCCTTTCTCAAGATTCAGACCCACCTGCTGCGCGATGCCGTCTCGCGCAAGGACGAAGGTGCGCGTAATCGCACCATGGACGAGCTCGAAATCGGCGTGCAGGAGTGCTACAACGATGTGCGCGAGCTGCTGATCCACTTTCGCACGCGCACGCAGGACGAGGACATCGAGGACGCACTGCACTCGACGCTCTCCAAGTTCGAGCACCAGACCGGCGTGCCCGGCACTCTGGCCATGCACGGCCACGGCTATCCGCTCGCGCCGGATGTACAGATCCAAGTACTGCACATCGTGCAGGAAGCGCTTTCCAACGTGCGCAAGCATGCCGGTGCCACACGCGTCGATCTGTTGGTGCAGCGCCACCCGTTCTGGCGTTTCGAGGTGCAGGACAACGGCTGCGGCTTCGTGCTGGACGACGTTCCGCCCGATTCACTGCATGTTGGACTCGGCATCATGAAGGAGCGCGCGGAGCGCATCGGGGCGCGCCTCGAAGTGCACGCGCGCGAGCCCGGACCAGGCACCAGCGTGGTGCTCTATCTGCCGCTTGCGGCCTCGCAAATGCCATTCCCCAAGGATGAGCACGCAATCACTTTGACGACCCACGATTCACCATGAACACCCCGGTAAGCATTTTTCTGATTGACGATCACACGCTGATGCGTCGCGGTCTGGTGGCGTTGCTCGCACAGCAGCCTGATCTCAAGGTGATCGGCGAGGCGGCCGATGCGGGGCAGGCGCTGCGGCTTGTTCCTGAGCTGCGGCCCGATGTGATCCTGCTCGACAACCACCTGCCCGGCGTGACCGGCATCGACGCGATTGCCGGGCTGCGCGAGGCATCGCCGCAAAGCCGCATCCTCATGCTCACGGTGAGCGAGGACGGGCAGGACCTCGCCGCTGCGCTGCGCAAGGGCGCGCAGGGCTATCTGCTCAAGACCATCGAAGGCCACATGCTGTCCGACGCCATTCACCGTGCGATGCGCGGCGAGTCGGTCGTCAGCCCCGAGATGATGGGCAAGCTGGTCGCTGCGCTACGTTCGAACGAATCGGGGATGGCGCCGGAGGCTTCGGCTGAACCGGAGGCGGAGGCTGCTCCGGCGCTCTCCCCGCGCGAGGAGGAAGTGCTCGGCGAGATCGCACGTGGCGCGAGCAACAAGGAGATTGCACGCGCGCTCGATATCGCCGAGACCACCGTGAAGATCCATGTGCAGCACATCTTGCGCAAGCTCGGCCTGAGCTCGCGGGTGCAGGCGGCGGTCTATGCGTCAGACCGCGTGCGGGCGGTGGATCGAGCCAACTGATCCCGTCCGCGACAAGCGGACACGTTCCTCGTCACGACGCTCGAATACTTCCTCATAGTTCTTTGGGAGTATGCGCAGGCTGATCCCCATCGTTCTTCTGCCGATACCCGAGCATACGGGCGGAGGATGTTCAGCGATGGGTGAAAACCCGACCATCAAGCCATCTACCAAAAGAGGGCTTCCCCATGGTCAAAACGTCGATCGATGCCACCACAAGTGGCGCAACCCGCGCGGTTGACGACGCCACCCAGAAACGTCGTGCATGGTCGGTGCTGATCGTCAGCACGCTGGCCTTCACCGTGTGCTTCATGGTCTGGATGATGTTCGGCGTGATCGGCATTCCGATCAAGAAGATGCTGAACCTGAACTCCACCCAGTTCGGTCTGCTCACCGCCATGCCGGTGCTCACCGGCTCGCTGGTGCGCGTGCCGCTTGGCATCTGGACGGACCGGTACGGCGGCCGCATCGTGATGACGATTCTGATGGCGCTGACCGTGCCCGCCATCTGGATGATGGGCTACGCGACCGAGTACTGGCACTTCCTCGTCGCCGGGCTGTTCGTGGGCTTCGCCGGTGGTGCGTTCTCCGTGGGTACGCCCTATGTGGCGCGCTGGTTTCCCAAGGAGCGTCAGGGCATGGCCATGGGCGTCTATGGCGCGGGCAACTCGGGCGCTGCGGTCAACAAGTTCGTCGCGCCGGTGATTCTGGTGGCCTTCGGCTGGGCCGCTGTGCCGCATGTGTATGCGGCCATCATGCTCGGCGCGGTGATCCTGTTCTGGCTCTTCAGCTACAGCGATCCATCGCACCTCGTCGCGAGCAACGTGAGCTTCGCCGACCAACTCAAGGCACTCAAAGATCCCAAGGTTCTCAAGTACTGCCAGTACTACAGCATCGTGTTTGGCGGCTATGTCGCGCTGTCGCTGTGGATGGTGCAGTATTACGTTGGCGAATACGGTCTCGACATCCGTGTGGCCGCTTTGCTGGCGGCCTGCTTCTCGCTGCCGGGCGGGGTGCTGCGCGCCATTGGCGGCATCTTGAGCGACAAGTTCGGCGCGCACGCCGTCACCTGGTGGGTGATGTGGGTGAGCTGGATCTGCCTGTTCCTGCTGTCGTATCCGCAGACGGATTTCACCATCCTGACCGTCAACGGACCGACCACCTTTCACATCGGTCTGAACGTCTACGCGTTCACCGGCCTGATGTTCGTGCTTGGCATCGCCTGGGCCTTCGGCAAGGCCAGCGTCTTCAAATACATCAGCAACGACTACCCCGGAAACATCGGCGCGATCAGCGGCATCGTGGGTCTGGCCGGTGGCATGGGCGGTTTCATTCTGCCGATCCTGTTCGGTGTGCTCATGGACTGGACCGGTATCCGCTCGAGCGCCTTCATGTTGATGTACGGCGTGGTCTGGGTATCGCTGATCTGGATGTATTTCACCGAGGTGCGTCGTACCAACGTGATGGCGGCTTCCTGAGCCGCGTTCAATTTCTCTGGAGACTTTCATGTCAAACCAAACTGCAACCCTGGGAGCGCGCCGGCAACGCCGGGTCCTCACGCTCTGGACGCCGGAAGACAAGGCCTTCTGGCAGCGCGAGGGTGAGGCCATCGCCCGTGTGAACCTGTGGATCTCGGTGCCTTCGCTGTTTCTCGCCTTCTGCATCTGGCAGGTGTGGAGCGTGGTCGCCGTGAACCTGCCCGCGATGGGCTTCAAGTACTCGACCAACCAGCTGTTCTGGCTGGCTGCCGCACCCGCGCTGTCGGGCGCGACGCTGCGCATCTTCTACTCGTTCATGATTCCGGTGTTCGGCGGCCGTCGCTGGACCGCCATCTCCACCGCCTCGCTGCTGATCCCCGCGCTCGGCATCGGCTATGCGGTGCAAGACCATAACACCGGCTATCCCACCATGCTGATGCTCGCGCTGCTGTGCGGCCTCGGTGGTGGCAATTTCAGCTCCAGCATGGCCAACATCAGCTTCTTCTTTCCGAAGGAGCGCAAGGGCTCGGCGCTGGGTGTGAACGCGGGCCTTGGCAATCTGGGCGTGTCGGCGGTGCAGTTCCTGAGCCCGCTGGTCATCACGGCAGGCGTGTTCGGCGTGCTCGGCGGTGATCCGCAGACCATAGTGAAGGCAGGCCAGACGCAGACCATCTGGGCGCAGAACGCTGCGTTCATCTGGGTGCCATGGATCGCGCTGTGCTCCATTGCCGCATGGTTCGGCATGAACGACATTGCTGACGCCAAGGCCAGCTTCGCCGATCAGGCATCGATCTTCAAGAACAAGCACAACTGGGTGATGTGCGTGCTCTACCTCGGCACCTTCGGCTCGTTCATCGGTTTCGCTGCGGGCTTTCCGCTGCTCATCAAGGCGCTGTTTCCGCAGGTCAATCCGCTCGCCTATGCATGGATGGGCCCGCTGGTCGGCGCGCTCGTGCGGCCCTTTGGCGGCTGGCTGGCCGACAAGATTGGCGGCGGCGTGGTGACGTTCTGGAACTTCATGGTCATGGCCTTGGCCGTGCTCGGCGTGCTGTATTTCCTGCCCAAGGGCTCGGGCGGTTTCGTGTTTCCGTTCGGTCCTGCCGAGGGCAGCTTTGCTGGCTTCTTCGCGATGTTCCTCGTGCTGTTCTGCACCACCGGCATCGGCAACGGATCGACCTTCCGCATGATCCCCGTGATCTTCCTCACACAGAAGATGCGCCGCGTGCGCGAAGGCGATGAAGCCGCAAAGACGCAGGCCATCAAGGAAGGCAACACCGAAGGCGCAGCCGCCGTGGGCTTTGCCGGTGCGCTGGGCGCGTATGGCGGCTTCTTCATTCCCAAGAGCTACGGCAGCTCGATTGCGGCCACCGGCGGGCCTGAGCTGGCGCTGTGGTGCTTCGCGGCCTTCTATGTGGTCTGCGTCGTCGTCACCTGGTGGTTCTACTCCCGCAAGAACGCCGAGATGCCCTGCTGATCTCTTTTCTCCCCACACATAACTAGACAAGTCAGTTCAATTTTTGGAGTTCCACGATGAGCCACTTTCTCGACAGACTCACGTATTTCTCGCAGCCCACGGAGAGCTTCTCCGGCGGGCACGGCCAGACCAATGGCGAAGACCGCACATGGGAGGACGCCTACCGTGATCGCTGGGCGCATGACAAGATCGTGCGCTCCACGCATGGCGTGAACTGCACCGGTTCGTGCTCGTGGAAGATCTACGTGAAGGGTGGCATCGTCACCTGGGAAACGCAGCAGACCGACTACCCGCGCACCCGCCCCGATCTGCCCAACCACGAGCCGCGTGGCTGCGCGCGTGGCGCGAGCTACAGCTGGTATCTCTACAGCGCCAACCGTGTGAAGTACCCGATGGTGCGTGGCCGCCTGCTCAAGCACTGGCGGGCGGCACTGGCCGTCGCCGCAAGCCCGGTCGATGCTTGGGCCAACATCGTTGAGAACCAGAGCGCGCGCAGCGAATGGCAGAAACAGCGCGGCCTTGGTGGCTTTGTGCGCAGCACCTGGGACGAGGTCAACCAAATCATCGCCGCGTCCAACATCTACACCATCAAGAAGCATGGTCCCGACCGCATCATCGGCTTCTCGCCGATCCCCGCGATGTCGATGATCTCGTACGCCGCAGGCAGCCGTTATCTGAGCCTGATCGGCGGCGTCTGCATGAGCTTCTACGACTGGTATTGCGACCTGCCACCGGCCAGCCCGCAGACCTGGGGCGAGCAGACCGACGTGCCCGAATCCGCCGACTGGTACAACTCGACCTACCTCATCGCCTGGGGCTCGAACGTGCCGCAGACGCGCACGCCCGATGCCCACTTCTTCACCGAAGTGCGCTACAAGGGCGCGAAGGTCGTGGCGGTCACGCCTGACTATTCCGAGGTCGCCAAGCTTGCCGATCTGTGGATGCATCCGACGCAGGGCACCGACGCCGCCGTCGCGATGGCGATGGGCCATGTGATCTTGAAGGAGTTCTACTTCGACAAGAAGAGCGCCTATTTCGACGAATACGCACGCCGCTACACCGACCTGCCGCTGCTCGTCGTATTGAAGGAAAAGACGCTGCCCGATGGCAGCAAAGCGATGGTGCCCGACCGCTATGTGCGGGCGAGCGATTTCGATGCCAAGCTCGGTCAGGAAAATCATCCCGACTGGAAGACCGTGGCGTTCGAGCAGGACGGCCGCGTGGTCGTGCCCAACGGTTCCATCGGTTTCCGCTGGGGCGCGGAGGGCCGCGAAGATCAGGGATTGTGGAACCTTGAAACCAAGGAAGCGGGCGGCAGCGAAGTGCGCTTGAAGCTCTCGGTTCTGGAAGACACGAGCGTCGCGCATTCGGTGGCCGATGTGGCGTTCCCGTATTTTGGTGGCGTCGAGTCGCCCAACTTCAAGCACAACGATCAGGACGGCGACGTGCTGGTGCGCCGCGTGCCCGTGTCGCATCTCGAACTGTCCGGTGACGGCATCGAAGGCCGCGTGGCCGTGGCCACGGTGTTCGACCTGCTGGCCGCCAACTACGGCATACATCGCGGCCTTGAAGGCGAAGGCCCGGCGATCAGCTATGACGACAACGTGCCCTACACACCCGCATGGCAGGAACTGATCACCGGCGTGCCGCGCGATCAGGTGATCCGTACCGCGCGCGAATTCGCCGACAACGCCGACAAGACGCATGGCAAATCGATGGTCATCATCGGCGCGGCGATGAACCACTGGTACCACTGCGACATGAACTACCGCGGCATCATCAACATGCTGATGCTGTGCGGCTGCATCGGCCAGAGCGGTGGTGGCTGGGCGCACTATGTGGGTCAAGAAAAGCTGCGTCCGCAGACCGGCTGGACCGCACTCGCGTTCGCGCTGGACTGGATGCGTCCGCCGCGCCAGCAGAACTCCACGAGCTTCTTCTACGCGCACACCGACCAGTGGCGCTATGAGAAGCTGGGCGTCGAAGAGGTGCTCTCGCCGCTCGCTGACAAGCGCGACTACAGCGGCTCGATGATCGACTACAACGTGCGCGCCGAGCGCATGGGCTGGCTGCCGAGCGCCCCGCAGCTCAAGACCAATCCGATGCAGGTGGTGCGCGATGCGCAGTCCGCGAACATGGATGCGAAGGAATATGTGGTCCAGTCGCTCAAGGAAGGCTCCATGCAGATGAGCTGCGAGGATCCCGACCATCCCGCCAACTGGCCGCGCAACATGTTCGTGTGGCGCTCCAACATTCTGGGCTCGTCAGGCAAGGGGCATGAGTACTTCCTCAAGCACCTGCTGGGCACCACGCACGGTGTGCAGGGCAAGGATCTCGGTCCCGAAGAAGCCAAGCCGGAAGAAGTGCACTGGCACACGAGCGGTCCCGAGGGCAAGCTCGACCTGCTGGTCACGCTTGATTTCCGCATGAGCACGACCTGTCTGTATTCCGACATCGTGTTGCCCACGGCGACCTGGTACGAGAAGAACGACCTCAACACGAGCGACATGCACCCGTTCATCCACCCGCTGTCCGCCGCGGTCGATCCGGCCTGGCAGGCGAAGAGCGATTGGGAGATCTACAAGGGCTTCGCCAAGACCTTCAGCGAGCTGTGCGTCGGCCACCTCGGCGTGGAAAAAGAAGTGGTGCTCACGCCCATCATGCACGACACCGCCGCTGAACTGGCGCAGCCTTATGGCGTGCGTGACTGGAAGCGTGGCGAGTGCGATCTCATCCCCGGCAAGACCGCGCCGCAGATCAGCGTGGTCGAGCGCGACTACCCGAATGTCTACAAGCGCTTCACCGCCCTCGGCCCGCTGATGGAGAAGGCCGGCAACGGCGGCAAGGGCATCGGATGGAACACAGAGACCGAAGTCGCGCAGCTCGGCGACCTGAACGGCCGGGTGCGCGAAGAGGGCGTGACCAAGGGCATGCCGCGCATCGTGACCGACATCGACGCGACTGAAGTGGTGATGATGCTCGCACCCGAAACCAACGGCCACGTGGCCTGCAAGGCGTGGGAGGCGCTCGGCAAGCAGACCGGGCTTGACCATGTGCATCTCGCGCTGCACCGAGAGGACGAGAAGATCCGCTTCCGCGACATCCAGGCTCAGCCGCGCAAGATCATCAGCTCCCCGACCTGGTCGGGTCTCGAGAGCGAGAAGGTCAGCTACAACGCGGGCTACACCAACGTGCATGAAATGATCCCATGGCGCACGCTCACCGGTCGCCAGCAGTTCTATCAGGACCATCCGTGGATGCGCGACTTCGGCGAAGGCCTGGTCAGCTACCGTCCTCCCGTGCATCTGAAGACGCTGCACGAAGTGGAAGGCAAGAAGCCCAACGGCAATCCCGAGATTGCGCTGAACTTCATCACGCCGCACCAGAAGTGGGGCATCCACAGTACGTACAGCGACAACCTGCACATGCTCACGTTGAACCGTGGCGGTCCGGTGGTGTGGCTGAGCGAAGACGACGCCAAGCGCGCTGGCATTGAAGACAACGACTGGGTCGAACTCTTCAACACCAACGGTGCAATCGCAGCGCGTGCGGTGGTGAGCCAGCGCGTGAATCAGGGCATGGTGATGATGTACCACGCACAGGAAAAGATCATCAACACGCCAGGCTCGGAGATATCCGGCACGCGTGGCGGCATCCACAACTCGGTCACGCGGATCGTGCTCAAGCCCACCCACATGATCGGCGGCTACGCGCAGTACAGCTACGGCTTCAACTACTACGGGACCATCGGCACCAACCGCGATGAGTTCGTGCTGGTGCGCAAGATGCGCCGCGTCGATTGGCTCGACGACGAGCCGAACACAAACACAACGCACGCCTGAGCACACCACAAGGAGAATCACGATGAAAGTACGCGCGCAAATCGGCATGGTGCTCAACCTGGACAAGTGCATTGGCTGCCATACCTGCTCCGTCACCTGCAAGAACGTGTGGACCAGCCGCTCCGGCATGGAGTACGCATGGTTCAACAACGTCGAGACCAAGCCCGGCATCGGCTACCCCAAGGAGTGGGAGAACCAGGACAAGTGGAACGGCGGCTGGACGCGTCAGGCGGACGGCTCGATCACGCCGCGCCAGGGCGGCAAGTGGAAGCTGCTGATGCGCATCTTCGCCAACCCGAACCTGCCGCAAATCGACGACTACTACGAGCCCTTCACCTTCGACTACGACCATCTGCAGTCGGCCAAGGAAAGCAAGGCCGCGCCGACTGCGCGCCCGCGCAGCCTGATCACCGGCCAGCGCATGGAGAAGATCGAATGGGGCCCGAACTGGGAAGAAATTCTGGGCGGTGAATTCGCAAAGCGCAGCAAGGACGTGAACTTCGAGGATGTGCAGAAGGACATCTACGGCCAGTTCGAGAACACCTTCATGATGTACCTGCCGCGCTTGTGTGAGCACTGCCTGAATCCTGCGTGCGTGGCATCGTGCCCATCGGGTTCGATCTACAAGCGCGAAGAAGACGGCATCGTGCTGATCGATCAGGACAAGTGCCGTGGCTGGCGCATGTGCGTCTCGGGCTGCCCCTACAAGAAGATCTACTACAACTGGCAGAGCGGCAAGGCCGAGAAGTGCATCTTCTGCTATCCGCGCATCGAGGCGGGCCAGCCCACCGTGTGCTCGGAAACCTGCGTGGGCCGCATCCGCTATCTCGGCGTGATGCTCTACGACGCGGACCGCATCGCCGAAGCCGCGAGCGTGGAGAAGGACAAGGATCTCTATGAAGCGCAGATGAGCATCTTCCTCGATCCCAACGATCCGGAAGTCATCAAGCAGGCACGCATCGACGGCATTACTGACGACTGGATGGAAGCCGCACGCAGAAGCCCGGTCTACAAGATGGCCGTGGACTGGCGGGTGGCGCTGCCGCTGCACCCCGAGTACCGCACGCTGCCCATGGTCTGGTATGTGCCGCCGCTCTCGCCGATCACCGCGGCGGCCAACGCCGGGCAGCTCAGCGCCAATGGCGAGATTCCCGACGTGTCGCAGTTGCGCATTCCGGTGCAGTACCTTGCCAATCTACTCACCGCCGGAGACCGCGTACCCGTGGTGCGTGCGCTCGAACGCATGCTCGCGATGCGCGCCTTCCAGCGCGAGAAGCATGTCGACCAGCGCGAGAACCTCAAGGTGTTGCAGCAGGTGGGCATGACGGCCGACGAGGTCGAGGACATGTACCACGTGATGGCGATCGCGAACTACGAGGATCGCTTTGTGATTCCGTCGGCGCATCGCGAATACGCGGAAAACGCTTTCGACCTGCGCGGCGGCTGTGGCTTCTCGTTCGGCAATGGCTGCTCGGACGGTGCCACGGAAACCAGCATGTTCGGCGGCAAGAAGCAACGCACCATCCCGATCAAGGCCACTGTCTGACGCAGCAGAAGAAAAGGAAACCGACTATGTTCAAGACAACACCTCCATCGCTGCGTTACACGCTCCGAGTGTTGGCCCGCCTGCTCGCCTACCCCGATGCGCAGCTGTTTGGCGAGCTCACACCGATGGTCGATGCCCTGCGCATGGAGCAGGCACTGCCGCGTGCGCGCATCGACGAGATCGAACAGCTGTGCTCGCACCTTGCCACGCTCGGTGAATGGGAAGCGCAGGCGCGCTATGTGGATCTCTTCGATCGTGGCCACAAGACCTCGCTGCACCTGTTTGAGCATGTGCACGGCGACTCGCGCGAGCGCGGTCCGGCGCTGGTCGATCTGCAGCAGACCTACGAAAAGGCCGGGCTGATGTTCGACGCGAACGAGCTGCCTGATCACTTGCCCGTGGTGCTCGAATTCGCGTCCACGCAACCGCCCGAGATCGCAGAGGAATTCCTCGGCGAGATGGTCGAGATCCTCAACGCGATCTTCTCCGCGCTGGTCCACAAGGACAGCCCGTATGCGAGCGTGATCGCTGCGGTGCTGGAAGTGGCGGGCGCCAAGGCCCACGCGGTCGCCATCGATCCCGAGCCCGACATGGACGAGACCTGGATGGAGCCCGAGGCCTTCATCGGCTGCAGCACCAAGGGCCAGTCGCGCCCCGGCGCGGAGCAGCCCGTGCACTTCGTGCGCAAGTCCGATCTTTCGAATCAACACACCGGAGTCTCAGCATGAACGCCTGGCTCAATACCCTCCTGTTCGGCATCTATCCGTATGTCTGTCTGGCGGTCTTCTTCATCGGCAGCTGGATGCGTTTCGACCGTGACCAGTACACGTGGAAGACCGACTCATCGCAACTGCTGCGAAAGGGCAGCCTGCGCTGGGGCAGCAATCTGTTCCACGTTGGCGTGCTGTTCCTGTTCTTCGGTCACAGCGTCGGCATGCTCACGCCGCACTTCATCTACGAAGGCTTCATGAGCGCGGGCAACAAGCAACTCATGGCGATGGTCAGCGGCGGCATCGCAGGCTTCTGCGCATTCGTCGGCGTGACGCTGCTGCTGGTGCGCCGTCTCGGTGATGTGCGCATCCGCGTGACATCGAAGACCAGCGACATCGCACTGCTGTGGCTTCTGTGGATTCAACTGGCGCTTGGTCTCGCGACGATTCCGCTGTCGGCCCAGCATCTGGATGGCGGCATGATGATGAAGCTCGCCGAATGGGCGCAGCGTCTGGTCACCTTCCGCTCGGGCGGCGTCGAACTCCTGGCCGATGCCAGCTGGATCTTCAAGGCCCACATGTTCCTCGGCATGAGCCTGTTCCTGATCTTCCCGTTCACCCGACTCGTGCACGTGTGGAGCGGCTTCGCGACGCTAGCCTATCTGCGTCGCCCCTACCAGGTGGTGCGCGCGCGCCGACTGAATCTGCCCGCAGGGCACAACAATGCACCCACCCGCCGTAACGGCGCGGTCTGACGCAACCACGAGGAGATGACCATGTCACACGGAGAACATGTCTGCACCTGCGCCTCTTCCGGCGGCGGTGGTGGTGGCTGCGGCGGCGCAGGGCGCATGCGGGAAAACGACATCGTCGTTCCCGTGGCGCGCGTCAACGGCGTGCCGCTGCATGCGCCTGACGAGTCGCCCGACACCGAGACGCTGCGCCAGCGCGCATGCACCGAGCTGCTGCGCCAGCAGGCGCAGTTCAAGGGCCTGCTGGGCCTGTCCGATCAACCGATGGTGCAGGGCGCCATCAGCCAGGCGGCCGAGAGCGCCATCGAGCAGTTGCTCGAGCGCGATCTGCAATTGCCCGAGCCGACCGAAGAAGCCTGCGAGCGCTATCACGCAGGGCATCCGATGTTTCTCAACGAGCAGGTGCGGCTGCGCCATGTGCTGTTTGCGGTGACGCAGGGCGTCGATGTGAACGCGCTGCGCAAGCGCGCCGAGGCCTGCTTGCTCGACCTGCGCGTGGCGGGAACGCAGGATCCCGCGCGCTTTGCCGACGTGGCGCGCGAACTCTCGAACTGCCCGAGCGGCCGCGAAGGTGGCGATCTGGGATGGCTCTCGCGCGACGATTGCGCGCCCGAGTTCGCGTCCGACGTGTTCTCGTCCGCTGAGGTAGGCGTGCTCTCGCGACTGGTGCATAGCCGTTTCGGCCTGCATGTGGTCGAGGTGCTGGAGCGCAAGAACGGTCAACCCATCGCCTACGCAGATGCCCATGCGGGCGTGGTGCGCGCGCTGCAGCAGCAGGCGTGGACCAATGCCGTGCGCCAGTATCTCCAGGTGCTGGCAGGGAATGCGGCCATCGAAGGCGTGCAACTCGACGCGGCCGATTCGCCGCTGGTGCAGTAGCCGCGGATCAACGACGCAAGAAAGGAGCTCCCGTGCCCGATGACGATCTGTTGCAGCGTCTGCGCTGCTTTCACAGCGATGCGTTTCCCCTCTATCGCGAACAGTTCCGGTCGCTGGTGGACGAGGGGCAGCATCCGAACACCTTGTTCATCGGCTGTTCGGATTCGCGACTGGTTCCGTATTTGTTGACGGGTGCTGGGCCGGGCGAGCTCTTTCTGGTGCGCAACGTCGGCGCCTTCGTGCCGCCCTATGACGGCTCGCAGGGCCATCACGGAACAGCGGCGGCCATCGAGTTTGCGGTGCTCAATCTGAACGTGAGCCGCATCGTGGTCTGCGGTCACAGCCACTGCGGCGGCATCAAGGCGATGTATGGCGAGATTTCGCCTGAGGCCAAGAACCTGGACCGCTGGCTCGATCTTGGTCGTGACGCGGTGCTGCCGGTGCAGCCTACGCCCGAGGCACTGCGCCGCACCGAACAGCGTGCGGTGGTGCTGCAGTTGGAGCGGCTCATGGGCTATCCGATGGTGCAGCGGCGGGTGGAGGACGGACGCATCACGCTGCACGGCTGGCACTACGTGATCGAAGAGGGCCAGGTCTATGTGTTCGATGTGAGCGACGGATCGTTCACGCCCGCATCGCTTGCGACGAGCAGCAGCACAGGCCCCGACACCGGCCTGCTGACGCACGACGCCTACTGCAGCAGCCAGTGATCGCGGCGGATTGGGAGCCATCAGCATGAATACACCACAGCCGCCGAAACGTCCGGGCATCGGCGTTCAAAAAATCCAGCCATCAGGCACTCCGCACTCCGCTCTGCCAGCGCCCGATATGTCGTGGCGCGTAGGCACGCTCGCGCATGCTCCGCATCGGCTGAGTTTCTTTCTCGCGATGGTGGTGCTGATCGCCTCGGGCATCTGGTGGGCGTTGGTGCAGATTGATCGAAGCCTCTTGAATGCAGGCACGTTGCCATACGCCATTCCTGCGATGCTCACACATGCGATGGTGATGTGCTTTGGATTTTTGCCGCTGTTCTTCGCCGGATTTCTATTCACCGCCGGGCCCAAGTGGCTGAACGTGGAGCCACCAACGATGCGGGCGATCATGCCGCCGCTCCTTATGCAGGCGGCGGGCTGGTTGCTCTGGCTCGCGGGCTCGATGGGGAGCGTGACGCTCGCCTTCGTCGGCATCGCTGCGGCATGGTTGGGCTTTGTGTGGATGTGCAGCATCTACTGGCGGCTGGTGCTGCGCAGCAGGCTCGACGACCGGATTCATGCGACGGCGATTGCCATCGCCTGCATGGTCGGCTGCGTGGGCCTCGGTGGCGCTGCGCTTGCGTTGGCGCTGGGCCGCGCCGATCTGGCGCGCGCGCTGGTGCATACCGGCATCTGGGGATTCGTGGGCGTGGTGTATGTCGTGGTGGCGCACCGCATGATTCCGTTTTTCACATCGAGCGCGCTGCCATTCATCGACGCATGGCGGCCGTTCTGGGTGCTGTGGCTGCTGCTGGGCTGCATGGCGCTGCGGGTGGCGGATGTGTGGTTGGCGCTGCTGCCATTGCCCGCCAGCGTGCAACTGGCATGGGCAGTCGTCAGCGGAGTCATTGAGCTTTGCGCGGGCCTTGCGCTGCTGTGGCTGGCCTACCGCTGGGGGCTGGTGCAGAGCCTCAAGAACCGGCTGTTGGCCATGTTGCACATCGGCTTTTCTTGGATCGGCATCGCCTTTGTTTTGGCGGGGGCAGTTCGCTTGGTGTCGCTGTTCATTCCCATTGGGGGTGGTGATCTGGCGGCGCTGCATGCCTTCACCATGGGCGCGCTCGGCTCGCTGCTGCTGGCGATGGTGACGCGCGTTTCCTGCGGCCACAGCGGTCGCATGCTGCATGCGGATCGTCTGGTGTGGGGCTTGTTCTGTCTGCTCCAGGTGACGGTGGTGCTGCGCGTGGTGGCGGCTTTCGGCGGCGGCTTGGCGTCTTACGTGCTGACGGTGGCGGCACTGCTTTGGGCAGCGGTCGTCACAGTGTGGGGAGCGCGGCTTTGTACTTGGTATGGGAAACCGCGCGCCGATGGGCGTGCGGGATGAAAGCGAGGTGGGCAAGATGCATGTACAGAATTCTTTGAATGCGATGTCGGCAGAGCAGGCGCTCGGTCTGATGCAGACGCGCCGCACGGTACGGCCGAGGAACATGACGGGGCCGGGTCCGGATGCCGAGCAGCTGGAGGCGATCTTGAATGCTGCGGCGCACGCGCCCGACCATGGGCGGGTGCAGCCATGGCGATTGATTCAGGTGCCACCCAAGGCCCGCGATGCGCTCGCGCAGACCTTTGTCGATGCGCTGCTCGAGCGTGAGCCCGACGCATCCGAAGAGCAGTTGCTGCGCGCCCGCGAAAAGGCGCATCGCTCGCCCGAACTGCTGCTCATAGTGGCCGTGCGCGGCGACGATGCCGCGTTTGCCGAGAGCTGCACGGCGGCGGGCTGTGCGCTGCAGAACATGCTGCTGGCGGCCACGGCGCTGGGGTTTGCGTCGGGGCTGACAAGCGGCGGATCATTGCAGAGTGCGAGCCTGAGGCGCTTTTTCCGGATCTCGGAGAGCGAGCACGCGATCTGCTTTTTAAGCTTGGGCACATTGGCCGAGCGCGGACAGAAGTTGCGCGGCGAGCGGCCCTGCACAAGCGAGTATCTGAGCGTGCTGAACACCGTGGATATCCCCGTGGGCTGCGCCGCCTGATGGCGCGAAGGAGAATGCCGCATGAACACCAGAATCTCGCTGCCCGGCCTGCGCAGTCCGGGCGTTGGTTTCGAGCAGCCGTTCGAGATGCTCGATGCCTGTCATGACCGCGTGCAGCGCTCGCTGCAATTGCTGGTCGATCTGCGGGTCTATCTGCGCGCCAATGGCTGCGACGATTCGGTGCGGCAGGCGGCGCGCGATGTGCAGCGCTATTTCGACATCGCCGCGCCGCTGCACCATCAGGACGAGGAACTGCATGTCTTTCCCGCGCTCAAGCAGCGCTGTGCAGATGACGCGCATCTGCAGTCGCTGGTGCTGCAACTGCAGCAGGACCATGAGGACATGCATCGTCTCTGGAGCGATGCCGTGCGCAACGCGCTCGCTGCCATCGTGAGCGGCGCTCAGGATCGATTCACGGAGTCTCAAGAATCCGCCTTTGACGTGTTCGCGCAGTGCTACGCGCGCCATCTCAAGATGGAGGACGAGGTGGCCTATCCGCAGGCGCGTCTGGTGGTGAGCGAGGACGAGCAGCAGACCATGGGCCGCGAGATGGCGGCGCGCAGGCAGGGCTGATCCACAGAGGACCGCAGCCGGGCTGCGTATTTTGCGAATGCAGGCTTCGCGAGTCGAGCGCGGCGCAGCCTCTGAGTCGTGTTGATGCGCGGATGGATTGAAGGACAATTTGCGGAAGCGGCAAACTGTCTCGTCGAATCCGTGGGAGAGTGCCCCGAAGTCTCCCACTCCTGATCGCTCATGTCCCTGCATCCCTCGTCGCTCCTGCGCATTGCGCTCACCTTGCTCGCCGCGTGGCTGGCCGCCGAAGCCTGCGTGGCCCTGCACACGCCGCTGCCGTGGATGATCGGCCCGCTGCTTGTCACCGCCGCGCTTTCGATGGCGGGCGCGCCTACAAAAAGCTCCATCGCGTTTCGCAACGCGGGGCAGTGGACGATTGCAACCGCGCTCGGGCTGTACTTCACGCCCGAGGTTGCGCGGTTGGTCAGCGGACTCTGGTGGGCGATCGGGCTGGCCATCGTCTGGGCCCTGCTGCTGGGCTGGGGATTCGGTGCCTGGCTGTATCGCACGACCGCGCCATGCCTGCCACAGGTGTCCGAGCGGGCGATGCGCGCGACCTGCTATTTCGCGGGTGCGATTGGCGGCGCGTCGGAGATGACGCTGCTGTCCGAGCGTGGGGGTGCGCGGGCCGATCTGGTGGCCGCCGCACACAGTCTGCGCGTGCTGATCGTGACGGTGACGATTCCGTTCGCGCTGCAGTGGAGCGGCCTGCACGGGCTCGACAATCTGCCGCCAGCCACACGCGTGGTCGACGCGAAGGGGTTGGTGATCCTGATGGCTGCGGCCGGTGTGGGCGCGCTGGTCATGCGCAGGCTGGGGCGCGCGAATCCCTGGTTTCTGGGCGCGTTGCTGGTCACGTTGCTGATCACCGTGAGCGGCGTCACGCTGTCGGCGATTCCGCAGTGGATGGTCAATGCGGCGCAACTCGTGATCGGGGTGAGTTTGGGCGTGCGCTTCAGCCGCGAGTTCCTGCACACCGCGCCGCGCTGGATGGGCATGGTCGCGCTCGGCACCTTCGCGCTGATGGGCGTGTGTGCGCTGTTTGCCGTCGGCCTCTCGTGGCTCACCGGACAGCATTGGGTGACGCTGGTGTTGAGCACCTCGCCTGGCGGCATTGCGGAAATGGCGATCACGGCCAAGGTGCTGCAGCTCGGTGTGCCGGTAGTGACGGCGTTTCAGGTTTGCCGTCTGGTGGCGGTGCTGCTGCTGGTCGCACCGTTCTATCACCGCCTGTATGGCGGCAGCAAGGCGGCCTTGCAGAAGGCATGAAAAGAAACGCCGCTTGCAGTGTCCCGCAAGCGGCGTGTCGGTTGAGTTGGGTGAGGTTGATGAGGGGTTGGCGTGCTTCAGTGCACGAGAACCGGGTTCTGGGCCAGACCTACGTATCCGTCGAGCGTGTCTTCCACTTCTTCCTGAGTGGGGGTGTTGCGCTGCCATTCCAGAATCTGAAGCTGGAACATCTCTGCCCAAGAGCCATCCAGATAGACCTCCTTGCCGGAACGCTTGTCCACGATCTCGAAACCGTGGCGCGGCAGTTGAGGAACCGTAGGCTTCACTTCAGCAGCAGACTTTTCAGTGCCGCTCAGATCGGCATCAGGCTGCATGTGGACGACAACAAAAGAATCTGAGTCGTAGAGCATGTGCATGGTCAAGTTCCTCCTTTCACTGCAGGGATAGATGGATGCGAAGCCTGCCATTTCAATAGGTGCCGGCAAGGCTTTTGCACGACCATCTGCGGAACAGTATTTCATGGATTTGATCTGTGCTCGGAGACTTGTGCGAATCTCGTGAAAAAAACAATTTTTATATTTAAATGTGCTGATTTTCTGGGATAGTAGAGGATTGAACTGAGCACCGCAGCGCTTGGGACAGGCGCAAAAGCCGGGCCATGCGAGCAGATGGATGCGCCCCCAAAAGAAACCGCGTTGATCGGCCTGGTGAGGGCAGATGCAACGCGGAAATCAACAGGAGCTCGCATGAAAAAACGGTCGGCCATCCGGTCTGTTCCCTTTGCAAGCCTTGTGGATTTCTCGACTTGTCTTGCTGGGTAGCACCGAATCCAATGCACTTCGACTCCCTCTGGATCGAAGCCCGCAATTTCACTGATACCTTGCTTCAGTGAATTGCAGACTTGGAAGATTGGTTCCATTTACTGGATATCAGCCTCTACCGCTAAAACCAATCGACCAAGCGCAAGTCAAAAATACTTCTTAAATCTATCGCCGTCAATCACCTTCGCAACCCGACCTCTGGGCAAACTGCCTTGAGTCAACCCCCCAAAGTACCAATCAGTGTGGGTTCCCAGCGGGCGGGTTACGACTTCGCATTGACGCTTCTGATGAGAGTCATCGTATTCCTCTGCTGTCTATTTGTTAATCGGCATTTGGTGAACTACTGTGAAAAGCGAGTAGATAGAGCCAATATTTGCACGGCCCACTTCATTGAATTGATGAGAAAACGCTTGAATCATATTGAAAGCAAACGATATTTCTCAATCGGCTCAATATATGTGCGGATGCGGCAAATATCGGTCGCAGCGCGCCTCATTTAAGCGCCAGTTCCGCAAAATCTCCATTCGATTGCGTGAGGCGCAGGCGTACCGGCAGATATTGCTTGTCCGTGCCCAGCCACAGATCGGCGCGCAGATCACGGTCGTGGCGCGGCAGTTTCTGCAGGCGCACTGCGCGCATGGGGCCTGCGGGCAGATCGATGGTTTCGGTCTCGCCGACCGTGAAGGTCCAGCGGTCGGCATTGCGCGGCCCTACCGTGGTGAACGAGATCTGCGTGCCGGGTGGGTAGCGGTCCGGCGCGGCGGCCAACATCGCGCCGAGTTGGATGAGCACGCTGACGCGGTCCTGCGCGCCAGCGCTGATGGCGTTGCGGTTGGTGTTGGCGCTGAAGGTGACAATCTTGTTGTCGAAGTCGAAATGCGCCGCCACTTCGCGCCTGCCGATGTCGCCGAAGCGGGCTGGTGCGAGGCCGTTGGCGGTGATTTTTCCGGTACTGGTCTGGCTGCGGGTGCCCAGAAGAAACGCGCTGACTTCCTGCCGCGCCTCGTAGCTCGTACCATCGTTGCGCCACGATAGTTGGCCGTTGACGTTGTAGGCCATTTTCTTGACCTCGCCATGCACCGCGTATTTCAGTGTCGTGCTCGCGGGCAGGTGGATCGGCGGTGGCTCGGTGCTGGGCTTGGCGCCAGCGGCTCCGGGCGGGCGGATGTCGACGCCCGCGCTCAGTTCGTCATCTGGATTCGAAGGGGCCGAAGCTGTGGCGGCAGGGGGTGATGCCGGGGCGCTGGCTGCAGAGGCGGGCTCGGCAGGAGTTGAGGCGGCGATGGCGGGAGCTGCCGGGGCCTGCGCAACCTGTTCGGATGCGTCTGTGGGAACGGACTCTTCCGGCGCAGGCGCAGTCTCGACGGGCTTGGGCTCGGGCGCTGGCTCTTGTGGCGCGACCGTGGCAGGCGGCGGGACGATTGGCTTTGGGCGCGGTTTGGGGTTGGGTTTGGGCGCTGGCGCAGAAGAGGGCTTCGGCGTGGGGGTGACCTGTGGCTCGGATTCGGGCTGCGGCGGCGTCACCATGCGCGTGTGGAACGCCAGCCGCTCGGAGCTGCCCTCGTCGGTACCGCCCAAAGGCATGCCGCCCAGCACAAACCAGTGCAGGGCAAGAACCAGAGCGGTGATCAGGAGAAGGGCTTGACGGGGCATGACTCGGCATCGATTCTCGCGCAGTTGCTAAACCGCTGCCGGGGGCTGGAGTCAAGCGCGCGGGTGCTCAGAGTGTGCTGGCGATCTCCACGCGGTTTTGCAGGCGCGGCCTTGGGCGGCCTGTTGCGTTGCAAATCCTCGCGCTGAGATCGTCAACACGCTCTCAGGACCCTGCCCAGCCGAGATCGCTCGACAGCTGCACGGCCATGGCGCGCAGCGGTGTGTCGATGGCACCGTTCCATTCGGCATCGAAGGTAGCGACCGAGCCCAGCGTCATGATGCCCATGACGAGGCGACCGTCCGAATCAAACACTGGCGCGCAGAACGCGGCGATGCCCGGCAGCAGCGTGTTGACCACGCGCGCGCAGCGGTGCACGCGCACCTCGTCGAACATCGCATCGACCGCCTTTTGCGTATGGGGCAGGTCGGCGCGTTGTTGGCGTTGGGCGAGCTGCAGTTCGTCCGCGATGAGCGCTGCGGTCTTCTCGCGCGGAATGTAGGCGCCGAAGCAGCGCCCTGTGGCCGACGACAGCAGCGGCATCACGTCGCCCAGACGCAGATGGGCGGTGATGCCCTGCTGCGGTGATTCTTCCCAATGCACCAGCGTCGCGCCGCGATTGCCCCAGACGGCCAGCGCAATCGTGTGGCTGACCTGCTCCATGAGCTGAGGCACGCGCTCGCGCGCAAGCCGCATGGCATCAAGCCGTGACAGCGAGGCCAGACCCAGCTTGAGCGCCGCAGGGCCAAGGTCGTAGCGGCTGTTGCGCGCATCCTGCACGACAAGGCCGAGCCGCTGGTAGCTCACCAGATAGCGGTGCGCCTTGGCGGCGCTCATGCCGGCGTCGGCCGCGATGTCCTTGAGCATCAGGGGGCCGTGCGAGCGCGTCAATGCCTCGAGCAGCGCAAAGCCCACTTCCACGGATTGAATGCCGGCGCGTTCGTCGTCCATCTGCACTAGAATTTTGCGATTCTTGTTTGTTAAATCAATTTCACGAATCGTAATTCATGCTGGGCGTGGCTGGCGCGATTTGTTGAAAATTGGAGGAAATTCACCGCCATGAAACTAGCCACCTACAAAGACGGTTCGCGTGACGGACAGCTCGTCGTGGTCTCACGTGACCTGAGCTCGGCACATTATGCGACGGGCATTGCCGATCGCCTTCAGCAGGTGATGGATGACTGGAACTTCATCTCGCCGCAGTTGCAGGACTTGTCCGTGCAGCTCAATGCGGGGCGTGGACGTCACGCGTTTCCGTTCGATCCCACGCAATGCATGGCCCCGTTGCCGCGTGCCTATCAGTGGGCGGACGGCTCGGCCTACATCAACCATGTGGAGTTGGTGCGCAAAGCGCGCAACGCCGAGGTCCCCGAGAGTTTCTACATTGACCCGCTGATGTATCAGGGCGGCAGCGATGACTTCATTGGCCCGTGTGACGATGTGGTGGTGCCGAGCGAGGCCATGGGCATCGACTTCGAAGCCGAGATCGCCGTGGTGACCGGTGACGTGAAGATGGGCGCGACGCCCGAGCAGGCACTCGACGGCATCCGCCTGATGATGCTGGCCAATGATGTGAGCCTGCGCAATCTGATCCCGGCCGAGCTGGCCAAGGGTTTCGGCTTTTTCCAGAGCAAACCGGCGACGGCGTTCAGCCCGGTCGCGATCACGCTCGACGAGCTGGGCGATGCCTGGGACAAGGGCCGGGTGAACCTCACGCTGCAGTCGACTTGGAACGGCCGCCGCGTGGGCATGTGCGAGGCGGGTCCGGAGATGACGTTCCACTTCGGCCAGCTCATCGCCCACATCTGCAAGACGCGCAACGTGCGCGCGGGCTCCGTCGTGGGCAGCGGCACGGTGAGCAACAAGGACTGGTCCAAGGGCTACTCCTGCATCGCCGAGAAGCGCTGCATCGAAACCATTCAGGACGGCACACCCAAGACCGAGTTCATGAAGTTCGGCGACACCATCCGCATCGAGATGAAGAACAAGGCGGGCCAGAGCCTGTTCGGCGCCATTGAGCAGGCGATTGCTGATCCGGCCGCAACCTGATTTCATTCTTGAAAGACTGCTGCACATGCGCGCATCGATCAGACAACTCAAAGCGCTGCTGATCGCGGCGCTGTTTCCCGTGGCGGTCGGTGCAGTGCATGCGCAGGACGCATCCAGCGCGGCAGTCAACTGCCCGCCAACGGCACAGATGCCCAACGTGGCCACCCTGCAGGCGCAGATGCGCACTGCGCGTGATCGTGGGCTGCTTTGGCGTGTGGAAAAAGAGGGGCGCACAAGTTGGCTCTATGGCACGATTCACATTGCGCAATCGCAGTGGATGGTTCCCGGACCGACGGTGATGAAGGCGTTGCGCGACTCAGATGCGCTGGCGCTGGAACTCAACATACTGGACCCCACGGTATTGGAGGCCCTCATGTCGGCCATGCAGGCCAAGCCGGGCGCGAAACCACTGCCGCCAGCGCTGCAGTATCGTCTCGACCGATTGAAACAGCGCGAATGCCTGGACGCAGGGGTGGACGCGATGCGCCCGGATGCGCAGGTGCTTACATTGGCCTCAATGATTGCGCGGCGCGAAGGACTGGATCCCGCTTACGGAATCGATCTCATGCTGGCGGGGCTGGCGACGGGCATGAAGAAACCGGTGATCGCTTTGGAAAACGTGGAAACGCAAGTCCGCGAACTGGTTTCCGATGACCCTGAGAAAGTGTTGGAGACGGTCACCACGGGACTCGATCAGCTCGAACGCAAGGACGCTCCGGTGGTGGTGAGTACGCTGGCGCACGCATGGTCTGATGGCCGCATGCGGCTGCTGGAAAGCTATGTTCAATGGTGCGAGTGTGTGAACACGCAAGCGGAGCGGCGCGAGTACGAACGCATGGTCGAAGGCCGCAACCCCGGTATTGCACGAGCGATCACCGCCGAAATCGCGTTCGGGAAATCTCTGTTCGCAGCCGTGGGCGCGCTGCACATGAGCGGCCCGAAAGGTCTGCCGACCTTGCTGCGCAAGCAGGGCTTCACGGTGACGCGGGTGGAGTTTCCTCCAGCATCGGCAAAGTCGGTGAGCAGCGAATGAGCCGACCAAAACCAGATTAGAAGAACGAATCCAAAGAACGAATCATCGACAACAAAGGAGACAAGACAATGCAGCGCAGACAACTGCTCCAACACACCCTCGCCGCCGCAGGAGCGGCTTTCGCGGCACCCTTCGTGCGCGCGCAGGCGGTGTACCCGAACCAGCCGATACGCTGGGTCGTGCCCTATCCGGCGGGTGGCGGCACCGACGTGCTGGCGCGTGCGGTCGCCGAGGCCATGCGAGTGGCGCTCGGCCAGCAGATCATTGTGGACAACCGGCCCGGCGCATCGACCAACATCGGCGCACAACTGGTGGCCACGGCCAAGCCCGATGGCTATACCGTGCTCTCGGCCGACAACGCCGTGCTGGCCTATAACGAATATCTGTTCACCAAGCTGCCCTTTCATCCCGAAAAGGACTTCACCTACGTCGGCGGGCTCACGCGCTTTCCGCTCGTGCTGGTGGTGAATCCGAACTTCAAGGAAGGCCAGACCTTCAACGATTTCCTGGCCTATGTGCGCGCCAATCCGGGCAAAGTCAATTACGCATCGCCCGGCAATGGGTCGCCGCATCACCTTGCGATGGAGATGTTCAAGTTCCGCACCAAGACCTTCCTCACCCACATCCCGTATCGCGGCGCGGCACCAGCCGTGCAGGACGTCATGGGCGGACAGGTGCCCTGCATGTTCCTCGACCTCGCGGCGGGGCTGTCGGTCATCCAGTCCGGCAAGGTGAAGGCGCTCGCCATCGGCTCGGGCAAACGCGCGCCCCTGCTGCCCGACGTGCCGACGCTCGCCGAGGTTGGTGTGAAGGAGACCGAGGTCTACGCATTCCAGGGCATGCTCGCACCGGCCGGTCTTTCCGCTGACATCACGAAGCGGCTCAACACCGAACTCAACAAGGCACTGGCGTCGCCCGATGTAGTCAAGCGCCTGCAGGACTACGGCATGGAATCGCTCGCGGGCACGTCCGAACAATTCCACGCCATGGCCCGCGCCGAGGCCAAGCGCTGGGGCCCGATCATCAAGGCCACGGGTGTGAAACTGGACTGACGGGTTACCGAGGCGCTGCCTCTGTGCATTTTTCCACCTGCACCGCACAGTCATAAAAACAAGGACCGCGTCCGATGTCCGTGAGCCGCTGGTGGGTGAGTTCGTTCACGTTGGTTCCGTTCTCGCCATTCTTGCGCCACCAGATGCCGAGGCCCACAACCACGCCCTTGCGTGCGCGGCCGTTGATGCTGGCGTGGCAGACATGTTCGCCGCGTGCGTTGTGCACGCGCAGCAGGTCGCCGTCGGCAATCGCGCGGGGCGCGGCGTCGTCGGGGTGGATTTCCAGCAGCGGGCGGCCTTCGCTGTTGCGCAGGCTCTTCACGTTCACGAAGGTCGAATTGAGAAAGTTGCGCGCGGGTGGGGAGATCATCGCGAGCGGGTAGCGTGCGTCGGCGTTCGGCAGTTCGTAGTTGGGAATGTGATCGGGCAAGGGATTGACGCCCAGTGCGGTGAGGCGCGCACTCGTGAATTCGCATTTGCCCGATGGCGTCTGGAAGCCGCCTTCGGCAAATGGCGCGTCTGGCACGGCCAGGCTCGCGAAGCCCTGAGCCAGCAGCTGGTCGTAGTCGACATTCGTTCCGGCGATGGCTGCGCGGCACAGGGCCTCGTCGTCGTCGTGGAAATGGGGTGCGGAGAAGGCGGGACTGAGCTTCGCCATCTGCGCAGCCAGATCGCGGAAGATGCGCGCGTTGCTGCGTGCCTCGCCTTCTGGTGCGATGGCGGGGCGGTTGAGCAGGACGTCGGTGTGGCCGTAGCTGCCGTGGATGTCCCAGTGTTCGAGCTGAGTGGTGGCGGGTAGCACGTAGTCGGCGAGGTCGGCCGTGTCGGTCATGAAGTGTTCGAGCACGACGGTGAACAGGTCCTCGCGAGCAAAGCCTTTGGCGACCTTGTGCGACTCGGGCGCGACGGCGACCGGGTTGCTGTTGTAGACCACGATGGCCTCGACCTTCGGTCCGAAATTTGCATCACCGGGATGCAACAATGCGTCGCCGATAGTGCTCATGTTGATGGTGCGCGGGCAGCGCTCGCCCAGCAGGTCGGGGCGCTGTAGAGCGGCGCGCTTGAACGGGTAGATGCCGGATGACGACAGCAGCAACCCGCCCGCACGGTGCCGCCATGCACCGACCAGTGCGGGCAGGCAGGCGATCGCGCGGATCGCGTTGCCGCCGCCGCGTGCGCGCTGTACGCCGTAGTTCACGCGGATCGCGGCCTGCGGCGTGGTGCCGTAGTCGCGTGCGAGCTGGCGGATCTGCTCGACGGGCAGGCCGCAGACCTCGGCGGCGCGTTCGGGCGGCCACTGCAGCGCGCGCTCCTTGAGTTCGCCCCAGCCGAGCGTGTGGCGCGCGATGTAGTCGTGGTCGAGCCAGTCGTTCTGGATGAGCTCATGCATCAGCGCGAGTGCCAGCGCCGCGTCGGTGCCTGGCAGCAACTGCAGATGCTCGTGGCATTTGTCGGCAGTTTCGGTCTTGCGCGGGTCGATGCAGACGAGGCGCGCGCCGTTGCGCTTGGCCTCCTGCGCGAAGCGCCAGAAATGCAGGTTGCTGCCGATGCTGTTGCTGCCCCAGATGAGGATCAACTTGCTCTCGGCATAGAACTCTACGCGCATGCCAAGCTTGCCGCCGTAGGTGTGCAGCAGCGCCTCTCCACCAGCCGACGAGCAGATGGTGCGGTCGAGCAGCGACGCGCCGAGTTGGTGAAAGAAGCGGCGGTCCATGCTCTCGCCCTGCACCATGCCCATGGTGCCCGCGTAGCTGTAGGGCAGAACGGCCTCGGGGTTGCTCTCGGCGATGCGGTGCAGGTGCGTGGCGATGTCGGTCAGTGCCTCGTCCCACGAGACAGCAACGAACTGGCCACTGCCTTTGGGGCCCACGCGTTTGAGCGGCTGCAGTACGCGCTCAGCGTGATAGGTGCGTTCGGCATACTTGCTGACTTTGGCGCAGAGCACGCCGCCGGTGAACGGGTGATCCGGATTGCCGTTCACTTTGGTGGCGACGCCGTCGATCACGGTGGTGACCAGCGCACAGGTGTCGGGGCAGTCGTGAGGGCAGGCACCTTTCACGGTGCTGACTGTGTTGTTGTGATGCTGCATGTTTCAGGTCGTCACAAAAATCGGGGGTGAATACTTACTGTTGTTCGCGAAACAGGTTAGATTTTTGACAATTTGTTAAATTTCTATACGTTCTCTGATAACAGTCAATCCGGCGGTTTGCCCCGGTGGTTTTTTGAAAACCGGCTGGGCATATTGCGAGACAGAGCACTCTAGCGCGTTTCCATGGTGTTCGTTGGCGGTCGATGACCGTTCAGGGCAGTCATGCGGAATGCATTGGGGTCTTCTGCACGAATCGATGGGCCAGCATGCGTCGACCGGGTTCGGGTTCGCGCAGAGTCTTTTTCGAGGGCTGGAGAGGGTGTTGTCGGGATGAACTGGGTATTCACGCAGGGGAAGACGATGATTCACAGCAGTAAGTTGGCTTCGATAGGGCCAGTGGCCGGTGCAGCCCATGTCGGCCGCAGACAGTTTGTGGCATCCGTTGTGGCAACGGCCGCGGCCGGATTTGTGCCTTCGGTGCGAGCGCAGGATTCTGGTGCCATTGTGCTGGGCCAGTCCTGCGCGCTGACCGGCTTTTCAGGCGAGCTGGGAATTCAGTATCACCAAGGTGCACAGCTGTTTTTCGATGATCTGAATGCGCGTGGCGGTATCAATGGCCGCGAGGTGCGCATTCGCGTGCTTGACGATGGCTACGAACCCGAGCGCTGCGCTGCTAATACCCAGCGCTTTATCAAGGATGACGTGTTCGCGCTGTTCGGCTATGTGGGCACCCCCACCAGCGTCGCCTCGTTGCCGCAGGTGCAGCAGGAGAAGATTCCACTGTTTGCGCCGCTGACCGGCTCGCAGGCGCTGCGGCAGCCAAACCTGCGTCAATTGGTGTTCAACGTGCGTGCCTCCTATGCGGACGAGACTGCGCTGATGGTGCGTCAGCTCATCGGTCTGGGGCTCAAAAAGATTGCGGTGTTCTACCAGAACGACGGTTATGGCCAATCGGGGCTGGAGGGGGTGACTGAGGCGCTCGCGCAGCATGCCTTAAGCCCCGTGGCGACGGCCACGGTCGAGCGCAACTCCGCCGACGTGAAAGGCGCTGTGCAGAAGCTGGTCGCCCAGAAGCCCGACGTGATCGTGCAGGTGACCACCTATTCGGCGAGCGCGGGTTTTGTGCGCGAGGCGCGCGCTGCGGGCTACGGCGGCCAGTTCTACAACGTTTCGTTTGTCGGCACATCGGCGTTGTCGAACGCACTCGGCAAGGAGGCCGAAGGCGTGGTGGTGACACAAGTCGTGCCATCGCCGTTCAAGACCACGCACCCGGTCACCCGCGAGTTTCTGGCGGTGCTCGGCAAGGGCGGCAAGAACCTGCAGCCGAACTACTCGGCGATGGAAGGGTTTCTCGCCGCGCGGATTCTGTCGGAAGGGTTGCGCCGTGGGGCCAGCAATGGCAAGCTCACGCGCGAATCGCTGGTGGCAGCGCTCGATACGCTGAACGGCCAGCAGGTCGCGGGCTTTCCGGTGGCGTTTCAGCCTCAGGGTGCGAAGGCACGCTTTGTGGAACTCTCAATGCTGACAGGCGACGGCAAGGTTCGCGTGTAATCAGCGGAGCGGGAAAAAGGGCTTTCTCCGGTCTCCGTGCGCGAATTCCCCCGTCCCATGCCGGGGCGGGAGGAACCCGATGGCGCGGGTCTTGCTTGCGGGCTAGACTGTCCATTCGACCAGTGCCTGACTCCCTTGAGATGTCCGTCGAGCGGCGCGTTCAAGTGCGCAGCGGCCGGGGCAGTCTTTGTGGATCGGGCCCAAAGGAAGCCAGCAAATGAAAGTTATCGATTCGATCGTCGCCCAGGCGGCGTCCATCGCGGCCGTGCGCCGCGACATCCACGCTCATCCCGAACTGTGTTTTGAAGAAGTGCGCACGGCCGATCTGGTAGCGGCCAAGCTCACGGAATGGGGCATCCCGATTCATCGCGGCATGGGCACGACCGGTGTGGTCGGCATCGTCAAGGGCCGCGACGGCGGCGCGAACGGCCGCGCCATCGGCCTGCGTGCCGATATCGACGCGCTGCCGATGCAGGAGTTCAACACGTTCGAGCACGCAAGCAAGCACACCGGCAAGATGCACGCCTGCGGCCACGACGGCCACACGGCCATGCTGCTCGCGGCGGCGCAGTATTTCTCGCAGCACCGCAATTTCGACGGCACCGTCTATCTGATCTTCCAACCGGCCGAAGAGGGCGGTGGCGGCGCGCGCGAGATGATCAAGGACGGCCTGTTCGAGCAGTTCCCGATGCAGGCGGTGTTCGGCATGCACAACTGGCCCGGCATGCCGGCCGGCTGCTTCGCGGTGAGCCCCGGCCCGGTCATGGCATCGAGCAACGACTTCACCATCACCATCCACGGCAAGGGCAGCCACGCCGCCATGCCGCACATGGGCATCGACCCGGTGCCGATTGCCGCGCAGATGGTGCAGGCTTTCCAGAACATCATCAGCCGTAACAAGAAGCCGATTGAAGCGGGTGTCATCTCGGTCACCATGATCCACGCGGGCGAGGCCAACAACGTCGTTCCCGACTCGTGCGAAATGCAGGGCACGGTGCGTACCTTCAGCATCGAGGTGCTCGACCTGCTCGAATCCCGCATGCGCCAAGTGGCAGACCATATCTGCGCCGCGTTCGACGCGACCTGCGAGTTCGAGCTCAACCGCAACTACCCGCCCACGATCAACTCACCCGCCGAGGCCGACTTCGCCCGCAAGGTGATGAGTGGCATCGTCGGCGCAGCCAGCGTGCGTGAACAGGAACCGACCATGGGAGCGGAGGATTTTTCCTTCATGCTCATGGAGAAGCCCGGCGCATATTGCTTCATCGCGAACGGCGACGGCACGCACCGCGAGATGGGGCATGGCGCGGGCCCATGCACCTTGCACAATCCAAGCTACGACTTCAACGACGATTTGATTCCTTTGGGCGCGACTTATTGGGTCGAACTCGCGCAGCAGTGGCTTGCGAATCCAACTGTGAAGTGATTCTGCTTTTCGTGTTCAAACGACTCTACGCTTCCTTGCGGCAGCGATTGGGGGGTCGTGCGGGGGCGGCAATACGGCACCTCATGCGTCGTTGCTCACGCCTGCCGTACGAGAGTACTGTCTGCGCGTGAGACGCCTGGCCTGAGGGGCTGTCATGCCATGGGGTGGATGATCGACGGCGCTGCTTGCTTCGTAGGCCCGCTGCTTGAGACAGGCGCTCAGCTCATCCACGGGAAGTCCCTGTTGATTGTTTTGCCATGCGGCTTACATCGTTGGGACTCATCATTGCTGCGCACTTTTCTGAACTGGAGTCGCCCTCATGATCCCCATTCCGGATGCTTTCGCCGATCGCTACGCGCTTGCGCGGGCTCGCTTCATTGCCGGGGTGGCGACGGCGGGGTTGTCGCTGCAGCAGTATCGGCATCCGCTCAAGGGGCGTGAGGGCGAGGAGTTGGCGGTCGATGTGGCGCTTGACGGGGCGATGGATGCCGAGCGGCTGCTGATCGTGAGCAGCGGCTGTCATGGTGTGGAGGGGCTGTGCGGCAGTGGCGTACAGGTGTTTGCGCTGCATGACGACGAGTGGCGCGCGAAGGCTCGGGCGCAGGGCGTTGCGGTGCTGTATGTGCATGCGCTTAATCCGCATGGTTTTTCGTTTCTGCGGCGGGTGACCAACGAGAACGTGGATCTGAACCGTAACTTCATCGATTTCGGTCAGCCGCTTCCCGCCAATCCCGCGTATGACGAGCTGCACCCGATCCTGCTGCCCGAGCAATGGCCGCCTACGCTACAGAACGAGATGGCGCTCGGCAAGCTGGTGTCCGAACATGGTGAGGCTGCTTTGCAGGCGGTCATCAGCCGAGGGCAATACCAGCGTCCTGACGGTCTGTTCTATGGAGGCCAGGAGCCGACATGGAGCCACCGGACGCTGCGCTCCATCCTGCAGCGCTACGGCAGCAAGGCGTCGCGCATCGTCTGGTTGGATCTACACACGGGGCTCGGGCCATTCGGCTTTTGCGAGCGCATCTATTCGGGTCGCAACGAGGCCGTCAGCATGCAGCGTGCGATCGATTGGTGGAGCGGCGGTGGTGCCACGCCGGTGACGGTGGCGGGTGATGGGGATTCAGCCTCGGCCGAGCTGACCGGCCAGATGCATGGCGCCATTGATAAAGAATGCCCGCAGGCGCAGTTCACCGGGTTGACGCTGGAGTTCGGCACCATTCCGGCGGTGCAGGTGTTGCAGGCCCTGCGCGCTGATCACTGGCTGCATCTGCACGCCGACGATGCCGGTGCGGGTTTTGATTCGAGCCTCGAACAGCAGATCCATGCACAGATGCGGGCGGCGTTTTTCGACGAGTCGGACGGGTGGAAGGGGCTGGTCATCAGCCAGTCGCGGCAGGCGATGTTTCAGGCAGTGGACGGACTCGCGCGCGAAGGTTGAAATAAAAAGCACGATCGTTCGAATTTTGGCTACACTGGCGCACTACTGATATCCCGTTTCCATTTATCGACCTGTTTGCGGAGACAACAAGCCATGTCCGATCTGAACGTCACTTTCGAAACCGCCGTCGCCAATTCCAAGCTGCTGACCGAGCGTCCTGACAATCCGACTCTGCTGAAGATTTATGCGCTCTACAAGCAGGCGACTGCGGGCGACAACGAAGAGAAGAAGCCCAGCTTTTCTGACATCGTGGGCCGTGCGAAGTGGGATGCGTGGGAGAAGCTCAAGGACACCACCAACGACGAAGCCAAGCAGCAATACATCGACCTCATCGAATCCCTGCGGGGCTGATTTTTTGTCTTGTTCGTTGTGCTCGCTACCCCGACGGGCGCGGCAATAAAGCCCTTCATGTGTCGTTGCTCACGCTTGCCGTACGAGAGTGCTGTCTGCGCGTGAGACGCCTAGGGACCCTCTGCACGAATCGATCGACAAGCAGCTTGTGCGGATCGGGATGAGATACAAGGCGAAAACCACAGGGATAGCCGTAGCTATCGCGAGGATTTTCAACGCTGTAGACCGCCCGAGTCCGCGTAAGCATGCGTCGATCTGATTTGTGCAGAGGGTCCCTGGCCTGAAGGGCTTTCTTGTCGTTGGTGTGGGGGATCAGTGGCCGGTTGGCTCTGCCGAGGCGGCAGTTTGTGGCGGCGTTGATTGCATCAATGCGATGAGCGCTGCTTGGCGCTCTGCTCTTGGCTGATTGGCGAGGTCCTTCACTGCCGCGTGAAACTTGCGCCAGTCTTGCCCCAGTTGTTCAAACAGTGCGATGAACGCGGGCACGAGATCGTCGTAGGCGCCTTGTGCGCCGAAGGTGGCGTTATTGGCTTCTCTGACCCAGCGGTCTAGATTCGTGAGCTGGTCTGGCTTGACTTGGTCTTCAGTGATCCAGCGTTTGCGCTGCTGTGCGTAGGCCTCGTGGAAGGCCTGCATGGCGCGCTGTTTTTCCCACTCCAATTGAGCTCTCCCGTCGGTGGTGTCGGCGTCGCCGTTGTCGTAGACCTGCGCTAGCGCGGCGCGGGCGTTGCGGGTGATGGTCCGGAATTCGGCACGGCGTTTCTCGCTGGTAGTGAATTCGGTTTGGGCCTTGGGGCTGGAATGTTCGCTTAGCCACTTTTCCACGCCAAGGCGCTCGACAGCGGTGGCGTAGGACTCGTTGAACGCCGTGTCACCCTCGGCGTAGACCACCTGGTGCGCGAGTTCATGGAACAGCAGGCGCACGAAGTCGCCCTCGGGCCAGCCGATGAAGGTGTTGAGCAGCGGATCGCCGCCGAGCCAGTTGGAATAGCCGAGCGTGGAATACGCGGGCACAGGGTAGACGCTGACCTCCTGGCCCGATTGTGCGAGTCGCTCTGACTCGGCCTTGGCATCAGCCTCGGCAAAGTAGCCCCGGTAGCCGATGCAGCCCGTCACCGGAAAACACCAAGTGTGCAGCTTAAGTGAGTAGGGCGGTGCACCGACAACGTTCCACACGGCCGCAGCCCGGCCCAACTGCGCAAATCGGCGATAGCTGGCGTTGTCTGGCAAGGCGAGTTCGTCAATGGCGAACTGGCGTGCGTGTTGGGCGAGCGCCAGACGTTCGCGCAGCGCGGGCTTCAGGCTGGGGTCGTTGATCCAGTCCTGCACGGGTTTCGCCGCACCCATGATGCCCATATGCCCACGAAACGACTGCCAGTAATACCCGAGTGTGCTGTCGCCTGATGAGGATGCGCAGCCGCCGAGGGCCAGCGCTGCGAACAGTGAAAGGACCAATGGAAAAGATTTTTGCATGGATGGATATACAGTCTTTTCTGATTTCGCGGCACAATGGGCTGATGGCCGACAGCAAACACACTCATGAACCAGTGGCGGGACTTTTCACCGATGACAGCGGCCATCAGCGCTGTTTCTGGTGCGAGGCTTCGCCTTTGTACAAGCATTATCACGACCACGAATGGGGCTTCCCCGTGGACGATGATCGGCGTTTGTTCGAGAAGCTTTGTCTTGAAGGGTTCCAGGCGGGGCTGAGCTGGATCACCATCCTCAACAAGCGCGAGTCTTTTCGCTCCGGGTTCGCCAATTTTGAGGCCGAGGAGCTGTCGCGGTTTGGCGAGAAAGACATTGCGAGACTGTTGGCCGATGCGGGCATCGTGCGCCATCGCGGCAAGATCGAGTCGACCATCAACAACGCCAAGCGGGTGATCGAATTGCGCCGGGAGTTTGGCTCGCTCGGAGCCTATGTCTGGGGTTACGAGTCGCAGGCGGGGCAGGAGCGGCCCAAAGTGAACACGTACGATGCGGTGCGCGCGATCACGGCGACACAGGCGTCACTGGCTTTGTCCAAGGATCTGAAGAAACGAGGCTGGAGTTTTGTCGGGCCGACCACGATGTATGCCTTCATGCAGGCCATGGGGCTGGTCAATGACCATATCGACGGTTGCCATGTGCACAAGGCAGCGGCTGAGGCGCGCAACCGGTTCAAGATTCCGCAGCGCAGCTAGTGCTTGCGGGAGTCTGCAGGGGCAGCGGATGAGAGATGAGGATGGGGGAGAAATGAGGTCAGCCTTCCATCCGCAATGCGCCCTGGTTCAAACGGGTTGAAGCGCGGGTCGCAAAGCGAATGAAAGAGACCCTTGCGGATCAACCTTGGTGCGGACGCTTGCCAGGGTTCTTCTTGCTGCGTGTTGCCACACCGCGCTCCAGGCTCACGCGCTGGCCGCGACCGGCGGTAGCCAAAGGCATGCCGGGCATAGGTGTTGGACGGGGTGCGCGCTTGCGGTCTGCTTCGGTAACGATCTTGTTGCCCATGATTGGCTCCTCTAAAGAAAAATCCACTAAACCGGCTATTAGGCCATATTTGCGAGGTCTATGGTCTAAATCGGGTTTTTCTACTGTATTTTTGCTCTGCTTTTGCCGGGTTTGGACGCATGAAACGCACGCTGGGGCGCGAAATGCGCATGAATACGGGTGTCGGCAAACTGCTGTCCGGCTTGTAAGACAAAGTCCATTGACTATTGCGCACTCAAGGGCAAAAAATCAACAACGTTGAATTTCTCGCGAGGAGCTGGTGTGAAGGACTTGATGAAGTCGCTGGAGCTCAGTCTTGCAGCGTCACCTGTCAGCGTGCAGGTGCAACTTCCAGATGGAAAACGCCTTGGTGCCAAGGAGCCTGAGGTGAGACTGGGGTTCAAGGATCGTTTGTCCATGGTGGCTCTGGCCATGGGCGAAATCGGCAACGTGGGTGCCGCCATTGTCGAAGGCCGTGTGGCCATCGAGGGCAGCATGCGGCATTTGATGACGGTTGCCACATCGCTGCTCAAGTTCGATCCGACCAATGAATCGGGCGGTTGGTGGCACCGTGTGGTCCAGCGCACCCGTTCGATGGCTGCGCACACCCTCCTGCACGATGCGCGCAACATCCAGTTCCACTACGACCTCTCCGATGATTTTTATGCGCTGTGGCTCGATCCGCGCCGGGTGTATTCCTGCGCTTACTATCGTACGCAGGACCTGAGCCTTGCAAAAGCGCAGGAGGCCAAGCTCGATCACATCTGCCGCAAGCTCAATCTGCAGCGCGGCGAACGCTTTCTCGACATCGGTGCGGGCTGGGGCGGGCTGTTGCTGTGGGCCGCCGAGCACTACGGCGTGGACGCGACCGGCATCACACTTTCCAAGAATCAGTACGCCCATGTGCAACGATTGATCGAAGAACGCGGCCTCGGTGATCGGGTCCGCATGAAACTGGTGGACTACCGGGAGCTCAAGACCGACGAACCTTTCGACAAGATTGCTTCCGTCGGCATGTTCGAGCATGTGGGTCGCGCTCAGATGGTGCGATATTTCCAGACGGTGCACGATCTCTTGAGGCCGGGCGGCCTGCTGTTGAATCACGGCATCACGTCGGGCGGTGTCGACAACGCCCAGCTAGGCGCGGGAATGGGAGACTTCATCGAGCGCTACATTTTCCCCGGTGGCGAACTGCTGCATGTGAGTACCGTGCAGCGCGACATGGCGCTCGGTGGGCTTGAAATGGTCGATACGGAAAACTTGCGTCCGCACTATGCAAAGACGCTGTGGGCCTGGTCCGATGCGCTGGAGGCTCGGCTGGACGAGGCCACAGACATTCTCAATCGGCAATACGGAGAGGAGAAGGGGGGCAAGGCTCTGCGCGCCTATCGCCTATATCTGGCGGGCAGCGCCATCGGCTTCGAACGTGGCTGGATCGCCCTGCACCAGATGTTGGCGATGCGTCCCAATGGCGATTTGCAGACCGGAGTGATGACCGGCGCCCAATCGGTTTATCCTTTCACCCGCGACTACATGTATGCGCCGCGCGAGTCGGTGGCATCCGGGCAGTCCGAGACGACATCATCGACCACCACTCCCTGAACGAAGCGAAGCCGCGATGCTCTACAAATTCAAATCCCGTTCGACAGCCGATCTCATCATGCTGGAGCCCACGGCACGCCAGATTCTCCCGATCATCGGCAAGGACCCGGGCGATGCCCATGGCATCGTGACCGTCGCGCAGATTCCGGGAGCCATTGCGGCGCTGGAAGCCGCCGTGGACGCAGAAGAGAATCTGGGCCGCAAGGAACGCGACAAGTCACCCGATTACGCGAGCACCAACGAGGAAGATCAGCAGGTCAATGAAGGCGAAATCATCGGCCTGCGCCAGCGCGCCGTGCCCTTCATCGACATGCTGCGCCGCAGTGCCGCCGAGAACAACGACGTGGTTTGGTAGGCAGCGCATCAAACCGGCTCCAACAAAAAAGCGGTGGGCTCTTTCGAGTCCACCGCTTTTTGTTTGACTGCCGAAGCGGACCGGCCGACACCAGGCTCGGCCATCCGCAGCGGTTCCAATCAATCAGTCAGCATAGGCACCGGCAGCCTTGATGATGGGGCCCCACTTGTTGATTTCCGAGATCACGAACTTCTTGTGGCCTTCGGGTGTCAGGCGGTCGTCGTTGGCAATCACGGCACCCAGAGCTTCTTCGTTCTTCACGAAGGTCGGGTCCTTCAGCGCGACCTTCAGTGCGTCGTTCACCGCCTTGATCACGGCGGCAGGCGTGCCCTTGGGGGCGTACAGGCCGTGCCAGATCGTCACTTCAAAGCCTTTGAGGCCCGACTCCTGCAGCGTCGGCAGATCCTTCAGGTCGGGCGTGGTCAGGCGCTTGGGCGTGGTCACGGCGTAGGCCTTGACCTTCTTGCCGGCGATCTGTTGGGTCGTGTTGGTGGTCTGGTCGCACAGCAGGTCGACCTGGTTGCCCATCAGGTCGGCAATGGCGGGCGCAGCACCCTTGTAGGGCACGGGCGTCATGTCGACCTGCAACTGGCTCTGGAACAGCAGGCCGCACAAGTGCGAGGCGGAACCCACGCCGGCGTTGGCCAGATTGATCTTGCCCTTGTTGGCGGTGATCCAAGCGCTCAGTTCCTTGTAGTTGTTGGCGGGCAGCGTGGGCTTGCCAACGAGAGTCATCGGCACATCATTGATGATGCCCATGTACTCGAAGTCTTTTTCCACGTTGAACGGCAGCTTGCGATACAGACCTGGCACGGTGGCCATGCCGATGTGATTTAGCAGCAGGGTGTAACCGTCTGGATTGGCTCGGGCCACCTTGGCCATGCCGATGGAGCTGCCAGCGCCGGCGGTGTTGTCGATGACGATGGTGGCACCGTTCAGCGGCTTGCGCAGTGCTTCGGCCAGATCACGTGCCACGCGGTCCGTAGGGCCGCCAGCCGTGAATGGAACCACGATGGTGATCGTCTTTCCCTTTTCGGGGTAGCCCTCGGCGGATGCGCCAAAGGCGGCGAATACGGCGGCGGCGGCTACGGCGAATTTGAAAGTAGTCTTCATGATGTTCCTGATAGAGAGGGCGCAATGGTAAAAAAGATTGCCTTATGTGGCATTAAGGAAATCACTGAGAAGTAAGCGCAAACGCCCTTGACTTAAATGGGTTGAGCCCCTATTTCGTTTACAAGGAAGTCCCTGAACTTCGATGGTTGTCAATTTGATGTAATTTTTCTCGGGCAGAGAAATTTCACCGCTTGTGCCGATGAGCCGATATAGGCCTGCGTGAAGCAGGGGATTCGGACATAAAAAAACCTCCCTGTATACGGGAGGTTTTTGCTTCAAGGCCTTGGCGGCCGAGCCCTGTCACTTGTAGCTGCGCGCGTCCTCGATCACTTTGCCGTCGTTGGGCAGGCTGCCGGGGACGACCATCTGGATTTCGCCGCGCAGCTTGGTCACTTCGCGCAGCACCTCGGCCACCTGCTCGGCGAAGCCCGGTGCGGTCTCGGTGGTTTCGATGAAGAGCTTCATCTGATCGTTGGCCATTTCGCCGCTGACCATGAGGCGCGATTTGACGATCTGCGGGAAGCGCTTGGCAACCGCCGCGACCTGGCCCGGGTGCACAAACATGCCGCGCACCTTGGTGGTTTGATCGGCGCGACCCATCCAGCCCTTGATGCGGGTGTTGGTGCGGCCCGTGGGACAGGGTCCGGACAGTACTGCGGAGAGGTCGCCTGTGCCGAAGCGGATCAGCGGATAGTCGGCGTTCAGCGTGGTGATGACGAGTTCTCCGACTTCGCCCTCGGCTACCGGGTCACCCGTGCCTGGGCGCACGATCTCGACGATCACCCCTTCGTCCAGCACCAGGCCTTCGCGGGCCGATGTCTCATACGCGATCAGGCCCAGATCTGCCGTGGCATAGCATTGGTAGCCCGCCACGCCACGCTCACCCATCCAGTCGCGCAGCGACGGCGGAAAGGCCTCGCCCGAGACGAGGGCCTTGGTGACGCTGGCAAGTTGCACGCCTTGTTCGCCCGCCTTCTCGATGATGATCTTCAAAAAGCTCGGCGTGCCGATGTAGCCTGCGGGCCGCAGCTCGGCCATGGCCTGGACTTGCTGCTCGGTCTGGCCTGTGCCGCCGGGGAAGACGGTGCAACCAAGCGCGTGGGCGCCGGTTTCCATCATCGAACCGGCAGGCACGAAGTGGTAGCTGAAGCTGTTGTGGATTAGCTCACCCGCACGAAAGCCTGCCGCGTACATTGCACGCGCCATGCGCCAGTAGTCCTTCTTCGTGCCCTCGGGCTCGTAGATCGTGCCAGGGCTCGCGAACACGCGCGGCATCTGCGCGCCGAACTGCAGGGTGCTGAACCCGCCGATGGGGTCGCTCGCGCGCTCCTTCTGCTGACGCTCTAGCAGTTCGTATTTGCGCGTAACTGGCAGCTTGGAGAGCGTTTCGCGACAGGTCACCGCAGCCGCCTCCACACCTTCAAGAATCTCCGCGAACGCCCTGGAGTTCTTCTGCGCGTTGGCGATCTGTGCGGGCAGTGCGGCCATCAAAGCCGCTTCACGATCCTTGGGGTCGCGGGTTTCCAGTGCATCGTAGAAGGACGTCATGACAGGTTCCTGGGGCTTTGCGGGCGTGTGAAAACAGCCCGAGTTGAATAATGATTTTTCGGGGTCTGAAAATTGCGAACTGAATTTCCCGGCGCGGGGGCTACGCGAGCCAGCGTTTGCGGCGCTTGTAGCTCTTCACATCCTTGAAACTCTTGCGTTCGCCACCGCCCACGCCAAGGTAGAACTCCTTGACGTCTTCGTTGTTCGCCAGATCCTTGGCGGCGCCGTCCATCACCACACGGCCACTTTCCATGATGTAGCCGTAGTCGGCATACTTCAGCGCCATGTTGGTGTTCTGTTCGGCCAGCAGGAAGGTCGTGCCCTCCTTGCTGTTCAGATCCTTGACGATGTTGAACACTTCTTCGACGATTTGCGGCGCAAGGCCCATCGAGGGTTCGTCGAGCAGGATGATGTTGGGGTTGGACATGATCGCCCGGCCAATCGCGCACATCTGCTGCTCGCCACCCGAGGTGTACGCCGCCTGTGAAGTGCGACGCGTTTTCAGGCGCGGGAAATAGTTGTAGACCTTCTCTAGATTAGCCGCGATCTCGCCCTTGCTGGTGCGGGTATAGGAGCCCGTGAGCAGGTTTTCCTCGATGGTCAGGTGGGCAAAGCAGTGACGGCCTTCCATCACCTGCACCACGCCGCGCTTGACGAGGTCAGCGGGCGAGAGATTCTCGATGCGCTCGCCGCGCAGCTCGATCGTGCCCTTGGTGACCTCGCCTCGCTCACCCTTGAGCAGGTTGGAGATCGCGCGCAGCGTCGTGGTCTTGCCGGCGCCGTTGCCGCCCAAGATGGCCACGATGCCCTTTTCAGGCACTTGCAGCGACACGCCCTTGAGCACGAGGATCACGTGGTTGTAGATCACCTCGATGCCGTTGACGTTGAGAACGATGTTTTTTTGCGCTTCCATGTTCGTGCCTTTTCAAAGCCATTCACCCAATCGGAAACCACCGCATGAGTGGCTTTCGATTGCGTACGTGACGCAATCTGTGTTGTTCTTGCTCCCTCTCCACCACTTGTGGGGGAGAGGGTATGGGTGAGGGGGTTTCCGCTTCAGGCGCAACATTGGTTGCAGCGTCGTCGTCACGCTCACCCCAGCCCTCTCCCGCAAGCGGGAGAGGGAGCAGATCCGAGGCTTACTTGCATTCAGTGCGACGTGCGAGCTTCTTGTCGGAAAGGTACTTGTCGGCCTGTTCCTTGATAAGTGGTTCGATGACCTTGTCATCGGACTGATACCAATCGCTTCCCATGTACCACTTCTTGCCATCCCATGTGTGGATGCGCGCCCAGGTGGAGCCCATGTGGTCGTTGCAAGCCGTCTTGAGAGGACGCATCACTTGGTCGAAGCCCAGTTCCTTCAGACGTGCTTCCGTCAGGTTCAGGTTTTCCAAGCCCCAGCGCACTTGCTCGCCAGTCATCGGCTTGCCCTTGCCGAATTTTTCCTGTGCTGTGCGGATGCCTTCCACCGTCAGCATTGAAATGATCATGCCGCGTGTGTAGAGAACCGAGCCCACTTCATCGCGTGGGCCAGTGCCGGCCTTCTTGTCGTGCACGTACTTCAATACGTCTTGCGATACCTTGGTGTTCTGCCCAAAGCCATTCAACGCCAGAGCCTGGTAACCCTTTGCACCTTCGCCCACGTCGCGGACATCAGGCTCGGCACCTGCCCACCACACGCCGTACAGCTTGTCGCGCGGGAAGCCAGTGGCTTGGGCTTCCTTCAGCGCAGTGGAGTTCATCACGCCCCAGCCCCACAGCAGGGCGTAGTCAGGCTTGCTCTGGCGCAGTTGCAGCCAGGTGGCTTTTTGCTCCACGCCCGGCGCCGTCACAGGCAGCAGTTGAAGCTCGAAGCCGAGCGCCTTTGCGCGTTCCTGCAGCACGGGGATTGGCTCCTTGCCAAATGGGCTGTCGTGATAGATCAGCGCGATCTTCTTGCCCTTGAGTTTGTCCATGCCGCCGGCCTTCTTGCCGATGTGCTGGATCAGGATGTCGGCGCCGGTCCAGTAGCTGCCCATGAACGGGAAGTTCCACTGGAATGCATTGCCGTCCTTGGCGATCGAGAGGCCGTAGCCCAGCGTGATCAGGGGGATCTTGTCGACGGGGGCTTTTTCGGTCAACGCGAAGGTGATGCCAGTGGCTTGCGGATCGACGGCAGCCACGAAGGGCTTGCTCTTCAGGCGTTCGTAGCACTCCACTCCACGGTCTGTGGCGTAGCCGGTTTCGCATTCTTCAAAGGCGATTTTCACGCCGTTGATACCGCCGTCGCGCTCGTTGACGAGCTTGAGGTAATCTTGCTTGCCGTTGGCCCATGGGATGCCGTTGGGCGCATAGGCACCGGTGCGATACGACAGCAGCGGAATGAACTGATCCTGAGCGAACGCGCTGCCGGCGAAGCCAGCGCTTGCGGCGACCAAAGTGGCGGCCAATGCCAGACGGGTGAACTTCATGGTTTGTCTCCTTGAGAAGTAAAAGGACTAACTAACTCAACTAACTTTTGCGCAGCACGCGCACAACTTGCACACGGAAAACGGGATCGTCAATGCGGGAAGGGCCACATGCGCATCTTCTGCTTGCCGATGGACCACAGCTTTGCGAGGCCATGCGGCTCCACGATCAGGAACCAGACGATCAGCGCGCCGAAGATGATGAACTCGGCGTGCGATACGCCAGCCGTCGAAATCTGAAAGCCGAACAAATTGGCAATGGCCGGCAGTACAAGGCTCAGCACGATCGGCAGGACGATGATGAAGGCCGCGCCGAAGAAGCTGCCCATGATCGAGCCCATGCCGCCGATGATCACCATGAACAGCAGCTTGAACGACACGTCCACCGAGAACGCCGCTGGCTCCCATGCCCCGAGGTGAACAAAGGCCCACAGAGCACCGGCCACGCCGATGATGAAGGAGCTCACTGCGAACGCGGAAAGCTTGGCATACATCGGGCGGATGCCGATCACCGAAGCTGCCACGTCCATGTCGCGAATCGCCATCCACTCGCGGCCAATTGCGCCGCGCACCAGATTCTTCGCAAGAATCGCGATCACTACAAGAACGGCCAGGCAGAACAGGTATTCGGAGACGGCGGATTCAATTGGAATGCCGAAGAAGTTCAGGTGCGACACCGATACGGAGCCCGAAGGCGAGTCGTTGGTGAACCACTTGATGCGCAGGAACATCCAGTCGCTGAAGAACTGCGCCGCCAGCGTTGCCACGGCCAGGTACAGCCCCTTCACCCGCAGGCTTGGCAGACCGAACAGGATGCCGAAGAAGGTGGCACACAGACCGCCCAGAATCAGCGCGAGGATCAGCGGCATGCCGGGTACGCGCACCATGAAGTTGAACGCGCCATACGCGCCTACCGCCATGAACGCGCCGGAGCCCAGCGAGATCTGCCCGCAGTAGCCCACCAGAATGTTCACGCCCAGCGCGGCGAGGCACATGATGACCAGTGGAATCAGAATCGCCTGGTAGAAGTAGTCACCGGCGAACATGGGAACGACGATGAAGGCCGCCGCAATCAGCAGCCATACACCGATCTTGTCCTGCAGGATGGGGAAGATCTGTTGGTCGGCTTTGTAGCTCGTCTTGAACTGGCCGTTTTCACGATAGAACATGAATTTCTCCTGATCGTTTTAGTTGTTGGCGCAGTTCAGACGCGGTCAATGATTTTCTCGCCGAACAGCCCTTGTGGACGGATTAGCAGGAAGCCAAGAGCGAGCACGTAAGCGAACCAGATTTCGATACCGCCACCCACGAATGGGCCGAGATAGACCTCCGAGAGCTTCTCGCCCACGCCGATGATCAGGCCGCCGATGATGGCACCGGGCACCGATGTGAGGCCGCCCAGAATCACCACAGGCAGGGCGCGCAGCGCCACGGTGGTTAGCGAGAACTGCACGCCGAGCTTGGAGCCCCAGATCATCCCGGCGACCAGCGCCACGATGCCAGCCACGCACCACACGATCACCCAGATGCGGTTGAGCGGAATGCCGATGGATTGGGCCGCCTGATGGTCATCCGCCACGGCGCGCAGGGCGCGGCCGGTCTTGGTTTTCTGGAAGAACACCGACAGCGCAGCCACCAGCACGGCGGCGATCACGGCGGCGATCACGTCTTCCTGATTGACCATCACGCCGCCTTCGAAAAGGTTTTCGAAGAGAAACACGGGGTCCTTGGGCATGCCGATGTCGATCTTGTAGATTTCGCTGCCGAAGATGGTCTGGCCCACGCCTTCGAGGAAGTAGGTGATGCCGAGTGTGGCCATCAAGAGCGTTGCGGCTTCTTGATTAACCAGATGGCGTAGCACGAAACGCTCGATCACCCATGCGCAGATGAACATGACGCCCGCAGCCAGAATGAATGCGGCGATGTTGGTGACGATCTTGTTGTCAAGGCCGGTCCACTGCGGAATCCATTCCGCAAAACGCGCCATCGCGAGAGCCGCGAACAGAACCATCGCGCCTTGTGCGAAGTTGAATACACCGGATGCCTTGAAGATCAGCACGAAGCCGAGGGCCACCAGCGCGTACAGCATGCCTGCCATGAGGCCGCCGAACAGGGTTTCCAGAAAGAATGCCATTTCGTTGTCTCCCTGATCAGTGGCTCGTGCCGAGGTAGGCGCGGATCACGTCTTCGTTTTCGCGTACTTCATCGGGTGCGCCATCGCCGATCTTCTTGCCGTAGTCGAGCACGACGACGCGGTCGCTGATGTCCATCACCACACCCATGTCGTGTTCGATGAGCACGATGGTCGTTCCGAATTCGTCGTTCACGTCGAGAATGAAGCGGCACATGTCCTGCTTTTCTTCGACGTTCATGCCGGCCATCGGCTCGTCGAGCAGCAGTACTTGCGGCTCCATGGCCAGCGCACGGCCCAGGTCAACGCGTTTTTGCAGGCCGTAGGGCAACTGGCCCACGGGGGTCTTGCGGAAGGCCTGGATTTCAAGAAAGTCGATGATGTGTTCGACGAACTCGCGGTGACGGATCTCTTCACGCTCGGCGGGGCCGATGCGCAGCGCCTGCATCAGCAGATTGCTTTTGATCTTGAGATTGCGGCCGGTCATGATGTTGTCGATCACGCTCATGCCTTTGAACAGCGCGAGGTTCTGGAACGTGCGCGCCACGCCCATCTCGGCCACCTGGCGGCTGTTCATGTGGTCGAAAGTCTTGCCACGGAACGTGATCGAGCCTTCGCTGGGCGTGTAGACGCCATTGATGCAGTTGAGCATGGAGCTCTTGCCTGCACCGTTCGGGCCGATGATGGAGCGGATCTCGTGCTCCTTCACGTTGAACGAGATGTCGGTGAGCGCCTTCACGCCGCCGAATCTGAGGCTGATGTTCTTGATGTCGAGAATGACATCGCCGATTTTCTTATCGTTGCTCATGATGGGTGCTTGCCTCGTGTTGCGGCTCAGGCAGTGGCCTTGTGAAGCTTGGCGCTGGTGATCTTCAGCGTGGCGCTCACGCTGCCCTTGCGGCCATCCTCGAACTTCACCTGGGTTTCAACGAACTGCTCGGTCTTGCCGCCGTAGAGCGCATCGACGAGCACGCCATACTTGTCCGCGATGAAGTTGCGGCGCACCTTGCGGGTGCGGGTCAGCTCATCGTCATCGGGATCGAGTTCCTTGTGCAGCACGATGAAGCGCGCGATCTGCGTGTCGGCCATGCCGGGCTCGCCCGCGAGGTCCTTGTTGACCTGGCCGATGCAGTCGGCGATCAGCGCCACCACCTTGTCCTTGGTGGCCAGATCGACATAGCCGCCATAGGGCAGGTTCTGGCGCTCGGCCCAGTTGCCCACGGCTTCGTAGTCGATGTTGATGAACGCGCAGACCTCGTCGCGCTGGTTGCCGAAGCACACGGCTTCCTTGATCTGCGGGAAGAACTTGAGCTTGTTCTCGATGTAGTTCGGCGCAAACATGGCACCGGTGTTGGTCTTGCCCACGTCCTTGGCGCGGTCGATGATGCGCAGATCGCCGTCGGCATCGATCACGCCGGCATCGCCGGTGCGAAAGTAGCCGTTTTCGTCGATCACTTCGGCCGTCGCGTCGGGGCGCTTGTAGTATTCCTTCAGGACCGATACGCCCTTGACCAGCACCTCGCCGTTGTCCGCAATCTTCAGCTCGATGCCGGGTGCGGCGCGGCCCACGCTGTTGAGCTTGACCGCGCGGTCGCGCTGGATGCAGACATAGGCGCAGGTTTCGGTCTGCCCGTAGAGCTGCTTCAGGTTGATGCCGATGGAGCGGAAGAAGCGGAACAGATCCGGGCCGATGGCGGCACCCGCCGTGTAGGCCACGCGGATTTGCGACAGGCCCATCACATTGCGCAGCGGGCCGTAGATGAAAAAGTCGCCAAGCTTGTATTTGAAGCGGTCCAGCGCACCGACGGGCTTGCCGTCGAGAATGTCCGAGCCCACGCGGCGTGCCAGATTCATGCACTTCTCGAACAGCCAGCGCTTGGGCTTGGCCGCGTCTTCCATGCGGATGGACACCGAGGTCAGCATGCCTTCGAACACGCGTGGCGGTGCGAAGTAATACGTCGGGCCGATCTCACGCAGGTCGATGTTGATGGTCGCTGCGGACTCGGGGCAGTTGATGGTGAAACCGGCGGTCAGCCACTGCGCGAGTGAGAACAGGTGGTCGCCCACCCACGCTGGTGGCAGGTAGGAGATGACGTTGTCCTTGGGGTTGAGGTTGTCCACCTCGATGGCGCCCTTGGCCGAACCGGCGAAGCTCGCGTGGGTCTGGCACACGCCCTTGGGCGTGCCGGTGGTGCCCGAGGTATAGAGGATCACCGAGACATCGGAGGGCTCGATGCGCTCGACCATCTTGTCCCACTCGCCGGGGTGAGCACGATCCCATTCGGCCCCCTTCTTCATCAGGTCTTCGGTGCTGATGAGGCCGGGCGCATCATATTTGCGCAGGCCGCGCGGGTCGTCATAGACGATGTGGCGGATGGTGGAGACGGTCTCGCGCACTTCCAGCAGCTTGTCGACCTGCTCCTGGTTCTCAGCGAATGCGAATTGGATTTCCGCGTCCTTCATCACGAAATTCATCTCGGAGGCGACCGCGTCCTGATACAGCGGAATCGGCACGCCGCCGATGCTCTGTACGGCCACGAAGCCCAAGTACAGGTGAGGGCGGTTGTCGCTCACGAAGGCCAGGTTCTGCCCACGTTCGAACCCCAGCGCCACCAGGCCGCAGGCCATGTGACGCACCTCGGTCGCGGCTTTGCGCCAGCTCCAGGTCTGCCAGATGCCATACTCTTTTTCGCGCAGCGCTGGCGCATCCGGTCTTTCGGCGGCGTGTCGCAGCAGCAAATGGGGGAACGTTGTCTTCATTCCTGTACCTATCCAATGAGTGAACGGATGGGTCCGTTGCAAAAAGCAAAGGGCGTGTCCATCAAGATGTTGCGAATGGTAGAAAGAACTTTGACGTCAATATGTCTTGTCGCTGACAATTTGCGGGTTAGTCCTCACGGGTCTAACCCTGCTATGGTGAAACGCGTGACAAAGATCAAAAAATGCCAGCCGTTCAAGGGTTTTCGATGATGTTTGAGCCTCTTTTCTTGTTTATTTCCGCGCGCATGGTTCCCGCTTCCGTGCGTTCACGAGACTGATTCACACTGGCGGTATCCTCAGCACCATGTACGCCTCGTTTTTCGGGTTGGAGCACCAGCCCTTTTCCATCGCGCCCGACCCGCGTTACCTGTTCATGAGCGACCGCCACCGCGAGGCGCTGGCGCATCTGCTCTATGGCCTCGATGCGGGCGGCGGCTTCGTGCTGCTCACGGGCGAAGTCGGCACGGGCAAGACCACGGTCTGCCGCTGTTTTCTCGAGCAGATTCCGGCGCACTGCAACGTGGCCTACATCTTCAATCCCAAGCTCACGGTGCTCGAGCTGCTGCGCTCGATCTGCGATGAGTTCGGCGTCGCGCATGCGGCCTCCGTGCCGGGCTCGGAGACGGTGAAAGACTGCATCGATCCGCTCAACGCCTTTTTGCTCGAGTCGCACGCACGCGGTCGCAACAACGTGCTGATCATCGACGAGGCGCAGAACCTTGCGCCCGATGTGCTCGAACAGTTGCGCCTGCTCACCAACCTCGAGACCAGCGAACGCAAGCTGCTGCAGATCATCCTGATCGGCCAGCCCGAGCTGCGTGCGATGGTGGCCGAGCCGTCGATGGAGCAGCTCGCGCAGCGTGTGATCGCGCGTTATCACCTCGATGCGTTGAGCCTCGGCGAGACGCGCCAATACGTTGCGCACCGTTTGAATGTGGCGGGCTTGAAGGGCCCGACACCGTTCGGCGAAAAGGCCGTGCAGCGCGTGCATTCGCTCGCTGGCGGCGTGCCCCGGCGCATCAATCTGCTGTGCGATCGCTCGCTGCTCGGTGCCTATGCGGCGGGCTCGCGCGAGGTGTCTGAAACGGTGGTGAAGAACGCGGCCAACGAGGTCTTCGACGCGAAGAGCAGGGCCGCTGCATCAGCGCGCCAGGCGAGTGGTGAATCGTCCGCTTCGCGCCTCTGGTGGCCGGTGGGCGCATTGGCATTGGCGTTGGTGGCGGGCGGCGCGGGCTGGGCCTTGCGCGGTGAATCGGCTCGGGGCGCGGGCGTCGATGCCAAGGCTGCGGCGACGAGCGCTGCGGCGCAGCCAGCCGCTTCGCCAGCATCGGTTCCGAGCGCATCCCAACCTGGTGTTGCAGCGTCAGAACCGGCGCTCGCCGCATCATCGGAAACACCGTCTGCGGCACCCGCAATGCCCGCTAAAACAGCTGCCAGCGGCACGTCGTCCTCATCGTCGCCGATGGAGCTCGAGCAGTTTCTGAATGCGCAATCGGCCGATGATGGTTTTGGCGCGTGGAAGGTGCTGGCGTCGAGTTGGAACTTGAAGCTCACCGGCAAGAGTGCCGATCCCTGCCCCGCGCTTGCGCGTGGCGGTGTGCAGTGTTATCGCAACCGCAAGGCGGGGCTGGCGCTGGTGCGTCAGCTCAATCGCCCGGTGTTGCTCACGCTGGTCGCCAACCGCGATGGTCAGCCCGTCAAGGTGAGCGCGGTGCTTGAAGGTCTGAATGAAGAAGAGGCCTGGCTCGAAGGCGTCAACGGCTCGCAGCTGGTGATTCCGGTGAGCGAGCTGGCATCGCTCTGGCATGGTGAAATCACCACTTTCTGGCGCGCACCGAAGGTGCTGGCGGAAGGCGCTGATCCGATGAGCAATCCCAATGCGCAGGCATGGCTGGACGAGCAACTGGCGCGTTCGCTTGGCGCCAAAGCCAAATCCACATCGGGCAAACCGGCGACGGTGCGCCGCGAGCGCATCCGGCAGTTCCAGCTGGCGCAGGGCATCACGCCTGATGGTCAGCCCGGACCGCTGACCCTGATGTTGTTGAATCGTGCGGCCGGCGTGACGGAACCGCGTCTGCGTACTGGAGCTTGAGTTACCCATGTCCTACATCCTCGATGCGCTGCGGCGCGCACAAGCCGAACGCGGCAGGGGTAACGTGCCCGGTCTGCACACGCAGTCCGTTTCCGTTCCATCGGCCAAGGACGCACCCGTTCGCAGTGGTGGCAACCGCGGCGCCTGGCTGATCGCCGGCGTCGCAGGCGCGGCGGCGCTGGTGCTCGCGTGGCTGCAGTTCTCGCCCAAGGGGCCATTGCACCAACCGGTGGTCGTTGCGCAGGCACCTGCTCCCGCTACACCGGTACCGGTGGTAGTGCTGGAGCTAGCGCCCACTCCTGTCCCCAAGCCAGTGGTTGTCAAGAACGATGCGCCCGCACCCATCGAAATCGATGTGACGCCGCCGCCCCCACCACCGCCGCCGCCAGTTGCGCCCAAGCCCGCTGCACAACCGGCTGCGGCGCAGACACCCGCACCCACGAAGCGCGAGCGTGAAGAAGCCGCGCGTGCGGCCAAGCTGGCGGCGGCGCCTGCAGATGGGGTTCCAGCGCCCGCCCCTGCACCGGCTGCCGCGCCCGCAGCGCCGGTCTACAACGTCGCCAACCTGCCGCCCGCCGTGCGTGATCAGTTGCCCAACCTGCAGCTCGCGGGCATCACCTATTCGTCGAATCCCAAGTACCGCATGGTGATCGTCAACGGCCAGGTGCTGCACGAGGGGGAATCGGCGGGTCCTGGCTTGGTGCTCGAGCGCATCGAAAACGCGCGTACGATCTGGGCATTTCGCGGTTATCGCTACGCGCTGCCATGATCCGTTGAGTTGATGAGAGCGTTTGTGAGCGCGGCGCGCTCACAACGCGATGGGGTTATCCCTCCTTCCTATAGGTGGGCTTCCTGAGCCATGCTCTCGCGCTATGAGTCAGGAACTCTCGCTGCATCAACGTCGTCGCCTGCCATCCGCCAATGAGCTGGATGGGATCCCATGGCTGCGTCCACTCAACTCTCACGAACGTGACCGCGCCGTTGCCTCGCTGGTCGTGGGCGACGCCCTGCGCGGAGACTATGTCTGCCGTGTCGGGCGACCCGTGACTTACTGGTTTGGCGTGGTCGAAGGGCTGCTCAAGATGAGCGCCGACAACGCCGATGGTCTGACGATGACCTTCACCGGTGTGCCGCCCGGCGGCTGGTTCGGCGAGGGCACCGCGATGAAGCGCGAGCCCTACCGCTACAACATCCAGGCGCTGCGCAAGAGTCTGGTGGCGGGTCTGCCGATCGACACCTTTCACTGGCTGCTCGATCACTCCATCGGCTTCAACCGCTTCGTGATGAGCCAGCTCAACGAACGCCTGGGCCAGTTCATCGCCGCGCGCGAGATCGATCGCATGGCCAATCCCGACGTGCGCGTGGCGCGCAGCCTCGCGGCGCTGTTCAACCCGGTGCTGTACCCGGCCGTCGGCGAGATTCTGCGCATCACGCAGCAGGAGTTGGCCTATATCGTCGGCCTGTCGCGCCAGCGTGTGAACGAGGCGCTCTCGGCCCTTGAGGAGCACCACGCCATCAGCGTCGAATACGGCGGCGTGCGCGTGCTCGACCTGCAGGCGCTGCGGACCGGCATGTTCACGCAGGACCCTACCACCAGCGGGGTGGGTGGCCGCCGCATCAAGCGCAGCGTGCATTCAGTGGACATGCGCAGTGACGTGGTCGACACGTCGGGCGCATCCATCCAGATCGCGTGACGGCCCTGCGGTAGAGCCCATAAGCCCGACTTGTGACGTGCCTCGCCGAGGCTTGAGACAATACGGGCTATGCCCGATAAGCCATCTTCACAAAAACCAGCAGCCGATGCCTCTAGCGCACCGGCTGCTGCTTCTGCCCGCCCGCGTCTGGCTCTCAAGCCTTCGACGGCCAAGGCTGCAGCCCCGGCTGCTTCGCGCGGCCCGGCTCGTGCACCAGCGCCCTCCGGCCTAGCACGCTCGGTGCCTGCCGGTTACGGCAACAAGCCCGCATTCGAACCCAAGCCACGTGGCAATACCTGGACCGCTCCCGCCAACGGTGCATCGGCCGTTCGCCAGCCGCCCCCGGTGATCCGCAAGGAGCCTACCGACAAGATCCGCCTGAACAAACGCATGGCTGATCAGGGCATGTGCTCGCGCCGCGAAGCCGATGACTGGATCGCCAATGGCTGGGTGCGTGTGAACGGAGTGGTCGCCGAAATGGGTCTGCAAGTCGGCCCAGAAGACCGCGTCGAAGTCGACCGCCGCGCCCAAGGACAGCAGGAGCAGCAGGTCACCATCCTGCTGCACAAGCCCATGGGCTATGTGAGTGGCCAGGCCGAAGACGGCCACACCCCGGCCGTCGCGCTGATCAATCCGCGCACGCACTGGCGCGAAGACACGAGTCGTACGCGGTTCTCGCCAGGCCAACTGCGCGGCATCGCGCCATGCGGACGCCTCGACATCGACTCCGTCGGCCTGCTTGTGCTTACGCAAGATGGCCGCGTGGCGCGCCAGCTCATCGGCGAGGACTCCGCCATCGACAAGGAATACCTGGTGCGCGTGATCTATGAAGACCGCGAAAAAGATGTGCGCTCGGTGTTTCCCGAGGAAAAACTCGCGCTGCTCAACCATGGCCTGTCACTTGACGGCAAGGCGCTCAAGCCCGCCAAGGTCGATTGGCAGAATCCCGAGCAGCTTCGCTTTGTGTTGATCGAAGGCAAGAAGCGTCAGATCCGCCGCATGTGTGAGCAGGTTGGCCTGAAAGTGGTCGGCCTCAAACGGATCCGCATCGGCAGGGTCACACTGGGGAATCTGCCGGTGGGGGAATGGCGGTATCTGGGGGCGAGCGAGCGGTTCGAGTGAGTGAGCCTAGTAGGTGACGGTGACCTGAACGCTGTCACTGTAGTCGCCGGGAGTGGCATCCAGATTGGCCGGCACACGGCCATAGACAGGGATCGAATCCGGCTGTCCTGTACCGGTTTTTGCAACGTTGTTCGAAACCTGATTGCCCCATGGTGTGGTGCGTGCGGGATTGCTGTAGAGCGAATAGGCCACGGTCTCGCTGCCTCCAGTCGTGCGCTTGAGTGCGCCCTGACCGTTGCCATTGTTGTTGGATGGTGTGAGATTCACCTTGTAAGGCGTATCGAGCGTGCAGCGAAGCCCGATCTGGGTAGACGCCAGACGTTCGGTGTCGCCGAAACCGGCAACGCTGGCAAAGGACATGGGGTTGATGGCGGAAATGGAGCAGTAATCGGCAACGTTGGCCGTCACATTGAAACCAAAGGTGCCGTTCGAGGTTTGCTGGTTGGAGCAATCAGTGGGGTTTCCAAGCCAGGAAGACGTGAAAGCCAGTAAGGTATGACCACCTTGGAAATTCCCGGTGTATGTCCCGCGCTGAATGATCAAGGCGTCACGCTGGCTTGGCAACGTCGTGCGCACGTTCACGACCTGCTGCCTGGACGATACGCCCCCTGGTACATACATGCTGAGCATGTACGGCTTCGGATTGAAGGAGGATCCAAAGATGGTTCCATCGGGTTGGTAAAACTGGAACTCCAGGTATTTCGTTGTGCTGCCATTGAGAAAAAGGCGGCGCGGATCCCAACTGCTGCTGTTCGCTCCGGTGCCGATGCTCAGGCACACGTTGACATTCTGGGATAGGTCAGTCCAGCTGCTGTTCCTGCATGTCACCGTAATGCTGCCTGTCAGAGAGCCGGAGGCCTCCCACGGCACCACATTGGTGAAATTGATGTCAGTTCCCGTGGCCGAGCATGAAAGGGATGCATGTGCGCCTTGTGAGTACAGGCTTGCCAGCGCGATGACCAGTCCGATGGCCGATGTGGATCTGCGGCCACGATGGAGTGCTGAGCGATGAATGGAAAACACGTTCATTCTCCTTGTTTCCTGCAGATGATCGGGCCGATGATGGGCACTTCATTGGGTTGGGCCCCTGGCCAGTCGAGTGCCGCTTTGCAGCTTGATCCATCAGGCAGATAGACCGTCAGGCGGCTTCGCGGCGGCAGTGCGTCCAAAAAAGTCGCGCCGTCGTATCCCACCATGCTGGTCTGGCGATTGGCGCTGTCATCCATTGCTGCACCCACTGCACTGACCTGCGCGTTGGCTACCGTGACGATGCTGCCGATCGGCAAGGGCTTGCGGTCGCTGGCATGCAGAACGACCGTGGCCGAATGCACGGGCTTCAGATCGAAGTTCACGAGCACGCCGGAGCGGTCTGTCGGCACGGCGGACTGGTTGATATCCGGCACGCGCATCTGCGCGGGCAGGCTCATGGGGTCGATCGAAATCTTCGTGTTCTGGTATGCCAACAACTGCGGCACCAGCATCACGCCGTTTGCGTCGGTGCTGCCGATCACCAGGTTGTCGCGTTTGATCGGCACGTCGGGCACGCCATTCGTGTTGACGACCGCGAAACTGTCATAGATGCGGCGGCTGGCGAATGCATGTCCGTTCATCAGCACCAGAGCGCCGGATGCGCCGAGCGCTCCCGATGTCGTGCCGCCTGAGTGCGATACGGCGGCTGTCGCTTCGAACTTGCGACCCACGTAATCCGCCTGTACCTGACCTTGGCCGCCATCACCGCTCTGAGCCATTGCACTCCAACCCCAACCGCCTTCGCTGGGCGGGCGTTGGTTGGCCGTGGCGGCAATGCGCGTGCTGTTGTTGGTGTGCGTGATGGAGGTGCCGAGGTTGAGATTGCCATCCAGATACCAGCTCAACAAGAACTGCACGTTGCTGCGTTTGCTGTCGTCCAGATTGTGATTGAGGTTCACGTTCACGAAGCTGCGCTGGCCGATGGCGCGGCTCCAGCCGAGCGTTGCGTAACGCTGCGCTGTAGTGCCGAAGTTGCGCAGGTAGAGCCAGCCAACGTTCAGATTGCCGAAGTCGGGGCTGTTGTATCCGAAGAATGCACTGCCTGAGCGCGCAAGACGGCCGCTGTCATAAAGCGAGGCCGCATCTCGGTACTGCTCGCTCGCGCGGGTGCCGGACAGGCCGATATTGAATGCCTGATTGTTCCAGTTGTAGTCAAGGCGCGCGAGGTGTCCGCTCTGGCTCTCGAAATGGCTACTGGCAGCTGCTGCGGAGACCACTCCCAGATTGCCGATCTGCCATGCTGCGCCACCGCCCGCGTTCACGAGCTTGGACGAGACTTCTGCGTGACTCTGCAGTGTGAGCTGGTCGATCAGGCCATAGCGCCAGGTGCCACTGGCAAGTGGATCGGAGCCATAGTCGAATGATGACAGGCCATAGTTCTTGCGCACCCAGCCAAACTCTGCCGACCAATCACTCAGACCTTGACGCAACAACTGATTGGCTTGGTAGAGGCTGAAATTCAGCGTGGTTGCACGGCCCAGCGCATCGGTCAGCACGACCTGGGCGCCGCCGCTGCCACTCAGGCCCGGAATGGAATTGAGGACAAACGGCCCGGCAGGCAGTTGGCCTTGGTATTGCTTGATGCCGTTGATGTAGAGCGCCACATCGGAGGGCAGCGCGCTGGTTCCCATGAGTGCGGGAATCGGCGCAGTGGTCTGGAATGGCTGCAGCGCGAAATTGCGCGCGAGCTGAATGCCTCCAATGCGTGTGGCACGGCTCCACGGCAGCGAACCGGTGAGCGTATCGCCCAAGCGCAGCGTGAGCAGTTCGTCCTGGAACGAGCGGCTGAAAGTGGTGTCCAGCCGAACATTGCTGAAGGAAGAAGCGGATGCCCCTGCGTTCATCGACACATTGCTGTCCTGATAACGCGTGAGCATGGTGCTGCTGATCACAGATGTTTCGCGGAAAGCGCGAAACTCGGTCGATGCGCTGAGCGAGCGCGTCTGACTGTTCGCCCAGCCGTAGAGGTCATAGTTCACCAAAATGCCAGGTGAGGAGCTTGCGCGCGGCGAGCGGCGTTCATTCGTCTGCACGTCGGTGGGCTGCCAATTGAGCGCATCGAAGGGCAGTGTCAGCACGAGGCTCTGCAGGGATGCATTGAAATCGACCATGATCCCCGGAATGGTCGAGATTTCTAGCCACTCTCCGTCGGTATTGATGGGGGGGGCGCTTAGGCCGGAGTTTTTTACGCCCATGCCGACGAGTGTGGCGCGCAGCATCCAAACGGTGCCTGCACGCATTTGCGCTGGCGCCATGCCTTGGTCGCGGGTGTTGAGTTTCGTTGCCAGATACACCGGCAGGCGATCCACAGACAGGCGGGAAAAGTCAGGTGCGGAAATCGGCGGGAGATCGGAGGCCCGTACAGCTGCGGCATCTGCAGCATGTGCGTTGAGCGAGGCGCCTGCGCTCGCTGCCAGCGTGGTGCCAATCGCCGAGTCAATTGCCAACCGTACCCAGCGCGGCTTACGGTGCGGAAACATGGATCGGCTGCACAGTCCTGTTGATCATGGCTTGGAAATGATCGATCTTCGTGGTGCTTGCAGGCGCAGGGACATTCCAATGGCGCGATTGGCCCGCCAGAACGTAGCCCACCAGTCCGGACATAAGCACCTGCTTTTCGCCGCTCGGCAGAACGGCGGTGATGTCGGCCACCTGTGCGCGGTTTGCACCGGTGTTGATGACACCGATGGTCCATTCGTTTGCGGATTTCGCCAAGGACCACGTCAGCGTGGTTTGGGGTGCATCCGACGAGTCGCCCAGGAACACCGGCAGCGAGTAACGCATGTAGAAGCTCAGCGCTGGGGCGGTGCCTTTTGCTGGTGCAGCAGTCGAATTGGATGCTCCGGATGCGGCCGCCTGGGCTGCTGCGGGGGTGATGCTCGACGCGGGAATCTCGTCAATGATTAACCGATACGTCTCTTCTGTACCCGAAGGAGGAAGGCCGGAGGAGCGGATCACACGCAGCAACTGGCTCGTACCGGGAGCGATCTGCACCATGGGCGGGCTTACCGAGAGGGCAGTGCTCGGCGTAAGAAGATCTTCGTTGTTCTGCTGACTCCAAGCGAACACGCGCACCTGCGCATACATGGTCACGTCACCCACATTCCTCAGCGTGATTCCATCTGCCGATTGGCGTGATGCGATCTGCAAGGACGTTGGCGACACCTCGAGGCCCGCCGCACTGACGGGCAATGCCACCAGTGCACTGCCGATCGAACACGCGGAAATCAGAAGCCGGGAAACTGTGGATAAACGCGGATAAGCCATGTGATGGATCGACAGACTGGATGAATGAACTCGGATCAGTAAGTCACGGTGATTGTGACGGTGTCCTTGTAAGCGCCGACGGGAACGTCAGGAACTACGTTGCCAGCGACCTTGGCGTACGCCTTGAATACAACGGGCGCAGACGAGCTGGTGCTCGATGTTCCGCCGACTGCAGACGTTTTGCCCCAGGCTGTGTTGGCGGCCAGATCCGTATGCAGTGTGTAGTTGATGATGTCATTCGCAGCGGACTTCATTTGTCCCGAATTTTCAGTAGCGCCTGCGTTCTTGGGGGACAGTGTGATCGAGTACACGGTGCCCTTGGTGCATTGCACGGAGAACGTGTTGTTCAGAACGGTAGTTGTGGCGCCCATGTCCAAGGTGCCGAAGTCGATGTCGGTTGCCGCAGTACTGATCTGGCATTTGCCTTGAACGGTCAGCAAAACATTGAAAGTGCCAGTGACTGAACCAGCGGCTTGGGCCGCATTCATCGACAGAACAGCAGCGGAGGCGACGACGGCAGAGATGGCAAAACGCTTGAAAGACATAAAAAAACTCCTGCGGAGAAAGGGTGCCCGGTGTGCGCAGAAAAATGGATTTGGCATCACCCAGGGCGGTGGTTGTTAAAACAGGACTTGCTCAGCCGGACCCCGATGACTTCGGGATGTCGTCGCCTGCGTGCAACGTGCAAATTGCACCTTGCATTCAGACGCCGTCTTCCTTGGGTTCAAGAACCGTTCACCGCAAAGACCGCTGAATCTGCCTTCTCTCGTTCCGTTTGCATAGCGCCAAATTTAGGCAATAGCTATTGTTTTATAAAACAGATCGTCAGATTTGAAGGCAACGAGAATTTACGTCAAAAGGCTGACGCTGAGTTACATTTTGAGAGTTACTAATTGTAATAATTAATAGCTGGCTAATTTTGGTTGCAGAAATCAATAGCGATGAATCGATAGCTGTATTGGAAAAAATGAGCATTATTGTGAATTTTTGCGCACGATCGTTCGTGTGCAATTTTTTTTACAAATTCCTCTATTCAAGATACATATCGCTAATGGCTTCGAGCGAATTTTTGCCGAAACACCTTCGCTCTCAGTTGGGGGAAAGGCTTTGATGTTTCTTCTGTAACTGAATTAAAAAAAGCTAATTCCTATCAATCTTCGTAGCGCACCCTCTTTGCTAGTGGCTGCGCAGCAATACTTGAACTCCGAATCATCATCCCCATCTGTCAGCTAGCTCGGCGGTAGACCGCAGGCGTTTTGGCGCCGAGGCAGCCCGCCATGCATTGCTAGCAAATGCCTGCCCGAAGGGCGACGCATCGTCGGGACAAGAGACTTTTCCGTAAATATCCAATGAGCAACAAACACACCCATTCCTTTCAGGCCGAAGTGGCACAACTGCTGCATCTGGTCACCCATTCGCTGTATTCCAACAAGGAAATCTTCCTGCGCGAGCTGATCTCCAATGCGTCGGACGCTTGCGACAAGCTGCGGTTCGAGGCGCTGAATCAGCCCGATCTGTATGAAGGTCAGCCGAATCTGGAAGTGCGCGTTTCCTTCGACAGCAAAGCGCGCACGATCACGATCGCCGACACCGGCATCGGCATGAGCGAGCAGGAGGCCATCGACAATCTGGGCACCATCGCCAAGAGCGGCACCAAGGACTTCATGAGCAAGCTCTCGGGTGATCAGAAGTCGGATTCGCAGCTCATCGGTCAGTTCGGCGTGGGCTTCTATTCGGGCTTCATCGTGGCCGACAAGATCAGCGTCGAGTCGCGCCGTGCGGGCCTGCCCGCGAGCGAAGGCGTGCGCTGGGTGAGCGGCGGTTCGGGGGACTTTGAGGTCGAGCAGATCGAGCGGGCCGAGCGCGGCACGGCGATCACGCTGCATCTGCGCGAAGACGCCGAGGAGTTCCTGAACGCCTGGAAGCTCAAGGCGCTCGTCAGTAAGTATTCCGACCACATCAGCCTGCCCATCCTCATGGAAAAGGAAGAGTGGAAAGAGGGCGAGAACGATCAGCCCGGCGACATGGTCAAGACCGGTGAATGGGAAACCGTGAACCAGGCGAGCGCGCTGTGGACGCGTCCCAAGAAGGACATCACGCCGGAGCAGTACGTTGATTTCTACAAGGCCATCAGCCACGACCATGAGGCTCCGTTGACCTGGAGCCACAATCGGGTGGAAGGCAACACGGAGTACACGCAACTGCTGTACATCCCCTCGCACGCGCCGACGGATCTGTGGAACCGCGACAAGAAGGCGGGCGTGAAGCTCTATGTCAAGCGCGTATTCATCATGGACGACGCCGAGGCGCTGATGCCGAGTTACATGCGCTTCGTGAAGGGCGTGATCGATTCAGCCGACCTACCGCTCAACGTGAGCCGTGAACTGCTGCAGGAAAGCCGTGACGTGCGCCTGATCCGCGACGGCAACACACGCCGCGTGCTGTCGATGCTTGAAGATCTGGCCAAGCACGATCAGCATGAAGCCACTTCGACGAACGCCGAGGACGTGACTGATGTGGTCAGCGACGACGACAAGGCCAAGGAAGGCAAATACACCAAGTTCTACGGAGAGTTCGGTGCAGTGCTCAAGGAAGGTCTGGGCGAGGATTTCGGCAATGCCGAGCGCATCGCCAAGCTGCTGCGATTCGCGTCCTCGACCACCGACACGGTGAGCGTGTCGTTCGCCGACTACAAGGCGCGGATGAAGGACGGTCAGGAATCGATCTACTACATCACCGCCGACACGCTGGCTGCTGCCAAGAACAGCCCACAGCTCGAAGTGTTCAAGAAGAAGGGCATCGAAGTTCTACTGATGACCGACCGCGTGGACGAGTGGGCGCTGAACTATCTGAACGAATTCGACGGCACGCCGCTGCAGTCGGTCGCCAAGGGGGCGGTGGATCTGGGCAAGCTGCAGGACGAGGCCGAAAAGAAGGCTGCCGAAGAGGCCGCCGAGGCCTTCAAGCCGATGCTCGCCAAGCTCAAGGAGGCGCTCAAGAACGAGGTGGACGACGTGCGCGCCACGACCCGCTTGGTCGATTCGCCCGCTTGCATCGTGGTGCAGGACGGCGGCATGAGCGCTCAGCTCGCCCGCATGCTCAAGCAGGCCGGTCAGGCGATTCCGCAGAGCAAGCCGGTGCTGGAAGTGAACCCGGATCACCCCTTGGTCAAGAAGCTCGATGGCTCGGTGCACTTCAATGACCTGGCGCACATCCTGTTCGATCAGGCGCTGCTGGCCGAGGGTGGTATGCCTGAAGACCCGGCTGCGTATGTCAAACGCGTGAATGCGTTGCTTGTTTGACTCGGCCAAAGCCCTGATCCGACCACAGTGATGGCCTGATCGGCCGGTTTGGATGAAAATGCCGTGTAACTTCGAGTTGCATGGCATTTTTTTGCATTGCGAAAACTCGCGAACATGCTCAGGGACCATTCACGGATATGTTGCGTTTCTTCCTGTTATTTCTTTCCATTCAGCTGACGCTGTTCGGCCTGAATATGCTCAACTGGGTGCAGCAGCACATCGTGCTGCCGTGGACGGCGTTGCTCGCCAAGATCTGCTCCGAACTGGTGGTCTGGTTCGACGATACCGCGACGGCTCAGGGCAAGGTGCTGTGGAACAGCGCGACGGGGTTTGGCGTTTCCATCGAGGCGGGTTGCAATGGCATTGAGGCCTGCATCGTGCTGTTTGCGGCGATCATCGCGTTTCCATCCAGCTGGCGCCACAAGCTGGTGGGCTTCGTCGTCGGCTTCGTTGCCATTCAGGCGCTCAACGTGGTGCGCGTGATCAGCCTGTTCTACCTCGGTCAATGGAACATGTCGGTGTTCAACTTCGCACACGAATTCCTCTGGCAGGGCCTGATCATGCTGGACGTGCTGATCGTCTGGCTGCTGTGGGTGCGTGCGGGCTCCAAGGAGCGCGCCGCCAACGAACCGCCTCCACCCGACGAACCGCCTGCACCGCCCGTGGTGTCGAGCGCCCCACGCATGGGTCATGGAGAGGGTACCGTCAGCCATTCGTTGGACCTGTCGCCGCAGGCACGGCCACGGCCATCGGTCTGATGCGGTTAAAGTGAATCAGAGGGATCGAGGGAGCAGTGACATGACAGAACAGGCGACAACGACAGCATCATCAGCCATCGAAGAAAACGTCCCAGCAGCCAAGAGCAAGGTGCTGCCGCGCTTTGTGATCTTCGCTTTTGCGGGAATGATTTTGCTCACGCTGCTGTGGACCAAGATCACGCCATGGACTTCGTACCCGATTGCGCTGCTGTCCCATGTGGCGCTCGAAGAAGTCGCGCCGATGTGGGTGCGCGCGGTGCACAAGAAGCCCGGTCAGATCGAGGTGGACACCAGTGTGGGTGTGGTTGTGCCCAATGCCGGAGGGCAGACCGCCGATGTGGTGGTGGATGCTGATCCGGGTCGCTATGCCTTTGGTCTGCCGATCTTTCTGGCACTGGTGTTTGCCGCCTATGCGGCCAACCGCGCACCGGGTCGCTTGTCGAAGGCGATTGGCGGGTATTTGATCCTGTTGCCGATCCAGAGCTTCAGCTTGGTGATGTACCTGCTCATGCAGGTGCTGGTGGCCGCGAAGCTCGACATTCGCACGCTGCGCGTCGACTCTTGGCAGGTCGAGTCCATCGTCTTCGGTTACCAAGTGGGCGTGCTGGTGCTGCCTACATTGGCTCCCGTGCTGGTGTGGCTGCTGCTGGACCGCAAGTTCTTTGGCGATGTGATCGTCAACGGCTGGAAGCGTTCGCTCAAGGCCAAGGCACCGGTCAGCCAGAAGTAATGCAAACAAAGACGACGCAGAAGACATTGAAACTAACATTGAAATCGACATCGGCTTCTGGGATTCTCTTGGCGGGGCTGCTGACTGCGCACATGGCGTCATTCGCACAGACGCCGGCCAGACAAGCGGTGCACGCCGTCACCGATGAGGCCCATCAGCAGACTGCTGCGGCAACTACCGAGTTGGCTCACAGAAAGGCCGTGCACGGCAAGGCGCTTGGCGAACAATTGCTCAAGTTCGCGCGCGTGGGCGATGAGCTTGCAGTGCGCAAGCTGCTCGCGAAGGATGCTCCCGTGAATGCACGGGACGTCGATGGCAATACGCCGCTGCTGTTGGCGACGGCTGGCAACCACATTGAAGTGGCGCGTTCACTGATCCTGCATGGTGCGGATGTGAACATCCAGAACGCGCAGCAGGACAGTGCCTATCTGCTGGCTGGTGCGCGCGGGCATCTCGAGATTCTGCGCATGACACTGTCGCGCGGCGCCGATCTGAAAAGCACGAACAGATATGGCGGCACAGCGCTGATTCCCGCCTGCGAGCGCGGCCATGTTGCCACGGCCAAGGCACTGATCGATGCCGGCGTTGACGTGAACCATGTGAACCGTCTCGGCTGGACTTGCCTGATGGAGGCCGTCGTGCTTGGCAACGGTGGCGAGGCGCATCAGCAGATCGTGCGCGACGTGATCGCCGCCGGGGCCGACGTGAATCTGGCAGACAAGGACGGCATCACGCCGCTCGCCCATGCGCGCCAGCGCAATCAAGGGGCCGTGACTGCGCTGCTGACGGCTGCGGGCGCGCGCTGAGAGCGCTGAATACGCGCCGCACGCGCGTCACACCATCAACGGTTCTTCCTGCATGGCCTCGATCTGCTCGATGAGCATGTCGATCTGGCCGCGCCAGTAGTCACTTGATCCGAACCAAGGGAAGTTGATCGGAAAGATCGGGTCGCTGAAGCGCCGGGCAAGCCACGCGCTGTAGTGGATTAGGCGCAGCGTGCGCAGCGGCTCGATCAGCGAGAGCTCGCGGCGGTCGAAATCGCGGAACTGCTCGTAGCCTTCCAGCAGCGTGGACAGCTGCATGCCGCGCTGTGCGCGCTCGCCCGAGAGCAGCATCCACAGGTCCTGCACGGCAGGTCCCATGCGCGCGTCATCCAGATCAACGAAATGCGGACCGCCGTGGCCGTTGTCGTCCACCGGCGTCCACAGCACGTTGCCGGGGTGGCAGTCGCCATGCAGGCGCAGCGGGGTGAAGCGGTGCGCGTTCATCTTCTCGGTGATGATCGCGAGTGCCTCGTCGCAGGCCTTGTGCCAGCCGCTTTCCTGATCGAGCGGAATGCCATGGTGCGACAGCAGCCATTCGCGGCTGTCGATGCCGAAGGCCTGCACATCAAGCGTCGGGCGCAGCGTGAAAGGCCGTTGGCTGCCCACCGTGTGGATGCGCGCGAGAAAGCGGCCTATCCATTCCAGCGTCTCAAAATCATCAAGCTCGGGCGTGCGCCCGCCGCGCCACGGACTCACCGAAAACGCGAAGCCCGCGTGGTGGTGCAGCGTTTTGCCGTTGAGCACCAGCGGCGCTACCATAGGCACTTCGGCGGCCGCGAGTTCAAGGGCGAAGGCGTGTTCTTCGAGGATCTGCGGATCGCTCCAGCGCTCGGGCCGGTAGAACTTGGTGACCACGCGCGCGCCGTCTTCGAGCGAGACCTGATAGACACGGTTCTCATACGAGCCCAGCGCCATCAGTCGACCATCGCCATACATGCCGAGCTCGGCGAGCGCGTCGAGCACCAGATCGGGCGTGAGCGGGGAATACGGGTGCTGTGCGGGGCTGGCGCTGGAGTCATCGGTGTGCATGCGGGCTATTGTCGCAGCCGCCGATGGCCCTCGCGCTCACATGGCAGCGCGAGTTTGCGGGTACGAAGCTTCGTCGGCGGCGGGGGCTGCGGCCAGTGCGTGGAAGGGAAGTTGCTGCTTCACCAGAATCACGGTGCAGGGGGCGTCGCGCACCACGCGGATCGGCACGGTGTCGACGAAACGCTGCATTTGCAGGCCGTGTGTGGCCGCGCCCATGATGATCATCGTGACCTGATTGCCGCGCGCATAGCGCACGAGGGCTTGCGCCACGTCGCCCGATTCGAGCACATGGCAGCTTGCACTGTGGCCCACCAGATTGAGCGTGGCGGTCCATTGCTTGAGCCGCGCGAGGTGCGTGCGGTGCAATGTGGTTTCGCTGCGTTCGTGCTGGCTGGTGTTGCTGGCTGAGGGTGAGATCACCGTCACGCAGGCCAGCCGCGCGCCGGGCCGAATGCCGAGCGAGCGGTTCACCGCTTGGCGCAGCGAATACATGGTGGCGTCGCTCACGTCTTGATGGGGCACGGCGACCATGAGGATGGGCACCTCCTGCAGTTGCTCCTTGGGCAGGGGACTGGGCTGGTAGTGCATGCCAGCCGCCTTGATCCAGCGCTTGAACTGCGAGCGTGCGCCGGGAGCGTTCCTGCGGTCGCCGCGTTCTGTGACGGGTACGTGCTCGGGATGCGTGAGATCGAAGGCCAGATGCGCGGCCGAGGGGTAGCGCTGTGCGGCCTCGGGCTCGAGACAGCGCAGGATGATTTCCTGCAGCCATGACGGCACGTCGTTTCGCAGTTGAAGCGGTGGCGTCGGCGTCATCCACAGACGCTGGCGCAGGCCGCCCTGCGTGGTCGGCGCGCCGAAGGGCAGTTCGCCCGTCACCATCTCGTAGAGCATCACGCCGATGGCGAAGAGGTCGCTGCGCACATCGCCGCGCACGCCGACGATCTGCTCGGGCGCGATCCACGCGGGTGAGCCCACGGCGCTCCTCATTTCCTCGGCGAGCAAATCGGGATAGTGGGAGTGGCAGGAGAGCCCGAAGTCCAGCAGCGCCGCCGTGCCGTCGGGCTTGAGCAGCACGTTGGCGGGCTTGAGGTCGAGGTGGCAGACATGCTGTTGATGCAGGCTGTGCACGGCCCACGCGATGGCGTTGGCGATCAGCGCGATCTCGTCGATGGCGCCGCGCGGATTGGCGTCCAGCCACTGCTGCAGTGTCTGGCCTTCGAGGTATTCCATGACGATGTAGGGCAGTCGCATGAGATCGCCCGCGGCCACAAAGCGCGGCACATGCGGGCCGGAGAGCGTGGGGTGGATCAGCAGCTCCACCTCGAAGCTCACGATATTCTCGGCGCCATCGCCCGTGGCCATGCGCGGAATCTTCATCACCAGCGGAAAGCCGGGGTCGCGCGCACTCTGTGCATAAGTCACGTGATAGATGTGCGCCATGCCCCCCGCATGCACACATTCATGAACGATGAAGCCATCGATCTCGGTTCCCGGAGTCAGCATTTTCATGTCAGCGAACGAGGACGTGAAGGAGCGGGAAATTCAAACCGTTGATCTTGTATTTATTCGGCTCACTCTTGGAGCGATCAACGATGCGGCGAGACGTTCTGTGCGTCTCTGCCGTTGTGACTATTTATCTGTTTTTCTGCGATGACCAGTGGGTTCATAGCCCCCATTCCAGCCGGTCGGCAAAGTGCGGCGGCATGGCATGTGTGTGCCGCACCGCCGCCGCCGCCGCCATGTGGTCGTAGACCACGCGGTGAAAGGTGAGCGTCGCCGCGTCGCTGTCGTACATCGTGTACATGGCACGCGGGTCGCGGTCACGCGGCTGGCCGCAGGAGCCCACGACCGCCAGCCATTGCCGGTGCGGCGGCACCGGTACGGGCACGCCGGGTTCGGGGTTGAAGCGCATCAGCTTGGCGGTGGGCGTCAAAAAATACAAGGACTGCGTATGCACATGGCCCACAAAGACGTAGCGGATGGTGGCGTCCTGTTCGGCCGCAGCGCGCATGCAGCGCTCGGCCGCGCCGCTGTCGCTCACGTAGTGCCAGTTGCCCGGCGAATCGGCGCTGGCGTGGGCGATCAGCACGTCTTGCTCGAGCTTGACGGTGAGCGGCAGGTTCTCGAGAAAGCTTTTGTGCAGCGGCTGGAGCTGGTCGTGCGTCCATGCCGCTCCTTCGTCCTGCACCTGCCGGATGACCGCGGGCGGGTTGAGCGCCATGTGCTCGTGGTTGCCGCGCACACACAGCGCGCCGCAAGAGACCAGACCCATCACCCGGTCAAGCACCTGTGCGGGGTTGCCGCCATAGCCGACCAGATCGCCGAGAAACGCGAACTGCTGCGCATCATGGGCGCGCGCATGCTCCAGGCAGGCGTCCAGCGCATGCAGATTGGAGTGCAGATCGGCGAGAAGAGCGTATTTCATGCGCAGTGCGAGTGGCTATCTGCACATGATGAGGGCACAAGCTGATTCCACGCTTGCATTCCCTAGTGGATTAGAGGTGCATTTCGGGCAAGTGGTTCACTACCAATTTGAGCTACTCAATAGGTGCTTCGTGCAATCGACGTGCCATCGCCGCTCTCGCGAAAGCGTGCGGCGCAGCCATCGGCGGCCTCGCGCAGCAGCACCATATCGAGCGCCACGGCCACAAACAGCGCACCGAGTGCAAGGCATTCGCGTGCACGTTCCTCGTTGACCTGCAGGATGCCGGGCGCCTTGCCGGTGGCTCGAATGCGGCGGATGGCGTCGTCGATGGCGGTGCGCACCTCGGGATGGTTGGGCTGACCGGGGTGGCCCATGCTGGCCGAGAGATCGGACGGGCCGATGAAGATGCCGTCCACGCCATCCACCGCCGCGATGGCCTCGATCTGGGCGAGCGCTTCCTTGGTCTCCACCTGCACCAGCAGGCACAGCTCCTTTTCGGCGTCGCGGATGTAGTGGGCGTCACGGCCGAAGTTGGAGGCGCGCACCGATCCGCCGAGGCCGCGCACGCCGTTTGGGGCGTAGCGGATGGCGTTCACCGCTGCCTGTGCTTCGTCTGCGTTCTGCACGAAGGGGATCAGCAGGGTCTGGGCGCCTATATCCAGGTAGCGTTTGATGAGAACGTGGTCGTTCCACGCGGGGCGGATGACGGGATGCGTTCTCTTTTGTTGCGGTGTCACGGCAGCGGCTGATACCGCCTGCAGGTGGGGGACCATCAGCGGGACGTCGTTGGGGGCGTGTTCTGTGTCGAGGAGGATCCAGTCGAAGCCTGAGCCGGCTAGGAGCTCTGCTACCAATGGCGATGCTAGTGTGGACCAGATGCCTATTTGTGGGTGGCCCGCGGTCAGTGCCTTTTTGAAGGGGTTGGGGGTCGGCATGACTGGGCTCCTTCTGTTTCCGTTTCAGCTTCGGCTGGGTGGTTTGGTTCAGGGGCCGGGAGTTCCGCCCGGCGGCGGAGTCACTTTTTGCTTGCGCGCAAAAAATAACCCAAAACGCGCTTTCAATACCTCCGGCGGAACTCGCTGCGTTCCTTCGTCACTCCGCTCGGACAACCGCCGGAAATCAGTTGGGAAGAGGTGCTTTCGGCACGTCGCTTCGCTCGTGCCTGCATCTCCCGCTGGCGGGAGAGGGCTGGGGTGAGGGTGACTGCGGCCGTTCCTCATCCCTTGCCGCTCATTATTTTCACTCAGTATTTATACACGCCTTGGCCGGTCTTGCGGCCCAGGCGGCCTGCGGCAACCATTTCCTTGAGCAATGGGCAGGGGCGGTACTTGCTGTCGCCGAATTCATCGAGGTACACGTCCATCACGGCCAGACAGACGTCGAGGCCGATCATGTCAGCCAAGGCCAGTGGGCCGATGGGCTGGTTGCAGCCGAGCTTCATGCCGGCGTCGATGTCTTCGGCGGTGGCAGAGCCTTCGGCGAGCACGAAGAAGGCTTCGTTGATCATCGGCACCAGAATGCGGTTGACGACGAAGCCGGGGGCGTTCTTCACGGTGATCGGGCTCTTGCCGAGGCGCTCGGACAGGGTCTTCACTGCAGCGTGCGTGTCGTCTGACGTCTGCAGGCCACGGATGATTTCGACCAGCGCCATCATCGGCACGGGGTTGAAGAAGTGCATGCCGATGAAGCGGTCGGCGCGGCTGGTCACGGCTGCCAGCTTGGTGATCGAGATCGACGAGGTGTTCGAGGCCAGCAGCACTTCGGGTGCGAGCAGGGCGTCGACTTGCTTGAGGATCTTGACCTTGAGGTCGAAGTTTTCGGTTGCGGCCTCGATCACGATCTGAGTGGCCTTGAGGTCGTCGTAGTTGGTCGAGCCCTTAATGCGGGCGAGGGCTGCGGCCTTGTCGGCTTCCGAGATCTTTTCCTTCTTGATCAGGCGGTCGAGGCTTCCGGCGACGGTGGCGATGCCCTTTTGCACGGCTGCGTCGGAGATGTCCACCATCACCACGTTGATGCCAGAAACTGCACACGCCTGCGCAATGCCATTGCCCATCGTGCCAGCGCCAATGATGCCCACGGTAAAAATCGTCATATAAAGTCTGCTTTGTAGAGAAAAAAGAAAATGGGTTGGTTGGTAGGTGGCCGCACACAATGCTGCAGCGCAACCATACATGGTATCGGCAAAAAAGCGCAGGCTCGCTTTTTCAACGGAGACGGGTGTCACATGTTCGACTACATCGTGGTGGGTGGGGGATCGGCTGGCTCGGTGCTTGCGGGGCGTCTGAGCGAGGATCCGCAGGTGCGCGTCTGCCTGATCGAAGCAGGTGGGCCCGACAGCAGCGTGTTGATTCACTGCCCGGCGGGTCTGGCCGTCATGGCCAAGACCGGTGCCAACAACTGGAAGCTGTCGACCACGCCGCAGCCGGGGCTGGGCGGGCGGCGCGGGTACCAGCCGCGCGGCAAGACGCTGGGCGGCTCAAGCTCCATCAACGCCATGATCTACGCGCGCGGCCATGCGAGCGATTACGACCACTGGGCCGAGCAGGGCAATGCGGGCTGGGGTTGGCGCGATGTGCTGCCGTACTTCAAGCGCGCCGAGAACAACGAGCGCGGCGCCGATGATTTGCACGGAGCGGGCGGCCCTCTCAACGTGGCCGATTTGCGCAGCCCGAATCCGCTGAGCCATGCCTTTGTGGATGCCTGTGTTCAAGCGGGGCATACGCACAACCACGATTTCAACGGCCCAGAGGTTGAAGGCGTGGGGCTGTACCAGGTCACCCACAAGAACGGCGAACGCTTCAGCGCCGCCAAGGCCTATCTCACTCCACACCTTTCACGTTCCAACCTGCAAGTGGTGACGGGTGCGCAGGTCACGCGCATCCTCATGGAGGGCAAGCGTGCGGTGGGCGTTCAGTATTTCAAGGGCGGCGCGCTGCACTCCGAACGCGCCACACGCGAGGTGCTGCTCAGCGCGGGCGCGCTGCTGTCACCGCAGATATTGATGCTCTCGGGCATAGGCAACGGCGCGGATCTGCAAAAGCTCGGTATCAATGTCGTGCACGATCTTCCGGGCGTCGGCGAACATTTGCACGACCATCCCGATGTGGTGACCGTGGTCGATGGCGCGCAGCTCACCGACTCGTTCGGCTTGTCCATCAAAGGCGCGGCCAATCTGGTGCGCGGCGTGTTCGAATGGAATTCACAGCGCACCGGCATGCTGACCACCAACTTTGCCGAGGCGGGTGGTTTCATCAAAAGCCACGAAAGCGAAGCGGTGCCCGATCTGCAACTGCACTTCGTCGTTGGCAAGCTACTCGACCATGGCCGCAAGACGGTCTGGGGACATGGTTACTCCTGCCATATCTGCCTTCTCCAACCCAAGAGCCGAGGTCGGGTCACGTTGGCCAGCGCCGACGCGCTCGCTGCGCCGCTGATCGATCCGGCGTTCTTTGCCGACCCCGAGGACATGCAGAAGATGATCGTTGCGGTGAAGACGATGCGGCGGATCTTGGCGCAACCGGCGCTCGCTAGTCTCGGCGGCAAGGAGCTGGAGTATTCAGCTAGTGCGCAGAGCGACGAGCAGATCGCCGAGTACATACGCAACTATGCGGATACGATTTACCACCCGGTCGGCAGTTGCCGTATGGGGGTGGGCGCGCTCGACGTTGTGGACGCCGAGTTGCGGGTGCATGGGGTACAGGGGTTGCGGGTGGTGGATGCTTCGGTCATGCCACGGGTGGTGAGTGGGAACACGAATGCTCCTGTGATCATGATCGCAGAGAGGGCTGTGGATTTGATTCGTTCTTCTTCTCTTTGATTTTTTTGCTTCTGCTGGGTGGTTTGGTTCAGAGGCCGGGACTGCCCCCGGCGGGGCAGTAACTTTTTGGTCTTGCCCAAAAAGTCACCAAAAATGCGCTTTGAAGTCATCCGGCGAAACTCGCGGCGTTCCTTCGTCACTCTGCTCGGACAACCGCCGGAAATCAGTTGTGAAAGAGGTGTTTGCGGCACATCGCTTCGCTCGTGCCGGGGCGTTTGCAGAGTTGGGTTGGGGCGTAAATGCCCACTGCCCTTTTTCCAGAGTGGACCGACAACAGCGAGCAAATCACGCAGCGCTCGCACCCCCACATCTCGCGAAGTCGCGAGATGCACGGCACGAGCGCAGCGATGTGCCGACCACACCTCTTAGTTAAAGACTGATTCGCGGCGGTTGTCCGAGCGGCGCGCGCAGCGCAAAGCGAGTTCTGCCGCGGGTATTGAAAAGCGCGTTTTGGGTTACCTTTTGTGCGCAAGCAAAAGGTGACTCCGTCGCCGGGCGGAACTCCCGGCCTCTGCCCTCAACCCCACAGCAAAAAACAAAAACGAATCACTGAAACGCCACTTCCGCAAAGCTCCGCAGCTTGCGACTATGAAGCCGCTGTGACCCCCCCTCGCGCAGGATGTCAACAGCGCGCATCCCGATCCGCAAATGCTGATCGACACGCTCACGGTAAAAATGGTTAGCCATCCCGGGCAGCTTGATCTCCCCATGCAACGGCTTGTCCGAAACGCACAGCAACGTCCCATAAGGCACCCGAAACCGGAACCCATTCGCCGCGATGGTCGCGCTTTCCATGTCGAGCGCGACGGCGCGGCTTTGGCTGAAGCGGCGTTGGGGCATATTGTCTGGCAGCAGTTCCCAGTTGCGGTTGTCGGTGCTGGCCACTGTGCCCGTGCGCATGATGCGTTTGAGCTGGTCTTCGGGCACCTTGGCCACATCGGCCACGGCCTGCTGCAGGGCGAGTTGGATTTCTGCAAGCGCGGGGATAGGCACCCATAGCGGCAATTCTTCGTCGAGCACATGGTCCTCGCGCACGTAGGCGTGGGCGAGGACGTAGTCGCCGAGTTGCTGGCTGTTGCGCAGGCCCGCACAGTGGCCGAGCATCATCCAGGCGTGCGGGCGCAGCACCGCGATGTGGTCGGTGATGGTCTTGGCGTTGGCGGGGCCGACGCCGATGTTGACCATGGTGATGCCGCTGCCGTCGGCGCGCACCAGATGGTAGGCTGGCATTTGCGGCAGGCGCGGTGGGGCGACGCCGAGTTCATCGCCGGGCTTGGCGGCGAGGCCCTTGCGACGCTTGACGACGTTGCCGGGCTCGATGAAGGCGATGTATTCGCTGTCTTCCTTGGCCATCTCGGCCTGTCCCAAACGCACGAATTCGTCGATGTAGAACTGGTAGTTGGTGAACAGCACGAAGTTCTGGAACCACTCGGGCTGGGTGCCGGTGTAGTGACGCAGGCGATGCAGAGAGTAATCCACGCGCGGCGCGGTGAACAGCGACAATGGCTGGGCCTCGCCGGGCTTGGCTTCCCAGGTGCCGTTGGCGATGCCGTCGTCCATCGATGACAGGTCGGGCAGGTCGAACACGTCGCGCATCAGCGTGCGGCGCTCCTGCGTGAGCGAGCCTTCGATGTGGTCGTTTTCGGCGAACGAGAAATGGATCGGGATCGGGTGGGTGCTCAACCCCACTTCGAGCTCGACACCATGGCTTTCGCGCAGCAGTCGGAATTGCTCGAGGTAGTAGTTGGCGAACAGGTCAGGTCGGGTCAATGTGGTTTCATATCGACCCGGGCCTTCGACAAACCCGTAGGCGAACGGCGAGGGTTTGCGCGACACCGTCGTGGTCTGCATGCGCACGAAGGGGTAGTAAGCGCGTACATGCTCCACCGGAGTTTCCCCTGCCACAAAGCGCTGCATCGCATCGCGCAGGAGGTTGATCTGCTGTTGATAAATGCGTTGTACCTGCGCCAGCGCGTCGGCCGGGTCGGTATGCAGCGTCGGTTCTGTGAACATGGGAATGGATGACATGGGCCTATTGTCCACGCCTTGGTGACATTTGCATGGATAAGTGAATTCTCGCCAACCCGCAGTCCACGAAAGGGTTGGGCGCGCATGGAGATAATGGCGGCCATGCCCAACGCCCCTCTTCAAAGCACCTCGCCGTCAGCTTCGGTGCCAGCGTGGATGACGCCCTCCACTCTACTGCGCGTGTCCGTTGCAGTGGCGGTGCTCACCATCGCGCTGAAGACGCTGGCGTGGTGGGTGACGGGCTCGGTGGGCATGTTGTCCGATGCGCTCGAATCTTTTGTCAACCTCGCGGGCGCAGTGTTTGCGCTGGCCATGGTGACGATAGCGCGCCGACCGGCGGACGAAGACCATCCTTATGGCCATCACAAGGCAGAGTTCTTTTCTTCCGGCTTCGAGGGCATTCTCATCATCGGTGCTGCCATCGCGATTGTCTGGGCGAGCGTGTCGCGCCTGTTGCAGCCGCAACCAGTCGAGCAGGTCGGCTGGGGCTCGGTGTTATTGGTGGCGAGCAGCGTGTGCAATGGCGTACTGGCGTGGTACATGTTGCGCGCGGCGCGGGTGCATCACTCCAAGGCGCTTGAAGGCGACGCGCGGCATCTGTTCACCGATGTGTGGACGTCGGCGGGTGTGCTGGTCGGTTTGATTGCAGCGGGTCTTACGGGCTGGCACTGGATTGATCCGGTCGTCGCGATTCTGGTCGCGCTCAACATCCTGCGCGAGGGTGGGGCGATGCTCTGGGAGTCGTCTCAAGGATTGATGGATGAGGCCCTGCCGCAGGATCAACTGCACAGCGTGCAGCAGGTACTTGAGCGCTACAGCGAGCAAAGTGGAGGCGAGGCGCGCTTCGACAGTCTGATATCGCGCCGTGCGGGCAGCCGTAACTTTGTGGATGTGCACATGCATGTGCCCTCCGATTGGAAGCTGGGCCGTGCCGCGCAGTTGCGCACCGATGTGGAAGCGGCGCTGATGCAGGCCGTTCCGAATCTGCGCGCGACCATCGAGATTTTGCCGCTCGGGCAGGCCACTGTTTTCGAGACGGTGGCATCGCAGGGCGAGTGAATCCCATTCAATTTGAATTGAGTTGAAATGACAAGGACAGTGAAGTGATCACGGTATTGCAGCGCGTGCGCGAGGCGCGGGTGGAAGTGGATGGCGAAGTCGTTGGCCAGATCGGGCAGGGGCTGCTGGTGTTGTTGTGCGCCGAGCAGGGTGACAGCGACAAGCTGGCGGACAAGTTGTTGGCCAAGGTATTGAAGCTGCGCATTTTCAGCGACGAAAACGGCAAGATGAACCGCAGTGTGCAGGATGTGGTTGGTGGCTTGCTCGTCGTGAGTCAGTTCACGCTGGCGGCCGATACCAAGGGCGGGAATCGGCCCAGTTTCACCGCTGCCGCCGCACCGGACGAAGGGCGGCGGTTGTATGAGTACTTTGTTTCGCAGGCGCGGGTTGTACATCCCATTGTTCAGACGGGGCAGTTTGCTGCGGATATGCAAGTGCATCTCATCAATGATGGGCCTGTCACCATTCCTATGACCATGCGTGAAGTTTGATTTTTGTTGATGTTGCGAAGTTTTGCCGTATGAACATACTGTCTGTGGCTTCGCACCTGGCTTGAGGGCTTGTCTTGTCGCTGGGGTGGGGGATTCCTGGCGCGCGTCCGCTTCGCAGGTCCGCTGTTTGAATGCAATTGTTGACGTTAAAAAAAATGGCCCGGCAAATCATGCCGGGCCCAATTCCCCTAGAGTCACCCTGTCAAATCAATTCACTCCCTTCAATCCCTTCCTTAGAACCCTGATTCCCGTTTTCACTGGCCTTGCCACACGTTGTATGAAACGCCTTCGTACTTGAGGTCGGCATACGTGGCGATCACGAAGTCGCGTTCGCCGACGCTGGCGGAGTAGAAGTAGCGGCCGCTTTGTGTGTTGCGGAAGCGGAAGATCTGCACGGTGTCGCCGGTGGCCTCAGCCTTGGCGTACCAGGCGATGCCGTCGTAGCCGAAGGTGGCGGCATCGGCTTGCATGGCGACGCGTTCGCTGTCGTTGATGGTGTAGACGTGCGAGTCGGTCTTGCGGTTGTAGAAGCGGTGCACTGCGACCAGGCCCTCACCAGCCTGTGCGTAGGCGTGGAACACCACGTTTTCATATTGGTAGGCGTGGTAGTTGTTGATCACCAGATCGCGTTCGGCGACGTTGTTGGTGTAGAAGTGCGCGCCGGTCTGTGTGTTGTAGAAGCGATAGACGGCTGTGCGTGCACCACCAGTCTGTGCGCCAGACACTTCGGGGTAGAGCCATTGCTGGATGGCGGGGAAGATCTTGTCGAAGCGTGCGTAGTTGTTCACGCCGCCGGTGGCGGTGCAGGAGGCTGTGCCGTTGGAGAGTACGCCGGTCAGCACGCCGTTCACGAACAGGCCGGAGCCGCTGCTGCCGCCTTCGGTCATGCCACGGGTCCACTGTACGCGGTAGAAGCTCTCGGTCATGGCGCTGGTGCCCACGCAGTTGTAGTAGCCCTTGCCGGGGGTGCAGGCGGAGGTGCCAACCACGTTGCCGAAGCTGATCTTCTGCATGTCGCCACCGGGGTGGTGAATACCGACGATGCCTGCGCCGTTGTTGAGGGCGGAGGTGTCCCAGCCGGCAAACACGGCGCCTGCGGGTGGAGTGTCGTTGAGCACCAGCAGGGTGGCGTCGGGCATGCTCGATGTGTAGAGCAGCTTGGCGCCGTTCTTCAGCGTCTTGCTGGCCGACGACAGCAGGCGGCTGTTGCAGCTGGGGGTGCGGTAGAACCAGAAGGTCTGAAGGGTCGAGGCTTCGGTCTGCGAGGCGATGCAGTGGTTGGCGGTCAGGAAGTAAGGGGTGCCGCTGCCGGTGCGGTCATTCAGCAAGGTGCCGGTGCACAGGTAGCCACCGTCGGCCGTCACATAGTGCATGCGGGCCACGGCGTCGCGCTGGCGGGCGTATTCGTCGAAGCAGGTAGAGTCGAGCGTGCAGGTACCGGCGTTGTTGATCTTGGTGCTAACGGCGGTGCCGTCGTCCACCATGTTGAAGATGTCCTGGTAGATGTGCAGCACGCTGGGCACCGCCACCTGCACTTGGCTGGGGGCGAAACCTGCGGGCAGTTCGATTTCGATCACAAGCTGGTCGCCGTCGACGGCGGGGGTCCACCAGGTGCGGGCTGCGGCCGAGGGGGCACCGGCGGCGGCGTTGTTTTGCAGCAGTTGCTGGATGCGCTGACCGGCGATCTCGAAGGCTTCGTCGCGGAGCTCGGGTTCGTAGACGCGGACCAGCGCGTTGCCGGGCAAGGCGTCGATCTGCAGACCGGCGCGCAGGCCGAAGGCGTCGTTGGAGACGAAGTTCATGGCGGCAATCAGGCCACCGCGTGGCGATGGTTTCCAGTTCAGCAGGGTGTTGACGGCTTGCACCGATGCGGAGCCTTGGCTGGTGCGGGTAGCACCGATCTTGATCAGGTCGTCACGGTCGCTGGCTGCAGCTGCCTTGGGGGCAGTCCATGCGCCCAGTTCCACCATCGTTGCTACCACCGGTGCCATTGCAGAGCGCTTGAGGTTCACGAACTCCTCGGCGGTGCCGGCTGGTTGCACGCGGCTTGACATGCGAACCACCTCATTGTTTGCCATGGCAGATCCAGCCAGCACGAAGAGCATCGCAGTTAGGGCAGCGGTCTTGGCGGCTTGGATCGATTGCTTGAACAAGGTGGTCATCTGAGGTCTCCGGTATTGCGGAAATATCTAATGACTCAACTTTATCAATAGCTATTAACAATTTAATAAATGAAACATAAACATTAACTTTGGTTTGCAAATGTACATAATCAATAGTTTTTGTTAATTATGAAAATCCTTGTGTCTGGGTTGTGTGATCGAACGTCGAAGGAGGGCGGAAATGTCAAATAGACGCAAAGAATGGCGTAAGCGTGCACTTGCAAACCAGTATTCTGGAGGCGACGTTCGAGCCATCCACTTGGCGGCAAGGTGTTGCGCCAAAGCGGCAATGTGTTGGTGAAGTGGGGTTGAAAACCGCCACTGTGTGCAAATTCACGCTCCGTAAATGACAACAGCCCGGCATTTGCCGGGCTGTTGGTGGGGGTGGTCGCGTTTACTGTGATGTCCACACGTAGTAGACGGGCCCCTCGTAGTGGAAGTCCTTGTACTCCGAGATCACGAAGTCGCGCTCTGCCGCGTTGACCGTGTAGAAGTGCGCGCCTGTCCGGGTGTTGTAGAAACGGAAGATTGGCGTGGCGCTATTCCCTTCGGATTTCTGCGCGTACCAGACGGGGCCTTCGAGGCGGAAAGCGGGATAGGCCTGCACCACGAAGTCGCGTTCGTCCGCGTTGATGGTGTAGAAGTGCGCTCCGGTCTGCGAGTTGTAAAAGCGGTAGACCGCATCCTTGCCGGTGCTTGCCTGACCGTAGGCGTAGAAAGCCACGTTCTCATACTGGTACTCGGGGTAGGTCTGGATCACGAAGTCGCGTTCGCCCGCGCTGATTGTGTAGAAATGCGCCCCCGATTTGATGTTATAGAAGCGGTAGACAGCCGAGCGGGTAGTGGTGGAGCTGCCTGTATCGGTGCTGGTTCCTGGGTTCGTTCCGGTGTCGGTCGTGGCGGCCAACCACTTCTTGAGAGCCGGGTAGACCACATCGAAGCGCGCGTAGTTGGTATAGGCCTGGCTCGAAAAGCACGAGCCCGTGCCGCTGGAGAGAATGCCTGTCAGCGAGCCGTTGTAGAACAGACCGGAGCCGCTGCTGCCCCCCTCGGTGGTGCCAAGGGTCCACTTCACGCGGTAGTAGGTGCCCAACATCGACGTGGCGCTGTCGCTCACACAGCTCACGTTGCCCGAGCCCGTGGGCGTGCAGGTGGCGGCACCGTCGATCGCCCCCGAGCTGAGTTTGAGCAGATCGCCACCCGGATGGTGCAGTCCGATGACTGCGGCGCTGCGGTTCATGGAGGATGCGTCCCAGCCCGCGAAGACGGCACCGGCGGGTGGGGTGTCGTTCAGGCGCAGCAGCGTGACGTCCGGCGACTCGGCACTGTAGAGCAGTGTGGCGCCGTTCTTCAGGATGCGCGATGCGGGTGAGAGCGTGCCGGCATTGCAGGTGGGCGAGCGGTAGAACCAGTAGGTCTGCAGGGTGGAGGCGACGGTCTGCGTGTCGATGCAATGATGGGCCGTCAGAAAGTAGGGCGTCGCGCTCTTGGCCGCGTCGTTGACCAGCGTACCGGTGCAGGCATAGGCCCCGTCAGACTCCACAAAGATCATGCGCGCGACCGCGTTGCGCTGGGTGGCGAAATCGTCGAAACAGGTGGCGTCCTGCTCGCAGTACGAGGCCTCGCCGATCTTGGTGAGGCTCTGATCGGCATCGCTGTCGGCCACCGGGCGTGACAGTTCTTCAAAGAAGTGCAGCACGGACGGCACGGACAGCTGCACTGACGAGGTCAGGGTGCCCGGCGGCAGTTCGATTTCCAGCGTCAGCTCGTCAGCATCAGTGCCGGGCGTCCACCAGGTGCGAGCGGCGTCCGAGGTGTCACCGGCGAGGCGGTTGTTCTCCAGAATCTGCAGCACGCGCTGACCGGCGATCTCGAAGGCGTCGTCGCGCGCATCCTGCGCATACACGCGCAGCAGCGCGCTGCCGGGCAGCTTGTCGATCAGCACGCCAAGGCGCATGCCCAGCGCACCGGGCGATTCGAAACTCAGCGCGGCGATCTGGCCGCCGCGCGCGGAGGTCTGCCATTGCAGCACGGCACGTGTCTGATCGGTGCTGGCCGTAGTGGTGCTTGCGCGCGGCGCTCCCACTTGTGTGATGCCTTCTCGCTTGGTGCTTGCGGATTTGAGACCGGCCCATTCGCCGAGTTGGATCACCGAAGGCGTGATCGGCAGGGCGGGGGCGTGTTTCAAACGCACAAACTCTTCGGGAGTGGTGTTGGGTTGCACCAATGCCTGTGTACGCAGCACATTGAATGTGCTGCTCTGGGCTTGAGCGAAACCCGCGCTCAAAGTCGCCAGAACTGCGCCAATCGCCACGGCACGCCCCACGGAGCAGAGGCCGTGCATGAATTCGGTACACATTGTCTGTTCCTTGCTTGATTGCTTCGTGGCATTCGTCAGTCCGGCTGCCACGCGCTCGTACACATTCGTCGTTGATCGCCAGTGCGAAGCGCCTTTCGGCCCTTCGCAGGTGTCAGTGGCTTGTCATCGGATCAGGGGTTGAGCCACGCCTTGAGCTTGGCCTTGTATGGCACGTCGAAGCGGCCGTAGTAGTCCGAGCCGTTCGGTGTCTGACACGAAGCGGTTCCGCCATAGAGCGTGCCGGTCACATAGCGCGACGAGCCAATGGTGTAGAACAGGGCCGAGCCGCTGCTGCCGCCCTCGGTCGTGCCTTGCTGCCAGTTGATCGCGTAGAAGCCGTTGTTGCTGTCCGAGGAATCGATGCAGGTTTCGTTGCTGCACTGGCCGAGACCCTTGACGGTGCCGATGCTCATCTTCTGCAGATCGCCTGCGGGATGGTGCACGCCGGCAATTCCGTTGCTGCTTGCCAGCGCTGCACCGTAATAAGAGCCCGCATACACGACGCCCGAAGGCGGTGCCTCGTTGAGCTGCAGGAACGAGGTGTCCGTGCTCGCCGTGGCGTAGAGCAGGGATGCGCCCTTGTTCAGGCGTCGCGTGTTGGTGGAAACGGTGCCCGAGTTGCAAGCCGACGCGGTGTAGAACCAGTCGGTGATCAGCGAAGAGGCTTCGGCCTGGGTCGAGATGCAGTGGTTGGCCGTGAGGAAGTACGGCGTGCCGCTCGACTTCGCATCATTGATGAGTGTGCCGGTGCAGTAGTACGAGGCGGCGCCACTCACATAGATCATGCGAGCGACCGATCGGCCCTGCTGGAGATAGTCCGGTTGGCACATCACATCGATATTGCAACTGCCTGATGCGGCCTTTTCCAGAATCGACTTCTGCATCTCTGCGGCGCTGAAGGTGAAGTGCGAAAGGCTCGGCACGGCGATCTGCACCTGCGCTGCGTCGGCTGTGGCACCGATCTCGACTTCAAGAATCGTCTTCGTTCCGCCGAATTCGGGGCTCCAGTAAGTGCGCGCGGTTGCGGCATCAGCACCGCTGTTCCGCAGCTGCTCGGCCTGTGCCTGTAGTTCTGCTGCAGTCACCTCGGTGGCCTCGGCACCTGCCGCACCATAGAAACGCAGCACAGCGCTGGCGGGCAGTTGCTGCACCTGCACGCCCAGACGCACGCCCTGTGCGGTAGGGGATTCGAAAGCGATGGCGGCCACGCGCGTGCCGCTTTCGGTGTTTTTCCATGTCAGCAACGCGGTGGTTGCTGCGACGGTAGCAGTCGCGGAGACGTCGCGTTGCACGCCGATCTGAATGGGCGCGCCGGGTTTGGCGCTCACAGCCGTGGCGAGCGTACTTTGCTTCAATGTGGAAACCGGTGCCGACAAGCTGACATTCGCAATGGCTTGCGACGCCGCAGCGCCACGCACAACAGCCGTAGATTTGGCCGTGGCTTCCGCGCTCTTGGTCACCGTGTCGTAAGGCTCGATCCGTTCGGCAAGATTGGGCTGAGGCGGTGTGGTTGTTCCGGGGTCAGTCGTTCCAGTGCCCGAACCTGTTCCACTGTCGCTACCGCCGCTTCCGCCACCGCAGCCAGCAATGACCAGCGCCACACTGCCAGCCAGCCACCATGCTTTGGAATGTTTCCTCATTACCTGCTCCTATTGAATCGCCTGATTATTCACTGGGCATTCAATCGATTTATGCCAAGCCAACTCCATTTGCGGATCAGGTGTGTAAAGTTGTCAGCCGCATACATTTGTAGACAAAACAGTCGGTTCCTACTCGATGGAATCAAGCAAGGCAATATGTCAGGCAAATGAACTTGTTAACCAAGTTGAACAGAATTCAGCATACATCTCAAATGCAAGCTGGAACTACGCGCTAACTCACCATCGATCACGACAAATTCAAGCGAATCATATGGCAGAAAATCACAAAAATATGCGGCAAATCACAGTGTGATGGTCATCTGATGCCAATGTGCGACGACATAAGTCAAGAAGCTCATGTGTCGCGTTTTGTATCACTGGCGAGAGCTATTTGGCGAGGGATTTCAGCGCCATCTTGATACCGTCGCTCACTCCCACATCGGCGGGCAGGGCCTTGAGGGCGGCCGCCGCTTCCTTGTCGTTGTAGCCAAGTGCCAGCAGAGCCTGGAGGATGTCGGCTTGGGCATCGTTCACCGCGTGGGCCTTGATGCCTATGTCCGCGCCGAGCTTGCCCTTGAGCTCGAGCAGCAGGCGTTCGGCGGTCTTTTTGCCGATGCCAGGCACTTTCACGAGTCGCCCCGCCTCCTGCAGTGAGATCGCCTGCGCCAGATCGCCCACTCCCATGCCCGACAGAATCGCCAGCGCGGTGCGCGGGCCGACGCCTGAAATCTTGATCAGCTCGCGGAATGTCTGGCGTTCCTCGACTGAGCCGAAGCCGTAAAGAAGCTGCGCATCCTCGCGCACGATGAACTGCGTGAGCAGCGCCACGCGCTCACCCACGGCGGGCAGGTTGTAGAAGGTGCTCATGGGAACTTGCACTTCATAGCCCACCCCGTTGCAGTCCACCAGGACCTCGGGAGGGTTCTTTTCGAGCAGGGTACCTGTCAATTTGCCTATCATTGCAATCCTTAGCCGCACTTTGCGGCGCAATCAACCAAATTATCCGCGTGATCCTGCGCCACACATTCACCCCACACAACAACACCCGCCTCACCAACCTCTGCGGTCCGGCCGATGCGCATCTGCGCACCATCGAAGACGCTCTGCAGATCAAGATCGCTCATCGCCATGAGCAGTTCAAGGTGGACGGGCCCAAGGCCAAGGCGACTCAAGGCATGGAGTTGCTGCAAGCGCTCTATGAGATAGCCGATCGCCCACTCAAACAAGAACAGCTGCAGCTCATGCTCGCGGGCGACAGCGAGATGCTGGAGACGGGTGAGGCGGGCAGCGCAATCCAGCTCACCACGCGCCGCGCCGACCTGCGCGCGCGCACACCGACCCAGATCACCTACTTGGAGAACATCGCCAGTCACGACATCACCTTCGGCATCGGTCCAGCCGGTACTGGCAAGACCTATCTGGCCGTGGCCTGTGCGGTCGATGCGCTCGAGCGCAGCAACGTGCAGCGCATCGTGCTCACGCGTCCGGCCGTCGAGGCGGGCGAGCGCCTTGGTTTTCTGCCGGGCGATCTTACGCAGAAAGTTGATCCGTATCTGCGGCCGCTGTATGACGCGCTTTACGAGCTGATGGGCTTCGACAAGGTGCAGAAGGCTTTCGAGCGCAACCAACTCGAGATCGCACCGCTTGCCTTCATGCGCGGGCGCACGCTGAACAACGCGTTCGTGATCCTCGATGAGGCGCAGAACACCACGCCCGAGCAGATGAAGATGTTCCTCACCCGCATCGGCTTCGGCGCCAAGGCCGTGGTGACCGGCGACGTGAGTCAGATCGACCTGCCCAAGGGCGCACCGAGCGGCCTGATCGATGCTGAGCGTGTGCTCAAGCGTGTCAAGGGCATTGCGGTGTCGCGCTTCACGACGGCAGATGTGGTGCGTCACCCGCTGGTGGCGCGCATCGTTGATGCATACGACGCGCAGAGCAAGACCCGCAGCACACGCGGCTGAGAAGGCAGGAACCACCACCATGGCACTCAACCAACTCTCCCTGTCCCTGCAGTTCGCCCCATTCGACGGAGTGGCCGAGCACCGCGCCGTGCTGTCCCGCAGCAAGGTCACCCGCTGGATTCGCCACGCGCTGGCGGTCGATGCGGAAATCACGGTGCGGATCGTCGGCACCGAAGAAGGCCAGAGTCTCAACCGCGAATTCCGCAAGAAGGACTACGCGACCAATGTGCTGACCTTTGATTACCAGCAGGAGCCGAGCGTGATGGCCGACCTCGTGCTGTGCGCGCCCGTCGTCGAGCGTGAGGCGAAAGAGCAGAACAAATCGCTCGAAGAGCACTATGCCCACCTCCTGGTGCATGGCACGCTGCACGCCCAGGGCTGGGACCACGAGACCAGCACCGAAGACGCCGAGGAAATGGAAGCCTACGAAACCGACATCATGGAGGAGCTCGGTTTCGAAGACCCGTATGCGAAGTGAGTGATGAGTGACGCAGGCTGCTCTGTTAAGCAGTATTGCGTCTGGATGGCATAACGGGCGGCCCAAGTCGGCCTAACATGCGTCCCATGAATCATGCCGCGAGTCTCTTTCGCAAGAGGCCTGCGGCATGGCTACGTAGAGTCACAACAACGAGAGACAAAACGCATGGATTTCTTCGCGCACTGGGGCCTGCTCCTCGCTGCGGCCTTTGTGGCCGGGGCGCTCAACTCCGTTGCCGGTGGCGGCAGTTTTCTGACCCTGCCAGCGCTGGTCTTCACCGGTGTGCCTCCGGTCGTCGCCAATGCCACCGGCACCGTCGCGCTGTTCCCGGGTTATGTGGCGGGCGCATGGGGCTTTCGCGAAGACATGCAGCCGCCGCCGGGACTGTCGATGCGCGTGGTGATCATCACCTCGCTGATCGGCGGCATGGCAGGAGCCGCGCTGCTCCTGGTCACGCCAGACGCCGTGTTCCGCAAGGTCGTTCCCTGGCTGCTGCTCGCCGCCACCGCCATGTTCGCCTTCGGCCCGCAACTGCGCGCATGGGCTGCGAAGGAGGCCCATCCCGGCCAAGCCACGTCGCCCATCAAGGGCATGCTCGGCATGCTGGCAGTCGCTGTCTACGGCGGATATTTCAACGGCGGCCTCGGCATCCTGCTGCTTGCGTTGTTCGGCTTGCTCGGCCAGACGAATCTGCACGCGATGAACGGCATGAAGAACCTGGTCTCGGCTCTGCTCACCGCCATCGCCGTGGCCATCTACGCCATCGGCGGACTCGTGCAATGGAAGCAGGCCCTGATCATGATGATCGCCGCTACGCTGGGCGGCTACATCGGCGCCCGCGTCGCGCGCAAACTGCCCGCGACGTGGTTGCGATGGGGCATCGTGGCCACAGGCCTGGTCATGGCCATCTTGTTTTTCATGCGGGGATAACGCAAAGGAAAGAGCGCACGGCATTCGCACAAAGCGCCAGCGCAGCATGCAGTGAGCGCGTTCCTTGAGTCACCACTTCAAGGGCGATATTGCCGCTTCCAAACGAATGACCAATCGAAGCCTCAAGGCTTCGTGAATCACCCCGAAGTCTGAACACAAGAACGAACGGTCTCGACAAGCGCTGAAAGCAAAACCCGATCATCGTTTTTTCGCCAGGCCATGATCGCGGGAGTGAGCATTTTTACGCCTCGCAGCGGCAAAAACCGCACCCCATTGATTCCCGCCTTGGCCATGCAGGCGGGCACCAGCGCCACGCCGCAACCTGTCGAGACAAGAGCTACCACCGTGAGCCACTGCCGCGCCGCATGGCTGGTGCGCGGATGAATCCCCGCCTGGTGCATGCAGGCGATCACATTGTCGTAGTTGGCGGGCGACACATCGCGCGCGAACATCACGAAATCCTCGCGTGCGATCTGCTGGAGTTCGATGTCGGCATTCGCGGCAAGTGGATGGCTTTCTGGCAAACAGGCCACCAGCACTTCGGATTCGAGCGGCAGCACGGCCAGGTCGTCGGGTGGAAAGCCGATGTTGAGAAATCCCACGTCGATGTCGCCCGAGGCGAGCGCGCGCAGCTGTTCGCCGGTGGACATCTCGTGCATACACAGCTCCACGTTGGGCCGTGCGGTCTCGAAGGCCTTGCAGTATTGCGGCACGTTGCGGTAGACCATCGATCCGGTGATGCCCACATCGAGGCGACCTTCGGTGCCTTGCGCCACGCTGCGCACCACGTCAGCTGCGCGCTGCAGTTGCGCGAGGACCTTGCGCGCTTCCAATAGAAACGCCTCGCCCGCAGGCGTGAGACGCACATGCTTGGCGTCGCGCTCGACCAGCAGCACGCCGAGGTCTTCTTCCAGCGTCTTCAGCGCGGTGGACAGTGGTGGCTGGGTGATGAACAGACGCTGCGCCGCGCGACCGAAATGGCGTTCCTCGGCCAGCACGACAAAGTAGCGGAGCAGATGGGTTTTCATGAACGCAATATCTTGCATCCATCCACCGACTTTGGGCACCGGCATCCAACTGGCGTTTTCCCGAACGTTCATGCGATTGCGTGATCCATGCGATTCAATATGACTTGGGCAGACCGAGCACTTTCTCTGCGATGAAGTTCATGATCATCTGCGGGCTCACCGGCGCGAGGCGCGGAATCCATGATTCGCGCATGTAGCGTTCGACGTGGTATTCCTTGGCGTAGCCCATGCCGCCGAGCGTGAAGATCGCCGTCTCGCAGGCCTTGCCGCAGGCCTCGGCGCCGAGGTATTTGGCGGCGTTGGCTTCGGCACCGCAGGGCAGGTGGCGGTCGTAGAGAAAGGCGGCCTTCTGCACCATGAGATGCGCGGATTCGAGCTGCATCCATGACAGCGCAAGCGGGTGCTGTATGCCCTGGTTCTTGCCGATGGGGCGGTCGAAAACGATGCGTTCGTTCGCATAGCGCGTGGCGCGTGCGAGGGCGGCGCGGCCCAGTCCCACGGCCTCGGCTGCGATCAAAATGCGCTCGGGGTTGAGTCCGTGCAGGATGTACGAGAAGCCCTTGTGCTCCTCGCCCACGCGGTCTTCGACGGGGATGCGCAAGCCGTCGATGAAGACCTGGTTGGAGTCCACGCACTTGCGGCCGAGCTTGTCGATCTCGCGGATCTCCATGGTGCTGCGGTCCACGTCGGTATAGAACAGGCTCAGGCCCTCTGTGCCCTGGCATTCCTCGACCGGCTTGGTGCGCGCGAGAAGCAGGATTTTGTTGGCGACCTGCGCGGTCGAGATCCACACCTTCTGGCCATGCACGATGTAGTGATCACCGTGGCGTTCTGCGCGCGTCTTGAGCTTGAGCGTGTTGAGCCCGGTGTTCGGTTCGGTCACGCCAAAGCAGGCTTTGTCCTGGCCCGCGATGAGCGGCGGCAGCCAGCGCTTTTTCTGTTCCTCGGTGCCGAACACCACGACGGGATGCAGGCCGAATATGTTCATGTGCACAGCCGACGCTCCCGACAGGCCCGCGCCGGTTTCGGCAATCGTGTGCATCATCAGCGCCGCTTCGCTGATGCCGAGGCCCGCCCCCCCGTATTCTTCGGGCATGGCGATGCCGAGCCAGCCCGCATCGGCCAGCGCCTTGTGAAAGTTGCCGGGAAAGCCACCATCGCGGTCTTTCTTCAGCCAGTAGTCGTCATCGAAGGGTGCGCACACGCGCGCAATTGCATCGCGGATCTGCTCTTGCTGTTCGTTCAGGAGGAAGTCCATGGTCGGGGATTGCTTTCGGGTTCAAACGGGGCGGCGCACGCGGTCGGGGTTTTCTGCGTAAGGTGGGCTGTAGATCACCAGCAGCCGCACCGGCGTGTCGCTCGTCACGCGGAAGATATGCATGCGGTCTTCGGGGAAGAAGCAGGTGTCACCGGGCTGCATCTGAAAGTGCTCGCCTTCGATCTCGACCTCGGCCATGCCTTCAAGCAGATAGCAGGCCTGCTCCATGCCGGGGTGTGCGTGCGGCAGTGCGCCGCCGCCTTTCTCGAGCGTGCCGAGCACCACCTCCATGTGCCTGGCGCCCACATTGGCCGCGCTGATCAGCCGCCGGTTCACCGTGCCGTGGTGGTTGGCGGGGCTGTAGCCTTCGACATCCTGCTCGCGGATCAGGTACTTGCTTGTCGTGGTGCTTGTCATGCGCGTCACTCCTTCTCGATGCCGGCCTGCTTGATCAGCTTGCCCCAATAGGCGAGCTGATCGTTCACGTAGGTGGCGAATTCCTCGGGCGTCTTGGTAGGCCAGACCTCGAAGCCCACGCCCGCGAGCTGTTCGTGTACGGCCTTGTCGGCCAGAATCACCTGCAGCTCGGCGTTGACGCGGTCTACGACTTCTTTGGGCGTGTTCGCTGGTGCGAAGATGCCGTTCCAGGAGGTGAGGTCAAAGCCGGCAATCGTCTTGCCGATGGGCGGCAGATTCGGCAGCAGGTTCGAGCCCTTCGCCGCGGTCACGCCGAGCGCGCGCACGCGTTCGCTTTTGATCATGCTCCAGCTCGATCCGAGGTCCGCCACGTAGACCTGAATCTGGTCGCCCATCAGGTCGGTCAGCGCCTGCGGGCTGGACTTGTACGGCACCTTGGTGATCTGCAGCTTGGAGATGTATTTCATGGTCTCCACGGCCACTTCCGACGTGCTGTTGGGCGTGCCGTAGGAGAGCTTGTCGGGATGGGCCTTCGCGTAGTCGAGCAGCTCCTGCACGCTCTTGACCGGCAGCTTGGGATTGACCACCAGCGCGAACGGCAGCTCGCCCACGCGCGCGATCGGAGTGAAGTCCTTGACGGGGTCGTACTTGAGGCTTTTGACCAGCCACGGGTTCGCCGAGTGCGAGGTGTTCGTGGTCATGAACAGCGTGTAGCCGTCGGGCTTGGCTTTGGCCGCGAACTGTGCGCCGATCTGCGCGTTGGCTCCGGCGCGGTTGTCCACTATGACCGATTGCTTGAGCCGCTCGCCGAGCTTCTGCGCGACGACGCGCGCGACGGCATCGGTGCCGCTGCCGGCCGCGAACGGCACGACCAGCGTGATCGTGCCGGCGCTGGGGTAAGGGGCCTGCGCCGACGCGAGGCCCGTGAGGGCGATGGCGCCCGCGAGCACGGTCGCCTTGAGAAACTTGAGAAAAGCGGAACGCTGCATGAACATGCTGGTTGTCTCCTTGAGTCCGACGCCGTGTCGTGTCCGTCATCTGAATTCCGGCGTTGGGCTCATGGTGCGCAGTTCAAGTATTCGCGTCCAATTCCTTTTGATGTGTCAATGATTCGTTTTGAAGATGCTTGAGGCGATGCCGCTAGCACTCTTCTCAGCGCAGCAGGCTCAGGCCCGGCGGCAGGCTGTCGCCGAAGCTGCGCTTGTGGTCTTCGGCGTCCATTTCCTGAACCGAGCCCACGAGATCCATCCAGCGCTGTGGCGCGCCCGAGGTCTTGAGCTTGGCGAGGACGGCAGTGCGCTGCGCGTCGTTCACGTCGCGCGCGCGGTCGCCGGTCATGCGGGCGATCTGCACGGCGGCGAACATCGCGGCCTCGTTCTTGCGCCAGTCCTGCGCGAGCGTGGCGTCGAGGAATTCGGTCGCAGGGCCGGGCGGCATGGTCAGATGCGCGTTGGCGGCGACCGGCTGGCGTGCGGCGATGCGGCCAATCGCCCACCAGGTCTGCGGCGTCTCGTCGGCGCGCTTGAGGCGCGAGAGCATCCACTGGCCCATCTCCTGGCGGTACTGCCAGGGCACGGCCTCCATCGCGGCGAAGAGGCGCAACATGTCCTCATAACTACCGTGCGTGGACTTGCCAGCGCTACGCTGCGTGGTCTGCTGCACGGCCTTCTGCATCTGGCCCGCGACGTCTTCGAGCACCTGCATCTGCTGCGCTTCGTTCAGACCTGCTGCCACGCGCCGCCAGAACACCCACCATTCGGTCCAGTTGGCCGACTCCTTGCCGTGGGCGATGCCTTGTTCGTAGAGCTGCCAGATCTGCGCGATGCGCCAGTCGTCAAGCTCTGCGCCCACACCGGGACGCAGGCACCAGCCCGCGAGATTGAGCCACACGCGCTCGTGCTCGGCGGAGCGGCGACGGCGTTTGGTGCGCGCGAGCAGCGCATCGAACAGCGCGCGCAACACGGCCACATCCCACGACTCGCGCGGACCGAGGATCTTCTCGATGGCCTGCCGCAGTTGGCGCACTTCCTTGGTGCTGACTTCCTTGGCCTGTTGGCCGAAGATGTGGTCGATCTGTTCGACGGCGGCTTTGAGCTGGGTCTGCGAGCGCTCTGCGGCTGCATCATCGTCCTGCACATCGTCGCCTGCCTGCGCGCGCAGATCGAAGGGCAGCAGCCAAGATTGCGCGATCTCGTCGCTCGACAGGCAACGCACTTCAAGCGTGCCCACTTCGGTCATGCAGGCCTGCAGTTGCACCTCGACCGAGGTGCGTTTCGACGCGGTCTCCGAAGCGTGCAGCACGGTAGCGAGTGGCGGCAGGTTCAGCCAGCCGTCGCCATTCAGGGTGACCAGTTGCCCGGCCTGAAATGGCTGATCGCTGTGGCTGTTGGACACCAGTTCAAAGCGCACTGCCTGCCCCAACTTGAGCGCAAAGCGCCGCCCCGTGAGTGTGATGCGCGTGCCCTCCTGCGTGCCGCGCGGCAGCAGGCAAAGGCCTTGCGCGGCGGTGCCGGGTTGACCGCGCAGCACCAGCCAGTAGCTGCGCGCCGCGCCGCCGCCGATGCGGGGCAGTGCGGCAATCGGTTGTTTGTGTTGAGCGCAAGCGGCCTGCGCCTCGGTCAGCGTCAATCCATACGCCGCCGCACCGCGCGCCACGGCCCAGTCGGGATGCGGGTTGTGCAGCACGCGCACGGCACTGCCGCGCCATTGCCCGAGCTGTTCGGTGAGCCGTTCGACCAGCGCATGGGCATGGAACACGCCGCCGTTGAGCAGCACGGTGTCGGGCAGTTCGTCCGATGCGTGCTGCGAGAGAAACTGCGCCAGATGCCGCGAGATGGCTGCATCGGCGGGATAGGGCAGGCCAAAGCCGCGCAGCGCGCCTTGGCGCTTTGCTGGCGCATCGCCGATGGACACCAACGGCAGAAAGCCTTCGACGATCCACGAGCGCACGCCTTCGCGCGTGAGCACGGCGGAGCGCGTCTGCGCCATCAGCCGCGAGCCGCTGCCGAGCAGGGTGACGGTGACCGACGCGGGCACGTCCTCGGCCAGCAATTGGATCTTTGCGATGCGGCAGCGCTGCACGAGCTGCGCAAAGCGCGTGGCGGGCAGGCGCTGTTCGCCGGATGCCAGAAACTGCGGCTCAAGCCGGTGCGCGAGCGCCAGATCCATGTTGTCGCCGCCGAGCATCAGATGCTCGCCGACCGCGATGCGGTTGAGCGCAGGCAGCGCGTCGACATCAGTGGTGGGTTCGACGCGGATCAGCGTGAGGTCGGTCGTGCCGCCGCCCACGTCAACGATGAGCACCAGTTTGCTGTCTTTCAGTTGCGCCCCGAGCTGTTCGCCCTGCAGCACCAGCCAGTCGTGAAACGCCGCCTTGGGTTCTTCGAGCAGGCGCACCTGCGGCAGGCCGGCGAGCCGTGCGGCCTCCAGCGTCAAGGCGCGTGCGCCTTCGTCAAACGATGCGGGCACGGTCAGCACGACGATCTGCTGCGCGAGCGGCGCATCGGTATGCGCGGCGTCCCATGCGGCCTTCACATGGGCAAGGTAACTTGCCGACGCGGCGACGGGCGAGATCTTGTGCACGTCTTCCGCCGCACCCCAGGGAAGGATGGCCGCGTTGCGATCCACGCCCGTGTGCGAGAGCCAGCTCTTGGCACTGGCCACCAGCCGTGACGGCACGGCCGCGCCCAGATCGCGCGCCCAGCGGCCCACGACGGCGGGGCTGGCCACGCTCGTGTCCATGGCAGGCCAGGGCTTCTGCCACGCGGCATCGCCAAGCTCACCAATCGCCGCGTGATAGCGCACCGAAGGCAGCAGCGGCTGCGCGGAAATCTCTTCCGGCGCGGTGCGCTGCGGGATCTGCAGCAGTTCAATGCCGATGCTGGCATCCGTCAGAGAGACCGAGGCAGCAACGGTGTTGCTGGTGCCAAGGTCGATGCCGACGACATGGGTCGCTGCAGGTGCGGTGGTCATTTCAAGATCAGAGCAGGGCTTGAATGTCTCGGGTGAGTGTGGGTCGCGACTCGACGATCACGAGCGGAACGGCAATCCAGTTCTCGGCGTGGTCCTTCGCGGGCAAGAGGCGCATGTACATGCACACCGGCAGCGCGAACTTGGCGAGCAGCGTCATCTGCAGCGGCAGCAGCGCGTTGAAGCCCGAGGCGAAATAGTCCGGCGTGGTGATCAGGTCGATGTAGCGGCCATGCTCGAGGCCGCGCAGCTGAAAGTGGCTCGACTGCGCGGTGACCACGTCCTGTCCGTCGCGCTGCGATTTACTGCGTACCTGAAACGTCGACAGATGCCCTTGGACCCAGCCGAACTCCGACATCGAACGCTCGGCGTATTCGCTCACGTTCACCGTTGGTTGCTCGGCCAGATCGGGCCACAGTTCCATCAGCATGTGCTGTGTGGAGACTGCATATGAGCGAGTTTCTTGGGCACTAATCTCGGCTGAAAATGGCAGTAGATTTGCACCGGCCTTCTTGCCTTGAAGGCGTGTGATGGTGGTTGCAGCATTGGCGCCCGTCGCAAGTTCGTAGCGGTCTGCGACGAAGTCCTTGTCCAAATAGACGAGGCTGTCGAGCAGTGATTTGTGCAGATTGGACATAGTGTGTTTGCCTAAGCGATCAAGCCTTCGATCATTGCTGCGTGTCGGTGGTCGTTTCGGCGCGCACGTCGAACTCCACCTTCCAGCGCTCGCTGCCGCCCACGGGCACGGCGTTGAGTTCGAGCGTACCGATGTCGGTCACGCGCGCATGCAGCGTCACGGGAACCACGTCGCCCGCGCTGCGGCCTTCGGCGGGCAGCAGGGCTTCGATTTCCTGCAGCTCGACCAGTTCGTCTGGGCCCCAGAAATCCAGCATGGTGCCCACGGCATCGCTGCGGCGCACGGACGATCCGAAAAAACGCAGACGCACCGGCTCGCCGACGACGAGGCCGAATTCCTCGCCATCGAGCGCCACTTCCGTGCCCTCTTCGAGACCAAACGGTGCCAAGCACAGCGCGGAAATTGGTGGCTCCATGCCGGGAATCGCGGGCATGTTGGATTCGATGCCGACGTAGTACGACTGCGCCGTGCCGCCGCGAATGCGCACGCCACGGCCTTGGCGCACATGGCCGTAGTAGGCCGCACCGCGCGCGACCGCGAGGTCGAGGTTCGCGCCGTCGAGCACGCGCAGCGCGGGGGCGCCTTCGGCAGTCAGCCAGCCGTTGATGACATCGAGGATGCGCTGCTCGATCTGCGTGGATTTGAGCACGCCGCCGTTGAACAGGATCGCCGACGGATGCAGGAACGCAGCGCCTTGCGGCTGCGTGCCCTGAAGACCGTCGATCTGCTCGGTCGCACCGGCCTGGCGCGCGAGAAACGCCGCGAGATGGCGGGTGACGGCCGCGTCCTGCGCATAGGGCAGGCCGAGCTGCGTGAGCGCGGCGCGGGCGCGCGTCTGTGGCTTGTCGCTCGCGGCCACCTTGGGGAAGAAGCCTTCGACCAGCATGGCCAGCACTTCGGCGCGCGTGAGTTCGGTGCGGATGCTGCCGCCGATCAGCTTGCTGCCACGGCTTGGCACCACCACGGCAACGCTCTGCAGATTTTCATCGGCGAGCAGTTGCTCTTTGGCGGCGCGGCAACCGTGCGAAAGCGCACGGGTCTGCCATGCGTCGAGCTGCTTGCCCTCGGCCGCGAGCTTGCGTGCGAGACCATAGGCCAGCGCCAGATCCATGTTGTCGCCGCCGAGCAGAATGTGCTCGCCCACGGCCACACGCTGCAGTTCGAGGTTGCCGTCGCGTTCCAGCACGGCGATCAGCGAGAGATCGGTCGTGCCGCCGCCCACGTCAACGACGAGGATGATGTCGCCGTTCTTCACCTGCTTGCGCCACTGACCGCCGCTTTGCTGGATCCAGCTGTAGAGCGCGGCCTGCGGTTCTTCCAGCAGCGTGAGGTTCTGGAAGCCCGCGTCGCGGCAGGCCTCGGCCGTCAGCTCGCGCGCGGCTGGATCGAACGACGCGGGAATGGTGACGGTGATGTCCTGCTCGTCGAACGGCGCTTCGGGACGCGCGTTGTTCCACGCCCAGCGCAGGTGCTTGAGATAGCGCGTTGAGGCCTCGAGCGGCGACACGCGCGCGACTTCCGGCGGCGCATCAGCGGGCAAAATCGCAGCGCGGCGATCCACGCCCGGATGGCACAGCCAGCTCTTGGCGCTGCTCACCAGGCGGATGGGCGTGTTCGCGCCACGCGTGCGCGCTAGTTCGCCGACGATGAAGCTCTGCTCGCCTGCGCCGGGCAAGGCCATGTCGGCGGCGGTCAGCTCTGTCTCGTGCGGCAGGTACAAAAATGAAGGCAGCAGCGCCTTGCCTTCCACGCTTGCGGGCGCGGTGAGCTGCGGCACGTTCAGCACCTGCTGATCGACCTTGTCGCCATCACTGGCGGTCTTGTCTACATACGACAGCGCGCAGTGCGTAGTGCCCAGATCGATGCCGATGCAGAACAGGGCGTTGGGATTGGAGTTGGAAGGCGAGTCCATAAAAATTCTTTGCAATGCATGAACGCGCAATCGGATCGCACGTTCCTTGTGAGTAGTTCGCGCGCGGCGTCACCAGTCAAAAGGCCACGGAGCAGGCCATACCAGCAGACGGCAAGCCAAGAGCCGCCTCGCGGCGAAGGCGTCGTCCCCGTCAGGAGGACGGCGCGAAGCGACTCAGGGGGAGTCACAACTCCACTTCGGCCTGAGCCACGATTTCGGCGGCCTTTTCATCGGTCAACTGCGGCAACTGCATCTGCACCACCTTCCAGCCTCGGTGCGTGAGCGTGCCGGTGAAGGGGGCCTGCCCCACGACATTGCCGGTCAGGCGGATCGCGGTGGTGTCGAAACCGGGTGCCACAGCGATGCGGCTGCCTTCGGCTTCGCTCTGCACCGGCACGAGCGTGAAGTGTTCCTTGAGCACCTTGCGGCAGCCTTCATGCACCACGCGTGCGGCCGCGCCGATCTCGGCGTCGGTGTAGTTCTTCACGTCTTCCTGAATGAAGTCCACGAAGCGCGCCTCGCGCTGCATCAGGCCGAGCACCTGCAGTGCGGCCGTGTCGGTGGGCACGCGGATCTGCACCGTGCGCTCGATGATCTTCTCGACGGGTACTTCCACGCGGGTCTCGACGATCTTTTCAACCGGCACTTCGATGCGCACTTCCCGGGGCTCGGGTGTGGGCACATCGGCGGCCAGCGCTTCGCCGCCGCGCAGACGGGTGACGTCGCCAGCCAGACGCGCATTGCCCAGAATGGCAAAAAAACTGCCGATGGCAATCGCGATGCGACTGAAAAACGAGGGGGGATTCTGTTGGGTCATATCGTGGGTCCCGAAGTGAGTCCGGGTTGAATCTCTGCTGAGCGATGCGCAGGAGCAGAGAGAAAAGCAAATAGGTCGTTTGCGCGCGAAAGGCCAAATCGCAAGAAAAGAAAAGCGGAAAAGGGGCGTGCACGCGCGCACGCGAGGGGTGCAATGTTACCGAAAGCACTCTACCCTAGTGTTGTCGCGGGGCTTCGCAATGGAGCGAGGCGGTTCAATCCCGATTCGGCGCACCCAGCGGAAAGAAGTGCCGGAACGGTCGTCCCTCGTCCACCGCACGGGCGAAGGACGGGCGTGCGAGCAGCCGGGCTCGGTAGGCCTTGAGGTGGGGATGATCATCCGGAATCGCCACCGTCCAGTCCGCATAGAACAGCGAAGGCGCGGCCGCGCAGTCGGCCATGCTGAAATCGTTGCCCGCGGCCCAGGGGCGTCCGACCAGCGTTTCCTCAAGCCAGCGGTAGGCGATGGCGAGCTTGTCCTCAGCCTGCGCCATGCCGTCGCGGCGCTTCGCCTCGTCGCCCGAAAGCGCGCCGAACACGGCGGCCTGCATCGGGGCCATCACATGCAGGTCGAAAAAGCGGTCCATGAAGCGCACTTCGAGCGCCGCGTCGGCGTCGGCGGGAATCAGGCGCACCGGGCCGGGGTGGTGCAGCTGCAGATGTTCGATGACGATGCTGCTCTCGGCCACCGTGCGGCCGTCGTCCACCAGCACCGGAAATTTGCGCAGCGGCCAGCGTGCGGACCAGTCGATGATGTGCTCGGGATATTCAGGGCCGATGCACCGGAACTCGAACGGCGTCCGGTTTTCGTAGAGCGCGATCAGGGCCTTCTGGGTGTAGGAGGAGAAGGGGTGGCCATAGAGGGCGAGGGGCATGGGGGCTCCTTTCGACTGTGAGTGCGTCCAATGCAAAGTGTGTGTGGACATCAGTCTCGGCCAGAGTGGCTGCCAATGTCACGCCCGCAATTTTGCTCTCAGTCCTTGCCGCCGACCTGGCCCCTCAGACTCGGTGGATCCTCTCAGTCAATCCGCGCCAGCGCCGCCCCTAGCGTCTGCGCCGTACCGGCGTTTGCCAGCAGCGTGATCTTTCCGCTGCGGTGCGCGGTCACCTGCATTTCCATCTTCATCGCTTCCATCACCGCAATCACGTCGCCTTCGTTCACGGTGTCGCCGTCCTGCACCTTCCAGGCGTGCAGGTTGCCAGCGATGGGGGATTCGACGGTGTTCGGATCGACGGCCGGGGCCGGTGCGGCCTGGTTGGGTACGCCGGGCGCGGCGGCAAGTCCTTGCAGCAGCACGGCGGGCAGGCCGAGGCAGACGCGCTTGCCGTCGATCTCGATGGCGGTGCGGGTAAGTGTGATGTCCGCAAGGGGCTCGGCGCGCACAGCGGCGGCCAAAGGTTCCGTAAACTCGGTTTCGATCCAGCGGGTGTGGACCTTGAAGCCGTCTGCGCCCACGAAGTCGGCCTGATTCACCACGGCGCGGTGGAACGGCAGGACCGAGGCCACGCCTTCGATCTGGAATTCCTTCAATGCGCGGCGCGCGCGCACGAGGGCCTGTTCACGGGTCGCGCCGGTGACGATGAGCTTGGCCATCATCGAGTCGAACGAGCCCGAGATCACCGAGCCGGTCTGCACGCCTGAATCGACACGCACGCCGGGGCCGCTCGGGGCGTCGAAGCGGGTGATCTTGCCGGGCGTGGGCAGAAAGCCGCGACCCACGTCTTCTGCGTTGATGCGGAATTCGAAGGAGTGGCTGGTGGGCTTCGGCGTTTCGGTGATTGACAGCGGCAGGCCGTCGGCCACGCGCAGCTGCTCGACGACGAGGTCGACGCCGGTGGTCTGCTCGGTCACTGGGTGCTCGACCTGCAGGCGGGTGTTGACTTCGAGGAACGAGATCGCGCCGCTCTGGCTCAACAGATATTCCACCGTGCCCGCGCTCACATAGCCGGCCTTGGCGCAGATGGCGCGTGCGGATTGGTGGATGCGCTCGCGCTGTTCGTCGCTGATGAAGGGCGCGGGCGCTTCTTCGACCAGCTTCTGGTTGCGGCGCTGCAGCGAGCAGTCGCGCGTGCCGAGCACCACCACGTTGCCGTGCGTGTCGGCGATCACCTGGGCTTCGATGTGGCGCGGCTTGTCGAGGAACTGCTCGACGAAGCACTCGCCGCGACCGAAGGCGGTGATGGCCTCGCGCGTGGCGGAGGCGAACAATTCTTCGACCTCGTCCATGCGCCACGCGATCTTCATGCCGCGACCACCGCCGCCGAACGCAGCCTTGATGATGATGGGCAGGCCGTGCTCTTCGGCAAATGCCAGCACGTCGCTCGCGTCCTTCACCGGGTCCTTGGTGCCCGCGACCAGCGGTGCGCCGACGTCAAGCGCCACCTTGCGCGCGCTGACCTTGTCGCCGAGCAGGGCGATGGTCTCGGGCTTGGGGCCGATCCAGATCAGGCCCGCATCGAGAACGGAACGCGCAAAGGCTTCGCTTTCCGACAGAAAACCGTAGCCGGGGTGCACCGCATCGGCGCCGCTTTTCTTGGCGATGTCGATGATCTTGGCGATGTTCAGATAACTGTCCGCAGGGCGTTCGCCCGCCAGGCCATAGGCCTCGTCAGCCATGCGCACATGCTGCGCGTCGATGTCGGAATCGGCATAGATGGCGACGGATTTCACACCGTAGTCGGCGCAGGCGCGGACCACCCGGACGGCGATCTCACCACGGTTGGCAATCAGTACTTTTTTCATGGTGATGTTCTCTTCAGGTGTTGGTGGCGGATGCAGCGGGAGTCAGCTCGCTGAACCGGCGAATGGGGTTGAAGCGCAGCCACGCGCCCACGGGGATCTGGCCCGCGCGGTCGAGGTGGTGCGGGGCGACACAGGCGATCACGGGGTAGCCGCCGGTCAGCGGATGGTCGGCAAGGAACAGCACCGGCTGGCCGTTGGCGGGCACCTGCAGCGCGCCGAGCGGCGTGCCTTCGCTGGGCAGCTCGGCGGTGATGGTGCGCGTGAGTGGCACGTCGCCCGCAACGCGCAGGCCCACGCGGTTGGACTGCGGCGTGACCTGCCACCGCTGCGTGCACAGCAGCTCCACGGCCTCGGGCGTGAACCAGTCGGTGCGCGGGCCGAACTCGATGTCGAGCACTACGTCGTTGTCGAGTGTGGGCAGGTCATCGGGCGGCAGTGCGGTGTCGCCGACGATCTGGCCGGCAGCGCTGTGAACACCCAGCACATCGCCCGCCTTGAGGGGCGCGGGACCCACGTTGGCAAGGGTGTCGGTGGCGCAGCTGTCGAGGATGGGCGTCACGTCGAAGCCGCCGCGCACCGCCACATAGCAGCGTGCGCCCGTCACCGGCTGGGCGATGGCGAGTGTGTCGCCGTCGGCCATCGAAATGGGGGTATAGCGCGAGGCATTCCAGCGCTGGCCGTCGGCAGTGGTGATCATGAGGGGCGCATCCGCACCCGTCACCGCAACCACGTTGTCGCCACGGCTCTTGAGCTGCAGGCCGCCGCCCACGGTCTCGAGCGCCGCGACATGGCTGGCGTTGCCGACGAGGCGGTTGGCGGTCTTGAGCGCGACCTGGTCCATTGCCCCCGAAGCCGATACGCCCTGACCCGCCTGGCCATGGCGGCCGGTGTCCTGGAACAGGGTGAGCAGGCCGGTCGCGCGCACCACGAGCGCATGGCTGGTGGCAGGAGCTGCGGGTGCTTCTGCAAACTTGGTGGCGGTGTTGTCCGCAGCAGCGGGAAGCTTGGCTGCGTCCACGAACTTCACGCGGTAGCCCGGCTGCAGTAGCGCGGGCAGGGGGCGCGAGAGGTCCCACATCGGTGTTTCGGTCACGCCGAGCAACTGCCAGCCGCCGGGGCTGGCCTGTGGGTAGACTGCGCTGAAAGTGCCCGCGAGCGCGACGGAACCCGCAGGCACCTTGGTGCGCGGCGAGCTGCGGCGCGGTACGTTGAAGATCGGGTCGCCGCCGCTCAGGTAGCCAAAGCCCGGCGCGAAGCCGGTGAAGGCCACGGTGTATTCGCTGCCGGTGTGGCGGGCGATGACCTCTTCCTGGCTGATGCCGAGGATCTGCGCCACATCGGCCAGGTCCTCGCCGTTGTAGTGCACAGGGATTTCCACGAGCACGTCGCTGCGCTCGGCGCGGGCATCAAGTTTGCGCAATGCGATCTCATTCACCACCTGCGCGGCCGTGGTGGCTGACGCGCGGAAGTACACAAGAATGGTCTTGGCGGCCGGAACCAGCTCTTGCACGCCGTGCACCGGCGTGCGCTGCAGCGATGCCAAGAGCGCCAGCGTGTCGTCCAGATCTGCGAGTTCCACCATCAACGCATTGCGGTTGACGGGCAGGAATCGCATGGTGTTCTTTGCAACGTTCATCGTGCGCTTTCCGGATTCTTCATTGCACGAACGAGGCGATCGCGATGCCCTCGCGCGTGAAGCGCTCGCGCAGATTGCGCGCGATGGAGACGGCGCCGGGGCTGTCGCCGTGTACGCAGATCGAGTCCGCCTCGATGCGCACGGTGCTGCCGTCAATGGCGGTCACCGCGCCTTCGCGCACCAGCTTGACCATGCGTTCGGTGATGTCGGCCTCGTCGTGCAGCACGGCACCCGGCAGGGTGCGCGAAACCAGTTCGCCTCCCGGCGTGTAGGCGCGGTCGGCAAAGGCTTCGGCGACGACGGTGAGACCCGCTTCGCGCGCCCACTGGATCAGCGGCGCGCCCGCGAGCGCGACCAGCACCAGTGACTTGTCGAGTTCCAGCAGCGCCTTGATCACATCGCTCGCCTGGCGCTTGTCCTGGGCGATCTTGTTGTACAGCGCGCCGTGCGGTTTCACATATTTCACGGTCGTGCCCGCAGCCTGCGCGAGGCCCTGCAGAGCGCCGATCTGGTAGATCACGCTGGCGGTCAGGTCGCTGCTCGCGATGTCCATGTTGCGGCGGCCGAAGCCGACCAGATCGGGGTAGGCCACATGCGCGCCGACTGTGACGTTGCGCGCCGTCGCGGCTTGGAGTGTCTTGAGGATGCCGGCCGGGTCGCCCGCGTGAAAACCACAGGCTACGTTGGCGCTGCTCACGATGTCGAGCATCGCGGCGTCGTCGCCCATGCTCCATGCGCCGAAGCTCTCGCCGAGGTCGCTGTTGAGGTCCATTTTCATCATGATGGTGTCCAGTTCTTTGGTGTGGCGATCAGGAGATCTGGCCTGCGCTCAGGTGCAGGTCTTCTTTGGTGGTCATGGCGGCGGCGATGGCGATGCGGATGCCCCGGACCTGCTCTGCCAGTTCCATGGCGCGCGTGCCTTCGGTGCGGCTTTTCTGCTCGGGCAGCGGAGGCACGTGGATGAAGCCGCCGCGCGTGCCCTTGGGCGCCGCGCCCTTGGTGAGGCGGTCCATCACTGCGTAGCAGATGTGGTTGCACACGAAGGTGCCGGCGGTGTTGGAGACCGTTGCCGCCACGCCCGCATCGCGCATGGCCTTGGTCATGGCTTTGATGGGCAGGCTGCAGAAATAGGCGGGCGGGCCGCCTGCCACCACGGGTGCGTCGATGGGACGCTGGCCCGCGTTGTCGGGGATGCGGGCATCGTCGATGTTGATGCCCACGCGCTCTGGCGTGATGTCCGAGCGGTTGGCTGCGTAGCCGAGGCTGATGACGAGCACCGGCTTGAACTCGGCAATCGCCCTGTCGAGTACCTCGATCGAGGCGCCGAACACGCAGGGCAACTGCACGCCGTGCACGGTGGCACCTTCGATGACTTCGCCATCCAGCGCGCGGGCGATTTCCCATGACGGATTGACGGCGTCCTCGCCGAAGGGTTCGAAGCCGGTCAACAGAATGCGGCGTTTGCGGGTTGCCATGCGTGGGTCCTCTCTCTATCTAACGTTCAGCGGAACATCAGGAAATACAGGATGAACACATTGGCGGCCAGAAGCAAGAGCGCTGTGGGAATCTGCGCCTTGATCACCGCGTTCTTGTCGATTTCCAGCAGCGCTGCGGGCACGAGGTTGAAGTTCGCGGCCATCGGCGTCATCAGTGTGCCGCAGTAGCCCGAGAGCATGCCCACGGCGGCCATCACGGCCGGGTCGCCACCGAAGTGGTGCACCAGCACCGGCACGCCCACGCCACCGGTCATCACCGGGAAAGCGGCGAAGCCATTGCCCATGATGACGGTGAACAGCGCCATGCCGATGACATAGACCGCGACGGCGATGAACCTGATGTCCATGTTGATGTAGGTGGTCGTCACATAGGCCACGGCCTTGCCCACGCCCGCGTCCGAGAACACGAGGCCGAGCATGCCCAGCATCTGCGGCAATACCAGCGCCCAGCCGAGCGCGTCGGTGAGGCGCCAGGATTCGCGCATGCCCTGCACGGGCGTTTCGCGTGTCATCCAGCAGGCCAGAGCCAGTGCCACCACGCAGCCTACGCCCAGGCTCACCAGCGTGGTGTTCTTGGGGTCGAGCAGCGGTGTGCCGCCGATGATGAGGTGTTTGGCCGACAGCGTACCGATCATGGTGATCAGCGGAATCGCGAGGGCTGGCACGAAGAGTTTGTTGCCTAGGCGCTTGGCGCTTTCCAGATATTGCGCATCAGTGCGCGGCTGGTGTTTGCCACCTGCGACGCCGCCAAAGCCCGCGATCACGGCCATGATCACGGCCATCAGGCCAATCCACATGGGCGGAATCACGTCGCCCGCGAGGAACACGACTGCATAGATCGCCCAGAAAGCGGCGCTGGAGAAGCGGCGCGGATTGGTCGCATCGCGAACCGTGAGCAGCGCCGTGACGGCCAGGATGAAGCCGATCAGGTAGTAGAGGTGTTGAATCGTCAGCGTCATGTTCGTGCTCACTTGGCTGGGTTGGACGAAGCTGCAGATTCAGCGGCGATTTCCTTGGCCAGGGAATGGTCGAGGCGGTACAGGCGGATTGCGTGGATCAGGAAGGCGCAGATGGCGGTGGGAATGCCCCAGAGTGCGATGTGGATCGGCTCGACGTCGATGCCTGCTTCCTTGAGGAAGGTGGCCATCAGCACGATGGCGCCGAACGCCACGAAGATGTCTTCACCGAAGAACAGACCCACGTTGTCCGTGGCGGCCGAGAATGCGCGCAGCTTGTCGCGCACCTTCTGCGAGAGCTTGCCGTAGCGGTTTTCGGTGGCGCCTTCCGCCATCGGGGCGAGCAGCGGACGCACCATCTGTGGATGACCGCCGAGGCTGGTCAGGCCGACGGCGGCGGTCAACTGGCGAGCGGCCAGATAGACGATGAACAAGCGCCCGGCGGTGGCTGACTTGATGTTGGAGATCCAGCGCTGCGCATGTTGGCGCAGGCCGTGGCGCTCGAGCAGGCCGATGATGGCCAGCGGCAACAGGATGATGAGTGGCAGATTGCGGGTCTTCACGAAGCCGGTGCCAATGGTGGTCAGCACCTTTTCGATCGGAAAGCCTGCGGCGAGCGCTGTTCCGATGGCGGTGACGATCACGACCAGCATCGGATTGAAGCGCAGCACGAAGCCCGCAATGATGATGGCCACGCCTATGAGCGGCCAGAGATTGACGTCGGTTGGCATGTTGTTTCCTTCTAATGACGGCGACGGGTGAAATGGGCTGAATCGAGCCGGAACCACGGATGGTAGAAAGGGGTTTCGGGCTGTTTGTCAGGTGGTACGGAGAGAAAACCCGGAAATTCAGTCTGCAATGACAGTCGTTTTCATGAGCTTTGTTTTACAAGCAAAAATCAATTGTCTGACAATGCAGTATTTTCATAAGACAATGCACCAATCGGCATAGGTGAAACCCCTACTATTTGTAACTTCGAGCGGGTTCTTCCCGAGGTACGTCGCTTTTTTGGCTTTCCCGTGGGATCACTATGTGAAGGGAGTGGCATGGATACACTGCGGAAATCACTGAACAAGAAGCCTCAGGACATGTCCCGCACCACAGACGCTCAGAACCTCACCGATCGCATCGCAGAGCTGTTGCGCGAGCGGCTCATCCTGGGGGAGTGGGCGCCGGGCCAGCGCCTCTCGGAGGCTGCGTTGTGCGAGAGCCTCGAGATCTCCCGCAGCACGGTGCGCGAGGCGTTTCGTGTGCTGACCAAGGAAGGCTTGCTGTCGCACGAGCCGAACAAAGGCGTCTCGGTCGTGGTGCCGAGCATGGCGTCGATCATCGATATCTACCGTGTGCGCCGCATGATCGAGTGTCAGGCACTGGCCCAGGGCTATCCCATGCACCCGGCGCGCGAGCACATGCGTGAGGCCGTGCAGAAGGCCCAGGCCAGTCGAGCTGAAGAAGACTGGCTGGGTGTGGGCACGGCCAACATGGCGTTTCACAAGGCGGTGGTCGAGTTGGCCGACAGCGAGCGTCTGAACGTGATGTTCTCGCACCTGCTCGCTGAACTGCGCGTGGCCTTTGGCCTGATGCAGGACCCGCACTTTCTGCATGCCCCCTATGTGGACATGAACCAGCAGATTCTTGCGCTGTTCGAGTCCGGCAAACCCGTGGAGGCGTCGCAGTCGCTCAACAACTATCTGGTGCACTCCGAACGATTGATCCTCGCGGCCTATGCGCGCCGATTGGCGGAAAAGGGCATCAAGGGATAATGTGAGTCACGGCTTCGCGAACTTTGCGCCGAGGCCGTTTTTCCTGATGCCCGCATGACCATCCACACCGACGATTTCGCTCCCATTCCACCCCAGCAGCGCGTGGTTTCCGCCGCGCCCGCATCCCCGCAGGAAGATGCCCTTGAACGCGCGCTGCGCCCGAAGCTGCTGCAAGAATACGTCGGCCAGGCCAAGGCGCGCGAGCAGCTCGAAATCTTCATCGGCGCGGCCCGAAAGCGCTCGGAAGCGCTAGACCATGTGCTGCTGTTCGGCCCGCCGGGTCTGGGCAAGACGACGCTTTCCCACATCATCGCTGCCGAGCTCGGCGTGAACCTGCGCCAGACCTCGGGCCCGGTGCTCGAAAAACCCAAGGACCTCGCCGCGCTGCTGACCAATCTGGAACGCAACGACGTGCTCTTCATCGACGAAATCCACCGCCTGTCGCCGGTCGTCGAGGAAATTCTGTACCCCGCGCTCGAGGATTACCAGATCGACATCATGATCGGCGAAGGCCCGGCGGCCCGCTCGATCAAGCTCGATCTGCAACCCTTCACGCTGGTCGGCGCCACCACGCGCGCAGGCATGCTGACCAACCCGCTGCGCGACCGCTTCGGCATCGTCGCACGCCTGGAGTTCTACACGCCGGAAGAGCTGGCACTGATCGTGCGCCGCAGCGCCGGTTTGCTGGACGTGCCGATTGACGAGCAAGGCGGTTTTGAAATCGCCCGTCGCTCGCGCGGCACCCCCCGCATCGCCAACCGTTTGCTGCGCCGTGTGCGCGACTACGCGGACGTGAAGGGCGACGGCCGCATCACGCTGGACATCGCACAGCGCGCGCTGACCATGCTCGACGTCGATCCGCAAGGCTTCGATGTGATGGACAGGAAGCTGCTGGAAGCGGTGATTCATCGCTTTGATGGCGGGCCTGTGGGGCTGGACAATATTGCCGCGAGCATCGGCGAGGAGAGTGGGACGATCGAGGATGTGATCGAGCCTTATCTGATTCAGCAGGGGTATCTGCAGAGGACGCCGCGCGGGCGGGTGGCTACGGCTGCGGCGTTTCGGCATCTGGGGGTTGCGGCGCCCAGTGGGGTGGGTGGGTTGTTTTGAGGCTCTGAGAGCCTCGGGGTTTTCTTTGGATTCTTTTGCTTCTGCTGGGTGGTTGTTTACGGAGGCCGGGAGTTCCGCCCGGCGGCGGAGTTACCTTTTGCGCGCAAGCAAAAAGTGATTGCCCCGCCGGGGGCAGTCCCGGCCTCCGTAAGCAGCACCCCGACAGGCGCCAAAGAAATAAACGGAAAAGACCGGCGAGCCGCAACAGAGGCCGCCGAACCCTACTTCTCCGTACTGGAATTCCAGAACGCCTGCAAAACTCCAGGCAACGCCTCAATCTGCTTGACCACCCCATCCAGCTCATCCGCATCCACCGAAGTGGCATGCAGCACGATCTCGATCTCCGTATCGTTCGGGCCGAACGCATGCTTCTCCACCGAGCGCGCCGGGTAGTTCGCAGCATCGAGCAGCGCGAGCATCCGTTCGCGCACCGCCGCCTGCACGCTGCTGCTGCAGATCGCATAGACGTAGTAGATCGCCTCGCCCGCTTCCTCGTTCACCGGTCGGCGGTTGATGGTGTTGACCACCGGGCGCAGCAGTGTGTTGGAGGCGAGCACGAACAAGGTCGCCATGAAGGCTTCGAGGATCATGCTCGAGCCGCAGCAGGCACCCACTGCGGCCGAGCCCCAGAGCGTGGCTGCGGTGTTCAGGCCGGTGACGTTGGCGCCTTCTTTCATGATCGATCCGGCGCCGAGAAAGCCCACGCCGGAGACCACGTAGGCGATCACGCGGGTGGCGCCGTCTGCGCCGCCAAGGCGCATCGCCAAGTCGACGAACACGGCCGCACCGACTGCCACCAGCGTGTTGGTGCGCAGGCCCGCCGTGCGTTGTCGGATCTGGCGTTCGAGGCCGATGGCGCTGCCGAAGACGAAGGCGAAGAACAGGCTGACCAGCGTGTTGAGCGCCGCTTCCGCGTTGAGGTTGTGGAGGGCTTGCATGCGATGCGCGGTCCTGGTGTTGTTGTAGTCGTTGTCGCCGTTATTGCCAGCCGTAGCGCCGGATGTACACGCGCTTGAGCAGTGTCGTCACGACAGCGTAACAGAGCAATATGACAACGAGCCAAGGGAAGTAGCTGGCGGGCAGTGCCTGCATCTTGAAGTAGCTGGCCAGCGGTCCCATGGGCAGAAAGATGCCAGCCGCCATCACGACGCCCGTCATCAGCAAGAGTGGCCAGGAGGCGCGGCTCTGGATGAACGGGATCTTCGGCGTGCGGATCATGTGGACGATCAGCGTCTGAGTGAGCAGACCGACGACGAACCAGCCGGACTGGAACAGCGCTTGCTTATCGGGTGTGTTGGCGTGAAAGACGAACCACATCAGCACGAAGGTGATCACGTCGAACAGCGAACTGATCGGGCCGAAGAACACCATGAAGCGGCCGATATCCTGAGGGTTCCAGCGCAGCGGTTTCTTCACGAGTTCGTCGTCCACGTTGTCGAACGGGATGGCGATCTGCGAGATGTCGTAGAGCAGGTTTTGCATCAAGAGCTGCATGGGCAGCATCGGCAAAAATGGGATGAACGCCGAGGCGATCAGCACCGAGAACACGTTGCCGAAGTTGGAGCTGGCGGTCATGCGGATGTACTTCAGCATGTTGCTGAACGTGCGGCGGCCTTCGACCACGCCTTGCTCCAGCACCATCAGGCTCTTCTCTAGCAGGATGATGTCGGCGGCTTCCTTGGCGATGTCGACCGCGCTGTCCACGCTGATGCCGATATCGGCGGCGCGCAGCGCCGGGGCGTCGTTGATGCCGTCGCCCATGAAGCCGGTGATGTGGCCGTTGGCACGCAGCGCGCGCACGATGCGCTCCTTGTGCAGAGGCGCGAGCTTGGCGAACAGCGTGTAGCGTTCCACGGCGTCGCGCAGTGTGGGCTCGTCCATGGCCTCGACATCGTTGCCGAGCAGCACCTGATCCACCGACAGACCCACGTCGCGGCAGACCTTGCGCGCGACGAGTTCACTGTCGCCGGTGAGCACCTTCACCACCACGCCATGCTCGTGCAGCGCCTTGATGGCGCTAGCGGCCGTCTCCTTCGGCGGATCGAGAAACGCCACATAGCCTATCAGCGTGAGATCGCATTCATCGGGAATGCCGTACTGTGTCTTGCCAGGTGGCACCTCCTTCATCGCCACGGCCACCACGCGCAGGCCTTCGGCGTTGAGTTGTTGCGTGACTTCGAGCACCTGCGTGATGCGCTCGGGCGTGAGCGGCAGCAGCGCATCGCCGTCACGCATCTGCGTGCAGCATTGCAAAATTTCCTCAAGCGCGCCCTTGCAGATGAGTTCGTGGTGATGATCGCGCTCGGCTACCACGACGGACATGCGGCGGCGCTGAAAATCAAACGGAATCTCGTCGACCTTGCGATAGTCCTCGGTCACTCGCATGGCGGTGTGCAGCTCCACATGTTCGAGCACAGCGCGGTCGAGCAGGTTCTTCAGGCCGGTCTGGTAGTAGCTGTTCAGGTAGGCGAACTGCAGCACCTCGTCGCTGTCGTGGCCCATCACGTCGGTGTGGCGTTCCAGCGCAATTCTGTCCTGCGTGAGCGTGCCGGTCTTGTCGGTGCACAGCACATCCATTGCGCCGAAGTTCTGGATCGCATCGAGTCGCTTGACCACCACTTTTTGGCGCGAGAGCGACACCGCGCCCTTGGCGAGCGTGGAGGTCACGATCATCGGCAGCATCTCGGGCGTGAGGCCAACCGCTACAGAGAGGGCGAACAGAAATGCCTCGGTCCAGTCGCCTTTGGTGAAGCCGTTGAGCAGCAACACAATGGGCACCATGATCGCGGCAAAGCGGATCAGCAACCAGCTCACGCTGTTCACGCCATTTTCAAACGCTGTGGGTGCGCGGTCGGTGCTTGTCACGCGCGTGGCGATGGTGCCGAAGTAGGTGCGATTGCCAGTAGCCAGCACGGCGGCCAGCGCCGAGCCGGACACCACGTTGGTGCCCATGAACAGCAGGTTGGTCGCATCCAGTACCGAGCCTGCATCGACGGACGTGGCCGCTTCTGGCTGCTTTTCGACGGGCAGCGATTCGCCGGTCATCGCGGCCTGGCTCACGAACAGGTCCTTGGCGCTGAGCACGCGGCAATCGGCGGGAATCATGTCACCCGCCGACAGCATGATGATGTCTCCGGGCATCAGTTCGCGCAGCGGTACTTCGCGCTGCTGGGCATGTGCGCCGAAGCCGCTGCTTTGCCGCTCCTCATGAACGCCATCCACGCGTCGCAGCACGGTCGCCTTGTTGCTCACCAGCGCCTGCAGACGCGCGGCGGCGCGGTTGGAGCGGCCTTCTTGCACGAACCGCAACAGCGTGGAAAGCACCACCATGCTGCCGATGACGATGGTGGCCTTCACGTCTTCGGTGACGTAGGACACCACCGCCAGCAGCGTGAGCAGCAGGTTGAATGGGTTCTTGTAGCACTGCCACAGATGCTGCAGCGGTGACAACGGCTGTTCGTGCTCGACCTCGTTGGGGCCGAGTTGGGCGAGCAGCGCCTCGGCACCCTCGTCGTAGAGGCCGTCCTCGCTGGAGTTCAGCCGCGCGAGCGTGGCCCGCGCATCGTTACGCGAGGCCAGCAACAGATTGCGCGTGAGCTCGGGTGGCACCGAGCGGGCCTGATTTGCGCTGTGGCCCGTGGGGATGGCGCGGCGACGAAAAAGGCCGCCCAAGCGGCGACGGCGCACGAAGGCGCGAAACAGATTGTTGAGGATCTGCATGTCTTGCTCCCGTACCGTTCAGGCGTTCTTGGTCTTGCTTGCCATGGCGGCGATAGCGGTTAGCGGCGCACGCAGCAGTTGCCTGCAGCGAACCAGCAGCGAGCGGCTGGCGCGCATCTCGCGCTGGCTGGCTTGGTGCCAGATTTCGCGTTGGGGCTGCGAGAGCTCGCGAAAGACGGCTGCGCGGCGTTCAGAGCTGAGCATCCGCAGCGCAGCGACCTGCTCCTGTGCGGACAGCGTACCAAGGGTTTCGGCAAATGTTCTGTTGCCCAGATGCGCAAGCAGTTGCTGCAGCAGATCGGGGCGCTGGTTGCTGAGCGCTGCAAACAAGGCGCGGGCGCGCATGGTGACGATGCGTTCGGTGCGTGCGGTGGTGGTCGTGGTCGCGTGATCATCCACGCGCAAGGTGTTCTGGCGTTGCATGGGAGGCTCCTTTCGATCCGCACTGAATGAAAGGAGCCGCGCCGCGCGTCATTCAACTACGCAGGCGCCGCCTTGAATTCGGTGCGGATTCTGTGATCAACAAGGGGATCGACAAAGGCGCGGCGCTGCACTGCCGGGACAAACACCACGGTGGAGCAGCAAGCCGTGCCGGCCAGCATCACCCGTGAATGGGTCATGCCGGCGCTGCAAGATCGGGACGGGTCGGGGTCCATATCTGCTCCTTGTGGAATGGGGGGATGGGAGGGCTTGCCGTGAAGCGTCGCCGCGTCAGCGTGCGCCGCGCGACTGCGTCACAAGGAAGCTGCGGATGCGGTGCGTGGGCCAACCGGTAAGCGTGTCGAGCTCGCGCAGTTGCTCCTGCAGCGGCTTGGGCGATGCGGTCGATGCAGCAGCGCTGCTCACCTCAGCGGCGCAGTTGCGGCTCCGAGGCGTCATGCGAGCGGAGCGAAAGAAAAAGGTCTTCATGGCGTTCTCCTTCGGTGAAGCAAGAGTGGCCACGCAGAAACGGTACGCGTCAAACGCTCCGGCGTCGATCGATTCCGAAGTGTTTCAATGATCTATGAGGTGAGCGCAGGAGAGGCCGACAAGCATGTCGAGCCCGAGGCGTGCGCACGTCGCGCCGCAATGCATGAACGGTTCTGGTGCCGATGACCGGCTCCCGTTCAAGCAGGGAGTCCAGTCAGTCGGCCAGCAACGCTGCCATTGCGGCGAGCGATAAATCACTGGTTGAACTGGCACTGTCCACGTGGGGACTCCTGAAATTGCAATTCCTCCATTATCGTCTGCCAGTGATATATCGGTCAATCTTTTTCCGGGTTTCTACGGTTGACGGACTGAGGCCGGCTTTCCGGTCAGGCCCCAGACGATCAGCGCCTGCGCGCCGAAATAGGCCATCAGCACCCAGAAGATCGCATAGGGCACGGGCTGCACGAACCGGTCCAGAGCGAGGATGGCGTCGCTCAGCATGAACAGGCTTGCGCCGAGTGCCACGAGCAACGCGTTGAACGACTGCATGACCCGCCAGCGGCCCCATGCCTGCGCTGCCATCAGGGCGATCACGCTGACATAGATGGCAACGGGAATGCGCAGCTCGGCGGGCAGTCCGCCCATCCAGAGGACGGCATACATGCCGGCGCCGAGCAGCAGCGTGATGGCGAGCGCGCGGCGGTCGGCGAACCAGGGCATGCCAGGTTTCATCACTACGATGTAGCACAGGTGCGCGAGCAGAAAGCTCACGAGGCCGGGCATGAACATGGCGGGCGCACTGAACATCAGGCACACGTCGCCAATGAACGACCATTGCAGTGCCACCAGCAGCCAGCGCAGCGAGTACGGGCGGGTGTTGCCCGCCTTGTCCACGGGTGCGATGCGCTGAGCACTGAGAACTTGCCCACAGGCCAGCAGCATGGCGGTGGGCTTGAAGACCATGTGCCATTCGGTGAGACCGAGCGCGCCGGTGGCTGCGGCGAGCACGCCCGCATCGAGCATCAGCGCAAGCCACACGCTGATGCGGCCCTGCAGCACGGCACCGAGTACCCACTGCGCGATGCCAATGGTGGCGAACCAGATGAGGTTGTGCGCGAGCGGAGCCTGATCGGCGTTCCAGAGGAACAACGCGGCCCCGGCGATCAGCGCAAAGAACTGCAGTGTGGAAAAGCCTTTGGCCGCGCCGCTGAGCGGCGGCTCGAACAGCGCGCGGTGCTCATCGAGCACGAAGGCGGGTTTGGGAAAGCGCGCAGCCACATCAGCAGGGCGCCAGCCCGGCGGCTTGAGCCAGACGCGCAGCTTGTCACCGAAGCTGCGTGCGTGCCAGCTGTCCTGCGCGAGCTGGCTGTAGACCGAGGCATTGGCCCAGAGTGGGTCCCAACTGCGGAGCAGGCCGCGCGTGCCGTAGACGCAGGGCTCGCGGTCGTCTTCTTGCTTGAAGGTGCCGAAGAGCCGGTCCCAGATGATGAGGATGCCGCCGTAGTTTTTGTCGATGTACTGGTCATTGACGGCATGGTGCACGCGATGGTTGCTGGGTGCACAGAACCAGCGGTCGAACCAGCCAAGGCGGCGCACCTGTTCGGTATGTACCCAGAATTGGTAGAGCAGATCGATGAGGCCCACGACGACGAACACCAGCGGCGGCACGCCGAGCAAGGCCATCGGCAGATAGAACAGCCACGACAGCAGTGCGTAGCTGCTCGGCTGGCGCAGGGCGGTGGACAGGTTGTACTGCTGGCTTTGGTGATGCACCACATGCGCGGCCCAGAGCACGCCCACCTCGTGGCCCATGCGGTGGTTCCAGTAGTAGAGAAAATCGTAGAGCACAAGCGCGATCAACCAGCCGGGCAGGCTGAGCCAGAAGGCGTCGTTGCGCATCAGCGCCACATGCTCGAACACGGCGGTATAGATACCCACGGTGAGCAGCTTGGTGAAGACCGCGCTGGTCTGGCTCAGGAGTCCCAGGCTCATCGAGCTGTACGCATCGGCCAGTCGGTAAGGATACTGCCTGCGGCGCATGCTGACCAGCCATTCGATGGCGATCAACAGAAAGAATACCGGCGTGGCGATGACGATGACTTGGCTGGGAGAGAGCATGGCGGTGATTGTCTGCGGCCTCACTTGGCGCGCTACTGGCGTCTTCCCTGAATGCAGTCGGTCCCCATGGATGCACATGTTCACAAAGTGCCTGCAGGCTTCTCAAGAGTGACATCGGGACTTTGGTATAAATCCGGCAAGACTAATATTTGCTCGCAATTACTGGCGGGATGGAGAAGGCTGCACGTGCTAACCAGCGAAGCAGAAGTGTTGGGGCTCTCCCCGGACGCTTCCTCAACCAAGGCTGCTCAGGGCCTGAAATCTCCCGGTAAATGGCCGACCCTCGGCAGCGATGATGCTGCAGTCTGGGGTGAATGCCAAGGCAGCGGCAGCAAGCCCTATCAGACGCAGGTCGATCTGAGCGGCCCGTCGTTTAAATGCAGTTGCCCGAGCCGCAAGTTTCCCTGCAAGCATGGTCTCGCGCTGCTCCTGTTGCGCACGGCGGGGCAGGTGGCCGTAGCAGACGCGCGCCCGCCATGGGTCAGCGAATGGATCGACTCGCGCCGCGACCGCGCTGACAAGAAGGAAGCCAAGGCCGCCGCCGTGGCCGCTGCACCGCCCGATCCCGAAGCTGCGGCCAAGCGTGAGTCCAAGCGCTGGAGCCGCGTGGAAGGCGGCCTCGCCGAACTCTCGCTGTGGATGCAGGACATGCTGCGCCAAGGCCTGGCCTCGCAGCAGCTCGATGATTCAAGCACCCATCAGGCATGGCAGAACATGGCCGCGCGACTTGTGGATGCGCAGGCGCCCGGCATGGCCGCACGCGTCACGCAGCTGCACGAAGTGGCGAGCGCGCGCGACGATTGGCCGGCCGTGCTGCTCGCGCATCTGGGTCAATGGCAATTGCTGCTCGACGCCGCCGCGCGCCGCGAGCAACTGCCGCCCGCGATGCGGGGCGATGTGATGGGCGCGCTCGGCTTCAATCAGGACAAGGCCGAAATGTTGGCCACCTCGCCCGCCGTGGCCGATACCTGGCGGGTGCTGGGCGGCTACCAGATCGAGGGCCAGGGCCGACTCGTCGAGCGGCGCATGTGGCTGTTTGGCGAGCAGACGCGGCGCATCGCCTTGCTGCAGGACTACGCGCACGGTGGCCGTGGCTACGAGCGTGCATGGCTGGTGGGGCGCAGTTACGCGGCGAATCTGCATTTCTATCCGGGTGGTGCGCCGATGCGTGCCATCGCTGCGGATGCGAGCAGCCTGCTCGATCCGCAGAGTGACGCCTCGCCGTCGCTGCTCGCGCACAGCCAGGCGCAGCGGAGTTGGCGAGACCTTGCCGAGCGGCTGGCGGGCAATCCGTTCCAACCGCTGCAGCCGTTGATGCTGCAGGGCGTGCGTCTGCATCGCGCCGAGGGCGCGGGCTGGCAGGCGGTGATCACGGAGGGCGACGACAATGCGCAGCGCGTGTTGCAGCTCGCTTTGCCCGACGAGCAGGCGTGGAGCCTGCTTGCGGCCAGCGGTGGTCATCCGGTGCTGGCGATGGGCGAGTGGAGCGACGAGCGCTGGCGTTTGCTCAGCGCGTGGGATGTGGCGGATACCGATAAGGTGCAGCCCATCTGGGCGCTGTCGGGAGAGATGCAATGAGTGGCAGTCTCATGAATTCTCCAGTGTGGCAGGGGCTGATGCAGCAGGCGCTGGTTGGCACCCAGCGCATGGACGCGCTCGATGATGCGCAATGGCCGAGTGCGGTGCAGGCGTTGATGCGCGATGCGAATGCCACGCTGCCGCTGGCGGACGACGCACATGCGGGCTCGATCAAGGTGTTGCGAGCGGCGGGCGCTGCGGCTCTGTGGCAGCGCGCGGGCCATGTGCCTGCGGCCATCGACCCGCCGCTGGCGCTGTCCGCCGCGCCTGACGATGTACAGACCATGCCGAGCGACGAGGCCGTGATCCGCGCGCTCAACGCCGCGCTGCGAGACGGGCCCGAAAGCCTGATCCGCCAGAGCTGGCATGTGCTCGCGCGCGCTGGCATGCGGCTGCCGCAGCAGACGCTGCCGACGGCGCTTGACGCAGGGGCTCGCAACTCGGCGCTGCGTGCCGATCTGCTCGGCGTGCTGGGCGCGTGCGGCCTGTGGCTGGCGCAGCTCAATCCCGCATGGAAATATGCAGCGGGCACCGATCAGCAGGCCGATGCCGAACAGCTGTGGAGCGAAGGCAGCTTCGAGCAGCGTGTGGCCGTGCTGCGCAGCGAGCGCGAAAGCGATCCGCGCGCCGCACGCGAGCGCTTCGAGGCCGCGATCAAAGAGCTCAACGCCAAGGAGCGTCTGGCGATGCTTGAGGTGCTGAGCGCCAAGCTTTCCATGGACGACGAGCCGTTGCTCGAGCGCCTGCTCACCGACCGCAGCGGCGACGTCAAACAGCTCGCGGCAGAGTTATTGTCGACGTTGCCCGAAAGCGCACATTCGCAGCGCGTGATCGCGTGGATCACGCTGCTGCTCAAGCGCGACGGAGATGGTGGCAACTGGACCATCGAGCCGCCCGAAAAGGAAAACGCCGACTGGCCGCGCGATGGCATCGCCATCAAGGTGAATGGATTTTTCAAGGGCGGAGAGCGCGCCTGGTGGCTCTACCAGCTCGTGCGCATGACGCCGCCCGCGTGGTGGCTCGCGCATCTCGGTATGACGCCCGAGGCGCTGTTCGTGTGGGCGGGCAAGACCGAATGGAAGCGCTCGCTGTGGGATGGCCTGCTAGAGGCTGCCGCGCGCGCGCCGAGCCGCGAGTGGCTGGGGCTTTTGACATCGATGCAGGAAAATCGCCTCGCGCTTCAGAGCCTCAATTCCCTGCTGACCGCCATGCCGTTGTCCGAGCGCGAGGCCTACTGGAGCACCCGCGTCAAAGCCGCGCCGAGGCTGGTGATCGTGCTGATCCGCATTGGCGAGCTGATGGAGCCCGGCGAGCAGCTCTCGCCGCAATTGTCGGCGCAAATCGTCGCTGCGCTGTCGCAGCAGGCGCTGGCGGCGGACAGTGCGAGTGCGAATTGGAGCGTGCGCCACGACATGTCGCAGGCGCTCGCGAGCGCGGCGCTGTGGCTCGACCCGGCGGCTCTGCCCGAGCTGCTGGCCGTGATCGACAAGGTCAGCAGCGCGGACGCCAACCAGAACAACATCGACGAGCAATGGCAGCACGTGCGCCGCATCGCGGACATCCGCCAGACGCTGGCGCGTGCCAGCGTGGCCGCGTCATCCTGATTTTTTCCTCCTTCTTGCCAACAGAGAGCTTCACACCATGAGCCAGGTTCTTCGCCAACATGCAGAGCAACAATTCGCGCACGAGCTGGACGCGCTGTCGCAGGTCGATGACCGTGCGCGTCCACCCAACTGGAAGCTCTCGCCCTGGGCGGTGCTGCAGTACCTGATGGGCTGCACGCTCAAGAACGGGGTGGAGATTTCGCCCAAGTACATCGGCAATGCGCGCCTCATGGAGATCGCGGTGACCACGCTCGCGACCGACCGCGCGCTTCTGCTCTACGGCGTGCCGGGTACCGCGAAATCGTGGGTGTCGGAGCATCTGGCCGCCGCCGTGAGCGGTGATTCCACGCTGCTCGTGCAGGGCACGGCGGGCACGAGCGAAGAGCAACTGCGTTATGGCTGGAACTACGCCCAGTTGCTTGCGCACGGCCCTTCGGAAAAGGCGCTGATTCCGAGCCCGATGGTCAACGCGATGAAGCGCGGCAAGATCGCGCGTATCGAAGAACTCACCCGCATTCCCGCCGATGTGCAGGACACGCTGATCACCGTGCTCTCCGAAAAGACGCTGCCCGTGCCCGAACTTGAAAGCGAAGTGCAGGCGGTGCAGGGCTTCTCGGTGATCGCCACGGCCAACAACCGCGACAAGGGCGTGAACGAGCTGTCCAGCGCGCTCAAGCGTCGCTTCAACACGGTGGTGCTGCCGGTGCCGTCGAGCGAGGCCGATGAGGTGCAGATCGTGATGAAGCGCGTCGGCGAAATGGGCCGTGCGCTGGCGCTGCCGGCCGAGCCACCGGCGCTCGAGGAAATCAAGCGCGTGGTGCAGATCTTCCGCGAACTGCGCAGTGGCCAGACCGAAGACGGCAAGAGCGTGCGCATCAAGTCGCCCACGTCCACGCTGTCCACGGCCGAGGCGATCTCGGTGATCAACAGCGGCATGGCGCTGGCCGGGCACTTCGGCGACGGCGTGCTGCGCGCGGCGGACGTGGCATCGAGTCTGCTCGGCGCGGTCATCAAGGACCCGGTGCAGGACACGGTGGTGTGGAAGGAATACCTTGAAACCGTGGTGAAAGAGCGCACGGACTGGAAAGACCTCTATCGCGCCTGCCGAGAGCAAATCTGACACGTGAGAGCCGCATGAACGACCACAGCAGCCGCGATCCCGGCGACGACGCGACACCACCATCGGCCCCGGCCTTGCAGACTACGCAGGTGCATCTGGACGGCCTGTTCGACGTGCTCGCCAAGCACCTGTACTCGACGCCGGTCGTCGCGATCCGCGAGCTGATCCAGAACGCGCACGATTCGATCTCGCGCCGCAGGCTCGAGGACCCGGGCTTCACCGAGCCGGGCCGCATCGATGTGATCGCCGACGATGCCGCGCAGACCCTCATCATCCGCGACAACGGATCGGGCCTGACCGAGCAGGAACTGCACCGCTTTCTCGCGACGCTGGGCAACGGCTACACGCGCCAGTTGCGCGCGACAGGCAAGGAAGGCAGCGAGGAGCTGATCGGGCTGTTCGGCCTTGGCTTTCTCTCGGCCTTCGTCGTGGCCGAGCAGGTGCTGGTGAACACCACCTCGTACCAGTCGACCGGCGAAGGCTGGCGGTATCTCTCGACGGACGGGCGGCGCTATGCCGTGCAACCGATTGACGCGCGGCCGGTTGGCACCGAGATCCATCTGGCGATGCGCAACGACTTCAACCATCTGTGCTCGGCCGGCGTGCTTAAGAAGGTGCTGGGGCGCTACTGCGCGCTGCTGCGCGAGCCGTTGTGGTTTGACGATGAATGCGTGAACGCCGAGCCGCCGCCGTGGCGCGCCACGCACGACGGCGTGGTCGTTCACCCCGCCGTGCTGCAGCGCCAGCGCATGGCGTTTGCGACGCGCATGGAGCGCCACTTCGAGCCGATCTGCGTGATCGCCATCGAGCCCGAGGGCGACAGCGATGCGCGCGGCCTGCTGTGGGTGCAGGACGGTGCGACCTACGGCACCAGCGACAACCGCCATCTGAGCGTCTACGTGCGCGGCATGCTGCTCGACGACGAGGCGCGCGACCTGATTCCCGTGTGGGCGGGCTTCATCGGCGGCGTGATCGAATCGAACGCGCTCACGCCCACCGCAAGCCGCGAGGATTTGCAGCGCGACGACGCCTACACGGCGGTGCGCGCGCATCTCAAGAGCGCGTTGATCAAGGGGCTTGCGAGCCTTGCGCAGGAACAGGCGCCCGCGTGGAGCCGACTGCTCACGCGCCACAACGAGGCGTTGCTCGGCGCGGCACTCTGCGAGGACGAGCTGTTCGCGATGCTGCAGGACGCCGTGCGCATCTCCACGAGTCAGGGCGATCTGCCGGTGCGCAGCCTGATCCGCGATGGGCGCATTCACCTGAGCCTGGGGCAGAGCGGCGGTTTCGAAGACGTGCTGTTCCGCGCGCTGCAGGTGCCGGTCGCACGTGGTGATCGCTACGCGGTGGCGGGTTTTCTGCGCGAATACGTGCGCGACCGTGGCGTGCTGCTGGTGGAGATCGGCACGGCCACCGGCAATGCGCGCATGTTCCGCGCGGCGGATCTGCCCAAGAGCGAGATCGCCTGGCTGCGCACGCAGCTGGCTTGGGGCGAGCTGGTGGTGCCCGCACGCTTCGTCTCGCCCGAACTGCCGCTGATCGCCGTGCCTGACCGCGAGGCCCAGCTCAAGGCGCGGCTGGAGGCCGATGACGCGAGCAAGCGCATGGCGGGCGCGGCGCTGAGTCTGGCGCGCGCGTTCACCAAGCGCATCGACGCGAGCGTGGCCGCACGGCTCTACATCAACCTCGACAACCCCGCCATTCAGGCACTGCTGCAAAGCCATCGCGAGGGCCGTGTCTTGCCCGCGCATGCGGTGGCGTTGCTGCGCAGCTTCAAGGTCATCATGGCACCCGGCGGCGAAGAACTTGAAGGCCAGCCGCCGCTCGTCGATCTGCTCAATGATTTCAACGGTGCGGTGGCGGCGCTGTGCGCGCCGACCGCGCAGAACTGAACCTCGCAAACCAGCGACAAACCAACCAGAAGCCACCTTCAGGAGCAAGCCACATGGACAGTTTTGCCTGGGTCAACGATCTCGCCGAACAGCTGGAGGAGCAGGGCCAGCAGCGCCTTGCCTATCTGATCCACGACGTGCCGTATCAGCAGTATCGCGGCAACCATGCGCTCGTCGAGGCGCTGGTGCCCGAGGCACTGGCGGCCGCGCGCAGCTTTGAAATTCCGTGGCTCGACATCTATTTCAAGCACTGGCTCAACGCCTCGCGCATCGCGCGCCACCATGGCGAGACGCAGCTCGGCGAGGTGGTCGCATCGTATGAAAGCGCGCACCAGGAACGCACCCACGCCTGCCCGCAGAGCGTGTGCATCACGCAGGATCTGGTAGCGACCTATGCGAATGTTGACGGCCCCGGCTGGTCCGAGGAACGTCTCGCGGCCTGCGATGAGACGCTGGCGCGCATCGACCCGAGCTGGTCATGCTTCGGCTGCATCAGCATTGAGCGCGCGAACGCGCTGCACGATCAGGGCCAGCCGCGCGAGGCCGTGCTCTATCTGAAGCAGCAGCGTGACGAGCAGCGCCGTGCGGGCGAGGAAGTGACCACGCTGTTCGTGAGCACCGAGGTCGATCAGTGGTTGGCGCTCGGCGAGCCGCAGACCGCGCTCAAGCTGCTCGAAGAATCCGAGGAGGACTCGGATGACGACGACCGCCGCGAGCAGGCAACGCGTTTGTTCCTGCGCACCCGCGCAACGGCGATGGCGGGCGATGCGGCTGCCGCCATCGAGCTGCTGCCCGGCTTCGACGACATCGAGCTGGAGGACTATCTGATGTGGTGCCGCGCCGCGCTCGCGATTGCGCGCGTGCAGCCGGACTTCAACACGCCCTCACTCGGTCACTCGATCTGGAGCACCATCGAGCACCTGCACACCGTGGGCAATCACCGCGTGCTGGTTGACATGGCGCTCGCGCAGGTCGATCTGTCGCTCGCGCGCCGCGTGCCTTGGCTCGCGGAAAACGCGGTGGCCCGTGTGCGCGAACATCTGCCGATGCTGCGTCTGGATCTTGGCGCCGCCGCCAAGCTCGACAAGGCGAGTGATGCAGTGGCGCAGGCGAGCGACATTGCCGCGCCATGCCCGCCCGAAGAGCTGCTCGAATGGCTGGGCTCTGATGCGGCAAGCGGGCTCGACAACGAGGCCGTGATCCAGTGGCTGGAGCAGGCGCACCGCGCGATGCCGCAGGACGAAGACGTGGCGATGACGCTGGCCACAGCGCTCTCCAACTTCGGCTGCCACGATCTGGCGCGCGCCCGTCTGCGCGCCATGGTGGATGCCGCGCCGGATTCGATTGCCTTGCAGAACCGCTGGTTCGGGGTGTGCTTCAAGGCCGAGGATCATGCGGCGGTAGAGGAACAGGCCGTGCGCATCGAGGCCACGCTACCCGCGCAGGCAGCCTGGTACCGCGCACGCGTGGCGTTTCGCGAATCGCGTTTTGCGCAGATTGGGCCACTCATTGAGCAGGTGCTCGCACACGATCCCGCCGCCGTTGCCACGCGGGGGATGTGGGCCGATGCGGCGATGGAACTCAAGGATTTCGACACGGCCGTCGAGCAGCGCCGCGTTGTGCTGGACAGCGAAGAGCAGCCCGAAGCACGTCAGCGCTGGGACCTGCTGATCGCCGCGACCGCCGCGCAGCAATGGGCCGAGGTACGCAAGCAGGCCATGGCGCTGGAGATGGAACTCGACGCCGTCGATTCCGAGGATGCTCCGCTCGAAGAGGACTGGGGCCTGATCTATCTGCGCCATGACGAGAGTGGCCGCACGCGCGACGTGATGGCGCGCCGCACAGGCCCCGCCACGGCGCGCATCGTGCAGCCCGCACAGCGCGGCATGGATCAGGGCATGAATGACTGGGTGGTGTTTGTGCCCAGCCTCGCCGAGCAACCGCCGGAAAACGAGGACGAGCAGGAGCACTACGTCCGCATTTATGGCGAACCGCTGCATGTGCTGGAAAAGGGCGGCCACGGCCCGAGCTACATGGTGGATGGCGTGCATCCGGGCGAGGAGCAGATCCGCGTGATCCGCGATGCGCTCGAAGCCGAGGGATGGAGCACTTGGCAGTACAGCAGCGATGGCTACCGCGTGGTGGATTCCGAAACGCAAGACGAGTCGGATGAAGATGACGAGGATGATGAAGATGCCGGCCTGCCAGGCATCTATCTCGCGGTGACGGCACCGGCCGATGTGCCGCCGCGCGTGATCTCCGCGAAACTCGCGGCGATCACCAAGGGCATGGTGCTGTGCTGGACCGAACTCGCACGCGACGCGGGCGAACCGACCGAGCGGCATGAGGCGATGGAAGAGCGTTACGGACTCTGAGTCGTCGCGTTCAATCCGCCATTTGATGTATTGAAGAAGAACGGGAAACATGGATTCAGCATTGCACTTCTTTGGCGTTCGCCACCACGGGCCGGGCAGCGCACGCAGCCTGCTCAAGGCGCTTGAAGCGCTGCAGCCCGACGCCGTGCTGATCGAAGGCCCGGCCGAATGCGAGGCGCTGTTGCCCGCCGTCGCAAGCGAGGATCTGCGCCCGCCGGTTGCCATGCTGGTCTATGGTCAGGACGAGCCGAGCCGTGCGTCGTTCTTTCCGTTGGCCGAGTTTTCGCCCGAATGGGTGGCCCTGCAATGGGCCGTGAAGCAGGGCGTGCCGGTGCGCTTCATGGACCTGCCGCAGGCCACGGAAATGGCGCTCGACAAGGAGGCCGAAGAGGCGCGCAAGCTCAAGGCCGAGGAACTGGCGAAGCAGGCGGAGAGCGAGCCTGAATCGAGCGACGATGAGGACGCTGAAACGGCGGATGACGAGACCGTTGTGATCGATGCCGAGATCGAGATCGAACAGCCGCACCCCGACCAGCGCTTTGCACGCGATCCGCTCGATGCGCTCGCCGAGGCCGCAGGTTATGCCGATGGCGAGACCTGGTGGAATCGGCTGGTCGAGGAGCGCGGGGGCGACAGCGCGGTGTTCGATGCGGTGGCCGAGGCGATGACCGCACTGCGCGAAGAGCTGCCCAACAGCTTGCGCGGCGAGGCCTATGCGCTGCGCGAGGAGCGCCGCGAGGCCACGATGCGCCAGACCATGCGCGAGGCGCAGAAGGCCGGGCATCAGCGCATTGCAGTGATCTGCGGTGCGTGGCACGTGCCCGCGCTGACGGCGATATCGACGACGAAGGTGACGGCCAAGGCCGATGCCGCGACGCTCAAGGGCCTCCCGAAAATCAAAGTGCAGGCGACCTGGGCGCCGTGGACGCATCGCAACCTCGCGAGCGGCAGTGGCTATGGCGCGGGCGTGGATGCGCCGGGCTGGTATGCGCACCTGTGGCGCACCGATGCGGCAGCGGACAACAACACCGCCGCTCACGAACCATCGCCGCGCTTCATCCAGCCGAGCCGCGCAGCGGGCTGGCTCTCGCGCGTGGCGCAGTTGCTGCGTGGCCATGACCTCGATTGTTCGAGCGCGCACATCATCGAGGCCACGCGCCTGGCCGAAGGTCTTGCGGCGCTGCGCGGCCAGACCGAGCCCGGCCTGCCCGAGCTGCACGAGGCCGTGCGCACGGTGGTCTGCATGGGCGAATCCGCGCCGCTCAAGCTGATCCACGATGCGCTGGTGGTGGGCGATGTGCTCGGGAGCGTGCCTGCCGATGTGCCGCTGGTGCCGCTGCAGCGCGATCTGGAGCAGCAGCAGAAGACGCTGCGTCTCAAGCCCGAGGCGGGCTCGAAGATCGTCGCGCTCGACCTGCGCAAGGACACCGATCTGGCGCGCAGCCACCTGCTGCACCGCTTGCGGCTGCTGGGCATCCACTGGGGGCGCCGTGCGTCGGACCAGCAGCGCAATCGCGGCACCTTCCGCGAGAGCTGGGATCTGCAATGGCAGCCCGAACTGGTGGTCAAGCTCATCGAGGCGAGCCGTTTCGGATCGACCGTGGAGACCGCCACCGCCAAGCGCGTGCTGCAGACGCTCACGCCGCAAACCGCGCTGCCCGAGATCGCCGAAGCCATCGACGATGCGCTGCTCGCGCAACTGCCGCAGTTGGTCGAGCGGCTGATGAACGAGGTTTCGGCGCGCGCGGCGATCACCGGCGATGTGCAGCAACTGCTGCGCGCCTTGCCCGCGCTCGCCAATGTCTACCGCTACGGCAGCGTGCGCCAGACAGACAGCAAGCTGCTCGCGGGCGTGATCGATCAGCTCGTGCTGCGCGCGGCCATCGGTCTGCCGAACGCCTGCCTGTCGCTCGACGAGGATGCCGCGCGCGGCGTGAAGACCATCGCGCTGCTGGCCGATGAGGCGATCCGCCTGCGCGATGCCGAGGAGACCACCAACGCCTGGCACCGCGCGCTGGTGGTGATGGCCGAGGCAGACACCTGCGCGGCGCTGCTGCGCGGCATGGCGACGCGGCTGCTGCTCGACGCGAAGCTTTGGGACGAGGAAAAGATCGGCCTGCAGTTCGCGCACAACCTGTCGCTCGGCGTCGCGCCGGTCGATGCGGCCGCGTGGCTAGATGGCTTTCTCAACGGCCAGGCGCTGGTGCTGCTGCATGACGATGCGATCTGGGGCGCGGTCGATGCGTGGCTTGCACAATTGGGCGAGGCGCAGTTCATCCAGGTGCTTCCGCTGGTGCGCCGCAGCTTTGCGGAATTCAGCCGCGCGGAACGCCAGCAGCTCGGCTCGCGCGCGGTGCGTGGGCCCAAGCAGGGCACGCAGACGGCGCAATCCGGCGTGGCCGCAATGGCGGACGATCTCGATGTGGAACGCGCCGCACTGGTGCTGCCCGCGCTGCGCACGCTCTGGGGCCTGGCTCCAAGTCACGAGAAGGCCTGAGGGAAGACACAAACATGGCACGTACCAAGAACAATCCGAACCAGAACGCCGCCGCTGCGGCAACGCCCACCACCGCGCTTGAAGACCTGCCGCCCACCGACCGCCTGCAGCGCTGGCGACTGGTGCTCGGCGAGCCTGCGGACGCGAGCTGCGGCGCGCTGTCGGGCGGCATCGGCGAGATCGATCAGGCATTGGCAGCGCTCTACGAACAGCAAAAGCGCGACGATGGTCCGCGCCGCGGCGGCCTCGGCAACTCGTCGCCCAACGTCTCGCGCTGGCTGGGCGACATCCGCCGCTATTTCCCAAGCTCGGTCGTGCAGGTCATGCAGCGCGACGCGATGGAGCGGCTCAACCTGCGCCAGCTCATGCTGCAGCCCGAGATGCTCGAAAGCGTACAGGCCGACGTGCATCTGGTGGCTGATCTGATCTCGCTTTCCAGCGTGATTCCGCAGAGCACCAAGGCCACCGCGCGCGCCGTGGTGCAGAAGGTGGTGGATGAACTCATGCGCAAGCTTGAAGAGCCGATGCGCGGCGCGATCAGCGGCGCGCTCGACCGCAGCCAGCGCAACCGCCGGCCCAAGCATGCCGAGATCGACTGGCACCGCACCATCCGCGCCAATTTGCGCCACTGGCAGCCCGAGTACCGCACCATCGTGCCCGAAACGCTGATCGGCTACGGACGCAAGGCCCGCAAGCCGCAGCGCGAGGTGGTGCTGTGCATCGACCAGAGCGGCTCGATGGCGAACTCTGTCGTCTACTCGAGCATCTTCGGCGCGGTGATGGCGAGCCTGCCTGCCGTCGACACCAAGATGGTGGTGTTCGACACCGCCGTGGTCGACATGACCGAGAAGCTCGACGATCCGGTCGACGTGCTGTTCGGTGTGCAGCTTGGCGGCGGCACCGACATCAACGGCGCCGTCGGCTACTGCCAGAGCCTCATCCGCGAGCCGCGCAACACAATTCTGGTGCTGATCTCCGACCTGTACGAGGGCGGCGTCGAGGCCGGTCTGCTGCGCCGCGCGCACGAGTTGGTGGAGTCGGGCGTGCAGTTCATCACGCTGCTCGCGTTGAGCGACGAAGGCGCCCCCGCCTACGACGCCCAACTCGCGAGCAAGCTCGCCGCGCTCGGCGTGCCTTCATTTGCCTGCACGCCGGACGCATTCCCGCAGCTCATGGCGGCTGCCATCCGGCGTGATGACATCAGCGCCTGGGCGGCGGCGCAGGGGATGAAGACGAGTCGGTGAGGACGCCGCCGCGCTCTTTTTTGGACAAAGGTTGGATATGTTGATCTGACCGACAACCGGGAGTTTTCATGGAGCGCTATGTGGCATTTCTGCGGGGTGTGAGCCCCATGAACTGCAAGATGCCGGAACTCAAGCGCTGCTTCGAGGCTGCGGGTTTTGTGGACGTGAAGACGCTTTTGTCCAGCGGCAATGTGGCCTTTTCGGCCAGGCCGGAGGTCGTTCCCGTGCTGGAGCGGATGGCGGAAGAAACCATGGAAAAGCATCTCGGAAAGCGGTTCATGACGATTGTCCGGCCATCGGCATTTCTGCAGTCGCTGGTTGCGCGTGCGCCGTTCGCGGAGTTTGCGTTGGCTGCCAATGCCAAGCCGGTCGTGACGTTTCTGCTCCGGCCCTGCGAAGGGACACTCACGCTGCCTCTGGAGCAGGCGCAGGCCGCCATTCTCAAGCTGGAGGGCACGGAGGTGTTTTCCGCCTATGTGCCCAACGAGAAAGGTCCGGTGTTCATGGCCTTGCTGGAGAAGACCTTTGGCAAGCAGATCACGACACGGACACTGGATACCGTGCGCAAGTGCGCCGCCGCATAGTGTGATGCGGCTCTGAAAGAGGGCGCTGACGCAGTGCGCAGTGCGCCGTGTGCATCCATGCGCAGGATGTTCTTGCGGTCCCTTCCTTCTTTTTTCTGTATCGCCAATCCAACGGTCGCAGCACGGGGCTCCTTTGGATTTTTTTGTTGTCATTTAATCACAAAATATCAATGGGTTAATTTGATTGACATCAACTATTGATAAGTTACTATTGGAAATACCCATTAATGCAGTATCACTACCAGAGGTTCTGCATCTCCCTCCCCGTGATCGCGCCTACAAGGAATGAACATGCGTCCAGTGAAGTCCTCCCTCGAGTTTGCCGTGCATCCGCTGGTGCGAGCCCTGTCCGGGGTTGCGCTGTGCGTGGCGGTGCCGCTTTCGGCACATGCGGCCTATGACAATGTTTTCTGGAAGGGCACGGTCTCGCAGAACTGGAGTGATCTCGGTAATTGGGAAGTCGTGACAGGCGGCGCGCATCCTCCTGCCCAGCAACTGGGTGATCAGGATCCTGTGTTCGTTGAAACCAGCAGTGGCCCGGTGATGGTCACGGGTGCCGCGAAGGCGCTGCTCTTGGGGATGGCACAGAAGGCGGGAGATCAAGGAGCCCTGACCGTGACGGGCTCTGCAGGCTCCTTGGATGTGGGTAGTGATCCGTCTTTTTCTTATGTGTCTGTCGGCTGGCTGGGCAATGCCCGCGTGCAGGTGGAAAAAGGTGCTTCAGTCAAGGCTCGGCAATTCTCCATCGCCAATGGCAACACTAATGAGTCCACTCCCGCCAGTTCAGGAAGCAGCGCGACGATCATTGATACTGGAAGCTCGCTCACGGCAGGCATTTTGTCTGTGGGCGGGATTGCACCGGGTACGCTGGATGTGAAGGCCGGAGCGAAGGTCACATCCGACAGTGTTCTTGTCGTCGGTGGCTTTTCTGGATCGACGCAGAATCAGGCTGGTACCGGCCTTCTGCAGATTGATGGTTCGGGTGCGATGACGGTGGATGGCGCGGGCACGCAGCTGATGGCAGGTGACTCGATCATCGGGCTGCAGGGCAAGGGTGTCTTGACGGTCAGCGGCGGCGCCAGCGCGACTTTTGCGCCCACGCCTCCGGCTTCTCAGACTCCGTTCGGTGTGTACGCAGGCAATGGCTTGAACATTGGCGGTTTCTCGTTCAATCTGAATGGCGTCAACAACATGACGATGCCGTTCAATGCCGACGGCACGATGAACGTCACGGGCCCCGGAACATCCGTCACGGTGAACGGCAATGTGCTCATGGCAATGTTCGGTGCTGCCGATATCAATCCCAACCTTTCCGGGACGGATCTGCCCACCAACGCCGTTCTGAGCGTTGCCGATGGTGCGACGATGACGGTGGCGGGCCGCGTTCTGATGGGGCGCGGCGTAGTGACCAACAGCCCCGAAAACACGGTCACGATCAATGTGGGTTCCGGTGGAAAATCCGGCACGTTGACGGCCGATCTCATCGCCTCCAACACGACCCTGGGCTTTCTGAATTTCAATCATACCGACGACATCAGTTTCCCGCCCCGCATGCTTGGCGCGCACACCGTGAAGCAAATGAACTCGGGTGCCACCACCTTCACGCAGGAACAGGGTTACGAAGGCCCCACCTTCGTGAGCGCTGGTCGCTTGGTCGCGGGCGTGGTGAGCGCGTTCAGCCCGATGTCGGCCCACACGGTCTCGGGCGGCGGAACGCTGGATGCCAATGGGTTCGATCAAACCGTCGCCAGCCTCGTGAATGGCGGCATCGTCAATCTGCCGAACACGGCCGCGTTGCCCAAGTCTGCGGTAGGCGGAAAGGCGCTCCTCAAGGCCGCACCCGGTCAGCCTGGTGTGGTGATGACGACTGCAGGTAACTACACCAGCAACGGCGGGACACTCACGCTGGGAACGGCGCTGGGCAACGACAGCGCGCCTACCGACAAGCTGGTGGTGCAGGGCGATTCTGTACTGGGCAGCGGCCCGACCAGTATCGATGTGCGCAACATCAACGGCGCAGGTGCGGCCACCACGGGCAATGGCATCGAGGTGGTGAGCGTGGCGGGCGCTTCGGCAGCAAGCGCCTTCGTGCTCAAGAGCCCTCCGCGCGCAGGTAACTTCCTCTACTCGCTCGCTCAGGTGGGCAATAACTGGTACCTGCAGTCCAAGGACGCGCCTTTGCAGGCGCAGACCATCACCTTCGGCGCGCAGCCGCCGCAGAACTTCACGCAGAGCGGCACGTTCGCATTGCCCTCGCCCGCCACGGCGTCGAGCGGTCTGGCGGTGAGCTATGCATCGACCACACCTGCCATCTGCACCATCTCAGGCACCATGGTGACGATGCTGGCTGCGGGCAACTGCGGCATCACCGCATCACAGGCAGGTGATTCGATCTGGAGCGCAGCCACTTCGGTGACGCAGACGATTGCGCTGCAGACAGGCACCGTGGTGACACCGCCAACAGGTCAGGCAACGCCGGTGCCGGTGTGGGGCTTGCCCGCGTGGTTGCTGGGCACCGGGCTGCTGGGTGGGCTGGGCGGTGTGTTGGCGCGTCGCAGGCGCATGGTGGTTGCCAAGGGCGAGCGCCATCCGCAGCAGCGTTGAATGTGGATGAAATGAAATCGGCCCGCTGACAGCGGGCCGATTTCATGTGCGAGATGGGAGTCTGATCAGCGCAGTGCGCCGCGCGCATCCACGCGCACGAGGCTCTCTACCGTGCCGCCTTCGAGCCCGCCGCGCACGCCGATCATGTAGTCGTGCAGATTGACGGTGGGGTCGCAGTGCCCGGGGATCAGCCAGACGGTGGCGCCCAGTGCGGGCAGCCAGCCACTGGTGCTTTCGGGGTGCAGGATGCCGTGCTCGTCGCCGCCGTTCGCGAAGCGCAGCTTGCTTTCTTCGTCTTCTTCTTCATCGCTGAGACTGTGCACCGTCGGCAGGCCCGATTCGATGGCGTGGGCCTTGTGGCCCGCATCGCAGACGGCGTGCTTGTCGTCGGCCGAGATGACTTGTGATTTGACGAACAGCGCGTGCTCGAACGCGGGCTGGGCGGGGTCGCGCTCGTTTTGCGCATAGTCCGCATCCATGAACAGGAACGAGCCCGCCTGTAGCTCGCCGTAGACGCCGCTCGCGGCCTCGTGGATCAGCGTGCCGGTGCCTGAGCCGGTGATGAGATGCACCGCAAGACCTGCGGCAACGATCAGTTCGCGCGTGTGCACGACCTCTTCGATGACCTGCGCGATGGCCTGACGGCGCTCGGCACCGGTACGAAAGTGCTGCGCGCGGCCATGGTAGGCCTGCAGGCCCGCAAAGCGCAACGGTGGGTGCTCGGCGATGGCCTGCGCCAGCGCGACGGCGGACTCACCGGGCGGCACGCCACAGCGGCCCTGACCAACGTCGATCTCGACGAATACGTCGATGATGCCGTGGCTCGTCACATCGCGCAGCGAACGTGCAAGCAGTTCGATGCCGACTTCCGAGTCCACAGCGATGGCAAGGCGTCCGCCGCGTGCATCGAGATCCTGCGCGAGTTGTGCCACGCGCCGCAACTTGGTGGGCGCGATGATTTCGTTGCTGATGTAGAGATTGTTCACGCCGTGCGCGGCGAGGATTTCGGCCTCGGAGAGCTTCTGCACGCAGTGGCCGATGGCTCCAGCCTGTTCGAGCAGCAGCGCGATGTCGGCGCTCTTGTGCAGCTTGGCATGCGGGCGCCAGCGCACGCGGTGCTTGCGTGTAAAGTCCGCCATGCGCTGGATGTTGCGGTCCAGGGCGTCCAGGTCGATGACCAGCGCGGGCGTCTCGATCTGGTCTACGGATTTGCCCTGCAGTTGCAGCAGATGATCAGGAATGAATTTCATCGCGGCTTTGCTGGTTCAGGTGTTCGGTGTCCGCCCAGCCGACGAGCGTGAGGCCGCTGTCGGGTGTCCAGAGCAGGCGGTTGATGGCCGCGTTGGTTAGCTGCCAGGTGCGCGGGGCCTGCAGGTCGAGTTTGGTCGCGAGGCGGTAGAGCACGTCCATCACGCCGCCATGCGCAACAAGCACGATCTGTTCGTCAGGGTGCAGGGCGGCAAGGTCGTTCACTGTCTGGTCAATGCGTGCCAGCAGCATGGTCAGCGACTCACCGCCGCCACCGGGCACGAACTCGGGGTCGCGCTTGCGCCAACGCATCGCGTCTTCAGGTGACTCGGCCTCGATCTGCGCAAAGGTGCGGCCCTGAAAATCACCGAAGCTGCGCTCGCGCAGTTGCTGGTTGGCGATCAGCGGTGCGCCCGTGGTTTGAGCGATGGCCTGTGCGGTGGCGAAGGCGCGCTGAAGGTCGCTGCTGTAGATCGCATCGATGTTTTCGTTCGCCAATGCGCCAGCGGCCTGCTGCGCCTGCCATTCGCCGATGTCGTTGAGGGGGATGTCGAGGTGGCCCTGAATGCGGGTGTCCACGTTCCAGGCGGTTTCGCCGTGGCGGATGGCAATGATGCGGGTGACGTGCATACGGGTAGGGAGCTTTGAATCGATCGAGGAAGAGGCCGCCACCTGTTGTGTTGGGATAGTGTGCGGAGATGCGTGTATTTCACAGCCCTTTCGATTGTCCCGCAATCAGGGCTTCCGCCAGAAAGCGGGTATTTGCATCTTTGGTGTTTGCCTTTTGCCTTTTGCTTTTTGGGTGGTGGCTCAGGATGCGTGCCCGCTTCGTTGGCTTGCTGATGGATGCGGGGGCGGGGAGCGAAAAAAAGCCGATGGACCTTTGGGAACATCGGCGTTGCTTGATTTCTATTTTTGCTCAGAGCAGCGACTTGGCGTTGTCGAGCACCAGATCGCAGGCCTTTTCCTTGATGCTGCCCTTGACCTTGTCGAGGCTGAAACTCTTGCCGTCTTTGCCGGTGATCATGCCGGTGGCGCCGCTGAGGAAACCTTCGTCCTTGGGTTCTTCCTTGGGGCCGAGGCCTACTTTGCCGAGGAGTTGGTCCTTGACGGCTGCGGCCTTGTCGGCGTTGAGGTAGTTGTTCTTCATGCAGTAGGTGATCACGCCGGCCGCATTGCTGGCGGTGCCGGAACCCGACAGGCCCATGGCTGAGAGTGCGGCGGAAGACGAATCACCGCCGCCGAGCGCGCCGGAGAGCATCGAGCCACTGCCGCTGCTTTCTGTTGTGCTGCCGCCGCTCATCTTGTCGCGCAGTGCGTCGCCCAGACCCGCTGCGTGGGCGCTCACAGCTCCGCCAAGGAGCAGCGCACACAGAAGCGAGGAGGTGGCCAAGCGGTTCACGTTTTTCTTGTTGTATTTCATGTCGGATCCTTTTCGAAACGGTTGGAGCGGTGGTTTATGAAAAAGAGAGTAAGTGAGCATTTGCTCTTGCTAGCTTTGCCGGTCTTTGTGTCTTGACCTTAGCACGATGATTTGCACGCAAATGTTGATCTTTGCAAAATCACCGTGCACGAGGTGTAGCGGGATGTGTGATCCCGCCGTGCTCAACGTGATGCAGGCGCAGGTGCCGATTCAACCTTGGCGGGAGCAGGGGCTGTGGCGGAGTCCGGTAGCGGCACGGTGGTGGTGCGATCAACCAGCGTTCGCACCACGCGCGTGCCCTGCGGCGGCGTCGGAAATCCGGCGAGCGCCTGACGGAACAGCACGCCGTAGATCGCGGGATCGTCCGTCCACACATCTTCGAAGACGGCAGAGGTTTCGTAGACGATCTTTTGCGACTTGGCGTCGCGCAGTATCAGGCTGACTTTGCGGTGATGGAGCGGCGTGGGCCTGTCCATCATCCATCCCGTACCCATGCCAAAGCCCCAGCCGCGACCGAAGCCGAACCCGAAGCTGCCGTAGAACGGCGAGGGGCCAAAGCCCGGATAGCCATAGCCATAACCATAGGCGTTCCAGTATGGATTGGGCACAAAGCCCGCTTCGGCGCCGAGCTGCAGCACGAGGCTCGCGTTGCGGTCGTCACGCTGCAGGCCGACATTGGCCAGCGCCTGCTGGGCCTGGGACTCGATGGCGTCAAAGCGCACCGCGTTGGCGTTCTGCGATGGCAGGCGCTCCAGGCGATACGTGGGCGGTGCGGGCAGCGCCGTCAGTGTGGAATAGGCGTTGACGTTGCTCTCCACCGTGCGGGTGGTGGAACAGCCGGCAAGCAGCAGGGCCGAGAACAGGCCCAAAACAAACGAAAGGCGAAAACGTTGCAGTAGAGAGGTCATGACGGGTCATCCAGACAGTCCAGTGGATATTGCGTTCTCAATCGACCTTCAATTGAGAATGGATCGCAACGATGCATAGACTGTTGGATAACCAAAAAACTGTCAAGTTCTCAGGAAAGCTGCACAACCTGCACGCCGCCCGGCAAAACGGGCGTCGTCGGCAGTTCTTCTTGGTCGAAGGCCATGTCGCCGTTCGGATCGGCAATGCCGGTGGCCTTGGCACCCTTGAAATCGTGCAGCTCGGGATCCATCATGTGGGTGGTTACGATGTTGCCCATGGCGCGGAACATGCTCTCGATGCGGCCTGGAAACTTCTTGTCCCATTCGCGCAGCATCTCGCCCACGGCCACGCGCTGCAGGCCGTCCTGGCTGCCGCAGAGGTTGCAGGGGATGATCGGGAACTGCTGGTACTGCGACCAGCGAATCGTGTCCTTCTCCGGCACATAGGCCATCGGGCGGATCACCACATGTTTGCCGTCGTCGGAGACCAGCTTTGGCGGCATGCCCTTCATGCGGCCGCCGTAGAACATGTTGAGCATCAGCGTCTGCACGATGTCGTCACGGTGATGGCCGAGCGCCAGCTTGGTGCAACCCAGCTTGTCGGCCACCGAGTAGAGAATCGCACGGCGCAGGCGCGAGCACAGACCGCAGGTGGTCTTGCCTTCGGGGATCACGCGCTTGACGACGCTGTAGGTGTCCTGCGTCTCGATGTGGTACTCCACGCCGATGCTCTTGAAGTATTCGGGCAGGATGTGATCGGGGAAGCCCGGCTGCTTCTGGTCAAGGTTGACTGCCACCAGTTCGAACTTCACCGGCGCGCGCTTTTGCAGCTTGCGCAGGATGTCGAGCATGGTGTAGCTGTCCTTGCCGCCGGACATGCAGACCATCACGCGGTCGCCCTCTTCGATCATGTTGAAGTCGGTGATCGCACGGCCGACCTCGCGGCACAGGCGCTTTTCGAGCTTGATCTGCTCGCGTTCGATCTTGATCTTGCCGGGCTGGGTAATGGCTTCGGCGCTGGCCTCATCGGCTGCAGCGTCGGCGATCCACGGGTTGTCAGTAATAGCGTTCATGGCGGTTCACCACTGTCCGGTCGCCGCGCGAAATCTGCATTGCCTTGCTGTTTCGCGTGCTTCCGTCGTCAATCGGGGGTTGTGTACAACTGGCCTCAAGGCCAGCCAAGCGGCGTCAGGCGAAGGTTGTCCCGATGGGCAATCGGTGACAGGTTACGCGGACGCGGCAAACCGCAATTGTCGCATGCAAGCCGTTCGCCTGCTCCGCAGGGGCTGCTCAGGCGAGCGGAAATTCAGGATTTGGCCGGATTGCCCAGACAGGCGAGGCGCTTGGTGTCGTGCACGTTGCCGTACTGGGCCAGCGCTTCGAACGCCTTGACCTCATCCTGGCTGCCTTCATCTGCATTCAGGTAGGCAAGATTGGCCACCGCCGCCTTGCGCTTGGCCTGTGCCGCCTCCATGCACGCGGGGGAAATGCCCTTGGTCTGCAGCAACTGGTCATATTGCGGGAGTTGCGCGCTCAAGCCATCCTCGTCGGCCTTCAGGGTCAAGGTCAGGCCCTTGAGCGAGAGCGCGGCGAGTTGGCCCATGAACTCCTTGTCGGCAGTCGACTGGGCCGTAGCGGTCCCGGAGAAGCCCATGGAGCACAGGGTCAGCAAGCAGGTGATCGTGACGTGTTTCATGCGGAAAATTCCCTCGATGCAAATGAATTTTGCTGCGAGCCTACCACTGTCCCGTTTCCACCCGGATCGCCACTTCGCAGTCGTCAAAAATCTCCAGCTTGGCGATCTTCACCCGCACGCCGAGCACGCCGGGCAGTTGCATCAGGCGCTGGGCGAGTTTGCCGATCAGGCTTTCGAGCAGGTTCACATGCTCGGAGCGGCACTCGTCGATGATGATCTGGCGGACCTTGCGATAGTCGAGCACATGCAGGATGTCGTCATCGCTCGGGCGCAGGGGCTGGGTGCCGAGGTTGAGTTCGGCGTCCACCTGGATGGGCTGCGGAGCGGTTTTTTCGTGGGCAAGGATGCCGAGGTTCGCGTCGAAGCGCAAACCTGTGAGCGTCAGAATCTGGGTACCAGCGGCGTTGTGCATGGCTGAAAAAGCAAAAGAGAAAAAAGGGGTGATGCCAGCGCGCGGGCGCTCACATCAGGGAAAAATCGCGCTCGAAGCGCATCAGGTGCTGGCCGCCGTCCACCAGCAGGGTGGTGCCGGTGATGGAGCGGTTGGTGAGCGCAAATTGCACGGTGGCCGCCACATCGACGGGGGTGGACGAGCGCCCGAGCGGGCTCAGGCGGTGCAGTTGCTCGAACTTTTCGGTCTCGAGCATGTGGCTGGTGAGGGTGAGCCCTGGCGCTACGCCCACCACGCGCACCAGCGGTGCGAGGGCGAGCGAGAGCATGGTGCCCGCGGCTTCCAGTGCGGCCTTGGATAGCGTGTAGCTCAGGAAATCGGGGTTCTGGTTCCAGAGCTTCTGGTCGAGCAGATTCACGACGGCGCCCTGCACATCCTCTTCGCCAGCTTCCGTGCGCTGCTTGAGATGCGCATGCAGACACTGCGCGAGCACGATGGGCGCGCCGGTGTTGCTGCGCAGATGCTCGCCGAGCGTGGCGTAGCTGAAGGTGTCGATGCCGTCGTGCTCGAACAGGGCAGCACTGTTGACCACCGCGTCCACCGCGCCGAACCGCGCCACCACGCGCGGTAACAGGGCACGCACGTCGGCCTCGTCGTCGAAGTTCGCGGCGAAGCGCGCGCTGTCGCCCGAAAGCGCGGCGCAGCGGGCTTCGGTGTCCATTGCGTCGCCCTCGGAGGAACGGTAGTGCACGGCCACCCGCCAGCCTGCGCTCGCGAGTGCGAGCGCGATTTCACGCCCCAAGCGCTTGGCGGCGCCAGTCACGAGAACGGTGCGAGGTCGTGATGATCGTGCGGTTGGGGGCATTGGGGGACAATCGGGGGTGTGAACACATCAATAGATTCCTCAAGTTTAACGACGGCGCTCAAGCAGCACATCGAAGAGGCCATACGCGCGGCAGGTGGCTGGCTGGCGTTTGACCGCTTCATGGAGCTGGCGCTGTACACGCCCGGCCTCGGCTATTACGCCAACGGCGTGCCCAAGTTCGGCACCATGCCGCAGTCGGGCAGTGACTTCGTGACCGCGCCCGAGCTTTCGCCGCTGTTCGGCTGGGCGCTGGCGCAGCAGGTGCGCGAGGCGCTGGATGCCTCGGACACGAACGAGGTCTGGGAATTCGGCGCGGGCACGGGCGCGTTGGCCAAGCAGCTGCTCGAGGCGCTGGGCAGTCGCATCAAGCGCTATACCATCGTTGATCTTTCGGGCAGCTTGCGCGCGCGCCAGCAGCAGACGCTTGCGCCGTTCGCCGATCAGGTCGTCTGGGCAGACCAGTTGCCCGACGCCATCCACGGCGTGATCGTCGGCAACGAGGTGCTGGACGCCATGCCCGTCAAGCTGGTCTTTCGCAAGGGTGGCGAGCAGGACGGCGTGTGGAACGAGCGCGGCGTGGTCATCGCAGAAGACGGCAGTTTTGCATGGAGCGACCGCGCCACCGAGTTGCGTCCACCCGCCGACGTGTCGGGTCCGCAGGACTATCTGACCGAACTGCAGCCACAGGGCGAGGCCTTCATCCGCACCATCGGTGATCGATTGAAGCGCGGCGTAGCGATCTTCATCGACTACGGTTTTCCCGAGACGGAGTTCTTCCATCCGCAGCGCCACATGGGCACACTGGTATGCCATCGCGCGCATCAGGTGGATTTCGATCCGCTCGTTGACGTCGGCCTCAAGGACATCACCGCGCACGTGAACTTCACCGGCACGGCGCTGGCCGCGCAGGATGCCGGTCTGCAGGTGCTTGGCTACACCAATCAGGCGCACTTTCTGCTCAACTGCGGCATCGCCAAAGAGATGGAAACGCGCGAGCAAAAGCAGCGCTCGCAGGCCGCCAAGCTCGTGATGGAGCACGAGATGGGCGAGTTGTTCAAGGTCATCATGCTGGGCGCTGGCGAGCCATGGATTCCCATGGGTTTCTCGCACGGGGACCGCACGCACAGGCTCTGAGGCTGTTTTGTCATGATTCGCTGGGTCGTCGTCGTCTTTCTGGCGCTCATCCTCATCAACGGCATCGCGCCGTGGCTGCGCAAGCTCGGCCTTGGGCGGTTGCCGGGGGATTTCCATTTCCGTCTGTTCGGGCGTGACTGGTTCATTCCGCTCGCAAGCACACTGGTGCTCAGCGGATTGCTGAGTCTGATTGCGCGGTATATCTGAGTCCCCCTGAGGCGCTTCGCGCCTTCCCCCGCTCTCGCATTGCTGCGCAACGCGGGCAGGGGGCGCAGTACTTGCTGCTTGGCTGCCCTTGCTTGGCTGCCCTCGCTTGGGGCGTGCCAGTTTCAGGTGCCGCAGACTTGCTGCCAATGGCCATTGCGGTATCTCAATCGGTCGGGATTGTCGAAGTAGCAGAGTGAAAGGCTTTGCACTTGAAAGGATCTCCCATGGCCAGCCGCACAAAGCCTTCCACATCCAATTCGCCTTCCCTCCAAAGTCGCCGAGCGCGTGCCGTTTCGAGCGGCGACATCGCTCCCTCGATGGAGCCCGAGGCGCTTGCGCGCCATGTGGCCCGCGAGGCGGCGAGCGGCAGGCAGACCGAGTTCACAGAGGTGGCGCGCGGCCTCGTCGAAGGCGACACGCCGACTGACGAGCGCGCCGCCGCGTTGCGTGCGCTGCTCGATGGCGCATCGGAAGATGATCGCCGCGCACTGCGTCAGGCACTCTGGGGCAGAAGCGGCAAGGCGGCGGGCGATGACAGCAATCCCGACGAGGAACTGGCACCGGGCTGGCGTGAGGGCGCGTATCCGTATCGCCATCTCATGCGCCGCTCGGCCTACGAGCGCGAGAAGTTCCGCCTGCAGGTGGAACTGCTCAAGCTGCAGGCCTGGGTGAAGGAGACGGGGCAACGCGTGGTCATCGTCTTCGAAGGGCGTGACGCCGCTGGCAAGGGCGGCACGATCAAGCGCTTCATGGAGCACCTGAATCCGCGCGGCGCGCGTGTGGTGGCGCTCGAGAAACCCTCGCCTACCGAACAGGGGCAGTGGTATTTTCAGCGCTATGTGCAGCATCTGCCGACGCGCGGCGAAATCGTGTTGCTCGACCGCAGCTGGTACAACCGCTCGGGTGTGGAGCGCGTGATGGGCTTCTGCTCGTCTGAAGAATATTCGGAGTTCATGCGCCAGGCGCCGGAGTTCGAGCGCCACTTGGTGCGCAGCGGCGTGCATCTCATCAAGTTCTGGTTCAGCGTGAGCCGCGAGGAGCAACGCCGCCGCTTCAAGGAGCGCCAGGCGCATCCGCTCAAGCAGTGGAAGCTGAGCCCCATCGACATGGCCTCGCTCGATAAATGGGACGACTACACCCGCGCCAAGGAAGCAATGTTCTTCGAGACCGATACGGCCGATTCTCCGTGGACGGTGATCAAGAGCGACTGCAAGAAACGCGCGCGACTCAATGCGCTGCGCTATGTGCTGCACAAGCTGTCCTACGCGCGCCGCGACATGGAGCTGGTGGGCAAGCTTGATCCCCTGATCGTCGGGCGTGCGCATGTGGTCTACGAGCGCGGGGAGAAGCCCGGCGCGCTGGCCTGACGTACGGGTCTGAAGGACGCATTGCCCGCCATCTCCTACAGTGCGCGACATCCGCATGCGGCAAGATGGGGCATCTCCGAGACGATTGGGATGAGCATGAAAGCTTGTGTGGATATTGGCGGCACCAAGGTCGCCGTGAGTCTGGTGCGAGATGCGAGCGGCAGTGATCGACCTGCTCCGATGGCGGTGCGCGTGGCCGAGCCCACGGTCAAGACCGGCGCAGTCGATGCATTGGCGCGGCAGGTGCTCGCGCTCATCGATGCGGCCTGCGCGCAGGTGGGGTGCGCGCGTGCGGACATTACTGCGACGGGGGTGTCGTCCTGCGGGCCGTTCGTGCTCGTCGATGGCCGCATCGAGGTGGCCAATCCCAACATCTGCGGCGGCCTGGCCGGTGCGCCGCGCGACATAGGTAACGAGTGGACGCGCATACCGCTCGAGGAGCCGCTAGTACAGGCACTCGGCACGGTGCGCATCGCCAACGACGCCGTCGCCGCACTGGTCGCAGAGCGGCGCTGGGGCGCACTGCGCGGTTCTGAAAACTGCGCCTATGTCACCTGGAGCACTGGCGTGGGTGCGGGACTGTGCGTCGATGGTCATGTGCTGCGCGGCAAGAACGGCAACGCGGGTCACGCGGGGCACAGCTTTGTGGTCGATGGGGATGCGGCCGCGCTCTGCGGCTGCGGCAACCGGGGCGATGTGGAATCCATGATCGCAGGAGGCTCGCTCGAAGGGCGCATTGGCACTGATGCCGAGCGACTGATGACCGCCGCAACGCAAGGCGACGTGCGGGCTGTACGCACCGTGCAGCAGCTCTGCGAAGTCATGGGCCGCATGCTCTACAACCTGATCGCCACGCTTGATTTGCAGCGCATCAGCCTCGGCGGATCGGTGTTTCTTCACCACGCGGGGCTGTTGCTGCCGCAACTCGAGCGCGAGGTGCAGCGGCATTTTCCGGCGCTCACACAAGGGGTGGAATTGTGCGTCGCGGGGCTGGCCGACAAGGTAGGTGACTATGCTGCGCTGGCGCTCGTCGATAAGGATTGAAGCGTCTGCAGGAACGATTCGCGCCACCAGTGGATGTCGTAGCGCGTGATGTTTTCCAGCAGCGCGCGGTGCCTGCGTTGGCGCTCGGGAAGCGGCATGTGCAGGGCATTCTGTATGCACTCGGCCATGCCCTCGGTGTCGTAGGGGTTGACCAGCAGCGCATCCTTGAGTTGCTCCGCCGCACCGGCAAAGCGCGAGAGCACGAGCACACCGGGGTCGTCCGGGTCCTGCGCCACCACGTACTCCTTGGCGACCAGATTCATGCCGTCGCGCAGCGGTGTGACGAGCCCTACGCGCGATGCGCGGCACAGCCCTGGAACGCGTTTGCGCGCAACGGTGCGGTGGATGTAACGCACGGGCATCCAGTCGAGATCGCCGAAGTCGCCGTTGATTGCGCCGCACAGGCCCTCGAGCTCTTGTCGCAGATCGGCGTAGGCATTGACGGCATCGCGGCTCGGCGAGGCGATCATCAGCAGTGTGGCGCTGTGCTCGTTGTCGGGATAGCGCTCAAGCAGCTCGCGAAACGCGCGCACGCGCTGCGGTATGCCCTTGGAGTAGTCGAGCCGGTCGATGCCCAGCAGCAGTTGGCGGCGCGAGTATTCGCTGCGTACCCGCTCGAAAGTGTCTACCGCATCCTGCGATTGGCCCAGATGCCGGAACTCCTCGACATCGATGCCGATGGGAAATGCCTTCACCTGCACGCTCGCACCAAAACCCTCGAGCCGCTGATCGTCCTTCAACACCGCCTGCGATTCAGTAGTCATGTAGCGGATGCAGTGTGCAACGTCTGCCTCGCTCTGCAGCCCGACGAGGTCGTAGGAAAACAGCGAGCGCATCAGCCATTCATGCTGCGGAATGGCGGCCAGCAGCAGCGAGGGTGGCAGTGGAACGTGCAGGAAGAAGCCAATGCGCTGCGTGCAGCCTAGCGCGCGCAGTTCGGCCGCTAGCGGGATGAGGTGGTAGTCGTGCACCCAGATGATGTCGTCGTCGCGCAAGAGCGGTTTGAGCTTGCGCGCGAAGAGCTGGTTCACGCGACGATATCCGGCGAGGTAGCGGGTGTTGAAGTTCGCGAGATCGAGCCTGTAATGAAACACCGGCCACAGCACACTGTTGGCGTAGCCTTCGTAGTAGGACTCGTAGTCGCTGCGATTCAGATCGACTGTGGCCAGCGTCACCTTGCCCGAGCTGCGCGTGTGCAGGCGGCTTTCGCCATCGCCGGGCTCGTCGATGATATTGCCGCTCCAGCCAAACCACAGCCCGCCCGTGCGCTGCAGCGATTCGCCGAGGGCTACGGCCAAGCCTCCCGCTGCCGGTTTACGCGGGTCTGCAAGGCGGTTGGATACGACCACGAGTCGGCCCATCAGATCACGCTCCTCCAGGGCTTGGACAGGGCGATGGCGGCGTTGATCACGCCCACCATCGAATAGGTCTGGGGAAAGTTGCCCCACATCTCGCGCGTCTCGGAATGCGTGTCTTCTGACAGCAGGCCGAGCGGATTGCGCGCGGCCAGCATGGCCTCGAATATCTCGCGCGCCTGCTCCGTGCGACCGATGCGGGCGAGCGCATCGATGCGCCAGAACGTGCAGATGTTGAACGAGGTCTCGGGCTTGCCGAAGTCATCGGCGGCCTCATAGCGGCGCATGAACGGGCCGTCGCAGAGGCTCGCCTCCATGGCGTCCACCGTGCTCACGAAGCGCGGGTCGCTCGCATCGACGAGGCCCACCTCGCTCATCAGCAGCACGCTTGCATCGAGCTCTCTGCCGCCGAAGCTCTCCGCGAACGCCTTGCGCGTCGGGTTCCATGATCGCTCCAAGATCTCATCGCGCATCCGGCCAGCATGCGCGCTCCAGTAATGCACGCGCTCGGCGAAACCCAGATGCTCGGCGATCTTGGCGAGCCGGTCGCAGGCGGCCCAGCTCATCAGTGCCGATGATGTATGTACCCGTGCGCGGGTGCGCAGCTCCCACATGCCCGCATCGGGCGTGCCATAGACGCGCACGGCATGCTCGCCGATGCGCTCGAGGTAGCGGAACTCCGCCGCGCCGGCCGGATGCAGAAGGCGCCGATCATGAAAGGCTTGCGCCGCGCCGAGCACGATGTTGCCGTACACATCGTGCTGAAAATGCTCAGCCGCCTGATTGCCCACGCGCACCGGCCCCATCTCCCGGTAGCCCGCGAAATGGTCCATCGTGGACTCGGGCAACTGGCTTTCGAGGCCGATGCCGTAGAGCGGTTGAATGTGACCAGTGGTCGCCTCGATCACCACGTTGGAGAGCCAGCGAAGATAGTCCTCCATCGTGCCGGTTTCCGAGAGACTGTTGAGCGCGCGCACCACGAAGAACGCATCGCGCAGCCAGCAGTAGCGGTAGTCCCAGTTGCGGCCACTGTGTGGCGATTCAGGGATGCTCGTGGTCATCGCGGCGACGATGGCACCGGTCTCTTCGTAGAGCGAGAGCTTGAGCGTGATGGCCGAGCGGATCACCGCGTCCTGCCACTCGAGAGGAATCGACAGACCCTGGCTCCACTTGCGCCAATAGGCGATGGTTTCGCGCTCGAACTGCAGCGCCGTGTCTGCAATGCCGGTGGACAGCGATTCGTCTGCCCCCAGCAGAAAGTGCTGCGTCTTCGAGAGCAGAAATGGCTGTTCCTCAAGCACATAGGACACGGGCGCGTCGGTATTCAGACGCAACGTCATTTGCGTGCCGACATAGCGCACATGGTTGCTGCCACGCGTGACGATGGGCTCTGTTTTTCCCCAATCGAAGGCGAGCTTGAGCCGCACGCGGATGCGCGGCGCACCATGCAGCGGGCGCACCTTGCGCACCAGCGTGACCGGGCGAAAGAGTCGCGAGCGCGAGTGAAAGCGCGGTGCGAAATCGGTGATCTCGATGCTGTTGCCGCTGCGGTCGGTGAGTATGGTGCGCAGGACTGCGGTGTTGGGTTCGTAGGACTGGCGCGTGCTCACGAGGTCTTCAAGTTCAACGGCGAAACGGCTGCCCGCTTCGCCGGGCTGTAGCAGCGCGTTGAACACGGGGTCGCCATCGAAACGCGGCAGGCAGCTCCAGACGATGTCGCCCTGGCTGTCGACCAGCGCACTGATCGAGCAGTTGCCGATCACCCCCAGATTCAATGAGGGCTGGGCCGGTGTGCCGAAGCGTGCGGTGTTCGTGCTGGTGTCCGTGGTCGTCATCATGAAGTTCCTGAAGCGGACTGCTGCAACCATGCCCGCACGTCCTGTGCTGAATCGCACCTTGCAGTTGCAACGCTCGCTCCCTGTTGTCCCACCTTGATGCCCAGCCCGCCCATCGATTGCACGGCCATGAAGGCGGATTCATCTGTGACATCGTCGCCAACGAAGACCGGCGTGCGGCCTGCGAAGGCGGGCCGTTGCATGAAGGTCTGCACGGCGCGTCCTTTGCTTGGCCCCATAGGCTTGAGTTCGAGCACGCACTTGCCGCGCAGCATCTCCATGCCGGGCATATCGTTTGCGATCTCGTCCATCAGTTTTGAGCAGGTGGGCTCAAGCGCTGGCGCGTTGCGGTAGTGGAGTGCGAGGCCCGAGGTCTTGGTTTCCAAAAGCAGGCTCGGGTATTGCTGCAGCGCAGCTTTGAGCCGTTGTATTGCCGTTTCGAGATGCGCAGGTGCGGTGACTTGGATGCTGTTCTGAGTGGTGCCGTCATCGCCTGTCACAACACGGATGCGTGCGCCATGCTCACTCGCCACGTTGAGTTGCAGCGGCGCGAGGTAGTGATCGATATCGGACAGCGCACGCCCGGTGACGATGGCGAGCGCGCCTTGCAATAAGGTGCTGAGCGTTTGCAGTGCAGGGATGACGCCTTCCTCCACCCACACTGCATCCGGCTGAGGTGCGATGTCTACCAGCGTGCCGTCGAAATCCAGAAAAAGTGCGTGACCAGAAGTCAGTCTTGGAAACCCTTGCATTGCCTTTGACCTTAACAAGCTGCGCTTATCGGGGCTTGTAGGTCATGACGCCGCAGGGCTGTCATCTGCTTGAAAATGTGCGGTGAATCGCCACATGATGGCGTGGGATGCACGCCATTCTTTGTTAGCTATTCACGAGTTCTGCCATGTCCGATCTGCTTCACGTTGTCTGTCCCCATTGCCACAAGACCAATCGCATTGCGCGCGATCAGTTGAGCGCGTCTGCCAACTGCGGCAGTTGCCATCAGCCGCTGTTGACCGGCGAGCCGGTGAATCTGGATGGGGTGAGTTTCGCTAAGCATGTCGGGCGCAGTCAGCTGCCGGTGGTGGTGGATTTCTGGGCGCCTTGGTGTGGGCCTTGTCGGATGATGGCGCCTGCTTATGCGCAGGCGGCTCAGGTTTTGCAGACCCGTGCGCAGTTTGCGAAGTTGGATACGCAGGCGCATCCGGAGACGGCTGCTCCGTTTGGGATTCGGAGCATTCCTACGATGGCGGTGTTTCGGGAGGGGGTGGAGTTGGGGCGGATTTCCGGGGCCTTGCCTGCCGGGGAGATTGTGCGGTGGGTGGAGTCTTTGCTTTGATTTTTTCTTCTGTTCTTTGTGTTTAAGTTCAGAGGCCGGGTCTCGCCCCGGCGGGCGAGTAACTTTTTGGTCTTGCCCAAAAAGTCACCCAAAATGCGCTTTGAAGTCATCCAGCGGAACTCGCGGCGTTCCTTCGTCACTCTGCTCGGGCAACCGCCGGAAATCAGTTTGGAAGAGGTGTTTACGGCACGTCGCTGCGCTCGTGCCAGGGGCGTTTGCGGAGCTGGGTTGGGCGGTAAATGCCCACTGCTCTTTTACGCCCGGATGATTTCACTGCGCGTCACGAGCGAAGCGACGTGCCGAACATTCCTCTTTTGAAAACTCTGACTCGCGGCGGTTGTTCGAGCGGCGCGCGAAGCGCAAAGCGAGTTCTGCCGCGGGTATTCAAAGCGCGTTTTGGGTTACCTTTTGCGCGCAAGCAAAAGGTAACCCCGCCGCCGGGCGGAACTCCCGGCCTCTGCCCTCAACAACACAGCAAAAAGCCAGAAAAAAACCTCCCAACATGGCGAGTGAGAAAGGCACTCAACCATCAGATCAGAGGATCTCTCAGACCGTCGGCGCAGGTGCATCCACAACAAGCGTCGCATCCAGCACCCGCACGCGCTGATCCACGTAGTACCCACCGAATTCCGTATATCGCATCACCTGAATGCCGCATTTCCCGCAGCGCCAGATGGTGCTGCGATTGACCGGAAAGTAGGCGAGCGCGATGGGCGCGTCGGGGCTTTCGTATCGGGTGCGGTCGGGGTGGAATTCTTCAAAGGTGGGTTCGTCCACGCCAGGTTCGCGCAGGTCGGCGATCTGCTGCATCTGGGCGGCGGGCCAGCGCATCTCGGTGATGCTGTCCCAGCCTTGGTATTGGATCAGGTGGCAGTTGCAGCCTTCGCCAGTCTGACCTTGTGCGGCCAAGTCGCGCAGTTGTTCGGTGGTTCGGATCGATAGGGGTTCTGTCATGGTGTCGGTGCTTCGTTGGACAGCCATATGCGCAATGCCTCTCGCCTTGCGTCGGCGACGGCCGCGCCAATGGCTTCGCCCTTGAGGCCACGTTTTGCGGCTGCTCCTGCGATGGGGCCGGTTTTCACATCGAGCACGGCTTGCAGGGCATGGGTCAGGCGCGTGCGCTGTGGATAGGGATTGTTCTCGAACCCCAGTCGCCCGCGCGCATCGCATTCGCAGGCAAACAGGGCTTCTTCAAAACGTGCGGGTTTGCGGATGGCGTCGCAGCGCTCGAAGAGGCGCAGCAACGCGCCCGGGCTGAGCTCCTTGCTGCGATGGATGTTGCCGTGTTCGCGTGCGACCAGTACGGCGAGTTCGTGCAGGTCGTTGGGCACGCGCCAGCGGTCGCAGACGGAGTTCACCAGATCGACACTGCGTTCCTCATGTGCGATATGGCGCGGCAGGATGTCGGCGGGTGTGGTGCCCTTGCCGAGGTCGTGCATCAGGCTGGCAACGCGCACGCCCAGCGGTGTGTGCAATTGGGCGGACATGTCCACCACCATCATCACGTGCACGCCGGTGTCGACTTCGGGGTGGTATTCGGCGCGTTGCGGCACGCCCCAGAGTGCATCGAGTTCGGGTAGCAGCACCGTGAGCGCGCCGCATTCGCGCAGAACCTCGAACATGCGCGAGGGGCGTGGCTCCATGAGGCCGCGCGAGATTTCCTGCCAGACGCGTTCGGGCACGAGGTGATCGACCTCGCCCTCGGCCACCATCTCGCGCATGAGGGCGATGGTCTCGGGCGCGACGCTGAAATCGGCAAAGCGCGCGGCGAAGCGGGCGATGCGCAGGATGCGCACAGGGTCTTCGCGGAAGGCGTTGGTCACGTGGCGCAGGATCTTGCTTTGCAGATCCCTCTGGCCGTCGTAAGGGTCAACCACGGCGTCAGCGCTGCCGTTCCAGTCGAGTGGCGCGGCCATTGCGTTGACCGTGAGGTCGCGGCGCGAGAGGTCTTCTTCGAGCGTGACGTCGGGCGAGGTCTGCACCACGAAGCCGCGATAGCCTCGGCCGCTCTTGCGTTCGGTGCGCGCGAGGGCGTATTCCTCGTGCGTCTGCGGATGCAGGAACACGGGAAAGTCGCGGCCGACGGCGGTGTAGCCGAGCTGTGTCATTTCTTCGGGCTGCGCGCCGACAACGACCCAATCGCGGTCGTTCACTGGTTGGCCCATGAGGCGGTCGCGTACTGCGCCGCCTACCATATAGATTTTCATATTGGAAGTTTAGGGCAGTTGGGGGTGGGTTGATTCAGCTTCTGCTGGGTGGGTTGGTTCAGAGGCCGGGTCTCGCCCCGGCGGGCGAGTAACTTTTTGGTCTTGCCCAAAAAGTCACCAAAAATGCGCTTTGAAGTCATCCGGCGGAACTCGCGGCGTTCCTTCGTTACTCTGCTCGGGCAACCGCCGGAAATCAGTTTGGAAAGAGGTGTTTGCGGCACATCGCTTCGCTCGTGCCGGGGCGTTTGCAAAACTGGGTTGGGGTGCAAATGCCCACGGTTCTTTTGAAGAAAGTCGATCCAACGAGCAAACTAAAAATGCACAAGGCTGGCGCACCAACATCTCGCGAAGTCGCGAGATGCACGGCACGAGCGAAGCGACGTGCCGAACATTCCTCTTTTGAAAACTCTGACTTGCGGCGGTTGTCCGAGCGGCGCGCGAAGCGCAAAGCGAGTTCTGCCGCGGGTATTCAAAGCGCGTTTTGGGTTACCTTTTGCGCGCAAGCAAAAGGTAACTCCGCCGCCGGGCGGAACTCCGGGCCTCTGCCCTCAAACCGAGTGGCAAGAGCAGAAACGAAAAGCCGAATATCACCCTAACGCAGCGGCGCTCATCCCGTTATGAAGCGGCGTTGCCCTTGACCCGATACGGCTCGTCAAACGGAACAAAGTCATTCTCCGCGAGCGCATCCTTCACCCACGCCTGCACGCCAGGCAGAGCCATCACCCGCTCCACATAAGCCTTGATGTGGGCAGGCACCGGCAGCGTATAAGTCGTGATCCGCGAGCAGACCGGAGCGTAGTAAGCATCGGCAATGCTGAATTCGCCGAACAGCATCGGACCCTTGTGGGTGTCGAGCAGGCTGCTCCACATCTCCACGAGGCGGTTCACATCGGCCTGTACGGCGGGCTTGTCGCGCCAGATCAGGGCTCCGATCTCGGGTAGGCTGGCTTCGATGTTCATGCCGCAATTGCTGCGCAGTGCGGTGAAGCCGCTGTGCATTTCGGCGCAGACGCTGCGGGCGATGGCGCGGGCCTTGGCCTCCGTTGGCCAGAGGTGTTTTTCGGGGAATTTCTCCGCGAGATATTCGGCGATGGCGAGGGTATCCCAGATGGCGAGCTCGCCGTCGACCAGCGCGGGCACCTTGCCGGTGGGGGAAACTTGACCTATCTGGGTCTTGAACCTGGAGCCTTCGGAAAAGCTGTCGAAGCGCACCAGCACTTCCTCGAACGGGATGCCAGCCTGCTTGAGTAGCACCCAGGGGCGCATGGACCAGGAGGAGTAGTTCTTGTTGCCGATGAAGAGTTGGAGCATGGTGAGAACCTCGTTCGTTGGAGCGGTATGGGAGGACGGGTGCGCATGCGCGCGGCGCGTGCGGTGTTCTAATTCTGGCCCATGTCCGCCCATCCTTCAGCTATGTCCTTTTCGAATTCACCCAACGCCATCCACAAGACCGCTCTGGTTCTCTTCTCCGGCGGCCAGGATTCCACCACCTGTCTCGCGCAGGCGTTGTCGCGTTACGAACGGGTGGAGACGCTGGGGTTTGACTACGGCCAGCGGCACAGCATCGAGATGCAGGTGCGGCAGACCGCCCTGCAGGCGCTGCGCGAGGCGTTTCCAGAGTGGGACGCGAAACTCGGTGAGGACCATGTGCTTTCGCTCGATGTGCTGGCGCAGATCGGGGGCTCTTCGCTGACCGAGGATGTGGCGTTCGCGATGCAGGCAGACGGTCTGCCGAACACCTTTGTGCCGGGGCGCAATCTGCTGTTTCTGACGCTGGCGGGGGCGCTGGCCTACCGGCGGGGCATCAGCGTGATCGTGACGGGCGTCTGCGAGACCGATTTTTCGGGCTACCCCGATTGCCGCGACGACACGATGAAGGCCATGCAGTTGGCACTCAATCTGGGACTGGAGCGGCGTCTGCTGATCGAGACGCCGCTGATGTGGATCGACAAGGCGCAGACCTGGCAGCTGGCCTTCGAGCTGGGCGGGGCGCAGTTGGTCGAGCTGATCCGGCGCGACACCCATACCTGCTATCTGGGCGTGCGCGACAGCCTGCAGGATTGGGGATACGGCTGCGGGGGCTGTCCGGCGTGCGAGTTGCGCGCGCGTGGTTGGGCGCAGTGGCACCACCAAGCGGCTCAATAAAAATTGTCTCAATAAGTAAACGAGGCAAATTTCCTGAAAGACGCGCGCCCTCACCTGTCAGAAGGCTGCGGAGCAGGCCATGCCAGCAACCACCGAGCAAGAGCCGCTTCGCGGCGAAGGCGGTGTCCCCCTCAGGGGGAAGGCGCGCAGCGCCTCAGGGGGAGGTCAATAGTTCGGCCAGACGACGCCGTTGTCGTTCAGGATCGCGTCCAAGGGCTGGTCATGTGCCTCGGGCTCGAATTCATCGACATAGCCATTGGTGTAGCCCAGCCCCACGGTGAACGGGCGCGGCTCGAGTGCGGCCAGTGTGCGGTCGTAGAAGCCGCCGCCGTAGCCGAGGCGGTAGCCGCCCGCGCTGTAGCCCACGCAGGGCACGAAGAGCAGAGTGGGCACGATCAGTTCGGTGTCCTTGGGCTTGGGGATGCCGTAGGCGTCTTCTTCCATCGGACAGCCGGGGTACCAGGCGTGGAAGGTGAGGGTCTTGTGCTCGCGGTTCACCACCGGCAAGCCGATGCGGCGGCGCTTGGGCTCGTCGAGCAACTCGCCGTCTTCCTTCCAGCGGTGCAGGGCGGGCAGAGGGTCAAATTCCCCCTTGATGGGCCAGTAGGCACCGATGACGGTGTCGGGCCTGTCGACCAGCCAGATGCGCATGACACGCTGCAACATGTCGGCGCGAACCAACCTGTCGGGCAAATTAAGTCGTTGTTCTACCAGTGCGCGACGCAGGGCTGCTTTGTCCATCACATAATCCAGTAATGCAATGGCTCAAGATTCTGACACCGTTACTGCTCGGGGCTAGTCTGGCAAGTACGGTTGCGCCCGTTTCGGCACAAACCCGGGGCGACGATGTGCTGCTTGAAATGCAAAAAGCATTCAGGCAGAAAGACAAACAAAAGCTCTCCGCACTCCTGTCGGGCGCGCGGGGCCACGTGCTTGAACCTTGGGCTGCCTACTGGGAACTGAAGGCGCGGCTCGAAGAGGCGACGCAGGACGAGGTTGATGCTTTCTTGCAACGTTACGCGGGAAGCTATCAGGAAGACCGTCTGCGCAACGACTGGTTGCTGTTGCTCGGCCAGCGGCGTGACTGGGAGCGGTTCATGGATGTGCACGCCAAGTTCCGCATGCGTGACGACAAGGAGGTGCAGTGCTACGCCCTCAACGTCGATCAGATGGTGGGCAAGGCGACGGAAGAAGGTGCTGACCTGATTCTGCGCAACTGGTACAGCCAGCGCGAACTGGACGACGGCTGCGCCTATGCGGCGTCCGAGCTGTTCGGCAACAAGAAGATCAAGGCCATCGATGTCTGGCGCAAGGCGCGGCTCGCGGCCGAGGCCAACCGCCTGCGGGCGGTGGCGAAGGCCGTGCAGATCGTCGCTCCCGAGGCGGCGGGCGGTCTGCGCGAGGCCATCGATTCGCCCACCAAATACCTGACCGGCCGGGCCACGGCGCGCGGCAAGATGAAGCAGGAATTCATCGTGCTGGCGCTGATCCGCATGGCCATGAGCGATCCGGCGCAGGCTGCGAATATCCTTGACAACAAATGGGGCGTGCAGCTTTCGGCCGAGGAGCGCAATTGGCTCTGGGGGCTGATCGGCAAGCAGGCGGCCAATTCGCTGTCGCCCGATGCACTGGGCTATTTCAACAACGTGACGCGCGACGCCGACTTGAATGACGACATGCTGGGCTGGCGTGTGCGCGCCGCGATGCGCGCGGGGCAGTGGAAGGTCGTCTCGCGCAGCATCGACGCGATGAGCGCTGCGGGCCGCACCGATCCGACCTGGGTCTACTGGCGCGGACGGGCCTATCTATCGAATCGCCCGGGTGATGAGGACAAGGCGAACGCCAAGCGCTTGTTCGAGTCGATTGCGGGCACCAGCAACTTCTACGAGCAACTTGCTCGCGAAGAGTTGGGCCAGAAGGTGGCCATGCCACCGGCGCCCCAAGCGCTCACGGCCGAAGAAATCGCGGGTGCGCGTGCCAATCCGGGGCTCAATCGCGGGCTCTATGCCATCTTGCTCGGCCTGCGCAGCGAAGGCGTGCGCGAGTGGAACTACGCGACCAATCTGCACAACCCCGGCGGTATGAGTGACCGCGAACTGTTGGCGGCCGCCGATTTGGCGTGCAAGCAGGAGATCTGGGATCGTTGCGTCAACACCAGCGAGCGCACCAAGTCGTTCATCGACGCGACTCAGCGCTATCCGATGCCATTTCGCGGCTTGGTGGTGGATCACTCCAAGAGCATTGGCCTCGATCCGGCTTATGTCTACGGCTTGATTCGTCAGGAAAGCCGTTTCATCATGGACGCGCGCTCGCATGTGGGCGCATCGGGTCTGATGCAGGTGATGCCTGCGACCGCCAAATGGACGGCCCGCAAGATCGGCATGACCGACTTCACGCCCGACATGATCTACGACCGCGAGACCAACATCACCATCGGCACCGCGTATCTGAAGCTGGCGCTTGATGATTTCGACGGCTCGATGGCGCTGGCCGCTGCTGCCTACAACGCGGGGCCTGGCCGCCCGCGCAATTGGCGCAATGGTCCGGTGGTCGATACGGCGATCTGGGCAGAGAACGTACCCTTCGCCGAGACCCGCACTTATGTGAAGAACGTGCTGGCGAACACCAACAACTATGCGGCCATTCTTACGGGGCAGCCACAGTCGATCAAGTCGCGATTGGGAACGGTGGGCCCGCGCAATGCGGCTGAGCCCGAACCGAACAAAGACCTGCCGTAATGGCGTGCCCCCCTGAGTCGCTTCGCGCCTTCCCCCTCTCTGATGCTGCGCGTTGCGCAGCGGAGGGGGACACAGCCGTCGCTGCGGGGCGGCCCTTGCTCGGCTGTCACTCGCTTGGGACGCGCCAGTTTTGAGCGTTACTAACGATCAAGCCACGTCGTCTTTGGATGGCGTGGCTTTTTTTCCAGAGAACATCGCGCGCACCAGGTTTTCGCGGTGCTCCCAGCAGGTCCATAGCATGCCTGCGACGTGCAGGGCGACGAGGCCGAGCAGGATCCAGGCCAGATACTTGTGCAGCTCGGCCAGCCAGCCATAGCCCCAGAACATGTCGGTGGTGTAGAGCCAGCCCGTGAAGGTGAGCAGGCTCAGGCAGGCGAGCAGCGCTACCACCATCCAGCCACCCAGCGGGTTGTGGCCGATGTAGCGCGGGGCCTTGCCTTGGAGCGCAGAGCGCGCGTAGGCGAGAGTGGCCTGAGGCGTGCGCACGAACTGCGCGAAGCGTGCGTAGTGCGTTCCGGTGAAGCCCCAGAGCAGCCGTGCCACGAGGATGCCGATGACGACATAGCCCGTGCGCTCGTGCAGAGGTCCAAGGTCTTCGCGGCTCCACCAGGACAGCGCGATGCACACCACCAGACCCCAGTGCAGCAAGCGCACGGGCCAGTCCCAGACGCGCACCTTCACTGGTGCGGTCTGGCTTTCGGTAATCGGATTATTCTTCTTCAACGCGTTCGAAGGTCTTGGGGTCGAAGAACGCTTCGATGCGCTTGCCCTTGGGATCCTTGGCGTAGACCTCGTAGCAGGTGGCAGTCTTTTCCATGCGGCGGATGACCCAGCCTTCCTTCTCGAGCTTCTGCTGCAGCTCGGTGTGTGGGCGCCATTCGTTCTTGGGATATTCCTTGCAGGTCACGTTGCCGTGAGCGAAGGCGCTGCTCGCGCCCACGGTCAGGATGGCGGCGCACAAGAGGGTTTTGATGGTTTTCATGAGGTGCACTCCTTGAGGAAATCGAATCTTAAAACGTTCTGCGAACCCGTGGATGTCAGGGCTTGGCCCAGCGTCGCAACAGGTTGTGATAGACGCCGGTGAGCTGCACGAGTCGTTGATCGTCGGGCGCGAAAGAGGGTGCGATGTGCTGCACCGACTGGTCCAGATCGAACAGCAGCGTGCGCTCGGTCTCGTCGGCCACGAGGCTCTCGATCCAGAAGAATGAGGCCATGCGTGCGCCGCGCGTGACGGGCGTAACGCGGTGCAGGCTGCTTGACGGATAGAGCACCATGTCGCCCGCTTCGAGCTTCACGCATTGCACGCCGAACGGGCCCTCGATCTCGAGTTCGCCGCCGTCGTATTCGTCGGGCTCGGCGAGAAACAGCGTGGCCGACAGGTCGGTGCGCATCTGCTGGCTGCTGCCGGGCAGGAACATGAGCGCGCTGTCAACATGCGCGCCGTAGGTGCCGCCGTCGGCATAGCGGTTGAATTTGGGTGGATAGATGATGCGCGGCAGTGCGGCCGAGATGAACAGCGGCGTCTGCGAGAGCGTGCGCACGATCTGGTTGCCGAGCGCGATGCACAGCTCGCCATTGTCGTCGAGCTGCTGGTTGCGCTTGACGCTCTTGGCCAGCGTGCCTGCGGTGGCGGCGCCGTCATTCCAGTCGGCCTGATCGAGCTGCTGGCGGAAATGAAGGACCTGCTCTTTGGTCAGGACCTTGTCGATGGTGATCAACATGTTTGGAGTTCCCTGTTCCGTTTTGGAAATCGATAGATAACCGATAAGCACAAGCGGAAATGCCGGGCAGGGGCCCGGCATCGATGGTCACTGATTTGGGGCACACAAGACCTGAACAAATCCGCAGCGTCAGAGAATAATCATCAGGCGCTGCGGATGGGTTCGCTGGCCTGCCTTACAGGTCCAGGTTCAGCGTCAGGCGCACGGCGCGCGAGTCGCCCTTGTACAGGAACGCGCCCGAACGGTACACGGCAGTGTAGTAGTCCTTGTTGGTCAGGTTCAGCACGTTCAGGCGCACGTCGGCGTACTTGTTGATGCGATACGAAGCGAACGCGTCATACACGGTGAACGAAGGCACGGCTTGCGAGCACACGCCGGAGGCTGTGAAGCCGGCAGCGGTGTCGGGCTGGCCGCCGCAACGGTCGCTCTCGTGACGGGCGATGGCGCCGATCGAGAGGTCCTTGGTCAACTGGTACTTGCCTTGCAGAGCGAACGAACGGTCAGCAAAGTTGGACAGCGGACGGCCCACGTTGGCTTCGGTCGCTGAGCGCAGCACCTTGGACTTCATGATGGCCAGGCCGGCTTGTACTTGGAAGTCCTTGGTCACATTGCCAGCGAGACCGAATTCGACGCCGCGCACGCGGTTCTTGCCGGTGTTGAACGTGCCAGCCGTGTCGTAGTTCGCGCCTTCCATCACGTCGGTCTTGGTGGTCTGGAACACAGCGGCAGTCGCCAGCAGCTTGTCGTCCAGAATGTTCCACTTGGTGCCGAGTTCGAAGTTCTGCGAACGCTCTGGCTTGGCGCCAGCGGCGCTGCCGTTATAAATCACGAGGCCACCGTAGCCGCTGCTGGTGCCAGCATCGGGCTCGCCGCCGTTGATGTCCTGCGATGTGCCGTAGCCAGCGTAGACGATGCCTTGCGGGTTGATCTTGTAGCTCACACCCAAGTGGCCGTTGAACAGCGTGTCGCTGAAGCCGTAGTCACCGGTCTGCGCGCCAGTGGCGGCGTTGCGGGTCAGCATGGACAGCTTGTAGTGGTCGGCGCGCACGCCGCCGAATACGGTCAGCTTGTCGGTCAGGTCCACCGTGTCCATGAGCGACAGGGCGTAGGTGCGCACTTGCCAGTCACGGTTCCAGCCGTTGCGCGAGTAGCTGCGGCCGGCCATGGTGGTCGGGTCGCCCAGGCTCGCACCAGCGGCGTTGGTGAAGCACCAGCCGTTGTTGGCAGTGGCGGTTGCGCTGGTGCGGCAGTTGTAAGCGCCGGTGTTGCCGACGGTGTAGTTGCCGGACTTGACCATGTGGTCGGTGTACTCGAAGCCGGTGATGAACTCGTGCTTCATGCCCGCGATCTGGGTGTCCCAGCGCAGATTGGTCTGGTGCGCGAAGTAATGCACTTCCTGCCAGCCGGTGTGACCGCCGTCGATGCCAGCGGTTGCGTAGGTGGAACCATCGGCGTTGTAGGCCGTGCGGGCCGATGCGCCGGTGGTGGCGTAACCGTTGCTCGAGGTGCCGTAGCGCGTCAGGCTGTTGAGCTTGACGTCGGGCGTGAGGCGGTAGTTGACGCGTGCGGTCAGCGTGTCGACGTCCGACTTCAGGAAGTCGTTGGACTGGGCGTACACGGGCACGTTGCTCGCTGGGTAGCGGGCAGGAGCGGTGCCCACGAGGTAGCCGCCGAGGTCGGGCTGGTTGTCCTTGCCACGGAAGCCGTAGTAGTCGACGGTGACGTTCAGGTCAGGGTTGATTTCCCACAGGCCGGACAGTGCCAGACCCTTTCGCTTGCGCTCGGACGGGCCGCGATCCGGCACGTCTTCGGCGCCCACGAGCGCGTTCACGCGCAGCGCGAATTTGTCGTTGATGGCCTTGTTGGCGTCCATCGTCAGGCGGTAGTGGCTGTCTGTGCCGACCGAGCCCGACAGGCGGGTGAAGTCATAGTCCAGCGTGGCTTGCTTGGTGATCACGTTCACCGCGCCGCCAGCGGAACCACGACCTGCGAACGTGGAGTTCGGGCCCTTGGTGATTTCCACTTGTTCGGCCGCGAAGCTTTCGCGTGTTGTCATACCTGGGTCACGAAGACCGTCCACAAACACGTCGGAGCGGGCTTCTTGGCCGCGAATGATGTAGCGGTCGCCGAAGGCATTGCCGTTTTCGCCGGTGCCCAGAGTGATGCCGGGCTGTGCGGAAAGAATCTGCTTCAGATCGGTCACGCCGGAGTCGTCGATGGCGGACTTGGTGATCACCGAGATGGTCTGCGGCGTCTCGGCCAGCGGACGTGTGTGGCGCACGTCCGCGGAAGTCTTGGCCTTGTAGGGCGCGCCGACTTCAGCGTTCGGGTTGGGATCGATGGCCTGTTCCTTCACCGTCACGGTGGGCAGGGCTTCGGCGGCGGTGGCGGGAGCTGCAGTGGTTTGAGCGAAGGCGCTCAGCGGCAGCAGAACGACGGCTGCTGCAACGCTGTCGGCCAGACGCAGGCTGCGTGGCTTTTTAACGTGTGAACGTTTGGATTGCATGAAAAATACCCTCTGTTTAACTGGAGTGGATTATTGTTGAGAATCACTCTCGTTCTCGTGCCTGTTTCTCGGACCACTCGAATTTCTCCCTATTTCTGCCGGGAAATGGGGTGTTTTGTGGCGTGCTGGCAACAGATTGTTGCGCGTTGCTATGATTGTTTTGAATGCAGATGGAACTTTTTGCGAGTTCTATGTGCAAGCCGCAAAACCCTGTCGGGCGAGGGCGGGTAGCGCCCGAAATCAGGCGTTGAGTAGCAGTGCTTCTTGACGTGCCGCAGCGCCGCTGGCGACGAGGTCACGCACCAGTTCCGCGGCCCAGTCGTGCAGATCGAGCGCGGCGAAATGGCGTTCATGCAGCAGACGGAAATACGGTGTGTTCTCTAGCCAGCGCAGTGCGTCCGCCATGGGAATGCGTTGCCATTCCAGCAGCTTGTACTTGAGTAGCACCTTGGCAGCGTGGCGCGCGTGCTTGAGCGGATCAGCGACAAAGCCCGCGAGGCGGCGGCGCGAGATTTCCAGCGCCCGGGGTACATCGCCGAACACCGGGCCGTGGCCGGGGATCACTGTCTCTGGAGCGAGGTGCTCGATGAGGTCGAGTGTTGTGCCCACGTCGGCAAAGCCTTCCTCGCCCTCGAGCTCGGGGAACACCACTCCGAAGCCGTTCTCCCAGAGTGCGTCGCCCGAGATCATCACGCGAGACACTGGCTCGAACAGCACGACCGCATGTGCGTCATGGCCGGGTGCGGCATGGATCTGCCAGGGTCGGTCGCCCAGACGGATGTGTTCGCCGGGCGTGAGTACCGCATCGGCGCGGAATGGCGGGCAGTGCTGGCCCGTGGGTTCATAGGTCAGTGCAACCGGATCCCAGCGGCGGACCTGTTCGAGTTGGCCCGGCGGGATGCGAGTCTCCAGTCGCGGCCAACGTGCCTGCAAGGCGGCATTGCCACCACAGTGATCGCTGTGCAGATGGGTGTTTATCAGCAGGTCAAGTGGCCTTTCGCTCAGCGTGAAGGCGACCAGCTCGACGGTCTGCTCGGCATGGGTGAAGTAGCCGCTGTCTACCAGTGCCGTCCCTTGTTCGCCCTGAAACAGCACATTGTTTGCGGACAGCCAGCCGCGCTCCAGCACGGTGATGTCGGAGGGAAGGGCTGGCGTGGTGAGGGTCATGGGTTGGTGTTTCTTGGCTGGCGTTGTCTCTCGAAGCATTGTGCCTGTCCCGAGGGTACAAATCGGGACGCACCATGCACAATGCGTGCTGATTGCTTGTCCGAAGAAAGGGCTGAATTCATGGTCGCTTGGTGGCTGCGTGCCGTCAGTGTTTTCAATGTGATCTGCGTGGTCGCGTGGGTCGCTTGGGCGTGGCCGCGTTCGGCATGGCTTGCGATCGCTGGCATCGCGCTGTTCATGTTGGCAGGGCGACTGTGGCTGGGACTGCAGTTCTGGATCATGCAGACCTACAAGCGGCGCTTGGGCTTGTCGGTGGCGGCGCGCGGCGCGGTGCTCAAAGCATGGAACGCTGAGACGCAGGAGTCCGCACGTCAGTTCGCCTGGCAGATTCCATGGCGCGAATGGGCGGTGCCCGACCATCTTCCGGCCAATGCACAGGGCCGGCGCGGCGTGGTGCTGGTGCATGGCTGGCTATGTAATCGAGCGGTGTGGACGCAGACGATGCTGCAACTGCGCGCGCAGAACATTCCCTATGTCGCCGTGAGTCTGCCGATGCTGCTGCACCGCATCGCGACCGCGCGTCTCACCCTGGATGCTGCCGTGCGCCACCTGCATACAGCGACGGGCGTGGCACCGCTGCTGGTCGGGCACAGCATGGGTGGGCTGGTGCTGCGCGACTGGCTGCGCAGTCAGCCACCCGCCGGCGAGCTGGTGCCGCATGTGGTGATCACGATTGGCAGTCCGCACCACGGATCGCCGATGGCAATGTGCGCGATGGGGACCAACGTCAAGGAGATGCGCCCGGGGAGTCGCTGGCTTGCGCAGTTGCGCAGCGACGAGGCCGAGGGAGGAAGCGCGTTTTCTCGCGTGCGCTGGCATTGCGTCTATTCGGATTGCGACAACGTCGTGTTCCCGGAATCGACCTCGCAGCTCGCGAACGCTGAAACGCATCTGCTCGCTGGATACGCCCATGTGCAGATGCTGGTTGCGCCGCAGCTCTGGGCGCTGATCGAGTCGCAGCTTCCAGCGCCCGTCAGGCGCTGACCAGTGGTTCGCTGTTGGCCGAAAATTCGGGCAGCAGACGCAGTTCTTCGTAGAGGTGGGTGAAATCGGGCTCCGTCAGCGCAAACAGCTGCTCGAAGCTGTCGATCACAAAATACGTCTGCTGGTAGGTGTCGATCTTGTAACGAGTGCGCATGGTGCGCGCCAGCTCCAGCGGCAGCCGCCGAGGCTCAGGGCTTTGCACGCTGTACTGCAGTTCGCCGCTTGAACTCAGAATGCCGGCGCCATAGGCCCGCAGGCCATCGGGCTCGCGGATCAGGCCGAATTCGATGGTGTACCAGTACAGGCGCGAGAGCATCTCGCCCGCTCCCAGATCTTCGGCCTTCAAGCCGCCCTGGCCGTAGCGCTGGATGTAGTCGGCAATCACCGGGTTGAAGAGTAGCGGCACATGGCCGAAGAGGTCGTGGAACACGTCGGGCTCGACGATGTATTCGAACTCCTCGGGCTTGCGGATCCAGTCGGTCACCGGGAACTGGCGATTGGCGAGCAGCGAGAAGAACGCTCGCTCGGGAATCAGCCCCGGCACGGCGACGATCTCCCAGCGCGTGGCGCGCCAGAGCTGCTCGTTGATGTCGTCAAAGCGCGGAATGCGCTCTTTGGCGCCGAGCCTGGGCAGCACATCGATGAAAGCCTGGCTCGCCAGACCCGGCAGCAGCGCGGACTGGCGTTCATAGAGCCGGTGGTAGGTGTCGTGATCGGCCACCGTGTAGGCGTCGAAGTTCTGCACGCAGGTGAAGTCCTCGTGCGCGCGGCTGTAGTCTCCACGCGGCGGACGGCTCGATTGGCCGTAGACGACAGGGGCTTGTCCCATGATGTGCTCCTTTTCATCGCAGCCAATCCGGGCCTGTCAGCCCCTCGTGTGGCTGCTGTTTACTCGATGCGGATCTTGGCCGCCTTGATCAGAAAGCCGAACTTGCTGTTCTCCGACTCCACAAACTCCTGAAAACTCGAGAGACGAACGTCCTCGGGCGAAATGCCCATCTTCTTCAAGCCTGCCGCGCCGTGGCTGCCTTTCATGGCCGACTGGAAGGCATCGGCGTAGCGGCGCGCATCGTTGTCGGGCAGCGATGCGGGCGCGAACAGGCCGAACCAGGTCACCACGTTGAAGCCGGGCACCTCGTCATTGATGCTGGGCACTTTGGGCAGCGAGTCGTCGCGACCGAGCGAGGTCACGCCCAGCGCCTTCAGGTGACCGGTCTGGATGCGTGGCAGCGAGGAGGCGAGGTTGTCGAACACCAGTCCGACTTCCTTGGATTCGAGCGCCTTGAGTGCCGGGTTCGAGCCTTGGAACGGCACATGCGCCATGCGGGTGTTGGTCAGCGACTTGAACATCTCCGCCGCGATGTGACCGATGCTGCCGTTGCCGCCCGAGCCGTACTTGAGCTTGTCCGGATTCGCCTTGAGGTACTTCACCAGATCCGTCGTGGACTGGATGTTGAGTTCCTGCGCAAGTTCGGCGTTCATCACCAGCACATTGGGCGTGCGGGCGACCAGCACCAGAGGCTTGAAGTCCTTGAGCGGGTCGTAAGGGAAGTTCTTGTACAGCCACGGATTCACCGCGTGCGTGGCCACGGCACCCATCAGCACCATATTGGACGACTTCGGTGCCTTGGCGACCAACTCCGCACCTGTTCCTCCACCCTTGCCGGGCTTGTTCTCGACCTTGATGGTGCCCAGCGGGCCGCTCGCCTCCTGCGCGATGAGGCGCGCGGAAGTGTCAAGCGGGCCGCCCGCCGGATAGGGGACGACCAGCGTCATGGGCGCCGAGGCATTCTGGGCCGTGGCGGCCAAGGGGACGCAGGCGAGCAAGACACTGAGCAGAAAAGAAGCGCGGAGCACGGCGGGTCCTCTGAAAAGTAAATATTGGCCCAGTATATTTACAATTTATTGCGATGCAGCATTGTTAACCGGAGATCGTGCAATCGCAAACTGCGATGGTCACAGAACTCCGCGACGCATCTGGTCAAGCTCAATGCTTTCGAACAGCGCCTTGAAGTTGCCGTTGCCGAAGCCATCGTCGCCCTTGCGCTGGATGAATTCGAAGAAGATCGGACCGAGCTGGTTCTCGCTGAAGATCTGCAGCAGAACAGCGTCCTTCTTGCCGTCAATGAGGATCTTGCGTTTTTGCAGCTCCTCCACGCTCTCTCCGTGGCCGGGAATGCGCTTGTTGACCAGCTCGTAGTAAGTGTCGATGGTGTCCAGCAGGCGCACACCGTTGCTACGCAGTTTGTCGACCGTCTGGTACAGATCGTCCGATCCCATGGCGATGTGCTGGATACCTTCGCCCTTGTACATGTCCAGATATTCCTGAATCTGGCCCGGCTTTTCCTTGCCTTCTTCATTGATCGGAATGCGGATCTTGCCGCAGGGGCTGGTCATGGCCTTGCTCTTGACGCCGGTGACCTGGCCCTCGATGTCGAAGTACTTGACCTCGCGGAAGTTGAACAGGCGCTCGTAGAAATCCGCCCACTCCACCATGCGGCCTCGGTGCACGTTGTGCGTGAGGTGATCCACATAGGTCAGCCCTGCGCCCTTGGGGTGCAGCATCTCCTCGGTACTGATGCCAGGCAGTGGCACGAAATCCACATCGAAAAAGCCGATGTTGCCGATGTCGCCGGGACGCGCACCGTTCTTGCCGCGCCAGCGGTCCACGAAATAGATCAGGCTGTCGCCCACGCCCTTGATCGCAGGAATGTTCAGTTGGCCGGGCTCTGACGTGCCCGCATAGCCCCAGGCGCCGAGGTTGAGCGCGCGCTCGTAGGCGGCCTTGGCGTCGTGCACGCGGAAGGCGATGGCGCAGACGCTGGGGCCGTGCAGGCGCGCAAAGCGCTGGGCGAAGCTGTCGGGCTCGGCGTTGATGATGAAGTTGATCTCGCCCTGACGGTAGAGCAGCACATTCTTGTGGCGATGGCGCGCCACCGGCTTGAAGCCCATGGCCTCGAAGGCCTTGCCCATGGCGGTTGGATCGGGGGCGGCGTATTCGATGAATTCGAAACCGTCCGTGCCCATGGGATTCTCCCAGGCGGAATCGCCAGTGGTTGCTGTGTTGTCGATTGTCTTGTCGGCGATGGGAGCGTTCATGGCGTGTCTCCGTGCGGGAAGTTCGTGGTGTTGGGTCAATTCAGCGAAGGCCTTTCGAGCCGTGCACTGTCGCGAAAGGCGTGTACTCGCGCAGTGTTGAATGTAATTGGCGAAGCATTGATTTTTTCGCCTATTTCATCTAGAAATTCGACATCTATTGCACTATTAATGTGAATTTGTCAAATGGTGTGCAATATTATTGCGCTAGGGAAGTCTCGGGTTAACTTGCGCTTTCTTGTGGCTGAAAATCGCTTCCCATGAGTACTTCTTCAGTCACTGGTGAAACCACCGTCGCATCGCTGGACAAGCTGGATCGCGCCATCCTGCGCAGCCTGCAGGCCAATGGCCGCGAGACCTACGATGTGATTGGCGAGCGGGTCGGTCTGTCGCCGAGTGCCGTGCTGCGCCGGGCCAAGCGTCTGGAGGATGCTGGCATCATCGAACGCTATGTCGCGCTGGTCAAACCCGAGGCCGTGGGACTGGGGCTGACAGCCTACATCAATGTGCGGCTCGAGAAGAACACTGAGAGCCACAAGCGCAATCCCATGGACCTGTTCCGTGCGAGCGTGCAGAGCTGGCCCGAGGTGGTGGAGTGCTCGGCGCTCACTGGCGAGATGGACTATCTGCTGCGCGTGGTCGTGGCCGACATGGCGCACTACAGCCGCTTCATCATGGACACGCTGCTCAAGCATCCGAGCGTGCAGGACTGCAAGACCAGCTTCGTGCTTGATCGTGTCAAGGCAACCACGGCAGTTCCTGTTTGATACGCTCTTAAATTGAGAGCGAAAAATGGCATGTTGGTTGGATTCAAAGCCAGGCAACTGACAACAAACGCCAACATCCCCAGTTTTTATATTGCAATGCAATATTCGAGATGCGCATTCCTAGGGAAAACCCTAGAATGGCGACATCATGCTATTGACGAAAGACTGGCTACTCGCTTCCTGGGACATGGGTCGACGCATCTGGGGTGCAAGCTCCAATGACGCTCAAACGACGCCGACACAACGAGGTGCTTCAAAAATGGTTTCTGCTTCAGTGCCTATCCGTTCGCTGGCTGCCCAGCATCGCGAGCGCATTGCCGCCCATCTGCTGAGCCTCGGCCCGGAAGACCGTTACCTGCGCTTTGGCTATCCAGCCAGCGACGCGCAGGTGCGCCGCTACGTCGATCACATCGATTTCGAGCGCGATGAGGTCATCGGTATCTTCAACCGCCGCCTCGAGCTCATCGCCATGGCCCATGTGGCCTATGCGGCGCATGAAGAATTCAAGAGCTGCGCGGAATTCGGCGTGTCCGTGCTGTCCAAGGCGCGTGGCCGTGGCTACGGCGCGCAGCTATTCGACCGCGCCGTGATGCTGGCGCGCAGCCGCGACGTGAAGATGATGTTCATCCACGCGCTCTCCGAAAACACCGCGATGCTCAAGATCGCCCGCAACGCCGGCGCCACCGTGCACCGTGACGGCTCCGAGTCCGAGGCCTACCTTGAGCTGCCGCCCGCAAGCTTCGATACGCATGTGAGCAAGCTGGTGGCTGTGCAGTTCGGCGAGATGGACTACCAGTTCAAGAAGCAGGCCAAGCAGTTCTGGAGCATGCTCGGTGGCCTGCAGGAAATCCGCAAAGGCGTGCGCGAAGGTCGCCACCAAGCTGCTGAGTAATGCTGAGTAGGCGGCTGAATAAAGCTGCTGAAAAGGCCAGAGTGCGCGGGCCGTTGCTGCCCGCCGCTGCCAACCCTGCTGGCAGGCGAATTTGAACAATCCGCTATCCTAGAGGACTGTTTCACTACCGCACGTCCTGCATACAAGACCGTGTCAGACCCCCATCCCGCGCGAGGTTCCGAAAGGGAAGACAAGCGCAGCCTTCTGCAACGCGTCATCGAATTCATCAACCCGGGCCCCAATTCCACCGAGGAACTGGTGGCGGCCATGGCCGAGGCCGAGGATGACGACGTCATCAACGCCGACACCCGGGTGCTGCTGGAGCGCGTGCTGCGCATGGCCGAGATGACGGCCAGCGACGTGATGGTGCCTGCCACGCGCATGGACCTGCTGAACATCGACGAGCCCATTGACGAGCTGATCCTGCAGGTGATCCGCACCGCGCACTCGCGCTTTCCGGTTTATCAGGGCGAGCGCGACAACATCATCGGCGTGCTGCTCGCCAAGGACCTGCTCAAGCTCTCGCGCTCTCCCAGCCTCAACATCCGCACCATGGTTCGCCCGGCGCTGTTCGTGCCTGAAAGCAAGAGCCTGAACGACCTCTCCACCGAATTCCGCAGCTCGCGCAGCCACATGGCCATCGTGATCGACGAGTTCGGCCGCATTGCGGGGCTGGTGACCTTTGAGGACGTGATCGAGGAAATCGTCGGCGAGATCGAGGACGAGTTCGATGTGCCCGAGGAAGAGGGCGACATCTTCGGCCTGGCCGACCAGACCTACCGCGTGAGCGGCGACACCCCGGTCGAGCGCGTAGCGGAGACGTTCAACGTCGAGCTCAGAAGCAGCGATCCCGATGAGTCCTTCGATACCATCGGTGGCCTGATCACCCACGAACTTGGCCGCGTGCCGCGCAAGGGCGAGCATTTCGACCTCGGTGGCCTGCGCTTTGTCGTGCTGCACGGCAAGGGCGGGGCGGTGCGCTGGTTCAAAGTTTCGCCCGCACCGGCGGATGCGGACACAGACGATTCCTGAAGACAAGGGTGACGATGCAGCAGTCTGGCGTTGTGCAAGTTGATCCCGCCGCCCACAACGCGGGTGGCGCATGGTGGCTCTGGCCACTGGTTTTGTTGGCTGGCGTGGCGCAGGCGCTGTCGCTCGCCTGGCCTTGGAGGGGGCAACCGCTGTGGTGGCTGCAGATCGCGGCGCTGGCGGCTTTCGTCCATGCGATTCTCCGGAGCGCTACACCGCGCCGCGCGGGGTTCATGGCTTGGCTGTTTGCCACGGCCTGGCTTTGCGGCACGTTCTGGTGGCTCTACATCTCCATGCACACTTACGGTGGCCTCGCCGCGCCGCTGGCCGTCGCCGCAGTGCTGGGGCTGGCCGCATTTGTGGGCGGGTACTACGCGATAGCTGTCTGGTGGTTTCGCAAGCGTCAGTCGGACAACCGCCTGCACGCAGCGTTCTTCTTCGCTGCGCTGTGGCTGCTCGCGGAACTCGCTCGCGGGCAATGGTGGACGGGCTTTCCGTGGGGCGCCATCGGTTACGCACATGTCGAGGGGCCGCTCGCGGCGCTTGCGCGCTATGTGGGCGTGTATGGCATGTGCTTTGCCGCCGCCTTCATCGCGGCTGCGATTGCCATGATGCGTTCCGAGGACGCCGGCAACCAAAAATGGTGGGTCGGCGTGGCGGGTGTGCTCATGGTGTTCGGCGGTCTGGCCTCGCAGCGTCAGACCGAGCTCAAGAAGGCGGATGCCAGCCATCTCTCCCAACCAATGACGCTGGCCCTGATGCAAGGACAGATTCCGCAGGATGAAAAATTCCTGCCCGGCAGCGGCATTCCTATGGCGCTGGACTGGTACGCAGGACGCCTGCGCGAGGCCACGGCCCAATTGGTGGTGGCGCCCGAGACGGCCATTCCGCTGTTGCCCAAGCAGTTGCCGACGGGTTACCTCGAGGCCATCACCGAGCGCTATGTGAAGCCGAATGGCGAGCAGGCGCTGCTTGTGGGCATTCCGCTCGGTAATTTCACCGAGGGATATACCAATTCGGTCTACGGCTATGCGCCGGGCATGCAAAAACCGTATCAATATGACAAGCACCATCTGGTGCCGTTCGGCGAGTTCATTCCGCCGTTCTTCCGCTGGTTCACCGAGATGATGAACATTCCGCTTGGCGACTTCAATCGCGGCCACATCGGGCAGGATTCGTTCGACTGGAAGGGCGAGCGCATCGCTCCGAACATTTGTTACGAAGATTTGTTCGGTGAGGAACTGGGTGCGCGCTTCGTCGATGCGGCCCGTGCGCCGACCTTCATGGTGAACCTCAGCAACATCGGTTGGTTCGGCGATTCCGTGGCGATTGACCAGCATCTGGCGATCAGCCGCCTGCGCACGCTGGAGTTCGAGCGCCCGATGGTGCGTGCAACCAACACCGGTGCCACTGCTGTGATCGACCATCGCGGACAGGTCACGCATCGCCTTGAAAATGACAAGCGCGGCGTGCTGCTGGCGGAGGTTCGGGGAGTGTCCGGGCCGGTCACGCCATTTGCGTGGTGGGTGGGCCGATTCGGGCTCTGGCCGCTCTGGGGGCTGGGGCTGGTCGTCGCCGTTCTGCTTGGAATCCGGGGAAATCGTCACCGAGTGGGTGTTGTGCATTGACGATAATCAGCGAACTATCTGGGTTTTGTATGATTTTCTTGGCCCCTTGTTGCTGTTGGACTACTGCAAGCCTTGATAATGATGCCCTTTTGCAAGAATGTTTATGGCCGGAATCAACTCCGGCTATCCCACGAAGATGGCGCTTGGCCGTCTGGAGAATGACTGACAATGGCTGATTCCTTTTCCTATGAGCAACTGATCGCCTCCGGTGAGGGCCGGTTGTTCACGCCGGACAGCGGGCGCCTGCCCCTGCCTCCCATGCTGATGTTTGACCGCATCACCCACATCGACAGCGATGGCGGTGCGCATGGTCTGGGAAAAATCGTTGCCGAGCTCGACGTCAAGCCTGATCTGTGGTTTTTTGACTGCCATTTCCAGGGCGATCCGGTGATGCCGGGCTGCCTCGGCCTCGACGCCATGTGGCAACTGATCGGTTTCTACCTGACCTGGCTGCAACTACCGGGCCGTGGCCGTGCCCTTGGCGCAGGTGAAGTCAAGTTCACCGGCGAGGTCGGACCCGATGTGAAGCTGGTCACTTACGAAATTGACATCAAGCGTGTCATCAAACGCAAGCTCAATATGGCCATCGGCGACGCGCGTTTGCTCGCCGACGGCAAGGAAATCTACGTGGCCAATGACCTGCGTGTAGGTTTGTTCATGCGCGAAGGCAACGGCCAAGGGGCTGCAGCATGAAAAAGCGCGTGGTGATCACGGGCGCGGGCATTGTCTCGTGCATCGGCAACGACCTTGGAACGGTGGAGGCTTCGCTGCGCGCGAGCCGTCCCGGCATCAAGGCTATGCCCGAGTTTGTCGAGCTGGGCCTGCGCAGTCAGGTGGCGGGCATTCCCGAGATCAATCTGGAAGAGCGCATCGACCGCAAGCAACTGCGTTTCATGGGGGATGCTGCAGCCTATGCGCACATCGCGCTGACGGATGCGATTGCTCAGGCGGGACTCACGCCAGATCAGGTTTCGAATCCGCGCACCGGCCTGATCATGGGCTCGGGCGGCGGTTCGCCAGCCAACCAGATCGAAGCGGCCGACACGCTGCGCAGCAAGGGCATTCGCCGCGTGGGACCGTATCAGGTCACACGCTGCATGAGCTCCACGGTGTCCGCCTGCCTGTCAACGAATTTCGCGATCAAGGGCATCAACTATTCGATCACCTCAGCCTGCAGCACCTCGGCGCATTGCATCGGCGCGGCTGCCCAGCAGATCGCTTGGGGCATGCAGGATGTGATGTTCGCAGGCGGCGGTGAAGAGCTGTCTTGGGGCATGGCGCTGCTGTTCGACGGCATGGGCGCGATGTCTGCCAAGTACAACGCGACGCCCGAAAAGGCTTCTCGCGCTTACGACGCAAATCGTGACGGTTTCGTGATCGCGGGCGGCGGCGGCGCGGTGGTGCTCGAAAGCCTGGAGCATGCTCTGGCGCGCGGCGCGAACATGCTCGGCGAAGTGGTCGGCTTCGGCGCGACCAGCGACGGCGAAGATATGGTTGCCCCTTCCGGTGACGGCGCGATCGCTTGCATGCGCCAGGCCATCGAAGGCCTGGAAGGCCCCATCGATTACATCAACACGCACGGCACATCGACCCCCGTGGGCGACGTGCCCGAGCTGCGCGCGATCCGCGAAGTGTTCGGCTCGGACATTCCCGCGTTCTCGTCGACCAAGTCGCTGACCGGCCACTCGCTGGGCGCGACCGGCGTGCAGGAAGCGATCTACTGCCTGATCATGATGAACAAGGGCTTCATCGCCGGTTCGGCCAACGTGGAAACGCTCGAGCCCGCCGCCGAAGGCATGCCGCTCGTGACCGTGACGCGCGACGCCCCGGTGCGTCAGGCGCTGTCCAACAGCTTCGGCTTTGGCGGCACCAACGCGTCGCTGGTGTTGCGCCGCTGGGACGGTAAGTAACACTGTCACTATCGAGATTCTCGGGGGCTGCGGCCCCCGTTTTGTTTGTGCAAACTAAAATGTTCGGTTCACGCGCGAAAAGCGCGTTCATCGAACAAGACAGAACCAGTCATGCTGACCTTCCAACAAATCATCCTCAAGCTGCAGTCGTATTGGGCCGACCAGGGCTGCGCACTCCTGCAGCCCTATGACATGGAAGTGGGCGCGGGCACCTCGCACACCGCCACCTTCCTGCGCGCGCTGGGCCCGGAACCGTGGAAGGCAGCCTATGTGCAGCCCAGCCGCCGCCCCAAGGACGGCCGCTACGGCGAGAACCCGAACCGTGGTCAGCACTACTACCAGTACCAAGTCGTTCTGAAGCCAGCACCGGACAACATTCTGGAGCTGTACCTTGGCTCGCTCGAGGCGCTGGGTTTTGATCTGAAGAAGAACGACATCCGCTTCGTCGAAGACGACTGGGAAAATCCGACGCTGGGCGCCTGGGGTCTCGGCTGGGAAGTCTGGCTCAACGGCATGGAAGTGACGCAGTTCACTTATTTCCAGCAGGTCGGCGGCATCGACTGCAAACCCGCGACCGGCGAGATCACCTATGGTCTCGAACGCCTCGCGATGTATCTGCAGGGCGTCGAGAACATGTACGACTTGGTCTGGACCGTTGATGGCAGCGGCCGCAAGCTGTCCTACGGCGACGTGTTCCACCAGAATGAGGTCGAACAGTCGGCCTACAACTTTGAGCATTCCGATGCCGAGTTCCTGTTCACCGCTTTCGGTGCCTACGAAAAGCAGGCCCAGCATCTGATTGAGCAAAAACTCGCGCTTCCGGCCTATGAGCAAGTGCTCAAAGCCGCTCACACCTTCAATCTGCTGGACGCACGCGGTGCCATCTCGGTGACCGAGCGCGCTGCCTACATCGGCCGCATCCGCAACTTGGCGCGTGCCGTGGCCAAGGCCTATCTGGACAGCCGCGCGCGCCTCGGATTCCCGATGGCGCCCAAGGAATGGGCTGACGAAGTGCTGGCGGATCTCGCCAAGGCCGAGCAACAACAGAACAACAAGAAGGCCGCCTGAGGCGCAGAAGCGAAAGAACCATCGATCATGACCACTCCGAATCTTCTTGTTGAACTGTTCGTGGAAGAGCTGCCGCCAAAGGTGCTGCAAAAGCTTGGCGACGCCTTTGCGGGCGTGATGTACGAGCAGCTCAAGGCACAGGGCCTGACGTCTTCTGACTCGCGCTTGACGGCCTACGCGTCGCCGCGCCGTCTGGCGGCCCACATCACCGAAGTGCTACCCCAGGCCGCCGACAAGGCCGTCTCGCAAAAGCTCATGCCGGTGACCGTGGGCCTCACGGCCGACGGCAAGGCGACCCCTGCGCTGCTGAAAAAGCTCAATGCGCTGGGTGCCGACGAATCCGCCGTCGCCGCGCTGGATCGCCAGAACGATGGCAAGGCCGACATTCTTTTCTACAACAGCACCGCCAAGGGCGCGCAGCTCACCGAAGGCGTGCAGAAGGCGCTCGACGAAGCCATCGCGAAGCTGCCGATTCCCAAGGTCATGCGCTACCAGTTGCAGGACGGCTGGAGCAGCGTGAACTTCGTGCGCCCGGCGCACGGCCTCGTCGCGCTGCACGGCACCGAGGTGCTGTTGTCGGTGAACGCGCTGGGACTCACGGCGGGCAACTCCACCCATGGCCATCGCTTTGAGGCGAGCGTCGACCCGGTGGTGTTCGCCAGTGCGGACGACTACGCCAAGCAATTGCGCGAGCAGGGCGCGGTGATCGCCAGTTTTACCGAGCGCCGTGACGAGATCGCCCGCCAGCTGAAGGCCGCGGCCGAGCGCGTGGGCGGTGGCGTCAAGGCCATTGAAGACGAGGCTTTGCTCGACGAAGTGACTGCGCTGGTCGAGCGCCCGAGCGTGCTGGTCTGCCAGTTCGAGAAGGAATTCCTCGACGTGCCGCAGGAATGCCTGATCCTCACGATGAAGGCCAACCAGAAGTACTTCCCGCTGCTCTCGGCCGAAGGCAAGCTGACCAACCAGTTTCTGGTGGTGAGCAACATCAGCCCTGCCGATGCGAGCGCCGTGACCGGCGGCAACGAGCGTGTGGTGCGCCCGCGTCTGGCCGATGCGAAGTTCTTCTTCGATCAGGACCGCAAGAAGACGTTGGCAAGCCGCGTCGATCTGCTCTCCAAGGTGGTCTATCACAACAAGCTCGGCACGCAGGGCGAGCGCACACAGCGTGTGCGCGATATCGCCAAAGCCATCGCCACGCAGATGTTCACCGCCATCGTCGCGGAGAACCCCGCACTGCTTTCCGTCGAGGGCGAACTCGCGCGCGACTATCTGATGGACTGCGTGGACAACGCCGCGCTGCTCGCCAAGACCGATCTGGTGACCGACATGGTCGGCGAATTCCCCGAGCTGCAGGGCATCATGGGCGGCTACTACGCCGCCAATGACGGCCTCGCCGTGGAAGTGGCCCACGCCATCGAGGACCACTACAAGCCGCGCTTTGCGGGCGACGAGCTGCCGCGTGAAAACGTGGGCGTGATCGTGGCGCTGGCTGACAAGCTGGAAACGCTGGTCGGTATGTTCGGCATCGGCAATCTGCCAACCGGCGACCGTGATCCGTTCGCGCTGCGCCGCCACGCTTTAGGCGTGGTTCGCATGTTGATCGAAAAGGAATTGCCGCTTGATCTGCCAAGCGTCGTCAAGGCCGCGTCCGAGAGCTTCGGCGCGCTGCTGCCCGATGCTGGCAAGAGCAACGCACAACTGCTCGAATTCATCCACGAGCGCCTTGCGGGCTACCTGCGCGAGCAGGGCTACAGCGCGCAGGAAGCCGATGCGGTGATTGCTGCCAACGTGCTATGGGGCGAGATCCCCAAGGCGCTGCAGGCCGTGCGCGCGTTCGCCGAACTGCCTGAAGCGCCCGCGCTAGCGGCCGCCAACAAGCGTATCGGCAACATTCTCAAGAAGGCTGGTGAGGTGGACGCGCACGTCAATCCCGCCATGCTCAAGGAAGCTGCGGAGCAGGCGCTCTACGCCGCCATGCAGCTGACCGTGCCGGTGGCCGATGAGAAGTTTGCCAATGGCGACTACACCGGCAGCCTGCAGACGCTGGCCGCGCTGCGTGCGCCCGTCGATCAATTCTTCGACGACGTGATGGTCAATGCGGAAGAAGAGGATGTGCGCTTGAATCGTCAGGGCCTGCTCAAGTCGCTGCACGTGGCGATGAACCGCGTTGCCGACCTGTCTCGTCTGGCTTGAGCGGACACTGCTAACGCCAATGCGAACGTGGCCCGAAGATGTGTGGACAATGTAGAGCGGGATTTCGCCCGAATGCTTTCATAATCCAGTCATGAAAATCGCCATCTTCGACCGCGACGGCACGCTCAACGTTCTGGGCAACGAGTACATCGCCACTCCTGACGAATGGATTCCGATTCCTGGCGCATTGGAAGCCGTGGCGCGGCTTTCGCGTGCGGGCTGGCATGTGGTGATCGCCACCAACCAGCCGGGACTCGGGCGCGGTGTGATCGACGTGCATGCACTCAACGCCATTCATTCGCGCATGCTCAAACAGGTAGCGGCGCTTGGTGGCCGTATTGATGCGGTATTTTTCTGCCCGCATTCGGACGCTGAACACTGCAGCTGCCGTAAACCTGCGCCTGGTCTGATGGAGCAAATTCGGGATCGCTACGGCGTGGAGCGCAGCGAGATGGTGGCGGTGGGTAGCGCGCTGTCACACCTGCAGGCGGCGGCGGCCATCGGTGTTCCGCAACTGCATTTGGTTTGCACGGGCGCTGCTGCCGAGATGGATGTTCCTACGGGCGTGTTACCAGCCCCCTGGCCGGAGGGAACGCATGTGCACACAGATCTGACTGCTTTTGCAGACTTCATCACTGCGGCTCGGGCCGCCAAGGCAACCGCGCATTGATGGCTGGGCGGACATAAATTCAAGAAACTGACTGATTCACTCAACACTATGGCTTTCATCCGTTCCGTTCTTCATCTGCTGTGGATGAGTGTCACCGTGATTCCTTATTCGCTGGCGATGCTGGTGGTGCGCTTGTTTGGCGGTTCGCAGGATACGGTCTACCGCATCGCGCGTGCCTGGCTTGCACTGTCGGTGCACAGCGCGTGTCCGCTGATGGGCATCAGCTACCGCGTCACCGGCATGGAGAACCTGCCGACCGATCCCAAGCAGGGCGTGGTGCTGCTGTGCAAGCACCAGTCCACTTACGAGACCTTTCTGATGCCGGCCATCATGCCGCGCCAGCTCGCCTACGTGTTCAAGAAGGAACTGCTCAAGATCCCGTTCTTTGGCTGGGCCATCGGCAGTCTTGACATGGTGCACATCGACCGCAGCCAAGGCAGCCGCGCCTTCGCCAAGGTGCTGCAGCAAGGCCGTAAGCTGCTGTCGCAGGGCACCTGGGTGATCATGTTCCCCGAGGGCACGCGCATCCCGCGCGGCGAGGTCGGGCAGTACAAGAGTGGCGGTGCGCGTCTGGCCGTGAGCGCCGGTGTGCCGGTGGTGCCAATTGCGGTGACCTCGGCCCGCGTCTGGCCCAAGACGCCGTTCACCAAGCGCCCCGGCATCGTTGACGTGTCGGTGGGCCCGCAGATTTCCTCCGAAGGGATGAATCAGGACGATCTGATGCAAGCCGCGCAGGACTGGATCGAAGCGGAAATGCGACGCCTCGATCCCGACGCTTATCGTCCCGGAAAGTAATCGACAAATGGGGCAGGGCTTGATTCAGATGGCTCTTGAGCTGTTTGGCATCGCAGGCGATGCCGACAAGCCGGTGCCCGAACCTGCAACAGCCCCCCGCAAACCGGCAGCACCTAGCTCCACGCAAGATGGCCGCAGCCGACGCCTGAAGCCGGCATCAGATGATTCTCAGGACCTGTGGGGCGAGCGCTCTGCTGAACCAGCGCCCGCAACTCCTCCATTGACACAAACAGACCCGGCCCCCGAGCCGCTCTCGCGCGTGCTGCAGCCCGCATCCTTTCGCCACCCCAACGCCAATCGAGAGCTGCTGCTCGGCAACGCGCGCGTGGCCTATGCGCTCACGCGCGTACGCCGTCGCAGCATTGGCTTTGTGGTCGATGCCGACGGCCTGTCTGTGCGTGCGCCGGCATGGGTGACCTTGTCGGCCATCGACGATGCGCTCAAGGAAAAATCGGACTGGATTCTGCGCAAGCTCGGCGATGCACAACTGCGCCAGCAAAAGCGCGCGGATGCACGCATCGAGTGGCGAAACGGCGGCATGTTTCCTTTGTTCGGTGAACCGCTCAAAATCGTTCTCGACGCCGAGCATCGCTTCAAGGAGCGGGGTGGGGCCCTGATCGACGCACTGCACGCAGGCGCGCCGCGCGAACTGCACATCGCGCTGCCGACCACAGCCGAGCCCGCCAAGATCCGCGACGCGGTGCATGCCTGGTTGCTCAGGCAGGCTCGCGCGCATTTCATCGAGCGACTCAACTATTTCGCGCCGCAGCTCGGTGTGCGCTGGACGCGTCTGCGCCTTTCGAGCGCGCAAACCCGTTGGGGCAGCGCGCGCTCGGACGGCTCCATCTGCCTGAACTGGCGGCTGCTGCATTTCAGGCATTCGGTGATCGACTATGTGGTCGTACACGAGCTCTCGCATCTGCGCGTCATGGACCACTCACCGCGCTTTTGGGGCACCGTCGCCACGGTGATGCCAGACTACAAGGCGCTGCGCCGCAGCCTCAAGGACGAAGCGACCCCCTCCTGGGAGTGATGCTGATTCCTTCCGGGCGCGGCGACGCTTCTGACAGAATGATCACCATGAATACGACGCCCAACTCTTCCGTCCCTGACACAGTCCAGCCCGCCGATGGCTATGCGGGCGATGTCAGTTCGCAACTCGCCTGGCAATGGGTGCAGGAGGGCAAGGCCGTTTTGATTGATGTGCGCACCGATGCCGAGCGCGAATGGGTGGGCTACGTGCCTGGTGCGGTCGCGGTGGCGTGGAAGCAGTGGCCGGGCATGGCGATGAATGCGGCGTTCGATGAGCAGTTGCGGGCTGCGGTGCCTTCTGGTTTGAAGGCGGTGCTGCTGTGTCGCAGTGGGGTGCGGTCTGTGGCTGCGGCCAAGCGGGCTGCGGAGTTGGGGGTTGAGGCTTACAACATCCTTGAGGGGTTTGAGGGGGATGTGGATGGGAATGGGCAGCGGAATCGGCTGGGGGGGTGGCGTTTTCGCGGGTTGCCTTGGAGGCAGTGACGTTTTTTCTTCTGCTCTTTGGTTGAGTTCGGAGGCCGGGTCTCGCCCCGGCGGGCGAGTAACTTTTTGCTTGCGCGCAAAAAGTCACCAAAAACGCGCTTTGAATGCGGGGTCACGCGGCAGAACTCACTGCGCGACTGCGTCGCTTCGTTCGGGCAACCGCCGCGAGCTAGAGGCTAACGAAGAGGAGTTTGCGGCACGTCGCTGCGCTCGTGCCGGGGCGTTTGTGGAGTCGGGTTGAGGCGCAAATGCCCACTGCGCTTTTTCAGCGAGGGCGATCTCGCGGTGCCAGTGAATCGCACAACATCGGCGCACCCACATCTCGCGAAGTCGCGAGATGCACGGCACGAGCGCAGCGACGTGCCGAATGTTCCTCCTATGAAAACACTGACTCGCGGCGGTTGCCCGAACGGAGTGCCCGAAGGGCACGCAGAGAGTTCTGCCGCGGGTATTGAAAAGCGTATTTTTGGTGACTTTTTGGGCAAGACCAAAAAGTTACTCCGCCGCCGGGCGGAACTCCCGGCCTCCGCCCTCAAATAAGTAGAGAGGAGCAGTCCCGGTGTCAAATCCCAACCAAGCAAATAAAAAAAAGCCAGAAGCCCTCAAGGCCTCCGGCTTTTTTCATTGATCGTGCCCAGCAACAGGCACAAAAATTCGCTTTACAGCGCAGGAATACGCAGCTTCTGGCCCGGATAGATCTTGTCGGGGCTGGACAGCATGGGCTTGTTGGCCTCGAAAATAGCAGGGTACTTGTTGGCGTCGCCGTAGTACTTCTTGGCGATGGCTGACAGTGTGTCGCCGCGCACCACGTCGTGGTACTGGGCTTCGGGTTCCGGATTGGTCACGCTCATCTGGTTGTCCACGGACTGGACGCTGGCCACGTTGCCGCAGCACAGGGTGACTTTTTCCTTGGCAGCCTGAGTGGGGGCGACGCCGCTCACGGTCACGGCTCCGGAGGCACCGTCGAACTTGACGGCTACATCGGACACGCCGAGGTTCTGTGCGCCGATGTAGGTCGCAATGGCGGAGGCCGCCTTGGCGTTCGGGTCTTCGGAGGGAGATGCCTGAGCGGACGAACCGCCAAAGAGTTTTTCACCGGCTTCTTTGATGAAACTAAACAATCCCATGCTGTGATCTCCTAAGGTTGCGGATTAAAGCGACTTGCCACTTTAAGGGCTGGATATGACAGTCTATGTCAGAGATTTACCCTATGTTTGCCATATGTGCTAGGCAAGGGTGACATTCTGCACTGTGGTTTCGAGGAACAAGTGTTAAATCTCGAAAACTCACGATAATCGCTCGCATGACATTTCTGGCCATCGATGTGGGCAACACCCGACTCAAGTGGGCGTTGTTCGATGCACCTCAGCCCGGCGCCCAGCTTCTGGCGCACGGGGCCGAATTTCTGGACCATATAGACCGCCTGGCAGAGGGGCCGTGGGCGACGCTTCCTGTTCCTGAGCGCATGCTGGGCTGCGTGGTGGCGGGCGATGCGGTCAAGCGCCGCGTGGCCGAGCAGATGGAGCTCTGGGATGTGACGCCGCAGTGGGTGGTTCCGTCATCCGCAGAAGCGGGGCTCACCAATGGCTACGATCATCCCTCGCGCCTCGGCGCCGACCGTTGGGTTGCGATGATCGGTGCGCGACACCGTCTGCTGTCGCAGGGGACGGCCCGGCCTTTGGTGTTAGTGATGGTGGGCACAGCTGTGACTGTGGAGGCGATCGACACTGATGGCAAGTTCCTCGGCGGGCTGATCCTTCCGGGCCACGGCATCATGCTGCGCGCGCTGGAAACCGGTACGGCGGGGCTGCATGTTCCGACTGGCGAGGTGCGGCCTTTCCCGTCAAACACCAGCGACGCGCTCACGAGTGGCGGCACCTATGCCATCGCCGGTGCGGTTGAGCGTATGTACCAGCATCTGAAGGAGCATTGCGGCATGGCGCCTGCCTGCATGATGACCGGAGGTGCGGGCTGGAAGATGGCGCCGAGCATGACGCGGCCATTCGAGTTGGTCGAACAGCTGATTTTTGATGGTCTGCTGGAGATCGCCGCGCGTCGAGCGGCTGCAATCTATTGATCGGGATTCTTTGAATCAGACTGCCGCAGGCTCTGGCGCGAGGTCCTCTGGTGTGTAGGCATCGATCAACCGCTGCAGATGCGCCTGTTGATCCGGCGCAGCATAGGGAGCCAGCAGACCCAGTACATGCGCAGCATTGCGCATGGCGGCGTTCTGGGCATTCTCCTCTTCGAGCGCATTGCGCGGGTCGAGCGCGTATTCATAGCTCAGCCAGAACACCAGCAGCAGCACCATGCTTCTGGCGACGGTACCCCAGCCGATGGGCGGCGCGATCAGCGCTCCGCTGCGCTGCATGGCGTTCAGCAGGCGCAACAGACTTTGTGTGAGTTCGTCCAGAGTCAACCTCACCCGTGTCTCGAGCTGACGATTGCGTGACAGCAGCTCGTTGAGGTTGCGGTAGATGAAGCGGTACTGCCAGTTCGCCTCCAGCACCGAATGCATGAAGAACCAAGCATCCTCGACATTGGAAACGCCTTCCGAGGCTTGCAGAATGGGCATGAGAGCCTGTTCGTATTGTTCGCACAGTGCGTTGATCAGATCGTCCTTGGCGGGGAAGTGATAGTAGAGATTGCCAGGACTGATGTTCAGATCGGCCGAGATGGCATTGGTAGACACGCCCGGTTCCCCAAACCGATTGAACAGCGCCAGACTGCTCAGCAAAATACGCTCGGCGGTTCGGCGCGGAGCCTTTTTGGTCGCCATGCCTGTCTCCTTGCCCTCTTACTATTGTGTCTTATTGAGAGATGACTCTAACTCGTCGAGGTCGCTATGGACAGTGGGTAATCAATGAGACGAGGGGTTGTCAGCTCGGGGTAGGATTTCTAACTGCCCGATTTGCGGGTACTTTTGCGTGCAGGCGCCGCGTCGCCTTGTTCCGCACCATGGACTGAGCGCAACTGAGCACGGGTCTCTTCCAGCTCTCTGGAGAGTGCTTCGATTTGCGCGTGCAATGCCTCGAGATCCTGCGCGCTGGGAATGCCCATGCGCAGTAGCGCCTTGGCTACCCGGTGCTCGAATAGCGACTCCAGCTTGTCGAGCGGTTCGGCGGCGCGTTCGCTCATCTTGCTGGTCAGCCCTTCGAAGCGGCTGCTGGCCGCCTGCAACTGCTCCTGCGCCATCGCCTGAGCCTGCTTTTGCAGCGCCAAGCCATCTTGCACCAGCACATTGAACACCTTGCCGCCTTCCTGCTGGGCCTTGGAGAAGGCGCCGAGTCCCGCCAGCCAGATCTGCTCTGCCGATTCCTTGGCGAGGTGGGGAAGCTGCTGGAGCTGTTGAAGTTGCTCTGGAATGGCGCGGCCTCCCTTGTCTCCAGACGACGATTTGCTGCTCATGGTGGCTCCTTTTTGAGCACGGGCGAATAGATTGACCTTGATCAGGCCGGATTCCCGAAGTCTATGACTTTTGAGACAGAAACGTGTGTCGGACGATGGGTGGGATAATTGACGGTTAAGACAAATTTTTCGATCAGGGCACATCTCCATGATTCTGGTAACTGGCGGCGCAGGTTTCATTGGCGCCAATTTCGTGCTGGACTGGCTGGCCGTCAACGACGAGCCCGTGGTCAACGTCGACAAGCTCACCTACGCGGGCAATCTGCAGAACCTGCAGGCACTCAAGGGCGATGCGCGCCATCACTTTGTTCAGGGCGATATCGGGGACGCGGCGCTGATCGAGCGCCTGCTCAAGGAGCACCAGCCGCGCGCCGTCGTGAACTTTGCGGCCGAGTCGCATGTGGACCGCTCGATCCACGGTCCGGAAGACTTCATCCAGACCAATGTGGTTGGCACTTTCCGCCTGCTCGAAGCCGTGCGTCACCACTGGGCAAGTCTGCCAGCCGTCGACAAGCAGGCCTTTCGTTTTCTGCATGTCTCGACCGATGAGGTCTATGGCTCGCTCAAGCCCACTGATCCTGCCTTCACCGAAGACCACAACTACGAGCCCAACAGCCCGTATTCGGCGAGCAAGGCGGCGAGCGACCATCTGGTGCGCGCTTGGCACCACACCTACGGCCTACCGGTGCTCACGACGAACTGCAGCAACAACTACGGCCCCTACCATTTCCCCGAAAAACTGATCCCGCTGATGATCGTGAACGCGCTCGCGGGCAAGCCGCTGCCGGTCTATGGCGACGGCATGCAGATCCGCGACTGGCTCTATGTGCGCGACCACTGCAGCGCCATCCGCCGGGTGCTTGAAGGCGGGCAGCTCGGCGAGACCTACAACGTCGGCGGCTGGAATGAGAAGCCCAACATCGAGATCGTGAATCTGGTCTGCGGCCTGCTCGACGAGCTGCGCCCACGTGCGGACGGTCAAAGCTATCGCGAGCAGATCACCTACGTCACCGACCGTCCCGGCCATGATCGCCGCTACGCGATCGACGCACGCAAGCTCGAGCGCGAGCTGGGATGGAAGCCTGCGGAAACCTTCGAAACCGGCATCCGCAAGACCGTGCAGTGGTATCTGGAAAACACCGAATGGGTGGTGGCCGTGCAGACCGGCTCTTACCGCGACTGGATCTCTCAGCAGTACCAAGCGCAGGACAAGGCGTCGGCATGAACATTCTTCTGCTGGGCAAGGGCGGCCAGGTCGGCTGGGAACTGCAGCGCAGCCTGAGCGTGCTGGGGCAGCTCACCGCGCTCGACTTCGACAGCACCGAGCACTGTGGCGATTTTTCGAATCCTGAAGGCGTGGCCGCCACGGTGCGCGCACTGCGTCCCGACGTGATCGTCAACGCGGCCGCGCACACGGCGGTCGACAAGGCTGAGAGCGAGCCCGACTTCGCCCGCAAGCTCAACGCGACGACACCGGGCCTGATTGCCGCAGAGGCCGCTAAACTGGGCGCATGGCTCGTGCACTACAGCACGGACTATGTCTTTGACGGTTCGGGCGACGAGGCCTGGGCGGAGTCCGACGCGACTGGGCCGCTGTCGGTATACGGCGGCACCAAGCTCGAGGGCGAGGAACTGATCCGGGCGAGCGGCGCCAAGCACATCATTCTGCGCACGAGCTGGGTCTACGCAGCGCGCGGCGGCAACTTCGCCAAGACCATGCTGCGCCTGGCTCAAGAGCGCGACCGCCTCACGGTGATCAATGACCAGTTTGGCGCACCTACAGGTGCCGATCTGCTGGCCGACGTGACCGCCCACGCGATCCGTCATTTGCAGAGCAGACCCGAAGATGCGGGCCTCTATCACTGCGTGGCCGGTGGCGTGACCTCCTGGTTCGACTACGCCCGATTTGTGATCGAGCAGGCCCAGAAGATCAAGCCCGATCTGAAGATCAAGGCGACAGAGATCGCGCCGGTTGCTACATCGGCCTTCCCGACCCCTGCCAAGCGCCCGAACAATTCGCGCCTGAACACCGCGAAGCTGCAAGACACTTTCGGCCTCACGCTGCCACACTGGCAGCATGGCGTTCAACGCATGCTCACGGAAATCCTCTGAGATTCCGCGACCATCCCTGCGAGAAAAGAGAACCACATGACGACCACGAATCCAACCTCACGCAAGGGCATCATCCTTGCGGGCGGTTCGGGCACGCGCCTGCACCCGGCTACGCTCGCCATCAGCAAGCAGCTGCTGCCGGTCTACGACAAGCCCATGATCTATTACCCGTTGAGCACGCTGATGCTTGCGGGTATCCGCGACATCCTGATCATCAGCACGCCGCAGGACACACCGCGTTTCGAGCAACTGCTCGGCGACGGCAGCCAGTGGGGCATTCGTCTCGAATATGCGGTGCAGCCCAGCCCCGATGGTCTGGCACAGGCATTTCTGATCGGCGAGAAATTTCTCGACGGCAGCCCAAGCGCGCTGGTGCTGGGCGACAACATCTTCTACGGCCACGATTTTCACGAACTGCTGGGCAGCGCGCGCGAACGTAATGGCGGTGCCAGCGTGTTTGCCTACCACGTGCAGGACCCCGAGCGCTATGGTGTGGCGGAGTTCGACAAATCCGGCAAAGTGCTCTCGCTCGAAGAGAAGCCCGCCGAGCCGAAGTCGAACTACGCGGTCACCGGTCTCTATTTCTACGACGAGCAGGTCGTGGAACTGGCCAAGAGCCTCAAGCCTTCGCCGCGCGGCGAACTCGAGATCACCGACCTGAACCGCCTGTACCTCGAGAGGAGCCAGTTGCACGTCGAAATCATGGGGCGCGGCTATGCGTGGCTCGATACCGGCACGCATGAAAGCCTGCTCGAAGCGGGGCAGTTCATCTCTACGCTCGAGCATCGCCAAGGCCTCAAGATCGCTTGCCCGGAAGAGCTCGCGTGGCGCCACCAATGGATCGACTCCGAACAGCTCGAACGTCTCGCCAAGCCGCTGACCAAGAGTGGCTACGGCCAATACCTGTTGCGCGTGCTGCGTGACAAGATTTATTGAACCGATGGAGTGAGTGAAAGAATGAAAGCAACCCGTCTGGCCATCCCCGAGGTCGTGCTGATTGAGCCCAAGGTGTTCGGCGACGCGCGCGGCTTCTTCTTCGAGAGCTTCAACCAGAACGCCTTCGACGAAGCCACCGGCACGAACTATGATTTCGTGCAGGACAACCACAGCCGCAGCACCAAGGGCGTGCTGCGCGGCCTGCATTACCAGATCCAGCAGCCGCAGGGCAAGCTGGTGCGCGTGGCGCGTGGCAGCGTGTTCGACGTGGCGGTGGACATCCGCCGACGCTCACCGACCTTCGGTCAATGGGTGGGCGCGGAGCTCACCGAAGAAAACCAGCACCAGCTCTGGGTGCCGCCGGGCTTTGCGCATGGCTTCGTGGTGCTCAGCGAGACCGCTGATTTTCTCTACAAGACCACCGACTACTACGCGCCAGCGCACGAGCGCTGCATCGCGTGGAATGATCCGGACATTGCGGTCGACTGGCGTTTTGACGGCACACCGAGCCTCTCGACCAAGGATGCGTTGGGCATGGCTTTCAAGAACGCGGAAGTGTTCGACTGAATGGCGGCGGCTTCGCACGTGAAGCCTTTGTCTGACTATTTGCGCACAAACCACTCCAGCGCAGAGTGCAGCGTGTCGGCACCATCGTTGGGATTGTCCGGCGCGATGTCGAAGTGGCGCTTGTCATCCGGTGCCCTCAGTCGTGCTGGCACTACGGACAGGAAGAAGGGGCTCACGAATTTGGCCCCTGCCTGATAGTGCTGCACGAATGCTTTCCGGGCTGCGTCGGGATTGGCTCCCCGCAGTGGATTGAATTCGGGTACGCCATAGGCACGGATGTTTTTTTTCTTCAGGTACTCGAACGCATAGGGGCTGGCCCCGTATTGGTTGATTCCGGTGCGCCAGGGGGTGGTGTTGGATACGGAGCTGTCCGACGCAAACAGCACGGGGTTCCACGCGCCATTGGATTCCGAAACGATCTGGTGTGAATAGAGCAGTTCTGCCGGAATGCCTTCGGAGCGAGCGATGCGGTAGAAACGGTTGAGCAGGGTGTTCACCTGGAATGCCCGGAACGCGTCCCAATCCCGTGCAAGCGGGTTGTAGTAAACGTCCTGCAGTTGCTTGGGCCGATCCAGCCAATACTCCACGCCCTCGAGATCACTGGCTTCGGGCAGTGCGGCGAGTCGCTTGGGGGGGAGTGCATCGGCCGTGGACGATTGGTCAGGCGGAACGATGACGAACTCACGTTCCCCCAGAAGATAGCGTTTGCGGCCCGAGGTGGCGACGATCTGCGCGATGTGTTTGCCTTTAGTCATGTCGCGGAACGTGAGGTTGCTGCGAAAGCCGGTATTGGGCGTCGTCACGTCCTTCTTGGCGCGATACACATCCATGCGCCCCAGATCTCGCGAGACGGGGCCGTGGTATGCGCCATCAATGTATAGGTCCAGTTTCTGGATCTTTTGTTTCGGATCCCAGAGCCAGCCGAAAATTGGCAGCGTGCCTGCAGCATAGGCGTCGTAGTGCTGGGAAAACGATCGCAGCGGAGATTTTCGGATGTCCAGTGACGGAGCTTCAATGTCGGAGATGGCGGTGAACTGGCTGCCCAATTGCTGATTCAACCGCTCGACCGTCCCATACTTGTCTTTGAGCCAATCTTTGAATTCGGCCTGCGACTCAGCGCTGTAATCAGTGACTCGGATGTTGTCGTACTCGCCCACGCCATCCTCGAAGCCTGGATACATGTGGTGCAGTTCCCCGGCGAGCGTCACGGCGATGATCTGCGATCGCACCGATGCGTCCAACCCGCTGATCTGCTTGGCCATGTGGCGTAGTGCCTCGAAGCGGTACTGGTTGACGGGAATGTCCGGGTCGCTGCGCAGCGTGAACGGAATGATGCCGTGTCCGATGTAGCGACTGGTCGGCACCGGACCCGTGGCGTAGGCCAGCAGATTGCGAGGGTCCAGGGCGAGCTCCTGGGAGAGTCGGGAGCTGCTGTCGTAGTGATCGCCCATCAGGTACACGACCACCGGGCGACGGATGGTGGCGATCACGTCCAGATAGCGTTTGGCCTTGGTGGCGCTGACCTTCCACCGGCCGTCCTGCTGCTCAAACAATTCAAGCAGCGGGACCAGAAGCGTGTAGCCCAACTGTACTTTGCCCGCAGGGCCTCCGGGCTCTAGCTCGTCCAGCAGTATCTTGACGGCGAGGTCGTCGGTAGCGTTGTTTTTGACGCACCAGTCCTGAATCTGCTCCAGAGTCTTCAGCTCGGAGATGCGGTTGCCGGCGTTGCACAGCAGCACCCCAGACACGAGAGGGGTGACGTAGAGGGGTGCGCGCGGCAGCAACCCGTCCGGTGCGATCTGACCCTGCGCAGAAGTGGCGTACAACGCCAATGAGACGAGCGTAGCTCCCCAATTTCCCCTTTTTTGGTATTTGCGTAACAGTGCGAGTGGCATGAGTTCTTGGAGCGAATCTAGATCTGACGGTCAAAGGCTTGACCGGTATGATGGCGGGTTATGCCGCCAGCAGCATCGAAGCGATGTCACTGGCGAGGGAACAAGCAACTTTCTATGATGACACAACCAGTCGACACTGCGGAACCCATACTTGTTGAGCCGACTCAGCCGGCGCGCTTGCGTCTGGGCGAGTTGCTGTTGCAGGCGGGCAAGATCAACCATCGCGATCTGGAGCGGGCGCTCAATGCCCAGCACGAGATGGGTGGCATGCTCGGGAAGGTGCTGGTGCAACTCGGCGTGGTCTCCGAGCTCGACATCAGTCAGGCGCTGTCCAAGCAACTGGATGTGCCTTTCGTCACGGCAGATGAATTCCCCACGCTGATGCCAGAGGTCGAAGGATTGCTGTCGGATTTTCTCATCAGCCACAATGTATTTCCCTTGCGCGTCGAGGACGATCACATGGATGTGGCGATGGCGGTGCCACAGGACGATTTTGTGCTCAAGGCGTTGCAGATGGTGTCGGGCCTTGAGGTCCGTCCATTCATCGGCAATGTGTCGGACATCGAGCGCGCGCTGACTCAACCGCAGCAGGATGCGGTCGACGGGGACGAGTTTGGTGCGCTGGATGGCGATTCGGGTGACTTCGTCGAACACCTGAAGGATCTAGCCAGCGAGGCGCCGGTCATTCGTTTGGTTAATGCCATTGTCGGTCGCGTGATCGACATGCGTGCGTCCGACATCCACTTGGAGCCTTTCGACGACGGCATGCATGTGCGCTACCGCGTTGACGGGGTGATCCACTCGTCGGAAATCGTGCCGCCCAAGCACAGCGCGGCCGTGGGCTCGCGCGTCAAACTTCTGGCGCACCTGGACATTGCCGAGCGTCGCCTGCCGCAGGACGGGCGTATCAAGACCCGTGTAAAGGGTCGCGAGCTTGATTTGCGTGTCTCTACGGTTCCCACTGTGCACGGTGAAAGTATCGTGATGCGGGTGCTGGATCGAGCGAGTGTTCGGTTCAGTCTGGTCGACATGGGTTTCGCAACGGACACGCTGGAGCGATTCAATGGGTTGCTGGCGCGTCCGCATGGCATTTTGTTGGTGACAGGTCCTACCGGTTCCGGCAAGACCACCACACTGTATGCAGCGTTGGCCAAACTCGATGCTGAGACGCAGAAGATCATCACGGTTGAAGATCCGGTTGAGTACCAACTCGAGGGCATCAACCAGATTCAGGTGCACTCGCAGATCAATCTGACCTTCGCGAATGCGCTGCGCTCGATCCTGCGACAGGATCCGGACATCATCATGATCGGGGAAATGCGTGACGGCGAAACCGCACAGATCGCCGTGCAGTCCGCGTTGACTGGTCACTTGGTGCTTTCCACGCTGCATACGAACACGGCTGCAGGCGCCATCATCCGTCTGAAGGACATGGGTGTCGAAGGCTACCTGATTACCTCTTCTGTCAACGGTATTCTGGCGCAACGCTTGGTGCGTACTCTGTGCAATGAGTGCAAAGCCCCCTATGTGCCGAGCGAAAGTGAATGGAAAACCTCGGGCCTGTCGCGTTTCTGCGAGCTGGGCACTTCCGTCTACAAGCCGGTGGGATGTGGGCAATGTCGTCAGACCGGTTTCCGTGGTCGTACTGGGATCCATGAGTTGCTGGTGCTCGACGAGAAGATTCGCTCGGCCATTTTGCAGGGCAAGGACGCCGTGGAAATCAACACGATCGCTGCGCGCGACGGCATGCTCGGTCTGCATGAGGATGGCCTGCGCAAGGTACTTGCTGGCGCGACCAGTCTCGATGAGCTCGCTCGTGTAACTCAGGACCAGAGCGATGCCTGATTTCGATTGGAGTGCCGCCGCTGCCAATGGCAAAGTCAACAAGGGCAGTATGAATGCCGGGAGCGCTGCGCAGGTGCTCAAGCGTTTGCGTGACCAAGGACTGACACCACTGGAAGTGCGTGAGTCCGGTGGAGGAAAAGCCGGTTCGGGTGCCGGTGGAGTGATGGCACTTCGGAAAAAAGGCAACCCCAAGGCCAAGGTCAATGCGGCCGATGTGTTGTCGCTAACGTCGGAGCTGGCCATCATGTTGAAGGCTGGACTTGCCTTGGATAACGCGCTACGCGTGCTCATCGACATGAGCTACAAGCCCACGGTCACATCGCTTTTGGTCGACATCCTGGACAAGGTGAAGAGCGGCACTCCTTTGAGTAAAGCTTTGTCAGGTCACCCGCACTTGTTCAGCGACTTCTATGTGAACATGATCCGTTCGGGCGAGATCAGTGGACAGATGGCGTCCGTGATGGCGCGACTCGTTGAGCACATGGAGCGCATCCGGTCCTTGCGCGAAAGTGTGATTTCGGCAGCGATCTATCCTGCAATTCTGTTAGGCGTGGCAGTATTGTCGCTTGTGGCCATGCTGGGTTTTGTCGTGCCCCAGTTTGAAAAGCTTTTCAATGACATGGGCGATGCGTTGCCCATGCCTACACGGATCGTGATGAATATCGGCAAGGTATTCCAGCACTATGGTTGGTTTATCGTCATTGTGGCGGCGCTGGTGGTGTGGATGCTTCTGAAATGGCTCAAGACACCGGGTGGTCGCCAATGGTGGCAAAGCGTGGTTCTGCGCATGCCGCTTATTGGCACGTTGTCGAAGAAGTATGAGATGACGTTGTTCTCGCGCTCACTCGGAACCCTACTGGGCAACGGCGTTCCGTTGCTGACGGCTTTGCATATTTCGACTCAGACGGTAACCAACCTGTTGCTGAGAAAACCCTTGGAAACCATGGGGCCGAAGGTGAAGGAAGGCGGAAAAGTGGCGGATGCCGCCATTGGCACGGGTGTCTTCGAGCCACTGGCCATCAATCTGCTGCGCGTGGGTGAAGAAACCGGGCGTATCGGACCCATGACGCTGGAATTGGCAAATATTTTGAACCGTGAGGTGGAGGTGGGTATCAAACGTACCCTGACTTTGGTGGAGCCCGTGCTGATTCTGGTGCTGGGCATCCTGATTGCCTCGATCATCGTATCAATATTGTTGGGTATCCTGTCCGTCAACGATCTCGCTGCGTGATCAACTGTTTTGTTTTATATGAATCAAACCATGAACAACACTCGTAAAAAAGCCCAAGTGGGCTTCACCCTCATCGAATTGCTGGTGGTGTTGGCGATTCTGACCATGCTGGCCGGTTTGGTTGGCCCCAGGGTTCTGAACCAGTTGGGTGGAGCCAAGTCGAAAACGACGGCCGTACAGATTGCCGACATCGACAAGGCGCTTGAAATCTACAAGCTCGACGTGGGCCGTTACCCGACTGCTGATGAGGGCTTGGGCTCGCTGATGAAGCGTCCCGGCAGCAGCAATGGATGGGCGGGTCCTTACCTCAAGGGCGATGACGTACCTACCGACGCTTGGGGTCATCCATTCCGCTATGCCAATCCAGGTCCGAACGGTGGCATTGAGATCCTGTCGCTGGGTGCTGATGGTGCTCCCGGCGGCGAGGGTGAAAATGCCGACCTTCGCAATTCCAAGTAATTCCTAGAAGTAGGCGTAGTTTTGTCGTGGTGCGGGAGCGCGGATTCACATTGATCGAGCTGATGGTGGTGTTTGCCATCCTCGCGCTGGTCATGTCGGTGGTGCCTTCCGCGTACGACAAAATGAAGACCTCCATGGACTACCGCGACGTGGTCCGCGGGGTCGTCACAGGCATGCGCGCCGCGCGTCAGCAGGCGGTGCTCAGCGGACGCGAATCCGTGTTCATGGTGAATCTTGAAAGCAAGCAGTATGGAGTGGAGGGTGGTCAATCGCGGCCCATTCCTGACACCATTGAGCTGCGTGCCATTGTGGCGGACAGTGAGGCCAAGGACTCGCATTTCGGCATCCGTTTCCTGCCCTCGGGTGGCGCGAGTGGTGGAAGTGTCGATGTATTGCGCCATACCGGCGATGGAGTGCGTCTGCGTGTTGACTGGTTTTCGGGCCGCGTCGAACAGGAGCCGGTACAAAAATGAGCCGTCGTATCTTGTCTCGTCGCGGTCAAGTCGAGCGCGGTTTTTCATTGCTTGAGCTGTTGGTGGCATTTGCCATCATGGCCCTATCTCTGGGTGTTCTTTACCGGGCCACTGGCTCAAGTGTGCGTGCAGTAGGCGATCTGGACCTGCGCCAACAGGCCACTTCAGTCGCTGAATCAACGCTGAGTCGCGTTGATGGTATTCCAGCTGCAGGGGTGGCTGAGTCTGGGAATGTGGGCGAAATTACCTGGGCGCTCCAATCGCAGCCATTTGATTCGGGTAGCGGCGGCAATCCTCAGGCCCCGAAGTTGCATGAGGTTCAGGTTGCAGTCAGGTGGGTGGAACGTGGAGAATCCAAGGAATTGGTACTTCAGACACTGCGGCCTGAGCGTGGCCCGAGGAAACCTGGAGCATGAGGACGCAGCGCGCTGGCGGGTTTACGCTGCTTGAGATGCTTGTGGTGATGGTGCTTCTGTCCATCATCATGATCGCGCTCGTTTCGGCCATGCGTACTGCAGGTCAGAGCAGTGAGCGTGTCGATGCCAACTTTGCCATGCAGGATGATGATCGCCTGGCAGAGCGTTTCGTTCGTGACACGCTGGGACGAATCTCTGCGCGCCCTTTGACTGGCATGAATCTGGATAGCACCCAACTGCCAAAGGTCGGCTCGATCGGGCCTGGCGGGCCACCCCTGCAGTTTCAAGGGGCATCGACTCAAGTCTCATGGATTGGAGTGCTGCCAGCTCGGTATGGCGCGGGTGGTCGGTGCTTCTTTCACTTGGGCGTCGAATCTGCAGGCAATTCATCGGCCTTGGTGCTGCGCTATGTTCCTTGGGAGGATCAGCCAGGTTTCCCAGACTGGGGGTCTGCTGCTTCACAAGTGCTGATGCTGGGGGTGGCTGGTATTTCGCTGCAATACGAGAACTCTCGGCCTTCCAACATGGATGCCAGCAATGAATGGGAGGCAGAGTGGAGTCACCCGGATTTTCTTCCTGCACGTGTAGTGATCGATCTTCAGCGCGAGGCGAGAGCTCCTCTTCAGTGGGTAGTTCCGCTGTGGCCATTGCCCGTATCTCGCCGCAATGGAGCAGATGGTGACGATGAGGTGATCGGGGGCTCGCAATGAGTTCATTGCCGCGTTTCAGATCCTCTATCGATGGAAAGATGGAGGGTGGTTTTGCACTCATAGCCGTACTTTGGTTGGTGGCTTCTTTGAGTGTTCTTGTGACCGGCATCATGCTATCGGTCAAGTCGGAACTCAAGATAGCATCGTTTGCCCGTCAAACGGTTGCCGCAAAGGCTGTGGCTGAGGGGGCAATGCAGTTGGCGCTGCAGTCCTTGGTTGCCAGTGGAAAACGCCCTGAGAAGCTGGTGGAGGCCCCTGTATCCTATGCTGGCAGAGATGTGATGGTCCGCATGACACCTATGAATGGATACATCAATATCAATAGGGCTCCCCTCGAGTTGCTTCAAGCCTTGTTTCAAATGGGTGCAGGTGTGGATGCAGGTGCTGCAGGAGCATTTGCCAATGCGATCCTGCTGGCGCGCACCACGCCAGGTCCGTCAGGAAAACCTCCTGGATTCGAGGCGCCTGAGGATTTGATGCGACTGCCCGGTATGGACTACGCCATTTATGCCCGCATTGCCCCGTTGATCACGACTGACTCTGGCGGTAGTGGACAGATCAATGTACAAGCAGCCCCCCCCAATGTGCTCAATATTGTTGCTGGCGGTAATGAGGCTGCTGTCGCGGCCTTCATGCAAGCTCGCGGTGGAGATAATGTTGGCGCGGACACCAGTCAACTGAACGGTGCATGGATTGGTGGGGCGGCCTCATCCAGATCCGTGGAGATGAGCGCTCGAGTGCCGCTTCCTGATGGCGGCGCCATCATGGTCATTCGTCGATACCAGATTACCAATTCATCACCTGACGGGTTACCATGGCAGGTTTTTTACGCCGATTCCCAAGTAGAGCAAGCGCCCTTGCCAAAACCATAGAACTTGAAGCATGCCCATTGCGAGCGATGATCTGACGCTGTTTGGCCTCGACCTAAGGAACCTATGGCACGACTTGAAAGCCCCGTGGGCCAAGTTGATGCGTACTCCTGCGTGGTCGTGGCTGGCTCCGCGCGTTGAAATTCAGGTGACGGCCGACGATGCTCAGGGCCGATCGCTTTGGGAGCCGGATGCTCGCACTCGCGGATTTCGGCTGAAGACACGCGACGCTCACAATACAACGAAGCAATCCGACGGCGCTTTCGAAGCACGACTGATTCCCGAGAGTCTGTTGTTGCGTAAGCGACTGGTAATGCCGTTGCTTGATCCCGACAAGATGCAGCAGGCACTGTTGCTTGAGGCGCTCAACAGCAATCCATTCGCATCGTCGAGTCTGCTCTGGGGATATGCAATCAATAGGAATGTGTCCACATCGTCGCCGGACTTGGTGGCTGTGGACATGGCGCTTGCCGCGCGAGAACGGGTCATACAGCATTTGGCTTCGAGGACTGGAGTGGCGGGATCCGGGGCGGAGCCGGAAGTCTGGGCATTGTTGCCTCGGTGTGACGATGCGGCCATGCTTTTGCCGGGGTTTGGCGAAACACGCCGTGCACGCAGCGGCCAGCGATACTGGGCCATTGTTGCATCGATGGCTTGCATTGTTCTGGCTTTGTGCATTGCGATGGCGATCACCCCGTATCTGCAATTGCGAGCGAGGGGCATACAGGCCAATATCGCCTATGCAGCGCTCGACAAACAAGCAGGCCCGCAAGTTGGCAAGCGTGAGGGCTTATTGAAAATCGATGATCAGGTCAAGGCACTGGCAAACATCATTGGTCATCGTCTTGATACTTTGCATGTAGTGCAAGCGCTTACCAAGGCATTGCCCGATGACACGGTGTTGCAGCGGCTGCAGATTGAGGGACGCAAGGTGATGATTGCTGGGCAGGCGAGTGATTCTGCTTCGCTGATGCAGAAGCTCGGAGGGCTGTCTGAAGTCAAGGAGGTTCGTGCACTCTCGGCTGCAGTTAGGCAACCTGGGATGGTCAAAGAAACCTTTCAGATCGAATTTCAGCTGACGGATGATTTTGGGGTGTCGGTGGCTGACGCTGCTACGGCGGCTGCATTGGCTCCTGCCTCTGCTGCATCTGCGCCTGCATCAGCAGCTTCGGCTACGGTGCTCCCGGCATCTGCTCCAGCATCAGTGGCATCGGCGCCAACTCCTGTCGCGGCAGTGACAGCCTCAACAGCTCCAGTCTTGGCGTCCACGGCCAAGGCACCAGTCTCAGTTACCGCGCCGGTCAATGCCGGCAATCGGGTTGAGCCGACTGAATCGATTGGAGGGTCACGATGAATCCGCTGTCACGTCGTGATTGGGGCATTCTTGCTGTGACGGTGATCGTTTGCCTGCTACCGTTGTTTGCGTTGGGTACCTATGTCTCCACAAGATATACAGATGGACAGGACCAGCTTAGCCGACTGGAGCCGCGATTTGCAAGACTTCTGGGGTTGCAGGCCAGTTCCGAAAAGATGGACGAAAAAATTGCTCAGATGGAGCAGCGGATGTCAACGTTCGTCTATCCGAGTGAAGTGGATGCGACACAGGCGGGCAATGATGCCCAGCAGCGTGTGCGCTCGATTCTCAGCACCGCAGGCTTGACTGTGGTTAGCAGCCAGGTGCTTCCCGCGAAGATGGAGCAGGGCTTTGAACGGATCACGTTGTCGGTTCGTGCCGAAGGTGAACTGATCCATTTGCAGGCCGCATTGGCGGTTTTGCCAAGTCTGACGCCGGTCATCTTGGTGGATGGCATCAATATTCAGGTGGTCGGGTTACAGCGTGCGGACAAGCCGCAGCGTCTCGGAACGGAACTTAAACTCTCGGTGTTGCACCGCAAACCTGCATGACATTGTCCGCAACACGCATTCTCGGCATTCTGATCCTGTTGCTTACGCTGGGGCTGGCAGCGCTGTGGATCAAGCCTGATGGAACCTTGCGCAACACGATATGGACTCCTCCGCAAGCGGTGATGCCGGATCTGCAATTTGCCGATCCGTTGCCTGCATCAGCGTCTAAAGTCGACGTGGCGTTATTTGTGGAGACGCTGGAGCGCCCTCTTTTCTCGCCAAATCGCCGTCCGCCACCTCCTCCTCCCAAGGAGGAGGAAAAGAAGGCGCCTCCACCAGACCCGTTTGCTGGCATTCATGTCTTTGGTCTTTACGGAGGCGAGGACTCGCCTTCCGGCATGCTGGCCAAAGTGGATGGGAAGGTTCGCATGGTCTCCATCAATGACAAGTTGGGCGCATGGACCTTCAAGTCCATCGAAGATCGTGAAGCCGTTTTTGAAAATGGCGGTGAAACGCGCAAGCTGGTGCTTGTGGCTGCCAAGCCAGCTCCGGTACCCAAGGCCCCGGTTCCCGGCGCGCCGCCAGGGGCTGAGGCGCCAGTGTCAGGACAGATCCCCTTGGATGCAACTGCAGAACAACGTCGTCAAGCGATGGAAGAGGCCCAGCGTGAACGCCTGCGTCGTCGCAATGAAATTCGTGCCAGAGCTGGGGCACGTCCCGTTACCAAATGAATAGAGTGAATTCAATGAAATCGCGTCAACTGATTGCTACGGGGCTTCTGCTTGCCTTGACGGGTAGCCTGCAGGCTCAAAATGCCATTGATCCTGCCGCGCGAGCACAGGATGGCAAAGCCGCCTCAGCAGAATCGACGGGTGACGATAAATCTAAGGTGGTCCCGGATTTCGAGCCGCGAATCATGCGTGGTGACGACAAGCTCATCAACATGCCACCTGCGTACACGCCGGTGGAAGGGTCGCCTAGCGGTTACAAATTCGAAGACGCGCCCATCCAGGACGTGGTCACCGTGTTTATGCGAGAGGTGCTCAAGGTCGACTATGTCCTGCATCAGCCGATCACGGGAAGCGTGACGCTGGCTACGCGTGGTCCTATCTCCCCTGACGATGCACTGTCGCTGCTTGAGAGCGCGCTGCAGGTCAACGGACTTGCCATGGGACGCGACTCGCGCGGCGTTTATCACGTGGGCAAGCTGGACTCGCTCAAGGGCGTGGTCTCGAACATCCGCGTGGCTGGCAACAAGGGGCCTCTCCCCCCCGGCTATGGTGTGGTCATCATTCCTTTGGAGTTCATTGGGGCCACGGAAATGGCGGCCATTCTGAAGCCGATGGTGCAGGGTGAAGCGATCGTACGCGTGGACACACTGCGCAACATGCTGGTTATGGTCGGCACGCGCAATCAAGCCGAGGGCTGGATGGACATGGTCAAGACCTTCGATGTGAACATGCTCAAGGGCATGTCGGTCGGCGTCTTCCCGCTCAAATATGCGTCTGTCAAGGAGGTGGAGTCCGCGCTGCAACTGCTGAACAGCAGTGCGGCTGCTGGCGGCGGCGGTGCGTCGGGAGGCGCGGCGCGACCAGCGGGCTCTGCTCAAGCCATTCCGGGGGGGGCAGGAGGTGCCGCCGGAGCTGCGGCCGCCAGCGCGCCGGCGGTGGCCTTGAGTGAGAATTTCCCGTTGTATGGCGCACTCCGGGTGCTGCCGATCGCGCGCATTAACAGCATTCTGGTGGTGACCCCGCGAGCCGCCTATCTTGAAGAGGCCCGCCGCTGGATCGAGAAGCTCGACAAACCGAGTGACAACGGTGCAGAGCCGCAACTGTTCATTTATCAGGTACAGAACGTGAACTCGCGGCACTTGGCAACCGTCTTGAGCGGAATTTTCAGCGGAATGCAGAATCCGTTTCAGAGCGGCAACGCTCAGGGAGCCACGGGTGCGACGGGCGTCGCGCCTGGGCAAGGCGGAGTGGCAGGTGTGACTGGGTCGAACAATGCGTTCAATAACAATGCCTTCAACAGCTCTATGGGTGGATACAACAATGCCTATGGCGGAAACACCATGGGTGGATACGGAGGAGGCTATGCAGGAGGCAACGCATTTGGGCAATCTGCAGGCTCCGGGATCGGCTCCGGGGGGTTGACCAGTCTTCGACAGAGCAATACCGCCAATTCGAATCGTCCGTCCATCTCCGTGACGGCCAGCTTTGGTTCGATCCGTGTTGTGGCCGACGAGTTGAACAACTCCGTGTTGATTTGGGCAACGCGAGCTGAGTATGAGCGGATTGAGGCTACGCTCAAGCGTCTTGATATCCCTCCAACGCAAGTGCTGATCGAGGCCTCGATCATTGAAGTGACACTGAACGATACCTTGAATTATGGTTTGAAGTGGGCATTCACTGATCAATCGGCGAATGGCAGCAAGGTGGATAGCTCTGGGATTGGCTATGTCGGTGGAGCGCCGCAGACTGGTCCGCTGGCTGGAGGGTTCAGTTATTCTGTTTTGAATCCCTATGGACGAGTGCGAGCGGCGTTGACTGCATTGTCGAAGATCACCAATCTGAAAGTGGTATCAAGCCCTAGCTTGATGGTTCTGGACAATCACACGGCGACCATCTCCGTTGGCGATCAGCAACCAGTGCAGACGTCAACAACCTACATTCCTAATTCAACGACAGCGACAACTACGTCAACCATTCAGTACAAGGACACAGGTGTCAGCTTGGTGGTTACACCATCGGTCAATGCTGGCAACTTGGTCACAATGCAGATCGACCAAATGCTGACGGATTTGGGGGCTCAAGATGCCGATACTAAGCAGTACGCATTTATGCAGCGGCAGATCAGCAGCAAGGTGGCTGTCCGTTCTGGGGATGCGATCGTGCTCGGCGGTCTGATCAAAGATTCGGAACAAGCAGGGAAGACGGGCGTTCCCTTGCTCTCCAGAGTTCCTGTGCTTGGCGCTTTGTTTGGCGAGCATACGAAGGACACCAAGCGCACTGAGTTGCTGGTCGTCATCTCTCCGCGAGTCGTACGCACGGACATCGATATCCGCGAAGTCTCTGATGAGCTTCGCGACCGGATGAAGGGGTTGCGAGATGTGGAGGCTTTTGACCGTGAGAAGGTCAAGCCTAAGACAGCCGCTCCAATCTCGGCACCGCAGCCGCAATAAGTTGGTAAATTTTAAGTGCATTGTGTATCAAGGAGTAACTAAATGATGAAGGCTGGGCACGCTCCAAATCGTTCTCTAAAAGGTGGGCGCGGCGCATTGGTATCTAAGCTCGCGGGGCTGGGTGTAGCTGTCGCATTGTTGGCTGGCTGTGCCAGCATGGGTGGAGCAAACCCGGAAGCTGCGGTCAAGGCCCGGGCAAACGCACGTTGGGCGGCGTTGATAAAAGGTGACCAGAACGCCGCCTATCAATACAATACCCCTGGGTTTCGCGCTACGGTGCCTCCAGAGAAGTTTGTGGAGCGACGTGGCAAGGACGTGAGGGTTCTGGAGGGAGAGGCCGTCAAGGTCACTTGTTCAACGGCTGACAAGTGCGACGTCCAGATTCGGTTGGCTGCAACTGCCGCCGCAATGTTCCGTCAGAATTTTCCGAAACAAGTCGTCACGTACATTGACGAAACATGGCTATTGGAGGGCGGGCAATGGTGGATATTCGAGAAGCTTTGAGTCCACGTACGTTGCCCTATTGCAGGTTGAATTGGCGTGACTGATGGAGGAAACGAGTATCGAGTACCTGTAATTGTTGCACCCAACCAACATACTGTCATCGGCGGGGTGAATTCTCTAGGCAATCTGCCTCCCTGCTATGCTAGGATTAAAAGGCGTAATCAACCTCTACCTTAGTTGCGCCAAACAACTTTTCAACTGGAGTTTCTATGAAGAAGAATGTTCTCGCTCTGAGCATCGCCACCGCTGTGGTGGGCTTTGCTGGTAGCGCGCACGCCATCCAACAGATTGGCAACAGTGCTACACCAGCAACTGCTAACGACCTGCAGTTCGGTAACACCGGCACTGGTCACATGCTGCTCGTGCCTTACTTCAGCACGCAAGATGGCAATGCCATGCTGCTGTCGCTGATCAACACCGACACCGTGAACGGCAAGGCTGTGAAGGTTCGCTTCCGCGGCGCTCGCAACTCTGACGACATTTTTGACTTCCAGGTCTTCCTGTCGCCTGGCGACGTGTGGACTGCCAACGTCAGCAAGAATGCCGACGGCCTGTCGTACCTGACGACCGAAGACAACACCTGCACGAAGCCAGCCAAGGCTACGCTGAACAGCACTCCATTCATCACTTCGCGTCTGAACTCGAAGGTGACGGCTGAAGAGCGTGCCAACGGTACCCGTGAAGGCTATGTTGAAATCTTCAACATGGCTGACATTCCAAAGTCGACTACCGGTCTGTACCCGCTGATCAAGCACGCTAACAGCATTGCCAAGTGCGCAAACGATAGCACCAACACTGCTTGGACCGCCATCAATACGGATCTGGCAAACGAAGCTGCTTACGAAGCTCCTGCAATCGGCATGGCTAACCCCACGACCGGTCTGGCAGCTAACTGGACCATCATGAACGTGCCTAAGGCACTGTCGTGGAGCGGTACAGCTACAGCTATCGAAGCTGTGGACAGCAACGTTGTTCCCGCAGCTCTGGCTACCGGCAACATCGTGTACTTCCCTCAGACCAACGTGAACGTGGCTAATCCTACAACTTACTCTGCTGATGCGCTGTTTGGTGCAAACGCTGCTGCTAAGGTTTACGTGAAGCCTGCGATGTATGACCTGCCTGACATGTCTACACCTTACACGCTGAACACCAACGCTGCTGCTACTTGGCCTGCTGACCAAGCTGTGAAGCTGGCTGACGCGATCACTACCCGTGCCGTGATCAACGAGTACTGGACCGAGCCCGACATCAAGGCTGAAACTGACTGGGTGTTCTCCATGCCCACACGTCGTTACGCCGTTGCCGTGGATTACTCTGCTGCTACTCCAGCTGCCGTGTACAACCCAGCTGTGAACAAGCACTTCGCCGAAACCAACACCACCATGAACGGTGATGCTGTCTGCGTGTTGAACGTGAGCTACACAGCTTGGGACCGTGAAGAAAACTCCCCAGCGTCTCCTGACGACGTGGTGATTTCTCCCGGTACACCTACTGCTCCTACGCTGTTCTGCGGTGAAACATCCGTCCTGAGCTTCAACAACGCAGGCGCGGCACAATCCGCAGTGCTGGCAGCTTCTGTGGCCCTGAAGGACATGGACACTGGCTTCACGAACGGCTGGGCTCAGCTGAACACCCCCGGTGCAACTTCTGCTGGTCTGCCAATCTTGGGCCAAGCATATGTTAGCGCTTACAACCCATCCGTGGCTGCCGGTACTGCTGGTAACTTCGGCGTGAACTGGGGTCACCGTTTCGTTCGTCCTTAATTTGTTTTGGACTGAACGCAGCGATGCGTAAGTAAAAAGGCGGGGAACTCCCCGCCTTTTTTTATCTCTACGAAATATGACATTGAGTTCCTTCTATGCCTGTGTCTCCATATGGTTGCCTGGCGCAACGGGGTGCTCGAAAAGCAGTTAGCTCAATCTTGTGGCGCATTGCATTGCGCAGGTCTTTCATAGACATATGCCCTGATGTGTTGCTTCATCAGGCTGCAAGTAGTTTGTTTCGTGAATTTAGGACTTTCCGATCGTTATGAAAATGTCTCGTCAATTGGGTGTGGCCGTTCTCGGTCTTTGCGTTGTCACCAGCGTGCTGGCTGCTCAGCCTGTCGTGGTGCTGGAAGTTGGAACGGTCAAGGTGACAGACCAGGATGTACGTGCAGAACTTGCACTGGCTCCTCCTAGCGCTCGAGAGCGTGCGCTTGACAATCCAGCGACATTGAAACAAATCGCCACAACTTTGGCGGCAAGGCGCCTGCTCGCCCAAGAGGCCGAGAAGAATGGTCTTGCGAATATGGCCGAAGTGAAGGCTCAGGTACAGATCACCAAGGAGCGAGTGCTTTCCACGGTGCGCATGGAACAGTTTGATGCTTCACATACACCCGATGCAAAGGCTGTTGAAGCGTATGCCCGTGACTATTACCGTTCGAATCCCAAGGCGTTCGAGGTGCCGGGCGAAACCAAGGTGAGTCATATTCTGATCGCCGGCGACACTTCTGACTCGAAGGCCAAGGCGGAGAAGCTGCTCGCGGAAATCAAGGGCGGTGCTGATTTTGCCAAATTGGCAAAAGAGAATTCCGACGATAAGTCCAGCGCCGAAAAAGGTGGGGATTTGGGTTACAGCCCAGCAGGGCGATTTGTTCCTGAGTTCGACAAGACGGTGGCAGGCCTTTCCAAGGACAAGCCGCTGAGTGATCTGGTCAAGACCCAATTTGGTTGGCACATCATCCAGTTTGCTGACAAGCGATCTGTTCGCACACTCGCCTTTGAAGAAGTTTCGGATAAGTTGAAGGCAGATGCTATGACCAAGATTCTGTCCGATAAGCGCCTGGAAAAAAACAAAGGCCTGATCAAGGATGCAAAGATCCATGAGGATGCACTCAAGGCCATGGGCGCTGAGAAGCCTGCTGTTGCAGCTCCAGCCAAGAAGTAGCCATACAAATCTGAGCTCGTGACACGGTGCGAGTGATCGAGTCCGGAGTCCCGGACTCGCCACAATCGCTGGTACCATTCGTGCGCTGCCCAACCGGCACGTACGCTTGTGTGTGCGAAGTACTTTGCTCAGAAACGGTTCTAGCGCAAGCAGGTTTGTTTGTCGGCAAGCCTCTCGCGTTGTTGTTTCTGTTCTTTTTGACTAAATTCAAATCACCCTGCGATTCATCATTTGCATGGGAACATTTCTGTCCGAACTAGCGCAGCTCTGGCGTCTGCGCAATCTGGTGGCGGTACTAACGCGGCGCGAGGTCGTCGCCCGTTACCAAGGCTCCGCCGTGGGCGTGCTCTGGGCGTATATCCAGCCGTTGCTGACCATTGCGGCCTATTACCTTGTGTTCGATGTCGTCTTCGCCATGCGTCTGGGCGAACACGCTCCTACGAGCCGGGTGGGCACCTATCTGATCGTCGGCTCGCTGGCCTGGATGGCTTTTTGTGATGCATTTGGGCGCGGCACCTCGAGTCTGCTGGATGCGGGGGGGCTGTTGCAGAAGAATGCGCTGCCGCCGATCATTTTTCCGGCGCGCACGGTGCTGGCCAGCGCGGTGGTGTTCGGGCCTATGCTGCTTCTGTTGACGCTGGCCTATGCGCCGGTGCATCACTTTGCGCTGCCAGTGATCGCGGTGGTTCCGTTGCTGCTGCTGCAGGTGGTAATGAGCTTTCTGCTGGCCTATCTGTTTGCCATCATGGCGGCGGCGCTGCGGGACACGGTGCAGATCGTGGGCTTTGCGCTGCAGATCGGCATCTTCATGTCTCCCGTGCTGTTTCCGATGACGATGTTCCCGGCGGCATGGCGCTGGGTGCTGTGGATCAATCCGATGACGCCTGTGGTTTCCGGTTGGCAGACGATTCTGCTGCAGGGCGCGTGGCCCGCATGGAATGTCTGGCTGGCGCTGGTGCTGTGGATCGCTGGTGCGGCGTTGCTGTTGTCGGTGGCGGTGCGTCGCAGCCATGATCAGTTGGTGGATTGGCTATGAACGCACAGATGTCTCCATCGAAATTGAACGATGACGCGGTACTGCGCGTGAGCCATGTGAGCAAGGAATACAAGCTCTACGATTCGCCGCGTGAACGGTTCAAGGCGTTGTTCAGCAACAAGGTGCGACATCGCAGCCATTGGGCGCTGAAGGACATCAATTTCGAACTCAAGCGCGGCCAATGCGTTGGCGTGGTAGGGGACAATGGTGCGGGCAAAAGTTCATTGCTCAAGCTGCTCGCGGGCACGATGCAGCCCAGCTCAGGTACCGTCGACCGCGTCGGTCGCGTGACGGCGATTCTCGAACTGGGCGCGGGTTTTCATCCCGAGTTCAGTGGCCGCGACAATCTGTATTTTGCGGGCAGCCTGATTGGCATCAGCCATGAGGAAATGGCGAAGCTTGAGCCGGGCATCATCGCGTTCTCCGAGCTGGGCGATGCCATGGACCGGGCGGTGAAGACCTATTCGTCGGGCATGACGGTACGTCTCGCGTTCGCGCTGATCACCGCCGTGCCGCCTGATGTGCTGATCATCGACGAGGCACTGGCCGTGGGCGACCAGCATTTCCAGAAGAAGTGCGTGGCGCGCATCATGGAGTTTCGCGATGCGGGCTGCACGATTCTGTTCTGCTCGCACAGTTCGTATCACATCCGCCATCTGTGTGACCAGGCCATCTGGCTCAAGGGCGGGCAGGTGATGGAGATGGGGCCGACCGAGGCGGTGATGGGCTCGTACGAGATGCACAGCCGCCTGCGCTCGGACGCTGCTGCGCCTGCTCCGCATCTCGCGTTGATCGAAGGCAGTGGTGATGAAATCGATGTGACGCTCAATGCGCTGGACGACGATCTGCCCGCAGAATCCGCGACTACGGGCACGCGCATGCCGTCCAGCCCGGACGGTCTGGGCGCGAGCATGCTGTCGGTGGCGATTGCTGATCTTGGCGAGGGCAAGCCGCCGCTGCTTGAGAGCGTGGACTTGGTTGTCACCTTCCATGTTCGTGGTCGTGGCGACGAGCGCCCGAATCTTGGTTTCATGATCGAACAGTCGCAGGGCACGGGCATCACTTCGCTCGCCACGCATGAAGAGGGCGCACATCCGCGCCGTCTCGCCGACGGGACCTGGGAGTCCGTGCTGCGCTTCCCGAATCTGCCGCTGCACAGCGGAGAATATGTGGTGAGTGCCTATCTGTTCGATGAAAGTGGCCTCGTGCTTTACGATGCGTGGCTGCACTATCAGCATTTCCGTTTTGTGTCGCCAACGTTGATGCCGGGGCTGGTGCGTCTTCCGCACGAATGGACCTGATGCCCCGCCTTGGCCGCCTTGGCCTGCACATGAATTTTCCAGATATTGATGATGTCCTCTGAAAACGCTTCAACGACCGCGCCCGATCCCATCGCTGAGGCTAGAGCCCTGATGGGCCGTGGCGAGATGGAGGCCGCAGGTCAGACGCTGGTGGCGGCGCGCGACGTTGCCGCTACCCGCTTGGCTGCACACAACCTGATCGAGGAACACTTTCCGCTGCTGTCGTACGGTCAGTGGATGGGTTGCCCCTGCCAGATCTCTGAGGCGGATGACATCTTCAAGTTCTTCGCCGCTCACCCCTCCAGCCTGAACCCCATCCGCGACTATCTGGCCGATGGCTGGCGCACCATGTCTGAACTGGTGCTGCTGCTGGAAGAGGTGGGGCACCCGCTGCTGCGTACCCAGAGCGTGCTGGAGTTCGCCAGCGGCCACGGCCGTTTCACGCGCCACCTCGTGAAGGCGCTGGGCGCCCAGCGCGTGGTGGCCAATGACGTGGTGGTGGACTCCGTGGAGTTCTCACGCAGGATCTTCGGTGTGGAAGGCTTCGTGTCGCCTTCCGTGCCCGAGCAGGTGCAATGGAACAAGCAGCACGATCTGGTGTTCGTTCTGTCGCTGTTTACGCACTTGCCCGCATCGACATGGTCGCGCTGGCTGCGCCGCATTTTCGACATGGTGGCGCCGGGTGGCGTGCTGGTGTTCACCACGCACGGCGCGGAAGCCGTGTTCAAGCAGAACGTCACGCTGGACGAGAACGGCTACTTCTTCGTCGCTTCCAGTGAATCCAACGCGATCGATGGTCAGGAGTACGGAACGACCTTCACGTCCGAAGCCTTTGTGCGCGCCCGCATTGCGGAGACGCTGCCCGAGGCGCGATTGCTCAAGGTGGCCGAGCGTCAGTTCTGGCACCACCAGGACGCCATCGTCGTCGAAAAGCCGTGAAGGGAGAACACCCCCCTGAGTCGCTTCGCGCCCTCCCCCCGCTCTCGCATTGCGTTGCAAAGCGGGCAGAGGGACGCAGCCAGCGCGGCAGGGCGGCCCTTGCGCGGCTGCCCTCGCCTGGGCCACGCTAGGTCTACGTGCCGTGGGAGACATGAAGCGCCATGAATAACTGATTTAGCAAGGATCCGGAAGCATGCATACAAGTTCGCTGGCCCATGTACAGGGGCTGGTCCACAAATACCTGTCGGGCAGCACGAGCAAGCCGCTCAAGATCATCGACATCGGCAGCTACGACGTCAACGGCAGCTACAAGCAGTTCTTTCTGCATCCGAGCTGGCAATACACCGGCGTGGATCTGGGTGCCGGGCCGAATGTGGATGTGGTGCTGGAGTCGCCTTATCGTCTGCCGTTCGACAGCTTCTCGGTCGACGTGATCGTCTCCGGCCAGGCCTTCGAGCATGTGGAATACTTCTGGTGCTCGTGGCTGGAGATGGTGCGCGTGCTCAAGCCGGGCGGCCATATCTTTCTTCTCGCGCCTTCGCGCGGACCGGAACATCGCTATCCGCAGGACTGCTGGCGTTTCTACCCAGATGCCTACCGCGCGCTTGCCAAATACGCATCGCTGGAACTGCTGCAGGTGAGCACCGACTGGGAGCCGCACGCAAGCGAGGACAGCGCGGCCTGGGGTGATACGGTTGGCGTGTTCCGCCAGCCGCAGCTCAGCAGCATGCAGATGCTTCGCCGCAGACTCATGCAGCAGCTGCGCTATCGCGTGATGCCGGGCTACAGGTAAGCCGTTTTGGGCGATTCAATCCCAAGGTAATCTGTGTTACCTTGCGCGGCACAGGAGGAACAGGGTTGGCGCATCGTGCGCAAGCCGCGCACACCATGCCGCCGAGGAGTCATCTGCTCATAGCCACAGAGGCCACACAGCCGCGCCGTCACATCTTGATGACGGTATTCGCGCTGCTTCTGTGGCTTGTCATTTCATTGTTTTCCACGCCAATTCACGCGCGCGACACGCGTGCAGAGTTGGACGTGCCCGTTGCGAATGCGGCTCAGGCCGCAGGCAAGGGTTTTGTCGACAAGGCCGAGGTGCGCGACGGCGTGCTGACCTTGCAGGGCTGGGCCGCAGCGTACAACCCGAGTGCTTATGTCACGCTGGTGGAGGTCTGGCTCGGCGAGCAATCCGTCTATCGCGGCCGTCTTGGCTTTCTGACCAACCGGCCCGATGTGGTCGAGTCCACCAAACAGGCGCTGTGGCTGAACAGCGGCTTTCATTTGCCGGTGCGCCTGCCGCAGGATGCCTCGGCAGGTTCATTCCCGCTGCGCGTGCGCGTGACCAATGGTGATGGTGGGCGCTTCGATCTGGAGCTCAGCGAGCAGGCGCGGCAAGTGCAGATTCCCGAAGGCGCGCGCAAGCCGTCCACCAAGGCGAAACTTGCTTTGGCATTGGCTGCTTTGCTGCCTGCGGCGTATCTGCTGATCGCTTTTGCGCGACGCGATGGCATTGCAGGCGCGCGCGGATTTATCGCGGCGGTGCTGGCGTCCTTTGCTTTGTTGGTGGTGGCCGGCTGGAGTGGCTCGTCGCTTCCCCTGTTGCTGGATCGGGCCAAAATCTTGCAGCACGACGGTGCGAATTTCATCGGCAAGGCGCAGGAGGTGCGGCGCGATGAATGGCTGATCGTCACACCGCTGGCAATGAGCCAGAGCGCCGAGCCAATGGCGCTCGCCTCGGTTAATCCGCTGCATGGCGTGTACGGCCAGAACATGAATGTGGTGGGGATGAGCGGCGCGCCCACGCTGGGGCTCGAGGCGATCGCCAAGCCCGCGAGCTGGGGCTTCTTCTCGCTTGATCTCAAGCGTGCGCTCGCATGGTATTGGTGGTTTCCGTTCTTTGCCTGCTTTCTTGCGCTGTGGGCCGTGCTGCGCTGCTGGTTCGCGATGGACTGGCGCAAGGCAGCGGTGTTGGCGGTGCTGGTGCCCGGTTCAGCGTATTCGGTTGGCTGGTCGGGATGGCCCGCTTACGTGAGCTTTTTTCCGCTGCTCGCGGCACTGGCTGCGACGCGGATGTTGCTTGCTGACAGCAAGCTCGTAGTGAGCTCGTGGGGTCTGGTGCTGGGCTGGGCTGCTGCGGGTTTTGTGCTCGTGCTGTATCCGGGCTGGCAGATTCCGCTGGCCTACCTGATGGGATTGGTCACGCTCTCGCAGCTGTGGCAGATGCGCTCGCGCTTGAACGTCGGCATGGCGCAGGCCATGGGTGTGGTACTGGCTGTGCTGGTGGGTGGTGCGCTGCTGGGTGCGTGGTGGAGTGATGCGCACGATGCCATCCGGTCGCTTGGGCAGACGGTGTATCCGGGGCAGCGGTCGGCGGAGCTCGGTGGCTATGTCGAGCCATGGCATCTGTCCAAGGGGCTGGCCAATCTGGTGACGCTGTATGCCAGCTCGCAGTGGTCGATTCCGAGCGACGCCGCGGGTAGCCTCTATCTGCTGATTCCACTGGCGGTCGCCACGCTGCTGCGACTCGCCATCCAGCGTTCCGTGGATGCACTGGTGCTTGTGCTGTGGGCGTTCATTGCGTTCGTGCTGGTCTACATGTTTGTAGGCATTCCTGCGTGGCTCGTGCGTGTGACGCTGTGGGGCAAGGTGCCTGCATTCCGTCTCGATGTGGTGCTGGTCCTCGCTCAGGTCTTTCTGCTGGGATATTTCATACAGGAAGCCACGGCGCTGCGTGCATGGGCCGAACGCTCGCGCGCCAGAGCGTCATCCCTGCAGGCCTGCGCGGCGTTGACCGCTGCGGGTTTTGCGTGGATCAACGGGCACCATCTCACGTCGATGCCCGTGCCCATGCAAGACTGGCTGAACCCTGCGGTGTTCGCATTGATTCTGGTAGGCGCGGCGTGGCTGGCCTATCTGGTGGTGCGGGGGCGCGTATGGAACGCGGTGGCGATCAGCGCGGCATGGACACTTGCGGTAAGTTTGCCGTTCAATCCGCTGCAGCAGGCACCGCAGCATGTGCGTCTCGTGCCGGAGTTGCACGACGCACTGAAGCCCGAGGCGGGCGTGCCGGCACGTGTTGCCGTCGTGAACGAGGACCTCTGGGTGAGCGCCTTGCCGGTGGCGGGCGTGGGCGTGGTCAACAGCTTTTTCTACGATCCGCCGCTGAAGTTCTGGCGAGATCTGGATCTCGAGGGCAAGCAGGAGCAGGTCTACAACCGCTACCAGTTCATGCAGATCAAACTGGCGCCTGAGTTGTCCGGTGCGGACTTCCGCATCAGCAGCCCGCGCATGGATGCGGTGACGCTCAGCGTGGAGCCTGAGCGCTTCGATTTCGCCAAGGTGAAGGCGGGCTTTGTGCTCGCCAACATGCAAGACGCCGCGCTGCTCAAGGGCAATGCGCGTTTGCAGATGGAAAAGACCGATGGGGTGAACTGGACGCTGTTTCGGGTGATTCCATAAACTCGTCGCGCAACACCGAAAGAAAAATGGGCTCCTCATCGGGAGCCACATTTTGTGGAGGGACCGAAGTCCGATCAGCCGTTCAACCAGGTTTTCACTTGCCGCTGGAACTGCGGCGGAATCTTGCGTGCCACGCCGCGCAGCACGGGCAGCGAGCGCAGGTAGACCAGCATGCCCAGAATGCCCGCCTTGGTCGCGCCGCTGTAGGCGCGCTCGGGGACGAACTGCGCCATGTAGTCGCCTTCGAGCGGTGCTGCGTCGGCCGCGGGCTCTGAAGGCGCGGACATGTGGGTGAAGTAGTCGCTCTGGTAGGTCCAGCCGTCTGCTTCCGGCGTTTTCGGCGCATTGGGTTGGGCCGACTCGAGAGAGGGTGCAATGGCCGGTGCGAAGTTGTCCTTGCGGATCTGCTCGAAGAAATCAACCCATTCCTTGGCGTCACGATCCCATTCGTGAATCCAGGTCCATGGACGGTCAACTACGCGCTCGGCGAAGGCGCCGATGTCCGGAACCACCACGGGCAGGCCGGCCTGCAGCGCGGCGCTCAGCGTGTAGCTGTAGGTCTCGGGCCACTGCGCGGGGAACCAGATCAGGTCGGGCTTGAGCCACGCGAGCAACTGCGGCAGCTCTTCTTCCTTGTACGCGCCGTGAACGCTGAGCGCGGCCTTGGGCTGGCTCAGCAGATGGCGGTAGCCGTAGCCGAGCAGGTGGAACTCCACGGGCGTGCCTTGGCGTGCCGCTTCGACCGCAGCAGCCTCCAGCACATCGGCACCCTTGATGGCGCTGAGTGCGCCGAGCACGACAATGCGCAGCGCGCGGCCGTCGGTGATCGGCTGCGGCGCGGGAGTCGGCAGGGGCACGCTCGCGTCAATGTCCGTGTGCTGGATCGCATGCACATTGGCGGCGGGCGCAAAGCCGATGATGCGCTTGGCCGTGTCGTGGCTCGGTGTGATCACCGTGCGCGCGGCGCTCAGGAAACGCGCGTTGGCACCACGCCAGCGGGCGACGTTACCCTCCGTGGGCGCGGGCATGTCCGGCGTGCAGCACTTGCACTGTCCGGGCGAGATTTCGCCCTGGTAGCGGTTTTCCTCGCCGGTGATGGTGATGTAGGTGCAGTAGCTGTAGAAATCGTGTGCGGTGAAGTCGTAGGTGACGTTCAGCAGCGCAGGAATATCGCGCACATGCTTGTCGTGGCCAAGCAAGTGGTGGAAGTGCACATGCGACACATACAACTGGCTCAGCACGTTGAGCAGATCGTCGAACTGCTCGTCGATCTTGAACACGAGATCAAATCCCTCGGCCTCGGAGGCCATGCGCAGAGTCAGGCTCTTGTTGGCCGAGGGCGTGAGCGTGAGGAACACGGCCTTGCCAGTGAGGTGTTCGGCCAGCTCGCGCACATGGCGCACGGTGCCACCCGCGCGGTCGTGCAGCACCGCGAGGATCACGGGCTGGTTGGCGTCGCGGATGCGGGCCACGTCGAGCGCCAAACGGTATGGGCGTGCCGGATCGGCCTGCACGAACTTGTGTACGTCGCTTGCGTAGCTGGGGTGCAGACGCGCGAGCTTTTCCATGGCCGCTCGCTCGCGCGGGCTCTTGCTGTCGCCGAAGCTCACGCCGCCGGTGTGCAGCACGAAGGTGTCGAGCAGATGCAAATTGCGCCAGCCAGCACCTTCCGCGCGTTGGCAGAAGTCGTTTTCCTCGCCGTAGCCCTTGCCGAAGTTCTTGACGTCGAAGAGGCCGACGTCCTTCAGGCTGTCGCGGCGGATGTACATGCAGAAACCTACACCGGTCGGCACGTCGACGACGGCTCCGGGGTTGGTCTTGGCGCACAGAGCGTCCATGCGTGCGGTGCTGTAGCCGGGCGGCAGCGGGTTGTCTTCGCAAAAGCGCGGGTAGCTGCAGATCGTCGCGTTGGTCGAGAACGGCGTGACCGAGGCGATTTTCTTGTCGCCATAGGCAGCGGCGCGGATGCGATCAAGCCAGTTGTTGGCAACCTCGGTGTCGCTGTTGAGCAGCAGCACGTCGTTGGCATCCGACAGTGCCATGCCGCGATTGACCGTGCCGACGAAGCCGAGGTTTTCCTCGTTCTCGAGCAGCATGATGCGTGGCTCGCCAGCGGCGCGCTCGCGCAGCCAATTGGTGACTTCGGGCTCGGGGCTGCAGTCGTTGATGACGATGAGGCGGTAGGGCACCTGCACCGGCGCGGCGAGCACTGATTCCACGCACAGTTGCGTGTCGGCGAGACCTCGGTAGACCGGCACGATCACGTCCACCGGATAAGTTGTGGGTGCGATGGGAGTGGCGGGCGTCGTCTGCACGAATTGACGGGCTTTCAACTTCTCATGCTTGGGCGCTCTGCCGCGCAGGCGATCCAGTGCGATCTTGGCATTGACCAGCGGACGAGTCGCCTTGAAGACCGTCGAGTTCTCGATGCCTTTTAGATGGGCTGCGAGATCCTTGAACTCGCCCTGCACCTTCACCAGCTCGTGTTCGAGCCGCGTGGCATTGCGCTGGAATTGCGCGGATTCGTCCTGGAAACTGCGGCGCTGGTTTTCGCTGGCCGCTAGTGAGTGCGACAGGCTGGAGGTTTCGCCGTTGAGGGTGTTGATCTGGCCGTTCAGATCAACGATCTGTCCGTTCAGGTCCCCGACATGGGTGCTCAACTGGTCGATATGCGAATGCAGCGGCTGCACCTGATGGGCCATCGCCAGATAGTCGGCCGACATGGGCCACCCCACGTCAAGTTCGAGCGTGAGGGTCTGCTGCAGTGCGTCCGCAAGGCGGGCCGCAACCAGCGGCAGTTCGAGCCAAGGATCATCGCCAGTGAGCAGCATCACGGTGGCAGAGGACACGCGCGGGGCTGGGGGCTGCCAGAGAATCTGGTGCTGCGGCGTCTTGGCCAGGCGGATGTTGTCGGCCTGATCAGGCGACCAGCTCCAGAGCGCATCACCGTTCGCGGCGCGCAGCACGATGGAATACAGGTACAGGAAGCCAGGGCGGTCGGCGGGATCGAGTCGCAGATGGCTCAATGGCGAATCGGCGACCGGAATCTCGAACTTCACCCGTTGACGGTCCTCGCCCATGGCACCTGTGGCGCTGATCTTGGTGTCTTCGGCGTAGCCGTTGCCAAGGTCCACATAGAGCTGGGTGGTGAACAGCGCATGGGCGGGTTCGTGGTCGGAGGCCTGATCCGGGTTGTCCGTGACCGCTTCTACTACGGGGTGCGCGGCGCCGATGAACTGGTAGGCGAGGGCGTCCGGCGTGGCGAGCAGGTAGCGCGCGACGGCGGGCGGCAGATCGTCGAACTGGGTCTTGAATTCGGACTCGGGCAGTTCGCGACGCACCGTGTCCAGTACGTCAATGCGCCAGGCGTTTTCGCCAAGAAAGCGTGCGAGCGAGCGGCGGGTGAAGAAGCGCAAGTGGGTGCGGTCGAGCAGTCCCTCTTCACGGTAGCGGAATTCACCCTGCAGCAGCTCGGCGACGAGGCCTGCATAGCCCGCATTCGGTACCGATACCAGCAGCTTGCCCTCAGGCTTGAGCAGCTTGCGGCAGGCGGCCAGAATTCGCTCGGGCTGGCGTAGGTGTTCGAGCACGTCTGCGCAGACGATGTAGTCGTAGTGTTTGTTTGTAAATAAAGTAAGTAAATCACAGGTTTCCAGATCTGCGACTTCGACCTGCCCGTAGTTCGGGCGGGCGTGGGCGGCCTCGGCCTCACTCCATGTCAGGCCGTCGCTGGTGCAGCCCAAAGTCTCTTTCAGATACTGGCCGAGCGCCCCGCTGCCGCAGCCGAGGTCGAGAACCGTGGCATTTTGATGAACTAAACTTGCGATAACCGAAAGCGATGTGCGTTCGCCCGGACGGATTTTGCGCAGATAGACGTGCAAATCCTCAATATTCTGTGTCATCCCCGAATTATGACTAAGCCGCAAGGCTCGGCGGGAATCAATTAATGACACGGATGGAGTCTGTAACGAGGACAATACGCACCCAATGGATTCCGAGATAACAATTCCAAGGCGTCTGGTCGTGTCAATAGTGAGCCATGGTCATGGTGCTGCCGTGTCAGAACTGCTCAACGATCTGAAACGTTTCAGCGCGTGTTCCATCCATCGGGTGGTGTTGACGCTGAATAAGCCGCTCGAGGTGGTGTCTGTGCCCGGCGGCCCCGATGGCGATTGGCCATTCGAGCTGCAGGTGAGGCGCAATGAGAGCCCATTGGGCTTCGGTGAAAACCACAACCGTGCGTTGTCGGGAGCCATGGAAGACTTTGTGTGTGTGCTCAATCCGGATATCCGTCTGAGCGCAGATCCGTTCGCCGCCTTGGTGGCAACCGCTGCGCAGACTGGGGTCGGCTGTGCTTATCCGACACAGGTGGATGAAGCGGGCCGCGTGCAGGACAGCGAGCGCGCTTTGCCTACACCTGTTGCACTTTGGCAACGTCGTGCCTTAGGGCAGTCCGAGAAGCGGCTGGATTGGGTCAATGGTGCCTGCCTGGTTTTACCTGCCTCCGTGTGGAAGCAGGTTCGAGGTTTTGACGAACGTTATTTCATGTACTGTGAGGATGTTGATCTGAGTTTGCGTATCCGACTGGCCGGTTGGCGCATTGTGCGTGCCCCGGTTCAATTGATCCATGCGGCACAACGCGCGAGTGGACGCTCGCTGTCTCATTTGGTGTGGCATGTGAGCAGTCTGCTCAGGCTCTGGACCTCGTCCGTCTATCGTCAGGCGCGGCAACTGCCGCCCATGGCGTCGATTCCCGCTGGGACTGAGCGCGCATGATCTGGCTGTCGCTGATTGGTTTTCTGGTGTCGTGTCTCACGGCCGCGCTGATCATCCGCGCGCTGCGCGGGCGTCGCACACCGCACTACGACGAGTTCAAGCCCCAGCGCTTTCATACCGGCGAAGTGCCGCGCCTGGGCGGTGCGGCGCTGCTGATGGGGCTGTGCGTGAGCTGGGCGGTGGGCGTGGTGCAATCCACGCAGGCCGGTGATCCTGGCTCGCTGCGGCTGGGCAACTGGGCTTACTGGTGGATCGTGGCTCTGCTGCCTGCGGCTCTCGGCGGTATCGTCGAGGACATGACGCAGCGCATGACGGTGCGCTACCGGCTCGCGCTCACCCTGTTGTCGGGTGTGTTGGCGATCTGGTTGCTGGGCATGAACATTCCGCGCCTGGGCGTTCCATGGCTCGATGTGCTGCTGATCCAGGCGCCCTGGATCGGCATGGGCATCGTGCTGCTGGCGATTGCCGGGCTGCCACACGCTTTCAACATCATCGACGGCTACAACGGTCTCGCCAGCATGGTGGCGCTGGTCATCAGCCTCGCTCTCGCCCATGTATGCCTGCAGGTGAACGACCGCGCGCTCGGCTCGCTGATCGTCTGCCTTGCCGCCGCGACCGGAGGCTTTCTGATTTGGAACTACCCGCGCGGCATGCTGTTTGCCGGTGACGGCGGCGCCTACATCTGGGGCGTGGTGATTGCGATGGTCAGCATATCGCTGGTGCAGCGCAATCCGGACGTTTCGCCATGGTTCCCGGTGTTGCTGCTGATCTATCCGATCTGGGAGACGCTGTTTTCCATCTACCGCAAGCTTGCGCGCGGCGTGTCGCCGGGCATGGCGGACGCGCTGCACTTTCACCAACTGATCTACCGCCGCATTGTGATCGGCGTGTTCCACGACGACGAATCGCGCCGCATGCTGATGCGTAACAACCGCACATCGCCATATCTCTGGGCGTTCACCCTGTTGACCGTGGTTCCGGCTGTGCTGTTCTGGAACAAGACCTGGGTGTTGATCGCGTTCTGCGTATTGTTCGTGGTGAGCTATGTCGTTGCCTATCTTTGCATCGTGCGCTTCAAGGTGCCGAACTGGATCAAACACTGAATTGACGGTACGGATTGGTGCGCGATTCCCGTGTGCTTGTCCCGACCGTCTTGTGTTTGCGGCACAATTTGAGGTAATCCGATTCACTGACCCTCTCCTTTTCCGGACGGCCTCAATCCATGAACGATCTTTCCTCGATTGCCCCGCGCGACAAGGCCGAAATCCTGGCCCAGGCGCTTCCCTACATCCGCAAGTTCCATGGCAAGACCATGGTGATCAAGTACGGCGGCAACGCCATGACCGATCCCGAGCTGCAGGCCGACTTCGCGGAAGACGTGGTGCTGCTCAAGCTGGTCGGCATGAACCCGGTCGTGGTGCATGGCGGTGGCCCGCAGATCGAGACCGCGCTCAAGCGTCTTGGCAAGAAGGGCGAGTTCATTCAAGGCATGCGCGTGACCGACTCCGAAACCATGGAGGTGGTCGAGTGGGTACTGGCCGGCGAAGTGCAGCAGGACATCGTGGGCCTGATCAATCAAGCCGGCGGCAAGGCCGTGGGCCTGACCGGCCGCGATGGCGGCCTGATCCGCGCCAAGAAACTCAAGCTGCTCGACAACAAGGACCCCAACATCGAGCACGACGTCGGCCAGGTGGGTGACATCGTCGCCATCGACCCGAGCGTGGTGAAGGCGTTGCAGGACGACGCATTCATCCCCGTCATCAGCCCCATCGGCTTTGGTGAGGAAAACGAGAGCTACAACATCAACGCCGATGTGGTGGCCAGCAAGCTGGCTTCCGTGCTGCAGGCAGAGAAGCTGGTGTTGCTTACCAACATTCCCGGCGTGCTCGACAAGCAGGGCAAGCTGCTCACCGAGCTGACATCGCGCGAGATCGACGACCTCATCGAAGACGGCACGATCTCCGGCGGTATGTTGCCCAAGCTGGCCGGTGCGATCGATGCCGCCAAGAGCGGCGTGAACGCCGTGCACATCGTCGATGGCCGCGTGCCACATGCCATGTTGCTGGAAATCCTGACCGATCAGGCCTACGGCACCATGATTCGCAGCTACTGATCTTCATCTTTACACGGCCCCTGATCAGTTGCTTCGCGCAACCGGCAGCGAGGCTGCACGCCGCTTGGGGCATTGTTTCGATGCTGCGTGAAAGATCGTCGACGGGTTTGCAATTGCTTGAATTTGTATCGCATTCGCGACCATGAATGCGATTGGGTAAGTGAGTGTGCGAAAATTCTTCTTACAACTGTTGCGAATGCGAGTTTATGTCCTCAGTAGAAGAAACCGAAATCGTCACCTCCGCCGTGCCCACAGCAGCACGCAAGCGTCCGCGCCCGGGAGAGCGCCGGGTGCAAATCCTGCAAGCGCTGGCCGCCATGCTGCAACAGCCGGGAGCTGAGCGGATCACCACGGCTGCGCTGGCAGCGCGTCTGGAGGTCAGCGAGGCAGCGCTTTATCGTCACTTTGCCAGCAAGGCGCAGATGTTCGAGGGGCTGATCGAATTCATCGAAAGCAGCGTGTTCACGCTGATCAACCGCATCACTGAGCCGCCAGCGGATACCGACAGCGCAGTCGACGGCACGCAGCAGGCGCTGCGCATCGTGACCATGGTGCTGCAGTTTGCCGAGCGCAATCCGGGCATGGTGAAGGTCATGGTAGGCGATGCGCTGGTATTCGAAAACGAACGCCTGCAGCAGCGCATGAATTTGTTCTTCGACAAGATCGAGGCGTCTCTGCGTCAATGTCTGCGCGATGGTGCGGATGCGGCTGGAGCTACGTCACCCACTGCAGAGGCGCAAATGCGCGCTGCGCTGCTGGGTGATCTGATGCGTGGCCGTCTGCTGCGCTTCGTGCGCTCGGGTTTCAAGAGTTCGCCGGCCGATGACATCCAGAACGTGCTGGCCGTGCTGCACTGAGCGTTGACGCGAGCCAGACACGACAAGAATCCGCCGCGAGGTGGATTTTTTTTGCCCTTCAAGGATTTTGGTGGAATCCGATATTCAGGAGAGCGGGCCAACGAAGCGATATGGCTCATATCCTCGTCTCCAACCGGTTGACTGTTCGCGGCCGAAGGCGGCGTAGCGATCAAAGCCTGCGCGAAGAGGACATGGTGCTCGATGTCTGGCAAGCCTTGGTATTCCGATAATGGGGGACTACTCGTATTGGCACCACCTCTGAGTGTGGGCAACTCCACGCGGGCCTAGTATCCATGCGGGTTGCGGCGGTGGATAGGTGCTTTTGAGGTGATCGGACGGAATGGCACGAAATGAGCCGCCAGAGGGGGCAAAACGGCCAAAATGAGCCGATTGCGAGTCAGACTGGGCAATGTACCAATAACTCTGGGAATCCACGCCTGGCGGGCCGTAGCGGCTGATACGTGGTGCAAATCCGTGCCAAAAGGGTTGCAAATGAACTTGAACCAAGGTCGGGCGTTCTGAGGTTGGGCGTATCGAATGGTCTTTACGCCTGAAAACTCAATGAATTCAATGCGGTAGTGACGTGGATGAAAGGTTATCCACAACGCCCAACCTGACCTAAGGTCGGGCGGGTTTAAACGCCCCGCCCAAGCGTTTAAAACAGACTACCCTGATGCCGATCTCGGGGCGCTGTGACACCGGCATCGGCCACGATCCGCTCGACTTGGCGTTCCGTGAGGTGGTGCTCTTGGGCCAGCTCGCGGACAGTTTTGTGGGTGGCATACGCATTGCAAATGCGGGAATTGCGCACCGCCATGAGCGCTTTTTTAGCCTTGGGCAGGGCGAAATGGGCCTCGCCGCCATACTCCTTTGCTAGCTCCAGGAGCGCCCCAACGCCAATGATTTTGGCTAGGGCGTGTTCAGGCGTCACGCGGGCCGGTGTGGGAATGAAGATGCGCAGCCCGCCCCGTGCGCGCACTAGGTCGAGCGTGGCCGGGAGTCCGATCAGGCGCTCGAAATCCCGCAGCAGCTCGGGTAGCAGTTCGGAGTCGATGACGTCGGCCAAGTCGTTCATGTCAGGGATACAAGGGTGCGTTGGAGCTGAGCGCAGACAGCAATGGCATCGGCATATGAGCGCGCCGGGCCAGTCCGTGAAAGCGCTGCGACGGCATCACGAGCGGCCCCTAGGAGTTGGTCACGCTCACGGATAGCCTTTTCCAAGGCAGATTGGCGTAGTTCGGCACGTTGTCGCCACGCCCCAATGGCAGATTGGGCATCTACGAGCTGCACGAGGGGCGCGCCTGGACCTGGTTTGGTAGAGGCTCTGCGATAGCCGCTCTGGGAGTACAGACGCGCCACTACGGGGACGAGGGGCGTTGCTGGTTCGGCCGAAGGAGTGCTGTCAGTCATGAGCTGCTCCCCTCGCGCGCTTGGCGCGATCCAGCATGGCCTTGAGGGCTTCGATGACCTTGGAGGCTGACGCAGTGGGTAGAAAACTCACATCGTCTACACCCGTGCCGGTCGTGCGGCCCACGAATGCCAAGAGTGCTTGCGGACTAGCGTCGCGCAGGCCACCGGCCTCGCCGATCTTGCCCCAGAGCCACTTGATCTTGGTGGCCTGATCGAATGGTTTAAACGCTCTGGCCTTTGGTTTAAATCCGAGCGCTTCCATGTGTCCCAGAACTTTGGTGCGGCCCACTGCATCCAGTTGGCCGGAGCTGCTCTTGCCAGTCAGGTTTACCAGATGAAAACGGTAGTCGTCATCGCTCCAGCCAAGGGCTTTTTTCCCTTGGTGAATATGTCCAAGATCGCGTTTGCGCGCAGCCTCTAGATTGGCCTTGGAGGTGTGCGCTGTGAAGGTGCGTCGTTGAGTCGCTGTCATGGCGTTTAAATAAGTGATGTGAACAGGCTGCGCTGCTTCGATTCATCCACCTGGTGAAGGCGGCACGCAGGACAAAGATGCTTGTTCGGCCCCACCTGGTAGGCGTGAGCTGGGCACATCGGCGCGTCACATGTGCCACCGTGTTCATCCTTCCCGTCGCAAAGGAATTCACTTACGAAAAGGCATGGTTCCTCACGCCCGTTGATGAGGACGCGAGCGCGGCATGGAGCGGGCAGCTTGCTGCCCTTCATGTGGACAATGCCGAGGTTGGCTGTTCGGTAGTAAGGCACTGGGTATCTCACTTCAGGAAAGCAGCGACGGCCCACGCGAAGGCGGAGATGGCCAGGACGGGAACCAAGGCGAAGATGTTGCTGAGACCTGAGAACATGCCGCCACCGTCGTCAACAATCCACAGTGCCCAGATCAGGCCCAGCACAGTGATCAAGGCAGGGATCAGCCACCAGCTCAGAGTGAATGAGAGAGTCATTTCAGCAACCTCCGCTGAGCAGGTGTTGCTGGTGTCGTGTCCCCGTGAGGCATACGAATCTTGCTTGCATGCACGAGGCGAAATTCGACATTGACCGATTCGCCTACCGTATAGGTTTCGGCATTCATGCGCTCGCCGTAATCCCACTCGACATTGACTGCGTGCTGCATCAGCTCGGCCACTTTCATGGCCTTGCTGGCATCCATGAGAAAGTGGCTGTAGCCGATGGTGAGATAGGCCATCTGCACGGGCTTCGTTGGGGCTCTAGCCATTGCTTTCTCCCAAGTTCTTTCGCGAGCCAAGACGTGCCCATAGGCTGTTGGGATTGGGCTGAAGAATTTTTTCTTCACGAGTGCGCGCTGGCTTCGGAGCTGCTTCCTCTGCAGACGACTCGGGCGGGGCTTCATACGGACGCTCTTGCACGCCCTGTTGCTCCTCAATGAAGGGCAGCGTGATTGCGCCCTTTGTCACCTTGGCGTGTTCAACTTCGACCTTGGCGCTGTTCACGATGATCTGCGCCGAATCGTTGACCACACGAGCACTTACCAGATCCACATGCTTATCGGGATCGAGAATGTTGGCGATCTGTTTGAAGAGCAGCTCGCGAAGATCTGTGATGGTGTGCATGTCAGATTCCTTTTGACGGAATGAAGGCGGTGGGCGGAGCATCAATCAATGCGTGTTCCACTTGCACACGGACCGAATCGATGATGGTGTGGACGCCTGCGCAAATGACACGAGCGGCTTCAACGTCGATGGCATCCTTTCGCTCGCGCATCAATTGAAGCGTCTGCTGAAGCTGCACTTTCACGTTGGCGATCTCTCGGTTCGTTTGCTCACTTCCCGGAACTCTCGATTGATCTGGCGTTGAATGCGGAGCAACTCCTGCACTTCTGGTGATGCCGAAGCCATGTTGTGATGGGAAAATCGTTCCGCCTCTGGGACCATCACCATGTTGTCCGGGGTTCGCGGCAAGAACGGGTTGCGAGGAACAAGGCACATACCCTTTGGCAGGGGGCCATTGACTGCCTCCCATTCGAGAACGCACAACCGTTTGTAGTTGCGAAACCCGTTCTTCTTCTTGTCGCTGACCTTCACCTGGACGATCCCTTGCGAGTCCGTCCGCATGGCGCCGACAGAAAGCGTCACAGCTCTTCCGGGGATGTTCAGAAAGGTCGCACGATGGGTGATCGCGCTGCGCGATCGATTCATCATCGCTGCAACTTGATCGATCTTGCGCGGGTCGTAAATCCGCGTCAGCATCACATCCTCGGCTGCGGTCCATGGTCGATGGACCTCTTTGCGTTTTGCAAGGCCCAGAGCTTCCACCCTGTTCTTCACAGAGCTCTCGCTGCGCCCGATCAACGTGGCAAGCTGGGCTGCTGAGTGCGTTGCATAGAGTCGCCGGAGAGTTTTTATTTGCTCGGGTGTCCATGGTTCATATCGCTTGTTCGCGCTCATTGCATTTCACTGGCTATCCGGATAATCGTGTGGAATCAACCCTCGGCATTCACGCCTCGGCCGGAGAGTTTGTTCCCGTCTGCGACGACAAAGCCGGCCGGGTCGACGAACACGCGCCCAGCCTCGCACAAGGCGCCATTGACAGTCACCGTGCGAGAGCCGCTGACGTGTACGCCGTGCGCCACAAGCCACGCGTCAATCGCGGTTGCGACCTCGTCGCCGCTCAGTTCAATGCTCACGCCTGGGCCGTACTGCGTGGTGCGCACCGCCTCGAATGCTGCATCCAGTGCATCCGCAGGTGCTGCCCCGGCTTCTTTCAGTGCGACACGAATCGCCGCCATCATGTCGCCAATCTCCGTGTCGTCATCGTGGTGGTACATCGCTGCGATTTCCGCGATGCGCTCGCTCCTCAGCTGCGGATTGGGCGCAGGCGCTGCCCAACTGGCGCTGAGGGCATTCAGGAAGGCCCACATGAACGGTGAATCGTCGTGTGCTGTGGTCTTTTCAAACCATCGACGCTTTTGACCTGCAGGACTCACGACAATCCACGACTCGTAGTCTTTGGTGATAGTCCAACCAGTTGCTACCAAGTTCTGATCCGTCGTAGTTGGCGCATCGATGGAGGTGGCAACACATCCAAGATCCTGCGCCGTGGCAAGGCGCACTGAGGGCATAGCGCTGGAGACCCAGTCATTACCGCGTTCGGTTTGCTGGTGCTTGATCGCGGCCTTGCGTGCACCCGTGGCGGTGCGCGAGGTCACCAGCGATTCAGCGGTGCGACGCCTATTGCGCGAACCTGCGCTGAACGTCACGACCCACTTCTTGAACTCGACGTTCTCCCAATATGCATTGGCTTCAGCTTGTGTTTGCAGGCGGCTCATGCGAACTCTCCCTGCTGCACGTCCATGGACTGCACGAATCGGCGAGCAGCGCGATACTGGCCGAGCGTCACCGTTCCACCAAGGAGTGAATTGCGACGCCGCGTATCGTCCCACTTGGCACTCACGTTCTCGATATCGGAACAAAGCGTGCGCAAGTGCATCAGGGCCTGTGTGAGTTGCGCGCTCTGGGGCACAGGCGGTTTCACCTGGGGCGCAATCAGCCAGCGATAGATGCCGATCAGCGAAGTGACCGTGAACACGACCTGCTGCACGATGAAGAACACGTGCTGGTTGCCAGCTCCGAAGATGATCCAGCCGACGTTGCTGATCAGCCAAAGCACAAAGGCCCAGCCAGCGAAGCGGCTGCGGGTAGCGAGCAGCAGCGCGCCGATCATGCCCATGAGGGCGGAAATCAATTCAATGAGGTACATATGAAATCCGTTTAAATGTCGAGAGGGCCGATCTGAATCAGCAGTTGTTGGGGTTCGGGGCGCTGATGTGCGTGAAAGGCTTGCCAGCACTCTTGACACACAAGATCGTCGCGGCCAAGGTCGCTGGAACCACAATCCACGCAAACGTGCGATTGGTTCATACGACCGCCATGTCAAGCGATATAGCCTCGTAGTCGCCAGTCACTTCATTGCGCTCATAGAGACGCAAATAGGGCTTTGTGCTCGCTGTCTGCATGCTGTCCGCAATGGCTTGCATCGCTTGAAGCCACTTTGGTTCACGGATGTCGATGCGGCGCAACTGGAGAACGCGGCTCGTGTTGATCTTGCCTTCCTTGTCAGTCTGGAAGGCGTGATTGATCAGTGCCTTGATGTTGTCGTTTGCGCCTTCTGCCCAGGTGTGAACGCATTCGTCAATCAAGTCTTTTGCAGCCATGAGCTGCTCGCCGAACACCAGCTTGTCCTGCATCTGACGGACGATCTTGTAGCGACCGTCGTAGCTGGTGAGAGTGACATTGCCCTTTTGGCCTCCGCTTTTCACGCCATACTGGTCAATACTGGTGGCGACAAAAGCCGCCACTTCGCTCATGGAGTGCATCTTGAATGCAGACAGTTCAGTACGGCGTTCTTTGGCTTTCTCGCAAAGCTCGACGACAACCTGGTGACGCAGCTTGTCGATATCTTTGACCTTGGAGTCGGGCGTCAATGTCCCGTTGGCATCCTTCCAGTAGCCGGATGGAGTGTTCTCAGTCATGTGATGCTTTCAATGAGTGGTGTGGAATTGGTGTGGGAGGTCGGTCGCGCAGTGCTCGGGGTGCCGTACTTCCAGTTCGTTCACGATGTCCAGTACGCCGTCGAGCAGCGCTGGCAATTTGTGGTTCAGCTTTCCTGCAAATGCCACGTATGCAGCGGTGGAAAGCAACGCACCCAACGCGACCTGTGCTTGAGGTTCCTTCTTGATGAAGCCAAGAAGTTCGCGGGTGAGCGCTTGTGTCTCTTGACGCAGTGGGTCAGGCATTTGCAATTCCCTTGAATGCAAAGCGCTGCCCTTGGTGCAGACTGGGGTGAGTCGCAAAGTCCATCGCGCCATCCCGATAGTTGGGCTCGGGCGCTTCATAGTTGGAAGACATCAAGTCAGGGCGAGGCGGCTTGGCTGTGATGAACTCGTTCGTCAACAGTGCTGCAGGGAGCTGCTCATCAGGAAGCGGAATGCAGCCAACGGTGAATGCATACACAGAGCCATCGCGCTTGGTGAACTCGGCAGCAAGGTAGCCACACTTCCAGAGCGCGATGAGATGCGTCTCGATGTCGGCCAAGCTGAGGACAGGCGTCCACTCGCGAGCGAGCCGATATGCGCTCCACCAACCGCCCTTCTTGGAAATCGTGCGCCAGAGCATGGCGGCTGCTTCGGTGATCTGATTAGCCATTGATCGGCCCTCCTTGAATCAGTTGAAAATTGCGAACAACGCGCTCGCGGGTGAGAAACTGGTAGTGGGCGACGGCATGCTCCAGGCATGCCCGACGTGATTCGCCCATGAAGCCACGCTGCAAAGCGCGCGTGCGGCGCTTGATCCAGCTGAGCTTCTGGCGCGTGACGGGAGCAAGAAAGCGTTGCTCGTTCGAGGGCTCTGTGCGATGCGTGCTCATGGCGTGACCTCGCTGGTGTGAACTTCAACCAGTTGGTCATAGTTCGATTCGAGGCGCTCCAGCTCGACACTCAAGCGGCTCATTTGCTCCTGGTGCTTTGCCTTCTCCTGGCGCATGTAGAACATCACGAGGCAAATGCGACGCTTGAGTAAGCTCTGGCGAAGGCGTGCGATGGCTTTAAACATCTGTCGTCTCCTTGATGGGAATGACTGACCTGGGCTTGCGGGGAATCGGTTCGCGCTCGACGGGCGGTGCGCTCGCCGCGCGGTGTGGGCACTTGCGGCATGCCTGCCAGTGCTGCATGTCACGAGGGCTTGCTGTCGGCGGAGATCGGTGAGCGATGGCGCGGCACTGCTCGGCTGTAATCACCTGCTCAACACCCGATGACTCATCTGTGAGGTGTGGGCAGACATACCGCCCATAGGTGTGCACAACACGATTGGCGATTGCGGCGATGCTTGCAACACCTTCTCCGTATGGACCAGTGCCGTTCACCACCATGGAGAGTGATGTGGCACTGACGCCTAGCTGTTTGGCAATCTGCGCTTGAACAGCTCCCTCGCAGCGTGAGCGGAGCAGCGCATACCATGGCTCTTGCATATATGGTCTCTCGATCACGCCTTGGCCTCCGATTTAGGAGCCGGTGCTGCTGGCGGAAACCGACCGACATTGCCATCAAGGACATAGCGAAAGCTGCCTGCAACTCGACGCTTGGCCCGTTGAACGTGATCGGGGTCGAACTTGTGCCAGTCGGTCAGATACTTGCCAATCCGTTTGCGCAACTTCAACATGTCGTCGCCCGCATCGCCCAACACATCAGCGGCTTCGCTGCAGGTGATCACACGTCGTGCCCGAAAAAGCGCCCACAGCCTGCTGGGCAGTGAATCAGGGAACTTGCGAACCTTGTTGCGTTCGGCCAGCGTCTGGGAGCGGTATTGAGTATTAGCCTCAAGGCGTGCTGCGCGCATGGCCTCGAATCCAGCGCAAGTTAGCTCCCATTTCGGGGGGTTCGTCGGATTGCGATTCAATACCGCGTGCCCCGGCCCCGCCCACACATGGGAAAGCAGCCCCGTTTTGGCGAGCAAAGCGCATGTGGACCGCGCTGCTTGGATGTCTCGCAGGTCTGGAGACCACTCCAAAACCTCATGCAGCGTGAAGGGGCGAAGCGCGCGACGTTGTGCTGGTGGCATGAAGTACGAAGCCAGCCCAAGCAGGAGGATTGAAACGCTCGGCAGATTGGTCATTGCACGCCTCCAGTCTTGCGGCGAATACCCAAGGCCTTGCCTGTGAACTCAGTACACAGAGACTTCCCTCCGAGCATCTGAGCGGTGACTTTGTCCCAGCTGTTAGCTTCTGCCCAAGATTCGATGTTTGTGATCGCATTCAGAACGAGGCGCATACGCCCTTGGCTCTGCGAAAGCAACAAAGGCAGCACGTCATCATCAATAGTCACTTCACTCTTGGCTGTGACGGTTACTTTCACGTCTGCCAGCGATAGGGGCTCGAGCTCCACCACTTGGGCAACACGGCTTGCGATGTGCGCGTACTTCGCAACCTTCATCGGAAAATGCTCCATTCCGACCAGGAAACACATGGTTCCTGTCAGGTCGGTGATGTCGCGCAGCACTTCGAGAAGGGTTGCTGTGGAGCCTCCCACCAGAAAGTCAGCTTCGTCGATGATCATGGGAACGCCATCAACAGCAAGCTTGCCGATGATGCGCGCCTGTACTTCCTGATTTCGACCTGTCTTTGACAGGCCCATCAACTCCGCCAGTTCGTCCAATAGCGCGCGCTTTGTCCAAGTCGCCTTGGCTCGGACGAAGATCCAGCCACTATCTGAGGCCCAGCGGTCGGTGAGCGCGGATTTGCCAATTCCATAGTGACCTCTGATCAACACAAGGCCGGCTTCGCGCGCACCGCGTCGCTCGACCTGCTTTTGCGCTTCAGCCAGTCGGCGGAAATTCTCTGTTTTGACGAAACCTTTTTTCATGGATACATTCCCCTTTGTTTGGGCTCAGATACAAATCAACTCAGACACGCTCTGTGACGGTTGCACCCGTCACAGGGCACCTTTAAAAACTTGGGACTCGTCTCCGCCGTCCCATCCCAATCCCCGGCTCTCGTAGTAGTCACGCAGGTCTGCATAGCTCTCGCTGGCTGCGTACTGGGTGATCCAATGGATGTCGCCGTCCGTCCATTCATCGCGGTGGCGCATCAGCCACTCGTAGCGCTCGCCTTGACTTGCAAAGAAAGGCCTGCCCGAAGCGGCTTGCGCGGCCTCGTCCGTGGTGCACTGAGGACTGGAGTTGATGGCAACTGCGTCCACGATGGTGGGCACGACCATGAGCGGTGTGCTTGGTACCGGCAGGGAAAGAAAATCTGGGCGCACGGTGGCGTTGAGCTCGCGTTGCGCCAGCTCGATCTGTTTCTCGCGTAGCTTGATCGATGCAGCTGCGCGTTTCTCACGCGCCATCTGCACAACAGCCTTGGGTTGTGAATCGATGCGGTTAGCCATCCATTGCGCATCGCAGACGAACTCACCGTCGAGCGTGTAGACACGCACCCAGCTTGGGTCGTGAATGTCGTAGCGCACGCTGACCTCGCGTCCTTCGACATCGCGGCGCATCAGCTCGGGCGCTGAGTACGTTTGATTGAAGAACTGCACTTCGCCACGGCGTGCGGTGCGCAGCACCGCTGGCATGAATAGCTCGCGCAATTGCCCGATGCTCGGCTTGTGCTGCAGGCTCTCGTCAAAGAAGGCGTTCCATGCTTCGTCGGGCGTCATATGTTTGCCGTCCGCGTTCTTGGGCAAGCCGCGATGGCGGTGTGTGGAGTTGTACTCACGCACCATTGCATCGACGGCGTCCACAAACTGCGCCCAGCTTGGGCACTTGTTGGAGAGGTGGATCACTTCGCCGGTCTGCGCTGCGCGGTTGAGTGCCCGTTGCTCTTTCGCCAGTTCTGCGGCCACCTTGCGGAAGCTGCCGCCGTCCACATCGCTACCTTGGTAGCTGCCGAACTGGCGGGCGCAGTTGATGGCGTGTGTTTGCCAGGAACGCTCGATCACACCGCGTGCCTGTGGCTTGCCGGGAATGCCGGTTTTGTGTTCGATGCCAAGACGCGCCATCAGGCCGTCGATGGGACAGTCGATCACCTTGCCGGTTTCGCCCGAACCGTTGTCGCTGTACACGATGGCAGGAATGCCCCACAGTGAAATGCCATGCCGCAGCGCATCGCCTACGGCGAACACGTTTTCGGAGAGCGACGTAGACCAACCCATGATCTTGCGGGTCTTGTCGTCAAGGCACAGCGTCAGCTCGGGCGCGAATGGCGCGCCGTGGTCGGGGTGACGTACCTTGGCCTTGAACGTGTGGCCGTCTATGACCCAGATATCCAGCGGCGAGATATTGGTTCTGTCGCGGCGTTTAAACGGTAGCTTGGCGTCGCGCTCGGAGCCTGTGTGGCGTGACTTGATAAGAGCCACATTGGCCTCGTGCGACTTGCCCAGCTTGTCAAGGGCGCGGCGGGCGCGGGAATAGAGCGCTCCCCAAGAATCGAATTCGCGCCCCAACATTCGGGTGACTTCCTGAGCTGCCAGCGTGAGTTTGCGGAACTTGGGATCGCGACTGTGGTACTTGCCCAAGACAGCAGCCACATCCTGATCGACCTGCGTAGGCAAGAGGGCCGTTTGCTGCTCAGCGGGCAGCAACCCCCACCAACCCTGTTCACGATGCAGGGACATCCAACGCTCGAGTGTGCGGGCGCTGACCATGTCACCGCGTGCGCGTTGATTGGCCGCGCGTGAAATGGTCTGCAGGTTGTCCCCGCACTCGCCTGTCACGAGCTGGGCCGCAAACAGTGTGCAGGAACGTTTGATGCCATGCACTGGCACCATGCCTTGCACCACGTTCACCAGTTGAGCGCGGGCATCTGCAACGGCCTTCTCAGCCTGGCTTGGTGGGCGACGCCCTGATGTTGGCGCGACCTCGCTGTTTGCAGCTTCAGGGGCGATCTCGAAGGAGCGCACGGGTGCAGGTTCAACCACTGGTAGCGTGGTAACTGCAGCAGTCTGGATCTGACGAGCAAGCAATGCGGCGCGGGTTTCCTCTGGGAGCGCGCTGCAGTCGTATTCGCTGCCACCGCCGCCTTCACGGCCAAGGCGAGCTCGACTGGGGATGCCCATGCGTTGGAGCTTCTCCCTCGTGCGCTTCTGGCAGCTCGGCATTCCTGGAAGACCTGCAAGTTCTGCTGATGTGAGCCAGTTCATCGCCACACCCTCAGAGACCAGCCTTGGCAAGGGCTGCTTGAACAACTTCTGATTCAGAAATGGCCCACTCCTGCAGCGCAGCTCGCGACAAATTCAGACGCCCACCAATAGAGTCGAAGGGCATACCAGAACGGAACATGCGAATTGCGATCTCGCATTCACCCTTTGTGAGAAAGCGGTCTGGATCACGCGCGCCAAACTCGGCTGCTTGAAGCTCCTCTTGGCGCTTTACTTCATAAAAGTCCGGGCAGCAATCACCGAGGCAATCGGTCATATCCAAGGTGCTGGGCTTCCACGCGGGATCTGTGACGTCCTCTTCGGATGCTGCATCCGCCAAGCCTCCCAAACCGAGAGCAAGGTGGATGGCTTGATGAGGCGTCAACTCGACGTCCTGGAACGGACCGCCCGAGATGGCGATGACGGGGCGCTTGCCGTGACGTGGGCGTTGGGTACGAGCGATGTACCTCATGCCGCGATTCCTTCTTCCGCTTGCACTCGGCTGCGGTGCTGGCTCGGAACAACCGACCAGATTTTGGAAATGGGTTTGCCGATGATTTCGGAGATGCGCGTTTGAATGCGCGTGCTTCTCGCGCGGCCGGTGATGACTTGCGAAATAGACGGAGCGGACACTTCCAGCTCATCACAAAGCATTGCAGGCGTCACCCCCTTCATTCGCATCTCGGCCTTGATTTGCTCCGGGTGCATTGCGACAGTCACCTTCGTGCGCACCGGCGACAGATATGCACGACGTTGACGTCGGAGTTGAGCTGCATATTCCGCAGACATCGCAATGATCGAAATCGAACCATCTGTGTTCAATCGATAACGAGGCTTCATATTTCTCTTTCTAAATAGTGCGAAACAGTGTGAAAATCTCGCTCAGTCGTTGACTGGAAGACCGAGCTTCATTCGCACTTCGCGACCCTCGCCAAAACTGCCTTTGCGAAGGCCGCGAACAACGTCTGAGACGGTGCGGTACTTGAAGCCGTTCTTCTCTGCGAAGCTCTTCAGGGTCAGTCCTTGCTTGCGCAGGCGATGCTTGATTTGGTTAGAGGTCTGTTGGCTCATGGTTCGCTGTGATTGGCTGCGATTCAGTGTGGGTGATTATGTTGCACAAACGTGCAACTTCTGAATATCTTGAGTTGCACGTATGGACAATATTGGGACTCGCTTGCGCGATGAACGCGAGCGTCTAGAAATGACGCAGGACCAGTTCGCTGAGCTCGGAGGGGTGGGGAAGCGCGCGCTCGTTTATTACGAGAAAAATGAGCGAAGTCCGGATGCCGCTTTTCTTGCGGCTGTTGCGCAAGTTGGTGTGAACGTGCTTTATGTCCTGACGGGTGTCCATGCACCCGGGGTCAAGGCTGAATCGCCGCTCGCGCCCGACGAAAAAATCATGCTGGACAACTATCGTCATGCACCTGACGGAGTGAAGAGTGGAATCAAGACAACGCTTGGCGCGTTCGCGCCTGGAGCCAGCCAAGGCTCCAAGCGCAAGGCTTCTTGATCATGGGCAGTCAGCAAACGATGAGAGGCTTAGTCCGTGAAATTCGTTGATTCAGTTGTCGACATATCGCATCGATATGCGTATGTGATGGCAAAGCAAGCTGTGTAGACCGGAGCTACCCGATGTCTTGGGAAAAGATCACAGACATAGTTCGTAAAAACGTTCCCAGCCGAGCGGTAGGTATAGGGCTATCAATATCAACATTCCTAACAGTACTCGTGTGGTCGGACGGATTCCAGAGAGTGGCAGACTTATGGTTAAACATCCAAAAATCCCGAGTGCTAGAAGTGCAACTGATACTGACGTTGTGCATTGTGGCTGCGGGATCATTGTTCGGCCTCGTGATGATGATGCGGGAATACAAAGAGTTGGTGCGCAAGCACGCTGCAGAGATTGAGCGCATTCATGCAGAACATGAAGAAGTGCTTCGTACCAAAGTAGCGGCAGGGGCTCAATCCAATCCTGAGCCGACGCGGCGTCGATTGCTCTCGCCTGGTATCCGGCTGTGAGTTGCATGGCTGACTCATTCCGTGCTACCTTAAAAAAGCATTCCCGAATCCATAAGGCCGACACAGTTCGGCCTTAGCTTTTTCCGCCCTCCCGATGACAGTCGGATGCATGGGCATTACAACTTCTTTCATCGCCGGGGCATTCACCATCTTGTGCTGGGCCGCGCTTATGGCGTGGCTCGAAGATGTGCCTCTCTCGAGACTTTCCCGGATCGGTCACCGTATGCGTGGTGTGTCCACGCCTCGAGTACTTGTCACGGTCCTCTCGCTCTCAGCTGTGGGCCTCGTGGGTTTGGTGGTCCACGAGAACTACACCGACAAAGCCATCATCCCAACGCAGGGTGACCGGCCCACTGTCGGCTTCGGCAGCACCTTCCATGAAGACGGAACGCCCGTGAAGATGGGCGACACGACAACACCCGTGCGTGCGCTCATCAAAGCCCAGACACACATCAGCAAAGACGAGAAAGTATTCCGCGACAGCTTGCCCGACGTGGCGTTGTCTCAGGGTGAATACGACCTCTATGTGCGCTGGATGTACCAGTTCGGTCAGACGGCATGGATGAGGTCGCCGATGCGCCGCGATCTGCGCGTGGGCAACTATCTAGGCGCGTGCAACGGTCTGCTCGATTACCGAAAGATCACCAGCAACAAGCGGAAAAGCCCTGCGTGGACGGTTCGAAGCAGTGACGCAAACGGGCGGCCCACGCGTTGGGAGTTCGATTGCTCAACGCCCGGAAACAAGATTTGCCGTGGCGTATGGACCCGCGCCCAAGAGCTGCACAAGCAGTGCGTGGAGCTGCAGCAATGAAGCGCGTCATCAAGGCTCTGCAAATTGCGTTCGATGGCGTCACGCTCGTGGCCGTTGCCGTGATGGTCTTTCTTTACGTCAAGGTCTGTACAGGCCACATCGATGGGATGGACTGACATGGCAACCCGACTTCTCGCAACCATCGTCCTCGCATTTGCGATTCTCAGTGCTGGCTACTGGTGGGGACACACGGCCACCGACAACGCATGGATCGCCAAGCAGGCCAAGAAAGACAAAGCGGCGGACGATGCACTTGCCAAGGCCAACGCGCGCGCTGACAAAGCTGCAGGCAACTACCTGCAGGAACACCTTGACCAAGAAGACCGATATGCAATTCTCAACGCCCAATATTCTGACCTTCGTGGCCGCGTACCTCTTGTGGTTCATCGGCCTGTGCCTGTTGCTGGTGCCTGTGCAAACAATGCCGCGCCGCAAGACGTGGAGCGCAGTGCGCCTGTGCCTGTTGTCGACAGCGGCCCTGGCCTCACCCTTGCTGCTGTCCGGATGTGGAACGGCTCCCTCTCCGGTGTTGATGCACCCGCCGGTGCCTGCGGCCTTGCTGGTACCGCCGCGCAAGCCGATGCTGCTTGCGCCCAAGACTCCGGACTCACCATCGACGATGCCTGGGCCAACCACGCCTCCAACGCCAAAGCGTGTGCTGAGGACCGGCAGCGCTACCAACATCTGATCGATTTTTTAAACGCCAACAAGAAGACGACATCACCATGAGCGACACGACCAATGATCGCAAGCAAGAGCTACTGATGCTGGGGGAGATCCACGGTATCGTCAAAGCAATCCAGGCCGGACAAGAGCAGGACCGCCGCCGCATGGACCAGATGGATGCGCGACAGGAGGAGCGCCACAAGCAGCACAACGAGCGGATGGACCGGATGGAAGAGCGCCAGGAAGAGCGCCATGAAAGCCTCGACAAGCGTCTGCGTGAGGTCGAAAAAAAGGCTGCGGTCGCGGGTGCACTGTCGGGCGGAGCCATTGCAATTGGCACCACGCTGGTGGTCGAAGGACTCAAGCAGTTCGTCATGGGCAAGGGCATCGGGAACTGACGCATGGCCCACGGCAAAGAAAAGCGCACCCAACTTCGCGGCCTGTATGTGTTTCAGCGGCTGCCGATGGAGGCCGCCTGCAAGAAGGTGGGCATTCCGCGTGGCACAGCAAACCGCTGGAAGCTAGAAGCCGCGGATGCGGGCGACGACTGGGACACCGTGCGCTCCGCCGTGGCGCTGGGCGACGACAACTTCAAGAGCTTGGCCGCGAAGCTCCTGGAGGACTATCTGGTCCAGCATCAGGCCACCATGGATTTTCTGCGCGATGCGAAGGACATGGGGCCGCGCGAGCGTGCCGAGACGCTGGCGAGCATGTCCGACTCGTTCAACAAGACGATGGCCTCGTTTAAACGACTGAATCCAGAACTGGACCGTCAAGCGGTCCAGCTCGATGTGCTGCAGCGCTTCGCCACATTCGTGCGGGCGAAGTTTCCGCAGCACTTGCACGTCCTTGTCGAAACGCTGGAGCCCTTCGGCGAAGAGCTGGCGAAGGTACGGTGATGAACAAAGCCCTTGTGTTGCTTTTGATGTGCTGGTGCGCCATTGAGGGGCAACTCGGCAAGGCGCTTCTGCTCGGAGCGGTGTTTGTGTTCGGGTGCGACCATGGCAAAGACCAGTAAGCAGTTTCTCGCCGACCTGACCTCGCTGGCCGATGACCTGCGCAAGCAGATCGACGCCAACATGGATGGCTGGGACGTCACGCCCGAGGCCATTGCCGAACGTCGTCGCAAGGTTTGCGATCCGGTCACCGGGTTTGAGTACTGGGACCGCAACTACTTCCCGCACTACGGCAAGGCCGAGCCCAGCGTACTGCACCAGTACCTGTACAAGCGCCTGCCCGAGATCGTCAACGCCAAGTCCGGCCAGCGCGACGCAATTGCCGCGCCGCGTGGTGAGGCCAAGTCCACCAAGGTCTCGATGTCGTTCGTCACCTGGTGCTTGGTCACGAGCTCGAAGTGGTACACCATCATTGTGATGGACGCCTTCGAGCAGGCCGCTGAAATGCTCGAAGCCATCAAGGCCGAGCTGGAAGCCAACCCTCGGATCGCGAGCGATTTTCCGGAAGCGTGCGGCCAAGGCAAGGTCTGGCGCGCGGGTGTCATCGTCACGGCCAATGGCCGGAAGGTGGAAGCGTTCGGCTCGGCCAAGAAGATCCGGGGTCGTCGTCACGGCTCGCATCGTCCTGATCTCGCGATCATGGACGATATCGAGAACGATGAGAACGTGAACACACCGGAGCAGCGAGACAAGCTGCAGGCATTCGTCACGAAGTCTGTTCTGTCGCTGGGTCCACCAGATGATTCGATGGACGGCATCCTGATCGGCACCGTGCTGCACTATGACAGTGTGCTGGCACGGTTCCTCAAGAATCCGCTCTGGAATCGCAAGGTGTTTAAAGCCATCCTGCAGTGGCCTGACCGCATGGACCTATGGGAACAGTTCGAAGGGCTGCTACTGAATGCCGCAACGCCCCAAGAGGGCGAAGCTGCAGCTATGGCGCTGTACCAGGAGAACAAAGCGGCCATGGACAAGGGCGCGCAGGTCAGTTGGCCAGCGCTGCGCCCGCTGGTGAAGCTGATGTTGCGCCGTGCGCGTGAAGGCCATGCAGCCTTCGACAGTGAACAACAGAACGATCCGGTGGCCGGGGACGATGCGCCTTTCGCCAACAGCATTCAGTATTGGGTCAATCGACTGAATGAGTGGATCTTTTATGGTGCCTGCGATCCCAGCTTGGGAAGGCTTGGCAATCGTCGTGACCCGAGTGCCATATGCGTTGGTGGCTACAACCGGGAGACCGGCATCATGGACGTGGTCGAGGCAGTCATCAAGAAGCGTATTCCGGACAAGATCATCAGCGACATCATCGACATGCAACGGGAGTACTGCTGCATTGTCTGGGGCTTCGAGTCCGTCCAGTTCCAGGAATTTTTGCGAACCGAGTTGGTGAAGCGCAGTGCTCAGCAGCAAGTGCCTGTGCCAGCGCGTCCATTGATTCCTAACTCCGACAAGATTCTGCGCATCGAGAGCCTGCAGCCGCACATGCACAACGGACTGATTCGTGTGCATTCGAGTCAGACCACTTTGATTCATCAGTTTCGGCATTTCCCAAAGGCTGACCACGACGATGGTCCAGACGCCGTGCAGATGCTCTACATGCTTTGCGTCACTGGCGGCATTGCGGCAGGCGCGCAGGGCGGCAACACCAACATTCAAACCCAGACCGCTCAGCAGCGCTACGCGCGCCAGAGCGCTCGCATGTTCAGGAGATAGAGATGAATGAAGCACAACAACGACTGCTGATGATCCAGGGCACCATTTATGCATTGCCCGATGAGGACCGCAAGAAGATAGAGGCAGCTGCAGTTGAGCTGCGTGTGCTGCTTGCCGCAACAAAGGAGCACGGCGTGATGGCGCTGGCACTGGTCGGCTCCGAGATTGAAGCGAAAGGCTGATCATGGGAGTGCTCGATTTCTTTAAATCGCTGCTGCCCGCTCAGGAGCAACCGGCACCCAAGCCAGCGCCTGTTCGCGAAGCCGCAGGCGCACAGGGCAATGAAGATAGCGGATGGCGTGCTCTGTCCGGCGACGGCCTTGCCAGCATGAACGACCGCGACCTGCAACCCATGGCCCAGGAGCGCATGCAGAAGCTGGCCGAGTATCTCTGGCAGACCAACCTGATCGCCAACCGCCTGACCGAGCTTCCGCTGGCCTATCTATTGGCCGAGGGCGTGACCATGCAATGCACAGATGACAAGCATCAGCGCTTGCTCAATGCCTGGTGGTCGGATCCCATCAACAACTGGCCCATGAAACTGGAAAGCCGCGTTCGGGCGCTGGGCCTGCTCGGGGAGCAGTGCTATATCACCAACGTCCGGGAGGGAGATGGTTTTGTGCGTCTGGGCTATCTGGACCCGCGCCAGATCGCTACGGTGGTCAATGATCCTGGCAACCCCGAGCAACCCATTGGCGTTGTTACCAAGCGCGATGGCCGGGGGCGGCAGTATAAATACCGGGTGGTGGTACTGGGTGATGATGCCGAGCTGTTCTCTGTAGAAACGGCGCGCATCCGTGCCGAGGCATTCACGGACGGCGAAGTCATGCTGTTTCAGCTCAACAAGTTCCCCAACGGGAGTCGGGGCCGCTCCGATCTGCTCGGACAGATGGACTGGCTGGATGCCTACGACAGCTTTCTTTTTGCGGAGCTGGACCGCTGGGACTATCTGCGCCGATTCGTCTGGGACGTGACGATGACCGGATCCGATCCCCAAGCCGTTGAGGAATACAAAAAAACTTTCAAAGCGCCGGAACCCAACAGTACCTTCGTCCACAACGACCAGATCAAGCTAGAGGCCAAGTCGCCCAGTCTGCAGGCGGCAGACACCAGTGAGAGCGCGCGGATACTGCGCAACCACGTTCTGGGCGGGGCCACAGTGCCCGAGCACTGGTTTGGTGGCGGTGGTGATGTGAACCGCTCTGCCGCATCGGAGATGGGCGAGCCCACCTTCAAGATGTACAGCATGCGGCAAGGCTTCCTGAAGCGCATGCTCGAGGAGATGGGCCGCTTCGTGCTGTTGTCGCATGCGCAGACGACTGGAGAGACGGTCGACTGGGCCGATGAGAAATGGCAATGCACCGCTGTCTTTCCCGAGCTGCTGAACCGCGACATCACCAAGTTCGCGTCTGCCATGCAGTCGGTCTGCTCTTCGGTGATTCAGCTGATCAACGCCGGATTGATGACAGAAGAGACGGCCCTGAAGACCGTGGCCGATGTGGCACAGCGTTTCGGTCAGGACTTCGATGCCAAGACCGAGCTGGAGGCCGCTCGCAAGGAAGCAGAGGCGCGCGAGAAGAAGCGTGCTGCTGCCGATGTGTTCGGCAATCCTGCAGCGGACGTGGCCGCAGAAATGAAGCGTCAGAAGAATGCCCAGCAAGACGAAACCGGCGCAGCAGACTGAGCGGCCTGCGCGGGCGTTTGAAGAGGCGGTCTCGCGTCATCTGCAGGAGCGCGCAAGGTTGCTCCTCTCTGCTCAGGGGCAGGTGCTGGAGCTTCTGGTGTCCGCACGCGCCAAGATCGTGGAGACACTGACCGGCCAGCCTTCGGACTTCCAGCAGTGGCAGCTCACGCGCTTGCTCGGTCAGATCAATGACGTGCTCGATGGGGCCATGGGGCAGGCCGGGGCCTTGTTTGCGCTTCGCATGTCAGACGCATGGAAGCTGGGCGAGGATCTGATTGATAAGCCACTGACGGCTATTGGTCACTCTATCGAGATGGTGCTGCCCCAGCTGGACATGGGGGTGCTCAAGCAGATGCAGGCGTTCGGCTCCCTGCGTTTAAAAGATGTGGGGCGCGAGGCCTCGGCCAAGATCGGCCAGCAGCTGGGCATGGTCACCATCGGCGGTCAGTCGCCATTTGAGGCCATCAAGGAAGTGCAGAAGCTGCTGGCCAGCGACTCGCCACGCCGTGCGACGGCCATTGTGGTCACCGAGGTCAGTCGTGCTTTTGCACTTGCCAGCAATGAGCGCCTGGAGCAAGCGGCAGACATAGTGCCGGAGCTGGGCAAGCAGTGGCGGCGAAGCGGCAAGCTGCATAGTCGCTGGAACCACGACCTCGTCGACGGCCAGGTGGTCGGGGCGAAGGATCAGTTCTCAGTGCCCAATCCCGGAGGCGGGATTGACAAAATGAAATGCCCGCATGACCCGAACGCGCCCATTGAACAGGTGATCCATTGCGGCTGTGTCATGCTGCCTTGGAAGAAGACATGGAAGGTCAAGACACCCGGCGCGCTGCCCTTCAGCGAGAAGGAGCTGACGATGGATGGGCGCAAAGCTGCCCTGGAGCAGGCGCGAAAACGGACCGAAGGACGGCAGGAATGATGCCCAAAACTTCCCGTTTTGGGGTTCTTGGAATTTCCGGGCCTTGGTGCGCCGAGCGCGCCAAAGACATGCAATGCCCTAGGCATGGCCCCGCTCTCGTTTTTTAAACATGGTTTAAACGGGTTTTTGGGCGTTTTGGCCTTATGTCGGCGACCGGATTCCCGGATATTGACCTGACAGCCCGATTCGGGTGCCCGGATCTGGCGATTGCATGCTAGTCTGAAAAAGACACCCGGCATGCGCTCGGGCCGGTGCGTGTCGGCCTTAGTTTTTTTGTGCATCCCCTGCACAGTCACCCCATCGCAATTGAACCTTTTGCATGGAGTGACCAATGTCTGATGAGAAGACCACGAAGGAACTAACCGCCGCCGAGGCGGCCAAGCGCGTGAAGCGCACTGTTGTCGAATACGAAGACAGCAAGGGCAAGGACGGCAAGCCCGTCAAGGTAGCCAAGTCCAAGCAGGTCGTTGTTGCCACGGAAGAGGTGTTGTCTTTCAAGGACTACGGCGCGCACGTCGTTGTGGTCACGAAGGACGGCCAGAAGCTCTCCAGCGCGGATTGAGGCTTCAGGCCATGAAGCTCTCCCCACTTATTGCAGCGCTGCTCGCTTGCGGTGGCCTTACCTCGGTGCAAGCCATCGAGACGTCCATGCGCGAAGCTGCTGGCGCTCCAGAGCGCGACTTCCGCCAGCTGATCGACATGGTGCGCACGGCCATCGGTGCTGTGGTGTATCCGTCCAAACCAGTCGGCGACCGCTGGGTGTCGCTCACCGCGATCTACGCGGACCGCGCCATCATCGAGCTGGGCGGTCGCAAATATCAATATGGCTACACCGTCACGGCATCGCCATCGGGCGACCAGCTCACGTTGGCAGCGCCCGTCGAGGTGGTCGAGCAGTATGTGCCGACGGTGACTGCTGACAAGACGGTGCTGCGCGAAGGTCTGGACACTGCGGTGTTCCGCGAAGCCCAGGACGGCTCTATCGAAGTCACCCTGATTCGTGCGGGCCGCAGCGGCAACCGCAACTACTACCCCGACCAGCCTTTGCGCGAAGCGGCTCCGATGTTCGAGGGCGTTCGCGTGTTCGCCAAGTCGGATGCTGAACACATCGCGGGCAAGGGCAAGGATGTGCGCAACCTCATCGGCGGCATCTACGGCACGCGCTTCGTCGAGGGAAAAACGCCTGATACCGGCTCGCTGGTCGGAACATTTAAACCCATCGACCCCACCGACAAGGCCGTCACCAAGATGGTCGAGTCGGTGAAGCGCGGCATGCAGGGCCTGCTAGGCCTGTCCATCGACGCCGATGCCCGCACGAAGAAACGCCGCGATGGCAGCGACACGCTGCGCGAGGCGGTGAAGTTCACCAAGGTGCACTCGGTGGATCTGATTGTCGAGCCAGGCGCGGGTGGCGGCCTGGACCGTTTGACCGAAGCCGCCGCCGATCCAACCATCAACCCAAAGGAAGAAGCAATGCCTCTCTGGAAGCAACGCCTGCTGGAGGCCATCAAGGCCAAAGACCCGGCTAAGCACGCCACTATCAATGTGGACACGATCACCGACGACGAAGTCGTCAATCTGCACGAATCTGTGTGTGGCCCGCTGGTGCCGGAACCGGGTACGACCCGCGTGACCGAGGCCCAAGGTGACAACACGCCTCTGACCCGCGCCGATCTGCAGGTCTATGAATCTCGCCAAGCCGCGCGCGACCGCGTTGGTGCGGCCAAGTTGCCGCAGGCATCCAAGGATCGCCTGGTTGCTGGCTTTGCGATTGCCGGTGCTGATCGTCTGACTGAAGCGGCTGTGACCGCTGCCATCACGGAAGAAGGCGCGTATGTGGCACGCCTCTCTGAAAGCGGTGCCGTGCGCGTTCCCTCGTTCGGTGATGGCTCCATCCAGGTGGGCGACCGCAGTGTGGTAATTCGCGAGATGCTGGATGCATTCTTCGATCCCAAGCACAAGGATCACCGCAGCGTCAGCTCTTTCAAGGAAGCCTACGTCGAAATCACGGGTGACAAACGCGTGACCGGCCTTCTGCGCGACTGCGATACAGGACGCATGGCTGAAAGTCTGGGCATCATGCGCGAATCCGTGGACACCACCACGTTTGCCGATGCACTGGGCAACAGCATCACTCGTCGCATGCAGGCGATCTACACGGGTCTGGCCGAACTGGAAGCGTGGAAGCAGGTCGCCACCTGGGGGCCAGTCAGTGACTTCCGCACGGTCGAGCGCGTTCGCATCGGTGGGTATGGCAATCTTCCTGCGGTGGCGCAAGGTGCGCCCTATCAACCGCTGTCCACACCGGGTGATGACAAGGCGACCTATGCCGTGACCAAGCGCGGCGGTACGGAAGATGTCACGCTCGAAGCGATCAAGAACGACGACATTCAGGCCCTGCGCCGCATTCCGCTGGAACTTGCGCTTGCTGCCAAGAACACTCTGTTCGAGTTCGTGTTCGATTTCTATCGCGGCAATCCAGTGATTTATGACGCGAAGGCGCTCTACCACGTGGACCATGCGAACCTGTTCGCTGCCGCCCTGTCTGCCGACGAGTTTGCCAAGCACCGCTTGTCCATGCGCCAGCAAACTCGATCCGGTAGCGGTAAGCGCTTATCCACTTCGCCTGCAGTGCTCTTGGTGCCCGGTGAACTGGAACGCACAGCGTATGACATGTTCACACGTAAAACCAATCTGGACGAAGACTTCATTCAGTCGAAGAAGACCAAGGTGATCGTGATCGATTACTGGCTCGACAGCAACGACTGGGTCACTGTGGCTGATCCGCTGATCCTCCCAGCGCTGGAAATTGGTTTTCTGGATGGCAAGGAAGATCCGGAAACCTTCCTGCAGGACGCTCCCACTTCTGGCTCGGTATTCAGTCACGACAAGCTGACCTACAAGATCCGCCACATCTACGGTGGCACGGTCTTGGTGGATGGCGAGAAGGCAACGACCAAGGCCGTGGTGGCCTGACCCTGACACCCAGCAGCGGCGAAAGGCGCTTGACCAGCGCGGGGAGTGGCACTCCTTCATGAACTCAGCCCGGCCTGCCCCGCAAGGGGCGGGTTTGTAAAGGCTCCAGCAACGGGTCCTTTACCAACCCGGCAAATCGTTTAAACCAGAGGATCAATCACCGTGGCACTCGCCGACATCCAGCAGCTCTTGCAGGACTTCGTTCCAGGAATGGATGACGAAGTCACGCCCGAAGCACGCACCCGTGTGATCGAGGAGGCGCGCATCCGTTACAGCATGGATGTGCCACGTACACTGGTTGAGCAATTCGTCTGGCCGCAAACCAGCGTCTTTGCGCCCCTGCCTTCTGGCTGGACCGATGCTGCGCAATTGGTAAGTGTCGATGTGGCTGGCCGCAACGCGTTCGAGCCAGCACTGCACTTTGCCGTCTTCAAATCAGGAGACGACTGGCAGCTGGAGGGCGTCAATGCCTTGGCTGCTGGCACATTGGTCGTTCTCACCTACACGCTGCCGCACCAGCTCGATGCGGGCGCTGACACGATTCCTGCAGCCCACCGCTTGGCCGTGGCCTACTACGCCGCCTATCTGCTGTGCCAGCAACTGGCTACGCGCTTCAGCTCCGACCGCGACTCCACGCTGAATGTGGACATGGCACGCAACGAAAGCCGCGCCACTGCGTTCTCCAAGCGCGCCAAGGAATACCGCACGGCGTATTTCACGGGCACGGGCCAGGTGGACCCGTTCAATGAGAAGTTGTCCGGCAACGGCCTTGCTGCAGCTGCCAGTGTCACCAGTTGGCCGCGCCGCAATCCGCGTCACAACCTGGTCAGCCGGGGCGGGCTATGAACCTGTCCATCAGTCTGGGCGATCTGTCGGGAATCCAGCGCGGCTTGCGTGACGCACCAGCCTTCACCCGCGAGGTGCTCGAAGCCGCGATGACCGAGGCCACTCAACTGGTCGAGCGCGAGGTCATTGAAAACATACCCCGTGCGTCGACAGGTCTGACAGCCAAGAGCATCACCCGTGATGTGATGAGCACGCCTGCAGGTGTGCTGGGCGTGGTGGGCAGTAGCCAGCCCTCTGCCTTGTTCCTGGAGCTGGGTACACGCCCCCACATGCCGCCCATCGACGCGCTGGTGCCATGGGTGCGCGCCGTGCTCGGCATCCGCGATCCGAAGGAAGCCAAGAGCGTTGCTTTCCTCGTCGGCCGCAAGATCGCTCGGGAGGGAACGAAGCCGCAACGGCCGTTTGAGCGCGCGGTGACCTCGACCGAAACTCAGGTGATCGCCATGTTCGAAGACGCTGCCCAGCGCATCGTTCGTCACCTCGCTGGGGGCCCGACATGAGCATTCCTTCCACTTTGGCGGCGACGCGCCTAGCCATCGTTGAGCTGCTGGGCTCGGTGCCCGACGTTGGCATCGTTCACCGATGCGAGCGGTATGCAGGCGATGACAGCGCGTACAAGCGCCTGTATTTGTATAGGCCCAGCGCCGCAAGCGATGCGTTCGGCGAAGAGGCGCATATCCGTGGCTGGCATGTGCGGCGGACCGCCACGAAGGAAGTGAACAGCAATGGTCGCATTCTGAACGAGCACACCTGGACGATTCGCGGCTACATGTCGTTCAAGGACGGCATCGAGAGCGAGCTGATCTTCGATGAGCTGGTCGAGAACATGCGTGATGCGTTCCGCTTCGCCAGGCTCGGCGTCCCGGCAGTGATCGGCAACGGCGTGTTCGAAGAGCGCGGTGTTCAGGTAGTGAGCACGGGGCCGGTCTTTTTTGCCGGGGCACTGTGCCACAGCGCTGCGCTCGAATTCGCGAGTCGAAACTGGTTTGAATGGAGAAAAGCATGAAGACAACCAGCGCGGCCACACCGCGTGTCCCCAAAACAGCAGCAACACCAAAGCAAGAGCGCGTAGTGCTTGAACGCGCCCACGAGCACTTGGGCGTGCTGCACCCGAAGGGGCACACGCTCACCGTGCATCCCAAAACTGCCGAGTGGCTGCGTGCCGCAGGCGTAGTCCCTCAACTCGAAAAGGAATGACGAAAATGGCGACCTCTCAACAAATCATCAAACGTGTTTTTTCTCCTGCCGCCTATGTGGGGCCGGTCTACGCTCGTCGCTACGGCTCTGCGGAGCCATTTCTGTCGGTCGGCAACGTCCTCAGCGCGGAGATGAGCCACAAGGAAGACGTGGAGCAGCAGACCAATATGACGACCTTGGGCGGCGGCGTGCACGCAGAGCGCCGTCGTGTGTCCGAGGTGGGCTTGTCCTTTAAATTTGCTGACCTCAACGTTGCCAACTATTCCCGCGCAGTCATGGGCACTGCGTCAGGGATCGATTCAGGGACGGTTTCCGCTGAAGCGCACAAGGTGACATTGGGCGGCCTGCTGGCTACAGCACACTTGCTGCCGCAGAACGTGGTGATTCGAAAGCCCGCATCCGGTGGCCCAGCAACGCAGACAGTGACCGATGAATCTCACCCGAACAAGGGACGGGGCGACACCATCACTTTTCTGAACGCAAATCCAAGTAACGTCGTGGTGCGAACCGGGGCGGACTCTGCGACTGCGACAGAGCTGACGATGGTCGGAAACTACACGGTGACCACGACCGGCATCCTGATCGCCGCTGATGCTCCGGGCGTTGCCGCAGCGACGGGTTTCTGGGTGTCTTATAAGTACCCGACAGGCACTGTCATTCCAGCCGAGGGCAATTACGAGGTACGTCCTGCAGGCATCTACATCTTGCCGGAAGCAACGGCTCTGGCTGATCAGGATGACATCGTGGTGGACTACGAGTTCGCTTCCTATGCAAAGATCGAAGCGCTAGTGACCAAGGCCGTCGAGCTGGAGTTCATTATCGAAGGGCTCAACGAGGCTGATGATGGCAAAGTGTCCGTGCTCAAGATTTTTCGTGCCAGCCAAGGCGTGGCATCGAAGATCAGTCTGCTCCAGGAAAAGGGTTTTGCCGATCTGGAGGTCAGCGGAACCGTGCTCATGGATTCGAGCAAGAGCGGTACTGGCATCAGCAAGTACTACCAGGTGTTGAAGAACTGACCACCTGATTTTTTCCTCCTGCAATGCATAAGGCCGACATCTGTCGGCCTTATTTATTTGTGCGTCTCGCGCGACAGTCCTGCTATGGGCGGTGCTGCTTTGGTCCGATGAACATCGCGACGAAGTTCCACGCAACAAATCCTGCCAGAGCCAGCAAGCCCACGACTGCTACAGCCAACCCCGCGCGCACGGAAAACCCGGCGCCCACCAGGAAGGCGATGCAGAAGATGAAGGCAATTAAACGCGGCATGTGCGCATTGTAGGAAATCATGGCGGATAAGCAAGTCAGTTATCGGATCAACGCGGAGGCGACCGGGCAGGAGTCCGTCGCTCGCATGGCTGACGAACTGGACGAGCTTGCCAAGATTCTGGACAAAGAACTGGCGCAGAAGGCGCAGTCCACAGCAGCTCGCCTGCGCGAGCTGGGGGAGCAGGACGCGGCGATCACCAATTTCATCCAGCTCAAGTCCCAGTCCGATGCGGCCGCGACGGCGTTGAGTCGGGCCGAGACCGAAGCGTCGGGATTTGCCAAGCAGATCGCAGCCTCGGGGCCACCGACAGCACAGGAAGCCGCCAACCTGCAGCGGCTGCAGGCGACCGTGGACTCCACGCGTGCGGCATTTGGGCAGCAGCTCGAGGCGGTCAATCGCGCTCAGGGCGAGCTGCAGCGTTATGGCGTTGCTGGGCAGACAGCTCGCGGGGTGCAGGAGCGCCTGCGCGCCGAAATTGTGCAAGTGGCTCAGTCGGTGCAGGAATTGTCTCCAGCCTATCAGCGCGCGGCCAATGGCGCGGCCACTGCCGGTGCGAGCATGACCCGCACCCACCGGGCCATCGGTGAAGGTGTCGAGTCCATCAGCGCGCAACTTGCGCGGCTGCAGCAGTTCTATGTCGGATTGCAGAGCGTTCGTGGCCTGACGAACATGGGACTGGAGTTTGCCCAGACGGCCGACCAGGTCACCAATCTGCAAAGTCGCATGAAGCTGGTGACGGGGGAGGCGGAGAACTTCAAGCAAGGTTGGGAAGGTGTCGTCGACGTTGCATTGAGGACGCACAGTGCGCTGGAGGGAACTGGCACGCTGTTTACGCGTATTGCACAGACAGGCAAGGACGCAGGCCTCTCGTCTCAGAACGCCGCAGCGCAGGCACTGGCGCTCACCGAGACCATCAACCAGACGATCCAGATCAGCGGAGCGAGCGCGGAGGCTTCCAGCGCTGCCATTACGCAACTGGTGCAGGGCCTGCAATCAGGTGTGCTGCGCGGCGATGAATTCAACAGCGTCATGGAGCAAGCTCCGCGCCTTGCGCGCGCGCTGGCGGATGGCCTGGGCGTGACTACTGGCGAGCTGCGCAAGATGGCCGAGGCCGGAGCGTTGTCGGCCGATACAGTCATTCGTGCGCTGCGCGGACAGAGCGATACGATTGCCACCGAATTCCAGAAGCTGCCGCCCACGGTGGGCCGTGCCCTGCAGGACTTGTCTACGCAGTGGAGCCTGTATGTCTCGGAGGTTGATCAAGCCAACGGCGTGAGCGCCAAGGCCGCGTCGATGATCGACATGCTCTCGGGCAACCTGCGCACGGTTGCCGGGTTGCTGATCGACGTGGGGCAGGCTGCTGCAGGCTTTGCGGCATTGCGGCTTGCCCAGTACTTTCTGGGCATCAGCACCGCGACGGCTGCGGCGACTACGGCAACCACCGCTCACACTGCAGCTACCGTTGCGAACACCGCAGCAACCACTGCAAACGCTGCGGCCAAGACGGCCAATACGGCGGCAACATCCGCAAATGCAGCTGCCAATGTAGCTGCAGCAGTGACCACCGGCCGTGCGGCGGCGGGTGTTGGCGCGCAGGTCGCTGCGGCTTCCGGCGCGATCACGACGGCGGCGGCGAGTGCGGGGCGCTTGTTTGCAGCTCTGAAGTTTCTGCGTTCCTTCACATTGGTCGGCCTGATCGTCAATCTCAAAGACATCGGCACCTGGATGGGCGAAACAGCGGCAAAGCTCGCTGGCTACAAAGACCGTACAAAGGAGCTTGCAGAAGCCGAGAAAGCAGCAGTAGAAGTTACAAAGGAAGTGGCGGCTAGTCGCGCGCGCATGGCTGACGCGACCCAGGCAGCAATCGACAAGCAGTTCGATCTCTCGAAAGCTGCACGCACGGCTGTGGATGCCTTCACACAGCTCACCAAAAACGGGGAGTTGTCCGCGTCCGCCGTCAAGAAGGTCACTGAGAACTTCGATTTGACCAAAGTTCAGGGCATCAAGGACTTCACGGCCACGCTCGACAAACTTGTCGCGGATGGGAAGCTCGGCGCGGGAGAGTTCCAGGCTGAGTGGGCGAAGGCGCTCGAAGGAAAAGATCTTGCGCAGTTTGAAGTGATGGCACGTCAGGCATTCGGCCAGGCGGTGGCCGTCGCGAATGCTGCTGCTGCAGATGTGAAGAACGCAATTGCTGCAGGCGTAAGTGGAGAGGAGCTCGATGAGTTGGAGGTCAAGGCGCGTGTCGCTCTTGGCGCGGTGGGAAGAGACGGAGAGCGTCTAGGGTCAATTCTGGATGCGAGCCTGCGCGAAGCGGTCAAGCGTTCAGGCCTTGAGTTCACTCAGCTGCAGGGCAACATCGGTACCGCTGCTCGCAGTGCCATCAACGATGTCGAAGCTATCGTCACCGGCATGGCTAGCCTGAAGGATCAGGGAGTGGATGTGTCACGCGTGCTCTCGGCGAGCTTGTCCAAAGCCATCAACACTGCGGACGGTCAGGCTGCAATCGATAGCCTGAAGCAACGCATCGAGAGCCTGCGCGGCCAGCTCGGCGACAAGATCACCGACGGTCTGCTTGAGCAGGCCAAGGTGAAGGCCGACGAGCTAAAAGACGCTGTCAACAACGCCTTGCCTGGCATTCAAGGCGTTCGCGAGGCAATGAAACAACTGGGCATCACGTCCGATGCATCGTTGAAGGACACTGCGAAGTCTGCCAAGGATGCCTATGACGTGATGCGTAGCAGCGGGCAAGCCAGCGCGCGCGAACTGTCGGAAGGGTTTAAACGTGCTGCCGAAGCCGCCATCGAGGCTAACAAAGGTATTGCGCCTTCATGGGTGACGGCCGAAGCCGGAGTGCGTGGATACGACCTTGCGGTCGACCAGGCTGGCAAGACGACGCTCAAAGTGCGCCAGGTCACTGGCAATGCCGCAGGCGGCATGGCTGGTGACTGGAAGGGTGTGCAGTCGTCGGTCGAAGGCGCGAGCCGTGCTCTGCAGGAGTACCAGCAACTGGTGAAACAGAAATACGGAAAGCCGGGTGAAGGCGACAAGCCGGAGCAGCTCGGCGAGGGCGTTGAAAAGATCGGATCTGGCTACCGCAACAAAGACGGCATGACCAGCGATGCCAAGGGTCAGGCGCAACAGCAGTTCGTGTGGACGCAGGCAACCATCATCGACTATCTCAAGCAATCGGGGATTGAAGCGAAGGTGGCTGAAGAGCTGTCAAAGCAGTTCTTGAATTCCAACGGCGACGTCAACTATGACGCGTCCATTGCTCAGCAGCGGTGGGGCGGCAAGTACAGCACGCTATCGCAGGCCCTCGGGAAGATGTCGGAGTACTACCAGTTTGGAGACGGCAAGCATGAGTATGCGGATATGCAAGCCGACGGCGCAAAGAAGCCTGACGCACCATCGCCGTCTCCCTCTCCCTCTCCCTCGCCAGCACCCAGTCCGTCGCCCGGTGGCGGGTCGGGTGGCAACACCTACATCAACAACATCACGATCTATGGCGTGGGTCAGTGGGGTTCCGTGAAGGGCACCACAACGCACACGACAGCGCAGAGCGCAAGCACTGAAGAGCGCCTGTTGCGCGAACTGGCGGAGTCGAAAGGGGTCGCTCAATGATCGCGCTGAAACTGAACTCCACCCAGCTCGAACTACCGGACAGCCTCCTCTGGCCCGATGAGTTTTCGTGGAACGCGGTCGTCACGGCTAACAAGACGGGCAGCACGGGCGCGCTGATCATCCATGTGGGCAAGCGCAAAGCTGGCCGTCCCATCACGCTCGACGGCGTTGAAAGCAGGTCATGGATCACTCGCGCTTTGTGCGACCAGCTATACGCCTGGGCCGCAATTCCAGATGCCGAATTCGATCTTGTCGTGCGTGGTGTCACGCATAGGGTGCGTTTCGACAACTCGCAGGGCGCGGCATTCACTGCCCGCGCGCAATGGCGTTTGTTCGACAGCGAGCACAACGGCCAGACCGACTACCTCCCAACTTTCAAATTCATCGAGATTTAAACCATGACAATCCTTGCAGGTGATATCCGCCTGGCTCGCTCCCTGCGTATGGTCGACCGACCCGAAGGCGGCGGGCCACCCTCGGCCCAGTTGATGACCACAGGCCGCAGTAACGAAATCTTCCCGGACATCAGCGAAGAAACACGTACCGTCGGCCGCGTCGAGATTTACCAGATCCACGGTGTTCTGCGCAACACGGACAAGACGCCGTTCACTGGCACCAACGTTATCGTCTCGAAGCCTCCGGACGATCCGCGTGTGAGCTGCGCAATCCTCACGCTCAAGAATCCGTTCGCCACGCGCGCCGACATCGCCAAGCGCATGGAGTCCGGCATGAATGCCGCGTCCGAGTTTTCGGGCTACCTGCTGGAGAACCACTGGGCCACGATGCCCGCGATCCAGATCCTGCAGCGACCAGAAGGCACACCGCCCGCCATCGGACGCACCTACGTTCTGGTCTACAACGAAGGCGTTGCAGGCGAGCGGCGACAGCGCATCAAGATCAAAGCGACCAGTTCGCTCATCCGCAAGTACACCGACACATCAGGGTCAAAGGCAGAGGACTTCGACGCACTGGTCACAACCTGCGAGCTGTTCGATAGCCTGACGTTTGACTTCCCCGGCTCGCCTCCTGTGCGCACATTCACGCGTGGCGCGACAAAAACGCTGCTGCGTGAAACGATGTACACGGATGCAGGCCTGTTCTACTCGGCCAGCAAGCTGACGAAGGCCACCACTTTGCTCGACAACTGGATCGAGACAGAGTCGGTCTATGTGCAGGTCGTGCCCAACAGCAAAGGCGAAGTGAGCACGACGGACCAACGGCCCACGGCCAAGCAGACTTTGCTCCTCGCGAGTTCGCCTCGTCAGGTGGAAGCGGCCACGACCTTGCACACACGCCGCATCAAGATCGCGGAGGAGAATGCAGGAACGGTTTTCCTTGCAGACCTGAAGCCTCTGCCTCAGCCGGGTTCCGTCTTTATCGACTACTGGGCGCTCGGCCAGCTCTATCGCATCTATGACGATGGAGCGGTACAGCTCAAGGGTTCGGGCTCCGGCACAGTCAATTACCTCACCGGCACGCTGCTGATCGGCCTGAAAGCGGTGCCTGACATCGGCAGCACGATCTGCATCACTTTCGCGTCGCCACTGTCGTTCACGAACCGCTCGGCGCAAGGGCCGCAGGTTCGCGCGCCCGAGTACTCGTGGATCGTCGAAGGTGACAGCGATCTCGATCGCATCGTGCCTTCCACGCTGATCATCGGATACACCAGCGGCGGCACGGTCTACACGGTGATCGACAACGGCACCGGCAAGTTGACCGGCGACGGCTCGGGCGTGGTTGACTATCCAAGCCGCAGCGTGCTGCTGCGCCCGGCTCACATGCCCGATGCAGGCGCGCAGCTGCAAATCGACTGCGAGCTGGAGGCGCTGGTCACCGAGATCATTGCTGCACCGGGCTCCCCTGACGCCGCCGGGATCATCCACTTTCAGACGGCCCAGGTGCCCGCAGCAGGAACGTTCCAGCTGACCTACGTCGTTTCGCGTGCGGTCAGCAGCTCGAGCGGCGCACAGCTCACCACCACGACCGCCAGCAAGACCACCGACATCACCTACACCAGCCGCTCTGTGCCTGAGTACTACGAGCCTGCAGCTGGCACTGGTGTTCCTTACGTCAACTGGCCGCGATCCACTGCGGGCTAATCAGGGAATAGACATGGCAATCAAGTACGTCGAGAGACCATTCACCATCCGCACGTCCAACGGCACCAGTGCCACGCTGACCGAAGAGACGGGCAGCACCAATGACAACCGGATCATCGTGGCCCGCACGGTCACTGCAGACAACGCGGGGAATTTCATCGGCTCTATGGGCACGATCACGGGTCGTGATGTCTCGCTGCAGGTGGTGACACTCGACCGCAGCACTGAGACTTACAAGGCCGACCACCAGGACGCGAAAGAGTTCGAACGCACGGTGGGCGATGGCGAAGCGTCCAGCAATTCGAACTCCAACAAAGGCGGCGAGTACGGCACCACAAGCGTAGGCGAAGAAGTACTTGCAGCGTCGTCGATGGTGGCGCGCTACCGCGTTGGCCCACCGAGCACACGGCACAAGAGCCAGACCTACACGCCCTCGGCCATAGTGCTCGACTTGTGCCCCTACACGACGCACCGTATCGTGGTGAACAGCGTGCTGTTCCGTTGGATGGGCACCCTGTATCGTGATCTCGACGGCGTCATCTATCGCGACTGGACGGACACGTCCGCTGGCGTGGCCTGCGGAACCATCGACTACGAAGCGGGCACCGTGCTGATGAACGACTATGTTGTCGGCGGTACCGGACCGACAGACTTTCAACTGCTCAGTCTTTGGACACAGGCCTCGCAGTGGACCACGGCCAGCCTCTTTTTCAACACCGACGCTTACCCGCTGCGCGCTGGTGCGGGCGGCTTCATTTTGTCGGTGCTCGACACCAAGGGCACGCCGCTCACGGCCAATGTCGATACGCAAGGCAACATCACGGGCCTGCACATGCGGGGCCGCGTGGACTTCTCGCGTGGTGGCGTTGAGCTGCAGTTCGGGGACTTCGTTCCAGTCTCTGAGGTCACTGACGCGCAGAAGGCCGAGTGGTGGTATGCGGCGGCTGACGTGGGCGCGGTCGAGGCGGGCAAGATCTGGCGTCCGTGGCCTGTGATGCCGGACACGCTGCGCTACTCGGCGATCAGCTATATCTACTTGCCGGTCGACGTGAGCCTGCTGGGCCTCGACCCGGCTGCCTTGCCATCCGATGGCCGCGTCGTGTTTGCTCGACCTGGCGACACGGCTGTTGTGGGCGTGACGCATGGCGGATCGACGTTCGTGCCGAGCTTACCGATGACCTACAACATCGGCCACCAGCGCCTGTCTGTCGTGCAGGTGCTGGATTACACAGGGGCCGAGATCTACACCGGCTTCACGGCAGACCTCGACGCAGGCACCGTCACCTTCACCGATCTCTCGGGCTTCCCGGCCAAGCCAGACGCGGGCGGGTTGTACCCGATCAGCGTGGTGGCGCGCACAGAGGTCTACCGCGTGATCGCCGAGGTGCGCATCGATGGCAAGGTGAAGTTCACCTTGCCAATCGGGTACGAGTTCCCCGTGGGATCGGTGTTCTCCACCGCGCTTCGCTTCGGTGATCGCTTTGCCGATGTGCCGCGCACGTACACACAGAAGTCGTGGGACGGCGTGACTTGGATGGACGGTGTGAATCCAACGGTGGGTGAGGCCACGGCCAAGTACACGGGCAAGATCGTGGTCACGAACCTTGGCGCGATCACGGAACGCTGGGGTATCAAGTTCCGCTCGGATGGCATCAACTTCGACCTGATCGGCCAACACCTCGGACAGATCGCCAGCGGCAACATCAACCAGGACTTTTCGCCGATCAACGCTGCAGCCGGTGCCCCTTACATGACGTTGCCCGCCGTCGGCTGGAACCAAGGCTGGGGTGTCAACAACACGCTGTTCATCGACACCGATGGTGCCGAAGCACCCATCGCCGTCATCCGCTGCACACAACCCGGATCGCCTGCAGGGATGGATGACAAGTTTGGCATCGAGCAGCGTGGCGACATCGGCCACACCCCTGAAAACACCTTCGACTAAGACCTCAAGAGATTTAAATATGGCCTATTCCTACCCTGTCAAACACATGCACGAGCGCATGCGCGGTGCGCCCGTCATCAGCGCCACGGTGGGCGCAATGATCGCCGCACTCGATGCCTTTCTCATCACCGGCTGGGGGCCAACCACGGCACTGTCGGTGACTGTGTCCGGTGGCGTGGGCACGGCCCAGTTCAACGACGGCGTGTACTTCGAGGAAGAGGCCGTGGTACTGATTGACGGAGTCACCAGTCCCGCATTGCTCAACGGCGAGGCCCGCGTGCTGAGCCGCACGAGCAAGTCCATCACGTTCGCCACGGACGCGCCCGATGGTGTGGCGACCGGTTCCATCACGGTCAGATATGCGCCGGTCGGATGGGAGAAGGTCTACAACGGCATCAACAAAGCGGTGTATCGAAGCAAGCACGTCAAGTCTGCCGGGCACTTTCTGCGCGTTGACGACACGGGCATCCAGAACACGAAGATTGCGGGCTACGAGGTCATGACCGACGTGGACACCGGCACCGGCATGTTCCCTAGCACCACCATCGTGCCGAGTGGATATTACTGGGTGAAGAGCGCGTCGTCCACCAGCAGCAGCGCACGCTCAAGGTATCTGCTCGCGGCCGACCCTCGCTTTCTTCTGACAGCGTTCAGTGTTGGGACTAGTGCCAATGAAATCTACACCGGCACTGGCATTCGCGGATTTGGCGATCCCATCGTGCTCGCCACTGCTGGTGATCCATGGGCCACAGTCATCAGCGGCACCCAAGGTGGTGGCAGCTATTTGAGCCGAGGCTCATTTACAACTGGAGATTTGGGAGACTCGTACGCCGGGTGTGCGATGCCGCGCGCATTCGCCGGTCTGGGCAGCGCGATTTTTGTCGGGTCAAGACCATTCACCGGGTCACTCTCGACAACCTCTGGCGCAGACAACTTTTGTGGTGCGGCCCCGTCCTCCGTCAATGGGCGGATACTCTTCTCGGAGGTATTTCTCCGCGAGGCATTTTCCAGTGCGCCCCCGCGTGCGGTCATTCCTGGTGTTCGGTATATCCCGCACTCAGGTGTTGCGTCTATTGCGGCGCTCGGAGACTTTTTCCCCGGCTCCGATGCCTATGCTGGACGGAAGTTCTTCGCAGTGGCCCACTCGGATAGTACCGGCTCCAGTGTCGGTGGCGTGGGAGCGATAGATATCTCTGGTCCATGGAGACCCGACTGATGGCGCTGCTCAGTATCTACGCTGACGCACCACGTCCGTTGGCCTTTGCGCAGGGGCGCGGCGTTGTGACCTATACGCGCACTGAGCATCTTGCGCAGCCGATGGTGAGTCTTCTCGACTTGCGCCACGCGATCCGCGGCGCTGGGCTCGGTGTGATTCGTGATCGCGTGATGATCAAGCTCACGCCCTCATCGCCGGAGAGCCCGTTTCGCAATGGCCGCGTCTGGCTGCTGCGCGTGGCCGACGGCTACAAGGCGTGGGAGGGCTGGAGCGACGCACAGGGCTGGTACACCGCGCGTGGGCTCGAAGTCGGCGTTGTATATGTCGCAGTGGGCATCGACCCCTATCGAGAGCACAAGACCACGGGCGCAGGCCCAGTGATCGCAGTTCACACGGACACGCTGACATGACGATGCAGATCTCGCGTGATCACCGCGCGGCACGCAACCAAGCCAGTATCGATCTGGCCGATGCTGGCAATGGCCCATCGGTGATTGAGCTATACGACGCGCAAGGCGGCAATCTGCTGGCTGTCCGAACGCTGGACAAGCCGTGCGGCGTCATCAACGCCGAAGGCCGTATCGTGTTGCAGCCATCGCTTGCAAACGACATGGTGCAGATTACGGGCAAACCCACTTTTGCTGTCTGGCGCAGCGGCGCTGGTGCGGCTATCGCATTGGACGCGGTCACTGACCAGCTTGGATCAGGGCCATTCAAGTTAGAGGGCACGAGCATTGGCGAAGACGGTCTGCCTACCGGCATGATCTACCAAGGCGGCGTAGTGGCCCTCACATCACCGATGTTGGTGGGGTGATCGTGTGGGTATCGGCACTCTTGTCTTCAGCGGCGAGCCGAATGATGGCTCGGGCAAACTCGTCTTCGGCGAGCAAGGCGCGGCGGTCGTACCCGATGCCGTTTTCAGCGTTGACGCTCAGTTGCCCGGCCTCGACGGCATCACGCTGCGCGCCGGTGCGCTCATGTCCGTCGACGTCGATCTGCCGGGTCTCGACGCCGATGTCACCCTCAAGTGGGACGCCAACGTCAGCCGCAACACGCTCGTCGACCTGCAGTCCCATTGGCAGGAAGCCACGCCAGTCGCAACTGATCTGCAGGCCCACTGGCAGGAGACAACCAAGATCCGCCGCGACACACTCATGTGCTGGCAGGAGGCCGCACCAGCCAGGTCCAACGTGGATGTTTGCTGGCAAGACACCTTGCGGCTGCGCGGATGCGTCGAGTCGCATTGGCAGGAAGGGACAAGGCTGCGCGGTTCGACTGATGTCGTTTGGCAAGAGGCTATCCGTGCACGCGGCACCGTTGAGTCTCACTGGCAGGAGGCTCTCAAGCGACGCGGACTGGTCGATGTGCTGTGGCAAGAAGCCTTGCGCCTTCGTGGATCGGTGCACTCGCATTGGCAAGACGCCAAGCCCGCTCGATCTGCAGTGGAGTCCAGATGGGGTCATGCCGCACGCGTGCGCATTGAGCTGCTCTCACACTGGCAAGAGGCTATGCGGCCACTTTCTGGCGTGTCGCTGCGCCCGCCTGTCATTCCCGAAACCAAGCCGCCGTGCTACGACCCGGCCAGTGTCGGTCGACTCATCTTCACAGACCTCGCAATGGGCGATGGCCGACTCGTGTTCGTGTGCCAGCGCCCTGGCGAGGTCTTGCCACCAGCCGCAATCGTCATTCCTCCGCAGAGGACTTACACAGTGATCAATTCCGTCGAGATCCGCCGCGCCGATGACCTGAACGGTGACCCGCTGCCCAGCGAGGCGTTTTCCATGTCGCTGGATCACCAGTCCTGGAGCTGGAAGTTCAGCGCCACGTTCCACATCGCTGCGCGAGAGGCACTAACGCTGAGCAGCTCGGGCGACCCGGTGGAGCTGGAAGTCCGCATCAACGGCCAGCCGTTCCGCCTGCTCGCCGAGTCGGCAAATCCGACCCGCAAATTCGGCGAGCACGTGGTCTCGGTCACAGGCCGAGGCCGCGCTGGCCATCTCGATGACAAGGCCGCAATCCAGACCTTCGGCAACACACTGGACGTGTCCGCCCACCAGCTCATGCTCGAGTGCCTCACCATCAACGGCACGGGCTTTGGCTGGACGGTGGATTGGGGCATCACCGACTGGATCGTGCCAGGCGGCGTCTGGATGCACCGGGGCACGTGGATCTCGGCCATTGCCGATATCGCTGGCGCAGCGGGGGCCTACCTACAGCCCCACGACACCGCCGAGATCATGCGTGTATTGCCGCTCTGGCCGCAACCTTGGTGGCGCTTCGACCAGCTCTCTCCCGACATCGAGCTGCCCGAGGGCTATTCGGAGGTCGACGACACGGCGATCAGCTGGCAACCGATGTACGAGCGCATCTACGTGTCCGGCGAAACAGGCGGCGGCTTGTTCGACCTGTCACGAGTTGGATCGGGCGGCGAGCCATTGCTCAAACCCATGGTCACGCACCCGCTGATCACGTCGCTCGACGTGGCCCGCCAGCGTGCTATCGCGGAGCTGTCGGAAACCGGCCAAGCCCTGAATCACAAGCTCATCCTGCCGATCAATGCGGCCAAGGGTGGCGTGATCAAGCCCGGAACGATCCTGCGCTACGTCGACGACAGCTCCGCTTGGCGCACCGGCATCGTCCGTTCGACGGGTATCAATATGCAGTTCCCAGAACTTACGCAGTCCTTGGAGGTCCAGAGCCATGCCTAATTTTTATGCCGAATTCAGAAAGATCCTCGCGCCCAGCCAACAGCTAGTCGGCGAGGTCGTGGCTTACCAGGACGGCATCGCCACGGTGATGCTGCCAGGTGGCGACCAGTGCCGAGCAAAGGGCCAGACGCAGGTCGGGGCCAAGGTGTTCATTCAGGACGAAAAGATCATCGGCCCCGCACCCGATCTGCCTGTGACGATTTCTGAGATCTGAAGGAGGACTGCACAGACCAAAAAAAGCCAGGGCGAATGCAAGGGTGCGGGAACACCCAAACAAACGCCTCCGCCGTGAGTGAGCACGGCATCGACCAAAGACCCTGACACCTGTGCACAGGCGGGGCAATCATAGGTGATGCCGAATGTACGAAATGAGATGCGGAAAGTGCCAGCGACTGCTGGCGAAAGCTGACGGGAACGTCGAGATCAAATGCCCGCGTTGCGGGTGTTTAAACCACTGGAGCGCCAAAGCCGCTGATCGCAGCGGCCAGAGCGCCAAACCACCAGAGCGCCATGAGCGTCATCAACGAACGAAAGCAACAGATGACGCAAGCATTGAAAAGCCCCTTGGCATGGCTCGGTGGCAAAAGCCGACTGGCCGACCGGATCATTGAAGTGATGCCGGATCACCAGACCTACTGCGAGGTGTTCGCAGGGGCGGCGTGGGTGCTCTTTAAAAAGCCGGAAAGCAAGGTCGAGATCATCAACGACATCAACTCGGATCTGACCAACCTGTACAGGTGCGTGAAGCATCACCTCGGCGAGCTGGTGCTCCAGTTCCGCTGGATGCTGGTGGCCCGCGACGAGTTCGAACGACTCCTGGCAACGCCGACAGAAACGCTCACAGACATCCAGCGGGCGGCGAGGTTCTACTACCTTGCCAAGTCCAGCTTTGGCGCGCGGATCGTGAAGCCAACCTTCGGGATCGCGGCGACCGCGCCGTCGCGTTTAAATCTGACCCGGATCGAGGAAGACCTGAGCGAGGCGCACCTGCGGCTGAGCCGGGTGTACATCGAGAACCGGCCCTTCGACCAGGTGATCCTGCGGTTCGACAAGGCTGGAACGCTCTTCTACCTTGATCCGCCGTACTGGAACAGCGAGAAGGAGTACGGGGAAAACATCTTCAGCCGAGAGGACTTTGGGCGGCTGGCTGAGATACTTGACGGGGTCAAGGGGAAATTCATTCTCAGCCTGAACGACACAGCCGGGGTTCGGGAGACCTTTGCCAACTTCCAGATCGCAGCGGTCAAGACACGCTACAGCTTCTCAAATTACGCCAAAAAGGAGGTTGGCGAGGTGCTGATCAGCAATTTCCCGATGGCTGGAAGCCAGTCGAGCCGTTTAAATCGAGTGCCAAAGCTGGCGACAAGAAGCGCCAAAGCCAGCGCCAATTAGCGCCAAAGCGCGCGGCGCGCCATTCGATAAGAATATTTTCAAGGCTGGAAATTTCTTTCGCAAGGGTTTTCCCTGCATTTGCAAGAAGAAGAGATCAAAGACTGGCGTTGAGGCAAACTTTTGTGCAAAATAGCACGATCGTTCGTTTTATTCCCGAGCATGACCGTTACAACCACTTCTCCCAAGCCCGCACGCGTTTCCGCAAGCCGCGAAGGCCGCGTGCTGCAAAAAGGGCAACAGACCAAGGCGACCATCATCGAAGCCGCTTTGGGGCTGGCCACGCACATCGGTCTGGAAGGACTGTCGATTGGTGCGCTGGCCGATGTGACTGGTATGAGCAAATCCGGCGTGTTCGCGCATTTTGGCTCACGCGAGGAATTGCAGATTTCGGTGATTCGCGAATATCACACGCGTTTCGAGCAGGAGGTTTTCTATCCCGCGATGATCGCGCCGCGCGGTATCGGCCGCCTGCGCGCGATGTTCGACAACTGGATGAAGCGCACGTCCATCGAAATCGATTCTGGCTGCATCTACATCAGCGGCGCGGTCGAGTTTGATGACCGCACCGGCCCCGTGCGCGATGCCCTCGCCAACTCCGTGCTCACCTGGCACGCCGCCATGAAGCGCGCCATTGAGCAATGCGCCGAGTGCGGCGAGCTCAAGGCCGACGTGGACGCTGATCAGATGCTGTTCGAGATCCACGGCCTGATCCTGGCGCTGCACTACGAGGCCCGTTTCCTGCGCACCCCCGGCTCGATCAAGCGTGCCGTGGGAGGCTTCAACAGCATCCTGCAGCGCTATGGCGCAGATGCTTCCGTTGCAAGCTGAGACAGACATCAGCACCCGATTTTCAGAACATTTCACAAACCGTTTTTGCCCTCAACTTTTCTTCCCGGAGTCCACATGCCTACATACACGCCGCCGCTTCGTGACATGCAATTCCTCATGCATGAGGTCTTCAAGATCACCGACGACTACAAGCAGATGAAGCCGTTTGCCGAGGTCGATGCCGACACCATCAATGCGGTGCTGGAAGAGGCCGGCAAGTTCGCGGCCAACGTGACCCTCCCGCTCAATATCAGCGGCGACGAAGAAGGCTGCGTGCTCGACAAGGCCACGCATGAGGTGAAGACACCGACCGGTTTCAAGGAAGCCTACAAGCAGTTCATTGACGGCGGCTGGCCAGCGCTTTCCTGCGATCCGGACTACGGCGGTCAGGGCCTGCCGTTCGTGGTGAACTCGGCGCTGTATGAAATGCTCAACAGCGCGAATCAGGCGTGGACCATGTACCCCGGTCTGTCGCACGGCGCGTATGAAGCGCTGCACGCCTACGGCACGGACGAGCAGAAGAAGCTCTATCTGCCCAAGCTCACCAGCGGCGAGTGGACCGGCTCGATGTGCCTGACCGAGCCGCACTGCGGCACCGATCTGGGCCTGCTGCGCTCCAAGGCCGAACCGCAGGCGGACGGCACTTATAAGATCACCGGCAACAAGATCTTCATCAGCGCGGGCGAGCATGACTTCACCGAAAACATCGTGCATCTGGTGCTCGCACGCCTGCCCGATGCGCCGGTCGGCTCGAAGGGCATCAGCCTGTTCCTCGTGCCCAAGTTCAATGTGAAGGCTGACGGTTCACTGGGTGATCGCAACCCGATCTTCTGCGGCGCGCTCGAACACAAGATGGGCATCCACGGCAATGCGACCGCGCAGATCAACATCGACGGTGCCATCGGCACGATGGTGGGCGAGCCCAACAAGGGCCTGCAGGCGATGTTCGTGATGATGAACGCGGCACGTCTGGGCGTGGGCAACCAGTCGCTGGGTCTGACCGAAGTGGCATATCAGAACGCACTGGCCTACGCCAAGGACCGCCTGCAGATGCGCAGCCTCTCCGGCGTGAAGGCCAAGGACAAGCCGGCCGATCCGATCATCGTGCACCCCGATGTGCGCCGCATGCTGCTGACCGCCAAGGCCTATGCCGAAGGTGGCCGTGCGCTGATCACCTACAGCGCGTTTCTGATCGACAAGGAACTCAACCACCCCGATGAAAAGGTGCGCAAGGACAGCGCCGATCTCGTCGCGCTGCTCACGCCCATCGTCAAGGCCTTCGTGACCGACAACGGTTGGGACGCGACGACGATGAGCCAGCAGGTCTACGGCGGCCACGGCTTCATCAAGGAATGGGGCATGGAGCAGTTCGTGCGTGACGCGCGCATCAACATGATCTACGAAGGCACGAACGGCATCCAGGCGCTGGATCTGCTGGGCCGCAAGATCCTGTCGAACCAGGGTGCGACGCTCCGCAAGTTTGGCAAGCTCATCGGCCAGTTGGTGGAAGAAGAAGGCGTGAACGAGAAGATGGCCGAGTTCATCAACCCCATCGCGATGCTGGGCGACCAGATGACCAAGTTCACCACCGAAATCGGCTTCAAGGGCATGCAGAACCCCGACGAAGTGGGTGCGGCTTCCGTGGACTATCTGCGTGTCGCGGGTCATCTCGTGTTCGGCTATTTCTTCGCCCGCATGGCGCAGGTCGCGCTGCGCGAAATTGCGGCTGGCAACACCGATCCGTTCTATCAGGGCAAGGTGCAGACGGCACGTTTCTACTTCGCCAAGCTGTTCCCCGAAACCGCTTCGCTGATGCGCACCGCACGTGCGGGCTCGAAGTCGCTGATGGACACCGACGCGGCGCTCGCCTGATCGACCGACCGACTGACCACTTGAGCACCCTTGACGCAGGAGGCCTTATGAAGAAATTGTTCGCAGCCGTGCTGGGCATGGCACTCGCCGTGCCCGCATTCGCACAGATGTCGCCCGTCGGCCTCTGGCGCAACATGGACGACAAGACCGGCGAGGCGAAGGCCGAAGTCCGCGTCACCGAAGAAGCCGGTGGCCTCAAGGGCAGCATCGAGAAGGTGCTCAAGAAGAACGCGAATCCTGCGGACGTCTGTGCGGAATGCTCGGGCGACCGCAAGGACAAGCCCATCGTCGGGCTCGAAATCATCCGTGGCGGCAAGAAAGAAGCCGACAAGGATGTGTGGTCCGGCGGCAAGATCATCGATCCCGAAAACGGCAAGGAATACCGCGCGAGCTTCACGCCCACAGAGGGCGGCGCCAAGCTTGAAGTGCGTGGCTATTTGGGCCCGTTCTGGCGTACCCAGACATGGCAGCGCGTGAACTAGAAATGAAACACCCCCTGAGTCGCTTCGCGCGGTCCCCCTCAATGGGGACGCCGCCAGCGCGGCGGTGCGGCCCTTGCGCGGCGTCCGCTGGCATGGCCTGCTCCGCGGCCTTTGGTGCGGCGATATGCGAGTCGCGTCTGGCGATTTCAGCGGAATTACGGAAAGTCTAAGGAACCAACAATATGTCTAGATTCCAGGTGAAGAAAGTCGCCGTGCTCGGCGCGGGCGTGATGGGCGCGCAGATCGCTGCCCATCTCGTCAATGTGAAGGTGCCCGTGATCCTGTTCGACCTGCCCGCCAAGGAAGGTCCGAAGAGCGCGATTGCGGAGAAGGCGATTGCCAATCTCAAGAAGCTCAAGCCGTCGCCGATTGGCGTGACGGAGGACGCAGATCTGATCCAGCCTGCCAACTACGAAGAGCACATGAAGCTGCTTAAGGGCTGCGACCTGATCATCGAGGCGATTGCTGAGCGCATGGACTGGAAGCTCGACCTGTATCACAAGATCGCGCCGTTCGTTTCGAAGACCGCGCTGGTCGCGTCGAACACCTCGGGCCTGTCGATCACGAAGCTCTCCGAAGCGCTGCCCGACGCGATCAAGCCGCGCTTCTGCGGTATCCACTTTTTCAACCCGCCGCGCTACATGCAGTTGGTGGAACTGATCAACACGCCGACGACGAACCCCGAAGTGCTTGACCAGCTCGAGACCTTTGTCACCTCGACGCTGGGCAAGGGCATCGTGCGCGCGCACGACACGCCCAATTTCATCGCCAATCGCATCGGCATCGCCGGCATGCTCTCGACGATGAAGCAGGCAGAGAACTTCGGCCTCACGTATGACGTGGTGGACGATCTCACCGGCAAGAAGCTGGGCCGTGCATCGAGCGGCACCTTCCGCACAGCGGACGTGGTGGGGCTCGACACGATGGCCCACGTCATCAAGACGCTGCAGGACAACCTGAGCCTCGAGACCGATCCGTTCTACGGCAACTTCGGCACGCCAGCGGTGCTGCAGAAGCTGCTCGATTTGAAGAACCTCGGCCAGAAAACCAAGGCGGGCTTCTTCAAGAAGGTCGGCCGCGACATCCTACAGTTTGAACTCGCGAGCGAGGAGTACATCCCCGCAGGCCAGAAGTCCGACGAGGTCTACGGCCGCATGCTCAAGAAGCCTGCGGGCGAGCGCCTGAAACTGCTACGCGGCGCGGAAGGCCCGCAGGGCCAGTTCCTCTGGGCGATCCTGCGCGACAGTTTCCACTACGCAGCGATTCATCTGGAGCACATCGCCGACACCGCGCGCGACATCGACCAGGCCATGCGCTGGGGCTTCGGCATGAAGCAGGGCCCGTTCGAGCTGTGGCAGGAAGCCGGTTGGCTCGAAGTCGCGAAGATGGTGCAGGAAGACATTGATGCGGGCAAGGCGCTGACCAAGGCGCCGCTGCCCAAGTGGGTGTTCGAAGGCCCCGTGGCCGAAGCCGGTGGCGTGCACACCGCGCAGGGCTCGTGGAGCGCGTCGCAGGGCAAATTCATCCCGCGTCGTGAGCTGCCGGTGTACCAGCGTCAGATCTTCCCCGAGAAGCTGCTCGGCGAAACCAATCTGCCCGACTGGCAGACCGCAGGCACGACGATTGCCGAATCCAAGGCGCTGCGCACTTGGACGCTCGACGGCGAAGTGCTGATCGCCAGCATCAAGAACAAGATGCATGCCATCAGCCCCGAGGTCATGGAAGGTCTGATGGAAGCGGTCGACGTGGCCGAATCCGACTTCAAGGCGATGGTGATCTGGTCCGGCGACGCGCCATTCAGCGTCGGCGCTGACCTCGAAGCCACCATGCCCGCATTCGTCGTCGGTGGCGCCGATGCCATCGAAAGCATCGAGCAGGAACTGCAGAACATGATGCTGCGCATGCGCTACGCGCAGGTGCCGGTGGTGGCTGCGATCCACGGCCTGGCGCTCGGCGGTGGTTGCGAGCTGTCGGTGTATTCCGCACGCAGAGTGGCGCATATGGAAAGCTACATCGGTCTCGTCGAGGTCGGTGTGGGTTTGGTGCCGGGCGCGGGTGGTCTCACCTATATCGCGCGCCGCGCCGCCGAAAACGCAGCGACCAGCACCGGCAAGGATCTGCTGCCCTTCCTCACCGAAGGCTTCACCGCCGCGGCGATGGCCAAGGTCGGCACCAGCGCGATTGAATCGCGCAAGCTCGGCTATCTGCTGGACAGCGACCTGATTGTTGCGCACAAGGATGAGCTGCTCTACGTGGCCATCAACGAAGCCAAGAGCATGGCGAACGGCGGCTGGCGTGCACCTCTGGCCCGCCCCTTCCCGGTCGCAGGCCGTAGCGGTATCGCGACGATCAAGGGCTCGCTGGTGAATATGCGCGACGGCGGCTTCATCAGCGAGTTTGATCAACACATCGCATCGCTGATCGCAGAAATTGTCTGTGGTGGAGATGTCGATCCAGGCACGCTGGTGGACGAGCAATATCTGATGAAGCTCGAGCGCAAGGCGTTCACGCATCTGATTGCCCATCCGAAGACGCATGAGCGCATTCTGGGCATGCTGAATACCGGCAAACCTGTGCGCAATTGATTCACGCGTCACGCAAGGAGTACTGAATATGAAACAACAGCAAGACGCCTACATCGTTGCCGCCACGCGCACGCCGATTGGTCGTTCGCACAAGGGCTTTTTTCGCAACTACCGTCCCGACGATCTGCTCGCGACGATTTTGAAATCCGCGCTCGCGCAGGTGCCCAGTCTCGATCCCAAGGCGATTGAAGACATCATCTGCGGTTGTGCGATTCCAGAGGCTCAGCAAGGTCTGAATGTGGCGCGCATCGGCGCGGTTCTGGCGGGCCTGCCGACCAGCGTTGGCGGCATCACTGTGAACCGTTTCTGCGCATCGGGCCTGTCGGCCGTGGCGATGGCGGCGGACCGCATCCGTGTGGGCGAGGCCGATGTGATGGTCGCGGCTGGTGTGGAGAGCATGAGCATGGTGCCGATGATGGGCAATGCGCCCTCGCTGTCGCCCTCGATCTTCGAGCGCGATGGTGACGTCGGCATTGCCTACGGCATGGGCCTGACAGCAGAGAAGGTAGCGCAGCAGTGGAAGGTGACGCGTGATGCGCAGGATGCTTTCGCGCTCGAGTCGCACCGCCGTGCCATCGCCGCGCAGCAGGCGGGTGAGTTCGCCAGCGAGATCACGCCCATCGAAGTGACGGACCGTGGCCTCGACCTCGCCAAGGGCGAGACTGTGGTGAGTACGCGTACCGTGAGCCTCGACGAAGGCCCGCGCCCCGACACCTCGCTCGAAGGTCTGGCCAAACTGCGCACGGTGTTTGCTGCACGTGGCTCGGTCACGGCGGGCAACAGTTCGCAGACCAGCGATGGCGCGGGGGCGCTGATTCTGGCGAGCGAGGCTGCGGTCAAGCGCTTTGGCCTGACACCGCTCGCACGCTTTGTGAGCTACGCCAGCAAAGGTGTGCCCCCGGAAATCATGGGTATCGGCCCGATTGAAGCGATTCCTGCAGCACTGCGTTATGCAGGTCTGAAGCAGGACGACATTGACTGGTTCGAACTCAACGAAGCCTTCGCTGCGCAATCGCTGGCAGTCATCAACACGCTCGGCCTCGACGTGTCCAAGGTGAACCCCATGGGCGGCGCGATTGCACTGGGCCATCCGCTAGGCGCGACGGGCGCGATCCGCGCGGCCACGGTGGTGCACGCGCTGCAGCGCAAGCAGCTCAAGTACGGCATGGTGACCATGTGCGTCGGCATGGGGCAGGGCGCCGCAGGCATCTTCGAGCGGGTCTGATCTCCACGAGGCGATGCGGCGGGCATGCGTGTGCCCGCCCATCGCCTTGGCGCATTTGGGGAATGACAAGTCACCATCACGACCACGGTTTTCCGCAAAAACCGGCACACTGGCACACATGACAAATCAAGCCACGATTCATCCCCTGGACGATGCCTTGCTGCTGGAGACCCGCGAGCCCGGCATCTACACCGGACGCACGACTGATGCCTACTGGAATATGGTAGGCCCGTTCGGCGGCATCACCGCAGCCACGTTGCTGCAGGCGGTGCTCAAGCATCCGCAATTGCTTGGCGATCCGCTGTCGCTCACGGTGAATTTTGCAGGCGCGGTGACGGCTGGCGAGTTCACAGTTAAGGCCACACCTGCGCGCACCAACCGTTCGACGCAGCACTGGATCATCACCCTCGAGCAGGCGGCGGCCAACGGCGAGGTGGTGATCGCGACGACCGCCACGGCCGTGACGGCCGTGCGCCGCGAGACCTGGAGCGTCACCGATGTGCCCATGCCCGTCGTTCCCGCGCCGCAGGAGTGCCAGCGCGCGGCTCCGGCATTCCGTTCGCAGTGGCTCAGCTCCTACGAGATGCGCCCGGTCTCGGGCAATCTGCCGACGGTCTGGGATGACCGTGGTGACACCAGTCTCTCGCAACTGTGGGTGCGCGATGCGCCAGAGCGCACGCTTGATTTCGTGGGGCTGGCGGCCGCGTCCGACGTGTTCTTCCCACGTCCCTGGCTGCGCCGCGCGCGTCAGGTTCCGGCGGGCACCGTGTCGATCACCACATACTTCCACGCGAGTGGCGCGCAATTGGCGCAGACCGGCAACGGTTATCTGTTCGCGCAGGCCCGTGCGCAGGAATTCCGCAATGGCTTCTGCGATCAGACGGCACAATTGTGGAATGCGGATGGCCTGATGCTGGCCACCACCAATCAAATCGTCTACTACAAGGAATGAGTGCAGGCGGCGGGCCCCGTGGGGTCCGCGCCCGTTCGTTTCCCCATTCATATTCAGGAGCCACACATGAGCACGCCCGCACAGGACATCTTGGTCCACCATGAACACGGTGTCACCACCATCACCTTCAACCGTGTCTCGAAGAAGAATTCGTTCACAGCGTCAATGTATACGCAGATGGCGGATGCGCTTGACAACGCCAAGGCCGACGCAGCGACTCGCGTGCTGGTGTTTCAAGGCGACGTGGCGATCTTCAGTGCAGGCAATGACATCAGTGATTTCCTGAACAACCCGCCGACGACTCAAGACGCGCCGGTTTTCCGCTTCCTGCGCTGCCTTGCCACGTTCCCCAAGCCGATGCTCGCAGCCGTTTGCGGCCCGGCGGTCGGCGTGGGCACGACGCTGCTGTTCCATTGCGATCTGGTCTATGCGGGCGACAACGCCGCGTTCTCGATGCCGTTCGTGAATCTGGGCGTGTGCCCCGAAGCGGGCTCCAGCCTGCTTGCGCCGCAGATGCTCGGCTACCACCGCGCTGCCGAAGCGCTGCTGCTTGGCGAGCCGTTCATGGCCGAGGCGGCGTTGGAGGTGGGGTTGGTCAACCGCGTCGTGCCGCCCACCGAGTGCAACATGCTTGCGCAGATGCAGGCGAAAAAGCTGGCAGCCAAGTCGCTCGCATCGCTGATGGAAACCAAGCGTCTGCTCAAGAAGACCAACGCCGACGAGCTGCTTGCGCGCATCGACGAAGAGGCTGCAAGCTTCGGGCGCATGCTCGGCGAACCGGCCGCCAAAGAAGCGTTCACGGCCTTCATGGAAAAGCGCGTGCCCGATTTCAGCAAGCTGTGATCACGGCATGAAGCTGGACTCGCCCATCGCATCCGAATCGTTCGCCTTCGAGTCCGAATTCATCGACGCGCTGACTGACATCTTCGAGCGCCAGATCGCGTTCAATCAGGTGCTCGGTTTGCAAATCACGCGCATCGCGCCACAGGGCGTGGAGTCGCGCATCGCGATGAAGCCCGAACTCGTCGGCCACTTTGCCTTCAACCGCGTGCATGGTGGCGTGATCAGCGCGGCACTTGATGCGATGGCCGGCTTGGCCGTGATGGCGGCCATCGGCGCGCGCCACATGGACGAGCCGCCCGCCAAGCGACTGCAGCGCTTTTCCAAGCTCGGCACTATCGATCTGCGCATCGACTATCTGCGTGCCGCCATCGGCGCGCAGTTCAAGCAGCGAGCCCAAGTGCTGCGGCTCGGCTCGCGCGTGGCGACCGTGCGCATGGAGTTTCTTTCTGCGAGCGATGAACTGCTCTCCGTCGGCACGGCGTCCTACATCGTCTCCTGAAGAGCGGCGGCGCTGTTTGCCGCTGCAAACACTGCAAGAAACTGCAACATCGGACCCATTTGGTTACGCCTCTTGCCTAACAAGACGGTTGGCGTCCGAATTCCTCATTACGATTCTTCGCCAATGGGCACGCATGCTTTCCACTGTCTAACGACATTGCTGGCAGGCACGCAGCAATGCGCATGATGCGGATTGGTTGCACATCCATTTCCTGAATTTCCGAGCGGGCTTGTTTCACGAGTCCGAGCGGATCGTCGGGGCTTGTTTGACGCTGACCGCGCATGTCGCGTAAGGTGCCCAATGAACAGTTTCTTTGCAGATTCTGGTTAAGTGTTATTTCCAAGGAGAATTGATGGCTGTGCAAAACCCATTTTTCGGCAAACGTGATTCCGATGTACTGCAACCTCGCCAGCCGAGTTCGGTACTGGGTAGCGGATCATCGTTGTCTGGCGGCAGCAACTCAGCTGCAACTGCCTCGTCGTCTTCAGCAACAGGTCTGGGAGCCGTAGTGAACAAATCCGTTTCGAACGTTGCCAACGAATCGGCTGGCAGCAAGCTGACGGTCGGTCCGAATATCAAGCTCAAGGGCGTCGAGATCACCGATTGCGACACCTTGGTGGTGGAAGGCACGGTCGAAGCAACGATGGATTCGCGCGTGATCCAGATCGCCGAGCAAGGCGCATTCCGCGGTTCAGCCGAAATTGACATCGCCGAAATTCACGGTGAGTTCAACGGCACCCTGACGGTGCGTGACAAGCTCGTGATCTACAGTACGGGCAAGGTCAGCGGCAAGATCCGCTACGGCAAAGTGGTGATCGAAGAGGGCGGTCAACTGTCCGGTGAAATCGAGGCCGGCATCGGCAGCGGTTCCTCGCGCAGCAGCGCGGCACCCTCGTCGTCCGCAAACAGCAGCACGTCGTCAGCATCTGCGGCAGCGGCTTCCTGATCGCGCATGCGGCACCTGCCGCACTCCTTGAGCAACGCAGAGGTTGCCCTGCGGCAAGTGAGTGAGCGATGAAAAAAAGGCGATGCATATTGAATGCATCGCCTTTTCTCGTTTTGAGGCCTGATGATCCTCGGAATTCTTCAGGAGTTCGCGCACCTGTTATCAAGCTCAAGCCTTCTTGGCGTCCTTTTTGGGAATGGCACGCGAATGGCCCTGATCGTCGATAGCCACATAAGTCAGCGTCGCCTCGGTCACCTTGATGTGCTGGCCCTGCAGCGACATGCGCTCGGCGAACACTTCCACATCCACGGTGACAGAAGTGTTGCCGACGCGGTTCACGCGTGCGAAGAACGACAGGATGTCGCCCACGCGCACCGGCTGCTTGAAGATGAATTCCTTCACCGCGACGGTGGCCACACGGCCTTGTGAGATGCGTGCGGGTAGCACGGATCCGGCCAAGTCGACCTGAGCCATCACCCAGCCGCCAAAGATGTCGCCGTTGCTGTTGGTGTCTCCCGGCATGGGGATGACGCGCAGCACCAGTTCCTTGTCGACGGGCAGGCTGGGCGCGATGGTGCGCAGGGTTTCGGGATCGGTCATGGTTACTGTTGTCATGAAATCGGTTCGACACTGTTGCCGCAAATAGCAAAAGCGAATCTAGGGTAAACCCTAATTATCCGGAATCTCCAGCATCCGTGTCGACACCGTACCAAGCAGCCCTTGTGCGGGTGCAGTCATGAAGGAGCAACGCGTATCTGAACTTCAGCGCACAATCAACCGGATTCTCTAAAACAACAAGCACCCACAAGAAGCACTCTACCTATGCGCGGCCGCGGCTCATCTCCCGATTCTCCTGACACGAAGACCATCCCTCGAACCGCCAGCGACTGGCAGACGCTCGGGCGTCTGGTGCCGTTTCTGATGGAATACAAATGGCGCGTGATCGCGGCATTGCTGTTTGTGCTCGCGGCCAAGCTGGCCAATGTGGGTGTGCCGATTCTGCTCAAGCATCTGGTGGACGCACTGTCCATCAAGCCCGGCGATGCGACGGCGATCCTCGTCGTGCCACTTGGCCTGCTGCTCGCGTATGGCCTGCTGCGGCTGTCGACATCCCTGTTCACTGAGCTGCGCGAACTGGTCTTCGCCAAGGCCACGCAAGGCGCGGCGCGCAGCATTGCACTCAACACCTTCCAGCATCTGCACGGCCTGAGCCTGCGTTTTCATCTCGAGCGCCAGACCGGAGGGATGACGCGTGACATCGAGCGCGGCGTCAAGGGCGTCGAGTCGCTGATCTCGTACTCGCTCTACAGCATCTTTCCGACCTTCATCGAAGTCGCGCTGGTGCTCGGTATTCTGGCCGTGAAGTTCGACGCGTGGTTCTTCTGGATCACTGTGGCGGCACTGGTGCTCTATGTGACATTCACCGTCTCGATGACCGAATGGCGCACGCGCTTTCGCCGTGAGGCCAACATGGCCGATTCGACGGCGCACACCAAGGCCATCGATTCGCTGCTGAACTACGAGACCGTCAAATACTTCAACAACGAAGCATACGAGGCGCATCGCTACGACGAGAGCTTGGACAAGCTGCGCACCGCTCGCCTGAAGAGCCAGCGTTCGCTGAGCATTCTGAACACCGGGCAGCAACTCATTATCGCCACGGCCTTGGTCAGCATGCTCTGGCGCGCGACGCAGGGCGTGGTCGATGGTCGCCTCACACTTGGCGATCTGGTGATGATCAACGCGTTCATGATTCAGTTGTACATTCCGCTGAATTTTCTGGGCGCAATCTACCGCGAGATCAAGCAGAGCCTGACCGATCTGGACCGCATGTTCTCGCTGATGGATCGCGAACGCGAGGTGGCCGACCAACCCGGCGCCAAAGCGCTGGCATGTGCGGCCTCGCCGACCGTGCGTTTTGAAGACGTTCAGTTCGCCTACGAGGCTGCGCGGCCGATTCTGCATGGGGTGAGCTTCGAGATTCCTGCGGGCAAGACCGTTGCCGTCGTCGGTCCATCGGGCTCCGGCAAGTCCACGCTCGCACGCCTGCTGTTTCGTTTCTACGACGTGCAGCAGGGTCGCATCACCATCGACGGCCAGGACATCCGCGACGTCACGCAGGCCAGCGTGCGCCGCGCCATCGGCATCGTGCCGCAGGATACCGTGTTGTTCAACGACACCATTGCCTACAACATCGCCTATGGCCGCGCGGGCGCGACGCGCGAAGAGATCGAGGCTGCGGCGAAGGCCGCGCGGATTCACGACTTCATCGTCTCCACGCCCAAGGGCTACGACACCATGGTGGGCGAGCGCGGGCTCAAGCTCTCGGGCGGCGAGAAGCAGCGTGTCGCGATTGCGCGCACGTTGCTCAAGAACCCGCCGATCCTGATCTTCGACGAGGCCACGTCGGCGCTTGATTCGGCCAACGAGCGCGCCATCCAGAACGAGTTGCGCAGTGCCGCGCAGAACAAGACCGCGCTGGTGATCGCGCACCGGCTCTCCACGGTGGTCGACGCGCACGAGATCATCGTGATGGAGGCCGGCCGCATTCTCGAGCGGGGCACGCATGCGCAGTTGCTGGCGCTGGATGGGCGCTATGCGCGCATGTGGAACCTGCAGCGCGAATCGCAGGAGCGCGGCGCTGCAGAATCCGGCGAGCTGGCCGAACTCAGTGCTTGATCAGCGTTTGAGCAAGCGCGCGGCGGCCTGCGCGATCTGCGCAGCGCTCACGCGCGACTCGGTCTCCAGCGTGTTCGCGTAACCCACGGGAATGCGCGGCGCGCCCAGGCGTGCAACGCGCGCATCCGTGTGCTCGGCCACGGTCGCGGCGACTTCGGCACCGAAGCCTGCGGCCTGCACGGCTTCGTGCACGACCAGCAGATGCCGGGATCGGCTGGCACTCTGCAGCACCGCCTCCCTATCCCAGGGCCAGATGGTGCGCAGGTCGAACACCTCGGCATGAATGCCTTGCGCGACCAGTTCCTTGGCCGCGGCCACGCAGGCATGCACCTGTTTGGACCACGACACGATGGTCACATCGTTGCAGTTGCTGCTGCCCGCAAATGCGGTGCGTGCGCGTCCTAGCTCCACAGGCTCGCCATGCCGCACCTCGCCCTGCATGCCCCAGAGCTCCTTGTGCTCCATGTAGACCACCGGGTCGCCCGAGGCGAGCGCGGCGTGCAGCATGAAGCGCGCCGCGATATTTGCGGCCTCAGCGATGACATAAATCGGTCGGGTTGAACTTTCGCACGGCGAAACAAAATTGCGCGTCAGAACAGTCCAGCGGGTTCAGCCTGTCGGTCCCAGTTGTAGATCACCAGTTCTCCGCGCTCAGCCCGGTTTGCGCCACCCCCAACCGTGTAGTCGATCTTGAGCGCCTCCATATCGAAGGCTTTGAAGCATTCCCGGATGGCCGGGTGGTCGTTGATGCTCACCACGGCCTTGCCTTTGATCGCTGCCAGCTTGGCCGCCATCAACTCATACTGAGGCCAATCGAACGGAACGCCATAGCCCTCAGTCTCCCAGTACGGTGGGTCCAAGTAGAACAGCGTGTGTGCTCGGTCGTAGCGGTCGATACAGGAACTCCAGTCGAGCTGCTCTATATACGTACCACCAGCGAGGCGCAGATGCGCGGCCGACAGGTTCTCCTCGATCCTCAATAGATTGATGGAAGGCGCAGTCGTGGCCGTTCCGAAGGTCTGGCCAGACACCTTGCCCCCGAAGCTCTGCTGCTGCAAATAGAAGAAGCGCGCCGCACGCTGCACGTCTGTGAGCGTCTCGGGGCGGGTCTCCTGCAGCCACTTGAACACCTGACGTGAGGTCAATGCCCATTTGAACTGACGGACGAACTCCTCCAGATGGTGGGTGACGACCCGGTAGAGGTTGACCAGGTCGCCGTTGACGTCGTTGAGAACCTCCACCGGCGCAGGGTTGCGGGCGAAGAACACCGCTGCGCCACCAGCGAACACCTCGCAGTAGCACTCATGAGAGGGAAAGCGGCTCAGCAGCAGGTCGACTAGGCGGCGTTTGCCACCGATCCAAGGAATGATTGGGGAAGTCATAGGGTGCAAGCTTCTTTTCTGTGGCGAAAATCTGATAGGCTAGACACGCTCTCGCGAGAGTGGCGGGTCTTCGCCGGGCTTGCAGACACACTGCAGGTTAGGGGCTTGGCTAGGTGTTGATCGCGCCCAGTCAGGTCGCCCGTCTTTTTTGTCTTTTGGGTCACCTCCGGGCTGGTGGTGGTCCGCACGTCGAGCAGCTGCTGGCCGAGGCTCTCGTCATTGAACGCTTGACGTGCAAATACTGTGGCCTCACCCCGAGTGCAAGTTCAGCCTCCCGAAGGTCAGCTGCAGTCGCCTCGTGGTGATCATTCCCATCATGTTGGCGCCACAGGAGCCCGACCCTTGAAACTGCCACAGGGTGCCCCTCGCTCGGCAGCGCTTCTTGAGCCAAGCCCAGGCGCGCACGGAGCATCCCATCGGCGAGTCTGCCCCAGCAGGACAGCTGGTCGAGGACTTGGGTCACGGCAGCGCGCCTGAAGAGCACCACCCCGTGGACATGACCAGAAATATTGTTACGGTGACGGCGGGCGCTGTACTGCTCCGGGATGCTTGGCAATCCAATTGCCACCAAGTCGGCATCCACTCGCACCTCACCCGCCCACGCGAACGGTGCACATGGGGCGGCGATCAGCGCATTCTCCAAAGCTGCAAACGTGCCGGGCAGGATTCGATCATCCGGATCGACGTGAGCCACAAACGGTGCCGAGCCCCTGCTGAATCCAGCGGCTCTCGCGGCCCCTAACCGACCGGGAATGCCTTGAATCCAGTACTGATTGACCGGCTCTGAATCCAGATCCTCTCGCAGTTCAGCGGCCCATGCGGCGCGCAGGCGATCACTAGCGAGATCGGCGGGCATGAGGACGTGACAATCAATGGAATGCATGGAACCCTCTCGACTTCACATGTATAGATTTTGGAGATTGAAACCGGGGTTCATATTCAGCGTGGCCACCTCTTCGCCCGCACAAATGGCCGTCAGCTTGAGTTCAGCGAACCACAGACTTGTTCCAAAGTACTCTCCCGGCAGAACGGTTACGAGCACGGTGTTTCCTTGCTCTTCAATCTCAACACCGTCCCACACGACGGTGTAGTCCCCGGATGGCGGCGGCGGCGTATTGAGTTCCCAGCGCCAGGACACGTCACACAGCGTTCGCCCCAAAAGTGATGCACGGATCTGCACTCCCGAGACTTCCATCGAGGGAATCCAGATGTAGCCCGAGACAAGACGACTGTCTTGAAACTCTGCCTTTTCGATGTATATCGAACCGTAACCACCGTCCCCGCTCTGCAAGATATCGATGCTCCACATTGCCCCATAGATGTCGCATTGACATGCGCCGGGCTCGGAGGGCTCTGCCGCCGCTTGAGCCTCTGGCTGCAGCTGGAATTCCACCTCGACCGTGTTGCCGGGTATCTGTTGCGCTCGCGTGGCGGGAAAGAATCTTCGGCGTTGGCTCATGCTTACACCACCACCACGGCTTCCGAAGCCGGATAGCCGTCTGCCTCGATCAATAGGACATGCCGTCCACGCTGGACAGGGAAGGACACCCGACCGGCGCTGTCCGCTATCCGGGTGGACTGGCCGTTGAGCGTGATGCGAGCCCCGGCCAGCACATGGCCCTGTTCGTCGCGAGCCGTGAAAATGATCTCGCTGTCGGCGATCTCGACGGTGATCCCGGCCTGAATCACTGGATCGAAGGCGGATGACAGCTGTGTCGTCTCGATGACTGGTGAGGAACCAATGGGTGCCTCGACGGTGCAGCTCAGACTGGCGGCCGACAGATCCAGCTCAGCGCTCACGAGCCGGTGACGGCCCTCAATCGGCGACAGTGGGTGATTCAGGTGGACCCATGCGCCCGTGGCCACGTCGGCGAACGACTGCTGCCACGTGACCCGCCAGCGGGGTCTGGCCAGCCAAGCCAGCATGCGCTGCCCGAGCTGCTCAGCGTGGCGGGCGGTACGCAGCCAAGGCGCTTTCCACTCCTGCTCAAGCACGCCGTATTCGTTGACTGCATCGGGGGCCTGCAGCTGGATCGCACGGCGAAACCGAGAGCCCGCATGGTCCCAGTCATACAGCACGCGCAGCACAGTGCAAATGCCTGTGGCCTGCGTTGTCGCCTGCAGATCCTCCGCGTTCAACTTGTCCACGCGCATGGCTGGGGTCGCATCGTCCGCAATCGGTGGCCACGTCATTGCAATGCCGGGCATGGCCGCTGCCCACGCGCTCCCTGCGGACTGCATCAACTCGTCGATCGCTGCCCGGATGCTGACGGAGTTGTCTGCCATGAGCCCACCGAGCACCAGGTGCGACGTTTCGGTGCGATAGTCGTCGAAGTCAGCCCATTCGACTGGGGCGCGAGCCAAGTTGGCCAGCACGTCATGCAGGATCTCTGCCGGCGTCTGCAGGAGCAGGCCAGTCACTGGGTGCATGCGGCCGCGCAGTGTCACTGCAAGGCGCTCCCCATCGGCCAGCGGCTCGGCCAACTCCAGAAAAGAGACGGCCTGGCCGGTGCTGTCCACTCCGTTACGCCAGTCAAAAGCCATTGTGGCCACATCGTCGCGCTTGACTTCATCCACTCCCGCGATCGGGTGATCGAGGAGGAAGAACAAGCGCTGATCGTCGCTGTATTGGATTGGCGTGACTGTCACCTGACCCCACCCCCACGGAAGCACCAGCACCTCGCGCCAACCGCCCCACACGGCGCTGGTGCGAAGCGGAACGTTGTCGGATATCGGGCGATCCATGCCCGCCTCAAGGCTCACTTTGGCCGTCGAGCCCAGCTGAATGGTGGTGACGATACCTTCGAAAACGCTTCCATCCACAGTCAGCACCTGAGCTGAATGGCGCACCGGTGGCCGGGTGCCCCACAGCTTGGTGAGCTCGCCGCCTGCGTTGTCCAGATCCGCATCCATGTTGCTGGTTGATGCTGACGCGATGCCAGGAATGGAGAGTGGCCGCTGAATCGTGGAAATGCCCGCCAACAATGGAAGCGCACGGTCTGTCGAGAGCAAGGCTGCATCAGCGCGCTCGCGGACAAAGCCCACCGAACACCCGTCCACACCCCCGTCGATTTGCAGCCATGCCTTCATGCGTACACCGGCTCCAGCTCAAGCGACGCGGAAAGCAGGCGATGCTCGGCCGCATCCGGCTGGAACTCGTGTTCGTCGGATACATCGAGAGCGTCGGCCGCAAAGCGGACCAGCGATGCATCCACCGGATGTAGCCAATGTGGAACGAACAGCAGTGGTTCATCGGCTGACTGGGCCCAGTCTAGCAACCCGATGAGCTGCTCAACGTCGCTCTCCAATAGCCGACTGGCCGCGCTGTCACCCGAAGACCAGGACAAGCTCCAGCCGTCGCCTACGCCGGAATACAAACTGGCCGGATTCAGGCCGCTGCCACGGCCAACCGCCCAACGACGGCGTCGCTGGCACTTGCTCGCGTGGTGGTCAGTGGCCAGCGGCTGGCCAGCCCAGATCCAGCCGATATTGCCGCTGGCGGCGTTGCTCACGGTCAGCCGCAAATACCGCGCCTGCAGCTCGGCAAACTGCACGCTGACAGCACGAGCCACGTCCATTGCCAAAGCGGGGCCCCAAGAAGCGTTGTCGGCCGACGTCTCAACGGTCACCACGGCACCTTGCGGCAGCTCGTAGCGCGCCAAGGCCAGCGCCTCAATGTCTTGAACGGCTCCGAAATCAATCACGATGGATGCGCCATCGTCCGACCACCCCCACGCTGACGCATTCGAGTCTCGCACGTGGCTTGCAGCCCATGGCTGGTGCACGTCGAAGAGGTAAGAATCGCCGGGCACAAACGATGGCGCGGCACCAGCGTCGAAGTTCGCTGTGATTCCATCAACCAACGCTGCAGCCCCGCCTTCGGGAATGTCGGTCAACGCAGACCAGTTACCGTCGCTGCGCTTCCATCGATACTGCCCGGCCTCAATGGCCAGAGTGAACACGTCGCCGAGACTGAAGGGGATGCCGCCGAGAGACAGCAACATGTCCGCCCCGGCCGCGCTGTAGATCGGCGTTGCGCTCCCATCGGTCGGCACCACGTAGTCAGCGAGAGCGCCCGATGTGCCGCCAGCCACACGCCATGTCTGTTCATCCGTCCCATCGACACCGCCTGTCAGCCAGGCCGGACCCGCCGCAATGGTCTGGATGACTGCCTCGTCACCCACCTGATACGGCCGATCACTGTCCACCTGCTCAATGCGAAGCGTCAGCTGATCACCTTCCTTCAGCCGTTCGGGGCACGCCACCACAAGGCCAAAGCCAAACTCCATGGTGGAGTAAGCCTTGCCTGTTTCAGTGTCGCGCCGAGCGCTCACATAAGCCTGATTGGTGAATGCGGGCAAATAGTATCCATCGACGTCAGCCCACCAGTAGCTGTCGCGATGGTCAATCCAGCAACCGCCCGCATCATCGCTGCTGGATTCAGATTTTGGGACGATGCCCGCCAACGTGCGCACATAGTCCATGCGAGCGCCAAACCCGCGCGCCAACTGCCGAATCATGTCCTGGATCGTGGCAGCGGTCGTTGAAGCTGACACCACCAAGTCCTTAGGCGCGCCATCGGCAAGACACCGATAGTCCGTTTCGTGAGTGAACCCGTCCACTGTCGAGGTGACAGTGAACACATCTCCGCTCGTGTCCCAGATGGTGCTTGCCGGGTCTGTCCATCCAATATCCCCGTCTCGGAAGATTTGGACCGACCCCTCATGTCGAGTGGCCACAACCACATACACGTTGTTATCGACGGGATTTAGCCACGCATTGCCGACTTCACCCCCCTGAAAGGACTGGCGAACTATCCACGGGGAAGCATCCAGCCCCATCATCCACGCCATTTGAAGCTGCAGCGCTGTAAGTGCGGCATCCCATTCAGCGAGCGCAGCGGGCGCCTCCCAGACCTCGGCAAGTGCATCGGCAAAGGTAGTGGTGACCGCCTCGGCCAGATCCATATCCACCGGCGCCCATTGCTTTGCAAAGGCGAGTTTGACGTTCGCCGTCATGAATTCTGATCGCCAGGAATACAGCGACTCCAATCGCTGCTGATACGCAGCATCCAAGGCCATATCGCCTCCTTCTGTTAGCCCCAAGCAGGACAACGAGAGCCGGGGCGTTGGCATGTCGCTGCATTTGCAGTCAGCCGGTGGGCGCTGCTGATATTTGAAAGTGACCGTGCGTGCCTTGGCGTTGCGGCCAAAGCGGAATGGCCGCACGCACACGCTTGGCAGCCCGGCGTTCTCGGCCCGGCTGGTCGGCTCGTACTTGAACGACCACCGGCCACTGTCCACGGTGGTCGGCGCGATCAGAGGAATCAGAAACTGTGCGGCCGCACTGTCGTAGGCCACTCCGGTCGTTGCGACAGGCAGCGTGCCAGACACGTCGCCCACAACGCTCCAGCGTTCATAGCCAACCGTGTCTGCGTTGATGCACCGAACCGTCAGAGTCTGGGTTGAAGCCTGCAGTGGCACTCCAACGTCCTGCAGAGCGACCTTGCCGCTCAATGCCGCAAGCCATGCTTGAGTGCGTAGCGGAACGTCGATCGACGCCTGACCGCCAACGGTGCGATCTGAGGCCACGACGCCAGCGACCTCGACCAAAGCCGAGGATTGGAGAGCGACGAGCAAGTCATTGAATGACCTGATCAGGGGTTGACCGGCACCAATGTCGCCATAGGCCTCGACCGTCACACCGTCCGTCACCGAGACAAGATACCCGCCAGTGATCAGATGAACCTGCGTGCCCTTGGCGATGTCACGCTCCAACGATGGAGACAGCCCAAACTGCCAATCACCATCCTTGTACTCGCGCCATGGCCGATAGACCTGCGGATCGAAGCCGAACTGGATACGCGGACTGTTGGCATCGAGCTCGCTCTTCGTTGACAACGGAAGGCCACCGAAGTCCCACTGGCTACCAGTCTGGCGAGTGGTGCCCGTGCTCCAGTCCGCCAGCAACGCCCAGTCGGTCGCTGTGCGCGTGAGCTGCGGCGTTACTGCCAGTCTGATGGAATTGCCGATCACACCAGGAGCGCGGGCCCGGATCCGCGCCGAACGGACGTCCAGGCCTGCTGTTGCCGTGGGAATGCCCAGATCGGCGAGAGTGAGCGTGAGGCTCTGCAGCGTCGCTGCAGCATCCACGGACTGGATGGTGAGCTGTCCATTCCCGACGCCAATGAACTGGGGAACGGATGCACGTGGGATGCCTCCTGCGGCGACGATTTCCAACTCGATCTGAGCAGCCTCGTGCCCGGTGTATGCGCCTGAGAGGCGAACTCGGCCACCGCCCGAGCGGGTTGCGCTGATGCGCTCAATCGCAGTGCTCTCCCGCACGCCCGATGCGGCAAGGATTGCACTGCGGACAAGGTTGTTTCGTCCAGAAAAAAAGCGTTGCACAGAAGGCATGGAAGCCACTGTGCCAACGCTTGCGTCGTCAGCCTCAATAAAACGTTTTACAGATTGCCTATCGAGAAAGTCGTGTCAGCTTGGCCAGCTCTGGCTCAACCAGCCGTGCCAGTTTCACGGGGTCACTGATGCCGTTGGCATTCAGGGTGATATTGACTATGGACGAACCAGAAGTCGGTGCCGTCGAGACCCCGCCGCCGCCATTGCTGCCATTGCTTTGCTGACCACTGCCGCCGCCCGAGCTTTCGTTAGTTTCCCGTGCCTTGGCCTTTCGCTGCTTATCCTCTTCCTTGTGGATGGCGCCCAACAGTTCCAGTTGTTGATCAAGCAGCTGCAGCTCCTGAGTGAGGCGCTCGATATCCTCCTGGTTGTTGTTGAGCTGGGCGCGCTGCAGGTCCAACTGCATGAGCTTTTGCTGACGCACGACCTCGGCCTCTTCGCGTTGTTGTTTGGCCAACGCGATTTCCTCTTCTGTACCGTTCAGTTCGAGGAGACGCATGCGCAGATCATCGACGCCCTTGGCGGTTCCGCTGCCCTGCTCCTCCATCTGCTTTTGTTGAGCCTCCAGCGTTTCCAGTACTTCAACGAGCCTCTTGTGTTCCTCGGCCATCTCTTTGACGCCCTTGTTTGCGTCCCAGACCACGGCGGCGACGGCCGACGAGTACTTGCTGGCGGCTACACCAGCGTCGATCCAGCTGGACTCTACGTTGCTCATCGCGGCGTTCTGCTCGTGGGCCTGTGTGACCATGTCCTTCGTCGATTCCCACCCTGACTGGGCCATTTCTTCCAGCGATTTACCTGACGCCTTGGCCGCATCGCCGACGTCCTTGGTAGCGTCCTCGGCCTCCTTCATGCTCTTGACGATGGACTTGCCCGCCTTGTCGGTCTCGATGACCATTCCATATTGTTGGGCTTGCGCCTTGAGGGATGCATCGGCAATGCCGTTGTTGGCCGCTATCGCAGCCTCGGCCATCGCCTCCCATGCTTGGTTGATCTCACGGGGCGTTGCCGTGCCACTGGCTTTGACCGCATCGAATGCCTTTTTGGCTGACGTAGCCAAAGCATCCAGCTCCTTTTGAGGCTTGACACCGAGATCACGTAATGCTTCCTCCAGACTCTGGATTCCGGGTATCTGTGCCTCGATGGTCGCTCGCTGTTTGTCGAGCGCTACCTGCGTGCGCTGAATACCATCGGCGCTGATCTTGCCCGCCTCGCCCATGGCCTTGAGCTCGCGCTGCAGTGCGTCGATTGCCTGGAGGCTGTCTGCCTTCGGAATGGCTGCTACAAAGGCCATTTCAATGGCGCGGGCCGCATCCGTCACACTCACTCCAGCCGCAAGCGCCGTGCGAGATATCAACTCCACCGAGTTGATTGCCTCCTGCGCTCCGCTGCTGATCTTGCCCAGAGCCTGAGCTGAATTCACGCCCAGCTTGTCGAAGCTGGCCGCAAGCACCATTTCATTGATTTGGGCCAGCCTGTCAGCCGATATTCCCGCTTCCGCATAGGCCAGTTGAACCCGAGCCAGCAAGCTGGACAATTGACCCGTGTCCATGACTGAGATCGCCGCTTTCCATGCAGCTGCGGTTTCCTTTGCTGTCGTGCGGCCAACGCTTTGCAGCACGTCCAACGAGCGAATCAACCCATTGATGTCCTCGGACTTGTTGAAGTCGAGCGACTGTGCAATTTTCTTGAATGCATCCTCGACACCTTCCCCTTTTTCAGCCAGTTCTTCAAAGTTCTTTAGGATTTTGGCGGTCTTCAGGCTTGCCAGCTCCTGGCCCGTTTTGTTGGCCGCAGTCGCAAGTTTCTCCTGCGCCTGTGCCGCTGAAAGCCACTTTCCGGTGGCTTCGTCTTGAACGAGGAGACCGCGCTTTTGAGCGCTCATGACTTCTTCGAAGCTTGTCACCAAGACGCCTGTGGAATCCGTTATCTCCCGATAGCGTTGCGCTTCTTGCTCGTCAAGTTTTACTTTCAACCGCTGGGCGCTCGCCACCCGTTCTTTGACCTCCTTCAAATCCAGCAAAGCGAAGGTCAGCTTGATCACTTGATCCGCAATTCCCGCATACCCGACCGAGCGCAGCATTGGCCCCGTGCGCTGCAGCGTTGTGCTGAGTAGTGTTGCCGCTGTGGCGGCGCGCACATTGGCCCCTGCCAATGTATTGGTTGCAGCTGCAGCGCCCACGACTGCCTGCGTGTAGCCTTGCACGGCAAGCACCATTCGAGCCGCGAACACACCCACAATCACCTTGCCTGCTGTCGCAGCAACCTTCACCAGCGTGTCGAGGTTACCCGCGACGAGGTCAATCACTCCCGCGATGCGTTGCGAGGCATTGTTGGCCTTGTCCGTCTCGCTCACGAACAGCGACCAAGCCGTGCTCAGATTCTGGACTGATCGGCCAATGGTGGGCGGTAAAGATCCGAACTCCTGCTGCAGCGTCTTTGCCTGTGACTTCAACGCACCTATCACCACCCCGGAAGACAGCTTGCCTTCCTCCGCCATGGCGCGCAACTGGCCCACCGTGACGCCCAACCCATCCGCAAGCGCACGCGCAAGGCGCGGAGCTTGCTCCATGACACTGTTGAACTCATCGCCGCGCAACACACCCGATTGCAGCCCTTGAATCAACTGCGTAATGGCCGCGTCCGACGACTCAGCCGAAGAGCCCGAAAGCTGCACCGCCTGATTGACGGTCTCCACGATGGCAAGGCTCTGCGCTGCCGCCTTTTGGGCCGAGAGCCCCGCATCCTTGCCCACATCGGTGATGCGTGCAAACAGCGTTCCGGTGGTTTCCAGACCGCTGTTTGTGCGCTGGGCTGTTTCAGCAACTTGACTCCACATCTTGTCAAACAACTGCCCATCGCCCACGGCCAACTTGATCCGCGCCATGAGGTTGCTCACTTCATCGGCGGTCTGTGCCAACCCCTTCGCCGAGTTGATCGCACCCATAGCGGCCTGAAGGCCAACGTAGGCATTGCGCAGCAGCGCCAGTTGCTTGTTGACTGCCTGCACTCCAGCGTTTATTTGCTGATGTGATGCATCAGCTGTCGTTGCCGCTGCTCTCGCCTTCCCAGCCATCTCAACATACGCATTGCCCACTTGGGAGACACGTTGGCGCACCTGCTCCATTTCTTGGCGTATGCGCGTTTGCGCCGCTGCCAGAGCGGTGCTCGAAATTCCGACTTCAGCCATGGAGTCGCGCGTGCGTTGCAACTCGACCCGGCTTTGGGCATAGGCCTGATTCGCCTTCTGTGCCACTACACGTTGCGTATCGAACGCTTGGGATGCTGCCTTCGCGTCAGATCCAATCTGGCGCATGGCGTTGGCTGATTCACGGTACTGCGCTCCGAGCGCTTTCACTTGGGCGCCGGTCTCCTTGTACTCCGTTTGTAGCGCGCCCAGTTGCCCCCGCACTTCCTTCATGCGTTCTGTCTGGAGTGCCGTGTCTGCCTCCGACTGCTTGGATGCTTGCCCAAACGACTTCAATTCGTTCTTGGCTTCAGCGATGGCCAACCCGAGTTGCTCGTGATGCAGCTGTGACTGCTGCAGCGTCTGGGATAGCTTTTGCTCATCTGCCTGAGCCTGCTGGAGCGCTTGCTGCTTTTCCCTGAGCGCCAGTGCTGCCACCTTGGTGCTCGCCTGCGCCTTTTCTGCGGCATCTGCATAGGCAACGGTCTGAGTCTTGAGGCTTGAGAACTGATCCACCAGCCCTTGCTGTTGCGCCAAACCACGCAACTCCGCTGCCAGAAGCTGAAGCTGCGGCGCAGCGTCTCCGCCAGCATCGGCCAGCTTTTCAAGATCGACTGCCAGCGCTTCAACACTGTCTGCACCATCGGTCTCCGTGTTGATGACCAGTTTGGCTTTTAATTCGGAATTCCCCATGTCACATCCTCAATATCGGTTACCCAAAAGAAAACCGCGCTCAGGCGACAAGCCCGGCGCGGTTTTTTGTTGCCCCGGCCTGCGCCAGATCAGGCAGGCAGATCTGGCATCACATCAATGCGCATGAACGGCCCGAAGTCGGCGTCAGACTGCAGCTCGGGAACGTACAGCGCTTGACCGCCAAGGGTCAGTTCGCTGGCTTCGTCGCTGATCCAGCCGAAGTCGCCGTTCATCGCCAGGCTGATGCGCGGGATGATCAGTCGGACTTTCTGGCCATCGCCGTTGATGCCCGAGAAGATGATTCCCTTCTCGACGTTGGTCTTGCTGAACGCGGCGATGTTCACATAGCCCGCATAGCTGTAGTCCACGAGCATCGGCTCGACGTGTGTTGCCGGATGCGCCAGCAGACGATATCGGCTGTGATCTGCATCACTGATCTCGTAGTGTGTGCCTTCGACATATACGAGCGGCGTGACAGCGGTGCTGTCTTCGATCACCACATCTGAGCTGCGCGGGTTCTTCAAAAAGAAGTAGTCGCCGATTTGCAGCTCGGCCAATCGTTCGGCGGTCACCGTGCCTGCGGGCTTGACCACAGCGTCGCCGAAGAACGACTGCGCCAACGTGCGGCCGTCGAACTGAACCATGGACAGACTGACCGTGAGGCTCTTTCCCGTCTCCTGTTCCTTGAGCGTCAAGCGCTGGCCAGAGCAGCTTTCCTTGATGGTCGAGGTTTCGCGAGCCGGAGTGGCGGTCAGCGTGCGATTGCCGCAGCCGACGCCATACAGGTTGGTCAAAAAGCCCATTTCGGGGCGGCCCTTGACGGGGTCATAGGTGCCGATCATGACCGGACCTTGACCGTTCCAGATCATGCTGGTGGATGCGAGAGTCATGCTTCTTTACTCCTTTTTGACAGTAGCGTTTGTGGCGATCACCGCAGACTTCTCAGCTGGCGGTTCTGCTGGAGCCTTTCCTTCCGTGGCCACCTTCTTGGAGATCAGCCAGTCGGCCTTGTCTTCGGCCAGACTGATCGTTTCACCAACCTTGTAATTGCGCCCCGCGTGGCGGTGAGGCTGGATCAGTTCAATCCACTTTTTCTTCGACATAGGTCGCTCCTTTAAAAAACTGCTTTGCTAAGCGGGTTCGGGTTCATCGATAGGCGTGCTGTACTGCCGCACCATTTCATTCAGCGCAAAGGCGTAGAACATGCGACGCAACTGGCCGACTGTGTAGATTTGGCCGTTTGTCTCGCCCGTATCGACATCGATGTCGGCGAAGGTCTCAGCGTCCTTGGCCGGGTCGAACAGCGATACAAACTGCCCGACCGGGACATATGCAAAACCGCCGCCCTCGAGCAAGATCTCGTCTTCGATCACCCAGGTGATTGCTGGAGTGCCCCCCTGCGTTTGGTTTGGACTCGTGCCGACGAATGAGGACACGCGTCGACGCGTTTGACCTGGGGCGGTTTGTGGAAGATAGATGCTGCGTTCGGTCATGTTGTGTAGAAGATGGTCGTCTTGAATGGCCGGCCAACGATGGCGGATGAGCTAGATGCCTGCGTGTAGACGCTCACGTATGTGTCGTCGTAGAACGTCATGAACCACGGCCCGGCAACGATGTTCGGCATCCACCATTTACCTGTGCTGTTTTGCACTGCGGTTATGACTCCCAAAATGACTGCAGCGCTCGACAAGCCGTGTGTCACATTCGTCGTGTCACCGGCGGTCGCGGAAAGCGTGCCTGTTACGAGCTTCACTTTGATAGTCGGAGACAGTTCTCCGAGGGCGAGCCCACCAGAAACCTTGAGCGATGAGGGTATTGAGGAGCCCTGACGGCTCAAGATGAGCATGGGGTTGGCGGTGTCGAATGCACCCCAGTTCGTCGATCCCAGTACTCGAAGCTGCGAGTAGCCCCACCCGGTATCCATCGTCGATGCCAGCGCCACTCCAGAATGGATATGAAATGTTCCACCGATCTTCGTATTGGTTTGCAGGTGGACTACCGATCCGTAATTCACGACAGCCGGGTCAGGCGCGCCCGATGTTCCTTCGCCGACTGAAACTCCGCCCGCAAAGTACTGGCGGTTGGTCCATGCCCAAGATGCTGTAGAAATCCACTCACCGATCTTGGCGACGGTCGATTTCAAGAATCCGCTTTTCCAAACACCAATCTGCTCGCTACCGTTGAGCGTGGTTTCAGTGACGGCACTCACATCGCCCAAGGCCGCCTGTGCGTCCGCCAGCGTATCCTTGCCCGTGCCACCAGCTTCGATTGGCACGGCGTCACCAGCTGGCATCTCTCGGAAGAGCCCGGCGATGAGGGAAAGCGGACGACGCAGTGCCATGGCTCAGGCGAGAACTACGGGCGCACCGCGCTCGAAGTTGATCGTTGTCGCGCTGGTCGCCACGCCCAGTTGCTGCACGACGTTGCCAGTGGCGCTAGGCACAGTCACGCCAGCCGTTCCGGCGGTGGTCTGCAAGTACACGTTGCCGGGGGTCTGTCCGGTCACCTGGGTGTTCGTGCCTTCGAAGTAAACCGTGGCATTCGCGCCGTTGGCCACCGCTGCCAACACGAAGCCATGCGCTTCTTTGCCAGAAGTGGTCGCATCAGCCTTGCGAGCCTTCGCGCCAGCGCTGTTGTAGATGTTCACGAAGTCACCGGCCGCCAGTGTTTCACTGGATGCGATCACCGCCGTATCCGCGCCGATGCCCACCGGCATCATGCTGTTGTCCAGACGGCCTGACTCATCGAGCACGGGCACGTCGCCCGCGTTGGCGGCTCCCGCACTGGATTGGATGCCGAAAACCTCGGTGAATACGCCTCCCACGAGGCGGATGAATTTCTTTGCGGACATGGATTCCTCAGAGGTTGATAGGCATCTGAACGTTGATCAGCATGGAGTCCGATGCCGTTGGAACTCCGATGACAAGAGAGACGCCTGTAGTTGGCGGTGACTGGGTCAGCACACCGTTCAGGCCCAGAAAGATGGGCTTCGAGGCAAGCCAGGCCCAGCTCGACTCGACGATGACGCCTGCAGTCTGGACATTGGCGGCCGAGCCAGCGCTTGCACTGCCGGTGGTGATGCCGAGAACTGCATTGGCGTGGAAGACATCGTCACGGCTCGCATGGAAGGCGAAACCATCACGGGCAAACACAACACGGTGACCGCCCAGCGCTTCGCCAGCGGGCAGCGCAATGGACTGCACTCCGCCGCCATCACCCGGATCACCTTTCGGTCCGGCGATCACGTTGGCCATATCGGCATGCAGGCGTGCTGTCGGTCGAAGCACACGCAAAGCGAGCGAAGGCTGCAGCTGCAGATTGAGTTCGATTGTTTCAGCCATGCTCGGTCGCTCCCCTGATCACCTCAAAGCGGGCGTTATCCGTGTAGACACGCACGCCCTCGGGAGACTCCAGACAGATGTCGAACCACAACTGGCCGACAGGCCATGTCGTGGTATCGAGCTTGAGTAGACGCAAGACGCGGGTGGCAGCGGTATCAGTCCACTCCACGTCCAGAGCGGCCACGAGACCACCGCTGTCGGAACGCACTTGAGACGTTGGAACCCAGCCAGCGAACTGACCATCTGCGAACCGGCTCGGCAGCCGCACCAGGAGGTCAAAGCTCGCGCCGCGCTTGATATTGAATTCACACGGCGCCATTGCAAGCTCCTGGAGCGCAAGGGTCATCCTTGTGCAGCATGTAGACCAAGCGGTACATGTCGCCAAACAACATCACGGAGGAGTTGTAGTCGAGCACATGGCCAGAGACCCAGCCGACTGTGTTCGCACCGCGAAGCTTGGGCCTGAACCCTATCAGCGCCGCGCGCACCATGCCCACCAACGTTCTGGCCTCGTCGGCCATCTGCTCGCCGAGTTGCTCACGGTAGTTGCGCAGTGCCAAGACAACGCCAAACTGGACCGCCGCCTCTTGAGCGCACACGCCAACGCTAGCCGGTATCTTGTTGGTGTTGGTTTCCTCAGCGAACACCACATAAGCGCTGGGCGTGCGAAAGTTGGTCAGCTCCTTCACGGCGGCATAGTCAGCAGCGCCGCCCACGGTCTGAAAATCGGGCACGCACAGCTTCAGTCGCTGCACGATCAAGCCAGTGTCGAAGGGTTCAAAGTTCATGGCGTCACCGGAACGAGCGCAACTGGTTGCGCCCGAACACGCTGGGCGTGCAGGTAAAGCGGGCGTCTGTTTTATTGTTGGCCACCGTGTCCTTCGCCCCCAAGCTGAACTTACCGTCAGCCGTTCGCTGCAACATGCGCGTGGCATCGGTGTACGCACGGGCGATGGGATCTTTGCTTTCGAGTGAGGTGCGGTTCTTGTGCAGCATGTAGCGTGCAATCGAGCGGCACCACGCGATCACCAGCGACGGTACCGGATTCAGCGGCAGCGCATAACCACGCTTGGCGAGGAATCCATCGATCACTGAGCACGCATCGGCGACGGCAGAATCGATGCGTGCGATCGCGCTCTGCGCTTCCTGCACGGTGTCCGCTGGCCAGCTGCTGACAACACCGCCACGCAGCAGCGCATCGAGCAGCTCGGCGGGCACCAGCGGGCGGTGCTCGTCAGACGCCACTTCGGAAAGCTCCAGTGCTCCTGGGCTTTCGGCGAGTTCTGCATGGGTGATGTATGGCATGTCGGTCGTCGGTGAAATAAATGAGGGTTGCCGGGGCAGTTCTGTGATCAGGCCTATCCGCGCCCCGGCGGCAGACGCGGCGAGTGCCGCACGGCCTCTCCTTGGGGTTGTTGGTTACAGCCAGTCCGCAGCCAGCAAGGTGAGCACGCCTTTGAGATCGTTGGTCTCAGTGGCGGTACCGGCTTCGTTTGGCACGAGATCGGCGGTCAGCAACTTGTTGGCGTCGAAGCGCAACGCCTTGGGCACCGCCAGCATGTTTGGCGAGATGCCGAGCGGACGGCCGTGGTCGCCGACTTGCGTTTCCATCGCAGTGATCACAGCCTTCAAGTTGGCTGCGTTCAATGGCTTGTTGCTGGCATGCGCGAGCTGCCAGAAGCCGAAGCCTGCATTGCGGCGCGCGTCCACCCCGTACACGAACTCGGCACGGTCGAAGACGTTGTCGTCGGTCTCTGCCGTCTTCGTGACGAAGTTGGGGGCCTTACGGTTCTGGAAGATCAGCGGCTTGATTGCGCGGCGGGTTTCCAGCACGTACCAAGTGGGTCCGTCGTTGCCATCATCCGAGATGTTGGAGACGTTCACTTCCTTGCCCTTTTCGTTCAGCACTTTGTGCTGGGCCGAGAAAAAGGGCTGGCCGTCATAGCAAAGAGCGATGCGGCCGCTTTTGAGCATGCCGAACGTCAGTTCGTCCGGATGTGCATCGACAGCACGCCCCATCTCGGTCATCAGTGGGATGTAGACGCCGTACTGGTCGTCTTCAATCGCCACGCGAGGAACTCCCACCGTCATTTCGAACGACTTGTTCTTGATCGTGTAGCCATGGTTGCCGATAGCGTGCACCACCCGGTCGCCCAGCCATTCACGCAGGCCGGGCAATTTGCCGAGCCAAGCATATTCTTCGGATCCCGTCGTGCTGGGCACTACCGTTGCGATCTGGGTGTATTGGCTTGCGGCTTGGCCCAAGCCCCCCTTGAATGCCGCATTGAATGCGACATATAGGGCCTTCAAATTGGCGTTGTTGATTTGCATGTTGCTTTCCTTGCGTGCAAATGGTTTTCAGAAGACGTGATTACGGAGCGAGTCCGGCTTCGACGGGAACACGCGTTCCGATGCGTACCCAAACGCCTTGCTCGTCCACGTCCAGAATCACGCCTGCGATGCAGGTGCCAGCGTTGGCCACGGTCTGATCGTCGATCGCGAAGGCGTTCGCACCGATGTGAACTCGCGTGATGGCAGTGCCGCCTTCGCTGTTGTCAAAGCGAAAGCAACCGATGGCGCCGTCGCATTGCTCATCTCCTTCGGCTTGTACGGAGCGCTTGCGAGCCACTGCGCGCACAGGCTTTGCTGCATCCGCTGTAGCGGGAGTCGCGTTACCCAATCCGTCGAGGACGTACATCGAGCCTGCGAAGATCACTACACCAGCGGCGAGCGGATCGGCGACCAGGTCGGCAGCGCGCTGAGGCGTTGTTCGGTCTTTGTTCAGTGCGGTCATGTCAGTTCCTTGAAGCCAGAGATCAAGCCTTGCCCTTGGCGTAAGCCTCGGGTGTCAGGCCACAAGCGGCCGCTACGGCCAGCTCGTCGGCCGTCAGTCCGCCAGCAGTGCCGCCAGCGCCACCAGCCGCAGCGCCCGCAGGCGGCTTGCCATGCGTTTGCGTGTGTGTCAGGGCTGCAACTGGTTGGCGCACCTTCAACATGCCCGTGAGCACGGCCATCCCCTCTGGAGTCTTGGCCGCGTCGCGTGCCCATGTTTCCTCGGGCGGCAGCAAACGGCCATCGGCAAGAGCTGGAGCGATCAGGTCTTCAACGTCTCGGGCGTGCTGACGGGACGAGAGCGCGGCAAAGTTCGTTTGCAGCTCGGTCACCACAGTCACCGGAACGAACTTCGCCGGATCTGGAGTAGCAGATGCGCTCGCAGTACGCAGACTCGTGCAAGCCGCAGTCACGGTGTCGGCCGTCGCGTTGGCGTCCAGTTGCAAGGCCTTGCGTGCAGCATCGGACTGAGCCTTGTGGGCGGAGCAGGCCGCTAAGGCCGCATCTTCGGTAGTGTTCGCTGGCAAGCCAATGGCTGCGAGCAGTTTTTCCAGCAGGGTCACTGTGGTCTCCGGTGGGTTGGGAAGGTTGAAGTAGGCGGAAGCCGCGGCCATCAGGTTGACGGCCTCCATGCCAGCGATCGCTGGGTGGTTCGTAAGCGCGCCCATCAAAACCGACGCGATATCGCCGGTTTTCTTGTTGTAGAGAAAGACCGGCGAGAAGTAGCGGTACTCACCCGCTTGCACAAGATCGCGCGCCCGCTGGGTGAGTTCGACTTCTGCGAACAGACCACGCCCCTCGATCCAGCGAAGGCCATGCATCCAGCCTGCAGCTGGTGCAGGTTGGCCGTTGCTTTCCTTGTGTAGGGTCTGGTGCTCGTAGTCGATGACAGGCGGCTGTGCAGCGTTGAACGCCGCGATGACCTTGGAGGCAATCGCCCCATTGATGCGCCACGCGGGCACATCCATTTCGCGTCCATCCGAGGGCGTGAAGTCAGCGGCTGGGGTGAGTTGCAGCAGCGTGCGGCCCGGCGCTGCACCGCTAGCGGCGGTGTTCAGCATCGTTGCATCGAACGAGCAAGCCGCGATGGCTATTGCTGCGGCGAGGACTAGGGACGGGGAGGCTTTTGCGTGCATGCCGCCATGATTGGCGGGGCACGTGATTCAGACTAAGTAAAACGTTTTACTAAATCACTGACGCATTGCACGTCGGTGAACGATCTTGCTCAGGACTGGGTTTCGTCAGAGAAACCGGGCAATCGCGCTTGGCGTTGCTTGAACTGTTCCAACTGCCATGTGCCAATGATTTGGCGCACGCGCATTGGCGTGAGGTCGTACTTGTCGGCCAACACATCGTAGTTGCCCCGAAACTCTTCGCAGATCGAACGATCGCGGGCCGAGAGGTGCACTGCAATCCCCCTTGCCAGATAGATCGACCGTCCACCCTTCTCGTTTGCAAGGTGCTGCAGTTGAATGATGGCCACGCGCGCCATCGCCCTCAATACCGTGCTCCATGCTTCGGACGGATTCGACTGCCCTACACGGTTGTCCGTGAGCACCATGGCCTCAAAAAGACACAGTGCAACGTCTTTCATCTCGCCGGTCATACCAGGCGAAAGTTGCGCATCAAGCACCTGCGCTTCAGCAGCGGACATTCGTTTGACCAAGTGCATGGTGAGTTACCTTTCAGGTTTGCGAGAGTGCCACTCTTTGAGCGCTTCGATGCATGTATTGAGCTGAGCAGGAGTGCAGAAGCGCAAAGACGAAACATGCACTGTGCGTGTAACCCACGCATCAAGAGCGGCACGGCTTGTATTGTCGACCATGCCATCACGGTGCAGCTGGAGCCACAGTGCCCACACCTTGCGCTCGCGCGGGGATGCAATCGCCTTGGACCTTGCGAACTGCTGACCGTTCCAAGATCCCCGACGACCAGGACGAGCCACGCCCATGCGTTCGGCCAGTGACTGCATGTGGTCACGGACTTTGGTGCGCTCCGCTTGGTTCATGTCGGTCGAGCTGCTCTTGCCGGTGAGGTTGAGCAGCAATGCACGATAGTCGCCATCGGACAGCTGCAGCTGGGACTTCAGAGTGTGGATGGCGGCAATGTGGTTTGTCGTAGCCATGCTTTTACCCCAACAGCAGCGGACCCAGCCACCAGTTCCAAAGACCCATCAAGCTGCAGAGCAGGAAGATCCAGTGCTGTGCATGCATTGGCCACTCACGCTTGGTCCCGCTGACAACGATCCAAGCGGTGTTGCTGACAACGAATGCACCGAAGCCGTAGCCAGGAAGCGCAGGCATCGCGAGAAGCACCGCTCCAAGGATGCCAAAAATGGACCCGATCAACGCGACTGGAAAGGTCGGCAACGGGAAATCGCCTACAACGGCCTCTGAGGGTTCGGCGCGGCCTTCCCCTGCATTTTGGTTTTGGGACGGTTTGGGATGGGGTTTCATGGCTTGGCGGGCATTTCGTGATGGTTTGAGAAGTCCGGTGTTGCGGACACCGGGAACCGGACTCACCTCGCGCACCTGGATCACCAGGAGGAGGAACGCAGCGCTGATGAAGACCAGCGGCACGTTGGCGCGTGAACCTGCGGTGGTTGATGGCGATGGAAGCCGGGACACTTACCGCTTGTCCCTGCTGGTCAGTTACTGGCCCGCGAGAATGTTTTCTGGAACGCCGGGTTTGGAGAAGATCACGCCATCGCGGCTACCAAACCTTCCACACCAGGCGAGCCAGTCATCCAGAGCCTTGACAGCGTCGGCATCGTTCGATGATTCAGGGATGCCGGGAACAAACAGCTTGCCGTCACGGTAACCATGACGAGCTTTAGCAGCGATCCTCCCTTTGAGCATAGAGATGGGACCTCTGGCGATCTCGATGGCTCCGCTGCCGTCAGATTTATCGACTGGCAACGCATCGCCAATCTCGATTTCTCCAGAGCGCCAGCACCACGCCACTTGTGGACTCATGTCGTAGTAACTCTTGCAGCCACAGCGCGGGCACACACTGTCGGTCCACCCTTCGTGCTCGGAGTTGGGCCGCTGTTTGCGGTCGGACTCCATGTGTTGGTTGCGGCAGCGCGTGCACTTCACCTTGAGATTGAAGCGGCTCATGCTGCACCACCTTGCAACCCAAGTTCAGTCTGACTGTCACCACCAAGCGCGGCGATCAGATCCTGGATGAGCTTCTGCAGCTCGCCGGTAGTGATCGCCACATCGGCATCGAATCCCGAGTCGTCTTGCTTCTGGCCGTCGAACACGCCGTCGAGCAGACCGATCTTCTTAATGTGCAGCTGGTCGGTCAGTACGAAGGAGACGCGGTCATCCCAGCTCATGGCCAGCTTGGTTGGCAGCTTTCCTTGTTCGATGTGTTCGCGGATCTCGTCGATGTCGAGCGGGTGATGTGCGTAACGCACCACGGCCTTGGCTTCGTCGCAGCTCTTCAGTTCGCACTCGCGGTCGATGGAGAAACCGACTGGCGGTTCCTGCTCCTTGAGCCAGAACGCCATGCAGGCTTGAGGCGACTCGGCTGTGTCGAGCAGTGCCACCGCAATGCCGGGAAGTGCCTCGACCAGCATGGTCACCACTTCGTCGGCCTTGGCCTGACTGGATGCATCAACGACTAAGAGGTGGGCGCTGGGATCGATCCATACCCACATAGACGCTCGCTTTGTGAAGGTCATGGGCAGCAGGTCGAGCTCGGCTTCTTCCTTGAGCTCGCGGCGTTCCTTCTTGCCCGGTTTGCGCCCGGTTTCCTGTTCGATGAGCGCGGCTTTTTCGTCGACCTTGCGAGCGATCACGGAACCGGGCAGCACCTTGGCTTCGTTCATGAAGCGCAGCATCCACTGCCCGCCAATCGACTCGACCAGCAGACCGTGCTCCTCACCACGCGGCGGCACCCAGCCCACGGACTTCTTTTGGGTGGCGCCGCACTCAACGAATGCGCCCTTGGCAAGAGATTGCTCGACTTGGGCGAGATCCATTCGCCACTGTTCGGCAATGCGGTACACGATAGCGTTTTTGATCATTGCACTTCCTTCATGAGTCTCTCGAATGTCTCGATGCATGGAACAACGACAGACTCATAAACCCGCTTGCAGTCCTCGGCTTGGTAGCCAAATTCATTCACAAACGCTGAGAACGAGGTCAGGCGACCATATCGACGCAACCACTCCCAATACGCCCCAGCGATTCGAAGACGTTTTGCCTGGATCTCGCCAGCTTCACAAGCAAGACTCGTCTTGAGCGCAAAGAGCACTTGATGAATGCTGCCTAGACATTCCGTCAGTATTCCTAGCTTTGTGTTGTATCCCCATTGACCGGGAGAGCCCGCGACGCGGAGCAAAGTATCCAGTGCAGCAATCCATTTCTCGCACTCCTCACCGGAGGGCGCAACTGCTGCAAGCGGAAGGTTGTCGAATTCTCTTCCGGTACTCATGTCGTCGCTCCCTTCTTGGATTCATACGTGTCGCAGATAGCCATGGCTGTCACGCGGAAGCCATAGCGCTTGCACTTCCAGCCAGCCTTGTCATAAGGCGGCATGCGGTCGCTGTACTCCTGCTGGCCGTGCTTGCAGTCACGGCAGCCGGGACGTTCGCCTGCGGACTTGAAGCCGCAGCCCGCCATGGTTGATTGGATGGAGCCCATGGTTACGCTCCGTCCGCTTGCGCTTCTTTGATCGCCGCGTTGATCACGGACGTGACAGCCTTCTCGATGTTGCTGTCCACGCTCTTGATCAATGGCTTGTCGCCTTCGCCCTCCAAGCGCACTCCAATGCGGCGGCGAACATCCGGGCTCAGTTGCCGCAACGCTGCGGCCACGGGCTTCTTGCTCACCATGACCAACAGATCTACCTGCTCAGGCGCGATGACACCGGATTCAGAAAGCTCAAGGATCCGTGCACATACTTTCTCGTCATCCTCCCATTCGAGGGTGCCTTGGGCCGACTGCATGCCGAACTTGATGCCTTCGGCCACATAAGTGCGCGGTTTCTCGAACAGCTCGGGACTCTCGCTAATGGCCGCCACAAGCTCGTTGTGTTGCCGGGCGACCGTGCGCGCGACTTGACGGATCTCGTTGATGGAAGCGTTCTTGGCCGTGTCCAGATTGAACTGGAGCGTCATGAACAAGGCGGACAGTTTGTCGCGGGAAACACTCAGCGCTGTTGCATGCTTTAGGACATCTTGCAGAGTTGCCATGATGGGTCTTTCAGTGGATGGGGTGATTGGAGCCAACGGGCGTCTTGTTGAGTGCGTGGTGCAGCAGCTCACCGGCATACCCAGCGAGCTGGTTTGCCACGTTGTAGACGGCGTCCGGTGGCAACTGAGACACTGCGTGCCGATGAAGCATCGTCAGCGCCTCCAGGACAACGCAGGCGTTGTGAGTGCCGCGCAATGCGTCATAGATCTGCTGCGCGAGCGCGCAGCTCTCTTTGCGAAATTTCGCAATTTCTTGTGGAGTTGGTTTTGCGGCTGTTGACATAGCGACCTCAGCAGCGGTAGCCATGACTGGCAAAGTTCTTGTGATCCAGCGCGCCGTCGCGTGCTGGCGCTGCGAGCGCCTGCGACCAGACGGGCGCAGCCATGCGGTTGTATTGAGCTGCAGGCGTAGGGTTGGCCACGCGTGTCTGGGGCAGTACCTTGCCACGCGGGCGACCGCGCCCCTCCAGCGGTTGATGAGTCGAAGAGAACTTCATGATTGGCGCTCCTGGTCAGATCCGGCTGTTGAAGTAGGCGGACAAGGCACCGAACACCACAGCGATGACCAGACAGATCAGCCACTCGCGCAGAACGGGCCACCACTTGTTGGGGCGGGGGGGCGACTCAATGGAGCCGGATGCGAGGAAGTGGTCAGACTTGCGCATGAACCGCTCCTTGCTTGATGCCACGTACCACCGTGCCTTCGGTAGTGCCGTCTGCAAGGCGCACGTCATAACCCGTGAGCAACATGCGCGCTGCGCGATGCAGATGCGCAAAGGCCTCGCGTCCGGGCGGCAGCGCTGAGTCGATAAAAATCTTGCCCATTTCCCAGGCGTCGGCGTCAAACACTCCGGCGTCAAAGCCACCCGGAAGGCAAGCCGTGTAGGTATCCACCTCCAGCTCCAGGAATCCGCTGTACTGATAGATCGTGAACAGGTAGTCCTTGGATTTCATGCTGCCGTACCAATCCGGTGTGTCGCAGCGCACTCCAATCCCGAAGGCCACGCCTGGAATGATTTCTCCAACCATATTGCGATCGACGAGTCCGCGTAGGAACGCGATCTCGCGCTGCAGCTTGGTTTGTGCTTGTGCATTCATCGCATCTCTCCCTCAAATGGCCCGCACCACATCGCGATCAACGCGAGGTGCACCCAGATCTGCCGCCGTGTTGAGCGCGGTGGCCATCCAGTTGTTGATGTTCAGCGGATACAGCATGCTCATCTGCGCAGGCTCGCCGGTGCCTTGGACGGTCAGTCGGCTGCGCAGCTCATCGACGCCCTCGGGCGTGATGAACTCGTCGAGCTTGCGACCTGCTGCCGAAGCCCTGCATTGCAGATACGCAGAGAGGTCCGCACCCAAGGGCGGAAGGCGGGCGATTTCAATGCGCTGCATCACCTCGCGCACATCCCAGCGAGCGAGCTTCTTTTCCAGCTCTGGGTGCCCGACCAGCAGGATGCCGAGCATGGGCTTGCGGCCCAGTCGCATCTTTTCGTGCAGACGCTTCAGGTGATTGAGCGTTGGCACTGGCAGGGCATGGGCTTCTTCGATGATGAGCAGATGGGAGTGGCCTGAAGAGCAGGACTCGGTGAGCGCTGCATTCACCTGACGGGAACGAGCCTCCGCGTTGCTGGCCACGCTCGCCTTGGCATTGAAGGTGCGAACGATTGCCGTGTGAATGTCCACGGCCTTGACCGTTTTGCCCTTGGTGTCAGTCTCTTCGGCACCCTCCATGCTGGGCTCGATACACACGACCGACTTACGCTCTCGCAGGATGTTGTCTTTGAGATCGTCGAGCATGGTGGTCTTGCCCGCGCCACTCTCGCCGACGATGGCAACCATGCGAGCGCCGACCGCCGCCTGCCAAGCTACCTCACGCACAAAGCGGATGTTTCCATTGATGAACATCTCCGCATTGCTGGTCACTTCACCCACGAAAGGGTTGGTGAACAGGGCGAAGTGCCGACGTGTGGCTTCAGTTAAAGGTTGGGGTGGTAGTAACATAGCTTCCTCCTCTGGGGTTTCGATTGCATTTGCTTCTTCAGGGGCGGCCTCGGGCGCTGTAACGCCCGGGGCCAACTTTTTGGCGGACTCAACAGCGAGAGCCTCGCGCAACTGGGACGCCGAAGCGCCGTGTTTCTTCAGACACGCACGTACTGCCTGCTGTGCAGTAGTGGTGCCACGAGCGGGCCACACACCGTGCAGGACAATCCGGTTGATGGCGGTGCGGCTGATTCCGGTGTCCTTGCCAAGGCGGCTTTGGGACAGCTCCAGCGCTGACATGACGGTGGAAAGACTCATGCACCACCCCCAACCGCGCGCAAACCGCCTTTGACTGGCGCGTTGCACAGTGCTTGCCTTCGCGCCGCAATCAGTCCTGGAACAACATCCTCTGGAACACCCGCGTCTCCGTAGCGCTCGGTGAGCCAACCATAGGTACTCGGCTCGTAGACGTCGCCCAGTTCCAGACGCATGCGTTTGCAGACTTCAGCCACGGACTTGCGCACCGGCTCCACGCTGGGCGCGAATGCGCTATGCGGTGTACCTGGTCGCTGCATGTAGGTGGGCAGACTTGCCGCCTTTTCCTTGATGTCGGCGAACGGGTCGAACTGGCCCACGTAGGGAGCGGTCTTGGCTTTTTGCGCGGCTTCCACTTGGGCAGGAGTGGCGGGGCCTTGGGCTGTGGCGTAGGCCTGAGCCGCGATGCGCGCGCGCCGTTCGTCGGCGGGAGTGGCAGGCATGGCCTTGTATTCGTCTTTGTCGAGCCTCGGAGCGTCGGCGCGGTATCCCATCCAGCCTTCTTTCACGGGCTCGATCTGGTGCCACACGATCTCGCCAGTCTCGCGGTCGGTCACCCCCACGCGCACGGCGGGTGCGGCGAAGGGATTGACTGACACAAGCACCTTGTCGCGTGGAGATACCCCTTGCACATACCGAAGGTCATAGTCGCTGGAACCCTGACCCTTGAGCGCGAAGCTCACGGTCATGTTGCCGCTCACCACACGCGTTTGTGCAAGGCTCACGGGCAATTCCCGCATGATTTCCATGGATGGCGCCAACCGCAGGTGCTCGCTGCCGATAGTGCTCCATGCCGCATAAGGCGTCATGCCGTGGCGGCTGTGCTTCTTCGTGCCGTTTCTGCTGTGCATCCACAGCTCACCCAAGGCGTTCAGGCGGGCGATGGTGATCGTCTCGGGATCAATGAACTTCAGGCGTGATTCCAGTCCACGTTCAACAATGTTCTGTGACCCTTCAGCCGAACCCGTCGAGCGGCTTTTCTTGGGCGCGTGCCACTTCTGGCGGATCTCCATGGCGCTGCAGAAATTGCGAAACGAGGTGCTTTTGAAAGCGCTGCCCTGATCGGTGTAGATCAAGTAGGGCACTCCATGCAGAGGCATGGGCGTGCCTGCTGCATCTTGGCGTTGCCCCATCATCCACATGAGAAAGTCCAGCGCGTTCTCCGTGGTCTCACCACCCGAGTAGAAGCGCACCGCGATGGCGCCGCTTGCGTGCTCGGCTCCCACAAAGCGCACCAGGAGCTGGTCCATCACGCGCTTCAAGTTTTCAGGCTTGTTCTTGTAGTGCACACCATCCTCCTCAAGGAGGCGCAGTTCGCCCTTGGGCGTCTTGAAGAGCACGCACACGGAAGCGTCGATCTGCCATACCGCATTGATATGCTCGGTGCGCATGCTCACGTGTGGCGTGGGCGCGGACAGACTACGGCGATCAAGCCCGCGATCACGCAGCAGTCTGCCGACGTGGTTGGCCGACAAACGCGTTGCAATCTTTCCGTTGCTGTGCAGCGCGTCAATGGTCTCGGACAAGGGAATCATCCACTTGCCCGCACGCCGGTCGTGCAGGATCGTTCCTGCGATGAGTTCCAGCTCCGCGTCTGAGATGGCGGAGTCGCCCGCATCAGCTCGCCGCTTGCGGGGTGTTTTCAGGCCCAACTGTGCGGCGGCCTTCGACACGAGCGTGTACGTGCGTTGAACGGAGAGGTTCAACAGTTCGGCCGTGCGCTGAACGATGAGACCTCTAGCGCCATGATCAGCCGCAGCGACCTCATGCGCGGCGTTTGTGATGACTTCCATACGGATTGCGTCCATGGTGAATCCGCCTTCAATTGACGCGTCCAGATGAACGGGCACTCTCGGCGGCGGCGTTTCTGGCTTCAAGAACATTGAGGGCCTCTTCGTCAAGCCCAGTCGGCGAAAGGCGGTTTTCCAGATCGACTGAAATGCCGAACTCCTCAGTCATATCGACCATTTGCTGCGCGAGGAACTCAATGGCCTGACGAGCGCGGGTAAGAATCGCCTCACCCATGCCCCCCCCGCTGTCCGAGAGGGTTGCATCGACAGCCTTGAACAGGCGGTGCATGCCGAGATACACGGAACTGGTGACTTGATCCACCTCGGTGAGCAACGCCTGCTCGTGGGCCGAGCGAGCTTCCGATCCGGGGCGTGGCTTGAACTTGCGCGACGTCTGCTCTTCCAGGCGCGTGATCATCTCGGCCTTGGATTCCAGCACGCGGTCTTTGGCTTCGAGCGAGTCCTTGGCTTCTTGAACCTGCGCAGTCAGCGCCTCTTTTTCCTTGGCGTGGCGGGCAATGATCTCCTCAGCAAGATCAACAAAGCCTTCCTTGTCGCCCGTCTTCGCCACCTCGATCAGTGCGAGCTTCTGGTCTTCGGGGAGCTTCCGGTACTGGCGCATTTCTCGGTAACCTATGCCCATGCGGGACATGGATTCGAGAGCTTCAGAGCCAAATTGATTCAAGTTCGCGATAGCCTCGTTCGCATGTTCAGGTGTCCAACCAAGTACATTGCAAAACTCCGACCACGTTCCCGAAAACTCAAGACCGTCTTGAGTCTTTTGTCCCTTAAGTTGTTGATAAAGCTTATGTTCCTTGACGAATGCCATTTTGGAAGTCAAGACGGTCTTTGAAAACTTGGCAAATGAATCTGCCATCTGCGCCTGCCCGAGTACCTGATTGAGCAGGTCTCGCTCCTCTCCATAACCCGCTTGCAGGGCGGCGAATTGATCCGCTGCGCGGGCATCCCCGGCCAGAACTGCATGATTCGCGTTACTCGCCACTTCAATAGCGGCGGCAGTCGGCTTTCTTCCTGGCTTACCTTTTGTCGTCATCGTTCATCCTCTTGAATTCAAATGCGGCCGTAGCGCTGCTCAACGTCGTTGAGGTCTTGACGACCCGCCCGAAGCGCGGCGGCATGTTTGAGCGAAATTTCAATCACATGCGGCGTCAATCGCCATGTCTTCCCATTGGGGTGCAGCTCGGCCCAACCTGCGGTGCGCAAGTTGTCAAGATCACGAGTGGTGACAGGCGCGGCGCAACCCAATGCCTTGGCTATGGCGCCTGGTTCCAATCCCTGCAACTCATGCCCAGCAAGCAAGTCGATCAACTGCAATAGGCGCTGCAGTGGGGCACTGGTGTAGTTGGTGGCTCGGCTCTTGGCGTTCATGCCGAGGCTCCGACACGAGTAACTGCAGCGGGTGCAACTGGACGTTTACGACGTAAGACTGGCTTGTCTTTCCAGATCGCCGCGACTGGCTTGCCGATGGTCTTGGAAATCAACTCCATCACGTGAGCGGACTTGGCATGTCCGTGAATCACATGCGTAACCATCGATCGAGAAACGCCCGCTGACTCGCCCAAGGCGGTAAGCGTCACGCCCTTCATGCGCAAGGCAGCTTTTATTTCTTCTGGGTGCATGTTCTGATACCCTTTCACTCAACTTGTTTAGGTGTCGGCAGTTCTTGCCGTGTTGAGGCATATTGTGGTGAAACTTTTTTCACTTTGCAATAGGTAAAGGTGAAATAAATGGGAATTTCAGAACGACTGCAAGATGAGCGAAAGAGACTTGGTCTTACGCAAGAAGCTGTTGCAGAGAAAGTTGGGGCGACCAAGCGGTCTGTAATCAATTGGGAGGGGGGAGCCTCGTTGCCGGGAGCTGAAGCGCTCTCGCGGTATGCAGCCATAGATGCGGATGTCGGCTACATACTTACCGGTTTACCTTCAGATAGGTCCAAAGGCGCTCGTGCTCAATCGCCCGAGGAAACGGTATTGCTTGAGTATTTTCGCGCGGCATCTCCCACAGTTCGTCGAGCCGCGATAGGAGCCCTTTTGGGGGCCGCAACACCTGCCAGCCAAGTCATGCAAAATCACGGCGGAGGCAGTCACACCATGATTGGCTCGATCAGCGGCACATACAACCCGCCGTCAGCACCTAGTAAGACTTCGCGGCGCAAATCGTAGAAATTGGGTTCCATGCCTGCATCGCTGAGGAGCAAACGGTGAGTTTGAGGGAGACACTGAAATGGATCAAAGGAATCTTGCCAAGCCAGCGAATGGAAAATTCCGGGGGCTGCAATCTTCAGATCGGCGCGGTTTACGGCGATGTTCATCACACGACGGTCAACAATTACTACATCGTTTCGACTCAATGTATCAAGACGACTCAGAAGGGTGATTTGCGATCAGGAAATAGGTCTACAACACATTGAATATTTGCTTGAGGAGAGAGGGACGTGAGGCTAGTTTTGAAGATGCGGTTGGCCCTTGTGATAGGGCTACTTTCGGCGACACCAACTTGGGCGGTATACAAATGCACGCTTGCGGACGGGCGTGTGACGTTTCAGGACATCGTTTGCGACAATGGGTTCAAAAAATCCGAGTCCATAAAAACGCGTGAGGGGAACATTCTGCAGAGCCAAAATTCTGCAGAAAGGCCAAATGTTCAACCCAATGTCTCACTAAAAGGAGCTTCGGACGCGGCACCACTTTTGGCCTTGTATCGTCGGTGGGCAGATGCTGAACGACTTGCATTTTCGACATCACGAATTGCGCTTGCGATGCCCATCGCCAATCTTCAAGCACTCAAAAGAGAAGTCGAGGCTATGGACGTTCCTTCGTGCTTGAATCAAGCCAAAGGAACGCTAGACAGATTGATCGGTAAGTCCAATGAGGCAGTGCTGCAATTTGCAGCCAAAGAAGAAGTGACTTCAATGGTTTATACCTTGGTGGAGCGCCCAAAATTGATACCTCAGTTTGAGCGCGAGGTCACTGCTGCGCAATGCAGCGACTCGCAGTGATTCATTCCCTTGCACATCGATGCGAGGCCGTAAAGTATCGAACAAGGAGATGTCATGCCCGACAAAAAAACCCGGCAATATGTCAAATTTCGCAGGTGGATGCGTCAGCCCAATCCGCAGCTTGAGAAGCCACCATTGACTGACGATATGGCAGGTATGAAAGAGTACCTCGAGAACGCATTTTGGGAGGTCTGGCAGGCCGGTTACAACGAAGCGCTTGGCGATGCACACGCGATGTTTATTGGTCGCGCGCGCGAGATTCGAAGTCATTTGAAATCCGTAGAGGGCCAGTTAAGGCCCCCAGAAATGGAAAAAGGTAGTTCGCGTGAGTGAAGTCGTTTGGGTTGCTTTCATCAGCACTGGCGCGGCGGCCGTCGGGCTGAACGTTTCATGACTTCATGATCTCTAACGTGACACCAAACCAATAAGTAAAACGTTTTACTTAGCCCCTCTCGAGCATGCGCGGCATTGTGCTGTGCATGACGCTCAAATCCATCCCCATCTGGCTGCGCGCTCCGCGCAATTCGTTGTTTGCCATCTTGGCGGTCGTGCTGCTCGCGCTGATCGCTTGGCTATCGCCGGTGCAATTGCCGGTGGTGCTCTACAAGGCATCGCTGATCGCCTTGGCCGCCGTGATCGGATACTGGCTCGACCGTGCGCTGTTCCCCTATGCGCGGCCGGACTCATACCTGTACCGCGACTGGCGCCACGGCACTGACGAACCCGAAGGTGACGTGGACTATCCCGTCGCCAAGCCTGAATACATCACCGCGTTCTGCGTTGCCCAGATCCGGCGCGCCATCATCGTCGGGTGCGTGGTGATCGGTGTTGCGGCGGGCCTGTAATGAGCCGCGCCATCATCATCGGAGTTGCGCTGGCGCTTGCCGCAGGCGTGGCTTGGCATGCTACGCATCAACTTGCAGGCACTGCCCAGCAAGCACAGAAGCCGCAGGAGCCATCGCAGCCATCTGTTGCACCCGACACCCTCGCCATGGTGGCAACCGGCGCACCTGCAGCGCCAGCTGCAGCTCTGCCATATCGGGCACTGCTGATTCGCACGTCGCGTGTAGTCTGGGGCATGGATGCGCCAGTCGCCGTGTTCGCTGCACAGGTCCACCAGGAGAGCGTCTGGAAGCCGAATGCAGTTTCCCGCGTCGGCGCACAAGGCATGGCGCAGTTCATGCCTAAAACCACGGAATGGATCGCCACGATCGATCCCGAGCTGGCCACAGCTGAACCGTTCAATCCCGCGTGGGCACTTCGTGCATTGGTTGTCTACGACCAATGGCTGTTCGAGCGCACGCCGACCAGATATAGATCGCGAGATCGTATGTGGGTCACCTTGCGCGCCTACAACGGTGGTCTTGGCCACTGGCAGAAAGAGGCGGCGATTTCCGGGATCGCGCAGCCCAGTCGTGAGGATGTGGACGCCGCGTGCGGCAAGGCGCGGCGTGCGGCCGTCCACTGCAAAGAAAACCTTCAATACCCAGCACGCATTTTGAACGTGCATCAACCGCGCTATGCGTCATGGGGACCGGGACTATGAGTCGATCTGCCATTGCATTGGGATTCGTCTTGGCCGTGATTGCAGCGGGCGTTGGTGGCTACGGCTACGGGCATTCCGAAGGAAAAGCGTCACAGGTGGCGGACTACAACGCCAAGGCCGTGAAGCAACTGGGCGATCAACTCTCTACACATGACGATCTGGTGAAGCGATCGACAGCAGCCAATCAAGCACTGCGCGCCACGATCCAGTTGCGCAAGAAGGCCAACCAGCAGACCTCCGAGGTACTTACCCATGAACTCAACTCTACGGCGGACAGCCGCGCTGGCTGCGTGTTTCCTCCTGGCGTCATGCGCGAACTCTCCGCCGCCCGCGACCGGGCCGCAGAAGCCGCGTCTGGCGGAGTATCAAGTGCAGTGCCCGGAGCCACCTCTGGCTCCACAGGGCGGTGATGTCGATCCCGTCGCGAAGGCGCTCAAAGAGATGTACGACCTCTACGCAATTTGCGCAGGCAAAACTGCAGAGCGCATCAAGTGGGATGAGCAGGAGACGCTCCGGTGACTGACCACATTGATGATGCTTGTGATCGCGAAGAACAAATCCGCGCAGATGCTCTGCGGGACCAAGCCTTGCGCGCCGGGATCGACGGAAAGACAGCAGCCGACTCAGCGCTGTTTTGTATTGAGTGCGGCGACGACATCCCCGAGAAACGACGCAAGGCGGTTCCCGGTTGCGAGCGCTGTGTGTCATGCATGGCTGTATACGAAAGAACAAAGAAACGATGGGGCCTTCAATGAGTTTCACAGACATGACCTACAGCTTTGAGGCGGTCCGCTGGTTGATGCTAACCGCCATCGGGATCTATGCATGGTTTGTTGGCCGCCAATCTGCGAGCGGCGCGGAGCTGCTGGAGCTGCGCACCCGCATCACCACCCTCGAAGCCCAAATGGCACAGGTGCCCAGCCAGCAGCAGCTGCATGAGCTGGTTGCCACTGTGGAGCGAATGCGAGGAAGCATTGAGGCCGTGGGTGCGCGCATTGAGCCGCTTGCCCACAGCGTGAACCGAGTTGAAGACTACTTGTTGCACAAGAAATGAACCAGTTCTCTACCTTCATGGCGGAAGACCGCCGCCTCGTAATCCTGCGAGTCCTCACCGAGTTGCCCGCATACCGCACCAACTCGTTTTTGCTGCAGACGTTGCTGTCGAAGTGGGGACACGATCCCAGCTCGGACCAAATCAAGACCGATCTGACGTTTCTGCAGGAGCAAGGTCTTGTCACCAACGAGATCGTGGAGTCCGTCTACATCGCCACCCTCACGACACGCGGCGCAGATGTCGCTGCAGGCCGTATCACGACCCCGGGCGTCAAGCGCCCAGGAGCCTGACATGGGCCGCAAGTCAAAAGTGTCTCGAATGGCACCAGAGGCGCGCAAGCATCTTGAGAAGCTGATGCGGGAAGACCGGCTCACCCTCAATGAGCTTCTCGCTGAAATGCGAGCCAAGTTTCCCGAAGAAGATGTTAGCCGCAGCGGAATCTATCGCTACCAAGCGGGCTTCGAAGAGATGGTTGGCCGTATGCGTGAAATCGAGACGGCCGCTGGCGTGCTCGTGGATGAACTCGGTGAGGGTGTCGGCGACAAGGCCGGGGCGTTGCTTGCGCAAGCTGTCACAACGCTGGCGACGAATGCGGCGCTCAACGCCCACAGCAACGACAAGATCAGCATCAAAGAAGTGTCGGAGCTGGCTCGGGCAGCGCGTGCCGTAATGCAGGCCCGCACGATGAGCATCGAAGAGCGCGAAGCAGCAGAAGCCGCTGGCCGTCGCAAGCTGCTTGCCCAACAAGAGGAAAGCCTTCAGGAGGTAGCCAAGGCCCAAGGCATGGATGAGGCCCAAGTGGACTTCTGGCGACGCAAGTTCTTGGGAATCGGCCAATGAACATCATCAAGCCGCTTGCCTCAACTCTGCGCACGCTGGAATGGGAAGACTTGCCCGCCAGCGTGCGCGCTATTCCAGAGGGCTTTGACCCTCTGGCCGATGGCGTATTGATGCTGCATCAGCGTCAGGTCGCGGCGATCGACGCAGCAATCATTGCGGTTCCCAAGGGGCGACGCACCGGAATCACCTTTGGAACCATGTTGAACAAGACGCTTGTGGCGGCCGCACGCAAGAGCGCGGGCGGTGACAACGTCTTCTACATCGGTGACACCAAAGAAAAAGGCTTGGAGGCGATTGGCTACTGCGCAAAGTTTGCCCGCGTCATCGCTCAGGCCCAAGGGCAAGGTGTTTCGGGCGTTGAAGAGTTCCTGTTTGAAGATCAGGACGAGAGCGGCAAGACCAAAAACATCACAGCCTACAGAATCCGCTTCGCAAGCGGATTTCAAGTCTGTGCGCTGTCCAGTCGTCCTGCCAACATTCGCGGATTGCAAGGTCATGTGGTCATCGATGAGGCCGCGTTCCATCCTGATGTGCAAGGCGTTCTCGACGCGGCGACCGCTCTGCTGATCTGGGGTGGTCAGATCACTGTGATCAGTTCACACAACGGCAAGAACAATCCGTTTGCCCAGTTCTGCCGTGACATCGAGGCTGGGCGCTACGGTGCAGACGCCCAAGTGGTGACAGTGACGTTCGACGATGCGGTCGCCAACGGCTTGTATGAGCGCGTTTGCATGATGAAAGGCACCAAAGCCACTGCGGAAGGCAAAAAGGCTTGGTACAGCAAGATCCGCAATGGCTACGGCGTGCGTAAAGCGGCGATGCGCGAAGAGCTGGATGCGATCCCCCGCGATGGCAACGGTGTTTGCCTGCCCGGTGTCTGGATCGAACAGGCGATGGTGCTGCCTCCTGAGAAAGTGTTGCGTCTGACGCTTGATGAGGATTTCGTGCTCAAGTCTCCAGCAGAGCGCGAGGCGTGGGTGGCGGATTGGATTGATCGCTACCTTGAGCCCGAATTGGCCAAGCTCGATCCGAAAGAACGGCATGTGTTTTCGCATGACTATGCGCGGCATCGTGACTTCTCCAGTTGGGGTGCGATATCACTGGGTGCAGGTATGCGCCGCCGACTTGCCCTGTCGGTTGAAATGCACAAAGTGCCCTATGCGCAGCAGCGCCAAATCACTTGGTATGCGATCGAACGCTTGCCACGTCGGTGTGGCGGCGCGATGGATGCAACCGGCTCAGGTGAGCCGCTCGCAGAAGAGACGGCCGACAAGTTCGGTCACAACCACGTGCACCAGATCAAGCTGAACCGTGCGTGGTATGGCACATGGATGCCGAAGCTGGTTCAGGGGTTCGAAGACGGAATGATCGAGATTCCCGCAGACCCCAACATTGCGCAGGACTTGCGAGCCATCGAAGAAGTTGATGGCGTGGCCATGGTGAGCAAGGTTCGGCGCAGTGACGTGAAAGACCCTGACCTTTTCCGCCACGGCGACAGCGCCGTGATGCTTGTGTTGGGATGGTTTGCGACCCTGAACCTCAATGCGGTGATCGATTACATCCCCGTGCCCTCGCACTCACGCGGGTTTGACAACACGCGCAGCGGGCACGATGACTTGGATTTTGAAGTGCCAGAGCACAGCGGCTGGTAAGGAGGAAACATGGCACAAATTTTGGGGCCGGACGGTCGGCCAATCAGCAACGAGATTCTGGCCACGCCACAAACCTCGCATTTGTCTCACCTTCAGCGTGAGATGCAAACGCATCCGACACGCGGGCTCACGCCATCCAAGCTGGCATCCATCCTCGATCAGGCAGAGCAAGGACAGCTGCAGGCGCAGTTCGACTTGTATGAGGACATGGAAGAAAAGGATGGTCATATTGCTGCTGAACTGGGCAAGCGCCGCCGCGCGCTGTTGGTCAATTGGAGCGTGACCCCACCGGACAACGCTTCCGCAAAGGAGGCGAAAGCAGCAGCTCAGCTGTCTGAACTGCTGGCTGAAATCCCGGACTTCGAAGACGTGCTGTTCGACATCACGGATGCGATCGGCAAAGGCTTTGCCTGTTGTGAAATCGAGTGGCACAAACCTGGTAAGTACTGGGTGCCAAAGACCATCACGCACCGCCCGCAGAGCTGGTTTGGCGTGCATCGTGGCTATCGCCAAGAGCTTCGCCTGCGTACCAACACGACGGCAGAAGACGGCAGCATTGGAGAGCCGCTGCAGCAGTTCGGCTGGATCACCCACGTCCACAAAGCCAAGAGCGGCTACATCGAACGCACTGCCATGTTTCGTCAGCTCGTGTGGCCCTATTTGTTCAAGAACTACAGCGTCGGCGATCTGGCCGAGTTCCTGGAAATCTATGGAATCCCTGTCCGAATCGGCAAGTACTCCACCGGGGCCAGTGAGAAGGAGAAGATGACGCTGCTGCGTGCGCTCGCCGGTATTGGTCGCAATGCGGCAGGCATCATCCCTTCGGGCATGGAGCTGGATTTTTTGGACGCCGCGACCGGCGATCCTGCCGCGTTCGAGCTGATGATGAACTGGTGCGAGCGCACTCAATCCAAGGTCATTTTGGGCGGCACGCTCACCAGCGGCGCGGATGGAAAAAGCAGCACTAATGCCCTTGGCAACGTCCACAACGAGGTGCGCAAGGACCTGCGTGACAGTGATATCCGGCAAGTCTGCAGCACCGTGACGCGTGATCTGCTCTTCCCAATGGCCGTGCTGAATGGTCTTGCACCAGATGGGATTCGTCGCGCCCCCGTTTTCTGCCTCGACGTGGGTGATACGGAGGACTTGACGGCGTTTTCCGAGGCGCTGCCCAAGCTCGTGAAAATCGGCATGCAGATTCCGGTGCAGTGGGCTCAAGAGCGCCTTGGCATTCCGCAGCCAGACAAGGGCGAGGCTGTCCTGCAGACCATCGAAGCCGGAGCTACATTGCCTCCCGGCCTCGCGGAACAGGCTGCAGCTCTGTCTGGCCAAGTGCCGCCCCCGGCGAAGCCGCACCCGCCCCGATTGATGGCACAACAGTTGGCGGCGCAGATGCGAGCCCCTGCGGCCGCGTGGGTGGAGCAGATCCGAGAGATTGTGGCCAACGCAAACAGCCTGGAAGACATCCGGGACGGATTGGAAGCGCTCAGGCCTGATATGTCGCTGGACGACTACGCCGCAGCGATGGCCTTGGCCTTGGCCGCCGCGCAGCTGGCGGGACGCTACGAGGTGATGCAGGAGGCCGCCAATGGCTGATGCGGCGTATGGCAGTCTGCCGTTCAAGGAAATGATCGATTTCTTTCGGCGCAAGCTCAATGTGCCTACCGAGGCCTGGACGGACATCTACGCGGCCGAGCACGAATGGGCGTTCACTGTGGCCGGTGCAAACTTGGACGCAATGGTTGCAGACTTTCGCGAAGCCGTGACTCAAGCCATCGTGGAAGGCGCGACGCTCGAGACGTTCCGCCAGAGTTTTGACAACATCGTCGCCAAATACGGTTGGGACTACAACGGCGGGCGCGACTGGCGAACCCGTGTGATCTACGAGACGAATCTGAACACCAGCTATGCCGCTGGTCGCTGGGATCAGCTGCAGGCGGCTCCTTTTTGGCGCTACGAACACAGTGATTGGGTGGAAAACCCACGCCACCAGCATGTAATGTGGGACGGGAAGGTGCTGGCACGTGACGATCCGTGGTGGCGCACCCACTATCCGCCCAATGGCTGGGGATGTCAGTGCAAGGTGATCGGCCTTTGGCCACGAGACCTGAAGCAATTGGGCAAATCCGGGCCCGACGAAGCCCCGAAGGTCGAGTGGGTGGATCGCGAGATAGGCAAGAACAGTCCCACTGGACCGCGAGTCGTGCGCGTTCCGAGTGGCATTGATCCGGGATTCGAATACGCACCTGGCAGCGACAGCTGGCGCGCATACAAATCCGGAGGGCAATGATGGCCGGAGCACGCTTTTATGTCGATTTCGACGCCACCACCGCCACAGCCAGCCTGCGCGGCCTGCTTGGATCCATCGAGCGGCCCGCATCGCTGCTGGCGGAGCTGGGTGAGTATGGGCTGCGCACTACCCGCGAACGGTTCAAAAGTCAGACCGCACCCGATGGCACAGCATGGGCAGCACTGCAACCCTGGTACAAAAAAGAGAAGAGCCAGAACAAGAACCGAGTCCTGACGCTACGCGGATTCCTCCGTGGCCAGCTGGTGAGTCAGGTGGTAAACGGCAAGTCGGTCGAGATCGGCAGCAACCTGATTTACTCGGCCGTCCACCAGTTCGGTGCCACGATCACACCGACGAAAGGGAAGTTTCTACGCTTCAACGGTCACGTGGCCAAGTCGGTGACCATTCCGGCCCGCCCATATCTGGGACTATCGGACGAAGACCGCAACGAGATCGTGGAGCGAACGCTGGAGTGGATGCAGCGACAAATGTGAGGACCAACCATGAGCAATCCCTGCCTTATTTTGGATATTGCTTGCGCGGAGTACTGGCTACCGTTCAAAGGTTGTCGCCGAATCGAGCCGAGCAACCAACCGACCGTCTTGCACCCAAACCGCGAGGTGGCTGAAGCGGAGGCGCTACGCCTCGCCGCAGCTCACCCTGGTAGACGCTTCGCAGTCTTCGAGATCATGACCGCTGCAACTACAATTCGTGTTCCCACCCACGTCAGCATCAGCGGGAAGGTGATCTGTGATCGTCCCATGGCGCAACTGATGATGGTGAGTGAACCTGAAATCCCGTTCTGAAATGCTCCAAATTGCCAGCGGCCCGAGTACTTTCACCACAGGAAAGGGAGTTGCAGAATACGTTTCGATATTGTTCGGACGGTTCCACTAAGTTTCGGATTTATCTCACCTGAGGCCTGTGGTTTATCTCACTCCTGTTCAGCAGCAGGCCGTAGTTGTCCTGAGGTGTCGACGGCGCGACCACCACCAGCCCCGGCACATGCGCAAACCATGCTTCAAACGACTGCGAGTGCTGCGCGGCAGAGGCCGTCCAGATGCCGATGGGTAAGCGCGCCACCAGCGGCACGCGGCCCTGTCCGCCGAACATGTAGCGGTTCTTCGCGGCCTGATTCACCAACTCGTCGATGGCGCAGAGCGCGAAGTCGGCCACGCGCATTTCGACGACAGGGCGCAGCCCCGCGAGCGCCATGCCTACGCCAGCGCCCATGATGGTGGCCTCGGAAATAGGCGTGTCGATCACGCGCTCACAGCCGAACACATCGACCAGATTTTTGCCGCCCGCCGTGCGGTACTGGCCGAACACGCCGCCGCGCCCGAGGTCCTCGCCCATTGCGACCACGTGCTGGTCGGCGCGCATTGCCTCCTCCAGTGCCGTCGCTGCAGCCTGCGCGTAGCTCATCGTGGTCACGCTGGGCTGGGTTGGTGTGGATGTTGCAAAGTCGGTCATGCAAAGACTCCTTTGCCGGTGGTCATGATGTCAGTGTAGGCGGCCGATCTGTCGGGCCATGGGGCGGCGCTGGCAGTGGCGAGCGCTGCGTCGATCTCGGCCTTCGCTTCAGTCTCGATGTGTGCGGCCTGATCGCCCAGACCGCGCTGCATCAGCAGTGCGCGGGCACGTGCGATGGGATCATTTCTAAGTGCCGCGGCCACCTCAGCTGGGTCGCGGTAAGTGGCCGGGTCAACCGACACATGGCCTTTTTGGCGATACGTGATCGCATGCAGCAGCCTTGGGCCCGAGCCTGCGCGGATTTGCGTGATCAGTGTTTCAGCGGCGGCGCTCACGGCCTCAACGTCGTTGCCATCCACACGCGTTGCACCGATGCCCATGGACTCGGCTCGCGCGCTTGCGGCGTTGCTGCCTGCGGTCATCGGCGCGGATTGGGTGGTGGCAGAAATCTGGTTGTCCTCGCAGACGAAGAGCACGGGTAACTGGTAGACCTGTGCCCAGTTCAGCGCTTCGAGAAACGGGCCGCGATTGATCGCGCCATCGCCGAAAAAACTCACGGCAATGGCGCCTGTCTTGCGGATCTTGAGCGCGTGCGCCGCGCCCACGGCAATCGGCAGCCCGGCGGTCACCACGCCGTTCGCACCCAGCATGCCCACCGAAAAATCGGCGATGTGCATGGAGCCACCCTTGCCGCCGTTGTAGCCGGTTGCGCGGCCGAAGAGCTCACACATCATCTTGGTTGCGTCCGCACCCTTGGCCAGCGTGTGGCCGTGGCCGCGGTGGGTGGAGGTGAGCAGGTCTTCGGGCGTGAGATGGGCGCAGACGCCGGTGGCGACGGCCTCCTGTCCGGTGGACAGATGCAGGGGGCCTTTGACGCGCACTTCGGCGGCCTTGTCGGTTGCGGCACCGCCCCAGGTGACGCCGCCTTGGCTTGCGGCTTCGGCGGCGTCTTCAAAGGCACGGATGCGCACCATGGTGCGGTAGAGAGAGAGCAGGTCGGTCATGACGTGTTGAAAAACGTGGACTCGAAAAAAAACGCGCATCCAGTGCTGCTGTGATGCGCGGTTTTCGATAAGGACGGGCGCCCCGGCGATTCCGGTGTCAGGGCTTAGGACGTGCGGCGATGGCCTTTTCCGCCATGTCCACGAGGTTGGTACCGATGGTCGGCTTCCACTTCTCATAGACCGGGCGGGTGACCTTCACGAACGCGGCGCGTTGCTCGGGCGTGAGCTGCGTGACCGTCACGCCCATGCCCGCGATGTCTTTCAGCAGTGGCTTGCCGGGCTCGACCAAACCCTTGCGGGCGATGCCGATTTCCTGCTTGCCTGCATCGATGGCGGCCTGGCGCACGATGTCCTGATCGGCCTTGCTCCAGCTTGCCCAGATGTCCTTGTTGACCACGAATACCAACGGATCGGCCATGTACCCCCAGGTCGTCACGAACTTCTGGCCAACAGTGTGCAGCTTCAGGATCGTGAACATGAAGAGCGGATTTTCCTGCCCATCGACCGCGCCGCTGGAGAGCGCGGGCTGCGCGTCGGCCCAACTCATCTGCGTGGGATTGGCGCCCATGGCGGTGAACATGTCGGTGAAGATCGGCGAGCCGACGACGCGGATCTTCATGCCCTTGAGGTCTTCGGGTTTGCTGATGGCATGCTTGGAGTTGGTCAGCTCGCGGTAGCCGTTCTCGCCCCAGGCGAGCGGCATCACGCCGGATTTTTCAAGCGTCTTGAAGACTTCCTGGCCGACCTCGCCCTGCGTGAGCGCATCGACGGCAGCGTAGTCGGGCATCAGAAATGGCAGCGAGAACAGATTCAGCGACTTCACCTGCGGCGACCAGTTGATGGTCGAGCCAACAGCCATGTCGATCACGCCCTGACGCAGCGCGCTGAATTCACGCGTTTGGTCGCCTTGGATCAGCGAGACGCCGGGGTAGAGCTTGATGTTGATGCGGCCCTTGGTGCGTTCCTTCACGAGGTCGGCCCAGATCTGGCCGGCCATGCCCCAGGGCGATGGCGGGCCGAGCACCAGCGACAGGCGGTACTCGCTCTTGTAGTTTTGCTGCGCGAGCGCCACGGAAGGCGAGAGTGCCAGCGCTGCGGCGGCTGCGGCCGTGGCGGTCAGGAAAGTGCGAAGCTTCATGCGTTTGTCTCCTCGTTGGATGGGCAGAAAAAACCGTTTGGAAATTCGATCAACAACTCGTTCAGTAACCCAGATATTTGGGCAGCCACAGCGCCAGTTGCGGGAACGCGATCACCGCGATCATCACCAGGAACATGGCCAGCAGCATGGGCCCGACCCAGCGCACGGTCGACTCCATGCGCACATTGGCGATGCGGCACGACACCATCAGGTTCACGGCAAGCGGAGGTGTGAACTGGCCGAGCGCAACCTTGAGCGTCAGGATCACCCCGAACCATACAGGGTCCCAGTTGTAGTGGTTCATCACGGGCAGCAGCAGCGGCACGAAGATCAGGAAGATCGACACGCCGTCGAGGAACATGCCGACGGTGATGAGCAACAGAATCAGCAGGGCCAGCACGCCGTACTCGCCGAGGCCCGAGTGCACGATGGCATTGGCAACCGGATCGATCACGCCGAGCGTCGAGAGCGAGAAGGCGAAGATGCCCGCGAGCGAGACCACGAGCAGGATCACGGCGGAGAGCTCGCCCGCTTCCCGCAGGATGATGAACAGATCGCGCACCTTGATCGTGCGGTAGATGACCATGCCGACGAACAGTCCGTAGAACACGGCGACCACGGCCGCTTCGGTCGGTGTGAACCAGCCCGCGCGCATGCCACCCAGAATCACCACTGGCGCGGCAAGGCCCCATGAGGCCTCGCGCAGGCTCTTCCAGAATGCCGGGCGCGGCAGCGATGATTCGAGGTGGCCCATTTTGTGTTTGCGCGCCATCCACACGGCGGGGAAGATCAGCGCAATGCCTGCAAGCACGCCGGGCACCATGCCTGCGGCGAACAGCGCGGGCACCGAGGCGCCGGGCACAAGCACCGAGTAGATGATGAATGCGACCGAGGGCGGAATCAGAATGTCGGTGGCCGCCGCAGCGCCCACGACCGAGGCCGAGAAGCTCGCGGGATAACCGGCACGGTTCATCGCAGCGATCATCACTGCGCCAACGGCGGCGGCGTTCGCCGGGCCCGAGCCCGAGATGCCACCCAGAAACATTGCCACCGAAATGGCCACCAGCGGCAGCATGCCCGGCCCGCGTCCGACGATGGCCACTGCGAAATTCACCAGCCGCAGAGCGACGCCGGAGCGGTCGAAGATCGAGCCGACGAGCACGAACATCGGAATCGCCAGCAGCGGATATTTGCCCAGACCTGCATAGAAGTTCTGCGGCACAGCGAGCAGGCCGAACCACTGAGTCTCTTGATTCGCGAGCGCAATCGCGGCCGCACCCGCGAGACCCAAGGCCGCGCCGATGGGCACGCCCACCAGCATCAGCACGATGAAGGCAACAAACAGCAGGGTGGCAATCATGGCTGTTGGCCTCCTGCCGGGGCGTCACCGGACTCTGTCGTGTCGGTGAGGTATTCCAGGTCCGACTGGCGCGAGCGGCGGATGAACAGTCCAACAGCGCGCAGCGCAATGGCGATGGACAGAATCGGCAGCCACATCGTGTACCACCAGACCGGTACGCCAATGCCCGGCGAGGTTTCCTCGAAACGGTAGTCGTCCCAGAGCGTGCGGATGCTGAGCACGGCGATCAACGTGAACAGCACAGCAACCAGCACCGCGCCGAGCTGTGCGAGCTTGCGGCGGCGGTGGGCCGAGCCGCTCTCCGAGAAGAACTCGATGCGGATATGGCGGTCACGCGCGACGGCAGCCGAGCCCGCCACGAGCGCGAGCACGATCATGAGGAACACCGAGATCTCTTCGGTCCACGCGAACGACGAACTGGTGAAGTAGCGCACGATCACATTGGCAAAGGTGATCAGGGCGAGGGCCGCCATCACGATGACAGTGAGCCAGTCTTCGATGCAAAGGGACCGGGGTTCGTCGGGGGAGGATGGGGAGGAGGAGAGTGCGGTGTCCGAAGCGGCCTGTGGATCCGACTCGGAGGGAGGTTTGGAGGACATCTGAAACGGCGGGAGCAAAGATTCAACGAACGGATGGATGCCAACGCCTTGCCCGACCATGTGGTGCATGAGAGAGGCAGCGTCATGCGCCCGAGTGAATTTCATTTTGCCCCCTAAGCTCTCGGGGGAATGTCGGGGTGTTCCCCGAGTTCGATGACAAAAAAATTGCTGCATTGCACCATCGAAGATTGCCAGCTCGCGAGCGCGGAAGACCTTTGCAGCTGGGCGGACGCGGATAATGCCCGTCATGGAAACCAAGTGGCTTGAGGACTTTGTCAGCCTCGCAGAAACCCGCAGCTTCAGCCGTTCGGCACAACTGCGCCATGTGACGCAACCCGCGTTTTCGCGCCGCATTCAGGCATTGGAAGCCTGGGCGGGCACCGATCTGGTGGATCGCAGCTCGTATCCGACGCGGCTGACCAGTGCAGGCAAGACGCTTTACGACCAAGCGCTCGAGATGCTGCAGGCGCTGCAGAACACCCGGGCCATGCTGCGTGCACATACATCCACCGGCAAGGACATGATCGTGTTCGCAGTGCCTCACACGCTGGCTTTCACGTTCTTCCCTGCGTGGCTGACCAAGCTGCGCACAGAGTTCGGGCCACTGAAGACGCGGCTGCTCGCGCTCAACGTGCATGACGCGGTGATGCGTCTGGTTGAAGGCGGCAGCGATGTGCTGATCGCCTACTTTCATCCATCGCAGCCGATTCAGCTTGACGCTGATCGTTACGAGATGGTGAGCCTCGGTCAGGAAAATCTCGCGCCATATTGCAAGCCCGACGCCGATGGCAAGCCGTTGTTCTGCCTGCCGGGCAAGCCAGGGCACCCGCTGCCGTACCTGGGCTACGCGCCGGGCGCCTACCTGAGCCGCGTGACCGATCTGATCTTGAAGGAAGCCGCTACCACCATCCATCTGGACCGCGTGTATGAAACCGACATGGCCGAAGGCCTGAAGGCCATGGCCCTGGAGGGCCATGGTGTGGCGTTTCTGCCGCACAGCGCGGTGAAAAAGGAACTGCGTGCGGGCAAGCTGGTAAGTGCTGCGCCGGCCGACGCAGCCCATCTGCAGGTGGCCATGGAAGTGCGCGCGTATCGGGAAAAACCGAACGCGAAGGACGTAGGAAACACGCTCGCTCAGTCGCTTTGGACCTATCTACAGTCACAAACGGACGTTGCGCATGTCGAAGATTGAATGTGCACGCGTCAATGTGGACATTCCATGATTTGATTGCATAGTTTGCAGCAGCAATTAGCATTGGCGCTCAACGATTCAGATCGATACATTCGCTGAAAAATTTTGACATCAGTCACACAACGACTGCTTGTCTTCGTTGGGCAGTCTGTGTTTCCGCCGTGTGAGCAATACCCCGCTCGAAGGCCCATGCACTGCCCCGTTCTCGCAATCAAGGAGCGCAGACAGATCATGAGAATCACTCTCCGCCGGGCATTTGCATGCCTGGGTGTTCTTTTTGCGCTTTCCACTTCGATCACCGCGCAGGCCGAAGGTGTGCTGGACCGCATCGCCAAGGGCGCTCCGTTGGTGATTGCCCACCGCGAGGCCTCGATCCCTTTCTCTTATGTGCAGGAAGGCAAGCCCGTGGGCTATGCACTGGAGCTGTGCCTGCGCATCGCCGAGCAGGTGCGCAAGCAGACTGGGGCGAAGGACATGCCAGTGCAGTTGATGCAGGTGACTCCCGCCAATCGCGTGGAGATGGTCAAGTCTGGCAAGGCGGATCTGGAGTGCGGATCGACCACCAACAACGCCACGCGCCGCAAAGACGTGAGCTTCACGATGGCCCACTTCATCACCGGCGCGCGCATTCTGGTGGCGGCTGACAGCAAGATCGACTCGGTCGACGATCTGGCCAAGAAGAATGTCGTCTCCACCAAAGGCACTACGCCACTTGCGGCGTTGGAGCAACTCAACCGGGCACGGTACTTGCAAATGACCATCTTGACTGCACCAGATCATGCAGCGGCGTTCGAGATGGTGCAAAAAGGCCAAGCGGACGCCTTCGTGATGGACGATGTGCTGCTCGCAGGCTTGGCCGCAAGCAGCACGGATCCCAAGGCGGTGAAGCTCGTAGGCCGTTTTTTGACGACGGAGCCGCTGGCCATCATGCTGCCCAAGGACGATCTGGCGTTCAAGAAACTGGTGGATGACGAAATGCGCCGGATGATCAAGAGCGGCGAAATCAACGCCCTATATGACAAATGGTTCACCAAACCGATTCCGCCGATGCAGCGTTCGCTGGATCTGCCGACCAGCTATTTATTGAGAGACTTCTGGAAATACCCTACAGATCAGCTTCCCGGTTGATGGTGCAATCCCAGAAGATAGTTTTGCGAAGTGATGGGCACAATATGTTACGTTTTCTCGGTATCGCACCGTGACTTGTGATCCGTTGTATTCATTACCCTCGTTATTTTTCCGCTTCACTTGCAAGGAGAGTCTATGAAGAAGCATTTGATGGTCGCCGCCATTTCCATTCTGGCTGCAGGCACTGCGTTCGCGCAAGCCAATGACACACTGGCGAAGATCAAGTCTTCAGGCGCAGTCACTTTTGGCGTGCGTGAATCATCCGGCCTGGGCTATACGCTGGGCAACGGCAAGTACGTCGGCTTCCATACCGAAATGGGCGAGAACGTCCTCAAGGACATTCAGAAACAACTGGGTCTGGCCAAGATGGAAATCAAGTATCAGCCCGTGACTTCGCAAAACCGCATTCCGCTGGTGCAGAACGGCACTGTGGACATCGAGTGCGGCTCGACCACCAACAACACGGCCCGTCAGAAGGATGCCGCGTTCGCCTACACCACCTATGTGGAAGAAATCCGCATCGCTGTGAAGGCCAACTCGGGCATCACCGGCATCAAGGACCTGAACGGCAAGACGCTGGTGACTACGACCGGCACCACGTCCGTGCAAACCCTGCGCAAGAACAAGAAGGCGGATGGCCTGTCGTTCAAGGAAGTCATGGGCAAGGACCACGCCGATTCCTTCCTGATGCTGGAAACCGGTCGCGCCGACGCCTTCATCATGGACGGCTCGATTCTGGCCGCCAACATCTCCAAGTCCAAGGCACCAGCCGAGTACAAGATCGTCGGCGAAGTGCTGTCGGTCGAGCCCATCGCCTGCATGCTGCGCAAGGACGATGCTGCCTTCAAGAAGGCCGTGGACGATTCCATTGCACGCCAGATCAAGGACGGTTCGCTGGCCAAGCTGTATGACAAGTGGTTCATGCAACCGATTCCTCCGAACAACGTGAAGATCGGTCTGCCACTGTCGGCTGCTACCAAGGCTGCTTGGGATGCTCCGAACGACAAGCCCATGGAAGAGTACAAGCTTCCTGAATAATCCTGTGGGATGAGTTGCGCCCCTTCGACCCGTGGAGAAGGGGCGCTTTTATTTTGAGTCGTGCTGGCTGTGAATCGTTAAGTACTATCGTGTACATCGTGTGTGCAAATTTTGCTGTGCAACACATCCACCACGGTTATATACATGAAGAATAAAGAGGTGCTCGTATGAGTTGGGATTGGCAGGTGTTCTGTCAAGACACCATTACCCAAGAGGTCGGGCAAAGCTGTTTTGGAAAAAATGGCGACACCACTTATCTGGACTGGATGCTGTCTGCCTGGGGCTGGACCGTGTCGGTGTCGTTGCTTTCGTTGTTGATCGCGCTCATTCTGGGCTCGCTCATCGGTACCTTGCGCACATTGCCGGATCGGCCGTGGATCGTTCGTTTGGGCAACGCCTGGGTCGAGCTGTTCCGCAACATCCCGCTGCTGGTACAGGTGTTCGTTTGGTATCACGTGATCCCGTCCATCTTCCCGGCCTTGAAGCGCGTGGATGGTTTCATTCTGGTGGTTTTCGCCATTGGCCTGTTCACCTCGGCGCGTATCGCCGAACAGGTGCGCTCGGGCATTCAGGCCCTGCCGCGCGGTCAGCGCTATGCGGGTATGGCGGTGGGCTTCACCACGTTCCAGACCTATCGTTATGTGCTGCTGCCCATGGCGTTTCGCATCATCATTCCACCGCTCACCAGCGAGACGATGAACGTGTTCAAGAACTCCTCGGTGGCGTTCGCCGTTTCCGTGGCTGAACTCACCATGTTCGCCATGCAGGCGCAGGAAGAAACCGCGCGCGGCGTGGAAGTCTATCTGGCGGTCACGGCGCTCTATGTGTTCTCGGCCTTCGTGGTGAACCGCATCATGACATTCATCGAAAAGCGCTCGCGTGTGCCGGGCATGATCGCAGCCAGCGGAGGAGGTCACTGATATGAATCTCGCTCTCGACTGGTCGTTCTTCTCGTGGGATCTGTTCTCCAACTATGTCTGGAAGGGTCTCAAGTACAGCGTCATGCTGACGGTGATCGCCACCATTGGCGGCATCTTCTTCGGCACGCTGCTCGCGCTCATGCGCCTGTCTGGCAAGAAGTGGCTCGATCTGCCCGCTACCATCTACGTCAACGGCATGCGTTCGATCCCGTTGGTGATGATGATCCTGTGGTTCTTCCTGCTGATGCCGATGCTCATCGGCAGACCCATCGGCGCGGAAACCTCCGCCGTGGTCACCTTCATCGCGTTCGAGGCCGCTTACTTCAGCGAAATCATGCGCGCCGGTATCCAGTCCATTCCCCGTGGACAGGTGTTTGCAGGGCAGGCCGTGGGCATGACCTACAGCCAGAACATGCGCCTTGTCGTGCTGCCGCAGGCCTTCCGCAACATGCTGCCGGTGCTGCTCACGCAGACCATCATCCTCTTTCAGGACACCTCGCTGGTCTACGCCATCGGCGCCTATGACATGCTCAAGGGCTTCGATATCGCGGGCAAGAACTATGGCCGTCCGGTGGAGTCGTATCTGACGGCTGCCGTGACCTACTTCGTGCTCTGCTACGCGCTCTCGTGGTTCGTCAAGCGCCTGCACAAGAAGATCGCCATCATCCGCTGACATGTCGCTCCCATCTGAGGAATTCAAAAAATGATTGATCTCAAAAACGTTTCCAAGTGGTACGGCAGCTTTCAGGTGCTGACGGACTGCTCCACCAACATCCAGAAGGGCGAAGTGGTGGTCGTGTGCGGACCATCGGGCTCCGGCAAGTCCACGCTCATCAAGACCATCAACGCGCTGGAACCCTTCCAGAAAGGCGAAATCTTCGTCGACGGCGTGGCGGTGCACGACCCCAAGACCAACCTGCCCAAGCTGCGCAGCCGCGTGGGCATGGTGTTCCAGCACTTCGAGCTGTTCCCGCACCTCTCGGTGACAGAGAACCTGACGATCGCGCAGATCAAGGTGCTCGGCCGCAGCGCCGACGACGCCAAGAAGCGCGGCCTCAAGATGCTCGACCGCGTGGGCCTGTCGGCGCACAAGGACAAGTTCCCCGGCCAGCTCTCCGGCGGTCAGCAGCAGCGCGTGGCGATTGCTCGCGCGCTGTCGATGGACCCCATCGTGATGCTGTTCGACGAACCCACTTCCGCGCTGGACCCCGAAATGGTCGGCGAAGTGCTGGACGTGATGATCGGCCTTGCCAACGAAGGCATGACCATGATGTGCGTGACCCACGAAATGGGCTTCGCCCGCAAGGTCTCAAGCCGCGTGATCTTCATGGACGTCGGCGGCAAGATCCTCGAGGACTGCTCGCGCGACGAGTTCTTCGGAAATCCCGATGCCCGCCAGCCGCGCACCAAGGAATTCCTGAACAAGATCCTGCAGCACTGATTTTTCAGCGCTCACAAGCAAAAAAGGACATCTTCGCGATGTCCTTTTTTTCTTTCTCTTTGTACGCTGCGCGTGCAGCCTTCGGGAGGTTCAGCGTTCGAGCAACATGTTCGCCACTTCGGTGAAACCGGCGCCGCGTTCCCCTTGCGTGATGTACTTCGGAAAATCCTTGAGCTGCGGAACAAAGCGCGCCACATTGGCCACGCCGATGCTGTTCTTGAACGTCTTGAACATCAGCTGGTCGTTCGTCGAATCACCGACATAGACCCAATGATCCAGCTCCTTGTCGAGATCGCGCCCGAACAGCTCGCGCACGATCCAGCGCGCGCCTTCCAACTTGTTGTGATCGCCGAACCAGCCATTGATGTGGATGCTGCTCACCGTGGCGTTCATACCGGCGGCGCGCATGATGGCGACAGCTTGGTCGATGGCCGCTTGCGGCAGATGCGTGAACTCGCTGTGATCAATCGCGATGTCGGTCTCGCGCCCTGCGGAATCGGTCGCCAGCATAGCGCCGGGCACCTCGCGCACGATCTGCTGCGCGACCTCCTGCATGCGCGCATAGTTGCGTGCGCGAGTGGTGGCGTCCTGCTGATAGATCTTCTGCAGCGCGCCTGCATCGTCATGCCGGAACGCCACGGAGCCATTCTCGGCCACGATGGCATCCACCGGCCAGGTCGAAGCGAAAGGCTCGCTCCAGCCAATGGGGCGGCCGGTGATGGGAATGACATGCAGGCCAGCGGCCTTCAGCGCTGAAAGCGAGTCAAGAGCGTCTTGCGTGATCGCTCCGTCGGTGGTGAGGGTGTCGTCGATGTCGGTGAAGATGCCGTGCAGAGGAATTCGGTCCGACTGAGGCCATTGAGGGAGGGGGAGCATAGTGGGCAATGATAGAGGCTGGTTTCACAAGCTGAGGGCAACCTGCGGATGACCTCCTCACTGTCTGGCGAATTCGATGATCGCCCGATAGAACTTGTCCGATCCGTCCTTCGGATTGTCGGGGCCCAGCTCCATGCGGTTCACGCCATGTTCCGTGGCGGCTTTGAAACGCTGGGGGATCACCGAGAAGTAATAGGGCGAGATGAACCGTGCTCCGCTATCCTTCTGCGCCTTCATGGCGGCCAGATGCACGCCATCGAGCTTCCATTGCTGGGGATTGAATTCGGGAACCCCGTAGTCGCTGATCTTGCGTTGGGCGATGAAGAACTTCATCCACGGGCTGTCGGTTGAGCCGCCGTACATGTTGAGTCCCTGCTTCCATGGCGTGTTGCCTCGCAGTGTCGTGTCGACAGCGAAGAGCTGCTGGTTCCAGGATGAGTTCACGTTCGGCACGATCTGGTGGGAATAGAGTTTTTCCGCCGGGATGCCTGCCTTCAGGGCGCGCGCGTGGAAGTCTTCAAGAAAACTGTAGACCTGAGTGGCGCGGTAATCGTTCCAATCGCGCGCCAGCGGATTGAAATACAGGTCCTGCAAAGGCTTTGGCATGTCCATGTAGGTGCGGATGCTCGGCAGCCTCTTCTCGGCAGAGGGTAGATTCCGAAGACCCCTAGGTGCGCGCGATCCGATGGCCGACTGGTTGCGCGGAACCACCACGAACTCTCGTTCGCCCAGAAGCGACTTGTGATCGTCATTTGAGACCGCGACGATTTGCGCTAGATGCTTGCCGGGCTTGAGACCGCTGTAGTCATAGTCGATGCGGTAGCCAGTATTGGCAGATGTGATTTCCTCCACAGCCCGGTATACATCTAGACGATTCAATTGCTGACTAACTGTGCCTGCCTGCTTGCCGTCGATATAGAGGGCCAGTCGCTTAATGGCTTGCTTGGGATCCCACAGCCATCCGCCGATAGGAAGCACGCCATCCGCATAAGCGTCGTAGTGTTCACCAAAGCTTTGCAGTTTATCCTTGCGGATGTCTTTGGCCGGTGCAGGAACCTCGTCAAAGCTCGCATATTGCAGACTCGTGCGTTTGGACAACGCCTCCATCGTTCCGTACTTGGCGCGCAGCCATGTTTTGAATCCAGCGACTGACGCGGGGCTGTAGTCCGTGACGCGTACGTCCTGCTTCAAACCCATGCCGTTCTCGAAGTCTGGGAACATGTGATGCAGCTCACCCACCAGATTCACCGCGACGATACGTTCCTGCGCTTCTTTGGGCAGCGTCCGTAGCTTGCCGGCAATGTATTCAAGCGCCGCGTAACGGTATTTGTTCACCGGAATCGACGGATCGGTCGACAACGTGTAAGGCAAGATCTTGTAGCCAAAATAGCCCAACTGCGGAGGCATTCCGTCGCTCAGCCACATGAGGTTGCGTGGGTCCTTGCCGAGCTCTTCGGCAAGTGGGCCGACAGTGTCGAAGTGGTCGGCAGCGAGATAGATAACGACCGGTCGTTTGATTTCGCGAATGAGTTGCAGCGACGCATTCACGTGGTTTTCATCGATTTGCCAGCCGGAATCGGTCTTTTTGTAGAGTCTAAGCAATTGCAGAGTGAGTGTGAAACCCACCTGCACATCGCCCTTCGGGCCTCCAGGTTCTAGTGTGTCAAGTAGTGCGTTGACGGCAGCGAAGCCGGTTTCTCCATGCTTGCCACACAGTTCGACCGCCTGCGCCTGTGTTGATGTCCCGCGAATGTCGGCGATTGCTCTAGGACAAAAAAACTCCCCGACAAAACTTGGTGCAATGACGAACGGCGTGCTAGGTGTGTTTGGTGGAGCTGCATTTAGTGCATGTGAGTCTTGTGCCGATGCCATCAAGAACGTTGCAAATACGGCCTGCAAACAAGCGAGAAAATTCGAAGAAGCTCGCATGGAGAGTTGCAAGGTTCAAATATCGAGATCGGTGTTGGTGGACTGACGAACAGGCGCTTGTAAATCGTCAAGAGATATGCTCAGTGGCTCCGTCGGTACATTGCTCACGTCATAGTGCATAAATGCGATGATGCATTGAATTCCAATGATGATTGGCAGCGCTGCAAGCATGACGGTCCCGCTGGATGCCGTTTGGTTGTGCGCGTTGCCGGATATCCAGTGCAATAGTCCAAATAGACTGCCTCCAAGTACAAGCAGGACTCCTACCAGACTGTAGACGGTACCTACATTGAAGTCGCGCACTAGGTAGTTGTAGACATATCGACGGCCCAGTCGCGAGAGGTGTTTACGAAGGAACTCGGGCAGAATCTTGCCGATCTTGAGATTCGACTCCTCGTCGGCATACACCGAATCCATCGGTACGTCTTTGACCACGGCACGTACGGTATTCAAGCGGAACAGCATATCTGTTTCGAAGAAGTAGCGGTGCTCGAGCTTGTCGAGTGGGAGCTCTTCCAGCACATTGGTGCGGATGGCCGTATAGCCGTTGGTGGGATCCATGCTGTTCCAGTAACCGCAACTCAGCTTGGTCAGAAACGACAGTACCGCGTTACCGAACAAGCGCACTGCAGGCATGTTTTGCACGGACTCGGGACGAAAGAATCGATTGCCTTTGGTGTAGTCCGCTTGTTTGCGCAGAAGAGGACGCACGAACTGCGGTAGCAGAGCGGGGTTCATTTGCCCATCGCCGTCGATCTTCACGACAATATCCATCTTGTCGGCGATTGCAGCTTTGTAGGCAGTGACGATCGCTCCACCGACGCCTCTGTTTTCAGAGTTGTAGAGCACGCGCACACGTGGGTCGATATTGTGCTCTTCGATGAATTTACCGCTCTGATTGGGGCAGGCGTCATCAACAGCATAAATGGCCTCGACCTCTGGGCCAATGGCGGCGATGACACCCATCACATGTAGGGTTACCTTGTAACAGGGAATGGCGACAGCAATTTTCATGGGCTGCTTGACTACTAGTTAACCACTTTAGGGACCCTCTGCACAAATCAGATCGACGCATGCTTGCGCGGACTCGGGCGGTCTACAGCGTTGAAAATCCTCGCGATAGCTACGGCTATCCCTGTGGTTTTCGCCTTGTATCTCATCCCGATCCGCACAAGCTGCTTGTCGATCGATTCGTGCAGAGGGTCCTTAGGCGCGCGCCGCAATGGCGATGCCCGCTAATATTAGTGCTCCGCCGATCAGTGTTGGAAGTTTAATGGGGTTGCTCATAAAAAGCCACTCAAGTGCTGGCACGATCAGGAACGCTAGGCCCATGAACGGATAGGCCAGTTGCAAGGTGGCGTTGCGCAATACCCAGACCCACGCGAGCGTGGTAATTCCGTAGAGCACAAGCGCTGCAATCAGCCAGGGGTTGAAGATCCAGCTTTGCAGTGACATGGCGTCAGGTATCGCTGCAGCGGCCTTCTTAAATAGCAACTGTCCGAGCGAAATGCCCAGCACGCACAAAACTGTCATAGCGGTGAGAAATGGAGTCATTGGGAGTTTACTGATGCGGTGGCCATGCGACATACCTCAAGCGAGGCGAGTTTCCGGGGGTATGGAAAAATGTATCAATTTTTCGTGATCCCTTGTCGTGAAACAGAGTAAAAGTAGTATATTCAGTCTTTTGTCAGAAGATCCTATTCGCTCAATAGGACTGTTTATTTTCTGTAATGGTCCGTGAATACTTCACAAAAGTCGCTTAATCAACCGCTTCAAGAGATAGTGTAGCGGCTTTTCGATGTACGCAAAATTAATCCATGAGTAAATGAGAATGATGCTTATCGTCAGTAGCCACCAGACACTTCCTTTGAATCCCCACTTATTCTGGGTGAGTACGTAGGTCGTTCCAGCAGCCGCAATGAAAAAAATATGGCTCAAGTAAATACTGTAAGAGGCATCACCCAAACGTTGAAGAAGTTTGAATGGAGTGATATTCCTTTTTTCCAGAATAAGTCCACAGGCGCTGATGCAAATTGCAAATGTGCCAAACAGTACGGAGCGCTCAATGACGTGGAAGAAGCCTGCCATGCCGCTAGCATTGAGATGAGCTTGAAATTGATACCAAGATGCTAGCCAGATTGACGTCAAGCTTCCTAGCATCCATGGAAGCAGCACGGGGTTCTCCTTTCGATGTAGGTACTCGCACAATAGAAATCCACCAATGAACTCGATGATGAGCGGCGAGGCGTAAAAAGGAATCACAAGATAGCGTTTGGCCAGAGCCTCATTCTGGGGGAGATACATGCCTTTGAAATGAAATATGGCATTGAGAGCGATGATGAGCACCCCAAGTAACCCCAAAACCTTCACGGCATGCTGTCGCCCGAAGAGGATGATCATGCTTACTATCAAATAGAAATATAATTCAAAGCTGAGTGTCCATGTTATTGGTAGTAGGTATTGGGTTAGATCTTGTGGCCATAGGAAAAATGATCCTGCAAGGTTGACTTGCGGAGGGATCGTGTTGAGCTTTTTTATGGCGATGAAGTAGAGTAAAAAGAACGGCCACCAACCAATATAGATACGTCCGAAACGTTGGAGCAGAAATTGTCCGGCGGCCCGAGGGCCGGGAGGCAGACCACGCGTCGTCTGCGCCATAATTAGACCACTGATCACGAAGAATACGTCCACTCCCGCAAAACCAAGCTGGCTAACAGAGTCGGGAATTAGCGCGAATCTGAATGGAGTGATGGGAGGGGCAATGTGATGGAGGACGACCCATATTGCGGCAAAAAATCTCAAGGTCTGAACATTCTTCAGCATACTCTAGTAGCCCCCTGCTCTATCAATGATCCTCTGTTTGTAGGTGTTTGAGATGTTCGGGGGGGCAAGGTCTGAAGATATTCCTTGTTTTTGAGCGTTGTGTAAATGGGTAGAAGCACCAGTGGCGCGGTAAAGAAGCCCAGCAAATACCTATATTCACCAGCAATGGATAGCAGGAATACTGCGACTAACTGGAGTAGCAGCGTCCCGGAAATTACTATGGCAGCTCTGTCGCGTTGGAGAAATGCCTTGGAGAATGTCATCAGAATTAGTGCTACACCTAGCCAAGGTGTCCAGAACAAAAACCGGTACTTGGTACTAATATCGAACCATTTTTTTAGTAGTTCATTGGACTTGAGTGTGTGCTCGCCAGACACAGATTTTGATTGAATACGCTCCAACACCCATTGCGTTGACCATGGTGATAAGGGGATTCCTCCGGATGCGAAAGCGGCATACAGAAAAATATTGACACGACTGGATAAAAATGCAGGAATGTTTCGCCACAAATTGTTCTTAAAGAACTCCTTGATGATGACGGTTTTATTATTTTTTGATAATCCGAGCAGTGCGGGGCCATCGATGTTGAAAATCAGTGGATCCCAGTAATAGTGATCATGAAAACTCTGTATCTCAGCAATGCTCTTGCCATTTGATTGTAATGCATTGAGTGTTTTCTGCGTCACTTTGGGCTGATCGAATTCAGGTATTTTCATCACGCGTTCTTCGAGAAAGCCGACGGTTTCATAAAGTACAACGGGGTACAGAGTACCAATCGGATTGCGCTGTTTATAGATTACGCTTCCACAGATGCCTACTGCGCACCAGATGCCTGCGATTAGAGCCAACTTTACCCGTTGTCGGTGTTGAAGTACATAAAGCAGAAATGCGACAGGGATCATGTTGACAATGCCATTGGGACGCGCGAGCACGGCGAACGGAATGGCGAGTACGAACACTGCGAAGGATATTTTACTGATGGTTTTAGATTTTGAGCAGATCCAGATTTCCAGTAATAGGGCAGCCAACGCTGTGGCGTAGATTCCATCCGAATACATAGCCAAATTGTAGAATACAAGGCTAGGTGCGGCAGCTATAAATACAAAGCAAAATAGAAAAGATTTTCTAAATTGATCTTGAGCTAGCCGAGTCAGCATTCGCGCGAGCAGAAAAGTGCATATGAGAAGTTGTACAACGATGGGAATCTCAACACGTTGCCATGGGGCGTAGAACAGGTGCACGAACATAAACCAGAACGCAGGCTTGCCCGACTGATGAATTCGGTTGGTTTCTGACTCTAATAGGATTGAAAAACTGTCAGATCCCAATACGCCTGGCCAAAAAAGTATCAACCATGCCCCATAGATAAGCAGTAATGTGATCCAAGTACCAGTAAAGAAATGGCGTGAGCGCTCCTCTTTTATTTCAAAGAACGTGCCATTGGTTCTGGAAGGTTTGAACTTTATAAATTGCTTCTCAAGAAGATGCCAAGATGCAAACGCAAATACTGTTGTGATTAATAATGCGAGCAGCATGCTCTCATATATACTCAGTTGCTTGTATGTGAACTGGATTATGGTTTGTTGAATCGGAAACGCGAAGAGATAGATGCCGTAGGACGGATCCCCATAACGTCCGAAGCGTTTGATCGCCGGCGTTGATAGCGTTGCAAAGGCTATCGTTGCAAAGGGGAGAAAAACGAGAGTGGCGATTAAAGGATAACCTACCGCTGCCAACAAGGTGCTAGATGCCAGGAGTGCGAAAAAAATGATCTTCCGATGTGCGATCCATACCTCACGCGAGGCAAATAAAGCGCCACCCAAAAGGAAGTAAGCTACGAATTCGCGCGTGGCCTTGATCTGCCCCGGATATTTGATCAGCGTGGATGCGACATACCATATCAGGTAGAGCGTGGCGATGATCAGCATTCGCCGCCTAGTTTTCAATCCGCCTAGAAAACCGACGATACCTAGTAGGATGTAACATGTAACTTCATAAGGAATCGTCCAAAGGGACCCATTAACGCTTGCCATGAATGGATTGGTTTGAAAAACGCCCGGTAATGAAAACTGTACATCCAAAAGAATATTGCGCAGATAGCTCCAAGTTTCAGGGCTATTGAAGTAATCCGTTGTGGCCAGTGTAGTGAGTTGTGACCCTAGAATGAGCACGCTGGCCAGAACGACAAGCGTGAGTGCGGGCCAGATCCGTAGAAATCGGCGCAAAAAAAAGCGGCCGATATGCGGGTCGGAAAGCCAACTCTGGGTAACCAGATAGCCGCTGATTGTAAAAAAGATAAGAACGGCAAGACCGCCCCATGTGTACATGCCGAATATACCAGTGGCCGGCAAGTTGTACAGGGCGAAATGGTGGCTGTACAGCACCATGCACGAGGCAAGGATGCGCACAAAGTCGAAATTGTTGGGTTGATGTACGGAGCGTTCCACTCTTTCATTAGTCCTGTAAAGTGCCCTGAGATTTTAATATTAGGTCACTTAAACTCCCATTCTCCGGAGGCAAGGAACCTGTGAAATAAAATTGGCCTAAATCATTACGTGTAGGTGATGGTTTTGATGAAAATCGGCATTGATCATAATAAATTTGATTTTTTAAAGCTCAAAGCGTTGCATGGTTTGAGTGTGGTGCTGATTCAGTACTAGGCTATTCAATGGGACGTTTGCAACGCCAGCCCCGCATGCTCCCGCAGCGGATGGAAATGAATCTTCGGAAACCGCTCCTGCGCCAGACGCACGTCGTAAGGACTCGTGCACAGATAGGCCAGCGTATCCGCCGCGTCGCGTGCCATGCGCAGCGGGTAGGCATTTTCGAAATCACGCAGTTCTGCGGGTGTATCGGCAGTGATCCAGCGCGCGCCCGTGTACTGGCAACCTTCGAGGCGAATGTCGCAGTCGTACTCAGTATTCAATCGATGCTGCACGACTTCAAACTGCAACTGACCCACGGCGCCCAGCAGCATGTTGCCGCCGGCCTCCGGTTTGAAAACCTGAATCGCGCCTTCCTCGCCGAGCTGCATCAGGCCTTGTTGTAGTTGCTTGGTGCGAAGCGGGTTTCTGAGCACGACCGTCATGAACAATTCGGGCGCGAAGAACGGCAAACCGGTGAATTGCAGATTCGGACCGTCGGTGATGGTGTCGCCCAGTTGCACGCCGCCATGGATGGTGAAGCCAATGATGTCGCCTGCGTAGGCTTCTTCCACCGCTTCGCGGCGTTGGCTCATGAAGGTGACGACGGACGTCGGGCGCAGTTCCTTGCCGGTGCGCTGCACCTTCATCTTCATGCCGTGCGTGAACTTGCCCGAGGCCACGCGCACGAAGGCGATACGGTCGCGGTGGTTGGCGTCCATGTTGGCCTGCACCTTGAACACCACGCCCGAGAAGCCGGAGTCTTCGGGCTGGATGATCTTTTCAACGGGTTGCTTGTTGACCAGCAGCGTGCTCTTGCGCGGGCCGGGCGGGGGCGACATGTCGACGACGGCGTCAAGCACCTCCATCACACCGAAGTTGTTCACGCCGGAGCCGAAGAACACGGGGGTGAGTTTGCCAGCGAGGAAGGCCTCGTGGTCCCATTCAGCAGAGGCGCCCACGGCGAGTTCCATGCTTTCGATGGCGTCATCAAAGGCTTGGCCGAAGCGCGCGCGCAGCTTGTCTGCATCGCTGAGCGGGATGGTTTCAAAGTCTTGAGGACGGCGCTCGTTGCCCGCGTCGAAAACGGTCATGCTCCGTGTGCGCAGGTTGATGATGCCGCCGAAGCTCTTGCCCTGGCCGACGGGCCAGGTGATGGGGCAACAGGGCATGCCGAGTTCGCGCTCGACTTCATCGAGGATGTCGAGCGGGTCGCGCACTTCGCGGTCCATCTTGTTCACGAAAGTGATGATGGGCGTGTCGCGCTGGCGGCAGACTTCGATCAGGCGGCGGGTCTGGGCTTCCACGCCGTTGGCCGCGTCGATCACCATGAGCGCGGAGTCCACGGCGGTGAGCACGCGGTAGGTGTCTTCCGAGAAGTCCTTGTGGCCGGGAGTGTCGAGCAGGTTGATGACGTGATCGCGGTAGCTCATCTGCATCACGGAGGATGCGACCGAGATACCGCGCTGCTTTTCGATTTCCATCCAGTCGGAGGTGGCATGGCGGCTGGCCTTGCGGCCCTTGACGGCCCCTGCGATCTGGATTGCGCCCGAGAACAGCAGCAGCTTTTCCGTCAGCGTGGTTTTACCTGCGTCAGGGTGGGAAATGATGGCAAAGGTGCGGCGGCGCCGGGTTTCGGGGGCGTATGTCAAGGGGAAATCCAGAGAAGACTGTCAGGAGCGCGCGGGTCTCATGTTTTGAAACACGGCTGATGACGGTATTTTACAGAGACGCGGGAAAACAAATCAGGGTCGTTGTCTTGTCCTGCATGCGCTGATTTTCAGTGTCGGCCCGCATTGGGAGTCGTCACGTGTTTCGCATTCGAAAATAAACAGGGAACAAGGCCAGGGGCCGCGTGAAAAACAGCAACAAATACCGATATTCACCAGCAGATGCAAAAGCGAAAATGGCAAACAGCTGCAATATGGTGGGTATGCAGATCAGCAGTGCCGAACCGTCCTTGCGGCGCGTGCCTTGCAAGGCAACCAGCATCAGCAAACCCAGTCCCAGCCATGGAGCCCACAATAGCCAGCGCCAGCCGTAGCTGAGGCGATGGACGGTGCGCAGCATCTGTTCGGCGGTAGACATTCCAAATCGTCGCATCTGGGATGTGGCAGTGATGCGGCGCAGCACATAAGGCGAATAATTCAATGCGGGAAAGCCGCCTTGTGCCAGCGTCGCTGAAAGAAAGACGTTGACGCGGCTGGCGATGACGTCGGGAAGGTTCTGCCACAGGTTGTGGTGGAAGAACTCATGCTCGAGTTCCTCGGCTTGCGCCTCGGGAAGGGTCAGCAACTGAGGACCCACCGGGTCGAAGACCCGCATGTCCCAGTACACGGGGTCGGAGAAATCCGACAAACGTTTGCCGGGAAGCCGACCTTCGAGAATCTCCAGAGTGCGCGGAGTCAATTTGGGCTCCCGCAGCACCCAAGGATCATTCATGTCCGGCATTTTCTGCCAGAACTCGTTCATCGCACGAGGCTGCATGAGCTTGACTGTCTCGAAAAGAACCAGCGAACGCGTCGCGCTCTGCGTCGTGGAATGGTGAAAGTGGGCGCCAGCGTAGATTGCGGCGCACCACAGGCCGAGAACCGCTGTCAGCAAATGGCGGCTCTTCCCATGAACGAAGAGGAGCGCCAACAGGGCTGGCACCAGAAAAATGATGCCGTTGGGGCGTACAAACACGGCGAAAGGCAGCGCGATGGTGAAGACGCACAAGGAGAGCCAACTCACCCAACGCTCGGAACACAGGATCCAGATTTCGAACAGCAGCGCCGTGGCGGCGACCGCGAAGATCGCGTCCGGATACAGCGTGCCAGCGAAATAGACCATGTGCGGTGCTGCGCAGATATAGATCAGCAGGAACAGGCATAGCCCGTGCCTTTTTTGATCCCAGTACCAGGCCAGCATTCGCGCGAAAAAGAAGGCACAAAGCAGCATCAATATGGCAATTGGTACTTCGACGAGATGCGTGGGGCCATATGTCCATTTCACGAAGTAGTACCACAACACGCTTTTGCCTGAGCGGAATTCGCCGTCCCCGTCCACTTCCATCAGGATGGCTGCGCTGTCCTCGCCCAATACGCCGGGCCAGAAGACCACCAGCCAGCCCAGATAGACGGTGCCGAGCAGAGCCCAGAAAATGAGCAGACTGGTCCACGAGCCCACTCGCCGGGGGCTGTCGTTCGTTGATGAGGGGCTGTGGAGCCTGTGTGTGAGTGGTGTGGATGCCATCGGTCGGTCGAAGGGGCCGGGGCGCCTTTTGTGGGCTGATGCCCCAGTCTCCAGCGCATCCGTCTTGGGCGCACAATTTGGTTTGATTCTGCCATTTCTTCTCACTTTCCAATGACCCGCACCGAGGCCGATGACACGCATTCCATGCCAGCGCAGTCCCAACCCGCATCACGCACCGATGTCCATGATGTTCCTGTCGTCACAGGGATTCAACGCGGCTCCCCCGAATATCGCCGCGTCAGCCTCGCTTTGTTTCTCGTCGGCTTTGCTACCTTCTCTCTGCTGTATTGTGTGCAGCCGCTGCTGCCTGAGTTCGCGTCCACTTATGGTGTCAGCCCGGCGCAGAGTGCGCTGGCGCTGTCGTTGACCACGGCGAGCCTGGCCATCTCCATCGTTGTGGCGGGGGCCTTGTCCGAGGGGCTGGGGCGGCGTCGGCTGATCTTTGTGTCGCTGGCGCTTGCGGCGCTGTGCAATCTGGCGGCTTCGTTTTTGTCGCAGTGGCATGCGTTGCTCGCGGCGCGGTTGCTTGAAGGGATTCTGCTTGGCGGGGTGCCTGCGGTGGTGATGGCCTATCTGTTTGAAGAGATCGACCCCAAGGGGCTGGGATTTTCGATGGGGCTGTATGTGGGCGGCACGGCGTTTGGCGGAATGGTGGGGCGGATAGGGACCAGCGTGCTGACGGAGTATTTCGGCTGGCGGTATGCGCTTGCTGCGTTGTCGGTGCTGGATCTGCTGCTCGCGTTCGGTTTCATCTGGCTGCTGCCGCCGTCGCGCAACTTCGTGCGCAAGTCCGGGTTGGGCGCGGCTTATCACCTCAAGGCATGGTCGCAGCATCTGCGGCACGACGGGCTCCTGTCGCTGTTCATCATCTCGTTCGGGCTGATGGGGGTGTTCGTCAGCATCTACAACTATGCGAGCTTTCTGCTGAGCGGCGCGCCGTATCGGCTCAGTCAGGTGCAGATCAGCTATTTCTTCTACGCCTACCTTTTCGGCATGTTCGCTTCGCCGCTGGCTGGGGCGTTTGCGGATCGCATGGGGCGCGGCAAGGTGCTGATCGTCGGTGCGGCGGTCATGACGGCGGGTGTGGTCAGCACGATGATCGGGAACCGGTTCACGAGTCTGACGTTGATCGTGCTTGGCATCGTGCTGATCACCGGCGGGTTCTTCATCGCGCATTCGACCGCGAGCAGTTGGGTGGGGCGCATGGCGGTGCAGAACAAGGGGCATGCTTCGTCGCTCTATCTCTGGAGCTATTACATGGGGTCAAGCATTCTTGGGGCCGGCGCAGGCTGGTTTCTTAACCACATGGGCTGGAATGGTGTGGGGCTAATGGCGCTTGCCGTGCTGGCCGTCGTGTTCTGGTTCGCTTGGCGTGTACAGCGACTGGCCGCAAAGCCCGTACCCACGCCATCTTGATGCCGTCTTGATACGGGCCGCGTCATTCTCAACCGGCTCTTGACGCGATCATTTCTACAGTTCCTCCATCGTAATCCGCCGCCCTCATTCCGACGGGCGCCACGGGAGGAAATCATGTTGTGGACTCTGAGCTGGATCGACTGGATCGCCATTGCGGCGGCAGTCGGTCTTTTTGCCTATCTTGGCTATGCGCTGGTGCGCCCGGAAAAATTCTGAGGAGCCGCGTCATGCTGGATGTCGTTTATGTCGTCGTGACCGTGGCCTGCTTCGGCGGGATGCTCGGTTTGATCGCCGCCCTCGTGCGTCTTTGATTTCAAGGAGAAGCACTCATGTGGATGGTATGGCTTGAATATGTGTTGGTGCTGCTCATTGTGGGCGGGCTGACCGTGGTGATGGGCAAATGGCTTGCCCATTGTTTTACCGGTGAATCGCACTGGTTCATCGAGCGCTGGAGTTACCGCGCCATCGGCGTGAATCCCGACGAGCGCATGGACTGGAAGTGCTACGGCGTGGCGCTGGTGGTCTCCAATGCGTTCATGATGTTGCTGGGCTACCTGCTGCTGCGTCTGCAGGTGAGCCTGCCTTTGGGTGATCTTGGCAACGCGGCGCAGACGCCCGATCTGGCGTTCAACACCGCGGCTTCCTTCATTACCAACACCAACTGGCAGTCGTATGCGGGCGAAGCCAGTCTCTCCAACGCGACACAGATGGTGGTGATCACCTTTCTGATGTTTGCGGGCGCGACCACCGGCGTGGCTGTGGGCGCGGGCTTCGTGCGCGGATTGGCCCGCACCAACGCCAAGGACGTGGGCAACTATTGGGTCGACTACATGCGCGTGCTGTGGCGCGTGATGCTGCCGCTGTGCTTTGTGATCGCGCTGTTCTATGTGTGGCAGGGCATGCCGCAGACGCTGACCTCGCAGGTCGGGGCAACGACGCTGGAAGGCACTGCACAGAACATCCTGATGGGCCCGATTGCGAGCCTTGAAAGCATCAAGCACATCGGCACCAACGGCGGCGGATTCTTTGGCATGAATGCGGCGCATCCGTTCGAGAATCCAACCCCGCTCACCAACATCGTGCACATCTTCTCGATGCTGCTGATTCCTGCTGCGCTGACCTATGCGTTCGGGTCAATGTTGCTGCGTCGCCGTCAAGGCTGGGTGCTGTTCGGTGCCTGTATGGTGATGTTCATCGGCTTTCTGGCGCTGACCTTCCACGCCGAACAAAGCGGCAGTGATCTGCTGGCACGCGCCGGTGCGGATCAGTCGGTCACGGCCACGCAGCCGGGCGGCAACATGGAGGGCAAGGAGCTGCGCTTCGGTATCGCCGACACTGCGCTGTTCGTGACCACGACGACCGCCGCGACCACCGGTTCGGTGAATGCGATGCACAGCTCACTTACGCCGCTGGGCAGCATCACGCCGTTTGCGCTGATGATGCTGAACTGCGTGTTCGGTGGCGATGGAGTGGGCATCATCAACCTCATCCAATACGCGATCCTGACCGTGTTCGTCGCGGGCATGATGATCGGGCGCACGCCGGAATTTCTCGGCAAGAAGATCGAGGCGCGCGAGATCAAGTTGGTGATGCTGGCGGTGCTGGCGCATCCCGCCTGCGTGCTGGGCTTCACCGCGCTGGCGGCCGTCTGGCCCGATGCGGGCGCGAGCCTGGCGAACCACGGGCCGCACGGCTTCTCCGAGATTCTTTATGCCTACACCTCGGCCACGGCCAACAACGGTTCCGCGTTTGCGGGCCTGAACGCCAACACGCCGTTCTTCAACACGACGATTGGTCTGGCCATGTTGTTCGGCCGTTTTCTCACCATGCTGCCGATGCTGGCCATGGCCGGAAGCCTTGCCGCCAAGACCACGGTGCCTCCTGGCCCCGGTACCTTCCCGACGGCGACGCCGCTGTTCATGGGCCTGCTGGTGTTCGTGATTCTAGTAGTGGGTGGTTTGACGTTCCTGCCGTCGCTGGCCCTGGGTCCGGTGGTGGAGCACCTGCAGGTGCTGGCAGGCAAGCTGTATTCGTGAAGCTAACGATTCACAAACAGCAGGAATTTCAAAGCCAAGGATTGTTGAGCGGAGCGGCTACGGCCCTCCGCAGGAGAGTGTCATGAACACGATGGTTCAAACGAAAATTGTCCCGAGTATTGCCGCAAACGAGCAGGCGGGCTGGGGCCAGACCATGGGGCAATGCGCCCGCGCGGCGGTAGCGTTGTGCCTGGTCACCGGGCTGGCTTATCCGCTCGGGACCACGGTGGTGGCGAAATTTGTGTTTCCACATCAGGCGCAGGGCAGCCTGATAACGAAGAACGGCCAGGTGATCGGTTCATCGCTGATCGGCCAGAACTTCACTGGTGCGGGTTACTTCCAAGGCCGCCCGAGTGTGACGACTGCGCCGGATCCAAAAGACCCGGCTGCAAGCATCGCCGTGCCCTACAACGCCGCATTGGCCGCCGCGAGCAATCAGGGCGTGACCAGCCAGACGCTGAATACGGCCGTGGCCGAGCGCGTACAGGCTTATCGCACGCTCAATGGTCTGGGCGCGCAGGACCGGGTGCCGGTCGACGCCGTCACCGCATCTGCATCTGGCTTGGATCCGCACATCTCGGTCGCGAATGCGCGGCTGCAGACCGAGCGCGTCGCCAAGGCGCGTGGTTTGACGGAAGCGCAGGTCTCCGGATTGGTGGACCGCCACATCACGCCGCGTGATCTGTGGCTGCTGGGCGAGCCACGCGTGAACGTGCTTGAACTCAACCTCGCGCTCGATGGCAGTGACAACAAGAAGAAGGAATGAGCATCATGTCGAGAAAATCTACGTTGCCGCTGTTCGAAGCGGGTCTGGCACGCGATGCACTGTGGGAGTCGGTGTGCAAACTCACGCCGCGTGCGCAATGGCGCAATCCGGTCATGTTTGTCGTCTATTTGGGCGCGATTCTGACCACGCTGCTTTGGATTCAGGCGCTGCGCGGGCAGGGCGAGGCACCCGCAGGCTTCATTCTGCTGATCTCGCTGTGGCTGTGGTTCACCGTGCTGTTCGCCAACTTTGCCGAGGCGCTGGCCGAGGGCCGCAGCCGTGCACAGGCCGCAAGCCTGCGCGGCATGAAGAAAAACACGGTTGCCAAGCTGCTGACCAAGCCGCAGTTCGGCGCGCAGTGGACGCCCGTGCCCGCCAACGAGCTGCGCTCCGGCGCGGTGATTCTGATCGAGGCGGGTGATACGGTGGCGCTTGACGGCACGGTGCTCCAGGGCGTCGCGTCGGTTGATGAAAGCGCGATCACCGGCGAATCCGCACCGGTGATTCGCGAGGCCGGTGGTGACTTCTCGTCGGTGACCGGCGGCACGCGGGTTCTGTCGGATTGGCTGGTGGTGCAGATCACGGTGAACCCAGGCGAATCGTTTCTGGATCGCATGATCTCGATGGTCGAATCGGCCAAGCGCCAGAAGACGCCCAACGAGCTCGCGCTGTCGATTCTGCTGGTTGGCCTGACGCTGGTGTTCATGATGGTGATCGTCACGCTGAACCCGTTCTCTGCATTTGCAGTGGCGCAGAGCGGCTCTGGATCCGTTGTGGGGCTGACGGTGCTGATCGCACTGCTCGTGTGCCTGATTCCGACGACCATCGGCGGCCTGCTCTCGGCCATCGGCGTCGCCGGCATGAGCCGCATGATGCAGGCGAATGTGATCGCCACATCGGGCCGCGCCGTGGAGGCTGCGGGCGACGTGGATGTGCTGCTGCTCGACAAGACCGGCACCATCACGCTCGGCAATCGCCAGGCGAGCGAGTTTCTGCCCGCGCCCGGCATCTCGCCGGCGCAACTGGCCGATGCCGCGCAGATGGCGTCGCTGGCCGACGAAACGCCGGAAGGCCGCAGCGTGGTGGTGTTGGCCAAGGAAAAGCATGGCTTGCGCGAACGTGAGTTGAGTTCCTTGAATGCGACCTTTGTGCCCTTCACTGCGCAGACGCGCATGAGCGGTGTGGACATGCGCGACGGCACCGGCCCGCGTGCGCTGCGCAAGGGTGCGGCCGATGCGGTGCGCAAGCATGTCGAGGCGCTCGGCGGCCAGTTCCCGGCCGGTGTGCAGAAGATCGTCGATGAGGTCTCGCGCCGTGGCAGCACGCCGTTGGTGGTGGCCGACAACGCACGCGTGCTTGGCGTGATCGAGCTGAAGGACATCGTCAAGCACGGCATCCGCGAGCGCTTTGCCGAGCTGCGCCGCATGGGCATCAAAACGGTGATGATCACCGGCGACAACCCGCTCACCGCCGCCGCGATTGCGGCCGAGGCGGGCGTGGACGATTACCTCGCCGAGGCGCGTCCTGAGGACAAACTGCAACTCATCCGCACCCAGCAGGCCGCAGGCCGACTGGTGGCGATGACGGGCGACGGCACCAACGACGCACCCGCGCTGGCGCAGGCCGATGTGGCCGTTGCGATGAACAGTGGCACGCAGGCGGCCAAGGAGGCGGGCAACATGGTCGATCTGGACAGCAATCCGACCAAGCTCATCGAGGTGGTGGAGACCGGCAAGCAGATGCTGATGACGCGCGGCGCGCTCACCACGTTCAGCGTGGCGAACGATGTGGCCAAGTATTTCGCGATCATTCCGGCCGCGTTCGTGAGCACTTATCCGCAGCTTGCATCGCTCAACGTGATGGGCCTGCACAGTCCGGAATCGGCGATTTTGAGCGCGGTGGTTTTCAACGCGCTGATCATCATTGCGCTGATTCCGCTGGCCCTGCGCGGTGTGCCTTACCGCGCCGTGGGAGCCGCCGCGCTGCTGCGCCGCAACCTGCTGATTTACGGTGTGGGTGGATTGATCGTGCCGTTTGTGGGCATCAAGCTGATTGATATGTTTGTCGCCGCCATCGGTCTGGTTTGATCCGGTCGGTGCTACGCTTCTCAGGATATGCCCAACCCATCCAGCGCTCATCATGATCCCGACGATTCGCGTCCCGACCCCGATGCGCTGGTAGCGCGACTGCAGCAGGAGCAGGCGAGCGCGCATCGCGGCAAGCTGCGGATCTACTTTGGATCGAACGCAGGCGTGGGCAAGACCTACGCCATGCTCTCGGCCGCGCAGCGCGAGAAGCAGGCGGGGCGCTCGGTGCTCGTGGGGCTGGTGGAAACGCATGGCCGCTCGGAAACCGCTCAGCAGCTGCACAACCTGGAGCAGCTGCCGCTGGCCGATGTTCAGTATCAGGGTAAGCAGCTCAAGGAGTTCGACATCGATGCGGCGCTGGCGTGGCACCCCGAGGTGCTGCTGCTTGACGAACTTGCGCATAGCAATGCGCCGGGTTCGCGCCATCCCAAGCGCTGGATGGATGTGGACGAGCTGCTCGATGCGGGCATCGACGTGTGGACCACGCTCAATGTCCAGCATCTGGAGAGCCTGAACGATGTGGTGAGCGGCATTGTCGGCATCAAGGTGCGGGAGACCGTGCCCGATCAGATTTTTGATGATGCCGATGAAGTGGTGATGGTGGACATCTCGCCCGACGAGCTGCTTCGGCGGCTCAAGGAGGGCAAGGTCTACCAGCTCGAGCAGGCCGAGCGCGCATCACAGCATTTTTTCCGGCGCGGCAACCTGCTCGCATTGCGCGAGCTGGCGCTGCGCCGCACGGCCGATCGCGTGGATGACGACATGCGTGATTACCGGCGCGAGCGTTCCATCGGCAATGTCTGGCCCACGCGAGAGCGGCTCCTGGTGGGAGTGGGCGGACGTGCCGGGGACGACGCGCTGGTGCGGCAGGTAGCGAGGTTGGCGCGGCGGCTCGAAGCAGACTGGGTGGTTGTTTACGTAGACGCGCCGCAGCGCCAACACCGCCCGCGAAGCGCACAGGCCGCCGTGCTCAAGACGCTGGCGCTGGCTGCCAGATTGGGTGCCGAGACGGCTACCATTCCCGGTGCCGATGTAGCCGAGGCGCTGGTGAATTTTGCGCGCGAGCGCAACGCCAGCCATCTGGTGCTGGCGCAGGTGCCGCTCGCCGCGTGGTCGCCCGTGCGCTGGTTTGCGCGCAGCATGCCGGACCGCATCGCGCGGCTTGACTCAGGGCTCGATGTGCTGGTGCTTTCCACGCGGGTTCAGGCCGAGCCATTGGTGACTGCGGCCGCGACTGCGACCGCGCCCGGCACGCGCCGCACGCCAGTGCGCTGGACCGGATACATGGGGGCCACCGCTGCCTGTTTTGCGGGCACGTTGGTGGCCGAGTTGCTGTTGCAGATTTTCGATCCCGCGAATGTGGTGATGTTGTTCCTGCTCATCGTCGTGCTGTCGGCGCTGCGCTGGGGGCGTGGGCCGGGGGCATGGGCGGCGCTGTTGGCGGTGCTTTGTTTTGATTTCTTCTTTGTGCAGCCGCGCGGCTCGTTCAACATCGCGGACACGCAGTACCTGTTCACCTTCGCGCTGATGCTGGGCGTGGCCCTGGTGTGTGGGCAGCTTATGGCGCGGCTGCGGCACGAGGCGCAGGTGGCGGCTGAGCGCGAACGCCGCGCCGGTGCGCTGGCGCGTCTGGCGCGTGATCTGTCCGGGGCGCTCACGCAGGATCAGATCTCGGAGATTGCGCTCAGAACCGTGTCGGGCGTGTTCGACGCCAAGGCCGGATTGCTGCTCCCCGATCTTGATGAAAAGCTCAACGCCGTGCCCGGCAGCGCGAGCAGCATGGACGCAAGCCTTGCGCGCTGGGCGATGGAGCATGGGCAGATGGCCGGGCGCGGCACGGACACGCTCGCGGCGGCTAACGCGCTCTATGTGCCGTTGCTTGCGCCGGTGCGCGGGCGCGGCGTGCTGGTGCTTGAGCTGCGTTCACCCGAGCGGCTCGAGGTGCCCGAAGAGCAGCGCCTGTTGCAGGCCTGCGCGAGCCAGATCGCGCTGGCGCTGGAGCGGGTGCATTTCGTCGAGATCGCGCAACAGACGCAGATTGCGATGGAGGGCGAGCGCATGCGCAATACGCTGCTGTCCGCCGTGTCGCACGATCTGCGCACGCCGCTCACCTCAATCCTTGGCGCGGCGGAGGTGGCGCAGCGCCATGCGAGTTCCGGCGTCACGTTCGACATGGTGCGGCAGATCCAGCGGCAGGCGGTGTCGATGCAGCAGCTCGTTGACAACCTGCTCGCAATGGCGCGGCTGCAGCAGGGCGGCGTGCATCTCAGGCGCGAATGGTGGCCGGTGGAGGATGTGATTGGCAGCGCGCTGCACCAGTTGCGTGATCGTCTGGTGGAGCATCCGGTCAAGACAGAGCTCGAGCCCGGCATGCCGATGGTGCGGCTTGATGCGGTGCTGATGGAGCGCGTGCTGGTAAATCTGGTCGATAACGCGATCAAGTACACACCTGCCGGAACACCGATCCGCGTGTGGGCACGTACCGGTGCGTCGCAACTGCTGCTCAGCGTTGAGGACGGCGGGCCGGGGCTGCCTGCGCACATGAATCCGCAGGAGGTGTTCGAGCCGTTCACGCGCGGCGCGGCGGAGTCGACGGTCTCGGGCATCGGCCTTGGACTCACGCTCGCGCAGCGCATCGTACAGGCGCATGGCGGCGACATCGATGTGGAGCCCGCTGTGCCCGGGCCGGGAACGGTGTTCACCATCCGCATTCCGCTGGAGGTGCCGCCCGCGATGGACGATGTGCCGCTCGCACCTTCGCTGGCACCATAATTCTGTCAACGCCTTTCCGTTTTCATTTTTCAGTTCCGCATTGCCCGCCATGAACCAAGCCACGCCCCGCATCCTGCTCGTCGAAGACGACTCGGGCATTCGCCGCTTTGTGCGGCTGGCGCTCGAAGACGAGGGCTGGCAGGTGTTCGAGGCCGATACCGCCAAGCGCGGACTGATCGAGGCGGCCAGTCGCCAGCCCGATGCGGTGGTGCTCGATCTGGGTTTGCCCGATGCCGATGGCAAGAGCGTGATCACCGAGCTGCGCTCATGGTCTGCCGTGCCGGTGCTGGTGCTGTCGGCACGCGAGCGCGAAGAGGACAAGGTGGCCGCGCTCGACGCGGGCGCGGACGACTACCTGACCAAGCCCTTCGGCGTGCCCGAGCTGATGGCACGGCTGCGTGTGCTGCTGCGCCGTGCGCAACAGGTGGCGGCGGGCAAGGGCGGCGCGCCCACGAGCCGCGTGCAGTTCGGCGATGTGCAGGTCGATCTCGCGACGCATGAGGTGATGAGCGGGGGCGAGGAGGTGCATCTCACGCCCATCGAGTTCCGCCTGCTCACTGCGTTGATCGGCGGGCAGGGCAAGGTGCTCACGCACCGCCAGTTGCTGCTGCAGGTCTGGGGACCGGAGTACCTCGACCGCGCGCATTACCTGCGCGTGCACATGGCCAATCTGCGCCAGAAGATCGAGCACGATCCGGCCCAGCCCCGGCATCTGATCACCGAGCTTCAGGTGGGTTACCGGCTCGTGGGGTTGAGCCACTGATGCACTGCCTTCCCGTATAATTCGCGTTTTCCGAGGAGCGTTGCAGCGCCAGTCAGGCGTGAGGCTCGGATCAACACTTTGGCAACGACGCTCGCCCACGCTTTCTGTGCGGTGCGATGCAATCCCCCTTTTGCTCCCCCAGAACGTGGTTTTTGAAATTCTCGAGTGGAGAAAGCAAACCATGGACACCAAGACACAAGACCGCGCCATTGCGGACATTTCGCTGGCTGACTGGGGCCGCAAGGAAATTCGCATTGCCGAAACCGAAATGCCCGGCCTGATGGCCATTCGCGAAGAATTCGCGAAGGCGCAGCCCCTGAAGGGCGCACGCATCACCGGTTCGCTGCACATGACCATTCAAACGGCCGTGCTGATCGAAACCCTGAAGGCTCTGGGCGCTGATGTGCGCTGGGCTTCGTGCAACATCTTCTCCACACAGGACCATGCCGCTGCCGCCATCGCTGCCACCGGCACGCCTGTGTACGCCATCAAGGGCGAGTCGCTGGAAGACTACTGGGATTACACCCACAGCATCTTCGAATTCGGCGCCAAGGGCACTGAAGGCGAAGGCCCGAACATGATTCTGGACGACGGCGGCGATGCCACCATGCTGATGCATCTGGGCAAGAAGGCCGAGAAGGACCTGTCCGTTCTGGCCAACCCAACGAGCGAAGAAGAGCGCATCGTGTTCGCTGCCATCAAGGCCAAGCTGGCCATTGACGGCACCTGGTACAGCCGCAAGGGCGCTCAGATCATGGGCGTGACCGAAGAAACCACGACCGGCGTGCACCGTCTGAACGAAATGTCCGCCAAGGGCACGCTGCTGTTCCGCGCGATCAACGTGAACGACTCGGTGACCAAGTCCAAGTTCGACAACCTCTACGGCTGCCGCGAATCGCTGGTGGACGGCATCAAGCGCGCTACCGACGTGATGATCGCTGGCAAGGTCGCTTGCGTGGCTGGCTACGGCGACGTGGGCAAGGGTTCGGCGCAGGCTCTGCGCGCTCTGTCTGCACAAGTCTGGGTCACTGAAATCGATCCGATCAACGCCCTGCAAGCCGCCATGGAAGGCTACAAGGTTGTGACTATGGAGTACGCAGCCGACAAGGCCGACATCTTCGTGACCACCACCGGCAACAAGGACATCATCCGCCACGAACACATGGCTGCGATGAAGGATCAGGCCATCGTCTGCAACATCGGTCACTTCGACAACGAAATCGATGTGGCTTCGATCGAGAAGTACGAATGGGAAGAGGTGAAGCCGCAAGTCGACCAGATCACTTTCCCTGACGGCAAGAAGATCACCCTGTTGGCCAAGGGCCGTCTGGTGAACCTGGGTTGCGCCACGGGTCACCCCAGCTTCGTGATGTCGTCGTCGTTCGCGAACCAGACCATCGCCCAGATCGAGCTGTTCACCAAGCCTGACGCGTATGAAGTCGGCAAGGTATACGTGCTGCCGAAGATTCTGGACGAAAAGGTGGCGCGTCTGCACCTGAAGAAGGTGGGCGCAATGCTGACCGAACTGACGGACGACCAAGCCGCTTACATCGGCGTGGCGAAGACTGGCCCCTACAAGCCAGACACATACCGCTATTAATCGACGGCGGTTTTTCTCCCTCCCCCCAAGGGGGGCGAGGGAGCTAGACACAGTGATAGTTTTCAGTTCGGAGGCGCCATGCGCGCAGATGTTTACCTCGTAGAAAAAGCCCATGCCACCACGCGTTCGCAGGCTCAGCGGTTGATCGCTGCAGGTGTTGAATGGCGCCTCGCCCCGGGCCTGCCTTGGAACAAGGTGGCCAAGAATGGTGACGATATTCCCGAGATGGCCGAGGTGCAGCTGCTGGACGCGGCGGAGGCAAAGTACATCTCGCGCGGCGGCCTCAAGCTGGAAGGCGCACTGACTGCCACGGGCCTGAAGGTGGCGGGGCTGCGCTGTCTCGATGTGGGGCAGAGCACGGGCGGCTTCACCGACTGCTTGCTGCAGCAGAACGCTGCGCAGGTGATCGGCATCGATGTGGGCCATGCGCAATTGCATGAGCGCCTGCGCAATGATCCGCGCGTCGTGTGCGTCGAAGGCCTGAACGCCCGTTCCGTGACGCCTGAATCGCTGCGGGATGCCTGCGATGAGGCACTCAGTGAGGTGGTCGAGGAGGTGGAAGACAACGACACCCAGCCCACCGCGCCCTATGCCTGGATGCGCAACGGCGGCATGGTCGACGACGAATACGACGACAGCGACGATGCCAAGGAGCAGGACATCGAGGAATTCAAGTCCGAGCGCGCTGCCAAAGCCAAGGCGAAGGTCGATGGTTCGATGCCCGTCGAACGCAAGCGTCGCAAGGGTACTGAGAAGGTCGATATCACGCCGGTGTTTGACATCATCACCGGCGACGTGTCATTCATCTCGCTCACGCTGATTCTTCCCGCGCTGGTGTCGTTGATGACGGCAGATGCAAGGCTGCTCATGCTGGTCAAGCCGCAGTTCGAACTGCAGCCGGGCCAGGTCGGAAAGGGCGGCATCGTGCGCGATCCGGCGCTGTATGTGGAGGTCGAGAAGCGCATTCGAGAATGTTGCGCCTCGATCGGGCTGACGATCGATCAGTGGCTGGACAGCACCATCGAAGGTGGCGACGGCAACCGTGAGTTTTTTGTTTTTGCGAGGAGAGGGAAGTGACCAAGAGCCAGAATCAGAACAAGCTGCCGGTCAGTTTTGAATTTTTCCCGCCCAAGACGCCCGAGGGCGCGCAGAAGCTGCGCACCGTGCGCGCGCAGCTATACGAGCGCAAGCCCGAGTTCTGCTCGGTGACCTACGGTGCGGGCGGTTCCACGCAGGAAGGCACCTTCAATGCAGTCAAGGAAATTCTGGCCGAAGGTGTGGATGCAGCGTCGCATTTTTCGTGCATCGGTGCCACGCGTGACAGCGTGCGCGAGCAACTCGCCCTTTTGAAGGTGATGGGCGTGCGTCGCCTCGTCGCGTTGCGCGGTGATCTGCCCAGCGGCTATGGCATGGGTGGCGAGTTCCACTACGCGAGCGATCTGGTGTCCTTCATCCGTGAGGAGACAGGTGACTACTTCCACATCGAAGTAGCGGCCTATCCGGAAGTGCATCCGCAGGCACGTTCTGCCGATGCCGATCTGCAGGCCTATGTCACCAAGGTGAAGGCGGGTGCGAACTCGGCGATCACGCAGTATTTCTTCAACGCCGATGCGTATTTCCGCTTCGTCGACGACACGCGCAAGCTCGGCGTTGATGTGCCCGTCGTGCCGGGCATCATGCCAATTCTGGGGGCTTCGCAGCTCATGCGCTTCTCGGATGCCTGCGGCGCCGAGATTCCGCGCTGGATTCGCTTGCGCCTGCAGGGCTACGGTGATGACATCGACAGCATCCGCGCGTTTGGTCTCGATGTGATCGCGAATCTGTGCGAGCAATTGATTCAGGGTGGTGCGCCCAGCATTCACTTCTACACGATGAACCAGAGCGCCGCGACGCTGGAACTCTGCAAGCGCATCGGCGTTTGAGGTGTGCCGCACCTCGCGTGCACATCACTTTGCACAATGCCGCGCGATGGGAGGGTAGGTCTCGTGATTCATCGCGGGCGTGTGCATCGGTACGCGTTTTGCGTCTCCAATTTCTCCATCTGATGCTTTGACGCAAATTCCACGCCGAGGGCCCTGGCGTGGATGTTGGTTCGAGTGACAATCACTTTCTTTTTTCACTCTTTGCAATGTCTGCAAACGAGTGGCAAGAGCCGCCTCCAGTCGTAACCGAATCATCCAAATCATCGGTACAGATCGCCTGCTTTTCAGAGGGGAAAAGCAGGCGTGGGGAACTTCGGGTGCCTCAGAGAGCTCGATTCTGGGATGTATGTAAAGTTAGACCAAGCGCAAAGACTAATCGTATGCTTGCGGGTAATGACGCCCGCCAATCTCATCCAAATCCAATCAATTTCCGGGCGATGTGAATGATCAGCGCCGACCGGAAGAAAATCCCACCACCCATCGCGATCAGCGCGCCCACGTCAACCCACCGTCTCGTCAAGGCGTGCGGCAGCTTGTTGCTGGGTGTATTGCTTGCGGGCTGCGCGGCGCAATCCACAGTTGATGATGGCAAGGACACAGCGGCTCACGCCAAAGCCGATGCCAGTGCGCATTCGTCATCGGCGCCAGCAGTGGCACAAGACACTGCACCACCGGTGTCACTGCGACGCAATCGGTTGGAGCGCAGTTGGAGCGGTCCACCTGCGGCAGTCGAAGTCAACAGGGGCAGTGTGACGCCGTATCCAGGTGAGCCAGAAAGCGGCGAAGGCGTCACTGCTTATGGGGCAGGTTTGCGTCCCCCTGCGGATCGTCTGGCGACCAAGCCGCGTGAAGATGATGAAGATGACGGCGATGATGGGGACTCGTCCATATCCGGCGTGCTCATCGACAGGGGCTTGGCCTCTTGGTACGGCGGGCAGTTCCATGGGAGGCTCACGGCCAACGGCGAGCGCTTTGATCGCGATGAGATGACGGCTGCGCATCGCACGCTGCCGTTTGGCTCCAGGCTGTGCGTTCGCAACCTTTCCACGGGAAAGACCGTGAAAGTTCGCATCAATGATCGCGGACCGTTTGCGCCGGGGCGTGTGATCGACCTGAGTCAAGCTGCCGCGCAGGAGCTGGGCATTCAGGGCCTGGGCCTCAAGCAGGTGGAGTTATGGAAGCTGCACAAGGGCAGTGATGCGTGTCCGGATGAGTTGCAGACGGCCGATTCACAGGGTGCACGTAGCGGCAAGCGGGTTGTTTCCCGCATGCCTGTTGCCGAAGTCAGCGCATCGGCAACCGGCGCGGCCCGCAAGGCATCGGAACGTTCCACGCGCAAAGCTAAAAATCAAGCTCCGGGCAAGGCCGTGTCTAACGCGGCGGTCAACAAGGCCAAAGCGTCGACGAAATCGACACGCAAACGCTGATGCCGCTTGCGGCGCTGCCTGATCAGCCGCCTGATTCAAGCGAGTGTGTTGCGTTGCGGTCCTGGGCGAGCAACTCGACCATCTGCGGCAGTGCCTTCTGCATCTCGGCGTTGAGGGTGAATGGCGGGTTGATCACGAACATGCCGCTCGCGGGCAGGCCGGGGCGCTTCTCGCCCAGGGCGACGCCGCTCAACTTGCTGGACTTGACGGTCAGCGTGGCATGCAGCCAGGACTTGCCAGCCTTGACCGCCATGGTCTTCAAGCGGCGCGGCAGATCATGCGCCTCGGGTCGCGGGATGATCGGATACCAGACGGCGTAGACGCCCGTCGGGAAGCGCTTGAGCGAATCATCCACCATGTCGAGCACGCGGCCGTAGTCAGTCTTGAGCTCGTAGCTGGGATCACACAGCACCAGCGCGCGCTTGGCCGGTGGTGGCAGGAATTTCTTGATGCCTTCGAAACCGTCTTCCTGCAGCACGGCGATCAGGCGGCCCGCTTCGAGCTGGGCCACGTTGGCCTTGAGCGTGCGGGTGTCGGTGGGGTGCAGTTCGAACAGCTTGAGGCGGTCGCGATCGCGTTCGCTCATCAGGTTCTGTGCGATGAAAGGCGATCCGGGGTAGATCTTGTGCGAGTTGCCGGAGTTGAACGACTGGATCACGTCCACATAGGCCTGCAGGGCGGGCGTGAGGTCCTTGGCGTCGAACAGGCGCTGCACGCCGCCGACGGCCTCGCCACTGGTCTCGGAGAATTCGCTGTCCAGTCGATACAGCCCGGCTCCGGCGTGCGTGTCGAGCACGGTCAGCGCGGTCTCTTTTTGCGTGAGATATTGCAGGATGCTGATCAGCACCGTGTGCTTGAGCACATCGGCGTGATTTCCTGCGTGAAAGGCGTGTCGATAACTGAACATCGCTGGAGTTTACGTCCCGGCGTACCAATGCAAGTTTTATGTCATGAAAAACCGTTGAAATAGGCAGGCAGGCCGGTTCGTTGCAAAATGTGTGGCTTCCAGCACGAAAGCATGGTTTTCACTTGGGTATGGATTTTGCAGACTCAGATGAGAATTCGCCGTTTGTGTCGGCGTGAACGCCCTCTGTCTGGCAAACATGCTCTAACCTCTGAAACTCGAATATTCTTGACAATGCGTCACACCTCCTGATCGTCCATGTCTGAAATTCCCGGCTCCCGTCCTCCAAGCACAGTTGACCATGTCGACGCACTGCCCGTGGGTGCGCGCCTCGGGGAATTCGAGATCGTGGGCCTGCTTGGCGTGGGTGGGTTCGGGATGGTGTATCAGGCGTTCGACCATTCGCTGCTGCGTTTCGTCGCCATCAAGGAATACATGCCGACGACGCTGGCGGCACGCGCCAACGGGCGCACGCTGTGGGTCCGTTCCTCGTCGGACGAACCATCGTTTCAGGCGGGCCTGGCCTCTTTTGTCGACGAGGCGCGGCTGCTCGCGCAGTTCGATCATCCCTCGCTCGTGAAGGTGTTCCGCTTCTGGGAGGCGAACCAGACCGCCTACATGGTGATGCCGCTGTATGCCGGCATGACGCTCAAGCAGGCGCGCATCCACATGCGCACGCCGCCCTCGGAGGAATGGCTGCGCAAGGTGATCTGGTCGGTCTGCAACGCGCTGCGCGTGCTGCACAACGGCAAGACGCTGCATCGGGATATCTCGCCGGACAACATTTTTTTGCAGGACAAAGGTCCACCAGTGCTGCTCGATCTGGGCGCAGCGCGCTTTGCCATCGAGGACCGCGACCGCAAGCACACGGCCGTGCTCAAGGTGAACTATGCGCCGATCGAGCAATACGCTGATTCGGACGGTGAGTTCAAGCCCGGTCCGTGGAGTGACATCTACTCGCTGGCCGCCGTGATCTACGGCGTGATTTGCAACGACGTGCCGCTGCCGTCCACGCTGCGCTCCATTCGCGACCGCATGGTGCCATTTGCCCGTGTGGCGCGCACGGTGCGCAAGCAGTTTGGCATCGAGTATTCGACCCCTTTTGTGGACGCGATCACCAAAGCGCTCTCGCTGCAGCCACGCGATCGCCACTGGACGGTGGACGCTTTTCTGGAGCAAATGGGGCTGACCACAGCCCCGGCCAATCTGGACAAATTCGACTTTCGCGCCGATCTGGGCGAGAACTGGATCGACCCGAAGGCGCAAAACCGCAACGATGCGTCGATCCTGTTGGGGCTGTCTGACGCCGCCGAGTCTGGCGTCTCGGAGCCCACCGACGTCGCTCGTGCGCCTTCCAAAGATCCGGAGCCGAGTCGCCGCAATACCGATCATCTGGTCACCATGCTGCATGTGCCAGGCTCTGACAAGCCTGAGTCGCCTGCAAAGGCTCGCTCCGAGCGCCGCAGCGCGCCACGGGAGGCGCCCGAGACGGAGTTTCAGGACACGGTGGTTCGTGCCATGGATGATTTTCAGGATTCGGTGGTCGAGCCGTTCGAGCCGTTTCAGCCCACGAAAATCGTCGATCCGAATGACAAGTCGCAGGATGTGCCAGCGGTCGGAGCTTCAGGCGCTACCGCAATTGGCGCGCCTGGCAAGAGCCGTTCTGGCTCATCCGTCAAGAACGCTTCGGTTTCCTCTCTGGGCAAGAGCAAGTCCCCATCCAGCAGGCGAGCGGCCACTGCAGGCCGCTCGGGCGGGGCGCGCCGCACGCTGATGCTGTCTGCCGCACTCATGGTGCTGGTGGGCGGTGTGGCGGCATGGTATCTGATGACCCAGTCCGCACCGGCGCAACCGCAGGTGGCGCAGCAGCCCGTCGTGGTGCCGACGCCGGACGAGGAAATCATCACCGAGCTGGCAGAGCCGCCTGTATTGGCGTCATCGGCGGCTAGCGAGGCGGCTCGTCTGGCTTTCGTGGCAGCGAGCGAAAGCACGGCAGCGGCATCAGCCGCCCCCGTGGTCGTGGCCGCCAAGGAGCAGAAGCCCAAGATCGCACCTGTGAAAAAGCCGGTGGAGACGGTGGCGCACGAACCTGTGCAGGCCACACCTGCCCCGGCTCCTGCACCCGCTCCGGCAGCGCCGGCCTCTCACGCAGCCCCTGTCAAACGCGTGAATCCGGATGATGCCTGTGCGAATGCCGGATTTCTTGCCAAGCCAATGTGCGTTCACAATCAATGCCAGCAGGCGGGCATGGAGAGTCACCCGGTCTGCGTGGAGAGCAAGCGCAAGCGCGACGACGAGCGCCGCCAGCGCCAGATGTACAGCCAATAGCCTTCGAGGCGGGCGTTGTTTTACCGCGTCGATGCACGCGGCTTGCGCACCATGGCGCAGAATTTGTATAATGCTTGGCTTTGCAGCGATTCATAGGTCCCGCGGCAAAGGGTTCTGGAGCATGCGCCGAAAGGTCAAACTTCAGGGCTATACCACCTAAGAGGCTTCCATCAGAGTTGCACCGACCGTGGAAAAGGACCACCCAAACCACTTCTCACTTGAAAAGAGAAACTCATGACTACTACTTTCAGCGCAAAGCCCGCTGAGGTTGTGCACGAGTGGTTTGTGATTGACGCCACCGATAAGGTGCTCGGACGGGTAGCCAGCGAAGTTGCCCTCCGTCTGCGCGGCAAGCACAAAGCCATTTACACACCTCACGTTGATACCGGCGATTTCATCGTCATCATCAACGCTTCCAAGCTCAAAGTGACCGGCACCAAGTCCCTGGACAAGGTGTACTACCGTCACAGCGGCTACCCAGGTGGCATCACTGCTACCAACTTCCGTGACCTGCAAGCCAAGCATCCTGGCCGCGCACTCGAGAAGGCTGTCAAGGGCATGTTGCCCAAGGGCCCACTCGGCTACGCCATGATCAAGAAGCTCAAGGTGTATGGTGGTGGCGAACATCCGCACACCGCGCAGCAGCCTAAAGCGCTGGAAATCTAAGGAGCCGTGAATGATTGGTGAATGGAACAATGGCACAGGCCGTCGCAAGTCCAGCGTCGCCCGCGTGTTTCTGAAGAAGGGTTCCGGCAAGATCACTGTGAATGGCAAAGACATTCAGCAGTTCTTCGGCCGTCAAACCTCCATCATGATCGCTAAGCAGCCTCTGGTGCTCACCGACAATGTCGAAGCTTTCGACATTCAAGTGAACGTGCACGGTGGTGGCGAATCCGGCCAAGCCGGCGCTACACGTCACGGCATCACCCGCGCGCTGATCGACTATGACGCGTCGCTGAAGCCTGTGCTGAGCCAAGCTGGCTTTGTCACACGTGATGCACGTGAAGTCGAGCGTAAGAAGGTCGGTCTGCACTCCGCACGCCGCGCCAAGCAGTTCTCCAAGCGTTAATTTGCTTGTTGTTGTCGGACTTTGGTTCGGCAGCTGCTCACAAGAACCGCCTTCGGGCGGTTTTTGTATTTTTGGGTTTGTTTTGCGAAGCCTTTGGCTTCGATTGGCAGGTCGTTTTGAGGCGGTGATATAGCCCCTCATGCGCCGTTGCGAAGGCTTGCCGTACGAGAGTACTGATCTGCGCCTTCGACGCCTGGCCTGAGGGGCTATCTCCCCGTTGTGTCAGTGGGGTGGGCGCTCGCTGCGCTTCGTCGATCGTTGGCCTGCGGCGCTCTGAGGTTGCGTTGTGGCCGCTTTCATTTCAATGCCCACAACGAGCTTGGCGTCAAACCACATTTCCGATGCATTTACTCGCCCATTGCAGTAGCATCTCCCCTATATATCTCCATACGAGGGTCTCATTCCATGAGCGCAGTTGCAGAAAACATTACCACGACCGAAATGCCCGCACCGATCGTCTTCACCGACAGCGCCGCTGCCAAGGTGGCGGACCTTATCGCTGAGGAGGGCAATCCGGACCTGAAGCTTCGCGTGTTCGTGCAGGGCGGCGGTTGCTCGGGTTTCCAGTATGGTTTCACGTTTGACGAAATCACCAACGAAGACGACACCACCATGACCAAGAATGGCGTGTCGCTGTTGATCGATGCGATGAGCTACCAGTATCTGTTGGGCGCGGAAATCGATTACAAGGAAGATCTGCAAGGCGCGCAGTTCGTGATCAAGAATCCGAACGCTACGACGACCTGTGGTTGCGGATCTAGCTTCTCGGTGTAATTGCCGGGCAGGGTGCTGGTCCCCAAACTGAAAAGCCGCCTTTCAAGGCGGCTTTGTGTTTTCTGGGAGGCGCTTTTCAAGCAGGATAGATTGCGCCGAGCACGCGCGGGCCGCGTGCGCCGGTGACCGAGGCCAGATTGCCGGGTTGGCCCAGCAGGCATTGGCGTGCGAGCCACGCGAAGGCGGCGGCTTCGACCTGTTGTGGGTCAATGCCGTGGGCGGCAGAGGATTGCACCACCACGCCGGGCAGGTGTGCCTGCAGGCGCTGCATAAGGTGTTGGTTGAGTGCGCCGCCGCCGCAGACGATCAGCTCGCGGGCATCGGGCGCGAGGCGCTTGAGGTCGTCGGCACAGGAGATGGCAGTGAGCTCGGCGAGCGTGGCCTGCACGTCCTGCGCGTCGACGTCGGGGTGCTTGGCGAGGCCTTGCTTCAGCCAGTCGGGATTGAACAGATCGCGTCCCGTACTCTTGGGCGGATTCTGTGCGAAAAAGGGTTCCTGCAGCAGCGCGGCGAGCAGCGGGCCGACGACTTTGCCCTGTGCGGCCCAGGTGCCGTTGGCGTCGTACCACTTGCCGGTGTGCTGGTGACACCAGTAGTCCATGAGCGCGTTAGCAGGGCCGCAGTCAAAGCCGAGTACGCCGCCGTCCGCGCGCAGCACACTCAGATTGGCAATGCCGCCGAGGTTGAGCACAGCGACCGTTTTTCCCGTGCGGCCGAACACGCCCACATGAAAGGCGGGCACCAGCGGTGCACCCTGTCCACCCGCGGCGACATCGCGCGTGCGGAAATCCGCCACGACGGTGTTGCCGCTGAGCTCGGCCAGCAGGGCCGGGTTGTTGAGCTGCAGGGTGTAGCCGTTGTGATCGAATTCCTGCGGACGATGACGCACGGTCTGGCCGTGCGCGCCGATGGCGGTGATGTCGCCGGCCTTGAGGCCGCCTTGCTTGAGCAGATTGCGCACCACCTGCGCATAGACATGTACGAGACCGTTGGCAGCGAGAGCAGCCCGGTGCAGTTCGTTGGCACCACTCGTGTTGAGTGCCAGCAGTTCGGTGCGCAGAGCGTCGGGGAACGGGCTGGAGGCGTGATGCCAGAGCTGGGGCTTGCCGTCAGCTGAAAAGGCCACCAGCACACCATCCACGCCGTCCAGCGACGTGCCGGACATCAGGCCTATGAACAGGGCACGGCTATCGTCGCGGTCAGTCGTCATGGGCTTCCTTCCGCGTCGACAGGGGCTGGGTGTGGAGTCAGTCGGCGCGGGCCGTCATCTGCAAGGCTGCCGAGGACAGCTGGATGCGCATGTTCTCTGCCAGGCGGTCGAACGCGGGGCGCGATGCCTTGGAGATCGGACGTGACGCGTCACTCGCGAGGGCGTTGGCCATCGGGTCGCGCTGCTCGCCGTTCACGCGCAGTTCGTAGTGCAGGTGCGGACCCGTGGCCCAGCCGGTGGAGCCCACGGCGCCGATCTTCTGGCCCTGCTCGACCGACTGGCCTTGCTTGACGTCTATCGCGCTCAGGTGGGCGTAGACCGTCTCCTGATTGCCGGAGTGCTTGATGTAGATGACGTTGCCGTAGCCGTTCTGGACACCGGCGAAGGTGACGACGCCGTCGCTCACCGTGCGCACGGTGGTGCCGGTGGGGGCAGCCAGATCGGTGCCGTTGTGGGCGCGCCAGGTCTTGAGGATCGGGTGCAGGCGCATCGAGAAGGCGCTGCTGATGCGGGTGAACTCGACGGGCGACGTCAGGAACGCACGCTGCATGCTGTCTCCGTTGAGCGTGTAGTACGCGCCCTTGGAGCGGCCCGCTTCCTGGAACCAGACAGCGTCGTAGGTCTTACCGTTGTTGCGGAACTCTGCACTCAGCACGCGACCGGAGCGCAGCGGCTCGCCGTCGGCTTCCAGCGTTTCGTAGACGACCGAGAAGCGGTCATCCTTGCGCAGAGAGCGGTGAAAGTCGATGTTGCTGGAGAAGACATCGGCAAGCTGCACGGCCACCGCGTCGGGAATGTTCGATGCATCGGTCGCCGCGAAGAGCGAATTGCGGATGAGGCCACCGGCGAAGCGACTGCCCACGGTCAGAGGAGCGGTCTCGATATTGGAGGAGAACTTGCCGTCCCCGGTGTTCTTGACCACGAGGCGCTTGAAATTGCCGCTCTCGTCAGGCGCCCAGCGCGCCGTCAGTAAGGTGAGGCGGTGATCGTCGGTGGTTTCGGCCGTGACCGAGCGACCGGCGCGACCCAACAGGTTCTGGCGCACCAGATCATTGGTGCGCAGGAAGGCGGCAGCTGCCGGATCGGCCACGCCCATGCGCTGCAGCAGGCTTTCGGCGCTGTCGCTGCTGCGGGTCGTATCAGATCGATAGAGTGAGTAGCTTGGAATGTCCACCAGCGCCGACAGCGGCTGGTCTTCAGCCAGCGAAGTCGCCGAGTGGGTGATGGTGCGGATCGGCAGATCGGATGCGTCCGGCCCCAGATTGGCCACGGCAAAGGCACCGCCGCCGCCGGTCAGCAGAACGGCAGCCACGGCTGCCGCAATTCGCTTGGGATGATTCTGGGCTAATAGGACAAGGCGTTCGGCCAATGCCGTGAACGCGGTATTTAAACCTTGCTTCAAAAGTCGTACCCCTGAGCTTTGGCGCATATCCGGGCGCAAACCAGCTGAAAGACAGGGGAATGCAGGGGGATATCGCAGTATTCTGGTGCGCAGTTACAAGGAAGTGGGCACCTGTCATATGACGAGCCTACTAGAATCCTTCACCGCATCGAAGTGCAGAAGTATAACGACCATGTCTGACCAGACACCCATAAAAACCCTTATGAATCATTCAGCTGTTACATCACACCCGGTCACTGACGGTGTCAGACAGGCGCTCGAAATCACTCTGCGCGGCGTTGAAGAACTCCTGCCGAAAGAGGACTGGATCCAGAAGCTCGCACGCTCCGAAGCGACCGGCAAGCCACTGCGCATCAAGCTTGGCCTGGACCCCACGGCGCCCGATATTCATATCGGCCATACGGTGGTCTTGAACAAGATGCGGCAGCTCCAGGATCTGGGCCACACCGTCATCTTTCTGATCGGCGACTTCACTACGCTGATTGGTGACCCATCCGGGCGCAACACCACCCGTCCGCCATTGACTGCCGAGCAGATCAAGCTGAACGCCGAAACCTACCGCGATCAGGCCTACAAAGTGCTCGACCCGAGCAAGACCGAGCTGCGTTACAACAGCGAATGGTGCGACCAGCTCGGCGCGCGCGGCATGATCCAGCTGTCGGCCAAGTACACCGTGGCCCGCATGATGGAGCGCAATGACTTTCACCAGCGCTTCACCGACGGCAGTTCGATCAGCTTGCATGAATTCCTCTACCCACTGTTGCAGGGCTATGACTCGGTGGCGCTGAAGTCCGATCTGGAACTCGGCGGCACGGATCAGAAATTCAATCTGCTAATGGGTCGCCATCTTCAGGCGGAGTATGGGCAAGAGTCGCAGTGTGTGCTCACCATGCCGCTGCTCGTGGGGCTGGATGGCGAGAACAAGATGTCCAAGTCCAAGAACAACTACATCGGCATCACCGAGGACGCCAACACCATGTTCGCCAAGGTGCTGTCAATCTCGGACGACCTGATGTGGGACTGGTACACGCTGCTGTCCTTCATGAGCCTGTCGGAAATCGCCGCGCTCAAGCTCGAGATCGAGGGCGGTCGCAATCCCAAGGACGCCAAGGTGCTGCTGGCCAAGGAAATCACCGCGCGCTTCCACAGCGGTGCAGCGGCCGAGGCAGCTGAGCAGGACTTCATCAACCGCTCCAAGGGCGGTATTCCCGACGACATTCCAGAAGTGCAGCTTTCGGGCGCGCCGCTGGGCATCGGTGCTCTGCTCAAACAGGCCAATCTGGCCCCATCGAGCAGCGAAGCCAACCGCCTGATCGACGGCGGCGGCGTGCGCATCGATGGCACGGTGGTCAGCGACAAGGGCTTGAAGGTCGAGGCCGGCACCTTCGTGCTGCAGGTCGGCAAGCGCAAGTTTGCCAGAGTGACATTGGCTTGAGCGTTGCGCTCCCCGGTTCAGCCGGGGACTGATTCGGCGGCTGCTTCGCTTGCAAGCGCCGCGCTCATGAATGGCAGGTAGGCCCGATCCACCACGCAGATGTGGTGGGTCAGCCAGTCTTTGAGGACTTCCAGCGTTTCCTGCCCCACGGTGTCACCATCTTCGAAGCGGGTCAGCAGATCCATGATCTTGCCAGTGAACCCGCTGTGCTCGGCCTCATGTGCATCTACCTGAGCGTAACCATATTTGTGGAACAGAACCTCTTCCATGATGAAGTGGTTGTGCGTGTAATCCACCAATGATTCGAGAATCTGCCCGATGACGGCGCAGCGTGGGCTGGCACCGTGGATTTCATCATGTAACGCATTGGCCAGATCCACCAGGACGCGGTGCTGCGTATCAATCTCGGCGATGCCAAGTTCCAGTTGCTCGCTCCAAGGCATCAGTGTCATCGGCTTCCTCCAAATTACGATGGGAAAAGAAAGCAGGATGCCAGCAAGTTTTAAAAATTGTGTGTATGTGTTACGAGGTATTTCGACCAAGTTTGATGCCGACTTGACTTGCCGCAAACATATCAATTGATATGAATCACGAGCGGGAGCGGGAACGGTTGGTGGCAACCCATTTGATCAGAGTTTGGGTTCAGGAAATGTCGTCTAACAAATCGCTGTCGGGCACTTCTCTGATCGCCTCCCGCGTGGCCTTGGCCTGGAACTGAAGCCAGGCACAGAACGCCTGCACTTCGGGTCGGTGGGCGCTACGGGGACCAATGATCAGCCAGTACGCCAGCGGCGAGTCGAGCCGGTGGCCCGGCAGCACTTCCACGAGATCGCCCGTGGCCAGAGCGTCCGCCACCAGTGGCATGCGGGCGAGCGCGAGGCCCTGACCGGCGAGGGTGGACTGTACGATCTGCTGCGCGTAGTTGAAATACAGCCAGCGAGCGGGCTGCAGTCGGGAGACGCCATAGACCTCGAACCAGCGCCGCCAGGTGATCCACTCGAAATAGGGCAGGCGGTGCGCGTCGCCCGCTTCGATGAGCGTGAAGCGCGCCACGTCGGTGGGCGTGCGAATGGCCTCCATGCTCTTGAGCAGCCACGGGCTGGCCACCACACAGAGCTGTTCACCGAACAGTCGCTGCGCACCTGCAGGCTGTGATCCGGGAACGCTGGAACGCAGGGCGAGGTCAACGTCGGAGGTATCCAGATCGACGAGGTTGTCGCTCGCATCGATGCGGATGTCGATGTCGGGATAGTTGCGCTGGAAATCTTCGAGCCGGGGAATCAGCCACATCGAGGCAAAGCTCGCCCAAGTGGTGATCGCCACATTCTTGCGGCCAGCGCTCTGGCGAACCATGCGCACGGCGGCGTCCAGACGCTCCAGTGCCGGAGTCAGCGTCTGGAAAAGTTGGCCGCCTGCGGTGGTCAGCTCGACGGCGCGGGTGTGGCGCAGGAACAGCGGAACGCCGACTTCCTCTTCCAGCGCCTGGATTTGTCTGCTGACGGCCGATTGGGTAAGCGCCAGCTCATCCGCCGCCGCGCGGAAATTCAAGTGGCGCGCCACGGCCAGAAACGCACGCCAGTTGCCCACCGATACAGGCCTTGTGCGCAGATGCGCAATCGGTGGCGGGGTGGGTGGCAGCGAGGGGGTGTTCGTCGGGGCTGGTTTGCTCGGCTTCATCGTCACGGGGTGGTTTGATTGATGCGAATTGTGCATCTATCGAAGGGTTTCATTTCATTGGACGATGGAAAGCACCGCGAGTCAAATACTCAGCATATCCAACGATTTGCAATATGCAGAAGGAGTCGGAAGTGACCACCATTCATGTTCTCAATGCGCAACAATTCACGCATCAACCCTCTCCGCCATCCCAGACCGTCGAGCGTGTGGATTTCTTTCGGATGAACACGCTGCGCGTGGGCAATGCAGTGAGCCTGCGCAGCCGCGAGCCAATGCGGCTCAGATTGCTGGCGTGCAGCGGCCAGGCGTGGGTCACGCAAACGGTGTCGGACAACGCGCAGGCCGAAGACCTGTTTCTCTTCGCAGGGCAGTTGCTCGATGTCGCGCCCGGTCAACACCTGGTATTGGAGCCTGCAGGCGAGCAGGCGGTGCGCTATCAGTGGGAGCGCCGAGCGGCGGAAGTCACGAACGGCTGATGCGCTGATAATCAAACTTTTGCTCTTCTGGCGAGCCGCCGACTCGCATCCAACACACACATGACAGCGCAACTCGACATCATCATCATGGCCGCAGGCAAGGGCACGCGCATGAAAAGCCGCACTCCCAAGGTTCTGCAACGTCTGGCGGGCAGGCCGCTGCTGCAGCATGTGGTGGCGCAGGCGCAAAGCCTCGCGCCACGCCGCGTGGTGGTGGTGACGGGGCATGGCGCCGATCAGGTCGAGGCTGCATGCGCGGCGTTCCAGCTGCCACTTGCGACGACCATGGACATGCAGTTCGTGCGCCAGGAACCGCAGCTCGGCACCGGCCACGCCGTGCAACAGGCGGTTCCCAAGCTGCAGGACGATGATGGCGTGGTCGTCGTGCTTTCCGGCGACGTACCGCTCACGCTGGCGCAGACCGTGGCCGATCTGGTCGCGGCATCCGGTGGTGACAAGCTCGCGCTGCTCTCGGTGCGCGTGCCAGACCCGACCGGCTACGGCCGCATCGTGCGCGACGCGAATGGCGTGGTTCAGCGCATCGTCGAGCACAAGGATGCGAGCGACGCGCAGCGCGCGATCAACGAGATCTACAGCGGCATCATGGCCGCACCTGCGAAGCACTTGAAGCAGTGGCTCGCGCACCTCGATAACAACAACGCGCAGAAAGAGTTCTACCTGACCGACGTGGTTGCGATGGCAGTGGCCGATGGCGTGCCGGTGATCGGCCACTGCATTGACGATCCGCTGCAGGTCGAGGGTGTGAACAGTCCCATGCAACTCGCGGCGCTCGAGCGCGCGCACCAACTGCGTCAGGCCGCCAAGCTGATGGAGCAGGGCGTGCGTCTGGCCGACCCCGCGAGGTTCGATCTGCGCGACGATGCGCGCGGCGTGCTCGCCCAACTGAATTGTTCGACCGATGTGGACATCGACGTGGGCTGCATCTTCACGGGTGCGGTCGAAATCGGCGAAGGCGCGCGCATCGGCGCGTACTGTCATATCAGCAACGTGACGATCGCGGCGAGCGCGGTGATTCATCCGTTCACCCACATCGATGGCGAAAAGGCCGGTGTTTCGGTCGGCGAAGGTGCATTGATCGGGCCCTTTGCGCGGTTGCGCCCGGGGGCTCAACTGGGCCGCGAGGTGCACATCGGCAATTTCGTGGAGGTGAAGAACTCCACGTTGGCGGATGGTGCCAAGGCCAATCATCTGGCTTATCTTGGAGATGCAACTGTTGGCGAGCGGGTGAACTACGGGGCGGGGAGCATTACCGCCAACTACGATGGGGTGAACAAGCATCGCACTGTGATTGAGGCGGATGTTCACATCGGGAGCAATTGTGTGTTGGTGGCGCCTGTGACCATTGGTGCTGGGGGCACTGTTGGCGGGGGGTCTACTATTACCAAGAGTACTGTGCCTGGGGCGCTGAGCGTGGCTCGGGGGAAGCAGGTCAGTATTGCTGACTGGAAGCGGCCTTCTAAGAAGTAGTTTTTTACTTCTTATAGGCTTTTGTGCTTTGGTTGAGGGCGAAGGCCGGGACTGCCCCCGGCGGGGCAATCACTTTTTGCTTGTGCGCAAAAAGTAATCAAAAACGCACTTTGAATTCGGGGTCACGCGGCAGAACTCACTTCGCGACTGCGTCGCTCCGTTCGGGCAACCGCCGCGAGCTAGAGGCTAACTAAGAGGAACTTGCGGCACGTCGCTGCGCTCGTGCCGGGGCGTTTGTGGAGTTGGGTTGAGGCGCAAATGCCCACTGCACTTTTTTGCGAGGGTGATCTCGCGGGGATTGGCTAGTCGCACAACACCGGCGCACCCACATCTCGCGAAGTCGCGAGATGTGCGGCACGAGCGAAGCGACGTGCCGAACACACCTTCTATGAAAATTCTGACTCGCGGCGGTTGTCCGAGCGGCGCGCGAAGCGCAAAGCGAGTTCTGCTGCGGGTATTAAAAACGTATTTTTGGTGACTTTTTGGGCAAGACCCAAAAGTTACTCCGCCGCCGGGCGGAACTCCCGGCCTCCGCCCTCAACCCCCCAGCAGAAAGAAAAAACAGAATACCGACCCCACCTCCCCCGCGGTGGGCGAGTCGGGGAGAGCGTGACCGCAGGACTGATCACCGCGCTTTCAGCGCCGCCTCCATCTGCCGCATCCGCAGCCGGAGCTCCGCCACTTCCTCCATCAGATCAGTAGTGAGCGCGGCCAGTTGAGGATCGGCATCGAACGTCGATTCGAGCCTGGCGATGCGGCGCGCACGAATCACAGTGGTGCTGGTGAAGCGCCAGGTGCCTGCAGCCTCCTGCCCCTGCAGCAGGCCTTCCGAGACGCGTTCGGTCACCCAGTCTGGCGCTTTGGCGCAGGCGCGGGCGAGGTCTTCTAGGCTCAAGGAGTGGTCATCAAGCAGCTCGCCAAGGGCGCGTGGGGTGTCGTGTGGGTTGGGCATGTGAAGTGTCCTTCTTCTTGCTTGCGCGTCACTGGCCGCTGCGTGGGTTGAACTGCGGGAAGGCCTTGGCCAACTGGCTGTAGGCGGCGCGCTGGTCATCGGTGCTGGCTTGCGGCAGTACAACATGCAGTTCCAGGTACAGGTCACCGGGCGTGGCCGAGGGCAGGCCGCGTTCTTTCAGGCGCAGCTTGCGGCCGGGTTTGGAGTGGGCGGGGACGTTGACCTCGACCGTGCTGCCGCTGGGTGTCGTCACCTCGATGGGGCCGCCGAGTTCGGCTTCCCAGGGGGCGATGTTGACCAATTGGTAGACGTCGCGATCCTGAGCGCGCCAGCGTGCGTCGGGCTTGAACTGCACTTCCAGGAACAGGTCGCCGTTCGGGGCTCCGCCATAGCCGGGGCTGCCTTGACCGGGCAGGCGGATCAGTTGGCCTTCGCGCACGCCCTTGGGGATGGTGACCTGCAGTTGACGCTCTTCATTGACCAAGTGGCCGCTGTCGTCGAGCTTGGCCCCGCGCAGCGTGAGCATGCGTTCCGCACCGGTGTAGGAGTCCTGCAGACCGAGTTCGATCTTGGCGTGGTGGTCTTCGCCGCGCTGCGATGGCGGCGGACCGCCTCGAAACTGAGAGGCACCCGCGCTTCCGCTGCCATTACCACCGCCTCGTTGGGCGCGTGCGGTGCGACCGAACATCTGTTCGAAGAAGTCGCTGAAGGCGGCGTTGTCCATGCCGTCGCCGTCGTGCGAACCAGTGAATTCGTAACCTGCGTCCCAGTTTGGTGGCGCGCGGAAATCCTGTCCTTGGCGGTAGGCGCTTTCCTTGCCGAGGTTGTCGTAGGCAGCGCGCTTTTCGGGATCGGACAGCACGGTGTTGGCCTCGTTGACTTCGGCCATGCGCGCCGAGGCGTCAGCTTCCTTGCTGACGTCCGGGTGGTATTTGCGGGCGAGCTTTCGGTAGGCTTTCTTGATCTCGTCCGCGGAGGCGTTCTTGTCGACGCCGAGGATCTTGTAGTAGTCCTTGAATTCCATGCATCACGCTCCTGGGCCGGCGCTCGTGGGTATGGCCGACGTTTATGGATCTGTATTTGTGAATAGTAGGCGAATGCCAAGAGCCGAGAGAATCCGGCGGGCATTGCTTGGGTTCCAGATGGTGACAAACTGCATCTATTCAAGCCGGATCGGTACGCGGGTGTCGAACTTGGCGCGGTGCGTGGCGAAGAAGGCCTTGACGTTGCGCACGTTGGCGTCGTGCGTGAAAAGCCGCTGAGCGAGCGCGTGGTAGGTGGGCATGTCGTGTACGTGGACCACCAGAATGAAGTCCGGCCCGGGCGACACGCGCCAGCATTGCTGCACCTGCTCGTCGCAGATTGCACGCGCCTCGAATGCGCTCAGGAACTCCGCGCCCTGCTGGTCCAGCGTGATCTCGACGATGGCGGTGAGTCCGTGTCCTTGCAGCTCGGCAAGCCGGTCGGGCTGCAGCAGCGCCACCTGTTTCTCGATCAGTCCCAGCTCGTGCAAGCGACGCACGCGACGCAGGCAGGTGGGTGGCGAAACATGGACGCGCTCAGCCAGCATTTGATTGCTGACGGACGCGTCTTTCTGCAGCCAATCGAGCAACTGCCTATCAATGGCGTCAATGGTGTTATTTAATTCCATGTTTATTAATAATTTGGAATTCAATTTCTCTGTGTATTTGTTGCGAAATATTATTCCAAAATCAATAAAAAATGAATCTGATATTTCGAAATTCCCTGCGTACCATCCCGGTCACTCGTGAACACACGACCCCCATCGTCAAGTGCAGGGCTGAGCCTTTGCCAAGGAGCTTTCATCTATGTGCGGCATCGTCGGCGCGGTTTCTCACCGCAATATCGTTCCCATCCTCGTTCAGGGCCTGCAGCGCCTTGAATATCGCGGTTATGACTCCTGCGGCGTTGCCGTGCACGAGGCCAGCATGGGCAATGAGCCCACGGGCGGGCTGCATCGCGCCCGCAGCACGGCGCGCGTCGCCGAATTGCAGGCACAGGTGGATGCCGAACATCTGCAAGGTGCCACCGGCATCGCCCATACCCGCTGGGCGACGCACGGCGCCCCGGCGGTGCACAACGCCCATCCGCATTTCAGCCACGGCCCCAATGCGGCGCCCGCAGATACTGAACGCGCGGGTCGCGTGGCGCTGGTGCACAACGGCATCATCGAAAATTATGTTGAACTGCGCAAGATGCTGCAGGCGCGCGGCTATGTGTTCTCCAGCCAGACCGATACGGAAGTCATCGCGCATCTGGTCGACAGCCTGTATGACGGCGACCTGTTCGACGCGGTGAAGGCGACCGTCGCGCAACTACATGGCGCGTTTGCCATTGCCGTCATGCACAAGGATGAGCCGCATCGCGTGGTCGGCGCGCGGGCAGGCTCGCCTCTGGTGCTGGGCGCGGGTCAAGGCGAGAACTTTCTCGCGAGCGACGCCATGGCGCTGGCAGGTGTGACCGATCAGATCGTCTATCTGAAGGAAGGCGATCTGGTGGATCTGCAACCCGGCCGTTACTGGATTGTTGATCACAACGGCCAGCGCATGACCGATGCGGAGCGCCCGGTGCGCACGGTGCATGCCCACAGCGGAGCGGCGGAACTCGGCCCGTATCGCCATTACATGCAAAAGGAGATCTTCGAGCAGCCGCGCGCGATTGCTGACACACTGGAAGGTGTGCAAGGCATCGTGCCCGAACTCTTCGACGGCCTCGATGCTGACGGCAGCACCCGCACCGCCGCGTGGCGTGTATTCAAGGAAATTGACTCCGTTCTGATCCTCGCCTGCGGCACCAGTTACTACAGTGGCTGCTCCGCCAAATACTGGGTCGAAGCCATCGCCAAGATTCCGTGCAACGTCGAAGTCGCGAGCGAATACCGTTACCGCACCAGCGTGCCCAATCCGAAGACGCTGGTTGTCACCATCAGCCAGTCGGGCGAAACTGCAGATACGCTGGCCGCGTTACGTCATGCGCAGAGTCTGGGCATGATGCACACGCTCACTGTTTGCAATGTCGCCACCAGCGCGATGGTGCGAGAGTGCGAACTCTCCTACATCACGCGCGCGGGCATCGAGATCGGAGTGGCTTCCACAAAGGCCTTCACCACCCAACTGGCCGGTCTTTTCCTGTTGACGCTCGCGCTCGCGCAGGCCAAGGGCCGCTTGAGCGAAGAGCAGGAAGCCAAGTACCTCACGTCGATGCGTCATCTGCCGGTTGCCCTGCAGTCAGTGCTCGCACTCGAGCCGCAAGTCATCAGTTGGGCCGAAGACTTTGCGAAGATGGAAAACGCCTTGTTTCTCGGCCGCGGTATCCACTATCCAATAGCTCTGGAAGGCGCGCTCAAGCTCAAGGAAATCAGCTACATCCACGCCGAGGCGTATCCCGCTGGCGAACTCAAGCACGGCCCGCTCGCCCTGGTCACCAGCAGCATGCCTGTGGTCACGGTGGCGCCACATGACGAGTTGCTCGAAAAGCTCAAGAGCAATATGCAGGAAGTTCGTGCGCGGGGCGGTGTGCTCTATGTTCTGGCAGACGGTGACTCGCAGATCGAAAGCGAAGAGGGCATCCACGTCATTCGCATGCCCGAGCACTATGGCGCTTTAAGTCCCATCCTGCACGTGGTGCCACTGCAACTGCTGGCCTATCACACGGCAGTAGCGCGCGGTACCGATGTGGACAAGCCACGCAACCTGGCCAAATCCGTGACGGTGGAGTGATCCGCTGTGCGTTCCGCAGGCACCTTGAAATGGGGGCTGCGGGCGTTCCGCGTTAAGGCGCTTTCAGCGCCTTGCAAAAAAATGGCCCGCCAGCGCAGACTGTTGCGGCCTGAAACAGGAATCGTCTCAGAGGGTGGACGTTTCTTTGTCCCAAGCGTTTCCTCCTCCTCCTGCACCTGTCTCCAATAGAACCGCTGCGGCATGCAGCCTGATTGCGGGCTGTGCTTCCTGAGTCCCAGCGTCCATCTCTACCCGATCTATGGATTTTGAGATAGATCGGACGTCAGGTCGTCTGCTGTCGGCGCGGAGATCACTGCCTCTTTGTCTCTCAAATGCATCAGTCACCGATTTATTTTGAATCGCAAGCCATTGCGGTCATTTGATTGCACTTGTTTATTTCCAGTATCTTGGTATTTGATGGTGATGACCTTTGTCGGTATGAATTGCTTTGGCATTATTTCAGTATTGTGAAATTAAGCGCATTAAAGCTCACAAATTCAATCGAATAATCTCTTTTTTGCACTGTTGCTTTTGATATTTCTTGGGGAAAAATGTTCTCGATTTGAAATCGAGGTCGTCACCCGTTCGAAAACGTTTGCTGGGATAGCTATTGATGAATCATGAGCATGCTTGTCATGTGGATTTGAGCGTCGATCTCAATGCTGGGATTCTAAGGTCACTATTTATTTTGATTCTGTGATTTGAATACATCGAGGCTGAAGATGTGCTTTGCGAATGATGAGGCAGGTTTGGGTGCGATTTGAATTGAGTCGTTGTTAGCGCTTCTCTCATGCAGAGAAAAATATGGGTGCTGTGATTATGCATGTGCTTGAGCGAATTCGCAAATTTCTCTCGAAAACAGGCATAACTAGCTGCTTGCTTGTATTCGAGGAGCATGTTTTAAGAATTGTGTCGGGCATGAATTCAGGTCAATGAATCTAGTTGGAAAATGATTTAATCCGCTTCATGGTTGAGGGGTAATGAATGGATACATTTTCCATGTTGTTAATCAATCATTTGCATTGATTTTCTCGAATGCGGAGGAAAGATTGGAGAGGTGCATGGCGTTCAGCTTTAGAAGCAGGTGGTTAATTCTGAAATCTTTCCTTTCATAGATGTAAGTGGACTATTTGTTAACTGTGATCAATGGCTTAGGAAGTCTGTTAACCAAATGCATGGATGCCATTGGCTTGGGTTTTTGTTTGAGATTTGTCAAGTGTTTTGGCCGTCTGCTAGGTAATCTGCGGCCCTTCGCGTATTCGCGCTGGGGAATATTTGAAATTAACCCCGGTTTGATTTTTTGATTCTTAATTTTCTTCTCAAAAATCCATCGGTTTTATTAATTGATTGAGCAAGCGGACCCATCTGGGGCGCTGTCCTTGATTTTCCAAGTTTGTCGTCAGGACCGTGGTGTCCGGCGAGATTGCCAGTTTTTAATTTTTTAAAGTGAGCTTTTTATGTCGTCTTCTGCAGGTCACGTAGACATTGTTGTTGTCTCCAAGAAGTCCGCAGTGTCCAAGTACAACATGCCGGCCGAATTCCGTCTGTCGGATGCCTCCGTGGTTCAAGTCGCTGCCACGCGCGCGGATGTCAAGGAAATGATCCGCGCCGGCAACGATCTGATCATCAAGCTGCACAGCGGTGAGGTCATCACGGTGCATGACTTCTTTGCCCAACTCGACGGCGGCCAGAGCAATCTGGTGCTGGAGGACGATCAGGAAGGCCTGTGGCTCGCCTCGTTCGGCGAGGGTGAAGGCGCGCTCGGTTACAGCTACTCGAATCTCTATTCGATCGAGCCGCTGCTTGCAGAGGCGGATAATGCGGCCGTTCCACTGGTGCTGACCTGGGCGGCCGGTATGGCCGCGCTGCTGGCCGTGGGCTCCAGCATGGGCGGCTCCGACTCTTCGCCTCAGCCCGTCAAACTTCCAACGCCCGTCCTTGATGCGGTGAACGGCAAGGACCCCATCACAGGAGTGGCCACTGCAGGCTCGACCGTGACAGTGACCTTCCCCGACGGCACAACGGCGACGACGACAGCTGGTGCGGACGGTAAGTTCTCGGTTCCCAACCCCGGCCTGAAAGATGGTGACACCATCTCGGTCGTCGCGACGGACTCTTCCAACGGCGTGAGCGATCCTGCCATGGCGACTGTGGACGCGATTGCGCCGGACACCCCGACCGTGGACCATGTCAACGGGCATGATCCGATCACCGGCCACGCCGAACCCGGCTCGACCGTGAAGGTGACCTTCCCCGACGGCACGACGGCCACTGCGCTGGTTGGCGAAGACGGCACGTTCTCGGTGGCCAATCCCGGTCTCGGCGACGGCGACAAGGTCACCGTGACCGCCACCGACGCGGCTGGCAACACCAGCGGCGAAGCCACCGCAACGGTCGACGCCGTCGCACCGCTCGCACCGACCGTGGACCCCGCCAACGCGAAGGATCCCCTCACCGGCACCGCGGAGCCCGGTTCGACCGTTACCGTGAAATTCCCCGACGGCTCGACGACGACTGTGACCGCCGGCCCGGACGGCAGCTTTGAAGTGCCCAACCCCGGCGGCCTCGACAACGGCGACAAGGTCACCGTGACCGCCACCGATCCTTCCGGCAACACCAGCGGCGAAGCCAGCGTGACCATCGATGCGATTGCGCCCAACGTTCCCACTGTGAACACCGTTACTCCGGACGAGCCGATCACCGGCAAGGCAGAGCCAGGCTCGACCGTGACCGTGGAATTCCCCGATGGCTCGACCGCGACCGTGACCACGGGCAAGGACGGCAACTTCACCGTGCCCAACCCCGGCGGCCTTGAAGACGGCGAAAAGGTCACCGTCACCGCCACTGACCCTTCCGGTAACACCAGCGGTGAAGCCACCGCGACAGTTGACGGCGGCACCACAGAACAGCCACCCGTCGACACCACCGCACCGGCCGTGCCCGACGTCGATCTGGTGAACGGCACCGACCCCATCACCGGCACCGCAGAGCCAGGCTCGACCGTGACGGTGACCTATCCCGATGGTTCGAAGGACTCCGTGACCGCAGGTCCGGATGGCAGCTTCACCATCCCCAATCCGGGCGATCTCACCGACGGCGACAAGATCACCGTCACCGCCACCGACCCGTCGGGCAACGTCAGCGGCGAAGCCACCGCCACTGTGGATGCCGTAGCGCCTCCCGCACCAACGGTCGACCCCGTCGGCACGACCGACCCGATTACTGGCGAGGCCGAACCTGGCTCGACCGTGACGGTGACCTTCCCAGATGGCACGACAGAATCCGTCGTGGCCGGTCCGGATGGCAGCTTTGAAGTACCTAACCCCGGCGGCCTCACCGATGGCGAAGAGATCCTCGTGACTGCTACCGACCCCGCAGGCAACACCAGCGGCGAAACCACGGTGAACGTGGATGGCGTGGCTCCAACAGCTCCGACCGTCGACCCTGTTGGCACGACCGACCCGATCACCGGCGAAGCCGAACCCGGCTCGACCGTGACCGTGACCTTCCCCGACGGTTCGACAGAAACGGTTGTTGCTGGTCCGGACGGCAGCTTTGAAGTGCCGAATCCTGGTGGCTTGACGGACGGTGAAGAAATCACCGTGACTGCAACCGACCCAGCAGGCAACACCAGCGGTGAAACGACCGTGAACGTGGATGGCATCGCTCCAACGGCTCCGACTGTGGACCCCGTGGGCACGACCGACCCGATCACTGGTGAAGCTGAACCCGGCACCACGGTGACCGTGACCTTCCCCGATGGCACGACAGAATCCGTCGTGGCCGGCCCAGATGGCAGTTTTGAAGTACCCAACCCCGGCAATCTGACGGACGGCGAAACCATCACCGTGACCGCGACCGATCCTGCTGGCAATGTCAGCGGCGAGACGAACGCAACCGTGGATGGCGTGGCGCCAAGTGTGCCGACCATTGACGAAGTGACGACGACCGCACCGATCACCGGCGAAGCCGAACCGGGCTCGACCGTGAACGTGACCTTCCCTGATGGCACGACGGAATCTGTCGTCGCCGGTCCGGACGGCAGCTTTGAAGTGCCGAACCCCGGCGGCCTCAATGCCGGTGACATCATCATCGTGACGGCCACCGACCCAGCAGGAAACACCAGCGACGAGGCCAACGCGAGCGTGAGCGGTGTGGACGTCACCGCGCCGCTGCCCCCCACGATTGATGAAGTGGGCGCAACAGCTCCAATCACCGGCGAGGCCGAACCCGGTTCGACCGTGACCGTGACCTATCCTGACGGTACGACCGACTCCGTGATCGCCGGTACCGACGGCAGCTTCGAGATCCCGAATCCGGGCAACCTCACGGACGGCGACGTCATCACCGTGACGGCCACTGACGCCGCTAATAACACCAGCGACGAAGCCACCGCGACTGTGGACGGCATCGCTCCAACAGCTCCAACCGTGGACCCTGTCGGCACGACCGACCCGATCACCGGCGAGGCCGAAGCAGGCTCGACCGTGACCGTGACTTATCCCGACGGCACGACGGATTCCGTCGTGGCAGGTCCGGATGGCGGCTTCGAGTTGCCGAACCCGGGCAATCTCACGGACGGCGACATCGTCACCGTGACGGCGACCGATTCCGCAGGCAACATCAGCGGCGAAACGGACGCGACCGTCGACGGCATCGCGCCGACATCGCCGACGGTCGACCCTGTTGGCACGACCGATCCGATCACCGGCGAGGCCGAAGCGGGTTCGACCGTCACCGTGACCTATCCTGACGGCACGACGGACTCCGTCATCGCCGGTCCGGATGGCAGCTTTGAGGTGCCGAACCCCGGCAACCTCACCGATGGCGATACCGTCACCGTGACCGCCACCGATCCTGCTGGCAACATCAGCGGCGAAACGGACGCGACCGTCGACGGCGTGGCTCCCACGCTGACGATCACCGACAACGTCGCAGGCGTGGTCGGCCAGAACGGTGTCGTCACCTTCACTTTCACATTCAGTGAGGACGTCGAAGGATTCGACGCCAGCGATATCGCCTTCAGCGGCGGCGAAGCGGGTCAGTTCACGCAAGTCTCGCCGGGCGTCTACACGCTCGAGATCACACCGTTTGATGGCGATGCGGGCACGATCACAGTGAGCGTGCCAACAGGTGCAGCACATGATCTGGCGGGCAACCTCACCGCAGCGGCCAGCGCATCGCAGGCGTCCGACACTGTCCCCCCGGTCGACGGCAGCCTGACAGCCCTGGTACTGAACGACAACGTCGGCGCAGACCAGACCGCCATCGAAGCGGGCGAGAGCACGGACGACAGCACACCGACCTACACCGGCACAGCCGCCGTCGACGTGGCAGTGGTCGAGCTGCTGGACAACGGCGTGGTGATCGGCAGCGCCACGGTGAACCCGGACGGCACGTTCAGCGTGTCGCCAGATGCACCGATCACGGGTGCGGACCACAGCTTCACGCTGCGTCCGGTCGATGCAGCGGGCAACGCAGGCACGGAGACTGGCGAGATCGCCTTCGTGTTCGACGGTGCAGCACCCGCAGCACCTTCGATCACCGACGTGTCGGCCAACGACACGGGCGTGCTGGAGAACATCCAGAAGGACGCGCTCACCAGCGACAACACGCCGGTGATCAGCGGCACGGGCACGGTGGGCACCACGGTGACGGTGTATGACGGCGCAACGGCCGTTGGCAGCGTCGTGGTCGATGCCAACGGCAACTGGAGCGTGGAAGTCAGCGCTCTGGGCGAAGGCGACCACAGCCTCACGGCCACCAGCACCAACGCCGCAGGCGTGCAGAGCGCAGCCACCGGCGCCTACGACATCGTCGTGGACACCCTGGCGCCTGCCACCCCGGCAGCACCGGTCGCCACCGACAACGTGAACACGGAAGGCGTGATCGCAGAAGGCGGCACCACCGACGACGCCACCCCGACGCTCAGCGGCACGGGTGAGGAAGGCGAGGTCATCACCGTGCTGGACAACGGCGCAGTGCTCGGCACGGCCACCGTGCAGCCGGACGGCACCTGGAGCTTCACCCCCGCACCGGCACTGGGCGAGGGCGAACACAGCCTCACGACGACCGTCACCGACGAAGCGGGCAACACCAGCGAAGAGAGCCCTGCGCTCACCTTCACGGTGGACACCAGCGCGCTGGAGCTCACCATCGACAGCGTGACGGACGACGTGGAAGGCACCGTGGGCGCCATTGCCGACGGCGGCACCACCAACGACAACACACCGACCTTCGCAGGCAAGGCCAACGCAGGTGCAACGGTGGAGATCTACGAAGGCACGACCCTCGTGGCGAGCGCCGTGGCGGATGCCGCAGGCACCTGGAGCGTGGCCCTGCCAGCGCAAGCGGACGGCAGCCACACCTACACGGCCAGCAGCACCAACGCGGCCAACGCCACGATCACGGCCAGCTTCACGCTGGAAGTGGACACGGCAGCTTCGGGCGTGCCGAGCATCGGCAAGGCCGTGGACGACGTGGGCCAGCCGCAGGGCGATCTTGCCAGCGGCGACGTCACCGACGACACCACCCCGACATTGAGTGGCACGGGCACGGCGGGCGACACCGTCAACGTCTACGTGGACGGCGACCTGGTGGGCAGCGCGACCGTGGGCACGGACGGCACCTGGGAGTACACGACACCGGCGCTCACCACGGACGGCGAACACGAGTTCACCACCACCAGCGTGGACGCAGCAGGCAACGAAAGCGAGCCGGGCGCACCGTTCACCGTGGAGCTGGACACCACGGCACCGGACATGACGAACGTCGGGCTCACCGTGAATCCGGTGGCGGCAGACAACATCGTGAACGCAGCCGAAGCGGCAGCGGCCACGGTGGCCGTGACCGGCATCCTCACCGGCGTGCCAGCGGACGTGACCGCAACGACCGTGCAGGTGGTGGTGAACGGCACGACCTACACGGCCACCGTGACAGGCAACACCTGGAGCGCCAACATCGCCGGATCAGATCTGGCAGCGGACGCGGACCAGACCCTGCAAGTGACCGCAACCCTTGCGGACGCCGCCGGCAACGAAGGCACCAAGACGGTGGACCAGACTTACACTGTGGACACCACGGCGCCGGTCGACGGCAGCCTGACGGGCCTGGTGCTGAACGACAACGTGGGTGCAGACCAGACCGCCATCGAAGCGGGCGAGAGCACGGACGACAGCACACCGACCTACACCGGCACAGCCGCCGCCGACGTGGCAGTGGTCGAGCTGCTGGACAACGGCGTGGTGATCGGCAGCGCCACGGTGAACCCGGACGGCACGTTCAGCGTGTCGCCAGATGCACCGATCACGGGTGCGGACCACAGCTTCACGCTGCGTCCGGTCGATGCAGCGGGCAACGCAGGCACGGAGACTGGCGAGATCGCCTTCGTGTTCGACGGTGCAGCACCCGCAGCACCTTCGATCACCGACGTGTCGGCCAACGACACGGGCGTGCTGGAGAACATCCAGAAGGACGCGCTCACCAGCGACAACACGCCGGTGATCAGCGGCACGGGCACGGTGGGCACCACGGTGACGGTGTATGACGGCGCAACGGCCGTTGGCAGCGTCGTGGTCGATGCCAACGGCAACTGGAGCGTGGAAGTCAGCGCTCTGGGCGAAGGCGACCACAGCCTCACGGCCACCAGCACCAACGCCGCAGGCGTGCAGAGCGCAGCCACCGGCGCCTACGACATCGTCGTGGACACCCTGGCGCCTGCCACCCCGGCAGCACCGGTCGCCACCGACAACGTGAACACGGAAGGCGTGATCGCAGAAGGCGGCACCACCGACGACGCCACCCCGACGCTCAGCGGCACGGGTGAGGAAGGCGAGGTCATCACCGTGCTGGACAACGGCGCAGTGCTCGGCACGGCCACCGTGCAGCCGGACGGCACCTGGAGCTTCACCCCCGCACCGGCACTGGGCGAGGGCGAACACAGCCTCACGACGACCGTCACCGACGAAGCGGGCAACACCAGCGAAGAGAGCCCTGCGCTCACCTTCACGGTGGACACCAGCGCGCTGGAGCTCACCATCGACAGCGTGACGGACGACGTGGAAGGCACCGTGGGCGCCATTGCCGACGGCGGCACCACCAACGACAACACACCGACCTTCGCAGGCAAGGCCAACGCAGGTGCAACGGTGGAGATCTACGAAGGCACGACCCTCGTGGCGAGCGCCGTGGCGGATGCCGCAGGCACCTGGAGCGTGGCCCTGCCAGCGCAAGCGGACGGCAGCCACACCTACACGGCCAGCAGCACCAACGCGGCCAACGCCACGATCACGGCCAGCTTCACGCTGGAAGTGGACACGGCAGCTTCGGGCGTGCCGAGCATCGGCAAGGCCGTGGACGACGTGGGCCAGCCGCAGGGCGATCTTGCCAGCGGCGACGTCACCGACGACACCACCCCGACATTGAGTGGCACGGGCACGGCGGGCGACATCGTCAACGTCTACGTGGACGGCGACCTGGTGGGCAGCGCGACCGTGGGCACGGACGGCACCTGGGAGTACACGACACCGGCGCTCACCACGGACGGCGAACACGAGTTCACCACCACCAGCGTGGACGCAGCAGGCAACGAAAGCGAGCCGGGCGCACCGTTCACCGTGGAGCTGGACACCACGGCACCGGACATGACGAACGTCGGGCTCACCGTGAATCCGGTGGCGGCAGACAACATCGTGAACGCAGCCGAAGCGGCAGCGGCCACGGTGGCCGTGACCGGCATCCTCACCGGCGTGCCAGCGGACGTGACCGCAACGACCGTGCAGGTGGTGGTGAACGGCACGACCTACACGGCCACCGTGACAGGCAACACCTGGAGCGCCAACATCGCCGGATCAGATCTGGCAGCGGACGCGGACCAGACCCTGCAAGTGACCGCAACCCTTGCGGACGCCGCCGGCAACGAAGGCACCAAGACGGTGGAGCAGACCTACACCGTGGACACCACGGCGCCTGTGGTGAGCAGCATGGGTCTAACGGTGAATGCCGTCACGGGCGACAACTTGGTGAACGCAGCGGAAGCCGCACAAGCCACGGTGGCCCTGACAGGTATGCTGACGAATGTGCCAGCGGATGCTACATCGACGTCGGTGGTGGTGAACGTGAACGGCAACGACTACGTCGCGACGGTGATGGGCAACGCCTGGAGCGTGAACGTGACAGGTGCAGACCTGAGCGCTGACACGCAGGTGGGCGTCGAAGCCACGGTGGTGGACGCCGCAGGCAATGAGGCTGTCAAGACGGCCTCGCAGACCTACACGGTCGACACGACAGCGCCTGTGGTGACGAGCATGGGCCTGACGGTGGATGCCGTCACGGGCGACAACGTGGTGAACGCAGCGGAAGCCGCACAAGCCACGGTGACCCTGACAGGTACGCTGACGAATGTGCCAGCGGATGCTACATCGACGTCGGTGGTGGTGAACGTCAACGGCAACGACTATGTCGCGACGGTGACGGGCAACACCTGGAGCGTGAACGTGACGGGGGCCAACCTGAGCGCAGACACGCAGGTGGACGTTGATGCCACGGTGGTAGACGCCGCAGGAAACGAGGCGGTGAAGACCGTGTCGCAGACCTACACAGTCGACACGACGGCTCCAGTGGTGACGAACGTCGGCCTGACGGTGGACGACGTGACGGCGGACAACAAACTGAGTGCGGCGGAATCCGTGCAAACGGCGGTGACGCTGACCGGCACGCTGACGAATCTGCCAGCGGATGCCGCATCGACAAGCGTGGTAGTGACGGTGAACAACGTCAACCACAACGCAACGGTCACAGGTACGACCTGGACGGTGGACGTGAGCGGCACCAACCTGAGCCTTGATGCGGATAAGACCGTGGTTGCTACAGCCACGGTCACTGATGCGGCAGGCAATGCGTCGAGCATCAGCGCGAACAAGGTCTACACCATGGGCGAGCCGATCATCATCGGCATGGGCTTGGATACGGAAGCGGCCATCGTCAGCTACACCGACAACGTCGGCAACGCGATGGGCGACTACGGTTCCGGAACGTCCACGGACGATCTGGCTCCTATGCTCAACGGTACGCTGAGCGCAGCGCTGGAGGCAGACGAGCATGTGGATGTCTTCCTGGACGGCGTCGCCATCGGCACGGCCACAGTGGATGCGACCGGACTGGGTTGGACCTACTCACTCAGCGGTCTGGCAAACGGCGGTTCGTACAACTACACGGCCCAGGTGGTCAACGAGGATCTGGAGGCGGGTGATCTTTCGAGCGCCTTCACCATCGGCGTGGACACGGTTGCGCCGGTGACGACGACGACCCTCCTCTACGCGGACAACGTGGGCGCAAGCCAGGGCGACTTCGGCACGGGCACCACGACGGACGACCGTACGCCGACATTGAAGGGCGTGTTGAGCACGGCGCTGGCTACCGGTGAAACGGTGGACATCTACGAAGGCACGACGAAGCTGGGGTCGGCAACGGTCAGCGGAACGGGCTGGACCTTCGACCTGCCTGCAGGCTTGGCGGACAACTCGTCGCACACCTACACCGCCAAGGTGGTGGATGGTGCAGGCAATGCGGGATCGAGCGCATCGCTTGCGATCAACGTGGACCTCACGGTGGTGGTGGAGTCGCAGAGCACACTGGACACCACACCGGTCGTCGCGGGCTACATTGGCTTCGAGATCCAGACGGGCGAGTATGTCGAGGTGGTCATCAACGGCGTCACCTACACATCGCAGACCGGCGATGTCGTGGTCGATCCGCTGAATAACACCTGGTACGTGCAGATTCCGAGCGCTAACGCGTTGGCTGTTGGAACCTACAACGTGGCGGCAACGCTGCGTGCGACGGATGGCAGTGCGATCACGACGGACAACACGAGCGGCGAGCTGGTGGTCGGCGCCACACCGGTGGTGACCATGGGTGCGGGCGGTGCCAACATCGACGAGAAGGCCACAGCTTTCACGATCAGTGAAACAGGCATGTGGCGTATCCATACCAATCAGACCATGCTGGATGCGAACGGTACGAGCAGCACGACTCTGGGTAGCTTCGCGAAGACGGACCTGGTGAGCAATTCGGATGCGCAGAACTCCGCGTACGAAGATGAAAACTACGTCCAGAACGCGACGTTCATCGACTACAACCGCGATGGTTTGATGGATCTGTTCGCAGTGGACAGTGAGTATGACGACGGTCAACAAGCGTTCACCTACAACGGCTCGACCTACACCGCGCTGCAGGTGGGAGCGCCCACAGCGGTCGGTGGTGACAAGGGGACGGACGCGACTGCCAACACCAACTCTTGGTATGGTGGCGTGGTGGGCTTTGACAAGACTGGTGACGGTCTGGTCGACATCGCCTACGGTGACCAGACGACCAACGATGCGGGAGCGAACGGAGGCTACGACTCGCAGATCGTTCTGAACGTCGATGGCACGATCCTCGGCATGACCAAGGACAGCGCCTATGTGGATGATGACAACGGTTCGCCAGCGCCTACGAACGAAGGCAATGCGACCGCCGACATGGATCTGTCGGGTGTCGATCTGAACAACGACGGTGCGGTAGATCTCATCTATCACGCAACGGATGGAACGTCGAAGATCGGTGGCGCCTCGTCCTCGGGACCGACATCGAACAACAACTTCCGTCTGGTGGTGGCGAAGAACCTCGGCGATGGCACATGGACCAACACGCAGATCATCAACGATGCCTTCCAGCGTGGTGACGTGAATCCGGACATCGGCAATGGCGTCGCGATGACTTGGGCCGACTACAACGGCGACGGCTACATGGATCTGTTCATGGGGCGCGCCTATGCGAGTTCCACGGCTAACAGCTACAAGAGCCAGATTCTGTTCAACGACGGAGCAGGCCACTTGATCTCAACCGCCACAACGGGCATTGGAAACACGACAGCGGCGGGGACCTATACGTTCACCGACAGCTTGCAAGGCGGTGCATCGTTGGCGGTGGACTGGAACAACGACGGCAAGATGGACGTGATTGAACTTCCGGGTATCGGCAACGATGGCGGCATGACAGCGGCTGGCAATACAGGCCCCATCAACCTGTACACCAACACGACGTCCGGCACGACCGTGTCGTTCACCACGACCAACCTGCTCGGTGGCTCCAACACCATCGGCTCTTGGTCAAGCACCAGCAACAACGATGCCGTGACGGGTGCGATTGCTGCGGACATCGACTGGGACGGTGACAAGGATCTGGTTGCGTTCACCACGCAAGGTCACACCAAGTACGTGGCCAACACGAACGCGGTGGCGGAAGGCACGGCATTGCATGTCCGGATCTTCGACAAGACAGGCATCAACTCCTACTACGGGAACACGGTGCAACTGGTCGACGAGGCGACAGGCGCGGTGGTGCAGACGCAGATGATCAATGCTCAGTCGGGCAATCAGACCAACGACAGTTCTGCTCTGGTGGACTTCACGGGTCTCGATGCGTCCAAGACCTACAGCGTGGTGATGCTGGGCAATGTGAACGGCGCGTCGACGGACTACGGTGGCGTTGCCACAGTGGGTTCGAACACGGTCGAGAACGTCAACTCGACCTGGGGCGGACTGTCGGCGGGCGAGGCGACAACGGCCTATGTGCTGACGGCGGAGCCGTCCAGCTCGGTTGCGAACGCGAACATCGGCAACGGCATCGTGGGAACGGGTTACAACGACACGTTCTTCGCGACGCAGGGTGTCGACAAGTTCTCGGGCGGCGGCGGTTCGGTGACGGTGTCGGGCGTGACCTCGTGGTCGGATACCGGCGGCCTGGATGTGGTCGACTACGAGTTGGCCGGCAACTCGCCGCTGACCATCGACCTGTCGGTGACCACGGCGCAGTCCTCCGGCTTCGGCTCCGACACGTTCGTGAACATCGAGGGTCTGCTGGGTGCCTCGGGTGCGGATACCTTCACCGACAGTGCTGCGGACAACCTGTTCGAAGGCCGAGGTGGCAACGACACTTTCAACCTGACGAAGGGTGGCAACGATACGCTGCTGTACACGCTGCTCACTGCGAGCAACGCGACAGGTGGCAACGGCGCCGACACGGTGAATGGCTTCAAGGTTGGCACCTGGGAAGCGACCGCAAATGCGGACCGCATCGATGTGAGCGAGCTGCTGGTGGGCTACACCCCGACGGTGAACGGCGAATTCGCGGCGAAGTACATCAACGGCGTGGCCACGATCAACGCGGGTGACAACATCGCGCAGTACCTGTCGGTGACCGCGTCGGGCGGAAACACCGTAGTCAGCATCGACCGCGATGGTTCTGGCTCGGCATATGCGTCGACTACGCTGGCGACGCTGACGGGTGTGGAAACCGATCTGGCGACATTGCTGGCGAACCATCAGATATCGCTGATTTGATGAGAAGGCAGGGGACATGCGGACGAGTCTGGCAGTCCTCTCCCCTCCAATTTTTCAGTTGATTACCTGCTTGCGGAAATGCACCTTTTGTTCTTGAGCAAAAGGTGCATTTTTGTGCGTATGAAAATATTTTTGTTGACCAATGCGAGTGTCGGTGATTAATCAAATTTGATATTTGCTATCCGGCATCTTGATTTTTTTGAATAACATCAATATGTTCAAGGCGCCAGAGTGGATGAGTTGGAGGTGGTGGAGTGTCCCGCAGTTTTGGGTGAAAGGTGATTTACATGAGCTTCCAGCTGTTGCCTATTGAATTGCTATGGATTTGTCAGATCGCAGAGCCTGATACTGCCTTGGGGAACATAATTTTTGGTTGTGTTTGAATCGTCGCTGTGCATCTGATTTTCATTTTTTTGAGAAAGGTGCGCATTTGTGATTTTAGGCGTGTTGAATGCATGTTGGAATATTTGCATGCATTAATAAAGCAAATATCCGAGGGTATGAAAATTAGATCCAAACATTTGATCGAGTCCAAAGGCGCTCAGCCTTTCAGACGACAAGAGGTGAGGTGGCTTAATGCTATGGGGGTTATATTGGCGCTATCCCCTGTGCTCCCCATCACGTATTCATCGGCTTTTGCACAAGCCGACACGAGCGCGAGTGCGCCCAATTCATTTGCGCGTATAGACGAGCCAGAGGGCAGCGTTCCTGCGGTGAGTTCGCCCATTCCCAATGAGAACCGGAAATTGGCGCCCTCCAGTCTCGCGACCGAAGTTGACGCTCCCGCGCCTCGGCCCTTGACAAAGGATCGCATGCCGGCGGGCGTTTTGCCCATGGCGCGAGCGGTCCAACTGGCGGTGCAGCAGCATCCTTCGATCACGGATGCCGTAGCGACACTTGCGCAGCAGACGGCAGGGGTGGATTACGCCAAGGCAGGGTACTACCCGCAGATACGTGCAGGCATGGGCACCGGCACCAGCAACTCGTCGAGCACGGGTGGAGGTAATTTGCTGGCGTCGTTGTCGGCGTCGCAAATGCTGTACGACTTCGGCAAGGTCGACAGCCAGGTCGGCCGCAGTCAGGCGCTGGTCCGGCGCCAACAGGCCACGGTCATCAAGCAGATCGATGTGATATCGCGCAGCACCGCAGAGGCGGTGTTGATGGTGCATCGATTTCAGGCGTTGACCGATACTGCGCAGACGCAGGTCGACGCGGTGGAGAAAGTGCTGGAACTGGCCGAGTTGCGTGCGAATGCAGGTCTCAGCACCAAGGCAGACCCGATCCAGGCGCGCGCCCGAGTGCAAGGTGCACGCGCCAATCTGGGACAGATGTCTTCCGAACTCGCGCAATGGCGACAGAAGTTACGCACCTTCGTCGGTGAGGTCGGCGCGCGCACGGTGTCGGTGTTGCCGGGCCTTCAGGACGATACGCTCTGGATGAGCGGTACGCCCGACTTCCAAATGCTTCCCGAGGTACTGATCGTTCAGGCGGAGCGGCAAGCCGCCAAGGCTCAGCTCGTCAACACGCGCGCCTCGAAGTGGCCGACGATCACGCTTGATGCCACAGGGAACAAAGCGGTCAAGGGCATCAATCCGAATACCTACGAGAGACATGGCATGTACCACTCGCTGCAGGTCAATCTGTCCGTTCCGCTCTATCAGGGCGGAGCGGCGGATGCGCAGATCAGTGCCGCCGCCGCCGAAGAGGCCGCCACCCGCGAGCGCATCGAAACCGCGCTGCTTCAGGCGGGCGATCAGTCGCGCGCATGGAAGGAACTGGCGTTGGGCGGGCAGGCCCGTCTGGCCGATGTGGAGCATCGCAAGCAGAGCATTCTGTCGGTGCGCGACCTGTATCGCGAGCAGTACCAGCTGGGCACGCGCTCGATTCTGGATCTGCTGAACGCCGAACAGGAGATCCACCAGGCGGATGCCGATGCGCAGGGTCTCACGCACGACCTGTGGCAATACCGTCTCGAGTACCTCGCTGCAACGGGACGCCTGCGCGAATTTTTCGGGTTGAACAACAAGATCGTCCAGGGCATGGAACTGCTGCCGTGATTTTTGGGGCACGCACCAATGCAATGGATGCGTGCCCCCGAAACCTCATAACTACATGACGTGGCGCGTGCCGTTGGTGGCTGTAGCCAGGAGTTGAATAGAGATGGAATTGCCTAAACAGTACACGGCGTGGCTCGATGCCATGCTGATGGTCGGTCGCCACTACGGCATAGGGGCGTCAGCTGAAAATGCACGTGTGGCGCTGGCGTGGGAGAGCGGAACGTCGCTGGATACGCTGCTTGAGATCATGGCCCGCCAGATGGGCCTGAGTCTGCGGCTCTCGGGGTTCGACAACTCGCTGCTCGACTCTTGGCGTCTGCCGATTGCGGTGGAGCTCACCGATGGCCGCGTCGGCGTGATCCGCACGGTCAATGCCAAGAACAAGGTCGGCATCACGTTCAGCGGCGAGCAGGGCGTCGAATCCGCCATGGACGGCGCGGAGCTCAAGAAGCTCGTCGTGCGCGCCGCGCTGCTGCGCCCACTCGCTGATGTGCCCGATGCGCGTGTCGACGAGTACATCAAGCCGTGGAAGCCGAGCTGGTTCTGGAAGATCGCGCTCGCGGACTGGCACCGTTATGGCGAGGTCGTGCTGGCCTCGCTCGTGGCCAACGTGCTTGCATTGTCGGGAATGATGTTTTCGATGCAGGTCTATGACCGCGTTGTGCCCTCGCAGTCGGAATCCACGCTCTGGGTGCTGTTCGGCGGCGTTATGTTGGCCATTGCGTTCGAGTTTCTGATGCGGCTGTGTCGAACCTACATCATCGACATTCTCGGCAAGCGTGCCGACCTGCAGATCTCCGAGACGGTCTTCGGCCGTGCGCTGCGGCTACGCTATGACGCGCGGCCCAAGTCGACCGGTAGCTTCATTGCGCAGATCCGCGAGATCGATCAGGTGCGCGAGTTGCTGACGTCGACAACCATCGGCGCCGCGGCGGACATTCCGTTCTTCTTCCTGTTCCTTGGCGTGCTGTGGTTGATCGGCGGCCAACTGGTCTGGATTCCGCTGGCCGCGCTGCCGCTGCTGCTGTTGCCCGGGCTGCTGGCCCAGCGGCCGCTGGCACGCCTTGCCAACGCCGGCATGCGTGAATCGGCGCTGCGCAACGCGATGTTGGTGGAGGCTGTGCAAGGACTCGACGACATCAAGTCGCTACGCGCCGAGCCGCGTTTCCAGAACCGCTGGAACCATGTGAACATGGTGTCGGCCGACATTGGCATGCGCCAGCGCTTTCTGACCAATACGCTGATGACCTGGACGCAAGAAATTCAAGGCGTCATCTACGCCGTGGTGTTGCTGGTCGGCTGCTATTTTGTGATGAAGGGCGACATGACGACCGGTGCGCTGGTCGGCAGCTCGATCCTGTCCTCGCGCATGGTCTCCCCCATGGCGCAAATTTCCAGCCTGCTTGCGCGCTGGCAACAAGCCAAGGTGGCACGTGAAGGCCTGAACAAGCTCATGGAGCGTCCGGTGGACGTTCCGGATGACGCGCGCCGTGTGCATGTTGCACATGTCAATGGCAACTACCGCACGACCGGCGTGCGCTTTCAGTACTCCGAAGAAGCCAAGCGCCCCGCGCTGGAATTGCCCAACCTGCGCGTGCAGCCCGGCGAGAAGATCGCCGTGCTTGGCCGCATGGGGGCGGGCAAGTCGACGTTGCTGCAGCTTTTTGCAGGCATGTACAAGCCGAGTGCAGGGAGTATCAGTCTCGACGGACTCGATCTGGCGCTCATCGATCCACAGGACGTGCGCCGTGACGTAGGTCTGCTCGCGCAGAACTTCAATCTGTTCTACGGCACGATCCGCGAGAACCTCGTGCTCGGACGCCCTATGGCAACCGATCAAGAGCTTCTGGAGGCGTTGCGCATGTCGGGCGGTCTGGCTTTGGTTCAGGGACGACCCGAAGGTCTGGACGAGATGATCCAGGAAGGCGGCCTTGGCCTGTCCGGCGGACAGCGTCAGGCGTTGCTGCTGGCGCGCACCATCGTGCGCCAGCCATCGGTGCTGCTGCTCGACGAGCCCACAGCCCATTTCGACGAGGTGACCGAGCATCAGGTGATCGAATCACTGACGCCGTGGCTGGCCCCGCGTACCTTGATCGTGGCGACCCATCGCATGCAGGTGCTGCAGTGGGTGGACCGCATCATCATTCTGGACAACGGTCGCGTGGTGATGGACGGACCGAAAAAGCATGTGTTGGGAGAGTTGACAAATGGCAAGGCATGACGCGATGAACGCGAATGAAAGGCCCGAGCCCATGCTGTCCGGGCAAACCCACTCTCAGTCTGCACTGGGAAGTTCTGATCTTGCTGCGGGGACGGCGAAGAATGTGATGCCCCAGAAAACGACGGTGAACGTCAAGCGCGTGGGCGGTGGTCCGGGTGGTGGCTCAATGATGCGCAAGATGCCCCCGTTGCCGGTGAACTCGCCGAGCAAGCGTGTGGGGTTGCCACTACCGTTTCTGATCGTCTGGATATTGGCGCTGCTGGTCGCGGCGTTCGCCATATGGGCCAGCGAGTTCGAGCTTTCCGAAGTGTCGACCGGCACGGGCAAGGTGATTCCTTCATCGCGCGAGCAGATCATCCAGTCGCTCGAAGGCGGTATTCTGGTCGAGCTCAAGGTCAAGGAGGGTGATATTGTCGAAGCGGGCGAGGTGCTGGCGCAGCTCGACCGTACCAAGAGCGAGGCCACAGTGCAGGAAAGCGCCGTGCGCATGCGTGCATCGCAGGCGACCTCGGCGCGTCTCTATGCGGAAGTGAACGGCACGCCGCTGAAGTTTCCTGATGACGTGCGGTCTGATGGCGATCTGGTGCGCACCGAAACCGCGCTCTACGCCTCCCGACGCGAAGGTCTTGCAGGAACGATTGCGGGTCTGCAGGAAGCGTTGATGCTGGTGCGCAAGGAGCTGTCCCTGACCGAGCCGCTGGTCGTGCGCGGCGCTGCGAGCGATGTGGAAGTGCTGCGCCTCAAGCGCCAGGCCAACGATCTCACGACCCGCATGGCAGACGCACGCAGTCAGTATCTGGTGAAGGCGCGCGAGGATCTCGCCAAGGCGAATGCGGAAATCGAATCGCTGCGTCAAGTGACCCGTGGCCGCGCCGATGCGCTGACGCGTTTGACCTTCAATTCGCCGGTGCGCGGCGTAGTCAAGGACATCGCGATCACCACGGTCGGCGGCGTGATTCCGCCCAACGGCAAGCTCATGGAAATCGTGCCGCTGGATGAGAAGCTGCTGGTCGAGGCGCGGATTTCTCCGCGCGACATCGCCTTCATCCACCCCGGTCAAACGGCGACGGTGAAGATCACGGCGTACGACTACTCGATCTATGGCGGCCTGCCCGCCAAGGTGGTGACGATTTCGCCCGATACGATCCAGGACGATGTGAAGCGTGACCAGTACTACTACCGGGTGTTCATCCGCACTGAGGCGGATCATCTCAAGCGCGATGAGAAGGTGTTTCCGATCAGTCCAGGGATGATTGCGTCGGTGGAAATTCTGACCGGCAGCAAGACCGTCATGCAATACCTGATCAAGCCATTCAACAAAGGAAGAGAGGCTTTGCGAGAAAGATGATTTGGTATGCGTAGGCTCATCAACAGATGAGTTCGGAGGTTGAGGGATGCCCGGAGGCTTTTGTCTCTGGGCATTTTTGTTTGGCTTTTTGTTTGTACGAAGCCGTTGGCGTCGGTTGGTGGGTCGTTTGGAAGCGGCAATATAGGCCCTCATGCGTTGTTGCGAAGCCTTGCCGTATGAACCTGCCGTCTGCGGCTTCGACGCCTGGCCTGAGGGCCTGTCTTCCCATTGGGGTGGTTGATCGAGTCTCGCTTGCGCTTCGGTGGCCCGCTACGTCTGGGTCGTTGGGTAATTTGGTCTTGGGTGATACTTTGCGATCTCTGGCTTCTTCTTTTTTGTGATTCCCATGCCGTCTGTTTCCTCGTCATTTGTCCTTCCCGTTGATCTCACCAAGGCCTATCGTCTGCTCAACCATGGGCCGACGGTGCTGGTGTCTGCGCAGCATGCGGGTGAGGTGAATGTGATGGCGGCGGCTTGGGCTTGTGCTTTGGATTTCTCGCCCGGCAAGCTCACGGTGGTGATCGACAAGGCGACGCGCACGCGGGCGCTGGTGGAGCGGAGTGGGGAGTTCGTGATTCAGGTGCCTACCGTTGCACAGGCCCAGCTGGTGCACCATGTGGGGACACACAGTGCACTGACCGATTCGGGCAAGCTTGAACGTGCGGGCGTGGAGTGGCTCGAATTGCCGGGGTTCGATCTGCCGTTGGTGGCTGGGTGCTCCGCGTGGATGGCCTGCAGGCTCATCAGCGAGCCGCACAATCAGTCGACGTATGACCTGTTCATCGGCGAGATCGTCGGGGCGTGGGCCGATTCACGGGTGTTTCGTGATGGGCACTGGCTGTTCGAGAACGCTCCCGATGAGCTGCGCAGCCTGCATTACATCGCAGGCGGGCACTTCTACGCGATTGGTGATGCGGTCGATGTGGATGTGGAGTCGACCAAGGGCTGAAGACAGCCAGTTCAGCCAGCGCGTCGCAGGGCGTGTGTCACAGGCGTTTCACGTTCCGTGTCCAGTACCTGCTGCGCGTTGAGGCTGCGGATCGGGATCGAGCAGTCCTGCGGAATGCCGCCTGCGAGTTGCAGGGCGAGGTAGCGGCCACAGCACACGCGCAGGAACGAGGTGAAGTTTTCCACGCTGCCGTGGGCCTCCTGCAGTTCGTCGTGCAGGCGTGCGCAGAGCTGGGGCACGCTCATCCCGTCGCGCGTGGCGATTTCCTCGAGCACCTTCCAGAACAGGTTTTCAAGGCGGATGCTGGTCACCACGCCGTGCAGTCGCACCGAGCGCGCCCGGCTGGCGTAGAGATTGGGGTCCGCGCTGATGAATACCTCGCACATAGCATGTCTCCTTTGAACTCTTGGGGGTGAAAGGGCCACCGCATTGTGCATTCATTCATCCATCACACGAATGACAGCACCCGCGAAAGGCCTTGAATTGGGCCTTGCGGGTGAGCCGGCTAGCGTTGTGCCGAGCTTGCCAGTGTCAGTTCTGGATGCGTGTGCCGAGTAGGGCAAGAAATTGCGCGATCCAGTCGGGGTGCGCGGGCCAGGCGGGGGCCGAGACCAGATTGCCGTCAGTGTGGGCCTTGTCGATGGCGATGTCGGCATAAGTGCCGCCGGCCAGTTCCACTTCAACACGGCAGGCGGGGTAGGCCGAGCAGGTGCGGCCCTTGAGTACCCCCGCGCCCGCGAGCAACTGCGCGCCATGGCAGACGGCGGCCACCGGCTTGTTGGCGTCGAAGAAATGGCGCACGGCCGCGACCACGGCGGGGTAGGTGCGCAGGTATTCGGGGCCGCGACCGCCCGGGATGACGAGTGCGTCGTAGTCTTCTGCCTTCACGGCGCTGAAAGTCGCATTGAGCGTGAAGTGGTGGCCAGGCTTTTCGCTGTAGGTCTGTGCACCCTCGAAGTCGTGGATTGCCGTCTTGATGCTGTCGCCGGCCGTCTTGTCTGGGCACACGGCGTGCACGGTGTGGCCCACGGCCAGCAGTGCCTGGAAGGGCACCATGGTCTCGTAGTCCTCGCAGTAGTCGCCGCAAATCATCAGAATCTTCTTGCCTGCCATGTGTGTCTCCTGTTTGATGTGGGAAGGGCTCCCCGCATTGTTGACAGGCTTGGGCACGCGCGGGTGTTATCCGCTTACTACATGTAGGCAGGAAGGGGCGATGTTGCGCGTGGGTTGTTGTTCAGTGCGGGCTGCTGAGCGCGTCCTGCACCGACTTCACCGTGGATTCCAGTTCGTCGATGCCAAACGGTTTGACGAGCGCGCGTATGTTTGGGCCGCCCAGGTCGCGGATGTGCTCATCGAGCTGGTAGCCGCTGCACAGCACTATCCAGCGCGTGACGTCAGCGCCGAGCAGGCGGGCGCTCAACTCCAGCCCGGAGATGCCGGGTAGCGAGACGTCGGTGATCACCAGATCAAAGGGCTTGAGTGCATCCAATTCCAGCGCTTCCTCAGCACTCGCGCACGGGCTTACCTCTCGGTCATCACCCTGCAGAAGCAGGGTGATGGATTCTCTGAGCTGGTCATTGTCTTCGACGTATAGAACGCGCACGCAGATCCTTTTTTAGGGAAAACGAAAAGGGCGGAAACCGCTTGAAATCCTAGCCAGTTGCCGACAGCCGACCAACCCGCTCGGCCATAGCCCTACATCGCAAGGGGAGACGTCGGGGCAGCGTTTGGCGTCAGGCCGCCTTGCGCATGGTGATGTTGAATCGATACATCCTTCGATCCAATGCATCTTGCGTCACCGGCCTTACACCATGAAAACGCAGCCGATCCACGCCGCCCCAGAGCAGCACGTCGCCATGCGACAAGGCCATTGTGCGATACGGATCTGCGCGCCGGTTTCCACCCCATAGAAATACGGCGGGCAGGCCGAGCGATACCGAAATGATGGGCACGCCGAAGTCGCGCTCGTCACGGTCCTGATGCAGCGACAGCCGTGCGCCGGGCGCGTAGCGGTTGATGAGGCAGGCATCGGGCGCGCTGCTCGCTGCAAAGCCTGCGGCCTGCTTGGCACGCTCTGCGAGATCGAGCCAGCGCTTGGGAATCTTTGGCCACGGCTGGCCACTCAGCGGGTCGGCGCTTGCGTAGCGATAGCCATGCAGGTCGCTCACCCAACCGAGATCGCCGCAACTGCTGGTCGCCACCGACATGGATTTGCCGCCTGGAGTGATCATGTGCCGAAACGGCGCACGAGAGGTGATCGCGGCGATGTCGGCGAGCAATGCATCGGCTTCGCCCAGCGCGAAGCCCCTGAGCAGCACGGCCTCTTCGCCGAGGCGCAAGGGCTTGGGCGCATGGGGATCGTCAGCGAAGAGATCGGCGGTCATGAACGGCGTCAGTGGAAGAATTAAGCGTAAACCCTAGTGTAGTTGCGCGACTGTACGCTGGCTGTGCGGCTTCGTACCATGATTGCATGGAACAACCCCTATCAAGGAGACGGACATGGGTGTAGCAATCGTGGGTTGGGCGCATCTGCCCTTTGGCAAGCTCGACGGCCTGTCGCTTCAGCAGCTGATCACCCAGTCGGCGTCTGAGGCCATGGCGCATGCGGGCATCGACGGGCAGGCGGTGGACGGCATCTGGCTCGGCAATCTCAACGGCGGTTTTGCGCCTGACATCTTTGCATCGTCGTTGGCATTGCAGGCCGACCCGGCCCTGCGCTGGAAGCCCGCCACGCGACTGGAAAACGCCTGCGCATCGGGCTCGGCCGCCGTGTATGCGGCGTGTGACGCCATTGAGGCTGGACGTGCGCGCGTTGCATTGGTTGTCGGTGCCGAGAAGATGACGGCGGTGAGCGGCGCGGAGGTCACGCGCATTCTGGGCGACTGCGGCTACTCGGGCGAGGTGCAGCCGGGCGATGGCGGCTTCCCCGGCATCTTCGGCAAGATTGCACAGCAGTACTTTGCGCGCCATGGTGACCACAGCGCGGCGCTCGCGCGCATCGCGGCCAAGAACCATGCGAACGGCGCGCTCAACCCATGGGCTCACATGCGACGCGATCTGGGCTTCGAGTTCTGCAACACCGTCTCTGACAAAAACCCGATGATCGCGGCGCCGCTGCGCAAGACCGATTGCTCGCTGGTCTCGGACGGCGCAGCCGCGCTGATTCTCGCAAGCGACGACGCGCTGGCAGACTTTCCGCGCGCCGTGCGCTTTCGCTCGCGCGCCCAGGTCAACGATTACCTGCCGATGCAGGGGCGAGACGTTGTGCAATTCGAAGGCCCGCGCCGCACATGGCAGCAGTCGCTCCAGCATGCGAATGTGGGCGTGAACGACCTCTCGTTCGCCGAGGTGCATGACTGCTTCACCATCGCCGAGCTGCTCACCTACGAGGCCATGGGACTGGCGCAGGAAGGGCAGGGCCATCGACTGCTGGAGGACGGTACGGTGATGCGCAATGGCCGCCTGCCGGTCAACGCGTCCGGGGGTCTCAAGGCCAAGGGCCACCCCATCGGCGCGACCGGTGTGTCCATGCATGTGCTGTCCGCTATGCAGCTCATGGGCGAGGCGGGCGACATCCAGGTGCGCGATCCCGAACTCGGCGCGGTGTTCAACATGGGCGGTTCGGCGGTCGCCAATTACGTGAGCATTCTGGAGCGCGCGCGATGAACATCTCGCAGCTGCTCCATCGCACGGCACTCGCGCATAGAGAACGCCCCGCCGTTTTTGCCGGAACGCAGCTGGTCTGCGACTACCGCACGCTCGCGGACCGCGTGGCGCGCATCGCAGGCCATTTGCGCGAGAGCTGCGGCGTGCGGTCCGGTGACCGCGTTGCCATCTTTTCCGCCAACTGCCCGCAGTATCTTGAGGCGCTGCACGCCATCCACTGGGCCGGTGCGATCTCGGTGCCGGTGAACTACAAGCTGCACAGCAAGGAGCTGGCCTACGTGCTCGAGAACTCCGGTGCGCGTGTGGTCTGCGTGTCGCCCGAGCTGCACGATTCGGCGCTGGATGCGGGCGCGGCGGCCTACGATCTGTTGGTCTTCGGCAGCGCGGCGTGGCAAGCCGCAGTGAACGACGGAAACCCGCTTGCGATGGAGGACAAACGTCCCGATGACGTGGCCTCGCTGTTCTACACATCCGGTACTACGGGCAGGCCGAAGGGCGTGATGCAGACGCACCGCAACCTGCTCGCCACGACCATGGCCTACTTCACCGATGTGGACGATGTGCAGATGCATGACGCCATGGTCTACGCCGCGCCCATGTCGCACGGTGCGGGCCTCTACAACTACGCACACATGCTGCGCGGCGCAAAGCATGTGGTGCCCGTGTCGGGCGGCTTTGATCCGGCCGAACTCGTGGAGCTGGCAGCATCCATCGGTCACCTGAGCCTGTTCGCTGCGCCCACCATGGTGCACCGTCTCGTTGATCACATCCGCCGCTCGAGGGCGGATGTGGATGGATTCAAGACCATCGTCTACGGAGGTGGTCCGATGTATGTGGAAGACCTGCGCAACGCGCTCGACACCATGGGCCAGAAGTTCGTGCAGATCTACGGCCAGGGCGAATGCCCGATGACCATCACCGCACTCGCGCGTGAGCAGATCGCGGACGCAGCGCATCCGCGCTGGGCCGAGCGCATCGCCTCAGTCGGCAAGGCGCATGCCAGTGTCGAGGTGCGCGTGGTCGATACGGATGACCGTCAAGTGCCGGTCGGCGAACTGGGTGAGGTGATCGTGCGCGGCGATGCAGTGATGGCGGGCTACTGGGCGAATGAGGCCGCCACGCACAGCACGCTGCGCAACGGCTGGCTGCACACGGGCGATGTGGCGAGCATGGATGCCGACGGCTTTCTCACGCTGCGTGATCGCTCCAAGGACGTGATCATCTCGGGCGGCTCCAACATCTATCCGCGTGAGGTCGAAGAGGTGTTGCTGCTGCATCCGCAGATCAGCGAGGTGGCGGTCGTTGGCCAGCGCGATGCGGACTGGGGAGAGGTGGTCATCGCCTTCCTCGTCACGGGTGAAGGTGCGCGGCCTGATGATGCCGAGCTCGATGCACTGTGTCTCGATCACATCGCACGTTTCAAGCGGCCCAAGTCCTATCGCTTTGTCGATGCTTTGCCCAAGAACAGCTACGGCAAGGTGCTCAAGACTGAGCTGCGCAACTGGCTCGTCAAGGCTGACTGAGCGATCAGCGCCGCATGCCACGTTGCTCATGCCACTGCACCGCTTGCGAGCGCGGCGGCGGCGGATCGCGTCTCCACGCCGAGCTTCTCGAAGATGTGCTCAAGGTGCTTGCTCACCGTGCGCGGGCTCATGCTGAGGATCTCGGAGATGTCTCGGTTGGTCTTGCCCTTGGCCAGCCACGACAGAACCTCGGTCTCGCGCGGAGTGAGCCGTGCATCGGCGAGGCGGTCATTGCGCTGCGGCTCCGGGGTCTGCGACAGTAGCAGCATGGTCTCTCCGAGCGCCGCGCATCCCAGATTGCGGATGCACAGCGGCCTGCCGTCGTCACCGGTCACATGCAGCACATCGTCCTTGGTGAGCACATGGTGAATTGCATCGGGCAACGCAGCGTCTGAATGACTGCGTGGCAGTGTCGCAAGCCAGCCTTGAGCGAGCGGCGACACCCAGGCGATGCGACCCTGTGCATCGACGATCAACGAGCCCGTTCCCGCCACATCCACCGCGTCGCGCACCATGCGCGAGATGCGTGCGTTGCGCGCATGCGTGGTCAGGCGCGCGAGGATTTCGGCCTCGCGCACCGGCTTGACGACATAGTCCACGCCGCCGCTGTCGAAGCCCGCGACGATGTTCTCGGTTTCGGCCAGGCCCGTCATGAAGATCACCGGAATGTGTGCCCATGCGGGCTCGGCCTTGATGCGCCGGCAGGTCTCGAAGCCCGACGCGCCGGGCATCACGCCGTCGAGCAGGATGGCATCGGGAATCACATAGGCCAGTCGCTGGATCGCGCTTTCCCCGTCAGTCGCGACGAGCACGGTGTAGCCATGCAGATCCAACGTGTCGCAGAGCAGGGCGAGGGTATCGGGTGCATCGTCGACAACGAGGATCACGCCCTTTTCATGAGGCATGTGAAGATCAGTGTTCGGTGGCATGGTCTCTCTCGTCTCTCAACAGCGCCAGCACGGCATCGAGCTCGAAGCGCGTGAGCATGTCGCTTAAGGTTTGCAGCAGCGCGGCATGCTCGGGATGTGCGGACGCAAGCCGTGCCGCCGCGCGCTGCGCGCCGCGTGCATGACCTATCTGCAGCAGCTGCAGCAGTTCTTGTTTCGCCTCGTCGGGCAGATCGGAGGCATCTGCTACTCGGCCGCGCGGTGTGGCCAGCAAGGGCAGCGGGGACGCGACCCATTCGAGGCTCAGCACGCGCTCGAGCGCGGCCAAGAGCTCGCTTTCCATGACCGGCTTGCCGATGAAGCCCTGACAGCCGAACTCCGCCAGACGTTCCGGCTGGTTCTCGAACACGTTGGCGGAGACGATGAGAATCGGCATATCCACATGGCCGCGCTGGCGCAGCGTGCGCGCGGTGTCCCAGCCGTCGAGATCGTCGTCCATGTTGATGTCCATGAGGATGGCGGACGGCTTGTGATCGCGCAGCGTCTCGAGGCATTCGGTGCCGCTCGCTGCCTCGCGGATCTTGAAGCCCAGTGGCAGCAACAGGCCGGCGAGCATCTGGCGCTGCAACGGTTGATCGTCGACGAGCAAGAGCGAATGCCCGCGCACCGATGTAGCCCGTCATCAGCCCGCGGTGGCGCACCGGTTTCTGCGGCGCGGTGATGCGCGCCAGATGCATGCGCACCGAGAACGTGCTGCCCGCAGGCGACGATTGTGCAAGCGTGAGTTCGCCGCCCATCAGCGTAGTGAGCAGCCCTGTGATGGTGAGGCCAAGGCCTGTTCCCGGCTCGCCCGAACGGCGTCCAGCTGTGCCGCGCTCGAATGGCATGAAGATGCGCGAGCGGTCCTGCGGCGCTACACCGCAGCCGGTGTCAATCACGTCGAAGCGCAGCACTTCGCGGCGCGCATCGACATGCAGCGTGACGCAGCCGTGCTTGGTGTAGCGCACCGCGTTGCCGAGCAGGTTGATGAGAATCTGCTTGAGCCGCTTGGCGTCCGCGCGCGTCCATGGCGGCAGCGTGCCCGCAACGGTGTATTCAAACGCCACGCCCTTGCTTTGTGCCTGCGGCCGGAACATGTGGACGATCTCTTCAAGAAATGCGGGCAGGTCGATCGGTGCGGGTTCGAGCTGCAAACGGCCGGCCTCGATGCGCGCGAGATCGAGCAGACCGTCTATCAGGCTCAGCATGTGCTCGCCGCTTTGGTAGATGGTGCCAAGGGCTTTGCGCGGATTGACGCTTGTGGAATCTTCCTTGAGCAGAATCTGCGAGTAGCCGAGGATGCTGTTGAGCGGTGTGCGCAGCTCATGCGTGATGCCGGCCACATAGCGTGTCTTGGCCTGATTGGCGGACTCTGCGGATTCCTTGGCGGCTTGCAGCGCCGCATCGGTCTTGCGGTGTGCGGCGATCTCTTCGGTGAGCAGCAGGTTGTGGCGGTTCGATTCGTCCTGCGCGAGCACGCGGCTTTCGCTGGCCAGAACGATCCACCAGGCGCTCACCACAGCCACCAGCGACAGCAGCGCAAACACCTTGAGAAACGGTGCCATCAGCAGCGCTGGACTCGATCCCGCGACGATCTCTTGCGTATAGATGATGCCGATGACCGACGCGAGCATCGCGACCAGCGCGGAGGCCACAAGCAGATAGTGCGCGACGCGGAAATTGAGCTTCTGCGCGATGCGCGTGGGCAGCCAGCGGTGCACCCAGTCGCTGATCTGTTCGGATGCGCGCGAGCCCGTCTTGCAGCCATCGCGGCAGCGCGATTCGAGCGTGCAGCACAGCGAGCAGATCGGCGCGCCGTAGATGGGACACCAGGCCATGTCCTCTGATTCGAAGCTGTTGTCGCAGACCGAGCAGCGCACGGCCTCGCCCGGCTGCCAATGGGGCCGCTCCTTGCGCGCCAGGTAGTACTTGCCTCTAGTGATCCACGCGATCAGCGGCGCGGTCACAAGCGCTACGGCGAGTGCAAGAAACGACGAGAAGGCCTCCATCGTGGGGCCCATCCAACCCGAATACGCAGCCACGCCAAGCAGGGCCGCGACTACGGTAGACACCAGTCCCACAGGATTCAGGTCGTAGAGATGCGCGCGCTTGAATTCGATGGAACGCGGGCTCAGGCCGAGCGGCTTGTTGATGACGAGGTCGGCCACCAGAGCGCCAACCCACGCAATCGCGATGTTGCTGTAGAAGCCCAGCACATGCTCGAGTGCGCCGAAGACGCCCAGCGTCATCAGCAGCACGGCGATCAGCACGTTGAACACCAGCCACACCACGCGCCCCGGATGGCTGTGCGTGAGCCGCGCGAAGAAGTTGGACCATGCGAGCGAGCCCGCATACGCGTTGGTCAGATTGATTTTGAGCTGGCAGATCACGATGAACAGCGTGGTGACGGCGATCACCCAGGCGGGATGGCTCAACACATACGAGAAGCCCACTGTGTACATGTGGGTGGGTTCCATCGCGTGCGCGGTCGGTATCTCGTGCTGCAGCGCGACGAAGGCGAGGAACGCGCCGCCCAGCATCTTGAGCATGCCGGGAACGATCCAGCCCGGCCCGGCCACGAGCACCGTGGTCCACCAGCACAGGCGGTTCTGAGGCGTTTTCTCGGGCAAAAAGCGCAGGTAGTCCACCTGCTCGCCGATCTGCACGACCATCGAGAAAGCGATGGTCGTGCCGACGCCGAACATCAACGGATCGAACGCATTGCTGCCCGAGACGCTGCCTACCAGCGAGCCGAATTCGCCATACAGATGCGGAGCCTTGAGCGCAATGGCGATGAAGGGCAGAGCGAACAGCAACAGCCACACCGGCTGCGTCCACAGCTGCAGCGCCGAGATCAGCGTGACCCCGCGCATCACGAGTGGAATGATGACCAGCGATGAGGCGAGATAGAGCGCGGGCAGCGGCCAGTCGAGATACAGCCTGAGTGCGAGCGCGAGGATGGCCGCCTCCAGCGCGAAGAAGATGAAGGTGAAGCTCGCGTAGATCAGCGAGGTGATGGTCGAGCCCAGGTAGCCGAAGCCCGCGCCGCGCGTGAGCAGGTCCACATCCACGCCGTAGCGAGCCGCGTAGTACGAGATCGGCAGGCCGGTGAGAAAGATGATGATGCCCACCACCAGAATGCTCCACAGCGCGTTCTCGAAGCCATAGCGCAGCGCCAGCGTGGCGCCGATGGCCTCGAGCGCGAGAAACGAGGTCGCGCCGAACGCGGCATTGCCCACGCGGAATGCGGACCACTTGCGGAAGCTGCGCGGCGTGTAGCGCAGCGCGTAGTCCTCCAGCGTTTCGTTGGCGACCCAGGCGTTGTAGTCACGCCGGACACGAATGATGGACTGATTCGCCGTTTGCGACATGGCTGTCTGGTGTTGGTCTGATGCGCCATCGACGCAAGGAATGCGCCAGACCCGCACGCACGGCATGCGCAGCCGCATACGTCATTTGACGTATTCGCCAAACCAAGGGCAATCCCTAGAGTGACAACACCGGCTCACACCAGAGGGCTGAGAGGGGCGGCACCAAAGCGGTGCCGCATGTGCGCATCCGTTCACTACTTTGGAGCATTCGATGTCTCAACACGCTGACGACTTCTACATCATCAATATCGGTCGCCGCCGCCTGATTCAGGGTGCTGCCGCTTTGCCCGCCATGGGCCTGTCGGGCATGGTGCTGGCCCAGCAGTTCCCCACGGCCAAGGTGAACACGACCAAGCTCGCCGTCACGGACAGCGAAGTGGTGGTCGGCCAGCTGCACTCGGCCAGTGGCACGATGGCGATTTCGGAAACGGGTTCGATTCAGGCCGAGCAGCTCGCCATCGACCAGATCAATGCCGCCGGCGGCATCCTTGGCCGCAAGATCCGCGTGATCAAGGAAGACGGCGCATCCGACTGGCCGACCTTCGCCGAAAAGAGCAAGAAGCTGCTCGTCAACGACCGCGTGGCCGCCGTGTTCGGCTGCTGGACCAGCGCCTCGCGCAAGGCAGTGCTGCCGGTGTTCGAGAAGGAAAACGGACTGCTCTACTACCCCACTTTCTACGAAGGTCTGGAGCAGAGCAAGAACGTGATCTACACCGGCCAGGAGGCCACGCAGCAGATCATCTACGGCCTCGACTGGGGTGCTAAGGAGAAGAAGGCCAAGACCTACTTCCTGATCGGTTCGGACTACATCTGGCCGCGCACGTCGATGAAGATTGCGCGCAAGCACATCGAGCAGGTCGCCAAGATCGGCAAGGTGGTGGGCGAGGAGTACTACCCGCTTGGCCACACCAACTTCAATTCGTTGATCAACAAGATCAAGCTCGCCAAGCCGGATTGCATTTTTGCCGCCGTGGTGGGCGGATCGAACGTGGCCTTCTACAAGCAGCTCAAGGCCGCAGGCATCACGGGCGACAAGCAGTTCCTGCTGACCCTGTCGGTGACCGAGGACGAGATGACCGGCGTGGGCGGCGAGAACTTCAACGGTTTCTACTCGTCGATGAAATATTTCCAGACGCTCGACAACGACAACAACAAGAAGTTCGTCGAAGCCTTCAAGGCCAAGTACGGCAAGGACGGCGTGATCGGTGACGTGACGCAGGCGGCCTATCTCGGCCCGTGGCTGTGGAAGGCGGCGGTCGAGAAAGCGGGTAGTTTCGATGTGGACAAGGTGGTCGCCGCATCGCCGGGCATCGAGCTCAAGAGCGCGCCCGAAGGCTACGTGAAGGTCGACCCGAACCATCACCTATGGAGCAAGTCGCGCATCGCGCAGGGCCAACTCAACGGCACATTCAAGGTGGTCGCCGAATCGCCAGAACTCATCAAACCCGATCCATTCCCCAAGGGCTACCAGTGATCTGAATCACTGACGAGGAAATCGCAGCACCGTGCGCATGACGCGCGTGCATGTCGCCGATGCCGCGATCTTCCGAACAACGAAAGCCAGGCAGAAAGACCACCACATGACCTTCTCAGACATGCTCAACATCGGCCTGATGCAAGGCTTTGCGGGCCTGTCCCTGTTCGCAGTGCTGCTGCTCATGGGACTGGGCCTTGCCATCATCTTCGGGCAGATGGGCGTCATCAACATGGCGCATGGCGAGTTCATGGCGATCGGTGCCTACACCGTCTACATGATGTCGCAGCTCACCGAACGGTGGTCGCCCGAATCGATGGCGTACTACTTTCCGTTCGCCATCGTGCTGGCCTTCGTCTTCGCCTTCATGCTGGGCTGGATCATGGAGTGGGCGCTGATCCGCCACCTCTACGCGCGGCCGCTCGATACGCTGCTTGCCACCTGGGGCGTGAGCCTCGGGTTGCAGCAGTGCTTTCGCACGTTCATCAATCCCAAGGAGGTGAGCCCGACGCTGCCCGAGTGGCTCATGGGATCGTGGTCACCCGCCGAAGGACTCGACATTCCGATCAACGGTCTCTTCGTGCTCTCGCTGACCATCGTCGTGTCGCTCGGCGTGTTGCTTGCGTTGCACCGAAGCCGCTGGGGCCTTCGGGTGCGCGCCACGGTGAGCAACCGCACCATGGCCAACGCCACCGGCATCGACACCAAGAAGACCGACCGCCTGACCTTCGCCATCGGCTGCGGCATTGCTGGCATCGCGGGCGCGGCGTTCACGACCATCGGTTCGACGGGTCCCACATCCGGCCAGCTCTACATCGTCGACTCGTTCCTTGTGGTCACCTTCGGCGGTGCGGCGAGTTTGCTCGGCACCGTGGTCTCGGCCTTCAGCATTGCGCAGACCCAGTCGATCACCGAGTTCTTCATGACCGGCTCCATGGCCAAGGTGCTCACGCTGTCGCTGATCGTGCTGATCCTGATGGTGCGTCCGCAAGGGCTGTTCGCATCCAAGGTGCGACGTTGAACCCGCGTTGATTTTCACGATAAGAACGGATGAACTGACATGGACTCCATCAAAGCCCTGATCCAACGCTACCAGCTCGCGAGTCTGGTGATTCTCACCGTGCTGCTGGCCGTGGTGCTGCCGCTCACGCTCGACATTTTCCGCCTCAACATGGTGGGCAAATATCTTTGCTACGCCTTCGTTGCGGTTGGCCTCGTGATGGTCTGGGGCTACGGCGGCGTGCTGAGCCTTGGGCAGGGCGTTTTCTTCGGCCTCGGCGGCTATGCGATGGCAATGTTTCTCAAGCTCGAAGCGTCCGATCCCGAGAGCACCAAGATCCAGTCCACGCCCGGCATTCCCGACTTCATGGATTGGAACCAGCTCACCGAACTGCCGCTGCTTTGGTTGCCATTCAAGAGCCTGCCGCTCGCGCTGATCGCGGTGGTGTTGGTGCCCGTGGCGCTGGCCTGGCTCATCAGCTTCGCGATGTTCAAGCGCCGCGTGGGCGGTGTGTATTTTGCGATCATCACGCAGGCCGTGGCGCTGATCGTCACCGTGCTCATCATTGGTCAACAGGGCTACACCGGCGGCGTGAACGGCATGACGGATCTGAGGACGCTGCTCGGCTGGGACACCCGCACCGACAGCGCCAAGTACATCCTCTACTACGTCTGCGTGGCGCTGTTGGTCGCATCGATCGTGCTGTGCCGCTGGATCCAGACGAGCAAGCTCGGCACGCTGCTGCTCGCCATGCGCGACAAGGAAGACCGCGTGCGCTTCTCGGGCTACGACGTGGCCAACTTCAAGGTCTTCACCTTCTGCCTGGCGGCCGCGCTCTCGGGTATCGGTGGTGCGCTGTTCACGTTGCAGGTGGGCTTCATGTCGCCTACTTTCGTTGGCATCGTTCCGTCCATCGAGATGGTGATTTACGCGGCGGTCGGTGGTCGCATGAGCCTCGTCGGCGCGGTCTATGGAACGCTGCTGGTGAATGCGGGTAAGACGATTTTTTCAGAGAGCTTCCCCGACCTGTGGCTGTTCCTCATGGCGGCGCTGTTCATCGGCGTGACCATGGCGTTTCCGATGGGTCTGGCGGGTTTGTGGGAAGAAAAGATCAAGCCGCATTTCAAGAAATTGAAGGAGGAGAAAAAGATCACCAAGGAACGTGTGGCTGCAGCGCAGGCCGCGTATCCCGACCCGATTGCGCCGCGTGGCGCCGACTCCAAGATCAGCAGTCAGGGCGCATAAGGAGCAAGACCCATGAGCAATACCGACTTCGCACTCGCGGTGGAAGACCTCACCGTGTCGTTCGACGGCTTCAAGGCCATCGACAGTCTGAACCTCTACATTGACCGTAACGAGCTGCGCGTGATCATCGGGCCGAACGGCGCGGGCAAGACCACGCTGCTCGATCTGATCTGCGGAAAGACCAAGGCGAGCAAGGGCAGCATCAAGTTCCAGAACCAGGAGCTGACGGGCATGCCCGAATACAAGCGCGTGCGCCAGGGCATTGGCCGCAAGTTCCAGACGCCGTCGATCTACGAGAACCTCTCGGTGTTCAAGAACCTCGAGGTGTCGTATCCCTCAGGCCGCACGGTATGGGGCGCGCTCGGCTTTCAGTGCACCGATGAAGTGCTGGCCTGCGTGGAGGCGGTGGCGCGCGAAATCGGCCTCGCGGATCGCATGGAGACCGAGGCAGGGCTGCTCAGTCATGGCCAGAAGCAGTGGCTGGAGATCGGTATGTTGTTGATGCAGGAGCCCGAGTTGTTGATGCTCGACGAGCCCATCGCGGGCATGAGTGCCAAGGAGCGCGAGCTCACCGCCGATCTGCTCAAGCGCATCTGCAAGAACCGCTCGGTGATCGTGATCGAGCACGACATGGAGTTCGTCAAGCAGATTGCGCACAAGGTCACGGTAATGCACCAGGGAAAGATTCTCGCGGAGGGGTCGATGGAGAAGGTGCAGTCCGATCCCAAGGTCATCGACGTCTATCTGGGCCATTGAAGGAGGGATGAAGACATGAGCAATGCAATGTTGAAGGTCGATGACCTGCATGTAGCCTACGGACAGAGCGAGGCGCTGCACGGCATCTCGTTCGAAGGCCGACCCAACGAGACCATCGCCATCATGGGCCGCAACGGAATGGGCAAGACCACGCTGTTCAAGGCGCTGATGGGCGTGCTGCCGACCAAGAGCGGCAAGGTCCATGTCGGCGAGAGCGATGTGACGCGCGACGAGAGCTTTCGCCGCGTCGCCAAGGGCATCGCCTACGTGCCGCAGGGCCGTATGATTTTTCCGACGCTGACGGTGGAGGAGAACATCAAGACGGGTCTTGAGAACAGCAAGAACCGCTCGGTGCCTGACGAGATCTATGCGCTGTTTCCAGTGCTGTTCGACATGAAGCGTCGCAAGGGCGGCAACCTCTCGGGCGGTCAGCAGCAGCAACTCGCGATTGCGCGCGCGCTGGTCACTAATCCCAAGGTGTTGCTGCTCGACGAGCCCACGGAAGGCATCCAGCCTTCGATCATCAAGGACATCGCCAAGGCGCTCAACGAGATCCGCAAGATGCGCGGCATCACCATCGTGGTGTCGGAGCAGGTGCTGTCGTTCGCGATGGATGTGGCCGACCGGCTGTTCGTGATCGAAGGCGGCCGCCTGGTGCACGAGACGGCGCGCGAGCACACCAATGAGGCGCACATCAAAGCCTATCTGTCGGTCTGACTTTTCATCTTCCATTCCCGCTTTTCAACAGGAGTCATCACATGCCGGAAACTCTCATCAAGGTCGATCTTTCGCAGCCCGCCCCCTCCAACGAACAGGTGCACAACCGCTGGCATCCCGACATTCCCATGGCCTGCTGGGTCAATCCCGGCGATGACTTCGTGCTCGAAACCTATGACTGGACGGGCGGTTTCATCAAGAACAACGACAGCGCGGATGATGTGCGCGACATCGACCTGACCACGGTGCACTATCTCTCGGGTCCCGTCGGCGTGAAGGGCGCGGAACCCGGCGATCTGCTGGTGGTGGACCTGCTCGACATCGGTGCCAAGCAGGAAAGCATGTGGGGTTTCAATGGTTTTTTCAGCAAGAACAACGGCGGCGGTTTTCTGACCGACCACTTTCCCGCCGCGCAGAAATCGATCTGGGATTTCCACGGCATGTTTACCAGCTCGCGCCATGTGCCGGGTGTGAATTACGCGGGCCTGATCCACCCCGGCCTCATCGGCTGCCTGCCGGACCCCAAGATGCTCGCCACATGGAACGAACGCGAGTACAACCTGATCCAGACCGACCCCACACGCGTACCGAGTCTGGCGAATCCACCAAGCTCACCCACTGCCCACATGGGCAAGCTAAAGGGCGACGCTGCCGCTAAGGCCGCAGCGGAAGGCGCGCGCACCGTGCCGCCGCGCGAGCATGGTGGCAACTGTGACATCAAGGATCTGTCGCGTGGATCGAAGGTGTTCTTCCCGGTGTATGTCGATGGCGCGGGCCTGTCGGTGGGCGATCTGCACTTCAGCCAGGGCGACGGCGAGATCACCTTCTGCGGTGCCATCGAAATGGCCGGTTGGGTGCACATGCGGGTGAGCCTCATCAAAGGCGGCATGGCGAAGTACGGTATCAAGAACCCGATTTTCAAACCCAGCCCGATCACGCCCGCCTACAACGACTACCTGATCTTCGAAGGCATCAGCGTGGATGAGCAGGGCAAGCAGTACTACCTCGACGTGAACGTGGCGTATCGCCAGGCCTGTCTCAACGCCATCGAGTATCTGAAAAAGTTCGGTTTTTCGGGCGCGCAGGCCTATTCGATTCTGGGCACCGCGCCCGTGCAAGGCCACATCAGCGGCGTAGTCGATGTGCCCAACGCCTGTGCAACGCTGTGGCTGCCCACGCAGATCTTCGACTTCGACATCAATCCGAGCGCAGCCGGGCCGACGAAGTTCCTCGACGGCAGCATCGACATGCCGATCTCCTACGACCTGAAGGTGTAGTCGCCATGCCCACTTATGAATATGCCTGCAGCGCATGCGGCGGATTTGATGCCTTTCGCGCGATGTCCGAACGCAACGTGCCCGCGCCCTGTCCAGAATGCGGAGCCGCGAGCGAACGCACCTTCGCCAGCGCGCCACGCCTCGGCCTGCTCGAGGGCGGCACGCGCCGTGCGATGGACGTGAACGAGCGCGCCCGCCACGAGCCGCGCAGCTCGCGCGACTACCAGCGGCTCAAGCATCCTGCGGGGTGTGGCTGTTGTTCGGGAGTGAAGTCCAAGGCGACGGTCACCGCGCCGAACGGGGCCAAGACCTTTCCGTCAAAAAGGCCGTGGATGATCAGCCATTGACGTGTTGCGCAGGACATCCGGAAACGGCGTGGGGAAACTGGAAATGGCGTAGATTGCATCCACGTCATTTCATTGAAAACTTACGGAGTCCTTGCCATGTCCAACGCACCCACCAAGCTCAAGATCGACTTCGTCTCCGACGTCTCCTGCCCATGGTGCGCCATTGGGCTGAACGCGCTGGAGATGGCGGCCGAGCGCGTGAAGGATGAGGTGCAGATCGACCTGCACTTCCAGCCGTTCGAGCTCAACGCGGACATGGTGCCCGAGGGCGAAGACGTCATGGAGCACCTGCAGCGCAAATACGGTGCACCCGCCGAGCAGATGCGCAAGAACCAGCAGGCGATCACCGAGCGCGGCGCTGGCGTTGGCTTCACTTTCAATATGGACCAGCGCAGCCGCATCTACAACACTTTCGACGCGCACCGCCTGCTGCATTGGCAGGGGGAAGAAGGCCAGGCCGAACAGCAAGGCGCGCTCAAGCATGCATTCTTCAAGGCGTATTTCACGAACGGAGAAAACCCCAGTGACCACGCCGTGTTGCTGCGCATCGTTCGCGAGCTGGGTCTCGACGAGGCACGTGCGAAGGCAATACTGGATTCAGACGAATACGCGAGCGAGGTACGCGAACGCGAGGCTTTCTACCATCAGCACGGCATCAACTCAGTGCCTGCGGTGATCGTCAACGATCGCCATCTGATTCAGGGTGGGCAGCCGGTGGAGGTGTTTGAGGAGGTGCTGCGGAAGCTGGCTGCGCAGGCCTGATCACTTCCTCACCGGAATCACCGTGCCCTGCGCGACGGGCACAGCGGACACTGAGTTCTGCGGCGAGCCGTCGATGAGCTTGTCGGAGTAGGTGAGGTAGACCAGCGTGTTGCGCTTGGCGTCCACCATGCGCACGACGCGCAAGCGCTTGAACAATATGGACATGCGTTCGCTGAAGACTTCGTCCTGCTGCTTGAGCGGCTGCGGGAACGAGATCGCACTCACCTGATGGCAGGACAGGGAGGCTTCTGCTCGGTCTTCGGCGAGGCCCAGCGTGCCCTTGACGCCGCCGATGCGGGCGCGCGAGACGTAGCAGGTGACGCCATGCACTTCGGGGTCGTCGTAGGCCTCGACGATGATGTCGTGGTCGCGGCCGATGAGCTTGAAGGCGGTGTCGACCGTGCCGATCTTCTCACCGTCGGCCGCGAAGGCCGAGAGCGACAGACAGGCCAGCGCGAGTGCTGGTACGAAGGACTTCCGGATCAGGTGGCGCATGGCTTGTCGTGTCGGGTCAGTGAGAGTTTGGAGCAGCGTTCGCGTCAGGCCTTGGCTTCGGCGCAGCGCTTGTTCAGGTGGGCGAGGGCTTCTTCCACCTGATCGACGAGCACGAGGCTCAGGTCGCCGGGCTGCAGGCGTTCCAGCGCGTGATCGATGGCGATGAACTCGCCGTGGATCTCGGTGCTGTATGTGGTGCGCGGCGCGCCTTCGAGGCCCTGCTTGAGCAGGCCGAGCACTTCGCCGTCTTCACGGCCGCGCTGGCAGGCGTCTTGATAGAGGATCACGTCGTCGAAGTACTGGCCGAGGATGCGGGTCTGCTCGACGATGTCCTGATCGCGGCGGTCGCCTGCGCCCGAGATCACCACGCTGCGGCGCTTGCCGGGCATGGCTTGCACGGCTTGTGCAAGTGCGCGGATGGCGTCGGGATTGTGGCCGTAGTCGGCGATCACGGTGGCGCCACGATAGTCCATCACGTTGAAGCGTGCAGGGGCGTTGTCGCTGTCGTTCATGAAGCCAGCCAGGCCGCGGCGGATGGTCTGCCAAGGCAGGCCGGAGGCCCATGCGGCGCCAATGGAGGCCATGACGTTTTCGACCTGGAAAGTGATCAGGCCGCTGCGTGTGATCGGAATATCGCGCAGCGGAATGCTTTCGCGCCACGAGCCTTCGGCGGCCACGATGTTGTCGCCATCGACGTAGACCACGCGGTTGCCTTGTGCGCGGTGTGTGGCCATCACGGGGTGGTGGCGGTCGGCGGCGAAGAAGATCACCTTGCCGGGGCAGACCGACGCCATGACCGCAACCAGCGGATCGGCGGCGTTCAGCACAGCGTACCCAGAGGGAGCGACGTTCTGCACGATCACGCGCTTGAGCACGGCCACGTCTTCGGCGGTGGTGATGAAGTTCAGACCCAGATGGTCGCCTTCGCCGACGTTGGTGACCACGGCCACCTGGCAGCGGTCGAAGCCGAGGCCTTCGCGCAGGATGCCGCCGCGCGCGCATTCGAGCACGGCCGCATCGGTTTCGGGATGGGCGAGCGCGTTGCGGGCGCTGCGGGGGCCGGAGCAGTCACCGCTGTCGATCTGGCGACCGTTGACGTAGACGCCATCGGTGTTGGTCATCGCTGTGCGCCAGCCGTGCGAGGTGAACAGGTGGGCGATCACGCGGGTGGTGGTGGTCTTGCCGTTGGTGCCGGTGACAGCGACGACCGGAATGCGGCCGTCCTGACCGGGCGCGAACAGCTCGTCGACCATGGGCACGCCGACGTTGCGCGGCTTGCCGAAGGAGGGGGCGAGGTGCATGCGCAGGCCTGGGGCCGCGTTCACTTCGACGATGCCGCCGTTCTGTTCTTCGAGCGGCTTGAGCATGGTCTCGCAGACCACGTCGACGCCGCAGATGTGCAGGCCGATGGTCTGCGCGGCCTCGATGGCACGGGCGGCGACCTCTGGGTGCACGTCGTCGGTCACATCGGTGGCGCTGCCGCCGGTGGACAGGTTGGCGTTGTTGCGCAGCACGACGCGCTGGCCCTGTGCGGGCACGGATTCGGGCGTCAGGCCTTCGGAGGCGATGCGCGCGACGGCGATGTCGTCGAGGCGGATCTTGGTGAGCGCTGTGCCGTGGCCGGAGCCGCGGCGTGGGTCGCGATTGACGATCTCGACGAGCTCGCGGATGTTGTGTTCGCCATCGCCGAGCACCTGCGGCGGTTCGCGGCGCGCGGCAGCGACGAGTTGGCCGCCCACTACGAGCAGCCGGAAGTCATGACCGGGCAGAAAGCGCTCGACCATCACGTCGTCGCCGAACTCCTCGGCGACCTTGTAGGCGGCTTCGAGGCCTTCGCGCGTGGTGATGTTGACGACCACACCCTTGCCCTGATTGCCGTCCTGCGGCTTCACAACCACGGGCAGGCCCACTTCCTGTGCAACGACCCAGGCGTCGCCCACGTCCTTGACGGGACGACCGAGCGGCACGGGCACGCCAGCCGCGTGCAGCAGGCGCTTGGTGAGGTCCTTGTCCTGCGCGATGGACTCGGCCACGGCGCTGGTCATGTCGAGCTCGGCGGCCTGGATGCGGCGGGCCTTGGAGCCCCAGCCGAGCTGCACGAGCGAGCCCGAGGTCAGGCGGCGGAACGGAATGCCGCGTGCGACGGCGGCGTCCACGATGGAGCCGGTCGAGGGGCCGATGCGCTCGTCCTCATCGGTGTCACGCAGATCGGCAATCGCCTTGTCGGCGTCGAACGGGGTGTCGTCCGTCGCCGCGCGCAGCAGCGCCTCGGCATATTCCATGGCCTTGCGGCCGACGGCTTCTTCGGTGTATTCGACGACGACCTGGAAGGTGCCGGGCTCGATCGTGGAGTGCGTGCGGCTGAAGGTGACGGGGCAGCCCGCCTGTGCCTGCAGCGACAGCGCTGCGACTTCGAGCACATGGGCGAGCGACAGGCGCTGGTCTGCACCGTGGGGTTGCAGGATGCCGATCTTGGGGAAGCGTGCGCGCAGGCGGTTTTCAAAACCGGCGATGTCGGAGTACACGCACTCATTGGAGTCGCAGTGCACGATGGCTTCGATGGCCGTGCTGCGGGTCCAGAGATTCGGGCCACGGAGGGCTCGGACGCGGGTGACTTGCATGTGTCTTCTTTCTTTGTCGCGTTGCCGCTTCGTGTGCGGCAACGCAGAGAAATCATCTGGTGTCAGGTTACGTGATCGGTCTTAGATCTCGTTGTACTCGAAGGTCTTGATGCCCGCGCCGATGAGATCGGGCGCGATGTCCATCGACCAAGCCGTGGCGATGGCTGCCAGCAGGGCCGGCGTGTCGGGCTTGCGACCGCCGGGCAGCGACAGCGCATCGAGCGTGCCGAGTACACGTTCCTGCGCGCCGGTGGCGAGTACCACCTGATTGTTGCGCACGAACACGGCGCGGCCTTCGGCGTTGTCCGCGCGGTGCTGGACGATGTGGGCGTTGTCGGCCTGCATCGAGTACAGCAGCACCTCGCCGTCGCACAGGCGGGCAAGATCGGCCACCTGTTCGATGTCGGCGTTGAGCACGCCAGCACCTTCGTCGAGCACCACGTCGATCTGTGTGCGCATCACACGGGTCATCTGACCCTGTTCGTGCACGTCATGGTCCTTGAGCGTCTCGAAACCGTCCATGTCGGTGACCACGCCGACGAGGCAGCGGTCATAGGCCAGACCTTCGGCAAGGATCGAACGCGCGGTGGTTTCGATCACGGCTGCCTGGGCGAGGCGGTTGGTGAGCAGGCGGTGTGCGCCCGCCCAGTTGGCGGTGTTGGTCTTCTGGGTGTGGCGGTTGTTCAGGAACATGCCCTGTTCGCTCGCCACGCCGGTGAGCTTGCCCGAGAGCTGCAGCAGCCAGCCGACGAGGCGCGCGATGAACGCGTTCTCGCGCGTGCCAGCAATGCCGACCACAGGAATGCGGCCCGCGCCGGTGCCATCTTCGATCGTCGGGAACAGGTGCTCGACGATGGCCTGACCCACGGGGCGCGGTGCGCCGCTGGTGGGCTTCAGGTGCATGAGCAGACCGGGACCGGCGTTCACTTCGAGGATCGCGCCCTGACCCTTCATCGGCTTGGAGACGTCCTGCAGGATCATGTCCATGCCCGCGATGTCCAGACCCACGATCTTGGCCGCAAGCGTGGCGTAGTAAGCCACGTCGGGGTGCACTTCGTCGGTGCAGTCGATAGCCATGTTGCCGTTGCGCTGTAGCAGAATGGATTCGCCCTGCGCGGGCACTGAGGCGGACGTCACGTTCTGGCGTTTGAGTTCCAGCTTGACGGCGGGGGCGTCCAGGTTGATCCAGTCGAGCGGATATTCCTGTTCCGGACCACGGCGCGGGTCTTGGTTGACCACGGCCACCAGCTCGGCCAGCGTGGACTTGCCGTTGCCGGCTACGCTCACGGTTTCGCCACGGCAGGCTGCAACGACCTTGCCGCCGACCACGAGCAAGCGGTGCTCGGTGCCATCGATGAATTTCTCGACGATCACGTCGGAGCCCTCAGGCTGAGCCAGTGCGAAGGCAGTTTTGATGTCGTCTTCGGTGCTCAGGTCCAGCGTCACGCCGCGTGCATGGTTGCCGTCGGAGGGCTTGACGGTGACGGGAAAGCCGATGTCCTGCGCGACTTCCCAGGCTTCCTCGGGCGAGTTCACGATCTGGCCTTCGGGCACTGGCACGCCGCAGGCGGTCAGCAGGCGCTTGGTGAAGTCCTTGTCCTGGGCGATGCCTTCGGCAATCGCGCTGGTCTGGTCGCTTTCGGCGGTCCAGATGCGGCGCTGCGCAGCGCCATAGCCAAGCTGCACGAGGTTGCCGTCGTTCAGGCGGATGTGGGGAATGCGGCGCTCGCCGGCGGCGTCGACGATGCTGCCGGTGCTTGGACCGAGGTAGCGGTCGTTGATCTCTGTTTTGATGGCCTGAACGGCGGGCTTGATATCGTACGGCAGGTCGTTGATCGCCGCCATGATCAGCTTGTGCCCCCAAGCGAGTGCCGTGCGCGCCACCGACTCCTCGGGGCATCGGAACACCATGCGGTAGACGCCGCGTTGGGAGATTTCGCGCGTCTGCCCGAATTCGGCGGGCATGCCGGCGAGGTTCAGCAACTCGATGACGATGTGCTCCAGCACATGGCCCATCCAGGTACCTTCCTTCAGCCGCAGCAGAAAGCCACCACGCTCGCCCACGCCACAGGTATGCTCGATCAGGTCGGGCAGCCAAGCGGTGAGTCGCTCATTGAAACCGGGGATCTTGTTGGACGGGTAGTCCTCCAACTCTCCCAGATCGAGCCAGACCTCCAGAACGGGTCGGTAGGTCCAGACGCTGGGGCCGCGCAGATAGGTCGTGCGCAAGAGTTGGATATCTTTGAATGTCGCCATGGATTGCAACTAGTGAATTCTTGAATTGCCAGAGTGGAAACCGGATTGTCGATCACCAAATGGCCGCAACAGGTGCATTGTGCGCGTTAATTGCGACTTGAGTGACGGGATGTCAGCCGAGGAGGGGGGCAGCGCGTTAAAAACGGGTGTTGCCAATCTGGCCCTCTTGTCGTGGACAATTCAGATGAGGGCACTGACAGTGTTTTGAAGGTGCCAAGGGCCGAAAAATAATCCAAATGCAAAATCACCACCATCCTGTGGACGCTGCCGGCGTCATGAATTCCCCCGCCGGACAGCAAGTGCGAGCACAGCTCGGTACAGATGAAAACGTGCTGGCATCCCTGGAGGTTGACCTGACACCCGATTTGCGGTTCGAGCAGGGGCTGCTGGTGTTGACATCGCAGCGTCTTATTTTCCGCAATGCGAAATCAGATGTGCGGGATTGGCAACTTGAGCCCGGCATGTCGCTGCGCCTCCTGGACCATGGTGGGGTCGGCACGCTCGAACTGCACGACGACAACCAGCGCCACGGAATCTGGCGGTTCACGCTGGCGCGTCACCCACAGGCGCTGGTGCTGATGCAGAAGTTCGACAAGCTCGAACGTCGTCTCTCGGCCCTGCGCGATGGCTCGTCGCTGCCCGCCGACGAGGAAGAGGAAACGCTGTGCCCCAGCTGTCACGCGCCGTTGCCGCCAGACAGCGAGGAATGCCCGGCCTGCGCGCGCCAGCAAGCGCCGCAGACCTCGACTTGGGTGCTGCTGCGCCTTTGGCGTTTTGCAAAACCTTACAAAAATCAACTGCTATTAGGCTTTCTGTTGACGTTGGCTGCCACTGGCGCACAGTTGGTCGCGCCGTATTTGACGATTCCGATCATGGACAAGATCCTGATCCCGTACCAGAACGGCCAGAAGATCGACCCCGGCACCGTAGTCTTCTACCTGAGCGGTCTGCTGATCTCTGCGGTGCTCGCCTGGATTCTGGGCTGGGCACGCACCTTCGTGCTGGCCAAGGTGTCCGAGCGCATCGGCTCGGGGTTGCGCACCCAGACGTATGACCATCTGCTCAAGCTCTCGCTCGACTACTACGGCAGCAAGCGCACCGGTGATCTGATGGCACGCATTGGGACAGAGACCGACCGCATCAACCTGTTCCTGTCGCTCAATGCGCTCGACTTCGCGACCGACGTGCTCATGATGATGATGACGGCGGCGATCCTCTTCTCGATCAATCCCTGGCTGGCCCTCGTCACACTCGTGCCGCTGCCGTTCATCGCATGGATGATCCATCTGGTGCGTGAACGCCTGCGTACCGGTTTCGAGAAGATCGACCGTGTCTGGTCTGAGGTGACCAACGTGCTGGCCGACACCATCCCCGGCATCCGCGTGGTCAAAGCTTTTGCTCAGGAGCAGCGCGAGTCCGACCGCTTCGCCGACGCCAACAAGGCCAACCTGGAGGCCAACGACCGCGTGAACAAGACCTGGTCGCTTTTCACTCCCACAGTTACCTTCCTGACTGAAATCGGCTTGCTCATCGTTTGGGGCTTTGGCATCTGGCTGGTGGCGGGTGGCAGCATCACCGTCGGTGTGCTCACCGCCTTCGTTGCCTACATCGGACGTTTCTACAGCCGTCTTGATTCGATGAGCCGCATCGTTTCGGTCACGCAGAAGGCTGCGGCCGGTGCCAAGCGCATTTTCGACATTCTGGATCATGTGAGCAACGTGCCAGATCCGCAGAACCCGGTGCGTCTGCCGAACAACGTGAGGGGCGCGCTGACCATGGAAGACGTGAGCTTCCGCTACGGCAGCCGCTCGGTCATCAAGCACCTGAACCTGCAGATCAAGCCCGGCGAGATGATCGGACTGGTGGGCCACAGCGGCTCGGGCAAGAGCACGCTGGTCAACTTGATCTGCCGTTTCTACGACGTGAGCGAGGGCTCGATCCAGCTCGACGGCGTGGATCTGCGCCGCATCGCCGTGTCGGACTTCCGCCGTAACATCGGCCTTGTGCTGCAGGAGCCGTTTTTGTTCTTCGGCACCATCGCCGAGAACATCGCCTACGGCAAGCCGGAGGCGACACGCGAGGAAATCGTCGCTGCCGCACGCGCCGCGCACGCCCATGAATTCATTCTACGTCTGCCACATGGCTATGACTCGCTCGTGGGCGAGCGTGGCCAGGGGCTGTCGGGCGGCGAGCGCCAGCGCATCTCGATTGCGCGTGCGCTGCTGATTGATCCACGCATTCTGATTCTTGACGAAGCGACTTCGGCGGTGGATACCGAGACCGAAAAGGAAATCCAGAAGGCGCTCGACAACCTCGTGCAAGGCCGCACGACGATTGCGATTGCCCACCGCTTGTCCACGTTGCGCAAGGCCGACCGCTTGGTGGTGATGGACCGCGGCGAGATCGTGGAGGTCGGCCCGCACGACGAACTCATGGCCAAGGAAGGCGCGTACTGGCGCCTCTACATGGCACAGGCCCGCCGCGCCGAGGAAGACGCTGAAGCCGCAGGTGTGGTGATCGACGCCGCATCCCGCGTCGCCGCCAAGGCCCCCGCTGACACTCCCGTTGCACACGCCTGAGGCCAGAGATCCGGAGCGAAAGAAATCATGTCATTGCACAGCCAGACACCCGCCAACATTGCCTTCCAACTCTCGCGCAACGCCCACGGCCGCCTCACGCTGCGTCTCGCCGCTGGCGGCAAGGAGCATGTCGGCGTGCTGCCGGTGCGCGCCTATCCGATCTCGGCCCCGAACGAAGGACTGTCGCTGTTTGGCACCGACGGTCACGAGATCGTCTGGATTGATCGTATGGACCAGCTCTCCGCCGATCAGCGCACGCTCATCGAGGAGGAATTGGCGGCGCGTGAATTCGTGCCGACAATCCAGAAACTGATCAGCGTGTCGACGTTCGCGACGCCTAGCACCTGGAGCGTGGAGACGGATCGGGGACCGTTCGATCTGGTGCTCAAGGCGGAGGAAGACATACGCAAGCTTGAGGGGCGGACCCATCTGCTCATCACCGCGAGCGATGGGCTCCAGTTTCGCGTGCGTGATTCATCTGTCCTCGACAAGCACTCGCGCAAGCTGCTCGGTCGTTTTCTCTGATTGATTCTTTGGCGTCGCCTTTTGCGTCGACGGGTCAATTGTTTGAAGGCGGGTTTTGCTGGTCAGGGTGGTTTTTATTCTTTGCTTGCTGCTGCCGCTTCTTTTGACGCGGCGGCTTCTGCTTTGGCCTTGTCGCGCGCTGTGCGGTATTTGACGGTGTAGGCGCGGATTTCGTCGAGCGTCACGAAGTTGTCCTTGTTGGTGTCGGCATCATCGAACGCTGCCGCGAGCCTGGGGATGATGGCGACTTCCTTGCGGTTGAGTTTGCCGTCGCCGTTGAAGTCGAGCATGTTGAACTCGCGGATTGCCTTGAGCTCGCCCTTGCTGAGTGGCGCGCTGGCCTGGGCCTGCGGGGCTTCAGCAGCGATTTGCTGGGGCCCCTTGGCGTTGGCCCACGGTGCGGCGATCAGCGCGGCGGCGAGTGATGTGACGGCAATGAGGGTGTGCGGGCGAAGTCCGGACATGGGCGATGGAGTTTGAGCGAAAAACACGATTGGGGAACGAGCGATGTTGCCATGCACGGTTCGGCATGTATGTCGGACACTTCGCGCTTTGCACAACTTTGCCAGGCACCCATTTGCTTGCGAAGTGGGTGTATCGAGGCCGTGAGGATCAGGGATTTGAATTGGATATGCCGCTGCTCACATGGCCTGCGGGCACATGGCGTGCGGCCGATTCGACGTGGCCGGTCTGGTCGTCGAAGAAGAAGTCTGGCTCGAATTCGCGCAGGAACGGGCCTTTTTCGAGGCCGCCGAGGAACATGGCTTCGTCTACCTGGATGTTCCATTCCATCAGTGTGCGAATCGCGCGCTTGTGGGCAGGAGCACTGCGCGCTGTTACCAATGCGGTGCGGATGCGCATGTTCGCGCTTCCAGCCTGTTGCAACCGATGGAGCGCAACCAGCAAAGGTTTGAAAGGTCCTTCTGGAAGTGGTCTTCCTACGTTGTCTGATTCATGACGTTGGAACGCCGCGAGACCTTCACGTTGATAGACCAACTCTGCTTCATCAGAGAACAGGACCGCGTCACCGTCGAATGCAATTCGAACCTCGTTGGGGTTCGAATCACTTGCGCGTTTCGAGTCGGTAAACACGTGCGCGGCGGGATAGCCCAATTGCAAGGCTTCTTTCACGTCTTTGTCGTTGGCTGACAGGAACAGGTGCGCGCCCAAGGGCCGAAGATAGCGAAACGGCGCACCACCTTGGGTGAATACGCCGCGTTGCAATGGAATGTTTGCAGCCTGCGTGGAATTGAACACTCGCATTCCGCTCACCGGATCATTGCGTGAGAGCATCACCACCTCGACGCGCTGTTTGCCGTCGGCGTTGAAGGCCAGCAGCTTTCTGATCAACGAAAACGCCACACCCGGACGCGCTGGCGTGTCCAGCCTGTCCAGCTGCAATTGCATGTAGGCCTGCGGATTCTCGGCGTCGAACAGACGGTTCTCTTCTTCGAAATCGAACAGGGCGCGCGAGGAAATCGCGACCACCAGTTGATCATCCAGCGTGACGGGCATGGCTTTGTCTTGTGGTTGGAGTTACTTGACGAATTGGTTGAGCTGGATGATCGGCATGAGCACGGCCAGCACGATCAGCATGACGATCAGGCCCATGGCAACGATCAGCAGCGGCTCGAGAATCGTGGCGAGCTGCATGGCGCGGCGCTGCACTTCGGTAGACAGTTGATTGGCCGCGCGTTGCAGCATCAGCGGCAGCTGACCGGTCTGTTCGCCAAGGCGGGCGAACATCGAGACGAGGCCCGGAAAACGCTTTTTCTGTGAGATGGCCGAGGCCAGTGGTGCGCCTTCGCGCACCAGCACCAGCGCGTCGAGCGCATCGGCGCGCATGGCACGGTTGTTCAAGGTTTCGGCGGCGGCCTGCAGGGCCTTGAGAATCGGCACGCCTGCGCCCGCGAGCATCGCCAGCGTGCCGGCGAAGCGCGCGGCGTTGTAGCCGCGTGCGAGCTTGCCGACGATGGGCAGGTTCAGCCACCAGGCATCGAAGGTGGCGCGAAATGCGGGACGCGACAGCGCAGTGCGCATGAAGATCGCAAAGAGGATCACCACGCCGAGCATTAGCCAGCCGTAGTTGCGCACCACATCGCTGAGCGTGAGCATGGCGACGGTGAGCATCGGCAGCGCGCGCTTGCTTCCGGCGAACACGTTGGCCACCTGCGGCACCACATAGCCGACGAGGAACAGCACGATGACGATGGCCACACAGGTCACGATGGCCGGATAGAGCGAAGCGCCGATGAGCTTGGCGCGCAGGGCCTGGCGCTGTTCCAGATCGTCGGCCAGCTTGTCGAGCACCTCGCCGAGATGGCCGCTTTGCTCGCCTGCACCGATCACCGCGCAGAAGATGTCGGAGAACTCGCGCGGATGCTGCGACAGCGCTTTGGCGAAGGTCGATCCGGCATTCACTTCGGCACGCAGGGCAGCAACGAGATGGTGCTGGCGCTCGGTGTCGGCTTCTTCGGAGAGCGCGCTGAGCGCGCGCTCGAGCGGCAGTCCAGAGACGATCAACCCGGCGAGCTGGCGTGTCCAGATGGCGAGCTGCGTGGAGTTGAACACTGGCCGCGTGAGCAGGCGCTGGCTGAGCGACGGGGCCTGTCCGGCGGCGGTGTTCGAGGCGAGTGCTTCCACGGCCAGTGGCACGAGGGCCTGCGCGCGCAGCAGGCTGCGGGCGGCCTTGGGGCTGTCGGCGTCGATCGTGCCTTTGCGGGTCTGGCCTGCGGCGTCCAGTGCTTCAAAGGAAAAGGCGGGCATGCGTGGTTTTCAGGTTCGGCTGCGCCGTGCCAGTTCAACGAGAACGCTGAGAGGAACACGGCGCCAATGCCCTGATGGTAGCCGGTTGCCGAGGCGTTGCGATGTCCGGATGAAGGAGAGGTGCCTTCTCAGCCCTGCATGGCCTGCGCGGCGATCTCCAGCGAGCGCAGGCGCAGCGCGGGATCGTGGACGTCGCTCACCAGCATGAACTCGTCGGCTTCGGTGACCTCGGCGAGTTTCTCGAAGCCCGCCTTGACGGTCTCGGGCCCTCCGATGACGCCGATGGCGAGGAAGTCGGCAATCGCTTCACGCTCGCGCGGGCCGAGCTGCTGCAGATAGTTGTCGACAGGCGCCTTGAGCAGGCCACGCTGGTTGGTGAGGATGCCGAGCACGCGCTGGAAGGTGCTGCTGGCGAGGTATTCGGCCTCGTCGTCGGTGGGGGCGGCGATCACCGGCACGCCGATGACCACATAGGGCTTGGCGAGCGTGGCCGATGGCTTGAAACTGGCGCGGTAGATCTCGATGGCAGGCATCAGGAAGCGCGGTGCGAAATGCGAGGCGAAGGCGTAGGGCAGCCCCTTTTCAGCGGCGAGTTGGGCGGAGAACATGCTGGAGCCGAGCAGCCAGATTGGCACATTGGTGTCCGCCCCCGGCACGGCCACGATGCGCTGGCCTGGCTGGACAGGACCGAGCAGGCGCTGCAACTCGGCGACGTCGCGCGGGAAGTCCTCTTCAGTCTCGACGCGATCGCGGCGCAGTGCGCGCATCGTCGGGCCGTCCGTACCTGGCGCGCGGCCAAGGCCCAGCTCTATCCGCCCGGGGTAGAGCTCGGCAAGCGTACCGAACGCTTCGGCCACGACCAGTGGCGCGTGATTGGGCAACATGATGCCGCCCGAGCCCACACGGATGGAACTCGTCTGGCCCGCGATGTGACCAATGAGCACGGCCGTGGACGAACTGGCGATGCCGGGCATGTTGTGGTGTTCGGCCAGCCAGTAGCGCTTGAAGCCGAGCTGCTCTGCGCGTTGTGCGGTGCGCACCGCGATGGCGAGCGCATCGGCAACGGTGCCGCCTTCGCGGACGGCAACCAGATCGAGCATGGAGAGGGAGGGCATGGGGGTGGTACGCATCGCCCCATTGTGTGTGGAGGCCAAAAACTGCGCCTCAGTGCGGACAATTGATACTGGACAAAATGTGAATCAATGTTAATCAATCTATGGCAACACCTAAATTACCTGAAATAGGGTATGTGCAAACATTTTTTAACTATCTAGACTCGCGCAGATCAACCTTGATTCATCTAAGGGGATTCCGATATCCCATCTTTATTAGCAGGTTGATAGTTTTTAATTTAAAATATTGAAAATTCAATTGATATTTGGTATGGTTGAAGTGCGGCGACCGGTCTGAAAGATATGCCAGACGCTTTGTGCCATGCAATCCAACCCAGAGAGGGAGCGACATGGAAATACTCAAACGTTTGTTTGCACCGGGAGGGGCGTCTTCTGCCAAGGCGCGTCGAAAGCCTGAGCGCGCTGAAGACTGGTCGACCGTGCCCGCGTTGCAAGCCAGCGAACTGGTGGCTTTTGGCGATGAAGTCAGTCGCCTGTCCGTCGAGTTTGACATCGAAGCATTGATCGTGAGCCATGAGCGCTGGTTGCCTTGGCTATGGCAGGCCTTTGAAGGTCAGATCGACGAGCAACTGCGTCCCGATGTGATCCGCGATGATCGCAGCTCGGAGTTGGGGGCGTGGTTGCATGATGCGGGGCGCAAGGCGCTTGGCCATCTGCCGACATACGACATGCTGCTGGTGCGCAATCGCTATTTCCATCTGAAGGCCGCCGAGTTGATCACACTGATCGAGCAGGGCGACGCGGTGCTTGCGGAGCGCACGTTCAGGCAGTGCGAGCATGCCTCGCGCCAGATGGTTTTGCTGCTCAAGGAACTCAAGCGCGGGCTGGTGCGCAATCCTGCGGCAGAGGGGCGATCAGGCAGGAAGTCGGCGTTTCCGGCCAATACCTGAGGCGATTGCGTTGCGCAGTGTCCGAATGATCAGTCGCGCGTGACGCGCAATACTTCTTCGGCGCTGGTGACTCCGGCAGCCACCAGACGCTCGCCATCAGTGCGCATCAGCGTCATGCCGCTGGCCAGCGCTTGATCGCGGATCTCCGATTCGCTGACCTGACCGTGGATCTGTGCACGGATCTGGTCGTCCACCTCCAGCAATTCAAAGATTCCGGTGCGGCCCCGGTAGCCTGATGCCTCGTTCGGATCGAGCTTGCGCACCAACCGCTGTGCGAGCACGCCTAGCAGCGAGCTCGACAGCAGGAATGGTTCCACGCCCATGTCGGTCAGACGCGTGACGGCGCTGGCCGAATCGTTGGTGTGCAGCGTGGCAAGGACCAAGTGACCGGTGAGTGAGGCCTGAATTGCGATCTGCGCGGTTTCGAAGTCGCGGATTTCACCAATCATGATCACATCCGGATCCTGGCGCAGGATGGCGCGCAGGGCCTTGGCGAAGGTGAGGTCGATCTTGCTGTTGATCTGTGTTTGTCCGACGCCCGCGAGCTCGTATTCGATGGGGTCTTCCACCGTCATGATGTTGCTGCTCGTTGCGTCGAGACGGGCGAGCGCTGCGTACAGCGTGGTGGTCTTTCCCGAACCGGTCGGCCCGGTCACGAGGATGATGCCGTGTGGCTGCGAGATCAGTCGCTCGAACTGCGTGAGCACGGGGCCCTGCATGCCGACTGATTCGAGGCTGAGCTTGTTCTCGCTCTTGTCCAGCAGACGCAACACAGCGCGCTCTCCATGGGCGTTGGGCAGGGTGGAGACGCGCACGTCGATGGCGCGGGTGCCAAGGCGCAGCGAGATGCGGCCGTCCTGCGGCAGGCGTTTCTCCGAGATATCGAGATCGGCCATGATCTTCAGGCGCGAGATCAGCGCGGCGTGCAACGCGCGGTTGGGCTGAACCACCTCGCGCAGCGTGCCGTCCACGCGAAAGCGCACGCTGGAATGGCGCTCGTAGGGCTCGATGTGGATGTCGCTCGCGCCGTCGCGCACGGACTGCGTGAGCAGCGCGTTGAGCATGCGGATGATGGGCGCGTCACCGGCCGATTCCAGCAAGTCCTCCACCGCAGGCAACTCCTGCATCATGCGCGAGAGATCGGCGTCGGACTCGACCTCGCTCACCACCATTGCCGCGCTGGAATCCGACTGCGAATACGCCGAGCTGATGCGCTGGGCGAGCGCACCGTTGTCCAGCGGCATGAGCTGCTGCACGGCGTGCTTGCGCAGCACCTCGGACATCGCGCCCATGTCGGGCGCCATGCCGTGCCACAGCACCAGTTGGTGGCCATCGTCCTCCAGCAGCAACTGGTTCGAGCGTGCGAAGGTGTATGGCAGGGGATGGCGCATGGGCGGTGTGGCTGACGGTCGGTCTGGCGTTGAATCGATGGATGGATGAGGGCTGCGTAAGGCGCGTTCGGCGGCTTACTGCGGCGTGAAGTTGGGATCCTGCACCGTCGAGTCCGCAGGTTGCTGCGAAGTGGACTTGTTGCGGTTCACCTCCACCGGGAACAACGAGCCGGGCACCTGCTTCTTCGGCGCGTCGGAGTTCTTTGTTGGAGCGGTTTGTGTGTTCAGCGGCGGCAGCACCGGCGCCTGATTGACGGCACGCATGATGGTGCTGTCGGCGGGCTGGGTGTTCATCTGCAGCGCGCGAATGGCTTCGTAGCGGTCCTGCACCAGCGCGTCGCTGGTGGCATCATCACGGATCACGATGGGGCGCAGGAACACCATCAGATTGGTCTTCTTGCGCGCGCGCTGTTCGTTGCGGAACAGGCCGCCGACCAGTGGCAGGTCGCCCATCAGCGGCACTTTGTCTTGACCGAGCGCGTAGCTGTCCTCCATCAGACCGCCCAGCACGACAATATTGCCGTCCTGCACCAGCACGGCCGACTCAATGGCTCGTTTGCTGGTAGTGGGGCCGTTGGCATTGGATGCCGTGGTGCTGTTGACCTTGGAGACTTCCTGGTAGAGCGTGAGCTTGACGGTACCGTTTTCGCTGATTTGCGGGCGCACGCGCAGCATCAGGCCCACGTCCTTGCGTTCGACGGTGGTGAACGGGTTCACCGTGGAGCTGCCAGTGGAGTTGGCATAGGAGCCGGTCACGAACGGCACGTTCTCGCCGATGATGATCTGCGCCTCTTCATTGTCGAGCGTGAGCAGGTTGGGGGTGGAGAGCACGTTGGCATCGCCCGTGTTCTCGAGGAAGTTGGCCAGCACGCCGAGGTAATAATTGCCATTGATGCGCGGCGCGATGGCGATGGTGCCGCCCGCAGGCTTGTTGGACAGAGCTGAGGTGATGGTGGACGTGTTGCCACTTGCAGCGGCCAGCGCCAGATCGAGGATATTGGTGCCCGACTGGCTGGAGTTCATGCCGAGCAGGCCCAGCGTGCTGCCGTACTTGCCCATGATGCCCTGCCACTGGATGCCGAATTCGGCCACCTTGTTCGCGCTGACTTCCACAATCAGGCTCTCAATCAGCACCTGTGCGCGGCGGCCGTCGAGTTTGTCGATCACGGCGCGGATCTGGCGGTACTGCGGTTCGGGCGCGGTGATGATCAGCGAGTTCGTTGATGGATCTGCTTGAATCTGACCGCCCGTGGAGCCTTGAGTTGCATTGTTCTGCGAGCTGCCCGTGCCAGACAGCGCGCCCGATCCGAGGCCACCGCCGCTGGTGTTGCTGCCAAGGCCCGAGGATTGCGTGGTGCTGTTGTTGCTGGTGTTCGTCAGCCCGCCGGACATGCCGCCACTGCCGCCGCTGAAAGGCAAGCCTGAACCGGTGCTTGCACTGGTCCCGCCGCCTACCGAGCCATTGGAGATGGCGGCGCGCAAGGTGGCCGCGAGCTTTACTGCATCGGCGTTCTTCAGGTAGACGACGTGGATATTTCCGGTTGCGGCCGCGCTGCCGACGACGGGTGCCTGATCGAGCTTGGCCACGAGCGAGCGCACAAGCGCCAGACGCGCCGGGTTGGCCGCGCGCACGATCAACGCGTTGCTGCGGGGCTCGGCCAGCAGTGTGGTGCGATAGGAGCTGTCGGACTGGCCTGCCGCGCCGGGCGTTCCGGTGGCCGAAACGGCGGCGCCGCCCGAGCCGTCGATGAGCTTTTGGACCAGCGGCGCGAGGTCCGATGCGATGGCGTTTTGCAGCGAAATCACTTCCACGTCGCTCGCGTTGGAGACGTCCATGGCCGCGATGATGCGTGCGATGCGCTGCAGGTTGTCGCCGTAGTCGGTGATCACCAGCGAGTTGTTGCCGGGGTTCACGTTGATGGTGTTGTTGGGGCTGATTAGCGGACGCAGCACGGGCACCAGGTTGTTGGCGTTCTCGAAATTGAGCTTGAAGATCTGTGTGGCGATCTGGCCACCGCTGGCAGCCATGCCAGAGCTGCCCTGCGTGACGGTCACACCACCGGATTGCAGCTTGGCGTCGGCTTCGGGGACCACCTTGTAGAGACCGGCCGATTCGACGATGGTAAAGCCCTGCAGACGCAGTGCGGCGAGAAACTGCTGGAACGCGGTGTTCGGCGGTACGGGCTTGTCGGTGACCAGCGTGAGCTGACCCTTCACGCGCGGATCGACCACCACGTTGCGGCCGGTGATGGTCGCGATGGTGCGGGCCACGGCTTCGATGTCCGCATTGGCGAAGTTCAGCGTGACCGGCTCGTTGGATTGGATGCTGCCTTGCGGCGCGGCGACGGCTTGCAGCGGAACGCTGGCGCACAGCAGCAAAGTGCTGGCGGCGATGGAGTGCAGGGCGAGTCGCAGGCGGTGTGGAGGCAAGAGAGTCATGGTTGGTTCAACCCACGGTGAGGATGGAGCGGTCGCCGGTGCGTCGCCCAATGATATTCAAGAGATTGGCCAGCGCGGCCTCGCGACCGGACGCGGCCCTGGCCTCGCCCGTGAAGCGCAGGCGCTGGCCCACCCATTGGCCTGATCCGTTGAGCAGCAGCGCGCCGCTCAAGGTGGAGAGCGCAAGCGTCGGGCTGTCGCCGCCGTGCACGCTCACGCGGTAACTGCCCATCGGGCTCAGGGTGGAAAGCTTGGAGGATACGTCAAGCGCGTCGAGCTGCAGATTGCCCTGCAGTGCCATGCGTCCGGCGTTCCAGTCGATCTGCAGTCCAGTGGTCTCAAGCGAGAGTCTGCCTTGCGGCTGAATGGTGTTCCAAGGCGTGCCCAGACCGCTGAGCACGGCGCTTGGCCACTGGCTCTGGCTGTTGGCCACCTTGAGCTGCATGCCGTTCCAGCGCAGCCCGGCGTGCATGCGCACGGGCGTGGTAGTGCAGCAGTCGGCGTTCAGCGCGACATCGGCGCCGACGAAGGCGGGGCGCAACTGCCAGTTCAGGCGACCGGGCAGGGCCACCTGATCGGAGCTGCCCTCACCACCGGTGAGCACGAGCTGCGCCGAGCCATTCCAGAGCGTGCCGCGAGCCTGCTGCAGTTGCACCATGCCCTTGGTTGCGCCGTTCACGCCCGAGGCCAGCCAAGTGGCGGGAGCCTGCAGGGCGAACATGGTCAGGGCACCGAGCACGCCGCCGACGACGGCCCAACTGCGCGGCGAGCGAACGGCCTTGGTGACGCTGCGCGTGGAACGGGTGGCGATACGTTGTTTGCTGGAGGACATGGATTCAGCGCGGCCTGTTTTTCATCTGCATCGGCATCGTCAGTTCGCAACCGGCAGGGACAGCACCAGCGTGCCCTCCCAGAAGGCGGGCAGGGTAGTTGCCGCGTTGCTGCCGGACTTGCCTGCGCCATTGGTGCGAACGAGCTTGGCCTGAATCGGAATTGCACGCGCGGTGCTGCGCACATGGGCGAGCCATTGGCCCAGAGCACCAGCCGGCGCAGCCTTGAGCGTAACCGTGGCGCGGTCGCCGACGATGGAGACCTGCGCCGTCGAGCCGAGTGCCTGTGCAAGCGAGCTCTGGAGCACGCGTGTGGCATCGTCGCCCTGCACGCGCGGGGCCTTCTGCAGTTCAAGCGCTTCCTGCTGGAGGCTGCGCATGTGCTGCAACTGGCTGTCGAGCTGCGCATGTTCGGCGGGCGCGTGGCGAAGCGTTTTGAGCGCGGGCGACAGCAGCACCCACCACACGATGGCGAGGCCGACGAGGCTGGAGGCGATCAGCACCAGCATCTGCTCGCGTGCGGCGAGACTCTTCCAGCGTTCCTTGAAAGCGTCGAGCGCTTCGGACTTGCTCGCGGGATTCTTGTTTTTCATCATGGCCGCTCCCCGGCTGCGCGGACCCAGAGCTGCGACCCTTGAGCGCGGGCGACGAAGCCGTCGGCCTGCAGGCGCTGGTTCACATTGGACAGCTCGTCATTGGTCAGGCTCACGCCGGTGAGATGCAGTTCGGAATCGGCGAACTCCACCATGGACGGCACCTGGCTGGACGGAAGCACGGCACCCGCGGCGGCGAGCAGTGGCTCGAAATCCCGATGCGACAAGCTGCCTGCGGTCTGACGCAGTTGGGCAACTTCGCGCTCCATTTGCACTGGGGCGTCGACTACTACCTTGACATTGGGAAAGGCCTGTTGGAGCGTGCTGCGGATCCCGACCTCCTTGGTCGCAAGCGACTGGCGTTCCTTGTAGGCGGCCACGTTGAGACCGACGATCTGCGCCGCCACGGCGATGGCGAGCGCCCAGCGCGCGGCACGCCATTGCGGTGCGCGCAGAAACGCGTTGAAGCCGCCGCTCACGCTGCGCAGCGCACGCGTGCGGCCGCTGCTCGAGAATTCGAGTTGGGCCAAATTCCAGTTGCCGCGTGCCGCGACAAGCGAGCGCTGGCTTGCCGTCGACAGCTCGACAGGGCGATTCAGCAGCTTCTCCGTCATGCCCGCAACCGCTGGTTCAGCGCGCACACGTGCGGGCTGGTCGGGATCGGTGCTCTGCATGCCGAGCGCCAGCGTGGCAGCGCTCAAAGGCAGCACGTTCACGGCCTGATCGGCACTGGCGGAAGTGAGCACCAGCTGTGCCTCTTCGGGCACTCCGATGGCATAGACCTCGCGCGTGTCGGACGCGCCCGGGGCGAACTCGGGAACGATGCGGCCGACGCTGCGGCCCACCGATTCGAGCAACTGCAGCGTTTCGCGAAGCCAGATGCGATCACACACTGCGACCCATGCGGGTTCGCCGATCTGCGCATCGGGCGCGAGTGCAAAGTGCAACTGCGTGGGTTCATCCAGAAGTTGCTCTTCGAGCAGACCTTCGAGCACCGAGCGCAAACGCGCGGCAGACGTCGTTGCGCCCTGAGGCAAGGTCACCCGTTGCCAAGACAGCGCGCGTGCGGGCACGACGGCGACGACTTCGCCCGTGCGGCCCGGATCGGGCAGGCGCATGGCTTTGGCGCTGGCTTGGCGAGTTGCGATGTGGCCGTCGGCGGTCAGCGTGTAGCTGAATTCGGTGTTCGGCCCAGGCGTGCCCGGAGGCAGGTAAAGAATGAGGGTGCTCATGACTGGTGTTCGCGCGCCATTTTAGGCGTGACGCGTGACGGTGATTGGCATCGTTTGTACCCGGTGATCAAGATTTGCCCATCGCGTCAGCGGATTCGTTGCGCAGAAAGCCGCCGCGCTCACGCCATAGCGTGCGGACCTTGCCGCGTTGCTTATGGACCAGCGAGCGTTCCTCGACGATGGTTTGATCAATGCGCATGCGACCGCGCACCTCGAAATATTCTGAGGACACATCAAACAGCGTCGCCGTGAGAAGCTCCGGTTTGCTCAGCACCTTGGCTGCTGCGCTGACTGATTTGAAATATTGAGACGAGCGCGCCTGGATGATGCGCTGCGCGTCCGACATGTCGAGGCCATCCGCGCTGGCCCAGATGACTTCGGCACCCGCCGTGTTGACATTGATCTTGGTGCTCATCGGCAGGATGGTGGTATATGGCGCGATCTTGGCGATGGTGTTCTGCGAGACGCCCCACCAGCTTAGCTGGGAGATCGTCATGGGCATCAGTGCAATGGCCGAATTCTGAGCGTCACTGGTGTTGGCAGCCGCTGCCCGCACCATGTTGGTGGAGATCAGTGTCAGCTCATTTTGCGGCAGTCCCAGATAGCTGAACAGACGCTCGAACTGAGTCTTGGCCGTTTCGTCGATGGCCTTGTTCTTCACCAGATTGGTGAGGTTCATCCGCGATTGCTGGTCGGTCACGCGACCCGAGAGAAAGGCATTGTCGGTCTGCGCGCTGGCATCGTCGGCCTGTGACACATTGCGCTGTGCAGAAAGGAAGGTCGAGAGCCGTGCCTCTTCGAGCGGGATGGACCAGGGTTCGGTGAGATTGTCTGTACTGTCGCCGCGCGCCAGTGAATCCTCGCGCAGGATCAGCCGCGACCAGTCGAGCGCGCCCACGAGAATCCACGCCGATTGAATGCGTGATCGCTCGGCCGACTCGACCTCGATCGCACGCCACTGCTGCCACATGGCCGATGCGGCGAAGGTGGCAACCAAAGCAACCGTCAGCATGGCCGCGAGCAGCGCTGCACCACGTACCCGTCGCTTGGGTTGGTGAGGTGATGGGGCGTGCCTCATCTTCGTCTTCATGTCTTGTTGCCGCCCAGCACGGGGTTGACCCAGTCCTGCGTGATGGTGCCGGTGATGGCTCCGCCCTCGGGCAGGGTGATCGACAGGCGGATGCCTTCGGGCACGGATGCCGCCGCAGTGCTCAGTCCACCCAGCGTCTGTTCGGCGTAGGAGCCGCCAGCGCTCGACTGGGCATTGGCCCAGGCACCGCCGACGTAGTAGTAGAGCTGCACGTCGGCCAGTGGAAACAGGGTGGCCTCGCGCTGTGCCTCGCTGCTTGAAGGCGTGCGTGCCCATTGTCCGGCGGTTTGCCAAGCGGCGCTCCAAGCGGCGCGCGTGTTGACCGGTGGTGATTGCCAGCGCAGCCACTGTTGCGCACCGTTCGATGTGCGCATGGCCCATGCCACCACCACTACGCCCTGATCGGGCTGCTGCGTGGTGCGGCGCGTGATGCGCAGGACTTGACCGTCCCAGTTGATCGGCTGGGTGCTGTCCACAGGCTGGATGGAGTCGAGGTCGGACTGCCACTGCGCGAGCGCGTTCTGGATCACGACGAGGTGGTCGGAGCGTTCGCGTGTGATCTGCTGCGAGCGCACCATGCCATCGATGCCGCGCCAGCTCAACAGCGCGATCAGCGACATGATGGTGATCCCCACCAGCAGCTCGATCAGCGTGAAGCCGCGTGAAGAAAATGAAGGATGGGCGCGCATGTCGGTTCTTCAATACCGTCCGACGATGGTGGACACGCGGATCACTGGATAGCGCTCGTCGAAAACCTGGGCATCGACGCGGCGGAACTGCGGATTGGGCAGCGGCGACACCGTGGTCACCACCTGATAGCGCCGACCGGCCTGCTCGCACAGACTCTGCTGATCGCCATAGGCCGGCAGCTCGCGCATCAGGCGGGCTTTCACGAGTTCGTTCTGCGCGCAGATGTGGCCGAGCATCACATCGGTCTGCCGGGTGGCATTGGTCATCAGTGCTGAGGTGGCCTGCGTTCCCGCCATGAGCGCAATCGCGACGATGGCGAGCGCGACCAGCACCTCGATCAGCGTGAAACCGCGTTGCAATGTTCTCTGTCTCATTGCATGGCTTCCACGGTGAAGGAGCGCACGCCGTCGGTGCCCACGCGCACGGCACGTCCTGGATAGGCATCGTTCACGACCCAGACCTGCTGGGCGCTGATGATGGGCTCGGGCCCGAGCCATAACTGTGCGGGGCCGCTCGTACGCGAGCCGTTGACCAGCCAGTTGCCGGGCAGCTTCAGCGTGGGCAGGCCTTCGAAGACGAATCCCTGCTCGGTGGTGCGCCAACGCACAGTCGTGCCTGATGCGCGCGATTGTGCACGCGCGGTCTCGAGCAGCACGGCGAGGCGTTCGCCCTCGCGCTGCAGATCGGTCGCGCCGCTGTCGCGAATGGCGAAGCTCACGCCGACCGTGGCGAGCGCCACGATGGACAGCACCACCAGCAGCTCCAGCAGCGTGAAGCCACGGTGTGCGCGCGTCATGGTGCTGAAAGGAATCGCTTGCGAATTGAAATCAAATGAAGACACGGAACACGGTCAATGTCTGGGCTTACTGCCAACTGCCCACATCCGCGTTCTTGCCTTCGCCGCCGGATTGACCGTCAGCGCCAAAGGACATCACATCCACCTCGCCCTTCACGCCGGGGCTGAGGTATTGGTAAGGACGGCCCCATGGATCATTGGGCAGCTTCTCCAGATACGGGCGCCAGTTGTTCGGCACCGGGCCGCTGCCGGGCTTGGCGATCAGCGCTTGCAGGCCTTGCTCGGCCGTGGGGTAGCGCTGGTTGTCTAGGCGATACATCTTGAGCGCCTGCATCAGGTTGGTGATGTCGGTGCGTGCAGCCGTGCCGCGGGCGTCGTCGGCGCGATCCAGCACGTTGGGCACGATCAACGCGGCGAGCACGCCGATGATGACGAGCACGACCATCAATTCGATCAGAGTAAAGCCGCGCGCGATTTTGCGGCGGGAGGAACGGGCGAGAGCTTGGGCAGTTTGCAGCATGTCGTCAAATCGACTTGGAATGTGGTTATCGGGTCCATCATAATCGCGTGATGGTGACAAACACATACAGCCGTTGGAAGGTGGGCGCCGGAACCTTTGTTTTGTGGTTTCTGGCGATTGCCTGTGTGGTTTTCTGGGGCCTCAAGCTTTCTGCTTCCCAGTTGGGGCAGGGCGCGCCCGCGCTACCGGTCGCGCCAACGGTTGTGGATGTGTCCTCGCTGGTGCGTCTGTTGGGCGGCACGGAGGTGGTTGCCAAGGTGGCTTCGGTCGCGCCCACGCGTTACACGCTGGTGGGCGTGCTGGCCGGCACACGCAGCGGCCATGGCGCCGCGTTGATCGAGGTGGATGGCAAGCCAGCCAAGCCTTTCCGCGTTGGCTCCACGGTAGCCGAAGGCTTGGTGCTGCAGTCGGTGAACAAGCGTGAGGCGTTGCTGGGATTCGATCTCAAAGGCCCCACTTCGATGACTCTGCAGATACCGCTCAAGGTTGCGTCGAACACATCGGCCCTCCCTGTTTCGCCACCTGCCTATCAGCCACCGCCTGCCACGGTGGTTCCTCCCGCCGTTCAGTCGCCGATGATGCCGCAGGGCATGACGCCCGGCATTGCACCGCCTGAACTGCACCCCGCGCAGGGGCAATGATTGCTTTCAATTAAGTAGCTATCAAGGAGGCGTGAGAGGAAGGTGAAACCACTCGCCGAACGCGGGTGCTGCCATCGTCCATTCGCTGGACAGCGGTTCTCGATGGCCATGCTGCAGAAGCCAGAGCACGCAGCGGATCACGCCCGCATGGGTGATCCAGGCGGCATCTTTCCCTTGTTTGCATGCAGCTTGCAACGCTTGGTCCACACGCACGAGCATCTGCTGCAGCGACTCACCTTGGCCGGGGCGCAAGTGGGCGAAATTCTTCGTCCAAGCGTCGATCTCTTCGCGTGCGATGGCGTCCCAGCGGCAGTCTTCCCAAGCTCCGAAATCCATCTCCTGCAGTCGCACGTCGAGCTGAACTGGAGTTGAGCTTGCGCGGAGCGACCGCAGTTCATCCGCCAATTGCTGGCATCGGCGAAGTGGGGAACTCTGGATCTGGGTGACGTGCGGCGGCAAGGCCGAGTGCAGGCGCAATGCACTGGATCGGGTGTGGTCGGTGTCGGCGGCGACGTCGAGCCTTCCGTAGCAGACGCCGGGCGCTATCAATGGTTGTGCATGCCGCACCAGCCACAGGTGCGGGGTGGTCAAAGGTTCAGCCATGGCAGGATCGGCGAGATTTTCTGCTGTCCGGCGGCGATGGCTACGCCCAGATAGAAGGCAATTTCACTCACCTGCTGGATCGTGCCGAGGCAATCGCCGGTGAAGCCCTGCAGGCGCTTGTGGAAGCGCCAGAGCATCCACACAGCTCCAAGTCCGCTGCAGACCGCCGCCGCGATGGCGGCCTGCCAACCGAGCGCCAGCGCGAACAGCAGTACCGGAATCACGCACCAGAGCAGCGCGGTGATGAGCGCGCCCATGGTGATCTGATCGGCCAGCGGCTTGCTCTTGGAGGTGGCGGTGTCCCCCACATGCGGCAGCGTGCGCACGGCGATCAGCGGCCAGAAGCGCGACACCACATGGCCGCAGAGCAACGACCAGAGCGCGACGGACAGGTTTTGATTTCCCAGTTGCGCGAGCAGTGCGAACTTGGCCGCGAACGCCAGCACCAGTGCCATGGCTCCGAATGCACCGACGCGGGAGTCCTTCATGATTTCGAGCACGCGCTCGCGTTGATAGCCACCGCCCAGACCGTCGGCGACATCGGCCAGACCGTCCTCGTGAAATCCTCCCGTGGCGAGCACGGTGATGATTGTGCTGAGCACGGCGGCCACCAGTGGGGTGAAGGTTTGCGCGGGGCCCAGCAGCCAGCTGATCATGCCGAAGCTCGCGGCGGCGATCATCGCAACCAGCCAGCCCACACCCGGGAAATGTGCGGCGCTGGCGCGCAGCATGGCCGGGCTGTAGCCAACCCAGTCCGCCAGCCTTCCGCTCACCGGAATGCGCGTGAAGAACTGCACGGCCAGCAGGTAGTGGCGAATCGCTTGCATGTCAGCGTCAGGTACTGTTGTGTGCGATCAGTTGCCGTTGGCCTGCAGGAACAAGCGATAAGCGGGGTTGAGCGTCTCTTCAACGAAAGGGTAGCCCAGTGCTTTGAGGAACTGATCGAACTCCGCCGCATCTTCGGGCGGTACTTGCATGCCCACCAAGATCCGGCCGTAGTCCGCGCCTTGGTTGCGGTAGTGGAACAGGCTGATGTTCCAGTGTGGCTGCATCAGGCTCAGGAACTTGAGCAGCGCGCCCGGACGCTCGGGGAAGGTGAAGCGCATCAGGCGTTCATCCTGCGCGAGTGACGAGTGGCCGCCGACGAGGTGGCGCAGGTGCTCCTTGGCCAGTTCGTCATGCGTCAGATCAAGCGAGTCGAAGCCGTGCTTCTGGAAGTTCTTCGCGATTTTTTCTGATTCGCCGCGGCCATGGGTCGTGAGGCCCACGAATACATGCGCGCGCTTGGCATCGCTGATACGGTAGTTGAACTCAGTGACGTTGCGGCTGCCGCCGGGGAGGGTGCCGACCACTTCGCAGAAGCGCTTGAAGCTGCCGCGCTCTTCGGGAATCGTCACGGCGAACAGGGCTTCGCGCTCTTCACCGACCTCGGCGCGCTCAGCGACGAAGCGCAGACGGTCGAAGTTCATGTTCGCTCCGCACAGAATGGCGGCGTAGGTCTCGCCCTTGGTCTTGTTCTTGGCAACATATTGCTTGATGGCCGCGACCGACATGGCGCCCGCAGGCTCGACGATGGAGCGCGTGTCCACGAAGACATCCTTGATCGCAGCGCAGACGGCATCGGTGTCCACGACGACATACTCATCTACCAGACCACTGGCCACACGGAAGGTTTCTTCACCGACCAGCTTCACGGCCGTGCCGTCCGAGAACAGACCGACATCGGGCAGCGTCACACGCTGGTGCGCCTTCACCGACTGCATCATCGCGTCCGAGTCGTTCATCTGCACGCCGATCACCTTGATGTCAGGGCGCACAGCCTTGATGTAGTTGGCCACGCCCGAGATCAGGCCGCCGCCGCCGATGGCGACGAACACCGCGTCGAGCTTGTTGCTGCCAAGCGACTGGAGCTGGCGCAGCACCTCCATGGCGATCGTGCCTTGGCCCGCGATCACGTCCGGGTCATCGAATGGATGCACAAAGGTCAGGCCTTCTTCCTTCTGCAGTTTGGCCGCGTGGTCATAGGCGTCGTTGTAGCTTTCGCCGCTCAGCACCACCTCGCCGCCAAGGGTTTTCACTGCGTCGATTTTCAATTGAGGCGTCGTGGTTGGCATCACAATCACGGCTCGCGTGCCGAGCTTGGATGCGCTCATCGCCACACCTTGTGCGTGGTTGCCGGCGGATGCGCAAATGACGCCTCGGGCCAGTTGCTCCGGTGTGAGTTGCGCCATCTTGTTGTAGGCGCCGCGCAGCTTGAAGCTGAACACGGGTTGCTGGTCTTCGCGCTTGAGCAGCACCTTGTTGTGCAGGCGTCGGCTGAGTGCCTTGGCGATCTGGAGATCGGACTCGACGGCGACGTCATAGACGCGGGCGGTCAGGATCTTTTTAAGATAGTCGAAGGGGCTGAGTGTCTGTTGTTTGTTTGTCATCTGGCGGTCCGGTGGCACTGATCGATGGCAGTTGCTTGGGCCGCCATCATAGGAACAAGCTGGCCTGCGCGCTGGTAATGCAGACAGTCGATGTTCAAAAAGGCAAAAAAATGGCCCCAAGCTGTGAAGCCCGGGGCCAAATCCATCCTTTGAGGAGATGGAGGAGACAATCGGCGCACCAAACAAATCAAACTGTTGTCAGCGTTGTTTGGCGCATGAGTTGAATTCTACTCCCAAATCTTGCTGCGATGCAGCAAAATCAGCATGAATTCTTCGTCACGCGACATGGTGTTGCGTTGATGAGTCAGTTTTGAGAGGAATGATGATGGAATGCACAGTCAGCTGGACCGGCAACTCGGGAACCCGCTCCGGGATGGGCTTTGTGGCGGAGACCGGTAGCGGCCATGTTCTGACCATGGACGGCGCGCCCGATTCGGCCAATCCGCAGAACGGAGGCCAGAATTTTGCGCCGCGCCCCATGGAGACGGTGTTGGCCGGCACCGGCGGCTGCACGGCTTATGACGTGGTGTTGATCCTCAAGCGTGGCCGACATGATGTGCGTGGTTGCAGCGTCAAACTCACGTCGGAGCGTGCGGACACCGACCCCAAGGTGTTCACCAAGATCCACATGCAATTCACCGTGACCGGCAAGGGCATCCCGTCCGCAGCGGTGGAGCGCGCAATTGCGATGAGTCACGAGAAATACTGCTCTGCCAGCATCATGTTGGGCAAGACGGCAGAGATCACCACCGGATTCGAAATCGTCGAGGGCTGAAATTCCCGTTCCCTAAGGCGTTGGTCTGAGGCTCTATATATAGTGGGCCGTGGTCGTCATGACCTTGGCGGCTACCTTCATGAGCAGCCGGGCAGGAGCGGGCAGTTCCTGCGCCCCCGCGGCAAGCGCTTGGGCGGCATGGCGCTCCTCGTCCTGTTGCATTCGGGCAACTACCTGCCTTGAAGAAGTATCTGCTTGGGGCAGGCTGCCGAGGTGGCCCTGCAAATGCTCGGATACCTGGCGTTCGGTTTCCACTACAAATCCGAGGCTGATCCGGTCGCTGACCTTCGCCGCGCCGAGGCCGATGGCGAAGGCGCCCGCAAACCACAGTGGGTTCAGCAGACTGGGGCGGCTTCCAAGGGCATCGAGACGCTCGCGAGTCCAGGCCAGATGGTCCAGCTCTTCCCGGGCCGACTCCAGCAAGCTTGCGCGCAACTGCGGATCCCGGGTGACCGCCGCTTGGGAGAGGTACAGCGCCTGCGCGCAGACCTCACCAACGTGGTTCACACGCATCAACGCACCGGAGAGCCGGCGCTCCTCGTCGTTCAGCCGGGGCTCCTCGAAACTGCCTGCGGGCGAGGGCTCACTTGCCCTTGGGGAGGTAAAAAGGGTGCGAAGCGCGGCGTCTGCAGCGGTGAGAATGTGGTCCATTGGGTGACATTGTCGGCAGAATCGATTCAACTGCAGGTTGTTTACAAAAATAGCCGTATTACCGGGTTGACGTGGCACCATTTGGGTGCTTTAACTTGGTGCTGAAGGTGTTGCAGCACCGCAACGGAATTCTGGCTTTTCAGCCCTTTGTGAGGGAATTCCTTTGCGAAACATCGCGGCGTCTGTTGCAATAGGACTAACTTCCCCACCAGGAGGTTGGCCCGGGGGAACCGGCGGGCTGCACAGAAGTATGTGCCTCTAGTCCCCTTGATCCAGGGCCCTCTGTTTAACCTTGGAGTAACTCGCAATGAAAAAATCACTGATTGCCCTGGCTGTGCTGGCTTCCTCCGGCGCTGCGATGGCTCAATCTTCCGTGACCCTGTTCGGTATCGTCGACACTGGTATCGGCTATGTGAACAAGGCCAACGCAGCTGGCGACAGCAAGTACGGCATGTACACCAGCGGCAACTACACAAGCCGCATCGGCTTCCGCGGCGTGGAAGATCTGGGTGGCGGTCTGAAGGCTGGCTTCTGGCTGGAAGGCGAACTGTTCGGTGATGACGGCAATTCCGCTGGCTTCAACTTCAAGCGTCGTTCGACTGTCAGCCTGTCTGGCGGTTTCGGTGAAGTGCGCCTGGGTCGTGACCTGACTCCTGGCTACACGAAGACCAGCTCCTACGATCTGTTCAACCAAACCGGTATCGGCCAATTCATGGGCTGGAGCAACTGGTACGGTACAGCTGGCGATGCAAACGGCATCCGTTCCAGCAACATGGTTTCGTACTACACACCTAACTTCGGCGGCTTCAACGGCGCTATCGGTTACGGTTTTGACGAGCAAACTTCCGGCCACGCTGGTCGTTACATCGGTGGTTACGTTGCATATGACAACGGTCCTCTGAGCGTTGCTCTGTCGTACGACGACCGTGACACCGTTGCTGCTAACCGCGACCGCAACGCCATCACCCTGGGCGCTTCGTACAACCTGAACGTTGTGAAGCTGAACGGTATCGTTCAACAGACCAAGGACAAGATCGACGGCGCTCCTAACCAGAAGGTCAACGCTTACATGCTGGGCGCTTCGGCTCCAGTGGGCGCTGGCGAAGTCAAGATCCAGTACGCTCTGTACGACCAAAAGGCATTTGACGATGCCAAGTCGCATCAGCTGAGCCTGGGCTACGTGTACAACCTGTCCAAGCGCACTGCCGTGTACGGCAATGTGTCGTACCTGAAGAACAAGGACGGCGCAAATCTGGGTCTGGCTAGCAAGCAGCTGAACACAGAAGGCCCTGGCGCTGGCAAGGCTCAGACCGGCCTGCAAGTTGGTATCCGCCACTCCTTCTAATTTCTGGCTGGCTTCTGCCAGCTTGAGTTAGATGTGAAAGCCGCTGCTCTTCGGAGTGGCGGTTTTTTTTTCGTCCATGCGTTTCATTGCATGGCCACGGGTGCTTGATACTTGACGTTGGCCGGGCTTTCGCCAAGTGAAGTTTGGTGTGGTGCGTGTGTCGATGGATGCACGGATTCCCCTTGAATGGTTGTGGAATCACATGCCGGGATCCGGTATGTGTCGTCGTGTGAGCAGTGCCACGGTGGTTGGTGCATTTGTCTGTCAGGGATTTCCCGGCGGCTGTTCCATGGTGAGCGGCGGCATAGTGCTCCTATTGGACAGAGCGATCATGTTGGCAGGATTCCTGCTACTGCGCACTGAAGAAAAATTCAGGACCGACTTCCCCACACCGCATGCTCGCCTTCATCTTGCGCCGACTGATTCAAGCCGTGATCGTGATGGTCACGGTCGCGTTCATTTCGTTTCTGCTGTTCCAGTACGTTGGCGATCCGGTGGTCACCATGCTGGGGCAGGATGCGACGCCGCAGCAGATCCAGGAACTGCGTGCTTCTTTGGGGCTGGATCAGCCCTTCGTCGTACAGTTCTGGCACTTTCTGGTGAATGCCGCCCAAGGCGATTTCGGGCTCAGCCTGCGTCAAGGCGCCAAGGTGTCGCGCCTGATTGCCGAGCGCTTTCCGGCGACGCTGGAGCTGGCGTTGGTGGCCGCAGTGATCGCGCTGGTAGTGGGCGTGCCCATGGGCGTCTACGCGGCGCTCAAGCGAGGCACCGTCCTGAGCCAGGTGTTCATGACCATTTCCCTCCTTGGTGTGTCGTTGCCGACGTTTCTGATCGGGATTTTGCTGATTCTCGTTTTCTCCGTCACGCTGGGCTGGTTCCCCAGTTTTGGGCGTGGCGATGTGTTGCAAGTGGGCTGGTGGAGTACGGGCCTGCTCAACGCGAAGGGTTGGCACCACATTGCCTTGCCTGCGATCACGCTGGCGATCTTTCAGCTCACACTGATCATGCGTCTGGTCAGGGCGGAAATGCTCGAGGTGCTGCGCACCGACTACATCAAGTTCGCACGCGCACGCGGGCTGACGGACCGGGCGATCTATTTCGGTCATGCGCTCAAGAACACGCTGGTGCCGGTGATGACCATCACCGGGCTGCAGCTCGGAGGCCTGATCGCGTTTGCCATCATCACCGAGACGGTATTCCAGTGGCCTGGTATGGGGCTGCTGTTCATTCAGGCGGTGATGTATGCCGATATTCCCGTGATGGCGGCCTATCTCTGTCTCATCGCGCTGATCTTCGTGATCATCAATCTGGTGGTGGACATGCTGTATTTCGCGGTCGACCCGCGCCTTGCCGTTGGCGGCAAGGCGGGAGGGCACTGACATGCAGGCGGCACGATGGAAGGCGGGTGGGCGGGCGTTCGCGCACATCACAAAGTTCCACCCCGAGTTGACCGCGTTCCGGCGCGATCTGCATGCGCATCCTGAGCTGGGGTTCGAGGAAAAGTACACGAGCAAACGCATTGCCGAGGCGTTGCGCCAGAGCGGCGTGGACGAGGTGCACGAGCACATCGGGCGCACCGGCATGGTTGCGCTGATCCACGGCCAGACGCGCGCGAGCGGCAGCATGATCGCCCTGCGTGCCGACATGGATGCGCTGCCGATGTTGGAGAACAACGAGTTCACCTGGAAGTCCTGCAAACCGGGGTTGATGCACGGCTGCGGGCATGACGGTCACGTCACCATGCTGCTGGGGGCGGCGCGCTATCTGGCCGCGACACGGCAGTTTGATGGCACCGCAGCGCTGATCTTTCAACCAGCCGAGGAAGGCCTCGGCGGGGCGCGGGTGATGATCGAGGATGGGCTGTTCGAGCGCTTTCCGATCCAGTCGGTCTTCGCCATGCACAACTGGCCGCAGATGAAGCCGGGCACCGTGGGGCTCAACGATGGCCCGATGATGGCGGCGGCCGATCGCATCACCATCGAGATCACGGGCCGGGGCGGCCACGGCGCGCATCCCTATCAGACTGTCGACGTGGTGCTGGTCGCGGGCCACATCATCACGGCGGTGCAGGGCATCGTCGCTCGCAATGTGCGGCCGCTGGACAGCGCCGTGGTGAGTCTGTGCGCGGTGCAGGCGGGTGATCTTGGTGCCTTCAGCGTGCTGCCCGGCAGCGCGACGCTGGTGGGCACCGTGCGCTCGTTCGACCCCGCCGTGCAGGAGATGGTGGAGCGGCGCATCCAGGAGGTCTGCAACGGCATCGCCATGGGTTTCGGCGCCAGCGTGAACGTGCGCTACGAGCGCATCTATCCCGCCACGATCAACACCGAGAGCGAAGCGCGCTTCGCGGGCGATGTGGCTGCATCCTTCGTGGGCATGGAGAACGTGGTGCGCGATCTCGAGCCCAGCATGGGCGCCGAGGACTTCTCGTTCATGCTGCAGAACAAGCCAGGTGCCTACCTGCGCATCGGTCAGGGCATGGGGGCGGGCAACAGCACGTTGCACAACAGCCGCTACGACTTCAACGACGACATCCTGCCACTGGGCGCTGCGCTGCACGCGGGCCTCATCGAGCAGGGCATGCCGTTGGCCGTGGCGGAGTGAATCATGGGCATCAAAGACAAGCGGAACGCAATGGGCAAGCAATACAAGCAGAAGGTGCAGAGCAGATGTCGATGAAACAAACCCTTGCCCGCTGGTGGGACAGTGATGTCGCACACAGCTTCCGATCCTCGCCAGTTGCCATGCTGGCGGCGGCGATTGCCTTTGTCTGTATCTTCTGTTCAGTGTTTGCCGCGTGGGTCGCGCCGCACAACCCGTTCGATCTGACCACGCTCGAGCTGTCGGACGCGCGCCTGCCGCCCGCATGGCTGGAGCAGGGCACCAGCAAATACCCGCTCGGCACGGATGATCAGGGGCGCGACATTCTTTCGGCGCTGATCTACGGCGCACGCATCTCGCTGATCGTCGGCGTGGTGTCGGTGGCGCTGTCCATCGTGATCGGCGTGACGCTGGGGTTGATCTCTGGTGCCAAGGGCGGCTGGATCGACGCCTTGCTGATGCGTGCCTGCGATGTGGTGTCTTCGTTTCCCGCGATTTTGGTGGCGTTGCTGATTGCTGGTGTCGCGCGCGCCGTCTTTCCGAACGCGGCAGAGGGCGTCGCGTTTGCCGTGCTGGTGCTGGCGATTGCATTCGCGGGCAGCAACGGCTGGGTGCAGTATGCGCGCACGGTGCGCGCGAGCACCATGGTCGAGTACGGCAAAGAATATGTGCAGGCCGCTCGCGTGACCGGCGTGCCGCCGTTTCGCATCATGCGCCGTCATGTGTTGCCCAACGTGCTCGGGCCGGTGATGGTTCTCGCGACCATTCAGGTCGCGACGGCGATCATCACCGAGGCCACGCTGTCGTTTCTCGGCGTCGGGGCACCGCCCACCTCGCCATCGCTCGGCACGCTGATCCGCATCGGCAACGACTACCTGTTTTCCGGCGAATGGTGGATCACCGTGTTCCCCGGCATCATGCTGGTGCTGATCGCGCTGTCGGTCAACCTGCTGGGCGACTGGCTGCGTGACGCCCTCAACCCCCGTCTGCGTTGAGGTGAGAGCCATGTCATTGCTTGATGTCCAAAATCTCGTCGTCGAATTCCCCAATCGCAAGGGCACGCTGCGCGCGCTCGACAACGTCTCGTTCTCCATCGCCCCCGGAGAAATCCTCGGTGTGGTGGGTGAATCCGGCGCGGGCAAGTCGCTCACCGGCGCGTCGATCATCGGTCTGCTGGAGCCACCGGGGCATATCGCTTCGGGACAGATTTTGCTGAACGGCCAGCGCATCGACAACCTCCCCGCCGAGCAGATGCGGCACATCCGGGGCCGCCGCATCGGGGCGATCTTTCAGGACCCGCTCACCTCGCTCAACCCGCTCTACACTGTGGGCCGTCAGCTCATCGAGACCATCACCACGCACCTTCTGCTGAACGCCGCGCAGGCGCGTGAGCGGGCGATCTCGCTGCTCAAGGACACCGGCATTCCGGCGGCCGAGCAGCGCATCGATCACTATCCACACCAGTTTTCGGGCGGCATGCGCCAGCGCGTGGTGATCGCGCTCGCGCTCGCGGCCGAGCCCGAACTGATCGTCGCCGACGAGCCCACCACGGCGCTTGACGTGTCGATTCAGGCGCAGATCATCACGCTGCTCAAGAACATCTGCCGCTCGCGCGGCGCGGCCGTCATGTTGATCACGCACGATATGGGCGTGATCGCCGAAACCTGCGACCGCGTGGCCGTGATGTACGCCGGCCGCGTCGCGGAGATCGGTCCAGTGCATGAGGTCATCAACCACCCCAAGCACCCCTACACGGCGGGACTCATGGCCTCGATCCCGGACATGGAGGACGATCGCGAGCGGCTCAACCAGATCGACGGGGCGATGCCGCGCCTGAACGCTATTCCCAAGGGTTGTGCTTTCAACCCACGCTGCACGCAGGTCTTCGACCGATGCCGCAGCGAGCGCCCAGAGCTGATGTCCGCAGGTGCGACGCAGGCCGCCTGTTGGCTCTGCGAACGTGCGGCTGTGACAAGCGCGACCATGACAGGGGCCACCGTATGAGCAATAGCCATCACAACCCGACATCGACACCGCCGTTGGTGCGCGCGCAGGATCTGGCCAAAACCTTCGACGTCTCGCCCCCGTGGCTCAACCGGGTGTTGGAGCGTAAGCCGCGTGCGCTGTTGCATGCGGTGGACGGCGTGAGCTTCGAGATCCAGAAGGGCAAGACGTTGGCGCTGGTCGGCGAATCCGGCTGCGGCAAGAGTACCGTGGCGCGCCTGCTCGTGGGTTTGTACGAGCCTACGCGCGGCACCTTTGAGTTCGACGGAAAAGATGCCCATGCGGCCTTTGCCGGAAGCGACATGCGCAGCATGCGCCGCCGCATCCAGATGATCTTTCAGGACCCGTATGCGAGCCTGAATCCGCGCTGGTTGGTGCGCGACATTGTGGCCGAGCCGCTGATCGAACATGGCCTCATCAGCGACAAGGATGCGCTGACCCAGCGCGTGGGCGAGCTGCTTGTGTCCGTGGGGCTCACCTTCGACTGCATGAACAAGTACCCGCACCAGTTCTCGGGTGGGCAGCGTCAGCGCATCTCGATTGCGCGCGCGTTGGCGACCGAGCCCGAGTTTCTCGTCTGCGATGAGCCGACATCGGCGCTCGACGTATCGGTGCAGGCGCAGGTGCTCAACATCATGAAGGACCTGCAGCGCAAGCAGCATCTCACCTACCTTTTCATCAGTCACAACCTTGCCGTCGTGCGGCACGTGAGCGATCAGGTTGGCGTGATGTATCTGGGCCGCCTTGTGGAGATCGCGGACAAGCAGGAGCTTTTCTCGAGCCCGCGTCATCCCTACACGCGCATGCTGCTCGACGCGATTCCCAAGATGCACGACACCGGCCGTGCGCGCACGCCGGTGCGCGGTGAGGTGCCCAATCCGCTGAATCCGCCGGCAGGTTGTGCGTTCAATCCGCGCTGCCCGCACGCCAACGACCGCTGCCGCAGCGAGCGCCCGCAGCTGCTGGGTGATGGCGCGTCGCGCGTGGCGTGCCACGCTGTCGAGGAAGGACGCATCCCGGCGTTACTTGTGACCGCGTGATGGCTATCTTTCTGCGTGCTCGTCACCAGCCAATGCCGCGCAAACCGTGAGGAATTGATCACGCATTCACGGCCTTGTCATCTGGAATTTTGACCATCCAGTCTTTCCAAACTTTGTGGGAGAGATGATGAAGTCGCAATGGATGAAGTCCGCACTGGCGCTGGCGGCAATCACGGGCCTGATGGGTTGCGGTGGTGGAGGTGAATCGGAGTCCAAGAGTAAGCCTCTGGAGCTGACCGTGTTGCACATCAATGATCATCACTCCAATCTGGAGTCGCGCAGCAAGACGCTGCAGCTTGATGCGGGCGCGGGTAAAGCCGAGGCCGTTGCGGTGGATGCGGGCGGCTTTCCGCGGGTGACATCGGCCATCGAGGCGCTTTCCAAATCCTCGAAGAACGTGCTCAAGCTGCACGCGGGTGATGCGCTCACGGGCACCCTGTATTTCAATCGCGCGGGGGCGGACGGCGAGGCCGATGCGGCGCTCATGAACACCGTGTGCTTTGATGCGTTCACCCTCGGCAATCACGAGTTCGACAAGGGCGACACCGGGCTCAAGAATTTCCTCGATCTGTTGCGCAAGGGCAGCTGCAAGACCCCGGCGTTGAGCGCCAACGTGAAGTTCGGCGTTTCGTCCGCGCTGCACGCGTCGAAGGCATCAGGTGCGGTGCTGCCGTCCACGGTGCTCGAGCGCGACGGGCAGAAGATCGGCATCGTGGGGCTGACCATCGCGCAGAAGACCAAGGCGTCATCAAGCCCCGATCCGGATACTCAGTTCGAGGACGAGGCCACGGCGGCCCAGCGCGAGATCGATGCGCTGCGCAAGCTGGGCGTCAACAAGATCATCGTGATGAGTCACATCGGCTACCAGTACGACCTCGAGGTGGCAAAGAAGCTCAGCGGTGTGGACGTCGTGGTGGGTGGAGATTCGCATACTTTGGTGGGTCCTGCCGCCATGAAGACTGCGGGCGTGGGCTCACCCGCAGGCAGCTATCCCACGATGGCGACGGACAAGGACGGCAAGAAGGTCTGTGTGGTCCAGGCGTGGGAGTATTCGCAGATCGTCGGTGAACTCAAGATCTCGTTCGACGAGAATGGCGACGTCGCCCAGTGCAGCGGAACGCCGCATGTGCTCATCGGCGACAACTACACCGTGGGCGGCAAGGCACCGACCGACGCCCAGCGCAAGGCCATTGACGCGAGCGTGAAGGCCAGTGGCTTTCTGCGCGTGACCACGCCGTCCGATGCGTCGACCAAGGTGCTCCAGCCCTACAAGGACAAGATTGCCAAGTTCAAGCTGACCCAGTCGGCGACCGTGCCGGTGGAGTTGTGCTCGCGCCGCGTGCCGGGCGGTCCAGGCTCGGCGGACTACAGCCGCTCCAGCGTGGCTTGCAACACCGAGGCCAGTGTCGATGTGCGCGGCGGCGACATTCAGCAACTGGTTGCCGAGGCCTATCTGCAGGAGGCCAACGCGCACTTCGGCGGTGCGGACATCTCGCTGCAGAGCGGTGGCGGCGTGCGCATTCCCCTCAATGGAGTGGTCACGGCGGATCAGGTGATTCAGGTGCTGCCGTTCGGCAACATGCTGTTCCGCCTCGACATCACCGGCAAAGAAGCCAAGGCGATGATCGAAGACGGGCTGGAGGCGGTCTACGGTGCGGGCGGCTCCACTGGGCCGTATCCGTACACCGGTGGCCTGCGATTCGACGTGAACGCCTCGGCCCCGTTTGGCCAGCGCGCGAGCGGCTTCGAGGTGCGTGACCGCAGCAACGGCCTGTGGCAGCCAATGGATGACGCCAAAACCTACAAGCTCTTCGTGCTGAGCTTCAATGCGACAGGCGGTGACGGCTACAAGACACTCGCGGCCGTTCCCGCTGCGCGGCGTCTGGACATTGGCGTGCTGGATTCCGACGTGTTCTTCGGCTACATCGTCAAGCAGACGAAGGATGCCGCGACCAACTTGCCGGTGCTCACGCGCATTCCGCACGCGCTCTACAGCACCAAGAGCTTTGTGGGCGCGAAGAAATAAGCTTCCTGCAGCGCACGAAACTGGCGGACCCTAAGCGAGGGCAGCCAGCGCGGCGGGCTCAGGTATATCGTTTGGCCCGCAGATTGTTCTTCATCTGCTGCAGCACCGGCTGCAGCGGCTCTCCGATCTGCAGCGCCACGGCGGTGGCCAGCACGTCGATGATCAGCAGGTGCAGCAGCCGCGAGACCATGGGGCTGTAGCGGTCGTAGCCTTCGGGGTGATCGGCGGCGAGGTGGATTTCGCAGGTGTGCGCGAGCGGTGAGCCGCTGGCGGTGATGGCGATCGTTGTTGCACCATTCTTGCGCGCGATGTCGGCCGCGTCCATCAAGTCGCGTGTGCGGCCCGAGTTGCTGATGATGACCGCGCAGTCGCCCTTGCCGAGCATGGTGGCGCTCATCACCTGCATGTGGCCGTCGCTGGTGCTGATGCTGGTGATGCCGAGGCGAAAGAACTTGTGCTGCCCGTCCTGCGCGACGATGCCGGAGTTGCCCGCGCCGTAGAACTCGATGCGCTTGCCGGTTTGCCAGGTCGATGCGATGGCCTTGGCCGCACGCTCCAGCGCTGCGGTGCTCGCGGCGTTGCGGTATTGCAGGAAGGCGGCGACCGCGTTGTCCACGACCTTGACGAGCACATCGCCGGTCTTGTCGTCCGCGTCCACGCTGCGGTGGATGAAGGGCACGCCCTCGCTCACGCTGCCCGCGAGCTTGAGCTTGAAGTCGGCGAGGCCGTCATAGCCCATGCTGCGACAGAAGCGCACGACGGTCGGCTTGCTCACGTTGGAGCGCGCTGCGAGTTCGCGCACCGGCAGATGGGAGAACGCGCGCGGATCGTCCAGCACGAGTTGCGCCACGCGTTGTTCGGCGGGCGCGAGTGAGGGAAGGGACGCGGTGATTCGGTCTAGCATTCTTCCATCCAGGTGTTGCCATCGCGGGCGACCAGGGCGCTGGCAGCGCTCGGTCCCCAGGTGCCTGCGGCATAGGGCCGGGGGCTTTCGTCGGAGTCTTTCCAGGCCTGCATGATGGGTTCGACCCAACGCCATGCAGCCTCCTGTTCATCGGCGCGCACGAAGAGATTCAGCCGTCCGGCGATCACGTCGAGCAGCAGGCGTTCGTAGGCACCCACGCGCTCGCTGCCGAAACGCTTGTCGAAGTCGAGGTCGAGCTGCACCGGCGCAAGCGATTGCGCATCGATGCGTGCGCCGCGCTTGTCGTTGCCTGCAGAGAATAGATGCAGCGCGAGGCCATCGCGCGGCTGCAGATGGATCACGAGGCGGTTCACCATGCCCAGCGGCGTGCGGTAGATCGGGTGAGGGGCCGGGCGGAAGTTGAGGACGATGTGCGCCTCGTGCGCCGCGAGCCTTTTACCGGTGCGGATGTAGAACGGCACGCCCGCCCAGCGCCAGTTGGCGATCTCGGTGCGCAACGCGACGAAGGTCTCGGTGCGGCTGTCGGGCGCGACGCCGGGCTCGTTCAGATAGCCGGGTACGCGGTCGCCGCTCAGGCTGCCTGCAGTGTACTGGCCACGCACCACGTCACGCGCGAGCGTCGCGGGGCTCCATGGAGCGAGTGAGCGCAGCACTTTGAGCTTTTCGTCGCGGATCGCGTCGGCGTGCGCGTTGATCGGCGGCTCCATGGCAATGGCGCACAGCAGTTGCAGCGCATGGTTCTGCACCATGTCGCGCAGCGCGCCCGTGCCTTCGTAGAACGAGCCGCGCTTTTCCACGCCGATCTTCTCGGCCATGGTGATCTCGACGCTGGCCACCGTTTCGCGGCGCCACAGGGGCTCGAACAGCGCGTTGCCGAAGCGCATGGCCAGCAGGTTCTGCACCGAAGGCTTGCCGAGGTAGTGATCGATACGGAAGATCTGCTTTTCGTCGAACACCTTGCGCACCGCCGCGTTGATCGAGCGGTTGGAGGCGAGGTCGTGCCCCAGCGGCTTTTCGAGCACGACGCGGGTGTTCGGCGTGTTCAGGCCCGCCGCGCCCAGTTGCTCGCAGGTGGTGGTGAACAGATTGGGTGCGGTGGCCAGATACAGCACCACCGTGTCGGCGCTGCGCGCGTGCAGGGTCTGCGCAAGGCGTTCGTAATCGGCGGGCTGCGACAGATCCATCCGGAGGTACTGCAGCAACTGCGCGAATTTTTCGAATTCTTCGCTCTTGGGGCGCTTGTCGGATTCGACCGCATCAAGGCGGCTGGCGATCAGCGCGCGGTAGGCATCGTCGCTCAAGTCGTCGCGTGCGACGCCCAGAATGCGCCCGCCCGGTGGCAGCGAACCATGCCGCCAGGCCTGAAACAGCGCTGGCAGCAACTTGCGCCAAGCCAGGTCGCCGGTGCCGCCAAACAAAACAAGATCAAAACTCATGGCGCAAAAAAACTTGTGAAGTTGTAACTTGAGAGCTCAGTTCCGATGTTACCGAGTTTCAAGGTTGGACAATACCCGATCAACCCATTCCATCACTGCGAATACACTCATGGGTTGCCAAACCTCATCGGCGGACCGACAGAGGATGATCCGAGGCCATTGGATGAGGAGAATTTCCATGAACCAACTCGAAGCACTCAAGCAATTCACCACCGTTGTCGCCGACACCGGGGATTTCCACCAACTCAGCGCCTTTCAGCCGCAAGATGCGACGACCAATCCGTCGCTGATTCTCAAGGCCGTACAGAAGCCTGAATATGCGCCGCTGATGCAGGAATGTGTCACCCGCTTCAAGGGCCGCAGTATCGAAGAACTGATGGATCGTCTGATCGTGCGCTTCGGCTGCGAAATTCTGTCGATCATCCCCGGTCGCGTCTCGACCGAGGTGGACGCCCGCCTGTCGTTCGATACGGAGGCCACCGTAGCCCGCGCCGAGCGCATCGTCGAGCTGTATCAGGCCGAAGGCGTGCACATCGACCGCGTGCTGATCAAGATCGCATCGACCTGGGAAGGCATTCAGGCCGCCAAACAGCTTGAGGAGCGCGGCATCCACACCAACCTCACGCTGTTGTTCTCGTTTGCGCAGGCCGTGGCCTGCGGTCAGGCCAAGGTGCAGCTGATCTCGCCGTTCGTGGGCCGTATCTACGACTGGTACAAGAAGCAGGCCGGTGCCCACTGGAACGAGGCCGAGATGGCTGGTGCCAACGACCCCGGCGTGCAATCCGTGCGCGCGATCTACAACCACTACAAGCACTTCGGCATCCAGACCGAGGTGATGGGTGCGAGCTTTCGCAACGTGGGCCAGATCATCGCGCTGGCGGGCTCGGACCTGCTGACCATTGCGCCCGATCTGCTCGCCAAGCTGGCCGAGAGCAACGAGCCGATCACCCGTGCCCTCGACCCGGACGCCGCTCGTCAGCTCGATCTGCCCGTCGTGAGCTACGACGAGGCGGGTTTCCGCTACGCGCTCAACGCCGACGCCATGGCGACCGAAAAGCTCGCCGAAGGCATCCGCGCTTTCGCGGCCGATGCTGCCAAGCTTGAGCAGATGATGTTGGCTGCTGCATGATCGATCCGAGGACGCGCTGCGACCGCACTGCCGCGTGGCAGTTGCTCGGGGCTCACTATGAAAAGACCGGGCACGGCTTCAATGTGCGCGGCGCCTTTGCGGACGACAGTGAACGATTTGCACGCTTCAGCCAGCAGGCCCCGCTGGTGTTTGCCGATCTGTCGAAGAATCTGATCGATTTGGAAACACGCGAACTGCTCACCCAGCTCGCGCGCGAATCGGGGCTTGAGGCGTATCGCGACGCGATGTTTGCGGGCGAGGCTATCAACAACACGGAAAACCGCGCGGTCATGCACTGGCTGCTGCGCAGTCCCGCGAACGCGCAGGTCGCCAACGAGGGGATCGCTGCGAGCCTCGCTGAAGTGCATGACACGCTCGCTGCGATGCTCCAGATCGCCGAGCGCGTGCGCGCCGACGGTGCGATCACCGACATCGTCAATATCGGCATCGGCGGCTCCGACCTCGGTCCCGCGATGGCGGTGAAGGCGCTCGAAGACTTTGCGCATCCGGGCAAGAAACTGCATTTCATCTCGAACGTGGACGGCATGGAGCTCGGCAGCGTGCTGCGCAAGATCCGGCCCGAGAGCACGCTATTCTTGATCGCCTCCAAAACCTTCACGACAGCCGAGACCATGCTCAACGCGCATGCCGCACGCCGCTGGTTTCTGGCGAATGGTGGCTCGGCGGAGTGCGGTGCGAAGCTGTCGCTCAACAAGCATTTCATCGCGCTCACGACCAATCTGAAGGCGGCCTCGGAGTTTGGCATCGACACCACGCTCGGTTTCTGGGACTGGGTCGGCGGCCGCTACTCGATGTGGTCGGCCATCGGTCTGCCGATCGCCATCGCCATCGGCGAGCAGAACTTTCGCGAGATGTTGCATGGCGCGCATCTCATGGACGAGCATTTCCGCACGGAGCCGCTGGAGACCAATCTGCCTGTGCGTCTCGGCCTGCTCGACGTCTGGTACCGCAATTTCCACCGATTCACCAGCCGCAGCATCGCGCCCTACAGCCACGGCCTGCGCCGCCTGCCAGCGTATCTGCAGCAACTCGAGATGGAGAGCAACGGCAAAGGCGTTGATGCACAGGGCGAGGTCTTGCCATATGCCACATCGCCCGTGATCTGGGGAGAGCCGGGCACCAATGGCCAGCATGCCTTTTTCCAGATGATCCATCAGGGCCCGGACATCGTGCCTGTCGAGTTCATCGCGCTGCGCGAGGGTGGTCACGACCTGCCCGATCACCATCCGCGCCTGTTGGCCAACGCGCTTGCGCAGGCGCAGGCGTTGATGGTGGGCCGCCCCGGTAGCAGCGGGCACAGCTATTTCACCGGCAATCGCCCGAGCACCTTCCTTGTGCTGGACCGGCTTGATCCCGCGTCCTTCGGCGCTTTGATTGCCCTCTACGAACACCGCGTATTCACCAGCGGCGCCATCTGGGGTATCGACAGCTTCGACCAATGGGGCGTGGAACTTGGCAAGGTGCTCGCCAAGGAGCTGGAGCCCTTGCTGGCAGCGGGTGACAGCGAGAAGCTGGATCCGTCCACCGCCGGACTGCTGCACTATCTACAGTCCCACGAGAAATAATTTACTCCTTGGTGCAAACCTCTATTGGGGATAGCAGCGCTTCTGAACGATAGTGAGGCAGGCCAAGCCATTGCGCCCATCCGCGCATGGCTTGCGGCCACAAGCATCACTGCAACGACAGAAGGAGAACCCATGAAGCTCGTTTGGACCAGCCTCGCACTGGCTGGCATGTTGGCCGCCACAGCACAAGCACAAACGCCAGCAGGCACGATGGAGAAGATCCAGAGCGCAGGCAAGATCGTGCTCGGCGTGCGCGAAAGCTCGGCCCCCATGGCTTACGCCATCGGCGCGGACCGCAAATACGCGGGGTATCACGTCGAGCTCTGCGAAAAGGTGATGGCCCGCATTGCACCCAAGGTGAAGCTCGAGTACATGGCCCTCACCGCACAGAACACCATGCCGCTGGTGGAGAACGGCACCGTGGACATGGGCTGCGGCCCGACCACCAACAACCTCACGCGCCAGAAGCAAGTCTCCTTCGCCGTCACCACCTACGTGAGCCAGGTCCGCATGGCTGTGCGCGCCGACTCCGGCATCACCTCGTTCAAGCAACTCGACAACAAGAACATCGCCGCATCCGCAGGCACCACCGCCGTGCAACTGCTGCGCAAATACGGCAAGGACAACAACGTCACCCTGCCGACCTCCCTAGGCAAAGACCACTTCGAGAGCTTTCTCATGCTCGAATCCGGCCGCGCCGATGCCTTCGTGCTCGACGACAACCTGCTCGCCGGCGTCATCGCCAGCAGCAAGAACCCCGACGGCTTCAAGATCGTCGGAGAGGTGCTGGGCTCTGAACCCATCGCACTGCTGTTCCGCAAGGACGACCCGGTTTTCAAGAAGGCGGTAGATGGCGCATTGACCGAAATGATGAGGTCCGGCGAAGTCGCGAAGATCTACGACAAATGGTTCATGCAACCCATCCCGCCCACGAACAAGCCGTTGAACCTGCCGATGAGCGACACCCTCAAGCAACTGCTGCAGGAGCCGAACGACAAGCCGCTGGAGGCGTACGCAAACTGAGGCACGAGCGCAGCGAAGTGCCGACCACACCTCTTCAGGTCACTTTTGCGGCAAGCTGTCTGAACGGAGAGTCCGAAGGACTCGCAGTGAGTTTTGCCGCATGACTTCCAGGCGCGTTTTTGATTACTTTTTGCGTACAAGCAAAAAGTGACTGCCCCGCCGGGGGCAGTCCCGGCCTCCGCCCTCAACAACACAGCAGAAGCAAAAACAAAAAACAAAAAACAAAAAACCCCGCAGATCCCAAGACCTGCAGGGTTTTTTGTTTTGGAATGACTTCCGGACGCGAGAGGGCTGGAGCCTCTACCCACCAGCCGCCCAGCAGGACAATTACATGCCCATGCCGCCCATGCCACCCATGCCGCCCATGTCAGGCATGCCGCCAGGTGCGTCATCCTTAGGAGCCTCAGCCACCATGCATTCGGTGGTCAGCAGCAGGGAAGCCACGGAAGCAGCGTTCTGCAGTGCAGTACGTGTCACCTTGGTTGGGTCCAGGATACCCATTTCGAGCATGTCGCCGTAGGTGTCGTTGGCAGCGTTGAAGCCGTAGTTGCCCTTGCCGTTCAGAACAGCGTTCACAACCACCGATGGCTCGCCACCGGCGTTTGCCACGATTTCACGCAGCGGGGCTTCGATGGCCTTCAGAACCAGCTTGATACCAGCGTCTTGCTCGGCGTTGTCGCCCTTCAGTTCGCCGATGGCTTGCTTGGCGCGCAGGAATGCAACGCCGCCGCCTGCCACGATGCCTTCTTCCACAGCAGCGCGGGTAGCGTGCAGGGCGTCTTCAACGCGGGCCTTCTTTTCCTTCATTTCGACTTCGGTGGCAGCGCCAACCTTGATCACGGCAACACCGCCGGCCAGCTTGGCCACGCGCTCTTGCAGCTTTTCACGGTCGTAGTCGGAAGTGGCTTCTTCGATCTGCACGCGGATTTGCTTCACGCGGGCTTCGATGTCAGCACCTTGACCAGCACCGTCGATGATGATGGTGTTTTCCTTGCCCACTTCGATGGTCTTGGCTTGGCCCAGATCGGCCAAGGTGACCTTCTCGAGGGACATGCCGACTTCTTCAGCGATGACCTTGCCGCCCGTCAGGATGGCGATGTCTTCCAGCATGGCCTTGCGGCGGTCGCCGAAGCCAGGAGCCTTCACAGCCACAACCTTCAGGATGCCGCGGATGGTGTTGACCACCAGAGTTGCCAGCGCTTCGCCGTCAACTTCTTCAGCGACGATCAAGAGTGGACGGCCAGCCTTGGCAACTTGCTCCAGGGTAGGCAGCAGGTCGCGGATGTTGCTGATCTTCTTGTCGAACAGCAGCACGAACGGGTTGTCCAGAATCGCGGCTTGCTTTTCTGGGTTGTTGATGAAGTAAGGCGACAGGTAACCGCGGTCGAACTGCATGCCTTCAACGACGTCGAGTTCGTTGTCCAGGCTCTTGCCGTCTTCAACGGTGATCACGCCTTCCTTGCCGACCTTGTCCATTGCGTCAGCAATGATCTTTCCCACGGATTCGTCGGAGTTGGCCGAGATGGAACCAACTTGAGCGATTTCCTTGGAGGTGGTCGTAGCCTTGGATTGCTTCTTCAGTTGTTCGACCAGAGCCACAACAGCCTTGTCGATACCGCGCTTCAGATCCATGGGGTTCAGACCAGCGGCGACGTACTTGGAGCCTTCGCGAACGATGGCTTGAGCCAGCACGGTGGCGGTAGTCGTACCGTCACCAGCGATGTCGTTGGTCTTGGAAGCCACTTCCTTCACGAGCTGAGCGCCCATGTTCTGCAGCTTGTCCTTGAGTTCGATTTCCTTGGCCACGGACACACCGTCCTTGGTCACGGTAGGGGCGCCGAACGAGCGCTCCAGAACCACGTTACGACCCTTTGGGCCCAGTGTCACCTTGACTGCGTTAGCCAGGATGTTCACGCCTTCAACCATACGGGCGCGCGCTTCGCCGCCGAAAACTACGTCTTTTGCTGCCATTTTTGGCTCCTAAAGAATGGGGTACTTGGATTCGATGAAGAGGTATCGGCCCGAATCAATCAGGCCGAGAAGCATGAAGATGCTTACTTTTCGACGACTGCGAACAGGTCGTCTTCCTTCATCACCAGCAGTTCGTCGCCAGCGACCTTGACGGTCTGGCCCGAGTACTTGCCGAACAGAACGCGGTCGCCGACCTTCACGCCGGGAGCAATCAGAGCACCCTTGTCGTCACGCTTGCCGGGGCCCACAGCCACGACTTCGCCTTGATCAGGCTTCTCAGCAGCGCTGTCGGGGATCACGATGCCCGAAGCGGTCTTGGTTTCGTTCTCGAGGCGCTTGACGATCACGCGATCGTGCAGGGGACGCAGGTTCATATCAACTCCTAACAAAGATTTTTCAACTGGGTTGAACAAGAAGAAGAAAAGCTGATCCTGACGGATCGGGCTTAAAACTTGATGTCAGTTGCGTGGTGTTAGCACTCAACGTCAACGAGTGCTAATAATAAGGCAATTCCGGATGTTTTCAAGACCTTGCGTCATGAGGGCTTTCATGGAGGGCGACAGTCCGGCTTGATTTGTAGGTCTATTCCTACAACAAGCTTGTCCTTCGCCAGTAGTGCCCCGGCAAACGCAACGACAATATCCGCGTGCGAATTCTTCATACCTCTGACTGGCATCTGGGCCAGAACTTCATGGGCAAGTCCCGTCAGGCGGAACATCAGGCGCTGATCGCCTGGTTGCTCGCCCAAGTGCAGCAACAGGCGGTGGACGCGGTGCTGATCGCCGGGGATATTTTCGATACGGGCGCGCCGCCCAGCTATGCGCGCGAGATGTACAGCGATCTGGTCGTGCGTCTGCATGCGGCGGGCGTGGGCCTGCTGCTGCTCGCTGGCAACCACGATTCCGTTGCCACGCTGCGCGAGAGCCGCGAGCTGCTGTCGGTGCTCGATACGCATGTCTATCCTGCCGCCACCGAGCCGCAATCGCATGTGCGCGTGCTGCCAAGTCGGGTGGCAGGGCAGGCCGGATGCATCGTCTGCGCGATCCCGTTCATCCGCCCGCGCGATGTGGTGACTTCCGAGTTCGGCCAGAGTGCACAGGATCGGCAGCAGCAACTACTCGCGGCCATCAAGCAGTATTACCAGAGTGTGTATGACGTGGCTTGTGCGAAGCGCGACGAGTTGATGCAGCGGACCGGCCAGCGCCTGCCCATCATTGCCACGGGGCACCTGACAACGGTGGGCGCGAGCAGCAGCGAGTCGGTGCGTGAGATCTATGTGGGCACGCTGGAGGCGTTTCCCACGTCCGAATTTCCGCCGGTGGACTACCTCGCGCTCGGACATATCCACAAGCCGCAGAAGGTCGGGGGCCTGGAGCACATCCGCTACAGCGGCTCACCGATTGCGCTGAGTTTTGACGAGTTGGGTCAGCACAAGCAGATGCTGCTGGTCGATCTGGATGAGTCCGGCCTGCAGGCCGCAACGGAGCTGCCCGTGCCGGTTTTCCAGCCAATGATGAGCGTGCGCGGCGACCTGGGCTACATCTCCGAGACCCTGCCGCGTCTGGCCGCGCAGGCCGAGGCAGGCAAGACGGTCTGGCTCGAGATCACGGTGACCACCGATGACTATCTGGCCGATCTTCCCGCGCGCATTCAAAAGCTGGTCGAAGGCCAACCGCTGGAGGTACTGCGCATCCGCCGCGAGCGCGGGCAGACCATGGCGCAGCTGTTCGACAACAGTGGAGTGACGCTCGATGAACTCGATCCGCACGACGTGTTCGAGCGCCGATTGAGTCTGGAGGAGGGCATGGACGTCGCGCTGCGCAGTGCTATGTCGCAGCGCTACCGACAGATTGTGGACAAGGTGGTGACGGGCGACGCCCATGGTGACGGTGAGGGCGCGCAATGAAGATCCGCCGTCTGCAACTCAAGAACCTCAACTCGCTCAAGGGCGAGTGGATCATCGATTTCACCGTGCCGCCGCTCTCGGACAGCAGCCTGTTCGCGATCACCGGGCCCACGGGCGCAGGCAAGTCCACACTGCTTGACGCCATTTGCCTCGCGCTTTATCACGAGACGCCGCGCCTTGGCACGCAGTCCAAGACGGTCAATGACATCATGACGCGGCACACCGCAGATTGCAGCGCCGAGCTGGAGTTCGAGGTGCGCGGCGAGGTCTACCGCGCCTCCTGGAGCCAGCGCCGCGCCCGCGACAAGGTGGATGGCGCGCTGCAGTCACCGCAGGTCGAACTGGCCAAGGGCGATGGCACCGTCATCACCCGCCATGTGAGCGAGAAGCTCAAGCAGATCACCGAGATCACGCGGCTTGATTTTCCGCGCTTCACCCGCTCCATGCTGCTTGCACAGGGCGGCTTTGCGGCATTTCTGAACGCCAACGCCAACGACCGTGCCGAGCTGCTGGAAGAGTTGACCGGCACCGAGGTCTACGGCGAGATCTCGCAGCGTGTCTATGAGCGCGCACGCGATGAGCGCGACAAACTCGCCCTCATGCAATCGCGTGCCGATGGCATGGAGCTGCTCAGCGACGAGCAACGTGCGGCGATTCAAACAGAAGTCGCGGCGATTGGCACTCAACAAGCGGAGCTTTCGTCCAGGACAACTCTGTTGCGCGACCAACTGCAATGGCGCGTGGCCGTGACGGAAGGCGAGGCTGCCGTGCAAGGCGCGCAGCAGCGACTGCAGCAGGCCGACGTAGCCATCGAGCACGCCGCGCCCGAACTGCAGAGACTCGCCGCCAGCGAACCGGCGCAGGCGCTGGAACCCGTCCATCTGGCGTGGCAGGGGACGTACGCAGCCGTCCAGAACGCTGCCCGGCAACTCAGCGAAAGACAAAGCGAGCTCGATGCGCAAGGCGCAACGCAGAAGCGTGAACATGCACTAGCGTTCGCCTTTGCCAGATTGCTCGACGAGCAATCGGCACAGCAACTGCAGCGTCTTGAAGATGAGCGAACGACGCTGACCGATTGGACCAGTGTGCACGCACACCATGCGCACTTGGCCGAGAACCTGGGTGCGTGGCGCGAGCAATTCGCGCAGCAGGCCAGGGCCGAGGCCGACATTCGCACGAACGAGCAGGTTGCCAACGACACGACGGTCAAGCTCGATGACGTGCGCAGACGCTTGGGGCAGCACACGAACCAGAGCGAGGCCACCGCCAACGCGCATGCGCAGTGCGAGGCGCAACTGCAGTCGCTGCAGGAAAAGCAGACCCTGCTGCTCGGCACGCACACGCTGACCGCATTGCGCGAACAGTCGCAGCGCACGGAGAAGAATCTCTCCATCACCGAACGACTTGACGAAAGCGCTCGCCGCCAACGCGAGATGAAGGCGCAGTTTTTCGACGTGCGCAACCAGCGTTTGGAGGCGGTTCAGAGGGCCGAGGCGCAGCAGGCGCTGCAACTCGAAACGCAGGCCGCGCAGAACATCCTCAACGAGCGTGTGAACGACAAGCAGCGCCTACTCGAGCAGGAACAGATCATCCGCAGCCTCTCTGAGCATCGAGCCAATCTGCAACCCGGCGAGGCCTGCCCTCTGTGCGGCGCTCAAGAGCATCCGGCCATCGAGCACTATGCCCGATTGGACAGCTCGCCTACGCGCGCCGAACTCGAACGATTGAAGCTGGAGCAGAAACAAGGAGAGAAGAAGGTGCTCGAAAGTGGCGCTGAGTTTGCCGCCGCACAGACGCAAGCCCGTCACCTGCAGACGCGAGAGCAACAATTGATCGACGAAGGCCGTGCCAACCAAGCTGCATGGGATGCGCTGCGCGACCAACTTCAGCAGGGCGAACCGCTGCAAGCCAAAGACTGGGAACTGGCCGAACGACTGTCGCTCGCCCTGTCGTCAGCGCAGATGCAAGCAACGGCGTTGCGTGAACGGTTGCAATCCGCTGAAGCGCTCGATCATGAAATGCACGAAGCAGGCAAACGCCAAACCGAGCTGGCCCACGCCATGCATGCAGCGCGCGAAGAAGCCTTGCGCTTGCAGCAGCAGGCAGAAAGCCTTGCGCACAAGTTGGCGGATGCCGTGGCACTGTTGGCGCAGCAACGCGCAGGCTTGCAGACACAGCAGGCGCAGATGCTTGGTGTCTTGTGCAGTGCTGGGTTCGCCGATCTCACGGGATTGCCCGCCGACACGAATGCTTGGTTGCACGCGCGCGACGAAGAGCGCCACGCATGGCAGCAAAAGCAGGGCCGTATACAGAACATCGGCATCGAACTGGAGCGCCAGCGCGCCGCCTGCGAGCAGATGCGGTCACAACGCGACCTCTGGAACCAGCGGACAGCAGCGCTCACCAATGAAATCGTCGACATCCCCAGTGACTTGAACGCAGCGCAGGCACTTGCCGACTGCAGCGCACGCATCGATGCCATCGCGACCCGCACCGCGCAGCTCGCAGGTAGCGTGCGTGAACTGGAGGACGCGCTGGCCCGCCTGCGCGAAGATCAGCAGGCAGCCGACCAGCGTTGGTGCGATGCGCTGCATGGCAGTCCTTTTGTCGACGAAGCGGCGTTTTTCCACGCGCGTCTCTTGCCTGAGGAACGCAGCCAACTTCAATCAGGCAAGCAGCAGCGCGAGCATGAGCGTCAGGTCGCCGCCGAGCTGCTGCTAGCGCAGCAGACCAAGCTTGCCGGTCTGCAATCGCGCAACGCCACCGAAGCGGGCTGCGAAACGTTGGAGCAAGACATTGCTCAGATGGAGACTGAATCCATTCAGCTGAACCAGCAACTGGGCGGCAAGCTCGCCACGCTGGAGCGCGACAACGCCTTGCGCGGCAGTCAACAGGAACTGCTCGCGCAGATCACCGCACAAACCGGCGAATCCGACACTTGGCAGCACCTCGATGCATTGGTCGGCTCGGCCAAGGGCGACAAGTTCCGGAAGTTCGCACAGGGCCTGACGCTGGATCACCTGCTCACGCTCGCCAACCGGCAGCTTGAGCGACTCCACGGTCGTTATGTGCTGCGTCGCAAGTCATCCGGCGAACTGGAGCTCGAGATCGTCGACCTGTGGCAGGCAGACGCGGCGCGCGATACGCGCACGCTGTCGGGCGGCGAAAGCTTTCTTGTCAGCTTGGCACTCGCGCTCGCGCTCTCGGACTTGGTCAGTCACAAGACGTCGATCGACTCACTGTTCCTCGACGAAGGCTTCGGCACACTCGATGCCGACACGCTGGACATGGCACTCAACGCGCTCGACACCCTCAACGCCAGCGGCAAGATGGTTGGCATCATCAGCCATGTTGAGGGACTGAAAGATCGCATCGCCACACAGATCCGCGTGGAAAAAGGTGGCGGCGTGGGGCACTCGTGGCTGAGTCTTCATCCGTGAGCCGGGGGCGTTCTAGCCGGAGAATTTGAGCGGTGCGTGTTGACTTTTCTGCGAAAGCCTTATCGAAGGCAACGCGGCAAAGCGATATGAAGAGACGCAGTACCCTTCAAGCTTTACGTGGTATGCCGTCGTTACTTGGGTAATAGATTGCAATTTTTAACTAATAAGTTTGCAATCAAATTGCAAGGTCTGCAGTTTCAGCCGAGGGATTTTGATCGAATGCCTTGGAAATGAACCCGAATCGGGTGGTGCGGTTGCGTGAAGAAATCTTTAGAACGCTATTTTTTTAATAGCAATCGACTATCGATTGATAAGGTAATCTTGAAGATAGGACGTTCCGCCTACAATTGGTGGCTTTGTCGACCCATTAGTGGGTTTCAATAGGGTATTTGGGGGAGCATTGCACTGGCGATATCGCTTTGAGCGTGATTGTGTGAAAGCAAGCACTTCGCAAAACGATTCGGACAGTGTTTCAGGTTCGTCGTGCATTGCTCCTGCTGAAATCACAGGCTGATATGGCGTCTTTGCAAACCACCACCATGCTTTTGGGCGTGGGACTGGCGATTCTGATCTTGTATCTGATTCGCCGCGATCATCTTTATCTGATGCACGGCCTGTTTTGGGTTGCCGTCGCAGCCGCGGCCGCCCTTTTGGGGGCTTGGCCGGGTCTTGTCGACCGCATCGCCTATTCGGTGGGTATCTCCTACCCACCTGCACTGCTTTTGCTCTTCGCCTGCATTGTGCTGTTTGTCAAGGCACTGCACGCAGACATGGTGAACACGCGCATCGAGCGCGATGTGCGCCGACTCAATCAACGGCTCGCAATGCTGGAATCGGATATGGAAAGCCTTTCGCGCAATACATCCTCCGCATCGCCAGCAACCTCCTCCTACCATGACTGATCAGCTTCTTCCCGTCATCCTTTGCGGCGGCTCAGGCACGCGGCTGTGGCCGCTGTCGCGTGAAACGTATCCCAAACAATTTCATGCATTGGCAGGCACCGCCAGCATGCTGCAGGACACTGCCACCAGGCTTCAAGGCATCGATTCTGAAGTGCAACTTTCCGCGCCGCTGCTGGTCTGCAATGTCGAGCATCGCTTTCTGGTCGCCACCCAACTGCAGCAGTCGAACATCGAGAATGCCCGCATTCTGTTGGAGCCTGCTGGTCGCAACACCGCACCCGCACTCACCATAGCCGCCCTGCAGGCGCGGGCGGAGGGGGCAGATCCCGTGATGCTGGCGATGCCTGCGGATCACGTGATCGCCGACAAGCCAGCTTTTCACGCGGCGGTCCAAAGCGCTTTCCGTGCAGCCAGCAAAGGCGATATGGTCACCTTCGGCATCGTCGCGGATCGTCCCGAAACCGGCTATGGCTATATCCAACACGGTACGACCGAGCAGGGCGACACGTTTGAAGTCCAGAGCTTCGTGGAAAAACCGGATCGCGAGCGCGCGCAAAACTATCTCGCCGCAGGCAACTACCTGTGGAACAGTGGCCTATTTGTCGTGCGAGCTAGCGTGTGGCTCAAGGCCATGCAGCAATTCCGCTCGGACATTCTGGCCGCTTGTGAACAATCCATGAGCAATGCCCAGCGCGACACTGACTTTGTGCGCCCCGAGGCCGATGCATTCAAATCAAGCCCTTCCGACTCCATCGACTACGCCGTCATGGAGCGCCTGCCCAAGATGCCCGAACTCGGCATCGCCGCTCGCGTCATCCCGCTCAACGCCGGCTGGTCCGACGTTGGCGCATGGGATGCCCTCTGGAGCGTGCGCGAGCATGACGAAAACGGTAATGCCATCATCGGCAACGCGGTGCAGCGTGGCTGCAAGAACTCGTTGTTCCTCTCAAGCAGTCGCCTCGTCGCCGGAGTGGGTCTCGAGCACATCGCCGTGGTCGAAACCCCCGACGCCATCCTCGTCGCTGACCTGCGCCGTACACAGGAAGTCAAGCAGATCGTCGCTCACTTGCAGAAGCACGGCAAAGACTTGGCTCACTCCCACCGCAAGGTACACCGCCCTTGGGGCTGGTACGACAGCATCGACTATGGAGAGCGTTTTCAGGTCAAGCGCATCGTGGTCAATCCAGGCGCGTCGCTCAGTCTGCAAATGCACCACCACCGTGCAGAACACTGGGTGGTGGTCAAGGGCACTGCCGAAGTCACCAATGGCGACCAAGTGCTGCTGCTGGGCGAAAACGAATCCACTTTCATCCCGCTGGGGCATGTGCACCGCCTGCGCAATCCTGGAAAGATGCCGCTTGAGATTGTGGAAGTGCAGTCGGGGAGTTATTTGGGTGAGGACGATATCGTTCGTTTCGAAGATACGTATGGGCGTGTGCCTGCCGCACCGGCCGGAGCGTAAGTTTCAATGTCCAGATTAGTTATGTTGAGAGCGTTGTGGGCGTACCGGGGATTCATATGGAGCAGCGTGATGCGCGAGTTCCATGGTCGATATCGCGAATCGCTTTTGGGTGCGTTCTGGTCGGTGGTAAATCCACTGACGATGATCATTATTTACACCGTGATTTTCGGCCAGTTGATGCGCCCGACTTTGCCGGGGCATGAAAGCACGCCATTTGCTTTCAGTATTTATCTTTGTGCCGGTGTTATCACTTGGAATCTATTTTCTGAGATGTTGGGGCGATTAAATAATGTCTTTCTTGAAAATGGAAACATGATCAAGAAATCCAATTTTCCTAGAGCCTGTCTGCCAGTCATTGTGACGGTATCTGCACTACTCAATTTTGGAATTATTTTTTTTCTATATCTCGGATTCCTTGTACTTATAGGTCACTGGCCCGGCTGGGCCTTATTGTCTCTCATTCCATTGTTGATGCTGCAATTGCTGTTCACGTTGGGGCTGGGTGTATTACTTGGAACCGTCAATGTTTTTTTTCGGGATGTGGGGCAGTTGACTGGTGTGTTGCTGCAGTTCTGGTTCTGGCTCACTCCCATCGTCTACACGATGGGATCGCTTCCCGCTGGTGCACAGAAGGCATTCCAATACAACCCGCTGCAGCCGCTCATTACCAGCTATCAACAGATCTTTTTGGATGGGATGGTGCCCGATTTTTCGAAGTTGATTCCATTGACAATCATAACGTTCATTCTTTTAATTCTTGCTGCGCGCTTTTTCATCAAGCGAGTCGGTGAATTGGTGGACGAACTGTGATGAGTGCCTTGATTGTTGAGAACGTCGGTAAGGCGTACAAGCGTTATCCTGGTAAATGGGCGCGCATGTGGGAGTGGATTTCGGGCCGCGAGACGCATGAAAAGACTTGGGTTCTTCGTAACATAGATTTCAAAGTTGCCAAGGGCGAGGCCGTCGGCATCATTGGTGTGAATGGCGCGGGGAAGAGTACGCTATTGAAGATCATTACCGGCACCACGCAGCCCACTACCGGACGAATCAGCGTCAACGGACGAGTAGCTGCGCTGCTCGAACTAGGGATGGGCTTTCACTCGGATTTCACGGGACGGCAGAATGTGTTCATGGCAGGTCAGTTGCTCGGCTTGCAGGCGGATGAAATTGCTGCTTGCATGCCAGCAATTGAATTGTTCGCGGAAATAGGTGACTACATTGACAGGCCAGTACGTATGTACTCCAGCGGCATGCAGATGCGCTTGGCGTTCAGTGTGGCGACTGCCGTTAGGCCCGATCTGTTGATCGTGGATGAAGCCCTGTCCGTTGGGGATGCGTACTTTCAGCACAAAAGCTTCAATCGCATTCGTGAATTCAGACAGCAGGGGACGACGTTGCTGATCGTCTCTCACGACAAGAGCGCAATCCAGTCGCTATGTGATCGAGCCATTCTCCTCGAGCGCGGGAACGTGGCCAAAGACGGCGCACCGGAAGAGGTTATGGATTTCTACAACGCGCTCATTGCCGAGCGAGAGAACTCCACCATCAGGACCACCAAGACCGAATACGGGAAAACAGCGACACGCTCGGGTACGGGTGAGGCCTCGGTCACGGATATCGTTCTTGAAGACGAGAGCGGGCGAATCGTCGAGTGGGTGGACGTAGGGCAACAGGTAACCCTGCGTATTGATGTCAAAGTGCATTCCGATGTGGAACGTCTGGTGCTGGGTTATGGCATCAAGGATCGATTGGGGCAGGTGGTTTTCGGCACCAATACGGATCTCAAGAAGCAAGAGGTCCATTCAGCCAAAAGCGGTGAATGTCTGCGATATCGAATTCAGTTCCCAGCCAATCTGGGTCCAGGAAGCTATTCGATTCAAACGGCTTTGTGCAGCACTGAAACCCATTTGGTGAACAACTATGAGTGGCGCGATTTGGCACTAGTGTTTAACGTGGTCAATATTAGCAAGACGGGCTTTGATGGATATGCGTGGATTGATCCCACAATCGGGATCGAAAAGTTATGACGTTCATTGCATATGCCCAGAACAACGAGGATGTAGTCCTTTTTCGTGCACTTGAAGGGGTAGTCAACGGGGCTTATATCGACGTCGGCGCTAACGATCCGGTTGCGGATTCGGTGACCAAGGCGTTCTACGACCGGGGTTGGCGCGGCATCAATGTCGAGCCGTTGGAAATGCATTGGAGAGATCTGGAGCGAGAAAGACCAGGTGACATCAATCTTCGCTGCGTGGCAGGCCCGGTTGAAGGCAGCGTGGATATCTGGGAGCCGTTGATTCGTGGCTGGTCAACCGTGTCGCCGAAGATCATCGAAGAACATAGGGCGTCAGGCGTGTCGGGGGTGACGCATTCCGTGCGGATGCTGACCTTGGCTGCAATCTGCAGGCAGTATGTTTCGGGGGACATTCACTTTTTGAAAATTGACGTGGAAGGATTCGAGAAAGACGTGCTTGCGGGTATGGATTTCCAATCCTTTCGGCCGTGGATTGTGGTGGTTGAGGCCTTTGATCCAATCACCAAGATGGAGAACTTTGAGGATTGGGAGCACCTCCTGACTTCTCATGCCTACGGCTTTGCCTACGCCGATGGCCTCAATCGATTTTATGTAGCGCTTGAGCACGCGGAAATCATCGAGAGGATGAAATATCCTCCCAATGTGTTTGACGACTTTGTGCGAGTGGCGCAGATAGAGCAGACTCAGCGCGCAGAGTCTGCTGAGGCCGTTGAGGCGCAACGGAGTGAACAGCTGATTGAGCTTGGGAAACAGTTCAGTGAAGCTCAAGAAAATTACGCAAGGCTCGAGAGCGATAATTCCGCGCGCCTAGCCGAGTTTTCCGAGAAAGCGCATGAGTGGTGGAGCAAGGCGCTTTCACTTGAAAGCGAGCTTAAAAGTGTCAAGGCAAGTTGGTCGTGGAGAGCGACGTATCCGATGCGCATCTTGCTGGGTGTGATTCGGCACCCAGGAGCCACTCTAAAACCATTGGGCAACAGGTTGGTGCGATGGAGCCTGCGGGTTTTAGCGAAACCGCTGTCAATGCTGATGGAGCGTATTTTAGGTAACCGCAACTTCAGCGAGCGTCTCAATTATTGGTTGCTGAAGAACTACCCAACGCTACATGCTCACCTGAGAACCATTGCTATCCAGACCGGTGCAATGGTGGAGGTCGAGCGCCCCAAATTGGCGATTTCGAAGTTGGATCAGGCATCTCAGGACGGATGGTCCGATCTGGGGTTACTTGACGTATTCCCAAAGTATCCAGTGTTGCCTGAAGGTTTGACATTTTCACGCGGCAGGATCAACAACGCACATTGGGTGCGATTCACCGGACATCTGGAAGGGCACTACAGCCTGGCCATCGTGAATCGCAATATCGTTGCCGCATTGGACGATCTCATGCCGGGGCGAGTGCATTTCATCCCTTTCCATGGCAAGCCCTACGACAAAATTCCGAAGCTGCCCCAAGAGCAGGAAGTCGCACTGAGTGCCGCGCTGAACAATCAGATTCCTGGCTCGTTTGGCCCTGAGACGATTTCCATCACCCACCACTATCCGATGATTGGCGACGAGTTGCCTTCAGGATTAAAGCTGTGCATTTTCTTTTGGGAGGAGACATCCGTTCCCATTGACATCGTTGCAAAATTGAATGCGAGCTTTGATGGTGTGATTGTGGCGGCGGAATCCGTCAAGGTGGCACTGATCAATTCAGGTTGCCAAAAGCGCGTGGTGGTGGTGCCAATAGGGATTGACCACATAGTTGCGCGAGATACTCCGCCTGTGCAATCGGTAAAGCCTGAGGCTGGTGTCCCGTTTCGCTTTCTGCATGTGTCATCTGCATTTCACCGCAAAGGCGTAGATGTCTTGCTCGAAGCATTTCTCGAGGCGTTCACTGAAAGCGATGCCGTCGAGTTATACATCAAGACGTTTCCCAACCCGCACAACCAGGTCGCGGAACTGTTGCAGGCGTATTCGGCGAAGCACAAGCATCCAGCGCGGGTCATCATAGATGAGCAGCCTCTGGACGATGCGGGAATGATCGCGCTCTACCGCACGGCGAATTCAGCTGTGCTGCCAACTCGAGGTGAGGGGTTCAACCTTCCGGCGGCCGAAGCGCTGGCGATGGGCATTCCTGTCATCACCACCGGATATAGTGCACAGGTCGATTTCTGCACTCTGTCCACTGCGCATCTTGTGGGCTTTCAGTTTGGGGCATCGGAGAGTCACGTACGTACAGATGACGCATGCTGGGTCAATCCGAACAAGACGGATTTGGTCAGGCAACTCCGACGCGTGCGTGAGAGAGTGCTGGCGGGAGACCCGGAAATCCACAATATGCGGGAGTCGGCCACCAAGTATGTGCGCGATACCTACTCTTGGGCCAACGCTGCAAAATCCATCGCTGGGTACTCTGAGGTTCTCTTGGCGGAGAACACTGCTACGAGAGGAGTAAAAAATATTGCGCTTCTGACGCCTTGGGCGGCTAAGTGCGGGATCGCTGAATACAGTGAAAAGCTGTTCAAGAATATCGTGGGCGCAGATGCGATATCAGCAAAAATCTTCGCGGATTCACGTACCAAAATTGTAGATGCAAATGTCTTCGTCAGTTGGAAAGTGGGCGATGTGGCAAGCGTCGTACGCACTCTTGTCCGAATTCAGGAGCAGAAGGTAGACGCGATTTTCGTCCAGCACCAGCCGAGTCTGTACGAATTGTCCGAAGTAGTCTGCGAGCATTTGTTGGCACTTCAGAACAAGGGATGTGGCGTTTATCTGGAATTGCACTCTACACAACCATTGCTCTCTGAGTTCCGGTTGACGCCAAAGGCTGTCCGATGCCTTGAACAATTGGATCGCATCATCGTCCATAAGGTAGAGGATCTCAACAATTTGTTATCTCTCGGACTGTGGCGAAATGTAATGTTGCTGAAGCTTGGCGTCGTTCAGCCGTTGTTAGATCCGGACGTGGGCAAGGCACGGAATGAATATGGCATTCCTATGGACGCGCTGGTTCTAGGTTGTTTTGGATTTGCACTGCCGCACAAGGGATTGGATGCCGTGGTGGGAGCGATTTCGTTGCTGTCTGCGCAACTTCAACGACCGGTTCATATGCTCGCAGTCTGCTCGGCACTGGATGAACGAAGCGCTCATGTGATCAAGGGCTGCAAGGCTCAAGCCGAGCGCTTGGGCGTGTCAAAGAACATTACCTGGATCACCGACTATCGTCCGATTTCAGAATGCCAGGAGCTGTTGTCGTCGGTTGATTACATGGTGTTTCCATATCGGGATACCCAGGAAAGCGCCAGCGGTGCAGTCACCATCGGCTTGTCGACATTGAAGCCCGTTTTGGTGAGTCCGTTGGACATTTTCTCGGATGTGAGTGACGTCACTTTGCAGATGTCAGGCCCTGATGACGCGGATATTAGTCGCACAGTACTTGAATGGGAGTCAACCTCCGAAGAAATGCAGGCCGTATTGCTCGAAAAGCAGCGGCAGTGGCTGAAGGTCCGTGATTGGGTGAGCGTTTCTCAAAGATTACTGACCATGGTGAGCGTATTGCGCCGTGAAGCACTGACTCAGAAGATTCACCCGTGGGGGCACGCGGCGGATGTAATGCAATTCAGCGTGAAGTCAGAACGTCGTATGTTTGTCGACATCTCCGAGCTGTACGTGAGGGATGCGAAGACTGGCATTCAGCGAGTCGTCAGGAACATACTGAACGAGCTGGAGAAAAAGCCACTCAGCGGATATTCTGTGCACCCAATCTATGGGGTGAAGGGAAGGGGTTATTTCCATGCGGCAGACTCTGATGGTCTCTACAATGCATGCAAAGGCTCGCCTGTTTATCCTGGAGTGGATGACATATTTCTTGGTTTGGATCTCGCCGCTCACCTGTTCCCTGAGGCACAAGAAGATATGGAGAGCTTCAAACGTGCGGGCGCAAAAATATTCTTCGTGGTGTATGACATCATTCCGTTGCGCAACAAGAATTATGCATTTCCAGGAATTGAGCGGGCCTTTGAGGATTGGTTAAGTGGGCTCAATCGCTATGCCGATGGGCTGATTTGTATATCGAAAGCTGTTGCTGATGATGTCAGTGCTTGGCTGAACGAGCATGGCGGTGTACGCGATGGCCTCGCGCTGGATTATTTTCATCTCGGTGCCGACTTCCACGACGGTGATGCTGGTGCATTGAAAGCATCAAATAATTTTTCGGTTCCTGAGCAATTGCATGGGGCTGTCAATTTTCTAATGGTTGGAACATTGGAGCCTCGAAAAGGACATGCTCAGATTTTGAGAGTTTTTGAGAGACTATGGAAGACAGGTGTGTCTGCCAATCTGGTGATTGTCGGGAAAATAGGCTGGAATGTTGATGATCTTGTATCGGATTTGAAAAAAAGCCAATTCATTCACAAGACATTGTTCTGGTTTGATGATCTGGATGATGTCGCATTAACTGAATTGTATTCATCCGCCACCTGTCTTGTTGCAGCATCATACGCTGAGGGCTTTGGGTTGCCATTGATAGAGGCAGCGCAAAAGGGTTTGCATATCATTGCCAGAGATATTCCTGTATTTCGTGAGGTGGGCGGGGAAAGCGCTGCGTATTTTCATGGTGAAAATGATGAAAGCCTCGACGTCTTCTTGCGCGAATGGCTAGGGGCATTTGCCTCAGGGGCTGTAATTTCAAGTCAAGGAATGAAGTGGAAAAGCTGGAGCGAAAGTGCCGGCGATTTGAAAATATTGCTTGATAAAAATTCTCTCAATGGACGATATGGATAGAAGTCATTCAGTTGAGAGATGTTGTCTTGGTGGCGTTGAATGTGTTTGGCTGCCATGATGCATATGGTGAATGCCATAATACTGGATAATTGAAATCATGATAATCGGTTCGGGTTTGATAGCAACGGCATTTCTTGAACGCGCTGGCGAGTTGGAGGGGGTTTGTGTTTTTGCCTCTGGGGTGGCAAACTCCATGAATAAGGATGAGAAAGAATTTCTTCGTGAAAGCTCCATGCTGAAGAATTCATTGAATTCTCTCGCGCCGAATGATCAATTTGTCTATTTCAGCACTTGCAGTGTTTATGACAAAATGTCGATCGATACTGCGTATGTGCAACACAAGATAAAAATGGAATCCATCGTACTTCAACGGCCGCGATCTCATGTTTTCCGCCTGCCTCAATTAGCTGGTCTAAGCCGCAATGGGAATACGTTACTGAACTATATAAATTCGAGCATTGAACGTGGCGAGTTGATGAGGATATGGTCAAAGGCTGAGAGGAATATCATCGATGTGAGTGATGTAGTGAGTGTTGTCATCCATCTGTTGAGAGCATCACCACAACAGAATTTGTTGAGTAATATCTGCAACCCTACTCATGTGCTTGTACTGGATCTCGTGAAGAAATTGGAAGAGATCAAGGGGCGAAAGGCTCGATTGGAAGTCGTCGATGGTGGCGGGGCTTATGTCATTCCTCTTGGCGACACTATAGAGATATATTCGAAAATTGGATTAAATTTCCAGGAGGGATATATTTCATCTGTGCTAAAAAAATACTACTCAAATAGAGTGCTGTGAGGCTGATGTGTCGGAAGGTGCTTATCTGTTGAGATATGTCGGGGCTGGGGTGATAAACGCTGTCACCGGGCTGGGGACGATTGGGGTGTTGACTTACCTGAATGCAAACCCCGTTGTGGCAAATATGGCTGGTTTTGCAGTCGGTATGCTCTTCAGTTTTACATTGGCGAAGTTCTTTGTTTTCAAGCGCCGAAGCAATACAGCCAGTCAGATGCGGAGATATGCAGTATCTTTCGTGTTCTCATATGTCTTAAATATTGCTGTTCTAATAGCTTCGAAGGGCTTGTTTCAAGATGGAGTGGCGCAGGCGTTGGCTATCTCTGTTTATGTTGTGGTTATGTATACGCTAATGCGATTTTATATATTTTCGGATAGATAAGAAAGGCCGGTGGGTGTAATATGAATGATGGAGCCGAGATACGAAAAGGGCTGCGCCATCTGCTGTCGTTCTCAATGGTTTACGACTCATTTCAGCATGTTGTAGGTGCGTACAAATGGCGGGAGCGTGTGGTAAGCAATCATATCGCCCCCTTGTGCTCTGATTCGACTCGAATTCTTGATATTGGTTGCGGAACAGGGGAGATTTTGGAGTATATTCCTCAGCGAGCCAGCTATGTCGGATTTGATAGAAATGATGAATATATAAGCACGGCGTCGAAGCGATTTTCCAATCGGAATGCACGGTTCATTTGTGAGGATGTGAACAAGAACACTATGTCCAAGCACGGGTGTTTTGATATTGTGCTGGCAATTGGTATTCTTCACCATCTTGACGACAATGTCGCGGATGAACTGTTTGAAACAGCTCACTATGCGCTCAAGAATAATGGTGTTTTCCTGGCCTTGGATCCTGTCTATACAAAAAATCAGTCAAGTGCTGCCAAGTTCGTGGTCAGCAAGGATCGTGGTCAGGCGGTACGTACTGACGAAGAGTATCTGCGGCTAGCGAAGAAAAGATTCAATTCCACCTCTGCTGTGATTGATGACAAACCTCTAAGGATTCCATATACTGGGATTGTGATGACGTGTCGGAAAGCAGATTCCCCACTATGAAATGCTCAATTGTTATTCCTGTCTATAACAGCGAGGCAATCCTGCCAGAGCTGCTGAAACAACTGACGGTCGAATTGAAGAGACTTGGGCTTGAGAATGATTCGGAGTTGATTCTTGTGAATGACTCCAGTCCTGACGGAAGCTGGGGTGTATTGCAATTATTGACAGATACGTATCCGAACTTGAAGGCAATCAATCTCGCCAAGAATTTTGGTCAACACAACGCAATCATGGCAGGATTGCAGTTTGCTAGCGGAGATAGCATTGTATTGATGGATGATGACTTGCAGCATTCTCCCGCATATATTGGGGAGTTGCTCAAGGCATTGGAAAAGGATGATGTTTGCTTTGTCCGCTTTGAAAAAAGACAGCATGCTGGTTGGAAAGTGGCGGGCAGTAACTTCAATAATATGCTTGCAAGCCACTTGGTCGGCAAGCCCAGGGATTTGTATCTTTCTTCATTCAAGGCCTTCAGAAAGCATGTTCAGTCTGCCATCATTCAATATGAAGGGCCATATCCCTACATTGATGGATTGATTCTACGGAGCACAAATCGTATTCAAGTGATTGATGCAGTGCATCAGGAGAGATTCACAGGGCAAGGAAACTATAATTTAAAGCGTTCGGTTTCATTGCTGATGAAAATGGCCACAGGTTTTTCCGTGGCACCACTGCGCTTAGCGATTTTTATTGGAGTGATATTTGGTTTTTTGAGCTTGGCTACCGTAGTGTATGTCATCGTGGAAAAATTGATGAATCCGTCGGTTCAACCAGGTTGGACCTCAATTGTGGCGATTGTTCTGGCGGTATCCGGCGTGCAAATGCTTTTTTTAGGGCTTATAGGCGAGTATATGGGGCGCTTATACCTGAATATCAACAAGAAGCCGCAGTTTGTAATTAGGGAGATTGCTGGGTTTACCGGCCAGACGAAGGAGAGTCTAAATGGAGTTTGACAAGTATGCAGATTCGTATTCAAGTGACTTGAAAAATGCCATTCCCGCCGGTTTTCGAACGATTGAGTATTTTTCCACATACAAGGTCAAATTAACGAAGCGCATGGCGCCTACGACCACGAAACGAATTCTTGACTTTGGTTGTGGTATCGGGCAGTGTTCCCAGTATTTTTCCGAATCGTTCCCGGATGCTGATTTGGTCGGTTTCGATGTTTCGGATGAATCTCTTGATATGGCGCGCAAGCGAATTCCGCAAGCACATTTCACCAGTGAATGGTCAGATGTGGTGCGAGAAAAATATGACTTGATATTCACATCGAATGTCTTTCATCATATTGACCCGGCTGAACATTTGTTGTGGCTTTCACGACTCAAGGATGCATTGAATCCAGGCGGATGCATCATGATATTTGAACATAATCCACTCAATCCCCTGACAAGAATGGTTTTCAAAAGATGCATCTTTGATCAAGATGCCAAGATGATTGGGCAGAAGAAGTTCAAGAGTTTGGTAAGATCCGCTGGATTCAAGGATGTGAAAACAGAATTTACGCTATTTTTCCCTGGAGCCTTTAGGGTACTAGCTCCTTTGGAGAAATATGTAGGATGGTTGCCGCTTGGGGCGCAGTATTTCTTGGCGTTGAAGGCGTAATTTTCTTGACGCTTGAATATTTTTTGAGATTAAGCAACGGTAATTACGATCAAAAAATTTGATGGTCAATAACTGAGTCATGAGTAGTCAGCATATTTTTGTATTGGATAGACCGCAGTCTTTATTGCATTGCTTGCGTGTTGAGTGGGCGTGGTGGTTGCCATTTTCATTTGCTGTTTTGGCTTTGGCATATTGGTTGGTATCTGGTTTTACTTATGGAATTATGGATAATTTATCTTATCCATACATCTATGATGGGGACGGTCTTTTTTATCTCTGGGGTGCTCAACGAGAAATAGAAGGTGGAATATTCGAGGGTGTGAGAAATGGGTATCCATTCGGTTCAAGTATTTTGGATTATCCAATTCCAGATGCAGGAAATATATTGCTCTTGAGCTTTTTTGGATCGCTTGTTCGAGATCCATTTATTGCCTTCAATCTCTTTTTCTTGGTTAGCTTCCCTGTGGTGTTTGTTTCATCATTTGTGGTGTTGCGAGTTTTCGGTTTGAAATTATCGCTTGCAATCTGTGGATCGATAATATTCACATTTTTGCCATTTCACTTTCAAAGAATTTCTCACTCATTCTATATTTGGTACTTTGTGGTACCTTTGTATTTTTATGTCTGTTTCAGGATCTTTTTCTTAAAATATCCTCTTTCGGATCGGGGGTGTTTTCAGCTAAAGCATGTGCTCCTGGTGCTTGCTTTTGCATTGATTCTATCTAGTTTTGGTGTTTATTATACGTTATTCGGTTGCATTTTATTATCGGTAACTGCTTTGGCTGGTTTGGTTAAGCATGGGCGACTACAATGCATTGTCCCTTCGTTGGTTGGTATTGTGTTGGTGTTGGGGGGGGGCTTGATTAATAGTAGCTCAAATATTATTCATCGAATAGAGAGTGGCCCTAATCCAGAGAAGGCTGTTCGATCGCCAATGGAGGCGGAAGTATATGGGTTAAAGTTTATGCAGCTTATTTTGCCGAGAGCCGATCACCGAATCGATTCATTTGCAAATGTGACTAAATATTATGATTTAACCCGTCCTTTGGTAAATGAAAATAGCACATCTACACTTGGCATAATCGGAGCAGCGGGATTTTTATTGACTTTCCTTGGGTTGGTCGCGGTTGTGGTGGGGCGAAAAATAGATGAGCGGATTTCGTTCCTGATATTGATGACCTTGATTCTTTTTTTGTTTGGAACAGTTGGTGGGGGTGGGTCGCTGTTTTCAACAGTTGTGACACCTTTGATAAGAGGTTGGAATAGAATAAGTGTTTTTATTGCCTTTGGTTCGATTGCAATTTTTTTTCTTGTTGTGCAAATTGTTGTAGCCGAATATTTTTCGACTAAGAGATTTGGTGTTGTGTTGATTGCGGTGTCGTTTGTTTTTGGATTTTTAGGTCTTTATGATCAAACGGCTAGATTGTGTTCGGAGTGCCGTGATACTCTAAAGAGTAATTTTGACTCGGATCGAAAATTTATAAAAAAAATAGAGCAATCACTGCCTCTGAAGTCTGCAATTTATCAGTTGCCATACACGGGGTTTCCTGAGGATTCTCCAAGGTATAGGGCGGGACCCTTCGATCTTGTCATAGGATTTTTACATTCGCGATCACTGCAATGGAGCTTTGGGGGGATGAAAGGCCGAGAAGGTGATCTTTTTTATAGGGCTTTGGCCAAAGAGCCGTTAAATAGGCAGATTGATGTAACAGGCCGCATGGGTTTTTCCGGGATCTATGTTGATCGGAAAGGGTTTCAGGATGGGGCGCTGAAATTGATTTCTGATTTGAAATCGAATAAAAAAATTGACAGTGTTATCGAGAGTGAAGACGGTCGATTGATTTTTTTTCGATTTGCTAATAAATTGGACGTCGATTTTTCCATGTTGAGCGCTCGCGAAATAATGAAGAAGGTCGACTATATAGTAGATAAAAATGGCCCTCGTTTTCCCTCGACGCTGGTTGACGGGATTGATTTTTCTAACCCATTGTTGCCAAGTTTTGTGGAGGAGATTAATGGATTGTCAGGGGTTGAGAATTGGGGGCGGTGGTCAGATGCAGATTTATCGCAGTCGGTGAAAATTAGATTTGTGACGTTTCTTCCTCGAAAATTTACTCTGGGGATGTCAGTTCAACCGTTTGGTGTCGAAGGTAAGCAGGAGTTTATTGTTCGGATCGGCTTAGAAGAGCATAGGGTTGTTTTGGGACGAGGTTCAGAGCAATTGGCATTGGATTTTTCCCTAGGAGCTGACTTGGTTGATACTATTGAGTTCATACCGTTGAATCCCATTTCGCCAAAGTTGTTAGGGTTGAGCGGAGATAATAGAAAGCTTGGAATTGGCTTTATGAAGTTGGAGTTTAAATTATGAAAAAGGCGATCATTACTGGAGTAACTGGGCAAGATGGCGCGTATCTTGCTGAATTGCTACTGAACAAGGGCTACACGGTCTACGGTACGTATCGCCGTACCAGCTCCGTCAATTTCTGGCGAATCGGAGAATTGGGTATCCAAAACCATCCCAATCTCCATCTGGTCGAATACGACCTGACCGATCTTTCTGCCAGCATTCGACTGCTGCAGACTACGGAAGCGACTGAGGTCTACAACCTTGCGGCGCAGAGCTTTGTGGGCGTGTCTTTCGAGCAGCCAGTCACTACCGCGGAGATCACCGGCATTGGTGCTGTGAATCTGCTGGAGGCGATCCGCATCGTCAACCCGAAGATCCGCTTTTATCAAGCCAGCACTTCGGAGATGTTTGGCAAGGTGCAGGAGATCCCTCAGCGCGAATCGACGCCGTTCTACCCGCGTAGCCCTTATGGCGTGGCCAAGTTGTATGCGCATTGGATGACGGTGAACTACCGTGAGAGCTATGACATCTTTGGCTCCAGCGGCATTCTGTTCAACCATGAGAGCCCGCTGCGTGGCCGTGAATTCGTGACGCGCAAGATCACCGACAGCCTTGCCAAGATCAAGCTCGGCAAGCTGGACGTGCTGGAGTTGGGCAACATGGATGCCAAGCGCGATTGGGGCTATGCCAAGGATTATGTGGAAGGCATGTGGCGCATTCTGCAAGCCGAGAAGCCTGATACCTATGTGTTGGCCACCAACCGTACCGAGACGGTGCGTGACTTCGTTTCCATGGCCGCCAAGGCGGCAGGCTTTGAGCTGAAGTGGCAGGGTGCTGCAGAGTCGGAAGTGGGTATCGATGTCGCGTCCGGCAAGACGCTGGTTCGCGTGAATCCGAAGTTCTATCGCCCTGCCGAAGTGGAGTTGCTCATCGGTAACCCAGAGAAGGCGCAGCGTGAATTGGGCTGGACTCCGACGACTACGCTGGAGCAGCTGTGCCAGATGATGGTGGAGGCGGATCTGCGTCGCAACCAAGTCGGTTTTTCGTTCTGAGGTGGTTCACAAGTGCGGCGAGCTCTGATCACTGGTGTCAATGGGTTCACGGGTCATTTTTTGACTCGTGAGTTGGAGCAACATGGCTGGGAGGTCTGGGGGCTGGGTTCGCACCCTGAACCCGAGCGGGCTCGGTATCGACACGTGGACCTGCTGGATGCAGACGCTTTGGGGGAGTGGGTGCAGCAGGTGCAGCCACAGGCGGTGATTCACCTCGCTGCCATCGCTTTTGTGGGGCACAGCAACGCGCGTGCGTTTTACGACGTCAATGTGGTGGGCACGCGCAATCTGCTTTCTGCGGTTGGGGGGCTTACTCAACGGCCAGAGCGTGTGTTGCTTGCCAGCAGTGCCAACATTTATGGCAACACGACAGAGGGTGCGCTGAACGAGAGTACACCCGCCAATCCGGCCAATGATTATGCTGTCAGCAAGTTGTCCATGGAGTACATGGCGCGGTTATGGATGGACAAGCTGCCGATCACGATCATGCGTCCATTCAACTATACGGGTGTGGGCCAGTCGGAGAGCTTCTTGCTGCCCAAGATCGTGAGCCACTTTCTGCGCAAGGCGGAGGTGATCGAGCTGGGTAACATGGAGGTCTGGCGTGATTTTTCGGATGTGCGCGATGTCGCGGCGGCTTATCGACGTTTGCTGGATTCCGATGTGGCAGTCGATCAGGTGGTGAATGTGTGCTCGGGCCGATTGGTATCGTTGCGCGAGGTGCTGCAGATGGCCGAGAGCATTACCGGACAGTCGATCAAGGCGGTCACCAATCCGGCGTTTGTGCGGGCCAATGAGGTGAAGACCTTGTGCGGCGATGCGTCACGGCTGAGCCAACTGGTTGGCACATGGGAGCCTCGTCCGTTGGATGAAACGCTGACCTGGATGCTGTCGAGCCAATCTGGAGCGCAGTGACGTGGCACATGTGATCCTGGGCGCGGATGCCATCCATGCGCCGCTGACGGGTATTGGTCGCTACGCCTATGAGTTGGCGATGCGGCTTCCCGAGTGCGAAGGCGTGGAGTCGTTGCGCTTTTATTCACTCGGACAATGGATCAGCAGCGAGGCTGTGCAGGCGCGCGCAAAGACGGTTTCTACAGACGAGTTGAACAAGCCCACGTTGCGACGGGTGCTTGCCGGCAACAAGCTGGCGGTGCGTGCCTACTCGACGCTCATGCCCATTTGGTCGCGCTGGCGCATGCAGAAGGAACGGCATGCGTTGTTTCACTCGCCCAATTATTTTCTGCCGCCGTTTCCAGGTAAATCTGTGGCGACGATCCATGATCTGTCGCACATCGTCTGTCCGCAGTTTCATCCCGCAGCGCGTGTGGAATTGCTGAAGCGGGACTTGCCAAGAACGATGGAGAGGGCGGATTTTCTGATCACCGATGCCGAGTCGGTGCGCCGTGAGGTGATCGAGCATTTCAGTTGGCCCGAGGATCGGATTGGTACCGTGCCGTTGGGCGTTGATGCATCTTTTCATCCGCGCGGTGCCGAAGACACTTTGCCGATTCTGCAGCGGTTCGGACTGGAGCATGGAGCCTATTCTCTGTATGTCGGCACGATTGAGCCGCGCAAGAATCTGGCTCGGGTAATCCGTGCTTATGGAGCATTGCCAGAGTCGCTGCGCATGCGTCACCCGTTGGTTTTGGCTGGGTCACGTGGTTGGCAGGCAGGAGAAATTCATGATCTGATGACCCGCGGGGCGAGTGCGGGCTGGCTGAAGTATCTGGATTTTGTTCCTCAAGAAGACCTTCCGTTCTTGTATGCGGGGGCGCGCCTGTTTTGCTTTCCTTCGCTTTATGAAGGCTTTGGTCTGCCGCCGCTGGAGGCAATGGCTTCGGGAGTGGCTGTGCTCACGTCCAGCACCTCGTCATTGCCCGAGGTCGTTGGGGATGTGGGTTTGCAAGTGCAGCCCGAGGATGAGAAGTCGATTGCCGAAGCGCTCTTGCATGCATTGCAGGATGAGGGCTGGCGAACTCGGGCTTCTGAGGCTGGCGTGACGCGCGCCCACGCCTTCACTTGGGCGCAATGCGCCAAGAATACCAGTGCGATCTACACGCACTTGATGCCTTGACGCGTTGGGGCTTTTGGCGTTATGGGGCTGAGCGTTTGCGCCCATGTGCCAGCGCCATCAGCGTTGAGCTGGCAAAGTAGCGAACAGCTTTCGCCCAGGAACGGAAGATGCTGGACTTATCTTCTTTGGCCGTGTGCATCTGCAGCGGCACTTCCTTGAGCTTCAGACCCTGCCTGCGCATGAGCAGATAGGTACCTACGTCTTGGTAGTCAAGCAGGGTCGCTTCCGATGAGATGGCGACGTCGATGGCCTTGCGGCGATAGACGCGAAAACCCGAGACGAAATCCTCCAGTTCAAATCCCGTGAGCAAGCGATACCACTTCCACGCCATGCGACGAACGAAGCTGTGGCGTGCCGGAAAGAAGGCTACAGAAAGATCTACCGTTGGGTTCAGGTTGGTTTGGCTCAGTAGCGTCGGCAGCTCTTCGACCTCGTAGTAGCTATCTGCATCGATGGTCACTACCATTTCGAAACCTTGGGCCTGCGCATAGCGCAGGCCGGTCTGAAGCGCGCCCCAAGTCGTCATCGCCAACAGGGGGCGAAGCACGATGGCGCCACTGGATTCTGCCAAGTGGCTGGTGGCATCAGTGCTGCGGTTGTCAACGACGACCACTTTTGCTGTTGGGGCGAGGGCGTTGACGCGCTTGATGATGTGCGCGATGTGCTTTTCCTGATTGCGCGCGCTCACGACTACCATGACGCCTTTGTGCAGGAACGGTGGGACGGATTCTGGTGCCAAGCCTCGGTAGTAGCGGCTGATCTCGCGCTCACACGGACCGATGCTGAACATGCGCTTGATCGCCTGCACGCCAGCTTCTCCAAAACGTTTTCTCAATTGCGGATCATGCTGCATGCGCGCGATATGGCTTCGCCAAGCGTGCACGTCTTCATAGGGCACGCGCAGGCCGCTTTTGGCTTGGGCGACGATCCAGGGCATGCCGGAGCCGGGGAGGTCGGTGACGACGCAGGGGCGACCATGCATCATGGCCTCAAGCACGACGATGCCGAAGGCTTCGGTGCGCTCGCATGACGCGAGGCAGAAGACGTCGCATTGAGCGAGCAACGTGTGCTTCTGTGCATCGTCGACGGCGCCCAGCAGGCAGACTGTGGGCGGCTGACCGGGGCGTGTCACCTCTTTGATCTTGGCTTCCAGATCGGGGCGCAGTTCGCCCTCGCCGACGATGAGCAATTCCACGCCGGGCATGGTGCTCACGGCTTCGATCAGGGTCTCGAAGCCTTTGTAGTAGGTGAGGCGGCCGATCGACAGGAGCTTGAGCTGAGTGTCGCCGCGCCATGACATCTCGGGTGGAATATTCACGGGAGCCGGTGCGGCCTCCACGTTGATGCCCAGCGGAATGATGGCGGTCTTGTCATGCCAGCTGCGCAGTGCCTTGCTGGCTTCGAGATAAGGTGGTGAGGTGGCGATGATCTGTGCCGTGCGTTCGAGCAAGGCCTGCTCGAAGGGCTTGTAGATCATGTAAGCCATGGCCACGGACCACTTGATGTCCGAGAAGACGATGTCCGATTGCCAATGGATCACCCATGGCACCTTGCGGGCGCTGGGCAGTGTGAGTGCCCAGAGTGCGGAGTTGTTGGGCAGGTGCAGGTGCAGTACGTCGGGGCGGATGCGCTCGATGGCCTTGGCCATGGCGCTGCGGAACCCCGCAGCCATCGGTGCATAGACCAGACTGAACTGCACTGGCACACGCTGAATCCATGGCGGATCGTCGGGCTCCGGATCCCCGTGCACCAGAGCGTGGGCATCGATGCCTTGCTTGCGCTGCTCGTTGAGCAGGTCGGCAAGAAACACCTCCATGCCGCCGCGGTAGGGCGGGTAGAACTTGCCGATGTGGAGTACGCGCAGCGTCACGGCAGTGCTTACTGCTTGAGCGCCTGCGCGCCGCTGATCTGGGCCTTGGCCATCGCGTAGCGCTGCGCATTGGCGGGATCGGCCTGTGTGGCCTGGTCGAGGTCTTTGAGTGCCTCTGCCGTATTCTTCATGCCGTAGTGCGCCATGGCGCGAGCGTAGAACGCCGGGCCGCTTGGGCTGCGGGTGATGAGTGCGTCCATTTGATCTTTGGCCTTGGCGGATTCGCCCTTGCCGGTGAGCGCCATGGCGAGGCCGACGGCCGCGCGGGAGCTGTTGGGCGATGCTTGCAGCACGGCCTCGTAGTCCTTCACGGCGTCATCGTACTTCTGGATGGTCATGCCCATTTCAGCGCGGCGCAGGTGGGTCTGTTCGGTGAGTTGCTTGGCACCGGCGCTATCGTTCACGTCGGAGCCACCGGCCTGCAGTGCCGCGCTGAATGCGTCGAAAGCTTCCTTGGGGTGACCAAGCGCCGCATAGGCTTCGGCGCGCTGGAACCAGAGTGTCTGGCCGGAGTAGCCCTTTTCTTCTGCTGCCTTGAAGGCCCGGATGGCGTCGGGATATTTCTTCTGCTGGAGCAGTGCCACACCGATGCTGAAACGGGCATTGCCGTTGAGGTCGTTGAGCGCATCGGCGGTCATGAAGTCGCGTTCGGCCTGCGCGTAGCGGCCGCGTTCCATGCGCTCGGTGCCGAGGTTCAGATAGGGGCGATAGCGGCCCACGGCGTTGGCGGGGGCCTTGAGGTCGATCTTGCTGGCGGCGTCTTCCCAGACGGTTTCCGCGTCGCGCATGGACATCACGCGCTCGGCCGCCAGACCTCCGAACAGCAGGGCCAGCAGCACGCCGATGATGTAGATGGTGCGCGGCTTGAAGCCGGTCAGCGCGATCGCGACCAGGCCGGGAATGCCGACGGCCCAGAGGTAGCTGCGATAAAGCACCAGCGGATCCTGCAGCCAGACGACAGCGAATTCGCTGAAGAACCACAGCATCGGGAACAGGAGGCACAGTGCCGCGAAGCGCAGCACGCCGTCCTTGCGTAGCACGGCCCAGATCGACGCCACGAGCAGGGCGACGAATGCCACCGCGCCGAGCAGATGCAGGCCGGATCCGAAGGACATGGGGAAGGCGGGGCGCATGTCGATGGACATGGCGCCCACGTAGGGGATCACCCACAGAAAGCCGTAGACGAAGAACAGCGCTGCCTGATTCAGGATGCTGAGCGCGTAGACCTTGCCGCCGACATTCGGATCGATGGCTTGCAGTTGCTTGAGATAGGCGACCGATTGGTTGTCGATGAGGTTGCCGATGAGGTTGCCATAGATGCTGAGCACCGCGCCCACCGCGAGCACCAGCACCACCGCCGTGGCGGCCGAGACCATGACGATCTTCTTCCACGAAGGACGGCGTACGTAGATGTATAGCGGCACGGCCATGGCCACGGTCAGCGCGGATTGCTCCTTGGACAGGGCGGCCGCTATATAGAAAATGACGGCGGCGATGAACCAGCCCGCATTGCCCTTGACCAGCCCGCGCACATAGGCGAAGCAGGCGAGCACGGCAAACAGCGTGGCCATGAGGATGGAGCGCTGGATCAGATAGCCGACGACGTAGACAGCCACCGGATTGAGGGCGAAGACGATCAGGCCGACACGCAGTGCCGCGATGCGCGAGGACTGGAAGTGCTCCTGCTGTTCGATGTCGTGCGGAAACTGGGTGCGCTCGAGGAGTGATTTGAACAGTGCGTACAGTGCGCCGACCGTCAAGACGTGCAGGAAGACGTTGAACAAATGCTGCTTCCACCAACCTTCGCCAAAAAGGTTCTGCACCCAGACAAAGCTGCCGTAGGACAGCATGCGCTGTTTGAACTGCAGCAGATTGCCGTAGTTGCTGAAGAAATCTCCCTCCGCCAGCCGAAGATCATCGAAGATCAACTGATTGTGCAGTCCAGGGACATAGACGCACAAAATGGCAGCGATCAAAAGGATCGCAAAAATGACGGAAGTCTTGGAGAGTTTTGCCATTGGAGGTGGATGTGATGGGCTGGACGGCTGCAGCCGATGAGTCTATCAAACCACGGGAGGTAAATCGCAGGCTTGTATCTGGATGTGAAATTGCCTGTTTTGCAAAACAACAGGGTTCAACAGCCCAAGTAGCCGTCCGGCCGGACGGCTTGACAGATGCTTACAACAAACAGCGGCGCCAACAGGATGTAAAGGGTTGGGTGCTTCTTGAGCAGCCGGATACTGCCCAGTCCCATGGCAGCGATGGGGGCTGCAAACAGAATCGCGTAGTTGATCAGTCGCAGCAGCCAATTGGTGTCTCGCATCCAGAACGATCCAATCAAGGTGAGCAGACCGAGTACGCCGAAAGAAAGCAGCGTCCAGGTGATCAGACGCGCATGGAAAGTTTCTATTTCCTGATGGGAGGTGGCTCTGAAAAATGCGAACAGACCCAATACGAACAGGGAGGCAAATACCAGATTGCCCGTCTGAAAAACAACGAAGATCCATATCGATCCGCCGTAGGGAAGCCAGGAAGCACTTGGCAGAACGCTGGCCTGAACGGACATGGCAATGAAGAAAACAACGAGCAAACCCGCGCAGATGATTTTCTGGTGAGTCAACGCATACTCCATCGTGTGACGCGACCAATGTGCGCGCCAGTGCAGCCGCGGCTTGAATAGCATGATACCGAGTATGGCGAGAATCATCCCCGCCGCCAGCCAGGGGGCGGCGACAAGCAGGCGATGCAGATGGTTCTGTTCAATGTCGCGCAGCATGGTTTGATACGGCCCATTCGGCAATATATAGACCACGAGGCTCAGCAGCGAGCATGCCAGGAGAATGGCGTGTCGCTTGGTCAGCGGGCGATTTTCAAAATAATCCGCGAGCGTCAACGCGGTGCACACAAAGACCAGAATGGCATGGCTCAGGATGTGCGAAAAAGAGATCAACACCAGCACCGGGAAAATCAACCACCCACCGCGGCGGTGCAGCCACAGCCATGCAGCGATGGTGCCAATGAATACGAGAATTTGTCCCCATTGCTGCGGTCTGGCTTCCAGCAGCGGAACCCAGAAATAACTCGAGAGTGCCAGAGCTGCGAGCGTGATTCCGGGTCGCGTGATGCGAAGGCGTGAGTATCCCAGAATGATGAGCAGCGTTCCCACGAAAACGCTGAAAACGCCCAGTCCGGAGATGAGTTGTACATAACCCATCGCGGTGAGTGATTTCAACTCGCGAAGCACGAACATGAAAAACGGACCGGAAACGGGCCAATCACGTCCCGCATCAATATTGCGGGCAATCTGCACCCAGTTCAGCTCATCGTTCTGACAGCGTGGATATCCCCAGAAGAGGCGAACGCTGACAGCGCAAACTGTGAAAATCAGCGCAATCCAAAGAGCTCTAATCCAGATTGATCGAGGAAATAACAGCGTCATTGCTGCGATGTTTGATGTGCAGTGCGTGGTAGGTTGCGGCACATCATAACGTCGCCAATATTACTATTCGCTCAGGATTTGGTTTCTCAGGAAGTGATTGAGTATCTGAAAGTGATCCTCGAACAGCATTTCTTCGCTCTTCACTATTTCCGAAATCGGCATCCACAGCACCTGCGCGGCATCGTCATCGGCTTGCACAGCCGGCAGCGGTGCATCGCCCAGATCGAAATAGTGCGCATGCGTGATCGTGCGGCCGCGTTGGCTGCGGTCTGGGTGGTCGAAGACATGCACGGATTGCAGGGTCTGCTGGAGGCGTTCCGGTGTCACGTCGCAGTGGGTTTCTTCAACCAGTTCGCGCAAGCAAGACTGCCAGATGCTCTCGCGTGGCTCGATGAAACCGCCTGGCAGTGCAAGCAGGCCTTTGCCGGGGGCGTGGGCGCGGCGGATCAGCAGGATCTGGTTTTGACAGCGCAGTACGGTGTCGACGGTGACGAAGATCGGCGGATAAGGCGCGCTCGCCCAGGCTTCGCGGTAGCCGCGCAGCATGCGCCATTCGTTCTGCAGTTCGGCGAATTCGGACTGGGTGGCGAATTGCTCAAGCAACGTGCGTGTCGATTTGGGCAGCACGTCATGAAATGGCGAGAGTGCAATCGGAATGGTGTCGGCCGTGGCGCCGAAGTAGGCGTTGCGGATCATCGTCGCGTCGATCTCGCCCTGGCGCGTGAGCGGAATGAGTTCCCAGCCGGGGAATGAGCTCAGGTAGCTGCTGCTGGCATCCTTGAAGTGGCCGACGAGGCCTATGCGTGCGCCGGGCTGCGTGCGTTCGTTCACCGCCTTCTGCACCGCTTTGACCCAGCGCGCTTCGTCATAGTAGTCGCGCACGGGCACGACATCGACGCGCGTGCGGTTGGATTCGCTCAGGCCACCGAGAAGCATGTCGGCGCGCTCTTTCCAGGTGAACGGGTTCTTGGGCGAGCGTGCCTGAAAGGCCGAACCGATGATGACGATGACTTTGTTGGCCTCTTCCAGCGCGCGGTTGAGCAGGGCGAGGTGACCTGTGTGTACCGGCTCGAAGCGGCCGATGAGGATGGCGGTGTCGTACATGGGGCGGGAGGCTGGGTGAAGCGAGCGTGGAACGTTCAAATGTAGCGTGCGGCAATCGGCATCTGGCGGCCGGAGCCGAAGGCCTTGGCGCGCACGCGGATGATGGGCGGGGCCTGGCGGCGCTTGTATTCGCTCTTGGCCACCATCATGCGCACGCGCTGGATGAGGTCGCGCCCCTTCTTGCTGGCGCGCAGACGCTGCATGAACTGGCGCGCCTGTTCGTACTCGCCGGTGGACAGGCCTTCGCCTTCGATCAACAGCTTGAGGATTTCGTCGAGTACAGGATAGGGCGGCAGGCTGTCGGCGTCGCGCTGGCCTGGAGCCAGTTCGGCGGACGGCTCCTTGCTGATGATGGCCTGCGGAATGAGTTCGCGGCCCGCGTGTTCGTTGATGTGCTGCGAGAGCGCGAAGACCTCCGTCTTGTAGAGGTCGCCGATGAGGCCTAGGCCGCCGTTGGTGTCGCCGTAGAGCGTGCAGTAGCCCACCGAGATCTCCGACTTGTTGCCGGTGGTGAGCAGTAGGTTGCCGAAAGCGTTCGAGTATTCCATCAGGATGGTGCCGCGCACACGTGCCTGCAGGTTCTCGAGCGGCAGGCCGACCAGCGGCTGTGAGAACGCTCCGAGGAACTGCTGGGCGTATAGGTGCACAAGTTCGGCAATCGGATGCGTGAAGAGCTGGATGCCGAGGTTCTTGCACAGCGTCTTCGAATCGTCGACCGAGCCGCTGCTGGAGAAGTGCGAGGGCATGGTCACGGCAATCACGTTGTCCGCACCCATGGCCTCGGCGGCAAGCGCGAGGGTGAGCGCACTGTCGATACCGCCGGAGCTGCCGACCACGACCTTGTTGAAGCCGCAGCGCCGCGCGTAGTCGCGCAGGCCGAGCACGATCTGCTCGCGGTAGAAGCTCATCGTCGGCAGGCCTTCTTTGGGCACCGATGACAGTGGCTCGCTGGCCGGCAGACTGAAGCGGCCGTTCTTCAGCTGCAGTGTGCGCACGTCCTCGACGAAACGGCTGGCTTCAAACACCACACCGCGCTCGGGCTCGACCGCGAACGAAGCTCCGTCATAGACGATCTGGTCGTGGCCGCCGATCTGGTTGACATAGAGGATGGTGAGGTCGTGGCGCTTTGCCGCATCGGCAAACACTTGATGGCGCTGCTCACGCTTGCCCACATTGCTGGGGCTTGCGTTGATGCTCACGACCACTTCGGGCGCGGCGTCGGCCATGCGCATGAACGGGTTGGCACTGTAGTCGTCGCCGTCGTCGTTCCAGCCGTCTTCGCAGATCATGAAGCCGACCTGGGTCTCTCCAATGCGCAGCACCTTGGCGACGTCGGGGCCGGGCTCAAAGTGGCGGCGTTCGTCGAAGATATTGTAGGTGGGCAGCAGCTGCTTGTCGTACTTGAGGCGCACGGCGCCGTTCTTGAGCACCAGCAGGCTGTTGTGCAGGTGCTTGCCGGGGCCGTCGCGCAGCGTCGGCGTGCCGATCACCCAGTGCAGATCGGGCAGGGCGGTGGAGGCGCGCTTGAGCGAGGCGATGCCTTCTTCGATGCGGTCGAGAAAGTGCTTGTCGTCGAGCATGTCGCCCGGGTAGTAGGCGCACAGTGCGAGCTCAGAGAAGACAATCATCTCCGAGTCGTCGAGCGCGGCCTTGCGTGCGGCGGCGATCATGGCCTCGACGTTGCCTTCGATATCACCGACGGTGAAGTTCAGTTGCGCGAGCGTGATGCGGAACATAGCGGTTCATTCCTTGTGGGTGAGGACCGGATCGGGTACGTTGAAGACTTGGCGCAGGTACGCAAGAAAGGTCTTGTCGTCGCACATGGTTTTGCCGGGACTGTCGGAGAGCTTGGCCACCGGTTGGCCATTGGCGTGCACGATCTTCATGACGATATTGAGTTGCTGGAGGCCCATGTCGTTGGTCAGTTGCGTGCCGATGCCAAAGCCGAGCTGCACATGGTTGCCGAAGTGGTGATAGAGCGCGAGCGCGCTGTCCACGTTCAAGCCATCGGAGAACACGAAGCGTTTGGTGTTTGCATCGATGCGCAGCTTGCGGTAATGCGCGAGCGCCTTTTCGCCCCACGCGTAGGGATCTCCGGAATCATGGCGCAGGCCGTCGAACAGCTTGGCAAAGTAGAGGTCGAAATCGGCCAGGAAGGCATCCATGCCGACTGTGTCGGTGAGCGCGATCCCGAGGTCGCCTCGGTATTCCTGTACCCAGTCTTCGAGCGCCTGCTTCTGAAAGTCGCGCAGCCGTACCCCGAGTGCCTGATAGGTCTGAAAATATTCATGAGCCATGGTGCCGATGGGAACGAGGTTTAGGTCGCGTGCGAGCAGCACGTTGCTCGTGCCCTTGAACCATTGCGATGTCTGCTCGGCAAAGGCGGCGACGACCTCTCGCTGCCATGGTGCGCTGAAGCGGCGGCGCACGCCGAAGTCGAACAGCTCGAATGGGTTGTGCAGCGGCTTGGCCTCGCTCGCGAGCGCTTGCACATCGATGATCTTGGCGGCCAGTCGCTTGCGGCCTTCGGCAAGGGCTGCTACCTGATTGAAACGGCGGAAATACAGCTCGTTGACAATGGCCAGCACGAAGATCTCGAACGCCATCACGTGCACCTGCGGGCCGGTAGCGACGATGTTCAGCGTCTCGCCATTGGCCCATGCGCGGATGAAGTTGCGTTGGAACTGGAAGATGCGCAGAAAGTCTATGAAGTCGCTGCGCATGAAGCGCAGTGAGCCGACGAAATCGAGCTCATCCTGTGAAAAACGCAGACGGCATAGCGCATCGAGCTCTGCGTTCACTTCGTCGAGCAACTCGGTGAGCGGGTACTCGGGCTTGTTGCGACAGACAAAGCGGTATTCGACCTGTGTTTGCGGATGCCGATGCAGCAGCGCCTGCCACATGGTGAATTTGTAGAGGTCGGTGTCCAGCAGGCTGGTGATGACGGGCTTGTCTAGTGTTCGCATGGTGTGTGATCGCTTCCTGAACGCCTGCAGAAGTCTCAAAGTGCCAGTTCGGATGATTGTGCCAACAGCACGCCTCGAGTGTGCATGGATTCGAGAAATGCCGCCTGCTCGCGCTCGAAGCCGACCACGGGACTCATGCAGTCGACGAGCAGCACAAGCCGCGAAGGCGTCCAGCCGGGCGACAGGTCGGGCAGGTGGTTGACGATGTCTTCGACCGTGGCGCGCACGCAGTGGCTGCTGGCCTCACCCGCGACGATGAGCCGGTCGGCGGTGGCGAGCTCGTGCAGCAAGCGGTCGTTCACGTCGGTTTCGGGATCGTCCCTGTCGGGCACTTCGGCGCGGATGGCGCTGTAGTGCTCGGTCCATGGGTTCATGCCCTTGAAGACGTTGCGCACGGCGCTGCGCCGGCTGACTTGCCAATCGTCGCAGGCCGCCAGCACATCGGCATGCACGCCATGGCCCCAGCTGCCGATCACGCAGTGCACGGGCCAGACCATCAGCACGTAGCGACCTTGCGACTCCAGTGTGTCCATGTACTGCAGAACACGCTCCAGAGTGCGTGGGTCGCGTGGCGCGTAGGCTCCGGCGCGTACCTCTTTGGCGAGAAGCGGGGTGAACGGCTGCATGTCCGAGCCGTCGCCCTTGCGCCAGAAGCTGGGATGCGCCACGTCGTAACGCTGGTGCGAGTCGAGCGTGACCGTGATGCGGTCGATCCGAGGCTCGCTTTTACGGATGAATTGCGCGAGGCGCTGCATGTCGGCATGTGCGCCCTTCACCGGCAGGGCGGAGGTGATCCGCTGGCCGCTGCGTGGATCGGTGGGACACCAGTCATCGGGCAGATCACAGAAGTCATTCTGTGGATCGATGAGGAGAAGCTGAGTGCTTTGGGTGTTCCTGGACATCTTGGAAGGCCTCCAGAGTTTGCTGATGGGCTCAGTTTAATCTTGTTAATTTAATTTTGCAACTAACTTGATTGAGAAGCATGTAAGGACGCGCAAGAGAATAATGCCTCTCTGTGGATTGAGATGGGCCTGTTCTCTGGATTCGGCTAGAGTTTGTTTTATATTGCAATGAACTCAACGACCAGTCGCCCGAGAGGATACCCGCCATGAAAGATCGCAGTTTCCCGATGCCCATTGTCTGCACGGTGGATGTGGTGCTGCTGACCATGAAGGAGTCCGCGCTGCAGGTGCTGCTGCTCAGGCGCGAGCAGGTGCCGTTCGAGGGCGCGTGGGCGTTGCCCGGCGGCTTCGTGCATGCCGAGGAGGATGCAGACACCGAAGCGAGCGCGGCGCGGGTGCTGCAGCAGAAGGTGGGCATCGCGAGTCCGTATCTGGAGCAGCTCGCGACGTTCTCGGGCTTGGCGCGCGATCCGCGTGGCTGGTCGATTGCAGTGACGTATTGCGCACTGGTATCGTACGATGCCTTGCAGAAGGCTCTCGCGGCGAATGGAGAAGGGGCTGCGCAGTCGCAGTTGTTCGATGTGGCGGCGCTACCGCAACTGCCTTTCGATCACGCACGCATCGTGGATGCAGCGATTGCACGGGTGCGCAGCAAAAGTCTTTACTCCTCGCTGCCGGTGTTTCTGTGCGGGGCTGAATTCACCTTGCCCCAGCTGCAGCAGACTTACGAGGCGGTGCTCGGCGAGGCGGTCAACAAGGTGAGCTTTCGTCGCAAGATGGAAGAACTAGACATGCTCGAGGCCATGCCCGGCGCGATGCGCGGTGGTGCAGCACACCGCCCCGCGCAGTTGTACCGGCTACGTCCTGAATATCGTCGCAGCCTGTCTCTGCTCGCGCGCGGGTTGTGATCCGTGCGATCAGGTGACCGCACCTATGCCCAGAATGGCCAGCACGATGAAGATCACCGCGATCACGAGGAAGATGAAGAACAGCACCTTGGCGATGCTGGCAGCGCCTGCGGCGACTCCCGTGAAACCGAAGACACCGGCGACCAGCGAGATGATGGCGAAAATGATGGCCCACTTGAGCATGGCTGCATCCTTTGTCAGAAATGGATTTGAATGCCTTGAGCTTAGGATGAGGGCGCAGTGGATGCGGTGGGCGCGCGCGAACATTGCACGTAGGCAAAATATGACAGTCGCGCGAGCGATGGCGCAAAGCAAAAAGCCAGATCCGAAGATCTGGCTTTTTGCTTTGGTGACGGCGCTGATTACTTCAGGCCGGCTGCGGCGCGCAGCGTCGCGATCTTGTCCGTGCGCTCCCAGGTGAACTCGGGCTCTTCACGGCCGAAGTGGCCGTAGGCAGCGGTCTTCTGGTAGATCGGACGGCGCAGATCCAGCATCTCAATGATGCCGCGTGGGCGCAGGTCGAAGTTCGCAGCGACGATCTTGGCGATTTCCGAATCGGGGATCACGCCCGTGCCTTCGGTGTAGACAGTGATGTTCATCGGGCGCGCCACGCCGATCGCGTAGGCCACCTGCACCTGGCACTGACGCGCCAGACCAGCCGCCACCACGTTCTTCGCCACATAGCGCGCGGCGTAGGCAGCGGAGCGGTCCACCTTCGTTGGATCCTTGCCGGAGAATGCACCGCCGCCGTGGGGACAGGCACCACCGTAGGTGTCGACGATGATCTTGCGACCGGTCAGGCCGCAGTCGCCCTGAGGACCGCCGACGACGAAGCGGCCGGTCGGGTTGATCAGGTACTTGGTGTCCAGCAGCCATTCCTTGGGCAGCACGGGCTTGATGATTTCCTCGATGATGGCTTCGGTGAAGCTGGCCTTCATCTTGGTGGCCGATTCCGACTGGTCGGGGCTGTGCTGTGTGGACAGCACGACGGTGTCGATACTGTGGGGCTTGCCGTCCACGTAGCGCATCGTCACCTGGCTCTTGGCATCAGGGCGCAGGAAGGGCAGACGGCCGTCCTTGCGCAACTGTGCCTGGCGCTCGACGAGGCGGTGCGCGTAGTAGATCGGCGCGGGCATCAGCTCGGGCGTTTCATCGCAGGCGTAGCCGAACATCAGGCCCTGGTCGCCAGCGCCGATGTTGAGCTGGTCATCGCTGGCCGCGTCCACGCCTTGGGCGATGTCCTGGCTTTGCTTGTCGTAGGCCACGAGGACCGCGCAGCCCTTGTAGTCGATGCCATATTCGGTGTTGTCGTAGCCGATGCGCTTGATGGTGTCGCGGGCCACCTGGATGTAGTCCACGTTGGCGCCGGTGGTGATTTCACCGGCCAATACCACCAGACCGGTGTTGGTCAGTGTTTCGGCTGCCACACGGCTGTGCGGGTCTTGCGCGAAAATAGCGTCCAGAATTGCATCGGAGATCTGATCAGCCACCTTGTCGGGGTGACCTTCGGATACGGATTCCGATGTGAAGAGAAAGTCGCTCGCCATTGAATAAACTCCTTTGTTCAGCTTTTGGGGCGCTGCCCAAGCTGCAATAGAAGCCCTGGCGAACGCTTTAGCAGATTTGTTTTACGTCGCTCTGCAAGTTGCTCATTTAACTCAGCGACAGCTCGTATTCTAATGCATTCATTCTTTCGCCTTTTATCCGTGTTGCCGATAGGTCTGTTGCACTTTCTGGGTGCAGTCATGGGCTGGGTGACGTTTGCGCTCTCGCCCACCTACCGCAGGCGCTTTGTCGGCAATGCCAAACAAGCGGGTTATTCATTCAGGCAGGTGCGCGCTGCTGTTGGACATGCGGGACGCATGGTGTTCGAAATGCCGCGCATCTGGCTGGGGAGCTCGCTGCCGCATTGCACGATCGTGAACGGCGAGTGCGTGGAGCGGGTTTTCGCGCAAGGCAAGGGGCTGGTTTTTCTCACGCCGCACATCGGTTGCTTCGAGTTGTCAGTGCACGCAGCCGCCCAGCGCTGGGCGGCTCAGCACGGAGACATCACGGTGCTGTATCGCCCGGCGCGTCAGGCATGGCTGGCCAAGATTCTCGAGACGGCGCGCAACCGTCCGGGCGTGCAGGCCGTGCCGACGACGCTGGCTGGAGTGCGCCAGATGATCAAGACGCTGCGCAAGGGCTCGGCCGTGGGGCTGCTGCCCGATCAAGTGCCGCCGCAGGGGCTGGGCATGTGGTCGCCGTTCTTTGGGCGCGAGGCCTATACGATGACGCTGGCTGCGCGCCTGGCGCTGCAGACCGGCGCGACCATCATCACCGCGCGCTGCGAGCGAAAGTCCTGGGGGCGGGGCTTTGTGCTGTACTTCGAGGAACTGGCGACGCCGCTGTCTCCCACCTTGGAGGATGCGGTGCACGATATCAATGTGGCCATGGAGCAGACCATTCGCCAATGTCCTGCGCAATATCTCTGGGGCTATGGCCGATACAAACAACCGCGCGTCGATCCACAGATGTCGCCCGCTGCCGAGAAGGAGCAGGCATGAGCTGGAGTCGACTGGGTTTGGGCATGATGCATGTGCTCGCCAAACTGCCGCTGCCCATGTTGCGGGGCCTGGGTCAATTTGTTGGGCGGGTGTTGTTTGTGCTTGCCGGTCAGCGCCGGAAAGTTGCGCTGCGCAATCTGCAGCTGTGTTTTCCCGAGATGTCCGAGGCTGAACGCACGGCCTTGGCCAGGCAGACGTTCGAGGCGTTCTGCCAGACGTTTTTGGATCGCAGCTGGCTCTGGTTCGGTTCGGAGGCGCTGGTGCGCAGCAGGGTGAAGCTCGAAGGGGCCGTGCACGAGCTGGAGGGCGACACGCCGACCATCGTGTTTGCACCGCATTTCTACAGTATGGATGCGGGCGGCCTCGCGCTGCCGCTGAATACCACGCGCGAGTTCACCTCGATCTTCGCCACGAATCCGGATCCGGTGCTCGATGACTGGTTCATGACCGGACGTCAGCGTTTCGGCCATGTGCGCATGCTCAATCGCGCGGATGGCGTGAAGCCGATCATCCAGTGCTTGCGCAAGGGCGGGCTGTTGTATTTGTTGCCCGACATGGACTATGGCAAGAACGACTCGGTGTTCGTGCCGTTCTTCGCGGTGCAGAACACAGCGACGATTCCCTCACTCTCGCGGTTTGCGCGCCTGGGCAAGGCCAAAGTCGTGGCGCTCTACAACGAGATGACTCCGACCGGCTACGTCGCGCACCTGACGCCCGCATGGGAGAACTTTCCGACCGATGACCATGTGGCCGACACGGCACGCATGAATCGGGAACTCGAGGCGGCGATCCTGAAGATGCCGTCCCAGTACTATTGGGTGCACAAGCGGTTCAAGACGCGTCCGGCAGGAGAGCCTTCGCTGTACTGATCACTCCAAAAAGAAGACCAACGGACTTTTCATCCGTTGGTCTTTTTTTGGGGGCGGTGAGACTCAGTCGTCAGAGTCTTCCGATGGGGGCTCGGCGTCGGCACTTTCCTGCTCCGCATCCCCCGCAGCCTGCTCGCTCACAGGCGGATGGGCCCATTGCCAGAGCAGCTTGGCGACGTCGTCCACACCCTGCTTCTTGAGGGCCGAGAACAGGCGCACTTCGCCGCCGCCCGCATTCAGCTTGGTGATGGACAGCACCTTGGCTTGTTCGCTGCGGGTGAGCTTGTCGGCCTTGGTCAGAATTACGAGGAATTTCAGGCCCGCTTCCACGCGTGGACGCACGGCTTCGAGCAGGGCCTCGTCGAGTTCGGTCAGGCCGAGGCGTGGGTCGCACAGCAGCACGATGCCGGTCAGGCTGGGCCGACTCACGAGATAGTTGAGCATCACACGTTGCCAGCGCTGCTTGTCCGTGCGCGACACAGCGGCATAGCCGTAGCCGGGAAGATCGGCGAGCACCGCGTCGGTTACGCCTTGCCTGCCCAGCGAGAACAGGTTGATGTGCTGCGTGCGTCCGGGCTTCTTCGAGGCGAATGCCAGTTGCTTCTGCTGCGTGAGGGTGTTGATGCAGGTGGACTTTCCCGCGTTGGAGCGGCCCACGAACGCGATTTCTGGAACATCCACCGTGGGCAGTTGGTCCAGTTGGGCGGCGGTGGTGAAAAAGCGCGCTGTGTGCATCCACCCCATTGCCGTCTTTGAGTCGGGTACTGAATTTGAAGCGTCAGTCATAGACACTTGCTGATTTATTGACATATATCGGGTTTCCAAGGGATGGCGCAAAAAGCCCCTCATTGTAGAATGGACCGGTTTTGCACTCATAAGAAAAGAACCCTCGATATGAAGTTGCTTGCCTCTTTGTTGATGGCTTTTGCGGTCGCAGCGACCGCTGTTCCTTCATTGGCTGCGGGCGATTCCGCAGCGAAAGCACCCAAGCCCGACCTTGCCAAAGGCGAGGCCAGTTATGCCGTTTGCGTGGCCTGTCACGCGGCCGATGGCAACTCCAGCATTGTGGCCAATCCCGTGCTGGCGCAGCAGCATCCGGAATATCTGGTCAAGCAATTGCACGAGTTCAAATCCGGCAAGCGCAATGACCCCGTCATGAAGGGCATGGCCTCCATGCTGTCCGATGACGACATGCGCAATGTCTCGTGGTGGCTGGCTTCCAAGAAGGCCAAGACGGGCTTTTCCAAGGACAAGGAACTGGTCTCGCTCGGCGAGAAAATCTACCGCGGCGGCATTCAGGAGCGCAATATCGCTGCATGTGCCGGTTGCCACAGCCCGAATGGGGCTGGCATTCCCTCGCAATATCCACGACTGGGTGGCCAGCACGCGGATTACACAGCCAAGCAGCTCACTGATTTCCGTGATGGAAAACGTGGAAACAACGCGATCATGACGCAGGAAGTTTCCAAAATGAATGACCGCGAGATCAAGGCGGTTGCTGATTACATTGCTGGTCTGCGTTAAAGTATTTCAAGGCTATTTTCAGTTCCGCAAGTCATATTGACGGAACCTTCCGCCAATAATCACACCCAAAAGGGCGGGCGCATCTGGATGGATGGGCCGCCCTTTTTCTTTTTTCGCTCAAGCTTTCATGTCCGACGCCACCCTAGACGCCTCCAACGCGTCACCCAGCTCTCCGAACTGGCGATCCCTGACCGAACTGCTGGCGTCGATGCGATTCGCCATTTCGCTGCTTACAGTGATCTGCATCGCCTCGGTGATCGGCACGGTGCTCAAACAGCACGAGCCAGCGGTGAATTATGTGAACCAGTTCGGTCCGTTCTGGGCGGACCTGTTTCTCGCGCTCAAACTCAATGCGGTCTACAGCGCCTGGTGGTTTCTGCTGATTCTGGCGTTTCTGGTGGTGAGCACGTCGTTGTGCGTTGCGCGGCATGCCCCCAAATATCTGGCCGACATTAGCGCCTACAAGGAAAATATCCGCGAAAAAAGCCTGAACGCCTTTCATCACAAAGCGAAGGCGGAGCTTGCCGGTGCTCCAGCGGACGAGGCGCAGCGACTTGGGAAAATGCTGGTGTCTGGCGGCTGGAAGGTCAAGCTCCAGCAGCGTGACACCGAAGCCGGACCCGGCACCGGCTGGATGCTGGCGGCCAAGGCGGGTGCTGCCCACAAAATTGGCTACATTGCAGCGCACTCATCCATCGTGCTGATTTGCTTGGGGGGGCTGTTCGACGGGGACCTGATCGTGCGCGCGCAGATGCTTCTGGGCGGTAAAACGCCCTACACGGGCGGAGGTTTGATCTCCGAGGTGGCACCCGCGCATCGCCTTTCGGATCGCAATCCCACCTTTCGGGCGAATCTGCTGGTGGCCGAGGGTACGCAGTCGAGCACTGCGATTCTGAACCAGTCCGACGGCGTGCTGCTGCAGGAGCTGCCATTCGCCATTGAGCTCAAGAAATTCATCGTCGAGTATTACTCCACGGGAATGCCCAAGCTGTTCGCGAGCGACATCGTCATTCACGACAAGGAAACCGGTGAGAAGAAGGAAGCGCGCGTGGAGGTGAACCATCCCGCGAGCTACAAGGGCGTCGAGATTTATCAGTCGAGCTTTGATGACGGCGGCTCCAAGGTGCAACTGCAGGCGCGTTCGTTCCAGCAGGGCATCAAGCCGTTCATGGTTTCGGGCGAAATCGGCGGATCGCTCAAGCTGCCGGCCAGCGGCATCGGCGGACGTCCCGCGACGCTGGAATTCACCGCGCTGCGCGTGCTCAACGTCGAAAACCTGAGCGGTGCGGGCTCCGAAGTGGATGTGCGCAAGGTCGACTTGAAGCACTCCATCGAATCGCGTCTGGGCGCGGGCAATAAGAGTTCCACCAAGCGCGACCTGCGCAACGTCGGCCCGAGTATCACCTACAAGCTGCGCGACGGCTCGGGCCAGGCGCGCGAGTTCGTGAACTACATGCTGCCGGTGGACACGGGCGATGGTCTGCCGGTTTACCTGCTTGGCGTGCGCGAGACGCCTGCCGAGCCGTTCCGTTATCTGCGCGTGCCGGTGGACCCCGAAGGCGGCATCGACGGTTTCCTGCATCTGCGCGAGGCGTTGGCCGATTCCGCGTTGCGCGAACAGGCGGTGCAGCGCTATACCCGGCTCGCGCTTGACGACAAGCGCCCCGAGCTGGCCAACCAGTTGCAGCAGTCAGCACTGCGCGCTCTCACGTTGTTTGCCGAAGGCGACAGCAAGAACGGGCAGAAGCAGGTGGGCCTGCAGGCGATTTCCGATTTCATCGAGGCGAACGTGCCCGAGGCCGAGCGTGCCCGCGCGGGCGAGGTGCTGGTGCGCATTCTGAACGGTGTGCTGTACGAGCTGGCGCAGGTATCGCGCGAGAAGGCCGGGCTGAAGGCCATGACGCCCGATGAGAAGACGCAGAACTTCATGACCCAAGCCGTGCTGACGCTCAGCGACGTGCAGCTCTATCCCGTACCGGTGTTCTTCGAACTCAAGAACTTCGAGCAGGTGCAGGCCAGCGTATTCCAGGTGGCGCGCGCACCGGGCAAGAACATCGTATACCTCGGTTGCGCATTGTTGATTCTGGGCGTGTTCGCCATGCTTTATGTGCGAGAGCGCAGAATCTGGATCTGGTTCACTCCTGCACTGCAGGGCTCGGGCCAAGGCTCGAAGGCCGTCATGGCCCTGTCCACGAATCGCAAGACGCTGGATGGCGACAAAGAGTTCGATCAATTGAGCGGAAAATTATTGGGGGTCGTACGCGAGCCCGGAGGTAACGCAGCATGAATACCGCAACCACCACGATGACTCTGAACGAAGGGTATTTCTCTCGGCGCAACTGGCTTGACTGGTTGTTTGCCGCGCTCGTGATCGGGGGCGGATTGTTTGCGTTTCAGCGTTACGGCCATGCGATGGATGTCTACGAAAAGGGCATTCTGATCGGCGCGATTCCCTGCGCGATCTGGCTGGGATGGTTCTGGCGGCCATTGGCCACGCTGATGCTGGGGGTGGCCGCAGTGTCGCTCGGGGCGATTGGTCTCTACCAAGTTGACGGTGCAGGTGATCTGGCCCGTGCCGACAAGGTCTTTCTGCTCAAATATTTCATTTCCAGCCAGTCGGCGATTCTGTGGATGAGCATGCTGTGTTTCATCAGCACGGTGTTCTATTGGGTGGGCATGTTCGTGAAGGGTGAAGGCGACGCGCTGATGAAGCTCGGTTCGCGCATCGCATGGGCGGCGGTCACGATGGCACTGATTGGCACGATGGTGCGCTGGTACGAGAGCTACCAGATCGGTCCGGACATCGGTCATATTCCAGTCAGCAATCTCTACGAAGTGTTCGTGCTGTTTTGCTGGCTGACGACACTGTTCTATCTCTATTTCGAAGATCAATACAAGACGCGCGCGCTCGGCGGTTTCGTCATGCTGGTGGTGAGCGCGGCCGTGGGCTTTCTGCTCTGGTACACCGTGGCGCGCGACGCGCAGCAGATCCAGCCGCTGGTGCCGGCCCTCAAGAGTTGGTGGATGAAGCTGCACGTACCTGCCAACTTCGTCGGTTACGGCACGTTCGCGCTGTCGGCGATGGTGGCGTTTGCCTACCTCATCAAGCAGCAGGCGAGCGAGACCAAGTGGTACAAGCTCGCACCATTGTGGCTGCTGGGTGTCGCGCTGTGTTTCGAGCCGCTGGCCTTCCGTCAGACGCAGCAGACAGGTAGCTCGTACTGGATGATCTATTTCGGAATCTCGGCACTGATCGTCGCGGGCATTCTGCTGGCGCGTCGCCGGATCGCTTCCCGTTTGCCCGCGCTCGAAGTGCTCGACGACGTAATGTACAAAGCGATCGCTGTCGGCTTCGCGTTCTTCACCATCGCCACCGTGCTCGGCGCACTCTGGGCGGCCGAAGCCTGGGGTGGCTACTGGAGCTGGGACCCGAAGGAGACTTGGGCACTGATCGTCTGGCTGAACTACGCGGCCTGGCTGCACATGCGTCTCATGAAGGGGTTGCGCGGCACGATGTCGGCTTGGTGGGCTCTCGTCGGTTTGGCGGTCACTACGTTCGCCTTCCTCGGCGTGAACATGTTCCTGAGCGGACTTCACAGCTACGGTGAACTTTGAGGGCGTTTGCTGACTCCACTGTGGATGCTTTTGTCGTAGCCTGCAACTTCTGACGCAGAGGCATCCATCATGTTGATACGCACCCAAGACCACGGCTTCATTCATCCTGATTCGTCCGAAATCACGCCGCGCGCTGTGTATGAACAGCGGCGGCGTTTTTTGTTGCAAGGCCTCGCGGCGGGAGCGTTCGGTGCGACCGTTGGAGGCACGTTTGCACAGACGGCCGGATACACGCCCGCCGGCAAGCTGACGGCCTTACCGTCCACGCGCTCCAAGGCGGCGGGTGCGGTCACGATGGAGAAGATCACCGCATACAAGGATGCGAGCAGCTACAACAACTTCTACGAGTTCGGCACCGACAAAGCCGATCCTGCGCGCAACGCTAGTACGCTGCGCACACGGCCGTGGAAGGTGGAGGTGACGGGGCTGGTCGGCAAGCCCAAGACCTTCGACATCGAGGAACTCCTCAAGCTCAGCGCCCAGGAGGAGCGGGTGTACCGCCTGCGCTGCGTTGAGGGCTGGTCGATGGTGATTCCATGGATCGGTTACTCGCTCTTGGAATTGCTCAAGCGGGTGGAGCCGACGCCCGCTGCGAAGTATGTGGAATTCGTTACGCTGGCGGATAAGGCGACCATGCCCTTCGTCGGATCGCGCGTGCTGGACTGGCCCTATACCGAAGGGTTGCGGCTCGACGAGGCCATGCACCCGCTGACCCTGCTGTCGTTCGGCATGTACGGCGAGGTGCTGCCGAACCAGAACGGCGCGCCGGTGCGGCTGGTCGTGCCTTGGAAATATGGCTTCAAGAGCGCCAAGAGCATCGTCAAGATCGTGCTGACCGACAAGGAGCCGGGCACGGCGTGGAACAAAGCCGCGAAGAACGAATATGGCTTTTATTCCAACGTGAATCCCGAGGTCGATCACCCGCGCTGGAGCCAGGCGAGCGAGCGGCGCATCGGCGAGGACGGCCTGTTCGCCAAGAAGCGCAAGACGCTGATGTTCAACGGCTACGAGGCGCAGGTCGGCCAGCTCTATACGGGCATGGATCTCAAGAAGTTCTATTGATCGTGGCGACCATTGCGCAACGTTCGCTTGGAGGCGGGCTTCTGGAACGCATGCTGCGCCTGTCGGCCGCCAAGCCGGTGATGTTCACACTGTGCCTGTTGCCATTCGCGTGGCTGGTCTATGCGGCGTTCAATGATCAGTTCGGCGCGAATCCCGCCGAGGCGCTGATCCGCTCGAGTGGCGATTGGACGCTGCGCATGCTCTGCGTGGTGCTGGCGGTCACGCCGTCGCGGCAGTGGTTCAACGCGCCCTCGCTCGCTCGGTTTCGTCGCATGCTGGGGCTGTTCGTGTTCTTCTACGCAGCGCTGCATCTGCTTTGCTACGCGTGGTTGGACATGGGCTTCGAGCTGGATGAACTGCTGCGCGACATCGCCAAACGGCCGTTCATTCTCGTGGGATTTCTCGCGTTTCTGCTACTTGCTGCGCTCGCGGTGACATCGCCCAAGCGCATTCTCAAGGCCATGGGTGCACGGCGCTGGCAGCTGCTGCACCGCGCGATCTACCTGAGCGCGGGCCTCGCGCTGCTGCACTTCTTTTGGATGCGCGCGGGCAAGAACAACTTCAACGAGGTGATGGTCTATGTGGCGATCATCGCTGTCCTGCTGCTGGCTCGCATCTGGAAGAAGTTGGAAGCACGAAGGCGTAAAAAAGCCGCTTGATGATGACATCAGGCGGCACATGGTGTGGAGCGAGAATGCTCAGGCAGGGATGAACTTGCGTGCCACGGGGTCGATCTTGCCCGTGGGGAACTGGTAGTTCCGATCGTCGAACAGGTCGATACCGCAGTTCAGGACGTCAAGCCAGTTGTAGAAGTCTTCAATGGCCTTCTTGCCCGTGATGGGAGCGCCATGCTGGGGAACGATCATGGTCACATCGAGCTTGCGGGCCATGCGGGTCCACAGGCGCAGGATCTTGTTGGAGACCATGTAGCGCCGGTGAAAACCTTCCATGAGCGGGACATGGGCGGCGAAATCCGTGACGGGCTTGCGGGCATCCGTGCCCGACATCATCGAGACGCCGAGGTCGCCGCTGAACAGAATCTTGCTGATCGGGTCGTAGAAATGGAAATTGCCCTCCGCGTGCATGAAGTGCGCGGGCAGCATTACCAGTTCGGTCTGGCCCAGCGGCAGGTGCGCACCTTGGTCCGGCACGCCGATGACGCGGTTTTCCGTCTTGCCCACCTTGGTGAAGTGCGGTGCAAACCGCTCCCAGACGCGGGAGATCACGAGCTGCGCCTTGGTGCTGGTCATCCAGCGGTCAAGCGAGGCGATGATGTCCGGATCGGCATGTGAGGCGACCAGGTACGACAGCTTGTTCGGTGGGAAGTACTTGGTCATGCCCATGAACAGCTCGTTGAATGCGAGGTTGCCGCCCGGGTCGATGATCGCTCCGGTGTCCCCATCGACAATCAGGAATTGATTCGCCTGCACAGCGGCGCCATCCTCCTCGATGAGGTCTGCAAACATCAGGCAGATATGGCGCTTGTCTCGGTAAAGTTCGACGGGTTCCAATGACATATTGCAATTTCGTATCGAAAGCAACAATTTATGTGCAAAGTCAAATCCCGGTATTGATTGAAATCAAGAGCGAACTCAGCGCTGCACGTCGGATGCGGCGCTGGCGGGGGCTACCGCAGCAGCTGGTGCCGTTGGAGTGGACCTCCGGGTCGGATCCAGTGTCTGCGGCAGCGTGGCGCGATTGGCGGCCGCAGGTTCGGTCGGGAGAAACAGTGGTCCGCGCTGCCCGCAGCCCAGCAGGACTACCGCAATCCCGCCGAGGACAATCGACCTGAATAGAATTTGGGGAGACTTCAACATCATCGAATTGTAATGACTGACACCGAATTCATGGATCGCGCCGAGAAACTGCTTCTCGCCATCGAGCAGCGCTGCGACCAAATCAACGAAACAACCGACGCGGATCTGGACAGCCAGCGTTCCGGCGGCATGGTGACCATCACGTTCGCCAACCGCAGCCAGATCGTCATCAACCTGCAGAGGCCCCTGCATGAGGTGTGGATGGCGGCACAGAGCGGGGGGTATCACTACAGGTTCGATGGCATGGCCTGGCAGGACACCAAAGGCGGTGCCGAGTTCTTCACCGAGCTCAGCCGCGACGCCAGTACCCAATCCGGTCAGCCCTTGGTTTTTGCTGGCTGATTGCATAAAAAAAGGCAGCGCTTTGGGGCGCTGCCGTGTTGTTTGCGCTCTCGCGATTCTCAGTTTCTGAACAGATCCAGAATCTTGTTGCGTTCCTCGCTGGGCGGTGGCGCGGTCGGGGAGGTGCTTGAGGCGCCGGAAGATGCCTCCATTCCCAGATTGGAGACGCCGCCGCTGCGGGCGTATTCCTCGTACATCCACTCTCCGCCGACGTTGACCACGCCCGGTGGAACCGTTGGTTCGGAGACGGGAACGCCCTTGAGTGCGCGTTCCATGTAGCTGATCCAGATCGGCAGGCTCAGGCCGCCGCCGGTTTCGCGGCTGCCGAGGTTGCGAGGGGTGTCATAGCCGATCCAGGTAATCGCGACGACCGTGGGCTGGAAGCCCGCGAACCAGGCGTCGAACGCGTCATTGGTCGTACCGGTCTTGCCGTAGATGTCGGGGCGCTTGAGGGTCGCCTGGGCCTTGGCTGCGGTGCCTGAGCGAGCGACTTCCTGCAGCAGACTGTTCGTGATGAAGGCGTTGCGTGCATCGATGGCGCGGTCCATGTCGGCGAGCGATGGCGGGGGCACTTCGGAAAGCACATGGCCACGGTGATCGGTGACGCGAGCGATCAGATAGGGATTCATGCGGTACCCGCCATTGGCGAATACAGAGTAAGCGGTCACCATCTGCATGGGGGTTACTGAGCCAGCGCCGAGTGCCATGGTCAGGTAGGGTGGGTGCTTGTCGGCATCGAATCCGAAGCGGGTCACCCAGTTCTGAGCGAATTTCGTTCCCGTCGCCTGCAAAATGCGGATGGAAACTACGTTCTTGGAGCGTGCCAGACCGGTTCGCATCGTCATGGGCCCATCGTATTTGCCATCGTAGTTCTTGGGCTCCCAAGGCTGGCCACCGGTGACGCCGGCGCTGAAGAACAGCGGGGCATCATTGACGACGGTGGAAGGGGAGAAGCCCTTTTCCAGCGACGCGGAATAAATGAATGGCTTGAAGCTCGAGCCTGGTTGGCGCCATGCCTGCGTGACGTGGTTGAACTTGTTCTTGTCAAAGTCGAAACCTCCGACAAGCGCCTTGATGGCGCCGGTGCGCGGATCAGCAGACACGAAGGCGCCTTCGACTTCCGGCAATTGCGTGATTTCCCAGCCCTGCTTGGGCATCTGCACGATGCGCACGATGGCGCCACGGCGCAGCTTGATATTTGGCGGTGACTTGTCGCTCAGACCGGATTGAACTGGCTTGAGGCCGTCGCCGGTGATCGTGATCGATTCCCCATTGGCCCGGGCCACAACGACCTTCTTGGCGGAAGCTTCCAGAACGACGGCGGCCAGTACGTTGCCATTGTCGGGGTGGTTGGCGAGCACGTCGTCGAGCATGTCTTCGGTTTCGCCGGGATCCTTGGGCAGATCGACAAAACGTTCCGGGCCGCGGTAGTGCTGGCGACGTTCGTAGTCCATGATGCCCTTGCGCAACGCGATATAGGCGGTTTCCTGATCGCCCGCGTTTAACGTGGTGTAGACGTTCAGACCGCGGGTGTATGCCTCATTGCCATATTGGGCAAAGATCATCTGGCGAACCATTTCCGCGACATATTCGGCGTGCACGCGGGTGTCGTCTGTGCCGGAGCGAAGTTTCAGGTCTTCCTTCTTGGCTTCTGCAGCTTGCTGAGCAGTGATGTAGCCGTTCTCCTGCATGCGCTCGATGATGTAGAGCTGGCGTATTCTGGCCCGCTTGGGGTTTGCGATGGGGTTGTAGGCAGAAGGGGCCTTGGGCAGCCCTGCGAGCATGGCTGCTTCGGCGATGGTGATGGACTTCAGTGGCTTGCCGAAATAGGCTTCGCTTGCAGCAGAAAATCCGTAGGCGCGATTACCCAGATAAATCTGGTTCATGTAAATCTCGAGAATCTGATTTTTCGTCAGTAAATGCTCGAGCTTGAATGTCAGCAATATCTCATAAATCTTTCGGGTAAATGTTTTCTCAGATGAGAGATAAACATTTCTCGCGACTTGCATAGTAATCGTCGAGGCCCCTTGGCTCTTGACTTTACCGAGGTTGGCAAGCGTAGCCCGGACCATGCCCTTGTAGTCGACACCGCCGTGCTCGAAGAAGCGCGAGTCTTCAATGGCGAGAACGGCGTTCTTCATGACGTCCGGAATTTCGTTGATAGGGGTCAAATTCCGACGTTCTTCCCCGAATTCGCCGAGCAGCGCCCCTTCCTGTGAGTAGACTCTTAACGGTAGCTTAGGTCGATAGTCAGCCAGTTGCGAAATGTCCGGCAGGTTCGGGTAGGCCATGGCCAAGCCGATGGCTACGACGATGAACCCGGCCACCACGCAAGCCGCGGCGATGCCGAAGAGCCATGCGATGGCCTTTGCAATCCACGACAGAGGCGAGCGTCGGGGGGGCTTCGGTGGCGTTGACGGGGAGTGTGGAGATGTTTCTGTTCGAGGCATAGGGATCCAGAGGCTAGCGTTGCATTATAAAAACTGTCCTACCGCTTGGCGTTTCATCATGTTTTGATTGAATTTATGGAGCCGTGCAGGGAAACAGGATCGGCCAGAGCGTCTGCTTTTGACAACGGCATCGGGGCCTAAATTGGCTAAAACTCTTTGCTGGATAACAACCTTACTGATAGCATTCATGTGAAGTGTTAAGTTTTGTTGCGCTCTATCGGTGGGAAATTATGGGAGGCGATCTTGATAACAATGGGGTCACTTTTTGGTAGGCAGTCTGCCCCGTTGCTCGGGATAGACATCAGCTCGTCCAGTGTCAAGCTCGTAGAGCTGGGACGCGACAAGGCCGGGTCGTACGTGCTCGAGCGTTGCGCCATGGAACAATTGGAACGCGGCTGGATCGTTGACGGCAACGTCGAAAAATTCGAGGAAGTGGCTGAGGCCATCAAGCGACTCGTGAAAAAAAGCGGGACCAAGACCAAGCATGTGGCCTTGGCTTTGCCGTCTTCTGCCGTCATCACCAAACGTATCACGTTGCCGGGTGGCCTGAGCGAGCAGGAGATGGAAGTTCAGGTGGAGTCGGAGGCCAACCAGTACATTCCATTTTCGCTGGACGAAGTCAGCCTCGACTTCTGCGTGCTCGGGCCGAACAAGTCGGCTCCCGATGATGTCGATGTGCTCATTGCCGCATCCCGCAAGGAAAAAGTCCAAGACCGCCAAGGTCTGGCCGAAGCGGCTGGTTTGAAGGCCATGGTTATCGACATCGAATCCAACGCGGCCCGCATGGCTGCTCATCGGCTTGTGGAGTCTCTTCCAAGCAATGGGCAGGACGCGGTGGTCGCGCTGTTTGAAATCGGCGCAATGACCACCAGCATGCAGGTTCTGCGCAACGACGAAGTGTTGTATGACCGAGATCAGGCCTTTGGGGGTTCGCAACTGACCCAACTGATTGTGCGTCAGTACGGATTCTCACAGGAAGAGGCTGAATCCAAAAAGCGCAGCGGCGACCTGCCGGAGGATTACAACTCGGCAGTGCTGCGTCCATTTGTGGATAGTTTGGCGCAGGAAGTGGCTCGCGCGCTTCAGTTCTTCTTCACCAGTACGCCATACAACCGCGTGGACCACATCATGCTGGCGGGTGGATCAGCTCCATTGGCAGGTTTGACAGAAGCGGTCACCAAGAACACGGGCTTTGCCTGCTCGACGATCAATCCGTTTGACGGAATGGAGATCGCGGGCTCTGTCCGACTCAAGAAAATGGTACGAGAGGCGCCAACCTATCTCACCTCTTGTGGGTTGGCGATGCGGAGGTTTCTGCAGTGATGTTAATCAACCTGCTTCCTCATAGAGAAGCGGCCAGAAAGCGTCGGAAAGAGGCGTTTCAGGTCACTATGTTTCTGGCCGCAGTGCTGGGTGTGCTTATCGCGGGTGCGGTGTACATGTGGTACCAGAACAAGATCGAAAACCAGCAAGGTCGCAATGCGTTCCTGCAGAGCGAGATCAAGAAACTGGACGAGCAGATCAAGGAAATCGCGTCGATCGAAGATGAGATTGCTGCTCTGCGCGCGCGCCAAAAGGCGGTGGAAGACCTTCAGGCTGACCGGAATCTGCCGGTATACCTTCTGAAGGAGTTGGCGTTGCAGTTGCCGGATGGGATCTACATCACCGGGGTCAAGCAGACCAATCAAGTGGTAGAGATGCAGGGCATGGCCCAATCGAACGAACGGGTTTCCGAGTTGCTGCGCAATCTCTCGAGCAATACCCCGTGGTTTGCCAAGCCTGAATTGCTGGAAATCGTGGCTGCCAATGCGACGTTGTCATCCAAGGATGTGCGACGTGTTGCATCGTTCAAGATGCGATTCCAGTTGATGCGCAGCTCCGACCTCAAGAAGGAAGCGGACGCAGCCCAGAAGACTGACAAGAAGGGAGCCGCCAATGGCAAGTAAGCGCGCTCCAAAATTCGAGATGGCGCAGGTTCAGGAAAAACTTCAGCGACAGTTTTCCAACCTGGATCCCAAAGACCCGTCTATTTGGCCCATCCTGCCCAAGATTCTGCTGTGTGCGTTGATCACGGTGGTCGTGGTTGGTGGCGCTTGGTATTTCTGGCTTCAGGACTACGAAGATCAGTTTCAGGCTGAAGCGGCAAAGGAACTGACTCTGCGTGATGAGTACACCAAAAAACTCACTAAAGCAGTGAGCTTGGAGGCACTGAAAAAGCAGAGAGAGCAGGTTCAGCAGTATGTGACGCAGCTGGAAAAGCAGCTGCCAAGCAAGTCAGAAATGTCCGCTTTGCTATCAGACATCAATCAGGCCGGGCTTGGACGCAGCCTGCAATTCGAGACATTCCGCCCAGGGCAGGTGGTGGCTCGCGACTACTACGCGGAGTTGCCGATCACTGTGCGCGTGACGGGCAAATACCCTGATATCGGGTCATTTGCTTCCGACATTGCCAACCTTTCGCGGATCGTGACGCTCAACAATCTTTCGATCACGCCAGTGAATGCAAAGGATGGCAGCGGAATGCTCGCAATGGATGCAACAGCCAAGACGTTCCGCTATCTCGATCCCGAGGAAATTGCGGAGCAGAAAAGGGCCACAGACGCTGCGAGGAAGAAGAAATGAAGCAGCACGCCTATTCAATATTGATGTTATGCGGCTTGGCACTGCTTTCCGGGTGCGCTTCGGATGACGAAACCGAACTGCGCACATGGATGGCCGAGTTGCGCACTACCATCAAACCCAAAATCACACCGATTGAAGAGCCCAAGCAGTTCACTCCTGCGGAGTACGGATTGGATGGTTCGCTGGATCCCTTTGAGGCCATGCGCTTGACGCAAGCGCTCAAGCGTGATTCGAACAGCTCGGCTGTCAATTCGGCGCTGATAACGCCAGAGCTGGCGCGACGCAAGGAGCCGCTCGAGAGTTATCCGCTTGACGCCATTCACATGGTGGGAAGCATGAACAAGAATAGCGTGCCCATCGCGTTGATCAAGGTAGACAAATTGTTGTATCAGGTGAGGGTGGGCAATCATTTGGGCCAAAACTACGGTTTGGTGACCAAAGTCTCGGAAACCAGTGTTCAGTTGAGAGAAATTGTCCAGGATCCATCAGGCGATTGGATCGAACGTCCGGCAACGCTTGACCTGCAGGAAGGTCCAGAGGGAAAGAAATGATCAGCAAAAAAATCAACCTTCGAGAGAAACTGTGGACAGCGGGAATTGTGTTGTTCGCAGTGATGGGAACAACGTTCGCACATGCGGGTGGTGTCATTCAGTCGGTTTCTGGCTTCACGCAAAGCGGCGCCGAAGTGGTGCGCATTGACCTGTCCGAGCCATTGGCTGAGGTGCCTGCAGGGTTTGTCGTTCAGTCTCCAGCTCGCATAGCGCTGGACTTTCCCGATGTGTCCAATGGCACGGGCAAGAGCACCTTTGATATCAATCAGGGCAACCTCAAGTCGGCCAACATCGCTCAAGGCGCATCGCGCTCCCGTTTGGTCATCAACCTGAAGCAGGCGACTACGTACTCCACGGAGATCCAAGGCAACAGCCTGTTGGTGATTCTGGGTGCCGTGGGCGGAAACGCATCAGTGCCGATGCCGGTTGCCACCAAGTTCGCGGAAGACCAGAACCGTGACTCGTCGCCACTCAAGGATGTCGATTTTCGTCGCGGCGCGGATGGTGCGGGCCGTGTTGTGGTTAGCCTGACCAACAGCCAGGTCGGTGTGGATATCAAACAGCAGAACAAGTCGCTGATCGTGGAGTTCATGCGCTCGTCGCTGCCAGAGGGTTTGCGTCGTCGGTTGGATGTTTCAGACTTTGGTACACCCGTGCAGATGATCAGCAGCTCACAAGATGGTGAGCGAGTGCGGATGGTGATTGATTCCATTGGCGACTGGACGCACAGTGCCTATCAGAGTGACAACCAGTTTGTGGTGGAAGTGCGCCAGAAGAAGGTGGATCTGAATAAGCTGTCACAAGGTCCTGGGTATACCGGTGAGAAGCTGTCGCTGAACTTTCAGAATATCGAAGTGCGTTCTCTGCTTCAGGTGATTGCTGATTTCACGAATTTCAATATCGTTACATCCGATACGGTCACTGGCTCATTGACGCTTCGCTTGAAGGATGTTCCTTGGGATCAGGCGCTGCAGATCATCATGGATGCCAAGGGACTTGGTATGCGCAAATCCGGAACGGTGCTCTGGATTGCTCCAAAGGATGAAATTGATGAGCGAACCAAGAAGGACTTCGAGGCTGCTCAGGCGGTTGAGCGATTGGAGCCATTGCGGACACAGTCTTATCAGCTGAATTATGCAAAAGCGACTGAAATGCTCGCGCAGTTGACTACCAGTGGTGGTGGTAGTGGCGCAGGTGCTACCACTCGATTCTTGACTGCACGCGGCCACGCAATTGCTGAACCTCGAACGAATCAACTGTTTGTGACGGATACGCCAAGTAAGCTTGAAGAAGTGCGGCAACTCCTGATGAATTTGGATGTCCCTGTGCGCCAAGTTCTTATTGAGGCTCGCATCGTTGAAGCGCGCGATACGTTTGGTCGCTCTCTGGGTGTAAAACTCGGCGGTGGCGATTTGCGTGCATCGAATGGCGGTGATGGTGGATACTCGATTGGCGGCGGAAATCGAGTGGCGCTTGGCTCCAGTATGTCCAATGCAAATGCAGCCGCTGGCGTGGCGGGGCAAACATACAATAGCTCTAGCAATTTTGTGAATCTGCCTGCAGGGCTCTCCAATACGTCTGCATTTGGAAATTTTGCATTGTCGATCTTCAATTCGGCAGCGAATCGTTTCCTGACCTTGGAGCTCTCCGCCATGGAAGCGGACGGGCAGGGCAAAATCGTGTCCAGTCCACGATTGATCACTGCTGATCAAACCAAGGCCTTGATTGAGCAAGGCACCGAGTATCCATACTCGGTGACAGCGCCGAATGGTGCAACCACCATTTCGTTCAAGAAGGCTGTTCTGAAGCTTGAAGTTACGCCGCAGATCACGCCAGAAGGCAATATCATTCTGGACTTGGATGTGAACAAGGACAGCCGAGGTGAGACGACGACCCAGGGTGTGGCCATTGACACCAAGCATGTGAAGACACAAGTGCTGGTGGAGAATGGCGGAACGGTCGTGATTGGCGGTATTTTCACTATGGAAGAAACCAGCCAGGAGAATAAAGTCCCTTTCTTGGGGGACGTTCCTGTGCTGGGTAATCTATTCAAGAATAGAACTCGGGAATCGACCAAAAATGAGGTGTTGGTGTTTATTACACCGAAGGTGATTTCTGATCGCGGACCGATCCGTTAATTTGTAAGGTGAATGAGATGAAGAAAATTTTGAGACTATCGTCGCTTCTGATCGCTGCGGTGATCACTGCATGCGGCGGCGGCGGTGGTAGCGGGGGGACGTCTGCACAGCCCTACACAATTTCGCTGAGGGCTGACAAGACGCAGCTGCCTATCAATATCGATCCTAGTACCAATGTTGCGACTATTGGTGCATATGCGCGCTATACGACCACGTTGTATGTGAGCGCAGAGACCGATGGCAAGCCAATTCCAGGTGGCACGGATATCTTTGCGTGTAATACAGCTGCTGGTTTGGATTCGGGTGCTTTGTATTATTTGGATGGGGATAGTTCGCACGAAACGGACGTGAACGGCGTCAAGGTGCCCAATGCGTATCGCTCTATTACCCTTGGCTCAAATTCAGGTGGCAACTCTTTTCACTTCCATGCGGGAACTCAAGCGGGAACTACTCGTATCACATGTTCTGTGACCGATCCGCGTGACAGTAAGGTAATCGCCGCAAGTGTGGATATCACCGTCGGTGCGTCTACAGGCAAGGCGGCTTGGGTGATTGGCCAAGCGCAGGCTACGGCCCCTCTCGGGACAAGCACAAATTTGGTCAATTTGGCTAATAGTGTGGCTATTCAGGCTTCGCTGTATGACGACGCCAACCAGGCAGTTCCGAATCCGACTGCTGCCAATCTTCAAGTCAGCGTACTGCCGTTGACTACGGCAAGCAACGATGCAAGCGTTGGTGCGCTGCTTACAGCGTCTTCACAGAAGAGTTCCTCCATCCGCGTTCAAAGTGTCGGCGGTACTGCGCTGTTCTCGTTGCAGAGCGGTCCCAACAAGGGCCCGATTTTGCTGCAGTTCGTGACAGATCGTTCGGACAACAATGTCGCGAATGGCATTCAGGATGCGATCACCTCATATCTGGTCGTCACTGCTTACGACAGTGTTATTTCGTCGACCGCGCTGGCGATGGTTACAACGGCAATACCTGATGCCGTCAATGGAATGCCCTATACCTTCGCACTGGAAGCGTCGGGAGGAAATGCACCTTATGCATGGTCTTTGGTGAGTGGCACCATGCCCTTGGGTCTGGCGTTGAACAGCGCTGGTTTGATCTCGGGTACGCCATCTGTGAAAACGGTCGGTACCTACCCATTGGTGATCAAGGTGACGGACAATGCAGGTACGACAGTTCAAAAGAATCTGACGGTCGCGGTAACGGGTACTGCAACAGCAGATGCTTTGTCCATCAATCTGAGCGGTTGCTCAGGTGATATCAACAACACCTGCGCAATTCCGAATGCCACTATGGGGTCGGTGTATCAGTATGGCTTCTCTGCTACGGGTGGTGATCCGACAGTCGCCGTAGAGTGGACCTTTGGTGGACTGCCAAAGTGGTTGGCTGGTAGTTCCTCTGCAGCCGGTATTGGTTTTGTAAGTGGCACCCCAACATCGGTCACCACTACTACTACGGCGGGAACGCCCCCTGTGACGACTACTACCATCACTGGTGATGCATGCGGCCCACAAGGCTTTTTGGTGACCGCCAAGCGTGGCAGCGCGACTGTGTCCAAGCGCGTTTCGTTCACTCTGAGCGCTGGTTCCACTCAACAGTGCCCTTGATCACGATATCGTGAGTCAACAGAAGTGGCTAGCTCTGGAAAGAGCAGTCACTTCAGCATCTCAAAAGCCCCGGAATGATTTTCGGGGCTTTTTTGTTTTGACATGGCTTGAACCACGCGCCACTTTGAAGTGCCCTACACTTCCGCAGGTCACCCCTCTCTTTTGGCACAGAAATATATGTCTCCCGTTTCCGTCGAAATCCCACTGGATGAGCGCAGTTACTTCATCGATATCGGCGAGGGATTGCTTACTGACCTGAATGCAAACCGTGCTTTGCCCCAAGGCACATCAGCCCTGATAGTCACCAACGAAACCGTGGCGCCTCTCTATGTGAGCAAGCTGCAGAGTGCATTGCAGGGGCAATACCGTGCCGTGCACACCGTCATCCTCCCTGACGGCGAGGAATACAAAACCTGGCAGACGTTGCAGAAGATCTTCGACGCGCTGCTTGAGAACGGTGCCGACCGCAAGGCCGTGCTGTTCGCGCTCGGTGGTGGTGTCATCGGTGACATGACTGGTTTTGCCGCTGCCAGCTACATGCGCGGGGTGCCGTTTGTTCAGGTGCCGACCACCTTGCTCGCCCAAGTGGACTCTTCCGTTGGTGGCAAAACTGCTATCAATCATCCTCTCGGCAAAAACATGATCGGTGCGTTCTACCAGCCGCAGTGGGTGGTGTGCGATCTCGACACGCTCGATACCTTGCCCGCGCGCGAGTTGGCGGCGGGGGTTGGGGAGATCATCAAGTATGGGCCGATCTACGACATGGAATTCTTCTCTTGGCTTGAGAGCAATATGGATGCGCTGCTCCAGCGCGACAGGTCGGCCTTGGCCCATGCGGTTAAGCGCAGCTGCGAGATCAAGGCTTGGGTTGTGGGCCAGGACGAGCGCGAGTCCGGGTTGCGGGCGATTTTGAATTTCGGCCATACCTTTGGTCATGCGATTGAGGCGGGCATGGGCTACGGCAAATGGCTGCATGGGGAAGGCGTTGCGGCTGGCATGGTGATGGCGGCTGAATTGTCCAAGCGCCTTGGCATGGTGGACGAGGCCTTTGTGCGGCGTCTGCGTGCGCTGATCGAGCGCGCGGGATTGCCGGTGCGTGGTCCGCGCATTGATGCTGACGATAACGCCGGTCGCTATCTCCAGCTCATGCGTATCGATAAGAAATCGGAGGCGGGCGAGATCCGCTTCGTGCTGATCGACGGACCGGGCAAGGCCATTATGCGGCCCGCGCCGGATGCGTTGGTGCGAGAAGTGATCGACGCCTGCTGCGAATGAACCCATGAACGAGTGAATTGGCGAGACGAGATGCGAAGGAGCGAAGACTTGCAGCATGTGTTGATGAACCACCAGCCTCTCGCTTCCTGTGCCTGCCATTCCGACCAAAGTCGCGGGCGACGCTTTCCTCAGCCGCCCGCGCCGACGCGCTCCGAGTTTCAGCGGGACCGTGACCGCATCGTGCATTCCACCGCGTTTCGTCGGCTGGTCTATAAGACGCAGGTGTTCCTCAATCACGAGGGCGATCTGTTCCGCACGCGCCTGACGCATTCTCTCGAAGTGGCGCAGTTGGGGCGATCGATTGCCCGTTCGCTCAGGCTCAACGAAGATCTGGTTGAGGCCGTTTGCCTGGCCCACGATCTGGGGCATACGCCGTTTGGTCACGCCGGACAGGACGCGCTCAATGAATGCATGAAGGACTGGGGTGGCTTTGAGCACAACCTGCAGAGCCTGCGTGTGGTGGACACGCTCGAGGAACGCTATCCCGACTATGACGGCATCAACCTCACCTTCGAGACGCGCGAGGGCATTCTCAAGCACTGTTCGCGGCGCAATGCCGAGCTCATCGAGCAGCGCGAGCCGCATGGCGTCGGCGAGCGCTTTCTGCGCGGCTGGCAGCCCAGTCTGGAGGCGCAGCTCTGCAACCTCGCCGACGAAATCGCCTACAACGCGCACGATGTGGATGATGGTGTGCGCTCGGGACTCATCAGCATGGAGCAGCTGTGCTCCGTGCCTTTGTTCGAGCGCTACAGACTGCAGGCGCTCGCCGCCCATCCTCAATTGCAGGCCGAATCCGGTCAGCGCCGATTGCTCAACGAAACCATTCGCCGCATGCTCAGTGATCAGGTCTACGACGTGATCAACGCGACCTCGCGCGCGATTGCCGGACACGCTCCAGACAGTGTGGACGATGTGCGCCGTGCGCCCGCGCTGGTGCAGTTTTCGGCGCAGATGTGTGCCGAGTCGCTGGCGCTCAAGCAGTTTCTGTTTCGCGAGCTGTACCGCCATGCGCAGGTGATGGACACCATGGCGCTTGCGCAGCAGGTGATCCGCGAGCTGTTCGCGATCTACCTGCAGACCCCGTCCGAGATGCCGCCCGCGCAGGCAGCGCAGGCGCTGGCGGGTGATGAACTCAAACGCGCGCGCGTGGTGGCGGATTTCATTGCGGGCATGACCGACCGCTATGCCGGGCGCGAGCACGAGCGGCTGACGGGTTCGCGGCTGCTCAGCGCTTGAAGCGCAAGACCCGCCAGCGGATGCAAAAAGGGCGGGGGCCTAAAATACTGCCCCTCAGATCCCACGAAATACATCCATGTCCGAAGAGAACACTTCCGCGTCCCCCACAGATTCAGCGCTCGCAGTGCGCGACGGCCAAGTGGTGGCCGACACCGTCCAATGGCTTGAAAAGGCCGTCATCGGTAAGCGTCCGGGCACCCCACCCTGATCTACCGCTGGAAGTCGCAGAGGTGGAGTGACCCCTACGTTTTGGAGCCGCAGCAAGCTTCGTCGCCACCGGCCTGGATTGGAGGGCACGGCACCGAACCGAACGAGCAGAACACACAACAATGGCCCGGTTTTGGGCGCAAGACCGTGTGGCAACTTTCGCACTCGTAGAACCATTGGCACGCGTCCGTCGGCATTGTTTCGTTCTTGGCATGCCCACACTCAGGGCACGTCAGAACAGAGTCCAAGATCAAATCCATTACGGCTTTGCCGGGGCAACAGATGACGGGAATCCAGCTTCCGTGGTGGCCTTGGTCAGCACGTCCACCTTGACCTTGGTGTCATCAAAGACCACCGTGGTCTCTCGTTTGGCCAGGTTGGATTTGACGCCAATGACTCCGTCGATCTGGGTCAGTGCCTTCTTCACCGTGATGGGGCAAGTGGCACAACTCATGCCGGGCACCGACAGAGTGACGCTTTGTTGGGCAGCCCAGCCGGGCGTCAGCAGCAAGAGTGCTGCAGTGGTCATGATCAACCGCTTCATGTCGGAGCCTTTCATCAGTAGAACCAGTGGGCGAACAGGGGGAACACCAGCGCGGCCACCAGCAACAGGGTCACCAGGGCAAACAGCACCTTGTAGGAGAGGCTGACCATCGGCCGCTGACATACCTGTCCCGCTTCACAGGCCACAACCGGGCGCCATATCCGGCGCGCCGCAAAGATCAAGGCGATAGTGGCTGCACCAATGAACAGTGGTTGGTACGGCTCCAGCAGCGTCAACGTGCTGATCCATGCTCCAGAGATGCCCAGCATGATCAGCACCAGAGGGCCAAGGCAGCAGGCGGACGCAAGGAGCGCGGACAGGCCACCCGCGATCAAGGCCTTTCCACCGCCAGTGGCACGGGCAGAAATGTCTGTAGATTTTGTTGACATGGCTTAAGCTTAGTCCCGTACATTGGTACGGAGTCAAGCACCATGAGCCTTCCTCTTCCGCATGCCCACCCCGGCTTGACCATTGGTGATCTGGCCAAGGCGGCCGGTGTCAATGTAGAGACCATACGGTTCTACCAACGCAAGGAGCTGATGCCCGAGCCAGAACGGCCCCAGGGCAGCATTCGGCGATATGACCAGAATGACCTATCGCGATTGCATTTCATCAAGACTGCGAAGCGGCTGGGGTTCAGCCTGGATGAGACCGCGCAGTTGCTGCAACTCGACGATGGTGCGAGCTGCGCTCAAGCCCGTACACACGCAGAGTCCAAGCTCGCCGAAGTTCAACTCAAGCTTGCAGACCTGCACCGAATGGAAGCCGTACTCTCTGAACTGATCGATCTCTGCAGTTCTGGGAGAGGCAAAGTCCGTTGCCCGCTGATTGCGGCAATGGAGAGGCAGTCGCCTCCGCTACAGATTTGAAGCAGTGGTGGACTGCCAGCGATGTGGCAAAAGATCATGGATGCGGCTGGCGCGCTGCATGGGCAGACGTGCCATCACATCGCGCAGGTAGGCGTAGGGGTCATGCCCGTTCATGCGCGCTGACTGGATCAAGCTCATGACGGCGGCGGCGCGTTGGCCCGCGCGCAGGCTGCCAGCGAAGAGCCAGTTGTTGCGACCAATGGCAATGGGCCGGATCTGGTTCTCGATCCAGTTGTTGTCCAAAGGCAGTTGCCCATCGTCGACGAACCGGGTCAACGCCACCCAGCGCCGCAGGCTGTAGTCCAGCGCCTTGGCGCTCGCTGAACCTTCGGGCACCTTCTGGCGTTGCAGCAGCATCCACTGGTGCAAGGCATCGAGCAGCGGCTTCGTTTGTTGTTGCCGGATGGCCCGGCGCTGATCGGCGCTGAGCTCCTTGACCTCGCGCTCGATTTCGTAGACCCGACCGAACTGCTGCAGCGCGAACTCGGCGATCTGGCTCTGGTTAGCTGCATGCAGATCGAAGAACTTGCGCCGCGCGTGCGCCAGGCAACCGACCTCGGTCACGCCGCTGGCGATCAAGGCTTTGTAGCCGCTGAAGTCGTCACAGGTGAGGCTGCCTCTCCAGTCGCCCAGGAAGCGCCGGGCATGTTCGCCCGAGCGTGATTCGCAGAAGTCGTAGACGATCACCTTGGTGTTCTCGAAGGCACCCGTGGCATAGGCCCAGAGGTAGGCCCGGTGCGTCTTTCCGTTGCCCGGCTTGAGCATGGACACCGGCGTCTCATCGGCATGCAGCACGCGGTGCTGCAGCAGCTCGTTTCTCATGGCATCCACAAGTGGCTGCAACTGCACGCCACACGCGCCCACCCACTGAGCGAGCGTGGAACGCGGGATCGCGAGACCAGCTCGACCAAAGATCGCTTCCTGGCGGTACAGCGGAAGGTGATCGGCGTACTTGGCCACCAGCACCTGCGCCAGCAGCCCGGTGGTGGGGATGCCCTTGTCGATGATGTGCGGATCGACGGGGACTTGGGTGAGCGTCTCGCACTTCGCACAAGCCCACTTGCCCCGGATGTGGCGCTCGACGCTGAAGACGCCAGGCACATAGTCCAGCTTCTCGGCCACGTCCTCGCCCACGCGCTTCATCTGGCAACCGCAGGCACAGGTGGTCGAGTCGGGCTCGTGGCGGATCTCGCGCCGCGGCAGGTTGGCTGGCAGCGGCGCGCGCTTGGGAACCTTCTTCTCTTCAACCTTGGCGGGCGCCTGCGCTTCTTGCAGCGCATCGATCTCGGTGGCCACGGCTGCCAGGTCGGCCTCGATCTCGTCTTCGAGCAGGCTCTTCTGTTCGGGGTTGAAGCGTTCGGATTGAGCTGCGAACTTCATGCGCTTCAAGAGCGCGTTCTCGTGCGTGAGTTTGTCCAGCAACGCGCTCTGGTGGCGCAGCTGCGTCATGAGGCGCGTGGTCAGCTCACGCAGCTCTTCTGCGCTCAGGCTCTGCAGGGATTGAGGCTCGACCACCATGGGCATCCACTGTGCCAGCACTGGCACACGCGCACCATTGGCGCATGCCCCAATTGGCAAGCACCGGTCTGCGCTTCAGAGTCAGACCACGGTGATGACACCACCGTTGCCAAGGCGCTGCCAGGGCAGGCCCAGCACCAGCGCATCGAACTGGGCTCGGGTGAGCGAGGCGGTGCTTGCCGCATCACGCGGCCAGACGAACTTGCCGCTGTTGAGGCGACGCGCTGCCAGCCACACACCGATGCCGTCGTGCACCAGCACCTTCATGCGGTTGGCGCGTCGATTGGCGAACAGGTAGGCGTGGTGCGGGCGCGCTGCGCCGAAGACCGACACCACGCGAGCCAGCGCCGTCTCGGTGCCCGATCTCATGTCCAGCGGCTCAGTGGCCAGCCACAGCGCATCAACCCGGATCACTTGAGCAGCTCTCGCATCCACACGGCGCACTGGTCGGCCGCATCCAATGGCCAGGTCACCGAGACGGTGGTGGCGCCACGGCGCAGCTCGATGCGGATGTCTGGTGCAAGTGCAGGCCCTGGTGAACATGCCGCTGGCGGCAGCGGCACTGGAACGAATGCGGGGGCCTGGAGTGCAGGCAGCGCGCCACCCGCTTCGCGGCGCCACTTGTGAACGACGTTGGCGTTGATGCCGTACGACAAGGCAATGCTGGCCACCGATGCACCCGGCTCGGCGCACTGAGCAATGATCTGCTGCTTGAGCTCGGCGCTGTGCCGCCGGCGGGTCTTCTTCTTGGCTTCATTCATGGTGTCCACCTAAATCTTTGGTGGACACCATCGTTGCCGCTTAGACCAATCCCTTCAAGGGTGGGATGACCGTGCGCTTACCGTCATCGGCTTGAATCTGTGCCCGTTCGCGAAAGGCGTGCATGTGAAGGGGCAGATCCACTATGTGGTGAGCCATGCGACCGATGCGCGTGAGCTGGCGGACGATCTGCACCGCGAACTTGAGGCGCTTGCCGAAATCTCGGCGGAAAAGCGCGACACCACGCTGCTGATGGCGCCCGATTGCCTCGAGGATTTTCTGGATTTCAACGATTTTCTGGAGCTGGCCGACGACATGATCGAGGCGCTCGATCTCGGCGGCATCCTGCAGGTGGCATCGTTCCATCCGCAGTTCCAGTTCGATGGCACCGATCTGGATGACGTGAGCAACTGCACGAATCGCACGCCGTATCCCACGCTGCATCTGCTGCGCGAGGAAAGCATCGACAAGGCTGTGGAAGCCTTCCCTGAAGCTGAAGAAATCTTTGAGCGCAACATCGAGGTGCTCGAGAAGCTGGGCAAGCAGGGCTGGGATGCGCTCGATGTCGGTGCCCATGCGTGCCCGCATATGCAGCAGCAAGCGAAGGCGTGAGCAACATGTCGACGAAGCCAAAATCGCCACGCCAGCAGGACGCTCCAAAACACGCATCCAAGGCCGAGGCCGCGAAGGCTGCTGTGCTGGCCGAGCTGCGCCCCGGCCAGTCCATCGAACTGCTCAAGGAACTGCACATCCTCACGCGTGAAGGCCAGCTCAACCAGGACTCGCGCCGCAAGCTCAAGCAGGTCTACCACCTCTATCAGTTCATCGAGCCGGTGCTTACTGAATTGGCTGCGAATGATCACGCGCCCACGTTGGCCGATCATGGCGCGGGCAAGTCGTATCTCGGCTTCATCCTCTACGACCTGTTCTTCAAGCAGCTCGGTCGCGGAGAAATCTACGGCATTGAATGGCGCGCGGAGCTGGTGGAGCGCTCACGAGCACTGGCCAAGCAGTTGGGCTTCGAGCGGATGAGTTTCTTCAACCTCTCGGTCGCGGCATCCACGCAATCGCAGGAGCTGCCCGAGCAGATCGACGTGATCACCGCGCTGCACGCCTGCGACACGGCGACCGATGATGCGATTGCTTTTGGTTTGGAAAAGAAGGCGCGCGCGATGGTGCTCGTGCCTTGCTGCCAGGCCGAGGTGGCATCTTGCCTTCGCCAAGGCAAGGCCTTGCAGCTCTCACGCACGCCGCTGGCCGAGCTGTGGCGTCATCCTATTCACACGCGTGAGCTGGGCAGCCAGATCACCAATGTGCTGCGCTGCCTTTACCTTGAAGCGAGCGGTTATCAGGTTACAGTGACCGAGCTGGTCGGCTGGGAGCACAGCATGAAAAACGAGCTGATTTTGGCCCGCTACACTGGCCAGAAGAAGCGCAGCGCGCAGGAGCGACTGCAGGCGATTCTTCAGGAGTTTGGCCTTGAGAAGTCGTTGGCGCACCGCTTCGGCCTCGCGAACGAAGCGGCTGCCGATTGATGATGTTGAGGCGGGCCGCCGCAGTCACTTCACTGTCACTTCATCGTGATGGTGGTGTTCACGCCTTCCGCGCGGCTGCCTTCTTCGTACCAGCGCGCGGTCACGGTCTTGGTCTGCGTCCAGAACTGCACGGCCTGCTTGCCGTTGGGGCCGAGGTCTCCGAGCTTGGAAGCGCGTGAACCGGTGAAGCTGAAGTAGGCCACCGGCACGGGAATCGGCACGTTGATGCCGACCTGTCCCACGTTGATGTCGTGCTGGTACTTGCGCGCAGCCCAGCCGCTCGATGTGAAGATTGACGTGCCATTGCCGTTCGGATTGCGGTTGATGAAGGCGATGGCGTCCTCCAACGTATCCACACAGACGATGTTCAGCACCGGGCCGAAGATTTCCTGTTGGTAGATGTCCATCTGATCGGTCACTTCCGAGAACACGGTCGGGCCGACGAAGTTGCCCTTCTCGTAGCCCTTGACCACGCAATCGCGGCCATCGAGCAGCAGCTTCGCTCCTTGCGCCACGCCGGAGTCGATCAGGCCGATCACGCGCTGCTTGGCCTTGGGGTTCACCACGGGGCCGAGGTCGGCGCTGCGGTCGGTGCCGGGGCCTACTTTCATGGCCTTGGACTTTTCGACCAGCTCGGGCAGCCAGTCCTTGGCCGCGCCGACGAACACTGCCACCGAGTTGGCCATGCAGCGCTGGCCAGCAGCGCCGAAGGCTGAGCCCAGCAAGTTGTTGAGCGCATGCTCCTTGGGTGCATCGGGCATGACCACGCAGTGGTTCTTCGCTCCCATCATGGATTGCACGCGCTTGCCCGCGTCGGACGCTCGGCGGTAGATGTGCGTGCCGACATGGGTCGAGCCGATGAAGGACAGTGCCTTGATGTCGGGGTGGTCGCAAATCATGTCTGCCACTTCGGCACCGCCATGAACGACGTTGAGCACGCCGGGCGGCACACCTGCCTCGTGCGCAAGTTCGACAAGGCGCATGGTCGAGCTCGGATCCTGTTCCGATGGCTTCAGGATGAAGGTGTTGCCGCAGGCGATCGCCATGGGGAACATGAAGCAGGGCAGCATCACCGGGAAGTTGAACGCGGTGATACCCGCGCCCACGCCGATGGGTTGCATGAGGTTGTAGACATCAACGCCGGTCGCAGCGTTCTCCGCGATTTCGCCGAGCTGCAGCGTGGTGATCGAGCAGGCGTGCTCCACCACTTCCAGACCACGTCCGACCTCGCCTTCCGCATCGGGCAGGGTCTTGCCGTGCTCGCGTGTGATGAGCGCCGCAAGCTCGGCGGTGTTCTCGCGGATCAGGTGCTGCAGTTTGAGCATCACGCGCATGCGCGTGCCGAGCGAAGTGGCACGCCAGGTCTGGAAGGCCTCCACCGCGTTGGCGACCGCGAGGTTGACCTCTTCGCGCGTTGCGAACGGCACGCGTGCGACGACCTCTTGCGTGGCCGGGTTGGTGACGTCGCGCCACTCCGTGCTCTTGCTGGCGTAGGGCTTGCCGTTGATGAAATGATGGATGGTGGTGGGTGTGCTCATGCTGGTCTCTTGTGCAATGGATTGGATCACTTCTTCACCAGCGGGCAGGCGGATTGCGCCAGCGGCTTGAAGGCGATCTGTGCGGGGATGGTGCTCACGGTCTTGTAGTAGTCCCATGCGCCTTTGGATTCGGCGGGCGTCTTCACCTGGAACAAATACATGTCGTGGATCACGCGGCCATCGGGGCGGATGCTGGCGTTGCGCATGATCGGGTCATCGATGGGGACCTCGCGCATCTTCTGGGCGACGACCTTCCAGTCATCGGTCTTGGCCGCGGCCACCGACTTGAGGTAGTGGCGCACGCTGGAGAACACGCCGGCCTGCACCATGGTTGGCTTGAAGCCCTTGTGCAGCTTTTCGAAGTTCGAGGCAAAGCCGCGCGTCTTGTCATCCATGTCCCAGTAGAAACCTTCCGAGAACATCAGGCCCTGCGCCTGCTTGAGGCCGAGCGAGTGCACGTCGGTCAGGAACATCAGCAGCGAGGCAATCTTTTGCGAACCATTGCCGGTGATGCCGAATTCACGCGCCGCCTTGATCGCGTTGACCGTGTCCTGCGCGCCGTTGGCGAGGCCGATCACCTGCGCCTTGGAGCTTTGCGCCTGCATGATGAACGACGAGAAATCGCTTGCGTTGAGCGGATGGCGAACACTGCCGACTACGTTGCCGCCGTAGGATTTGATGATGTCCGTCGCATCCTTTTCGAGCGAGTGGCCGAAAGCATAGTCCACCGTCACGAAGAACCAGTTCTTCTCGCCCGCGCGCGTCAGCGCTGCCGCAGCGCCCGAGGCCGAGGAGTAGGTGTCGAACATCCAGTGGAAGCCGTTCTCCGCGCAGTCCTCGTCGGTCAGACGCGTGGTCGCGGGGCCACTGTACATGGCGATGCCGCCTTTTTCCTTGATGAGCTTCTGAATCGCCAGCGCGCCCGCCGAGTTGGTCAGGTCGGCCATCGCGTCGACCTTGTCGCGGTCCAGCCATTCGCGAGCCTTGGTCGCGGCGATGTCGGCCTTGTTCTGGTGATCGGCGCTCACCAGTTCGATCTTCATGCCCTTGCACTCGGCCTTCAGGCATTCGTCGATGGCCATGCGAGCGGCCACCACCGAACCTGCGCCGCCCATGCCGGAGTAGGGGCCAGCCATGTCGGTCAGGATGCCGATCTTGACCACGCCATCGGAAATCTGGGCTTGTGCGCCCATGCACAGGGTCAGGGCTGCCAGCGCGATCGCGCCGCGAACGATTGTCATGTTGTCTCCTTGGTCCTTTGAACAGGTTTTCTTCTTCAACCGCGACGAGCTTTGCGTCGCGCTTCGGCTCACTCTAATCCAGCACAAATGCAAATGGATTCGGCGTTTTGGCATATGCTGAATGCAAATTTGCACCACCCCCATAGGAGGGCCCATGTCGCTTGCCGCCATCAACTGGGACAACCTGCGGCTGTTCCTCGCAGTGGCGCGCGCCCAATCGGCGCAGGAGGCTGCGCGGCGTCTTTCGATCGACCATTCGACGGTGACGCGCCGGCTGCACCGGCTTGAGAAGGAACTCGGCGCGCGGCTCTTCGAGCGCACGCCTGCGGGCCATGTGCTCACGACCTCCGGGCATCGCTTGCTCGAACATGTGGAGCGCATGGAGAGCTCGATGGCGTTGGTTGGCGAGGAGGTGGGCGGAGAGACCCATGCGCTGACCGGGCAGGTGCGGCTTGGCGCGACCGAAGGCTTTGGCAGCTTCTTTCTGTCGCCGCATCTGAGCCATTTCTGCGACCGCCATCCCGCCATCGAGGTCGAGCTGATCATCGTGCCGCGCTTCATCAACCTGTCGCAGCGCGAGGCGGATCTGGCGGTCAACATCGAGCGGCCGCAGAACACGGGCCAAGTCTGCAGCAAGCTCACGGACTACCGGCTGCAGCTCTACGCCAGTCGGTCGTATCTGGAGCGACATGCACCCATCCGCACGTTGGAAGATCTGCAGACGCACCGATTCTTCGGCTATGTGGAGGAACTGGTATTCAGCCCGGAGCTGCGTTATCTCTCGTCAATGGTGGCCGATGCTTTCACGCCGCTGCGTAGCACCAGCGTGGTCGCGCAGTTCAATGCGGTGCGAGAGGGGCGTGGCATTGCCGTTCTGCCGTGCTTCATGGCGGCACCGTGCGACGATCTGGTGAGCGTGCTCGGCGATGACGTTCATCTCACGCGCACCTTCTGGATGGCGGCACCCGGCGACATCCGCGAGCGTGCTCGCGTGCGCGCGCTGTGGGAGTTTCTGCGCGAGGTGGTGGACTGCAATCAGCCGTTTCTGATGGGGCAGACACGGCGGTGGCAAGGCGTGGCCTGAGCAACGAACAGGCGGGCGGCTTGCGCGGCTATCATCCCGCCATGGCCCGTCTTCCCCGTCTCACGCTTCCCGGCTATCCGCACCATGTGATCCAGCGGGGGAACAACCGTCAGCCGATCTTCTTCGATGCGGCGGACCGCGAGATGATGTGGGGGCTGCTCTGCGAATACGCGCGTGCGCAGCAGGTCGCGGTGCATGCCTACGTGCTCATGGACAACCATTTCCATTTGCTCGCCACGCCGCAGACTGAGCGGGGGCTCACGCTGATGATGCAGGCATTGGGGCGGCGCTACGTGCGCTATTTCAATCAGCGGCACGGGCGCTCCGGCACGCTGTGGGAAGGGCGCTACCGCAACACGTTGGTGCAGGCCGAGCGCCATCTGCTGCCGTGCATGGTCTATCTCGATCTGAACCCGGTGCGCGACGGCCTGTGCAATGACCCTGCCGATTTTCGCTGGTCCAGCCACGGGCACTACATTGGCCTGCGCTCGGACCGGCTGATCACACCGCATCCGCTCTATTGGGCGCTCGGCAACACGCCATTTGCGCGCGACGAAGCCTACGCGTCGCTGGTGCGCGAGGGCATCAACCGCGCCGAGCAGATGGCAATCACCGACAGCGCGCTCAATGGTTGGGCACTGGGTGATGCAGATTTTCTGGCTTCTTTGCAACAGTCCACACCGCGCCGCGTGGTGAAGGCGCGTGCCGGAAGGCCCGCCAGTGCCAAAGATCCGGGCTGAGAAATTTGATTCAAGCGGTTGATATTCAATGACTTACCGCTAGTTGATTTGATATGTCCCTAATTAATACGCACCAAAAAAGTGATTTTTTAATTTGTGTTCTGACCCCAATTAAAGTACTTGCGTGAAATTGTTGCAATGCACTACTCTTGCCTTCCCCGCGATAAATTGAGGAAGAGCGCCATGACTACGGCAGCAGAAATCCAGCACTTGCAAGAGCACGGTTTGTATTCGAAGTCCAATGAGCACGATGCGTGCGGCTTGGGCTTTGTGGCCCACATCAAGGGCCAGAAGCGTCACGACATCGTGACAGGCGCGCTCAAGATTCTGGAAAACCTTGACCATCGCGGTGCCGTCGGCGCCGACAAGCTCATGGGCGACGGCGCAGGTATCCTGATCCAGATCCCCGACCAACTCTACCGCGAAGAGATGGCCAAGCAGGGCGTGGAACTGCCACCGCTCGGCGAATACGGCGTCGGCATGATTTTCCTGCCCAAGGAACACGCATCGCGCCTCGCCTGCCAGCAGGAGATGGAGCGCGCGATCAAGGCCGAAGGCCAGGTGCTGCTCGGCTGGCGCGATGTGCCGGTGAACCGCGACATGCCGATGTCGCCCACCGTGCAAGAGAAAGAACCCATCCTGCGGCAGGTCTTCATCGGCCGTGGTGCCGACGTGATCGTGCAGGACGCGCTCGAGCGCAAGCTGTACGTGATCCGCAAGACGGCCTCCGCTGCGATCCAAAACCTCAAGCTCAAGCACAGCAAGGAATACTACGTTCCCAGCATGAGCAGCCGCACCGTGGTCTACAAGGGCCTGCTGCTGGCCGACCAGGTGGGCGTGTACTACAAGGACCTGTCGGACGAGCGCTGCGTCTCCGCCATCGGTCTGGTGCATCAACGTTTCTCGACCAACACCTTCCCGGAATGGCCGCTGGCTCACCCGTACCGCTATGTGGCGCACAACGGTGAAATCAACACCGTGCGCGGCAACTACAATTGGATGCTGGCGCGCGAAGGTGTGATGGCGTCGCCCGTGCTGGCCGATGATCTGAAGAAGCTCTATCCCATCAGCTTCGCCAACCAGTCCGACACCGCCACGTTCGACAACTGCCTCGAGTTGCTGACCATGGCTGGCTACCCGATCAGCCAGGCCGTGATGATGATGATTCCCGAGCCATGGGAACAGCACGAGTCGATGGACGAGCGCCGCCGCGCCTTCTATGAATACCACGCCGCGATGATCGAGCCATGGGATGGCCCGGCCTCCATCGTATTCACCGATGGCCGCCAGATCGGCGCCACGCTCGACCGCAACGGCCTGCGCCCATCGCGCTATGTCGTGACCGATGACGACCTCGTGATCCTCGCTTCTGAAGCGGGCGTGCTGCCCGTGCCCGACAGCAAGATCGTGCGCAAGTGGCGTCTGCAACCCGGCAAGATGCTGCTGATCGATTTGGAGCAGGGTCGCCTGATTGAAGACGACGAACTCAAGGCCAACGTCGTCAACACCAAGCCCTACAAGCAGTGGATTGAAAACCTGCGCATCAAGCTCGACGAGGTGAACGTGCCTGCCGATGTGCAGCAGCCCGTCTCCGCGCTGCCGCTGCTTGAGCGCCAGCAAGCCTTCGGTTTCACGCAGGAAGACATCAAATTCCTGCTGGCTCCGATGGCCAAGAACGGCGAAGAAGGCATAGGCTCCATGGGCAACGACAGCCCGCTGGCCGTGCTGTCCGACAAGAACAAGCCTCTCTACAACTATTTCCGCCAGATGTTCGCGCAGGTGACCAACCCGCCGATCGACCCGATTCGCGAAGCCATCGTGATGTCGCTGGTGTCCTTCGTGGGCCCCAAGCCCAACCTGCTGGACATCAATCAGGTGAACCCACCGATGCGCCTCGAGTTGCATCAGCCGATCCTCGACTTCAAGGGCATGACCAAGCTGCGCGAGATCGAAAAGTACACGCATGGCAAGTTCAAGAGCGCGACCATCGACATCACCTATCCGCTGTCGTGGGGCAAGGAAGGCGTGGAAGCCAAGCTCGCGTCGCTGTGCGCGCAGGCTGTGGACGAGATCAAGGGTGGCGCGAACATCCTGATCATCAGCGACCGCAACATCTCGGCTACGCAAGTGGCGATCCCCGCGCTGCTGGCGCTGTCAGCCATCCACCAGCATCTGGTGAGCGAAGGTCTGCGCACGACCGCCGGTCTGGTGGTCGAAACCGGCAGCGCGCGTGAAGTGCATCACTTCGGCGTGCTGGCTGGCTACGGCGCGGAAGCCGTTCATCCCTACCTCGCGTTGGAAACTCTGGCCGAGCTGCACAAGGACATGTCGGGCGAGCTGTCTGCCGACAAGGCCATCTACAACTACGTGAAGGCCGTGGGCAAGGGCCTCTCCAAGATCATGTCCAAGATGGGCGTGAGCACCTACATGAGCTACTGCGGCGCGCAGTTGTTCGAAGTGGTGGGCCTGAACAGCGAGACCGTCAACAAGTACTTCACCGGCACCGCCAGCCGCGTGGAAGGCATCGGCGTGTTCGAAGTGGCTGAAGAAGCCATCCGCAACCACGTGGCGGCGTTCAGCGATGATCCAGTGCTGGAAACCATGCTCGAGACCGGCGGCGAGTACGCCTGGCGTGCGCGCGGTGAAGAGCACATGTGGAGCCCCGACGCGATTGCCAAGCTGCAGCATTCCACACGCTCCAACAACTGGAGCACGTACAAGGAATACGCACAGCTCATCAACGACCAGAGCAAGCGCCACATGACGCTGCGCGGTCTGTTCGAGTTCAAGGTTGATCCCGCGAAGGCGATCGCCGTCGAGGAAGTCGAAACCGCTGCCGAGATCGTCAAGCGTTTCGCCACTGGCGCGATGTCGCTGGGCTCGATCTCCACCGAAGCGCACGCTACGCTGGCTGTCGCTATGAACCGCATCGGCGGCAAGAGCAACACGGGCGAAGGCGGCGAAGATCCCAAGCGCTATCGCAACGAATTGAAGGGCATCCCGATCAAGAAGGGCGAGACGCTGGCCTCCGTCATCGGCAGCGCTCAGGTCGAGTCCGACATCGAGCTGCGCGAGGGTGATTCGCTGCGCTCCAAAATCAAGCAGGTCGCTTCGGGCCGCTTCGGTGTGACGGCGGAATACCTTGTGTCATCCGATCAAATCCAGATCAAGATGGCACAGGGCGCGAAGCCTGGTGAAGGTGGTCAACTGCCAGGCGGTAAGGTCACCGAATACATCGGCATGCAGCGCTACTCGGTGCCGGGGGTGGGCCTGATCTCGCCACCGCCGCACCATGACATCTATTCGATCGAAGACTTGGCGCAGCTGATCCACGATCTGAAGAACGTAGCACCGCACGCGGACATCTCCGTGAAGCTGGTCTCCGAAGTCGGCGTGGGCACGATTGCCGCTGGCGTTGCCAAGTGCAAGAGCGATCACGTGGTGATCGCCGGCCACGACGGCGGCACGGGCGCATCGCCTTGGTCGTCGATCAAGCATGCGGGCTCACCTTGGGAAATCGGTCTGGCTGAAACACAGCAGACGCTGGTTCTGAACCGCCTGCGTGGCCGTATCCGCGTGCAGGCCGATGGCCAGATGAAGACCGGCCGTGATGTGGTGATCGGCGCTCTGCTGGGTGCTGACGAGTTCGGCTTCGCGACCGCTCCGCTGGTCGTTGAAGGCTGCATCATGATGCGCAAGTGCCACCTCAATACCTGCCCGGTCGGCGTGGCTACGCAAGACCCGACGCTGCGCAAGAAGTTCAGCGGCAAGCCCGAGCATGTGGTGAACTATTTCTTCTTCATCGCTGAAGAAGTCCGCCAGATCATGGCGCAGCTTGGCATTCGCAAGTTCGACGATCTGATTGGCCGCGCAGACCTGCTCGATACCCGCAAGGGCGTGGAGCACTGGAAGGCTCAGGGCCTTGATTTCGCCCGACTGTTTGCCCAGCCCATCGTGCCAGCCGACGTGGCCCGTTTCCACGTCGACAAGCAGGACCACAAGCTGGAATCGGCACTTGATGTGAAGCTGATCGAGCGCTGCCAGCCCGCCATCAACAACGGTGAGAGCGTGCGCATCATGGAAGTGGCGCGCAATGTGAACCGTTCCGTCGGAGCGATGCTGTCGGGCGCGGTCACCAAGGTGCACCCAGAAGGCTTGCCCGATGACACCATCCGCGTGCACTTCGAAGGCACGGGCGGTCAATCGTTCGGCGCGTTCCTGTGCAAGGGCATCACGTTGAATGTCAGCGGCGAAGCCAATGACTACACTGGCAAGGGCTTGTCGGGCGGCCGCATCGTCGTGCGCCCAAGCCACGAGTTCCGTGGCTCCACTACGCAGAACACCATCGTTGGCAACACCGTGATGTTCGGCGCAACGCGCGGCGAGGCGTTCTTCGCCGGCGTGGCTGGCGAGCGTTTCGCAGTGCGCCTGTCGGGTGCGACGGCCGTGGTCGAAGGCGTGGGTGACCACGGCTGCGAATACATGACCGGCGGTACCGTGGCGGTGCTCGGCAAGACCGGCCGCAACTTCGCGGCGGGCATGAGCGGCGGCGTCGCCTATGTTTACGACGAAGACGGCCAGTTCGACTCGCGCTGCAACATGTCAATGGTTTCGCTCGAGCGCATCCTGCCTGCCGAAGAGCAGACAGCGACCGTCGCGCGTGGCATCTGGCACCGTGACCAGACCGATGAAGCCCAGCTCAAGAAGCTGCTGGAAGACCATGCCCGCTGGACCGGCAGCCGCCGTGCCCGCGAATTGCTGGACAACTGGGCCGCGTCGCGCAGCAAATTCGTGAAGGTGTTCCCGACCGAATACAAGCGCGCGCTGTCGGAAATTTATGAACGAAAAGTGCTGGAAGAGCAGGGCACGCCCGCCGTTGCTTCCAAGGCAAAGAAGGAAGTGGCTCCTGCGAAATAAGCGTTCTGAAGCGTTCAACGTTGACGTCGCAAAAAAAGCACATTCATTCATAAATTCAAGGACACCACGATCATGGGAAAGACCACAGGCTTCATGGAATATGAGCGCATCGATGAGGGCTACGAGCCCGTCGACAAGCGCTTGAAGAACTACAAGGAATTCGTCATTGCCCTCAATGATGAACAAGCCAAGATACAGGGCGCGCGCTGCATGGACTGCGGCACGCCGTTCTGCAACAACGGCTGCCCGGTCAACAACATCATTCCGGACTTCAACGATCTCGTTTATCACCAGGACTGGAAGAGCGCGATCACGGTGCTGCACAGTACCAACAACTTCCCGGAATTCACCGGCCGCATCTGCCCCGCACCTTGCGAGGCAGCCTGCACGCTGAACATCAATGACGACCCGATCGGCATCAAGTCGATCGAGCACGCCATCATCGACCGCGCTTGGGAAGAAGGCTGGGTCAAGCCCATGCTGCCCAAGCACAAGACCGGCAAGAAGGTTGCCGTGATCGGCGCAGGCCCTGCGGGCATGGCGGCGGCACAGCAACTGGCACGTGTCGGTCACGATGTGACGCTGTTCGAAAAGAATGACCGCATCGGCGGCCTGCTGCGCTACGGCATCCCCGACTTCAAGATGGAAAAGTCGCATATCGATCGCCGCGCTGTACAGCTCGAAGCGGAGGGCGTGAAGATCCGCACCAGCGTGTTCGTCGGTGCTGCCAAGGATGGTCTGGGCAAGGGCTCCAAGGTCACCAACTGGGCCAAGGAAACGGTCACGCCTGAAGAGTTGCAGAAAGAGTTCGACGCCGTGCTGCTGACCGGTGGCGCTGAGCAGTCGCGTGATCTGCCCGTGCCGGGTCGTGATCTGGATGGCATCCATTTCGCGATGGAATTCTTGCCGCAGCAAAACAAGATCAACGCTGGCGACAAGCTCAAGGGCCAACTGCGCGCCGACGGCAAGCACGTCATCGTGATCGGCGGCGGCGATACGGGCTCGGATTGCGTGGGCACGTCGAACCGCCATGGCGCTGTCAGCGTCACGCAGTTCGAGCTGATGCCCATGCCGCCCGAGCAAGAAAACAAGCCGCTGGTATGGCCTTACTGGCCCACCAAGCTGCGCACCTCGTCGAGCCATGAAGAAGGCTGCGAGCGCGAATTCGCCATCGCCACGAAGGAATTCATCGGTGAAAAGGGCAAGATCACCGCGCTCAAGACCGTTCGCATCGAAATGAAGGACGGCAAGATGGTCGAGGTGCCCGGCACCGAGCAAATCCTGAAGGCCGATCTGGTGCTGTTGGCCATGGGCTTCGTGAGCCCGGTCGCCGCTGTGCTCGAAGCCTTCGGCGTGGAAAAGGATGGCCGAGGCAATGCCCGCGCCAGCACCGATTTCATGGGTGGCTACGCGACCAGCGTGGACAAGGTGTTTGCTGCGGGCGACATGCGCCGTGGCCAATCACTCGTCGTCTGGGCCATCCGCGAAGGCCGTCAGGCGGCACGTGCTGTGGACGAGTTCCTGATGGGTACGAGCGAACTGCCGCGCTGAGAAAGTGGTCCAGCGACGGGGTTGATTGCGTGAAATGCGTCCTGATCAGTAGTGGTCAGGGCGCTTTTTCATGGACGCACAACGAACTTCGGAGAGGAATGATGGCAGGAGGCTCACACCGGGAGTTCATCAAGAATTTTCCGATTGGCCCGTAGATGTTCCTCGACTTTGGCGGCCCGTGCATCGATATCCGATGCGATTTTTCTAGAGTTGTCTTTTGGTAGTTTGATGGTCTTGAAGACAAACGTAGGGATGGCAAAGATGGCGATGCACCACACGATGCTAAAGACTCCGAGTAGCTTGGAGTGTTCCGATGTAAAGCCAATCAGCATCAAGCCACCAAAGAACACCACAACAAACGTCAGTAGAGTGAGTGACCTGCGGCCGCTGCGAGCACTCTGCATTTTCGCTTTCTCGGCTGCCAGCGATTGATGACGCAAAGAACTGAGCTGATCCAGTTCCTTGCCAAGGCGAGGAACCGCGAGCTCAGCAGCAGTGCGATCCGTGCCGCGTTGTACGGCCCGAATGGCGTCCTCCACACGTCGCAGCGAAACCACGCCTCCTTTGCGCTCGACTCTCTGGGATGACCCGCAATACGAGCAAGCGAATCGGTCGACATCGTCCGTGATCTGCAGCGGCGCAGAGCAGTTCACGCAAGACAAGTTCAATAGTGGCACGGCTCCCCCTTGGAGTTGTGATGGGTCTGGCCCTGGGCAGCGTCCCCGAGCGCTTGCCTTTGAGCGCAATTCTAAGTGCTGGCCCTTGACTCTTGGCAGCTGTGCCAATCGTTGCTTTGGCAGGATCAACTCAAGGCGAAATCAATCGCCTCCAAACGTTTCGTCGAGCTTCTGATGCTTGTCGATACCGACGATCTTCACGAAGTCGGTATAGCCCATCATCTTCTGTGCATCGGCCTGTGTGGAACCCGATTGCTTGAGCTGTTGCAGCACGTCGAGCGAGGTCTTCGCAGCGGCAAACAGCGTGGTCACCGCATACAGCACTACTGAAAAGCCCATCGCGCGTAGTTGTTCGACAGACAGCACCGTGGTTTCGTTGCCTTCGACGACGGAGATCACCTTGCGTCCATCGAGGCGCGCGGCGATCTGCTCGACCTGCGCGATGGTTTTCACGCCATCGACGAATGCGAGGTCCACGCCTGCGTCCTGATAGGCCTTGGCGCGGTTGATGGCGGCATCGATGCCGTCCACGCCGAGCGCGTCGGTGCGGCCGATGATCTGCAGCGGATGGTTGCCGCGCACCTGCACCGCGCACTTCAAGCGCTTGACGCTCTCGCCGACGCTCAGCAGGCGAATGCCCGCCATCTGCCCGCAGCGTTTGGGGGCGACCTGATCTTCGAGATGGATCGCGGCGACGCCCGAGTTGGCGTACTCCACCACCGTGCGCTCGATGTTGCTGATGCCGCCGTAGCCTGCATCCGCGTCGGCGATGATCGGGATGTTTGTCACGCGCACCATGTTGCGGGCCTGTGTGAGCATTTCGGTCTGCGTCATCAGGCCGATGTCGGGCACACCCAACGTGCTCGCCGTCGCGCCGAAGCCGGTCATGTAGATGGCGTTGAAGCCCGCGTGTTCAACGAGGCGTGCGGTCAGTACATCAGGCGCACCGGGCGCCTGCAGCATCTCGCCGCGCAATAGTATGTCCTGCATGCGCTGCGCCTGGGATGTCATGTTCACAGTCACGGTCGTGCCCTCACTTGTTCACGTCGAGCTTGGCGAGAATGCCCTTGAACATTTCGCGGTCGCCGAGGATCTGCTTGAGGAACACGTCGCCCTCCCCATATGAGTAGCCGAGGTTGGTCTTCTCCAATGTTTCGCGAAAGCTTGCTTCATTGCCGGCCTTGCGAGCCATGTCCTTGAGGGTCTTCACGACGGCATCCGGCGTACCCTTCGGCGCGACGAGGCCGCGCCACGCGCCTACGGTCAGATCAATGCCGCGTTCCTTGAACGTCGGTGTCTGCGCGAACACGCCGGGCATGCGTTGATCGGCCATCACGGCCAGCATGCGCAATTTTCCCGCTGCCACATGCTGCGCCACTTCGCCGGGGCTCACGGTGACGGCATCCACATGTCCGCCGAGCAGGCTCAGTACTGCGGGGTTGCCGCCTTGGTAGGGCACGTGGTTGAAGCTGGTCTTGGTTTTTTCTTCCAGAGCGAGTGCGGCCACGTGCCACGCGTCGCCGATGCCGGCGTTGCCCACCTGCAGCTTGCCGGGGTTCTTGCGGGCTTCGGCGAGGAAGTCCTCGATGGTTTTCCAGGGGGCATCCGCACGCACGGTGATGGCGGACGGATCGTTGTTCAGCCGTGCGATGTAGATGTAGTCCTCGACGGTTACCTTGGTCAGGTTGAGTGCGGGCAGAATCGCCAGGTTCACGGTGATGATGCCGAGCTTGTAACCATCAGGCTTGGCGTTGGCGACTTCGGTGAAACCGATCGAGCTGGCCGCGCCGGGACGATTCACCACGACGATGGGCTGCGAGAAATGCTTGCGCGCGGCTTCGGTGAAAGCGCGTGCCATGTTGTCGGTGCCGCCACCGGCGGCGGCGGATGCGATCAGCTCGACGGGCTTGGCCGGGTAGTCGGCCGCTTGTGCGGACAGGGTGCAGAGTGCCAGAGTTGCGGCCAGAGTGATGGAGGAGAAGATGGAGTTGTGAGTGCGCATGTCGCTGGAGCTTTGAGCAAAAAGACAAAGCTCCGATTGGCGCATGACGCTCGTCCCGTGCCAATGGGGGAATCCATAGGGATTGTTGAACAATGCTGGGGCTGGATTGTGTAGTGAGCGCATAAGCGAAAACGCGCTGCAACCGTGAGATTGCAGCGCGTCGCTGTCTTGGTGGGCCCTGAGTGATTCGAACACTCGACCAACGGATTAAGAGTCCGCTGCTCTACCAACTGAGCTAAGAGCCCTTGGGTGATCAGCCTGTCGAAAAGACGATGTCTGAAAACCGAAGCCTTGAATTATACATCGAAATGGAAGGTCTGCAGAACAGCAGAAATTCACTCGATCATCAAGGGTTTTGCGGCGATGTGAGAACGCTTCGTCTTGAAGACAAAACCCGCTGCAACCGTGAAGTTGCAGCGGGTTTGCTTATCTTGGTGGGCCCTGAGTGATTCGAACACTCGACCAACGGATTAAGAGTCCGCTGCTCTACCAACTGAGCTAAGAGCCCTTAGCGTTCAGCAATTTGCCGAAGCCGCTATTATGCACCAAATTGTGAGCGCTCTCGGGAAAAGTGGAAATTTCCCCGAGAAATTTCACGCCGATCACATCAACAGATGTTCGCCAGCGTTGTCGCCGCCGAGGATCACGTAGTTCACCTTGCGGATGTCCATGAGCTTCTTGCCACCGGAGTAGCTGATCGACGATTGCACGTCTTGCTCCATCTCGATCAGCGTATCGGCGAGCTTGCCCTTGACGGGTTCGAGAATGCGCTTGCCTTCGACGTGCTTGTACTCGCCTTTGTTGAAGTCGCTTGCCGAGCCGTAGTATTCCTTGAACAGCTGGCCGTCCACTTCCACGGTGTTGCCCGGTGATTCTTCGTGGCCTGCAAACAGCGAACCGATCATCACCATGCTGGCGCCGAAACGGATGCTCTTGGCGATGTCTCCATGGCTGCGGATGCCGCCGTCGGCAATGATGGGCTTGGTCGCCACGCGTGCGCACCACTTGAGCGCGGAGAGCTGCCAGCCGCCCGTGCCGAAGCCGGTCTTGAGCTTGGTGATACAGACCTTGCCCGGGCCGATGCCGACCTTGGTCGCGTCGGCGCCCCAGTTTTCGAGGTCGATGATGGCTTCGGGCGTGCCCACGTTGCCGGCGATCACGAAGGCCTTGGGCAGGTGTTTCTTGAGGTAGCCGATCATGTTCTTCACGCTGTCGGCATGGCCGTGGGCGATGTCGATGGTGATGTATTCGGGGCACAGGCCTTCCGCCACGAAGCGGTCAACGGTGTCGTAGTCTGGTTGCTTCACGCCGAGCGAGATCGAGGCGAAAGTGCCCTTGCCTTGCATGTCCTTGACGAATTGGACATTGTCCAGATCGAAGCGGTGCATCACGTAGAAGTAGCCGTTTTCGGCGAGCCAGGTGCAGATGCGCTCATCCACCACGGTTTTCATGTTGGCGGGCACGGCCGGCAGGCGGAAGGTGCGTTCACCGAGTTGCACGCTGGTGTCGCATTCCGAGCGGCTTTCCACGCGGCACTTGCGGGGCAACAGCAGGATGTTGTCGTAGTCGAAGATTTCCATGAGTCCAAGCTCCTAACAGTTCATTTCAGAAATGGGCGCTTGGTCTGGCAACCGGTAGTCGTGCAAGCCGAACGCAATGTTCCGGGCACAAAAAACCGGGCCAAGAAAATCTTGGGCCCGGTGATTAATTCTAAAGAGATTTCGAGGGCTGTGGAATGTCGCATGTGAGTGTGTGGCTATTCACCTCTCTGAACAGTGCTGTGAACCTCCAGCGGGGAGCAGGGCTTTTTACAATGGAGGGATGCTTCCACAAGACATGTTTTCTGCGCCACCTCCCGGTTTGTTCGACGAGCCGTCGGCCGCTGCGCGCAATGGCGCCTCACCGCTGCTTCAGGGGCTCAATGACGAGCAGCTTGCCGCCGTCACCCTGCCCGCAGGCCACGCGCTGATTCTGGCCGGCGCGGGTTCGGGCAAGACGCGCGTGCTCACCACGCGCATCGCCTGGCTGCTGCAGAACGGTTACGCAACGCCGGGCGGTATTCTGGCTGTGACCTTCACCAACAAGGCCGCCAAGGAAATGATCGCGCGTCTGACTGCGATGCTGCCGGTGAATGTGCGCGGCATGTGGATCGGTACTTTCCACGGCCTGTGCAACCGGTTGCTGCGAGCGCATCACAAGCTTGCGGGTTTGCCGCAGACCTTCCAGATTCTCGATACGCAGGATCAGCTCTCGGCCATCAAACGGCTGTGCAAGCAGTTCAGTGTGGATGAGGAACGTTTTCCGCCCAAGCAACTGGCCTACTACATCGCCAACTGCAAGGAAGAGGGCATGCGTCCCGGCGACGTGCCCACGCATGACGCGGACAGCCGCAAAAAGGTCGAGCTCTACCAGCTCTACGAAGACCAGTGCCAGCGCGAAGGCGTGGTGGATTTCGGTGAGCTGATGCTGCGTTCGTTCGAGCTGCTGCGCGACAACGATCCCGTGCGAGAGCACTACCAACGGCGCTTTCAGCACATTTTGGTGGACGAGTTCCAGGACACGAACCGCCTGCAGTACGCCTGGCTCAAGCAGATCGCAGGCGACATGGTGGGCGGGGCGATGCGTACCAGCGGCAGCTTGATCGCGGTGGGTGACGACGACCAGAGCATCTACGCGTTTCGCGGTGCGCGTGTCGGCAACATGGCCGACTTCGTGCGCGAGTTCGATGTCAAGCACCAGATCAAGCTCGAGCAGAACTACCGCTCCTACAGCAACATTCTCGACTCGGCCAATGAACTCATCTCGCACAACAGCCGGCGTCTCGGCAAGAACCTGCGCACCACGCAGGGACCGGGCGAGCCGGTGCGGGTGTACGAGGCCAACAGCGATCTGGCCGAAGCGCAATGGATGGTCGACGAGATCAAGCAGCTCGTGAAGAACGACGGTCACGAGCGCCGCGAAATCGCGATTCTCTACCGCAGCAATGCACAGAGCCGGGTGATCGAATCGGCACTGTTCAACGCGTCGGTGCCGTACCGCGTGTATGGCGGTTTGCGCTTTTTCGAACGTGCCGAAATCAAGCACGCACTGGCGTATCTGCGCCTTCTCGAGAACGCGAACGACGACAACAGCTTTCTGCGCGTGGTGAATTTTCCGCCGCGCGGCATCGGCGCACGTTCGATTGAATCGCTGCAGGACGCGGCACGCGCGACCGGGTGCTCGTTGCATGACGCGGTGAGCGCGGTGTCCGGCAAGGCCGGTGCGAATCTGAGCGCTTTCGTGGCCATGCTCGACGTGCTGCGCGAGCAGACGCATGGCATGAACCTGCGCGGCATCATCACGCAGATGCTCGAATCGAGTGGACTGATCGAACATTACCGCAACGAAAAAGAAGGCGCGGATCGCATCGAGAATCTGGAGGAACTGGTCAACGCGGCGGAGAGCTTCGTCACGCAGGAAGGCTTTGGCCGCGATGCGGTCGCGCTGCCGCTTGACGAGCTGGGCCAACCGCTCACGCAAAGCCCGGCCAGCCAGGGCATCGATCCCGATCTGCCGCGCAGCGACGAGCCGCTCACGAGCACCACGCCGGGCGTGGTCGATGCCGACACCGGCGAAACGCTGTCGCCGCTGGCGGCCTTCCTCACCCACGCGGCGCTGGAAGCAGGCGACAACCAGGCGCAGGCCGGCCAGGACGCGGTGCAGCTCATGACGGTGCACGCGAGCAAGGGGCTGGAGTTCGACTGCGTGTTCATCGGCGGCATGGAAGAGGGCTTGTTTCCGCATGAGAACTCGATGAGCGACCGTGATGGTCTCGAAGAAGAACGCCGCCTCATGTACGTGGCCATCACGCGTGCCCGCAAGCGCCTGTACCTGAGCCATTCACAGACGCGGATGCTGCACGGTCAGACGCGTTATCACATCAAGAGCCGCTTCTTCGACGAGCTGCCCGAGAGCGCGCTCAAGTGGCTCACTCCCAAGCAGCAGGGCTTTGGCACCTACAACCCCGATGCCGCCTATGGCAACCGCGTTGCAGGGCGCGGGGGCTATGGTGGTGGTGGCGGATATGGCGCGGCCAAATCAGAAACCTTCGCAAGCCCGCCAGTGCCCGTACAGAAGACCAAACCATCGCACGGCTTGAGTGCAGGCACGGCGGTGTTCCATAACAAGTTTGGCGAAGGCAAGGTGCTCGCCATCGAAGGCACGGGCGACGACGCGCGCGCCCAAGTGAACTTCCCGCGCCATGGCACGAAATGGCTGGCGCTGTCGGTGGCTAAGTTGACGATTGTGGAGTGACACCCTGAACTGAGTCCATTTCTTTCAAATGCGCGCTGACAGAGATTATCTGCAGCGCGTTTTTTTGCCATCTTTATCCATTCTTTATACGTACGACGTGAAGCTCTGCATGGCATGAATACGCCAGGTTCTATCGTTACGCTCGCTTTTCATTCAATGACATCGGGAGGATAAGGATGAGCAGACGCTTTGAATTGCTGGCGTTGCAGTCGGCGAAATGGGGGATTCGATGCACAGCAGCTTGCGCTGCGCTGCTGGGTGCGACGGCGGCGTTTGCCGATCCGCTGGCATCGCCGGGTTATGTGGGGCCGCTGCAACCGGCGGGCGATCCACTGTCGTTTGATGGTGGAGTGTTGGGGCACGTTTATATGTCGGGTCAGCTGAGTGCACTGGGTTTGGTGCAAAGCCATTCCACCGATGGTTCGCGTGGACGTGGAGACTTGAGCAACGCGCAGTTCGAACTGCAGACTATCGATGGGCCGCTGCAGTTCTATGCGCAGGCGGGTGCCTATTCGCTGCCTGCCTTGGGCTCTGCGTATATAAGGGCGCGCAAGGCCACGGACGATTTGTATGGTGTTTTGCCGGTGGCTTATGCAAAAGTGGTTTTGAATTCGCAGTTGAGTGTGATGGCAGGGGCTTTGCCGACGCTGGTTGGTGCAGAGTCTACTTTCACTTTCCAAAATATGAACATTCAGCGTGGGCTGCTCTGGAATCAAGAACCTGCGATCAGTCGCGGCGTGCAGGTGAACTACAGCGCCGATGTAGTGAATGCTGCCGTGTCCATCAACGACGGTTTCTATTCGGGCAAGTACAACTGGGTTTCCGGATCGTTGTCCTATGCGTTCGACACCTCGAATACGGTGACCCTGGTGGGCGCTGGGGCGCTCTCGCGCAGCCATGAATCTTCTGCGGCTACGCCACTCGTGCAGAACAACGGAAGCATCTTCAATTTGATCTACAGCCATACGCAAGGCGCGCTGACGCTCACGCCTTATCTGCAGTACAGCGAGGTGAAGCGGGATGAGTCGCTGGGGCTGGATCGCTCGGCGAAAGCCTATGGAGCGGCGCTGCTCGCCAAGGTTGGATTCGATTCCGAATGGTCGCTTGCCACACGTGCCGAGTATTTGAAGAGCAGCGGCGGGTCCTGTGGTGCGATGCCGGACTGCCAGTCAACCAGTCTGCTGTTCGGGCCGGGCAGTAGCGCATGGTCTGTGACGATCACGCCGACATGGCAAAGCGGCCGCTTGTTTGCCCGTGGCGAATTGGGATATGTACGCACCGTGAAGCCCGCTGCGGGGGCATCTTTTGGGTCAGACGGCACGCAGCGTGGACAACTGCGTGCGTTGGTGGAGGCGGGTTTTCTGTTCTGAATCACGGAAGCGATTCAAGTCAAGAACCATGGTCCGCCACGTCCGTAGTGCGAATCAGCTTTTGAGTGAAGGCTGGTTCGGCGTGCCCGTCAGATAGCCCACGGCCGCACCCGACTTGTTCTTGTAGTTCGCTTTGATCAGCGGATCCAGCGTGTCCTTCACGACGGCGTGGATGCCGCCCCAGTCACCGGCGTGCTGGAAGTTGCTCATGATGTAGGTCCAGCCGTTGATTTCGTCGACGGCGTGCAGGCCGGTAGATTCACCACCTGCGGGGATCGACATCAAGCGCGAGAGCGTCTTGGTGTCGATGTTGTAGGCCCACAGGAAGTTGTTCACGTGCTGGCTGGAGTCTTCGCCGATGAACAGGGTGCGCATCTTTTCCGAGAACTTGAGGTTGTCGGGGTTGCAGATCTTGTTCGGGTTGCCGGTGTTGCCAAGGGCGTCGGCGGAGATGTCCTCACCGGCCAGCAGTGCCTTCGTGTCGACGGGCATCCACTCGCTGTTGATGGCAGCGCCAGAAGTGTCCTTCTGTCCGCCGCGCAGGTTCAGCGCCATCACGGCACCCGCGTTCAGCGCCTTGGGGATGGACACGCCGTTGCCCGGCACGTTGGCTGCGTTGCCTGCCACCATAGACGATTGGCAGTTCTGCAGTGCAGAGTAAGCAATCTTGTCCTTGGCGTTGACGGTCGTGCCTTCCATCTTGGTGAAGCCCATGCTTGCGCCCTTGAGGGCGGCGTAGCGGTGGGTTTCGAGGAAGGCTGCGGCCTTTTCCATGCCAGCGTTCAGCTTGATCCACTCGGTCTTGCCGTTGGCGACAATCTTGGTGAAGCTTGTGTCTTCCGGGTCCTTGCTCACCACGGTCATGATGTCGGTGGGCTTGAGCGTGCTGGCCAGATTCTCGATCTCGGCGCTGGTGGCCGAACCGAGCTTGATCCAGGTGAGTGCGGCAGCTCCCGTAGCGGATGGGTCGATAGAGAAGCCTGCGCCGACCTTGGCGACGTACAGCGATCCGGAGGAAAGGTCCTTTTCCTTATCGGCCACGAACACGAAGTACGCGCTGTTCGTCGCATCGTCACCCATCAGGGCGGTGCGCGAATCAGGCATCACCTGTACGAGTTCGTGCGAGATGCGGCCCATGCAGAAATGCTTCTTGATCGAGGCAGTGCCGTCTTTGTTGACGATGATTTCGGGCATGTGACCGTAGTGATACGGATTGGCTGCGGTGTCACTGCCGTACAGGTTCTTGGAGTAGGCCTTGAACATGGCATTCGATGCGATGCTGAACGCATCGGGCTCGTACTCTTCGCTCGACAGGTGGGTGCCCCAAGGCGAGAGGCTTGCGCCGCAGGTGATCCACAGACCGTGCACCTTCGAGGTGTCGACGTTGTGGTACTTCACGAGGCTGAGCTTGCCGGTCTTCTGGTCCTGGTCGAGTGTGAGCACGGCGATGGGCGACGGCAGCTTGCCGTACATGTCGCTCTTGCCGTCTTGCGCCCAAGTGGTGTATTCGAACTGCACCACGGCGAACACGGGCTTGCCCTTCACGCCGTCAACCTTGGCATCGGCCACGGTCAGCAGCGATGTGCCGTCCGGCGAATCGGAGAAGAACTGGCGTTCGCTTCCGGCCACGGTGGCGTCGGTGATCGGCTTGTTGTTGATGTCCACATAACCACCGGCCAGTATCTTGCCGCCCTTGCCATCGCTGACCATGTCGCCGGTAATGAAGAACGGCTGGTAGGCGAGGTTGTAGGTCTGGCTACTGTCATCATCGAACAGCACCTTCATGGCGGAGCCAACAGTCGTCGTCGCCATGGCTGCGGGTGCGGCCAGCGTGGGTGCTGCCATGCCGGTGAAGCTCACGGATTTGAAGCTTGCATTGCCGCCACCGCCACCGCCGCATGCGGTAAGAAGGGCTGCGGACGCGCCCGCGCCCAGCGGCAGCATAGGGATGCCAGCGAGCATTTGCAGGGTCTTGCGACGGGAGAGCAGTGGGGATTGAGACATCGTGCTTTTCGTTGGATGGGTGAAACTGCCGTGCTGCGCTCATGTGAATGAACGCAGCACAAACGCAAACGAGAAGCAAGGGGTGGATGGCTGGGAAGCGTGATGACGCCCTCGCTCTCTCTGGCACGCATCCTAAAAAACGAGGGTGACAGCGCTTTGACGTTTGTGTGACGTTTTCGTGTCATTCATTGATGGCGCAGCGCATGAAACTGGCGCGACCCTAAGCGAGAGCAGCCGCGCAAGGGCCGCCCCGCTGCGCTGGCTGCGTCCCCCTCCCGCGAAGCGAGAGAGGGGAAGGCGCGAGGCGACTCAGGGGACTTTGCAGTGATCCGTGGTCCATTCAATCGGCGCGGCCTAGGCGAGGGCAGCCGCGCAAGGGCCGCCCCGCCGCGCTGGCTGCGTCCCCCTCCCGCGAAGCGAGAGAGGGGGAAGGCGCGAAGCGGCTCAGGGGGTGCTTCTCTTAACGTCGCGACGAGGTCACGATGCCTGCGACGATCAGCGCGAACGCGATGGCGTGGTAGAGATGCGGTGCCTCGCCGAGCAGCGCGAGCGACAGCACGGCTGCGAACAGTGGCGTGAGATTGATGAAGAAGCCTGCGACCACCGGGCCCGCGCGTTGAACGCCGAGGCCCCAGCAGCGATACGCCATGATGGCCGGGCCGATGCAGATGAAGGCCATGGCGGCGGCGAGCTTCCAGCTCCAGAGAATCTCGCGGTGATCCATGGACCACTCGATGCCCGCGAACGCGCCTGACCAGCCGAGGCCGAACACCATCTGCGCGATGAGGAACATGGCCCAGTCGCTGCGGATGCTGGTGGGCTCGCTGGTGCGCACCAGCAGCCAGCTGTAGAGCGACCACGAGATCACGGCGAGCACCATGTAGAGATCGCCGATCACCAGCCGCAGTGAGAGCAACTGGTGAATGTCGCCGCGGCAGAGCACGAGCACCACGCCGACGATGGACAGCACCGCGCCGATGATCTGCTCGCGCCTTGCGGGCACGCCGAAGAACACCGCGCCGATGAACAGCATGAACACCGGCGTGCTGGCGCCGACGAGCGTGACGTTGAGCGGCGTCGAGGTGCCGAGCGCCAGATACTGCAGCGCGTTGTAGCAGCCCACGCCCAGCAGGCCGAGCAGGCAGTAGCGCCTCCAGTGCGGCCACATGGGACTGGACGGACGTAGCGCTTGCCATGCAAACGGCAGCAGGATGACGAAGGCCAGCGCCCAGCGCAGGAAGTTCAGCGTGGCGGGCGGAATGAGGTCGTGGACCAGCTTGCCGGTGACCGCGTTGCCAGCCCACAGGAGCGGCGCGATCGTCAGCATGGCGATGGTGCCGGGTGCTATTTTTTGCGTCATGAGGCGGCGATTGTAGGTAGCGCCGAGGGGCTCTGCATTCCGTCTCGCGGGAGGGCTGACGTGGGCGCGGGTGTTCAATTCGTGGCAGGATGCAAATTCGGGATTTTTCATATCCAACCAGACAACGAAACAGGAGATCCGACGCCATGACTCTCGCCGTACAAATCCGCCAGCATGGCGGCCCCGAAGAGCTGCAACTCGTCGACGTGCAAGTGGGTGAGCCTGGCCCCGGAGAGATCCGTATCCGCCACAAGGCCATCGGCCTGAACTTCATCGACGTGTACCACCGCACGGGGTTGTATCCGCTCAAGATGCCGGCGGGCATCGGAATGGAGGCTTCGGGTGTGATCGAAGCGGTGGGCGAGGGCGTCACACACTTGCAGGTGGGCGACCGCGCGGCCTACGCCGGTCAGCCGCCAGGTAGCTATTGCGAAGCACGCGTGATGCCCGCGATGAACGTCTGCAAGCTGCCTGATGCGATCAGCTTCGAGACCGGTGCGGCGATGATGCTCAAGGGCTTGACCGCGCAGTATCTGCTCAAGAAAGCGCGCCCGGTCGAAGGACTCGAGAAGGGCGACCATGTGCTGTTTCACGCGGCCGCTGGCGGCGTGGGCCTGATCGCCTGCCAGTGGGCGAAGGCGCTTGGCCTGCAGCTCATCGGCACGGCGGGTTCGGATGCCAAGTGCCAGCTGGCGCTCGCCAACGGCGCAGCGCACGCCATCAACTACAACACCGAGGACTTTGCTGCGCGCGTGAAGGAGATCACCGGCGGCAAGGGCGTGAAGGTGGTGTACGACTCGGTGGGCAAGGACACCTGGGACAAGTCGCTCGAATGCCTGCGCCCGTTTGGCCTGATGGCGAGCTTCGGCAACGCATCCGGTCCGGTGCCGCCGTTTGCACCGGCAGTACTCGGCAAGTACGGCTCGATCTATGTGACGCGCCAGACGCTGTTCACCCACATCAGCAACCGCGCGGCTACCCAGGCCATGGCCGATGATCTGTTCGCCGTGGTGGCGAGCGGCGAGGTGAAGATCCACATCGAGCAGCGCTACCCGCTCAAGGACGTGCAGCAGGCGCATCGCGATCTGGAAGCGCGCAAGACGACCGGCTCGACCATTCTCACGCTGGATTGATGGCGAAAGGCGACGATGCAGGCAAGCGCAGCAACGACGGGAACGCCCGCTCCGGCATGGCTGGCGGCGGCACGCGCGCATGCGCAACGCGCACCTGTGGCCGCGCGAGATGTGCTGATCGTGCAGGGGTATGTGGTGGGCTCGGTGGAGCGCGTCGTGCTCGAGCAGATCGTGCAGAGCGGCTTGATCGATCCGGTGTTCGCGGCGCTGCGGCGTGCCGATGACGGCTGGCATCTGCGCTCGATTCAGGGCGATGCCACTGAGGCCATGAACATGTTGGCTGCGGCGCTGCGTCGTACCGGCATGTGCGGCCCTTGGCGCAATGAACAGTTGCTCGTGCTCGATCCAACGGGGGAGCGCGTGGGCACGGTGGAGCGCGGCGCAGTGCGTCCACTCGGCATCGCCACCTGCGCCGTTCACCTGATCGGCACCGCCCAGGATGGCCGCATGTGGGTGCAGCAGCGCGCATTCAACAAGGCCAACAACCCCGGCATGTGGGACACGCTGATGGGCGGCATGGTCTCGGCCGCCGACTCGCTCAAGCAGGCGCTCGAGCGCGAGACCTGGGAAGAGGCGGGCCTGCGCATGGCCGATCTGCGCGACCTGCGGCACGGCGGCCATGTCGATTTCGCGCAGCCAGCGGAAGAGGAAAACAACGCGGGCTACATGCGCGAGCGCATCGACTGGTTCGCGGCCACCGTACCCGCCGACATCAAACCTGTGAATCAGGATGGCGAGGTCGAGCGCTTCGAGCTGTGGACCACGGCCGTGGTGCAGGAGCACTTGGCGCGCGGTGAATTCACGCCCGAGGCGGCCCTGCTGCTGGCCGACTATTTCGGCTGGTGATTGGGCTAGCTTGAGCCAGCTTGGCAGCCTGCTCTCGCACCAGTTGCCAGGCCGTCTGCGCGAGGGGTGAGAGCGCGCGGTTGCGCCGCTGCACCAGCATCACCTGCCGGTCCATGCGCGGCGTGAGCGGGCGTACGCAAAGCCCCGAATCGCCTGCAAATCCTTGCGGCGGCAGCGCCATCTGCGGAATCACTGCGACGCCGAGGCCCGCTTCGAGCATGCGAAAGATCGTCGTGCTGTGGCCCACTTCCTGCGCCACCGTGCACTGCACGCCAAGCCTGGCGAGCACCTCGTCGATCAGGCGGCGGCTGCCCGATGCGTGATCGAGCAGCACCAGCGATTCGCCGTTCAGATCCTTCCAGCGCACCTGCTGCAGGCTCGCGAGGCGATGCTCCTTGGGACAGGCCAGCAGAAACGGCTCGCTGAGAATCGTCTCGCAGGTCAGCGCCTCGCGCTCCTCGGGATCGATCACCACGCCGAAATCCACCTCGCCCGACAGCACGCTCGCCAGCGTCGCGTTCTGCACGCGGTCGAGCAGCATCAGCTCCATGCCCGGATGCAGCTCGTGGCACAGCGCGATGCACTCTGGCATGAGATTGGCCGACAGCGTCGGGCTGCTCGCCACCCGCACCCGGCCCCGGCGCCCGGTGGCCATGCCTGCCACGTCGAGCAGGGTGGAGTCCAGATCGTCCAGCACGCGCGGCAGCCGCGTGGCCAGACTGTGGCCCGCATCGGTCAGCTCGACCTCGCGCGTCGTGCGGTTCACGAGCTGCAGACCGAGCTGCGCCTCCAGCTCGGTGATGCTGCGGCTCACGGCTGGCTGGGTGAGCCCGATGAGATTGCCGGTGCGGCTGAAATTGCGCGTCTCGGCCACCGAGAGAAACACCTGCAGCTGTCGCAAGGTCACATTCATGATTTCAACTCATGAAATTATCAAATAAATCGATTTTACTTTGCGCTGGCCATGCGGTCCAATCCGTAGCAGTACTCATCAATAACAGGCTCTTCGGGGCCAGGTTCCCGTCATGGCTCGCTCCCGCTTTCTTCCCGACAACTTCACGCTGATGCTCATCACCACGGTGGCATTGGCGAGCTTCGTGCCCGTCTCCGGACAGGCCGCCCATTTCTTCGAGGGCGTCACCACGGCGGCCGTCGCGCTGCTGTTCTTTCTGCATGGCGCCAAGCTCTCGCGCGACGCGATTTTTGCGGGCATAGGCCACTGGCGACTGCACCTGCTGGTGTTCGCCACCACCTTCATCGTGTTTCCCATCGTCGGTGTGGCGCTGCGCCCGGTCCTCGAGCCACTGGTCACGCCGCAACTCTACACCGGCGTGCTGTACCTCTGCGTGCTGCCCGCCACCGTGCAATCGGCGATTGCCTTCACCGCGATGGGCCGTGGCAACATGCCCGCCGCGATCTGCAGCGCATCGGCTTCGACGCTGCTCGGCATCGTCGTCACCCCGCTGCTCGTGAAAATCGTTCTGCCGCAAGCCGGTGATGCGCACCACGACGCGCTCGACAGCATCGGCAAGATCATGCTGCAACTGCTGCTGCCCTTCGTCGCTGGTCATCTGCTGCGCCCCTGGATCGGTGACTTCGTGAAGAAGCACGCCAAGGTGCTGAAGATAGTTGACCAGGGCTCGATCCTGCTCGTGGTGTTCACAGCATTCAGCGCGGCTGTGGTGGCAGGCATCTGGCACCAACTGCCGTTGGCTGCATTGCTCGGGCTGTTGTTGGTGAGCGCGATTATTTTGGCCATCGTGTTGCTGTTCACCACATTTATCTCGCGCAAGCTGGGGTTCAACAAGGAAGACGAGATCACGATTGTTTTCTGTGGCTCCAAGAAGAGTCTGATCAGCGGTGTGCCGATGGCGAAGGTGATCTTTCCTTCTGCGGATGCGGGGTTGATCGTGTTGCCGTTGATGATCTTTCATCAACTGCAGTTGATGGTGTGTGCGGTGTTGGCGCAGAGGTATGCTCGGCGGGCTGAGGTGCTCGCCTCTCCTTCTGCGGATGTGGCTGCTTGTTCGTCGGCTACTGCTACTACTGTTTCCAAGGTTTGATGTTTTTGGTGTTTTGAGGGCGGAGGCCGGGAGTTCCGCCCGGCGGCGGAGTAACTTTTTGGTCTTGCCCAAAAAGTTACCAAAAATGCGCTTTTCAATACCCGCGGCAGAACTCGACTTCGCGAGATGTTGGTGCGCGAGTGTTGTGCGATTTACTGACTGCCGCGAGATCATCCTTGCGCAAAAGAGCAGTGGGCGTTTGAATCCCAATGCAGCTACGCAAACACCCTGGCACGAGCGCAGCGATGTGCCGCAAACACCTCTTCCAGACTGATTTCCGGCGGTTGTTCGAGCAGAGTGACGAAGGAACGCCGCGAGTTTCGCCGGAGGTATTCAAAAGCGCGTTTTTGATTACTTTTTGCGCGCAAGCAAAAAGTGATTGCCCCGCCGGGGGCAGTCCCGGCCTCCGCTCTCAACCCAACAGCAGAAGCATAGAGAGATAACAAGCCTCAAGCGTTACTGTGCTCAGCCGCCGCAGCGCGCGGTGAAGCCGGAGTTGCAGCATTCGCCGCCGCCTCGTTAATCGCCTTGACCCGGCTAGGCACCAACTCCCCAGCCGATTCCAGAATCGGATAAGCAATCGAGCAGATCAGTGAGTTGATCCGCTTGAGGTCGCTGATCAGATCGATGTGCAGCGAACTCGTCTCGATGCTCTGCATGGTGTTCTCGGACAACCTGGCCAAATGGGTTGTGGAGTACGTCCGCTCCAGATCCCGGAAGCGAACTTTCTCTTCCAGCAGACGCTTGGCATCACGCACGTTGCCGTTCAAGAACACACTCATCCCCAGCCGCAGGTTGCTGACCAGACGGCCATGCAGTTCGGTGATTTCGGCCATGCCAGCTTCGGAGAACTTGCGGCCTTTTTTGATCTTCTTGTCTTCGATGTCGATGATCACGCGCTCGATGATGTCGCCGATCTGCTCCATGTTGATGGTGAAGCTGATGATGTCGGCCCAGCGCTTGCTTTCCTCTTCACCCAACGCCTCGCGCGAGATCTTGGTGAGGTAGTACTTGATGGCGGAGTAGAGCTGGTCGACCTCGTCGTCCATCTTGCGGATGCGCTCGGCCTGTTGCTCGTCGTTCTTCTGGATCACATCAAGCATGCCGGTGAGCATGGTCTCGACCACGTCGGCTTGATAGAGCGCCTCGCGGGCGGCGCACGAGATGGCGAGCGATGGGGTGGATAGCGCAGAGGGATCGAGATGATGCGGGCGGCGGGGTTTGTCTTCCATGGGCTTGGGCATCAGCTTGGTCATCAGATCAGCCACCCATTGCGTGAAGCCGATGAAGCCCACGCTGATGATGATGTTGTAGGCCAGGTGGAACAGCACGACGCTCTGCGCGGCATTGGGAAGCAGTGGTTGAACGTACTTCATCCATGTGCCGATGAACGGCGTCATGATGATCACGCCGAGCACCTTGAAGACCATGTTGCCGACGGTGACCTGGCGCACTTCGACGGCGGACTTGGCGGTGGTCATCACGGCCAGCAGGCCGCTGCCGAGGTTGGCGCCGAGAACGAGTCCGAGCGCCACGTCGAGCGGCACGACGTTCGATGCCGCCATGGCCGAGATCAGCAGCACGATGGCCAAACTGGAATAGGCCACGACCGCGAGCACGCAGCCCATCACCAGCTCCATGAAGATGTCGCTGCTGATGGAGTTGAGCATCGCCTTGATGATGGGCGAGGCCAGCATCGGCTCGCTGGCCTGCACTACCATGTCGAGCGCGAGCAGCATCAGGCCGAGGCCGATCAGCACGCGGCCAACGCGGCCTGCAGTGCTGGCCTGGCGGGTGACGAACAGGATCACACCGACCAGAATGAAGACCGGCGAGAGCCACGAAAGATCAACCGAGAACAGCACCGACATGAGCGCCGTGCCGACATCTGCGCCGCGCATCACCGCCAGAGCGGCGGGCAGGGCGATCAGTCCCTGACCAACGAAGGACGAGGTCATCAGCGACGTGGCGGTGCTCGATTGCACCAGCGCCGTGACGCCCATGCCGGACAAGGCCGCCGTGAAACGGTTGCCCATGCTGCGGGCGAGAAGGGAACGGAGGTTTGCGCCGAAAACGCGCAGCACGCCGGTTCGCACCAGGTGGCTTCCCCACACGAGTAGCGCGATGGCGGCTAATAGATTCAACAAATGCTTCACTGTCGCTCGAGTCTACATCTATGTGACAGTTGTGTGTCGGTGCGTGGATTTAGGGCTGTCCGCAGTTGATTTTTGCGTGGTTAAGCGTATGGAGGCGGATGTGTGGCCTCGCTCCAGCGGATGTGGAATCGCTTTTGAAAGGGCGTGTGGATGACATCCCGGAGTGAGAGCACACCTACAATCGGACGCGGCCACTGGGCCTGGTGGCGCTGCAGGGACCACCGTAGGAGACCGAGGCAATGGCAGCGCAATTTCTGCATTTTTGGGAGACATCAGAATGACAAAGAGTGACCGTAAATCCTCTTGCAAGAACAATGCCATCAAGCGCACTGCGCTCGTGGCCTTCATGACGCTGGCCTTCTCGGCGGGTGCTCAAGCGCAACAACCGCCGCAGGCCGCCATGGCCGCGATCCAGAGCGCGCAGGCGCAGACGCTGCATGCGCAGATCGACCAGCGTGCCAAGGCCATCGAGCAACAACTGATCGCATGGCGCCGCGACATCCACCAACATCCTGAACTCGGCAACCTCGAAACGCGCACGGCAGCGCTGGTTGCGGACCACTTGCGCAAGCTTGGCATGGAGGTGAAGACCGGCGTGGCAGTGACCGGCGTGGTCGGCCTGCTCAAGGGCGGTAAGCCCGGCCCTGTGGTGGCGCTGCGCGCCGACATGGACGCGCTGCCGGTGAAGGAGCAGAACGAACTGCCGTTCGCCTCCAGGGCCAAGGGCCAGTTTCTCGGCAAGGAAGTGGACGTGATGCACGCCTGTGGCCACGACACCCACGTCGCCATGCTGATGGCAACCGCCGAAGTGCTGGCCGGCATGAAGGACCAGTTGCCCGGCAGCGTGAAGTTCATCTTCCAGCCTGCAGAGGAGTCGCCCGCCACCTTCGAGCCCGATGGAGAGAAGATCTGGGGCGCCAAGCAGATGGTCAAGGAAGGCGTGATGCTGAATCCGAAGGTCGATGCGGTCTTCGGCCTGCATGTCTCGAGCGCCTATCCCGCCGGCTACATCGCATGGCGTCCGGGCCCGGCCATGTCGTCTGCGGACCAGTTCTGGATCGACGTGACCGGCAGGCAGACGCACGGTGCGCGCCCGTGGTCCGGCGTCGACCCGATCGTCGCGAGCGCGCAGATCATCACCGGCATCCAGACCATCGTGAGCCGTCAGGCCAACATCGGGCTGGAGCCAGCGGTGGTCACCGTGGGCGCGATCAACGGTGGCAACCGCATGAACATCATCCCCGACAAGGTCTCGATGATCGGCACCATCCGCACGTACGATGAAGGCATGAAGAAGGACATCCACAAGCGCCTCGCCACCACGGCCGAACATATCGCCGAAAGCTCGGGCGCCAAGGCCAAGGTGAGGGTCGTCGAGCTCTATAACGCGGTGGTCAACCCCGCCGACCTCGTCGCGCAGATGGGCCCCACGCTCGAGCGCGTGGCAGGCAAGGGCAACTACGGCGTGCAGCCCAAGTCCGCCGCCTCGGAAGACTTCTCGTTCTACCAACAGGAAGCGCCGGGCATGTTCTTCTACCTCGGCGTCACGCCGAAAGACAAGGACCCGAACACCGCCCCAAACAACCACTCGCCACTGTTCTTCGCAGACGAGTCGTCGATGATCTACGGCGTGCGCGCGCTGTCGAACATGGCGGTGGACTATATGCTGGCGGCTCAGAAAAACTGAGCCCCCTGAGTCGCCGGGCAGTGCAAAGAACTGTTGTTGAGAGAGTTTCGCCTCGCTGCAAAATTGAAAAGCCCGCTGGAGTCATCCGACGGGCTTTTTTATGGCTGGGGGCTTTGCGTCTGCTCGTGTGGCCGTTTCGATCCAATGGTCTTCAGTCGATCAGCTTGCCGCCCTCATGAAACGGAAACGGCCCCTCGAACGCGCCGCTGGCCGCGAGGTGCGAGACCAGGCGGCCGCCTTGGGGCAGCGCGTGCAGCGCGTAGGACGGGGGCTCCAGCGTCCAGGCCGAGGCAGCGTTGGGGTCGATGTCGAGGCAGACCTGATGTGCTGGCGAGGGCACGGTCGATGCGATGGTGCCGCCGAAGCGCACCTGGATGCTGCGGTGCAGGTGGCCGCAGATCACGCGTTCCACGTTGGGAAAGCGGGCGACGATGGCTTCGAGTTCGGGGGCTCCGGTGAGCAGGCCGATCTTGTCCATGTGGCCGATGAGGGTCTGGAATGGCGGGTGGTGCATGGCGATCACGACGGGCTTGTGGCGTTGCTTCTCCAACTCTTCTTCAAGCCATGCAAGGCGCTGGTGGCACAGCGTGCCGTGGCTTTCGCCGGGGGTGACCGTGTCGAGCGTGACGAGCTGCAGTTCGCCGACGGGCACGCTGTATTGCACGAAACCTTCGGTGCCGAGATACGCATGCGTCGAAAAGCTCGCTCGCAGCTGCTGGCGTTCGTCGTGGTTGCCGGGCAGCAGGTAGAGCGGCACATCACCGAGCGGCGCGAGCAGCGATTGCAGGTGCTCGTACTCGGTGGCGCGGCCGAAGTCCGTGAGGTCGCCGGTGATGACGATGGCGTCTGGGCGCTGCGGTTGATGCAGGATGGTCTGCACGGCCTGCGCGAGATAGGGCGCAGTGTTGATGCGTCCGTAGGCGAGCTTGCCCGGTTCGCGGATGTGTGGGTCGGAGAGCTGAAGCAGCAGGGTCATCTCGTTATCGTTTCTGGAATTCATGGCGCTTCGTCCTCCATCATGGGCATCAGGTGTTCGGGCGCGATGCGGATGCCGACCACCTCGCCTTCGCGAGCCGCGTGATCGCGATTCACGTCTGCCAGAAGTGCGCCCTGTCCAATGACGTTCAGCGTGAGCTGCACGCGGTCACCGAGGAAATTGCGGCGCTGCACTTCGGCGCGGCCCCAGCCGGATTCGGCGTGGCCGATCTGGATGTCTTCGGGGCGCACGAGAACCGAGGCCTGCGCGGTGGGGCAGACAAGCGCGATGCCGCCGAGGTCGAGCATGCCGCTGCCGTTGCTGGTCAGCTTGTTCACCCGGCCGAGAAAGGCTGCGACGAAGGGATGGGCCGGTGTGCGGTACAGCGATTCGCCATCGCCGATCTGCACGATGCGACCCGCGCGCATCACCGCGAGACGGTCTGCAATCGCCAGCGCCTCCTGTTGATCGTGGGTGACGTGAACGGCCGTGATGTGCAGACGGCGCAGCAGCTCGGCGAGTTCATCACGCAGCGATTCCTTGAGCTTGGCGTCGAGCGCGGTGAGCGGCTCATCGAGCAGCAGCACGCGTGGCTTGGCAGCCACGGCGCGCGCGAGGGCCACACGCTGGCGCTGGCCGCCCGAGAGTTCGGCGGGGCGCTTTTTCCCAAGGCCGTTGAGGCGCACGAGGTCCACGAGTTCGCCGACGATGCGCTGGCGTTCTGCTTCAGGCGTGCCCCGGATCTTGAGGCCATAGCCGATGTTGGCCTGCACCGTCATCTGCGGGAACAGCGCGTAGTGCTGGAACACCATGCCCACGTTGCGATGCTCGATGGGCGTGTGGGTCACATCGGTGTCGCCAAAGCGGATGACGCTGCCCGCATCGGGCGACTCGAGTCCGGCGATCAGGCGCAGCAGCGTCGTCTTGCCGCAGCCCGAGGGGCCGAGCAGCGCGAGCACCTCGCCGGGCTCCACAGTCAGCGTGGTGGGTTGCAGGCCGCGCGTTCCGTCGGCATAGGTCTTGGCGCAGTTGACGATGTCGATGCGCGTGCGTTCAATTTCCATAATGTTTTCCGATCAGGGTGCCCACTGCCTGCAGTGCCCAGAGCACCGGCAGGATCACCACCAGAAAGACCAGCGTGTAGGCCGATCCGATCTCGATGCGCATGGACGCGTAGCTGTCGGCCAGGCCCACAGGCAGGGTGCGTGTGAGCGGCGTGTGCAGCATCCATGTGAGGTTGAATTCGCCGACGGACAGCGTGAACACCATCAGGCTACCAGCGATGATGGCGGGGAGCACGGCGGGCACGAGCACGCCGAGAAAGCGCTGAGAAAAGCTCGCGCCGAGTGAGCGCGCGGCTTCTTCAAGCGCGAGCAGTTCGTGCTTCTGCAGAGCGGACGATACGGTGCGCACCATGAAGGGCAGCGTGAACACCATATGCCCGACGAGGATGAACGCGAAGCTCTGACGAAAGCCCTGCAGCGTGCCGTAAGCGAGGATCAGCGCGAGCGCGCTGGCCAGGCCCGGAACGGCCACTGGCAGCGTGAGCAGCTCCTCGAACAGGCGCGCCCAGCGCGACTGGGTGCGCGCCAGCATGTAGGCGCAGGGCACGCCGATCAGCAAGTTGCCGATCACGCACATCGCTGCAATCGCGAGCGACCAGACGACGGTGTTCCCGTAGTTGTCCCAGACCTCGAAGAGCCAGCGCGTGGTGAGTCCGCTCTTGAGTCCGGCACTGTAGTTGTTGACGAGGCCGGCCATTACCGACAGGGCGATGGGCGCGAGCATGAACACCGCGACCAGCGCGGTCAGCAGCATCAGTGAAAGCGGGGCTTGTCTTGCATTTCTCATGATGGATGGCGCCCCTTCAGATGGCGACGCTGCCGGACACGCGGCGCGATATCCACAGCACGGCCCAGGTGATCACGCCGAGCGCAATCGACAGGCTGGCCGCGAGCGCGAAGTTGGCGTAGTTGGTGAACTCGTTGTAGATGGTGATGGGCAACACCTCGAATTTGGCCGACAGAGTGAACGCTGTACCAAACGCCCCCATGGCAGTGGCAAACACGATGGCTCCGCAGGCGAGCGTGGTGGGCGCGAGTTCGGGAATCCACACATCGCGCGCCACGTTCCAGCGCGACGCGCCCATGGAGCGGGCGGCCTCTTCGAGCTGTGCATCCATGGCCTCGGCCGCCGCCGTGTAGGTGGCGATGGCACGCGGCAGCGAGAAATACAGATACGCGAGGAACAGGCCCAGCAGGCCATAGGCGAAGGTGACACGGCCCCAGCCGAGACTGTTGGTGAGGTCCGCTAGCACGCCTTGTCTGCCGCCCAGCAAAATCATGAAGAAGCCGATGATCACGCCAGGAAACGACAGCGGCAGCGTGAGCAGCGACAGCAGCAACTGCCTGCCGCGAAAGCGCTGGCGTGCGAGCGTGATGCCCACGAGTGCACCAATCACCAGTGTGGCCAGCGTGACGACGAGTGACAGGCCCAAAGTCTGCAAAAGGCTTTGCAGGTAGCGCCCGTTGGTGAGCACGACGAAATAGGCGGCGAGGCCTTGTTCTGCCGGCAGCGCGAGCAGTCGCACCACCGGCAGCAGCCAGAACGCCGCGAAGAACGCCGCTGCGGGGGCCGCACAAACGGCCAGCAGCGTGCGTGAAGGACGGAATCCGGATCGCATGAAACCTCTGGATCGCCCTTACTGGACGTCTTTCAGATAGCGGTCGGAGAATGCTTTTTGTGATGCGGCCATCTTGTCGTAGTCCACGGTCTTGGCGCGTGTATATTCACTCGCTGGCAGGAAGCGCGCCTGGATGTCCTTGGGCATGGCGATGTTGCGCACCGGGCGCAGATAGGCATTCGCCCAGATGGTCTGGCCTTCATCGGAGAGCACGAAATCCAGCACCTTTTTCGCGTCGGCGGCGTGCGGCGCCTTGTTCACCAGACTCATGACGTAGGGCACGACCACGGAGCCTTCAGCGGGAATCACGAACTCGACGTTGGCCTTGTCCTTGTACTTGGCGCGATAAGCGTTGAAGTCGTAGTCGAGCAGGATCGCGATCTCGCCCGAGAGCACGCGGGCGTAGGCGGTCTGCTTGGGCACGATGGGATCATTCTTCTTGAGCTGCTTGAAGTAGTCGATGCCCGGACCAAAGTTGTCGAGCGTGCCGCCGCGTGCTTGATTGACCGCGACCGCGCCCACGTAGCCGACGAAGGCCGATGCGGGATCGAGGTAGCCAATGAGGCCTTTGTAGTCGGGCTTGAGCAGATCGGCCCACGATTTGGGCACGGGCTTGCCGCCGAGCGCATCGACGTTCACCATGAAGCCCATGGTGCCCGAGTGGATCGCGAACCAGTGGCCTGCGGGGTCTTTCAGGCCTTCGGGAATGTCGGCGAATTGCGCGGGCTTGTAGGGCTGGACCACGCCGTCTTTCATGGCCTGGTAGGCGAAGGTCACGCCCACGTAGGTCACGTCGGCCACGGGGCTGGCCTTTTCGGCAACGAGCTGAGCTAGCGACTGCCCCGAGTTCTTGTTGTCCGGCGGAACGGTCACGCCCGTCTTGGCCTTGATGGCCTTGATCTGAGTGCCCCAGTCGGCCCATTCGGTGGGGCAGTTGTAGCAGATGGCGGTCTGCGCGAAAGCGCTGCTGGCGACGAGACCCAAGGCCAGCGCCGTGACGCGCGTGAGTTGCTGGATGTGGTGTTTCATGGGAGTGGACCCTCTGATTCGGTTGGCGGGAGGTTGTTGATGGGGAGACTGGTCAAACGGACGGCTTGCGGCCCACCGTCTTCTTCTCGTTGTGTGAACGCTTGAAAGGGGGCGCCGCTGCGCACGATTCGCCCGTGCGGAAGCGGTGCGCGAGCGTGATGCTGGCAGCGGCAGTCAGCGGCGCGTTGGAGGCCATGGCGTGCGCGAGCAGTTCCACGCTACGCTGGCCAATCTCGGCATTCGGCTGCACGATGGTGCTGAGCATCGGCGTCAGGTCTTCACCAAGCGCGATGCCGTCAAAGCCGGTCACGCTGAGTTGTTCGGGCACGCTCAATCCTGCGAGATGCGCGGCGCGGATACAGCGGATCGCGAGCAGGTCGTTGGAGCTGACCAGTGCGGTGGGGCGTTCTGTTGCGGGTTGATTCGCAAGCTGGGTTGCCAGCTCTTGCACTGCGGTTTCGACGAACGGCACTTCGATCAGTGGCAGTTCTTCATGGCCCGCGCGTTTCATGCCGAGCCGGTAGCCGCGATAGCGTTGGCGTGCGCGGTCGGAGGCTTGCAACTGGCCGCTGACCATCGCAATGCGTTCATGACCGAGTGAGGTGAGATGCGCGATCAGTCTGGTCACGGCGGCCGCGTTGTCCACCGATACACAGGGATGCTTGGCGTGCTGGTTGTAGGCCAGTACATAGGGCAGGCGCGCGGTAACCAGCCGCTGTAGCGCGCTCGAACGGGCGGGGTTGGAGACGACCAGAATGACCCCGTCCGCATTGCCCGCGAGCAGCGAGTTCACCGCGCGGTCTTCTCGCTCTACTTGGTATTCGGTAGTGAATGGTTGCACTGCATAGCCTGCAGCGGCGGCGGTCGATGCGATGCCTTCGAAGCATTCGGCAAACACGGGATTGAGCAGCGTGGGCAGCACCACGCCGATCACCTTGCTGCGCTGCGTGCGCAAGGTGCGGGCGCTCGCATTGGGTGTATAGCCGAGTTGGTCAGCAGCTTGCTCCACGCGGGCGCGCGTTTCGGCAGCTACCTTGCCGGGCTTATTCAGAGCACGCGACACGGTGGCCACGGAAACACCTGCAGCCTTGGCGACGTCTTGTATGCGCATGGAGCCTATCCGTTTTCCTGCAAATTCGTTGAAGTCATGTAAACGATTACATTGGGCCTGCGCAGTATGACGAGGGCGTGACAGATGTGTGGGAGGGTTTACCCGTTGAAGGCGCATTGAGGATGTGGCTGAGGAGGGGCTCGATTGCAGGTGGGCAAGAGTCCATGGCACGCGCGCGGTCTACGACTTGAATGATTCGCTCATGTCGGGAGAATGGTCCGTTCCCTCACACTTTCAGGAGACATCGACATGATCCGCAAGAACACGGTCTGCCTCTGGTACGAGAAGAACGCGCTTGATGCTGCGAAGTTCTATGCGCAGACCTTTCCCGACAGCAGCGTGGGTGCAGTGCACCACGCCCCCGGCGACTACCCGGACGGCAAGCAGGGTGACGAGCTGCTGGTCGAATTCACCGTTGCGGGCATCCCCTGCGTGGGCCTGAACGGTGGGCCGCACTTCAAGCACAACGAGTCGTTCTCCTTTCAGATCGCGACCGAGAATCAGGAGGAGACGGACCGCCTGTGGAACGCCATCGTCGGCAATGGCGGCGAGGAAAGCGAATGCGGCTGGTGCCGCGACCGCTGGGGCATCTCGTGGCAGATCACCCCACGCATGCTGCTCGAAGCCTTCACCGACCCTGACCGTGTCGCCGCCAAGCGGATGTTCGATGCGATGATGACGATGAAGAAGCTCGACATCGCGACGCTGGAGAAGGCGCGGCGCGGATGAGTATTTCAGCGCGTCAATCGATATGCGCGCCGGATTCTTTCACTACCTTTTTCCAGTAGGCCAATTCGGCGGGCAATGAGGCCTTGAAGCTCGCCGGATCGGAGACCACGGGTTCTGCTCCGAGGGTCTTGAGGCGCTCCTGCATCGCAGGCGTCGCAAGCACCTTGACCACAGCGTCGTGGACCTTGTTGACGATGGGCGCAGGCGTGCCTGCGGGCGCGAAGAGGCCATACCATGAGGTCACCGCGAGGTCTTTGCCGAGCGGAGGGATCTCGGGCGCGAGCGAGGTGGTTTTGTCGGAGGCTACGCCGAGCACGCGCAGCTTGCCGCTTGCGACGAAGGGCATCACACCGGGAAAGCTGCCGAAGGTCATCGGCAACTGGCCGGCCACCACGTCGGTCGCGGCGGCGGATGCGCCCTTGTAAGGCACGTGAAGCAGGTCGATGTGTTTTTGCGTCTTGAGCATTTCGCCGAGCAGATGGTTCAGCGTGCCGTTGCCTGCCGATGCGAATTCGACCTTGCCGGGATGGGCCTTGGCATGGGCCACGAGCTCGTCAAGATTCTTGGCTGGGAACTTGGGATTCACCACCAGCAGATACGGCGCGACCGCGAGCTGCATGACTGGCGTGAAGTCCTTGATCGGATCGAACGGAATGCTGCTGTAGAGCGCGGGATTGATGGTATAGGCACTTTGCGCGGTGACCAGCCAGGTGTGGCCGTCGGGCGTGCTGCGGGCGACCTGGCTGGTGCCGAGATTGCCGTTGGCACCGGGGCGGTTGTCCACGATGACGGGCTGACCCAGTGCGCTCTCCAGCCCTTGCGCCACGGCGCGCGCGATCACATCGTTGGCACCGCCGGGGGCCTGCGGAACGACGAAGGTGATGGGCTTGGTGGGCCAGTGGATTGTCTGTGCCCATGCGTGCGGCATGCAGGTGCACGCGGCCAACAGACCGAGAGAAGTCAGTGCGGCAAATTGCCGGCGTTGGATAGCGTATGGGCGGGAGGCAATGGCGTGAACCTTGGAGCTTTTCATGGCAGTCTTCTGTTGTCTTGACGGGAGCGTAAAGCGCGAAGAATAGCCGAGGCCGCACAGCGTGCCGAGATAGGAAGTAATCAGAGTCGAGGTGCGGACCGTGAATGCAGAAAAGCGGGCGCCAGTCCGGCCAAGAGCATGGACGCGTTGCGCAGCGCCGGGAGGACATCGGCCTGCGCGCGCTTGAGATCGAACTCCAAGCGCAACAGGTTGGCGCTGATGGCCGCGCTTACCTGATTTTTCTCGTCATAGATCGGCACGGCCAATCCGGTCACATGCGGGTCGAACTCGCCATCTACCCATGCATAGCCATCGCGCTGAATCTGTGCAAGTGACTGTGCAATCGCGTCTTTCTCCGTCAAGGTGTGCTGTGTCAGCGGTGCGAGCGCATGCGTTTGCAGATAGCGCTCGCGCACCTCGGTGTGGCAGTGCGCTAGCAGCAAGCGGCCCGGAGCGGTGGCGTAGGCCGGTAGGCGGCTGCCCATGCCCAGCCGCAGCGACATGATCTTGCTCGATGGAATGCGCAGCACAAACACCGCGTCGCTGCCGTCGAAAAGCGCGATCGCGCAGGACTCCTGCAACTGCGCACACAGGCTTTCCAGCACGCGTTGTGCATGGCCCCAGAAAGGCAGTGAAGTCAGATAGCTGGTGCCCAGGCTGAGCACTTTGGTCGTGAGGTGAAATACCTTGTCCTCATCCAGTACCGCATAGCCCAACTCGCACAATGTGAGAGAGATGCGCCGTACTACGGTGCGCGGCAAGCCAGTGGCGGTAGCGATGCTGGCAAGCGTGTGAGGACCGCTGGTGCCCATGGTCTCCAGCACGCTGAGGCCGCGCGCAAAGGAGCGCACGAAGCCTTCGTTGTCCAGTTCCGTCATGTCCTTGTTTCCCAGAATCGGGCGCGCATGCAGGGCAGTGCCGAAGCAGCCCTTAACGAGAGGCGAAGTGCGACTGCGGCAAACGATCTTGACGCCCAAGATGAAGTGTTCTTAAATATCCGTTGGACGGATTTATAAATCCGCCAGGAGGACAGTATACCTATATTTCCATTCTGGAAGGAGACAGAACAATGAATCGTCGCCACCTACTTGCTTGCATCAGTGCTGCAATGACTGTGGGGCTGCATGGGGCCGCGCAGGCGCAAAACATGCCGTCGGATCTACCGGCCGGCAAGCCTTACAGGATCATTGCGCCGAGCTCCCCGGGCGGGATTCTGGACATCACCAGTCGGCTGATCGCCAAGTCGTTGGGTGAGCGTATCCATCAACCTGTGATCGTGGAAAACCACCCGGGCGCAGGTGGTGCGATCGGAATCCAGGCCATGCTTCGTGCCGAGCCGGATGGCCGCACGCTGGTGATGGGCAGCCTCGGACCGAACGCCGCAAATTACGAGTTGCAGAAAAAACTACCCTATACCTTCGGCGATATGACGGCAGTGATTCATGTGCTGTCCATGCCGGACGTTGTGGTGGTCAATCCCCGCTTGTCTGTCAAGTCGGTGGCCGATCTCAAGCAGTACGCGAGCACCAAGCCTGACGGTCTGTCGATGGCGGTCTCCACCAGCGGTTCGTCCGGCCATCTTGCGGGTGCGCTGTTGAATCAACGCACCGGCATCCGTTCTGTGGACGTTATTTACAAAGGTGCATCGCCAGCGCTGACCGACCTGATCGCCGGTCAGGTGGACTACATGGTGGACAACCTGATTACGGCGTTGCCGTTGATACGCGGTGGAAAGATTCGACCGATTGCCGTAACCACGCGCGAGCGCAGCAGCGAGTTGCCCGACGTGCCCACGCTTGTGGAGTTGGGCTATCCCGACTTTGATGTGTCGGTGTGGTTGGGGCTGTTCGTTTCGTCCAAAACGCCGCCCGCCGTCGTGAAGGCGCTGAACGCTGAACTCAATACAGTGCTGGCAGACCCTGATGTGCGCAAGACGATTGCGCAGCAAGGCGGCGCTGCCGTGGGCGGTAGCCCGCAGGACTTTGAGCGTTTCGTGCAACGTGAGAAGGATCGCTGGACCGAAGTGATCCGCGTCGGAAAGATCCAGTCGGATTGAAGCAGTCCCACGCTTGTGCGGGGCGAAAAGATGAAGGAGACAGTCAGATGGAAATGAAGGACAAGGTGGTGGTTGTGACGGGCGCTGGCAACGGCATTGGCAAGGCAACGGCCCTGTTGCTTGCAAGGCTCGGTGCGAAGGTGGTCGTCAACGATCTGGGATCAAGCGGCAATGGGGAAGGTCAGGCCGCAGGTCCGGCCAACCAGGTGGTGGGCGAGATCGTTGCCGCAGGTGGGCAGGCGGTAGCCGACACGCATTCGGTGGCCACGCGCGAGGGCGCGGCCAGCATCATTCAGACGGCGGTGGATCGTTTCGGTCGGATCGATGGTGTGGTCAACAACGCGGGCATCCTGCGTGACCGCATCTTCCACAAGATGAACGAGGACGAATGGCGCGCCGTGATCGATGTGCATTTGCACGGCAGCTATTTCGTGAGTCGTGCCGCAGCACCTTTTTTCAAGGATCAGGAAAGCGGCGTCATGGTACACATGACATCGACCTCTGGGCTGATTGGCAATTTCGGTCAGGCCAACTATGCGGCGGCCAAGTTGGGAATGACCGCGCTGTCCAAATCGATTGCGCTCGACATGGCGCGATTTAACGTGCGCTCCAACTGCATCGCACCGTTTGCCTGGAGCCGGTTGATCGGCACCCTGCCAAGTGAGACTGAGGCCGAGAAGCAGCGTCTTGCCCGCATGCAATCGATGAAGCCGGAGCAGGTTGCGGCAGTCGCGGCCTTTCTCATCAGCGACGATTCTGCGGAAATCAACGGCCAGGTCCTCGCGGTGCGTGGCAATGAGGTTATGGTGATGAGCCAGCCGCGCCCGTTGGTCTCGGTGCACAGCGCCACGGGCTGGGATCAGGAGAGCTTGCGCACACACGCGCTGCCGGCCATCAAGCGGGCATTCACGCCACTGGAACGTTCGCCCGAAGTGTTCTCCTGGGACCCGGTCTGAGGGCGCGACGATGATCGACTATGAGGCTGTAAAGCATTGGCAGTTTGCCGACGTCATCAACGAATATTCGCAGGACGATGTCATCCTGTACGCGCTGAGTCTGGGCATGGCGGAAGATCCATTTGACGAATCGGATCTGGGCTACGTCGTGGAGGATGATCTGCGCGTCGTACCGACCTTGCTCGCCACAGTGGGTGCGCCGGGTGCGTGGGCAACGGATCCGAAAACAGGCATCGACTGGATGCAGATTCTGCATGGCGAGCATCGCATGCGCTTCGACGCCGTCTTGGCACCCAGTGGCAAGCTGCTGAGCAGGACGCGAGTGAGCGGTATCGTCGACAAGGGCGTCGGAAAAGGTGCATTGGTCACGACCGAGCGCGAGGTCCTTGATGCGGACAGCGGGCGGCGAGTTGCCTATGTGGAGCATGTCTCTTTTTGCCGCGCAGATGGCGGCTATTCGACAATGGGCAGGGCGTGCAGCGACGCACCCTTGCCTGCGCTGCAAGCCGCGCCCACCAGCGCCCATGATGTCGAAATCGAGATGGGTACACGGCGCAACGCCGCACTGCTCTATCGACTCAACGGTGACCGCAATCCGATTCATGCACTACCGCAGGTCTGGCGCAATGCGGGGTTCGAGCAACCGATCCTGCATGGCCTTTGCACCTATGGGATGGCGGCGAGGGGACTGCTTCGGCTGGTGTGTGGCAATGCGCCGCAGCGCCTGGCAAGCATTGCGGCGCGATTTTCTGCTCCGGTGATTCCTGGTGAAACCCTGATCCTGCGTGTGTGGCACGGCATGCAGGATCCGGTCTCTGCAACGCAGGCAGTTCACTTTGAGGTCTGGGTCAGGGAGCGTCAGTGCAAGGTGCTGAGCCATGGGGTGGCCGAGATTCGAATGTCGGCCGAATGAAGAGGAACGCTGGATATGTCCACCATTGAAACCTTTGCCCGCGACAACCCCGACGGTGTTGCCTATTACATGGTTCCTTCGGGGTGTGCGGTGCGATGGCACGAACTGGAGCAACGCTCGCGTCAATGCGCTGCGGCCCTGGTGGCCTCGGGTTTGAAGCAGGGAGACGGTATCGCCATCTTTCTCGAGAACCATGTGCGCTATTTCGAGATCATCTGGGCGGCGTACCGCGTCGGCCTGTACTACACGCCCATCAGTCGGCATCTCAAGGCCGACGAGGTGAAATACATCCTTGAGGACTGTGGTGCCAAGGCAGTCTTCTGTTCCCGCGAAACGCTTGGCGACATCGATGCCGACGTGCTGTTGAATTTGCCGCTCAAGCGGGTGTTGCTGGATGGAGAGCGTCCGGGTTTTGAGGGCTACGATCACTTCATCGCCAGTGTCGCAGCTTGCGTCCGACTGCCGCAAACCATGCAGGGCATGGATTTTTGCTACTCGTCTGGCACGACGGGCCTGCCCAAGGGCATCAAGCGACCGCTGGCGGATGCGAACAAGTTCTTTGCCAGCAAGGATGATCCGCGCACTCGCTGGAAGGAGTTCGACGCAGGCTCCGTATATCTCTCGACGGCGCCGTTCTATCACACCGCACCGATTCGCTGGAACATGAATGTGATGAAGGTGGGTGGCACCAGCGTGATGATGGAGAAGTTCGATCCGCTGCTCGCGCTCGAAGCCATCGAGCGTTTTGGCGTCACCCATGCGCAATGGGTGCCGACCATGTTCATTCGCATGTTGCGCTTGCCCGATGCTGATCGCGCGCGCTTCGATCTGGGCAGCATGCGCTTTGCGATTCATGCGGCCGCACCCTGTCCTGTCGCCGTCAAGGAACAGATGATCGATTGGTGGGGGCCGATTCTGTTTGAGTTCTACAGTGGCACGGAACTGGTGGGGCGCACGTCGCTCGACTCCGCTGAATGGCTGGCGCACAAGGGTTCGGTCGGCAGGCCTGAATTTGGACAGGTGCACATCGTTGATAGCGAGGGGCAGGAGCTACCTGAGGGTGAAGCAGGCGTGATCTACTTTTCGGGTGGCGGAAGCTTCACATACCACAACGATCCTGAGAAAACCCGCAGCGCCTACAACGACCGCGGCTGGGCCACGTATGGCGACATCGGCTATCTGGACGAGGAGGGGTACCTCTATCTCACGGATCGGCTGGCCAACACCATTGTTTCGGGCGGGGTAAATATCTACCCTCAAGAGGCCGAGAACATTCTCTCCATGCATCCCGCGGTGTCCGACGTAGCGGTAGTTGGCGTGCCCAACGAGGAGTTTGGCGAAGAGGTCAAGGCCGTCGTGCAATTGCAGAACGCTGCCGACGCGAGTGACGCGTTGGCCGCCGAACTGATTGCGTTGTGCCGCAGCAAGATGGCGGCGCTCAAATGTCCGCGCTCGGTGGATTTCGTCAGTGAACTGCCGCGTGCCGATTCGGGCAAGCTGCTCAAGCGTTTGGTCAAGGCACGCTACTGGCCACAAGCCAGCCAGATTGCCCACTGACACCATGCACAAGAAAGGCCGGAGACTGCAATGAGTCACAACGACGATCAATGGATGAAGCGCACTGCCTTTTCATCGGACCATGAGATGTACCGCGCCAGCGTGGCCCGCTTCATCGCGGACAGGATCATGCCGCATCATCACGATTGGGAAAATGAGGGGATGGTGCCACGCCAGCTCTGGCGCGATGCGGGAGCCGCTGGCCTGCTGTTGCCCAGCATTTCAGACGAATACGGCGGCGGTGGAGGCGACTTTCTCTTCAGCGCCATCGTGGTCGAGGAAATCGCTCGCGCACTGGCTACAGGCGTGACCGGATTCACGACACACTCGGAAAACGTCGCACCCTATTTGCTGGAGTTCGGCAGCGAGGCGCAGAAGAGAGCGCTCCTTCCCGGGATGGCGAGCGGTGACATCGTGGGATCGGTTGCCATGACCGAGCCCGGCACCGGCAGTGATCTGAAGGCGATCCGCACGAGCGCGGTTCAAGTGGATGGGGGATTCCGGTTGAGCGGTCAGAAAACGTTCATCACCAACGGCTTTCACGCGGACCGAGTGCTGGTGTTCGCCAAGACGGATTTGGCGGCGGGAGCGCGCGGCGTCAGCTTGCTATGGGTGGACACGCGCAGCGAGGGCTTCAGCCGTGGCCGCCTGCTCGACAAGATGGGGCAGAAGGCGCAGGACACGGCCGAGCTGTTTTTCGACAACGTTTTTGTGCCGCACGACATGTTGGTTGGCGAAATCAACAAAGGCTTTGCGTACGGCATGCACGGACTGGTGCGTGAGCGCCTGTTGATCGCGCTGCGCTGTGCCACTGCGCTGGAGGTGGCGCTGCAATGGACCGTCGACTACGTCAAGCAGCGACACACCTTTGGCAAGCCGCTGATCGAGAACCAATTCATCCGTTTCAAGCTCGCCGACATCAAGGCGCAGACCTGGGCCACGCGAGCGCTGGTGGACAACTGCCTGGCCCAGTTTCTGCGTGGCGAGCTCACGCCCGACGGCGCGGCAATGGCCAAGCTGTGGGCCAGCGAAGCCACGCGCTCCATCGATGATCTGCTCCAGTTCTTTGGCGGCTATGGCTACATGCGGGAGTACCCGATCGCACGGGCCTATACCGATGTGCGGCCCAACCGTATTTATGGCGGATCGTCCGAAATCATGCGCGAGGTGATCGCACGAGCGATGTGATGTCGGCCCCTTGCTGACAAGAAGGAAGAAAGCAACTCATGAGTCAATCACTTTCGCGTTCGATCGCCATCGCTGGCGTGGCCGAATCCGATCTGGGCAAGGTGCCCGGCAAGTCGGCGTTGGAATTGCAGGCGCAGGCCGCGCACGCGGCACTGGGCGAAGCGGGGCTTTCACTGAAGGACGTGGATGCGGTTTTTGCGCATACCGATGATCGTTTCTCCAGTCTGCAGGTGGCAGAGTATCTGGGTATCACACCGCGTTATGTGGATTCCACCAACGTGGGCGGTATGTCCAACATCGTGCATATCCGGCATGCGATGAACGCCATTGCCTCGGGCATGTGTTCGGTCGCACTGATTACCTATGGCAGCACGCAGCTCTCGGATGGTTCACGCAAGAGCGGCGCGGTGGCGGCGGACAGTCCGTCGACGGCGCGCGGCCAGTTCATCCTGCCCTATGGTCATCTGAGCCCCATCGGTTACTACGCCATGGTTGCGCAACTGCACATGCACCGCTATGGCACCACGCCTAAGGATCTGGCGGAAGTCGCGGTGGCAGCGCGGCGCTGGGCACAACTCAATCCCAAGGCCTATCGCCGCGAGCCGACCAGCATCGACGAAGTGATGGCATCGCCGTTGATGGCTGATCCGCTGCGCCAGCGAGACTGCTGCCTGGTGACAGATGGTGGCGGTGCACTGGTGGTGGTGTCTGCCGAACGGGCACGCGCGCTGCGCTCGAAGCCTGTCTATGTGCAGGGCATCGCGGAAACCTACGCGCATCACTACACCCCTTTCAATACCGATGATTGGCTGGACACCGGGGTGGCAGCTACTGCACAGGCGGCGTTCGACATGGCGGGCGTCACGCGTGAGGACATGGACGTGGTGCAGATTTATGACCACTTCACGATTGGCGTGCTGCAGTCGCTTGAGGAGCTGGGCTTTTGCAAGCGCGGGGAGAGCGGGGCCTTTGTCGCCGACGGTGCGCTGGCTCCGGGTGGACGCTTTCCGATCAACACATCGGGCGGTGGGTTGTCTTACGGCCATCCCGGAATGTTCGGCATCTTTCTTGTGATCGAAGCGGTGCGCCAGTTGCGCGGCGAGTGTGGGGGTCGCCAGATCGCGGATGCGCAACTTGCGCTGTGCCATGCGCCGGGTCTGGTTTTCTCCGGCAATACCACCATGATTCTGGGAGTGTGATGATGACCAATTTGCAACGACCTTTGCCACAGCCCACCGACATCACGCAGCCCTATTGGAGTGCCGCAGCCAAGGGCCAACTGGTGTATCAACACTGCCCGGACTGCCAGCACTGGCAGTTCTATCCACGAGCCTTCTGTGTGCGATGTGGATCGGATGCCATCCAATGGGGCGAAGCCTCGGGTGAGGGCGTGATCTATACCTTCACCATCAACCGGCGTGCGGCGAATGCCTTCATGAAAACGCGATTGCCCTATGCGGTTGCGATGGTGCAGACCAGTGAAGGGGTGAAGACCATGGCCAACATCGTGAATGCCGATCTGGACTCGCTGTACATCGGAATGCCAGTGCGTGTGGTGTTTGAGCAGATCAATGACGACCTCGCCTTGCCGCAATTTCAGCCCGCGTAGTCAACGATCCATGTCCTGCCGCGTCTTGGGAGGCTCGTTGGCATTTCTTCGGCTCTTGCCTGCACGGCCGGCCTTGCTCCACTCATAGTCATGGCCATCGGGCGTCTTGCCGTCTTCGACGGCGCTTACCCCCATGGGCCCGACCATCTCGCGCAGTTCGGAGGACATGGTCACATGTGCATTGCGAAGGTCTGCGCGCAGCACTTGGCACTGCTTGAGTGCCTCGCTCATCTGCTTGTCGTCGTAGTGCAGGCACGCGGGCTGCCACGACGGGGCGAGCCCCTCGGGGCTCGCGTTGTGCATGTAGAAGACGACGATGCTCATATCAACGGCGCTTATTTCGAACGTTTCACCCGCATCAACTCATCGAGTATCAAACAGATCGCGCCAATCGTGATCGCGCTGTCCGCGATGTTGAATGCCGGGAAGTGGCGGCCACCCAGATGGAAGTCGAGAAAGTCGACCACATAACCGTGCTGCAGGCGATCCACGACGTTGCCGATGGCGCCGCCGAGGATGCTGGAGAGCGAGAACGCGAACAGCTTCTGGCCCGGATGGGCGCGCAGTTGCCAGACGATGAAGACGGCTGCTGCGAGGCCGATGCCGGTGAACACCCAGCGCTGCCAGCCACCCGCGTTGGCAAGGAAGCTGAAGGCGGCGCCGGTGTTGTGGGCGCGCACGACGTTGAAGAAGCTGGTGATGTGCGTGGCATCGCCGAGCCTGTAGTAGCCGAGGATCAGTACCTTGGTGAATTGGTCCGCGAGGAAGATCACCACAGCCCAGGCGAGCCAAGGCCAGATGCTTGCGCCGCCAGTGCCGCTGCTGTTGCCGCGCGCCATGGTCAGACGAACGACCGGGTTTCGCCGGCGCCGTAGAGGTTGCTCACGCAGCGGCCGCAGAGCGTGGGCTGCTCGGCATTCGCGCCCACGTCGCTCTGGTAGTGCCAGCAGCGGTCGCACTTGGTGTCGCCCGAGGGCGTCACTTCGACGGCGAGGGCATCACCGGCCTTGAGTTCGACCTTGGAGACGATCAGTGCGAACTTGAGATCACCGCCCAGCGATGCGAGCAGGGCGTGGTCTTCCGGCGCTGCGGTGAGGATGATCTCTGCCTGCAGCGAGGAGCCCACGGCGCCGCTGGCGCGCACGGCTTCGATTTCCTTGTTGACTACGTCGCGGATCGCGCGGATGCGTTCCCACTTGGCGCTCATCGCTTCGTCGCCTGCGGCGATGGTGCCGTAGGTTTCGAGGAAGATGGATTCGGACGAGCCAAACACCTTCCACGCTTCTTCTGCCGTGAAGCTGAGGAACGGGGCCATCCAGCGCAGCATGGCGTGCGTGATCTGGTGCAGGGCGGTCTGCGCGCTACGGCGTGCGTGGCTCTTTTCGCCGGTGGTGTAGAGGCGGTCCTTGAGCACGTCGAGGTAGAAGCCGCCGAGGTCTTCCGAGCAGTACAGCTGCAGCTTGGTGACGACCGGGTGGAACTCATACACCTTGTAGTGCGCAAGGATGTCCTGCTGCAGCGCGGCGGCGCGGCTGAGCGCGTACTGGTCGATCTCGAGCATCTGATCGAACGGCACGCTGTCCCTGGCGGCATCGAAGTCGCTCACGTTGGCCAGCAAGAAGCGCAATGTGTTGCGGATGCGGCGGTAGCTGTCGACCACGCGGGCGAGGATCTTGTCGTCGATGGCGAGGTCGCCCGAGTAGTCGGTCGATGCGCACCACAGGCGGATGATTTCTGCGCCCAGCTTGCCGCTCACCTCTTGGGGTGAGATGGTGTTGCCGAGCGACTTGCTCATCTTCTTGCCTTGGCCGTCCACCGTGAAGCCGTGCGTGAGCAGGCCCTTGTACGGCGCGCGGCCGTAGATGGCGGAGGCGAGCAGCAGCGACGAGTGGAACCAGCCGCGATGCTGGTCGTGGCCTTCGAGGTACAGATCGGCCTCGGGGCCCGAGTCGTGGTGCATGTTGTTGTGCGTGCCGCGCAGCACATGCCAGAAGGTGGAGCCGGAGTCGAACCACACTTCGAGGATGTCGGTGCTCTTGGTGTAGCTCTTGGCTTCTTGCGCGCCGAGGATTTCTTCGGTGGTCACGCGGCTCCAGGCTTCGATGCCGCCCTTGCCGACGATCTCGACGGCCTGGTCGAGGATTTCCATCGTGCGCGGATGCAGCTCGCCCGAATCCGTGTGCAGGAAGAACGGGATCGGAACGCCCCAGCTGCGCTGGCGCGAGATGCACCAGTCGGGACGACCGGCGATCATGTCGCGCAGGCGGCTCTTGCCGTTTTCGGGGTAGAAGCTGGTGTGCTCGATGGCTTCAAGTGCGATTTGGCGCAGCGTTTGCGCGGGTTTGTCACCGGCCTTGGTGAACACGCCTTCGCCTTCGTCCATGCGGATGAACCACTGCGCGGCGGCGCGGTAGATCACCGGCGTCTTGTGGCGCCAGCAGTGCGGGTAGCTGTGGGTGATGACCGTGGTGCCGAGCAGGCGACCGGCCTTGTCCAGCGCTTCGAGGATGACCGGAACGGCCTTCCAGATGTGCTGGCCGCCGAACAGCGGAAAGTCGGGCGCGTAGGTGCCGTTGCCCTGCACGGGGTTCAGGATCTCGTCGAGCTTCATGCCGTGCGCGATGCAGGACTGGAAGTCGTCCAGACCGTAGGCGGGCGCGGAGTGAACGATACCGGTACCGTCGGTGGCGGTGGCGTAGTCGGCCAGATAGACCGGCGACAGGCGCTTGTAGCCCGCGTCCACGTCGTACAGCGGATGCTCGAATTCCAGACCGGCGAGCTTCTCGCCCTTGGTCACGGCCAGCACCTTGCCTTCGAGGTTCCAGCGCTTCATGGTGTCTTCCACCAGCGTCTCGGCCACGATCAGCAGGCCGCGCGCGGTGTCCACCAACGCGTAGGGCAGTTCGGGGTTCAGGTTCAGCGCCTGGTTGGCGGGGATGGTCCACGCGGTGGTGGTCCAGATCACGACGAAGGCGTCCTTCTCCAGCTTCGGCAGGTCGAACGCGGCAGCCAGCTTGGCGGGCTCGTGCGCCTTGAACATCACATCCAGCGTGTTGCTCTTCTTGTCCTGGTATTCGATCTCGAACTCGGCCAGCGACGAGGCGCAATCAAAGCACCAGTACACCGGCTTGAGGCCGCGGTAGACAAAGCCGCGTTCCATCACGCGCTTCAGGGCGCGCAATTCACCGGCTTCGTTCTCGAAATTCATCGTTTTGTACGGGTGCTCCCAGTCGCCGAGCACACCGAGGCGCTTGAAGTCCGTCATCTGCTGGGCGATCTGCTCGGTCGCGAAGGCGCGGCTCTTGGCTTGCATCTCGTCGCGTGGCAGGTTGCGGCCATGCAGCTTTTCGATGGCATTCTCGATCGGCAGGCCGTGGCAGTCCCAGCCCGGAGCGTAGAGCGCGTTGAAGCCTTCGAGCTGGCGGCTCTTGACGATCATGTCCTTGAGGATCTTGTTCACCGCGTGGCCGATGTGCAATTGGCCGTTGGCGTACGGAGGGCCATCGTGCAGGATGAACTTGGGCGCGCCGCAGCGGGCGTCGGTCAGCTTCTTGTAGATGCCTTCGTCCTGCCATTCCTTGACCCAGCCCGGCTCGCGCTTGGGCAGGTCGCCGCGCATCGGAAACGATGTGTCGGGCAGGTTCAGGGTCTTGCGGTAATCCGTTTTGTCGGACGCGGTTGTGGCTTGCTGTTTATCGGACATGAGCTGAAGATTCTTGAAAACGAACAAGCTCCGTCAATGGCGCGGAGCTCTGAATACGAGATACGGGGGGAAGATGACGAGCGAGCGTCAAATTCGGTCGCGTGTGGTCTGACGCCGGGTTTCGGCATGCGTGGAGGCGGCAAAGAACGCGCGGGCATCATCGCAATCCTTGGCGATGCCAGCGGTCAGGGCGTCGAGGCTGTCGTATTTCAGCTCGTCGTGCAGTTTGTGCAGGAGTTCCACGCGGATGATTTTACCGTAAGCCCCTTCGGCCCCCAGATGGGTGGGCCATTCCAGGCAATGGGTTTCCAGCAACACCCGGCCGCCGTTCACATCATTCGGGTCGATGGAGGGGCGTACGCCCAGGTTGGCGACGCCCGGCAGGGCATGTTCGGCGAGGCCATGCACGGCCACGGCGAAAATGCCGCTCGCCGCCGGCTTCCAGTGTTTGAATCGGAGGTTGAGCGTGCGAAAGCCGTCCTGCTCCGCACCCGTCGCAGCCGAGCGCCCCAGTTGGCGGCCGAGCTTGCGCCCATGCACCACATGGCCGGAAATCGCATAAGGCCGCCCGAGCAGGCGCGCGGTTTCGACCAGTTCGCCCTTGCCAAGCGATTCCCGCACGGCCGAGCTGGACACCCGAAGGCCGTGGACCTCGTAGCTGTTCATGCGCGCCACGTCGAAGCCATGGGTGCGCCCCGCAGCGTCCAGCATGGCGTAATCGCCCGCGCGCTTGGTGCCGAAGCGGAAATCATCGCCCACGAGCACGTATTTGGCGTTGAGGCCTTCCAGAATCACGTCGTTGATGAAGGCCTCGGGCGGCTGGCTGGCCAGTTTTTCGTTGAACGGCAGCACGATGGTCTGTTGCACGCCGCAGGCCGCCAGTTCATTGAGCTTGTCACGCAGTGTGCCGACGCGAGCAGGCGCGAGTTCGGGCTTGTTCAGCTTGCCCGCGAAATAGTCGCGCGGATGCGGTTCAAACGTGAGCACGCAACTGGCCACGCCGCGCTGGCGGGCCTCATTGTTGAGCAGGGCCAGCATGGCCTGATGCCCGCGGTGCACGCCATCGAAATTGCCGATGGTGAGAGCACACGCCTGTGCGACACCAGGATGGTGCAAGCCTCGGAAGATCTTCATCGCTTTACTTTTCTTTTGATAGCGTTTGACCGCCACGCGGAGGGCAAAAGACGCCAATTCGTCACGAAAAGAGTATATTGTGAGTCAGCTGACCGCCTCGAGGGCGGGTCGGCACTGGTTATCTGCGTTCCGAATCTTGTTTTTCAACGGATGAACTGGAGGCGTGTGGTGAAGGTGTTGAAGCTGTCCGCTCAGGGATTGCCGCAATCGTGGGTGACGCTGGAACAGGCGGTCACCCATTACGCGGCGGGAGAGGTGCGCTGGGAACTCGGCGCACAGGTGGCGCTGTTTCGCGGCGGCCACAACGCCGTCACGGGCGAACAGTCGCAGATCGCGGTCAGCAGCATCATCGGCACCAAGGGCGTTCCGGCCATCGACCCGTTCCATCTCAAGCCCACGCTGACCAACAGCAAGCTCTTCATCCGCGACCGCAACGTCTGTGCCTACTGCGGCGGTGATTTCCACGAGGAAGACCTCACGCGCGAGCACATCGTGCCCTTCGCGAGAAACGGCCAGGACCACTGGATGAACGTGGTCTCCGCCTGCCGCCCCTGCAACCACCGCAAGGGCCCTCGCACGCCGGAGCAGGCGCACATGCCGCTGCTCTACGCACCCTACGTGCCCAGCCTCTGGGAAGACTTCATCCTGCGCAACCGGCGGATTCTGGCCGATCAGATGGAGTTTCTGATGGCGCATGTGCCCAAGTCTTCACGGTTGCTGAATAGCTGAGCGCTCCAGCGTCTCCATTGAGTCGGACGAGGCTCGCAGATACTTCAGGGGCTGAACGTTTTTGCGCGCGTGTTTGCTCCCAAGGCGTAGCCGCTTCGCGGAGCCAGTCCTTATTCACTTTCCACCCAATCACATCGTTTTTTATTCTTTGTTGTGATTTGAACGCCCACCTACATTGAAGTCCATAGCCATCAGCCGATGGCGAACGGCGGAATGTGGCAACCAATGAGGTGAGCGATCATGAGTACGGTGGAACTGGATATTGAAGTGGCGAATCTGGCACCTGTACTGCGGCAGGCCATGGCCAGCGCGCAGGATGAGGGGCTGCCCTACGCGGGGAGCGTGCCCCCCGTGCAGGCTTGGGAGCTGGCGCGGCGGGGACAGGCGGTGCTGATCGATGTGCGCACTGCCGAGGAGCGCAAGTTCGTGGGGCAGGTGCCGGACAGTCTGCATGTGGCCTGGGCCACGGGCACGTCGCTGAACCGCAACCCGCGTTTTGCACGTGAGTTGGCAGCGCTGGTGTCCAAGTTGCCCAAAAACGATGAGCACACCCCGGCGGTGCTGCTGCTGTGCCGCAGTGGCAAGCGTTCCGCGCTGGCCGCGCAGGAAGCGGCGAAGGCGGGTATCGAGTGGGTGTTCAACGTGAGCGAAGGCTTCGAGGGCGACAGCGACGATGCGCAGCAGCGCGGGCATTTCAATGGCTGGCGCTTCCACGGGCTTCCGTGGGTGCAGGACTGATCGCGGCGGAGGGCAACGAGATGAGTACCTTCGACATTCCCGAGATCGTCAAGCAACTGCGGCAGGTGCGTGACCAGTGGCGCGAAAAGCAGAACCGCACCGATACCGAGTACCGTGAATTCCCCTCGCGCGACGCGATTGCGCGTGCGGTGGAGTCGTTCAAGGGCGTGCTGTTTCCGCTGCGGCTCGGGCCGCCCGAGTTGCGGCATGCGACCGAGGATTTCTACGTCGGCCACACACTCGACAGTGCGCTTCAGACGCTGCTCGCGCAAGCGCGCATCGAGCTGCATTACCGCCAGCGCGGCAGCGCGGTGGGTGTGCAGGAGGTCGATGCGCAGGCGACGAACGCGGTGCACCAGTTTGCGCACAGCCTGCCGCAACTGCGGCAACTGCTCGATACCGATGTGCTCGCGGCGTTTCAGGGTGATCCTGCCGCGCGCAGCGTGGACGAGGTGGTGCTGAGCTACCCGGGCGTGCTGGCGCTGATCCATCACCGCATCGCGCACACGCTGTATCGGCTGGAGCTGCCGCTGCTTGCGCGCATCGTCTCCGAACTCGCGCACAGCCAGACCGGCATCGACATCCATCCGGGCGCGCAGATCGCGTCGGGCTGCTTCATCGACCACGGCACGGGCGTGGTGATCGGCGAGACCGCGCAGATCGGATCGAACGTGCGTATCTACCAGGCGGTGACGCTCGGCGCCAAGCGCTTTCCGAAAGACGAGCAAGGCCATCTGCAGAAGGGCTGGGCGCGGCATCCCATCGTGCAGGACGATGTGGTGATCTATGCGGGTGCGACGATTCTGGGACGGGTGACGATAGGACAGGGCGCGGTGATCGGCGGCAATGTGTGGATCACCGACGACGTGCCGTCCGGCACCCATGTGTCGCAGGCGCGGCTGCAGAAGGACGCGGACGCCACGGGTTCGTCCACCGTCAGCGAGGCACGCGTTGCCGCGTGAAACTGCAGATGAGTTCACAGACCTTTGTACATGACTTCGGGCTGGCCGTGCGCCAACTGCGCGAGGCGCGCGGCTGGTCGCAGGAGATGCTGGCATCGCATTCCGATCTGCATCGGACCTATGTGGGCGAGGTCGAGCGCGGGCTGGTCACGCCGTCGCTGATCACGCTGCACAAGCTGGCGTCAGCACTCGGCATGAAGGCGTCGGACCTGCTCTCGCGCACCGACCAGATCGCCTCGCTGCGCGCAACGCAATACCTGCGCTTGACGGCTATAGCCTGTTGAGGCGGCGGCGTTCGCAATCAACACTTGAAGTTCATTTTCGACTTCTTCTGCTTTTTCTTCTTCTTTCTCGTCTTCATCTTTTCGATCCTTTCAGGAGCCTTGTTCCATGACAGCAACCGTAGGCGGCACCACCGCACTGGGCGACAACGCAGCACGCCAACTGGCCAACGCGACCAAGACCGCGCCTCAACTCTCGACCATCAGCCCACGCTGGCTCACGCACCTGCTGCAATGGGTGCCGGTGGAGGCGGGTATCTACCGCGTCAATCAGGTCAAGAACCCGGAGGCCATCAAGGTCACCTGCACCGCCAAGGAGCATGAGAACCAGTTGCCGCGCACCTTCGTGGACTACGACGAGAAGCCGCGCGAGTTCTTTCTGAACGCGGTTTCCACCGTGCTCGATGTGCACACGCGCATCTCCGATCTCTACAGCAGCCCGCACGACCAGATCAAGGAACAGCTGCGACTGACCATCGAGACCATCAAGGAGAACCAGGAGAGCGAGCTCATCAATAACCCGGAGTACGGCCTGCTCGCGCAGGTGAGCGACGAGCAGCGCATCTTCCCTTTGAGCGGCGCGCCCACGCCCGACGACCTCGACGAATTGCTCACCAAGGTGTGGAAAGAGCCTGCGTTCTTCCTCGCGCACCCGCTCACCATCGCCGCGTTCGGCCGCGAAGCCACGCGCCGTGGCACGCCGCCGCCGACGGTCAGCCTGTTCGGTTCGCAGTTCATCACCTGGCGCGGCGTTCCGTTGATTCCTTCGGACAAGGTGCCGGTGGCCGATGGCAAGTCCAAGATCCTGCTGCTGCGCGTGGGCGACCACCGTCAGGGTGTGGTGGGGCTGTTCCAGCCGGGCCTGCCGGGCGAACAGGCTCCGGGGCTGTCGGTGCGCTTCATGGGCATCAACAACCATGCGATTGCGTCGTATCTGATCTCGCTGTACTGCTCGCTCGCGGTGCTCACGCCGGATGCGGTGGCCGTGCTCGACGATGTGGAAATCACCAAATACCACGACTACTCGGTGCTCGACACCTACAAGTAAATCGGCGATCTGCCAGTTCATGAAAGGGGCGTGTCTTGAGCACATCCAATCCATTACCTATCGCTGAGGCCGCACCCTTCGATCCAGCAGCGCTTGCGCGCATTGCGAGCGAGCTGTTTCGCCGCGCGCCGGGCACGCAGACGCAGCCCGTAGGCGTGCAGCCGCCAACGAACTGGGCACCCGGGGGGTCGCCATTGGCAAGCCCAGCGGGCTTTTCACCCAATGTGCCGGGCACGCCCATTCCGCAGGGGCAGATTCCGGGCGCGAACTTCCTTCCGTCCAACCCGGGCGGTGTTCTGGCGCTTGGCAATCGTGTGAACGCCTTGCCGCCGAATGCGGTGGCGGGCAACGGAGTGCCGGACAAAGCGTTCGCCGCCGTGCCTGCTTACGAGCCGCGTTTTGCGGGCGTGACCGATGGTGCGCCGGTGCTTTCAAAAGGCGCTCCGGTGCAGCCAGTGCAACCATCCAGCGGCGGCCTGGATGCGCTCAGTGAGCAGGCCGTAACGGCATTCGCGCATCAGAACGCGCCGGGCGCTTACGCGTTTCCTGCCGTGCCTGAAGCGGTGAAGCTGCCTGCCAATGTGGTGCCTGCTGCAAGTACAGTAAGTGCCGATCCGCAGTTCTACTTTGTCGATGCAGTCACGTTGCCAAATGGCTTTGTCACGCCGCCTAAGCCGCATCCACATGGCGAGCAGGCTGCGCCGCAAATCCCCGCGCCGCGCAATGCTGGCTTCGACGTTCAGGCGGTGCGGAGCGATTTCCCGATTCTTTCGGAGCGCATCAACGGCAAGCCGCTGATCTGGCTGGACAACGCGGCCACCACGCACAAGCCGCGTCAGGTGATCGAGCGCATCGCGCATTTCTACGAGCACGAGAATTCCAACATCCACCGCGCCGCGCATGCGCTGGCTGCGCGCGCGACGGATGCCTACGAGCATGCGCGCGAGGTGGTGCGGCGCTTCATCAACGCGCCCGATGTGAACGAGGTGATCTTCGTGCGCGGCACGACCGAGGCCATCAATCTCGTGGCCAAAAGCTGGGGCGGCAAGCACGTGGGCGAGGGCGACGAGATCATCGTCTCGCATCTGGAGCACCACGCCAACATCGTGCCGTGGCAGCAACTGGCCGAGGCCAAGGGCGCGAAGCTGCGCGTGATTCCGGTGGATGACGAGGGACAGATTCGCCTCGATGAATACCAGAAGCTCATCAACGACCGCACCAAGATCGTCGCCATCGGCCATGTGTCGAACACGCTGGGAACGGTGGTTCCGGTGAAGGAAGTGGTGGAGATCGCAAAGCGCAAAGGCATCGTCACGCTGGTCGATGGCGCGCAATCCATCGCGCATACGCCGGTGGATGTGCAGGACATCGGCGCAGACTTCTTCGTCTTCTCTGGCCACAAGATCTTTGCACCGACTGGCATCGGCGCGCTCTGGGGCCGCCGCGAGGTGCTCGAAGACATGCCGCCGTGGCAAGGCGGCGGCAACATGATTGCCGATGTGACCTTCGAGAAAACCGTGTTCCAACCGCTGCCCAACACGTTTGAAGCGGGCACCGGAAACATCGCCGATGCCGTGGGGCTGGGCGCGGCCCTGGAGTATGTGGAGCGTCTCGGCATCGAGAACATCAGCCGCTACGAGCACGCACTGGTCGACTACGGCATGCAGCAGCTGGGCCGCATTCCCGGGCTGCGTCTGATCGGCACGGTACCGGGCAAGGCGAGCGTGCTGTCGTTCACTCTGGCGGGCTACACGACCGATGAGGTGGGCAAGGCGCTCAATGCCGAAGGCATCGCAGTGCGCACCGGGCACCACTGTGCGCAGCCGATTCTGCGACGCTTCGGCGTGGAGACCACCGTGCGTCCATCACTCGCGTTCTACAACACGTTCGAGGAAATCGATGCGCTGGTGACGGTGGTGCGCCGGCTGGCCGGGCAGCGGCGCGGTCAGTAGGTTTCGAGGTGCAGGCGGCCTTGCTGTTTGAGCTTGGCCGCCACGTTCTCCCAGTTTAGTTCGGCCTGCACGATCACATCGCGCAGCGCGAGCACCACGCCTTCTTCCATGCTCTTCAGGCCGCAGACATAGATGTGCGTGTTGTCGTCGCGCAGCAGTTCGGCGAGGTCGATGGCGCGCTCGCGGATGACGTCCTGCACGTAGCGTTTGGGGATTCCCGCTACGCGCGAGAAAGCGAAGTTGTTGTCGATGAAATCCTTGGGCAGGTTCTGCAGCGGGCCGAAATACGGCAGCTCCTGCGGCGTGCGTGCGCCGAAGAACAGCATGAGCTTGCCTCCGTCGAACTTGCCGCTCTTGCGCAAGCGGCGACGCCATTCGGTCATCGCGCGCATCGGTGCGCTGCCGGTGCCTGTGCAGATCATCACGATGTGCGAGCGCGGATGATTGGGCATGAGGAAGGAGTGGCCGAATGGGCCGATCACCTGCACCGCGTCGCCCACCTTGAGGTCGCAGAGATAGTTGCTGGCCACGCCGCGCACCGGCTGGCCTTCGTGGTCCTGCATGACGCGTTTGACGGTGAGCGCGACGTTGTTGTAGCCCGGCCTCTCGCCATTGCGTGCGCTGGCGATGGAGTACTGGCGCGCCACATGCGGTCTGCCGTTGGCGTCGACACCCGGCGGGATGATGGCGATGGACTGGCCTTCGAGCACCGGAAACGGCATCGCACCGAAGTCCAGCACGATGTGGTGCGTCTCGTTGTCGAAGCCCGCTTCGGTGCAGTTGATGTTGCCGACCACGGCGGCGCTCACCGGGTTCCTGGGGCCGTACAGATTGGTATAAGCGTGGGCAGCAGACCATGGCGGAACCGTGGCTCCGAAAGCGGCTGAGCGGAACTCGGCTTCGCGCGTTTCTCCCGCGTTGGAAGCCAAGCCTGCCACTGCGGCAATGGCTGCCTGCGCCTGCGACAGGTCTTCCACTTCGGCACTGCCCGCTGCATCTGAACTAAGCGCGGCGGCTGCTAGACGTTCGGGTGGCAGCTCCGGTGGCAGGGCTTCCCAGCCGAACTGATCGGCCAGTGAATAGGCCTCGGCCACGGGCACCTTGCGCCAGTTGTCGATGCTGCCGGTGGGGCAGGGAGAGATGCAGTCCATGCAGCCATTGCATTGGTCGGCCATGACGACGTAGTTGGTGTCGTCATGCGTGATGGCACCGATGGGGCAGGTCGCCTCGCAGGTGTTGCAGCGGATGCAGATTTCCGGGTCGATCAGATGCTGGTTGAGGATGCCGTTCTCGATCATCGTGGTGGTGCTCATGATCTGCTGTCTCCTTGCGGCGGTTGGAGCGCCGCTTCGCGTTGCAGTCCGCCTCAGTTGAAGCGCACGTAGTCGAAGTCCACCGGCTGGCGGTTGATGCCCATGACCGGCGGCGCGATCCAGCCCGCGAATTTTCCGGGTGCGAGGCACCGCTGCATCAACGATGCGACGAAGGCGCGATCCGCGTCGCTCGCCAGCCATTCGTCCTTTCGTGTCTGCCATTCCTGCTCGGTCACCGGGCGGCCGTCGGGGCTCATGCGCACGCCTGCGAGCGCGCCGATCTGGCGGTTGAAGGCCTTGTGCGGAATGATGAGACGAAAGTCGATGCCCGCCTTTTCCATGACCTTGTTCCAGCGCCCGACGCCCGCGTTCGAGTCCTTGATGTAGTCGTCGCGCAGCACTTCGTTGAGGGCGTTGAGCATCGGCACTTCCTTTTCCTGCAGCTTGCCGTCCACCACTTCAAGCACCTTGTAGCGCTGGTCGTGCAGTGCGTGGTCGTCCGAGCGTTTGCCTTCTTCATAACGGCCCTTGAGGCCCGAGCTGTAGAAGGTTGCGGCGTTGCTTGACTGGTCGGCACCGAACAGGTCGATGGTCACGCTGTAGTGAAAGTTCAAGTAGCGCTGGATGGTCGGCAGATCGATCACGCCGGCCACGCGCAGTTTGGCCACATCGTCGGTCTTGAGCTCGTTCATCACCTGGCAGGTGCGCTGCAGCACACGCGAAACGCCTGATTCGCCGACGAACATGTGGTGCGCTTCTTCGGTCAGCATGAACTTGGTGGTGCGCGCGAGCGGATCGAAGGCGCTTTCGGCCAGCGCGGCGAGCTGGAATTTGCCGTCGCGGTCGGTGAAGTAGGTGAACATGAAGAACGCGAGCCAGTCCGGCGTCTTCTCGTTGAACGCGCCGAGGATGCGCGGGTTGTTCTCGTCGCCCGACTGGCGTTCGAGCAGCGCCTCGGCTTCCTCACGGCCATCGCGGCCGAAGTATTTGTGCAGCAGATAGACCATGGCCCAGAGGTGACGGCCTTCCTCGACGTTCACCTGGAAGAGATTGCGCAGGTCGTAGAGCGACGGCGCGGTCAGGCCCAAGTGGCGTTGCTGTTCGACCGACGCGGGCTCGGTGTCACCCTGGGTGACGATGATGCGGCGCAGATTGGCGCGGTGCTCGCCGGGCACTTCCTGCCAGGCCTTCTCGCCCTTGTGATCGCCGAAGTGGATAGCGCGTTCCTGATCGGCCGGATTGAGAAAAATGCCCCAGCGGTAGTCGCGCATCTTCACGTAGCCGAACTGCGCCCAGCCCTGCGGATCGACGCTCACCGCGGTGCGCAGATAGACGTCGTGATTGGTCGAGCCTTCGGGGCCGACGTCGTCCCACCATTGGATGAAGTTGGGCTGCCAGCTCTCGAGCGCGCGCTGCAAAGTGCGGTCGCCGCTCAGATCGACATTGTTGGGAATCTTGACGCTGTAATCAATGTTGCTCATCTCTCTTGTCTCCTTGTGATTTTGTGAGGCATTCGGGTCAGACGCGGTTGAGATCAAAGCCCGCCCTTTGCCCCGATCCGTAGAGTTTGAGCGCGCCCTTTTCGCCGACCGCATTCGGACGGATGAAGATCCAGTTCTGCCATGCCGAGAGGCGGCCGAACACACGCGTCGCCAGGTTCTCCTTGCCGTTGAAACGCAGGTTGGCTTCGAGGCCGGTGAGCGCATCGGATGACATGGCAGCGCGCTCCTCAATCGCGATGCGGATCTCGTCTTCCCAGTCGATGTCGTCGAGCGCCGCCGTCACAAGACCAAGCTTGTGCGCATCGTCGCCATGGAGTGCGCTGCCGATGCTTGCGTGAACGGCTTTGAGCGGCGCTTCTTCTTCGTAGAAACGGCGCTGCAGGCGGCTTTGGTCGTTCACCAAAGGCAGCAGCCCGAAGTTGAATTCATCCAGCGTGAGCTTGGGTTCGCGGTCGGGTTCATCGGGCAGCACCGCCATGTAGGTGCGATCCGCTGCAAACGCCAATTCGGCCAGCATTCCAGCAAAGCACGAACCCGGCTCGATCAGCGCGAACAGCGAGCGCGAGGACACATCGAGCCGCGCAAATGTGCGGCGCAGCAACCCGATGGTTTCGCCCACGAGCCAGTGGTTCTTGTGCAGCAGCATGGCCGCGTCATACGCGAGCACGTTGGCGGCATCGCCTTGCGTTTTCAAAACCCAGGTGCCGATGTCCAGCTCGTTGGTGCGCAGATGCAGGATCGCATCGTCGAGCTCGCGGCCCATGGCGAGCGGCCACCAGTTTGTTGCCTGTTCTGCGATGGCTTCTGCAGTCTTTGGCGGCGCGCCTTCGGGAGCCTTCGCGATGATGGTGGCGGTGCGTTTGGCGCGGTCGATGTCCACGTTCACATGCGCATAGCGCAGGCTGTTTTCATTGAGTTCGCGCTCCACGCGGGTGAGCTTTATGCCTTGTGCCTTGGCCGGTCGTGAGCTGCCCGCCGCCAGCTTTTGCGCACGCTGCGTCACCGTGTCGGCAAACTGCGCGGGCTTGGCAATCGCGTCAACCAGACGCCAGTCCACCGCGCGCTGGCCGCGCACGCCTTCGACGCTGGTGCAGAAGATGTCGGCCAGATCGTTGCGCACATGGCGCTTGTCGGTCACACGGGTGAGGCCGCCGGTGCCGGGCAGCACGCCGAGCAGCGGCACCTCGGGCAGCGAGACGGCGGAGGAGCGGTCGTCGATCAGCACAATGTCGTCGCAGGCGAGAGCCAGCTCGTAGCCGCCGCCCGCACAGGCTCCGTTGACGGCGGCGACGAACTTGAGGCCGTCGCGCTTCGAGCTGTCTTCCATGCTGTTGCGCGTCTCGTTGGTGAACTTGCAGAAGTTCACCTTCCATGAATGCGAGGAGACGCCGAGCATGAAGATGTTAGCGCCTGAGCAGAAGATGCGCTCCTTGCCACTGGTGACCACCACGGTGCGCACCTGCGGGTGCTCGAAGCGGATGCGGTTGAGCGCGTCGTGCAGCTCCACGTCCACGCCCAGGTCGTAGCTGTTGAGCTTGAGCTTGTAGCCGGGGCGGATACCCCCGTCCTCAGCGATGTCGAGTTTCAGGCGCGCGATCTGGCCGTCCACTTCAAACGACCAGTGGCGGTACTGCGAGGGTTCGGTGCGGTAGTCGACGATGGGGTGCTGCTGCTGGGACATGGGCTTCCTCGTGGGATGAAGAATAGTGCATCAAATCGATGGAGATGAGCACAATTATGCAGCTGTGGATTTTTATTGCACGTCATAACATGCAATATGATGCAGTTTTTGCCAATTCCTAGGGAAAGTACGGACACCGCCGTGTGTCCTTGCTGGGACGCGGCGGTTTGGCTGTCAAGGCAATGCTCAGGGTGCAATCGCGCGGTTCGCCTTCTTCGCTGCGGCGCGCAGCTCTGCCACGCGCGCTGCGGTGATGTCGCTGCCCTGACCACCTGGCAGAGCACCCATCTGGCCGCGCACATAGTTGCTCAGGTCAGCGATGGCCTGATCGTCGAGGTCGTTGGCGAAGCCCGGCATGCCGGGCAGGGCAGTCGGGCCGCCTTCCGCGCCGCTGCGTTTGGGCAGGCCCACGAGAATCGCGAGCACCAGATTGCGGCCGTCGGGTTGGCGCACCGTGCTGTTGCCCAGCAGTGGCGGCATGGTGAGCTGGCGACCAAGGCCCTGCGAGCCATGGCAGCTCGCGCACAGGGCCATGTAGTGGTCTTGCCCCGCGATGAGCTTGGCCGGGTTGGGTGCGGGTATCGGCAGCACCTTGGCGGCGGGTGGCGTGTCGCCCATCAGAAAGGTGACCACGGCCTTGGCGTCGTCGGCGCTCAGGTATTGTGTGCTGTTGGCGATGACCGGATGCATCTCGTCGAATGCGCTGCCCGATGTCGAATAGCCGCGCGTCAGAAAATCGTGCAGATTCGCAGGCGTCCAGCCACGTTCTGCCAGTTGCGCAGAGGTGATGTCGGGTGCGGCGAACAGGCCGAGCGTGCTGCCCGTGAGCCATTTCGAGTTGTCCATACCGCCGAGTTGGGTGCGCGGTGTGTGGCACTCGGCGCAGTGGCCGAGCACGTTGCCGAGATAGCGGCCACGCTGCCACTCGACGCTCTGGCCCTGCGATGCGACGGGGAGTTCATCCTTGTGGTGGTACAGCATCTTCCAGCCCAGCATCAGCACGCGCAGGTTGAACGGGAAGGGCATCTCGGGCTTCTGATTGGCGCGTGCGGATGGAGGCTGGCGCAGCAGATAGGCGTAGATCAGATCGGAATCTTCGCGCTTTATCTGGTGGTAGGACGCATAAGGCATGGCCGGATAGAGTTGACGGCCACCGGGCGCGGTGCCGTTGGCCACTGCGCGGTAAAACTCGTCGGCATTCCAGCGACCAATGCCGTGGTCGGGGTCGGCGGTGATGTTGGTGCCGTAGATCGTGCCGAAGCCGGTCTGCAATGGAAAGCCGCCTGCAAAGGGCTGGCCGTTGACGGCCGTGTGGCAGGCGATGCAGTCGCCCATGCGCGTAAGGTATTCGCCCTGCTTGAGCTGTTGCGGCGTGGCCTGCACGGTCTGCGGCGCGCGATCGGGAACGGTGTGTCGGTTGCCCGCGACGGCGGCCACCACGAGCAAGAGCAGCAGCACGATGACGAGCAGAAAGAAGTTGCGCCAGCCATGGCGGCGTTTGCGCGCGGGCGGCGGCGGCGTGTGATGAGCCGGATCGACAGGTGCAGCGCTTGGCGAGTTCATGGCGCTCATCCTTTCGTGGTATAGCCGGGCGTGTGGAGGATCACGTCCTTCACGGCGGCGAAATAGCGCACATAGCCGGTGCAGCGGCACAGGTGGATGCCCAGCGATTCGGTGATCGTTTTCTCGACATCAGCCACAGGAATCGGCGTCTTGGCAAGCCGCTCGAGCAGCGCTGTCGCGCCGATCACGAAGCCCGGCGTGCAGTAGCCGCATTGAAAGCTGAAATGCTCCAGATACTTTTGCTGGATGGGCGCAAGCGGTATCACTTTGCGCGGCTTGTCAGCAGCATTGTCGGTAGGTTTGGCGGCAATGCCTTCGATGGTGCGCACGGTCTTGCCCGAAAAATAATGCGCGCCGGTGATGCAGGTGCGCATTTCTTTGCTGCCAGAGGCGTCGTCGACCAGCACCACGCAGGCGCGGCATTCCCCGATGCCGCAACCGAGGCGGGCTCCGGTGAGGTTCTGGTACTCGTGCAGAAAGGCGATCATCGGCAGGCCTTCTGGCACGTCGATGGGCCCCACGGGCTGGCCGTTCAAGGTGAGCTGCAAGGGGCGTGTGGGTGGGCTGCTCGTACTCATGATGCCAATGCCTCCTTGATCTTCTTGGGCGTGACGGGCAGGTCGTAGAACCGCTTGCCGATCGCCTGGTGGATGCCGGTGACGATGGCGGCCACGATGGGAATCATCACCACCTCGGCAATGCCTTTGGGCGGGTCGGTGTCGGAGAGCGGCGCGAGCAGTTCCGAGGTCTGCGTCCACACCGCCACCTCGTGCGCACGCGGCAAGTGGTAGCGGTGGAAGTTCCAGTCACCATCGCCCGGCCCGCCTTCATACAGCGGCATGGTTTCGTGCAGCGCATGGCCTATGCCCATGGCGATGCCGCCCTCGAGCTGGCTTTTCACCAGCTCGCTCACGATGGGCCTGCCGCACTCCATGATGTGGTGGTGCTTGAGCAGGTGGACCTCGCCGGTCGCAGTGTCCACCGCGATCTCGGCGAGCGCGCCGTTGGCGCTGTAATACGTCACCCCTGCATTGCCGCGCTGCGTGGGCGGGTAAAACAGATTTTTGCGCGCGATCATCTGGTAGGCGGTGGCCGATGTGGTCTCTGCAGCAGCATCTTCGACGGGCGTGGCTGCTCCGGTGCCTGCCAGTTCAGGTGCGGTTGCCGCGCTGGCTTCAGCCGCCGTTGCGGCTGTGGCCGCTGGCGCGGGTGCCGCATCGTTTCCACCATAGCGCACCGACAGTCCATCGAGCGGCCTGCGCTGCGTCTTGCCCTGAATCTCGAAGTCCGCTTCGGCCCATTGCCAGCGGTTGAACGCATGGCCGACGGCGCCGGTCACGAGCTTCATCTCGTAGGCCTTCTTGGCGATGGCCTGCAGCGACAGCGGCTCCATGCCGCTGGCGGTGAGCATACCGTTCACCCAGCGTGCGTCCTCGCGCCGTACGGCATAGGGTGCGAACTGGCCGCCGCCCAGGCCCTTGCTCCAGATTGCGACGGCGGCGGGCCAGAGGCCGTGCTCGAAGACCACGCGTGCAGTTTCGCCCGTGGTGTGGCTGAAGAAGAAGGCCGAGTTGCTTGCGCTGCTGGGCGAACAAAACGCGGGCGTCCACAGCGGCTTGACCATGAGCCGGTCCTGATCGGCCTGGCTCATAGTGAAGTTGTCGCCCTCGGCCTTGAGTGGCAGCTCGGGCCAGGCTATGCGCGAGGTGTGCAGCTCGTCGGCGGGTTTGCCGAACCACGCCATGCACATCTGCGCCTGCGAAGTGCCCATGCCGGTGCCGATCTCGGTGCCGGTGATGGCGAGAATCACGCGGCCTTCGGGCGTGACTTCCACGCGCGAAAAATTGGCCTCGCCGCCGGTGCCGAAGTCCTTCTGCACGCAGGCGAAACCCACGCCGTATTTGTGGCCCGGATGCGCGGCCTCATACGCTGCCTTGCGCTGCGCGCGCTCTGTCCACAGCGGATGTTTGCGCGCCCGCTCGATCACCTCGCGCGTGCGGATCGCGCCTGCGGCAATCGCGCCTTGGGTGTTCTTGCCGCCCGAGGGCAGCAGGTTGCGCAGCCGCAGCTCGATGGGGTCGAGCTTCAGCTCTTGGGCGATCTCGTCCATCATCAACTCGGTCGCCACCATCGACTGCAGCGTGCCGTATCCGCGCGCCGATCCCGCATCGAGCGCGCGCGAAGACAGCGCGGTGGAGGTGAGATCGTTCTTCGGAAAATAGTAGATCGACTGCGCAGATGTTGCGCCCACCAGCGCCACCGAGGCCGAGAAGTTTGCACGGCCGCCGCCGTTGCAGGTCATGTTGGCGACGATGCTCTGCAGCAGGCCGCTCTGGCGATTCACCGCGAATGTGTAGTCGATCTCGAAGGCGTGGCGCTTGAGTGAGGTCTGAAACTGCTCGAAGCGGTTGTTGGCGATGCGCACCGGCTTGCCATCGGCATACAGCGCAATCATCGCGCCGATGAAGGGCATGGGCGCATGGTCCTTGGAGCCGTAGCCCACTGTGTAGCAGGGATGCACGAACAGGTTGCGCAGCGGAAACCGGCTGGCCTTGACCATCGCCGCCGCGCTCTCGGCCACCTCCTGAGGCGACTGCGTGGCCACCACCATGTGCAGGCTTTCGGTGGCGGGGTCGTACCAGCAGTTGGCGTTGTCGGGCTCCATCGACGCGGTGTCGATGGACTGCGTGGCGTAGTGGCGCTTCATCACCAGCCAGTCGGCGGGCGGCGTGGCGAGCTCGGCAGCGATCTGCTCGGCCGCGCGCAGGCCAGCGGCGGTCACGGCATCGGCTTCGCTGATGCGCGGCCAGACGATGGGCTTGCGCTCCTTGGGGAACAGCGTGTTGTCCTTGAGGCTCGAATACACATCGTCATCGAACGGCGTGGCGCCGCCCATGCGCACATAGCGGAAAACGCCCCAAGGTTCGCGGTCCAGCGGGCCGGTCACCTGGCCGTAGCGCACCACGTTGGGCATGGCCTGCAGTCGCTCCTTGGCGAAGTGAAAGCGCGCGAAGTCGTGGTAGATGAGCACGGCCACGGCATGGCCCAGATAGGCCGGCGTCTTGCCCTTGGGCAGCAGCATGTCCTCGCCGTAGAACGTGGGAAAGAGCACCTTGTCGCGCTCCAGATCCTCGGCCGTCACCAGCTTGTCGGGCTTGAGGTCGAGATCGAGCGACGACAGATCGATGTCCTCGAACAGCCGGTCGGCCAGCGTGGCGCGCACGATGAAGGCATGCGACTGGGTCTCGGGCCAGTGCGGCATGTCGCGGGCGCGGATGTCGCGCGCGAAGATCTTCTGGCCGGTGACCTTGGCGGTCCCGTCCATGCGGAACAGCGGCGCCTGTGTGCCAGCGGCGCGGGCCACGGGAGTGAGCAGTTTCTGCTCGAATAGCGTGGCATAGGCACGGCTTGCGAGCGGCGCGACGAACACTCCGACCCCCGCCACCGTCATGCCTTGAATGAATCCGCGCCGCGACCATGGGGCTGTCGCAGAGGGTCTGTCATCGGGACCGGACTTGGACTTGGACTCGTTGGAAGAGGTGGACCTTCGCCGTTCGTCGCGCATGACGTTGTGCTCCGTGTTGTAGCCCCTGCATGTTGTGCAAAGAAAAAAGGCGTGCAGGGGGCTGCTGTCGTGGAGCACCACTCTAGAACCGCGCGGCGGCTATGGCTTGTAGGCGAATCCCGCCAGTTGCGAACGGACCTTTGACCGTTCCTTCAGGCCGTGACGAGCGATTTCAGCCGCGCAAAGCTCTGCACCAGCGTCTGGCCGCTGGTGTCGAGCACATGGTCGGACTTGGCGTAGAACTCCTGGCGACCGGCGAGGATGCGGCGCAAGTCTTCCATGGCCTCTGGATTGGCGGCCATCGGGCGGGTGTCGCCCTGCGCGATCACGCGGCTCATGTGTTCCTCGGGCTGGGCCTGCACCCAGACGGTGGTGCAGTGCGACAAAAGCTCGTTGAAGGTGGCGGGGTCGGAGACGATGCCGCCCGGCGTGGCGATGACCACGTCGGCGTAGATCTGCACCGTCTCTTCGAGCGCGCGGCGTTCGTAGCGGCGATACCCACTCACGCCGTAGAGGTCGTAGATCTCGCGCACGCTGCATCCGGCCAGTGTTTCGATTTCGCGGTTCAGCTCAATGAAGGGCACACCGAGATCATCGGCCAGCATCTTGGCGAGCGTCGACTTGCCCGCGCCACGCAGTCCGATGAGCGCGATGCGCGAATGGCGGTGCTGATCACCGCTCGGCGCGGTGCCCAGCAGTTCCCCGGCGGCGACGCGCACGCGGCGCAGTTCGTCTTCGCTGCGGCCTTCGAGCAGTTCGCGGATCAGCAGCCATTCGGCGCTGGAGGTGGTGACGTCACCGAGCAGCTCGGCCATGGCGCACTGCAGCGCTTGCGCAATCTGGTGCAGCACGAGGATGGAGACATTGCCGGTGCCGTATTCGAGATTGGCGAGGTGGCGCTCGGAGACCTCGGCGCTGACCGCCAAGCCGCGCCGCGTGAGACCACGCCGTGCGCGCAATTGGCGAACCCGCTCGCCCAGGGTCTGCAACACCTGATTCCTCTGGGCCACGTCGGCGGGGCCATCATGTCCCTCATCACCCGCTGCGCTGTCGGCGTGCATCTGCTCCATAAGACTTCCTGAAAGAAGGCATGAATGATAAACACTGGTTTGATCGTGCTTTTCGTCGGTGCTGGTGCGCCAGCACGGGTTCGTCCCAAGGGTAAACACGAACCATGCAATATAGTGCTTGACATCGAATTCTATCCTAACTATCTTTGATATATACGCAACATAGTGCATGTTTTTCTGTTATGCGAGCAGTCGATTGCACACAGGCGCACGCCATCACAGATTGAAAGGAGGACCGAGCCATGCTGCAAGTCGCCAACCCCATGTCCGGGCAGCAGGCGGGGTCCACGGTGGTGGATTTCGACCGGCCTTTCAACTTCGCGTGCCATCTGTTTGATGCCAACCGTGCCCGCCCGGACAAGGTGGCCTACATCGACGATCACGGCACGCTGACCTATGGCGAGCTCGAGGATCAGGCGCTGCGCATGGCCCACGCACTGGTGAGTAGCGGGGTGCATCGCGAGGAGCGGGTGCTGCTGCTGATGCAGGACATGCGCGAATGGGTGGTGAGCTTTCTGGGCGCAATGTATGCGGGCGTGGTGCCTGTGGCGGTCAACACGCTGCTCACCGCCGACGACTACGCCTACATGCTGCAGAACAGCCGCGCGCAGGCCATTCTGACCAACGGCGCGCTGGTGCCGATGGTGCAGGAGGCCCTGAAGCGCGCCGAGCACGAGGTGCAGCACATCTGGGTGGCGCGCTCGGGCGAGGCGCATGGCCTGCCGCACGGCTATCAGGACTTCGACAACTGGGTGGAGATGCAGACGCCGCTCGCGCTGCCCGCCCGCACCATGGGCGACGATCCGGGCTTCTGGCTGTATTCGTCGGGCTCCACCGGCAAGCCCAAGGGCACGGTGCACACTCAGGCCAATCCGTACTGGACCGCCGAGCTCTACGGAAAGGCGATCCTCGGGCTCACCGAAAGCGACATCTGCTTTTCCGCCGCCAAGCTGTTCTTCGCCTACGGACTCGGCAACGCGGTGACCTTTCCGTTGAGCGTGGGCGCGACGGTGGTGCTCATGGCCGAGCGGCCAACGCCGCTGGCCACCTTCTCGCGCTGGGTGCAGCACCGGCCGACCGTGTTCTTTGGTGCGCCCACGGGATTCGCGGGAATGATGGCGCATTCGGAGTTGCCCAAGCGTGAACACGTCAGTCTGCGCATGTGTTCCTCGGCCGGGGAGGCGCTGCCCGCCGAGATCGCCCAGCGCTTCAAGGCGCATTTCGGCGCGGAGATCGTCGACGGTCTGGGGTCGACCGAAATGCTGCACATCTTTTTGTCCAATCGGCCGGACGACATCCGCTACGGCAGCACCGGCAAGCCCGTTCCGGGCTATGAAGTCGAGTTGCGCAGCGAGGACGGCAAGCCGGTGGCGGATGGCGAGATCGGTGAGCTTTTCATCAAGGGCCCGAGCACCGCGCTGATGTACTGGAACAACCGCAGCAAGTCGCGCGACACCTTTCGTGGCGAATGGCTCAAGAGCGGCGACAAGTACAGCCGCGATGCCGACGGCTACTACACCTACGCGGGCCGCAGCGACGACATGCTCAAGGTGAGCGGCATCTACGTCTCGCCGTTCGAGGTCGAGGCCACGCTGATGCAGCACCCGGCAGTGCTCGAGGCTGCGGTGGTCGGCAAGATGGATCAGGACGGTCTTGTCAAGCCCAAGTCGTTCGTGGTCTGCAAGCCGGGCCGGTCGGCGAGCGAGGAAGAGCTCAAGGCTTTCGTGAAGGAGCGGCTCGCCCCCTACAAATACCCGCGCTTCATCGAGTTCGTGGCCGAGCTGCCCAAGACGGCCACGGGCAAGATCCAGCGCTTTCGCCTACGCGAGCCCGCCGCTTGAATGGCGCATGAATGGGGTATGAGTGGCGCATAGGTGGCACGGGTGCTGCCCGCGCGAGCGAAAAAATGCGTTGCTGCTGGTTCACGCTACGGGCATTCCCCACATCGTGATCTGCCAACACACGCGATCATCGGCATACAGATATTGACGCGAGACAAATGGAGACAATAAAGATGAAAAACGCATGGAATTTCAAGGGCGCGATGGGCCTGGCATCGCTGGCGACGATGGCAGCATTTGCAATGGGAAGCGGCACCGCCTTTGCGCAGGAAAAGATCAAGGTTGGCTTCATGCTGCCTGCCAGCGGCACCTTCGCGGCGCTGGGCGTGGCCATCGAGAACGGCTTTCGCATGTATGTCGGCGAGCAGGGCGGCAAGCTCGGCGGACGCGAGATCGAGTATTTCAAGGTCGATGACGAGTCCGATCCATCCAAGGCGACCGACAACGTCAACCGCCTGATCAAGCGCGACAAGGTTGATGTGATCGTTGGCACCGTGCACTCGGGCGTCGCTATGGCGATGGCGCGCGCGGCCAAGGAAAGCAACACCATCCTCATTGTGCCCAATGCCGGTGCCGACGCGGTGACCGGGCCGATGTGCGGGCCGACGATCTTCCGCTCGTCCTTCAGCAACTGGCAGACCGCCTACCCAATGGGCGTGGTCGCCGCCAAGCAGGAGAACAAGAAGAACGCGATGACCATCACCTGGAAATATGCGGCCGGTGAAGAGGCTGTGGCAGGCTTCAAGGAAGGCTTCGAGAAGAACGGCGGCAAGGTCAACAAGCAGCTCACACTGCCGTTCCCGAATGTGGAATTCCAGGCGCTGCTCACCGAGATCGCGGCGGCCAAGCCCGATGCAGTGTTCGCCTTCTTCGCGGGCGCGGGCGCGGTGAAGTTCGTGAAGGACTACCACGCGGCAGGCCTGTCCAAGACCATTCCGCTGTACGGCCCGGGCTTTCTCACCGATGGCACGCTCGACGCTCAGGGCGAGGCCGCTCAAGGCATGCTGACCACGCTGCACTATGCCGACGAACTGGGCACCGAGCGCGACAAGGTCTTCCGCACCAACTACGCCAAGGCCTACAAGCTCATGCCCGACGTGTATGCCGTGCAGGGCTACGACGCCGCGCAGATGCTGGCCGTGGGCCTGAAGGCGGCGGGTGGCGACGTGAGCAAGAAGGACGTGTTCCGCGCCGCCGTGGAAAAGGCCACCATCGCCAGCCCGCGCGGCGACTTCACATTGAGCAAGGCGCACAACCCGGTGCAGGACATCTATCTGCGCAAGGTCGAAGGCAAGGAAAACAAGAAGCTTGGCGTGGCCGTGAAGGGACTGGCCGACCCAGCGCGCGGCTGCAAACTCTGAACCCCGGCGCCCCGGCGCCGCTCTCTCATCAACACGACGACTGATTCGGGGCTGCCGTGGATCTTGCGACTTTTCTGGTGCAGTGCCTGAACTCGGTTCAGTACGGGCTGCTGCTGTTTCTCCTGTCTTCGGGGCTGACGCTGATCTTCGGCATCATGGGCGTGATCAACCTGGCCCATGGCAGCTTCTACATGATTGGCGCCTACATGGCGTTCGCGCTCGCGCCGTATCTGGGGCAGCACTTCATCACCATGCTGCTGGTCGGCGTGGTGCTGGCCGTGGTGCTGGGCTATCTGCTTGAATGGGCGTTCTTCAGTTTTCTGTATGAACGCGATCATCTGCAGCAAGTACTGATGACCTTCGGCCTGATTCTGGTGTTCGAGGAACTGCGCGCCATCCTTGTCGGCAACGACGTGCACGGCGTGCAGCCGCCCGAATGGCTGGCAGGCAGCTTCTCGCTGCTTGGCATGATGAGCTACCCGTGGTATCGCGTGTTCGCGACGCTGGTCTGCCTGCTCGTCGCGGCCGCCATGTACTGGATGGTCAACCGCACGCGCCTCGGCATGATGGTGCGCGCGGGAGCGAGCAACCGCGACATGGTGCGTGGCCTCGGCATCGACATCAAACGGCTGTACCGCATAGTGTTCGCGCTCGGCGTAGCGCTCGCGGCACTTGCCGGGATGATCGCAGCGCCCATGGCATCGGTCTACCCGAACATGGGCTCGAGCGTGCTCATCATCTGCTTTGTGGTGGTGGTCATCGGCGGCATCGGCTCGATCACCGGCGCACTCGTCGCCTCGCTGCTGGTCGGCTTTGTCGACACCTTCGGCAAGGTGTTCTTTCAGGAGCTCAGCGGCATGAGCATCTATTTGCTCATGGCCATCATCCTCGTGTGGCGGCCCGAGGGCCTGATGGGCAAGAGGAGCTGAGCTATGGCAACAAGCAAAACGCCCCTTGCCGATCTGCAATCGGCAGAACAAAGCTACGCCGATGCGCCCCTGGTGACCGCTGAAAGCATGCCTGCGGCCGCGCGCAATGCCGAGCGCGGGCTGCGTGGCCTGATCGGGCCGCTCATCGTCGCGGTGATTCTTGCCATGCTTGCGCCGCTGTGGTCCTCGTATCTCTCCGATCTGGTCGTGAAGATCATGATCCTCGCGATCTTCGCGTTGAGCTTGCAGCTGCTCGTCGGCGGCACGGGGCTGGTGAGTCTTGGCCATGCGGCGTTCTTCGGCATCGGGGCCTATGCGACGGTGCTTGCGTCGTCGCCCGAAGGCGGCAACTTTCTGGTGCTGCTGCTCGCTGCGATGGCGGCCAGCGGGCTCTGTGCGTTGTTCATCGGCGCGTTCAGCCTGCGCACCAAGGGCGTCTACTTCATCATGGTGACGCTCGCGTTCGCGCAGCTCGCCTACTTCGTCTTTCACGACACCTCGGTGGGGGGCGGCAGCGACGGCATCTACCTCATGGTGCGCCCCGCCATCGGTGCGCTCGATATGGAAAGCAGCCGCACGCAGTATTACGTGGTGCTCTGCGCGCTGGTGCTGGTCTATCTGCTGCTCGCGCTGATCGCGCGCTCGCGCTTCGGCGCGGCGCTCGCGGGCATCCGCGTGAACGAGCAGCGCATGCGCGCGGCCGGGTTCGCGACCTACGGGTACAAGCTCGCCGCATTCGTGATCGCCGGTGTGCTTGCGGGCGTGGCCGGGTTTTTGCTGGCGGCGCGGGACGGCGTAGTCAATCCCGAACTGCTGGCCTGGCACCACTCGGGCGAGGTGCTGCTGATGGTGATTTTGGGTGGTATCGGATCGCTGCGCGGCGCGGTGGTGGGAACCATCACCTTCGTGCTGCTCAAGGAACTATTGAGCACCCATGCGCTGGTCGGCGCTGCGGCGGACCACTGGCAGCTCACGCTCGGCATCGCCATCATCGTGCTCGTCGCGCTGCTGCCTAAGGGCGTGATGGGCATTGGCGACATGGTGAAGCGAAGGAGTCGCGCATGAGCGATGCATCCACCCCCAAGCTGGCCGTGCGCCATCTCACGCGCAGATTCGGCGGGCTCATCGCCGTCAATGAGGTGAATCTCGATCTGCATGTGGGCGAGGTGCACGCCGTCATCGGCACCAACGGCGCGGGCAAGTCTACGCTGATCAACATGCTGTCGGGCGAAATCGCCGCAAGCGGTGGTGCGATCACGCTCGACGGCAGGGATGTCACCCAGATGCCGCAGCCGCAACGCGCACGCGCAGGCATCGGCCGCAGCTACCAGCGCACCACGATCTTCCCGGAATTCACCGTGCTGGAGAACTGCCGCCTCACCGCGCAGGCCCAGGCCCATCCCCGGCCATGGCACATCTGGCAGGCCGCTAGTGGCTGCGCTTTGAGCAACGAACGTGCCGAGGCCGCGCTGGCGCGTGCCGGTCTGCTGCATTGGAAGCATGTGCAGGCGGGCAGCCTGAGCCACGGCGCCAAGCGCCAACTTGAAGTCGCGATGTGCCTGTCCACCGAGCCCAAGGTGCTGCTGCTTGACGAGCCGCTCGCGGGCATGGGCGCGGAAGAAACCGAACGCATGCTGGCGCTGCTGGGCGAGCTCAAGTCGCATCACGCGGTGCTGCTGGTCGAGCATGACATGGATGCCGTGTTCCGCATCGCCGACCGCATCACGGTGATGGTCAACGGCAGCGTGGTAGCGAGCGGATCGCCCGATGAAATCCGCGTCGATCCTGTCGTGCGCACAGCCTATCTTGGAGAAGAACAACATGGCTGAGGCGAGCGCGGACAGCGGCATGTTCCGCATCGAAGACCTGCATACCTACTACGGCGACAGCCACATCCTGCATGGCGTGAGCCTCGATATTCCGCGCGGCAAAGCCGTGGGCCTGCTCGGGCGCAACGGCATGGGCAAGACAACGCTGATCCGCACGCTCATGGGTTATGTGCGTGCGCGCAGCGGCAGCGTGCATTGCGACGGCAAAGCGGTGACGGGTGCGCCACCCGAGAAGATGGCACGGCTTGGCATCGGCTACGTGCCTGAGGGGCGCGGCGTGTTCCCGAATCTCACGGTGAAGGAGAACCTGCAGATGAGCGCACGTGCGGGTCTGAGCGGCGAGCGGCACTGGACCTACGAGCGCGTGCTGGAGACCTTTCCCCGCCTGAAGGAGCGCTGGAACAACGGCGGCAATCAGCTTTCGGGCGGCGAGCAGCAGATGGTGTCGATAGGCCGCGCGCTGATGACCAACCCGCGCCTGATGATTCTCGACGAGGCCACCGAAGGCCTCGCTCCGTTGGTGGTCGCCGAGATCTGGCGCGTGATCGCCGAAATCCGCAGCACTGGCATTTCCACGCTGATCGTGGACCGCGACTACCGCAAGGTGCTCGCCCACACGGACCGCGCGGTGGTCATGGAAAAGGGGCGACTCGTTGTCGCGGAAGACTCCGCGCAACTGCATGCCCAGCCTGAACGGCTCGCACAGCTGCTCGGAGTCTGATCAATCAATACGCCGAGGCTTGCAGCGGCCTGCCATGCGCCGCCGCCTGCGCCTTGAGCAATGCGAACTGCGCGGGATAGAAACGCTCGGCCACGTCAAGGTGCGAGCGGATGCGGCCCTTGAGCGCGTTGGTGCCGATGTGGCGAAACAGCGGGTTGTCGGGATCGCTCTCGGGGCCGGTGGCCTGCGCGGCGAGGGCATCGGGCAGCGCGAGCAGTGGCACTTCCTGCGCATGCAGGCTCGGCGAGAAGAAGTAGGCGATGGAGTAACGATCCGCACCGTTGCCCGGCGAGACCACGCGGTGCACGTTGGCGCGCAGATAGCCGTTGGTCGCCAGCTCCAGCATCTCGCCGATGTTGATGACGAAGGCGTTTTCGCGCGGCGGCACGTCGATCCAGCCGTTCGTGCCCAGCACCTGCAGACCGCCCACATCGTCCTGCAGCAACAGCGTGAGCAGGCCGCCATCCTTGTGAGCGCCCACACCCTGATCGGACTGTTCTTGCGGCTGGCCAGGGTAGTGGATGATCTTGAGCCGGTGGTTGCGCGGTGCACCAATCAGCGCGTCGAGCGCATCGGGCTCCTGACCGAGTGCGACGAGAAATGCGCGCAGCAGGCGCTCGGCCACGGCGCGCGTTTCGTCGAGCCAATCGAGCACGGCGGGTTTCAGTTCGGGCAGTACATCGGGCCATTGGTTCGGGCCTTGCAGGCCCCACCAGATTGGGTGATCGGGATCGCTTGAAGTCACTGCGGGCAGCTCTTCACCGAAGTCGAGCTGCTCGCGCAGATCGGGCTTGAGCCGCGTGATCTCGCCGCCCACGCCGGTGTAGCCGCGAAAGTGTGGCGTATTGCGGATGGCGATGCGGTCCTTGGCCTCGGCGGGCAGTTGGAAGGCCTCGCGCGTAAGACGTTCGAGCGCGCGGATTTGCTGCACGTCGATGCCGTGGCCTTCGAGATAGAAGAAGCCGGTGTCGCGCGCGATGCGTGCCAAGCGCTCGTGAAACGCGGCGTGGTCGCCCGGTGCGTCGAGTTCGGAGAGGTCGATGACCGGCAGCGCCGTGGCGTTGTCGTCATCAACGGGGGATTCGGCAAGGGCCAATGCGGCTGCGCTCATGGGTGTTCCTCCAGTGCAAGTGTTCGGGTGGTGAAGTGCGATGGCGAGGTGTGCGGAGCATCGGCGTGCTGCAATGCCTGGCGCAGGTCGGAGATCAGATCTTCGGGATGCTCGATGCCCACCGACAGCCGCACCAGTCCCGGAGCGATGCCGGCCTGTTGCAGCTCGTCGTCGGTGAGCAGGTGGTGCGTGGTCTCTGCGGGAATCGCGGCGAGCGACTTGCTGTCGCCGATGTTGACGAGGCGCTGGAACAGAGAGAGCGCGTCGTAGAAACGGCGCGCAGCATCGCGCCCGCCATAGAGTTCGAACGAGATCAGTCCGGGCACATGCCCGCCACGCAGATAGCGCCGCGCGTGGATGTGGTCGGGATGCGTTGTGAGCGACACATGACTCACGCGCGAGACCTGCGGGTGCTGCACCAGAAAGTCAAGCAGCTCGCGCGTGTTGTGGCTGATGCGATCAAGGCGCAGCGCGAGCGTCTCAAGCCCTTGCAGCAGCAGGAACGACGAGAGCGCAGCCAGCGATGCGCCGCTGTTGCGCAGCACCACGGTGCGCGTGCGCGCGACGAACGGGAACTCGGGAAATTTCTCGGTGATCACGAAGTGGTGGAACGCGGGCTCGGGCGTCGTGAACTGCGGATAGCGTTCCGCATGCGCGCCCCAGTCGAAGCGGCCACCGTCGACGATCACGCCGCCGATCACGTTGCCGTGCCCGCCGATGTACTTGGTCGCCGAATGCACGACGATGTCCGCGCCGTGGTCGAACGGGCGGATCAGCAGCGGCGTGGCGCTGGTGTTGTCCACGATGACTGCGATGCCATGTGCGTGCGCCTTCGCGGCAATCGCAGCGAGATCGGCGATGTTGCCCGATGGGTTGGCGACCGACTCGACGAACACGGCCTTGGTGTGTGGAGTGAAGGCTTGCTCGAGCTGCGCAAGCTCATTGCGATGCAGCAGCGTGCTCGTGATGCCACGCGCCTTGAGCACATGCGCGATGAGATTCTGCGTGCCGCCATAGAGCTGCGACGCGACCACCACATGGTCGCCCGCTTGCGCAAGCGTCGCAATCGCCATGTCGATCGCCGCCATGCCGGACGCCACGGCCAGCGCAGCAGTTCCGCCTTCGAGCTGCGCGATGCGTTCTTCAAGCACGGCTTGCGTGGGGTTGCCGGTGCGCGCGTAGATGTGGCCTTCCTCGACGAGGTCGAAGAGATCGGCTCCCTGCTGTGCGCTCTCGAAAAGATAAGAGGTGCTCTGGTAGATCGGCACCGCTGCGCTGCGCTGGTGCTCATGGCCGTTGTAGCCAGCGTGCAGCACGATGGTGTCCGCGTGCCACGGAGGTGCTGTGGGTTCGCTCATGCCGTCACCTCTGCCTGTTCGGCTTTCTTCTGCGAGGTGCTTGCCGTGCGCACGACACGGCCTGCGATCTGCTGCGGATTGCGCAGCAGATTGAGGATCGGGCAGTTGCGCTCGACGGCCTCGAACAGCTCGGCGAGGCGCTCGTCGCTGGCCGTGGTTTCCACCTGCACTTCGTAGGCTATGTCGTGCGGCCAGATCGGCGTGGCTTCGTGGCCGGGATGGCCGGCGCGCGGATCGATGCGGCCCTGCACCTTCACCTCGAGGCGATCGAGCGGCACCTGCAGCTTGGCTGCCTGGATCTCGAAGATGTGCGTGACGCAGGTGCCAAGCACGCCGAGCTGCAGCTCGGGCGACGAGGGGCCGAGGTTGAAGCCCGCGAAGTCATACGGGCTGTCGCTGATGACCTGGTGCTCGCGGATGCGCAGACGCCGCACGCCGCTGCGGCCCTCCGCCGTGACATGGGCCTGCAGCGTATGCGCTTCGGCGGAACCCTTGGCAATGCGTTCGTCACGCGCCAGCACGGCGCTGCGTTTGTAGGAGAGGTAGTCGTTGAGGCTCATGGAGTGCTCCGCTGTTGGCGAGTTGGAATGCTTGAATGGCGATGAGTGCATCCTGAACTTGCGCGAAAGCGCTGCCTACGAAGCTTTTTGCAGATGCATATGCACTGCGCGGCAACAACGGTGCTGAGTGGATTGCGCATATCGATACGCGTAATTCTTTGTTGGAAAAGCCGCTGCGCCTGCCTATCGTTCGGTCCATTGATCAACGAACGAACAGGGAGTTCTCACATGAACGAATTGGGTCCCGTGGGGGTGCTGGATGGCCTGAGTCGCCGCCAGTTTCTCGCCAGCGCCGCAGTCGCTGGCACCGCTGCCACTGCGGCGTTTTCTCCGCTGCCGGTGTTGTCGCAACCGCGCAAGATCACGTTTGCGTGGAGCCAGGCGAGCTTCTGCCAGGTGCCCGTGCCGATTGCGCTGGAGCGCGGCTTCTTCGAACAGAACGGCCTGCAGGTCGAGGTGCTGAACTGGGGCGGCGCGGCCGACCAGTTGCTAGAGGCGCTCGCCACCGGCAAGGCCGAGGTCGGTGTGGGTCTGATCCACCGCTGGGTCAAACCGCTGGAAGCGGGGCTCGACGTGAAGCTGGTGGGCAGCGTGCATGGCGGCTGCTTGCGGCTGGTCGGCGTGAACTCGGCGGGCGTCACGCAGGATGTGAAGACGCTCAAGGGCAAGGTGATTGGCGTGGCCGATTTGAACGCTCCGGCCAAGCAGTTCTACAGCATTCATCTCGCGAAGAAGGGGCTCGATGTGGAGAAGGATGTCGAGTGGCGCGTCTACCCGGCCGATCTGCTCGACGTGGCGGTGAAGAAGGGTGAGGTGCACGCGATTGCCGATGGCGACCCGAACCTCTATCTCATTGAAAAGCGCAACCCCGGCGTGTTCACCGAGCTGGGCAACAGCGCCAAGGGCGAGTATGCCGAGAAGATCTGCTGCGTATTGGGCGCGGGCGGCAAGTTTGCGCGCGGGGACCGAAAGCATGTGGCTGGCGTGGTGCGCGCGCTCGCGCAAGCCTCGCAATACGTGGCCGAGAATCCCAACGAATCGGCGCGCATCTTTGCCAAGTACACGCCCAAGTTCGAGGTCGACGATCTGCAGAGGCTGCTGGCCGACCTGACCTACAAGCACCATCCCGCAGGCAGCAATCTGCGCGACGAGGTGCGCGACTTCGCAGCCGATTTCCGCTCGGCCGGAATTCTCAAGAAGAGTACCGATCCCGTGCGCTTCGCCAACCATGTTTCTCTGGATGTACTGTCATGAGCAGCCTGCCCATTTCCCTTACCGCACCCGGCGCCGCTACGCCAGTGCTCAAAGCGCCATCGCTCAGTCAAGTCAAGGCGAAGGACACACGCGCCGCTGCGCGAATTGCTGTCTGGAAACAGGGCGCATGGGCTGCGCTTGCGTGGTTCGGGCTCGCGGCGCTGACTGCGTTCTGGCCCAACAAGGAGATTGGCTTCAGTGACTGGGCCTACACGCAGGAATTCGCCATTGCGGCGGCTGTCGTGGCGGTGTTGTTGTTGGCGATCTCGCTGGCGGGTGAGCGGCTCGGTGGTTTCTTTCAGAAGCTCAGGCCCGCGGGTCCGTGGCTCGTCGCCGGGGCCGCATTGCTCGCGATCTGGCAGGTGCTGACGGCCAAGACTGGCACGCTTCCGCCTCCGTTCTTCGCGCCACCGCAAAGCCTGTTCGAGGTGTTCATCGATGATGCCAGTCGACTGGGCTTGTCGATTGCGCATTCGCTGCGTCTTCTGGTCAACGGAATCGCCATTGGTGCGGTGGTTGGCTTCGCGGTCGGCGTGTGGGTGGGCTGGTCGCGCATTGCGGGCTACTGGGTGCATCCGTTGCTGCGCTTTCTGGGTCCGGTGCCTGCATCGGCGCTGCTGCCACTGGCGTTCTTCTTTGCACCATCGAGCTACAGCGCAGCGGTATTTCTGATCGCGCTTGCCACGTTCTTCCCGGTCGCGGTGCTGACCTGGTCGGGCGTCGCCAACGTGAACAAGAGCTACTACGACGTGGCGCGCACGCTTGGGGCATCGAACTGGTTCCTCGTGCTGCGCGTCGCCATTCCGGCTGCGCTGCCGCAGGTTTTCGTCGGTCTGTTCATGGGGCTTGGCGCGGCGTTTTCGGTGTTGATCACGGCGGAGATGATGGGTGTGAAGGCGGGGCTGGGCTGGTATCTGCAATGGGCGCAGGGCTGGGCCGCCTACGCCAACATGTACGGCGCGCTGCTCGTGATGGCGGTGTTGTGCTCCGGGCTGATCACTTTGCTTTTCACCTTGCGTGACCGCGTTCTGGTGTGGCAGAAAGGAACCGTGAAATGGTGAATTCAGCACAAACAGTCAGTGATGCAGTCATCGAAGCACCGGTGGCGGTGCGTGGTGCGGAGATCGACATCGAGCATGTGAGCCACAGCTTTGCGCAGCAGCAGGGTGCGCTCGCGGTGCTCGACGATGTGAGCCTTGCGGTCAAGCCCGGCGAGTTCGTCGCGCTGCTGGGGCCGAGCGGCTGCGGCAAGTCCACGCTGCTGCGTCTGGTTGCGGGTTTGGAGGAGCCCACAGAGGGCCGCATCACGCAGGACGGTGCGGCGATCACCCAGCCCGATCCTTCGCGCATTGTGGTGTTTCAGGACCCAACGCTGTTCCCGTGGCGCACGGTGCGCGACAATGTGGCGCTGGGTCTGCAGGCGCGCAAGGTGATCAAGGAACAACATGCACGCATCGACGAAGCTCTCGAACTGGTGGGGCTGACGGAGTTCGCCAACAGCTATCCGCATCAGCTCTCTGGCGGGATGGCGCAGCGTGCGGCGCTGGCGCGTGCGCTGGTGAATGATCCGCAACTTCTGATCCTTGATGAGCCTTTGGGAAAGCTCGATTCGCTCACACGGCTTTCGATGCAAAGCGAACTGCTCAAGCTGTGGCAACGCGCGGGCTTCTCGGTGTTGCTGGTCACGCACGATGTGGAAGAGGCGCTGTTTCTCGCGAGCCGTGTGATCGTCTTCTCGCCGCGTCCTGCGCGTGCGGTGGTCGAACTGCATGTTGATCTGCCGTATCCGCGCCACCGCGCGCAGTCGCGTTTTGTCGAGCTGCGGCAGCAAGCGCTCTCGCATCTGGGGCTGCCGGATTCGCTTTGAACGAGCTGATCAATAACGCAGCGTGGCTCGAATGGCTGCTGGAAGGAATGCATCGCGCGCAGTGGTTTTTGCTGCGAGTGATGCATGCGTCGGGTCTTGTCGGCGATGTGGATGGACAGGCCGCGTGGCCGTGGCGTTGGAGATTAGCGGGCGAGAATCTGCTGATTGATCAAGCCGAGGCGCGGCGGTTTGCGATCAGCCTGCTGGTGACTATGGGTGTGGTGGTGGTGCTCGGCATCTCCATCTGGTGGCGCAAGGGGCGGCCCTGGCTTTGGGGTGCAAGCGCGTTGGCCGTGGTGCTGGCTCCTTGGCCCTCGGCGGCCGTGCTGTTCACGAATGCGCATCCCACGAGCTTTCACGTGACTGGCGTATCCTTTTCCGATCAAGCGATTGCAAGCGGCGCGCGGCTTTACGCGGCGCAGTGCGTGCAATGTCATGGCGTGAATGGCAAGGGACAGGGCGCGTTGGCAGCGACGCAGCAGGTGTGGCCGCCCAATTTTGCGAGCCCGTTGCTGTGGCGTCGCGCGGATGGCGATCTGTTCTGGGCGGTGCGCCACGGCGTCAAAGGCCGTGATGGTCGGCAGACCATGGCCGGGTTCGGCGAGGCATTGAATGTGCGTGAGACTTGGGAGCTGCTGCACTATCTGCGCGCGCTGGCGTCGGGCGAGCTGCTGCGCGCCACTGGCAATTGGCCGCAGCCCGTGCGACTGCCAGAAATGGCATTGCGCTGTCATGACGCGAGCAAGCAGCAGCTTGGAGACTTTCAAGCGCAGCGCGTTCTGCTGACGACCACCGATCCGCAAAGGCTGCTTCCCGATCCGCGCGCGGTGACCGTGTGGCTTCCTGCGCAATCTCGCAACTCTGCTGTGCCGGATTCTGTCGACTGCGTGGTGACTTCGGTTGCCGACGCGCTCGAAGCGATATCGCTGATCAATGGCCATGCCGCACTGTATGAAACGCAGTGGCTGACCGATCGCCAAGGCTGGCTACGCGCGCGCAATGCACGCGGAGCTGCTGCATGGAGCGACGACGATCTACTGTGCAAATCTCCGCTGGCGGATCAGCCGCAAGCAGCGAGCGGCCCTACGCCGGACGACCAGCTCACACGCATCATCCAGACCATGGATGCGGAGCCCGTGCGTTTTGTGAAGGGTGGTCGCGTGCATTGAAAGGCATGCAGGACTTGGGATCGCACATGCCAACAAAAGTCATGTGCTTAGCTGAAAAGTTTCGTTGTTCGAACAGTGGTGCGCTGTCGATACTGGGTTCATCTCAACACTCTTCAGCATGCGAAGGCAGTACACATCATGATGAACAAGCGCGAATTTCTCCGCACTTCCGGCGCAGCATGGATTGCATCGGCAACGGCCGGTGTGCTGGGCATCACCGCTGCGCAGGCTGCGACGCCCTCAGTGATCCGCGTGGGTGTGCGTGGCGGGGTGGATGAAGAAATCTGGGAAGTCGTCACGCAGGTTGCGAAGGAGCGCGGGCTGGCCGTGAAGTCCGTCGTGCTCAGCGGCTCGGTCAGCCCCAACGAGGGCGTGAACAACGGCGATCTCGAGGCCAACTCGTTCCAGCATGTACCGTTTCTGCGCGACCAGAATCAACAGCGCGGCTACAAGCTGGTGTCGGCGGGCGACACCTACATCTCGCCGATTGCGTTCTATTCGAAGAAGTACAAGAAACTGGCCGATCTGCCGGCCGGTGCGCGCGTGGGCATTCCCAACGACCCGAGCAACCAGACGCGCGCACTCGTCGTGCTGCGCGATCAGGGCGTGCTCGACCTGCGCGATGGGTTTGATCCGTTCACCGGCACCGCGACGCTGGCCGATGTGAAGAAGCTGCACCAGAAGGTCGAACTGGTGGAAGTGGCGTCGGTGGTGCTCGCACGCTCGCTCGATGATCTGGCGACTGCCGCCATCGTGAACAGCTTCGCGTATCAGGCGGGCCTGGTCGCGACGCGCGATGGCATCGCGGTGGAAAAGCGCGAACGCAATCCGTATGTGAATCTCATCGCCGTGCGTGCCGAAAACCAGAACGCGCCATGGACCAAGGCGCTTGTGGGTGCGTATCAGTCCGAGCCGGTACGCAAGTTCATCGAGACCAAGTACCAGGGCTCGGTGATTCCGGCGTTCTGAGGAGCTGGCGATGACCCGACTTCCCCCGCCCGTGCAGTTGGAGCCGCACATCGTCTTTGAAGGCGTCGGCAAATCCTTTGGCCGCGATACGGGAGATGTGGGCGCTGTGCACGCGCTGTCCGGAGTGAATTTCGATGTGCGCTGGGGCGAGGTCTTCGGCATCATCGGCCGCAGCGGCGCGGGCAAGTCCACACTGCTGCGGACCATCAATGCGCTCGAGCTGCCCACGCACGGCAGCGTGCGCATCCATGGCGTGAATCCGGCCGAGCTTGACGAGAACGGGCTCGTGACCCTGCGGCGCAAGATCGGAATGATCTTTCAGCACTTCAACCTGCTGTCAGCCAAGACGGTGCGCGAGAACATCGGCCTGCCGCTGCTCGTGGCGGGTGCGCGGCCTGCGCAGATTCATCAACGCGTTCTTCAACTGCTCGATCTGGTAGGGCTCGCGGACAAGGCGGATGCGTACCCGGCCCAGCTCTCGGGCGGGCAGAAGCAGCGCGTGGGCATCGCGCGTGCGCTGGTGCACTCGCCCGAGGTGCTGCTTTGCGACGAGGCCACGTCGGCGCTTGACCCCGAGACTACGCAATCGATTCTGGCGCTGCTGCGTGACATCAACCGACAACTCGGGTTGACCATCGTGCTCATCACCCACGACATGGCCGTGATCCGCGCGATCTGCGATCGGGTGCTGGTGCTCGATCAGGGCGGCGTGCAGGAGGTTGGTGATGTGTGGAAGGTGTTCGGCGCGCCTGCATCGAACGCGAGTCGCGCGTTGCTTTCGCCGCTCCGACAGGGTCTTCCGCTGGACCTTGCGCAGCGTCTGCAGACCGAGCCATCGGCCGCCGCATCGCGCGCTGTGCTGAGTCTGCGATTTGAAGGCGCGCACCAGCAGCAGGGTGTTTCTCTGCAGGCGCTGAGCGCATTGGGCTCCGATGTGGCGCTGCTGCATGGCGGGCTGGATCGGTTGCGTGGGCACTCGCTGGGGCAGATGCTGGTGTCCATTCCTGCAGCATCGCTGTCATCATCATCGGTCGAGCTGCTGCGTCTGGCGACGGGTGCCGATCATCTGGAGGTGCTGGGCTATGTCGGCTCCCATTGAAAAATATCTACAGGCCTTGGGCGAGACGCTGGTCATGGTGGGCGTCTCGTCGGTCATCTCCATCGGTGTCGGGCTGGCGCTGGCGGTGGTGCTGACGCTCACAGGTCCACGTGGGCTGTATGCGCGGCCGCGTCTCCACAAGGGCCTGTCGCTCACTGTGAACCTGTTTCGCGCCGTACCGTTCATCATCCTGCTCGTCGCGCTGCTGCCGTTCACCCGCCTGCTGATGGGCACCACGCTTGGGACCTGGGCGGCCATTGTGCCGCTGTCGATCAATCTGATTCCGTTCTTCGCCCGCATTGCGCAGGTCAGTCTCAATGATGTGGATGGCGGGCTGGTGGAGGCCGCACGCGCCATGGGCTGCAAGCGTTGGCACATCGTGCGCCATGTGCTGCTGCCCGAGGCCCTGCCGGGCATCATCGGCGGCATGACGGTCACCGTGATCGCGATGATCAATGCGTCGGCCATGGCGGGCGCGGTGGGGGCGGGCGGCCTCGGTGATCTGGCGATTCGCTACGGTTACGAGCGCTACGAGACGCGCGTGATGTTCGAGGTGATCGTCGTACTGGTGGCGCTGGTGTCGGCGCTGCAGCTGGGCGGGGAGTGGATCAGTCGGCAGGTGAATCACCGGCATGGATGATGGGCATGACGCAAAGAAAAACGGCGCGTAGGACACGCGCCGTTTCATAGTCATTGCGCTGACGCTTTGATCAGGCAGCAGCCTTGCGTGCGGTGACAAGGAAGCCGTTGATCGGGCCACCGGCTTCATCGCGCAGGACGATATCCTCGATCTGGACATTGACAAAACCGGCTTGCTTGCACAGCGCCAGAACGTGGCTGCGTTTGTGTGCATAGCGGCCGGTGGGCTGCAGCACCAGATCGGGACCTTCTTCCGGGGCGATTTCGCACGAGAAGTACAGATCGCCGGCGGGCATCAGGATGCGATGGGCGTTGGGCACGGTGGCAGTCAAGTCGCCGGTATAGATGAACACGTCGAGCGCGGTGATCACCTCATAGATGTCACCGGGAGTCTCACGCAGAGCGTCCAGCATGTTGACCGTATGGAAGCGGTCGTAGACCTCGTGGCGCGCCGCCTGCTCAATCATTTTTGTGGAGATGTCCACACCGATCAGGAAGCCGTCAAGACGGCCCAGACACACGCCCAGCAGGCCCGTGCCGCAGCCGAGATCCAGCACGCTCAGTGACTTGGTTGGGAAGCGTGCAATGATCTTTTCTGCGACGATTTTGGGCAGTTGATAGTGCAGACCGCGCACAACGGCCTGGTCATAGCCTTCGGCCATGCTGTCGAACAGCATGCGGTTGAGTTCCGGCGGCTGGTGGTCCGGAGTCACTCCGTGGGCGATTGCACTGAAGTACGCGTAGATCGTGTTGCCGGGCGAAAGCTCGAGCAGCGTGGTGGTGTCGCTGGTGGCCGCGGAGGGCTTGCCACCTTCGATCAGCGTGGTGACCCGACCCAGCAAGGCCATTTCGTCCTTTGGGTTGTCCTCGATGAGGCTGCTCCAGACTTCCAGCGCTTCGGCGCGTTGGCCGGTGACCTGCAGATCGTTGGCCAGAGCCCGGCGCAGTTGCACGTCTTTCGGCAGGTAAGTCAGGCCTCGACGGATTTCACGGATGGCCAGTTCCGTATTGCCGACTGCGTGGGCAAAGTCCACCAGGTGGGCAAGAATCAGAGCATTGTTAGGCTCACGTTTGGCGAGGCGCTCGGCGTGCATGACGGCCTTGTCGTACATGCCGCGACGCGAGTACAGCAGCGCGAGTTGAAGTTCGCCCGGTGTCCAATTCGGGTCGCAGGCCACGCTGCGGCGCAAAGCATCGAAAGCGGCAGGAATATTGCCCGATTTCTCGGCCATCAGACCTGCGAGCATGTACACGCGGGCGTCGTTGGGCCAGAGCCTCTGGCATTCGTTCAGCGTCTGCGCGGCTTCGCGCAGCTCGTTCTTTTCAATCTGCTGGGTTGCCGTTTCCAGCAGTTTGCGAATCGGATCGTAGGATGTGGCAGTAGCGCTCATAAAACTTCATACGGCCAGATCAGTCTGGCAAAAGGTCACTTCCGAGTGACGGGGCCGGATCACCGGCGCTGAACTCTCCATTATCGTGGATTCGTCGTTGCACTTGATCAACGACCATGTTGAAAGGCTGTTTGGTGTGGTTACCGCATGTGATGCCCCCGCAGGGCAAATCAATGCAAAACGCCCCACGGCGCGCAGCCTGTGGGGCGTGGATTGCAAGGGTGTCTGCAGATCAGCCGAACACGCCAGCCGTCTCTTTCATGCGGTCAGAGACCTGGCCGAGGTGATACAGCGTGTCGCCAAAAGTCATCTCCAGTTGCGTCAGCACCTTGAAGTAATGGCTCACGATGTACTCGTCCGTCACGCCAATGCCACCGTGCAACTGCACCGCCTGCTGGCCGACGAAGCGCATGGAGTTGCCAATTTGCACCTTGGCCTGCGAGAGCGCACGGCGACGGGCCGCCGGTTCGTCACCGAGCTTGAGGCTGGCGAAGTAGCTCATCGAACGGGCCAGCTCAAGTTGCATCTTCATGTCGGCCACGCGGTGCTGCAGCGCCTGGAAGCTCGCGATCACCACACCGAACTGCTTGCGCTGGTTCATGTATTCAGTGGTGATCGACAGGGTCTTTTCCATCGCGCCGACGGAATAAGCGCACAGCGCGGCGATGCCGGTGTCCACTCCCAATTCGAGGGCTGCGAGTCCATCCGTGGTGACCAGTTCAGCGGGGGCGTCCTTCAGCCGGACTTCCGCAGCGCGGCTGCTGTCCTGCGTGATGTAGCCGCTGCTGCTGGCGCCGCTGGCACTGCGCTCGACGAGGAAGAGGGCGATTTTGCCGTTGAGCTGTGCGGGCACCAGCCAGGCATCGGCCTGATCGCCTGCGGGAACGATGCTCTTGCTGGCTGTGACGGTGTAGCCGCTGCCCGATGGGTTGGCCTTGGCTTCGCAGATGTCGAGGCGGTAGCGGGACTTGAGTTCCTGCTGCGCGAGCACGACCAGCGCTTCGCCGCCCGCGATGCGGGGCAGCCAGCGCTCCTTGGTCGCCGCGTCGGCGAACTGGCTCAGCACGTTGGAGGCGATCAATGTCTGCGTGAGTGGCTCGAGCACGATGCCCCGGCCAAGCTCTTCCATTACGATCATCGCGTCGATGGCGCCGAGGCCCATGCCGCCGTTGGCTTCGGGCACGGTGAGTGCGGCAAGGCCCAGGTCGGCGAGTTCGCCGTAGGCCGCGCGATCAAAACCGCCCGCTGCCACGATCTGGTTGCGGCGCTCGAAGGAATAGCCCTTGTCGACCCAGCGTGCGACGGCGTCGCGCAGGGACTGCTGGTCTTCTGTGAAATCGAAATCCATGTTCTTTGTCTCCCTTTCAACCGAGCACTGTCTGGGCAACGATGTTGCGCTGGACCTCGTTCGATCCGCCATAGATCGTGGTCTTGCGCATGTTGAAGTAGTTGGCGGCCAGTGGTGCGTTGAGCACGTCGCCGCCGGGGAAGCTGCCGTTCCAACCTGCGTCCATGGCCTCCTGGATGAAGGGCAGACTGAAGGGGCCGGCGGCCAGCATCATCAATTCGGTGTAGCGTTGCTGGATCTCGCTGCCGCGAATCTTGAGCAGGCCCGCGACGTCGAGCGACTTCTTGCCCGCTTTTTCTGCGGACAGCACGCGCAGCACCATCATCTCGAGCGCGACGACGTCGACTTCGAGCAGCGCGATCTGGTCACGGAAACGCGAGTCGTCCCATACGCCGTTCTGCTTGGCCAGGCGCTTGACGCGTTCGAGTTCACGCTTGGCACGGTTCACGTCGGCGATGTTGGTGCGCTCGTGGGCGAGCAGGTATTTGGCGTAGGTCCAGCCCTTGTTCTCTTCGCCGATGAGCTGGTCAGCGGGCACTTCGACGTTGTCGAAGAACACCTCGTTGACCTCGCACTCCCCGTCGAGCAGCTTGATAGGGCGCACTGTCACGCCGGGGGACTTCATGTCGAGCAGCAGAAAGCTGATGCCCGCCTGCGGCTTGCCGTCGCTGCTGGTGCGCACGAGGTTGAACATCCAGTCGCCGTACTGGCCGAGCGTGGTCCAGGTCTTCTGGCCGTTGACGATGTATTTGTCGCCCACGAGTTCGGCGCGGGTCTTGAGGCTGGCGAGGTCGGAGCCCGAGCCCGGTTCACTGTAGCCTTGGCTCCACCAGACTTCACCACTGGCGATGCCGGGCAGAAAACGCCTGTGCTGCTCGGGCGAGCCGAAGGCCATGATCACCGGTGCAACCATCACCGGGCCAAAGGGCAGGATGCGCGGCGCACCCGCCATGGCACATTCTTCCTCAAACAGGTGCTTCTGGATCGCGTTCCAGCCGGGGCCGCCGAACTGCTCGGGCCAGCCATAACCGAGCCAGCCCTTCTTGCCCAGTATTTTGGACCAGCCCTGTAGATCGTCGCGCGTGAGGCGCTGGGCGCTGTGGACCTTGTCGGAAACTTCCTTGGGCAGATGGGTGCGCACCCATTCGCGAATCTCGTCGCGGAACGCCAATTCTTCGGGCGTGAAGGCCAAATCCATTGTGTGTCTCCTATGAAATCGGCAGGGAGAGGTTCCCCGGTTCAGTCGCTGTTGTAGCACGCGCGTGCTTTTCAAAACTGTCCTCGTCGGGACAGTGACGATTCAATTTCCCGCAGTGTTCGATTCGATTTCGATACCGAGCTGTTCGCAGATTTGGGCGAGCGCATGGCGCAGGCTCGCCACTTCGGCCTCAAGCGTGGTGATGCGCTCGGCCATGGCGTTGTCGCGGGTCGGTGCGGGTGCTGCGCTGCTGCTGGACGCAGCTGCCAGTGCTGCAATGTCCACCGGGCCGCACAGCAGATGCGTCCAGCGCTGCTCGCGTGCACCGGGTGCGCGCGGTAGCAGCACGACCAGCGGGCCGCCTTTTTCCTCACTGCGCGATTGCAGTTCGTCGAGGAAGGCCTCAACCGAGGAGATGTCGGCAAAGCGATGCCAGCGCTCGGAGTTGATGCGCAGCTCGCCGGCGGTCTGCGGTCCGCGCAGGATCAGGAGGCAGAGCAGGGCGGCCGACTGGTCTGGCACGCCGACGCCGCGCGGGAAGTTGTGCTCCCAGCGCGAGGTACGCGTTCCGCCGATTTCGGTGACCAGCGAGCGGCGGCGCAGGTTATCGAGCGCCTCCTGGATCTGGCCATCCGAGAGCTGCATCACGGGATCGCGGCTGGTCTTTTGGTTGCAGCCCGAGGCCAGCGAGTTGAGTGTGAGCGGGTAGCTGTCGGGCACGGTGCGCGACTTCTCGACCAGCGTGGCCAGCACGCGGGCTTCTTCGGCGGTCAGTGGGGCGGTGTGGGGATCGAAGGGCATGCGTTTCTTTCTTTCTGGTGCTGGGTTCAACGTTCCATCAAATAACCTGATTGCCCCGACGCCCCTTGGCTTCGGTGCGACAATCGCCGCCCATGAAAAACATCGTGATCCTCATCTCGGGCGGTGGCTCCAACATGGCTGCCATTGTGCGTGCATCCCAGCAGCAGGACTGGGCTGGTCGCTATGGTGCCCGCGTTGCTGCCGTCGTGAGCAACAAAGCCAGCGCAGGCGGTCTGGTATTCGCCAAGGACAACGGCATCGCCACCGAAGTGCTCGATCACAAACAGTTTCCCACGCGCGAGGCCTTCGACGCCGAGCTGGCCGCGATCATCGACCGCCACGACCCGGCGCTCGTGGTGCTGGCGGGTTTCATGCGCATTCTCACGCCCGGATTCGTACAGCACTTCGAGGGCCGCATGGTCAACATCCATCCCTCGCTGCTGCCGGCCTTCCCCGGCCTGCACACGCACCAGCGCGCGATTGACGAGGGCTGCAAGTTCGCGGGCTGCACGGTGCACCGCGTGACGGCTGAACTCGACGTCGGCCCGATCCTCGAGCAAGCCGTCGTTCCGGTGCTGCCCGACGACACGGCCGACACGCTGGCTGCCCGCGTGCTCACGCAGGAGCATGCGATCTATCCGCGTGCCATTGCCGAGCTGATGCGCGGCTGAGCGCGCAACCTTATTCCTGCTCGTCTTTCGGTACCTTCGCAAAGCGGGGCTGTGTCACACCGTCGATGACCACGGTCTCGCCGAACATGGCCGCAGGCCGCACCCACAGCCCGCGCTCGCCGTAGAGCGCTCGGTACAGCGTCATCGGCTCCAGCGTTTCGCTGTGGCGCACGGTGTCCAGCACTTCATAGAGATTGCCCTTGTAGTGGCGGTAGAGGCCAGGCGGAGTCACGATCAACATTGGGAGCTGTTCTGAAGACATGGTTACTATCGGAGGGAAGTAAGGGTTAATAAAGGGAGTTGTCAGGAGATGGATTACGCCGATTTTGTTCATCTGGCGCGCACCAGCGAGCAGGACTGCGCCCACGACAGCCGGGCCTACCGGAGCAGCGTGATCCGGTTTGCGGCGCTGGGCTACCTGTGGGTGATGGGCTGCGTGATCGTTGCGCTCGCATTGCTGGCCTTCAGTGTGCACCAGTTGATCAGCGTGCGATTCGGCTTTGTGTGGATCTTTCTGGTCTTCGCCGCTTGCGGTCTGCTCTGGGTAGGACTCAAGGCGCTGCGTGTGCCGACCGAGCCGCCCGTTGGCGTGCGCGTGACCGAGGAGGACGCGCCCGAACTCTTCAAGTCGCTCGCGCGCATCCAGAAGCGCATCAAGGGCCCGCCAATCCACGAGGTCTATCTCGACGACGAATTCAACGCCGGTGTGCGCCAGGTGCCGCGCTTCGGGGTGCTGGGCGGCTCTGTCAATCAGCTGATGATTGGGCTACCCATGCTCATGGCGCTCGACAAGCGTCGCATGCTGGTGGTGCTGGCGCATGAATACGGCCATTTGCGCGGCGACCACGGCAAGCTCGGCTCGTGGATCTACCGCACCCGCAAGAGCTGGATGCGCCTCTATGAGAGCATGGAAGACTCGGCGAGCCCGTTCGCCGTCGCGACGCAGGCCTTTCTGCGCTGGTATTCCCCGCGATTTGTCGCCCGCACCTTCGCGATGGCGCGGCAGAATGAGTACGAGGCCGACCGTCTCGCGGCCAAGCTGATCGGGCGGGAAGAAGCTGTGGCGGAGCTGGTGGAGAGCCGAGTCAAGGGGCTGTGGCTGCACACCCGGTTCTGGAACCAGCACTGGACACGGGCCGTGCGCGAACCGCTGCCCGTCGGCCCGTACAAGGCTCTGCAGCGTTTGCTGGTGCAGACGCCTGACCAGACCTTCGCGCAGGAGGCCTTGCGCAGCGGGCTGGCGAATCTCTCAAACGTGGACGACACGCACCCCGTGCTGCGCGAGCGTCTTGCCGCTCTAAGCAAGGGCAAGGAGCGCCCGCGCTTGCCCGAGCAGTGGTCCGAGCGCGGATCGCTCGAGTTGCTGGGCGCGAGCGCCGCGCGCTGGATCGACCAGTTCGACCGCGAATGGTGCAAGGACAACGCCGACGAGTGGAAGCGCCACCACGCGTGGCTGCAACGCGCCCGTGCCCGGGTGATGGAGTTGCAGGCGAATGCCGCCAACAACAGCGTGGCCGATCTGGTGGAGATGGCGCAGCTGATCAAGCGGCTCAATCCCGCGTCGAACATGTCGGTTGAGCTTTACCGTAAGGCGCTGGACCGCGACCCGGTTCACCCGCAGGCGCTGATCGGCAAGGCGCTGCACATGGCCGAGACGGATCCCGAGCGCTGCCTGCAATATCTGGAACGCTTGTGGACCCACCACCCTGCGCACCGACTCTGGGCCGCGCGCATGGCGGTACAGGAACTGGAAACCAAGCGCGAAGGGCGTGAATTCCCCGAGCAGGCGCTCAAGCAATGGCGCGAGCGCCGACGCGAGGCCGAAAACGCTGAGGCCGAGGTGATGCAGGAGCTCAGCCGCAGCGGGGTGCTTGAATCGGTTCAGGCCCATGATCTACGCAGCTTTGAATTGGCAGAACTGCAGGCCGAGCTCGCGCGCATCCTGCCCGTGCGCCAAGCCTGGCTCATGCGCAAAAAGATCAACTGTATGCCCGACCGCCGCGCCCACGTGCTGCTGGTTGCGCTCACTTGCACCGAAGACGCCGCCAAACAGCAGTTGTGCTCCGAGGTCGGCCAGCGCATCGACCTCGGCGGCATGGCCTGGGTCTTCCCGTGGGATCAGGTCGGCAGCAAGGAACAGCTGCTGCGCGTGGCGGGGTCACCGGTATTTGTGAGGGAGTAAGTTCCTATAGTCTGGCCATGGTGTTTCGTGCTGCCGACAGCTTGCGAAACTGGCGCGGCCCAGTTGAGTGCAGCCGAGCAAGGGCCGCCGCGCAGCGAGGGCTGCGTCCCCCGCCCGCATTGCGAAGCAATGCGTAGAGCGGGGGGAAGGCGCAAAGCGCCCAAGGGGGGTGCCCCAAAGATGGGACAATCGGGGGATGCACCCCAAAGCCCTTCTGGATGCCTGCTCTGAGTTGATCAGGCAGGTTCTTACCTTCGAGCACCCGGCAGACGCCGTGGTCTCCCGTTTTTTCCGCGACCATCGCAATCTCGGTCCGCGCGAGCGCGCCACGCTGGCCGAAACGACTTACGCCGTTCTGCGCAAGAAGCTGCTGTTCGAGCAACTGGCCCGCTCCGGCAGCGGCCCGCGCGAGCGGCGCTTGGCCATTCTGGGCTTCTACGGCCCGCGCGATTTCGTGAAAGCGGCGCTGTCCGAGCATGAAATCAAGTGGCTGGATGCCTGCGACAGCGTCAACCTCGACGAGCTGATGGCGCACCACCGCCACAACCTGCCGGACTGGCTGGTCGAGCCGCTCAAGGCCCAACTGGACGAGGCTGGTTTCTGGGCGCTGGCCGACAGCATGGCGCAGCCCGCACCGCTGGACCTGCGCGTGAATGCGCTCAAGGACAAGCGCGATGTGGTGCAGAAGGAGTTGGCCAAGGTTGGCATCAAGTCGGTGGCGACACCGTATTCGCCGCTTGGCCTGCGCATCGACGGCAAGCCGCCGCTCACCAAGCTCGACGCGTTTACCCGCGGCGCCATCGAGGTGCAGGACGAAGGCTCGCAATTGCTGGCCCTGCTGCTTGACGCCAAACGCGGCGAGATGGTGGTGGATTTCTGCGCAGGCGCCGGCGGCAAGACGCTGGCGATTGGCGCTTCCATGCGCAGCACCGGCCGCCTCTATGCATTCGACGTGTCTGCTCATCGCCTCGATGCGCTCAAGCCGCGTCTGGCGCGCTCGGGGCTGTCCAACGTGCATCCCGCCGCGATTGCGCATGAGCGCGATGAACGCATCAAGCGCCTTGCAGGCAAGATTGACCGCGTGCTGGTCGATGCACCTTGCTCGGGTTTGGGCACGTTGCGCCGCAATCCCGATCTGAAGTGGCGTCAGTCGCCGGAATCGTTGGCCGAGCTGGCACAGAAGCAGACCTCCATCCTTGCGAGCGCCGCGCGCCTCGTGAAGCCGGGCGGCCGCCTGATCTATGCAACCTGCAGCATCTTGCCGCAGGAAAACGAAGCCATTGCCGAGGCTTTCGCGGCAGCGCACGAGAGCTTCGAGGCGCTGGATGCGGGCGAGCTGCTCACGCAACTCAAGGTGGAATCTGCCAATGGTCTGTGCAGTGGCGGCGACACCGGTACGCGCTATCTGCGCATGTGGCCGCACCAGCACAAGACCGACGGTTTTTTCGCCGCAGTCTGGACGCGCAAGTAAACGCCCACCGACTGGCACCCGCAGGCGCTGCAACGCCATCCATAGGACGTTGCAGCCGTTACAAGCATTCCTCGGAACCTTGTGCGGGTATGCGCATCCATGCCTTGTGACAGGTTCCTAATATGGTTCTGCCGCGCCGGGGTTCGGCGAAATTTTGTGATGCGAAGGTTGGTTGTCTATGCTGTTGCCTGATTGGGCCCCACTGCACGCCGTCATCGAATGGTTAGCCCATGGCGTGTGGGATCTGGCCTGGTGGCAGATCGTGCTGTACACGCTGCTCACCACGCACATCACGATTGCGGCGGTGACGATTTTTCTGCACCGCTCGCAGGCGCATCGCTCGCTCGATCTGGGTGCGATTCCGTCGCACTTCTTCCGCTTCTGGCTGTGGGTCGGCACTGGCATGCAGACCAAGGAGTGGGTTTCGATCCACCGCAAGCACCACGCCAAGTGTGAAACTGAGGACGATCCGCATAGTCCGCAGACACGAGGCCTGAATACCGTGATGTGGCGCGGCGCGGAGCTGTATCGCTCTGAGGCGAAGAACGAGGAAACGCTTAAAAAATTCGGCCACGGCACGCCCGACGACTGGGTCGAGCGCAATGTCTATTCGCGCTTCGGCTGGCAGGGCGTGGGCCTGATGCTGATCCTCAACGTGATCCTGTTCGGTGGTTTGGGCCTCACGGTCTGGGCCGTGCAGATGCTGTGGATTCCATTCTGGGCCGCTGGCGTGGTCAACGGCGTGGGGCACTACTGGGGCTACCGCAACTTCGAGGCGGTGGACGCGTCGACCAATCTCGTGCCCTGGGGCATCGTGATTGGTGGTGAGGAGCTGCACAACAACCACCACACCTACCCCACCTCGGCCAAATTCTCGGTGAAAAAGTACGAGTTCGACATCGGCTGGTTCTACATCAGCGCGATGCAGAAGGTCGGTTGGGCCAAGGTCAAGAAGCTGCCGCCGAAGATGTTGCTCGGCGAGGTCAAGCCCGTGGCCGACGAGAAGACACTCGAGGCGGTGATCGCCAACCGCTACGAGGTCATGGCACGCTATGCGCGCGGCGTACGCAAGGCCTGCCGCGAAGAGCTCGATGCGATCAAGGCGAAAAAAGCCGATGAGTCTGCCATGCGTGCCGCCAAGCGTTGGCTGCACCGCGACAGCGACAAGGTGCCCGCGCGCTGGCAGGAAAAGCTCGCCGTGGCGCGTGCCGAGCATCCCGTGCTCGACAAACTGGTCACTATGCGTGAGGAGCTGCGTCAACTGTGGCTCAACACCTCGCAATCGCGCGAGCAGCTCACCGCCGATCTTCAGGCCTGGTGCCTGCGGGCGGAGGCCAGTGGCATCAAGACGCTGCAGGACTTTTCCAAGCGCTTGCGTGCGGCGCACGGTTGAGTCTTTCAGCCAAGCATTCATCCGCATACAAAAAACCTGCGAACCGCAAGGCTCGCAGGTTTTTTATTGCTTGACGCGCTGTGTTTGTCTCAGGCGGCCTGCGGGGCCAGCAACTGAGCGACTTGTGCATGCTGCGCGAGCGTGTGCGCGCATGCGTTGGCGGCTTCTTCGCCCTTCTTCAGGAAGTGGTTGAAGAAGTATTCGTGATGATCGTCGTGATCATGGAAGTTCAGCGGCGTGAGCGCCACTGAGAATACCGGCACGCCGGTATCGAGCTGCACGCGCATGAGGCCGTCGATCACGGCGGTGGTCACGAACTCGTGGCGGTAGATGCCGCCATTAACGATGAGCGCGCAGGCGATCACCGCATCGAACTGGCCTGATTCGGCGAGCTTCTTGGCCATCAGCGGGATTTCGAAGGCACCGGGCAATTCCACGTTCTGGACATTGGCGACATTCGCACCGAGTTCGATAAGACGGCGGGTCGCAGAGTCGCGGGCCTGGTGCACGATGTCATCGTGCCAGTTGGCGCTGATGATGGCGATGCGGGTGGATGACGGCACGCGTGGTGTGGCGTCGTTGGACAGATGTTGAATATCAGTCTGATTCATTTGCTTTGTTTCTTGAAAAGTTAAAGCGTTGAAATGAATCAGGGCGCGCGAAACGCAATGCCACGCGCGGCACCACGAGGGAGCTGCGGCAGAGCATCTTGCTTCACGTTTCTCTTTCATCCGGACTATGACCGTCGGCTCTGGCATCTCACCAGATCTGCTGACCCGCATCCCATTTGCATGAAGCGCGGCGCTTGCGGGCTGCTGATGTCGTTCCATGAAAAACGCACCAGATACCGCCGGTGGGGAATCACACCCCGCCCTGAGAACGTGTACTCCATGAGGAGTCACGAGCGATTCTAGGAGCAAGCCAATGACATCGTTAGCAAACAGGTGACAGCAAGCAAATGTTCCACAAAACGGAATTCAATACCCCTGGTGTAGCGGGCCACCGCAGCGAAGGCCGCGCCATGATCAACCCCCACAACGCCAAGAAACGCCTTCAGGCTAGGCGTCGAAGTCGCAGACAGTAGCCTGTACGGCAAGACTTCGCAACAACGCATGAAGGCGTTTATTGGCGCCTCCAAACGGATAACCAATCGACGCCGAAGGCGGCGTATCCAAACAATCAACAAACAAAACAAAAAACCGCCAGAGCTTTCGCTGTGGCGGTTTTCAAATCGAACGGAAGTAGATGAATTACTTCAGCTTGATTTCCTTGTACTCGACATGCTTGCGAGCCTTGGGGTCGAACTTCGAGATCAACATCTTTTCAGGCATTGTCTTCTTGTTCTTGGTAGTGGTGTAGAAGTGGCCGGTACCCGCAGTGGATTCCAGCTTGATTTTTTCGCGTCCGCCTTTAGAAGCCATTTTTGTTCTCCTTGAGGAAATTAAGCCTGGCCACGAGCGCGCATGTCTGCGAGCACGGAGTCAATACCGTTCTTGTCGATCAGGCGCAGAGCAGCGCTGGAAACGCGCAGGCGCACCCAGCGGTTCTCGGTTTCAACCCAGAAGCGGCGGTATTGCAGGTTAGGGAGGAAACGACGCTTGGTCTTGTTGTTGGCGTGGGAAACGTTGTTTCCCACCATGGGCTTCTTGCCCGTTACTTCACATACGCGTGCCATGAGGACAACACCTATAAGTTTTTACGGTCGTCTGCACCTGAGAACTGCCTGAATTGGCAGGATGTGCTGACAACCTCACCTCGCCAGTTGATGGGTGGCGGTAGCCCGTATTGCCGTCCTCGGGGCGCTGTGACAGCGATCCAGTATTCAGCAAAGCCAAGGATTATAGCTTGGAACTGGGGAGTTTGATTTTCCTTGGCTTTTTCAAGATTCTGTTGGTGTGTTGGGTTCAGAGGCCGGGACTGCCCCCGGCGGGGCAATCACTTTTTGCTTGCGCGCAAAAAGTGATCAAAAACGCGCTTGGAAGGCATCCAGCGGAACTCGCTGCGTTCCTTCGTTACTCCGCTCAAACAACCGCCGGAAATCAGTTTTGAAGAGGTGTGTTCGGCACTTCGCTTCGCTCGTGCCGGGGCATCTCGCGTCGCGAGATGCTTGGGGTCACTCTTCCTGTTCGAGGAATCGCTGTGCGTCCAGCGCGGCCATGCAGCCGGTGCCGGCGCTGGTGATGGCCTGGCGGTAGACGTGGTCTTGCACGTCGCCTGCGGCGAACACGCCGGGGACGCTGGTCTGGGTGGCGAAGCCCTTCAGGCCGCCCTGGGTGATCAGGTAGCCGGTTTCGTCCATGTCCACATGGCCCTTGAAGATTTCCGTGTTGGGCGAGTGGCCGATGGCGATGAAGCAGCCTTGCAGCGTCACGTCTTCAGTTTGGCCGGTCTGGGTGCTCTTGATGCGGATGCCAGTCACGCCTGTCTTGTCGCCGAGCACTTCATCGAGGGTGAAGTGGGTTTTGAGCTCGATCTTGCCTTCCTTGACCTTGTCCATCAGCTTGTCGACGAGGATGGGTTCGGCCTTGAACTTGTCGCGGCGGTGGACCAAGGTCACTTTGCTGGCAATGTTGCTCAGATACAACGCTTCTTCGACGGCGGTGTTGCCGCCGCCGATCACGCAGACGGGTTGTTCTCGGTAGAAGAAGCCGTCGCAGGTGGCGCAGGCCGAGACGCCCTTGCCCATGAAGGCTTCTTCGGAGGGCAGGCCGAGGTACTTGGCCGAGGCGCCTGTGGCAATGATCAGCGAGTCGCAGGTGTAGGTGCCGCTGTCACCGGTGAGGGTGAAGGGGCGTTGGCTGAAGTCGACCTTGTTGATGTGGTCGAACACGATGCTGGTCTGGAAGCGCTCTGCGTGCTCCAGAAAACGCTGCATCAGCTCCGGGCCCTGCACGCCCATGACGTCGGCGGGCCAGTTGTCCACTTCGGTGGTGGTCATGAGCTGGCCGCCCTGGGCCATGCCGGTCACCAGCAGGGGTTTGAGGTTGGCGCGCGCGGCGTAGATGGCGGCCGTGTAGCCGGCGGGGCCGGAGCCGAGGATCAGGACTTTTGCGTGTGTTGTTATCGACATGGATGCCACTCAGGTTGCATGACGCCATCGCACGGTTTCTTCCGGAACGATGTCGGCACGGTGAAAAGTGAAGCGGGGTGATGTTTTTCACCCCGTCGGACGGCATGGAGGGCTGTGTTGAGTGCTCTCAGCGAGGTCCATGGATCCCCTGTGAGCGGACGACAGCTTCCGTAGTTCCCATTGTAGGGACGCGGCATAGACAGAGTGAGCCAAGGTTTTTGATCTTCCAGATAGACAAGATCAATTTTGAGGGCGCTTTTAATACGTTTCATGCCCGCACGGTCGGCAGCCTTTGGCACATCCAGTCACATTTAAGAAGGGCTCGCAACTGCTTGATATGGCTGGTAAATTGCGACAATGTGGAGTTGCTGGACTATCGGTTGATTCCGGTGGATCAACTGGATGAAAAAACAGTACCATTGCGCATCGCTTGGCAACAATGAAATCAGGCGTTTTCTGCTGTCGCTGTCGCCCGCTCGGGGTGCGTACTGGTGCTGACCATGCTGTAAGCTAGTCCCTCAGTTTGTTTATGACCTATTCCCTCAATACCTTGAATGCATCTGCTGGTGGCAAGTCCGCGCCGCGCTCATGGGCCGCGCGCTTCAGCCATGAAATCGGTCTGCTCGTGGGCTTGCTGGCCCTGGTCTTCTGGCTGCTGGCGCTGTTGAGCTACAACGCACAGGATGTGGCTTGGTCCACATCGGGCGCGGGGGATGGTCTACAGGTGCACAACTGGCTCGGTCGTCTCGGAGCCTGGATTGCCGACGGCAGCTATTACGCGCTGGGTTTTTCGGTCTGGTGGTGCATTGCCGCAGCGGTGAAGGCCTGGCTGTCGTCGCTTGCTTACTGGATGCGCGGCGGCGAGCAAGTGCCGTCGGCGGTCGGTCCGTGGGCGCGTCGCTCGATGTTCTGGATGGGACTGTTGATTCTGTTGCTTTCCAGCACCGCGCTGGAATGGACCCGCCTCTATCGTTACGACACCTTCCTGCCGGGTCAGGCGGGTGGCATGCTGGGCTATGCGATGGGTCAGTTCGCGCTGAGCTGGCTTGGCGATGCGGGCTCGGGCCTGATCTGCGTGATTCTGGTGGTGCTCGGCGCCGCCATGGTGTTCGGTTTCTCATGGGGTCAACTGGCTGAGCGCATTGGCGGCCGCATTGACGGCTTTGTGCAGGGCGGTCGCGCCAAGCGCGAGAAGGCCAAGGACGAGGCCGCTGGCAAGCGTGCCGCACGCGAGCGTGCCGAGGTGGTGATGGAGGAGCGCATCGAAAGCGAAGAACTCCATCCGCAGCCGGTGCAGATCATTGAACCGGTATTCACCGAGCCGCAGCAGAGCACGCGCGTGGTCAAGGAGCGCCAGAAGCCGCTGTTCTCCGAGCTGCCCGACAGCAAGCTGCCGCAGGTCGATCTGCTGGATGCGGCGCAGGCGCGTCAGGAAACTGTGTCGCCTGAGACGCTGGAGATGACCAGCCGCCTGATCGAGAAAAAGCTCAAGGATTTCGGCGTCGATGTGTCTGTGGTGGCTGCTGCTCCCGGTCCGGTGATTACCCGTTACGAAATTGAGCCCGCCACCGGTGTGAAGGGCTCGCAGGTGGTGAATCTGGCCAAGGATCTGGCGCGTTCGCTGTCGTTGGTGTCGATCCGCGTGATCGAGACAATTCCCGGCAAGAACTACATGGCGCTGGAGCTGCCGAACGCCAAGCGCCAGTCGATCAAGCTTTCCGAAATTCTGGGCTCGCAGGTCTATCACGACGCCAAGAGCATGCTGACTATGGGTCTCGGCAAGGACATCATCGGCAACCCGGTGGTGGCCGATCTCGCCAAGATGCCGCACGTGCTGGTCGCCGGTACCACCGGTTCCGGCAAGTCGGTGGGTATCAACGCGATGATTCTGTCGCTGCTCTACAAGGCCGAGGCGCGCGATGTGCGCCTGATGATGATCGACCCCAAGATGCTGGAAATGTCGGTCTACGAAGGCATTCCGCATCTGCTGTGCCCGGTGGTGACCGACATGCGCCAGGCGGCCAATGGACTGAACTGGTGCGTCGCCGAGATGGAGCGCCGCTACAAGCTCATGAGCAAGTTGGGCGTGCGCAATCTGGCGGGCTACAACACCAAGATCGATGAAGCCAAGGCGCGTGAGGAGTTCATTCCGAATCCGTTCAGCCTCACGCCCGAGGAGCCCGAGCCGCTGCAGCGCCTGCCGCACATCGTGGTGATCATTGACGAGCTGGCCGACCTGATGATGGTGGTCGGCAAGAAGATCGAAGAGCTGATCGCGCGTCTGGCGCAGAAGGCGCGTGCCGCTGGCATCCACCTGATTCTGGCCACGCAGCGCCCGAGCGTTGACGTGATCACCGGCCTGATCAAGGCCAACATCCCGACGCGGATCGCGTTCTCGGTAGGCTCCAAGATCGACAGTCGCACCATTCTGGATCAGATGGGTGCCGAAGCGCTGCTGGGCATGGGCGATATGCTCTACATGGCTAGCGGCACGGGCCTGCCGATCCGCGTGCACGGCGCGTTCGTGTCGGACGAGGAAGTGCACCGCGTCGTGAACTACCTCAAGGCGCAGGGCGAAGCGGACTACATCGAGGGCGTGCTCGAAGGCGGCACGACCGATGGTGAGGACAGCGGATTTGGCGAGGCGGGCGAAGGCGGCGGCGAGAAAGATGCGATGTACGACCAAGCGGTCGAGATCGTGTTGAAAGACCGCAAGGCAAGTATTTCTTATGTTCAGCGTAAGCTTCGCATCGGCTACAACCGCTCGGCGCGCTTGCTCGAAGACATGGAAAAGGCCGGTCTGGTCAGCGCGCTCACCGCGAGCGGCCAGCGCGAAGTGCTGGTGCCCGCGCGCGGCGGCGAATGAACGCATCATGATCGGGTGATTGAACCTCCGAAGGACGCAAGACTCCAATGGCAATCACGCGATTCACCCGAATCACGTGCCGCGCGCCTTTAGGAGTTTCAATCGATGATGACCAAGCGTTTGATCATGACATTTTTTCTGGCCGCCTGCGCACAGGTCGCCAGCGCCGACGGCTTGCAGAGCCTCGAAGGCTTCATGAAGGGCGCGAAGACTGGCCGCGCCGACTTTTCGCAGACCGTCACCTCGCCGGGCAAGGACGGGCAGGCGCCCAAGGTGAAGACCTCAAGCGGCAGCTTCGAATTCCAGCGCCCCGGCAATTTCCGATTCGACTACAAGCGGCCGTTCGAGCAGACCATCGTCGCGGACGGCAAGACGCTGTGGCTCTATGACGTGGATCTCAATCAGGTCACCCAGCGCGCGCAGTCGCAGGCGCTGGGCAGCACGCCGGCCGCGTTGCTGGCCAGTGCGCCCGATCTGTCGGCGCTCAAGGCGGATTTCAAGCTGTCGTCCGCGCCAGAGCAGGGTGGCCTGCAATGGGTGTTGGCTGAGCCCAAAGTCAAGGACGGCCAGATCAAGTCTGTGCGCGTTGGCTTTGCAGGTGACACGCTGGCCACGCTCGACATCGTCGACAGCTTCGGCCAGCGCTCGGTGCTCACCTTCACCAACATGCAGGTGAATGCACAGCTCTCGCCCGCGACCTTCCAGTTCAAGCCGCCTGCCAATGCGGACGTGGTGAAGCAATAGACAGGCCATGTGGATTGGCGCTCGCTCAATGGTCTGCAAGGAGTTTGCGGATGATGCTCAGGGCCAGTATCGGGAACACTGCAAACGCTGCAAACAACCAGAATGCGGCATGGCTGATCACCAGCGTTTCGGTGGTGGCCGATACGCCGAGCGCATTGGCTAACAGCCCTGTCAGTGCAGCACCGACAGCCATGCCGTAGAGCTGCACGGTACTGATTGCGGCAGAGGCCGCGTTCGCTTCGTCGGGCGGTGCGCGGTGCAGCACCGCATTGAGCAAATGTGGCCATGCAGCCCCGACTCCGAGACCAACGCATGCCAAAGCGACCACAATGATTGGCATCGCAATGGTGGACTTCAATGGCATGGCAAAGGCCAGCAGCGCCAACCCTGCTGAGCAAAGCAGGGGGCCTAGCTGTGAAGCTTCAATAGGTTGTATCCGGTGTTCATCCGGGTTGGATTTGAGAGACTGGAAGTCGCCAAACACCCAACCTACTCAGGACACCCAACCGGATGAACACCCATAAGCATGCCCGACTTACCTTCGCTCGCCGACTTGAGATGGTTAAACAGATGACCATTCTTGGCCTGGATGCCATCCAGGCTGCTCATGCCCAAGGTGTCACAGCGCAGACAGCCAGGAAGTGGTTGGGTCGGTATCTGAGCGGCGGCGAAGCCGCCCTGGCCGACGCCTCCTCCAGGCCAGCGCACTCGCCCCGAGCCATTGACCAGTCCAAGGCACTGCTCATCGTCGAGTTGCGTCGCCGTCGGATGCTGCAATCGCGCATTGCCAGCTATGCAGGCGTCTCTGCCTCCACCGTCAGCCGTGTGCTGGCCCGTGCTGGTCTGTCTCGCCTCAGCGACCTGCAGCCTGCTGAACCGGTGATGCGCTACGAGCACGAGGCGCCTGGGGACATGCTGCACATTGACACCAAGAAGCTCGGGCGTATCGTCAGACCCAGTCATCGAGTGACTGGCACCCGGCGCGACTCGGTCGATGGTGCAGGCTGGGAGACGTTGTTCGTGGCCATCGACGACCATGCGCGCATCGCCTTCACCGCCATGCATCCCGACGAGAAGAAGCTCGAAGCCGTCGCGTTCCTGCACAACGCGGTGGCGTACTACGTGGGGCTGGGCGTGCGCATCAGACGCTTGCTGACCGACAACGGCGCTGCATTCCGGTCCAAGGAGTTTGCTGCTGCCTGCAAGGTCTTGGGCGTGCAGCACAAGTTCACCAAGCCGTACCGGCCACAGACCAATGGCAAGGCGGAGCGGTTCATCCAGTCAGCGCTACGCGAATGGGCTTATGGCTGGACGTACCAGAACTCAGCCCAACGAACCAATGCCCTGGCGAGCTGGCAGTACCACTACAACTGGCACAGGCCGCACAGCGGCATCGGTAATGTTGCCCCGATGTCCAGGCTCAGATCTGCAAATAACCTCTTGACGGTTCACACCTAGCCACATCAGCACTCGGGAGCGGCTTGCACTTGTCCCTGAAAGCCCAATGGATGCAATGGACCAGCCGCCCGCCATGAGTGCGGTGGTGTATCCGGCCACAAGCGGTGTCATGCCATGCAGGTGCTGCAGGAAGTAGGGCACGTAGATCTCCACCATGGTGCCCATGAGCAGCAGCGTGATCACGGCATAGAGTTTGCCGAGCGGAGAGCCAAGCGATGTGGCACCGCGCGGCAGCAGTCGTGTCGCTTCCACGCGCTCGGTCATGACTACGGCCGCTCCTGTCGCAAGGCCCGCAGCGACACAGGTCATTTGCCAGAGGCTCGTGGGCATGACACTGGCCGCAGCCACCAAAACTACTGACATCGCGAGCAGGATGATTTGCTTCAGGGGAACACCACCTGTGGACGCTTCTGTTCCTGCTGGTTGGTGGATGCGATCCGGGCGAAGTTGTACCCAGATCAAGACCGTTTGCGCTCCAATCAACGGCAGCAGGAACCAGAAGGCCCAGCGCCAGTGCCCGGACTGTGCGAACAGCCCGCCCACCGCAGGCCCACTCAGGGTTGCAATGCCCCACATGCCTGAAACGAGCGCTATCGCGCGCGGCCACAAATGCGGGCTGAAGACCAGTCGGATCAAGGTGTAGCTGAGCGCTGCGAGTGCGCCGCCACCCAGTCCTTGCACTGTGCGACCCAGCAACATCGTGGGCATGCTGGTCGCGCTGGCGCAAAGCAGCGTGCCCATCGCGAAAAGGAGCAGTGAAAATGCCATGGCGGTGCGAGCCCCTGCCTTGGCCAAAGCATGCACGGAGAGTGCCGCGCCGATGATGGACGCGACCACAAACAGGGTGGTGTTCCATGCGTACCATTCGAGGCCGCCGATCTCCTGTACCACTGAGGGCAGTACGGTGGTCACGATATGTACATTGATCGCATGCATGGCGACCGCACCTGTCAGCGCTAGCGCCGTCAGCCCGTTGCGGCCGATGAACAGCTCGCTCCAGCCGGCAGTGGCGGGGGAGGTCAATAGCGGGTTGTCTGCATTGGCGGATGTGGTGCTTTTCATGGAGTCCTCACGACATGGAATAATGCAAGTAGTTTCTTGTAATTTTCAAAGATTGACTATATTAAACAAGCTATTACTTGGATAAAAATATGCCATTCATTCCTGCATCGGATCTGAGCGCTTCAGAGCGTATGCTTCAGGCGATCAAGCACTTGGCGCCCGTGGGCACCAGCGCCCTTGCCCGCCATCTCCAAATGACCGGAGAGGCTGGGCGCCAGCAGATCAACCGGCTGCTGGATCAAGGGCTCATCACGGGCGAGTCGCAGCGAGCAGTGGGCGCGGGCAGGCCGCGACAGGTATGGCGCTTGACGCCGGCAGGGCAGCGCCAGTTCCCGGATGCCCATGCGCAGCTCACAGTACAGCTCATTGATTCGGTCAGGGCCGTGTTCGGTGAGGATGGGCTCGAGAGGCTTATTGCCGTCCGGGAGGCTGAATCGCTCGATCGTTATCGTGCGGCCTGTACCGGCAAGACGTTGGCGGCGCGTTTCGAGCAACTTGCCAGCATCCGCTCGCAGGAGGGGTACATGGCCCGGCTGGAGAACAACGCCGACGAGCTCGTCTTCATCGAAGACCACTGTCCCATCTGCGCCGCGGCTGATACATGCCGGGGGTTTTGCCGCTCCGAACAGGTGCTGTTTCAGGAAATCGCTGGAAAGCATGCCAGCGTGGTTCGGGGCGAGTATCTGTTGGAGGGGGGGAATCGCTGCGTCTATCGCGTGATTCCGATCACGGCCTAGCCCCGGGCCGCTTTGCCAGTACGATCAAGGCTGTTTTTCTGACCGCAGTTTCCCGCAATGCCCGCACCCACCGCACACCAACCTCTCGCCGAACGTCTGCGCCCGCACACACTGGGTGAGGTGATCGGTCAGCAGCATGTGCTCGGGCCAGGCATGCCGCTCAGGCTCGCGTTCGAGTCGGGGCAACCGCACAGCTGCATCCTCTGGGGGCCGCCAGGTGTGGGCAAGACCACGATTGCGCGGCTGATGGCGCAGGCGTTCGATGCGCAGTTCATCTCGATGAGTGCCGTGCTGGGTGGCGTCAAGGACATTCGCGAGGCCGTCGAGCAGGCGCAGTCCGCGCGCGACGGGCTGATGCAGCAGCGCACCATCGTGTTCGTCGACGAGGTGCATCGTTTCAACAAGAGCCAGCAGGACGCATTTTTGCCGCATGTGGAAAGCGGGCTGTTCACCTTTGTTGGCGCGACCACCGAGAACCCGTCATTCGAAGTGAACTCCGCGTTGCTGTCGCGGGCTGCGGTGTACGTGTTGCAGTCGCTGTCGGAAGACGATCTCAAACAGATCGTTGCCAAGGCGCAGGGGCTGGGTGCGATCCCCGAGATCGAGGCCACCGCGCAAGATCGACTGATTTCCTACGCCGATGGAGATGCGCGTCGCCTGCTCAATACGCTGGAGACGCTTTCGGTCACGGCCAAGCAGGCGGGGGTGGAGTCGATCACCGACGAATGGCTGCTCAAGGTGCTGGGCGAGCGCATGCGCCGCTATGACAAAGGTGGCGAGCAGTTCTACGACACCATCAGCGCATTGCACAAATCCGTGCGCGGCTCGGATCCCGATGCCGCTCTCTATTGGCTCGTTCGCATGCTCGATGGTGGTGCGGATCCGCGCTATATGGCACGGCGGCTGGTGCGCATGGCGAGCGAGGACATTGGGCTTGCCGATCCACGCGCGCTGCGTCTGGCGCTGGATGCAACGGAAGTGTATGAACGCCTCGGTTCGCCCGAGGGCGAGTTGGCGCTGGCCGAGTGTGTTGTTTATCTGGCCATTGCACCCAAGTCGAACGCCGTCTACAAGGCCTACAACGCGGCGCGCGCCTTCGTGAAGCAGGACGGCACCAGGCCCGTGCCCATGCATTTGCGCAATGCGCCGACCAAGCTCATGAAGGAGCTCGACTACGGCAAGAACTACCGTTATGCGCACGACGAGGAAGGTGGGTTCGCCGCAGGCGAGAATTATCTGCCCGACGGAATGGAGCCGCCGGGCTTCTATCGCCCAGTGCCACGCGGGCTCGAAATCAAGATCGGTCAGAAGCTTGACGAGTTGCAGTCCCTGAATGCTGCGACGCAGCAAAAAAAATAGAACACGAGTTCAAATGTGTTCCATTTTGGTGCCGAGTGTTGCGCAATTCGCGTGTTCCCTAGGTGGGGACACATAAGCTTGTCTTAATAATGAAATCCATTGGCTAACGTGGCGCAGGCGTCGGGACAAGATTCCGACAGAAACGTCAGGGCCGGTTGCATTTCGCTGGTATCGATTCACTCACATGGACCCGCACAGGCAAAAAGGCTGGCGGGTTTTTTGCTAGGAGCGTTTAGGGCTCTCTGCAATGGTTGCGTCGGTATTTGGCAGGTGCGGTCCGCGCCCATCAAACGCGAAGGATTTTCTTTATGGACATTTTGCTGCAGCAGATCATCAATGGTCTGGTACTCGGCAGCATGTACGCTCTCATAGCTCTTGGCTATACGATGGTGTACGGCATTATTCAGTTGATCAATTTTGCGCACGGCGAAGTGCTCATGATCGGAGCGCTCACCAGTTGGAGCTGCATCGGGATGATGCAGGAGGCCATGCCCGGCGCTCCCGGCTGGGTCATTCTCCTGATCGCGACGATCATTGCCTGCATTGTTGCGGCGGCGTTGAACTTCACGATTGAAAAGGTCGCCTACAAGCGACTGCGCAGCAGTCCACGTCTGGCCCCATTGATCACGGCCATCGGCATGTCCATCCTGCTGCAGACGATCGCGATGATCCTCTGGAAGCCTAACTACAAGCCCTATCCCACGCTGCTGTCGCATGACCCGTATCACGTTGGCGGAGCGGTGATCACGCCCACGCAGATCCTGATTCTGGTGACTACCGTCATCGCGCTCGCGGCCATGGTTTATTTGGTGAACTACACCAAGCTTGGCCGCGCGATGCGTGCCACGGCGGAGAATCCCAAGGTGGCGTCGCTCATGGGTGTGAAGCCCGACATGGTCATCTCGGCAACCTTCATCATCGGCGCAATTTTGGCGGCCATCGCCGGCATCATGTACGCATCCAACTACGGCACGGCCCAGCATGCGATGGGCTTTCTGCCGGGTCTCAAGGCTTTCACCGCAGCCGTGTTCGGCGGCATCGGCAATCTGGCCGGTGCGGTGGTCGGGGGGCTGCTGCTGGGGCTGATCGAGGCCATCGGCTCGGGTTATCTCGGCAAGCTGACCGGCGGTTTGCTGGGCAGCAATTACGCTGACATCTTCGCATTCATCGTGCTGATCATCGTGCTCACGCTGCGTCCTTCGGGTCTGCTGGGTGAGCGCGTGGCGGACCGCGCCTGAAGGGAGCACGAACATGAGCAAGAACAACAAGACCATCAATTGGGTGCTGGGTGGCATTGCGCTGCTGGTGCTGCCCCTGATTCTTCAATACTTCGGCAACGCCTGGGTGCGCATCGCCGATCTGGCGCTGCTCTACGTGATGCTGGCGCTCGGCCTCAACATCGTGGTGGGTTACGCCGGTCTGCTGGACTTGGGCTATGTGGCCTTCTATGCGGTGGGTGCGTACATGTTCGGCCTGTTGGCCTCGCCGCACCTGAGCGAGAACTTCGCCTGGTTTGCTGCGCAGTTCCCTAATGGCGTGCACCTTTCGCTGTGGATGGTGATTCCGCTCGCGCTGCTGTTGGCGGCCTGTACGGGCGTGTTGCTCGGCATACCGGTGCTCAAGCTGCGCGGTGACTATCTGGCCATCGTGACGCTGGGCTTCGGCGAAATCATCCGCATCTTCCTGAACAACCTTGACCACCCCGTCAACGTGACCAACGGCCCCAAGGGCTTGGGCGAGATCGACTCGGTCAAGGTCTTTGGACTCAATCTTGGTAAAAGACAGGAAATCTTCGGCTTCGACATCAGCTCGGTGACGCTGTACTACTACCTGTTCCTTGCGCTGGTCATCGTGACCGTCATCGTCTGCTACCGCCTGCAGGACTCGCGCATTGGGCGTGCGTGGATGGCGATCCGTGAAGACGAAATCGCTGCCAAGGCCATGGGCATCAACACCCGCAACATGAAGCTGCTGGCCTTCGGCATGGGTGCCTCGTTCGGTGGCGTGTCCGGTGCGATGTTCGCGGCTTTCCAGGGCTTTGTGTCGCCCGAGTCCTTCAGTCTGATGGAGTCGGTGATGATCGTTGCGATGGTGGTGCTGGGCGGCATTGGCCATATCCCCGGCGTGATTCTGGGCGCGGTGCTGCTGTCGGCGCTGCCCGAGGTGCTGCGTTATGTGGCAGGTCCGCTGCAGGACCTGACCGGTGGGCGTCTTGACGCCTCCATCCTGCGCCAACTGCTGATCGCCTTGGCGATGATCATCATCATGCTGCTGCGTCCGCGCGGTCTGTGGCCTTCTCCGGAGCATGGCAAGAGTCTTTCCCAGAAGACTTGAGCCAGTCCGGATCAGCTACGAAACTTCAAAGAATCAACAGAGCAACGATATGGCAGAAACATCATCCGATGTGGTGCTCAAGGTGGCCGGTGTGTCCAAGCGATTTGGCGGACTGCAGGCCCTCTCCGAAGTAGGCATCACCATCAAGCGCGGACAGATCTACGGCCTGATAGGCCCCAACGGTGCGGGCAAGACGACGTTCTTCAACGTCATTACTGGCCTGTACACACCGGACGCCGGCACCTTTGTGCTGGCGGGTCAATCCTACGAACCCACCGCCGTGCATCTGGTCGCCAAGACCGGCATTGCGCGCACCTTTCAGAACATCCGCCTGTTCGCGGAAATGACGGCGCTTGAGAACGTGATGGTCGGGCGGCACATCCGTACGCATTCGGGACTGATTGGCGCGGTATTTCGCACCCCCGGCTTCAAGCGCGAGGAGGCGGAAATCCGTGCCCGTGCGCACGAATTGCTGAACTACGTGGGCATCAGCAAATACGCTGAGTTCAAGGCGCGTACGTTGTCTTATGGCGACCAGCGCCGTCTGGAAATCGCCCGCGCGCTCGCGACCGATCCGCAGCTCATCGCGCTCGACGAGCCGGCCGCCGGCATGAACGCGACCGAGAAGGTGCAACTGCGCGAGCTCATTGACCGCATCCGCAACGACAACCGCACCATCTTGCTGATCGAGCATGACGTGAAGCTGGTGATGGGCCTGTGCGACCGCGTGACCGTGCTCGACTACGGTAAGCAGATTGCCGAAGGCACGCCCGCCGATGTGCAGAAGAATGAAAAAGTGATTGAGGCCTACTTGGGCACCGGAGGACATTGAGCATGGCCGAAATTCTGTTGAAAGTGAGCGGCCTGCGCGTAGCCTACGGTGGCATTCAGGCGGTGAAGGGCGTGGACTTGGAGGTGCGCGAGGGCGAGTTGGTCTCGCTCATTGGCTCCAATGGAGCGGGCAAAACCACGACGATGAAGGCTATCACTGGCCTGCTGCCGATGAACGATGGCGACATCCAGTACCTCGGCAAGAGCATCAAGGGCAAGGGTGCCTGGGATCTGGTGCGTGAAGGCCTCGTCATGGTGCCCGAAGGCCGCGGCGTGTTCGCGCGCATGACCATTACCGAAAACCTGCAGATGGGCGCCTACACGCGTGACGACGCGGCGGGCATTAAAGACGATATCGAGCGCATGTTCAACATCTTCCCGCGTCTGCGCGAACGCAAGGACCAGCTCGCCGGCACGATGTCCGGAGGGGAGCAGCAGATGCTCGCCATGGGCCGCGCGCTGATGAGTCGTCCCAAAGTGCTGCTGCTCGACGAGCCGTCGATGGGGCTGTCTCCTATCATGGTTGACAAGATCTTCGAGGTGGTGGCCGACGTGTACAAACTCGGCGTGACGATTCTGCTGGTCGAACAGAATGCCAGCCGCGCCTTGCAGATGGCCAATCGCGGCTATGTGATGGAGTCAGGCATCATCACCATGACCGGTGAGGGCGAGACCTTGCTGCACGACCCGCGCGTGCGCGCCGCCTACCTCGGCGAATAAGGCATCCACGGGCCGGCCGTTCCCTCTCCTGCGAAGGGGCAGGGAGTCGGCTGACGCGAGGTGCACCCGGCATGCGCTACATTGCAGCCTCTCCCGCGCGAAGCATTGGCATCATGCAATTTCTCCAGTCTCTACCCATTCCCCTGCAAACCATTCTGTTGCTGCTGGCCAGCAACGTGTTCATGACCTTCGCCTGGTACGGGCACCTGAAGAATTTGAGCACTTCGCCTTGGTACATCGCGGCGATGATCAGCTGGGGCATCGCGCTGTTTGAATATCTGCTGCAAGTGCCCGCCAACCGCATCGGCGCGACCACCATGTCGCTCGGCCAGCTCAAGATCCTGCAGGAAGTCATCACGCTCACTGTCTTCGTGCCTTTCGCGGTGTTCTACATGGGGCAACCGCTCAAGCTGGACTATCTCTGGGCGGGGCTTTGCATGGTCGGCGCCGTCTTCTTCATATTCCGCAGCGCATAAGGAAATGACGGGTGCTTCTATCACCAAACCTGCCAGACGCTGCCCAATGTCAAGATAGATAGACAGGGATATTGGTCTTTGACGGCATAGGCGGGGTGCCTGCCCGGTTAAACTCCGATCTTTCACGAAGATGTCACTGGACTGTCAAATTGTTACAGTGAGTGACCAAAGGCCGCCTCAGGAGTTCGCATGTTGTTTGGAAAGCTGTTGCCCCAAGAGGGCAATTTTTTCGAGATGTTCAATCAGCATGCGGATCGCATCGTCGAGGCGGCGCGTGCGTTCTCGCAGCTGGTGGCGAACTACAACGATCCGCATCTGCGCGACAAGTACAACCAGGACGTGGACAACGCCGAGCGCGCTGCGGACCGCGTGACGCACGAAGTCAACCGTACCCTGCACAAGACTTTCATCACCCCCATCGATCGCGAACAGATCCATTCGCTGATCAACACGATGGACGACGTGGCCGACTTGATTCAGGACTCGGCCGAGACCATGGCGCTGTATGACGTTCATCACATGACGGATGAAATCTCGCGCCTCACCGACCTGAGCCTCAAGTGCTGCGAGCGTGTGCAGGATGCCGTCAAGCTGCTTTCGCGCATTGCCGATCCAGCTGTTGCGGAAGCCGCACTCAAGACCTGCGAAGAGATCGACCGCCTCGAGGGCGACGCTGACCGCGTGATGCGCAGCGCCATGAGCAAGCTGTTCCGTGAAGAGCCCGATGTGCGCGAAGTCATCAAGCTCAAGGCGATCTACGAGCTGCTGGAAACCATCACCGACAAGTGCGAAGACGTCGCCAACCTCATCGAGGGCGTGATCCTCGAGAACTCCTGAAGCCGAATCGGCGAAACCGCCCGAATTCAGGCATCAACACCTCATCAGCATGGAAACAGTACAAGCAGCCCTATGGGTCGTGATCGTCTTGGTCGCGTTGGCCCTGTTGTTCGACTTCATGAACGGGTTTCATGACGCGGCCAACTCCATTGCGACCGTGGTCTCCACGGGCGTGCTCAAACCGACGCAGGCCGTCGTGTTTGCGGCATTCTTCAATTTCGTCGCGATCTTCATCTTCCACCTGAGCGTGGCGGCGACGGTTGGCAAGGGCATTGTCCAGCCGGGCATTGTTGACACGCATGTGGTGTTCGGCGCGCTGGTCGGCGCCATCACCTGGAACGTGATTACCTGGTACTACGGCATTCCGAGCAGCTCGTCGCACGCGCTGATCGGCGGCATCGTTGGCTCGGTGATCGCCAAGTCCGGCGCTGGAGCCCTCGTGGCCGGTGGCATTCTCAAGACCGTGGCGTTTATCTTCATTTCGCCACTGCTCGGCTTCCTGCTCGGCTCCATCATGATGGTGATCGTCGCCTGGACCTTCCGCCGTGCACGCCCCAGCAAGATCGACAAATGGTTCCGTCGCCTGCAGTTGGTTTCTGCTGGAGCGTACAGCCTCGGCCACGGTGGCAACGACGCGCAGAAGACCATCGGCATCATCTGGATGATGCTGATCGCCACCGGCTACACTTCGGCGGGCGATTCCTCTCCACCGCTGTGGACCATCATCAGCTGCTACATGGCCATCGGCATGGGTACGATGTTCGGGGGCTGGCGCATTGTGAAGACCATGGGTCAGAAGATCACCAAGCTCAAGCCAGTGGGCGGCTTTTGTGCCGAAACCGGCGGCGCGCTGACGCTGTTCATCGCCACTGCGATGGGTGTGCCGGTATCCACCACCCATACGATCACCGGTGCGATCGTGGGCGTTGGTTCCACGCAACGCGCGAGTGCCGTGCGCTGGGGGGTTGCGGGCAACATCGTCTGGGCGTGGATTCTGACGATCCCAGCCAGCGCCTTCGTGGCAGCCATTGCCTACTGGATCAGCTTGCAGCTGTTCGTTTGATACCGCTGAGCGAAAGCCAAACAAGAAAGCGCCAGAACCGAGAGGGTCCGGCGCTTTTGCATTGGGGCTTGGCGATGATCGATAGCGGCGGCGGGTTACTGCGAAATCTTGCGTGCTTCCTCGATTTGGTATTCAAAGTAGCGCTGAAAACTGAAGGCGATGCTCGCCATCAGCACAGCGGTGCCGATCATCAGCGCTAGCCCAATGGCGAAGACGGTTGCCCAGCGCGTTTGACCAGCAAGGTCGTCCAATGCTGATTGCGGGTTGAAGCGTGCATTCCATTTCTCGGGCGTCATCAGTCCATACAGGATGGCACGCAATGCACAGCCTGCGAAGGTGAACCCCAGCAGGGGAATGAGCAGCCAGCTGTACTGGTCATCCTGGCCATATTCCATCACACGCTGCATTCCGTAGACACCAAGGGCTGTGGGAATCGGCAGCATCCACCCAAGAGTATCGAACAAACCATAGAGATAGAAGCGGTGCAGGCCGAGTGGCCCTCCTAGAAATGCTAGCCAGGCGGCCACGGTCTTGTTCTTTTTTTTCATGCTGTCTCAGATCTGAAGTGTTCGTTCCGGTCGCGTGAAACGGGCGGTGAGTTGCCCTGATCACACCGGTGGTGTGCTGTCTCCGGCTCCCAGAGGTTTGTCCATCAGCACAATATCCAGCCATTTTCCAAACTTCCATCCCGCAGAGCGCAGAAGGCCTGCTTCGGAGAAGCCTGCGGCGCGGTGCACGCCAATCGATCCGGCATTGGCCGAGTCGCCGATCACTGCCAGCAGGCGCCGCACACCAGCCTGCTCGGCCGCGACGCTCAGGGCGTCCAGTAATTGGCGACCCACGCCGCGTCCGCGTGCCGAATCGGCCACATAGATCGAGTCTTCGGCAGAAAAACGATAGGCCGGACGCGGCTTGAACCAAGTGCAGTAGGCATAGCCGAGAATTTCACCGCTAGCTTCATCCTCGGCCACCAGGTAGGGCATGCCCTTGCCGAGCACGTCAGCGCGACGCTGAGTCATATCGGCTTCGGTGGGGGGATCTATCTCGAAGGTTCCAGTGCCATGGAGGACGTGATGGCGGTAGATTGCGGTGATGATGGGAATGTCATTTTCCCGACTTGCACGAATGGAGAGCATCTTTTTCCAAGAATTGGCTATAATTGCGGACTTTGCTGCGTGTCGCTGGCCGGGTGGCCATGTCGCGTGTCTCAATCGCAGCAGGAAAAACCTTGGCAGTTGCCAAAAAAAATATCGGTGGTGACTGCTTTTCCACCCGAAGGATTCATTATGGTCGTTATTCGACTCGCACGCGGCGGTTCCAAAGGTCGTCCGTTCTTCAACATCGTTGTGGCTGACAAGCGCATTCGTCGCGATGGTCGCTTCATCGAGCGTCTGGGCTTCTACAATCCTTCCGCCAAGGAAGGTGAAGAGGGTCTGCGCATTGCACAAGACCGTCTGACTTACTGGAAGAGCGTTGGCGCACAAGCTTCGCCGACCGTTGATCGTCTGATCAAGCAAGGTGCCAAGGCAGCTGCCTAAGCACTAGCGCTTCCAAAAAGCGGGTTTCGTTGGTTTGCCGACGGAATCCGCTTTTTTTATTGTTGGTTTAGTCTGTAGGCTTTTTGTTTGACGAAGCTTTTGGCTTCGATGGTTTGGTCGTTTTGAGGCGGCAATATAGCCCCTCATGCGTCGTTGCGAAGCCTTGCCGTACCAAGGTACTGTCTGCGGCTTCGATGCCTGGCCTGAGGGGCTGTCTTGCCGTTGGGGTTGTGAGGCGGTCGCCCATTGCGCTTCGGTGGCCCGCTCCGGCTGGCGGTGCGGACTCCTCCCCTTTTTACTTTTGATGGTTTCGTTTCCTATGCCCGCTGAACTTCCTGTTTTGCAATCCGCTGCTCTCCCATCCGACGCCATCGAAGTGGGGCGCATCGGCGAGGCTTGGGGCATCAAGGGGTGGTTCAAGATCGTGCCTTACAGCGCGGATCCCGAGGCGCTGCTGAGTGGCGGCACCTGGTATCTGCAGCCTTCGGAGAAGGGGGCGAAGAGCTTCTTTTCGGGCACGGTGCTGCTCACGGTGAAGCAGGCGCGTGAGCATTCTGATTCGGTAGTGGCGACGGCCGAGGAAGTTTTGGATCGCAACGGTGCCGAGGCGCTGCGCGGAGCGCGCATCTTCATTGCGCGTGCGGCTTTTCCGAAGGCGGCCGAGGACGAGTATTACTGGGTCGATCTGATCGGTCTCGACGTGCTGAACCGCGAGGGTGTGAATCTTGGTGTGGTGAAGGATCTGATGGCGACCGGGCCACAGACCACGATGGTGCTGTCGCAGGAAGTCGAGGGCGGCAAGCCGCTTGAGCGCATGATTCCGTTTGTCTCGGCTTTTGTGGACAAGGTGGACATTCAAGGGCGTCAGATCACGGTCGACTGGCAGCCGGACTATTGATTGGAGCGGGGCAAGTCGTCATGCGCTTTGACATCATCACGCTGTTTCCAGAGCTGTTTGCGCCGTTTCTTGAAAGCGGTGTGACGCGGCGCGCCTATCAGAGCAAGCAAGTTGACGTGCGCCTCTGGAGCCCGCGCGATTTCGCCGAGGGCAACTATCGGCGTGTTGATGACCGCCCGTTCGGCGGTGGCCCGGGCATGGTGATGATGGCCGAGCCATTGGCGCGCTGTCTTGAGGCAATTCGCGCAGATCGAGCCGAAAGCGCTGAAGCGCAGGCACCGCTGGTGCTGTTTTCACCGATTGGGCGAGCGCTCACTCACTCGGCTGTGGAAGGATGGTCGGCGAGTCCGGGTGCCATTCTGCTGTGCGGCCGTTACGAAGGCGTGGATCAGCGTTTCATCGACAAGTTTGTGAACCTGCAGATCAGCCTCGGGGACTTTGTGCTTTCGGGCGGGGAAATTCCGGCGATGGCACTGCTCGATGCTGTTGCGCGTTTGCAACCCGGCGTGCTGCACGACGATGGTAGCCACCAATTTGATAGCTTCAACCCCGCGTTGGACGGGCTTCTGGACAATCCGCACTACACCCGCCCCGAGGAGTGGCAGGGTGAGAGTGTGCCGGCGGCGCTGCTGTCGGGTCATCATGCGCAGATCGAGCGCTGGCGGCGGGATCAGCGGCTTGCGCTCTCTGCAAAACATCGTCCGGAGCTGATCGAGGCGGCCCGCGAAAAGGGCGCTTTGAACAAGGCGGATGAAGCGCACTTGGCGAAATTGCCCAAGTTGTTATAATCAAAGGCTTTTCGATCCTCTGGCCGGCCGCTCTTCAAGCCCGAAAGGTGTGCAAACTTTGATTTGCACACCCGCTTTGAGCCACAAAGATGCCAATCCGGGCATCAAGCCAATTTTTGGCGCGGACATGATCGTTTGGAAGAAATCATGAATCTGATTCAGACTCTCGAGCAGGAAGAAATCGCTCGCTTGAACAAGACCATCCCCGCTTTCGCTCCTGGTGACACCGTCATCGTGAGCGTGAATGTGGTGGAAGGTACCCGCAAGCGCGTGCAGGCTTACGAAGGCGTCGTGATTGCCAAGCGCAACCGTGGCCTGAACAGCGGTTTCACCGTGCGCAAGATCTCGAGCGGCGAAGGTGTGGAGCGTACGTTCCAGACTTACTCCCCTCTGATCGCCAACATCGAAGTGAAGCGTCGCGGTGATGTGCGTCGTGCCAAGCTGTACTACCTGCGCTCGCGCAGCGGCAAGTCGGCACGTATCAAGGAAAAGCTGCCTTCGCGCGTCAAGGCTGTTGCCGTCGCAGCGTAATTCAACGCCGCTTCTGCGAGTCTCGCGAAAAGCCGCTACAGTGCATCAAGCCTGTAGCGGCTTTTTTCATGGGCCGACAACAAAGACAAGCGACGGTTGTGACATCCCTATCTGCTCCTTTTGCATCTGCCGTGTCCCGGGCTGAAGAATTGCAACTCTCCAGTATTCCCAACTTCGATCCGCGCTTGGCGCCCATCGCTGGTGTGGACTCGCATCTGCCCGCAGTGCCGATCGACGCGATGACGCCCGATGCGCTTCGCAAGCGGTTTGCCTCGCCCCCTATCTGGACACCGGACGTGCTGCGTGATCGCGGTGTCGTTGACCGCGAACCGGCCGACGCATCAGTGCTGATTCCCATCGTCATGCGCGAGCAGCCGATGGTGCTGCTCACCCAGCGCACCACACGGATGAACAAGCACTCGGGGCAGGTTGCCTTTCCCGGTGGCAAGGCCGACCCGGGTGATGGCGGGCCTGATGGCACGGCTTTGCGGGAGACCACGGAAGAGGTCGGCATCGAGCACCAATACGTGGAGGTGCTTGGGCATCTCAATACTTATGTGACAGTAACGGCGTTCAACGTGACGCCGGTGGTCGCGCTGGTGCATCCAGGCTTCACGCTCACACCCAACCCCGACGAAGTGGCCGATGTCTTTGAGGTACCGCTGCAGTTTCTGCTCGATCCGCGCCACCACGAGCGCCACTTCATGGAGTGGCAGGGGCTGCGCCGCGAGTGGTATGCAATGCCCTATCAGGATGGTGTCACCGAGCGCTATATCTGGGGCGCGACGGCTGGCATGCTGCGCAACTTCTATCGTTTCATGATGGCCTGATGACGGATTGTCGGTGTGCAGATTTTTAATTTGCGCACGCTCGAAAAATGTTGTCAAACTACCTGCGCCAGTATGATGGCGCCCATGAGTTTTTTTGCCATCCTGTTCGCTTTGCTCATAGAGCAGGCACGACCCCTGTCGCGCAGTGATCCGATCCATGCAGGACCTCGCGCATGGGCGCTGTCGGTCAGTCGCAATTTCGATACCGGAACCAGTGTGCACGGCTGGGTGGCGTGGTGCATCGCTGTGCTCGTGCCTTCGGCTATTGCAATGGGCGTGTATTGGGCGCTGGAGCATTGGGTTGGTTGGCCAGTGGCCCTGCTGTGGAATGTGGCCGTGCTGTACTTCACGCTTGGATTTCGCCAATTCAGCTACCACTTCACCGGTATCCGTGATGCGCTGGAAGAAGGCGATGCCGATCGCGCGCGTGCGCGTCTGGCCGAATGGAAGCAAGTGGAAGTGGGCGAGTTACCGCGCAGTGAAATCGTGCGCCACGTGATCGAGTACTGCGTGATCGCCGCGCATCGTCATGTGTTCGGTGTGCTGGCTTGGTTCTCTGTGTTGGCAGCGCTGGGTCTTGGCCCAACTGGTGCAGTGCTGTACCGGATGGCCGAGTTCGTTGCGCGCTACTGGTCACCGCGCAGTCGCGCGCTTGCGACACACCCTGCGAGCGCTCCGCTGCAGCATGCCGCAACCAAGGCGTGGATGGTGATCGACTGGCTGCCAGCGCGCCTGACGGCATTGAGCTTTGCAGTGGTTGGCAGCTTCGAGGAGGCCATCGACGGCTGGCGCTTTCACGCGCAGCGTTTTCCGAACGACAACGATGGCGTCATCCTGGCGGCCACTTCCGGCGCAATCAATGTGCGTTTGGGCGGTGAAGCGCTGCGCCTGAAGTCCGAGGTGGGCTCGACGCAAGGCTGGGAAGCAGACCCCGATCTGGGTGACAGTGCCAGCACTCCAGGCCGCGAGCCCGAGGTCGCGCATCTGCGCAGCGTCGTGGGATTGGTCTGGCGCTCCGTGGTGGTGTGGATGCTGCTGCTCGCGCTTCTGTCGTTTGCGCGTCTGTTGGGCTGAGGCAAGCTCATTGCTCCACGGAAGTGCAGTCTTGATTCAGGTCATTCAGGTTTTGCAAACAAATGTGATTCGTGACCTCCATGGAGGAAACGGCACCGATTCGCTATCGATTGGTAGCTAAATATGACATATGCTTCCAATCGAAATGGCATTGATTCCACCTACTCCTGCGCTCACGGTCACTGTTGTTGAAGACGACGAGGACACGCGTGTCAATGTCTGCAGCTTTCTACAAAAGGCGGGTTTGCGTGTCTGGGGGGCCGAGTCTGCTGAGCACTTCTATGTGCGCCTGCTTCAGGAAAAGACCGATCTGGTGGTTGTGGATCTGGGTCTGCCCGGTCAGGATGGGCTGAATCTGATCCGCATTCTTTCCGAGCAGAACGTACCCGTGATCGCCTTGACCGGCCGTGGGGATTCGGTGAGCCGCATCCAGGGGCTGAACGCAGGGGCATTGCAGTATTTCGTCAAACCTGCAGACATGAACGAGCTTTTTGCCGGCATTCGTTCCCAGTTGCGCTACATGAAGTCCCACGTCTCCGCCATTCCCACGAGGGAGTCGGAGAACCGTCTGGCGCAAGTCCCGATGGCGTGGCGACTCGACCGCCATGCGTCACAGCTTATTGGACCGGATCAGAGCGCCGTGCGTCTGACAGGCAGCGAGTTCGAGTTGATGCACTGTCTCATGTCCGCCGGTGGCGCGATTGTGAGCAAGTCGGAACTGGTCAGGCAGATGGGCTACACGGACGACGAAGATGGCATCCATGGCGTTGAATCCCATCTGGCGCGCGTGCGTCGAAAGACGCTGCTGGAAACCGGTTCTGCACTGCCAGTGCGCGCCATCTTCGGCAAGGGGCTGGTGTTCCTGCACTAGGCAGGAACGCTCACATCAGGCTCTCCGCACCCCTTTTTCAATCCCTCTAAAGATGTTTTCGAGCGCGATGCGATGGCGCTGGTCGCGTGCGATCGTGTCGATAGTTTTTTTATATTAAATGCCAATATCCATCTGTAAAATTTCTTCAGACGGTGAGTTTTGGTGGCGTTTGGTATATGGCATCAGAACTAAGCGATCGCAATAATTTCTCCCATGAGAAAGCAGATTCAATAGAAATAACAACAAGGTAGAGCGGGCGTTGCGACGGCCCGGCACACCATCCGAACGCATCTTCCGCGTTCGTATCGCTTTCTTCCCCTTGTCTTTTTATGCATGGCCTTGGCCGAGCAGGGCAGCGCTTTGCCGGTCGATTTTTCAAAGCAACTTGAGGAGAAATCCGTTGAACACCATCCCATTCATTTCCCAGGAGACCGTGCGAGCCCTTCCATGGCAGCGCTGGAGCCGTTTGACGATGGCGTTCTGCGCCTCCGGCCTGATGCTGGCGCCGGTGGCGCATGCGGATTTCGTCAATGGCAACTTCGAGTCGGGTACCGCTTTTGATGGGTGGACGCAGTTTGGGTATGTGGTTCCCTCGACCATCACCACCTTTCCTCCCTCCAAATCGGCCGATCTGGGTCTGAAGACGCCGTTGGCGAGCAACCAGTCTGAGGTGCTGAATGCGGGTTCCGATGCCACCACCAACAACGTCCTGAGCTGGTCGGACCGGGTCGCCCGCGTTCACACATCGAACAATTCAAATGGCAAGAACAACAAGGCCAGCTCGATAGAGCAGCAGATCACCATTGCTGCCTCCGACGTGGATGCGGATGGGAAGGTGCATGTCCGCTTTACCGCTGCGCCAGTGCTGGAGGCCCCCAATGACCACAACGAGAACGAGCAGCCCTATTTCTTCATCGAGATCACCAAGGCCGATGGCACAACGCTGTACAGCACGTTCAACTTCGCCAACCAGCCCGGCATTCCATGGAAATTGTCCAGCAACGGTGAGGTCACTTATACCGACTGGCAGGCGTTCGACATTCCGCTCGATGCGCAACAGGTGCAGGTGGGCGACCAGATCAAACTCAAGGTGATTGCTGCGGGCTGCGGGAAAAGTGGGCACACCGGAGCGGTGTATCTGAACAATGTGCGCACCCAGTCCGACGTTACCGGTGCCAGCCTTTGGGTGACGGCCGAGGGGCCGGCCTCCGTCATGCACCACACGGCCACGGATGGCTCGACGTTGGTAACCTACACCTACACCTACACCAACAACGGCGACACCACGGTGAACAACGTCACCGTGCTGCCGTCCATGCCGCAGACGACGGATGCGACGCCCAAGACCACCAGCTTCGTCGCGATCAGCTCGCCTGGCGTGGGTGGCGGTTCGTGCACGGCTCCGGTCACTGCGGGCGCAGCGGCATCGTGCAGCATTGGCACGTTGGCACCGGGCGCGTCAGGCACCTTCACGATGACGGTTCTAGTGCCGGGCGATACGTCCGCCGACCAGCTCAACAACGGCACCTACCCGATTGCGGGCAATGGCGTGCCTGCGCTGCTGGGGCCGCTGGTCAAGACCGCGCTGCTGGCCGATATGGTGCCGGATTTGAGTCAACTGCCCGCGTCCGCCGTGCTCGGCGCGAGCTACAGCGGAGCCTATTCGTGCACCAATCAGGGATCGACCATCGCGTTTGCCGCAAGCTGTGCGGTGAGCGGCCTGCCTCAAGGCGTCACGACGGGGCAGTGCACGATCACGCCGCCCACACCTGCCACTAACTGGGCCACCGGCGACGGCGTGCCGCCCGCAGCGACAGTGACCTGCCCGGTCAGCGGCACGGTCACGGGCACTGGCGCTGGCACCGTGAATGTGACCACGGGCGGCAGCAACGACGGTGACGCGGGCAACAACTTGGCCAGCAAGGCTGTGAGCGTTGCCGGACCGGACATGGCGGTGGATCTGACGGGCCTTCCCGCGAGCGCCGTGGTCGGCAAGGCCTATGCCGGCAGCTTCACCTGCTCCAATATCGGCAGTGTGGCGGCCACGAGCGGCACCAGCTGCTCAGTGGCAGGGCTTCCTCAGGGTGTGAGTCAGGGAGTTTGCGCGATCAGCCCGGGCGCCTCGGTCTGGACTGCGGGCAACGCGGTACCGAGTGGCGAGGTGGTGACCTGTGATGTCGAAGGTACGATCACTGCGATGTTGCCGGCCACAGTCGTGGGGCAAACCGGTGCGACGGGGGATGCCAACGCTGCCAACAACACGGCCACGCTGATGCTGGCGCTTGCGCCCGCCGCGCCGAATCTGGTGGTTGACGTGACGGGTCTTCCCGCCAGCGGCGTGCTCGGCAAGCCCTACAAGGGCAGCTTCACCTGCAGCAACACCGGCACTGCGGACGCGACAACGGGTACGAGCTGCGTGGCTGCAGGCCTGCCGCAGGGAGTCACTCAGGGGGCATGCACGATCAGCCCGGGCGGCACGTCGTGGGCGCAGGGCGATGCCATCGTTGAAGGAGCCGTGGTGACCTGCAAGGTTGATGGAACGCTGGTGAAAACGGGCATGACCACAGCGACCGGTACGACAGGTACTGCGACTGCAACCCAGGATGTGACTGTGACCGATGCACCTGTTGCAACTCCGGTGCCCACGCTCTCGCAGTGGGCGCAGATGCTGATGGCTGGCCTGCTGGCACTTGCGGCGGTGTTGACATTGCGTCGTCGCCAACGTTGATCCGTTTGAGCCATCCGAGAGGGAAGGAGGCTGCACGTGAAAGCGTTGCAGCCTCTGCCGCGTGCCGAGCGAACCCATTTGGATGATACAGTTTGTTTCATTCTCGGCCGTGATTGCTCTGCTCACATACCTTCTGGAATCCAAGCCATGACAGCTCCGTCCACTTCGGCACCGGTGCGGCGCACACTCGCGCTGCCCAGAGGCTGGTTGCGTCGCGCGATGCTGCCTGCTTGGCTGCTGCTGTCGATAGCAACGATTGCCTTGGTGATTCTGAGTCCTGCGTTGTTGTCGCAATCCGACAAGGGCATGCAGCTTGGCAGCGAAGCGCCTGCGCAGTTGTTCGTGGATGCGGATGGGCACTTTGATATCGACGCTGTGGTGTCGTTGCCGAATTCGGACTTCACGGATCTGACGACGCCGCTCAACAAGGGCTACAGCGATAGCGTTTACTGGCTCAAGGTGGCTGCGCCGAAGATTCCCCCTGATACCCAGGCGGGCGCCGACAACGGGCTTTGGCTCAGCATTCTCCCGAGCTATCTTGACGAAGTGCGGCTGTATCAATTCGACGGTCGGCACTGGCAGCAGCAACGAAGCGGAGACACCGTGCCGATGGCGTCGCGCATCCAGGTGCGACAGTTGCTGTTTTCATTGCAGCCGGACAGGCCTTTTTTTCTGCGCGTGCAAACGACCAGTCCGGTGAGCCTGGACGCGCGCGTGTGGCGGGCGAGTGCGCTGCTCACGCAGTTTTCTATTGTCGAATGGGCGTCGGGGGTGCATCAGGGCATCAACCTGGTGCTCGTGCTGCTCATCATTGGCGCGGCGTTGGTGCTGCGCATGCGCAGCCTTGCAGCGTTGGCAGTCGGAGCCGCAACGGCGCTGGCCCACGGTGCGGCCGACCGGGGCTATCTGCAGCTGTGGCTGCCTGCCGATCTCGCGCACTGGGGCGATGCGGCGGTCAAGATCGGGACACTGGTGTTGCCGATTGCGATCGCTTGGCAGTTCCGGGAGCTCCTCACGATCCACACCCGCTGGAAGTGGGTCGACAAGTTGCTGCTGCTCGCGGGCATCGCACCGCTGTTGTGCTTGCCGAGCATTCCACTGGACTTCTATCAGGATGTGGCCTGGGTCGGTATCTTTGCACCCTGGGTCATCAGCGCGCTGTTCGCATACGTGGCCTGGGGCAATTTGCTCAAGGACGGGCCGTCGATGGAGACACTGCTGATGATCATGCCGACCACGCTGTACGGGTTGACTGGCATGTATGTGGTGGCGGTCTACATGGGGCGTATGCCTGCGCCGGAGATCGAGACCAGCATCCTGTGGCAGCTCAAGACGCTGTTGACGAATTTGCTGGTTGCTGTGGCTGTGGGCGCGCGCTTGTTACGCAAGTTCCGCGAGTCCATGGGGCGTCAGCGCCAGCTCGTGGCGTCGCTGGAGAAGTCGGAGCAGACGCTGGAAGAGCGCGTGCGTCTTCGTACCGACGAGCTGCTGTCCACCCGCAACGCGCTGCAGCATGCACTGCACAACGAGCGCGACATGCGCATTGAGCAGAAGCAGTTTTTCAACATGATCAACCACGAATTCCGAACACCACTGGCGGTGGTGGACAGCGCGGCGGCCGAGCAGCAGGCTTTTCCCAGCAACGATCTGCAGGCGCAGGTGGCCCGTGCAGTGCAGATCCGCCGTGCATGCAAAAGACTCAATACGCTGGTGGCCAACTGCCTGCTCAACGACCGGCTCGATACAACGTCCTTTGCGCTGCAGATGGTGCGCGTGCCGTTGGAAGACTTGATCGCTGATGCCGCTCAGCTCGTGCAGTGGTCACAGCGTCATCAGCTGTGCTTCGATATCGATGAGGATTTGACGGACTGGTATTGCGATCAGATGTTGATCTCCATCGCTCTGTCCAACCTGACGGACAACGCGATCAAGTACGCCAACAATGGGCGTATCCTGATTCAGGCGCGCATCGATGAACTCGACCGGCTCGAACTGTCGGTCAATGACGAGGGGCCGGGCATGTCGCTCGAATCCGCGGAGCGTATTTTCGAACTCTACGAACGCGGCAATCACGTGGATCAGGCGCGTGGCTTCGGTCTGGGGCTCTGGGTGGCGCGGCGCATTGCGCGCCAGCATGGCGGGGACGCGAAGGTGTCGGCCTCCGTGATGGGCGGCACGCGCTTCACGCTGACCCTCGCGTGCGAGTCACATCTCCCAAGAGGAGGCTGAGCGCACAGAGCGCTCGATATTTCAGCGGACCGCACAAGCAAGGCGCTCAGTACTTCGGCGGAGCGCTCAATTCCTCGAACAGTTCGCCATAGAGCCGGTACCGGTTGGCACTGATCGTGTCGACCTGCTTCTGGTCATCCGCTGCATCGAGCACGCGGGCGCGCACGTCGCAGCCCGGCTCGTGCAGGTGCGTGCAGTTGTAGAACTTGCAGTCGCCCGCATGCGCCGCGATGTCGGGCATGCAGCGTGCGAGGTCGGTGGGGGCGAGGTGGCGCAGGCCGAATTCCTGGAAGCCCGGAGAGTCGATCAGCGCGGTTTTGCGCGCCTCGTCGATCCAGTACAGCGTCGTCGTCGTCGTCGTGTGCTTGCCGGAGTTGAGTGCCTGTGATATCTCACCGGTCTGCGCATACGCACCGGGCACGAGCAGGTTCACCAGCGTGCTTTTGCCCACGCCCGAGGGGCCGAGCACCAACGTGGTCTTGCCTTCGAGGATGGGCAGCAGCGTGTGGTGATCGACGGTGCCCGATTCAGTGAGCGACATGGGCAGCACGCGATAGTGGCGGCTGGTGTCGCCCGCGCCGCCCATGTGGCGGTAGGGCCAGAGCCGCTCCCAGGCGTGCGCGAAGGGCTCGACCAGATCGCTCTTGTTGAGCGCGATGATGGGCGTGATGTGTTCGGCCTCGGCGGCGATCAGTGCACGCACCAGCTGACTTTCGGAGAATACCGGTTCGGCGGCGAGCAGGATCAGGATCTGGTCGAGGTTGGCCGCAAACGACTTGGTGCGGATCTCGTCCTGGCGGTAGAACAGATTGCGGCGCTTTTCGACCTTTTCGATCGTACCCTCGTCGCCCTGGCCGGGTGCGGCGGGCAACCACAGTACGTGGTCGCCGACTACGGCCTGGCTCTTCTTGCCGCGCGGGTGGCAGATGCGGCGCTCGCCATCGGCCGTCTCGACCACGCAGTGACGGCCGTGGCTGCCGACGACGAGGCCCTTCTGCAGTTCGGGGCGTGCGCTCATGGTGCGGCGAGCAGCGCGTCCACGCGGGCTGCGCAATCGAGATCGGTCGTCGAGACGCCGCCCACGTCGTGCGTGTTCAAGCGCACGACGCAGCGGTTGTAGTGCACCGAGAGGTCGGGGTGATGGTCCTGCTGGTGCGCGACGAGCGCCACTGCGTTCACGAAGGCGATGGTCTCGAAATAGTTGTTGAAGCGGAAGGTCTTCTCGATGGCCACATTGGCACCATCGCCGTTGAGGCTCCAACCTTGCAGGTCGACCAGTTTGGTGACGAGTTCGACGGCGCTGAGCGCGCGGCGCTTTTCCTGCGACCAGTCCTTGATTTTCAATGCAGATGTCATGCCGCGGCTCCAGCTGTATGGGGAATGCGCGCCAGCCGTTCAACGGCGGGCGGATGTGAATAGTAGAACTTCACGTAGACCGGATCGGGCGTGAGGGTGGATGCGTTGTCCTCGTGCAGCTTGAGCAGAGCCGAGGCCAGATCCGCACCTTGCGTCTGCGCTACGGCAAAGGCGTCGGCTTCGAACTCGTGGCGGCGCGACATCTGCGCGAAAACAGGGGAGAGGAACATGCTGAAGATCGGCACTGCCAGCATGAACAAGAGCAGCGCCAGCGCATCATTGGGTGCCGAACCCGCCACACCCGGCATGCTGAAATTCGGCATCACGCCAAGACCGGTGTAGAACCAGCCTTTGGTGGACAGCCAGCCCAGCAGCGCAAAGCCGATCAGGCTCAGCGCGAACATGCCGATGATGCGGCGCGTGATGTGCTTGTGCTTGAAGTGACCGAGTTCGTGTGCGAGCACGGCCTCGACTTCTGCTGGCGTGAGTTGCTTGAGCAGCGTGTCGTAGAACACCACGCGCTTGCCCGCACCAAAGCCGGTGAAATACGCGTTGGCGTGCGCGCTGCGGCGGCTACCGTCCATCACGAACAGGCCCTTGGCCGCAAAGCCGCAGCGCTGCATGAGCGCGGTTACACGCTGGGCGAGTGATTCGTCGGCGAGCGGCTGGAACTTGTTGAACAGCGGTGCGATGAACAGCGGATAGACCACCATCAGCAACAGATTGAAGCCCATCCACACGCACCATGCCCACAGCCACCACAGCGGTCCCGTGGCACCCATGAGCCAGAGAATCAGTGCGGCGAGTGGGAGACCGATGAGTGCCCCAACAAGCGTGGATTTGAGGATGTCCGCCAGCCACAGCCGTGGCGTCATCTGGTTGAACCCGAAGCGTTGTTCGATCACGAAGGTCTGGTAGTACGAGATGGGCAGGTCGATGGCGCCGCTGATCAGTGCAAAGCTGGCGAGCAAGGCGAGTTGCTGCCACATGCCTCCGCCCATGAGATCGATCAGCCCCTGATTGAGTGTGTCCAGTCCGCCGAGCAATGTCCAGCCCAGCACGACAGCCGCGCCGAGCGTCATCTCGATCAGTCCGAAGCGCCCCTTTGCGACGGTGTAGTCCGCCGCGCGCTGATGGGCTGTGAGAGAAACGCGATCCGTGAAATCGGCAGGCACCTGATTGCGGTGTTGGGCGACATGGCGCATCTGGCGCGTGGCAAGCCATAGTCGCAGGGCCAAGCCGGCGAGCAGAAAGAAGGCGAACAGCGAGGTCCAGAGCAGGGAAGGAGACACGTTTTACAGGGCGGAGATTTCAAGGGCTGAGAGCGCAAGTGTAGGTGATCGGCGACAATCCCCGGCATGTCTGACACCGCTACACCGACCGCTCCCCAACTCGCCAAATCCGACCAGAATCTCGTCTGGCTTGATTGTGAAATGACGGGGCTGAACCCTGAAACTGACCGCTTGCTGGAGATCGCCATCGTGATCACCGGCCCGAATCTGGAGCCGCGCATCGAAGGCCCGGTGCTGGTGCTGCACCAGTCGGACGAGTTGCTGAATGGCATGGATGCCTGGAACAAGGGGACGCACGGACGCAGCGGGCTGATCGACAAGGTCAAGGCCTCCACCGTGACGGAGGCCGAAGCCGAAGCCCAATTGCTCGAGTTCATCAAGCGTTATGTTCCCAAGAACTCCGCGCCCATGTGCGGCAATACCATCGGACAGGACCGTCGTTTTCTGGTGAAGTACATGCCCAAGCTGGAGGCGTACTTTCACTACCGCAATCTCGATGTAAGCACCTTGAAGGAGCTTGCCAAACGCTGGAAGCCCTCGGCCTACAACTCATTCAAGAAGGCACAGAAGCACACGGCGCTGGCGGATGTGATCGAATCGATCGAAGAACTGGCGCATTACCGCACCACGTTTCTGGCTTTGTGACGATTTGCCAACGATGAGATGACGAAAGACAAGGGTATTGCGGGAAAACCCGATGCATGCCATAATTGCACTCTTGCAAGAAACATGCGCTGGGTGCTCGAACGATTTGAGTGGTGCCACGGCTCTTTTCCTGCACTTTGTACATCTCCCTTTCACATCGGGTTCACGGCGTTCGGAATGTTTGTCCATCTGGGGCAAGCAACGAACCAGCCACTGAAAAACACCCACCCGCCCAGCGATTCACGCTGGCGCTGGTTTCGTTGAATGGTTGATGTTTTTTAAACCATTTGATTGAAGCCTCCGCAGGTTGCGCCCGCGGTTGCATAAACACATGACTGACTCTTTGCATTCGCAGGGCGATTTCGCGCCTGCTGACTCTTCTTTTTCCGAAGAAATCATTACTACAACCAACGATCTCGTAGAGACAACAACAGAAGCTGAAATCGAGCAATCGATTGAAGCCGAAGCTGCTGCAGAAGCAGCCGCTGAAGTTGAAGAAGCTCCCAACGGCTTCGTCGAACTGGGTCTGGCTCCTGAGCTGGTTCAGGCCGTCAAGGATCTGGGTTACACACAACCAACCCAAGTTCAGCAGCGCGCCATTCCTCTGGCGATGGAAGCCGATGGCGAAAGCGATCGTTTCATCGACCTGATGGTCTCCAGCCAGACCGGTAGCGGCAAGACTGCTGCTTTCCTGTTGCCCGTGCTGCACACACTGCTCAAGCAACAAGAAGCGCAATTCGCACAGGAACGTGCTGAGTTCGACGCTCTATGCGCCGAAGCTGCAGCTAAGGGCGAGCCTGCTCCCAAGCGCAATCGTCGCAAGGACCCAACTAACCCACGCAATTTCAAGGCTGCCGTTCCTGGCGCCCTGATCGTCTGCCCAACCCGCGAACTGGCTCAGCAAGTGGCGCACGACGCTATCGATCTGGTGCGTCATTGCAAGGGTCTGCGCGTTGCCAACGTCGTTGGTGGCATGCCTTACCAACTGCAAATCGCCAAGCTGCAAAACGCCGATCTGGTGGTGGCAACGCCTGGTCGTCTGCTTGACCTGCAACGCTCCATGCAGATCAAGCTCGACAAGGTGCAATTCCTGGTCGTTGACGAAGCCGACCGTATGTTGGATCTGGGCTTCTCGGACGACCTCGCCGAGCTGAACCAACTGACCAGCCAGCGTCGCCAGACCATGATGTTCAGCGCCACTTTCGCGCCGCGCATTCAGCAACTGGCCATGCGCGTGATGCACGACAACGGCTCGTCGGTGAAGAAGATCCAGATCGACTCGCCACAAGAACAACACGCCAACATCAAGCAGATGCTGTTCTGGGCCGACAACGCTCAGCACAAGCGCAAGCTGCTCGACCACTGGCTGCGCGACACCACGATCAACCAGGCCGTGGTTTTCGCAAGCACACAGATCGAGTGTGATGGCCTCGCCAACGACCTGCAGCAAGACGGCTTCTCCGCTGTGGCCCTGCACGGCGCGCTGAGCCAAGGTCTGCGCAATCGCCGATTGATGGCGCTGCGCAGCGGCCAAGTGCAGATTCTGGTAGCTACCGACGTGGCTGCTCGCGGCATTGACGTGCCTACGATCACGCACGTGTTCAACTTCGGCCTGCCGATGAAGGCGGAAGACTATACGCACCGTATCGGTCGTACTGGTCGTGCCGGTCGCCAAGGTCTGGCCGTGACGCTGGCCGAGTTCCGCGATCGCCGCCGTATCTTCGATATCGAAGCCTACACAAAGCATCGCTTCAACCCCGAAGTGATTTCGGGTCTGGAGCCTTCCCAGCGCGCACCTCAGCCCGACTTCGGTCGTGGCGGTCGCAGCGGTGGTGGTGCTGGCGGTGGCAAGCGCTTCGGCGGTGGCGGCGGTGGTCGTTCCTTCGGCGGCGGCGACCGTGGTGGTCGTGATGCTGGCGGTTTCGGTCGCAAGCAAGGTTTCGGCGGCTTCGGTGGTGATCGTGACCGTGGTGGTGATCGTCCACAAGGCGGCTTCGGCGGCGACCGTGGCGGCGAACGTTCCTTCGGTGGCAATCGCGAGCCGCGCCCTTTCGGCGGTGACCGTGAGCGTTCATTCGGCGGCGACCGTGGTGAGCAACGCTCCTTCGGTGGTGAGCGTCGTGAAGGCGGTTTTGGTGGCGGCGAGCGTCGCGAAGGTGGTTTCGGTGGCCGTGACAACGGCCCGCGCGGTGGCTTTGGTGCACCACGTGGCGATCAGCAACGTTCGTTTGGCGGCGGTGAACGTCGCGAAGGCGGCTTCGGTGGCGGCGAGCGCCGTGACGGTGGTTTTGCCGCTGGTCGTCGTGATGGCGAAGGCTTTGGTGGTCGCAAGCCAGCATCGGCAGGCTTCGGTGATCGCAAGCCGGCGCATGTGAAGTCTGGTACGGGCGCCAAGCCTTATGCACCTCGGGCACGTACGCCGCGTTGATCTGCTTACGCTGATCAGGCGTTAGTTGACTAATGGGACCCGGAGCGGATTGACTGCTCCGGGTTTTCTTTTTTGTGGTCGTGGTTGTTGTTATGGGTTTGGTTGAGGGTGGAGGCCGGGACTGCCCCCGGCGGGGCAATCACTTTTTGCTTGCGCGCAAAAAGTAATCAAAAACGCGCTTGGAAGTCATCCGGCAGAACTCGCTATGCGCTTCGCGCGCCGCTCGAACAACCGCCGGAAATCAGTTTTGATGAGGTATTGCGGCACATCGCTGCGCTCGTGCCGGGGGCGTTTGCGTGACTGCGTTGGGGCGCAAATGCCCACTGCGCTTTTGAGTGTGCAATGCTGAAACGACCGCTCGCAAATTACGCAGTTCTTGCACACCCACATCTCGCGAAATCGCGAGATGCTCGGCACAAGCGCAGCGATGTGTCGACTACACCTCTTATGAAAATTCTGACTCGCGGCGGTTGTCCGAGCGGCGCGCGAAGCGCATAGCGAGTTCTGCCGCGGGTATTGACAGCGCGTTTTGGGTTACCTTTTGCGCGCAAGCAAAAGGTGACTCCGCCGCCGGGCGGAACTCCCGGCCTCCCCTCTCCAACAAAGAACAGAAGCTAAAACGATAGCAGCCCAGCGGCCCCTTCACCCAGTGTCAATGCACGTGCGATGTCTTCCCCACTTCGGGCCAGCGATGGTGGAAGTAGATCCAGGCGATCAGTCCTACGCACATGAGTACGAGCGAGGTCGCAGCCAGCCCGATGGCGGAGTGCATGACCAGCGGGGCGAGGACGCCTGCGACCAGACCGTTCGCTGTGGAACCTACGAAGGCCTGCATTGACGAAGCCATACCCCGGCGCTGAGGGTAGAGGTCGAGCACCAGCAGGGTGACGACCGGGACCATCAACGCCCAGCCGAACGAGAAGATCGCCAGCGGGAACATGGCCCAGGAGGCGTGGGGTGGCAGGAGCAGGTTGAGCGCCAAATTCACGATGGCTACGGCGAACATGATCACGAAGCCATGGCGGATCTGGCGTTTGGGCGGGATGCGGCCGGCAAGGCGGCCGCTCAGCCAGGCTCCGCCCATGATTCCGGAGATGGTGAGCATGAAGAACCAGAAGTATTCCGTGGGGCCTAAGTGCAGGAGGTCGCCGAGGAATGCAGGGGCCGATAGCACGTAGAGGAACATGCCGTTGAATGGCACGCCGCTGGCCAGCGCCAGCAACAGGAAGCGGGGACTGGTGCCAAGCTCCCAGTAGCCGCGCATCAGATTCACGATGTCGAAGGGCTGGCGGTCTTTTTTTGGCAGGGATTCGGGCAGCAGGCGGTAGTTGGCGATCCACAGGAAAATGCCCACGCCGGTCAGGAACCAGAACACGCTGTGCCAGCCGAGATAAACCGAGAAGAAGCCGCCGACGATGGGTGCGATGGCGGGTGCGATGCCGAAGAAGATGGTCACCTGGCTCATCACGCGCTGGGCTTCGGCGGGCGGGAACAGGTCGCGGATGACGGCGCGCGAGACAACAATGCCTGCACCTGCGGACAGGCCCTGCAGGGCGCGGAAGGCGATGAGCTGGCCGATGGATTGTGAGAGCGCGCAGCCAGCCGACGCGATGGTGTAGACCACGATGCCCCAGAGCACCACGGGCCTGCGCCCGAAGCTGTCGGAGAGCGAGCCATGGAACAGCGTCATGAACGCGAATGCGAAGAGGTAGGCCGAAAGCGTCTGCTGCAGCTCCACGGGCGTCGCATTGAGCGAGCCTGCGATGGCGGGGAATGCGGGCAGATAGGTGTCAATGGAAAACGGCCCGAGCATGCCGAGCAGCGCGAGCAGGATGGCAAGTGCCCAGCGCGGGGAATTCCATTGTTTTTCGGCTTGTGGTGACATGGATTGTTGTTGTAGTTGTGGTCGAGCGGGAGTGGCTCTTGGGCCATGCGGCGGCGGTGGGCTTATGAGCCCAGAGAAAAACCGCCACCAGCTTCATTCAATCAGTCAATAAGATTGAATGAAAGCTGACGGCGGATTATCGAGCATGCGGCCCGTTCGTGCGTTGCGGCTGTCAGCGCCCGGTCAGTGCTTGTGCTGACCGTGATCCATCTTGGCCGGTGCTGCGGCGTTCAGCGCGCGCACCTGAGCGTGCACGTTGATGGTCGACTCCTTGCCCGCAGCGTCCTTGAACACCAGCGTGAGCGGCACGTGACTGCCAGCCGTCATGGCAGAGGGCAGGTCCATGAGCATCACATGGAAGGCGCCGGGCTTGAGCTCCAGAGCCTTGCCTGGCTGGATGGCGATGCCTGCATCGACCTTGCGCATCTTCATCACGTTGTCTTCCATCTTCATCTCGTGCACTTCGGACACGGGCGCCGCACTGGTGTGTACGCCGACAAGCGTGGTGGGCTCGGTGCTGGTGATGCGCATGAACGCTCCGGTGGATTTCTGCTGCGGCACGGTGGCGCGTACCCAGACGTCATCGATCTTGACTTCGGCGTGGCTGAGAGTGCTCGCGAGAGCGAGCGTCATGAGGGCAATGGTGGAGTGCAAGGTGCGCATGGTGAGATCGGGTGTTGCCGGTGGGGTGAGATGGCTCCATTGTCGGTGTGTGCCCGTGGTTTGCGTGCATTGCCTCGCGATGCGCAAGGATGTTGAGTGAACGCCCGGTCCGCTCAGGCCTTGTTCTGGTGCATGCTCATGTTTTGCTAGCGCATGGCGATGGGTTGATGGTGGTTTCCAAGGGCGTGAATGCGAGCGCCGCAGCAAATTGCCCGCGTAATTTGTGCGACTCCGCCCCCTCGTACTCAAGCTGGGCGAAAATAGAGGGTTTTCTTCCCTTTCGCAGGGATCGCTTGTGGACATGGCGTTTGTCATGGCTGCTGGGTCCTTTTGTTCTTTTCCTTCTTAACTTCTCAGCAAGACCATGAAAAAGATTGCCGCTGTTGCGCTCCTCGCTTTGGGTGCCGCTCTGGTTGGATGCAGCAAAAACGAAACTCCAGCGCCGTCGGCTGCACCCGCACCCGCACCGGCTCCTGCAGCGATTACCAAGATCGTCGTGGGTCTGGACGACAGCTTCCCGCCCATGGGGTTCCGTGACGAGAAGAACGAGCTCGTGGGCTTTGACATCGACATGGCCCGCGAAGCCGCCAAGCGCATGGGCGTCGAGGCTGAGTTCAAGCCGATCGACTGGAGCGCCAAGGAAGCGGAACTGTCCGGCAAGCGCGTGGACGCGCTGTGGAATGGCCTGACCATCACCGACGAGCGCAAGGAGAAGATCGGCTTCACCTCGCCGTACATGGAAAACCACCAGATCATCGTCGTGGCCGCAAAGTCCGCGATCAACAACAAGTCCGACATGTCCGGCAAGGTGGTGGGTGCGCAGGAAGGCTCTTCCGCTGTGGACGCCGTCAAGAAGGACGATGCCGTGTTCAAGTCGTTCAAGGAGTTCAAGACCTTCGGCGACAACGTGACCGCGCTGATGGACCTGTCCGCAGGCCGTCTGGAAGCCGTGGTGGTCGACGAAGTGGTGGGCCGTTACTACGTGGCCAAAAAGCCTGACGAGTACCGCGTGCTCGAAGAGAACTTCGGCACCGAAGACTACGGCGTGGGCGTTCGTAAGGACGACACCGCTCTGTTGGAAAAGCTGAACAAAGCCATGGGCGAGATGAAGACTGACGGCACTGCCGCCAAGATCGCCACCCAGTGGTTCGGCAAGGACATCATCAAGTAATCAGCCTCGTCTGCGCTTTTGTTCGTGACACCGCGACCCCTCGTCGCGGTGTTCTTGCGTAAAGCGATGCGCTACGTGCATCGCAGGCGATCCGGGCATCGGCCCGTCGCTCCCGGGGCTTTCAAGCTTTCCGTATGGACTATGTTCTCTCCCTTCTCGGACCACTTGCACAGGGCGCCACCGTCACCCTGAAGTTGTTCGTGATCACGCTGCTGCTGGCCGTCCCGCTGGGTCTGGTGCTGGCGCTCGCACGCGTGTCCCATTTCAAGCCGCTGTCGGCTTTCGTCAACGGCTACATCTGGCTCATGCGCGGCACACCGCTCATGCTGCAGATGCTGTTCATCTATTTCGCGCTGCCGTTCGTTCCGGTGATCGGCGTGCGCCTGCCGGACTTTCCGGCCGCGGTGCTGGCCTTCGCGCTGAACTACGCGGCCTATTTTGCGGAGATCTTCCGCGCCGGCATTCTGTCGGTCGATCGTGGCCAGTATGAGGCCGCCAAGGTGCTCGGCATGAGCTATCCGCAGACCATGCGCCGCATCGTGCTGCCGCAGATGGTGCGCAGCATCCTGCCGCCCATGAGCAACGAGACGATTACGCTGGTCAAAGACACCTCGCTGATCTACGTGCTGGCCCTGAACGATTTGCTGCGTGCTGCGCGCGGATTCGTGCAGCGCGACTTCACGACCACACCGTTCATCGTGGCCGCCGCCTTCTATCTGATCATGACGCTGGTGCTCACCTGGGGCTTCCAGCGCCTGGAAAAACGCTATGCCAAATTTGATGAGTAACGCGAACCTGCAGCCGACGATGATCGATGCACGCGACATCAAGAAGGCATTCGGCGCCACGCAGGTGCTGCGCGGTGTGTCGTTGACCATCTCGCGCGGCGAGGTGGTGGCGGTGATCGGCCCTTCGGGCTCGGGCAAGAGCACGTTTTTGCGCTGCCTGAATCACCTCGAGACCATCGACAGCGGCAGCGTGGTGGTCGAAGGCGCGACGCTGGCCTCGACCGACGCGAGCGGAAAGTGCACCTATGCGAGCGAGGGCGAAATGCGCCGCATCTGCAGCAAGATGGGCATGGTGTTCCAGCACTTCAATCTGTTCCCGCATTTGACGGTGCTCGAGAACATCATCGAAGCGCCGATGATCGTGCAGAAGGTCTCGCGTGACGAGGCGATTGCGCGTGCCGACAAGCTGCTCGCCAAGGTGGGCCTCTTGGCCAAGCGCGACAACTATCCGTCGCGCCTGTCAGGCGGCCAGAAGCAGCGCGTGGCGATTGCCCGTGCACTTGCGATGGAGCCCGACATCATGTTGTTCGACGAGCCGACCTCGGCGCTCGATCCCGAGCTGACCGGCGAGGTGCTCAAGACCATGCGCGAGCTGGCCGATGAGCGCATGACCATGTTGGTGGTCACGCACGAAATGGGCTTTGCGCGCGAGGTGGCCAACACTGTGGTGTTCATGGATCAGGGCGAATTGATCGAGGCGCGCCCGGCGCAGGAGTTCTTCGCCGATCCGCGCCATGAGCGCGCCAAAGCGTTCTTGCATCACATGCTGTAAGGCGAGTGGGCGGCATGCAACAAAGAAGCGCGGCACGGTCCGCGCTTTTTTCATTGGGCTTGATTCAGGCGCGTTCGATGCGCTGTTGATGGGTGCTGGCGGGCTTGAACGCGCCCCGTAGAGCGTCGAAGAGCTGTTGCGCCCTGGGGCGGTTGTCGCCCGAGTAGTTGCAGACGAACACATCGAGCGTCACATAATCTGACTCGGGCCATGTGTGGACCGAGAGATGCGACTCGGCGAGCACCACCACGCCGGTCACCCCGCCACCTGCGCCGAACGAGTGGAACAGGCTGCCCACTGTGGTGAGCCCGGCATCGGTCACGCGGGCAAGGCAGAAGGCTTCGAGAAACGCGGCGTCCAGCATCATCTGCGCACCGGCTTCGCAGCCATGCAGATCGCCGATCAAATGCAATCCACTGGCTTCGCGCGCAGCGGCGCGGGCGTTCTGTGGTTGCGTCGTCATGGCGTGCTGGTTTTCCTTTGGCCGCATAGGGTGTTGCATTTCAGTGGCCTGCGCCTCTGGGTCTCAGTATCGATCATCGGATCGTGCTCCGGCGGAAAACCTTGTCGGCCGGGGCTGGCAGGACTTTGTCAGGAGATCATGAGTATAGTCAAGCATTGTTTCGGCAACAGTGTGTTCAACACCCGGTGGATGCAGGAAACGGGTTTCCCCCTATGATGTAGGGTTGCTCCTCTCCGCTTGGGGATGGCATCCGATTGCTTTTACCAATGCCTGAAACCGTACCAACCGTCTCCAAACCGCTTGTCGAGCTGCGCAATGTCCACTTCGGGTATGGCGATCGCGCGATCCTGCGCGACGTCAGCCTGAGCGTGCCGCGCGGCAAGGTCACAGCGCTGATGGGTGCATCTGGCGGCGGCAAGACGACCGTGCTGCGCCTGATCGGCGGGCAGCATGTCGCCCAGGGCGGCGAAGTGTTGTTTGACGGCAAGAACGTCGGCGACATGGACATGAAGGCGCTGTACGGCGCGCGTCGCCGCATGGGCATGCTGTTCCAGTTCGGCGCGTTGTTCACCGACATGAGCGTCTATGAGAACGTGGCGTTTCCGCTGCGCGAACACACGGATCTGTCGGAAGAGCTGATCCGCGACATCGTGCTCATGAAGCTCAATGCCGTCGGTCTGCGCGGCGCGCGCGACCTCATGCCCAGCCAGATTTCCGGCGGCATGGCGCGGCGCGTGGCGCTGGCGCGGGCGATCGCGCTCGACCCCGAACTCATCATGTACGACGAGCCGTTCGCGGGGCTCGATCCGATTTCGCTCGGCACTTCGGCGCAGCTGATCCGTCAGCTCAACGATTCGATGGGGCTGACCACGATCATCGTGTCGCACGATCTGGAAGAAACCTTCCGATTGGCCGATCACGTGATCATTCTCGGCCCCGGCACGATTGCCGCACAGGGCTCGCCCGACGAGGTGCGCAAGAGCACCGATCCGCTGGTGCACCAGTTCGTCAACGCGCTGCCCACGGGGCCCGTGCCGTTTCACTATCCCGGCCCGAGCGTGGCGCAGGATTTTGGCCCAGTGGGCATGGCGTCGGGAGACAAGGCATGAGTTGGTGGCGTCCATCCGACGTGGGTTTTGCGGTACGCAGCAAACTGGCCGACATCGGTCAGGGTGCAAAGCTTTTCTGGCGTCTGGTCCAGCTTGGCAGCGAGGCCCTCAAGCGCCCCGGGCTGGTGCGTGATCAGGTGCATTTTCTCGGCAACTATTCGCTGTCGATCATCGCGATGTCGGGCCTGTTCGTCGGCTTCGTGCTGGCGCTACAGGGCTACAACATCCTGCAGCTCTACGGCTCGACCAATGCGCTGGGACTGGTCGTCACGCTTGGGCTGGTGCGCGAACTCGGCCCTGTGGTGACGGCGCTGCTGTTCGCGGGCCGCGCGGGCACCTCGCTCACGGCTGAGATCGGACTCATGCGGGCGGGCGAGCAGCTCTCGGCAATGGAGATGATGGCCGTCGATCCGGTGCGCCGCATTCTGGTGCCGCGCTTTTGGGGCGGCGTGATCGCCATGCCGCTGCTGGCGGCGGTGTTCAATGCCGTTGGCGTGATCGGCGGCTGGATGGTCGGCGTGCTCATGCTCGGCGTGGACTCCGGTGCCTTCTGGGGGGCAATGCAAAGCAGCGTCGATGTCTGGAAGGACGTGGGCAATGGCGTGGTCAAGAGTTTTGTCTTCGGCGTGGCCGTGACCTTTGTGGCAGTGCTGCAGGGTTATGTGGCCAAGCCTACGCCCGAAGGTGTTTCGCGTGCGACGACGCGCACGGTGGTGATCGCGTCGTTGTCGGTGCTGGGGCTGGACTTCCTGCTCACGGCGCTGATGTTCAGCATTTGATCAATTGAATTTGGAAGCGAAGAGACTGGTATCTCGGGATCTGGAGAAAGTAGCAAACCATGCAGCAATCCAAAAATGATGTCTGGGTCGGCCTGTTTGTGCTGTTGGGCGCGGCCGCACTCGTGTTTCTTGCACTGCAGTCGGCCAATCTGCTGAGCCTGAACTGGAAGTCGGGCTATGCGGTGACCGCGCGTTTCGACAACATCGGTGGCTTGAAGCCCCAGGCGGCGGTGCGCAGCGCCGGGGTCGTGGTCGGCCGCGTCAAGGGCATCGCGTTCAACGACGAGACCTTCCAGGCCAACGTGCATCTGGAACTCGACAAGCAGTACAAGTTTCCCAAGGACAGCTCGCTCAAGATCCTCACCAGCGGCCTGCTTGGTGATCAGTACATCGGAATCGAGGCGGGCGCTGACAGCGAGAATCTGGCGGAGGGTGACACAATCACCGCCACGCAGTCTGCGGTCGTTCTGGAAAACCTGATTGGCCAATTCCTCTACAACAAAGCTGAAGAAGGCGGCGGTTCGAGCGGTTCTGGCGGTAAAAAATGACAAAGCAAACAACCACGTACTCCAAACTCATCCTGCGCGGCAGCACTGCGGCGCTGGGACTTGCTTTGCTGGCCGGATGCGCGAGCCAATCCCGTATCACGCAGCAGGCGCATCCTGACGATCCCTACGAGTCGTTCAACCGGAGCATTTATTCGTTCAACGACGGGCTGGATCGTGCGGTGTTCAAGCCGGTGGCGACAGCCTATCAAGAGGTCACGCCCAAGCCGGTGCGCACGGGTGTCACCAACTTCTTCTCCAATCTGGGCGACGCGTGGTCGTTCGTGAACAACCTGCTCCAAGGGCGCGGCGCTGACGCACTCGACAGCATGGTGCGCTTCAATGTGAACACCGTGTTCGGTCTGGGCGGCATGCTCGACATCGCGAGCGAAATGCGCATCCAGCGCCACAAGCAGGACTTCGGCCTGACGCTCGGAAGCTGGGGCGTGAAGACTGGCCCGTATCTGGTTCTACCCTTTCTCGGCCCCTCGACCATTCGGGACACGGTGGCGCTGCCGGTGGATTGGAAGGGCAGCCTGATCGGCCAAATCAATGACATTCCTGTGCGCAATTCGTTGACTGGCCTTGGCCTCGTCGACAAACGCGCCTCGCTGCTGAACGCAGGCGAGGTGCTCGACGCCGCCGCGCTGGACCCGTATTCCTTCACTCGCGACGTCTACCTGCAGGTGCGCAGTCAGCGCATCGTCCCTCGCAAGGGGCAGGTCGAAGATGAGGACGCTGGCAAGCTGCCAGAGGAATATTGAGGTCTCCTCTGCATAGATCTTTGAGCAATTGCGCCACAGGTTGCAATTGCTTTCATCCCGGTACCTCCGGGACGTAACAAACTCGGGCACTGTGCTGAAAATGAGCGCGCATGTTGCCAAGCACATACATTCAAGTCTGTATGTGATGACAATGAATCAAGAAGGACATTCCAAGATGTTGAATCGACGCATTTTTTCGCAATCCGCAGCCGCAGTGGCATCCCTGATGCTGCTGTCCGTTCCTGTGGCCGCTCTGGCTGCTGACGAGGCCCCGGATGCCATGATCAAGCGCCTGTCCAACGAGGTGCTGGAGACCATCCGCAACGACACATCCATCAAGGCTGGCGAAGTGGACAAGATCATGGTGCTGGTGGATCGTCTGCTCATGCCGCACGTGAACTTCCGCCGCATGACGGCTGCCGCCGTCGGCCCGGGCTGGCGCAAGGCGACGCCCGAGCAGCAAAAGCGTCTGCAGGATGAATTCAAGGTGTTGTTGGTGCGCACTTATTCCGGTGCCTTGAGTCAGGTGACCAACCAGACCGTCGAGGTCAAGCCATTGCGCGCAGCCGCTGGCGACAAGGACGTACTGGTGAAGACTGAGGTGCGCGGCAAGGGTGATCCAGTGCAGGTCGACTATCGTCTCGAGAAGGACGGCTCGGACTGGAAGATCTACAACTTGAACGTGCTTGGCGTCTGGATCGTGGATACCTACCGCACGCAGTTCGGCCAGGAGGTCAATGCCAAGGGCATCGACGGCCTGATCGACTCGCTCGTGGCCCGCAACAAGGCCAACGCTGCCGGCAACGGCAAGTAAATCCGTCAGAAAATTCACACTATGAATGCGACTGTCGCTGCTCCCAGCATGCTGGTGCTTCCGCCCGAGCTCACGCATGCGCAGGCCACTGCCAGCCTGCGCATGCTCATGCAGGCCATGAAGGCCCACAAGGAAAAGCATCTGGTCGTGGATGCCAGCGCGCTCAAGGTGTTCGATTCTTCGGCCCTCGCTGTCTTGCTTGAATGCCGCCGCACTGCGCTGGAATTCGGCAAGACCTTTGCCATCAAGGCCTTGCCCACGTCGCTGGGCAGTCTGGCCGGGCTGTATGGCGTGCAGGAACTGCTCTCGGCGGAATGACCGAGGTCAGAGCTGAGGGTTGGGGCGCGCGGGCGCTCGCAAAACCCTCTCCTGCCGCAATGGGCCTTCCCGTTCTAAAATGGAAGGCTTCATGCCAGCCGTATCCTTTCAGTCTGTCTCCAAGACCTTCAATACCGCCAAAGGGCCTTTTCAGGCGCTGAATAACGTCAGCCTCGACATTGGCGAGGGCGAGTTCTTCGGCCTGCTCGGCCCCAATGGTGCGGGCAAGACCACCCTCATCAGTATCCTTGCCGGTCTGGCGCGCGCCTCGGGCGGCAGCGTCAAGGTCATGGGGCACGATGTGCAGAGCGACTATGCCGCCGCACGCCGCAGCCTCGGCGTGGTTCCACAGGAGCTAGTGTTCGATCCTTTTTTCACCGTGCGCGAGACGCTGCGCATCCAGTCCGGCTATTTCGGCGTCAAGAACAACGATGCCTGGATCGACGAGCTGCTGGAGAGCCTTGGCCTTACTGACAAGGCGCACAGTAACATGCGCCAGCTTTCGGGCGGCATGAAGCGCCGTGTACTGGTCGCGCAGGCGCTGGTACACAAGCCGCCGATCATCGTGCTCGACGAGCCGACCGCAGGCGTGGACGTGGAGCTGCGCCAGACGCTCTGGCACTTCATCGCGCGACTGAATCGCGAAGGCCACACCGTCCTGCTGACCACTCACTATCTCGAAGAAGCCGAAGCGCTTTGCAGTCGCGTGGCGATGCTCAAGCACGGCAACATCGTCAAACTCTCCAGCATGTCCGACCTGCTCAAGTCCGCATCGGCCAACGTGCTGCAGTTCAAGACCGACAGCGCGCTGCCTGCGTCCATCGCGGCGCGCGCGCGCGTCACCGGCCGCATTGTGCAGATTCCCGCGCAGGATGCGGGTGATGTCGAACAGTTGCTCGTGGGGCTGCGTGAAGGCGGCGTGGTGCTGGAAGATGTGGAAATCCGCCGCGCCGATCTCGAAGACGTCTTCATCCATGTGATGAACGAACAGCAAGGCGGTGCCGCATGACCGGATGGCAAACCCTGCTCAAGAAGGAAGTGCTGCGCTTTTGGAAGGTGGCCTTCCAGACCGTGGCCGCGCCGGTGCTCACGGCGGTGCTGTATCTGCTGGTTTTCGGCCATGTGCTCGAAGGCCGCGTGCTGGTCTATGACCGCATCACCTATACAGCGTTCATCATCCCCGGTCTGGTGATGATGAGCATTCTGCAGAACGCCTTCGCCAACAGCTCGTCGAGTCTGGTGCAGAGCAAGATCATGGGCTCGATGGTGTTTGTGCTGCTCACACCGTTGTCGCACTGGGCTTGGTTCAGTGCCTATGTGGGCGCTGCCGTGCTGCGCGGGCTGCTGGTGGGCGTGGGTGTGTTCATCATCACGCTGTTCTTTGCAGTGCCGGACTTCTCCGCACCGCTGTGGATCATCGTGTTCGCGCTGCTCGGCGCGGCCATCATGGGCACGCTGGGCGTGATCGCAGGCTTGTGGGCTGACAAATTCGACCAGATGGCGGCCTTTCAGAACTTTCTGATCATGCCGCTGACCTTCCTTTCGGGCGTGTTCTATTCCATCCATTCGCTGCCGGACTTCTGGCAGAAGGTCAGCCACCTGAACCCGTTTTTCTACATGATCGACGGCTTCCGCTACGGCTTCTTCGGGCAGAGCGATGTCTCGCCCTGGACCAGCTTGGCCATCGTCGGTGGCGCATGGCTGCTGATCAGCGCGCTGGCCGTGCATCTGCTGCGCATCGGCTACAAGATCCGCAACTGAGCCCGGCCTGTTGCCGCTGTGCCCCTTCATTTCATTTCAACATTTCCCACCATGACCGCAGACCAACTCAAGGATCTCATCAGCGCCGGCCTGCCTTGCGAGCACATCACCCTCGAGGGTGATGGCCGCCATTGGTACGCCACCATCGTGTCCGCAGAGTTCGAGGGCAAGCGCCTCATCCAGCGCCACCAGCGTGTCTACGCGACGCTCGGTGACCGCATGAAGACCGACGAAGTGCATGCGCTGTCGATGAAGACCTTCACTCCGGGCGAGTGGACCGTGCAGGGCGAACAAGCCTGATCGACCTTTGTCAGAGTGAGCCCGAGTTAGCCAGAGATTTGTGATTGCCTGAAGTTCAAAATTCCCAACAAGCCACTTCCATGGACAAGCTGCTGATCCGCGGTGGCCGCCAACTGCATGGCGAGGTGCCGGTTTCCGGCGCCAAGAACGCCGCGTTGCCCGAACTGTGCGCCGCACTGCTCACGGACCAGCCCGTGGTGCTGCGCAATGTGCCGCATCTGCAGGACGTGGCGACCATGCTCAAGCTGATCCGCAACATGGGCGTGTCGATCACGCGCGACGCGGCAGACGACGGCACCGTGCGCATCAACGCGGGCGTGCTGCATCTGCCCGAGGCTCCGTACGAGCTGGTCAAAACCATGCGCGCTTCGGTGCTGGCGCTTGGGCCCCTGCTCGCGCGCTTTGGTCGCGCAAAGGTGTCGCTGCCCGGCGGCTGCGCCATCGGCTCGCGTCCTGTGGATCAGCACATCAAGGGTCTGAAGGCGATGGGTGCTGAGATCGTGGTCGAGCACGGCTACATGATTGCCACACTGCCCGAAGGACGCACGCGCCTGAAAGGCGGGCGCATCACCACCGACATGGTCACAGTGACCGGCACCGAAAACCTGCTGATGGCTGCCACGCTGGCCGAGGGTGAGACCGTTCTCGAGAATGCCGCGCAAGAGCCCGAGATCGTCGATCTGGCCGAAATGCTCATCAAGATGGGCGCGAAGATCGAAGGCCATGGCACGGCCTGCATCCGCGTTCAGGGCGTAAGTCGACTGCACGGCTGCGAGCACGCCGTGGTGGCGGATCGCATCGAGGCGGGCACGTTTCTCTGCGCCGTTGCAGCGACAGGGGGTGATGCGTTCGTGCGCCATGCCCGCGAGGAGCATCTCGGCGCGGTCATCGGCAAGTTGCGCGATGCGGGCGTGGAAATCGAGGCGCGCGGCGACGGCATTCAGGTGACCAGCCCGGGCGCGGCCAATTTGACCGCGCAGAGCTTTCGCACCACCGAATATCCCGGTTTTCCGACCGATATGCAGGCGCAGTTCATGGCGTTCAACGTCGTGGCGCAAGGGCAGTCGACGGTGGCGGAGACCATTTTTGAAAACCGCTTCATGCATGTGAGCGAGTTGCTGCGTCTCGGTGCGAAAATCCGCACCACGGACGCACGCGAGGCCGTGATCGAAGGCTTGGGCAAGAATGGCGCCACCACCGAACACCTCTTGGGTGCGACCGTGATGGCAACGGACCTGCGCGCTTCGGCCAGCCTCGTGATCGCGGGTTTGGTAGCTAACGGCGAGACGCTGGTCGATCGCATTTATCACCTTGATCGCGGCTACGATTGCATGGAAGGCAAACTGCGAGGCCTGGGTGCCGACGTGGAAAGAATCCAATGACGATGATTACTCTGGCTCTCTCCAAGGGCCGCATTTTTGACGAAACCATGCCTTTGTTGGCCGCTGCCGGCATCAAGGTGCTGGAAGATCCGGAGACCTCGCGCAAGCTGATTCTCCCGACCAACCAGCCCCATGTGCGCGTGGTCATGGTGCGCGCCACCGACGTGCCGACTTACGTGCAGTACGGCGGTGCCGACATCGGCGTGACCGGCAAGGACACGTTGATCGAGCACGGCGGTCAGGGCCTGTTCCGTCCACTCGATCTGAACATCGCCAAGTGCCGCGTGAGCGTGGCCGTGCGCAATGATTTCGACTACAAGCATGCGGTCACGCAGGGCTCGCGGCTCAAGGTCGCGACCAAGTACACGCTCATCGCTCGCGAGTTCTTCGCGACCAAGGGCGTGCACGTGGACCTGATCAAGCTCTACGGCAGCATGGAACTCGCGCCGCTGACCGGCATGGCCGACGCCATCGTCGATCTGGTCTCCACCGGCAACACGCTCAAGGCGAACAATCTGGTGGAAGTCGAGCGCATCATGGACATCAGCTCGCATCTGGTGGTGAACCAGGCCGCGCTCAAGCTCAAGCAAGAGCCGCTGCGCCACATCATCGACGCGTTCGCGTCCGCCATCCGCAAGGATTGATTGAATCCACAATACCGCTCCGCTTCGTTCGTTCTCCACTAGAAAGTTGTTCGCCATGTCCTCGCAAGCTGCCCCTCTGCGTCTGTCCACCGCTTCGACCACGTTCGAAGCCGACTTCGCGGCACGGCTGCATTGGTCGGCGGACACTGATGCCGAGATCGAGCAGCGTGTCGCAGACATCCTTGCCGACGTGCAAAAGCGTGGTGACGTGGCGGTGCTCGAATACACGGCGCGCTTCGATGGGCTGAGTGTCGAGAGCATGTCGGCGCTCGAACTCAAGCAGGACGAACTCAAGGCCGCCTTCGATGGCCTGAACGATGCGCAAAAGCACGCGCTCACGGCGGCGGCCAAGCGCGTTCGCACCTACCACGAAGCGCAGAAGAAGGCCAACGGCGAGAGCTGGAGTTACCGCGACGAAGATGGCACGCTGCTCGGCCAGAAGGTCACGCCGCTCGACCGTGTGGGCATCTACGTTCCCGGCGGCAAGGCGGCTTATCCGTCGAGCGTGTTGATGAACGCGATTCCCGCGCAGGTCGCGGGGGTGCAGGACATCATCATGGTCGTGCCCACGCCGCGTGGCGAAAAGAACGCGCTGGTGCTGGCCGCCGCTTATGTGGCCGGCGTGCACCGCGCCTTCACCGTCGGCGGTGCGCAGGCCGTGGCCGCGCTGGCCTACGGCACGGCGACGATCCCCAAGGTCGACAAGATCACAGGCCCCGGCAACGCCTATGTGGCAAGCGCCAAGAAGCGCGTGTTCGGCATGGTCGGCATCGACATGATCGCCGGTCCTTCCGAAATCCTCGTGCTCGCCGATGGCACGACGCCGCCCGAATGGGTGGCGATGGATCTGTTCAGCCAGGCCGAACACGATGAGCTCGCGCAGTCCATCCTGCTGAGTCCCGATGCGGCCTATATCGACGCCGTGCAGCGCGAAATCGACCGCCTGCTGCCCGAGATGCCGCGCCAGGAGATCATCGCCAAGAGCCTGAATGGCCGTGGTGCGCTGATTCTCACCAAGGACATGGAAGAGGCCTGCGCGATCAGCAACCGCATCGCGCCGGAACACCTGGAAGTCTCGAGCCGCGACCCGCACCAATGGGAGCCGTTGCTCAGGCACGCGGGCGCGATCTTCCTTGGTGCCTACACCAGCGAAAGCCTCGGCGACTACTGCGCTGGCCCCAATCACGTGCTGCCGACCAGCGGCACGGCACGCTTCTCCTCGCCGCTGGGGGTCTACGATTTCCAGAAACGCTCCAGCCTGATCGAGGTGAGCGAGGCCGGTGCACAGGTGCTCGGCAAGATCGCGGCTGAACTGGCTTACGGCGAAGGCCTGCAGGGCCACGCCCGCGCGGCGGAGATGCGCCTCAAGGCCAAGTGATCCGGACAAAGGCTGTCGCCGAGCGATGGCAGTCTTTGTCTGGCAATCGAAAGAAGCTTTTCCATATGTTGCGCCAACGAGCGCGGCCTGATTTTCCCGTGGACACTGCCTCGCGAAGCCTGCCGGCTTCACGACGCACAACACCAACACATGGGAAACGGCAAATGAATCTCCACACACGGAAAGCCATCGCGAGCCTCCTTGGTTCATCGTGGAGGCGCGACGCGCTCAGGCGCTGGCTGCTGGGCCTCGGGCTGGGTACCGGTGTGCTGCTCGTGGGTTGCTCCATGCCGCCGCAGAACAGGGACTCCATGGCTGACGAGGCGCGCGCGCCCGCACCCATGTCTAGCCCTGCATCCGTGGCGCCGTCGCCGCAAGCCAACTCCACGCTTGGCACCCAATGGGGTGAGGGTCGCACCTCGCGCGTGGTCAATGTGGATGCCACTCGCATCACGCCCGACCGTCCACAGGCCCTGCGCTCCATGCGCTACACCGACGAGGCCAGCGTTCTCGGTGCGCTGGGCGCCAACGCGGACAGCCAGCGCAGCGTGCTGCTCGACGACGGCAAGATCGAATGGTCGGTGCTCGACGGCAGCGGGCGTCCGCTGCCGATCTACACCACGCGCGGCGGTGACGACTACCGGGTCGCAGGTCGCCATGGCGAGCGCTACGAGCTGGTCTATGTGAATCGCAGCCAGCGCAACTACGAACTGGTGGCGACGGTCGATGGGCTCGACGTGCTCTCGGGCCAGCCGGGCAGCACCAGCGCAGGCGGCTATCTACTGCGTGCCGGGGAGCGGCTGCGCATCGAGGGCTTCCGCAAGAGCAACGAGGAGGTCGCGACCTTCCGCTTTTCCACCAAGGACAACGCTTACGCGAGCAACACGCCCGCAGGCAACCCGCGCAACATCGGCGTGATCGGCACGGCGCTGTTCGAGGTGCGGATCGCCGATGCCAGGCCCGCTCAGCCGGTGACCCGCCCCGCGCCACGCGGCGGTCCGGATGCCTTCCCGGCTGATCAGGGCCGCTACGCGCAGCCGCCGCAGTACCGCTGAGTGCGTTTGTCGATGGAATGAGCCGAATCCGCCCAGGGGCCGATTCGGCTTTTTATACTCGGATCAAATCACACGAATTTCGTGTTACACGAATTTCGTGTAAACTGGTCTCCGTGAAAAATCTCACCATCACTGTGGAAGACGACGTGCTCGAATGGGCCCGCATCGAGGCTGCACGCCGTGGCACCAGCGTGTCGCGCATGGTGGGAGACTTCATGGCCGAAATGCAGCGCCGCGAGGACGCCTACGAGCGCGCCTATCTCGCATGGCGCACGGATGAGCGCAGCTGGCATGCCTCCGCCGATGCGGTGGGCTCCGCCCGCACACCTGATCTGGAACGCACGCCCGCATCGAAGGACGTCGAATCATGAACCCGGTGTTCGTCGATACCTCCGTGCTGATCGCCGCCGAGGATGTGGGGCAGGCCGAACTGTACGCCGCCACGCTCGCTTGGCTCAATGCGCTCTGGAAGACGCGCAGCGGCCGCACCGGCAGCCAGGCGTTGTGCGAGTTCTACGATCAGGTCACTTCTGCGTCCGAGCCACTGTCCCAAGGCGACGCGCGCGCCGCGATTCGCCGCTATCAGACCTGGAATCCCTGGAAGACCGACGCCGCCACACTCGAGACCGCGTGGGCCGTGCAGGCGCGGCATCAATTGGCATTTGGCGACTGCCTTGCGGTCGCCTGTGCGCAGCACAGCGGCTGCGATCAGATGCTGACTTTGCATCTGCCGCATGGTACGCAGTTCGGCGGCGTGACCATGGTGCATCCGCAGCATGCAACGGCGCCGGGCGACGCAGCGGGCTGAACGAAGAACGCGCTCTCATCGACCTTCCGCCGCAGGTTTCCTTTCTTTTTCTTGCTTTTCACTCCCTCCATTCGCCTTCACGACGACGAACCAGACGAAGAATCTCATCATGACCACCTTGTCCGCACCCCAATCCAAAGCACTTGATCGCATCCGTCCTGACGTGCGCGCCATGCACGCATACAAGGTGCAGGCTTCGGTGGGCTACCTCAAGATGGATGCGATGGAGAACCCGTTCAGCCTGCCCGCGCATCTGCAGGCCGAGCTTGGCAAGCGCCTCGGCGCGCAGGAACTCAACCGCTATCCCGGTGCGCGCCAGAACGACCTCAAGGCTGCGCTTGCGAAATACGCCGATGCGCCCGAGGGCAGCGAGATTCTGCTCGGCAATGGCTCGGACGAGATCATCAACCTGATGGCGCTGGCCTGTGCCCAGCCGCACGCGGGCGGCCGCGCCAAGCTGCTCGCGCCGATGCCGGGCTTCGTGATGTACCCGATGAGTGCGCAGTTGCAGGGGCTTGACTTCGTGAACGTGTCGCTGAACGCCGACTTCGAGCTCGACGTGCCCGCGATGCTGGCCGCGATTGCCGAGCACCAACCGGCGATTACCTATCTGGCCTACCCGAACAACCCGACCGCGACGCTGTGGAGCGAGGAGTCGGTGCAGGCTGTCGTTGACGCCGTAGGTGAACAGGGCGGTTTCGTGGTGATGGACGAGGCCTACCAGCCGTTTGCAAGCCGCAGTTGGCTCTCGCGCATGAAGGCCGAGCCCGAGCGCAACGGCCATGTGCTGCTGATGCGCACGCTCAGCAAATTCGGCCTTGCCGGTGTGCGTCTGGGCTACCTCATCGGCCCCGAGGCCATCGTCAGCGAGATCGACAAGGTGCGCCCGCCCTACAACGTGAGCGTGCTCAACTGCGAGGCCGCGATCTTCGCGCTCGAACATGCCGAGGTGTTCGCCGCGCAGGCCCTTGAAATCCGCACCGAACGAGCCAAGCTGATTGCCGATCTGCAGGCGATTTCCGGTATTGAAAAGGTGTGGGACAGCGAGGCCAACATGGTGCTGATCCGCGTTCCGGATGCCGCAAAGACCTACGATGGCATGAAGGCACGAAAAGTGCTGATCAAAAACGTTTCTACAATGCACCCATTGCTGGCCAACTGCCTGCGTCTGACTGTCGGAAATGCCTCCGACAACGCCCAGATGCTCGCCGCGCTCCAGGCTTCCCTATGACATCATCTCTTGTACCCTCCACACCTGCGGTCGATGCCAATGCCGACCGCGTCGCTGAAGTCTCCCGCAACACGGCGGAAACCCGCATCAAGGTGCGTGTGAACCTCGATGGCACGGGCGCATCACGCATCGCCACGGGCATCGGTTTCTTCGACCACATGCTCGAGCAGATCGCGCGCCACGGCCTGATCGACCTGCAGATCGACTGTGACGGCGACCTGCACATCGACGGCCACCACACGGTGGAAGACGTGGGCATTACCATCGGTCAGGCGTTCGCGCGCGCGGTGGGCGACAAGAAGGGCATCCGCCGCTACGGCCACGCTTACGTGCCGCTCGATGAAGCGCTGTCCCGCGTGGTGGTGGACTTTTCGGGACGCCCCGGCCTGCACCTGCACATTCCGTTTACGGCCGGCAGCATCGGCGGCTTTGACACCCAGCTCACCTACGAGTTCTTCCAGGGCTTCGTGAACCATGCGGGCGTGACGCTGCACATCGACAACATCAAGGGCATCAACGCCCACCACCAGTGCGAGACCGTGTTCAAGGCCTTTGCCCGCGCGTTGCGTGATGCGCTCGAGCGCGATCCGCGCTCCGCTGGCATGATTCCGTCCACCAAGGGCTCCTTGTAATCCTGCCGAATGAATCCGCCGAATCCATGGGTGCCAAGCAACTATGAGCAGTGAATCTAAAACCGTCGCGGTCGTGGACTACGGCATGGGCAATCTGCGCTCTGTGTCGCAAGCCGTGCTGGCCGCAGCCGACGGCAGTGGTTGGACCGTTGTCGTCACCTCCAACCCTGAGCAGGTGCGCGCCGCCGAGCGCGTGGTGCTGCCGGGGCAGGGCGCCATGCGCGACTGCATGCGCGAGCTGCGCGAATCCGGTCTGCAGGACAGCGTGCTGGAAGCCGCAGCGAACAAGCCGCTTTTCGGTGTGTGCGTCGGCATGCAGATGCTGCTGGACCACAGCACCGAGGGCGACACGCCCGGTCTCGGCTTAATCCCCGGCAACGTGGTCAAGTTTGATCTCGAAGGCCGCAAACAGGCCGACGGCAGCCGTTTCAAGGTCCCGCAGATGGGCTGGAACCGCGTGCGCCAAGTGCCGCATGGCGGTGCAGTTCACCCGCTGTGGCACGGCATTCCGGACGACAGCTTCTATTATTTCGTGCACAGCTTCTATGCCAAGCCTGACCGTACCGACCATGTCGCCGGTGAAGCCGATTACGGTGCGTACTTTGCATCGGCCATCGCACGCGATAATATTTTCGCCACGCAATTCCATCCGGAAAAAAGCTCCGAGCATGGTTTGGCGTTGTTTCGCAATTTCCTTCACTGGAAGCCCTGATTCATCCACCTTGGTTGGGCCGACCTTCCATTTTTTGATTCGCCCCTCTCCCGTTTACGATCATGCTGCTCATTCCTGCCATCGACCTCAAGGACGGTCACTGCGTGCGCCTCAAGCAAGGCGACATGGACCAATCCACGATTTTTGGTGAAGACCCCGCCGCCATCGCGCGCCGCTGGGCGGACGCCGGTGCACGACGTCTGCATTTGGTGGACCTGAACGGAGCCTTTGCTGGCCAGCCCAAGAATATGGGCGCCATCAAGGCCATCCTGAAAGAAGTCGGCAGCGAGATTCCTGTGCAGCTCGGTGGCGGCATTCGCGACCTGGACACCATCGAGACTTTCATCGACGCCGGCATGCGCTACATCATCATCGGTACGGCTGCGGTGAAGAACCCCGGCTTCCTGAAGGATGCCTGCAGTACCTTCGGCGGCCACATCATCGTCGGCCTCGACGCCAAGGATGGCAAGGTCGCCACCGACGGCTGGAGCAAACTCACAGGCCACGAAGTTGTCGATCTCGCCAAGAAATACCAGGATTGGGGCGTCGAGTCCATCATCTACACCGATATCGGCCGAGACGGCATGCTCTCGGGCATCAACATCGATGCCACCGTCAAGCTCGCTCAGGCGCTGACCATTCCCGTGATCGCCTCGGGCGGTCTGGCCGGCATGGCCGACATCGAACAGCTCTGCGCAGTGGAGCGCGAAGGCGTCGAAGGTGTGATCTGCGGCCGCGCCATCTACAGCGGCGATCTCGATTTCGCGGCCGCCCAGGACCGTGCCGACGAGTTGTCCGCCTGATGATCCTCGTGACCGGCGGAGCCGGATTCATCGGTTCGCATACTTGCGCGGCACTCGCCGAGCAGGGCCTGCCCTATGTTGTGCTCGACAATTTCTGCAACAGCAAGCCCTCGGTGCTCGAGCGCTTGTCGCGCATCACCGGCCAGCAGCCGACCTTCATCGAAGGTGACGTGCGCGACGGCGCACTGGTGGCGCGCGTGCTGCGCGAGCATGGCATCACGGCGGTGATTCACTTCGCTGGCCTCAAGGCCGTGGGTGAATCGGTGGCCGATCCGCTCAAGTACTACGACACCAATGTGGCGGGCACCGTTACGCTGCTGGCCGCGATGCGCGAGGCGGGTGTGCGCACCATGGTGTTCTCGTCGTCGGCCACGGTCTACGGCGACCCCGCCGGTTCGCCCATCCGCGAGGACGCCGCGCTGCATCCGACCAATCCTTACGGCCGCACAAAGCTCATGGCCGAGCAGATCATGGCCGATCTCGACCATTCCGAGCCCGGTCAATGGCGCCTCGCGCGCCTGCGCTACTTCAACCCGGTGGGCGCGCACGCAAGCGGCCTGATCGGCGAAGACCCACAGGACGTGCCCAACAACCTCATGCCCTATGTGGCGCAGGTGGCAGCCGGCACGCGCAAGGAGCTCAGCATCTTTGGCGGCGACTACGTCACTGCGGATGGCACCGGCGTGCGCGACTACATCCATGTGAGCGATCTGGCCGAAGGCCATGTCGCCGCGCTGCGTTATCTGCAGGACCACCCGGGCCTGCTGACGGTGAACCTAGGCACGGGCGAGCCCGTGTCGGTGCTGCAGATGGTCAAGGCCTTCGAGCGCGCGAGCGGCGTGCCCGTGCCGTATCGCATCGTTGATCGCCGCCCCGGTGACGTGGCTGCGTATTGGGCCGATCCCGACACCGCCGTGCGCCTGCTCGGCTGGAAGACCAGCCGCAACATCGACCAGATGTGCGCCGATGTCTGGCGCTGGCAGAACGGCGAAGCGCGCCGCCTGTGATGAGCAGCGAGTCCGCAGCAGCCTCTGGAGCCGTCCGGCACGAGACCTTCAACGGCCAACCCGTTATGCGCCTGTCGCTGGCCAATGGCGACACTGCTCTCATCACGCTGCAGGGTGCGCAGGTCATCTCGTGGAGTACAGCGGCGCAAGGCGAGCATTTTTTCCTGAGCCCGCGTGCGGTCTGGGACGGCCAGTCCGCTGTGCGCGGCGGCGTGCCGATCTGCTTTCCGCAATTCAACCAGCGCGGCCCACTCGTTAAGCATGGCTTTGCGCGCAATCTGCCATGGGTTCTCGAATCGTCTCATCAGAGTGAGACGGGCGACCACGCACAGGCCGTCTTTCTGCTGAAGGACGACCCACAGACACGCGCTTGGTGGCCGCACGGCTTTGAGTCCCGCCTTTTTGTGAAGCTCTCCAAGGGCAGTCTGTGCATGACACTCGATCTGCACAACACCGGCAGCGATGCCTTCAGCTTCACCGGCGCGCTGCACAGCTACCTGCGGGTGAACGACATCGCTCAGCTCTGTCTTGAAGGCCTCGACGGCCTCGCGCGTTGGGACGCGGTGCGCGATCTGCACGCCGTGCAGCAGGGTGCGATCCGCTTTGACGGCGAGTACGATAGCGTGTTCGCTTCGTCGGGGCATCCTGTACGCCCCATGGTCCTGCGAGATCTGCAGGGCGGCGCGTCTCTCATTGTGGAGAACAGCGCCAGCTGGGGCAACGTCGTCGTCTGGAACCCCGGTGCCGCACTCTGTGCGCAGCTCAAGGACATGCCCGAAGACGGCCATCGCACCATGCTCTGCGTGGAAGCCGCCTGCGTCGACGAACCCGTGACCCTGCAGCCTGGAGCGCGCTGGAGCGGTCGGCAGCGTCTCTCGGAACATTGAATTCGCGCCGGATTCCCCGCTGGGGGAATCTGTTGAAATATCGCCTTGGTTTTTCAAAATTTTGTCAGTCTGATCTGGAGAACTCACCGTGCTTGCAAAACGCATCATTCCCTGCCTCGACGTCACCGGCGGCCGTGTCGTCAAAGGCGTGAACTTTGTGGAACTGCGCGACGCAGGCGATCCGGTGGAAATCGCCGCGCGCTACAACGCGCAGGGTGCCGATGAACTCACCTTCCTCGACATCACAGCCACCAGCGATGGCCGCGACCTGATCCTGCCGATCATCGAAGCCGTCGCCAGCCAGGTCTTCATTCCCCTCACGGTCGGTGGCGGCGTGCGCACCGTGGCCGACGTGCGCCGCCTGCTCAACGCGGGCGCGGACAAGACCAGCTTCAACTCCGCCGCGATTGCCGACCCGAACGTGATCAATGCCGCGAGCGACAGATACGGCGCGCAATGCATCGTCGTCGCCATCGACGCCAAACGCCGTCAGGGCCAGGACGTGATTGAACGCGGCGAAGGCTGGGACGTCTACAGCCACGGCGGCCGCAAGAATACCGGCCTCGACGCCGTCCAATGGGCCGCTGAAATGGCCCAGCGCGGTGCAGGCGAAATCCTCCTCACCAGCATGGACCGTGACGGCACCAAGTCCGGCTTCGATCTGGCGCTTACTCGCGCTGTGTCCGACGCCGTGAGCATTCCGGTGATCGCCTCGGGTGGTGTGGGCAATATCGACCATCTGGCCGATGGGGTGCAGCAAGGCGGCGCGGATGCAGTGCTCGCCGCGAGCATTTTTCACTTCGGCGAATACACCGTGCAACAGGCCAAGGAACGGATGCGGGAGCGCGGGATTCCGGTGCGGTTGTAAACGCATTCCCGCAAATCTCGTTTTGGTGCGCTTGGCATTGATTGCCCTCGTCAGCGAGAAGACGGGTTTTCAGACAGAAAATTCCGCGTGCCGAATGCCGATTGCGCGAATGCCTCACAATTCGGGAATGAACTGGCTAGATCAAGTGAAATGGGATGCGCAGGGCCTCGTGCCCGTGATCGCGCAGGAGGCGTCGTCGGGCGACGTGCTGATGTTCGCGTGGATGAACCGCGAGGCGCTCGAGAAGACCGCGGAGCTGGGCCGTGCTGTGTATTTCAGCCGCTCGCGCAGCAAGCTGTGGTTCAAGGGCGAGGAGTCGGGGCATGTGCAGACGGTGCATGACATCCGCATCGACTGCGATAACGATGTCGTTCTGCTCAAGGTGACCCAGACGGGGCATGAGCCGGGCATCGCCTGTCACACGGGACGTCACAGCTGCTTTTACAGTCGTTTGCAGGATGGAGGCTGGACTCCGGTGGATCCGGTCTTGAAAGATCCCGAATCCATCTATAAATAACAAATGATTGAATGAGCGACACCATGACGAGCAATTCCTCACAAGTGCAGGCAAATCTGAGTTCCAACGATTCCCTGGCCCGACTGGCCGAGGTGCTGGAGAGCCGCAAGGCCGGTGATCCGGACAAGAGCTATGTGGCGCGTCTGTTCGCCAAGGGGCCCGACGCGTTCTTGAAGAAGGTGGGCGAAGAGGCGACGGAAGTCGTCATGGCGGCCAAGGATGTGGATCACGGCGCAGACAAGTCCAAGCTGGTCTATGAAGTCGCGGACCTGTGGTTCCACTCCATGGTGGCGCTGTCCTACTACGGGCTCAAGCCTTCGGACGTGATCACCGAGTTGGAGCGTCGTGTGGGCTTGAGCGGGCTGGAGGAAAAGGCCGCGCGCAAGGCGGATCAACGTGCCATTGATGAAGGAGGTTCCACTTGAACAATCGCAACGACATCATCGACATCGAACCCAATCAGCGCGCTGAGAATCTCAAGGCGGTGGGCTGGGTCAGCTACATCCTGCATCTGATCGTGGCGGTGGCGGCGGTGTTGCCGACGGCGCAGGTCAGCGTGCTGCTTCTGCTGGTGGCGCTGGTGATCGACCTCGTCAAACGCGGCGACGCCGAAGGCACTTGGCAGGCGAGCCACTTTTCGTGGCGCATCCGTTCGGTCATCTGGGCAGGCATCCTGTATGTGGTGACTGCGCCGCTGTGGCTGCTGTTCTTCGTGCCGGGCTGGATTGCATGGGGCATCATTTCACTGTGGTTCCTGTATCGCATCATTCGCGGCATGCTGGCCATGAGCAAAGGGCAGGCCATCGATGCTTGACGAGCAAGGGCACAAGACGCTGAACCTTGCACTGCAAGGTGGTGGCTCACATGGCGCGTTCACGTGGGGCGTGCTGGATGCCCTGCTCGAGGATGGACGCATTCGCATCGACGGCGTGAGCGGCACGAGTGCGGGGGCGATGAATGCCGTCGCGTTGGCCCACGGGTTTGCCGTGGCGGCGGGTGAGCACAAAGATCCTCACGAACGACAACAAGCCGGTGCCCAGAAAGCCCGTGAGACGCTTACGCGTCTGTGGGAGGGCGTGGGCACCATGGGCTCGACCATGCTCTGGGGCGTTCCCATGCCAGCTGCTGGCGCGTTCATGAACATGCTCACGCAGTGGCTCTCGCCTTACCAGATGAATCCGCTGGGTATCAATCCGCTACGCAAGCTGCTCGAGAAGGAAGTCGATTTCGAGCTCATCGGCGCGACCAATGCCAAGCAGGTCTTTGTGTGCGCGACCAATGTGCGCACGGGGCGTGGCGAGATCTTCAACGGCAAGCGCCTGAGCGCCGATGCGGTCATGGCCTCGGCCTGTCTGCCCATGCTCTTCAAGGCGGTGGAGATCGACGGAGAACACTACTGGGATGGCGGCTATTCCGGCAATCCTGCGATCTATCCGCTGATCTACCGCACCGAGGCATCCGACATTCTGCTCGTGCAGATCAACCCCATCGACCACGACCGACTGCCCGACGATGCACAGGAAATCATGGAGCGCGTCAACGAAGTCACCTTCAACGCGGGTCTGCTCGCTGAGTTGCGCGCCATCGAGTTCGTGCGCCGGCTGTTGGCTGAAGGCAAACTGGACAATCGACGCTACAAGAATGTGCTGATGCATCGCATCGACGGTGGTGCCGTGCTCGAGCCTTTTGGCGCCGCGAGCAAGATGCGCACTGACATGCCGTTCGTGCGCCAACTGTTTGATCTTGGACGCGAGTCAGGAACCCATTGGCTGAAGCAGCATTTTGCGGATGTGGGCGTGCGTCCTTCGCTCAAGCTGTCCGAGAAGTTGTGACCCGCTGAAAGTGCGCGCCGTTGCTGTCGGCTTGATCCCTTCACCAGATTTCTGTATTTCCTAGAGAGCTTTGCATGCACGATCCGAACTGTATTTTCTGCAAGATCATCGAAGGCAAAATTCCCTCGAAGAAGGTCTATGAGGACGAGGACGTCTTCGCATTTCACGACATCAACCCTTGGGCACCGGTGCACTTTTTGATGGTGCCCAAGAAGCACATACCGTCGATGGCGCAAGTCACTGCGGAAGATGCGCCGCTTTTGGGAAAGATGATGACACTCGCCCCCCAGTTGGCGCAGGAAAATGGCTGCAACCCCTATCCGACGGGCGGATTCCGCATGGTGGTGAATACCGGGGATGAAGGCGGGCAGGAAGTGCATCACCTGCACGTGCATGTGATCGGTGGTCCACGTCCCTGGAAAAAGGGTTGAGACCTCAAAGGGCTCGGACCTCAAAAGGGCGGAGGCCGAACGGAATTCCCCGCCCATGGCTGGGAAAGTTACTGGTTAATGACCGTCTTGACATGAGTGGCGTCTAGAATGGTCTGTATTCGTTAGGAGAATCACATGGGTTCGTTTTCTATTTGGCACTGGCTGATCGTGCTGCTGATCGTCGTGATGGTTTTTGGCACCAAGAAGCTCAAGAACATCGGCTCCGATCTGGGTGGTGCGGTCAAGGGTTTCAAGGACGGCATCAAGGACGGTGGTCAAGCTGAAAATGCCGACGCTGCTGCTGGCAACAATGCCGCTGCAGGTCAGGTGACCAACAACGCTGCGGCCGACAAGTCGACCATCGATGTGGAAGCCAAGCAAAAGAGCTGATGGATCGTTGATGTTCGAGTGCACGACCGGGTTCTTTGAATGATTGATATTGGCCTCTCGAAAATGGCGCTGATCGGCGTGGTGGCGTTGGTCGTCATCGGGCCCGAGAAGCTCCCTAAAGTGGCGCGTACCGTGGGTACGCTGCTCGGCAAGGCGCAGCGTTATGTGAACGATGTGAAGTCCGAAGTCAACCGTTCGATGGAGCTCGATGAGCTGCGCAAGATGAAGGACAACGTGGAATCGGCGGCGCGGGATGTCGAGCAATCGGTCCACACCAGTGCCAAGGATTTCGAGAAGGACTGGAGCGACGCCACGTCGTCTCTGAACGACACGTCGTCCGGTTCTTCCGAGACCACCTCGTCCGAGTACGACTGGAGTTCGCAAAGCTCCATCACACCAGCCTACAGCCACCCGCGCAAGAACTGGCGCGTCAAGCGCGGGGCGACACCGCAGTGGTTCAAGTCGCGCTCCGGCGTGCGTACCAAGGCTCAATCGGGTGCGGCGCGCGTGGCGCGGTTCCGTCCGAAAAGACCGCTTTGAGTTTCTTAACGTGCGGCAACTCGTCTTGCCGCCATGCCCGGTGCGCCGTGCGCGCGCCAAGGCATGCTCCGATACCTGCGTGCGAGTCTTGAGGGCTCGCGCTTTTGTTTGAACATGGCTGACACTCCATCTCCCAAAGACGACGAACTGGCCGGCACTGAGCAGCCCTTCGTACAGCATCTCATGGAGCTGCGCGACCGTCTGCTCTACAGCATCTACGGCATTCTTGTCGCCCTCGCGCTGCTGGCTTTCTGGCCCGGGCCGGACGGTCTGATCGACTTTGTCGCCACACCTATCAGGCACCATATGCCCGAGGGCGCCAAGCTGATCGCAGTGGGCGTATTTTCGCCATTCATCGTGCCGCTCAAGGTGCTGGCGATGGCGGCCGTGCTGCTTGCACTGCCGTGGATCATGTACCAGATCTGGGCTTTCGTCGCGCCGGGCTTGTACTCGCACGAGAAGAAGTTCGCACTGCCGCTGATCTTTTTCGGTAGCGCGCTGGCCTATATCGGCATCGCCTTCGTGCAACTCTTCGTGCTCGAGCGCATGTTCGGTTTCATCCAGCATTTCACGCCGTCGAGCGTGGCGGCCACACCGGACATCTCGTCGTATGTCGAGGCGATTTTGTCGCTCTACATCGCGTTTGGCTGCGCCTTTCAAGTGCCCATCGTGGTGATTCTGCTGGTTCGTTTGGGCATCGTGGACATCGACAAGCTCAAGTCCTTCCGTGGCTACTTCATCGTGCTGGCCTTCGTGGTTGCGGCGGTGGTGACGCCGCCTGACGTGCTCTCGCAGGTGTCGCTGGCCGTGCCTATGATCCTGCTCTACGAAATCGGCATCATTGCGGCGGGCTGGTTCCAGCGGAATACCAAACCTCCGGAAGATCAGGCGAAGGATGAAGCGGGTTCGGAAAAATCGTCCTGATCCCTGCATTGTTTTGCGAACAAAAAAGGGCAGTCCGGAAACGGACTGCCCTTTGCCTTTTGTGGCGCGGCGAAGCGCCTGCTTTTCCGTCTGCCGTTCAACGTTGCTGTTGTGCGCGCTTGGCTGGGGTAGGGCGCTTGCCGGGGGTGATGCTGATCTCGGTCTCGTTGTCACCGCGCAGCACGGCGAATTTGGTTTCGATTCCGGGTTTGAGTGCCGCGACGGTCGAGAGCAACTCGGATACGTTGCTGATGTGCTTGTCGCCTACCTTTGTGATCACGTCGCCGGGCCGCAGGCCCGCCTGGGCCGCTGGGCCGTCTTGCAGCACGCCGGTAATGATCACGCCTTCGGAGGCCTTCACTCCGAAGGTTTCGGCGAGTTCCGGTGAGAGTTCATTCGGCTCGGCACCAATCCAGCCACGTGTGACCTGACCGTCCTTGACGATGCCGTCGAGTACCAGTCGTGCTGTGGAAACGGGAATCGCGAATCCGATGCCCATGCTGCCGCCTGAGCGCGAATAGATCGCCGTGTTGATGCCCATGAGGTTGCCGTTCACGTCGACCAGTGCACCACCGGAGTTGCCGGGGTTGATGGCCGCATCGGTCTGGATGAAGTTCTCGAAGGTGTTGATGCCCAACTGACTACGGCCCAGAGCGGAGACGATGCCGCTGGTCACGGTCTGCCCCACGCCGAACGGATTGCCGATGGCGAGCACGCGATCGCCGACCAGCAACTGGTCGGAATCACCGAGCACGATCACGGGCAGCTTGTCCAAGTCGATCTTGAGGATCGCGAGATCGGTGTCGGGATCGGTGCCGATCACCTTGGCCTTCGCGTGGCGCGCGTCGGTCAGTGTCACTTCGATCTCATCCGCGCCTTCGACCACGTGGTTGTTGGTAAGGATGAAACCATCCGGGCTCACGATCACGCCGCTGCCGAGGCCGACCTGGGCCTGGTTGCCTTGTTCACCGAAGAAGAATTCAAACCAGGGGTCGTTGCCGCGTGACGGGCGCGCGGCCTTGCTGGTGTTGATGCTAACCACGGCGGGCGAGGCCTTGCGTGCGGAGTTGGCCAGACTGCCCGCAGGGGGCTCGGCGCGCGGTGTGGCCGGAGCTTCGATGAGACTGATGCCCGCTCCGCTGCGCGATGCTCCGCGTTGCAGCCAACTGGGCTGCAAGGTGGCCACGACAAAGTACGCGGCGAGCAGGACGGTGACGACCTGAGAAAAAAGCAGCCAGAAGCGCTTCATGTTGAGTGTTTCTCTACTTGCAAAAGAAAGCATTGTCGTCCTTCTGCCCCCTTTGGATGAAGAGCGTGCCGAAGGGCTGCGTCATTTCAACCATTCAATGTGAATGGTTGTTTTGATTCATTCCGTTGCAATTATGGGTAAACCCTTAGTATGTACTCAACTGCCACGGCTTTCGTCCTTGCATCCGCAGCATCCTCGCGGCTTGCCTACCCCCAGATTTCCCAATCGGCCGATCTGTGAAGGTTGGACCCAGTGGCGCGATCCGTTCGCCATATGTCGTGCAGTTGTTCATCCGAACTACTGAATCACGCAATGACCCACATGACTTCTGCGGCCGCGCTCCCGTCTGCCGGTGAACCGCAGCGAACACTCAACAAACACGACTATCAGACGCTCAGCCTCTCGGCTCTGGGCGGTACGCTGGAGTTCTACGACTTCGTCGTCTACGTTTTCTTTGCCAATATTCTGGGCGCGCTGTTCTTCCCGGCAGACATGCCTGAGTGGCTGCGTCAGCTGCAGACGCTGGGCATCTTCGCGGCCGGCTATCTGGCCCGCCCCGTCGGGGGCATCATCATTGCGCACTTCGGCGACAAGCTCGGTCGCAAGAAGATGTTCACGCTCTCGATCTTCCTCATGGCCGTGCCCACGCTGGTGATCGGCCTGCTGCCGACCTATGCATCGATTGGTGTGGCCGCACCACTATTGCTGCTGGTCATGCGCGTGCTGCAGGGTGCTGCCATTGGCGGTGAAATGCCCGGTGCCTGGGTTTTTGTGGCCGAGCATGTGCCCGAGCGCCACTACGGTCTCGCCGTCGGCACGCTGACGGCTGGCATCACTGGCGGCATTCTGTTGGGGTCGTTGATCGCCGTGGGCATCAATACGCACTACAGCACTGCGGAGATCAACGAATACGCGTGGCGCATTCCGTTCATTCTGGGCGGTGTGTTCGGCCTGATCTCGGTGTACCTGCGCCGCTTTCTCGAAGAGACTCCTATCTTCAAGGAGCTTGCCGCACGAAAGAAGGTGGCAAGTGAATTGCCGGTGAAGACCGTGTTGCGTGAACATCGCCCGGCTGTGCTGCTCGTGGCGCTGATGACGTGGGTGCTGTCGACCACCGTGGTGGTGGTGATCCTGATGACGCCGACCTATCTGCAGAAGGTCTTCCACATCGCGCCCACGCTTTCGCTCGAGGCCAACGTGGCGGCGACGCTCACCCTCACCATCGGCTGCGCCGTCTGCGGCTGGGCGACCGACCGCTTCAGCACCAAGGCTGTGATGCTGATCGGTTGGGGCGGTCTGGCCGTCACGTCCTACTTGTTCTACATGAGCCTGCCGGGCACGCCCGAATCGCTGATCTGGCTGTATGCGCTGGTGGGTTTCTTCTGCGGCTCGATCTCGCTGCTGCCCATCACCGGCGTGCGCGCCTTCCCGCCCGCCATTCGCTTTTCGGGCCTCTCGTTCGCCTACAACATGGCCTATGCCGTGTTCGGTGGCTTGACGCCAATCATCATCAGTATTTGGCAGAAATACGACCTGATGGCTCCCGCACACTATGTGGCCGCTATGGGCATTCTTGGCTTCGTGATCGGTTTTTGGCCGCTGGCCTCGCGCGGCTGGCAACCCCGCTCGCCCCAATCGCGTTGAGGTGACTGTGGTGGCTCGTGCATCTGGGACAATCGAGTGCATGAGCACCTCAAGGCAAACCCTGCTGAACTCCTTTAACGAACTCCTGCTGCCCGAGCGCTTCAAGGACTACGGCCCGAACGGCTTGCAGGTTGAAGGCAAGGAAACCATCTCGCGTATTGTGAGCGGCGTCACTGCCAGCCGCGCACTTATCGAAGCGGCCATCGCACAGAAGGCCGATGCGATCTTCGTGCACCACGGCCTGTTCTGGCGTGGCATGGACGGTCGGATCACGGGCTGGATGAAGCAGCGCATTCAGCTGCTGCTCGCGCACGACATCAATCTCTTCGCCTACCACCTGCCGCTCGATGCGCACCCCGAATTTGGCAACAACGCCCAGCTCGGTCGAGTACTGGGTCTGCAGGCCGACCAACGCTTTGGCGAGCAGGATCTGGGCTTTGCCGGCGCTGCTGATTTCGCCAGCGCAACCGATCTGGCACGTCATGTGCAAGCGGTATTGGGGCGTCACGTGACCTTGGCTGATCCGGGCAACGGACGCGAGATTCGCCGCGTCGCCTGGTGCACGGGCGGGGCCCAGGGCTTCTTCGAGTCGGCCATCACCGCTGGTGCCGATGCCTTCATCACTGGAGAGATCTCCGAACCTCAGGCACACCTCGCGCGCGAGACCGGGGTGGCCTTCCTCGCCGCAGGTCATCATGCGACTGAGCGCTACGGCGCACCTGCCGCCGCCGCGCATGTAGCGCAGCAGCTGGGCTTGGCGCATGAGTTCATCGAAATCGAGAATCCGGCCTGAATCGCAAGCAACAAGCGCCAAGCAACACCATGTCCGTTGAATCACAGAATTTGTCCAAGCCACTGGTCATCACGCAAGGCGACCCGGCGGGCATTGGCTCGGAAATCATCGTCAAGGCATTTCGCGACGCGCCTGACGTCACGCGCGGGTGTTTCGTCGTCGGCGATGTGGCGACCATGCGGCGCGCTGTGCAATGCGTGAGTGAGGAGGGCGATCTGCCGATTCCGGTGATGCGCATCGAGGATGCGGCCGAGGCTTTGCGGATGCCGCCGCGATGCATTCCGGTGCTCCAGTTGCCGGATATGCCGGCGGCGCTGGTGCCTTTTGGCCAGATCACCCGAGAGGGTGGGGATGCTGCCGCACATTGCGTGATCTGGGCCGCGCGCGCCGCGCTGCGTGAAGAGGTCGCGGCACTGGTGACTGCGCCGCTGCACAAGGAAGCCCTGTCGCTTGCGGGCGTGAGCTTTCCCGGACACACCGAGTTGCTGCAGGCCGAATCCGCCGCCTTCACGGGTGTGGGCATCGCCGATATGCCGGTGCGCATGATGCTTGCCAATGATGCGCTGCGAACCGTGCTGGTGAGCATTCACATGTCACTTCGTGATGCAATTGATGCGGTTACTTTCGAAAATGTATTGCAGACATTGCGCATTACCCACAACGCGCTGTCCAAGACGTTGGGCCGGCCACCGCGCATGGGTGTGGCGGGTTTGAACCCGCATGCGGGAGAAGGGGGCCTGTTTGGACACGAGGAGCTGGAAATCATCGCTCCGGCGGTCGCTGCGGCTCAAGTTGAAGGCATTTTCGCCACAGGTCCTTTTGCGCCAGATACGGTTTTCATGCGCGCTCGTAGCAGCGTGGACAAGCACGGCGAGTTCGACGTGGTGATCGCCATGTACCACGACCAAGGGCTCATTCCGGTCAAATATCTGGGTGTGGACTCCGGTGTGAATGTGACGTTGGGCCTGCCGCTGGTGCGTACCAGCCCTGACCACGGCACGGCATTCGATATTGCAGGAAGCGGAATCGCGGATGCAGCGAGTTTGATTGAATCCATTCAGGTCGCTAAACGGCTTGCGAACTGGAATGAGTGAAATATGCGCAATTATTAATACATGAGATTGTGATGAAAAGCAAAACGCCGCTCGATGGAGCGGCGTTTTGCTTTGGAGTGTTGTAAAAAAATCAAATCAACGCTTGAGATTGTCGCGGATTTCACGCAACAGAACGATGTCTTCGGGTGTGGCTTCCGGAGCTGGGGCCGGGGCCGGAGCTTCGCGCTTCAGGCGGTTGACCTGCTTGACCATCAGGAAAATGATGAAGGCGAGGATGATGAAGTTCACGGCGACAGTGATGAAGTTGCCGTAGGCGAAAACCGGGACGCCTGCCTTGCGGATGGCTTCCAGGGTATGGGGTGTTCCCTCTGGAACATTTCCCAGTGCAACGAATAGATTCGAGAAGTCCAGCTTGCCGAAGATCAAGCCGACGATGGGCATGATGAGGTCGTTGACGATGGAGTCAACGATCTTGCCGAATGCTCCACCGATGATCACGCCGACTGCCAAATCAATGACGTTGCCTTTGACTGCGAATTCGCGAAACTCAGACATGAAGCTCATAAATGAAATCCTTTGATATAGATGAAAACACTGAAGTATTGCCTAGCTTAAGGGTGAACGCTATGGTGCGTTAACCATTTTCACTCCGCTACAATTTATTGTTAAACATATTAGCGAAGCAAATCGAGGACCCCCATGAGTGAATCCCGGATCGATTCCAGCAAACGGACGTGGCTGATTGCGTCTGGCTGCGCTGGTGCGGTGGGCGGCGTTGGAGTTGCCGTCCCCTTTGTGAGCACGTTTCAGCCGTCGGAAAAGGCAAAGGCCGCCGGTGCGCCGGTGGAGGTGGATATCTCATCTCTGCAGGAAGGGGAGAAAATGACGGTGGAGTGGCGCGGCAAGCCAGTCTGGATCGTCAAACGAACCAAGCAACAGCTCGATGAGTTGCCAGCGCTCGACTCGCAACTGGCCGATCCGAAATCGCTTCGCAAGGCCGACGAGTTTACGCCGCCGTATGCGCGCAACGAGGCGCGTTCGATCAAGCCTGATGTTCTTGTCGTCGTGGGAATCTGCACCCACTTGGGCTGCTCGCCGGTGGACCGGTTCCACTCGGGTCCTCAGCCTTCGCTTCCGGATGACTGGAAGGGCGGTTTCCTCTGTCCCTGCCACGGCTCCACATTCGATCTGGCTGGCCGCGTGTTCAAGAACAAACCCGCTCCCGACAACCTTGAGGTTCCACCTCACATGTACCTGTCCGACACCCGATTGCTCATCGGCGACGACAAGAAGGCTTGAGGGAAACAATCATGGCTGCTTACCGCGAATTCAAGGATGTCTCCCCCAATGCCTCGGCTGTCGAGAAGACGTCGACCTGGCTGGAGAACCGCTTTCCCACGGCCTTCGAGGCCTACAAGGTTCACATGTCGGAGTACTACGCTCCGAAGAACTTCAATTTCTGGTACATCTTCGGCTCGCTCGCACTGCTGGTGCTGGTGATCCAGATCGTCACCGGAATCTTCCTCGTGATGCACTACAAGCCCGACGCCGCCAAGGCGTTCGAGTCGGTCGAGTACATCATGCGCGACGTTCCGTGGGGATGGCTGATCCGCTACATGCACTCGACGGGTGCGTCGGCGTTCTTCATCGTCGTCTATCTGCACATGTTCCGTGGCTTGCTGTACGGCTCGTACCGCAAGCCACGTGAGCTGGTCTGGATCTTCGGCTGTGCGATCTTCCTGTGCCTGATGGCCGAAGCCTTCATGGGCTATCTGCTGCCATGGGGCCAGATGTCGTACTGGGGCGCTCAGGTGATCGTGAACCTGTTTGCCGCGATTCCCTTTGTCGGTCCCGATCTGGCGCTGCTGATCCGCGGCGATTATGTGGTGGGTGACGCAACGCTGAATCGCTTCTTCAGCTTCCACGTGATCGCCGTGCCGCTGGTGCTGTTGGGTCTGGTCGTCGCGCACTTGCTGGCGCTGCACGACGTGGGATCCAACAACCCCGACGGGATCGAAATCAAGGGCCCCGGCAAGCCGGTGGACGCGAAGGGTCATCCGCTGGACGGCATCCCCTTCCATCCGTACTACACGGTGCACGACATCTTCGGCGTCTGCATCTTCCTGTTCATCTTCTCGGCTGTGGTGTTCTTTGCGCCCGAGTTCGGTGGTTACTTCCTTGAGTACAACAACTTCATCCCGGCTGATCCGCTGAAGACGCCGAATCACATTGCGCCGGTCTGGTACTTCACGCCGTTCTATTCGATGCTGCGTGCCATCACCAGCGAGATGATGTATGCGCTGATTGCCTGCGTGGTGCTGGGTGCCGGCTTCGGCATCTTCAAATCGAAACTGCCGAGCATTGCCAAGGGCGCTGTGGCGGTGGCAGCCATCGTCGCCATCGCGCTGATGTTGTCGATTGACGCCAAGTTCTGGGGCGTGGTGGTGATGGGTGGTGCCGTGATCATCCTGTTCTTTCTGCCATGGCTGGATCAGAGCCCCGCGCGTTCGATTCGCTATCGTCCGAGCTGGCACAAGTGGATGTACGCCATCTTCGTGGTCTGGTTCGTTGTGCTGGCTTATCTGGGCGTGCAGCCTCCGTCACCGATTGGTGAGCGCGTTTCGCAGGTCGGTACGTTGTTTTACTTCGGTTTCTTCCTGTTGATGCCTTGGTGGAGCCGTTTGGGTGAGCCCAAGCCGGTGCCGGATCGTGTCACCTTTGCCGCGCATTGAGCAGGAGCCCACAACCATGATGAAAAAAATTATCTTGACCCTGGTCGCGGCGCTTGGAATCGCTGCGGGTGCGCAGGCTGCAGAGGGTGGAATCGCGTGGGACAAGGCGCCGGTCAACACCAGCGACACAGCTTCGCTGCAGAACGGCGCGAAAATCTTCGTGAACTATTGTCTGAACTGCCATTCGGCCGCTTTCATGCGGATCAATCGTTTGAAGGACATTGGCCTGTCTGAGGCGCAGATCAAGGACAATCTCATGTTCGCAACCGACAAGATCGGTGAGACCATGAAGGCGTCCATTGATCCCAAGCTGGCCAAGGAATGGTTCGGAGCCAACCCGCCCGACCTGACCGTGATCGCACGTTCGCGTGCCGGTCACAATGGCACGGGTGCTGACTACCTCTACACCTTCCTGCGCACCTTCTACCGCGATGACACCAAGGCCACGGGCTGGAACAATCTGGCTTTCCCGAGTGTCGGCATGCCGCATCCGATGTGGCAATTGCAGGGTGATCGCCGCCCTGTTTACGACGAGGTGGAAAGTCACGGACACAAAACTCAGGTATTCAAGGGGTGGGAGCAGGTGACCGCTGGTACTATGACGCCCCAGAAATACGACGAGGCTGTAGGTGATCTTGTGAACTACCTGCAGTGGATGGGCGAACCAGCGCAAAATACGCGCATCCGCGTGGGCGTATGGGTTCTGTTCTTCCTGGGAATCATGACGTTCATCGCGTGGAGGCTCAACGCAGCCTTCTGGAAAGACGTCAAGTAATCGCCATATATTCAATGCCTTGTTCTTCCGGTCGAGCTTCGGTTTGACTGGTGCAGAGTGGCCGCGAAAGCGTCCACTCTTTTGACTTTTTAGGAGCCGCTCACCATGATGGTGCTTTATTCGGGTACGACCTGTCCTTTTTCACACCGTTGCCGCTTCGTTCTGTTCGAGAAGGGCATGGACTTCGAAATCCGTGATGTGGATCTCTACAACAAGCCCGAAGACATCAATGTGATGAATCCGTACGGTCAGGTGCCCATCCTGGTCGAGCGCGATTTGATCCTGTATGAGTCGAACATCATCAACGAGTACATCGACGAGCGCTTCCCGCATCCTCAACTGATGCCTGGCGACCCTGTGGATCGCGCCCGCGTGCGTCTGTTCCTCTTGAACTTCGAGAAGGAACTGTTCGTTCACGTGAACACGCTCGAGTCGCGCGCCTCCAAGGGCAACGACAAGGCATTGGAAAAGGCCCGCTCGCATATCCGTGATCGCCTGACCCAGCTGGCGCCCGTGTTCCTGAAGAACAAGTACATGCTCGGCGAGAATTTCTCGATGCTCGACGTGGCGATTGCACCGCTGCTCTGGCGTCTCGACTACTACGGTATCGAGCTGAGCAAGAACGCTGCTCCGCTGCTCAAGTATGCAGAGCGCATCTTCTCGCGTCCGGCCTACATCGAAGCGCTGACGCCTTCCGAAAAGGTGATGCGCAAGTAAGCTGCGTGCTGCTTGAACTGACTCAACGCACTGACTGACGCATTCAAAACATGATCAATGCCCCGGAAATCACCTCCACCCGGCCCTATCTGGTCCGCGCGATCCATGAGTGGTGTATCGATAACGGATTCACGCCCTACATCGTGGTCAGCGTGAACGACTCCGTTCGGGTGCCGCATGAGTTCGTGAAGGACGGCGAGATTGTGCTGAACGCCAGCTACGACGCGACCAGCAGCCTGCAGCTTGGCAACGACTTCATCGAGTTCAAGGCCCGCTTTGGCGGCGTGGCGCGCGAGATCATGGTCCCCGTGGGCCGTGTGATCGCCGTCTATGCTCGCGAGAATGGGCAGGGCATGGCGTTTCCCCCGCCGGTCGATAATCTCGACGGCGCGGTATCGCAAGACGCTGTGCCTTCGCAGATGGATGAGGTGGCGGATTCGTCCACCAAGGTAGACGGCGCTTCAGAGCGCCCGGCTCCACAATTGGTCCCTGTGGGTGGTGTGCAGGAGAAGGCGTCCGATGAGGATGTGCCGCCTCCCAAGCCACCTGCTGGAGGTGGTGGTGCGCGTCCATCTCTTAAGCTCGTGAAGTAAACAAAATAGAAAAAGTTTTTTGGTTTTGTCCAAAACACCCAAAACTTGAAGCTAGAATAAGAGCTTCGCCGGTTTAGCTCAGTTGGTAGAGCACCCGCCTTGTAAGCGGTAGGTCGTCAGTTCGATTCCGACAACCGGCACCAGTACAAAGAACCCTCATGCTCACGCATGGGGGTTTTTTCTTTGTGGATCAAGGATTTACCTCTGATTCCATGCCTCTGCAAGCCCACGCATAAACCCATACACCGCTTGTATCCCTGTATCCATCCTTGTATCCTTGGTTCAAATTCGAATAGGGATACACGGAATGAAGCGCAAGGACATCAAGAAAAGGCCGCTGTCAGACACGACCATAGAGGCGCTGGAGCCTGAAAGCTCGATGTACCGGGAGCTTCACGCTGACGGTGTGTATCTCCGGGTGAAAGAGAACGGCATGAAGGACTGGCAGCTTCGGTACAAGAAGCCAGACGGGAAATGGACGTGGATGGGCTTAGGCCCCTACGGCAAGGGCGCTCACCAGCTAGGAGGGCAGGAGGCGCGTGAGGAAGCCGTCAAGCGGGCCAAGGAAGCCAAGGACAGGGGTATCCCGCTATCTGAGCTGAACTCCAAGCAGGCCCCTGACAAACTCTTGCAGGAGCCGTTCTCCGCGCTCATGGCCGAGTGGCTGGAAATCAAGCGCAAGGACTGGACGGAAGGCACCTATGACCGCGCCAAGCGGATGCTGGAAATCCACATCACCCCCAAGATGGGCAACCGCCCCTATCGCACCATTCTTGCCAGCGAGTGGTTCAACCTGTTCAAGGGGCTGGAGGAAAAGGGCTTGCTGGAAACGCTCACCAAAGCCCGCTCCTACTGCCAAGACATCTACGCTCTGGCTCAAGTGACTGACCGCACCCAGTACAACCCCATCAACAATCTGCACAAGTTTCTGGAGTCCAGCGAGAACGAGAACTTCGCGCATGTATCCCCGGCTGAGATTCCCGAGCTGATCCGGGCCATGCGCGCCTACCCATCGCGCCCCATCGCCATCGGCCTGCAACTGCTGATGCTGCTGGCCGTGCGCCCGACCGAGCTGCGCAGCGCCACATGGAGCGAATTCGACCTCAAGGCGGGGCTGTGGACGATCCCTGAGAGCCGCAAGAAGGAGCGTCGGGATTTCGTTGTCCCGCTGGCCGACCAGACCGTGAAGCTCTTGCAGGAGCTGGAGAAGTACCGCGACCGTAGCGACTGGCTTTTTCCCGGTCGCAACACTCGCAAGAACGAACCGATCAGCAATATGACGTTCAATCAGGCGCTCGACCGCATGGGATACAAGAGCAAGCAGACTCCCCACGGCATGAGGCACCTTTTCAGCACGGCAGCGAACGAGGCGGGCAAGGACCATCGGATCATCGACGCCGCGCTCGCTCATAAGGTCAAGGGCGTGGAGGGCGTCTACAACAAGGCCATGTATTTGCAGCAGCGCCGGGAGCTGGCGCAGTGGTGGGCCGATCAGGTTGATGTGCTGGCTGTCAGTGGCATTGCCAACATTCAGTTAGCATGAGTTTCTGCCAGCCCTAGGCTGATCCCCGAAAACCTGTTTCCCTGACAGGCTGGGCTGGCAACTTCTTTCGGGGGGCATCGAGGGGTGCAATGCTTAAACTTTTCACACTTCCAGAAGCGATAGCCGAACTGAGCAAGAGAACCGGTTGCGAATGGAGTGCATCCATGATTTTCAACGCAGCTCTCCACATGGATATCGAGCTTCGCGCAGCGCCTCCACGCACGACTCGTGTGAAAAAAATGCGGTTCATTCTCGGTGAAGGACTCGTCAAAGTATTGGGCGATCTTCCGTGGACATGGGCGATTCTGTATCCGCAGAGCATTGCCGAGATATGGCAAACGGGCGAATCAGAGGTGACTCATGCTACTGGGACACTAAAAAATGATGATGAGTTCCTTTGGTTTGAAGACCCAGTGATCGTTCGGACTGATGATGTTCGCGTGCCTCTCGCAGCGCTCGAAGCGATGGCGAATGCTGACGAAGGTACGGCAGATTCTGACTCTCAGTTGCAGGATGAAAAGCCATTGCAGACAAAGGAGCGGAACACGCTCCTGTGCATCATCGCGGCACTTTGCAAGGAATCGAAGATTCCCTATAGCAATGCGTCTAAGGCGGCCGGGTTGATCGTGTCAACTGCTGCACAATTGGGCATCAGTTTGGGGGAAACGACTGTAGAGGGCCACCTAAAGAAAATTCCTGATGCGCTGGCAAGCCGCATGAAATAAGGATTCTTGGGGCAGTTGCCTATTTGCTTGGGCAGTTGCCCCTACTGGGCGGGCAGAAAATTAACCATACGAGCACCTTAACTACAGATGCACGTATATGGCGCTGCTTCGCAAAACCACCGCCGCCAAGGTTCTCGACCTGAGCAAGAGCGGTTTGGAAAAACTGGTTGCTGGCGATCCTAGCTTCCCGCGCCCCATCAAGCTGGGTGAAACCCGCCAGGCTGCGGTGTTCTTCGATCAGTCTGAAATCCACGCTTGGATCGAGTCCAAGAAGGCCCAGCGTTTGGAGGCCGTGCAATGACCTCTTGCACTTTTTCCGAGTCGATCTACAATAGCGCCAAGCCGAAAGGCCCGGTGCCTGAGAAACACCAAACCAGCAGCGGTAGCAAGCTCCACCGTAAAGTGAGCTTTTGTCACGTCCAAATTTTGGGGACTGGTGCGCCTGCACCTATCCCTCACGGTTTCGGACGGGATGGGCAAAAGGGCAACCTGCGCCGCATGCCTGCTGGCGTGTTTTTCACATCCCGTCCACCCTATGCGATGAAAACGCAAACGGTGGTTTCCCCTGATTCTCCAGCAGGAATCCAGACCATGACCGTCATCACCAAGGCCAGCCGCCGCGCTGCCATCACGCCCAACAAGGGCACCCCTATCCAACATCACGCTGATGCTCACAATGCCCTGAGCATGGCCGTGCATTACCTGTCCCAGCCACAAGCCAACGTGGCCGGAGCACGCCGCAAAGCTGTCCAAGCGCTCGCTGCCCTGCGCAGTCTCGATCTGAGCACGGAGGGCTAACCCATGACCACCAAGAAAAACGCCGCTGGCTCAGCGGTGCAGGCGGAGCCTTGCCAAGAAGAACGCCGAATGCTCGCGCTGCAATGCACAAGGGACATCAGCGCCATCGCTCAGGCGGTCACGTTGATGGCCGATGAGGTTGATGGTGATGTGAAGTTTGAAGGCCTGCTGCGCTGCTTCGGCACACGCATATTCGCTCTCAACGGAATGCTGATGGCGTACCTTGATGAGGACGGCACCACGGCCAAAGAGATGCACCAAAAAATCTTTGGTTTGGCAATCCCATACGAGGGAGGTGCAGCATGAAGACCACCATCAAAGACGATGCTGCAAAGGTCGCATTCGACGTTGCAAAAAGCAAGGTTGTAGAGGCAATGGCGATTGCCCGCAAGGCAGTGGAAGATGCGGGAACAGATGCCGAATTGGGGGCCGTTCGTCTGATCGATTGGTTGGACGATCAATTCGAGGAAGCTGCTTTGCGTGGTGAGCCCGCCTATGACTCTCTGGAAGATTTGAGCGGTCATATCGCATCGACGCTTGCCATTGTGGGGATGGTCAACGAGAGCAAAGACAACATCATTTTTCATGCAGTTGAGACCATTCTCGGCGTTGCCAAATCCACACTGGACACGGCCTTTGACGCACTGTTCAAGGAGCATCTTGCGGCAAGGAAGGTGGCACCATGACTCACCCAATTCCATGGCATGAGCTGGAGCCGGGAGATCACCGGATTTGCTGCCCAGCCTGCGGCACCAAGCCCCGCAAGAAGGATATGGGCGTGACGATCCTCTCGCACGACCACGGCATTGCGCACTGCTTCAAATGCGGCCTGATCGTCAGCAAGCGCGACGAGAGAGAGCTTTCCGACACTGAGCGCAAGGCCTACAAGCGCCGCATGGATGCACTCAGGAAGCAACACGACGCCGAGCAGCGCGAGAGGCAGGCTCAGGCCGCTGCAGAAGCTGGCCTGCGCTGGCTTGCATCCGCTCCAGTTCTGGATCATCCCTACCTCACAGCCAAGGGCGTGAAGGCCCACGGTCTGCGGGTTCTGGATGGTGTGTTGCTGGTGCCGGTGCGTGACTCGAATGGCGTGCTGCACAGCTTGCAGACCATCGACCGCAGTGGCGACAAGCGCTTTCTTTTCGGTGGTCGCGTGAAGGGTTGCTATCACTCGATTGGCAGGCCATCGGGCTCATCGTGATCGCAGAGGGCTATGCGACGGCCAGCACGATCCACGAGGACGCGGGCAGCGCCGTAGCGGTGGCATTCAACAGCGGCAACCTGTTGCCAGTCGCCAAGGCTCTGCGCGCCAAGTATCCGTGCATCGATCTGTACATCGCCGCTGATGACGATTGGACGACACCCGGCAACCCCGGCCTGACCGCCGCCACGGAAGCCGCTCGCGCTGTCGGTGGCCTGCTGATGAAGCCTGATTTCAACGGCCTGCAACGTGGCCCGAAGGACTCAGATTTCAACGATTTGAAGCGCCTGATTCAAGAAAAGGAGGCATCGCAATGAATGCCATTACTGACGCCTTTGAGATGGCTGAACATGTGCCCATGGATCGGGTGGTGCTGGTGAGCGGTGCGGACCTGACACCCCAGCCGGTTGCATGGCTCTGGAAATACTGGCTCGCACTCAAGAAGCTGCACATTCTGGCGGGCGCTCCAGGTCAGGGCAAGACGACGATTGCATTGGCAATGGCGGCGACGGTGACGATGGGGGGCCGGTGGCCGGATGGTGATCGCTGCGAACAAGGCAACGTGCTGATCTGGAGCGGCGAAGACGACCCCGCCGATACGCTGCTACCTCGATTGCTGGCCGCCGGGGCTGATCGCTCGCGCTGTCACTTCGTCAAAGGCGCAATGCGTGATGGTGTGGTGGTGCCATTTGATCCAGCCCGCGACCTCCAGCAACTGCGGGAAGCCATCGACGTTATCGGAGGTGTTCGCCTGCTGGTGGTTGACCCTGTCGTGTCTGCCGTGACTGGCGACAGCCACAAGAACACCGAAGTACGCCGAGCACTGCAACCACTGGTTGATCTGGCCGACGCCTGCGATTGCGCGGTGCTGGGCATCACCCACTTCGCCAAGGGCGGCCAAGGTACTGACCCAGCTCAGCGCGTGGTGGGTAGCGTGGCATTCACTGCTGTTGCTCGCATCGTGCTGGTTGCTGCCAAGGTCAAGAGTGCGGAGGATGGCGAAGACGCACGAATTCTTGCTCGTAGCAAATCCAACATCGGCCCGGACGATGGCGGCTTTGAATACCACCTTGAGCAGAGCGAGCCGCTTCCGGGCATTCAAGCATCCCGTATCGCGTGGGGCAAGGCGGTGCAAGGCAGTGCGCGTGACCTACTGACAGACCCCGACGAGGAGATTGAAGAAGTCGCCGCAGGGAAGACGGATTTGCCGATGCTCATGTGGGCGGAACTCAAGGACGGTTGTCGCCAGAGCAAGCAAGTTGAAGCAGCAATTGTCGGCATGGGCTACAGCAAAAAGCAGGTTCGGACGGTGCGCGAGAAGATGGGAGTCAAGCCGCGCAAAGGTGGGGTTGGGGATGGTTGGTACTGGTCACTGCCGGACGGATTTATCCCCAAAACCGAATGGCTCGCGGCAGTGGGTGAAACCGAAGATGCCCTCGAAGATGCCCAAGGTGCCCAACTTTTAAAACAGGGCATCTTGGGCACCTTCGGGGCATCTTCGGCAGAAAACGCCAGTGACGTGAAGACGGAAACTGCCGCTGACGTTGACAGCGATGAGGAGTTCTGATGACCGCCGCCGCCATTTTGGAGACTCTCCGCGATGCTGGTTTGCAACTGAACTTGACCTCGGAACACACGATCAAGGTCAAGCCCGCAACGCTGCTGAACGACGAACTGCGCACGCTGATCCGCAGCCACAAGGACGAGCTGGCGAAGCTGCTGGAGGCTGAGATTGACGCCCATGAACGCGGGCTCGATGTCTGGAAAGAACAGACCCGCTGGCGTGAGCGATCCACGAGCTATTACATGCATCACATCGGCTGCGCTGATTGCATCGCTGCTGGCCGTGGCGCCGGGTATGGCGAACGCTGCGCGGCTGGCGCGGGGCTGTGGACGGTGTACCAGCAAGCCAGTGCGAAAGGGGCCGGATGCTGAACGACCCATTCAACAGAAACCGCATCCCCAGCGATTTCAGTCGTGAGGGGCGCATTGCCCTTCTGGCCGAAGCCTTCCGGGCGTTGATGCGTGGAGAACTGCCCAGTCGGGAGGCATGCCTTTTCATGGCCGGTGGCGGCTTGTCATGGCTGCGCGAGGGCGGCGACATCGCCCGGGATTACTGGCGTGTGTCTGCCCCGCGTGGCTCACATCGGAAGCCCGAAGTTCTTGCCCGTGAGGTGGTCGATAGCCTCATCGACGATGAGCGACAGAACTCTCAATGCGCCAGAGACTAAGGCGTCAACAACTCTTTTTATCCATGATGGAAACCAACAAATCTATTGGCCGTACCGCAGGCCGCTACATCCGCAGCATTGCGCTGGCTGAGGGACAGACAGCCGCCGCAGAAGCCTATGCTGAGGCGCAAAACTGGATTGACAAATCCGCGATCATTTCTCAGATAAAAGCCGCTGTAGGTAGCTCTACGCTGGCCGATATTCCGCAAACTGATGTGGGGGCAGATTTCATGATGGCACTGCGCCCCCGTGCGATCCTGAGCCGTCTGGAGCGTGCCCGCAAGGTGCCCAGCCGCGTGAACACCATCGCATTTGGCACCGGTACAAAAGCCTATCCGGTGAACGAACGCAAGCTCATTCCTGTGAGCCGCGCCGACATGAACGGCATTCAGGTCATCCCGATCAAGGTAGGCGGTATCAGCGTCGTGACGAATGAACTGCTGAACAACAGCATTCCGGGCACGGACGAAGCTCTTACTGCTGATCTGGCCTTGGCAGTCGGTGAGGCGGAGGATGCGACATTCTTCTCGCCAGTCGTGGCGGGTTCGATCATGAACGCAGCGCCGACAGCAGTCTCTGCCGGTACATCTTTGGCGAACGTGGATGCTGACCTGCAAAAGGCCATTGACCTGCTGATTGCTGCCGGTGGCAAGCTGCGTGATGGTGCGTGGATCATGACGCCCGAGTCTGCCCTCAAGTTGGCAGGGATGCGCGGTACTGGTGGCGCTCCAGCGTTTCCGAATATCGGTGTGGATGGTGGCGAACTGCTGAAACTGCCAGTCATCACCAGCGAATCGGCAACCGGCTATCTGGGGCTGATTGACCAGAGCGGTGTTCTCGTCAGCGGTGATGCCCGCGCTGAAATCTCACTCGCCCGCAACGCCACTTTGCAGATGTCCGACACTCCGGACGACCCACCAGCGGCGACCAGCTATGTGAGCATGTTCCAGACGGAATGCACGGCGATCAAGGGTGTTCTGCATCGGGGCTGGAAAGCGCGTGCAGGCTCTGCTTCCTACATCTCTGGAGGGCTGTGGTAATGAGCATGACACCTGACGACGCAATGCGCGGTTTGCCCCGCTTCATCGAACTCCAGATCGAGAAGGCCGTCAAGCCGCTGCAAGACCAGATCACCACGCTCCAGCAAGAACTGGCCGACGTCAAGGCGCGGCAGGATGCCAAACCTGCAACCCTTGTAGACCGCATCCGAAGCGCGGTAGGAGGTGGTAAATGAAGCGAGCCTATTGCCTTCTGAACGTCAAGACGATTGACGTGGAGCAGCGCATCATCAGAGGCATTGCCACTACCCCCGAGCCTGACCGCGTGGGTGACATCGTGGAATCGCTGGGCGCACAGTTCAAGAACCCTATTCCCCTGCTGTGGGCGCACAAGCACGATGAGCCTGTGGGGACGGTAGAGCTTCACAAGCCTACTGCGCAGGGTATCCGCTTCACTGCCAAGCTGCCCAAGGACGCCGACCTGTCACAAGGCCCATTGCGTGATCGCGTCAACGAGGCATGGGACGCGGTGCGTACTGGCATCGTCAAGGGCGTGTCCATCGGCTTCCGCTCTCTAGACTCCGAGAACATGCGCTCTGGTGGCGTTAGGTTCAAGCGCTTCGAGATCCACGAGCTGAGCCTCGTCAGCGTACCGGCCAATGCAGATGCCGTGATCGATGAGGTGAAGCGTCTTGGCAGTGGCCGCAGTGCCGTGGCAATCCATCGCTTGATGGCTGACAACGTACTCGCTGATGTCGCCAAGGCCGTCAAGAACGATCCGGCATCGCCTGCCATCGTGCAGACACTGACGGCGTTGGGAATTGTGGTGCGTGACGCCTACAGCCATATTGCTGAACTGAAATTCCAGCTCAATGAACTGCAACGAGCATCAGCTCGAAACAATTGAAAGGGAAACCATGAACGATCTGATTGCTGATCTGTCTGCCGTCGTCGCCAAGCACGCCAGCACCTTGACCGCACGCGAATGGCATCAAGCATGTGAGCAGGTCATGCGCGGTTTCTTCCCCGCCGAGGACTGCCCTCAACATGTGGAGATGACCAACGACATGACCGACCGTGCAATCCGGGCCTTGCGTGAGATGCTGCAAACACCAGATGCAGCGACAGCAGGCTCATAGCAACAACATCAGCAGGAACTCAGCAGCGGGCCATGTGCCCGCTTTTGCATTGGGCTGGTGGTGCAGAACATTGCGACAACGACGTCGTTACAGACCGCCCTGTCTCATCCTTTGAACTGCTTGCTGCAAAGAAATCTGGAGGGCAGCGGGGGACGTAGCATCAATTTTGGGGTCGCCAATAGAAACCGGTCTGTTCTCGCCGTGCGCTCAACCGCGAAATGGAATACTTTTTTTGGGCAGAAGCATCGTACGGGGACAAAGCCCCGCTGGGCGAACCATGCGTCAAACCACGCCATTCCACATCGCACGCAAACATAGAATTCGTCAACTCTCGTAAGTTACGACATGACTCAAAAGAAAATATGAATCTCATTCAATCGATGTTGGAGCTTGAGTTTTTAAAAGTTGGTGACTTGGTTCTTGGCCTGGATGTCTACCCACGGTTCGCACTAAGCATGAAGCAAGGGGAGCATGGATGGGTCTACCTTTGGCTTGAAATAGACGGCGACGTGAGCCGCGTAGTCTACGTTGGCAAGGCTGGCAGCACGCTTGCAAGACGTTGTGGGCAACACACAGCGGGATTCTCTGGTGGAAGCGCCACCGGCATTAAACATGCGGCAAACATATCCAACGGTATAAAGACAGGAAAGCGCTACGAAATATGGGCGAGAAAGGCCGGAGTGATCTCACTTTTCGGCGAAGCAGATATTTCAATGTGCGAGGTTGAGGAACGTGCACTTATCCAAAAATTCAGACCGATTTGGAACAAGGAACAGCATGTTCCGAACATGAGGCGTTGAGTGTTCTGGGGCGGCGGCAAGAAGTTTGGAGGGGCGACCTCGCTGGAAACCCCGCTGTTCCGCACGCGCAGAAAATTTCCCCCGTATGAATTTGTTAATCAAACGGATGACAGCAAAACGGCCCGCTAACCCGCATGGATGCTGGGTTTAGGGCCGCTTTGAATTCGTTTGATTTGTTGATTTTTGTTAAAGCTGCGTGTGTTGAATAATTACGAGTACGTGTCAACAGGTATACACACGGGTGCGTTCGATGAAGAGATCTACAAGCGCATGAAGCGGAGCAACCTTATTCGAGATTGGGATGCTCTGAAGCCGTATGTGTGTGAGCTGCGCAGGAAATATGGCAAGCCCCAACTTTTTGTTGAGCTGGAGACGCTTGCCGAAAAGTGGAGATGACTAGGGGAGTTGGCATACATGTCTTTCCATGTTTGTATCCTTATTTGTATCCCGGTGAGGTTGTTTTTGTAAAATCTCAATAAATTCATGTGGTTATGAATTTGTTGGAGTCCGACAACCGCACCAAAACAAAAAACCCGCTTCGGCGGGTTTTTTCATGTCTGCAGCGACGAAATCTTCAGCTCTCCGTTCGTGTCTGGATCCTGACGCGAATGTGTTGCACATCCCAGCCCTTGGTCCGCAAGTGCGCCTCAAACGACGGCAGCAGTTGTCTTAACTTGGATGCGGCTGCATTTCCCTTGACGAGCAAGCACCAGGTCGAGCCTTCGATGGGTCCGGCCTGAATCAACGCGCGCATGCCCGGCGGGATCAGTGGCTCAATGGCTTTGAGTCGGGCGCTCGAGTCGCGGGTCAGCCTTGCCAGCTGCGCCAGGGTCGGAGACTGCTGGGCTGCCTGCAGGAGTGGGATGGATTCGTGGCGTCGATGCATGTGAGTGGACTCTGTACAAAAGAACGAGGTTTGTCCGCCATTATCGAGCGGTGATCATCGACTGCGTTCAAGTGTCTTGTGCGCTCTCCATTGAGGGTGGCGTGGCTCGCGCGCGTCGCCAAATGGGCTCAAATCCACATCCTTGTCAGAGTAGCTGGACTTTGTGAAGGGCGATCCACGGCGCACGGGTAGAATCTGCGGCACGAGCCCCCGTGTCCGGAGGCAAATAACAGTACATACATCTGTTGCAAATTCCGGAACCGGCCCCATCTGATACCAATTAGTCTTAGGGATTACGGTCGCCTGGTGCGCGTTGTGTGTGCCCGGCGGTCCTGTTTGCATGGCCACCAACTTTCTCACCAAATTATTTGGCAGCCGCAATGACCGGCTGCTTAAAACGTATCGCAAAACGGTTGTTCGTATCAATGCACTTGAGCCTCAGTTCGAGAAGCTGAGCGACGACGAACTGCGTGGCAAAACACAGGAATTCAAGGATCGCGTCGCCAAGGGCGAGTCGCTGGATGACCTGTTGCCCGAAGCCTTTGCCGTGGTGCGTGAGGGTTCCAAGCGCGTTATGAAGATGCGCCATTTTGACGTGCAGCTGCTCGGCGGCATGGCGCTGCATTACGGCAAGATCGCCGAAATGCGCACCGGTGAAGGCAAGACGCTCACGGCAACGCTGCCGGTCTATCTGAATGCGCTGTCCGGCCATGGCGTGCACGTGGTGACGGTCAACGACTACCTTGCCAATCGCGACGCAACCTGGATGGGTCGTCTCTACACGTTCCTCGGCCTGTCGGTGGGCATCAACCTGCCGCAGATGCCGCGCGAGGACAAGCAGGCTGCCTACGGTTCCGATATCACCTACGGAACGAACAACGAATACGGTTTCGACTACCTGCGCGACAACATGGTCTACGAAGGCCGTGAGCGTGTGCAGCGCGGCCTTAACTTCGCCATCGTCGACGAAGTGGACTCGATCCTGATCGACGAGGCCCGCACGCCACTGATCATCAGCGGTCAGGCCGAAGACCACACGGCCATGTACGTGGAGATGAACAAGATCGTTCCCACGCTCACGCGCCAGGAAGGCGAAGCCGACCCACGCACGGGCGAGGGCGTGATCAAGGCGGGCGACTTCACCCTGGATGAAAAGACGCAGCAGGTGTTCCTGACCGAAGAAGGCCATGAGCGTGCCGAGCAGTTGCTGGCGCAGGCAGGTCTGATTGCGGAAGGGGCATCGCTCTACGATCCGGCCAACATCTCGCTGGTGCACCATCTTTACGCTGCGCTGCGCGCCAATCATCTGTATCACCGTGATCAGCACTACGTCGTGCAGAACGGCGAGATCGTGATCGTAGACGAATTCACGGGCCGTCTGATGTCCGGTCGTCGCTGGAGCGATGGTCTGCATCAGGCTGTGGAAGCCAAGGAAGGCGTGGAAATCCAGGCCGAGAACCAGACGCTCGCCTCGATCACCTTCCAGAACTATTTCCGCCTGTACAACAAGCTCTCGGGCATGACCGGTACAGCCGACACCGAAGCCTACGAATTCCAGGAAATCTACGGTCTTGAAACCGTAGTGGTTCCGCCGAACCGCCCGAGCAAGCGTGACGACCAGCTTGACCGCGTCTACAAGACGACGCGTGAGAAGTACGACGCTGCGATTGCCGACATCCGCGAGTGCTATGGCCGTGGCCAGCCAGTGCTCGTGGGTACGACCTCCATCGAGAACTCGGAAATCATCGACGAGTTGCTCAATCGCGAGAATCTGCCCCACCAGGTGCTGAACGCCAAACAGCACGCCCGCGAAGCCGATATTGTCGCGCAGGCCGGCCGTCCCGGCATGATCACGATCGCCACGAACATGGCAGGTCGCGGTACCGACATCGTGCTGGGCGGCAACATTGAGAAAGCGATTTCTGCGGTCGAGGCCGACGAGTCGCTGGATGAGGGCGCGCGTGCCGCGCGCATTCAGCAATTGCGCGATGAGTGGAAGGTCGATCACGACAAGGTCGCGGCTTTGGGTGGTCTGCGCATCATCGCGACCGAGCGTCACGAATCGCGCCGCATCGACAACCAGCTGCGCGGCCGGTCGGGTCGTCAGGGTGACCCAGGATCTTCGCGCTTCTATCTGAGCCTGGACGACCAGCTCATGCGCATCTTCGCGGGCGACCGCGTCAAGGCCATCATGGATCGCCTGAAGATGCCCGATGGGGAAGCCATCGAAGCCGGTATCGTCACGCGCAGCATCGAATCCGCTCAGCGCAAGGTCGAAGCACGCAACTTCGATGTCCGCAAGCAATTGCTCGAGTACGACGATGTCTCCAATGATCAGCGCAAGGTCATCTACCAGCAGCGCAATGACATCATCGACGCCGAAGACCTCTCGGGTCTGATCGCCGTCATGCGTGACGATGTCTTCACGGATGTCGTGCGCCAGTATGTGCCCGCTGAATCGGTCGAAGAACAGTGGGACCTGCCGGGTCTCGAGAAGGCGCTGGCTGGTGACTGGCAGATCGAGCTGCCGCTGCAGGAAGCAGTGCAGGGCTCGGACAGCATGACCGACGAGGAAATCCTCGAGAAGGTACTGGCTGCCGCGCGCGAGCAATTCGACGCCAAGGTGGCGATGGTCGGCAAGGAACAGTTCAACAACTTCGAACGCGCGGTGCTGCTGCAGAGCTTCGATTCGAACTGGCGTGACCATCTCTCCGCGCTCGATTACCTGCGCAAGGGCATTCACCTGCGCGGTTATGCGCAGAAGCAGCCAAAGCAGGAATACAAGCGCGAAGCCTTCGAGCTGTTCCGTCAACTGATCGATTCGGTGAAAAATTCGGTGACGCGCACGCTGATGACGGTGCAGATCCGCTCCAACGAGCAACTCGATGAGGCTTCGCAGGCGCTGGAGCATCAGGGTGATCGACTCGACGGAGCGATCTACCATGGCAGCTCCGATCTGGGCGATCCTGGTGATGATCCTGAATTGCAGCCGCTGCCGTCCGAATACGAAGGCCTGCGCATCAGCCGCAACGATCCCTGCCCCTGCGGCAGCGGCAAGAAGTACAAGCAGTGTCACGGCAAACTGGCCTGATCTGCTCTACAAAGAACAACACGGGCTTCATGCCCGTGTTTTTGCTTGTAGCATCATGGTTTCGCTCCGCACCCGATGCGGACGCCGATCAGTCCGACTGACCGACCGACCAATTTTAAATTTTTCAAGGACACCGTTGTATGCCAGTGAACCTTTCCGCCCCTGATCCAGCCGCTCTGCACCCCATCGCCGGTGTGCGCATTGGCGTGACCGAGGCGGGTGTGCGCAAGGCCAATCGCAAGGACCTGACCGTGTTCCTGCTCGACGAAGGGGCCGCCGTCGCGGGTGTGTTCACCAAGAACCGTTTCTGTGCGGCTCCAGTACAGATCTGCCGCGAGCATCTGGCCAAGGGCACGGACATCCGCGCCATGGTGATCAACACCGGCAACGCCAACGCCGGTACCGGTGCAGACGGCCTCGCGCGCGCCAATGCGACCTGCGACGCTCTCGCCAAGGAGCTGGGTATTTCCGCCGCGCAGATCCTGCCGTTCTCGACCGGCGTGATCATGGAGCCGCTGCCGGTCGAGCGCATCGTCGCCGGCTTGCCTGCCGCCATCGCGGCTGCAGCACCGAGCAACTGGGGCAATGCCGCCTCCGGCATCATGACCACGGACACCGTCCCCAAGGCCTTCAGCATTCAGGTGCAACTGTCGGGCAAAACCGTATCGGTGACCGGCATCTCCAAGGGCGCGGGCATGATCCGCCCGAACATGGCGACCATGCTGAGCTTCGTCGCGACCGATGCGAACATCGCTCCGGCTCTGCTCAAGGATCTGGTGCGTGATCTGGCTGACCAGTCGTTCAACCGCGTGACCATTGACGGCGACACCTCGACCAATGATTCGTTCGTGTTGATCGCCACACAGAAGGCAGGCAATGCCGAAGTCACGTCGATGGACAGTGCCGATGGCAAGGTGCTCAAGGCGGCGCTGCTGGACGTGGCGCAGAAACTGTCGCAAGCCATTGTGCGTGATGGTGAAGGTGCAACCAAGTTCATCACCATCCAGGTGGAGGGTGGCAAGACGGGCGACGAATGCCGCCTTGTGGCTTATGCGATTGCGCACTCACCTTTGGTCAAGACGGCCTTCTTCGCCAGCGACCCGAACCTCGGTCGCATCCTGGCGGCTGTGGGTTATGCCGGCATCGATGATCTGGACCAGAGCGGCATCGATCTGTATCTGGACGACGTGCATGTCGCCAAGCAGGGCGGCCGCAACCCCGAGTACCGTGAAGAAGACGGGCAGCGCGTGATGAAGCAGACCGAGATCACCGTGCGCGTGAAGCTTGGCCGCGGCCATGCGGCGGACACCGTGTGGACCTGCGATTTGAGCCACGAATACGTGACCATCAACGCCGACTACCGCTCCTGAAGCACCTGAGACTGATTGACGGAAGAGACATGAACGAAGCCTTTGAACGCTTGCTGCAACGAGCGGAACAACTGATTGAACGGATCGAATCCGTGCTGCCCAAACCCATGTCGGAGCCCGACTGGGGGGCATCGCTGGCCTTTCGTTATCGCAAGCGCAGCAGCGGTCACGGCGTTCTGGAGCCGGTGCGCCACCTATCGACCCAGGGCCTTGATGACCTGAAGGAAATCGACGGGCAGAAGGAGAAGATCCAGCGCAACACACAGCAGTTCGTAGACGGCAAACCCGCCAACAACGTGCTGCTGACCGGCGCGCGCGGCACCGGCAAGTCATCGCTGATCAAGGCCTGCCTGAACGCCTATGCAGGCAAGGGCCTGCGCCTGATCGAAGTGGACAAGGCCGATCTCGTGGATCTGCCGGACATCGTGGAAGTGGTGTCGAGTCGCCCCGAAAAGTTCGTCGTCTTCTGCGACGACCTGAGTTTCGAGGACGGTGAAGCGAGCTACAAAGCGCTCAAGTCGATTCTGGATGGCTCGGTCGCCGCATCGACGCCCAATGTGTTGATCTACGCGACCAGCAACCGCCGTCATCTGCTGCCCGAGTACATGCAGGAAAACCTGAGCTACAAACACACGGCCGATGGCGAGGTGCATCCGGGCGAGGCGGTGGAAGAGAAGATCTCACTGTCCGAGCGCTTCGGACTCTGGGTGAGTTTCTACCCGTTCAGCCAGGAGGAGTACCTCACCATTACGGCGCAGTGGCTGCGCTCGCTTGGCGTGCCGGAGGCTGCGATTGTTGAAGCGCGCCCGCAGGCGTTGGTCTGGGCGCTTGAGCGCGGCTCGCGCAGCGGCCGCGTGGCCTCGCAGTTCGCGCGTGACTTCGCGGGGCAGTACGCCAATGGTTGATCCGATGACAGACGCGGCGCGCAAGCACACCGAGGTAGCAGTCGGCATTCTGCTCAAGCGCGATGGCTCGATGTTGTTCACATCACGCCCCGAAGGTAAGCCCTATGCGGGCTACTGGGAGTTCCCGGGCGGCAAGCTGGAGGCGGGTGAGACCGTGGAACAGGCGCTGCGCCGCGAGCTGCAGGAAGAGCTCGGCATCACGATTGGTGCGGCCAGCATCTGGAAGGTGACCGAGCACGATTATCCCCATGCGCTTGTGCGCCTGCACTGGTGCAAGGTCTACGACTGGCAGGGTGAGTTCGAGATGCGCGAAGGTCAGAACATGGCCTGGCAGGACTGGCCGCCGATGGTCAAACCGATCCTGCCCGGAGCGGTTCCGGTGCTCGAATGGTTTGCTGAGGAGCGTGGGCAGACCTTCGATCCATCGGTGATCGGCTGATCAGGGCTCGAGCTTGGGGTCGCCGTAGATATTGTCTTCGGGCGGTGCTTCGGCAGGAACACGGAAGTCCTCGTTCCCCCACGCGCCCAAGTCGATCATCTTGCAGCGCTCGCTGCAGAACGGGCGAAAGCGGTTGGCTGGGCTGTATAGACTTGGGCCACCACAGGTGGGGCATTTCACTTGCTTCGGGGCGCTGCCCGATGCGGATTCATTCTGGCTCATGGTGTTTTGACGTTCGCTCCCATCAGGTGCACAGCGTCAATTCGAAGCTGGCATCTTCCGTGGCCGGCAACAGCTTGCCGTTTTCGTCTTGTTGCATCATTCGTACAGAAACCAACAGACGATTGCCACTGATTTCGGGAATCAGCTTGAATGCGGGATCGATGCGCAGGCGCAGCAGATTGAATGTGCGACCATGCGGGAGAGTCTGTTGAAACTGTCCCCGTGTAGTCACGACTTTTTGCGGCATGCCGGAGTCGCGCATCAACCGCAGCAGCAGGAGGACTGACTCGGCCAGCGGTGCCAGTGAGTGGGACCAATCTTCCAGATCACGATGGCGCTTTTCTGGTGGCAGATTGCGCCACGCGTGATAAGCGGGCAGGTCAAAGCTGCAGGTGCCGCCCGGAATGCCCACGCGGCTGCGGATGCTCATCAGCCACTCGTTGTCGGTGAGCGATTGACCCGTCTTGCCGTTCTGCGCATTGAGATCACTGAAGCAACCGTCAAGTTGCTTCACGAAGCCATCGAGAACACGCTCGGAAATGGAGGGGTTGCCACGGTAGGAGTCAAGCACCAGCTTCTGCTTGTCGAGATCCTTGAGCACATCGGTTTTGAGGTCGGCACGGGCGGCCACGTCCATGATCTCGAAGATGGTGACCAGAGCAAAATGATGGTCCAGAGGATGTGCGCGCGGGATCAGTTCGCCAAGGCGGCGAAACAACTGCTCCAACCGTAAGTAGGTTCTCAGGCGTTCGTTGAAAGGATATTCGTAGAGAATCACGCTGCGGGCTTCTCGGGTTTCTTCTGCTCAAATGGTGCTGGATGATTGATTTGTATCAGCACTTTGGGGCACATCATAGCCCGAACTGGTCAGCGATCTCGCGAGCTTTTGTTTGCAGATCTAACAAAGACAACCCATCGTTAAAAATCACCCAGTCCGCAGCGGCCCTGCGCTGTTGTCGATTGGCCTGAGCCGCGATGATGGCTTCGATGGCATCCCGCCCTAGTCCGTTGCGCTGTTGTACCCGTGCAATCTGAGTCTCGCGCGTGCAATCGACGACGATGACTTGGTCGAGTTGCGATGGCCAATGGCGAGACTCCACCAGCAATGGGATGTCGAACACGATGACACGAATTCCGGCTTGGGCAGCCGCAGCGGCGGCTGCCCAAGTGGCCTGGCCAACGAGCGGATGGACGATGGCTTCGAGTCGCCCTTTGGCGCTGGCGTCCTTGAACACCAGATCGCGCATGCGGGCACGATCCAGAGCGCCCGATGCATCCACGAATTCATCGCCGAACATGTCGCGGATCTGCGGAACGGCCACGCCACCAGCGGCAGTCACTGCACGTGCATTCTGGTCAGCATCGATGAGCGCAGCACCAAGATCACGCAGCATGCCGCCCACGGTGCTTTTGCCACTGCCGATGCCACCGGTGAGTCCGATGTGCAGGCTGGTTCGCTTGAGCCGTGTCATATCGGACTCAGCCCTGAGGAAGTCCGAGGACGGAGAACACGGCCTGCAGAATGCGCTGCGGTCCAAAGCTCATCGCCGTCAGTCCACCAAGCGCCAGAAAGGGGCCGAACGGCACATACTTCCCTTCGCGCAGCGAGCTCACCATTTTCATGCCAAGGCCGACGATGGCGCCGATGACGGAGGCCATGAGGATGATCGGTACGAGTGCTGTCCAGCCGAACCACGCACCAAGTGCCGCAAACAGCTTGAAGTCGCCATAACCCATGCCTTCCTTGCCCGTGACGAGCTTGAAGGCCCAGTAAACCAGCCAGAGCGATAGATATCCGGCAGCTGCGCCGAACACGGAGTCCATCAACGGCACCGGCAGCCAGTGCATTGCCGAACCAATCAACCCGGCCCAGACGAGCGGCAGCGTGATGCTGTCGGGCAGGAAAGTCGTATCCCAGTCGATCATGGCCAATGCAATGATGGTGGCCGAGAAGCCGCACCACATCAGCGTCGTCATCGACCATCCCCATTTTGTGGTGCACAGATAGAAGAAGGCGCCCGTGACCAGTTCCACAAGTGGGTAGCGAGGACTGATGCGGGCCTTGCAGCCAGAGCATTTACCGCCCAACGCGAGATAACTCACCACGGGAATGTTCTCGTACCAGCGAATCGCATGGCCGCAATGCGGGCAGCGCGAAGCGGGGGTCATGAGGTTGAACTTGTCGTCATCGACGGGTTCTGTCTGCTTTTTGCCCAGTCCAGAAATCCAGCCGATGAGACTGAACACCTTTTCTTCCTTCGCTTGCAGAACTTCGTCCTTGTCGTTGGTGACCTTGAAGCCTTTGTCTGCAGCGAACAGCAGAATCTCCTGGACCCAATCCCGCTCCATCATCACTGGCACACGGTGAATCACTACATTCAGAAAACTGCCGATCAGCAAACCAAGAATGCCGATGGCAACGGCATCCATCCAATCCACACCAAACATCAAACCACCTGACCCAGCTTGAAGATGGGGAGGTACATGGACACCACGATACCACCGATCAATGTGCCGAGGAACACGATGATGATTGGCTCCATCAGGCTGGAGAGGCCCGCTACCATTTCGTCCACCTCGGCTTCATAGAAGTCGGCTGACTTGCCCAGCATGTGGTCGATGGAACCCGATTCTTCACCGATGGCCACCATCTGGATCACCATTGACGGAAACACGTTCGCGTTCGTCATGGCATTGGTCAGGCTGGTACCGGTCGAGACCTCGTTCTGGATCTTGGTCGTGGCTTCGCTGTACACCGAGTTGCCGGAGGCACCACCCACTGAATCCAGCGCTTCCACTAGCGGAACACCTGCAGCGAACATGGTGGAGAGCGTTCGTGTCCAGCGTGCGATGCAGGACTTGTTGATCAGATCACCGAAGATCGGCATCTTGAGCAGCGCGCGATCCATGAAGCGCTGCATTTTTTCGCTGCGTTTCCATGCCTGCATGAAGAAGTATCCGCCGCCGCCGATGACGCCGAAGATCAGCCACCAATAGGCTACAAAGAACTCACTGATACCCATCACGATCAAGGTGGGGGCTGGCAGGTCGGCTCCGAACGAAGTGAAAACTTCCTTGAAGGCCGGGATCACGAAAATCATGATGACGGTCACCACGACGAAGGCCACCACGATCACTGCACAGGGATACATCAGAGCGGAGCGGATCTTCGACTTGATCGCCTCCGTCTTTTCCATGTAGGTTGCAAGACGATCCAGCAGCGCTTCCAGAATACCGGCCTGTTCGCCGGCCTCTACCAGGTTGCAGTAGAGGCTGTCGAAATACATCGGGAACTTGCGGAAGGCGGAGTTCAGCGACGTGCCCGTCTCCACATCGCCGCGGATGTCGTTGAGCAGCTTGGTCACGCTGGGGTTGGTGTTGCCGCGACCGACGATGTCGAAGGCCTGCAGCAGCGGCACGCCGGCCTTCATCATGGTCGCCATCTGGCGGGTGAAGAGCGCAATATCCTTGGGCTTGATCTTCTTGCCCGAGCGCATGCGGCGCTTCTTGATCTTGGTGGCCAGTACACCCTGACGGCGCAGCGTGGCCTTGACCTGATTTTCTCCAGCCGCACGAATTTCGCCGCGCACGACCTTGCCACCGCGGTCCTTGCCTTCCCACTCGTAGACAAAGTCCTTGATTCCCCTCGATGCTGCAGTTGCCATACCGTGTCGATGCTTTCCTCAGTTTTATTATTCGTTGGTGCAGGCCAGAACTTCTTCCAGCGAAGTCATGCCGGTTCGGGCCTTGTACAGGCCAGAGGTGCGCAGCGAACGCACGCCCTCCAGGCGCGCCTGTTTGGCGATCTCCAATGCGCTGCCATCGCGAAGAATGATGCGTTGCATTTCTTCCGAGATCGGCATCACCTCGTAGATGCCGACCCGGCCCTTGTAGCCGTTGTTGCAGGCGCTGCAGCCCACGGGCTTGTAGGTCACCCAGGAACCATCGATCTCTTCTTCTAGATATCCGGCGTCCACCAGCGCTTCGTGCGGGATGTCGGCTGGCTCCTTGCAATTGGGGCAAAGGCGGCGAGCAAGACGCTGAGCGGTGATCAGAATCACGCTCGACGCGATGTTGAATGGCGCAATCCCCATGTTGCGCATCCGCGTCAACGTGGTGGGCGCATCGTTCGTGTGCAGCGTGGAAAGCACCAAGTGACCGGTCTGAGCGGCCTTGATGGCGATGTCCGCCGTTTCCAGGTCACGGATTTCACCGACCATGATGATGTCCGGATCCTGACGCAGAAACGCCTTGAGTGCGACCGCGAAGTTCATCCCCGCCTTTTCATTGACGTTGACCTGATTCACGCCTGGCAAGTTGATTTCGGACGGGTCTTCCGCCGTCGAAATGTTTACTCCGGGTTTGTTGAGCAGGTTCAGGCAGGTGTAGAGCGACACGGTCTTGCCAGAGCCAGTGGGGCCGGTGACCAGAATCATGCCGTAGGGGCGGCCGATGGCTGTGAGCAGGCGTGCCTTTTCCTCGGGTTCGTAGCCGAGGGCCTCAATGCCGAGCTTGGCGCTGCTGGGGTCCAGAATACGGATCACGATCTTCTCGCCAAACAACGTCGGCAAAGTGCTCACACGGAAATCGATCACACGATCGGCCCCGATCTTGAGCTTCATTCGGCCGTCCTGTGGCACACGCTTTTCTGAAATATCGAGGCGCGAGATCACCTTGATGCGTGAGGCCAGCTTTTCCTTGATGGCTGGCGGTGGGCTGGAGATTTCCCGCAATTCACCATCGATGCGAAAACGCACGCGGTAGGTGTGTTCATAGGGTTCGAAATGTAGGTCGGATGCGCGCATGTTGAATGCGTCGATCAGCATCTTCTGCAGAAATTTGACGATGGGAGCGTCTTCGACGTCGTTCTGTCCGACGTCCTGCGAATCCTCCGCCACTTCGACCGGGACGTCGCCGAACTCGAAATCTCCACCTGACACGATGCTGTCCAAGGCCTCTGAGGCACCTTTGGTGATCTTCTCTACGAACTTGCCAAGCTTATCGTACTCAGCAATGATCCAGTCGACGCCCATCTGGGTCGTGAACTTGATCTGCTCGGCCGCCTCGTGGTCGGTCGGGTCGGCTGTTGCAATGATGAGACGATTGCCGCGCTTGTTCAGTACCGCGACACGATAGTTCAGGCAGATTTTGGCGTCGAGTGCGTCCTGTGGCAGACGCATGGTGTCCAGTGCGTCGACATCGATCAACGGGGCTCCGAAAACGCTTGAAACCGTATGTGCCAGCTCGGCGGCGGTAATGATTCCCGAGTTGATCAGTTCCGCGATGAAGGCGGACTTCGAGCCCTGCACCTTCTTGGCGATGTCTTCTGCGGCCTTCTGATCAAGTTTCCCAGCAGACATCAATGTTCTGGCCAGTCCTGGCAGAACGATGGGGGTCACGCTTTTGGGGGCGGTATCAACAGCGGCCATGAATGCAATTGATTTGTGTCGTGGAAAGGAAGGACGATCCTATCATCGCTGATTCGCAACAAGCTGTACAGCGAGCTTGGGCCGATTGTGCGGCGTCAAGAACTCAAAGAGATTCGAAACGGGTGTTCGTGCAGTTTTGCGTTTTATATGATTGTAGTTCGTTGATTTCAAACAAATTATTGCCGTTTTGGTACGACTGCATGTTATCCCTTCCGAAGGGGGTGATGGCGCGACTAGAGATGTTTCGCCTCACCAAAATCCATGGTGCGTTCGTCGAGACCGTCGGGATTCAGTTGGTAATTGTTAACAGGCGAAGGCGGATTCTGTTGCGCAACGCCGATGGCGGGCGCATTTACAGTGGCGGTTTTTCCGTGACATGGTGCTGATCCGCACAAGTTGAATTCCCCAACGAAAAGAGCCAGAACAGCAAGTGGCTGCTCTGGCTCTTGAATTGTGGTCGGGGTGAGAGGATTCGAACCTCCGGCCTCTACGTCCCGAACGTAGCGCTCTACCAGGCTAAGCTACACCCCGATGGTGCGGCTTCGCTGCTTGGAAATCAGATGCGTCGACCAAGCAACGAACCTGCCAATTTTAGCAGTCCGTCTGTGTAGGCATTGGCCTGAAGGGTGGAAATGGCATCAATGGCGAGTCGGGCTTGAGAGGCGGCGGCATCGCGGGTGGCGTCAAGCGCGCCCGTGGTTTTCACGATCTCTATCACTGCAGCTAGATTGTCGGCTTCGCCCACTTCGATGGCGTTTCTGATCAGCGCACATTGATCGGCGTTGCCGCGTTGCATGGCGATGATGAGGGGCAGCGTGACCTTGCCCTCGCGGAGATCATCGCCGAGATTCTTGCCCATCTCAGCGGCATCGCCGTCGTAGTCGAGCACATCGTCGATCACTTGGAATGCGGTGCCGATCGCCTGCCCGTAGGCCGCGCAGGCCTTCTCCACGTTGGGGGAACTGCCTGCAAGCACGGGCGCGAGGCGCGCGCTGGCTTCGAACAGCTTGGCGGTCTTGGAGCGGATCACATTCAGATAGGCGGCTTCGGACAGTGATGCATCGTGGGTGTTCATGAGCTGCTGCACTTCGCCCTCGGCGATGATGTTCGTCGCCTCGGCAAGGATGTGCATGACGCGCATGTTATTCGTGTCCACCATCATCTGGAAGGCGCGCGAATACAGGAAGTCGCCCACCAGAACGCTGGCCGGATTGCCGAAGTTCTCGTTGGCGGTGGGGCGGCCGCGTCGCAGGGTGGATTCGTCAACCACGTCGTCGTGCAACAGGGTTGCGGTGTGGATGAATTCCACCACCGCTGCCAGATTGAAGCGCTGTGCGTCCTTGTAGCCGAGCGCGCCGGACATCAGCAGCAGCAGGGCGGGGCGCAGGCGCTTGCCGCCAGCTGAAATGATGTACTGAGCGACCTGGCTCACCAACGGCACCGAGGAGCTGAGGCGTGCGGCGATGACTTTGTCCACTTCACGCATGTCGTCGGCGATCAATGCGAGTGTGGCGCTGGTGCTGTTGTTGTTGGCGGCCAAGGTGATGCAGTCAGAGTGTTGTCAAAGACTCAAATTATAGGAAGGACGGATCGCCTTCCTGTTGAGGCATGGGATAAGTCGAGCATGAAAGCCTGCGGATTGTGCTCTGTGCCAGACCAAATGGCGATTTGGCGGCTCACTTTGCCATAGGCTTGCGTGCTGCCTTTCGGGGCATCGTGGCAGGGCTTGCCAGCAGTCAACCGACTAGGGTATACTCTTGGGTTCCGCGAAAGTTCGTTTGCGGAGCTCATATCAAAGAGGTTTACATGTACGCGGTCATAAAAACCGGTGGCAAGCAATATCGTGTTGCTGCTGGCGAAAAAATCAAAGTAGAACAGATTGCTGCGGACGTAGGCCAGGAAATTGTGATCGACCAGGTTTTGGCAGTCGGCAACGGCGCAGAACTCAAGGTTGGTGCACCCCTGGTGTCCGGCGCATCTGTGACAGCAACGGTTGTTGCTCACGGCAAGCACGACAAAGTGCGCATCTTCAAGTTGCGTCGTCGCAAGCACTACGCAAAGTCTCAAGGTCACCGTCAACAGTTCACCGAACTGCTGATCGGCGCTATTGCTGCTTAAGGGGATAGGTCATGGCACAGAAAAAAGGCGGCGGCTCTACGCGAAACGGTCGTGACTCCAAGCCAAAAATGCTGGGCGTCAAGGCTTACGGTGGTGAACTGATCAGCGCTGGCTCGATCATCGTTCGTCAACGCGGCACACGCATTCACGCTGGCGTGAACGTGGGTCAGGGCAAGGATCACACTTTGTTCGCACTGGTTGATGGTCACGTGACTTTCGGCCACAAGGGCGCAATGAACAAGCACACCGTGAGCATCACTCCGGTTTAAGCTGTTCGCTGAACACACAGCCAAGCCCCGATCCGTCGGGGCTTTGTTGTTTTTGGCTTTTTGTTTTTGGTTTTTCTTGTTTTGTGCGAAGCCTTCCGGCTTCGATTGGTTGGTCGTTTGGAGGTGCCAATATGGCCCTTCATGCGTTGTTGCGAAGCCTTGCCGTACGAGAGTACTGTCTGCGGCTTCGACGCCTAGCCTGAAGGGCCATCTTGGCATTGTGGCTGGGCGATCGAAGGCCAATTGCGCTTCCGGCGCCGCTGTGCGGTGTTTTTGCCGCGTTTGCCTTGAAGTTGATTTCAGGGCCCAAGTCCTTTCCTTCGAGTGCGGAACGGGCGATTTTGTAAACTCCTGCATCATGAAGTTCGTCGACGAAGCCTATATTGACATTGCCGCTGGGGACGGGGGCAATGGCTGCGTGTCGTTCCGCCACGAGAAGTACAAGGAATTCGGGGGGCCGGATGGCGGTGACGGTGGTCGTGGTGGCCATGTATTTGCCGTGGCCGATCCGAATCTGAATACCTTGGTTGATTACCGTTTTTCGCGCCGGCACGAGGCGCAGCGCGGGGAGCACGGCAAGGGCTCGGACATGTTTGGCGTGGCGGGCAAGGATGTCACGCTGCGCATGCCGGTGGGCACGATCATCACGGATGCCGAGACAGGCGAGGTGTTGTTCGAGCTGCTTAACGCGGGCGAGGTGATCACCATTGCCAAGGGCGGCGATGGCGGCTTTGGCAATCTGCGTTTCAAGAGCGCGATCAACCGCGCTCCGCGTCAGAAGACCCCCGGCTTTCCGGGTGATCGCCGCAATCTGAAGCTGGAGTTGAAGGTGCTGGCCGATGTGGGTCTGCTGGGCATGCCGAATGCGGGCAAGTCGACTTTCATTGCGGCGGTGTCGAATGCGCGCCCCAAGATTGCCGACTATCCGTTCACGACGCTGCACCCGAATCTGGGTGTGGTGCGCGTCGGTCCCGAGCAGAGCTTCGTGATCGCCGATATTCCCGGGTTGATCGAAGGTGCCTCGGAAGGAGCCGGACTGGGCCATCAGTTCTTGCGCCATCTGCAGCGTACGCGCCTGCTGCTGCATATCGTCGACGTGGCACCATTTGATGACAATGTCGATCCGGTGGAGCAGGCCAAGGCTATCGTCGAGGAACTGCGCAAGTACGACGCAGAACTCTACGGCAAGCCCCGCTGGCTGGTTCTCAATAAGCTGGACATGGTGCCCGAAGAGGATCGCGCCAAGCTGGTGAAAGATTTCGTCAAACGCTTCAAGTGGAAGGGTCCGGTGTTTGAAATTTCCGCGCTTACCCGTGAAGGTTGCGAACCGTTGATCAAGACGATCTTCCAGCATGTGCATGCCGAGCAATTGGCGCAGAACACGCCAGAAGAAGTGGATCCGCGTTTCCTGTCGAAGGATGAGGTGGATGTGCATGATGATCCGCGCTTTGATCCTCGTTTTGCGCCGGGTGAAGACGACAGGGTTTGATTCGTCGAAAGCGCCGTCATCATTCCCATGAAAGCCGTCTGACGTTTCATAATGGCTTGCGCTCGTGGCCAGTGCATTGCGCTGTAGTCCGGGCTCCAGCGCCAACTACACACAGAAAATGGTCTCCAATGTTTTGAGCGATGCACGTCGCATCGTGGTGAAGGTCGGCTCCAGTCTCGTGACCAACGAGGGAAAGGGGCTGGATGAAGTTGCCATCGGCGAATGGAGTCGTCAGCTGGCGGCGCTTGTGCAAGGTGATGGCGGCGTGCGCCGCGAGGTCATCATGGTCTCGAGCGGTGCCATTGCCGAGGGCATGAAACGCTTGGGCTGGACGACCAGGCCGAGCGAGATCCATGAACTGCAGGCCGCTGCAGCGGTGGGGCAGATGGGTCTTGCCCAGATGTACGAGACCAAGCTGCGCGAGCAGGGTATGCGCAATGCCCAGGTACTACTCACTCATGCAGATCTGGCAGATCGCGAGCGCTATTTGAATGCGCGCGTCACGCTGCTGACCCTCTTGCGTCTGGGAGTGGTGCCAGTCATCAATGAGAACGACACTGTCGTGACCGACGAAATCAAGTTTGGCGACAACGACACGCTGGGTGCGCTGGTTGCCAATCTGGTGGAGGCGGACGTGCTGGTGATTCTGACCGACCAGAAGGGCCTATACACCGCCGATCCGCGCCGTGATCCGGATGCGAAATTTGTGGATGTCGCGGACGCGGGCGATCCATCGCTCGAAGTCATGGCAGGTGGTGCAGGTTCCAGCATTGGCAAGGGCGGCATGATCACCAAGATTCTGGCGGCCAAGCGAGCGGCCGGCTCAGGTGCTTCCACCGTGATTGCCTGGGGACGTGAAAAGGATGTGCTGATCCGTCTGGCCAATGGCGAATCTATCGGCACGTTGCTGGTTGCGCAGACGCAGAAAACGCAGGCGCGCAAGCAGTGGATGGCTGATCATTTGCAAATGCGCGGTGCGGTGACTGTGGATGCGGGAGCTGCTGCCAAGCTGATCGGTAGTGGCAAGAGCTTGCTGCCCATCGGCATGATTGCGGTGGAGGGTGACTTTGTGCGCGGCGACGTCATCGGCATCAAGAACGAAAGTGGCGCAGAAATCGCGCGCGGCCTGGCGAACTATGCAAGTGCCGAGGCTCGTTTGCTGTGTCGCAAGCCGTCTTCGGAATTCGAGCAGTTGCTAGGATACACGGCGGAGCCCGAGATGGTGCATCGCGACAATCTGGTGCTCGCACATCACTGAGACAATGCTCAGTGGAAACGCCCGGAAACCAGGGGTTTCCGGGGTTGTGTCGCTGATGGGTGACAGGGCCTCTTGTGAGGGGCTAGTCGTGCTGCAGTGGCTTGCTGGGTGTCAGCGTCTGCGACATGTCATCGAGCAGTTCCTCGTCCGGTGCAAGAACCCTGCTTTGTGGATTGGGGTCGAAACTCGCCCCAGGCGGAAGTTCCATGCCCGGTTTGAGCATCATCGAATTAAAGCGCGTTGCGGTCGGCTGAACTACATCGAGAACCGGTTGCCCATCTCTCGAACGCATGCCGCTTCGCAGATAGCGATTGCGCTGCTCGTGCCGCGGAAGAAAGCGGGCCAGTTCGGTGAGCGCCATTTCATAGACGCCTCGCTTGAACTCCACCACCACATCGAGCGGAACCCAATAATCGTTCCAACGCCAAGCGTCGAACTCTGGATGATTGGTAGCCCGCAGGTTCAAATCCCAGTCGTGCCCCATCAATTGCAGGAGATACCAGATCTGCTTCTGGCCCTTGTAATGTCCGCGCGCATCGCGGCGGATATACCGGTCAGGCACCTCGTAGCGCAACCAGTCCCGCGTACGGGCAATGATCCTGACATGGTCGGGCAGAAGCCCGACTTCTTCGTGAAGCTCCCGAAACATGGCTTGCTCGGGGGATTCCCCGCGATCAATACCACCTTGAGGGAACTGCCAACTGTGCGTCCGGATCCTTTTTCCCCAGAATACCTGGTTCCTCTGGTTGAGCAGGATGATGCCGACGTTCGGGCGAAATCCGTCCCGGTCGAGCATAATCTAACCTCAAATTCATAAACTGTGTCCATTATGCACGGTACCCCGCGCGCGGCAAGCGGGCTAACCTCAGTGGCCTGAGATCGATAGATGAAAGCTTCCCAATTCCTTATTTCCACCCTCAAAGAAGCCCCCGCAGATGCGGAAGTCGTCAGCCACAAGCTGATGACGCGGGCGGGCATGATCAAAAAGCTCGGGGCGGGTATCTACAACTACATGCCCATGGGCCTGCGCGTGGTGCGCAAGGTCGAGGCCATCGTGCGCGAGGAAATGAACCGCGCTGGTGCCGTCGAGTGCACCATGCCGGTGGTTCAGCCGGCCGAGCTCTGGCAGGAAACGGGCCGCTTCGAGAAGATGGGCCCGGAGCTGCTGCGCATCAAGGATCGCCATGAACGTGATTTCGTGATCCAGCCGACCAGCGAAGAAGTTGTCACCGACATTGCCCGTCAGGAGTTCCGCAGCTACAAGCAGTTGCCCAAGAACCTCTACCAGATCCAGACCAAGTTCCGCGACGAGCGCCGTCCGCGCTTCGGCTTGATGCGTGGGCGCGAGTTCATCATGAAGGACGCATACAGCTTTGACCGCGACCAACTTGCGGCGAAGGCGAGCTATCAAGTCATGGCGGCGGCCTATCGCCGCATCTTTGATCGCTTTGGACTCCGTTACCGTGCAGTCGCTGCGGATTCGGGGGCCATCGGTGGTGATCTGAGCGAAGAGTTTCAAGTGATCGCCTCGACCGGCGAAGACGCCATCGTCTATTGCCCGAGTAGCGAATACGCGGCCAACATGGAAAAGGCCGAGGCGCTCGCTCCCACGGGTCCGCGTCCCGCCGCCACCAAGCCCCAAACGCTGACGCCTACACCGGGCAAAGCGACCTGTGGCGAAGTTGCCGAATTGCTGGGTGTTGATTTGTCAACAACTGTCAAGTCATTGGTTTTGGCGACAGATGAAGTCAATGATCAAGGCGAAGTTGTGAACAGTCAGGTTTGGTTGTTGCTTCTGCGCGGCGACCATGACATGAACGAGATCAAGGTCAGCAAGGTTCCGGGTCTGGAAGCGAACTTTCGCTTCGCCACGTTGTCCGAGATCGAAGAGCACTTCGGTTGCAAGCCCGGCTATCTGGGCCCGCTGAACATGAAGAAGTCCGTGAAGATCGTTGCTGATCGCGACGTGGCTTTGATGGCGGACTGGATTTGCGGTGCAAACCAGATCGATCACCACATCACCGGCGTGAACTGGAGGCGTGATCTGCCGGAGCCGGATCTGGTGGCGGACCTTCGCAACGTGGTTGCGGGTGACAAGTCTCCTGATGGCAAGGGTGAGTTGGCTATCGAGCGCGGTATCGAGGTGGGCCATGTGTTCTACCTCGGCACCAAGTACAGCAAAGCCATGAACGCGACCTTCCTTGCTGAGGACGGAAAGCCCGCCTTCTTCGAGATGGGCTGCTACGGCATCGGCGTGACGCGCCTGCCAGCTGCTGCCATCGAGCAGAACCATGACGAGCGCGGCATCATCTGGCCTGACGCGATTGCACCATTCACGGTGGTGATCTGCCCGATCGGTATGGACCGCAACGAGGAAGTGAAGGCCGCCGCTGAAAAGTTGTATGTCGAATTCCAGACGGCAGGCGTTGATGTGTTGCTGGACGACCGTGGCGAGCGTCCCGGTGCGATGTTCGCGGACTGGGAACTGATCGGTGTGCCACACCGTGTGGTGATCTCGGACCGTGGTCTGAAGGAAGGCCAACTGGAGTACCAGGGCCGCCGTGATGCCGCCGCCACCAAGGTCGCTGTGGGCGACGTGTTTGTGCATGTGAAGGAACGTTTGAAGGTATGAGCTTGAAGGAAAGTGTCACTGAGGGAGGAGAGCAGCGAGAGGAGGGCGTGTCGCGCCGTTCGCTCATGCTGTCCCTGTCTGCAGCTCCGTTGGGCATGCTGGGTGTGCCACAGACGGCGCACGCGGGTGGTCAACTCGAAGAGCCGCTGATGGACTCGGTGCGCACGGCCCTGAGCTCTGCCGTTGCCAATCAGGGGCCGCCGGAGCCCCTGTTTGCAACGACCGAGGCGCGCATCATGTATCTGCGCTGGCTCGGCACGATGAGCGACAAGCTGCGCAAGCGTAAGCCTGAATGGGAGGTGCGACGCGACTTCCTGCAGACCGTCTGGTACGAATCCAAACGCGCGGGGCTCGATACGTCGTTGGTACTAGGGCTCGTGCAAGTGGAAAGTGCCTTCCGCAAGTTCGCAGTCTCGCCGGTGGGGGCGCGCGGTTACATGCAGGTCATGCCCTTCTGGACGCGGGTGATCGGCGACGGCGACGCGGGCAAGCTGTTCCAGATGCAGACCAATCTGCGCTTCGGCTGCGTGATCCTGCGTCACTATCTGGACCGTGAAAAGGGCGACACTTTCATGGCCCTCGGCCGCTACAACGGCAGCCGTGGCCGTGATCCGTATCCTAACGCCGTATACAGCGCGCAACGCAACTGGCTCTTCAACGAAAAAGTCACCTCGGCCTGATCACTCAGGTTGCTTATGGTGCAGTCTGAGGGGCAGGTGCTGGCGCTCCGCTCGCATCCTTGAGCCGTGACACCATCACCTGGTCGATGCGGTAGCTGTCCACGTCGAGCACCTCGAACTTGTAGCCGCCGAAGTTCACGCTGTCCGTGCGGCGCGGCACGCGGCGCAGCATGACCATCAGGAAACCGGCCAGCGTCTCGTATTCCTCATCGTGAGGCAACTCGTTCAGGTTGAGCGCGCGCAGCACATCTTCAATGGGCGTCACGCCGTCGATCAACCAGGAGTTCTCATCGCGCCGCACGATCTGCTCTTCATCGTCCGGCCCCACCAGATCACCCATCACCGTACTCATCACGTCGTTGAGGGTGACCACGCCGACCACGAGGCTGTACTCGTTGACGATAACCGCAAAGTCTTCATGCACCTGGCGGAACTGGTCCAGCACCTCGGCCAGCGTCAGCCGGTCGGGGACGATCAGCGCCTTGTGCACCAGTTGGTCGTCCTGGAGCGACAGCGTCTGGTTGTTGAGTACGCGTTGAAACAGGTCTTTGGCATCGACATAGCCGACCACATGGTCGATGTCACCATCGCAGACGGGGTAGGTCGAGAACGGCTCCTCCGCGATGCGCGCACGGACCACGGCATCCGGGTCGTCCTGCAGGAAGAAGGCGATGCGGTCACGCTGCGTCATTGCGGACCCCACCGTGCGCGAATCGAGTTCGAACACATTGGCGATCACCTGTTGTTCGCTCGCCGCGAGCAAGCCAGCGCGCGCTCCGGCCTCAGTCATCGCCAGAATATCGTCCGACGTGATGCGCTCGTCGCGCACCGTGTCGATCCCGAGCAGCTTGAAGATCAGATCGGCCGTCTTGGCATACAGCCATACCACCGGCTTGAACAGGCGCATGCACCAGAGCATCGGTGTCAGCACCCGCACGGCCCAGCGCTCCGGCTCCGCCATGCCGAGGCGTTTGGGAAACAGATCGGCAAACAGAATGAACAGCGACGTGATGACGAGGAACGAGCAGACAAAGCCCAGCGTCTGCGCGCTCGAGCTCGACGTCCAGAGCTCGAACATCCGGCTCAGCGTCGGTGTGAGCGCGCCTTCACCGACGATACCGCCCAGAATGGCAACAGCGTTCTGCCCCACCTGAACGACGGTGAAGTAGTCCCCCGGCGATTCCTGCAGTTTCAAAATGCGATCCGCGCGCATGTCCCCGTCGACAGCCAGTTGCCTCAAGCGCAGTCGCCGCGACGCCGCAAGCGAGAGCTCGGCCAGAGAAAAGAAGGCACTGAGCGCGATCAACAGGAGAATGACGAAGATGCTTTCGGGAAGCTGCATGCACGAGATGGCAGGACCAGAGAGCGTCCGTGCCTCGAATGGGGATGCAAACAGTGTAGCGGGGGCGCGTGATTTGGTGTCGCTATGTCCGGAAATCATCCGGAAACCATGCAGTTTGGGTTCGCCGAAATGAAAAAGCCGACTAACGAATCAGTCGGCTTTTCAGCAATGAAGCAGCTTGAAGCGCGTCAGGCAGCAGCGCCACCGGTCAGCACTTGCTGGAGTTCACCCGATTCGTACATTTCCATCATGATGTCCGAACCACCGATGAACTCGCCCTTCACATACAGTTGGGGAATGGTGGGCCACTGACTGTAGTCCTTGATGGCCTGACGGATTTCCTGATCTTCCAGTACGTTCACCGTGGTGACGTTCTTGGGGTCAACGCCGCAGGCCTTGAGGATCTGGATCGCACGGCCCGAGAAGCCGCACATGGGGAAGCTGGCGTTGCCCTTCATGAAGAGCAGGACGTCGCTGCCCTTGACGAGTTGGTCGATGCGTTGTTGTACGTCACTCATGAAATTCTCCTGATAACTGGATGCCCTTGATCAAGTCTCAGGGCGGGTTGCGGTAATTATTCCACTGTCTGGTCTGGACAGTGGCTTTGCGGGATTTTCCCTCCGGTGCAGCGGGCAATCCCGGCCAGATCGACGCGACTTTGCACGGCATCAAATCCCGCATCGTTTAAAAGTGCTTGGACGGCTTCGGACTGGTCCCAGCCGTGTTCGAGCAGAAGCCAGCCGCCCGGTTTCAGCTTGGAAGGGGCTTGGCCGATGATGAGCCGGATGTCGTCGAGCCCATCACCTCCGCTGGCTAGAGCCGAGAGCGGCTCGTGCGTCAGCGCGGCCAGATGTGGGTCGGCCAAGGGGATGTAGGGCGGGTTGCTGACGATGGCGTCGAACGTACCTTGCAGCGGGGACAGCCAACTTCCGTGCGCGAAGCTCACCGGGAGCTTCAACCGTGCGGCATTGCCTTGGGCCACCGCGAGCGCATCGGCGCTGGCGTCCACGGCCCAGATTTCGGCCTTGGGGCGTTGCTGTTGCAGCGCAAGCGCGATGGCACCGCTGCCGGTGCCCAGATCGACAAGGCGCAGGCCCCCGCCATCGCCGGGCAGTAGTTCGAGTGCCCAATCGACCAGCGTTTCCGTGTCCGGGCGCGGATCGAGCACGCGGGCATCCACCTGCAGCGTCAGGCCGAAGAATTCCTTCTGGCCAGTCAGGTAGGCGACGGGTTCGCCCTGCAGTCTGCGGTGGCAGAGGTCGTTCCACTGAAGAAGTTGCGTGTCGGTCAGCGCCTCGCCATCGTGTGTGATCAACCACGCGCGTGCATGCGTCGGCTGGCCTGCCGTGTGCAGCATCAGCATTTGCGCATCGACACGCGCTAGCCCTTGTTGCGCGGCATGTGCGAGCAATTGGGCGATCGTGGAGGGAGAGGTGGAGGTCATCATCACTCGGGACGCTTATGCGTTGACTTCCAACTCCGTGAGCAACTCGGCCTCGCGCGTATGGGCGAGCGCGTCGAGCACTTCGTCCATGTCGCCTTCCATGATGGCCAGCAGCTTGTAGAGCGTGAGGTTGATGCGGTGATCCGTGAATCGACCCTGAGGGAAGTTGTAGGTGCGGATGCGGTCGGAGCGGTCGCCCGAGCCGATCAGGCCCTTGCGCAGCGCGGCTTCCTTGGCTGCGCGTTCGCTGCGTTCCTTTTCCTGAATTCGGGCCTGCAGCACCTGCAGGGCTTTGGCCTTGTTGCTGTGCTGGCTGCGGCCATCCTGGCATTCGGCGACGATGCCGGTGGGCAGGTGGACCACGCGCACGGCGGAGTCGGTCTTGTTGATGTGCTGGCCGCCCGCGCCGGACGCGCGGAAGGTGTCGATGCGCAGATCGACGGGGTTCAGCGTGATGGCCTGATGCTCATCGGGCTCGGGCATCACCGCGACCGTGCAGGCGCTGGTGTGGATGCGGCCCTGGGTTTCGGTAGCGGGCACGCGCTGCACGCGGTGGCCGCCGGACTCGAAGCGCATGCGCCCGTAGATGTCGTCGCCTTCGATGCGCAGCACCACTTCCTTGTAGCCGCCGAGCTCGCTTTCGTTGGCGGACATGATCTCCACCTTCCAGCCCTTGGTGGCCGCATAGCGCGTGTACATGCGGGTCAGGTCGCCTGCGAACAGCGCGGATTCGTCACCGCCCGTGCCCGCGCGGATTTCCATGAAGGCATTGCGCGCGTCATCCGGGTCCTTGGGCAACAAGAGGCGCTGCAGTTCGTCCTCAAGCTGCAGGAGTTCGGCTTCACCGCTGGCGATTTCGTCCTGCGCCATCTCGGCCATGTCGGGGTCTTCGAGCATCTCGCGTGCACCGATGAGATCGGATTCGATCTGGGTGTAGCGCCTGTAGCGGCCGGCGATCTGCGTGACTTCGGCGTGCTCCTTGGAGATCGCGCGGTACTGCTTCATGTCGGACATGATGTCCTCGCGCGAGAGCAGGAAGTCGAGTTCTTCGAGGCGCTGCGCGTACTTCTCGAGCTGGGTTCTGAGAAAGGGTTTCATCGTGGAGGACGCAATGGAATTTGGACGGTGCCGTCGGTCCGCATGATCGACGGCCGGGCTGCGACGCGCGCGCAGCGAGAAAAGGCCAGCGCATGGGGCTGGCCTGAAAAGGAGAGAGCGCTAACGCTCTTTGCGCAGGAACAGACGCTGGACGGTGTCGGCAGTCTGGGCGCGCTGATCGGCGTCGCCCTTGTGCAGCTCGGCCATGGTGCCGTGGAGCATCTTCTGCGTGATGCCGCGCGAGAGGGCTTCAAGCACGGTGTCGATGTCCTCGCCCTTGGCGATGAGCCGCTTGGCGCGCGCTATTTCAAGGGCGCGCCATTCGTCGGCCTGGGCATTGATCTGCTGGATCAGCGGCACGGCACCGCCTTGCGGACGGCGCTGGTCAAGCCAGTGCATGAAGCTCTGAACGCCGTGGTCGATGATGACCTCGGCCTGCTGCACCGCCGCCTGACGCTGGGCTTGACCGGTGCGCACCACGTTGGCGAGATCGTCCACGGTGTAGAGATAGACGTCGCGCAGATCCTTGACCTCGGCCTCGATGTCGCGCGGCACGGCGAGATCGACCATGAAGATCGGGCGGCGCTTGCGCTTCTTGAGCGCACTCTCGACGGCGCCCAGACCGATGATCGGCAGGCTTGAGGCCGTGCAACTGATCACCGCGTCGTATTCGTGCAGATGCTCGGGCAGGTCGGACAGGCGCATGGTGTTGGCGCCGAACTGCGAGGCCAGCTTTTCGCCACGCTCGAGCGTGCGGTTGGCAATCGTGATCTGCTTGGGATGCTTGGCCGCGAAGTGCGTGGAGACCAGCTCGATCATCTCGCCTGCGCCGACAAACAGCACCTTGATCTGCGAGAGATCTTCAAACAGCTGACCCGCCAGGCGAACGGCTGCGGCCGCCATGCTGATGCTGTGCGCGCCGATCTCGGTGGAGCTGCGCACTTCCTTGGCGACGGCGAAGCTGCGCTGGAACAGCTGGTTCAGCGTCGTGCCGAGTACGCCCGCCGTTTCGGCTGCGCGCACGGCGTTCTTCATCTGGCCGAGGATCTGGGCTTCGCCAAGCACCATCGAATCGAGCCCGCTTGCGACGCGGAAGGCGTGGCGCGCGACGAGGTCGTTTTCGAGCGTGTAGGAATGCGAGCGCAACAAGGCGGGGCTCACGCCGCCGGAGTGGGCCAGCCAGTCGAGTGTGTGGTCGAGAGCCGGCGCGTCGGCGGCGCAGTAGATTTCGGTGCGATTGCAGGTCGACAGAATGGCCGTCTCCACCCCGGGGTGGCGCACGGTATTGCTGGTCAGGGCCTGGCGCAGACCGATCAGCGTCGGCGCAATCTGATCGATCGCGAACGCAAAACGACCGCGCATGTCAAGCGGCGCGGTCGTGTGATTGATACCTAAAGCCCAAACTGCCATGGGTCGATTATAAAATTTGTACGCGATCAAGGTTGAATGCGGTGAATGGCTGACTTGATCTGAGTCATATTTATGAATCCCTTACTCGCGCTGAACCATTTTCTGAATTTTGTGCTACCCGCTCTTGTGGTGGCTTTGTTGACGGTGGGACTGACGCAGATTTTTTTCCGTCAACGCGTCAAACCGCTGGGCTGGATTCGACCTATTGCTATCAATTTCGTTGTGGGGTGTGCCGCTCTGCTCGCCGGACCGTGGGTTTTCGGGAACGACGGCAAATGGGTTTCTTACATGGCGCTGAGTGTTGCGATTGCCACCACACAGTGGGTGATCATGCGAGGCTGGAGGGGTTGATCGGGCCTTTTTCACCGCTTCCGCAGCTTTTGCCGCAGTCCGGCGCAGCGGGGACACCGGATTCTTTCAGATACGCCTGCATCTGCAGCAACTGCGCGGCAAGCTCGGCCTGCTGCGCTTCTGGCACGCCTTGCAGCATCTGCTCGCCGACTCTGGCGCGCGCGGCCTGCATTGTGGTGAACAGCGTCTGGCCCTGCGCGCTCAGCTGCAGACGGCGGCTGCGGCGGTCGTCGGGGTGGGGCACGCGCTCGATCCAGCCGTTGTCTTCCATTTCATTGAGCGTGCGCGCGACCTGCGCCTTGTCGGCACGCAGGAAATCCATCAGCGCCTTGTGCGTGCACAGTGGCTCGTGTCCCACGAAGAGGAGGCAGCGCACCGAGTTGCGGTTGAGCCTGTCATCGTGGCGGTGCATTTCGGAGCGCATGCGGCTGCGGTAGGTGTGGACAAGGTCGTGCAAGGCATCCAGCACCTTGGTGGAGGTGGTAACAGCGTTCATGGCGTGGTTTTTGTTTGTTGTTGACAAAGTCAACATGATGCGGGTATCTTGTTGACTAAATCAACATTTTAGCCAATCCCGAAAGTCACTGTCCATGTCCATTCCTTCTACTGTCGAAGCGGTTGCAACCAACCTCAATCCTCTGCGCGTTGAGCGCGTGCGCCACGGCTTCAGCTCGCGCCACATGCAGCTCATGTCACGCGAGATCGTCAGCCCCGGCTTTGTCCGCGTGACGCTGGGCAGCGCCGATCTGTCTAACTTCAAGAGCGTGGGCTTCGATGACCACGTCAAGCTGCTGTTGCCCGTAGCGGGTCAGGAAAAGCCCACTCTGGCGACCATGGTGGATGGTCGCCCGCATTTCGAAGGCGGCCCGCGCCCGATTGCTCGCGACTTCACGCCCGTGCGCTGGGACCATGCCAAGGGCACGATGGTGCTCGAATTCGCGATGCACGAGGCCGGTCCTGCCGCACAGTGGGCGGCCACGGCGCAGATCGGCCAATGGGTGGGCATCGCCGGCCCGCGCGGCAGCATGGTCGTGCCCGAGGCTTTCGAATGGCACTGGCTGCTGGGCGACGCGAGCGCCTTGCCCGCCATCGAGCGCCGTCTTTCCGAGCTGCCAGCTACGGCGCGCGTGACGGTGCGGGTGCAGCTCGACCACGTGGCCGATCAGCGTGCACTGGCGAGCGCCGCGCAGGTCGATCTGCAATGGGTGGATTCGCTCGACGCGGCCGCGCAGGAGCTCTCGATTCCCGGGGGTGATGGCTTCGTCTGGGCTGCGGGCGAGCACAACGACATGGCGCAGCTGCGCCGCACCTTGCTCGCCAAGCCGGGCGTGGACGCCAAGCGCATGCGCATTGCCGCGTACTGGAAGCGTGGCGAGGTCGCGCATCACGCCGAGCTGAGTGAGGACTGATCAGCGCGGAATGATCACCGTGGATTCGTGAGCTGATCAACCACCGGATCGCCACTCGAGCCCGGTGGGTTGTTGGCTCCGGAGGCGACGGAGGTGGTTGCGGGCGGCGACAAATGCAGGCCCGCTTCGCGCAATGATTTCAATATCTCGAACAGCAGATCGCTGCGCACGCTGCCAGTGTTGCGCGGATTGCCGATGTAGCCGATGGCGAGGAACATCAGCGTGCCGTTCTGTATGCCTTCGAGCTGCACGATGGGCGCGGGGCTGTCCTGAATGCTTGGGTGCGAGATGTAGGCATCGAGAATGATTTCGCGCATGCGCGGCGCGTCGGTGTCGAGGGGCGCGGGCAGGTTCAACATCACGCGCCCGGGAGCACCTACCAGCGTCATATTGCGCACGGACTTGGTGATGAACTCCGAGTTCGGCACGATCATGGTTGAGCGATCCGAGAGCTGGATTTCCGTGGCCCGCACGTTCACCCGGCGCACATCGCCCTCAGTGTCCCCGAGCTTCACCCAGTCGCCCACGCGCACCGGCCGCTCCGCCAGCAGAATCAGGCCCGAAATGAAGTTCTGCACGATGGCTTGCAGGCCAAAGCCGATACCCACTGACAGTGCGCTCGCCACCCAGGCGATGCGCTCCACGCTGATGCCGAGACCGGCCAGGGCAGCTGCAATCACGACCACGCCACTCACATAACCCATCAGTGTGGTGATCGAGCTGCGCATGCCGGGCTCGAGTGAGGTGTTGGGGAAATAGCGGTTGGTGAGCCAGCGCTTGAACAGATGGATCGCGAGAAAGCCGAAACAGATCACCGCCGCCGCCGTGAGCAGGGCCTGCGGAGCGATGGTGAACTCGCCGATCTTGAGGCTGTGATCGACCGAGGTTCCACGCCGGAACACCTCGTCGGGTGCGGTGCCCAGTGGCGCCATCAACGCGATCACCATGTAAAAAAACAGCGCCACACGCAGCACGCCCGAGGCCAGCACGGCCGCCTGATCGAGCAGCTTGGCGTCGATGCCGAGAGCCGTCTGCATGCGCGAACCGAAACCACCCTTGGACGACAGCAGCGATTCGCAGAGATCGTCGGTCAGCTTGAACACCAGATACATGGTGGACAGCACCACCATGGTCCACACCATCTGCCGCGCAATCGTGGCCGCGAGCGCTACGAAGCCGAGTGCGACCAGCACAAAGACGGTAATCAGCGCAATCCCAGCCGCCGCCGCGAGCACGCCGAACCACCAAGGGCGCTCGGCGAGCTGCTCGGTGTTTTCTACAGCGGCATCTTGGGATGCATCAGCCTTTGCGGCCTGCGCATCGGGCGTACGCAGATGGCGCAGTGCGGACAGTGTGATGAACGACGCGAGCAGCGCGAACACGATGTGCACCAGCACTTCCGATGAGATGCTGAGCCCCGCAATCGCGCTGACCTCGGTCGCGACGCCGCCGAGTGCGGACGACAGCGCAAACCACCACGGAAACGGGCTCAGGCGACGCGCGAGATCGTCCGAGATCGGCAGCAGTCGCCATGTCGGGCGCTTGCTTGACAGCAGCGAATGTCCGAGTGCGATCACATAACTGCCGTAGGCGGCCATCTGCAGGCAGATGGACTCCAGCGCCTGCAGCGGCTCGTCGAACTCCGCGTTCAGCCGCAACCCGTTCCACGCGATCTTCACGGCCAGCGTGACGATCAGCACATTGAGCACCACGGCGATGCTGGCCATCAGCGTGCGGCGCAGGCGACCCGATGGCAAACGCGACGGCAGCACCCGCACCAGAATGCGCTCGGCGGCCCAAGTGCCGCCGATGATCAGCAGCAGCGCTCCCAGAATATGCAGTGCGAAATTGTTGCGCTTGCGCGGTGTGGCGATGGCCTCAGCCGCCGTGGCGCTGAGATCGTCTCCGAGCGTCCGCAAGCGCTCCAGATCGTCATACGCGGCCAGCTTCCACACATGCCAGAACGAGGGCGTGATCGGCGACTCGACCCGCGCCGTCAGCGCAGCCTGGAACTGCGCGCGTCGCTGCTTGAGAATGTCGGCGCTGCGCTGCTCCGCATCCACCCCGATGAGCCGCGCGAGCTTGAGATCCGAGTCGATGGCCGAGCGCTGCTTGTTGAGCGTGGCCCGCTGCTCGGCCACATCCGGCGCATCGGCGGGCGATCCTTTTTCGGGCGTCGGTCCCAGTCCCGCGAGACGCCCATCGACATCGGCAAGATCGCTCGTCCGCTGCTTGGCAAGCCGATCCGCCGCCGCCCCGATGCCGTTGAGTTGACTGAGCAGCTTGCGCGCATCCGTGTCCTCGGTGAGCTTGGCGGGAATGGCATCAAGCTGCTTGCGCAGATCGTCAGGCTGAGGAAGCGGCGAGCCAGTGTCAGCATCGGTTTGCACAGGACTGGCTGCTCGCGCGTCCATGGTCGGGGCCAACACGAACATCAGCGTGACAAGCAGCGAAATCAAACAGGCCACGACGATGGCGGCCCGCGAGCGTCGCGGTAGAGAATCCGGGGAGCGGTGCGTCAGATCCATACAGGCTTGAGGTGCGAATTGCGTAAAGCAAATCGCCACTGTAGCGCCAGTATAAGAATCGCCTCGTAGGAGCGGGCGGACACGCGGGCTTTCGTCAAAGGCACGAGCGAAGCGAACTGCCGAACATACCTCTTTAGATCACTTTTGCGGCAAGCTGTCTGAACGGAGAGCCGCAGGCTTGCAGAGAGTTTTGCCGCATGACTTCAAAGCGCGTTTTTGGTGACTTTTTGCGCGCAAGCAAAAAGTTACTGCCCCGCCGGGGGCAGTCCCGGCCTCCGCCCTTAGACAAAGAGCAGAAACAGAAAAAGAATACCGACCCCACACCGGCCACCCCCTTCGCAAGTGGGAGAGGGTGAAGAGGGGGGGAAGGACGCTGTTCAGCCCGCAGGACTGAACAAATCCACGCGATCCGTAATGATGCAATCAGTACCGATGTCAAGCAACCGCTTGGCCTCCCACTCATCATTCACCGTATAGCTGCTGCATCGCATCCCCGCCCCATGCACGCGAGCCACCAGCTCAGGATTCCACAACGCATGGTTCAGCACCATCGCCACACACCCCAACTCCAGCGCAATTGCAATGTCCGCCTCGCCTATCCCATCGGCAAACTTGTCGACCAGCAGCCCACGCGGAACATCAGGCGCTGTCGCTTTGGCACCCCGCAGCGAATCAGGCTTGAACGAAGTGAACAGCGGCGGCACGGCATCCTTGGGCCAGAGGCGGTTCATCAGCTCGCCGGTGGCGCGGCCTGTGGCCTCTTCCTGGCCGGGTGTGGGTTTGATCTCCACGTTCAGGTGCAGATGGTTGGCGATGCACCAGCGCGCCAAGGACTCAAGCGTGGGCAGATGCTCGCCCGCGAACGAACGCGAATGCCATGCGCCCGCGTCGAGCTGCGCGAGCTCGCCCATGGGGCGGTCGCTGCCGGTTCCCGCGCCGTTGGTGGTGCGTTTGAGATCGGTGTCGTGCATCAGAAACAGCACGCCATCCTGGCTGAGCTTGGCGTCGCATTCGAACATGCGGTAGCCATACGACGCGCCCATGCGGAACGCCGCCATGGTGTTTTCGGGCGCGAGCTTGCCCGCGCCACGATGCGCTACCCAGCGCGGATAGGGCCATGCGGCCAATGAAGTCATACAGGTTCTCCAAATTTGAGCAGGTTGCCGTGCGGGTCGATCACATACAGCTCGCGCATGCCCCATTCGCGGTCCTGCGGCGGCTGAAGTGTGAGGCCGCGCGCGGCGAAGTCGGCATGCAGCGCGTCGGTGTCGCCGCGCACATAGCAGGATGAATTGCGGGGCAGCTCGGTGTTGTCGCCGCACGGCCAGAAATGGATTTCGCAGCCATCGCGCTCGACGATCAAGTAAGTGCCGGGCATGGAAAGCGCAGCGCGAAAACCGAGTTTTTGAATGTAAAAAGCCTCGCTGACTGCGAGGTCCGTTGAGGGAAGCACCGGAACCGTGGAGTGAATCAGCGAGGCCATGTACGTTCTCCGAAAGGAAACGATTGTGCTAGATGCGTTTACCTGTGCTCGCGTCGAAGGTATGGATGCGGTCCGGGCGCGGCGTGACATGGATGACGTCGCCGCTGTTCGGCATGAACGTGCCTTCCTCGACGCGCACGACGAGTTGTTCATCGTTGCTGCCGCCTTGCACGCGGCCGTAGATCAGGCGCTCGGCGCCCAGCAGCTCGACGGTGTCGACGATGACGGACCAGCCACTGTTCGGCGTCACGTCCAGATGCTCTGGGCGAATGCCGAAGACCGTGCCGGGTTGGGTGCCCGGTGCCGACTTGAGCAGGTTCATCGGAGGCGATCCGATGAAGCTTGCCACGAAGGTCGATGCGGGCGTGTGATAGACCGCTTCGGGCGTGCCGAACTGTTCGACCAGACCGCCGTTCATCACCAGCATGCGCTGCGCGAGCGTCATCGCCTCGACCTGGTCGTGGGTCACGAACAGGCTGGTGATGCCGAGTGTCTGGTGGCGCTTTTGGATCTCGATGCGGGTCTGCGCGCGCAGCTTGGCGTCAAGGTTGGAGAGCGGTTCGTCGAACAGAAAGACCTGCGGCTTGCGCACGATGGCGCGGCCCATAGCCACGCGCTGGCGCTGGCCGCCCGAGAGTTGGCGCGGCTTGCGATCGAGCAGGTGCGAGAGCTCGAGGATCTTGGCTGCGCCGTCGACGCGTTGCTTGATCTCGTCGATCGGCACGTTCTTGATCTTCAGGCCATAGGCCATGTTGTCGAACACGCTCATGTGCGGGTACAGCGCGTAGTTCTGGAACACCATGGCGATGTCGCGCTGTGCGGGTTCGAGGTCGTTGACCACGCGGTCCCCGATGGAGATCGTGCCGCCGGAGATTTCTTCGAGGCCTGCGACCATGCGCAACAGCGTTGATTTGCCGCAGCCCGAGGGGCCGACGATGACGATGAACTCACCGTCCTTGATGTCTGCATTCACGCCGTGGATGACGGGCACGGCCTGCTTGCCGACTCCGTATTGCTTGACGACGTCTTTGAGTGTGATGGATGCCATATGAAAATCTTTGAATTCGTTCTGGTTGAAGCTGGTTGTATGGGGGTACCGGGGGATTACTTTTCGGTATCCACCAGGCCCTTGACGAACCACTTCTGCATCAGGATCACCACCAGCGCGGGCGGCAGCATGGCGATGATGGTCGTGGCCATCGCGACGTTCCAGTCGATGGCCGCTTCGCCGCCACCGGCCACCATGCGCTTGATGCCGATGACCACGGGGTACATGTCTTCCGAGGTCGTCATGAGCAGCGGCCAGAGGTACTGGTTCCAGCCGTAGATGAACTGGATCACGAACAGCGCGGCAATTGATGTCTTGGACAGTGGCACCAGCACGTCCTTGAAGAAGCGCATGGGGCCTGCGCCGTCGATGCGCGCGGCTTCCACGAGCTCATCGGGAACGGTTAGGAAGAACTGGCGGAACAGGAACGTGGCCGTGGCCGACGCGATCAGCGGCAGCGTGAGACCGGCGTAGCTGTTGAGCATGCCGAGATCGGCCACCACCTTATAGGTCGGCAGGATACGCACTTCCACCGGCAGCATCAGCGTGACGAAGATGAGCCAGAAGCACAGCTGTTTGAACGGAAAGCGGAAATACACGATGGCAAAGGCCGAGAGCAGCGAGATCGCGATCTTGCCCACGGTGATGACCATGGCGGTCACGAAGCTCACCCACATCATGCGGATGAGATCGGTGTTGGAGCCGGTCTTGCCGGAGCCGAACAGGGCTTCCTTGTAGCTCTCGAGCATGTTGGTGCCGGGCCAAAGCGGCATGGGCGCCTGCACGATTTCCTGTGCGGTGTGGGTGGAGGCGATGAGCGCCAGATAGATGGGAAAGGCCACGATGGCCACGCCGAGAATCATCACGGCGTGAGACAGCACATCGAGCCAGGGACGTCGGTCAATCATGCTCAGTACTGCACTTTCTTTTCAACATAACGGAACTGGATCACGGTCAGCGCGATGACGATGAACATCAGGATCACCGACTGCGCTGCCGAGCCGCCGAGGTCCAGCGCCTTGAAGCCGTCCAGGTACACCTTGTAGACCAGAATGGTCGTGGACTGGCCGGGGCCGCCGTGCGTGGTCGCATCGATGATGCCGAAGGTGTCGAAGAACGCGTAGACGATGTTGATCACCAGCAGGAAGAAGGTGGTCGGCGACAGCAGCGGCAGCTGTACGTTGAGGAAGCGGCGCCATGGACCGGCTCCGTCAATCGAAGCGGCTTCGATGAGCGACTTTGGAATCGATTGCAGACCCGCGAGGAAGAACAGGAAGTTGTAGGAGATCTGCTTCCAGACGGCGGCCATCACGATCAGCGCCATGGCCTGGTTCTCGTTCATGAGAAAGTTCCAGTTGTAGCCAATGCGTTCGAGCGCATACGACACCACGCCGAGGGAGGGCGAGAACATGAACACCCACAGCACACCGGCGATCACGGGCGCGACGGCGTAGGGCACGATCAGCAGCGTCTTGTAGACCATGGCGAAGCGCACGATTCGGTCCGCAAAGATGGCCAACGCCAATGACACAGCAATGCCTACGCCTGCCACCAGCACCGAGAAAATGGCTGTGCGGTAGAACGATTCGAGATACGAGGCGTCGTGGAACAGCTGAATGAAGTTGTCGAAGCCAACCCATTCCTTGCTCAATCCGAAAGCGTCCTCCATTTGGAAGGACTGCAGGACGGCCTGCGCGGCAGGCCAGAAGAAGAAGACTCCGATGATGGCCATCTGCGGTAGCAGCAGCAACCAAGGCAGCCAGGCGGAGCGGAAAAGGACTCGTTTTTCCATATGCCTTCAAAAACCAAAAAACCGCCGAAGCCTTTATGAGGCCGCGGAGGTGTGTGAGAAATATGCGGAGTACCTCACGCAGTCGGAGACCGCGCGAGGTGTTCGCGATGAAGATTACTTGCCCTTGTTGGCCGCTTCGAAGCGAGCCAGCAGTTCGTCGCCGCGCTTGACGATCGCGTCCAGCGCATCCTTGGAAGACTTCTTGCCGGACCAGACCTGTTCGAGTTCTTCGTCCTCGATGGTGCGGATCTGCACGTAGTTGCCCAGACGAATGCCGCGCGAGTTGTCGGTCACCTTGCGGATCATCTGGTTGACAGCCATGTCGGTGCCTGGGTTCTTTTGATAGAAGCCAGACTTCTCGGTCAGGTCGAACGAAGCCATCGTCACAGGCAGGTAACCGGTGCGCTGGTGGCTGGCGGCCTGCACCTTGGTCTGCGAGATGAATTCAAAGAACTTGGCCACGCCGGTGTATTCGGCAGGCTTCTTGCCAGCCATGACCCACAGCGAAGCGCCGCCGATCACGGTGTTCTGCGGTGCGCCCTTCACGTCCGGGTAGTAAGGCAGTTGAGCGATGCCGTAGCCGAACTTGGCATTCTTGGCCACATCGCCGTAGAAGCCGGACGAAGTCTGGATCATGGCGCATTCGCCCGAAACGAACGAAGCCTGTGGCAGCGAGCCGCGACCCTTGTAGACGAATTCGCCCGCCTTGGCAGCCTTCTCGAGGTCTTCGATGTGGCGCACGTGCAGAGGCGAGTTGACCTTCATGCGGGCCTTGTAGCCTTCTTTGCCCAGGCCGTTCTGGTGCGTGGCGAATTCGACGTTGTGCCAGGTAGAGAACGACTCGAGCTGGGTCCAGCCCATCCATGCCAGAGTCATTGGGCAGCTGTGACCGCTGGCCTTGAGCTTCTTGGCGGCTTCAAAGACTTCGGGCCAGGTGGCTGGCGCCTTGTCGGGGTTCAGGCCAGCCTTCTTGAAGGCGTCCTTGTTGTAGTAAAAAACGGTGGTCGAGCTGTTGAACGGAAAGCTCAACATCTGGCCGTTGGGAGCCGTGTAGTACGAGGCCACGGCAGGGATGTAGGACTTCGGATCAAAGGTAACGCCCGCATCGCTCAGCACCTTGGCGACCGGAACGGTGGCGCCCTTGGAGGCCATCATCGTCGCCGTGCCCACTTCGAACACTTGCAGAATGTGCGGTGCGCCGCCCGAGCGGAAGGCCGCCACAGCAGCCGTCATGGTCTCGTCGTAGGTTCCCTTGTACGTGGGGATGACCTTGAATTCCTTCTGGCTTTCGTTGAACTGCTTGGCCAGATCGTTGACCCATTCGTTGTTCACGGCGGTCATCGCGTGCCACCACTGGATTTCAGTTTGTGCTTGTGCAGCAATTCCAGTGGTCGCGACGAGAGTGGCCAGCGCCAGTTGCTTGATCCGCATGTAGGCTCCTATGGATGTAGAGAGAGGATTATTTGCGGCGAGATGGTAACTCGCCCAATGTGACAAGAAGATGTCGTTGTCGCACAGCAAGAAGGCACTCACAACAGGGGAAGTACGGTGAGCACATGGGCTTGCAATGACTTTTGATAATGACAGTCACAAAGTTATGTCACTAATTGTGCTTCATTTTGAGCGCTGCAATTGTCATCGATAAAGCAAGGTTTTGTGCGATGCACAATGCTGTGGGAAACGCGTATACAAACTCCTGCGCAACGCAGGCAATGGAAGGGGAATGCATGAACGCCAAGACGACTTCGCTGGACAAAAGCAAGATCAAATTCCTGTTGCTGGAGGGGGTTCACCCCAGCGCGCTGGAGGTGCTGCACGGCTCCGGCTACACCCAGATCGAGACGGTGAAGGGCGCGCTGTCCGACGAGGAACTCAAGCAGCGCATTGCGGATGTGCACTTTCTCGGCATCCGCTCGCGCACCCAACTCACGGCCGATGTGTTTGCGCATGCGCACAAGCTGGTGGCCGTGGGGGCTTTCTGCATCGGCACCAACCAGATCGATCTGCAGGCTGCGCGCGAGCATGGCGTGGTCGCTTTCAATGCCCCTTATTCCAATACGCGATCTGTGGCCGAGCTGGTGCTGGCTGAAACCGTGCTGTTGCTGCGCGGCATTCCCGCCAAAAACGCGGCGGTGCACCGTGGGGGCTGGAGCAAGAGCGCCGAGCAGTCGTATGAGGCACGCGGCAAGACGCTGGGCATTGTGGGTTATGGCTCCATTGGCACGCAGTTGTCGGTGCTGGCCGAATCGCTGGGCATGAAGGTGATCTTTCACGACGTGGTCAGCAAGCTGCCGCTGGGCAATGCGCACCAGGTGTCGCTCAACGAATTGCTGGCGCAGAGCGATGTGGTGACCCTGCACGTGCCCGAGCTGCCGTCCACGCAGTGGATGATCGGCGCGGAGCAGATCGCGAAGATGAAGCCCGGCGCGATTCTGATCAACGCATCACGCGGTACCGTGGTCGAAATCGACCCGCTGGCCGCAGCGCTGAAGTCAGGCCAGCTCGCGGGCGCGGCGGTGGATGTGTTTCCCGTCGAGCCGCGTTCGAATGCCGACATCTTCGAGTCGCCACTGCGGGGGCTGGACAACATCATTCTCACGCCGCACATCGGCGGCTCGACCATGGAGGCGCAGGCCAATATCGGGCTCGAAGTGGCGGAAAAGCTGGTGAAGTTCAGCGACAACGGAACGACCACCTCGTCGGTGAATTTTCCTGAAGTGGCGCTGCCAGCACACCCGGGCAAGCATCGGCTGCTGCACATTCACAAAAATGTGCCGGGGGTGCTTTCGCAGATCAATCAGATTCTTGCGGAAAACCACATCAACATTTCTGCGCAGTTTTTGCAGACCAATGAGACGCTTGGCTATGTAGTCATCGATCTTGACGCCAAGTCCTCCGATCTGGCCTTGGAGAAGTTGGCCAAGGTGCCGGGGACGATTCGTTCTCGCGTGCTGTTTTAGTCTGTTGGTTTTACGAAGCCTTGCGGCTTCGATGGTTAGTCGTGCGGGGGCGCAGATATGGGGCTTGATCCTTCGTTGCGCCTCCTTGCCATACCGAAGTATTGTCTGCGTCGGCGACGCCTCGTCTCAAGCCCCATCTCTGCGTTGGGGTGGGAGATCCTGAGGCTTGTGTGCTTCGGAGGCCCGCTGTTTTGAAGGCAACAGCGGGCCTCTTGTTTTTGCCTGAAGTCTTCCAGACTATTGCGCTGCAAGCTGGATCTTGCTTGCTTGCACTACCTTTCCCCATCTTGAGTAATCGGTCCTGATCAGCGATGCAAACTCTGCCGGGCTGTTGTATTCCACGCTGATGCCGCGCTCCTGCAAGTCGTGATCGGTTTGTGGTGCGCGGGCGATAGTGTGGAGTTCTTTCTGCAGGCGCGCGACGATGGGGGCGGGCGTGTTGGCGGGAACGACTACGCCGAACCAGCCTGAGCTGATGAAGCTGGGCAGACCGGCTTCTGGCGCGCTTGGCACGTCGGGCAGTTGGGGCGAGCGGGTGGCTGCTGTCTGCACCAGGCCTTGCAGCTTACCGGTCTTGATCTGCGGGGCGAGCACGGTGAGGGTGTCGATGGCGAGGTCGACCTCGCCGCCGAGCGCTGCGGTGACGGCGGGGGCGCTGCCTTTGTACGGCACATGCAGTAGCTCGCTGCCCGAGAGGTTCTGCAGCAGTTCACCGGTGAGGTGGCAGAGCGTGCCGCTGCCGCACGAGGAATAAGTCACCTTGCCGGGATTGGCCTTGGCGCGTGCCAGCAGTTCGGGCAATGAATGGATCTGCAGCTTGGGGTTGATCGCGACGACGTTGTGCACCGAGGCGACGAGCGAGACCGGCGTGAAATCCTTCACCGGATCAAACCGCAGATTGCTTTGCAGATGCGGCAGCACGGTGAGTTGGCCGCTGGTGGCAAGCGAGATGGTGTAGCCGTCGGGTGCAGCGCGCGCCACGTATTCGGCGGCGATGGCGGTGCCTGCGCCGGCCTTGTTGTCGACGATCACCGGCTGGCCCAGCGCGCGGGTCAGCTTGTCGGCGTAGTAGCGGCCGATGGCATCCGCCGCGCCGCCCGGCGGGAACGGAACCACCAGCTTCACGGGGCGCGAAGGCCAGTTCTCTGCATAGGCGGGCAAGGTCGCCAGCAAGGGCAGTGCAGCGGCGATTGCGACGGCGGCTATGCGAAAACGAAGAGGCTTCATGGTGTGGTGCAGTCCTTTGGTCATGCCGCCACGATAGGCAGCGATGCTGCGGGCGTGAACAAAGAAAAGTGCGCTTGCTTATGCGCTGCGTGATCTGCATGTCCGTGTTCCTGCATATTCGGAAAACGTGGTTTCTTAGTTTGAAAACTTCGTGGTCATGAGTGGCGCTCGTATGGTCTGATCGCTGCAGTTTTGAAGTTTGGCAACAGGAAATTCATGTCCGTTCTATTGATTGCCGGGAGCCCGTCCGAGCGCTCGCGGTCGGCCACTTTGCTGGCGAATGTGGGGCAGCGTCTGGCGCAGCATCGTGTCCATGTGGAGACGCTGAACATTCGCAATCTGGATGCGACCGCTCTGCTGTAGGCGCAGTTTGATCATCCCGATGTGGTGAAGGCCGCGCAGCAGGTGGCGAACGCCACAGTGATCGTGGTGGCGACGCCCGTCTACAAGGCCGCGTACAGCGGTGTGCTCAAGGTGTTTCTCGATCTGTTGCCGCAGACCGCGCTGCAAGGAAAGACGGTTCTGCCGCTGGCTACGGGTGGCAGTCCGCATCACATGCTGGCGCTGGATTACGCGCTGCGCCCGGTGCTGCAGGCATTGGGCGCCAAGCAGATTCTCTCGGGCATTTACGCGACCGATGCGCAGGTCACGCACCTGCCCGAGGGCGGCGGCATGCTACATCCCGACGTGTCGAGTCGCGTGGATGTGGCGGTGCAGACCTTGCTCTCTGAGGCTCTGCAGGCGCGCGACGCGGGCTTTGCACCAGTGCGATTTGAGCAGGTGCGTTTGAGCGTTTGATGCTTTTTGAGTTGCGCTCCATTTCGCATATCGATTTCTGTTTTTCTTCCTTCGCCAATGCGCGTTGATTCGCTCCAATCTGGGTTGATTTCATTTCTCAAACGAAGGACGAAAAGATGAACAGCGTGGGGCACAAGGCAGAGGTAGTGATCGATTCTTTGGCGCGTCGCAAATGGCTGCGCGCGGTAGGTGCGACGACGGCTGCGGGTGTTGCAGGTGCGGTAGCAGGGCGGGTGTGGGCGGCGCCCGCGCTGAAGCCAGTGAAGCTGGCCTGGAATGCGAATGCGATCTGCCTCTCCGCTGCGCCGGTGGCGCTCGAGCGCGGCATTTTCGAGAAGCATGGGCTCAAGGTGGAACTGGTGAATTTTGCGGGTTCGACCGACCAGTTGCTTGAGGCGATTGCGACGTCCAAGGCCGACGCGGGTGTGGGCATGATTCATCGCTGGATCAAGCCATTGGAGTCCGGCTTCGACGTGAAGCTGGTTGGCAGCTCGCACGGCGGCTGCTCGCGGCTGGTGGGCTATGAGGCGGCGGGCGTGACCAGTCTTGCCAAGCTCAAGGGCAAGACGATTGCGGTCTCCGATCTGAATGCGCCCGGCAAGAATTTCTTCTCGGTGTTGCTTGCCAAGGCCGGGCTCGATCCCGAGCGCGATGTGCAGTGGCGGCAGTTTCCGGGCGACATGCTGGGCCTTGCGGTCGAGAAGGGCGAGGCGCATGCGATTGCCGATGGGGATCCGAATCTGCTGCTGATCCAGCGACGCACCAAGGGGCTGGTCGATCTGGCGACGAATTTGTCAGGCGAGTATGCGGCCAAGACTTGCTGCGTGCTCGGTGTGAGCGGCGCGATGGTTCGCAATGACAAGGGCACAGCGGCAGCGCTCACGCGCGCCATCGTCGAGGCCTCCGACTTCGTGGCCGACAACCCGGCCGAGACTGCGCGCATCTACAGCCCCTACACCAAGGTGGCCGAGAGTGAGCTGCGCGCGGTGCTCGCGACGCTCACGCACCGCAGCCATCCGGTGGGCAAGAATCTCAAGGATGAAATCGAGTTCTATGCGCGCGACTTCAAGCTCGTGAAAGTACTCAAGCCAACCACCGATCCTGCGCGTTTCGCATCGCATGTGTTCGCCGATGTGCTGACCTGAAGCTGGCCCGTGTCCGAGCTATGTCCGAGGTGTGGGCCGCATGGATTCTGGAATGGTTGCTGGCCGCGCAATTTGTGTTGCGCGACGGTTTGCATGCGCTCGGGCTGACGCCGCTCGTGGCCGGTCAACCGGGGTGGCCGTTTGCTGAGCGGCTGTCTGCCGAAATGATGTGGATCGATCCGGGGCATGCGCGGCGCGTGGCGATCACGGGCATCTGCGTGGTGGTTGCGGTGTTTTTCTTTGTGATCGCCATTGCGGTTGCGCTGTGGTGCAGACGCGTGCGCAGCACGCTGATCGCGGGATTGATGGGCGTAGCATTCATCGCTGTGTTGGCGGCTCCCTGGCCCGCATCGCATCTGTTGTGGGTGCCTGCGGTGCCAACCAGTCTGCATCGCTCCGACTCCGGATTTCAACCGGCTGGAATCATGCGCGGTCAGGCGCTTTTCCAACAGAACTGTGCTCAATGCCACGGCGCGGATGCGCGAGGGCAGGGGCCGCTCGCGAGCACGCTGGGGCGTTGGCCGCCCGATCTGACGGGTGGGCTGTTGTGGAAGCGACTCGAGGGCGAGCTGTTCTGGCGCGTGCGCCATGGCATGCGCGATGAACGATTGGGGCGCGAGACCATGCCGGGGGCATCTCAGACGCAGCTCTCGGACGCCGACATCTGGCAGATGCTCGACTATTTGCAGGCGCGTGCCTCGGGTCAGTCGTTGCGCGATCTGGGTGCGTGGGAGCGGCCGGTGCGCATGCCTTCGTTTGCGCTGCGCTGCCGCTATGGTGCGCAGCGTCGCAGTGATGGTTTGAAGGGGCAGCGCGTGCTGCTGGTACTACCTTCCAGAACACCATTGTCCGCGCCTCCGGAAGACCCGCGCATGGTCTCAGTCACGGTGAGGGCGAGCGTGGATGTGGTTGATTTCGAATGCCTTGCCGATGATGCACAGCTGCTGCCCGCGTTGGCCTTGCTGCTGGGCGAGCGCGAGCAAGATGCGCGCGGCTTTCAATTGCTGGCTGATCGCGATGGCTGGTTGCGTGCGCGCTCAGCCCCGGGGCGCTCCGCATGGTCTGAGGATGACTTTGTCTGCCGCACCGGAGTGCAGCGTGCGGACAAGCCGGTTGCGGATGCCAATGCACAAGGATTGGATGCGCTTTTGCGGCGCATGGATGACAATCCGGTAAAGCCCGTGCGTGCCGGATTTCCGCATTGAAAATCGCAGAACCTAACGCGTTTTTCTTCGTTGGAATCCGCTCGCTCGCTGGCGATCATGAGGGCATTCACACATCCACAGGAGAAACAAGATGCCCGTTCAAATCATTGGAATGATCCAGCCGCACGAAGTGTCCGAAACCATTGCGCGCAAGGGACCTGCGGTCGATCCGGCCTATGTGCGTGCCTTTGCACAGGCGCATGAATATGCGGGCTTTGATCGTGTGTTGGTGCCTGCCAGCTCAACCAGTCCCGACACCCTGCTCACAGTGGCCTATGCCGCAGCCGCGACACAGAAGGTGAAGTTCCTGCTTGCGCACCGTCCGGGCTTTGTTGCGCCAACGCTTGCGGCGCGCCAGTTGGCTACGCTCGATCACTACACCAATGGTCGTTTGGCGGTGCACTACATCAGCGGCGGATCAGATGTGGACCAGCAGCGCGATGGCGATTTTTTGAGCCACGACGAGCGCTATGCGCGCACCGATGAGTACCTCACCATCCTGCGCCGCGTGTGGACCGAAACCAAGCCGTTCGACCATGAAGGCAAGTACTACAAGGTCAAGGGCGCGACATCAGAGGTGAAGCCGCTGCAGCAGCCCATCGTGCCGATCTTTTTCGGTGGTGCGTCCGAGCCCGCGTTGCAGGTGGCGGGCAAGCATGCCGATGTCTATGCGCTATGGGGCGAGTCGCTCGCGCAGGCCGGTGATCTGGTGCGCCGCGTGCGCGCGCAGGCCGCGGCCCATGGTCGCGAAGTGGAGTTCAGCATTTCGTTTCGCCCCATCATTGCCGAGACCGAGGAGCTTGCCTGGGACAAGGCCGCGCAGATTCTCGAAGCCACGAAAAAGCAGCAGGTGCAGATCTCGCATTCGCGCGGCGCAGGCCCGCAGCAGAGCGAGGGCGCGCGTCGTCTGCTCTCCGATGCGGCCAAGGGTGATCTGGTGGACGAGCGTCTGTGGACCGCAATTGCGCGCGAGACCGGTGGGCGCAGCAATTCCACATCGCTGCTTGGAACGCCTGAGCAGGTGGCTGATGCGCTGCTCAAGTACTACGACCTTGGCATCACCACTTTCCTGCTCCGCGGTTTTGATCCGCTGGTCGACGCCATCGACTACGGCCGCGAACTGATTCCGCTGATCCGCGAAAAGGTGGCGCAGCGCGATGCGTTGAATGCCAGCAAGTCTGAGCGCAAGGCGGCCTGAGCATGAACGCATCGCTCAGTTGGGGAGATACCGCGCGCGTGCTGGCGGCGGAGTTCGGCAGGCGCGCCCCGCAGCACGACCGCGACGGCACCTTCCCGCATGAAAACTTTGCGGATCTGCACGCGGCCGGGCTGCTGGCTCTGGCCGCACCCAGAGCGCTGGGCGGGCAGGGTGCCACCAGCACCCAACTGGCCGAGGTGCTGGGCGCCATCGGCTACGGCTGCCCCGCGACCGCGCTGGTGCTGAGCATGCAATACATCCAACAGCGTCAGGCGGGGCGCCCCGGTTCGCCGTGGCCGGAGGCGCTGGCGCGAAAACTGGTGAGGGATGCGGTGGAACGCGGCGCCCTGATCAACGCGCTGCGCGTGGAGCCCGAGCTCGGCTCGCCTGCGCGTGGCGGATTGCCCGCCACCGTGGCCACGAAGACGCCCGATGGCTGGCGGATTTCCGGCCGCAAGATCTACTCGACCGGCTCGCCCGCATTGCGTTGGCTGGCGGTCTGGGCACGAACAGACGAAGCCGTTCCCCGTGTGGGGACATTTCTGGTGCGTGCGGACGATCCCGGTGTGCTCATCGAGGAAACTTGGAATCACCTCGGCCTGCGCGCGAGCGGCAGCCACGATGTGGTGCTCGACGGCGTGCTCACGCCCGCCGATCACGCCATCGGTCTTGTGCTGCCAAGCATGGCTCCTGCCAAGGATGGGGCATTTCAGGCGGAAATGACCCTGTTGCTCGGCGCTCTGTACGACGGCGTGGCCCGTGCGGCGCGGGACTGGCTGGTGGCATTTTTGAACGAGCGGATTCCGGCCAATCTGGGTGCGCCGCTTGCGAGCCTGCCCCGGTTTCAGGAGGCGGTTGGGCGGATCGAGGGGCAATTGCTGTCCAACCGCCTGCTGCTCGCGCGGCTTGCGGCTGATCTGGATGGCGGAGTGCCCACTTCGGCAACGGATGCGGGGCTGGTGAAAAACCTGGTCATGGCGCAGGCCATCGCTGTGGTGCAGGACGCGCTTTCACTCACCAGCAATCACGGCCTCTCGCGGCGCAACCCGCTTGAGCGGCACCTGCGCGACGTGCTCTGCGGCCGGGTGCATACGCCTCAGGAAGACAGTGTTTTGGTGGCGGCGGGCCGGGCGGCACTGGAAAACGGACGATGAATCCATCTTTTTGTGGGTTTTTTACCGAGGCCGGGGCATTAATTTTCCGTCTTAATCATGTATAGATTGCCATGGCTCTTGCTGCAGTGCAGCGGGAAGTAACGGGCTGTCATAAAATCGCACCCCCGAGGCACGCGGGCTGCCGGTTTCAGGCGGCCTGCCCATCCAGGCGAAAACCCCATGAATGTTCCGATTGCGCTGGCTGCCCTGCAGGCGCAGGGCGAAGAGCCCACCCGTCTCCGCGAGATTCCCTATAACTACACCTCGTTTTCCGACAGGGAAATCGTGATCCGTCTGCTTGGCGCGTCCGCCTGGGGCGTGCTCGATCAGCTGCGTCGCGAGCGCCGCACCGGCCGATCCGCCCGCATGCTGTACGAGGTGCTGGGCGATATCTGGGTGGTTCAACGCAATCCGTATCTGCAGGACGACCTGCTGCACAACCCTGACCGTCGCAAGATGCTGGTCGAGGCGCTCTCCCACCGTCTGTCGGAAATCGAAAAACGCCGTCAGCCCAAAGAAGATGCGGAACGCGACCGTCTGGTCGGCATTCTGGTGACGGCCGCGCGCCGCGCCATCGACGAGTTCGATTCGACGCTGGTCGAGGCAGGCGAGTTGCGCAAGAAGGTGCAAAAGCGCCTTGGCAAGCACACTGCCAAGGACAACATCAAGTTTGACGGTCTCTCGCGCGTGTCCCATGTGACCGACGCGACCGACTGGCGCGTGGAATACCCCTTTGTCGTGCTCACGCCCGACACCGAGGCCGAAATGGCCGAGCTGGTGCGTGCCTGCATCGAGCTGGAACTCACTATCATCCCGCGCGGCGGCGGCACTGGCTACACCGGCGGCGCGATTCCGCTGACTTGGCGCAGCGCGGTGATCAACACCGAAAAGCTCGAAGCGATGACCGAGGTCGAGCTGCGCAGCCTGCCGGGTGTGGACCGCGAAGTCGGCACGATCTGGACCGAGGCCGGGGTGGTCACCCAGCGCGTGGCCGATGCGGCTGAGCGCGCGGGCTTTGTGTTCGCAGTCGATCCGACCTCGGCCGAGGCCTCGTGTGTCGGCGGCAACATCGCCATGAACGCGGGTGGCAAGAAGGCCGTGCTGTGGGGCACGGCGCTCGACAATCTGGCGAGCTGGCGCATGGTGACTCCACAGGCCGAATGGCTGGAAGTCACGCGCGTGAACCACAACCTCGGCAAGATCCACGACGCCGAAATGGCGAGCTTCGAGCTGCAGTATTTCGCCGCCGATGGCAAGACGCCGCTGCGCAGCGAGCGCCTGGACATTCCGGGCCGCACTTTCCGCAAGGAAGGCCTCGGCAAGGACGTGACCGACAAGTTCCTCTCCGGCCTGCCCGGCGTGCAAAAGGAAGGCACGGACGGCCTGATCACCAGCGCGCGCTGGATCGTGCACCGCATGCCCGAGCACACGCGCACTGTGTGCCTGGAGTTCTTCGGCAATGCCAAGGACGCGGTGCCCAGCATTGTGGAGATCAAGGACTTCATGTTCGCCGAGCAGAACCGCTCGGGCGTTCTGCTGGCGGGTCTGGAGCATCTGGACGACCGCTATCTGAAGGCCGTGGGTTACGCGACTAAGAGCAAGAAGGGCAACGGCCACTTGCCCAAGATGGTGCTGATCGGTGACATCTCCGGCGACAACGCCGACGATGTGGCCCAAGCCACGGCCGAGGTCGTGCGCATCGCCAACTCGCGCAATGGCGAGGGTTTCATCGCCGTGAGCGCCGAGGCACGCAAGAAATTCTGGCTGGATCGCAAGCGCACCGCTGCAATCAGCCGCCACACCAACGCCTTCAAGATCAACGAAGACGTGGTGATCCCGCTGCCGCGCATGTGGGAATACACGGACGGCATCGAGCGCATCAACATTGAGCTCAGCCTGCGCAACAAGCTCAAGCTGTGCGACGCACTGGGAGACTTCTTTGCGCGTGGCAATCTGCCACTGGGCAAGCAGGACGACGCGGGTGAAATTCCATCGGCCGAGCTGCTCGAAGACCGCGTGGGCCAAGCGATTGAACGGGTCGCTGAAGTGCGTGCGCTCTGGCAGAGCTGGCTCGACAATGTCGAAACGTTGTTTCCGCAATTGCAGGACCACACGCTGCGCGCCAGCTGGAAAACCCAGCTCAAGGCGCCGCTTGCGCAGATCTTCAACGGCGGCTCGTTCCAGGCGATTCTTGAAGAAGTGACTGCCACGCACAAGCGTGTGCTCAAGGGCCGTGTCTGGGTGGCGCTGCACATGCATGCCGGTGACGGTAACGTGCACACCAACATCCCGGTCAACAGCGACGATTACGACATGCTGCAGACCGCGCACGAAGCCGTGGCCCGCATCATGGTGTTGGCGCGCAGCCTTGACGGCGTGATCTCGGGCGAGCACGGCATTGGCATCACCAAGCTCGAGTTCTTGACCGACGAGGAATTGGCTCCGTTCGCCGAATACAAGCGCCGGGTGGACCCGCACGGCTATTTCAACCGTGGCAAGCTGATCCGCAACCCGGAGCAGTTGACCGCTGATCAAAACAAGCTGCAGTCGGAGTCCGAGCATGCGCACTCGCGCACCTCGCTGATGTTCGCCGATCTGACCAACGCCTACACGCCGTCATTCGGCCTGATGGGCCACGAGTCGCTGATCATGCAGCAGAGCGACATCGGCGCGATCGCCGATTCGGTGAAGGACTGCCTGCGCTGCGGCAAGTGCAAACCGGTGTGTGCCACGCATGTGCCACGCGCCAATCTGCTGTACAGCCCGCGCAACAAGATTCTGGCAACGTCGCTGCTGGTGGAAGCCTTCCTGTACGAAGAGCAGACGCGCCGTGGCGTGTCGATCAAGCACTGGCAGGAGTTTGAAGACGTGTCCGACCACTGCACGGTCTGCCACAAGTGCCTGTCGCCATGCCCGGTCAAGATCGACTTCGGCGATGTGACGATGAACATGCGCAACCTGCTGCGCAAGATGGGTAAGAAGAGCTTCCGTCCTGGCAACAAGATGGCCATGGCGATGCTCAACGCCACCAATCCGGACACCATCAAGTTCATGCGTGGCGCGATGGTCAATGTCGGCTTCAAGGCGCAGCGCGCGGCGGTCGATCTGTTCAGTGCCGTGGCCAAGCGTCAGACGGCACGTCCGCCAGCTTCCGTGGGCGCTCCTCCGCTCAAGGAGGAGATCATCCACTTCGTGAACAAGAAACTGCCGGGCGGCCTGCCCAAGCGCACGGCGCGGGCGCTGCTGGACATCGAGAACAAGGACTACGTGCCGATCATCCGTGATCCGAAGACCACCAATTCGGAGACCGAGGCCGTGTTCTACTTCCCCGGCTGCGGCTCGGAGCGTTTGTTCAGTCAGGTGGGGCTGGCAACGCAGGCCATGCTTTGGCATGCAGGCGTTCAGACCGTACTGCCGCCGGGCTACCTGTGCTGCGGCTATCCGCAGCGCGGCTCGGGCCAGTTTGACGTGGCCGAGAAGATGATCACCGACAACCGGGTGCTGTTCCACCGCGTGGCCAACACGCTGAACTACCTCGACATCAAGACGGTGGTGGTGAGCTGCGGCACCTGCTATGACCAGTTGCAGGGCTACCAGTTCGACAAGATCTTCCCGGGCTGCCGCATCATCGACATCCACGAGTACCTGCTCGAAAAGGGCATCACGCTGGCGGACAAGGGCGCGTACATGTACCACGACCCCTGCCACACACCGATGAAGCTTCAGGAGCCGATGAAGACGGTGAAAGCGCTGGTCGGCGACAACGTGCTCAAGAGCGAGCGCTGCTGCGGTGAATCCGGCACGCTCGGCGTGACGCGCCCGGATATCTCCACGCAGATCCGTTTCCGCAAGACTGAGGAACTTCGCAAAAGCGAAGCCCAGTTGCGTGAGAGCGGTGACGTGGGCGCCAAAGACAACCTCAAGATTCTCACGAGCTGCCCAAGCTGTCTGCAAGGCCTGTCGCGCTACGAAAACGATCTGCAGAACGGCTTGCTGGAAGCCGACTACATCGTCGTCGAAATGGCGCGTAAGATTCTGGGCGAGAACTGGATGCCCGAGTACGTCAAGCGCGCCAATGAAGGCGGCATTGAGCGGGTGCTGGTATGACGGCCGCCGCTGCGTGCGTGCTGTGCGCGCAGGACGGTGGTGTGCTGGTCTGGCGTGGCGACAAGCTGCGTCTGATCCGCGCTGAGGAGGCCGGTTTTCCAGCCTTCTACCGTGTGATCTGGAATGCGCATGCGGCCGAGCTGTCCGACTTGTCGGATGCGGACCGCAACCTGTGTATGCAGGCCGTGGCCGTGGTCGAGCGCGCCATCCGCGATGTGCTCGAGCCCACCAAGATCAATCTGGCTGCGCTCGGCAACATGGTGCCGCACCTGCACTGGCACGTGATTGCCCGTTTCGACTGGGACAGCCATTTTCCCGCCTCCGTCTGGGCCGTGGCCCAGCGCCAGCGCAACGCGGACAAGGAAGCCGCCGTCGCGGCACAATTGCCCACGCTGCATGCGCTGCTGAGCGAGCGCCTTGCGGCGCAGTTCGGCTGAATCCATATCGGGCGGGAGCGACGGGCATCATCGGCCCATCGCTCCCCACTCACCATCGCATCAACAAAAGGTCATCCCATGGCAGGACTTCGTCCCGGCTCGCCGCTTCCTGAATCCATCACCGTGCACGAGCAGTCGCGCGTGCTGGAGGTGGGTTTTTCTGACGGCAAGACCTTTCGCATTCCGTTCGAGCTGATGCGTGTTTATTCGCCCTCGGCCGAGGTACAGGGCCACGGCCCGGGTCAGGAGGTGCTGCAGACCGGTAAGCGCGAGGTGACGCTTGTGAACATTGAGCCCGTGGGCAACTACGCGATCAAGCCGACGTTCTCCGACGGCCACGACAGCGGCATCTTCTCGTGGGATTTGCTCTATGAGCTGGGCGCGAACGAGGCGCAGCTCTGGGCTGAATACGAGTTCCGTCTCAAGGCCGAAGGCGTGGATCGCGACACCCCCATGCCCCAGAAAAAAGGCCATACCCATGGCCCGAGCTGCGGCGGTCATTGAGATACCCGCTCCCGTTGAGTCACAATTCGGGTATTCACCACGCCGCCTTTTCTGCAGGACTCCTAAGTCCCGCACGGCCGCGTGGTTGTCGCTGTACCTTGCGCCAAGCCGCGCCTAGCATCACCACACCATGAGCAACACACATTTCGGATTCCAGACCGTTGACGAGAAGGAAAAGGCGCGCCACGTGCGCGGCGTGTTCGATTCCGTCGCCTCCAAATATGACGTGATGAACGACCTCATGTCGGGTGGCCTGCACCGCGCGTGGAAGGCCTACACCGTGATGGTCGCCAATCTGAAGGAAGGCAACCGCGTGCTCGACATCGCGGGTGGCACCGGCGATCTGGGCATCGCGTTCTCCAAGAAGGTAGGCGCCAGCGGCACCGTTATCCACACCGACATCAACGAAGCCATGCTGCGCGTGGGCCGTGACCGCCTCATCAACAAAGGCATCGTCCTGCCCACGCTGGTCTGCGACGCTGAGAAGCTGCCGTTTCCCGACAACCATTTCGACATGGTGAGTGTCGCGTTTGGACTACGCAACATGACGCACAAGGACGAGGCGCTCAAGGAGATGAACCGCGTCCTCAAGCCACGCGGCCGCCTGCTGGTGCTCGAGTTTTCCCGGATCGCCAAGCCACTCGAAAAAGCCTACGACTGGTATTCATTCAGTGTGCTTCCGCGCATCGGCAGCATGGTGGCCGGAGATGCCGAAAGTTACCGCTATCTGGCCGAGTCGATCCGCATGCATCCGGGCCAGGAAGAGCTCAAAACCCTTATGAAACAAAGTGGCTTCGGACATGTGGACTATCACAATATGACTGGCGGGATAGTGGCGTTGCATGTTGGAATCAAGTGCTGAATGATCCCATAAGCTCAAATTCAACACTGAAAACAAAGCGCGAAGGGGCCTTGCACAACTCAATGGAGAACGGATGATGAAACTGTGGTCTGTAGTCTTGGTCGCGATGATGCTCGTGGTCACGATGGGCGATGCCGATGCCAAGCGCATGGGTGGTGGCAAATCGGTGGGCAAGCAATCGTCGAATGTGACGCAACGCGAAGCCGGTGGCCCCGCCGCCGCGCCGGGTGCTCCCGCGCAGAGCGCCAACAACGCCGCACCGGCTCGTCAGCCGGGTGCGCCCGCAGCACCCGCTGCCGCACCGAAGAAGCCTTGGGGCGCCATGCTGGGCGGCCTTGCCGCCGGTCTGGGCCTCGCCTGGCTCGCCAGCTCGCTGGGTCTGGGTGAAGGCTTCGGCAACATTCTCATGATCGCCTTGCTCGCGATGGCGGCGTTCTTCGTCATCCGCCTGATCATGCGTTCGCGCAGTGGTGGCGGTAACGCGGCCGCCAACAATGGCTCGCCCTTCGCCTTTCAGGGCGCAGGCAATGCCAACCCCGCACACGCCGAAACACCGCGTCAGTACAACCCTGACAAGGTGGGCAACGACGCATCGGCCCGTCCGTTCGACCACAGCAACATGGCGTTCACGCCAGCTGCAGCAGGTGCTGCCACAGGCGTCGGCGCAGCCGCAGCAGCCGGTGGTTCGATGATCGGCTCGGCGCTGTCCGGTTCGCAGAACTGGGGCGTTCCGGACGGCTTCGACGCCGAAGGCTTCCTGGCCGCAGCCAAGCGCAACTTCATCACCCTGCAAGCCGCATGGGACCGCGCCGACATCACGTCGCTGCGCTCGATGATGACCGACGACATGGTCTCGGAAATCCGCTCGCAGCTGACAGAACGCGAAACCAATCGCACTGATGGTCAGCCGAACCAGACCGATGTGGTGATGATCGAAGCCCAACTGCTGGGCATCGAGGATCTGGGCGACGCCTACATGGCCAGCGTCGAGTTCTCCGGCATGATCCGCGAGGAGCCTTCTGCAGGTCCATCGCCGTTCCGTGAGGTCTGGAACATGACCAAGCCTAAGACTGGTGGCAGCGGGTGGTTGGTGGCTGGGGTGCAGGCTCTGCAGTAATTCTTACTGCTTAGTTGCTCTTTGCGACGCCCTTTCTGGCTTGGCTGGGGAGGGCGTTTTGTTTTTTGTTATGTGGTTCTTTTTGAGAGTTGCTGGCCGGGAGTTCCGCCCGGCGGCGGAGTCACTTTTTGCTTGCGCGCAAAAAGTAACCCAAAACGCGCTTTTCAATACCCGCGGCAGAACTCACTGCGCGCCCTTCGGGCACTTCGTTCGGGCAACCGCCGCGAGCTAGAGTTTTCATAAGAGGAATGTTCGGCACATCGCTTCGCTCGTGGCGCTCATCTCGCGACCGCGCGAGATGTTGGTGTGCAGGAACTGCGCGATTTGCGAGCAGCCGTTTAAGCATCGCACTCTCAAAAGCACAGTGGGCGTCTGAACCCCAACGCAGCTATGCAAACACGCCGGCACGAGCGCAGCGAAGTGCCGCAAATACCTCTTCAAAACACTTTTGCGGCAAGCTGTTTGAACGGAGAGTCCGAAGGACTCGCAGAGAGTTTTGCCGCATGACTTCAAAAGCGCGTTTTGGATTACTTTTTGCGCGCAAGCAAAAAGTGATTGCCCCGCCGGGGGCAGTCCCGGCCTCCGTAAGCAACGCCCCAGCAGTAGCCAGCCAAAAAACCGAATACCAGCCCCCACCCCAACCCTCCCCAGCAAGCGAGAGAGGGGGAGGGGGGCAAGAAGGCCCACAACCCACGCTCTGCCATCACAAAAACAGCATTTCCCGCCCAAAGCAACCCCAAACAAAAGCCCTCCCTCTCAGTTCAGGGAATAATCGAGGGGTTATGACCCCAAAGTCCCCCTTTACCTTCCTGGATGGCCTGTTCGAACGAATCGCGAGCGGCCCTCAACCTCCGGAGTGGCTGGTGCACGAAGTGCAGCACCGCGCCGTGCTGTTCCTGAATCACGTCCTGATGCAGGAGCCCGAAGCCATGGAGCGTCTGGGCAGCCAGAGCGGGCGCATCGCCCGCGTGCAGTGGCGTGCGTATTCCATGGCGCTGCAGATCACGCCGGCGGGCCTGCTGGATCTGGCTTCCGCGTCGGCTACACCCGATCTGCGCATTGAAGTGGCCGAGTCGTCGCCTCTGTCGATTGCCAAGGGCGCGATGCGTGGCGACAAGCCGACGATCCTGATCGATGGCGACGTGAAGTTCGCGGCCGAGATCAATTGGCTGGTGGACAACGTGCGTTGGGACCTGGAGGAAGACCTGGCGCGGATCATCGGCGATGCACCGGCGTATGCCATCGGCTCGGTGGCCAAGCGCGTGGCGCAGGCGCTGCGCAGCTTTGTGGCGTCCATGCCCTTCTCGCGCGGAGACGTTTGAGCGCCATGAGCCGTTTTTTTCGTGGGTTCACGATCGTCTGGACATGCTTGCGCTACGGGCTTGATGAGCTGGTCCTCAACAGTTTTCAGAACCCGGTATTGAGCCGCATTGCGCGGTTCACCAATTTCGGTCGCAAGCTCGATGCGCCGCGCGGGCAGCGGCTGCGCGAGGCGCTGGAGAGCCTTGGGCCGATCTTCGTGAAGTTCGGGCAGGTGCTGTCCACGCGCCGCGACCTGATGCCGCCCGACATTGCGGACGAGCTTGCGCTGCTGCAGGACCGCGTGCCGCCGTTCGATCCGAGCGTGGCGGTGGATACCATCGAGCGGGCTTTCCGCAAGCCGGTCGATCAGGTCTTCGAGTCGTTCGACCGCGTTCCGGTGGCGAGCGCGTCGATTGCGCAAGTGCACTTCGCGGTGATCCGTGACCGTGATGGCGTGCAGCACGATGTGGCCGTGAAGGTGCTGCGTCCTGGCATGCTGAACGTGATCGACAAGGACATCGCGCTGATGCGCATGATGGCCGGCTGGGTCGAGAAGCTTTCGAGCGATGGCAAGCGCCTGAAACCCATGCAGGTGGTGGCCGAGTTCGACAACTATCTGCACGACGAGCTGGACCTGATCAAGGAAGCCGCCAATGCCGCGCAACTGCGCCGCAACATGGACGGGTTGGATCTGGTCGAGATTCCCGAGATATTCTGGGATTTCTGCCATCCGCAGGTGCTGGTGATGCAGCGTATGACCGGCGTGCCGATCAACCAGATCGAGAAGCTGCGTAACGCGGGCGTGGACATTCCCAAGCTCGCGCGCGATGGCGTGACGATCTTCTTCACGCAGGTGTTCCGCGATGGTTTTTTCCATGCGGATATGCATCCGGGCAACATTCAGGTGAGCCTCGAGCCGGAGACCTTCGGGCGCTACATTTCGCTGGACTTCGGCATCGTCGGTTCGCTCACCGAGTTCGACAAGGAATATCTCGCGCAGAACTTCACGGCCTTCTTCCGTCGGGATTACAAGCGCGTAGCCGAGCTACACATCGAGAGTGGCTGGGTGCCGGCGACCACGCGGGTGAACGAGCTGGAATCGGCGATCCGCTCGGTCTGTGAGCCGTACTTCGACCGTCCGCTCAAGGAAATCTCGCTCGGCATGGTGCTTTTGCGCCTGTTCCAGACCTCGCGCCGCTTCCAGGTGGAAATCCAGCCGCAGCTCGTGCTGCTGCAGAAGACGTTGCTCAACATTGAGGGCCTCGGTCGCCAGCTCGACCCCGAACTCGACCTCTGGAGCACGGCCAAACCCTTCCTCGAGAAGTGGATGCTCGACCAGATGGGTCCCAAGCGCGTGTGGCGCGAGCTGGTCGCTCAGGCTCCGCTCTACGCCAAGTTGCTGCCGCAATTGCCACGCTTGATGCACGATTATCTGCAGCAGAAACCCAAGGATTACGGGGCCGAGCTGCAGGATCTGCTGGCCGAGCAGAAACGCACGAACCGGCTGCTGCAGCGCATTGTCTATGGCGGTGTCGGCTTCGTGCTGGGTCTGTTGGTGATGCAGGTTTTGATGCGCTGGCGTCATTTCTACTGATAATCCCCGGTTTCGCTTTCAAATTCTTACATCTTCCTCAGGAGTACCAGCGTGTTGCTCTTCATGGTGATTGCCTACCTGTTCGTCACCATCGGCATCGGCCTGTGGGCTGCCAGGCGCGTGAAAAACACCGCCGACTTCGCGATCGCCGGTCGCCATCTGCCGATGTACATGATCATCACCACGACCTTCGCGACCTGGTTCGGGTCGGAGATCGTGCTGGGCGTGCCCGCCAAGTTCATTGAGGGCGGTCTGCACGCGGTGGTGGAAGACCCGTTCGGCGCGGGCATGTGCCTGATCTTCGTGGGCCTGTTCTTTGCGGGCAAGCTCTACCGCATGACGCTGCTGACCATCAGCGACTACTACCGCGAGCGCTATGGCCGCTTCATCGAGGTGGTGTGCTCGCTGATCATCATGCTGAGCTATCTGGGCTGGGTGTCGGCGCAGGTCACGGCGCTCGGGTTGGTGTTCAACCTGTTGTCGGGCGGTGCGATCACTGTGCCTTGGGGAATGACCATCGGCGTGCTGTCGATTCTGGTCTACACGCTCTGGGGCGGCATGTGGTCAGTGGCGGTCACCGATTTCATCCAGATGATCATTCTGGTGGTCGGTCTGGTGATTCTGGCCTGGTTCGCAAGCGATATGGCCGGCGGTGCAGGCAAGGTGATCGATCTGGCGACGAGCCGCGATCTCTTCAAGTTCTGGCCCGAGCCGAGCTGGCATGAAATCATCTTCTTCTTCGGCGCGGCCATCACCATGATGCTGGGCTCGATTCCGCAGCAGGACGTGTTCCAGCGCGTGATGTCGGCCAACTCCGAGAAGGCCGCCGTGCGCGGCACGGTGATTGGCGGCACGGCCTACATCTTCTTCGCGTTCGTGCCGATGTTCCTCGTGGCGAGCGCGCTGCTCATCATGCCGGCCGAGACGGCCGCGCTGCTCAAGGACGACCCGCAGAAGGTGTTGCCCACTCTGGTGATGGACAAGATGCCGGTGGTCATGCAAGTGCTGTTCTTCGGCGCGCTGCTCTCTGCCATCAAGTCCTGCGCTTCGGCCACGCTGCTGGCGCCGAGCGTGACATTCACCGAGAACATCTGGCGCCAGTTCCGACCCGAAAAGGTCAGCGACCGCGAGGTGCTGTTCACCATGCGCGTCAGCGTGCTGGTGTTCGCGGTGTGTGTGCTGGCTTACTCGATCAAGATGGAAGGCACGCCGATCTATGAGCTGGTCTCGAGCGCCTACCAGGTGCCATTGGTGGGCGCATTCGTGCCGCTGGTGTTCGGCCTGTACTGGAAGCGCGCAAGCACGCAAGGCGCCATCGCGGCAGTGGTGCTGGGCGTTGGTGTGTGGATCGTCTTCATGGCGACTCCTGTGCTGCACGAGGCCTTCCCGCAGCAGCTCGCGGGCGTTCTTGCGGCCATGTTCGGCATGGTCGTCGGCTCGCTCATGCCGCAGAGGATCGGTAATACCCACGCGCCTCACCACCGGTTGGCGGGTGCCGAAGAAGCAGCGCAATGAGGGGAATAGGTGGCAACGCCTATAATTTAGGGTTTTGCAAACCAGCTCCTTTCGGTTTTCATGCCTATTTACGCCTACAAATGCAGCTCCTGTGGTTTCGCCAAGGATGTGCTGCAAAAAATCTCTGATGCGCCGCTCACCCAGTGTCCTGAGTGCGATGCTGAGGCGTTTTCCAAGCAACTGACGGCTCCGGGCTTCCAGCTCAAGGGAACGGGCTGGTACGCCACCGATTTCAAGAACAGCGGCAGCGCCCCCAAGCCTGCCGAATCCAAGGGTACGGGTGGCGATGCTGCTGCGGCCCCCGCAAGCGACGGCGGCAGTGCTGCACCGGCTGCGGCACCTGCTGCCGCTCCCGCCCCTGCACCAGCGGCCGCAGAGGCCAAGGCATAAAGAAAGCTTGACATGATGCCTGCTTTCAGAAGGTGGCTGCTTACAGGATTGCTGGTCATCGTGCCCGGCGTGATCACCGTGTGGGTGCTCAACTGGATCGTCTCGACGCTGGATCAGACCCTGCAGATCCTGCCCGGCGACTGGCAGCCCGACAAGCTGCTGGGCATCCACATTCCCGGCTTCGGCGTGGCGCTCACGCTGCTGATCCTGCTGCTCGTCGGCGGCCTCGCCAGCAACTTCGCCGGTCGCAAGCTGGTGCAGTGGGGCGACAGCCTGGTCAGCCGCATTCCGGTAGTGCGCTCGATTTATTCGAGCGTCAAGCAGGTCTCCGACACGCTGTTTTCCGAGAGTGGGAATGCGTTTCGCACCGCCGTGCTGGTGCAGTGGCCGCGCGAGGGCGTGTGGACCGTGGCGTTCGTGACTGGCGCGCCCACGGGCGAGGTGGCCGCGTATCTGCGCGACGAATTCGTGAGCGTTTACGTGCCGACCACGCCGAATCCGACGGGTGGCTATTTCGTGATGATGCGCAAGAGCGACTGCATCGAGCTCGACATGAGCATCGATGCCGCGTTGAAATACATCGTGTCGATGGGCGTGGTAACTCCGCCGGACCCGATCGCTCACGAATCCAAACAATAAACAAACATGCAATAGACGCGTCCCAAGAGGGCGCAGGAAGTTAGACCATGGCAATGCGTACCGAATACTGCGGTCTTGTGACCGAGGCCCTGCTGGGCCAAACCGTGACCCTATGCGGCTGGGTGAACCGTCGCCGTGACCATGGTGGCGTGATCTTCATCGACCTGCGCGACCGCGAAGGCTATGTGCAGGTGGTCTGCGATCCAGACCGTGCAGAGATGTTCAAGATCGCCGAAGACCTGCGCAACGAGTTCTGCATTCAGGTCAAGGGCCTGGTGCGTGCGCGTCCCGCTGGCACGACCAACGAAAAGCTCAAGAGCGGTCAGATCGAAGTGCTGTGCCACGAACTAGTGGTGCTGAATGCTTCGGTCACGCCTCCGTTCCAGCTCGACGACGAGAACCTGTCGGAAACCACGCGTCTCACGCATCGCGTGCTGGATCTGCGCCGTCCGTACATGCAGCGCAACATGATGCTGCGATACAAGACCGCCATCCAGGTGCGCAACTACCTCGACAAGCTGGGCTTCATCGACATCGAAACCCCGATGCTCGGCAAGAGCACTCCGGAAGGCGCTCGCGACTATCTGGTGCCAAGCCGCGTGCACGATGGTGAATTCTTCGCGCTGCCCCAGTCGCCCCAGCTGTACAAGCAGATGCTGATGGTGGCTGGCTATGACCGCTACTACCAGATCACCAAGTGCTTCCGCGACGAAGACTTGCGCGCAGACCGTCAGCCTGAATTCACGCAGATCGACTGCGAAACTTCGTTTCTGAACGAAGAAGAAATCCGCGCGATCTTCCAGCAGATGATCGTGGAAATCTTCCAGAAGCAGCTGGGCGTGGAATTGGGCGAGTTCCCGATCATGACGTATCAGGACGCGGCCTTCCGCTTCGGCTCGGACAAGCCCGATCTGCGCGTGAAGCTTGAATTCACCGAACTCACCGAAGTGATGAAGGACGTGGACTTCAAGGTGTTCTCTACACCTGCCACGACCAAGGGCGGCCGCGTGGTGGCGCTGCGCGTTCCGGGCGGCTCGGAAATCTCGCGTGGCGAGATCGATTCGTACACTGAATTCGTGAAGATCTACGGCGCCAAGGGCCTCGCATGGATCAAGGTCAACGAAGTGGCCAAGGGCCGTGATGGCCTGCAGTCGCCCATCGTGAAGAACCTGCACGATGCCGCTATCGCTGAAATCCTGAAGCGCACCGGCGCGCAAGACGGCGATCTGCTGTTCTTCGGCGCAGACAAGGAAAAGATCGTCAACGACTCCATCGGCGCATTGCGTCTGAAGGTGGGTCACAGCGAATTCGGCAAGAAGTCCGGCCTGTTCGAGGCCAAGTGGGCACCGCTGTGGGTGGTGGACTTCCCGATGTTCGAACACGACGAGGAGAACAACCGTTGGGCCGCTGTGCACCACCCGTTCACTTCACCCAAGGACGGTCATGAAGACCTCATGGATAGCGATCCGGGCAAGTGCATCGCCAAGGCTTACGACATGGTTTTGAACGGCTGGGAACTGGGCGGCGGCTCGGTGCGTATCCACCGTGCAGACGTGCAGAGCAAGGTGTTCACCGCGCTCAACATTTCGGAAGAGGATGCACGCGCCAAGTTTGGCTACCTGCTGGATGCTCTGCAATACGGCGCGCCTCCACACGGTGGTCTGGCCTTCGGTCTGGACCGTTTGATCACGCTGATGACCGGCGCTGAATCGATCCGCGACGTGATCGCCTTCCCCAAGACGCAGCGCGCACAAGACTTGCTCACACAAGCGCCGTCGCCAGTCGACGAGAAGCAACTGCGTGAATTGCACATCAAGCTGCGCAACGTGGCACCTGCCGCTCAATAGGTTTTCAAAAACTGCTCGCAGAAAACGGTATAACGCCAAGGCCTTCGGGCTTTGGCGTTTTTGTTTTTCAGGGTCTGTAAGCGGCAATTGTTTTTGTGAGGGAATGCATGAAGTTTGCTACTCGAACGCGCAGCCTGGGTTGCACCGGCACCATGCTTGGCGCGGCGACCTTGATCGTGCTGTCGCTCACGGCCTGCGGGGAGAAGAAGACAGAGCTGGGGCAGGGCAGTTCGGAAGTCACTGGCTCTGCGGGACCGGCCGGCGCGCGAGATGCGAATCCGACGCTTGAGCGTTGTGATCAGCCGATTGCTACCGTGGCGCTGCTTGAGAATCCGCGCGGTTATGTGATGCCTTCGAGCGTGAACTTGCCGCCCACTCCCGTGCCGCTGGTGAAGCTGCTGATGCAGCAGAGCGGCTGCTTTCGCGTGGTGGACCGCGCGGGCGGCCTGCAGGGAACGATCCGTGAGGGCGAGCTGCGCGACTCGGGCGTGCTGCGCCCGAACGGCACCGTGCAGAAAGGCAAGGGCTACGAGGCGCAGTACACGATGACGCCGAGCCTCACCTTCAGCGAGCAGGATGCCGGGCGCGGCCTTGCAGGCATCATCGCGATGATTCCGGTGCTGCGCGACATTGCTGGACTTGCGGGTGTGGCCGAGCAGGTCAAGTTCAAGGAGGCGCAGACGGCGCTGTTCCTGACCGACAACGAGACGACCGAGCAGGTGGCCGCATCAACGGGTTCGGCGCGGGCGACTGATCTCGGAGTCGGCGGTTTCGTGCTCGGCAAGGTCGGCGGCGGTGCGGGCATGGGCTGGAGCAATACCAACGAGGGCAAGGTGATCGCCGCGGCGTTTTTGCACTCGCACAATCAGCTCGTGCATCAACTGCGGCTGCTGCGGGAAAAGGAGCTGCCGCCACCCGTGGCGACCAAGGCGGCGCCGGGTGCTTCGGTACAGGCCACTCAAGCCAAACGCTGACATGCGAATGCCTTCGCGTGCGCGCACAATAGTCGATGAAACTTCGCGAATGACATGAGTGAAATGAGCGCTTTGGCTGACGCGCCTCGGTGGAAGATTCCGCAATCCGTTCTGGTCGTCATCCACACGCCGGATCTGCAAGTACTTTTGCTCAGGCGCACTGGCGGAACCGGTGAGACGGGTGAGGGCGCGCACGTGGAGTTCTGGCAATCGGTCACCGGCAGCAAGGATGCGGTGGATGAGGCGTTCGCGCTCACCGCCCATCGCGAGGTGCTCGAAGAGACGGGTATCGACAGCGCTGGCGAGGGCTGCAGGCTGATTGACTGGAATCTTGAGAACGTCTACAGCATCTATCCCCAGTGGCTGCACCGCTATGAGCCCGGTGTGCGCGAGAATGTGGAGCGCATTTTCAGTCTCGAAGTGCCTGCGGGCACACCCGTGCTCTTGAATCCTCGGGAACACACTGCATATGAATGGTGGGACTGGCGAGAAGCTGCGGACCGTTGCTACTCGTCGTCGAATTCCGAAGCCATACTGTGGCTGCCACGATTTGTCAGAAGATGACTACACACATGACGACCAACACGCACGACGAGCATCCGGGCATTCTGCGCGTTGCCACCTACAACATCCACAAGGGTGTTCAAGGACTGGGCCCCAGCCGTCGACTGGAAATCCACAACCTGGGCCATGCGGTCGAGCAGCTCGATGCCGACATCGTCTGCCTGCAGGAAGTGCGCAAGATGAACCGGCGCGAGGAAAAGTACTTTGACCGCTGGCCGGACGTCTCGCAGGCCGAATATCTGTCGCCCGAGGGCTATGAGGCGGTCTACCGCACGAACGCCTTCACGCGCGATGGTGAGCACGGCAATGCGCTGCTGTCGCGCTGGCCGGTGATCGGCAGCACCCACGAGGACATCTCGGACCACCGCTTCGAGCAGCGGGGTCTGTTGCACGTGGAGATTGATTTCGAAGGTCAGCGCGTGCACGCTATCGTCGTGCATCTGGGGCTGATCCATGAGAGCCGCATGCGTCAGATTGCGCAGATTCACCGCTTCATCGAGCGTGAGGTGCCCAAGGACGCACCGCTCATCGTGGCCGGCGACTTCAACGACTGGGGCTTTCAGATCAAGCGCATGCTTGCGGGCTTCGGGTTGTTCGAGTTTGACGAAGGCCCACGCTCGCTGACCTACCCAGCACGTCTGCCGATGGCGCAGCTCGACCACGTCTATGTGCGTGGCCTGCATCCGATCAGCCTCCATGTGCCAAACGGGCGCATCTGGTGGCGCATGTCGGATCACCTGCCGTTGATCGCGGAGTTTCGTCTTTGAGTCCGGCGGCGACCCGCAAACGCATCGACTACCTGCCTGGGCATGACGTTCAGCTGCTGCAGGGCACGCAGGAATTCTTTCCCGCTCTGATCGCCGACATGGATGCGGCCACGCTCTGCATTCAGTTCGAAACCTATATCTTCGACTGCACCGCCACTGGCCAGAGCGTGGCCGATGCGCTGACACGCGCGGCCGAGCGCGGTGTGGATGTGCGGGTGACTGTGGATGGCTTCGGCACCGGGCCGATACCCAAGGCTTTGCGGGATCGTTTCGATGCCGCAGGCGTGCAGTTGCAGGTGTTCTCTGCCGTGGGGCAGCTCTCGCTGTTGCTGCCCAAGGCCTGGCGCAGGCTGCACCGCAAGCTTTGCGTGGTGGATGACGAGATCATGTACTGCGGCGGCATCAATGTGCTCGACGATTTCTACGATCCCAATCACGGCCAGCTCGAGTTTCCGCGCTTCGACTTTGCGGTGCGTGCCAAGGGGGCCGTGGTTGAGCAGGCCTCGGACAACATGGACAAGCTCTGGTGGCGCATGCGTGCGGTGCATGATGCCCGCAAGCGCGATCTCTCGCGTGCCGTCGCCGACCTGAAGGCTGCAGGGGTCGCACAGGGCGCGGCCAAACGCTCGGCCGCCAAGGTCCGGGGCATGCGCGCGGCGCTGCTGTTTCGCGACAACCTGCGCAATCGCGCGCGCATCGAGAAGGCGTATCTGCGCGCCATCGGCAGCGCGCGTCAGGAAATCATCATCGCCAACGCGTACTTTCTGCCGGGCCGCAAGCTGCGCCGCGCGCTGGTCCTCGCGGCCAAGCGAGGGGTGAGCGTGAAGCTGCTGCTGCAGGGGCGTTATGAATACTTCATGCAGTACCACGCATCGCGGCCGGTCTACGGCGCGCTGCTGGACGCCGGGGTCGAGATCTTCGAATACGCGCCGAGCTTTCTGCACGCCAAGGTCGCGGTGATCGACGCCAATGGCGAGCGGCCCTGGGCGACGGTCGGTTCGTCCAATCTGGAGCCGCTTTCACTGCTGCTTGCGCGCGAGGCCAATGTGGTCATCGAGGACGCCGCCTTCGCCAAGGACTTGCGCGAACGCTTGGTGCAGGCCATTGAGAAGGCTGGTCAGCCTATGGCATTCAAGGTCTTCGCGAATCGTCCGCTGCGCCAGCGCGTGCTCGATCACGTGGCGGCGGGGATCATGCGCAGTCTCATCTGGGTCACCGGCAACAGGTACTGAGATGGTGCTTTGTTGCTCTTGAATTTATAGCTATCGACGATTGCCCGACAAGCCGCGAGGCAAGTTGTACCATCCCGCACTGTGGACTCCAATCGCTGTTACCATCCCGATATGTCACAAATCCCTGACGCCCCCAACGCCGAACCCCGGAATGCCGCACCGCTCGCCGATGATGAGGGCACACCGGTCTCCGTGAAGATCCGCGAACGCCTGGCGGTGGCACGCAAGCGTTTCAATGCCAACGACAACATCTCCGAATTCATCGAACCCGGCGAGCTAGAGAAGTTGCTGGACGAGGTGGAAGTGAAGATGCAGGGCGTGCTCGACAGCATGGTCATCGACACCGAGAGCGACCACAACACGAACAACACCGCACGCCGTGTCGCGAAGATGTACATCAATGAGGTGTTCAGAGGCCGCTATGTCACGCCGCCCACGATCACCGAGTTTCCGAACGCCGAGCATCTGAACGAGCTGATGATCGTCGGCCCAATCACCGTGCGCAGTGCCTGCAGTCACCATTTCTGTCCGGTCATGGGCAAGATCTGGATCGGTGTGCTGCCCAACGAACATACGAATGTGATCGGTCTATCTAAGTACGCGCGTCTGGTGGATTGGGTCATGGGCCGTCCGCAGATCCAGGAAGAGGCTGTGGTGCAACTGGCGGATCTCATCATGGAAAAGACCCAGCCCGATGGTCTGGCCGTGGTGATGGAGGCTTCCCACTTCTGCATGTCCTGGCGCGGCGTGCGCGAGATGGACAGCAAGATGCTCAACTCGGTGATGCGTGGCGTGTTCCTCACGAACCCGACGCTGCGTCGCGAATTCCTGTCACTCATTCCCGGAAGGAACTGAAGCCATGCTGGTGCGTTTGCTGTATGTAAGCCGCGCGGTGGATACGTCGCCCGCAGCGATCGAAGCCATCCTCACGCAATCGCGTTCGCACAATCCGGCGAGCGGCATCACGGGCGTGCTGTGCTACGGCGGCGGGATTTTTCTGCAGGCCATCGAGGGTGGACGCTCCACCGTGAGCGAACTGTTCGGCAGCATTCAGGCCGATGTGCGCCACAAGGACGTCGAACTGCTGTCGTTCGAGGAAATCTCGGAGCGCCGCTTCGGCGGCTGGACCATGGGCCATGTGAACCTCGCCAAGCTCAACCACTCCATCGTGCTCAAGTACTCCGAGCGTCCGGAGTTCGATCCGTACTCCACCTCGGGCAAAGTGTCGTTTGCGCTGCTCGAGGAACTGATGGCGACAGCCTCGGTCATCGGGCGAGCCTGATTCTTTCTGCTCCTTCTACCGCGATCCAGATGCGGTAGCAGGCGATGAAAAGTGCGCGCGAGGCGGGCGCTTTTTCCAAACATGCCGACAACTACTCCAACAACGAACAACGCATGTCTCTGACGGCTTTCGGTCTGATCATTCTCGCGGGGTTGATCCACGCGGGCTGGAATATCGTGGCCAAGCGCGCTGGGGGTGACTCGCGCTTTGCCTTCTTCACCTCGATTCTCAACATGGTGGTCTGGGCGCCGCTCGGCTGGTGGCTGGGCCGCGACGTGGTGCCGCTGTGGGGCGTGAAGGAGTGGAGCATCGTCGCGTTGAGCGGCGTGTTGCATGTGCTTTATTTCGTCGTGCTGCTGCGCGGCTACCGCAAGGCCGATCTCACTGTGGTCTATCCGCTGGCGCGCGGGACGGGGCCGCTGCTGTCGTCGATGGTGGCGATCACGTTTCTCGGCGAATCGCTGTCCGCACTCGGTGCGCTCGGCATCGCAGCGGTGGTTGGCGGCGTGTTTCTGATCGCCGGTGGCGTGAACCTGCTGCGCACGGCGGCCAAGGAGCAAACGGCCCGTGCACGCATCCACAAGGGCATGTTCTACGGCGTGCTCACCGGTGTATTCATCGCGTCGTACACGGTAGTCGACGGATATGCAGTGAAAATCATGCTGATGTCGCCGATTCTGGTGGACTACATGGGCAACATCCTGCGCATCGTGCTGCTGGCTCCCGTTGCACTGCGCAAGCCCGCAGAGCTCAAGGCGCTGTGGAAGCTGCAGTGGAAATACGCGCTGGCCGTGGCCGTGGTCAGCCCGGTCGCCTATGTGCTGGTGCTCTATGCGATGCAGCATGCACCGATGTCGCACGTTGCTCCGGCGCGCGAGGTCTCGATGTTGTTTGCCGCGCTGATTGGCGGCCATCTGCTCAAGGAGGGCGACCGCAAGGCGCGCATCTTCGGTGCCGTGCTGATCGCGGCGGGTGTCACGGCGCTGGGTCTCGGTTGACGTGATGAGCGTGCGGTCGCTGCAACTGATCGGCTGCGACTTCTCGAGCAGCCCCTCGCGCCGCAAAGCCATCATGTTGGCGCGTGGCGAATGGCTGGAGCACAGGAGTGATCCGTGCATCAAGCTGCTTGCGCTTGAGCGCATCGAAAGCCTTGGCGGATTTACCGCCTGGCTTGCCGAGCCCGAAGTCTGGGTCGGTGGCTTCGATCTGCCTTTTGGTCTTCCGCGTGAACTGGTCACCTCGTTGCAATGGCCGACCGACTGGGGCGACTGCATGGTGCATTTCGCGTCGCTATCCCGCGCCCAGATCCGCGAGATCTTCGCCGTGTTCTGCGCAGCGCGGCCCATCGGTGGCAAATTCGCGCATCGCGCAACCGATGGTCCCGCTGGCTCCAGTCCATCGATGAAATGGGTGAATCCGCCCGTCGCCTTCATGATGCACGCGGGCGTGCCCTTGCTGCGTGCTGCGGGTGTGCATCTGCCGGGCCTGTTACAGGGTGACTGCTCCCGCGTGGCGCTCGAAGCCTATCCGGGCTGGCTCGCGCGCCAGCTGGTCGGACGCGCGAGCTACAAGAGCGACGGCAAGGCCAAGCAGACGCCCGAGCGTGCGGTGGCAAGAAGGCAGATCGTGGCGCGGATCGCGCAGCCGTTGCCCATGCTCGACGGCATCCACGTGGAGCTGAACGATGCGCAGCGCGAGCAGCTTGAAGTCGATGCCAGTGGCGACAGTGTCGATGCGGTGCTCTGCATGCTCGAAGCTGGCTGGGCGCATCGCCAGCATCTTTCGGGGCACACGAACTACGGTCTGCCCGCCGAGATGGATCCGCTTGAAGGCTGGATTGTCGGCGTTCAGCCGAGGTAGACGAGCACGCTCTGATCGGACTCGAATTCGATCCGACTTTGCAGGTGATCGGCGAGACACTGCAGCCCTCGACGATCGATAGGGGGCGTGTTGATCAGATCCTCACCGTGCGTGATGTCCGAAGCGCTGGCAGTCGATACGCCTCTTTCGGCTGAGATGCGGATGCGGTCTGTCTCGGGGTGTATGGCAATGTGTTGCGGCGCTTTGCCCCTGCCTTCAGCCAGATGGTAGATGCTGGCCAACATCAGATACATGAGTGGCTGCGGCGTGAGCGCTTGCAGAGGCCATGCTGCCTCTTCGGCACTTGGCAGCGGGGACTGCTCGATATTGCGCAGCGCGAGAAAGGGTCGTGAGAGATCCAGAATCTCGCCAAGCAACGTGCGCGCATCGAGCACTTCATGGAGCTGCTTGTCCCAGTGCCTGAGCCGACGCAGTCCTGCATTGAGATCGTTGATCGCGGCTTCGAGAGGCGTGATGCGCGGCACCATCACCTCACGGGAGATCTGATCTCCGCTGCTCTCGATCTTGCGCGAGATGACTGCCAGAGCCATTCTCAGCACCGACACCGAACCTGCCAGATCGTGGCGCAACGCAGGCATGGTGCGCGAGAGAACGGCATGCTGAACGCCGGCTGCGATCCAGACATTGATGTGGGGTGATTCTGTCGTGTTCATGTTGGCAGGCCATGCGATGGGGCCGCATGTGACATCCGGCACTCGGCATTCTGCGCGATGGGCTGCACGGCCTGCAATACCTTCCGCTCAACGCCCGGACTTGTCCTACAGCGGCGCGGCGGTCATTCAGCTGACGAGGGTCTGGTAGGCCGCGCGTGTCTCGGGCGATACCGACTGCAGGAGCTGTTCATGAGGTGTCTTGTTGCGCGCGAGCATGCGGGCGGAGGCAACGGACTTGGACTTGCAGTACCAGTGGCAGCTGTGCTGCATGAGCAAGATTTCGGCGGTCATCATGAAGGCTCGGTCGCGCGGCGTGCGTCCTGCGTCGTTGCGCACCACGCGCTCGAAACCCTGTGCGTGGATCTGCACGACCGAGCGCATGTCGAAGGTGCTGCCTGGCATGAACTGGGTGGCGAACGGCAGACTTACGGGCAGTTTGCTCACGCGAGCCATCGGCTCGCTCACCTTCTGGAACGAGGCAGCGAAACGGCTGAACTGGCTGACGAGAGACTGCTCGTTGTCGCTGAGCAGCGCAAGCACCTGCAGGCGGCGTTCATCCTCCCTCTCGCCCATGGCGCGCAAATAGCCCTGCGAGAGCGCCTCGATGTGCTTTTCGATCTGGAAGGGCTGCAGATGCTCGGCCAGTACGGCGATGCGCTGGCGCTGCTGCTTGGCGTTGATGAAGTAGGAGGCCGTTGCCGCGAGCAGCACCAGAAGAATCGGGTCCATGGATGTGAGCAGAGAGATGAAAGGGCGCGACGTGGCTTGGAGCCTCATTCTCATTCGCGCGAACCCCCTATTGTGCGACGGGCGGTGGCGTGGTCAGGCATAGGTTCGGTGCAGAATGCAGGGGTTTTCGTTTGAGCGCCCATCATGCCGACCATTCAGACCTTGATCACCTTCTTTGGCGTAGCTGTTCTTCTGGGCCTGAGCCCGGGGCCGGACAATCTCTTCGTGCTGCTGCAATCGGCGCAGCGCGGCTGGCGCATGGGCCTGGCCGTGGTCGTGGGACTGTGCATGGGCATCATCGTGCATACCACGGCCGTGGCGCTGGGGCTGGCCGCTGTGTTTGCGGCGTCGGAGATGGCGTTTACCGTGCTCAAGTGGTGCGGCGCGGCCTATCTCGTTTACCTCGCATGGGGGGCGTGGCGTGCGCCGATCAGCGTGAAAGAAGAGAGTGGCGAGCAGGCAACCACAGCCGTGCAGGCCGCTTCGAGCGGAGACCTTCTGCGCATGGTGATGCGTGGCGTGGTGATGAACCTCACCAACCCCAAGGTGCTGATTTTCTTTCTGGCGTTTCTGCCGCAGTTCGCCAATCCCGCGCTCGGGCCCGTCGCGCCGCAGATCTTCGCGTTCGGTGCGGTGTTTATCGTCGCGACGTTTCTGGTCTTTGGCGCGATTGCGATTTTCTCGGGCGTGTTCGGGCGCCTGCTGCTGAAGTCGGCTCGAGGCCAGTTCTGGCTTAACAAGATCACCGCGCTGGTTTTTGTGGGCCTGGCGGTGAAGCTCGCGACCTCACAGCGCTGAGGCGGAAGTCGGCTCGGGCCATGCGCGCTGTGCGCCGCGTATCTGCTCGAACGCGCGTGATGCCTTGAGTACGCCGAGATCGTCGAAGCGCGCACCGGCGATCTGCAGACCGATGGGCAGACCGCTCGCGGTGTAGCCGCAGTTGATCGACGACGCGGGCTGCTCCGACATGTTGAACGCAACGGTGAAACCGATGTGCTCAAGCGGCTTGAATGGATCATTGGTGGGCGAGGGCCACTCGGCCTGAAATGCCACATGCGGCGCGACCGGCGAGATCACGTAGTCGAACGCATTGCAGGCGCGCACCGTGGCGACTCGGGTGAGATGGAATTGCTGGCCCGCGTCGAACACTTGCTTGCCTGAGAAATTCGCCGCACTTTCGGCCCAGGTGCGGATATAGGGCAGGACCTTGGCGAGCCGCTCGGCGGGCAGCAATTGCATGTCCGAGAACGAACGCATGCGCCAGAAATGGTCCATGCCTTCGAGCATCTCGGGCGTTATGAATGGCTTCATCGGCACGATCTGCGCGCCTGCTGCTGCCAGCCACTGCGCGGCGGCTTCGATGGCGCTGCGCACTTCCTCATTGAGTGGCAGACCACAACCCGCATCGAGCAGCAGGCCAATGCGCTTGCCCTCAAAGAACGCTGGGGTCGTGCTGCCCGCCTCCTGCCAGGCGATGTTCTGTGCAGGCAGGCTCATGCTGTCCCGCGCATCGGGCTGCGAGAGCACCTGCATCATGAGCGCGGCGTCGGTGACAGTGCGCGTCATCGGGCCTGCGGCGCGGCCGGTGTAGGGCGGATCGATGGGCACGCGGCCGAGGCTGGGCTTGAGCCCGAAGATGCCGCACCAGCTCGCGGGCAGGCGGATCGAGCCGCCGATGTCGGTGCCGATGTGCAGCGGCCCGTACCCGGCGGCGCAGGCCGCGCCCGCACCGGCGCTCGAGCCGCCCGGGCCACGGCTCAGATCCCACGGATTGCGCGTGAGCGCGTGGAAGCTCGAGAGACCCGAGGACAGCATGCCGTAGTCGGGCATGGTGGTCTTGGCGAAGAACACTGCGCCCGATTCGCGCAGCCGCGCAGCCGCAGGCGAGTCAGTCATCGACGGAAACAGCTCCGTCGCCGCGGTGCCGAGCGGTATGGGCTCGCCCTTGGTGGCGATGTTTTCCTTGATGGTGACGGGCACGCCGTCGAGCAGACCGACGGGCGCACCGCGCTGCCAACGTGCCTCGCTGGCGCGCGCCTGCGTGAGCGCGCCCTGAGGGTTCAGCAGGTAGGTGGCATGCAGTTGGGGCTCCCACAGCGCCGCGCGGTCCAGCACGGACTGCGTGACCTCGACGGGCGAGAGTTGGCGGGAGCGGTAGGCAGCCAGCAGTTCGCTGGCGCTGAGTTCGTGGAGGGCAGCAGACATCAACCAGATCTTTTCAAACAAGGACGACGAAACGACGACACGGAACCTGAGGCGGCGCGCACCTCATTGGCGCGCGATGCGTTTGGCAGAGTACTCGGCGGCAGCAATCCGCAAACATCATGCCCAGGACAGCGTGGACAGGTCGTTGACGAACACCGGCATGTCCTTCCAGAGACCGCGCAGGTTCTTGTTGGCGACGGTGACCCATTGCGGCTGGTAGAGGTAGATGCTGGGCACTTCCTCGGCCAGCATGCGCTGCGCATCGCCGAGCAGGCGCGCGCGGTCTGCGGGGCGTTCGGCGGTCTGGATCTTTTCGTAGAGCGCTTTGAACTTGTCGGACTGGTAGCCCCAGTAGTAGTCGGGCTTGGCGTAGTTGTTGAGGTCAAACGGCTCGACATGCGAAACGATGGACAGGTCGTAGTTCTTGTTAGTGTAGGTGCCCGAAAGCCACTGCGCCCACTCGACGTTCTGCGTCTTCACGATGATGCCGATCTTGGCGAGCTCGGCGGTGATCACCTCGCCGCCCTGACGTGCGTACGGTGCGGGCGGCAGCGTCATGGTGAGTTCGAGCGGCGTCTTCACGCCGGCTTCGGCCAGTAGCTTCTTGGCCTTTTCCACGTCATACGGATTGACGCCAGTGGTGTCGATGTAGCCGAAGGCTCCGGGCACGTAGTAGCTGCCGATGGGGGCGCCGAGGCCGTCGGCCGCGCCCTGAATGACGGCCTTGCGATCGATGGCTGCGGCGATGGCGCGGCGCACGCGCACATCATTGAGTGGCTTGCGGGCGTTGTTCATCGCGAGAATCGTCTTCGCACGCGAGCCACTGATCACTACCTGAAAGCGCGGGTTGGCCTTGAATTGTGCGACGCTGCGTGGCGTGATGCGCGGAAACGCGTCGACGTCTCCGGCCAGCATGGCGGCGACCTGCGCGGCCGGGTCGGGGATGAAGCGGAAGGTGGCGCGCTTGATCTTGATGGCGGACGGCTGACGGAAGCTTGGCGATGCCCCGAGCGTGATCGACGAGCCGCGCGCCCACGCATCTAGCTTGTAGGGGCCGGTGCCCACGGGCTTGGTGGCGTTGGTGGCCGCGCTCTTGGGCTCGACGATGATGGCGGTAGCCTGCCCGAGCACAAACAGCAGATCTGGGTCGATCTCGCTGTTGATGAGCACGATGGTGTTTTCATCGACCACCTTGGCGTTGAGTCCGGCGAAGGTGCGCTTGTCCTTGTTGGTGCTTTTGTCGCCGCCTGCGCGGTCAAACGCGAATTTCACAGCGCTGGCGTTGAACAGTTCTCCGTTCTGGAACTTCACGTTCTTGCGCAGCTTGAAGGTGTAGGTTTTGAGGTCGGGCGAGACTTCCCAGCTTTCGGCGAGCAGCGGCGAGACGCTGCCATCGGCGTTGATCTTGGTGAGCGTCTCGTAGATGTTGTAGAGCGTGATCTCGGCAATCGAAGAAGCCGCACCGGCTGTTGGATCGAGCCCCGGTGGTTCCAGCGTGAGCGCCAGCGAGACCGAGTCCTTCTTCGCCTGTGCGAGCGAGGAAAGCGGGGTCATCAAGGGCACGGCAGACAGTGCGCCGGACGCCAGAACGGTGCGACGATTCAACATAGGTGGGGGTCTCCAGAAGGTTGCAGGCAGATCGGCGCGCCTCATCACTTGAGGAGATGCGTGGCAAGCGGTCTGCGTATCAACCGTGTTTTACTACAGATGCGAGCGTCCGCACAGATAGGAATGATGCTCAGGCTACCCTGCGTGCCGCACGGCGCGCGCGTGCGAGACCCGGCGCAATCTGAGGCACCGCGTTCACCAGCGTCTGCGTGTAGGGATGCTGCGCCTGCGTGAACAGTTCGGCGGGCGTGCCGCGCTCGACGATCTGTCCCTGATGCATGACGACGACCTCATCGCACAGATGGCTCACCACTGCGAGGTCGTGGCTGATCAGCAGATACGACAGGCCCGATTGCTGCTGCAGGTCCTGCATGAGGTTGAGCACCTGAGCCTGCACCGACACGTCGAGCGCGCTGACCGGTTCGTCGGCGACGATGAGGCGCGGTTTGGTCATCAGTGCTCGCGCAATCGCGATGCGCTGGCGCTGCCCGCCCGAGAACTCGTGCGGAAACTTCTCGACATCGGTGCTGCGAAGACCCACCTGCGCAAGCACTTCGAGCGCGCGCTCGCGCATCTCGCCCTTGTTCGCACGCTGCAGCGCGGCCATGGGTTCGGTGATGATGCGCGCCACCGTCTGACGCGGATCGAGCGAGCCGTAGGGATCTTGAAACACCATCTGGAAATCGTGCCGGGCCTCGCGCAATGCTTCAGGTTCAAGCCGGTGCAGATCACGCCCGAGCAGCTTCACGGTGCCCGATGTCGGCGCATCCAGCGCCATGACGAGACGTGCGAGCGTGGACTTCCCCGAGCCCGATTCACCGACCACGCCGAGGCTCTTGCCAGCTTCGAGTGCGAGGTTCACGCCGCGCAGCGCATGCACCTGTTCACGCGGGCCGAACAGCGAGGCGCGCGACAAGTCGTAGCTGCGCGTGAGATCATGCACTTCAAGCAGGGAGGTGCTTGTGGGGCTAGTGGTCACGCGTGTGCTCCGTTCTCGGCTGAGATCGCCTCGGGCCGCAGGCAGCGGACCTCATGGTCTGCTTCCAGCACTTGCGCCCTCGGCCGCTCGTGCGAGCAGGCGTCGATGGTGAGCTCGCAGCGGCCCGCGAACGGGCAGCCACGTGGTAGATCGACGAGTTCCGGCACGGTGCCGCGAATCGTCTGCAGCCGTGTTCGGCCTTGACCGAGCGCTGCCATGCGCGGGCGCGCCGCTAGCAGTCCGCGTGTGTAGGGGTGGGCCATGTGGTCGAAGACCTGTACGGTCGAGCCGCTTTCGACGACGGTGCCGCCGTACATCACAAGCATGCGGTCCACGTTCTGCGAGATCACGCCGAGGTCGTGGGAGATCAGGATCAGCGACATGCGTCGCTCGTCCACCAGATCGGCGATGAGGTCGAGGATCTGCTGCTGCACGGTCACGTCGAGCGCGGTCGTCGGTTCGTCTGCGATCAGTAGATCGGGGTTGCAGGCGAGCGCCATCGCAATCGTGATGCGTTGGCGCTGCCCGCCCGAGAACTGGTGTGGGTAGGCATCGAAGCGCTGCGCGGGCTGCGGAATGCCTACGCGCTCGAGCAGCGCGAGCGCGCCTTCGCGGGCCTCGCGCGCCGAGAGGTTCTGGTGCAGGCGCAGTGGCTCGGCTACCTGGCGGCCGATGGTGTGCACCGGATTCAGCGCGGTCATCGGTTCCTGAAACACCATGGCCATGCGGTGGCCGCGCAGCGCGCACATGGTCTTGTCGGAGAGTGCCAGCAGCTCCTGGCCGTCAAAACGCACGCTGCCTTGCGTCGTTGCGGTCTCGGGCAGCAGGCCCATCAGGGCCATGGCGGTGATGGATTTGCCACTGCCCGATTCGCCGATCAGCCCCAGCGTTTCGCCGCGCGCGAGCGTGAAGCCCACGTCGCGCACGGCCTGCGCGGGCCCGCGATGCGTGTTCAGCGTGATGCCGAGGCTGCTGACTTCGAGCAGGGGTTGGGTGCTTGTTTCGTTGTGGTTCATCGCGTGTCACCTCCACTCAACGTTGGCGCGCAAGGCGCGGATCGAGCAGATCACGCAGACCGTCGCCGAGCAGGTTCAGTCCGAGCACCGTGAGCGCGATGGCCACGCCGGGCCAGACCGAGAGCAGCGGGTGTTGGAACATCAGCGTTTGCGCCTCGGCCAGCATGCGGCCCCACGACGGCTCGGGCGCCTGCGTGCCAAGGCCCAGATAGGAGAGCGCGGCCTCGGCGAGGATGGCGAGCGCAAACTGGATGGTCGCCTGGACGATCAGCGCGGGGAGGATGTTGGGCAGCACATGATCGATGGTGATGCGCCACGGCCCCTTGCCGCAGGCACGCGCGGCGAGGATATAGTCGCGCGCCCAGATCTGCTTGGCCGATGCACGCGTCACGCGTGCGAACGTGGGGATGTAGAAGATGCCGATGGCGATGATGGCGTTGCGGATGCTTGCGCCGTAGACGGCGGTGAGCATGATGGCCAGCAACAGCGCGGGAAACGCGAAGGTGAAGTCCGCGATCCGCATGACGACCTCCTCGACCCAGCCGCGACGCGCGGCGGCGAGCAGGCCGAGCGCCGTGCCGATGAGCAGGCCGATGCCGACGGCGATCACGCCGACCATGATGGAGCTGCGCGCGCCCACGAGCAGCGATGAGACGATGTCGCGGCCATAGGCGTCCGTGCCCAGCCAGTAGGTGCCGCTGGGTGGCTGCAGGGCTGCGTCCATGTTCACGGTGTAGGCGGAATGGGGTGTCCAGACGAAGGACAGGGCGGCCATGCCGAGCAGCAGCAGCGTGAGCGCCGCACCGATAGCAAAGCTGTAGTTGCGCAGCGCGCGATGCCAGAATCCCGGAGCGCTCGTGGGGACCTTGGACGGGATCGTGGTCGCGGTCTTCACAGTTCACCCGCCTTCACGCGCGGGTCGATGACGGCGTAGAGCACGTCAACCATGAAGTTCACGACCACCACCATCGCGGCCAGCAGGAGCACGCAGTTGCGCACGACGATGAGGTCGCGGTTGGCGATCGACTGGAAGATCAAGCGCCCGAGGCCCGGCAGGTAGAACACGTTCTCGACGACGATGGTCCCCGCAAGCAGGTTGGCGAACTGCAGCCCCATGACGGTGATGACCGGAATCATCGCGTTGCGCAGCACATGCTTCCAGAGTGCGGCACGCTGAGTCAGGCCCTTGGCCCGGGCAGTGCGCACGAAGTCTTCGCGCGACACGTCGAGCACTGCCGAGCGCGTGATGCGCGCGAGGATCGCAGCCTGCACCACGGCGAGCGCGATGGCGGGCAGCAGCAGCGCCTGCAGTGCAGCAAAGAAGCCGCCGCCGTCGGCCTTGCTCCAGCCGGGAAAGCCGCCTGCCGCAAACCACTGCAGCTTCACCGAGAAGACGAGAATCAGCAGGATCGCGAACCAGAAATTGGGAATCGCGATGCCGATCTGCGCGAGCCCCATGATGCCCACGTCACCGAGTTTATTGTGCCGCGACGCCGCGTAGATGCCGGCGGCCAGTGCGATCAGCGTGGTGAGGATCATTGCCATGATGGCCAGCGGCACGCTGAGTGCGAGGCGCTCGAAGATCAGTTCGCGTACCGGCGAGCCATAGGTGTAGCTTGTTCCCATGTCGCCTTGCAGCAGCCCGCCCACCCACTGCAGATAGCGCGTGAACGCGGGCTGGTTCAATCCCATCTGATGGGCCAGTTCGGCCACGGCTTCAGGCGAGGCATCGGGGCCAAGCGCCACCTGCGCGGCGTTGCCAGGCAGGATTTCCAGGACGATGAAGACGACCGCCGAGGTGGCCAGCAGCGTCACCATCAGAGTCAACAGGCGCTTGAGGAGAAAGAAAGCCATGGGTTGCGAGCATAGCGGCAAAAACCGCAGCTTGCCTTGGGCCATGCAGCGGTGCTGGGTGCTATCGGGCCGGGCATTGGATAATCAGGGTATGGTCACGCGCAGTTCACCACTTTTGTCCCTATTCACTGTTCATCGCCTGAGTGCGGGGAGGGCCGCGCCATGGCTTTGATGATTACGGATGAGTGCATCAACTGTGATGTGTGCGAGCCAGAGTGCCCTAACCATGCGATCTACATGGGGGAGGAGCATTACGACATTCATCCGGACAAGTGCACTGAATGCGTGGGGCATTTTGAAGAGGCGCAGTGTGTGGCGATCTGTCCTGTGGCTTGTATTCCGGTGAATCCGGGGCATGTCGAAAGTCGGGAGACTTTGATGGAGAAATATCTGCGGCTGCAGGGGGATGCTTCTCCTGCTGCTTGAAGCGGCGGCTTTCGCTCTCCCTCTCCCGCTTGCGGGGGAGGGCTGGGGTGGGGGCTGGCATCCTATTTTTTCGGTCCTCTGCTGGGGCGTCGCTTACGGAGGCCGGGAGTTCCGCCCGGCGGCGGAGTAACTTTTTGGTCTTGCCCAAAAAGTCACCAAAAATGCGCTCTCAATACCCGCGGCAGAACTCACTGCGCGACTGCGTCGCTCCGTTCGGACAACCGCCGCGAGCTAGAGGTTTCATAAGAGGAATATTCGGCACGTCGCTTCGCTCGTGGCGTTCATCTCGCGACTTCGCGAGATGTTGGTGTGCAAGAACTGCGTGATTTTCGAGCGGCCGTTCAAGCACTGCAAACTCAAAAACGCAGTGGGCGTTCGAGCCCCAACGCAGCCATGCAAATGCCCCTGCACGAGCGCAGCGACGTGCCGTACGCACCTCTTTCACAACTGACTTCCGGCGGTTGCCCGAGCAGAGTGACGAAGGAACGCCGCGAGTTCCGCCGGATGACTTCCAAGCGCGTTTTTGATTACTTTTTGCGCGCAAGCAAAAAGTGATTGCCCCGCCGGGGGCAATCCCGGCCTCCGCCCTCAAACCAAGAGCAAGAGTCAAAAACCCAAACCGATCATCAAGCCCGGCACGAGCCAAGCTCGCTCAGTCTTTCGGCACCGCTTCCACAGGTTGGGATGGTTTGGGTGGTTTGGGCCTCGGAGGCTTGTTGGTGTGGATCTGGAGCGTGGCTTTTTCCATGTCGCCTTCGACCAGTACAGGCCAGGACTTGAGCGAGTGGAGGATGCTGTCGTCGATCAGTTTGCGCTGGTCTGGTGATGGTTTCTTGAGCACCCAGTTCACGACTTCGGATTTGACGCCAGGATGGCCGATGCCTACGCGCAGGCGCCAGTAGTCGGCTGAGCCGAGTTGGGCGTGGATGTCGCGCAGGCCGTTGTGGCCAGCGTGGCTGCCGCCGCGTTTGAGTTTAGCTTGGCCGGGGGGGATGTCGAGTTCGTCGTGGACGACGAGGATTTCCTCGGGCTTGATCTTGAAGAAGCGGGCGAGGGCGGCTACGGATTTGCCTGAGGCGTTCATGAACGTCTGAGGTTCCAGTAGCCAGATGGTGTTGCCGCCGACGGTCGCTCGGGCCATGAGACCGTAGTAGCTGCGTTCGGGGAGCAGATTCACCTTGAGGTCGCGTGCGAGCTCGTCAATCCACCAGAATCCGGCGTTGTGGCGGGTGGCTTCGTATTCGGGACCGGGGTTGCCCAGGCCGACAAACAGTTTGATCATGATGTCTTGAATTATCGTGTGGGTCGCAAGTCCTTGTTGAGGTTGCTGCGTCCGCCACAAAGCAAAACGGCCCACCGAGGTGGGCCGTTGCGACGCTAGTCAGAGAGGCAAGAAGAATTACTTCTTGCCCTTCTTGGCTGCGGGTGCTGCAGCAGCTGCTTCGCCTTCGGCAGGAGCAACTTCTTCAACCGCTGGCAGAGCGATGGACACCAGAGAGGGGTTCTTGCCGCCACGGACCACAGCGGAAACGCCCTTGGGCAGCTTCACGTCGGAGGCACGCAGAGTTGCGTTCTTCACGAGGCCGCTCAGGTCCACTTCGACGAACTCTGGCAGGTCGGAAGGCATGCAGGACACTTCCAGTTCGTTCACCAGAACGGTCACGAGGCACTTGTCGCCCTTGACCGCTGGGGATTCTTCCACACCCTTGTAGTGGACTGGAACCTTCATGTGCAGCTTGGTCTTGGCGTCGACGCGTTGGAAGTCAACGTGCAGAACCAGTTGCTTGTAGGGGTGGAATTGCACGTCACGCAGCAGAACCTTGGATTCCTTGCCGTCCACTTCCATGTCCAGCACGGACGCGTGGAAAGCTTCCTTCTTCAGGGCGTGCCACAGGTTGTTGTGGTCCAGCTCAACCAGTTGGACTTCGCCAGCACCACCGTAGACGATACCAGGTGTGCGACCCGAAATACGCAGACGGCGGCTCGCACCCGTACCTTGCTTGGCGCGCTCAAAAGCGACGAATTTCATAACTAACTCCTAGATGGGCCGACCGCGACCAGTCTGACCCTGTTTCAAAGAATCGGCGCGCATTTCCTTGGAATGATGCGTATGCCGATCCGGCTTTTTCCTGTATCCCGAACAGCACACAAGCCTCCCGAGGGAGGCTTGGCGCTTTCGACAACGTCCGACGTATCAGAAGTTGCTGTTTTGATCGGAGAACAGGCTCATCACCGACTCGCCCGTGTTGATGCGGTGGATCGTCTCAGCAATCAACGGCGCCACGGACAGTTGGCGAATCTTGGCACATCCCTTGGCGGCGTCGCTCAATGGGATGGTATTGGTTACTACGACTTCGTCCAGAGCCGACCCCTTGGCGATACGCTCGATGGCGGGGCCAGAGAAGATTGGGTGGGTGCAATAGGCGTAGACGTTCTTGGCACCGCGCTCCTTGAGCACTTCGGCTGCCTTCACAAGCGTGCCGGCAGTGTCGATCATATCGTCCATGATCACGCAGTTGCGGCCGTCGATGTCGCCGATCACGTGCATCACTTCCGACACGTTCGCCTTGGGACGACGCTTGTCGATGATGGCAAGGTCGGTTCCAAGCTGCTTGGCCAGAGCACGTGCGCGGACCACGCCGCCCACGTCGGGGCTCACAACAATCAGGTTCTCGTACTTCTTCTGGTTCAGGTCGCCCAGCAGAACAGGGGAGGCGTAGATGTTGTCGACGGGAATGTCGAAGAAGCCTTGGATCTGGTCAGCATGCAAATCCATGGTCAGCACGCGGGCAACGCCCACGGTCTGCAACAGGTTTGCAACCACCTTGGCCGAGATCGGCACGCGCGAAGAACGCGGGCGACGATCCTGACGGGCGTAACCAAAGTAGGGAATGACGGCGCTGATGCGTTCGGCGGAGGCACGCTTGAGTGCATCCACCATGATCAGCAGTTCCATCAGGTTTTCGTTGGTGGGCGCGCAAGTGGATTGCACGACGAACACATCGCGAGCACGGACGTTCTGCTTGACTTCGACGGTTACTTCACCATCGGAGAAGCGACCCACATCCATTGCGCCGAGATTGGTTCCGAGGTGCTTGACGATTTCTGCGGCCAAGCCTGGATTGGCATTGCCCGTGAAAACCATGAAGTCTGGGTTATTGGCTTGCATGAGCGGCTCAGTGATCTGAACTTGAAGTCCCGTATCGGGAAATTATTTGGCAGGGGAAGAAGGATTCGAACCTTCGCATGCCGGAATCAAAATCCGGTGCCTTAACCAGCTTGGCGACTCCCCTACACAGGTCAATTGCCGGAAGCAATCAACCTATATCCTTTTCTGTAGCCCAACCCACCAGAGGATGAACTGCCAGAGTTTTGCATACTTTGATTTTCCAAGCGCTTGGCGCATCGGTTAAATCTGCTGTATGCGGCATCTGTGCAAACACTGCACTTCCTGAGCCCGTCATTCTAGCATCCATTTCCTTTGATTTCAAAAAGTCGATGACTTTTTTTATCTCTGGACACAGCGCCTGAGCGACTGGCTGCAAGTCGTTGCCACCGAATTGGTGGTGTGTTGCAGCGAAGTCTTCGATTGTAGCATGCTTGGAATCGCGTTTCAGGAAAGGGTTCGAAAAAATCTCTTTCGTATCCAATCCTGCTTCGGGCTTCACTACTGCAAGGGTTGCTTGCGGCGGTAGCTGCTGCGAATCGAGAGGTTGAATTATGTCACCGATTCCACTCACAAAAGCCATTTTTCCGAATAAAAAAAATGGAATATCGGCGCCAAGTTTCAAACCAATGGCTGAAAGTTGTGATAGCGGAAGATTCAGCCCCCATAATCGATTGAGTGCTAAAAGCGTGCTGGCGGCATCTGAAGATCCGCCACCCATGCCGGCCTGCGCAGGTACGCGCTTGTAGATGCCGATGTGAGCGCCCAAGTGTGTCCCTCCAGCATGCTGCAGTGCACGCGCTGCACGGGTGCACAGATCGTCGGGTGGCAGGGGCGCAGAGAGGTCCTCGCGAGTGATCTGGCCGTCTTGGCGCAGCTCGAAGTGCAGCGTGTCGTGCCAGTCGATGAGTGTGAACACGGATTCGAGCAGATGGTAGCCATCGTCTCTTTGGCCGGTGATGTGCAGAAAGAGGTTGAGTTTGGCCGGGGCCGGCACGTCGTAGATGGCCTGCATGGCGATCGTCTGCTTTCTGATGTCTGGTTTGTCAGCCGGGGAAAAAAGGAAAAGGCCGCCGTCTCAGTGATTGAGGACGATGCGCAGCACGGCGCCGGGCTGTGGCGAGAAACGTGTTGCGGTGAGGCGGCCGCTGTCCATACGACTCAGGTCGGCGGTCCAGCCGGTGACTTTGACGTCCACGCCGCGCAGCCAGCCGAACAGGGCCTGAATCGGCAGGTCGTTGCCGGTGAGCTGGATGAGCAGGGCGCTCAGGGAGTCGGATTCAAGCTTCTGATCGGGCGAGTCCAGGTTGGCGAGCCCAGGCGACCATTGGAGTTTGGCAAGCACATTTCCGAGCGGGTTGTAGAGCGTGAGGTTGCCGCGATCCGCGTCGCCTGAGAGGTCAAAGCCCGCGCTGAAGTTTTTCTCTGCACCTTCGTCGACCTGAAGCCCAAGGCGTCCGGTCCAGAAATCCTCGCCATTCAGGGGGGCGCTCGGGTCACGCTTGGGCTGTGCGCAGGCCGCGAGCAGTGCGGCTGCTCCCAGCACGATGGTGCGGCGGTGCAGGGTCTGGTTCAAAGCCTGACTCCGAGTCGCTTAAGCGTTTCGACCAGCGTTTCGTTGTGGGGATCGGACTGGCGGCCCTTGCGCCAGACTTCGCGTGCCTTGTCTTGCTGGCCCATGCTCCAGAGAACTTCGCCATAGTGCGCGGCGATTTCAGCGTCCTGCTGTTGGGTGAACACCTTCTCGAAGATCTGTGCGGCTTCTTGCTTGTTGCCGAGGCGGAACTCGACCCAGCCCTTGCTGTCGAGGATGAATGGGTCTTCGGGCGCAAATGTGAGAGCGGCGTCGATATGCGTCTTGGCCTCTTCCAGTTGCACTCCGCGGTCGGCCAGCGAATAGCCCAGTGCGTTGCGTGCGTGGTAGTAGTCGGGCTGGCGGTCGATGATCTTGCGCAGCAACCGTTCCATCTCGGGGAGATTATTGGCTTTTTCCGCGAGCATGGCCTGTTCGTAGACCAGATCGTTGTCGTTCGGGGTCAGCGCGGCAGCCTTGCCGACTACGGTGACCGCTTCGGCGAACTGCTTGGACTCCTTGAGCACCTGGGCATCGGCGAGCAGCTTGCGCTGCAACTCTTCGTTGTTGCCCGCGGGCAGGGACTGGATCAACGCGCGAGCCTTGGGCAGGTCGCCCTGCTTGGCCAACAGCGAGGCCTGCTGCACGCTCACCGAGAAGTCACCGGGGGCGACTTTGTCGGCTTTGGTTAACCACTCCTGGGCCTTGGGGAAATTGTCGCTGTCGGTTTCGATCTGTGCGGCCATCAAGTAAGCGCGCGAAAGTGCCTTGGCCACGCTGGGATTGTCGGCCTTCGGCTCGGACAGCGTGATGTAGTGCTGCAGGGCGACTTTGGCGTCATCGGGGCGCTTGCCCTGGATATCGAGCGAGGCGCGCACCAGCCAAGCATCGGCGAGTTCAGGGTTGCTCTCGGTGAGCAGGGTCAGTTGCTCGCGGGCTTCTTCAGTGCGGCGGTCCTGCAGCAGAAAGCGGGCGTAGTTCATGCGCACTTCGGGGCTGGGCCGACCTGCAAGGTAAGTCTTGAGCAGATACTGAGCACCGGGCGCGCCCACATCGACGAGCTGCAGCGCGAGCGTGCCAGCACCTTCGTCGGTCGCATCGAGTGCCATGGCCTTCTTTGCGGCTTCAAGTGCGCCGGCGGTGTCGTCGGCAGCCAGCCGCATGCGGCCGATGGTGGTCCAGGCGGTGGGGCCGGTGCTGGGGTTGTCCAGTTCACCGGAAACGGCGGTTTCCACGACCTTGGCGGCCAGTGCCTTGTCGCTCACGCGGCCATAGATCTGCGGAAGCGCCTTGAGCGTGAGAAGTTTGACGCGCTGATTGGACAGAGCCAACTCTTGCTTGAGCAGGCCTGAAGTGTCGTCAATGCGGTTGAGGATCACCAAAATCTGCAGCAAATAGCGATTGGCGTCGCGCGAATTGGGAAAGGCATCCTTCCAGGCATGTGCCGCTATCAGCGCGCTTTCCGCTGAGCGCGACTGCAGTGCAATCTGCGTAGCTCGCTGATAGAGTTGCTCTTGACCGCTGCGCCGTGCAGCGTCCAGCATGAGCGCGTAGCCAGAGGCCGCGTCACCTTGGCCCGTGGTCATTTCGCCCACAAGCAGCTCATAGAACAGCTCCGCATCCACGGCCGCCTTGGCGTCGCTAGAAGGCTCTTCCTCCGTAGGCAGTGCGGTGACGGACTCGGGCGCGGCAGGTGCCTGCGCCCAGGAAACATGGGCGTACATGGCCATGGCCGCGGCCATGGCAACTGCCCGTAAACGATGAATTTGCACCATCAGATCATAATAATCCATGCTCGGGTCTGTTCCTGAGGTTCTTGGTTCATGCACGCAATTCCACTCATTCGTGAAACTGTGGCTTGTCGGCCCATTTGTACTGGAAAGTGATTGTTGATATGCCAGAGTTGCCGGAGGTGGAGGTCACGCGGCGCAGCTTTGCTGAACAGATCAGCGGAGCGCAGATAAGTTCTGTCTTTCTTGGCAAACCATTGCGTTGGCCGCTGGGCGTTATGCCCGATTCCCTTATCGGCCGCACGGTGCTGCAGGTGCGGCGACGCGGAAAATATCTGCTGGTGGACATGGATCGCGGCATGCTGATGCTGCACCTGGGCATGTCGGGCAGCCTGCGTTTTGCGGACGAATTGCCGCCGCTTGGTTCGCACGACCATTTCCAGCTCAGCACCACACGGGGCCTTTTGCGGCTGCACGATCCGCGCCGCTTTGGCGCGGTGCTTGCGCTGGATGGCGAGAGCGATCCGTTCGCCGTCAAGCTGCTTTCAAAGCTGGGCCCGGAGCCGCTTGATGACCATTTCGAATTCGATGATTTCAAAAAAGGACTCAAAGCGAGCCGTCTGCCGATCAAGCAGTTGCTGCTGAGCGGCAAGGTGGTTGTCGGTGTCGGCAACATCTACGCATCCGAAGTATTGTTTCTATCCGGAATCAGACCCACCACGCCAGCCAACAAAATAGGCCCGGCGCGTGCATTGAAATTGCACACGGCCATTCGCGAGGTGTTGGCCAGGGCTGTGGCCACGGGTGGCAGTACGCTGCGTGATTTTTCTGCGGCTGATGGGAATGCGGGGCACTTTCAACTCGAGGCCAATGTGTACGGGCGCGAGGGACAGCCGTGCAAGATCTGCGCCGCGCCCATCAAGATGCTGCGCCAAGGCCAGCGCAGCACGTTCTTCTGCGCACGCTGCCAGAAACCTTAGTCGTGCTCCTGAAGGTGGCGATTCCGGCAGTGTTGTCTATCTGTGAAGTCGAGTCGTTAGACCGCAAATGCTTTGGCGCTTTCCCATGTTGCGATGCTATATTGCGTTATATAGGCAACTTTCATATCAATCACCATTCAATGGTTGATACGATATAACAATAAAGCAGAATCATCGTGGGACCCTCATTCAACGAACAGTTTGACCAGCACGGCGTGTGGAAGCGCGCATTCGCCCAGCAGCTCAAGCAGTTGGCAGAATGGATGAACGCGCATGACCTGATGGACGCTTCCATCGAGGAGCGACTGCAGCGCCTTGAAGAGCAGGTGCGCAGCGACAAAGTGATGGTTGCGTTCGTGGCCGAGTTCTCGCGCGGCAAGTCCGAGTTGATCAACGCGATTTTCTTTGCCGACTATGGTCGCCGGATCATGCCCGCCAGCGCTGGGCGTACGACCATGTGCCCGACCGAGTTGTCCTACGAGGTGGACACGGCCGCGAGCCTGCGTCTGCTGCCCATCGAGACGCGACTGCAGCCGCAGGGGTTGGCCGAGTGGCGCCTCAAGCAACATCAGTGGACCGAAATCCCGCTTGAGATCGATGATGCCGATCAGATGGCGAGATCGCTAGCCAAGGTCTCCGAAGTGCGCACTGTGACGATTGACGAGGCCCGCGCGCTGGGCTTCTGGCATGACGAATCGCCCGACGACAATCCATTGGCCGATTCCAAGGGCATGGTCGAGGTCCCGATGTGGCGCCATGCGCTCATCAATGTGCCGCATCCGCTGCTCCAGCAGGGGCTGGTGATTCTGGATACGCCTGGCCTGAACGCCGTCGGCGCCGAGCCGGAACTGACCATCAACTTGATTCCACAGGCGCATGCCGTGGTCTTCATTCTGGGTGCGGACACGGGCGTGACGCGCTCGGATCTGTCGATTTGGCGCGAGCATCTGGGCGCATCGGCCGAGAACAACGAGACACGCATCGTCGTTCTCAACAAGATCGATACGCTGTGGGATTCGCTGAACACTCCCACTCAGGTGCAGGACCAGCTCGATCAGCAATGCCGCAACTCAGCGGACATTCTGGGCGTTTCGCTGAGCCAGGTGGTACCGGTGTCGGCGCAGAAGGGGTTGGTCGCCAAGATCAATGCGGACGATGTGCTGCTCGAGGCCAGCGGTCTGCCGCATCTTGAAGAAGCGCTCGGCGAGGGTATCCTTGGCCGCCGCCAGTCCATTCTGCGCGGCGTCGTCGCCAATGGCGTGAACGGCCTGCAGGCCGAGACTACGCGCGTGCTCAACATCCGCCGCCGCGACCTCGATGACCAGATGTCCGAGCTCAACAGTCTGCGTGGCAAGAACGCGACGGTGATCCAGGCGATGCGAGGTCGCATCGAGCTGGAGCAGCGCGAGTTCGACTCCAGCGCCGCCAAGGTGCAGGCGCTGCGTGCCGTGCATCTGAAGATGATGCGCGAGGTCTTCCACAAGATGGGCTCGCGTGCGCTCAAGGCCGAAATGGCGCCGCTCGCCGAAACGCTGCAGGGCGGCATGTTCAAGCTTGGCCTTCGCAAGGTGTACGCCGAAACGCTGGAGCGCGTTCGTGGACTGATGCAAGGCTCTCAGGCCTCGGGCCTCGAGATCCGAGACATGCTGAGCGGTACGTTCCGTCAGCTCAATGCGGAATTCGGCTTTTCGCTGCAGGCGCCCGCTGCGCCGCAGTTCGAGTCGTACATTGCGGACGTCATCGAGATCGAGCGTCGCCATGAGCAATACATCGGCATGGGCAATGCCCTGCGACTGGCCCAGCCGGAGTTCTCGCAGCGTCTACAGCGTGGTCTCACGCTGCGTCTGCGTGCGGTGCTCGATTCGGCTTCCAACGAGTTGGAACTCTGGAGCAAGTCTGCCACAGCGCAGCTTGATGCCCAGCTGCGTGAGCGCAAACGCAGTTTTGCACGCCGCATCGAGGCGGTTGACCGCATCCAGACTGCGGCGAACGGTCTCGCTGAGCGCATCGCGGAAATCGAATCGGCCGAAGCGCACCTCAAGGAGTTGGAGCAGCGCCTGAACAGCCTGACGGATCGCCTCGTGCACACACCGCTGGCACCGCAGGAGCGCATGTTGCAGCACGACGAGGTTGACCTGCTTTTTGATTGATAGGTGCACCCTCTGAGTCGCTTCGTGCCGTCCCCTTGGGACGCGGCCTTTGCTCGACTGCCCTCGCTTAGGCCGCGCCAGTTTCATGGGCTGCAGGAGTCTCGAAGCTATATGTCTACCTGAGTTCAGTAATAATTCGCCGATGACAATTGGGATTCCGGAGATCGCCACGCGCGTCGTGCGTTGGCAAAAAGAGCATGGTCGCAACCATCTGCCGTGGCAGAACACGCGGGATGCCTATCGCGTGTGGCTCTCCGAGATCATGCTGCAGCAGACGCAGGTCACCACGGTTCTCGATTACTACGCCCGTTTTCTCGCCCGCTTTCCCGATGTGAAGGCGCTGGCCGCCGCACCTCAGGACGAGGTGCTTGCACTCTGGAGCGGCCTTGGCTACTACAGCCGCGCGCGCAATCTGCACAAGGCGGCGCAGCAGGTGGTGAGCGAATTCGGCGGTGAATTTCCACATACGGTGGAGCTGCTTTCGTCGCTGCCGGGCATCGGTCGTTCGACCGCAGGGGCGATTGCATCGTTCTGCTTTGGCGAGCGCTCGGCGATTCTCGATGCCAACGTGCGCCGCGTGCTCACGCGGGTGCTGGGCTTCGATGAGGACCTGGCCGTGGCCGCCAACGAGCGCAAGCTCTGGGCACTGGCCGATCAACTGCTGCCGAACGAAGATCTGCACCACACTATGCCGCGCTACACGCAGGGCATGATGGACTTGGGCGCGGGCATCTGCACGCCCAAGTCACCGGCCTGCATGCTGTGCCCGCTCGAATCGGTATGCGCCGCGCACAAAGACGACGATCCCGAGGAATACCCGGTTCGCACGCGCAAGCTCAAACGCAGCTCGCATTCCTGGTGGCTGCTGCTTGAGCGTGACGAGGGTGGTCGCCTGTGGCTCGAGCGTCGTCCGCAGACCGGCATCTGGGCGGGACTGTATTGCCCGCCGGTGTTCGAGGAGCGGGCGTTGCTGGAGCATTCCACGGGCAATCACGCGCCGCTCGAAGACTTGCCCGTGGTGACCCATGTGCTCACGCACCGCGATCTGTATCTGCATCCGGTCGTGATGTCTGCTTCCGTGCGCAAAACCAAGATCAACGAGGCCGATGGAGCGGGCTATTTCACGCCCGCCGAATGGACCGCGCTGGGCCTTCCTGCGCCGGTGCGCAAGCTGCTCGAAAAGCTCTGAACAATCTTTGCAAGTGGGTCAATGGCCGCTCGCACGGGCGTCCATTTCGCGATGGCGGCGCAGCGTGTTCCACTTCGGGCTGAAGTGCTTTGCCAGCCGTTCCACCAGATAGACCGAGCGGTGCTGCCCGCCCGTGCAGCCGATGGCCACGGTCACATAGCTGCGGTGGTTTTCGGCGAGTGCGTCCAGCCAGCTCTCCAGAAACTGCGAGATCTGCTGCTCCATCTGGTTGACGGCGGGTTGCTGCTCCAGAAACTCCGCGACCGGTGCATCCTTGCCGGTCAGCTCGCGCAACGCGGGTTCGTAGTGTGGATTGGGCAGCATGCGCACGTCAAAGACATAGTCCGCATCGACCGGCACGCCGCGCTTGAACGCGAAGGACTGGAACACCAGAATCATGCGGCTGGGCGGTACCGCCATCAGGCTTTTGACATAGCCCTGCAGCTGCGATGCGCGGATCGCGCTGGTGTCGATCACATGCGATTGTTCGCGCAGATCGGCAAGCAGTTCGCGCTCAAGTTCAATGGTCTGCAGCAGCGCGCTTTGTCCGTCGCGCAGCTCGTCTTTCGACAGTGGGTGGCGGCGGCGCGTTTCCGAGAAGCGACGCACCAGTGTCTCGGTCGAGGCGTCGAGAAACAGGCATTGCACGCGAATGCCTTCGTCGCGAATGCGCTCAAGTTGCAGCGGAACGAGCGGCAGGGCCGTAGCGCTGCGCACATCGATGGCGATGGCCAGACGGTTGCCATGATTCACGTGCTCAAGCGCGATGAACGCCGAGAGCAATTCCGGCGGCAGATTGTCCACGCAGTAAAAGCCTGCATCCTCCAGCGCATGCAGGGCCACCGATTTTCCTGAACCGGACATGCCGGTGATCAGCACAACTTCGAGCGCCATATCCAACTACTTTCCCACTACCTCGATTTCCGGTCGCAATCCGTCAATTAACGGCTTGCGGCGATTCCAACATTTCCCGAGCGTGCGCCAGCGTGGTGGCTGACAGCTTCTCGCCGCCCAGCATGCGCGCGATCTCCTGCACGCGGGCGTCACCGTCGGCCGGTTTGACCGAGCTGCTCGTACCCTGTGCGCTCTTGTGCTTGGCCACCACCAGATGGTGATCGGCACAGGCAGCAACCTGCGGCAAGTGCGTGACGGTCAGCACCTGCCGCGCCTTGCCGAGCTGCTGCATCAGCCGCCCGACGGTCTCTGCCACCGCGCCGCCCACGCCCGAATCGACCTCGTCGAAGATCAGTGTGGGCGCTTCGCCCAGCTCGCTGGTCGTCACCGAAATCGCCAGCGAAATGCGCGACAGCTCGCCGCCCGACGCGACCTTGCCGATGGGCTTGGGTGTCATGCCGGGATGGCTGCTGACGAGGAAGCTCACGTGGTCCGTGCCCAGCGGGCCGGGCTCGGCGGCAGTGTCGATCTCCACGACGAAGCGGCCACCGGCCATGCCCAGATTCTGCATGGCTTGTGTGACAGCTGCTGCGAGCTGCGGCGAGGCCTTGGCTCGCTTTTGAGATAGCGCGCGCGCCGCCTTGTCGTAGGCTGCGCGGCTCGCGGCCTCCTCTTTGGCGAGCGTATCCAGATCGGCGGCGGTGTCGAGCGCCTTGAGTTCCGTCTTCCAGCCTTCCCAGAGTGCGGGCAGATCCTCGGGCTGGCGCTTGTAGCGCCGCGCCAGCGAGATCCACTGCGACAGTCGCGCATCAAGTTCCGCTAGGCGCTGCGGCTCCAGTTCGGTGTGGCGCAGAAAGCCCTGCAGCGAACGCACCACGTCCTCGGCCTGCGCGAGGCTGGCCGAGAGCACCTCGTTCATCGAGCGGAAGGAATCATCCACATGCTCGTAGCTCTGCAGCAGGTTCTGCGCCTGCGACAGACGCGCGAGCGCGCCGTTGTCCTCGTTCTCATCCTCGAGCGCACGCAGCGCCTCCTGTGCATTGTCGAGCAGCGATTGCGCGTTCGACAGCTTGGCGTGCTGGGTATTGAGTTCGTCCCATTCTTCGGCGCGCGGCGAGAGTTTTTTCAGCTCGCCGATCTGCCACTGCAGGCGCTCGCGTTCCTGCTGCAGCGTGTCCTGCGCGGCGCGCGCGTGCTCCAGCGTCTTGAGCTTGTCGCGCCAGTCGGTCCACAGCGCGTTGAGCGCCTGGGTCTGCACGCCCGCATAGGCGTCAAGCAGGGCGCGCACGCTGTCGTGCCGTGTGAGGCTCTGCCAAGCGTGCTGGCCGTGGATGTCGAGCAGATGTTCGCCGAGCACGCGCAACTGCGTGGCAGTGACCGGCGTGCCGTTGATCCACGCGCGACTCTTGCCCTGCGTGTCGATAGTTCGGCGGACCAGCAGCAGTTCGTCCTGCTCGATGCCCGCCTCGTCAAACCAATCGGACAACTGCGCTGGCGGGTCGAACTCAGCGCAGAGGTCCGCGCGCTCCGTGCCCTCGCGGATCACACCGGTCTCGGCACGCGCGCCGAGCAACAGCTGCAGCGCGTCGATCAGAATCGACTTGCCCGCGCCGGTCTCGCCGGTGAGGGCGGTGAAGCCGGTCTGCAGATCCAGATCCAGTGATTGCACGATCACAAAATCGCGCAGCGCAATGCGCTTCAAAGCCATCTCAGGAGCCTCCCTCGTTCCAGCGCAGTTTCTTGCGCAGCGTCGCGAAATAGCTCCAGCCGCGCGGATGCAGAAAGCGCACGGAATGCTCGGCGCGGGTGACGAGAATGCGATCGCCGTGCAGCAGCGTGGCGATGGACTGCATGTCGAAATTCGCCGAGATGTCGCGCCCGCCCACTACTTCGATGGCAATCTCCTCGGAGTCCGACAGCACGATGGGGCGGTTGGATAACGTGTGCGGCGCAATAGGCACCATCACCCAGCCACGCAGAGACGGGTGCAGCATCGGCCCGCCAGCCGACAGTGCATAGGCCGTCGAGCCCGTAGGCGAGGCCACGATCAGGCCATCGGCGCGCTGGTTGGACACGAACACTCCGCCCACCTCCACGCGCAGCTCCACCATGCCCGAGGTCGAGCCGCGATTGACAACCACATCGTTGAGCGCAAGCGCCTCGAACAGGCATTCGGTACCTCGGAAATGGCGCGCACGCATCATCGGGCGTTCGTCTTCCTCGTAGTCGCCATGCAAAATCGGTGCGAGCGCGCTGCGGTAATCCTCCAGCGCAATGTCGGTCACGAAGCCGAGACGCCCCCCGTTGATGCCGACCAGAGGCGTCTGGTAGCGCGCCAGCTCGCGGCCCACGCCCAGCATCGTGCCATCGCCGCCCACGACCAGCGCGAGTTCGGCGTGCATACCGATTTCCTCGGTGGTCGCCACCTCGTAGCCGGTGAGGCCCGTGTTGGCAAAGCTCTCGTCCTCCAACAGCACTTCGCAGCCTTGTTCGACCAGGAAGCGACCAATGTCCTCCAGCGCCAGCCGCGACTTCTCCAGCGCGGCTGCATCGGATGCCAGACGCTGGTATTTACCAATGAGGGCTACTTTGCGAAAGGTGAGATTCATTCGGAAATTACATCATGAAGTGATGTGACTTTATTGACTCGAAGGCGCATGTCGCGAAGGCGCGCACGCAAAAAATCGGGCCTATCGTCACACCGGGAAGGCTTCAGATGCTTGTATATCATGTCCGCCGACCTCGCCAGCGAACAAGCACGGAGAGTCGGCATGCGGCTCAAGGGTTAACCCCTGCGTTGCAGACAGGGCGGGCGCAGGCCGCGCCGCACGCAGTGCGGGTCTGCACCTTAGAATGCCCCAATGCTTGATGATCGTGCGAAGTTACTGTTGAAAGCGCTTGTCGAGCGCTATATCGCCGACGGGCAGCCCGTGGGCTCCCGAACGCTTTCGCGCGCCTCGGGGCTTGAGCTCTCGCCTGCCACCATCCGCAATGTCATGGCGGACCTGGAAGAGTTGGGCCTGATCGTGAGCCCGCACACATCTGCCGGGCGCATTCCCACGGCACGTGGCTACCGCCTGTTCGTGGACACCATGCTCACCGTCCAGCGCGATGAGTTGCCAACGGTCCAGCTGATGCCCGAGCAGCCCCAGAAGGTCATCGCCAACGCGGCCAACCTGCTCTCGAATCTCTCGCAGTTCGTCGGCGTCGTCATGTCGCCGCGCAGGCCGTCCGTCTTCCGGCACCTCGAATTCCTGCGTCTGTCGGAAAAGCGTCTGCTGGTGATCATCGTCTCGCCCGACGGCGACGTGCAGAACCGCGTGATCTTCACCCAGGCTGACTACTCCCAGTCCCAGCTCATCGAGGCCGCGAATTTCCTCAACGCCAACTACTCCGGCCTCGCGATGGAGCAGGTCCGCGAGCGCCTGCAGTCCGAGGTCGAGGCGCTGCAAAGCGAGATCGGCGCGCTGATGCAGGCCGCAGTGAACGTCGGCACCGAGGCCATGTCCGACTCTGCAGACAGCGTCGTCATCTCGGGCGAACGCAACCTGCTGTCGGTCAGCGACTTCTCAAGCGACATGGGCAATCTGCGCCGCGCCTTCGACCTGTTCGAGCAGAAGACCCAGATCCTGCGCCTGCTCGAAAACTCCAGCAAGGCCGAAGGCGTGCGCATCTTCATCGGAGGCGAAAGCCAGGTAGTGCCGTTCGAGGAACTCTCGGTCGTGAGTGCTCCATATGAGGTTGACGGCCAGATCGTCGGTACCCTCGGCGTGATCGGTCCCACGCGCATGCCCTATGACAAGATGATCCAGATTGTGGATATCACGTCGAAATTGGTGAGCAACGCGCTGAGCCATCGGAACTAAGCCACTACAATGCACAGTTCGTCGCCCGCAAGCGTAGCGGCGAGCACACCCGGTTTCCGGGGCCTTAGCTCATGCTTGGTTAGAGCAGTGGACTCATAATCAAGAGGCCAATGCGATTAACCGTCACATTTTTCGGACTGGTTGCTTGATTCCAACGCTTTGAAATCAAGCACTTACAGCGGTCTGGCGATTTCGCCGGATTGCTACCGAGGAAGTTGGCGGGTAGGCGCTTGCTACGTTCTTGCTACTGAAGGAGAAATGGCGTTTTTCGGCGGCCTTTGGGGTCGCTGAAAGCGCGGAGAGTTGAAGTTGTTTTATGAATGGGCCGTTAGCTCAGTTGGTTAGAGCAGAGGACTCATCGAAATGGTGACCTTGCCGTGAAAGCGGCAGTGGAAAAATCGGGTGAATTCAGGGAAACCGTCAGCCAGTTAATGGCCCGGCAATCCTGAGCCAAGCTCACTGAAGGCAGACCGCAAGGTCGGTAGGTGAGAAGGTGCAGAGACTAGGGTGTGAGGAGCCAATCCGATAAGCACCCCGAGAGCGCCCGACACCCTAACGCACGGAGCAATCCGCGGCGAGGGTGGTGAGATAGTCCAGGGAATGAGGAAACTCATGCAAACCTGAATCCTTTGGTCGTTGGTTCAAGTCCAACACGGCCTACCATTCATAAGACAATTGACCGATGCCGCGCACATCTTCAAGCCCCTCAGATCGCCCCAAGTGGCTGCGTTTTGACGCCAGCGATGAAGAAACGGAACTATTGTTTGCCCCAGCTGCTGATTGGCGCAGGAGCAGCAATTACCCGGCGGTAAAGCCACTAGATTCGTACAAGTGCGAAGACTATCTTAGGCTGGCCTGGGAGTTATTGCGTCGGATGCCAAGGTATCGGCGTCAGCTCCACAAGCTAGGCCGGCTTGGAATCAACTCCCCGGGCTTCTACAAAAAGAGTTCGATCAGCTTCTACTCAAACGACCGGCCTCTTCCCGGATTTCCACGTTGGCAAGAGTACCCGCTGGTCGGTCACAAGTGCGAGCCAGCCCCTACCAAGGATTGCGCCACTCTCGGCGCCTACATCGCTGCGCACGAGGCAGCTGGCCAGCCTTGGTTTGTGATGAACCGCTACCGTTGGGTGATGGATTTTTGGGGATTGGCATTTTTGCCCAGTCCAAATTCAACTTTCGACGAGTCAAAGAATCGGCGGCTTTTGGAGTTGTTTAGCCCGTCGTCTCACTTGGCTTCTGTCATCTCGAACGAAGCTCCTGCAAATCGGCCTCAGATTGTCAGCACCCACGTGAGAGCAAACGAAATCCTGGTTCGATTGCGACTGGATTCTTCGCTCGAACTTCAAATGGATTCAATTCAGAGCATATTTAATGCCGCCCGGGATATTGCGTCCAAGCGACAAAACGCAACGCTCGACCCATTGCCGAAGACGGTCCGACCAAAATCAGGAAAAATGGCTCTGAGGGAAGACCCCTCTCAAACTGATTTCAGCTTGAGGGCAGCAGGACAAGCAGGCAGGGCACGCATTAAGCACGTTGAAATGCACCCGTTTTGGTTGCGAGTATGGGATGCGCTTGCCGAGGCCCGAATTGAGCAGGGAACGCTGACTCCGCGGCTGAATCGTGACGCCATTGCGAAACGATTTCTCAATGACGACGGACGAAGGAGCGGTGCTGATTCGTCACAAACTACGTCTGAATCCACCAGGAATAGTGAATACCTAAAAAACTTAGTTGCGAACGCTACAGAAGCATCCATAGTGCCGAATTGGCGGGCACGCAGTGAAAAGTACATCGAGGAAAGCGACGAAGCCTTTCGGCAGATCGTCGCCATGGCCTTCGCGATGAAGGCTGATTGACCGGGCTTCAGGGCGGTGATGCGTCTATCGCGATAGACGCATCACCAGCCTGGTCAGCATTCGACGGCTTCCGCGTCGTCATCGTCGCCCCACAGTTCGGGAGGCGGCTCCACCGCATTGGCCAGCGTGAAGATGTCGCCCAACAGATACTCCTTGCCGTCAATCGAGGGCTTCTCTCTGAGGTTGATTCCATGCTCGGCGAAGTAGGCTTCCTGACGCTTGAAGGCCTTGGGTTCCAGTAAAGTTTCCAAATCGTCACCATGTTCCCAGCAGCGGTAGGTGGTGTGGTACATCTGCTTCACGTCGCGGAGGTCGAGTGCCGTGAGTCCTGCTCGAACGCTCCGTTTGAGATTCATGCGCCCGATTGCGTTTTCCAACTCAGACTTCAGCAGCGCGAACGTACAGTCTTTCGGCGTCGTCATTTCCGCCGCTTTCAGTTTGGGATGACGCAGCACAACCTCGCAGCGGATGACTGACTTGGCGAAGTCCATGATGGCCTCTCGGTTCGGCAGATTCTTTGGAAGACCTTTGTTGTCAGTCAGTTCCTTGGCCTTGTCGTAGAACTTCAGTGCGGAGCTTTGCGAGTGTTGGTTGCGGTAAACCGTTTCGCCGTATCCATAGGTCGCAGTGTTCATGCCTTTATCCACCATCTCGTGCGCCAATCCGATGAGCGCACGAGTCGGCGAAACGCCATCCGGCAGAGCGAAATTTACGCCGCCATCGAGGCGATTCATTTGCACATTTTCGCCGCGCTCAACTCGTCGCTGGTCCTCCCTGGACAGCTCGAAGGCCCCGCGCTTATGCATCGCCTTATGTGCATTCAGCACCAGGCTTGGTACATCGCAAGATCCAAATACGTTGTGGCCTTGGCAGTAGCCAATGACGCTGCCTTCCAGCACCAAGATGTCCTTGCTCGGAAAGTGCAGGGCATGCAAGTTCTTTTCATGGTGATCGCCAGGAACCACGATACGCTTGGCCCGGGGCGGGCCAACTTGAGATTCCTTAGCTTCGGTCAGAGCGCCTGAACTCAGCAGCGAGAGCTGAGTCACGATGGTGTCTACAAATACTTTCTTTGGGGTCAACATCTCAATCTCACTTCCTTCATGCCATAGACCCATATTGGTAGTGGTAGGTCTATAAGCTGGTATGTCTTATCAAGTCATACATGGCATATCTGCATCACCAATATGAACAGCTATTCATGTATTACACGGTGTGGTCGCGCCAGGACCCGGCGCAAAATGGTCGAGGTCTACTGCGTCATTTGCGGACCTCCGGCGCTTGAATGCGCGTGACGCCCGACTCGATGAACGCGTCCAGGTCCTTGCGGCGGTAGCGCACCGTGCGCCCGTATTTCACGAATGTCAGCGGGTATCGCTTGGTACAGCGCCAAACCGCCAGCGTTTTGGGGTTCTTCAGCCCCAAGTAGGCTGCGGCCTGGGCCTCGGTCAGCAACTCGTTGTTGATCTCAATCTGCTTCATTCATCGCTCCGTTGTTTCGATGGAATGAATGTAGATTTCGGTTAATTCCAAACGCGTAGTTTTTGACTCTGCAAATCGCACGTTTGGTGGCCTGCACCCTTGCTAGGGCTTGTGGCGACCGGTATCTAGAACTCGTGTCTGGCAAAGTCACACGCCGCTTGCCAGACCTGATCGCAGGCGGCTAAAACGGTAAAGCGCGAGCTGAAACGGCCATCGATCAGACTGACCGCTCCGCTCGTGTCTCACTGCGGCACCGCCGCGAATCCCCCAACGCACACATGACAGCCCGTGCCTCTGGCAGCACTGGTGCGCCGCTGCATGGCCGTGCCAACCCTCGAAAGGAACGAGAGATGAACCGACTCAGCAAAGGAGAGACGAAATGGCTGTGAAGCTGGTAACGCAAGAGACGCTGACCGACTGCGGTCTGGCATGTGTTGCCATGGTGTCCGGCAAATCGCTGGAGACCGTGCGCAAGTTCGCCGTGAAGGAGCTGGGCTATCCAAAGGATGGGCCGTACACGACCACCCACGAAAACCTGTACAAGATGCTGGCCCATTTCGGCATCGGCCATGGCAAGAAGGCGCCGTTCAAGAGTCTGGCTGCCATGCCATCGCTGGCGATCATGGAGACGCGCAAGATGCCCAGCACGGGTAATTCGCACTTGGTGGTCTTCGAGCGATTGCCGGATGGTGACGAGCGGGTGCTGGACCCCGGCTTTTGGCTAAAGCAGCAAGAGCGCCGGGACTGGAATCGCATCAAGCTCGATACCTTCGTGCCGGTGCTTATCGGTGAGCAAGCAGGCTCGCCCAAGAAGGGCATCAAGAAGGCTGCGGCTGAAGCGGTCGAGTTGGCGAGCCCAGACGCCAAGACGGCTGTTGAGGCAAAGGCCAAGCCTCCCAAAACTGCAGTGGTCAAGGCGTCGGTGGGAAAGCCCAAATCGGTCGCAAAGAAGAAGGCACTGGTGGCGCCGATTGCAGCGGCTGGAGGCGGCGACGCGTCGCCAGCTTCGGAGCCAACGTTCCCCGACGCTTTGGGCGGCGGCACCTCCGAAGTGCCAGCGACCGAGAGCGGCGCTGGCAACGACTCGTCGGAGTGAACCCATGCTACTGGAACAGTCGCTGATTCAGCCCATCAGGCGAATCGACCTGATCCAGCCGTGGCGTGCAGCGGGCAAGAAGGTTGGCATGGTGGCCGACAGCTTGCTGGCAGGCGCCATGGCGATCCACTTCGAGGATTCTGCCCTGGTGTTCAGATCACCCCTGCGGTTTGCTAGTTGCCAAACTGGCACGGTCATTGGGGTTCGGTCCAGCGGTGTGCCACTGACGCTGGGCTACCGGTTCGACGTGGTGCCGTCCGAGGATGTCGATGGGTTCTTCGCCGCATGCGAGCCTCGACTTTCACTGACTCCCGACCAATGGTCAGGCCTCAGCCGCCTCGGAAAGGCGGAGTCCGTGTTTTTGCTGGCTGACCTTAGTTATCTTGGCAAGGACTACTTCTTGCGCCTTCGGTCACTGGACCGGGGTTGGTGCAGCGTCAGTTACCGGCCAGACCTGGACGGAGCCATTGAATTCTCACCGGAGAACGCGCGAGCGGAGGTTCCTCACGTCGTCGTCAATTCCCCGGCCGACGAGTTCGGCTGGCTGCATCCCGCCAGTGCGTACCCGTTTGTTCTGGATGGGCAGTACTGGCGGACGGCGCATCCGCGAGATTGGCCGTGGCCTTTGGCGCGGGCATGGCGAAGTCAGCCGACTGGCAGCGAGTACCGGCGGATCGTGAAAGCGGCCTTGCTTGCCCGGTTTGTGCAACATGACACTCTGCGCAAACGTCTCAAGGCCCTGCGTTGGCCTGTCACCGTTGCTGACCTGCCGGAAGGCTTGGTCGAAGAGGTCGCGGCGTTGATGTAGGGGCGTTGGCAGCTCCAGCGAGCGAACCGGTCGGCACTGGTCTCGCTCTGGAACGAAATTAGTCGATCTATGTAATCAAAATGATGATATATTGAGGCCGATATGCGCCCATCAATGGTCCGTCAGATAGAAAGAGAGTCTTGCTCATGACTGATGCTATCCGCGGCATAGGCCAGCGCGTCGAGAGCTTGAGCCACGGGCAACGCGAGCGGCTGGCTTACATCGACTTCCGGCTCTACTTCTTCGGCGAGCTTGGCCGTCCTGACCTAATTGAACGCTTCGGCGTCGCTCCTGCCGGTGCGACCCGCGACTTGGCTCTGTACCGTGAGGTCGCGCAGCAGAACATCACTTTTGACGGCAGTAACAAGGTCTACCGCATTGGGCAGGCATTCTCCCCACTGTTCGACCACGCATCTACGCGCGTACTGTCGGCGCTGGCTCTGGGCTTCGGCGATGGGGTGGACGGTGCAAAGCAGCCGCTGTTGCCCTGCGAGTCGCCCACCACCTTGTGCAATCCGCGTATGGACGTGCTGGCCCCGATCTGTAGAGCGATCCACGCCAAGCAGCCCGTTTCCATCCGCTACCACTCGATGAGCAGCGGCGAGTCCGAACGGGTCATCGTGCCGTTTGCGCTTGTTGATACCGGCCTGCGTTGGCACGTCCGGGCGTTTGATCGCAAGAGCGGCGAGTTCCGCGACTTCGTTCTTACACGCATAGAAACCCCCGCCTTGCTTGATGAGGAGCCGCCATTCAACGAGCGGCCTGAGAGCGACATCCAGTGGACACGCATCGTGGAGCTGGACTTCGTGCCGCACCCGCGACTTCAGCGTCCCGAGATCATCAGGATGGACTACGGGATGAGCGACGGCTCTATCCGGATGCGCGTTCGCGCCGCCGTCGCGGGCTACATGTTGATGCGCTGGAGTGTGGACTGTTCGCCAGACCACCGACTCAAGGAAGAGCAGTACCGCTTATGGCTCAGCGATCCGCTGGCGCTGTACGGCGTTGAGAACGCCAATCTGGCCCCGGGCTATCAAGCCCCGAGCAGTTTTAAGAAACGATAGGGAGGAACAAAACCAATGGCTAAGACACTTGAAGCCCACGACAAGCTGATTCGCGAGATTTTCGAGGGCAGCTATCAATTCGAGATTCCGGATTACCAGCGTCCATACGCCTGGACAACCGAACAGGCGGGCGAACTATTCGACGACTTGATGTCCGCCATGCAGGATGTGCGCGTCTCCGGGGCCAGCAGCCAATACTTCCTCGGCAGCATCGTTCTGATAAAGAACGACCGGGAGCCGAAATCGTCAGTGGTGGATGGGCAACAGCGCCTATCCACATTGACGATGCTCTTCGCCGTGCTGCGCGAAGCCATGCCGCAAGCGGCAGACGACATCACCGACTTTCTCTACAAGAAGGGCAAGGTCAGCCTTGGCGAGAAGAACGAGTACCGCCTGACCGCCCGTGAGGAAGATGCCGACTTCTTTCGCACCAACATCCAAGAGCCTGGCGGGATTGCGCATTTGGTCACTAGTACCGACAAGCTGGAAGACAGCCGCCTGCGTTACCGTGAAAACGCCTCGCTGCTGCTGGGCAAGGCAAAGGCGCTGCCGCCTGCAGATCTGATTGCCTTATGGCAGTTCCTTGCCAATGACTGTTCGCTGGTCGTCATTTCCACGCCTGACCTCGAAGCCGCGTACCGCATCTTCTCCGTGCTCAACAACCGGGGGCTTGATCTCGCGCCCATCGACATTATCAAGGCGCAGGTGCTTGGCTTGATCCGAACCACGGCAGGTGAAACCAAGAGCCAGGCCTACGCCAAAGAGTGGAGCCGCATCGAAAGCGCATTGGGCCGCGACGCCTTTGGCGATCTGTTTGGGCACATCCGCACCATCTACGCCAAGCAGAAACAGCGATCCACGTTGGTCAAAGAGTTTCAGGAATACGTCACCGAGTACAAGGCTCCCATCGACCTGGTTGATAAGGTCATCAAGCCATACGCCGAAGTGTGGGACTTCGTGCGCGACGCCGATTTTGAAGCCACCGAGCACGCTGAAGCAGTCAACGAACACTTGTCATGGCTCAATCGCGTGGATTTCAAGGACTGGGTGCCTCCTGCACTGGTCTATTTCAAGCGATTCCGGCAGAAGCCCAAACGGCTTGCCGAGTATTTTCAGTCTCTGGAACGATTGACCTATTTTCTGCTGGTCACCAAAGTGGGTATTAACGAGCGAATCGAAACTTATGCTGCGCTCACCAAGGAAATCGAACGCGCAGCATTCGGCGGTGATCCGACCAGCTTGAGCACGCTGACACTGACTGACAAACAGAAGCTTGAATTTGTGGCGGCACTCGACGGCGATATCTACCGTAGTCTGCCTAAAGCAAGGATGGCATTGGTCCTTCGTCTTGAATCTCTGGTTCGCGCGCCCGGTGTGCAGCTTAAGGATGCCGTGTCGCTTGAGCATGTTTTACCTCAAACACCGCCAGAAAGTTCAGATTGGATCAATTGGTTTCCAGACGAAGAAGAGCGCGATGGCTGGACGCACCGCTTGGCTAACCTGGTTCCATTGGATCGAAACAAGAACTCGTCTGCCAGTAACTATGACTTTGCCAAGAAAAAGGACGCCTATTTCAAAGGGAAAGGCAAGGCATCCCCCTTCGTGTTGACACAGGAAGTTAGATCAGAGAGCAAGTGGACGCCTAAGCTTTTGGCAAAGCGTCAACAACGCCTTGTTAGCGTGCTTAAAGATCATTGGGATCTGGCCGTCGCCACAGGTAAAGCTAGCGGATCGGCAAAGAGCTGAGGAACGAATTCATGCAGAAGAAACAACAACAAGACCAAAGCCAGATCAAATGGATTTCCGACTTCATCTGGAACATTGCCGACGACCGCCTGCGCGATGTCTATGTGCGAGGCAAGTACCGCGACGTGATCCTGCCTTTCACCGTGTTGCGGCGGCTTGATGCCGTGCTTGAGGCGAAGAAAGATGCCGTGCTGGAGCGCAAGAAGTTCCTCGACACTCACAAGGTAGCCGAGCAGGACGGCGCGCTGCGCATGGCGGCTGGGCAGGCCTTCTACAACGTCTCGGAGTTCACGCTCGCCAAGCTGAAGGCCAGCGCGGCAGGCCAGCGCCTGCGCGATGACTTCATCGCCTATCTCGATGGCTTCTCGCCCAACGTGCAGGAAATCCTCACCAAGTTCAACTTCCGCAACCAGATTCAGAAACTGGTGGATTCGCATGTCCTCGGTTATCTGATCGAAGACTTCCTCGACCCCGAGGTCAATCTCGCGCCGCTGCCCGTCAAGGATGCTGATGGCCGCATCAAGCTGCCCGCGCTGGACAACCACGGCATGGGCACGGTGTTTGAGGAGCTGATCCGCCGATTCAACGAAGAGAACAACGAAGAGGCCGGCGAGCACTTCACCCCGCGCGACGTGGTGCAGCTCATGGCCAAACTGCTGTTCCTGCCAGTGGCCGACCGCATCGAGTCCAGCACTTACTCCCTCTACGACGGCTCCTGCGGTACCGGCGGCATGCTCACGGTGGCTGAGGAAGCCCTGCATGAACTGGCCGAGCAATATGGCAAGGAAGTCTCCATCCACCTGTTCGGGCAGGAAATCAGCGACGAAACCTACGCCATCTGCAAGGCCGACCTGCTTCTGAAGGGTGAAGGCGAAGAGGCCGAGAACATTGTGGGCGGCGCGGACAAATCCACCTTATCTGCCGATCAGTTCCGTAGTCGCGAATTTGACTTCATGATCTCCAACCCGCCTTACGGCAAGAGTTGGAAAACCGATCTGGAGCGCATGGGCGGCAAGAAGGAATTCAACGACCCGCGATTCATCGTCAGCCACGGGGGCAACGCTGAGTTCAAGCTCCTCACTCGCTCCAGCGACGGTCAGCTGATGTTCCAAGTGAACAAGCTGCAGAAGATGAAGCACAACACGGCGCTGGGTAGTCGCATTGCGCTGGTGCACAACGGCTCCGCGCTGTTCACCGGCGATGCGGGCCAGGGCGAGAGCAACATCCGCCGTTGGGTGCTGGAGAACGACTGGCTTGAAGCCATCATCGCCCTGCCGCTCAACATCTTCTACAACACCGGCATTGCCACCTACATCTGGGTGCTAGCCAACAAGAAGGCCGAAGCACGCCGTGGCAAGGTGCAGTTGATCGACGCCAGCGGCTGGTCCCAACCTATGCGCCGCAACCTCGGCAAGAAGAATTGTGAACTCTCGGATGGAGACATCCAACGCATCATCGACCTCTATCTTGGCGATGCGCAGGTAGCCGCCAAAGAAACCGAACAGAACAAGTGGTTCGACACTCAAGATTTCGGCTACTGGAAGATCACCGTCGAGCGCCCGCTGCGCCTGAAAAGCCAGCTCTCCGACAAGCTCATTGAAACCTTGCGCTTTGCCTCTAGCGACGAGGCCTTGCGCGCTGAAATCTACGCAGCCCATGGCGAGGCGCTCTATACCGAGTTCGCCAAACGCAAGCCGGTCATAGAGGCGTGGCTGAAGGGCGAGGACGAAACCGAAGACGACGACAGTGAAGAAGGCGACAGCGGTGATGAAGGTGAGGCCCCCGCGGCGCGAAAGGCCGTACCCGCCAAGCGCCGCAAGAAACTGCTCGACGTCTCGACTTGGCAGCGTGACAAGGGGCTGATGGAGGTGGCGCAACGGGCGCAGAAGACTCTGGGCAGCGCCGTGTACGACGACCACAACGAATTCCGCACCCGCTTCGATGCTGCGCTCAAGGCGCAGGGTGACAAGCTCGGCGCGCCTGAGAAAAAAGCCATCTACAAGGCTGTGAGCTGGCGCGACGAAACCGCGCCGCCGGTTATTGCCAAGCGCAGCAAGCTCAAGGCAGGGGAACACTTTGAGCCCGGCTTCGACGGTGCGTACCTGGAAACCGTGGGCAAGGATCGCTTCATGGTCGAGTACGAGTCTGACAGCGAACTGCGGGACACCGAGCAGGTGCCGCTGAAGGAAACGGGCGGTATTGATGCCTTCTTCGCACGAGAGGTGCTGCCGCACGCACCGGATGCCTGGATCGCTACGGAGAAAACACAGGTCGGCTACGAAATCTCCTTCGCGCGTTATTTCTACAAGCCCGCTCCACTGCGAACCCTTGACCAGATTCGCGCCGACATCCTGAAGCTGGAACAACAGACTGAGGGCTTGCTTCAAAAAGTCGTGGGGAGTACCTCAGCATGAGTCAGCGTAGCGACCTGTTGGCATCAATTGCCAACACGATTCAGGATTACCGCGGTGGCTCGCTTCCTCAGCCGATCACAGACCACGTTGATCGTTGGGTGCAACAGTTCGACGTTGCCGTGCAGCTGCCCATCCTCCAAGAAGTTGACCACGTTCTCAAGAAAATCTACTTCTCGAAAGAGGACGTGGCCAAGTTTCTTCGCACCGCAATGCGGAGCAAGAAGCTCACTGGAGAAGACGCAGCAGCGTTCTGGCGCGATGCCAACTTTCTAGACATTCAGGGCGGCGGAGACAGTCAGACGGACATGATCAACCTGTTCTCTGAGCAGTTGCAGGATGAACATGGATTCGGCACTACGGAATGTGCGCATGGTGACGATGTTTTCATCTACCTGGATGACGGTATCTTCACAGGCAACCGAGTCAGACGTGATCTTGAAGGGTGGATTCGAGACCACGCGCCCGCGCAGACTACTCTGCATGTCATATGTATTGCTCAACACAGCGGTGGTCAGTACTACGCGAACGGCAAGATTCAAGAGGTCATCAAGACTTCGGGAAAGAAGGTCGACATTACTTGGTGGCATGCCATCGAGTTGGAGGACAGGCGGACCTATAGCGCAAAGTCGGATGTGCTGCGCCCCACAGCGATCCCCAATGATCCAGCCGTGCAAGCCTATGTTGCCGCTATGAAGTACCAGCCCTCGCTGAGAACTGCAGGCAACCCTGGAGCGGCCAACTTGTTCACCGGCGACGCTGGAAAGATTCTGCTTGAGCAAGAGTTTCTGAAGGCCGGCGTGAACATTCGCCAGATGTGCCCCAACCTTGGCGCTACTCAGCGCCCACTCGGGCATATGACGTTGGAGACATTGGGGTTCGGTTCGTTGATCGTCACTTATCGCAACTGCCCCAACAACGCCCCACTGGCCTTTTGGGTGGATGCGCCCTGGTATCCACTTTTCCCTCGGACAACAAATGCGCAAACAGCAGTGCGAAGAATGTTCGCGGACCTCTCCGGGGGCGATTTCTGATGAGTGGTCAGGCTCAACTTAGAACCTACCGCCGGTCCGAGAGCGTAGTCTTTCTAAAGACGAACGAGGACTTTGGCGGGCTTTCCAACATGGCGGGCGGCTATCCAATCCATGTCAATGGCATTCGGGTACTGACGTCTGAGGCGCTGTATCAAGCCTGTCGGTTTCCGCATCTTCCTGAAGTTCAGCGGATGATCATTGGCCAGATCAGCCCGATGACGGCAAAGATGAAGAGCAAGCCGTACCGCAATGACTCGCGCGTTGACTGGGATCAGGTTCGCGTCCGTGTCATGCGCTGGTGTCTTCGCATGAAGCTTGCAAACAACTGGCACGCCTTCAGTGAACTTTTGTTGCGAACAAAGGAAAGGCCAATCGTCGAAGCGTCTAGAAAGGACGATTTTTGGGGCGCCAAGGTCGTTGACGACGGCGATACGCTGGTCGGAATGAACGTTTTGGGCAGGCTGCTGATGGAACTTCGCGAGCAGGTGAAGCAGCAAGGACGCGACGCCGCCCTGGATATCGCACCGCCAGACATTCCTCAGTTCCTGCTGTTCGGAAAGGAGATTGGTGTGGCAATGGGACTGCCAACGCCACGGGCCGCTCTTGCACCAGAGCAAGGCGCTCTATTCTGTGCAGACACAGCAATCGCAACCGAGGCTGTGGTTAATCCAGCAGCGGTTGCTGCAGCCAAGCCGGTCAATCAAGCCCTTCGCGCATCGGGTCTGCCTTGGGTTCCGTCCATACCTGCAGGATGGCAGGTGCTGCGCAATGGCCGCCTCTTTGGCCATCGCGTTGAAACGGGCTTCCCCGATCTGCCGATTCTGGAAGTGTCGCTGCGCACCGGCGTGCGTGTGCGTGACATGGAAAACCTGAAACGCAAGCAGGTGATGAGCCAGAAGGAGAAATACAAGCGCGCAGTCAAGGGCGACATTGCCTACAACATGATGCGGATGTGGCAAGGCGCGGTCGGCCCCGCGCCCGTTGACGGGCTGGTCAGCCCTGCATATGTCGTGGTGAAACCCTACGAAGAGGCTAACAGCAGCTACTACAGCTACCTGTTCCGCACGGCGGCGTACATGCAGGAGGTCAACAAGTTCTCGCGCGGCATCGTGGCGGATCGCAATCGGCTGTATTGGGAATCCTTCAAGCAGATGCCCTCGCTTGTGCCGCCGCGCCCCGAGCAAGACCAGATCGTTGCCTACTTGCGCGCTAAGGACGCCCACATCGCCCGCTTCATCAAGGCCAAAAGAGACCTGATTAAGCTGCTCACCGAACAGAAGCTGCGCATCATCGACCACGCCGTCACGCGTGGCCTTGATGCATCGGTGGTGCTGAAAGCATCCGGTATCGAATGGCTGGGAGAGGTGCCGGAGCACTGGGAGGTGAAGCCGCTGAAACGTTGGGTGCGGCTCAATGCCCGCACGCTGGGCCAAAAGACCAATCCAGATTTTGAGTTCCGCTACGTGGACATCGGCTCGGTGCAAACCGGTCGCTTGTCGAAGGAACTTGAGCGCATCCGTTTCGAGGGCGCGCCGTCCCGAGCGCGTCGTGTTCTACGCCGAGGCGACACCATCATCTCGACTGTGCGGACGTACCTGAAGGCCATCTGGTATGTCAGCGAGGACGCGAATGACCTGATCGCATCCACCGGTTTTGCGGTACTCACGCCCGGCAAGAATGTGGAGCCCGAATACCTCGGTTACGTCATCCAGAGCAGTGCCTTCGTGAACCGGGTGGCAGCGAACTCCATCGGCATCGCGTATCCCGCCATCGCAGAAACTGTGTTGGGGCGTTTTCCTGTGGCGTTGCCACCAACCGAGGATGAGCAGCAGGACATCGTTGCGCACATCAAGACAGAGAGCGCACCGCTGGACGACGCTATCGTCCGCACCGAAGAGGAAATCAAACTGATCCGCGAATACCGCGACCGCCAGATTGCCGATGTGGTCACGGGCCAAGTGGACGTGCGCGGCTGGCAGCCAGGCCCGGACGATGTGGTGGACGACGCGGCGCTGGCTGCGCTCGGCGATGACCAGGAAGATGTGACCGAAGAGGGGGACGGCGATGGCGAAGACTGATACCAGCGAGCGTTGGTTCGAGGCGCGCGTGGTGCGCGGCATGACCGGAGTGCCGCAGCCCGAGTACAACCATGATCTGGCCTCCGCGGACTTCGCTGCCACCCACAACGGTTTTGTGCAAGGCAAGCCCGCCGACTACAACCGCGACGTGGCGCTGGATGTGGCGCAGTTGCTGGCCTTCTTGCAGGCCACCCAGCCCAAGGCGGTGGAAACGCTGGAACTGGCGACGGATGGCATCAAGCGAACCCAGTTTCTGCACCGCCTGCAAGGCGAAATCACCAAGCGTGGCGTGGTGGACGTCCTGCGCAAGGGCGTGAGCCACGGGCCGGTACACGTCGATCTCTACAAGCTGCTGCCCACGCCGGGCAATGCCGCCGCAGCAGACGCATTCGGCAAGAACATTTTCAGCGTCACCCGGCAGGTGCGCTACAGCAACGATTCCGGCAATGAGCTGGACTTGGCGATCTTCATCAACGGCCTGCCGGTGCTGACCTTCGAGTTGAAGAACTCGCTGACCAAGCAGACCTTGGCTGACGCCATCGTCCAGTACCAGACCACGCGCAACCCGCAGGAACTGCTGTTCCAGCTTGGGCGCTGCGTGGCGCACATCGCAGTCGATGACGCGGAGGCCGCGTTCTGCACCGAGCTGAAGGGCAAAGCCTCGTGGTTCCTGCCGTTCAACCAGGGCTGGAACAGTGGCGCGGGCAACCCGCCCAACCCGGATGGCTTGAAGACCGACTACCTATGGAAGCAGGTGCTGACCCGCGAATCGCTGGCCAACATCATCGAAAGCTACGCGCAGGTAGTGGAAGAGGAAGAAGCTGATGCCAGCGGCAAGAAGAAGAAAAAGCGCAAGCAAATCTTCCCGCGCTTCCATCAGCTGCGCACAGTGAGTGCCCTGCTGCACCGCGCCCATGCCGATGGGGTGGGCAAGCGGTATCTGATCCAGCATTCGGCTGGCAGTGGCAAGAGCAACACCATTGCCTGGCTGGCACACCAGTTGGTCGAGCTTCGCCGCAAGGATGACCCGATGGTGGCGCAGTTCGATTCCATCATCGTCATCACCGACCGGCGTGCGCTGGACACGCAGATCGCTCGCACCATCAAAGGCTATGACCATGTGGCGGCGATTTTCGGCCACTCCGACAACGCCCAAGAGCTGCGGGGCTTCTTGCAGAAGGGCAAGAAGATCATCGTCACCACGGTGCAGAAGTTCCCGTTCATCCTTGATGAGCTGGGCGACCTCTCCGGCAAGAGCTTCGCGCTGTTGATCGACGAAGCACATTCCAGCCAAGGCGGCAAAACCACGGCGCGGATGCACGAAGCCCTTGGCGGCAAGGTGGCCGAGGAAGAGTTCGAGGAGGACAGCACGCAGGATGCGGTCAACGCGGAAATCGAGAAACGCATCGCCTCCCGTAAGCTGCTGGTCAACGCCAGCTACTTTGCGTTCACCGCCACACCCAAGAACAAGACGCTGGAGTTGTTCGGCGAGAAAACGCTGGTCGGTGACAAGGTGCAGTTCCGTTCGCCCGAGGAACTGACCTACACCACGAAGCAGGCAATCCAAGAGAAGTTCATCTTCGACGTGGTGGAGAACTACACCCCTTACGACAGCTTCTACCAAGTGGCGAAGACGGTGGCGGATGACCCGGAATTCGACAAGGTGAAGGCGCTGAAGAAGATTCGCCACTACGTCGAATCACACGACAAGGCCATCCGCCGCAAGGCGGAGATCATGGTGGATCACTTCACCGCGCAGGTGGCGGGCAAGCAGAAGATTGGCGGCAAGGCGCGGGCGATGATCGTGTGCAGCGGCATTGCGCGGGCCATTGACTACTACCGCGAGGTGTCCGACTACCTCACGCAGATCAAGAGCCCGTACAAGGCCATCGTGGCGTACTCGGGCGACTTCGAGGTTGGTGGCCAGAAGAAGACCGAGGCCGATCTCAACGGGTTTCCGAGCAAGGACATTCCTGCCAATCTCAAGCAAGACCCGTATCGCTTCCTGATCGTCGCCAACAAGTTCGTGACCGGCTTCGATGAGCCCTTGCTGCACACGATGTACGTGGACAAGCCGCTGGCGGGTGTTCTGGCGGTGCAGACCTTGTCGCGGCTGAACCGTGCGCATCCGCAAAAGCACGATACCTTCGTGCTCGACTTCGCGGACAACGCCGAGGCGGTGAAGGCGGCCTTCCAGGACTACTACCGCGCCACCATCCAGGCCGGCGAAACCGACGCCAACAAGCTGCACGACATCAAGGCTGAACTCGACGGACAGCAGGTGTACAGCTGGCAGCAGGTGGAAGACTTGGTGGCGCTGTATTTGAGCGGCGCAGACCGGGACAAGCTCGACCCCATCCTTGATGCTTGCGTGGCCGAATACACCGACAAGCTCGGCGAGGACGATCAGGTCAAGTTCAAAGGTAAGGCCAAGGCCTTCGTGCGCAGCTACGGCTTCCTAGCCGCCATCCTGAGTTACGGCCACCCCGCGTGGGAGAAGCTGTCGATCTTCCTGAACTTCCTCATTCCCAAGCTGCCCGCGCCCAAGGAAGAGGACTTGTCCAAAGGGGTGCTGGAGACCATTGACATGGACAGCTACCGGGTGGAGGCCAACGCGGCGCTGAAGATGGCGATGGACGACGCGGATGCCACCGTCGAGCCCGTGCCTCCGGGCGGCGGTGGCGGCAAAGGCGAGGCTGACATCGACAAGCTCTCCGCGATCATCAAGACCTTCAATGACCTGTTCGGCAACATCGAGTGGAAGGACGAGGACAAGATTCGCAAGGTCATTGCCGAGGAAATCCCGGCACGGGTGGCCCAGGACAAGGCCTACCAGAACGCGCAGGCGAACTCCGACAAGCAGAACGCGAAGCTGGAGCATGACAAGGCGCTGAATCGCGTGGTGCTGGAGCTGCTGTCCGATCACACTGAGCTGTTCAAGCAGTTCAGCGACAACCCCAACTTCAAACGTTGGCTGACGGACACGGTGTTCGATGCGACCTATCACCGTGGGGCGATGCCGCCGAAGGCACCGCCGCAGACTGGGGCGTCTGTATGAGTAGCATTCTTGTCTGGCATTCCCCAAGGATTTTCGGATATCCCTGCGGATATCCACAGCAAAGGATGGTTGCTTGATGCGGTATCACGTTCACCAGTGCTTCCATGCGGTCGGTCATGGAACGTTCATGACTGGCGTAGTCATTGGAAGAGAAGAGAATGCATTCAGCTGGGTATACGACTGCGGCTCTAAAAGCTCGAATGCTATGAGTAGTGCGTTGGCACGTACCGCTTCTTGGTCTGTGTGGCCAGATCGCATCAATATGCTGGTCTTGTCACACTTTGACGACGACCATGTAAATGGTCTAGAGGATCTTCTTAAGCAGCGTGAAGTTGATTTTTTGGTGTTGCCATTTTCGGAATGGCAACAACGTGTCCGGGATGTCGCCGTTGGGGGGCTCAGGGGTATCAGCGCCTCGACTGCGCAGTTGCAGCTTTCGCCTGCGACGTGGTTGCAATCAAAAAATCTCTCGGCAAGAGTTGGAACGCTGCTGCTTGTTCGTGGCGGATCTTCCGGACCGCAGGAAAGTCGGGATCCTTTGCGCTTACCTACTGGCCTCAATCCCAATGACTTGGACATTGACAGGCAGCGTGAAGACAGTCTTGAGAAACGCGAACTAAGCATAACCGCGTCGACTCTCGCTGGTGGTCCTGGCGTTCAAGTCATACAACATGGAACCCCGGTTCATCCTGATGGATTTCCGATGGAGTTCATGTTCTATAACGCTGAGGTTAGCGGTAAGGATTTGGGCATCATAAAGACAACTGAATCAGGTGACCTAATCTCTAAGAAGTCTGGACTGCCTTTGCAAGAGGTTCGGGACAAGATCGAAGCGGAAATAGCTACTCTTGGGCTCGATAAGCCTTTTTCGTCATGGCCATCGGGGTGGAGAGCTGCCTTAAAGAAGTGCTACGAGGGCCATTTTGGATCCAGCAGCAGCGCGAGAAACAATATTTCGATTTCCATGTATTCGGCGCCTCGAATCACCGCCCGGGATTTGGAGCTGTGTGAGTTTTTTCGAAGGCATAAAGCAAAGCCTCCCACTATCGAAATAGACATAGGGAGCTGTTTCTCTTCAGATCGACCAGCATTGCTCTGTACAGGTGATCTGCGAATTGATGCCAACGTTATTTCCGCTATGCAATATCACTTCGGGGCAAACCGCTGGGACAGAGTTGGCGTCATGCAGGTCCCCCACCATGGCTCCGAGCATTCATGGGTATCTGGCAATGCGAAGGCCCTTGCCCCCTCTGCATTTGTTCACTGTGCACCGGGTAAAGGGGCTCATCCTCACGCGAATGTCGTCACCGATCTGGTTGGCCACACGGTCTTCACCGCCGATTACAAGAGCGCCGTCGGTTTGAAATACCATTTTTTGGTGCCATAGGGGGATAGATTGCGGAAGCGAAAATACTTCGCTTAGTAGGCCCTTGGCCACCCCTAACGTGCAACCCTGCATTGGGCGAAGCCATATCCGTGGCGGCTTTTGGGCCGCCACGATTCCTATGCTTTACTTCTTGGCGCGCGAGAACTGCCACGCGGTGTCGAAGGGCAGACTCTTGCGAATCCCCGGCAAGGGGTCGTAGGGGTAAGGGAACGCGCGGATGCGGCCTTGAACGACCACGCTGCCGGTGTCGTAGACGTTGACGATGAGGCCGCACCAGAGGTCAAAGCGGGTGTAGTTACCCATCCGCACTTGGTTGTTGATGAAGACCCGGTTTGCCTTGAAGCGGCGTTCGATGGTCTGAGCTTGCATGGTGGATTGCTCCTGGTAGATGCGGGGAATTCCGCCCGGAGCCTTTACAAGACAGCACTACAGAGACAGAAGCATGGTTGGCAAGGGCACCTGCTGCCAATTTGCGATAGCCAATGTGTATCAATGAAGTGAGTGCAACACCATGCCAAGCAAGCTGTCGAAATGGGGAAATTCGGTATCCGTCCGGCCAACCCATCTACCCCGAATGAGCAATTGCAAGCACCATCGTGTCCACGTAAACCATCGTGCACACCATGTCTCAAGAGATTCCCCATTCGCGCTCCTGTGTCCCCCGCACGCGCCGGGTCTACAGCGCGCAATTCAAGGCTGAACTGATCGCTGCGTGCCAGCAGCCCGGCGCATCAATTGTAAGCGTCCGGGCACCCCACCCTGATCTACCGCTGGAAGTCGCAGAGGTGGAGTGACCCCTACGTTTTGGAGCCGCAGCAAGCTTCGTCGCCACCGGCCTGGATTGGAGGGCACGGCACCGAACCGAACGAGCAGAACACACAACAATGGCCCGGTTTTGGGCGCAAGACCGTGTGGCAACTTTCGCACTCGTAGAACCATTGGCACGCGTCCGTCGGCATTGTTTCGTTCTTGGCATGCCCACACTCAGGGCACGTCAGAACAGAGTCCAAGATCAAATCCATTACGGCTTTGCCGGGGCAACAGATGACGGGAATCCAGCTTCCGTGGTGGCCTTGGTCAGCACGTCCACCTTGACCTTGGTGTCATCAAAGACCACCGTGGTCTCTCGTTTGGCCAGGTTGGATTTGACGCCAATGACTCCGTCGATCTGGGTCAGTGCCTTCTTCACCGTGATGGGGCAAGTGGCACAACTCATGCCGGGCACCGACAGAGTGACGCTTTGTTGGGCAGCCCAGCCGGGCGTCAGCAGCAAGAGTGCTGCAGTGGTCATGATCAACCGCTTCATGTCGGAGCCTTTCATCAGTAGAACCAGTGGGCGAACAGGGGGAACACCAGCGCGGCCACCAGCAACAGGGTCACCAGGGCAAACAGCACCTTGTAGGAGAGGCTGACCATCGGCCGCTGACATACCTGTCCCGCTTCACAGGCCACAACCGGGCGCCATATCCGGCGCGCCGCAAAGATCAAGGCGATAGTGGCTGCACCAATGAACAGTGGTTGGTACGGCTCCAGCAGCGTCAACGTGCTGATCCATGCTCCAGAGATGCCCAGCATGATCAGCACCAGAGGGCCAAGGCAGCAGGCGGACGCAAGGAGCGCGGACAGGCCACCCGCGATCAAGGCCTTTCCACCGCCAGTGGCACGGGCAGAAATGTCTGTAGATTTTGTTGACATGGCTTAAGCTTAGTCCCGTACATTGGTACGGAGTCAAGCACCATGAGCCTTCCTCTTCCGCATGCCCACCCCGGCTTGACCATTGGTGATCTGGCCAAGGCGGCCGGTGTCAATGTAGAGACCATACGGTTCTACCAACGCAAGGAGCTGATGCCCGAGCCAGAACGGCCCCAGGGCAGCATTCGGCGATATGACCAGAATGACCTATCGCGATTGCATTTCATCAAGACTGCGAAGCGGCTGGGGTTCAGCCTGGATGAGACCGCGCAGTTGCTGCAACTCGACGATGGTGCGAGCTGCGCTCAAGCCCGTACACACGCAGAGTCCAAGCTCGCCGAAGTTCAACTCAAGCTTGCAGACCTGCACCGAATGGAAGCCGTACTCTCTGAACTGATCGATCTCTGCAGTTCTGGGAGAGGCAAAGTCCGTTGCCCGCTGATTGCGGCAATGGAGAGGCAGTCGCCTCCGCTACAGATTTGAAGCAGTGGTGGACTGCCAGCGATGTGGCAAAAGATCATGGATGCGGCTGGCGCGCTGCATGGGCAGACGTGCCATCACATCGCGCAGGTAGGCGTAGGGGTCATGCCCGTTCATGCGCGCTGACTGGATCAAGCTCATGACGGCGGCGGCGCGTTGGCCCGCGCGCAGGCTGCCAGCGAAGAGCCAGTTGTTGCGACCAATGGCAATGGGCCGGATCTGGTTCTCGATCCAGTTGTTGTCCAAAGGCAGTTGCCCATCGTCGACGAACCGGGTCAACGCCACCCAGCGCCGCAGGCTGTAGTCCAGCGCCTTGGCGCTCGCTGAACCTTCGGGCACCTTCTGGCGTTGCAGCAGCATCCACTGGTGCAAGGCATCGAGCAGCGGCTTCGTTTGTTGTTGCCGGATGGCCCGGCGCTGATCGGCGCTGAGCTCCTTGACCTCGCGCTCGATTTCGTAGACCCGACCGAACTGCTGCAGCGCGAACTCGGCGATCTGGCTCTGGTTAGCTGCATGCAGATCGAAGAACTTGCGCCGCGCGTGCGCCAGGCAACCGACCTCGGTCACGCCGCTGGCGATCAAGGCTTTGTAGCCGCTGAAGTCGTCACAGGTGAGGCTGCCTCTCCAGTCGCCCAGGAAGCGCCGGGCATGTTCGCCCGAGCGTGATTCGCAGAAGTCGTAGACGATCACCTTGGTGTTCTCGAAGGCACCCGTGGCATAGGCCCAGAGGTAGGCCCGGTGCGTCTTTCCGTTGCCCGGCTTGAGCATGGACACCGGCGTCTCATCGGCATGCAGCACGCGGTGCTGCAGCAGCTCGTTTCTCATGGCATCCACAAGTGGCTGCAACTGCACGCCACACGCGCCCACCCACTGAGCGAGCGTGGAACGCGGGATCGCGAGACCAGCTCGACCAAAGATCGCTTCCTGGCGGTACAGCGGAAGGTGATCGGCGTACTTGGCCACCAGCACCTGCGCCAGCAGCCCGGTGGTGGGGATGCCCTTGTCGATGATGTGCGGATCGACGGGGACTTGGGTGAGCGTCTCGCACTTCGCACAAGCCCACTTGCCCGGATGTGGCGCTCGACGCTGAAGACGCCAGGCACATAGTCCAGCTTCTCGGCCACGTCCTCGCCCACGCGCTTCATCTGGCAACCGCAGGCACAGGTGGTCGAGTCGGGCTCGTGGCGGATCTCGCGCCGCGGCAGGTTGGCTGGCAGCGGCGCGCGCTTGGGAACCTTCTTCTCTTCAACCTTGGCGGGCGCCTGCGCTTCTTGCAGCGCATCGATCTCGGTGGCCACGGCTGCCAGGTCGGCCTCGATCTCGTCTTCGAGCAGGCTCTTCTGTTCGGGGTTGAAGCGTTCGGATTGAGCTGCGAACTTCATGCGCTTCAAGAGCGCGTTCTCGTGCGTGAGTTTGTCCAGCAACGCGCTCTGGTGGCGCAGCTGCGTCATGAGGCGCGTGGTCAGCTCACGCAGCTCTTCTGCGCTCAGGCTCTGCAGGGATTGAGGCTCGACCACCATGGGCATCCACTGTGCCAGCACTGGCACACGCGCACCATTGGCGCATGCCCCAATTGGCAAGCACCGGTCTGCGCTTCAGAGTCAGACCACGGTGATGACACCACCGTTGCCAAGGCGCTGCCAGGGCAGGCCCAGCACCAGCGCATCGAACTGGGCTCGGGTGAGCGAGGCGGTGCTTGCCGCATCACGCGGCCAGACGAACTTGCCGCTGTTGAGGCGACGCGCTGCCAGCCACACACCGATGCCGTCGTGCACCAGCACCTTCATGCGGTTGGCGCGTCGATTGGCGAACAGGTAGGCGTGGTGCGGGCGCGCTGCGCCGAAGACCGACACCACGCGAGCCAGCGCCGTCTCGGTGCCCGATCTCATGTCCAGCGGCTCAGTGGCCAGCCACAGCGCATCAACCCGGATCACTTGAGCAGCTCTCGCATCCACACGGCGCACTGGTCGGCCGCATCCAATGGCCAGGTCACCGAGACGGTGGTGGCGCCACGGCGCAGCTCGATGCGGATGTCTGGTGCAAGTGCAGGCCCTGGTGAACATGCCGCTGGCGGCAGCGGCACTGGAACGAATGCGGGGGCCTGGAGTGCAGGCAGCGCGCCACCCGCTTCGCGGCGCCACTTGTGAACGACGTTGGCGTTGATGCCGTACGACAAGGCAATGCTGGCCACCGATGCACCCGGCTCGGCGCACTGAGCAATGATCTGCTGCTTGAGCTCGGCGCTGTGCCGCCGGCGGGTCTTCTTCTTGGCTTCATTCATGGTGTCCACCTAAATCTTTGGTGGACACCATCGTTGCCGCTTAGACCAATCCCTTCAAGGGTGGGATGACCGTGCGCTTACCATCAATTGCCGCCACAGCGCGTGAACATGGCATGAATGCCAACGTGCTGCATCGCTGGCTCAAGGAGCATCGTCTGGGCCAGCACCAGAGCGCCTGCGATACCGCGCATGCTGATGCGTCCGGCATCGCCCCACACTGCGCCGATGCAGCGGCTGAGCCAATGGCCAATGCACAGGCTGTTTGTGCCCCAGCGCATCAGGCTCATCCGGTGCCGTCCAACCCCGTGCCCGCCTTCATCGCGGTGGCGCTGGGCTCGCCGGTGATGGGGCCTCAGGCAGCGGGTGTACAAGCTGCCCCAAGTGCTGCATCGGCAGCTTGCTCATCAGACATCCGCATCGAGTGCTGTCATCACGGCACCCTCGTGACGGTCAATTGGCCGCTGGCCGCTGCTGGCGAGTGTTCCCGCGCATTGCAGGGTTTGTTGCAGGTGCTGCGGCAATGATCCGTATCGACGCTGCCTGGCTTGCCACGGCCCCGCTGGACATGCGCGCCGGCACCGACACGGCGCTGGCCCGCGTAGTCGCCGTCTTCGGCGCCGCCCACCCTCACCATGCCTACCTGTTCGCCAACAGACGCGCCAACCGCATCAAGGTGCTGGTGCACGACGGCATAGGCATCTGGCTGGCCGCTCGCCGCCTGCACCAGGGCAAGTTCGTCTGGCCGACGCCAGGCGATGAGCAGTGGCAGTTGGAGCCTGTCCAGCTTGACGCCCTGGTGCTGGGCCTACCCTGGCAACGCATGGGAAACGCCGGCATTATCACCATGGTCTGAAGCCGGCGCGCAATCGGTGGATCTGCGCATGGCAGCGCAGTGCCATGCTTGGCACACTGCCTGTCATGTTGATGCAGCCGCAATTCCTGGATGATCTGAGCGCCGAGCAGCTGCGCGAGATGACCACGCGGCTGCTCACAGAACTACGCCACAGCCAGGCGCTCAACGCCAAGCTCACCCACGAGAATGCGCTCTTGAAACGCATGAAGTTCGCCGCACAGTCCGAGCGCTTCAACGCCGAGCAGCGCAGCTTGCTCGAAGACGAGATCGAGGCCGACTTGGCGGCTGTCTGCTTGGAGATCGAGCAGCTGCAGCCTGCGGCCGCTGCCCCGCAAGCCAAACAACAGCCCAAACGCCAGCCGCTGCCGGCCAATCTGCCGCGCCGCGAGATCCGCCACGAGCCCGATTCGACCACCTGCCAGTGCGGCTGTCAGATGAAACGCATCGGCGAAGACGTGGCCGAAAAGCTCGACTATGTGCCCGGCGTGTTCACGGTGGAGCGTCACATCCGTGGCAAGTGGGCCTGCGCCCAATGCGAGACCATCACCCAGGCGCCGGTTGAAGCGCATGTGATCGACAAAGGCATCCCACCACCGGCCTGCTGGCCCAGGTGCTGGTGGCCAAATACGCGGACCACTTGCCGCTGTACCGTCAGGAAAGCATCTTTGCGCGCGCCGGTCTGGCCATTCCTCGCTCGACTCTGGCGCAGTGGGTAGGCACCTGCGGCGTGCGGCTGCAGCCGCTAGTCGATGCGCTCAAGGCGGAAATACTCGGCCACCGTGTGCTGCACGCCGACGAGACGCCAGTGCAAATGCTCAAACCTGGCAAGGGAGCGACGCATCGCGCCTACCTGTGGGCCTACGCGCCAGGGGCGTTCGAAGACATGAAAGCCGTGGTGTATGACTTCTGCGAGTCCAGGGCTGGCGAGCATGCCCGCAACTTCCTGGGCGACTGGAAGGGGGCACTGGTTTGCGACGACTTCGCCGGCTACAAGGCCCTGATTGCCAGTGGCGTGACCGAGGTGGGCTGCCTGGCGCATGCCCGGCGCAAACTCTTTGACCTCCATGCGGCGAACAAAAGCCAGCTTGCCGGGTTCGCGCTGGAGCAATTCGCCAAGGTCTATGACATCGAGCGCGAGGTCAAGGAACTGAACGCCGATCAACGCAAAGCCATTCGTCAGCAGCACACCAAGCCGATCCTGGATGCGTTGCACCAGTGGATGACATTGCAGCGGCAGAAACTGCCCGATAGCTCAGCAACGGCCAAGGCCCTGGATTACAGCCTCAGGCGCTGGACGGCGTTGACACGCTTCGTCGATGACGGGCAACTGCCCGTGGACAACAACTGGATCGAGAACCAGATCCGGCCCATTGCCATTGGCAGAGCCAATTGGCTGTTCGCCGGCAGCCTGCGCGCGGGCCAGCGGGCGGCGGCGGTGATGAGCCTGGTGCAGTCGGCGCGCATGAACGGGCATGACCCCTATGCCTACCTCCAGGACGTGCTCACAAGGCTGCCCACGCACAAGGCCAGCCGTATCGACGAGCTCTTGCCGCACCGCTGGCAGCCCACTGACATCTGATCGTCAGCAATGGTCGCCATCGGCGGTCAACATGGGTTTGCCGTGCGCTTACGAAATTCGCTCGGCGTTCGCCTGCCAAGCTATGTCGCGGAGCGTGCGGGGCTCCGAAATGGCGACTACCTCTACATCAAGCTCATGGACAGCGGCGACATCGTCATCCGGCCCGTGAAGCAGACTGACGTTCATCCTGGCTATGCGACGGCGGGAGAAGCTCCGGCCAAACCCTTGGCCGTTTTGTCTGATGACGAGGTGCTCAAGGAGTGGTGATCTGATTGCGCCTCTGGTGCAAAGTCATACCGCGCTGGACAGCGGCGCAGGGCCTTGAGTACCGTATGGCTACGGCAAGTGCGTCGCACTTTGTGACAGCAAGCCGCACCGCCCAATACGCGGTCAGAAACCCCACTAAATACCAAAAGGCCACGGCTCACGTCGTGGCCTTTTGTCGTTTCTGGCCCGCGTGTTGGTATCACCTCAACTTTTTGGAGCCCGACATGACTCAGCAATTGCCCGACGTAGAACCCGATCTGGACACCAGCGCCACCAACAATCCCATAGCCATGGAGGCCCCTGCATTGTTTGACTTGGGGGCCGTGGTTGCCACCCCACCGGCCTTGCGCCTCATCGGCCAACACGGAGCCTCGATCACTCAACTGCTGAACTGGCACCAGACCGGGCAACGCTGGAACGAAATGGACCCCGACGACTGTACGGCCAACTGGCGGGCGGTCTTTGACAAGGACGCGCGTGTGTTGACGTCGTTCAACCTTGGGACGGTGGAGGCACCGGCCGTTGTCTGGATCATCACGGAGTGGAACCGTGAGGTCACGACGGTGTTGCTGCCGTCCTGCTATTGAACATGGCCGCGATGCCGCGCCACCGGCCCATGCGGGACTTGCTGGCCGTATTGCCGAAGCTGACCATTTCGTCTTCCGGTGAGGTGGACTACAGCGCCTCAAACCCTGCCGATTTGTCCGCGCTGGCAGAGCACGCCCAAGACACGATGCAGGTCGCCCAACTCGGGCTATCAGCGATTGGCTTGCTGCTGGTCCGTGCCGCGCCCGAAATGGACACTGGGGAAATCTCTGGCGATGCCATTGAGTCGCTGGGCTGGCTCATGGCCGAGTTGGGGGAATTGGCGGGCTGTTGCTTTGCGCTGTCGGCGTCATGCCGTGAGCACTTGGCTGATGCCACCCCCCGGCCACCGTAGGCCACTCGCCGCCAAAGTTACCGCTAAACCATTCCGCCGTGCCGCGTTCGCGCCGCACGGCTTTTTTGTCGCTGCGTTCGTAGCGATAGCACGCACTTATCACTACCAAAATGACTACCAAAAAGCCGCACGCATCGGCTGGCACCAAATCGCCAGCATCGAGCGAAGAATCCACCGCCAGCACCGCAGCCAAAACGGCAGAGAAGCCGCCGACTGGCTCCGTGGCTGGTTATGTCGCCTCTGCCAGCTCGAAAGCCACCAAGCGGGCCTATGCCAGCGACGTGCGCCATTTCATCCAGCACGGCGGGGCCATACCGGCAACACCAGCCATGGTGGCGGAGTACTTGGCCAAGTTGGCCCCGGCCATGAAAGTGGCGACGCTGGAGCGGCGCTGCGTGTCCATAGCACAGGCCCACCGCGACCAAGGGCTGCAGTCACCGACGCGGGCCGACGTGGTCGTGGCGACCATGAAAGGCATCCGCCGCCAGCACGGCACCCGCCAGCGTGCGGTGAAACCAATCACCCGCGACGTGCTACTGGAGATGCTGGCCGTGCTCGACCAGCAGAAGTCACACCCCACCAAGGCAGCGCGAGACAGGGCCTTGCTGCTGGTCGGTTTTGCTGGTGCGTTCCGTCGCGCTGAGCTGGTGGCCTTGCGGGTGGAGGACGTGGCCTTCCATGAGACGCATGCGGAAGTGCTGCTGCGGTTCTCCAAGACCGATCAGTTCGGCAAGGGGCGCTCGGTGTTCCTGCCGCAGGCCAGCGGCGAGCGATGCCCCATCCAGAGCCTGCGGGCTTGGCTGGAGGTGGCACGCATCGAAACAGGCTGGCTGTTCCGGTCGGTCACGAAAGGGGGCGCGGTGTCGGATGATCCGCTGGCGGCGCAGTCGGTCGCCTTGATCGTGAAGCGTGCTGCCAAGGCCATGGGGCGTGAACCGGAGGAGTTTTCGGGCCACAGCCTTCGCGCAGGCTACGTGACCACGGCGGCAATGGCATCGTTGCCCACATGGCTCATCCGCGAGCAGACCGGGCACCGCAGCGATGCCGTGCTGGCGCGGTACATCCGGCCAGTCGAGAAGCGGAAGATTCCTTCGCTGCTTTGATGCAGTCCGAAGTGGTTGCGTGCGGGGTCAGACCCAGCGCAGTGCGTCAGGGCGCCAAGTGGCCTTTGCCTGACTGCCCGCGGCGGCAACCTCCGTTGGCGGCCACAGCAGGTCGTCCAGCAGCGCCACGGTGTCACCCAGGCTGGCGGCTTCAATGCGGTTCTTGTTCAGAAAGGCCTGCCACTGCCTCAGCTTGGCGGTATCTGCGCTGAACTGCTTGGTCAGGGCCAAGGGGCGCTCGGTGGGCAGGGCGGTCTGACGCCGGGCAAAGGTTGCGGCGATGGCTGCGGCCAGCGTGGCGCCGTCCAGTTCCGTGCGCCTTGCTATTACCGCGAGGTCGAAGAAGTCCTTCATGCGGCTGTTCGCTTGTCCCAGCATCACCATGGCCTGGTACTTCTCGGCGATCACTGTGTAGACGGGATAGACCCGCAGCGTGGGGGCTGGGAAGTCGCCCAGCAAGGTGGGGTAAGCCACCGTCTGTGGCCCCGGCGTCACGGCATCACCGAAACCTACGTCGATCTGAAGTGCGCAGCGTGCGGAGCCGATGCGTGCCACCAGCGTGATGCGGGTGCCGCCGTAGGTGTTGTCCTCGCGAATGGCATCGGCCTTCACGGAGTCGGGGTCAAACACGATGCCGTCGCCCAGGTCCATGGCGGCGATGTCGCGGAAGGTGGCGATCAGGTTTGCCTCATCGTCGGGGCCGAAGCCGAGCAAGTCGGCGTCTCTGGTCGGCCGGTGAGGGGTGTCATACCAGAGTGCGAAGAGCAGGGCGCCCTTGAGCAGGAAGCGGTCAGCGTGCGGGGACGTGCTGACGCGGGCCAGCAGGCGCTCCATGCCGAAGCGGTTGAGCAGCAGGTTGTAGTCGTCGCCGCGTTGCTTAGCGAGGGTCAGCAGTCGGGCCAGGATCGACGCGGAGAGGTTGCCGATCATTGCGTCACCGCCTCTAGGTAGGGCTGCATGACACGTTCAACCCGGTTGATTTTGGCGAAGTGGTTCAGCTCGGCCATGGTGACTTTGCGGCTGCGCCAAGCGTCTTTCAGCGCCTCCAGTGCCACGTCCAGACCGATCTTGTTGCGGAACTTGAAGCAGTCGGTCACCGTCTTGGCGGCGCTGTACACGCGGATAGAGGCGCCGTGGTCGGTCACGGTCTCGATGCCGTCGCTGTAGGCGGTGCCGCGCAGGCGCGTGATGCGCAGCGTGGGGTAGCTCAGGGCCGGGGTTTGTGTCCCCTCGGGCAGCGCGATCCACACTTCGTGCGACATTTGCGTGCCGATCTCATGGAATTGCAGCGCACTCAGAAGGCACAGCACGGCCTTGGGCACACGTTGGCAGACCTCGATCAGCGTCTGGTGCTCGGTGACTTCGGCATCGGGCAGTCCGTACAGGCCACGGGCGAACCGTTGCAGCTTGCCAGCTTGGTGCAGCCGGAGCAGAAGCTGCGGCGACCAGCCGTGCTCGCGCACATCCGCCGCCCGTAGCACGCGCCGGTGCCGGGCCAGTTCGAGGATGTGGTCAGATTGGTGCATAAGGGGTGAGTTTAATATTCGCATTACTTTTGTTCAAGTGATGCGGAATTCAATCGGCCCCGTGCCGTGGTTTCAAACCTCGCCGGTTCTGCGCATGGCTGCCGTGGCGTCTTCCATGGCGTTGCGAACTGGGGCTACCATCAAGCGGGCGTAGACCTTGGTGGCCTCCGGGGTCTTGTGGTTCAGCACCTTCCCGATGATCGGCAGGCTGGTGCCGCTGCTGGCCAGCCAAGAGCCCAGCGTGCGGCGCAAGTCGTGGATTTTTAGGTCACGCATTTCGTAATGTTTCAGGTGGAGCCCGTGCTTCTCTGCCAACGGGGTGTAGCGTTCGATGGTCTGGACCGGGAAGTCGACGGCCTCTTCAAGGGCCAATTGGTAGTCGAAGGTCTTGGCCGTTGCCTTCTCCGCTAACGCCTCCACCAGACCCAATGCCGTGCTACGCGCCAGCATGCGCTCCCAAGCCCCTCGTGGCTCCACTAAATGGCCGGTCTCGCCAGAACCGGGGAACACGAAAAGCGACTTGCTGCCTTGGGCGTCCTTTTTTCGTCGCTCCAGCACCTCGATGGCCTCAGGGGTCAGCAACACGGTCTGAGGCTCGCCGTTCTTGGTCATGGCGATTTGCCATTCCCTGCGTTCAAGGTGCACATCCGGCCACTGCATCGCCAGCACATTGCTGCGGCGTGCCCCCGTGTACAGGGCGAGCTTGACGAAGTCACGCACCAGCTCGTTCGATTCATGCTCCATGGCCAACATGAGGCGGGGCATCTCGTCAGGGAGTACAAATCTTGAGCGGGATTTTTCCTTGAACTTGTCCATGCCCCGACAGGGATGGTTACCGTCGAAGTCCCCCCACTGGATGGCGCGGCTGTACATCGAGCTGATCAGCGCAATCACGCGGTTGGCGGTCGTCGGGATGTTGCCCATCTTTGCGTGATGTGAGATCAGCTGGGCACGCGTGATGTCCGACAGCCGCAGCTTCGCAAGGTTCACGCCGTACTTATTCGTGTTGATGTGTCGCTCGAACTTCTCGATGTCTTCCTTGTGAGACACCTTGTGGACGAGTGAGTGGCGCTTGTAGTACTCCTTGAAGAACTCGGCCAGCGTTATCTCTTTGCGCCGGTCGCGCATCGCCTCGGCAGGGTTGATGTCCCTTGCGATGTCAGCGTTCAAGGCTGTGACAGTGTCGCGAGCTTGCCCGATGCTGACATCCGGATAGCGCCCGATTTTGATGCGCTCAGGCCTGCCGTTGATCTTGCGGTACAGCAGAAAACTCTTTCGACCGGTCTTGCCGACACTGATCGCGAGTCCCTTAGCCTCCGTGTCGTAATGGTAGGCCACGCCGGCTGTCGGGAGTGGCAGCCGGTCAAGATCGCGCTTTGTGAAGTTCAGGCGATTGCTGGGGGTCGGTTGGTCTTTGTGCATGCGGGAAATCTTGCTACGTAGTGGCTACGAAACCCGTGCCTTTTGTAGCAATAGATCGCACGTTTGCTGCCCCGTGCATTCAACGAGGCCAGCCACGGTTAATCGAGACTGACCGTTTGAACCCGCAGGGCTGCTGATGTTGTTAACGTCCGTTGTCTACAGAGGGCGACGAGAGGCGAAAAGCAACGTTAGCCACAACCGCACTCATAATCCATTGGTGCCCAGTTCGACTCTGGGAGGCCCTACCAGACGACAAAAGGACTTGGCTCATGCAGCCAAGTCCTTTTTTCATGCCCGAACGTATTCAGCAGAACCTCAGGCCGAACCCACTCCTGACAACTGCACGCCAGCTGGCAGCGACGGCACCTCGCGCTTGACCGTCTGCAGCGGATTGATGAACAGCGCGACGAACGCCCCGAAGCCGAGCAAGCCCGCCGAGATCATGAACGGCAGGGAGTAGCTGCCGGTGCTCTGAATCAGGTAGCCAAAGGCGACGGGCGAGATCATGCCTGCGACGCCGAAGCCGGTGTTCATCATGCCCGAGGCCGTTCCGGCGTAGTCGCCCGCGATGTCGAGCGGCAGGCTCCAGAGCACGGCGTTGGTCAGTTCTAGACAGAAGAACGAGGCGGAGAGCAGCAGCACGGCATTCATGGCGCTTTCGGCGGAGATCATCGGCACCATGAAGATCAGCGCACCGACCATGCCGAACACCAGTACTGAGATGCGTGCGAAGCGCAGATTGCCGGTGCGTTGGTAGAGCTTGTCCGAGATGACCCCACCCAGTGTGTCGCCGACCACGCCGGCAAGCAGCGGCAGGGCGGTGAAGATGGCCATTTCCTTGAGGTTGAAGCCGCGTGCGTCTTTCAGGTACGAGGGCAGCCAGGTGAGGAACACCCAGAGTGTCCAGCCGTAGCAGAAGTCCACCAAGGTCACTTTCCACATGCCGCCGATCAGGCGCTTCCAGGGTGTGGGGCCTTTTTCCTGTTTGGCTTTGACGGGGCGCCCTTCGTTGATTTCCGCGATCTCCGCTTCGGTGATGCGCGGGTGCTGCTGCGGCGTGTCGCGGAAGGTGAACCAGTAGAGCACGGTCCAGCCGAGGCTGATGATGCCCAGCACCACGAAGGATTCACGCCACCCCGCCATCGCGATGATCAGGAACACGAGTGGTGGCGTCACCGCGCCGCCGAGCCGCGAGAACGAATGCGTGATGCCCTGCGCAAAGCCGCGTTGCGAGACCGGAATCCAGTAGGTGAACGCGCGCGTGGCGGTTGGAAATGCACCGCCTTCACCAAGCCCAAGCGCGAGCCGCAGAATCAGCAGCGACACGAGCGATCCGACAAATCCGGTGAGCAGCGTGGCCACTCCCCAGATCAGCGAGAGCACGGTAAGCACTTTGTGCGGACCGAAGCGGTCAGCCAGCCAGCCACCCATGATCTGCATGGCTGCATAGGGGTAGGCGAAGGCCGAGAACACGAGGCCGAGCTGCAGATTGCTGAGGCCCATTTCTTCCTTGAGAAGGGGCGCTGCGACCGACATGTTGACCCGGTCGATGTAGGCGATGAAGTACATCAGGCACATCACGCCGAGGATCATGTGATGGGTTTTGACTCTACGTTGCATGTTTGTCTCCTTGGGTCTCTGTCCTGACCTTGGCGGTCGGCGAGCCCTTTTTTCAATTCACGGTAGAAGAAGGTGTGCGCGGCGTTGTTTCCGTTGCGCGCACACGCGCCAGTTCAGGAATCCTTTCGTTCGATCAGCGGTTGAAATGAGGGGCGCGTGGATCAGGCCGGTTGCTCCAGCAGCTTGAGCCGCTGCAGCTTTCCGGACGGGCCGCGTGGCAGCTCGTCCATCTGCACGAAGCGGCTAGGGCATTTGTAGTTGCCCAACTCGACAAGGCAGTGGCGTCGCAGGTCGGCGGCGTCGAATTCAGCGCCGTCGCGCATCACCAGATAGACGGCGATCTCCTGTCCATATTCGGGATGGGGAACGCCCACAGCTGCGGCGTCCAGCACCTTGGGATGCTTGAGCACGGCCTCGTCGATCTCGCGCGGCGCGATGTTTTCGCCGCCCTTGATGATGAGTTCCTTGGAGCGGCCGGTCACGTAGAAGAAGCCGTCGGCATCCTGATAACCGATGTCTCCGGTGCGCAGCCAGCCGTCGCTGGTGAAGGCGTCCTTGGTTCTGCTCGGGTCCTTGTAGTAGCCGAGCATCACGTTGGGGCCTTGCAGCACGATCTCGCCGCGCTCACCGGCAGGCAGAAAGCGGCCGTCGATGTCCATGATCGCCGCGAGTGCGCCCGTGGGTTGGCCGACACTGCCCACGCGCCGCGCGTTGGCGTCAAGCGGGTTGCTGAACGAAGGCGCAGCGGTTTCGGTCAGGCCCATGGTCTCGATGATGCCGAGGCCGAAGCGCGCCTCGAACGCGCGGTGGTGCTCGGGCGCGAGCGCCGCCGAGGCCGAGCGGCAGAACCTGAGACGCGAGAGATCGCGCGCGCCGTCGTTGTTTGACTCATTGTCCGCCTCGTCGTTGAGCAGGTAGGCGATGATCGTCGGCACCACGTTGATCCAGGTGCACTCGAATCGGCACACATCGGCCCAGAAGGTCTTGGCCGAAAACTTAGGTGCCATGACCAGCGAGCCGCCATGGAACAGCGGCGTGATCAGCGCCACCACCAGCGCGTTGATGTGATAGAGCGGCAGCGACACCATCACGCGGTCGCTCGCATTCAACTGGTGCGCTTCGGTCGTCGCAGCCGCGTTGGCGAGCAGATTGGCGTGACTCAGCAGCACGCCCTTGGGCACGCCGGTGGTGCCCGAGGTGTACATGATGAGCGCGGGTTCGTCGCTGGAAATGGCATGGGTAGCGAGCGAATCCGAATCGGCGTCCGCATTGGCCGCACCGTCTGCGGACAGTTCGGGCACCCACGGCACATGCATCGATTCTGGATCGCAGAGAACGATGGCGATGCGGCGTTCGATCTGTGCAAGCGCCTGCTCGAGCGGGGGCAGATACTCGCGGCAGGTGAACACCAGCCGCGTGTCCGAATGGCGCAGCACATGCAGGAGCTGCGACGGCTGGCTCAGCAGATTGACCGGATTGACCACCAGCCCGCTTGCCATGATTCCCAGCAGCAAGATGGCGGGCAGCGGCCCGTTGGGCAGGTAGACCGAGACCTTGTCTCCGGGCGCAAGTCCAGCTTGCGCGAGGTTGGAGCGCAGCTTGTCGGTCTCCGCCTTCAGCTGCGCGAACGAGAGGCTGGCGTCGTTCTGCGCGTTGAGCATGAACGAGGCCGAGCCGCGCCCGGCAGCGCGCGCGTCGATCAGCTCGCGAAGGTTTTGTGGGGATGCGTGGATGGTCATGCGCCGTACCTCCGGAACCAGTCGCCCAGCATGTCGTCGACCGATGGCTTGTTCTCGGCAATCGTTCGCGCGACGCGCGTCACGTTCATGTAGAAGCGGTAGTTGAGGTTGTCCGAGAAGTTGTTGCCGCCCCAGGTGCCGCAGCCCATGGACAGCGAGAATGGCAGCCCGTTGTTGAAGTTGCCACCGGTCGCGAAGCAGTGCGCCTGATTGAGGATCACGCGCGCCACCGGCAGGTTCTGCGCGAGGTACAGCGCCTGTTCGTCGTCCTGCGAATGCAGACTCACCGAATGCCCCGCGCCCATGTAGCCGTAAATGCGGCGCACGACGGCGGCGGCGTCGTTGAAGTCCTTTGCCGTGTAGACCGTGAGCACGGGCGAGAGCTTCTCGCCGGAGAAAAGATGATCGCTGCCTATGCCGGTTTCGTCGACCAGAAGCGCCGTGGGTGCATCGGTCGCGATGCGGCCGCGCCAGTCGATTCCGGCCAGCTCGGCGATGACTCTGGCGGACTTGCCGGTGACCACTTCGCTGAGCTTGCCGCCGCGCCACATGATGTTCTGCAGCCGCTCTTTTTCTTCGGTGTTCAGCAGCAGCCCGCCGCGAGCCTGCATCGCTTGCAGCATGTCGTCCCGAATGTCGGCCAGCAGCACCATGCTGTTTTCCGACGAGCAACTGGTGGCGTTGTCGAAGGTCTTGGAGGCAAGGATCAGACCGGCCGCTTCGGCGAGATTCGCCGAGCTGTCCACAATGGACGCCACATTGCCCGCGCCCACGCCGAACGCGGGCGTGCCGCAGGTGTAGGCCATGCGCACGTTGGCTTGCGAGCCGGTGGCGATCACCAGATCGGCCTGGCGCATCAGCTCGGCGGTCAGCGCCTTGCTGATGGGGCTGGGCAGCGTCTGCACCAGATCGACCGGCAGGCCGCACTTGCGCAGTTCCGCATGGATGAAGTCGATCAGCAACTGGCTCACGCCGAGGCCCTTGGGCGAGGGCGCGACGATCACCGCATTGCCGCACTTGAGCGCGTTGATGATGTTGTTGGCGGGCGTCGCGCCGGGGTTGGTGGAGGGCGTGATCGCGGCGACCACGCCGACGGAGCGTGCGATCTCGGTGATGCCCTTGGCCTTGTTCTCAGAGATCACGCCGTGCGTGCGAACGCCCTTCAAGTCACGCAGCAGGCCGAGCGTCTTGCGGTGGTTCTTGGTGATCTTGTCATTGACGTTGCCAAGGCTGGTTTCGCGCACCGCCAACTCGGCCATCTGGCGGTTGCGGCCAGGCTCCATGATCGCCCAGCCCACTGCCGAAACTGCGTCGTCCATACCTTGTTGACCGAGCTGCGCGAAGTTGGCATGTGCCGCACGCGCACGCCGCATGAGTTCGGCAATGGTCTGCTGCGCGGCCAGCAGCTGAGGGTCGCGTTGTGTCTCCTGCACTTCCATAGTGTTGCTCCTTGATGTCGTTCTGGTCTTCGCGTACTGCGTTTGAACAAGCCAGAAGAAAGTGCGCACGCTGTGTCAGCAGATCAATCCAGTGACCGTGTGCGCCTGCTCTCCATGCCTGTCTGATTCACAGGCTAGGCGGTCGCGAAACGGGCGAGTCCCGTTTTTTGCGTTTTGTGCGACGTGAGGGGCAATCCGGATTCAAAAGTGCATTTTTCGGGACAAGATCGCCCCATGTCCTCGACCCAATCCAATGCCGCAGCTATCCGCGCCTTCCGCATCGTCGAGCTGCTGGCGCAGGCGCGCGAGCCGCTCACGCTCATGGACATCAGTACGCGCATGGACCTGCCCAAGCAGTCGGTGCACCGGCTGCTCAAGCAGCTCGAAAGCGCGTGGCTCGTGAACCGCGACGGTCCGGGCAAGCACTACGTCTGTTCGAGCCGGGTGCGGCAGATGGCGATCAATCTGCTGATGACCACGGGACCTGCGGCCGAGCGACGCGCGATTCTTCAGGAGCTCGCCGACAAGGTGCAGGCGAGCTGCAATCTCGCGATCTCGGGCGGCGACTCGGTCGTCTATCTCGACCGCGTGGAGGCCAACTGGAGCGCGAGCACCAAGCTTGTGCCGGGCACGCGCGTGCCGTTTCACTGCACGGCCAGCGGCAAGCTGCTGATGAGCTTTTTGCCGAAGGCGCAGCGCGAACGCCTGCTGCGCAGCCTGCCACTGCGGCGCTGGACCGAGCTGAGCATCTGCGATGCCGAGCGGTTGAAGGACGATCTGGAAGAGACGCGTAAGCGCCGCCTCGGTGTGAACACCGGCGAGTACATCCCCGGCGTGGTCGCGATTGCCGTGCCGGTGATGCTGGGCCCGAAGAAGGTCGGCGCGGCGGTCGCGATCCAGGTGAGCGACGACCGCATGGGCATCGACGATCTGATGCGTTGGGCGCCAGAGTTGCGCGCGGTGGCCGAGCGGCTTGCGCAGACCTTCGACGTGCCCGACGGGCGCGTTCATTCGCCGTCGTAGCGGGTCATGTTGGCGGGCAGAAGCAGGCGCATGCGCAGGCCGCCCATGGGCGACTCCAGCGCCTGCACCTCGCCGCCGTAGGTCTGAGCGAGATCGCGCACGATGTCGAGACCAAGGCCCGATCCGGGGCGCTGTTCATCAAGGCGCATGCCGCGCTGAAAGACGAGTTCGCGCTCGTGTTCGGAGAGGCCCGGACCATCATCGTCGACGGTGATCTCGAGCATCATGGAATCATGCGAGAGCGCCGCGTTGACGACCACGCGGCCCGTCGCCCACTTGCCCGCGTTGTCGATCACGTTGCCCATGAGTTCGAAGAAATCCTGTTCCTCGCCACGAAAGGCGAGCTCGGGTGGGACATCGTTCATGTCGAAATGCAGCCCGCGTTCGGCATGCAATTTTTCCATGGTGCGGCGCAGTGCCTGCAACGGCGCGAGCACCGGCGTGCGCAGGCCTGATGAGCGCGCGGCGGAGGCAGCTCTGGCGCGTGCGAGGTGGTGGTCGATCTGGCGCTGGGCGGTGCTGGCCTGCTCGGTCACGAGTCTTGCGAGGCTACCGGTTTCATGCTCCGCTGCGTTGCGCAGAATGGCAAGCGGTGTGTTCACCGCATGGGCGAGGTTGCCCGCCTGCGTGCGAGCGCGCTGCACGATCTCGGCATTGGTGTGCAGTACCTTGTTGAATTCGTTGACCAGCGGCTGCAGCTCCTGCGGAAAGCGGCCTTCGAGCGTGCTTGCGTCGCCGTTGCGCACGGCGCTCAGGCGTTCGCGCAGCTGCTTGAGTGGCTGCAGGGCGAGTTGCAATTGAATCAACACGGCAATCGCGAGGCCGAGCGCAAGTATGCCGAGCGTGAGCAGCAGCATGGAGGTGAAGCGCTGCAGGGGCTCGGTCATCAGCGCACTGTCGGCCGCGATGGTCAGGCGCAGTGGCGGGCTGTTGGCATCGGGCAATTGCAGGTTGCGCGTGACGGCGAGCAGTGTGTTGTTCTCGCTGTCGTGCAGCGTCAGTGCGCGGTAGTTCTTGCCCGATGTGGCGAACCTCACGGCAGTCGGCATGGCCAGCGCCTGATCCCAGAGCGAGCGCGAGCGCGCCATGGCTTCGCGAGTCACCTGCGGGTGCTGCTGCTCATCGAGCCGAAGCTCGTCGATCTGCCAGTACAGGCCCGAGAGTGGCTGCTCGAAACGGTTGTCGCTGGCGAGCGGAATGACGGCGATTTTGCCTCCGGGCTGCACGTTCACGGCAGCGCTGAGCTGGTTGAGGTGCAGCACCAGCTGGGTTTCGAGCTGTTGCTCTATGTGCTCCTTGAACAGATTGCGCAGACCCCAGCCCGCGAGCGCGAGGGTCACGATGATCCATGCGAGCGCCCCGATCAGCAGGCGCGTGCGCAGCGAACCGGACGATGTAGGGAGCGTCGCAGGCTCACTCATGCAGTGACGTTCGGATCGATGAGGCGGTAGCCGAGGCCCCGCACGGTCTCGATGCTGCCGGGCGGGAGCTTTTTGCGCAGGCGGCCGATGAACACTTCGATGGTGTTGGAGTCGCGGTCGCTGTCTTGCGGGTAGATGTGCTCGGAGAGTTCGGTGCGCGAAAACACCTCGCCCACGCGCTGCATCAGCAGCGAGAGGATCTTGAATTCATGGCTGGTGACGACGAGCGCCTGGCCATCGACGAGCACGCGCGCCTGCCGCGTGTCCAGCCGGATGGGGCCGCATTGCCACTCGGCGCTGGACTGGTTGCCCAGTCGCCTGAGCAAGGCGCGCAGGCGCGCGAGCAGCTCTTCCATGTGGAAGGGCTTGGCGAGATAATCGTCGGCTCCGGCGTCCATGCCCGCGACCTTCTCGTGCCATGCGCCGCGCGCCGTGAGAATCATCACCGGCATGCTGCGGCCCGCCGTGCGCCAGCTACGCAGCACGGTGAGGCCATCGACCACGGGTAGACCGAGGTCGAGAATCGCTGCATCGTAGTCCTCGACCTCGCCGAGGTATTGGGCCGCAGCGCCATCGCTCGCGGTCTCGACGGTATGGTTGGCGGTCTCCAGCGCGCGCACCAGTTGCGCCTGCAGCGTGGGCTCGTCTTCGACGACCAGAATGCGCATCAGTGACCGCCTTTCTGCTTGGCCTTGATCACCCGTCCGCTGGCCGCATCGACTTCGAGCTTCATGAGCTGACCGTCTTGCCGGAGCAGCTTGATCTCGTAGACGAACACGCCGTCTTCACGATCCAGCTCGACCTCGAGCACCTGTCCCTGAAAGTCGCGTTCCACCTGCGCGAGCACGGTGCGCAGCGGCAGCACCTTGCCCTCGCGCAGCGCGCGTCGTGCCATCTCGTGATCGCTCTCACCAGCCTGCGGCATGTTGGATGAAGCCCCCACGAACGACCACAGGCCGAACGCCAGCGCCGCAAGGCCGAATGCGGAAAGCAAGCGGCTGCGCCAGGAGGTCTTGATGGTGGATGGGGGCATTGAGATATCGATGTGCGGTTTGCGTGACGGTTTGTTTATATCGAATCAAAGATGAACCCTGGATGAACGGTTGATTCAGCTTGCTTTCACGCATGGTTTTGAACAATGCAGGCAGACACGGAACTGGACAGGAACAAGGCCGTGTCGAACATTTTCCACCATCGTCACTCAAGGAGTTTTTCATGTTGTTCACTTCACGCTTTGCCACCACGCACAAGACCTTCACCCGCGTTGCCACTCCGCTTGCGCTGGTGCTCGCCATCGGTGGTGGTGCCTCGCTCGCAGTGGCTCAGGGCAACACCGCCCCCACTGCAGCTCCTGTCGCAGCGGCCGTGACCACCGCTGCGCCCGCATTGAACCTTCGTCAGATCTACGACCGCATCGAAGCCGCCGGATACCGTGACATCCGCGAGATCGAGTGGGATGACGGACGCTACGAAGCCAAGGCCAGCAACGCGCAGGGCCAACGGATGAAGCTCTATGTGAATGCGACATCCGGCACCATCGAGCAGGCCAAGCTGCGTCACTGATCATTTGCAAACCATGACGGGGGGTAAGAAAAAATGCGCAGGCTTCACATCGAAAAGCAATGGGTGCTGGGGGCTTTTCTCGCGGCCATCACGGTTCTGTGGATTGCGGTGTCGCCGCCGGACTGGCGCACCGTTCCCTTCGTCGATGCTGATGGAGCGGCATCCGGGTTGTGGGCGCTCAGGCAGCATGTGCTGTATCTGAGCGGACTGCTGTCTGTGGGGCTGATGTCGATGTGCATGCTGCTGGGGCTGCGTCAGCCGTGGATGGAGCGTGTGGTGGGCGGCATGGACCAGGTTTACCGCTTGCACAAATGGGCGGGCATCGGCGCGGGTGCAACCGCCATTGCGCATTGGCTTGCGAAAGAGTCGGGTGGCTGGATCAAGGACATCTGGGGCAGTGCCGGACGCCCTGCACGCGAGGCGATGTTGGCGTGGGCCGGGGCGCTGCGTTCGCCCGCCAAGGACATTGGCGAGATGGCGTTCTACGTTCTGCTCGCGCTGTTGCTGGTGACGCTGTGGCAGCAACTGCTCAACTACAGGCGATGGCGGTGGACGCATCGCGCCATGCCGCTGATTTATCTCGCGCTGGTATGTCACTCCATCGTGCTGATGCCTGCGCGCGTCTGGCTTGAGCCACTGGGTGTGCTGTTCGCATCGATGTTTGCGGTGGGAAGCGCGGCCGCGCTGGTTTCGTTGACGGATCGCATTGGCCGTTCGCGCACATTCGATGCGCGCGTCGAGAGCGTGACGTCGGCCGGTGCAGGCAAGGGCCAACAGCCCTTGGAACTGGTGTGCGCCATGCCCCGAGATTGGCGCGGATTTCGGCCCGGGCAGTTCGTGTTTCTGACGTTTGATCGCGTGGAGGGCGCGCATCCATTCACCATTGCTGGTGCGCCCGAGACGTTGGGTTGCAATGCGCGTGGCGAGCCGTTGCTGCGTTTTCTAATCAAACCGCTGGGCGACTGCACAACGGCGCTTTCGGCCCTGCTGCATGTGGGGCAGAGCGTGCAGATCGAAGGGCCTTATGGGCAGTTTGACGCCATCGGCGAGGCGGGGCGCGATCAGGTCTGGGTGGCGGGTGGTGTGGGTATCACGCCGTTCATTGCCTTTCTCGAAGCGCGCCAGCCGCAGTCAGGTCATGTGCATGCACATTCCCACGAGGGTGAGGTGTGGATGCACTATTGCACGCGCGATGCGGTCGGTGATGCCTTGCTGGCGCGTGTGCGGCAATTGTGTGAACAGGCCGTGCCTGTGGTGCATCTGACGGTGCACGATGCGGCAGTGGGAGATTTCTTTGCGCCCGAGTCGCTGGAGCAGCATGGCGCATGCGGGCTCGACATCTGGTTTTGCGGACCGGCGGGTTTGGGCGTGGTCCTGAAGGACGCTTGCAGACGCATTGGAGCGGGGCGCTGGCGGTTGCATCGTGAGCTGTTCGCCATGCGGTGATTGTGCCGATGATGAATATCGCCTCGTTACCGTTGATTGCCCTCTGACCTCCAACTTGGGTTAAGGTGCAGGCTTGTTTTTTCTCAGGAAAGAAGGTTGTCGATGCGAGCGCTTTCATCGGGACTGTTGTCGTTGTGCGTGGCGCTGCTGTTGGCCGGATGTCAGACGGTATCGCCGCAAGGGCCGGGCAGTTCCAAGCCTTCCGCACCACCACCGCCGCCCGAGCCTATCGGCAAGACGACTGCGCCACCCGGCAACATCTGCAATGCCCCGCCCGCGCAATGGGCGGTGGGCAAGATGCCCACGCCGAGCGTGACGGAGAACGCACGTGTGCGCGCAGGTGCCCGTATGGCGCGCGTGCTGCGGCCGGGGCAGATGGTGACCAAGGAGTTTGATCAGCAGCGCCTGAATCTCGAGCTCGATGACAGCGGAAAGATCATCGCCGCGCGTTGCGGCTGACGGGGCGAAGTGTCTCAGGGGGCTGTCAAAAACAACGACTGCAGATCGCTCAGAAAATCGAAGCCGCGTTCGGTTGGCTGGATCTTCAGACCACTGCGCGTGATGAGTCCTTTGGCTTCGGCTTCCTTCAGTCCTGCGTCGATCGTCGACAGCGGCGTGCCGGTGCGGTCCATGTAGTCTTGCAGCGAGAAACCTTCGCGTAGGCGCAGCGCGTTGAGCATGTATTCAAACGGCAGATCCGCACGTCGCACATCGTCGTCTTGAGCGACGGCGAGGCCCGCGAGCGCGCCTTCCATGTAGCGTTCGGGATCACGCAGGCGCACCTGGCGCACTACGCGATGCGCGAAGCTCAGCTTGCTGTGCGCGCCCGCGCCGATACCGAGGTAGTCACCGAACTCCCAGTAGTTGGTGTTGTGCCAGCATTCGTGATTGGCGCGTGCGTAGGCCGAGATCTCGTAGCGGCGCATGCCCTTTTCGCCGGTCAGCTCGGTGATGCGGTCGAGCATGTCGTAGGCCGTGTCTTCGTCGGGCACCGTGGGCGGGAACTTGGCGAAGTAGGTGTTGGGCTCGATGGTCAGGTGATAGACCGACAGGTGCGGCGGTGCGAACGACAGCGCGGTCTGCAGATCGCGCTCCAGATCGAGCGGGCTCTGGCCGGGCAGGGCGTACATGATGTCAAGATTGAAGGTGTCAAACGCCTGCGCTGCCTCCTCGACGGCGGCCATCGCCTGCGCGCCATCATGCACACGGCCGAGTGCCTTGAGAAAGCGGTCGTCAAAGCTCTGCACACCGATGGACAGGCGGGTGACACCCGCCGCACGGTAGGCGCGAAAGCGGTCCTTCTCGAAGGTACCGGGGTTGGCCTCCATCGTGATCTCGCAGTCGGCCTCAAGCCGCAGGCGTGCGCGCACGTCGCTGAGCAACTGATCGATGGATTCGGGCGAGAACAAGCTAGGTGTGCCGCCCCCGATGAAGATGCTGTGGACTGAACGGCCCCAGATCAGTGGCAGCGCCGCCTCGAGGTCGGCCATCAGCGCTGCGAGGTATCTCTTCTCGTCGTGTGCGCCACCGCGTGCCTCGTGCGAGTTGAAATCACAGTAGGGGCACTTTTTCAGGCACCAGGGCAGGTGGATGTAGAGCGACAGCTGCGGCAGGCTGGTGAGCTGCAGCACGCCGGGGCGCATGTAGTCCATGATGGAGCGCAGCGGCTTGCCGGTGATGGGGGCGTTTGCCTTGTCTGCGGAAACGATGGGGATGCTCATGTGGGTTTGCGATCTTGTGGCGTGATCGATCAGAACCAGTTTTCGCGCAGCATGTCCAGCATCTGCTGCGTGGCGCGGCCGCGGTGGCTGTAGGAATTCTTTACGACGGGCGGAAGCTGTGCGAAGGTGTGGCCGAGTTCGGGGATGAACATGATGGGGTCGAAGCCGAAGCCGTTCGTGCCCTTGGGTTCGCGCAGAATCTCGCCGCGCACGCGGCCCACGGCAATCAGTGGCTCGGGGTCCTTGGCGCTGCGAACGGCGACCAGCGTGCTCACCATGGTGGCGCGGCGGTTGTCGATGTTCTCCATCTGCTCGAGCAGGGCGCGCACGTTGTTGGCATCGCTCTTGTCGTAGCCGAACTGCGTGCAGTAGTACGCGGTCTGCACGCCAGGCAGGCCACCGAAGGCTTCCACGCACATGCCGGCATCGTCGGCGATGGAAGGCAGGCCGGTTTTTTCGGCAGCGAAGCGGGCCTTGGTGAGGGCGTTTTCGACAAAGGTGTCGTAGGGTTCTTCGGCTTCGCCAGTGAAGAGTTGGGATTGCGGAATCAGCTCGACGCCAAGCGGCTCGAGCATGCTTTGCAGTTCCACCAGCTTTCCCTTGTTGTTGGATGCCAGAACGATTTTCATCTTTGGTTTTTGTGTGGTACGAAGCCTTGCGGCTTCGATGGGTCATTCGTTTGGAGGGGCCAAGACGGCCCTTCATACTTTGTTGCGAAGCCTTGCCGTGAACATACGGTCTGCGGCTTCGCGTCTGAAGGGCAGTCTTGGCGTTGTGGTGTTTGTTCCGAGGCTGCGTGCGCTGCGGATGCCGTTAGTTCAGGGACTGTTTTTGCATTGTGATGAGTTCGCCGATGCCTTTTTCTGCAAGGTTCAGCAACTGATCCATTTCCTTGCGGGAGAAGGCAGCTCCTTCTGCGGTGCCCTGAATTTCGATGAAGTGGCCTGCGCCGGTCATCACGACGTTCATGTCAGTGTCGCAGGCGACGTCTTCGCGGTATTCGAGGTCGAGCATGGGCTGGGTGCCGACGATGCCGACCGAGATGGCGGCGATCTCCGCGATGATCGGGGATTCGGTGAGCTTGCCGGATTCGAGCAGCTTGGTGACCGCGTCATGCGCTGCCACCCAGGCGCCGGTGATGGCTGCCGTGCGTGTGCCACCGTCGGCTTGGATCACGTCGCAGTCGAGTTGGATGGTGCGCTCGCCGAGCTTGGCAAGGTCGAACGCAGCGCGCAGGCTGCGGCCGATGAGGCGCTGGATTTCCTGCGTGCGGCCGGTCTGCTTGCCCTTAGCGGCTTCGCGGTCGGAGCGCGAATGCGTGGCGCGCGGCAGCATGCCGTATTCGGCCGTCAGCCAGCCTTCACCGCTGCCGCGCTTGTGCGGCGGCACGCGTTCTTCGATCGATGCGGTGCACAGCACCTTGGTGTTGCCGAACTCGATCAGTACCGAGCCTTCCGCATGCATGGTGTAGTTGCGGGTGATGCGCACGGGGCGCAGCGTGTCGTTGGCGCGGCCGATGCGGGCGAAATCGTTGGCGGTTGAGGCTTGGTTCGTCATGCCTCCGATTGTCCGCTTTTCACGCTTTGCGTGCCGCAGACGTTCGGCGAATGGCCTCGTTGATCTCGGCAATCGAACGTTCGATGGCCTCGTCGTCGAGATCGTCGATCTCGTCGGGAAACCCGGAATTGTCCATCAGCCCGGCCTGAATGGTGGAGGCAAAAACGTCTTCGCTGATGCTGTCGGTCGAGATGCCCATGGTGGAGGCGAACTGGTCGGGCGTCTCCCACTCCATCGCTACCACGGTGACGTTGTCACTGGAACTTCCGGCCTCGCGCAGGGCCTCTTCGACGAGGTTGGGAACGGCTTCCGATACGGTGTTGCGGCCGAGTTCCTTGGCGATCTTGTCGTCGTCCAGCGCCCCCCAGAGGCCGTCCGAACACAGCAGCAAGCGGTCGCCTTGCTCCAGATTCACCGGGTCGCTGATGTCATACACCGGCTTGGACGGCGATCCGAGGCAGGTGAACAGCACGTTGCGGTTGATGTTCTCGAGACCTTGGAACGAGGCGTTGCGCAGCTCGAGATACGAGTGATCGCGCGTGCGGGTCACTTTCTGGCCTTCGCGCACCATGTACAGGCGCGAGTCGCCGCAGTGGATCCATTGGGCGCGGCCATCTTGCACCACGGCGGCCACGAGCGTGGTGCGCGGCGAGTCTCCGAGTGACTTGTCGCTGGTGTAGCGCAGGATCTGGTGGTGCGCGGCGAGCAGCGCGGCTGTCAGAAAGGTGGGCACGTCGGCCAGTGCGGGCTTGGCCTCGCGCTGGAAGAGGGCGGAAACGGTCTGGATGGCGATCTGCGCAGCCACCTCGCCATCGGGGTGCCCGCCCATGCCGTCGGCCAGAACGAAGAGGCCGGATTCCCGCGTGTAGCAATAGCCCATGCGGTCTTCATTCTTTTCGCGACCGCCCTTGCGGCTGATCTGGAAGACGGAGAATTTCATTGGATTTTCCCTGGGCCGCTGCCTACTTTGAGGACGTTGTTGCGTGTATCAGCCACGAGTGTGTCGATTTGCAGGCGCATTTTCTCTGCGACTGTGAGTTTGGTATAGCGGCGCTCGCCTTCGCGGCTCAATTCTTTTTGCAGCGCGAAGACGGATTGAGGGCGCGACAGCGGATCCAGCGCCATACACCACTCGACGACCTCGATCAGGTTATCGGAGTAGAGACCGCGCATCTTGGCGAGCGCGGCGGTGAGGCGGTCCTTGTCGGAGCGCTGCGTCGCTTCGGTGGGCGGGTAGCCGTGCATGCAGGCGTAGATGCAGGCGCCGATGGCGTAGATGTCGGTCCACGGGCCCATCTGGGCGTCGCGGCGGTACATCTCGGGTGCGGCGAAGCCAGGCGTGTACATCGGACGGATGAAGTTGCCTTCCTTGGATAGCACCTCGCGTGCGGCGCCGAAATCGATCATCACGGCGCGGTCATCGTCGGTGATGAAGATGTTGGCGGGCTTGATGTCGAGGTGCAGCATCTTGTGCTGGTGCACGATGCGCAGGCCGCGCAGCACCTCGTCGAACAGCGAGCGGATGGTGGATTCGCGGAAGATCTTCTGCGCCTTTTGGTCGCGCGCAGTGATGATGAAATCCTGCAGCGTGGCGCCTTCCAGGTAGTTCATCACCATGTAGACGGTCTCGTTCTCGCGGAAGAAATTCAGCACGCTCACCACGGAGGGGTGCGATATCTGGGCCAACGAGCGACCTTCTTCGAAAAAGCTCTTGAGGCCGAGGCGATAAAGCGACAGTTTTTCGGGGGAAACGACCGGAGCGAGCTCACCCTGTGCACGCGAGGCGAGGGACGAAGGAAGGTATTCCTTGACGGCGACTGTCTGGTCGTCCGCGCTGATCGCTTGATAGACAACACCGAAGCCGCCAGCAGCTACGCGGCGTACGATTCGATATCCGCCGATGACGGTATCCGGGGGGAGTGGGGAAGGCTTGATTTTCGACATATGGCAGTGGATGCAATCACGGGTCGGTCAGAACCCGGATAATCGCCGGATTGCAAGCAACCAATCACCGAAAAGTCCAATGGCAGTTTACAGCATGACAGGGTACGCCAGCGCACAGCTGGAGGCTCCAGTGAGCGAAGAGCGACAAAATGCGCCGCATCGGCAACTGGGACTGGAGATCAGATCGGTCAACAGCCGCTTTCTGGACCTTTCTTTCCGCCTGTCGGAAGATCTGCGTTCGCAGGAGCCCATGTTGCGCAGCTTGCTCACGACCAAGCTCAAGCGCGGCAAGGTGGAAGTGCGGGCATTTTTTGTGGAGGCCGGCGAAAGTGCGTCGCTTCCCGACCCCGCGCCGCAGATGCTCCAGCGCCTGTGTTCTCTGCAGGATACGGTTCAGGCTTGGTTACCCAATGCGGCGCCGCTGAGCGTTGCTGATGCGTTGCGCCTTTGCACAGCCGGATCGGGTTCGACTCAGGACTGGACCGAGCCGCTCAAAAAGCTCGCTCAAGGCACCCTCAAAGACCTGTCGACGGCCCGTGAACGTGAGGGTGAGCGACTGGCCGCCATGCTGATCGACCGCGTGAGCCAGTTGCGCGAGCTCGCCAAGCAAGCAGTGCCACTGGTTCCTCAACTGGTTGAGCAGCAGCGTCAGCGTTTCATGGAGCGCTGGAAGGAAGCGATGGGCCTGGCCGAAGGCAGCGTTGCGCCCGAGATGGCGCAGGACCGTGCCTTGACCGAGGCCACGGCCTTTGCCATCCGCATCGACGTGGCAGAGGAGATCACGCGCTTGGATTCGCATCTCGACGAGATCGAGCATCTGCTGAAAAAAGGCGGTGAAGTGGGCAAGCGGCTTGACTTTCTGATCCAGGAACTGCACCGCGAAGCAAACACGCTTGGCTCCAAATCCGCAGCGATGGAACTGACCAAAATCAGCGTCGACATGAAGGTGCTGATTGAACAGATGCGCGAACAGGTTCAGAACATCGAGTGATAATTCCGTTTTGGAAGCGCGCAAAGCGCTCGAATCTATGGACTATCCAGGTAATTTATTTGTAGTGTCGGCCCCGAGTGGGGCCGGTAAATCCAGCCTTGTGAAGGCGTTGCGCGAGCTTGACTCGCGGGTTCAGCCTTCTGTTTCCCACACAACGCGCGCTCCGCGCGGTCAGGAAAAGCACGGCCGAGAGTATTTCTTCACCTCCGATCAGGAGTTCGACGCAATGGTTGCGGCCAACGGCTTTGTCGAATGGGCCAATGTGCACGGGCGCCGCTATGGCACCTCGCGCAAGGCGATCGAGGATCGTGTGGGCAACGGTGGGGATGTGATTCTGGAGATTGACTTCCAAGGCGCGATGCAGGTCAAAAAGACCTTCGCCAACGCCGTGCTGGTCTTTATCCTGCCGCCGAGCTGGGAAGAGCTGCGTTCGCGCCTGGAGCGCCGTGGCGAGGACGAGCCGGACGTGATCGAACACCGTCTCGTGAACGCCGCCGAAGAGATGGCGCAGGCATGCAATTTCGACTTCGTTATAATCAATGAAGTTTTTGAACATGCGCTTTTCGATCTGAAAACCATTGTTCACGCGCAGCGTCTGAAGTACGCCGCCCAGCGCAGAGCCAGGGCCGATACTTTTGGATCGCTCCACATTCCCTGAACTGGATCCCCGGAGAATCATATGGCCCGCATCACTGTGGAAGACTGCCTTGAGCAGATCCCCAACCGTTTTCAACTGGTTTTGGCCGCGACATATCGTGCCCGCATGCTGAGCCAGGGCCACTCGCCCAAGATCGAGAGCCGCAACAAGCCTGCCGTGACCGCGCTGCGAGAAATCGCCGCTGGCAAGGTCGGGTTGGAAATGCTCAAGAAGGTTCCGGGCTGATCTTTGGCAGTCGGACCGTGCGGGGTAAACCGCGTAGGTCGTTGCCGTGCATAGCAAAATAGCGCCGTCAGACGGCGCTATTTTTTTGCCCAAAATATGCTTGGATGAGGAGCTCAAAGCATGAAATGGTGGGAATGTCGTGAGACTGTCTGTATCTGGCTAAGACAGTGATTAAGATTTTTTCTTTCGATTTGCCTGTTTTTCGCATCAAAATCAATCATTGATGCGTGAGGACAACATCGAAAAGCTTCTCGCTCGCGCAAAGGCTGTTTAATATTTGGCTTGCTGCACTGCAATAAAGGCACTCTTGAGCGGCTTGGCGCAGCAAACGGGCTGAGAACGGGCGGCTCTCCTGAAAGGCGGGAGTCCCTACGCGGTAACGCAAGTTCTGTAGCGCTTTATAGTCATACTCTTTTGCAATCGCTACATTTGGGGCATGAACGCAGTGTCTAACCAGGCAACCGCAACATCGTCGAATATCAGTCCCCCGGTCAAGGCACCGGGTGGCTCTGGTGCGGCTGCTGCCAATGCGGCAGCGGCAAGCTTTGCTGCGCTTCTGGAAAAGCTCGACTACCTGGATGACGCCAGTATCGAGCAGGTGCGTTTGGCCTATCGTTTCGCCGATCAGGCCCACTTGGGGCAGATGCGCAACAGCGGCGAGCCCTATATCACCCATCCGATTGCCGTGGCTGCACTGTGTGCAAGTTGGAAGCTGGATGCCCAGGCGCTGAGCGCTGCCTTGCTGCACGACGCGATGGAAGATTGCGGCGTGACCAAGTCCGATCTGGTGGATCGGTTCGGCGCCTCGGTGGCCGAGATGGTCGATGGTCTCACCAAGCTGGACAAGCTGCAGTTCGACACGCGCGAAGAAAATCAGGCCGAATCGTTTCGAAAGATGCTGCTGGCGATGGCGCGCGATGTACGCGTCATCCTCATCAAACTGGCTGATCGCACACACAACATGCGCACGCTCTCGGACATGCCGCGTTCCAAATGGGGCCGGATTTCCTCCGAGACAATCGAGATCTATGTCCCGATTGCACACCGCCTGGGGCTGAACCAGACCTACCGCGAGTTGCAGGATCTGGCGTTCCGCCATCTGCATCCTTGGCGTTACGCAACCCTGTCCAAGGCGGTGAACAAGGCGCGTGGCCGTCGCCGCGACATGGTCAGCAAGGTGCAGAACGAAATCGATATCGCATTCAGCCGCATGGGCATGGGCGTGCGTGTCGCCGGTCGTGAAAAGACCATGTTCTCGATCTACGAGAAGATGACGGAAAAGCACCTGAGCTTTGCCAAGGTGACCGACATTTATGGTTTCCGCGTCATCGTGCCCACAGTGACCGATTGCTATACGGCGCTTGGCGTGCTGCACCAGATGTACAAGCCAGTGCCGGGCAAGTTCAAGGACCACATCGCGATTGCCAAGGCCAATGGCTACCAGTCGCTGCACACCACGTTGGTGGGGCCTGCCGGGGTGAACATCGAGTTCCAGATCCGCACCGAAGAAATGAACATCGTCGCTGAGGCGGGCGTGGCCGCGCATTGGCTATACAAGGAAGTGGGCGGCGCGGGTGCGTCGTCGGTCGAGCGTATGGGCACTAAGTGGCTGCAGTCGCTGCTCGACATCCAGAACGAAACCCGCGATGCAGCCGAATTCTGGGACCATGTCCGTGTGGACCTGTTCCCTGATGCGGTCTACGTATTCACGCCCAAGAGCCAGATCATGGCGTTACCGCGTGGGGCGACTGTCGTTGACTTCGCCTATGCCGTGCACACTGACGTGGGCGATCATGCGGTTGCCGGCAAGATCAATGGCGAGCAGGTGCCGCTGCGCACCGAGCTCAAGAATGGCGACGTGGTTGAAATTGTCTCCATGGCCGATTCGCACCCGAATCCGGCATGGCTCGCCTTTGTGCGCACAGGGCGTGCGCGCTCCAAGATCCGTCACTATCTCAAGTCGATGGAGCTGACCGAGTCAGCAAGCCTTGGCGAAAAGCTGCTCACGCAGGCGGTGCGCGCCGAGGGCATGGAAAACCTACCTGACGAGGATTCGCAGGCCGCCATTTGGGACAAGCTTCTGCGCTTTACAGGAAGCCGCACGCGCTCAGAACTGATGACCGACATTGGTCTGGGCAAGCGCGTGGCGAGCATTGTCGCCAAGCGCATGGCGCTGCTGATGTCCGAGGACGGCCAGCGTCCGGATGCCTTGCTGCTCACCCGCGAACGCTACAGCTCGCACGAGACCATCTCGCAGGGGGGCATCACGCTTGATGGCAGCGAGGGCGCTTCCGTTCAGTACGCGCAGTGCTGTCGTCCAGTTCCGGGTGATCCGATCACAGGTTACTTAGGGCGTGGTGAAGGTTTGGTGGTGCACAACGTGCGTTGTGCAGTGGCCATGAAGCTGCAGGCCAAGGATGGGGATCGATTCATCGCCGTGGATTGGGCTGAAGAGCCGTCACGTTTGTTTGAAACGGGCATCGTCGTCACGGTCACCAATGGCAAAGGGGTGTTGGCACGAGTGGCTGCGGAGCTGGCCAATTCGGAGGCTGACATCGTGAGGGTGGATATGGAAGGCGAGGCGATGGAGGAAACCATCGAACTGCGATTCCTTATCCAAGTGCGCAACCTTGCACACCTGGAGGCGGTCCTGAGAAACCTGCGACGCACGAATTCTGTGTTGCGCGTTCTGCGCGAGATTCCATTGGCATCCTGATTCAAGGGCGTGCCCAGAAAAAATGCCAGCTTTGGAGCTGGCACTTCTGTCTGTTTTTTACTGCGGCGGAGAAGGTGGGTAGCGCACCTCGATGATTTCCAGCGTGCGAATGCCAGCGGGTGTCTGCAGCGACACTGCGTCACCCGCACGCGCCTTGACGAGAGCACGTGCGACGGGTGATACCCAGCTAATCTGTTGTTGTGCGTTGTCGGCCTCGTCGATGCCCATGATGGTGACAGTGCGCTCGGTGTCGTCAAGATCGTCGATGTAGGTCACGGTCGCTCCGAAGAAGACCTGATCGCTGCCTTGATGCAGGGATGCGTCGACCACTTCCGCAATTTCGAGGCGCTTGGTCAGGAAGCGAATGCGGCGATCAATCTCGCGCAGGCGTTTCTTTCCGTAGATGTAGTCACCGTTCTCCGAGCGGTCGCCGTTGCTGGCGGCCCAGTGCACGATGTCCACGACCTTTGGACGCTCCACATCGATCAGATCCATCAGCTCTGCGCGCAGGCGTGCATAGCCTGCGGGTGTGATGTAGTTCTTGCTGCCTGCGGGAATGCCTGCCGGTTGCGGCAGATCATCGCCATCGTCTCCGTCGGATTCTTTGGTGAAGGCCTTGTTCATGCACGCGATCTTGCCTCAGAACGACAGTGCGGTGCGAGAAGCCATTTCCAGGGACTCGGAAAACGAAAAAGCCTCAGAGCGTTTCCACTCTGAGGCTTGTCGTTTTGGTGCGGCTGGCAGGAATCGAACCCACGACCCCTTGGTTCGTAGCCAAGTACTCTATCCAGCTGAGCTACAGCCGCCAAGCTTTGAATTATAGCATGGCTTTTTGGGTGTTTTGGAAAGTTTCCAAAATTTCTCAAAAGGCCCGAATGCAATCGTTTCCGATGCGAATTTCGTTGCTCATTCTTGCGTTAGCGTCGAGTGTAACCCGAACAGGCGCCCGCATTTGGCAAACCTTGGCATTCTCTGTAAAGTCGTTTGTCTCTTTCGGTCTGGGATTCGCTGGAATCGCTCTTTTCGGACTTGTTCTTGCCACTTTTCGAGCTTGGGGTTGATGTTGATGTCGACGTTTCCTTGCTCTTCTTGGCAGCTTGGGCGAGTGTGGCAGTGCTGAGGCCACTTATCAGGCCGATCGCAGTGCAAAGCGATATGTGAAGCAGATGACTGCGCATGGATGACTCCCTTTCGTGTTTCTGGATGGGTTTGTCATCTTTAAGGCATCGCTTGGCGGGGTGGATGAGCCATATCAGCCGCGCGTGCATCGCCCTGTGCCGTTGGTGTAAAAGGTGCAAAAACCGCTCTCGGTTATAATCGACAGGTTTTGCATGGTGCAAGACGCACGCTTCTGACCCTTCCAGCCAGTTGCGCAAGTAATCAAGGGGTTCTGGCGCTTCAGTTTTGATAGCTCCCTGAATCCTGTCTCAAGGAAAAAATCATGATCGCATCTTCCATCAAGGCAGAAGTCGTAAAGGCTAACGCTCGCTCCGCTACAGATACTGGTAGCCCAGAAGTGCAAGTGGCACTGCTGACTGCTCGTATCAACGAACTGACTCCCCACTTCAAGTTGCACGCCAAGGACCACCACGGTCGTCGCGGCCTGCTGCGCATGGTGAGCCGTCGTCGCAAGCTCTTGGACTACCTCAAGTCCAAGGACGCAGAGCGTTACACTGCGCTGATCGCCAAGCTGGGCCTGCGCAAGTAATTGCACCGGCATGAAAAAACGCCTGGGTTAGCACGCTAGCTCAGGCGTTTTTTACTTCGGAGAAGCAATAACGAGCGAAGCTGTGTCATTCCAAGGGCCCTGCCGGGAGGCGAAAAAGGGCAGGTTCACTGGAATGGCATCGTGTTCAGAATTGCTCTCCTCCATCTGCGGGAACTGCGGTTCCTGCGCTCAACAACCATGAATGGAGTTCATTACATGACCATGTTCAACAAAGTGACCAAGAGCTTCCAGTGGGGCGACAAGACAGTCGTCATGGAAACTGGTGAAATCGCCCGCCAGGCTTCGGGTGCCGTGCTCGTCAACATCGACGACACCGTGGTGCTCGCCACTGTCGTCGGTTCCAAGAATGCCAAGGCCGGCCAGGACTTCTTCCCGCTGACCGTGGACTACATCGAGAAGACATACGCCGCAGGCAAGATCCCCGGCAGCTTCTTCAAGCGCGAAGCCAAGCCCAGCGAACTTGAAACCCTGACCAGCCGCCTGATCGATCGCCCGATCCGTCCGCTGTTCCCTGAAGGCTTCTACAACGAAGTGCACGTGGTCATCCACACCATTTCGCTGAACCCTGAAGTCGACGCCGACATCGCGGCGATGATCGCCGTGTCCGCCGCTCTGTCAATCTCCGGCATTCCGTTCAACGGCCCGATCGGTGCTGCCCGCGTGGGTTACATCAATGGTGAATACGTTCTGAACCCCGGTCAGACCGCCCGCAAGAATTCGCAGATGGATCTGATCGTCGCTGGCACAGAAGCTGCCGTGTTGATGGTGGAATCCGAAGCGCAGCAACTGCCTGAAGAGGTGATGCTGGGCGCCGTCGTGTTTGGCCACGAACAAGGCAAGATCGCGATCAGCGCGATTCACGAAATGGTGCGCGAAGCTGGCAAGCCCGTGTGGGATTGGCAAGCTCCTGCCAAGGATGAAGCTTTCATCGCCAAGGTTTCGCAGCTGGCCGAAGAAAAGCTGCGCGCTGCCTACCAGATCCGCTCCAAGCAAGCCCGTACGCAAGCCCTGCGCGAAGCAACTGCTTCTGTGATGGCTTCGCTCAAGGCTGAAGGCGCTGAGTTTGACTCGGTGAAGGTCGAAGGCCTGCTGTTCGACATCGAAGCCAAGATCGTGCGCAGCCAGATTCTGGCCGGCGAGCCACGCATCGACGGTCGCGACACACGCACCGTGCGTCCTATCGAAATCCGCAACTCGGTGCTGCCACGCACGCACGGCTCGGCTCTGTTCACACGCGGTGAAACTCAGGCTCTGGTGATCTCGACTCTGGGTACCGAACGTGACGCTCAACGCATCGACGCGCTGGCTGGCGAATTCGAAGACCGCTTCATTTTCCACTACAATATGCCTCCCTTTGCTACCGGTGAAGTGGGCCGCATGGGTTCGACCAAGCGCCGCGAAATCGGCCACGGCCGTCTGGCCAAGCGCGCGCTGATCGCCGTGCTGCCGACCAAGGAAGAGTTCCCCTACACGATCCGTGTGGTGTCGGAAATCACTGAATCGAATGGTTCTTCGTCGATGGCTTCGGTCTGCGGTGGCTGCCTGTCGATGATGGACGCTGGCGTTCCGATGAAGGCACACGTGGCAGGTATCGCCATGGGTCTGATCAAGGAAGACAACCGCTTTGCTGTGCTGACCGACATTCTGGGCGATGAAGATCACCTGGGTGACATGGATTTCAAGGTGGCCGGTACCACCAACGGTATCACCGCGCTGCAGATGGACATCAAGATCCAGGGCATCACCAAGGAAATCATGCAAGTCGCTCTGGCTCAAGCCAAGGAAGCGCGCATGCACATTCTGGGCAAGATGCAGGACGCCATGGGCGAAGCCAAGACCGAAGTCTCTAGCTTCGCTCCCAAGCTGTACACGATGAAGATCAACCCCGAGAAGATCCGCGACGTGATCGGCAAGGGTGGCGCCACCATCCGTGCGCTGACCGAGGAAACCGGCACGCAGATCAACATCGAGGAAGATGGCACCATCACCATCGCCGCCACCGACGGCGCGAAGGCGGATGAGGCCAAGCGCCGCATCGAGCAGATCACCGCAGAAGTGGAAATCGGCAAGATCTACGAAGGCCCGATCACCAAGATTCTGGACTTCGGCGCGCTGATCAACCTGCTGCCTGGTAAGGATGGTCTGCTGCACATCTCGCAAATTGCTCACGAGCGCGTCGAGAAGGTGTCGGACTATCTGCAAGAAGGCCAGATCGTCAAGGTCAAGGTTCTGGAAACCGACGAAAAGGGCCGCGTCAAGCTGTCCATGAAGGCTCTGCTGGATCGTCCAGCCGGTGACGCTGGTGGCCGTCCTGCTCCTCAAGAGCGCGGTGACCGTGGTGGCGAACGCCGCGAGCGTCGCGATGACCGTGGCGAGCGTCGTGAGAACCGCGACGACCAACAACAACAGCAGCAGCAATAAGCGCTGAAAGGCTGGATGCCGCAAGTCAGAAATGGCTTGCGGCAGTTTCGTTTTTGAATTGATGGGCTCGTCACGTTCTTGTGAGTGGATGGACGGGCGCAGCAACTCGGATGACTCAGGATGACGACGAACATGCGCGCCGTGGAGATCACGGCATTTGGTCCGCCCGAGGGCCTGAAGTTAGGTGAGCGCCCTTTGCCGGATGCGGGCAAGGGCGAGCTGTTGATTCGCGTGCTGGCCAGCGGTGTAAACCGCCCGGACGTGATTCAGCGCAAGGGCCACTACGCACCACCACCGGGAGCCTCCGACATTCCGGGGCTCGAGGTTGCTGGCGTGGTGGAATCGGGCGATGCAGATGCGATGGCGAAGGCGGGCATCCGTGTAGGCGACCGTGTGTGCGCTCTGGTGGCTGGTGGTGGTTATGCCGAGTGGTGCGTTGCGCCTGTCGAGCAGTGCCTGCCAGTGCCTGCGGGGCTGAGCGACGTCGAGGCGGCGTCGTTGCCTGAGACCTTCTTCACGGTCTGGAGCAATGTGTTCGACCGTGGTCAATTGAAGGCGGGCGAGACTTTGCTCCTCCAGGGCGGCAGCAGTGGCATTGGCGTGACGGCGATTCAATTGGCCAAGGCGTTTGGCGCCACGGTCATCGTGACGGCGGGCAGCGACGACAAGTGCGCGAATTGCCTGTCGCTCGGTGCGGATCACGCGATCAACTACAAGACGCAGGATTTCGTCGCCGAGGTCAAGCGCATCACCGATGGCAAGGGAGCCGATGTGGTGCTCGACATGGTGGCGGGAGACTATGTTGCGCGCGAGGTGGAGTGCGTTGCTGAAGATGGCCGCATCGTCATCATCGCGGTGCAGGGCGGCGTGAAGTCGGAATTCAACGCAGGCCTCGTGTTGCGTCGCCGCATCACGATCACGGGCTCTACGTTGCGTCCCCGTTCGGTGGCGTTCAAGGCGGCGATTGCACAGGCGCTTTGCGAACGTGTCTGGCCATTGCTCGCAAATGGCAAGGTGCGCCCCATCATTCACAGCGTGTTCCCGGCGGCAGAGGCAGCCCGGGCCCACGAGCTGATGGAATCCAATCAACATACAGGCAAGATCATTCTGACTTGGGGCACATGAATAACAAGAAACTCATCGCCGGAAACTGGAAGATGAACGGCAGTCTGGCTGCCAACGCGGCGCTGCTGAGCGCGCTGCGCGAGGGTGTTGGTGCGCGTGCGCGTTGTGACATCGCCGTCGCTGCACCTGCGCCTTATCTCGCGCAGGTGCAGCAGCTGGTCGCCAACTCGCCTATCGCACTTGCGGCGCAGGACGTGTCGGCCCAGGAGTCAGGTGCCTACACCGGTGAGATGTCAGCGGGCATGCTCAAGGAGTTCGGTGCGCGTTACGTGCTGGTGGGGCATTCGGAGCGTCGCCAGTACCACGGCGAGACCGATGCCATCGTCGGCGCCAAGGCGCAGCGCGCACTGTCGGCGGGCATCACGCCGATCGTCTGCGTGGGCGAGACGCTGGCTGAGCGCGAAGAGGGCAAGACCGAAGTGGTCGTCAAGCGCCAACTGGCTGCGGCGATCCATGCGGTGACCCACTGCGTGAGCGAAATCATCGTGGCGTATGAACCTGTATGGGCCATCGGCACGGGCAAGACCGCTTCTCCGGAGCAGGCGCAGCAGGTGCATGCCGTGCTACGTGCCCAACTGGCTGCGGCATCGCAGAAGGCGGCGGGCATCAAGCTGCTTTACGGCGGCAGCATGAACGCGGCCAACGCGGCGGAGCTGCTCTCGCAGCCCGACATTGATGGCGGTCTGGTGGGTGGTGCGTCGCTCAAGGCGGCCGATTTCCTGCAAATCATTTCTGCGGCCCAGTGATTCACACTGGCGGCCGCAACGATTCGAGCAATTTAGGAGTTTGAACATGGGTATGGTTGTCAACATTATTCTGGCGGTGCAGATCCTGTCCGCCCTCGGCATGATCGGTCTGATCCTTGTGCAGCACGGCAAGGGAGCCGACATGGGCGCGGCGTTCGGCAGCGGCAGCTCGGGCAGTCTGTTCGGCGCGTCCGGCAGCGCCAACTTCCTGTCGCGCATGACCGCCGGACTGGCGACGGTGTTCTTTGTGACGACGCTGGCACTGGCTTACTTCGGCAATATTCGCCCCACAAGCACTGGCAGTGTGTTGGAAGGTCCTGCGGCCTCAATCCCTGCCGCAGCGCCTGCAAGCGCCGCGTCCGATGCGGCTGTGCCTGCTGCCGTGCCTGCATCCGGCGCTGCAGAAATTCCGAAAAACTAAAAAGCTGAGAAATTTTTCCGCTTTTTGGTTGTGACAGGGTTTTTCCGGGGTAGAATTTTGTTCTGTCTGGAAAGCCAAACAAATCTGCGAAGCAGGTTCCTCATGCCATCCGGACACAGTCAAAAGCCGTCGTGGTGAAATTGGTAGACACGCTATCTTGAGGGGGTAGTGGCGAAAGCTGTGCGAGTTCGAGTCTCGCCGACGGCACCAATACACAAAGACCAATCCCGGGCTTGTTCGAGCAAGCAACAAGCCCGGGTCCTGGTCTTCTGCGGTGAGCGCCTCCGATGAACCTCGATCAATACCTCCCCGTCCTCCTGTTTATCCTGGTGGGGATCGGCGTAGGCGTCGTACCCTTGGCACTGGGGTACATTCTGGGTCCCAATCGCCCGGATGCGGCAAAAAACTCCCCTTACGAATGCGGCTTTGAGGCATTTGATGACGCTCGAATGAAGTTCGATGTGCGTTACTACCTCGTTGCCATTCTCTTCATCCTGTTCGATCTGGAAATCGCCTTCCTCTTCCCGTGGGCGGTGACTCTTCAAGACGTTGGCATGACAGGATTTGTGGCAGTGCTGGTCTTCCTGGCCATTCTGGTTGTGGGCTTCGCCTACGAGTGGAAAAAGGGCGCCCTGGACTGGGAATAACCGCTCGCAACAAGGACAAACACGATGATTGAAGGTGTGATGAGCAAGGGCTTCGTCACCACGAGCTACGACTCGGTGGTGAACTGGGCCAAGACCGGATCGATTTGGCCCATGACCTTCGGTCTGGCCTGTTGTGCGGTGGAGATGATGCATGCGGCAGCCGCGCGTTACGATATCGGTCGCTTCGGCGCCGAAGTGTTTCGTGCCAGCCCGCGTCACTCCGATCTGATGATTGTGGCCGGAACGCTGTGCAACAAAATGGCTCCCGCCATGCGCAAGGTGTACGACCAGATGTCCGAGCCGCGTTGGGTGATCTCCATGGGTTCGTGTGCGAACGGCGGCGGCTACTACCACTACAGCTATTCCGTGGTGCGTGGTTGTGACCGCATCGTGCCGGTGGACGTGTATGTGCCTGGCTGTCCTCCGACAGCTGAAGCGCTGATCTACGGCATCATCCAGCTGCAGCAGAAGATCCGCCGCACCCACACCATCGCACGCGTCTGAAGAGGTGAATATGACTGTGAATGCAATTCACCCCGAAGTGCTGCGCGACAACCTCGCGGCCACGCTGGGTGACAAGGTCCGCTCCGTGAAGGTTGCACTGGAAGAAGTGACAATCGAAGTTCCGGCGGCGAGCTATGTAGACGTCATGCGTCTGCTGCACGACGCACCGGGCTGCAAGTTCGAGGTTCTGCTGGACCTGTGCGGTGTGGACTACTCGGCCTATGCTGGCGTTGGCACGGACGGCCCGCGTTTCGCTGCTGTCTCGCACCTGCTTTCGATCAGCCTGAACCAGCGCGTGCGAGTGCGTGTGTTCTGTGCGGATGAAGATTTCCCTGTGCTGCCTTCGGTGTCGGAAATCTGGGCGGCTGCCAATTGGTTTGAGCGCGAGGCGTTCGACCTGTACGGCATCGTGTTCGATGGGCATGACGATCTGCGCCGCATTCTCACGGACTACGGTTTCATCGGTCACCCGTTCCGCAAGGACTTCCCGCTCTCCGGTCATGTCGAAATGCGTTACGACGCCGAGGCTGCCCGTGTCGTGTACCAACCGGTCACCATCGAGCCCCGCGAGATCACGCCGCGCATCATCCGGGAAGACAAATACGGAGGCCTGCACTGAGAGGCGCCTTGGGCGCCTTTTTGACGGAAGAACATGGCTGAAATCAAGAACTATTCCCTGAACTTTGGTCCGCAGCACCCGGCCGCGCACGGTGTGCTGCGCTTGGTGCTGGAGCTGGACGGTGAAGTCGTGCAGCGTGCCGACCCCCACATCGGTCTGCTGCACCGCGCAACCGAGAAGCTTGCCGAGAGCAAGACCTACATCCAGTCGCTGCCCTACATGGACCGGCTGGATTACTGCTCGATGATGTGCAACGAGCATGCCTATTGCCTCGCCATCGAGAAGCTGCTTGGCATTGAAGTGCCGATCCGCGCGCAGTACATCCGCGTGATGTATTCCGAAATCACCCGCATCATGAATCACCTGATGTGGCTGGGTTCCTCGGGCAACGATGCGGGCAGCTCCACCATCCTGATCTACACATTCCGCGAACGTGAAGACCTGATGGACATGTACGAGGCCGTGTCCGGCGCGCGCATGCACGCTGCGTACTTCCGTCCGGGCGGCGTCTACCGCGACCTGCCCGAATCGATGCCGCAGTACAAGGCGAGCAAGATCCGCAACGCCCGTGCGATCGAGGAAATCAACAAGAACCGTCAGGGCACGCTGCTTGACTTCATCGACGATTTCACCGCACGTTTTCCCAAGAACTGCGACGAGTACGAGACGCTGCTCACCGACAACCGCATCTGGAAACAGCGCAATGTGGACATCGGCGTGGTGACCGCAGAGCGCGCGATGAACCTCGGCCTGACCGGCCCGATGCTGCGTGCATCCGGCGTGGCCTGGGACATGCGCAAGACGCAGCCCTACGAAGTCTATGACCGCATGGATTTCGACGTGCCGGTCGGCACCAAGGGCGACTGCTATGACCGTTATCTGGTGCGCGTGGCCGAAATGCGCGAGTCCAACCGCATCGTCAAGCAGTGCGTGGACTGGCTCAAGGCGAACCCCGGCCCTGTCATTACGGACAACAACAAGATTGCACCGCCAGACCGTGAAGGCATGAAGAGCAATATGGAGGACTTGATCCACCATTTCAAGCTCTTCACCGAAGGTTTCCACGTGCCGGAAGGCGAAGCCTACGCATCCGTCGAACACCCCAAGGGCGAGTTCGGCATTTACCTGATCAGCGATGGAGCCAACAAGCCTTATCGCCTGAAGATCCGTCCACCAGGATTCGCACATCTGTCCGCCATGGACGAACTGTGCCGCGGCCACATGCTGGCCGATGCTGTGATGGTGCTGAGCACCCTGGACATCGTGTTTGGAGACGTTGACCGATGATTACCGAAGCGACCAAAGAACGCTTTGCGCGTGAGGTGGCCAAGTACCCGGCTGACCAGAAGCAGTCCGCCGTCATGGCGTGCCTGTCCATCGTTCAGCAGGAACAGGGCTGGGTGAGTGCCGAGAGCGAGGCGGTGATCGCCGACGTACTGGGCATGCCCGAGATCGCGGTGCATGAAGTCACCACGTTCTACAACATGTACAACCAGCAGCCCGTCGGCAAGTACAAGCTCAACGTGTGCACCAACCTGCCATGCCAGCTGCGCGACGGCTACAAGGCGTTGCACCACCTCGAGCACAAGCTCGGCGTGAAGATGGGTGAGACCACGGCCGACGGCATGTTCACGTTGCAGCAATCGGAATGCCTCGGTGCGTGCGCCGATTCGCCCGTGATGCTGGTGAACGACCGCCACATGTGCAGCTTCATGAGCAACGACAAACTCGACGAGTTGATCGCTGACCTGAAGGCCGCGGAGGGCAAGGCATGATGAACGCAGCAGCCAATGCAGTTCTGAACAAGTTCGCATCCTCGGGTGTCGAGACCTGCTTTCACGACCGCCACATCAACCCGCAGATCTATGCAGGTCTGGATGGTAGCAACTGGTCCATCAAGGACTACGAAGCGCGCGGCGGCTACGTCGCTTTGCGCAAGCTCCTCGGCAAGGATGGCGGCGAAGGTCTGACGCAAGACCAGGTGATTGCCACCATGAAGGAAAGCGGCCTGCGTGGTCGCGGCGGCGCTGGCTTCCCTACGGGTCTGAAGTGGAGCTTCATGCCCCGCCAGTTCCCTGGCCAGAAGCACCTTGTCTGCAACTCGGACGAGGGCGAGCCCGGTACCTGCAAGGACCGCGACATCCTGATGTTCAATCCCCACATCGTCATTGAAGGCATGATCATTGCCGCGTATGCGATGGGCATCACGGTGGGCTACAACTACATCCACGGCGAGATTTTCCAGGTGTATGACCGCTTCGAAGCGGCTCTGGAAGAAGCCCGTGCAGCCGGTTTCCTCGGCGACAACATCATGGGCAGCAACTTCAGCTTCCAGCTGCATGCGGCCCACGGTTTCGGTGCCTACATCTGCGGTGAAGAAACTGCGTTGCTCGAGTCGCTCGAAGGCAAGAAGGGCCAGCCGCGCTTCAAGCCACCGTTCCCGGCCAGCTTCGGTCTGTACGGTAAGCCGACGACCATCAACAACACCGAAACATTCGCAGCCGTGCCATGGATCATCCGCCATGGTGGTCAGGCGTATCTCGAATGTGGCAAGCCCAACAACGGCGGCACCAAGATCTTCTCGGTGAGCGGTGACGTGAACAACCCCGGCAACTTCGAAGTGCCGATGGGCACGCCATTCAGCAAGCTGCTCGAGCTCGCGGGCGGTGTGCGCACCGGTCGCACGCTCAAGGCCGTGATCCCCGGTGGATCGTCGTCTCCCGTGCTGCCCGCTGACATCATGATGCAATGCACGATGGACTACGATTCCATCTCCAAGGCCGGCTCGATGCTGGGCTCGGGTGCCGTGATCGTGATGGACGACTCGCGCGACATGGTCGAGAGCCTGCTGCGTCTGTCGTACTTCTATTCCCACGAATCGTGCGGACAGTGCACACCTTGCCGCGAAGGCACGGGCTGGCTGTGGCGCGTGGTCAATCGCATTCAGCACGGCGAAGGCCGTCCGGAAGATATCGAATTGCTGGATTCGGTGTCACTCAACATCATGGGCCGCACGATCTGTGCGCTCGGCGATGCGGCAGCGATGCCGGTGCGCGCCATGATCAAGCACTTCCGTCACGAGTTTGAAGCGAAGATCCAGAACGCTTCCAAGCAGGCTGCATAAGCCGCCGGATCGCGAGAAAACAATATGGTTGAAATTGAACTGGACGGTAAGAAGGTAGAGATATCGGAAGGCAGCATGGTCATGCATGCCGCCGAGAAGGCCGGTACCTACATTCCACACTTCTGCTACCACAAGAAGCTGTCCATTGCGGCCAACTGCCGCATGTGCCTTGTGGATGTTGAAAAGGCTCCCAAGCCGATGCCTGCCTGCGCCACCCCGGTGACGCAGGGCATGATTGTCCGCACCAAAAGCGACAAGGCCATCAAGGCCCAGCAATCGGTGATGGAATTCCTGCTGATCAATCACCCGCTGGATTGCCCGATCTGTGATCAGGGCGGCGAGTGCCAGCTGCAGGATCTGGCCGTCGGTTACGGCGGCAGCGGTTCGCGCTACGAAGAAGAAAAGCGCGTCGTTCCCGTCAAGGATGTCGGTCCGCTGATTTCCATGCAGGAAATGAGCCGCTGCATCCATTGCACACGCTGCGTGCGTTTCGGCCAGGAAGTGGCTGGCGTGATGGAGCTGGGCATGATCCATCGTGGCGAGCATTCCGAAATCACTACGGTCGTGGGCGATACGATCGACTCCGAACTCTCGGGCAACATGATCGACATCTGCCCGGTCGGTGCGCTCACCAGCAAGCCCTTCCGCTACAGCGCCCGTACTTGGGAACTGTCGCGCCGTAAGTCGGTGTCGCCGCACGATTCGACTGGCTCGAACCTGATCGTTCAGGTCAAGAACCACAAGGTCATGCGCGTCGTTCCGCTCGAGAACGAAGACGTCAACGAATGCTGGATCGCCGACCGCGACCGCTTCTCGTACGAAGCGCTGAACAGCGATGACCGCCTCACCAAGCCCATGCTCAAGCAGGGCGGCGAGTGGAAGGAAGTTGACTGGCAGACTGCCCTCGAATACGTGGCTAACGGCCTGCGCGGCATCAAGAACGACCACGGTGCGAACAGCATCGGCGCTCTGGTGAGCCCGCACAGCACGCTCGAAGAGCTGTATCTGGCCGGCGCTCTGATGCGCGGCGTGGGCAGCGACAACATCGACTACCGTCTGCGCAACGCCGAATTCGCCAAGAGCGAAGGCGTGCAATGGCTGGGCACATCGATCGCCTCGCTGTCGACGCTGCAGTCGGTGCTGATCGTCGGCTCTAACCTGCGCAAGGACCATCCGCTGTTCGCACAGCGTATTCGTCAGGCCACCCGCAAGGGCTGCGCGGTCAACGCGATCAACGCCAAGGTCTACGACTGGGCCATGCCCGTCTCGCAAGCCATCGTCGCTCCTGCCGCGATGTGGACCGATGCGCTGGCGCAAGTGGTCGCCGCCGTCGCCGCCGAGAAGTCCATGCCAACTCCCGTCGCCGTGGACAGCGTGAGCGAAGGTGCACGCGCCGTGGCGGCCTCGCTGCTGTCCGGCGAGCGCAAGGCGATTCTGCTGGGCAACGCTGCTGCTCACCACGCCAATGCGTCGAGCCTGCTGGCTCTGGCCAAGTGGATCGGCGAGAACACTGGTGCTTCTGTCGGCTACCTGACCGAAGCAGCCAACACCGTCGGCGCGCAATGGGTCAAGGCCCAGCCGCAGCAAGGTGGTCTGAACGCAGGCCAGATGCTGCAAGGCGCCCTGAAGGCCGTGTTGCTGCTGAACACCGAACCAGAGTTCGATTCCGCCGCTGGCAAGGCCGGTCTGAACAACGCACAAATGGTCGTGACCATGAGCCCGTTCAAGACCAATCTGGACTTCAGCGACGTGCTGCTGCCGATCACGCCGTTCAGCGAAACCGCTGGCACGTTCGTGAACGCAGAAGGCCGTGTGCAGAGCTTCCACGCCGTGGTCAAGCCTGCTGGCGATGCACGTCCCGCGTGGAAGGTGCTGCGCGTTCTGGGCAACCTGATGGGCCTGGCTGACATGAACTACGAAACCTCGCAAGACGTGCTCACCCGCATCACGGGCAAGCAATCCGGTGAAGTGACGCAGGTGCCCGTCGAGCTGTTGAACAACGCGACATCCGCCCCCTTGCAGGCTGCCAACGCTGCTGCAGGCGAGCCTTGCGTTGCCAGCATCTACCAACTGGACAGCCTGGTGCGCCGTGCGCCATCGCTGCAACTGACTGCTGACGGTCGCGCAGCACTGAAGGGAGCCGCGCAATGATCGACGCAATCTACAACGGCGGCCTGAACGCCATCAGCACGAGCTGGTGGACGGCCGTGGTGTGGCCGGTGCTCTGGATCCTCCTCAAGATCGTCTGCATCGTCGCTCCGCTGATGGGCGCCGTGGCCTACCTCACACTGTGGGAGCGCAAGCTGCTCGGCTTCATGCAGATCCGCTTCGGACCCAACCGCGTGGGCCCCATGGGTCTGCTCCAGCCTCTGGCCGATGGCCTGAAGCTGATGACCAAGGAACTGATCCAGCCGACCGCTGCGGCCAAGGGCCTGTTCTATCTGGGCCCGCTGATGGCGATCATGCCGGCGCTGGCCGCATGGGTGGCGATTCCCTTCGCTCCCGATGTCGCTCTGGCGAACGTGAACGCAGGTCTGCTGCTGATCATGGCGATCACCTCGATCGAAGTCTATGGCGTGATCATCGCCGGCTGGTCTTCGAACTCCAAGTATGCCTTCCTCGGTGCGCTGCGCGCGTCGGCACAGATGGTGTCCTACGAAATCGCCATGGGCTTCTGCTTCCTGGTGGTGATCATGGTCTCCGGTTCGATGAACCTGACCGAGATCGTCGCCGGTCAATCGCAAGGCCAGTTCGCCAGCATGGGCGCAAGCTTCCTGTCGTGGAACTGGCTGCCGCTGTTCCCGATCTTCATCGTCTACCTGATCTCCTCGGTCGCCGAAACGAACCGCCACCCGTTTGACGTGGTGGAAGGCGAAGCGGAAATCGTGGCCGGTCACATGGTCGAGTACTCGGGCATGGGCTTCGCGGTCTTCTTCCTGGCGGAATACGCCAGCATGTGGCTCGTGTCGATCCTCGCCGTGATCATGTTCCTCGGCGGCTGGTTGCCACCGTTCGACTTCCTCGGCTTCATCCCCGGCTGGATCTGGCTGGCGATCAAGACCTTCCTCGTGGTGTCCATGTTCATCTGGATCCGCGCTACCTTCCCGCGCTTCCGCTATGACCAGATCATGCGTCTGGGCTGGAAGATCTTCATCCCTGTGACGTTGATCTGGCTGCTCGTGATTGCCGCCTGGCTCCTGTCGCCATGGAATATCTGGAAATAAGCGGGGACAAGAATGACTACCGTGACTGCTCCTGCGTCTAATTTCTCCATCAAGGATTTCTTCAAGAGCTTCATGCTCTGGGAACTCGCCAAGGGCATGGCCCTGACTGGCCGTTACACCTTCCGTCGCAAGATCACGGTGCAGTTCCCTGAAGAGAAGACGCCACTCTCGCCGCGTTTCCGTGGCCTGCACGCCCTGCGCCGTTACGACAATGGCGAAGAGCGTTGCATTGCCTGCAAGCTCTGCGAAGCCGTTTGCCCGGCAATGGCCATCACCATCGAATCGGATGTGCGGGATGACGGCTCGCGCCGCACCACGCGCTACGACATCGATCTGACCAAGTGCATCTTCTGCGGCTTCTGCGAAGAAAGCTGCCCGGTGGACTCCATCGTTGAAACGCACATCTTCGAATACCACGGCGAAAAGCGTGGCGATCTGTACTACACCAAGGACATGCTCCTGGCCGTGGGTGATCGTTATGAAGCCGAAATCGCTGCCAACAAGGCAGCAGATGCCAAGTACCGCTGAGGCGGCTCCTTGATCTAGAAAAGAAGATTCGATTCATGGACGCCAAAACCGCCTTTTTCTACCTGTTCTCGGCAGTGCTGCTGTTTGCAGCCTTCCGGGTGATCACTGCGCGCAACCCTGTTCACGCCGTGCTCAATCTGATTCTGGCCTTCTCGCAGGCGGCTGCCATCTGGCTGCTGCTCAAGGCTGAATTCCTCGGCATCGCTCTGGTGCTCGTGTACCTCGGCGCCGTGATGGTGCTGTTCCTGTTCGTGGTGATGATGCTGGACATCAACATCGACACCGTGCGTCAGGGCTTCTGGCGGCACTTCCCGCTGGCCGCCTTCATTGGCGCACTGGTCGCCTTCGAAATGGGCGCGGTGCTGATGAGCGGTTTCCGCGGCATGGAAGAGCCCAAGGCGGCGGCCGTGGTGCTGGACGCTGCGGGCAAGGTGATTCCTTACTCGAACACCAAGGAACTGGGCAAGCTGCTCTACACCGAGTATTTGTACCCGATTGAAATTGCTGCCGTGATTCTGCTGGTCGCGATGATTGCCGCGATTGCGCTGACCCTGCGTCAACGCAAGGACAGCAAGGCCACCAGCGCTTCCGAACAGATCCGCGTGCGTGCTTCCGACCGTCTGAAGGTTGTGAAGATGGACGCTGTGCAAAAGCCTGTCGCACCTGCTGCGCCAGAAGCTGAACCCGCAGCAGAGGAGAAGAAATAATGACTTTGACTTTGGGTCACTTTCTGGCACTGGGCGCCATGTTGTTCGCCATGTCGGTGGTGGGCATTTTCCTCAATCGCAAGAACCTCATCGTTCTGCTGATGGCCATCGAGCTGATGCTTCTGGCCGTCAATATGAATTTCGTCGCGTTCTCCCATTACCTCGGCGACATGCATGGCCAGGTATTCGTGTTCTTCATCCTGACTGTGGCTGCCGCGGAGTCGGCCATTGGTCTGGCGATTCTGGTGCTGCTGTTCCGCAACAACCGCAACATCAACGCTGAAGAGCTCGACACCCTCAAGGGTTGAGGCGCATAACAAAGGTTCTGAAGAATGAGTCAAACCCTTAATGCATCAATGCTGCTGGCAGTGCCCTTGGCACCGCTGGTCGGCTCAGCCTTGGCGGGTATCTGGGGCACCGCTTTTGGCGGCAACAAAATCGGCCGTACCGGCAGCAGTTCGCTGACGATTCTGGGTGTGCTGCTGTCGTTCCTGCTGTCCGCTTATGTGTTCAAGCAGGTCGTCTTCGAAGGCGCCACGTTCAACCAGACCATCTACACCTGGATGCAGGTGGGTGGTCTGAAGATGGAAGTCGGTTTCCTGATCGACAGCATCACCGCGATGATGATGTGCGTCGTGACCTTCGTGTCGCTGATGGTTCACATCTACACCATGGGCTACATGGCGGAAGACGACGGCTACGACCGCTTCTTCTCGTACATCTCGCTGTTCACCTTCTCCATGCTGATGCTGGTGATGGCCAACAACCTGCTGCAGCTGTTCTTCGGCTGGGAAGCCGTGGGTCTGGTGTCGTATCTGCTGATCGGCTTCTACTACAAGAAGGAATCCGCGATCTTCGCCAACATGAAGGCCTTCCTGGTCAACCGTGTGGGTGACTTCGGCTTCATCCTCGGCATCGGCCTGATCGCCGCCTATACCGGCACGCTGAACTACTCGGAAATCTTCGCCAAGCTGCCCGAGCTGCAGAACACCACGCTGCCTGGCACCGGCTGGCTGCTGGTCACGGTGACCGCCATCTGCCTGTTCGTGGGCGCGATGGGCAAGTCGGCCCAGTTCCCGTTGCACGCATGGCTGCCCGATTCGATGGAAGGTCCTACCCCCATCTCCGCGCTGATCCACGCCGCCACCATGGTGACGGCCGGCATCTTCATGGTCTCGCGCATGTCGCCGCTCTATGAAATGTCGGATGTGGCGCTCAACCTGATCGTCGTGATCGGCTCCATCACGGCGCTGTTCATGGGTATCCTGGGCATCATCCAGAACGACATCAAGCGCGTGATCGCGTACTCCACGCTTTCGCAGCTGGGCTACATGACCATCGCTCTGGGCGTGTCGGCCTACTCGGTCTCCGTGTTCCACCTGATGACGCACGCGTTCTTCAAGGCACTGCTGTTCCTTGGCGCAGGTTCCGTCATCATGGGCATGCACCACAATCAGGATATCCGCTGGATGGGCGGCGTGCGCAAGTACATGCCGATCACCTGGATCACCTTCCTCTTGGGCAACCTCGCGCTGATCGGCACACCGTTCTTCTCGGGCTTCTACTCCAAGGACGCGATCATCGAAGCGGTGCACGCCTCCAACCTGCCTGCAGCTGGCTTCGCCAACTTCGCGGTGCTGGCCGGTGTGTTCATCACGGCGTTCTACTCGTTCCGTCTGTACTTCATCGTCTTTCACGGCAAGGAGCGCTACGACCAGAACCCCGATGCGCACCACGACGACCATCACTCACATGACGACCACCACGGCCATGGCCACGATGCCAAGCCGCATGAGTCGCCGCTTGTGGTGACTGGCCCACTGATGCTGTTGGCCATTCCTTCGGTGGTGATCGGCGCGATGGCGCTGGCCCCGATGGTGCTGGGTGACTTCTTCAAGGGCGTGATCTTCGTCGACGAAAGCAAGCACCACGCGATGGCCGAGCTGCGCCACGAGATCCACGACTGGGTTTCCATGGCTCTGCACGGTTTCACCGCAGCGCCGTTCTGGCTGGCTCTGGCCGGTGTGGTGACAGCCTATCTGTTCTACATGGTCTGGCCTGCCATTCCTGCCAAGATCATGTCGATCTCCAAGAGCATTGGTCTTTACCAGGTTCTGGAAGGCAAGTACGGCGTGGACTGGGTCTACGAAAACATCTTCGCCCGTGGCGCTCGCGCATTCGGTACCGTGTTCTGGAAGGTTGGCGATCAGGCCATCATCGACGGCGCTGTCGTCAATGGTTCCTGGAAGCTGATGGCCAAGCTCGGTCAGCTGGCACGCCGCTGGCAGACGGGTTATCTCTATCACTACGCGTTGGTCATGATCCTGGGTGTGTTCGCGCTCATGACGTACTTCGTGTGGCTCAACAAGTAGTAGGAGAAATATAAAAATGGGTTTGTTGAGTCTTGCAATCTGGGCACCGATCGCCTTTGGCGTTCTGCTGCTCTTCTTCGGGCGTGATTCCCAAGCACCTATGGTGCGCTGGATCGCGCTGATCGGTGCACTGGTCGGGCTGGCGGTCACGCTGCCCATGTTCTCCGGTTTCGACAACACGACTGCGGCTGCGCAGTTCGTTGAAAAGGCCATGTGGATCGAGCGCTTCAATGTGCATTACCACTTGGGCGTGGATGGCCTGAGCTTCTGGTTCGTTCCGCTGACAGCCTTCATCACCGTGATCGTGGTGATCGCCTCGTGGGAGAACATCACCGAGCGCGTGAACCAGTACTTCGCTTCGTTCCTGATCCTCTCGGGCATCATGATCGGCGTGTTCTCGGCACTGGACGGCATTCTGTTCTATGTGTTCTTCGAAGCCACACTGATTCCGATGTACCTGATCATCGGCATCTGGGGCGGTCCGAACCGTATCTACGCCGCGTTCAAGTTCTTCCTGTACACGTTGTTCGGTTCGCTGTTGATGCTGATCGCGTTGATCTACCTTTACAACGCTTCGGGCGGCAGCTTCGACATCGCCACATGGCACCAACTGCCTCTGTCGGGCAAGGCCCAGACGCTGCTGTTCTTTGCCTTCTTCGCCGCTTTCGCGGTGAAGGTGCCGATGTTCCCGGTGCACACCTGGCTGCCAGACGTGCACGTGGAAGCACCTACCGGCGGCTCCGCTGTGCTGGCTGCGATCATGCTGAAGCTCGGTGCCTATGGTTTCCTGCGCTTCTCGCTGCCGATCGCTCCCGATGCCGCGCGCGAATGGGCCTGGCTCATGATCACGCTGTCGCTGATTGCCGTGATCTACGTCGGCGTGGTGGCGCTGGTCCAGCGCGACATGAAGAAACTGGTGGCTTACTCGTCCGTTGCCCACATGGGTTTCGTGACGTTGGGCTTCTTCATCTTCAACAACCTCGGCATCTCCGGCGGCATCGTGCAGATGATTGCCCACGGCTTCGTGTCCGGCGCGATGTTCCTGTGCATCGGGGTGCTGTATGACCGCGTCCACTCGCGTGAGATCTCGGCCTACGGCGGCGTGGTCAACACCATGCCCAAGTTCGCCGCGTTCGCACTGCTGTTCGCCATGGCCAACTGCGGTCTGCCCGCAACCGCTGGTTTCGTCGGTGAGTGGATGGTGATTCTGGGTGCCGTGCAATACAACTTCTGGATCGGCCTTGGCTCCGCCACGGCACTGATCTTCGGCGCTGCCTACACCCTGTGGATGTACAAGCGCGTGTACCTGGGTCCGGTGGGCAACGACCACGTCGCCAAGCTCAAGGACATCAGTTGCCGCGAGTTCCTGGTGTTGGGCATTTTGGCGATTGCCGTGCTGTACATGGGTCTGTATCCGAAGCCATTCACCGATGTGATGGACGTTTCGGTTGCCGAGCTGATCAAGCACGTCGCGCAGTCGAAATTGAACTGACCAGACTGGATTGAGAGATAAGAAATGATTGACAACATCAGCTGGCTGGCAATTTATCCGGAGATCGTCCTCCTGGTCATGGCCTGCGTGATTGCGCTGGTCGACCTGGGCGTCAAAAGCAAAGGCCGTACTCCAACCTACATCCTCACGCTGCTCACGCTGCTCGTCGTGGCCGTGCTCGAAGCCATGTATGCCCGCAACGGCACCACGTTCTACGGCTGGGGCAACATGGTGGTCTCCGACGCCATGGGCAGCTGGCTCAAGTGCTTCGCCGCCGTGGCGATGATGGTCACGATGGTCTATGGCCGTCCCTACGCCGCCGACCGCGATATGCTGCGCGGCGGTGAAATGTTCACGCTCTCGCTGCTCGCGCTGCTGGGCATGTTCGTGATGATCGGCGCCAACAACTTCCTGGTCATCTACCTCGGCCTCGAACTGCTGACTCTGGCCAGCTACGCGCTGGTGGCACTGCGCCGCGACCATTCGCAATCGGTCGAAGCCGCCATGAAGTATTTCGTGCTCGGCGCGATGGCTTCGGGTTTCCTGCTCTACGGTCTGTCGATGATCTATGGCGCCACCGGTTCGCTCGACATCGGTCAGGTGTTCCAGGCGATCAACGGTGGTCAGATCCGTCATCAGGTCCTCGTGTTCGGTACGGTGTTCGTGGTGGCCGGTCTGGGCTTCAAGCTCGGTGTCGTGCCTTTCCACATGTGGGTGCCTGACGTCTACCAAGGCGCGCCTACGTCGATCACGCTGATGATCGGTAGCGCCCCCAAGCTCGCCGCCTTCGGCATGACCATGCGTCTTCTGGTCGATGGCCTGCTGCCGCTCGCTTTCGACTGGCAACAGATGCTGATGGTGATGGCGGTCTGCTCGCTGCTCATTGGTAACCTCGCCGGTCTGATGCAGACCAACATCAAGCGCATGCTGGCCTATTCGACCATCTCGCAGATGGGCTTCGTGCTCCTCGGCCTGATGTCCGGCGTCATCCACGGCAACGTGGACGCCAACGCTGTCGAGAACGCCTACAGCGCCGCCATGTTCTACGTGGTGACCTATGTGCTGACCACGCTGGCCGCCTTCGGCGTGATCTTGCTGCTGGCACGTGACGGTTTCGAAAGCGAAGAAATCTCCGACTTCGCAGGCCTGAACCAACGCAGCCCGCTGTACGCCGGCGTGATGGCGATCTGCCTGTTCTCCATGGCCGGTATTCCTCCGCTGGTGGGCTTCTACGCCAAGCTGTCGGTGCTGCAGGCGCTGATTTCGTCGGGTGCCACCTCGCACATCGCTCTGGCTGTGTTCGCCGTGATCATGTCGCTGATCGGTGCGTTCTACTACCTGCGCGTCGTGAAGGTCATGTACTTCGACAAGCCGCTCACCGCCACGAGCGTGTCCGCTCCGATGGACGTGCGCACCGTGCTCACGCTCAACGCCGCAGCGCTGCTGGTGCTGGGCCTGTTGCCCGGCGGCCTGATGAGCCTGTGCGCCGATGCCATCGTGCGCGCACTGGCCACCTGATCGACTGAAGCAAACCAAGAAAAGGAAGAGGCCGCATGTCACAGACAGCTGCAATCTGGCTCGTGATTCTGGCGGCGTTCGCCGCCGCCAACTGGCCCTTCCTTTCTCAGCGCCTCATGCTCGTGGGGCCGCTTCCCAAGTCCAAGGGCGCAAACAAGCCCTTCGCCATTCGCCTGCTCGAACTGGTGGTGCTCTATCTCATCGTCGGCGCCGTGGCCATGCTGCTCGAGCGCCGCGCGGGCCAGAATTCCCCACAAGGCTGGGAGTTCTACGCGATCACCGGCACACTGTTCCTTACGCTCGCATTCCCGGGCTTCGTGTACCGCTATTTGATGCGTCGCCGCGGCTGACGCATTTGGCGCTACCATGCGCCTCTTGATGTGCTTTGCCAGCGCGACGATGCATCATCAACCCGTGCCCCACTTTGTTGACTGCTGTTGATTGATTGATCCTCCGATATGAAGGTGCTTGATCTGCTTTGCGATGCCGACCACCGCTTTGAAGGCTGGTTCGCCTCTGAAGAAGACTTTCAGTCCCAGATGGAGCGCGCCCTCGTGCAATGCCCCATGTGCGGCAGCTCCCATATCCGCAAGGGCTTGAGCGCTCCACGTCTGAACCTGCGTTCGTCTTCGGCAGAACCAAAGTCAGCACAGCAGGGCAAGCCCAGCGAGGAGCCTCAAGCACCGCAGCACGACGTGAGCAACCGCCCCGCGCCGCTGCCCGCCGAACTGCAATCCCAGTTGCAGGATGCGTGGCTGCGTGCCGCCCGTCACGTCATCGCCAACACCGAAAACGTGGGCGAACGCTTTGCTCAGGAAGCCCGCCGCATTCACTACGGCGACGCCCCCGAACGTGGCATCCGCGGTCAGGCCTCGGCCGAGGAAACAGCGGAACTGCTGGAGGAGGGTATCGACGTCATGCCGTTCGTGCTGCCGGAGTCGGCCAAGAAAACGTTGCAGTAAGCGTTTCGCTTGAACTTTTCACGTTATTCCAGGCGCATCCGAACCAGCCGACAGCCGGGCGTGGGTGAGTGGATTTCAAAGTTCAGTATTCGAGTCGTTGCATTGGCATCGGCCGGAAGTTCCCAGACCCATTCGGCCGCTCCTGACAGTTCGTTGGATTCGACAGCACTCGCAAGCGCAATGCCTGTGCCGTTCACTCCTGCATAGAGAATCGCTCCCGGCGGTAGTTGCCACAGGGTGACGAGGCGCGTTGCCCGCACATTCTGTCCTTGAAGGCGAAAGTGCACTCCGACCGTTGTCGCATGCATGAGGCAGCCGATATCGTCAGCGAGACACCAGCCATCGCCCAGATGTCGTTCAGCCTGGCCGCCTTCGCAGCAGTCGATGCGCGTTCCCGCTTCATAGAGACAGTTGCGATTGATCCAGCGACGGCGCAGAACCTGCGAATAGTTTGATGTCTTTGCCGCATGGTCGGCAAGACCACGTATCGACCTCAGATGGTGTATGTAGTCGCCAGATCGTCGGTCATGTTTGAACCAGAATTCCAAGGCGCGAGGAAACAAGCCCAGATGGGCTTGCAGCTTCTTGAAGTGAAACTTGAAGAACTCCTTGCGCGGATTGGATTCGGGGCAATAACTTGGACTGGCATGGGCAAGAATACGTGAGCGCAGATAGGGATTGCTGTGGATCTGCTCACCGAAATACGCCTGCTCCCGACTGTCCCCATTCAGGTAGGAATTGGCGCGACTGCCCGAAGAGAAGATCAGGCAGGTGAGTTCGGTTGCTGTGGCTATTTTCAGCTTGCGTTTCCATGCCCTGAACAGCCAGGTTTGCGACGACTCGGCAACGCATTCAGCAGCGCGTGGAAGCACTCCGATGCGTTCAAAGCAGTGCCTTTTCACCAACCATGCGGACATCGGCGAAAAAGTCTTGACGGGGCAGTACGCTCCGTTGTCGCCCATTCCGGCCAAACCGCTGGGGCAGCGCCTCATATCCCCATCGGGAGCAAAACCCACGTGTGCGCTCGCACCCACAGCAATGTCCGCTCCGGCGGCGTCGATCCAGTCGATCAGCACTTCCAGGTGGTCTGGAAACCAGAGGTCGTCCTGATTGAGAAATGCAACCAGCGGTGCGCATGATCGGGCAAGCCCCACATTGTTAGGGCCGGATTGTTCGCCCCAATTGCGGGTCATCTGGATGACGCGGATGCGATGGTCTGCGTCTGCCAATGCCTGAGCCGTCTCGGCCGTTCCCAGCGGGCAGGCGTCGGACACCACCAGCAGCTCCCAGTCCGTGACGGTTTGATTCTGAATGGACTCTATTGCCCATCTCAACAGATGTGGCCGCCCATAGGCCGCCATGATGATGGAGACGCGGGGCATGGGCGATCCGGCCGATGTGCTCACGCGCGATGCTTGAACTGGTACGGGATTTCGGCGGAGTTAGAGGGCAGGCGCCAGTGATCGGGGTCTTCGTATGAATACGCAATGTCGACGGCGTTGATGACGATGGCCGGCGAATCGGATACGGCTTGTACGCCATGCCAGACACCCGGCGGAACGATGAGCAGGGAGGGGCGCTCAATCGCAAGGCGATGAATGGACAGGAGGCCCAGAGTCGGTGAATGCTTGCGCGCGTCATACAGAATCACCTTGACGCGGCCGTATCCGCAGAACAGGCGATCCGTGGCCTGGCGATGGGCATGCCAAGCCGAAATGCTGCCGGGTGACATGATCTTCTGAAAAATCTGCTCCACAGGCAGATCATCCAATCGCCAGTCCTTGCGATAGATTTCGGTGAGCGTGCCGTCGTCCGTCAGTACATTGGTGATCAGCTTGAGTTCCACGCCCTGAATGTTTCCAACGCTTGCCAGACTCCAGTCGGCGCAAGTCGTTTGTACGTCCTTGGTGCCCGAAAACTGCCATTCACCAACCTCCGGTGCGGTCGATGGGCGTGGCGTTTGATTGTTCATATGTGCTCCCTCAGTTTGTCGTTTGAGTGGTGTGGCATGTTATTGGCAAAGAGTATTGGAAGCCGCGTGTACAGCTTCCACCACTTGCTCGATTTCCGACGCTGTCATTCCAGGAAAGAGCGGCAACGCCAGTGCCTGCCGAGAATGACTTTCGACGTTCGGCAGCACAATCGGAGCATAGCGCTGCAGATAGCTCGGCTGTTGGTGGATGGGTGGGTCGTAGTAGATGCGTGTGTCGATGCCGCGTCGTGCCAGAGCCTCTTTCAGCGCTTCACGGCGATGGCTTCGCAGGACAAAATAGTTCCACGCGTGGCCCTCACGTTGATGCGGCAAGGTGACGTCGGAAACGCCAGCCAGATGTTGCAGATACTGCGCTGCGATGGAGCGGCGCTCTTGCAGCCAGGATTCCAGTCTTGCGATTCCTTCCGCCAGCACCATCGCCTGCAATTCATCCATGCGGCTGTTGAATCCCACCTCACTGTGGAAGGCTCCGGCACGGCCATGGTTACGCAGTGCGCGTGCCCTTTCCAGGAGGTCAGCACGCGAGCTGATCACAGCACCAGCGTCACCCGCCGCGCCCAACGTTTTAGTGGGGTAGAAGCTCGCGGTACTGATGTCACCCATCGTGCCCGCTTGCTGGCAGCGCCCGTTGGTGTCACGAGTGTGAGCACCCAGTGCTTGTGCAATGTCTTCGATGAGCGCGAGATCGTGCTTTTGGCAACGTTGCGCGATGGCGGGCGTAGCGCTTGAATCTCCGAACAATGGCACAGCGAGCACGGCACGTGTGCGCGGTGTGATGAGACGCTCGATCTGCTCGGCGCTACAGAGGAAATCGTCAGCAAGAGAATCGACCAGCACGGGTGTTGCCGCAACTCGGACAATCGCTTCGTAGCACGCGATGAAGGTGCCCGCAGGAACAATGACCTCGTCGCCCGCCTTCAGTCCGAGCAGTTGAAGCGCAAGCACCAATGCATCGGTGCCCGAGTTGACAGCGACTGCCTGCGTGTCATGGGAGAAGTGCTCAGCAAGCGCACGTTCGAACTGCTGTACCTGCGGTCCCAGAATGTAGTGGCCGCTTTGCAGAAGCTCGGTCACGCGTTGCCCCATCTGCTCTGCCAGCTCCCGTGTCTGCCATGGGCTGCGAAAGAAGGGTACGCTCATGACCAAGACTCGATGGCAATGGCCCGACGTGCCGCCATCGCACCTTCCGAGGCACTCGCAATGGGGCGTTCAGAGTGTGCTCCAGACAGCAACTCGTGGAATGCCGTGTATTGGAGACTCAACGCATCGATACCTGTTGCCGTGTCGGACGATCTCAAGCAGAGTTCATTGCGCGACTCGAAGTCCTGCCACAACAGGTGAACATTGGATTTGTGTGCTCCATGGCTCGCGCTCAAGTTGAGCTGTGAACCACAGAAGAGCACTTGAGCATTCACGGTGCCGCATTGTCTCTGCACGCCGATGATCTCGAACGTTTCTTCTTCCTTGCGTCCAAACAGAAGAGAGGCAGTGTCGAGGTCATGCACCATCAGGTCGAGCACGACGGAGCCCGCCCCCACGCTCAGGCTTGAGCAGCGTGTGAATGCGATGCTGTGAGGTGTGCCGCTCCACAGCGGCGCGCTGAGGAGTCGATTGAAGCGCTCGATATGTCCGGTGCAGAGTTTGCGACGCGTGGCGCACTCCGCATCCAGCAGCGCATCGATGTCTCTCTCGGTGCTTGCCAGAGGCTTTTCCACGAGCACGTCAATGCCCATGCGCATCAGCGTGACGGCGATCTCGGCGTGGGTCTCGTAGGGTGTGACCACTGCTGCCGCCTCCACGCCACGTGGCAAGTCCTGCAGACGTGCGACGGTCATGAATCCTGCAATCTGCGCAGCGTGTCTTGCATGTGGTTGGGGGTCGACGACGCACACCACGTCGAACGCGGGATGTGTGCGAGCCCTCATCGCGTGCACGCGGCCGAAGCGGCCGTAGCCGATGATGGCGATGCGAGTCTTGTGCTGCATGTCGCGTGTCACTTCAGTTCTTGTTCAACATGTCCTGCGCCAACTGCCGAAGGTGCTTGGTGCGAATCACGTTTCGGTAGATGCCTGCCTTGAATCGCTCCTCGCCAATGCGTTCGAATTCGGGCATGTTTGGTGGCAATTCGTTGGACTCGTAAGGTGTACGTGCGGCGGGGTACAGGCACTCCCGTGCGAACGATGCCTCCCCGAAAGTCTCGAGCATGGTCTGCAGTTCTCGCTCCAGCGTCTTGCTGGTGCTGCTGGCGTAGAGGTGCATGATGGAGAGTTTGTGCGCCAGTTCAGCACCGGTCAGCGTGACCTCTTCTTCCACCTCATGTTGTCTGGCGGGATCGCAGGAGTGGCCGATAAGCGGGAACTCCAGACTGCGGATGGATCTGCCTGATTGGCGCAAGGCCCGCACGAGGCAGTTCGCCATCACCCTGCAAAGATCGTGACTGGGGTTGTAGCCCTCGGCCTGATCTGCGACTACGGTATCGAAGTGACCCTGCATGCCGATGTCGATCAATGAGCGAAGCCATGCCTGAAAAGGCGACGGTGCCGTGCCCAGCAAGGCGTTGTAGATGCCGGAGTCCGGCACGGATGCGAGCCAGTCTTCGCGAATCTGCACGCCGATGGGGTCCAGCAGCTGGCGCGAATGCTCAAGGCGTGGTTGTCCGATGGAGCCGTCTCCATTGGTCAGCACGACCACGTGTGGCCGGGTTTGGTAAACCCATTGAAAAATGCGCAGCTCGTGTCCCGGATGCGCGATCAGCAGAAGTGGTTTCATCGTGGGGTTGCGGTGAGGCTTGAGTCGCTGCACAAAAGCATGATGTTCATTGCATACCCAGTCTTGTGGCGAGCCAGCGCAGTGGTGCGGTCAAGCGCCAACTTCTGCTTGCAAGAAGTGCCTGAAGGTGGCGCTCGCGTTCGTAAAGCTGGTTGATTGCGTTTGCCAGTTCACGCGAACTGGCTTCACATATCTCATTGGGGCGCGTTTCATGATTTTGCGACAGCTCGGCCATCTGTTCCTGCAACTGCCGGATGACGGCGTCGCGTGCTGCAACTCTCTCTTGCATCACACCCGTCTGCGCCGCCAGATATTCGACACCGAGAGGATGCAGGTTGTCCGCGCAATGACGAGCGAACTCGCGAATTTCGACTTCGGGAGAAGGGGGGGTGCGGGATGTTTCTTCCTGCAAGGTGTGCAGAGCTATCCGTTCGAGCTGCGCTGCAGTGGCGTCGAGGGACAGGTGAGTGCGAACGTGTTCGCTGACCCTTTGCGCATCTGCGGCGTTGTAGTCGTTAATGGCGGCGCTGACGTGAGCTTCTGACACCGGCGTTCGAAGAAGCCTGCGACCGAAATTCCAAGCTTGCCATGCCTTGATCTGACTGGTTTTCACCATGCCCGCCATTCCCATGTTCTCATTGAACAGAATGACGGCGCAGCCAACCGCCATGGCCTCCATGGCACATCGGGCCTTGGCAAACACGAAGTCATATTGGGTGAGCAGGTCTTCGGGGGTGCGAGCCTGCTGGCCGATTCCTGCACCGATCACGTCGAGCGAAATGCCGTTAGACAGACAGGCTGCGCGAATCGTTCTGGTGTCCTGATGCTCAGTCGAGTAGTTGCTGAAAATAGCCGCGCGAAGTGGCTTCTCCGGCAGTGGCGCGCGCAGCTTGAAACGCGCCAGATCCACGCCATTGGATACCAGCTCAATGGACGCTCGCGCAATGCCGTGTTCCAGATAGAGCCGCTCGGCACAGTTTTCGTCCACCGCGACGTACTGCCGAATCCGGCTGAAGAGCGGCGGGCGTCCATGGGGCGCGGTCCGGTCGTGACAGATGGAAATGGCAGGGACGGCAAGAAAGCGAGCGAGACATGCCACGGTTTCATCGCGCGTGTTGCCGATGATGATGTCCGGCGCTTCTGCGATCAGCGACAAATCGGGCACACAGGCAATGCAGACCGCGCGCAATTCGTCAACCATGTCACCCATGATGGGTGAGTAGACGATGATGCTGTGACCACGTTGGTGCAGGGCCAGCGCGATATCCCGCACGAACAGTTCGGCACCAGTCCGGTACTGCATGCAACACATCGCTATGAGTATTTTCATGTGCGGTCAATGGCCGTGCGCAGATGGCCACAAGGCGTGGCGGGAAAGCTTTCGGCTCCAGCGCCGGAACCTGCAGCTATGTGACATTTGATTGCAAGCGTAGCACTCAACGGTGCGTAATGGCGCACCGATTTTCGAGTTTTGCAAAACTGCCATTCAGCCGTTCGTGTGATAGTACTCAAGGCATTCGTCCACAGTGCCGCGATGAGCAATCCCGCCATGGCTGAGCACCAATGCATGCGAGCAGAACGACTTGAGCAACTGCTCGTTGTGGCTTGCGACCACGAGAATGCTCACGCGCGACATGAGGTCGTGCAAACGCTTTTGCGCACGCTCCTGAAACTTGGCATCCCCGGCGCCAACGACCTCGTCCATCAGCAGAATGTCCGGGGTGACGGTGGTCGCCACAGCAAAGGCCAACTTGAGCAGCATACCGGTGGAGTAGGTGCGAACGGGCATGTGCAGCCGGTCAGTCAGCTCCGTGAAGGCGCCGATTTCATCAATCAGATGACATGCCTCGCGTTTTGACAAGCCCATCACGATGCCGCGCGTGATGATGAAGTCCATGCCTGACGCTTCGGCATCTACGCCCAGCATGATGTCGGTGAGCGCAGACACGCTGCCATGCTGGCGAATATGTCCCTGCACGGGTTCGTAGACACCCGAGAGCACGCGCAGAAGGGTGGATTTGCCCGCGCCGTTGTGTCCGATCAGGCCGATGCGATCACCGGATTTGAGCTCGAGATTGATGTCATGCAGCGCGTGAACGGTTCGGATGGGAGTTGCCGCAGATGATTTGCCGCGTGGCATGCCAGTGAAGCGCACCAGTGTATTGATGAGTCCGATGCTTTGGGCGTCGAAAACGGGAAAGCTGATATCGACGTTGCTGAGCTGAATGAAGGGCTTCATGGCGGATGCTTCGCTTACAGCCAGTAGTTGATGCGTCGACGTGCCGCAAGATAGATCGCCGTGCAAAGCAACAGCAGGACACCGAGCGCAATGCCTGCCGTGAGCCACGCAGTGCTCGACGGCATCTTTCCAAGCAGCGGTGCGCGAATGAGTTCCAGCCACGCTGCCAGCGGATTAATCACGGTGATGAGATGCGCGCGCGAAGCGCTCAGCTGGCTCGACTGCCACATCACGGGAGTGATGAAGAACGCGATTTGCAAGATGCTCGCTACCACCATCGGCACGTCGCGAAATCGCGTGGCGATGGCGGCCAGAATGGCGAGCACCAAGGTGGCGCAGAGAGTGCTTAAGACCAATCCTGCGAGCCAGACATGCCATAGCGCACCGCCGAGCAGATCGCCATACCACAGCACCACGAGAATGAGGGGAATCTGGTGCGCAAGCAGCAGCAGGTTGCGCCACACTACGCGAAAGACGAACGTGAACTTGGGATAGGAGGCTTGTTTCAGGAATGGTGCGGCATCGATGTAGGTTCTGCATCCATCGTTGAACATGGACGTGAGAAACCCAAAGAAGATGTTCCCGAGACAGAAATAGGGGATGTAGGACTTCGTGTCCTGCTTGAACAGCTGTGCGCCGATCCAGCCGAATGCCGCTGTGAAGATCGCCATATTGATGGCGATCCAGGTCGGTCCCAGAAACGAACGTCGATATTGGCGCAGCAGATCCTGCCACCCTAGGTGCATCCACAGCGGCCATTGGCGCAGCGAAAGCGCGATGTCTTGCAGCAGCAGCTGCCATTGCGAGAGTTCACCCAGCGGGGGGCGTTCACGTTCGATCTGGGGACTCGGGTTCATGCGGTGATCTGCAAAATGCTGCCGATCACATGAAAGAGAATCTTTGGTGCATGACGGCGCGACTGCGCGCGATTTTACGAGCCAGCTGTGCCATCGGTGTATGCAAGTTCTCTTTCGTAAGTGTCGGGTCGATTGTTTTTTGCTTCACTTCAGCCACTTGCCAGCGGCTGCTTTCAAGCCACCTCGGTTGTCGATCTGCTCCCAAGTAAAGCGCAACACGCGTGCGTAGTCCGCATCGTCGCTTGGGAAAAGAAAGCCCAGCATGTTCACTGGCGTGAGCGGCTTTTCGAGAAACGCGGCATGAAGACGTGGTTCGGCATGTGCGTAGTGCAGTGCCTCGTAGGTTTCGGTGATCATCACATCGCCCTTGCCTTCGGCGATCAGCGCGGGAATCTCGGCGTTCTTGTCGTGCGTGCTGACCTGTGCGGATGTGAGGTTCTGCAGCACATAGGTCTCGTTCGTGCCACCCGGATTCTTGATCACGCGCACGCTGGTCTGGTTCAGGCTCTCGGGCGTCTGGAATTTGTCCTTGTCGGCCTTGCGCACCAGCGCCACCTTGCCGAAAGGCGCGTAGCCCGGGAGCATGTTCGCTTGGCCTATGCGTGCCACGTTGCGGGTGATGCCGCCCACGGCCACGTCGTACTTGTTCGCCTTGAGGTCGGGCATCAGATTGGGCCAGGTGGTCGGCACCCATTCGATCTTCACGCCCATTTCCTTGGCCATGGCCTCGATCACGTCGATGTCGTGGCCGCTGTAGCCCGCATCGGTCTTGATGGCGAACGGGCGGTAGTCGCCGGGCGTGCCCACGCGCAACGTCTTGGTCTGCATGATCTGGTCGAGGCGCTGGCCAGCTTGGGCGGGCAACGACGCGAAAATGCAGGTCGCGGCGACGGCGGTCAGGGCCGCATTGAAAAATCGGCGGTGGATGGTACGCATATTGAACTTGTCTCCTGAGGGAATGGGCCAGCCCGGTGCCAGCGAAAAACCATGCCGAGTATTACACTGAGCAGCTCGATTTTCATCTCCACGCAAAGGCTGGGCCATCATGGATGCTCTCCTGTTCATACCGGTCTCCATCGCCATCTCCCTCACCCCGGGCCCCAACAACTTCTGCGGCCTCAACAACGGCATCCGGGCAGGCGTTGTCCCGGCCTTGATGGCCACCACCGGTCGTGTGGCTGCCTTTGCGATTTTCCTGTTGGTCTCCGCGATTGGTTTGGGCGCTATGCTGCTCGCCTCAGAAACAGCCTTCCTGACCGTGAAGTGGATCGGCGCCGTCTATCTGTTCTGGATCGGCTGGAAGGCCTGGCGCAGCCGCGAATTCGGTGGCGCGGCGATGATTGAGAACGGCGACGGCACCACCGCAGTCGCCGCGCCACAACACTATTCGGTCAAGGCCCTCGCGATGCAGGAGTTCCTGCTTGGCATCACCAACCCCAAGGCCATCATCCTCTTTGCCGCGATCTTCCCGCAGTTCATCGACCCCTCCAAACCAGCGGCCATGCAGTTTCTGGTACTCGGCTCGATCTACCTGATGGCCGAATACGTGTCGACCCTGGTCTACGCCTCCTGCGGCCGCCAGATCAGACGCTGGATCCGCACGCCCAAGGGCGTCGTTCGCCTCAACAAAGCCACCGGCGGCTTCTTCATGGGCGCAGGCGGCCTGCTGCTCGCCGCGCAGCGCTAGCACGAGCGAAGCGAAGTGCCGAACACACCTCTTCAAAACTGATTTCCGGTGGCTGTTCGAACGGAGCGACGAAGTCGCACAGTGAGTTCTGCCGGAGGTATTTCAAGCGCATTTTTGGTAACTTTTTGGGCAAGACCAAAAAGTTACTCCGCCGCCGGGCGGAACTCCCGGCCTCCGCTCTCAACTACCGAGCAGCGCAAAAACAGAATCCCAAAACGAAGAAACCGCCCAGAAGGCGGTTCCCAAACAAAGCGCAGATTAGAAAAGATCAGATCACGCCCTGTGCCAGCATCGCATCTGCCACCTTCACGAAGCCAGCGATGTTCGCACCATCGATATAGCTCACTGTGCCATCCGCCCGCTTGCCATGCTTCAAGCAAGCAGCGTGGATATTCTGCATGATCTGCAGCAGACGTGCGTCCACTTCTTCACGCGGCCAGGACAGGCGCATCGCGTTCTGGCTCATTTCCAGACCGGAAGTGGCCACGCCACCGGCGTTCGACGCCTTGCCCGGTGCGTACAGCACGCCAGCGGCTTCAAATGCCTTGGCGGCTTCGATGGTCGAAGGCATGTTCGCGCCTTCAGCCACGCAGATGACGCCGTTTTCGATCAGCAGCTTGGCATCCTTTTCGTCCAGCTCGTTCTGGGTGGCGCATGGCAGGGCCACATCCACCTTCACGTGCCATGGGCGCACACCGGCTTCGAACTTGGCACCGACCTTGGCGGCGTAGTCGTTCACGCGGCCGTAGTGGTGGTTCTTGACGTCCATGAGGATGGCCAGCTTTTCGGCGTTGAAGCCGTCTTCGTCGATCACGGTACCGGAGGAGTCGGACACGGTCACAACCTTCGCGCCCAGTTCCATGGCCTTCTCGACGGCGTACTGTGCCACGTTGCCCGAGCCGGACACGGAAACGCGCAGGCCGTTGAAGCTCTTGCCTTTGGTCTTGAGCATTTCGTCAGCGAAATACACAGTGCCGTAGCCGGTGGCTTCGGGGCGGATCAGCGAACCGCCGAAGGTCAGGCCCTTGCCGGTGAAGACCGAAGCGGCGTTGTTCGCCAGCTTCTTGTACATGCCTGCCATGAAGCCGACTTCGCGGCCGCCCACGCCGATGTCGCCTGCTGGCACGTCGGTGTCGGGACCGACGTGACGGAACAGCTCCATCACGAAGGACTGACAGAAGCGCATGACTTCAGCGGGGCTCTTGCCCTTGGGGTCGAAATCGGAGCCACCCTTGCCGCCGCCCATGGGCAGCGTGGTCAGTGCGTTCTTGAAGGTCTGCTCGAACGCCAGGAACTTCAACACCGACAGGTTCACCGAAGGGTGGAAGCGCAGACCGCCCTTGTAGGGGCCGATCGACATGCTGTGCTGAATGCGAAAGCCGCGGTTGACTTGTACGTGGCCTTGATCGTCGGTCCAGGACACGCGGAACATCACCACGCGCTCTGGCTCGACCAGACGTTCCAGAAGACCGTGTTCCGCATAGCGCGGGTTCTTTTCGATGAAGGGCCACAGGCTCTCCATCACTTCCGTGACGGCTTGCAGAAATTCCGGTTGACCGGGATTGCGATGGGCGACTTGTTCGAGGAATTGCCCGAGCGATGCGTGCTTCATAAAGCGGAACCTTCTATCTTGGTGACAACGTGTTTCTGGAATGAAGCCGAGATTATGTCAAAAAGACATGGTGTCATGCACCAAATTGGTATGTTTGCATCCGCGGCACTCGGGTTATGCACCGTGATGGTCAAGGAAGTGCTTGTTTTTGCACGATTTTGGTGAATTGATTGCTTTGTTTTGGTGCTTTCGTATGCCCTCACAGTTGGCGTGATTTATGCAGGGTAAACCCTTGTATTTTTGGAGTGTGAACCTTGTGGAGGGCATCAGATCCAAGATCGGACTCTGGGCAAGCAAGGCGACACACGTTTGTCATCGCTTGAGCGGACAGTGTGGTCTCCCGTGATCCGGAAGGTAGCGCGGGAGTCCGGGACAAGAAAGAAGATGGAAAGGGGCCATCAGATGAAGACCATGACCAGAGCTTGCGCATTGAGCGCAACGGCTGCGGCAGCCACTGTGTTGCTGGTAGGCAGTGCAGCGGCGGCAGACGATGACGTGTTGACGCGAAAGCGGCCGACAATCACCGCCATCGAGCATGTGGTGGCGAGCCTGCATCAGCCCGCCCAATTGGGGGCAGACTTCACCCACCAGCGCGCCACGCAATGGGCCTGGCGCTCCGATTCGCCAGAGCAGATACCGGAAGACGACGGAGTCGACTGACGTCCGACGTTCAGCGTCCGCGCAGGAACAGACCGTCCAGTTCCTTCATCGTGAGTTGGCGCCAGGTCGGACGGCCGTGGTTGCATTGGTCCGAGCGGTCGGTCACTTCCATCTGCCGCAAAAGCGCGTTCATCTCGTCGAGCGTGAGCTTGCGGTTGGCGCGCACAGCGCCGTGGCAGGCCATGGTCGCCAGAATTTCATTGCGTGCGCGTTGCACGACGGTACTTGCATCATGCTGCGACAACTCGGCGAGCACGCTGCGCGCGAGCTCCACCGGATCGCCTTGTGCGAGAGCGGTGGGCACGGCGCGCACGGCCAGTGTGCGTGGCGAGAACGGCGAGATTTCCATGCCGAGCAAGGCCAGCGTTTCCGCATTCGACTCGGCCGCCGCGACCTCGTGCGGCGTGGCGGCGAAGGTCGCCGGAATCAGCAATGGCTGGCTGGCGATGCGCGCGGATTCGTCGATCACCTGGCTCTTGAGGCGCTCGTAGACGATGCGTTCGTGCGCTGCATGCATGTCCACAATGATCATGCCTTGTGCGTTCTCGGCGAGGATGTAGACGCCATGGATCTGCGCCACTGCGCGGCCCAGCGGCCACGGTGTGGCCTCGGATTCGGTGGTGGGTGTGTTGGGCGCTGCTGCTTGCCAGCTGACCGCCGGGGCCTGCGATTCGGATGCGTTGAAAGGCGCTTGGGCAAACCCTCCAAGACTGGACGGATCTGTAGGCACATTGGGCAAGCTGGGCGTTTTGGGCGCACCCCAGAGCGCTTGCAGATCTTCGACCTTGTGGCCCACGCGCTCCTCGAACGGCATGGTGAACTGGGCTTTCCAGTTGGGCGTCGGTGCCCAAGCGGATGGTACTGCGGGTGTCGCGAATGAGGGTGTGGTGCCATCAGCGGCGGGCAAGGCTTGCCCGGCGGCTTCGCCAGCGGCCGCAGCGGCGGCGAGGGCCTGGGCACGCGGCACGGCGAGGGCGTTTTCCACGGCGTGGCGTACGGCCTGGTGCACCTCGCGGCTGTCGCGAAAACGCACCTCGATCTTGGTGGGATGCACGTTCACGTCCACACGCAGAGGGTCGATTTCGATGAACAGCGCGTAGACCGGCTGCTTGTGGCCGTGCAGCACGTCCTCGTAGGCGCTGCGGGCCGCATGGGTGAGCACCTTGTCGCGTACGAAGCGGCCGTTGACGTAGCAGAACTGCTGATCGGCCCGCGATCGCGCCGCGTCGGGCACGCCCGCGCGGCCAGTGACAGTGACATTGCCGTGCTTGAGCTGCACGGCCACGGATTCTTCGATGAAGTCGGCACCGAGCACGTCGCTAAGACGGCGCGCCAGGCCCCGTTGCAGCTTGTCGCTGTCGCCGATGTCGGCCACATCCATGGTGGCGCGCCATTGCTCGACCAGCTTGCCCTCGTGCCAGATCGCAAAGCCCACGTCGGGTCGGGCGAGGGCGTGGCGGCGCACGGCCTCTACGCAGTGCGCTAGTTCGGTTGCATCGGTCTTCAGGAACTTGCGGCGCGCGGGCGTGGAGAAGAACAGCTCCTTGACCTCCACCGTCGTGCCTCGGCTGCGCGCCGCCGGACGCAGTTCGCCACTGCGCGCATCAAGCAGAAAGCCGCTTGGCTGATCCAGCGTGCGCGAGAGCAGTGCGGTCTCGGACACCGAGGCAATGGCGGCCAGCGCCTCGCCGCGAAAGCCCATGGTGTTGACGGCTTCGAGGTCGTGCAGATTGGTGATCTTGCTCGTCGCATGGCGGCGCAGCGCCACCGGTAATTCCTCGGGCGGAATGCCGATGCCGTCGTCCTCCACCGAGATCAGGCGCACGCCACCAGCCAGCAGACGCACAGTGATTTGCGAGGCGCCTGCATCGAGCGCGTTGTCCACCAGCTCGCGCACGGCGGAGGCGGGGCGCTCGACCACTTCACCAGCCGCAATCTGGCTGATCAGCTCATCAGGCAGATCGCGGATCGGGCGACGGTTGGATGTGGGTCCGGAGGCGGGGGCAGAGGAGGGTGTGTTGGCTTCGTTCACCGGGCCATTCTAGTGGTGCGAAAAAGAGCTTGCCCAAGGACTCTTTTGTCGTTCACCGCCCTTTCATTCTGGGCGATGAGCAGGCGCTGAACGGATCGTTCATCTTTGTCTGGGCGATCTCCTTGGTCTCGGCGAAGCTCAGCGTTTCTAGGCGTATCTGCTTGAGATAGCCGATCTTCTCGACATTGAGCACCGAGTCCGGCGAGGTGCGAAGGGTGATTAGCATGTCGGGCTCCATCGTCTGGATGGCGATCTTGCTGAGATCGGTCAGCAGCGTGATCTTCGGGAAGAAGCCGCCCTTGTATTCGAAATCGGCTTCGTAGCGGTTAAGGCTTCTGTTGCCGCTTTCGCAAGCGTCCCGAGGCAGCAGGATGGCCGTCAGATGGTCCAGCTTGCCCGGCACGATGTCGCTCTTGATGTCCGCGACGATCTGAGCATCAACGTTGTCTCCCCAATGGCTGCGCTGGGATGGTTCCGTTCCCACCTTCAACGCGAAAGTGCGCACCGTCAGTGCGGGTGTGGTGGCGGAGGCTGCCATCATCAGTCGCACGCTGGGCCAGACGAGTTCCGAAACGGAGGCGGGCAGGGTCAGGCTCACCGGGCGGTAGATTTGGGGCTCCGCATTTACCTCATCGGTGGGCGGCGGTGTTCCGGCGGTCCCATCGGGCGAGCCTTTGAGGCGCACGAACACCGTGTCGCCTTCGTGCACCAGTTGCAGGTGCTGGGCGTTTCTGCCTTCGGATTCCGTCTGCAGTCGCAGGTCACCGCTCCAACCGGCCAATACCACGGTCTCGCGCGGATACCTCCATGGGTGGCTCGAGGGAACATCGAAGACGATACGTTTTACGCCTTGCAGTTCGGCGGCGGGCAGACTGCGCAGCACGACCGATTCGGTGGCCGGGGTGCCCAGTTGCGCAATCCAAATGGCGGCCCAGCATGAGAGCACGGCCGCGCCAAAGACAATCGATGCAAAGCGCTGCTTCATGTGAGATCCCTTTCGCGCAGGGCCAGATAGGCCGAGCCCCACACAAGCAGCGGCGTGCAGAGCCACAGCAGCAGATTCGCGAGTACGGCGGACACGCTGAAGGGGAATGTGCCGTCGCCATCCAGCCAACTGGTGAGCACGCGCGGATCACCGCCCATGCGGGAGCCGCTACTCAGTACCATCACGCTGAAAAGGAGCACGAAGAACGCCAGTGCCAGACTCTTGAACACTGCGGCACGGTGAAAGCGCACGAGCGCGAAGGCGGCGAAGCCGCAGATGACCGTGTACCACCAATGCAGTAGCAATTGCTCCCAGCGCTCGCTCGAGTGCCTGTCGCCTATCGACAGGAACGGAATGAACACCTGGAGGCCTACTCGCAATTTCTCGGGTAGTGGCGAAAGGGTCGCCGCCGCCTGTTCGTAGCGCGCGGACTCGATGAGCGCGGCAATGCCGTTGAGCGGCACGGTAGCCAGCAGATAGACCAGCGTGTAGGCCAGCGGAAACAGCACCAGCAGCACCAGAGCGGCGTGCAGCCATTTCTCGAATATGGATGCCGGGCGCATTAGTATCAGCAGGCTCGAGCCCTGTCTTTGCATGGGTGCGAAAAACACAAAGCAGAAGGCCACGCCGAAGATGAACAGAAAGCTGTTGAACCAGCCCCTCTGCGCGCCGATGTCCATGGGGTTGGGGGCGCGCATCATGAACAGCATCCATCCGAGCACCAGTACCTGAACGACCAGCGCCACCAGCAGCACGCTGCCGTAGCTTCTCCAGCGCTCGGCCAGATCGACGCGCACGAGTGCGGCAAAGCGGGACCAACGGAAGGCCGGGCCCGTCGCTTGGGGGGCTCTCATCGTTGTTGTCATGGTGCCTGCTCCTTCACGGCGGCCAGCACGCGTTGCGGATTGAGGCTCAGCGCCTTGTAGATCAGTTCGAGCTGCACGGGTGTGACGGGTGTTCCGGCAGGCAGGACATCGCGGCGCGCGACCCAGGCGACCTGCGCTCCGAGCGGTTCGGAATAGAGCAGCGCTTCCTGATCGGGCAGCTCAGCAGCGCAGGCCGCCACACCCATCGCGAGGTGTTCGGCGAGCCGGGGCATGTCGGACGACAGCCGCAGCGCGCCGCTGTCGATGAACCAGATGTGCCGGATGATGCTCTCCAGGTCGTGGGCCTGATGGGTGCTGATCAGCACGATGCGCCCGGCATGTTCTGGCCGCTGCATCAGGCGCTTGAACTGCATTCGGCTTTCGATGTCGAGGCCGTTGGTGGGTTCATCCATCAGCAGGATGGGCGTGCAGGTGGCGAGCGCGAAGGCAATCGTCGCCTTCTTCTTTTGGCCGAGGCTCATCTGTGAGAAGCGCTGCTCGGGCGGCACCTGGAGTTCGGCGAGATAGTCGCGGAACAGCGCAGTGTTGAACTGTGGGTAGAACACGCCGTGGTTGCGCACTAGCGCCTCGGGTTTCAAATCGGGCAGGTGGAATTCCTCGGGCAGCAGATAGACCTGCGCGAGAAACTCGGCGAAGCGCTGGCGTGGCGTGAAACCCAGCACACGGATCTCGCCGTCCTCAGGCGTGAGCAGGCCCGCGAGCAGCTTGAGCAGCGTCGATTTTCCGGTGCCGTTGCGCCCGAACAGGCCGTATACGCCGGGGATGTCGATGGCTGCATGGAAATGCTCGAACAGCGGGCCTTTGTAGCCGAAGCGCAGATCGCGAACCTGCAGGTCTGCCGTCATTGTTTTTTCCTCTGTATATTTTTTTATGTGATTGTTTAATTCTATGATTGATTCCTCGGCAATCTCCATTTCTGAGAGCGGCTGCAGCCGATGCGCTACAGTCCATGCCTTCTTTCTGCACCGGGGATCGGGTTTGGAAATCGTCAGCTTTTTGATCGACTTCATCTTGCACATCGACAAGCATCTTGAAGCGTTTGTGGTGGCTTACGGGCCGTGGGTCTATGCCTTGCTGTTCATCATCGTGTTCGTGGAAACGGGCGTGGTGGTCATGCCCTTCCTGCCCGGAGATTCGCTGCTGTTCATCGTGGGCGCGATGTGCGGTGCGGGACTGATGCATTTCGGGGTGGCCGTGCCGGTTTTGCTGGTGGCGGCGATTCTCGGTGACCAGTGCAATTACTCGATCGGGCGCTATCTCGGGCCCAAGGTGTTCCAGTGGGAGGATTCGCGCTGGTTCAACAAGAAGGCTTTCGATCAGGCCCATTCGTTCTACGAGCGCTATGGGGGCGTGACCATCATCCTCGCGCGCTTCATGCCGTTCATCCGCACGTTTGCGCCCTTCGTGGCGGGCGTGGCGCACATGACACGGGCCAAGTTCACCATGTTCAATGTCGTCGGCGCGCTGATCTGGGTGCTGGGCATCGTCTCGGCCGGTTATTTCTTCGGCAACATGGAATGGGTGAAGGCCAATCTGGAAAAGATCATCTGGGGTTTGATTCTGGTGCCGGGGCTGATCGCGATCTTCGGGGCCTGGAAGGCTGGTCGCGCGGAGAAGCAGCGCGAGGCGGCATCGCAGGTCTGATCACGAAGATCTTCATGCAAAAGCCCCTGCCGCTTTGCAGCGTCAGGGGCTTTTGCATGGGAGCGAAGGCCTGACTGGGCCAGTGCTCTATCAGCGACGATAGCCGCGGCGGTCGTAGTCGTGACTTCCGCCGATTTGGTTGCCGATCAAGGCACCTGCTGCGGCGCCGCCAATGGTGCCCACGGGGCCACCAAAGACCGCATTGCCGACCAGACCACCTGCCACGGCACCTACGCCGGTGCCGACTTGGCGGTTGGTTGGATGCGATGCACAGCCCACAAGGCTGAGGGTGGTTGCGCAGACAATGCTGGCAGTGATGATGCGAATGTTTTTCATGTGTGTACCCCTTTCGTTGGTAGCAGGGGGCTCGCCGCAGACATTGGCTTTGCCCCACGAAGCGGGGTCGGATCGACCCAGCCCATATCACTACAACGTTCCTGATCTGCGTTAAGACGACAAACGTGGAGAAGAGATACCAAATATGACCCGCACCCCGAGTTTCTTTACACGGAGCGACTGCGCGCCAGCGGCGGGTTCTTGGCGAAATACCGAGTGATGCCGCGCAGCAGCGCATCTGCCAGCTGGTTCTGGTACACCGAGGAGCGCAGCTTGGCCTCTTCATCCGGGTTGCTGATGAAGGCGGTCTCCACAAGCACGCTGGGAATGTCGGGGGCTTTCAGCACCGCAAACCCGGCTTGCTCCACACGTGGCTTGTGCAGCTTGGCGAAGCCGCCGATCTCGCCGAGCAGCACGTTGCCGAGCTTGAGGCTGTCGTTGATCTGCGCGGTGGTGCTCATGTCGAGCAGGGCGCGCTGCACATGCTGGTCCTGCGAAGTGACGTTCATGCCGCCGATCAGGTCAGACTCGTTTTCCTTGTTCGCCAGCCAACGCGCCGCCGAACTCGATGCCCCACGTTCGCTCAGCGCGAATACGCTCGCCCCCTTGGCTGCGGGCGTGGTGAAGGCATCAGCATGGATGCTCACGAACAGGTCGGCCTGCACGCGGCGCGCTTTTTCCACACGGGTGCCGAGCGGTACGAAGAAGTCCGCATCGCGCGTGAGAAACGCACGCATCGGATTGCCGCCGACGGTGGTCGAGTTGATGCGATCGCGCAGCAGGTGCGCGATGCGCAGCACCACGTCCTTTTCGCGCGTGCCGTTGGGGCCGACGGCACCGGGGTCTTCGCCGCCATGGCCGGGGTCCAGTGCCACGATGATCAGCCGGTCGGTCGCCCGTGCAACCGCCGGAGCCGAGGGGGCTCGGGCGGGTGCGGGTGCCGGGGCGGGTGGGCGTGGTGCGGGCGGCGCAGGCACGGGAGCTGGTGGAGGAGGAGCCACAGCGATCACGACAGGTGCTGGCACTGGCGCGACAGCCTCGGGCGGCAGCGGAGCGGGGGGCGGTGCAATGGCAACCGTAGGGCGGTCCTGCAGCGGCTTTTCGCCGCGTTGTGCGATCAGGTCGCCGAGAGGATCCAGCGGCGCGTTCGCGGGCTTGTCGATGGGCGCGGGCGCCTGGGCGACGGTGGCCTTGGGGTCGTTCAGGCGCTCGGCGATCAGCGCTTCGAGCGGATCACGTTCCTGCGCGGGATAGAGGTCGAACACCAGCCGGTGCTTGTAGGCCGCCACGGGCGAGAGCGTGAACACCTGCGGACGCGCGGCGTGTTTGAGGTCCATGACCATGCGCACCACGCCCGGCGAGTTCTGGCCGACGCGGATGCCCGCGATGTTCGGATCGTCGGCACGCACCTTGGCGACCAGCTCCTTGAGCTGCGGGTTCAGGTCGATGCCCTCGATGTCGACCGCAAGGCGCGGCGGAGTTTCGATGAAGGTGTGCTTGGTGACCAGTTTCGTGTCCGACTCGATGGTCACGCGCGAATAGTCCTGCGCCGGCCAGACGCGCACCGCGACGATGGAAGCGCCACGCGCGATCTGTTGCGTGCTGAGTAGCAGCACCAGAGTACCCGCCTTGAGCAGAGCCCGGCGGGAGGAAAGGGAGGCCTTGTCGGTGGGCGACTCGTCGTTCACGAGAGGTCCTTTATGGGTGGCACTGAGCGGTGGTGTCATGCGAGTGTGAGTCTCGGCGTCTTCATATGTTCAAACCTCTGAGCAGATTTCTGCCCGACAACGTTCGAGCTTCGAGCGTAACGCGCCGCAACTCATCGTCCAATGCTTCAATGTAAATAGCTATATCAGCAGTCGGGGTAAGAGAGCCCGCCTTTTCGGGCCACTCGGCGAGCTTCAGACCAGGGCTCGCGAAGATGTCGCGAAAGCCCGCATCCTCCAGTTCGCGCGGGTCGTTAAAGCGATAGAAGTCGAAATGCCAGATGTCGAGGCCGTTCGCCTGATGCGGTTCGACGACCGCGTAGGTCGGGCTCTTGATACGACCTGTTACTCCGAGTGCGGTCAAAAGGTGACGGACGAAGGTCGTTTTGCCAGCGCCCAAGTCGCCATGCAATGTGATGAAGGCATTGCGCGTCTCGGGCAGGGCGGCCAGTTGGCGAGCAAAAATGGCGGTGTCGTCCTCGCTGGTCCATTGCATTTGAACGCGTGCAGGCGCATCTTGCGGGCTTTTTTCCGCCGATGGGGGGGCACTTGTTTCTACAATTTGCGGGTGATGTGGTGTAGCAGTCAACTCGTTCCTCAAATTCAGCTCTGGGCTCGCGAACTGGGATTTTCCCAAATTGGCGTGGCCGGAGTGGATTTGTCGTCTTCTGAAGCAGGGTTGCTGCGCTGGCTTGCGAGCGGCTTTCATGGCGAGATGCATTACATGCAGGCGCATGGCCTCAAGCGCGCGCGCCCAGCCGAGCTGGTGCCGGGCACGGTGAGCGTGATCACAGCGCGCATGGATTACCTGCCGCAGAGCGTGCCCGAAGGCTGGCAGGCCATCGAGTTCGAGCGCCTGTCGCGCCCGGGCGAGGGCATCGTCTCGATGTACGCGCGGGGGCGGGACTATCACAAGGTGCTGCGCGCGCGCTTGCAAAAGCTCTCCGACCGGATCGCCGAAGCCGTGGGACCACTTGGGCACCGCGTGTTCACCGACTCCGCTCCGGTGCTTGAATGCGAGCTGGCTAGCCGCAGCGGGCAGGGCTGGCGCGGCAAGCACACGCTGGTGCTCAACCGCGAGGCGGGCTCAATGTTCTTTCTGGGCGAAATCTATGTCGATCTGGCGCTAGACCCGACCGAGCCGACCACCTCGCACTGCGGCAGTTGCGCGGCTTGCATGACGGCCTGTCCGACGCAGGCCATCGTTGGTGAGCGCACGGTCGATGCGCGGCGCTGCATCTCCTACCTGACCATCGAGCACGCAGGCTCCATCCCCGAAGAGCTGCGCCCGCTGCTGGCCAACCGTATCTACGGCTGTGACGACTGCCAACTGGCCTGCCCCTGGAACAAGTTTGCGCAGCGCAGCGTGCTGCCGGATTTCGATGTGCGACCGGGGCTGGAGGGCAACTCGCTCGTGCGTCTGTTTGCATGGGACGAGGCGGAGTTTCTGCGCCGCACCGAGGGCAGCCCGATCCGCCGCATCGGCCATGAACGCTGGTTGCGCAACATTGCCGTGGCGATGGGCAATGCGCTCGCCAAACAGGACAGCGCCGAGCTGCGCGCCGCCCTGCAGTCACGCGCCGATCACCCCAGCCAGATCGTGCGCGAGCATGTGACTTGGGCGCTGCTCACTGCAAAAGCCCCAGCGCGAACGGCAGACTGAGCACGCCGAGCATCGTCGACAGCGTCACCAGCCCCGCGACATACGGGCCGTTGTAGCCCATGCGCGCCGCGAGAACAAAGGCCGAGGGCGCGGTGGGCGATGCGGAGAACAGGATCAGCACGATGGTCTGAGCCGCGTCGAGCTGGAAGGCGCGCGCGAGAAAGAACGTGATGAGCGGCTGAATCAGATGGCGGATCGACAGGATGGAGACTGATAGTGCCCTGTTGCGCTGCAGCTCGCCGAACTGCAGGCCTGCGCCTGCGGCCATCAGGCCCAGTGCGAGCGAGGCCGCGCCGATGCGGGTGAAGACCGGCTCGATGAGTTTGGGAATGCTGAGGCCCATGAAGTTGCAGGCGAGACCCGCTACGGTGGCGACGATCAGCGGGTTGCGCACCAACTCGCCAACGAAACCGCGATTCGAGCCGCGCGACATGGGCCAGACGGCGGCGATGTTGAACAGCGGCACGCAGATGCCGATCACCATGGCCATCATCAACAGGCCCTGTGGCCCGAGGATGCGTTCAGACAGCGCCAGCATGATGTAGGAGTTGAAGCGAAAGCCGATCTGCGCGGCGGCGGCATGCTCGCGGCGGTCGATGTGCTTGCCGAGCACCGGCACCCACGGCAGGCAGTACGACAGTACGACGGCCAGCGCGCCGAGTGTGATGGTAGCGCCGATCAGGCTCGAGGCCTCGTGGATGTGGATGGGGCTCTTGAGGATCGACTGGAACAGCAGCGTGGGAAACAGCAGGTAGTACACCAGCACTTCGACCGACTGCCAGACCGAGCGGTTGAGCAAGGTGTGGCGGCAGATCAGATAGCCAAGCAGAATCAGCGAGAAGTCGGGCAGCAGGAGTTGGGCGTAGTTCACCGCGTGCAGCATAACGAGGTGTTTGGAAGGCCTTGGACAGTGGGAAATTGGGCCGACGGTTTCTCGGGAAATCCCCGAGGAATCGGGCAAAAAAGGGAACCCCGTTGTGCGTTGCAGCGATTAGCATTCCCTTTCAAATCCATATTTTCGAATGTGAGGAGTTTCTTATATGCAACGCCGACACTTGATGGCCCTGGCTCTCACAATGGCCGCAGGCACATCATTCGCCGACGGGTACCCCAGCAAACCCATTCGCCTGGTGGTTCCGTTTGCACCAGGAGGAACGACCGACATCGTCGCCCGCGTGATTTCGGACCCGCTTGGCAAGACGCTGGGCCAGCCTGTGATCGTGGACAACAAGGGCGGCGGTGGTGGCGTGATCGGTGCGACCGAAACCGCGCGCTCGGCGCCCGATGGCTATTCGTTGGGTGTGGCGACCGTGTCGACGACGGCGGCCAACCCCGCGATTAACACCAAGACGCCGTACAACCCGATCACGGATTTCACGCCGATCATCAACATCGCCGCGACGCCCAACATCATCGCGGTCAACCCGAATTTCCCAGCCAAGGACTACGCGGCTTTCGTCGCCGAGCTTAAGAAGAACCCCGGCAAATATTCCTACGGCTCGTCCGGCACGGGCGGCATCGGCCACATGCTGATGGAACTCTACAAGAGCCTGACCGGAACTTTCGTGACACACATCCCCTACCGTGGTGCGGGCCCCGCGCTCAACGACGTGGTGGCGGGTCAGGTGCCGATCATGTTCGACAACTTGCCGTCGGCGCTGCCCTTCATCAAGGCGGGCAAGCTGGTGCCCATCGTGGTCTCCGCGCCGCAGCGACTGAAGGAACTGCCGAACGTGCCGACGTTCAAGGAAGTCGGCCTCGAGCCGGTGAACCGTCTGGCCTACTACGGCCTGCTCGGCCCCAAGGGCATGCCCAAGGATGTCGTGGACAAGCTCAACGAGGCCACGCGCAAGTCGCTCGAAGATCCGGCCGTGCGCAAGCGCATCGAAGACACGGGTTCGATCATCGTCGCGAACACGCCCGAGCAGTTCGCCCAGCAGATCAAGGCCGAGTTCGACGTCTACAAGGAAGTGGTGAAGAAGCAGAAGCTGACGCTTGACTGAGCGTCGTTTTCTGGGCTGATCAAACCCCACGCCACCTCAGCGCAGGTGGCGTTTTTACGTGCTATGTTCTCTTCATGTCGGAAAGCCAGATTGCAATAGACGAGTTCATGGATGCCCTCTGGTTGGAGGACGGCCTTGCCCGCAACACGCTGGACGCCTATCGCCGCGACCTGACGAAGTTCGCTGATTGGCTGATCACGCAGGAGCCGTCCATTGAGCTGAACCAGACCGAGGAAGCGCATCTGCAGGGCTATTTCGCGGCCCGGCATGCCGAGACGCGGGCCACCTCGGCCAACCGGCGGCTCACGGTGCTCAGGCGCTACTTTCACTGGGCGCTGCGCGAGAAGCGCATCACCATCGATCCCACCGTGCGCATGCAGGCCGCCAAGCAGGCGCTGCGCGTGCCCAAGACGCTGTCGCAGCAACAGGTGGAGGCGCTGCTCAGGGCGCCCGATGTGGATTCGATGCTTGGCCTGCGCGACCGCACCATGCTCGAGCTGATGTATGCGAGCGGCCTGCGGGTGAGCGAGCTGGTCACGCTCAAGACCTTTCACCTCGGTCTGCGCGAGGGCGTGCTGCGCATCATGGGCAAGGGCGGAAAGGAGCGGCTTGTGCCCTTTGGCGAAGAGGCGATGCGCTGGCTTGAACGCTATCTGGCCGAGAGCCGGGGCGTGATTCTCGGCGGGCAGCAGACCGACGATTTGTTTGTCACCCAGCGCGGCTCAGGCATGACGCGGGTGATGTTCTGGGTGATCGTGAAGAAGCACGCGCAGATCGCGGGCATCACCTCGCCGCTGTCCCCGCACACGCTGCGCCATGCGTTCGCGACGCACTTGCTCAACCATGGCGCGGACCTGCGCGTGGTGCAGTTGCTGCTCGGCCATGCGGACATTTCGACGACCACGATCTACACCCATGTGGCGCGCGAGCGGCTCAAAGCATTGCACGCGCAGCACCATCCGCGCGGGTAGTCAAAAGAACATAAAAGAACATTTCTACAAAGGAGACAACAACATGAAGATGAGCAGATGGATCGTGGTCATGGCATTGGGTGCCGCCACGAGTGTGACCTTTGCGCAGACCTGGCCAACCGCCAAGCCCATTCGCCTGATCGTGGGCTATCCGCCTGGCGGCGGTATCGACTTTGCCGCGCGCACCGTGCAGATGCCGCTGCAGGAGGCGATTGGTCAGCAGATCGTGATGGACTACAAGCCCGGTGCGGGCGGCACGATTGCGGCGGCCGAACTCACCCGCGCGGCACCGGACGGCTACACGCTGCTGCTTGCCAACACGGGGCCGTTCGCCATTGCCCCGTATCTGCAAAAGAGGATGCCGTATGACCCGATCACGCAGTTCACCTACATCGGGCAGATCAGTCTCGGTAGCTATGTGGCGGTCACGCGCATCGATCATCCGGCCCGCGACATGAAGGAGTGGGTGGCCTGGGCCAAGCAGAACGCCAACAGTGGCAAGGTGAATTTCGCGTCGGGCGGCTCTGGAACCTCCACGCACCTGAATGGCGAGCTCATGAACCAGACCACGGGGCTTGACGTGACCCATGTGCCGTACAAAGGCAGTGCACCCGCCATTCAGGAGTTGATAGGCGGGCAGACGCAGTTGCTGATCGATGCGGGCAGCATCCTGATCCCGCAGGTCAAAGGCGGAAAGCTCAAGGCGTTGGCGGTGACAGGTACCAAGCGCGACCCACAACTACCCGACGTGCCCACGGTGCGTGAGCTGGGCTTGCAAGGCATGGAAGCGGTGGGATTCCAAGGGTTGGTGGCCCCGATGGGATTGCCTGCCGACATCACGCAGAAACTCTCCGCAGCGTTGAACAAAGTGCTCGCTCAGCCAGACGTACAGGCCAAGTTCGCGAGCGCGGGGGCCGAAGTCCATCCGCTGGGGCCAACGGAGTTCTCCGCATTCGTCAAACGCGACAACGCGAAATGGTCGGCGCTGATCCGCGAGCGCAAGCTGCAGGTGGATTGATGATTTGATGCTCGATCCGAGGTGGCCAGTGCGTAGCCCCGATCAGGCATTTTTGGACGTCAACCCTTTTGTGTGAAGTAGTAGCTGATCAGTGCATTGGCTCCATCTACGCCTGCCTTGGCCGACCATTCGCGCGCAAAGCGCTCACCCATCTGGTTGAGTTTGTGGCGCAGTTCATAGGTCGGCGTGGAAATCTTCATGCCATGCTCGGTCAGCACTTTCTGGGCGGCGCTGTCGGCGTCTTTGGCCAGTTGCCAGCCCCGCTCCTCCGCCTGTTTGGCAGCAGCCTCGATGGCAGATTTGCCCGCATCCGGCAGCTTGCTCCAGACCTGCTCGCTCATGCAGACGATGTTCTTGGGGATCCATGCCCGCATGTCGATGAAAGCACCCATCGCATTCCACGACTGGCTGTCCACGCCGGTGGTGCTGGAGGTCACCATCACATCAATCTGCCCGGCCTGAATCGCCTTGGCCAGATTGTTCGCGGGAATGTCCACGGGCGTCGCGCCCGCCACTTCAGCGATGTATTTGGTGGCATCGTTGTTGACGCGGAATTTCTGGCCCTTCACATCTTCCAGCTTGCTGATCGCGTTGCGTGCAAACAGCCCTTGGCCTGGCCAAGGTGCGGCATACAGCACGCGGATGCCTTGCTTCTTGAGCAGGGCCTCAGTGGGTGTGCGGGTTTTTTCCCAAAGGCGTCGTGCGTCCTCGAAGCTGTGAACGATGAATGGCAGCGAATCGATGGCGAACAGCGGGTACTGCTTGCCGAAGTTGGACATGAAGATCTCGCCGATCGCCAGATCGCCCTTGCTGAGTGCGGGCAGCACATCATTCATCGGTAGCAGTTTGGCGTTGCTCACCACTTCAATCTGAAGTGCGCCTTGGCTGGACTGGCCAGCGTCGCGGGCGAATTGCTGCAGGTTCTGAGTGTGGAACAACGCGTCGGCGTAGGCGCCCGCTACCTTGAGCTGCATTGGTGCAGCATGCGCCAGATGGGGCATTGACATGGCCAGACCAGCGCCGGCGATGGACCCAAGTTTGACTAACGCATCGCGGCGCGATGCATCGACTGGCGAAGCGAGAAGGTTGCGATCAGCCATATGAGTGTCCGTTGTTGCGAGTAATGATGTTGTGATGTTTTATGCAAATTTCGAGCCATAACTCTTCCAAGGTTCGACCGTGGATGCTCGGGTCAGCAGGCCTTCGGCAAAGCGTGGAAGATACGAAACGGAATGCCTCTGACGCTGAATTTGCAATTTATTAACAGTCTATTTCAGTGGTTTCGTTTCGAATTTTTTTTATTCAAATGTTGTTTGATTGATATCTTGGTATTGACCGCTGAACCGTGCGGGTGCGATGCCCTCGGTGCATCGCTTCCGTGGGTGCTGAGTGTTGCGAATTTACAGGGGTGTGGGTGCGCACTTTCTGCGCTGAAGGGGGACGGTGAATGTCCGGCTGCGCGAAAGAATCAGGCGCGCTCAGCCCAATCCTGTGCCAAGGTCCGCGCTTCGATCAATTGCTTCTGGGAGAGTCCGAGCCCCGTGGCGGATTGAAGAAGCTCGTCCACTTCACCGATTTCGGAGGCCTGTGCGAGCGTCAGCAGTCCTCCGAGGTAGCCCGACTGCTTCAACACTGCATCGCGCACACTCTGTGGCATGTGGAGCAGCTCGACGATGGTTGTGAGAGGGATGTCGAGCAGATTGTCAAGTTGCGCGATTACGCCCACGAGAAAAGCCTGATCGCTTACTGATCGCGGAAGCTGTTGGGCCTTGGCCAGCAATTCCATGAAGCGGCCATGCTCGACAGCATTGCGTGCCGCTGTGAGCGGTTCGTCAGATGTGACGCGGAAATTCTGAAGCAGGCTGGCCCAGCAGGTGAGACGGTTGCTGCCCAGAAGGCGAATCACATGCTCGATGGATTGAAGTCCGTCTCTTGGACACAGGCCTGAGGTCACAGCCAGTCGCAGAAAGTTGAAGCTCAGAACGGCATCATGCTTGGCAAGTGCTTCGATCTCATGCACCTCGGCCTGATTGCGCAGCAACTGCAGCAGGCGTGCCACCGTGTTGGCGGTGGGAAACAGCAGTCTGGCCTCGACCAATTGCGGGCGGGAAAGCCAATAGCCCTGAAACAGCTTGACTCCCAGGTGGCTCAGCAGCTCCAGTTGGGTTGCTGTTTCGATCTTTTCTGCAATCAGTTGGGCCTTGGTCTGGCGTGTGGCGTACTTGGTCAGGACGGTGACCTGATCCGCCGGAAGCACGGAGAGATCGAGTTTGATGAAATCCGCGAGCGGCAGCCATGCGGCATAGGCCGACTCCAGCACAGTCTGGCTGAAGGCCAAGCGAAATCCGCGCTCATGCAGGGTCTGCAAGGTGGGAAGGCGTGTCTTGACTTCTTCGGCTGCAGTGTGACCGAGTGGAGGGACTTCGAGGATCACCTTGTTCGGATCCAGCAGGGACAAATGTCCCTCGACCAGACTCTCGTGTGTGCAGTTCACGAAGATGAGCGTGTCGCCCAGCAATTCGTCCACACCTGCATGTGACAGCGCAGTAAGCGCCAGCATCATGTCGCTGGCAGCGGTGTGCGCCGAATGATTGCGAGAGCGATTGAAAAGTTCGTACCCGATAACCCGGCCCTCAGCATTCACGATAGCCTGGCGAGCGATCAAAGCGCCAAAGGATTGACTGCTTTGAGTGACGTTGGGCGGGGAAATCGGGGCTGTGTACATGCTTGGGGAGTCAGATGCAGACCACTGTACGCGAAGGAACGGTCGGCATCCGGGCGAAGCAATCTATTGCTAAATCAACTCAAATTGTAGGAACGATTGATTTGATTGTCGCTGATATCTCGCCGAATGTTTTGGCGATATTTATCAACAACTTTTCGGTGATTGATGTGTGTCAATACGTACTTACGGGTTCAGCCATAGCAATTCTTCTTGCGTAAACCCCGCTTGCAGGCGCGCAGCCTCATTCAGCGGTGGTTTCGGGCGCGGGGCTTCGTACTTGGATGTCAACGCAATGAAGTGGGGGTGAGGGGCGAGGTCGTCACGCTTGCACAACCAACGATACCAATGGTTACCTATTGCGACGTGCCCAATTTCTTCGCTGAGGATGATGTCCAGAATTTCCACGGCTGCGAGCGAGTCTGACGTGCCGATCTGGCGCAGCTTTTTCTGAATCAGCGGTGTGGCGTCCAGACCACGCGCTTCGAGCGTTCGGGGTACGAGTGCCATGCGGGCAACGATGTCTCCCGCCGTCTTCTCGCACATCGTCCATAGACCTTGATGCGCAGGGAAGTCACCGTAGTCGTGGCCCATGGTGCGTAGATGATCGCGCAGCAGGCGAAAGTGCTTGGCCTCTTCTGCGGCCACGCGCAGCCAGTCGAGGTAGAAGGCTTCGGGCATGCCGGGAAAGCGCCAGATGGCATCAAGTGCCAGATTGATGGCGTTGAACTCAATGTGAGCGATCGCGTGCATTAGTACCGCACGGCCCTCGGGCGTGGCGGGCGAGCGACGCGCGAGCTCGGTGTGCCGCAAAAGCAGGGGTTTCTCGGGATGGCCCGGTAGTTCGATGTCGGCGGGCGAGGCAAGCGCTGCCTGCGCATCTATTGAAAACTGCGCTGCTCGCGCATACATATCCAGCGCTGCGGCGGATTTCTCTTCGGGGTCCGTGATGCACAAGACCTGCAATGCTCGTTGGCGTAACTCCATCCCTACAATTCTAGTTTCGCATTACAAATCAAGGAGACATCGCGCCATGGCAGTTTATGAGTTGGATGGATTGACCCCGAGCGTGCCGGAATCGGCATGGATTGCCGATAGCGCGAAGGTCTTGGGTGATGTGGTGCTGGGCGAAGACGCGAGCGTCTGGTTCGGCTCCGTGGTGCGTGGCGACACGGACAAGATCACCATTGGCGCGGGCACCAACATCCAGGACTTGAGCGTTCTGCATGCGGACCGCGGCGTGCCTCTGGTGATTGGGGCGAACGTGACGGTGGGCCATCAGGTCATGCTGCACGGCTGCACGATTGGCGACGAATCGCTGATCGGCATCGGCGCCGTAGTGCTCAACGGGGCGAAGATCGGCAAGAACTGCCTGGTCGGCGCGGGATCGCTGGTCACCGAGGGAAAAGAATTTCCCGATGGCTCGATGATCCTCGGCAGCCCCGCCAAGGTGGTCAAGCAGCTCTCGCCCGAGCAGATCGAGGGGCTGCGCCGCAGCGCGCAGCATTACGTGGAAAACGCGCACCGCTTCAAGAAGGGGTTGCGCAAGATCGGTTGATGGTTGATTCCCTGAGGTGGTGAATCCTTCAGGGTGTTCGAAAGGTTTCAGTGTCAGAGCTTCACAAGTTTCTTTTTGATGGGCTGCCCGTGCGCGGCATGATCGTGCGGTTGACCGATGCATGGACGGAGATCCTGCGTCGTCGCGCGGCCAATACCGAGACCGGCAACTACGCACCCGCCGTGCGCGAGTTGCTCGGCGAAATGGCTGCGGCGGGCGTGCTCATGCAGTCCAACATCAAGTTCAACGGAGCGCTGGTGTTCCAGATTCACGGCGACGGACCGGTCAAGCTGTCGGTGGTCGAGGTGCAGCCAGATCTGAGCCTGCGCGCGACCGCGACGATTCCCAGCATTGCACCGGAAGACTCGGCAAGCCTGTCTTCGCTGGTCAATGTGAACGGCAATGGGCGCTGCGCGATCACGCTTGATCCCAAGAACCGCATGCCCGGTCAACAGCCCTATCAAGGCATTGTTCCGCTCAATGGCGAACGCGGCCAGAAGCTCGAGAAGCTCAGCGATGTGCTGCAGCAGTACATGCGCCACTCCGAGCAATTGGACACCACGCTGGTGCTGGCCGCCAATGACGAGGTGGCTGCGGGCCTGCTAATCCAGCGCATGCCCGTGAAGGGCGAGGGCAATCTGCAGGCTGAACGGAATGCGGATGCCGACGTCGATGAGATGGATGTGAACGAGGACTACAACCGCATCTCGACGCTGGCCGCCAGTCTCACGCGTGACGAGTTGCTGACACTGGATGTCGACACCATCCTGCGTCGTTTGTTCTGGGAAGAAAAACTGCTGCGCTTTGTGCCGCAGCAAGGCGTGGATGGTCCGCGCTTCGCGTGCTCGTGCAGCCGTGAGCGGGTGAGTGCGATGCTCAAGGGGTTGGGTGAGGAAGAGGTGCAGAGCGTGCTCGATGAGCGCGGCTCTGTCGAAGTAGGGTGTGAGTTCTGCGGCCAGCAGTATCGATACGATGCCGTGGATGCTGCACAGCTTTTCACCGAACTCGAAAAGCAACCCCCAGGATCACGCAACGTTCAGTGATTTGATCTACTTGTCTCTGATCTACGAAGCCGTTGGCTTCGATGGTTGATCGTTTGGAGACGGCAATACAGCCCCTCATGCGTCGTTGCGAAGCCTTGCCGTATCGGCATACTGATCTGCGGCTTCGACGCCTGGCATGAGGGGCTGTCTTGCCGCTGGAGTGGGTGATCGAGAGCCCTGTGCGCTTCGTTGGCCCGCTGCGTTTGGCCCGGTTTGATTTAAGCGGGGAGCAGTCCTGCAAACAGTTTGTGCTCACATTCGGGGTCGCTGCACTTCTCGCAATTCCAACTGCGCATGCGCGGGTTGATGGGCTTGGTCGTGTCGTTCACGACGAAGCAGGCGCGTTCGCTGGAGGGGAGGATGGCCTTGGCCGTCAGTGCCAAGGCGTTGGCGGTGTTGCGCACTTGCTCGGCCATGGCAGCGCCGTAGAGGACCTGAAAGCTCACACCGGCCTGGATCAACGCGCTGCGCAGATGCAGTTCGCTGGCGATGGTGTGCTGTGCGGGGTTGGAGGGAACCAGCAGGCTTAGATGCGGGCGGGGGCTGGTATCCAGTTTGACAGCGAGCCAGTTCGGGATGGCATTGGCGTCGAGGGCTTGCGGCAGGTCGTGGGCCGTGATCTGCAGGCGTTTGGTCCAGCCGGGCTGGGCTTGGGTGTGGATCTCGAAGGCGGCTGCCGTGGTTTGCGCGTCGATTCCCCAGAAGGCGATGTGCAGAATGCGATGCACCGTTGGATGAGACGGTTCAGCGCTTGGGAGCGACGTGGACATAGATTTCGTTGGGCTTGACCATGCCGAGTTCGCTGCGCGCCTTTTCTTCGACCATGTCCATGCCGTCCTTCAGGTCGGAGACTTCGGCGGAGAGGCGTTCGTTCTCGGTACGGGCCTTGTCGTTGGCCGCTTTTTGTTCCGTGATCTGCTGGCGCATGTTGGCGACATGTTCGACGCTGCCACGGCCGCTCAGCAATTGGGTCAGCACCAGCAAGAGCAGCAGCAGAAGAATCAGCGGAACAATGCGTGTGCTCATGGACTAGGGTGGTGCGGCGGGAAAGCGTTGGAGGCGGATGGTACACGCAGTCCGTTGCTACAGAGCTACGGCGCCCATCTCAAGCCGTCACCCCGAAGGATAACTGGCTTGAGAGGCGCCGTGTGCTCATGCGGTCAACGCGTTGTTACAACGTGTTGATATGGCCCGCCTGGAATCAACGCAGGTTGTAGAACGCTGTGCGGCCGGGGTAGAAGGCGATGTCGCCCAGATCTTCTTCGATGCGCAGCAGCTGGTTGTACTTGGCCATGCGGTCCGAACGGGAGAGCGAACCGGTTTTGATCTGGCCAGCGTTGGTGCCCACGGCGATGTCGGCGATGGTCGAGTCCTCGGTTTCGCCCGAGCGGTGCGAGATCACGGCGGTGTAGCCGGCACGCTTGGCCATTTCGATGGCTTCGAAGGTCTCGGTCAGGGTGCCGATCTGGTTGATCTTGATGAGGATCGAGTTGGCGATGTGCTTGTCGATGCCTTCCTTCAGGATCTTGGTGTTGGTCACGAACAGGTCGTCACCCACCAGCTGGACCTTGCTGCCCAGACGCTCGGTCAGGTGCTTCCAGCCATCCCAGTCGCCTTCGGCCATGCCATCTTCGATGGAGATGATAGGGTACTTGTCGACCCAGGTGGCCAGCATGTCGGTCCATTGCTCGGCTGTGAGCTGCAGGCCGCCTTCACCTTCGAGAACGTACTTGCCGTCCTTGTAGAACTCGCTGGCCGCGCAGTCCAGACCCAAAACGATCTGCTCACCGGCGGTGTAGCCCGCGTTTTCGATGGCCTGCAGGATCAGCTGGATGGCCGCTTCGTGGTTTTCCACGGAAGGAGCAAAACCGCCTTCGTCGCCCACGGCAGTGGACATGCCCTTGTCGTGAATGATTTTCTTGAGTGCGTGGAACACTTCAGCACCCCAGCGCACGGCTTCGCGGAACGAAGGAGCGCCGACGGGAATGATCATGAACTCTTGCAGATCAAGCGTGTTGTTGGCGTGTGCGCCGCCGTTGATCACGTTCATCATCGGAACGGGCAGTTGCGTCGCGCCCATGCCGCCGAGGTAGCGGTACAGCGGCAGGCCGGATTCTTCAGCAGCGGCACGGGCCACGGCCATCGATACAGCCAGCATGGCGTTGGCGCCCAGGCGGCCCTTGTTGTCGGTGCCGTCGAGGTCGATCAGAGTCTTGTCGAGGAAGGCCTGCTCGGAAGCGTCGAGGCCCAGAACGGCTTCGGAGATTTCGGTGTTGATGTGCTCGACGGCCTTGAGCACGCCCTTGCCGAGGTAACGGCTCTTGTCGCCGTCACGCAGTTCGATGGCTTCGCGCGAGCCAGTCGATGCGCCTGACGGAACGGCCGCACGGCCCATCACGCCGGATTCCAGAAGCACGTCGCACTCAACGGTGGGGTTGCCGCGGCTGTCCAGCACTTCGCGGCCTACGATGTCAACGATGGCACTCATGATGTTCCTAAGAGGAGTTTTAAAATCAAAAAATAGCCAGAACGGTTCTGGGCGAACGGGTTCTGGCGGGCATTCAAATCTTGTGTATCAAGCCTCGAAATGGTTTTCGAGGAAGCCGTTGCGCTTGGTGATGTCGTCCAGCGCCACAAGTGTTTCGAGCAGCGCCTTCATGTGCTTGAGTGGCACGGCGTTCGGGCCGTCCGACAACGCGTTGCATGGGTCCGGATGAGTCTCCATGAACACACCGCCCACGCCCACGGCGATGGCCGCACGCGAAAGTACCGGAACCATCTCGCGCATGCCGCCGCTCGATGTGCCGTTGCCGCCGGGCAGTTGCACGCTATGTGTGGCGTCGAACACCACCGGCGCACCGGTCTCGCGCATGATGGCGAGCGAGCGCATGTCGCTCACCAGATTGTTGTAGCCAAAGCTCGCACCGCGCTCACAGGCCATGAAGCTGTCTTCGGGCAGGCCCACTTCCTTGGCGGCGGCACGTGCCTTGTCGATGACGTTCTTCATGTCATGCGGCGCAAGGAACTGGCCCTTCTTGATGTTCACCGGCTTGCCGCTTTGGGCAACGGCGCGGATGAAATCGGTCTGGCGGCACAGGAACGCGGGCGTCTGCAGCACATCGACGACCTTGGAGACGGTCGGGATTTCGGCCTCGGTGTGCACATCGGTGAGGATGGGCACATTGAGTTCCTTCTTCACCTTCGCGAGGATTTCGAGGCCCTTTTCCATGCCCGGGCCGCGAAAGCTCGCGCCCGAGGAACGGTTGGCCTTGTCGTAGCTGCTCTTGAAGATGAAATGGATGCCCAGCGCGGAGGTAATCTCCTTAAGCTGGCCAGCCACATCCATCTGCAGCTGTTCAGACTCGACCACGCAGGGGCCTGCAATCAGGAAAAAACGTTTGTCGAGACCGACATCGAATCCGCAGAGTTTCATGATGTGACTAGTCCTTCAGTGCTTACTTTTTGTCGCCCTTGTGATGTGCAACGGCCGCTTTCACGAACGCGTTGAACAGCGGGTGGCCGCTCCATGGGGTCGACTTGAATTCCGGGTGGAACTGCACGCCGATGAACCAGGGGTGAACTTTGCTTGGCAGCTCGACGATCTCGGTGAGGTGCTCGCGTTGCGTGAGCGCGGAGATCACCAGACCCGCATCGCGCAGCTTGTCCAGATATTGTGTGTTGGCTTCGTAGCGGTGGCGATGACGCTCGGTCACCACATCGCCGTAGATGCTGTGCGCGAGTGTGCCGGGCTGCACGTCGGAAGACTGCGCGCCCAGACGCATCGTGCCACCGAGATCGGAGTTCTCGTTGCGCGTTTTGATCGTGCCGTCCTCGTCCTTCCACTCGGTGATCAGTGCGATCACGGGGTGCTTGGCATGGGGATCGAACTCGGTGGAGTTCGCTCCTTCGAGGCCTGCCACGTGGCGGGCATATTCGATGGTCGCCACTTGCATGCCAAGGCAGATGCCCAGATACGGCACCTTGCTCTCGCGTGCAAAGCGGGCCGTCGAGATCTTGCCTTCGACACCGCGCGAGCCGAAGCCGCCGGGCACCAGAATCGCGTCGTACTTGGCGAGCTTTTCCTTGGCGTTCTTGTCGTCGATGGTTTCCGAGTCGACGTGCGTGATCTTCACGCGCACATGGCTTTGCATGCCGGCGGCACGCAGCGCTTCGTTCACAGACTTGTAGGCATCTGACAGCTCGACATACTTGCCGACCATGGCGATCTGCACTTCGCCTTGCGGGTGCTCGGTTTCATAGACCAGATCGTCCCAGCGCTTCAAGCTGGCGGGCGGCGTGTTCAGGCGGAGCTTGTCGCAGATGAGGCCATCCAGACCCTGCTCGTGCAGCATGCGTGGCACCTTGTAGATGGTGTCCACATCCCACATCGAGATCACGCCCCAGGCCTGCACGTTGGTGAACAGTGAAATCTTCTCACGTTCTTCATCTGGCACGGCATGTTTGGCGCGGCACAGCAGTGCATCGGGCTGGATACCGATTTCGCGCAGCTTCTGCACGGTGTGCTGTGTTGGCTTGGTCTTGAGCTCGCCCGCTGCCTCGATGTAAGGCAGATAGGTGAGGTGCACAAAGGCCGAATTGTTCGGTCCGAGCTTGAGCGACAACTGACGAACGGCTTCAAGAAACGGCAGCGATTCGATATCGCCGACCGTGCCGCCAATCTCGCAGATCGCGACATCCACAGCGTCGTCGGTGCCGATCCCGGCTCCGCGCTTGACGTATTCCTGAATCTCGTTGGTGATGTGGGGAATGACCTGCACGGTCTTGCCCAGATAGTCGCCGCGGCGCTCCTTCTCCAGGACGGACTGATAGATGCGGCCCGTCGTGAAGTTGTTGGACTGCTTCATGCGGGTTTCGATGAAGCGTTCGTAGTGTCCGAGGTCGAGGTCAGTCTCGGCGCCGTCGTCAGTGACGAAGACTTCGCCATGCTGAAATGGCGACATCGTGCCCGGGTCTACGTTGATGTAGGGATCCAGCTTGATGAGAGTGACTTTGAGGCCGCGCGATTCGAGGATCGCAGCAAGGGAGGCTGAGGCGATTCCCTTGCCCAGGGAAGACACCACACCGCCGGTAACGAAGACAAACTTGGTCATGTCTTTTATGGTGGTGGGAAATTGTGATTATACGGGTCGGCCCAGATGGCTTGCTAATGAGTGCGACTATCCCTGCCAAGTTGTCTGCTAAATTCCCAGTCATGACACAGCTTGCTGGAAAACACATCGTTCTGGGCCTCAGTGGTGGCGTGGCTTGTTACAAGTCGGCCGAGCTTTGCCGCCTGCTCATCAAGGCAGGGGCGACAGTTCAGGTTGTCATGACTGAGGCTGCTGAACAGTTCATTACCCCGGTCACCATGCAGGCCTTGAGCGGGCGTGCGGTTTACGGCTCCCAGTGGGATGCGCGTGAGCCCAATAACATGCCGCACATCAACCTGAGTCGTGAGGCCGATGCGGTGCTGATCGCACCCTGCAGCGCGGATTTCATCGCTCGGCTGGCGCAGGGGCGCTCGGACGAGCTGCTGAGTCTGCTGTGCCTGGCTCGCCCGAGTGAGCGCGTGCCGCTGCTGCTCGCGCCTGCTATGAACCGGGAAATGTGGCTGCACCCGGCCACCCAGCGCAACATGGCGCAGGTGACGCAGGATGGAGCTGTCATTCTGGGCGTGGGCAATGGCGAGCAGGCCTGCGGTGAGACCGGCGACGGCCGCATGCTGGAGCCCGCGCAGATCTTTGAGGATCTGGCGGCCCATCTTTCGCCCAAGAAACTGATCGGCCACCATGTGCTGGTGACCGCCGGCCCGACGTTCGAGGCCATCGACCCGGTGCGCGGCATCACCAACCTGTCGAGCGGCAAGATGGGTTTTGCGATTGCCCGTGCGGCGCGCGATGCGGGCGCTTCGGTCACGTTGATCGCTGGCCCCGTGCATTTGCCTACCCCGCGCGGCGTGCAACGTGTGGATGTGAAATCGGCCCAGCAGATGTTCGATGCCGCTGCGGCATTCGCGAACGAGGCGTCAATCTTCGTCGCCACGGCTGCCGTGGCCGACTGGCGTCCGGCCCATGCGAGCGAGCAAAAGATCAAGAAGGACGGCTCGGGCGATGTTCCGGCACTGGCCTTCGTTGAGAATCCGGACATTCTGGCCGCCATTGCGCACTCCAGCCGTGCCGAGTTGGGTGCACTGTATTGCGTGGGTTTTGCTGCGGAGAGCGAAAACCTGCTGGCGCACGCGAGCGCCAAGCGTGCGCGCAAGGGCGTTCCGCTGCTGGTCGGCAATATTGGCCCCGCCACGTTCGGGCAGGATGACAATGCGCTGATTCTGATTGACGCTGGCGGGCATCGCGAGATTCCGCGCGCCTCCAAGCAGGCGCTGGCCGATGAACTGGTCGCCGAAATCGCCAGACGCGTGCCGATCAAAAACTGACAGGAGCCACCACCATGCGCAATCTCCTCGGTTCGGGTAGCGGGCATCTGGCGGATACTCCGCCCAATGGGGACTTTGCGCGCTATGTGGAAGAGTTGGTTGCAAGACAGGCGAAGGCGCTTGCGGGTGGTCAGCACATCACACCGGTGCCACGCCAGCCCGCAGCGCCGATACCACCGCAGTCGACGCGCGCCCAGACGCGGGCTGCCGAACTCCGCAAGCCCCCTGTGGCCGCACAGACGGACAAGACGACCGCCCGTACGGTCTCACTGGACTCGTGGGACGATATTCAGCAGGCGCTCAAGAAAGATGCCTCGCCGCCCATGCCGGGAGGTGGTTTCAAGATTCCGCCGTTTTTCCTCTTCATGGCGGTGATCGTGTTGATAGGCGCAGCGTCGTACTTTGGTCTCGATGCCACGTGGCCGGTCTTTATACTCTTCTGGCTGTTTGTCCTGTCGCGCATGGTGCGCACAGTGCTTGGCGCATTCCGTGGCAGCAAGCCCGGTCAGCCGCCGCAACGAAAGTAATTCAAGTGAAGATTGATGTGAAAGTTCTCGATCCGCGCATGGCGGATCAATTGCCTGCTTACGCTACCGCCGGAAGCGCGGGGCTGGACTTGCGAGCCTGTCTCGACGAGCCGCTCACGCTCGCCCCCAATGCATGGCAACTGGTGCCCACGGGCATCGCCATCCACCTCAAGGATCCTGGCTACGCCGCGCTGATCCTGCCGCGCTCGGGTCTGGGCCACAAGCACGGTATCGTGCTTGGCAACCTCGTCGGCCTGATCGACAGCGACTATCAGGGCCAGCTCATGGTGAGCGCCTGGAACCGCAGCGACGTGGCCTTCACCCTGCAGCCCATGGAGCGCCTTGCGCAGTTGGTGATCGTGCCGGTCATGCAGGCGCAGTTCAATGTGGTCACCGAATTTGACACTGCCAGCGAGCGCGGTGAGGGCGGTTACGGCTCCACCGGTAAGCACTGATCGCGAACTACGTATCGGGTGTTTCGCTTGGGTAAAGTCAGGCCACGCCTACAGAGGTGGCCTGTTTGCCAGTCTATGCTTGGCGTCATTCAAGCCAACGGAATCGCGCCGCCGAACGTTGTGTTGACATTCAACGCGTGATTTCAAGGAGCGCCGGGCTCCAATGGAAAGGATTAACAAGATGCGCAGCCAATTTTCGCGAATCGGCACCTGGGTAGGTGTCCTGACCATGGCCAGTCTGCTGTCAGCCTGTGTCGTCCAGCGTCCGTACGGACCGGGCTATGGCTACGAGCAGCCCCAGCCTCAGCCCTATCCCCAGCAGCAGCCAACCTATGGTGGCGGCTACGGGCAGCCCGCTCCGCAGGGTGTCATGGAATACGGCGTCGTGAGCAATATCGAGGCGATCCCGCGTACCGTCCAACGTGGCTCCACCTCGGGTGTGGGCGCGATTATCGGCGCGGTGGTCGGCGGTGTTCTGGGCAACCAGATCGGCGGCGGCATGGGTCGCGCGGCGATGACGGCCGCTGGCGCGCTCGGTGGTGCGGCGGCCGGCAATGCTATCGAAGGCCACAATGCGCCGCGTGGCGAGGTTGGTGGTGGCTATCGGCTGTTCATCCAGCTCGACCGCAATGGCGGACAGCGCGTCTACGACGTGCCCGAGCCGGGTGATCTGCGTCCCGGCGACCGCGTGCAGATGGTCAACGGACAGATCTCGCGTTACTAGAAGAATCACCCCCTGAGGCACGATGCGCCATGGGTAGGCGACTCGGTCAGCCAGATGCAAAAAGCCCGAGGCGCGTGGTGCGCTTCGGGCTTTTTTTGATTTCTTGAGAGTGGGAGCTATCAGTGCACGGTGTCGTTGCCAGGGGCGATAGGTGGCTGAATGCGGAAAAAGCCCGTACCTGCCGTGCCGCGGCCGATTTCTTCCTCATTTGCTTCGCGTACGCTTTCTACCCGGATTTTTAGGCGCAGCGCGATGCCGGCCAGCGGATGGTTGCCGTCCAGCACCACGTGTTCAGGGTAGATCTGGGCGATGGTGTAGAGCGCTTCCTTGGGCATGTCGGGCGAGAGCCCCTTGGGCAGGGCGTGGCCGTCGAAGGTCATGCCTTCCTCGATATCCTTGGGGAATGCCTGACGCGGCTCCAGGAAGATGAGCTTGTCGATATAGTCGCCAAAGGCTTCTTCGGGTTCGAGGTGCAGCGAGATTTCGTCGCCGGCCTTGTGGCCCTGCAGAGCTTCTTCGATGCGCTTGAGCAGATCATCGCCGCCGACGAGGAACTCGACGGGCTCTTCCAGCACGTCCAGCTCATCGCCCAGCGTATCCTTCAAGACCCAGGTCAGTGCGACAACACATTGTTGAGTGATTTCCATAGGAGAATTGTCGCAGTTCATTCGACGGCCGCCAACGCGGCCTTTTTCACGCCATGGATGTTCAGAAAATAACCCCACTGCTCGGCGGCATGTCGCCATCCCAATTCATGCGCAAGCACTGGCACAAAAAGCCGCTGCTGGTGCGTCGGGCCATTCCCGGCTTCAAGGCCCCGATTCCGCGCGAGGAGCTGTTCGAGCTTGCCGCCGGGGAGGGCGTCGAGTCACGCCTGATCCAGCAGAAGAAGAGCGGCTGGTCACTGGCTCACGGCCCGTTCGATCCGGACGACCTGCCTTCGACCAAGACCCGCGACTGGACGCTGCTGGTGCAAGGCGTCGACCTGCACAACGCCGCTGCGCGCGAGCTGCTTGATCAGTTCCGATTCGTGCCCGAGGCGCGTCTCGATGATCTGATGATCAGCTACGCGACCAATGGCGGCGGCGTCGGTCCGCACTTCGATAGCTACGACGTGTTCCTTTTGCAGGCCCACGGCAAGCGCCGTTGGCGCATTGGCCGGCAGCGCGACATGACGTTGGTGGACGGCATGCCGGTCAAGATCCTCGCGAACTTTGAGCACGAAGAGGAGTACGTGCTCGAGCCCGGCGACATGCTGTACCTGCCCCCGCGCTGGGCCCACGACGGCATCGCCGAGGGCGAGTGCATGACGTATTCCATCGGTTTCCGCTCGCCGCAACGCGACGAACTGGCCCGTGAGACCCTGCTGCGCATCGCCGACGCCTTGGGCGATTCGGACGGCTCGCCCATTTACCGCGATCCCAAGCAGGACGCGGTGGACGCGCCCGGTCTGGTGCCCGCCGAGCTGCAGGAATTCGCCCGCGAAGGCGTGCTGCGCGCGCTGGCGCAGTCCGGCATCGTCGAGCGTGCTCTGGGGGAGGCACTGACCGAGCCCAAGGGCAATGTCTGGTTCGATCCGCCGCAGGAAGAACTCGATCTGCAGGTGACTGGCGTCGCGCTGGATCGCCGCTCGCGCATGATGTATGACGACGCCCATGTTTACATCAACGGCGAGAGCTACCGTGCCTCGGGCCGCGACGCGAAGCTGATGCGCAAGTTTGCGGATCAGCGGGCCCTGAGTGCCAAGGAATTGGCCGGGGCAAGCGAGGCGGCGATTTCACTGCTCGAATCCTGGTTCGACGATGGTTGGGTGCGCGAAGCCTCAGTGATCTGATCGGTAGCTTGAACGCGCTCCAGCACTCTGTCAGACTTGCTACATCATGACGACCGCTCTGGACTCCGCACCTCCATCGTCGGCACCACTTGGGCGCTTCGACGGGCGCCTGCAGTTCGATGCATGGGTGCGCGAGGCGCTGCGTGCTGCGGCTGCGGAGGGCTGGCGCGAGGTCGTGCTCTGCGATGCTGACTTCCGTGACTGGCCGTTCGGGGATCGCGAGATGCTGGAGACGCTCAATAGCTGGGCCGGCGGGTCGCGCGGCGGTGGTGCGCGCCGGTGCACTTTGCTTTCAGCCAATTTTGAGCAGTTGCGGATTCGCTTTCCGCGTTTCGTGCAGTGGCGCACGCGCTGGGAGCATTTGATGGATTGCCGTCAGATCGCGGTGCGCAATGCGTCCGATGTGCCCAGCGTGATCTGGTCACCGCGCTGGACTATGCAGCGCGTGGATGTGGAGCGCAGCCGTGGCATTGCCAGTGACGACGTTCAGTTCTGCGTTGAATGGCGCGAAAAACTCGGTGAATGGATTACCTCGCGCAGCCGACCGGGGTTTCCCGCGACGATATTGGGGTTGTGACAAAAAAGTCACACCAATGTAAATCTGGTGTTTCATCTTGGTGAAACCCACTATTGACGCAAATAAATCCTATAATGCAAAGCTGTATTGAAAATTTGGGGTGCAAGCTCTGTCGAGCACTCCAAACGGCCTAGCGTACCGCTTGCCCAAAGATGGACGTAATGGCTTTTTATTTTTTGAATTGTCTGTCCAAATAGGAAACTGAAATGAAGAATTCCGTCGTTCTTGCCGCTCTGGTTGCTGCTGTTGCCCTGTCCGCTTGCGGCAAGAAGGAAGAAGCTGCTGCTCCTGCACCAGCTGCTGTGGAAGCCCCAGCCGCTGCTCCTGCTGCTGACCAAGCCGCTGCTGCTGCCAGCCAAGCCGCCACTGCTGCTACTGAAGCCGCATCCGCTGCTGTGGACGCTGCTTCCGCTGCCGCTTCGGCAACTGTGGACGCTGCTGCTGCTGGCGCCAACGCTGCTGCTGATGCTGCCAAGGCTGCTGCTGACGCTGCTGCTGCTGCTGCTGCTTCCGCTGCCAAGTAATCAGCGAACCCTCGGATACTGACCGGCCGGATTCATTCTGGCAGTTCAACACAGGTATCTCAAGGCCCCGAACCGCAAGGTCCGGGGCTTTTGTCGTTCTGGGCCCAGGGGCTGTTCGTGTGATTAATGAATGTGACCGTGTGTTATTGCATTTATGAAAATGCAAGGCGTCGCCACATAACCGGCAATTGTCAATACGGCTCTCGGGGGATTGGGTTTGCAGTGACGCGGGTTTCTCGTTGAGAGCTGCGTGATGGTTATGCGATGAGTCGCGACTTGTAGTGCGAATTGAAAAACCAAATTAGTAACAGGGGATTTTTCAATTTCGTGAACGCGCGCATTCGCAGCGCGTTTCAACCGACTTGAATCCAGGGCGAGCCGCCGCGTTGGTAGGCGATGTCGATATCGTCCGGACTCCAGTCCAGTGCTTCGGCAAGCGCCACCCGTGCCAGCTCGGGACGATTGTTTTCAGCGCTCAAGTGCGCGGCGACGACGCGTTGCAATTGTGGGTGATTGATGGCGCGCAGCAATTCTCCGGTCTGTTCGTTGGCCAAGTGACCGTTGGCACCGCCGATGCGGCGCTTGAGAAACGCGGGATATCGGCCGCTCTGCAGCATCCCCACATCGTGATTGGCCTCGATCAAGAGCGCTTGGCAGCCTGCAATGTACGGAATGACCGAGGAACTTGCATGCCCTAGATCGGTCAGCACGGCGACATGGTGGCTGCCGTCACTGCAGCGCAGGTGCAGCGGCTCGCGTGCATCGTGAGGGACAGCGAACGGCAAGGCCTCGAACGCGCCGCCCAAGTCGATGGCCTCGTTGTGATGAGCAATGCGCAGCAAGCCGTGCAGTTCGGGCTCGCCGATGGCGGTGTAGGTGCCGTGGCTCATCCAGACCGGTATGCCGTGGCGCAGCGCGAGCTTCTCCATGCAACCGACATGATCGGAATGCTCGTGGGTGATGAAGATGGCATCGATCTGCGCAATAGCGTTGCCCGCTTCGCCCAGGCGCTCGGCGATGGTGCGAATGCCAAGGCCGCAGTCGATGAGCAGGCGACGGGTCGTCGTTCCGCTGCGTCCTTCGATGAGGGTGGTGTTTCCGGAGCTGCCGCTGCCAAGGCTTTTGAAGCGGAGCATGAGCGGAGAAAAAAGAAAGAGTCGTTGTGCAGAAGGCCTCCCGGCACGCGGCCATGCGTTGCACATGGCCACGTGGATGCCGGGAGTGAATTACTTCATGTCGTCAGCCAGCACGCGCAGGATGCGCTCGGCATTGGCGGAGGACTCCGGTGTGCCAGAGGCATTCAGCACGGAGACGGTGCTGCGCTCGCCTTCGCTGCGCACGGTTACGCGGTACTTGAGCGGTGGCACGGCGTCCGGTGCGCCCTTGAACAGCTTGCTGAAGAAGCCTTGCTCCTTCTTGTTGGCGTCCGGTGCCACGTAGCGCACGTAGTACACGCCTTCGGTACGGTTGCGGTCTTCCACGGTGAAGCCAGTGCGGTCCAGCGACAGGCCAACACGGCGCCATGCGCGGTCGAAACCTTCATCCATCTGGATGGCAGGAACGCCGCCAACGCTGGTGACCTTGGCGGTCGCGGCCAGAGGTGCAGCCTGCACCGAGGCGGCTGCGGCCTTGGATTGCTCTTCGCTCACGCCGAGTTTGACCATCATGCGGCGCAGGAATTCGGCTTCCAGTTCGGGATCGACCGGGCGGGGCTGCCACATGGTCGCATCTTTTTGTTGGGAGCTGTAGACCTCGACCATGCCGCGGTGGCTCACGAAGATGTTGGTGCCGCCCTTGGCGTTGCGCTCGAGGCGCGTGCGGAAGCGATCACGCTCGCCGGTCGAATACAGGCCGTCAAACAGCTTGCCGATGCTCGAGCGAATGATGTCTTGCGGGATCTTGGCACGGTTTTCGGCCCAGTCGGTCTCCAGAATGCCCAGCTCCGAGTTGTCGGTGGTGAACACGAAGCCGCTTTCGAGCCAGAAGTCACGCACTGGATCCCAGAGCTTGTCGGCCGGGCGGTCGATGACCAGCCAGCGTTGGTTGCCGTCGCGCTCAATACGCACGTCTCCAATGGTGGAGGGCGCGGTGTTCGGGCCGCTCGGCTTGGCCTTCTGTCCTGCCTCGAAGGCGACAGCGGAGGCTGCGCCGCCGGGCACGGTGTAGCGCGTGTCGGTCGAGAGTTGAGCCAGATCGGGCGGCACTTCCAGTGTCGCGCCCTTCTTGGCACTCTTGTAATCAATCTTGTCGCTCTCCAGCACGGAGCAGGCCGACAAGGCCAGTGCCAGGCCCAGCAGGCCGAGTCGAGTCGTAGCGTTCACGCGAAATTCCTCATTGATTTGGAAGTGCCGTTGGCAAGCTGAGCCGTGCGGGCAGACCGGTGTGTCTTCAGTTGAGCAAGCCCGCCGAGCGTAGCGCAGCTTCCACGACGGCTTCATTGCCTTGGCTCATCGTAGTCATGGGCAGGCGCAGCGTTCCACCACAAAGGCCCATGCGCTGCATGGCCCACTTCACGGGGATGGGGTTGGCTTCCACGAACAGGTTCTTGTGCACGGGCATCAGCTTGAACTGAATCTCCATGGCCTTGCGGACGTCACCTGCCAGAGCGGCCTTGCACAGTTCAGCCATCAGACGCGGAGCCACGTTGGCCGTCACGCTGATGTTGCCTTGGCCACCGCAGAGCATCAGGGCCACGGCAGTTGGGTCATCACCGGAGTACACGCCGAAGCCCTTGGGCACGTCGCGGATCAGCCACTGAGCGCGTTCGATGTTGCCGGTGGCTTCCTTGATGCCGACGATGCCGGGCACCTGGGCGAGACGCAGAACGGTGTCGTGCTGCATGTCCGCGACCGAGCGGCCGGGCACGTTGTACAGGTACATGGGCAGATCGCCGACCGCTTCGGCGATTGTCTTGAAGTGCTGGTACTGACCTTCTTGCGTTGGCTTGTTGTAGTACGGCACGACCTGGAGCTGGCTGTCGGCGCCGACGCTCTTGGCGAACTTGGCCAGTTCGATGGCTTCCGCCGTCGAGTTGGCGCCGCAACCGGCCATCACGGGCACGCGCTTGGCGGCCTGTTCCACGGACACGCGAATGATCTCGCAGTGTTCTTCCACGTTGACCGTGGGCGACTCACCGGTCGTTCCAACCACGCCCAGGCACGCGGTGCCCTCGGCGATGTGCCAGTCGATCAGTTTGCGCAGGGTGGGATAGTCCACACTGCCGTCTTGATGCATGGGTGTGACCAGAGCGACGATGCTGCCGGTCAGAGGAGCGCTGGGAGAAGTCATGTCCGTATCGTAAAACGGGGAAAGAAGCATTCTAACTAGTCAGAGTGGCCCAGTTGGGCCCTGAATAACTCTGACGCGGGTGAAGGTTCATGTCTGGCGACGATGCGCTGCACGAATCGGGCGGGTTCATCAAGGAATCCGTCCTCGTAAGCGATGACGCGTAAACCTTTGCAAAGCCCCAGCAATTCACCGGTTTGCAGCAGAAATTCCGCGCGCGCCGGTCTTCCTACAGACTCGTTGCCAATCGCAAAAGTTTCATAGATCAGCACGCCGCCGGGGGCGACACTCTCAAGAATGTCTGGAAAATTCTGTCGCCAGAGGTAATTGGTGACCACCACGGCCGCAAATTGCCGCCCGGCGAGCGGCCAGGTGCCGCCCTCGATATCGGACTTGATCACCTTGCCGAAGCGCTCGGCGGACGCCAGCGCCTCGCCCGAGCGGTCCACGCCGGTGACGGAGCAACCACGTTCGGCGAACCACTGCATGTGCCGACCGGGGCCGCTGGCCACATCGAGCACCTCGGCACCCACAGGCACCAGATGCGACCAGCGTTGGACCCAGTCCGATGGCGGGCGCAGCGGGGCATGCTGCGAGGTGAGTTCGCTGTCGGACATGCTGACGGGGGTGCAGGAGGACATCAGTGGACTATGTCTGCCGATTCGGCAGGGCGGGAGCGGGAAAGTGGGCGATTATTGATCAACGAGCCAGCAATGCAAGGGGGGCGGCCAAGTTTTCCGTGGCGCCCGGTACGACCAGCGGAGTTTGAAACTGGCGAGGCCCAGGCGAGAGCAGCCGCGCAAGGGCCGCCCCGCCGCGCTGGCTGCGTCCCTCTGCCCGCATTGCGCAGCAATGCGAGAGCGGGGGGAAGGCGCGCAGCGACTCAGAGGGGCCTTAGAAGCAGGACCAGAGTTGATCTGCGACGGTGATCATGAATTCCGGGTCGGTGTAGAGCATGAAGACCGCGAGCAAAACCAGCACGACACCCACGGTCAGCGCCAGTTTGCGCACGGCGCGGGGCATTGGGACCGGATCGGCTGAATGATCGTGGGTACTTTGCATGATGGTTGTGCGGCTTCTTTCAAGCCAGCTTGGGAGTCGTGCGTGCAATTGCATTTTCGCGCACCGGCAAATTCACCAATCCCGCGAACACACCAAGGGCAATCGACAGATACCAGACCACGTCGTAGCTGCCGGTTTTGTCGTAGAGGTAGCCGCCGAGCCAGACGCCCAGAAAACTGCCGATCTGGTGGCTGAAGAAGATGAAGCCGCTGAGCATGGACATGTGCTGCACGCCGAAGATCTGCGCCACCATTGCATTGGTCGGCGGCACAGTGGACAGCCACAGCGCGCCGATGACGGCGGAGAACACATAGACCGACAAGGGGGACAGCGGCACCAGCAGGAACACGGTGATCACCACCGCCCGCGCGAAGTAAATGAACGCGAGAATATGGTGCTTGGGCATCCGCTGGCCCAGCGTGCCCGCAATATAGGTTCCAAACACGTTGAACAGACCAATCAGCGCGAGCGCGTAGCTGGCCACTTGCGGTGACAGGCCGTGGTCTTTCAGATAGCTTGGCATGTGCACGCCGATGAACACCACCTGAAATCCACAGACGAAATACCCTGCCGTCAACAGGAGAAAGCTGGGATAGCGAATCGCTTCCTTGAAGGCAGCCCCCGCACTTTGCGTGCGCGGAGCGCGGGCCGTGCCGCCTTGAAAGCCCGGTTCGCGCAGACCAAAAGCCAACGGAATGATCATCAGCACGGCGATGGAAAGCACCAGCAAGGCTGTCTTCCAGCCCAGTTGCAGGATCAGTTGACCCTCTACTGGCACCATGAGGAATTGGCCGAACGAGCCCGCTGCTGCTGCCACTCCCATGGCCCACGAGCGCTTTTCAGGAGAAATCTGGCGACCGAGCACGCCGTAGATGACAGCGTAGGTCGTGCCAGCCTGCGCCGCGCCGATCAACACGCCCGTGGTCAGCGCGAACCATCCCGGAGTCGGCGACGTGGCCATTCCCGCGAGGCCGAGAGCGTAGAGCAGCGCGCCACAGATCAGCACCTTGAACGCGCCAAAGCGGTCGGATGCAATGCCTCCTACAATGCCGAAGACACCCCAGGCCAGATTCTGAATGGCGAGCGCGAAGGCGAACGTCTCCCGAGTCCAGCCCATGTCCTGTGTGATGGGCTGCAGCCACATGCCGAAACCGTGTCGAATTCCCATCGACAGCGTGACTACGGCGGCACCGCAAGCCAACACCTGCACCATTGACAATTTTTTTATTTCGCTCTGCATCGCGTCACTGTAGCCAAAACATCGCTCGTCTGCTCAGTGACGGGTTCCCCGTCAGCGGCTGAAGAATTCCGCCAGCCTGTTTTTATATCCAGTATTACAATGCGCCGCCATGGCAACCAAACCCGCATCCAATCCGGCAAGTGAATACTCAGAAGGCTCCATTCGCGTCCTCAAGGGACTGGAGCCGGTCAAGCAGCGTCCGGGCATGTACACCCGTACGGACAACCCATTGCACATCCTTCAGGAAGTGCTGGACAATGCGGCCGACGAGGCGCTTGCCGGTTACGGCAAGAAGATCAAGGTCACCCTGCACATTGATGGTTCGGTGAGCGTGGAGGACGACGGTCGTGGCATTCCGTTCGGCCTGCATCCCGAAGAAGGCGCACCCGTCGTGGAGATCGTGTTCACGCGTCTGCACGCGGGCGGCAAGTTCGACAAGGGCAAGGGCGGCGCGTACAGCTTCTCGGGCGGCCTGCATGGCGTGGGCGTGTCGGTGACCAATGCGCTGTCCAAGCGCCTTGAAGTGACCACGCACCGCGAAGGCCAGATCGCCAAGCTGACGTTCTCGGGCGGCGACGTGATCGAGCCGCTGGTGGCTCGCGCACTGCAATCGGGCGAGCGCAAGCAGGGCACGACCGTGCAGGTCTGGCCCGATGCATCGTATTTCGAATCGGCAGCGTTGCCGATGGGCGAACTCACCCACTTGCTGCGCAGCAAGGCCGTGCTAATGCCCGGCGTGACGGTCACCTTGGTCAACGAAAAGACCCGCGACACGCAGACTTGGCAATACAAGGGCGGCCTGCGCGACTATCTGGCGCAGACGCTGAACTCCGATCCGGTGATCCCGCTGTTTGAGGGCGAGGGCTACGCTGATCGCAACAACGAAAGCTTTGCCGAAGGCGAAGGTGCTGCGTGGTGCGTGGCCTTCACCGAAGACGGCTCGCCAGTGCGCGAGAGCTATGTCAATCTGATTCCAACGACTGCAGGCGGCACGCATGAAAGCGGTCTGCGCGACGGTCTGTTCCAGGCGGTCAAAAGCTTCATCGAGTTCCATTCGCTGCTGCCCAAGGGCGTGAAGCTCATGCCCGAAGACGTGTTCGCACGTGCGAGCTATGTGCTGTCGGCCAAGGTGCTCGATCCGCAATTCCAGGGCCAGATCAAGGAGCGCTTGAACTCGCGTGATGCCGTGCGTCTGGTCTCGAACTTCGTGCGTCCCTCGCTCGAGCTGTGGCTCAACGAGAACGTCGAGTTTGGCAAGAAGCTCGCTGAACTCGCGATCAAGGCCGCCCAGACGCGTCAGCGCGCGGGCCAGAAGGTCGAGAAGCGCAAGGGCTCCGGCGTGGCAGTGCTGCCCGGCAAGCTCACCGATTGCGAGAGCCGCGATCTGGCGTACAACGAAGTGTTTCTGGTCGAGGGCGACTCCGCTGGCGGCAGCGCCAAGATGGGCCGCGACAAGGAAAATCAGGCCGTGCTGCCGTTGCGCGGCAAGGTGCTGAACACCTGGGAAGTCGAGCGCGACCGCCTGTTTGCCAACACTGAAGTGCACGACATCTCGGTGGCCATCGGCGTCGATCCGCATGGCCCGAACGACACGCCCGATCTCTCCGGTCTGCGCTACGGCAAGATCTGCATTTTGTCGGATGCGGACGTGGACGGCTCGCACATCCAGGTGCTGTTGCTGACCCTGTTCTTCCGCCATTTCCCCAAGCTCATCGATGCCGGAAACATCTACGTCGCGCGTCCGCCGCTGTTCCGCGTGGACATTCCCGCACGTGGCAAGAAGCCTGCCGCCAAGGTCTATGCACTTGATCAGGGTGAGCTCGAATCCATTCTTGATAAGGCCGTCAAGGATGGCGTGCCACGCGAGAAGTGCCAGATCAGCCGCTTCAAGGGCCTCGGTGAAATGAACGCCGAGCAGCTTTGGGAAACCACGCTCAACCCCGACACCCGCCGTCTGCTGCCGGTGCGCGTGGGCAGCGTCGACCTGACCGCGACCGAAGGCCTGATGTCCAAGCTCATGGGCAAGGGCGAAGCCGCCGCGCGCCGTGAACTCATGGAAGTGCATGGCGACGAGGTCGAGGTGGATATCTAAGCCATGTTTGCGCCGCAGACCACAGCACGTCGACCCAGCCGCTGGCGTATGCCGGTGGTTGCTGCGTTGCTGTGTTTTTTCGTGGCGCAGCAGTCCGCCTACGCCGATCTCTGGGCCTATGTCGATTCACGCGGCGTGACGCATTTTGCGGCCGAGCAGATCGATGCCAACTACGCGTTGTTCTTTCGCGGCGACCAGTTCGACTCGACGCGCGACGGCGCGTCAGAGCGCATGGACCCGCCCGACTATTCGCTCGAATCCGCTGCGCGCAATGCCGGAGCACGCAAGCTCGCGTTCATCGACATCTCGCCAGGCTACAAGCGCGTGCGCACCCATATTCGCGGTGCGGCCGAGACCTACGGGCTTGAGTACGAACTGCTCAAGGCGGTGATCGCGACCGAATCCGGTTTCGACTCGCAGGCCATCTCGCCCAAGGGCGCGGTCGGTCTCATGCAACTGATGCCCGCGACCGCCTCGCGCTTTGGCGTGGCCAGCGACAAGAAACGTAGCGTGGCGCAGAAACTTGAAGATCCCGCGACCAATCTGGGCGCGGGGGCGAGCTATTTGCGTTATCTGCTCAAGATGTTCGACGGTCGCAAGGACCTGGCGCTGGCCGCCTACAACGCGGGTGAGGGCGCTGTGCAGCGTGCCGGTAACCAGATCCCCGCGTATCGCGAAACCCAGAATTATGTGAAGAGCGTGCTGGGCCTGTATGCCATGCTCAAGCCGCCCGAGCCGATTCGCGCACACCGTGCGCATCAGGCGCAGCAAGCAGTGCCAGGCCGCATCCGCATGGAGATTCCTGCAGGCAATGCGGGCGAGACTTCCTCGCCGACGCCCGACTCATCCACTTCTTCAACCACTCACAACTCACCTCTCGGCGCCGCGGCGCGCAGCTCTGCTGTGCACATGGCCGCGCGCGCGCAATTGCAAGACTTGTCTGCGAACGAATGAGCGATCAATCCACACTTGAATTTTCCGCTGACCAACCGGACAGCGACAGCCTGGAACTGGCGCAGTATGCGCAACAGGCGTATCTGGAATATGCCCTCTCCGTTGTGAAGGGCCGGGCGCTGCCCGACGTGTCTGACGGCCTGAAGCCGGTGCAGCGACGCATCCTGTTTGCCATGGACCGCATGGGCCTCGGCTACAGCGGCCCCACGCGCAACGTACCCGCCAAGCCCGTGAAGAGCGCGCGCGTGGTCGGCGATGTGCTGGGTAAATACCACCCGCACGGTGACCAGTCTGCCTACGACGCGCTGGTGCGTCTGTCGCAGGATTTCAGCCAGCGCTACCCGCTGATCGACGGCCAGGGCAACTTTGGCAGCCGCGACGGCGACGGCGCCGCCGCGATGCGTTACACCGAAGCGCGGCTTGCCAAGATCACCACGCTGCTGCTCGACGAGATCGACATGGGAACGGTCGAGTTCGCGCCCAACTATGACGGCTCGTTCGAAGAGCCGCGTCAGTTGCCCGCGCGCCTGCCGTTCTCGCTGCTCAATGGTGCCAGTGGCATTGCCGTGGGCATGGCGACGGAAATCCCGAGCCACAACCTGCGCGAGGTGGCCGACGCCTGCATTGCGCTGGTGAAGTCTCCCAAACTCACGGACGAGGAATTGTTCGCGATCGTGCCCGGCCCCGACTATCCGGGCGGGGGGCAGATCATCAGCAGTACTTCCGACATCCAGGACGCGTATCGCAGCGGTCGCGGCAGCATGAAGGTGCGTGCGCGCTGGAAGATCGAGGAACTCGCGCGCGGCCAGTGGCAGCTCATCGTCACAGAGCTGCCGCCAGGCACCAGCACGCAGAAGGTGCTCGAGGAAATCGAAGAGCTCACCAATCCCAAGGTCAAGACCGGCAAGAAGGCGCTTTCGCAAGATCAGAACCAGCTCAAGGCCAGCATGCTTGCGCTGCTCGACGGCGTGCGCGACGAGTCCAGCAAGGACGCACCGGTGCGCATCGTCTTCGAGCCCAAGACCGGCAAGGTGCCGCAGCATGAACTGATCACCACGCTGCTTGCGCACACCAGTCTCGAGACTTCGTCGTCCATTAACCTGACGATGATCGGCCTCGATGGCAAGCCGGTGCAGAAATCGCTGCGCCAGATGCTAGAAGAGTGGATCAGCTTCCGCCAGACGACAATCGCACGCCGTTCGCAGCATCGCCTGAACAAGGTGCTCGACCGCATCCACATCCTCGAAGGTCGCCAGCTCGTACTGTTGAACATCGACGAGGTGATCGCCATCATCCGCCAGTCCGACGAGCCCAAGGAAGCGCTGATCGCGCGCTTCAAGCTCAGCGACCGCCAGGCTGAGGACATTCTTGAAATCCGACTGCGCCAACTGGCGCGACTCGAGGCCATCAAGATCGAGCAGGACTTGAAGGAACTGCGCGAAGAGCAGGGCAAGCTCGAAGAAATTCTGGGCAACCCGAATGCACTGCGCCGTTTGATGATCAAGGAAATCGAGGCCGATGCCAAGCAGTTCGCCGACGCGCGCCGCACCCTGATCCAGGAAGAGAAAAAGGCCGTGGCTGAAGTGAAGGTGGTGGACGAGCCGGTCACCGTGGTCGTCTCCGACAAGGGCTGGGTGCGCGCACGCACGGGCCACGGTCACGAGGCGGGCAGCTTCAGTTTCAAGTCCGGCGACACGCTGTATGGCACGTTCGAATGCCGCACGGTCGATACGCTGATCGTCTTCGGCAACAACGGCCGTGTGTACTCGGTCGCGGTGTCGCAGTTGCCCGGCGGACGTGGTGACGGCCAGCCGATCACCACGCTCATCGATCTGGAAAGCGGCACGCAACCCGTGCACTACTTTGCCGGACCGAACAACGCGGCAATGCTGCTCGCGGGCTCTGGCGGCTATGGTTTCATCACCACGGTCGAACACATGACGGCACGCAATCGCGGTGGCAAGTCGTTCGTGAGCCTGGGCGACAAGGAGACCCTGTGCCGTCCATCGCACGCCGCGTTCACAAGCGGTGGCACGGAGCTGGTGCCTGCCACTCACGTGTGCTGCGCCTCGGTCGCCGGACGCATTCTGACGTTCGAGATCGCCGAGCTGAAGCTTATGGAAAAGGGCGGGCGTGGGTTGATGCTGATCGACTTGGACGACAAGGACCAGCTTGCGGGGACTGCGGCCTATACGCGCAGTGTACGGTTCACGGGGATTGGGCGTGGGGGCAAAGAGCGGGATGAGACGCTCGAGATTCGCTCGCTCAACAACGCTCGGGCTGCGCGGGGGCGCAAGGGGAAGGCGGGAGACTTCGGGTTCAAGATCGCGGATGTGATCCGGGTCGAGTAGTCGGGTTTTTTCTTCTTTCTAGTCGAAAGGTGCTTGGGTCTTTTGGGGCTCTTGCACCTTTTCTTTTTGCGTGCTCGTTGGGTGGTTGCTTACGTAACCCCAAACGCGCTGTCAATACCCGCTGCAGAACTCGCCATGCGCTTCGCGCGCCGCTCGGACAACCGCCGCGAGTCAGAAGTTTCATAAGAGGTGTGTTCGGCACGTCGCTGCGCTCGTGCCGCAAATACCTCTTCAGGTCACTTTTGCGGCAAGCTGTCTGAACGGAGAGCCCGAAGGGCTCGCAGAGAGTTTTGCCGCATGCCTTCCAAGCGCGTTTTTGATTACTTTTTGCGCGCCGAGCAAAAAGTGATTGCCCCGCCGGGAGCAGTCCCGGCTTATCTTTTGCGCGCAAGCAAAAAGGTGACTCCGCCGCCGGGCGGAACTCCCGGCCTCCGCCCTCAAAAAACCAACGAGCAAAAATTCAGCCTACAGCAGTGAAGTGCTCAACCACCGGTGCCGAAGCAAAGAATGGCCCCACCACCGCACGCCATTCCGTAAAGGCAGGCGACCCACGGAAATCCACCGTGTGATTTTCGAGGGTCTCCCACTGAATTTGCAGCAGATAGCGCTCAGGCGTTTCGATGGAGTGACGGACGGAGTAGCCCTTGAAGCCCACGGCCTTGGAGATGACGGTGGTGACGCCGCGCACGATGGCGTCTTCGAAGGCGCTTTGTCGGCCGGGTTGGATGCGGATGTCCACGACTTCCAGAATCATGATGTGTTGTCTTTCCTGATGGTGCGGTTGATGTTGTCGTCGATGTCGAACACCGCATTCTGGCATTGAAGCGCGACTTCCACGCGCACCACGGAGCCGGTGCCGAGGGCGGAGGTCACCGTCAGTTGGCCGCTGATGCGTCTGGCGCGTTGGGCCATGCTGCGCATGCCGACTCCGAGGCCGGTGGTGTCCCGGGCGGAGGGGACGTCGAAGCCTTTGCCGTCGTCTTCGACGTGGAGGATCAACAGGTGCGGTGCCGTCTGGTGGCACCAGACGCGGATGGTTTTCGCGCGGCTGTGTTTGATGGCGTTGGTCAGGGCCTCTTCTAGGATGCGCGAGAGGCCGAGACATTGCAGGGCACTGGGGCGTTCTTCATCGCTGCGCCAGACGGGGTCGCTGTGCCATTGCCAAGCGATGTTGAGCTCGTCGAAGATGCGGGTGAAGCGGTAGCGCAGTGGCGCCATCCATAGTTCGGGGGTATCGGGCACAGTGGCCCCGACGCTGGAGCCGTGGTCGATCATCTGGCGCAGGTCGTCGCGCAGCAGTTTGAGGAGTGACAGCATGCGCTCGTTGGGCAGTGTCTGCTGGCTGCGCTGGGCGCGTTCGACCACGGCGATGCTGCGCACAAGGCTGCCGCCCAGACTGTCGTGCAGGTCGTGCGCGAGGTGCACACGTTCTTGCAGGCGGGTGTGTTCGAGTTTCTGTGCGTGCTCGCGTTCCAGTGCGTGGGTGAGCTCGTTGCGGGCGTCGTTCACGCGTTGTTCGAGCTGGATGTTGAATTGCTCGATCTTGCGCGTGTTGGCCGCAAGGCGTCCACCGAGCAGCAGAGCGATCAGGGCCGTGGTGATGATGACGGTGAGCGGGACCCAGGCCTCGTGGTTGGACCAGACATGGAAAACCAGCAGCACGTCATGCGCGCTGACGACGAGGAACGAGGCCCAGCACAGCGCCATCAGGATGTTCTGCACGCTGCGGTGGCGCCAGGCGTGCCATTGCAGTTCGATGCAGACGGCGAAGAAGGTGAAGGCGCAGCTGAGCGAGATGACGTGGGATGCCTGCTCCAGAAGTGCACGGGGAGCGAGCACGATGGTGAGGGTTGCAATGGCGCTTGCCGCCCACAGAAATCGCTCTGCGCGTGGCATGCGCTGATCGCTGAAGCGCAGGCTGAAAATGCTGAAGAGTGCGATGTAAAACACCATGGCGACGATGTTCAGGCGTGCCATGCGCAGGGAGCTCTCGAACGCGCCGCCACCTTCGGAAACGATGGGCCAGATGGGCCAAGGGGCGGCGGCGGTCACTGTGCTCAGGTAGAACGACCAGGCAAACGACATCAGCGCGAACCAGCCGTAGGTGTGCTCCGTGCGACGCATCAGCCAGATGACGCAGAAGATGCAGGCGAGTGCACCGGACAGGGCGTTGGTCAGCAGAAAGGCGGTATTGCGTCGCCACTCGAGTCTTTCGAATCGTGGGCGTATGGTCTCGACCGTGTCGAGTTGCATGGGTTCGATGCCCGGTGTCAGTTCGGCGGGACCGACAACGCGCACCCACACGGTGTTGATGCCAGGACGCACGGCGGACGCGGGCAGCGCCCACCAGCGGGAGGCGTTCCAGCCGTGCGTGATTGGATCGACCAGCGAGGCATCGCTCCAGAGCCGGTCATCCTGCACAAAGACTTCCGCGGCCATGAAGATTCGTTGAAAGCCGAAAGCGACGGGTTCTTTGGCAGCGTCGCTGCCGTTTGGACATTGTCGTTCCCAGTCAATGCGATACCAGACCGAGCCCGAATGTTCGGGCCAGCGCCTGCTCCAGACATCAGGAAGCTGTACCGTCACCCAGTCTTCTGCCGGGCGCAGGCGTTCATCGGCACTGGCTTTGGCCGCCTGTGTGGAGAGCACGCGGAAGCTGCATGCATCAGCCTGTTGCGCATGGGCTGATGAAAGCGGAGCGCACCACAGAACGATCAGCGCGCACAACATCTGCAGCCACCAGATGCGCGCAGGCCTCATGCGGCTTGCGTGCACCATCAACCGAGCAAGTCGCCACGCGAGAGCGCAGCGCGCACGGCCATCGCGCGCGAGTTCACGCAGAGCTTGCGGTAGATGCGTTTCACATGGGTCTCGACCGTGTAGTACGAGAGATGCAGGTGTTCGGAGATCTCGCGGTTGGACAGGCCGTTGGCCACCATTTTCAGAATCTCCCGTTCGCGTTTGCTCAGGTGTTCGCCGGAAGGCGTTTCCTCTTGCTTGAGGGTTACCACGGGCTTGGCGACAGCCTGCGCAGACGCCGAGATGTCAGACTGCGGCGTGGTCGGTGTGTCAGGCAGCAACTCGAGAATGCGTCGTGCGATGAAGGGGTCGATGGGCGCGCCGCCGCGCAGCGCACTGCGGATTGAGAGCATCACTTCGAAATTATCGCGTTCCTTGAGCACATAGCCCGTCGCGCCCGCACGCAGCGCGCCGAGGATGTCGTCCTCCGAACTCCAGGCCGTCACCACCAGAATCCCCAGCCATGGGTCTTGTGTGCGCAATTCGGCGATGAGTTCGCGGCCGTTGCCGTCGGGCAACGCCAGATCGACCAAAGCCATTGCCACTGGCTGGTTCGCCAGTGTGGTGCGTGCCTCCTCCAGCGTGGCAGCGAAGATGAGCGCATCCGATGCATAGCCCAGTTGCAGGAGCACTTCGCGCAGGCGCTGCTGGAACTCCGGCTCGTCCTCGACCACAAGGACAGGTGCTGGCAGAGTGGAGCCGGGGTCTATGCGAGGCGCACCGAATGGGGATGTTTGAGGTAGCGCTGCGGCTGGATCGTCGGGCATCACTTGTCTGGTGGTGTCTTGGCTGGGTGGACTGCGAGCATCGCCTGATTCACGCGCGTTGGGTATCCCTTGATTCAGGTATTTGGGAGCGGGTAAACAGTATGTCTTTCATGCATTCACTCCGGTCAGCATAGATTTCGCAAAAATACCTGAATCAAGGGATGGACGAGCGTAACACAATTCATTACATTTAATTTGGACCCACTGACGGCCTTGTTGTTCCTATCGAGGGACTTTGATCCATTGAAGAGAAAGGAACGTTTGCTGAGTAATATGATTTATTTTTAGAACGCCGTTGCAGGGTCAATTAAAGAAATGGGAATAATATTTTTCGTGGACCACTCTGTTGTTCGATCTATTCCCTATGCTGTTTCGTTGTATTTTCAAATGGGCCATGGTCATTTTGATTTTGGAGAGGCTGTCCATGGGGTAATCTCATTTGAATCATTGATAGACTAAATCTCAAAACTCTGAATAAGTTTGTCAGATACCGGCGTTGCCGACCTTGAGTCGCAGATCACCGTGTACCGATCTGCCAGATTTTCTGTTTTAATCAATCAATCGGAGATATTCCCATGAAGAAGCAATTTTTCGTTGCTGCCATTTTGGTGTCGGCCATTTTCAGTGCCTTTGCAGGCAAAGCCGATTTTACGCTGGTGAACAAAACGGGTTATGCCATCAACGAGGTATTCATTTCCCCGTCGCAAAAGAACAACTGGGGTCGTGATCGTCTCGGTGAAAACCAATTCATGAATGGACAGTCACGAAAATTCAATTTCGGCGACACCAAAAATTGCCGTCAGGATATCAAAGTGATATTCACCGACGATGGCTCGGAAATCGAGTGGGAAGACATCAATCTCTGCGAAGTCAACAAAATCACGCTCAAGTACAACCGCCGTACCAACGAGGTATCTGCCGATATGGACTGAATCCCCGGCCACCGGTGCGTATCAAAAATGCATGCGCAGCCGGAGACAGGGCTACATTGCTTTCGGTTACGTTGATACCGGGTTGGCGGAAAACTGTTCGCTCGGATTGATGATTTGATCCCGGCAGGCGACCAGCGGCAGGTCGCGCTCGCCCGATTGCGTGCGCTGGACCAGCGCGTAGAGCGTGCTCACCGCGCTTGCGACCGCCACGGGCGCCGTGTTGCCCTGAATCAGATGGCCTAGCAGCACGGATGAAAACACGTCGCCCATGCCATTGGGCAGCGGCTGCAGATTGACGTAGGGCGTCTGCACCAGCCATGCGTGATTGGCGGTGACGGCGAGCGTCGCGAGGCTGTCTTGTGGCAGGTCGTCGGTGCGCAGGCTGGTGATGACGATGAGCGCCGATTTCACGTCATGCATGTGAGCGAGCATGCTGCGCGCGGCCTTGATGGCTGCGGGCACCGTGGTGAGCGGTGTGTCGCCGCCGCACAGCAGTTCGAATTCGTAGTGGTTGGGCGTGATCACGCTGGCCATTGAGAGCGCACGCTTGCGCAGGAATTCCGGAATGCCGGGGCGCACGAAAATACCGCGTCCCACGTCGCCCATCACTGGGTCGCAGAGGTAGTGCGCCTTGGGGTGTGCTGCGCGCACCTCCTGCACCGCCGAGAGAATTTCCTCTCCGACACCGGCGTCGCCCAGATAGCCCGACAGCACTGCTACGCAACGGGAGAGCACGCCGCGTGCGCGCAGGCCATCAAGCACGTCCGCGATGTGGGCGGGCTGGAAGACCTGACCTTTGAATTCGCCGTAGCCGGTGTGGTTGGAGAATTGGACGGTGTGGATGGCGACGGGCTGGATGCCGAGCAGTTGCAGCGGCAGCATCGCCGCATCGTTCCCCACATGGCCATACGCCACATGCGATTGAATCGTCAGCACCAGTGGGGTCGTCATTTTTGGGTTGTCAGTTTGGTACGAAGCCTTTGCGGCTTCGATGGTTGATCGTTTGGAGGCGCCAATACAGCCCCTCATGCAGGGTTGCGAAGCCTTGCCGTGCCGAAGTACTGTCTGCGGCTTCGACGCCTCGCCTGAGGGGCTATCTTGGCGTTGGGGTGAGGGCTTGGGTGCCCGCTGCGCTGCGTAGCCTGGGGGCTTCGCGTTCGCGTATTCTTAGTCCGCCAGTTCGGCGATCAGCTCGATTTCTACGCAGGCACCCAGGGGAATCTGCGCTACGCCGAAGGCGCTGCGGGCGTGGGCACCTTTTTCGTTGCCGAAGACCTGGGCCATGAGTTCGCTGGCGCCGTTGGTGACGAGGTGCTGTTCGGTGAAGTCGCCGGTGGAGTTCACGAGGCTCATGAGTTTGACGATGCGCTTGATGCGGTTGAGGTCACCGGTTGCAGCGTGCAGGGTGCCGAGCAGGTCGATGGCGACGGCGCGTGCGGCTTGTTTGCCTTCATCGGTGGTAACGTTCTTGCCGAGCTGGCCGGCCCAGACGGCGCCGTCCTTGCGTGCGATGTGGCCCGAGAGGAACACGAGCTTGCCGGTCTGCACGAAGGGCACGTACGCGGCTGCGGGTGTGGCCACTGGGGGCAGAGTGATGTTGAGTTCCTTGAGTTTGTCGTAAACGCTCATATCGGCAGTCCTGTGTGAAGGGTGGAGGGCCACGGCGAAAGGCATCGGGGGATGCGGCTTTCGATCTGTGTGCAAACGTCAATGGTACTCAGTCGGGAGCGCCATTTGTGGAATCGGGGTGAACAGCGCTGATCGCTCGGTTCGGTCAAGGTGTTCCGGTGGCCTCATACCTAGCATCGGCGCATGCCTGTCGCTACCCATCGCACTTCTGAGTTCCATCGTCCCTGGTTGGGTACGGCCTTGCTGCTCGGCGTGTTGATGGGGGCTGCGCTGCAGTTGCAGCAGCCGCGCTTGTGGAGCGTTGATGCCTATCTGGTGTTGTTCACAGGCGGGCTGCTTTGCTGTTTGCTGCGTGGGTATCGAGCAAGGCCCGGCAGGCTGCGATGGATGCGGGCTTGCTTGATGCTGGTCGGTGCGGCGTCGGTGATGTTCGCGCAGATCGGCTGGCGCAGCGTGGCCTTTTCTGAGGGCGCATTGGCGAGCGATCTCGAAGGACGCGATCTGCAGATCGTGGGCATGATTTCCGCGATGCCGCAGGTGCGAGAGAACGGTGTGCGGTTTCGCATGGAGGTCGAATCCGCCATGCTGGATGGGCGCGCGGTGCGGGGGCCTGAACTCGCCGATCTGAGCTGGTATTCGCGCGGCCTCTTCGCGGGTGATGATGCGGCGTCTGCTGAGGCGATACCACGGTTGGTTGCGGGTCAACGCTGGGCTATGCAGGTGCGGCTCAAGGCTCCGCACGGCGCGGCCAATCCGTTTGGGTTCGACTACGAACTCTGGATGTGGGAGCAGGGCGTGCAGGCCACGGGCTATGTGGGGTCGCGCGGAGGGCCGCGCTGGATCGAGGACACCTGGGCGCATCCAGTGGAGCGTCTGCGCCAGCAGGTGCGGGATGCCATCGTGGATCGCTTGGTGTTCAATCCGGCAGCGGATGATGCGTTCCGCGCACGTGCCGCCGGTGTGCTGGCGGCGCTCGTGACCGGCGATCAGCGCGCGATCGATCATAAGGACTGGGACGTGTTCCGCACCACGGGCGTGGCGCATCTGGTGAGCATTTCGGGGCTGCATATCACTATGTTCGCGTGGCTTGCAGGTGCCGCCATAGGCGTTCTGTGGAGGCGTTCTTCATGGCTGTGTCTGCGGGTTCCGGCGCAGCTCGTGAGCATGTTCGGCGGCGTGTTGCTGGCGGGGGGCTATGCGCTTTTCAGCGGCTGGGGCGTGCCCGCACAGCGCACGATCTTCATGCTCGCAACCGTCGCTCTGTTGCGGCTTGGCGGCAAGCGCTGGCCGTGGCCGCATGTGTGGTTGCTGGCCTGTGCATTGGTGCTGTTGTGGGATCCGTGGGCGATGCTGCAGGCGGGGTTCTGGCTCAGCTTTGTGGCCGTGGGCATTCTGTTCGCAAGCCATCTGGCGCTTCCCGCTCAGGAAAATTTGGATGATGTAGTGGGCTGGCAAGCACGGTTACTGCTGTTCGGAAAGCGGCATGTGGCGGCGCTTCTCAAGCAGCAGGGCGCGGTGACGCTCGCGGTCGCGCCACTGACCTTGCTGTTGTTCGGGCAGATGTCCGTTGTCGGTCTGATCGCCAATCTGTTCGCGATTCCTTGGGTGACGCTGGTGGTGCTGCCTCTCGCGTTTCTGGGCATTGCGTGGCACACCTTGTGGGTGGTGGCTTTGTGGACGGTGCAGTGTTTTGTCGCCGTGCTGCAATGGTGCGCGGGCTTGCCGTTGGCGCAACTGTTGTTGCCCGTAGCGCCGCTGTGGGCGGGCGTGTTGGCGGTTTGCGGCGGTGTTTGGCTGGCGCTGCGTTTGCCATGGCGTGTTCGTGTGATGGCGCTGCCCTGTCTGCTCCCCGCCCTGTGGTGGACTCCGGTGCGGCCAGCGCCTGGGCGGTTTGATTTGCTCGCTATCGACGTGGGACAGGGTCAGTCAGTGCTGGTGCGCACCGCACATCACAGTCTGTTGTATGACGCCGGACCGATGTATTCGGCCGATTCGGATGCGGGCGAACGTGTGGTGTTGCCACTGCTGCGCGCCATGGGCGAGAGGCTCGACATGCTGATGCTCAGTCACCGCGATGCGGACCACACGGGCGGCGCGCCTGCCGTGCTGGCCGAGCAAACGCAAGCACAGCTGATGGCCTCGGTCGAGGTCGGGCACCGGCTATGGCAGGGACGGCCGCACAACCCTTGCGTCGCGGGCCACGTATGGCAATGGGATGGCGTGCGCTTCGAGGTGCTGCATCCCACGCTCGAAGTGGCGACGCAACTGAGGGATGGCAGCTCCGCAATGCCCAAATCGAATGCCATGAGCTGTGTGCTGAGAATCACCGACACGCACGGCATCTCGGCACTGCTGGCGGGGGACATTGAACAGGCGCAGGAGAAGGCGTTGCTCGCGCGCGATGCGCTGGCGCCAGTGAGCTGGCTGCTCGTGCCCCACCATGGCAGCAAGACGTCATCCAGCGCTGCTTTTCTCGATACGCTGCGGCCCGGCGCGGCGGTTGTGCAGTCAGGTTATCGCAACCGCTTTGGACACCCCGCTGAGGAGGTGATGCAGCGCTATCGGGAAAGGCAGATTCCGGTGCTGACGACGCCCGTCTGTGGCGCAGTCTGGTGGCACTCTGAGCAGCCCACAGCGTGGTTTTGCGAGCGAATGCGCAGTCTGCGCTATTGGAAGCATTTGTACACAAATAGGGGTGGGTAAACACAACCTAGGGATAGCGTTGATGGACCTCATCTTGCAGCGATGCAAAACAGGCCCGCAACTTGCTATTCTGTGCTCCTAGGAGGCCTCTTTATGCTCAAGTTTGACGAAATGTACGAAACGCTTCCTATCGCAGCCGGTGCCGAGCGTGCGCATTACAAGCGCTACGCACAATGGCTGGCCCGGCAGCCCGACAGCGTCATGCAGGCGCGTCGCACGGAAGCGGAAATGATCTTTCGCCGTGTCGGCATCACCTTTGCGGTGTATGGCGCAAAGGACGAGGATGGTTCGGGCACCGAACGCCTGATTCCCTTCGACCTGATTCCCCGCATCATTCCCTCGCACGAATGGTTGCGCATGCGTCAGGGGCTGGAGCAGCGCGTCACGGCGCTCAATCGTTTCATCCATGACGTCTACCATGGGCAGGACATCATCCGTGCGGGCATCGTTCCGAGCGAGCTGATCAACAACAACTCGCAGTTTCGCCCCGAAATGGTGCAAGTCGATGTACCCAACAACGTGTACGCCAACATCGCGGGCATCGACATCGTACGTGCACCGGATTCGAGCGGCAACGGCGTCTATTACGTGCTCGAAGACAACCTGCGCGTGCCCTCCGGCGTGTCATACATGCTTGAAAACCGCAAGATGATGATGCGGCTCTTCCCCGAGCTGTTTGCCATGCACAAGGTCGCGCCGGTGGCGCATTACCCGGACATGCTGCTCGACACCTTGCGTGCAAGCGCACCATCGACGAGCGCTGAACCCACGGTGGTGGTGCTCACGCCAGGCATGCACAACAGTGCCTACTTCGAGCACGCGTTTCTCGCGCAGCAGATGGGCGTGGAACTGGTCGAAGGACAGGACCTGGTGGTCAAGGACAAGTTTGTGTATCTGCGCACCACGCGCGGGCTGCAGCGCGTTGATGTGATCTACCGCCGCGTCGATGACGACTTTCTCGATCCCAAGGTGTTCCGCCCCACATCGACGTTGGGCTGCGCGGGCCTCATGGACGCTTACCGCGCGGGCAACGTGGCGATCTGCAATGCGGTCGGCACCGGTATCGCGGACGACAAGTCAGTCTATCCGTACGTGCCCGAGATGATCCGTTTTTATCTGGGTGAGGAGCCGATCCTCGCCAACGTGCCGACCTGGCTGTGCCGCAAGTCCGACGACCTGAAATACGTGCTTGACCATCTGCACGAACTTGTCGTTAAGGAGGTGCACGGCGCGGGCGGCTACGGCATGCTGATTGGGCCTGCGGCGACCAAGGCAGAGATCGAAGAGTTCCGTGCGGCGCTGCTGGCCAATCCGGCGGGATACATCGCGCAGCCGACCCTGTCGCTCTCGAGCTGCCCGACCTATGTGAATGCTGGCATTGCGCCGCGTCACATCGATCTGCGGCCCTTTGTGCTTTCGGGCAAAAAGGTGCAGATGGTGGCGGGTGGCCTCACTCGCGTGGCGTTGAAGGAGGGCTCGCTGGTGGTCAACTCATCGCAGGGCGGGGGCACCAAGGACACCTGGGTGCTCAATCCGGAAGATACGCCCGGCGTTAACGGTACATCCGCTTCGGGCAATGCACAGGCTCGCCAACCGTCCATGCCACAAGGCCAGACGCAAATGCAATCCCAAAACAACTTCGACGGAGCCTGACATCATGCTGAGCCGAACCGCAGACCATTTGTTCTGGATGTCGCGCTACACCGAGCGTGCGGAGAGCACCGCGCGCATGTTGAACGTGAACTACGAAACCTCGCTACTGCCGCAGTCCGAGGACAAGGCGCAGGAAGGCTGGCGCGGCCTGCTGTCCATCAGCGAGTTGATCCCGGCCTACACCGCGCGCTACGGTGAGATCACGCAGGAAAAGGTGCTCACTTTCATGGTGCATGACGAGACCAATTCCTCGTCGATCTACTCCTGCTTGCGCGCCGCCCGCGAGAACGCCCGTGCCGTGCGCGGAGCGCTGACCACCGAGGTCTGGGAAACCCAGAATCAGACTTGGCTTGCGCTCAACAAGCACATACGCGACGGCGCGTTCGAGCGTGATCCGGGCCAGTTCTTCGAGTGGGTGAAGTACCGCTCGCACCTCTCGCGCGGCGTGACGCTGGGCACCATGCTGCATGACGAGGCGTACCGCTTCATACGTCTTGGTACCTCGCTCGAGCGCTCGGACAATACGGCGCGACTGCTCGACGTGAAGTTCCACGCCGTGCCTACGGACTTCCACGGCAGCGTGCGCGACCCCAAGCGTGCCACGCCCGAGTTCGACTTCTATCACTGGAGCGCGATTCTTCGCAGCGTCTCGGCCTTCGAGATCTACCGCAAGGTCTACCGCGACGTGATTACGCCCGAGCGCGTGGCGGAGCTGCTCATGCTGCGCGCGGACATGCCGCGCTCGCTGCACTCCAACATGAAGCAGGTGGTGGAGAACCTCGCCGCCGTGGCCAACGAGCATTCGGGCGAAACACAGCGCAAGGCCGGTCGTCTGCTGGCCGACCTGAGCTATGGGCGCATTGAGGAAATTCTCGCGACCGGGCTGCATGCGTATCTCACGCAGTTTCTTGATCGCGTGAACGAGCTGGGCTCGCGCATCAGCCGCGACTTCCTGGTGCCAGTGCATCACTGATCGCGTCGTCTCGTGCGGCAGCGGAACGTCTGGGGGCTTGGCCCCCAGTTCTTTTTGTGCGACATGAGCGTTCATCGTCGACCTTGCCTTTGAACAAAGGTTTTCGAACGCCAGTTCCAAATTTTGAAACGTTGTCTCGGCATGGTCATGGCTTCTCGCCTATATTGAGAGGCTGTGAGTCACGCGTGGCGCACGCGCGCTTTTCGCGCTTTCTCTTTCGCCTTCCTTCCGTCAAATCCATTCAGGAGCCAAGTGCATGAGTTATCCCAATACCCAACTTTTCATTGACGGTCAGTGGCGCGATTCCGCCGACGGCAAGACGCTGGGGGTGTTCAACCCTTCGACCGGCAGCGAAATCGGCCGCGTGGCCCATGCGAACCGTGCCGACATGGACGCCGCGCTGGCGTCCGCGCAGAAGGGCTTCGAGGTCTGGCGCGACATCCCCGCCGTCGAGCGAGCCAAGACCATGCGCCGCGCCGCCGCACTGATGCGCGAGCGCGCCGATACTATCGGCAACATCCTCACGCAGGAGCAGGGCAAGCCCTATGTCGAGGCACGCGGCGAGGCCATGGCGGCGGCTGACATCATCGAATGGTTCGCCGACGAAGGCATGCGCGTCTATGGCCGCATCGTGCCGTCCCGCAATCTGGCCGTGCGCCAGTTGGTGGTGAAGGACCCGGTCGGCGTCGTCGCTGCGTTCACGCCTTGGAACTTCCCGATCAACCAGGTCGTGCGCAAGCTCGGCGCAGCGCTGGCCGCCGGCTGCGCCGTCATCGTCAAGGCTCCGGAAGAAACCCCGGCCAGCCCCGCACAACTGATCAAGGCATTCGCCGATGCAGGCGTGCCTGCCGGTGTGATCAACCTGCTGTACGGCAACCCTGCTGAAATCTCTAGCTACCTGATTCCGCACCCCATTGTGCGCAAGGTCACCTTCACCGGCTCGACCCCGGTGGGCAAGCAGCTCGCGGGCATCGCCGGTCAGCACATGAAGCGTGTGACCATGGAGCTTGGCGGCCACGCGCCCGTGATCGTTTGTGACGACGCCGACATCGCGCTCGCCGTGAAGTGCACGGCCGGTGCCAAGTTCCGCAATGCCGGACAGGTCTGCATCTCGCCCACGCGCTTTCTGGTGCACGAAGACGTGCGCTCCGATTTCGTGGCGGCCCTCACCAAGTACGCGCAAGGCCTGAAGGTCGGTGACGGTCTGGCCGAAGGCACACAGATGGGCCCGCTCGCCAACCCACGCCGCGTGACCGCCATGGCTGAGTTCATGAGCGATGCCGTGCAAAGCGGTGCCGAGGTGCTGACCGGCGGCGAACGCATCGGCAGCTCAGGCAACTTTTACGCGCCCACGATTTTGAACAATGTGCCCACCAGCGCGCGCATCTTCAACGACGAGCCCTTCGGCCCGGTCGCAGCCGTGCAAGGTTTCACCGATCTGAATGCCGCCATCGCAGAAGCCAATCGGCTGGCCTTTGGTCTCGCAGGCTATGCCTTCACCAAGTCCCTGAAGAACGCGCACCTGCTTTCGCAGCGTGTGGAAGTCGGCATGCTGTGGGTGAACCAACCTGCAACGCCATCGGCCGAATTGCCATTCGGCGGCATCAAGGATTCCGGCTACGGCTCCGAGGGCGGCCCAGAAGCCCTTGAGGCCTGCCTGAACACCCGCGCGATCTCGATCACGAACGTTTGAGGAAATCAGAACCAAGCTTCGCATCGACAACGATGCGAAGCGAGAAACAAAGCAAAAGGACCTGGCAAACACCAGGTCCTTTTTTGTTGAAGAGCAAGACTCTCCCGTCCTAGAACAGCGGGCCCAAGAAGCAAGCAGTGCCTCTAAACCACCCCCGCAACGCCGAGAAAGGCTTTCAGGCCAGGCGTCGAAGCCGCAGACAGCATGTTCGTACTGCAAGGCTTCGCAACAACGCATGAAGGCTTTTGTCGGCGTCCAACTTAACAAAGCCCAACGAAAAGTTAGTCCATCAAATCGTCGAGGATGAGGCGGCGTAGGGTGGCCAGGGGAAGGTCGTCGAGGCGGGCGAAAAGATAGAGAACGAGTGTGGAATCCAGTGGATGCGGCACCATGATTTCATGGTGCTCCGAAAACGTGGAAATCATCTCCCGCATCTGTCCGCGCTTGGTCAGCAGGTCGAGATCGTTCGTCACGGTCTCGGCCACCAACTTGAGCGTCGCGGCTTCGGGTGCGTTGTCGGTGCGGGCCGCGAAATCGTGTACCCGCATGTCGAGCCAGCCAGCCCAGGCGGTTGTGCCGATGCCATACATCAGCCGCTCCAGCATGTCCTTAAGCGCTGGACCAGAGAGATCGACGGAGCGCTCTGGGATCGCGGCTATAGCCGCGATCTTGGTGGATTTCTTGCCGGCCTTGGCCGCCTGCGGGGGAGGGCGCTCCGGGGCAGGCTCGGGCTCAAGCAGCGGTTCAGGGGTCAGTGCGGCGATGACCGTTGGCGGTTGTGGCTCGGCGGGCTCCGGGTCGAGCATCAGGTCGACTTCTGTGATGGGCGGCGGATCTTGTTCGGCCTTTGCCCCCTGGCGCAGTGGGCGCACCATGGAAAGGAGTTGCTCGTGAATCGCTTTCCACGTAGGACCACCCATGAGTACCGAACCTCGTGTTTCTGTGGACTGCAATCCTGCTTCGTGCACCATCTGGTGCAGCATGTCGGACAGCGAAGTGTTGCCTCCCGGTGTGACGAACAGCACGCGCGGTTTGCAGCGCTGCACGACAGGGTGGGCGAGGGCTCGGGCCACAAACTCGGTGTCGGTTCCTTGGCCGCTGCGGCGCATGAGGAAGACCATCAGCTCGATCTTCTCAAGCAGCGGCTGCGACAGCGTGGACGCCAGCAGGCCTTCACTGATTCCGACGATGCGCACCGGCCCCGCCGAATCGCCCACCACGTCTGCGTAATCGAGTGGGTAGCTATCCGCATCTTTGCCGGTGTTGGAGACCTTGAGCGCACAGGCCTGTGTGCCAAAGCGCTCTGACAGATGGCTGAAGATCGGGTTGAACCAAAGCACCGAGTTGCTGAAGATGGCGACCTGCCGAACGGGTTGGCTGGGGACCACCGGTTTGTTGGAGCGATTGGGTGTGAGGAAATAGCGGAAAGGGTCTGCCGCATCGCCGGGATCATCATCCAGAAAGCGTTTGGTCTCGCTCAGCCGCTGCGCCGCATCGGCTCGGTGCTTTGAACCGTGGGAGATCACTACATTCCATTGCTGGAAATTGCGCTGCGTGATCGACCTCTCGAACAGAATCGTTGGCGATTCCTGGTCCCAGAACGCGGCAATGCGCCCCACCAGATTCTGCACGGCGGTGTCTTCTCCCTCCAACACGTGAAGGAAGTAACCGTCCGAGATCGCAAGCAGACCAGTGAGCTCATTGCGTCGCGCGAACTCTTCGCTGGCAGCCAAAAGGCTGTCGGTGGGTAAGGCAACCTTGCCTTGGCGCGCGGCCTTACCAAAATAGCAGACTACTTGCATGGATATTCAATCGGATCACACAACAGTACCGCAATTATTTTGCGTTACGCAAAGATACACCTAAAACAGCGTGTAATTGTGAATTCCCAATCGTTAATTTTTCTCGACTGGGCGATTTGGATTGCTACACCAATCACTCCAACTGCCAGCATATAGGGCTGTTCTTCCCAATCCTGCGACCTCCATTGCGATCAAATTGGGCAAGGCACTTACACCGCTGCCGCATTGATGAACCACCCCTGCGGTGTCATGCCCTCGCAACAGTGCATCGAATTCCTGGCGCAGTTGTGCGGCGGGTTTGAATTTGCCGTCCGTCCCGATATTGGTTGTAAATGGGCGATTCAATGCGCCGGGAATATGCCCGGCGACAGGATCAAGCGGCTCCACTTCGCCGCGATAACGCGCCGGTGCGCGCGCGTCGATCACCGTTTGATCTGGATTATCGATATTTCCAAGAACGTCATCTGCGTTCACCAGAAGGGCCAAAGCAGTCTTGAGTTCGAAGTTGGTCTGAAAGTGAGTGACCGCCTCACCGGATTCCACAGGTTGTCCGGCCGCTTGCCACGCCTGCAGCCCGCCATCAAGCACGGCAACCGCATCATGACCGGCCCATTTCAACATCCACCACAGACGGCCACAGTAATTGGCGCCGTTGCGATCGTATACAACAGCCTGCATGTCATTGGCAAATCCGATTTCACTTAACCACATGGTAAAGCGCTCGCGGTTGGGCAGCGGGTGACGTCCACCGGAGGCCGGTTTGTCGGCATCGTCGGCAACGATGATTTTCCCGTCGGAGCCGGGGCTGCCGTGCTTTGCGCTCAGGTTTTTATCCAGATCAGCGTGAATGGCGCCGGGAATATGGCGCTCGAGATATTGAGATTCACCCAGTGAAGGATTGGCAAGGTCGAAGCTGCAATCAAACACCATGAACGGTGCGCCGCTGGCGATGAGGCGTTGCAACTCGGGAACTTGAATGAGTGTGGTGTATGTGGTCATTTTGGCTTCGATGTAATCGTTTGCAGGGGACCCTTTGTGCGCCAGCACGGATCGGGACGCCGGTGCTGGAGCCATTGCTTCTATTCTGACCGCAATTCTTCAGATCGATCAACGCTCTTCGCTCGGCGCATCCGGTGCGTCACGTGAGCGCAGGATGGTGGCGGCAATGCCGCTCGAGATGATCAGGAACATGCCGAGCCAGCCGAGCAAAGGGATCTTGTCGCCGAAGAACACCATGCCGGAGATGGCTCCGAAGATGATGCCCGAGTACTGCAGATTGGCGACGACCAGCGTCTCGCGCGAGGTGTGGGCCTGGGCGTAAGCCTTGGTCAGACAGAGCTGCGCGATGGAGGCAAGCACGCCGATGGGAATGAGCCAAAGCGTTTGCCAGCCGGCCCAGGGCGAGATACCGGTGGCCAGCATGGCCGCGCCACCGGCAAGGGCTGAGCCAGTCGCAAAATAGAACACAGTGCGGGTTTCGGGCTCGCCAATGCGTGAGAGCGCGACCACCTGCATGTACGCGAAGGCGGCGGCCATGCCTGACATGAGGCCGAGCATGCCAGCGAACGCTTGGTCTTGATTGAAGTTGGGACGCAGCATGAGGATCACGCCTGCAAAACCGACAATGATGGTTGCCACCAGCGAGCCCTGCAGCGGTGGCTTGGGTGTGGCCGCCGAAGGCCGCCAGGTCCAGAGCGCCGCGCCGACTAGAAAGACCGCCACCCAGACACTGCTCATGTAGTTGAGCGTCATTGCGGTGGCGAGCGGCAGATGGGCGATGGCGTAGAACCAGGCACCGAGCGAGGTCACACCGATCAGGCTGCGCCAGGCGTGCATGCCGGGGTAGCGCGTCTTGAGCGACAGGGCCTGATGGCGCGCGAGAAAGTACATCATGATCATGCCGATCAGTCCACGATAGAACACCATCTCGGCGGGGCTGAAGTAGGGGGAAGCCGCCTTGATGCACACGCCCATGCTGGCAAAGAAAAAGGCTGCCAGGACCATCCAGAGCGCATGCATGATTGTTTGACCGATTCCGAAAGACTTCGACGTTGCTGGGAGCTGCATTCACCCGAGGGCGAGTGAGCGCGAACGTTCGAAGTTTAAGGTGATACGGAGCCGGTCGCCGCGTGTGGGGTCTCGCTATTTGAACTGTGCAGTGTGTTCCAGCGTTTCGTTCGATGCATCTCGCAAGCCAAGCCCCAGCGCCTTTTGCAGCGCGATGAAGTCGCTGGTCAGGCCTGATAGCGACGCCACGAGATTCTGCTCAGCAAGAATCTGCTGGCGCTCTGCATCGAGCAGGTCGATGGTGCTTGTTGTCCCGGCGCGCTGGCGCTGCGCGGTGAGTTGGGCAGCTTCATCAGCCGAGGCTTTTGCCCGGGCGTAGGCGGCAACGGCGATGCGGCGTTTTCCGTAGCGGGCGAGGGCGTCTTCGGCGTCCTTGAGTGCAAGCAGCACCTTGCCATGGTATTGCGCGATGGCCTCATCGCGATCCGCGTTGGCTTGGTCGACTCGGGCCTGATTGCGGCCGAAGTCGAGGAAATTCCAACTCAACTGCGGCAGCAGTGCAAGCGTGAAATTGCCGAGATGCGTGAGATCGGAAATCTCGCTTCCGCCAAGGCCCAGCATGCCAGTGAATTTGAGTTGCGGAAATTTCGCCGCCTCCGCGACTCCGATCTGCGCGGTGCGCGCAGCAAGCGCGCGTTCCGCCGCGCGCACATCGGGGCGGCGCTTGAGCAGGCTCGTCGGGTCGCCGATGGCGACTTCTGCGGGCGGCAGCGGAATGTCGCGTGAATCCTGCAACTCGGCATCCATGCTGCCGGGTGTTTGACCGAGCAGCACCGCGAGCGCGTTCTGGTAGCTCGCGATGTCGGCTTCGATGGAGGGCATGTTGGCGCGCGTCATGTCGATCTGGTTCGACAGGCGTGTGACGTCGAGCCGCGATGTCGTGCCGCGTTCGAAGCGTTGGCGTGTGAGCGCGAGCACGCGCTCCTGCCGATCAAGCGCCTGCTGGCCGAGTCGCAACCGGGTTTGCGCGGTGCGCAAGCCGAGATAGGCCTGTGCGACTTGTGTGCTCAAGGACAGCTGCACATCCGCGAGCTGGGCTTCGCTCGCCTGTGTGCTGGCGATGGTCGCCTCGACCGTGCGCTTGTGGGAGCCGAACAGATCGGCTTCCCACGACGCATTTGCGCCGAGGCTGTACATGCCCATCCATTGCGAATCGATGGCTTGCTCGCCGAACTGCATCTCGGGTAGTCGAACGCGAGCGGTCATGGCGCTCACGCCTGCAGTGGGCATGCGGCTGGCCTGCTCTAAATCTACTGCGACGCGTGCGCGGCGCAGACGGGCGCGTGCGGCGTCGATGTCAGGGTTGGCCTTGAGCGTGCGCCCGATCAGGTCGTTGAGCCGGTCGTCGTTGAGTGCGGTCCACCAGCTCGCGAGTGGCGCATTGGTGTTGACGCTGTCGCCATGCGCGCGCGCGAAGGTGGTTGGCGTGCCGGCTGTGGGCGGCTCGCGGTAGTCGGGACCGAGCGTGGAGCAGCCCGTGAGCAGCGCGCAGATGCTTGCCAATACTGTGGGCGACAGCGAAGAGGTGATGTGAGGACGTGGCATGGAAGGCGTGGTGTCGGAACCGGTATCAGTGGCCCGTGGAGATGGGCGCGTTGCGGGCCAGCGGGCGCAGAAAGAAGACGAGCGGAGTCACGCAGGCGATGCCGACGCTCATGATCCAGAACAGGTCGACATAGGTCATGGTGAGCGCCTGCGTCTGGATGATGCCTTCGAGCCGGGCGTAGCTCATGCTGCCGTTGTGCTGCAGATAGTCCTGCACGCGCAGCGCGTTGGCGTTGAGCGTTTCCTCGAGGCGACGACTATGGAACCAGTGGCGCTGCTCCTGCAGGATGGTGATGCCCGCAAGCGCGAACGAGCCGCCCAGATTGCGCACGGCGCTGAAGAGGCCCGCCGCGTCGCTTGCGAAGTCGCGCGAGACGGACTGAATGGCGGCCTGATTCAGAAACAGCATGCACAGAATCGTGCCCACGCCGCGCAGCAGCTGCGAGTCGATGAAGGCTGCACCATCCGAGAGTGCGGTGAGTTCGGTTTCCATGTAGGCGCTGTAGGCCAGAATCATCAGCCCCAAGCCGACGGCAATCCGAATGTCCAGCCTGCGGATCAGCAGCGGAACGAAGGGCATGATCATCAGCGACGGAATGCCCGGCAGGATGACGATCAGGCCTGATTGCATCGAGTCGTAGTTGGAGATGTTCGCGAGGAACTGCGGAATCATGAACGCGGTGCCGTAGATCACCATGCCGATCACCAGCCCCATGACGACCACCGCGCCGAACTGTCGGTTCAGCAGAATGGACAGGCGGATCACCGGACGCTTTGCGGTGAGCTGGCCGATCATCACCATCACGAAGCCAAGGACTGACAGCGCAAACATGCCGACGATGAAGGGCGACGAGAACCACTGGTCGCGCTGGCCTTCTTCAAGCGCGATGGTGAGACCGCCGAGAAACGCAGCGAGCCCGACGATGCCGAACCAGTCGGCCTCGCCGATGAGGTCGAGGCGCGACTTCTGGCTGGGCAGTCCGATGATCAGCAGCGCCATCAGCGCGATGCAGATCGGAATGTTCAGAAAGAAGGCGTAGTGCCAGCTCAGATTTTCGGTGAGCCAGCCACCGACATAGGGGCCAACCACGGGGCCGAGAATCGCGGTCGCGCCGAACATCGCCGTGCCGATGGGCTGCTGATGGCGCGGCAGGCGCGTGGCGATGATGGTCTGCGCGGTGGGAATCATCGCGCCGCCCGTGAGGCCTTGCCCCACGCGGCCCACGATCATCATGCCGAGGCTGGTGGACATGCCGCAGATTCCCGAGAACAACGTGAAGAACGCGGCGACGATCAGCAGAAAGGTGCGCAGGCCGAGCAGCCGCTCGAGCCAACCAGCGAGCGGGATCATGATGATTTCGGCGACGAGGTAGCCAGTGGCGATCCACGTGCCTTCGGTGCCCGATGCGCCGATCTCGCCCTGAATGCGCGGCAGGGCCGAGTTGACGATGGAGACGTCAAGCGTGGCCATCAGCGCGCCCAGCGTGCCGGCGGCGACCGCCATCCAAGCGACCGCATCGGCATTGGGCTCGTGGTGCGCCGTTTTCAACGCATGCGTCGGCCCGGGGAGCGCGGAGACGGAAGCGGCAGTACTCACTGCCCGGCCTTCGCGTCGGCCATGGTGTTCACGGCGACCACGCTCGAGAGGCCGGGCACCAGCACCTTGCGCACCTGCTCATCCACGTCAAGCGCGATGCGCACCGGCACGCGCTGGACGATCTTGGTGAAGTTGCCGGTCGCGTTCTGTGGCGGAATCAGCGAGAACTGCGCCCCCGTGCCCGGCGCCATGCTCTCGACATGGCCTTGCAGCTTCAGACCCGGCAATGCGTCGATGCGGATGTTCACGGTCTGGCCTGCGCGCATGTGGCCGATCTGCGTTTCCTTGAAATTGGCGGTGATGTAGAGCTTGTCCAGTGGCACGACCGACATCAGACGCGTGCCCGCCTGCACGAACTGGCCGACGCGCACCGTGCGGTCGCCCACACGACCACCGACGCTCGCGATGATATTGGCCGCGTCTGCATTCACCTTGGCCGCATCGCGCTGGGCGTGCGCGGATTCGGCTTGCGCTTCGGCCTGCTTGACTTGTGCGCTGATCGAACTCACGCGGCGCTCAGCGGCAGACACGCTGGCGCGCTGTGCAGCGAGCTGGCTCGCGGCTTGCTTGTCCAGATTCGTCTTGGCGGCGAGTTGCTCGGAGGGTTCGGCGCCGGTTTGCACCAGCGGCGCGTAGCGCCTGACCTCGGAGGCCGCAAATTCCGCCTGTGCCTGCGCCGACATGAGCTGCGCACGGGCCTGGGCAATCGCTGCGTCCTGCTCGCGAATCTGTGAGCGCGCCGCTTCGGCGTTGGCACGGGCCACGTCGATGCTGGCGCTGGCCTGCGCGACCTGCGCGCGGTAGTCGCGCGCGTCGATGCGCACCAGCGGTTGACCTGGGCTCACGTCCTGATTGTCCTTGACCAGCACCTCTTCGACATAGCCTGAAATCTTGGGCGAGATGGTCACCGCGTCGGCCTGCACATAGGCGTCATCGGTGGACTGCACGTATTTGCCGTTGGTTTGGTAGCGGTACAGCCACCAACCCCCTGCGCCGATGGCGATCAGCAGCAGTGTGAGCAGGATGCTGCGGGTGGGCCCTTTTTTCGTTGGGGATTGCGAGGTCGCGCTAGCGTCGGGGACGCGGCTATTCTCGGCCTCGTTGGAAGGCGCGGCTTGATTGGATGGCATGGACTGTTGTTATCTTGGTCTGGATGTCTGGCAGCGGATATTATTGCACTGGGTGCAAAATTTCAAGTCAAGGGAGAATGTAGGCCATGGCCAGCGAAAAGAAAGTGAAGACCGAGATGGGATTGCGCGAGCAGAAGAAACGCGAGACCGAAAGGCTGCTCGCGAACACGGGTGTGCGCCTGTTTCTCGCGCAGGGCTATCACGAAACGACGCTGGACCAGATAGCGCAGGAAGCCGGTATTTCGCGGCGTACGATCTTTTCCTATTTCTCGTCCAAGGAAGACATCCTCGTGGCCGCGTCGGGCACGAGTTGGGACGACATCCTCGTCGAGGTCGCCAAAGGCGGGCGCGATCAGCAGCCACTTGCTGTGGTGCGCGAGGGCCTGCTCAGGCGTCTGGCGACGCGCTCGCACAAGGAGATGCTCGCGCTGCACCGCCTCATGAGCATCAGCGCAACCCTGCGTTCGCGCTATCACTCAGGCTTCGCTGAGCGCGAACAGGCGGTCTACGAAACCTTGGTGGAAATATGGCCAGAGCCCGAGCGGCAATGGGAGCTCAGGCTGGCCGCGATGACCTCCATCGGCGCGTTCCGTCTGGCCGTGCAGGCATGGACGGAAAACCCCGAAAAATCATCGTTGCTCGAACTCACGCAAACAAGTTTTGCGGAGTTGAATGCGTTGTTGTCCAGGAAGTGAAGAGAAGCGTGTGCTGACGCGGATGATCAGCGCAGCATCTCGGCCGTCGCCTTCAAATCCTTGGCACGTTGCAGATCGAGCGCGGTAGTACACAGCATCTCGCGATCCGGTGCGGACTTCTTCCCATTGGCCGCCAGCGCCTGAAACGCGCACTGCGCCTTGCGGTACTGCCGATATCGTGCATTGGCCTGCGTCAGATGCTGGCGGGCCGAAGACTTTGAATGGTGCAGCTCGCTCTGAACGGCGGAGGCCAGCAGCTTCTCAGACGATTCCAACTCCTTGGTCGCCGCAGCCGACTGCTCCTTGATGCACGCCCGCATGCTGTCAAGACTGAGCCGCGAGTAGCAATTGTTCTCGGCGGAAGGATCCCGTTGCGCGGCAGCCGCCAACGGAAGAAGAGTGGCGCAAACCAGCAGAAGCGAGCGAAGCATAAGGAGATGAATCGTACAGCGACCCAAAATGCCGCGTTCGCAGGATTGGAATGAAAAGAGGAATATGCCTGCGGCTTCAGGTATTCAGTCAGCGGGCGCAAGCAGCGAAAGCGATGCCTCGATCACCCACCCCAACGCCAAGACAGCCCTTCAGACGCGACGCGAAGCCGCAGACAGTACTCTCGTACGGCAAGGCTTCGCAGCAAAGTATGAAGGGCTGTATTGGCGCCTCAAAACGACCCACTAATCGAAGCCGAACAGGCCTCGTGGACGAAGTCACCCAGTAAGAGAATCACCCATCTTCGAGCGATACCACTCGTGAAAGTGCTGCATGCCGTCTTCCATGGGGCTTTGGTAGGGGCCGACTTCATTGTCGCCGCGCTCAAACAAGGCCCTGCGCCCCGCATCCATGCGCTCGCCAATCTCGTCATCTTCAATGGCGGTTTCCATGTAGGCAGCCTTCTGCGCCGCCACAAACTCGGGCTCGAACGCGACGATCTCTTCGGGGTAGTAGAACTCCACCACGTTCATCGTCTTGTTCACGCTCACCGGGTGCAGTGTCGATACCGTGAGCACGTGCGGATACCACTCCACCATGATGTGCGGGTAGTACGTCAGCCAGATCGCGCCGCGCTCGGGCAGCTTGCCGTCGCGGTAGGAAAGCAGCACGTCGTGCCAGGTCTTGTAGACCTCGGAGCCCGGTTTGCCGAAGGTGGGCGCGACGCCCACGGTCTGCACCGAGTACTCCTTGGCAAACTCCCACTTGAGGTCGTCGCAGGTCACGAAATTGCCGAGACCTGGGTGGAACGGACCAACGTGGTAGTCCTCCAGATAGACCTCGATGAAGGTCTTCCAGTTGTAGTTGCACTCGTGCATCTCGACATGGCTGAGCACGAAGCCGTCAAAGGACAGCTCCGACAGCGGGCCCATACCGGCCAGATCGGCCTTGATGTCGCGACCGTTGCCTTCAAACAGCAGGCCGTTCCATTCCTGGAGCTGGTAGTTGTTGAGGTTCAGGCACGGGTCGTGCGAGAAGTGGGGCGCGCCCAGCAGCTCGCCGCTGGGACTGTAGGTCCAGCGGTGCAGTGGGCAGACGATGTTGCCGCCCGCATGCCCCTTGCCATGGCCCTGCAGCGAGCCACGTCCCTTGAGCATGACGGCCTGCCGGTGACGGCAGACGTTGGAAATCAGTTCGACCTGCCCTTGGGGGTTGCGCACGAGCGCGCGACCTTCGCCTTCTTGCGGAAGAGCGTAGTAGTCACCCGGGTTGGGTACGGCGAGTTGGTGCCCCACATAACGGGGACCTCGCTGGAAGATGGTCTCCAGCTCGCGCTTGAAAAGCGCCTCGTCAAAATAAGTGGAAACTGGAAGTTGGCTTGCGGCCTGCTGCAGTTGAAGACTTAAATCAGACATGGATGACCTGACCTAAAGACTCCCCACAGGGAGGGTGCGCGTATGCGCTGTCTGAAAAAAACGAAACCGGCCCAAGGAAAAACCCATAAGCCGGTTCGATGCGGAAATGGGATTATAGGTGGTGGGGTTATTTCCGGAGGCCAAGTAAGTGAATTGCCCCAGTTTGGTGCAATTGATACGGCCATGGTGCTGGTGCGCGTCGGGGTTGGGCAGTTTAGTTGACGGGTCGGCGGAGCGTATCCGAAATGGATATTCACCCTAAACATCCATTCCACTGACCGCCAGAGAACGCAGCGCCTAAAATGGCCTGTTTTCACCCTCGCGTTCAGCGCCCTCCCTACCCATGCCCAAGGCACCAGCGGCCACTGCCGCCAAAGAACCTGTCAGCTATGAAGCCGCGCTGCAAGAGCTTGAACAGCTCATCGAGCAGATCGAGTCCGGCCAGATGCCGCTCGAGCAGATGCTCTCCGGCTATCAACGCGGTGCCAGTTTGCTGACGTTCTGCCGTTCGCGCCTTGATGCGGTGCAGGAGCAGATCAAGGTGCTGGACGACGGCAAGCTGCAGTCGTGGACGCAGGAGTGAAGTAAGAAACACGCAAAGCAATAAGAACGAAGAACGAACGAACCATGGATTCCGCAGTGCAAGCACAAGCAGCAAACTTTGATTTCAAGACCTGGCAACACACGCAACTCGCGGCGGTGGAGGATTGCCTCTCGCGCTGGGTGAGCGCGGATGCGCCTGCGGGGCTGGGCGAGTCGATGCGTTATGCGGTGCTCGATGGCGGCAAGCGTCTGCGTCCGTTGCTGGTGCTGGCGGCGAGCGAGGCCGTGGGTGGGCTGCGCGATGCAGCGCTGCGCGCGGCCTGTGCGGCTGAACTGATTCACGCTTATTCGTTGGTGCATGACGACATGCCCTGCATGGACAACGACGTGCTGCGCCGTGGCAAGCCCACCGTGCATGTGCAGTTCGGCGAGGCCGAGGCGCTGCTTGCGGGCGACGCGTTGCAGGCACTCGCGTTTGAATTTCTGACGCCTGACGACGGCGTGCCCCCTGCGATGCAGGCCACGCTGTGCCGTCTGCTTGCGCGTGCCGCCGGTGCCGAAGGCATGGCGGGCGGTCAGGCCATCGACCTCGCAAGCGTCGGCAAGTCACTGACTGAAGACCAGTTGCGCAAGATGCACCGCCTCAAGACCGGCGCGCTTCTGCAGGCCTGCGTGACCATGGGCTCGGTCTGTGCCGAGACCACGCTTGAGGCGCGTGTCGCGCTCAGGGAGTATGGCGCCGCCGTTGGCCTGGCCTTCCAGGTGGTCGACGACGTGCTTGACGTGATTGCCGATTCGCAGACGCTCGGCAAGACCGCTGGCAAGGATGCTGCGAGCGACAAGCCGACCTATGTGTCGCTGCTGGGCCTCGAGCGTGCGCAGCAATATGCGGAAGAACTGCGCGAAAAGGCGCATGTGGCACTTGCGCAATCGGGCCTGCACGACACGCGCGCGTTGGCCGCGCTGGCCGATGCGGTGGTGCGCCGCACGCATTGATGCATGAATGAAGAGTGACCCGAACAACGAGCCGACAACCGGCCGACCCAGCCCGCGCGCCGCGCGAAGCTGAAGACGGCGAGAAGACCCCCACTATGTCCACGAACTCCTACTCCCTGCTGAAGACTGTGAACGACCCGGCTGATCTACGCCGGTTTTCGCGCGCGGAACTCAAGACGCTGGCCCACGAACTGCGGGCCTTCGTGCTGGAGAGCGTATCGAAGACGGGCGGCCATCTGTCCTCCAACCTCGGCACGGTGGAGCTGACCGTGGCGCTGCACAAGGTGTTCAACACACCACAGGATCGCATCATCTGGGACGTGGGCCACCAGTCCTACCCGCACAAGATCCTTACGGGTCGCCGTGACCGCATGACCTCGCTGCGCCAGCTCGGTGGCCTGGCCGGTTTCCCGAACCGCGCCGAAAGCGAGTACGACACCTTTGGCACCGCGCACTCAAGCACCAGCATTTCCGCCGCACTCGGCATGGCGCTGGCCGCCAAGCAGAAGGGGGAAAACCGCTTCGGCATCGCGGTGATCGGCGACGGCGCGATGACGGCTGGCATGGCCTTCGAGGCGCTCAACAATGCGGGTGTGGCGGACGCGAATCTGCTCGTCATCCTCAACGACAACGACATGAGCATCAGCCCGCCGGTGGGTGCGCTCAACCGTTATCTCGCGCAGCTCATGAGCGGCCAGTTCTACACAAAAGCGCGGGATGTGGGCAAGCAGGTACTTAAGCCCGTCCCGCCGTTGCTCGAACTCGCCAAGCGCCTTGAGCAACAGGCCAAGGGCATGGTGGTTCCGGCCACGTTGTTCGAAAAATTCGGCTTCAACTACATCGGCCCCATCGATGGTCACGATCTTGATTCGCTGATCCCCACGCTCGAGAACATCAAAAGCCTCAAGGGCCCGCAGTTCCTGCACGTGGTCACCAAGAAGGGCCAAGGCTACAAGCTTGCCGAGGCCGATCCGGTCGCCTATCACGGCCCCGGCAAGTTCGATCCTGCGGTCGGTCTCGTCAAGCCCGCCACACCGCCCAAACAGACTTTCACCCAGGTCTTCGGCCAATGGCTGTGCGACATGGCGGCCAAGGACGAGCGCCTCGTGGGCATCACACCCGCGATGCGCGAGGGCTCGGGCATGGTGGAATTCGAGCGCAAGTTTCCCAAGCGTTATTACGACGTCGGCATTGCCGAGCAGCATGCGGTGACCTTTGCCGCGGGCATGGCCTGCGAGGGCGTGAAGCCGGTGGTCGCGATCTACTCGACCTTCCTGCAGCGCGCGTATGACCAGCTGATCCACGACGTGGCGCTGCAGAACCTGCCGGTGGTGTTCGCGCTGGATCGCGCGGGCCTCGTCGGCGCGGATGGCGCGACGCATGCGGGCGCATACGACATCTCGTTCGTGCGCTGCATTCCCAACATGAGCATGGCCTGTCCGGCGGACGAGCGCGAATGCCGTCAGTTGCTGACGACCGCGTACGAGCAGAACCATCCCGTGGCCGTTCGCTACCCACGTGGTGCGGGCGTGGGCGTCGCGCCGCTCGCCGAGCTCGACGGGCTGCCGTTCGGCAAGGGTGAGGTGCGCCGCAAGGCGAGCGCCGTGGCTGATGCGGCCAAGGGCCGCCAGCGCATTGCGATCCTCGCGTTCGGCACGCTGCTCTATCCCGCACTCGAAGCGGCCGAGGCGCTCGACGCCACGGTCGCCAACATGCGCTGGGCCAAGCCGCTCGACACCAAACTGCTGCTCGAGATCGCGGCCACGCACGATGCGCTGGTCACGGTGGAAGAGGGCTGCATCATGGGCGGCGCAGGCAGCGCAGTGATGGAGGCGCTCAACGCCGCTGGCGTGTTGCGCCCGGTGCTGCAGTTGGGGCTGTCAGATGTGTTCATCGAGCATGGCGATCCGGTCAAGCTGCTGTCGCTCCAAGGGTTAGACGCCAAAGGCATTCAGGCGTCGATCGAGCAACGCTTTGGCACGCGCGAAGCGGTGAATACCTCCAAGGTGGCCTGAGCCGCTGCGCGTTTTCAGCCCCGTTCTTTCAAGAGCCCGCATCCGGCATTCCGGCTGCGGGCTTTTTGTTGTTCGAAATTCGCCAAAAACTCAGAATTTGTAGCAACCAAGTACCACACGCAGGGGAAAACCCGCTGGGGCGCGGAAGGACATTTTTCTAGAATTTCCTCACCCATATTGCGCGCGCAATCGGCTGATTCAATCGCTGCTCGGTTGAGCGCGCCGTGTGTTGTATGTCACCTGTTGTTGATCGTTTTCATCGTTATTCAACTACATCGTTCGGAGAGAAATCCATGGATCGTCGTTCAATCATCAAGCAGGCCGGTATCGCTGGCGTGCTCGCAGCCGGAGTGGCTCCCGCAGTACATGCGCAAGCCGCCATCCGCTGGCGCCTGGCGTCGAGCTTCCCCAAGTCGCTCGACACCATCTTCGGTACCGCCGAAGTCTTTGCCAAGAAGGTCCATGACGCCACAGGCGGCAAGTTCCAGATTTCCGTTCACGCTGGCGGCGAGTTGATGCCCGCGTTCGGCGTGGTTGATGGCGTGCAGAGCGCGTCCGTCGAAATGGCGCACACCGCTCCTTACTACTTCTACGGCAAGGACCCGACGTTCTGCCTAGGCTGCGCCGTGCCATTTGGCCTGAACGCCCGCCAGATGTCCGCATGGATGTACGAAGGCAACGGCCTGAAGCTGATGCGCGAGTTCTACGCCAAGTACAACATCATCAACTTCCCGGGCGGCAATACGGGCGCGCAGATGGGTGGCTGGTTCCGCAAGGAAATCAAGTCGGTCGCCGATCTGAAGGGCCTGAAGTTCCGTACCAACCCATTTGCGGGCAAGGTGCTGGAGCCATTCGGCGTGATTCCGCAATCCATTCCTGGTGCGGATCTGTATCCTGCTCTGGAAAAGGGCACGATCGACGCATTGGAGTGGGTGGGTCCATACGATGACCAGAAGCTGGGCTTCAACAAGGTCGCGCCGTTCTACTACTACCCCGGCTGGTGGGAAGGTGGTCCACAGCTGGACTTCTACATCAACACCAAGGCCTGGGAAGGTCTGCCTGCAGAATACAAGGCGATCATCGAGGCATCCGCTTCGCACGCGCATGTGTCCATGCTCGCCAAGTATGACTCCAAGAACCCGATTGCCATCAAGCAACTCGTGGGCTCAGGCACCAAGCTGCGTCCGTTCACGCAGGACGTGATGAATGCAGCGTTCAAGTCGGCTCAGCAGATCTACGCCGATCTGAACAACAGCAATCCCGAGTGGAAGAAGATTTACCCTGACTACGCGAAGTTCCTGGCGGACCAGAATTCCTGGTTCCGCTTCACCGAAGGGGCGTTCGACAACTTCATGCAGCGTCAGAAGCTGTGATCGGTTGAGGCTGCTTCGTAGTCTCATTGAAAACAAAAAACCGCCGGTGTTCTCGGCGGTTTTTTTTATGCTTTTTGTTTGGGTTTTACGAAGCCTTGCGGCTTCGCTGGTCATTCGTTTGGGGGCGCCAATACAGCCCCTCATGCGTCGTTGCGAAGCCTTGCCGTATCGGCATACTGTCTGCGGCTTCGACGCCTAGCCTGAGGGGCTGTCTTGGCGTTGGGGTGGTGGTGCGGGGTGCCGTGTGCGCTTCGCAGGACGCTGGCTTCGCCGGAGGGCGGGGGCTGTGCCTGACTCAGTTGGCAGGCACACCACTTTGGTGGCGGACTACGCTTTGTCCGAAGGCCACCAACAGATGTGGATCTGCGGAGTTGATCCACACCATGCTGCCGTTGCGGCGGCGCACGAGCATGCGGGGGCTGATGATGAATTGCAGCCAGGGCCAGTGGACGATCTTGAAGGTGGCGACTTCGCGTGCTTCGACACGCTTGTCCCAGAGCCAGGTCTGGGTGATTGCGCCGTCGGTGTAGTGCGTGTGGCTAAAGACCATCCACCAGCCTACCCATGCGATGACGACGGAGGCGAGCGCGTAGGTGCTGAGGCTGGTGAAGTCCCAGTGCGCGTCGCGCAGTGCGGGTATTGACAAAAATGCAAAGGCGGCCAAGGCCGCCACGATGACCACTGCCAGCAGGCGGACGAGCGGGGGAAAGGCTTTGCTTTCCAATCCGTCGTCGGCCCGTGGCGAGGGTTGCTGCCCGGCACGCGTGTCGGGCGATTCTCCATTCACGCTCATCGTCATTGAGAAGCGGCGGATGCAGCAGGTTCAGGTTCTGTTGCGGGATCCGGAGCGGTCTCTTGCGCGGGCACGGGTTCCGAAGCGGCGTTGGCGGGTGCGTTGCCGAACGGGTTGTCGAGATCGATGGTGCCTTCCGGCTGCATCTCTTCGGCCGGCATTTCAAGCTGCACTTTGTCTACGTCAACAATCACTTCCTTGTCGAGAAACACGGTCACGGTCTGCGGGAAGAAGATCACGATGGCCACCAGCAGCACCTGCATCACCACCCAGGGAATCGAGCCCATGTAGATGTCACTGGATTTGACCGGTTTGTCGATGCGTTTTTCCTTGAACAGCGTATCCGAGATGCCGCGCAGATAGAACAGCGCGAAGCCGAATGGCGGATGCATGAAGCTGGTCTGCATGTTCACGCACAGCAGCACGCCGAACCACACCAGATCGATGCCGAGCTTGTGCGCAACAGGGCCGAGCAGCGGCAAGATGATGAAGGCGATTTCGAAGAAGTCGAGGAAGAACGCGAGGAAGAAGATGAACACGTTCACCACGATCAGGAAGCCGATCTGGCCGCCGGGAAGATCGCTGAGCATGTGCTCGATCCAGACCGCGCCGTCTACGCCTTGGAAGACCAGCGAGAACACGCGCGAGCCGATCAGAATGAACACCACCATGGCTGTGAGGCGCATCGTGCCGTCCATGGCTTCCTTGATCAGAGTCCAGTTCAAGCGCTTGTGGATGGCCGCAAGAATCAGCGAACCCACGGCGCCCATCGCACCGGCCTCGGTCGGCGTGGCAATCGCGTGGTCCATGAAGGGCAGGCCGCCCATCGAGCCCAGCACGGCGAAGATGAGGATGGCCGACGGGATGATGCCGCGCAGGCACTTGCCCCACAGCGCCCAACCGTGCAGCGTGCGGGCAGATTTGGGCAGTCCTGGCACATACTCGGGGCGGATGCGGCCGAGGAAGAAGGTGTAGGCAGCAAAAATAAGCACCTGCAGAATCGCGGGACCCCAAGCACCCTTGTACATGTCACCCACCGAACGGCCGAGCTGGTCAGCCATCACGATCAGTACCAGCGATGGAGGCACGAGCTGCGTGATCGTGCCCGAGGCCGCCAGCACGCCCGTGGAATAGCGCATGTTGTAGCCGTAGCGCATCATCACGGGCAGCGAGATCATCGCCATCGCAATCACCTGACCCGCCACCGTGCCGGTGATCGCTCCGAGGATGAAGCCGACGATGATCACAGAGTAGCCCAGACCGCCGCGCACCGGGCCGAAGAGCTGACCCATGGAGTCGAGCATGTCTTCAGCCAGCCCGCATTTCTCCAGTACCGCTCCCATCAAAGTAAAGAACGGGATGGCCAGCAGCAGATCGTTCGACAAGATGCCGAACATGTTGATGGGCAGCGTGGACATGAAGTTGGCCGGGAACCAGCCCATTTCAATCGCGAAGAAGCCGCAGAACAGTCCCAGTGCCGAAAGTGAAAATGCGACCGGGAAGCCGATCAGCATGATCAAGATAAGCCCCGCAAACATGATCGGGGCGAAGTTTTCCATGTGCATTATTGTCTCGTCCTGAATGGAGTCACAGAAAGCGGATTGCGCTTACTGCACTGGCTTCTCGTAATGGGTGTTCATTTGGTAGTCGCCCTTGAGATAGGCGATGCGCTTGATGATTTCGGCAACGCCTTGCAGGAACATCATGCCGAAGCCCACGGGCAACAGCAGCCCAGCGGGCCAGCGAATGAGGCCGCCGATGTTGCCCGACATTTCCTTGGTGACGAACATGTTCCAGAAGAATGGAGCGGTCAACCAAGTGAGCAAGCCCATCACTGGTAGAAGAAAGAAGATCAGCCCGAACAGATCCACATAGACCTGCTTGTTGCCGCGCAGCTTGCCGTAGATGATGTCCACGCGCACGTGTTCGTTGAGCTTGAGCACCAAAGGCGCGCCCAGCATCACGGTGGCACCGAAGAGGTACCACTGGATTTCGAGCCAGGCATTGGAACTGAGGTCAAGGCCGTAGCGCGATATGGCGTTGCCTGCGGAAATAACGGCGGCGGCCAGCACGGCAAGGCCCGCGATCTTGCTGAGCTTGGTGGAAATCCAGTCCACGCCCAGCGCCAGTTTGAGGAGTCCTGACAAGGTATGTCTCCTGAGTATTTTTGATTAGGTGGTTATGGCCCGGGTCTCGTGCTTATCCTCGTCACGGTGACTGCCGTGACGGAGATTGGCGCCATGTTCGGCGCAGAACGTGATTGCGTGTACTTGCGACAACTCTCAACCCACCCTGCGAGAAATCCGGGCCAGTCTGCAATACGATGAACACGAAAGACAGAGGCTCGAAAGAGCTGAACAACAAAGGCCCAAGATGAGCGGAATCATACATCCACGATGGTCGATCCATGTGTCTGGCGTGGGTGGGGTTTCCCTAGGCTTGTGTGCCGCAAAGCGGCATTCAAGCGCTTACTTACGGCAGGCTGACTAAATGATGTCCGGTTTTGTCGTTCCGATGACTTTGTGTGTTCAGTCGAGCAACAAAACGGCTTTGATGTGGGCATGCACTTGGTCGCCGACGGAGAGCCCCAGTTGCGCGCATGATCGCCGCGTGATGCGCGCGAGCAGCACGACGCCCGATGCGTCCATGCTCACCAGCACCTGGCCCGCACTTTCGTCGGTGATCGCGGTGATGCGTGCGGGCAGCGAGTTGAGCAGGCTGCTGTCATGCAAGGGTGTGCGCGAGAGGCTGACTTCGCGCGCCATGATCCGGATGCTCAGAGGGTCACCGGTAACATGCGTGCGTGCTGTCGGCATATACAGGAGCCCCGCAGGGCTCTGCAATGTGAGCAACTGGTCGGCGCTGTCGTAGCCGATGACACTGGCCTGTACCAGCGCGCTGGCCGTGTCGCCATGCGCGAGCGGCAGGTCGAGGCGCGACATGATCTCATCGGTCGGGCCGCTGGCGAGCACCCGTCCGGCCTCCATCAGCACCAGATGCGAGGCGAGGCGCGCGACCTCGTCGGGCGAGTGGCTCACGTAGACAACGGGAATGTCGAGGCTTTGGTGCAGCCGGTCGAGATAGGGCAGCACTTCGCTCTTGCGTTGTGCGTCGAGCGTAGCAAGTGGCTCGTCCATCAGCAGCACCTGCGGGCTGGCGGCGAGCGCGCGTGCAATCGCCACGCGTTGGCGTTCGCCGCCGGAGAGCGTGTCGGGGCGACGCTCCATCAGTGGCGCGATGCCGAGCAGCTCGACCGCTTGTTCGAGCGCCACGCGCTGCTGTGATATGGGTGTGCGGCGCAGGCCATATTCGATGTTTCCGCGCACGGTCAGATGTGGAAACAGGCTAGCTTCCTGGAACACATAGCCGAGTCGGCGCTGGTGCGTGGGCAGCCAGATCCGGCGCTCGTCATCCTGCCAGACTTGGTCGTTGACGAGCATACGGCCCTGCGCGCGCTCGAGCCCCGCCATCGCGCGCAGGCAGGTAGTCTTGCCGCAGCCCGACGGGCCAAACAACGCGCTCACGCCGTGGCCGGGGAGTTGCAGATCGATCTGCAATTCAAAGTTGGCGCGCGCGAGTTGAAAGCGTGCCTGCAGGCCTTGAGCGGATAAGTCCATGGTGCTGTTCATGAGCAGCTCTGCGGACGCTGCAGCAGATGGATGGACAGCAGCACAATGAACGAGAACACCAGCATGCCGGCTGCGAGCCAGTGCGCCTGTGTGTATTCCAGCGCTTCCACATGGTCATAGATCTGCACTGAAATCACGCGCGTCTGGCCAGGGATGTTGCCGCCGAGCATGAGCACCACGCCGAACTCGCCCACGGTGTGCGCGAAGGTCATCACGGCGGCGGTGAGAAAGCCGTTGCGCGCCATCGGAAACGCGACGCTGAAGAATCGATCAAGCGGAGCTGCACCGAGCGTGGCAGCCACCTCCATCGGCCGCCTGCCGAGCGCCTCGAACGCGCGCTGCAGCGGCTGCACCGCGAACGGCATTGAATACACCAGCGAGCCGATCAGCAGGCCGTTGAAGGTGAACGGCAGCAGCTTGAGCCCCATGGACTGCATGAGTTGCCCGACCGGGCCTTGCGGGCCCATGAGCACCAGCAGGTAAAAGCCGATCACCGTGGGCGGCAGCACCAGCGGCAGAGCGACCACGGCCGAGATCGGTGCACGCCAGCGCGACCGCGTGTGCGCAAGCCACCATGCGAGCGGCGTGCACAGGATGAGCAGCAGCAGGGTGGTGAGCCCGGCAAGCCGCAGCGTGAGCAGAACGGCTTGCCAGTTTTCGGCGGTGAATTGCATGGGGTTTGATAGGCGGGGATGAGGGTATGCGTCGATCCTGCGGCGCAGTATCCATCATCCTGTCAGCGCAGAAGCGGAGATCAGAATCCGTAGCCGAAAGTTTTGATCACGGCGCGCGCTTCGTCGCTCTTGAGGTATTTGAGCAGCGCCTTAGCGCTGTCGTTATCGGCCCCCTTGTTCAGCAAAATGGCATCTTGGCGGATCGCCTCATGCATGGTCTCGGGAACGATCCAGTACGAGCCCTTGCTGACCTTGCCGTCCTGCATGACTTGGGAGAGTGCAACGAAGCCCAGTGGCGCGTTGCCGGTGGCGACAAACTGGTAGGTCTGGCCGATGTTTTCGCCGGTCACGATGCGAGGCTTGATGCTGTCGGTGAGCTTGAGTTTTTCGAGCGTTTCCATGGCCGCAGCGCCGTAGGGTGCGAGCTTGGGGTTGGCAATCGAGATGTGGGTGAAGTCGCTTGTGAGCACCTTGCCTTCGCCGTCCACATAGTTGCCCTGCGGGCTCCAGAGCACCAGTTTGCCGATGGCGTAGGTGTAGCGCGTGTCCTTCACGGCCTTGCCTTCCTTTTCAAGCTTCTCGGGCGTGGTGTCGTCGGCCGCGAGCAGCACGTCGAACGGCGCGCCGTTGACGATCTGCGCATAGAACTTGCCGGTCGCGCCCGAGGAGATCACCACCTTGTCGCCGATCGCCTTCTCGAACATCGCGGCGAGCTTGTTCATCGGCGCGGTGAAGTTGGCGGCGACAGCCACAGCCACCTCGCCCGCATGTGCGGCGGGCAGCAACGCGAGCGCCAGCGCGGCCTGCGAGATCAGCTTGAGAGAAGGGGAAATGCGGCTGCGCTGTGCTTTCATGCGTGCGGTCCTTGATTCGTTATTCCATGATTGAATAACGGTAAGTATATGCAATCTGCAAACACGCGGCATCATTCGGGCCATGCAACGAAAACAAAGCGAACCTTCTTTTGTGCAGGCTCTGGGTCATGTGCAGTCGGACCGGCGGCTCGACATCCTGCGCCAGATTGGCGAGCTGGGCTCCATCTCCAAGGCCGGCCGCGCGGTGGGCGTGAGCTACAAGGCCGCGTGGCAGGCCGTGGATACACTCACCAATCTCTCGGGCGTGGCGTTGGTCGAGCGCGTGGTCGGGGGGCGCGGCGGCGGCGGTGCTCAGTTGACCGAGGCGGGCAGGCAACTGTTGGTGGCGGCGCAGACGCTCAGAAGCGCACGCACCCAGGCCGTGGAGCAGGGGCGGATCCAGACCGATGTGCATGCGCAGACCGCAGAACGGCTGGCCGTGCGCACCAGCATGCGCAACCAGTGGCCCTGCGTGGTCAACGACATGGATGTGCAGGGGCAGATCGTGCTGGTGAGTCTGCAGGCGACGGCGAGTGCTGACTTTCGCGTGCGTGCCCGCATCACCCGCGAGAGCGCCGAATTGCTGGGGCTCGGCAAGGGTATTGCCGTGCAAGCGCTGTGTAAGGCAACAGCCGTAGTGGTTGTTGCCCCGGGTTCGGGAAAACTCGAATTGGAGAACTGCTGGAGCGGTTCCATCACGCGGATTTCGCGCGGTTCGTTAGGGGATGAAATCTCCGCAAAGCTAGGCGGGGACTTGCAGATCGTCGGTTTCTCAGCGCCTGGCGCGGGTCTCAAGTCGCGCATGCGTGTGGTGTTGCGTGTGGATGATTCGGCGGTCGTTCTGGCGTTGAGTTGAGGGCCGATTCTGCAATCAGACTGCAAAAACGGCCCAAATAGCGCCGTTTTTTACATAGGCGTAAATACATAGGCATTTCTACCAGTTCCTCCAAATGGAATGCGCACCTAGGATGCGGTGCAACATTACTGAAGGAGACAAGGGTGTGTGGTGCCGAATGGCGGCGCTGCGTACACCGGTTGCCATGAGCGACTTCATTCTGGAAACATCTCATCTCACCAAGGAATTCAAGGGTTTCACCGCTGTCAGCGATGTGAACCTGTCCGTGCGTCGCGGCTCGATCCATGCATTGATCGGCCCCAACGGCGCGGGGAAGACCACCTGCTTCAACCTGCTGACCAAGTTTCTGGAGCCTACCTCGGGCACGATCAAGTTCAATGGTCAGGACATCACCCGCGAAGCGCCTGCGCAGATCGCGCGGCGTGGCGTGATTCGTTCGTTTCAGATCTCGGCGGTGTTCCCGCATCTGACGCTGATGGAGAACGTGCGCCTCGGATTGCAGCGCAAGCTCGGCAATTCGTACCATTTCTGGCAAAGCGAAAAGAGCCTCGATCAGCTCAACGGCCGAGCGGTCGAACTGCTTGGCGAAGTGGGTCTCGCCGACATGGCCGACGAGGTCACCGTGAACCTGCCGTATGGCCGCAAGCGCGCGCTCGAGATCGCCACCACGCTGGCGATGGAGCCCGAGCTGATGCTGCTCGACGAGCCCACGCAGGGCATGGGCCACGAGGACGTTGACCGTGTCACGCAGCTCATCAAAAAGGTGTCGGCTGGCCGCACGATTCTCATGGTGGAGCACAACATGAAGGTGGTCTCCACCATTGCCGACCGCATCACCGTGCTGCAACGCGGCGCGGTGCTGGCCGAAGGGCCTTACGAAGAAGTTTCGAGGAACCCGCAAGTGATGGAAGCCTACATGGGCACAACAGACGCTGGTGCAGCGCTGCAGGGAGCGCATTGAGATGAGCGGAACGCCTGCATTGGAAATCAAGGGCCTGAACGCGTGGTACGGCGAATCGCATGTGCTACACGGTGTCGACATGGTGGTCAAGCCCGGCGAGGTGGTGACACTGCTCGGCCGCAACGGCGCGGGCCGCACGTCCACGATGCGCGCCATCATGGGCCTGACTGGCGCGCGCAAGGGCTCGGTGAAGATCAACGGCGTCGAGACCATCGACATGCCGACCTATCGCATCGCGCACCTCGGCGTGGGTTACTGCCCTGAAGAGCGCGGCATTTTTTCGAGCCTCTCTACCGAGGAAAACCTGCTGCTGCCACCGGTGCTCAAGACCGGCAAGCAGGGCATGTCGCTCGAAGAGATCTACGCCATGTTCCCCAACCTGGCCGAGCGCAAGAACAGTCAGGGAACACGCTTGTCCGGCGGTGAGCAGCAGATGCTGGCGGTGGCGCGCATTCTGCGCACCGGCGCGAATTTGCTGCTGCTTGACGAAATCTCCGAAGGCCTTGCGCCGGTGATCGTGCAGGCGCTTGCACGCATGATCATCATGCTGCGCGAGAAGGGTTACACGGTCGTCATGGTCGAGCAGAACTTCCGTTTCGCCGCGCCACTGGCCGATCGCTTCTATGTGATGGAACACGGCCAGATCGTTGAGCGCTTCGGCTCGAGCGAGTTGGAGGCCAAGATGCCGGTGCTCAACGAGTTGCTCGGTGTGTGAGTCAGAGTTATTTCAAAAGTCAGTTTGAATTTCAAAGGAGATACGTAATGAAGGCAACTCTCAAGGCACTCGTGTGCGCAATGGGTGTGGTGGGTCTGGCATCGGCAGCGACGGTGCATGCCCAGGAGAAAGTGAAGATCGGCTTCATTACAGACATGTCCAGCCTCTACGCCGACGTGGAAGGCAAGAACGGTGCGGTCGCCATCCAGATGGCGATTGACGACTTCGGTGGCAAAGTGCTGGGCCAGCCCGTTGAACTGGTCTCCGCAGACCACCAGAACAAGGCCGACATCGCCGCATCCAAGGCGCGCGAGTGGGTCGACACCGCTGGCGTGACCATGCTGTTCGGCGGTACCAACTCCGGCACGGCACTGGCCGCAGCCAAGGTCGCTCAGGAAAAGAAGCGCGTGTACTTCAACAGCGGTGCGGGTTCCGCAGCGCTGACCAATGAGCAGTGCAGCCCCTACACCGTGCACTACGCCTATGACACCGTGGCACTGGCCAAGGGCACGGGTGGCGCGGTGGTGGAGCGCGGCGGCAAGAGCTGGTTTTTCCTGACGGCGGATTACGCCTTCGGTCACTCGCTCGAAGCCGACACCTCTGCCGTGATCAAGGCCAAGGGCGGTACGATCACCGGCGCGGTGCGTCATCCGCTGAACGCATCCGACTTCTCGTCCTTCCTCTTGCAGGCGCAGAATTCCAAGGCGCAGGTGCTGGGTCTGGCCAACGCGGGTGGTGACTTTATCAACTCGGTGAAGGCCGCCAAGGAATTCGGCATCAACAAGACCATGAAGACCGCCGGTCTGCTGGTGTTCCTGTCCGACATTCATTCGCTGGGTTTGAAGAACACCGAAGGCCTGCTGCACACCACCAGCTGGTACTGGGACAAGGATGAGCCATCGCGCGCTTTCGCCAAGAAGTTCTTCGACAAGACCAAGCGCATGCCCACCGACATCCACGCGGCCGACTACTCCGCCACGATGAATTACCTGAAGGCCGTCGCTGCTGTGAAGACCACGGATGCCGACAAGGTCATGGCCTATCTGAAGGCAACGCCAATCAACGACTTCTACGCCAAGGGCACGATCCGTCCCGATGGCCGTTTCGCCCACGACATGTTCCTGGTCGAAGTGAAGAAGCAAGCCGACTCCAAGAAGCCATGGGATTACCTGAACGTGCTGCAGACACTGCCTGCCGACACGGTCTGGACGACCAAGGCCGAGTCCAAGTGCACGCTCTGGAAGTAAGGTCTATTTAACCGGGAGGATGACGGTCACCGGTGCGCTTCGTGCGCAGGAGCCTTCATCCGTTCTTCGGTAATCCCCGTTTTCGCCCTCACGTCAAAAAACCATCTGGAGACATACAACATGCAGACGAAGAGCAAGTTCACAGCCCTGGCCACGGTTCTCGCAGCGGCGGGCCTTTTCTCTCATGCGGCCATCGCGCAGGAGCAGAAGGTCAAGATCGGTCTCATCACCGACATGTCGAGTCTCTATGCGGACGTGGAAGGCAAGAACGGCGGCGTTGCCATCCAGATGGCGATTGACGATTTCGGTGGCAAGGTGTTGGGCATGCCCATCGAACTGCTGACCGTGGATCACCAGAACAAGGCGGACATCGCGGCATCGAAGGCCCGCGAGTGGATCGACACGCAGGGCCTGACGATGATCTTCAGCGGCACCAACTCCGGCACGGCACTGGCTCTGGCCAAGGTCGCGCAGGAGAAGAAGCGGGTGATGATCAACAACGGCGCTGCGTCCTCCGCGCTCACCAACGAGCAGTGCACGCCCTACACCGTGCACTACGCGTACGACACCGTGGCGCTGGCCAAGGGTACGGGCGCTGCGGTGGTAGACGCGGGCGGCAAGAGCTGGTTCTTCCTGACGGCGGACTACGCTTTCGGTCACTCGCTTGAAGCCGACACCTCGGCCATCGTCAAGGCCAAGGGTGGCTCTGTGGTGGGCGCGGTGCGCCATCCGCTGAATGCGTCGGACTTCTCGTCCTTCCTGCTGCAGGCGCAGAACTCCAAGGCTCAGGTGCTCGGCCTCGCGAATGCGGGCGGCGACACGATCAACTCGATCAAGGCAGCCAAGGAGTTCGGCATCGGCAAGTCGATGAAGCTCGCCGGTCTGCTGATTTTCTACAGCGACATCCACAGCCTGGGTCTCAAGACCACCGAAGGCATGCAGTTCACCACGAGCTGGTACTGGGACCTGAACGACGAGACGCGCAAGTTCGCCGACAAGTTCATGGCCAAGACCCAGCGCCGCCCCACCGAGATTCAGGCGGCCGACTACTCGGCCACCATGAACTATCTGAAGGCCGTGGAAGCCGCCAAGACGACCGACGCCGACAAGGTGATGGAAACCTGGCGCGGCATGAAGATGAACGACTTCTTCGGCGCGGGCCAGATCCGTCCGGATGGTCGTTATGTGCATGACATGTACCTCATGCAGGTCAAGGCTCCTTCGGAATCGAAGGGGACTTGGGACTACTACAAGCTGATCAAGAAGTTGCCGGGCGACCAAGTGTTCGCCACCAAGGCCGAGAGCAAATGCGCTCTTTGGAAATGACACGGCGACGCGGCTGAACCTCTAACTTTTGCTACCCATGGAAATCTTTGGTGTCTCCCTACCGGCCATGCTGAGCCAGCTCCTTCTGGGGCTGGTCAATGGCTCGTTCTATGCGATCCTCAGTCTGGGTCTGGCCGTGATCTTCGGCCTGCTCAATGTGATCAACTTCGCGCATGGCGCGCTGTTCATGCTTGGGGCGCTGCTCACCTGGATGGCCATGAACTACTTCGGCATCAACTACTGGGTGATGCTGATATTGGCGCCGCTGATCGTGGGCCTGGTCGGGGTGATCATCGAGCGCACGATGCTGCGCTGGATCTACAAGCTCGATCACCTCTACGGCCTGCTGCTCACGCTGGGCCTGACGCTGATGATCGAAGGCGTGTTCCGCTCGATCTACGGCGTCTCGGGTTTGGGCTATGACACGCCCGAGCTGCTCGAGGGAGCGACCAACCTTGGCTTCATGATGCTGCCCAACTACCGTGCGTGGGTGGTCGTGGCCTCCATCGTCGTGTGTCTGGCCACCTGGTATGTGATCGAGAAGACCAAGCTCGGCTCATACCTGCGTGCCGGTACCGAGAACCCGCGACTCGTTGAGGCCTTCGGCGTCAATGTGCCGGTGATGATCACGCTGACCTACGCCTTCGGTGCCGCTTTGGCCGCCTTCGCTGGCGTGCTGGCAGCACCTGTGTATCAGGTGACTCCGCTCATGGGGCAGAACCTCATCATCGTCGTGTTCGCGGTGGTGGTGATTGGCGGCATGGGCTCGATCATGGGCTCCATCCTCACGGGTCTGGGCCTTGGCGTGGTCGAAGGTCTCACCAAGGTGTTCTATCCAGAAGCCTCGTCCACCGTGGTGTTCGTCATCATGGCCATTGTTCTGCTCATCCGCCCCGCCGGCCTGTTCGGCAAAGAGAAATAAAAGGGGCACAGTCACATGAATACGAAGAAATTTGCTCCCATTGGATATGGCCTGCTGCTGCTTGGTTTGATCATTGCTCCGTTCGCCGGTGCCTACCCGGTGTTCGTGATGAAGCTGATGACGTTCGCGTTGTTCGCCTCGGCCTTCAACTTGCTGCTCGGCTATACCGGCCTGCTGTCCTTCGGTCACGCCGCCTTCCTCGGTGGTGCCGCCTACATCACCGGCCAGTCCATCAAAGTCTGGGGCGTGACGCCTGAAATCGGTCTGCTGCTGGGCTTGGTGACGGGTGCGCTGCTGGGCCTCGTGATGGGCTTCTTTGCCATCCGCCGTCAGGGCATCTACGCGACGATGATCACGCTGGCACTCGCCCAGATGCTGTACTTCGCCTGTCTGCAATTGCCTTTCACCGGCGGTGAAGACGGCCTGCAGGGCGTGCCGCGTGGCAAGCTGTTCGGCGTGCTCGATCTGCAAAGTGACCTGACGATGTACTACGTCTGCCTCGTGGTGGTCGTGCTGGCTTTCCTGGTGATCGTGCGCACGATTCATTCGCCGTTCGGTCAGGTGCTCAAGGGCATCAAGGAAAACGAGCCACGCGCCATCTCGCTGGGCTACGACACCAACCGCTTCAAGCTGCTGGCCTTCGTGATTTCTGCGGCTTTGGCTGGTCTTGCGGGTTCCCTCAAGACGCTGGTGCTCGGATTTGCCACGCTGTCCGACGTGCACTGGAGCGCATCGGGGCACGTCGTGCTGATGACGCTGGTGGGTGGCCTCGGCACACTGTCCGGCCCAATCCTTGGCTCCGCCGTGGTCGTGCTGCTCGAGAACAAGATCGGCGATTTCGGCAACTTCCTTGCGCATCTCACGGGTGTCGAGTGGTTCAATACGCTGGGCGAGTCGGTGACCATCGTGACCGGTCTGATCTTTGTGGTTTGCGTGCTCGCGTTCCGCCGCGGTTTGATGGGTGAGCTGATTGCTTGGCTTGAGCGCAAGAGAACAGGCAACAAAGCCCACTGATTTTCTGGTGGACTGATCGAAAACCGCAGGATTTGTTTTCTGCGGTTTTTTCTTTTGCACAAAGCCGGAGGCTCAGCGATCCGCTTTTACCTTGTGTGCGGAGACTGTCTCCTGAATCTTGTTGAATAGCTGCTCGAGCGTGAACGGTTTGAAGAGCACAGGATGCTTCCCCTTGATCAAACCCTGTTGGATGACCGTGTCCTCGGAATACCCGGTTGCAAAGATCACGGGCACGTCCAGATGCATCTCCTCGAGCTTGTGCAGGAAGCCTGTGGTGTTCATCTTTCCGGGCATCCTGATGTCGGAGATGATGAGATCGGCCTTGACGCCTCTGCTGAGGAACTCCACGGCGTACTCTGAATTGCAGGCCGTGGTAACGGAGTGATAGCCCACGCCGTAGAGCGCCTGCGCGAGCGCGTTGCGCACGCCAGCGTCATCGTCGATGATCATCAGCGATTCGTCGCCAGAATGGATTTTTGGCTCTTCTTCGGTGTGCAGTTCGATGATGGGCTGCGAAGATTTGGGCAGGTACAACGACATCGTGGTGCCCACGCCTGCGAGCGATTCGACATCGAGAAAACCGCCCGAGCTTTCCGCGAAATTCTTCACCATCGGCAGGCCCAGCCCCGTTCCCTTGCCCGGCGCCTTGGTCGTGAAGAAGGGCTCGAAGATGCGCGAGATGACGTCCGGAGGCATGCCCTCGCCATCGTCGTGCATCTTGAAGACCACGTATTCCACGCCGTCCTCATGACCGTGTCGCTGCGCGTTGCTTACGCCCAGCGTGACCGTTCCCTTGCCCGCGACGGCGTCGCGCGCGTTGATCGCGAGATTGATCAGCGAGTTCTCCAGGTACATCTTGTCGACGAGGACATTGTCGATCTCGTCGTCAAGCTGGATGGTGAAGCTGGTCTCCGCGCCCACGGCGTTTTCGAGCAGCTCGCGGATGTCCTGCAGCAGCTGCCTAGGGTCTACCGCCAACTGGCTTTGTGGCTTGCGTCCGCTGAAGCCCATGAGTTGCGAAGCGAGTCGAGCGGCTTTTTTGATGTGGGTCCGAACATTGTTGGCAGATGCCTTGAGCTCCTGATCCTGCAGCCGCTTGTGCAGCAGATCGGCATTCAGACTCATGATGAACAACAGATTGTTCAGATCATGCGCTATGCCACCTGCCAAGTTGGAGACCAGCTCCATTTTCTGGGCTTGGGCGAGCAGATCGTTGGACTCCTTGAGCAATCGCTTGTCGTTGTTGTGACTGGCCTTGAGCGTCTCGATATCTGATTTGAGTCGGGCTTCAGTGTCGACGAACGACTGAATGTTGATGCCAGTGCCGACCCAGTGCTGAACCTCGCCGTCGTCGCCGCGAATCGGTGTATAGGACGATAGATGCCAGTGGTAGTTGCCGTCGTTGTCACGCACGCGGTAGCGAAAGGGCCGCACGATGCCATCCATCATCGCTTTGGCGAACGTCTTGTTGGCTTCAGGCAGATCGTCGGAATGGATCTTTGAGATCCAGTACGTGTTGGATGCGTCGTGCACGACTTCCTGCTCGTGCGAGAAACGGTTGGCTGTGTGATTGATCCAGAAAATTTCGCCTTGCTGACTGCTCATCCATACATTGAGGGGAAACTGTTCCAGGGATTTCTGAAAGCGATGTTCAAGCATCGACTCCTGCGGGCGAAGCTTCTTCGTCGTGGTGGCCAAGGGGATGGCAATGAGTTGAATCGCATGCAGCCCATTGCCCGGGCCGACCAAGGGTGAGAGTTCGAGCGCCAGTTGTGACGGTGAATGTTCCAGCGTCACCGGCTTCATCGTGGCCTGGCACTGGCTGATCAGGGCAAGAATTTCCGGATAGTCTTTGAGCAGGTTCTTGCCGCAGATGATGTGATGTTCCTTGAGGATCCGCTCAAGCGCATTGTTCACCGCGATCTGCGTGCCATCGTCTTTGCTCAGGACCGCATGCGCGATGCGGGACTGCCGCATGGACTCGCTGATGACGAAGACAATCTGATCATGCATGATGATGAGGCCATTTTGAAAGTTGGAAATCCACCAATGCAGAATCTGTATTGCACGCGTGCCATTTTTCAGTGTGAGTGCAAACATGAATTCCCACGGCGAACTCCATGTTTAAATTACTATCAATTAAATTTTGTTGATTAACATTGGCTATGTTTTGATTTTAGTATTAGCAATCGGATGAAGAATGTCAATCAATTTAATCTCAGGGGCTTCCCTGAGCGATCAGACGACCAAGTGAGTCCCCGAGTAGGGCGTTACTCAAGGGCCGGCGGCCACTCGTCAATTCAGCCGAATGCCGGAAGCGTAGCCGGTCATCTCCAGATAGCCGCGTCCGAGAGAAACTCCCGACAGATTCCGTAGATCGCTTAGGCCTTCCCAGTAGACCGTTCCGGTGGAGCCGCTACTGTCGAGCTCTTGGTCATCAAGCAACGCCAATACGCGAAAGTTACCGACGGGTGTGTTGACTTGCCATTCAACTGGATAGCGCGCTCGACTGTGCGGGCTTGTCCAGTGGCGGGTGGGTGCGAAGACCACTTCCTCTTTGGCAAAGATGCGGGGCAATGCGGTGTTGTCGGTCGCCCGCATTGAGCCGCCTGCCCAGAGCGCGCTGCCATCCGCTCGTCGCAGGCGGAATGCGGTCAGAGCCGAGCCATCGAACAGGTTCATGCCGATCCAGTCCCAGCCCACGGCCTCTGGATGCAGGAGGGCCTCGCTCCACTCATGGTCCATCCACGCGCGATTGACGCGCGGCCCAGCCGTATCGTCCACCGCATGGTGCACGCCGTCGATCATGAGCCTGCCACGCACCGCGAGCTGTGGAGCGCTGTAGTAATAGCTCGCCTGATCGGCATCAGGCCCTTTGCGTGACTGGCCCGCGTTGCCCTGCAGCAGCAGAGGCTGCGTTCCTTGCAGCGACAGATCGATTTCGAAACGCGGGGCCTTGATGCGGGTGAGAAATTGGTATTGACCCACCTCCCCGACGCGCTTCAATGACCAGTCGCGCAGATGCACATCGCAGTCGGTTTCCGATGCGCCCGCAATGCCAAAGCCCGCGCGTGCCACGCGTTGGTCGTGATGCTGCACGGTGCCATCGATGTCGGTCACTGCAGCGTGCGCAAAGATCAGCTGCTTGGCTGCAAATGCCGACTGCATGCCTTGGGTCGAAGCCACGCGTGAGCGGAAGAAGGTCACCTGAAACCCGAACGGCTTGCCCGCCGAGTGCACATGCCCGGTGATGTACCACCACTCGGTCTGCAGCTCCGGATGGCTGCCATGATCGCGCGGAAAAACCAGCGTGCGTGTGGGCAGGGCGAGGGCAGATGACACCATGCCCGAAAACGACGAGGCCGCCATCAAGCGAGCGGCCAACGCCACCCAGTCTCGCCGAGTCAGCCTGTCGTACTTCATTGGCCGCCTGTCAGGCGACGAGCGCCTGGATGCGCGCACCGGCAGTGTCACATGAGCCCATGCAGCTGGAGACCCATTGGTCGTTGAAGTAGGTGGGTAGATAGCGTTCACCGGAATCGCACAGCAACGACAGAATCGATCCCTCCTGCCCCGCATCCCGCATCTCGCATGCGAGGCGCAACATGGCCACGAAGTTGGTGCCAGTGGACGGCCCCACGCGACGACCGAGCATGGCGGACAGCGCCCGCATAGCTGCGATCGAATCCACATCTGCAACTTCTTCCATGCGATCAACCAGCGTGCGAATGAAGCTCGGCTCCACACGTGGGCGCCCGATTCCCTCGATGCGCGAGCCGGGCGCGGTCAGCGTGTCGACGCCCGTGCGGTGATACGCGGCAAACACGGAACCCGCAGGGTCAGCCACGCACAGCTGCGTCGCATGGCGCTGAAAGCGCACATAGCGCCCGATGGTTGCGCTCGTGCCGCCCGTGCCCGCGCCGACCACGATCCAGCGCGGCACCGGATGGCGCTCACGCTGCATCTGCGAAAACATGCTTTCCGCGATGTTGTTGTTGCCCCGCCAGTCGGTCGCGCGCTCGGCATAGGTGAACTGGTCCATGTAGTGACCTCCGGTCTCGCTCGCTACCATGCGCGCTGCGTCATAGACCTCACCGGCCGACTCCACGAAATGGCAGCGCCCGCCATAAAACTCGATCAGCGCGACCTTCTCCGCGGACGTGCTGCGCGGCATCACCGCCACAAAAGGCAGCCCCAGAAGCCGCGCGAAATACGCCTCGCTCACGGCGGTAGAACCGCTCGACGCCTCGACCACTGTCGACTGCTCATGCAGCCAGCCATTGCACAGCGCGTAGAGAAACAGCGAGCGCGCCAACCGATGCTTGAGACTGCCGCTCGGATGGGTTGATTCGTCTTTGAGATAGAGATCGATGCCATGCTCGGCGAAGGCTGGCATGGGCAGCGGAATCAGATGCGTATCGGCGCTGCGCTGGTAATCGGCCTCGATGCGGGCGATGGCATTGTGCAGCCAACTCGATGGCGCAGTGAGAGAAGCGTTGGCGGTATGTTCCATGGCTTGTGATTGTGGCAGTGCGTGGGACGCAACGCGGGATTACCAGTCTTCCTTCACGGCCAATATCGCGGACTTTCCAGCTGCAGCCCGGCCCGCAATCCACGCAGTGAGAGTACCCGCCGCGATGAGAGAGAGCGCAAGCAACGCGAGGCGCAGCCAGGGCAGGTGCAGGTCCATGGTCCAGTGGAAGCTCTGCGGGTTGACGACGAAGATCAGCACGGCCGATACCGCGATGCCAAGCAGGGTGCCGGTGATTGCACCGATACAGGTCCATGCGGCGCCTTCTCCAGCGACAACGGCGAGGATCTGCGCGCGTGTGAGGCCGAGGTGTGCGAGCAGCCCGAATTCCTTGCGTCGGGCGAGTACCTGTGCACTGAAGCTGGCGGCGACGCCGAACAGGCCGATGCCGATGGCGACGATCTGCAGCCAGTAGGTGACGGCGAAGGTGCGGTCGAAGATCGCGAGGGAGCGCGCGCGGATTGCGCCCGAGGTCGTGAATTCGAGCGCGACATTGGGCGCGGCGGCGGTGATGCGTTGCTGCAGGGTGGGCAAGTCCGCGCCGGGGCTGGGCCAGATGGCGAGATCGCTTGCGCGGGCATCGCCGGTGAGTTGTTCGTAGGCCGATGCATCGATCACGATGGCACCGAACTGGCGCACATAGTCGCGCCACACACCGGCCACGAAAAAGCGTGTTGACGATTGCTTGGGAGCGCTGCTGTTATCGGCCTGCATCGCGTTGGAGAGAGCGGGCCATTCGTCGCCGGGATGCACGTTGTAGAGCGCTGGAACGGCTTCGCTCACATAGACCGCAATGGTCCCGGAAGGTGCCTGCAGCGGCGCATCCACCAGCACGAGGGTCTGTTCGACCTGTTGACCGAGCGGTTTGGCGAGCATGGTGAGAGGGGCTTGTGTATTGTTCAGGCGCAGGCTGCTGACGCGCTGCGCCTGCATGTGCTCGATGCCCTCGATGCTGGAAATCGCACGCACCTGATCGCGCGAGAAGATGGCCGCGTCGTCGCCTGCGGGCATACCTAAGGCACGCACATACATAGGCGCAGGCACGACGGTTTCCAGCCATTGACTGACGGATGCGCGAAAGCTCGTGACCATCACGGTGAGTGCGACCGCAAGGCTTAGGCTCGCCACGACGCCTCCCACCGTGACGGCTGCAACGTCGCGCATGCGGTGCGCGCGTTCCACCGTCAGCAGGAGGAGCACGTGATCGCGTGCGAACGGCAGGGCGATCTGCAGTAGCAGTTGAACCATCCATGGCAGTAACGCGATGCCGCCCGTCAGCAGCAGACCGACCGCGACATACGCCGCAACGGGGATGCCTTGAACCGGAGGCACCATGGCAAGGCAGGCGCTGGCGGCAAGCAGCATCAGACTCAGCCAGGGCTTGTGCGGTGCACGTGTCATCGCGCCGAGGCCCTTGAGTGTTTGCGCAGGCGGAAGGCCGAGTGCCTGTCTTGCGGGCCACCAGCCGCCAATGAGTGCGGCCAGCACGCCAAGCGCTCCGTAGAGTGTGGCCGTGGTTCCGCTCCATTGCAGTTGCGGCTGTACGCCTGCGAAGTAGCCGCCACCGAGATCGCCGCCGAGCACGCACAGCGCGAGCGCGGCAAGTGCGGTGCCAAGCGCAATGCCCAGTGCGCTGCCGAACAGCCCGATGGCACCCGCTTCGGCCAACACCAGCATGCGGCGCTGCTGCGGCGTGACGCCGAGTACGGCGATCAAGGCGAGTTGCGGCGCGCGCTGTGCCACACCGAGCGCGAGCACCGAATAGACGAGGAAGGCGCCCGTGAACAGCGCCACCAGTGCCAGCACGGTGAGGTTCACGCGGTAAGCGCGCGAGAGGTTGTCCACGCGCTGCGTGGTGTCGCCGGGCATGCTCAGCAACACGTTGCGCGGCCAGCCGGGCAGCTTTTGCAGATCGCGCTGAATGCGTGCGAGGTCTTCGCCTTCACGCAGTTGCAGGTCGATGCGGCTCAGCTCACCCGCGCGTGCGAATAGGTCCTGCGCCGCGCCGATGTCCATCACCCCAGTAGGCGTGCCGGGCGCGGAAATCGTGCCCGCGATCTTCACGACTTGGGATGCCGCTCCAGATTGCAGGCGCAGCGTGGCGCTTGGCAGATCGGACTCTTGTATCTGCAGGGCCTTGAGTGCGGCGGCGTTGAGGAACAGCGTGTCCGGCGCGAGCATAGCCAGCCGCTCGGCGCCCTTGGCGGTGCGCGGCATCAGTGCGGGTGCCATGGTGGCGACGCTGAGCGTGTCGGTGGCGAGCACGCGCAAGGCCACGGCTTGTGAGGATGTTTGATCGGATCTGGCAAGGGCGGTGACGTCGAGCCACGGGCCTGCGAGTGCGACCGCAGGCTGTGTGGCGACAAGGCCATAGAGCGACTCGGGCAGTGTGCCGTGTGATGCCCTCAGTTCTAGATCGGGCTGGCCCTGCACCGTGCGCACGGCGCGCGAGAATTCGCTGAGGGCAGATGCGTTGATCAACTGAACCGAGAGACCGAGGGCCACACCGAGCATCACCGCCACGACGGCGGCCAATGTGCGCCATGGATGGTGGCGCGCGTTTTGCCAGACCACGGTGCGGAGCAGGGCCAGCATCATGGGGTGTGGAGCTGCATACCGCTGGCGGTGAGACGCAGCACGCGATTGGCGCGCGCGGCGGCCTGTTCGGAGTGGGTGACGAGCACCAGCGCCGCACCGTTCTCGCGCGTCTGCGCGACCAGCAGGTCCATGATGCGTGCGGCGGTTTCGGAATCGAGGTTGCCGGTGGGCTCGTCGGCGAGCAGCAGCGGCGGCTTGTGCACCAGCGCGCGCGCAATCGCGACGCGTTGCAGTTGCCCGCCCGAGAGTTCCTGTGGCAGGCGTGCGCTCTTGCCTTCAAGACCGACCGCTTGCAGCATGGCCTGCACGCGGGCGGGATCGTTCTGGTTCAGCAGCATCAACGGCAGGGCGAGGTTCTGCGCGACGTCCAGATGCGGCAGCACGTGAAAGGCCTGGAACACAAAGCCGACGTGGCTGCGACGCCAGATGGCGCGGGCCTTGTCGTCCATGCGGCCCAGATCCGCCGTGCGATGCGTGATCGTGCCGGCATCCCAGGTGTCGAGCCCCGCCATGCAGTTGAGCAGCGTGGATTTGCCGACGCCCGATTCGCCGACCACGGCGATGAATTCACCGGCACACACGTCCATGTCGACATCCCCGAAGACGACAGCATCGCCGTAGCGTTTGGTCAGCCCGCGCAGACTCATCAAGGGGTTGGCGGTCGGCGCGCTGGTTGTCATGCTGTGATTCCGCTGGCGTGCACGCGCGCGATGATGGTATCGACCAGCACGGTAGTCGCATTGACCTGATCGCATGCGACGACATGGCGCTCGGGCATGCTGCGCAGCCAGGTGATCTGGCGTTTGGCGAGCTGGCGCGTGGCCACGATGCCGCGCTCGGTGAGCGTGGACATGGACTGCGTTCCGTCCATCGATTCCCATGCCTGACGGTAGCCGACGCAGCGCATCGATGGCAGATCGGGGTTCAGGTCGCCGCGTGCGCGCAGCTGTTTCATCTCGTCGAGAAAGCCGCTGTTCAGCATGATGTGAAAGCGCTGGGCGATGCGCTCGTGCAGCCATTTGCGGTCGTTCGGCTCGAGCGAATAAAGGGCATCTGCCGTGAGGGGGCTGCTGGAGGATTTGGGTGATGGGCGCGAGTGAAAACTCGATAGCGGTTGGCCCGAGACATGCCAGACCTCGAGCGCGCGCTGGATGCGCTGGCTGTCGCCGGGCGCAAGACGTGCCGCAGTGGTGGGGTCGATCTTGGCGAGCTCGGCGTGCATGGCGGGCCAGCCAATCTCTGCGGCCTGCGCGTCCAGCGTGGCACGCACCTGCGGGTCGGCGGCGGGCATGTCGTCGATGCCGTCGATCAGCGCCCTGAAGTAGAGCATGGTGCCGCCCACCAGCACGGGCAGTGCGCCGCGTGCGTGGATCTCGGTGATCAGGCGGTTGGCGTCGTTCACGAACTCGGCCGCGCTATAGGCTTCGAGCGGATCGAGGATATCGATCAGATGGTGCGGCACCTGCGCCAGTTCGTCGCGCGTGGGCTTGGCGGTGCCGATGTCCATGCCGCGATAGACCAGCGCCGAATCCACGCTGATGATTTCCACCGGCAACTGCGGCGCGAGTCGGGCCGCCAACTGCAGGGCGACGGCGGTCTTGCCGGATGCGGTGGGCCCCGCGATGGCGACGCAGGGCAGGGAGGAGAAATCGGTCATGCGCCGATTGTCCGTCAGCGCAGGCATGCGCAGAGAAGTGAGGGGGGATAGCCCCGTCAAGGGAGCAGGCTGGAGGAAATGTGAGATAGACGCAGCGGGGCGCAATTCCCTGCGGACACTCGAGTTTTCTCAAGCCAACTTTGCACCACTTTTTTCTCACTGCGTGTGCCAAGTGGTGGCCAAGTCTTGCGATTGGCTAGTTCAGATTTTGAGATCAAACAGTTCGCGCAGGCTCTCACGGTATTGGGCCATACCAAGCGAATTTGTGTTGTGGTGCGTTCCGCCTTCAACCAGAACAAACCGCTTGGGGCCGGGTGCAGCCTCATAGAGCTTGCGGCCGAGGTCGGCGGGAATCAGCTTGTCGGCGCTGCCATGCACTACCAGCAGCGGTGACCGGATGTCGGCGACCTTGCGCACGCTCTCGAAGCGTTGGGTGATCAGCGGCGAGACCGGTAGCCAGCCCCATTTGAAGGAACTGACCACATCGGGAATGCTGGTGAACGTGCCTTCGACCAGCGTGCCGCGTTCATCGCGCACTTTGGCCGCCAGATCGATGGCGATGGCGCCGCCGAGTGAGTGGCCGAAGATGAAACGGTCGTTCCTTGGCGCCTTCAGGGCGAGCCATTGCCATGCGGCCTGCGCGTCTTCGAGCGCAGATGCTTCAGACGGTAGCTCATGGGTGCTTTGCCCAAAGCCGCGATAGTCCACCGCCAGCACCGAAAAGCCGAGGCTGTGCATGCGCCGGATGCGCGGCACCGAGCCCGAGACGTTCCAGCGTGCACCGTGAAGATAGAGCATCACGGGTGCCTTGGGCGAAGCCGCGGGCATCCACAGCGCGTGCAGTTTCTTTTCTTTGCCTGGCAGGGATGACGCGAGCGGAATCCATACATCCTCGAGCCCGCTCATGTCGCGGTTTCCGCCCCAAGCGCGATCACTGGGTTGAAAAATCCATTCGCGCTGCTTGGCGTCGAGCGCAACGGCACCCGTGGCCAGAGCCATGGAGGCGACGGCGGTGGAGGCGAGAATCCAGCGTTTTTTCATGATCGCCGAGTGAGACTTGTTTCACACAGAAAAAGTTCAATGAGCGGATTTTATTACTGTGAAGACCGCATTTATCAGCAGAAGATGCCTAATTGAAAGCTTCTTTTAGTGCAGATTGGAGGTGCCGGGCGTACTCGTCAAGTACCTTGGCGCCGGGCTCTTTGCGGGGCCAGCTCAGTTCGATGCCGTCGTCTGCATGGCGCGGAACGACATGCATGTGAAAGTGCTTGACGGTCTGCCCGCCTTCGGCGCCGTTGGCCTGCAGCAGCGTGAGCCCGGCGGAGGGGAAGGCTTTCTGGGCAGCCAGCGCGATGCGGCGGCTCACCTGCATGACGGCGGCGGCTTCGGCATCGGTCAGGTCATAGAGTGTGTCGGCATGGCGTTTGGTGGCGACGAGCACATGGCCGGGTGTCACCTGCCCCAGATCCATGAACGCGATGGTGAGCTCGTCCTCGTGCACCACGGCGGCAGGAATTTCACGTGCGACAAGGCGACAGAAGATGCAATGGCCGGGCGGCGAGGTGTCTACGAAATTGGGCAAAACCGTCTCCTGAGGGTTCAATGGAATGTGCTGTTCTGCCCGAGTCTACGCAATCCGGCTTCTTTTTCACTCAGGACTGCGGCTGAAGGTCGGCATAGTCGACGGCGTATTTGACGAGTGCGGCGCGGCCATCGATGCGCAGCTTGCGGCGCAGGTGCAGGCGGTGTGTCTCCACGGTACGGATGGATGAGCCCATGAGTTCGGCGATTTCCTTGTTGGAGTGGCCCTGCGCCAGCAATTGAAGCACGGTGGTTTCGCGTGGGGTGAGTGTTCGATGGGTACGTTGGGCGGCACCGTGGTCGCCTGCTGGTTGAAGCCACTGCTCGAGACCGGGGCTCAGGAACGAGCGTCCCGCGTGCACCAGTTCGATGGCCTGCACAAGCTGCTGGGCGGGAGCGTCCTTGAGTACATAACCGCGCGCTCCCAGCATCATGGCGCGCCGCACATATTCTTCTTCCTGATGCATGGAGAGCACCAGTACGCGGATCAGTGGATAGCGTTCGCGAAACGCCGCAGTGAGCTGAATGCCGCTTGCACCCGGCATGCGGATATCGGTGATCACGATGTCGGGTTGCGCTTGCGAGGAGAGCTCCAGCGCTTCGTTGGCACAGTGGGCTTCGGCGACGACGCGAATGTGAGGCGTTGCTTCAAGTCGCATGCGAACGCCGTCGCGCACCAGCGGGTGGTCGTCGACCAGCAGCACACGAATGGGGGAGTGGTGGAGTGATGGCGGGTTCATGCGGGTGCGTAGCTGGAGTCGAAACGGGAATGGGGCAGGGCCGTGTCGTTGCCCGCTTCGGCGTGCAGCGGCAGGGTGGCGACGATGCGCGTACCCAGACGGCTGGCGCTAATCGAAAACTGGCCGTCAAGCGCCTCGATGCGTTCGCGCATGTTGCGAAGGCCAATGCCACGGTTGCCATCGGCAAGCACGCGCTGGATGTCGAAACCCTGTCCGTTGTCTTGTACGACGAGAGCGATACTGCGCGGATCGATGCGCAGGCTGACCAGCACATCGCACGCATTGGCATGGGTGCAGGCGTTCTTCACGGCTTCTTGCGCCACGCGGTACAGCGCCGTGGCGTGGGTGTTGGGAATGGGCTGGGCCTCGCTGCAGGGCCCGAAGCGCACATGGGTTGCGCCGCCCTTGCACATCTGCTCGCTCAGCAGGGCCAATGCTGCGGGCAGGCCCAGATCGTCAAGCAGCGCTGGGCGCAGGCCATGTGACACGCGGCGGATTTCGGTGAGTGCATCGTTCAGGCGCGCAAGGCCCTGGTCCAGCGCCTTGCCGTTGGGGGCAACCCCGTCCTGCGGTGCCGCGTACTGCTGTTGCAGTTGCGCCGTTTCCAGCAGAAATTTCGATGACACCAGCACCTGCACCACGCCATCATGCAGATCGCGCGCGACGCGGGCGCGCTCCTCTTCCTGCGAGTGCACAACGCGCTGGGCCAGCCGCCGCAACTTGACGCTCGAGATGCGATGGTCCTTCAAGTTGAGCAGCACACCGGCCGACGCGATCAACACCATGCACAGTGCCGCGATCAGATAGATGCGCCGTTGGGTGGCGGCGATGTTGTTCTTGGCGTGCTCGTCAATGCGGGCAAGTGTTTCCTGCACATCGTCCAGATACAGACCCGTGCCCACCACCCAGTTCCAGACCGGAACCTGCAGGACATAGCCGAGCTTGGGAGCAAGAATCTGCGAGGAGGGTTTGTGCCATTCATAACGCACGAGTCCACCCCCGGCCTTCGCCATGTCGAGGATGAGCTTGGCCTGCGTTTGGCCGCTCGGCGTATTGGGATCGCACAGATCGACATTCGCGACCGCCATCTGTTCGGGGTTCACCAGCAGTTGGCCGTGCTGGTCGTAGAGAAAGAAATAGCCGTCGTCGCCGAACTTCATACGCGCCACGACGTGCATGGCCTTCTTCTGCAGATCGGTGTCGCTCGCGTCGGAGGATTCCGCGATGCGTTCGATGGTGCTGCGCGCCAGTTCGACGTAATGACGCAGCTCGGTTTCCTTGCTGTGCAGATAGGCGGCCTCAACGAGTTTTCGTTCTTCGTTCGCCAATGACATCGTTTGGTGACGCGTCGTGATCCCCATGCAGATCAACGCCACACCCACGGGGATGGTCGCCATCAATATCAGTTTGAGACGCAGCTGCATGGAAATTCAAGGAATGAAGCAGTGCATGAATCATTGCTTTTTCAATCCTGCCGTCAAGTGGTTTATCCCGGATTGCAAATGCATTTTTCAATGCATTCCATTTGTTGGAAAAATAATGCTTTCACTTATTTCCCGTTGATATTGAATGGATTATTTTGGTGCGCTTCGTTGTGTGAGTGCGTCTGTATGGTGCGGCAAGAGAGGATGACGTGCTCTGAAAAGAGGTGCATTTTGTCGTGGCGCATTATTGCGGTGCAATATGCTGCTGATTATGTTTTGTGTGTTCATTTGTTTTGCGTAGTAGCACGTAGATTAATTTGCGTAGTACTGCGTAAGGGAAAAAAGACGGTTGAGATTGCTTTGTGTGTTTTTAGAATTCATTCGTGTCATGTGCTTGGTCAAGGTGTGAAATTTGGAAAATATTTGACCAATGAAAAGAGATTTTCAAATCAAATTTTGGTCTTGATAGTGTTTTAAAAGGAGTTTCATGATGAAGAGAAATTCATGTCGGTTCACCGCCGTTCTGGGGGGCGTTGCACTCTCCGTGATATTGGGGGGATGTGCAGCGCCCGGTAGCAAGCGGGAGGTGTTGTCCACCAACCAGATCTATCCCGCCATCGGTCCGTATTCGCAGATGGTCTCGCACGGCAGCACGATCTATTTCTCCGGCGTGCTGCCGCTCAATGCTGCGGGCAATGCGCTGGCGGGCCCCTCGATCGAGGAGCAGACACGCGCTGTGCTTGATTTCATCGGTGCCAAGCTCAAGAGCCAGGGGCTGGGGTATGAGGATGTGTTGGCCACCACGGTCTACATGAAGGACCTCAACGAGTTCGGTGCCATGAACAAGGTGTACGGGGAGTACTTCAAGTCCGCCGCACCGGCGCGCGCCACGGTGGAGGTTGCTCGTCTGCCGCGCGACGTGAAGATCGAGATTGCAGCCGTCGTCGGGCGTCGTTGATCTCTTCGAGTCCAGACATTCCATCCATCCACGGAGGCTCCCATGAATCAGACCATCACTCAATCGACCGCCAACGAGCCATGCGCGCAAGAGAGCATGGATACCAGTCGCTGGACATCCAAGCGCCGCGACTTTCTGCGCATGCTGGGCTATGGCGCTGGCGCCACGGCACTCGGACCCATGCTTGCCGCATGTGGCAGCAGCAATGCGCAATCGACTTCGGAGGCGCTGCGTGCACAGCTCGTGCAGGACGCGGGATTTTGGAGTGGCGTACAGGGTATGTTCGTGCTCAATCCGGCCAAGACGTTCCTGAACATCGGCACGGCGGGGTCGATGCCTTCGACCGTCCTGGACACGTTTTCTACGTTAAACCGCGCCAAGGCCGTGGACTGCCTGAACGGCTATTCCAATCTGCTTGATCTTCGCACGGCGGCTGCACCGGGTTTTGGCGTCGATCCCGATGAGCTGGCGTTCTCGGCCAACACCTCGTCGGGCATGTGCCATGCAATTTTGGGCATCGATTGGAAGGCTGGTGATGTGGTGGTGACAACCAACCACGAGCATGGCGGCGGCGACACGCCGCTCAAGATTGCCACAGATCGATATGGCATCGAAGTCTCGCGCATCGCCATGCCGGTGGGTAACAATCAGACCGCCGCCACCTACGTGAACTTGTTCGATGAACGCATCCGCGCACTCAAGGCCCAGGGCAAACGCGTGCGGGCGATGATGTGGTCTTCTCCGACCTACAAGACCGGCACGATGCTGCCGATTGCGGATCTGATGTCGGTGGTGAAGACGCATGGGCTCATCAGCATCGTGGACGGTGCGCACCTGCCGGGCATGATGGCCTACAACTATGCGGATCTTGGCATGGACTTCATGTCTGGCGCCGGGCACAAGTGGCAGTGTGGTCCGGGGTCGACAGGCATTCTCATCGTGCGCAACAAGATTCGCGCGTCCAACCCACTGCCGCTGCCCAAGTGGTTCCCGATTCACACGAGTTCGTATTCGGCGCTGGAACGCACCACCAATGGAAAGGAAACGTATGACATCGCAGCAACCATTACCAGTTGCGGCAGCGTGCATACACCGATGTTCGCGTCGCTCGTGCAGGCTTGCAAGATGTGGGATGAGATTGGACGCAAGAAGGTCGAAACCTACGACCTCACGCTCGCGTCGTATCTGAAGGAAAAGGTGGCGGAGCGCTGGGGCATCGATTCGCTGTATGCGCCCAAGGATGATCCCAAGCTTCTGTCGGCGCTGACCTCGTTCAATCCGTTCCAAAACAAAGACGACGTGATGAGCAGTCAGAAGTCTTCAAGTTTCGTGGCGAGGCTGGCGGCGGAGTATCCGCAGGGCTTCGTGATCCGCAACTCCAATTTCCCGGTGATCGGTGCGCCGGCAGACCACTATGGCGTGCGCGTGTCCACTCATCTGTGGCATGACGCGACCGATGTGGACTTGTTGGTCGATGCGATGTGGGACCTGTCGAAGAAGATGGCCTGATCGCAGCTTGCCAAACGCCCTATTGCGTGCTGTGGAAAGCGGTGAGCGATATGGCCGGTCCGGCGTGTGGGTGAGCCATCGCTCCGTACAATTTGCGAATGCCCTCACATGCCGACTCCCTTTCCCTGGATGCCGTCGCAGCTGCCACTGATGCGGTTGCGCCGGATTTTCGCCGCGATCCTCGCGGCTTTTTGCTTTCGCTGTATGCCGTGGCCGTGCGGCGCGCGCAGCCTTTGCACACGCTGAAGGATCATCTGCCCACGCCACCGAAAGGTCGGACGCTCGTGATCGGCGCGGGCAAGGCGGGCGCCGCCATGGCGCAGGCGGTGGAGGCGCTGTGGCCCGAAGATGCGCCACTGTCGGGGCTGGTGGTCACGCGCTATGGGCATATCCCAGAGCGTCCCGAAGGTCTTGCGCAGCGCATCGAGATTGCCGAGGCGGCGCACCCGGTGCCCGACGCGGCGGGCATGGCGGCGGCCGAGCGGATCCTGCAATTGGTGGGGGGGCTGAAGGCGGATGATCTGGTGCTGTGCCTGATCTCGGGAGGCGGCTCGGCCTTGCTGAGCTTGCCGGCCGATGGGCTCACGCTGGCCGACAAGCAGGCCATCAACAAGGCCTTGCTCGAGAGTGGCGCGAACATTGCCGAGATGAACTGCGTGCGCAAGCATCTCTCGCGCATCAAGGGCGGGCGACTGGCGGCGGCCTGCGCGCCCGCACAGGTGGTGACGCTCACGATCAGCGACGTGCCAGGGGATGATCCGGCCATTATTGCAAGTGGCCCGACGGTGCCAGATGCGACGACCTGCGCCGATGCGCTTGCGATTCTCAAGCGCTACCGGATCGAGGTGCCTCGGGCGGTACTCGCGCAACTCGAGCGCGGCGAACTGGAAACGCCCAAGCCCGATGACACAGTGTTCACGGGCCAGACCGTGCACCTGATCGCCACGCCCCAGCAGTCGCTGGAGGCGGCCGCCGATGCGGTGCGCGCGGCGGGGCTGGCCGTGCATGTGCTGAGCGACGAGATCGAAGGCGAATCCCGTGACGTGGGGCGGGTACATGCGGCGCTGGCAAGGGCCACCGTCCGGCACGGCGAGCCGTTCGCCAGGCCCTGCGTGATTCTGAGCGGTGGCGAGACGACGGTGACGATCCGCTCTCAACCCGCAGGAACGCCCAAGGGCAGGGGCGGGCGGGCAGGCGAATTCTGCCTCGGGTTGGCGCAGGCGCTGCAATCACAGGCGGATGTGTGGGCGCTGGCGGCCGATACCGACGGCATCGACGGTGTGGAAGACAACGCGGGCGCGTTCGTCACACCTGACACGCTGGCGCGCGCCGAGTCTGTAGGACGCAAGGTGGCGGATGCGCTTGATCGTAACGATGCGTATGGCTATTTCGATGCCATTGGCGATCTACTCGTGACGGGGCCGACGAACACCAATGTCAACGATTTCCGCGCCGTGCTGGTGCTGTGAGCATTCTTCGACGCTGGAAAGCACAACGCGCGCAAATCCTTCAAGGGTTTGCGCGCGCAGGTCTTGGAGGACTTTTCGATCAGGCGGCCACTCGCAATAGCAGCCCGACCGTCTCAGGACTCAAGTCTGATCAGAAGCGGTGGCGAATGCCCACGCCGTAGCTCGTACCAGAGTTGTAGTTCGTGATCTTGTCGTTCATGACCATGGCGTACACGTCGGTGCGCTTGGACAGGTTGTAGTCGTAGCCCACGGTGAGGGTCTTGCGGTTCATGTCCGCGCCCGACAGCTTGGTCTTGGCCCACGAGCCGACCACGGCGCCAGCGCCCAATGGCACGGATGCGCCCACTTGCAAGGTCTTGGCAGTGATGTCGGTGTTGTCGGCTTCGGACTGGCCGTATGACAGGTAAGGCTTGACCATCTTCAGGTCATACGCGCCGCCCAGCATCCAGGCCGTCTTGGTTGTGCCCAGATAGGTGCCGGAGCCGGGGTTGCTGATCTGAGCGCGCTCGTAGAAGCCGGTCAGCGTCAGGGGACCACCGAAGTAGAAGAAGTTTGCGCCGACGTTGCGCTTGTTCTTGTTGTCGCCGGTCTGCTCGCCGAACTGGTACTGCAGATTGGCCTTGAAGCCGCCGATGTCGGGCGTGCTGTAGACGAGCTGGTTGCTCCATCCGGTGTCAGCAGGGGTCGTGGACTTCCAGCCAGTGCTGTTGAACAGAGGCACGTTCATGTGCAGGATCAATGGAGCGAAGACAAACGAGTCGCCCAGCGGATTGGCGATCACGGAAGGCAGGAAGTTGGGTGCCATCCAGCGACCCAGCAGCACCGAGCCGAAGCCGCCGGACAGGCTGACGTTGGCATCGCGCGAGAAAAAGGTGTCGCCTGTGAAGCGGCCCTGCGTGCCGGTATCGGTCTGCAGGAACGAGGTCAACTGGAAGTTGGCCTTGAGACCGCCGCCCAGATCTTCGCTGCCGGTGAAGCCGAACCACGATGTGGTCAGGCCGCCGCTGTTCACGACGTTGGTGCGATCAGCATCGCCAGCCATCTTCATGGAACCGACGAAGATGTCGCTGGTACCAGACAGATTGACCGTGCTTTGCGCGTATGCACCGGTGGTGCAAAGGACAGCGGCCGCAAAGGCCAGCATGTTTTTTTTCATGAATTCTCCTGCTGAAAAAGTAGGCCGCCAAGTGGGCGTGGCGGATGTCGATGAACCCGTCATCGGAACTCCCCAAAAATGACGAATTTGTGTCGACGGGTAAATTGTCGAAAAGCAAACATCGTGCCGCCAGCTTTTTCTTGATATTTCGCAGGAAGTGTTGTTTGTAGCGCACCAAGTCGCACCCCTACCTTCGTTGTAAGTTAGTGAATAGGTGTTTTGACTTGTCTCAATGTCGGAAGTGAGTGAGGACTGCAAAGTACGACCCATGCTTCCACTGTCATCCTCCCATTCTGTTGCCTCGCCCGAAATCGTCCAAGCTGGCCGAGTGCTGCGTGAACGCTCGCAGCGCCCTGACAGCGTGATCTATCTCGATAGTGGACGGGTGCTTTTCGGACTGCTGGAGTCCGGTCAGCTGCGTCATCAGCTCGGAATGGTGGAGGGTCCGATCTGGCTCGATGCCGCGCCAGTGCTCATGAATCAGACCTACCCCGTGGATATCATTGCTGATACACAGGTGAGCCTGCGCCGGATTCCTCTGCCGGAATTCCACAAGGCCTATGCCGAACTCTCGCGCGAGACCCAGACACTGGTCCGCGACATGGCGTCCGGCTATGTGCAGCAGACCGAACTCGCCGTGAGCCGACTCGCGCAGGACGCCGAGGCGCGCTGTGCCCAATGGTTGCTGCGCCATGCGTCGCCCGCAGAGGACGGCAGCCTGCAGGTCACGCTGCAGCAGCGAAAGCGCCTGATCGCCGCCCAGCTAGGCATCGCGCCCGAAACTTTCTCGCGCGTGCTGCGTCATCTGCGCGAGCATGGCCTGATTGCAGGTACAGGAAACGTGCTGAGTCTGCCGCAACCCACTGCATTGCAGAACGTGGCGCGCTGCTGAGACTCTTTCTCGCTCTGCTCGCCGCATCGAGGTGAGCACTGGCGGCCCTGAAACACCTTCCATTCGCAAGAATGGGCGGTGTTTTGCAATGGGGCAAAAAACGATCTGCAGGCGAAACTCGGGCCCTGAAACGTGCGTACTTTCCCCAATGCACCATGCTGGAGCGCACCTCGCACCGTTTGCGGCCTGTAGGTGCGGATCGCATTCTGATGTGCGACAACACGGCATGGCTCGCGAGCGGCGCACGTGATTCGTTGCTTGGGTGGTTTTCGAACATTTTTCTTGCGCGATTCCATCCCATTTGGCAGAACGCATAAGCCCCAAGATGGGCTGCCGACGGGGTCTAGGGGATTTCTCTGAATTGGGTAGTTTTCCCAACGGTGGCTTCTGGGCGCCCTCGTATATTGGCGTCATTCTGGTGTAAACCAAGTTACCGGCCACTTTCGATTCGACATGTTCAGCATAGATTTTGCATCCCGAGCGTGGGTGTCAACGCGAAGGGGTTCGTCATGACCACCAGTGCGATCACTGGGCGGGATGTCGTCGCCCATGCCGATCGCGGTGCTGGCCTGTGGTCGCAATGGCAGATGCCTGGCCCGCTGGTGCGGCGCCTGATGTTGATCCTGCTGCTGGCCGTGGCGCTCTCGGGTACGGTGACTGCCTGGGTGGTTTCGCGCGCCGCGGGCGAAGAAGTTGCCGGGCGCCTCGTGCGTCAGCAGACCGATGAGGTGGAACTGGTCGCACGCCTGCTGGCCAGCAAGATCGAGCAGAGCCAGAAGGTGCTGAGCACATTGGCCGATGGCATCACGCCGCAGATGCTGCAGTCACCAACACTTCTGGAATGGGTGCTGCAGCAAGGGCTTCCGGCCTTGCGATTCTTCGACTCGATGGAGATTGCCCGCAGCGATGGTCGACTGATCCTGAACCTGCAAAACGGCAAGATGGAGTCTGCCGCGAGCGTTGACACCGATGAGCGGGACATTCTTCTGCGCACCATGGTGCAGGGCAAGCCGCTGGTGTCGGGCGTGATCGGCGACCGGCCGAGCGCTGCACGCATCATGCTCACGCTGCCGCTGGTCAACGACGAAGGCCGGGTGCTTGGCGTGGTCGGTGGCGTGCTCAGGTTGCAGTCGCAGGGGCTGCTTCCGCACTCGCTCGCGTTGCCGGGGCGCGACGATTCGCGGCTGATCGTGTTCACCTCGGACGGCGTGATCCTCTCGCATCCGCAGCTCGAGCGCGTCATGGGCAACATCAGGACGGAGCCCGGCGTCGGGCAGGTCTACACCCAATGGCGCTCGGAACTCAAGCCCATCACCACCGGGCGTGGCGAGACGAGGACCATCAGCGATCATCTGGTCAGCATGGCCGGCGTGCCCATGCCCGAATGGTGGGTGGCCAGGGTGACCGACTCGCGTGCGCTGATGGCTCCGCTCCATGGAGCGCAGCGCCGCGCGTGGTGGCTGGCCGCCGCCAGTGTGTTTCTGGTGGGGCTGATCGCCGTGCTGGGCATGGCTTGGGTGGCGCTGCCGCTGACCCGTTTGCACCGGCGTGCGCAGGGCATTCTCCTGGCTGAGAACACTGGCGATGATGCACCTTCGCGCTTTGCTGAATCCGAGCTTTTGACCGACGCGCTCGATCATCTCGAAGCCCAGCAGCAGCACCACGGTCATCAGGCCGAGTTCTCGCGGCTGCAGCTGCAGGGCATTCTGGAGCAGGCGCCGATCGGCATCGTCATCACGCGCAACGACGTGCTCGAACTGCTCAGTCAGCAGGCGAGCCTGATGCTGGGCTACTCACGTGTCGAGCTGGAAGGCCAGTCCGTGCGGCAGCTGTTCGCCAACGATCTGCAGTTCGACGAATTGGCCCGGCAGATGCGTGAAGGTGCGGCCGCGCGTGGTGGTTATGAAGGTGAGTTCGAGCTGCGCCGCAAGGACGGAAGCCAGCTCTGGGCGCGTGTGGTCGGCCGTATGTCGATGGATCGCCGCTCGGCGATGGCGGCTGTCTGGGTACTGGAGGACATCACTTCGGCGCGCGATGAGCGACGCAAACCCATGTGGGCCAACTCGCATGATCTGCTGACGAATCTACCCAACCGCAGCGCGTTCCTTGAGCGTATTCGCGCGCTGCTCGCGAAGAAGGCAGGGCAGGGCGGCAACGCAGACTCCGACAGCGGCGTGGTGCTCCTGCACCTTGATCTCGACCATTTCACGCTGGTCAACGACCGCCTTGGCCATGAAGCGGGCGACATGCTGCTGCGCCAGTTCGCCAGCCTGCTCGACGAGCTCGCGCGCCACGTGGGCTGGGTCGCGCGGCTCGGCGGTGACGAGTTCGCCGTGGTGCTGCCCAACTGCACGGCCGAGCGTGCTGAGTTGATTGCCGAGCATGTGCGTGCATCGATAGAGGAATGGGAATTTGCCTATGACGGTCAGACTTCGATGACTACGGTGAGCATCGGCATCGTCGTGGCTCCGCCCGATCTCGATGACGTCACGCCGTGGCTTCGCGCTGCCGACATGGCCTGCTACTACGCCAAGCGCGCGGGCCGCAATCGCATCATGGTGCGCGAAGTGGCGGACAAGGCCGCCGCATGAGATGGTTCAGTGCAGAGCCTTGGATCGATTGCCGCTCAATGTGATCCAGGTGAGCAGCACGCCGGTGAGGGCGCCTGCTGCCATGCCGATGACCATGGGAAGCGGTTTGCCGTTGGAGAAGAGACCGACGATCTGCATCGCGATGGCTCCGGTCAGCATCTGCAGCGTGCCGAGCAGGGCCGACGCGGTTCCTGCGATGTCGCCATGGTCATCGAGCGCCAGCACTGAAGTGGTAGGAATCACCAGCCCCATCAATCCGCTCGATACAAAGTACAGACCGATCAGCACATACAGGTTGTCGCCGCCCATCAGGTAGTAGGCGAGCAGGCAGCACATCACCACGCCGCAGGCGGAAGCGGCGATCTTGACGATGGAAACCAGCCCGTAGCGCTTGCCCAAAGCACCGGTGAATTGCGCCGCGCCGATAAAGGCAATCGCATTGAATGCGAACGCGAGGCTGTATTGCGTGGCTGAAAGTCCGTAGTGGTTGATCAGCACAAACGGCGAGCCCGCCAGATAAACAAAGAAGCCCGCCATCGCCGTGGCGCCGATGAACACGAGGCCGAGGTAGCGCAAGTCGCGCAGCAAAAATGCGTAGGCCTTGAACACATCGACCATGCTGCTCTCGTGGCGCGCGGCAGCATCACGGGTTTCGGGCAGACCGCGCACCATCGCAGCCAGACCCAGCACGGCCGCCAGCGTCACCGCCCAGAACACCAGTCGCCAGCCACCCAGCGCGATCACACCGCTGCCCGCCAGCGGCGCAAGAATCGGCGACACGCTGAACACCAGCATCAGCAGCGACATCATGCGTGCCGCCTCGTGCCCCGTATGCAGATCGCGCACCACCGCACGCGGCACCACCATGCCCGCCGCAGCGCCCAGCCCCTGCACAAAGCGCAGCGTGACCAGCGTATGGATGTCCTGCGCGAGCGCGCAACCAATGCTCGCGACGATGAAGATAACGAGCCCCAGATACAGCGGCTTCTTGCGCCCCCACATGTCGGAGAGCGAACCAAAAACCGGCTGGCCCAAGCCGAGCGCGATGAAGAAAGCCGTGAGACTGGCCTGCACCGCCCCCACGGGCGCATTCAGACTAGCACCGATCTGCGGCAGCGCAGGGAGATACATGTCGATGGCAAAGGGTCCAATGGCCGACAGCAGGCCGAGGATCACCACCATGCGAAGAGAAACGGAAGACGAAGAAGACATAAGCCAGCGATTGTCGCGGATTGTGGGTGAGCGGTTGTGTCGCTGAATGTAGTTTCCGCGTTGTAGCGGGCGATGTAGGGTGTCGCAGCGATTGAGCGTCTGTAGTTCGGGACTGTGGAAACGCTGCACTACACTGGGAAATTTCGGCTCGCGTCAATCCCTACTCAGCCGACGTATCGCAAAGGGAGCGCACGCTGTCCCACGCGCCCCCTCTATCTAGGCACTTGTCTATAGCAGTTTCGTGAACAAGCCAAGCTACAAAAGCAGACAACATCGCTGTCATAACGATGACAAGACATCCGGTTCCGACGCGAGAGAGTGCGCGCATGTTTGGTGCAGATTGTGGCCTTCAATTTTGTCGATAAAGCTGATCGTCCGCTACTGGCTGCGAGCCCGTTACCTCAACCGCCCCAACGCCCGCAACACATTCTCCGCCGTGGCAGGTGCAATTAGCGTTACCGACTCCTTCACTCCAACCCCGTCGCGCGCCGCCGAAATCGCGTTGCGCAGCGCCTCGTACACGCTGATTGCCAGCATGAACGGTGGCTCGCCTACGGCCTTGCTGCCGCCTACGTTGTCTTCGCGGTTGGGCTCGTGCCAGAAATCGATCTTGAGATGCTGGGGGATGTCGCCGGTCGCGGGGATCTTGTAGGTGCTGGGTGCGTGCGTGGTGAGCAGGCCGTTGTCGTTCCACACAAGCTGTTCGGTGGTCAGCCAGCCCATGCCTTGCACGAAGCCGCCCTCGATCTGACCCACGTCGATGGCGGGGTTGATGCTGCGGCCTACGTCGTGGAGGATGTCCACGGCAAGCACGCGTGATTCGCCGGTGAGGGTGTCGATGGCGACTTCGGTGCACGCTGCGCCATAGGCGAAATAGTAGAACGGACGGCCGGTGAGCGTGGTCTTGTCGTAGTGGATCTTGGGCGTGCGGTAGAAACCGTCGCTCCAGAGCTGGATGCGGTTGGCATACGCTTCCTTGACGACATCGTTCCAGTCGCGCGTGCGCTTGGGCGTGATGATCTTGCCGCCGGAAAACTGTACTGCACCAGCGCCGACGGCGTCGAGGCCGCAGACGTAGGCTGCCAGGTTGTCGCGGATATGGCGGGCCGCGAACTGGGCGGCACGGCCGTTGAGGTCGGTGCCTGCTGAGGCGGCAGTGGCGCTGGCGTTGGGGATCTTGCTGGTGTCGCTCGCGGTGACGATCACGCGCTCGAACGGCACGCCCAGTTCGTCGGCCACGATTTGCGCGACCTTGGTGTGCAGGCCTTGGCCCATCTCGGTGCCGCCGTGGTTGACCTGCACGCTGCCGTCGGTGTAGACATGCACCAGCGCACCCGCCTGATTGAACAGCGTGGCGGTGAAGCTGATGCCGAACTTGACCGGCGTGATCGCCAGGCCGCGCTTGATCACCGCGCTGCCCGCGTTCCAGTCGGCCACGGCCTGCTGGCGTTTGCGGTAGTTGGATGACGCTTCCAACTGCGGCAGCAGCGCGTGCAGGATGTTGTCCTCCACCTTCATCTGGTAGTGGGTGACGTTGCGCTCGTCGATGCCGTAGAGATTGCGCATGCGCACGTCGAGCGCGTCCTGGTTCAGCACGCGTGCGATGTCGCCCATGATGGACTCGATCACGATCACGCCCTGCGGTCCGCCGAAACCACGGAATGCGGTATGGCTCTGTGTATTCGTCTTGCAGCGGAACGAAGCGATCTCCACGTCTTCAAGGAAGTAGGCGTTGTCGCTGTGGAAGACCGCCCGGTCGGCCACGGGGCCGGAGAGGTCGGCGCTGAAACCGCAGTTGGCCGCGAGTTGGAGCTTGAGTCCGGTGATGCGGCCGGTGTCGTCAAAGCCCACGTCGTATTCATATGCGAATGGATGGCGCTTGCCGGTGACCATGAAGTCCTCGTCGCGATCAAGGCGCAGCTTCACCGGCTTGCCGGTCTTGTTCGCGGCAACGGCGGCCCAGACGGCGAGGTGGCCGGCCTGCGTTTCCTTGCCGCCGAAGCCACCGCCCATGCGGCGGCATTCGACGCGCACCGCATTGTTCTCCAGCCCGAGCGCGTGCGATACCCAGTGCTGCACCTCGCCCGGATGCTGCGTGCTCGAGTAGATCCACCACTGCTTCTGTTCGAGCGGCAGCGCGTAGGCGATTTGGCCTTCGAGATAGAAATGCTCCTGCCCGCCAACCTCGAAACTGCCTTGCAGTCGATGTCGGGCCGAGCCCAGTGCCGCAGCCGCATCGCCACGGCGCACATGGACCGGCGGCAACACAAAGCTCTGCGCCTTGAGCGCATCAGGCACGGTGAGGATCGCGGGCAGCGGCGTGATTTGGAGTTTGACGGCTCGCGCCGCGCGGCGCGCCTGCATCACCGTTTCGGCGACGACGAGGCCGATCACCTGACCGACGAACTGGACTGTGTCAATGGCGAAGACCGGCTCGTCGTGCGCGAACGCGGCGAGGATTTTGTCGCCGGGAATGTCCTTGGAGAGCACGACATCGCACACGCCGGGCATGGCGAGCGCGGCGCTCGTGTCCACGCCGTCGAGCCTGCCGTGTGCGACGTTCGAGAGAATCAGTGCGGCGTACAGCGTGCCCTTGATCTCGGGGAGATCGTCGATGTAGCTCACTGCGCCCGCGACCTGCGCACGCGCGCTTTCGTGGGCGTGGGATGAGCCGACAGCGGGTTGTGCGGCACTGAGTTCGGATGCGGATGCGCGGGTATTCATGGCGATACCTCCAGCGGTTGCAGTGTGGCAAGCGAGGGTGCGGGGTCCTTCGACAATGTGCCGGAAGTCTCGAGCCAGAAACGCTGGAGCAGGGCCCCCAGCATCTCGCGGCGGTAGGCACTGCTTGCGCGCATGTCGCTGATGGGGTTGAACTCCGCTTGCAGAGATTGGCCGGCCTGCGTCGCCAGCGCCTCGCTCCAGACCTGTCCGTTCAACAGGCCTTCGGTCTGCACCGCGCGCGCCGGTGTGGCGGCCACGCCGCCTGCGCCAATGCGGGCCTCGCAGATCACTCCGTTGTCGATCTGCATTTGAATGACGAGGCAGACCGCAGAGATGTCGTCATCAAAACGCTTGGAAATCTTGTAGGCCGCGAGTTGCTGGTTGGCCACCGGCAGCGGCACATGGATGGCGGTGAGCAGTTCGTCTGCGGCCAGCAAATTCTTACGGTAGCCAGTGTAGAAGTCTTCGAGCGCCACGCTGCGTTCGCCGCGCACGCTCGCCAGGGTGATGCTTGCGCCGAGTGCGATCAACAGCGGCATGGAGTCACCAATCGGCGAGCCGTTGGCGACGTTGCCGCCGAGCGTGCCGGAGTTGCGCACCGGCATGCCCGCAAAACGCGTGGCGAAGCGGTGCAGCTGCGGCCAGTGCTGTACCAATGCGCCGAACGCATCGGTCAGCGAGACGGCTGCGCCGATGTGGATCTGCTGCGCATCGGTGGTGATGCGGCGCAGTTCCTCGGCGCGGGTGACGTCCAGAATCTGCGCGTACTGCTTGTGCATCTTGGTGATCCACAGGCCCACGTCGGTCGTGCCTGCGGCCACCAGCGCGTCGGGATGTGCGGCGCGTGCCCGCAGCAGTTCATTGAACGTTGTAGGTGCGAGATAGGTCGCGTCGCCCGACGGCGCATTCGTTTTCAGCGTGTTGATTTGTTTGAGCAGTTCCGGCTCGTTGACCTGCATGCGCGGCAGCTCGGCCATGCTCTGCGCCGCGTCGAAGATCGGGCGGTAGCCGGTGCAGCGGCAGAGGTTGCCCGAGAGCTCTTCGACCGCGAGCTCGCGCGTGATGGCCTGGCCCTTGCAGACATGGTTTTGGTACATGCCGAACATGCTCATCACAAAACCGGGTGTGCAGAAGCCGCATTGCGAGCCGTGGCAGTTCACCATGGCCTGCTGGGCCGGGTGCAGGTCGCTGGCGGATTTTTCGGTGGGCTGGATCAGCGGATCGGCGACCAGGTCTTCGACCGTCCACAGCGCCATGCCGTCAACGGAATGCGCAAGGCGGATGCAGCTGTTGACCGACTGGTAGTGCACGGCGCCTTCGCGTTCGCTGCCGAGCACCACGGTGCAGGCACCGCAGTCGCCTTCGCCGCAGCCTTCCTTGGTGCCTGTGCAGCCGAGGTCTTCACGCAGCACTTCCAGCAGCGTGCGGTCTGGCGCTACGCCGTTCAATGTCACGACTTGGCCGCGACGGATAAAGCGCAAGGGGCGGATATGGCTCATAGGGGCGAATCTGTCGTGGGTCGAGTGAGCGATGGTGTAAGGGTAAGTGCGGAACGGCTCGGTAGATATATGAATGGCGATATACCGCCAATGTCTGCAACACTATGAGCGCCAGTGGAAACCATCCCCACATTGGCGCAAAACGCAGGGTTCACGCGGGCTCGCATCTTGCTTTCGTTGTTGGTAAAGCCACAGCCTCCGCGCCGCTCCGATACCCACAATATAAGCCAATACATATGGCGTGAATGCGGCTCCACGTATGAGAGAACAAAACCTTTTCGACAAGATAGACCTCCATCTCATCAGGGTCCTTCATACCGTGCTGATTGAACGAAGCGTCTCCAAAGCAGCGATCCGTCTGGGCATGCACCAGCCAGCGGTGTCGGCTGCACTCAAGCGATTGCGCGATCTGTCGGGCGATCCGCTGTTGGTGCGCTCGGGCGGGAACATGCTGCCTACCGACACGGCATTGCGCATGGTAGAGCCCGCCGCGAACATCTTGCGCTCGGCCGAGGCGCTGTTCTCCGATGCGCGGGGTTTCGATCCGCGCACCGCCACGCGCACCTTTCGCGTGATGGCCAATGATTATCTGGACCCGCTGTTCCTGCCGCGACTCGTTGCCCGCATCAAGGCCGCTGCGCCGCTGTGTCCCATCGAGGTGCTGCCGCTGTCGGCCGATGTGCATTACCAGGCACATCTCGCGCAGGGCGATGTCGATCTGGTCATCGCCAACTGGCCCAAGCCGCCCGACGAGCTGCATCTCGGTCGCTTGTTTTCCGACGAGGTGGTCTGCATGGTCTCCAGCGATCACCCGGTCGTGCGCCGGGGCTGGGACCGCGACGGCTGGCTGAGCGCCGAGCACATTGCGCCCACGCCCACCTATCCGGGGGCCAAGGGCGTGATCGATCTGCAGCTCGACGAGCTCGGGCTCACCCGCAACATCGCCGCACGCTGCGCGCATTTCAGCCTGATTCCCGACATCGTCGCGTCCAGCCTGCTGGTGCTGACCACCGGGCGGCAGTTCTGCCAGCGTTTCGAGGGGCGGTTGCCAGTCACCCTCCTGCCTTGCCCCATCGAATTCCAACCGCTTCACTATTACCAGCTATGGCACTCCCGTTCTCATCACTCGGCTGCGGCCATCTGGCTGCGCAACACCGTGCGCGAAGTCGCGCTGTCCCTGCGCAAGTCATGAGGCGCGTCGGCAGAAAAACTCGTAGCAGCCAGAGCATGCCAGCAGTGCATGGAATGCCTGTTTTGATGCATAACCATTAACAACTTTGAGACAATCTCGTTGTATGACTTTGTCCGAACAGAATTTTTCACCCACATCAGTGCCAAGACTGGAACTGACAGGTATTACCAAGCGATACCCCGCTGTCATTGCGAATAACGGGGTATCTCTGACGGTGCTTCCGGGGGAAGTCCACGCCATTTTGGGCGAGAACGGCGCTGGGAAATCCACGCTCATGAAGATCATCTACGGCGCGGTCAAGCCCGACGAGGGCACCATCGTCGTCGATGGCAAGCCGGTGCAGATCCGCAATCCGCAGGAGGCGCGGGCGCTCGGCATCGCCATGGTGTTCCAGCATTTCAGCCTGTTCGACACGCTGACGGTGGCCGAAAACGTCTGGCTGGGTCTCGACAAGAGCATTCCGCTGGCCGAGGTCATCAAGCAGGTGGATGCCACGGCGCGCGATTACGGCCTCGAGGTCGATCCCCATCGCCCGGTCCACACGCTCTCCGTGGGCGAGATGCAGCGCGTTGAAATCATCCGCGCGCTGCTCACCAAGCCGCGTGTGCTGATTTTGGACGAGCCCACGTCGGTGCTCACGCCGCAGGCCGTCGAAAAGCTGTTCGTCGTGCTGCGCCGTCTGGCCAGCGAGGGCTGCTCGATTCTCTACATCAGCCACAAGCTGCATGAAATCCGCTCGCTGTGCACGGCCTGCACGGTGCTGCGCGGCGGCGTGGTGACGGGCGTGTGCAATCCGTCTCAGGAAACCAATGCCTCGCTCTCGCGCATGATGATCGGCTCGGAGCCGCCCAAGCTCGAACACCGCCAGCCCAACGTCGGCCCGGTCGTGCTCAAGGTGCAGCAGCTCAGCCTGCCACGGCTCGACCAGTTCGGCATCGACCTGCAGGGCATCGACTTCCAGGTGCGTGAAGGCGAAGTGGTCGGTATCGCCGGTGTGTCCGGCAACGGCCAGCGCGAGCTGCTCTATGCGCTGTCGGGCGAAGACACGCGCGCCGAGCCTGCGATGGTGCAGGTCTCGGGCAAGGACGCGGGCCGCATGGGGCCGGGCAAGCGCCGTGCACTCGGCCTGCATTTCGTGCCCGAGGAACGACTGGGGCGCGGCGCGGTGCCAAGCATGAGCCTCGCGCACAACCTGCTGCTCACCCGCAAGACGGCGCTCGGCAAGGGCGGCTGGATTCGCATGGGCGTGCTGCAGCAGCAGGCGCGCGACATCATTGCGCGCTTCAACGTGAAGGCGGGCGGGCCGCAGGCGGCGGCACAGTCGCTGTCGGGCGGCAATCTGCAGAAATTCATCGTGGGCCGCGAGATCGACGCGCAGCCCAGTCTGCTGATCATCTCGCAGCCCACATGGGGCGTGGACGTGGGCGCTGCGGCGCAGATCCACGGCGAGATATTGGCCTTGAGAGACGCTGGTTGCGCCGTGTTGGTGCTCAGTGAGGAGTTGGACGAATTGTTTGAAATCTGTGACCGCCTGCATGTGGTGGCCAAGGGGCAGCTGTCGCCCTCGATTGCTCGTCAGGATGCGACCGTGCAAATGATCGGCGAATGGATGAGCGGCCTCTGGGACACGAATGCCGTTAAGGCGGGAGGCGAGCATGTTCAAGCTTGAGCAACGTCCGCAGCCGTCGAAACACTGGACCTACGGCTCGCCGATTCTGGCGCTCGTCATCACCGTGGTGATCGGCGTGTGCCTGTTCGCGCTGTTGGGCAAGGACCCGGCGCGTGGCCTGCAGGCCTTTTTCTGGGAGCCGATCAAGTCGGGCTACGCGCTCGCCGAACTCACGATGAAGGCCACGCCGCTGCTGTTGATCGCGCTGGGGCTGGCTGTGTGCTTTCGCTCCAATGTGTGGAACATCGGCGCGGAAGGGCAGTTCGTCGTGGGCGCAGTGGCCGCGGGGGGCATTGCGCTGCTGGCCGACAAGACTACCGGCCCATGGATCGTGCCCGCGATTCTGGTCGCCGGCATGCTCGGCGGCATGGTGTGGGCGGGCATCGTGGCGCTGCTGCGTGACAGGTTCAACGCCAACGAGATTCTGGTCAGCCTGATGCTGGTCTACGTCGCCACGCTGTTCCTCGGCTATCTGGTCTACGGCCCGTGGAAGGACCCGATGGGCTACAACTTCCCGCAGACCAAGGCGTTCGAGCGCGTCACGCAGATCCCCAAACTCGTGCAAGGTTTGCGCATGAACATCGGCGTGGTCATCTCGCTGGTGGGTGCGGCGCTGCTGTGGGTGTTTCTGTTTCGCACGCGTGCGGGCTTTGCGCTGCAGGTTGGCGGCATCGCTCCGGCGGCGGCGCGCTATGCGGGCTTTTCCTCGCGCCGCGCGCTGTGGACGGCGCTGCTGATCTCGGGCGCAGCCGCCGGATTGGCGGGTGCGCTTGAAGTGGCCGGGCCGCTCGGCCAGCTCACGCCCTATGTGCCAGCGGGCTACGGGTTCGCCGCAATCATCGTGGCCTTTGTGGGCCGCCTGCATCCGGTTGGCATGATTTTTTCCGCGATTCTCATGAGCATGTTCTATATCGGCGGTGAACTCGCCCAGTCGCGTCTGGGCCTGCCCAAGTCGCTGACCGGCGTGTTCCAAGGCTTGCTGCTGTTCACGCTGCTGGCGTGCGACACGCTGGTGGCCTACCGCGTTCGCTGGGTTTCGTCCGGCACCAAGGCAACTACTGCCGCCGTGAAGGGAGGCCAGTGATGGAATCGTATGCATTGCTGCTGGGCTCCACGCTCAGCGCGGGCACCGTGCTGGCGCTCGCCGCACTGGGCCTGTTGATCAACGAGAAATCGGGCATCGTCAATCTCGGCGCTGAAGGCATGATGCTGTGCGCCGCCATCGCAGGCTTCGCCACGGTGGTGCACACCGGCAATACCTGGGTCGGTTTTGGTGCGGGCATGCTGGTGGGCGCCTTGCTCGCGGGCGTCTTCGGCCTGCTGGTGATTTGGCTGAACACCAACCAGTACGCGACGGGTTTGGCGCTGTCGCTGTTCGGCACGGGCTTTTCGGCCTTCATCGGTTTGAACTACGTGCAGGCCCGCCTGCCCGAGTTGCCCAAGTACGCGATTCCCGGTCTGGCCGATATTCCGGTCTTCGGACCTGCGCTGTTCACGCTGCATCCCATCGTGTATCTCACGGTTGTGCTGGTGATCGCGATGATCTGGTTCCTCTACCGCACGCGTGCCGGTCTGGTGCTGCGCGCGGTGGGCGAGTCGCCCAGTTCGGCGCACGCGCTTGGTTATCGGGTGCGCCGCATCCGCCTGATGGCGGTGATGTTCGGCGGCGCGATGTGCGGTCTGGCCGGTGCCTACATTTCGACGGTCTACACGCCGCTGTGGGTCGAGGGCATGGTCTCCGGTCGCGGCTGGATTGCGCTCGCGCTCACCACGTTTGCCACCTGGCGCCCCGCGCGCGTGCTGCTCGGTGCGTACTTGTTCGGTGGCGTGACCATGCTGCAGTTCCACCTGCAGGCCACGGGCGTGCAGGTGCCGAGTCAGGTGCTGTCGATGCTGCCGTATCTGGCCACCATCGTGGTGCTGGTGCTGATCTCGCGAAACCCCGCCTGGATTCGCGCGAACATGCCAGCCTCGCTCGGCAAGCCGTTCTATCCCGGGTCGTGAGTGAACAACCAAATACTACAAGCACAACACGTCCGTTTTTGTCGTCTGCCAATTTTTGAAAATGAAGGATTCATTCATGCGTAATGTGAGCAAGCGTGCTCTGATCAAGATGATCGGCCTGTCGGCTGTGTCCGTCGCCGCCTTGACCGCCTGCGGCAAGAAGGAAGAGGCGTCCGCGCCAGCTCCCGCACCGGCTGCAGCACCCGCGCCCGCTGCCGACAAGCTGAAGATCGGCTTCATGTACGTGAGCCCCATCGGTGACGGCGGCTGGACCTTCCAGCACGAGCTGGGCCGCAAGGCGATTCAGGAAAAGTTCGGTGACAAGATCGAGACCTCGATGGTCGAGAGCGTGCCCGAATCGGCCGACGCCGAGCGCGTGATGCGCGACATGACGGGTCAGGGCAACAAGCTGATTTTCGCGACCAGCTTCGGTTATCAGGAGTTCGTGCAGAAGGTCGCGACTGATTTAAAGGACGTGAATTTCGAACACGCCACCGGCTACAAGACAGCCGACAACGTCGCCGTGTACGACACCAAGACGTTTGAAGGCGCGTACCTCGCCGGTATCGTGGCCGGCGCGATGACCAAGACCAAGACCGTGGGCGTGGTCGCCTCGGTACCTATCCCTGAAGTGGTGCGCAACATCAACAGCTTCGTGCTGGGTGCGCAGAGCGTGGATCCGAGCATCAAGGCCAAGGTCGTGTGGGTGAACGAATGGTTCGCACCGCCCAAGGAATCCGAAGCCGCCACCAGCCTGATCAACGGCGGCGTGGACGTGATGTACCAGAACACGAACTCGCCCGCCGTGCTCAAGACCGCCGAAGAGCGCGGCGTGCGCGCTTTTGGCAAGGACGGCGACATGAGCGCGTTCGCACAGAAGGCGCACCTGGGCTCCGCCGTGATCGACTGGGCTCCGTACTACACCAAGGTGGTGGAGGACAAGCTGGCCGGCAAGTGGCAGACAGGCAACTTCTGGTGGGGCGTGAAGGAGGGCGCGATTGACCTGAAGAAGATCGCCGACGACGTGCCTCAGGAAATCAAGGACAAGGTCGAGAAGGCGCGTGCTGGCTTGAAGGATGGGTCGTTTGCCGTGTGGACCGGGCCGGTCAAGGACAACGCAGGCAAGGAAGTACTGGCTACCGGCACCGTGGCCGACGACGCTTTCCTTCGCGGCATCAACTTCTATGTGAACGGTATTGAGGGTACCGTTCCAGGCGCGAAGTAATTTTCGCCTGTCAGGCCCTTCCTCTTTCTCCCTCTCCCGCTTGCGGGAGAGGGCTGGGGTGAGGGCCTTCTTTGTCTTTTTTGGTTTTTGTTTTTTGTGATTTACGAAGCCTGATCGGCTTCGCTGGTTAGTCGTTTTGAGGCGCCAATACAGCCCCTCATGCGTCGTTGTCGAAGCCTTGCCGTATGCACATACTGTCTGCGGCTTCACGCCTAGCCTGAGGGGCTGTCTTGGCGTTGTGGCTGTAGGTTCATGCGCCCGCTGCGCTTCGCAGGTTCGTTCCGGCTGGCGGGATCGGGGCCGCGGGTAGGGGTGTTGGCTGCTGTTTTTTGCTCGCTTGTAAACAACATGCGGTCAAAATTCCTTCATATTCTGTGAGCTTGGCCCGATTTGTGCATATATTTGCAACACGTTTCGAACTTTGACCTGACTCGGGTGTGTGTCGCCTGATCGAAAGGTTGGTTGGTTTTTGCGCTCTCCCACTATTCAACAGAGGAATCTCACATGATGGATCTCCAAAAACGTTCTTTGATCAAGGTTGCTGCGCTGTCCGCAGTGGCTGCCGCCGCGCTGGTTGGCTGTGGCAAGAAGGAGGAAGCTCCCGCGCCCGCACCGGCTCCTGCGCCTGCGGCGGCACCGGCACCTGCGGCTCCTGAGCCGCTGAAGATCGCGTTCGCCTACGTGGGCCCTGTGGGTGACGGTGGCTACACCTTCGCGCACGATGCTGGCCGCAAGGCGCTGGAGAAAGAATTCGGCGACAAGATCAAGACAACGTATGTGGAAAGCGTGCCCGAAGGCGCGGATGCTGAGCGCGTACTGCGCGACATGGCCACGCAGGGCAACAAGCTGATCTTCGGTACGACCTTCGGCTACATGGACATCATCCAGAAGCTGGCCCCCGAGTTCCCCGAAGTGAAGTGGGAACACGCGACTGGCTACAAGAGCGGCCCGAACTCCGCCACGTATGACTTCCGCACGTATGAAGGCGCCTACCTCGCTGGCATCATCGCTGGCGCGATGACCAAGTCCAACACGCTGGGCGTGGTCGGTTCGGTGCCGATTCCCGAAGTGCTGCGCAACATCAACAGCTTCACGCTGGGCGCGCAGTCGATGAACCCCAAGATCAAGACCAAGGTCGTGTGGGTGAATGAGTGGTTCGCACCACCCAAGGAAACCGAAGCCGCGACCTCGCTGATCAACGGCGGCGCCGACGTCCTGTTCCAGAACACCGACTCCGCAGCCGTGCTCAAGACCGCCGAAGAAAAGGGCAAGCGTGCCTTCGGTTGGGATTCCGACATGACCGCCTACGGCCCCAAGGCCCACCTCGGTTCGGCCATCTTCAATCCAGCTGGCTACTACATCAAGACCACCAAGGATGCACTGGAAGGCAAGTGGACCACCCAGCAATCGTGGTGGGGCGTGAAGGAAGGCGCGATCGACATGGTCTCGATGGCCGACGACATTCCAGCCGATGTGAAGGCCAAGGTCGAAGAAGTGAAGAAGGGTCTGGCAGACGGTTCCTTCAGCATCTGGAAGGGCCCTATTGCCGGTCAGGATGGCAAGGAGCTGATCGCTTCCGGCACCGTGGCCGATGACGCGTTCCTCAAGGGTGTGAACTTCTACGTCAAGGGTGTTGAAGGCAAGGTGCCAGGCGGCAAGTAATTACCGTCGCACCCTGCGAAGAAAGGGCCGCTTGATGAAGCGGCCTTTTTGTTTTTGGAGTCGACGGCAGCAGCGGGCGCTGCGTGCCTCAATCGCTCAACAATCCACGCGTTGCTTTGCTGACTTGCGACGACGCAGCTCGGCTGCGCCTAACACCATCGCAAACAGGCTCATCAGAGAGCCACCAAGCGGCCCCATCACCGGCACCGGTGTGGTGGTGGCCGGTGCTTTGGCGGTTGGCGTGAAGCTGGCCGGTGCGGACACAGCGCTGGTTGATCCGTCGCTCAAGTTGGCGATGGCAGTGCAGGTGTAGAGGACGTCGTTGGTCAGGCCCGTCAGCGCGATGGGGCTGCTGCCGGTGACGGTGACCGGCGCGCCCGTGGCGGGAGTGCAGGTCAGCGTGTAGTCCTTCACGGTGACGCCGCTCGGCAGATTGGCGGGCGGCGCAATCGTGACCGTGCCCTTGGTGTCGCCGGGCACGGTGCCGGTGATGCTCGGGGTGAGTATGGGCGGGGTCACCTGCATGGTGTTGGACTGCGGCGTGACCGTGCCGTCGCTCAGCGTGGCGGTGGTCACACAGTTGTAGGTGGTGCCGTTGGTCATGCCGGGCATGGTCAGGGGGCTGGCGCCGTTGGCCGTCACCGCTGCGCCGCCGGTGGTGGGCGTGCAGTTCATGTTGTAGCCTGTCACCGTCACGCCTGTGGGCAGATTGCCGGGCGGATCAATAGTGAGCACGGCCTGCGAGTTACCCGGCGTGGCCGTGGTGATCGTGGGTGCGGCCACGGTCTGCAGGTACCAGTTGTTGCCCACCTGCTGCAGGCGGTAGACAAAGCCGTTTACCGCCACGGCATGCGCAAGCGCGAAGGCGTTGGCTGGCGATGGGCTTGTGCCCTGCACGACCAGGATGCCCACGGGAGCCTGTGCGCCCGCTCCGCCCAGGTTCTGCACATCGATCTGCGTGGTGCCTGTAATTGCGCCGCCCACCACCAATTTATCGCTTGGCGCGCCATCGCCTGCGAGCTGCGTTCCCAGCACCAGCGTGCCGTTGTTGCCGATGTATGCGCCGCTGCTCATGAGCACCGTGGTGGGTTGAGGATTCGTGTTGGCGGGCAGGCTCACCACACCCGCGTTGGCGAGGCTTTTGACGGTCTGCGCAAGGCCATTGGCATCCATCGCGCCGTCACTCAGCACTACGTAGTCGGAACTTGCAGAGAACGCGTTGGCCGCACCCGCGCTCAACACGCTGGCCGTTGGATTGGTAGGCAGGGCTTTGCTCGCACCCGATCCTCCGATGGTGGTGACGCCCGTGTGCGTATCGGCACCGCTCGTGGCAAGCATCAGCCTGTTGCCCGCAGCCACCGTCAACTTGCCAGCGCCCTGGATCGTGCCAGAGTAAATCGTGCTTGCCATGCGCGAGCCATCGCCCGCGCTGTTGTCCGGGCCTACAACAAGGTGCGAGCTAGCTCCAGCGATGCTGACCGCGCTTGCCGCATCGCCTTCCAGCGAACCGATGCGCACAGCGGTGAAATCAATACTCAGCTGACTCGCGTTGAGCTGCACACGCGAGCCCGCAGCGTCTGGTGCCGTTGTCGCGCTCGCGAAATACAGCACCCCGCCCGAATTGGCAGACAAGGCCGTGCCGCCGCTGTCCGCACCTTCGGAGAACGTGATCTGTCCGCCGTTTTCCGCCAGCGCGCCATAGTTGATGTTGCCCTGCTTTTCAGCCGTCATGCTCATGGCAAGCGACTGTGCAGTAGCAACTCGGACCAACGTGCCCGTGCCATCGGAATTCAAAACCGCCGAGCCTGCACCTGAGACATTCGATGTGGCTGCGGGCAGGAAAGTGTGCGGCGTCGCGCTGTCATCAAACACTAGTTGCGCGCCTGCGTCCGCACGCATTGCATGCGACTTCGCGCCTTTGGTGATGATCGTGCTCGCGTTATATGGCGTGCTGAGCGTTCCGCTCGGGCCGCCGGTCACCCACAGGCCGTGGGCGTTGTCTTTTTCGGTGGTGATGGTGTTGCCGTCGATGAGCAGGTTGCCTAGCATCTTGATTCGCCCGCCAGCCGAGCCCGGACTGTGGGTGGTGATGACGGTGCCGCGCGAGGTGATCAGACCTCCGGAATTAGGGCTGGCGCCTTCCACAAACAGCGCGTGATTGTCCTGCGCGCCGAACATGTGGATGGTGTTGGGTGTGTCGTTTGCGTCGCGGTCAAGCCTGATGGCATCCTGAACGCCAGTTGCCAGAACCGCATAATTGTTGATTGCCGAAGACGCCACGTATTGCGCTACATTGGCCTCCACATTGTTGCCCGCCGCATCCACAGGGCGGCCATAGCTTGTCCAGTCCGCTTTTTCCAGATACTGCGGCCAACCTGAAGGCGCGGTTTCTGGGGGGCTACCGTTCCAAGAGTTGGTCAGCCGCTTGTTGCCAAGCACAACGCCGCCAGCGATGAAGTTGCCGTTCAGATAGGCTCTGGACGCGCTGGCCACTGCAATCACGCTGCGACTGCCCGAACTGTATAACTGACCACTATCGACCGTAGTCCTCGAGCCAGTTCTTGCTGCAACATTGTTCGATCCATCGCCTTTGGTGGCGATGTGAAGTCGCTGCGCATCGATGGTTGCGGCGGCAGTGCGCCAAGACCATAGACCCGTTCCATCCAGCGCATTCATGACGATGCTGCTGTCTTTCAACCACACGCTGCTGGCGCTTTCTGAAACCAGACCAATTTGATTGCCTAAACCGCCTCCGATGGCAGAGGTCTGATCCAATCGCAGGTAATCCATGAACCATTTGGAATTCACTGTCAGAATGGCTCGCGATCCCACTGTGCTTGGTACCTGCATATCGGTGTAACTAGCCCATCCCGAGGCGCCTCCGCGTAGGTCCAGACTACCCCAGTTGTAGTTATTGGTTTGCCCAGCAATGAAAACGCGATTTGGTTCCGCTCCATTCAGAACCACTTTGATTGGCAATTCCGTGTAAACACCTCTATCCGTAGTGGCGTAACGCAAGCTTCGGGTGTCAGGTTGGACTATGGTGTTCGTGCCTAGCTGGGGTATGGCTGTTCCGCTAAATCCAGGAGCGTTTGACCAATCTTGAAAGGTGCCTGAATAGGGGGTGAATGTGCCGTCGACGTTTGGTTTGGCAACAAGCAAGGCTTGATTCGCGCAGATCCCTTGTGTGCTGTCACTGGTTGCACTTGCACAGTTGGCCGCCATGCTCGCTCCCGAATGACAAGCCAGCGCCGCCGCAACGGCTAGGGCACTGTAGGCAAGAACGGGGGGCTTCTGTGCAGCGTGCATACGCTGCCGTGCCGTGGAATCTCTCTCTTGTACGGGTTTGTTCTTTGTCATGGCCAATCGAAGATGGGTTGGTCAGTTGATGCGTCTGCGTCCGTTAAAGAAACAGATCACTCGCATCTCATCAACTTGATTGCCAGTACGTCAGAAAAATGCCGATCACCAGCCGCTCAAGTCGTCAGACTGGTAATTTACTTTCAATATTTAGAAACTACAACAAATGCATGGCGATTGTAGTTTTGCTAACAATTGGCGTGGCGTGACAGGCTTGAACCCATGGGATGCGGAAGAGGGCAGTTGGGGCTCACAAAAGTAAAAACGCCCGATGCGATGCACTGGGCGTTTTCGTGATGAATCAGGCCGCGTGCGCAGTCCGGATCACTTGCCCATGCGATCCAGCAGGCTGTACCAGGCCACGCCCGCTGCGATGTAGAAGCGCTGCAGGCCGTGCATCGGAATCGGCTGGATGGTCGAGATCGGGAACGGGCAGGACTGCGCGTTCTTGCCATCAAGCAGCGCTGCCACTTGCTGGCCCATGCAGGTCGCGAGCGCAATGCCACGGCCGTTGTAGCCCACGGCCATGGTGATGCCGGGGGCGGGCTGGTGGATGTGGGGCATGAAGTCGCGGGTGACGGCGATGCGACCGGCCCAGCGGTATTCGTACTCGACCTTGCCAAGCTGCGGAAACATCAGTTCGAGCGAGCGTTCGAGATGCGCGAAATCCGGCGCGCCTTGCGGATCGGCGAAGTGGCCGCGTCCGCCCATCAGCAATCGGCCCTGCGCATCCTTGCGGAAGTACAGCAGCAGGCGTTGCGAGGTGGAGCCGGTCTCGCCCTTGTCGAGAATGCCCGCGCCCTTGGCGCCCAGCGGCTTGGTCGCCACGATGAAGCTGTTGGCCGCGAGGACCGTGCGCGCCAAGCCGGGCCACAGGCCGTCGGTGTAGCCATTGGTGCCGATGACGACTTGCCGCGCCTTGATCTGGTGGCCTTGGGCCGTGGTGGCGATCCAGTGGTTGCCCTGGCGTTCGAGTTTTGTGATCGGCGTCTGCCCATGCACGCGCACGCCCTGTGCCAGCGCTGCGCGCGCGAGGCCGCGTGCGTAGGCCAGCGGCTGGATGCCGCCCGCGCGTCCGTCGAGCCAGCCACCGGCGAAGGCGTTCGTGCCCATGCGCTTGGTGAGTTCGGCGCGGCCCAGCATCTCGACCGACACTCCGCGCTTTTCCCATTGCCGCGCACGCGCATGCATGCCCGCAACGGCCTCTTCGGTGTAGCCCACCTGCAGCCAACCGGCGCGCACGGGGGCGCAATCGATCCGGTGTTTGGCGATCAGGTCGAACACCAGATCGCCTGAGGCCGAAACGGTCTCGATCAGCGCCTCGCCCTGTTTGGCGCCGTACATGCGGATCAGCTCGTCGGGGTCGTACTTGAGCGTCGGATTGACCTGGCCGCCGTTGCGGCCGGATGCGCCCCAGCCCGGTGCGTGCGCATCGACCACGCAGACGCTCGCGCCCGTGTCGGCCAGATGCAGCGCGGTCGACAGGCCGGTGTAGCCCGCGCCGATCACCAGCACATCGGTGCTGATGGATTCGGCCAGCGCGGGTGTTTCGGGTGCGGCGGGCGCGGTGGCGGCCCACAGTGAATCGGCCGTGGGATGCGAGGAAACGGACCGAACGGAGCGGTCCGGCGCAATGCTCGCTGCTGTCAGCGTCGCTGTCATGCCGCCACCTTCTCGATGGGGGCGTGCAGCACGCGGCGCAGAAAGTCCTGCGTGCGTGCTTGTGTGGGCGCGCCGAGCACCTGCGATGCAGGGCCTTCTTCGACGATGTTGCCGCTGTGCAGAAAGCACACGCGGTCGGCCACTTCGCGGGCGAAGCCCATTTCATGGGTCACGACGATCATCGTCATGCCTTCGTTGGCGAGCTGGCGCATCACTTCAAGCACATCGCCGACCAGCTCGGGGTCGAGCGCGGACGTGGGTTCGTCGAACAGCATGGCCTCGGGCTTCATCGCCAGTGCGCGGGCAATCGCCACGCGCTGCTGCTGTCCGCCCGAAAGCTGCGGTGGCATGGCGTGCGATTTCTCGACCAGCCCCACCTTGCGCAGCAGCTCCATGGCTTCTTCGCGCACCTTTTCCTTGGGCTCGCGCTTGACCTGCACGGGGCCTTCCATCACGTTTTCGAGCACCGTGCGGTGCGGGAACAGGTTGAAGCGCTGGAATACCATGCCCATGCGGCGGCGCAGCAGGTGGATGTTGCTGGCCGCGCTGTTGACCACTTCGCCGAACGCGCGCACCTCGCCGCCCTGATAGGTTTCGAGGCCGTTGATGCAGCGGAGCACCGTTGACTTGCCAGAGCCCGAAGGGCCGATCAGGCAGACCACTTCGCCGCGTTGCACGTTCAGGCTCACGTCATGCAGCACGCGGTGGTCGCCGAAGGACTTTTCCAGATGTTTTATCTCGATCATGGCTTTCTCTTCCCCACGCCAAATCGCTTTTCAAGACGGCGAAGCATGCCCACCAGTGGCAGACTCATCGCCAGATAGAGCAGGGCCACGAGCGTGTAGACGGTCATGTTCTGGAACGTCGACGAGGCGATCAGCTGCCCGGCGCGCGTCATTTCGGCCACGGTGATGGTGGAGACCAGCGACGAGTCCTTGAGCATCATGACCAGCGTGTTGCCGTAGGGCGGCAGCGCGATGCGGAACGCCTGCGGCAGGATCACGCGGCGCATCAGCATGGCCGGGCGCATGCCCATCGCAAGCGCGGCTTCGCGCTGGCCGGGATCGACGGCTTCGATGCCCGCGCGGAAGTTTTCCGCTTGGTACGCCGAGTACGCGATACCGAGGCCGATCACGCCCGCCTGCATGGCGCTGAGCTGGATGCCGAAGTCCGGCAGCACGAAGTAGATGTAGAACAGCTGCACAATGATGGGCAGCCCACGGATGACGTTGATGATGGTCGAGGACACCACCGAAACCGCCTTGATCCGCGAGAGCTTGCCCAGCGCGAGGACCAGACCGAGCACGCTGGACAGCAGGAACGACAGCACGGTGACCTGCACCGTGACGACCGCACCCTGCAGCAGGATCGGCAGGAAATCGCGCGCGTGTTGAATGAAATCTTGCATGGGATAACGCAGTAGGTAACGCAGTCTTCAGCGGACTTCAGATGCCCCACTTCTTGACGATCTGGGCCAGCGAACCATCGGTCTTGATGGTGGCGATGGCCTTGTTCAGTCGGTTCAGTGTGTCGATGTCGCCTTTGCGCACGATGAGGCAGACGTCGCTCACATTGGTGGACTTGTAGCCGTTGGCCATCTTCACGCCTTGGAAAGCCTTCTGGCTGATCTGGTAGACCATGATGGGCTGGTCGCCGATGGCAGCCTTGATGCGGCCAAGCGCCAGATCGCGCGACATGTCGGCCACGGAGTCATACGTGCGCACTTCCTTGAAGATGCCCTTTTTCTGCAGCATGTCGACAAAGATGGTGCCGACCTGCGCGCCCACGACCTCGCCCTTGAGCTCATCGAGCGTGGGGTAGTTGCGGTTGTCGTCGGCCTTGACCATCAGGCCCTCGCCATACGAATACACCGGGTCGCTGAATTCCACCACCTGTTGGCGCGCGGCCGTCTTGAGCATCGCGGCCGAGATGATGTCGATCTTGTTCGAGGTGAGCGAGGGAATCAGCGCGGCGAAGGCCGTCTGCTGCACCGTGACCTGGAAGCCGCCGGCCTTGGCCACTGCCTGCGCGGTGTCGACCATCATGCCCTGGATGCTGTTGCTCTTGATGTCCAGAAAGGTGAATGGAATGCCGGTGGCCGTCGCTCCGACGTTGTAGCTCGCGGGTGCGGCGCCTTGCGCTGCGGCGAAACTGAACGTGGAGGCGAGGCAGAGTCCGAGTGCGAGGCGCAGAGCGGGACGGATGAAGGATGGCATGTGAAGACTCCTTGGACAGACTGAATGGGAAGGTGATGAATCGTTGGCAATTCACCAGTCGGGTGCGGACTTCCGGGGCGAAACCTGCCGTGTGATTGCCGCGCAGACAACTTAGCAAGAACCGTGCAATCATCGATTCGAAACACTCATATATGAATAGGTGATAACCACTATTAGATTTTGTCGTATCGATATTCGATATTTAAGATGTGGAGATAAACTCGCATCCCATGACCAAAGCGACCCAGCCTGCGCCCGAGGAAGATTCGAATCCGCTGTTTAACCAGTCTCTGGAGAAGGGGCTGGCGGTACTGTGTGCTTTCAGCGCGCAGCGGCGCAGCATGACGTTGGCCGATCTGGCCGAGGCCGCGGGCATTAGCAAGAGTTCCGCGCAGCGCATGGTGTTCACGCTCGAAAGCCTGGGCTTTGTGCGCAAGCACCCCAAGACTCGGCGCTACCAGCTCACGCCGCGCGTCATGCGCATCGGCTTCAACTACCTGGCGGCCAATCCCATCATCGATCTGGCCAACCCCTATCTCTCGGAGCTGACCAACGCAACCACCGAAACCACCTGCCTCACCGAGGCCGACGGGCTCGAGATGGTCTACGTCGCCCGCTTCGTGAGCGCGCAGTTCGTGCCGGTGCACATGCCGATCGGCAGCCGCATCCCCATGTACTGCACCGCCTCGGGGCGTGCATGGCTCAGCGCCTTGCCCGATGAGGAGGCGCTTGCACTCATCCGCGAAAGCGAGCGCGTGGCGCACACGCGTTTCACCATCACCGACGAGGACGCGCTGATGCGCGACCTGCGCGAGGCCCGCGAGCGCGGCTATGCGATCAACCGCGAAGAGCTGTTCCTCGGCGACATGACGCTCGGCGCGCCCGTACTCGGCAGCCATGGCCGCCCGGTGGCGGCGGTGCACATCGTCGCGCCCACCAGCCGCTGGACGCTGGCCGAAGCCGAGCAGCGCCTCGGCCCCTCGCTGCTGGCCTGCGCGCGTTCGTTGAACAATTCGGTGCGCGCGCTCGACTAGCCGCACCACATCCCATCCAACATACGATTTTTAGAAAGAAGGAGTTCCGGTTTTGAGCATTCAAGTCATTTCCAACGACAGAGCCCTCGCATCGCTCGTGAGCAGTGGCACCGTGGCGATCCCGCTGAGCGAGCCCGCCTGTCAGCTGCGCACGCTCGACGTGACCATCACCGACAGGCCCGCCGTCGACACCGGCTTCTGGGAATGCGCGGAAGGCCAGTTCCGCCGCGCGGTGGACACCGGCGAAGTGATGTACATCTTCGAAGGCTCGGGCAGCTTCATGCCCGATTCCGACGACGAGCCGAGCATCGAATTCAAGGCGGGCGACACGCTGTTCTTCCCCCCGTTCACACGCGGCGTATGGGACATTCGCGAGAAGGTGCGCAAGCTGTATGTGATGGTGTGAGGCAGGCCTGAAGCGGGTACTTGCTGGCTGACGATCAGCCAACCGTCACACGGGGCCAAAAGGCCTGTAACCAGCGCGCTTCAGCACTCTTGGCGTAAGATCGCCAGCACGCTCCAAAGGCCGCCCCAGGGCGGCTTTTTTGTTGGCATACAAGAATTTCAGGTAGTCCTCCCCATGATCGAAAACACCCTCTGGCACCCCGTCGCGCAATCGCACGAGGTGCTGCAAGACGCCCCACTGTCCGTGCAATTGCTCGACCAGCCAGTAGTCCTCTGGCGCAATAACGAAGGCGCCGTGCAGGCCTTTGTCGACCGCTGCCCGCATCGCGGTGCGCGCCTGTCGATGGGGCGTGTCGAGAATGGTCATCTCGAATGCCCATACCACGGCTGGCAGTTCGCATCGGGCGGTCAGTGCGTGAAGGTGCCAGCGGTGCCCGACTTCGTTCCGCCCGCAACGCAGCGCGTGAAGGCCTTCGATGTGCAGGAGGCCTACGGTCTCGTCTGGGTGTGGCTTGAACAGGGCGAGGCGGCTACAGAACTGCCGCGCTTCGTCGGCGAGGAAGATGCGCATCTGCGCAAGGTGAACTGTGGCCCTTACGACGTGGCCGCGAGCGCGCCGCGCATCATCGAGAATTTCCTCGACATGTCGCACTTTGGCTTCGTGCACGAAGGCTGGCTCGGCAGCCGCGACGCGACGGCCATGGCCACCTACAAGGTCGAGAACACCGCCACTGGCGTGCTCGCCACGGGATGCAAGGCCGTGCAGCCGCAGTCCAATCTGCATTCCACGCAGGCCGCCGAGGTCGAGTACACCTACGAAGTGACCGCTCCCTACACGGCAGTGCTCACCAAGATCCCGGAAGAGGGCAGCTCCAAGCAGGGCTGGCGCGAGGCCATCGGCCTGTTTATCTGCCCGCTCACGGCCGACACGTCGCGCGTGTGGTTCCGTTTGGCCGTGGCCGATTTTGAATCGACCGACGCGCAACTGCGTGAATTCCAGCACACGATTTTTGTGCAGGACCAGCCGGTTCTGGAGTCACAATTACCCAAGGCGCTGCCGCTCGATCCACGTGCGGAAATGCACTCGGTGGCGGACCGCATGTCCTCCGCCTACCGCCGTTACCTCAAGGCCAGCGGCATCACCTTTGGAGTTTGCTGATCATGACGTTCCAAGTATCCGCCATCGATCCCGCACGTCTGCCCGCGCTGCTCAAGGCCATGCCCAAGGCCGAACTGCACATGCACATCGAAGGTTCGCTCGAACCTGAAATGATCTTCGCGCTGGCCGAGCGCAACGGCGTCAAGCTCGCCTACGACAGCGTCGAAGCGCTGCGCCGCGCATACGCCTTCACCGATCTGCAGAGCTTTCTCGACATCTACTACGCCGGTGCGAGCGTGCTGCTCAAGGAGCAGGATTTCTACGACATGGCGCGCGCCTATCTCGACCGCGCCGTGGCTGACAACGTCGTGCGCACCGAGATGTTCTTCGACCCGCAGACCCACACCGACCGGGGCGTGCCCATAGCCGTGGTAATCAACGGCCTGCACCGCGCCTGCGGGGATGCCGAGCGTGAGCAGGGCATCTCTGCCGCGCTGATCCTGTGCTTTCTGCGGCACCTGTCTGAAGAAGCCGCCATCGCCACATTCAAGGCAGCGCTGCCGTACAAAGACAAATTCATCGGCATAGGCCTCGACAGCAGCGAGGTCGGCCACCCGCCCGAAAAGTTCGCCCGCGTCTTCGCCATGGCCAAGGCAGAGGGCCTGCATCTCGTCGCCCATGCCGGCGAAGAAGGCCCACCGGAATACATCTGGAGCGCGCTCGACGTGCTGCATGTGGAGCGCATAGACCACGGCGTGCAATCCGTGCGCGACCCGAAACTCATGCAACGCCTCGCCAAGGACCGCATCGCGCTCACCGTCTGCCCGCTGTCCAACGAAAAACTCTGCGTGTTCCCCACGCTGGCCGATCACAACATCAAACAACTGCTCGAAGCAGGCCTCGTCGCTACGGTGAACTCCGACGACCCGGCGTATTTCGGCGGCTACATGAACACCAACTTCACCCGCCTCTTTGCCGAAGTGCCAGGGCTTACGGCGCAACATGCTTACCAGTTGGCGTTCAACAGCATTTATGCCAGTTTTGCGTCGGTGGGGGATAAGGGGCGTTGGGTGAGGCAGTTGGACGAGGCGTTTGAAGAGGCCGCTGCGGCAGCTTGATTGATCAGCGCATCGCAATCGAATGAGGGCCTGAGCGTTCCGCTCGTTGCCCCCACACGGGCGTAACCTCGTCCACGCTGTACTGCCGCTGGGGTGACGTGCAGCAACTGCTGGCCGACTACGCGATGTGTATCGGCTGCTGTTTGAGTTGGGGTGGCTGTCGACCCTGAGCAGTGATAGCGGTTGCTCCATGGCTGACATGCACCAGTCAGCCTCACCCTGCGGCGAAGACTCGTCGGAACTGTCGCTAAGGAACGCTGCTGGCCGCAGGCCTTGGTGGCCTCAAGCGACTTCACTCCTGCTGAGTTTGAACGACGACCACGATGCACTCGCTTCCACCGACGTCAATTGACTTGCGCCAAGCATGCTTGATGTTCGATACAGTGGAGAACTCGCCATATGCCTTTGAAGCGAGTTCTTTCAGAAGTGCTGGAGTCAGAGCTGGAAGCGCGCCGGAAGGAATGTTCGAACACCAAGTCGAAATGAATCCTCGATAGTTGCTGTGACTTCCCTGCGTTACGTGGGTAGCGCCTTTGTAGGAAACGATGTAGGTGTACAAGGGCATCAATGTACTTTCGTTAGGTGGCTGAGTTGCTCAGAATTGTGGGCGAGCCTTGAACGTCCCATCGTGGCCGGGCAGAGGCCTTCACCTCATCTCAAAGCGCCGTCCTCAACCGCCAAATCTCCGGAAACAGAACCACCTCCAACATCTTCCGCAGATAACTCACCCCGCCAGTCCCCCCCGTCCCGCGTTTGAACCCGATCACGCGTTCCACGGTGGTCACATGGCGGAAACGCCAGAGGCGGAAGGCGTCTTCAATATCCGCGAGTTTTTCGCCGAGCTGGTAGAGGTCCCAATACTTGTGCGGATCGCGGTAGACCTCCAGCCAGGCGGCTTCTACGCCTTCGCTGTATTCATAGGGTTGTGTCCAGTCGCGTTGCAGGCGGTCGGCGGGGACGTTGAGGCCTTCGCGGGCCAGCAGTTGGAGTGATACGTCGTAGAGCGAGGGTGCTTCGTAGGCGGTTTGCACTTGGGCGAGCAGGTCGCTGCGGTGCTCGTGGGGCTTGAGCATGGCGGCGTTCTTATTGCCCAGTGAGAACTCGATGCTGCGGTATTGATAACTTTGGAAACCGCTCGAATTGGCGAGGTAAGGGCGCATGGCCGAGTATTCGGGCGGGGTCATGGTGGAGAGCACGGTCCAGGCGCTGACCAGTTGTTCCATGATGCGGCTCACGCGGGCGAGCATCTTGAAGGCGTCGGCGCGGGTGCCGCCTGCGATGGCGGCGATGGCGGCGCGCAGTTCATGCAGCATGAGCTTCATCCAGAGTTCGCTGGTCTGGTGCTGCACGATGAACAGCATCTCGTCATGCGCGGGCGACAAGGGGTGCTGAGCGTTCAGGATCTCGTCGAGATGCAGGTAGTCGCCATAGCTCATGTCGCGGCTGAAATCGAGCTTGGCTTTTTCGTCCTTGACGATGGATTCGGTGGTGGTGGTCGTGTTTGCAGTGGCGCTGCTGGCCGGGTTGTCTCGCATGGTGCTGGTCATTCTTTTGAAATGGGGAGGAGTGATTCAGTGCTTCTTTGTATGCGCTGAATCACGGTGTGCGTTGTGCTCGGTGAGTTGCGAAATTGTAGGTCGTGGGCCTGTGTCCGTGCGCGTCATTTCATTGGGGCAATTACCAGCAGCATGAGCCGCGCAGTCTTGCGGCCTTCGTTGGCGAAGCGGTGTTCGGTGTCCATGTCTAGCACGGCGGTGTCGCCCGCGTTGAGCAGCACGGATTCCTGGCCGATCCACACGCGCACATCGCCTTCGAGAATATGGAATACCTCGCGCGTGCCCGCGCGGTGGGCGGCGAAGTGGCTTGATTCTGCACCGGGCGGCAAGCGGTATTGCACCAGCTCGAGTCCCGGCGAGGGGTGGGCGAGAGCGAGGCGTTCAACGCCCGATTCCTCATGCACGTAGCGCCGATATTCCCCCTTGCGCGTGATCTGCACCTCGCCTTCCGATTGGATCAGCTCGCCAAGTTCGCAGCCAAGGCCGCGTGCGATCGCGAGCGCGTTGCGCAGGCTCGCGCCGAGCAGGCCGCGCTCCACGCGCGAGAGTGCGCCGGGCGATACGCCGCTGGCTTCGGCGAGTTGGTCGAGCGTGATGCCGAGCTGCGAGCGGCGGGACCGCACGGCGAGGCCGAATTGCACATCGGGTTCTGCGGGGGATGAAATTTCGTGAGAAGGCATGATTGACGAATTTCCTATGCGCAAATAAAATTGCGTAAACGAAATTTAGCGAAATTTTAACGGAGTGGCGAAATGCAGCTGATTTGGAGTGCGCTGCCGGTCTTGGTGGTGATTGTGGCGCTGTTTGCGGGCGTGCGGTCGCTGCATGCCGCGTTGTTGGGCGTGGTGTTGGCGCTGGTGGGTATGGCGGCGGCGTTTCCGCTCACGGGCGATGCCGCTTTTTCCGCGCTGCGCGTGTGGCTGCCGGTGCTGGTGGAGGTGCTGCTGATCGTGGGCGGCGGGCTGCTGCTGTCGGAGGTGCTGCGCGTGGCGGGCGCGCAGAAGGCGCTCGCGCAATGGATTCTTGCGCGCACCGGCCACGGCGTGGGCGCGGTGCTGCTGGTGGTGCATGGCGTCACGCCGTTTGCGGAATCACTGACGGGCTTTGGCATCGGCATCACCATCGGCATTCCGCTGCTGGTGCATTGCGGGCTGTCTGCGCGCAAGGTGGCTGTGATCGGTCTGCTGGGGCTGTGCGCCGTGCCGTGGGGCTCCATGGGGCCGGGCACGCTGATTGCAGCGACGATGGCGGGACTGCCGCTCGATGCGCTGGGCGTGGCGTCGGCCTATGTGAGCGTGATTCCGTTCGTGATTACCGGCGTGGTGGCCGCATGGCTGGCGAGCGAGCCCGGTGCGCGTGGCGGGGCGGTGGCGCAGGGCACTGTTTCGGGGCTGCTGCTGACGGTGGCGGTGGCCGTGGCCAACCTCACGGTGGGGACGGCACCTGCGGGGGCGCTGGGCGCGCTGGTGATGATTCTGTTGTTCCTCGCTCGCGGGCATTTCGGGGCGCGCAAGGCAACCGAAGGCGCGGCGCGCGTAGCGCTTGGTGCGCTGGGTGCGCTGGGTGCGCGGGCACTCACGGCCTATGCGGTGCTGCTGTTCGGCGTATTGTTGGCTGGTGTGGTTTTGCGCGTGCTGCAGCTCTCGCCAGCTCTGCATGTGCTGGCGTCGCCGGGCGTGTGGCTGTTCATCGCGGCGCTGTATTTTTCACGAGGGCTGCCACCACAGGCAGTGCTCAGAAGCAGCGCGAAATCCTGGTCGCAGGTGGCACCTGTAACGGGCCTGTTCATCGTGCTCGGCGTGCTGATGGCTGTCTCAGGCATGGCTGCGCAACTGGCGCGCGCGCTGTCTGCCGGGGGCGTGGCGTATCTGTTTGCTGCGCCGTTCGTGGGGGCGCTGGGCGGCTTCGCGACGGGCTCGAACACGGGTGCGAATGCGATGTTCGCCGCCACGCAGGCCGAGATCGCACGTGCGCTCTCCGTGCCGCTGCTGCCCTTCATGGCGGTGCACAACGTGAGTGCGGCGCTGCTGCTGATGGCCTCGCCCGGCAAGATCGAGATGGCCTGCCACCTCGCCCCGCCCGAGGCGCTGCAGAGCCGCCGCTGGGTTCAGATGACCGTGCTGTGGACGGATATGGCGGCGGTCGCGCTGATGGCGCTGCTCAACGTGTTGTTGGGCCTGTATTTGCGTTAGCAGGCGCTAGACGACAAGTTCGCGCAGGATGGCGCGCACCGGCGAGGCATCGGCCGTGGTGAGCTTGAGCGGCAGGGCGATGAGTTCGTAGTCGCCTTCCGCGACGTCGTCGAGCACCAGATTCTCGAGCACGCGCATGTCGCGGCGGCGGAGGATCTGGTGCGAATCCAGCGTCTTACTGTTGGCCGGGTCGATGCTCGCGGTGTCGATGCCGATGAGCCGCACGCCAAGGTCGGCCAGCCGCTCGACCGTCTCGGGCGCATAGGCGGTGAGCTCCGCGTCCCAGCGGTCCACGGGCATGCGGCGGTAGGTGCGCACCAGCACGCGCGACGGCAGGCCGTTCACTGCATGCGCGATGTCTTCCCAGCGGATCAGCGCGCCATGGCCGATGGCATGGATCACGCGGCAGGGGCCGATGTAGGCATCGAGCGGCACATGGCCCGCCGTCGCGCCCTGCGCGTCGTAGTGCAGAGGCGCATCGGCATGCGTGCCCACATGGGGCGACAGCGTGATCGTCGCCACGTTCACCGGGCAGCCCGGTGAGATGGTGGCGTTCCATTGCTGCGAGTATTCGGTGTCCCCCGGAAAGACCGGCGTGCCGACATGCACGGGGGCGGAGATGTCCCAAATTCTGGGGCTGCTGGCGTGGGATGGTGGGGATTGCGAATCGCTCATAGCGTGCATCGTACCGTGATGCACAGCGTTTGTGACCATGCTATGCCGCGAGTGGATCATCCAGCACCGGCATGCCATGCCGAGCCCGCGCCCGCTGGCAGGCATCTGACCCAGCCTCGAATTCGCGGCAGGGCGAGGGCCGCCACTCATAGATGCCGCAGGCGGCCTTCACGCCAACCTTACCGGTAAGCGCTGCGCAGCGCGGCGAAGCATGATCGGTGCCGCGCATGCGGGCGGTGTAGTCGGTGACCGGAACCACCAGCCCATCGGGCACGCTGCCGCCGCATTCCTGCGTTTCCTCGACTGCAAAATCGACGCGAAAACTGGCGCAGCAGGCGCCGCAGGTGAGGCAGGGATGTTCTGAAGAGGAGGTCATTTGGGCAGCGATGGCCGGTGTTTTCGCGGGAGCTGCCATTATTTCGCAATCGGGGTGTGGTTTCATCCATGCATGAAAGAGCCAGACACCCCGATTCAACTATCCGCCGTTCAGGCGACTGCAATGGCTTTCTTGGCGCTCAGCGTTTCCCCCGTATCGTCCTTCCACAAAAAATTCAGATCGCCGCTTTCGCGTGCCAGAAACGTGAATTCGATGTAGGGGTTCTGCGAGATGCTGATGCCGGGTTCCCAGATGAACAGCAGCGCGTTGCCGAGGCGGGCCTCGAAGGCCGTGACGATGTTGCGTGGGCGGATCTTGCCGTCGGCGTCGGTGCGCAGGCCGCTTTCCATGATGTGTTCGATCTGGGCGCGCACGCGGATAACCTCGCCTTTTTTCGGCGTGGCGTTGCTTACCCAGATGCGTGGGGGTTTGCCGTTGTTCATGCGATTGTCTCTTTCACGTTTCTCCTTCACATTCCGCAGCCGCTGGCGGCCACGGTGACGGCTTGTTTGGCCGCGAGCACCTGGCCGCTCTTCATGCGGGCGAGTGCGTGGAGGGTCTGCGTCTGCGACAGGCGAACGCGCACTGCGGCTTCGGCCGTGCCGTTGGCCTGGGTGAACTTCACGCGGCAGGCGAGGGGCGAGGGGTTGAGCTCGGCGAGCACGATAATTTCTTCGCACCAGTCCTTGTCGGTGATCGGCAGATCGACCTTGACCTTGACGGGTACGGCGCTCGGGTTGTCGGCGAGCACCGAGACGTCGAGCCACAGGCCCTCGGTCTTTGGCGTTTTGCCGCGCGTGAACTCGTCGAGCATCTTCTTGAACTCGACCGGATTGGGCGCGAGCGGGCCGACCAGTGGCGACTTGGCTGCGGGCTGCGCAGTCGTCTGCGCGACGGCCGGGAGCGTGAGCGCTGCACCGGCACTCGCGGCGCCCGCGATCAGCGTGCGGCGAGTGACGTGCTTGTTGGATGTTGCGCTCATCGTCAGATCGCCAAAAAGTCACTGAACTTGCTGCGGGCCCAGGCGAAATCTTCCTTCACCAGATCGGCGGTGCGCACGTCCATGTCGATCTGCGTCTGGATGACCTTACCGGTGGGATCGACCTCGTATTCGAACTTCACCGAGATCTCTTCCTGCGGGTCGCCGTTGACCATCATGTAGCAGAGGTTGTCGGGCAGCAGCAGCGTGACTTCCTTGCCCGCCACGCGCTGCGCGATGTTCTGCGCGACGATGCGGCCGATGTAGTTGGCCACGTGGCCGCTCTTGGGGTAGTGGCCGAACTGGTCGGAGATGGTGCCCATGAGGTCGCCAACGAAATAGACGTTCTCGTCGCTGCGCGCGTTGAACAGGCGCGGGTGCATGTCGGCCCAGCCGGTGGGCTTGCCGTCGGGAGTCTTGCCGATGAGATCGGCATGCCAGACCATTTCGGCGGCCTGATGGGGGGGCATGAGGATGGCGTCGTCAAACTTGAACTCGCCCGCGGCGGTCTTGATCTTCTTGTTGAACGGATCGACCTCCTGCACGCGCGCGTTGGGCACGTGGGTGATGATGTCGGGATACAGCTCGTCGAAGGCCTGCTTGTAGCCCACGCCGATGGGCGCGATCTTGGGCTTGGGGTCGAGAATGACGATCTTGCCGGGGATCTTGTTCTTCTTGATGTGCCATGCGATCAGGCAGGCGCGCTCGTAGGGCGAGGGCGGGCAGCGGTGCGGTGGCGGCGGCAGCGTCATGACCAGCGTGCCGCCCTTGAAGTCCTTGACCTTCTGCTTGAGCGCGAACATTTCCTGATTCGGAATGTAGGCATTGGGGAAGTGCTTGCGCGTGTAGTCGATGGCGCGCTGGTCGTTGCCGAACCACGCCTCGTAGTCGTTGCGGATGCCGCCCGAGAGGATCAGGTAGTCGTAGTCGATCACGCCGAGTGAGGTGCGCACCAGCTTCTTGTCGCGCTCGAAGCCGTTGACCTCGCACTGCAGCAGCTTGTAGCCGTATTTGTTGGCGGGACGCAGCATGTCGTGGTTGACGAAGTCGGTGTTCACCACGTCGATGAGCCACTTGTTGCTCATCGGGCCGGACCAGAATGTGGGGTTGCGCTCGAGCAGCACCACGTCGGAGTTGGGGATCAGCTCGCGCAGATAGCGCGCGGCGGTCATGCCGCCCCAGCCGCCACCGCAGATCACGATGCGCGGGCCCTTGCCTTCGCGCGGGAGGATGCGCGATTGCGGCGTAATGATGGTGGGGGCCGCCATGGCAAGACCCGGAGCGGCCGCCGCTGCGCCCAAAGCGAGTGCGGATGGCGTGATGAGGAAATTGCGACGTTTCATGCTGGTAGTCCCTCTGGTTGCGTGTGAAAAATGGTGGATTGAATCTGGATTGTCAGCACCGCACCGGCCGCGATGCCGAACACGGCGGGCAGGCTTGCAATGGCGAGCGTCGAGAGGCCGCTGAGGCCTTGGCCGATAGTGCAGCCCACGGCCAGCACACCGCCCAGGCCCATGAGCAGGCCGCCGATGGCGGATGCGGCAAAGCGCGCAGGGCTGTCGAATCCCTCCCAGCGCGCGGTGCGCGTGACGAGCGCCATGGCGGCCGCGCCGCAGAGCGTGCCGACGACGATGGCCGGGCCGATGTTGAGCGTGCGCCCCACGGCCAGTTGCAGATAGAGCAGCGCTTCTGCGACCGGGCCGACGAAGCTCAGTGAGGTGAGCGGAACGGGCTCGAACGGGTCGATGCCGACATGCCCGGTGATCCACCAACCAGCGGCTACCAGCGCACCTATGACGATGGCGCCGACCAGTTGCGCGGCGCTGCGGCGCAGGGCCGGTTGCCACAGGGCGTAGGCAAGCAGGGCCGCCACGGGCAGGCCCACGGCGACGATCAGCGCTGCCATGCTCGGTAGGCCAGCGCCTTGTTGAAGCAGTGCGGGCAATGTGGCATGTGGCAGCGTGACGAGGCCAAAGCCCTGCAGCCACTGGCGCACCGGAAACAGCACGCCGGTGAGCGTGGCCTGCGCGGCCATTGCCATGCACAGCAGGGTGATCAGCGCACGCAGATTGCCGCCCGCGAGCAGCACCAGCGCGCGGGCACCGCAGGCGCGCGCTAGCGTCATGCCGATGCCGAACAGCAGGCCGCCGATCAGCATGCCGACGACGGAGATATTGCCGCGCACGGTTTGAGCTGTTCCGAGATCGATCTGCCCCGCTTGGGCCAGCCATTGGGTGGCGAGCAGTGCGATGGCCAGTGCGAGTGCGAATGCCTGCAGCGCGGGAGCGCCGTGACGGCGGGCTTGCGGCGCGGTGGGCGTGAGCCATTCGCGCAGGCCGCGCAGCAGGCAGAAGCGGCTCAAGCGTGCCGCCGCGCCAAACGCGCAGCCAAGTGCGAAACCGGCCCAGAGGAGGGTGGAGTTGGAAGAGGCGTCCATGTCAGCGGTCCCAGATGTCGGCGCTGATGGCGGCGTACCAGGTCGCGCCGTAGCGTGCCTCGGCCGCGCGGAACGCGGCGTTTCCGTCCATCGGGCTCACGCCGCCGGAGTCGGGCATTTCGATGAGCTTGCCTTCTTGCGCGCGGTACACGCCCGCGACGGAGATGCCGTAGTCCGTACCGATCAGGCTGTAGCAGGTGTTGGCGTACACAGCAGCGGGCAGCGGTCTGCCGGTGAGTTCCGTGGCGATAGCGGCTGCGGCCAGCTTGCCTTGCGTATTGGCGGCAAAGCCTGACTTGGGCATGGGCGCTGCAATGGTGGCGTCGCCCAGTACATAGACGCCTTTGACCTGCCGAGACTCAAAGGTCTCGGCGCGCACGGGCACCCAGCCGCTCGCGTCGGTCACGCCTGCGCGTTCGGCGATGAAGCCCGCTTTCTGCGGCGGAATCACGTTGAGCACGCTGGCCTTGTGGCGTGTGCCGAAGTTGGTCTCGACCTCGAGCGTGGCTGCATCAACACGCGTGACGAGGCCATCGTCCGCAAGGCCCACCCATTCGATCATGTCACCGTACAGCACCTTCCAGCCCTGCTGGAACTGCGCCTTTTTTGAAAAATTGTCCTTGGCGTCGAGCAGCAGGACTTTGCTGCGCGGCTTGTGCTGTTTGAAGTAGTGCGCCACCATTGCCGCGCGTTCATACGGGCCGGGCGGGCAGCGGAACGGGTTGTCGGGGATGGTCATGACGAAGGTGCCGCCGTCGTCCATCGCCGCCATCTGCTTGCGCAGCAGTTGCGTCTGCGCACCGGCCTTCCAGGCATGCGGCGCCTTCTGTGCGGCCTGCTCGTCATAGCCTGCAATGGCGTTCCAGCGCATGTCCACGCCGGGTGAGAGGACGAGGCGGTCATAGTTGAGAGACCGGCCGTTCGATAGCTTCACGGCGCGCGCGGAGCTGTCCACGTCTTCCGCGCGCGCGTGGATTACATCGATGCCCGCAGCGCGCAGGCCGTCGAAGCCGTGGCCGATGCTCTCCCAGCTGCGCAGACCCGCAAGATAGAGATTGGAGAAAGGGCAGGTGAAGAAGCGCGGTTCGGGCTCGACCAGCGTGATGCGCAGTTGCGGCGCATATTCGCGCAGATAGCGTGCGGCCGTGGCCCCGCCGAAGCCGCCGCCGATGACGACGACATGGGCGGATGCGTTCTGCGCGCGCACCCAGCCCGGCGCAGCCACGGTGGCGGCGCCTGCGAGCGCGCGGGTCAGCACTGCGCGGCGATCGATGGTGTCGATGGTGTCGACGGAGTGGGAGGGCATGCTCATTGCTTGGCCCCCATCAGCGTGGCAGTGGCGGGATTGGCAAACCACTGCGCGAGCGCGTCGATCTCGTCGTCGGCGTAGCCCTTCATCAGCCGGGTCATGACGGTGGCGTCGGTGGCCTTGCCGGTCTTGAAGTTCCGCATGCGCTGCTGCAGGTGGGCGGCGGTGGCGCCGCGCAGTGACGGGATCTCGCCGACCGAGCGGCCATCGGGCCCGTGGCAGTTGGCACAAGATGCCGCGAGCAGCGCCACGTCCTGTGCGCGCAGGCGCGCTTCGGTGGCGGCGAAGGTGCCCAGCGGAAGAGCCAGCAGCAACGCGAGGCCCATCGCGTGATGGAGTGCAGTCAATAAAAGGGTCGGTGGCATGAAGGCGGGTTCCCTGAATGCCAATGCGCGCAAAGCCACTGAAGCGAGGCAGGCGCGCGCGGGCATCCGATGCGGTCAACGGAGGGCAAACAAAGTTTGGGCGTTGCGACGGACGCTGGCGAATGCAAGCACGGGATGGGCACAAAGGCAGGGGGTGTCCCTCTCAGCCGTCACGCGGCACAAGCAGAGCTGTCGGATGCCGGGAATTTTAGGGAGACCAGCACCTGAGCATTTTCAATAGTTGACTCCCGATACGGAGATTGGCTTTTTGGCGCTGGCCGGGCGCGACTTTGCGCGTTACGTACTGATGCACACCAAAGGGGCACTTGCTGAATTCCACCTTATTTTGTCTGGTCTCTTTTAGAATGAGAATTAAAACCATTCAGGACCGAGCAAGAAGACATGCGAGTACAGCCACAAGAATCAAGCGGGCAGCCACTTTCAAGCGGTTTGACGGCATCTGCCGCCATCGCTCTGGACACGCTTGGACGCCGTCAGGAGGGAGTCGTCATCGCTCTCAAGCCTGCGAGCGACGAGCGCGAGAAAGAACTGGTGCTCCGTTTGATGGAGATTGGTTTCCTGCCGGGCGAGCAGGTGCGCGTGCTCGCCACCGGCTTCCCCGGTGCCGACCCGCTCGCGATCCGCGTGGGGCAGGCGACATTTGCGTTGCGCCGCGACGAAGCGGCGTTCGTGCTGGTGCAGCCAGCCAAGACCTGACGGCAAAGACAAATCGAGATACGAGGGCAAGAGATGACGACTAGCGCAAGCAATCAACCAGCTTCGGGCAGCGCACTGCATGTGGCGCTGCTGGGCAATCCCAATTGCGGCAAGACGGCGCTGTTCAACCTGATGACCGGCGCGCGCCAGAAGGTGGCGAACTACGCGGGCGTGACCGTGGAGCGCAAAGAGGGCTGGCTCACCACGCCGGGCGGCAAGCGCGTGCGCATGCTCGACCTGCCGGGCGCCTACAGCCTGCACGCGCAGAGCATGGACGAAGCCGTCACGCGGGATGTGCTGCTGGGTCGCCGCAAAGGCGAGCCGCTTCCGGAGCTGGTGGCCTGCGTGACCGATGCGACGCATCTGCGCCTGAATCTGCGCTTGGTGCTAGAAGCCCGCAACCTCGGCCTGCCGATGGTGCTGGTGCTCAACATGACCGACATGGCCAAGAAGCAGGGTATCGAGATCGACCAAACCGTTCTGTCGCGCGAACTCGGCGTGCCGGTGATTTCCACCGTCGCGGTGAAGGCCGATGGTGCGCAGGACCTGCTCCAATGGATCGACGCCGATCAGCTCAAGAGCGCCATTCCTGCCAAGAAGGAAGAACTCAAGGGCGATGCCGCACAGCGCGTGCTGGAGCTGCACGACGAGGTGCGCCGCATTCTGGATTTGGCCGTGAAGACGCCCGCCGTGCAATTGGTGCGTGACGACAAGATCGACGCCATCGTGCTGCACCCGGTCTGGGGGCTGGTGCTGCTGGCGGTGCTGCTGTTCCTGATCTTTCAGGCGGTGTTCGCATGGGCGGCCGTGCCCATGGACTTCATCGATGCCACGACCGCATCGGCCGCAGAATGGCTGAAGGCCCACATGTCGGACGGCCCGCTGCGCAGCCTTCTGGCCGATGGCGTGATCGCGGGTGCCGGTGGCGTGTTGGTGTTCCTGCCGCAGATTCTGATTCTGTTCTTCTTCATTCTGGTGCTCGAAGATTCGGGCTACCTGCCGCGCGCCGCATTCCTACTGGACCGCGTGATGGGCACGGTCGGTCTGTCGGGCCGCTCGTTCATTCCGCTGCTCTCGAGCTTCGCCTGCGCGATTCCCGGCGTGATGGCCGCGCGCTCGATCCCGAGCTGGCGCGACCGGCTCGTCACCATCATGATCGCGCCGCTGATGACCTGCTCGGCGCGGCTGCCGGTCTATGCGTTGCTCATCGGCGCCTTCATTCCGGAGCGCACTGTCGGCGGTCTGTTCAATCTGCAAGGCCTCGTGCTGTTCGCTCTGTATATCGCGGGCATCGTGAGCGCCATGGCGGTCGCCTATGTCGCCAAGCGCTTCGGCGCACGCCAGGGCCGCGCAGCGCTGATGATGGAATTGCCCGCCTACCGCTGGCCCAGCATCCGCAGCCTGATCATCGGCCTGTACGAACGCGCCATCATCTTCTTGAAGCGCGTGGGCGGTATCATCCTTGCGTTGACCATCGTGCTGTGGTTTCTGTCCTCGTTCCCCGGCGCACCGGACGGCGCGACCGAACCGGCCATCACCTACAGCCTCGCGGGCCGCATCGGCGAAGCGATGGCGCTGGTCTTCGCGCCCATCGGCTTCAACTGGCAGATCTGCATTGCGCTGGTCCCCGGTATGGCCGCACGCGAAGTGGCGGTGAGCGCACTTGGCACCGTGTACGCGCTGTCCGCATCGGGCGACGACACTGCGGCCCAACTGGGCCCGCTGATCGCAAGCCAATGGTCGCTGGCCACCGCGCTGTCGCTGCTCACCTGGTTCATCTTCGCACCTCAATGCCTCGCCACCTTGGCCACGGTGCGCCGCGAGACGAATAGCTGGAAGTACGTGGCGATCATGGCAGGGTATCTTTTCGGCCTCGCCTACATCGCCTGCCTGATTGTTTATCACGCAGCGGTGGCGCTGGGCTGGGGTTGAGGCCTCGGCCTCAATGGCTCGGTCGCCCTTGCGTGTAGTTGATTGGAGATTGGTTCACATGACTCAAACCATCGTTGTCGGACTCGTCGTCGCCTTTGCGGTGCTGTATGTGCTGTGGCGCTACATGCCGCAGAAATGGCGCAACCCACTGGGCAAGATCAACCCCAAGCTTGCTCAGACCACGGGGTGCGGGAGCGGATGCAGCAGTTGTGACAGCACGCCGGGCACCGGTGGTGGCTCGTGCCACAGCAGCAGTCCGCTGGAGGCACAGGATTCCAAGCCCATCGTGTTTCATGAGCGGGCGGGTGGTCACAAGGGCGCATGAGCCTCTCGAGTCAAGTGACTCTCAATGCCACGAAGGCCGTCGAAAGACGGCCTTTTTTGTTGGAAGAACGCAGGATTTTATTCAATGAAACAGAAGTTATTGAAATTTATCTTCAATGTTTTAAGTGAAATCGGGAGGTCGATGCGTGTCACGAAGTGCATTGAAAACCACAGGTTTTTCCTGATTCTTGAGGGGTTCTGTGTGGGGTTTATGGACTGAATTAAGTTCAGAAAATATCAAGTTATTTTGCATTGATTCATAAAAACTAGATTTATAGAATCACTCTCACAACGGCGTTTCAAGTCATGTGAGAGAAAAATGGAAACAGATAAACCCACGAACCCGAGACAACTCACAGTCAGCATCGCACGAGGTGTTGACGACAACACCCGCTACACGACCTACTCGGTACCGTGGCGCGAGAATCAGACCGTGCTCGACGTGATCACCGAGATCCAGCGCACACAGGAGCCCGATCTCTCCTATCGCTTTGCATGTCGCGTCGGTGTGTGCGGATCGTGTGCGATGACCGTCAACGGCAAGCCGCGCTGGACCTGCCGTACCCATGTGAGCCGTGTGGAGGACAACGGCTCCATCGTGATCGAGCCGCTGCGTAATCTGCCGCGTGTGAAGGACCTTGTGGTCGACATGCGCGAGTTCTTCGACAAGTGGAAGAAGGCGGGAAACACCTTCGTCGGCACCGCCACCCGCAACGATCCTCCCGCTGCCGTACTGCCGCAAAGCAAGCAGCGCAAGCTTGCGGATGCCGCCATCGAGTGCATCAACTGCGCGGTGTGCTACGCGGCCTGCGACGTGGTTTCGTGGGACAAGGAATACCTCGGACCCGCAGCGCTCAATCGTGCGTGGACGTTGTTCAATGACGAACGCCACGCCGATCCCAAGGACGTGCTAAACAAGGCCATGTCGGGCAGCGGTTGCAACTCCTGCCACACGCAAGGCAGTTGCATGACGCATTGCCCCGTGAGTCTCAGCCCGACCGGCAGCATCGCCGGGCTCAAGCGCAACGCGCTGATGAGTTTTCTGAAAAGGGGCTGACATGGAAGCCCGTTTGTTTGCGCTTCAGCGCTTCACTGCGATGCTCATGGCGCCCTTCGTTATGGTGCATGTGGCCGTGATCATCTATGCGGTGCAGGGCGGGTTGACCGCTGGGGAAATCCTCTCGCGCACCAAAGGCAACTGGATCTGGATCCTGTTCTACGGCTTGTTCGTGCTCAGTGTTGCGCTGCATGTGCCGATCGGGATCCGCAACGTGTTGGTGGAGTGGCTGCGACTGGGGCGCGGCGTGGCGTTTGCCATCAGCGCGCTGTTTGGCTGTGTGCTGCTGGTACTTGGCTGGCGTGCGGTGGCGGTTGTCGGAGGACTGGTGTCATGAAGAGTTCGCATACACACCAAGGCTACTGGGCGTTCATTGGTCATCGCCTCTCCGGCATTGCGCTGGCGGTGTTTCTTCCCGCGCATTTCTACGTGCTGGCGATGGCGCTTGATGAGGCCAAACTCGATGGCTTTCTCAAGCTGGCCGAAATGCCGGCGATGAAGTTCGGCGAATGGGGCCTGGTGCTGCTGCTGTCCATGCACATGTTCTTCGGGCTGCGTCTGCTGGCGCTCGAACTGCTCCCCTGGAGCTCCACACGCGATGCGCGCATCTCGTGGATCGGATGGGGCTTTGCCGCGTCGATGGCGATTGGTCTGGTGTTTGTAGCGGGGGTGATCTGAGATGAATGTAGAAAATCACAAGACGGACATTCTGATTCTGGGGACGGGCGGCGCGGGGCTGTTTGCTGCGCTGCATGCCAAGAAGGCCGATCCATCGCTGCGCGTGAGCGTTGCCGTGAAGGGGTTGCTGGGCAAATGCGGCTGCACGCGCATGGTGCAGGGCGGATACAACGTGGCGCTCTCATCGGGCGATTCGGTGGAGCGCCATTTCATGGACACGATTGAAGGCGGCAAGTGGCTGCCGCGTCAGGACCTGGCGTGGAGGCTGGTGGAAGGGGCTGTCGAACGGGTGCGTGAGCTCGAAAACGAGATCGGTTGCTTCTTCGACCGCAATCCCGACGGTTCATTGCACTCGAAGGCTTTCGCTGGTCAGAGCTTTGACAGAACGGTGCACAAGGCCGACCTCACTGGCATCGAAATCATCAACCGCTTGATGGAGCAAGTGCGGGCCGTTGAAGCCGAAGAGTTGGAGGAGCACCGCGCGATTGAACTGATTCCGGCGGCAGATGGTTCGGGCATCGCGGGTGTGCTGTTCATCGATATGCGCACCGGCGCCTATCGCTTTGTGCAGGCCAAGGCCGTGTTGCTTGCGACCGGTGCAGGGCCCACCATGTATCGCTATCACACGCCATCGGGCGACAAGACTTGTGACGGCTTGGCAATGGCACTGCGTTACGGGTTGAAGTTGCGCGATATGGAGATGGTGCAGTTCCATCCCACGGGATTGCTGGGCGGCCCCGACACGCGCATGACTGGTACGGTGCTGGAAGAAGGCTTGCGTGGTGCGGGTGGCTACCTGCTCAACGGCGATGGCGAGCGCTTCATGAACAACTACGACAAGCGCGGCGAACGTGCCACGCGCGACGTGGTGAGCCGCGGTATCTACGCGGAAATGCGCGCGGGGCGCACTGGCCCGATGGGCGGTGTGTATATCCAGATGAGCCATCTTGGTCCGGAAAAAGTGGCGAAGACTTTTCCCGGCATGGTCAACCGCTGCAGCGACTGTGGCTTTGACCTCGCGGGCGGCAAGGTCGAAGTGGTGCCCACCGCGCATTACCTGATGGGCGGCGTGGAGTTCAACGTGGATGGTTCCACCGCATCGCCCGGATTGTTCGCCGCTGGCGAAGACTGCGGTGGAGTGCACGGCGCGAATCGCCTGGGTGGGAACGGCGTTGCCAATTCCACTGTTTTCGGCGGTATTGCAGGCGACGCAATGGCTGCATTCGTGCAGCGCGAAGGCGTCTGGCGCGAGCCCGACAAGCGTGTGATTGCACGTGGCATTGAACGGGCGGAGTATCCGTTCTCCAAGCCCATAGGCCGCATCCATGAATTGCGCGATGCGCTCTCCCAGACCATGTGGGACGACGTGGGCGTGCTGCGCCACAAGGAGGCGATGGAGCGCGGCCTCGGTGCGGTCGCCGGCCATCGTGATGCGTTGCGCCATATCGGAGTGAATGATGGAGATCGCCGCTACAACGTGACGTGGCATGACTGGCTCAACCTGGAGAGTCTGGTGGATATCTCCAAGGTCATCACGATCTCCGCACTCGCGCGCGAGAACAGTCGGGGCGCTCATTTCCGCGAAGACTTTCCCGATGCGGGCGATCTGCATACCAGCTGCTACACGCGTGTGGGCGCGGTGGAGGACGAGGTGTCGCTCGAGATGGTTCCCGTTTCCTTCGACATCGTGAAGCCCGGTGAATCACTCATCGAAGGCGAAGCAGGCATTCCCACGAACTGAGGTCATAACCGATGAACATTCCAATAGACAAAGTGCAGGAAGCGGCGCTTGAGATCATGCGCCGCGCAGCCATCGAGATTCCACCGGACTACCGCGAAGGCATCAAGGCGCTGCAGAAGAAGGAGACCGGCAAGCTCCCACGTTTCGTGATCCACGCCATGCAGGACAACTGGGATGCTGCCGACGAGGATCGGCGCCCCATGTGCGCCGATACGGGATTGCCACGCTACTACGTGAAGGTGGGTAACAACGCCTCAGTGGAAAACGGTTTCGTGGCCGTGGAGCGTGCCTTGCGGCATGCCACGGCGGAGTGCACCGTCACCATTCCTTTGCGCCCGAATCGTGTGCATCCGCTCTGGCGCACCGATCACAACAACAATGTCGGTATCAACGCGCCCGAGGTGGAGTGGTCGTTCGAGCCTGACATGGACTGGATCGACATCACCACCGTTCACAAGGGCGGGCTATTCGGCAGCGATTACCGCATGCTTTTTCCTGGTGACGGAATAGATGGCATCAAGCGATTCTTGCTCGATACGCTGATAGCGTTCGGAAAACGCGGTCTCGCATGCCAGCCAGCCATCGTGGGAATAGGCCTTGGTGGCTCCAAAGACACTTGCATGCAGTTGGGGAAGCAGGCCGCCTGCCTGCGCACGGTGGGTGATCGCAATCCCGACCCCAAGGTGGCCGAGCTTGAACTGGAGCTGATGCAACTGGGCAATTCCATCGGCATGGGAGCGATGGGCTTTGTGGGCTCTGGCATGGTGGTGGACTGTCACATCGAGTGCGGTTACACGCATACCGGCGGCATGCCGATCAGCGTGCACACGTTCTGCCTGTCTTCGCGCCGCTCGACCGCGCGGGTTCATGCAAGCGGTGAAATCGAGTACCGCACAGATCCACAGTGGTTCACACCTTATCTGCGCAGGGAGACAGTCGAATGGTGAACAACAACGGCAATGATGGGAATGATGGGAATGAGGACGACATCAAAGTCTTCCATCTGAATCTTCCCGCCAAACGAGAGGACATCGCGAAACTGGAGCTGGGCTCCGCGGTGTATCTCAACGGCATCGTCTACACGGCGCGTGAAGGCATTTACAAGCGCGTTCTGGATGAAGGCATGGAACTGCCAGTCGATCTGAAGTCGCTGAGCAATGTGAACTTTCACTGCTCACCTGCCGCCGCGCCCGATGGTGACGGTGGCTACAACGTGGGCGCGGTGACGGCCACCGCTTCATTCCGTTTTTCCAAATGGATTCCAAGATGGATCGAGAAGACGGATTGCCGCATTCTGATCGGCAAGGGTGGTATGCCTGCCGAGGACTACAAGAAGGTGCTCGCACCCGGCGGCGCGATCTATCTGACGACGGTGGGCTATGGCACGGGCGCGTTGCTCGGGCGCGGGATCAAGCGGGTGCGCGAGGTGCATTGGCTGGACGACCTGGGCATTGCGCAGGCGATGTGGCTGTTCGAGGTGGAGAACTTCGGCCCGTTCATCGTGGAGAGCGATCTGGATGGCAATTCGCTGTTTGCGCAGCATGCCGAAGTCATCAATGAAGGCATCGAGAAGCTATACGCAGGGCTCAAGCCACCAGCGCTGCACCGCTACGGTGAAACCGACAACCGCCGCAATGAAGTGATGTGACGCGAGCGATGATTCGGTGCAGTTCAATCAAACAGGGAGACAGGTGAATGATCATTGATTTTCGTTTGAGACCACCCGTAGGCGGGTTTCTGGACACGCTCATGTACTCTGCGGGAGAGAGGCGTGATGGATTCACGCGCACCGTGGGGTTCGAGCCATCGCTTGCCGCACAACAGCAATCAATGCCCATGTTGCTGAAGGAAATGGATGCTGCCGGCATCGGGCGTGGTGTGGTCGTGGGGCGTCTGGCTGGCGTGCTTGGCAGCGTGTCCAACGATGACGTCCGTGCCATCGTCAGCAGCAACCCCAATCGATTCATTGGGGCGGCATCCATTGATCCGACCAATCGCCGAAAGGCATGTGACACGATCGATACGGCCCTCGAAGATGGCTTCAAGCTCATCAACATCGAGCCGGGATCGTATCCGATACCGATGTATGCCGATGATCGCCGTCTCTATCCGATCTACGCGCATTGCGAAGACCGGAAGGTGCCTGTGATCATGATGGTGGGCGGAACGGCAGGGCCTGATCTGAGCTATTCCGATCCGATCCGCACCGACCGCGTTCTCACCGACTTTCCCAACCTCAACGTGGTGGTCGCACACGGTGGCTGGCCGTGGGTGAATGAAATTCTGCATCTTGGATTCCGGCGCCAGAACCTGTGGCTGTCGCCGGACATGTATTTCTCGCGCATGCCGGGCTGGGAGGAGTACGTGAAAGCGGCCGATGGTTTTCTCAGTGATCGCATGCTCTACGCCAGCTCCTTCCCATTCTGTCCGGTCCAGGGGTACAAGGAGTGGTTCGAGAAGCTGCCTATCAAGGAGGAAAACCTCAAGAAGGTGATGGGTGGAAATGCCCGCAGGCTGCTGGGCATTTAGCATGTCGGCCTTCCTTTGAAACACGAACCATGGACATCAAGACGCTTTATACGTTGATCGCCATTGCAGATCGCGGGAGCTTCGCTGAAGCAGGCAACAGCATCGGTCTGTCGCTATCCGCCGTGAGCATGCAGATGCGCGCGCTGGAAGAGGAACTGAACGTATCAATCTTCGACCGCAGCCGCCGCCCACCGATTCTTACCGATGCGGGTCTGGGGCTGGTGCACCGCGCTCGCGATCTGATCGCGCATTGGGAGAGCATGAGCGCATCGCTGAACAAGGGTTCGGCGGTGGGTCTGCTCAAGCTGGGCAGTGTGCATACCTGCGTGTCGGGCGTGTTGCCATTGGCGCTGCGGCATCTGCAGAAAAGCGGCAATGGGCTGGAGGTGCATGTGACGACGGGGCTCACTCACGATCTGGAGCGAGCGGTCTATCACCGGCAACTTGATGTGGCGATCATCACGGAACCGGAGATGCAGCGCTCGGGGCTGGAGTTTCTGCCGTTCGTGGACGAGGCATTTGTGGTGATCGTGCACAAGTCTGTCAAGGGCGATTCGGATCAGGAGGTTCTGGAGAACACGCCCTATGTGCGTTTCAATCGTTCTGCACGGGTCGGAAATCTGGTGCAGGAGGAAATCGTCCGCCGCAAGATCGCCGTGCGTTCAACGATGGAAATCGACAACCTCGAAGGCGTGATTGCCATGGTGGCAAACGGGCTCGGTGCATCGGTGGTGCCCGCGCGCGGAGTGAAGAAGGAGTTCCCTTCCACCGTCCGTGTCATACCGTTCGGTGCGCCGCCAGTCACCAGACGTCTGGGCATTCTGGTGCCAGCGGAGAACCCGCGTGCGCATCTTTCGCAGTTGCTATTGGATGCACTCAAGAGCGTATGCAACGCAAGTGAATCAAGTTAGCAGAGCGTTACGCGACTGCTTGGATCTGAATATTGAGTTTTAGGAAATCGATCTGTAGGGATCGAGGGGTGGTGTTGCGCGTGTGATTTGTGAATAAGCCCATGTCAAAAAAGGAGACAACGATGAAAGATACGTCCATATCGACCTTGCGCCCGCGCACTTCGAGCGCTTCGCGCAGGGTCATTTTCCAAGCGATTGCCAGCGCGCTGATGTTCGCACCGTTCGTGGCGGGGGCAGCGGAGTGGCCCGCCGAGAAGGTGATCAAGATTGTGATTCCGTTCTCTGCAGGGGGCGCTACCGATCTGCTTGGCCGAGCGCTGGCCGTGGAGCTGGGCAAGAACCTGAAGCAGACGGTAATCGTCGACAACAAGCCTGGCGCGGGCGGCGGAATCGGCGCGCAATCCGTGGCGAATTCGACTGCTGACGGCTATACATTGTTGTTGGCATCGGGCAGCATGTTCACCGTCAACCAGTTCATCTACAAGAAGCTTGGCTATTCACTCGCCAGTTTCGAGCCCGTTGCCAAGGTGGCCAGTGGTCCGATGGTGGTGACGGTCAACGCAGATCTTCCTGTGAAGAACACCCGCGAGCTGATTGCGTACGTGAAGGCCAAATCCGCGACGGTGGATTTTGCATCGGCGGGTGTTGGCAGCCAGACGCACATGGCGGGCGAGGCTTTCGGTGACGCTGCGGACATTCAGATATCGCATGTGCCCTACAAGGGCGAGGGACCGGCCTATGCGGATTTGATGGCGGGTGTCGTGCAAATGGCGGTTGCCAATATCAACGCGATCTCGCCCTTGCTCAAAGGTGGTCGCGTGAAGGCCTTGTCGGTCACGGGCAAGGAACGATCGCCGTTGTTGCCCAGCGTGCCGACTACGGCGGAAGACGGTTTACCCGGGTTTGAATACACGGGATGGTTTGCACTGCTAGCACCAGCGGGTACTCCAAAACCTGTCGTGGACCGGTTGCTGGCAGGGGTGAACGACGCTGTCACCCAGCCGTCCATGAAGCGCTATCTGGCCGATCAAGGTATGTACGCGTCCGTGGTCGCGTCTACTCAGCTCAAGCAGGAGATTGGCACCGAATCCGCCAAATGGAAGTTGTTGGTCGAGAAGAAAAAAATCGATGCCAACTGAGCTCATCGCACTGGCGGCGCCCGTCATCTTTCTTGCCTATTCCGTTTTTGGAATGACGGGGTTTGGTGCCGCGATGGTGGCCATTCCGGTGTTGGTGCAGTTGATGCCGCTGCAGCATGCTGTGCCGATGGTGGTGTTGTTCGATCTGGCCTGCACGGGGCTGGTTGGGGTGAAGAATTGGCGTCGAGTGTCAGTGCCTGAACTCGCGCGTGTGTTGCCCTGGATGATTCTGGGGATTGCACTCGGAGCCACTTTGCTCAGCAAGCTGCCGCCCAAATGGCCGTTGATCGCGTTGGGTGTGTTTGTGCTGATCATGTGTGTACGCAATCTGCAGGCTGCGGCGAGCGGGCGCGTGGCGCCGTTGCGTCCGTTTTGGGCCATTCCGTTTGGTGCCCTGGGCGGTGTGTTCAGTGCGCTGTTCGGCACCGGGGGGCCGATCTACACCATTTATCTGTCGCGACGCCTGCCCGATGTCGATCAGTTCCGCGCTTCCATATCTGTGATCATTTTCCTCAGCAGCGTCAGTCGTGCACTGGTCTTCGGTGCTTCGGGTGCCTACGCGGAGCATTCCATTTTGATGGTGGCCGGCATGTTGTTGCCGGTGGCGTTGCTGGGTGTATTGGTCGGGTCGAAAGTACGCACGCGAGTATCCCAGGCGATGCTCAAACGGTTCATTGTGGTGCTGCTTGCGGCGTCGGGTGTCGCAGTGCTGTACAAAGGCCTGATATTGCCGATGTGACGATCCGATTCTGGGCGTCGGGATCCCGGTGGTGCCGTGGCGAGTACCACCGGTTCTCTGGTTCATCGCTTTATTGCGTTTCGAGACCGGCCTTTCGCACCAGATCGGCATAGGTGGAAAAGCTGTTGCTCACGTATTTCTCGGTTTCCTCGGGGCTCAGAACGTGTGGAATGCCTCCGAAATTGGCGTTGCCAGCGACCCACTTCTGATTCTTAGCCACCTGTTTGAGCGCATCCGCCCACTTCTTCACGGCGTCTGGGTTCATCTTTGGCGGGCCCACCAGCGCACTCCAGCCGATGACGGCTTCCAATTGTGAAAAGCCAGCCTCGCGCGCAGTGGGAATTTCTGGAAACTGCGAGAGTCGTTCAGGCGTTGTGGTGACCAACGCGCGCAGCTTGCCACCGCTCAGCAGACCCGTCATTGAACTGAGGTTATTGCAGGCGAAGTCCACATCCTTGGTGATGACTGCCATTGCCACTTCGTTGCCACCCTTGTAAGGAACGTTGATGGCTGCGTCTGGTCTCATGTTCAGGCTGGCAAAGAATAGTTGGGGTGCGAGATTCTGTACGGTAGCGGGTCCGGAGTGGCTGTAGTTCAGCTTGCCAGGCTGTGCCTTCAATGCGTTTGCAAGGTCTGCGAGGGATCGGTAGGCGCTCTCCGGATGCACCACGCATACCACGGGGTTCAGTTCAAGTAGACCAATGTAGGTGAAATCCTTCCATTGGTATGGCGTCGTTCTGGGTTGGAGCGCGGGAAGCAGAACCTGCGAGCCGATGCGGCCTACAAGAAGGGTGTACCCGTCTGCGGAGGAGTCCTTCACGAAGGTTGCACCGATGGCTCCATTGGCTCCGGCCTTGTTAAGGACAATGACGGGTTGACCAAGAACGATCTGGGCTGCGGCGGAGAGATTGCGTGCCGCCATGTCTGCATCGCCTCCGGCACTGAAGGGAACCACCAGTTGGATGGGTTTGGTTGGATAACCTTGCGCGAGAGTTGCAGACGCGAACATACAGCCCAGACCGGCGAGAGTGACGTGGATATACGCTGACGAAGTGCGTCGCTTGATCATCTTTTGTCTCCATCTACTGTTGTGAATTCGGGCGCGTTCGTTGTCGCGCTGATGCCAGTCAGTGCGAGCTTGATGCGTTCAAACTGCCGCTGAAAACGGGAGCTGCCTGACCATCTATGGCGACATTGATGCAAAGTGGCACTGCCTTGGATGCTTCGTGCAAAGTGCGCAGAAAGTGCGTCACTTCTGCTGCGGTGTGTGCGTTGGCTCCGAGGGCTCCTAGTGCTGTTGCAGCTTCGTGGTAGCGGGCGGATTCAGCCAGCTCGCAACCGAGGAGACGTTCTTTTCCGTACGTTCTCATCTGAATCAGATGCTCAGCATTCCAGCGAAGGTCGTTGCCGATGATCGCGACGAAGGAGGCCTGCTCACGGACTGCGGTGTCCATCTCCATGAAGTGAAAACCGCTTGTTCCATCACCCATCAGCGCGACAACGGTTGATTGGGGACGGGCTATTTTTGCGGCGATGGCGTAGCAGATGCCTCCACCGATGGCTCCGGACATCCCGTTGATGACGCGGATTGGGGCGTTGCAGAAGGCCTGTGCCCATTGCCCGAATTCACCTCCATCGCATATAAGAATGGGGTCGTTCGCGCCGCCTAGAAATTCTTGGACCGCTTCACACAAGGCTTGCGGGGACAGCGCTCCGAAAGGGGGCCTCACTGCGTTCGGGATGGCTCTGCTGGCAAGCGAGTCGCTGGCTTGTCGAATCCAGTCGGCGCGCTTGGGTTGAAGGGATGCCTCGCCAAGTGCTTGCAGGGCCATCGCTGGATCTGATTGAAGCGCGGAGTGCAATCGGGTGCCGAGCATGCGACGTGATCTGTCCAGAACATGTGTGTCGGGGTCGATCACGACGATACGCGCATCCGCGTGGAATGTAGGATTGCGGCCGAAAGCGAGTGTGAAATCAAGCACCTTTCCTGCCAACACGATGACATCCGCTTGTGCGATCAATCCGGCCAGATCACCGCAAGATGGATCTTTGAGCCCGCGCGGGCTCTCCATTGGCACGATAGGCAGTTGAAGTGCGGTTTCCAGCTTGCTCCGCGTTGCATGCATATGTGCACGGGCCCATGTGGGGCCCGCCAGAATCAGCGGGCGTTCTGCGTTGGCCAGTACGTCATGCAGGGCCGTTTGATCTAGTGTGCTCAGTGATGGAAGTGCAAGTGAAGGTGTCACATCAGGGAGCCGATGGATGCCGGACTCCTGAGTCAATAAGTCAAACGGCAGAGCCAAGTGCACGGGGCCGCGTCGCGGGTTGAGTGCGATAGAGATCACTTCATCTACGCAGCGTGCCAGTTCTGCTGCACTGGTCGGGCGGTACGAAATCTTTGTGAGTGGACTGGTGATCGCGGTCTGATCCATTTCCTGAAATGCGCCGAGACCATCTTCAGCGGTGGATGAATCCCCCGAGATGAGCAGTACCGGGCTTTCAGCCTGTGCTGCCGAATACAACGGAGCCACGCCATTTGTAATGCCGGGCCCTGCCGTGAGCATTGCCACACCGATTTCGCCGGTGACTTGGGCCCATGCATCTGCCATGAACACCGCAGCAGCTTCGTGGCGTACATGAACGATCCGGATGCCTGCATCAATGCATGCGTCATACAGCGGCATGATCTGGTTTCCGGACAAACTGAAGATGGTCGTGACGTGGTGTCGCTTGAGTGCGGTGATGACCAGTTGGGATCCAAGCATGGGAACTTTCTTCAATCTGAATCGATGTCCTTACTGTAGGATTTCATCGCTTCAACATCGGTTGAATCTGAATTCAAGCTGCAGCGCAGCATCCAACTTAATGAAGGCGAGGTAGAGCCGTGCAAAGGAAGAGTTTGTCGCTGCTGCCGACGCTTCGGCAATTGGAGTTGCTGTTGTCGATTGCGGAGGCAGGCAGCATTGCGAGTGCAGGCTCGAAGATCGGAATGACGCCTTCTGCTACAAGCCATGCGTTGCGGTCCTTGGAGTCCACTTTGGGCACGATACTGGTGGATCGCAGCGCATCGACCGTTGAACTGACGCAGGCAGGCGAGCGCATTCTTCCTCATGTCCGCGATGCATTTGCCGCGCTCAATCTGGTGAAGACCACTGCAAACGCGAACGCGGGGCTTCAAGGTGGCGTGCTTGGCGTGGGTTCATTTGGTCCTAGCTCTTCGCTCAATCTGCTTCCGCCGCTGTTGGCTGCGTTTGGACTTCGGCACCCCGCAATTGAAGTGCGGGTGGCTGAGAAGTCTGATTCCGAGATCGAGCTGGACATCATCGAACGACGCGTGGAGATTGGGTTCGTCACGTTGCCCAAGCCACAGTTCGATACGCTCGCATTGGCCGTGGATGAGTTGGTGGCGGTGCTTCCCGCGCAACATTTCCTGGCTAGCAATGAAACGATTGAGCTGAGTGACCTGACGACACTCCCGCTGATTCTGACCCATGCCGGATCGCAGGAGCTGATACTGCGGATGTTCGCGCGAGCCGAATTGCAGCCACATTTTGCCCATGAGATGACGCAGTTGTTGTCGATTCTGGAGTTCGTTGCGCGCGGGCAGGGAGTGTCGATCAACGCATCGCTCGCACTTCCGACAAGCTATGCCGGAGTTGTCTATCGCAAGATCCGTCCTCGCACGGCGCGGCAGGTAGGACTGGCGTGCCTGAACGCGAAACGGTTGTCACCTGCTGCTTCAGCGTTCTGGCAACTTGCGCGATCATCGAAGAGATGAGCGCTGTGGTTTTCTATGCAGCCTCAAGCCGCGAGCGGCAATATCGGATCGTTCGGCTGCGGTGGTGGCAGGCCGTGCTTGGCGCGGGCCTCGTGGCAGCGGTCGGAGTCGTAGTCGAAGTTGCGGCAGGTCGATGAACGCTGCTCGTAGATGCGGCAGATCGACTCCACGCCGAGGCCCCCGATCAGCGCGTCGCAGCGCACCGGGAAATGTGCTGTGCCGTTCATGCGCACGCGGTTGCCGTTGACGGCATGCGTGAGCTCATCGGGCACGTCGCCGCCCATGGATTGCAGCTCGTAGACAGGGAATTCGACGCGGTAGGTGTTGCAGCAGGCGCCGCAGGTCACGCAGGGATGGAGTTCGGGTTGGCAGGAGGACATGGTGAGGAAAAAACACGGACGCGCACACGACGCGCGGGTCGGTCGTCGATGTGTCGACGATCCGGCTGGCGCAAGAAGAAAGTGAATGCGGGTCAGGGCCCTCAGGTATGCCCTTGAAGGAACTTCAGCGTGAAGGTGTGGATGCGCACATGCAGTGCGCGTACGGCGAGCGAGAGGTGCTCGCGCGGGCCATAGTGGCCGGGGATGCGTGATGCGTCGGCGCGGCGCAGGCGATGCAGCTTGCGCTGTGCGTGCTGGTGCCGCTCGGTGCGCGATTGGCAAAGAAAAAGCCTGCAGCGCAGAGCGAGCAGGCTTTTGATGGTGCGATGGTTCGGGAGCTCGGTGTGGATGTGCGCCTGAACCATGATGGTGGTGTTTGCGATCAGGCCGAGAGGCGGCCCAGCAGCAGGTATTCCATGAGCGCCTTCTGCGCGTGCATTCTGTTTTCCGCTTCATCCCAGACCACGGACTGCGGTCCATCGATCACGTCGGCCATGACTTCCTCGCCGCGGTGGGCAGGCAGGCAGTGCATGAAGAGGGCGTCGGGCTTGGCGGCGGCCATCATGTCGGAGTCTACGCACCAGTCGGCGAAGGCCTTCATGCGTTTTTCGTTTTCGGCCTCGTAGCCCATGCTGGTCCACACGTCGGTGGTGACCAGATCGGCGCCCTTGCAGGCTTCCATCGGATCGGCGAAGACCTTGTAGCAGCCCGCGCGTGGCGTGCGGCCGCCGAAGGCGAGCTTCTCGTCAACTTCGTAGCCGCTCGGTGTGCTGACGTGGACGGTGAAGTCCAGCAACTCGGCGGCTTGCAGCCAGGTGTTGGCCATGTTGTTGCCGTCACCCACCCAGGTCACCGTCTTGCCGGTGATCGAGCCGCGATGCTCGATGAAGGTGAAGATGTCGGCGAGGATCTGGCAGGGGTGGAACTCGTTGGTCAGGCCGTTGATGACCGGCACGCGCGAGTTCGCTGCGAACAGCTCGATCTTGCTTTGCTCGAACGTGCGGATCATCACCAGATCGGTCATGCGGCTGATGACCTTGGCGCTGTCGTCAATCGGCTCGGAGCGGCCCAGTTGACTGTCGCCGGTGGTCAGATGCACGACGCTGCCGCCGAGCTGGTACATGCCCGCTTCGAAGCTCACACGCGTGCGCGTGCTGGCCTTCTCGAAGATCATGGCCAGCGTGCGGTCGAACAGCGGGTGGTATTTCTCGTAGCTCTTGAACTTGCCCTTGATGATGGCAGCGCGCGAGAACAGGTAGTTGTATTCGTCTGCGGTGAAATCGGAGAACTTCAGGTAATGCTTCATTGCTTCACGGCTCCTTCCGAAAGGAACTTCTTGACCAGAGGCGCGAGGCGCGCAACGATCTCGTCGGCTTCGGCGCGCGAGAGGATCAGCGCGGGCACGAGGCGGATCACGGTGTCGGCCGTCACGGAGAACAGCAGGCTGGCTTCTTCCGCACCGCGTCCGATCAGCGCGCCACACGGACGGTCGAGTTCGACGCCGATCATCAGGCCCTGACCGCGCACGTCGATCACACCTTTTTCACCGGCGAATGCGGTCTTGAGCGCGGCCTTCAGGTGCTCGCCCACATCGGCGGCGTTCTGCAGCAGCTTGTCTTCTTCCATGATGCGGATGGTCTCGATGCCAGCGCGCATGGCGAGTGGGTTGCCGCCGAACGTGGTGCCGTGGTTGCCCGGCTTGAGCACGTCGGAGGCCTTGCCACGTGCGACGACCGCACCGATGGGCACGCCTGAACCAAGGCCCTTGGCGAGCGACATCACGTCAGGCACGATGCCGGACCACTGGTGGGCGAACCACTTGCCGGTGCGGCCCATGCCAGCCTGTACTTCGTCAAGGATCATCAGCCACTCGTTGGCGTCGCACAGTGCACGCACCTGCTTCATGTACTCGGCACGCATCGGGTGCAGACCGCCTTCGCCCTGGATGGGCTCCATCATCACGGCGACGATGTTGGGGTTGCCTTCGGTGGCCTTCTTGAGTGCGTCGAAGTCATTGACCGGCACGCGCAGAAAGCCGTCCAGCAGGGGGCCGAATCCGCTGCGGATCTTCTCGTTGGCGGTGGCGGTCATAGTGGCGATGGAGCGGCCATGGAAGGCGTGCTCGTAGACCACGATCACGGGCTTCTCGATGCCCTTGTCAACGCCATACTTGCGGGCGATCTTGATCGCTGCTTCATTGGCTTCGAGGCCGGTGTTGCAGAAGAACACGTTGTCCATCTTCGAGCGCTCGACCAGCAACTGGGCCAGCACTTCCTGACCGGGCACGTGGTAGTAGTTCGAGGTGTGGATCAGCTTGGCGACCTGCTCCTGCAGCGCGGGCACGAACTTGGGATGGTTGTGGCCCAGCGTGTTCACCGCGATGCCCGCCAATCCGTCGAGGTACTCCTTGCCGTTCACGTCCCACAGTCGCACGCCTTGGCCTCGCTCCAGAGCGATCGGGACGCGGCCATAGGTGTTCATCACGTGGGGCGAGGCGGCCGGGGCAAAAGCGGTCATGCGGAAATCTCCTGACATTGCTGGGAAACACAAAGCTGGCACTATTGCAGTGTGGCAACTGCCAGCAAAACGAGATGCAATTCTAGGGGCTTGCCATGACATGTTCGTTGAGTATTCCGCATCACTGTCATGCGAGCGGGGCGATCTGCACGCAGGCCATGCCCCTCGTTACGTACCTTGAAATGCATCAATCACATAACGTCATGCGTTAGATTTATTGAAAAAGCGAGTTACGGGGCCATTTGGTCTTGTCTCTTATATAAGAGTTAGAATTGGACCCCGTGGCGCACGATGCCATGACTCACTATTCACGACGCCTCACCGATGGTCTCTCCCGAAGCAAAAGAAGTATTCATACAAGGTATTACCCTGGAAGGGCGAACCTTCCGCCCGAGTGACTGGGCGGAGCGACTGGCGGGGGTTATGAGTCAATTCCGTCCCGGCGGCGCAAGCCCCGGCAGCCATCTGAGTTACTCACCTTGGTGTGTTCCCACCAGCATGAATGGTGTGAAGTGCGTGGTGGTCAACCGCGAATTGCAGAAGTACGAGCCGATGGCGTGGGACTTCGTCCTCAACTTCGCCAAAGACAACAATCTGCAGGTAGCCGAAGCCTGCTTGCTTCCAGATCCCAAGGCCTGAATCTCAGGCCTTTTTCTTTGGTGAGCCTGCGCCTGGGTTGCATGGCATTTCCGGGTTGTCTGCTCTGCATGGATTGCTCGTCCCTATGGGGTATCCGGGTAACGTGGCACTGGACCTTCGCCCTGCGTTGGCTGCAATAGACTGGACCGACCGCCCATCGGGACATTCGCTGCGAAGGCATGCGCCGATATCCCGGGGGCGTGAAGTCACAACTTTCTTCAAGCACATGACCAGCAACGCAATCTCTCTCTTCACCAAGCGCCGCACGCAATACGCCCTCGGCAAGAACCTCCCTATCTCCGTCGAGCAGGTTGATGCCCTGATCCGCGAGGCCGTGCGCCAGGCGCCATCGTCGTTCAACTCGCAAAGCGCGCGTGTCGTGATCCTGTTTGGCGCGGCACACGAAAAGCTCTGGAACATCACCCGCGAAACCCTGCGCCCCATGGTGCCCGCTGACGCCTTCGTCAAGACCGACGCCAAGATGGACAGCTTTGCCGCAGGCGCGGGCACGGTGCTGTTCTTTGAAGATCAGGCCGTGATCCAGAAGCTGCAGCAGGACTTCGCGCTCTACGCCGACAAGTTCCCGATGTTCTCGGAGCACTCCGCCGGCATGGCCCAGTTCGCCGTCTGGACCGCTCTGGCCGAAGCTGGCATCGGTGCCAGCCTGCAGCACTACTCGCCCGTGATCGACGCCCAGGTGACCAGCACCTGGGAACTGCCCGCTTCGTGGGCCCTGCGCGCGCAGATGCCATTTGGTTCGAATGAGGCACCATTTGGCGAGAAGATCTTCATCGCTGACGAGTCGCGTTTCAAGACATATCGTTGATTAAGTCTTCAGAACTTGTTTGTGATCTCAGCACGAGAGATTGCAAGATGCGAATCGGGGTGGGCTGCAAGGTGCACACCGCAGCAATAGTTCGGGCTATTGCGAGGATTTGCAATGCAGCGGAGCTCCCGAAGTTGAGCCACAAAAGCCCCACGCCACTTGAAATGGCGTGGGCTAACTGCGGGAGCAAAAGCAATACTGAGCGTCAATTGAGCTAGACGTAGAACGAGATTCCGTCGTATGTCATGTTTGGCTTGGATGTGATAATCGAATCGCGCTCTGTGCTGGATATGGTGTAGTAGTGACCACCAGAAGTTTTATTGTAGAACCGGTAGACAGGTGAGGTTCCTGTTGTTCCTGCAACTGGGCTATACCAGGCAACCCCCTCATAAGTCCATGCAGCGCTGGGAGTCGTCGTGCCAAGGGAGGCAAACTCAGAATCCAATCCGGTGTAAAAGTGCGTCCCCGTGGTCGCGTTGTAATAGCGATAAACCGGCGTCAGGCCTGAAATTTTATTAGTCGGGTACGCGTAATACGTTGGCCCGCTGTAGCTAAAAGTCGCCGATCCATTGTTTATGATGAAGTCTTTATCACCGTTCTGAATCGTATAGAAACTTGAGCCAGTGTTGATTCCGTAGAAACCGAAAATTGGCGAGCGTCCAGTTGAATTCAAAGTATTGGCTGCAGCACCTAACCAGTCCTTCGTCTTGGCATAAAGTTTATCAAACCGACCGTATGTAACACCTTGAGAAGTACACGCGCCGATTGGAGAAACAGAGGTCGCAACCCCAATCAGTTGATTATTGTAGTAAAGACCAGAGCCGCTACTACCACCGAAAATCCCCGCCCCATCGGGTCGGTCACTTGGAAGGATGTTCCGGCAGTCATGCTCGTGGAAAGAGTATCACAGTTATTGGATGCACCCGAGACAGAGCATGTACGAGTACCTGCAAGAGTACCCTGGAAGTATTCTTGGACTGCCCCACTGGGATGATGAACACCAACAACGGTACTATTAACACTTGGTGGAACAGTGGTCCAGCCAGCGTATACAGCCCCCGATGGAGGATCATCGTTCAGGCGAAGCAGTGTCCCGTCGCCAGCATTTTGAGTGTAGAGAAGTCGAGCACCATTTTTTGTAATCGTGGGTGTGGCTGCAACCTTGGAGTTGCAATAGGTCTGATTGTAGAACCAGAGAACTTCAGTAGCAGTTGCCTGTGTCTGGTCGCTCACGCAATGATTTGCTGTCACTATATACGGAACTTTATTACCTCCCACATCGGTGATCAAGTTTGCTGTGCAATAACGCCAACTTACGCCAGAGGAGTTCAAGGTTTGTAAAGCAACTACGGATTTTTTTATATTGCTTGTAGCCGTAGAAAAATTGGCGTCAAGATTGCAGGTGACAGCATTTGCGTTAGCGCCGTAAGCAGTTCCCTCGTCGCTTACGACAGAGCTAACGGATTTGAACGCGTGGGCGATTTTCCCGATCTTAAAGCTCACATCGCCCGAGTCAATTCCCTTTGGAAGCTCAATTTCAAGCGTAACTTTGTCGCTGTCAACGCTAGGTGTCCACCAAGTACTTCCAGCCTCAGTTAAATCGCCTGCTGCTTTGTTTACTTCCAAGGTGCCAAGAATCTGTTGAGCATAGTTTTGCTGCGCTTGGCTACGTTTTCCTGTCGGATATGTTCGCACGAGAGCTCCTGCTGGGAGGGTGTCGATCACCATACCGACGCGAAGGCTTGTAGCCCCGCCAGACTTGATCTTAATGGTGGCAATTTCACCACCATTCTTTGATTTTTTCCATTTAAGTTTCTTCTTGATCTTATCCCGCGAGTTCGTGTCTATCGATTCGCGATTAAAGGCATAAATATCACTTTCATTTTGAATGGCAAGTTGCTGTTCAGTCGTGGGAGTCCAGTCTTGCAAATCCACAGCCTCTCCATCAACCTCTGTTGAATCTTCTCCCTTGAACGCAACCGTATCCGACACCTTGGCGTCCTGGACGACAGAAGTAGTAGTTATCTGCTCCACCGCTTCATCAGAATTTACTAAGCTTTGAGCATTGGCCCCTGCTAGAAACGATACTCCAATCAAGAACATGCCTACTGCAGTGGCTACTTGGTTTCGACTCATTCCATCATCAAAATGTTGTTTTTTCATATTGCCCTCCCAGAATTATAAATTTCAAATATAAAAATAAGCAATTCATGCAATCATCAAACTCACCTATCGGAAGTGCTATGACACGAAGCATTATTGCCTTATTAAATTTATAGTTCAGCGACAGGCAGAGCAATCAGAAGTAGTCGAAATTTCTTGTGTAAAGTTGAAAAATTGATCTAAATTAAATGATGGGATAAAAGTTATGCCGTATTGATAATCCAATGCGCACAAATCGCTGGGGTAATGAAATTTCAGGTGAGTAGTATTTGATGGGTGGCATTTTTGTGGTGGCACTGACCTCCCGTGCCATGAGCCCATGGGTCGTTTTTGCGATGTTTGGCGTGGAGCAGATCGTTAACCTAGACGTGAATTCAGATTGATCACTAAGACACTAGTGGGAGCCTCTCGGAAACTTATGCGTCATACCACCAGCAGATAAAGTAGCCGAATGGTCACCTCATGCAGTGCCCTGAAGTTCAACCTGTTCGCCGTGGTCACGAGTGGTCGCAAGATCAATGAAGCCAGTGGCCCGTTGCAGCTAATTGCCCAGTACATCGATTTCGCCGCACTTACGAGTTTGGGTGCTTATCGAAATATGAAACCTGAAAATTAAGTATCAATAAAATCAAAGAGTTATTGGGGTGCAATGGGAATCTCCGGAGTTTTAAGAAGTGCCCTTTAGTGACTGTTCGCATCAATTGCTGGTCCGGGCTATTTTTGAGGAAAGTCTTCTTGAAGGCGATACACGAGATGGTGATTGTGTGTATTCCATTCTCCATTTTAAAAATGGAGCTTCAATCCATTTGTGGCTGATCTTTGCTGGGATGATCATGAGCATAAAAAATATGAAAGACCAGCAGCTTGCCAAGTAAAAATTCGTAATCTCCATTACGTGCTCGTTGATGAGCTTTGCGGCTGTGAATACGAAGAAGTAATGCAGAAGATAGATGGAGTATGAATACTCTCCAATCTTTCCGAAAAATTTGGATATTCTGTTGGCTGGGTGGCTGAATGAGTGATCGTACCACGCGATGATGATGGCATAGACAAAGCCTTCAATTGTTGGAAGAATGATCCAGAGCGGGTTTGGTGATGGGTATGTGGGAAGCTGGAAGAATCCACCCGAATGGTCAAAATACCAGTAAAAAAGCATGAATAGCAGAGCGCCACTTAGCACTTCGGGATGACGTCCTTTTATCAAGTGGTGTAGGCGATAGGCAAGGATTCCTAGGACGAACTGATCGATCCGACCGATCAAGGTCCAATATGCTGATGTTTGAACTTCGCCTTGCCATTCATGCTGCAAAATGCGCATCATGATTGTTGCTGGTATCAGGCAGAATAAACCCCAGGTTGACTTTCTGGCAATCCAGAGCAGGAGTGGAAGTAAGAAATAAAAATGAAATTCGATTGTGATTGACCACCCTCCATTTGGCAGCGTTGGGTCAATCCATCCTTTTAGAATCGAATTTGTGTATAGTTGCAATGAGCCATTGGAATATGCTGTCATTGCGCCATTGATCAATATAACGAATAAAAGTAGGGGGAGAAGTCGCAGTATCCTATTCCAGATGAACCATTTGAAATCAATGGACTTGTTGTTGATGAGCTTGGCAAAGAGATAGCCGCTCAATGTCATGAATAGCGCGACTCCGGTATGTCCTTCATCTAAAATGGCAAAAGGGAAAAATGCGGGTGTGTAGGCGAAAGGGATTGGATAACCGTTATTACCATGCAGAAAGTGCCAAGTGACGACAATGAATGCGGCAATGGCTCTTATGTGGTCAATGGCTATGAAATATTCATCTTTGCTTGATTTCACAGATATCCCCTCTGCCACACCAATATTTTTTAACGCGCAGGGAGGCGGTCTTGTTATTGGTACGATTTAAATCGTGAAGTTAATCATTTGGGATTCAGGAAATAGGTGATAAATATCAATCACTCGTGGTTGATTTGAGTTTGTTCACGTTTGTCCGATGGGTGTGCCGCGACTGGAGGGGGCGAGCAGGCACAAAAAAACCGCCTTGCGGCGGTTTTCTCGTTTGCTGACAGCGCACCCGTTACAAACGGCGGGCAATTCTCGATGGGAAAATCACCCGGGCTGTTTGCCTGAAGAGAGTCAGGCGGCTGCTACTGCCAGGGCCTTGACCTTGGCGGACAGGCGGCTCTTATCGCGAGCTGCCTTGTTCTTGTGGAAGATGCCCTTGTCGGCAATCGTGTCCAGAACGGACTGAGCCTTGGCAAACAGTTCGGTTGCCTTGGTCTTGTCGCCAGCCAGAACAGCCTTTTCGACGTTCTTGACAGCGGTACGGTACTTCGAACGCAGCGATGTGTTCGCAGAGTTCAGCTTGACGTTCTGGCGTGCGCGCTTACGGCCAGACGCCAGACGGGGGTTCTTTTTCTTAGGCTTAGATGCCATGATGTAATTTCCTTGTGTTCGAGGATGATGTCAGCAAAGCCGAGCATTATAGCTTGGAAATTCTTTGTTGGTGTGGGTCGGTCTGTTTGGGGTGCCAAGACAGCCCCTCATGCGTCGTTGCGAAGCCTTGTCGTACGAGAGTACTGATCTGCGGCTTCGCGTCTAGCCTGAGGGGCTGTCTTGGCATTGGGGTCAACAGTTCATGCGCCCGCTACGCTTCGCAGAACGCGAGGCCCCGGGGCGCGAGCGCAGCGATGTGCCGAACATACCTCTTATTTAATTTCTGACTCGCGGCGGTTGCCGAGCGGAGCGACGCAGTCGCGCAGAGAGTTCTGCCGCGTGCCCCTGAATTGAAAGCGCGTTTTTGGTTACTTTTTGCGCGCAAGCAAAAAGTGACTCCGCCGCCGGGCGGAACTCCCGGCCTCCGCCCTCAACAAAGCAACGAGTCCCCCAGCAACCCAACGCACAAAAAATATTTCGCCGGACACCTCCGACCAACGCATACACTGCCCTCCGTGTCACTGTTCAAAGCCGCCTCCACCGTCTCCTTGCTGACCCTTGCCTCCCGAATCCTCGGGCTGGTGCGCGATCTGCTCATGGCCTCCATGTTCGGGGCCAACGTCATGACCGACGCGTTCAACGTCGCGTTCCGCATTCCCAATCTGTTCCGGCGATTGTTTGCCGAAGGGGCATTCAGCCAGGCCTTTGTTCCGGTGCTTGCCACGCACAAGGCGCAGCATGGCGACGAGTCGACGCACACGCTGATCACCCATGTGGCGACGGTGCTGTTCTGGGCGCTGCTGGTCACCTGCATTCTGGGCGTGGTCGGGGCGCCGGTGCTGGTGTGGCTGTTGGCCAGCGGTCTGCGCACGTCGCCGGGCGGCATGGATGCGGCCGTGGTGATGACGCGCTGGATGTTTCCCTACATCGGCTTCATGTCGCTGGTCGCGCTGTCGGCCGGGGTGCTCAATACTTGGCGGCGGTTTGCCGTGTCGGCGCTCACTCCGGTGCTGCTCAATGTGAGCATGATCGCGGCGGCCGTGATCGGCGCGCCGCTGTTCAAGCGCCACGGCATCGAGCCGATCTACGCGATGGTGGGCGGCGTGATGATCGGCGGCATTCTGCAGCTCGCGGTGCAGATTCCGGCGCTTGCGCGGCTCGGACTGATGCCGCGCATCGGCATGGGCTTCAAAAGCATCCGCACGGCGTTCGCTGATGTGGGTGTGCATCGCATTCTCAAGCTCATGGGGCCTGCACTGCTCGGCGTGGGCGTGGCGCAGATTTCGCTGATGATCAACACGCAGATCGCCTCCTATTTGGAGCAGGGCAGCGTGACTTGGCTGTTCTATGCCGACCGGTTGATGGAGTTCCCCACTTCGCTGCTCGGTGTGGCGTTGGGCGTGGTGCTCACCTCGCAGCTCGCCATTGCCAAGGCGAGCGGTGATTCGGATCGCTATTCGGGCATGTTGGACTGGGGTCTGCGCATCGTGGTGCTGCTGAGCGTGCCGTGCGCGATTGGTCTGCTGTTCTTTGCCAAACCGCTGGTGGCAACGCTGTTCCACTACGGTGCGTTGACGGATCGCGACGTGCAGCAAGTCACTGTCGCGTTGCAGGGCTATGGTATCGGGCTGTTGGGACTGGTCGCGGTGAAGGTGCTGGCGCCGGGTTATTACGCCGCTCAGGACATCCGCACGCCGGTGAAGATCGCCATTGCGGTGCTGGTGATCACGCAGTTGCTCAATCTGTTGTTCGTGCCCCAGTTTGCCCATGCGGGGCTGGCGCTGTCGATCGGACTGGGGGCGCTGGTCAATGCGGCCTGGTTGCTTGTGGGCCTGCTGCGACGCGGCAGTTTCAAGCCGGTTCCGGGGTGGCGCAAATTCTTGCTCCAGGTGGCGGCAGCCAGCGTGTTGCTCGCGGTGTTTCTGTGGTGGGGCAATCAGCATTTCGACTGGATTGCGCTTCGCGCCCACGCAATGTGGCGTGTTGGCCTACTGGCGGCCCTGTTGATTGGTTCTATGGTGGTGTACTTCGGAGCGCTTTGGGCTGTCAGAATGAATCTGCGGCAGGTTTTGCGCAGATAATCTTTTCGTCAGTGTGGATGGGCAGCTTTTGAAGAAAAAGCCGAAGTTCTTGTATCGGAAGGAACCGGACACGGTGTTTCTGACACCAACACCCATGTCCAGTAGCTGAGGGAAGACTTATGTCACTGCAATTCAACGTTCCCACTCCGCTGGAATACTTTGCAAGCCTTGTGCAGGAAGGCAGTCAGCAGGAATCCATTCCGCTACTCGAGGCGGCGGCCTGTATTGCGCAGGATGCCTACCCGTTGCTCGATGTGCAGTTGGTGCTCGACGAGGTGGATCAGCTTCAGGCGCGCCTTGCGCGTACCATCGAGCCCGCAGCCGAGCCCATGCGCAGGCTTACCGCGCTCAACCAGTTCTTCTTCAACGATCTGGGTTTTAGCGGCAATCTCAACAATTACTACGACACGGACAACAGCTACCTGAATGTGGTGCTGCGTTCGCGGCGCGGCATCCCGATCTCGCTGGCTGTGTTATGGCTGGAGCTGGCGCAAAGCGTGAATCTGCGTGCCTACGGAGTCTCGTTTCCGGGGCATTTTCTCGTCAAGGTGCAATTGCCCGAGGGGCAGGTGGTGATTGATCCGACCAGCGGGCGCTCACTCTCGCGCGAGGATTTGAGCGAGCGACTGGAAACGTTCGTCTCCGACAGCCGTGACGCCACTGACGGCAGCTTGCGTGAGCTGGCCGAGTATCTGCGCTCGGCCTCGCCTCGCCAGATTCTGGTGCGCATGCTGCGCAATCTGAAGGAGATCCACCGAGCGGAGGGCGACTGGCAGCGCCTGATCGATGTGCAAAGTCGCTTGATCGCGCTCTTGCCCGAAGCCTGGAACGAATGGCGCGACCGGGGCTTTGCGCATGTGGAGCGCGGCCACATGATGGATGCCATCAGCGATCTGGAGACTTATCTGGCGCACGAAGGTGGCTCTGTGGACGCCGAGGCCATTCAGGAGTTGCTGCTGCGACTGCGCGAATCGCAGAGCTGAGACTGCAGATTCCGGCGCAGGTTGGGGTGTCTACATGACGGCGGCGTGACGGTGTTTGATTTGTCATTTTTTTGTCACGCGGCTGTCATGGGGGCAGATCATCATCATTGCGTGTTTGTAGGTCCTTCCTATGTTTCAAAACTCTGCACTTGCCCCCCAAGATTTCATGCAACGCATGGCTGATGACCTCATGGACAGCTATGACGAAGAGCTTGAGTTGGAGATCGATGATCGTTATCTGGACGAGAACGGCGTTCGTCCTGCAGTCGACAACTCCGTGCGCCGTGACTACTTCAAGAACCTGTTCCACTTGCAGGGCGAGCTCGTCAAGCTGCAGGACTGGGTACAACAGTCGCGCGAGAAGATCGTCATTCTCTTCGAAGGCCGCGATGCGGCGGGCAAGGGTGGCGTGATCAAGCGCATCACCCAGCGCCTGAACCCGCGCGTGGCCCGGGTGGCGGCGCTTCCCGCGCCCAACGACCGTGAGCGCACGCAGTGGTACTTTCAGCGCTACGTCTCGCACTTGCCGGCAGCAGGAGAGATCGTGCTGTTCGACCGCAGTTGGTACAACCGCGCGGGCGTCGAGCATGTCATGGGCTTCTGTACTGAAGACGAGTACGAGGAGTTCTTCCGCAGCGTGCCCGAGTTCGAGAAGATGCTTGTGCGCTCGGGCATTCGTGTGATCAAGTACTGGTTCTCGATCACCGACGAAGAGCAGCATCTGCGCTTTCTTGGCCGCATCCACGACCCGCTCAAGCAGTGGAAGCTCAGTCCCATGGACCTCCAGAGCCGTGTGCGCTGGGAGGAATACACCAAGGCCAAGGAAACCATGCTTGAGCGCACCCACATTCCTGAAGCGCCTTGGTGGGTGGTGCCCGCCGACGACAAGAAGAAGGCGCGCCTGAACTGCATTGCACATCTGCTGAGCCAGATGCCGTATCAGGAGGTGCCGCACCCCGAAGTGGTCTTGCCGGAGCGTGTGCGCAATCCGGACTATTTCCGTCAGCCTGTACCCGACCGTTTGATCGTGCCTCAGATCTTCTGATGGGGCAGTCGGCAGTCCAACTGCAAAAAAGCCATCGGGCCGCATGACAGCGGCCCGATGGCTTTTTTGAGGATGGGGACGGATCAGTCCGCGATCAGCTCGCCTTCACGCACAGCACCGGGCAGTCGACGTTCATCAGGATTTCCTGGGCCATGCTGCCCAGCAGCAGCTTGCCAACCGCGGTGCGCTTGCGCAGGCCGATCACGAGTACGGTCACCTGCAGTTCGTTGACCAGATTGTCGATTTCGTCGATGGCACTCTTGCCGCGCACAAACTGCTTGAATTCGGCCTTGATGTTCAGCGAGGCAAGGCGCTCTTCCACGCGCTCGGCCTCATAGCCACTGATCAGCGCAGGGTCTTCCTGATGGCCGCCCGGGCCTGCGTTCACGACCACCAGCGGCTCGTTGCGGCGGGTGGCGATTTCAATGCCCTTGTCCAGGGCGGCGCGGCCTTCGGGGCGCGCGACATAGGCAACCAGAATGGTCATGCAGAGTCTCCAATCTCACTACGTTTCGAAAAAAAGCAGCTGTCTCAATGTTGGATTGCGTGGAGACTTCGGTCCTTCACGGCGAGTTGCTCGAAGTCCACGTCCGGTCTCCAGCATAGCCGAAGCCTGCACCAAAGTGGGGGATGAAGAGCGCGTTTGGGGGATGGCGCATCACCGGATTGACGTTTGTCAATCGATGATGCGTGGGGGCTTGGTGCCGTCGCTGGCGCTTGTTGCATAAGTATGCAGGCGCTAACGCAGAGGACCCCTAAACCAGATGAGATGCTTCCAACTCTTTCTTCAGATAGGCGTAAAAGAGTGGAGCGGCAACCAGACCAGATGGGCCGAAGATGGCCTCGGCCACGAACATCACGGCCAGCAGCTCCCAGACGCCCATGTGGGTGCGGGTGCCGACGACCTTGGCGTTGATGACGTATTCGGCCTTGTGGATCAGGATCAGGAACAGCAGGCAGGCAGCGGCTGCGGCCGGGGAGACCGACAGGCCGACCAGCGTGATCACCGCATTGCACAGCAGGTTGCCGACAATGGGGATCAGGCCCGCGAAGAAGGTCAGTGTGATGAGTGCCGGCGTGTAGGGCAGCTTCAGGCTCCAGATTGGCAGGATGGCCAACAGGAACAGTGCCGTGAGCACGGTGTTGAACGAGGCGATCCAGAATTGCGCGGCGACGATCTGGCGGAAGGCCTCGCCGAACAGAGTGATGCGCTTGATCAACTGCACTGCCAGTGGGCCACGGTGGTTGCTGATGTGGCGGACGGCAGCCAGTGTTCCGATGATCAGGCCGACATAGGCGTAGAGCAGTCCCGTGAGCCATGCGCGACCGGCCATGGCGAGCGCTCCTGCCTTGGCGCCGAGATAGGCGGCCATGACTTTCTGGAGCTCTTCTGCTCCGGCTGGCAGCATCGCGCCAAGGTCAGTGGGCAGCTTCTGGCGCAGCTCGAGCACCGTGTCGGCAAGGAAATCCAGCAGTTCCTTGTATTGCTGCGGGGCATCGACGATGTAGGTGCGCGAGTGCGAAAGCGCCAGCGCCACCAGCACCATGGGCGCGAGGATCACTAGCGTGGCTGCCAGTGCGGATCCGAACCCCACTTTGCCGGGCTTGCGAGGAAAGCGCCTGCGCAGCCAGGTGAACTTGACCGCCAACCAGCGTGTGGCGAGAAAACCCAGGCAGACGCTGAGCAGACCCGGCAGCAGGCTGTGATGCAGCACCAGAAAAAGCATGGCGGCCATCAGCAGATAGCTCGCCACCTCCACGCCGCGAAAGGGCTTGCGCCCACCCCCTTGGTGTTGCGGGGGCTCTGGTGGGAGTTGTTGTTCCGGTGGAACGGGCGCAGGCGACGCGGTGTGCATGGATCTCCGCGCTTGGCGATTTATGCGACGACGACTGCAGCGCCTTCACCGCGCTCGGCGATCACGCCGATGCGATGCACGCTTTCGCCCAGCGAGGCGAGGGTGGCGGCGGTGGCGTCTGCCGCTTCAGCGGGGACCACGACGACCATGCCGATGCCGTTGTTGAACGTGCGGTTCATCTCGATGTCGTCAATGCCGGCGGTCTCTTGCAGCCAGGCGAAGAGTTCAGTCTTGGGCCAGCTTCCGGCCTTCAGGTGAGCTGCCGTGCCCTCTGGAAGCACGCGCGGGATGTTCTCGAGCAGACCGCCGCCGGTGATGTGGGCAAGCGCCTTGATGGGGTGCTGCTCCAGCGCGGCCAGCACGTTCTTCACGTACAGGCGTGTGGGTTCCATCACGGTTTGCTTGAACGGCTTGCCGTCCAGCGTTTCGGGGAGAGTGCCGTTGGCTTCTGCTCGGTCGATGCACTTGCGCACCAGCGAGAAACCGTTGGAGTGCACGCCGGCCGAGGCCAGACCCAGTACTACGTCGCCGGGCTTGACGCTCTGGCCGGTCAGGATCTTGGACTTTTCGACCGCGCCGACAGCGAAGCCGGCCAGATCGTATTCGCCATCGGGGTACATGCCGGGCATTTCAGCGGTTTCGCCGCCGATCAGCGCGCAGCCGGAGAGCTCGCAGCCACGGGCGATGCCGCCCACGACGGCCGCGGCCGTGTCCACATGCAGCTTGCCGCAGGCGAAATAGTCGAGGAAGAACAGTGGCTCGGCGCCTTGCACCAACACGTCGTTCACGCTCATGGCGACCAGATCGATGCCGACGGTGTCGTGCATGTTCCATTCGAACGCCAGCTTGAGCTTGGTGCCCACGCCGTCGGTGCCGGAGACCAGCACCGGCTCCTTGTAGCGCTTGGGCACTTCGAACAGTGCGCCGAAGCCGCCGATACCGGCCATCACCCCTTCGCGCATGGTCTTCTTGGCCAGCGGCTTGATGCGCTCGACCAGTGCGTCGCCCGCGTCGATGTCGACTCCGGCGTCTTTGTAGGAAATGGGGGTGGAAGGTGTGGAGGAGCTCATGGAAGGCAATTCAGGGTGCGGAAAGCCCGCGTGGCAGGCAGAATTTTTTCGATTTTAAGGGCTAGCCCAGAATTGCCGGGAATACCGCGCAAGATCGCACTGGCATAGTCCGGCAATACCGTTTGTTTTTTGTTGTGGCGAAGCCGTTGGCTTCGATGGGTCATTCGTTTGGGGGCGGCAATACGGACCCTCATGCGTCGTTGCTCGCGCTTGCCGTACGAGAGTACTGTCTGCGCGTGAGACGCCTGGCCTGAGGACCCGTCTTGCCGTTGGGATGGTTGATCGAGTGTTGTGTTCGCTTCGGTGGCTCTCTGATTGGGATCGGGGAGGTTTGTTTTGGGGCTGATTTCCTCTCGTTTCTTTCGAATTTCACCTCATGAAAGGTCGGCGCCTCTCAAGGCACTAAAATCAATGGGTTCCCGCCTTCTGTTCATGTTGGCCCCAGATGCTTGTCCCATGCCATTCTTCATTTTGAAGTTCGTTGTTTCTGTCGCTTCTCCTGCCGGTTGTCGGCTGTGCGTCTGCGCGCCTGTGGCGAGCGAGGTGACTGCGTGAAGCAACTGGCGCTGGATATCGGCTGGACACCTGGGCCCACTCTGGATCGGTTCTTTGTCGGCACGAATCAGGAAGCGCTTGCGCATCTGCGCCTGTCGATCGGGTCTGGCCATCAATATGTGCGCTCACCGGTTCCCACCTATCTCTGGGGTGAATCGGGCTGCGGCAAGACGCATCTGTTGCGTGCAGCCTACGAAGGCCTGCACGAGCAGGGGCAATCCGTGGGCTGGCTCGACGCGTCGGTCAGCGATCCGGCGGCATTCAGTGAGCGCTGGGTGGCGGTGATCATGGACGAAGTGCATCTCTACAACAGCAAGCAGCAGGCCGCTGCCTTCAACTGGTTCATCAATGCGCTGAACCCGGCGATGGGCAACCCGCGCTGGGTGTTGGCTGCGGGCGATCTGCCCCCGGCCGATCTGCCGCTGCGCGACGACCTGCGCAGCCGCCTTGGCTGGGGCCATGTGTTCCAGCTGCATTTTCTTGACGAGACCGAGCGCCGCAAGGTGTTGCGCCAAGAGGCCGATGCGCGCGGCGTGTTCCTCTCGGACGAGGTGATGGATTACATGCTCAAGCGGTTCTCGCGCGATCTGGGCAGTCTGATGCAGTTGCTTGGGCAGCTCGACATCTATTCGCTGCGCGAGAAGCGCGCCATCACCATTCCCCTGCTGAAGGACATGCTGCAGCACGAATGACCCGGTCGCCCTGCGTGCCACAAGCACCTCGGCGGCATCAACATATCAAGAAGAATGAATCTCAAAACTTCGCAGCACAAGCCGCGATTGGCGCTGTTCGATCTGGACCATACGCTGCTACCGCTCGACTCTGACTTCGAGTGGGGCGAGTTCTCCATCCGCATCGGCTGGGCCGACAAGGAAGCGTTCGGCCGTCGCAATCAGGCGTTCTTCGACGACTATCTGGCGGGACGACTGGACGTGCACGACTACGTGCGCTTTGCCACCGAGGCCGTGCGTCTGCGCGGCGAGGCGGATGCGGCGCGTGCGCATGAGCAGTTCATGAACGAGGTGATTCGCCCGGCCATCAAGCCAGCGGCGCTCGATTTGTTGCGTTCGCACCACGAAGCCGGTGACGAAATCGTGATGATCACCGCGACCAACGAGTTCGTGACTGCGCCCATCGCCAAGGAGCTGGGTGTGAAGAACCTGATTGCCGTGCAACTGGCGCGCGATGAGAATGGCTGGATCACCGGCGAGATCGACGGCATCCCGTCCATGCGCGAGGGCAAGGTGCAGCGTATGGAGGCCTGGCTCAAGGAGCGTGAGCTCGGCTGGACCGACGTGGAGTGCACGTTCTACAGTGATTCCATGAATGATGTACCGCTTCTCGAAAAGGTGGAACATCCAGTGGCGACCAACCCCGACCCACGCCTTCGAGCACTCGCGCAGCAACGCGGCTGGCGCATTCTGGACCTGTTCCCCCAAGAGCCATGATCAAAACCTTCATCGACAAGCTGCTCGGCAAAGCCAGCGGCAGCAGCCCGGCCAAGGCCAAGAATCGCTTTGGCAAGCGCGTGGATGTACCGGTGTCGGTGCATGGCATCGATCCCGAACTCGTCGATAAGCGCGCCACCGATGTGGTGCGCACACTCAAGCAGGCGGGCTTTGAGGCCTACATCGTCGGTGGTGCCGTGCGCGATCTGCTGCTCGGCCTGCGTCCCAAGGACTTCGACGTGGCCACCAATGCCACGCCCGAGCAGGTTAAGGGCCTGTTCCGCCGCGCCTTCATCATCGGCAAGCGCTTTCGCATCGTGCACGTGGTGTACGGCCGTGGGCGCGAGCATGAGGTGATCGAAGTCTCGACCTATCGCGCGTTTCTCGACAACTCCGCCGCCGAACAGGTGAGCGGTAACGAGAAGACCAGCAAGGCGCAACTCGCGGGCATGCAGCATGCCGTGGATGCCAGCGGCCGCGTGCTGCGCGACAACGTCTGGGGGCCGCAGGACGAGGACGCCACGCGTCGCGACTTCACCGTGAACGCCATGTACTACGACCCGGAAACCCAGGTCGTCGTGGATTTTCACAAGGGCATCGAGGACGCCAAGAAGAAGGTCTTGCGCATGATCGGCGACCCGGCTACGCGCTACCGCGAAGACCCGGTGCGCATCATCCGCGCCGTGCGCTTTGCGGCCAAGCTCTCGCAGCTCGGCTTCAAGCTCGATCCCAAGACTGCCAAGCCGCTGGTTGAATCAGAGCACCTGCTTCAGGATGTGCCGCAGTCGCGCCTGTTCGACGAAATGCTCAAGCTGCTGCAGACCGGCCACGCGCTCGCGTCGGTGGCGCAGCTCAAGGCGCTGGGCCTTGCCAAGGGCATCTATCCGCTGCTCGACATCGTCGTCGAGCGCGCCGATCACCCGTTCGTGCAGGCCGCACTGATGGACACCGACCGCCGTGTGGGCGAGGGCAAGACCGTGGCGCCGAGCTTCCTGCTCGCCTGCGTGCTCTGGCAGGACGTGAAGACTGGCTGGGAGCAGCGCATGCCGCGCCAGCAGCCGTTCCCCGCGCTGCAGGATGCCATCGACGACGTGTTCGACAAGCGTATCGGCGACGTTTCTGGTCGCGGCAAGCTCGCCGCCGACATGCGCGAGATCTGGGTCATGCAGCCGCGCTTTGACAAGCGCTCGGGCTCCACACCGTACGGCATGGTCGCGCACCTGCGCTTCCGTGCGGGCTTCGATTTCATGCGACTGCGTGCCGATATTGGCGAGGTCGACGAGCACCTCGCCGAATGGTGGCAGGAATTCCAACATGCCGACGATGCCCGCCGCGACGACATGATGGAGCAAGCCCGAGAAGAGCAGCGCGCCAAGCAGCGCAAGGCCCAGCCAGCGGCGAAGCGCGCGCCCAAGTCAGCCAATGCGGGCAATGCACAGGGCGAGGGCACAAGCAACAAGGCCAAGCCCAAAACCAGTGAACCGCAGGAACCGGAAGGTTCGTTCGAACACGCCGAAATCGGAGATCCTCCAGCATCCGCCGCCAAGAAGCGCCGCCGCCGTCGCCGCAAGCCAGGTGGTGCCGAAGGTCAGGGTGAGGGCGGTAGCTCGTCGGGCGACACCCAGGAATGACCGCCGAGAGGCAGACTGCCTGGATTGGCCTTGGTGCCAATCTGGGTGACGCCTGCGCCGCTTTGGCGCAGGCCGTCAAACACATCGCTGCGCTGCCAGACACCGAGGTGACGCGCGTTTCATCGCTCTACGGTAGCGCTCCCGTGGATGCGACGGGGCCGGATTACTTGAATGCCATCGCCGAAATCAGCACCGCACTCTCGCCGCTCGCCTTGCTCGATGCGCTCCAGCAGATCGAACTCGCAGCCGGCCGCGAGCGCCCCTACCGCAACGCGCCACGCACGCTCGATCTCGACATCGTGCGCTTTGCCGATCTGGTGATGAATACCGAACGCCTCACCCTGCCGCATCCGCGCTGGCAGGAGCGGGCGTTTGTGCTGCTGCCGATGGCGGAATTGCTGGGCGAGCGCGTGCTGGAGGCGCTTTCTGATGAACAGACGGCGCTGGTGGCTGATCAGCGCATCGAGCGGATTGAAGGGGCTTCCCATTGGTTCAGCCCGGTGTGATACTTGAGCATCTGGTACTGAAAACCAAAGACGAAGAAAGAAGCACCTGGGCATTGCTGCCACAGGTGCTTTTTTGTGTCCAGAGAGCAGTGCTTGCTCAATCCACCTTCGCACCCGAAGCCTTCACCAGCTTCTGGTACTTCGCCCGTTCGGCGGCCATGAACTGGTCGAACTGCTCGGGCGTGGTCGGTACGGGTTCGGCCATCATGGTGGCGAACTTCGTTCTGGTTTCGGGCGACTTGAGGGCGTCGGTGAAGGCCTTGTTGAGCTTGTCGATCACCGCCTTGGGCGTGCCTGCGGGGGCGACGAGGCCCCACCAGGTGTCGATGGAGAAGCCCTTGAAGGTCTTGGACAGTGGGGGCACGCCGGGCAGCATAGGCGATTCTTCAAGCGACGTCACGGCCAAGGCCTTGAGCTTGCCCGCCTTGATGTTGGGGGCGGCGGCGGCGAGGTTGTCGATGTTGAAGTCCACTTCGCCGGCCAGCAGGGCGAGCTGGGCGGGGTTGGCGCCGCGGTAAGGGATGTGCAGGGCGTAGATGCCTGCGCGCTGCTTGAACATTTCACCGGCGAGGTGACCAGCACTGCCGTTGCCGCCGCTGCCGTAGTTGAGCTTGGCGGGATGGTTCTTGGCGTACTTGATCAGGTCTTCGACCGAGTGGATGCCCAGCTTGTCTGCATGTGCGGCATTGATCACGAGCACGTTGGGCACGCGGACCATCTGGGTGATGCCGGCGAAATCCTTGTCCGCGTTGTAGGGCATCTTGCTGAACAGCCAGGGATTGACGGCGTGCGTCGCGGTGGCGGCGAGGCCAATGGTCAGGCCGTCATGCGCCGCCTTGGCGACGATGTCGGCGCCGATATTGCCGCCTGCGCCGGCCTTGTTGTCGATGACCACGATACCCAGCGAGTCACGGACGCGCTCGGCCAGAATGCGCGAGGTGGCATCCAGCGGGCCACCGGGGGCGTAAGGAACGACGAGGCGGATGGGCGCATCCTCTGCGTGTGCGGCCAGCGGGGCTGTCAGGGCCATGAGGGTGGCGGCTGCAGTCGTAAGAAGAAGGTTTCTGCGGTTCATAGGTTGTCTATTGTGCAAAAAAATCTGACAAATGGCTGGCAATGCTCGCAACTTCCATGCGCAGATTGCAGTCAAGTCCTACAGAATGAAGGATTCCTGTGTGTCTATAAAGAGAACTGCGCTGCTGGCGCGCGGTGTGCACATCGCCAGCGATCCGCCTGACGGAAAGGAGTGACATGCTTGACGCGCCCACCTCACTGTCCGAATCCCGTTACTGGGAATGCATCGCAGCCTGTTCACGCTGCGCCTTGCTGTGCGATTTCTGCGCAGCCGCTTGTCTGCGCGATGCGCATGTGGAACACATGCTCAACTGCGTGGCGCAGGATGTCGAATGCGCGGAAATCTGCCGTTTTGCCGCTGCCGCCATGGCACGCGACAGCGCACATGTGTCGGCCATTTGCGAGCTGTGCGCTCGCATCTGCGAGGCCTGCGCGACCGAGTGCGAGAAGCACGAGGCCGATCACTGCCAGGATTGCGCGGAGAGCTGCCGCCACTGCGCAGAACTCTGCCGCGAGCTTATCGCTTGAAGGCCGTCATGCCTTGTGCTTGTCGGCTTCCGACGTAAAGGCGTCGGCGAAGAATTCCTCTTCGGGCAGACCGCGTTCGGCGGAGTATTGGCTGCGGGCCGAATCGACCACGATGGGGGCGCCGCAGGCATAGACCTGGTGGCCGGAGAGGTCGGCGAAGTCTTCCATGACCGCCTTGTGCACGAAGCCGGTGCGGCCTATCCAGTGGTCATCAGGCTCGGCGTTGGAGACCACTGGTACGTAGCTCAGGGTGGGCATGTTGGCCATGCGCTCGCGCACCCAGGCGTCCATGTAGAGGTCAGCCGGGCGGCGACCGCCCCAGTACAGGGTGATGGCGCGCTTCGTGCCCTTGTGCAGCATGTGCTCGATCAGCGCCTTCACGGGTGCGAAGCCGGTGCCCGAGGCCAGCAAGATGATGGGCTTGTCGGAGTCTTCGCGCAGGAAGAAGCTGCCGAACGGGCCTTCGACGCGCAGGATTTCCTTTTCCTTCATCGCGCTGAATACATGGTCGGTGAACTTGCCGCCCTGCATGTGGCGGATATGCAGTTCCACGCCCGGCGCGGTTTCCTGGAAATGCGGCGCGGTGGCCATGGAGTAGGCGCGGCGTGCGCCGTCGCGCAGGATGAATTCGATGTACTGCCCCGCGTGGTACTTGAACTGGTCGGCGGCGGGCAGTTGCAGGCGCACCTGCATCACGTCGTGCGACAGACGGTTCAGGGCCGCCACACGCACCGGCAGCTTCTTCACCGGGAAAGAGCTTTCGTCGGTGACATTGCGCGACTCGAGCACCACGTCGGTCAGCGCGCGGGCGCTGCAAGTGAGCACGAAACCGGCTTCTTCCTCGGCTTGCGAAAGCGCCTTTTCGGCGTGTTCCTTGTGCACCACCGAGCCGCTGAGCTTCTTGCATTTGCACGAGCCGCACGAGCCATCCTTGCAGCTGTAGGGCAGGCCCACGCCGCTGCGGATGGCGGCGGTGAGGATGGTTTCGTCGCCTTGCGCGGCGAAGGTGCGGCCGCTGGGCTGAACGTTGATCTGGAAGGTGGCAGCTGTGGTCTGCTCGCTCGTCATGTTGCGGGTATCCTTGGAGTTCTTTTGTCTGCTTTTCACGGGGCTGGCGCGCACATCGCGGGATGGCGCGGGCTGGCTCCCAAAGGTATCGATTTTGCCCTCAAACCAAAGTCCCCTAGGAGCGCTTCCGGCACGCTTTCGCCGGATGCGGGTGTTGGTCGTCGGCTGCGGCGACGTGGGAATGCGCGCCGTGCGGCAACTGCGTGCGGGCTCAGGCGTGGCCTCGTCGCGGGTTTCGCTTACCGCGTTGACGACCTCGGCGGATCGCTCGCCCGCGCTGCGTGCGGCTGGAGTCAGGCCGCTTGTGGGCAATCTGGACGACAAGACCACGTTGGCGCGTTTGGCGGGCATTTTTCAACGCGTGTTGTATCTTGCGCCGCCGCCCGGTGAGGGAGAGACCGGGCTGCAGTGGTGGCGTGATGTGCGTAGCGAGAATTTGAGCCGCGCGCTGCGCCTGCGGGCCTTGCCCGATGCGCTGGTCTATGCATCAACGACGGGCGTTTATGGCGACTGCGAGGGCGCTTGGGTGAACGAGACCCGCTCTGTGGCTCCGTCTACGCCGCGCGCGCATCGCCGGGTGAATGCCGAGCGCGCGATGCGCCATCTGGGCCGCTCCGGCGTGCGGGTAAGCATTCTGCGCGTGCCCGGCATCTACGGGCTGGACCGGCCGAGAGGCACGCCGGTGGAAAGGCTGCAGCGCGGCACGCCGGTGCTCAAGGAGCGGGACGATGTCTACACCAACCACATTCAGGCGGATGATCTGGCGGGTGCCTGCCTTGCGGCCCTGTGGCGCGGCAAGGCGCAGCGGGTCTACAACGTGCGGGACGAGACCGACATGAAGATGGGGGACTACTTCGACATGGCCGCCGATCTGTTCGGCCTGCCGCGTCCTCCGCGTGTGGCGCGTGATGCGGCAAAGGACCAGTTGCCGGTCGCGCTTCTGAGCTTCATGAGCGAGTCACGGCGTCTTGAGGCACGACGCATGCAGGACGAACTGCGCGTGCGCCTGCGCTATCCCACCGTCATGCAGGGCCTGCGCGGCGAGCCGGTCAGGGATTGATCGGGGCTGGTCAGCGAGGGTAGACGTTGCCTTTGGCATCCGTGCAGCGGAACACGTTGCAACTGGTGAACACCGGGGGCTTGGGGTCTGGCTGGGGTCGCACTGGGGGATGTACCACATGCGGTGGACGCACCACATACGGGTAGGTCTGATAGTAGTTGTTGCCAGCGTTGTTCTGCGCATCTCGCTGCGTGCGCACCCATTCGTCGGGCGTGAGGCAGGCACGCTCGGCATTGCGCTGGGCTTCGGAGAGGCGGGCGGACTCGTCATACATGCCCTGGCCCATGCTGGACTGCACCTCTTCCAGATTGCGACGGGCCTGCGCGCAGGCCTGTGAATTGGCAGGGTTGTTCGACGCGGCGGACTGTGATCGGTCGCGGCTTTCCTGCTCGCGGCGCTGCAGCTCGGTGTTGTCCTGGCGGCGCTTGGCGTCCTGCTGCAGGCGCTCCTGCATGCGTTCGCGCGCTTGCGCCGCCTGTTCGCGCTCGGCCTTGATTTCGTCAGGGGACTTGCGGGCCTCGATTTCCTGCGCGCTGGTGCCGCTCGCGCATTTGCCATCGGTGTAGCTGACCTTGCCGGTGAAGGGGTCGGTGCAGCGAATGACCTGCGCCTGAACCGCTGTCGCGCACAGCAGCGGCAACGCGCAGATCCACAACCGACCAAGAAGTCGGTTTGAGGAAGATCGGTTCATGTGGCGGTCAGTGCTCATGCTGGTTCAGCGGCGGGTCGAGATGGGCGGGACGCGCAGGTCTCGCCACCATTCTCGTCACAATCAGTTGCCTTGGCTATTGCCAGTTCCCCAAGGGTTCTTGTTTTTTTGTTGCGCGGCTTCGCGTTGTTGGCGCTGGCGCTCGAAGATTTCGGCGCGCTCGCGGTTTACGCGCGGATCGGGGTTGTTGAGCTGGCGGCTTTCCTGTTGGCGCAGGATGCGCTCGCTGCGGTTGAAGTCGCGCTGGCCTTCTGGATTGTTATTGGCCGGATAGCCTGCACCGGGGTTGGGGCGATTGTTGTTGTGGCCCCAGTCGCGGTTGCGCTCGGCTTCGCGGCGCTGTTCATCGCGGCGGCGATCCGCTTCGCGCTGGTCCTGATCGCGTCGGCGCTCGGCCTCGCGGCGGTCTTGGTCACGACGACGATCAGCATCACGGCGGTCATTGTCGCGACGGCGCTCCCAGTCGCGGCGGCGATCGGAGTCACGCGAGCGCCAGTCGTCTTGGCTGCGGATATAGATCGCGCCGCTCACGCCGGGGTTGTTGGGGTAGTAGCCGCCATCGTAGTAGTAGCCGGGGCCTTGCCAGACGGGGTAGCTGGAGTACGTCGTGGTGGAGTAGCCACCGCCGTAGCCGCTCTGGTAGCCGCCACCTTGATAGTAGGGGTCGTCCATGGCGACGCAACCGGCCAACGCGGCGGTCAATGCGCCGACGGTGAATAGCTTGGTGAGAGTGGTGCTGAACATTGTCTGTCCCCCTTGTTTCAATGCTGCTTCGGTGGGCCGGGCAACTGCGGATGAGTGGTGGCCCCGATGTTCGACAACGGTGCCGTGATGCGTGTAAGACGTTTGTAGGTGCATTTTCGTTGACCCCAGCGGAATTCTTTGTCAGGTTTTGCCATTTCTTCATGGTTGAATCAGAAAGTAGCTACCAGTAATCCATTAACGATTGTGAAAAACACCGGGTGTGGCGCTCAGATACCGGCTCAGATGCTCGAGTGCGAGGCGTACCTTGGCTGGCTGCATGTTGCGCTGTGGGGTGACGGCCCAAATCGGCAACCCGCCCGCGCGGCCGAAATCCCAGCCACGGCACAGCGGGACCAGTCGACCGGCGGAGATGGCATCCTGCACGTCCATGCTGCCAAGCAGCGCAATGCCCAGCCCCGCCTCGCACATCTGCAGCAGCGCGAGCTGGTTGTTGCTGGCGATGCGAGGCTCGATGGGCAGCACATGTTCTTCGAACGCACCTGAGCTGGTTTTGGCTGAAGGCACCCGCACCTGCAGTCCCTGGAATTCGATGGCGGCCGGAAGCCCCATCCAGCTTGCGGTGAGTAAATCCTGCAATGACTCGGGTTCGCCATGTGCTGCAAGCCATTGTGGCGACGCGCAAGGCCACCAGTGCATGGTGCCCAGTCTGCGCGCCACCCATTGCGAATCGGGCAGATTACCGTAGCGGATGGCGAGGTCGATGCGTGAGGAGGTCAGGTCGATCTGTGCGTCGTCCACTAGCAGTTGCAGGCGCAACTGTGGGTAGTTTGCGAGCAGTGGCCCGAGCGCGGGCGCGATGTGGCGTGCAAAGCCCACAGTCGAGGAAATGCGCAGCTCGCCGCTGGGTTCCTGCAGCTCGGCCTGCAGTTCGGCCCTGGCGTTCGACGCCGCCTCGACCATGCGTGCGCACTCGGCGTAGAAGCGCTGGCCGGCATCGGTGAGCGTCAACTGGCGCGTCGTGCGGTGCATCAGCGTCACGCCGCCGTCGCGTTCGAGCTGGCGCACCTGCTGGCTCACGGCCGACGGTGTCATCGCCAGCGTGCGCGCGGCTGCGCTCATCGAGCCCTGTTGCACCACGGCCGCGAAGATCGCCATGCGTTTGAAGTCGTCCATACGGTTTATTATGAAGCGGTGCTTCAAAGTAATGGCGGAATTTGATGACTTCTTACCCCATTCGTTAGTGTCTAAAGTTGAGCTCCGGATCAGACAACGTTTTGAACGAAAAGGACACGAACATGAAAGTCGCATTGATTGGAGCCACCGGTTTTGTAGGCGCGGCGCTGCTGGACGAACTGCTCGGCCGGGGCCACGAGGTGACGGCGCTTGCACGTCACCCCGAAAAGCTCGCCGTCCGTGATCACCTCAAGGTGGTGCGCGCCGATGTGCTCAAGGCCGAAGACGTCAAGGCTGCCGTGAGCGGCGTGGACGCGGTGCTCAGCGCCTACAACGCGGGCTGGACCAACCCGAACATCTACAACGACTTCATGATAGGTTCGCGAGCCATCGCTGAAGGCACGAAGGCGGCGGGCGTGGCGCGCTATCTGGTCGTCGGCGGTGCGGGCAGCCTTTACATCAACGGCCAGCAACTGGTGGATTCGCCCGATTTTCCCGCCGCAATCAAGCCCGGCGCCACGGCGGCACGCGACATGCTGACGGAGTTGCAGAGCGAAACCACACTCGACTGGACGCTGCTGAGCCCACCCATTGCCTTGCATCTGGGCGAGCGGGGCGAGCGCACGGGCCAGTACCGCGTCGGCAAGGACGAGCTGCTGATGCAACCAGACGGCGCGCCTGGCACGATCTCGGTGGCCGATCTGGCCGTGGCTCTGGTGGACGCGCTGGAGCAGGGCACACATCAACGCGAGCGCTTCACTGTCGGGTACTGAGCTCCCTCTATCAATTCCATGGACAGAATCGATCATGTCGAGCATACTCAAATAACTGGGTTTTTATCCAGTTAATCAAGAGGGGTAATTCATGATCGATCACACCGGCGTCATGGTTTCGGACTTCGCCAAATCCATGGCGTTTTATGCACAGGCACTTGCGCCGCTCGGCTATGCCAAGCTGATGGAGGTCTCGGCGGCGATCACCGGGCATACCGACACGGCAGGTTTCGGCGAGCCGCCCAAGCCCGATTTCTGGATCAGCCGGGGGACGCCCAACCAGCCCATCGTCCATGTCGCGTTTCGGGCCCGTTCCCGCGCGGTGGTTGACGCCTTCCACAAGGCTGCCATGGCTGCTGGTGGGCGTGATAACGGTGCGCCGGGCGTGCGGCCGCACTATCACCCGAACTATTACGGTGCCTTCGTGCTTGACCCGGATGGTCACAACATCGAGGCGGTCTGCCACGAGCCACAAGGCTGATTTGGCCTTTGTGCACAGTTGGAGGCTCTTGCCAAGGTGACAGCCGTGTGACCCCATCGAGGCTCGGGGCCATCTGAACACGGACCTGAACTACGGGCGGAATGCGGGGACAATTTCGCTTTGTTGCGCTGCAGCATTCTCTGCGCGCAAGTTTGCTATTTCTACATGTCAGCTTTCGATTCCACTTCTTCTCCCAAATCTTTCTCCCCCGCTGCGCCGGCTGAGCGGGACACGCGCTCGCCCAGCCAGGCTTGGATGAGCGTGATCGCACTCGCTTTGGGCGCGTTCGTCTTCAATACGACAGAGTTTGCGCCAGTCGGTCTGCTCAGCGACATCGGCGGCAGCTTTGACATGCGCACCGAGCAGATAGGGCTGATGCTCACGATTTACGCGTGGGTCGTGGCGTTGGCGTCGCTGCCTGCGATGCTGGCGACCAGTCAGTTTGAGCGCAGGCGTCTGCTCATGGGCGTGTTTGTGCTCTTCATCGTGAGCCACGTGCTTTCGGCGTTTGCGTGGAGCTATGCGACGCTGCTGGTCAGCCGCATCGGTATCGCGCTCGCGCATGCGGTGTTCTGGTCGATCACGGCGGCACTTGCGGTGCGTGTTGCACCTGCGGGCAAGAAGGCGCAGGCGCTTGGCCTGCTGGCAACCGGCACTACGCTGGCGATGGTGCTCGGCATTCCACTCGGCCGCATTGTCGGTGAGGCGCTGGGATGGCGCACCACGTTCGGCATCATCGGCTTTGTCGCCTTTGTCGTGATGCTCACGCTGTGGCGTCTGCTGCCGACGTTGCCGAGCGAAAACGCGGGCTCCGCCAGCAGCATTCCAATGCTGTTCAAGCGACCCGCGCTGGTCGCTACCTATGCGCTGCTGATTGTGATGGTGACCGCGCAGTTCACGGTCTACAGCTATATCGAGCCATTGGTCCAGCAAGTGGCTGGCTTGAGCAGTCAGGTCACGACTTGGGTGCTGCTGCTGTACGGTGGTATGGGCATTGTGGGCAGCGTGTGCTTCAGCGCCTTTGGCATGCGCTGGCCGCGTGCTTTTCTGCTGCTGGCGATTGCCTTGGTGACAGCCTGCCTATGGCTGCTGCTGCCGAGTACGCAGTCGCCCATGGCGCTTTATATGGTCTGCTCCGTGTGGGGCGTGGCCATGCTCTGCATGGTGCTGCCGCTGCAGGCCAAGGTGCTGCGTCTGGCATCCGACGCCACTGACGTCGGCATGTCGCTGTTCTCAGGGTTGTTCAACGTCGGCATCGGTGCGGGCGCGTTGCTGGGCAGCCAGGTGGGCACATATGTCGGGTTGCAGCAACTGGGTATGGTGGGTGGCTGTCTCGCAGTCATCGGGCTGGTCTGGTGTGCGTTCGCCACTTGGAAGTGGGCCGGGACTTTCTCTCCAGCACCCCAGAAGTAAGTGATCCTGTCTCCGGCCTGCAGGCGGTCTATGAAGCGACTGCAGGCCGTAAGAAATTCGTCATCACACAAAAAGCAACCATATGCACTGTGCAGCTCTTCGGGGTGAGCACATAGCGCGGATGGCGGGTGCAGTCGATGATGTCGACTGCGTCCTTAACCCACGCAGAGGCACCCATGGATCACTGGCTGTCCATCGTCAGCTTCTGCTTGACGACCACATCTTTGTAGACCGCGTATTCCTCCTTCATCTGCTTGGCGAACTCCTCGGGAGTACCTGCCATGACGATGGAGCCGGTTTCCTCGATGCGCTTGCGGATGGCGGGGTCCTGCATGACCTTGCGCGTGGCGGCGTTGATCTTGTCGACGATGGGGCGCGGCAGGTTCTTGGGGCCGACGATGCCGTAGTAGGCCATGCGGTTCACAGGCTCCAGACCCAGTTCCTTGAATGTGGGCACGTCGGGCATGGCGGGCACGCGTTGGGGCGCAGCGACGACGATGGCTGTCAGGCGCTTTTCCTTGATGAACGGGAAGGCGGAGGGCAGGTTGTCGAAGATCACCGGCACCTGTCCGGCAACAGTGTCGTTAAGCGCCGGCCCGCTGCCGCGATATGGCACATGGGCGATGTCGAGGCCCGTGGAGAGCTTGTACATCTCCATCATCAGATGGGTGATGCTGCCGTTGCCGGGCGATGCGTACGAGTACTTGCCGGGGTTCTTCTTCAGCTCATCGACAAAGCCCTTGTAATCGTGAAAGGGCTGCTTGGGGTTGGCCGCGATTACGTTCGGCGTGGCGGCGATGTTGATGATGGGCGTGAAGTCGGTCGCGACGTTGTATGGAATCTTGGGGTTGATTGCCGGATTGGTTGCGGTAGTGGAGACCGTGGCGATGCCGAGGCTGTAGCCATCTGGCGTTGCGCGTGCGGTTTCGGCCGCGCCAATGCTGCCGCCGCCGCCGCCCTTGTTGTCCACAATGACGGGGTGGCCGAGTTCACGTCCAAGCGGCTCGGCGACGATGCGCGCGATCAGGTCCGTTGTGCCGCCGGCCGCAAAAGGCACAAGCAGTTTGATGGGTTTGTTGGGATAGTTGTCTTGTGCTTGCACGGCGGTGCTGCTGAATGCACCTAGAGTGGCAAGGGCGCCAAGAGCCAGAAGGCTGCGACGGATCGTCATGGTGGGTTTTGTCTCCATTGTGTGGATAGCCTGGGTTGTGGAGGGATGGCGTGTGGTTGGCCATTCTCCGGGTTGGATAAGCGCAGCGCTGCAGGTGTATTCCCCGCTATTGATATGGCGCAGCACTGCGGTGGTTCAAACGATTTTTTCGGTCTTCAAGCGTGCGATGTCCGCGTCGGCCAGACCTATTTCCCGCAGCACTTCGTCGGTGTGCTGACCGAGTGAGGGAGCGGCATTGCGGTAGGTGATCGGCGTGCCAGACATGCGGATGGGGTTGACCACGCCGGGCACGGTGCTCACGCCATCGGGGGCTGGTGCAACATCGGCCTCGTTGCCCCAGCGCGGCAGGTCGATGCGCAGGCCGCGTGCCTTTACCTGTGGGTCGTCGAAGGCCTCCGCCAGCGTGTTGATCGGTCCGCAGGGTACGGCCTTGTCCTCGAACAGCGTGACCCATTCGCCAGTGGTTCGGGTCTTCATCACGGGCATCATCAGAGCGAGCAACGCAGCGCGGTGCTTGACGCGATTCGAGTTGGTCGCAAAGCGTTCATCGGCCGACCATTCGGGGTGGTTCACCGTCGCGCAGAAGCGCGCGAATTGGCCGTCGTTGCCGATGGCGAGCAGCACGTTGCCGTCGGCGGAAGGGAAGTCCTGGTACGGAGCGAGGCTGGGGTGCAGATTGCCCGCACGCGTGGGCGCCTTGCCGCTTGCGAGATAGCCCGAGGCCTGGTTGCACTGGATCGCCATCGCCACGTCAAGCAGCGCCATGTCGATGTGCTGGCCTTTGCCGCTCGCATTGCGCGCGTGCAGCGCAGCCTGTACCGCATTTGCCGCATAGAGGCCGGTGAACACGTCGATCACCGCCACGCCCACTTTCAGCGGGCCGCCGCCAGGCTCGCCGTCAGCATGGCCGGTGATGCTCATGAGGCCACTCATGGCCTGCACCATCAGGTCGTAGCCTGCGCGCTCGGCATACGGGCCGGTCTGGCCGAAGCCGGTGACCGAGCAGTAGATCAGGCGCGGGTTGACGGTGTTGAGGCTGTCGTAGTCGAGGCTATATTGTTTGAGGCCGCCGACCTTGAAGTTCTCGACCAGCACATCGGCTTCTGCCGCCATTTTTCGAATCAGGCGCTGGCCCTCGGGCGTTGCCATGTCGATGGTAATGGAGCGTTTGTTGCGGTTGCAGGAGGTGTAGTAGCTGGCCTGCTGGGTGGCTTCACCGTCGTCGTCGCGTAGAAATGGAGGGCCCCAGTGGCGGGTGTCGTCGCCTGCGATGGGGCGTTCTACCTTGATGACGTCGGCTCCCAGGTCAGCCAGCATCTGGGTGCACCAGGGACCCGCCAGAACCCTGGAAAGGTCTAACACTTTGATTCCTGAGAGGGCGCTGAGGGTCATTGGTTTTTTGTTTTTCACGAAGCCTGTTCGGCTTCGATTGATTGGTCGTTTGGGGGCGCCAATACAGCCCCTCATGCGTCGTTGCGAAGCCTTGCCGTATCGGCATACTGTCTGCAGCTTCGACGCCTAGCCTGAGGGGCTGTCTTGGCGTTGGGGTGGTGAGATCCTGATGCCGCGTCCGCTGCGAAGGCTGGTGGCACTTCGTGCGGGGCGGGGGCCGTTTTCTTTTTTCAGTTCGCGAAGGCTGCGAGGCCTGTCTGTGCGCGGCCGAGAATCAGGGCGTGGACGTCGTGCGTGCCTTCGTAGGTGTTGACCACTTCGAGGTTCACCAGATGGCGGGCGACGCCGAATTCGTCGCTGATGCCGTTGCCGCCCATCATGTCGCGGGCGAGGCGGGCGATGTCGAGGGCCTTGCCGCAGTTGTTGCGCTTGATTAGGGAGGTGCCTTCGACCGATGCGATGCCTTCATCCTTCATGCGACCGAAGCGCAGGGCGGCTTGCAGGCCGAGGGCGATTTCGGTCTGCATGTCGGCCAGCTTCTTCTGGATGAGCTGGTTGGCGGCGAGGGGGCGGCCGAACTGCTTGCGGTCCATGGTGTACTGGCGGGCGGTGTGCCAGCAGAATTCCGCTGCGCCCATCGCGCCCCAGGCGATGCCGTAGCGGGCGCTGTTCAGGCAGGTGAATGGGCCCTTCAGACCTTGCACTTCGGGGAAGGCATTTTCTTCGGGCACGAACACATCGTCCATCACGATTTCGCCGGTGATCGATGCGCGCAGGCCCACCTTGCCATGGATGGCAGGAGCGGAGAGGCCCTTCATGCCCTTGTCCAGAATGAAGCCGCGGATCGGGCCGACGGCACCGCCTTCGCTCACTTCCTTGGCCCAGACGACGAACACGTCGGCGATGGGGCTGTTGGTGATCCACATCTTGCTGCCCTTGAGCTTGTAGCCGCCGGCGGTCTTGTAGGCGCGGGTGGCCATGCTGCCGGGGTCGGAGCCGTGATCGGGTTCGGTCAGGCCGAAGCAGCCGATGTATTCGCCGCTCGCGAGCTTGGGCAGGTATTTTTGCTTTTGCGCTTCGCTGCCGAATTCGTAGATGGGCACCATCACCAGCGAGCTCTGCACGCTGGCCATCGAGCGGTAGCCCGAATCGACGCGCTCGACTTCACGGGCGATCAGGCCATAGGCCACGTAGTTCAGGCCGGGGCCGCCGTATTGTTCGGGGATGGTGGGGCCGAGCAGGCCGAGTTCGCCCATCTCGCGGAAGATGGCCACGTCGGTCTTTTCATGGCGGAACTGCTCGAGCACGCGCGGTGCCAGCTTGTCCTGGCAGTAGGCGGCGGCCGCGTCACGGATGGCGCGTTCGTCATCGGTGAGCTGCTGTTCGATCAGAAAGGGGTCGTCCCATTGAAAGCGTGCGTTGGCCATGGTGCAGTCTCCTGTACGAGAAGGTGGGGTAAGGGTTAGTCCTAGTCATGAATGCGTGCATCGCATGACTCGGGGAATGGGCGAATGTTATTCCCATCAATGCAGGCCTTGCAAGCGAGTTGTTTTCATCCAGAAATGCGGTTTTCGCATACTTGGCTAGAATGATTCGATGCGCAGACATCTCCCCTCCACCCAGGCGCTGGCCTGCTTCGAAGCAGCGGCCCGGCATGAAAGCTATACCCGCGCGGCGCAGGAACTGGCACTCACGCAGAGCGCCGTCTCGCGCCAGATTCTCACGCTGGAGGACCAGTTGCGGGTGCAGCTTTTTCGCCGCACGCGCCACGGCGTCACGCTGACCGAGGCGGGTCGGCACTACAGCAAGCAGGTGGCGCGCTGGCTGCTGGGGCTGGAGCGCGACACGCTCGATGTGATGGCGCATCAGGGGCATGGCGGTTCGCTGTCGCTTGCGGCGGTACCGACGTTTGCCACGCGCTGGTTGATTCCGCGCCTGCCGCTTCTCGTCAAGGAGCAGCCCGACATCGTCGTGCACATCGAGACGCGCACGCGGCCATTTTTGTTTTCGGATACTGGATTTGATGCTGCGCTCTATGCGGGTACGCAGGACCAGGTCGCCAACTGGCCGGGCGTGCAGGTGCAGATGCTCATGCAGGAAGACGTGGTGCCGGTCTGCAGCCCGCGCCTGCTTGAGCAGGCAGCGCCGCGTGGGCGCGGGCGTGCGCACCAAACGGTGACGCCCTCGGTGCTTGCACAGATGCCGCTGTTGCAGCAGAGCACGCGACCCTACGGCTGGCAGCAGTGGTTTCATGCGATGGAGGTGGACGCGCCACGCGCGCTTGACGGGCCGCGCTATGAGCTGTTCTCGATGATCGCCGTGGCGGCCACCATGGGGCTGGGCGTGGCGCTGATGCCGCAGATGCTGATCGAGGCCGAGATGGAGCGCGGCGATCTCGTCATCGCCTGCCCGCGTCCGTTGCGCGGCGAGCGCGCATACTACCTCGTGACGCCCGCGAAGCCCGCAGCGCCCGTGCTCACAGCCTTCAGCAACTGGCTGGGCCGCATGGCGGGGGATCAGGATTTACCCTGATGGTTGCCTCGGGCCAAAGGAATAAGCTGGCAGCGACGGCCACCTTGGAAGCTCCGGACCGTCATTTGTAGGAGAACTTCCCTTGTTGTATATCCTCTGGAACCGCCTCCAAGCGCTCCGGTCGAAACGACACATACAACACAACGGAGTACTGCCATGGCATCGGAAGTTGTCTATCACGCCACCGTCTTCGAGCCCACCGTGGACGAGCTCACCATGCTCAAGCGCCTTGAAATGGGCGAGCTGGTCAGCCTCACGGACGCCATCAAGAAGCACCTCTCGGGCCGATTGCTGGAATGGGGCATGGTCGGCAAGACCTATGAAGGCAACTTCATGATCACCGATCTCGGCAGGCAGCAGGTCAAACGCAGCACGCCTTGAGAAGAAATACCCCCTGAGTCGCTTCGCGCCTTCCCCCCGCTCTCGAAACGCGTTGCGTTTCGGGCGGAGTGACGCAGCCAGCGCGGCGGGGCGGCCCTTGCGCGGCTGTCCTCGCATGGGGCGCGCCAGTTTCATGCGCCATGGGAGGCGCGACGCGCCATTTGAAACTGTGTCGGGGCCCGGTGGCGTGTCCGCGGACTTGGGCGTGGAGTGAAAATTGCGGTACAAACGCAGACCTCGCTTCACCATCCCTCACCACGGTGCTTCATCGTCATGTGCGGGGTGACATCACTCATGCCATGGCACGACAACTCGGCTTTCGCCACATTGAAACCATTCACGCCATCGTGCTGACCGGCTCGGTCACCGGTGCGGCCACGCGGCTACATGTCACCCAACCGGCGATCAGCAACGTGCTGCGCGATGCGGAGGAACGCCTCGGGCTCTCGCTGTTCGAGCGCCGGGGTGGACGCCTGATTCCCACGGCCCATGCGGAGGCGTTGTTCGCCGAAATCGAGCGCTCGTTCGTGGGGCTGGAGTCGATCAACTCGTTCGCCGCGCGCTTGAACAACGATCAGCACCGTGCGCTGTCCGTGGCCTGCACGCCCGCGTTCGGCGCGTCGATTCTTCCGCAGGTCACCGCTGAGTATTCCAAGCGTTCGCACAAGACCATGTTCTTTGTGCATTCGCGCGTGGCGCACCATGTGGCGGCGCAGGTCAGCTCGGGCAAATGCGATCTGGGATTCGGGCTTGAGGTGCCTCCGGTTCCGGGTGTGGAATGCGAAGTCATCGGCGAGTTGCCGATCATGTGCTATTTGCCAAAAGGCCATAAGCTCGTGAGCAAGAAATGGATTCAGCCCGAACATCTGCTCGACGAGCCGATGATTTCACTCAGCAGCATCGAGGGTGTGGACGTGCTGGCCAAGGCCGCGTTTGAGAGCTGCGAGCGCATGCCCGAATCGGTGATCGAATGCCCGGCTGCGATTCTGGCTTGCTCCATGGTCGCCGCCGGTCTGGGCTTTGTGCTCTTTGATGCACTGCCTTCGCTGATCTGCGATCCGGCGCGTCTGGTGGTGCGGCCCTTCCGCTCGGACAGCCGCCTGCGTTACTGCGCCTACCGACTCAAGAGCAAGAGCGCGAATCCGGAGATCGACCAGCTCACCGAGCTGGCTCGGGCAGCGTTGGCACGTGTGATTGGGACGAAATAAGCGGCACGCAAAAGTTGGAATGATCGCGCGTTCAGCCGAATCGGCTCAAACCATATTCCGCCACATTCAAACCGGGTGATATGCCTGTCACCAACTGCGCGACCAGCTCGCCAGTCATCGGTGCGCCCGTCATGCCGGTATGTCCATGACCGCAGGCGAGATACAGGCCTGGGTGCGTTGATGGCGCATCGATCACCGGCACGCTGTCGGGCGTGGAGGGGCGCAGCCCGAACCAGCTGCGCGCGCCCTCGGTGTTGATTGTGGGGAACAGCTCGCGTGCGGTGTTCAGAATCGATTCAACGCGGCGCGGTTGCGGTGCATGGCGCAGTCCCGCGATCTCCACGGTGCCCGCAAAACGCAGGCCCTTCTGCATGGGTGTAACTGCGACGGCTTTGTCCTTGTAGATGAAGGGCTGGGGCACGGTGACGCCGGGGTTGGGTAGTTCGACGTGATAGCCGCGTTCGAATTCGAGCGGAATGCGGATGCCGAGCGGCCGCACCAGTTCCGCCGTATGGGCACCTGCCGCCACGACGATTTTCGGTGTCTTCACATCGCCCGCATTCGTCCAGAGGCGAAAGCCTTCATTCAATTGTTCGATCTTCTGCACGCTGCGGATCAGCAGCTCTCCGCCGCGCTCCACAAAGCAACCCAGCAACGCGCGTGTCAACGCCTGCGGGCTGACCGTGTTGGCGTGCTCCGTGAAGCAGATGCCCGCCTGAATACGATTGGTCAGTTCCGGCATTCGGGCGCGCAACGTATGTTGGTCGAGCGGAGTGATGGGCACCTGATGCTGCCTGCGCAGCTCGGCGACCAGGCGGTCCGCCCGGCCAGGTTGGCCCGGTTGCGACCAGATATGCAATTGACCGCACTGCTTTATCAGCTCGTCGAAGCGCTCGTCGCCCAGCAGCTCGCGGTAGCGTGACAGTGCGGGCGAGTGCAGCGCATGAAGCGCGGAGCTTGCGCGCGTCACACTCGCAGTGGAAGAGGCGCGCAGCCATTTCAACACCCATGGCAGCGCCTTCAGCGCATAGGTGGGGCGCAGCGCGAGCGGGCCATCCGGGTCGAGCAGCCAGCGCGGCACCTGCCAGACCATGCCGGGCAGTGAGATCGGAATACAGCTACCGGTGCTGATCAGTCCGGCGTTGCCGAACGATGCGCCGCTGCCCGCGCCGGTCGCGTCGAACAGCGCCACCTTGAGCCCCGCGCGCTGCAGCGACAGCGCTGTGCACAGGCCGACGATGCCCGCGCCGATCACGGTGACGTCGGCGGCGGTTGTGGCCTTGGCGGGTGCGGTTGAAATCGATTCGAGGTGCGTGGAAGAGCGAAGCATGTGCAGAGAAGAATCAGAAAATCTTCGGTCCATCTTGCCCAGTGCCTGCGGTCAGCGCCAATTCGATTTGCTGATAGGCTATTTCCAAACATGATTCGACATTCCTGAACCCATTGCAGATGATCGACTTGCAGTTTTCTTCAGCGTCAGTGTCATCGCAGAGTCAATGCGGACACATGCATTCATTTCCCATTTGAAAGTTCGGGCGTTTGCTGCGCGCACCGGACCACAAGCCCAAGTCATGGAGTCATCAATGTCCCATCAGCTCTTTCATCTGAATCGTCGTCAGGCCATCACATTTGGTGCAGCGGCTCTGGCAGCCACGCAGGCACCGCTTGCGCAGGCGTCCAATGTGCCGGTGCGATTCATCGTGCCGTTTCCCGCAGGCGGCGCGGCCGACGTCATGGGACGCGTGATCGTCGATGCGCTCAAGGATGAATTTACGCAGCCGGTGATCGTGGACAACCGCCCCGGCGCAAGCACCCGCGTGGCGGCTGAAACACTGAAGAACGCTGCGCCCGATGGCAACACGGTGCTGATGACGCTGATGGACACCATGGTCATCGCGCCGCTGGTCTACAACAATCTGCGCTACAACCCGGAGAAGGATTTCACACCCATCACCTCGGTGGCTGAACTTACCTACGGCATCGCGGTCAACGCCAACTCGCCATACAAGACATTGGCCGACTATGTGAAAGCGGCCAAGGCGGATCGTCAGGTGGCGGCGTTGGGTGTGTCGGGACTTGGATCGGTGCTCCACTTCGTGGCCTACGACTTCACGCGCCAGTCGGGTGCGGACATGTCGATCATTCCGTTCCAGGGCGGCCCGGTGATGGTCACCAATCTCATGGGTAACCAGATCGGCTCGGCCGTCGACGGCATCGGTGTGTTTCTTGAACACCATCGCAACAAGAAGCTGCGCATTCTGGCGGTGTCGAGCAAGCAGCGCGTGAGCCAGTTGCCCGATGTGCCCACGTTCACGGAGAGCGGTTATCCGTCGCTCGTGGTCGAATCCGGCTACTCGATCTACGCACCAGCGAACACGCCCGCCAACCATGTCAACCGCTGGAATGCTGCCATTCGCAAGGTGCTTGCGCGTCCTGAAGTGCGCCAGAAGATCGAGACCATTGGCTATGTGCCGGTTGCTGGCACGAGTCCCGAAGAGGTGACTCAGCTGCGTCAACGATTGAATGCCCACTGGGCACCCATCGTCAAAGCGACTGGCTACAAGAGCGATTGAAGCCGTGCAGCCAGTTCACATCACTTGAGCAGATGCTTGGCGATGTTCAGTTGATGGATCTGGCTTGTGCCCTCGTAGAGCCGGAACAGCCGCACGTCGCGATACAGACGCGGCACGGAGCCGCCGATGTCGTCGCAGTAGCCACCGCCACCGAAGATCTGCACCACGCGGTCGGCCACACGGCCCGCGACTTCGGAGGCGTAGTACTTGCACATGGAGGCCTCCATGGTCACGTCCTCGCCCGCGTCGCGCTTGCGTGCGGTGTCGAGAATCAGGGCCTTGGCGGCCTCGATCTCGACCTTGCAGTCGGCCAGCATGGCCTGCACCAGTTGGAACTCGCCGATGGCCTTGCCGAACTGTTGGCGCTTGCGTGAGTGCGCGAGCGCCTCGTCGAGCAGGCGGATCGCGGGGCCGATGCACAGCGACGCGAGGTTGATGCGTTGCTTGTTCAGTGCCTTCATCACCGATGCAAAACCGCGCCCCGGCTCGCCGCCGAGGATGGCGCTTTCGGGCACTTCGCAATCATTCAGATAGACCTCGGAAACCGGCGAGCCTTCCTGGCCCATCTTGCGATGCGGTATGCCGGTGGACAGGCCCTTCGTGCCCCTCATCACCAGAAAGCTCGTGGTGCTGCGCGAGCCTTCACTCGCGTCGCCGGTGCGCGCGAGCACGGTGAACAGATCGGCAATCGGCGCGTTGGTGATGAAGCGCTTGGTGCCGTTGAGCACATAGCCATTGGCAGTACGCGTGGCGGTGCTGGCGAGGCGGCCGAGCAGGTCGGAGCCCGCATCGGGCTCGGTCACCGCGAGGCACGAGGTCAGTTCACCCGTCGCAAGTCGCGGCAGCAGCTCGCGCTTCTGTGCTTCTGTGCCGTCCTGGATCAGGCCTTCGGTGCCGATGCCGGTGTTGGTGCCGCAGCGCGCTCGGTAAGCCACGGCGCATTGCGAAAGTTCCATGTTGGCGAGGCACAGTTCTTCCGAGGTGAGACCGAGGCCGCCATACGCCTCGGGGATGGACCAGCCGAAAAAGCCCGCTGCGCGCATCTGATCGACCACGGGTTCGGGAATGCAGTCCTCGCGCTCGACCTGTTCCTCATGCGGAATGGCGACCTCGCGCACGAAGCTGCGGGTCTGGGCGAGCAGTTGCTCGATTTGCTTTGAATCGCGAATCATGATGTGTGCTTTCAATCCATGCGGATCACGGTGCGCCCGCGAACCTGTCCGTTGAGGGTTTTGTCCAGCCACGTGGGCAGATCGGCGAGCGCGATTTCGTGGCGCAGGGCGCCGAGTTGTTCGCTGTTTGCCGTCTCTGCAATGCGCTGCCAGACCCGCTCGCGCGTGGCCATGGGGCTGTTGGCGTTGATGCCCAGCAGCTTGATGCCGCGAAGAATGAAGGGCAGCACCGTCGTGTTGAGCTGCGCCCCCGCAGCGTTGCCGAACGAGGCGATCACGCCCTCGGGCAGCATGGTGCGGGTGAGCCAGGCCAGCGTGTCGCCGCCGACGGAGTCGATGGCTCCGGCCCACTGGCCTTTGAGCAGCGGCTTGGGGTCGGCATCTGCGGCGATGCGGCCGATGATCTGGCGTGCGCCGAGCCCCTCGAGATACACGGCTTCGCTGGGCTTGCCGCTCATCGCGGTGACCTCGTAGCCACTGGCCGCGAGCAGATGGATCGCCATGCTGCCCACACCGCCGGTCGCTCCGGTCACGAGCACCGAGCCCATGGCAGGATGCAGGCCGTTGAGCTCCATGCAGTATTGCGAGAGACCTGCGGTGTAGCCCGCGACGCCGACGGTTGCGGCGTCGAGCAGGCTGAGGCCGTGCGGCAAGGCCATCACATGATCGGCTTGCACGAGTGCGTATTGCGCATGCCCACCATCGGTCTGCACGCCAATGCCGAAGCCGTGGACGATGACCTCGTCGCCGGACTTCCAGCGCGCATCTGCGGACTGCTCCACCACGCCCGTGAGATCGATGCCGCCCACGCGCGGGAAGTCGCGGATGATGGCGTTGAGCCCGTGCGATGCGAGCGCATCCTTGTAGTTGATGCTGGAGTAGCGCACGCGGATGAGCACCTGTCCTGCCTGCGGCGCGGTGATCGGCAGGCGCTCGAATCGGCCTGCCGCACGTTCGCCTTCGGCATGCAGCCGAAACGCTTGATAAGTCTGCTCGGGGAGTGACTGCATGGCGCTCATTCCGGCTGGATGCCGACGGCCTTGACCACTTCGGACCACTTGGTGGTTTCCGCCTTGATGTGTGCGCTGAACTCGGCCGGTGTGCCGCCCACGCCTTCAATGCCCAGTTGCTCGAAGCGCGCTTGCACATCGGGCTCCTTGACGATGGCGACGATTTCCTTGTTCAGCTTGTCGATGATGGCAGTCGGTGTGCCCGCGGGCGCAAGCATGCCCCACCACGAATAGGCCTCTACCGGAATGCCCAGCTCCATCAGCGTGGGCACGTCGGGCGTGAGCTTGCTGCGCTGGGGCAGGGACACGGCAATCGGCTTGACCTTGCCCGCTTTGACCTGTCCCGCAAACGGCGGCAGGTTGTCGAAGGCGAAGGCGGTCTGCCCACCGGCGACCGACACGACCGATTCCGAGCTGCCCTTGTAGGGGATGTGCGTCATGTTCGCCTGTGTCTTCATGCGGAACAGCTCACCGGCCAGATTCGGAATGCTGCCCACGCCCGCCGAGGCCCACGAGAGCCCGTCGGCGTTGGCCTTGGACTGGGTGACCACGTCCTTGGCGCTCTTGATCGGCGAGTTGCTGGCCACGAACAGATAGACCGGCACCTTGGTGATCAGCGAGATTGGAGCCAGGTCCTTGTTCGCGTCGTAGGGCAGCTTCTTGAACAGCGGCACGTTGGTGGCGAGGTTGGCTGTGCCCATGAGCAGGGTGTAGCCGTCATTCGGCGACTTGGCGACCACGACCGTGCCGGCCTGCGTCGCCGCGCCTGACTTGTTCTCCACGATGAAGGACTGGCCAAGGCGCTCGCCGAGCTTCTGTGCGATCAGGCGCGCGACGATGTCCGTGCCGCCGCCAGCGGCGTACGGAACGATCACCTTGACGGGCTTGCTTGGATAGCTGTCGGCCAGCGCTGGAAGGCAGCTGACAGCGGCCAGGCAGGCGAGGGTGACGTTGCGGATCAATGCTTTCATGAGATGTCTCCTAATAGCGTGGAATGATCCGCCAAGCCGCACTGGGTGCGGCTGGTGGTTTTGATATATTACTCAAACTGAACTCCGGAGAATCCCTTGGATGCACGTTCGCAGGATCAACGCTTCGCCACTACGCTAGCCCATGGGCTTGCGCTGCTGCGCTGCTTCACGCCGTTCGAACCCTCGTTGTCCAATGGCGAATTGGCGCGCAAATCGGGTCTGTCCAAGGCCACGGTCTCGCGCCTGAGCTACACGCTGGAGCTCATCGGCCTGCTGCGTTTTGATCAGGAGGCGCGGCGCTACCGGTTGGGTGCGGCATCGCTGTCCATCGGCCATCCGCTGATGGCGCACCTCACCGTGCGGCAGATTGCGCGGCCGCTGATGCAGAGCCTGGCCGACCAGACCGGCGGCACGGTGTCGCTGGGCCTGCGCCACCGTGCATCCATCATCTATGTGGAGACCACACGCGCGCACGACGCAGGGGATTTCAGGCCCGACATCGGCGCGACGCTGCCGTTGCTCGATACCGCCGTGGGCCGGGCCTGGCTTGCGGCGTGCGATGATGAGGAACGGGACAACGCCATGGAGTGGCTAGCGCGCGAGCACAAGGTGACGGCGAGGGCCGTGCGCGTGACCATCAACACCGCCATCGACGATCTCGCGAACAAGGGCTACTGCGTGTCGCTTGGTAATTTCCGACCCGATGTGAATGCCGTGGCCGTGCCGCTCAAGGAGCGTTTTCGGGGCGAGCTGATCATGCTCAACTGCGGCGTGCTGAGCAGTCGCATGAGCGCGGCGCAGGTGGCGCGAAGCGTGGGACCGATGCTCAAGAAAACGGCTGTCGGCATCGAGCGCCTGCAGCGGCAGAGCGAGAAAAGTGGTGTCTGACATGAACGAACTGACCTTGAGTGAGGTAGATGATCAGTTCACCGTGACGCTGGCGCGCGGCATGCAGATCCTGCTCGCGTTTTCCACATCACAGCCGGTGCTCACGAACGCGGGACTGGTGGCGATCACGGGCCTCAACAAGGCCACGGTATCGCGCCTCGCGTTCACGCTGATCGAGCTCGGGTATCTGCGCCGCGAGGGCGCGCGCAATGGCTATTCGCTCGACACGGCAGTGCTCGCGCTGGGCTATCCGTTGCTTGCGAGCCTGCATATCCGGCAGGTGGCGCGCTCGTTCATGCGGGAACTCGGCGAGCGAGTGCGCGGCACGGTGTCGATCTGCGTGCGCGACCGCGACTGCATCGCCTATCTGGATTCGGCGCGCGAGATCGATGCGGGAACGCCGCTGGTCGACATTGGCTCGACCCTGCCGCTCGTCGCATCGGCGGGCGGCAGGGCGTGGCTTGCTGCGGTGGATGCAAACCAGCGCAAGGCGGTACTCAACAAGCTGCGGCTGCAGAACCCGGACTTCGTCGATGCCAACATGACGGAGATCGAGAAAGCCACAGCCCATGTGCAGCGCCACGGCTTCTGCGTCAATCGCGGCGCGTATGATCCGCGCCGTGTCGCGGTGGCCGTCCCCATGTCCAAGCCGCTCAACGGCGAGCTGATTGTGTTCAGTTGCTCGCTGCTGACCGAGGAAAGCCAGCGCATGGCGCGGGCGCGCGAGGTGGGCTACGAGTTGCGCGCGATGGTCCGCATGGTTGAAAGCGCTATTGGCATGAGGTTGCCCCCGGCTGGGCAAGATAGCTGATGTGCGCTGAAATCAGATCACTCCATCGGCCTTGAGACGATCCAGATCTGCGGCCGCCAGACCAAGGCGCGCGTAGACGTCACCGTTGTGCTGACCTGTGTGCGGGCCGGTGGCTTCAATATTTACCTCATGGCCGCTGAACCGTGGAACGACGCAGGGCGCGGGCACGCTGCCGAGTTCAGTGTCGGGGATGCGGATGATGGCCTTGCGCGCCTGAAAGTGTGGGTCTTCCATCACGTCCTTGATGCTGTAGACCTTGCTGAACGGCACCTCGCATTGGGTGAGCGCGGCGCTGATCGTGTCGAAGTCGCGGGCTGCGAACCAGTCGGCGATGGTGCCGTCGAGCGCCTCAAGATGCTGCACGCGCAGCGGGTTGTTCGCGAAGCGCGGATCGCTCGCAAGCCCCGGCATGTCCATGGCCTGCGCGAGGCGTTTGAAGATCGCGTCGGACGATCCCACCAGCGTCATCCACACGCCATCGGCGCTGCGGTACATGTTGGACGGCGCCGTGTAGGTGGCGCGTGAACCCGCACGCTCGCGGGTGATGCCCTGATGCTCGTACTCCACTGGCAGCGGGTCGAGCAGGCGCAGCATGGCCTCGGTGGCCGACAGATCGATCTCGCGCGCTTCTGGCGTGTCGCTTCCGCGTTGCTCGGCAATCGCTGCCGCAATCGCGAACGCGCCGAACACGCCGCTGACCACATCGCCGAGCGGATAGTTCATGTGCTGGGGCGGGCCGTCGGCTTCGCCGGTCAGATGCGCGAAGCCGCTCATGGCCTCGAAGATGCGCGCAAAGCCGGGCCGTGCGGCATAGGGCCCGGTCTGCCCGAAGCCCGTGAGGCGCAGCACGATGATCTTCGGATTGGCGCGCTGGAGCGTCTCGAAATCCAGCCCCCAACGCGCGAGCGTGCCGGAGCGGAAGTTTTCGACCAGCACGTCGCTTTGCGCCAGCAGCTTGAGGAGCAGTGCCTTGCCCTCGGGCTTGCGGATGTCGAGCGAGATGGCTTTTTTTCCGCGATTCGTGACCTTCCAGAACAACGCATGCTTGGGCGTCACCGGTGCCAGACCGCGCAACGAATCATTGCCGTCGGGCAGCTCGATCTTGATGACCTCGGCCCCCAGATCGGCGCACAGTGTGGACGAAAACGGAGCCGCCAGCACCGTGGCCAGATCGAGAATGCGAACCCCGCGAAGCGGGCCTGCGCTGGAGTGGTTGGAAGAGGTGTTCATAGGGCTGCAAGTGTCGACATGCGATTTGTAGCGGGCAATCAATGTTTTCCTATGTGATCCAGCGGGCTGGCACTCGCCGGTGGCATTTCATGAAAAATGAGTGCGATAGTGACTACTGCGAGTAGATGTGCATACGCCATGAGATGGCAAGGGTTTTAAATCTTTACTATCGGCGCTGGTAACAATTAGTTAGCATATCCCTACCCAGTTGAGACGTTGGGAGAGGGTATGACTGTTTTTCTTGTTACTTACGAACTGGTATCGGAAGTGAATCGCACCGCGATCGTGAAAATCCTGCACGAGTTCCCTAGCTGGTCTCGGCTCTCCCACAACGTATATGCGGTGGCGACGTCGCTCGAAGCCGACCAGATCTATTGCCAGCTCAGCCCGGTGCTGGATTTCTATGATCGGGTGTACATCGTTGCGGTGCAAAAACCATTCGCTGGTCTTGGGGTGGACCGGGTCGACCGTTGGCTGGACGGGCATCTGCCGGTGTAGTGCACAGTCAAAAAAGAAGCCGCACTAAGGCGGCTTTGAGACCTGAGAGCTTTGGGCTCTCTGGCTAGCATTCTTGAGGAACTGAACTCAGTGATTTGTGATAAATGACGAATTGTGATCAGTTCTGACTGAATCGATCATACACGATGTCTTGACTGGAGTCATGTGCGCCGTGCAGGGCGGGATTGATGGAGTCTGAATGACGAGATTTTGCGGGGTGTGCATCTGCCAACGCAGTATCTCCAGCTCCCTTGATGCGCTGCGTTCAAGGTGTCGCAAATCGACGGATTTTGTTCAACTTCGGCGTTGTGTTGATGTCAGCGAGCGCTTGCGTTGCTGCCGCCCGCATCCAGACTGCTCTCCTGCGCCCAGACGTCGTCCATCAGCATCTGCTGTAGCGGTGCGCGGGCGGCCCATTTTTCCTGTTCGAGCATGGGCCGCGTGTAGAACTCCGAGACCGGCCCAAGGCATAGCACACCCAGCGGATGTGCGCCGTCGGGCATCTGCAGCAGTTGCGCCAGTGCAGCGGGATCGAACAGCGATACCCAGCCCATGCCCAAATTCTCTGCACGCGCGGCGAGCCAGAGGTTCTGGATGGCGCAGGCGGTGCTGGCGATATCCATTTCGGGCAGGGTACGACGACCGAACACATGGGCCTCGCGGCCGGGCGGCATCGCCACGACCAGTACCTCGGCTGCATCGAGTACGCCCTGGACCTTGAGTTTCATGAAATCGTCCTTGCGCTCGCCCAGAGCCTCTGCAGTGTGCTTGCGCTCCTGCTCGACGAGCGTGTGGATGCCCTCGCGCAACGCTTTGTTCTTTACGCGGATGAAGCGCCAGGGCTGCATGAAGCCCACGCTGGGTCCGTGGTGGGCTGCACGCAGCAAACGCAGTAGCGTTTCGTCGGACACACTGCCACCGCTGAAGTGGCGCATGTCGCGGCGCTCGTGGATGGCGCGGTAGACGGCGGCACGTTCGGCGTCGCTGAAGGTCTGGGGTGTGGTGGATTCGGTGGGGATGTCGGGACAGGTGTGCGCTTGCATGCGAAGTGGTCCTTTTTCCTTTGGCGTCCGAGATCGGTGGTGGTGCGAAAAGCTCACCAGCAAGGGGATGCCGACAGGCCCGAAACCAACAAAAAAGCCTGCGCCTCGGAATCGAAGGGCAGGCCGGGTGGCAGCATGTTCATGAGTCCAGCGTTAACGCTGTGGTGCCCGAGGCCGGAATCGAACCGGCACGCCTTGCGGCGGCGGATTTTGAGTCCGCTGCGTCTACCAATTCCACCACTCGGGCTATGAGTGCTACGGAAATTCTTGGAAGCTCGAATTATGGCACAGTATTGGGGTATGAATTCCTACCCGACCATCGAGGACGCAATCGGCCACACTCCGCTGGTTGCGCTGCAACGTATTGGAGCGCAAAACAATGCCGCACGCGGCAATGTGATTCTTGGCAAGCTCGAGGGCAACAACCCTGCGGGATCGGTGAAGGACCGGCCTGCGGTGTCGATGATCCGCCGCGCGGAGGAGCGCGGAGAGATCAAGCCCGGTGACACGCTGATCGAGGCGACCTCCGGCAACACCGGCATCGCGCTGGCGATGGCGGCGGCGATCAAGGGCTACCGCATGGTGCTGATCATGCCCGAGGACCTGTCCATCGAGCGCGCTCAGACCATGAAGGCATACGGCGCCGAGCTGATCCTCACACCCAAGAGCGGTGGCATGGAGTACGCGCGTGATTTGGCGGACACCATGGTCAAGCAAGGCAAGGGCGTGGTGCTCGATCAGTTCGCCAATCAGGACAATCCGCGTGCGCACTATGAGACGACCGGGCCCGAGCTGTGGGAACAGACGGGTGGCCGCATCACGCACTTCGTGAGCGCGATGGGCACGACCGGCACGATCACCGGCGTGGCGAAGTTCCTCAAGGAAAAGAACCCGAACGTGAAGATCATCGGAGCGCAGCCGACCGAGGGCTCGCGCATTCCGGGCATCCGCAAGTGGCCCGAGGAATATCTGCCCAAGATCTACGATGCGTCACTGGTCGATGAGCTGGTCTACGTGACGCAGGATGATGCCGAGGACATGGCGCGCCGTCTGGCGCGCGAGGAAGGCATTTTTGCGGGCATCTCTGCAGCAGGTGCATGCCATGTGGCGCAGCAGATCAGCGAGCGTGAAGAGAACGCGACCATTGTCTTTGTGGTGTGCGATCGCGGCGACCGTTATCTGTCGACGGGCGTATTCCCGGCCTGACGTTGACGCACTGAACGACCGACCTTCACCACGAGATTCCACATGCCTCACGAAACCCGCTTCTGTCCCAACTGCGCGAACGAACTCGAGCTCATGCCGATGATGGAAGACGGGGGCATCAAGGAGCGCCTGCGTTGCGCAGCCTGCGGCTTCACGCACTGGAACAATCCGACGCCGGTGCTCGCCGCCATCGTCGAGGTGAATGGGCAGGTCCTTCTCGCGCGCAACGCGATGTGGCCGCCGAAGATGTTCGCGCTGATCACTGGCTTCATGGAGGCTGGAGAGTCGCCCAAGGAAGGTATCGCGCGCGAGGTGAAGGAAGAGACCAATCTCGACGTGCGCAGCTGCTCCATCGTGGGGGCCTACGAGTTCCTGCGGATGAATCAGGTGATCATCGCGTATCACGTGGTGGCTGAGGGCGAGGTGAAGCTCTCGCCCGAGCTGGTGGACTACCAGTTCGTGAATCTGGGCGAGCTCAAGTGCTGGCCTGCGGGCACGGGCTACGCGCTCGCGGACTGGTTGAAATCACGCGGCTACGAGCCGGTGTTTTTCACCGATGAGGAAAACGCGGAGCGTCGTCGTGGGCTGGGTGAGCCTGATGCTCCCAAAAATTGAGTGAATTGAAACATGGATATTCAAGTAGACAAGGAAGTGGACGCGCGTGGCCTGAACTGTCCGCTGCCCATTCTGCGAGCCAAGAAGGCACTGGCTGAATTGGCGAGCGGTCAGTTGCTCAAGGTGGTGTCGACCGACACCGGCTCGATGCGCGACTTTCAGGCATTCGCCAAGCAGACTGGCAACGAGCTGGTCGAGCAGCAGGCGGTGGGTGACGAGTTCGTTCATATTCTCAAGCGTAGGTGATCACCCCCTGAGTCGCTTCGCGCCTTCCCCCTCTCTCGCTTCGCGGGAGGGGGCCGCAGCCAGCGCTGCGGGGCGGCCCTTGCGCGGCTACTCTCGCATGGGGCGCGCCAGTTTTGTGCGCTGTGCGAGGAACCATGAATAGCTGACTCACGCGGGTTGTGTGCTTCTTTTTTGTGCGACGGCCATCATCCATACGCGATGGCTTCGCGCACCGTGATCAAGGCGGCGCGCAGTTGGGCAAGCGGAATCGAGCCCAGCGCCAGCCGCAGTGCGCGCGGCGTGGATGGGGTGGTCGCATAGGGCTCGGCGGTCGATACCGCGATGCGCTGGCGCAGCAGGGCGCTTGCCACCTGATCGGGGCGCAGGTCCTCGGAGAGTGGAATCCAGACAAAGTACGAGTGCGGATGGCGCTGCAGGCGCATGCTGTCGAATACCTCGGTCACGATGGCCTGGCGCGCGGCTGCATCCTCGCGCTTTCCTGCTTCCAATTGTTCAATCGTGCCATCTTCCAGCCAGCGGCAGCCGATAGCGGTCATGACGGCTGCAGTGTTCCAGGTGGTCGCACGGATGCCGCGCTCAAGCTTCGGCAGTAGCGGCTCGGGCGCTGCGATGAAGCCCACGCGCAGGCCTGTGGCGATGCTTTTGGAGAGCGCGCTCACATAGACCGTGATGTCGGGCGCGAGCGCGGCTAGCGGCGGTGGCGGCGCATCCGCCAGAAACGCATAGGCGGCGTCCTCGATGATCACGAGACCATGTATGCGGGCGATGGCGATGAGCTTTTGCCTGCGCGTGAGGCTGATCACCCAGCCAAGCGGATTGTGCATCGTGGGCATGGCGTAGATCGCACGCACCTTGCGACGTGCGCAGAGCGCTTCCAGCGCCTTCATGTCGGGGCCGTTGCCTGACGGGGGAATCGGCAGCAGTTCCAATCGCAGTGATTCGGCCAGCAGCTTGAAGCCGGGATAGGTGAGGGCATCGACCGCAACCACGTCGCCGGGCTTGAGCAGCGCCATGGCGGTGACCGTGAGTCCATGCTGCGCGCCATCGACGAACAGCAGCCGCGACGCATCGACCTGCAGGCCGCGCGTGCGCAGGTGCGCGGCGAGGATGGCGCGGTGCTGGGGCTTGCCCGCATGCGGTTGGTAGTGCAGCAGCGATTCGAGATCGCCCGAGTTCGCGAGCTGGCGCAGGGTGGTGCGCAGCAGCTCGGTCTGGCCTGCGATCAACGGGCTGTTGAAGGTGAGGTCGGCATGATCCGGGGCCTGCGCCGGATAGTCCACGCCGAGGCCCAGCGGCAGCGACAAATCCTTCACGAAGGTGCCGCGCCCCGCTTCGCCGCTCACGAGCCCCATGGCCTGCAACTCGGCATAGATGCGCGTGGCGGTGACCAAGGCGAGCCCGTGCTTTGCCGCGAGCTTGCGGTGCGTGGGCAGGCGCGTGCCTGCGGGCAATAGACCCGAACGGATGTCCTGCGCGAACTGGTCCACGAGCGACTTGTAGCGGGTGTGGGTGCGGAGATCGGTCATTGTGCAATGTATCCATGACAATTTTTTGATTGTATTGAATTACGGATTTAGCATGCGTCGCATACGCAGCTTTTGCGGGATTCAATGGGGCTGATGATGGACGACTCGAGGCGCAACGGCGCAGCTTCCAGCGGGTGGTGGAACGGCATGATCGGCATGGTGATCTTCAGCGGCTCGCTGCCCGCGACGCGGCTGGCGCTGCAGGATTTCGATCCGCTGTTTCTGACCGTGGCGCGTGCGAGCATCGCGGGTTTGCTGGCGCTCGCCATCGTGCTGCTGCGCCGCGAACGTTGGCCGCAGGGCGCGCAATGGTGCTCGCTGGCCGTGGTGGCGGCGGGCGTGGTGGTGGGCTTTCCGTTGCTCACGGCGCTCGCGCTGCAGCATGTGACCTCGGCGCATTCCGTCGTGTTCATCGGTCTGTTGCCGCTGGCGACGGCGGTGTTCGGCGTGTTGCGCGGCGACGAGCGGCCACGGCCCGTGTTCTGGGTGTTTTCGCTGATCGGCAGCGCACTGGTAGCAGGTTTTGCGTTGCGCGAGGGCGTGACGGCTGCACCCATCGGTGATGCGCTGATGCTGCTGGCCATCGTGCTCTGCGGGCTCGGCTATGCCGAGGGCGGGCGGCTGGCGCGCACGCTCGGCGGCTGGCAGGTGATCGCGTGGGCGTTGGTGCTGTCGCTGCCGGTGATGGCTTTGGCGGCACTCTGGTGGTGGCCCGCGCGGCTGGATGCGGTGAGTGTGCCGGGCTGGCTGAGCCTCGCTTACGTGGCGCTGTTCAGCATGTTTCTCGGCTTTGTGTTCTGGTATCGCGGACTGGCGCAGGGCGGCATTGCGGCGGTGGGGCAGTTGCAATTGCTGCAGCCGTTTCTGGGCCTTGCGCTCGCTGCCGCCTTGCTGCACGAGCAAGTGAGCGCGGCCATGCTGTTCGTGACGCTGGCCGTGGTGCTGTGCGTGGCGGGGGCCAAGAAATTCGCCTCATGACGCGGGGTGCATCATGAGGCGAAACAGGGTGAACGCGCTGATGATCAGAGGTCCAGTGTTTTCAGATATTCGCGAAAGCTTGAGCCGACATCCGGGTGCTGAAGTGCCAGATCGACAGTTGCTTCCAAAAAGCCTTCTTTGCTGCCGCAGTCGTAGCGGCGACCGGTGTATTGGAATGCGTAGACGGTCTCGTTGGACATCAGGCGGCCAATCGCGTCGGTGAGCTGGATTTCGCCGCCAGCGCCCTTGGGCTGGTTGCGGATTTCTTCAAAGATGGCGGGCGTGAGCACATAGCGGCCAGCTACGCCCATGCGCGAAGGAGCCTTTTCAGGAGCGGGCTTCTCGACGATTTCATCGATGCGCATCAGCGGGCCGCCAGCGGCCTCGCCCTTGACGATGCCGTAGCGTTTGGTCTGCTCGAGCGGTACTTCCTGCACGGCCAGCAGCGAGCGGCCCTGTTTCTGGAAGGCGGTGGTCATCTGCTTCATCACACCGGGGCCGCCGGGCTCGCCGCGCATCAGGTCATCGGCCAGCAGCACAGCGAAGGGCTCGTTGCCCACCAGCGGCTCGGCGCAGAGCACCGCGTGGCCGAGGCCGAGCGAGCGCGGCTGGCGCACGAACAAGCAGTTCATGTCCGCCGGGCTGATGCTGCGAACCAGATCGAGCATGGCGTTCTTGCCCGCGTTTTCGAGCTCGTTCTCAAGTTCGTACGCGGTGTCGAAATGGTCTTCGATGGCGCGCTTGCTACGGCCGGTCACGAAGATCATGTCGCGGATGCCGGCTTCGTAGGCCTCTTCCACGGCATATTGAATCAGCGGCTTGTCGACCACCGGCAGCATTTCCTTGGGCGATGCCTTGGTGGCGGGCAGAAAACGGGTGCCGAGACCGGCCACAGGGAAAACGGCTTTGCGAACGCGGGTGTTGTTGGTCATGCGAGAGAACCTTCAATCGAAATCTGGAAAAAAGGCGCAGTGGTTGCTGCGCCTTTTTGTTGCTTCACGGTAGCGGAATCAACCCGAGCATATCAGCCCAGGCGGGCCAACTGCTCCTTGATGCGGGCAAGCGTGGCGGTCTTTTCGGACACGCGGGTGCGCTCCTGTTCGAGCACGGCGGCCGGGGCCTTGGCGACGAAGGCCTCGTTGCCGAGCTTCTTTTCGGAGCTGGCAATTTCGGCTTCAAGGCGCGTGGCTTCCTTGCCGAGGCGAATCTTCTCAGCTGCCACATCCACTTCAACGAACATCGCCAGACGCGCATCGCCAACGATGGCAACCGGTGCGTTCTGCGCTTCGGCGGCCCAGGCGGCTTCGTCGTCGAACACCTTCACTTCACTGAGCTTGGCCAGGTTTTGCAGCACGGCGGCATTGTCGCGCAGGAACTGGGCATCCGCCGTAGAGCTTGCAACGGCCAACAGCGGCAGGCGCAGCGCGGGCGATACGCCCATCTCGCCGCGCAGCGTGCGGCAGGAGTCCACCATCTGCTTGATGCGGCCGACGTAGGCGATCGATGTCTCATCGATCTTGGCGAGCTGGGCTTCCGGGTAGCGCGCAATCGCCACCGATTCGCCTGGCAGGCCGGCCACCGGAGCAACCTTCTGCCACAGCTCTTCCGTCACGAACGGAATGATCGGGTGCGCCAAGCGCAGGATGGCTTCGAGCGTGCGAATCAGCGTGCGGCGCGTGGCGCGTTGCTGTGCTTCGTTGCCGGTCTGGATCTGCACCTTGGCGATTTCCAGATACCAGTCGCAGAACTCGTTCCACACGAAGTCGTAGATCGTGTTGGCCACGTTGTCGAGGCGATACTCGGTGAAGCCCTTGGTGACTTCGGCTTCGGTCTTCTGCAGCACCGACGAAATCCAGCGATCTGCCTGGCTGAAGTGCATATAGCCCGCGAATTCGCCGCCGGGCTGACATTGTTCTTTGGTGTGTTCCTGTAGGCCGCAGTCATAGCCTTCGCAGTTCATCAGCACGAACTTGCTGGCGTTCCAGAGCTTGTTGCAGAAGTTGCGGTAGCCCTCGCAGCGCTTGCTGTCGAAGTTGATCGAACGGCCCAGCGTGGCGAGCGCGGCGAAGGTGAAACGCAGCGCGTCTGCGCCATACGCTGGAATGCCTTCGGGGAATTCTTTTTGCGTATTGGTGCGCACCTTGGGCGCGGTCTCAGGGCGGCGCAGGCCTTGCACGCGTTTGTCGAGCAATGGTTCCAGCGAAATGCCATCGATCAGATCGACCGGGTCGAGCACATTGCCTTCAGACTTCGACATCTTCTTGCCCTGCGCATCCAGTACCAGACCGTGGATGTACACATGCTTGAACGGCACGCGGCCCGTGAAGTGGGTGGTCATCATGATCATCCGGGCGACCCAGAAGAAGATGATGTCGTAGCCCGTCACCAGCACCGAGGAGGGCAGGTAGAGGTTGTAGTCGGAATCGGCGGCTTCGCCTTGTTCAGGCCAGCCCATGGTGCTGAAGGGCACGAGGGCGGAGGAGTACCAGGTGTCGAGCACGTCCGCATCGCGCGTGAGCTTCTTGCCTGGGGCCTTGGCCTGTGCCTCGGCTTCGTTGCGGGCGACGATGCAGTTGCCATCTTCGTCGTACCACGCCGGAATCTGATGGCCCCACCAGAGCTGGCGCGAGATGCACCAGTCCTGGATGTTGTTCATCCACTGGTTGTAGGTGTTCACCCAGTTTTCGGGCACAAACTTTACCTCACCGCTGGCCACGGCGTCGATGGCTTTTTCGGCGATGGACTTGCCGGTCGCATCGCCTTCGCCCACCTTGGTCATGGCGACGAACCACTGGTCGGTCAGCATGGGCTCGATCACTTCGCCGGTGCGCGTGCAGATCGGCACCATCAGCTTGTGCTTCTTGATCTCGACCATCAGGCCGAGCGCTTCCAGATCGGCCACGATGGCCTTGCGGGCCACGAAGCGGTTCAGGCCACGGTACTTCTTGGGCGCGTTGTCGTTGATGGTGGCTTCGAGCGTGAGCACGCCGATCATCGGCAGCTTGTGGCGCTGGCCCACGGCATAGTCGTTGTTGTCGTGCGCAGGCGTGACCTTCACCACGCCGGTGCCGAATTCGCGATCCACGTAGTCGTCCGCAATGATCGGGATTTCACGGCCCACCAGTGGCAGCGTCACGGTCTGGCCGATGAGGTGCTTGTAGCGCTCGTCTTCGGGGTGAACCATCACGGCCACGTCGCCGAGCATGGTTTCAGGGCGCGTCGTCGCGACCACCAGCTGGCCGGATTTGTCGGACAGCGGATAGGCGATGTGCCACAGCGAGCCATCCTTCTGCTCGTTTTCCACTTCCAGATCGGACACGGCGGATTGCAGCTTCGGGTCCCAGTTCACCAGGCGCTTGCCACGGTAGATCAGGCCCTGTTCGTACAGGCGCACAAAGGTGTCGGTCACCACCTTGGAGAGCTTGTCGTCCATGGTGAAGTATTCACGCGTCCAGTCCACGGTGTCGCCCATGCGGCGCATCTGTGTGGTGATGGTGTTGCCGCTGTGCTCCTTCCACTCCCAGACCTTTTCTACGAACTGCGGACGGCCGAGGTCATGGCGGCTCACGCCTTGCTCCTGCAATTGGCGCTCCACCACGATCTGCGTGGCGATGCCCGCATGGTCAGTGCCCGGCACCCAGGCGGTGTTGAAGCCCTTCATGCGGTAGTAGCGCGTGAGGGAATCCATGATCGTCTGGTTGAACGCATGGCCCATGTGCAGCGTGCCGGTCACGTTCGGTGGTGGTAGCTGGATGGCGAAGTTCTTGTGTTCTTCGACGGACTCTGCATTCGGCGCGCCGGTGCCGCGGTAGCCCGCGTTGCCGTAGCCGCGTTTTTCCCACTCGGGTCCCCAATGGGCCTCGATGGCGGCGGGTTCGAAGGATTTGGAGAGGCTGTCGAGGCCGGGTTGTGCAATCTTGTTGTCGCTCATGGCAATGCAAATAGAAACGGCATCCCGTGGGATGCCGTTGTGGCAATGGTCGGAGGGGTTCACGCCATTTTATTCTTTTCGTGCGCCTCCTCCGGTTCTGCAGGGATTGCGGCCCTTGCCGCAGGTGAATGTACCGCTGATCAGGGCTTTGGCGGCGGTACGAACTCGGGCCTGTCATTGGCCTGCGGCTTGAGCGGCACGACGTTCGAGCCCGCCGCGCGCTCCTTGCGCCATTGCTGCTTGCGCTCGGTCCACTCTGCCAGGCGCGCGTGGGCCGAGCGGCTTTCGCGCGCCATCAACGCCTCGCCCGCGAGCTGTGCGGACAGTTCAAGGCGGATGCCGTTCGGGTCGAAGAAATAGATGCTCTTGAAGATGTGGTGGTCGGTGATGCCCAGCACCTCGACGCCATGGGCCTGCAGGCGTGCCTTGGTCGTTTCGAGGTCCTGCACCGTGTCCACGCGGAAGGCGATGTGGTTCACCCACAGGGGCGTGTTGGGCGAGGGCAGGGGCTTCTCGTCGTCACCGATGTCGAAGAACGCGATGAATGAGCCGTCTTGCAGGCGGAAGAAGAAGTGGGTGTACGGGCAGTACTCGCCCGTGGACGGCACGTAGTCGCTCTGGATGATGTGATAGAGCGGCAGGCCGAGGATGTCCTCGTAGAAATGCCGCGTTTCCTCGGCGTCGCGGGCCTTGTAGGCGTAGTGGTGCAGTTGCTGGATGGCGGCCGGGGCGGGCAGCTTCTTGAGCAGGGCGGGGGATGGGACGGCGTTCATGGTGTGTCTCCGGGAGCGAAAATCGAAATTCTACTAATCGAAATTGATTTACGGAAATGAAATCATCAATTGCTGATGCCCTGATCGTGAGGGCATGGCTATTTGGGGATTTGTTTCAGATCACAGGACGCGCGCAAACCGGGGTGGGAATTTTGAAAAAAGCCCGCTCCAAAGCAAGGCGGCGCCCCGCCGGAGGGTGTTCCGCCGGGGCGCCGCGAGGATGAGTGCAGGAGACGGGGTGGCGAAAGACCGCCGCCAATCACTCCACCTTGATGTTCTCTGCCTTGATGATCTCGGCCCAGCGCTTGGACTCGGTGCGCACCATGCTCTCGAATTCCGCAGGGCTGCTGCCGACGATGTTGAAGCCGTCGTTCTCCATCTTGGTCTTGACGGCGGGGTCGGCCAGCGTCTTCTGCAGGGCCGCCTGCACATGCTGCAGTACCGGCTTGGGCAGGCCGGCCGGGGCCATCATCCCGACCCAGGACTGCGCGGTATAGCCGGGCACGGCGGAGTCGATGGTCGGCAGATCAGGCAACTGCTTGATGCGCTCCTTGGTGCCGATGGCCACCACATTGGCCTGACCGGATTTGGCGTAGTTGATGACGGTGGGTAGGCTGCCGATCACCATGTCCACCTCGCCGCCGAGCAGCGCCGACAGCATCGGGCCGCCGCCGCGATAAGGCACATGGGTGAGCTTCACGTTGGCGGTGCGCGCAAACGCCACCGGCTGCAGATGGTTGGAACCGCCCACGCCAGACGACCCGTAGTTGATCTGGCCGGGATTGGCCTTGGCCGCCTTGATCAGCGCGTCGGCCGTGGCGAAGCCCGACTTCTTGGAGGTGACCAGCGCCATCGGCATGGTGCCGATCAGGCTCACGTAGTCGAAGGACTTGAAGGTGTCGTACTTGATGTCGTAGAGACTGCTGTTGACCGCGTGCGAATCGAACACCAGCAGCAGCGTGTAGCCATCGGGCGCGGCGCGCGAGGCCTCGTAGGTGCCGATGGTGCCGGACGCGCCGCCCTTGTTGTCCACCACCACGCTCTGGCCGATGTTCTCGGCGAGCTTCTGCGAGATGGTGCGCGCGACATAGTCCACCGAGCCGCCCGGCGGGAAGGGCACGATGAGCCTGATCGGCTTGCTCGGATAGTTGCTCTGGGCCATGGCCCCGAGCGCAAGGCAGGTGGCGGCGAGCGCGAGGGCGCTGCGGATGAAGCGGTGGCGTTGCATTTATTGTCTCCTTGATGTTGTGATGAATGCGTGTTCGATTGGCTTGGCTGCTCAACGGTTCACGTCGACGACGATGCGGCCACGCACGCGTCCGGCCAGCAGGTCGTTTGCTAGCGGGATGACCTCGGAAAGGCCAATCAGGCGCGTGTTGCTGCCGAGCACGCTCGCGGGCAGCTCTACGGCCAAGCGATCCCAGGCGGTCTGGCGACGGGACATGGGCGCGTAGACGCTGTCCACCCCGATGAGCGAGACGCCGCGCAGAATGAACGGCGCGACCGAGGCGGGCAGGTCCATGCCCTGCGCCAGCCCGCAGGCCGCGACCACGCCGCCGTAGCGCATGGTGGCGAGCACATTGGCGAGCGTGTGGCTACCCACGGCGTCGACCGCACCTGCCCAGTTTTCCTTCTGCAGTGGCTTGCCCTGCGCGCTAAGCGAGTGACGGTCCATCACTGCGCTTGCGCCGAGGGCCTGCAGGTGCGGCGCTTCCTCCATGCGCCCGGTTGATGCGGTGACCAGAAAGCCAAGGCGCGAGAGCAGAGCGATGGCGATGCTGCCCACGCCGCCGTTCGCGCCCGTCACCAGCACCGGTCCGGATTCGGGCGCGAGGCCGTGCGACTGCAGCGCCATCACGCAGAGCATCGCGGTATAGCCCGCCGTGCCGATGGACATGGCCTGCTCGGCGCTCATGCCCGCAGGCAGGCGGATCAGCCAGTCGGCGCGCGTGGTCGCGTATTGCGAGAGGCCGCCCCAGCTCACCTCGCCCGTGCCCCAGCCGTTGAGCAGCACCGCGTCGCCGGGCTGAAAGCGCGGGTCGGCGCTTTCTTCCACAACGCCCGCGAAGTCGATGCCCGGCACCATCGGGAACTTGCGCACCACGGGCGACTTGCCGGTGATGGCGAGCGCGTCCTTGTAGTTCATGGTCGAGTGGCTCACGCGCACCAGCACCTCGCCATCGGGCAGATCGGCCTGCGTCAGCGAGTCGAGCACCGCGCCGTATTGGCCGCCGTCCGGCTTGGTGATGCGGATGGCGTTGAACTGCGCGAGCGGTGTTGGCACACCGCCCGTGTTTGAAGACGACGACTGCTGCGAGCGCATGCTGCGTGCATGGCGCTGCGCCAGCGTGGCGCCGAGCCGGTCACGCATGATTTCGTTGGAGCCATCGGCCAGGCACAGTGCCTTGGCCGCGAGCAGCTTGCGGGTGAGGCCTTCGCCGTAGGCCATGCCGCGTGCGCCCAGTGCCTGAATGCAGGCGGCGATGGCATCCAGCGTCTCGTTGCCCGCATAGAGCTTGGCCATGGCGGCGGCCTCGACGGCATCCTCGCTTCCGCTGGCGATCAGGTCCGCCGCGCGTTGAATCAGCATCTGCAGGATGTTCTCGGTCATCGACACTTCTGTCAGCGACCAGCGCAGTCCCTGCTGGTTGAGCACCGGCTGGCCGAACACCATGCGCGAGGCCGCATGCGCCGTGGCTTGCGCGAGCGCGCCGCGCAGCATGCCAGCGGCCATCGCCGCCACATGCACCCGCGCCTTGTTCACGCCTGCCATCGCTTGCTTGAACCCCGCGCCCGGTGGGTAGAGCACATCGCTGTCGGCCGCGAAATAGCCGTCGAGCGCAAAGCCGCCAATGCCGCCCATGGCGATGCCGTCCATGGGCTTGTCGGCCATGCGGCGGCATTGCGCGGAATCGATGCGCACGATGAAGCAGGCGATGCCCGCCGCGCCCTGGCTTGTGTCTGTCTGCGCGAAGACCAGTGCCAGTTCGCAGCCCTGCACGTTGGCGATCCACTGCTTGGCGCCGCTGAGCCGCCAGCCGCCGTCCACCTTGGTCGCCGCCATGCCTATGGCCGCGAAGTCGCTGCCCGCGCCGTCTTCGGTCATCGCGGTGCAGCCGATCAGCTCGCCGCGCAGCATTGCGGGTACGTATTGGTCACGCGCCTCGCGCGAGCCGCTTTCGGCGATGCGCAAGATGGCGTTGTGGTGGTTGATGAAGCCGAACGCGAAGCCGAAGTCCACGGCTGCGAGCGTCTGCGCGGCATCGATGCGCGCTTGAAGCGGCAGACCGAGGCCGCCCAGATCGGCGGGCACTTCGATGCCGCAGAGGCCCTCTCGGCAGGCCTGGCGGATGGCATCCCCGGCCCATTGCTGGTCCTGCGCGGGGCGTGCTGCGAGCGGGGTGACGACGCGCTCGCCAAAGGACTGCAGGGCGCTGACGAGCTCGGTGGTGTTGGCGATGTGGTAGTTCTGTTGTTCCATCAGTGTGATTCCTTGCGTATGGATCTCGTCAGGCTGTTGCAGCTTCAGCGACGGGTTCGGCGATGCGGATCGCGCCGCTGCGCGCCAGTTCCTCGACCTTTTCGCGCGAATACCCGGCCACGCGCTGCAGCACGTCGGCTGTGTCATGGGCGAAGGCGGGTGGGTAGGGCAGATCGGGCATGCCCGCAAATTTGAACGGGTTGCCAAGCAGTTTCACCGCATCGGTAGAGCCGGGGCGTGGCACGTCTTCCACCATTTGGCGTGCAGCAGTCAGCGGATGGCTGAGGGCTTCTTCGACGTTGTTCACCAGCGCCGCCGGAACACGCGCCTGCTTGAATATCTCCAGCCATTCGTTTGAGTCGCGCGTAGCGATGGCGTCGCCGAGCGCCTGCGTCAGCGCCTCGATGTTCGCGATGCGGCCCGCGCCGGTCGAGAAGCGTGCATCCTCGGGCAGATCAGCGCGGCCTATGGTCTCGCAGAGCTTGCGCCAGAACGGCTCGCCGGTGGGCGCGAGCGCGAGCCACTTGCCGTCCTTGGCAAGGTAGATGTCGCTCGGCGCGATCATCGCGTGGCGCGCGCCCGTGGCGCGCGGCAGCGGGCCGCCGGTGAGCCAGCCCTGCGCCTGCCAGGTCAGCATGGCGATTTGCGCGTCGAACAGCGAGACCTGCACCTGCTCGCCCCGGCCCGTGGTTTGCACCTTCGCAAGCGCGGCGGCGGTGCCGAGCGCGAGGTAGAGGCCTCCCACCAAGTCCGCCGCCTGATAGCCGAAGCGCACCGGCTTGCCGCCTTCTTCGCCGGTGATGCTCATCACGCCGCTCATGGCCTGCAGCATCAGGTCGAACGCGGGTGCGTCGGCCCATTCGCCTTGGTCGTGCAGGCCGATGAGCTGGCCCACAACGATGCGCGGGTTGATCGCGCTGAGCGTCTCGAAATCGAGTCCGAGACGCTTGGGCACCGATGGCGCAAAGCCGTAGATCACCGCATCGGATTCGCGCACCATATCGTCGAGCGCCTGCTTGCCTGCGGCAGATTTCAGGTCGAGCGCAATGCTCTGCTTGCCCCGGTTGACTGAAAGAAAGAACGGCGTATCGCCCGAGTCGAGCACTGGCGGCACGCGCCGCGCGTAGTCGCCATCGAGCGCCTCGACCTTGATGACCTCCGCGCCCAATTGCGCGAGCAACTGGCCCGCGAACGGGCCGCCGAGGACCCAACTGAGATCGAGAATGCGTTTGCCTGAAAGCATGGGGGACTGTCTCCGAGGGAAAAATTTATTCACATCGCTGCACTGGATGGAAATTTAATCTGCAGTCACCGTGCAAATCAAACGATATAAACTGGGGTGTCTTGTTAGTAAAATTCACACTGCATGCACAAGCTTCCCCCGCTCACATCGATCCGGGCCTTCGAGGCCGCAGGGCGTCTTTTGAGCTTTTCGCGCGCGGCGGACGAACTGTCGGTGACGCATGGCGCGGTCAGCCATCAGATCAAGGCGCTGGAGGAATGGGTGGGCGTGCCGCTGTTCCGTCGCCTTGGCAAGTCGGTCGCGCTCACCGATCAGGGGCGGCTGTATCTCGACTCGATCAGCCCGGCGCTGGCGGCCATCGCCTCGGCCTCGCGCAGCATCAGCGCGCATGAGGTGCTGCGGGTGAACGCGCTGCCCACGTTCACCATGCGCTGGCTGTTCCCGCGCCTCGCGCAGTTCCGTGCGCTGCACCCACACATCGAGGTGCAGATCAGCACCGGCCTCGAACCCATGAGCCGCCTGCCCGCCAACATCGACGTGGTGATCCGCCGCGAGCCACAGGACGTGACCGGCCTGCACAAGGCGCATGTGGTGTCGGAGACGGCGTTTCCGGTCTGCTCCCCAAGCCTGCTGGAGCACCTGCCGCTCGCGCAGATCGCCGATCTGCAGCACCACACCATCCTGCATTGCCCGGCGCGGCTCTCGGCGTGGGATGAGTGGCTGACCACTGTCCACCACAGCCGCGTGGTGCCCGCGCAGTCGCTGGAGCTCGAACATCTGTACTTCTGCCTGCAGGCCGCCATCGACGGCATCGGCGTGGCGATGGGCTATTCGACACTGGTCACCACCGACCTTGCTGCCGGGCGGCTGGTCGCACCGTTCGGCACCGAGGTGCTGCCCACGCCCGGCTACTTTCTCATCACCCGCGCGGAGCGCCAGCATGACCCTGTGGTGAAGACTTTCTGCGACTGGCTGTTGGCGCAGGGCGCAGCGTTTGACGGGCAGATGTAGCGCGTGATGGGGTGCGCGAGAGATCGAAAAAAGTGAGCACTCGCGAAAGGTGTTCTACACTCCATCCGATATTTTCTTGACTGACATCGTGGGCGCTATGCGGCGCGTTTGACGTGCCGCAGCTCACTCATTTGAATGATGCCCACCGCATGAACCTCGTCGCTCAAGCCGTACTGTCCAGAACCCAAGGTCCCAACGAACGCATCAGCACGTTGCGCGTGGTGGCGTTGGACCAGCCGGGGGATGCCGCCTCCGCGCGCCATGTGGTCACGCTGCAGACCACGCATCTCAAGGCGGGGCTGGTCGTGAAGGTCGACGAGAGCACGCTGACGCCCATGCCCGTGACGCTAGTGCTCGCGCGGCAACGGGCGCTGGGTTATTTGCAGCAGCGGCTTGCGGCGGGCGAGGTGCTGACCTCGCAACAGGGCTTTGATGAGGTGGTGGCGCAGGTCGCGGCGATTGATGCGAAGGCATCTGAAACGGCTCGCGCGGCGCAGTCGCCCGCGCAAGCCGGTGCCATCGCTGCGCTGTGCGCCAAGCTCGACGGCGGCGCGTGGCGTCGGCTGGCGGCCAAGCAGCAGGGCAGGCTTGTCTGGCGGCTTGCGGAATATGCCGATCCGGTGCGCGGAGGGCAGGCGCAGCAGTTGCTTTACGCTCAGGTGCCGCGCCTGATCGCGCTGCTCGAGTCGGGCGACGATCTGCTCGACTACTGCCTTGCGTATCTGATCGGCCGCCTCGGTGATGGCGGTGCGGCGGCGGCCATGCAGGCGCTGTCCGAGCGCGGGCGCAGCGACGCCACGCGCGACATCGCACGGCAGGCTTGGCTGGCGCTGCTTGGCGCTGCGGAGCGCGATGCGGCGCTTGAGCCCGTGCGCCAGCTGTTTGCCGAGCGCGACGCTGTGGATTCGTTCGACGGCCGCACGCGGCGCAAGTCACGCACGTTGTCTGACGATGCCAAGCGGCTGTTGCAGCTCGACGAACTCGGCTGCTTCGATGAGGCCATGGCGCGTGCCTCGCACGACGAGCTGGAGCGTGTCGACCTGACCAGCGATCTCTGGCCCGCCGTCAAGCGCATCTACAAGCGCGCGGAGTGGCGGCACGACCATGCGACGCTGGCCGTGCTGCATGGCCGCTTTGATGGCCGCAAGTCCACGCTCGCCCAATACCATCGCGAGACGGCGCTCTACATGCGTCTGCGCGGCTGGCGGCATCTGCGGCGTCTGGCCGCTGCTGAGCACAGCCAGGCACCGACGCTGGCCGTGGTGCTGCTGCGGCGCATGGACGAGCTCTGCGCGTCCGCGCCCGCGTCGCGCGGACGCACGCTGCCCGAGATGCAGTGGCTGCTCGCCGCGCGGCTGGTGCTGCCGCATTGGGCCGATCTGCATGCCTCGCATCGTGCTTGGAGCTGGGGTGTGAGCATGCCGATCGACGTGGAGCGTCTTGCGCCCAATCGCGTCGAGGGCCTCTCGGAGATGTGGAACGCGCACGCGCCGCAATTGCTCGCGCTCGTCGGCCAGAGCCAGTCGCGGCTGCTGCTCTGGGCGTTCACGCGCGCGCTCTCCGATCAGATGGATTTTCTGTTGCAGCGAGAGCCCGCGCAGATTGCGGCGCTGCTGCATCAGAGTTATGCACCTGCTGCCGCGCTCGGTCTTGCTGTCGCGCAAAAGCACATGGCCGATTTGCGCGATAACGAGGCGCTGCGTCCGTGGCTTTTGGTGCTCGCGCAATGCGGCGATGGGCCAGCGGCAGACTACTTGAGCGCCTGGCTTTCACGTGACCGCGTGGGCGCGGCGGCGGACGCCGAACTGATCGCGGCGCTGCTGATTTCTCCGGCCGCCGTGCTGCGCACGCAGGGCGTGGCGCTGCTGTCGTTTGCCGATGGGGCCGCAGTGGCGCTAGCGCTGCTGGCGGCGCTGCCGACGGTCGATGAATCGAATCCCGCGCTCGCCGACATCCGTGACACCATCGTCTCGCTGTTTGCCGAGAATACGCCGCTTGCAAGGCATGCGTCGGGCGTGCCGCCACTACCGCTGCTGCGCCTGCTGGAGCATTCGCTCACGCCGTTGGTGCAGATCGCAACGGCCTGGGTGCTGGTGCATCCCGCCGCGTTGCAGACGCTGCCCGCGAGTTCGTTGCGCAATTTGCTGGGCTCCGACGAGCCCGCGCGCGTGGCCTGCGGTATCCAATTGCTCGGCAGTCTGCCCGACGATGTGCTCTACGAACAGGCCGATGTGCTGGCCGAGTTCGCCGTGTCGCCGCACCGCGAGCTGCGCCGGGCGGTGGCGCCCATCATCACGCGGCTTGCTGGGGATTCGCGCTGCAACGCGCGCATTGCCGAGCGCCTGCACGATGTGCTGTTCCGCGCCGAAGAAGGCGAGGGCGTATACGACGATGTGCTCGCGCTGCTGACCGGCCCGCTCAAAGACGTGGCGCCCGCGCGCGATGCATCGGGCACATGGCGCGCATTACAGGCGCGTGCGACGGGCGCGCAGCGCTATGGCGCATGGGCGCTTGAATCGCTGGGGGACGATGCCTACACGCTGCGCCAGTGGTCCACGATTGCGCGGCATGCCGACACGGATGTGCGCGCGCGTGGCCGCCGCAGTCTCGATGCGCGGCTCACGCCGATGGATGCGACCACGCCGGAGCAGGCCGAGCAGTTGCTGCCGCTCGCCGATGCGCGCTTTGCGGACACGCAGGAATACGCGCGCACCATGTTTGGCGAGCGCTTGCCTGCATCGGCGTTGTCGCCCGAGCTGCTGATCGCGTGGGTCGATCATCCGCAGGTCTGGGTGCAGGCGTTGGGCCGACAGCGGCTCACTCAGCGCATGAGCGCGCCCGAGGCCAGCATGTGCCTCACGCGACTCTCGCAGCATCCGAGCACCAGCGGGCAGCTGTTCGTGACGCAGTGGCTGCTGAGCCTGCCCGACGAATCGCCCACGGATCGCGCCGCGCGTCTTGTGGAGCTGCAACCGTATTTTCTGGCGGTGCTCAGCCAGGTGTATCGCGCGCGCGCCAGCAAAACGCGGGTGCTGGGCTTTCTGCGCTCGCAGCTCGATTCGCCGCAGACGGCGGCGGTCGTCGCTGGCATCTTCGCGCGCCAGGTGGTGAGCGCGAGTCTTGCCGATCAGCCCGACTACGTGGCCGGGTTGCGCGACATCGCGGCCCGCCATCCCGAACTGGCGCAGAGCTTCATGCAGCCCGTTGCTGCCGAGCCGCGTGCGCGCAGCGGCGCAACTCCCGTCGCCACCCCCGCCGCAATCCCCGTCGTCCACTGAGGTCTGCAATGGAATTTAGATACCAGTACTACGGCACGACCAACGTCAGTGACACGGCAGCCTCCCAATCGTTTTCATTTGCCCCCGATCTGCTCAGACAGCCCACGCGTTTTGACGGCACCTTGAAGCGCGATGGCCTCGCCTATCTGCAGGTGCGCGAGGGTCTCTCCGCGCTGCACGACGTGGTAGTGAGCGACATGCGCACGCGCGGCCGCGACAAGTCCGCCTACTGCCAATGGCTGGCCGAGCACGAGTCACAGTTGCTTGCGGGCTTCATGGCTGATACCGGCAGCGCCGAGGAGCGCGCCAAGGAAATCCGCACCGAGCTCAAGACCATCTACGCGAGCAAATCCAAGGCGCTGAGTCCGTTCTACAAGGCGCAGCGCAAATACTTCGACTGGCTGTACCAGAACAACCGCGACCTCTGGTATGTACTCGATCCGGTGATCACTGTGCACCCGGACCGGCTGCTGTTTGAGGCGTTCAGCCAGGATGAATCGAGCTACTGCTCGGTCAGCATCCAACATGCCGCGTTCGAGCATGCGGGCGAGATGCAGTGCGGTACGACCAACATCGACTACTCAGCAAGCCTCTACGAAGAGTTCCAGAAGATCCGCAACTACAAGGACACGCGGCTGCAGCTCGATCCCTCGGGCTTTGACGTGCAGACCGGCGACGACCCCGGCCTGCGCGAGGAAAAGATCGATCTGCCCGACAGCTGGCTGCGCGGCTTTCTGCAGGTATCGAGCGCGATGGCGCTGCCCGCAACCGTGATCGATCTGCATGCGATGGATCTGTTCAACATCTGCGCGCAACTGCGCGGCCAGCGCGAGAAGCACGGCCCGCGTTCCATGCGCTTCGAGCTGCGCCCGAACACCGCGCCGGTCATCGTGTTCGAGCCATGGGAAAAGCGCTTGGTCACCAAGCGCTCGCAGGTGGTGGGCGAGCCGCTCACCTATGGCAAGACGATACGCATGTGGGGACGCCGCAGGCTGCTTACGCTGGAGCGTTTGATCTCGCAGGCCACGCGTGTGCGCGTGCATCTGCTTGGCACGGGCATGCCGAGCTTCTGGGTGATCGATATGGGGCTGGTCACCGTGACGCTTGGCCTGTCAGGCTGGAGCGCGAACGACTGGGCCGCCAGCGCGCGCTTTCATCTGCTCGCACCGCAGGCCGATGTGAAGGATGCGGACATCAAGGCGGTGGGCAACCACCTGCAGTCACGCTGGCAGGCCACGGCGCAGGAACTGGCTGCAGCGACAGGCCTGTCAGCCGCGCAGGTGCATGCGGCGATGACCAACTGGATGCACGCGGGCCGCGCGGTCTACGACTTGTCGGCCGAGCGCTATGCATGGCGCGAGCTGCTGCGTGAGCCGCTCACCGCCGATCAGGTGCTGGTGCCCGCATCGCCCGAGGAAGAGGCCGCGCTCACATTGATCCGTGAGCACAAGGTGCCGATGCCGTCGCTTGACTATGCTGAGGGCCACACCCGCATCCGCGGAAAGATCGCTCGTGGTAATGACGCGAAGCGTTATTTTGAAACCCAGTTGGAATTGAACGCCGACGAGCAGATGACTGATGCGACCTGCACCTGCAATCATTTCCAGCAGCACAAGCTCTACCAAGGCCCGTGCCAGCACATCGTGGCGCTGCGCCTGATGGCCCAGCCCGAACTCGACGCGACGCGCACGCACGCCAAGCGCGTTGGCGAAGCGACCAACGACAAGACAACCACGAGCCCGGGAGAAATCGCGTGAGGATGAACGTTTTTTTCACCCATTGTTCTTTGGTTTCCACTAAACTCTTTTCTTCCGGAGCAACGCGCAGGCTCTTGCAATCCGGGCGGTGTATCGCCGCCCTTGTGAACTGCCGTTTCATGCACCACGGGCGCCGTTTTCACTGTGCCACCCCAGCGACGGTAGTGCATTTCCTGAGTGGCTTGCCACAAGCGAAACTGCACTACCGTCGCGGGGTGGCGTCGAGCGAACAGCTCCCGTCCCGTGAGCCTTACAGGCTCTTCGACGAGATGCACGTTGCTCCGGATTTTTCTTTTCCCCCTTCCTCTTTTTTGTCTGTTTGTTCTTCACGAAGCCTTGCGGCTTCGGTTGGTCGGTCGTGCGGGGGCGACAATACAGCCCGTGATACTTTGTTGCGCGGACTTGCCGTACCGGAGTACTGTCTGCGCCCGCGACGCCGCGTCTCAGGGGCTGTCTTGTCGTTGTGGCTGTTGATTCGTACGCTCGCTGCGCTTCGTGGTTCAGCCGTTGAAATCCGGATTCATTCACGTTCTTTGGTTGGAGGTATTGCATGAGCAATCCTCAACCTACCCGTGCGGAAATCTACGAGCGCATTTCGCAGTCGAGCAAGCAGGAAGTCATTCTTGAGGAAATGCAGCGGCTGGGGTTCTGGGCCAAGGACTCGGGCCAGCCGCAGTTGGCCGAGGAGCTGATCCGGCGCGAGGGTGAGTTGCAGCGCGAGTTGTCCGAGCTGCACAAGCAACTGGCGGTGCGCCGCGATCCCGAGCGGGCGCTGCGCGAGATGCGCAAGCAGCGCATGAAGGACGCGCGCGACAAGCGCGAGGTGACCAAGCGCGCGCAGGCGCAGCAGCGTTATGAGAAGGCGCTGGCGTGGCATGACAAGCGTGCCACGCATGTGGGTTATCTGGGTCCGGGTGTTTCGGCTTCGCTGCAGGATGCCGATGAGCCCATAGCGCAGAGCGACAAGAAACCAAAGCGCGCCCGTGATCGCGCGGTGCCAGATCTCACGCGGCTTGCGGTCAACGGCCTGCCCGCGTTGACGAGCGCCGCGCAGCTCGCGCAGTCTATGGGCGTGAGCGTGGCGGAACTGCGGTTCCTGAGCTTTCACCGCGAGGTGGCGCGCTCGCACCATTACCACTCGTTCACTCTGCCCAAGAAAACGGGTGGCGAGCGCCTGATCTCCGCGCCCATGCCGCGTTTGAAGCGTGCGCAGTATTGGGTGCTCGACAACGTGCTCGCGAAGATGCCCGCGCATGATGCGGCGCACGGTTTTCTCGCCGGCCGCTCGATCATCAGCAACGCCAAACCGCATGCGGGGCAGGACGTGGTGATCAATCTCGATGTGAAGGATTTTTTCCCGAGCATCGCCTTTGGCCGCATCAAGGGAGTATTCCGCCAGCTTGGCTACGGCGAGAAGATCGCCACCGTGTTCGCGCTGCTGTGCAGCGAAAACCGCGCGCAGGTCTGGCAGGTGGATGGCGAGAAATTGTTCGTCGGCGGCAAGGCGCGGGAGCGCGTATTGCCGCAGGGCGCGCCGACCAGTCCCATGCTCACCAACCTGCTGTGCCGCCGCATGGACCGCCGTCTGCAGGGCCTCGCCGCTCAGCTCGGTTTTGTCTACACGCGTTATGCCGACGACCTCACGTTCTCCGCATCCGGTGAAGCCGCACACGACAACGTCGGCCGCCTGCTTGGCCGCGTGCGCTGGATTCTGCGCGACGAAGGCTTCACGCCGCACCCCGACAAGGAACGCGTGATGCGCAAGGGCCGCAGGCAGGAGGTGACCGGTTTGGTCGTCAACGGTGACACCCCCAGCGTCTCCCGCGAAACCCGCAGACGCCTGCGCGCCGCACTGCACCGCGCATCTCAACCGGGCGCCGCAGCCAAACCCGCACACTGGGAAGGCCATGCAGCGCAGCCATCGCAACTACTGGGCCTCGCCACCTTCGTGCACCAGATCGACGCCAGGCAAGGCAAGCCCTTGCTGGCGAGCGCACAGCAACTCATGCGCAACCCCATCGACCGAGCCAATGACGCGCTACTCGCTGCCAGTCGCGCAGATCGTGCAACGACCACCAACGCAGGAGACTTCCGCCGTCTCTCCGCCGCCGGACACCCGCCCGTGCGCGCCGACGGAAAAACCTGGTGGCAACCCGCCGAGCCCAGCGCCCCTGTGCTCGAAAAAACCGACCAACAACGCCGCGAAGACCGCAAGGCCGCCCGCCAATCCGCGCAACCGCAACCGCAACTGCAACTGCAACCGCAAACCGGCGGCAACGCCAACGGGACCGCGCGCACGTCGCAATCAGGAAATCGTCAGCAGAACGCATCACAGACCGCGCCGCAGTCCGACCCGCCAAAGGAACGCGGCACCCGCAACATGATGGTCTACTGGGCCCAGATCGCCATCACCTTCTTCCTGGGATCGATCCTGCACAACCGCCTGATCACTATCTTCGCCATGGTCGCCGTCATCGCGCTGTACTACATGCGCAAGCAACGCTGGGACGTGTTCATGGGGATTCTGGTGGTGGCTACGCTGTTGGGGTATCTGGTGCGTGGGGTGGGGTGAGGGGCGGGAATTGCATGAGGGAGGCAGAGCTCATGCAGACTTCAGGCCCGTATCCATGGATGGCAGCAGTCGGCCAGAAGCCGTCGTTGCTGGCTGCAGGGAAGGTCTGCAGCGGCAACGGTCTTTGCTGCAGATCAATTGGCTGACAGGTATGCTCACGACCGGATTCAGACAACATGCAGAAGCGACAACGGGAGATGCTATGAAGAAGGGGGCAGCCGCGGAGGTTCCGACCGGCGAGCAATTGGAGGCTATAAAGCGGGCCGCCATCGTGGCCATGTTTGCCGACGATGAACTGATGGACGTCTTGGTGCTCAAGGGTGGCAACGCGATGGACATCGTTCACCAAGTCAATTCCAGAGCTTCGGTGGACTTGGACTTCTCTATGAAGGACGACCTGGATCACGAGGCTGTCCTTCCAAACCTCCAGCGGGCGCTGGAAGCCACCTTCGATCTGCAGAGCTACCTTGCGTTCGACATCAAACTGTCGGTTCGGCCAGGGCGAATGCCTGACGAGCTAGCGTCGTTTTGGGGTGGGTATCTCGTCGAGTTCAAACTGATCTCGAATAGGCGGGCCAGCGAGGTGGGACGGGATCTTGCACAGATGCGCCGCGAGGCCATCCGACTAGGCGAAGGCCCGAAGTTCACCATTGACATCAGCCGGCACGAGTATGTGGAGCACAAGGAAGCCCACGAACTCGATGGCTACACGATCTACGTCTATTCCCCTGCAATGATCGTGTGCGAGAAGCTGCGTGCCATCTGCCAACAGATGCCGGAGTACGGACAAATTATTCAACGCTCAAACCTGGGGAATCAGCGCGCTCGCGACTTCATCGACATTGAGGCCCTGGTCAGGAAGTTCGGCATCGACTTGTCGGCAGAGGAGTCGCAACAGATGGTCATGCAGATGTTTGCCGCCAAGCGTGTTCCGCTCTTGTTCTTGGCGAACATCCCGGAGACAAGAGACTTCCACGCCCTAGGGTACGAGGAGGTTCGAGCGGCGATGAAGCCTGGTGTACAGGTCGGACCCTTCGACCACTATTTCGACTTTGTGGTGAGGGAGGTCAAGAAGCTAGAAGCCTTCTGGAACGAATAAGCGCCAGCGACTGCTATAGGCGGTCTTGCCCATGTTGTGGGTGAGGTAGAAGTCCCGCTCCATTGGAAGCCGTCGGAATAGCTCGACTACGGTCGGCTTGTAGGCGGCGCGTTCCAAGTAGTAGCCAATCGCCTGGTGGTACGGGTAGCCAAAGGCCATCCGCTTCAACATGGCTTGCATGGCGTTTACTGAGAGCTTTGTCTTCGCGTTCTCGAAGGCCTTGGCAACCTCGAAGACTCCCCCTGCATAGAAGGGGCGAACGACGACGTCAATCATCGTCCGTTCCAGTGAGGTATAGCGAAGATTCAGCGGCCGGGAGCCGCCCCAGTTCACCTCGCCAGCGGTCACGCCGAGGTTGCCCTGATAGGCGCTCTCCAGCATCACCACTCGAACCTGCTCTTTGGTCAGTTCAAGCTCGTTCTTGGATGCCCTCGGAGGATGACTGAACGCAGTGTCAATGGCCGACTGATCATACAGCTCGTTTGCCTCTCGGCCGAATGCCGAACCGCTCGACTTCTCCTTGGTGAAGTAGATCGTCTTGGGCACTTGTTCGGTAAGGCCGTGAACCCGTAGCGCGGTGTAGTGGCTGAGGTAACTGCCCTCGACCAGTCCAAGAAGCGTCTCCAGAATCGGCACTTCACCCCACGTGTACCCAGAAACATGCCGCTGCGGGAAGCGATAGCTGACTGATCGAAGGTCGGTCTTCTCGGTCATGAAGCGCACGAACGCGGTGAGCGACATGCTCTTGGCCAGGCGCCAAAACTCGCGCTTCTGGTTGAAGACCTCTGCGACATCACGCAACCGCAAGATGGACGACCCCTGCGAGAACTCCTTAAGGATGTCTGGTTTCGCGATCTGGATCCGTGAAATCATCGATCAACCTCCGTGCTACTAGGCATATATGCCTAGTAGCATAAATTTATTATCATACGCTGTCAAGAAAATAAGCTTCGATAAATCATTCACTTAACCCCATTCCTGCACTTGACATACCTAAAAAAAGATTTATAATTAATGGGCATATATGCCCATTAATTCATTAATCACGCTAATGCTCTGCAAGTTGTTGATTCTTCGTGCCTTCTGCGAAGCTGCAATATGTATGATATGCTAGTAAGCATATATGCTTACTAGCACGAATAGGAATTGAAAATCGCGCACACAACGCAGTCCCATGACAGCCCCGTGTCCTACCCAGGGCGTGACCTCCATCCGGTGCCTCATCCCACGGGTCTCGTAGTACAGCGTCCCCCTGGGGGAGTGCTGGGCGCTTACGGGCAAACAGCTAAAAACTAGGTTGTCTGGCGCCGAGTTCAGCGCGCCCGGCATCATGAGCAGCCCATGCTCGCTCTTGATGTTGTCCAGGGCTGTCGATGCGCTCGCGGTCAACGTCGCCCGGTATACGTGCGAGCATCTACGCTGTATCGAAGCTTATGACCGCAATGGGTCGAGGCTGTGTGAAAACGCGAAAAGGTCACATTTTCGGGAGTGGCAAAACCATTCCCGACAGCGTGATCGTCGATCCTAGATCGATCTGAGAGGTCGAGTTTTCAGCTTGACCGCACACGATGGTGTTTTCACACAGCCTCGGTCGTGAACCGTCGTTCCTCGTGATTGATGCTAATGTAAAAATCCAGCGCTGACTCAAGGGACGGCGTGCGTCTTTGCTGAAATCGGTCTGCCGCTCAGTGTGTGGTGAAACGGCACGAGACCCCCACTCCCTCACGAAGTAGAGGGAGCAACAAGCACGAGCGCAGCGAAGTGCCGAAAATACCTCTTCAGGCCACTTCTGCGGCAAGCTGTTTGAACGGAGCGACGCAGTCGCGAAGAGAGTTTTGCCGCATGACTTCAAAGCGCATTTTTGGTGACTTTTTGGGCAAGACCAAAAAGTTACTGCCCGCCGGGGGCAGTCCCGGCCTCTGTCGTCAACCGCTCAGCAGAAGCAAAAATCACAGGACAGCAATAGCCGCCTGCTTCCAAGCCTGAGCAGCCGCCTCCTCATCATTACGATGCTCGGCGAGTTCAGCCAAGAATCGCCAGGCACTCCCCCGCAATTTCTTGTCAGCCAACTTAGGCGCAGCCTGAGTGAACAGCTGCTGCGCCTTCCCCCACAACTCTCGATGCAGACAAGCCACCGCTGACAGATACTGCAGACGTGCATCACGCGGGTCGGCCTGTTGCGCGCTTTCTATGCGGGCGAGCCAGGTGGCGTCGATGCCGCTCAGGTTGGCTTCGAGCACTTCGATCAGTTTGAATGCCTGATGTTGCGAGAGCGACTGGTTCGGGTCGACCATGCGTTCCCATACCGGCAGCAGCCAGTGGCGCACCTGCGCCGGGTCGCCGTCGAGCTGGGACAAGCGCTGGGCGGCGTGGATCGACAGCTCGGGCATGGCGCGTTCGCTCGGGTCCAGCGACATCCAGGCGCTCTGCAACTGGGTGGGATCGTGGGCGTCGTTGATCAGTTCGATGGCGAGGCTGCGCACGATGCTCTCGGCGGCGGCGGGTGAAAAAGCGCGGTGCTTGCCGAGCAGGCGTGCAGTGTCGAGTGCTTCACCGGTGAGATGTGCCATGCGCGAGGCTTTGAGCTTGGCGCGCAGGGCCAGTGTGCGACGTGCGGCACCGGCGGACAGGGTGGACATGCGATCAAGTGCGGCGTTGGCGTCACGCTCGTCGAGCGACCAGCGGGCTGCGCGCAGCTGTGCGCCTTCACGCAGTTCCTGCTCGGAGGTGGAGGCATTGGGCGGAATGGCGTCAAGCGCCTGCTGCAGATGCGTCTCGCGCGTGGTGCGGTCCTGCAGCGCGTGCGAGCTTTCGGCGGCGACGATGTGGGCTAGCGTGCGCAGTTGCTTGCCGTGCGGGATCGGAAGGGATTGCGACAGATCGTTTTCCTGAGCGATGGAGGTCTCTGCCGCCTTGCGCGCACGCAGGAATCGACCGGCTAGCAGTTGCGACATGGCGTCGAGCAGCGAGGCGTGCATTGCACGTTCCTTTTGCTGCAGACGCCAGCGGCGTGCGCGGCGCGGCAGGCGCAGCAGGGCGGCGGTGCCGCGCAGAGCGCCGTACACAATCGCAAAAGCGCTGAACAAAATCAGCAGCACCGCGTTGAGGGACAGATCCACACGGTAGGGGGGCCAGAACAGGGTCACCGTGCCCTGGTTGTTGCCTGCGAACAGGGCAACCGCCACGGCGACGCCAAACAGGGCCAGTAGCCAGAGAGCTGCGCGCATCGATCAGGGCCTTCCGTTCATCGTCATCTTCGTCGTCGTCATCATCGGCCCGCCGCAGCGGTGGTCAGCGCCGCAAAGGTTTCGTCTAGGCGCGGCAGCTCCATGCCCTGCATGTTGTTCTGCAGCTCCGAGATGGTTTCGATGGCGCGGCGCGTGTAGCGCGAATCGGGTTCGAAATACTTGACCAGCGCGGTCTTGGCGTTGGCGAGGTCCAAACGTGCGGAGTCAAGGCGGCGCGAGAGGATGCCCAAGCGCGCGTTCATCAGCGAGAGCTTGAGGTTCTCGCGCAGGAAATACGCTTGCTGGGGCGCGATCAGCACGGCATCAGGCTGATCGATGCGGCTCACGCGCACAAGGCCACGGGCTTCGGCGGCAATGGCTTCCCAGGTGGTGTTGAGCACGGTTTTCCAGCGCGGCTCGTCGGCGTCGGGCGGGGGGGCGGCTGCTTCGGCGGCGTTGCGCGAATTGGCGTTGCGCTGGCGCATGGTCGAGGCCTGCACCACGGCGTTGAGCAGCGGGATCTCGTCGACCTGGCGCGTGAGATCGTCCACGCGGCCGAGCAGGCCCGAGGTGTCGGTCACGGCGGACTTGCCGATGCGGTCGATGTCATGCGCGATGGCGCGTTGCACCGGGGCGAGGCGCGGCTGCGCGGCGCGTTCGATGCGCTGGTCGGCGCTCTTGAGCGCGGCGACCACGGGCTCGAGGCTACCTGTGAGCTGCGACTGCTGCAGCGCCAGGCGCAGGCCGGATTCGATGTCGACCACCAGATTCTCGTCGCGCGAACGCGAGAGGCTTTGCATCAGCTCCTCGAGCTGGGTGCGCTGCAGGGCGACCTCGCTTACTCGGGATTCGGCCACGGTGAGGCGGGCCGAGGTGTCGCGCGCCACGTCTGAGGCCTCGCGGGCCATGGTGCGGGCCTCGATGGCCTGCGCGCCGGAGTCGGCGGTCTGGCGGGCGAGCTGTTCCTGGATGTTGGAGAGCTTCTGCCACAGCATGAAGCTGCTCGCGAGACCGGCGATGGCGACCGCGCCCACGATGGTGACCAGCAGGCGCGACCCGCCCGCAGCAGCTGCGTGGACGGCAGCAACTGGGGGAGCCGGCGCTGCATACGCGGCGGCGGGAGCTGGAGCCGGGGCTGGCGCAGGGACCGACGCCCGGGGCACCGCGCCCGGCGCGTCCGGTGTGTCTTCGTGGATGGTGTGTTGGGGCTCGAGGCTCATACCGTTGATTTTATAGAGGCCGTCACGTCCTGCAGTGTAGGGCGGCACTCACTTACGTGGCCAAACCCTACGGCGCGCGCTGCTTCGGCGATGCGCGGGTGCGTGACCAGCGCGCAAGCCTTGTCCCAGCTGGTTTGTGGCATTTCCCGCATCAGATTCTGGATGGCTTCGGAACTGCTGAAAAACCACACTGTACCGTCCGACGCCGCACGCCGAGCAAGGTCTTTGGCGCTGGAGTCGAGCCGCGAGCCCGTTCTTTCGTAGGCCGCGACGAATTCCGTCTCGCCTCCGGCAGCCGCAATCTGCGCGGCTAGCCAGTCGCGGCCGTTGCCGCCCTTGGTCAGCGGGGAGTTGGCTCCGCGCACGATCAGCACCCGCTTGCCGGGGCCGATCTGCGGGGCGACGGCGAGCCACAGGCTCTCCGAATCGAACTGGCTCGATTCCGCCGCCGGGCCGTCGATCAGCGATGCGGCCACACCCGCCTGCACCAGCGCGCGCGCCGTGCCGGGGCCGGGGGACCAGAAGCGGGGCAAGTTTGTAGCGTTTGCGAGTTGCACGCCATCGGCCAGGAACTCGGCTGCCGCGTTGCCGCTGACGAACATCAGCGCATGAAAGTTTTTCAGCCGGGCACGGGCCGTGGAGAGTTCGGCCTGCAATTGCGGATCGCGCACGGCGGTGATGGACAGCAGTGGCAGGGCCTCGGCATCAATGTGCTGCGCCCGCAACTGCTCCACCCACCGCTCGGCTTCGGGCGATGGGCGGGTGATCAGAACGCGTGTCATGGCTGCTTCAGGAAGCCGTGCTGACCTTGGCGCCCGCTGCCTTGAGCTTGTCGGCCACGGCCACGCCGAGCGCGTCGGCGGATGCGAGGTCGGTGATCTGGCTCGACTCGGTGCTGGCGCGGATCAGTGCCTGCTTGCTGTCCACATCGCCCCAGGCGGCATCGAGGCGCAGGGTATTGCCCGTCCAGCGGCCATGCGCGGCCAGAGGCACCGAGCAACTGCCGCCCATGGCGCGGCTCACGGCGCGCTCGGCGGTCACGGTCAACCAGGTCTGCTGATGGGCGAGGGGGGCAAGGGCCTGCTTGAGGTCGTCGCGGCCATTGCGGATTTCGATGCCGAGCGCGCCTTGGCCGGCGGATGGCAGCATTTCTTCGGGCTCGAAGATTTGGCGGATGCGCGATTCCATGCCGAGCCGCTTGAGCCCAGCCGCAGCGAGAACGATGGCCGCGTACTGACCTTCGTCGAGCTTGCGCAGGCGGGTGTCGAGGTTGCCACGCAGAGGCTCGATTTGGAGATCGGGGCGCAGCGCTTGCAGTAGGGCTTGGCGGCGCAGGCTGGAGGTGCCGACCACCGCGCCCTGGGGCAGATCGGCGAGCGTTGCATATTGGGGGGAGACGAAGGCGTCGCGCGGATCTTCGCGCTCCATCACGCAGGCGAGTTCAAAGCCTGCGGGCAGCTCCATCGGCACGTCCTTGAGCGAATGCACGGCCAGATCGGCGCGGCCTTCTTCCAGCGCGAGTTCCAGTTCTTTCACGAACAAGCCCTTGCCGCCAACCTTGGAGAGCGTGCGGTCGAGGATCTGGTCGCCCTTGGTGGTCATGCCCAGCAGATTTGTGGCATGGCCGCCCGATTCGAGCAGGGCCTTGACATGCTCGGCCTGCCAGAGGGCGAGGCGGCTTTCGCGGGTTGCGATGACGAACGGAGTGGGCTGCGATGAATTTATTTTCATGACTTTATGTTATTGGCGCTTCTGCGTCCTTCAACACTGCTGCAGGATGCTAGCATGTTGCGTTGCAGCAGGTTACAGCCGCTCCGTACCCATTCGGGCGAAGGCGGTTTGATCTGTGTCTATGCCGCCTTCATTGTCCCAAAGTTCAGGAGTGACTTTCCGCATGTCCGCGACCGCCGCCCGCAAATCCGACGCCCCCACCAACGCTCCTACGGCCCGCAAGACCGACAAGGATCTTCCGCTTATTCAGGATATCCGTCTGCTCGGCCGCATTCTGGGCGACGCGATCCGCGAGCAGGAAGGCGTTGCCGCCTACGACCTGGTCGAGCAGATCCGCAAGCTCTCCGTGGCGTTTCGCCGCGATGCCGATCAGGAGGCGGACAAGGCGCTCAAGAAGCTGCTCAAGGGCCTGACTGGCGACCAGACGGTGAGCGTGATCCGCGCGTTCACCTATTTCAGCCATCTGGCCAATCTGGCCGAAGACCGCCACCACATTCGCCGTCGCGCCGTACACGAGCGCGCGGGCAGTGCGCAGGAGGGAAGCATCGAAGTGGCGCTCGCGCGCCTGCGCTGGGCCGGCATTGCGCCGCGCGCCGTGGCGCAGTCGCTTGCCAAAAGCTATGTGGCACCGGTGCTCACCGCCCACCCGACCGAGGTGCAGCGCAAGAGCATTCTGGATTCCGAGCGCGAGATTGCCGATCTGCTGACCGAGCGTGACGACATCCTCATGCGCGCACAGCTCTACAACAGCGCCAAGGACCCGATCACCCCGCGCGAGCTGGCCGAGAACGAATCGCACCTGCGTGCGCGCGTCGCCCAGCTCTGGCAAACGCGTTTGTTGCGCTACTCCAAGCTCACCGTGGCCGACGAGATCGAGAACGCGCTCTCGTACTACGAATACACCTTCCTGCATGAGATCCCGCGCCTGTATGCGGAGCTCGAGCGCGAGCTGGGCAACCAGCATGTGGCGAGCTTTCTGCGCATGGGCCAGTGGATCGGCGGCGACCGCGACGGCAATCCGAACGTGAGCGCTGCCACGCTAGAGCTGGCCCTGAAGCGCCAGTCCGAAGTTGCCCTGCGCCACCACCTGACCGAGGTGCACAACCTCGGCCGCGAGCTGTCGCTGTCGGCCAATCTGGTGCAGGTCTCGCCCGAGATGCTGGCGCTGGCCGACCGCTCGCCCGACACCAGCGAGCACCGCGCGGACGAGCCGTATCGCCGCGCGCTCACCGGCATCTACGCGCGCTTGGCCGCCACGCTCAAGGACCTGACCGGCGGCGATGCGGCCCGCCACGCCGTCGCGCCGCAGAACGCTTATGTGAGCGCACAGGAATTCTTGGCCGACCTGCGTGTGATCGAGTCGTCGCTGTTGTCGCACAAGGCCTCGGCGATGGCGCAGCAGCGTCTGCGTCCGCTGATCCGCGCGGTGGAGGTGTTCGGCTTTCATCTGGCGACGGTCGATTTGCGCCAGAGTTCCGACCAGCACGAGCGCGTGGTTGCCGAGCTGCTCGCCAAGGCCCGCATCACACCGGAGTATTCGTCGCTGCCCGAGAGCGAACGCCGCAAGCTGCTAATGCTGCTGCTGGCCGATGCGCGCCCGCTGCGCGTGATGGGCGCGGAGTATTCCGAGCACACGGCCGGCGAGATCGCGATCTTCGAGGCCGCGCTCAAGATGCGCGAGCTCTACGGCACCGAGGCGATCCGCCACTACATCATCAGCCACACCGAGACCGTGAGCGACATGCTCGAGGTGCTGCTGTTGCAAAAGGAAGTCGGGCTGATGCACGGCACGCTCGACCAGAACGGCCGCGCCGATCTCATCGTCGTGCCGCTGTTCGAGACCATCGAGGACCTGCGCAATGCCGCGCCCATCATGCGCGAGCTCTACGAGCTGCCGGGCTATGCGGCGCTGGTGCGCGCGAGCGGCGCGGAGCAGGACATCATGCTCGGCTACAGCGACAGCAACAAGGACGGCGGCATCTTCACCAGCAACTGGGAACTGTACCGCGCCGAGAACGCGCTGGTGACGCTGTTTGATGAACTCAACGCCAAGCAGGCCGGTGCGCCGATCCAGCTGCGCATGTTCCACGGCCGTGGCGGCACGGTGGGGCGCGGCGGTGGCCCGAGCTACCAGGCCATTCTGGCGCAGCCACCGGGCACCGTGCGCGGACAGATCCGCCTGACGGAGCAGGGGGAGGTGATCGCCTCCAAATATGCGAATCCGGAAATCGGCCGACGCAATCTGGAAACTCTGGTCGCTGCGACGCTTGAAGCCACGCTGCTGCAGCCGACCAAGCCCGCGACCAAGGCGTTTCTCGAGACCGCCGAAGAGCTTTCCAAGGCCAGCATGGGCGCCTACCGCGCGCTGGTCTACGAGACGCCGGGGTTCACCGACTATTTTTTCAGCGCCACGCCGATCCGCGAGATCGCCGAGCTCAACATCGGCTCGCGCCCCGCATCGCGCAAGGCCAATCAGAAGATCGAGGATCTGCGCGCGATTCCCTGGGGCTTCAGCTGGGGGCAGTGCCGCCTGACGCTGCCGGGCTGGTTCGGTTTCGGCTCGGCCGTGGAAGACTTCATCAAGGCACCGGGTAAAGATCCCAAGGCCCAGCTCGCGCTGCTGCAGAAGATGTACCGCCAATGGCCGTTCTTTCGCACGCTGCTCTCCAACATGGACATGGTGCTGGCCAAGAGCGACATGCAGCTGGCCTCGCGCTATAGCGAACTGGTGGCCGACGCGCGTCTGCGCAAGAAGGTGTTCGGATCGATTGAGGCCGAGTGGCATCGCACGTCCGACGCGCTGGTGCGCATCACCGGCGACAAGCAGCGATTGGCGCACAATTCAGCCCTTGCGCGTTCGATTCGCCACCGCTTCCCGTACATCGATCCGCTGCATCACTTGCAGGTCGAGTTGATTCGCCGCTGGCGTCTGGGTCAGGTCGATGATCGCGTGAAAACGGGTATCCAGATTTCCATCAACGGCATCGCAGCGGCGCTGCGCAATACCGGCTGATCCACAGCATCGTCCGCAGCTGTTTGTTGGAGTGAGTTCAGTAGGGTGATCATGCAGTTGTCGGGACGAGATTTTGCGCAGCGTGGCTGGCTGTATCGGCTGCGCGGACAGGAAGCGTCGCTCTACGCACTGCGTGTGCTGGTGGCGCTTGGCGGCGCGATGGGGTGGTGCTGGAGTACGGGCCACATGCCGTGGCTGGTGCCGCTGTTCCTTGGCGTGATCGCCAGCGCACTTGCCGAGACAGACGACAACTGGCGCGGCCGACTGCGCACGCTGCTGATCACGCTGGCGGGCTTTGCGCTGGTGTCGTTCAGCATCGAGACGGTCGTCCATTCGCCCACGCTGTTTGCACTCGCGCTGTGCGGCGTCGCGTTCGCATTCACCATGCTCGGCGCGGTGGGCGAGCGGTATCGCGCGGTCTCCACCGCGTCGGTGATTCTTGCGCTCTACACGGCGATGAGCGTGGGCGCGTCGCAGCAGACGATTCCGCATCTTGTGCCTGTGCTTCTGCTGATCGGTGCGGCCTGGTATGGCCTGCTCTCGGTGCTCTGGAAGATGGCGTTTGCGCTGCGGCCACTGCGCATGGGGCTGGCGCAGCTCTATGCGGAACTCAGCGACTACATGCAGCTCAAGGCCAGCCTGTTCGAGCCGGTGCGCGGCCTCGATGTGCAGCAGCGGCGCATCGGCCTTGCGCAGGCGAATGGTCGCGTGGTGGCGGTGCTCAACGTGATGAAGGAGCGCCTGCTCAGCCGCATGCAGGTAGGCAAGATACCGCATGGCGAGCTGCTGCATTTCCTGAACCTGTACTTTATTGCGCAGGACATCCACGAGCGCGTGAGTTCCTCGCACTATCACTACAACGACTGGGCCGACGAACTGTTCCACAGCGACGTGTTGTTCCGCTGCCAGCGCGTGCTGGGTCTGCAGGGCGTGACCTGCGCGCGCCTGGCCGAGGCGTTGCGTGCGCGCAAGCCGTTCCGGCGCGGCGTTGAGGTGGCGCATGCCATTGTCGATCTTGAGGACGCGATTGCGTATCTCGAGCAGCAGGGCCGCACGCAGTGGATCAGGCCGCTGCGCTCACTGCGCGCGCTGTCGCGCAATCTCACCACGCTGGATGCGCAGCTCACGCTCGCCACCGGCCCGCTCAACACCGCGCTGCTCGGCGACGTGACGTTGTTCGATGCCTCGGCGCGCAGCTTTGCCGATGCATGGGCGCGCATCGCCAAACAGCTGCATCTGAACTCGCCGCTGCTGCGCCATGCGGTGCGCCTGTCGGCCGCGCTCGCCGCCGGTTGCGTGGCCATGCAGCTCACTGATCCGAAGCACGGCCACTGGATTTTGCTGACCACGCTGTTCGTCTGTCAGGCGACGTACGGCGCGACCATCACCCGCGTGGTCGAGCGCATCGCGGGCACGGCGCTGGGGCTGCTCGTCGGTTGGGCGTTGCTCAAGCTGTTTCCGGGTCTTGCCATGCAGGCGCTGATCGCAGTGTGCGCGGGCGTGGTGTTCTTCATCACGCGCACCCAGCGCTATGTGATCGGTACGGCGGCCATCACGCTGATGGTGCTGATGTGCTTCAACCAGACCACCGGCGCGGCCTACGAGCTGATCGCGCCACGCCTGATCGACACGCTGATCGGCGGCGTGATCTCGGCCATCGCCATGCTGCTGGTGCTGCCCGACTGGCAGGGCCGCCGCATGAACGCCGTCGCCGCCAATGCAGTGGCCGCAAGCGCCGCCTATCTGCGCGAAATCCTCTCGCAGTACACCGATGGCAAGGACGACGACCTCGACTACCGCGTCGCCCGCCGCAATGCGCACGACGCCGATGCAGCACTCTCGCGCGCGCTGCATCAGCTCATGCAGGAGCCGCACTGGGCGCGCCGCAACGTGCTCTGGGGCCAGCGCATACTGGTGCTCTCGCACACGCTGCTCAACTACATCTCGGCTCTCGGCGCGCATCGCGGCAAGCTCGAAGGCGCGGCGCAGGACGGCTTGCTGATGTCCTCGGGCGAGATGGCCGTGAAGGAGTTCCACGCCATCGCCACGGCCCTGCGCGCACAAGGCCAGTTCGAGCCCGGCCTGCCGGATTCAGCCACTTGCGACGCGGCGGCCAACGCCCTGGAAGAACACGCTGAATCGACCCCGGAATCGCTGCGCGCGCTGCTCAACCAACTGGCCCTCATCTGCCGCCAGATCGCACCGCTACGCCATGTGGCGGGAGAGTTGGCAAGGGTTGCGAAAAAGTAGCTGGCACGCGGTGGTTTGTGCGTAAAGTGTCGCTTCGTTCCATCGACCAACGCGATCCACACATGACCACCTCTGCGACACATTCCCTCGTCAACGTCCGCGCCATGACCCAGCAGGACCACGACGCCTGGCTCCCGCTCTGGAAGGGCTACAACGCCTTCTACGGCCGCGAAGGCGCGACCGCCCTGCCGGATGAGGTCACCCGCGTGCTCTGGTCACGCCTGTTCAACCCCATCGAACCCGTCTTCGCCGCAGTCGCGGAAATCGATGGTCGCGTGGTCGGTCTCGTGCACTACCTCTACCACCGCAGCACCACTCGCATCGAGCCGGTCTGCTACCTGCAGGACCTGTTCACCGAACCCAAGCTGCGCGGCAAGGGCGTGGGCAGGGCGCTGATCCACCACGTCTACGAACAAGCCCAACTCGCCGGCGCAAGCCGCGTGTACTGGCAGACGCACACCGCCAACACCGCAGGCCGCACCTTGTACGACAAGGTTGCATCGCATCTGGGGTTCATCGTCTACAGCAAGGACATCGAACCCAACTGAACCAGCAGGATTGGAGTTCAGCGGACTTCCAGCAGCGGGCCGACGAAGCGCGCAGGGCGTTGGAACTCCCACCCAAACGGCAAGACAGCCCTTGAGACGAGGCGTCGCCGACGCAGACAGTACTCTCGTACGGCAAGGAGGCGCAACGAAGGATCAAGGGCTGTATTGCCGTCTCCAACCGACCAACTAATCGAAGCCAAAGGCTTCGCAAAAAACAAAACAAAAAACAAAAACGCCGACCAAAAAGTCGGCGTTTCGAAGGAAAAAAACAGTATCAGTCCGATTCGCTCATTTGGGACTGCAGGTAGTTTTGGACACCTACCTTGTTGACCAGCTCGATCTGCGTTTCGAGAAAATCAATGTGCTCTTCGGTATCTTCCAGAATCTCCTGAAGCAGATCACGCGAAACATAGTCGCGCACGGTTTCGCAGTGGGCGATGCCATCCTTGATCGTGGCCTGTGCGCCGCGTTCGCTGCGCAGGTCGCATTCCAGAATTTCCGGCACGTCTTCGCCGACCTGCAGCTTGGCCAAATCCTGCAGATTGGGCAGGCCGTCGAGCATGAAGATGCGGTCCATGATCTTGTCGGCATGCTTCATTTCGCCGATGGACTCTTCGTATTCCTTCTTCGCCAGCTTGTCGAAGCCCCAGTGCTTGAGCATGCGGTAGTGCAAGAAGTACTGGTTGATAGCGGTGAGTTCGTTCTTCAGTTGCGCTTGCAGATGCGCAATCACTTGTGGGTCGCCTTGCATGGCTTTCTCCTTCTGTTCAATGGGCGCATTGTCACCAAGCTATCTTGCTGATGCAAGACAATGCCCACTCACATGCGGTATGGCTGCGTGTGATGTTGAGTTGCGTTCGCAAGCGTGGACGAACTGTTCGATTTTCTTGACTTTCCGAAGACAGCCCCAAGGTTTTCTTCGTGGATGCTTGAAAATCCCTTCAGCCGACTGCAAGTGCTTCGATGAGGCAGACTTTGCATCATTGGGTTTTGACCATCGAAGGGTGAAAATTGATAGATTTCATAAATCGAAGTCATCGAGTCAATTAATTGGATTAATCCGCTGCATGGGCCTAAACTTCAGTCTGTTCTTAGCCAATCAATCAACCAAAGGAAACGACAAATGTCCGTGATCAACACCACCATCAAGCCATTCAAGGCTAGCGCTTACAAGAACGGTAAGTTCATCGACATCACTGAAAAGGACGTGCTGGGCAAGTGGGCTGTGTTCTTCTTCTACCCTGCCGACTTCACCTTCGTGTGCCCTACCGAACTGGGCGATGTGGCTGACCACTACGCTGAACTGCAGAAGCTGGGCGTTGAAGTGTTCTCCGTGTCCACCGACACCCACTTCGTGCACAAGGCTTGGCACGATGCTTCGGACACCATCCGCAAGATCCAGTACACGATGGTTGGCGACCCAACTTGGGAAATCTCCAACAATTTCGAAGTTCTGCGCGCTGACCAAGGTCTGGCCAATCGCGGCACTTACATCATCGACCCACAAGGCGTGATCCAGTCCGTTGAAATCACTGCCGAAGGCATTGGCCGTAACGCAGAAGAAATGATGCGCAAGATCAAGGCTGCTCAGTACGTGGCTTCGCACCCAGGTGAAGTCTGCCCAGCCAAGTGGGAAGAAGGCGCCAAGACTCTGGCTCCATCGCTCGACCTGGTTGGCAAGATCTAAGCAGCGCTCGCTGCTTGAATCAACACAGTTGAATTGTTGTTGAAGACGCCCGGGTGCCTGGCGCCCGGGCTTTTTTTTTTCCAAAAATTAGACAATCAAGAGGAATCTCCATGCTCGACACCACTCTCCAAACCCAATTGAAAGCGTATCTGGAACGCCTGCAGCGTCCGGTGGAGCTGGTGGCTACGCTGGACGATAGCGCCACCGCCAAGGAAGTGCGCGAACTTCTCAACGAGATCAAAGCGCTTTCAGACAAGATCACTGTGGTCGAAAAGAATGACTTGGCCAACACGCGCAAGCCGTCTTTCCTGATCACCAACCCCGGCATCGATACTGGCGTGCGTTTCGCCGGTGTGCCGCTGGGTCATGAATTCACATCGCTGGTTCTGGCGTTGCTGCAAGTGGGTGGCCATCCATCCAAGGAAGCGGCCGATCTGCTGGAACAAGTGAAGAACCTCAAAGGCGAATTCCACTTCGAGACCTACTACTCGCTCTCCTGCCACAACTGCCCGGACGTGGTGCAGGCGCTCAACCTGATGAGCGTGCTGAACCCACGCATCACGCACACCGCCATTGATGGTTCGGTGTTCCAGGAAGAGATCAAGGACCGCCAGATCATGGGTGTTCCCACGGTGTTTCTGAACGGCAAGAACTTCGGTCAGGGCCGCATGGAGCTGGCCGAGATTGTCGCCAAGGTCGACAGCGGCGCCCATGCCCGCGTAGCAGCCAAGCTCAACGCCATGGACCCGTTCGACGTGCTCGTCGTCGGCGGGGGCCCTGCTGGAGCAGCCGCTGCCGTGTATGCGGCGCGCAAGGGCATTCGCACCGGTGTGGCGGCCGAGCGTTTCGGTGGCCAGGTGCTGGACACCGTGGACATCGAGAACTACATCTCGGTCAGCAAGACCGAAGGCCCCAAGTTTGCTATTGCGCTGGAGCAACACGTGGCGGACTACGACGTTGAAGTGATGAACCTGCAACGTGCCAAGGCCCTGAAGCCTGCCGCCACCGAAGGTGGACAGGTCGAAATTGAACTCGAGAACGGTGCCACGCTCAAGAGCAAGACCGTGATCCTCTCGACCGGTGCACGCTGGAGAAACATGAATGTGCCCGGCGAAGAGCAATACCGCACCAAGGGCGTGACCTACTGCCCGCATTGCGACGGCCCGCTGTTCAAGGGCAAGCGCGTCGCGGTGATCGGCGGCGGCAACTCGGGTATCGAGGCTGCGATCGATCTGGCCGGTATTGTGTCCCACGTGACGGTGCTCGAGTTCGCGTCTGAACTCAAGGCCGACGGCGTGCTGCAGAAGAAGCTCGCCAGCCTGCCGAACGTGACCGTGATCCTCAACGCCCAGACAACCGAGGTGAATGGTGACGGCAACAAGGTCACCGGTATCACCTACAAGGACCGCACGAACGACGAGATCCGCACCGTCGAGCTCGAAGGCATCTTCGTGCAGATCGGCTTGCTGCCCAATACCGACTGGCTCAAGGGCACGGTCGATCTCACCAAGTTCGGCGAGATCATCATCGACGCCAAGGGCCACACCAATGTACCGGGCGTGTTCGCCGCGGGTGACTGCACGAACGTGCCCTACAAGCAGATCATCATCGCTGCGGGTGCCGGTGCCACGGCTGCGCTGTCGGCGTTCGATCATCTGATCCGTCATTGAGTCGCCACTTTCGGCCTCGTGCCGAATGACAAAGGAGCTGCTTTGGCAGCTCCTTTTTTTTTGCGCTACGGTTCCGGGTGGGTCAAGAATTGGCAATCACGCAGCGCTCCATTCGGAATGGGAGAGCTTGAAATCGTCGTCAAGCGTTTCTTTGACAAGATAGTCGCTTGGTCGGCTTGTGGATGAGAATAATTCTCATATAATCACGCCACACAGCCAGCAAATACGTACACATCGGTAGAGCCACAGGCGCTACGCAAACGTACCTCAGAAGCCAGCTTTTCATTCATACGAACTGAACAAGAGGGCTTCTGGCATGGCTTCCGCCATCACTTCGCATTTTCACGCGCGCTGCGCGCTCCATCCCTTGGCCTTCGCCTGCGCGCTTCAGTGTGCGGGACTGGCTTCCGTCTCTGCGCATGCCGCTACACCCGAAGAAGAGCAGGGCGCTGCCACCGTGCAGCAAGTTGCTGCGGCCGGTCAAACGACTGCGCGCAAGGGCGGTGGCACGCCCGCGCTGAAGGAAGTGGTCATCAGTGCATCGCGCGATGAGCAGGACCCGGATCTGCTGCCGATGTCGGTCGACGTGATCAACGCGCGCCAGATGGAAGAGGCGCAGATCACCGACATCCGTGAACTCACGGCCGATATCCCCAACGTGACCGTGCCGCGCACGCCCGCGCGGTTCTCGCTGGCGAGTGGCTCGACGGGGCGCGATCAGAACAGCGGCTTCAACATTCGCGGCCTCGAAGGCAATCGCGTGCTGATGCTGGTCGACGGCGTGCGGCTGCCGCGCAGCTATGCGTTTTCGGCCAATGCGTTCGGGCGCGATTACCTCGACCTCGGGCTGATCGAGCGCGTGGAAATCCTGCGCGGCTCGACACCTGCACTGTATGGGTCAGACGGCATGGGCGGGCTGGTGAACTTCATCACCGTGCAGCCCGATGATTTGCTCCAGAACGGCAAGACCATCGGCGGGCGCGTGAGCGCGAGCTATGACGGGTCGGACAACGGCAAGCGCCTCGGCGCTACGCTCGCGGGCCGTTTGAATCCGGAATGGAGCTGGTTGATCTCGGCCGGACTGGGTCGTGGTCATGCGCTCGAGAACATGGGTGATCGCGATGTTGTCGGCGCCACGCGCACCACGACCAATCCCGAATCGAACAAGAGCCAGTCGCTGCTGGGCCGCCTGGTCTACACGCCTTCGGCCGTGCAGAAGCACGTGTTCACGCTAGAACAGGTAGACAAGAGCGCCGATTACAACCTGCTGTCTGCGCGCAGCGCCACGGTCACTGATTCGCGCTCGACCACCGACATGGATCGCTGGCGCGCGACTTGGCAGGGGCGCTGGCTGAAGCTCGACACGGCCGTGGCCGACGAGCTGCAACTGATGGCGAGCTACCAGAAGTCCGATTCGCGCGAATGGGTGAACGAGGTGCGCACTGCACCGCTGGCCTATCGCGAGCGAGATGTGACCTATGACGAGGGCGCGCTGCAGCTGCATGCGCAGGCGGGCAAGCTGCTGCGCTTTGGTGCGAATGCCGATGCCAAGATCACCTACGGCGTGGACTACTCGCGCAACAAGGTGACGAACGAGCAGAACGGCATCACGCCACCGGCGGGCGAGAGCTTCCCGCTCAAGCGCTTTCCGGACACGACCGAGACCTCGACCGCCGTCTTCGCGCAGGCCGATCTGCACTTTGGCGCATGGAGCATCACGCCGGGTCTGCGCGCCGAGCATTACAAGCTCGACGCGAGCCAGAACGGCTTCGCGCCCAAGGTTGCGGACAACTCCGATTCGGCAATCTCGCCCAAGCTCGGCGTGTTGTTCCAGGCCAGCGACGACTGGAGCGTCTACGGCAACTACGCCGCCGGTTTCCGCGCGCCGAATGCGGGTCAGGTAAATGCGTTCTTCGAGAACCCGCTGGCCTTCTACCGCAGCATTCCCAACCCCGATCTCAAGCCCGAGAAGAGCCAGACCTTCGAGCTTGGCTTGCGTGGCCGCGTGAACGGCCTGCGCCTCGATGCAGCCGCGTTCACCGGACGCTACAAGGACTTCATCCAGGACCAGGTGCAGATATCGGGCGAGTACGGTAATCCGAACAACTGGGCGACGTTCCAGTCGGTCAACCTCGACCGCGTGCGCATCAGCGGCTTCGAGGTCAAGGGTGAATACGACTGGGGCCGCATTGCAGGCGGTCAGTTGATCACCAACGCGGCCTACGGCTACACCGATGGCAAGGACCTGAACACCCACAAGGCGCTCGACACCATCTCGCCGCAGCAACTGGTGCTGGGCGTGCGCTATGAGCGCAAGGAGTTTGGTGTGCGCCTGTCGGCATCGCACTGGTCGGGCAAGAAGGCCAAGGACACCACGGCGGGCGACAAGGCCTGGCTGAGCCCGTCGGCTACGGTACTGGATCTCTCCGCTCAGTGGCGCATTCAGCCTGATCTGCGCCTGAACGTGGGTATCTACAACCTCACCGACAAGAAGTACTGGCGCTGGTCCGATGTGCGCAATCTCACCGCCACTTCCACCATCGGCGACGCCTACAGCCAGCCGGGACGCCATGTGCGCGTCTCCATGGTCAAAGACTTCTGAGCCAGCTTTTCACGCGAGCTTTTTTTCTAACGCGCATCGCGCAATCGAGGAACCATCACGATGAACGAGACACTCCAATCCAACGCCGCCCGCATCCGCCAGCAGTTTGCCGAAAAGCGCGTGCAAGGCCTGCGCGCCAAGGACGCCGCCGAGGCGCTGCAATTGCCCGAGGGCGCTGTGGTCGCCGCCCACCAGGGCGAGCACACCGAGCCGCTCAAGGCCACCGCATTGCGTGGCGAATGGCTGGAGATTCTCAAGGCGCTCGAAGCCTGCGGAACGGTGATGGCGCTCACGCGCAACGAGTCCACGGTGCATGAAAAGGACGGCGTCTACCAGCAGCTCTCCGCCACCGGTCCCATCGGCATTGCGCTGTCGCGCGAGATCGATCTTCGCCTGTTCTTCATGCACTGGCGGGCCGGTTTTGCGGTGACAGAAAGCGCGGCCAAGGCCGACAAGCCCGCAATGCGCAGCCTGCAGTTCTACGACCATCATGGCGTGGCCGTGCACAAGATCTATGCGCGTGAGGCCACTGACATGCAGGCATGGGATGCGCTGATTGAACGCTTTGCGAGCGGAGCCGATGACAACGTGGCGTTCGATGCACCCAAGCCGCGCAAGCCCGTGCCGCCCGATGCCGACATCGACGTGAGCGGCCTGCGCGATGCGTGGGCCGCGATGAAGGACACGCACGAGTTCTTCGAGATGCTGCGCCGCTTTGGCGCGGAGCGTCAGCAGGCGCTGCGATTGACGCAGGGTGCCTTCACCGAGGCACTGGCCGAGGACAGCGTGACGCGGCTTTTGAACGATGCGGCGGGCAGCGGCGTCTCGATCATGGTGTTCGTGCCGAACCCGGGCTGCATCCAGATCCACACGGGGCCGGTGAGCAACATCCGGCCACTGGATACCGCCAGCGGTGCGCGCTGGATCAATGTACTCGACAAGGGCTTCAACCTGCATCTGCGCACCGACCTGATCGGCGCGACCTGGCTGGTGCGCAAGCCCACGGCGGATGGCATCGTCACGTCGGTGGAGGTGTTCGACCAGAGTGGTGATCTGATGGCCATGTTCTTTGGCGAACGCAAGCCGGGCATGCATGAACTTGAGGGCTGGCGCGATTTGGTCGCACAGCTGCCGCGCGCGGGCCAGCGCGAAGAGGTGGCTGCGTGAGCGCCGCGCGCAATCTTTCGCGCAGGCAAAGCCTGCAATGGCTGGGCGCTGCGGGCATGGCGATGGCCGTGCCGGGTGCGTGGGCCCAAAACAAAGGGAGGACTGGAGGGCGCCTGATCTCGTTGAGTGGCTCGCTGACCGAGATCGTCTATCTGCTGAATGCGCAGGACCAGTTGGTGGCTTCCGACACGACGAGCCTGTTTCCCGAGGCGGCCACGCGCACGCCCAAGGTGGGCTATATGCGCCAGTTGTCGGCGGAAGGCGTGTTGTCGCTCAAGCCGGATGTGGTGATTGGCACGCAGGAGGCCGGGCCCGCCGTCGTACTCGACCAGATCCGTCAGGCCGGCGTGCGCGTGGCGCTGTCGCCGGTGCAGCATGACTGGAGCGAGGTGCAGACCAAGGTGCAGCTCGTGGGCCGCGAGACGGGGCGCGAGGCCGATGCCAAGGCGCTGATGGATCGCCTGAATGTCGAATGGGCGAGTGTGCAGGCCACGGTCGCGCAAACCAAGCGCAAGCCGCGCGCGCTTTTCATCCTGTCGCACGGCGGGGCGCCTCAGGTGGCGGGGCGGGACACGGGCGCGGATGCGTTGATCCGCTATGCGGGTGGCGTCAATGCGGTCAGCGAGTTTCAGGGCTATCGCGCGCTCACCGCCGAAGCCATGGCAAGCGCGGCGCCCGATGTGATCATCAACACCACGCAGGGCATCGAGGCGCTGGGCGGTGAGGCAGCATTTTGGAAGCGGCCCGAACTCGCGCTCACGCCTGCGTTTGCACGCAAGGCGCTGGTGAGTATCGAGGCCAATTTTCTGCTTGGCTTTGGCCCACGCTTTCCAAGCGCGGTGAAGACCGCGCATGAGCGCATGCAGGCGTTGCTGGCCTGAGCTGTAACGTTCTTTCACGACATGTCGAGTTCAATGAATGATGTGAATTCCGCACGGCCTGCGCTGGCACCGTTGCCGTCATGGCATCCACGCCGCATGCGGTTGCCGAACGGCCGCCTCACGCGCCGCGCCACGCTGATGCTGGGCGCGGTGCTGCTGCTTGTCGTCGTGGTGGTGGGCAGCGCGAGCGGCGCGTACGGCATCTCTGGCGAGCGGCTTTTGACGCTGCTGTGGTCGGGCATGTTCGGCAATGTGCCGCCTGCGGCCGATCATCTGGTGTTCTTCAACATCCGTCTGCCGCGCCTGCTGATGGGTGTGGCGGCGGGTGCGGGGCTCGGTGTGGCGGGCGCGCTGCTGCAGGGGTTGTTCCGCAATCCGCTGGCCGATCCCGGTTTGATCGGCGTGAGCAGCGGAGCCGCGCTCGCGGCTGGCATCACCATCGTGATGGGCAGCGCCTGGTTTCCGGAACTGCCGCGCACGCTCGGCAGCTGGCCGCTGGTATGCATGGCCTTCGGTGGCGGGCTGCTGGTGACGATGCTGGTCTATGCGCTGGGCCAGGTGCAGGGTGGCACACGCATCGGCGTGATGCTGCTCGCGGGCATTGCGGTCAATGCGCTTGCGGGTGCGGGGCTGGGATTCTTGAGCTTCATCTCCAGCGACGAGCAGTTGCGCAATCTGCAGATGTGGCTGCTCGGCAGCCTTGGCGCATCGCGCTGGTCTGCGGTGGTGCTGGTGTGCGCGGCGGTGGGTGTGAGCCTCGTGGCCGCACAGCGTCTGGCGCAGCCGCTCAATGCCATCGCACTCGGCGAGGCGCAGGCGCAGTTGCTGGGTATTCGCGTGGAGCGCACCAAGCGGCTAGCCGTGTTGATCACCGCGCTGGCAGTGGGCGCGGTGACGGCGACGACCGGCGTCATCGGTTTCATCGGCCTGATCGCGCCGCACTGGGTGCGCATGGTGGCCGGGCCCGATCACCGCGTCGTGTTGCCAGGCTCGGCACTGCTCGGCGCGACGCTCGTCGTGTTGGCCGATGCGGTCGCGCGCACCATCGTCAAACCGGCCGAGTTACCGCTTGGCGTGCTCACCGCATTTATCGGTGTGCCGCTGTTTTTGTTGATGCTCAGGCAGTTCAGGAGCAAGGTATGACGAGGGGCTTGATCGAATGCTGCGCGCTGGGCGTGGGCATCGCACGCGGGCCACGTCTGGCGACGGTGAATGCGCAACTTCAACCGGGGCGCTTCACCGCGATTCTCGGCCCCAACGGGGCAGGCAAGTCGACACTGCTGGCCACGCTGATCGGCGAGCGCGCACCGCAGTCGGGCGAGGTGATGCTTGACGGCCGACCCGTGGCCCGCCACGCGCCCGAGCAGATCGCTTTGCGGCGCGCCGTGATGCCGCAGGACTGCAGCGTGGCCTTTGATTTCACGGCGCTCGAAGTGGTGGAGCTGGGGCGCTATCCGCATCGCCAGCGCCCCAGCACGGACGAGGCGGGCGTCGTGCGCAGCGCCATGCGGCGCACCGGGGTGGATCATCTCGCGCATCGCAGCATCAACACGCTCTCGGGCGGCGAACGCGCCCGCACGCATCTCGCACGCGCGCTTGCACAGGTGTGGGAGCCGCCGCAGGACGCCGCCGCGCGCTGGATGCTGCTCGACGAGCCGACTGCCGCGCTTGACCTCGCCCACCAGCATCACAGCATGGCGCTGCTGCGCAGTCTTGCCGAGGAGCAGGGCATGGGCGTGGTCGCGGTGGTGCACGACGTGAATCTCGCCGTGCGTTACGCGCACGAGGTGCTGATCCTCGGCCATGGCGAATGCGTGGGCGGGCCGGTGCACGAGGTGCTGGTGCCCGGGCGCATCCACCAAGTGTGGGGCGTGCACTGCACGCAGGTGGCAGCGAGCGACGGCTTGCCGCAGTTTCTGTTCAGCGGGGCGATGTAGTGCGTCGCGTTGAAGTCAGGCCCTAGCGATTGCCCACTGCGTAGGGCGCGCCGGGGTTCGCGTCCAGCACCAGCCGCTCCGGCGCCACCAGCGCGTCCTCGTGCTGGCAGCGCCATTTGCTGCCTTTCTCGATGCCGGCCAGCGTGTGGCCGTCTTCGATCACGTCGCCGTTCTGGATCAGATAGACGGCGGAGTTGAAGACGAAGCGCGAGACCTCCGACGGATCGAGCTGGCGAAAATGGCATTGCAGATCGGGGACGCCGAAAACGCTTGCGCCCACGCTGTCCATCAGCATGTCGCCTTCATGGTTGCTGATGTTGAAGAAGCGCACGTTGAGCACGCCGTAGTACGCGTAGCCGTCCGCGTGATTCTGGACGTAGGTCTCGGGGTTGAGCAGGCAGCGGGCGTTGGACTGGCTGATGGCGGTGACGCCGCCGTTTTCGATGATCACATGCATGATCGCCTGGAGGATTTCGAGGCGATCTTCGACCTCCAATCCGCGGCCCATGAACTCGGTCACCAACACGCAGTGCGTGCTTTGCGCGATGGCTTCTTCCTTCTCGGGCCAGTCCCAGGTTTGCTGGATCGCTTCGGCATATTCGGCGGTATCCAGAGGCTTGTCGGCATGCAGGATCGCGATCTGGCTGGGCATGGACTTCTTGTCGCTGTAGTCCACGCAATAGTCGAGCAGCGCGAACATGAGCGCTTTGCCGTCCGAGCCCCTCGAGATCAGTTGAACCTCGCCGAGATATTCTTCCAAGGCCGCGCGCAGTGTTTCACCATCGAGCTGTGGTGGGGCGGCGTAGAGTGCCTCGAACTGCCACATGTCGGGCGGATTGCGGGGAGATGTCTCGGTCAGTTCTTCGGTCATGAAAGGCGTCTCCAGAGCAGGGGGTCGACAGGCTAACACGACACTCTTCAAGCCCCGTGTACAGGCAGGCGATCAGCCCAGATCGACCGTCGCCGCCACCAGCTTCATCACGACTGGACGCACGCCGAGCACGCAGAAGAAGGCCACGGGCATGGCGAGCAGATAAGTCTGCAGCACGCGCTGCAGGTAGCCGTTGCCGAGGCCGGAGTTCACGCCGACGATGACGGCGCACATCAGCAAGGCCATGATTGCGGCCATGTAGAGGGCGAAGACGAACTGGGTGTACTTGCGATGGATCTTGCGGCTGGCGGGGCGGGTAGGGGAGGTGTTTGCAGTATTGGATGGAGGCATGAAAAGGTTCGCGGGCAAGGCGGCGAATCGGATGGAAATGGAACAGCTCTGAACTGTAAACACGATGCGGGCGGGGCGGTAGACCTGCTGAGCTTGACAGACCCGTAAGCAAAACTTACGAATAGCTTGTTATAGTCGTTGCTCCTTATGCCGAATCTCAGAGCCATCGAAACCTTCGTCAAAGCGCTGGAAGGCGGCAGCATTGCCTCAGCCGCGCGCCAGCTCGGGATTTCGCCGGCGGCGGCGAGCCAGAACATTGCGCGGCTCGAGAAGGAGTTGGGCACGCGGTTGATTACGCGCACCACGCGTTCGATGGCGCTGACCGAGGCGGGCGAGCGCTATCTGGCGCGCGTGGCTCCGGTGCTCGACGAGCTGGAGCGCGCGCAGTCCGACCTGTCGCTGATCCATGGCGAGCTGCAGGGCCGCTTGCGCATCGCCTGCATGACGGCGTTCGGCCGCCATGTGCTCGCGCCGCTGCTGCCTGCGTTTGCGGCAAAGCATCCTCGGCTGGAGCTGGAACTGCTGATCACCGACCGCAATGTTGACGTGCTCAAGGAGGATGTGGATGTGAGCGTGCGGTATCGCGACGCGCTCGAGCCCGGGATGTCGGTGCGGCTGCTGGTGGCAGTGCCGCGCGTGCTTCACGCCTCGCCCGCGTATCTGCGCGAGCACGGCACGCCGCAGACGGCGGAGGAGCTGCTGCAGCACGCCTGCCTCGTCTACCGGCGCGGCAGCGACGGGCGCTTCATGCGCTGGCCGTTCTCGCGCGATGGCAAGCCGGTCGAGCCGCAGTTGCGCATCGGCGCAGTGGCGACCGACATCGACTCGCTGGTCGAATACGCGCGCGCGGGCGGCGGCATCGTCTGGGCTGGCAGCTTCATCACCCAGCGATATCTGCAGAATCCGGGCAGTTCGCCGCTGCCGATTGCCGAGCGCTACGTGCAGGAGGGACAGCTCGTGCCCATCCACCTCAAGCCCGCACGCAAGGGGCAGTTGCAGTTCGATCCGCAGCCGCTCGATTTCTTTGCCTGTTTTCGCGACCGAAAATATGTACCGTCCAAGGTGCGTGCGCTGGTCGACTATCTGGTCGAGGTGCTGCCGCAGCAGCCCGGCATGCAGCGTTCGCAGTAGGCGGGCCGGGCCGTGCTCAGACGGCAGCCGGTGCGGTGCTTTCCGCGAATTCTTTGAACGCCGCAATCGCGTTGGCCGCATACATCAGCGACGGACCGCCGCCCATGTACACGGCCACGCCGAGCGCCTCGTCAAGCTCCGCCTGTGTGGCGCCCAAGCGCACGAGGGCCTTGGTGTGAAAGCCGATGCAGCCGTCGCAGCGGTTGGCCACGCCGATGGAGAGGGCGATCAGCTCCTTGGTCTTGGCGTCGAGCGCCCCATCGGCGATGGCGGCCTTGGCCATGTCGCCAAAGCCTTTCATCACGCCGGGAACGCCTTTGTGCAGAGCGGTGATGCTGCTGCTGATGTCGCGGGTGAGTCGCTGGTAGCTGGTGCTTGCTGTCATATGAAAACTCCCTGAGAGTGAAACGAAGAAGACGATGCTCGAAAGCTGATTGCAATAATATACAAAAAAATATAATATTAATTTAAATATTGAAATCAAAGCCCTGCAATCCATCCGCTCATGTGTTGCTGCGGCCGGACGGCTGGCCTTTCATCCAGATCACTCAAGGAGTTCTCATGAAATTGTCAATGGTGATCCACTGCACCTTGCGCGGCGCCATCGGCGTGCGGCGGGCCAACGCATATTCGCGTTCGGCAAGGTCGGCACCCGCGAATGTGCGCAGGGTCGTGCCACTGTGGTCATGGCGCGTTCGGGTCAGGAATTCCCAGACCTCGTGGAACCAGACGCGCCTGCCGATGCGGGTGTACCAGCGCATGGCGTGGCGGTATTCGGGGGCTGGGTGCAGCAGGGTGCGGGCGAGCACGCGCGGACGCAGTTGCACGATTACTTCGATGAGCTTGAACCAGATGAACACGCGCCAGGCGGGCACGCGTGGGTTGGCGAGGACCTGGTGCTTGTAGTCCCAGCGGCGGGTGTCGGTCTGCAGGACCTCGCGGTCTTCGACCTCAGCGTAGAACGGCGTCCAGCGGTGCGGCGTGGCGTAGAGCAGCTGGATCTGGTCCGCGTCGTAGCGCACCAGATGCCGGAACGAGCGCCAGAAGTCCGCGTCACCTTCCTCGCTGAAACCCACCACGTAGGTCGCCATCGACAGCATGCCGTGCTCGCGCAGAAGGGTGATGGCCTGTTGGTCTTCGCTGGTCGTCGCGCCCTTGCGGATGCTCGCGAGCGTGGCGTCGCTGTAGCTTTCGATGCCCAGCAGAAATCGGATTACACCGGCCTTCTTGTAGAGATGAAGAATGTCGTGGTCGCGCACGATGTCGCCCGCGCGGGTCGAGCCGACCAGCAGCAGCGGCACATCCTCGGCGATCAGCGCTTCAAGAAAGGCCTTCCACATGGCGCGCGAGCCGGTGGGCAACTCGTCGGCGAAGTTGATCAGCTCGACGCCGTGCTCGCGGTGCAGCCGGGCGAGCTCCTTGGCGAACAGCACCGGGTCGCGGTGCCGCCACTGCGTCCAGAAACCGCGCTGGCCGCAGTAGCTGCACAGATGTGGGCAGCCGCGCGAGAATTGCGCCACCACGGCGCGCTTGCCGCCCCAGTAGGAATAACGGCTATGGTCGATGAGTTCCCAGCCCACGCGATAGTCGTCGAGGCGGCGGATCATCGGCGCATCGGCCGTGGCGACGGGGATGCCGTCATCCCGGAAGGCGATGCCGGGCAGGGCGTGCAGATCCACTTCGTCAATGCCCGCGAGCGCTTGCATCAGGCTCAGCGCCGTTTGCTCACCTTCGCCGCGCACGATGAAGTCGATGGGCGCGCAGTCCCGCAGAATCTCGTCCCACAGATAGGTGGGGTGCACGCCGCCGTAAATGATGGTGAGCGCGGGCTGTCGCTGCTTGAGCAGCACGCAGAGCTCGACCACCGTGGCATGGGCCGAGCTGGAACCGGAGTGGCCGAGCATCACCACATCCGCCGCATGGCCCATCACCTGATCAACGATGCTGGCCAGCGGCATCGGCCCGAATTCCGCATCGATCAACGCCACCTCGAACCCCGCGTCGATCAGCGGCCCACCGATGCTCAGCAGGCCGAGCGGCGGCAGGTGTTCCTTCGGCATGCGGCTGCCGATGGCGGTGTGGGGCGGGTTGATCAGAACGATCTTCATGGCGGCTTCCTGTGATGGGTTGCCGCCATGCTAGGCAGAGGCTGTGCCGCAAGTTTGAGGTCTGTGTGAGCGGAGCGTGAACTCCGCCCCGCGTCAATGGCCGAGGTGTTGCGGCAGCACTTCCTGCAGGATCGTCGTCGCGATCTCTTCAATCGACTTGGTGGTGCTCGAGAGCCAGCCGATGCTCGAGCGGCGCATCATCGCCTCGGCCTCGGACACCTCGTAGCGGCAGTTGGCGAGACTTGCGTATTTCGAATCTGGGCGACGCTCGTTGCGGATGCTGGAGAGGCGCTGCGGGTCGATGGTCAGGCCGAACAGCTTCTTGCGGTACGGTTCGAGCGCCGGGGGCAATTGTTTGCGATCGAAATCTTCGGGGATCAGCGGGTAGTTCGCGACCTTGAGACCGAACTGCATCGCCAGATAGAGGCTGGTCGGCGTTTTGCCGCTGCGGCTCACACCGACGAGGATCACGTCCGCGCCGGTCAGGTCGTGGTGGGTCTGACCGTCGTCGTGGGCGAGCGTGTAGTTGATCGCCTCCATGCGTTCCAGATATTCCTTGCTCTCGCTGATGTCGGCGAAGCGGCCCACGCGGTGCAGCGACTTCTGGCCGAGCTCAATTTCCAGCGGGCGCACAAAGGTGCCGAACATGTCGAACACCTTGGCGTGGCACTGGGTCTCGATCAGATCGAGCATTTCCTGGTTCACCAGCGTGGTGAAGACGATGGGCTTCTTGTGCTCTACCTCGGCCACATGGTTGACCTGACGGATGGCCTGATGGCACTTGTCGATGGAATCCACGAACGGGATGCGCACCAGCCGGGGCTTGGTCTCGAACTGGGCCATGATGGCAGTGCCGAAGGTCTCGGCGGTAATGCCGGTGCCGTCGGAGATCACGAAAATCGTGTGGGTATGCATTGCACGCGGGGAAATGCTCATATTTCAGTATCCGGAAAGTCACACACAAAACCTGCCTTGGCAGTCGGGCTGGGTTCGATCACTTTGCGCACTGCGATCAATCGAGCCCTACAATGGCGCCCATTATTCCCAATTTCCTTCCCATGTTGTTCATTGGCGGTCTACAACCAGAACATCAAAGCACTTCGCCCGGCGACGTGGGATTTGGCATTGCGCGCTCAATTCCGGCCATTGAGCCGACATGGTTGAGTTCGAGCGCAGCAGGCCAGCACCGGTTTTTAAACTCTGGAGCTTCCCCATGTCTGCACTCTATGAAACGACCGCCTTGGTCGTTCCGTTTGAGAACCTGAGAATGAGCGACGTCGAAGTCGTAGGCGGCAAGAACGCCTCGCTCGGCGAAATGATCTCCCAACTGCCCGAAGGCGTTCGCGTGCCGACGGGTTTTGCCACCACCGCCCATGCGTTCCGTGAGTTTCTGAAGCATGAAGGTCTGGCTGATCGCATCAGCCAAAAGCTGGCGTCGCTCGATGTGGATGACGTGCGCGCGCTGGCTGCTGCTGGCGCTGAGATTCGCGGCTGGATGGAAAACCAGCCTTTCCCTGCCGACCTCGAAAAATCGGTCCGTGACGCTTTCGCAACCCTGTCCGCAGGCAACGCGCAGGCGAGCTTCGCCGTGCGCTCTTCGGCCACCGCTGAAGATCTGCCAGACGCTTCGTTCGCCGGTCAGCAGGAAACCTTCCTGAACGTCGTCGGCATCGAAGACGTGCTGCACAAGATGAAGGAAGTGTTCGCGTCGCTGTACAACGACCGTGCCATTTCGTATCGCGTCCACAAGGGCTTCGAGCACGACGTGGTGGCCCTCTCGGCTGGCGTGCAGCGCATGGTGCGCTCCGACACCGGCGCCGCTGGCGTGATGTTTACCATCGACACCGAATCCGGCTTCGAAGAAGTGGTGTTCATCACCTCGAGCTACGGTCTCGGCGAGACCGTGGTGCAGGGCGCCGTGAACCCTGACGAGTTCTACGTGCACAAGCCCATGTTGGAAGCGGGCAACAAGTCGGTGATCCGCCGCAACCTGGGCAGCAAGCTGATCCAGATGGTGTTCGCATCGCCCGAAGAAAAGGCTGCCTCCGGCAAGCTGGTGAAGACCACCGACGTGGCGCCCGAGCTGCGCAACCGCTACTCGCTGACCGACGCCGACGTCGAACAGCTGGCCCGCTACGCGCTGATCATCGAGAAGCACTACGGTCGTCCGATGGACATCGAGTGGGGCAAGGACGGCACCGATGGCCAGCTCTACATCCTGCAGGCACGTCCCGAAACCGTGAAGAGCCAGTCCAAGGGCCAGGCCGAACTGCGCTTCAAGTTGAAGGGCACCGGCACCGTGATCGCCGAAGGCCGCGCCATCGGTCAGAAGATCGGCACCGGCCCTGTGCGCCTGGTGAACGACATCGCCGAAATGGACAAGGTCCAGCCCGGTGACGTGCTGGTCACCGACATGACCGACCCCAACTGGGAGCCAGTGATGAAGCGCGCTTCCGCCATCGTCACCAACCGTGGTGGCCGCACCTGCCACGCCGCGATCATTGCGCGTGAACTGGGCATTCCAGCGGTGGTGGGCTGCGGCGACGCGACCTCCAAGCTCAAGGATGGCACGCTCGTCACCGTGAGCTGCTCGGAAGGCGACACCGGCAAGATCTACGACGGTCTGCTCGAAACCGAAGTGACTGAAGTGCAGCGCGGCGTGATGCCCAAGATCAGCACCAAGATCATGATGAACGTGGGCAACCCCCAGCTCGCGTTCGACTTCGCACAACTGCCCAACGAAGGCGTGGGTCTGGCGCGTCTCGAGTTCATCATCAACAACAACATCGGCGTACACCCCAAGGCGATCCTCGACTACCCTGCCGTCGATGCCGACCTCAAAAAGGCCGTCGAATCCGTGGCCCGTGGCCATGCCTCGCCGCGCGCGTTCTATGTCGACAAGGTCGCCGAGGGCGTGGCGACGATTGCCGCCGCGTTCTGGCCCAAGCCCGTCATCGTGCGTCTGTCGGACTTCAAGTCCAACGAGTACCGCAAGCTGATCGGCGGCAGCCGCTACGAGCCCGAAGAAGAAAACCCGATGCTGGGCTTTCGTGGTGCCGCACGCTACATCAGCGCTGAATTCGGTGAAGCCTTCGCGATGGAGTGCGAAGCCCTCAAGCGCGTGCGCAACGAAATGGGTCTGACCAACATCCAGGTGATGGTGCCTTTTGTGCGCACCCTGAAGCAAGCCGAGCGCGTGACCAGCCTGCTCGCCGAGCACGGTTTGAAGCGCGGCGAGAACTCGCTCAAGGTCATCATGATGTGCGAGGTTCCCTCGAACGCCGTGCTGGCCGAGCAGTTCCTGCAGTTCTTCGACGGCTTCTCCGTCGGCTCGAACGATCTGACGCAGCTCACGCTGGGTCTGGACCGCGACTCTGGTCTGGAACTGCTGGCCGCCGACTTCGACGAGCGCGATCCTGCTGTGCAGGCGCTCCTCAAGCGCGCCATCGACGCCTGCCTGGCACAGGGCAAGTACGTGGGCATCTGCGGCCAGGGCCCCAGCGATCACCCTGACTTCGCCAAGTGGCTGGCCGAGCAGGGCATCTCGTCGATCTCGCTGAACCCTGACAGCGTCGTCACGACTTGGCAGAACCTCGCAGGCTGAGCCTGACGGCGAAGGGAGTCCGTCCACATGCTGCCGCATTCCGAGAATGAAGAGCAGGTGGGCATTCCCTTTCCGCCCGACATGCATGACGCCCGGCACTTGTGGCTCAAGGCCGGGCTTCTTTGCGTCTGGGTGCTGGTCACCTTCGGCGCATGCTGGTTCGTGCGCGATCTGACCTGGCAATTCGGTCAGTGGCAATTCGGCTACTGGATGGTCGCCCAAGGGGCAGTCCTGATGTTCATCGTGATCGTCTGCGTTTACTGTGCAGCGATGAACCATTTCGAGCGGCAGGATCAGCAGCGCGAGTCCGGCGGCACCTCTTCCGATGAGTGACGGTGGTACTCCGGGCGGGCGCTCGTATTCAAGGCGTCTGGCGCGCACACTCACGCTCTATGTGATCGGCCTGCTGGGCTTCATCGCTGCACTGGCCTGGGCCGAGCAGCAGGGGCTGTCGCGGCACTGGATCGGGCCGATCTTCCTGTTCCTCACCGTCATGGCCTACGCGGGCATCGGCGTCTACGCGCGCACGACCGACCCCGAGGAATACTACGTCGCGGGCCGGCGCATTCCCCCGTTCTACAACGGCATGGCCGCAGCGGCCGACTGGATGAGCGCCGCGTCGTTCATTAGCCTCTCCGGCGCGCTCTATCTGCAGGGCTTTGCGGGTTTGCCGGGGCAGGCGGGCGGGCTGGCCTATCTGCTCGGGTGGACGGGGGGCTTCTGCCTCGTCGCCATCCTGATCGCGCCGCACCTGCGGGCGATGAATCTCTACACCATCCCTGACTTTTTCCAGGTGCGCTTCGGTGGCCGTTGGCCGCGCGTGATCGCGGCGCTGGCGGCGGTGATCTGCTCGTTCACCTATGTGGTTGCGCAGATCTATGGCGTGGGCCTGATCGCCTCGCGCCTGACCGGCGTGCAGTTCGAGATCGGCATCATGCTCGGGCTCGGCGGCGTGCTGCTGTGCTCGTTTCTCGGCGGCATGCGTGCGATCACCTGGACGCAGGTGGCGCAGTACGTCGTCATTCTGCTGGCCTTTTTGATTCCCGTATCGTGGCTCGCCTACAAGCAGCTTGGAACGCCGGTGGCGACCTTCGAATACGGCGCGCAGATCGGCAAGATCGCCGAGCTGGAAGACAAGTTGCTCGCATCGCCTGCCGAGATGGAGGTGCAGCGCGCTTACCTGCGCCGTGCGCGCGACTACGAAGCGCGCCTCACCGATGTGGACGCAGCCCTCGAGCGCGAGCGCACGGTGGCTCGGGAGCGCATACAGAGTCTCCGCGCCAAGAATGCCGATGTAGGCCTGATCGTCGCCGCCAGCCGCGAGCTTGTGAAACTGCCACGCGATGCAGAGACCGCACGTGAACTGTGGACGCGCGAGATGCGCGAGAACTACGAGCGTGCGAGGCCGCTGGGCGGATTGCCGCGTCACAGCCAGGCATTTGCGGGCAATCCTGAAGGTAGTTCGGAAGAACGCGAAGCCTTCAAGAACTCACGCAACAACTTTCTGGCGCTGATGTTTTGCCTGATGGTCGGCACAGCCGGTCTGCCGCATCTGCTCACGCGTTACTACACGGCACCCTCCGTCGCTGCCGCACGCTCGTCGGTCGCGTGGTCGCTGTTTTTCATTGCACTGCTGTACCTGAGCGCCCCAGCCCTTGCGGTGCTGATCAAGCACGAGGTCATGAACACGCTGGTGGGCAGCAGCTTTGACGCGCTACCCAGCTGGATGGCCCAGTGGTCGCGTCTGGACAGCGCCTTGCTCTCGGTCGAAGACATGAACGGCGACGGCATTCTGCAGTTCGGCGAGATGCGTTTCGGCGCCGATCTCATCATGCTCGCCACACCCGAGATCGCCGGACTGCCGTATGTGATTTCCGGCCTCGTCGCGGCGGGTGGTCTGGCCGCTGCGCTCTCCACCGCCGACGGCCTGTTGCTTACCATCAGCAACGCGCTGGTGCGCGATCTCTACTTCCGCGAAACCCGCCGCCGAGCCACGCCCGAGCAGCGCGTGATCCTGACCAAGTTCGCCCTGCTTACCGTGGCCTTGTCCGCCGCCTTCGTCGCTGCACTGAAGCCCTCGGAAATCCTGCCCATGGTCTCGGCCTCGTTCTCGATTGCCGCATCGGCCTTCGTCCCCGCGATGGTGCTTGGCATCTTCTGGCGCGGCACCACGCGTGCCGGAGCCGTGGCCGGGATGGTCTCTGGCCTGCTGATCACCGTGTACTACCTGCTGTCGCAAGTGAACGGCGTGCGCGCCGTCGTGCCCTCCCTCCTGCTGGTGGACGGGCTGTGGTTCGGTATCCAGCCCATCTCTGCGGGCGTTTTTGGGGTGCCCTGCGGATTCATCGTGGCATGGGTCGTGAGTTGGATGACGCGTTTGCGCAAAGATCAAGAAAATCTACCGAGATTGGTGTGACGAGAGAATAAATCTTTGCCATCCCTCGGGCATTCCCGATAGGCAATCAAATTAACATTTGAGATGGTCGGATCTGAATTCAACGACCCGGATGTGAGGTGAGTGATGATTTACGTGAAGACGCAAGCGGGTCAACAAGCGCTCAAGGAGCGACACGCGTCGTTGGCCCCTCGCCAACGGTCCGCCTTCATTTTGTTTGACGGAAAACGCACCCTCGCGCAGGTGCTCGAAGCCACCGCCCCCATGGGCATCACTGCTCAAGATGTGCAGGGCATGGTCGATCAGGGACTGCTCGAGCCCGCGACGACTGCCGCAGCAGCGTCGACCAATACCCCGACCGCAGCAACCCCCAGCGGTTTTGGCACCGAGAGCTTGCGAAGCTCCAGCGATCGCTATCAGGACGCTTACCGCATTGCCACTGAATTGACCTCTGGCCTCGGCCTGCGCGGCCTGCCGCTGACCCTCGCCGTCGAAGCCGCAGGCGGCTACCGCGAGCTTTTGGCCCTTGCTCCCAAGATCCGTGCGGCGGTGGGGGATGCCAAGTACGCGCGGCTGGAGCAGGCGCTCAACGGGTGATCCGACCTCCCGAGACGGTGGGCTACTGAGCCGTCCGATCAACAAAAAACGCGCCCATGAGGCGCGTTCTTCATCGTCGGCAGATCTGAAACTCGATCAGCCGCCCACACCCAGCAGTTCCACGTCGAACTTCAGTGTTGCGTTCGGAGGGATCACGCCGCCTGCGCCGCGTGCGCCGTAGCCGAGGGCTGCGGGGATCAGCAGGGTGCGCTGGCCGCCGATCTTCATGCCTTGCACGCCTTCGTCCCAGCCCTTGATGACCATGCCGGAACCCAGTGGGAATTCAAAGGGATCGTTGCGATCACGGCTGGAGTCGAACTTGGCGCCTTGCTGGCCATCGTTGTAGAGCCAGCCGGTGTAGTGCACGCGCACGGAAGCGCCTGCCTTGGCTTCGGCGCCTTCGCCGACGACGGTGTCCTGGAACTGCAGGCCGGAAGGGGTGGTGGTGAACGTCATGGAGAGAGTCCTTTGGATGGAATGGGAAATCGCTGCGTCATGGGTCCACTTGAGCGGGCCGAGGACGGCGATGCGGCAAGCATAGTGCCAAAAAACACAAAACCCGCGAACGGGCGCGGGTTGGTGGTGTGGTTTTGGGCGGGAATGCAGGCGGTCAGTCGTCCAGCTCGCCGGAAGTAGAACTGCCGGATGAGGCCGAGGGCACGTTGGTGCCTGGCCAAGGATCACCCAATGGAGTGGTCGCTGCGGTAGCGGGTGTCTGGGCCGGAGCAGCAGGTGCAGGGCTGGCTGATGATGCGCGCACGGTGACTTTGCGCGGGTGGGTGGCGGCCCAACGCAGGGCGAAGGGTTGCACGTCCGACAGGCGCTTGAGCAGATCCTGACCGAGCGGGGTGACGGTGTAGCCGTCGCTGCCATGGTCGAGCAGGCTGGCTTCGCGCAGTTCCTTGATGCGGGTGTTCAGCGTGTTGGGGGTGATGCCGCCCACGCTGTCCTGCAGCAGACGAAAAGTCTGCGGGTGGCCGTCACGCAGCGCCCACAGCACACGCATCGCATAACGGCATTCGAGTCGCTCGAACAGCTGATTGACGGCGGCGTTGTCCTTGGAGCTCATGAGCGCTTCTCCTTACGCATGAAATGAAAGCAGCCCGAGAAGCAGATAGGTTCATCTGGGCGGTTGGCGAAAACGGCATCAATATAGCGTGGAATCAAAATTGCTACAAGTTTGGTAGCTTTTGCGACAAGGTGGCTTTATGAGAACTATGCAGTTTTATGTCGCCCAGCCCGCCTTTGAGGCGTAGTCATGCGCGACGGTGTTGGCGATCAGGGGCTTGCCTTGGTTAGATGATGTGCGGCGCGATGCAGATGTGCCATGAAGTGACGCACGCTAGGTTTGAGGTGCGAATCGGCACGCGCAAGGGCGCCGAGTGTCAGCACGAGTGGACCTTCCTTGAGCGTGATGATGTCGATGTACTGCGAGGCGAGTGGATGCAGCGCGATCTGCTGGGGTAGCAGGCCGACGCAGTTGCCGCTGGTGATGATGGACAGCAGGCCGAGCGTTGAATTGACCAGCGCGCCCGCAGGCGGCGGCGCGAGGCCGTGCTGCTCGAACAGCGTCTTGGCGTAGCCGGAGTCGGGCGGCGCGCCGGTGTAGACCCAGGGCGCATCGGCCAGATCGGCCAGGCGCTTGGCACGTGCGAGCGGGTTGCCCTTGCGCACGACGACGACCATGGTGATGGGCATCAGCGTCTCCACCGCGAATTCACCGGCCGGTAGATCATTGGGCAAGGGGCCGAGCGCGATGTCGACCTCGCCCTTGCGCAGGCGCGTGAGCTGCGCGATGTAAAGCTCCTCGATGATGCGCAGCTTGATGTCCGGGAACGCGCTGCCAAAGGTGCGCAGCGTCTCGGGCACGAGCAGCATTACCGCAAGCGGCACTGCGCCGATGGTGAGCGAGCCCGACATGTGGCCGTCGAGCTGGCGGATTTGCTCGACTGCCTGCACGAGTTCGCGATCTGCGGCGATTGCGCGCTCGTACATCACAAGCCCTTGCGCCGTTGCGACCACGCCGGTGGTGGATCGATGCAGCAGTGTGGTCGATAACTCACGCTCGAGTTCGCGTATCAATTTGGTGAGCGCGGGCTGCGATATTCCGAGGCGTTTTCCCGCCGATCGCAGGCTGCCTTCCTCGATGGCAGCCACCAGTGCTCGCAGGTTCGTGAGTTTCATTGTGAGGGGCTTCCAGTAAGGGTTTGCGCGAGGGTGATAACCGCCAGTTATTGCGCATCGGGGCAGGACATCTTACTTGCGTGAACCTTGCTCTCTAGACTCCGATCATTCCAAAAAACGCTTACGAGCGGCAGTGACAATCGTCGCTGATAGAGGTCAAAAGGAGACGAGTTAATGGAAGAGCAAAAAGCGGATGCATCGCCTGCGATGCGCCGATTGGAGTGGCTTTGCGATGCGAGTGCTGCGATAGGGGCTTTGGTGTTGGTGGCACTGGCGTTGATGACCACGGTGAGCGTCGTCGGGCGCGCATTTTTCGCTCATCCCATTCTTGGCGACGTCGAACTGGTGCAGCTTGGCTGTGCGGTGGTGGTGGCCTCGTTCCTGCCCTACACGCAGTTCCGCCGCGCCAACATTATCGTGGACTTCTTCACGACCAAGGCGAGCGCATCTGCGCAGCGCCTGATGGATGCCTTCGGCCTGTTGCTCTACACGCTGATGCTGGCGCTGGTCACCTGGCGCGTGGCCGTTGGCGGCATCGATATTCGCGAGGCGCAGGAGCGCTCGATGCTGATGGATCTGCCGCTGTGGATTCCCTACGTGCTGATGCTGCCGGGGCTCGCACTGTGCGTGCTGATCGGTATCGTGCAGCTCACCGAACTGCTGCGCGGCGGTGATGCGCAGGCGGATGACGAGGTGCAGGCATGAGCACGATGTCGATTGGCTTGGCGATGTTCGCCGGCATGCTGGTGTTGATGGCCGTGCGCGTGCCCATCGCGGTGGCGATGTTCATTCCCGGAGCCCTGGGGTACATGGCGCTTTCCGGATGGCTGCCGCTGCTTGCGCATTTGAAGGGTGCGGTCTACGGCCGGGTGTCGGTGTACGACCTGTCGGTGATTCCGCTGTTCATGTTGATGGGCGCGGTGGCCGTGCAGGGCGGTCTCTCGAAGGCGCTGTTCGACTTTGCGAATGCGCTGCTCGGGCGCTTCCGTGGCGGCATGGCGATGGCCGGTGTGCTGGCCTGCGCGGCGTTCGGTTCGATCTCGGGTTCGACCGTGGCGACCACCGCGACGATTGCCCAGGTGGCCTATCCGCAGATGCGCCGCATCGGCTATTCGGGCCGTCTTGCCACCGCCGCACTTGCGACGGGCGGCACCATGGGTGTGCTGTTGCCGCCGTCTGTCACGCTGATGGTCTACGCGATTCTCACCGAGCAGAACATCACCAAGATGTTCCTGGCGGCCTACGTGCCCGCGCTGATCGCGGCGCTCGGCTACATCATCGCGATCATGGTGATGGTGCGCATCCACCCCGAACAGGCCCCTGCGGCGCAGGCGATTTCTGCACGTGAAGTGCTCAAGGCGGCAGCCAAGGTCTGGCCGATCCTCGCGATCTTCGCGGTGGTGTTCGGCGGCATCTACGGCGGCCTCTTCACGGCGACCGAGGGCGCGGCCATCGGCAATGTGATGACCTGTGCGATCACGCTGTTCCGTGGTGAGCTGAACCGCAGCAAGTTCGTTGCGGCCGTGCGCACCACGGCGCAGACCAGCGGCATGATTTTTCTGATCTTCATCGGCGCGGACATGATCAACGCGGCGCTGGCGCTCTCGCAACTGCCGTCGCAACTGGCCGAACTGGTCGGCCATCTGCAGATCTCGCCACTGCTTGTGCTCACCGGCGTGATGCTGTTCTACGTGCTGCTCGGCTGCGTGATGGACGAGATGAGCATGATCCTCTTGACCGTGCCGACGCTGTTTCCGGTGATCATGGGCATGGACTTCTTCGGCCTCTCGGTGGGCGACAAGGCGCTGTGGTTCGGCATCCTGATCCTCACCGTCTGCGAGATCGGCATGATCTTCCCGCCGGTCGGCTTGAACGTCTACATCATGAACGGCCTGGCGCGTGACGTGCCCATGGTTGAGACCTACAAAGGCGTGGTTCCCTTTCTCATCACCGATGCGATGCGGCTTGCATTGCTCATCGTGTTTCCCACCACGGCGCTGTGGCTGGTGCATCTGCTCACCTGAACAGACCCTAGACCTAAACCTACACAACAAGGAGACTGACCATGCAATTCAAAATGGCACTCACGGCCTGTACCCTCGCCATCGCGAGCTTGGCAGCGCCCGCCCAGGCGCAGGACGTGACGCTCAAGGTCCACTTCCATCTGCCGCAGACGTCTTATGCGAGCACGCTGTTCATTCAGCCTTGGTGCGAGAAGATCGCCAAGGAATCGAACAACAAGATGAAGTGCCAGATCTACCCGTCGATGCAGTTGGGCGGCACGCCGCCGCAGCTCTTCGATCAGGTACGTGATGGCGTGGCCGACGTGGTGTGGACGCTGCCGGGCTACACGGCGGGCCGCTTCCCGAGCCTCGAGGCCTTCGAGTTGCCCTTCATGATGCAGAAGCCTGAGGCCACGAGCCGCGCGCTCTGGGAGTACGCGCAGATTCACAGCCAGAAGGAGTTCAAGGACGTGCACCCGCTGGCCTTCCACGTGCATGGCCCCGGCGTGTTCCACATGACAGGCAAGCCGGTCAAGACCATGGCCGATCTGCGTGGCCTGAAGATGCGGGCGCCCACGCGCCTGACCAACAAGTTCATCGCGATGCTCGGCGCCACGCCGGTCAGCATGCCGGTGCCGCAGGTGGGCGACGCGCTCTCCAAGGGCGTGATCGATGGCGCGGTCGTACCGTATGAAGTCGTGCCTTCTGTGAAGATCCAGGAACTGGTCAAGTACCACTCCGAGACCGATCCCGCCGCGGCCGCGTTCTACACCTCGACCTTCCTCTTCGCGATGAACAAGGCCAAGTACGAATCGCTCCCGCCCGACCTCAAGAAGGTCATCGACGCGAACAGCGGCGAAGCGCTTTCCGGCCAGATCGGCAAGGCCTTCGTGCAGGCCGATGCGGAGGGCAAGAAGCTCACCGCCAACAACACGACCAACGTGATCGCCGCGACGGAGCTCGCGACCTGGCAGAAGCTCGGCGACAAGCTCTCGGCTGACTGGATCAAGGACATGAGCGGCAAGGGACTCGACGGCAAGAAGATGCTGGACGACGCCAAATCGCTGATCGCCAAGCAGGCGGCCAAGACCACGCCTTAAACCGCCCCTACTTTCAGAACTGACCCGAACAGGGCGAGCGCCTGTGCGCACGCCCGGGGGAAGACTCGTCCCGAAAAAAGCGCACACACAACAAAGGAGACAACGATGACGATGCTGAAGAAGTACACGCTGAATTGCACCACTCCCCGTTTTGCCAAGGGCGTGCTTGCCTTGGCCGCGTGCAGTGTCATCGCGCTGGGCCTTGCGGCCTGCGGTGGTGGCGACGACGCGGCGGTGGGCGTGAACGACGCGGCGCTCAAGTTCGATGCGGCCAAGTACACCACGATCAACGTCACCGTCGACGGCACCAAGGTGCCCGTGCGCTGGTACCCGGAAGTCTGCTACGTCGCCAAGCCGACGGAGATGGCCGCGACGCAGACCGCGCTCGGCCAGACGGTCACCATCAGCAATACGAAATGCGGCTACCAGAGCATGAACATCTTCGTGCCCGAGAGCGCCGCGAGTGATCAGAAGACGGGCATCTACTTCGCCGTGAACAACGCGGGCTGGATGCACAGCTACATCAAGGCCAGCGTGAAGGATGGCGCCACGTTCGACAGCAGCGCGAGCAACGTGGGCGCGGCGCTCAAGGCCGGTTATGTCTACATCGACGTGGCCACGCGCAGCCGCAATGTGGTGGGTGCGGATGGCAAGTATCCTGGTAAGTCGCCCTCGGTGGTGGTGGACGCCAAGGCCGCCGTGCGCTATCTGCGGCTCAACGATTCGCTGATGCCCGGCAGCGCCAAGCGCATCGTGGTCAACGGTACGAGCGGCGGCGGCGGGCTGTCGTCGATTCTCGGTTCGTCGGGCAACAGCGCCGACTACTACAGCTATCTGGCCGAGGCCGGTGCGGCGGGCATCGACGCATCTGGCAAGAGCACGCTGGCCGACGATGTGCTCGCGATCAACGCCTACTGCCCGATCACCGATCTAGGCAACGCCGACATCCTCTACGAATGGATGTTCAACGTGCTCGGCACACGGGTCACGGTCAGCCAGAACCCCAACCCAGCGGGCTCCGCCGAGCTGATGGCGAAGTTCGCGGACTACCAGAAGTCACTCAATCTCAAGAACTCCGCAGGCGCAGCGCTCACGGCCGACAACATGCTCGATGAGGTGAAGGCCGAGGTGATCCGTTCGGCCGAAACCTATATGGCCGCGGGCAAGACGATTCCCAATCTCGGCGAGGTGATGACCTACACCAGCCAGGGCCAGACCGGCCAGTACACCAACGACTGGCTCACGGTGGACAACGCGGCGGGCAAGGTGCTGTCGATCGACATGACGAAGTATTTGAAGTTCGTCGTCACCCAGGCCAAGCTCAAGAACGCGCCGTCGTTCGACCAGAGCGGCATGGCGATCACTGCGTCGTCGGGCGAGTCCTCGCTGTTCGGCACCACTGCGCAGGTGTATTCCAACTTCACCGACTACGGCTGGACGCACAACGACAAGGCGGGCGACGGAACGGGGCTGGACGACACCAAGCAGACCTGGGCGCAGTTCCTCGCCGCATCCACGCTGGTGACCACGCAGGTCAAGCTGGTCAATCCGATGAACTACATCGGAAGCGCCGCCAAGACCGCGCCGTACTGGTATGTGCGCCACGGCTCGCGCGATCGCGACACGGCCTTCGTCGTGTCGGTGAATCTGGCGCGCGCGCTCAAGGCCGATGCCGACGTGAGCGACCTGAACTACCGCCTTGCCTGGGACCAGCCGCACGCGGGCAACTACGACGTGCCCGAAGCCATGGCATGGATCGCCAAGACCTTGAAGGACGCGGACGCCAAGGGCCTCTAAGCCCACGCATCCGCACACGCAACTGCCACCCGAGTGGCGCATGGAGAAAAGCCAGCTATGGCACAGATCATCGGCGGCATTGCCGCATCGCACACCCCGACCATCGGCTTCGCGTTCGACCGCGACAAGAGCAGCGACCCCGTGTGGGCGCCGATCTTTGAAGCGTTCGAGCCGATCCACGCTTGGATCGAAGAGAAGAAGCCCGACGTGCTGCTGTTCATCTACAACGACCACGTCACCTCGTTCTTCTTCGATCACTACTCTGCGTTCACGCTTGGCGTGGGCGAGCAGTGGGACGTGGCGGACGAGGGCGGCGGGGCGCGTGATCTGCCAGCCATCGCCGGCCATCCGGCGCTGGCCGAACACATCGGCCGCTCGCTGATGGCTGATGAATTCGACATGTCGTTCTTCCAGGACCGGCCGCTTGATCACGGCTGCTTCTCGCCGCTGTCGGTGATGTGCAAGCACGAGAATGGCTGGCCGCTCAAACTCGTGCCGCTGCAGATGGGCGTGCTGCAGTTTCCGCTGCCGACCGCGCGCCGCTGCTACAAGCTTGGGCAGGCGCTGCGCCGTGCCATTGAGAGTTATCCCGAAGACCTGCGCGTGGCCATCGTTGCCACGGGCGGTCTGTCGCATCAGGTGCATGGCGAGCGCGCGGGCTTCAACGATCCCGAATGGGACGCGCGCTTCGTGGACCTGTTCGAGCGCGATCCCGAACAGCTCACCACGATCACACATGCGGAGTACGCGACGCTCGGCGGACTCGAAGGTGCCGAGGTCATCATGTGGCTGGTGATGCGCGGCGCGCTGTCGGCGCAGGTCACGTGCAAGCACCGCGCCTACTACCTTCCGTCGATGACCGGCATAGCCACCGCGATCTACGAAAACGCAGAGCCGCAGGCCATGTGGCCGCAGGCGAAGGAGCGCCACCTCGCGCATGTGAACGAGCAACTGGCCGGTGCGGAAAAACTGAAGGGTACGTATCCCTTCACCATCGGCCGCAGTGTGAAGGCCTACCGCCTGAACCGCTTTCTGCACGACCTTGTGATCCCCGCGCACCGCGTGAAATTTCTGGCCGACGAGGCCGCGCTGATGCGCGAGGCGGGCCTGAGCGACGAGGAGCGTTCGCTGGTGAGTACGCGCAACTGGCAGGGCTTGATCCACTACGGCGTGATTTTTTTCATGCTCGAAAAGCTCGGTGCGGTCGTCGGCGTCTCCAACCTGCACATCTACGCCGCCATGCGCGGCGAGTCGCTCGAAACCTTCCAGAAAACGCGCAATACGCAGGCGCTGTACTCCGTTGCAGGCAAAGAGGCCGGCGCTCTGGGCTGGGACAAGCCGAGCAATTGATACACCAGATTTCTTCACGCCATCCACATCACCACCACCACTGACCTACGAGGAGAGAGACATGAAAAAACCACACCGCATCGCACTGGCCGCAGCGAGCGTTGCCGCACTGCTTGGCAATGTCGCGCATGCGCAGAGCAATGTCACCATCTACGGCATCGTCGATTCATCGGTCGAATACATCAACAAGGTGGGCGCGAATGGCGACAGCCTCACCCGCATGCCGGGTCTCACGGGCGGGCAGATGCCGTCGCGTCTGGGCTTTCGCGGAACCGAGGATCTGGGCGGCGGGCTGAAGGCCATCTTCACGCTCGAGTCCGGCCTTGGCGTGGACAGCGGCACGCTGAACCAGGGTGGTCGCTTCTTCGGTCGCCAGTCCTTCGTCGGCCTTTCGGGCAGTTGGGGCGCGGTGACGCTGGGTCGCCAATACTCGATGCTGTTCTGGTCGCAGCTCGACGCCGACATCCTCGGCCCCGCAAGCTACGGTTCGGGCTCGCTCGACAGCTATCTGCCGAACGCGCGCGTGGACAACGCCATCGCCTACAAGGGCACGTTCAACGGCTTCACCGCAGGGGCGACCTACAGCTTCGGCCGCGACACGGTGAATGCGGGCCCGAGCCCATCGGGCACCAATTGCGCGGGCGAGAACGCGAGCGACAAGTCGGCCTGCCGTCAATGGTCGGTGATGGCCAAGTACGACGCCGCGCAATGGGGTGTGGCTCTCGCCATGGACGAGATCACCGGCGGCGCGGCCGCGTTCGCGGGGCTCACCAACAGCGACCTCAAGGACCGCCGCTCCACCGCCACCGGCTGGGCGAAGTTCGGTGACTTCAAGCTCGGCGGTGGCCTGATCGCGCGCAGCAACGACGCGACACCCGCGACCAAGCGCAGCAACCTCTGGTACGTGGGCGCGCAGTACCGCCTCGCGCCTGCGTTCGTGCTGGATGGCGAAGTGTTCAAGCTCGACTACAAGAACAGCGCCAACGCGGCCACGCTGTACGCGATTCGCGGCACCTATAACCTGTCTAAACGCACGGCGGTGTACGCCACGGCGGGCCATATCTCGAACAAGGGGACGCTCGCGCTGTCGGTAAGCAATGCGGCGACAGGCAGCAATCCTGCTGCAGGTTCGGGACAGTCCGGACTGTCGGTCGGCATGCGCCATTCGTTCTGATAAGGAACACCCCCCTGAGTCGCTGCGCGCCTTCCCCCCGCTCTCGCATTGCTTGCGCAATGCGGGCAGGTGAACGCAGTCTTCGCTGCGGGGCGGCCCTTGCTCGACTGCTCTCGCCTAGGCAGCGCCAGTTTCAAAGGCTGAGGCAGGTATAGAGCGCTGTGTTATTTTTACTCCAAGGAAGAGGCACGTTGTGAACAGCCCGCTCATCCATCTGCGCGGCATTTCGTCGATGGCCACGCGCCATGTGTTGTCCGAGCTTTCACAAACCTGCCCAGTTGCCGGAATTTCCCTGCAGTTCGAATCGGTGGGGGGCGTCGATGCAACGCGACGTCTTGCTGCGGGGGAGCCTTTTGATCTGGTGGTACTGGACGCGAATGCGCTCGCCGCTCTGGCGCAGTCGGGCCATGTACTGCCGGGTTCTTTGATGGAGCTTGCCGCGTCCGCCACGGCGGTGGCCGTGCGTTGTGATGTAGCGGTGCCCGATATCTCCACTCCCAAAGCGTTGCGCGCGGCCCTGCTGGCTGCGGAAAAAATTGGATATTCAAGTGGCCCGAGCGGCACAGCGCTGATGGCGTTGTTCGAGCGCTGGAGCATTGCAGACGACGTCGCAGATCGCCTTGTGAAGGCACCTGCCGGCGTGCCTGTGGGCAAGCTGCTGGCCGAGGGCTCGGTCAACATCGGCTTTCAGCAGCTGAGCGAATTGCTTGGCATCGAAGGCATTGCCATTCTCGGCGCCATGCCCGCCGGTTGCGAGATCGTCACTACGTTTTCGGGTGCGGTGGGATCGTCATGCCAACACGTTGAGGCAGCACACAAGGCGCTGGATTTCTTGGCCTCATCGTTCGAGGCGCAGACGGTGAAACGGCGTCACGGCATGGCCTGACCGGGCTGGCAAAAGTTCAGTGCGCGGGCGTGCCGCGCGGTGTCTGGGCCAGGCGCACCAAAATCAACAGCGTGTTGTTCACTGGCGTCGCAATGCCGAGCGCCTGGCCGCGCGCCACCACATAGCCGTTCAGATGATCGATCTCGGTCTGCTTGTTGCGCGCCAGATCCTGGGCGGTAGACGAAAGTTGACCCGGCATGGTCTTCGGCAGGCCGTGCACCATATCCAGCATGTTCTCTGGGAGCTGAACATCATCAGCCTTGGCGACCGCCATGCATTCGGCGACGATTTCGTCGATCAGAGGATTGACGCCGCTGGTCTTTTGATCGACCAGCCAGCCATAGGGCATCTGCGTAAGTGCCGACAGCGCGTTGTAGGCGCAGTTGATGATGAGCTTGGCCCAGAGCGCGCCGCGCACGTTGTCGGAAATCTGCGTGGGAATGCCCGCTGCGGGAAATTGCAGCGCAATCAGTTCGCTGAGCGGCGAGGGGGCGATGACGAGTTCGCCGCGGCCGAAGTGCCGTACATGACCGGGGCCGGGCATTGCGGTGGCCACGTAGACCACCGCAGCGGCGACCGGGTTCTGCTCGCCGAGTACTGAGCGCGCGCGTTCGTCGTTGTCCACGCCGTTCTGCAGCGTAAGCACCAACGCGCCTGGAGACAGGTAGGGCTGCAGCTGCTTTGCGGCGGCCTCGGTGTCAGTGGACTTCACGCAGAACAGCACTACGTCCGCACCCTGCACGGCACCGACATCGGTGCTCGCGGTCATCGGCACGTAGAGGTCTTCGGTCGCAGTTTGAAAACGCAGACCGCGCTTGAGCACCGCCTCCACATGGGCCTGCCTGCCAATCAGAGTCACATGGTGCCCCGCGCGTGCGAGCATCGCACCGAAATAGCAGCCCACTGCGCCCGCGCCCATGACAGCGATGGACAGGCGTGAGATGTGGGTCGATGCTTGCGCTGGAGTGGGCGATGCGATGTCGGAGGAGCTTGGGGTGTGCACGATCGGGCCTGCCGTTCTGAGTAGTCGGGATGATTCAAGACCGACTATAGCGCTCTGATGTTTTCGCGTCAGCCCTTGAGTTTCAACAGGTAATTCATCACCTGAGCGGTGGTGTTTTCCATGGTCAGAAACTCGGTGAAATCCTTGCCGCTTTGCCAGGAGGGGTCCCAGCGGTTGGCTTGCAGACTGCGCTTCCAGCTCTCACGCGCCGTAGCGTACTCGATGGCGACAAGCAATTGGCGACAGCGCTCATCAGGCACCTCGTTGCCCGTGAACACGGCGCGCCAGTTCGCCATGGCGGCATCCACGCCCATGTCCTTGAACGAGGGCAGGCCGTAGATCCGCTTGCGCGCGGACACGCCCAGCGCATGCAGGCGGCCCGACGACAGGGCCTCGCTCATCTCGCTGAAGCCCGAGATCGCCACCTGAGACTGCTTGCTCAGAACAGAATCGACCACATCGTTGCCGCCGGGAAAGGGCTTGTACTGCAGTTGATCGGGCGGCACCTTGGCGGCGCGCGCCAGCATGCCCGCGAACATGTGATCTACGCCACCGGCAGAGCCACCCGCCACGGTGAGCGACTGCATGTCGCTGCGCATCGCCTGCATAAGCCCTTTTGCATCGCGGATCGGTGAATCGGCCGCCACGGCGACCACCAGATAGTCGCTCGTCAGCCGCGCCAATGGACGGATCTGGCGCATGTCCACGGGGGGCTTTTGCAGCGCGATTGCGCCCACCATCACCATGCCGCCGATCAGCAGCGTGTCGGACGCTGCGGCGTATTGCTCTACATAGCGCGCAAGCCCGATGGTGCCGCCCTTGCCTCCGATGTTCTCGTAGCTCACCCGACCCACTACACCGCTGTCCACCAGCGCCGCGCCGAGCGCTCGGCCGGTCTGGTCCCAGCCGCCACCGGGATTTGCCGGGATCACGATGTGCAGCTTCTCGCCGAGATGCGGGCCTGTGTTGGTGTTGGCGTGGGCCCATCGCAGTGGCGCCAGTCCGGTGCAGGCGAGAGCCACGCCGCCGAGTAGCCAGCGGCGGCGATCCATTGAGGAGAGTGAGGTTTCCGAGTGAAATGGGGGAAGGAGTGATTGTGGTGTTGTTCGCATGCAGAGCTCCTGAGGAGCAGGGAATCATGCGAAATCAAGCTGTCATTCAGCCGTCATTCAACTGCCATCTTCTTGGTGTTTGCACTGATTTGACAATTGCGCGCGGGCGGAAAAAAGCCCCGCATGCTTTCACATGCGGGGCTTTTGTTTTCAGCTTGTGCTTGTCGTTGATTACAGCGAGTCGATGAAGCTGCGCAGCTTGTCGGAGCGGCTTGGGTGCTTCAACTTGCGCAGCGCCTTCGCTTCGATCTGGCGGATGCGTTCGCGGGTCACGTCGAACTGCTTGCCCACTTCTTCCAGCGTGTGGTCGGTGGACATTTCAATGCCGAAGCGCATGCGCAGCACCTTGGCTTCGCGTGGGGTCAGGCCGTCGAGGATATCCTTGACGACATCGCGCAGACCGGCTTGCATCGCCGCATCGACCGGTGCGGTGTTGTTGCTGTCCTCGATGAAATCGCCCAGATGGCTGTCGTCGTCGTCGCCGATGGGGGTTTCCATCGAGATCGGCTCCTTGGCAATCTTCATGATCTTGCGGATCTTGTCTTCCGGGATCTCCATCTTGGCTGCCAGGATGGACGCATCGGGCTCGAAGCCGAACTCTTGCAAGTGCTGGCGCGAGATACGGTTCATCTTGTTGATGGTTTCGATCATGTGCACCGGGATGCGGATCGTGCGGGCCTGATCAGCGATGGAGCGCGTGATGGCCTGGCGGATCCACCAGGTGGCATAGGTCGAGAACTTGTAGCCACGGCGGTATTCGAACTTGTCCACGGCCTTCATCAGGCCGATGTTGCCTTCCTGGATCAAGTCGAGGAACTGCAGACCACGGTTCGTGTACTTCTTGGCGATGGAGATCACGAGACGCAAGTTGGCCTCGATCATTTCCTTCTTGGCATCGCGCGACGCGGCTTCACCGGCGTTCATGCGCTTGTTGATGTCCTTGAGCTCGGTGAGCGGCACGACCACGCGCGACTGCAGGTCCATCAGGCGCTGCTGGAGTTCCTGCACGGGCGGAATGTTGCGCGAGAGGATATTGCTCCATGGCTTGCCGGATGCGGCCTGCTTCTCGACCCATTGCAGGTTCAGCAGATTGGGCGGGAAGTCCTTGATGAAGGTTTCCTGCGGCATGCCGCACTTGTCCACGATGATGCGGCGCAGTTCGCGTTCCTTCTTGCGCACGTCGTCTACCTGGGCGCGCAGCATGTCGCACAGCTTTTCAATCGTCTTGGCGGTGAAGCGGACGGTCATGAGTTCGGCAGAGATTTCCTGCTGAATCTTCATGTACACGGCGCCGCCGTAGCCGTCCTTGTCGTAGACCTTGTGCATCTTCTCGAAGTGGCCGCGCAGCACGTCGAAACGGCGCAGGGCTTCATTCTTGAGTTCTTCGAGCTTCTTGGTCAGCGCCTTGGAGCCGCCCTTGCCGTCGTCGTCGTCGTCTTCGTCGAATTCGTCGAAGTCTTCTTCGGCCACGTAATCGTCGGCTTCGTTGGGGTTGGAGAAGCCGTCGACGATGGTCGAGATCACGACCTTGCCTTCACGGATTTCTTCGCCCATCGAGAGGATTTCGGCAATGGTGGCGGGCGATGCGGAGATCGCCTCCATCATGTCCTGCAGACCACCTTCGATGCGCTTGGCGATTTCGATTTCGCCTTCGCGAGTCAGCAGTTCGACCGTGCCCATTTCACGCATATACATGCGGACGGGGTCGGTCGTGCGGCCGAACTCGGAATCCACCGTTGACAGAGCCGCTTCGGCTTCTTCTTCGGCTTCTTCGACGGTCGTTGCGGTCGGAGTGACGTTGTTCTGGAACAGGGTTTCCGCGTCGGGAGTCTGCTCGTACACGGCCACGCCCATGTCGTTCAACATGGTAACCACGACTTCCATCGTTTCCGCATCGACCAGCTTGTCGGGCAAGTGGTCGGAGATTTCGACTTGGGTGAGGTAGCCGCGCGTCTTACCCAGCGTGATCAGCTTCTTGAGCTGCGAACGACGCTTGGCCATGTCTTCTTCGGAGAGGACGGTTTCGTCCAGGCCGAATTCCTTCATCAAGGCGCGTTCCTTGGCCTTGCTGATCTTCATGCGCAGCGGCTTGACCTTTTCGACGGTCGCAGCCTGTGTCTGCTCGGCTTCCGCCTCGGGTTCGCCTTCGAGATCGGATTCGATGTCCGACAGATCGGCATCGTCTTCGGAGCTCTCGCCATCCTTGGCCTTTGGCTTGCGGCCGCGCTTGGCGGGCGCCTTGCCTTCGGCATCAGCCTTTGCGGGGCGGCCGGGGCGCTTCTTGGCGGTGGTCTCGTCGTCGCCCGCGTCAGCGGCAGCGCCGCGAGCAGGTTTCTTCTTCAATTCATCAGTGGTTTCTGCAGAGGCAACAGATTTCTTGGCAGGCACGGTCTTGACTTCTTCTTTCTTGGTTGCCTTGGCGGGCTTGGCCACGACCTTCTTCACAGGCGCGGCTTTGGCGGGGGCCTTGGCAACGGATTTCACAGCAGCTTTGGTAACGGGCTTAACGGTCTTGGCAACGGTCTTCGCAGCCGAGCCACTGGCTGGAGCGGTCTTGGCTGGCTTCGCGGACTTTTGAGCAGGCATGCATTACCTCAGGTTCAAAAACGGACACACAAAGAAAACTCAAGCGCCATCCATCCCGGCGCGGGCTAGCAGGCGAAGGGCGTTTCCGTTACCTTCGCAGGTGAGGATCAAATCCTCTGCAGCAAGATGTCTGGGCGAACATTTGGAGTGCAGTCCTTGCGGTGGGGTAGGCTGTTGTGCGTGTTTGTCACGGGCGCCTGATCCGGAGGTGCTGCTGTCGCTCTTGCCGACAAGCCTTAAATTATACCTTTTACAGGCAAATCAAGAGCTTGACAGCTTGGGGTTTTCCAGTGCTACTCGTCGAGTTTGTAACTCTTTGTATTTTTCAAGCGCTGCAGGATCGCGTGCCGCCTGCGTGATTAGCTCGTTTTCCTGACGTCGAAGCTGGTCGATCAGCAGCCGGTTGACGATGCCGCGAAGCTCATCGCGCAACTCGGCCACGTCCCCTTCCGTCTGGGCGTGTGAGCCGGTCATCAGCTTGCGGATCTTGGCCTCATGCTCATGCCCGGAAAGCGACTCCTGCAGTACCGCCCACGCGACCGGGCCATGCTCGTGGAGTTGACCTTCGAGCCAGACGAAGATCGGCCCATGCGGGGTGGGCAGATCGCACAGCGTGGTGTGGTCTTCGTGCGACAGATCTTCGAGGAATTCCATGTGCGAGAGCACCAGCCGCACCGCATGATCCTCGCGCTTGGCGACGGCGTCGCGCGGGAGTGGCGGCTGCGGCGGCAGATCGGCGTCCTTGCCCCAGCGCTTTTTCCAAGGGCCCTTGCCGTTGCCGGGAGTCCAAGGCTTTTTCTGAAACTGTGGCGCGGTCGATGGATAGCCGCCCTGAGAAGGGTAGCCGTCATTCGGCGCGAACGAAGACTCGCTGTCGCGCTCCCAGGGAGCCAGATCGGGCGGAATACCCCAGGGTATGGCGTCATCCGGCGCGCCCGTGTTGCCTGGCGTTGCTGGGCGAACAGCGCTACGACCTGGCTGCTGTGCGGCTTGTTGCGACCAGAGTTGGCCCAGTTCGCCTGCAGGAAGCTGCCCCAGTTCGCCGAGCTCGCCCAGCAACTGCCGCTTGAGCGCGCCATCGGGCAGCAGGCCCCAGAGCGGGCGCGCATTGGCCAGCATGTGGGCGCGGCCCTCGGCCGTTCCCAGATCGCAGCCCTCACCGGACGCCTCGACCAGAAAGCGGCTCAGCGGCGTCGCGTCGCCCACGTGGCGCGCGAAGGCGTCGGTGCCGTATTCGCGCACGAAGCTGTCAGGATCGTGCTCGCTCGGCAAAAACAGAAACTTCACGCTGCGCGTGTCGCTCGCATAGGGCAGGGCTCCGTCGAGTGCCTTGCGCGCCGCGCGCCGCCCGGCCGCGTCGCCGTCGAAGCTGAACACCACGGTGTCGGTGAAGCGAAAGAGTTTGTGCACATGGTCCGGCGTGCAGGCCGTGCCCAGAGTCGCCACCGCATTCGGAAAGCCGAGCTGCGCCAGCGCCACCACGTCCATATAGCCTTCGGTGACCAGCACATAGCCCGATTCGCGGATCGCGTTGCGGGCCTCGAACAGGCCGTAGAGCTCGCGGCCCTTGTGGAAGACTTCGGTTTCGGGCGAATTCAGGTACTTGGGCTTGTCGTCGCCCAGCACCCGACCGCCAAAGCCGATACATTCGCCCTTGACGTTGCGGATCGGGAACATCACCCGGTCGCGGAAACGGTCATAGCGCTTGTCGTCTTCCTCACCGACGATCACCAGGCCGCTCTCTTCAAGCAGCGGGTCGTCGTAGCTTGGGAAAACGCTCGCCAGATTGCGCCAGCCCTCGGGCGCGTAGCCAAGGCCGTACTTCTTGGCGATGGCGCCTGATACGCCGCGCCCCTTGAAGTAGCCAATCGCACGCTGTGATTCGCGCAGTTGCTTGCGCCAGGATTCACCTGCCTTTTCAAGCACGTCGTTGAGCGTTGCCTGCTTTTTGCGCTGGGCGGCCGCGCGCTCTCGGTCCTGGGGCGATGAATCGTCGTCGTCCGGTACCTGCATGCCCGCCTTCTGGGCGAGATCCTGCACCGCATCGCGAAAGCCAAGGCCGGCGTGGTCCATCAGAAAGCCAATGGCGTTGCCATTCTTGCCACAACCAAAACAGTGATAGAACTGTTTGGATGGGCTCACGCTGAACGATGGCGACTTCTCGCCGTGGAACGGGCACAGCCCCATGTAGTTCGCGCCCGCCTTCTTGAGCTGGACGTAGTGGCCCACGACATCGACAACGTCGGTGCGCGCGAGGAGATCCTGGATGAATGTTTGCGGGATGGACACGGGGGTATTTTGACCGATGCCAACCCCGTTTCCGGGCATGTGGTTTTCACTCAGTTTGGCGTCAGCCCGCTTTGGTCTAATGTCCGATAGTCAAATGGGCGGGCGACAATCATTGGAGCAGGCCTTAGATCAAACAGGAGATATCGTGTCCACGAGCATTTACGACCAGAATTTGTCCCAGAACGAAGCCAACCACGCCGCTCTCACGCCGTTGTCCTTCATCGAGCGCACTGCCGAGGTCTACCCGGACCGGCTGGCGGTGATCTATGGTGACCTGCGCCGCACCTGGGGCGAGACCTATGCGCGCTGCCGCCAGCTGGCCAGCAGCCTGCAGAAGGCGGGCGTGGGCAAGAACGACACCGTGGCCGTGATGCTGCCGAACACGCCGCCGATGGTGGAGGCGCACTTCGGCGTGCCGATGTCGGGCGCGGTGCTCAACACGCTGAACACCCGGCTTGATCCCGAGACCATCGCCTTCATGCTCGACCATGGCGAAGCCAAGGTGCTGATCGTCGATCCGGAGTTCTCGCCGCTGGTCGCCAAGGCCCTGCCGCTGCGCAAGCACACTGCGCCGCTGCTCGTCATTGAGGTGGAAGACGCGAGCTACGGCGCGCCCGCGCAGTCGGTGGGAACGCAGACCTATGACGCCTTTGTGGCGGCGGGCGATGCCGCATTCGAATGGAAGGTGCCCGGTGACGAGTGGGACGCCATTGCGCTGAACTACACCAGCGGCACTACCGGTAACCCCAAGGGCGTGGTCTACCACCACCGCGGAGCGACGATCAACGCGATCAGCAACGTGCTCGAATGGGACATGCCCAAGCACGCCGTCTACCTGTGGACGCTGCCCATGTTCCACTGCAACGGCTGGTGCTTTCCGTGGACGGTGGCAGCGCGCGCAGCGGTCAACGTCTGCCTGCGCCGCGTGGAAGCGCAGGCGATCTTCGACGCGATCCGCAACCATGGCGTCACCCACTACTGCGGCGCGCCCATCGTGCACGGCCTGCTGGTGAACGCTCCGGCGGCGATGAAGGAGGGCGTGCCTGCTGGTGTGAAGGCCATGGTCGCGGGCGCTGCGCCTCCAGCCGCGATGATCGAGGGCATGGAGGCCATGGGCTTCGATATCACCCATGTCTACGGCCTCACCGAGGTATACGGCCCCGCGACGGTCTGCGCCAAGCACCAGGAATGGGATGCGCTCGACATCGGCGAACGCGCGCGCCTCAATGCACGCCAAGGCGTGCGCTACCACCTGCAGCGCTCGGCCGCCGTGCTCGATCCTGAGACGATGGTGCCCGTGCCACACGATGGCGAGACCATGGGCGAGATCATGTTCCAGGGCAACATCGCCATGAAGGGCTATCTCAAGAACCCCCATGCTACTGACGAGGCCTTCCGTGGCGGCTGGTTCCATTCGGGGGATCTGGCCGTGCAGTACCCCGACGGCTACATCAAGATCAAGGATCGCAGCAAGGACATCATCATCTCGGGCGGCGAGAACATTTCGTCCATCGAGGTGGAAGACGTGCTGTACCGCCATCCTGACGTGCTCGCCGCCGCTGTGGTCGCCAAGCCTGACCCCAAGTGGGGTGAAACCCCATGCGCCTTCGTCGAGCTGAAGGACGGCGCCACGACAACGGTGGAAGACATCGTCGCCCATTGCAAGAAGCATCTGGCGGGCTACAAGGTCCCGCGTGCGGTGGTGTTTGGCGACCTGCCCAAGACCAGCACCGGCAAGATCCAGAAGTTCGAACTGCGCAAGCAGGCAGGGTCAGCGTCGGCGATTGACGGCTGACACAGCGCGGGTTGTCAGAGCGGCCCGCTGACCGTTGCTGCAGAGAGGTTCAGCAGAATCTCCTGTGCGCACTGGTGCAGCATGTTCGCCGCGCGCTGGCTCTCCAGAGTCTGAAAGCGCTGCAGCGACATCACGAAACCCAGCGACGCGAGGACATTGTGTTCCTCGCTCGTTACCGCGATGGCCAAACCGGCGTTCTGGCTGTCAAGCGCCCCCACGCTGGTCGCGTAGCCCGTCTTGCGGACATCCCTGAGCAGCAGGCTGAGGGCATCCAGCGTCTCTGCACCCGGGGTGTTCTGTGCTTCGTCGAGATTGGCCCCATGCAGCTTGCGCAGCGCGGGCTTGCCCAGAGCCGAGAGCAGCGCGAGCGATGCGGAGCCGCGAAACGTCGGCATGCGGCGGCCGCGTCCGTAGCTGGCGCGCATTTCTGTGTGGCTGGATTCGTAGTGAATCGTCAGCAGGTGCTGGCTGCTCAATGCGGTCAACGCGACATCACACTCGGCCTGCTCTGCGAGCTCGCGCATCGGGCGCGTGGCGGCCTGCAACAGCGGGTCTCCACGGCGCATCTGGTAGTCCAGTTCGATGATGCGCGTGCCCAGCACGTATTGCCCGGCAGCGGCGCTGCGCAGCAGGTCGCAGTCGCCCAACTCGCGCAGATAGCGATAGGCGGTGGGAATTGAGCAGTCCAGCCGCGTGGCAATCGATTCGGCGGTCCATACCGGCGTTTCGCTGGTGAACAGATCAAGGACCGCAAGCATTCGCGACAAACTGGACATACTTTCGTCAGATGGTGGGTGTATTGGCCGGAAACGTCGATTGTCTACTGAATCAGACGGCCGCCATCGATCACCAGATCGGCTCCTGTGATCATGCGTGCATCGTCCGATGCCAGGAAGGCGATGGAGGCCGCCACGTCATCCGGCGTGACGATGTCACCCATGGGGTTCATCGCGCGCACCGCAATCTGCGCAGCTTCCAGACTGCCGAACTGCCCGATCAGCTTCTGCTCGATCAGCGGTGTCCACACGTAGCCGGGGTGTACCGCGTTCACCCGCACCCGGTAGCCAAAGCGTGCGGCGCTCAAGGCGGCCTGTTTGGTCATGTTGGTCACGGCGGCCTTGCTCGCGCCGTAGGCCCCCGCATCTTTCGAGCCAACCTGGCTCGCGACCGATCCGAGGTTGACGATGCTGCCGCCGCGTGCATTGGATTTCATCGCACCGATGGCCGTCTGCAGGCCGAGGAACACGCCGTCCACGTTGATCGAAAAGACACGCTGCCATTCATCCAGCGGAATTTCGTCGAACGCATGCGCACCGCGCATCACCACACCCGCGTTGTTGACCAGTACATCGAGCGAGCCATGAAGCGCGATGGTTTTCGCAATCGCCGCTTTCCAGCTGGCTTGGCTGGTGACATCGAGGCGCACCACCTGAGGGTGCGGCAGCTCGCCGAAACAGGCATCGAAGCTGCCGGGCTGCGGCTCGGCCACGTCGCCGAGCACGACGTTCGCGCCTTCGCTGATGAGGCGATGTGCAATCGCCATGCCCATGCCGCCAAGGCCACCGGAAATGAAGGCCGTACGGCCGATAAGACGTTTCATTGCTGTTCTGCTTCTCAGGTAAAAATCACTCGGCCTGCATGCCGGCGTCGCGCATGATCTTGGTCCAGTAGGTCACTTCGCTGTTCAGGTACTGCCCGAATTCTGCGGGCGAATTGGTCTTTACGAGGATGCCTTGCGATGTGAATTTCTTCGCGATGCCGGCATCGTGCATGGCTGCGGTGATCACCTCATGCAGTTTGGCCACAACGGGCTCGGGCGTGCCGCGCTTGACTGCGGCGCCCCACCAGAAGGTCGGCACGATGGAGCCATAGCCCAGTTCCTTGAGCGTCGGCACGTCGGGCAGCAGCGGTGAGCGCTTGTCCGCACCGACGGCCAGCGCACGCACCTTCTGGCTGGTTGCGAGCGGTCCGGCGGTGGGCATGGCGTCGTACATGAAATCCACCTGCGCGCTGATCACATCGGCGAGCCCTGGCATGGAGCCGCGATAAGCGGCATGCGTCATCGGTGCCTTGATGTGGTCTGACAGCAGTGTGCCGAACAGATGACCGCCCGTGCCCACGCCCTGCGACGCGTAGCTCAGCGAATTCGGCTTGGCCTTGGCTGCCTTCACCAGATCGTCGAAGGTCTTGAACGGGCTCTTGTTGGGCACCACCACCAGCGCCGGAGCCTCCACGAGTTCGGTCACGGCCTGCAGATCCTTGCGTGGATCGTAGGAGAGCTTGGGGAACAGTCCGACATTGGTCGCGAGTGATGGCACGTCGCCGATGAACACCGTGTGCCCATCGGCGGGCAGGCCCTTGAGAAAGTTCATCGCGATCTGCGCTGCGCCGCCGGGGCGGTTTTCCACGATCACCGGCTGCTTGAGCGTGGTAGTCATGTAGGCACCAAGTTCACGTGCGAGCTGGTCGGTCAGGCCGCCGGCCGCATAAGGTACGACCAGCGTGATCGGCTTGCTCGGAAACCCGGACTGGGCGTGGGTTGCCGACATCGTCAGCGGCAGGGCGGCCATGGCGAGAGCGGTTTGAATGAACCTGCGGCGGTGGTGTGCTTGCATGGTGTCTGTCTCCTTGGATTGTTGTTTTGCGAAAGCGTCAGGCCGTCACAAGTTCATCGCGAATGCCATTGCGCAGTACGCCGATGGCATCGACTTCGATCTCGACCACATCGCCCGGCTTCATGAAGACCTGTGGCTCGCGCTTGTTGCCGACGCCTCCAGGCGTGCCGGTGACGATCACATCACCGGGCTGCAACGGGATGAAGGTGGAGATGTAGGCGATCTGGCGCGGAATGCTGTGGATCATCATGTCGGTCGTGGCTTCCTGCATGACTTGACCATTGAGGCGTGTGGTCAGGCGCATGTTCTGGTTGGCCGTGATCTCGTCGGATGTCACCATCCATGGGCCGAAGCCGCCGGTGCGCCAGAAGTTCTTGCCCGGGCCCCATTGCGAAGTGGCTACCTGCCAATCGCGGATGCTGCCGTCGTTGTAGCAGGCGTAGCCTGCGATATGGTCCCATGAGTCCGCCTCGCTGATGCGGCGACCGCCCTTGCCGATGACGATGGCGATCTCGCCCTCGTAGTCGAGACGATGCGATTCCGGCGGACGCACGATGTCCTTGCCGTGTGCCACCTGCGATTCGTTCACGCGCATGAAGATCACCGGGCATTCCGTGATCTGCTTGCCGGTTTCACGCACGTGCTCTCCGTAGTTCAGCCCGATGCAGAAGATCTGCCCGGGGTTGGGAATCACGGGCAGCAGATCGACGTCGGCAAGGGGCAGAAATTCCGTGGCTTGCTCGACATACACGCCCGCCTCGGCCAGCAGATCCTGTGCAATCAGCGACTTGAGGTCCGCAGCCCGGCTGCCGAAGGCTGGTGTGAGATCGACGATCCGGTCAGCGCCAAGGATGGCGCCGTAGTGTGCTGTGCCGTTGTGTTCGAAGCTGATGAGTTTCATGGTGCTGTCCTGAAGGGGGGAATGGCGTTGCTGGGGGAGGGAATGAAGTGAAATGACTGGCTTGGTTCAGGTGTCGCTCAGGCACCAACGGATGCAGCTGGAATGCCTTGGTCACGTGCCATGCGTTCCTGCATTTGCGCGCGCCATTCGCTGCGCGGCATGAAACGGGCCGAGTGGCGCGCAATGTGTTCGGCTTGCTGCATCACCGCCTCGTCCGAGCAGGCGAAATCGATGGGCTCACGCAGCGGCTGGATGCAGTACCAAGGCGTGTCCATGAAGACTTCCAGTCGATTGCCTTCCGGGTCGCGAAAGTACAGCGACACCGCATTGCCGTGCGTCGTGGCCTGCATGTCGGTTGCGCCCGCTGCGAGTGCTCTTTCGTGCACCAGCCGGAGATTGGCGAGGTCTGGCACCTGGAAGGAAATTTGATTGATCGGGTTGAATGGCAGGCCCTGTGCCGGGCGGCCCGAAACCAGCGCGATCTGGTGGTGCGTGTCTGGATCGCGGCTCAGAAAGATGAGCTGCACGGCACCCAGATCACCCCTGTCGGTTTCCGTGAACTGCAGCACATCCTTGTAGAAGCGAGCCACGCCTTCCAGATCACTGACATGAAAGCCAAAGTGGCTGAAGCTGACACTGACATGCTGCGAGGAATTCATTTGATATTTAGATCATATTCATATCGATAAAATTTATTTTAAATTAATAAATTATCAAAATACGATAAAAAACTAAATTAAAGGGTAAATACCTAGAGTGCAACGCGGTCATCGAGGTCACGGATTTTCGGATTGCATGAAATTTGAAATAATTGATATATCATTTATTTGAAAATACAACCATCCATGCCACTCCACGAAGCGCAAAGCTTGTCCCAGGTTCAGCAGAACATCATGTTCACGATGGGACAACTCAACCGGCAATGGCGTCGGGTAGTCGATCGCCGCCTGCGGCCTCTGGGACTGACGGAGGCGACCTGGTTGCCGCTGCTGCATCTGGAGCGGGCCACCGGGCCGATGCGGCAGAAGGATCTCGCCGCGTCGCTGGGGCTGGACAGTTCTTCCGTCGTGCGGCTGCTGGATGGTCTCGAGGAAGGCGGGTTGATCGCCCGCGCCGGGCATGTGGATCGCCGCGCCAAGACCATCGACATTACGCCCAAGGGGCAGGAGACCTTGCGGCATGTAAAGGAGTTGCTCACGCTGGACCGCCTCAAGCTGTTTTCGGGCGTGAGCCCCGCTCAGTTGACGGCTGCATTCGAGGTCATGCAAAGCATTGGCGCGCAGCTACAGTCGCTCGAACTGGTTGAGGGATCGCAGCCATGAGCGAACAACCGTCCGGCGCAGGCAACGTCGTTTCCGCCATCTCGCCCAAACGCGCGCCGCTCTGGCTGCTGGTGATGATCACGCTGAGCGGCACGCTCGCCATGCACATGTTCGTACCTGCGTTGCCCGATGCGGCGCGTGGGCTGCACACCAACAGCGCCGCCGTTCAGGCCACCATTGGCATCTACATTCTGGGCTTGGCATTTGGCCAACTGTTCTACGGGCCACTGTCGGATGCGCTTGGCCGCCGCCCCTTGCTCATGGTCGGGCTGTCGCTGTATCTCGGTGCTGGCATCGTCGCGGCGCTTGCGCCGAATGTGGAGACCTTGGTGCTCGCGCGGCTCTTTCAGGCACTGGGCGGTTGCGCGGGGCTGGCGCTTGGCCGTGCGATGGTGCGTGACACGACGAGTGCCGACGAGGCCGTGCGTGCCCTTGCGTTGCTCAATCTCATCATGATGGTGGGGCCGGGCCTTGCGCCCATCATCGGCTCCACGATGGTGGAGTTGGGCGGCTGGCGCATGGTGTTCGTGTTCTTATCGCTGCTTGGCGCGGCCACGCTGGTGCTGACATGGAAGAGAGTGCCGGAGACGGGCAGCCCGACCGGCGTGGTCAGCGTCACCGCGCTGGCGCGGGACTACACCTCGTTGCTCAAGTCCCCCAAGTACCTGGGCTATGCATTCGGCGGCGCCTGCGCGACGACATCGATCTACGCCTTCATCGCGGCAGCGCCTTTCGTGATTACCGAGCAGTTGCACCATCCCGTGCGCGACGTCGGCATCTCGCTCGGCATCATCATGATTGGCATGGGCATCGGCAATGCGGTCACCCGCCGCATGGTGCTCAACGTGCCGGTTGAGCGCTTGCTCGTCTTCGGCAACGGCCTGAGCATCGCCAGCGCGGCGATCTTTTTGATGCTGGAACTGCTCGGCTGGCTCAACTTGCCTGCCATCGTCGTGCTGATGCTGCTATTCGCCACCGGTTCGGGCACAGCCAGCCCCGCAGCGCTGTCCAAGACCTTGATGGTCGATGCACACCATGTCGGCTCAGCCGCCGGACTTTATGGCTTCTCGCAGATGGCGCTTGGCGCGCTGTTCACGCTGATGGTGGGTTGGGGAGACAACCCTGCGCTGTCTGCTGCGATCGTGCTGATCGGCGCCGCTGCTGCTGGGCAGGCAGGTGTGCAGTTTGCGATTCACCGGGAACGCATGGAAGCGCTCCATCAGTCGGCGGGCGACGGCCTTTGAACACGCTCACTTCTTCGCCGCAATCAGCGGCAAAGCGATCAGCGCGGTGGCTGCACACATCCACCAGACAGCGCTCCAGCCGGGCTCGGGTAGCCATTGGGCGACTGCTTGCGGCGTAGCGAAGTTGGCCAAAAAAACCAGTGTGTTGCAAAGCCCGAGCGCTGTGCCCGCGCGCGGCGCGCCTGCACGGGTGGCAAGCTCGGCATAGGCCACGCCGTGCCATGCAGAGACGCAGATGCCTGCAACCGCCATCCACACGGCGAGCGAGGTTCCACTAAGGCCAAGCGTCACGGCCATCGCAAGCACGGCAAACAGTGCGGCGCTGAGTCCAGCACAGGCGCGCAGGTATTCAATGCGATTGCCGCGCTGGTCGGTCCATCGGCCGCTCCAGACACGCATCACCATGGCGCCGATTTGCAAGGTCGCCATCGCGATGGCAATGCCCGTCATCGACACATGCGCGGCATCGTGCAGAAACACCGTTCCGAAAATCAGAATGGCGAATTGCGGCGCGCAGAGCAGGCCAATGCCCATTGATATGCGCCACACGGTAGGGCTTCGCAGTGCACTTGGCGGCATGGACTGATCGGCTCGCGCTTCGCGCTGATGCGCGGTTGCTGCAACGTCAGGCTGACGCACCCATGCCCACACCAGAATCGCAGCGAGCGCATTGAAAGCCGCCAGTGTTCCAAACAGGGTACCAAAGCCGTAGGTCGCTGCAAGCCATGGCATCGACAATGCCGCGAGCGCCCCGCCCAGTGGAATGGCGGTCTGTCGAATGCTCATCGCCAGACCGCGTTCGTTGGCGGCAAACCAGCTCATGATGGCGCGGCCGCTGGATCCGTTCACGCTTCCGCCCATCAACCCGACGATCAACATGGCACCGCAAAGTACTGCAAACGAAGGCGTGACGCCATCGTGCGGCACGACCTCAAAAGCCATGACGGCGAGCACCCCCACCGTGCTGAACAAGCCCGTAAGCAGCACCGGCCGATCACCCCAGGCATCGGTCAGCATGCCCCAGGGAAGTTCGCTGAGTGCAATGCCCAGACCCATCAGGCCCAGCGCCAGCGCGAGCGAGGCATTGTCGAGGGAGTAGCTGGTGCGCATCAGAATCGCGGTGAGTGGAAGGCCATTGATGACCACCGAGAAAGCCGTGTTGGCGAGTGTTCCTGCGGCAAGCACTTTCCAGCGGGTGGCGATGCGCGGAGTGGCACTGTGGCTTTGTTGAGGTCGGCATGGCGATGTGGAGCTGGGCATGATTGTCTGAGCGCGAAAGTAGCGGATGTGCTCAGTGTGAGGAGGGAAAATCATTTTGAAAATCAGATAATTCTGTTCAAATGGTTTTGAAAATCAGGATGATTGGATTCCATGTCGCATACCAATCTCGACATCGACGTGCTGCGCAGTTTCGCCACCGGCATCGCCGTAGGCAGCTTTGCGCAGGCAGCGGACAAGCTGGGCCGCTCCACATCGGCCGTGAGCGCACAACTCAAGAAGCTGGAGATGCAGGCCGGCACCCCGCTGTTGCGCAAGGCGGGCAGGGGGCTTGAATTGACCGAGGCGGGGCACGCGATGCTGGCCTACGCGCACCGGTTGCTGGAGCTCAATGACGAGGCGGTCGCTGCGGTGCGCGCGAGCGAGCTTCAAGGCATCGTGCGTCTTGGGCTGCCGGAAGACTTTGCGGAAAACATTCTTCCTTCGGTTCTGGGGCGCTTTGCGCGTGCGCATCCGCGTGTGCAGATTCAGGTGAGTGCGGGCAAAAGTCAGGAACTGCTCGCGCAATACGAAAGTGGGGCGCTGGATCTGGCGTTGGTGTGGGATCTTGGCGGGATACGCCGGGCCGATCCGCCGTCGGGCGTCCGTGTGCTTGCCACCCTGCCTTTGCACTGGATCGTGCCGTCCGGGACCTCGGGCATCGATCTGCGTGAACAGATCTGGTGGCCGCTGGTTGCGAACGGAAGGAGCAAATGCAAGGCCTCGGCTGCCGAGAACGCCTGGCAGGCCCTGCCGCTGGTGATGCTCAGCGAGCCTTGTCCCATGCGCAATTTGGTTACGCAGATTTTGAATCGCCATGGAGTCCCGTGGCGCAACGCGTTTTCAAGCGCCAGTCTCGCTGCTTCGTGGGCGGCTGTGGCTTCGGGATTGGGGATTGGCGTGCGTACCTCGCTGGGCCTGCCAGCGCATGTGCGCATGCTGGATGTTGCGGAGGCGCGCGCCTTGCCCGCGCTGCCGTCAATGGCGCTGCTGCAGCATTGCAAGAGTCGGCAATCGCAGGTGCTGCAGTTGGCGCAGTTGTTTGAGCAGGCGTTGACGTGACTTAGTCTTCTGGCTGCATCTGGTGCCCGTTGATTGCCCGGTACATCAACGGCCACATTGCCTGATGGGACTGCCGGAACCAGTTCAGGTGGCCGAGGTCCTTGAGCCCATGGTCTTGCGGGCGAATCTGAATCGATTGGCTTGGCGCCTTGGGAAAAGTGCGCAGGAGATCCTGCACGGTGGCGGTCGTCGCGATGCTGTCGTCGCTCGCGTAGAGAATCGTTATGGGCATTCGCACCTGCGCGTGGAAATCCTGCTCGGGATGCTGCCTTACCGCATTGGTGGCATAACCTCCAGCAGCACACCATTCGCCCCATTGCAGTCCAACCTTGGCGGGCAGGTTTTCGCCCAGGCCCAGAAAAGAGGTGGGCGCGTATCCCAGCAGCCGCACACCCAATGGAACGACGCAGCGCAGGCCAAAGCGCGCTTTGATCGAAAAGCCCCGTGGCATGCCGCCGAACCACCCGCTGGAAGATGAAACTCCCACCACGCGCGCGATGCTGGCGTGGTTGGGGAGCAGGCCCAGCATCTGGGCTCCGGCGCTGTTACCCACGAGAATGAGCTGCTCGGCACCGGTGTGTTGGAGCAGCCAGTTCACCGCCGCCGCCTGATCCTGTTGACCCCATTCGCTCAGGCTTGCCTTGCATTGGGCAAGTGGGCCCTGCAGTGACAGCCCGACGCCGCGGTAGTCGAACAGCAATACCGCATGCCCTTGTTCCGCTAGCCAACGCGCGAACCGTAGATAGAAATGTTGTTTGACGCCGGTAGCCGGAGCGATCAGCACGGGCAACTGCGCGCACGTGTGGTTGGATGCCGCGAGGAACTGACCTGATAGCACCTGGCCGTCTTGGCAGGTGAGCTGGACGGCTTGCGGCGACGCTTGGGCGGATGCGGTGGTGGCGTTCATGCTTCAAGCCTTGCGCGGTTGGGGTGATGTGGAAATCGGCAGGCTTTGAACGTGCGACAGCCAGCGGCTGACAACCTCCAACTCTTCGGTGGTGAAACCGCGCGACAGATCGGCGTTGATGCGCTTGAGTGCGGAGTGCAGGGCGGGCAATTGCTCGCGACCTGTGGGCAACAGCCACACGCGCTGCGTGCGTGCATCGAGTTCGCAGGACTTGCGCTGCACCCAGCCCAGCGCCTCCATGCGCTGGACCAGTCCCGATACGGCGGATGGCACGAGATCCAGCGCTTGCGACAGGGCACCCATGGTGGTGCCATCCTGCTTGGCAAGACTGAACAGCACTCCGGCCTGAGCGGGTGAGGGGGCGCTGCTGGCGTCAGCTGCAGCGTTAGCCTGCTCGGAAGCTACGCGTAACTGCAGGCGACGTTGGGCGCTGTTCAGCAGGTGTATGAAACGTGGGAGTCTGGACATGACGGAGGGGTTGGAATTTATTTCGCATGCGAATTATTTTCAAACCTTGCTTCGTCAGCTATCACGTCCGCGACACAGCGTGCGTGATGGGACTATCTTCTTCAAATGAGCAGCAATGGGCTGGTTCGGGCGCTACAACAACCACTCTATCGGCAGCCATCCCAGAAATCGCACCATCCCCCGGCTCCACCAGGTGGTGTGTGGCTCTTTGGTGTAGACAGTGGTGTTCGTGCCCATACCGCTCACCCACTGCAAATCGCCGTCTTTGTTCCGTTCGACGCGGTACGAAACCCGGGGCACCTCCTTGTCGAACACGTGGACGAGTTGTTGCGCCAGTTCCGGGCTGTCGATGAGAAAGCCCAGTTCGGTGTTGAGATGCGCCGAGCGTGGATCGAAGTTGAACGAGCCGACGAACAGGCGCTTGCCGTCGACGGCGAAGGTTTTGGCATGCAGGCTCGCGCCCGAGCTACCGAAGCGCTGGAAGAAGCGCTTCTCATGCTGTCCCGCATAGGTCGGGACGAGGCTGCGCATTTCATATAGCGTGACGCCGCATTCAAGCAAGTCTTTGCGGCGTTTGGCGTAGCCCGCATGCACGGCGGGAACATCGGTGGCTTCGATGGCGTTGGTGAGAACGCGTACCTTCACGCCTTCGCTAGCGAGCTTGCCGAAGGCGTCCACACCACCCTGACCGGGAACGAAGTACGCCGACACAAGATCGACGCTCGTGTCGATCTTTCCCAGCGCCTTTTCCAGTTGCGGGAGCAACAGATGCTCACGCGGTGCTTTGCCGAGACCCTTGGCGGGGTCGTCGGTCACCATCTTCACCTGCACCCACTGCAACGGCAAGGTGCGGTCCATGAGCTTGGCGACGAAAGGGCTTTGCTTGATGCTCTGCGCAAACTCCGATGCGCGCGGAGATTGCATCAGTTCAGCTGCGATGCTCTTGAGTTGCTCCAGATCACCGGGCTTGGGGGCGGGCAGCAGATCTTGTGCTTGGTAGGCGCTGGCGCTCTTCCAATAGGCATCGAACTGGGCTGACACATCCTTGGCCACGGGACCGATGGCGAGCACGTCGAGATCGGCGAACAGCTTGCCATCGGTGGCACCAAAGTATTCATCGCCCACATTGCGTCCGCCGATGATGGTGGCCTGGTTGTCCACCGTGAACGACTTGTTGTGCATGCGCCGATTGGCGCGCTTGGGCGAGATGACGTAGCTGAGCATCTTGGGCTTGCGAATCGTCATCGGGTTGAACAGGCGTACCTCGATGTTCTTGTGCGCGGCCATCGCGGCCAGTTCAGTATCGAGGCCCGAGGTGCCGACATCGTCGATCAACATGCGCACCCGCACGCCGCGTTCAGCTGCCGTGAGCAATTCGCCCAGCAGCATGGTGCCGGTGATGTCGTTGTGCCAGATGTAGTACTGCACATCCAGCGTGCGCTCAGCGGCGCGGGCCAGCAGGGTGCGTGCAGAAAATGCATCGTGCGGATCTTCCAGCGGGTGAATTCCCGTGGTGCCTGGATGCGCCTGCAACTCGGGCTCCACCGCTCTCCCGAGCCGGGTCTGCGCCGACTCTTCGGCGGACAACGCGTGCGAGACGCTACGGCCTTCGAGCGGCGGCAGGCCGCAGCCGAACAGCGACAGCAGGCACGCCACGCCAAGCGAAAGGCGAACGCCCTTGCTCGTCAGATGAAAAGGGTGGGTGCTGTGCGTTGCTGTGTGGATAGCGTTCGTTGGCATTGGCTGCGGTTGGAATGAAGAGGCTGCAGATGGAGTTGAATATGCGCCGAAAATATGTCGCCGCTACTGGCCTTCGGCAAGTTGCAGCAGTTCGCGCCAGCGCGCGACATCGACGGGTACGCCATGTTCCATCGAAAGCTTGCGCTGTTCGTAACGGCGTGTTCCGGGCAGACGTGATTGGCCCGCATCGCTCATGGCGGCGATCAGCGTTTCGCAGCGATCCGCAAAGTTCTGTCCGGATGTGAGGCTGGGGTCGATGGCGATGATGAGCTGTCCGGTATACGGTGTCTGCGCGCCGGGGTGCGTGCGCATGTCGAACTCGAAAGAAAAATTCCCACCCGTGAGCGCCGCCGCCAACACCTCTACCATCATTGACAGCGCCGAGCCCTTGTGCGCACCATGCTCGCCACCAAATGGGAGCAGCGCGCCGCCATCCAGAATCTCCTGCGGCTCGGTCGTGTGCTGCCCATGCTTGTCCACGCCGTAGCCTTGTGGCACAGAATGCCCGGCACGCGCAGCAATCTGGATATCGCCATGCGCAATCGCACTTGTCGCCAGATCAAACACCAGCGGCTCGCTACCCGCACGCGGCGCGGCAAACGCAATCGGATTGGTGCCGAACAGTGCCGATCGCCCGCCACTCGGCACCACACAAGCCATGCTGTTGACTACCGTGATGGCCACCAGCCCTTCATCACGCGCCAGCGGCTCCACATCCGGCCACAAGGCTGCAAAGTGGTGCGAGCGCCGAATCGCCAGCAGCGCAATGCCATTGCTGCGCGCCTTGGCAATCAACAGATTGCGAGCAGCCATCAGCGCCGGTTGAGCAAAACCATTTGCCGCATCAACAGCGATGAAACCGGGCGCTTTGTCGTCAACGATGGGCGTTGCCTTGCCATCGACCCAGCCGCTCTTGAGTGTGGAGACATACCCTGGAATGCGGAAAATGCCGTGACTCAGGGCCCCGTCACGTTGAGCTGTGGCGCAGTTGTCGGCAAGGATTGCCGCAACGTTGGTGCTGGTGCCGTGGCGCTCGAAGATCTGCTGCAATAGGGATCGCAGCTCATCGAAGGGGATAAGGACAGATTCAGGTGCGGAGACGGGCGATGGATGCATGCGGCAATCATATCGGTGCAACCATATGCCCCTTGTTCAGTGCACTGTCATCGCTGCTGGGTTTGTGCGCCCGCGGCGCAATCGGAACATGGCAAACCCCGCCAGCACGATGCTCAACAACACTAGCGCCCCTTCGCGGACCGTTGGAACTGGCGTTGCCGCAATCGGTGCGGTTTTGTTCAGCTTGTTCTCAAAGCTTGCGCTGCTGGTGGTCTGCACCGGGTTGATCGATTGGTCGGCGGGCAAGGCACCCCAGACATAGCCATCCGGAGCTGCGGGAAGCGAAGGCTGCTCACCAATCGCGCAGCTTGCCCCCATCGGAACGCTTGTGATCGATCCTGTACCGCTACTGGCTGCATTCAACGCCACCGCTCCCGTGAACGAGCCATCAACACCGCAATTGGCAATGAAATTGAAGGTGCCGGTGACGCCCGCGCTTGGACCACCAGTCACCGTCTTGGTCAATCCCATGGTCATCAGAAGACGCGAAAGGGTGTTGTTGAAGGACGCAGGTGGACCACCAGGCTGCACATCAGCAATCGTCTGCGGCGCTGGCAAGGCTCCCCAAATGTAGTTCTGGGGTGGTGTGGGCAGGGATGGGTCTTCGTTGATCGTACAACTCGCACCTTGTGGAACGTTGGCGATGCTTCCTGTACCACTGCCATTCGCTGCGAGCATCACTGATCCGGCATGCTGCCCGTCGGTACCGCAGTCGGCTGTGAAATGGAAGACACCGCCGCCTGTACCGGTTGCCGGCCAACCGGTTACGTTCTTGTTCAGCGCAATGGATGTGAGGCTGCGCCGCAGGGTGTTCGTGATATTGGCTGTGGTGACAGCGGGCGCGGCCTGCATGGTCTGCGTAGTGCTCGGCAGCGTGGTTTCCACCCATTCATGATTGGCTGGAGCCGAAGGGCGGATGGTTTCCGTCACGACGCATGAACCGTTTGGCACCACGGGAGCAACCGGGGTTGAACCGCTTCCAGCTGTGTCGACTGCCACGTTGGTGGTCTTGGCAGGCATCACCTGATTGGTATCGCTGGTGCAAGCCACGTCCATGCCGAATTGCATTGCGCTCAAATCGCTGACCACGGAGCCCGGTTGCCATGCAACGTTCTTGGCAACGGTGATCGAGCCAGCCGTGCATGTGAGTTGCGCGGTGGCAGGGTTGTTGAATTGGCCCTGGTCCGTGGAGAAGCCTGCTCCTGCTCCGGGTGTGATGGTGTTGGTGCGCACGTTATTTGGCGCTACGCAGTCATTGATGTTGGCGATTGGCCATTGCACCTTCACGGTCACGGAGCAGCCAGCCGGGGGGGCAGTGCCACCCGTGAGGGTGATGGAGTTTGTGCCCGCAGCTGCCGTCAATTGAGCTGCGCCGCAGTTGTGGGAGGCAGAGTTGTCCGCGATGATCAAGGGGGCCGGCAGCGTGTCGGAAATGCTCACTCCGGTGGTATCGCCTTGAGGAATACCGGCGACGTTGATGGTGAGTGTGGAAACGCCGCCCGGAGTCACGCTCACAGGCGTGAAGGTTTTGGAGACAACGGGAGTCCAGCACCCGCCACCGGTGGACAGCAGCGCGGTGAAGGCGGGGCGCAGCTTGCCTTGGTTGGTGAGACCAGTGTTGTTGGGATTTCCGATACCGTTGTCGCCACCGAAGTAGTTGCGGAATTCGAACATGCTTATGTCCGCACTCGCGGCGATGCACGCTCCTTTGCCTGAATAGGACTGCGAGCCGGGAATCACAACCGTGTAGACGTTGTTGACCAGCGTTCCATTCAGCGGCATTGGATCGCCATTTTGAACAAAGAGCACATTGGCCGCCGGCACATTGTTCATGTAGAAGAAATATCCCCCACGCACCTGCTGCGCACCACCGAAATTGCTGGCATATACGGAGTTGGTATTGAGCGCCAGCGGAGTGTCATAACCGATTGGAGCGCTGGCAGAAACTGTGATGCCGGCTGCAGTCTGCAAGACATTGATCAGATCCGTCGCCGCAGCGCCGTCGCTTGCGCCGCCTGTGTCATAAAACAGCGCAAAAGCATCTGCCCAACGGTTCTGCATTGCGTCGCTAAGGACTTGAGCATTGCCCGGATCAAACGCATAGGCCAGCCGGTTCACCAGCACCAGATCAAAGTTTCCGGCGGTGAAATAGGCTTGCGTCAGAGTTCCCGGCGTTTGCATCGTGCTCAGGTGTGAGACGTTATCGCCGGGGGCAGTGAATTCGATGATTTCATTATTCACCGAATCAACGGAATCTGGCGAAACGCCCAGTTGAGAATTGGTCGAGAGCACCAGAATGTTTCTCGCATTGGCGTTGGCGAGCAGCGCCATGCAAAGAAACAACCCCACCCACCAATGCGCGCGCAGCAAGCCAGCGGCGATTCGATCCGTTGCACCCATGCTTGTCCTTCTCTTTTTTCTCTGTGTATTCGTATGACTGCCAGTCAAACACTGACGTTGAAAACGATTGCCAAAGACAATCAATGTCGCGTTGGATTATGGCAATGACCATGATGACTGGCGATGTTACCAATTTTCACGTTTGCATTTGTGAATTCGCGTGTTCGCACGAATGTGGGCAACTCGTCTGACGGGGGGCAGGTTTGGGAAACCGCATCGAAAGCTAATTGCGCATGCGGGGCGCAGGCCGCCCTTGCACATCTGCCAGCGCCCAAGGGCTGGCAGATATCTGTACCAGTCACGGATCTGAAGGGGCGATGGGCAAGTCGGCGCCCACCGCATGCTTTCGAGCATTGGTGCGTCAGCGGCCCGCTCAATCCCCCATCACCACCCCTTCACGCCGAGGATCCGCGCCGCCCAGCCACATCTGCTTGCCATGCACATTGGCACGGGTGATGGCTTGAAGACCGCTGGTCATGTTCATTTCGCGCACTTCGGCTCCGCGTGCGCGCAGGGCTTCTACGGTGGTGGATGGGAAGCGGTTTTCCTCCAGCATGGTCGGGCCGTTGAGTGAGCCGAAGTTGGGCAGGTTGATGGCTTGCTGCGGCGTGAGTCCCCAGTTGAAGATGCCGTACAGCAGCTTGCTGGTGTAGGGAATGATCACCGCGCCGCCGGGGCTACCGCCGCTCATCAGCAGCTCACCGGTGGCCTTGTCGAAGACTAGGGTGGGAGCCATGGAAGAACGGGGGCGTTTTCCGGGCTGGACGCGGTTGGCGATGGCTTGGCCGTTGGCGTCTTTGGGGGCGAAGCTGAAATCAGTCAACTCGTTGTTGAGCAGAAAGCCCTTGACCATCTGGCGTGAGCCGAACTGGTCTTCGATGGTGGTGGTCATCGCCACTGAGTTGCCGTTGGCGTCCACCACGCTGATGTGGCTGGTGCCGTGCTCGATCTGGTCGGGCATGCTGGCATAGCTCACCTTGGTGCCGCCGGGCGTTCCGGGCTGGGCAATCTTCATGCTTTGTGCGCCGATGAGCTTGGCGCGGCTGGCTAGGTAGGCCGGATCGATCATGCTCATCCAGCTGCCGCCGGGCGGTTGCACGAAGTCCGGATCGGCCACGTACAGATTGCGGTCAGCAAACGCCAGGCGCGACGCTTCGTTGTAGAGATAAAGCCAATCGGCGCCTGGCACGCGTCCCTTGGGATCACCTTCACCCGCTAGCCCGGGTTGCAGCGGCTTGGTGGCTGCATCGGTGTTGCTGAGGATGCCCAGGATCTGCGCCACGGCAATCGCGCCGGAGCTCGGTGGCGGGAAGCCGCACATGCGATAGGCCTTGCTGGCCACGGTGTAGTCGCTGCACAGGGCTTCGCGTTTCTTCGGCTGGTAGTTGGCCAGATCGGCCATCGTCATCGCGCCGGGATTGGTGGGGTGGCTGTTGACCTTGTCCACGATGGCCTGCGCTACCTCGCCGCTCAAGAGCGCCTTGGAACCATCTTTGGCGATGGCGCGCAGCACCTTGGCGAGCTCGGGGTTCTTGAGCACATGTCCGACCGGCCAAGGCTTTCCGCTCGCATCAAAGAAATAGGCGCGTGCCACCGGGTCGTTCTGCAGGTACTTTTCGTTATTGAGCAGCGTGTTCAATCGCAAACTCACCTTGAAGCCGTTTTCAGACAGCGCAATGGCGGGCTCGAACAGCGTGGCCCAAGGCATCTTGCCGTGTTCCTTGTGCGCCAGCTCCAGCATGCGCACGGTGCCCGGAACACCGACAGATCGGCCGCCCACAACGCCTTCGATGAAGGGCATGGGCTTGCCGTCTTTGCCGATGAAGAGATCTTCCGTAGCGGCTGCGGGCGCAACTTCGCGGCCATCGTAGGCTTCGACTTTGCTTCCCGTGCCATACAGCAAAAACGCACCGCCGCCGATGCCGCTCGATTGCGGCTCCACCAGCGTCAGCACCATCTGCACGGCGATGGCTGCATCGATGGCTGAGCCCCCCGCTTTGAGGACTTGGTAGCCCGCATCGGTTGCCAACGGATTGGCGGCAGCTACAGCGAATTTTCCGGTTGCCCAACCGGGTTTGTCGATCCAGCCTGAAGACCCCTCGGGCTGATCGGGCACGGCGTATTTGAGGTTGGGAGCGCTGGAGCATGCACCGAGCAGCAAAGCCGCTGCGGAAGACAAGAACACGGAGGCGCTGCGGGATGCTTGCTTGAACGCGAAAGGCATGGTCATGTCTCCTGTGGGTACGACAAACGATGCCCACATCCTACGTCATGCGAGTCAGTCCGCAAACCAGCGTGCCCGAATCGTTCGCGGGCATCTCCAGAACGTTCTTGGCGTTGGAGACTTCCACATCGCGTGGTAGCGCAACACCGTTCTTCACCGCGAGAATCTCGGCCATCACGCTGACCGCGATCTCTGCGGGCGTCTTGCTGCCGATGTAGATGCCGATGGGGCCGCGCAGGCGCGCAAGGCTTTCCTCGGTCTCGTCGAAGTGCTCGATCATGCGGTCGTGCCGCGCTTGGTTGTTGCGGCGCGAGCCGATGGCACCGACGTAGAACGCATCGGTCTTGAGTGCCTCGAGCAGCGCCAGATCGTCGAGCTTGGGGTCGTGCGTGAGCGCGACAACGCAACTGCGGCGGTCGGGCTTGAAGGCGAGCACCACGTCGTCGGGCATGTCGCTCACGACCTTGGCAGCCGCCACGCTCCACGCGCCGCGATATTCCTCGCGCGGGTCGCACACGGTCACCGCGAAACCGCTGAAAAGAGCCATCGTTGCTAGGTATTCGGTGAGCTGACCGGCACCGATCAGCAGCATGCGGTATTCGGGGCCGAAGGTGTTGATGAGCTGGCGGTCGGTGAGCTCGAGCTCGGTGGGGGCGGCAGCCGTGGTCAGCGTGACAGCGCCATCGGAAAGGTGCACGACGCGCTCGACCAGTTGACCCGATTCCAGCAAACGCACCAGTTCAGCAAGCTGGCCGAGGTCGGGGTCGTATTCGAGCAGCAGCTCGAGCGTGCCGCCGCAGGGCAGTCCGAATCGGTGGGCCTCGTCGGCGGTGACGCCGTATTTCACGAAGCCGGGCGCGCCGCTTGGCATGGCCTTTTCGCCTTGGGGAGCGTTTGCAGGAACGGCATTCGCGTAGGCCTGCGTGTAGCGGTAGATCAGGTCGTCTTCGATGCAGCCGCCCGAGACCGAGCCGACGACCGCACCGTCTTCGCACAGCGCCATGATCGAGCCGATGGGGCGGGGCGACGATCCCCAAGTGCGCACCACCGTGGCGAGCAGCGCACGCTTGCCCACTTGGCGCCAGTCGCGCAATTGCCTGAGGACCATGACATCGAGGTTTTCCATGGGGCTCATTTTCCTGCGGGAGAAAGGCCCTTGCTGTCAACCGTCATTCGGATCCGAGGTGTCGTCTTTCTTGCCGAGGCCGATCTTCTTCATCAGCCCGCTCATCATTCCAGGCTTTTCGGCGGTGGCCTCTTCATCGGGCGGTGGCCCGAGGCGGCGCTGCATTTCCTTGTCAAAGCGTTTGAAGAAATCCTCGGCCAGTGACTTGGCCGCGCCGTCGATCAGCCGTTGGCCGAGCTGCGCGACCTTGCCTCCCACCTGTGCGTTCACGGTGTAGGTGAGTTCGCAGCCTTCATCGTTAGGATTCAACTGCACCTTGGCGCTGCCTTTGCCAAAGCCTGCCGCGCCACCCTGGCCGTCGAAGGCGATGGTGTAGCTTTGGGGTGGTGCGATGTCGCTGAGTGTGATTTGCCCGGAGAACTTGGCCGACACCGGTCCGATCTTGAGCGCCATGCCGACGGCGTATTGGTTCTCGCCCGTGGCCTCGACGCGGTCGCAGCCCGGTATGCAGAGCTTGAGCACCTCGGGGTCGTTCAGCGCGTCCCAGGCCTGCTGCTGGGTGACGGCGAGTTGGCGGCTTGATTGCATGTCCATGAGGGGCTCCTTCTCGTCTTGTCCATCATTCCAATCGGGGCAGCGACAGCAAACGTGCCAAGCTGTCCGCCAGATCGTGCAGGCTCTGCAGGTTGTGCACGGCGAGCATGGCATCGGCGCGTGCATGCAACTGCGACGCGCCGCGCGCAAGCGGTGCATAGCCTTCGTAGCGCAGCAAGGGGTTGAGCCACAACAGCGCGCGGCTGTGGCGCTGGAGCCAGCCGAGTTCGAGCGCGAGCTGCGCGGGCTCGCCGGTGTCCAGCCCATCGCTGATCAGCAGCACCAACGTGCGCCGTCCTGTGAGTCTCCGGGCATGGTGCTGACGCAGCGCGGCAAGCGAATCGCCCAGCCGCGTGCCACCACCGAAGTCCGCGATGAGTGCATTGCAGGTTGTGAGCATTGCGTCGGGGTCGCCGAGCGCAAAGGCAGGCGTCAGATCGCTCAGCCCGGTCCCGAAGGCGAACACGTCGCGGCGCACGTTGCGACCATTCACCGCACGCGTGGCCGCATGCAGAAACGCGAGCAGCAGGCGTGCATAGCGTTCCATCGAGCCCGATACATCCACCAACACGAGGAGCGGCAGCGGCTTGCGTTGGCGCTGCAGGCGCGGCAGGCGCAGCGGCTCGCCGCCGGTGCGCATGGCTTCGCGCATTGCACCGCTCCAGTGCGGCCGGTGTCCGCGTGCGGCTGGCTGCATGCGCCGCGTTGCGTAGGTGGGAATGGGCAGGGCGATATCGCGTGCAAGCCGTTCCACCAGTTTGAATTCGCTCGCGCTCAGCGCGTTGAAGTCGGCGTGCTTCAGCCGCTCGTTGTCGCTTGCGGTCATCGCGGCGTCGAACTGCAGCTTGTCTTCCTTCACCGGTTCTGATTTCGTTTGCGGCCTTGGCGGCGCGAGCGCCTCGCTCACGCGCGGCTTGCGCTGCGCGGGTTCGGGGCGGGTTTCGGTGTGTGGCAGCATCTGGCTCAGTAACTTGTTGGCGATGTCGGGGTTGCGGAACATCGCATCAAACAGCTCGGAGAACACTGCGCGGTCCTGCTCGCGGCTGATCAGCACGGATTGCAGTGCGGCCTGCAGATCGGGTTTGCGTTCTATTCCGACGAGCTGCGCCGCATCGCAGGCTGTGGCCATGCGCGCGCTGTCGAGCGGCACTCCGGCTCGGCGCAGCGCGCGGCCGAGCGCGAAGATCTGCTCGGGCAGCTTGCCGCTGCGTGCATCGCCAAGCGGGGAGGCGTGGGTGGTGTTCATGGCGCTGATGGCTCTGGAGCCAGCAGTTCGCCCGCCAGCTCGCGTGTGAGTGCGGCCACATCGTCGCGCTGTTTGAACAGAATACCGGCGGTGCCGGTGACGATCTCTGGGTCCAGCGTGAGTGTGTCGAGCGCGACCAGCGCTTTGGCCCATTCCACGCTTTCGGCAATTGCCGGTGTGCGCTGGAACGCGCTCGAAAATGGCTGGCTGCGCAGGCGATAGATGAACAGCGCTATCTGCTCGGTGAGCGCCGCGCTCGCGCCCGGCACCAGCGCGCGCAGGATGGCGAGTTCGCGTTTGCGCTCGGGGTAGTCGAGCCAGTGATAGAGGCAGCGACGCTTGACTGCGTCGTTCAGCTCGCGCGTGCGGTTGCTGGTGAGGATGGTCAGCGGCGTGCTGGCCGCCGTGATCGTGCCGATCTCGGGAATGCTGACTTGGTACTCACCGAGGTATTCGAGCAGGAACGCCTCGAACGGCTCGTCCGCGCGATCCACTTCGTCAATGAGCAGCACCGCACCGGGCATGGGGGCCTGTAGCGCTTGCAGCAGGGGCCTGCGGATGAGATAGCGCTGCTGGTAAATCTCGCGCTCCAGCTCGTGCACGCCCTCACTGCCCGCATGCACGCTTTCCGCCGCACGCATGTGCAGCATCTGCGCGGCGTAGTTCCATTCGTAGAGCGCGTCCCGCAGCTCCATGCCGTCGTAACACTGCAGGCGGATCAGTTCGCGTTGTAGCGCTCGCGAGAGCGCCTTCGCTAGTTCGGTTTTGCCGACGCCGGGCTCGCCTTCGAGCAGCAGCGGGCGCTGCAGTTTGACAGCGAGAAACACCGATGTCGCGAGCTGGCGGTCGGCAAGATAGCCCACATCGGCCAGAGCTTGCACCACGCCATCGATGGATTCAAAGCCCGCGGTGGACGATGTCGTGCTGCCTTCGCTCATGCCGGATCCGCTTTGCTTATCTCGCCCGTCAATGCCTTAGCGCCTTCGTGACGGCGCGCTGGGTCTGCACGCCGATCAGATTGGCGCGGTAGGCGGCGCTGCCGTGCAGGTCGCTGCTGAGGTCGCTTGCGTCGATCCTCACGCTGGCGGCGGACGCAGAAGAGAAATCCTTGTTCAGCGCATCTTCAAGACCGGCATGTCGGAACACGCCGTTGCCGCCGCCCGTGACTGCCACGCGCACGCCGCTCGCTGTCTGTGCGACGAACACTCCGATCAGCGCAAAGCGCGAGGCGGGCTGCTTGAACTTCATGTAGGCCGCGCGCTGAGGAATCGGAAAGCGGATCGCCGTGATCAGCTCGTCGTCTTCGAGCGCGGTGGCGAACATGCCCTGAAAGAAATCGTCGGCGGCGATCATGCGCTTGGTGGTCACGACGGTGGCGTCGAGGCCCAGCACGGCGCTGGGGTAGCAGGCCGAAGGGTCGTTGTTCGCGACCGAGCCGCCAAGCGTGCCCATGGCGCGCACCTGCCGGTCGCCGATGTGTGCGGCCAGTTCGGAGAGCGCGGGAATCGCGCCCTGCAGGTCCTGGCTTGTCGCCACCTGGGCATGGCGCGTCATCGCACCGATGACGATGTGGTCACCGTCCTGACGGATACCCGCGAGCTCCGGAATCGCGCCAAGGTCAGCCAGCGTCTCGGGGCTGGACAGGCGCAGCTTCATCGAGGCGAGCAACGTCTGCCCGCCTGCGAGTAGCTTGGCGCCTGCGCCCGCAAGGCGGGCTGCGTCGGCGAGCGTGGCGGGGCGTTGGTAGTCGAATGCATACATGTACGCTCTCCTCAGGCCTTGGCCGCTTGAATGGCTTCCCACACGCGCGAGGGCGATGCGGGCATGTCGAAGTCGTTCACACCCAGAGGATGCAGCGCATCGAGCACGGCGTTGATCACGGCTGGTGGCGAGCCAATGGCGCCTGCCTCGCCGCAACCCTTGGTGCCGAGCGGGTTGTGGGTGCAGGGCGTGCAGACGGTGTCGAGCTTGAATTCGGGGAAATCATCGGCACGCGGCATTGCGTAGTCCATGAAGCTGCCAGTGATGAGTTGACCCGTTTCACGGTCGTAGACGCAATTCTCGAGCAGCGCCTGCCCGATGCCCTGAACGATGCCGCCATGCACCTGCCCCTCGACGATCATCGGGTTGATGATGGTGCCGAAATCGTCTACGGCGGAGAACCGGTCGATGCGCACCACGCCGGTCTGAGGATCGATTTCCACCTCGCAAATGTAGGTGCCCGCTGGGTAGGTGAAGTTGGTCGGATCGTAGAAGGCCGTCTCGTCCAGGCCAGGCTCCAGCGTAGCAAGCGGGTAGTTGTGCGGCACATAGGCGGTGAGCGCAATCTGGGCAAAGGGGATCTTTTTGTCGGTCCCCTTCACCACAAACTCTCCTCCTGTGAAGTCGATATCGGCGTCGCTTGCCTCCATCAGATGCGCTGCGATTTTCTTGGCCTTGGCCTCGATCTTGTCGAGTGCCTTCATGATCGCCGCGCCCCCCACGCTGATCGAGCGCGAGCCATAGGTGCCCATGCCAAAGGGCACGCGGCCGGTGTCGCCGTGCACCACGTCGACGTTCTCGACGGGAATGCCGAGGCGTCCTGCGACGACCTGCGCAAACGTGGTTTCGTGCCCTTGGCCGTGGCTGTGCGATCCGGTGAAGACGGTGACCGTACCCGTCGGATGCACGCGCACCTCACCGCATTCAAAGAGACCCGCACGCGCGCCCAGTGCGCCCGCGATGTTGGACGGTGCGAGGCCGCAGGCCTCGATGTAGCTTGAGTAGCCGATGCCGCGCTTCAAGCCCTTGGCCTCACTGTCCTTTCTGCGCGCCTCGAAGCCCGCCACGTCGGCTAGCTTCTCGGCCTTGTCGATGCAGGCGTTGTAGTCGCCTACGTCGTATTGCAGCGCCACCGGCGTCTGGTAGGGAAACTGGGTGATGAAGTTGCGGCGACGGATTTCGGCCTGCGACAGGCCCAGCTCCCAGGCGCAGCGGCTCACCAGTCGCTCGAGCAGATAGGTGGCTTCGGGGCGACCGGCGCCGCGATACGCATCGACCGGCGTGGTGTTGGTGAACCAGGCATCGACCACTACATGGATCTGCGGGCAGGTGTATTGCCCCGCGAGCAGCGTGGCGTAGAGGATCGTCGGAATCGCGGTGGAGAAGGTCGAAAGATACGCGCCCAGATTCGCATTGGTGTGCACGCGCATGGCGATGAACTTGCCGTCCTTGTCCATCGCCATTTCGGCGTGGCTCACATGGTCTCGGCCATGGGCGTCGGAGAGAAAGGCCTCGCTGCGATCCGAAGTCCATTTGATATTGCGGTTGAGCTGCTTGGACGCCCAGGTCAGCGCCACATCTTCGGCATACAGATAGATCTTGGAGCCGAAGCCGCCACCCACATCCGGCGCGATGACGCGCACGCGGCTCTCGGGCAGATTCAGCACGAAGGCGGTGAGCAGCAGGCGCTCCACATGCGGGTTCTGGTTGGCGACGTAGAGCGTGTATTCGTCGCTTGCGCGGTTGTACGAGGCGCTGACGGCGCGCGGCTCCATCGCGTTGGGAACGAGGCGGTTGTTGACCAGATCGAGTTTGGTGACATGCGCCGCGTTGGCAAAGGCGGCATCGACGGCAGAACCGTCACCCAGCTCCCAGTGGTAGCACTGGTTGTCGGGCGCCACGTCGTGCAGCGCGGGGCCGTTCTTTGCGTCGCTCACATGAACGACGGAGTTCAGCACTTCGTACTCGACATAGACCGCCTCTGCCGCATCGCGCGCTTGCTGCAGGGTCTCGGCGACGACCATCGCCACATGGTCGCCCACGTAGCGCGCCTTTCCGATGGCCAGGATGGGATGAGGGGGCTCCTTCATCGGCTCGCCGTTGCTGCTGGTGATCAGCCACCCGCAGGGCAGGCCACCCATCTTGCCCTCGATGTCCTTGCCCGAGAACACCTTGATCACGCCGGGCATGGACTCGGCAGCCGCGACATTCACTTTCTTGATGTCCGCATGCGCATGCGGCGAGCGCACGAACACTGCATGCGCCTGGCGCGCCATGGTGATGTCGTCGGTGTATTGGCCCGCGCCAGTGAGGAAACGGTAGTCCTCCTTGCGCAGGATGGCCTCGCCAATGTGCGGCAGCTTGGAAATGTCGGCGGCTCCCATGTGTCTTCTCCTTGAATGGGTTGACGACTCAGGAGCCGGAAGCCATGGAGGCTCTGCCCATGACCACGGCCTTGACGATGTTCTGGTAACCCGTGCAGCGGCAGAGGTTGCCCTCCAGCAACTCGCGGATTTCGCCCTCGCTCGCGGTGGGATGGTTCTTGCACAGATCCACCGCGCTCATCACCATGCCCGGCGTGCAGAAGCCGCACTGCAGACCGTGGCACTGCTTGAATGCCGCCTGCATCGGGTGCATGGTGCCGTCCGGCGCGGCCATACCCTCGATAGTGGTGATCTCCGCGCCCCCGTGCATCACCGCCAGCGTATTACACGATTTGATGGCCTTGCCATTCACATGCACGGTGCAGGCGCCGCATTGCGCGGTGTCGCAGCCCACATGCGTGCCCATGAGCTGCAGATGCTCGCGGATGGCCTGCACCAGCAGGGTGTTGGATGGAACGTCAATGCTGGCAGCTGCGCCATTGACCGTGAATTGCACTTTCATCGGGGTTGTCTCCTGTGCAGCGGCCTCTGTCGATGGGCCTTGATGATTCGCGGATTGCTGAACGAACACCCTTCATCCTGATCAGCTTCAAAGGAGTCCAGATCAGGCAAAACCCTGAGGGTATGCCCGGGCACATCGAATATTCTCAATATGGAACACATCGACTTCTCCAAATGATGTGCCCCCATATCATCGTCGCGAGCCAACCTCCATGCATAGCCAGCACGATCCCCTAGCCGAGCAGCGACTGCAGCAGATTCAGCGTGCGCGCACGGCTGTATTCGATGACGAAGAAGGTCTTTGCACTTCCGGCGACATCGGCACAGCGAGCGGATTCTTCATGCGGCCCGGCAGCGAATGGATAGAGCGTTCCTGGCGACGCTGCCTTGCGCAGGGGCAACGCCCTCAACACCACGTGGCGTTCGATGTGGTCACCGCGCACTCTGTGCGCCGCACGCTTGACGCACAACACCTGCTTTTGCAGGCTGCGCGACCTGCGCTCGAGGGTCTGGGGCGTGCGACCGCCAGCACGCGCTATTTCGCCATATTGACCGATGCTAGTGGCGTGGTGGTCGACGTCTCGGGCGCGGTCGATAGCACCGATCCACGGGCAGTCGCCATTGCCCGCGTGGGCGTTGATTTGTCGGAGCGCAGCATCGGTACCTCGGCGATTAGCGCGGCGCTGTTGGAGCGGCGTGCGGTGTGGCTGCACCGTGGGGAGCATTTCTACCGTGATACCTCCATGTACAGCTGCGCTGGTGCGCCCGTGTTTGGCCCAACCGGCGGGTGTGTGGGCATGCTCGACCTGACCGGCGTCGAAGTCGTGGAGCGTCCAGAGTTGCGGCATCTGGTCGCGCGTGCGGCCCGCAATATCGAGAATGCGCTTACGCTGCGCACACCGCATCGGTTGCTGGTGCGTTTGAATTGGCCTGGTCAGTTGTGTGCAGGGGACGGAGATGGACTGCTCTGCCTCGACGAAGACGGCTATGTGACAGGTGCCAATCAGGCCGCGCGCCGGATCGTTTCCGGGCTGGCGGCGGATGGCAATTCGTTGCACAGCGACGAGCTGTTTGCCATGCCGGTGCAGTTGCTCTTTGATGCGGCACGGCGCGGGCGCTCTGGCTGCGGAACGCTTGAGGTTCCGCTGTGGTCGGGACTGCGTGTGCAGGTGCAGGCGCAGATTGAAGGCCCGGGGGGGAGTAGGGATGCTGCTGGCATGGCGCGCGAGCGTGGCGTTGGACAGGCCGTGCCGCTCAAGGACATCGAATTGGCAATGGTGCATCAGGCGGTGGCCGATGCGCGCGGCAATGTCGCGCAGGCAGCGCGAGCACTGGGCATCAGCCGCGCAACGGTCTATCGAAAGCTGAGGCACAAGCAGCCCCGGAGTTGATCCCCTTTTGGCTGGAGAAAGTCATCTCCGGCCGAAGGGGAGACAATGTGATTCAGGCATTCGCCGGAGAGCACCGTTCGCAACTGATCGTCCCCATATGGTGGTGCAGCAGTACGGTCTCGCCCGACGTCACCTCGCCGCCGCACTGGTCGCAGACCGAGCCTTCGCCAAGCACTTCGCGCGTGACGCCGGTGGTCCTCACCACCTGGTTGCCGAGCGTGCGCGGCAGTCTGGCGCTCTTGACGATGTCGGGGCGGAAATATTCTTCGTAAACCGTCCAGCGCTCGATCAGCGCATCGCTCAGGCCGTGCTCCACCAGCGTGGCGTGCATCAGCGCCTGGCGGTGGTCGAACAGGGCGTGGGTGATGATCATCCAGTGGTGGGCGTTACGGGGGCGGTCGCCCATGTAGAGCTTCCCTCCCGTGACGCACTGTTTCATGAACGAGAACTGCTTATCGATGGCGCGCTCGCGGGTCACTTTGACGAAGAAGGGCGCGAGCTGCTCGTCGGCATAGACCTTGGCGTAGAAGGCTTCCATCACGGCGCGTACCTTGGCGTCGCCGCCGAGGTCTTCCCACAGGGCTGCGTCGGCGTCCGGCGCGGGCAGTTCGCGCGGCGGCATGTCGTCGAACGGGCCGCGCAGCTCGAAAGGGTGGCCGAAGGTCTCCTCATCTCCCAGTGTGCCCTGCAACTCGCGAGGCAGCAGACTCGCAGCGTCGGCATCGACCACGCCGCTGATGAGCAGATCGCGCTCGGGGCAGGAGGTGAGGGTGAGCAAGGGTTCATTCTCTGCGCCGGTCACGACGCGCATCTGCTGGCCGCTGCGGTACTTGAGCGGACGTCCGGTCTCGAAGACCAGCGAAATGCAGCCATCGGCCTGCACGCTTGCTTCGCAGAGTTGGCAGCCGACGACCAGATCGTTCGGATGCGGACGGCGCAACTGCATCGCGCCTGTTGGCACGCATCGGCAGGGTAAAAAGTAGCGCAGACGCCGCAGATGCGTGGGCAGCACGCGCTGTGCCCGCTCGGGAATATCGCCGCGTTCGGCCTGCAGCATGCAGGTCTGGCAGGAGCCGCTTTTGCAGGAAAACGCGGGTTCCAGCCCCGCTCGCAGCAGGGCATTCAGAACGGTTTCGCCTTCTTGCGCCACGGCGTGGCCGTTTTCAAAACTCAGTACATGGGACATTTTTGGAGTATCGCAGGATGGGTTTTACATGTAACACTATGTTTGTGAAATGCATTCATGTTACAAATACGGCGATGAATCATCCAGTCGACAACCCTGAAATTCACCGCGAATCCTGGCGGCGTGACGGCTATGCGCTGCTGCGTGGCGCGGTTCCTGGGGACTGGCTGGACGGCCTGCGGGCGACTTTCGATGCCGGCATCCTGTCATCGGACCAGTGGCCCGTGCCGCGCGGCACGACCTGGAACCACGCGCTGGTGGATCTGGATGCGCGGGTGCAGGCCGTGTGCCGATTGCCCGAGGTGCTGGTGGTGGTCGGAGCGCTGATCGGCGAGCGCTTCTTCCTTTCGCAGGTGGAGGGCCGCGAGCCTCTGGGCGGTCATGGCCATCAGACACTGCACCGCGACTTGTCGGCTCAACGGCCCGGAGACACGGTCAATGCGCTCATTTATCTCGATGACTACGGCCCGGACAACGGCGCCACCCGCATCGTGTCCGGCACCCACCGTCCCGCGCCGGATTCGCCGCCGTTTGACGATCTGGATGAATCCGGATCGGTACAGTTGAAAGGGCAGGCTGGTGATATTTTGGTGTTCGACGCCGACCTGGTGCACGCAGGCAGCCTGAACCCGAGCGGCTCGCGCCGCAGAACGCTGCTGCTGGGCTACTTCGCCGAGTCGCTGCATGCGTTGCATCTGCAGACCGCCCATCTGCGCAATGTGCGCATGGACACCCGCGAGCGTTTCGATCCTGTCTGAGCCTCCGGCAAGAGCCACAACGCAAAAAAAGGGCAGCACCGTAGTCGGGCTGCCCTTGTTCTGTAGAGGAAGAGTCTGGACTCTTCCCCCGCCAATCGCTTGACCTGTCAGTCTTGCTTGTCTTGTGTGTCTGCAGGTGCTGCAACGCCATCGGCCGCTGCGGCGGTAGTGTCCGCTTCAGTGGCGGCCGACTCGCTGGCTTCCGCATTGTCTGCATTGATGCCCGCCTGACGCAGCGCAGCCTTCTCGCCCGCAGGTGCGAACTTGCTGTACTTGCCGATGATGGGCACCATCTGACCGTAGATGCGTGGGTTGCCCGCCAGGCACTCGCGCTGCTCGAGGAAATCAGCCTCGCCCGTGAAGTTGCCGACCAGACCGCCGGCTTCTGTCACCAGCAGCGAACCCGCAGCGACGTCCCAGATCGACAGACCGGTCTCGAAGAACGCATCGGTGAAACCAGCAGCCACATAGGCCAGATCGAGCGCGGCCGCGCCTGGACGGCGCAGACCGGCGCAGCGCTGCATCACATCGCCCATGAGCGCGAGGTAGTTCTGGAAGTTGTCGCCTGGACGGAATGGGAAACCGGTCGAGATCAGGCACTCGCCCATGCGTGTGCGCTTGCTCACGCGGATGCGGCGTTCATTCAGGAACGCGCCGCGGCCCTTGGTGGCGGTGAACAGGTCGTTGCGCGACGGGTCATAAATGACCGCCTGCTCGATTTTGCCGCGCACGGCCAGGGCAATGCTCACGCAGTAAACCGGAAAACCGTGGATGAAGTTGGTGGTGCCGTCCAGCGGATCGATGATCCACACGAATTCGGACGTCTTGGAGCCGTACTCATTGCCCGATTCCTCAGCCAGGATGCCGTGCTGGGGGTAGGCCGTGAGAAGTGTTTCGATGATGGCCTTCTCGCTCGCCACGTCGACCTCGGTCACAAAATCATTGAGCTGTTTCTGGGAAACGCGCACAGCCTCGACGTCGAGGGCAGCTCGGTTGATGATGGCGCCAGCGGCGCGCGCAGCCTTGATGGCCACGTTAAGCATGGGGTGCAGATTGGAGGACGACATGGATTGTGATGAGGAGCAGAGCGGCTTTTGTAGCTGCGGTGCGACCGGCGATGCGGACGCGCGAAAGGCGTAATTCTATCGCTTTGACGAGGATCGTGGTTTTGTCGTGTTTATTTCGGGGCTAGGTTTCTTTTTTGGCTGTCGCTGGCCGGGACTCGCCCCGGTGGGCGACCTACTTCTTTGGCTTCGCCAAAAGAAGTAGGCAAGAAAAGGCGACCCTGCTGCCCACGATCCTTCGCTGCGCTACGGGCAACCTGACTCTGTCGCTCCATCCGGCGCACGGCAGAAACTCCCTGCGCTTCGCTGCGGTCAGACATCTGCCGTGAGTCAGTGCTTGAAATTTGCAGCGGCACTTGCCGCTGCAAACCGCCGGATGGAACGACAGAATCAGGCGTGGGCAGAAGGGTGGGAGAAGACCGCGTGCATGACCAGCATCTGTGGTGCATCTACCCCCTCTCCCCTTGAAAGGGGGCGAGGGAGCAATACCGCGCCGCAGGTGCCATGCAATTCGCGACGCGAGATGCAGCACGAGCGCAGCGATGTGCCGAACACACCTCTTTTCCAACTGACTTCCGGCGGTTGTCCGAGCAGAGTGACGAAGGAACGCCGCGAGTTCCGCCGGAGGTATTGACAAGCGCGTTTTTGATTACTTTTTGCGCGCGAGCAAAAAGTGATTGCCCCGCCGGGGGCAGTCCCGGCCTCCGCTCTCAATAACCGAGCCGAGCTCCAAAAAAATGTGAATGTTTGAAACAACATCACCCCAAGTCAGCCTCGCCCCCGATTCATACCACATCCACAACACAGTGAACCGGAGTCCTCCATGCCCTTCGCCCAATCCCGCCAAAATCCAACCAGCTCATTCAGAAAAAAACTCACCTATCTGGCAGCCCTGTCGGCAACTGCTCTCCTGCTCAGTGCCTGCTCCCCGGCAGACAACGAATACAGCGTAGCCCAGTCCAAGACCGTAGCCCCCAGCCCAGCGGGCGCCCCCGCCATGGACAGTGTTGTCTCCAAACCCGAAGCCCAGCGCCGCAGGAGCAACAACATCAGCGCAGAGGTGCAAGAGCTGAGCCGGCAGGCCGCACCTGCTCCGGCCGCCGCCTCTCCGGCACAGGACGCGCCTGCCGCAACGGCCGCCCCTCAGCGCTTCCTCGCAGTCCGCCACGAACTGCAGATCGAAGCCCCCGCTGCCGACCTCGCTGGCCTGTGGGGCGCAGTGAAGGAGCGTTGCGAGCAGCTTGACTGCCAGGTCGAGGCTTCGGCGCTGCAGCGCGAGACCTCGCATTCGGCGGGTGGCGCCTACCTCACCATGCGCGTCAATCCGCGTGATTTCGCGATGCTGACCAGTGCCATCGGTGGCAATGCCAAGGTGCTCAACCACCAGACTTCAAGTGAGGACAAGACCGGGGAGGTGATCGATGTGGAGGCGCAGATCAAGAACCGCAGCGAGTACCGCGATTCGCTGCGGGAGTTGCTGCGCGAGAAGGATGTCAAGCGCAAGCTCACCGACCTTATGGAAATCCGCGATACGCTCTCGCAGGTGCAAGCGGAGATCGACGCGGCCCAGGCGCAGCGCAAGGTGCTGGAAAAAGACACGGGCAAGCAGTTCGTGCACATGCAGTTCCAGCCGCAACAGGTAGTCCTGTCTGGCACCTACAACCCGTGGCTACAGACTTGGGAGCGTGCCTGGAATGCAATGGCGGGCAGTGCACAGTCGATGGTGATCGCCACCGCCGCGCTGTTGCCTGTGTTGGTGGTATTGGGCGTGTTGGGTGTGATCTGCGTTTTCGTGTTCAAGGGCGTACGGCGTTCGCGCAAATCGGCAACGGCGACGGCGACGGCGACGGCATAAGGGGCATGTGAGGATGGAATGAGAGGTCCGTGATACGGACCAGTTTCGGCAGAGGGCAAACAAAGCAGCGACAATCAAAGGTTTCGCGCCCTGCGCCTGCCAGACTGTTTTGCCAACATGAAAACCCGCTTCATCCTCATCAACACCAGCCATGCTGGCAATGTGGGCGCTGCCGCGCGCGCGCTCAAGACCATGGGGTTCGATGATCTGGTGCTGGTCGCTCCGCGCTGGTCGAACGTGCTGCGCAAGGAGGAAACCATTCAGCGCGCGAGCGGGGCGCTCGATGTGCTGGAGAACTGCCGCATCGTCGAGACGCTGGACGAGGCGCTTGAAGGCATGAGCCATCTCTGCGCGACGGCGATGACGCCGCGTGACTTCGGGCCGCCCACGCGCACACCGCGCGAGCATTTCGAGCTGTTGGTGAACGGCAAGCTGAACGTCGATGCCGGTGAGTCTGACAAGTCCAATGAAACCGGCGTGGCGTTTCTCTTCGGCTGCGAGCGTTTCGGGATGGCCAATGAGGATGTCTACCGCTGCAATGTGGCGCTGTCGATTCCGACCAATCCGACCTTTGGCTCGCTCAATCTCGCGTCGGCCGTGCAGGTGGTCGCCTATGACTGGCGGCAGGCGCTGGGGGGCTATGGCGTGCAGGAGGCGACGGCGCCGATTGAGCGCGCCGACGCCGCACAAGTGGCAGGCATGCTTGGGCATTGGGAGCATGCGCTGGCCGAGATCGGGTTTCTCGATCCGGCTGCGCCCAAGAAGCTCATGCCGCGCCTGAACCAACTTTTCAATCGCGCGCAACTGACCGAGGAAGAAATCCACATCCTTCGCGGTGTTGCCAAGGCGATGATCCAGACGGCGCAGGCAAAACGCTAGACTGCAAACCTTCCAGAACGAATAACGACAGTTCATTTTCATGTTTGACCGCCTGCGATCCGATATCCAGTGCATTCTTGAGCGCGACCCGGCTGCCCGTAGCCGCTGGGAAGTGATCACGTGCTACCCGGGCCTGCACGCCATCTGGCTGCATCGACCTGCGCACTGGTGTTGGAACCACGGCTTGAAGTGGACGGGGCGTTTCATCTCCAATTTCTCGCGCTGGCTCACCGGCATCGAGATTCATCCCGGTGCCAAGATTGGCCAGCGGGTGTTCTTCGACCATGCAATGGGTGTGGTCGTTGGTGAGACCGCTGAGATCGGTGATGGCTGCACGATCTATCAGGGCGTGACGCTCGGCGGCACCTCGCTTTACAAGGGCACCAAACGTCACCCGACGCTGGGCAAGGACGTGGTGGTGAGCGCGGGCGCGAAGATTCTCGGCGGCTTTGATGTGGGCGACGGCGCCAAGATCGGCAGCAATGCGGTGGTCATCAAGCCCGTGCCTGCGGGTGCGACGGCGGTGGGGATTCCTGCGCGCATCATCCCGTCGAAGGCCGGACAGAGTGCGGACGTGACCGAGGCGACGCTGGCGTCGGCAACCGTTGCGGCTGCAGCAGCGAGCCCGGCACCGTTTTCGGCCTATGGTGTCGAGGGGCAGCAGGACGATCCGCTCGCACAGGCCATGCGCGGCCTGATCGAGCACACTGCCGCGCAGGAGCGACAGATCGCCTTGTTGTGGCAGAGCATCGAAAAGCTCAGCACCGCAGCCCCGAAGGAAGTCGGCGACTGCGTGCCCTGCGACGCCGCCAAGCGCGAGAGTTTCGCCAAGGAAACGCTCAACGATCTCGTGGGCAAGTGACGTCGGCAGGCTTTCGTCCGGCACCACGTTCCGAAACAAGGAGCATTGCGCCATGCCGCGTCACTGGGACCTGATCTGTTTTGACTGGGGCGGCACCCTCATGGCAGAAGGCGGGCCTGAGGAGTTGCCCATGGCCCAATGGCCCGAGGTGCAGCGCATCGACGGCGCGCTCGAGGTGTTGGCAAGCTTGCATGCGGAGGGCGAGCGCATCTGCATCGCGACCAACGCCTCAGTCTCCACCAAGCCGCTGATCAGCAAGGCGCTTGAGCGTGGCGGTCTGCGCCGCTTCATCGACCATATTTTCTGCTACACCGACATTGGCTTTCGCAAGAGCGAGCCACAGTTCTGGCACGCGGTGCAGGAGCGCTCCGGGTTGGCTGACCTGAGCCGCGTTGCCATGATCGGCGACTCGTTCGAGCAGGATGTGCTCGCTCCGCTGCGTCACGGAGTGGGCTGCGCGATCTGGCTGCATACGGGCACGGGAGCACCGCAAGCGCTGCCGCAAGGGGGCTCGCAGGTGCACAAACTGACGCACGCGCTCACGCTGCTGGGGCATTGAGCTGAAAGCGCTGAGGATGTCACCGATGTGGCAGCTTGCGCTCCGTAGTGGATTTACAGGCGTGCATGTATCACGCAAGATGAGCACTCGCTTCATTTCCCCCGAATTCACAGTAACGGAAGGTTGATTCCAATGAACGTCAGTCAGGCTCTGCAGGAGCGCCGCTCGGTGCGCGCTTTCCTGCCTCGTGTACCCAGCGCTCAGGATGTCGAGAGCTTGATTGCCGATGCGGCCAAGGCAGCTTCCGGCGGAAATCTGCAGCCATGGTGCGTGGTCGCGCTGTCCGGTGCGCCGCTCAAGCAACTGACCGATGCAGTCACCGCGGCCCCGCCAATGGAGGACAGCGTCGTGCCCCACATGGCCTATCCGCCAAGCCTGTGGGATCCGTATCGCGGCCGCCGTTTCAAGAATGGCGAAGACCTCTACAAGACCATCGACATCCCACGCGAGAACAAGGCCGCGCGTCTCGAGCAGATGGGCAAGAACGGCCTGTTCTTCGGCGCTCCGGTCGGCGTCATCATGCTTGTGGACGAGCGCATGGGCTACGCGCAATGGGTGGATCTGGGCATCTACCTGCAGTCTTTCATGCTGCTGGCCACCGAGCGCGGCATGGGCACCTGTGCGCAGGGCTACTGGCGGCGTTTCCGCGACACGGTGGAGCGTGTGCTAGAAGTGCCCGAGTCGTACCGCGTGGCCTACGGCATTGCGCTTGGCTACGAAGATACGAGTGCCCCCATCAATGATCTGCGCGCCGACCGTGCGGCGTTCGGCGAGTGGGCGCAGATGCGCGGATTTGCCTGATCTGACCTCTGCAAATCAGGGCTGTGCGGGAGTTCGATGCGTGGCCCACCACCATACGCACATACCCATCACCACGGTGATGCACTGAGCCAGAGCCAGCAGCAGCCCGCTGTGGAACAGGTGCGGCACGATGGCTGCCGAGATCAAGGTGAACACCATCATTTGCGCGAAGCCTTGCAGTGACGAAGCCAAGCCGCGCATCTGCGGGAACTGGCCCATGGTTTCGAGTGAGAGGATGGGCATCAGCAGCGAAATGCCGAGCGTGTAGATGGTGATCGGCAGCACCGCCCACGGCACGACGGGGTGGCTGGTGGATGCGTTGTAGATCATGTTGCTTGCACATGCCAGCAGCAGGCAGCCATAGCCGATGCGTTTTTGCACACGCATGGGAATGCGCTTGGCAAACGTACCCGAGATTGCGGAGCCGATGAAGGTTCCTGCAATCAACGGAATGAAGAGCCAGCCGAGGTCGGTTGCCTCCATGCCGAGCACGGTGATCACAAACTCTGCGGCCGAGCTGATGTAGATGGAGTTGGCGCCGGCCATTAACGCGAGACCCGCGACCATGGTGCGGAACTTGCGGTTGGAGAGCGCCGTCAGGTAGTTACCCAGAATGATGCCGAGTTTGAGGGGGGTGCGCTTTTGCGGTGGCAGCGTTTCTGGCAGAAAGCGCCACAGCAGCGTCGCCAGCACAAACCCGAACGCCGCCAGAAAGTAGAACGTCGCGCGCCAGCCGCCATGGGTCTGCAGCCAGCCGCCGAAGATCGGTGCAAGCGCTGGCGCAAGGCCGAACACCATCATCACCATGGCCATCATGCGTTGCGCTTCGGCACCTTGAAATCGGTCCTGCACCATGGCCCGTACGATCACCATCCCAGAGCCCGCGCACATGCCCTGCAGAAACCGCACGAAGATCAGCGTTTGGATATTGGGCACGAACGCCGCAGCCAGCGAGGTCAGGCCATAGAAGATGGCCGACGCCATCAGCACCCGGCGCCTCCCGAAGGTGTCACTCAGCGTGCCGTAGAACAGCATGGTGCAGGCCATCGCGAACACATACACGCTGAGCGTCTGCTGCACCGCCGCCGGGCCCACGTCGAAATCTTTCGCAATGGCGTGGAACGATGGCAGATAGGTGTCGATGCCCAGTGGTCCGATCATGGCGCACAGGGCAAAGAGGAGGGTGATCAGGGCAAAGGGCATGCAGTGAGGGTCTAGGCTCGTCGCGTGAAAATGCGCAGTCTAAGCGTGATGCGCCTTTGCTGCTGGCGTTGGGTTGTGTGGGCAGCGTACGACTTCGTTCCATGGCGCGGAACGAGGCAATATGACAACCATGTTCATCAAACGATAAAGACCTTGTCATGCGCGCTTGAAAAACTTGCTGGTTTTCAACGAGGGCATAGAACAATGCATAACACCAAACTGGTTGCCGCCATGGCGACCTTGCTCGTCCTTTCCGCGCAAGCCGCAACCGCTGATCCAACAACGGTGGTTGGCGTCAAAGCCGGTAGTTCCGGAGCAGCGCGTATGGCGCTGGAGGCCAAGCTGACGAAGGCTGATGCGTTGGCGACGGTCTACATCAATCAGTCGTTCACGGACAAATCAGCGAGCGTGCCTGCCGGATGGCGCTTGCCAACTTGGAACGCGGCCAAAGGTACGGTCTCGATCGACTCCGCCACGGGGAATCTGCTGATCGACGGGACCAAGGCAGCCTCGACCAGCATGACCGCCGTGATGTTGCCAGAAAGCCTGGAGGCGCTGTCCAATTACCGGGTGGATGTGGAATTCACAATCGACAGCGCACTTGACACCGCGCGTTGGGGCAGCGTGATGTATCGCACATCGGCCAGCACCGGCACGCCCGCGTACGAGCCCTATCAGCAATTCGCGATCCGTCAGAATGCAACGGCCGCCAGCGGTACGGAATTTGCCCGTCGCCAAGCGGGTGTCTGGACGGTGCAGAACACGAAGTCATTCACTGAAGCCATCGACAAGAGCAAGACCTACAAGGCCACGGTGGTCGTGTATGGCAATCGTGTGCGTCAGTATTTGAACGATGTGCTGCTGCACGATGTCACGCTGACAAGTGGTCTCGAAAAAGGCGGCGTAGGGCTGCAGACCGCGGGTGCGCTGTATCGCGTCAAGAGCGTGAAGGTGACCGAGCAGCTCACGCCGCTGCCCGAGTTCGATATGCCAGTAGCGGTGCAGGATACAGGCACATCCGTATCGATGGCACCGACTCTCGTGCAAGGCATGGGCACGTTGGCAGCCAACGGTGGCGATGGCTCCAGCAACTCGCTTTTCACGCTGGACAGCTCGCTCAATCTCACGGGTTCGGGCGGCGAGAAGCTGGGTACCTTGAAAGACCTGTTTGCGCAGTCCACACGCGTAACGGTGCCGGTCGTTCGCATCAAGGATCAGGCGACAGTGGACGCCTTGGTCGCGTTTTCTAACGATGTTCATGCGCTCTCCGACATCACTTTCTTGTCGGACAACGTGGATATTCTGCTGTCCGCACGCAAGCAGCTTCCATCCGTTCGTACGGCCGTGGATTTTTCTTCCAGTGCGCTGGACGACTCGACAGCGTCGCTGCTCAAGATCAGTGGCGACACCAACCGCGCCCGCGCCAAGATCGCCGTGCTGCCCGCAAATCTGCTAAAGCGTGCATTTGTCGCGCATCTGCAGCGCTTGTTGATTACCGTGTGGGCCCAGTCCGATGCGAAGTCCGCCGAGCAAGCAGCGCAGGTGCTGACCACGGGCGTCAACGGCGTGATCGCCAGCGACAGTACCGTCTACGCAGAAGTGCTGCGCAAGTTGCCTGCCAATACGCTACTGCGCAAGCCGCTGGTCATAGGCCATCGCGGCATGCCTGCGGGAACGGAAAATGACGAGAACACGCTGGAGAGCGCCAAGGCGGCGGTGGCCGCTGGTGCCGATGCGGTGGAAAACGACATCTACATCACCACTGATGGTCATTTGGTCATCATGCATGACGACACGGTCGATCGAACGACCAACGGCACAGGCAGCATCGAGAGTATGTCGCTGGAACAGGTGAAGGCGTTGCGGACCAAGACCCAAGGCCTGCAGGTGCCGACGATGCGTGAGTACTTTCAGGCATTCAAGAACAAGCCGATCACGCATTTCATTGAGATCAAAAGCAGCACGCCCGCTGTGGTGACGCAGTTGAAGAAGGAGATGGAGCAAGAGGGGGTGGCCGATCAGTCGATTGCGATCTCGTTTGTCACCAACCAGATGCAACTGAGCACAACCGAGATTCCGGATCTCGCGCTCGGCTACCTGGGCGGCGGTGCCGACTCGGGCACCTTGCTCAACGATGTACGCACGGTGCTCAACGCAACGCAGAACTACAACTCCACTTACAACCCTTCGTCCGCCAACATCAAGCGTGCGACCATGGAGGCGGCCAAGCACCGCGGCACCACCTTCTGGCCGTGGACGATCGACGGCACTGCGGACTTCTACAAGTTCTACAGCTGGGGTACGAATGGCATCACGACCAACTACGCGAAGTACGCAACCAACTTCCCGGTCGAGATCACCGTTGCTGCGCTGCCTTCGAAGGTAGCGCTGAACGAGGTAACTTCGCTGAACGTGAATCTGACCACGCAACTGGGTCAGGCGTCGACGGTGGCGGCCAATGAACTCGTCGTGCTGGGCGGAACGGCGCTGGCCGAGGCCCCCAGCAATGGAACCGTCAAATTCACAAGTGCGGGCACGGCCGTGGTGATGCCCGGTTATCGCTACCAGATGGGCGACGGTACCTACAGCTATGCGATCTTCTCCCAGCCCGTGACCTTGATTGTGGGTGATGGCACCGGCAGCGTGACGGGTACATCAAATTCCGCAAGTGGTGGCGCTGTCGTCTGTAGCGGCGCGGTGCCCGGTCAGGCCAGCGCCTGCACCATAGCGCCCGCCGCCGGATATACGGTGGCAGGCGTGGCCCCTGCCGGCGATTGCCCGGCCGGGTCGTGGAATGCAGACTTCACGGTCTACACCACGGGCGTCATCAGCGGCAATTGCTCGGTGAACTTCACCTTCAAGTCGCTGCCTGCCGAAGCGGCGCTCAGCCCCGTCGGCAAGAGCGGCTCAGTCATCGCCACGGTGACAGGTGGCGGCACGGGGCTGTGGGCATTTGATGTAAGCAACGCGCTGTCGGTTGCTGCAGCGTCAAGCGCGCCGGAGAACATGAGCTTTCCGTTTGGCGTGACGAGTTTCAAGCTGAAGGGCGGCGAGGTGGGCAAGCAGGCGACGGTGGAGCTGGTCTATCCAGAGGCTTTACCGGCCAATGCCAAGTATTACAAGTATGGTAGGACCAAAGCCAATGGAACGCCGCACTGGTATGTCTTTGGCGGTGCGCAGATCAGCGGCAACAAGGTTACGCTCACGCTCACCGATGGCGAGGATGGCGACGACGACCTCGTGGCCAACGGCTCAATCAGCGATCCGGGCGGCGTCGGTGTGGTCGGTCCGGTGACGCCTCCGGCGGGCGCCGTGGCACCGGTGCCAACATTGGGTGCGGGTGGTCTGATCAGCCTGTCGTGGGCTGTGGGTGCGCTGGCCTGGATGCGCTGGCGCCGTCGCAACCGCGCCAACAATGTGTTGACCCACTGATAGGGGGAGGCGGGGCTCACTTTTGAGTTGGTGAGTCCCTGCAAACGGAAAGAGCCGCTACAGCTGGCGTGTAGCGGCTCTTTTCATTCTTGGGAGTGCGGGCCGATCAGCCGCGTGTGCGCACCGCCGTTTTGGGGCGAAAGCCTTTGCAGACATCGTCCTTGGTTTCGAGATACGGACCACCGATCAGGTCGATGCAGTAAGGCACAGCGGCGAAGATGCCGTTGACCTTTTGTGATCCGTCTGCGGCCTTGAGGCCTTCGAGCGTTTCGGCGATGGCCTTGGGCTGGCCGGGCAGGTTGATGATCAGGCTCTGGCCGCGAATCACCGCGACTTGGCGCGAGAGGATGGCCGTGGGCACGAATGCGAGGCTGATCTGGCGCATCTGCTCGCCAAAGCCCGGCATCTCCTTGTCGGCCACAGCGAGGGTCGCTTCAGGCGTCACATCGCGCGGTGAAGGGCCGGTGCCGCCGGTGGTGAGCACCAGGGAGCAGCCAGCGTTCACTAGGTCGACGAGCGTGGCGCTGATGCCGTCCTTTTCGTCGGGGATCAGGCGCGCTTCGAAGTCGATGGGGTTGTGCAGCGCGTGCGCAAGCCATTCCTTGAGCGCGGGCAAACCCTTGTCTTCGTAGACGCCGGTACTCGCACGGTCGCTGATCGAGACGATGCCGATCTTCACCGTTTGTGGTGTGGCGGGCAGGGGCGGCAGTGTCGAGGTCGTGCTCATGCTGTTGTGTGGGCTCGCTTACGCGTCGTCTTCGTGGGACTCGGCGTCGGATTGGGTCTTGGTGTCTTCGAGTTGTTCGCGCACCAGCTGAAACAGATCGCGGTAGGCACGCGTCTTGCGCGGGGCGAGGCCCTGCGATTCAGCGGCCTTGTCTTCGGCAGGGGCATCCTTGCGGGCTTGGCGGATCAGTGCCCGGGCCTGCTGGATATCAGTACGGGGGAACTGCTCAAGCCAGACCGCGAGCGACTCTTCATGGGCGATCAGGCGGTCGCGCCATTGTTCGGCCAGATGCAGTGAGAGCTTCTCGGCGGCCGAGCCGTTGCGCTGCTCGTCGAGCGCCTGGCGCACGGCCGCGACTTCACTTTCCTCGAGCTTGCGCATTAGCTTGCCGACGTATTGCATCTGGCGGCGCTTGCCCTCGAAATTGGTGATGCGCTTGGCCTCGAGAATCGCCTCATGGAGCTTTTCGGGCAGGTTCAAACGATTGAACAGGTCGGCGCGCAGGCTCAGCAGATCTTTGCCAAGGTTCTGCAACTCATCGCTTTCGCGTTTGAGTTCGGTTCTGGTGGAACCATCGGTTCCCTTGAGTTCGGCCTTCAGTTGAATGTCGAGTTCGCTGCCTTCAGCAACGAATTGACCTCTCACGAAGTAGCCTTTTTTGAGTTTGCGTGGCATGTCAGTAGTTGGTAGCGGGCCCCGGCCATTCGGTCAAGTGCCGAACAGGGGCTCAAAGTGGCAAGTATCATAGCCGCCGATATGAAAAAATCCCCTTCCAACGCCAAGAATGCCGCCCTGACCCAGCCAGAGAGCGGATTTAGCTATACCCGCGACTTCTTTGCCGATCTGGTGGATCAGGCTCTGGCTCATGCCAAGAAGCTCGGCGCCACCGACGCCGGTGCGGATGCCTCGGAGGCGTGCGGCCTGAGCGTGAATGTGCGAAAAGGCGAGTTGGAAACGGTAGAGCGCAACCGCGACAAGTCGTTGGGCGTGACGGTTTATATCGGCCATCGCCGCGGCAACGCGAGCACCTCGGATTTTTCACCGGCAGCGATCGAGCGCACGGTGCAGGCAGCTTACGACATTGCGCGTTTCACTGCCGAAGACCCCGTGGCTGGCCTACCGGATGCAGAGGATATTGCCCCCGAGAACACCCATCGCGATCTGGAACTGTTCCATCCTTGGGCGGTGACGAGTGAAGAAGCTGCACGCCTGTCCCTCGAATGCGAGGCGGCGGCGCTTTCCACCAGCAAGCGCATCACCAACAGCGAAGGTGCGGGCGTGTCCGCCCAGCAAAGCCATTTCTTCAGCGCCCACACACGCGGTTTCCGTGGCGGTTACGCGAGCTCGCGCCACAGCGTGTCGGTGGCGCCCATTGCGTCGCTGCCCGGCCGCAATGCCGAGATGCAGCGCGACGCTTGGTACAGCTCCATGCGCAACGCCAAGGATCTGGCCTCGCCCGAGGCGATTGGCCGCTACGCCGCTGAACGCGCGCTCAGCCGCCTCGGCAGCCGCAAGGTGCGCACGACCGAGTGCCCGGTGCTGTTCGAATCGACGCTGGCTGCAGGTCTGCTCGGCGGTTTCGTGCAGGCCGTGAGCGGCGGCGCGCTGTACCGCAAGAGCACCTTTCTGGTCGACTCGCTCGGCACGGACGTGTTCCCCAAGCACATCGACATTGCGGAAGACCCGTTCATCCTCGGCGGCAAGGGCAGCTCGCCGTACGACGAAGAAGGCGTTCGCGTGCAGGCCCGCAAGGTGGTCGACGCCGGTCGCGTGGAGGGCTATTTCCTCTCTAGCTACTCGGCGCGCAAGCTGGGCATGAAGACCACGGGCAACGCCGGTGGATCGCACAACCTCACGCTGACCTCCCGGCTGACCCGCTCGGGCGACGATCTGGACGCGATGCTTGAAAAGCTCGGCACCGGCCTCTTCGTGATCGAGCTGATGGGCCAGGGCGTGAACTACGTGACCGGCGACTATTCGCGTGGCGCAAGCGGCTTCTGGGTGGAAAAAGGCAAGATCGCCTTCCCGGTGCAGGAGATCACCATCGCGGGCAACCTGAAGGACATGCTCGCCGGCATCGTCGCCGTGGGAGCCGATGCTTACAACTACGGTGCCAAAACCGTGGGCTCGGTGCTGATCAACAAGATGAAGGTGGCGGGTAGCTGATGGCAAGCGTTTCGCGCGCCTGAGGCCCACGTTTCACGCGCGAGAACGGGTCAACTTCTCAAGCGACGAGGCTGCCTTGTACCCGGGTGGCTGACCGTTCAGTAGAAATACAGTGGACCGGCCATGCCGTGTACGCAGTGCAATCAATTCGGCATAGGCTGGTGAGTCATACCATGTGCGGGCTTGTTCGATGCTTGGAAAGCCGATCACCACGCAGTCGCCATCGAATACGCCCTCTTTCATCTCCGGGCGCGTTCCGTGGACTTGAAACGCGCCAGAGTAGGGCTTTAGGGTGGCGTCGATGCGCTGCAGGTAGTCCGCAATGTCGGGGCCGAATTGCAGGTCTGGGATCAGAGCGATTGCATAGGCGGTCATGGCGCGCTTTCGGTTCTTGTTGTGCGCATCAGGCGTGCTTTGGGGGCATGGCAGCCGACGTGACTTGCTGACTGCCTGCACGCCATTGCCATGCTGCAATCACGAACACCACCACCGCCTGGAGGGCGAGATAGGCCTGTCCCAATCGGGTAACGCCACTTGCCCCCACCGTCAGCGCAAGGCAGCCCAGGCCCCAGCCTAAGTTGCCGATGACGATAACTTGCAGAAGCCATGTCCAGATGTTCATGGCGTGGGCTGTCGCGAGCAATAGACAGACATATCCCAGAAGAAAGATCGCGCTGCCGATCAGAAGCATGGAATCCAGCCCGAGCAACGAAGCAAGCGGCTGTGCGAGGACCAACTGCAGCACGGCGACGGCCGAGCAGGTGACGGCATCGAGACGCAGAATGTTCCTGAGACCCGAGTGGTTGGTAACGGTAGGCATGTTGAGATCTCCTTGAAAAACGGGCAATGCGCCCGAGTCAGGAGTAAGCGTAGAAAATGTCGTGCCAAACGTCGATTACCTCGGAGGTCATGTGCGCAAGGGGGCCTCAGCTTGACATCGCCCGCAAAGCAGCTTCACTGGCCGCGTCTGCCGGATAGAACATTTCCACGCAGAGCTCCTGCAAGGTCACGTCCTGCGGTGTGCCAAAGCTTGTGAGTGTGGTGAACAGCGACAGACTGGCCGTTGGCAAGTCCAGAACACAGGGCACGAGCAACGCATGCACGTCCGCCGATGTGCTTGCTTCGTCGCCTGCTTCGTTCAACCCGGGGTAGGCGAGGACCTCCGCCTCCAGCGCGGTGAGTACAGGGTCGCCGCTGCTTTCGATCGAGCGTCGCAGATGGGCCAGCAGATGCGTTGACCAGTCCTGCAGATTGCGGGTGTAGCGCGCAAGTCCATCGGGGTGCAGTGACGCACGATAAATGTTGACGGAGGGCTCACGCAGTTCGTTTGGCAGCAGGCTGACGAGCACTGCCGCTGCGGGATTGGCGAGCACCACGTTCCAGTGGCGGTCGAGCACCAACGCTGGGTAGGGGTGATGTGCATCGAGCAGTCGAGAGAGTGCCTCGTGAACGAGGCGCATGTCGGGCGACTGCAGATTGCGCTGCGCATATCGCGGTGCATAGCCCGCTGCGAGGAGCATGGTGTTGCGTTCTCGAAGCGGCACGTCAAGTCGTTGGGCCACGGACATCAGCAGCTCGGCACTTGGCTTCGAACGGCCTGTCTCGATGAAGCTCAGATGCCGTGTGGAAAGCCCGGCCTCGAGCGCGAGATCCATCTGGCTGAGGTGCCGCCTCAGACGCCAGTCTCGCACCATTCGGCCCACCGGTGACGTTGCTTGTGCCGAGTCCATTTTGAGGGGGATCATGGCGCATGACTCTATCGCAGCTTGCGTGCCAAGCGCATTTGTCGCAGGCATTGACGGGGCTCTTTAGCGGGAGCATCTGCGTTGCCCACCGCAAGAAATCTGTCAATAGATCAACTCCCAAGCCCCTGCGGAAACCCCTGTGATTGCCATCCGAATCCGCCTTCTGCCGTGCAAAGCCCTATTGCGTTCCTTCCGCGCAGTCCTAGGATAAGTGACAAATATTTACATTTCAAATCACCGCCTGCTCACAACGCAGCGCGGAAGAAACGTGAAGGCAGGTCAGGAGAGGGAGGGCGCCAAGGAACCGGTTGATACGGGCTCCCTCCTCGCAGTTTTTCAAAACGCAAGGAGACCAGAGGTATGAGAAAGCGGAGTTTGCTGCAGGGTACGGCAGCGGCGGCGGTGTTGGCGGTGACCGGAACGGCGTTTGCCGCCGAAAAGACGGTGCGGTTTGCGTATCAGGACATGCCGGTGCCGCTCAGGCTGGTGATGGAGTCCGGCGAGGTCGAGAAAGCCACGGGCTACAAGATCGACTGGCGCATGTTTTCAGGTGGCGCGGATGTGATCGGTGCGATGGGCGCGGGCGAGGTGCAATTGGGCGAGGTGGGGTCGAGCCCGCTCACGGCTGCTGCGACGCAGGGACAGGACATCAAGCTGTTCTGGATTTCGGCCGACATCGCGGATGCCGAGGCACTGGTGGCGCGCGATGGCAGCCACATCAAGAATTTCAAGGATCTGGTGGGCAAGCGCATCGGTGTGCCGTTTCTTTCCACCGCGCACTACCAGTTGATTGCGGCGCTCAACAATGAAGGGGTCGACCCCAAGCGCGTGATCATCATGAACATGCGGCCGCCCGAAATTGCCAAAGCGTGGGAGAGTGGCGACATCGACGCGACCTTTGTGTGGGATCCCGTGCTTGGAAGCGTCAAGAAAAGTGGTACGGTCATTGCCACCTCGGGCAGCATTGCCAAGATGGGTTTTCTGACCTACGAAGGCATCGCTGTGAACGCGAAGTGGGCGAAGGAGCATCCGGAGTTCATGGTGGCCATGGTCAGGGCGCTGGACCGCGCAAGCACGCAGGTTCGCGGTGAACTTGCGCGCTGGACGCCGGATTCCGCACCGATCAAGGCCATTGCCAAATGGTCCAAGGCCGATGCCAAGGATGTGCCTGCATCGATGGCGCTCTATCGTTTCCCGAGCGCGGAAGAGCAGCTCAGCACGCGCTGGCTTGATGGCTGGGCATCGACGGCGATGAAGTTCACCGCCGCCTTCCTCAAGTGGCAGGGCAAGGTGCAGTCCGTGAAGCCGGACTACGCCCCCTTCGTGACCACGGAGTATGTGAGAAAGGCGCTGGGCAAGTAGCCCAGCGTCCAGCGCCCAACACCCGTTTCAGGCCGCTCGCCGGTCGTTGGCCGCGAAGCGCTGCCATGCGGCGCTCCAAGGCTCGAGCGCATCGTTGCGCGCGGGCAGGTCGAGGCCGGTGACGGCCGCGAACTGCTTGGCATCGACGAAGCCGTTGTCGAGCAGCGCCTGCACCAGTCGCTCGAACGGCTTGCGCGCGTCTTCCAGCAGTTGCTGCGCGCGGGCGAGCTCGGCCTGCAGCGTGGCCTCGATGGCCGGATTGCTGCGTTCGACATCGGTGTTGACGTGCTGCTCCACATCATGCGTGACGTCGGTGCGCGAGAGCCGATCTCCCATCGCCCAGTGACGGTGGTAGCGTGCGGCGTGGCGTGTGGCGCTACTGAGGTCTTCCTCGGCGCCGGTGGTCACCGCGTCTTCGCCGAACACCCATAGCTCTGCCGCGCGGCCTGCGAGCGTCACGCAGATTTCGTCGCGCGCCATGCGGCGCGACTCGGCCACGCGTGGCGCATAGCTGGCGTAGCCGCCCTCGAACGATGCGACGTTGATGCGCACATCGGTGGGCGCGCAGCGGTTGAGCAGCGCGTAGACCAGCCCATGCCCCGCCTCGTGCACCGCGAGCAGCGCCCGGAAATCGGGTTGTGCGCGCTGGCGCAGCTTGTCGATCTCGAGATGCAACGCGATGCAGCGCTCGGCGATCACGCTCGCGCCACTATCTCTTTGCAGACGCATTACCAGTTGCTTGCCGTCGCCGCTCATGTCGAGCTGCAGTGCGCATTGCGAACGCTGGTTCGCCATGCCCGCCAGCGCCAACTGCTGCATCGCCCACACGGCCGCACTGCCCAGACTGGGGCCGAGTACCGCATGCACGGTGGAGAACACCGGCCGTGTGCCCTGCACCGGAAACACCGCGTTCTGATAGAGCGTGGAGAGCACGGCGGGCGTGAGCGCGATGTTCAGATCGAGCGCGCCGCGCACCGCTTCGACTTGCTTGCTGCAGGCGTCGGCGACCAGCCGTTCGTAGGCATGGCGGTTGAGCGACGGAAACACCAGATGCTGGTTTCCCAGGCGCGCCACCTGTTCGGGTCGGAAACGCTCGGCGAGCGCCTCCTTCACGTCGATAGTCGAGAGCCGCTCGGTGAAGCGGTGGAACACGTCGGCATCGGTGTCGCAGTCCTGCACGCGCTTGGCCACGCCCTGGTACATCTCATCAAGATTGCCGGTCACGAGGATCAGCAGCTTGCTGTGGTCCGTGCCCCAGCGGCTCGGGTCGTTGCGGAAGTGCTCGAGGCGCTCCTGCACCTGCTCGGGCGTCCAGCGCATGATTTGCGTGATGGGTTCGCTGAGCTTGAGCGCATGCTGCAAGTCGCGTGCGTCGAAGGCCGAGAGGTGGAAGGGCGACTTCTGCTTTGGCTTCTTGCGTGGCCGGTCAGCAGCATCTCCGTCTTCATCCGCCTCGTCGTTGGCCTTGTCCACCTGCGCCTGCATGGTCTCGTACTGGTGGTAGGCCTGCTCGAGCTCGATGCGGTCCAGTGCGTCCATTGGCGGCGACAGGCGGCCGTCCGAGAGCAGGGCCCAGACATCCTGATAACGCTTCACGGCGACATCGTTGCCCTTGCGGTCCCGCGTGCGAAAGCGCTGGAATTCGTCGAGCAGCAGAATGCCCGGTGCGCCCTCGAGCACCGATGAGTTGGCCAGCATGGATGCAATCGAATCGCGCGTCGCGCCATGCGTGCTGTTGCTGAAGCCGTCCATCTGCACTTCGAGAAAGCGATCATAAAAGCCCAGAAGCTGTGCCAGACGCCGCACGAGCTGGGTCTTGCCGGTGCCGGTCAGGCCCCAGAGGCAGACGATGACCGGACGGTCGATCACCTCGGGCAGCAGATACCAGGCGCGCACCGAATCGATGAGCCGGTCGATCAGCGTGTCGAGGCCGAAGAGCTCGGTCTTGAGCGTCTTTGCGGTGATGTCCAGCACTTGCTGGCGCAGGGCCACGCGGTTGCTGAGCAGCGTGTGCGCGGGGTTCGTCTCCGTGTGGTGGTCGATGGTGATTGCCGCCGCTGTGCTTGTTGTTGTCGTTGTGCTTGTCGTGTCCATGTTCTTGTTCATTCCCAATGCTTGAAGCCTCCGCTGGCTGCCGTCTGCCTGCGCAGCTCCACCTTGTCCGCACGGCGCTGTGCGCCTTGACTGCGGATGTGTTTGCCCGCGCCGCCCGATGAGGCGCGCAGAACCATGGCGCGTGCGACGTGGTTGCGCGGCGATGGCGGTGGAAGCTGCATGACCAGTGGCTGGCGCATGCGGCGAAGTTTCTTGGTCTGCCCTTGCGCGAAATCGCGCGAGAAAGTTTTTGCACTCATGTGCGCTCCGTAGTACGAAGTCCCGGCAGGCGCGAACGCACAGGCGCAGGAATCGCTCCCGAGCAGGCGCACGCATAAGGTCGTTTGACGACGCGCAGTGCCAGCCGGGACGGATGACGGGCGCGTCAGGGTTGAGCGGTGTGGATCAAAAACTGAGTCATGGGCTATCTCCGGGAAGTCGGTTCGTTGGAGAACTGAATTGCGGTGGGATCTTCTGCAATGGCAGGCCGACGCCGCAAGGGTCTGTGTGTGCAAGGTGTCCGGCATCACAGAACAAGGCGCAATTGTGGAGTGAGGGACTGATACAGCGCAAGTGGGAGTCGCGTCCATGGGGGCGAGACACAGCATTTTCGGGGGCTTGAGTGGCGCACAGACAACAGAGCGCGGCTCATGCCGGTGGTGAATATGTTTATCCGGCATTGCCAGCGCGGATGCGTCGCGTTGCACCATTGATTTGCCAGAAAACAAGGGATAACCCCAGATGGGCATTCGTTTGAGCTTTCTACATTGACAGTGCTAATGCGTGATTGCTTATGTGTTGTTGACGGATGTCCGTTGATTCAAAACAAGGGAGTTCCCCCATGAAACTGCTTAGAACTTCGACTGTTGCCGCGGCTGCAGCGCTCATGCTGACGCTGCTCGGCGCGGGCTCCGCCATGGCTCAGACCTCGCCTGCCACGCAGGACGCATCGCGCGCGCTGCACACGCGGCAAATGGCGGCCAACTGCGCGGCCTGCCATGGAACGGACGGCAAGGCCGCCGCCGGATCGCCGCTCGCGACGCTGGCCGGCATGCCTGCGGACAAGATGCTGGCGTCGCTTCAGGACTTCAAGAACGGCAAGCGCGAGGCGACTGTCATGCACCAGCTCGCCAAGGGGCTGACCGACGATCAGATGAAAACGCTCGCGGACTACTTCGCCGCGCAGAAGCCCTGAACCCCACAACGACGAACAACGAAAAAGAAAAGGACTCATCATGCAAAGACGTGAGCTTTTGAAGGTATCGGCGTCGGTCGGTGCACTGGGAACACTGGCCGCGCTGGCGGGATGCGCCAGCGGTTCTTCAACCTCCGGCTCGGCCAAGGGTAAAGTGGTAGTGGTCGGTGGCGGTTATGGCGGTGCGACGGCAGCCAAATACGTGCGCATGCTGTCGGGCCAGAAGATCGACGTGGTGCTGGTCGAGCCGCAGGAGCAGTTTGTCTCTTGCCCGCTGTCGAACCTGGTGCTTGGCGGCAGCAAATCGATTGGCGATCTCTCGACGAGTTACTCCGCGCTCGAGTCGCGCCACGGGGTACGCAGGGTGAAGGACTGGGTAAAGTCCATCGACGCCGTGAAGAAGACCGTGCAGTTGGCGGGTGGGCAGACGTTGCCCTACGACAAGTTGATCCTCTCGCCCGGCATCGACCTGATGTGGAGCGGTGTAGAAGGGCTGGAAGCGGCCAACCAAAGCGGCCAGATTCTGCAGGCCTGGAAGGCCGGGCCCGAGACCGTAGCGCTGCGCAAGCAGCTCGAAGCGATGAAGGATGGCGGCGTTTATGCGCTCACGATTCCTGAAGCTCCTTATCGATGCCCGCCAGGTCCTTATGAGCGTGCCAGCCAGATCGCACATTACTTCAAGCAGCACAAGCCAAAGTCGAAGGTATTGATTCTCGACGCAAATCAGGATGTCACGTCCAAGGGGCCGCTGTTCAAGAAATACTGGGCTGACAACTACAAGGGCATCATCGAATACCGCCCCGAGCACAAGGTCGTCGCCGTCGATGCCACGGCCGGTGTGGTGAAGTTCGATGTTCAGAACGACGTGCGCGCCGACGTGCTCAATGTGCTTCCTCCCATGCGTGCCGGGGCGATTGCGGTGCAATCGGGGCTGGCCACGGCGAATGCGCGCTGGTGTCTGGTGAACTACCAGACCTTCGAATCGACCATCGCCAAGGACGTGCACATCATTGGCGACTCGATCCAGATCGCTCCCGCCATGCCCAAGTCCGGCCACATGGCGAATGCCCATGCCAAGGTAGCCGCAGCGGCCGTGGTAGCGCAGCTCAACGGATTGGAAATTGCAGCCAACCCGATGCTGACCAACACCTGCTACAGCTACGTGAGCGACAAGCAGGTCATCCACGTCGCGTCCGTGCATCTTTACGACACGGCGGAGAAGACCTACAAGACCGTTCCCGGCTCGGGTGGTGTGTCGACGGCTGCGTCGGACCTTGAAGGCGTCTACGCATGGAACTGGGCGCAGAACATCTGGGCGGACAGCCTGATGTGACCTTGCGTTCAGTCAGGAATCGGCGTGAAGAGCGCAGTCATGACCGATCCCTATAATGATTTCATTCAATTGTTCATCTGTCGTGATTGCAGGTCTGTGTGCGACGGGAGACAAGATTCTGTTCCGGTGCGCTGCTGGCTTGGCAACGTACGAGATCGCATGTGCTGCGGTCCTCATTCATTGAGCGCAGTTTTCGTCTCCAGCTCGCCCCGCATGGGCCGATCTCTTCACGCCGGTTGCTGGAGAAGTCATGGAAGTTCTGTCCGTTCTTGAGCCCATCGCGCGCGATGTCATCGCGCCTGCGGCTGCGCAGACCGACAACGAGGCGCTCTACCCACGCAAAGCGCTCGATGTATTGGCCGATGCGGGTCTGCTGGGGCTCATCAGCGCGAAGGAGGTCGGTGGTATGGGCTGCGGCCTGCGCGAAGCCGTGCAGGTAATCGAGCGCATCGCGCAGGACTGCCCTTGCACGGCGATGGTGCTCACCATGCATTACTGCGGTGTTGCGCTGATCGAGCCGTTTGCGGCAGAAGGCGTTCGGCGTGCGATTGCCGAGGGACGGCACCTGACTACGCTCGCGGTGTCCGAATCCGGGTCGCGCAGCCATATCTGGGCACCTACCGGCACGGCGGATGCAGAGGGCGAGGATGCGGTGCTGCTCAACGCGCACAAGAGCATGATCACTTCGGCGGACGAGGCGGATTCGTATGTCTGGATCTCGCGGGCGAGTCAGGGCGATGGCAATACGCTGTGGTTGGTGAACAGTCGATTGCAGGGCCTCTCGGTGCCAAGCGTGTTCGATGGCATGGGCCTGCGCGGCAATGCTTCGTCGCCGATTGCGGCCAAGGATGTGCGGGTCTTCAAGCGCGACATGCTCGGTGCCGATGGGCAGGGCGAAGCGGTCAAGGGCCAGTACCTGATGCCGTATTTTCCGACGCTGATCGCAACCACCTCCATCGGTCTGATGAAGGGTGTGCTGCGCCGCGCCGTGCAGCATGTGGCTGCCACGCGATTCGCTGAAAGCGGCAGTTCGCTGGCCGATCTGCCGACGATTCGTGCCTATCTTGCCAAGGCGCAGCTTCAGGCCGATCAGGCACAACTGCTGCGCGACGACGCCGTGAACGCGGTGCTTTTGCAGCGCAGCGATGTGCGCACGCGGCTTCTGCAATGCAAGGCGGCTGCTGCGGAAGCGGCTCTTGGCGTGACCGATACGGCGATGCGCGTGTGCGGCGGCGCGGCCTTTCGCAAGGACCTGGGCATTGAGCGCCTGTTCCGCGATGCACGCGCGGCTTCGGTGATGGCGCCCACCACCGACGTCATCTACGACATGCTGGGCAAATCCATGTGCGAGGCGACCGCCTGATCGGTGCACGCCGTTCAAGCGTGGCCCATTTTCGAAAACGACCATTCAAAGACAAACCATGACCGCTTCCTACAACGTTCTCAAGCTCGGCGCCGTGGCCTATGCGCCCAAGGTGATCACGATCTGGGAGGGCTTCAAGGCGCACTTCATCGAGCGCGGCATGTATTTTGATTACGTGCTGTACTCCAACTACGAAAGCCTGACCGAGGCGCTGATGTCGGGCGACGTGCAGCTCGCGTGGAACTCGCCGCTGGCCTTTGTGCGGGCTGATCTCATGGCGAGGGCCGCTGGTCAGAAGGTCGAGTCGATTGCGATGCGCGACACCGATCTCGATGTGCAATCCCTGCTGGTCGTGTCCGCCGACAGTCCGGTGCAGGCACTGGACGATCTGCGCGGCAGGACCGTGGGCTTTGGTGCCATCGATTCGCCGCAGGCCACGCTGATTCCGCTGGATCATCTGCGACAGGCCGGCATGGTGGCGGGCAAGGACTACACCGCGCGCCGTTTCGACGTGCTCGGCGGCAAGCATGGCGATCACATTGGCGGCGAGCGCGATGCGGCCAAGGCCATGGTGGCGGGGGAGATCCATGCGTCGTGGATGGTCGCCAAGAACTTTCTTGCATTCGCTGCCGAGGGCACCTTGCCTGCAGGAAAGACGCGGGTGCTCGCGACCTCCGGTGCGTTCGATCACTGCAACATGACGTCGGGCCCGAGCATCACCCAGGAGGACTCGGACCGCTTTCGTGATCTGCTGCTGGGTATGTCGTGGGACGATCCCAAGGTGCGTCCGCTGCTTGAGCTCGAAGGCCTCAAGGTCTGGCATCCGGGCCGCGCAACGGGCTACCAACTGCTTGAGCGTGCGGTGCGGGACGAGCAGTTCTATGACGGCACTGGCCGCATCACGGTGCAGGGCTATAAGTACTGACGTTGGATGACGATGAGCGCAACGAATGAACCTCGAGAGCCTCTGAATGGCGCGCCAACACCTCCGTTGGTGGACCTGCAGACGCTGGGCTTCGACGCGGGCGCGCATCTGCTGGTCAAGCATGCACTGGCGGGTGTCGCAGTCGGCAAATGCGTGAACGTACAAGGCTGCGCTCCCGGTTGGCATGCGCAATTGGCAGCGTGGTGCAGAGTCCAAGGGCATGAGCTGCAGACGCCCGAGGGCTGGTTGCAGGCATCGCAATTGCAGGTGCGCAGGGGCGTTGTTCAGGTGGGCCGCTGGCACGGTGCGGCGCAGACCGGGCATAGCGATGCAGCCGTTCCGGGTGCGGTGGCCGACAGGGCCGAGCCCGCTTGGGGGCTGGCCGCGCGCGGGGCTTCGGTGGAGCAGGGTGCTCCAGCGTTTTATTTTCGTTTGAGCGAGAAGGCCGAATTCTGGAGCGACAACGCGGGCGATCTGTATGCGCAGGCCGTTGCGGCACAGTGGAATGCCGATGTCGATATCGACTGGGACAATGCGCACGAGCCGCCTGCGTCCATCGAAGACGCCATTGTGCAGATCATGACCTACATGGTCGAAAACGAAAACGCCGCGCTCGTCGTGCCCGCGCGTTTTCTGGGCGAGCTGCATCCGCATTACCGCGAGATGCAGGCCGCGCTCGCGATTCAGATAGCGGACGAGGCGCGGCACATCGACGTCTTCACCCGCCGCATCCGCCGTCACGGCCGCGAGCCCGCGCTGTCGACGGCGGGCGGGCAGGCATCGCTCATGAGCCTGCTCGACGAGAAGGATTTTTCGGTGGCGGGCTTTCTGCTTTCGGTGCTCGGCGAGGGCACGTTCGTGAATCTGCTGCAGTTTCTGCAGACCGATGCGCCCGATCCGCTGACCCGTCAAATCTGCCGCCTGGCTGCACGTGACGAAGCGCGGCATGTGGCGCTCGGTATGTCCCATCTGCTGCATCGCCTCAAGCTTGAACCCGCCTTTCGTCACCGTCTCGCGCAGGCGGTGGAGGCCCGCCACGACGCGCTCGCGGGCACGGCGGGTTTGAATGAGGAAGTGCTCGACTCGCTGATCCTCGTGGCCGCCGGGGAACTGACACCTGACGCCATCGCCCGTGGCGCCGCACGCGTGCAGCAGCTCATGCAGGACATGGCCGATGGGCGCTTTGCCAAGCTCGTGCGATTGGGTTTTGAGAAGACGCATGCACAGGTGCTGGCATCGCTGCATACGCGAAACTTCATGTAAGTGCGTGGCTCGTGCGTTTGGGTGGGTCGCAATTTAGGGGAAACTCGGCCGTGATTTGTGCTCCAGTTGCATCGATGTGGCCGACGTCATACGACAGGAACTCGCAATGAACAAAGTGTCCAAAGTATCCTTTCTGATCGCGCTGAGCTTTGCCGGATTGGCCGCGTCAGCATCCGCTTGCGCGCAGCTCGTTTCGGCTGCGTATCTCAAGCAGTACAACGAAGCGACGGACTACGAGCCCTTGCTTGCTTCTGTATTGCAGGATTTTTCGGGTGGCGGTGAGTTCTACGCTCGGCAGGTCATCGGCGAATGCCGGCTGGTGCGTGCGCAGTTGGAGCAGTGGAGGAAGAAGGCCGCAGAGGCGAATCAGGATGCGCCCGATTCGCCGCGCGCCAAGGCAATTGCGCTGCTTGGCGGTCGTTGCGAGAACATCAGCGATGCCCGGTTGCAGGACCCTTGGGTGGATTCAGAGCGCGTCGGAGGCGTGCCGGATCCGTTGATCACGGCCGAGCAAGACATCATCCAGAAGATCCGCCACACCTCCGCAGCGCCGCGCGAACGGGCGCGTCTGGCGGGGCCTGATCGCACGTTCGAGCCGGGCAAGCGCATTCTCATCAAGCTCCCGAGGGAGCAGCAGGACCCGCTGTTCATTGACCGTCTGACCCGCAAGTGGCAGCTTCCCGATCCGGAAAAATCAAAGACCCGCGTGGTCTACACCTATCTGCGCGGCAGCTTCCGCCCGGGTGCCGAGGAAGTCGTGGGCGCGGCATCGCGGCTGGCACCGTGCGAGATGGGGCTAGTCTGCGATGAGCGCGAATTTTCCGTGGCGATGCCCTGCGCCGCGACCGGAAAATGCGACGGCAGCCGCGAAGGCGCATTGCGCCGACTCTTTCAATCGCGGGACAAGGATTTCGACAATGCGCTGAGCACTGCGAAGGAGCTGGCGCAATCGATCAGGGACGAGGAAGGTTCGCGGCTACTGGTGCTCTGGTAGCGGTGATGCGCAACGGGACGCTCAGTCCACTTTGAGCGTCTGGGCCGATGTCTCAAAGGCCTTTTGCTGGCTGGAGAATTCCTGCACGGTGGAATTGAAGTTCACACCCACCATGTTGCCGCCCATGTCGGAGAGGTACATCACATTGCGCAGCTCGGTGTCGATGGCCGGCACGGTGCTGTCGAGCAGCACCCATTGGCGTGCGCCGATCTTCACCATATTGCTGTCGTTGAACGCCAGGCCAGGCGTGAGCTTGGGCATCACGTTTTCCATGGCCTCTTTCAGCTCGGGCAGGCTGCTTTGCGAGAGCGATTTCTTCATCTCCGACCATGTCACCGACACTGTGCTCGTGCGCTTGGCGTTGCCATAGGCCTTGAGCGGCTTGCGCCCGTTGCGACCGAACTTGGTGTCGATCTCGGCGCTGCTCAGCTCGGTGTATCCCTTGGGCATTTCGAGCTTGAGCACGCCGCTGGGCATGTCGATGTCGACCGCATGTGCAGCCAGCGCCACGAAGGCCGATGCAAGCGCGATGCTCAGGCGTTGAAAGGTCGAAGAGATGGCGTTCATGTAGGGGCAGTGTGGTAATGAATGAATGCGGGCTTATTGTCGTGGCAGTTTTGCGACTTTGGGCCTGGTGACATAGACATGCCGGTAACGGCTTGTTTTACACTGGTCCGGACATCGTTCCAACGGAGAGGGAATCCATGCTTTGCAGCAGCTGCAACACCGGCACCTTGATGCCCACGCGAATCGACGGCAACGGCCCGGTCTGCTACCAGTGCAATCACTGCAACGGTGCCTTGCTGTCGCTGGCCCCGTATCTCGACTGGGTCAGAACGCAGCCCGTACCCGTCGCCTCGACGCAGTCATTCGAGGATGAAGCCAAGGACACCAAGCGCGCCCTGCCATGCCCCAAATGCAGCCGCATCATGTTGCGCTTCAATGTGCTGGCCGACAAGGCGCATGGACTGGACTTCTGCTTTCACTGCGAAGAAGTCTGGCTTGATGCGGGCGAGTGGCTATACCTGAAAGCGCAGGGCCTGCACACCCGCATCACATCGATATCGACCGACCCCTATCAGCGCCGCTTGCGCGACCAGGCACTGCGTGAATCGGCGCAGCAGCGCTTTCGCACGGTAGTGGGTGACGAGGGCTTCAACGAGGTGCAGCGGTTTGCATCATGGTTGAAGAACCAGCCCGCGCGGGAAGCGATTCTTCGGCATTTGAGCAACGAGGCGAGAGAGTAGGTTCCGGCCGTCGCGAGATATGAGATAGGGGAATGTCATGGCCTCGTCATCGGGAAGCATTGCGCGTGTTTTGCCGCGCTGTCTGGCGCCGCTCGTCATCTGCTGCTTTGGCAGCATGCAGGGGCTGGCGGCCGAGCCTCCGGGGCTGCGTCCGCCGGCCGACGCGGATCTCGTGGCCAGAGTGGAGGGCAAATTCGTTTCCGCGTTGCTCGATGCCTTCCATTGGGATCTCGTGCAGGCACTGGATGCGGACGGCATCGAACAGCGCGACTGGACTTCGGACTCCGGCCGGGACGTGCGTCTCCATTTCTCTGGCGGGCAATTGGGTTCGAGTCTCTGCAGCGCAACCAGCTTCAGCTACGCGCTGCTGAACCGCCATCGCATCTGGGTGGGCATCCCACGTTCGGAATTGGCCGGGTGCGGTGGCGAGTCACTCATGCGGCTGCAGTCGCGTGTCGTCCGGCAGTTGACGGGGCTGGATGCCTATGCGCTGCGGATGGAGGATGGTGCCGAGCCACCCCGGCTTGATCTGGTGTTTCGTGACGCAAGCCGCTGGCAGTTGAAGGGCGTGCCGATATCGCGCATGCGTCACTGAACTCAGCTGCTGCACTAGATGCTAACGCCCGAGCGTTGAACGGGCGGGCAAGCCACGCAGCAGATTTTGAGTCCGCTGCGTTTTCCATCATTCACCTACGGCTCACAACGCCGCAATGCGCGCGGCAATCGCCTCGCCAAGCTGCGTCGTGTTCGCCTTGCCGCCGAGGTCCGGGGTGAGCGGGCCGCTCTTGATCACGTCTTCGATGGCCTTGAGGATGGTGTCGTGCGCGGCGCGGCCTGCGCCTTCGCTGTTGGTGAGGAAGTCCAGCATCAGCGCGCCGGACCAGATCATCGCGATCGGGTTGGCGATGTTCTTGCCGTAGATGTCGGGCGCGGAGCCGTGCACCGGCTCGAACAGAGAGGGGAACACGCGATCCGGGTTCAGGTTGGCCGACGGTGCCAGGCCGATCGTGCCGGTGGTGGCGGGGCCGAGGTCGGAGAGAATGTCGCCGAACAGGTTGGTGGCAGCCACGACGTCGAAGCGGTCGGGCTGCAGCACGAAGCGTGCTGTGAGGATGTCGATATGCTGCTTGTCGAGGGTGATCTCGGGGTAGCTCTGGTGCACGTCTTCGGCGCGCTTGTCCCACCAGGGCATGCTGATCGCGATGCCGTTGCTCTTGGTGGCGAGCGTGACGTGTTTCTTCTTGCGGCTTTGGGCGAGGTCGAAGGCGTATGTCAGCAGGCGCTCGGCGCCCTTGCGCGAGTAGACCGATTCCTGGATGACGATTTCGCGATCTGTGCCTTCGTACATGATGCCGCCGAGCGAGGTGTACTCGCCCTCGGTGTTTTCGCGCACCACGTAATAGTCGATGTCACCGGGTTTGCGGCCCGCGAGCGGGCAGGGCACGCCTTCGAAGAGGCGCACGGGACGCAGGTTGATGTACTGATCGAATTCGCGGCGGAACTTGAGCAGCGAGCCCCACAGCGAGATGTGGTCGGGCACGGTGGCAGGCCAGCCGACCGCGCCGAAGAACAGCGCGTCAAAGCCCTGAAGCTGTGCCTTCCAGTCGTCGGGCATCATCTTGCCGTGCTCGGAGTAGTAGTCGCAGTGCGCCCAGTCGAAGTGCTCGAACTCGAGCTTCAGATCGAACTTCTTCGAGGCGGCTTCAACGGCGCGCAGGCCTTCCGGCATGACTTCGCGGCCGATGCCGTCACCGGGCAGGACGGCGATGCGGTACGTTTTCTGTTCGGGGGTGGTGGTGGACATGGGCGGCGCGCCTCTTTCTTCGTGATTTGATGGGGTGGCTTTGGAATGGCAGTCAGTGTCCACTAAAAACGCTGTGAATAAAATACGCGAATCGGCGTCTCATATTTTACGATTCGTGAATAATTTTCCTGACCCCCATGATCTACGCGTCTTTGCCACCGTGGTGCGCAAGGCGGGCTTTTCTGCGGCTGCGGAGGAGTTGGGTGCATCGCCCGCCTATGTGAGCAAGCGCATCCGCATTCTTGAGGAATCGCTCGCGACCAAGTTGCTGCATCGCACGACGCGGCGGGTGGCGGTGACGGAGGAGGGTGAACGCGTCTTTCACTGGGCGCAGCGTGTGCTCGACGACATGGACCAGCTCATGCAGGAGGTGGCGATCACCCGCAGCGAGCCGCGCGGCACGCTGCGGGTGAGTTGCAGTTTTGGCTTCGGGCGGCTGATCGTGGCACCTGCGTTCTCGAAGATGGCCGAGAAATATCCGGCTCTGCAGGTGCGGCTGGAGTTGGTGGATCGGCTGATTGATGTGGCGGCCGAGGGTTTCGATCTCGATGTGCGCGTGGGCGACGATATCGCACCGCATCTGATCGCGCGGCGCTTGGCGACGAATCATCGCGTGCTGTGCGCGGCGCCCGCGTATCTGGCTCGGCGGCCCGCGCCGAAGCAGTTGAGCGAACTGGCCGCGCACGACTGCCTGGTGATCAAGGAGCGCGATCATCCGTTCGGCGTGTGGCGGCTCAAGTCGGGCACGGCGGAGCAGAGCGTGAAGGTCACGGGGCCGCTGTCATCCAACCATGGCGAGGTGGTGGTGCAGTGGGCGCTGGATGGACGCGGAATTGCGCTGCGGTCGATGTGGGATGTGGGGGAGCATTTGCGCGCCGGGCGGCTTGTGCAGGTGTTGCCTGAGTGGCGGCAGGAGGCGAATGTGTGGGCGGTTTATCCGACGCGCTTGCAGGTGTCGGCTAAGGTTCGGGTGTGTGTGGAGTACTTGATGGAGTACTTTCAGCGGGAGGTTTGTCTTGGCTGAGGGTGGAGGCCGGGACTGCCCCCGGCGGGGCAATCACTTTTTGCTTGCGCGCAAAAAGTAATCAAAAACGTGCTTGGAAGTCATCCGGCGGAACTCGCGGCGTTCCTTCGTCACTCTGCTCGGGCAACCGCCGGAAATCAGTCTGGAAGAGGTGTTTGCGGCACGTCGCTGCGCTCGTGCGGAGGTGTTTGCATAGCTGCGTTCGAGTTCGGACGCCCACTGTGCTTTTGAGAGTGCGATGCTGAAACGGATGCTCGCAAATAACGCAGTTCACGCACACCGCATCTCGCGAAGTCGCGAGATGAGCGCCACGAGCGAAGCGATGTGCCGAAAGTACCTCTTATGAAAATTCTGACTCGCGGCGGTTGCCCGAACGGAGCGACGCAGTCGCAAAGTGAGTTCTGCCGCGGGTATTCAAAAACGCATTTTTGGTGACTTTTTGGGCAAGACCAAAAAGTGACTCCGCCGCCGGGCGGAACTCCCGGCCTCCGCTGCCAGCAACGCAGCAAGTGCCGCTCCATTCAAGCACCTCACCGCAAAAGTGATCAGAAAAGGTGGATTCAGCACTTAGCAAGACATCAGGCGGGATTGGCCTGAGTGTCGGGTTTCAGTTGTTTGATTTCCGGGCTCGGGTGAGGCTGTGATGTCAGCGCGCTGCCCATAGCTGCGGCCATGATGATGCCGATGGCTGTCCATTGGAAGACGCTGAGGTGTTCGCTGAGCAGCAGCATGCCGGCCAGTGCCGCGACCGCTGGTTCTGTGGCGAGCATGGTGGAGAAGCCGCTGTGTGACATGCGCTTCAATGCAAACATTTCCAGGGAGTACGGAATCGCGCTGGATACCGCCGCGACGGCCAGGCCGTAGAGCAGCAATGACGGGGTGAGCAGTTTCATTCCGGCTTCGGCGATGCCGAAGGGGACGACGATGATGGCGGCCGAGAGCAGGGCGAGGGATACGACCATGCCCCCATGCATCTGGCCTGTGCGCTTGCCGAGCACGATGTAGCCTCCCCAGCAGACTGCGGCGACGATGGCGTAGAGCAGGCCGATGGGGTCGAGCGTGCCTACTTGTACGCCGAAGAGCGGCAGGATCAGCAGCATGAAGAGGCCGATGGCGGCGAGGGCGAGCCACACCAGGTCGAGCAGGCGGCGCGAGGTCCAGACGGCTACTGTCAGCGGACCGATGAATTCGATGGCGACGGTCACGCCGAAGGGCAGGCGTTTGATGGCCATATAGAACAGCAGGTTCATGAGCCCCAGCACGGTACCGAAGATGAAGATCTGCTGGAGGTTGGCCTTGGTGGGGGCAAAGCGCCAGGGGCGCCAGATGGCGATCAGGATGAGGGCGGAAAAGCCTACGCGCAGCGCCGTCGTGCCCTGCGCGCCAATCACGGGAAACAGGTGCTTGGCAAAGCTGGTGCCGACGCACAGCGAAACAACGGAGCCGAGTACGGCGAGTGAAGGCAACAGCCGTTGCCAGAGAGAAGGGTGCATGGCGAGATAATATTGTGCGATGCGGTAGTGATTTACGCCATTTGGGTGGGCTGCACGCAACTTTCACTCTTTTGCATCCATCGGGATGGTTGGCAGTCGAGGAGGCCTGCAGCATGAATTCTCAGCTTGACAGTTTTGATATCGCCATACTGGCGGTTCTGCAGGAGGACAATCTCACGGCGCAGCGCGAGATCGCCGAGCGCGTGCATCTGTCGCCAGCAGCCGTTCAGCGGCGCATTCAGCGGTTGCGCGAAAGTGGCGTGATTGCGGCCAACACGGCGGTGCTGGATCCGGATGCGCTCGGGCGGCCGCTGACGATTTTCATCGAGGTGGAGTTGGTGAACGAGCTGGATGCACTCACCGCAGGCTTTCGCTCCCGCGTGGAGGTGGAAGGTGCCGTGCAGCAGTGCTACAGCGTGACCGGGCATACGGACTATCTGTTGATCGTAACGGCGGTGGACATGCAGGAGTATCAGACGCTCACTCAGAGGCTCTTTGGCAGCGATCAGAACATCAAGCGGTTCACGACGTCGATTGCGCTCGCTTCGTTGAAGCGGAGCTTGCACATGCCATTGCCCTCGGGTGAGCGCGGAGTGTAGGACACGCCCCAAAAAACAAACCACCCGAAGGTGGTTCGATGTGTGGTGGGTGACTTGAACGCTTGGCTGTTCAGCGCTTCAGTCCTTCGGTCAACCTGCCAGAGCGGCTTTCACGGCGGCGGAGACCTGGCCCATGTCGGCCTTGCCGGCCAGCTTGGACTTCACTGCACCCATGACCTTGCCCATGTCGCCGGGGCCGGATGCGCCCAGCTCGGCCACGATGGCGTTCACGGCTGCCGTGACTTCTTCGGAGGACATGCGCTCGGGCAGGTAGGCCTGCAGCACGAGGATTTCGGCCTTTTCGACATCGGCCAGATCCTGGCGTTCGGCCTTTTCGAAGGCGGCGACGCTGTCTTTGCGCTGCTTGATGAGCTTGTCGACGATGGCAACCACGGCGACGTCATCGAGTTCAATGCGCTCGTCGACTTCCTTTTGCTTCATGGCGGCCAAGAGCAGGCGGATGGTGCCCAAGCGTGCCGTTTCCTTAGCCCGCATAGCCGACTTCATGTCGTCCGTGATTTGTTCCTTGAGAGACATAGTGGTGCTCCTTGTGTACTACGAAGCCTTGCGGCTTCGATGGGTCAATCGTTTGGAGGTGCCAACACAGCCCTTCATGCTTTGTTGCAAAGCCTTGCCGCACCAAAGTACTGTCTGCGGCTTTGCGTCGCGCCTGAAGGGCTGTCTTGGCATTGTGGCTGGTGATCGGGTGCCCGCTTCTCTACATGCTTGTGTTGTTCAATGCGGGGAAGGGGGTGTTTTGCTTTTTCAAAAACAAAAAAGCCGCGCTTGGCGTCCCTAGCGCGGCTTTTGGCGTGTCGATGAACTCGCCGAAACTGACTAATCAGAGATTAGTACAGCTTCTTGGGCAGTTGCATGCTGCGAACGCGCTTGTAGTGACGCTTGACGGCAGCAGCCTTCTTGCGCTTGCGCTCGGCCGTTGGCTTCTCGTAGAACTCGCGAGCGCGCAGGTCGGTCAGCAAGCCCAGCTTTTCGATGGTGCGCTTGAAGCGGCGCAGAGCAACGTCAAAGGGTTCGTTTTCTTTTACACGGACGGTGGTCATTAGCTAATGTTTTCCAAATTTTTTGCCGCTAGAGGGTTTCCGGGAGATCGGGCCTGAAAACCATGCGCGGCGGTGTTGCCCCGCCTGAAACTAGTATTGGCCGGCGGAGCTATTGCCAGCAAAGCCCAATATTATAGCGGTCGATTCGAGTTTGGCAAGTCGCTATCGATTCGGGAGTCTGAATGTCCGTGCGACGGGCCTGTCGTTCAGTGCCGGGTACGGCCGCTCCAGAGTGTCAGGATGGCCAGCGCCTGCAGGGTCAAGGCTCCGGCAAACAGCCAGAGGTGTGCGGGTTCGATTCTGAGCAGCAGCGAGAACGTCAGCGGCGCAAATGCGTACAGCGCCTGCGAGATGGCGACGATGAGGGCCACCACGCGGGCGACGTCCACTGCGGCGAAGTCGGCCTGCGCGATCAGAGGCGGCAGCGAGATGGTGTTGCCGATGCCTGAGCCGAACAGCACCAGCCCACACCACAACTGAATGCCGGGGCCGCCAGCGGTCATCAGCAGCAGCACGCCGCACATCTGCATGGCGTAGCTCGCGCAGCTCAGCAGACGCCGCTCGTGCGTGGTGGCAAGCGCCCTTGCGAACAGCATGCGGCCAAGCATCGCGCAGGCTGTCATCAGCGTCATGCTCCAGCCCGCACCCTGTGCGCCGAGCATGGGCACGAGCAGGGAGTACAGGTGCGAGACCAGTCCGCTTTGGGCAAACAGTGACAGCGACATGGCGGCGGCCAGTGTTCGGAAGCGCGCGCTGCGCCAGAGGCTGGGGCCGGGCAGGGACGGCGTCTGCGATACAGCGTTCTGATTCGCGGGAGCACTTGTTGCGCCTGAATCGCTTGCTGAATCCGGTGGCGCGCCATCGGGCGTCTGGCCCAGCATCGCGGGCGTGAGGGCCAACACACGCTGTGTCAGCCAGAACATGATGACCAGCGTGCAGGCTCCCACGATGCATGCGGCGACAGGGAAGCCGAACTGCGCGATCAGCACGCTCCAGAGTGGTGCGAACACCATGCCGCCGACGCTCGCGCCGTTGTAGGCCTTGGAGAGCGCCATGGGGCGCTTGCGGTTGAACCACGGCGCGATCATCGCGTTGATGCCCGCCGCGCTCATGGTCACCCATCCCGCACCGGTCAACAGCGCGGACGCGAAGAGCTGCCAGTGCTGATGAGCGCAGGCCCAGCCGATCACGCCCGCCGACGCGAGGCATGAGCCGACGAGCGTGATACGCGGCACGCCAAAGCGGGCGTGCAGTCTGGGCAGGAGAGACACCACGAAGGCCCCGAACAGGTAGTGCAACGTGATTGCGGCGGAAACCAGTGGCACAGACCAGCCTGTGGCCGAGATGACCGCGTAGAGAAAGATCGGCGGCCCGTAGAAGCCGATGCCCCAGCCCAGCATGCCCGAGACAAAGGCTGCGCGCACCACCGCGTGGCCGTGAAAGGGTGCGTTGGCGCTATGCGTGTCGTGGGGCATGGAGCGGGTTACGTTGTCATCGGCGCCAGAATGCCTTGCTGTCGCTTAGTCCTGTGGCAGGGCTTGCGCGCAGGTGTGAGCGCTGGCCCAGGCCCATTGGAAGTTGTAGCCGCCGAGCCAGCCGGTGATGTCCACCACCTCGCCGATGAAGAACAGGCCCGGTTGCGCCTTGGCCTCCATGGTCTGCTGTGACAGCGCCTTGGTATCCACGCCGCCGAGTGTCACCTCGGCCTTCTTGTAGCCCTCGGTGCCTGTGGGCACCAGCTCCCAGCGCGCAAAGCGTTCGGCCAACTGCGCCAGCGCTTTGTCGGAGGCCTCGTTCACTGGGCGTTGCCAGTCGGCGCTTTGCTGCACCCAGGCATCGGCCAGGCGCGACGGCACCTTGCCCGCGAGTTCGTTGGCAATCAGTTTCTTGGAGCGCGACTTGGCTTCCTGCAGCGCCTCGCTCAGGTTTTCGGTCGGCGCGAGGTTGATGGACAGCGGTGTGCCGGGCTGCCAGTAGCTTGAGATCTGCAACACCGCAGGCCCCGATAGCCCGCGGTGGGTGAACAGCAGGTCTTCGAGAAACGCCATGCGTTCCTTCTTCGTACCGGTGCTGATCTCCACCGGCAGCGCAAGCCCCGCGAGCTGCGCATAGGGCTCCCAGCCCGCGCCGTCAAACGTCATTGGCACGAGGCCCGGGCGGCGCTCGACGAGCGGCAACTCGAACTGCTTGGCGATGCGGTAGCCGAAGTCGGTCGCGCCGATCTTGGGAATCGACAGACCGCCCGTGGCGATCACGAGGCTGCGCGCATGCACGGTGCCGCGCGAGGTTTCGAGCTGGTAGCGCGCGCCAGTCGCGTCACCGTCCAATCCGTCGATGCGGCCGACGGTGCAGGGCTGCCAGCGCTCGACCTTGCCGTCGGCGCATTCGGCGAGCAGCATATTGATGATGTCTTCGGCCGAGCGGTCCGCGAACAACTGGCCCTTGTGTTTCTCGTGATACGCGATGCCGTGCTTCTCGACGAGCGCGATGAAATCCTGCGGCGTGTATTTCGACAGCGCCGAGCGGCAGAACTGCGGGTTCTGGCCGACGAAATGCTTGTGCGGCGCGCGCACGTCCAGATCGCGGTTCGTGAAGTTAGCCCGCCCACCGCCCGAGATGCGGATCTTCTCGGCCACCTTGTCCGCGTGATCGATCAGCAGCACCTTCAGGCCCCGCTGACCCGCCTGAGCGGCACAGAACAATCCGGCGGCACCGGCTCCGATGATGATGGCGTCGAAAAATGGCGATGGGGACACGGTGATGCAGGGGCAGTAAAAAAGACGCGGACTCGCCGTGATGGCGAACTCAAAAATGAAACGGGCTCGCCGTTGAGCGAGCCCGCGATTGTCTCAGTGTTGGGAAGGACGCGCTTGGACGCTCAGCCTTTCCAGACAAACGGAAACTTGAGCTGCTTGAAGAAGCCGTTGGGCACATAGTCGCCGAGCACGCCGTATTTCTCGGGCCAAAGCTTGTCGCTCTTCACCGCCGTGCCGAAGAGGTAGTCAAGAAAAGCGAAGTGCGCTGCGTAGTTCTTGTCGAGCGCCTCTTGGTCCTGGCTGTGATGCCAGTGGTGGAAGTTGGGCGTGACGATGACGTAGCGCAGTGGCCCAAGGCGCACGCTTACGTTCGCGTGGTTGAACACCGCCTGGAAGCCCACGATGATGATGTACGCATCGATCACCTCCTTGCTGAAACCCAGCACGTAGATCGGCGCGAGCACCAGCGTGCGGGTGATCAGCAGCTCAAGGATGTGCTGGCGCGAACCGGCCATCCAGTCCATGCTTTTCACGCTGTGGTGCACGGCGTGCAGGCGCCAGCCGAGCGAGGTCTCGTGGTACGCGCGGTGCGTCCAGTACTGCACCAGATCGGCGACGAGCACGATGAGGAACAGTGCCACCCAGAAGTTGAGATTCGCCACCCAGCCGCGAATACCGTCATTGGCGGCCCATCCGAAAAACTTGTGCACCATGAGGTTGGTGGCCAGCAGCACGAAGCCAACCACCATGTGGTTGACGATGAAATGGTGAAAGTCGGTCTGCCATTCTTCGCGGAAGATTGGCTGGTCCTTGCGCAGCGCGAACAGCTTCTCGATGAAGATGAAGATCAGCGACGAGCCGAGCAGGTCGAGAATGAACCAGTCGAGGCCGATGTACGGCGTGTTGCTTGGAAAGTTCGGATTGACCTCGACCTTGTGCCCGCCGAGGATGGCGGTGATGGCGACGAGACCGAACGCGAAGCTGGAGAGCCAGCGCGAGCGGTTGAACAGGATGTTTACGAGCGACATTCCACCCGCGACCACCATGGCCACGAACATCACGTTGCGCAGCATGGCCACGTCGTAGCTCTTGCGCAGCTCAGGCGTGGTGAGGTACTGCGGGAAGTGAAAGGCCAGCACGCCCAGAAAGCACAGGCAGGCCAGAGTGAGGGCGATGACGCCGGTGATCAGGCCCTTGCCTTTGCGGAGTTCGCCGTGGCTTTCCGTGAAGTCGTTGAGTTTTTCCAGCATGGTGCGCGTGAGAGAGTTTCCCGCCTCAATGTAAGAATCGGTGAGTTTATCCAAATGCTTTCGCGACTGATGTAACGATAAATTTATAGAATGTCACTATGGACCTCCCATCACATCAACTCAGCATGACCGTGCTCATGTCCCCCGACATGGCCAACTTCTCCGGCAACGTGCACGGCGGCGCCGTTCTCAAGCTGCTTGATCAGGTGGCGTATGCCTGCGCGGCGCGTTATTCGTCGAGCTACGTTGTGACTCTGAGCGTGGACCAGGTGATGTTCCTTCAGCCCATCCATGTGGGCGAGCTGGTCACCTTTCTTGCCAGCGTGAACTTCACCGGCAATTCGTCGATGGAGATCGGCGTGAAGGTGGTTGCCGAGGAAATTCGCTCCAAGGTGGTGCGTCACGTGAACAGCTGTTTCTTCACCATGGTGGCTGTGGACGAGAACCGCAAGCCCGCGAAGGTGCCACTGCTGACGCCCGAGACCACCGATGAAAAGCGCCGCTGGTCGGCCGCGCAGATCCGCAAGCAGTTGCGTGGCGAATTTGCGGCGCGCTTTGAGCAGGCGAGCAAGGGCTGAGTTCAGCTCTTCCTCAGTCTGCCCTCTGCTTGGGGGCGCTGATCGCCTTGCTGTAGAAGCCGGAAGGGTCGAAGCAGCACACGCGCTGCTTGCCCGATGCCAGCATCTCGCAGGCATCGCGGATGCGCTTGGCGCGTGTGCTGGCCTGCTTGGCGGTCACAATCCAGTGAATCCAGTCCACGCGCGCAATCGTCGTCGTGCCGCGCCAGACCACGAGTGCCTCGGGCGTGGCCTCCAATGCGGATTGCAGATCGGTGGGGATCTCGGGTTCGGGCTCCTGTTCCACAGCGGCGATCTGGTAGTGCGCTGTCTCGCCAAACTGCAAACCTGCCGCGTCCTGCAGCGTCGGGTCGATGCGCAGCCAATGACTCTTTTGACCGTCGGGCTCTAGCATGACCTGAAACGGCTGACCGTTGACCGAGCCAGTGACCGTCGTCCTGCCTCTGCGGGGTAGCTTGGCGCTGGCGGCCTTGGGCAGCAGCACAAATCCCCAATGCGCTTCGCCCGCAGGCAGCGCGGGGCGCAGCAGTGCTGCTTCAAAGCTGGAAAGAGTCGCGTCCTCGTGGGTCATGGCATCCAGTGGGAGGTCAGAGTGGCCATTGTGACGGATCGCGAACTGCGGGGCTACTGGGGATGGCTTGGTGGCTACTTGGTGGCCTTCTTGATCAGCGCCTCGATCTGCGGCGATGCGTGGCCCGCCAAGCCGGTCATCAAACCACCCAGCAGCACAAGCGCTGCGGGAGTTTTCCGCCAGCGGGTCTCCTGTCCCGTGGTGGCTGTTCTTTGTATTCTCGCCATTGTCTCCATCTATTGATTGAATGGCTTTGTTAGCTCAATGATGATTGTTGCACAGGCGGTTGCGCCTCCCGGTCATTCCAGCAGTGATATCGTATCTGCCCACTTTTTCCGCCCCTTTGGCAAGGATGAAGTGGGGGATCGGGCCAGGGCTGAAACAGCCCGGCTGAATTCAGGCGGTGCGTTCGTGCGGCAGATCGCCGTTGCCTTGGGAGTGCAGCGCCGCAACGCCGCGCACCACGTCGCCCACCACGATGATCGATGGGCTCGCGAGTTGGTGCACTTTGATGGTGGTGCGCAGCTCGCCCAGCGTCGTCACCGCATGGCGTTGGTGCGGCAGGCTAGCGTTCTGAATCACGACGGCCGGCGTGCCAGCGGGCAGGCCGCGCAGCAGCTCCTGCTGGATGTGCTCCGAGCCGCTGATGCCCATGTAGATCACGAGCGTGAGCTTGGCGTTGTGCGCTGTCTGGGCAAGTTGGTGCCAATCGGTGCCCGTGTCGCCGGGCTTGGCATGGCCGGTGATGAAGACCACGCCATGCGCGTGATCGCGGTGGGTGAGGGGCGTGTTCAGCGAGGTGAGGCCCGCGAGACCCGAGGTGATGCCGTTGATCACGCGCGCCTCGACACCCGCTGCGCGCAGGGCCTCGATTTCTTCGCCACCGCGGCCGAAGATGAATGGATCACCACCCTTCAGGCGCACCACGTGTTCGCCTGCCAGCGTTTCGCTGACCATGAGCTTTTCAATGAAGGCCTGAGGCGTGCTCTTGCAGCCGCCGCGCTTGCCGACATGCACGATGCGCGCACCGGGCGCAGCGTGTTCCAGCACGGCGATGTTGACCAGATCGTCGACGAGCAGCACGGTGGCGTTGGCAATGGCCTTGACGGCCTTGAGCGTGAGCAGCTCTGGGTCGCCAGGTCCAGCTCCTACCAGCGTGCAGGAGCCCTGTGGGAGGGAGGAGGGGGTCACTGGACTGTGCATGTGCTTTGCTCCTCACGAACACGTCGTGCGGTCTGAACGATGAATTGGACTTGCTGTGCGATGGCGGCGGGCACGGGGCGCTGGCCGTCGAGCACGTCCTTTGTGTATTGGGCGGTGGTCGTCACGTCGATCTCGGCGGGCAGGCCGGGTACTTCGGCGGCGGTGCCGGGGCTCTGGTCCTGCAGCAGCTGATGCGTGCCTCGCACAAAGCCGTCGTAGCGCGGAGACCTGCGTGGGTCGGCGGCGACCTCGCCCTCAAGACCACGCGAGAGCACACCGTTCATGCCGAGCGCGGCATAGGTTTCGCTCAGCGTGTCGAAGTATTCGGGATGGGTGTAGCTGCTGATGACCAACGCTTTTGCCGCACCGGGATTCATGAGCTTGACCACGCTGTGCGCGGGATTGCGCAGGCCGATCACCTCGCGTGCGGCCAGCAGACTGGCGAGGCGCGGATGCAGGTGCTGCGTGTCGATATGCGCGATTTCGCCGCTCCCCAAGGCGCGCGGAGCGGTGCTGGACGCGATGCCGAGCGCCACAAGAACGTCCGAAGCAAGCACGCGCCGTGCCTCGGTGCGCATGCCGTGCAGCAACACCGGCAGGCCTTCGCGGGCGAGCAGCAGGGCAAGCAGGGGGGTGAGCACCGGCAGCTTGCGTGCGCCGTTGTAGCTGGGCAGCACGATGGTGGGGGTATCGGTGGCCGGAAAGCGAGCGATGCGCGCATGTGTGGCGTCGAGAAAGCCGCTCATCTCCTCCAGCGTCTCGCCCTTGATGCGCATGGCAATGCAGAACGCGCCGATTTCCAGATCGGTCACCTGACCGTCGAGGATCTGCCCGAAGAGATCGGCCGCTTGCGCGCGGTCAATCGCCTTCGCGCCGCGCGCGCCGCGACCGATTTCCTTGAGATAGTGGCTGATGCCCATGATGGGGTTTGGCTGGGGAGCTGAATGAACTATACATATTGTGATGCATGTTTAATGACCGATGGTTATATCGATCTACTCTTTGCAAAACCCCGCTTGTCTTTTTAGCGGCCGAACGTTCAACCCTTCAGTCGGCCATCATCGAGTGGCATGGGCTGTGTGACCCGTCCAGGAATGGTCTCTCCGGCGCGCGGCGGCAGATGGCGCTTCACTTGGGGGCGCTGCAGCCGCTGCTTGTGATCCGCGCCGTCCGGCAGTTCGGCCACGCGCTGCAACTGGATGTGGGCTACGAGGCCGCCCGATGCGGCGTTGGCGAGCGCAAAGATGCCGCCCATGCGCTGCACTGTCTTGTCAACGATGGCAAGGCCAAGGCCTGCGCCGGCGGCGGCAGTACGGGCCGAGTCGCTGCGGAAGAACGGCTTGGTCAGGTTGGCGAGCTGCTCGGGCGGCACGCCGTTGCCATGGTCGCGCAGCTTGATCAGCACCCATTTGTCCCAGGACTTGGCGGTGATGTCTACGGTCGTCACGCCGGTGTCTTTGTTCTTGCCATAGCGGCGGGCGTTTTCCAGCAGGTTGGAGATGACGCGGGCGAGTTCGATTTCGTCGACCAGCACGTTCAGATGCTCCGGCACCGACATGCTGATCTGCAGCTCGCGGTGGTCCTGCACGGCATAGACGCAGGACGAAACCACGCCGTAGAGATTCACCGGCGTGAGCGTCACCGCGTCGGGGCGAGCGTAGTCGAGGAACTTGTCAATGGTCGCATCGAGCTGCACGATGTCGGCCACCATGTGATCGCGCGCGACATCGTCGTTCACGCTCATCTCGGTTTCGAGGCGCAGTCGCGCGAGTGGCGTGCGCAGATCGTGCGAGATGCCAGCGAGCATGACAGCGCGGTCCTGCTCGAGCTTGGCAAGCTTCTGGGCCATGCGATTGAAGCCGATGTTCACCTCACGGATTTCGCTGGTCACGGCTTCTTCGTCCAACTGGCTAGCGGCGAAATCGCCATCTTTGACCTTGTTGGCGGCGTAGGAAAGTTGCTTGAGCGGGCGGTTGATCAGGCGCGCGATCACGGCCGCGCCAGCGAGCGACAGCGCGCCTGCGGTAATCAGCCAGATCAACCAGGTCTTGCCGCTCGCGGTGGACAGGCGCGAGCGGTCCATGAGCAGCCAGTTCGGATCGCCGTTGATGTTGAAGCCCACCCAGAGGCCTTGCTCGCCGTTCACGCTGTTGGCCAGAATCGTGCCGGGGCCGAGGCGGCGCGTGAGTTCTTCAGTGAGCCGGGCACCAAGTGCCGACTGGGGCAGGTGTTCGAATTTGTCGTCAGGCTCGCGCGGCAGGATGCGCACGCCTTCCTGATCGGCCATGGTCTTGATGAGCGAGACGCGCGCAATCGCATCAGCGTGTACAAGGGCCGCACGGCTCAGATTGACAAGCGATGCGATCTGCTGCGCGGTTTGAAGCGTGCGCGGTTCGAATTCGAGTGCGCGCAGGGTCTGCAGCCAAGCCAGAATTGAGCCGACCAGCAGCAAAGCCAACAGGAAAAATGTGCGCCAGAAGAGATTCAGCCCAACGCGAGCGCGCTGTGCGGAATTCTGCTTGGGCGACTCCAGCGGTGCGGGGCTGGTGGCTTCGGCATTGACGGGTTCTGGTCGTTTGGCGCTCATTGACTATGGCCGCATTCGGTAGGGAAATGAAATGGGAAAGGCAGACGGCGTGGGCCGGTCTGCCTTTCATCAGAAGGTTCATACAGCGACCCGATCCTTTGTTTTGCGGGGAGTGGCTCGCTGGTTTGAACCTTCGCCTCAGAGGGCTGCACAGAGTGGCTGAGGATCAGCTCGTTCCGTCCGGCACGAACACATAGCCCACGCCCCAGACGGTCTGGATGTAGCGCGGTGCAGCGGCGTCCACTTCCACCAGCTTGCGCAGGCGCGAGATCTGCACGTCGAGGCTGCGGTCGAATGGTTCGAACTCGCGGCCGCGTGCCAGCAGTGCCAGCTTTTCGCGCGACAGAGGTTGGCGCGGGTGGCGCACCAGCGCCTTCAGCATCGCGAATTCGCCGGTAGTCAGCGGCAGTTCCTCGCCGTTCTTTTGCAGCGCACGTGTGCCCAGATCGAACGTGAACGGACCGAAGGTCACCACTTCATTGTCGCCCGATGGTGCGCCAGGCGCTTCCTGGGGAGGACGGCGACGCAGTACGGCGTGAATGCGCGCGAGCAGTTCGCGCGGGTTGAACGGCTTGCCGAGGTAGTCATCCGCGCCCACTTCCAGACCCACGATGCGGTCCACGTCCTCACCTTTGGCGGTGAGCATGATGATCGGCGTGCGGTCGTTGGCGGCACGCAGGCGACGGCAAATCGAAAGGCCATCTTCGCCAGGCATCATCAGGTCGAGCACGATCAGGTCCACGGTTTCGCGCAGCAGGATGCGGTTGAGCGCCTTGCCGTCTTCGGCAACCATGACCTCGAACCCTTCCTGAGTGAGGTAGCGCCGCAGCAGATCGCGAATACGGGCGTCGTCGTCAACTACGAGAACCTTGTCTGTGCGGTTGGTTGTTGTGGCCATAACTTTCCTCAGTCCAATTTGTAACAGAGCCAATTCTGACCAGCTTGAGCCGGGAATGTTTGGTTTTTTTCGCTGGGTTGACCTAATGTTACAAATCTTGCCCTAAAACGCCGAGTGTTGGGGAATCCTTTACACAAACTTCATGTCTTATGTGCAATATGCCGATTGAATGATCAACAGGTATTGGAATTTCGATGCCGGACTTTCGATCAGAAACTAAGAGGTGATATGGCTGGATTCGCTGTAAAAACGGTAGCCGCTACGGCTTTGCTGGTTTGTGCTGGTGCGGTGCTTGCACAGAGCGCCAACGGTGCGGGTGTGTCGAATGCTGCACCGCAAAATGTGCTCCAGCTCTCGGCATCGGGTTCGGTGGAGGTGCAGCAGGACGTGTTGGTGATGCATTTGTCCACGACGAAAGAGGGCAGTGATGCGGCGAGCGTGCAGACGCAGCTCAAACAGGTTCTGGATGCGGCGCTGACGCTGGCCAAGCGCGATGCCAAGCCTCAGCAGATGGAAGTGCGCAGTGGGGACTTCTCGCTCTATCCGCGCAGTGGCAAAGACGGCAAGATTGCGGGCTGGCAGGGCCGTGTGGAGTTGATTCTGGAAGGCCGGGATTTCTCGCGCATCACGACGATTGCTGGCGCGGTGCAGAACATGACGGTGAGCTCGGTCTCGTTCAGCTTGTCGCGCGAAGCCCGCGAGAAGGTCGAGGCGGAAGCCCAGGCCAAGGCCATCGCAGCGTTCAAGGATCGCGCGACGTCGATCGCGAAGAACTTCGGCTTCTCGAGCTACACGTTGCGCGAGGTGCAGGTCAATGACAACGGCAATGTGCTCATGCCTTATGCTGCTTCGGCGCGCGCGAATGGCGGCATGCTGAAGTCGTCAATGTCCGATTCGGCTGTGCCGGTCGAGGCGGGCAAGGCGCGGGTCGAAGTGTCGGTATCGGGATCTGTCCAGTTGCGCTGAGGGCTGGTTTATGACTCAATGCGAGGTGACATCGAGAGAAGAACTATGAAGCGATAGGTTCCTCTTGGTCGCAGCCCCCGATTCGTCATTGCGGCGAATTCGGGGGCTTTCTATTTTTTGGTTTGGTTATTTGTTTTGGCTTGGTGCGTTGATCGTTTTGAGGCGGCAATACAGAGCCCCTCATGCTGCGTTGTGAACGCTTGGCCGCACGGCAGTGCCATCTGCAGCTTCGACGCCTTGCCTGGGGGACTTTCTTGCCGTTGGGGTTGTGGCCCGGTTGCCCCGTCTGCGTCACAGGTTCACTGACTCAATGCCAATGCCATGCAAAAAACCCGCCTCCGTTTTCGGAGCCGGGTCTTTTTGTTGACTGGTAGATTTCTGGCTGCTGTGTTCTATTGCGCTGCCCAGCCGCCGTCCATGTTCCAGGCTACGCCGCAGATGTTGTTGCCCGCGGGCGAGCAGAAGAACACGGCGAGCTCGCCCAGTTCTTCGGGGGTCGTGAACTTGAGCGAAGGTTCCTTTTCAGAGAGCAGGTCCTTGGTTGCTTCTTCGACCGTCACGCCATGTTCCGTTGCCTTGGCATCGATCTGTTTTTGCACCAATGGCGTGAGCACCCAGCCAGGGCAGATGGCATTGCAGGTGATGCCGCCAGCGGCGTTTTCGAGCGCAGTCACCTTGGTCAGGCCGACGATGCCGTGCTTGGCGGCGACATAGGCCGACTTCTGCGCGGAGCCGACCAGACCGTGCACCGAGGCGATGTTGATGATGCGCCCCCATTTGGCGGCTTGCATGGCGGGTAGCGCGTGGCGCGTGGTGTGGAAGGCGCTGGAGAGGTTGATCGCGATGATCGAATCCCACTTCTCGGGCGGGAAGGCTTCGACCGGAGCGACATGCTGGATGCCGGCGTTGTTCACCAGAATGTCGACGCCGCCGAACTGGCCTGCGGCGTACTTCATCATGTCTTCGATTTCCTGCGGGCGGCTCATATCGGCGCCGTGGTAAGCCACCTTCACATCGTGCGCCTTGCCTGCTTCCAGTACGGCGGCGCGTGAGCCGTCGACGTCACCGAATCCGTTGAGCACGATGTTCGCGCCTTGACGCGCAAGAGCCTTGGCGATACCCAGGCCAATACCGCTGGTGGAACCGGTGACGAGTGCTGTCTTGCCATTGAGCATAAAAGTCTCTCCAAATCAATTACGATGCAAACATTATCGAGGGATCCTCTGTGCGATTCCCACGACGCATGCTAACGCGGGCTCGGGCGATCTGCGGCGGCAAAAATCCTCGCGATAGCTACGGCTATCCCTGCGGTTTTTTGCCATCTCACTCCATCACTATCCGCGCTAGCCGCTCGTCGTTTTCGTCGCGCAAAGTATCCCGGGGCACGAGACAAAGTTGATTTCCATGAATGAACCTACGCTGAACTACGTACCCTGTCCTGGCCTCGCCGCTACGAGTCCGATGAATTCCGACGGTCACCGCATGGCGTACTGGGAGTGGAACGATACGGGAAATCCGGCGCACTCGCGTGTTCTGATGTGCGTGCATGGTCTTTCACGCCAGGGTCGCGACTTCGATGTATTTGCACGCCGTATGGCCCGGTACGGTCGCGTGATCTGCCCGGACGTGGTCGGTCGCGGCAAGAGCGACTGGCTGGCCGATCCTGCGGGCTATCAGATCCCCAACTACGTGGGCGACATGCTGGTGCTCATCAACAAACTGCATGCGCAAGCGCCGATCACGCAGCTCGATTGGGTCGGGACCAGCATGGGGGGGCTCATCGGGCTTGTGGTGGCGGGGCAGAAAGATTTGCCGCTTCCCGTGCCGGTGCATTCGTTGGTGCTCAACGACGTGGGGCCGGCGGTGCAATGGGATGCGCTGCAGCGCATCGGCTCGTATCTGGGTCGTCCGCTGCGCTTTGACTCAGTGCAGTCGGCTGCCGACGAGATGCGCAAGATATCCATGGGTTTCGGCCCGCATTCCCCCGAAGACTGGCTTGCTCTGTCGCGTCCCATGGTAGTGCGCGCTGCAAACGACAAACTGCGTCTTCACTACGATCCGGGCATTGCATCGCCCATGCGCAAGATGACGAAGGAGGCCGCAGAGGGGGGTGAGCGCTATCTGTGGAAACTCTACGGGCAGATCACTGCACGTACCTTGTTGCTGCGCGGTGCGGATTCCGATCTGCTGTCCAAAGCCACGGCTGAGCGCATGGCGGAAGTGGGGCCTCACGCGCAGATAAAAGAGTTTGAATTTGTAGGGCATGCCCCCACCTTGGTGGCAGAAGAACAGGGCAGTGCGGTCGAGCGGTTCCTGTGCGGTAGTTAGCGAGCGGGCCTGAACGGAGAACCCATGAAAACGAGTGCAATTGGCACACCCATTCACACCGGCACCGGACCGGGATCGGGTTCTGCGTTCCCGTCCGGCATGGCGGCAGACGCGGTCCCACAATTGATTGCCGTAACGGCCGATGTGGCGCCTGAGCAGGTGGGCTCGCTCGAGAAGGTCCGAGCGTTTTCCGTACCTCTGCTCACCGGGGAATGTCTCGAGACCGGCGAGAGTACTCTCGCGCATGCCGACGCGGTCGCGGCCATTTTGAAAGGCATAGGCAGTTCGGAGACGCTGCAGGCCGCCGTCTATTTGGTCTATGCCTCTTCGCACTTGAACAGGCCCGAGGAAGTCATCACCAAGGCCTTCGGCGAGAACTTTGCCGAACTTGCCTGCGAAACCACGAAGCTCATGCGCGTGCAGGAGCAGGCCCGTGCCGCGCAGGTCGCGGGCATCCAGGTTGACGACATCGCCACGCAGACCGAGAACGTGCGCAAGATGCTGCTCGCGTTCTCCAAGGACCTGCGCGTGGTGCTGCTGCGTCTGGCGTCGCGTCTGCAGACGCTGCGCTTCTATGCGGCGACCAAGCGCCCCGTCTCTCCCGGTATGGCGCGCGAGGCGCTGCAGGTGTTCGCTCCGCTCGCCAATCGTCTGGGCATCTGGCAGATCAAGTGGGAATTGGAGGATCTGTCTTTCCGCTTTCTCGAGCCCGACACTTACAAGGAAATCGCCCGCCTGCTCGATGAGAAGCGCGCCGAGCGTGAGCTCTACATGGAGCACTTGCGCAGCCGCCTCGAATCCGAGCTGCGCGCGCGCAGCATCAGCGCTTCCGTGAAGGGCCGTCCCAAGCACATCTACAGCATCGTCAAGAAGATGCGCGGCAAGTCGCTCAATTTCGATCAGTTGTTCGACATCCGCGCGCTGCGCGTGATCGTACCGACGGTGAGGGACTGCTACGCGGCACTGTCGTGGGTGCACTCACACTTCGCGCCGATCGAGGCGGAATTTGACGACTACATCGCGCGCCCCAAACCCAACGGCTATCAGTCGCTGCACACCGTGGTGCGTGACGAGGCGGGCAAGGCCATCGAAATCCAGATTCGTACGCAGGCGATGGATGACCATGCCGAAAGCGGCGTGGCCGCGCACTGGGCTTACAAGGAGGCGGGTGCCAAGGGCTACGCGGGCGTGTCCGCAACGAGCGAGTACGACGCCAAGATAGCGGTGCTGCGCCAACTGCTCGCGTGGGAGCGCGACATGACCGGAGCGGTCAGCCGCAGCGGCCTGTTCGACGACCGCATCTACGTGCTCACGCCCGATGCTGCTGTGATCGAGTTGCCGCGCGGCGCCACCCCCGTGGACTTTGCCTACGCTGTGCACACCAATGTCGGCCATCGCTGTCGTGGTGCGAAGGTGGATGGCAACATGGTGCCGCTCAATACACCGCTCGAAAATGGCCAGACGGTCGAAATCACCACTGTGAAGGAGGGGCGTCCGTCACGAGACTGGCTCAATCCCGAACTCGGCTATCTCACCAGCAACCGCGCGCGCGCCAAGGTACGCGCATGGTTCAACGCGCAAGCCACCCACGTCACGATTGCCAAGGGCCGCGAAGCCGTTGAAAAACTGCTGCAACGCGAAGGCAAAACCTCTATCAAACTCGACGACCTGGCGACGCAGCTTGGCCTTAAATCAGCCGACGCGCTGTTCGAAGTGGTCGGCAAGGACGAGTTGTCGCTGCGCAGTATCGAAACACTGCTGCGCCCTGCGCCCGCACCATCAACAGTCACTGCCGACGAGCTGAACCTCGTGCGCAAGAGCCGCGCGAGTGACGCAGCCTCCAAGGGCGGCATTCTCGTCGTCGGCATCGACTCCCTCATGACGCAGCTTGCCAAGTGCTGCAGACCCGCCCCCCCGGACGATATCAGCGGCTTTGTCACGCGTGGCAAAGGCGTGAGCGTGCACCGCTCCGATTGCAGCAACTTCCGCGAAATGGCCGCACGTAGTGCAGAGCGCGTCATCGAAGTGGAGTGGGGCCCGTCCAAGCCTCAAAAAGAAAGCGCCGTCTACCCGGTTGACGTCTCTGTGGAGGCGCACGACCGCCAAGGCCTGCTGCGCGACATCTCCGAAGTCTTCGCACGCGAAAAGACCAACGTCATCGGCGTGCAGACCCAATCCGTGAAGGGGACCGCCTGGATGACATTCACCGTGGAAGTCTCCGACTCAGGGCGCCTGAACAAGGTACTCGGACAGGTTGCGACGGTTTCTGGTGTGTTTTCTGCAAGAAGGCGCTGAAACTGTGCCATAATTGAGAGCTTGGCGGGAAGCAGGGATTTTTCAGCAGTCGCCGGTTTTGCAAGTGGGAAGAAATTCAAAAAATCTTCGAAATTTGAAAAAACGGCGAAATTTTACTGCTAGAATTTCAGCTTCTTGTAAAGAACAACAGGCGCGTAGCTCAGCTGGTTAGAGCACCACCTTGACATGGTGGGGGTCGTTGGTTCGAGTCCAATCGCGCCTACCACATCTCCTCTCTGGGATTGACCAGACTCAGAGAATTTTGGGAGATTTGTGGGAGATCACCCGGCCTTGAGCCGGGTTTTTTCATTTCCGAGCATCGCTTCAACTTTCGCCTTTTCTCGCCCTCGGTCGGCCCCGTCGATCCACTTCGCGTAGACCGTGAAGAACATCTTGGCGTTCTTGTGCCCCATTTGCCGAGCAATGTACGCCGGGTTGGCTCCAGCAGCCAGTGAGTTCGTGGCGTAGGTATGTCGGGTCTGATAGGCCCGGCGGTGGCGAATCCCCAATTTCCGCAGTGTCGGTGTCCAGAAGTGGTCCCGCTGACTGCGTTCGTCGTGAAGTGGCCTGTTCGTTTCCACGTTCTGGAAGATCTCGGCGTCCGTGCCGCCCATCAGCGTCCATGACTTCATGGATTGCAGTGCGGCCAGCGCACGGCTAACCAGATCCACATCCCGGGCGTTGTAGGTCTTGAGCGGCTTCAATTCCCCGGCCGTCCGGGCACGTTCAACGCGGATCGTCTGGTTGTTCCAATCCACGTCTCCCCAGCGCAGGGCGATCAGCTCTTCCGGTCGCATGCCGGTGAAGAACGCGACTTCGAAGTAGGCCCACATTCGTGGATCGCAATGCTTTTGCATGTGCGCGAGAACCTGTTCCATCTCGTCAAAGGTGAGCGGATCCGGCTGCGGCTTCTGATGCTTGCTGTTCTCGATACCGTCCATTGGATCGTCGACTTTGAGGTCGCGCCCAGCCAGAGCAAAGACACCGCGTAACGTGATCAGGTAGTTGTTCAGCAGCTTGGCAGACTTCCATGGGGTGCTGCCGATCTTGGCTGCCACCTTGGCGTGTGTGAGCTGCTCGATGGACGAATCAGCGCCGAGCATCTCCTTCCAGATCGTCAATGCGTTCCGATATTGACTGAGCGTTTTGGTGGCCAAGCGACCTTTGGTGGCAAGCCACAGGTCACACCATTCGCCAAAGCTGTGTGAGGCCTTGGCCTTCTTCGCCTGCGGCGCGTCGGGGAAGTAGTCCTCCCATGTGAATGTACCGCGTGCAATCGCCTGATTGACTTGCTTCACCAAGCGCTCGGCGTGCCGCATGTTCACCGGCGTTGGCGGAATGGCCAAGCGGACACGTTGCCATGTGCCATCAAGCGTGAAATTCACGCGGATGGACTTCTCTCGGGCTTCTACCCCTGTGCCAGCTCGACCCATTTTTCTACCGCCTTCGTATCAATGTAGATGCCGCCATCTGCGCGGCGCCAATGCTTTCCCTCAAGCCACACGCCGCGCTCAATCTTGCGGCGAATTGCCTTCTCTGTGAGTCCCATGATCACGGCTGCGAGCCTGATGCGAACGAATCTGGCCGGTGCCATCAGAATTGCTGGATCAGACATTCTTTATCCCTGTCTTTGGAGTTTCCACCGGCACCTCGCGTACCTTGGCCAACATGACGTGCAAGGGATGCACGGCCTTGTCGAGTTCGCCTGCCAAGTTCGGATACTGCTCAGTTGCTGCCTTGAACTGGGCAATGGGGCGCTCGAAGAGCCCGACCACTTCAGCGTGCATTGCGCGGCGGCCGTCTGTATATCGATCTGATATGCAAAGTGTGGTCGACGGACAATTTGTATATCGGTTTGATATGCATGTTTTGCCGCGCAGCTCGTTCAGTTCGAACGTCAGGATCCTGATCTTGGCCCGGGCCTCGGCGAGCTCGTCGTAGTCAATCGTGTGCTTGCGGTCCTTGGCCAGCACGATGGGAATGCTGTTGCCGACCAACTGCTTCGCGTGTGAGCGCACATCTCCGTAGGCGCCTGCCACAAGATCGGACAATTCGTCGTCCAGATCAACGCTTGCCCTTGCCAATGCTTTCGCGAGCATGTGCAGAAGGTGGTAGAGCCGGGCGTCGTGTTCTTCATACCAGACGGTGAGGTCAACGGGCTGCGTCCTTGAAGGTGTTTGATGCCGTGCCATGTCAAAGTCCCTTCCGGCCTTCGTCGAGAATTGACTTGGCGACGATCAGCAATGTGAGTCCGGCGTCGGTCAGCAGATCTGCCTCAACCTTGGCGATGTACCTCATGATGCCGATTGCATGCTCAAGGCACACAGAAACGCGAGTGCAGTCGTCAGTGGTCGGTGACTCATGCATCAGTACGAGCAAATCGATTGCCGAGTAGATAATTGCAAGAACACCATATGCTGCGGTGTTGTCTGCCTCTTCAGCGTGTGCGCGAATTGCGGCTTCTGCCTCATCGACGCGGCGCCACACGATCGATGCGAAGGTTTCTTTGTCGCCCAGCTCCCATGCGTGAGTGGACGAAACTTTCGTTGGCGATGGCGCGAGTGCTGCGGGTGAATGTGGCGCAGGCTTTGGTGTGGCGCGGACGGCCTTGGGTTTCTCGAGAACGGCGCTCATGCTGCATCTCCGCCGATACGTTCTATTCCGTCACCTGTGACCCAGTCGGCAACGCCTCCAAGCGCTCGCCATTTGCACATGTGATCAGCCACGGAACCCACAAGGCATGCAAGGCTCTCGGCCACCATCAAATGGTTAACGGCCCGACCGACAGCACCCTCTGTTTCCAACGTCACGCGCGCATCAATGAGGAAGTCACGCAGAGTCAGGCTCTGGGTTGTGATGCTGCTGAATACCTGGTCAACATGGCTTGCGCTGTAGATGTGTTCCGACGTCACAGGAGACGCGTGCGGTGCTTTCTTAGCTTGAAACGTTGACGCAAGAAGTTGGCGCTGTTGCTCAGGATCCATTTGCAGGTATGCATCGCCGTCAAGTGCCGTCAGGCGGCCGAGGTCTTGAGGTGCAACATGCATTGCGTCACACATTCCGGAGGCATATGCCAGTGCAGAATCGATGACGGCCACATGGATCATCATGTGCCCGTGGCTCAGTGGACCATATTTGCAGAGATAGGAGGCACTCCTCAGCAATAGAACTACTGTGTTGAGTTGAGACCAGACCGCGTTGGGTGTGATCGCGGCAATCATTGAGAATTCCGTGCAGTCTCCCCATGCATTGGACAGAATGCCTTCAGCCTCTGCAGCCAAGTTTTGAATCAGCTCAGGTGCCTTGCGATCGTCGCTGCACTCAACCAAAGAGGTGAGGAAGTCGCTGAGCTTGCGGAGGTGGGGCAGGGCAAGCGCCAGCCATTCGGGGCGCTGCGTTCCCTTACTCACCGCAGCGGCCGATGCTGTTTGTTGCGTCGCTGGTACAGGCGCAACGCTCTTTGTTTTGCCCGATTTTGGGCGTGTGATAACCTCAGACATGATCTGATCTTTCTTTGACGACTGGTTTGATCTAGAAGCCCTGAAGCGCTCTAACCTGCTTCGGGGCTTCACTTTTTCCGGTCACGCCGTAGCGAGTTCTTTTGTCTTGTGCGCCTTGAGAGGTGTGCGCTTACGGCCGTTGGGCATGAGCTGAAAGCGTTTGTCGATGTCGCGATGCGACCAGAGGGTCGGTGTTTCTTGCACGCACTCGCCGACGAAGTTTGCGAAGACGCGTGTGATGTCTGCGACGGCGAAAACGACGTACTGCGACCCCTTTGCTTCCTCGCGCTGATTGCGCACCATGCCCGCGATCTTGGGGCTGCAGGGCAGTTGCCGCACCACCTTGTCGATCACCCACAGCGGCAATGCGTACCGGTCGTTGATGCGCTTCTCGATCTTGGTGATTGGCTCGCAGTTTTGGGGGCAGTGATCCCAGACACGCGACTCGGCCAGCTCACCCACCTGGTGCTCAATGCGCTGAACGTCAGCCTGCAGGATGGCCTGCTGTTGCTCAAGGGCCATGAGGGCTTGAGCGCTGGCGAGCAGCATCTCGCCGGGCGTGCGCGGCGCAACGCTGTAGCTGCCGGTCTTGCGGATGCTGGGTAAAACCTCTTCGAACACCCAGCGCTCCACGCGTTCGGCGGAGGGCAGGGTGCTATGCACGATCAGACGCATGAAGTCCGGTTCATCGATGACGCGAGTTTCCTGCATGCGTCCGAGAGCATCAGGGATGGGGTGCAATTTCTGCACCCCACGGCAATGCGAGCGAATAGCTGTGCTGGCATCGGCATATCCGAGTGCATCAGCCGCGTCTTTGCCTACGAAAAACGTCTGATCATCGATCTGAATCGTGCGGATGGTGATGCCTTCGAATCGGTGAAGAACGATGTTGCTCATTGCTTATTGCCTTTCTCTGGTGATTCATTCAAAGAAGTCCGAAGCCGCGCGAGAATCTCGCCGTTCAGGCTGCGGTCATTTGCTTTTGCATGGCCCTTGAGCTCTTCTTTCAACTCAGGCGGGATGCGGACCGGTGTTGGGGTGAGTTGGTGTCGGTCGGTGGTCATGTCTTGTGGATGAAATTTAGATTCTTTATTTGTGGATGTCAATAAGATTCTTTGAAAAGATTCGATTTGACATCCACAATTGGGGAATGGCTACCGATCGACACCAAGCTCCCAGTTACCCGCTCCGAATGCCGGATGACTTGAAATCCCGTATTCAGACTTCGGCGGAGCAGTGCGGAAGAAGCTTGCATGCAGAGCTTCTTGCGAGACTCGAACAGAGTTTCGATGGGATTAATGAGGATGAGCTGCAGCTTCAAATCTCTCGTTTGGAGGGGGAGCTTTCTGGAACCAAGTTTGCGACTGACGCATTGCTCGCCAGTACTACGGGTCGCTTGGCAACGATGGCTCAGGCGTACTCGTCTTTGTTTACGTTGATGGAACGTCTGAACGAATTGTTCGATCAGGTGGCAGGGGTCGCTCAAAGCCAAATTGAAGGGGATGACCGCGATCCTGTATTGGCTAAAGCGCGACTGGAAACCGCACTGGCGGAAAAATCTCGAATTGATGAAATTGCTGAGACATGTGCTGACATCAATGATGACCTTGAGGCGAGGCTTTTGAGCGGAATCCGCGTAGCTGCTGAGAAGGCAGATGCAGGTCGAAAGCGGAGTCGAGCCAAGCCTAAACAGAAGCCCTGAGCCCACTACAAAATTTTTGTAGTGCGCCCGAAATCCGGACGCGCAACCGGTTTGCACCCGCTGGGTTAGAAGCCCTGCCGTGTACGTAACGTCTGGTTGGTCTGTGATGGAAATCGCCATGATTGCCTCACTGCTTCGGGAACACCGGGCCGGTGTACAGGTCATCTGGATCAATGTCCGATTGCGCAATGAGCTGCTCGACCTCCTCAACGCTTACGCCGTGCTTCTCAGCGATCTGCTGAATGGAAAACACCGGTTCGCCGTGCTCGTTCACATGCGTGGCCTTTGGCATCAGATCTAGCTCTTCGGCCTTGGCGCGCATCTCGGCCTGCAGGTCCTTGGGCGCATAGCGCAGCATCTGGCTGTAAAGGTGGGCGTATTCGGGCTTGTGGATGGCTTCAGGGCCTTCATTTGCGGCGATGCGTTTCAGCTCGCGACCTGCACTCCAGAAACGAGGATCAACACCATCTGGACCTGGGCGCAGAAAGCGCGGGTTGGTTTCAGGTTCGTGGCGGCCCGGATGCTTCATGGCTGTGACTAGCGGAACGACTGTTTCGTCGGTGCTGGAGTCGCACCCGAAGGCACGCATCACCTCTGCCTGAACGTGCTTGGGGATTAAGTCAACAGCCTCCTGGACAAGGTTGTTGAGGCGTTGATTCGGTTCATTGCGACGCAGTAGCGCCCAGACGGTGGACGGCTGTTTGAAGCCGTACTTCTCTGCCTCTTGCAGAGTGCGCTCGACCAAACGCATAGCGTTGGTGCGCCCTTGTGGGGTTGTCTCGGTAGGGTCGCCGTAAATTGTGCTTCCACACAGGAGCACGACCCCCGGCAAGGTGATGATGTACTGCTCGCCATCCGGATGCAACTTGAACATTGGTTTTTTGGACATGGAATTCAAATCTGATCGATACGTTATGGGCGCGATAAAGTGGCGTCTATAGGCGGCGCGCGAACGACTTTTCTATTGACTTTCGATTCATCACTCGATATGTGAGCGGAGGCGAGTGTTTTGATGGCTGCGCCACATCAGCCCGGCGGCCCAGCGGGCGGAACGCACCAGACCTTCTTTGCGGCGCATGCCGACTAGGCGAAGGAATGTGCACAGCACAAACGCTGGTTCTTCCGTTTGGGACGTGGGAGTGCTCGTAACGGCTGGTGGCTCATTACGAACCACATGCTGTTTGCGGATTTCTTGCTCCCAATCCGAAAAGGCGTCTTGTGGCGTGATGCCAAATCCAATTGGAGGCAGAGCCAAGTACCGCTTTTGAAAGAACCTGTAGAGCTGCATTTCAGTGCCGCAGCACCAGAGATCAACGTGTCGCTTAATGCGCGGCTTTGTAGCGGTGTTCATGCATCCACCTGCTCAAGGCTGCTGCTGTCGAGCAAGGAGCCGACCATTGAAGCAGTGGAGGGAAGGGGAGTGGCCGAGGCCTGCGCCGCGGTGATGATGCCGTTCATACAACGACGCACGCGCTGGGCATGCTCGCGGCCGAGGCTGTGGGCCAGAGTCATCAAGCCCGCTTCGAGGCTTTCGAGAGTCGGGCGGCCGGCAGGAAGCAGGTCGGCGCTGATCCCCTGCAGGTGATCGATGTTTGACCCCAAGGGGCGATGTTCCGTGGTGTTCATGTTCACTCCAATGCGGGTTGCAATGCAATGGAGAAAATGTAGCAATTGCTACCACTTCGGTCAAGTAGCAAAAGCTATTTAATTTTGTTTTTCTGGGAAAATTCATCCACGCCTTACCGAAGCACGCAAAAAAGCCGCCTCAGTGGGCGGCAAAGATGGCAACGAAAGCGAGGTGGGAAATTAGGTCAGGCGGACGTCGAAACGAGTGTCTTCTTTCGAGTGGTAGCCGCCCAGAGCGATCTGAGTCGCCTTCGCATACGCATCGGCGAAGGACTTCGCCAGTTGCTGCGCAGTGGTGGACAGCGAGACATCGCCCTCGATGGCGGCCTGGTAGGCCTTGTGGGCTCGCGTCATCTGGTCAGCAGAGTGGAACTGCTTTGCAAGGATGTTGGAAAACTTCTGCTCGACAGTCGCGATGCCCTCAGCAGACATCTTGTTAGGGGCATCACGAAGTGTGGCGCTGATTGAAGACATGACTCACTCCTATACTGGTTAAAAAGACAGTAGTGAGTATTGCAAAACACTGGTGTTTTGTACAGTGAATTTTTTATGAATTTAGACCAGCAGCGCTTCCAGCACCACCAGCCGGTGCGCATAGGTCTCAGCGTCGTACATCATCCGGTCGCGAATGCTTAGAGCTTCTTCCCAAGCCAGCGGTAAATGACCTTGCCGAGAATCATCGCCGGATGGTCGCCATTGAGAATGTCTACAGTCTTCACGGTTGGGTTGTCACTGCTGACCTCCACCTCGCCGTCGATGCGCTGTCGCACCCGCTTGATGTATAGACGCTCATTGGCTTCGATGACATAGATGCCATCGATTGCGCGGGCGTCGAGCATCCCCGTGTCAACGAGCACGATATCTCCATCCTCGAACGTCGGACTCATGCTATCCCCGTAAGCATGGATGAAGCGAACGTGTTTTACGCTGGTTGGCTGCAAGGTCCGTCGCATCCAAGTCTCGGACAAAGGCAGCACTCCAATGATCACATCTTCGTGGTGTTGTTCAGTGCCGGTTCCCATGCTGGCTGCATTTGCGAGGATCGGAACATTCACCACAGGCGCGCCAGGTGATGGCGAAGGGGATAGCCCAGCCACCGCACCAACCTTTGATCCCTTTGTCGCATTGGCATCAAACCAGTGTGTATAGCCCTGCATTGAATGGATGGCGTGAACTGTCTTCTCGGTCACGGGACGTTCGCCTCTAAGCATTTGACCTACGAATGCGCCGTCCTTGTAGCCAAGCTTCCGCCCAAGGGCCGCTTTGCCGCCTTCCTTGTCCGCGAGTTCTGCGAGACGCCTAACTCGCCACTCCTGAATCATTTGCTCATTCATAGTATCAACAGTAGCAGACGCTACGATAGCTTTGGCTACTTGATTGGGGGTAGCATTTGCTATAGACTTTGGTTTCATGAAGCTATTCGAATACTTTTCCACGCCCGACGCATTGAGCGTGTCGGAACTACGCATTCGTATCGGCGCGAAAAGCGATGCTCAGATCCGGCAATGGCGTGATGGATTCCAAGATCGACGCCCCTCCCCCGCTTATGCAGTTGCCATTGAGCAGGAAACGAAGGGATTGGTGGAGCGCAAGGATTGGTATCCGGATGAGTGGCGTCGGATTTGGCCGGAGCTTGTGCAGCAGACGGAGCCCTTCCATGGCTGAGCCCATCGTCTCCTTTGCCGTCATCCACCACCACGCCGAAGAGTGTGCAGCTTCCGGCCAATGCCCGCGCGCTGCATGCCCATGGCCTCCTGATTCGGCTGCTGGACAAGCCTTCCACGAACACTTTTACGCACTGCAATTGCTGCGCGAGAAGGCCGGCCATGAGTGAGCAACTGTCCGTTATCGAGGCTTCACCTGTTTTTGATCGCCATGGTTTATCTGCATCAGTCCCTCGACCAGACCGCGATAGGCCAGAGCAAAGGCATCCGCAATGACTTTCTCGTCGATCTCTCCATGTTCGTGTTGCCTCTGGCGCAGGATTTCCACTGCGACGATTGCTGCTGGTTGTACGAAGCCGGTTCTCATTTCTGCCCTTCTTGGGGTTGTTAGTTGGGAATCGACCATCGTAAGCCACGGAATGACGAGCTTCCCCACTTCGCAACGCAAGGCCATCAAAGGGCTCAATTTTGAGCCCTTGATACGCGGTCATCGCACACCTCGATCATGGCGCCGCGCGCGCATCGCCCCAGCCGCGCCGCTGATCACCGCTCGAGCCTCTTTGAACCCGATCACCAACTCCCCAGCTTGCCAAGAAAGCGTCAGCGTAGATGTGCTCAGCGTGCGTGCCGAAGTGCCCGTTGTGGCGTCGAAATTCTCTGCCATCGCGGTGCGAGTGCTGCGGTGGAAGGGTTGCTGGGGAAGTGCTTGTGCGTTCATTGCTTCAGTCCTTTTGCGCTGTGAATCAGCGATGACTGAATCATCTTTTTTTGTGCCCAAAAAAGCACCCCTCACGGCCCCTCAGATTGAGGGGTGGCGAGGGGACGATGGGAAACGACCAATCAAATCAACCACTTGAACACAATGAAGTCGATATACGAAGACGAGTATGACGCGCTCTCGCAAATGATTGCGAACAGCGACAAATCGGCCAAGGAGTTGGCGGTCTATCTGTTCCCTCACATGAAGGTTGAGTCGGGTCATGCGCGATTGCGTGCGTGTCTCAATCCTGAAAAGGACGAGCGCCTCACCTTTGGCCAGATCATCGCCGCGATGCGTTTCTGCGGGAAGTTTGACCCGCTCATGTACGCATGTGACGAGACGCTCCATGCGCGCCCAGATCGCAAGGCTGCAGAGGATCAGGCAGCGCGCATTGCCGAGACCATTGACAGCGCTACGGCAACGCTGAACACGGCGCTGAAGGCCTTGGCTCAGTTGCAGGCCCGTGGCGGCATTCGCGCCGTAGCCTGACATGTTTTCGCCAACGGCCAGGGTAGCTCCCTCAAGGCAGTTCCACCACCTGCCGGCCGTTGGCCTTTTCTTTGTGGTGCTTCCTTTTTATGTGGTGGGCACATGGCAGTAGCAGTACAGCAACAAAACCAGATCGACGTTTCCATCAATGAAAACGGGCAGATTGTCATCAGCCAATACCTAGGCGATGACGAGATGACTCAGTGCAACGTGGTCGTGGCGCCAGTGAATGTGGATGGGCTCATCCGCGCGCTTCGCGCAGCCAAGCGCGAAGCGCGAAAGGCCGAGGAGTAAGTATGGCCGGTGACTGGATCAAGATGCGCGGCAACTTGTGGGACGACCCGCGTGTTGCTGCTTTGGTGGACATGACCGATACCAGTGAAGCAGCCGTAGTCGGCGCTCTCTACTGGCTGTGGGCAACAGCTGATCAGCATACCGAAGATGGCTTGATGCCGGGTCTCACACTTCGGCAAATTGACCGCAAGACGGGAGTCCAAGGCATAGGGAAAGCGTTGTGCGACATTGGATGGCTTGCGGAAACTTCCGATGGTGTCTGCTTGCAAAACTTCACAGAACACAACGGGGCGTCCGCAAAGCGTCGTGCAACGGAAGCGCAACGGAAGGCCAACACGCGCAAAGTGTCCGCATCAGTTGCGGACAACATCGGGACAGATTTAGGACAGTCCGAGGACGAAAACCGCCAAGTTGCGGAGCTAGAGAAAGAGAAGAGAAGAGAAGAGTTAATACAGGAAGAAGCTAACGCTTCTTTGTCGACTTCGTCGTCAGAAACCGAGCAACGTTCGCTGGATGGCGTTCTCGGACCGCTAAGTTGTGAAGCACCGACGTGGAGAGTCCCTCCCTGTCCCTACGAGGCCTTGCTTGACCTGTACGACCTGCATTGCCCAACTATGCCGCGAGCTCGCCGAGCAGGGTTTGCGGACAGCAAGCGCGGAAAGGCCATGCGCGCCCGTTGGGCGTGGGTTCTGACCGAGAACCAGGAGTTCGGCGAGCACATTGGCGAACGCATGGCGACCACGAAAGAGGAGGGTGTTGAGTGGTTCGAAAAATTCTTCGTACACGTCGCCGCCAGTGACTTCCTGACCGGTCGAAACGGCGCATGGACCGGTTGTGACATTGAGTTTTTGATGACGCAATCGAGGTTCATTTCTGTCCTCGAGGGGAAGTATCACCGTGAGTTCGTCCATGCGGAATGAGGTTCCCTGCAGCGCAGAAGCGGAAGCTGGACTGCTTGGTGGCTTGCTCATGGACAACTCGATGATCTGCCATGCGAGCGACCTGGTGGCTGAGGCTTTTCATTTTTCCGAGTACCGGGATGTGTGGCAGGCCATCCATACGCTGGCAAAAAAGAACAAACCCTTCGATGTTGTCTCCGTGATGGTGCAACTGGGCGAGATGGGCAGTTCTGTCAATGTCGCATATCTTCACGATCTGGCGCAGTACGTGCCGAGTGCGGGCAGCATGCGTCGATATGCCGAGGTAATCGAGGACCGCTATCGGTCGCGGCAGTTGATGGATGCGGGTTCCGAGATTTGCGACATGGCCATGATGCCGGGTGCTGTGGCGGCCGAGCAGTTGGACAAGGCGCAGATGATGCTGGCCAAGCTGGCAACCGTCAAAGGCCGACGTGATCCCCAGTTCATCCATGAATCGTTGGCGAAGTACCTTGACCTACTGCAGGATCTGAGTGAAGGCAAGAATCCTGCGATCCGAACTGGCATCGGTGGATTGGACAAGCTGCTGAATGGCGGCATGCGACGCGGCGAGGTCATGGTGATCGGTGCCAGGCCGAAGCACGGGAAAACTGCGCTAGCGTTGGCCATGGCTCGGAACATGGCGCGCGATCACAGCGTGCTGTTCCTAAGCCAGGAAATGCCGATCAACCAGCTCATGCATCGTCACACGGCTGCAGCGGGCTCTTTCGATCTGGCTCGAATTCTGGCGGCAGATCCGGAGGATCAGAAGATGTGGTCTGCGGTGACGGCAGCAGCTCGACGACTTGAGGTATTGCATTTGAACCATGACGATCAATGCAGCCTGAGCTTGATGGACATCCGCCGAAAGGCGCTCAAGGTGCGCCGCGAGCGTGGACTGGATGTGCTCTTCGTCGACTTCCTGCAGCTTATGGCCGGTGCAGGTGAGGAAAGCCGAAATCGCGAGCTGGATGTGATCGTGAACGGAATCAAGTCCATGGCGCTTGATCTGGAGATCTGTGCCGTCGTCCTGAGCCAGATGAGCCGCAAGGCCGACGAGCACTACGGTCGACCGACCATGAGCCATCTGCGTGATTCCGGCGCCATCGAGGCTGCGGCCGATCAAATCGCACTGCTGTTCACGGATTGGGCTCATCCTTTGAGCAAACGAACAAAGGAGTTTCAAGGCTACTCCGAGTTGGAAATCGTGGCGCATCGAAATGGCCCGCAGGGGTTGGTACCGCTCGAGTTCATTGGGCAGTGCCAGCAAATGGGTGATTGGCTGCATCCCATCCCAGTCAAGCAAAGTTCAACAGCTCCCACTGGGTTCAGTGGGCGTGCAGCAAAGTTCTGAGGGTGAAGCGATGAAACAGCATGTTCTGCTTTGGAGCCAGTCACAATGCTTGTTCCACATAGAGACTGTAGCGGCGATGTTGATCGCCAACCGGCGTCAATTCCATGGTGATCGTCAAACGGACTACGCCCCAATTTTCTTCGGGTCGGATGATGCATGTCGCGCGGCAGCTCAAATCTTGCGTCCCATGTTGATTGAGCGGCGGGAGAAAAGGCTCAACGACGATTGCAAGTGTTCGTCTGGATCGAAGGAATATTGAGATGGCAAAACTTTCAGACGTGAGCAGCCGGGTGCAGGTGCTCGAGGCGGTGCGCGAGCTGCACGATCAGGAGCGGGTGGTGACTACTCCGGCGCTGATGCGGGTCACTGGACTGAAGCAAGTGACCGTGTCGGATTGCCTGAAGGAACTGAAAGATCGTGGCGAGATCTGGTCGCCAGAGCGGGGCGTGTACCTGCCGAAGTATGAGCACCCGCCATCACGCGCTGTCAGCCGCACGAACCTTCCCAACGGCAGCGTGAAGCTGGAGGTCGGCGACGTGGTGCTCGAGCTGACGCCACGGGAGAGCCGCAGCGTGGGCGAGATCATGGGTGGATCGGCCGCCGTGCTGGCGGCGATTGAGGCGGCGCATCAGATCACGGAGGTGGCCAGTCTGGCGCGGCGCATTGTGAACAAGAGCGAAGCGGAGCGGCCGCAGAAGGGTGGAGCGGCGCAGGATGGTGGAGAGCCTGTCGGTGCGGCGTCAAGCCCATCCGAAGCTGAAACTCAGAAGGGAGTGGATTCATGAAAAGGGTTCAACGGTGGACGCGGGAAGAGCGAGCATTGCTTGGTACGGCGCGTGATGCCGAGATCGGATTGCGAGTTGGCCGTTCAGCAGCGGCGGTCAGGTGGCAGCGCGAAAATGCAGACATTCCACGATGGCGGGCTCCACCGTTCGGATGGACTGCGGACCAAATCGCGTTGTTGGGAAGCGCCGCAGACGCAGAGGTCGGTTTGCTTGTTGGCTGTTCGGAGCGCTCAGTGCGACTCAAACGTCTATCGTTGGGACTTGTTGCCTGGCGAAAACGCGCGTTTCAGTGGCCTGAAGGTCACATCGCCCGATTGGGTGTTGATCAAGACCCGATCATCGCGAAGGAACTGGGTATCAGCATTTCTGCCGTGCGCGAGAAGCGCAGACAGTTGAAGATCCCTGGATTCATGTGGACGACTCGGGTATGGTGCTCGGAGTCCCTGAGCCTGCTGGGAACAGACACTGATGCACGCATTGCCGAGCTGCTTGGTCTGACGCTCAGCACGGTGCAATACAAGCGCCATACCATTGGCATTCTCGGCTTCGGGAGACCCTCAAGGTCATGGTCCGAAACGGAGCTCGCGCTCCTTGGCACAGTGAGCGATGCCGAAGTCGCCAGAAAAATTGGAGTCAGTCATTCGTCAGTTTTCCAAATGAGGCGGCTGCACGGCATTCCTGTTTTCAAACCAACACCATCGGCGGAGTTGCGGGAACTGCTCGGCACCGCTTCCGATGCCAGCGTGGCTGCTCGTCTTGGCATAAATGAAAGCGCCGTGAGCCATACCCGAGTTCGCTTGGGGATCACCGCCTTTGAAACCCAGCGCCGCTGGACTCCGGAGGAGGTGGCACTGCTCGGCACCATGACAGATGCCGAGGTGGCCAAGAAGCTCAACCGCGGGAAGGCAGCGGTGCGGTGGGCGCGGCTCCAACGAAAGATTCCGGGCATCCCGTGCAATCCGGGGATCGGTGACGCATGGGTAGAGCTGGAGCACGAATACACAACCTCCCGGATCTCGCTCACCGCATTGGCCGAGAAACACGGCGTGAGTCCGACCTCGGTTCACAAGAGGGCCAATAGGTTGGGGTGGAGGAGGCCGGATCAGGAGTAACTTGCGGAGGCATGCGGTCAGTCGATTTTTGGGGTCTCAGCCAACCTTGGAGCGTCGACTCACTCTACCTGCCGGCATTTATTGGGTGCCGGTACGCAGCTTTTCGAGCTCGGCCTTTTCCTTGGCTAACTTGGCTTCCCGGTCTGCGATTTTGCTAGCTTTGCCTTGCTCTCGTGCCTTGTCGAGATCGCGTTGCCTCTCCACTACCTTTTTCTCTTGCTTCTCGATTCGCGCTGCATGCTCTTTCTCCAGCTTGGCATCACTGCAATGGAGTTGGGTTTCGCGCAGTGCCTTCTCCAAACCACGTACACGGCTTGCTTGTCCTTTGGCTTTCGCGTGTTCTATATCGCGTGAGATATCTGCCTTTTTGCTCTCGCATGTTGCATGTACTGGTTGCGCCAGTGCTGCATTGGAGAACGAGATTGAAAAAGCGACAGCGATGAAATAGTGGTGAATACGCATGTGGTGCATTTCGATGTGTTCGGCAGACGATGATGCCGCAAACCACGTAGATGCATCAAGCTAAAACGATACGCGGCTCCTGTCCAGCTGGGTAATGGGGACTCTTGGAACTGTGAAAAGCAACTCAGGGTCGCCAGCAATCTGGTGGAAGTGCATCGGGTTGGACGCACTCAACACCCTGACTAGTCGGGCTACCCCCTCTAGGGCTTCGTACTTCGTACCACTGCAGGCACCCTACGGGGTATGTCTGCCGCAGAGTCACCACAGCAACCAAAGACCTCCCCGAACTGGGAGGCCATCGAGCGCGACTTCCGCACTGGAGTCCGTGCCGTCAATGCCATTGCCAAGGAGCATGGCATCACCGAGGGTGCCATCCGCAAGCGCGCCAAGCGGGATGGCTGGGTCCGTGACCTCAACGCCAAGGTACGGGCGAAGGCGGATGAACTGGTACGAAAGTCGGTGGTACGAGCTCAAGTACGAGAAGACCAAAGACTGACCGAAGCCCGCCAGATTGAGGTCGAGGCGAACCTCATGAAGGAGACGCGGCTCGGCCAGCGCGCGGATGTCAAACGCGCTCGCAGGCTGGTGGCAAAGCTTCTTGCGGAGCTGGAACTGCAGACCGAACAGGTTCCCGAATTGCTGCGGCTTGGCGAGATTCTGCGACAGGACGACGACAAAGCTCCGGATCGTCTCAACGATATTTACCAGGCGGTGATCAGTTTCCCCGAACGCACCAAGTCTATGAAGGCATTGGCAGAGGCGATGCGCATTCTTGTCTCACTGGAGAGTGAGGTTTGCGGCCTCAATGCACATCCCGACGCTGGTACTGAAGGCGACAAGGATTTCCTCGAAAGGCTGCTTGATGCCCGCACCCGCGCAGCCAACCGCTAAGAGCCGTCTGGCCCGGCCTGCTGAGGTCGAGGCGCAGCTGGTCGACGATGTCGGCGGGTTCTTCAACGACCCCGAGGGTTTCGTGCGCTACGTGTTCCCGTGGGGTGTCGCAGGCACACCGCTGGCCGATGAAGCTGGTCCCGACACCTGGCAGTGCGAGGTGATGGAAGAGATCCGTCGGGCACTGCTCAGCGGCACCGACGTGCAGACTGCTATTCAGATCGCAGTCGCCAGCGGCCACGGCATCGGCAAGACCGGGCTGGTGGCGTGGATCATCCTGTGGTTCATGAGCACGCGGGACTTTCCGCAGGTGGTGGTCACCGCCAACACCAAGACGCAGCTCACCACCAAGACGTGGCGCGAGCTCTCCAAGTGGCACAAGCTCAGCATCAACGCCCACTGGTTCGAATGGTCGGCCACGAAGTTCAATCATGTCCTCTATCCGGAGGTGTGGTTCGCCGCCGCGATTCCGTGGACCGAGCACAACTCGGAAGCCTTCGCCGGTACGCACGAGAAGCATGTGCTGGTGATCTTTGACGAGGCCTCGGCCATTGCGGACAAGATCTGGGAAGTGACCGAGGGTGCGATGACCACGCCCGGCGCCATGTGGCTCGCGTTTGGCAACCCCACGCAGACCACCGGCCGGTTCGCTCAATGCTTCGGCAAGTTCAAACACCGCTGGATCACCCGGCAGGTGGACAGCCGCACCGCCAAGATGGCGAACAAGGCGCAGATCCAGAAGTGGATCGATGACTACGGCGAGGACCACGACTTCGTGCGCGTCCGCGTGCGCGGCGTGTTCCCCCGTGCTGGCAGCCTGCAGTTCATCAGCCTGGACACCGTGGCCAAGGCGCAGCGCCGCAAGTCCGAGGGGCATGGGCACTTCGCCAAGGTACTGGGCGTGGACGTTGCTCGCCACGGTGATGATCAATCGGTGTTCACGCGGCGCCAGGGCAATCACGTCTGGCCGCAGAAGAAGCTGCGCGAGCCCGACCTGATGAAGCTCGCTGACCTGATTGCCATCGAGATCCACGAATTCAAACCGGATGCCGTGTTCATCGACGCGACCGGCCTCGGCTGGGGCGTGATCGACCGCCTGCGCCAGATGGGCTTTGGCAAGATCGTGTTCGCGGTGCAGGTCGGCGAGAAGGCTACCAACGAGAGCCGGTACTGGAACAAACGCTCGGAGCTCTGGGATCAGGGCAAGAGCTGGCTGGAAGAGGGCGGTTGCCTTCCCGAGGACCCCGAGATGGAAGCAGACCTCACCGGCCCGCAGTACGGCTACGACCGCCGCATGCGTATCGTCATCGAGAGCAAGGACGACATGAAGTCGCGCGGGCTGCCCAGTCCTGACTGCGCTGATTCGCTCCTCCTCACCTTTGCCTCACCCATCGCGAGCAGCACCGCCACACCCGCGACGGGCTGGCGCGCACGCCTTGGAGTCGGGGCGGCAAGTAACTGGGATCAGGCCACAGCATGAACATCACATCCCCCATCACCGGCACAGGCGACGACGCGGCGCGCGAGAACTGGGCGCGCTACGAATACGGCAAGAACCGTGGCCACCTCGAGTACATGCCGCATGCCGCGCGCTGCGAAGACATGTACCTCGGCGGCGGCCGCCAGTGGACGCCCGAGGCGCGGGCGCAGCTTGCGATGGAACGCCGCCCGGCCTACGAGTTCAACGAGATCAAGCCATCGATCAACAGCGCGATCGGCTACCAGATCCACAACCGCATGGACATCGCGTTCAAGCCACGCGGCGGCGACGCGGATCTGAACACGGCCACCATCCTCTCCAAGGTCGCCATGCAGGTCGCGGACCTCTGCAATCTGCACTGGCATGAAACTCAGGTGTTCAGCGACGGGCTGATCCAGCAGCGCGGCTATTTCGAGCTGCGCATGAACTTCGACCGCAACATTCAGGGCGAGATCGAGATCAGCAACCGCGATCCCATGGACGTCATTCCGGATCCGGACTCGAAGTCCTACGACCCGGACGAGTGGGGCGACGTGATCGTGACGCGCTGGCTCACGCTCGGCGAGATCGAGCAGCTCTATGGCAAGAAGGCGCGCGACACGGCCGCGGAGAGCAACGACGCGGGCGTGGACTTCGGGGACATGGACGACGAGCCGGAACGCAGTAAATTCGCCGCGGGCAACCGTTCGGGGTGGCTTGATGCCCACGCCAAGAAGGATGACGGGCTCGAGCGCTACCGGATCATCGACCGCCAGCGCTTCATCTACGAGCTCACACCTTGCATCGTCTGGCCCACCACCGGCGACATTCAGGTCGAGGCGGTGATGGCGCAGGACTCCATTGCGGATGCGCTGGGCAATGGCGCGGTGCGCGCCAGGCGCATGCAGCGGCGCGTGAAGTGGACCGTCACCACGTTCACCGCCACGCTGCACGACACCTATAGCCCATACGAGCACTTCACCATCGTGCCGTACTTCGCGTATTTCCGTCGCGGCAAGACGGCAGGGATGGTCGACGACGCCATGGGCCCCCAGGAGGCGCTCAACAAGGCCATGAGCCAGTTCGTGCACATCGTCAACACGAGCGCGAACAGTGGGTGGATCACAGAGCAGAACTCCATCACCAATATGGATTCGGGCGAACTGGAGAAGCGCGGTGCGCAGACCGGCCTGCACATCGAGGTCAAGGACATCGCAAAGCGTCCACAGAAGATCCAGCCGAACCAGATCCCGGCGGGCGTTGACCGGTTCATCGACCGCGTGGACAAGGCGCTCAAGGACGTGACAGTTCCAGACGCCATGCGCGGCAGCGCAGGCCCGGAGATCTCGGGCGTGGCCATCCAGTCCAAGCAGTTCGCCAGCCAGCAGCAATTGGCCGTGCCGCTCGACAATCTGGCCTATACGCGCCATCTCCTCGCGCGCCGCATCCTGAAGCTGATCCAGCGGTACTACGACAGCTACCGGATCTTCCGCATCACCGAGACCGATGCGATGTCGGGCAAGCCCAAGGAGGAGCGTGTCGAGATCAACAGCTTCGATCCGTTTACCGGCAGCTACGTCAACGACGTGACGGTCGGCACCTACGACGTGGTGATCACCGAGCAGCCGATGCAGGTCACATTCCAGAACAGCCAGTTCCAGCAGGCACTGGAGATGCTGAAGGCCGGCGCACCGATCCCGCCCGCGATCCTCATCCGGTATTCCAACCTCGCGGACAAGGAAGAGATCCTTGCTTCCATCGAAGGCAACAAGCCACCGGCCGATCCGACCGTCGATGCCCGTGTGCGCCTGATTGATGCCCAGACACGCAAGACAGATACCCAATCGACAGACATTGCTGTGAAGACCCAATACAGCAGCGTGCAGACGGCGCAGGTGATCGCCCAGACGCCTGCCACGGCAGCGCTCGCCGACGGCCTGCTGCGTTCGGCTGGTGCTGTCGATCACGACGCGGCGCCGATTGTCCCGCAGACATCCGGCGACATGCAGCCCGTTGCGCTGCCACAGAACACCGATCCGCTCACACCGGCCAGCCCAGCGCGCGGCCAGGAGGCGGGCATTGAAACCCTCGCGCCCGATGGTGTTCGGGCTGATTAACCACTGAAGGAAGCAACCATGAACCTCAAGAAATTTCTGATCCGCTGCATGGCACCTGCTGGTGATGACGGCCCGGATGCCTCAGGCACAGGAACTGGCACGGCCGACACGGCGGCGCTGGACGATGACGCGTATTTCAGTCTCCCGGAGGAGGAGCGTGCTCGCCTGCGCGGCGATCAGGTCGGCGGCCAGGAATCGCCGACACCTGCACCAGCGGCACCATCTGCAGCACCTGCACCGTCCGCGAATACCGGCACCACGACGGGCGCGGCTGCGACGCCGGAGACCGACCCCGAAGACGCTGGCGCGGAGAAGGGCGGCGGCATTCCGCGCGCGCGCTTCAACGAGATCAATGACCGTCGCAAGGCGCTCGAGGCCGAGAACGAGAACCTTCGTGCACAGATCGCCGGGCGCGGAGCACCAGCACCAGCCGCTGCACCAGCACCAGCCGCTGCACCAGCAGCTTCACCTACATCGCAGTCGCCAGAAATCAACATCGCCGAGGCAGAAGAGCAGTACACGCAGTTCATGCTCGAGGGCGACGGCAAGGCTGCATCGGCGCTGCGCCTGCAGATCAATCAGGCACTCCACGACCAGGCCTATGCGCGATTCGCGCAGGAGAGTTCGGCTCAGCAGGAGCAGTTGAAGATGACAGCGACGGTTGGCCAGCTGCTGGACCAATACCCATGGCTCGATACCGCTGAGGGGCAGGAAGCGCTCGACGCCATCGAAGGTGCGGTGTTCATCCGCATGCAGCGCGGCATGTCGCGCGAGCAGGCCACGGTCGAGTCCGTGAACCTGATTGCTCCGCGCTTTGCGCCAGCCGGTTCCCCCTCTAGGGCTGGACGCGACGGGGGTGCCTCTGTTGATATACGGGTACAGCGTGCCAACGAGCGTGGCGCAGCCGATTCGATGCTCCAGCCTGCAGCCTTGCAGGCCGGAATGGGGAATCGGGCAGCGCCCCAGAAGATCGATGCATCGAAGCTGTCGGACGATGAGTACATGGCTCTTCCGGAAGCAGAGCGCAAGAAACTGCGCGGCGATGTGATCTGACACGCAGGGCCGGTTTGGTCTCACCCACCAAGCCGGCCGTCACTCCAACGGGTTGTCGCCTGGGAAGGCGTTAAGCATCTGGCGCTCTTGGCCGCCCAAGCCATGTCTCTCGCAGTGGGCGGCGTCATGTCCCGAAGCAATTCATCTGATTGGAGCAGGACATGGAAACCAATTTTGCAGCACTGTCTCCGGTTGAAAAGATCAACTGGGGCCGAGAAGTCTGGGGCGCGGCGCGCGACCAGATGTTCATCAAGAACTTCACCGGCAAGGGTGACAACAACGTCATCCAGCGCGTGACCGAGCTGACTGAAACCAACAAGGGCACGAAGTGCGTGATCCAGTTGGTGGCGGATCTGATCGGCGACGGCGTCAAGGGTGACAACGAGCGCGAAGGCAACGAAGAAGCCATGGAGTCGCACTCGCAGATCATCGAGTGTGATCTGATCAGCCACGGTGTGACGAACAAGGGCAAGCTGTCGGATCAACGCTCGACCATCGACGCCCGCGCCCATGGCAAGGACAAGCTGTCCTACTGGTTGGCCAACCGCAGCGATCAGCTCGCGTTCCTCACGATGTCGGGCATCAGCTATGCGTTCAACAACGATGGCTCGCCGCGACTGGACTCGATTTTCCCGTCGCTGGATTTCGCCGGGCTGGTGACGGCACCGTCGCCCAAGCGCTCGTTGATGTGGACGGGTTCCTCGCTGGATCTGTCCAACACATCGGCGATTACGACTGCCTTTGTGCCCAAGTACGACATGATCGTCGACGCAGTGGCCTACGCCAAGGAGCACCGCGTCAAGCCGCTCATGGCTGGCGGCAAGCCGTACTACGTGATGTTCGTGGCGCCAGGCACGCTGGCCGCGCTGAAGAAGGATCAGGCGTATCGCGAAGCCGTTGTTGCTGTTGCGACCAAGGCGGGCATGGATTCGCCATGGTTCACCGGCGCGACGGTCACCGTCGATGGTGCGGTGATCCACGAGTTCAATCTGGTCTACAACACCAAGGGTGCGGCAGCTGGTGCGAAGTGGGGCGCAGGCGGTCTGGTCAACGGTACTCGCACGCTGCTGTGCGGCGCTCAGGCGCTGGCGATGGGCGACATCAAGACTGCCGAATGGGCCGAGAAGCTCTTCCAGTATGACAGCCGCTGGGGCATCAACGTCGACAAGATGCTCGGCCTTCTGAAGCCGCAGTTCCACTCGATCTACGACAAGTCGGTCGAGGACTTCGGTCTCGTCGCTATCGACCACTACCTGCAGTAAGCAGGCCGGGGCAGGGCGCAGGCCCTGTCCGTTCCCTTTCTCCCTGTTGCTGAACGGAGCACACCATGTCCATCAAGAAGAATGCCTCGCGCCAAGAGCTGATCGTGGCGCACCTCACCATCGGCTTTGCCGACGTCACGACCTACGGCACGGCCGAACCTGCCATCGATCTTCCCGGCAATGCTGTGGTGGTCGGCGGCGACATCGTGGTCACCACGCCGTGGAACAGCGCGACGACTGCCACGCTGAAGCTGGGTGATGCCGCAGACGATGACCGCTACACCGCCGCTGCGGTCGATCTGAAGACCGCCGGCCGCACGGCGCTGACTCTCACCGGCTTCAAGCACGGCGTTGCTGAGTCGCTGAAAACGTTGGTCGCCCAGACCGGCGCGGCCGCCACAGCTGGCAGCGCGCGCATCACCATCCAGTACTTCGTCGAAGGTCGCTCTGCCTTCACGCAGGGCTGATCGTTGTTCAGTGGTCGAGCCTTCAGGGCTCGCTTCGCCCTTGCAGCCTCGTGCTGCAGGGCGCTTTTTACAAGGACCTCATCATGAAATTCCGTTCTCCCTCCGTCGAGCAGCCTTTGCACGTCGCTCTGACCTCTGGCCACACGATGGTCATTCCGCCCGACAATGAAGGCGTCGAAGTCCCCCAGATGTTTCTGCGTGAAGCCATGGCCCGTGGTGCCGTGCTGGTCGAAGGCGGCACTGCCGAGGTCCGCACACAGACCCTCAACCGCCAGATCGTGCTGCGCGAGACGCTCGAAGCCATGATCAAGGGTGCTGACAAGGAAGACTTCACCGCGGACGGTAAGCCCAACCTGATGCGCCTGAAGGCCAAGACCGGCTTCCCTGTCACGCGCGAGGAAGCCGACGCAGCGTTTGACGAAGTTGCCGCAGACCTGAAGCAATGACCGTCGATCAGCTCCTCGCCGCATTTCGGTCTGACCTCCATGATGAGGTCACTCCGTATTTCTGGTCCGATGCTGATCTGGTGCGATACCTGAACAGCGCGGTGCAGGAGGCGTGCGAGCGGGCGAAGCTGATCGAGGATCGCTTCACGCCCGCCGTGTGCAGCATCCAGCTCGTACCCGGCCAATCGATCTATGACCTGCATGCCAGCGTGCTGGAAGTGAAGCGCATGACGGTTCGCGGACAGGTCATTGATGAGACTAGCGTCGAAGATCTGGATTGCGAATCGCCCGGTTGGGAGTCGCGCACGGGGAAGCCGCGCTACTTCGTATTCATCCCGGCTACTGGCGCGAAGGCGCCATGCATGTGCATTGTGTCCACGCCAACCGTTGCCGACACGCTCGCGCTGACCGTGTATCGCGGCCCGCTCAAGCCGCTCTCCGAAGACCGTCTGACGGATCGACCGGAGATCCCGGCGCGATTCCACGAGGATCTGCGTCATTGGGTCTATCGCTGCGCGTACCTGAAGAGCGACGCGGACAGCTTTGACAAGGCCAAGGCGCTCGAGCACGAAGCCTTGTTCATCAGCGCATTCGGCGAACGGCCTGATGCGAACGTGCAGCGTAAGCACCGGGACCGCGCGCCGCCCCTCGTGCAAAGCAGCTGGTAGCTCTCCCCTCTAGGGTTTTCATTCTGGGGACATCGGGCCGAGACTCTTCTGGTAAATCCAGAAGGGATCATCATGTCTCAACCACTGTCCGCCGCCGCGAAGCGGCTCCTGGGCGTTGCGCGCCCAGCTCCTCGATTCCGTGATGGCGGCCTCGTTCGAGGTCCCGGCACTCCTACATCCGACTCCGTGGACGCGAAGCTCTCACGCGATGAGTTCGTGCTGCCCGCCGACACCGTGCAAGCCGTTGGCCTCAGGTCGTTGCGCGACCTCGTGGACTCCACGCATGAACCCACGGGTAAGCAGCGGCGCGGCCGTCGCTTTGCCGATGGCGGCATGGTGGATGACGAGCTGAAGAAACCCAACAGCTTTGGCGACGCGGCAGCAGCGACGACCAATCCGGGAGTGACGCAGGCGCCACCAGCACCACCGGCACCAGCACCCGCTCCAATGCCGTCGCCTTCCTCGCCTTCGAACACCTTCCCCGGCAATCGCATTCAGGGCGACAGCGGGTTTTCTGGTGCACCTGTTTCAGCATCGGCTCCAGTTGCTCCAACGTCTGCTGCGGCGCCCGCCAAGGACTTCACGCGCGACGAACTGATTGCCCAGATCCCGAAGGACGAAGGCCCATCCATCTCCACGGGTCGTCAGGTCGGCGACAGTTGGAAGGACTCCGAGATCGGCCGCAATGTTTACAACTCGGCAATGGCAATACCTGGTATCTCTCGTGCATTGCCCGCTGTTGCCAGCACTGGCCAAGCCGTCAGTTCAGGTATCAGTGCAGCATCACGACTGCTTGGCAACGCTTCCGGCATGATCGCGAGTGGCGCAGCCATGTCGGGCGCTGCAGCGGCGGCGCAGACTCCCTCGTCGCCTGATGCAACTGCTGGAGCTGGCGCCGGGCGTGGCCGCATCAATCCAGAGTTTGCCGATCCGAACAAGCCGCCACCAACATCCACGGTGCCGACTGCTGCCCCTGCACCCGCGCAGCCGTCCTGGGATCGCTCGGGCATGACCAATGCCGACGTCGGCGCTGCGAATCCGCAAGGGCGGGTGACCGCTCAGCGGCAGGCCAACGGCACCATGTCGTTCAGCGGAAACGACGTGTCGGGGCCGGTGTCGTACACCAATGCCAAGGGCGATGCGCTGCCTGGTGCGGGCATCAATGGCCGTGGCTTTGGTAGCGTCACCACGGCCCCAGCAGGCTCGCGCATGGCGATGGATGACAACGGAAACTACGCGTTCGCGACGAGCGGCAGCGGCACCAACGGCGGCAGCGCGGCTTCACGGCTGTTGAATGCTGGCACGCAGTCGCCCGTGGGTATGACACCCGAGCAGGCAGCTCAGGCTGGACTGATCGCCAGTGCAACACCCGTTGGCTACAACCCTGCGTATGACCAGCGATTGAATCAGGGGAACGCAGCTCCCGCGCCGAACGGCGGCCAGGGCGGCGGCGGCGATGCTCAGGCCCGTTTGATGGCTGCAGGCACTGCAGGATTCACAGGCGTCATCGGCCAGCAATCGGGCAATGGAAATATGTGGTCGCGCACGCCCGAGCAGCAGCGCCGCGATGCCGAGGTCCAAGCCTCTTCGATCCACCAGAAAACGGCTGCTCAGGGCTCGAATGCTTTGCGTTCCTTCGAGGCGCAGGATCTTGAAAACGTTCGCGGCGGCAATGCGCTTCAGCGCGAAGCGATGCAGCAGTCCGGATCCATGGCGCGCGAACGGCTGCAGCAGATGGGAGCTACGGACCGCGCGAATATCAATGCCCGCCACTACGGTGATTCGAACGCTATTGCACGCGGGGAACTTGCCATCAAGCAGGGCACCGCAGCGCGTCAGGAGCGAACAGCCCAGCGCATCGACGACGCTGAGATGGCACTGCAGAACGCCAAGACGCCCGTCGAGCAGCGCAGCGCACGCGAGCGCCTGCTGGCCTTGCATGGCAAGTCTGACTCCATGAAGGATCGCTTTGTCACCGTGGGCGGCGGCCAGACGGTGCGCGACGGTCAGACAGTCAAGGAGCCGACCAGCTTGTATGACACGGTGGAAAAGCAGTGGGTTCAAGCTCCCGCACCCACCGAGCAGGCATCGCCCGCCGAAGGCACAAAGGTGCGCGGCAAGGATGGGCGCATCTATGTGGTCAAGAACGGCAAGCCCGTTCCCGTGGGAGGTTGAGCATGAGCAATGTGAACTGGAACGACTACACGCCGATTGACGATAAACCGGATGGAGCAGCGGCTGGCGGCGCTGTTGACTGGTCGCAATTTGAGCCCGTCGAGGAGACGAAGCCGGGGTTCATTCCCACGGTGAAACGCACGGCCGGGCAGATGCTCACCACAGCTGCGACAACCGCTGAGGATGTCACGGGCCCTAATGCTGTCACGCGCGCCGTGCAGGAAACAGGGCAGGGGATCATCGACCGCAATCCTGCGGGCATCCGCAGCTTGCGTGATCTGGTCAACAGTCCCTGGCTCGCAGTGAAGGAGTCGGTCGGGCAGTTCGCGCCGCAGATCGCGGCTGCAGGCGCTGGTGGTATCGCTGGTGCGAAGGCGGGCAGCGCCATGGGGCGTTTGCTTGGCCCTGCAGGTGCAGCGGTTGGTGGCACCGTCGGTGGTGTCGTCGGCGGCTTGGCTCCGATTTTCACGCAGGAATATGGCGGTATTCGGCAAGAGCAAAAGGAGGCTGGCCAAGAGGACAAGGCTCGCGCTCTGGCGGCGGCCATCCCTGCAACGGCGCTCGAGCGCGTGGGCATGGGGAAGGCGCTCAGCGTGCTCAAGGGCGTGCCCGGCGGCGCTGCTGGAACCGTCCTCAAAGAAGTCGGGAAGGGCGTACTCAAGGAGGGCGCGACCGAAGGTGCACAGAACGTCATTGAGCAGTGGGGTGCATTCAAGGATCCGACCAAGGCCGAAAACATCGAGGACACAGCGCTCGCGGCAGCCATGGGCGGCATCGGCGGTGGTGTGATGGGTGGCGCTTCGGGCGTTGCTGATCGTGTGCGTGGCCGGGGTCAACAGTCTGCCGAGCAACTGCCTGCCAATGCGGTGCCTGCTGATACCGCTCCGGTCGCAGGTGATGGCGTGTCCGTGGTTGCGGAGGGTGGCGTTGATGCATCCGTCGCACCAGACGACTCGACGCCCGCAACGCTCTTCGCCGATCAGGCGGGGAATGTCGGTCCGACGCCCGAGGCCACCAGCAGCGCGGCAGCCACTCCGGCAATCAATCCCAACGATGGCCCGATCTCCAAGGTGGCATCACAGGCCGCAGAGCTGTCGCTGGTTCCAGAGACTCCGGCACCGGTGGTACCCGATGCGCGCAATGTGTTGGGTGATGCCATTGATCGCCTGACGCCAGAGCAGCAGCGCGAGGCCCAGATGCTGCAGGCGGACTTGGGCAACGAAGATCTGCCTGCTGGCGTTCGTGCTTTCCGCGAAGGGGAGGCGCGCACTCTTGCATCTGCGGCGGCGCCAGTGGAGCCCGGCATACAGGATATGGACAGCGGCCGTGTGATGCGCGGCTTTGATGCTCGCAGGCCTGATCTGCAGGGGTTTGATGCCCACAAGCCTGATCTTCCTGACGTCAACACGTACGCGGACCTGATCGACAGTGCCGTGGCGCCAAAGTACCGGGAGCAAGTGCGCCAGCGCCTCAACGATGCTCAGAACCCTGCGCTGCCACCGCAGCAGCGTGCAGCCGCCGCAGAGTTTCTTCATGGCATGTTCTCGCCGGAAGCACTTTGGAATGCTCGCAATGCAACGTCAACGCCAGAGGCACCCCTGTCCTTGCAGCCCAGCGAGCAGCAGCGCTTCGGCAACGAGATTGATTTTGCGCCCGATGTGCAGGCGCCAGCACCCGCACCCTTCGCCGAACAGATCGCTGCACTGGCGATTGCGGACGGCAAGGAGCCTGGCCAGGCGCTTCGCCTGAACGAGGCGCATGCCCTGCGCAATCGTGCGATCGATGCTGGTATCCCGGCCACGGTGGTGTTCCATCCCAGTGGGCGCGGCTACGACGTGCAGCCGTCCGTGCGGTTGACGGCAGAGCATGGCGCACCTGTTCCGTCCGCTGGCCCTGCCATGCTGTCCCATGACTCGAGCTCAACGGGGCGCATGCTGGCCGGTGCCGACGGCGTTCGAGCCGAGTCTCGTGCAGAGGTCATGCAGCGCGTCAATGAAGGGCGCGATCAACGCATTGCGCTGGAGCAGCAGCGCGCGCAGCGCGAGGCGCTCGGGATGGACAACCACACGCGTATTTCTCCGGTGCGCGAGGCGCAACCAGCGCAGGTGCCCGCCACGGTGCCGCAGGCAGATGGCCGCGTCATCGATGTCACGGCGCGCGAAGTCAAACCCGCCCAGATGGGCCACGCCCGCGGCGCGCAGCCCATGCCGGAGGTCTATTCGCCACGCCATCCGACATGGCGCACGAACGCCATTCAGGCGGGCATGGTGGCGCGTGATCTCGGACTGAACCCGCGCGGCAAGCGCGTGTCGCAGATCGTCGCCGAGATCGACGCGGCGGATGCGGCTCAGGCCGAAGCAGAACGAGGACAACCAAATGATGTCACCCCACGAAATCTACGGCTGCGAGATGAACGCTCGCAAGGCGCTGGCAGTGCTGCGCAAGACGGGGCAGGTCGGCCGGATGCAAGCCCGGCTCCTGCTGTCGGCACTCGACAACGGGTCGATTCCGCTGAGCCTCGCGCCGCTGTGCGACAAGGTGTACCTGATGCAATTGGCTCCGGCGAACGTGCTTCCGCTGTAGCTCCGGCAGCACCAGCAAAGGTGCAGCCCGTGGCGCAAGGGTCGGATCTGAAATCTAACCCCTCGTCTGGGAACACGGCCGGGACCAAGGCCGATGATTTTTTCGAGGACATACCGTTCCGTCGCACTGGCAGCAGCACCAGTACCTTCTCGCCCGAGGCGCGCATGCAGGCCATTCGCTCAGTGGAGCAGACAGTGAATGCCATCCGTGCAGCGTGGGGCGGCAATGCCGATGTGGTTGTGGCGTTCGACATGCAGGATCCCGTGGTGCCCGAGAGCGCCCGCCGTGCGGACCTCAAGCAGCGCAGCGGCGGCGCGCGCGGTGCGCCCGAGGGCTTCTACTATCGCGGCAAGACCTACTTGATGGCATCGCGCCTGAACTCGCCGCAGGATGCCGCGCGCGTGCTGTTCCATGAGGTGCTCGGCCACCACGGTTTGCGTGGTCGCTTTGGCAAGGAGTTGGACACCATCCTCAACCAGGTGGCCAACATGCGCAAACCCGAGGTGGACGCCAAGATCAAGGAGTACGGCCTGCGCGGCGTGAACAGGCTCGACCGCCGGGCCGCGGCCGAAGAGGTGTTGGCCAACTTGGCCGAGACGCATCCGGAGATGGGATTCGTGCGCCGCGCGGTGGCCGCCATCCGTACCTGGCTGCGCGAGAACGTTCCCGGTTTCAAGAACCTGGAACTGACCGACGGCGAGATCATTCGCAGCTACATCTTGCCCGCGCGCGAGTGGGTGATTCGGGGAGGTGCTGGAGCAAATGGTAGTCTGGAGACTTCATTCAGTCGATCCGACTCCATGCCCACCGAACTTCCAGACGCCATCATTGGCGACGCACTGGGCGCAGCCTCGAAGCATCCCGACTACGCGGCGGCGAAGGCGGGCGACGTTGAAGCGGCCGTTCGCCTCGCACAGGATCTGGTCACGCCCGATGTTGTTGCGAAGGTGAGGGCAGCGATCGGCGATGCTCGGCCACTCGTGGTGCCGGTGGCGGCGGAAGAGTCAGCCGGCCGCAACAAGATCCCGCGTGCTGCGGCAGAGGTCTTGGCCCAGCGTCTGGGACTCGAAACAGCCAGCGGCATCGTGCAGGCCAATCGCGCGCACCGCACGGGTCTGGATGGGCTGGATCGCATCTTCGCGCCCGTTGACTTCGCTGGCACAGTTGCGCCCGGAGACTACCTGCTTGTGGACGACACGTTGACTCAGGGTGGCACTTTCGCCGCGCTGGCCAGCCACATTCGCGAGGGCGGTGGCACGGTCACTGGCGTGGTTGCGTTGACCGGTAAACAGTACAGTGCGAAAATTCAGCCCTCATCTGAAATCCTTTCCTCACTTCGACAAAAACATGGTGACCTCGAACACGAATTCCGCGCCGCTACCGGCTACGGCTTCGACGCGCTCACCGAGTCGGAGGCCCGCTATCTGGCGCGATACGAACCGTCTCAGCGACTCCGAGATCGAATCGCTGAAGAAGGACGACGCGGACGCGAGCGTCAGGATCAAAGCCATTCTGGCCAAGAGCAAACAGGCGACGACGACGTAAGGTTCAGCCGCTCGGCCGACGACACGCCCGCCGCCCAGCGCGTGGGCGACATGCTCAAGTCGGTCACCGTCACCAACATCAAGAAGCAGGCCGGGTTCAAGGCCGCCGATCTGCGCCATCTTGGACTGCAGATGCTGGGACGCCGCCAACTGGTGGACGTGTATGGCGACATGCTGCCTGAACTGCGCACCTACAGCGATCTCATGGCGCGCATGGATGCCGACAAGAACGAGGCGGGTGCTGGTGCGGATCAGCTTGCTACCGAGTGGGGCAAGCTCAAGGACGAGCGCGCGCTGGCCGAGCTCATGCACGACTCCACCCTCGCGCAGATGGACCCCACGCGCGAGTACCAGCAGGGCGACAACGCCGTGCGCTACGGGGATCTGCACCGCCGCTTCAATTCGCTCTCGCCCGAGGCCAAGGACATTTACACCCGGGCCCGTGACACCTACCGCAAGCACATGCGCGACATGCGCAACGCCATCAAGGAGCGCATCGAGCGAGCCGAGATGAGCAGCGAGCGAAGGGCGGAGATGCTCAAGCGCATGGACAACGAGTTCTTCGGGCACATCAAGGGTGTGTATTTTCCGCTTGCCCGCTTTGGCCAATACCTGGTGGTGGTCAAGGATGCCGAGGGCAAGGTGTCCAACGTGAGCCGCGCGGAAAGCATGTCGGAGGCGGATGAGATGCGCCGGCAGATGCTGGTGAATTTCCCGGCCGCACAGGGCTTCAACGTGGGCAAGGTCCTCAAGTCCAAAGACTTCGTTGCCGATCGCGACACCGTGGGCCGTGGCTTCATGGAGCAACTCTACGGCGTGCTGGACAAGCAGGGCATGGATGGCAAGCAACGCGCCGAGCTCGAGGACGCGCTGGGCCAGCTCTACCTTTCGTCGCTCCCCGATCTGTCTTGGGCGAAGCACGGCATGCACCGCAAGGGCACGGCGGGCTTCAGCCAGGACGCACGTCGCGCCTTCGCGCAGAACGTGTTCCACGGCGCCAGCTACTTGGCCAAGCTGCGCTACGGTGACCAACTGCAGGAACAGCTCGGCGACATGCAGGAACGCGTGGACGGCTCCGCGCATGACACATCTTTCGATTCCGTGAAGGGTCAGCATGTGGTCGACGAGATAGTCAAGCGCCACGATGCGGCGATGAACCCGAAGTCGAGCGCCGTGTCTACCTTCCTCACCAGCCTCGGCTTCATCTTCCATCTGGGCCTGTCGCCTGCATCGGCCATGGTCAACCTGACGCAGACGGCGCTCGTGGCCTACCCGGTGATGGGAGCGCGCTGGGGATTCGGCAAGTCCAGCGCTGCGTTGTTGAAAGCCAGTCAGGAGACCGCACGCGGCAAGAACGACATCACGGGCGCACTGAACCCCGATGAGCGTGCAGCCTTCGACGAAGCCGTGCGCTCGGGCGTGGTCGATGTGACTATGGCGCACGATCTGGCCGGCATCGCGCAGGGCGAGGACCGCAACGTGTCGCACAAGCTGGCGCCAGTGATGCGTGTGGCCAGTGCCATGTTCCACCACGCCGAAAAGTTCAACCGGCAAGTGACGTTCATCGCGGCGTACCGGCTGGCGCGCGAGGCTGGTGCTGATCAGAAGCAGGCCTATGCCGATGCCGTGCAAGCCACCTACGACGGCCACTTCGACTACAGCGCCAACAACCGCCCGCGCTTCATGCAGGGCAACTGGCAGAAGGTGCTGCTGCTGTTCAAGCAGTACAGCCAGAACATGGTCTATACCTTCGCGCGCAGCGCCCACCAGGCGCTCAAAGGTGCGTCTCCAGAGGATCGCGCGGTCGCTCGCAAGACGCTGGCCGGCCTGCTCACCACGCACGCTATGGCGGCCGGTGTGCTCGGCCTTCCCATGGTCACCACGCTGCTCGCCGCGGCATCGATGCTCGGCGGTGACGACGATGAGCCATGGGATGCGCAGGTCGCGCTGCAGAACCTGCTGGCCGACACCTTCGGGCAGAAGCCTGCCGAGGTGCTGGCTCATGGTCTTTCACGCCTGACCCCATGGGACATCTCCGGCCGCGTGGGCCTCGACAAGCTCATCTTCCCCGACGTGCAGGAAGGCCTCGAAGGTCAGCGCCTGGGCGAAGCTGCGATGACCGCCGCACTCGGCCCGGTGGCGGCCATCGGCGTGAACGCGTTGAAGGGTCTGCAGGAGATGGGCGAGGGCCGCTACGCGCGAGGACTCGAAACCATGGCACCGACCGTGCTGCGCGGCCCACTCAAGGCGTTCCGCTACGGCACCGAGGGCGTGAAGGACAAGAGCGGCATCGTGATTCAGGACGAAGTGGATGCGGCGTCATTGCTTGGCCAAGCCGCCGGGTTCTCCCCCTCCGACGTGCGCAATGCCTACGAGGGCAAATCCGCCATCGTCGGCCACGACAAGGCGCTGCAGGCGCGGCGCAGCGCGCTCGTGGAGCAGTTCGCCATGGCGGTTATGTCCAAGGACGACGAAGGCAAGGCCGATGCTCGCGCGGCCATTGCCAAGTTCAACGAGAAGAACCCGAATCGCAGGATCCTGCCGATGCAGTTGGCGCAGAGCGTGCACGCCCGCCAGAAGCGGATCCGCGAGGCGGAAGATGGCGTGTATCTGCCGAAGAAGCGGCGTGATGTGCTGGAGCAGGGGAGGTTTGCGACTGGCGATTGAGGCGATGTTGACTCAGCACTGTTCGTAGCGAGTACACAACGCTGGCACCAATGACAAAGCCACCTGAACCCCAGCCGTCACGGCTGGCATGGGGTTGCAGGTGGCTTTTTATTCAAAATGTGCCTGTTCAAGCGGGCTATTTTTCATTCTCATGTCGCTCATGCGGCATTAACCCCATTTCGCATTTTGCAAGCCGGTTGGCACCCAGTTCAATTAATAGCTCGACATTGGCTGTCTTTTTTCCCATGTATGCGTAATGAAGCGGAGTCATTCCATACTCGCCGATCTCTTCTATATTGGCGCCGCCACTTATCAGCGAGGTAATATCCTCTGGGGTGCCTTTCCAAGCTGCAATGTGAATAGGCATTTCCCCAAATACATTCTTCTGAGTGATTTCGGTTAGTGGTATGTCTAGGCCGTTATCATCCGTTAGAGGCCACCAATATTGTTCCAATTTTTTAAGCTTGGTTAGCATGGCTTGCAATCTCCTCTGTCGAGACGACGTTGAAGTTCATCTCTTTCTTTCTCTAGTATTTCTATTCTCTTCGCGTGTCCCGCATTAAGCATGCCGCTGTACCATCTTTGTGTTAGGAGCTTTCTGACAGTAATGGCGCGATTATAATGTTCAATTCTTTTTTTATTTCATCGCAATTGGGATCGTTAGGATATTGATAAGGCGGTGGTCTCACATCTAGATCTTTGACTGCGTCACGATCATTAATAAACTTTCCGTTTTCAAGAGGATCGGGTGACCATGGACTGTAGTCTCCGGTTGGGGCAGGTAAATTGTGGTTAGTTGACCATACTCCCCAGCCGATAGTGGCGGCCGTTGCTCCAACGCCTATAGCACAGGGAATTGGGCCGCCAAAACACAAGGACATTGTCGGCTGAAGTCCTTGTGGATCGGTGTACTTTAGCGGATTGCCCTCGACATAGGCAAACTATATACCTCGACTGAAATCTCCAAAAATTAAAAATCCCAACACGATAGCCAAGATTGCCAAGCACGAAAAAAATGTCTTCAAATACCTAGATTTTGGATTTTTATCTTTTCCCATTGGTGCTTCTTTTGAATTTGTTAATGGTGGATCCGTACATTAAATCAGCATTGTGATCAATAATATCCTCAATGCTAGGGTATTTTGGTGAAATGCGATGAAGCAATTCCCCAGTGCTTAACCCAATCCGGTCATACCAGCTTTCATTTAGATGCTGCATTTCATGGGCCATTGTCTGAAGAAAATCATCTATCTTGCAGTCTGGCACTGACACCCCATCCGGGCCATATAAGTCCGCGTTATATTTAATATTCCCGCTTAAGTCAGTTCTGCCAGCCAAGAGTTGCCCCAAAGTACCTGACAAGCTGGGAACCCCTGTTACAGAATTAGGCCTTCTTAGGATTTCAGGAAACGAGCCTTGCAATAATTGAATGGCTGTGTCTATCTGCTCTCTCGTTGCAAGTCCCATCGGGTCCACAGAATTCAGTGGATTAGACCCCACATAGGCAAACCGATTCCACCCCCCATCCAGCCCAATCGGATCAGCCTGAATGTACCGCCCACTGCTCGCATCGTAGTACCGATTGATGTTGTAGGCGAGTCCGGTTTCCTGATCCCACTGCTGTCCGGGATACCGCAGGTTGAACGTCACGGCGGGCGCATAGCTCGGGGCGGTAGCGGTGCTGCCAGGCTGCAGGTAGCCAGTTGCTCCGGTGGTCGGCGTGACTTCGCCGAAGCCGGTGATCAGCCATTGCCATGCGACCTGGCCGTCGGCGTTGGTCAGGCGGCGGGGCGTGTTCAGGTGGTCCGTGTCAATCGCATAGATCCGTCCGTTGATCTGCGCGGCTATGGGTATCAGGCCGTTGGCGGTGGGCAGGTATAGAAGCTCGGTTGAATCGTTCTCTCCGGCGGGCGCGGCCGAGTTGCTGCTGCGCTGGCTGCTGTAGAAGCCCAGCGGGCTGGTGCCATCGTCGTCCGAGTAGAACGCATGCTCGGAGACTGATGCCCCTGCTGTGCGCGCATCGGTCTTGAGCACGCGCTGGCTGGAGCTGTTGTACACATAACTCACTGCCAGCGGGTCGATGCTGCTGGTGGTGCCGGTCAGCTTGGCGACCCGGCCATTGGGGCCGTAGTGCAGGTACTGGCCTGCGGCGCTGGTGAGCGAGCCGCTGGCATCGTACTCGTAGGTCTTGGCGGGGATCGTTCCGCCAGCGCTGCTCGTGCTGGTCACGCTGGCCAAACGGTTGGTTCCTGCGGTACTTACATACGTGCGCGAAATCATTGTTGGCGAGTTGCCACCGATGTTCTTTGCAAACGCGCCGCTCGTGCGATTGCCATTGGCATCGTAGCTGTATCCAAGGCTGGTATAGCCAACTACATCAGGCAAAGTGACACCTGCGGGGAGCGTGACGGCGGGCGTGACCATCAACGCATGGGCGCTCGCCGTGAGGTTGCCAGTCGCGTTGTAGTTGAAACTGCTGGAGACCATGCCGCGCTGCGCGGGATCGCTGCCGCTGCCCGGAATCATGTGACTCTGTGCAATGGCGGTCACGCGCCCGGCGGCATCCCAGGTGAGATCCAGCAGGCCGCTGTGGATGAGCTGACCGGCGGTGTTGTATTGCCGGTTCTCAAACAGAGAGGACGGATCCGTCGGCGACATCTTGATGCCCGGCCACGTCCAGACCGTGGGCACGCCCAGCGGGCTCCACTGGAGAGCGGAGACCAGCGGAGCGCCATTCCACGTCAGCCCGGTGATGAGGCCCGTGCTGTCGTAGCTATACGTGAGCGTCTTGCCACTGGGGTAGGTGATGGATTGCAGACTGCCCGCGCCGCCTTGACCGGCTGGAACATAGGTGTAGCTGGTTGAGCGTGTCTCGCCACCGGTCAGGGTCTGCGTCTTGCGCACGATGCGGCTCAGGGCGTCGCGCTGATATTGCGTGGTGACGCCGGGGTCCTGGACTTCGCTCAGGCTGCCGATGCTGGCATTGGGCGCGTCGGTGGTGTTGTATGTGGTGCCGGTGAGGTCGTACTTCAGCAATGAAGTGGTGTTGTCGTTGTAGCTGAGCTTGGTGGTGCGGCCAAGGGCGTCGTGTTCAATGCCGATGGTGCGACCAGTTGCATCTGTTGTCGATGTCGCTAGCCCACGGATGTCAAACAGTGAATTTGTTGTCCCTGCATCTGGCGTCAACTCTTGTGTCGCATTCCCAAAAATATCTCGGGAATAATTGGTTGCAATGCCCTTGAAGTCAGTAGCTTTGGTAACGTGATCACCTTCGTTTCGGGTGATTGTTGCAACTGCGTTACTGGAGTTTGTTAGGGATTTGATTCTTCGAATTCCATCACGCACAAATGTGGTTTGAGTACCGCCTGCTTTGACTTGCTGAAGATCACCATTTAGGTCGTATGTTTGAGTAATGGTTTGCGATGGAATATCGTTGTATATATCTCCAATGGTGATGCTGCTGACCCTGTTTAAATTGTTGATGGACTTTGTTAATTTCCAGTATTCAATTTGATTGGCATCTTTTATTGACTCATTTATTCTATTGCCCATTGCATCCAGCGTGTATTGGGCGGTATATCCCCGATTGTCGGACCACCCAACTAAGCGGTGTGCATCATCGTATTGATATTGAATCTTGTGGCCGTTGTAAAACGTACTTGTATGAAGTAGATTGGTAGGTGAGTATAGAAAATCGGAAACTAACCCGCCTACATTGGCCTTGGTAATTTTTCCACGCGGGGTGTACTGAATTGCTGTCAGTATATTGCTGGGCGTGGTTGTGCTTGTGATGGCTCCATATGCGTCATAGGTGGAGCTTGTTACTTGTCCAAGTGGGTTAGACGTGGAAGTGTTGTTGCCAGCGCTATCATAAGTATATTTGGTTATGTATTGAGCGGGGTCGTAGTAGCGCTCTACCAATCCATCGGCGTTGTATTCCCAGCGTGAGGTGGATTGTGGTGCTGGTGCTGGTCCGCCAAATGAATGACTCAATAGTCTCCCACTGATGTCATATGTGAATGCGTTTTCAATACTGCCTGTCTTGATTTTTGTTGGAATATTGAACTCATGATGCCACTCTATAGTTGTAGACCGTATATTATCTTCGTAAATTTGTGTGAGTAAACTTCTGTCATTCCAACTTAATGCGGTGCTGCGTCCTAAGAAGTCTTCTTGGTTTGATAGAATTCCGTAATAGTTAGTTGTTTGACGCTTTATTGAATTTGACCCATCTGCAGATGGCAAGCTGGCGGAAGTGGACTGAATCCTTCCATCCATCGTCGTATTGTAGGCAAATTGTCTGACGGTCCCAAGCGGATCCTTGACACTAGTGAATCCATTCTGTGAATATGTGATGGAATAGGACTCTATGCCATTAGGTAACTCGGTCTTAATGGCTCTTTTGTTGGAGTCGTATGCAAATTTTCCCCACTCAACTCCCGTCTCGTCAATGATACCTATTAATAAATCGAGATCATTGTAGATATATATTTTTTCACTGCCATCTGGGTAAATAACGGACAGCAGATTCTTCTTGCTATCTAGGCTGTATGTGTATTGAGTGAATTTCCCTGCTTGATCTTCAATGCTGGAAATTCTGTCGCCAATGTATGAGAATGTGAGTTGTTTCCCAAAGTTGTTTTTGATTGTTGCTATTTTCGATGGGTCGGTGGATTCATAGTCGTATTCGGTTATCCAGTTGTTTCGTTCGATCTTTTTGCGAAGTATTCCATCTTCGGTGAAGACATAGGAAGTATCACTTTTCTGAGGTCTGAATGTCCATGTGTCGACGGAATGAATTAATGTGTCTGCTACATTGACATTGGTGGGCTCCCACTTGCCATTATTGGTTGGGGTGAACTCAACTAACTCTCCTTGTTGATTGCTGATTGCGACCTTGGGATACGTCTTTTTGAAGTATTTTATTAACTTCATATGGTGATTGTGGGACCACCCTTTCCCCAGATGTTTCGCACCTCCTTCGGGCGAGCCTCCGGAGTAACTTCTGTAATAGCGATCAAAAGTGAGGCCATGTGGGCTGGAGTCGAATATGTCAGATTCAAAGCGCAATTTTTCTCCAAAAGAGGGAGAGATCGGGTTTCCAAATAGGGACCCCATCTCGCACATATTCGACGCTCTCGGAATGATGCATTGATTTCTGATTTCTTTAAATCCATCTTGGCACTCACAATTGCCAGTAGTCAATCTTTCCTTTGTGTTTTCTGGGCATGTATAGGCCGGACCAATTCCCAGCCAATTTGATGTGGGAATGCCTTCGTCTTTTGTTGATAGAAAATAGCAGATATAATTATCAGGCCCATTGGTGCCAACTTGATGTCGATATGGGCCATAAGGCGGATAGGTTGCGAGGCGGCCAGCAGCGACCAGCTTTCCAAAAATATCTGCGCAGGCGCCTTCTGGTGATGCATGGATCTCGCTGTATATGTCTGCAGAATACTGAAGCCACCAATGTGTTTTTTCGCCAAGAAAAAATGCTTGTGACGTTAATGAAGTAATGGATAGTATTAATCCAATAAGAAAATTTAATACTTTGATTCTTCGGTTTTGCATTTTTCTTAAGTCAATGAGATGAATAATTTTTGAGTTTTAGAAGCCAGGTGATGCCGTATTAAAAATATAATATCGAAGATTTCTTCGTGCGTAGTCCAGATAAATACTGATTTTTGCTGAGAATTGCTCAAGAGTGCGCCACTCCTCCCCCGGCCCATACGGTCGGCAGGTAAAGGCAATGCATGATCACCACATGCAGCTCCCTGAAGTTTGACTTCTTTGCTCAGACTTTGCGCAAACGCAAGATCGACGAAGTCGGTGATCCGTTGCAGGTGATCGCACAGTACTTCAATGTCACCGAGTTCGCCGCATTGGTCGATGGATCAGTGAGCGCGGTGATTCCCAAAGCGGCTCGTCGGCGAATGCCGCGTGTGGCACTTGCCACGAGAGGCCCGTGGGAGATTTCCGTGGGAGAAATTGGGGGATAGGCGGGGAAATTGGGGGCACTTTTTTCGCTCCTCTCCTCTAGAGCGTTGATCTACAAGGCGTCCCGAACTGGTTCGAGTCCAATCGCGCCTACCAATTTCCCATTCGGAGATAACCAGATCCGAATACTTCAGGGACATTGGAGGGACATTCAGAACGAATGCCCGCTCAGATTAAACCGCCTTCTTGGCGGTTTTTTCGTTTCTGAGCATCTCTTCTGGTTTTTCCAGCTCTCGGCCACAGTCCGCCCCATCAATCCATTTCGCTTGGATGGTGAGTAGCATTCTCTTGGCGTTCTTGTGCCCTATCTGTCGGTTGATGTACGGAGGGTTTTCCACGGAGCCGAGTGCATCGCTCACGTAGGCGTGACGCGTCTGGTATGAATCGCTCTCATCCGAGGCCAAGGACATCTACGCCCGGGCGCGAGACTCCTGACGCAAGCACGCGCGCGTCGTGCGCAACGCCATCAAGGATCGCGCCGAACGCCCCGAGATCGAGGACGCACTGGGCCAGCTCTACCTGTTGTCACTTCCTGATCTGTCTTCGACGCCGCGAAGGATTAGCATGTGGTCGACGAGATGGTCAAGTGCCATGATGCGGCGATGAACCCGAGGTCGAGCGCGGTGTCCACCTTCCCCGCCATCCCCGGCTTCATCTTCCATCTGGGTCTGTCGTCTGCATCGGCCATGGTCAACCTGACGCAGACCGCGCTCGTCGCCTATCCGGTGATGCGCGCGGCCAGCTGGATGTTCCACCATGCCGAGAAGTTCAACCGGCAGGTGACCTTCATCGCAGCGTACCGGCTGGCGCGCGAGGCGGGCGCCGACCAGAAGCAGGCCTATTCCGACGCGGTGCAAGCCACCTACGACGGTCACTTCGACTACAGCGCCAATAACCGCCCGCGCTTCATGCAGGGCAACTGGCAGAAGGTGCTGCTGCTGTTCAAGCAGTACAGCCAGAACATGGTCTACACCTTCGCGCGCAGTGCCCACCAGGCGCTCAAAGGGGCGTCTCCGGAGGACCGTGCGGTCGCCCGCAAGACGCTGGCCGGCCTGCTCACCACGCACGCGATGGCGGCCGGGGTGCTGGGCCTGCCCATGGTCACCACGCTGCTCGCCGCGGCCTCGATGCTCGGCGGTGATGACGATGAACCATGGGACGCGCAGATCGCGCTGCAGAACCTGCTGGCCGACACCTTCGGGCAGAAACCTGCCGAGGTGCTGGCCCATGGTCTTTCACGCCTCACCCGTGGGACATCTCCGGCCGCGTGGGTCTCGACAAGCTGATCTTCCCGGATGTGCAGGAAGGACTGGAAGGGCAGCGCCTGGGCGAAGCTGCGATGACCGCGGCACTCGGCCCGGTGGCCGCCATCGGTGTGAATGCGCTCAAGGGCGTGCAGGATATGAGCGAGGGCCGCTACGCGCGAGGACTCGAAACCATGGCGCCTACGGTGCTGCGCGGGCCGCTCAAGGCGTTCCGCTACGGCACCGAGGGCGTGAAGGACAAGAGCGGCATCGTGATTCAGGACGAAGTGGATTCGGCGTCACTGCTTGGCCAAGCTGCCGGGTTCTCCCCCTCCGAAGTGCGCAACGCCTACGAGGGCAAGTCTGCCATCGTGGGCCATGACAAGGCGCTACAGGCGCGGCGCAGCGCGCTCGTGGAGCAGTTCGCCATGGCGGTCATGACCAAGGATGACGAAGGCAAGGCCGATGCACGAGAGGCCATCGCCAAGTTCAACGAGAAGAATCCGAGCCGCCGGATCCAGCCCATGCAGTTGGCGCAGAGTGTGCACGCCCGCCAGAAGCGGATCCGCGAGGCGGAAGACGGCGTGTATCTGCCGAAGAAGCGGCGGGATGTGCTGGAGCAGGGGAGGTTTGCGACGGGTGAATGAGGCGATGTTGACTCAGCACTGTTCGTAGCGGACACGCAACACTGGCATCAATGACAAAGCCACCTGAACCCCCAGCCGTTGCGGCTGACATGGGGTTGTAGGTGGCTTTTTAATTTTGCTGGACTAGCTGTTGCTAATTCTATTCATGAAGTTTTTATTAACATATGGATGATAAAGCTGTATTCCTTTTCCAACTTGTAAGCCTCGGTCGTTATTCTGTAAATACCTTCTTCTACCGATGGAGTGGGGTCGATTTCAATCTCACTGAAGGATAGCGCAGAGTCAAAAATTATCAACTCACCACCAAGGAGTCTCATGAATTTATCATTGGAAATAATATTTAAATCTTTTGGAAGATTTTTTAGAACATCATCTGCTAAATCTTCGGATTTACAGTATTCCCATCGAGCTATAAAAATTCTTTCTTTGTCTTTGAAGATTTTAGATTGCATAGGCTCATCGCCCAGAACCGCCACATCGTCCTTGCCGCTAACAATGACATCGATATAGTCGTAGATGGCGCATGCCCTCTCATAATCTGTTTCTTTTTTCTTGAGTGAGCTACCTGCGGTCCCCTTCCAATGCTCTGCAGACTTCTTGGATGAGAATATTAGCGGGCCCCCATTGGAGATGATCCACTTCATTATTTAATTTCCTCTGGTTTGATTTCCTCGAATTTGCCCTCCCTGGCGTCTACTGCAAGAAAGGCAGTGAGGGTAAAGACGTTGAGGGCCTGCATCGGGATTGAGGGCGTTTGGTGGTTGGTGGTCAGGAATCCAATTCCCACTATTTGTACCGGGGACAGTTGAGCCGCATGTATGACACCCAGTTGCATCGCCAATGTCATTTATTGAGTCTCTCTCTTCTGGAGTGAAATCTCTGCCAGGGCCGCGTGCAGGAATGGAGTCTCCTGCGTGAGGTCCTGGCTCAAGGGTGTTATTTCCTCCATCAGAAAATATCCAGTTCCATCCTTGCTTGCATAAATCCCACAAGGACCGTCCAGCTGCAGCTCCGCCTGCTCCGGTAATGATGAGTGGCCCTGCACCGCCGCCCACCCCAACCGGCATATTGTCTTGTGGTCGCCGAGGGAGAGTCTGCAATCCCCATGGATCAACCGCATTCAAAGGATTGCCGCTCACATAGGCAAACCGATTCCACCCCCCATCCAGCCCAATCGGATCAGCCTGAATGTACCGCCCACTGCTCGCATCGTAGTACCGATTGATGTTGTAGGCGAGCCCGGTTTCCTGATCCCACTGCTGTCCGGGATACCGCAGGTTGAACGTCACGGCGGGCGCATAGCTCGGGGCGGTAGCGGTGCTGCCAGGCTGCAGGTAGCCAGTCGCTCCGGTGGTCGGCGTGACTTCGCCGAAGCCGGTGATCAGCCATTGCCATGCGACCTGGCCATCGGCGTTGGTGAGGCGGCGCGGCGTGTTCAGGTGGTCCGTGTCAATCGCATAGATCCGTCCGTTGATCTGCGCGGCTATGGGTATCAGGCCGTTGGCGGTGGGCAGGTACAGAAGCTCGGTTGAATCGTTCTCTCCGGCGGGTGCGGCCGAGTTGCTGCTGCGCTGGCTGCTGTAGAAGCCCAGCGGGCTGGTGCCATCGTCATCCGAGTAGAAGGCATGCTCGGACACGGCTGCGCCTGCGGTGTGCGCATCAGTCTTGAGCACGCGCTGGCTGGAGCTGTTGTACACATAACTCACGGCCAGCGGGTCAGTGCTACTGGCGGTGCCGGTCAGCTTGGCGACCCGGCCATTGGGGCCGTAGTGCAGGTACTGGCCTGCGGCGCTGGTGAGCGAGCCGCTGGCATCGTACTCGTAGGTCTTGGCGGGTATGGTTCCGCCAGCGCTGCTAGTCGTGGTGACGCTGGCCAGACGGTTGGTGCCAGTCGTGCTCGTGTAGGTACGCGTGAGCTTGAGGGGAGTCCCCACGCCCGTGGCCTTGGTGAACACGCCACTGGTGCGGTTGGCGTTGGCGTCGTAGCTGTATCCAAGGCTGGTGTAGCCAACTACATCAGGTAAAGTGACACCTGCGGGGAGCGTGACGGCGGGCACGGCCATCAACGCATGGGCGCTCGCCGTGAGGTTGCCAGTCGCGTTGTAGTTGAAACTGCTGGAGACCATGCCGCGCTGCGCGGGATCGCTGCCGCTGCCCGGAATCATGTGACTCTGTGCAATGGCTGTCACGCGCCCGGCGGCATCCCAGGTGAGATCCAGCAGACCGCTGTGGATGAGCTGACCGGCGGTGTTGTATTGCCGGTTCTCGAACAGAGAGGACGGATCCGTCGGCGACATCTTGATGCCCGGCCACGTCCAGACCGTGGGCACGCCCAGCGGGCTCCACTGGAGAGCGGAGACCAGTGGTGTACCGTTCCACGTCATGCCGGTGATGAGGCCCGTGCTGTCGTAGCTGTACGCGAGCGTCTTGCCACTGGGGTAGGTGATGGATTGCAGACTGCCCGCGCCGCCTTGACCGGCTGGAACGTAGGTGTAGCTGGTGGAGCGCGTCTCACCACCACTCAGGGTCTGCGTCTTGCGCACGATGCGGCTCAGGGCGTCGCGCTGATATTGCGTGGTGACGCCGGGGTCCTGGACTTCGCTCAGGCTACCGATGCTGGCATTGGGCGCGTCGGTGGTGTTGTATGTGGTGCCTGAGAGGTCGTACTTCAGTAATGAAGTGGTGCTGTCGTTGTAGCTGAGCTTGGTGGTGCGGCCAAGGGCGTCGTTGTCGATGTTGATCATCCGGCCCGTGGCATCTTTGACTGACGTCGTCAGCCCGCGAGCGTCGAACGTAGAGCTGATGATGCCAGTGTCAAGAGACGTTTCTTGGAGCGCACCACCGATGGCATTTCGGCTGTAGTCGGTGGCCACACTTTTGCGGTCTTTGGCTTGAACAATGGCATCGAGTGCGTTGTAGCTGAGAAGAGCCTTGGCGTTGTTTTCATCACGGATGGCCGTGGTACGACGAAGGGCGTCGCGTGTGAGAGAAACGGTTTTCAGCAAACCATCGGAGATGGTTGCAAGATCGCCGTTGGCATCATAGGTAAAGCTCTTCTTTTGGTCCGCGCCAACTGTTTCGCTGCTGACGCGATTGATGCCGTTGAGCGTGCGTGCGATTTCAAAGGCGACGCTTCCAATGCTGTCGGTCGTTTTCTCGCTTGTCCGATTCCCGGCACCGTCAAGCACAAAGGTCTGAGCGTTTCCTCTGTTGTCAGTCCATCCAGTCAGTCTTTGCGCGGTGTCGTACGTGTAGTTCACCACATAGCCATTGGGGAAGATGGCCTTGGTCATGACTCCGTTGAGCTGATACTGATACGAGGTGGTAAGGCCAGCAACCGTCGAACTGGTGAGCCTTCCGCGCAGATCGTAGGTCAGCGAATAGGTGCGGCCCGTGGGGTCAGTGAAGGAAAGCAACCGCCCGCGATTGTCGTAATCCGTGAAGTAGGTCACGCGACCAAATGGGTCTGTGAAGGTCTTCCGGTTGCTGTTGGCATCGTAGGTGTAGCTTGCCGAGTAACCGCCTGGAGCCGTCACGGTCAGCAAATTGTCTTGGCCGTCGTATGTCCATTCGTGACGCTGGAATATCCCGGTGGATCCGGTGACTGACCAACTGATCATATTGCCTCGTTGGTCGTACTCCATCTCCTCAATATTGCCACCGCGCTCGAGCCGGATGGGCTTTCGGAAAAGCAGATGCCAACTGATATCGGTAATTCGTTCGGTATTTTTTTGACCTTTAGCCTCCGTTATTTTTGTGGGGAGTATTCTTTCTTTGTTCCATTGCCAAAATATTGCATTGTCTCTGTAGTCGGTTTCAAAATCCAAGAAACCATCCGCAGTGAGATAGATGCCTTTTTGGGTGCTGGTGTTAAGAGCAGAAAAGGGAGATGTGGTAACAGTGGATGCTAACCCGCTGGCTTGAGCTCTTGTGGTTATTCTGTCTCCAATGGGAGGGGTTATTGTGGTGATTCTGTTGCCCAGAGTATGATCGTAGTTGAATAAATATGTGTCCGTGTTGGGCGACTTTTCGGATTTTACAACTCTATTATCAGAGTATGTATACGAGCCAATTGAATTTCCTATCTCATCAATTTTGCCGATGAGTAGCTTGTCTGGATTGTAGGTGTATTTAAAAAATGATCCGTCGACAGATGTTACTTTGCTGAGTAGATTATCATCGAGTGAATATCGTACTAGATCGCCGGAACTTGGTTGTAATTCAACCTCGCTGGTGAGCATGTTTTCTGCAATGAGGACGGATCGATTGAACTGGTTTCTTATGGAAATTAGTTTTCGGGTGCCTGTATTGTATTCGTAGGCATATACGTCACCATTTGATGTAATCTTCTTTGTGACTCTGCCGTCTGCATTGAAGAAGAATTTTGTGTCTTCGCTGTTTGTATACTCCCATCCCTTTTCCTTGCGCTCCAGCCGTTGTCCAGGCGCTCCTCCGTTGAAGGTTCCGGGGACTTCACTACCAATGGCTGATGTTGAGGGCGGCACAAAACGATGAAAAATAGAATATTCACCTAGTGCTGAGTGTATATATAGCGTTTCATGCTCTCCATTTTTTGGGGATATGGCATTAGATGTTTTGTTCGTTCCTACATTTTGACGTGAACTGGTAAGCCATGCCTCGTGATTGTGAGACCAGCCTTTTCCGTAAAATTCTGGAGGTGTCGGAATTACTCCAGATGACCAGCCGCTATTGTAAATACGTGTGAACGTCAGCGGTGCAGCTTGCCTGTCAAAGTAGTCCGTGTTGGCTTCGATCTTGTTGCCAGTTGAGATTTGAACTGGATTCCCGGCAAGTGAAGGAAAGGTGTTGCCGGTTCGATTTCTGTCATTTCCGGAGCCGTCCATTGAACACATCTGGGGGAGTGAGTCTCGCCTTATGACGTTACGTGACACGCATACATTGCTGGCAATGTCGGTCATCCAACTGTTGGACCATTTGGCTATGTCTTCTTGGTTTTCAGGGTCAAAGCAATTGGCGTAGCGTGTTTGATATACGTATACACCACCTTTTGAATATACACATTCACCTTTTTCCTTGTCGAAGGATAACCAATGAATTGCGTAAGGTTGGCGACCCCAGAGCAACTGTTTTGATTCGATCCATGGATCGAGAGTTAAAGGCTCAAGTGGGCCGTCTACGGACCAAGAAACCGAACAAATATTTGTCCGTCCTTGAGAGAAATAGGCTACCGTTGCATCCATTGCCTCTGCTGCACTCGCTTTTGAATTTCCGCTATAGCCTGTGCCGTATGTAAATTCACTGAAATGCCTTGGCTTCATTACGCAAGTAACTTCATGCTGCCAGCCATTTTGCAGGCTCCCCATGCAGGTCCCTGCGAACGTCTGGGCTCTTAACTCCAACGGAAAATTGAATAATATTGAAAATATGAGGGTGTAGATCGAATTTATACGTCGCATGAGCTAATAACCTCTCTTTGGGGACGTACGAGCGTAGTCCATTGGGTGATCGTGTTCAATAGGGAGTCTCAGAAAGCACTCTGGATTTGCGCGGGGAAGCAAAAATTCTTTGAGTGATCTCTCTTCAGACGACTGAAGCTCAGCCAGCTCATAGAAGTCTTGAGTAGATGATGACTCGGTGAAATGAGCGCTTCATTGACTTCCAAGTTGCCGCACTTCGACTACACCATCGCTCGATGCTTTCTTTGTGCTTGTTGTTGACCGTCAGCTGGATGTACGGAGCCTTCAATTTGCACAGAATCGCAAACTGGAGAGTCAGCGGTATTACAACCTACAGTGCGGAGTCAAGAATTCAACATCGGTCTTGTCGATGAGTCGAAACGCAACCAAGGTGAGGCACAGGAGATGGCCTAATTTGTCCCCGGATTTCGAAGTGATCGGCGGGAGATTTTCGTGGGAGAAATCTGGGGATAGACGGGGAAATCGGGGGCGTTTTTCCCGCTAGCTCCCTCTAGAGCGTTGATCTACAAGGCGTCCCGAACTGGTTCGAGTCCAATCGCGCCAATCAAATCGCTTTTCTATAGTAAATCAGACATAAAAATGACAGATACGTTTGAAGAAAGAATCCCCAGCAGTTAGCCGACTTTTCTGTTTCTGCGAATGACAAGTGGCATGGTGCTTTGAATAACTGCTTGCGCTTGAACGAACAGCCGCTGTAGTCGGGTCTCGGTTTACGTGTCATTTGCGTTGTGCATCGCATTGGCATGTGCGCCCCGTGTCCGTGATGCCAAGTGATTTGAACCTGTCAACTCGAACGCTCGACCACGTGGGCGTCGGTGCATCGTCCCTCATGTGGAAACGCTGTCTGGAAGCTGTCTACGGTGTTGAACTACGGGTGATGACATCTGGCGTGATTGTGAAGGTCTTCTTCAGGCGCGGTGGCCGTTGTTCGACATGTCTTCCGTGCATATTTCCTACTTAATTAACGCAGGCTTCCATACTTGCTCACCACAATCCCCGATTGCTCCAACTCGGCTTTCAAAATCTCCAGCGCCATTGACTGGTGTCTGGGCGTCATGCGTGCAGCGTCTGCTGCGACGCTGATGGCGGCTTTGTGGCTGGATTGGACTTTGATGGGTACGCCTATGCCTGATGCGCCGGTCGTGAGCAGGTTGTTGCTGACGGAGTGACCTAGCGCACGGGTCTGCTGCACCATGTCCATCAGGCGTTGCAGGCTGATGCCTGCGGCTTCGTAGTCGAGCTGACGGCGTTCGTGGATCTGTGCGAGTTCCCGATCTTTCAACGTGGCGGCGAGTGCGAGGCTGGCGGTGCCCTGTCCGAGCAGGCGGATCTGGCCGGTCATAAGACTGTGGGCGTGCAGCGGTTTGTCGCCGATTTGCACATGCAGGCAATGTGCGAAGTCGCCCACGCGGATGATGAGGAAGACCGAGTCGCCGGTGCGGCGCGCGATGTTTTTCATGGCGGGTTGGCAGGCCTCGAATACGGGTGGCTTGGCCATGGCCGCGAGGCCCGTGTGCATGGCCTGCACACCGAGCCGATAGCGGCCGCTGCCTGCGTCCTTGGCGGCGAAGCCGGTCAGCGCAAGCACCATCAGCATGCGTCTGGCGGTGGATCGATCAAGTCCCGAGAGGTTGGTGAGTTCAGCGATGGAAACGCCTGGCACGTGATGGTCGGCCACCAGCTGCAGCACCTGCACCAACCTCGCCGGGCTCTGGGCTCCGGGAATCCCCGAGTTCATATGGTGAACATTGGTGCCGCCCATTTTTGTCATCGCAAGTCTCCGCATTCATAGTTTGAGCGATCCCGTCGATCACGTTCCAGGCCGCAGCAGGCTGGGATCGCGACGCAGTCTCACGCTTTGTCTGGAGTTGTCATGAGCGCTTACCGTCCCGTGCACTTGCCCCATGTCCCCCCCGTGGTGGGAGATGGCCGATCCCCTCGCTGGACCCGTCGACCGGATCAATCCAACTGGGGGGATTTCGGGCCGGATGATCAACTGGGGCGGCTGAATTTTCTGACGGCCGACAAGGTGCTCGAGGCAGCGCGGGAAATTCAGACTGGTAAGCGCTTCTGTCTGAGCTTGCCATTGGATCTTCCGGGGGGCAATGCGTTGAATCCCCGTCGTCATCCACCGATCATCAAGCCGTCGCGCCGACCGTTGGGGCCGGGCATGAATTTCGCACTCAGGCAGGAGCATCCGAATTACACCGATGTGGTCAGCGACGACTACGCGCAGATCTATCTGCAGTATTCGACGCAGTGGGATGCGCTGTCGCATGTGGGAAGCCATTTCGATGTGAATGAAGATGGCATCGAAGAGCTGGTGTACTACAACGGTTTTCAGGCAGGCATCGATATTCTGGCTCCCAAGGATCTGCCTGACATGGACGGGCAATCTCGCGCGTTGGCGCTTGGTGTTGAGCGGCTGGCGGAGCAGGCGATTCAGGGGCGCGGTGTGCTGGTCAATCTGCGCAGGCATTTCGGCGACGGGCACACGCTGGTGACCGGACGCATGCTCAAGGACGTGCTCCGGCAGGATGGCATCGAGGTGAGCAAGGGGGATGTTGTCGCGTTCTATACCGGCTTCAGCGATTTGCTGATCGCCTGCAACAGGCAGCCCAAGGCCGACATGCCGGAGACCACCTGCGCCGTGCTGGATGGCCGCGATCCGGAACTGCAGCAATGGGTGATCGATAGCGAGGCCGCCAGTCTGGTGGCGGACAACTACGGCGTGGAGTCCGTGCCCGGCCGTCCGGTGGATGGGAACTGTGCATTTTTGCCATTGCACGAGTTGTGTCTTTTCAAGCTCGGCATGCCGTTTGGCGAGCTGTGGTATTTGCATGAACTCGCGCAATGGCTGGAGGCTGCCGGGCGCTATCGCTTCATGCTCACGGCGCCCGCGCTGCGTTTGCCGGGTGCGGTGGGTTCGCCGCTCACTCCCGTGGCCACCGTGTGAAGGGGCAGGGATGAATCAACCAACCATGCTCTGCGAGTTGCTGGCTCGCACGCCTGCTGAATCCATTGCGCTGGAGTTCGGTGAACTGCGGCTGAGCTATGCGCAACTGCGGGAACAGATCGAAAGCGTCGCGCAAGGCTTGCGCAATCAGGGGCTTCACGCCGGGGATGTGCTGGGCATCTGGTTGCCCAACACGCCGCGATGGCTCGTGCTCCATCTTGCGTGCGCATCATTGGGCGTGAGCACGCTCAGCCTCAATCTCAAGCTGGGGGTGAAAGAGATCGCAAGCTTCATTGATCGCTCGGGCGCCAAGGCGCTGGCGTTTGACCGGCGCATCGTCGATGCGGGAGCATCCAGCGCTGGACCGAACGCAAGCGACGAGAACCAGCTTTCGATGGTATGGCAGCAGCACGCGGGCTCGCTCCATTGGTTGCTCGACGCGTCGGTTGACTCGCTCGGACAGATGGCACGGAGTCGGCCGAATGACACACGGGCTGCGCCGGTCTGGAGTGATTGGAATACGTTGATGCATGCATCACCAGAGGGTAGTGAAGTGAAGCCGGACCTGTCCGGTTGGCCCTGCATCATCCTGTCCTCATCGGGCACCACCAGCCTGCCCAAGCTCATCGTGCATGCGCAAAGCAATATCGCGTTGCATGTGCAGGACGTAGCACCGGGCTTCGATGTGCAAGCGGGCGACCGCACCTTGCTCGCGTTGCCGATGTGCGGCGCGTTTGGCTACACCGCGGCCATGATGACTCTGGCGGCAGGTGCCACGCTTGTTTTGCACGAAATGTTCGAACCAGCATTGGCCGCTAGGGCATTGAGCGAGCAACCGATCACCCACATGTTCGGCACCAACGACATGGTGGAAAAGCTGATTGCTCCCTTGCCAGACGACTGGCGGCCGCGCGCCCTCAAGTTCGTGGGCCACGCCAATTTCGTGCCGGGTCTGGACGAGCTGCCAGCGCGGGCACAGGGCTTGGGCATGCGCATGGTGGGCTGCTTTGGCATGAGCGAGATTTTTGCGCTGTTTGCGCATCAGGCCGTGAATGCCGAGTTGCCGCGCCGCGCGCAGTCCGGTGGCATTCCCGTTACCGCCAGCGTGCAGGTGCGCGCGCGCAATCTGGAGACGGGCACGGTCTGCGCAACCATGGAGCCCGGGGAGCTGGAGTTTCGCGGGCCCTACATGATGAAGGAATACCTCGGCAACCCGGAGGCGACTGCGAATGCGTTCACCGACGATGGATTCCTGCGCTCGGGTGATCTTGGCTATGTCAACGGTGATGGCGGGTTCACGCACATCTCGCGGTTGGGGGATGTGCTGCGCATCGGCGGGTTTCTCGTCAACCCGGCGGAGATTGAAGAGGCGGTTCTCGCGGTCAGTGGTGCGAGTGCTTGCCAGGTGGTAGCCGTGCAGGCGGCGGGCAGTTCTCGGCCAGTGGCCTTTGTCATTGTGGATGGCACGCAGGTGGTCGACGAGGCGCTCATCAAGGATCAGCTGCTGCGCCAGATCGCCAAATACAAGGTGCCGATACGAATCATCCGCATGGAAGGTTTCCCCTACACGATGGGCCCCAACGGCAAGAAGGTCAAACGCAACGAGCTGCGCGATCTGGCGCAGTCGATGCTGGACAAGGAGAGCACGACGTGAAACCGCATTGGTCTTTGCCTGATATCCCATTCTTCTCGGAGCGGCATGCCGATGTGGTGGCCGCACTCAACCGCTGGATCGCTCGCAATCGCCCCGTGTTGCAGGACGAATCCGAAGCGAGCCTCAATGCGCAATGCGCGTATTGGCTGGAGTCGCTGGCGGCCGAGGGAATTCTGGACCTCGCCGTGCCCAACGCATTGCCGGTGGAAGCAGGCGAGCCCGGGGTGGATCTGCGCTCGATCTGTCTGGTGCGCGAGTGCCTGGCCTACTACGCACCGCTGGCCGATTTTGTGTTCAGCATGCAGGGCATAGGCTCTGCGGCGCTGTGGCAGAAGGGCGACCCGGAGGTGGTGACTTCATATGTGCGTGCCTGCGCGAGTGGTGAAAAGGTGGCGGCTTTCGCTGTGACCGAGCCGGACGGGGGATCGGATGTCGCATCCACCCGCACGAGCGCGCGGCTCGATGGTCATGAATACGTGATCAACGGTGCGAAATCCTACATATCGAACGGCGGCATTGCGGACTTCTATCTGGTGCTGGCGCGCACCGAGGAGGGCAAGGGTGCAGGGGCGCTGTCCGCACTGCTTGTGGATGCGGACACACCGGGGTTGATCATCTATCGCCAGATCGACGTCATCGCGCCGCATCCGCTCGCGGAGATCCATTTTGAGGGCTGCCGGGTTCCGGCCAACCGGCTCATCGGCGCACCGGGAGATGGATTCAAGGTGGCGATGTCGGTGCTCGATGTGTTTCGCAGTTCGGTGGGCGCGGCGGCACTGGGTATCGGGCAGCGTGCACTCGATGAAACCGTGGCGCGTGTCACCACACGGCAGTTGTACGGCCGCGCCATGTCGGAGATGGACACCGTGCGCCACAAGGTGGCGGACATGGCGACGCAGCTCGAAGCCGCGCGGCTTCTGGTGCACAAGGCCGCGTGGATGCGCGATGTGCGCCGTGTGCGCATTTCCACCGAGGCGGCCATGGCCAAGATGCAGGGCACGGAGGCGGGATTCCAGGTAGTGGATGCAGCGGTGCAGTTGTGGGGCGGGCTGGGCATCACCTGCGGCACGGTGGTGGAGCGGCTGTATCGCGAGATCCGCCCGATGCGCATCTACGAGGGCGCCACAGAGGTGCAGAAATCCATCATTGGTCGTCAATGGCTGCGAGGTGTTGCATGAACCCGAAATCGAATCAACGCGTGCTGGTGACCGGTGCGAGTCGTGGCATTGGTCGCGCCACCATGCGCTATTTGGCGAGCAGCGGCTACGACGTGGTCGGTCTGGCGCGGACCCGACCAAGCGATGCGACTGCGGATGAGCGATTCGTGTGCTGCGATCTTATGGACCTCGAGAGCACGCGGCAAGTACTGGACGGGCTTGCGAGGGAAGCCCCGTTCTACGGACTCGTGAACAACGCGGCGCTTGCGCACACCATCAACATCGCACAGACCAGCGTGGCTGACATGAACGAGGCGATGACGGTGAACGTCAATGCGGCGCTGGTCTGCCTGCAGTCGCTGATGCCGGGGATGGTGGCAGCGGGCATTGGCCGGGTCGTCAACATCTCGTCGCGCGCGGCGCTCGGCAAGCCCAACCGCACGGCCTATAGCGCCAGCAAGGCGGCGGTGATCGGTATGAGTCGCACCTGGGCGCTGGAGCTGGCAGGCAGCAATGTCACCGTCAACGTCATCGCGCCGGGGCCGGTCGCGACTGAGCTGTTCAAGCAAGCCAGCCCGCCGGAATCCGCGCAGACCAAGGCGTTGCTGGCAGCGGTGCCGTTGCAGCGGGTGTCAGAGCCGCAAGAGATTGCCCACGCGATTGCTTTTCTGCTGCACCCGCTGTCGGGCTACATCACGGGGCAGACGCTGCACATCGATGGAGGTCTGACCATCAGTGCGACCCGACTGTAGTCAGGCAATCCCCAACAATCAAAGGAGACAGCGTCATGCAAGTACACAAGCGAGAAGAGATGGGCGCAGATCGATCGGTGCGCGAGGACGTGAATGCATCACGGCGCCATTGGATGACAAAGGCAGGTATCGTTGGAGCGGGCGCGATGTGTTCCAGTCTGCTCGCCCACGGCGTGGCCTGGGCCGACAAGGCCTATCCATCGAAGCCGGTGAAACTGGTCGTGCCGTTTGCGGCTGGTGGTGCGACCGACGTACTCGGTCGGTTGTTGGCCAAGGTGCTTGAGGGACCGCTCGCTCAGCCGGTCATCGTCGACAACAAGGTGGGCGCGGCCGGGGCCATCGGTGCCACCAGCGTCGCCAAGGGCGAGGCGGATGGCTACAGCATTCTCATGGGTGGCGTGGGCACCAACATCGTGCTGGAGCACACCATGCCGGATCTCGCCTACAGGCCGCAGAGAGACTTTGCGGCGGTCGCGTCGATCTGCAATGTGGACTACGTGCTAGCGGTCGCCAGCGACAGTCCGTATCAGACGCTGGGTGATTTGCTTGTCGATGCGAAGAAGCGCCGTGGCGAGGTGCGCTACATGTCCACCGGGCCTCTCGGGCCGCTGCATGTGGCGATGGAATATCTCTCGAAGCTGAGTGGTGTCGAGATGATCCACGCGCCCTACAAGGGCGAGGCACCGGCACTGCCGGATCTTCTCGAGCGCCGTATCGATGTGGGGATGATGACTGCGCTGTTCACGCGCGCGCAGGTGCAGGCGGGCAAGTTGCGCGTGCTGGCGACGATCAGCGAGCGACGCATGAGCTCATGGCCTGAAATTCCGACGGTCGCCGAGCTGGGCTATCCCGGCTTCGCCGCGCCCATCTGGAACGGCTTCTTCGTGCATCACAAGACTCCGCAGGCCATCGTCGACCGGCTGGGGCAGGTCACCGTCAAACAGGTGTTGAGTGCCGAGGTGCGTCCGCAATTGGAGAAACAGGGCGTGACTGTGACCGGGCACGGTCCGGCTGAATACGAGGCGTTTCTGCAGCACGAGCGCCAGCGTTGGCACAAGATGATTCGGGAATCCAGAGTGCTGAACGTGTAGTGGGTGTTTGTAGAGATTCCGTGAGCGAACCTATCCAGAAATCAAGGAGACAACATGACGAATCCGAAGAATGGCAAACGCCATGCGCCTCCCCATTGGTGCATGACAGCATGTACCGCGCTGCTGTCCGCAGTCGGTCTACAGGCACACGCTCAAATCACGCCGTCCACGCAACCCGTGCGCATCGGCATGATCGTCGATCAGTCAGGCGTCTACTCCGCTATCACTGGCAAGGGCAGCATCACCGCCGCGCAGATGGCCATTGACGAGCGGGGCGGAAAGGTGCTCGGGCGCAAGATCGAACTGCTCACGTTCGATCATCAAAGCAAGGCTGACACGGCGGCGGCCAAGGCGCGCGAATGGTATGACAACGGCGTGGATGCGATTCAGGACGTGGGCGGTTCGGCCGCCGCGCTGGCGGTGCTCAATATCGCCAAGGAAAAGAACCGGATTCTCGTGATGAGCGGCCCGGCCAGCGACCGCATCACTGGAGACATGTGCGGCCCAACGGTGGCGCACTGGGCGTACAACTCCTACGCGCTCGCAAACACCGTGGGCAAGGCGGCGGCCGAGCGCATCGGCAAGAACTGGTTCTTCATCGCGGCAGATTATTCCGGCGGGCAGGATGTTGTGCGCGCCACCACGCAGGCGATAGCGACGGTGGGCGGCAAGGTCATCGGCGAGGCCAAGCATCCATTGAACGGCACCGATTTTTCCTCCGCCGTCGTGCAGGCGCAGAGCAGCAAGGCCGATGTCGTGGGGCTCGCCAACTTCGGCAACGATCTGGTCAATTCGATCAAAGCGGCGCGCGAATTCGGCATCAAGCCGGACAGCAAGCAGAGGCTCGCCTCGCTGCTCATGTACATCAACGACGTGCACTCGCTCGGCCTCAAAACCGCGCAAGGCATGTTGCTGTCCGAGGCGTTCTACTGGGACCTGAACGACGAGACGCGCGCGTTCTCGAAAAAGTATTTCACCAAGGTCAACGCCATGCCCAACATGAGCCAGACCGGCGCGTATTCCTCCGTTCGGCACTACCTCAAAGCCGTCGAGGCGGCGGGAACGACGGAATCCTCCGCCGTGATGGTGAAGATGCGCGAGCTTCCCGTGCAGGACGTACTGACCAAGAACGGCAAGCTGCGCGAGGACGGAATGATGGTGCACGACATGTATCTGTTCCAAGTGAAATCACCCGAGGAATCCAAGGCGCCGTGGGACTACTACAAGGTAATCAGCATGGTTCCGGCGGACAAGGCGTTCGTGCCCTTGAGCGAGTCGGCCTGCCCGTCGGCACGCAAGCAGTGATCTCCTGCTTGGCTTCTGGCGATTTCATTCTCCGAACTCCCCGGTTTCGGTGGTATCTTTGCCCGCACTATGCAAAGTCTTTTTCACTTGGCCTATCACGTCACCGACCTCGAAGAGGCTCGCAAGTTCTACCGCGATGTGCTGGGTTGCGCTGAGGGGCGCAGCACGGACACTTGGGTGGATTTCAACTTCTTCGGTCACCAGATCTCGCTGCATCTGGGGGAGCCGTTTGCGGTGACGAACACCGGGCGCGTCGGCGCTCACATGGTGCCGATGCCGCATCTGGGGTTGGTGCTGCTCAAGCCCGACTGGCTGAAGTTGGCCGAACGCCTGAAGGCGGCGAACACGCAGTTCGTGCTGGAGCCGCAGGTGCGATTCGAGGGTGAGCCGGGTGAGCAGTGGACAATGTTCTTCCGTGACCCATGCGGCAATCCAATAGAGGTCAAGGGTTTCGTGAGTTGGGAACAGGTGTACGAGCACTGATGGGTGAATGGCATCGGCGAGTCGCCCATGCCGGCCCCGAAATTCAATGTATGCCCGAAGCGACGTTTGCACGTTGCTTCGGGCTGATTTATTTCCGACCGTGGATCGACAATGGCATATCGGGTAAATACCGGGATGTTATTCATGCAAATTCACATTTTCTGCTGACCTGTAAGCTTCGTGAAATCCAGAATCCAGGGATTTTTAATAATCCATAAGTCATTGATATGATGGGATTTATTGGGTGGAGGCAACAGAATTTGATTGTGTTGGATGAATGGGTTTGAATCTTGTTTCATAAAGTACAATTTGAAGCCTTAAGAGGGGGCTTCCTGTCCGGGCTTTCTAACTGAATAGCCGTGCATAATCGCGGTTGCTTTTGGATAGTCGACTGGTGGCAGTGCGCAAAAAACGCATGGCGAGGCTTGCACACGAAGTGTGTGCTGGCTTGTGGCGTTGCGTGGGGTCGGGCTGCAAGCTTGAAGTGACTGGATGCACGCGATGCCTATAGTGCATAAAACAAAGATCTAACAGATGATGGTGGAGTTGGTGTGAGAGTCGAGTTTTCCATTCGGGCTAGCGCTGCTGTGGCCTGCGGATTGCGCGAGCACGCCGAGTGGCAGCGTTGGGCTGCGTCGCCGTCCCCTTCTGTATCTTCCGGGGAGTTGGTGCTGGATCTCTCCCATGTTCCAGCCATGGCGCGCCGTCGCCTGGGCCGTCTGGCCAAGATGGCTGTGCTGGTGGCCGATGACGTGCTGCAGCGGGAACAGCTGACGGATCTGCCTGTGGTTTGGGCATCCCGTTATGGCGATGCCGAAAAGTCGCTCGCGCTGCTGCGTTCTCAGGTGGTTGGCGAGCCGCTGTCTCCTACCGCTTTTGGTCTCTCGGTGCACAACGGTGTGGGCGCGCAGCATTCCATTTTGCGCGGCATGGCTGCCAATGCGATCTGCGTGGCGTCTTCAGGCTGCGTGCCCGAGGCGGGCGTAGTCGAAGCGCTGGGGCTGTTGGGCGATGGCGCTTCTGATGTGTTGTTGGTCTGCTATGACGAGCCTTTGCCCGGCGAATATGCGAGCTTCACAGAATCGCCACTTGCCGAGTTTGCGTGGGCAGCGCTACTGACGCAGAAGTCCGATACATTGCCTGGTTTTGCGTTGTCGGCCATCGCCGATGCGCCCGCAGGTTTCGATGCGTCAGATGCTCCGGTGCTGCCGCATGGCCTGCGCGTGCTGCAGTTTCTTCTGGCTGCCGATCAGCCGAGCATGTCGCGCGAGCGATGTGAGGGCGGCGCTTGGCTGTGGGAGCGGCTGCATGCTTGAGCGTCTGAACCGCTGTTGGCGTGTTGTCGCCACCGGCTTTTGCTTTGCCATGTTCGGCCTCGGTGGGCTGTTCATTCGGCTGGTCGTTTATCCGCTTCTGTTGTTGTTCACCCGCGATGCCGAACGCCGCAAGCGTGCGGCGCAGGCGGTGATCCACCACAGCTTCCGCTTCTTCGTGGGTCTGATGAATTTCGTTGGCGTGATCTCCTACGAGGTGCGCCATCTCGAGCGTCTTGATCGCAAGGGTCTGCTGATTCTGGCCAACCATCCGTCGCTGATCGACGTGGTGTTTCTGGTCTCGTTCATTCCGAGCGCCGACTGCATCGTCAAGGAGTCGCTGCTCAGAAACCCGTTCACGCGCGGGCCGATCCACGCGGCGGGTTTCATCTGCAACAGCGGCGGCGCGCAGTTGGTGGAAGACTGCAACCGCTCGCTTGCCGAGGGCAACAACCTCATCATCTTTCCCGAGGGCACGCGCACGCCGCTGGTGGGTGACGTGAAGCTACAGCGCGGCGCCGCGCATGTGGCGGTCAAGGGGCGGGTGAACATCACGCCGGTGCACATCCACACCAGTCTGCCGATGCTGCCCAAGGGCCGCCCATGGTGGAAGGTGCCCGCGCGCAAACCGCATTTCATTTTCGAGGTCCGCGAGGACATCGACATCGAAGAATTCTGCGTGGCCGCAGGCAATGAGTCGCTGGCCGCGCGACAAGTCACGGACTACCTGTCCGACCATCTTTTCAGAGGACCTTCACGTGCTTCAGCTTGAACAGGAAATCAAGGAGCTCATCATCTCGTCGCTCGCGCTCGAGGATATCGCTCCGCAGGACATCGACTCTACCCAGCCACTGTTTGTGAACGGTCTGGGGCTGGACTCCATCGACGCGCTTGAGCTGGGCCTCGCGCTGCAGAAGAAATACGGCGTGAGCATGTCCGCCGATTCCGAGCAGACGCGCCAGCACTTCAGCAGCGTCAACGCGCTGGTGGCCTTCGTCGCCGGCCATCGGGCGCAGTGAGCCGACACGGCACATCGCGTCCCCAATACTCTCTCTTTTCTCATTGGATACGGCCATGAACAAGCAGGAAATCTTTGAGCACATCGTCCGCATCCTGGACGAGAACTTCAGCATCGAAGCCGCTCGCGTCACGCCCGAGGCGAAGCTCTACGACGATCTGGACATCGACAGCATTGATGCGGTGGATCTGATCGTGCAACTCAAGCCGCTGGTCGGTAAGCGCCTGAACGCGGAAGCGTTCAAGACCGTGCGCACCGTGCAGGACGTGGTCGATGCGCTGCACAAGCTGGTGAACGAAGACCAGCAAGCCGCCTGATCGACCGCGAACGCAGGAAGGCCTTGGCATGCGCAACTGGGTGAAATGGGCCCTGATCGTGTTGACGGTGCTCTATCCGCTCGTGGTGTATGCCGCGATCGGACGGATACCGCCGCAGTGGCTCGCCCTGTTGCTGACGGGGCTGGCCGTGGCGCGCGCGTTGGCGGTGCGCCAGCGGTTCTGGTGGCTGGTGGCGGGCGGTGCAGCGATTCTTGGCGTGGCCGCGTGGCTCAGTCAGGATGCGCTGATGGTCAAGCTCTACCCGGTGTGGGTCAACGTCGTCATGCTGGCGGTGTTCGGCTACAGCCTGTTCCATCCGCCCTCGGTCGTCGAGCGCCTCGCGCGCCTGCACGAGCCCGATCTGCCGCCCTCCGGCGTGGCTTACACGCGCAAGGTGACCAAGGTGTGGTGCGGCTTCTTCGTGCTCAACGGCACGGCTGCGGCCATCACCGCACTGTATGGCAGCGATGCCGTCTGGGCGCTCTACAACGGGCTGATTGCCTATGTGCTCATGGGCTGCCTGATGGGCGTGGAATGGCTGGTGCGCCAGCAGGTGCGCCGCAGCGGCGCGTCCGCCCACTGATCGAATGAATCCAACAGACAAGGAATGACAAGTTGAAGCAGAGCGTGGCACTGGCTGACGTGGCGTTGGTTGCGACAGGTGCGGACAGGCATCCGGTCGCGACCGTGGATGGCGGCGTCATCACGCATGCGGACTGGCTGCGCATGGTGCGCGGCTGGCAGGCAGCGTTTGCGCGCGTGGCGGGCGACGAGGTGGGCTTTTATTTTGAGGACACGTTGGCGTTTTCCGCAGCGCTCTGGGGCGCGTGGCATGCGGGCAAGACGCCGGTGTTGCTCAGCGACGTACAGCCCTCGACGCTGGCGCAACTCCTGCCCACGGTGAGCGCCACGGCGGGGCTGTTGCCGGGTGCGCTCGAAGCTTTGGAGCCGCGTGAAGAAAGCGCGTTGCAGCCCTTCGACATGCAGACGGCGCGTCTCGTTCTGTTCACCTCCGGGTCGACCGGCAGGCCTGAGCGTATCGTCAAGAAGGTCGTGCAGCTCGATGCCGAGGTGCACAACCTGCAGGCGGCATTCGGCGGCGCGCTGGATGTGGATGCGCTGCAGGTGCTTGCCACCGTGTCGCATCAGCATATCTATGGACTGTTGTTTCGAGTGCTCTGGCCGCTGTCGGCGGGGCGCGGGATCGGAACGCGCTTTGCGCGCTATCCCGAAGATGTGTTGCAGCAGCTTGCAGAGGCCGGGAGCAGCGTGCTGATCTCTAGCCCGGCCATGCTGAGCCGACTGCCAGAGCATCTGCCCTGGGGCGATGCGCGCACGCGGCTCAAGGCGGTTTTCTCGTCGGGCGGACCACTCGCGGTACAGGGCGCTGAACTCGCGCTCGCCACGCTTGGGTGCTCACCGACCGAGGTCTTCGGCAGTTCTGAGACCGGCGGTATCGCATGGCGCAGGCGGGCGGAGCATGGCGATGTCTGGCAGACACTGCCGGGCATTGAAGTGCGTTTGAACGACGGCGGGCTGCTCGCGGTGCGCTCCGGTCATCTCGACGATCCTGCAAGCTGGTGGGAAACGGCGGACCGCGCCGAGCCGCTGAACGGCGGGGCGAGCTTTGTGTTGCTAGGCCGCGCCGACCGCATCGTGAAAATCGCGGAAAAGCGAGTCTCACTCACCGCGATGGAGCAGCGCCTGCAGGCCCACGAACATGTGAAGCTCGCACGCGCCGTGCTCATCGAGCGTGCGAACCTGCCTACCCGCGTGGGCATGGTGCTGGAGTTGAGCGAGGCCGGTTGGCAGGCGCTGTTTGCGCGCGGCCGCCAGGCCATGGGCCATGCTCTGCGTGACTGGCTGGCCGATGTCGTCGAGCGCGTGGCGCTGCCGCGCAACTGGCGCTACGTGGTGCGCATGCCGATGAACGAACAGAGCAAGATCACGCAGCAAAGCCTGCTGGCCCTGTTCGATCCGTTGATGCCGCCGCCGCAATGGGTGAGCCGCAGCGAGCTGGAGGCCCATGTGCAACTGAAGGTGGTGCCCGAGCTGCGTGTGCTCGACGGGCACTTCCCGCAGGCCAAGCTGATTCCGGGTGTCGCGCAGCTGCACTGGGCGGTGACGCTCGCGCGGCAGGCGTTCGACATTCCGGGGGTCTATGCGCGTGCCGAGGTTGTGAAGTTCCAGCAACCGATTCTGCCGGGCGACACCGTCGAGGTGCAGCTCAAGCGGATTCCCGAAAAGGATGCGATCCAGTTTGCATTCACCTCCCGCCGCGGCGCACATGCCAGCGGTCGTCTGCTCAAAGGTGCATGAACCATGGCGCATTCCATCGTCACCATCATTCCCGTCTACAACCACCCGGACACCATGGACGCCATGCTGCGCGGCGTGCTGGCGGCGGGCCTCGACTGCATCATGGTCGATGACGGCTCCGACGCGAACTGCGCGCGCGTGCTCGACGAACTGGCTGTGAAATACGCACCGCGCGTCGAACTGCTGCGCCTGGCCGTCAATGAGGGCAAGGGCGGCGCGATGATCGCGGGCATGCGCCATGCTCAGCAACGCGGCTTTACGCACGTGGTGCAGATCGACGCCGACGGACAGCATGCGACCGGTGACATTGCGGCCTTCGCCGAGTCCTCGCGCCAGCATCCCGATGCCATGATTTGCGGCGCACCGATCTACGACGAGAGCGTGCCCAAGGCGCGGCTCTATGGCCGTTATGCAACCCACATCTGGGTGTGGATCAACACGCTGTCGCTCGACATCCGCGACTCAATGTGCGGCTTTCGCGTCTACCCGCTCGCGGACGCGCTGCGCGCCGTGGACAGCGCCTGCATCGGCAAGCGCATGGAGTTCGATCCGGAGATCCTCGTGCGCATGCACTGGCATGGCGTGCCGTTCGTGAACCAGCTCACGCGCGTGACCTATCCGCAGGACGGGCTCTCGCATTTCCGCGTGCTGCGCGACAACGTGCTGATCTCCAAAATGCACGCGCGCCTGTTCGCGGGCATGCTGCTGCGCAGCCCCGTGCTGCTGGCGCGAAAGCTCACCGGACGGCGGCGCAGCGGGGCGCTCACATGAGTTCATCGATGCACGGCGCGAACGATCGTTCATCCGCCAACGAATCTGCTGCCACCACGCACTGGGCGCAGATCGGCGAGAGCACGTTCGTGGCGGGCATGTGGCTGCTGTTTCATGTGCACCGGGTGCTGGGGCGCTGGCCGTTTCTGCTGTGCCTTTATCCGGTGGTCACCTATTACTGGCTCAGCAAGCCGATTGCGCGGCGCTCGTCGCTCGAGTATTTGCAGCGCATGCAGCAGGCGCATGGCTTGTGGAAATCTACGCCGGGCTGGCGGCAGAGCCTGCAGCACTTCCGCATGTTCGCGCAGGTCATCCTCGACAAGATGCTGGCGATTTCGGGCAGCTATCCTGCGTCGCGTGTGGACTTCATGGGCCATGAGGCGATTCTCGCGCTTATCGCGCGCGAGCAGGGAGGCGTGTTCGTCACCGCGCACATGGGCTGCATTGAGCTATGCCAGGTGCTGGCCGAGCAGCGCAAGGGACTGCGCCTGAACGTGCTGGTTCACACCAAGCATGCCGAGCAGTTCAACCGCGTGCTGCGCCGCTTGGCGCCCGAGAGCAAGGTGTGCTTTCTGCAGGTGACCGAGTTCAATGCGGCGACTGCGATGATGCTGTCCGAGCGCGTGGCACAGGGCGAGTTCATTGCGATTGCGGGTGACCGCGTGCCGGTGCAAAAGAGCAAGACCACATCGGCTCAGTTTCTGGGCCACGAGGCGGCGTTTCCGAGCGGCCCCTATGTGATCGCCGCGCTGCTCAAGTGCCCGCTGTTTCTCATGACCTGCACGCACACGGCTAATGGAAATGGCGATGGCTACGCGCTGCGCATCGCCGAGCTGGCCGCGCAGGTCGAGCTGCCGCGCGGACGGCGCGAGCAGGCGATGGCTCAATACGCGGGCATATACGCCAGCGCGGTCGAGGAACGCCTTGCGAAGGCACCGTTCGACTGGTTCAATTTTTTCCCTTTCTGGGCGCAGGCGGAGCGGGCCGACGACAAGGCTGCTGACGCTCCCGCACAACGATAGAAGATGACAGGCATGACACAGAACGCGACTCCGGCGCTCATCATTTTTGATGGCAGTCCGCTGCAGATCGAGCAGATCACGGCGATTGCACATCAGCGAGCCAAGGTGCAGCTCTCGCCCGATCCAGCGTTTCGCGAGCGCATCCAGCGCGGCGCGGATTTTCTCGACCGGCTGCTCAGCGAAGACGGCGTGGTCTATGGCGTGACGACTGGCTACGGCGACTCCTGCACGGTGGAGATTCCGCCCGAGCTGATCCCCGATTTGCCGCACCATCTCTATGCCTACCACGGCTGCGGCGCGGGCCGCATTCTGACCGATGTGGAGACGCGCGCCGTGCTGGCCTGTCGTCTCGCATCGCTCTCGCGCGGGCTCTCGGGTGTGAGCTGGGCGCTGCTCAAGCAGCTCGAGCATCTGATCACGAACGACATCCTGCCCTGCATTCCTGCCGAAGGCTCGGTGGGCGCGAGCGGCGATCTCACGCCGCTGTCGTATGTGGCGGCAGTGCTCTGTGGCGAGCGCGATGTGATGTGGCGCGGCCAGATCGTGCCCGCAGCGCAGGCGCTGGAACAGACCGGCGCGACGCCGCTGCGGCTGCGTCCCAAGGAGGGTCTGGCGCTGATGAACGGCACGGCGGTGATGACCGCGCTGGCCTGCCTTGCGTGGCAGCGCGCGGACTATGTAGGGCGCCTTGCGTGTCGCATCACGGCCGCCAACGTGGTCGGCATTGCGGGCAATGCGCACCACTTCGATGAGACGCTGTTCGCGGCCAAGCCGCATCCGGGCCAGCAGCGCGCGGCTGCACGCATTCGCGGCGATCTGGTGGCCGAGGCGCCGCTGCGCAATTCGCACCGCCTGCAGGACCGCTATTCGCTGCGCTGCGCGCCGCATGTGATCGGCGTGCTCGAAGACGCGCTGCCGTTTCTGCGCCAGCTGATCGAGGGCGAACTCAACTCGGCCAACGACAACCCATTGATCGAACCCGATCAGGAGCGCGTGCTCCACGGCGGTCATTTCTACGGCGGACATGTCGCGCTTGCCATGGACACGCTCAAGAACACGATTGCCAACGTGGCAGATCTGCTGGATCGCCAGCTCGCGCTGCTGGTCGACACGCGCTACAGCCAGGGCCTGCCGTCCAACCTGTCGGCCGCGCAGGGCCGCACGCAGGCCATCAACCACGGTTTGAAAGCGCTGCAGATCAGCGCATCGGCGTGGACGGCGGAGGCCCTCAAGCAGACCATGCCCGCGTCGGTTTTCTCGCGCTCGACCGAGTGCCACAACCAGGACAAGGTGAGCATGGGCACGATTGCTGCGCGCGATGCGCTGCGGGTGCTCGAACTCACCGAGCAGGTCATCGCCGCGATGCTGATTGCCGCGCGCCAGGCCGTGCCGCTGCGTGAGCGCATCCAGCCCGATGTGCCGATTGGCGAAGAGATGCGTGCGTGGATCGCCGACCTCGCCGAACGCATTGCGCTGGTCGAAGTGGACCGCGCGCTCGACAAGGATCTGCAGCGACTGCTCGCCGACATCCGCGCCCAAGCCTGGAGCCTGTATGTCGACTGAAAAAGAACTCGCGTCGCGCGAGCGCCTGTCCTGCGAGATCGAAGTCACGCCCGCGTTCTACGACATCGACGTGATGGAGATCGTCTACCACGGCAACTATGTGCGCTTTCTCGAATTGGCACGCAGCGCGCTGCTCGCCAAGTTCAACTACGACTACCCACGCATGCGCGATTCGGGCTTTGGCTGGCCGGTGGTGGACATGCGCCTCAAGTACGTGCGGCCCGCGACCTTCGGGCAGAAGCTCAAGATCCGCTCGACCATCACCGAATGGGAAAACCGCCTGCGCATCGACTACGTGATCAGCGATGCGGAGACCGGTCAGAAGATCAACACGGCCTACACGATCCAGGTGGCGGTGGATATGCAGACGCGCGAGATGTGCTTTGTCTGCCCGCCGGTGCTGTGGGAACGACTGGGGGTGCAGCCATGAAGTCATTCGTGAAGACAAGTGTGGTGTGGGCAGCGCTGCTGGCTGTGGTGCCCGCCGCGTTCGCTGAAAAGCCCGGACCTGCTGCGGCGAAAGATCAGGTTACGCAAGACCTGCTCGACAAGGTCAAGCAACAGCTCAAGGACGCGCCGGTGGTGCGCGGCAAATTCGAGCAGGAAAAAAGCATCAAGGGCTTCAAGCAGCCGCTGCGTTCCTCCGGCGAGTTCGTGGTGGCGAAGAACAAGGGCATCGTCTGGCATGTGCTCAAGCCGTTCGAATCGACGTTGATCGTCAAGCCCGACAGCCTGCAGTCGCGTCGCGGTGATGGCGAGGTGAGCATGCAGATGCGCGCCGAGGACGAGCCCGTGCTGCGCACCGTGAACGCGATGCTGTTTGCCGTGATGTCGGCTGATCTGGTGCAGCTGCGCCAGTTCTTCGAGGTGTCCGGCAAGGCACAGGCCAGCGGTTGGCAGATGCATCTCGTGCCGCGCGACCCGATGCTCGCGCAGTGGCTGGCCTCGGTCGATCTGCAGGGCGGGGCCTTTGTTCGCGAAGTGAAGCTGCAGGAGGCGCGCGGTGACAGCAGCGTCATCCGTATTCAGGATGCGACTGCCGAGCAGGCATTGCGCGATGTCGATGTCGCGTTGTTCCGTTGATGGATTGAATAGAACTGAATGACGCGCGCCTCTCACGACCTGGCAAAGATGGAACGCCCCGCAGGCAGGCTTTGGCGCGTGGCTGCGCTGGCCTGGGTGCTGGTGGTGCTCGCGGTGTGCGTGCACCAGTTCCAGTTCTGGAGAGAGGGGCGTATCGACACCGATGTGCTTGCGCTCCTGCCGCTCAACGAGCAGGCGCCCGATGTGTCGATGGCGACGCAGCAGCTCTCTGAACAGATGCAGCGCCAGATCGTGGTGCTGCTCGGCACGCCGCAATGGGACGAGACGCGCGCGGCGGCGCAGACCTTCCGCGCCGCCTTGAAGACGCAGACGGCGGCGCATCTCAAGGAAGAGGCGATTGCGCGCGAATCGTCGATGCAGTCGGCGCTCGCTTTCTACCAGCCGTGGCGCGCGAACCTGCTTGCGAATCAGCAGCGTGACGAGCTTGCCAAGGCCAGCGATGAAAGTCTGGTGCAGCGCGCGCTGCAGGATCTTTATCAACCGGCGACGCAGGCGCGGCTGACCGATTGGGTGAATGATCCGCTAGGGCTGTGGACACAGTGGTGGTCGGCGCGCGCGGCGCAGAGCCAGGCGCGGCCGCGCGATTCCGAACTGTGGGTCGCGGCCGAGGGCAAGCAGTGGGCGGTGATGCAGTACGCGCTCGATGGATCGGCCTTCAGCCTGTCGGGCAACCCGGTGATCGGCTCGGCGATGGAGCATGCCTTGGGCGAGGTGCGCAAGCAGTCGCCAGATGCCAAGCTCATCATGGCCGGTGTGCCGCTGCATGCCGAAGCCGCTGCGGTACAGGCCAGTGGAGAGATCAACGTGATTGGCTGGGGCTCGCTTGCGGGCGTGCTGGTGCTCGCGTGGATCGCGTTTCGCTCGTTGAGACCGGTGCTGCTGGTGGGCACCTCACTGCTGATCGGCTGCGCGGTGGCGCTCAGCGTGACGGATCTGGTTTTCGGCAAGGTGCATCTGCTGACGCTGGTGTTCGGCGCGAGTCTGGTCGGCGTGGCCGAGGACTATGGGATTCACTATTTCGCATCGCGTCAGGGTGCGCCGGACCGTAAGCCACATGCACTGATGCGCGGCCTGCTGCCCGCATTGTGGCTAGCGCTTGGTACGAGTGCGATTGCCTACATCGCGCTCGGCATGGCGGCGTTTCCAGGGCTGCGGCAGATGGCGCTGTTTTCGGTGGTGGGCCTCGCGGCTGCGATGCTGACGGTGATCTGCTGGTTCCCGTGGCTGGATCGCGGCCGCGTGCCGCAGAGCCGCGCGGCGCTCTCCATCGGCAAGACGCTTGGCTGGTGGCCGCGCTGGCGCGGGGCGCTGCCATGGTCGATTGCGCTGTGTGCGCTGGCGCTGCTGTGGATCGCCCGAGGCCATCTGCTCAACCACATGGACGACGTGCGTCAGTTGCAGAACAGTTCGCCGAGTTTGATTGCGCAGCAGATGCAGGTTGGGCAGATGCTCGGCCTGCCGAGCCCGGCTCAGTTCTATCTGGTCAAGGGCGCGAATGCCGAAGAGGTGCTGCAGCGCGAAGAAACGCTCAAGCAGCGGCTCGATGCGCTGGTCGTGACCAAGGAACTCACGGGCTACAGCGCCGTGTCCGACTGGGTGCCTTCGGCGCAGACGCAGGCGCACAATGCGGCGCTGGTGCGGCATGCGAACAAGGTGGTGCTCGACGGTGTGAACGCGCAACTGGGCGAATCGTTCGCACCCGAAACTTCCGCTGCTGCAGGTCCGCTCACGGTGCAGGCATGGCTAGCACAGCCGATCTCGGCCGCCGCCAGGCCGCTGTGGCTGGGTGAGCGGGAGGGCGTATTCCGCAGCATGGTGATGTTGCGCGGCGTGCGCGGGCAGGCGGCGTTGCCCGCGCTGTCAGCCGCTGCAGAGGGTCTGGACGGCGTGACCTGGGTGGACAAGCCCGCCGAGATTTCCGGGCTGCTCAAGCGCTACCGCATCTCGATGACCGAACTGCTTGCGCTCGGCCATGTCCTGGTGCTCGCGGCGCTGTGCATCCGCTTTGGCCGCAGCGCTTGGCGTGCGTGGCTGCCGACGGTGCTGGCCAGCCTCGCGGTCGTCATCATTCTGTCGCTGATGGGCGAGCCTTGGCAGCTCTTCAACGTGCTCGCGCTGATGCTGCTGCTCGGCGTGGGCATCGATTACGGCATCTATCTGCAGGAGCACGAGGACGATCCCCAGGCCTGGCTCGCGGTCGTCATCGGCGCGGGCAGCACCTGGCTGTCGTTCGGGCTGCTCGGCCTGTCGCAGACGCCAGCGCTGCGCGCATTTGGCGTCACGCTGATGATCGGCCTGCCCATCGTGCTGCTGCTCGCGCCCTTGTTTCGTGCCGTGCGCGATGGCGCCACGCAGGCCTCTGCGGCTACAGTCTCGAATTCAATAGAGGGCACCTCGCCCAAAACCAAAGAGAAAGCGTGAGGGTAGTTATGGACAACGTCAAGGTCGAACAGACTGAAATCCTGATCATCGGCGCGGGGCCTTCGGGTGCCGTGGCGGCGGGGCTGCTGCGCAAGCAGGGGCGCAAGGTGCTGATCCTCGAGAAGGAAACCTTTCCGCGTTTCTCGATCGGCGAAAGCCTGCTGCCGCAAAGCATGCAGTACATCGAAGAAGCCGGCATGCTGCAGGACGTGGTGGAGGCGGGTTTTCAGTACAAGAACGGCGCGGCCTTCGCCAAGGGCGCGCAGGCCACGGCTTTTGATTTCCGCGACAAGTTCTCCAAGGGCTGGGGCACGACCTACCAGGTGCAGCGCGGCGATTTCGACAAGGTGCTGGCCGATGCTGCCGAGAAGGCGGGCGCGGAGATCCGTTATCGCCACGTGGTGACAGCCGTCGACGTGAGCGGTGAGCAGCCGGTGGTGCGCGTGCGGTCGGAGCAGGGCGAGGAATACACGGTGACGGCGCGTTATCTGCTCGACGCCAGCGGCTTTGCGCGCATTCTGCCGCGCATGCTGGATCTGGAGCGGCCGTCGGATTTTCCGGTGCGCGGCGCGCTGTTCACCCACGTCGAGGACCGCATTGCTCTCGGCGAGATGGACCGCCAGAAGATTCTGATCAGCGTGCATCCCGAGCACCACGACGTGTGGTTCTGGACCATTCCGTTCTCCAACGGCCGCTGCTCACAGGGCGTGGTCGGCACGCCCGAATATCTGTCGCAATACAAGGGTACCGAAGTGGAACGCCTGCGCGCGATCATTGCCGAGACGCCGTCGCTCTCGCATGTGCTGCGCAACGCGGTGTGGGACACACCGGGCCGCACGCTCACGGGCTATTCGGCAAACGTGACGTCGCTCTGGGGCAAGAACTTTGCGCTGCTGGGCAACGCAGGCGAGTTCCTCGATCCGGTGTTCTCGAGCGGCGTGACGATTGCGGTGAAGTCGGCAAGCCTTGCCGCAAAGTGCATCGCGCGCGCATGGAACGGCGAGGCCGTCGATTGGCAAGCCGACTACGCGGTACCGCTGCAGGCGGGCGTGAATACCTTCCGCGCGTTCGTGTCGGGCTGGTATGAGGGGGGCTTTCAGGACGTGATCTTCCACGAGCGCCACAGCCCGGAAATCCGCCGCATGATCTCGTCGATCCTCGCGGGCTATGCGTGGGACAAGGCCAACCCCTATGTGGCCGAACCGCAGCGTCGCCTCAACGTGTTGCGCGAACTCTGCCAGCAGCAGGTCAAAGAGGCGGTTGCGTGACCTTGCCAAAGACCTGCTTGGTGCGCGCGCCGTGGCTCACTGGCATTGCGCTTGCCGCCTTGCTGGCGGGCTGCACATCCGTGCCGCGCCAGCAGGTCGATGCCGAGTCTGCGGGCCAAGTGGGCTCTCCATGGCTGGCGCTGGCTCCGTCCGCGCTGGGCTGCGCCGCAGCGGTGCAGCAGCGCCTGACGGTGCAGCCGCCGGGGCAGTCGGCCAAGGAGTTGGATGCGCTGCTGGAGGTCGATGCGGGCAGCATGCGGTTGGCGATTCTGAATCTTGGCCAGATGGTCGGCACGCTGGATTGGAATGGCACCAAGCTCGACCCGCAGCTCTCGCGCTGGTGGCCTGCGGTGCTCAAGCCCGAGCAGGTGCTGAGCGACGTGCAACTCGCGTTCTGGCCCGAGGCGGAGATCTCGCGCGCTTTGCCCGCACAATGGACGCTTGTCGCGACACCAAATGAGCGCGTGCTGAAATACGCGGGAGCGCAGCGGGTGAAGGTGCGCTATCTCGATGCGAACGCGCTCGAGGTGGTCTACCAGCAGGGCAACTGGTCGCTGCGCATCGACACGCCGGGCGGTGCCGATCTCTGTAGCAACAAGGCGGGGCAGTGATGAAGATGGAGCGACCTCCCGTTTATCTGAATGCCGTCTCGGCGATCAGTGCGCTGGGCGCAAGTGCCGAGCAGATGCGCGCGCGGCTGTTTGCCGATGCCGATCCGCAGACGCTGCGCGTGACCGAGCAGTATTCGCCGGGCCGTGCGTTGGCGTTGGGCTGTCTGCCGAGCGACATCGCGCTGCCCGCGCTCGACTTTACCGCGCTCGCGCAACGCTCGCGCAACAATGCGCTGGCCTGGGCGACGATGCAGCCGCTCAAGCCGCAGATCGATGCGCTGATCGAGCGCTTCTCTGCCGAGCGCGTGGCGCTGATCGTGGGCACGAGCACGGGCGGGCTTGACGAGGGTATTCTCGCGGCCGATGCGTATCGACACGCGGGTGCGTTTCCCGAGGGCTTTGACTACACGGTGCAGGAGCTGGGCGATGTGGCCGGGTTTCTCGCCAAACATCTGGGCATCAGGGGGCCAGTGCATGCGACGTCGACAGCCTGCTCGTCAGGAGCCAAGGCACTCGCGAGCGGCGCGCGGTTGCTGGTCAGTGGCATGGTCGATGTGGTGATCGCGGGGGGGGTGGATGCGCTGAGCGCGTTCACTGTGGCGGGGTTCAGCGCGCTCGAGGCGGTGTCCGCCGAGCGCTGCAATCCGCTGTCAGCGAACCGCTGCGGCATCAATCTCGGCGAGGCGGCAGCCTTTTTCGTGATGACGCGCGAGAGCGGGCCGGTGCGGCTCGCGGGATGGGGCGAGAGCCAGGATGCGCACCACATGTCCGCGCCCGATCCGACGGGGCGCGGTGCGATCTCTGCCATGCAGCAGGCGCTGGATCGCGCGGGCATGCAGGCCGCCGATATTGACTACGTGAATCTGCACGGCACGGCTACGCCGCACAATGATGCGATGGAGAGCCTAGCCGTGCATGCGCTGTTCGGTATGGGTGCGGCGGCCAGTTCGACCAAGCCGCTGACCGGCCATGCGCTGGCCGCGGCCGGTGCGCTGGAAGCGGCGATCTGCTGGCATGTGCTGCACGACAATCCGCTGGGCAAGCTGCCCGCGCATTGCTGGGATGGCGCGGCCGATGCGAGCCTGCCCCTGCTGCAGATTGTGGGGCCGCAGACGGCACTGGGCCGCAGCGCGAGGGCGGTGCTCAGCAACTCTTTTGCATTTGGCGGCAGCAACTGTGCCTTGCTGTTTGCGGCTGGTTGAAACGGAATGGATGAGGTTGACGAGTTGGTGATGAAGGAATTTTTGCCCATCGAGAACTACGTGCCCCATCGCGGTGCGATGCTGCTGCTCGACCGTTTGCTGGATGCTGATGCGGAAAGCGCCGTGGCCGAGGTGACGGTGCCGCGCGACGGTCTCTATCTGCAGGACGAAGGAATGCCAGCGTGGGTTGGGCTGGAATACATGGCCCAGACCGTGGCGGCCTGGGCCGGGTGGCGTGCGTTGCAGGCGGGGCAGCAGGTCAAGCTTGGCTTTTTGCTAGGCACGCGCAAGTACGATGCCAGCGCCGACTTCTTCGCGCCGGACACCGTTCTCACGGTGAGTGTGCAATGCGAGCTGATGGGCGATAACGGGTTGGGCATGTTTGACTGCACAATCCGAGCCGATGAGGAGGTGCGAGCCACGGCGCGCATCTCGGTCTACGAACCCGAAGATGGCGGCGCCTACGTGCAGGCGCTGCAAAACACAGAGAGCTGATGACAGGAATGACGACTGAATCGACCACCAAGGGGACCGTTCTGGTGACCGGATCCAGCCGGGGCATAGGCCGGGCGATTGCGCTGCGTCTGGCGCGCGATGGTCACGACATCGTCGTGCATTGCCGCAGCGGCGTGGAGCACGCCAGGGAAGTCGTGGCCGCCATCGAGGCGCTGGGCCGCAGTGCGCGCGTGTTGCAGTTCGACGTGGCGGACCGCGCGGCCAGCGCAGCGGCGCTTGAAGCCGACATGGAGCAGCACGGCGCCTACTACGGCGTGGTCTGCAATGCGGGTATCGCGCGTGACAACGCCTTTCCCGCGATGAGTGGCGAGGAGTGGGATGCCGTGGTGCACACCAATCTCGATGCGTTCTACAACGTGCTGCATCCCGTCGTCATGCCCATGGTGCGCAGGCGCAAGCCGGGGCGCATCGTCACGCTGGCATCGGTGTCGGCGCTGATGGGCAATCGCGGGCAGACCAATTACAGTGCGGCCAAGGCCGGGGTGATCGCGGCGACCAAGTCGCTGGCCATCGAGCTGGCCAAGCGCAACATCACGGTCAACTGCGTGGCACCTGGCCTGATCGACACCGAGATGGTGAGCGAGGAAGTGCTGGAGCATGCGATGGACATGATCCCGATGCGTCGCATGGGATCGGTGGAGGAAGTCGCTGCTGTGGTGTCGTTTCTCATGGGGCAGGATGCGTCTTATGTGACGCGTCAGGTCATTTCCGTCAACGGAGGAATGCTGGGATGAGCGCCTTGAACAGCAATCACAATGGCAAACGCCGCGTCGTGGTGACCGGCATCGGAGCGCTGAGCCCGCTGGGCCACGATTGGGCTACCGTGCGCGCACAGTTGCATAGCGGCAAGAACGTGATCCGCGCGATGCACGAGTGGAAGGACATCGAGGGCCTGAACACACAACTGGGCTGCACCGTTCCTGCTTTCGATCTGCCTGCACACTACAACCGCAAAACCATGCGCAGCATGGGCCGAGTGGCGTTGATGGGCACACGCGTGAGCGAGATCGCGCTCGAGAACGCAGGGCTGCTGAACGACCCGCTGGTCAAGAGCGGCAAGATGGGCGTGGCCTACGGCTCGTCCGCAGGCACGCCTGCCGCCATTGGTGACTTTGGCCGGATGATTGCCGACAAGACGACCGAAGGCATCAATGCCAATACTTACATCAAGATGATGTCGCACACGGCGGCTGTCAACATCGCCGTGTTTCTGGGCCTGACGGGTCGCGTGATCACTACCTCGAGCGCCTGCACATCGGGCAGCCAGGGCATCGGCTATGCGTTCGAGGCCATCCAGAGTGGCAAGCAGGTGGCCATGCTGGCGGGCGGCTCCGAAGAACTGGACGCGACGCAGGCAGCGGTCTTCGACACGCTGTTCGCCACCAGCGTGAAAAACGAGACGCCAGAACTCACGCCGCGCCCGTTCGACGCGGCGCGCGATGGTCTGGTGCTGGGCGAGGGCGCCTGCACTTTTGTGCTCGAAGAGCTGGAGCATGCCAAGGCACGCGGCGCGAACATCATCGCGGAGCTGATCGGATTCGGGACGAACTGCGACGGCACCCACGTCACGCATCCGAACTCGGCCACCATGGCGCAGGCCATGCAGATGGCGATTGAGGATGCGGGTATCTCGGCCACGGAAATCGGCTACGTGAACGCGCACGGCACGTCGACCGAACAGGGCGACATCGCCGAATCGGCTGCGACGTTCGAAGTGTTTGGCGATGGCGTTCCGGTCAGTACGCTCAAGGGTTTCATGGGGCATACGCTCGGTGCCTGCGGCGCACTTGAAGCCTGGATGACGCTGGAGATGATGCACGACGGCATGTTCGCGCAGAATGCCAACCTCACCCAGGTGGACGAGCGCTGCGCACCCATCGACTACATCGTGGGCGAGCCGCGTGCTGTGCAGACCAATGTGGTGATGACCAATAATTTTGCATTCGGTGGCATCAACACATCGTTGATCTTCAGGCGCTGGAAAAATTAGATGCTGCATGGCCTGCGGCAGGCCCGGCGTACCCTCCTCGAACCATTCACTCAACAGCGGGTCGGAGACCCCAAACCAAGGAGAAAACAGATGAGCATGAAGAAGACAGCCATGGTGGCATTGTTGGCGCTCGGCGTCGTGACGGCAGCACAGGCGCGCAACGATGCGCTGATGTTCCCGATCGAGGACGTGATCCAGATGGGCATGGCCGATGGCAAGCTCGACGGCAGCGTGAAGTTCTACATGTCCGGCGCCCGCACGCCCGCCATTGCCTCCAAGCTGGGCGAAGACACCTCCAACAAGAAGACCAACGGCGTGGGCAAGGACGATGCCACGGCCTGCAAATGGGCTGCTCTGTCTGCTCTGATCGCCTTCCAGGATTCCGCCAAGCAAAAGGGCGCGAATGCAGTAGTGGACCTGCACAGCTTCAACAAGCGCAACGAGGTCAAGGACCCCTCCAACTTCCAATGCGCGGCAGGCAACATCATGGCCGGTGTCACGCTCAAGGGCACCTACGCCAAGACCAAGTGATAGAGCGGATGGCCACATCGACAGTCCGGCTGTTGGTGGCCACCGTGTCGGCCATGTGGAGCGCTGCCGAACGCAGCACGTTCGACACCTGGTTGACCGCATCGGAACAAGACCGGCTGGCGCAGATGCAGACGCCAGCCCGTCGCGAAGAATTCATCGCTTGTCGTTATGCGTTGCGCCTGCTGCTCGCGGGGGATGAGCAGCAGATCGCGCAATGGCCGCTGGATGCCCCGCTCGGGCAGGCTCCGCGCGCACCGCGCAGTGGCCTTCACCTCTCCCTTTCCCACAGCCACGGCCTCATCGCCTGCGCCGCCGCGTCACAAGGCGTTGGCATCGATATCGAAGTGCTGACGCGCAAGCCGCGCAGCGCGTTGAGCGAGTTGGCGGAACTGGCCTGCACGCCATTCGAGCGCGAGCAGCTGAACTTTATCCACGACGAACAGCAACGCCATCTTCAATTCATGCAGTGGTGGAATTTGAAAGAATCGTGGTTCAAGCGAGCCGGAACCGGCGTCGATTTCAACCTGCTGCCACGGCTTGAATGTCAGCCGCAGAACGACGATCCAGACGCGTACTCATGGCAGGCGAAGACAGCGGAAGATGCGGCTGTCTGGCTCTGCGTCTGCACCGAGACGCAAGCGTTGCGCTGCGAGCTGATCGATCTGTCTGGTCTGGATTTCAGCGATGCGGGCGGATTCTCCATGATCCTGCGCTGACACCTCAGCGCTTCAACCAGTCATCTATCCACCGCCACAAGCGCTCGTTGTCGCTGAACGCCACGTTGAACCGCAGCCAGCTTGTGGGCTGATCATCCACGACGAACAATCGGCCGAGCCCGAGCAGAATGCCTTCTTTTGCGGCGTCGGCCACCATGGTCATGCAGTCGGCCACTTGCGGATGTTGTGCCCAGAGATACATGCCTTCGCGCGGCTCGCAGTACAGTTCGAAGCCGAGGCGCAGCAAGGCCAGTGCGACCTTCTCATGCGTGGCGGCCAGCTGTTCGCGTAGCGATTTCAGATGTCTGCGCCAGCGCCCATCCGTGATGACGTTGAACACCAGACGCTCCGCTACCTCGGAGCTCGTCAGGCCCGAGAGCATCTTGCGCTGCGTGAGCTGCGCGACGATGTCCTCGCGCGCGAGCAGATAGCCCACGCGCAGATTGGCCGATACCGTCTTGGAAAAGCTGCCGAGATAGATCACGCGATCCAGTTGATCGAGGCTGGCGAGTGACGGTTGATGGCTCGCATCCATGTCTGCGTAGATGTCGTTTTCGACCAGCATGAAGTCATGTTGCGCAGCCCATTTCAAGAGCTGGTGCATCTGCGCCAGACTCGCACGCGAGCAGGTGGGGCTTTGCAATCGAGGCTGCGTGAAGAAGACTGTGGGGCGTGGCAATTCCTGTGTGTTGAGCAACTGTTCGAGCCGCTGCATGTCGTAGCCCGATGGAGTGCGTGGCACGCCGATCAGCCGCGCGCCTAGCGAGCGCAGCAGTCGCATCAGATTCGGGTAGCCGGGATCGTCAACCAGCACCACATCGCCGGGTCGAATCAGGCTGCGTGCTGCCAGATCCAAACCTTGGCTTGCCCCATGCGTGAGCAGTACCTGATCGCTGCTCGCCGCGATGAGCTGGTCGTGCGCGAGGTTCTGCGCAATCGTCTGGCGCAGCGCGAGCAGGCCCATGGGCTCGCCATAGCCGCCAAGCGACAGCCCTTGTGTACCCAGCCTGCGCATGCCGCGACGCACGCCATCGGCAAACATCCATTCATCGGGCAACCAGCCACAGCCAGGCTTGAGCGGCCAGTCCCGGTTCTCGAAGATCTGCTGGAGATACCAGTCCGCGTCAAACACCGGTAAATGGCGCGCATCGCTGGGCCCGCTCTGCGGCTCGGCGTGCATCACGCGATGGACGAAGAAGCCCGCGTGCGGCTGGCTGCGCAGGAGCCCTTGCGCGACCAGTCGGTTGTAGGCCTCGACAACGGTGAACACGCTCACCGCATGCACGGCTGCAAAGGCGCGGATCGACGGCAGCTTGGCCCCGGGCTTGAGCGAGCGCGCGGCGATCAGCGCGCGCAGGCCTTCCGTGATCTGCATCACCAGCGGGGTCGAGGAAGAGGGCTGCAGGGTCAGCATCGCGGCAGTGCCCGCGGAAGGGCGCTCAGGGTTTGTGTGTAGCGACTCTACGCACAGCACAGTGCCGCCATCTTGCGTCACATCTGTGCATGGACGTGGCGAAGGGCGGTTTTTACATTTGTTGGCTGACTGCTTGCGGCAGTTTGGCAAGACCTTGAAGGAGAGTGCGCATCAATGCGCGCGAACTCCATCAAGGGCAGGCCCCAAATTCACAACAACGAGGGAGGCACTTCCAATGACCACAGAGACCAGCTCCTGCCCGCCCGAGGCTGTGGGCAACCACAATGCGCTCAGCAGCGCGCTCAAGACGCGCCATCTCACCATGATGTCCATCGCGGGCGTCATCGGTGCAGCGCTGTTCGTCGGCTCGGGCAGCGTCATCTCGCAGGCCGGACCAGCCACGGTGCTCGCCTATCTGGCGGGCGGCATTCTCGTCATCCTCATCATGCGCATGCTCGGCGAGATGGCCACCTCGTCGCCCGATACCGGTTCGTTCTCCACCTACGCAGAAAAAGCCATTGGCCGCTGGGCCGGCTTCACCATCGGCTGGCTGTACTGGTGGTTCTGGACGCTGCTCATGGCCTGGGAGGGCTATGTCGCCGGAATGATCCTGCACGACTGGTTCCCGATGGTGAGCATCAACGTCTTCACTGCGCTGATGACGGCTCTGCTCATCATCGTGAACTTCCTGCAGGTGCGCAATTACGGCGAGTTTGAGTTCTGGTTTGCACTCATCAAAGTCATCGCCATCACCGCCTTCATCTCACTTGGCGTGCTGGCCGTGTTCAGGCTCTGGCCGCTGGGTGAAACAGGGGGCTTCACGAACCTCACCGCGCACGGTGGCTTCATGCCCAAGGGCATCGAGTCGTTGGCCGTCGCGCTGCTCGGCGTGATGTTCGCGTTTCTCGGTGCCGAGATCGTCACCATCGCCGCATCGGAAGCGAAGAACCCCACCGATCAGATCGTGCGCGCCACCAACTCCGTGGTCTGGCGCATCTGTCTGTTCTACATCGGCTCGATCTTTCTGATCGTCTGTCTCGTGCCCTGGAACGACCCGCTGCTTGGCCAATCCGGCTACGGTGCCTACCGCCGCACGCTGGAGCTGCTCGGTGTTCCCGGCGCACGCTGGATCATGAGCGGCGTGGTGCTCACCTCGGTCAGCAGCTGCTTCATCTCCGCCCACTACACCTGCTCGCGCATGCTGTATTCGCTCGCCAAGCGCGGCGATGCACCCGCCGCGTTGCAGCTCACCCGCAGCAACGGCACGCCGATCTACGCCGTGATCGCCTCCTGCGTCATGGCCGTCGGCATCGCTGTGCTCAACTTTTTCGACTCCCTGCGCCCGCGCGACATCCTCGACATGCTGATGAACACCACCGGGATGATCGCGCTGCTGGTTTACCTCGTGGTCGCCTTCTCCCAACTCAAGATGCGCCGCAAACTAGAAGCCGAAGGCCGCGAGATCCGCCTGAAGATGTGGCTGTTCCCCTGGCTCACGTATCTGGTGATCGTGTTCATCATCGTCGCTTTGGTGGTGATGCTGTTTGTGGATCGGTACCGACCACTGGTGCTGTCCACGGGCGGTGCGGCGTTGGTGATTGTGGCGGCAGGGGTGTTTGTGCATCGGCGTGCGGCGCATCGCCAAAGGAGCCGTAGGGATGTCTTCGCCGGAGCGGGAAGTGCTGGGCGGACGGTTGCTTAGGAGCAGACTTGGGCGCAGAAAAGCCCAAGGGTAGAGAGATCACCTGACCTGACACTGCGCCACGACCAGCGTTTCAAGAGTACGCAGACACGTAGCGATGTCATTCGCCTGCGTGTTCAGCACCAAGTCGGGCTGGTGCGGCACCTCGTAGGGGCTGTCGATGCCTGTGAAACCTGGGAGGGAGCCACTGCGCGCCTTGCGGTATAGACCCTTGGGGTCGCGGCCTTCGCAGGTGTTCAGGTCGGCGCTGACATGGATCTCGATGAAGCGGTGTGGTTGTGCGGCGGTGCGGGCTGCCGCGCGGTCTTCCTGAAACGGGGAGATGCAGGCGCTGATGCAGATCTGCCCAGCGTCGGCAAACAGCGCAGCCACTCGGCCAATGCGTCGCACGTTTTCGCTGCGATCCTTGGGGCTGAATCCCAGATCGGCGTTCAGCCCGTGGCGCAGGTTGTCTCCATCCAGCACATAGGTCGACCAGCTGCGCGCAAACAACGCGCGTTCCAGCGCCATCGCCATGGTGGACTTGCCTGAAGCCGACAACCCAGTGAGCCAGATCACCGCCCCCACATGTCCGTAACGCGTGGCGCGTTCTGCGACACTGACGGTATGAGAAACCGCGATGACGTTGCGCTCAGCGGGCTTTGCAGACGAGTTCGTGGGACGGTGTGATGAGGCAGTGGAGTTGTCCATGGGGTTTATGGTCAGGGTTGCGACGCTCTGCGAGCGGCATTCAGGCGATGCGTTCTGGGGCTATCCAGATGGTCGGGATGTCTCATTCCACATTTAAAATGTAATAGCATGTTATCTGATTGAGCCGCCCGTGCATCCGGTATTCCAATGCGCGTTCCGCCCCTCAAGTCCCCTGTGCAGGTGGTGCAGTGACCGAGTGCATCAGAAACGGCATGTCCCCATCTGCGCTGGCGGTTTCCAGTTGAACGCCGAAGCCCCACAGCCGGGCGACATGCTTGAGCACTTCCAGTGCGTCGTCGGCCAGCGGTCGTCCTTGGTATTGGGTGTGGCGCAGGGTAAGGCAGCGGTCGCCGCGGCGGTTCACGTTCCATACCTGGATGTTGGGCTCGCGTGCACCGAGGTCGTATTGTTGTGAGAGGGTGTGGCGCAGGGTCCGGTAGCCGTCTTCGTCGTGGATGGCACTGACCAGCAGTTCGCCTTCGCGGTCGTCGTCGTGGATGGCGAACAGGCGCATGTCGCGGATGAGGTGTGGGCTCAGGTACTGGCCGATGAAGCTTTCATCCTTGAAGTTCTGCATGGCGTAGTGCAGGGCGGGCAGCCAGGGTGTTCCGGCCAGGTCTGGGAACCATATGCGGTCTTCTTCCGTGGGTGCCTGGCAGATGCGCTGGATGTCGCGGTACATGGCAAAGCCCAGCGCATAGGGGTTGATTCCGGAGTAGGCGCGGTGTCCAGCGGGGGGCTGGTAGATCACGTTGGTGTGCGACGACAGCCATTCGATCATCACGCCGTCGGTCAGCCAGCCTTCGTCATACATCGTGCTGAGCAGCGTGTAGTGCCAGAAGGTGGCCCAGCCTTCGTTCATCACCTGAGTCTGGCGCTGAGGGTAGAAATACTGTGCGATCTTGCGCACAATGCGCACGATCTCGCGCTGCCAAGGCTCTAGCATGGGGGCGTTCTTTTCGATGAAGTAGAGGATGTTTTCCTCGGGCTCCTTCGGAAAGCGTTCGTTCTCGCGGGCGGTGTTGTCCTTGTCGGGGCGCACCGGCAGGGTGCGCCACAACTCGTTCACCTGTTGCTGTGCGTAGGCTTCGCGCTGCTCGCGCTCCGCGAGTTCTCGGGCCAGACTTTTCTTGGATGGACGCTGGTAGCGGTCCACCCCCAGGCTGGAGAGCGCATGGCAGGAGTCCAGCCACTGCTCGACGGACTCGAGTCCGTGGCGCTCCTCGCATTGCGCGATGAAGTCGCGAGCGTAGACCAGATAGTCGATGATGCTACCCGCGTCGGTCCACATGCCAAACAGGTAGTTGTTCTTGAAGAAGCTGTTGTGTCCGTAGGCTGCATGGGCGATCACCAAGGCCTGCATGGCAGTGGTGTTTTCCTCCATGAGATAGCTGATGCAGGGGTTGGAGTTGATGACGATCTCGTAGGCGAGGCCCATGTGGCCGCGTCGGTAGCGGCGCTCCGTGGCCAGGTATTCTTTGCCGTAGCTCCAGTGCCGGTAGCCGACGGGCATGCCGATGCTGGCGTAGGCATCCATCATCTGCTCGGCGGAAATCACTTCCAACTGGTTGGGGTAGGTGTCAAGGCCAAAGCGCTCTGCCGTGGCGGCAATGACCGCGTGGTAGCGCTCGATGAGCTCGAAGGTCCAGTCGGTCGGGTCGGGCAGGGGCTGGTCCGGGCGCTGGCCAGCGGGGCGGGGCATCGATGGCACGCTGCGCGGCGCGCGGTCATTCGCTACGCCGGGCCTTGCGTGATGAGATGCGCCTGAACGGCGTGCCAGCGCAGGGTATTGGGACAGGTTCATACCGAGACCCCTTCTGTCTTGAACAGGTCGCGAAACACGGGGTAGATGTCACCGGGCTCGGACACCTTGCGCATGGCGAAGTGCTGGAATTGGGCCGCGAGCGTGCTGTATTCCTCCCACAGATTCTGCTCCTCCTGCACGACCTGCACGTAGGCGAAATAGCGCACCAACGGCAGTATCTTCTCGGCCAGAAGGTTGTGGCAGGTGACGCCGTCGTCACCGTAGTTGTCGCCGTCGCTGGCCTGTGCCACGTAGATGTTCCAATCCTCGGCCGGATAGCGCGCGCGGATGATTTGATCGAGCAGCACAAGTGCGCTGCTCACCACCGTGCCGCCACTTTCCTGTGAGTGAAAGAACTCGTCCTCGCCCACCTCGGCAGCCTGTGTGTGGTGTCGGATGAAGACGATGTCGATCTTCTCGTAATGGCGTGTGAGAAACAGGTAAAGAAGGATGAAGAAGCGCTTGGCCAGATCTTTGCGGGCCTGATCCATCGAGCCAGACACGTCCATCACGCAAAACATCACGGCTTGGCTGCTGGGCTCGGGAAACTTGGTGCGGTTGCGAAATCGCAGGTCGATGGGATCGAGGAAGGCGACGCGTTCCACACGTGCCTTGAGTGCGTGGATGCGCTGATGCAGCTCGGCCACCGCCTCGCTGGTGCCGTCGTCCTGATCGAGCAGCGAAGCCAGCAACTCTTCGAGCTCTTTGAGTTCGCGGTGCGGCGCCTTGGTCAGGGCGATGCGCCTGCCAAGGGCTCCGCGCATGGTGCGCACCACCGCCAGATTGTGCGGCGTGCCATCGTGGCTGTAGCCGGCGCGGCGGGTCTTGTACTGCATGGTGTTGCCGATGTGCGTTCGCAGCAAACGCGGCAGTGCCAGGTCCTCAAAGAACATTTCCATGAACTCTTCTTTGGACAGGGTGAAGGTGAAGTCGTCCTCGCCCTCGCCACTGTCGCTGGCCTGGGATCCCTGCCCACCAGCGCCACCCTGAGGACGCGCGATGCGATCACCGCGCACATGCTCGCTGTTACCCGGATGCACGGTGTCGCGCACCCCGCCCTGACCGTGGTGGAAGCTGGGCTCGCGAATGTCCTTTTTGGGGATCGTGATGTTCTCCGCCTGATCGATATGGCGGATGTCGCGCTTGGCCACGGCGCGGCGCACGGCCTCCGCGATCTGCTCCTTGTAGCGGCGCACGAAGCGTTCGCGGTTGCCTACCGATTTGTTCTTGCCTGCGAGTCTGCGGTCGATGATTTGCAATGCCATCTGTGCCCCCAATGCATGGCCCGACGCGTGGGATGCGGATGCCGTGATCAACTGCTCTTGCGCACACGCAGATACCACTCGCACAGCAGGCGCACCTGCTTGGGCGTGTAGCCCTTGGATTCCATGCGGGTGACGAAGTCCTCGTGCTTGCGCGCATCTTCGGCGCTGGCCTTGGCATTGAAGCTGATCACGGGCAGCAGCTCCTCGGTGTTGGAGAACATCTTCTTCTCGATCACCAGCCGCAGTTTCTCGTAGCTCGTCCAGCTCGGGTTTTTGCCTTGATTGTTGGCCCGCGCGCGCAGCACGAAATTGACGATCTCGTTGCGGAAATCCTTGGAGTTGGCGATGCCTGCGGGCTTCTCGATCTTCTCAAGCTCGGCATTGAGCGCGTTGCGGTCAAATACTTCGCCGGTGTCGTTGTCGCGGTACTCGCTGTCCTGAATCCAGTAGTCCGCGTAGGTGACATAACGGTCGAAGATATTCTGGCCGTATTCGCTGTAGCTCTCCAGATAGGCAGTCTGGATCTCCTTGCCGATGAACTCGGCATAGTGCGGCGACAGGTACTCCTTGATGAAGCCCGTGTACTTGGTCTCCAGCTCGGCCGGGAACTGCTCGCGCTCGATCTGCTGCTCCAGCACATACATCAGATGCACCGGATTGGCTGCCACTTCGGTGCTGTCATAGTTGAACACCTTCGACAGGATCTTGAACGCAAAGCGCGTGGAGATGCCCGACATGCCCTCGTCTACACCCGCATAGTCGCGGTACTCCTGATAACTCTTGGCACGGGGGTCGGTGTCCTTCAAGCTCTGACCATCGTAGACCTGCATCTTGCTGAAGATGCTCGAATTCTCAGCCTCCTTCAGCCGCGTGAGCACCGCAAACTGGGCCATCATCTTCAGCGTGCCCGGAGCGCAGATCGCCTGGGACAGCGACGACTCGCGCAACAGCTTCTCGTAGATCTTCACCTCCTCGGATACGCGAAGGCAGTAGGGCACCTTGACGATATAGATACGATCCAGGAATGCCTCGTTGTTGCGGTTGTTGCGAAATGCCTTCCACTCGCTCTCGTTGCTGTGCGCCAGCACCATTCCATCGAACGGAATCGCACCAAAACCCTCCGTGCCCTTGTAGTTGCTCTCCTGCGTGGCGGTGAGCAGCGGATGCAGCACCTTGATGGGGGCCTTGAACATTTCCACGAACTCCAGCAGCCCCTGATTGGCCAGGCACAGGCCACCCGAGTAGCTGTAGGCATCCGTGTCGTCCTGCGCGAAGTTCTCGAGCTTGCGAATGTCCACCTTGCCGACAAGGCTGGAGATGTCCTGATTGTTCTCATCGCCAGGCTCGGTCTTGGCAATGCCGACCTGCCTGAGGATGCTGGGGTAGCGTTTGACGACGCGGAACTGGCGGATGTCACCGCCCAGCTCCTCCAGCCGCTTGACGGCCCAAGGCGAGAGCACATGCTGCAGACAGCGCCGCGGAATGCCGAACTGCTCCTCCAGCAGCGGCCCGTCTTCCACGGGATCGAACAGGCCCAGCGGCGACTCATTCACCGGCGAGCCTTTGAGCGCATAGAAAGGCACCTTCTGCATCAGATACTTCAGCCGCTCGGCGATCGAGCTCTTGCCGCCGCCCACGGGACCCAGCAGATAGAGGATCTGCTTGCGTTCCTCGAGGCCCTGTGATGCGTGGCGGAAAAAGCTCACCACCTGCTCGATGGAGTCCTCCATGCCATAGAACTCGGCAAAGGCAGGGTAACGGCGGATGACTTTGTTGGCGAATACCCGCGACAGGCGTTGGTCGTGACGCGTATCCACCATCTCGGGCTCGCCAATCGCTCCGAGCATGCGCTGCGCAGCACTTTCGTAGGCCAGAGGATCGCGCTGGCACAGAGCGAGATACTCATCGATTGACATCTCTTCTTCGCGCAGGCGAATATATCGAGCAGCCGAGTTGCTGATGACGTCCATACGACCTCCTATGGCGGCGCTGAGAGGACAAGCCATGCCGCAAAAGTTGCAAGACATTCATAACCGTATGTAGGTGTTTTTAGCATCTTCGATCGGCTTTGGATAGACGGTAATTCCTACAGACGAATGTCAATTGCTGAGGCAATATGTCAAGTTCGGATTCATCTCGTTTCAGTCACATTGTTTGACAATGAGGACTGCGCGAATCGGACGCCGATCAGAGATCGTTTGCGCATCGTCTGTGTGATCCGACCTGAGCTACGTTGACACCCCGGACGGCTGAACATCCCGGAATCATCCCGCCGATGATGTCCGGTGCACGGCATCGGGCGTTTGCATGTTCAGCGGTCTATGCAGCCTCTCACAGTGGTATATCAGCACTGACTCCCGCACCATTTGCTTGGCTTGCGCCAGATCGGCGGGCCTTTTTAGCAGCAGCTCGTCTTGGAGGAGCCCGTTGACCCGCTCGGCCAGTACTTCTGGCACCAGCGTCGTAAGTCCTGAACAAAAAGCCAGCTCTATGGCAGGCTTTGAAATTGATCCACCCATTGGACTTACGGCGCGAGGCCGGCGGGGGAATGTCGTTCGCTTTACAAGCCCGGAATCTCTCGGTAGGAGGTGCCGCACCATCAAACCACTCAGATGCAGGCCACGCTTGCTGCGGCTTAAAATTCTTCGCGAAGGCCGGATTCGAACCGGCGTCTTCTCAGTGCTGAGACATTCAGTCTCTTGTTACGATGGCGTCCTAAAACAATCAATTGCCAGGGAGGGCGCGACATTGCCTAAAGTAGAACGATTGCGAAATATCGGTAGCCTCCGCGTCCGAGACGTCAGTGGCTCCGAACTGCAAATTAGAAAATATGCAATTGACTTCAGATACAAAGCGAGTGGGCTGGCCGGTGTATGGATTCCAACCTCTATCATCAAGTACACATTGAATGGATCAACCGTTGAAATAACAAGCGACCCTTGCGTGCTTCAGGTTTCGGCCACAGGGGAGTTGCTCACGATAGTTTCCGACGGCTTTGTTGCATAGCTCCGTCAGAGATTGAATCACACCGTGTTTAATGGAGGCTCAACCCTTTGAGAGGATTGAGTCATGAACAGTAAAGCCAATAAATTCTCGCCAGAAGTGCGTGAACGCGCAGTCCACCTGGTGCAGGAGTGCCGCTCCAGCTATTCATCGTTATGGGCGGCCTGTGAATCCATTGCGCCCAAGATTGGTTGCAGCGTCACCACGTTGAACAGTTGGGTCCAGCGTGTTGAGATTGACGCAGGACAGCGTCCTGGATTGACCACAGATGAGCGTGAACATCTCAGGCAACTCGAGCGCGAAGTCAAGGAGCTGCGTCGGGCCAACGACATCCTGAAGGCTGCGAGCGCTTTTTTCGCCCAGGCGGAGCTCGACCGTTGCATCAAGAGTTGATTGACTTCGTCGACAGGTATCGAGGTGCCTATGGGGTCGAGCCAATTTGCAGGCTGCTGCAGATTGCCCCGTCGGGCTACAGGTGCAGGGTTCAGCAAAGAGCCTGCCCCTGGCTGCGCTGCAAGCGCAGCCAATCCGATGCCGGGCACTGTAGTGATATTCAACGTGTCTGGCATGCCAATTGGCAGGTCTACGGGGTCGTCAAAGTCTGGAAGCAGATGCACCGAGAGGGCTTGCCAATTGCCCGCTATACCGTGCAGCGCCTGATGCGAAGGCTTGGGCTGCAAGGAGCGCGCAGAGGCAAGAAGGTCCGAACCACTCTGCCTGATGCAGCCAGGCCATGTCCACTGGACTTGGTCAATCGCCAGTTCAAAGCACAGCGCCCAGACCAGCTTTGGGTGTCTGACTTCACCTATGTCTCGACATGGCAAGGCCAGATGTTTGTGGCTTTTGTGATTGACGTCTATGCCCGCCAGATTGTGGGTTGGCGAGTCAGCAGCCACATGCGGACCGATTTTGTGATGGATGCATTGGAGCAAGCGCTGCACGCAAGACAGCCGCAGCAAGGGTCCCGACTGATTCACCACTCGGACAGAGGTAGTCAATACGTTTCAGTGCGCTATACCGAGCGTTTGGCAGAAGCGGGGCTCATGCCATCTGTAGGCAGTACAGGTGATTCCTACGATAACGCCCTGGCGGAGACTATCAACGGCTTGTACAAAACGGAGGTCATCTACAAACGTGGGCCGTGGAAAACGCGTGAATCACTGGAGCTGGCAACGCTGCAGTGGGTGCATTGGTTTAACCACGACAGACTACTGGAGCCCATAGGGCATATACCGCCGGCAGAAGCTGAGGCAAACTACGGGCGGCAGCGAGCTGCCAACCCTGTGCAGGCTGACGCCTGTACTTCAACAATCTAGCCTCCACCAAACTCGGTGTGATTCAGCTACTGAGACATGTGGTTGAAAAAAAGCCCATCGAAGTGGGCTTGGTTGCTAGTTTGGAATGCGTTTTCTGGTGAAGAACCCAGCGGCTCCAATTGTCAAAGCAGAGAGAAGCAAAATACCCCAGTCGTTAAGAGTGGGCACCGGAGTAGCCGTCGATGGAGCTGGGGCCACATAGGGGGCTCCCATCAACGTTCCACCAGTGCCATTTCGAACACTGCCAGTCTGACAATTAAGGCTTTGACATGTACTAATGCTTGCAAGCACGGGCACCGTTCCACCGTTTGTTGGCAGCGCTGCGCCCAAGCTGAGGAACATAACACTCATGCCTGTCATGTCACTGCCAGGCTGTCGGCTTACAAAGATCCCGCTTGACTGGCAAGGCGCTTCATTGCACAACTCGCGAAAAGTAATCGGTCCGCCAGCACTGCCTGCAGTGACTGATATGTTGATCTGGGTTATTTCTTGGGTGTCCACATCGGCTACGAAGGAGCCTGATGCCGTGCTTCCATCATCAAACGTGACGCCTGTAAAGGTCCATTTGTATGGCGCAGCTTGAGCCATTGCCGAGAAGCCCAAGGTGCATGCTGCCACGAGGACGGTGCCAAACCATTTCTTCATCATTTCGCGTCGATCCGTGAATTGGAGTCTCTAAAAGTAACTGAAAAATGCTTGATTGACAATGGTTAAGCATTGAGAATCAATGGAACCCTGTTGTGTCATAGGAAGCCTTTTGAGAGGTCAAGGGGCTTTTTTTCTAGGGTTTACCATTAAGGGATGAAGTTTTTGCGTTCCATTCCCAGCCTGCCGGTTCACGCACGCACGGCGCTTGAAAAGAAGGGGCTAACAACGCCTGCCAAGTTGTTGACTGTCACAGATACTGAACTGCTTGAGATCAAGGGGTTGGGGCCGATGAAGATCAGGATCATCCGCAGAACCTGCGAAGAGGCCGTTTTAGGGGGGGTGAATTCAGTTTGCTGCGATTAGTTGAGTTGTGTCAATGAATTCTGAATGCTATCTCATCTGCTTAGTAACCCTAGGTTGGCAAATGGTGCGTGGATATATGGTGGTTCAAATTCGTAGACAAATAGGAGAAAACGTGTCGAAAATTAGTACAGTTTGCGCGTCTATTTTGGCTATTTGCGGGTCGCTGTATGCGACGAGCGCAACCGCTGCAGGATGGATTGAAGGAAATGATCATAATGTGTCAGTACAGTCAATCCATTGAATATGGATGGATGGGCATGCAATCCTGCCACGCCAGGCTATTCTGGGTGGGTGCATTTTTGGCATGACGATCAAAAATTCTTGGGGGCACTCTATGCATAGCAATGCTAGAGAGGCCGCAGTGGGCTCAATCTGCGGAGATTCCGGAACACATGGGCTTAGTGGGCAATTGTCGATTCCGCTTGAGTATCTTGATAATAAAAATCATACGATACATGCATATTTCATAAATCAAGATGAAGCATCATCAATTGAATTGCAGAATACAACTTGGACGAGCTTTGAAGCACCTCCTCCACCTACTCAATCTTCATGTACCGTAATTAATGCTGAGGGGTGGATTATGACAAGCGGTTCAGTAGGATGTGGCGTGGGTCAAGCTGAGCTCCAGTATAAATACGTCACGAATATGCCTACCTGTTCTATGGTTACATCTTGTGATACGAGAAGTTTTCCCGCAGGATGGGTGCAAACTTCAGCAAGCGGAGGAACTTCTAATAGTTGTTCTTATATAAGTTTCGGAGGACCTGTATGGTCAACTATCTATACATATCAAAGAAATTATTGAGGAAGATTTGTAAGTAATTAGCCTTCCGGTCTGTGCAGCCGACAGACTAGGGGTCTCGATTTGTCGCTTCCAGTGGAGGTAAGAAAGGGCTTATGCGCCTTGCGCACGAGCCGGATCCCGGATTGCTCAAATGGGATCCCGATTGAATTGGGTGACGTATATCTTTGGCTCTCACAGGCCCGAGCAGAGTCGGCCCGTCGCTGGGCATGTGTCTTCGGGATGCTGGGCCAGCCGTTCTGGTTCTACGCTGCGTGGCAGGCCGACCAGTGGGGCATCTTCGTCGTGTGTGTGCTGTACGCATTGGCGTGGATGAAGGGGTTGTGGGTATACTGGATCAAGCCCCGTCGCTCGCGCGCTGGTTCGCGTGTCGGTACGATCCAGTTCGCACCTGAAATCAAGAAATGATCCAGATTTGGACGTAAAAAAGCCGCATCCATTTGACTGGATGCGGCTTGTTCGGTTGCTATGGGCTGGAGTGGTATCCCCCACTTCATGCCTGAAACCCGCATGAATACTAGCTATTTTGGTGCCGGAGAGATGAATCGAACACCCGACCTTCTCATTACGAATTTTCTCCGGCTGGTAAATCAGAATTATACAGAAACAACAGCGACTGTAAGTCATTGTCGCCATTGAAGTTTCCGCACTCTGCGCTGAAGGTGGGTGCAACGCAACCTCCTGCAAAACGCTCCATGAGTGTGCCAGAGCTGTGCCGCGCGGATCAACGCGCTGTGCCAGCCAAGAGCCGTGGCCCGCCAGTGCCAGCGGCCACCCGCGATAAAGCACGACACAGCAGCTTTGCTTGCTTTGGTGCGGCTAAACGTGACATCGGGCTTATTTCCCCACGGCAGATTTTCAGTCGATCTGCCCATTGAAAGAGGCGTCTTCTCCAGCGAAGACGCCTCTTCTTTTTTGTCCGCTCGTCATCGCGCTGTGTCGCAGCTTATCGCCCCGTGACCCATTCAGCCGCCATCGACATTATTCACCCCGTTGGCCAACACAACACGCAATTCAACAGATCAAAGGAGCCTAAACATGGCACGACATCACAACCAATTTCCGTCCTTGAGCCCGTTCTCAGGACTGGCGTCACCTTACGGTGCCGTCACCATCAATCGCATCACGCCGATGCAAGGATTCCATCACACGCCGCAGCCTCAACCGGCCATGCAAATCGAAGCCGCCCCGGTGTCACGGTATTTGCCAATCAAGAAGATGGCACTGGCCTACAGCGACTTTGTCAGCGAAGGGGCACTGCGCCATTTGGTGTGGCAGGCGGAGGCATACGAAAAAGCGCCGAAATCGGGGCTCAAGTCCAACGGCTTCTTGGCGGTGATCGTTCGGCCACCGGGTCAGCGCAAGGTTTTGCTCGACCGCGTCGAATTTGAAAAGTGGTTGACCTCCCAACAACGCAACGCACGCTAAGGAGTACGAAATGGAATACGTCGTGGACGCTTGTGTGCGAGAAACCGAAGAGCTTTTTGAACTCGCTAAGTCATGGTTTCATCAGTGTCGTAGCAACCCCTTCTTGGCTCTTGAAATCCAGCGAGGATATTACTTTGAGATCGGCGTTTTTGATGGGAATGTGATGAACATCGCGCTGGATGAAAACGCCGAGGAAACACGCATCTTTGTTAGTGAAGATAACGAGGGCAGTGTTTTACTTACCCTGCCACAACAGCATCACTGGGAGAGCGATATCTCCGTGGAAAAGCCGCCGAAATGGGTACGCATGGCATTCAACAGGTTTTGCGGGCAGGGCCTGGTACTTCATTGCCTTCCTTATTGGGACGGAAAGTTTTCCTTATCGGAAGTGGCAGCCTTTCTGAATCGACCTGTGGCAGAGGTCGCAAAGGATGTATTGGAGGCCGATGCGAATCGGCTTGATACGGGCCAGCAAGTCTTGGCGCTTTCCGTGGATATGACTGCAGAAAACCCCGCCTATTGGATGGTCGATATCCGTGGCTTCTTGCTGGGCAGTTTGAATACCGAATACCCCCGAGAAATCTACGGCGGGATGGTCCGCCGCTGAACTCCTGCTACCACTGACTTTGACCATATGACCCCGGCCACGACCTCGTGGCCGCATTCAACCAAGGAATGACATGAACCAAGAAACACCTGAACCCAAGCGTGTCCGTGCCGTGCAACTCGGCCAGATGCTCAAGATGAAGTTCACACCCGATATTCAACTGCTGGGGCAGTTGATCTTTGCAAAAACCATCGGAATGATCGCAGGCCCGCGTGGCGGCGGCAAGTCGCTTCTGAGCATGCTGATGTCTTATGCAATCGCAGGCGGAAAACCGCTGGAACCCTGGGGTTCTGGCAGTGGCATGCCGGTAGCCTATCTCGATGGGGAGATGCGGGCGATTGGCTTTCAGAGTCGGCTGCGCTTGCTACATGCGCGGAATCAGGACGCTGAGTCGATTCGCAAAGTGCAGCAGAACCTCCACATCATCAGCCGCGACTTTGCGAAGGATGTGATTGGTTCGATTGACCAAGTGGAAGGTCAGCGCCGCATTGATGCCTTGATTCCTGATGAGGTGAAGTTGATCGTCATCGACAACCTCTCTGCATGGACCAGCGGCGGACGTGAGGACGGGGGCAGCTGGGCAACCATCAAGTCCTGGCTGATTGAAAAGCGGCTTCAAGGCAAGTCGGTCCTTTTGGTGCACCACACGGGAAAGAACGGCAAGCAGCGTGGCTCCAGCGCCCATGAAGACTTGCTCGACTACTCGATTCTTCTCAGCCCGATGGCTAGTAACGGCGAAGAGCAAGACACCCGATTCACGGTGGAGCACACGAAGCTACGTGACCATCTGCCGCATCTGAAGCAGCGGTACGAATTCGCGATCTACACCAAGGACAACAAGCTGTTCTTCGATGTGGCACCGGCAGGTGTTCGCATTTCGGAGCATGCGCAGGAGATGCTTGAAATGCACACCAACAACATCCCGATGTCGGAGATCGCCGAGAAGTTCAAGGTCAACAAGTCAACCGTCAGCCGGACGATTCAGCGCCTCAAGGCCGCTAAATCTGGTCAAGAGATCGAGGTCGCCGTTGCGTAGTTGCAATCCCTAGGCACACGCGCCCGTGCAACGCAACGTGCGGACAGAAATGACTTGCAACGCAACGGCAATGAAGGCCGTCTGCGGGGCACCAATAAAAGGAATGGAAATGAAAGAAAAGCCGAAAGCCCCACTGGCAGGGTTTAATACACGCACCACTAAGATTGTCAGCGCACTGGCAGGGAAGCCGAAGCAGCAGCAAACCGTCGCCGCTCGTGCCATCAGTAATACCGTAAGTAATACAGCAAGCCAGCCAGACTTGATGGTGTATCAGCAACTGGTTGAGAAGTGCATCAATATCGACACGGTGGGGGTGGTGCTGGACTACAGCGATGCCGATTTGCCGAAGACATTCGCCGTGGTGTCAGACAGCGATGACGTAGAACCCGATAGCCATCGAGGATGGGGCAGGGCCGAATCGGATTTCGGTGCCAAGACGATCCGTGTTGAATGTCGTAAGCGCAGGGCCAAGAAGGGTGAGCCTGTTACCGACAGGAAGAAGCTTCTATACATCGAAGGAAGCCCGTCGTACCACTACCAAGGGCACAACGTCGCGTCGTCCGACGATCTGGTCATGCTTACCCATGATTTGGTCAAGGCCGTGCACCAAAGTCACCCGCTCAATATTCCACGGCCTTTGCGTGCGTTGCTGGCCCAAGGTCGGTATGGCGAAGTGACTCGGCTGGACGTGGCGATTTTGGTCCGCGTGCCGGACGGTGTGTCCAAGGCTGCGCTGATAAATGCTGTCGCCCTGGCGAACGTGATGGCGGGCGCGAATATGAGTCTGTATGCCAACGAATCGACCTACGGTGACCCCAGCTCACAGTTGAGGGCGTGGAAGCTGTACGACAAGGCGCTGGAAATTCAGCGCAAGGGTAAACAGGCACTGCCCAAGACTGAAGCCGGGAAGGCGCTAGCCCACTTGTGCGAGCAGACCGTGCGCTTGGAGTTTGTGTTCCGCAAAAAGTACTTTGCCAACCATGCCTACTTCAAGGGCAAACCGGTGTACCCGATGCGGCTGACCCGCGAAACGATTGCTTGGATGGTTATTGAAGAACTGCACCGCTTGCAGCTCAAGGGCAAGGTGCATCGCCGCTACGGCCTGAATGAGCTGTTGATGATTCCCATGCCTTACAGGAGCACGCTGGCCCACTGGCAAAACAAGCTCAAGGTGCGGAATTTCTTGGAAAGTGACCAAGAGGCCAAAAGGCACTGGCGCTACCTGAAGAATCGGCTGGGAGTCGATGTCTTTGGTGAGCCGCCCGCTGAAATCGAATTGCCGATATCGCTTCTTGAGGTTTTGCACCCGAATAATTTTGTGCCAGTCCCTGCGTCCATCAAAGCTGACGCATCGGTCTTTCACCAGTCGGACATGAACGCGGCGCTCCAGCGCCAACTGTCCAAAATGGACCGCAAGGCGCGGGGTGTCGGTTTGGTGTGGGTTGACCCATACAGCGATCCGTTGGATGAAGCGGCGTGAGCGCCACCAAGGTATCAAGCTGGCTGGCATCAAAACCGGCCAGCTTCGTGTGCAGTTGGCCGCGCTTGGCAATTTGTAGCCGTTGTATATCAATGGAGCAAACCCGCTATGGCAACCGTTTCCGCCTGGGGCAACAGCCTCGGACTCAGACTTCCCAAATACGTGACGGAGCGTGCAGCCATCCGGGCGGGCGATCAAGTCTATGTGCGTTTGCTCGACTCGGGCGAAATCCTGGTACGAGTAGTCAAGGCGCGGGACATTCCCGCGGTCTTCAAGCCGCTGGTCGGAGACGGGGTTCCTACTGCTGCCAAGCCTCTCTCAGACGAAGAGGTCGCGGCGCAGTGGTGACCCCCCGCAAGGGCAATCCGCCCGCGCCACTTGACAGCAGGCATGACTTCATACATCATTACTGAAAACATGAAGCAACCCAAAAAGCAGGAAATCTACGCCCCGTCGGACGTGAAAATCCCCAGCCGACTGGGCGGAGGAACCTTGAAAGAGCGGGTGATTCGTGAACTGCCTTCAAAGAAGGTCGTCAGCTATGCGCTCGCGTACATCAACCCGCTGATCTTCAGCGGCGATAACGGCCGGGTGCTTGGGTATGACAACAGCCACGATTACTCTCATCGCCACTATATGGGTTCTATCGCCGCTGACCCATTCACCAGCTACGAAGAGTTGTATGAGCGGTTCGAGCGGGAGTGGCAAGCGATTGCCATCAAGTTCGTCAACGGAGAACAGATATGACGAAACAAAAGATCACTTTGGCAGACTTTGCGAAAAGTCCAGCCCTGAAAGCTCACTCGTTGAGGAGCATAGCGGTTGCGCGTGCCTTGGATGAACAAGCCGAATCGTTGCCCTATTCAAAGGTCTTTACCAGCTTCGAGTTTGAAGACTTTCTGACTCAGCTCACCCCGAAGCGGTTCGAGCTGCTGCGCATTGCCAGCAAAGGGCGTCATTCGATTGCTGACCTGGCTATCGCTTCGCATCGCAACCCGAGCGCGGTATCACGGGACGTGTCCAAATTGTCAGAGCTTGGCCTCGTCAAGGTGGAGTCTGTCAGCAATGAAGGGCATGGCCGCAAGAAGGTCGTGATGCCGGTGGCAAGCACGATCTCAATTAACGCCTCGATTGCTGCTGCATAGAGACAAGGAGCCTCCTGATGTGAAATCAGCCGTAGGGCTTGCACCTGGCAAAGTCACGGCATAACAGCGTCCTTTGGAAATTCCCGAGTGCAAAGTGAAATCCGCATTACCTTTTGATAAGTGACGCGGATTTCAAACTTCAAAAGCCTCGGCTCCGAAGATAGTCCATGATTTTCACTGACCTGAATGAGGCTGCGATTTGCATGCAGTTCTGACCAGCAGCATCTGGCCGTAGGGGGTCGCCGCCATGTTGCATCATTTGGTCAAAAACCTCCGGTAGGTCACTTTCTGCCGCCAGCATCAAGGGCGTACGCCCTGGAACCGGATAACGGTGTGGGGCGTTGGGGTCCGCCTTGAACTCCAGCAAAATAGCCGCAATCTCAGTCAACTTGGCGACGGTGTGTCGTCTGGTGTGAAGATTTACGAGTGATCTAGCTGTCGCCAAGGCCAATTCAGGTTTGGCTCGCACGAGGTCGGTGTTATTGCCGAATGTGCCCGAAAAGCCAACCCCAAACCGTCTCATCGTGTCCTGTTGTACGAGATCGGGCTCGGTGAGCAGCGCCAGAGTCAACTTTTCAAGCAGCCTATTCGGATTCACCTTGAAAAACAGTTGTGAGACCAGGTAATACAGTGGTGTCTGGTTGTCTGTGAGCGCGTGTTGGTTTTTGTCGGCCTTCTGATCTAACAATGCTCGGACTACATCTGGCGCCCCCAAATCAATGGCGCACATAAGTGGAGTGAGGCGCTTTTTGTGCGTCATGGCATTGATGGTCGCCACTTGGTGAGGGATGACCAAGAGCAAGTCGAGTACATCACGGTTTCCGGTGGCTTCCGCGTATTGCAATGCGCAGAGAAGTGCCGAAGCACCGGAACTGTCCAGATCGTCGACCGGGGCACCGGCATTCAGCAAGGCTTTCACTTGAGATGCCTGACCGAATGACGTAAAGAGCCTGAGTTGTGGCCAACGCCGCACCTCGCCGCTGGCAAACTGCACTGACCGGACGCGATCAAGTTTTTTGAGGTCTATCTTGAGTTCTTCGACCGTTTCCTTGGATATAGCCATGAGGCCGGGCGCAGGTAGCTCCGACAGGTCTGGCTCACATTCAACGAAGCGCCCTCGTGTTGGGAAAAGCCTGGGCAGCATCTGCACAAACTGCTCTATTTCCCATTCGTCAAGCACGCCCGTACCGGACGCAGGTTTCCGGAACAGGCCCAGCGTGATTCCAACGTGCTTGAGCTGCTTCAGGAAGTTTTTCTTCGCTAGAAAGCCAGCGACGCATGCGGATTCTTCGATGAGGTCCTTGATCTGACGTCCTACGCGGTAGCTCGCCAACTCGAAGGCCCGCTGGTAGTAAGGAAGGGCATCTTGATACTGACCAGACAAGGTGTGCCAGCGAGCCCTCATCCATTCGTAGTGGTAGGCCGTCAGCCCATTTGGGTCGCATTCAGCAGCCCGCGCTTCTAGTTTGCTGATCTCATCCCGTGTTCGCTGTTGGTCGCCCGCTTGTTTGGAGGATGTTCGCCTCAATTCATACCAAAGCTTCCTGCCCGGCTCTGCTAGTTCAGGCCAACTGTGGCCAACGCGCCCGACCAGCTCCCACAGTCGGTCTTGCACTGCATGATCGGTAGGTGATCTCTCAAACCCTCGAATAATCAACGGCCTGACTGGCCTGCTCCAATCGCGTTCGAATCGAGTGAGGGCCGTGGCGATCATTAGCCACAATGCGGCGGTGCTGCCTTTTGTGCTGTCGCGCTTTACGTCCAAGACCCGTTGCGAAAACAGCTTGATACCCTGTGCAGAGGGCAAGTCAATGCCATTACGCCACTTGCTTACCTTTTCGCGATCCGTGCGATCTGTCCCGGTGCTTTCTGGATACAACAGCTTTTCTGTTGGACCTTGCAGATACCCGTCCAGCCACCCGAAAACGACAGCAAGCGGTGAATCCGCGGTACTCAACATCAGGGACAAGTCAGGGCCAGGCGACAGAGCCTGCGCTTTCAGCAGAAACTGGGCCACGAAAGGGATGAAGAAGTCCTCGATCAGAATTGGCAGTGTGTCGTCCCTGCCCACTGAGTCAAGCGTTACGTCCAAGAGCAGGTGGCAATAGCTTTCCTTGACCTCTGCAAACCAAGCCAGCACTAGCTTGTGGGCCGTTTTGCCGTAGTAGCGTTCCGTGCCTTCAAGCAACACAGTTTGTATGACGGCGTCAAGCTTCTCCCAGTCAAAGTCTCCTTCACGGGCAAGGCGACCGACATCACTGCCAACCTTTTTGATGTCCAATGCCCCGACTATCGCGCTGACGCATTCTCCGAGCCTGGGGTATGGGGGTAGAGCAGAGGTCATATCTGAGTACAAAATGAAATACGGCGGATGTCTCGCCTGAAGTTTAGGCTGGCACGCCAATCGCTGGGAGTGCCGGGAACGGCGAGTTTCTTTCCATTGGGTGAAATTAGTTTTCCATGTTTTTTGCCAGAGATGTATCGCCAGCCGTTAGTCAATAGGTGCCGCACAGTGGCGGCGATTTCTTTGTCATTGCTGTAGTGCATGGTAATCGGCAGGTTCGATACCAAAAGCGACATCGAACCCTCTCCTGTTACTTGGAGCCTGCCGCCTTACCTTGATTCGTCGTCGCCGCACTTTGGGCACGGGCAGCGAATGAGCCAGCTTTGACTTGTCCGCCGCCACCTTTAGCTGTGCTTGATTGAATGCGAGCGGCGGCTTGGGTGGTCATGGGGCTAGACTTGGGGGAAGATTTTGCAGACATGTCGGTCCTTTCAATGAACGTTGCTCGAATCGGCAACGGACTGAAGGTTATTGAACGGACTGCAATTCGTCTGCCGCGCCACAGCTCAAAGTTTTCGGATTTTTGAACAGCGGTACTCGCCAGTCACCGCCCACGTTCTTAAATCCCTCGAATTCGAGGGTATTGCTACAGCAAGCTTGGCAGCTTTCGCTTTGCCACCGGCCGGATGTACCTTGCCAGCATCAAGTCACTGGTGTGGCCCGTTTGGTCGCGTATTTGCCAAGGCTGAAGACCGGCAATCGCGGCTTGGGTGCAATAGCCTGAGCGCAAACTGTGGCCGCTCACTGCGGACGGGTCGCCACCAACGCGCCGCACAGCATCTTTGACGATCAATGCCACCGACTGTGCCGACAACGGCTTTTCCGACACGTTGTCGTGCCGGTCAACGGAACGGAACAGCCAGCCGGTGCGGATGCCCGTCAACTCTTGCCACTGCTTCAGAGCTTTCACTGGGCAGCGTTCACCGTTGGCGTGCGGAATGAAACAAGTTCGGCCCGCCCCTTCCTGGTCAGTCTTGGAGCGCACGATCAGCAGTTCAAGCCCGGTAGCGTGTTCAGTAATGTCCTCACAGCGCAATGCCACCAGTTCCGATCTGCGCATGGCCGAACCCCAGCCGATCAGCAGCAAGGCTTGGTCACGCGCCGCTTTAACCGGCTTTTGTTGCCCCAGCACCAGCAGCATTTCCAGCAGATCGTCCTTCACCACGGGTTTGACACGCCGCTGGCGCGTGCCAATGGTGCGCCGGATGCCTTGCATCGTGCGTTTCACCTGCGGGTGCTTGGTGGGGGAGGGGTGACCAGCATCTACGCAGGCCTTGCCAATGGCGATCAGCCTGCGTTCGAGGGTGGCAACCGCCAAAGTTGACGCCGCGTCAACCATGTACGCAATCACTTGCTCCGGCGTGGCCGGAATGGTGCCGCCATGGTCACAGAAGTGGCGCACGTCGGCGGCATAGCCGTGCTTGGTGGCGCTTGACTGCGCGGCAGCCATGTAGCTGTCTGCCGTCAACTTTCGCCGCTTCCCCGGCATGGCAGTGGCTGGGGTGGTTTCGGCGCATGGCATATCGTTGTTTGGGTGTTGGTTTTTCATGGTTGCTTGGTTAGCGGTAATGTTGACTTTTCGCTAGTCAGCCGACTTTGAACAAGCGGCACGCTGGCCGCTTGTTGTCTCTGCCGTTGAACTGGCGGGGAATGTGCTGGCTCAGTTCATGGCCGCACGCTGGCGATTGCCCTGGGGATTGGTGGCGCAAAGTCGGCGGTGTGGCGGCGGCATGCAGCGGAGAGGCAAAACGCCGTGGCCGCAAAATCTCCCAGCTCAGCCAGCAGCCAGCCCAGTGCCTCCGTGGCATCACCGGATATTTCGCCGGTTTCAACTTCCGGCGCTGCACGCGCCAGGATTTGCCCCACGGCCGACAAACCGAGGTGAATGGTGTTCATGGCCACTTCCGCGTTTTCAGCGATTTGCACCAGCAGGAAAGCATCCGCTTCCTCGTACTGAATGGCTTCACCGGGGCGTGCGGTCAGTAACGGCAACTGCAACAGCAAGTCGCGCATTGGCCGCTCGGAGCCGCCCGAATGGAAATGCTCAGTGTTTCGCTGCATTTCAATACTCACTGGGGTACAAGAGGCAAGTTGAACTGCGGTCAGCTTCAGTTATGACCCAAACTCGCTCCCCCGCTACCGTGTAGCTTGAAAGCAGTCGCAAGCGGCGCGTTACTGCGAACTCGTTTTCAGCGGCATCTTCTGGCGGCACTTCGCCCCAATCGCCGCGCACATGGCGATTCAAGTATTCGCTGGCATTGATGCCGTGCCGCTCAAGGTGTTCGAGCACAGCAGGGGTAGCCACGACTTGGCCGAGTGCGAAGCGCGGGGACACACTTGGTGTGCCGGTGTTTTTTGTTTGCATTGCATTTGCTCCGATAACGAGTTGGCCGCGCCATCCGTTGCAACGCAACTGGAAATGAAAAAAGCCAAGTCAGTTGCCCGACTTGGCTTTTCATTCAGAGGTGTATCGCTGCTTTGGTGGTATTGCGGCACGGCGCGGTATGCGCCGCTTTTTCAAGTTATCAGAGCGTGTGGGAAAGATCGAGCACTGTTTAACTTTGGCAAGACCAAACGTATTGAACGCGCTTCCTGTGCGAACTGTAAAGGCTGAGTGCCCGCACACCCGTGCGATTGGCAATCAACCTTAAAGGAAAATCACATGCTCGCAAAGATCATTCAAGAAGGCCTCCTGAACCATGGGTTTCATATCTTGGAGACTAGAACAATTCAATACGGTACGCAGATTCGACTGCTTGAAGGTGCCATCATCAACGTGTACCGCACCCCGAAAGTCCTGGTTCAAGGAAAGTCCATTTCCGCATCGCCGGAGCAGTTGAGGAAAAACCTTGAATATGTGCTTCCGACGCGGATCACTGTTTGGAATTTGATGTAACAAGAAGGGGCCATGTGCTATTTCTGAGAAATGACGTGAACGAAAAAGATCGTCCTTGTCAGAAGATGGCTTCTTCAAAGAAAAGGGCAACGGTCATTTGATGGAGTCAGGATCGTTGCTCGTTTCATAGCTCTGGTCACTGCAACTCGTAATGCGAGCAATGCTTGCGCGCCCTCCCGTTCGGTAGCATTTCCTCGAAGAATTCTTCCCTGATGACTGCCTTCATAAACTATTACCTCACTGAATTCTTTGCCCTTAGATTTATGAATGGTCATCACATGAATGCCTTTCCAATCTTTCAGCGACGCGGAGAAGTGTTCCTGCACCAGTGCGTCTCGAACCGCAACCTCTGCACCGGTGTATGTGCCTGCGGAGCGCCAAAGCTCATTTAGACGTGAACGCAAAGCAGCACCCTTGTGCAGGAGTCGAAGGTATTTCGCGTCTGTGGCAACTTGTTGGAGTACGTCGATGCCACTCGAATCAAGTAAGTCTCGGACGGCAAGCCAGTCAACGCCCGGATCACCGAAAAGACGAAAATCAAACCGTGCCTGTGCAACTGCTTGAATGGCTTCTACGGTCCTTTTCTTCTTCGGACCTTTGATCGTGCCGGAATTTAAATACCCGTCCAAGGCGTCAACCAGATCAAGTTCAGCCTGGTTGGGTAGCTTCGCCCCTTTACGCCCACGAATATGGACGCATAGGTCACGAATCAGTCGCTGCGCAATTGCTGCCGGAGTCGGCCCACCTTCCAGCAACGACGCAATAAGAACTGCGGCCAAGGATGGCGCCTCAGTATCAAGTGCAACATCATGATTGAGTGAAGGAAGGCCATCGGTGTCTGCGGTCAGATAGTCAGAGGCTTGAAGCATTAGCTGCTTTGTTGGGACCAAAATGGCTATTGACCATTCGCTCCCGCCATTTTTAATCAGTCTTTGAAGACTTTTTAGTACTGCGACCTTCAAAGGGAAAAGATGACTACGCCCTCGATAAAAACCGTAGGACTCGATCACAACATTCGAGTACTTTTTACCGATATTGGCTTGGGTGAGCAGATCATTGCCGAAGGTGCCAATATCCGTACCGTTACTACGATGGTTCTCTGAGCCAAAGTCAAATGTACTGGGCTGAAAATCCGCAATAAACTCACTTATCCGCTTCGGATCTGCACCTCGAAATTCATAAATACGTTGTTCAGCATCTGCGAGTGCAAGTACACGACTCCATTGGCCGATCGAACGAATTAGTGACCATTCATCTTGATTTGTATCTTGGAACTCATCCAAAATCATAATAGGATATGTATCGCAAATTATTTGACGCAATGAGTGGCTCCGAGTTAGCAGCGTCGCTGCTTTTTCTGCGAATAGATCAAAATGAAGTAGGCCTTCTTCAACGAATAGTCGTCGCTTTTCATTTAGACGATCATCTGGTGTCTTAAATGTTGATAATCGCGCTGCCGCTTCTGGAGGCGGTAGCAGATTGATGGTTCTCCCGTCTCGCATCAAGTAGCCGTGGCTACGAAGAAGATTCCAAGTGAATCCGTGATACGTATTTATTTCCAGTGACGAAAAGTCTTTTTTGGAAATCAGTGATTCGGCATGTTGAGCTACACGGGCGACAGTAGCTCGTGCAAAGCTCAAAAAGAGAATTCGTTGCCCCGGCTTCAGTACCCCTGACCGAATTTCTTGATTTGCTTTGAGGAGTGCTATCGTCGTTTTTCCCGAGCCAGGTCCGCCCAAGACTATGGTGTTTCCTGTCGTAGCCAACAATGCCTTTCTTGACTCAGATAGCTCAATAGTGGTGCTCATTAAGCAAGCAACCCTGCGAGGGGATCATCATCCGCCACGAATTCTGGTGCGGTTTCAACTTTTTTTGGTTCGATCACTGCCCGAATTGAAATAAGTGTATCGACCATGAACTTTGGCATTTCCTCACGTGAGCAGGACAACAGAAAATCTGCTGCTGCTCCATGCCCTTTTGCCCATTTGAAGAAATCACGCATATTTGCGAGAAGGTCTGGGTAAGGCATCGCAGCTGTTGGTGTCTTTGCTATGAGGTGGGTAGGCCAATCTCCATCAGCTACCAAGCTAGCAGCGTACCGTCGAATGGCGATTTCAGTTGTGCCAGTCAATAATACGTTTTCAAACCCTTTTTCGGCGGCTTCATAGGGGTATTTAACAGCTGCATGAATCGCGGCTCGCTGTTCAGGAGACTGCTGATCGAAAACTGCAAAGACAATTTTTCCCAGCTTCTTGTAGTGTTCCCCCAATAACGCAACTTGGGAATCAGTCTCCGCATCGACAATGGCGACCCCCAGTGCTTCCAGAGAGCGAAATTCTTCGGGATGTAGCTCATGCAATCGACGAGCAGCGGCCGGATAGGCGTCGTATTCAGTTCGGCCTTCGGCAATCAAAACTCTGCGGGAAAGCAACGCTTCGCAAAATCGCTTTCGAACTTCGGCCTTGTAGCCTTTTGGCTTAACCGATGGGGGATAAGAGGCGGGAACAGCTGACAGAACACCATCAGTTCGCGTCAAGACAAGAACCTGCTCGGGCTTGAATTCCTCAAGAACATAAGGCGAGTGCGAGGTAAACAGTGCTTGGGCAGATTTCTTTCGGACTCCATCAATTATTCGCTTTTGCGTGTGAGGGGGAATTGCAATCTCCGGCTCCTCCATAGCAAAGATAACGTTTTGTTTAAGGTCTGCAATCAATGACAACAACGCCAACACTAACGTGTTGATAGTGCCGGTGCCTTGGTGCTGAAATGGTGCTGCATACACGCTACCGTCATCACGTTTTGCACCAGTCTCCATGAACACTGTCAAGGTTTTTCGCAACGTGTCTCTGGTAAGGTCCGACACGCGCATGTGAGGGCTGCTGAAAGAGTCGGCAGGCATGAATCCCCTAATGGCGGACTGGACGCTCGCCAAAATCTCGCTGATTCCAAGCTCAGGCTTGTCTGCGACCGGCAAGACGCGGAGTTGATCCAATACGTCTTCCCATATTTTGAAACTCTTGTCTTTCTGCAACCGCAGAATAATGTCCAGCAAGGAGCCACGTTCAAGGCTTAGAGCGCGACTCCCTGTTCGTAGTGTTCTGAGATATAGGAAACCACAGAGTCGTTTGTCTGAAGTCTTGAAGGAGTCATAACTTCCGTCGTCTTTTGGCGGAGACATGAAATGCGTTGATCCGACAAAATCATCTTCTTCCGTGTCATAACTGCCTGTAAAACCAACACGTAGCGCAGGTTTCACTGCCGGCTTATCAGTACCCTCTGGTGGTGGTCCGTCAAGAAGCGCCTGAATTTCTTCATCCCACCACTCAATATGGTCTCGAAAGTGCCGAGTCTGGTCATCGCTCAGATCCGCTACGATTACTTCAACGTTAATCGAAACGGGCTGGCCTTCACCGTCGATGTATCGCCCGGCATAAAAATCGTGCTCGTCAATAACTGGACGGCGCGACAGTCGCTCAGGACCTAGGACCAAATCAATTGCCTCCAGTAGTGAGGATTTGCCAATATTGTTGTCGCCTACCAGGACGGCATGTGAGGGTATTACTAATTCACCTTCCTTGATGCCACGGAAATTTTTGACCTTTAGTTTGGTGATTCGCACTGTTTTTCTCCCTGATGTTTTTCGTGAGTGCACTGAACTCTGAATTGGCTTCTATGAGATGCATTTCATCATGTTGTTGTTCCAACAATCTCAACGTAGCCGATTAGCTCAGACGAGTAGCTGCCATCCCCGTTTGCAGCCCCTTTGTGCTTGAGTTCCCGCTGCAATGTGGGCTCAACGGCGCGGGCAAACAGGTCTAACCGCTGCTCCGTCGAAAACTTTGGCAAGGCCACCGGCGCCTGCAGGTAGCGTTCGCATTGGCGCTCCACGGCGGGCACACGCGTGCCGTCCTCTTTGACAGCGATAGGCTGTAAGACCACCCGCCTGTCGCCATTCTTGCCGGATGTCTCAACCATCCAGATCGACAACATCACAGGCTCATCAACATCACCTTGCACTGCCAAACCGACATCCTCTGGCGGCACGCTGCGCCAACGTCCAAGCTCTTCCTGCACCATAGGATGATCCAGTCCCATCAGCTCAAGGGTTTCGCTGCTGGTGGCCTTGTCCCGGTTCAAGGTAAATCGTGCACGGCAGGTTCCATCGACCGTCACCAGGTCGTAGGTCTCGTCGTCCACCTTGACCAGGTGCTGCTGGCGGTCGGTAACTGCGGCAGACATAAAGCGCACCAAGCGGTCCAGGCTGGACGAGACATCCGAGAATGGCTTGTAGTCGTCGAGGCTGAATCCCTCAAGGTCTTGAAACAGGTCAAACACCACCTGCCGAGCCTCACGCGAGTTGGATAGCGCAGCCTCCAGCTCGACTTGGGTTCGTTTCAACTCGGGGTCCGACAGCGCCTCCTGGTACAGGCGGTCATAGTTCAGCCGCTCAGACAATTGACCAAGAATCTGCGCACGCAAATCTTCAGCGACATTGCCTTGGTCATCCACCTTGCCGACCGTGCGGGCAATTTCGGTCAGCTTCTCATCCAGCAGCATGAAGATGCGGCCTTCGATGGTGTCGGAGAGCACGAGGTTGTAGACCTGCGCAGTGTGGTTCTGCCCGTAGCGGTGGATGCGGCCGATGCGCTGCTCCACGTCCATCGGGTTCCATGGCAAGTCAAAGTTGAACAGGATGTGCGCAAACTGAAGATTGATACCCTCGCGCCCTGCTGCCGTGCAGACCATGACGCGCGGGCCATCCTTCTGTCGAAAGCGCCGCTCAGCTGCGACCTTGGCTCCATGGTCACCACCACGCAGCACCACCACGCCCTGACCGGGGAAAGTCTGGTCAATCTCGCGGGCAATCAAGTCCACTGTGCCGAGGTATGTGGCGAACACCACGATTTTTTCGCTAGGGTCTTGCCGCCACAAGGTGCCCAACCCATCGAGCAGCTTCTGTGCCTTCGTCTCGCGCTGTTGCGGAAATATCTTGAGAAGGTCGCCAATGCGCAACCGCTCTTCGGGCAAATGCAGCTCGACGACTGCGGACGCAGCCTCCTCAGCATGTGCCGCCGAATACTCACTGCCATATGGGTCCGAGGCCATTTCAAGTGCCTCTTCGTCCAGCTTCTTAACCAGCCGGTACTTGAGGTCCGCAATGACCCGATCTACTTCACTGCGACCAATACTGTCGCGTGCCAACCCAAACTCGTCATGGATCAGTTCTCTGGCTTCGTCGGTCAGACGCTCCCTACCTTCAATGTCGAGGTCTTTGTCTCGCAGCAAGGCTTCATGCAGCGTCAGCATCAACAACCTGCGTTTCAAGGTACGCCTGACAGCCGCAAAGCTGGATGCCGCGATTTTCTGGAAGATCGCCATCAGGAAGCCAAGCGCCTGCCCTTTGCTCCCTTGCCGCCGAGCGAGGTTGAAGCCGTCTTCAAGGTACTCGCGCAGCTTTTCGTAGAAAAGTCTTTCTTCCGCGCACATCACAAAGGACTCGGTGTGAACCCAGCGCCTTGCAAACAGCGGTGAGCCATCGGGCTGGCAGGCATCGGCCTTGGTACGGCGGAACATCACCGTGTTCAGGCGATGGCGGTTTTCCAGCATCTCTTCCGGGCTACTAAACAGCGTCGGATTGAGTAGCTGTGCCAGCATCCAGAACTGAAAATGGTTGCCCTGGTGTGGTGTGGCGGACAGCAGCATCAGGTCACGGGAGTGGTCCTTCAGCGCCTCTGCCAGCTTGTAGTTTTCTGTCTTTCTGACCTTGCCGCCATTGCGGTATGCCGTCAGGTGATGGGCTTCATCAAACACCACCAGGTCCCAACGCGGCGCATCCAGCAGGCGCTTGATGCGCGCGGGGCGCTTCAAGGTGTCGATGCTGGCGATCAGCCTGTCATGTTTGGCGAATGCATTGGTCTTGCGGTCGGTAATGTCGCCCTCAGAGCCAAACACCTCGAAGTCAAGGTTGAACACCTCATTCAACTCGCGGTGCCAGTTGTGCACCAGACCGGCAGGCACCACCATCAATGCCCGCTTCAGTTCACCCCGGCTGGCCAGTTCGCGCAAGATCAGCGCGGTTTCAATCGTCTTGCCTAGCCCGACCTCGTCAGCGATGAGGAACCGCCGAGGCGATGCAGTGGTAATCCTGTGCGTCAGCACCACCTGATGTGGCAGCAGGTCAATCTTGGCGGAGGTCAGCGCAGATGCGCTTTCCATCACGGGCAGCGTATGAGCCTCAAAGGAGAGCCACGCCTTGCGAGCGCGGTCCTCGCCACCTTCAACAGCACGAAGAATGCGCTCGGTGCGAGACAGTTGCCGACGAACCGCACCAATGGGTACGCGTCGCTCGCCGATGCCGAAAAACGCCCGCAGGTATCCATCACGGGCGGGGTCAAGTACGACACCAGAGCCAAACTCGTTGTGGCTGATCCGCTCGCCAGGTGCGAAGTCCACTCCCATTTTCTCGGGCATCAATTCTCCTGAGCCAAGGCTTCCAACCTTTGCAGCCAAGAATCGAAATGCGGGCATGCAGCACGAATTGCAGGAATGCCGATTTTCCCCATCAAAGTTGGGCCATCAGACGTTTCCTTGTACCCCGTTGCCATTTCCTTCAATCGTGCCTTGGGATGGGTTGTCTCACCGTGATTGATTAGTTCCGGTTCCCCTGCATGGTCTATAGCCTGCTGAACCTTTGCAGCCAGATTCGCCCTGTCAAAATGTGCGGCCACTATCTCAGGTGCGCAAAAAACCCATGCTTCAAACTCATGAAGAGCCAGGAATGGAATAAATCTTGGATGCTGGATCTCAGCACCCAACTGCTCCTGCAATTGAACAACCCTGTCACGTGCATTGCCCGGACCACGCGCATTTTGATAACCCGGCACGTCATCCGGCAAGCCATAGAAATCAAGCAAGGTTGTAACCCAAGCATTGCCATCTCTGGTTAGAGGCAAAAGGCTGTCTAAAATTTTTTTCCAACTAGACACACCTCCACGGAACCCTCCTCCACTTGGCAGACGCTTAGTCCAGAGAACAATAGGCCCTTCAATGAACACGCCTTTTTCAGCGAGGTAGGGCTTCAAAGTTTTGTTTACGAAAATTTCTTCCGACTGGCCCTCAACCAGCATCAAAAGCCGGGTCATGGTCGGCCTCCCAGAACATTCTTCTCCCACAACTCGCCAATACTGAATTCATCAAGCCAATGCTTGAGTTTCTCCTCGTCGAGTCGATTGAAAGTGGTCTTGACGCCATCGTTCTCCGCAACGATGACATCTTTGGGTTCGAAATTGTTTAGCAACGTAACTGACTGCGTTGCAAGAATAACCTGCACTCGCTTCGATGCAGCCTCAATCATTTCTGCCAGTATTCTTATCGCAAAAGGATGTAGCCCAAGCTCTGGTTCGTCAAGCAATATGAGAGCAGGAGGGGTAGGTTGCAGCAACAAGGTCGCCAGGCAAATGAAGCGAATAGTTCCGTCTGAAAGCGAGTAAGCATCAAAGTAGGCATCTGAATTCTTCTGCCGCCACTCCAGCTTTATTTTCTTGTCGTTCAAACGTGAAGGCGCCAGCTCAAATCGGTCAAAAAATGGCGCAACCAAGCGAATATGCTCTTCGATGTGCCGAAACTGAGCCGGGTGTTTTTCTTGCAACCAATATAGATATGCAGGTAAATTCGCGGCATTTGGACGAAAGGCACGGTTATCTGACACGTCACAGGTCTGTTTTGCAGGCGATGTATCTGACGTGTCATGAAAATGGTAAACAACCAGGTTTCTGACTTTTGGGAACACATGCTTTGGAATCTTGTTTTTATAAGACTCCGCAGCCTCTTCCAACTTGCTTTCCTTGTGACCCACAGCGATTGGTTCTGCGTAATTCCAAAGGCCGCTGTACTCAACACGCTCATACTCAAAGATCAGTGTGTCTTGGACTGCCTTGAGTTTGAATCCGTAAGAATTCTGGTCAAACGCAAAATCAAGCGACAGCGCGGGAGTTTTCTTCTGACCGTGGAACAGCAACCTGTCGGGTTCACTCGCAACATATATCTGCAAGTTGTGAGAAAGGACCCGCTCCAGCAATCTAAAAACACCAATGAAATTCGATTTTCCCGAACCATTTGCACCGATGATGACGTTAAGGTCACCCAGCTTCAGCTCGGCGCTTTCAATCGACTTGAAGCCTTCAACTTTTACCTTTCTTAAGGTCTTCATTGGGCTCTCCTATGTAATTCGTAAGTGAAACAAACCAGCAGGCTTGCTGCCCTCGCGCAGCAAAATTTCCTGCGGATACTCATTGGCCTCACCCCAAAGAATGCGGCCGAAGGCCAGCAGGCTGTCGCTGTTAGGCGCAGCACAGCGCCATTCGATAGAGTCCGTGGCAGGGTGGAACTTGATCCGACCTTGACCGGCTGGAAGCCAGAAGATCAACGCAGCCTCACCACCGTAAAAATCTTGGAATGACAAGATTGCTTCTTTGATGGCATCGCCTAGCCAGGCTTCTGCGTCATCTGGTGTCAACAGGTCAAGGCTTGCTTCAAGACCGGCTACCACCAAGGTGTTGCTGCCGTTACTTGGCAAGTCCTCGGGCCAGTTGCCGACCGACTGCAAGAATTCGCGCAGGCTCCAGACTTGAGCAGCCACACAAACCTGATTGCGCGCTTCTTCATCCCACACCCAACTAGTGCCGCGCCGTTGCCAGACGGTGTCGAGGGTTTGCTTCATAGCTCGTACTCCTCAAACAAGGTACTCTGCAATGGCATGGCAGTTTGGGTTGCAGCCCAAGCGTTGTAAATCGACACTGCCCGCGAGGCAGCGTTGCGACTAGGCTGATCCGGCCCGTTCTTATGCAGCCATTCCAACAACGGCTTAAGAGCTACGTGAGGCTTGAAGTTTCCATTCTTCAGTGTGTCAGCAGCATTAATGCCACTACCGTCGAAGCAAGCACCGATGAGCACCAAGGCTTGATCCAAGTCGGAAGTTAACCGGCGTTTGTGCTTTCCAGACCACTCCCGGGCGAAATCTAGCGGATTCACCCTAGTGAACATTTTGTTCTTTTCTGAACACCAGCCACGTTGTTCAAACTCGTCAGGAGTCGTAATGGAGCCCTTAAGAAATTTTTGAAGCTGATCGCGCTTTATTTCCGAAGAATTGCCAAAAGTGCGCAAGAACTGACGCGTAATCGGCTCAGCATTTACGGGCGGCGGTTCCTTGCCTTTATCAGCGTCCTCATCGATAAGTTGGTTAATACCAACCAACGCATCCTTCACCGAGATTGTCCGCCCTTCGTCTACGTAGACCTTCCCGTAATGGCGAGAGAAGTACTCCAACGCTTTTCCTCGTCGAATAACTTGGATATCGGCAGCCGGCAATCCTTCCTTTGCGTGGTTTTCAAGCATGCCCTGTAACTGCCGTACGTCGGCCATCACCTCACGACGCATACGCCCCCAACTCACTGGCTTCGGCTCTACTGTTCTTTTCCTACATACATGAAGTATGTCGTATTCAATCTGCTGAGAGCCAAAAGTCCCCGGCTTCGACCCTTCACCCTTTGTTTCATCAGAACGTATTGGATAAGTCGCCTCCAAATAGAAGCCAGCATCAAACAGAGATTCTAGAACTGCAATCCAAGGTTCATCTTTGCTGTGATGAAACGTAAATGTCAAGATACCGCCAGGCTTCAGTATCCGGCAGGCCTCTTTCCAGCATTGGGTTAACACTCGCTGATAAAACTCATCCGCGTTTGCTTCAAGCCCCTTGTTCGCGATTGCCTCGACCGCACGAGGTGCATGAGGAGAAAGGAATACGCCAGGATATTTGCCTTTGAGGGCAACTCTGAGCCACGGATAAAAAAAGTCAGATAGGTCAGCGTAGTGGATTAGCGCACCAAACGGTGGATCGGTTACGACAAGATCAAAAGTTCCGTCTTGAAGGTGGGCTAGATCGGTTGATGATCCGCACGTGAGTGCAGCTTGACCGACTGTATCACCTGGCCAAGCCTTTTCACTTTTTCCTTTGCATGCTTCTGCTAACAATGGATTTTTTCGTGCAAGCTCCGCTATAGAAACTGTCTCCCAAGGATCTTCCTTCCATGCAAGTGTTTCACCTAGGCCTTCGACACAAGAATACCAATTCCCGCGCCCCATAGGACCAAACACATTATTCTCAATCGGCAACGCCTTAGGGTGGTAATTGTTATTCGAAAACAATGGCTCTAACTGGTCTGCCTGAATATTCCAAAAAGCATAACTATTGTTATTTCTTAGGAATTGCTGAAACGCAATAAGAACAAACTCACGAACCACATCACTGTGCGTGCCAACGGTGAGAATTGACTGCAAAAGTAACGCATGACCGAGCAACTGCCTTGGGTTGAACATTGTCCACCAATGCGTATGTCCATGCTGCGGTTGGTTGTAGAGCATGCTCGTATTGCCACGCTCATACCTAAATAACTCCTCTCGCGGCCAGTAATCCTTTAGATCTCCATCCTTTCGTTGATCCCAGTCATTGGTTGCCGCGTTGAGCTGCGCCGCCAAATCCGAAGTAAATGGAGCGAAATATCTTCCGTTATATGTGGCTGCTGCGGAATTTTTGTTATTGGTACAACAGTGAACAGCGTATGGCGCCATCGGGCCAGTCTTTTCACTGGCTTTAACCGACGACATCACATCTTGTAAGGTTCCACAGGACGCGCACGAAAAATTTGACTGCTTAGGTACATTTCCGGCGGACTTGTCGGTTCTGAATTTCTGTGCAGTCAGAGGACAAGTAACTTCATCAGGAAGCTCACCGCGAACCTCCAATAATTGAATTTTTGATGCCCGCTCCAGATTCCAACGCGCTGTTGAAGCAGCGTCATCTTGCGCAGAACCGCCGAACGTTTGCGCAGCACTATCCTGCTTAGGGCTGCCTTCCAGCCATTTGGGCTGCACCAGCAGACTCAAAGCAACCTTCTTATTCGTGCCCTTGCCAAGATTTACTAGCGCCGTATGGCCGCAGTGCGGGCAGACAGCTCCTTTTTTTGGATCAAGTACTGAATATGGGGCCTCCGAAGGAGCGACATATAGCGGCACACCGGGCGCCATCCGTGCGGATTCTTCTTCAATATCGAATTTGCCGCCACAACTTCCACATTGATGCTCCCAATGCTTGACACTGAGCGTTTTCACGGCCATTACAGGCGAGGTCACTATCGGCGTACGATGTCCACATCCAGTAACTTGGCAAGGACCATGCTTTGCCCAAAACGTGTAGACGACTTCAGGGCCTTCGTAGCGGTACTCTAATCGCTGCTCTGGAGTGAGCTTAAGCGGGTCGAATTCATCAGACATCACACGCTTAGTTGATACGTGAGTCCATTTCCCTTTCTCGCCATTTGGCCCGTCGCAGTAGTAGTACGGCATTAGCTGAGGCTTGACTTCGGCCTCGATTTCTGAAAGCAAGCTCTCCACTTCGGCAATACTTACTTTCGCCAACTCCTGCTTAACCACGAACCACGCCACTGGATTTAGGTCATTTCCGACCATTTGCATCCCTAAGCGAGAGCCCTCGACCAGGGTGGTCCCGCCTCCCATGAAAATATCAGCCACCCTCAGATTCTTAAAAGTCCCTTTCTTCTGATGGTTGGCGTAATAACTATCCCAGACGATCTTCGCAGTCTGCGAGGTGTCCTCTGGTGCAGGTATAGCTGCCGCCAAGAGAGTTGCTCGGAAGACGCTAGGTTGCCGACGTGCCCACCATTTTCCCGCTTGATAAATCGGCTTCTTGGTTGCCCCAGACGAGGCCTCAATGGCTGCGAGCTCATTGATTCTCAGAATTGGGAAGTCAATCTCTAAACATGTCTTAGCCCGGTCCTTATCGCTGAAATCAACAGCCTCAAGCGATATACCTCGACCAACATTTAATGCTGCAGACACTTCCTGCGTAATTTGTTCTTTCCTTGTGGCCATTTGCCAGCTCCCTATTTTGTTATTTCGACAAATGGCGAAAGGACTTCGAGCAGCGATAGGCCACCATGGGTCAACGTCGGATAGCCGCCTTGGCTTCGCCACTTCCTGCGACCAAGCGCAAGCAAATGCGCGCCATGTGGGCTATTTAATTGCATCGCCACGGGAGGAACGAAAGGACCGGCCTCGCCTGCGCCTAAGCTGCTACGCCCACTGGAGAATGTCTTTTTCAGGTACTGGCCAACATCCCCTTCTGCATCAGGGAAATAGCCTGTCGCGGCATAACCATGGTCAGAAGTGATGACGAGACGGCGGCCAGTAGCAAGGCGTTCCACGAAGGCCCAGAAGTCATCGCTGTTGATTTGATCCATTGCGTCTTTTGTCAGCGTGTCGAGGCCCTGGCCCGCACCGGCGACATCATGAATCTTGCTGTCTGGCCAGTGGTGCCAGAACACCCAGTTGGGCGCACCGTTGACCAAGCCTTCACAGTCCTTCCATGGCATGTCAACGCTTTCAGTCTGCGCTGGCTGTAGGCGATGCGCGAGGCCACCGCCGTTGTTCTGAAGCTGGCTGCGACTGCCGAAACCAAGTGCCCGAGCAAATTCGTTCGTTTCACCGGGCAACTCAGAGGCATTGGCCGACACCTCGTGCAACGTGAAGCCGCGCTCCTTCGCACCTTGTAGCAGCCAGGGCAACTCGCGCAGCGAGAGTCCATCCAGAACCAGCACCGCCTTGGCGCTGTATGGCTCTGCCCACCAACGTGTTAAACGATCTGAGGTGCGCTCGACCGCAACACCAAAGCTTTGCCACAAGTCCCACCCGCTGGCGGACAGGAAGTTATCAAGCGCACCGATTTCACGGTCGCGCTTGATGACCTCGCTTGGGGCGTTGCCCACTGCCAGTGGCTTCGAGGCAATCTCAACGGCACTCTTAACGATGACGCCCCATGCGTCGGCTGCTGAGCCTTTGGTCAACCGGTTCAATACTTCAGGTTGGAGGGCCATCACTTGTCCTCCTTCTCAAGGTTCAGCTCGAAGGTCATGCCATCGGGCAGCTTCTTCAGCAGTTCCTTGAGTTGCGCGCCCGTTGCAGCTGACACCTTGATGGAGACCTCAGCAACCTGTGTGGCAGGGCCGATGCCCCAGCCTTCTAGCTTGCCGATGAGGTTCAACGGTGAAGTGGACGGGTTGTGCAAAGGGATGCGCGAATTGCCACCCGTGGCAACACCCCCACCAAAAATTCCGCCACCGGCACCAGTTGGGGTTACCGGTTGGCCGCCCGGCGTTGGTTCGCTCACACCTGGGGGCGTTGGTGACTTTGCAGCCCCACCGAACAAACCGCCGCTCTCATTGGCCGACCCAGCCGTGCCCGTAGGCGCTGCTGGTGTGGTTCCGCCCGTTGCAGGTACGGCAGATGGCTCCAGCAAAAACACTTCGTCAAGCTGGCGACCGGTGTAAGAGAGCTTCGGCCGCAGACGGCGCCAAGCCGTGTCTTCGTCTTCGCCAGGATTGGTTTGAAGCCATTCCATCTGACGCAGGTTGATGACGATCTTTCCTCGCGCGCACAGGCGAAGGATGCGTTCCTTCATGGAAGTTTCACCAAGCCAAGGGATGCAGTCTTGGCCAGCGGGTCGAGGTTCCTGTAACTCGCGCAGCAACTTGCCCACCGCAGAATTTTCCGAGGCAGCTTCAAGCACCAGCTCTTCAAAGTCCTCCGGCACGAACAGATCGTTGGTCAGCGCCTCCTCAATGCCTTCTGGAATCTGTGCGCCTTGTTTTTTCAGGCTTTCCACGCTGAACCGGCATTGCGCAGGGTCAGCGAAATTCCAGCGTTGCAGCACTGCGAAGCGGTCAAACCGTTTCTTCAGAATGTCACGTAACGCACCCTGAAACTCGGTGTGGAGCTTCTTGTACTCGGGGCCTTGGCTGCTCCACTCCTGCGCCTTCATTTCAGCCCGCGCAAGAATCAGCAAGTCGCGATCTTGAAAAGCATTGGTGGAGCCAGACCGTGGCAGCAGGAAGCGAATGGTGTTGCGCCGCTTTTGCAGGTGGTCCTTTAGCCAGCGGCCAAGACGGGAGTCAATGTTGTCAGGCTCTTCCGGCAGCACCAAGATCGGCAGGCGGTCATCCCAGCGTTCAGGCTGCTCCGCTTCGTCCAAGGTAGACCAAGGGTCTGTCTGCCAAGACTTGGGCAATGCGATGACGCGGAAGGTTTTCGCCACCTCGTCTGTGCCGCCGATGACATATCGAATCTGCTTGGCCAATTGCGCCTGGTCAGAACCATCAGCAAAGAGCTTGTCGTTGCGAGCGCAGGCCATTAGTTTGGCGCGCGGGTTCTCTTCTTCACGGAACACCAGCCGGCTACCGTCTTGGTGGATATTGAAGCTGTTTTCAACAATCGTCGCCAGCTCAACCTGAAAGGCGTTGTCGTCCACGGCCTTGCTGCGCGTGATGTCAACCTGCAACGTCGAAGGTTCGGCACCGGCAAGGTTGCCGACTGCAATGGAGCGCAACCACAAGGAACCCACGATCTCTTGCAAGTGGGGTGCCAAAGTTGCGTGGTCTGTCACCGCCTCGGTGACCGAGATGATGTTTTGCTGCGCCTTGGACCGCAAGGTGCGGTGATGCTCGTTGGACACGGAATCCAGCAGCGCACCGATGCCCGATGCATCGTCATCCAAACGGAAGTCAGCGGCTGTGAGCACCGGCGCTGCCTCGCCCCGGCTCTTGTAGAGGTTGGCAAGGATGCGGATCATGTCGCGCGTTTCCTGCGCGTCGGTGGCGATCAGAACCTGTTCTTCCAGCAGGCGCAGCAAGTGCGGCGCATAGGGCCACGACTCATTGAACTCCTGGCGCTTACGGTCCTGCTCAGAGGACGGCACATCCTGCAACCGGAAAAATTCACCGACGTGCTTCGCAACCAATGTCTCGATGTTGGCCGGAGCAATCTGCAGACGGTTATCAAACAGGCGGTGCAAGAGCATCCGGCGCCGGTCTTGCTGAATACGCTCTGCGTTGCCGCCAGCCTTGAAGTCGATGGCCACCGGGTTGACGCGGTGGACCTGCTGGTAGGCGTCGCTGCCACCGTTGCGCACCGAAATCACCAAGACCAGCAAGTCGGGTCGCTCTTTGGCGATTTCCGACAGGATTTGGATGAAGTTGAAGGCCCAGTTCTTCCATGGATACTGCTTCGTGTTGGTCAAACCGTCGAACCACGTCTGGAACTCGTCCAGCAGCAGCATGGTGGGCGTGTGCTCAAGCAGTTCGAGGATCAGCTTGTCAGACGGGATATCGGTCTTGGCCGCACCCATGCCTTCCCACTTGCCCTTGATGTAGGTTCCGTGTGGGTGGCGCTCAAGGAGCAAGTCCCAAAGGAACTTGTACCGCTGGCGGTGCAGACTCTCGCCAATGACCTGCATGCCGCTGCGCAGACCAATTTTGCCGATCTGCGGGTCACCCAAGGTGGTGGCCCAAGAGTTCAACCAAGCACCAGTCGAGGCGGCATCATTCACCGCGTGGTACAGCGCAGCCATCAAGTGGGACTTACCAAGCCCGCGCTCGCCGATCACCACGACTGGACGGCCTTGATCGGGGCCGACCGCCTCGATGCCTTTCAACAGGTCATGGGTGGGGTAGGTGATCTCTAAGAACGCCTTGGCTGCAATCTGCGTCGCACCCGTATTCGTATCGTTGGACAGCTCGATAGCCGTACCTTTGAGGCGCTTGCCCCGGAATTCTTCGCGTAGCGTCAATCCAAGCATTATTTTTTCTCCCTGTCCTGATTTTGTTCCTTGGCTTCACCGCCTGAATCTCGCCCCATGTCCAGCCCATCCATAGACTGCTGCTTGATCCAGCTATCTATGTCGGCCAGCGAGAACCGCCAAGTGCCTCCCACCTTAAAGGCAGGTATCTTTTTGGCGGCAGCCAGCCGGTAGATCGTCCTTTCGGTGACCTTCAGGTACTCGGCGACCTGGTTGATGGTGAGGATTTCTCCCTCACGGGGACTTGTTGACATGGCAGCGACCAAAATGAGGCAAACAACGACAGGATAAGGTAAAACTTTCAAGTTTCACGCTGCATTTTGCTCCTTTTTGATTGGCTAAAAGGGCGACTTACCAGACGTTCCTTTTTGTCTAGGGTGGCACACGCCAGCACTTGCAAATCAATTGCTGGTGGATCGTTTGGCGTGGTTTCACGCACCAGTGTGAGCTTTTCGACCCCGTGGTACAGGTACACGGTCGGCACGGGGTGGTTTTTACCTGCTTGATGCCATGTCTGCGACCATTGCCGGTTGATCTCTGAATAGTGCTCCTGGTCGAGAGGCGCTATGCCAAACCAGCGATGCAGCGCCTCCCATGGGAGCGCAATGGCGATGTCGGTTCGCAATGCAGACAGGGCATCGCGCAGTTCGTTCAAGGTATGTTCATTCATGGCTGTTCCTGGCATGAGTTGCGGTAAGCCATCAAATTGCCTTGCCAGCTGTACCAAATCCCGCTTGCCAAGTCAGTTAGTCGGATGAGCGATCCAGCCAGCAATGGTGCCTACGGCTTCTTTCTCCATGCCGATATAGCCATGGAAGTGCTGCCCAGCGCACGGGTCACCAGTTGGGTTCGCCCCACCATCAACAAAGATCAGCTTCTTGACCGGCGCATTGCGAAACCCCTTGAAGGCGGCAGGCACCTCGTCTGGTCGGCAATGAATACAGGCATCCTTGCTGTGGTGGAACACCAGCACCGGAACTTTGATTGCCTGCAAGTCCTGCTTGGGCACCGCGCCAGGCTTTTTGAAGTTGACCACGCTGGAGGTCAGTACCAACCCGGCAATGTCGCCTTGAGCATGGATGGCGGTCGCAGTGGCAGAGATCGTGCCCCGGCTGGTGCCGACAATCCAAACTGGTGCTGTGCTTTTGGTCTTCACGAAGTCGAGCACCTTGCGCACGTCGGTCATGTGGGTGTCGCTGATGCGGTCGGCGTAATCCAGGTCTTCTGAATCGCTGGGCCTACCAAAGATGGCCACATTGAACCCATTGGCGGTGAAGTACGGGGCAGAGCGCACCAGAAAGTTGTTGCTGGTGGCCTTGCCGTTTTCCACCTTGCCAAAGCCGCCACCACCACCGGGGAACAGGAAAACCGTTGCCTTGGCGTTGTCGGCTGGTTCCCAGAACAGCGTTGTGTTCACCCCGTCGCGGGTCGGCACCTTGAGCAGCACGCCTTCTGCCCATAGCAGACCGGGGAACCATCCCATGGTCACCAAGACCAGCCGAAGTAGCAATTTTCGGATCATTGCTTGACCCGTTGTCGCCTTATATGTGTTGACCATGTTTTGCTACTCCAGTTCAGCCATGACCTTGACCCGGCCATTGCCATTGGCCGTGATGAGGTGGATGCATTCGTCCCGCTTGAGTTTGTTGGTGAAGCTGATGCGTCGTGACCCAAAGTCGCCATGCAGGAACACCTTCTTGCCAGCTTGTCGGGTAATGCGTTGTACATCGGCCAGTGGCACGCTGTCCAAAGTGGTGAACTGGCGAACCACGGGCAGGATGGTCAGATAGTCGGAAATATCCAGGCTCTCAGAGTTCGGCGGGAAGTAAATCAACCCTTGCTGGTAGTCCACCACCACACCCAGAAACGCCTGCGCTTGAACCTTGCCCACCCAGTTCAGCACCACCAAGCCAAGCGGCACCGAGAGCACCATGGTCCACGGCGCACGTTGGTAGAGCAACCATGCCATTGCAGCGTAGGCAAAGGCCATAACACTGCTGCGCAGCATGGCCTCCCAATTCGTCCCCATGTCAAAGACCCGGCGAGCGTGAGGTCCGGTCAGGTACTTGGCTTTGAGTTTGGCGTAGTGGTACAGGCTGAACGCGATAGCGGCCAGGATGAATGGAATCAGCGCGAAGGCGAGATTGGTGTCTGCCTGCGCTTCTTTTTGCTTTTTGGTTGCCATTGAGATTTCCTTCCTTTGGATGAAGACACACTATGTGTTTGTTTTGTTGGTTGGCGAGTTTGCCAGAAAACAAACACATAGTTTGTGTACTTATAGATGGTGAAATTCGAGACTTGGGGGATGTCTCGCGTTGTCGTCAATAAACCCCAACCCTTAGAAGCTCGGTTCGCAAAAGAACGCGATCAGCTCCAGGTTGTGTTTGGCGCACGCCTGCGGGAATTGCGCACATCGCATAACCTGACGCTGGAAATGCTGGCCGAGCGGGCTGACTTGCACGCCAACTATGTGGGCGCGGTAGAGCGCGGCGAGCGCAATCTGACCCTGTTCAATATCTGGCGCATCGCGGGTGCGTTGGGCTTGCCCACAACGGACCTTGTTAATGAACTGCCAATGCGCAAGGTAAAGCGCACCGGTACTTCGTAGCCGTTCAGTCAAAAACGCTACGCAAGGGCTTGTGCGATTTCCTCGATCAAGCCTTCCGGCACGTCTTTGACTTGCACGGGGTAGCGCAGTGCCAGCAACCGCTGACGGAGCAATGGCCGCTGCTGGAACCTCGCCATCAATGCCCGGCGCATCGTTTGACAGTAGAACGCTTCCGGCACTTGGTGACTTTGCAGCGCCTTGCGTAAGGCATGCGGCCAATCGGCAACCTTGGAGCTTCGCCATACCTGATCGTCCAGAATGAAATCCAACGGCGCGGCCGGATGCAGCCAGCCAAAGTCTTGTTCAGGCCCATCGACCGTGATCCGGTCAATCTGGAAGTGGTGGCCGGGTGCAGCCAATTCGATGCAGCCATCAAGATCAGCGCGGTAGTTGAGCCTGAGTCGTTGACCAGATGCAAACGTCATATCGACCCCCCAGCTTGGCGAACCAGCCGCCCAGATTTCGGCGGTCATGTCGATGTGGTTGAGTGTCTGCGCCGTGGCTGAGTGGGCAAGCCTTATCCACGGTGCCCACTGCGTGGGGGAGACAGCATTTCGCAAGGCGGAGGCGCTGGTCACGTCGCACTGGGTGATTCGGTAGCCCAGTGAAATGGCATCGCCTGACGCCATGCCGAAGACCGTGCCATTCGGGCAGTGAAGGTGGCGCAATGGCGACGTGCAGACCAGTGACACAGCCGTGTGGCCGCTGCCAAAGGTCAGCACGAACGCACCTGCCAGGTCTTGGCGCACCGCAGGCTGCGTCGTTAGGGCTTTCGCCCATGGCTCGCAGACCTCAATGCCCGTCAACGGTGAGCCGATCAGTGTTTCAAGCTGCATCGCCTTGCCCCTCGTCGGCTGCTGTATTGCTAGTGCTGGTTGGCGTGCCACCGTCGCCCCATTCGTCGGCAAGCGAAGTGGATGTGTCTGGCGCGGTCATGTCGTCGGTTGCCAGCGGTGTTTTTTGCTTGGCCGGTCTTACTGTCTTTGCTGCGACTTTCGGCGCTGGCTTCACCGCTGCGGTCACTTTGACTTGCGCTTCGTCGGCGGTGGTCACCGTGACAGGTGTCTTGGTGGTCTTTGATCCCTTTTTGCTTGTCGATTCGTTGCCAGTCAGAATCGGTATGAACGTGTCGAGTTTGATGCGGTTCCAGTCACTGCGGACTTGCACTTTGAGCCACCAGCCGGGGTCAAGTGCGTGTTCGTCACCGTCAGCGGTGCGTTCAAACACAACGAGGTGCGAGTTCCCCGTAGAGGGCATCTTGCGTGTCTCCATGATGGCCAGTGGCGGCAATGCTTCGACGGTTTTCACCTTTTGCTTCTTGCCGTACTTGATGCCGAAGTGATCGAGCAGCTTGAACAGGTTTTCGTCGGTGGTGGTGTGCGGGCCTTCTTTCGGGTAGCCGCACTCTTTGACGGCAACACGCAACACGGTGTCCAGCGATTTGCCCGCGATCATGGCGACGCAGGCAAGCCCGCAGTCGGTGAGGTTGGCTTGGGTGACGTGTTTGATTGGCATGTGAATTTCCTTGGCAAAGCTCCGCCTCGCTTGTCGGTTGACCCGACCGGCGACTGGCACTGACGTGAACGGAAGCGGTTGTGGTGAGCAGCGAAGCTGCGGCGGTTTGCGAAGCAACGCGGCGACGTGGCACGGTTGATCGCTTTTTCAAGCTAACCGCCTTGCCGTGAACAGATCAAGCAGCTGCTGACTTCGCCAGAGCGCAGCTCAGGGCGCGGCTGATCTGTGGGGTCGATTGACATGCTGACGTTTCGTCTGAGGGAACGTGAAAAGTTCTTCCGTTGCCGCTCCGTGCGGGGCTTCCGATCAGGAAGTTTTTTGCTAGAATGCAAGGCTCTGTTTGGCTCGCGTCAGGCAGGTAGTGCCGCTTTAGCTCAGTTGGTAGAGCAATTCATTCGTAATGAAGAGGTCGACAGTTCGATTCCGTCAAGCGGCACCACCTTGACTCAGCAGACCAAAAGCAAAAGCCGCCCCGAGCGGCTTTTTTTGTGCCTGTCTTCAGGCTGTATAAACGGTTTGGAGGATCAGAAATGGATTACGCAAAACTGCCTCGCCCTTTCCAAGGGGCACTTCATGTCACGCCGGACGAGTTCACCTTGGAGGCAACCCGGTTGATCGTTCACGCCGACAAGGTTTCGTTTGAGTTTTCCGGTGCAGATGGAAACAACGGCCCGTTCGACGTTTCTGGCTCTGCGCAAAAAACCGGCAACGGAACGTTCCTGGCTCAAAGCGTTGAGCCAAAGTACAAGACTTCGATTGCTTGTCCGGTAGGCACCATCGAGTTTCTGGTTGTCGATATCAGGGACGACGAAGCTGGTGAGGCTGAATATGACCAGTGCCGTGTTGAGGGTGTCTGGCGTGAGCCGACTGAGCAATGGGCTTTCTCTGGGACTCTGCGAGCCTTCATTTCGGTTAGGTAGGCCTGCGTTTTGTTGGTGCTGCCAGTACCTCTTTGCCGTCCACGTAGCGTCGTGCTTTGGATGGCGTTCTGGTCGGTGACTTGGTTTTTGGAGCAGCCTCGGCGGTTGGCAACAGGTCATCAACCGTTGCGCCGATGAGGTAGGCATATTGCCCCAACGCCAAGGCTTTGCCGGTCTCAACGGCATCGCGGATGGTGTCGGCTTCCAGTTCGATTTGCGTGGGCTCCCGGCTTGCAGGGCTTGCGCCTCGAACCGAAGCATGCAACGGATGTGATGGTGACAGGATTGCCTCAGAAAGGTTCTTCCGGCCGAAGGTTTCGGTTGGATGCCTGGCAGTCAATGCCAGTTGCGCTTCCAGGCAACAGAGCGCAGCCTTCAGCCAGAACAGCTTTTCGTTCTTGGTGCCTGCGCGATGACGCACAGTTGTTGCGAGCAGACCGGCTTTGGACAGCGCGAGTTGCCTATCCTTCAGCGAAGTAGCGGCGCTTTCGAGTTGCTCTTGGATGTCAAAACGAACGTCAAACAGGGCTAGGCACCAGTTACGTCTGCCGTGCGGAGCGGTGTCCGTAAGTTCGCGGAGATCGGTGTTGAGTTTGCTGAATTTCTCAACCCGTGGATGGGAGCCCGTGAAGATGATGGGCTCATAGGCTGGTAGGTTGTGTGCAACGAGCGTCGCGGGGAACAGTTCCGCCTGTGCAGATCGCAACAGCAATGCTGCAACCTTCATCTGTGCTGGCACATTGCCGTCCAAGCAGACCAGCAGCGCCAGCTCTGATTGAAAGTCGAACCCAGATCGTGCCACCGGTTTCGTAACCTTCACCAGCCTGGTCGAAACAGTGCCATCAGCAGCTTGAACGGATTGCTGCTCGAAATGAGTCATTGAATTCGTGCGGAGTCGCACACCGATGTCCGGCTCCATGCCCACGTTGACGTTGACGTTGCCTTCGCTGAGTTTGACCCAAGTGTCTGGATTGGGCAGCAGCGAATGCTCTGGGCTTTCCCAAAGAGGCTCAATCAGGGCGTAGAACCAGGAACGCACGCTTTCCGAGCTGGGCAGCGCCGGAAGTTCGAGCAAGTCTGGGTTGAACCAACATCCGACGCCGTAGAGTCTGGCGGCATCCAGTTCGCGGACGACGATGCCAGCCTCTCGACTTGTCACTGTGGGCAACATCTGACTAAGGGTTGCTGCCTGAATGCTCGGCCACTCAATGGCACAACCGAGGGGCTTGCCATCAAAGGCGAAATACCGTGAGTCGGCCTCCAGCATGGCTTTCCAGTCAGCGGCGGGCAGTTCCGCTTTCAACGTTGCCAAGCTCTTGTTGGCCTGCTGTTCCAGCCATACCGGCCGTGCAGTCCATAAGGCGTAGTCGTGTCGGTACGGTGGGCTCAGTCGCAGAAATCGCCAAGCCCATTGATCGCCCGACAGGTTTCGTGCCGGATCATCGGCAGTCAGTGCGAAAGGGTATGCACCTGGGGCGAAAGCCAAGGAGGTGATGCCTGCGACCGATTCGCTCATGGCCCCTTTGCCTTAAGTCGCTGGTTCATTGTGGCAACTACCGAGCCAAGGTGCTTCTGCGTCAGGTGGGAATAGCGTTTAGCCATCGCCATGGTCTTGTGACCCAAGACCTCGGCAATCTCACGGGTGCTGGCGCCAGACATCGCCAAAAGGCTCCCAGCTGTGTGGCGCAGATCATGAAACCGGAAATCGTCCAATTCGGCTCGTTTGCGGCAGGTTTCCCATGCCTTGCGAATCTCGACAGGCTTGTTATCCACGGTGTCACTGGGAAACAGCAGTTGGCTGACGGGCACGCGACCGGCGTTGTTCTTGATGGCCTTGTCGCGCAGCGCCAGGACGGCAGTGAAGGCGTCCTCCGCAAGCGGGGAGGTGCGGGCGTCACCATTTTTAGTCTTCTCCATGACCAGCAAACCCATGTCCGCTCCGTCTTCGACCAATACGTTGCGCCATCGCAGTGTCATGATTTCGCTTTGCCTCATGCCTGTGGATAGAGCGAGGAGCACGACGGTGTAAAGGAATCGGTTTTCGCTTTCCTTGGCGACCTCCAGGACTCGCTGAATCTCGTCGTCGGACAGAAACCGGCGCCGCTCGTTGTCCACTTTTGGCTTCTTGACGCCGACCATGGGGGATTTTTCCATCCAGCCCCACTCGTTGACGGCGGTGTTCAGCGCGTGGGATAACGCGCCCATGTAGCGCACGACAGTAGCCGGTGCGCGGACGCGATCCTTTTCCTCGGTCCGGGTGACGACCTTGCCTTTGGCATCTTTGGTTTGCACCTTAACCGTGCGCTTGCCATAGGGCTCGGTTGAGAGTGCGTTGCGGGCCTGACCAATGAGGTTGGAATTCAACTCGGCCAGGTTGTAGCGGCCTAGCTTGGTTTCCCACCAATCTAAGTGAACCGTTTGATCGCGGATGAACTTCGCCTTTTTCTGGGGGAGAACTTCTTTGCGATAGCGATCCAACAGGTCGGCAACTGTATGTCGCTCAGCGATGACACGGGGGAGGTAGCGACCAGCCTTCAACTCAGTCTCGACCATAGCGGCCCACTGCTTGGCCATGGTCTTGCTCACAAAGGTCTTGGTTTGCGGTGGAAAACCGCGGATGCGTACTTGAACGTGGTACGACTTAGCGCCAGAGGCAGATATACGTTCCCGAATCACTGCCATGCCGTCCTCCTTGTGTTCGCAAGGAGGCTGCAAGCAGTAGCGCATCTCTGTGCGTTATCTCCGTGGATTTGGCGAAGTGTGCCAAATTTGTGCCACAACTTAGTCTGTGTTACGCTAAGTCGTTGTCGTATATAGCTTTTTATTGGTAGAGCAACATGCATTACGAATGAGCTGCTCTACCGACTGAGCTACACCGGCGAAGTCTTCAATTATATACTGAAAAATTTTTCACGGCAGATGATCGAGATCACTCGGCGTGGTAGCTGGTCACGCGTTCGACTTCGTTCTTGGAGCCAAGTATGACGCTCACGCGTTCATGCAACTGAGTGGGCTTGATGTCCAGGATGCGCTGTTTACCGTTGGTGGCCATGCCGCCGGCCTGTTCGACGAGCCAGCCCATGGGGTTGGCTTCGTACATGAGGCGCAGCTTGCCGGGTTTGTTGGGTTCGCGCTTGTCCCAAGGGTACATGAAGATGCCGCCGCGCATGAGGATGCGGTGTACGTCGGCGACCATGCTGGCGATCCAGCGCATGTTGAAGTCCTTGCCGCGCGGGCCTTCCTTACCGGCGAGGCATTCGTCGATGTAGCGCTTGACCGGGGTGTCCCAGTGGCGCATGTTGCTCATGTTGATCGCGAATTCCTTGGTGTCGTCGGGGATGCGGATGTTGTCGCGCACCAGAACGAAGGAACCTTGTTCGCGGTCGAGGGTGAACATCGCCACGCCGTCGCCCACGGTGAGCACGAGCGTGGTCTGGGGGCCGTAGATGCAGTAGCCTGCGGCGACCTGTTCGGTGCCGGCTTGCAGGAAGTCGTTGTCGTGCACGCCGGGGTGGCCTTCGGGCTTCTTCAGGACGCTGAAGATGGTGCCAATGCTGACGTTCACATCGATGTTGGAGGAGCCGTCGAGGGGATCGAACAGCAGCAGGTATTCGCCTTGCGGGTAACGATTGGGCACCACATAGATGCCTTCCATTTCTTCCGAGGCCATGGCTGCCAGGTGGCCACCCCATTCGTTGGCTTCGATCAGTGTTTCGTTGGCGATGATGTCCAGTTTCTTCTGGACTTCGCCCTGCACGTTTTCGGTGCCGGCGGTGCCCATTACGTCACCGAGTTCGCCCTTGTTGACGGCGAAGCTGATGCGCTTGCAGGCGCGTGCGACCACTTCGAGCAGCAGGCGCAACTGGGGTGGGATGAGTCCGTCGACGCGCTGCTGTTCGACCAGATAGCGCGTGAGGCTGGTGCGTTGTGTCATTTGTGGAAATCTCCTGGATGCAGAATTCTTGGTGTGGCTGTGCGTGCGCTCAGTTTGAGTCCGTCAGTACGTCACTCCGCGAGCGCGCGGGTAATGACCTCGCGCACATCGTTGCTGAGGTCGGGCTTGGCTGCCACGCGTTCGATGGCGGCGCGGGCGAGCGAGCGATAGGGCTCTGCCAGCTTGCGCCAGCGGTCCATACCGCGCGCCAGGCGCGAGGCGACCTGCACGTTGAAGCCGTCGAGCTCCAGCACGCGGTCGGCCCAGTAGGTGTAGCCCGCGCCGTCGGAGCGGTGGAACGCGCCGGGGTTGGCGTTGCAGTAGCTGAAGATCACGCTGCGGGCGCGGTTGGGGTTCTTGATCTGGAAGTCGGGCAGCTTCATCAGATCGCGCACGGCGGGCAGGATGTGGCCGTTGCGGTCAGTCGCACCGGCCTGCAGTGCGAACCACTTGTCGACCACCAGATCCTCGTCCTTGAACAGCGCGTGGAAGCGTTCCAACGCGGGCTTGGCGAGTTCGTGGCCGGTGTTGACCAGTGCGGCAAGCGCGCCGAAGCGATCGGTCATGTTGCCCGCATCCTTGAAGCGCTGATAGGTCTTGCCGGGCCAGAGTGCATCCCCACTTTGGCGGGCCGCGAGGCACAGCATGTGCAGCGCGAGACCGGCCAGCGCGCGGCGGCCGGCGGATGCGGCGTCGGGGCTGTAGGCACCGGGCGTCTGGTGCTCTTCGTAGGCCTGGATCCAGTCGGCGTGCAGGCTGCTTGCGAGCTCGGCGCGCATGGCTTCACGCACGGCGTGGATGCGCTGCGGGTCGACCTCGTCGAGTTGCTCGGCGATGTAGCTTTCGGAGGGCAGCGTGAGCACCAGCTCCTTGAAGGCGGCGTCCAGCGTCGGGTTGCGCAGCACGTCGCGCATGGCTTGCACGAAGCTCTGCGGCAGGATGGCTTCGGCGATCTCGCCTTGTTCATTGGCGGTGATCGCGGCATTGCCGATGGCGGTCAGAGCGATGCGCATGCCAAGGCGTTGACCGGCTTCCCAGCGGTTGAACGGGTCGATGTCATGGGCCAGCAGATTCAGCAGATCGGCATCGCAGAAGTCGCACTCCAGAACCACCGGCGCGCTGAAGCCGCGCAGCAGCGACGGCACGGGCGCGGAGTCGACGTTGATAAAGGTGATGGCGAGGCTCTCGTCGGTCAGCACGACGGTGCCTTCGGTACCGCTGGCCTGCGCGTCGCCTTGTTGCTGTAGGGGCAGGGCAGTGCCGTCGGCGCCGAGCAGGCCAAGCGTCACTGGTATGACAAAGGGCAGCTTGGTCGGCTGGCCGGGTGAGGCGGGGCAGCTTTGCGAGAGCGTCAGCGTGTAGCTGCGGGCCTCGGCGTCATACACACCTGAGGCGCGCACGCGTGGCGTGCCGGCCTGGCTGTACCAGCGCTTGAACTGATCGAGGTTCTGCGTGAGCGGGCTTTGCGGGTTCGCGTCGGCAATCGCCTGCACGAAATCGTCGCAGGTCACGGCGTGGCCGTCGTGGCGCTCGAAGTACAGCTTCATGCCCTTGGCGAAGCCTTCGCGGCCCACCATTTCGGACTGCATGCGCACGACTTCAGCACCCTTTTCGTAGATGGTGACGGTGTAGAAATTGTTGATTTCCACATAGCTGTCGGGGCGCACGGGGTGGGCCATCGGGCCCGCGTCCTCGGGGAACTGCACGGTGCGCAGTACGCGCACGTCCTCGATGCGCTTGACGGCACGGGCGGATGCGGAACCCGCCATGTCCATGCTGAATTCCTGATCGCGGAAGACCGTCAGGCCTTCCTTGAGCGAGAGCTGGAACCAGTCGCGGCAGGTGACGCGGTCGCCGGTCCAGTTGTGAAAGTACTCATGGCCGACCACCGATTCGATGTTCGCGTAGTCCACATCGGTCGCGGTGGACTGGCTGGCGAGCACGTACTTGGTGTTGAAGATGTTCAGACCCTTGTTCTCCATCGCGCCCATGTTGAAGTCGCTGGTCGCGACGATCATGAAGCGGTCGAGATCGAGCGACAGGCCAAAGCGCGCCTCGTCCCAGGCGATGGACGCCATCAGCGAGTTCATCGCGTGCTCGGTCTTCTCGAGATCGCCCGGGCGCACGTAGACCTGCAGCAGGTGGTTGTTGCCCGCGCGGCTCTTGATCTGCTGCTCGCGGGCGACCAGCTTGCCAGCGACCAGCGCGAACAGGTAGCTGGGCTTCTTGTGCGGATCGACCCACTTGGCGAAGTGGCGGCCGTCTTCGAGATCACCCGAATCGACCAGATTGCCGTTGGACAGCAGCACCGGGTACTGGGCCTTGCTGGAGCGCAGTGTGACGGTGTACATCGCCATCACGTCGGGACGGTCGAGGAAATAGGTGATGCGGCGGAAGCCTTCGGCCTCGCACTGGGTGAAGAAAGTTTCGTTGCTGACGTAGAGGCCAGACAACTGGGTGTTCTTGATCGGCGCGCAGGTGGTGAAAATTTCGAGGTCGATGGGGGCGTCGCCCTCGGGCAGGTTCTCGAGCACGAGCTGCGAGCCTTCCATCTTGAACGAGGTGCCGCCGCCGTTGACCATCACGCGTGCAAGGTTCAGTTCTTCGCCATCAAGGCGCAGCGGCTGCGCTGGCACATCCATGTTGCGGCGGATGCGCATCTTGCTGAGCACGCGCGTCTTGGCAGGGTCCAGGTCGAACGTGAGGTCCACCGTGTCGATCCAGAACGCCGGTGCTGCGTAGTCTTCGCGGCGGATCGCTGCCGCAGTCGGGCGCGCATCGCTAACGTCAAACATCATCGGAGATACTCCATGTGAATTGGGGCATGCATCGCACACAGCGTTGGCTTTTCAACGCTGCTGCGCAAGGCATGCAAAATTTATTGATCTTTGTCTCTGCAATTGCCGCGCATCAGAAACCAGTGGCAATACATTGGTTCAGACGCAGCAAGATAGCAGGCACCAACCAGCATTGTGCCTCTTTGAAGGGCGCACAACCGCAAGCAGGGTGTTTGGCGAGGAGCTTGGGGCTCGAATCGCAGGTGCGACTGCGGTCTGGCGGTGATTTGGGGCTGTGTTGATCCCGTTTGGAAGGGGCGTCTGCACGGGGCTGCAATCAACACATTTACCGTCAGGCAACGGCCTATTTTCTCACGCTTGGCATGCGATTGCACATTCAGCGGGGTGAGAGATCATGTGGCCCGCCGGTGATTGAAGCACCGGCGGGCGTGATATGGGCAAGTGTGCCCGAATCAATGTGTCTGGTTGCTGGTTTGGTTGTATGCATCGACCATGTAGGAGGCAGAGCCTTCTCCGGAGGCCGAGTCGCCCTTGGAGTTTTCTCGCACGGCGCGAAGGCGCTTTTTGGCTGCCACACGGGAGACCTCGATCTGGTGCTTGGGCATGGTCCACATCATCCGCATCTCGACGCTGGGCGACTTGGCATAGGTGATGAGGCCGTCGGCCGTGTCTTCGAACGACTTGCGCTGTTTTTGCGTCTTGGCGTCGTCGAATTTGTCTTCGCTTAGGATGTTCAGGGCCTTCTTGGCGGTGAACATCGTCGTGCCGTGCCAGTAGGTGTACTTGCGGCCCTTGGCCTTCTCGATTTCGGAGAGCTGCTTTTAGCTGTCAAATGACGCTGAGGAAAATCAGAATCGGTTCGCGGATCACCACGCCAGCGGGGTCGTTTCCTGCTTCCAGAACAACCAGCGGCGCAGCTCCCTGCGCGCGCCTGCGCCTACCTGTTCAGGGGCGGTTTGCGAATCGGTCAGATCGATGATGTGGACGGTCCCCGAGTAGGTGCCCACGGCCAGCCGTGTCTCGTCCACCGACACGGCCATGGAGCAGATCGTGCTGCCGACATGCTGCTTCCACTGGAGTTCTCCTTTTGCATTGCGCACCCAGAGATAGCCGTTGGCGTCGCCCAGCACCAGCGAATCGCCCACCGGCGCGCTCGCGTAAACGCGTGCAGAGCCGTCGATCAGCTTGACGGCAGGGTGCTCGTCATAGAACTCGCTGTCAATGCCGCCGAAGGCGCTCACGTCGACCGCGATCGTGCCGCCGTTGTAGAAGTGGCAGGCGTTCATCGCCGCATGCCTGCCATCCGCAAAGAAGGCCGTGTGGTGCGGGTACTCGCCATGGGGCCCGATGCGGTCAACCAGATCGCCGCGCGCGTTGAACACCCGGTGCCTGCCGTCCTGCGCGCCGCAGACGATCCACTGCCCATCGGGCGACACGGCTGCGTGGCACATGTCGAGGCGCACGAGGTAGGGCTCTTTCTCCAACATGTTCTCGGCAAGGTCTTCGGCCTCGGGCAGAAGCCGCTTGGTTCCCGACGCGGCGACCAGAAAGATGCCGGCGCTTTGTACGACCACCACGCCGCTAGCGTCGTCGAACGGGATGAGCTGCTGGATCTCGGTCTTGTCTGAGTTGTCTGCATTTTTATCATCGTGTTCGGCAGAGGGATGGCCGGGCGGCAGGTCTTCGTTGCCCGTGGGCAGATCGAACTTCGCCGCGATGGACCCGTCGTCGTTCTTCACGATGCAGATGACGCCGTTGCCCGCAACCGCCGTCGTCAGTTGTGCCGGGCTGTTGCCGAACATTTCGGCATCCGGCATGTCCGTCACCTGAAGTCCGTGAATCATCACCGCGCTTCCGGGCTCGTACCATGCACCCGTGCGCACCATCAGGCCTCCGTTGGCAAGCCAGGCGAGCGAGCCTATGCCCTGACTGTTGTCCTGCAGCAGAGGTTGCGTTGCCTCGTGCATCGGCGGCCACTGCTCGCGAAAGGCGGTGATGGCCTCGTCCGAGCGCTCGGCATTGGCGGCGCGCAGGGCGCTCATCATGTCGGGCAGCAACGCCTCGAGCTCGGGTGGATCTTTCGGATCGCCCATGCCCTTCCAGCCCTTGGCGTCACCGCGTGCGATGTAGTCATTCAGGTGTTTGGCGTAGGCGTGGACGGCGGTTTTCCATTGCTGGGACGATGCGGTGGCTGGGCTCATGGCGCTCAAAGATCGTTGGAAGAAGATCGCTGTTGTACCACTGCGAAAAGACCCAAGGGCCCAAAGAAAAAGCCAGCCTGCGGGCAGGCTGGCTTTGCGATGGCTTCTGGCTGCGCGCCAAGCGCAGCTCCATGAGAATCAGACGCCTTGCTTGAGCGAGGCTTCGATGAACACGTCCAGATCGCCGTCCAGCACCTTCTGTGTGGCGGAGACTTCGACGTTGGTGCGCAGATCCTTGATGCGGCTGTTGTCCAGCACGTAGGAGCGGATCTGGTGGCCCCAGCCCACGTCGGTTTTGGTGTCTTCGAGCTTCTGCTGCTCTTCCATGCGCTTGCGCATTTCGTAGTCATACAGGCGCGAGCGCAGGCGTTGCCATGCCACATCGCGGTTGCTGTGCTGGCTGCGGCCGTCCTGGCATTGCACGACGATGCCGGTGGGCATGTGCGTCAGGCGCACAGCCGAGTCGGTCTTGTTGATGTGCTGACCACCCGCGCCGGAGGCGCGGTAGGTGTCGGTACGGACGTCGGCCGGGTTGATGTTGATCTCGATGGAGTCATCGATCTCGGGGTAGACGAACAGCGAGGCGAACGAGGTGTGGCGACCGCCCGACGAGTCGAACGGCGATTTGCGCACGAGGCGGTGCACACCGGTTTCGGTGCGCAGCAGGCCGAAGGCATACTCGCCTTCCACCTTGATGGTGGCGCTTTTGATGCCGGCGACGTCGCCTGGGGTTTCTTCTTCCACCGTGGCCTTGAAGCCCTTGCGCTCGGCGTACTTGAGGTACTGGCGCAGCAGCATGCTGGCCCAGTCGCATGCTTCGGTGCCACCGGCTCCGGCCTGGATATCGACAAAGCAGTTCAGCGGATCGGCTTCCTGGCTGAACATGCGGCGGAATTCGAGTTCCTCGATCAACGGCTGCAGCTTGGCGGCTTCGGCCTCGATGGTCTCCAGACCCGCTTCGTCGCCTTCTTCCTTGCTCATCTCATAGAGCTCAAGGTTGTCGGCCAGCTCGCCAGTGAGCTTCTCAAGCGTCAGCACGACGGAGTCGAGCGCCTTCTTTTCCTTGCCCAGTTCCTGAGCCTTCTTGGGATCGTTCCAGACGTTCGGGTCTTCGAGCGATGCGTTTACCGTGCGCAGGCGTTCAAATTTGGCATCGTAGTCAAAGATACCTCCGAAGCTCTTGTGTCCGGGTGGACAGGTCTTCGAGGGTGGTACCGATCAGGTTGATGCGTTCTGCGTCCATTTTCGTAATCCTTGTGTTTTGTACCTTTGCGGTACTTTGTAAGCAACCCATTATTTTCTCATGGATGCAAGAGTCGTCTATCGGAGCGCGTGATTGGCGCGTGAACACACGGGACGGTGAATATCGAAATGGGGGGCTAGGCTATTGGATGTGACGAGGAATCCAAGGGTTTTTGTCTACCGGTGCGAACGGCAAATTCACCTATTTAGGGGATATACGCGGCTACAAATGATCCATAGCATTCGTTGATATCTTTCTGCTGGTTATTTTTGTATCAACATGCGTCCATTTCAATCCCGCCCACAGCGGTCACGCTTTTGGGAGCAGCGATCCTCTTGGTGGAGGATGATCCGTTGCTGCAGCTCCGGCTGCTTCGAGTGTTTGAAGGGCTGGGTTTTTTGGCGCATAACGTTCACGTGGCCGCTTCGATTGCCGAGGTCGTCGACTATGTGACGCTGCACAATTTGGCTTAAATGGTTGTCGAATTTTCATAAATTAATTGGCATTAACAATTGAATTGATGGCTGCTATCGATTCGTGTCCTACCATTCGGACCGAACCTTTCATTTCAACTCCACTACCGAACCAAACAAGATGGCGTTCCCAGTTCCTCCTCCAAATGCTCCGATCGTCTCCAGCGACGCGGCTTTGCCAGTGCCTGTGCTGGTAGTCGAGGACGAACCTCTGTTGCAGCGCCGCCTGCAGCTCGTGCTGCAGCAGCTGGGATATGCGCCGCAGGATCTGGTCATCGTGGATTCGCTCAAGGCGGCCCGGGAGTTTCTAAGTCATCAACCCGTTGGGCTTGCGTTGGTCGATTTGGAACTACCCGATGGCAATGGCCGCTCGTTGATCACGGAGTTGCGTGCCGAAGATCCAGGGCTGGGCATTCTCGTTGTTTCGGCCTGGAGTTCGGAAGAGGCGATTCTGGGCGCGCTGCGTGCAGGTGCCACCGGCTATGTGCTCAAGGAGCGGGATGATCTCGAGGTGTCGCTGTCGATCCGTAGCGTGTTGCGTGGCGGTGCACCGATCGATCCGTTCATCGCGCGGCGCATTCTGGAGTTGCTGCCGGTGACTGCGCCGGATTCCGCGCAGGTCCCCAGCAGCGAGGTGGCACTCACCGAGCGCGAATGCATCATCCTGCGGCATGTGGCCAGCGGGCTGACCAACCGGGAAATCGCGGAGCGTGTGATCCTCTCGCGCTTCACAGTGGATACGCACATCAAGCGTATCTACCGCAAACTGGCCGTATCCTCGCGGGTGTCGGCCGTTCAGCAGGCAAAGGCTCGGGGATTTCTCGAGTGAGTGCTGTCAGTGTCAGGAGCTGGGGCGCTGCGTGGCGGGTGTTTCTGGGCGTCCTGATGGCGTTGCTGATGGCCATCGACTCCGTTCCCGAAAAAATCGCTGGACGGCAGTCAGGCAAGCGCAAAGCCTTTTCCTCCCGCAACCGGCTGGCAGTCAGTGCCCCTGCCGCACCAATGGCCATGGATGAGCGGTGACAGCATCCACACGGCTTGGTATCGCATCGACTGGAAAAGTGAATGCAAGACCGAAGACGGCTCCATGCAGCAGGTGGCTGTAGGCCTCTCGGCGGTCAGCTTGGCCGGGGCGCTCTACAGCAACAGCGATTTGCGGTGGGCGGATGTCTCACTGGTTGCAGTGCCTTGCGCTCACGCGCGTGGTGGGGGATGCGTTGTCGAATATCGTCAAGCACAGCCGCGCACGCCATGTCCGGGTGACCGTCGATGTGAGCGGCCTTCTGCATGACCTCACGCCATGGTGAGGCGGTAGTGACTTTGGCGCTGCCTCTGGCAGCGCAGGCCGCAACTGCTGATTGAGCCGCGAAGGCTCACGCCAGAAAGTCTTCAATCAGGCGCGCGACGGCTTCGGGCTGATCGTGGTGCAGCATGTGCGCGGCGTCGTTCACTTGGGCCGAGCGGGCGTCGCGTACATGGGCGAGACGCTGGTGGAATTCGGCCAGAGAGTAGGCCCCGCCGGACCATCTCTCGATGTGGTTTTCTTCGGCCTCGATCGACAGCACGGGCGCGGCGATGGCTTCGTACATGGCCAGCATTTCATCTGCGCGAAACAGCATCGGCGTGATGATCTTGTGCGAGGCCGCACCGAGGATGTGCCACTTGCCGTGCTCGTCCGGCGCGGCCCAGTGCTGCGCAAGCCACTGTGCCTTGTCGGCGGAGATGCGCGGATTGGTCTTCATGAGGCGCAGCGCCACGCCGTCGCGGCTGTCGTAGGGCTTGAGTGCCATCTCGCCGCGCTCATACTGGCGCAGCTCATCCATCCATTTCGCGTAGCGCGCGGGTGCTTGCGCGGGGCGTGAAGCGGCGAGGCCGAAACCTTCCAGATTGACCAGACGGCGGATGCGTGCGGGGCGTGCACCCGCGTACATCATGCTCACGTTGCCGCCCATGCTGTGGCCCACGAGGTCGACGGGCGCATCGGGTGAGAAGTGGTCGATCAGTTGGTCGAGATCGGCGAGGTAGTCGGCGAACACATAGTGGTCCTGCGCATGACTCGGCATGGAATGACCGAAGCCGCGCCAGTCGGGCGCGATGATCAGGCGGCCGTCGGCGAACGCGTCGCTGAACGCATCGACCACGAACTGGTAGGACGCGCCCACATCCATCCAGCCATGCACCATCACGAGCGGCGGCAGTTTTCCGGCGGACTGCGCATCGGGGTCGCCCCAGACGCGCACATGGTAGGGCATGTTGCGCACGGGGACGGAGAGCTGGCGGGCGGTGCGTTGTTCGGTGTACATGCCGCGCATTATCCGCAGGCGATGGCGCTGCTGGTGTCACCAAGGTTTCGTCGGACACAGCGCAGCAGGCCACGCGCGAGCGAGATGTTGTCTATGATTTCTGCTGCATGTCCGTCGTTGAATGAAACTCCATGAATCTGATTTCCCTTGGCCAAAGTGATTTGAAGGTCACGCCCATCTGTCTGGGTACGATGACGTTTGGTGAGCAGGTCTCGCAGCAGACCTCGCACGCAATCCTCGACCGCGCGCTGGATCGCGGTGTGAATTTTGTCGACACGGCCGAGATGTACGCCGTGCCGACCCGCCGGGAAACCGCCGGTGCGACCGAAGCCATCATCGGCAACTGGTTCGCATCCAACCCCGGCGTGCGCAACCGTGTGGTGCTGGCGAGCAAGGTGGCCGGGCCATCGCGCGCCACGCCATGGATCCGCGAAGGCGCGGGGATGACGGCCGCCGACATCGTCGCGTCGTGCGAGGGCAGCCTCAAGCGTCTGAAGACCGACGTGATCGACCTCTACCAGATCCACTGGCCCGAGCGCCATGTGCCTGCCTTCGGTCTGATGTATTACGACCCGAAGAAGGATGAGAGCAGTACACCGATTCTTGAACAGCTGAAGGCGCTCGACCAACTGGTGCGCGCGGGCAAGGTGCGCTACATCGGGCTGTCGAACGAGACGCCGTATGGCGTGCACGAATTCGTGAAGTTTGCCGAGCAGTTTGGCCTGCCGCGTGTGGTGTCGGTGCAGAACCCGTATTCGCTGCTCAACCGCAGCTGGGAAAATGCGATGGACGAGAGCTGCCATCGGCTCGGTCTGTCGCTGCTCGCCTATTCACCGCTGGGCTATGGGCTGCTGTCGGGCAAGTACGACGCGAGCGGCACCACCGGGCCGGGCGCTCCTGCCGAGGGGCGCCTCGCGATGTTCGAGTCCATGCGCAAGCAGCGCTGGGGACGCAAGGAGTCGTGGGAAACCGGCAAGCTCTACAACCAGCTCGCGCGCGACAACGGCCTCACGCCCACGCAGATGGCGCTGGCGTTCTGCTATACCAAGTGGCAGGTGACGAGCACGATCCTTGGCGTGACGACCGTCGCGCAGCTCGATGAAGACATCGATATCTGGGGCACGCAGCTCGCGCCCGCGGTGCTGCAGGGCATTGACGCGATCCGCAAGCTCCATCGCGATCCCGCGCAGTGAGCGGAGGCTTGTTGACATCATGAGCAAGAAGGACAAATCCGCTCATGTGAGCGAAACCCCCGCCACGCAGCTGCTGCGTGCCAACCGGGTGGAGTTCACTGAGCATCCATATGAGTACGTCGAGCATGGTGGTACGGAGCACAGCGCCGAGTGTCTGGGGCTCGATGAGCACCACGTCGTCAAGACGCTGGTGATGCAGGATCAGGACGCCAAGCCGCTGATTGTGCTGATGCATGGCGACTGCAAGGTGTCGACCAAGAACCTCGCGCGCCAGATCGGCGCCAAAAGCATCGAGCCCTGCAAGCCCGAGGTGGCCCATCGGCACAGCGGTTATCTGGTCGGCGGCACATCGCCGTTCGGCACGAAGAAGCAGATGCCGGTCTACATCGAGCAGAGCATTCTGGAGTTGCCGCGCATCGCCATCAACGGCGGTCGGCGCGGATTTCTGGTGCAGTTGAGCCCGCAGGTGTGCGTGGATCTGCTACAAGCCAAACCGGTGCAGTGCGCGCTGGCAGAATAGCGGGCTGTCATACCCATTCCTATTCCAACATTTTTAAAGCCGAACGGACCCCGTGAGCCCCATCGTACTTTCCATCGTCGTCACCATCGCGGCCTATCTTATCGGCTCGCTGTCGTTCGCGGTCATCGTCAGCAGCGTGATGGGGCTGAACGACCCCCGCACCTACGGCAGCGGCAATCCCGGTGCGACCAATGTGCTGCGCTCGGGCAGCAAGCCAGCGGCGGTCCTGACCTTGTTGCTCGACGCCGTGAAGGGGTGGTTGCCAGTGGTGCTGGTGCGCTGGTTCGGCCAGCCTTACGGATTGGAAGAGGGCACCATCGCCGCCGTTGGCCTGGCCGCATTTCTGGGCCACCTGTGGCCGGTGTTTTTCAAGTTCAAAGGCGGCAAAGGCGTGGCGACCGCGGCTGGCGTCCTCATCGGCATCAGCGGCTGGCTGGGGCTGGCGACACTCGCCACCTGGCTGATCATTGCGGTGTTCTTCCGTTACTCGTCGCTCGCTTCGTTGGCGGCGGCGGTGTTTGCACCGTTTTTCTATGTGCTGGGCGGGGGCGTGGCGTGGACCATGGATGCGCGCATCGGCGTGGCCATTGCCGTCATGTCCGGATTGCTGATCTACCGCCACAAAGAAAACATCACCCGTTTGCTTGCTGGAAAAGAATCCAAAATTGGTTCCAAGAAGAAGTCTTCTTGAGTTTTCTGTTTTATTCGTTGTTCGTTTGGAGATGACGATACAGGCCTTCTTGCGAAGCCTTGCCGTACGAGAGTACTGATCTGCGGTTACGCGCCTGGCCTGAAGGGTTGTCTCGTCACTGTGGCTGTGGATCGGGCACTCGCTTCGCTTCGAAGTCCGCTGTTTTGGGATCTTTGCTTTGATTTGCGTGCGGTGTTCGATACTGTCGCGGCTCAGGCCAGTGACCCCCGAGCAAGGGCCGCCCCGCAGCGACGGGGGTGTCCCCCTGCCGCATTGCGCAGCAATGCATAGAGCGGGGGGAGGCGCGCAGCGCCTCAGGGGGGGGAGCCCAAACGCCTTCCAGCAGCCATCAGGCCCATGCGCACCATGGTGTAGTGGTTCGTTCCCATACTGACCGCGCTGCTGGGCAGGGCGTTGATCACGCGGCGTTTGCCGTGTACGGTGTAGTGCAACTCGGGCTCAGGGTAGGCCTCGCCGTCGACATCGATGAGGCTGGCGACGATGGGGAAGCTGGTGGATTCACCGCGTCGCAACACGATGGCGGTGTCGCCGTTGTCCAGTTTCACAAAAGTGCCGGGCGGGCACAGGCCGATGGTGCGCACCAGAATGAAACCCACCTCGTCGCTTTGCGACACGTTCTTGCCGAGCAGGGCCCGCATGGACTCTGTGGCACTGCGGCCGATGCGTGATTTACGGGGGCTGATGAAGGCCGCATAGCGATCCACCGAGGCCAGAATGTATGTAAGGCGCTCTTCGGGCTGCAGGCTCTTGAGCGGCTCGCGTGCGCGGTCGCGCTGTGGCGTGTGGTGGTAGGCGACGGAGTCGAGCCAGAGGTCGTCGGCCACGCCCACGTGTTCCAGCAGCGCCATGCCTTTTTCGGCGTGGCGGTTGATGGCTTCCTGCTGCTGGGCGGTGATCGGGTCGGCACGTTCGGCGAGTTCGTCCTGCAGTTCCGTCATGCCGATGTTCATGGTGAATGCCGCGCGCACGAGGCTGTCTCGCTCATTGCGCGGCAGTCCGAGTTCCTGCGCGAGGATGTGGCAAAGTGAGGCGCACACCAGTGCATGTGATGCGCTGTAGCCCGTGCCGTTGGTCGATGCCAATTGAAAGATCAGGTACAGGGTCGAATCCACATCTTGCGCGACCATCTCCTGCAGCCACTGGTCGCATTGGCGGATCTTGGTCGGGAAATCCGCCGTCTGTTGGGGGCGGCGCAGCAGAAATGCCAGAGTAGCCTGCATGTCGCCCCATTGGGCCAGAAGCTCTTCGTACTCGTTGCGCGAGGCCGATTCGACGATGGGGATGTTTCCTGCAAGTGCACTCATCTTGCTCTTGATATGACTGTGATTCGGTCGGTCCTTCCGTCATATCGACCTTTGCGATATGGCGTCTGGATCATTGTTGCATTGCCGGGTGAAAGTCGATATTGGCGGTGATACCGAGGTGCAGTCAGCCCAATGGGCGTAGACTATTTCCGCTCCAGCACCATTTCATCGTTTGTGCGGCTCATCTGAAATGCGTTCAGAAAGCTGTTGCCCAGCAGGACATAGGGCATGGGTTGGGGCAGTACGACGGCATCCACATTGCGCAATTCGATGTCACCGGTGCGCACGCTGTCGAGCTTGATGCGGTGCGCGGCGACGCTGCCGTTTCCGGTGCCGATCATCACTTGCTGGCCGTCCTGGAACTTCACGCCCATGCGCAGCGCTTCGGATTGGCTGAATGCCACCAGCGTCGCTCCGGTGTCGACCATGTACTGCATGACTTTGCCGTTGATGAGCCCGGAATTCACGAAGTGACCGCGCGAATCAGCGCGCAGCACGAGCCGCTGCTTGTCTCCTGCTCCGTTGGCACTCACATGCACTGGCGTATCGCCCAGCCGCAGCGTGACGCGCCCGCCCCCCGACTCGACGACCGCGCTGTCTCCTCCGACCGAGATCACCTTGACGCCCGAGGCGGAATCACCCGCCCCCAGCGTGCGCGGGGACTTGCCGTCGATGACGAGCAGCGCCTTGTTTCCTAGCACCCCCACCAGAGCGGCCTGTTGGGCCAAGGCGGGCAATGCGGCAAGAGCAAGCGACGCAGCCGCGACGGATGCACGGGCAACGGTGAAGGCTGGGAAGTGCATGGCGGCGAGAGCGAGGAGGGGAGTCAGAGATCAGTCGCGGAAATTGTCGAACGACAGCGGCAGGTCTGCAATGTCTTTGCGGATCAGCGCCATCGCAGCCTGGAGGTCGTCGCGCTTGGCTCCGGTCACGCGCACTTTTTCTTCCTGAATGGCGGCCTGCAGCTTGAGTTTGCTTTCCTTGAGCGCTTTCTGAATCTTCTTGGCATTTTCGGCGTCGATACCGTTGCGCACCTTGATGACCTGCTTGAGCTTGTCGCCGCCGATCTTCTGGGCCTTGCCGACATCGAGGAAACGCACATCCACATTGCGCTTGGAGAGCTTGTTGCGCAGGATGTCCTCGACCTGCTGGAGCTGGAACTCGGCATCACCGAACATGGTGATTTCCTTGTCCTTGAGCTCCACCCCGGCAGAGCTGCCCTTGAAATCGAAACGCGTGCCGATTTCTTTGGCGGTGTTTTCGATGGCGTTTTTCACTTCGACGAAGTTGGCTTCCAGGACGGTATCAAAAGAAGGCATGGCTTTACTCTCGGAATCTAGATACAAACCCGATGGCGTTTTCGCCCGGGTGCGACAATGGGGTCGATGTTAGTCGAGAACAACGTTCCTCTCCAGCAATACAACACCTTTGGCATCGTTGCCAAGGCGCATATGCTGGTGCGCGCCCAATCGGTTCAGGATGTGCGCGACCTGATTTTTGCTCCTGAGCTGGCCGGTCAACCGGTCTTTGTGCTGGGTGGCGGCAGCAATATTGTGATCACTGGGGATGTCAAACCCGTGGTGCTCAAAATGGAGATCAAGGGGCTGCGTCTGGTCGAGGAGACCGACAAGGCCTGGATCGTGGAGGCGGGCGCGGGCGAGGTCTGGCACGATGCCGTGGCCTGGACCATCGAGCACGGCTTTCCGGGCCTTGAGAATCTGGCGCTGATTCCCGGCACCGTCGGCGCGGCGCCGGTACAGAACATCGGCGCGTACGGAGTCGAGTTGCAGGATCGCTTCGATGCGCTCGATGCGGTCGATCTGGCCACAGGGCAGAGTTTCACGCTCGATGCAGCACAGTGCGCGTTTGGCTACCGCGATTCGGTGTTCAAGCATGCGCCGCAGTTACCCGAGGCGGACGGTGACCTGCCGCGCGGCATGGGGCTTGCTGGACGCGCGGTGATCACCCACGTGCGTTTTCGTCTGTCCAAACAATGGAAGCCCGAACTGGGCTATGCCGATCTGGAGCGCAAGCGGGTTGAAACCGGCGTGAGCGAGCCCAGCGCCAAGCAGATCTTCGACTGGGTCTGCGAGATCCGGCGCGCCAAGTTGCCCGACCCGGCCGTGATCGGCAATGCGGGCAGCTTCTTCAAGAACCCGACCGTCACCGAATACCAGTGCGCTGACATCATCGAGCGCGAGCCAAAGATCGTGCACTACCCGATGGCGGATGGTTCGATCAAGCTGGCTGCGGGCTGGTTGATCGACTCCTGCGGCTGGAAGGGCAAGTCGATCGGCAAGGCGGGCGTCTACGAAAAGCAGGCGCTGGTGCTGGTCAATCGCGGCAATGGCGACGACAGCGTGACGGGGGGGGAAGTGATGACGCTGGCCCGGGCGATACAGACCAGCGTCTATGAACGCTTTGGCATCCGGCTGGAGCCGGAGCCAGTGGTTGTCTGAGTTACGGCTTGGCGCCAAGGCGCCAGAAAGAGGCGCGGAAAAACAGACTCTGGATCTTGTTCGGGGCTTTCTCTTCGACGCCGATTTCGAGCGGCACATAGGCCTTTTGGCAATCGAGGAGATAAGCGGTAGCGTTCGGCGCAGGGCTGTTGATGCGACCGGCCAGCTTGCAAGCGCCGACGGCGTCGCGCAATTGCTTCATGGCTTGCTGGACCTGCTCGGGCTTAGCCTGCTTGTTGAACTCGTCCGAAAACATCTCGGCGCTCAGCGCAGGGCCGACGCCTTCGAGTGAGTCGATGATGGACTTGGCGCGCTTGTCTAGCGCTTTCTGAACGGCTTCGCTGGGGCCGGAGGGAGTTGCTGCGGCTTGCTTGTTGGCGCTTTCATCGGCAGCCAGAACGGTGCTGGCGCTTGTGGCAGTAAACAGAGTGGCGACGAGCAGCATGGAAATGCGATTCTTCACTGTGGACTTCCTGACTTTCCTTGAACTTTGGTGTCGCTACTGTAGCGCTCGCGCTCGCAGTGTGGTTATCGACGTCGTTACAGAGTCATGAATTTGAAAGCGAAAAGGCCTGCAGCCGATAGCTGCAGGCCTTTTGTAACATTCCGGGTGCGAATGTGGCGATCGATTCCGGGATCAGTCGGCGGTGGCGCCGGACGCCTTCACGGCCTCGCCCCACTTTTTGATGTCTGCGTCGATCAGCTTGGCGAAGTCTGCGGTGCCCATGCCGTAGGCTTCGGCACCCAGCTCGGAGATTTTCTGCTTGACGTTGTCTTGCTTCAGGATGTCCTGCACGTAGCCGTTCATGCGCTCGGCCAGTTCCTTGGGCATGTTCTTGGAGCCGATCATGCCGTACCAGGGTTCCACCTCGAAGTTGGTGAAGCCTTGCTCGTGCAGGCTCTTCACTCCGGGGAACTTGGGCGAGGCGTTCTTGCTGGTGATGGCCAGTGCCTTGATCTTGCCGGCATCGATCTGCGGCTTGAGCGGCACGGGGTTGTCGATGGCGTATTGCACCTCGTTGGACATCACGGCAAGGATCAATGGAGCCGAGCCCTTGTACGGGATGTGGGGCGATTTCACCTTGGCCTGCATCTGGAACATCTCGACCAGCATGTGCTGGGGCGAACCGGCACCGGCGGAGCCGAAGTTCACCTTGTCGGCCTTGATCTGCTTCATCAGGTCGTCCATCGAGTTGATGCCCGACTTGGCGCTGGTCACCAGCAGGAAGGGTGCCTTGGCGATAGTGGTGATCGGCGTCAGATCCTTGCGTGGATCGTAGGGAACGCTCTTGTACAGCGTGGGCGAGATCACCACGGGGCTGCTCGAGCCCACGAGGTAGGTGCCGCCGTCCGGCTTGGCGCGGCTCACGAAGGCGGTGGCGATGTTGCCGTTGGCACCGGCCTTGCTGTCAACGATGACGTTGGCATCGATGCGCTTTTCGAGTTCCAGCGCGATGATGCGGGCCAGCATGTCGCTGGTGCCACCGGGCGAGTAGGGCTGCACCAGAGTGATGGTCTTGACGGGCCAGGCGTCTTTGGCGTGCACGATGGCGGGTGTGCCAGCGGTGAGCGTCACGGCTGCGGCGGCGAGCAAAGCATTTCTGCGAAGCATGTCTGTCCTTGAGGGCTTGGGGCACGGGTGGTGTGACCACAGAGGCAGGGAACGGACGCTCTCACGGATAGGGAGAGGTCCACGTAGGTCAATGCGATCAAAAAGAGACTTCGATTGCAGACCATGAAGATCCGGGATTGTGCTTCAGGACGACAATCGAGGCCTACGTATTCCTGTACGTAGTGCGGGGCCAAAAGTCGCTTGTGAAGCGCGTTGAGGCGAAAAAAAACCGCCCAGTGTGGGCGGTTTTGAGTGAGCGCTGCGAGCCAGAATTACTTCTTGCTGCCGTCGTTCAGTTGCGCCAGTGCGGCATTGCCACCCAGCGAGAGCAGACCTGCCTCGGAGTACACGCGCAGCTTGTCGCGGGTGTCGACGATGTCGAGGTTGCGCATGGTCAATTGGCCGATGCGGTCTGCCTGGCTGAATGGCGCGTCTTCCACCTTTTCCATCGACAGGCGCTCGGGAGCGTAGGTCAGGTTGGGTGACTCGGTGTTGAGCAGCGAGTAGTCGTTGCCGCGACGCAGTTCCAGTGTCACGGTGCCGGTCACTGCGCGGGCGATCCAGCGCTGGGCAGATTCACGCAGCATGATGGCCTGCGGGTCGAACCAGCGGCCTTGGTACAGCAGGCGGCCGAGCTTCAGGCCGTTGATGCGGTACTGTTCGATGGTGTCTTCGTTGTGGATGCCGGTCACGAGACGCTCGTAAGCGATGTGCAGCAGCGCCATGCCGGGGGCTTCGTAGATGCCGCGGCTCTTGGCTTCGATGATGCGGTTCTCGATCTGGTCGCTCATGCCGAGGCCGTGGCGGCCACCGATGCGGTTGGCTTCGAGGAACAGTTCCACCAGGTCATCGATGCGCTTGCCGTTCAGGGCCACCGGACGGCCTTCTTCGAAAGTCACGGAGACTTCCTCAGCCTTCACTTCGACCTCAGGCTTCCAGAACGCCACGCCCATGATTGGGTTGACGATGCGGATGCCGCTGTTCAGGAATTCCAGATCCTTGGCTTCGTGGGTTGCGCCAAGCATGTTGGAGTCGGTGGAGTAGGCCTTTTCGACCGACATCTTGTAGCCGAAACCTTCCTTGATCAGGAATTCCGACATTTCGGTGCGACCGCCCAGTTCGTCGATGAACTGCTGGTCGAGCCAGGGCTTGTAGATCTTGAGTGCCGGGTTGGTCAGCAGACCGTAGCGGTAGAAACGCTCGATGTCGTTGCCCTTGAAGGTCGAGCCGTCACCCCAGATGTTGACGTCGTCTTCCTTCATCGCGGCCACGAGCATGGTGCCGGTCACAGCACGGCCCAGAGGTGTGGTGTTGAAGTAGGTGATGCCGCCGGTGGAGATGTGGAACGCGCCGGCCTGGATGGCGGCGATGCCTTCGTTGGCCAGTTGCGTGCGGCAGTCGATCAGGCGGGCTTTCTCCGCGCCGTATTCCATCGCCTTGCGGGGGATTTCGTCGTAGTCGGCTTCATCGGGCTGGCCGAGGTTGGCGGTGTACGCGTAGGGCAGGGCGCCCTTGTTCTTCATCCAGCGCAGGGCTGCGCTGGTGTCGAGGCCGCCGGAGAAGGCGATGCCGACCTTCTGGCCGACGGGGAGGTTTTGCAGGATGTTTGCCATGGAGGGTGTCCGTGTGTGTTGGGAGACGCTGCGTTGATGCGCTGTGGAATCAAGCAATCAAGCGTAGTGGCAGATGTAGTGATATGCCTCGGTCACCCGGATGTCGAATTTGGAGTCGGCCGGGATGCTGAACTTCTCGCCCGGGCCGGACTTTACCCACTGGTCGGAGCCGGCGAGCTTGTATTCACAGCCACCGCCCACGCATTCCATGATCTCGGCAGCGGCGGTGCCAAAGGTGAGCTCGGACGGTAGGACCACGCCCACGGACTTCTTGGTGCCGTCGGGATAGGTGAAGCTGTGACTCACGCATTTTCCGTCGAAGTACACATTGGCTTTGGTCGTGAGAGATACGCCGTCAATCTTTTCGGTGGTCATGGAGTGCGCTGAATTTCAGTGGATTGGTGAATCGGTCAAACCCTCAATTCTAGGCTCCCGCGACGGGGCAGTGGTTTTGTGCGGATTGAAGAATGTTCCCGCGGGCAAGAAAAAGGAGCCGCGAGGGCTCCTTTCGAGGGGGTGAGAGCGCAATCCGTCACTGGCGATAGGCCTCGCCGCGCGAGTTGCGGTACTCGACAGCGTTGTCCGTGACCGGCGCGGTGTAGCTGCCCGTGGGGCTGGAGACCACGACGCCCGCCTGAGGAGCGCTGTAGCCACCCTGGTTCTGGTAACCACGACTGTCGTAGCCGTAGCTGCCCTCGTTGTCATAGCGGTTGTCGCCGTAGTAGCCCTGAGGCTGCTGGTACGGTTGTTGATACTGCACCTGTGGTTGCTGGTATTGCTGCTGGTATTGCTGTGGGTACTGGCCGTAGGGCTGCTCGTAGGGGCGACCGTACTGGTCATATTGACCATACTGGCCGTTGTAGCCTTGGTTGGTGGGCTGTACCGAGAGCGGAATCCATGCGCCGGGTTGGTAGTCGGTGCGCGTGGTGTAGCGGCGGCCTGCGTATTCGTAGGTCACGTCGTAGCCGACCGTGCGGCTCTCGTAGGAGGTCTGCGTGCCGCAGCGCTGCACGGGGTAGTAACCGGGAGGGCCTGCTTCGACCTGATTGCCGACGATGGAGCCACCCATGGCGCCGATGGCGGTGGCCGCCACACGGCCCGAGCCGCCGCCGATGGCGCTTCCAGCGAGGCCGCCGACGATGGCGCCCAGCAGAGCACCGCCGCCTGTGGGCTGGCGGCGCGAATAGACATAGTCACTGCCGCAGACTTGCTGCGGAATCGCCACCTGCTGAATCACCGGCGTGGCGGAGAGCACGCGCCCCTGCTCCTGCTGCGCGAATGCGGGCAGGGTAGCGGTAGTCAAACTAGTGAGAAGGGCGATGGCAACAAACTTATTCATGAGTGGATACTCCTTGCTGCTCGCTTAACGCGCCAGCCTTGACAAAAGTTTAGGCGTCAAGCGTCAAAAACTGCGTGCAGTCACGTAAAGCTACGTAAATCGCTGTCCGCACACGTTTTTTATATGTGTAGGATCAATTGCCGAGCAGTTCGTTCCACTTGCCCGCGTCAAAGCCCACGGTCACACGGCCACTGGCCTTTCCGTCCCATTCTGCGACCGGGCGCTTGATGACCGAGGCGTGTTCCTTCATGACCTCGATGGCACCAGCGTCATCGCCAGCGCGGGCCTGCACCTCGGCATCGAGCTTGCGCCAGGTCGTACCCTTGGTGTTGAGCAGCTTGTCGCGGCCCACGGACTTGAGCCAGTCGGAGAGGCGCTCGGCGGGCACGCCTTGCTTCTTGAAGTCGTGAAACTGGTAATCCACACCTTGTGCTGTAAGCCAGGTGCGGGCCTTTTTCACGGTGTCGCAATTGGGGATGCCGTAGATGGTGATTGTGGGGGTACTCATGTTGGTGATCATCGCTCATGCCGGGGTGCGCGACAATGGCGGGCTGTATGCACAATCTACCTGACACTCTGGATGGCTGGCTGAGCTATTGCGAAAGCCTGCATCCCCGCAACATTGAAATGGGCCTGGAGCGCGTGGGCGAGGTGGCCAAGCGGCTGAACCTGCATTTCAACTGCCCCGTGATCACTGTTGCCGGAACCAACGGCAAGGGCTCGACTTGCGCGATGCTCGAAGCCGTAGCCCTGCAGTCGGGCTACAAGCCGGGCGTGTTCACCTCGCCGCATCTGGTGCATTTCGAGGAACGTTGCCGCGTGCATGGCGAGATCGTCACTGCGGCCCAGCTCGTGGAGCAGTTCGCGGCCGTCGAAACGGCGCGGGTGCAAGGTGGCGACGAGATTTCGCTGACCTATTTCGAATTCACGACGCTGGCGATCCTGCGCCTTTTGAGCATCTCCAAGCTCGATGTGGCGATCCTTGAGGTCGGCATGGGTGGCCGTCTCGACGCGACCAACATCATCGATACCGACTGCGCGATCATCACCAGCATCGATCTCGATCACATGGAATTCCTCGGTACGGATCGCGAGAGCATTGGCCGCGAGAAGGCCGGCATCATGCGCAGCGGCAAGCCCGCTGTGGTCAGCGACCCGATGGCACCGCAGAGCGTGATCGATCACGCGCGCGAGATCGGCGCCGATCTGTGGCGCTTCGGCATTGACTTCAATTTCACGGGAGACCAGCAGCAATGGGCCTGGGCAGGGCGTGGCCGTCGCTACGCGGGTTTGTCGTATCCGGCGCTGCGCGGTGCCAATCAACTGGTGAACGCTTCTGGCGTGTTGGCTGCCTACGAGGCCATCCGCGACAAGTTGCCCGTGACCGCGCAGGCCGTGCGCACGGGTCTCGCGATGGTTGAGTTGCCGGGCCGTTTCCAGATCATCCCCGGCCAGCCGACCATGGTGCTGGATGTGGCGCACAACCCGCATTCCGTGGCGGCTTTGACGGCCAATCTGGATGCCATGGGCTATTTCCCCGTCACCCATGCCGTGTTTGGCGCTATGGCGGACAAAGACTTGACTCCGATGCTCACCAAGATTGGCCCTTTGATCGATCGCTGGTATTTCACTGATCTGCCCACGCCGCGCGCCGATACGGCCGCACATCTGCAGCAGAAATGGAATGCCGTGCAGATGGTGACGGGTGCCAAGCGCGAGGTGAAGACCTCGTTGCACGCCAACCCGGAAGCCGCGTTACAAGCCGCAATTGCTGCCGCCGACCCGGCTGATAGAATCGTGGTCTTTGGCTCGTTCTACACAGTGGGCGGTGTGCTGCAACATGGCACGCCTCGTCTGCAAGCCAAGCATCTGGGTACGTAACGCGTCCATACCACATGGCATTCATCAAGTTTCCTTGGTCCGGTCAGAAAGAAAAAGACACTGGCAACAACAAAGCCACCCGCCGATCGCGCGTCGCCGCGCAGGCGGAAAGTGTCGAGGTCATGCGCCGCCGTGCGCGCCATCGCCTGATCGGCGCTGCGGTACTGGTGGTTGCCGGCGTGGCGGCGTTCACGCTGCTGTTCGATACCAAGCCGCGGCCCGTTGCTGTCAATTTGCCGGTTGATGTTCCGGATCGCAATACTGTGGCACCGCTGGTGGTGCCGGGTACGCCGGGCTCCGCTGCGACGGCTGCCCGCTCAGGTGGCTCCTTGCCTGATACGGGGCTTTCCGATGGCGAGGAAGTCGTCACGTCACCAGCACGCAAGCCCGCTTCCTCGGTGGCAGCGGTGGTGCCCCCGACGCCCGCCGCGTCCAAGCCTGCGGTGCAACCGGCGTTCACCGAGCGTCAGGCCTCCAAACCTGAAGTCAAGCCCGAAGTCAAACCCGAGCGCAAACCGGAGCCCAAACCCGAGGTCAGGCCTGAGCGCAAGCCGGAAGTCAAACCTGAGCCCAAACCAGAACCGAAACCTGAAGCCAAGCCAGAACCCAAGCGCGAGGTGAAGCCAGAGCCAAAGCCAGAGCCCAAACCGGAACCTAAGCCCGAACCCAAGCAGCGCGCAGATGACGCGGCACGTGCCCGCGCATTGCTGGAGGGCAAGGATTCGTCCTCGTCCAGCAACTTCGCCGCTGCGGCCAAGGCCGAGGGGCGCTTCATCGTGCAGGTGGGTGCGTTCGCCGATGCCGACAAGGCGCAGGAGGTGCGCGGCAAGCTCGCGGGCGCGGGCTTGAAGGCGTTCACTCAGACGGTGGACACCAAGGATGGCAAACGCACCCGGGTTCGTGTCGGTCCGTTCACTGGCCGCGCCGACGCCGACAAGGCGGCGGGCAAGGTCAAGGGGCTGGGTCTTCCGGCTTCCGTGATTCCGCTTTGACGCCAACGAACTGACCGGGAGCTGCGCATGGCTGCGCTGGATTGGTTGTGCATCGTGGTGTTGCTCGGATCCCTGATCATTGGGGCTTGGCGTGGACTGGTGTTCGAGTTGCTGTCGCTGGCAAGCTGGATCATCGCGTTCTTTCTCGCGCAATGGTTCGCGGTGGATGCAGCCGCGCTGCTTCCGATGAAAGACTATGACCAGACGATCCAGCAGGTCGCTGGATTCGTGCTGGTTTTCGTGGTGGCGATTTTTGCCTGCAGCTTTGTGGCATGGCTCATGAAGAAGCTTATCGATGCCATGGGGCTCAGGCCTGCGGATCGTGCACTGGGCGGCATCTTCGGGTTGCTGCGCGGTGTGTTGGTGCTGCTGGTCGTGGCCGTGGTGGCCCAGCTCACGCCGATGCACGAGGCCGAGTGGTGGAAAATTTCGCATTCGGGCCCCATCTTGGAGCAGGCCCTTGCCGCCATAAAGCCCGTACTTCCTGCCGACATGGCGATGCGGCTTCCGGTCTGAAATGTGAAATAGCGGCGACAATTGCGGTCCCGCAAGTTCTTTTTGAATTTTTGTGAGTGTTCGGCGGATATCCCCCGCCAGAGAATGGAAACCGAATATGTGTGGAATCGTCGGTGTGGTCAGTGCGACCCCTGTCAATCAGCTGATCTATGACGCCCTGCTGCTGTTGCAGCATCGCGGCCAAGACGCTGCAGGCATCGTCACGCAAGATGGACGCAAGTTCTTCATGCACAAGGCGAAGGGTATGGTGCGCGATGTGTTCCGCACCCGCAACATGCGTGGCCTTCCGGGCATGGTGGGCTTGGGCCAGTGCCGCTACCCGACTGCAGGCAATGCCTCGAGCGAAGAAGAGGCTCAGCCGTTCTATGTGAACGCTCCTTTCGGCATTGTGATGGTGCACAACGGCAACCTCACCAATGCCAAGCAACTGCGCGAAGAACTCGCCAGTACCGACCACCGCCACACCAACACCGAGAGCGATTCCGAAGTGCTGGTCAACGTGCTGGCTCACGAGTTGGCGCGTGCGAGCAGCGGCGCGCCGCTCAAGAGCGAAGACGTGTTCAAGGCCGTGCGTGCGGTGCACAAGCGCCTCAAGGGTTCGTATGCGGTGATCGCGCTAATCGCGGGATATGGCCTGCTCGCGTTCCGTGACCCGTACGGCATTCGTCCGCTGTGCATGGGCAAGAGTGCGGATGGCACGATCATGATGGCCAGCGAATCGGTGGCCCTCGAAGGCACACTGCATCAGCTCGAGCGCGACATCGCCCCGGGCGAAGCCGTGTATGTGCACGAAGATGGCCGCGTCGAATCCGAGCAATGTGCCGAGTCGCCGATGCTGCACCCCTGCGTGTTCGAGTACGTGTACCTCGCGCGTCCCGACTCGGTGATGGATGGCATCTCCGTCTATCAGGCGCGCTTGAACATGGGGGAGACGCTGGCCAAGCGTGTGATCTCCACTGTGCCGCCGAGCGAGATCGACGCGATCATTCCGATTCCCGAATCCAGTCGCCCAAGCGCGATGCAGTTGGCCCAGTTGCTGGGCATTCCGTACCGCGAAGGCTTCGTGAAGAACCGCTACGTGGGTCGCACCTTCATCATGCCGGGGCAGTCCACGCGTAAGAAGTCCGTACGCCAGAAGCTCAACGCCATCGGCAGCGAATTCAAGGGCCGCAAGGTGCTGCTGGTCGACGATTCCATCGTGCGCGGCACAACTTCCAAGGAGATTGTGCAGATGGCACGTGACGCGGGCGCGGTGAAGGTCTATCTCGCTTCGGCCGCGCCACCAGTGCGCTACCCGAACGTCTATGGCATCGACATGCCCACCAAGACCGAGCTGGTCGCCCATGACCGCACGGTCGAGGAAATCCGTCAGGTCATCAGCGCAGACGCGCTGATCTATCAGGACGTGGATGCCATGAAGGTCGCCGTGGGCAAGATCAACCCAGCGGTGCAGGGCTTCGAGGCATCCTGTTTTGATGGCGAGTACATCACTGGCGACATTTCCGATGTGGACATTAGCGCGATCAACGCAGGCCGCAATGAACAGGTGGAAGACGACGAGGACGCCACCCTGGTCTGAGTCTTTCGCTGAAGCCCGACTCAAAGGGTGGCGCTGAGTCGCCGCCCGCACCGAATTGGAAGCGCGCACGATTCTCCCGAGGGCGCGCCGCCGTCAATGCCGGACATTGGCGGTCCTGAGAACAAGTTGCAAGGATTTATCGTGACCGACAGAACATTGCCGCAAGGCCTGCATCCAGATACGCTCGCTGTGCGCGAGGCGATTGATCGCAGCCAGTGGGGGGAGCATAGCGAGGCGTTGTATCTCACCAGCAGCTTCGTGCAACCGGATTGCGCCACTGCGGCACGCCGCTTCGCTGCGGAAGAGGATGGCTATACCTACAGCCGCACGAGCAATCCCACGGTCACTAGCTTCGAGAAGCGTCTGGCTGCAATGGAAGGCACGGAGTGCGCTGTGGCGACCTCGACCGGCATGGCGGCCATTCTGCTGGTCGCGCTGACGACGTTGAAGACGGGCGATCATGTGATCTGCTCGCAATCCATGTTTGGCTCGACGATCAAACTGCTCGGCACTGAAATGGCGCGCTTTGGCGTCGAGACCACGTTCGTCTCGCAGACCGATGTACAGGCCTGGAAGGACGCCGTGCGTCCCAACACCAAGCTGCTGTTCGCCGAGACGCCGACCAATCCGCTGACCGACCTTTGCGACATCGCCGCACTGGCCGAGCTTGCCCACGCCCATGGCGCGCTGCTGGCCGTGGACAACAGCTTCGCCTCGCCCGCGCTGCAGCAGCCTGCCAAATTCGGCGCGGACATCGTCGTGCACTCGGGCACCAAGTTCCTCGACGGCCAAGGCCGCGTGATGTCGGGCGCCGTCTGCGGCACTGTGGCGCTGGTGGACAAGGTCATGGGCACCTTTCTGCGCAGCGGCGGGCTGAATCTCGCTCCGTTCAACGCCTGGGTGGTGATGAAGGGGCTTGAAACCCTGTCGCTGCGTGTTAAGGCGGAGAGCGCGGCTGCGCTGGGGCTCGCCACTTGGCTTGAAGCGCATCCCAAGGTTGCGCGCGTGTATTACCCCGGCCTCAAGAGTCATCCCCAGCACGAGTTGGCGATGCGTCAGCAGAATGGCCTGGGCGGAGCGGTGATCGCGTTCGATGTGGTTGGCGAAGGTTCCGAGCAACTGCGCGCCAACGCGTTCCACGTGGTCGACAGCACGCGCGTGTGCAGCATCACCGCCAATCTTGGCGATGTGAAGACCACCATCACACACCCGGCCAGCACATCGCACGGCCGTTTGAGCGAAGCGCAGCGTCAGGCTGCGGGCGTGGGGCAGGGCCTCATTCGCGTTTCCGTGGGTCTCGAGCATCTTGAAGACATCAAGAACGATCTTTCCCGCGGACTGGATACATTGAAATGACACAAGAAAAAGTACGTACCCGATTTGCCCCGTCTCCCACGGGCTTCATCCATCTGGGCAACATCCGCTCGGCCCTGTATCCATGGGCCTTTGCGCGTGCCAACAAGGGTGACTTCATCCTGCGCATCGAGGACACCGACGTGGAGCGTTCCACGCAGGCATCGGTCGATGTGATTCTGGAAGGTATGGAATGGTTGCAGCTCGATCACGACGAGGGCCCGTTCTATCAGATGCAGCGCATGGAGCGCTACAAGGAAGTGCTGGCCGTTCTGCAAGAAAAGGGCTATGTCTATCCTTGCTACATGAGCATGGCAGAGCTGGACGCACTGCGCGAAAAGCAAATGGCCGCCAAGGAAAAGCCACGCTATGACGGCACATGGCGTCCGGAACCCGGCAAGGTGCTGCCAGCTATTCCCGAAGGCGTGAAGCCGGTGCTGCGTTTCAAGACGCCTTTGACCGGCGTGGTCGGCTGGGAGGACAAGTGCAAGGGCCACATCGAGTTCCAGAACTCCGAGCTCGACGATCTAGTGATTGCTCGTCCCGACGGCACACCAACCTATAACTTCTGCGTCTGCGTGGACGACATGGACATGACCATCACCCATGTGATCCGCGGTGATGACCATGTGAACAACACGCCGCGCCAGATCCACATTTTCGAGGCGCTCGGTGCCACCGTGCCGGTGTTCGCACATCTGCCGACCGTGCTCAATGAGCAGGGCGAGAAGATGAGCAAGCGCAATGGTGCCAAGGCCGTGACGGAATACCGCGACGAAGGCTATTTGCCCGATGCGATGGTGAACTACCTGGCCCGTCTGGGTTGGAGCCATGGCGATGACGAAATCTTCTCCCGTCAGCAGTTCCTCGAGTGGTTCAATCTGGACCATCTCGGCCGCAGTGCGGGCCAGTTCGACGAGGCCAAACTGCGCTGGGTGAATGCCCAGCACCTGAAGGCCATGGACGATGTGGCGCTGACAGCGATGGTCAAGCCGTTCGTCATCAAGACGGGTGTCGCCGAGAGCCTGATCGATGCTGATGACCGCCTTGTGCGCATTGTTGGTCTGTTCAAGGATCGCTGCGAAACGCTGGTCGACATGGCCCACTGGGCGAAGCTCTTCTATATGGAGAGCATCGAGCGCAACGCCGAAGACTACGCCAAGCATGTGACCGACGCCGTCAAGCCGCTGCTCGCCGCGTTCGCTACCGCCATGGAAACGGTGGAGTGGAACAAGGAAGCGATCAGCGCTGCCATCAAGCAAGTGCTCAAAGATCAGGGCGTGAAGATGCCGATGCTGGCGATGCCGGTGCGCGTGCTGACGCTGGGTACGGCGCACACGCCATCGGTCGACGCAGTGCTCGAGCTTCTCGGGCGTGAAAAAGTTTTGATGAATTTGAAAAGCGCCTGAAAACCTGTATATAATTCGAAGCTCAGCAGATGACGATGGTTACACAACTAAACGACGTTATCTGCAGAGAAAATTGGGGGTATAGCTCAGCTGGGAGAGCGCTTGCATGGCATGCAAGAGGTCATCGGTTCGATCCCGTTTACCTCCACCAAGAATTCTAGGTTATGACCCTATCGTCTAGAGGCCTAGGACATCACCCTTTCACGGTGAGTACCGGGGTTCGAATCCCCGTAGGGTCGCCAAGTTTGAAGCACTTGAAGCTCGCAAGAGCCCACGACGCTTTCTACCAGGAGTGGTAGTTCAGTTGGTTAGAATACCGGCCTGTCACGCCGGGGGGCGCGGGTTCGAGTCCCGTCCACTCCGCCAAGTTTTTCGGTTAGTTCCAAGGTTTTGACCCTATCGTCTAGAGGCCTAGGACATCACCCTTTCACGGTGAGTACCGGGGTTCGAATCCCCGTAGGGTCGCCAAGTTTGAAGCACTTGAAGCTCGCAAGAGCGCACAACGCTTCCTGCCAGGAGTGGTAGTTCAGTTGGTTAGAATACCGGCCTGTCACGCCGGGGGTCGCGGGTTCGAGTCCCGTCCACTCCGCCAGATTTCATGGATTTGACCAGTAACGGGTCGTCCCGCAAGGAGGCCCGTTTTGTTTTGGTGGGAGCATGGCATGCCATGTTGTCGATCATGTGTCAGATCCCTTGGGGGTATAGCTCAGCTGGGAGAGCGCTTGCATGGCATGCAAGAGGTCATCGGTTCGATCCCGTTTACCTCCACCAAGGTTTGTTGAACGGAAGTTCTTAGGTTATGACCCTATCGTCTAGAGGCCTAGGACATCACCCTTTCACGGTGAGTACCGGGGTTCGAATCCCCGTAGGGTCGCCAAGTTTAAAGCACTTGAAGCTCGCAAGAGCCCACGACGCTTTCTACCAGGAGTGGTAGTTCAGTTGGTTAGAATACCGGCCTGTCACGCCGGGGGTCGCGGGTTCGAGTCCCGTCCACTCCGCCAAAATCAAAAGCGATGCAAGCGAAAGCTTGCATCGCTTTTTGTTTTGTTTTTGAATTTTGCTTGTACGAGACCTTTGGCCTCGCTGGTTGGTCGTTTGGAGGCGGCAATACAGCCCCTCATGCAGCGTTGCGAAGCCTTGCTTGAGGGGCTGTCTTACCGTTGGGGTGGTGGGGCGAGTCTGGTGCTCGCTTCGGTGGCCCGCTGTTGGAATACCTTGGGTATGAAAAAGGGCCGTGAGGCCCTTGGAACTATGTGTTTTGGCGATCTGCTTACTTTGGAGCCAGTCGAATGGCGCCATCGAGACGAATCACTTCGCCGTTGAGCATGTCGTTTTCGAAGATGTGGCAGGCCAGCTTGGCGTAGTCGGTCGGGGTGCCGAGGCGGCTGGGGAAGGGGACGCCGGCGGCCAGAGCATCCTGCACTTCTTGTGGCATGCCGAAGAGCATCGGGGTGCCGAAGATGCCTGGGGCGATGGTCATGTTCCGGATGCCGTTGCGGGCGAGGTCGCGGGCGATGGGCAGAGTCATGCCGACGATGCCACCCTTGGAGGCGGCGTAGGCGGCCTGGCCGATCTGGCCGTCGTAGGCGGCGACGCTGGCTGTCGAGATCATCACGCCGCGCTCGCCGGTGGATTCAGGCTCGTTCTTGGCCATGGCTTCGGCGGCCAAGCGGATCATGTTGAAGCTGCCGATCAGATTGACCTGCACCACCTTGCTGAATAGCGTCAGCGAGTGCGCGCCATTCTTGCCAACGGTCTTTTCTGCCGGTGCGATGCCCGCGCAGTTCACCAGCCCCATGAGCTTGCCGACCGAAATGGCCTTGGCGACGACAGCCTGGCCGTCAGATTCGCTGGTCACATCGCACTTGACGAAGCTACCGCCGATGTCTTTGGCGACCGCTTCACCCTTGTCGATCTGCATGTCGGCAACCACCACATGGGCGCCACGGCTGGCCAGCATGCGCGCAGTGCCTTCGCCCAGACCTGAAGCGCCGCCGGTCACGATGAATACTTTGCCTTTGATGTCCAAGATTGTCTCCAGAGGTTGATGATGACGTTTACGTAAACGTCAATTATGAATCATCCAATGGTCATCATAGTGTCGGCGGGATGACGATGGAGGGAAATTTCGCGCCGCCCACCCAACGGGAGTGGGGCAAGGCGGGCATGCTCAATGCTGGCATTGCCCGTGGAGTTCGAAACTGGCGCGGCCTAGGCGAGGGCAGCCGCGCAGCGCCTCAGGGGGGTGTTCCGAATACTTAAAAAAAAGCCCAGTCGATAAGGACTGGGCTATTAAGGGATCCTAGAAACCGGGTTTCAAGAGGATCCAAGGAGACAACTGGTGGATTCGAATCGTTTCGCTTTTGAGCGAATCGTTTTGAATCGATACGGGAATTTTAGGGGTTAACCCTTTAAATTGCAATTCCCGTTGTCATTGATTAACGCTTGCGAGCAGCAGCGGTAGCTGTGGCAGTAGCGGTCTTGGCAGCGTTGGTAGCCGAGTTGGCCACTGCGTTGAAGTTGGCTTCAGCGACGTCGCTGGCTTGCTTCACAGCCTTTTGAACGGATTCAAAAGCGTTGTTGGCGGCGCTCACGGCGCTCTTGAACACGGCAACCGAAGTTTCGGAGCCGGCAGGAGCGTTCTTGGCAGCAGTGTCGACCAGCGTGTTGAAGCTGCGTTGTGCTTCAACGGCTTGGGTTTCCACAGCCTTGGTGAATTCGGTGCCAGTGCCCGAAGCGATGTCGTACAGGTGACGGCTGTAGGCGACCGACTTTTCAGCCAGAGGCTGCAGCAGGCCGGCTTGCAGAGCCAGCAGCTCTTGTGGGTCCTTGGCGGCCAGCACGGCTTGTGTGTGTGTGGCAACATCGGCCAGAGCGGCGCGGGAGGCGGTCACGTTCAGTTCGACCAGCTTTTCAAAGCCTTCGAAAGCCTTGGTGGTCAGACCAAAGAAGGTTTCAACGTTGGACTTTTGTGCGGCGATCACTTGTTCGGGGGTCAGGGACATGGTCATTCTCCAGTAAAGGGTTTGGATGAGATATCTGCTCTGACGTGACCTGAGACATGTGTCATGTTGCAGTGCAGCATGGATCGAATTTTAGGGGGTTGCGCTCAAATTGCAAGTGCTTTTGTTGCATCGCAACATTTTTAGAGGCGTTACCCAAAAAATCGCTTCTGTCGCACACGACACACCATATTCATCAGCGCACGCGTCGGCCTTGGCAAAATAAGCGCAGGATATGAAATGACCATGACAGAGACAAATACCACTTCCCATCCCCCCGTTTTTGCAACACCAGCAGTGCGCCCCACGCCTCTGGAGCGTTCGCAATTCAGGGTGTTTCGCACCATTGGCACGCGCTGGGCGGATAACGATCTCTATGGGCACGTCAATAATGTTGTCTATTACAGCTGGTTCGATACGGCGGTGAATGGCTATTTGATTGAGCAGGGTGCTCTCGATATTCATGACGGCACCACGATTGGCTTGGTAATCGAAACTCAATGTAATTATTTTGCTTCGCTCGCATTTCCGCAGACCGTTGAAGCGGGGCTGCGTGTGACCAAGCTGGGGACATCCAGCGTTCGTTATGAGATCGGTCTGTTTGCTAAAGGCGAGGCGATGACAGCAGCCTTTGGGCATTTTGTGCATGTCTATGTCGAACGCGAGTCGCGCCGACCCTGCCCATTGCCCGACAAGCTGCGAAGCGTGCTTGAAACGCTCAGGGTCTGATCGCAACTCACCATGGCTGAGTTCAGTGCTGGATGCGGCTTTGCGGGCGGTTTGGCTGCGCGTGGCTCCGGTTGATGCCACAATGGCAATTGCACTCTCGCAATGGGAAGCAACCATGCGCTTTGCCGGGCTTGGCCGGAGAGGCCTCGGACTTTCTCAAGCCTCATGATCATCACCAGCCTGCTCGACACCGATCTCTACAAATTCACGATGATGCAGGTGGTGCTGCACCACTTTCCGGGCGCACAGGTCGAGTACAAGTTCAAGTGCCGCAATCCCGGAGTGCAACTGGCGCCATTCGTGAGCGAGATTCGCGAAGAGATCCGTTCGCTGTGCAGTCTGCACTTTCAAGATGCAGAGCTGGCGTACCTGCGTTCGCTGCGCTTCATCAAGAGCGACTTCATTGATTTTCTGGGAATCTTCCGGCTCAACGAAAAATACATCACGGTGACCGCACTGCCGAGCGGCGAGATCGATATCACGATCACTGGGCCGTGGTTGCACACGATTCTGTTCGAGATTCCAGTCCTGGCCATCGTGAACGAGGTCTATTTCCGCAACATGCAGAAGGTGCCTCCATTCGCCGAAGGGCGGCATCGGCTCGAAGAGAAGATTGCGCTGCTGCAGAGCGAGAGGCTCGAAGAGCTCAAGATCGCCGACTACGGCACGCGTCGCCGCTTCAGCCGCGCCTGGCATGAGGAAGTGTTGCGCGTGCTGTGTGCCAAGCTGGGCGGTGACGAAAAGCGTCCCGGCTCATGTTATGCGCCGGGTCAGTTGGCGGGGTCGAGCAATGTGCTGTTCGCGATGAAGCTGGGGCTCAAGCCGCTCGGCACCATGGCGCATGAATATCTGCAGGCCTGCCAGGCACTGGGGCCGCGTCTGCGCGACAGCCAGGTGTTCGGTTTTGAATGTTGGGCGAAGGAATATCGCGGCGATCTCGGCATTGCGCTCTCGGATGTCTACGGCATGAGCGCGTTTCTGCGTGACTTCGATCTGTATTTCTGCAAGCTTTTCGACGGTGCGCGCCATGACAGCGGCGATCCTTTCGCATGGGGCGAGCGTCTGCTGGCGCACTACAAGGCCAACCGCGTCGATCCATTGACCAAGGTGCTGATCTTCAGCGATGCGCTGACCATTCCGCGCATCATCGAACTGTATCAACGCTTCAATGGACGCTGCCAACTCGCCTTCGGCATTGGCACCAATCTCACCAACGATCTGGGAGATCCTCCTGCACATGTGCCGTTGCAGATCGTGATCAAGATGACGCGTTGCAATGGTCAGCCTGTGGCCAAGCTGTCTGACGCGCCAGGCAAGAACATGTGCAATGACGAGAAGTACCTGGCCTATCTGCGTCAGGTGTTCGAGATACCGGCGACGCAAGGATGAGTCGGGTGTCGGGATGGAATCGATTGCGCTGGTGGGCTGCGGCGTTGTGTGGTGCATTGCCTGCGGTGGTGAAGGCGGCGGAGATCGACGGCAGCGCACTTTCCGTGCTGTGGGGCATTCCGTTCGCGGGCATTCTGCTGTCGATCGCGCTGATGCCGTTGATGTTGCCCAGCTTCTGGCACCACCATTTCGGCAAGGTCACGGTGGCTTGGGCGCTGGCGTTTCTGGTGCCGTTCGCGATCATCTTCGGGCCGTCGGTTGCCGGCGTGAACTTCGTGCATGCGCTGGTGGCCGAATACATCCCGTTCGTGATCCTGCTGACGGCGCTGTACACCGTCGCCGGGGGCATCTACATCCGCGGCAATCTGCATGGCTCGCCGGGGCTCAACACCGCGATTCTCGCCATCGGCGCGGTGCTCGCGAGCTTCATGGGGACGACGGGCGCGTCGATGCTGTTGATCCGTCCGCTGATCCGCGCCAACGACAACCGCAAGCACATGGCGCATGTGGTGGTGTTCTTCATCTTCATCGTCTCGAACGCGGGTGGCTCGCTCTCGCCGCTCGGCGATCCGCCGCTGTTCCTCGGTTTTCTCAAGGGCGTGAGCTTCTTCTGGACCGTGCAGCACATCTTTACCGAGACGCTGTTCCTCGTCGGCGTGCTGCTGGTGGCGTTCTATTTTCTCGATGCCTGGTTCTTCCGCCGTAGCGGCGAAGTGCGCCGCGAAGACCCGACACCCGATACCACTGCCCCGCAAGGCATAGGCTTTGAGGGCAAGGGCAACTTCGTGCTGCTGCTGGCTGTGGTGGTGCTGGTGTTGATGAGCGGAATGTGGAAATCCGATGTGGAATGGGTGATCGCGGGCGCGCATGTCGGCCTGCCGGGGCTGGTGCGCGACATCGGTCTCGTTGTTGTTGCCATCGTTTCGCTGTGGGTCACACCCAAGCAGGTGCATGCAAAGAACCAGTTCGGCTGGGGGCCGATGCAGGAGGTGGCCAAACTGTTCGCGGGCATTTTCCTCACCATCATTCCGGTGATCGCGATGCTCAAGGCAGGCGTGAATGGTCCGTTCGGCACCATCGTCTCGGCGGTCACCAGGCCCGATGGCTCGCCCGATCCCGCGATGTATTTCTGGGCGACCGGTGCCCTGAGTTCGTTCCTCGACAACGCGCCCACCTATCTGGTGTTTTTCAACACGGCTGGGGGGGATTCCGCCGTGCTGATGACCACGCTCGCCCCCACGCTCGCGGCCATTTCCGCAGGTGCGGTGTTCATGGGCGCGAACACCTACATCGGCAATGCGCCGAACATGATGGTCAAGGCCATCGCCGAAGACCGTGGTGTGAAGATGCCGAGCTTCTTCGGCTACATGGCCTGGTCGGGCTGCGTGCTGATCCCGCTGTTCGTCATCATGACCTTCATCTGGTTCCGCTGATGAGCAGGTGATCGGCAGACGATCTGCAGGGCGCATTCGTTTTCAAGATATTCAGAGATAGACAAGACAAGGAGACCCATCCCATGAGCAGCAAGCCACGCATTCTGGTCGCGCGCAAGATCTTCCCCGAAGTGATTGAACGCCTGTCGCAGCACTTCGATGTTGAATCCAATCAGGACGATGTGCTCTGGAGCGATGCGGAGTTGATCGAGCGACTGAAGGACAAGGACGGCGCGCTCACCACCGGCACCCAGCCGATCAACGCGGCGCTGCTGGCGGCCTGCCCCAAGCTGAAGATCGTCTCCAACATGACGGTCGGCTACAACAACTTCGACGTGGCCGCGATGACGGCGGCCGGCGTGCTCGGCACCAACACGCCCGACGTGCTGACCGAGACCACGGCTGATTTCGGCTTTGCGCTGCTGATGGCGACCGCGCGCCGGGTGACCGAGAGCGAGCACTACCTGCGCGCGGGCAAGTGGACGCGCTGGAGCTACGACATGTTCGCCGGTGCCGAGGTGCATGGCAGCACGCTCGGCATTCTGGGCATGGGGCGCATAGGGCAGGGCATCGCCAAGCGCGGTGCGCACGGCTTCGGTATGAACGTGATTTACCACAACCGCTCGCGTCTCACACCCGAGCTTGAGGCCGAATGCAAGGCGAGCTATGTGAGCAAAGAAGAACTGCTCGCCAAGGCCGATCACCTCGTGCTGGTGCTGCCGTACACGCCCGATTCGCACCATGCCATCGGCGCGGTCGAGCTGGCGCAGATGCAGTCGACGGCCACGCTGATCAACATCGCGCGCGGCGGCATTGTTGACGACAAGGCTCTGGCGGAGGCGCTCATCGAGCGCCGCATCGCGGGCGCGGGGCTCGACGTGTTCGAGGGTGAGCCTTCTGTTTATCCGGGCCTGCTGCAGGTGCCGAATGTGGTGCTCACGCCGCACATCGCGAGCGCCACGGTGAAGACGCGCTTGAAGATGAGCACCCTGGCAGCGGACAATCTCATTGCCTATCTGCAGGGTCAGGCGCCGATCACTCCTGTGAACCAGCCGCTGGCCCGCTGAGCTTTCTCTCCTTTGGAATTTGATGACTGTTGAAACCATTGCCATCTTCGCCCTGTTGATTCTGGTGCTCGTGCTGCTTGTGGTGGTGGTGCTGCGCCGCCCGCGCGTGGAGATCACCCCCGAGCTGCAGCAGCGGCTTTCGGCGCTCGAAGCCATGTCGCAGGCCACACAGCTCGCGGTAGCCAAGAACGACGGGGCGATGAACGGCATGGCCATGCACCTGCGCGCGTTCTCGCAGACATCGCAGGATGCGCTCGATGGTGTGCGTGATTCGGTGGAGGAGCGGCTGGCACTCGCGGTGAACGAGGCGCGCATCAGCCGCAGCGAGTTGCAGGTGTCGCTCGGTTCGTTCGAGAACAAGCTCGATCAGCGCCTCGCGCTGCTGGATTCCGCCTTTGCGCAGCGCTTCGAGACCCTGTCGGGTGGCATGCGCAGCACGCTCAACGAGCGGCTCTCTGCCATGCAGACCGACAACGCATCCAAGCTCGAAGAAATGCGCCGCACGGTCGATGAAAAGCTGCATGAGACGCTCGAGCAGCGCCTCGGCGAATCGTTCAAGCTGGTGAGCGACCGGCTTGAGCAGGTGCACAAGGGCCTTGGCGAGATGCAGACGCTTGCAGGCAGCGTGGGTGATTTGAAGCGCGTGATGACCAATGTGAAATCGCGCGGCACCTGGGGCGAAATGCAGCTCGGCGCAATCATCGACAACGTGCTCTCGCCCGAGCAGTACGCGAAGAACGTGAAGACCGTGCCGGGCAGCGACGAGCTGGTGGAGTTTGCGATCCGCCTGCCGGGCAAGAAGGACGACGAGCCGGTCTGGTTGCCCATCGATTCGAAGTATCCAGTGGAGCATTATCAGCGTCTGCTCGATGCGTCGGATGCGGCCGACCGGGTTGCGATGATCGCTGCGGGCAACGCGTTCGAGACCTCGATCCGGCTCGAGGCCCGCAAGATCTTCGGCAAGTACGTGTCGCCACCGCACACCACCGATTTCGCGGTGTTGTATCTGCCCACCGAGGGCCTCTTCGCCGAGGTGATGCGCAGGCCCGGCCTGGTTGAGGCGGTGCAGAACGAATGCCGTGTGATGATCACCGGCCCCGCCAATCTCGCGGCCATGCTCAACAGCTTGCAGATGGGCTTCAAGACGCTGGCCATCGAGAAGCGCTCATCCGAGGTCTGGTCCGTGCTGGGTCAGGTGAAGACCGAGTTCCAGAACTTCGGCGTTGTCGTCGATGCGACGCGCAAGTCCATTGAGGCGGCTGCGCGTAAGTTCGATCAGGTCGATGTGCGCACCCGCGCGATCCAGCGCAGACTGCGCACCGTGCAGGAATTGCCTGCGCCCCAGACCGAGACCGGCGGCGATGAAGCCGATCCCGCCTTGCCACCGCCCACCGCGAATGATCTGCTGATCGAGGACGAGGACGAGGACGAGGACGAGGGGGAGTGATTTGAATCTGCCCCTCGCACGTCTGATCGCCGGGCAGGTCTGCATTCATGCCAGCATGACGGGCATGCGCATGGCCGCGCCGCTGCTCGCGCTGCACGAAGGCTACAGCGCGATTGCGGTGGGCCTGCTGCTTGCGCTGTTTGCGCTCACTCAGGTGTTTCTTGCGCTGCCTGCAGGGCGTTATGCGGATCGCCACGGTCTCAAGCGGCCGGTGAAATATGCGGTGATCGTGGCTGCCACGGGCACTGCGGCGGCGGCGCTGTTTCCCATTTTTCCTGTGCTGTGCTTTGCCGCTTTGTGCACCGGCGCGGCGACGGGCTGCGCGACGATTGCGCTGCAGCGCCATGTGGGGCGCGCTGCGCACGATGCGACGCAGTTGCGCCAGGTGTTCAGCTGGCTGGCGATAGGGCCAGCGGTGTCCAATTTCATCGGACCGTTCTTTGCAGGGCTGTTGATTGACCATGCGGGCAAGACCGCAGGTAGCACCGAGGGCTACCGCGCCGCCTTCGTGATGATGATGGCGCTCGCGCTGCTCACCTGGCTGTGGGTGCGCAAGACGCAGGAGATGCCCCCCGTGATCTCGGCCGACAACGGTAAAAGGCAGAAAGCCTGGGATCTGCTGGAAGAGCCCAACTTCCGGCGGCTGCTGATTCTCAACTGGCTGCTGTCCTCGTGCTGGGATGTGCACACTTTCGTCGTACCGCTCCTTGGGCATGAACGCGGACTGTCGGCCTCGGTGATCGGCACGATTCTGGGTTCGTTTGCGCTGGCCGCTGCGGCGATCCGTGTATTGATGCCCTTCATCGCCGAGCGTCTGAAGGAAGCCACAGTGCTGTGCGCTGCGATGCTGATCACGGCGCTGCTGTTCGCGTTCTATCCGTTGATGCCGACCGCGTTGCTGCTCGGTACCTGCTCGGTGCTGCTGGGGCTGGCGCTCGGTTCGGTGCAGCCGATGATCATGAGCATGCTGCACCAGCTCACGCCGCCCGCGCGGCATGGCGAGGCACTGGGGTTGCGGCTCATGGCGATCAACGGCTCGAGTGTGCTGATGCCTGTGATTTTTGGCTATGCCGGGGCGCTGGTGGGTGTGGCGGGGCTGTTCTGGATCGTCGGTGCGGCCGTTGGCTGCGGCTCGCGCATTGCGTGGAAGATGCGCGGCATGGAGCTGCCAGAGCAAACACACTGAAGTTCAACGATAGGGACTTTGGTGATGGACGGCCACGCCTGCTTGATTTAGGCTTGAGGTTGCAATGTGTGTTTTTGATTGAATTTTTGTAAATTCAACATGTCTCTCAGCACCGAGATCTATGAACCACCTATCTATCAAAACCCGCTTGTGGCTGCTGGTCATCAGTCTGCTCGCCGTGTTGGTCATCGTGTCGGGCGTCCTGTTCCAACGGCTGAATGTCGCCAACCAAGGCATCTACAGCGTGTACGAAAACCAGGTGCTGCCACTCAGGCAGATGTCGGAGGTGGCGTCGGGCTACAACAATGGTGTGCTGATTTCCTTGGACCGAGCGCTTGTCAATGCCATCAGTCCGACGGAAGCGGCACGACTGATCGCAGAGGGGCAGGTGCGGGCCAACAAGAGCTGGAGCGCCTTTCTGCAGACCAAACTCTTTGCCAACGAACAGGCCGAGGTGGACAAGATCCAGCCACTGCAGCAAAAGGCCAACCCGATCATCTCGCGGCTCATCGAGACTCTGCGAGCAGGGCAATTGCAAGAGGCCGCTGCCCTCAAGGAGGCTGCGCTTGATCCGCTCATGGTGCCACTTCTCAGCGGGTTGGAGAGCATCTCCGATATGCAGTTGGTCAATGGCAAGCAGACGTCTGAAGATTCCTTCGCTGCAATGCAGACCGTCATGTGGGGCATCGCAGCGGCGTTGGTGTTGGCGCTGGTCATCTGCATCACGGCGGCGTTTCTGTTCATCCGCAAGATCACGTCGAGTCTTGATCACGCGGTCCGCGTGGCCGAGCGTGTGGCGCGTGGTGATCTGTCGGTCAAGATTGAAGTGGCAAGCGAGGACGAAGTGGGGCGTCTGTTGCGCGCGCTTGGCACCATGAACGAGAACCTTGCGCGAATCGTGCTGCGCATCCGTGAAGGCAGTGAGTCGGTGATGACGGGCTCGACCCAGATCGCGGCGGGCAGTCAGGACCTGTCGCAGCGCACCGAAGAGCAGGCGAGCAACCTGCTGCAAACGGCGGCCTCCATGGAAGAACTGACCGCCACCGTGCGCCAGAACTCCTTCAACGCGACCAAGGCGACGCAGCTCGCATCGACCGCTTCCCTCACGGCGGCAGACGGCGGCGAGGCCATGCAGCGCGTGAACAAGACCATGAGCAACATCTCGGGCAGCTCGGCCAAGATTGCGGACATCATCGACGTGATCAACTCCATCGCGTTCCAGACCAACATCCTGGCTCTGAATGCGGCGGTCGAAGCCGCGCGGGCGGGCGAGCAGGGGCGCGGCTTCGCCGTAGTGGCGAGTGAAGTGCGTTCGCTGGCCGGACGTAGCGCGGAGGCGGCCAAGGAGATCAATGCGCTGATCAGCCAGAGCGTCGAGGAGGTGAACGACGGCGCGGAGCTGGTGAACGAGGCGACGCAGACGATCAACTCCATCATTACGCAGGTGCGCGATGTGGCCTCCCTCGTGGGCGATATCAGCTTGGCAAGCCGTGAACAGAGCGAGGGCATCTCGCTGATCAGTGACGCGGTGGCACAGCTCGACCAAGTGACGCAGCAGAACGCCGCGCTGGTCGAGGAAAGTGCGGCAGCAGCGTCAAGCCTGAGTCAACAGGCGAGGGCTCTGACCCAGTCGGTTGCGACGTTCAAGCTGAATGCCGAGCAACAGCATGCCATGGACGTGGCTGCAGTGTCCAGCGCGACTGCGCCGATGCGGAAAGTGCCAAATACAGCATTCAAGCCCGCCGCAGCGATGCCGTCCAAATCGAGTCGAACGCTGGCGCACCAAGGTGCTCGCCATACCGAGGACGACTGGACTTCGTTTTAGATCAGGGTGCCCGCATGCGTTGGGTTGGCGTGCGGGTGGATTCGAGCAAGCTTTGGATCAGAGCTTGTAGAAGTCCTTGATCACCTGCCAGGCTTCGGCAGGATCGTCCACGTACTTGAACAGTTTCAGATCGCCAGCCGAGATCGTGCCCTGTTCGACCAGTGCATCGAAGTTGATGAGTTTCTTCCAGAACTCGCTGCCGTACAGAATGATGGGCAGAGCCTTGGCCTTGCCTGTCTGCACCAGCGTGAGCACCTCGAACAGCTCGTCAAGCGTGCCGAAGCCGCCGGGAAATGCCACGAGTGCCTTGGCGCGCATGAGAAAGTGCATCTTGCGCAGCGCAAAGTAGTGGAACTTGAAGCACAGTTCGGGCGAGATGTACTTGTTGCCGCTTTGCTCATGCGGCAGCGTGATGTTCAGCCCCACATTGAGCGCGCCCGCGTCATGTGCTCCGCGGTTGGCGGCCTCCATGATGCCGGGACCGCCGCCGGTACAGATGTAGACGCGCTCCTTGTCGATGCAGGTCTTGCCGAACTCGGCCACGATGCGTGCAAACTGGCGGGCCTGATCGTAGTAATGCGCATTCTTCACGGCGAGCTTGCCGCGAGCGATGCGTTCAGCATCGTCGCTGGCTTCTGCGGCTTCGAGCTGCTGCGCGGCGTCTTCGGGCGACAGCATACGGGCGCTGCCGTAGACGACGACAGTGTGCTCGACGCCGAGCGCCGCCATGTCGAGGTCGGGCTTGAGCAGTTCGAGCTGAAAGCGAATACCGCGTGTCTCGCGGCGCAGCATGAATTCGGGATCGGCGAAGGCGAGGCGGTAGGAGTCTGCTTCAAGCGGATTACCCGCCACCGCGAAGTTGTTGATTTCAGCCCAGGCATCGGCCAGGCGGCGGTCATTCAGATTGGTGTTTGCTTCCATGGATTCGTGCTTCGTGAGATCAGACTGCGGCAAACGCGCTGCGTTATGGGTGATTGAGAGGATAGATCAGAATTCCGGCGCGTGAAGATTCACGCGCGCGCCGTAGGCCAAATCATTCCAATAGTTTGTAAACCAAGCCAAGTCATGCACAGCGAGCCCAGGACCTGAATAGCGCACCAGCCAAGCGCCTCTCCAAAACGCTGATCCTGCAGAAGGGCAACGACTTCGGCAGAAAAACTCGAGAACGTGGTGAGCCCGCCGAGAAAGCCGGTGACGAGCGCGAGCCGCCAGACCGGATCGAGCTGCGGAATGGCTTGGAAGACGCCGACGCACAGGCCGATCAGATAACCGCCGATGAGGTTGGCGGCGAGCGTGCCCCAAGGCAGGGCTGCGCCGCTGCTCAGCCAGAGCCCAAGGCCCCAGCGCGAGAGCGCACCGAGGCTGGCGCCCACGCAAATGGCTAGAACTTGAATCAGCATCGGGGCATTGTAGGGCGCGAATCGGGGATGGTCGCCGTTCCTTCGATTGCTGGATTCCTGTCCTGTCTAGAGCTTCTTTTCAATATCCTCAGAACTTGAATGTCTGTGTTGTGCATTGGCTGCTTCAAGGGAAAATAACGCGCAGTTTTTGACCTATGACGGCGCACACCATTCGCGCCAAAGGAACGAGATGACAACGCAACGCTGGCAGTTCTGGGTGGATCGTGGAGGTACGTTTACCGATGTGGTGGGACGCAGGCCGAACGGCGAGATCGTCACGCACAAACTGCTGTCGGAGAACCCGGAGCAGTACCGCGATGCGGCGGTCGCGGGTATTCGGCATCTGCTGGGTTTGAAGAGTGCGCAGGCGATCCCGTCCGACTTGATCGAGTGCGTGAAGATGGGCACGACGGTGGCCACTAATGCGCTGCTCGAACGCAAGGGGGAGCCCACGCTGCTGATCACCACGCGAGGTTTCAAGGACGCCTTGCGCATCGCTTACCAGAACCGACCGCGATTGTTTGATCGGCGCATCGTGCTGCCCGAGCTGCTTTACAGCCGCGTGATCGAGGCGCAGGAGCGCATGTCTGCCGATGGCGAGGTGATCGAAGTGCTCGACAAGGAACATCTGCGCGAGCGCCTCTGGGCTGCGCACGATGCGGGGTTGCGCAGCGTCGCCATCGTGTTCATGCATGGCTGGCGCTATACCGCACATGAAGAGACGGCCGCTGAGCTGGCCCGGGCGGCGGGCTTCACGCAGATCAGCACCTCGCACGGCACCAGTCCGCTCATGAAGTTCGTGAGCCGCGGTGACACGACAGTGGTCGACGCGTATCTCTCGCCAATTCTGCGGCGCTATGTGGAGCAGGTCGAGGCAGAGCTGCCTGGGGTGCCGCTGTATTTCATGCAGTCGTCCGGCGGGCTGGCGCATGCGCATCGTTTTCAAGGCAAGGATGCGATTCTCTCCGGGCCCGCGGGCGGCATCGTCGGCATGGCGCGCACTGCGCAGATTGCGGGACAGCAGCGGGTGATCGGCTTCGACATGGGGGGCACGTCCACCGACGTGAGCCACTTTGCCGGCGAGTTCGAGCGTGAGTTCGAGACGCAGGTGGCCGGCGTTCGCATGCGTGCGCCGATGATGAGCATCCACACCGTGGCTTCGGGCGGCGGGTCGATTCTCGCGTTCGACGGCGCACGCTTTCGCGTAGGCCCGGAGAGCGCGGGTGCGAATCCCGGTCCCGCGAGCTATCGCCGCGGCGGGCCGCTGGCGGTTACCGATGCGAACGTGATGGTGGGCAAGCTGCAGCCGCAGTTCTTTCCGCAGGTGTTCGGGTATGGTGCGGATCAGAGTCTCGATGCGGCGATCGTGCAGCAGAAGTTCGCCGAGGTTGCATCGCCGCTTGGCCGCGCACCGGAATCGGTGGCACACGGCTACATCGAGATCGCCGTACAGCAGATGGCGAATGCCATCAAGAAAATTTCGGTGGCGCGCGGCTATGACGTGACGCGCTACACGCTGCAGTGCTTTGGTGGTGCGGGCGGGCAGCATGCCTGTCTGGTCGCGGATGCGCTAGGAATGGAGAAAGTGCTGATTCATCCGCTGGCAGGCGTGCTTTCGGCCTACGGTATGGGCCTCGCGGACCAGAACGTGATGCGTGAGAAGGCGCTGGAGCTGCGACTCTCGGCAGAGAATTTTGCGCAGGTCGAGCAGACATTGAACGGGCTCGAAGAGGTTGCGAGTGCTGAGTTGTTGGAGCGGGGACTCACAGCGAGCGAGTCCCTTGTGCTTCGCCGTGCGCACGTGCGCTACGAGGGCGCGGATTCAGCGTTGGTGGTTCCGTTCGGCACGCCGCAGGAGATGGCGACGGCGTTCGAGCAAGCGTACCGGCAGCGCTTTGCGTTTCTCATGCAGGGACGCGCGCTGATGGTCGAGGCAGTCTCGGTGGAGATCGTCGTGCCCGGCGAGCGCGCATCGGAGGCGCACACTCCCGAGCATCCGCAGCGCGATGTACCGCAGCGCGACAAAGTGCGTATGTTCACCGTTGGCGTTGCGGGCGAGCCAGAGTGGCATGACGCGGCGCTGGTGGTGCGCGAGGACATGCGCGCCGGAGATCGTCTCAAAGGCCCGGTGATCATCGCCGAGAAGAACGCGACGACGGTGGTTGAGCCCGGCTGGGAGGCGCATCTGACGGGCCTCGATCATCTGCTGCTCACGCGCCACATGCCGCGCGCGCAGCGCAAGGCGGCGGGCACTGAGGTGGATCCGGTGCTGCTCGAGGTCTTCAACAATCTGTTCATGAACATCGCCGAGCAGATGGGGCTGCAGCTGCAGAACACCGCGTACTCGGTGAACATCAAGGAGCGGCTTGACTTCAGCTGCGCGCTGTTTGACGGTGACGGCCAGCTCATCGCGAATGCGCCGCACATGCCGGTGCATCTGGGCTCGATGGGCGAGAGCATCAAGACCGTCATTGCCCGCAATCGCGCGAGCATGCGGCGTGGCGATGTGTATGTGCTCAACGATCCTTATCACGGCGGCACCCACCTGCCCGACATCACGGTGATCACGCCGGTCTATGTGGGCGAGAGCGCTGAGCCGACCTTCTATGTGGGCAGCCGTGGCCACCATGCGGATGTGGGTGGCATCACACCGGGCTCGATGCCGCCGTTCTCCACGCGCATCGAAGAGGAGGGCGTGCAGATCGACAACTTCAAGCTGGTCGATGGTGGCGAGCTGCGTGAAAAAGAGATGCTCGCGCTGCTGGCAAGCGGCGAGTATCCCGCGCGCAACCCGCAGCAGAATCTGGCCGATCTCAAGGCGCAGATCGCGGCCAACGAGAAGGGCGTGCAGGAGTTGCACCGCATGGTCGGGCAGTTCACGCTGCCCGTCGTGCAAGCCTACATGCAGTATGTGCAGGACAATGCCGAGGAGTCGGTGCGCCGTGCGATCACACAGCTTGCGGCACGCATGGGTGATGGGCAATTTACGCTGCCGCTGGATAACGGCGCGCAGATCCAGGTGGCGATCCGCATCGACGCGGCTGCACGCAGCGCGGAGATCGATTTCCGCGGCACCTCGCCGCAGCAGAACAACAACTTCAACGCTCCCACGGCGGTCTGCATGGCAGCAGTGCTATATGTGTTCCGCACGTTGGTAAACGACGATATCCCGCTCAACGCGGGCTGCCTCAAACCGATCAATGTGCACATCCCCGAGGGCTGCATGCTCAATCCGCTGCCGCCCGCATCAGTGGTGGCGGGCAATGTGGAGACGTCGACCTGCATCACCAACGCGCTGCTCGGCGCGCTGGGTGTCTCGGCCGCAAGCCAGTGCACGATGAACAACTTCACCTTTGGCAACGAGCGATATCAGTACTACGAGACCATTTCGGGCGGCAGCGGTGCGGGCGGCGTGTTCGACGATGCGGGCGCGCTGGTTGACGGCTTCAACGGCACAAGCGTGGTGCAGACGCACATGACCAACTCGCGCATGACCGATCCGGAGGTGCTGGAGTTCCGCTTCCCGGTGCGGCTGGAGAGCTATGCGATTCGCGCGGATTCGGGCGGCGCAGGAAAGTGGAGCGGCGGCAACGGCGGCGTGCGCCGCGTGCGCTTTCTGCAGCCGATGACGGCAGGCATTCTCTCGAATGGCCGCGTGCAGGGTTCGTTCGGCATGGCGGGCGGCAGCGCCGGTCAACCCGGCATCAACCGCGTGCTGCGCACCGATGGGCGCGTGGAGGCGCTGGCGCATATCGGGCAGACGCAGATGGAGGCGGGCGACATCTTTGAAATCCACACGCCGGGTGGCGGTGGCTTCAGCAAGCGTTGAAGGCTCTAGATCGTAAACACGCTCTTAGTCCGGCTCTTCGCCGGACAGCAGGGCGGCGGCGCGGGTGCGGCTTTCGGTGTTGTCGCTCAGGCTGGGCGGTACGTCCTCGCCCGAGCGGCGGGCGCGAAAGAGTGCTGCGCGCATCAGGAAGATGGTGGTCACCGGCACGGTCACGGCGATGAAGATGGCGATCAGGATCGCGTGGATCGCGAGCTGGTGTTCCTGCACCGAGAAGTAGATCACGGTGGCGTGCATGATGCACCAGGTGCCCAGCGTCGCGATGATGGAGGGCGCGTGCACGCGCTCGAAATAGGTTTTGAGGCGCAGCAGGCCCGACGAGCCGATCAGCGCAATCAGCGCGCCCAGCACCACGACGACGGAGATGAAGATATCGAGCCAGAGCGGCAGCGGTTGTTCGATCATTCGATCACCTCGCCGCGCAGCAGGAACTTGGCCATTGCCGTGGAACTCGCGAAGCCTAGCAGCGCGATCAGCAAGGCAGCCTCGAAATAGGCGCTGGAGCTGTAGTAGATGCCGAGCACCAGCATGAAGAGCATGCCGTTCAGATACATGCAGTCGAGCGCCAGCACGCGATCCTGCGCCGCCGGGCCGCGCAGAATGCGCACGAGGCAGCAGAGCATCGCCAGCGACAGCAGAAACATGGCAATGGGCACAGCCCAGGAGAGCACGGGATTGATCATTCGAAAATCTCCATGAGGGGGCACTCGTACTTGGCCTTCACGTGGTCGATCACCTGCTGGGGGTCGCTGACTTCGAGCACGTGGAGCATCAGCACTGAGCGGTCCAGAGACAGCTCGGCCCACGCGGTGCCGGGCGTGATGCAGACGATCATCGCGAGCACAGCGAGGCCGTTGGGATCGCGCAGTTCCAAAGGAATGTTCACAAAGCCGGAAGGTGCGCGGCGCGACGATGGGTGTACGAGAAAGCGGATCACGGCGATGTTGGACTCGGTGGTGTCCACGACGACCGCAAAGCACAGGCGCAGGATCGCGCCGATGTTGCGAACCTGTACATGGCGCGGACGCAGGCCGCTAAACAGCACGGGCAGCAGCAGCGCCAGAATCAACGCCAGCAGAATGTGTCCGGCGCTCAGCGTCTGATTGAGCAGCAGCCAGATCACGAACAGTGCTACCGACAGCAGCGGCGCGGGGAAGATCTTTTTCATCATTGCGGGCCTCCTTGTGTGGAGGGCGTGGACGGCGCTGTGGGCTCGGCGGCCGGCTCATGAGTGACCGGACTGGGCTTGGGGCGCGCGGACATCACGGCGCCGATGTAGGTGCCGGGTGAGTGCAGCATGTTGGCGGTCGCCTGCGTGTAGCGCATCACGTCGTCTGCACGCACGGTGAAGACGATGCTCGCGCACAGCAGCATGGCAATCGGTAGTGCCTCTACCAGCCGCAGATTGGGCGCCGTGCGCGCATGGCTGGCCCAGAACACGCGGATGCCCGAGCGGGTGAGCGCGATCAGCGCGATCAGGCCGGTGACGATCATCAGCGTGACCAGCGTCCAGCCCGGTGCACCGAGCTGTATGCCTGCCGACGAGCCCATGCCCAGCGGATTCATCAATGCTGTCAGCATCGCGAACTTGCCGATGAAGCCAGACAGCGGCGGCAGCCCGGCAATGACCAATGTGCACATCACATAGGCGATGCCGAGGAAGGCTGCTGCTGCGGGAATCACGCGGCCGACCAGCATTTCCTCGTCTTCGTCGAAGTTGGTTCCGGCCTGCGGCACGAGCTCGGGCGAGAGGAAGGGGGCAGCCTCGTCGGAATCGTAGGGCGTGAAGCTGGAACCATCGTTGCGCCAGCGCTCGACCAGATCAGACAGCAGGAACAGCGTGCAGACCGCGAGCGTGGAGCTTGGCAGGTAGTACAGCAGACCGGCGGTCAGCTCGTTCTGCCCGAAGCCGACCGCCGCCAGTAGCGTGCCCGACGAGAGAATCGCAGCGTAGCCCGCGAGGTTCGCAAAGCGCTGAGACCCCAGCATGCCAATGGCACCGAAGGCCATGGTCAGCACGCCGCCGCCGATCAGCCACATGCTGCCGAAGAGGGCCGAGGCACCAGCCTCGCTGCTGAACATCAGCGTCCATAGACGCACGATGGTGTAGATGCCGACCTTGGTCATCAACGCAAACAAGGCGCCCACAGGCGGAGTGGCAGCGCTGTAGGCGGGCACCAGCCAGAAGTTCAGCGGCCAGACGGCGGCCTTGATGAGGAAGGCCGTCGCGAGGATTGCGGCAGCCGCATGCAGCAGCCCGCGGTCAGCGGCGGCGACCTTCGGGATGGCCTGTGCGAGGTCGGCCATGTTCAGTGTGCCCGTGATGCCATAGAGCATGGACGCGCCGATCAGGAACAGCGAGGACGCCGCCAGATTGATGGCGATGTAATGCAGCCCGGCCTGCACGCGCATACGCCCTGAACCATGCAGCAGCAGGCCATATGAGGCGGCCAGCATGATCTCGAAGAACACGAACAGGTTGAACAGATCGGCCGTGAGAAATGCACCCGCCAGACCCATGAGCTGCAGTTGGAACAGCGGGTGGTAGTGCACACCCGCGCGGTGCCAGCGCGATGCGGCAAAGATGATCGAGCACAGCGCGACGAAGCTGGTCAGCACCAGCATCATGGCCGAGAGCCGATCAAGCACCAGCACGATGCCGAACGGAGCGGGCCAGTTGCCGGGCAGGTACACGCCCATCGACGCGGTGCTGCCGGTCATCTTGCTCCAGCGCAGCAGCTGCACAGCAATGATCAGGCCGATGAAGGTCGAGAACAGGTTGATGACGAGCTTGGCGCGCTGGTTCTTCTCGCCCAGCAGCAGCATGATGGCCGCCGTGAACATTGGCAGCATGATGGGTGCCAGGATCAGGTGCGGCATCAGCGCATCGGTGATAGCGCTCACACTCATGGCATCTCCTGCGAGTTGCGCGCATCGACGCCGTCCACATGGTCGGTGCCGCTCATGCCGCGCAGCGCGAGCAGCACGACGAGGAACAGCGCCGTCATGGCGAAACCGATCACGATGGCCGTGAGCACGAGGGCTTGCGGCATCGGGTCAGCGTAGTGGTGCAGGTCCTGCGGAACACCGGCGGCGAGCACTGGTTCCTTGTCAATCGCCAGGCCGATGCGGCCCATGCTGAACATGAACAGGTTGACGGCATAGGCCAGCAGCGACAGGCCCATGATCACCTGAAAGGTACGCGGGCGCAGTAGCAGCCAGACGCCCGAGCCTGTGAGTATGCCGATGGCAATGGCAAGTACGATTTCCATCAGCTGGCTCCTTTGGGCGCGAGATCGGGGGCGGTGTTGTCGTCGGATGCAAAGCGTTCGGGTTCCTCCGGCTTTTCCACGGTGTGTGCTTCGCGCTGTTCCTCCAGCAGACGCTGGTGATAGCGATGGCCGCGCACCGACTGGTGGGCGATGGCCACGAGAATCAGCAGCGTTGATCCGACCACGAGCAGGAACACTCCGATGTCGAAGAACAGCGCGCTTGCGATGTGGATCTCGCCGATCACTGGCAGCGTGAAGTGCGCCGTGTGGCTGGTGAGAAACGGGTAGCCGAAGACGATCGACCCGAGGCCGGTGCCTAGCGCGAACAGCATACCGAGCGCGATCCACTTGCGGGGGAAGAGCGTGAGGTGTTCCTCCACCCACTCGGTGCCCGAGATGATGTACTGCAGCAGCAGGCCGACCGACAGCACCAAGCCCGCCACAAAGCCACCGCCGGGTTCGTTGTGCCCGCGCAGGAACAGGTAGAACGACACCAGTGCGGTGAAGGGCAGCAGCAGGCGCACCAGCACGGCGGGCACCATCAGATAGCCAACCGCCGTGTCCGGCGCGTTGCGCGGATTGAGCAGGTCGGTCTGCAAGTCAGGGGCGAGCCAGCGTTGCTGCTCGGGCAGATCCATGGCCTCGGGCGCAGGGCGAAAGCGGCGAAGCAGGGCGTAGACGGTGAGCGCCACAATGCCAAGCACGACGATCTCGCCGAAGGTATCAAAGCCACGGAAATCTACCAGCATCACGTTGACCACGTTCGTGCCGCCACCCTCGGTCAGGGCTCGTTCAAGGAAGAAGGTCGATGTGCTTTCCGGAAACGGACGGCTCATCATCGCGTAGGCCAGCCAGGCCATACCGCCACCTGCACAGGTGGCGATCACGAAGTCGCGTGCACGGCGTGCACGGGTACGCATGGATTTTTCGTCGGCCAGCGATATCGCCTGATCGCGCTTGGGCAGCCAACGCAGACCCAGCAGAATGAGGATGGTGGTGACGATTTCCACCACCAGTTGCGTGAGTGCGAGGTCTGGCGCGGAGAACCACAGGAAGGTCAGCACGGTGCACAGGCCCGAGCCACCCATCAGCGTCAACGCGGCGAGTCGGTGGTATTTGGCCTGCCATGCAGCTGCAAGTGCGCAGGCCGATCCGACCGACCAGAGCACGATGAAGGCGGGCGAGAGCGGCAGCGTGCCGCGATTGCCGAACTCGATGCCACGCGCAACGATGGGAATGACGGCAGCTACCACGGTGGCGAGGGCTAGCCACATCATTTGCCACTGCAGCTTGTGGGTGGACAACAGCCGCTTGCCGCGACGGCCAGCAATGGTGAGCAGGGTGATGAAGCCCTCGAAAATCCGGCGGCCGCTGACAAGCTGCATGACCGGCGGCCCATCGATGCGACCTGCCTCGCGCTGCGTGCGCAGTAGCCAGTACAGCAATATGCCGCCCGCGAGCGCGATGATGCTCATCACCAGCGGGGTGTTGAAACCGTGCCAGATCGCGAGACTGAATTCGGGCAGCTGACCCGTGCCGACCACCGGCAGTGCGGCGGCATCGAGAAAACGGCCGATCGCCCAGTTCGGGAAGATGCCGACCAGCAGACAGGCCAGCACCAGCAGCTCGACCGGCACGCGCATCCAGTGCGGGGGCTCGTGCGGCTGCAGAGGCAGGTCGGTGCACTTGGGGCCCCAGAACACGTCGACGATGAAGCGCAGCGAATAGGCCACGCTGAACACTCCGGCGATGGTCGCCAGAATCGGCATGGCGATGCCGACGATGGGCGCTGCGTCGACGAACACGGTTTCCGCGAAGAACATTTCCTTGGACAGGAAACCATTGAGCAGCGGCACACCGGCCATTGCGGCAGCGGCCACGGTGGCGAGCGTGGCGGTCACCGGCATCATGTGCCTGAGGCCCGAGAGACGGCGGATGTCGCGCGTACCGCTTTCGTGATCGATGATGCCGGTCGCCATGAACAGCGAGGCCTTGAAGGTTGCGTGGTTCATGATGTGGAAGACGGCGGCCACGGCGGCGAGCGGGCTGTTCATACCCAAGAGCAGTGTGATCAGGCCCAGATGCGAGATGGTGGAGTAGGCGAGCAGTCCCTTGAGATCGTTCTGGAACATGGCCGCGTAGCCGCCGATCAGCAGCGTCGCCACGCCCGCACCGCCGACCAACCAGAACCATTCGTCCGTGCCCGCCATCACCGGCCAGAAGCGTGCGAGCAGGAACACGCCGAGCTTCACCATGGTGGCCGAGTGCAGATAGGAAGAGACTGGCGTAGGCGCCGCCATGGCGTTGGGCAACCAGAACTGGAACGGAAACTGCGCGCTCTTGGTGAACGCGCCGAGCAGTACCAGCACCAGCGCCGTAAGGTACATCGGATGATTGCGCACCAGCTCGGCCGACCCCAGCACGCGGTCGAGGTCGTAGCTGCCGACGATGTGCCCGATCACCAGCATGCCCGCGAGCAGACACAGGCCGCCCGTGCCCGTGACGGTGAGTGCCATGCGCGCGCCGCGCCGCGCGTCCTCACGGTGGTGCCAGTAGCCGATCAGCAGAAAGGAGAACAGGCTGGTGAGTTCCCAGAAGAACACCAGTTGGATGATGTTGCCCGAGAGCACGACGCCCGACATCGCACCCATGAAGGCCAGAAAGAACGAGAAGAAGCGCGGCACCGGATCGGCGGGCGACATGTAGTAGCGCGCGTACAGCACGACCAGACTGCCGATGCCCATGATGAGCATGCTGAACATCCACGAGAAGCCATCCATGCGGATCACGAAGTTCAGTCCAAGCGCTGGAAGCCAGGCGAACTCCTGCCGTATCACTTCACCGTGCGAGATGTCGGGGAAGTACAGTGCCGTTTGCACCGCACAGAAAAGTGCGATGAAACCGGCCAGCGTCGACTCCGTATTGCGCGCGTTCGCAGGCAATATGGCGGCAATGACGCTGCCGATCAACGGAAGGATGATCAACAGAAGTAGGGACATGGGCATGACCGGTGAGGGGGTCGGGACAGAAAGCTGCTATGGATTTATAAGCACGCTTCACACGTCGAATATAAGGTTTCCTCGTAAAACTCCGGTGAATTCAAGGGTTGTTTCGATCCAAAGAAGGGCTTCGTTAGTCATTTTCCGTGAGAAACGTCGCTAGCGGTTGGACCTTCGATGGGTGTCCAGCAATGAAAAAGGCGATGGAAATCGCTTTCCATCGCCTTTGATTTGCAGTGGCGCGCTCAGTGCGCGGCCGCCGATTCAGTGCCGCCTCATGGCTTCTGTGTCTTGCCGAGCTCTGTCGTTGGCGTTGCTGTGGGTGTTGCGTCTGCCTTGGCAGGTTTTGGGGCAGCGAACTTTGCGGTCTTGGTAGTGTTGGCCGTCGCGTCGGCAGCCCCGGCAAACGGCTGGCCGTTGACGGTCAGGCCTTCGCCCGAGAGCTTGGCGGCGCGTTTGGCTCCTATGCCCTTGACTCGTCGGGTCAGATCAACCCAGTCGGCGAAGGGGCCGGATTTGCGCTGCTCCACGATCAAGCGAGTAGTGGCCGGGCCGATGCCCTTGATGCCGTCCAGCTCAGCCTCGGTGGCCTTGTTGATGTCGACTGCGGCCAGTGCGAGCGTGGTGCTCAGCATGGCCGCCAGACTGACGATCCAGCGTCGGAACTTCATGGTGATTTCCTCCCTCTGTGATGGCATTCGTTCTTGGGTGAATGCCGTGTTGCACAACACGCCAGAGAGGAGCTCCAACTTGTTTAAAGCTCTTCGACTCTGCGCGCCGGGTAACTATCCCATGTCTGGCAGCCGGGACACTGCCAGAAATGCTGACGCGCCTCAAAACCGCAGGCGGCGCAGCGGTAGCGTGTGAGCGGCTTTGCGGCCTGATCAAGAGATCGTTGCACCTGGGGGTGAAATTGCTCGTGTTCAAGCTTTTCGTCATGGAGCCATTTGGCCGCAGCGACTAGGGAAGACTCGTGTTCGAGGTGTCGCACATACCACTCTCGCGAGGTGGCGCTGTTGCCCAGCGCGTTCTCGAGCGAGACGATGCCTTCGAGCAGATCGAGCGATGGCATCACGTCATAGCGCTGGCGCAGCAGCGCGCGCACCTCGGTGGCTTTGCCGGTGGCTAGGCTGAGTTCGATCATCAGTGGCACGGCGAGAGGCAGCCAGAGCGGGGCGACCTCCGCGAGCTCGAGCAGGAAGTCCAGCGCCTCCTGCGACTTGCCCGCGCGCTGCTTGAGGCGGGCCAGCTCGATGCGTGCACGCGCCGCTTGTGGGGCTGTCTGCACGGCTTGTCTGAGCAAGGCTTCGGCACCATCGGTGTCGCCCTGTGCGGATTTGGCCAGCGCCTGCTCGCAGAGGAAGTGGGCCTGGCGCGCGCTGAAGTCGCCCTGATGTGCCTCCTGCATCTTCTGGGTGATCGCCATGGCTTGCGGCCAGTCACGCGAGCGCTCGTAGATGGCCAGCAGTGCCACGCGTGCCTGCGCCTCGAACGGTGTGCCTTCGAGGCGGCGCAGCGCGTCTTCCGCACGGTCGAGCAGGCCGGCCTTCAGAAAGTCGAGCGCGAGGGCATGCTGGGCTCGGTCGCGGTCGGCTCGGCTCAGGTCGCCGCGCGAGAGCAGGTGCTCGTGCACGCGCACGGCGCGGTTGTATTCGCCCCGGCGGCGGAACAGGTTACCGAGTGCGAAATGCAGTTCGGTGGTGTCGGGATCGTTCTGCACGGCCTCGATGAAGGCGTCGATGGCCTGGTCCTGCTGCTCGTTGAGCAAGAAGTTCAGTCCCTTGAAATACGCCTTGGGCGCGCGGCGGTTCTCGTCGCGCAACTGGCGCAGGTCGAAGCGCGAAGCCAGCCAACCGAGCACGAAGGCGACCGGCAGGCCCAGCAGAATCCAGCTGAGATCAAATTCCATGGATGGGGGGCTGCTGCAAGGCGGCGTCGTTGACGGGGCTTGGGGCTTGCACCGCAGCCACAGCAGTGGCCTCGGGCTGTGCGCTCTTTTGCGCTGCGGTGCGGTGCTTCCACCAGCGCGGGACCATACCAAGCACGCCGACGACCACGCCCAGCGCGAACGCCGCCAGCACGATCAGCACCAGCGGCGCGCGCCATTGCGTGCCAAAGAAAAAGTGGACGATCGAGTCCTGCTGGTTGTTCAGCGCAAACGCGAACAACGTGAAGAATATGGCTGCCTTGAGCAACCACAGGAAATATTTCATGGATGAATCTCTCCGGGGCTGCGGGAGATTCTACGGTCAGTCCTGCACCCGACGGGCGAAGCCCCTCATGGATGCGCAAGGAAGACAGGAGAACGGCTCAGGAAGCGTCCTTGAGCGGCGCTGCAGCGGATCCACGCTGGTCAACAGTTTCGCGCAGTGCCTTGCCTGGCTTAAAGTGCGGTACGCGCTTTTCAGGGATGGCGACGGCTTCCCCGCTACGTGGGTTGCGGCCCATGCGCGGCGGACGACGTGTGACCGAGAAGCTGCCGAAGCCACGAATTTCAATGCGGTGACCGCGCACGAGTGCATCGCTGACGGCGTCGAGAATGGTCTTGACGGCGATTTCGGCGTCGCGCTGCGTCAATTGGGTGAAGCGGGCTGCCAGTTCTTCAACAAGGTCAGATCGGGTCATGTAGATATCGCAAAACTTTGGTGAAACCAAAAAAAAGCGGACGCTTGAAGCGCCCGCTGTCCAGAGCGACCACCCGCTGGTTGGAACCAACTGGGCAGCCGTTCATTTCAGTGCCTGCAAGGCAACCGACAGGTGGGATTACTTGTCGGAGTTGTCCAGCTTGGCACGCAACAGGGCGCCGAGGCTGGTCGTGCCGGCGTTTTCCTTGGCGGACTGAGCCGACAGGGAAGCCATGGCTTCTTGCTGGTCAACCTGGTCCTTGGCCTTGATCGACAGCTGGATGTTGCGGGTCTTGCGATCCACGTTCACCACCACAGCGGTCACTTCGTCGCCTTCCTTGAGCACGTTGCGAGCATCTTCCACGCGGTCGCGGGAGATTTCGGAAGCGCGCAGGTAGCCGATGATGTCTTCGCCGAGGTCGATTTCAGCGCCACGGGCGTCCACAGTCTTGACCTTGCCGGACACGATCTGGCCCTTGTCGTTCACAGTCACGAAGGTCGTGAATGGATCGCCATCGAGCTGCTTGATACCGAGGGAGATACGCTCGCGGTCGACATCGACTGCCAACACGATGGCTTCGACTTCCTGGCCCTTCTTGTAATTGCGCACGGCGGCTTCGCCAGCTTCATTCCAAGACAGATCGGACAGGTGAACCAGGCCGTCGATACCGGCAGCCAGACCCACGAACACGCCGAAGTCGGTGATCGACTTGATCGGACCCTTCACGCGGTCGCCGCGCTTGGTGTTCTGTGCGAATTCTTGCCATGGGTTGGCCTTGCACTGCTTCATGCCCAGGCTGATGCGGCGCTTGTCTTCGTCGATCTCGAGGACCATGACTTCGACTTCGTCACCCAGCGACACGAGCTTGGAAGGTGCAACGTTCTTGTTGGTCCAGTCCATTTCGGAAACGTGCACCAGACCTTCGATGCCGGGTTCCAGTTCCACGAATGCACCGTAGTCAGCAATGTTGGTGACCTTGCCGAACAGACGTGTGCCCGAAGGATAGCGGCGAGCAACGCCCATCCATGGGTCGTCGCCCATTTGCTTGAGACCCAGAGACACGCGGTTCTTCTCGGTATCGAACTTGAGGATCTTGGCAGTGATTTCCTGACCGGCTTGCACCACTTCCGATGGGTGACGCACGCGACGCCATGCCATGTCGGTGATGTGCAGCAGGCCGTCGATGCCGCCGAGGTCCACGAACGCACCGTATTCGGTGATGTTCTTGACCACGCCGTTGACGATGGCGCCTTCCTTCAGCGTTTCCATCAGCTTGGCGCGCTCTTCGCCCATCGAGGCTTCCACCACGGCACGGCGGCTCAGCACCACGTTGTTGCGCTTGCGGTCGAGCTTGATGACCTTGAATTCCAAGGTCTTGTTCTCGTAGGGGGTCAGGTCCTTGATAGGACGTGTGTCGATCAGCGAACCTGGCAGGAATGCGCGGATGCCGTTGACCAGAACGGTCAGGCCGCCCTTGACCTTGCCGGAAGTAGTACCGGTGACGAATTCGCCGGATTCCAGAGCCTTCTCGAGCGACAGCCACGAAGCCAGACGCTTGGCGGTGTCACGCGACAGGATGGTGTCGCCGTAGCCGTTTTCGATCGAGCCGATGGCCACGGACACGAAGTCACCCACTTGGACTTCGATTTCGCCCTGGTCGTTCTTGAATTCGTCGATTGGCACGTAGGCTTCAGACTTCAGGCCAGCGTTCACAACCACGAAGTTGTGTTCAACGCGCACCACTTCAGCGGTGATGACCTCGCCTGGGCGCATTTCCGTACGCTGCAACGATTCTTCAAATAGGGCGGCAAAAGATTCAGACATGAATTTCCTTGTCCACAAACAGGTTTCCATTGGCACTATTGCCGAATGTTTTTATGGCTGCCTGCGGAGGGGTGTGGAGTCAACCACGGGGTTAGAGTTGCAAAAACCACACAGCCGATGCGCCAGCAGAGCGCGACAGGGACCGTGTGGGCCAGCGGGGTCAGTTGATGGCGCTTGATCCGAAAATCAAGTGCCAAATGGCTGACGTGTCTGCCACCAGGCAATTACCTGATCAACCGCCTCATCGACGGAAAGATCAGAGTTGTCCAGCACCAGAGCATCCTGCGCAGGCTTGAGGGGCGCCACTGCCCGGTTCTGATCCCGGGCGTCGCGTGCCTCCAAGTCGGCGCGAAGAATGTCGATATTAGCTGAAATCCCTTTAGAAATCAACTGCTTATGGCGGCGCTCGGCGCGACAGGCTGCGGATGCCGTTAAAAACACCTTGAGCGGGGCCTCGGGGAAGATCACCGTGCCCATGTCCCGGCCGTCCGCGACGAGGCCGGGAAGCTTCTGAAAGCTGTGCTGCAGATCGACCAGCGCCAGGCGCACCTGCCCCAGCGCCGAGACCTTGGAAGCGTTCATTCCGGCTTCTTCGGTGCGGATGGCATCGCTCACATCCTCCTTGCCGAGCCAGATGCGCCCCCCCTCGAAATGCACCGGCAGTTCGCGGGCGAGGGCGGCGATGCGCTCCTCATGGGCGGTGTCGATGACCATGCCGGCCTTGAGGGCAGCATAGGCGGTGATGCGGTACATCGCACCAGAGTCCAAGAACCGATAACCGAGCTTCCTGGCGACAGCTGCCGCCACCGTGCCCTTGCCGGAGGCGGTAGGGCCGTCGAGGCAGATCACGGGAATGTGCTTCTGCTCGGTGCGCGCGACGCTGAAAAGCGCCTCGAAATAGTCGGGGAAGGTCTTGCCGACGCACTTGGGGTCTTCGATGCGCACCGGTACGCTTGCCGGGTTGAAGGTGGCAAGCGAGAAGCACATCGCGACGCGGTGGTCGTCGTAGGTGTGGATGCTGGCGGCCTTCCAGTCGGCGGCGGTGGCCGGCGGCGTGATGCGCAGGTAGTCCGGGCCTTCCTCGATGACCGCGCCGAGCTTGCGGCTTTCGATGGCCATGGCGGCGATGCGGTCGGTTTCCTTCACGCGCCAGCTCGCGATGTTGGTGAGCGTGGTCGTGCCGTCGGCGAACAGTGCCATCACCGCCAGCGTCATGGCCGCGTCGGGGATGTGGTTGCAGTCCATGTTGACGGCCTTGAGTGGCCATGCACCGCGGCGGATTCTGAGCCAGTTCGGGCCGCTTTCGATGTCGGCCCCCATGGCGCGGGCGGCTTCGACGAAGCGGATATCGCCCTGGATGGAATCTTGCCCGACACCGAGTACCTGGATACCGTCCTGCCCTTCGCTGCTCGGCGCGATGGCACCGAGGGCTATGAAGTAGCTCGCCGAGGAGGCGTCTGCCTCTACATGCAGCACGCCGGGCGACACATAGCGGCTGCCCGCCGCGATAGTGAAGCGCTGCCAGTTGTCGTGTTGGACGATGATGCCGAAGCGCGCGAGCAGCTCGAGCGTGATGTGGATGTAGGGTTTGGAGATCAGCTCGCCGACCACGTCGATGACGATGTCCTGCGTCTTTGCGACCAGCGGCAGAGCCATCAACAGGGCGGTCAAAAACTGGCTCGAGACATCGCCGCGCACCTTGATCGATTCATTGAGCTTGAGCGGCGGCAGGCCGTCGCCGTGCTGGATACGCAGCGGCGGAAAGCCCTCATTGCCGAGATAGTCGATCCGGCAGCCAAGCTGGCGCAGCGCGTCGATCAGGTCGCCGATCGGGCGCTCGTGCATGCGCGCCACGCCCTTGAGTTCGAATTCACCGCCGAGCAGCGACAGCGCGGCGGTCAGCGGGCGCATGGCCGTTCCGGCATTGCCGAGGAAAAGGCTGGCGGGGGAGGTCGGGGCCTTGGTGCCGAGGCCGGTAATGCGCACGGTGCCCGCATCGTCGCCCAAGCCTTCCTGTACATCACAGCCGATCTGGCGCAGCGCGTCCAGCATCACACGGGTGTCGTCGGAGGCGAGCAGGTCGCGCACTTCGGTCGTGCCTTCGCTTAGAGCGGAGAGCAGCAAGACGCGATTGGAGATGCTCTTGGAGCCGGGAAGTTGCACGCTTCCGCCCGCGGATTGCAGGGGCGGGAGGTCGAGGTACTCGGTAGTGAACATCGTAGGTTTACAAGTCGTCTTTGCGCGTGCGCTGCGCACCCATGCGCCAGTTGGCGCGCGTGTGGCTGGCGAGGGTAATCAGGTCTTCGAGCGCCTGATCGTCGTTGCCCTGCAGGGCCTTCTCGAACTGTGCGAGCGCCTGCTGGAACTGACGTGACTGCGCGAGCACTTCGTCGCGATTGGCGCGCAGCACGTCGCGCCACATCTTCGGGTCGCTCGCGGCGATGCGGGTGAAATCACGGAATCCGGGGCCAGCGAGCGAAAGCAGCTCGTCCGAACGCTCCTGGTTCGTCAGGCTGTTCATCATCGCGAACGCGAGCATGTGCGGCAGATGGCTCACGGCAGCAAATGCGGCATCGTGCGCTTCGGGCGACATGTGCGAGACGCGGCAGCCGAGGGCTGTCCAGAGTTCTTCGGCGCGGCGGATCTGCGCGGTCAGCGTGCGCTCAGTCGGCGTGAGGATGACCTGGCGGCCGGTATAGAGATCGGGATCGGAATGCTCCACGCCCGCGACTTCGCGGCCCGCAATCGGGTGAGCGGGGACGAAGGAGCCGATCTGGTCACGCAGCGAAGCACGCGCGGCCTGCACCACATCGGCCTTGGTCGAACCCACGTCCATCACCAGCATCTGCGGCGTGACGAGGTGCTTGATGGCCTTGAGGGTGGCTTCGGTCGCCGCCACCGGAACGGCGACGAGCACGATATCGGCACCGGCCACGGCCAGCAGGGCTGAGGGAGCTTCCACATCGATCACGCCGAGTTGGCGTGCGCGTTCGGTGGTCGAGGGTGACTTGCTGTAACCGACCACGCGATTGACAAGTCCGGCGCGCTTCATGGCCTTGGCGAATGAGCCTCCCATGAGGCCACAGCCGATGAGACCTAGTTGTTCGAACATGCGGGTCAACCTCAGGCAGCGGACGTGGGGTAGGTGCCGAGCAGCTTGTAGAACGCGCTGAGCTGTTGGAGCTCGCCGAGTGCTTGTGCCACGTTGGACTGTTCGGGGTGGCCCTCGATGTCCACATAGAAGTAGTACTCCCACTTGCCGGTACGGGCGGGTCGCGACTCGAATCTCGTCATCGAGACATTGTGTTTCTTGAGCGGCGCGAGCAGGTCGTACACGGCGCCCGGACGGTTGGGTACCGAGATGATCAGGCTGGTGCTGTCATGGCCCGACGGCGGCGGTGTGTTCAGCGTGCCGGGCAGGCAGATCACTGCGAAACGCGTGCGGTTGTAAGCCTCGTCCTGAATCGCGTGCGCCACCACATGCAGACCGAACTGTTGCGCGGCGCGCTCGCTGGCGATGCCTGCCCATGTGGGGTTGAGCGCTGCCAGACGTGCGCCTTCGGCATTGCTCTCCACCGGGCGACGCTCGGCGTGCGGCAGGTGCTTGGACAACCACGCCTGACACTGCGCCAGCGCCTGCGGGTGTGCAGCGATGACCTCGATTTCCTCGGCGGAATTGGTCGTGCGCAGCAGGTTGTGGCGAATCAGCAGGCTCACTTCGCCCACCACGTGGCAGGGGGTGTGCAGCAGCATGTCGAGCGAGCGGGTCACCACGCCTTCTGTGGAGTTTTCGATGCCGACGACGCCATATTGCGCGCTGCCTGCGGCGGTGGCGTGGAAGACCTCTTCAAAGCTGTTGCAGTAGAGCAGGTCGGCCGCGCCGCCGAAATACTGGATCGCTGCTTCTTCGCAGAAGGTGCCTGCAGGGCCGAGCACCGCCACGCGCTGGGGTGATTCGAGTGCGAGGCAGGCCGACATGATCTCGCGCCAGATGGCAGCCACATGTGTGGGCTTGAGCGGGCCGGGGTTGGCGGCCTTGATCTTCTCGATGACATGTGCCACGCGATCCGGGCGGAAAAATGCCGAACCTTCTCGCTTCTTGACCTCGCCCACACGCTCTGCCACCAACGCGCGCTGGTTCAGCAGGGCGAGCAGTTGTTGGTCGATGTTGTCGATCTGCACACGCAGGCTGGCGAGATCTGGAGAGGCTTGAGGAGTGGTCATCGTTGCGGGGTCGGTATTCGGAAGTTCGGAAAAAGGCGTTCAGTACATCGGCTGCGGTGCGCGGGAGGAGCGCAGCGGTCAGCTATGCTTTTGTTCAAATTCTCGCATGTAGGCGATCAGTGCCTCGACGCCCGCCATCGGCATGGCGTTGTAGAGGCTGGCGCGCATGCCGCCCACGGACTTGTGTCCCTTGAGCTGCAACAGGCCGCGCGCCTTGGCACCGGCGAGGAAGGCGTCGTTGCGCGATTCGTCATTCAGAAAGAACGGAATGTTCATGCGCGAGCGGCAGTTTGCTGCGACCTTGTTGACGTAGAAGCCCGATGCGTCGACGTAGTCGTACAGCGCCTTGGCCTTGGCGATGTTGCGCAGTTCCATGGCAGCCACGCCGGTGGCATCGCCTTCGCGCTGGTTCTTGAGCCATTCGAAAGTCAGACCCGCGATGTAGATGCCCCAGGTCGGCGGGGTGTTGAACATGGACGCGTTGTCTGCGACCACCTTGTAGTCGAACGCGCTCGGGCAGGCGGGCAGGGCGTGGCCGAGCAGATCTTCGCGCACGACGATGAGTGTGAGGCCGGCGGGGCCGAGGTTCTTTTGTGCGCCGCCGAAGGCGAGGCCCACCTTGGACCAGTCCACCGAACGCGAAGCCACGTGTGAGGAAAAGTCGATGACCAGCGGCGCATCGCTGCCCAGTGCCTTCAGGTCCGGCAATTGCTGGAATTCCACACCGTCGATGGTTTCATTGCTGCAGATGTGCAGGTAGCTCGCGCCACGGCTCAATTGCCATGAGGATGGATCGGGCAGGGTGGTGAATTGGCTTTCCTTGCCCGATGCGGCGGTGTGCACTTCGGATGCGTACTTGCCCGCTTCCTTGAGCGACTTCTGGCTCCACGAACCGGTGACCACGAAATCCACGGTCGCGCCGCGTGAGAGGTTCAGCGGAACGATGGCGTTTTCTGCCAAGCCTCCACCTTGCATGAACAGGATCTTGAACTCCTTGGGCACTGCCATGAGTTCGCGGAAATCGGATTCCGCCTTTTCGCAGATCGAGATGAATTCCTTGCCGCGATGGCTCATCTCCATCACGCTCATGCCACTGCCGTGCCAGTCGAGCATCTCGGCGGCCGCTGTTTTCAGAACTTCTTCGGGAATGGCGGCAGGACCGGCAGAAAAGTTGTAGGGGCGATTCATCATCAAACCTGAAAAAAGAAAAAGCAGCATCTCGCTGCAAGCATCCTTCGCGTGACTGATTGTCGGCGCGAAGGATGCCGTGTTGCTGCGGACAGCGGGTTGCTTGCGCGAGCCCGCTCACCACATGGGGGCATCAAGCGTCGCTGGCGGTGCCTTCGTCACCTTCTGCTCCATTTTCGACGTCGCCGCCCTCTGCCGCATTCGCGTCGTTTTCGACGATGCGCTGCAAGCCGCTCAGCTTGGCTCCATCATCCAGCGAAATCAAGGTGACGCCTTGCGTTGCGCGTCCCATCTCGCGGATTTCGCCCACGCGGGTGCGCACCAGAACGCCAGTGTCAGTGATCAGCATGATCTGGTCGTCGGTGCTCACCAACGTTGCCGCAACCACTTTGCCATTGCGCTCGGTCTGCTGGATCGCGATCATGCCCTTGGTGCCGCGACCATGGCGGGTGTATTCGCTGATGTGTGTGCGCTTGCCGTAGCCGTTTTCAGTGGCGGTCAACACGCTTTGCGCGCTGGTGTTGGCTTCGCCACCTTCGATCGATTCGGCAGTTGACTCTGCATCTGCCACGAGCATCGCGATCACGCTTTGCGTCTCGTCGATGTTCATGCCGCGCACGCCGCGTGCCAGACGGCCCATCGGACGCACATCGTTCTCATCGAAGCGCACAGCCTTGCCACCGTCGCTGAACAACATCACGTCGTGCTTGCCGTCTGTGAGTGCCGCGCCGATCAGGAAGTCGCCCTCGTCCAAGCCCACGGCGATGATGCCGGCCTTGCGCGGGTTGCTGAAGTCGTCGAGCGCCGTCTTCTTCACCGTGCCCATGCTGGTCGCCATGAACACGTAGTGATCGGCCGGAAAGCTGCGGTATTCGCCGGTCAGCGGCAGCACCACGTTGATCTTCTCGTCGTCTTGCAGCGGGAACATGTTGACGATGGGGCGACCGCGCGAACCGCGCGAACCGGCGGGCACTTCCCAGACCTTGAGCCAGTACAGGCGGCCCTTGTTCGAGAAGCACAGCAGATAGTCGTGCGTGTTGGCGATGAAGAGCTGGTCGATCCAGTCGTCTTCCTTGGTCGCTGTGGCCTGCTTGCCGCGACCGCCACGTTTTTGCGAGCGGTATTCCGACAGCGGCTGGCTCTTGATGTAGCCGGAGTGCGAGAGCGTTACCACCATGTCGGTGGGCGTGATCAAGTCTTCTGTGGAGAGGTCCTGCGCGCTGTGTTCAACCTCGGTGCGACGTGCGCCGAGCTTGGTCTGGCCGAACTCGGTCTTCACGACGGTGAGTTCTTCGCCGATGATGACGGAGACGCGCTCGGGCTTGGCCAGAATATCCAGCAGGTCTTCGATCACCGCCATGACTTCCTTGTACTCGGCGACGATCTTGTCCTGCTCCAGACCGGTCAGGCGCTGCAGACGCATCTGCAGGATCTCCTGGGCCTGTGTTTCGGAGAGACGGTACAGGCCATCGGACTGCATGCCGAACTCGTGCTCAAGGCCTTCTGGGCGGTAGTCGTCAGCGCTGATCACGCCGCCGTCTTCGCGGGTGCGGGTGAGCATTTCGCGCACCAGCGAGCTGTCCCACGAGCGAGCCATCAGCTCTGACTTGGCGACCGGTGGAGTGGGCGATTCGCGGATGATGCGGATGAAGTCATCGATGTTCGCGAGCGCAACCGCCAGGCCTTCGAGCACGTGGCCGCGATCGCGGGCCTTGCGCAGCTCGAATACAGTGCGACGTGTGACCACCTCGCGGCGGTGCTGCAGGAACACCTGAATCAGTTCGCGCAGATTGCACAGCTTGGGCTGGCCATCGATCAGCGCGACCATGTTCATGCCGAAGGTGTCTTGAAGCTGCGTCTGCTTGTACAGATTGTTCAGCACCACCTCGGGCACTTCACCGCGCTTGAGTTCGATCACAAGACGCATGCCCGACTTGTCGGACTCGTCCTGAATGTGGCTGATGCCTTCGATCTTCTTCTCGTGCACCAGCTCGGCCATGCGCTCCTGCAGCGTCTTCTTGTTGACCTGGTAGGGCAGCTCGTCGACGATGATCGACTGGCGCTGACCCTTGTCGATGTCCTCGAAATGGCACTTGGCACGCATGACGACGCGGCCACGACCAGTGCGATAACCTTCTTTCACACCGTTGATGCCATAGATGATGCCGGCGGTGGGGAAGTCCGGCGCGGGAACGATCTCCATGAGCTCGTCGATCGTCGCATCCGGGTTGCGCAGCATGTGCAGGCAGGCATCCACCACCTCGTTGAGGTTGTGCGGCGGAATGTTCGTCGCCATGCCCACAGCGATACCAGCCGAGCCATTGACCAGCAGATTGGGCAGTCGGCTGGGCAGTACCAGAGGCTCCTGCTCGCTGCCATCGTAATTGGGACCGAAATCGACGGTTTCCTTGTCGATGTCGGCCAGCATTTCGTGGGCGATTTTCGACAGGCGGATTTCGGTGTATCGCATGGCGGCGGCGCTGTCGCCGTCCACCGAACCGAAGTTGCCCTGACCGTCCACCAACATATGACGCAAGGAGAAGTTCTGCGCCATGCGCACGATGGTGTCGTAAACAGCAATGTCACCATGAGGGTGATATTTGCCGATCACGTCACCCACGATACGGGCGGACTTCTTGTATGGACGGTTCCAGTCATTATTGAGCTCGTGCATGGCATACAGAACTCGCCTATGTACTGGCTTCAGGCCATCGCGTGCGTCGGGGAGGGCGCGGCCCACGATCACGCTCATCGCGTAATCAAGGTAACTGCGGCGCATCTCCTCTTCGAGGCTGATGGGCAAAGTTTCTTTGGCAAACTGGGTCATGACAACTGGAATGACTGCGGAAGTCGCCATTTTAGGTCCAACGTCATGTTGCGCGCTGGCAACAATTCTTCGGGTATTGCGCTTTTGTCCTACCGTTCATGACCCTCAGGTGCAGACCGGACGATGTTACGTATGGCACAATCGTTTCCAACGTTCTTAGTGATGGTCACTGACGACGTCCCTGATTCGCAGCGCGGCTGCGGCTTTTTCCCCAAGAGGAGAACCATGAAGAAACTGAACAAAGTGGCGATGTTGTTGGCCTCTGCCGTGCTCGCTACATCTGCTGGCGCTCAAATCAAGGCAGCTGATGGCGGCAACGTCGTCGACAATTGGCAAAACGGCACTGGTGAGTTGGTCTGGAAGAACGGTACCAACGAACTGTGCTGGCGTGATGCCAACTGGACGCCTGCTACCGCTGCCGAAGGCTGCGATGGCGCTCTGCAAAAGGCTGCGGTTGCTGCTCCGGCTGTCGCTCCCGCACCAGCACCTGCTGAAGCCAAGCCTGCTGCTCCTGCACCAGCACCTGCAGCAATTTCCAACAAGGTTACTTACGCTGCTGACGCGTTCTTCGACTTCGACAAGTCTGTCCTGAAGCCAGAAGGCAAGGCCAAGCTGGATGATCTGGTCTCCAAGGTCAAGAACATCAACCTGGAAGTCATCATCGCTGTGGGTCACACCGACTCCATCGGTTCCGATGCTTACAACCAGAAGCTGTCGGTTCGCCGCGCTGAAGCTGTGAAGGCTTACTTGGTGTCCAAGGGCATCGAAAAGAACCGCGTTTACACCGAAGGCAAGGGCGAAAAGCAACCAGTCGCAGACAACAAGACTGCAGCTGGCCGCGCCAAGAACCGTCGCGTGGAAATCGAAGTGGTGGGCACACAAGCCGCCAAGTAATCCTTGCGATTGCGATGAAAAGCCCCTCTCGAGGGGCTTTTTTCATGGCCGTTCGCCTTTCGGGATGCAGGTTGATGCTCTCGATGACCCGCGAATCGGGGAAAATCACCGCATGACTGAATCCGTGAACGCCGATCCGGCCGAACTGGCCAAATTTTCCGAACTGGCCCATCGTTGGTGGGATCCAGAAAGCGAGTTCCGCCCGCTGCACCAGATCAACCCTCTGCGCTTGGACTGGATTGACCAGATTTCGCCCCTGCGCGGCCAACGGGTGCTGGACGTCGGCTGCGGTGGCGGCATTCTGGCGGACTCGATGGCAAGACGCGGTGCTCAGGTGCTCGGCGTCGATCTGGCCGCCAAGGCGCTGCGTGTGGCGCAACTGCATGCGCTCGAGACCGAAACGCCCGATATTCAGTACCGCGAAGTAGCGGTCGAGGCGTTGGCCGAGGAGCAGCCCGGCGCATTCGATACCGTGACCTGCATGGAGATGCTCGAACATGTGCCCGATCCGGGCTCGGTCGTCGCAGCCTGCGCCAAACTCGTCAAACCGGGTGGTTGGGTCTTCTTCTCGACGATCAACCGCAACGCCAAGGCATTCATGCTGGCCATTGTCGGTGCGGAATACCTGCTCAAGATGATCCCCAAGGGCACGCATGAATACGCCAAGATGATCCGCCCGAGCGAACTGGCCATGGCCTGTCGGGTTGCCGGACTGGACGTGCTGCAGACCCGTGGCCTGCAGTTCAATCCGCTGAGCAACCGGTATTGGCTCAACGACGACACCAGCGTGAACTATATGTTTGCCACCCGTCGCCCCATTGAGAACTGATGGACCACCCGAGATGAGTGAATTGACGAAGAACGTCCGAGCTGTCCTGTTCGATCTCGACGGAACCCTGATCGACAGCGCCCCCGACCTTGGCGCTGCAGCCGACATGCTGCGCGTGGCGCGCGGCATGCCCTCGTTGCCGATCGACGCCTATCGCCACATGGCAGGCGCCGGTGCGCGAGGCATGCTCAAGGTCGGTTTCGACATGACGCCGGAACACCCCGACTTTTCGGCATTGCGGGAAGAGTTTTTTAACAACTACGAAGCCCGCATCCATGAAAGCACCTTTCAGTTCGAGGGTGTTCCTCAATTGGTGGATGCACTGGTCGCACGCTCCATGCCTTGGGGCGTGGTGACGAACAAGGCGACCCGCTTCACCTCGCTGATCGTGGAACGCATGCCGCTATTCGCCTCGGCTGGCGCGGTGGTAAGCGGCGATACGACCCCACATTCCAAGCCGCATCCAGCTCCCTTGCTCGAGGCGGCGAAACGAATCCAGGTCGATCCGGCGCAGTGCATCTACGTTGGCGACGACGAGCGCGACATCATCGGCGGCAAGGCGGCTGGCATGTTGACGGTCGCCGCAGCCTACGGCTACCTGGGTGATGGAGCCAATCCGCGCGACTGGGGTGCAGATTTCTTGATCGAATCTCCCCTTGAGCTCTTGAAATTCCTGAATACAGACTAAAATAGCTTCCTAAGGGGCTGCCCTGGTTTCGACGTGGGTTCGGAATCGGCGTGGTGCATGTCGAGCTTGAGTGACGCTCGTAAATCTCCATTCAAAAAACTAACTGCAAACGACGAACGTTTCGCACTCGCCGCTTAAACACCGGTGAGCTTTGCAACAGCACGCTGATGGGCTGGGCAAGGGGGTAGCAATACCTCCAGGCTGCAAAGGAATTCACATCAGCTGGCCGCGTACCGGGCTCCTTGGTATGTAGCGAGATCCAAGGGAGCTGGCTTCCTCTGTAGCGTGTGCCTGCGCGACTCTGGAGGCGAGACTCAAATCAGAACACTAAACATGTAGATCTGCCCGGTGAAGGCTTGCGGACGCGGGTTCAATTCCCGCCAGCTCCACCACCATAACGTTCAAAGGCGTTCACTGAAGTTCAGTGAACGCCTTTTTTCTTTGTTAAATCAATGAGTTATGGTTTGTGATGGTTCATTGTCGTTCGCTGACAGCCGGAGGATGATGGGGGTACGAGTGGGGGTGCAATCCTGTTTTTGCATATACTTCAGCCAATCTGTACCCCCTGATTGGCGCTAGGCCTTGCTACATGGGCCTTTTGGCGTTTCACTTGTACCCCCGTGGGGTACGCGTCAGGTGGGCGTTGTACCCCCTAGCCAATTGAGTTCATGCCCCATGTTGACCGATGTGCAATGCCGAAACGCCAGTTGCCCCGCTGATCGCAAACAAGCGAGATTTGCTGATTCCGGAGGGCTTTACTTGCAGGTGAGTCCGAATGGCTCCAAGCGGTGGTTCTACAAGTACCGAATCCAAAATAAGGAAAAGCAGCTTGCATTGGGCAGCTATCCGACTGTTTCCCTGACGGCGGCACGCAAGGCGCGTGATATTGCCAAATTGAAGAAATCGGAAGGTGTTGATCCAGTTCAGGCTCGAAAAATGGAAAAGCTCAAGGGCTTGGCAGTTGACGGAAGCGTGTTCAAGGTTGTGGCATTGGAGTGGCACGCCAAGCAAGTAGGGACATGGAGTGCCAGCCATGCCGAACGTACAAAACGCCAGCTTGAACGAGATTTATTTCCATGGATCGGTGATCGACAAATGGAAAGCATTGAGCCAATGGAGCTCCTGTCCGTTCTGAAAAAAGTGGAAGAGCGGGGTGCTATCGAAACGGCGGATCGAGGTCTGATGCTTGTTCGCCAAATATGGCGTTACTGGCTTCCAACCGCTGGAAATGATCAACGGGACATCACCGAAGGCTTGAAAAGTCGATTGCTACCGTATCGTGGCAAGAATTTCCCCGCAATTGTTGAGCCGCAGCGTTTTGGTGAACTACTTCGGGCTATGTATGCCTACAAGGGTGGCCCGATTGTCCGTACAGCGCTGTTGCTGGCGCCAATGCTCTATCAGCGCCCCGGAAACTTGCGCATGATGGAGTGGACTGAGCTCGACTTGGATGCTGCCACATGGACGATTCCGAGCGCGAAGATGAAGCGAACGGTGGAGGAAAAGGCTAACGGTGACCCGCATGTGGTGCCGATGCCAACGCAAGCCGTGGAGCTGCTGCGAGACTTGCAGGAGTTGACAGGACGTAGCCTTTACGTCTTTCCAGGGCAGCGTGATCATGAGCGCCCAATGTCAGATAACTCCGTGCGAAGCGCTTTGTATGGTCTTGGGTTTGGGACTGAGCAGAGCTGGCACGGATTCCGCGCAAGTGCGCGCACTATGCTTGTTGATCAGCTGGATTTGGATCCTTTGGCAATTGAGGCAAATCTGGCGCACATGGTGAAGGACTCCAACGGTCGTAGCTACAACCGTACGAAATACTTGGCAAAGCGCTTTGAAATGGTTCAGCAGTGGGCTGATTACTTGGATCAACTGCGTTTGGGTGAGGCTGCAAAGGGATAGCCCTTGGTGGGCTACTTTGCAGCGGTTACTGCCGCTCACCCCGCCGCGCAAAGGAGGCCCTACAGAGAGCACCAGCGGATTTTTTGACCAGCCTGTCGCATGCCGCTTCGAACTGGACAAGCGCAAAATTTATGCCGGAACGGTGGGCTTCGAAGCTCTCCATGCTCGGCAAGGAATTTTCATCCAACCCAGGCAACGGCCTAGGTCTGGGCGCATAAGACCGCATCACGATGTGTTACAAAGTAGTGAATGCATGCAGCGACAAGCAGATGACTGAAATTGCGCGACTTTAAATAGTAGCAATCTAGTGCACAAACATGGGAACAAGCTGGGCAATGAATTCCAAAATTTCTAGCAGAAAAGCATGGCGTCCTTCTGAGATATACAAGCTCATATCTCAAATCGGCAGCAAAGAAAAGAGAAATTTGCTTCGGGGCTATTGCTCAAAACCGGATGTCGGTCCGCAGGAAGCGCAGTCAATTCGCAAAGATTGCACAAACCAAGATTGCATGGTGATAGGCGCCTTATTGAAGGGCCCACACGGCTTATTAAACAATGCTGCAAGTGATCACAAAAATAAGAGTGGCGACCTCTTCCGGATGACATCCTTTCCTCCATTAGCTTGGAGAAGTGAACTTTGCTATACGCTTGGTTATATTAACTCTCACAAAAAACAAGCCCTAGAACTTATTCAAAACATTCGTTCATTAGTGCATATTGAGTGCATGAGCTCTCCAGATGCGCTTGCGGCCCTCAAAGCTCTGAGTAAAAAGGCTGGAGCGTCAAACTTTCTATCCTTTAAGCTTGCATACCTTCGAAGTACGCGGGATCTGACCTCTCAAGAAATAGATATCGTCAATGAAATCGAGGATGACATATCACATAGAGATAGCCCCGGCTTTCATTTCAGTGCACTAGAAAATATTAGCTCGCGGATTTCACTTTTTTTGGTGGCCCGACGGCGAGTGAGTGGGCTCGTCGGTAGGGTGGAAGGCGATATTCGCAAAGCAGTATCTTTGAGCAACTTCGCTCCCACTCCTTTAGATTATGAAGACATCGCTGGCTTCCTTCTTCGTGCGACAGAGCTGAGCCTGATAGACACAATCCACTCTATCATCGTAGTTCTAAATCTACCCGACTACGAGCGGGCTCATTTGGAAATTAAAAATCGACTTGATCATTCGATCAATGCTGCGATATCGGAGCTGCTTGTCCATGCACAAAATTGCAGCGATGGTGAATTTGTTACGGAACATTATAATAGAAATAATGTCGATAGTTATCCTACTCTCGAAATATATAGAGTTTCCGCAGCTTTTTTGGAACGCCCAAAAATAGCTGATTTCAGAAATCGTATTGATAAAGTCATCGGCGCTCGTTTGCTCTCTGAAATTGTTGATGGAAAGATTGCGGACATCTCTATTCCATTCGGGGAAAAAACATTACTATTATCGCCAGATTTTTCGTTGCTAGATGAATCACTAAAAATATCACTTGATCCGTTCTATCGCACTTATCTCTTCCTGAGATTTATTGGCAATAGATCAAATATGCTGCTACTCACAAAAGATGAAATTCGATTCATTTTTGAAAACACAGTCGGATTGGAAGCCCTCCTCACAGAGGAGGAGATGCGTGCGTTATATACAACGGCCCCTTCTGAGGCCAAGAGCTTAGTCGGCGTACTGGCTCTAGCGCTCTACCGGAAAAAGTCTGTAGATCCTGATGTGGATTTTGAATTTAGAACAGACCTTGTATCCCACGTAAAATTAGAGCATCAAGGGAATATTCTAAATTTTATTGAGTATTTACTTAGTGACTCTCCTCAAGTAGCTAATTACATTGTCGGCAGCCTAGACGAGGTTACTCTCGAAAAGCTTTACTCTTTGATAAAAAATGTCTCACAGGCATCCAGTGTGCGAAGTGAGATTTTGCGAGCAGTCGGACATAAACTTAATAGGATCGAATACTTTATTGAGGCCGACTCGATCACAACTAGAACGAAGGTTGCGAAGCTTCAGCAATATTTCGATAGTAGTCGAATGTATGTGGACAGCGTTGCAATGAAAAAGTGGCTAGACACAAATCCCTCAGTTTCTACCGAGCAATATCGATCTCTTTATCCGCAGGTGGAAGCGGAAATATCCTCGCTCGGAGGCGAAAATGCAGGCAATGAAGGGATTGTGGTAATTCGACTAAACAGCCAAAATGAATACTTGGTTACCCAGATTGCGGAAGACGCTTTCGAGCAATTTTGCTTGAATCCAGAGTTTGGAATTCAATCTTATCTCGGTCGAAGAATACGACATAACACGTTGGATGGGGTAACGACTGATGCTATCGATGCTGTATTAACAGATCCCAAGTATACAGCCGTCATGACTAACCCCAACATGCGCAAGACAGTTGTGGCATGGATGGAATCTTATCGCAGCATAATTACAAAACTAAAAAAGGACTATCTCCAATTTAAATCAAACTCGTCATTGTTCCGATCAACACTAGACTTGGAAGATTCCGCCACAAAACAGAATCTAAGAGGGCTTGTGAATACCCTCCAAACGGCAGGCGGCCGTGAATTGGTGAATGAGCTGGTCATTGCTTATTGTTGGAATCAAATCGCCCCACAATTGGAGAATGCTGCCAGATTTATTCGCACAACATTATTGCGCGATGCTAATGTTTCTATAGACAAATATTTCTCGGGTTACTATGGAGTGCTTGAAAATAGAATGAAGGCTGAACTCCATGAGGCGGTGAACGACATTTTTAAAAAAGTGGCAGACTGGTTTCAGGTTCCGCAGACTGGATATATATCTGCGTCCGTAAGAGAACTCTGTGAAATCATTGGCAACGATTTAAACATAACGGGCTCCCTGATTTTTGAGGGAAATTCAGTCGAGACTAAATATACTGGAATCAGCGTGCATCGACTCTACGATTGCGTTGCTGTGCTTCTGCAAAATGCAGTCAAGCACGGGGCCGGAGAAGTCCCAATTCAAGTGATTGTCAACTCAGCTTCGATTGGAGCCTCGACAGCCCTAGAGAGTGTCAGTGTAAATATTTCTTCGTCCGTACCAAGTGAAAAGTTTTCGGAGTCGAAAAATCGCATTGAGAGCGCGGTTAGTGCAGTTGAGACTAGTACTGATATGGTAACGGAGGGCTATACTGGAATCAAGAAAATTAAGTTCATTACTCGCACTAGCGAAGGTTCTCACACAATACGCTGCAGCTTTGATCCCCAAGAAGCGATCATAAGTCTTGGATTCACAATGCGAGGAGAATTGGCAGTTCAACATTCCGAAACTGAGGGGCAAGCATGAGGCTTCTACTGGTGGAAGACGAGCCGCATAAACGCGACGAGTTGATCGATTGCATCAATGAGGTATTTCATGCACAGCCCGAGGTCGTCGATGGTGTAAGCCAAGCTGTGCTCAATGTCATGGGTGAGAAATACGATTTAATTGTGCTGGATATGGCATTATCAACTTTCGGGGAAAGTGCGGATGATAAGCAGAAGGGGCACGACCAGGCTCAAGGTGGAATTGAGGTGCTCAGAGCTCTCAAGCTGAAGGGTAGTGCGACAAATATAATCATTGTGACTCAGTATCCTGATTTTTACATCGGAGGAATAAAAGTTAAGCTAAAGGATTCTCCAAAAATCATCAAGGAGAAGTACAATCAAAATGTAATTGGTGCGGTTCTTTATCACTATAAATCAAAGGCAACGCTTCAAAAAATAAAATCAATATTGAGGGCCGGTTCATGAAAATTCTCCTGATTGAGGATGATGATAAGAAGCGGCGCACAATATCGGGCTACTTAATATCAAAGGGGGTCCGGGCGGAAGATATAATTTGCGCAAAAACCATGACGGATTTTGCGGCTCAGTTGGGCGCGGAGATAGGATTGTTTATTATTGACTTTTACTTGCCTCACATCGATGGCGGCGAAGCTCAGGCCAATGGAAAGGCAATTATTCAAACAATAATAAAGGCCGGCAAAGTTAACGCCCTTATGCTCGCGATTAGTTCGTATCCCGACGAATTTCCCGAGTTGAGAGGAATTTATGAGGCAAGTGGTTGTATTTTGGCGAACTATGCAGAAAAGCGCAGTTGGCAGTCTACTTTAGACCATTTGCTTGTCCAGTTGCGTAAGAACACGCGGTTTGATTTTGTTTTATTTTGCGCTCTGCGAGAGGAGCGAAATCCATATGCAACGCTGCTTGATTGCAATCCGGCTATAAGAGCAGGTATCGATTGTTTAGATTTCACGATTGGTGGACGCCGAGGAACGGCAGTGTTGCTGCCTCAGATGGGATTAGTCAATGCAGCCATCACTGCTGCCATTTGCATCGAACGATTCCGGCCAACTTTGATCGGGATGAGCGGTATTTGTGGCGGGTTTCAGAAGCGCGCAAGCTTAGGGCAGCTGCTCATATCTAGCATGTCTTACGAGTATCAATCTGGAAAGTGGTCAACTGATGGATTTCTCCATGAGCCTTATCAAGTCTCCACAGATCATGCCACCCTCGTTCGCCTAAAGGCACTTGCCGCTTCGGATCAGCTCATCAGCAGCCTTGAAGCTGGGTTTACTGGCGAGCGGCCGAAAGTCGAAAGCTTGCCGGAGGTATGTATATTCACAAGCGGCTCGGCAGTGATAGCTAGTGAAACTTACTTGCAGCAGGTGGAACAAGTGCATCGCAAGGTGACAGCGCTTGACATGGAAGTCTATGCTATACAACGGGCGGCAGAATTATCAACCAGCATGCCGCCCTGTATATGCGCCAAAACCGTTGTAGATATGTGTGGGACGGAAAAGAATGATGCTCTGCACGGGCTTTGTTGCATAAATCGGTCTGAGGCTAAGTCTCCCCAAACCCCAGACGTAGTTATGCCACGGCCACCGTCTGGGGCGTGCCCAGCTCGGTGAAGCGATTGAGGATGGATGCCCGGACATTGAGCTCGGCCACCTGTCGCTCAAACGTCCTAGCCATCACCTTCTCGCCTAGGCGCTTCAAGCAGTTCATCTTCGTCTCCACCAAGGACCGACGGTGGTAGCCGCTCCAGCGCTTCCAAATAGTACGGCCCAACTTCTTGCACGCTTTGACCGCTTCGTTGCGATGCGCGAATGCCAGACCTTTGCGCAACCTTGCGCCTTTGCGAGGAGGAATGACGGGGATGGCTTTGCGGTGGTGGCAGGCTTCATGCACGTCTTTTGTGTCGTACGCGCCATCGCCTGTAAAGCTGGCAACTATTTCATGGCTTGGTATTTGGCCCAGTAGCCCTGCAGCTACTGGTGAATCACCAACTTCATTGGTGGTCACCACCATGGCCCGTATCTGCATATTTTCTGCATCTATGCCAAGGTGCACCTTGCGCCACTGACGGCGCCGCTCGGCGCCGTGCTTCTTTGTTTTCCACTCGCCTTCACCCAAGAACTTGATCCCTGTGGAGTCGGCAAGCATGTGCAAGCCGTTGCCACTTGGGCGGTAGTGCACCTGAACATTTATACCTTTTTGTCTGCGACACACCGTGCTGTAGTCGGGGGCTGCCCAAGGTAGGCCAGCCATTTTGAGCAGCGACTGCACCAGCCCCAATGTCTGACGCAGGGGCAAGCCAAACAAGCATTTGATGGTCAGGCAAAACTGGATGGACGCATCTGAGAACGTCTGGTTGCGCCCACGCTTGCCGCTCGCAGGAGCCAGCCACTGCATGTCTTTATCCAGCCAGATGCTCAAGTCGCCTCTAGCCTTCAGTGCTGCGTTGTACGCCTTCCAGTTTGTGGTGCGGTACTTGCGCCGTCCCCAGTTCGTCTCACTCATCATCCGAGCCTACTACCGCTGCGGCCCGGATTTGTGCAACAAAGCCCTCTGCACGCATACGGTAGCTTTATATCAGCTAATTTTATGATCTCTGCAGTTAAAAACCATTTTGAGGTGCCTCAATGACCACTGATGCAGTCGAACTTGCGAATGCTGCTATAAATCATTTTCGGACCAAGGCAGATCACAATAAATTAGAATCGCTTTTCTTCTTTTCCATCATTGTCACATTTAGCTTGCTTAGTCCCATGTTTGTGATGTTGGGGGATGGTTTAATTGTAGGGAAAATAATTCCATCATGCCTTTCCTTGGTCGTCGCGGCAAGTACTGCTTGGCTGCAGCTCAGGAAGCCGCAGCATTTGTGGGCAATTTATAGAGATAGTCAGCGAAAAATTGAAGACGCACTTTGCAGATATCAGTTTAACCTTGGAGAATTCAGTGTTGATGAGGTAGAGAAGACCCGCCTTTTGGCTGAGTCGACTCGTGCTATTTCGTGGGAAGCGCATACCCGATGGCTTCCATTAGTACCGAACCCTGAATCAGTGACAAGAAGCGAATCTGAACGCATTAGTTGAATTGGAGGGTGGTGCGCCCGGCAGTATTAACCCATCTCTAGAAGAGAATCGCCAAAGGATCTATGACTTGACAATCCTTTCTTACGTTTGAGTGGGCACTTTCGAGTAAAAGCGACTGTAGCTTTGAGGCACGAGGGAGGGCGCTCATTGGTAATAATGAGTGTTGAGGCCGAAAAATGGCAATGCTTTTGACTCTCTGGTCTTTCTCACGGCAGTCGTTCAGCGGTTGTCCAGTGACTGTCGGCAACCAGCCTGAAGCAGGCCCCAAAGCACCAATTTCGGCTCTGCAGCGGTTGCGGCCCTTCACCTACGACCTCACCAGCGGCTGCTCGATGGCCGTTAAGCGTAGTACTTGAAATTGTGCTTCCAACTGGTCTGGGGAAGGCCAGGATTTGCAAGAATAATTTCGCCAACTCGGTCGGAGTACTTGATAGTGATAGGCCGACCTTCCCCAAGCTGGCACGAGTTGTAGTTCAACTTGGTCAATCCCAGGATGTCTTTGGCCACTTGAACAATGTCACCTTCTCCAAATTGAATGGTTATTGAGAGAGGTACAGGAATCTCGAAGCCGTCGTAGCTTGCGATGCGAGCTTTAAAGCCATTGGTGTAAAGAAGACCGTGGCGGTCTGTCCGCTGCCAGAAAACGCCACGCTGGACTGGATACTGGCCTCGTTTCCCTACATCTGGATGGTCGTCGTAGCGGTACAAGCGCTGACCGCCACGATCTTGACGGACACGAATCGAGATGAGCTTCACGCCTTCTGGAACAGCCTTCAAAAATCCCTTGTATTCCTCTGGACTTACACCTGAGTGGGTATGCAGGAAAATCTCCTTCAGTGGTCGACCGTCCTGCTCCTGGTAGGTCTCTATGGTGCCGCGCAGAAGCGCTTCAGCCTTTTCTGGCGGAAGATGAAATTCACCCGTTTTGGCTGAGTACCAAGCACCGAACTCACCGACGAAAACAACGCCATCACCGCTGTCCAAGAACATCTGTGCTGCGCAGCATGCGGTTCGCTTGTTCTCAGCGAGCTTATATGCAAGGCCAACGTAGCAGACACCTTCTCGAGCCCAAGGCGTTTTCCATGGCTTCGCGCCGCACTTGTAGTAGATGGCAGTGCCGAAATTCCACAGCCGGTCGGAAAGCGGGTTCTCCCCTTTTTCGCCGAGACGCACCTTTGACGTAATGTGAAGCGTTGACTCCTTGATGATTTGGACTGGCAGGTCTAGTCCCATCAATCGACCCTTGAGCTGCCGGCGGAAGTCTGGCGAATAGCTACGAGATTCTTCGAACGTTTCTAAGGACTCGCGCACCGCGGTCACCGCCGCGTCCTCAAAGTCGTCGAACATTCCCTGCTGCCCGGTATCCCGGTCAACGATTGCCTGCTCCAAGAAGGAGCGCTCAATTCGGCTTCGTCCAGCATCGCTACGCTTACTAAGCGGAATGATTGAGTTCGGGCGACAGTTCTCAAACACTTCGTCGGGAACCACGCAGATGGCCAGTGCGGGACGTGAATCGAGCTTTCCTAGTTTTTCCGCCTGCTCCATGTATAGGCCGGTGACCGCAAATGCGCGCTCGTGTTTATCGGCTTTACGTGACGCTTCTGAGAGCTTCTCTGCGTTGATGGAATAGCTCCGAACGGGCAATGGCCATCTGGTGCCGAACGCCACGTCAAATCCTGGAAACGGAGGCCAAGCCCTATGCCGGGCAGGGTCGATACAGGAGGCAGGCGCGTTCAACGCGGCGCACCAATTTTTCCAAGCCTCTATGCCACTCGCGGTTCCAAGAACAATGTTATCTGGGAGCTGCTGTTTCGCCTCGGCCGGTCCGAAGAGGGCAAGTCCATCGTGTGGGTCTTCGGCGGTTTGACCATGCCCGAATTCAAGAAGTGGTTCGCCAAGAAAATGAAATGTGTTGCTCATTAAGCTTCTCCAGCCTAGGGTGTGCCATCACTATCGCCCGACCCGTCATCTTCATCTTCGCGGGTCCTGTTTTCGGCGAGCTCCTCGCTCATATCGACCATTCCTGCGAGGGCGTGGACATCGAGCCCGACTGGACACATCCATTTGAGCGGGGCGGTGCTCATCGTGACGGCACGGCGTCCTTCACCATAACGAATGAGCCCAGGTTCTGCTTCCAGTGCTTGAACCACGCCAAGTAGTCTAGGGAGCCAGTCTTTATTCCACCAACTTTTTGTCACGATTTTGCGACGGCGTCCCAGCTCTTTGAGCTCGTAGACTTTTCCATTTAGGTCCGTTGGGCGGACATAGACGTTGACAACAACGTTCCAACTTCCATCAACGTCTAGCTGTGGCTGAAATTTTGGAGAAAGTTGATAGAGAAATGGTGATGCCCGCTCCCCCCAGCTCTTGGTCCGCTTGCCAGTCAGGTTGACCCGGGTGTCTCGTCCGTCAACGTGTCGGATACGCTGCGTCCATACGCCGTCTTCACGTTCAGGAAAGTAATAGAGATTCCGGTCGGAGCACCAGGCCAGACCCTTTTGCACGCACACCACGGTGAGGCTCCGGCGAACGAGTTCCTTCGCGACGTCCTCCGTCCTTTTGCCATCGCGCTCTGGATTGTCGGTCCACAGAAACTCTGGGGTACGTATTGTCTTGACGGAAGGAATGGCATTTTCTGGAGGGGGAGTGAAGGCGACCAGTCGGTAGGCATTCAATTCCACAAACGCCCAACGCGTTCTCAGCTCATCGAGTTTTGCCGTGGATAGCGCCGAGTGGAGGTCGTAAATTAGCATCGTCTCAGGCAAACTCAGCGCGAAAATGTTTGCGAAAACTGGCTCCTCCTTGGCGACGGTAACCCGCGTAGGCATGTAGTCGTTCAGCGCGATTGCTCTGCCTTGGTCGTGCATGATGTCTGGCTGTATTCCAAGACCACCGAGCCTCGCCACGATTTGCTCAAGACCTGTGTTCCAGGAGCGGGAGAAGTCTGCAGGGGTGGAAGTGCGTAGTCGAGAGGGCAACTTTGACGTCTCAATGTCGGCTGCTTTGCAGAGAAGCACAAGTGTTTCTTTTCCCGCCGCCAAAGCGCATCGCTCGAGCAACAATTCGTCAGCCATGCTGGCCTGCGACAAGACGGGGATGTATTGCGAGGCTCTTAGCTCAATGAGCTTGCGAACGCTATCGTCTTGGTTCTCGCCCGCAAGGGGTGCAGTACCTCGGCACCAGACTCTAAAGCCCGCAAGCGTGAGCCGGCGCGAAAGCCACGTTGCAAGCGCGTGGTCGGAATCAACGTGGTCAATAACCAGGGTATCTCGACTCTCGGCAAGTGATTCGCCACCTGCTTGCGGAAAAAATGGAGGTGTGAAGATGCTGGGATGCTGGGCCAGGAGATGACGTTGAGGTCCGACCAATAGGACTCTTAATCTTTCTAGGTCGAAGAGGTCTAGATTCCAGCCGAAATCCCTTTGGACGAGTTCATGGGCGCCGTCCTTCTCCGCAGCGTTTAGTGCCTCTGTACATACGAAGACGAACGAATCCGGATTGTGAGCCTGTTCACGGACTCGAGAACAATCGCTTTTAAGCTTGGTCTTCCAGTCGCCACGGACTGTATACGCAAAAACGATTTTTCGCCCGTTCGAATCGGACCGAATGATTGCGTCACGCCCGCCGTCACCGGTCCCCCCCAATGGGTCAATCCCGGGATAGTCGGTACCAGCAAGGAGACCTGAACAGAGCCGTTCAAAGTCGCGGTAGCTTGAGACACGCTCTAAGCAATAGGTGATACGGTCAGCGGACATACATATAGCATACGATACAGTTGTAGCAATTAGTCAACCCGCTGGCACGGCCGTGGCCTCTGTACTCACTTCGCTACAGAGTTGAAGGTCCATATAGGTCACATTGTGTATTTGGCGAGCGTCCGCTTTTGCCGTTCACGGCTACCTACCGGACGACAGCTTCTGGTGATTGCTGTCGCTTAGACGCCGGGGCGCGAACGACGCAGATCAGCCTGAAGCAGGTCCCCGAGCATCAACTTCAGCTCTGCAGCGGTTGCTGTCCCCCATCTGCGTCAGCCCTACTCACGCCGCCCCATGTGGGGCGGTCATTCGGTTCCGACACCGAGCGCTAGCTCGATTGCCCGCTCCACGAGGTTCTGCAGCCATAGCATTCTCAGTTCTAGGTCGGCGTTCCCAGTGACAGTTGCCCTCCCACCTGAATTGGAAGTCTCGATCCGTCGGTGACATCGGTCTCGCAGTAGATAGGCAGTCGCTATTGTTGCAATGCTCGGGGGACAAACGGCATTCGCCGCGCATGCTTACACGGCAATTCAACTTCTCAAGTCAGCGGCACGCCCCCTGGAGCTGTATTGCGAATTTTGTTACATTTAGCCGCATACGAAGAAAGGGGAGTTGCGTGCACGACCAATCTTTTAATAAAAAAACGCTTGCGCGAGTTTTTCAGAAACTAGATTTTGTCGGGATAAAAGCTGCTGCGGAGCTGGATGAATTCCGCGAGAGTATGCTCAACAAAGCGATGGCATCTGCAGCCTCTGGGTTTGTGAAAACTGCAAATCCGCTGGTGAGCTTTCCATTGCATGGACGGCAGGTTTTCATGTTTCCCAACCTGTGGGATGAACTTGTTGCTCGAAAACTCTGCTTAAACATTCAGAAAACATCAAAAGCCACTTCACGCGGGCGGGCGCAGATCGTGTCGAATTTACACCTGCTTCTGAAAGAGGGGGTGCCATTTCGCGTATACCGTCTGGACGTGAAAAGCTTCTACGAGTCTTTCAAGGTCTCCAACGTAATAGCGAAAGTCGGCGAGCTCGCGGAGCTTAGCCCGCTAAGCAAGAGATTGCTGCATGACCTGCTTGGGTGCCACGCAGCTCTCGGCGGGTCTGGGATTCCTCGCGGCCTTGCATTAAGTGCGGCTTTGTCTGAGTATTTAATGCGTGATTTCGATCATAAAGTGGGCGGACATTCGGAAGTGTTCTTCTTCTCTAGATATGTAGACGACATCATCATCGTTACCTCAGCGAGGGAAGACTCGGCAATATTTGTTCGACAGATTGAAAACATGCTTCCATCTGGACTTCGTTTAAATCCAACGAAAAGACAGATTGAAGAAGCTGGCGACCGAGTCAATCCGACAAAACCGGCCGACGCAACTGTGCATCTTTTTAAGTTTGACTATCTTGGTTATTCGTTTCGGATTGGTGAACCAGTAAGGGAAAAGAATAAGCAGCTTGGCGATCACCATCGCACAGTGGTGGTGGACATTGCAGAAAAGAAGATAGCCAAGTTCAAAACGAGGATATCCAGATCTTTCTTTGACTTTGCCAAAAGCGGTGATTGGCTTTTGTTAAGGGATAGGATTAAGTTCCTCACAAAGAACTTTAGCGTCTACAACGCAAAGGCTGGAGGCAAGAAGATTGCCGGTATATTTCATAGTTACCCTCTAGCCTCAAGTAATGCCGAAGGGATTGCGTCTCTTGATGAGTTTTTAAGAAATGCGATCCTTGCTAAGAATGGGCGCATCGCCTCGTTGTCATCTCCAAAACTAACAGGGGCGCAAAAAAGGCAATTACTTTCCAATAGTTTTATGAAGGGGCATGCCAAAGCCAGTTTTGTTTATTTCTCTGGGTCGAGGCTTAAGCAAATCCAAGCGTGCTGGAAGAACTGAGGTTGAGATGAAAAAGAAAAACAGAATCAAACGCGGAGACTACAATCGCGTTCTCATTACTGAAACACTGCCCTTTGAAACGCCTATCATTTTCTCAAATGATGGGTTGTACAACCATGTTGCATCAATCGGCACTGCAGGTGGGATTCAGAAAACCATCATTGATGCTCTTGTGCTGGGAGAGGGGCACCCCAAGGTGATTAATTCTACAAACCCATATCTGTACAAGGTTAGAAAGAACTCCAAAGAGTTCAGGCGCTTGGCTCTTCTACATCCGCTCTCGCAGTGGCGTCTGAAGTGCTTCTATCAGAAATACGAGCAGTTGATCCTGCACTATTGTGCGCAAAGCCCTGCGTCGATTCGTTCGCCGCGCAAGGTGGCAGGAAGCTTCTATAGCAAAAACTCGTGGGAAAACATCAACCAGTACAAAAAAGACGCCGTAACATTGGCAAGTCTTGACCGATATGTCAAGCACACACCTTCGTTCTTTTCGTATTTCGGCTACGACCGTTTATATAAATTCTTCAATTCGCGAGACTACTTTTCGTTAGAGAAGCAGTTCTGTGTACTGACAACCCTTGATGTGTCAAAATGCTTTGATAGTATTTATACCCACAGCCTTTCGTGGGCAGTTAAGGATAAAGAATTCACGAAGGGCAATGTCTCAGTTTCGTCCACATTTGCGCAAGACTTCGATCAGACCATTCGGCACGGAAATCATAACGAGACAAATGGTATTCCAATTGGTCCCGAAGCTAGCCGGGTCTTTGCGGAGATAATATTTCAAGAGATAGATCGTCGAGCGATTGCGAAACTGCCTGACCTAGAATTTGGCGTTGATTATGTTTTTCGTCGATACGTGGATGATGTTTTTATATTTGCAATCAACGAGGCAGTTGCGCAGCGCATCTATGAGATCTATGCGGATACGTTGGTTGCATTCAATCTTCATGCAAACACAGCAAAGTCGTCGACTATTCACCGGCCATTCTTGACAACCAAGTCTAGGTTGATATTTGAAGCGGGCCTTAAGACGAATGAGTTTCTGTCGAAATTTCTGGATGAGTCGACGGTAGGGTTGCTGACCCCTAAGCGGGTTTTTTCCAAGTGGAAGCTCACGAAGAGCTATATCGACTCCATAAAGGCTCTCTGTTCTGCTAATTCTTCAAGCTACGACGAAGTGGCATCATTTTTGATGTCGGTTGTTGTTGAGCGAATCAAGAAACTGGTGAACGGAGATCTGGAGACGTGCGAAGTTGCGGTTCAGGATAACTACCTGACCGTCATCGAGGTTCTGGTGGATGTGCTGTTCTTCTTGTATAGCGTTGCCCCATCGGTTGGGGCTTCCTATAAATTCAGTACTTCACTGATTCTTGTATTTAGATTTTCTAAAAAATATCTTCCCGTTCACGCCGGAACTATTTCACATCAGCTATACACACTGGCATCTAGACTACTTCTTGAGCAATGTGGAAAGCCACATGCGGAAGGTGTAGACGGGTTTGTGAACCTCGAATATCTGAACATTGCTTTGGCAATTCGGGAGCTTGGAGACCATCATCTGCTGCCTTCTCGGGTATTGGATGAGCTGTTCATTAAGAATCGAAGACTTTCTTATTTCACGATTGTCTCGTGTCTTTTCTATGTGCGAGATGATGACCAGTACAAGGCGATCAGGAAGAAGATCCTGCGTTCCGTAGCGTCGAGGTTAGGGGATATGTCAGATATCCTAATGAATAGCGAGAAGGCTTATCTGCTGCTGGATTTGTTGAGTTGCCCATTTGTTCCAGATGTAAATAAGTCGCTGTGGATAAAGTCGCTCTATTCGGTATTGCAGAAGGCGCCACCAAACAATGCGGATATCAATGCCTTCCTAGCGGTCGTATGTGATGGGCACTGGCAGATTGATTGGCAGGATGTTGATTTGCTCAATTCTTTGGAAAAGAAGGAGTTGAAGCAGGCGTACTAGTGCTAACATGGCCGTCGAAGGGTGAGATGGCTTCTCCTCGATCAATGGGCAACCATTGGTCGCAATGGGCCTCCGTAAAAAGAGGCTTTTCGACGTTTGATCGCACTTGTCCGCCAGCAATGGGGACGGGGACGCTTGGACGTTTGAGCGGTGACTTGTCATCCACACACTCAGTTGGCTACTCACTCTTCCCCCTCCGGGGCTGCGTCTAGAGCGCTCGCAAAGGCCCCTGTACCTGCGACTGTAAGCACCAGCTTCTGGGTCGCCCGTGTAGCCGCCACATAGAACAGCTTGGCCTCGTCCGCTGGCTCTTCGCCTTCGCGAGGCATTTGACCGACTCCGGCAATCGCTACCACCGGAAACTCCAGTCCCTTGCTCGCGTGCATAGTCATGACTTTGATGGTGTCTGCCAACGGATCGAAGTCCCCTGACCGATGCCGCACACGATGAGGCAGTTTGCGGTGGGCAAGCGCTACTGCGCATTGATTCATGGATTCGTGATCTCGGCAGAGTATGGCCATATCGCCCCATGCGTGGCCCTCCTGATGCGCAGCGGCAAGAAGCTCTGCAATCTTGGCTGGCTCGTCTTTGTACGTGGGCAGGCGCACGATCAGTGGCTCCTGTCCATCGCGACCGCAACTGATTGGCTGCACCAGTGGGACGCCATCATCGTCTTGCGCATCGGGCTGCAAGAACTCTGCTGCAATACGGTTGGCGATCTGCAGGATCTGCTTGGTATTGCGGTAGTTGATCTTGAGAATGGTGGTGCGACCTGAGGCTTGGATACCCACGCTCCTGAAACTGAACCCACGGGCCTTGCTTTTGCCGTAGATGTTCTGTGCGCTGTCGTACAGGATCAGCAAACTGTTGGTCTCGGGGTCAACCATCTGGGTGACGAGCTTGAGCCATTCGGGTTGAAAATCGTGTCCTTCATCCACCAAGACCGCTTGATACTGCCCGGATGGAATTTGTTGTCGATCTACTCCGCGGATCACGAACTCCACCATCTGATCGAACATGCCTGCGCCCTGAGCGGGCAGTGTTTGGCCATAGGCCACCAATTGCTGGCGGCACCACTTGTGGAAGTTGCGAGCATGTACGCGGTCGGCAAGCCCCTTGGCTGTGAACCAAGCATTCATCTTTACAGCCAACGGTTCGTTGTAGCAAAGCACGAGGATGGGCTTGGCCGAAGATGACTTGGCAAGATGCTCGGCGCGATAGCCTAAAATCATGGTCTTGCCGGAGCCTGCAACCCCGTGGATAACACGATGTCCATCTCCCAAGCTACGCGCGAGTTGCTCTTGCTGCAGATCCATGACCCTCATGATGTCCGGCAGATCGTCCGCGTCATCAGGTAGCAGACTGCCTTGCACCGGAACGCGTACCTGCGGGAACATGATCCACCGCACCCGCTCCAGTTGTGGCACGGAGATGGCCTTGCCAAATGCGTGAGGAAACATGTTCCACAACCGCTGTTGAAAGGCTTCGGCATCGACGGATTCCAACATCTCGTCCTTGCAGATGACGAGATGTTCATCAATAGCGCGATTCAGTTCGGAGTCTTCGAATTGCTTGCGCGTGATGTTGGTGAATACAACACCGCTACCCCATGGAAATGACAGCTTTCCTTGATGCGGCCCTTCGCTCTGTATCAGTTGCGAATCTCGCTCAAGCGCGTTGACGACCTGGATGGCGCAGTGCCGGGCCTGTGCGGCTGGATTAATAACGACTTTGGGCCTGCCTTCAACCGTGAGTGTCCACGCTTGTTTGGTCGCCTCCTGAACCGTATCCAACCGCCAGTCCTTGGTTTCAAGAATCAGGATGCCACGGCGTGGGTGGATCACGACAAAATCAGGGTGCGTTTGTTTGGGACCGATGGGGACGTCGTACCAGAGCATGTAGTCGTCATCGAGTTTTTGCTCCAGCCGCTCGGCCAAACGACGCTCACCTGCCGTCATCCGACCAGCGCAGGCTCCCATTGCAGGAATCAATACCGCCACGTTGTTCTCCTCCCTAGTGTGGCTGAGGATACCCCAAGCAGGTGCTTCCGCTCGGTGATCGGCGCGTATTCCGGTGCCCACATCCAACCTGCACTACATCACGTTCACTCAGATCGAGTAGACATGACCGGTTGCAGCCAGCTTTGCGAACTGACACTCTCTAACCGTTTTCAGGTGTGCGGGAAAGTAAGCTGGAACAGTGAGCGAATGCCGGAGACCAGCCTTAGCCAGACCTAGAAATAAAAAATTTTCAGCAATATATTCCTGACGTGATGCGAGAAAAGTTCGCTCTGAACTGACGCTGCATCTACCTTTTCTATTCATCTCAGCGCCCTCGGCTCCATGCCCAGGGCGCTTTTTTACGTCAGGAGTATCCATGTCAATTCAATGTTCCCGCTGCCAGTCCACCAACGTGCGCAGCAAGGGCGTAGCCAAACGGATCGGTCAGCGTGTAGGAGGAGCTGCAGGCACGGCGACCGGTGTAGCCGGTGCGGTGCAAGGCGCGTCAACCGGTGCCTCCGTTGGCATGCTCGCAGGCCCGGTGGGCAGCGCGTTGGGCACTCTGCTGGGTGCACTCATCGGCGGTGTCGTCGGCGGCACCGTGGGCCACGAAGTCGGTGGCCGTATCGGTGAGCAAATCGACCACACCTACCTCGACAACTATGTGTGCCAAGACTGCGGTCACGTCTTTCATATTTGATCTTCAAGGAGTTTTCTCATGTCCCACCTGATCGACACAATGGCCTACACCGGCCAAACCCCTTGGCACCAACTAGGCCACGCATTGCCTAAAAAGCAATCCATCGATGTCTGGGCGCAAGCTGCAGGCATGCAGTGGAAAATCCAGGAAACACCAGTGCGTTACATGACCACTGGTGATGCAGATGCCCTGTATGGCGAAGCCTTGGAATTCCCTGAACAGAAGGTGCTCTACCGCAGCGACACCAACGCTGCACTGTCGGTGGTGAGCCAACGCTACAAAGTCGTGCAACCGCAGGAAGTGCTGGAGTTCTACCGGGATCTGTCCGAGGTTGCTGGTTTCGAGCTGGAAACCGCTGGGGTGCTTAAAGCAGGCCGGCGATTTTGGGCACTGGCCCGTACTGGTAAATCAGCGTGCTTGAAGGGCAACGATGTCGTTCACAGCTACCTGCTGCTGGCAACGTCATGCGATGGCACGCTTGCCACCATGGCCATTCCGACGTCAGTTCGTGTCGTGTGCAATAACACCCTGGCCATGGCCCTGCAAGGGGCCAGTGCTGGCTCCATCAAGGTCCCGCACTCCACCAGCTTCGATGCCCAGGCCGTCAAACGCCAGTTGGGCATCGCCGTAGGCCAATGGGACAGTTTCATGTACCGCATGAAGACCCTGGCAGAACGCAAAGTCAAGACGCACGAGGCCATGAACTACTTCCTCAAGGTGATCTGCCAGACGGACCAAATGGGGGAGGGCGGAGGCTCAGGCGTACCGGGCCTTGCCAACGAACGGGCTCTCAAGAAGGTGCAAACCCTGTTTGAGGGCCATGGGCGCGGTGCTGAATTGCAGGCCGCCAAGGACACCGCCTGGGGCTTGCTCAGCGCAGTGACCGAGTTCGTCGACCACGAGAAACAGGCCCGTAGCCAGGACAACCGTTTGGACAGTGCATGGTTCGGCCAAGGGGCAGCGCTCAAGCAGCGCGCCTTGGAGCACGCATTGCAACTGGTCGCGTAACCCCATTGGTCGTCTAGCCGCTCGAATGCCATCAGTCCACCTGCGAGCACCGCTCGTTCATTCTCAATCAATCCAAGCATCTCCCTACAAGCCAAAGCCCTCGCCATTGCGGTGAGGGCTTTGTGCTTTGTGGGGGGCTGGAATCTTCAGGAGGCACTATGCCCGTTACCGTTTCAACATCGGCAGTGCAAGTCACTGCAGTGAAATCATCCAACACCCGTCCTGCGCTGCGATTGGTATCCACCAAGAACATGCCGCGTGAGACCTGGCTGGATGTTCGTCGCCAAGGCATCGGCAGCTCGGATGCTGCAGCGGCCGTAGGCCTCAATCCCTATCAGTCCCAATTGGAGTTGTGGATGCACAAAACAGGCAAGGCAAACCTCTTGCCTGCGGTGGATCCCAATGACGAAACCAGCCCCCTGTACTGGGGCACGCTGCTGGAGCCCATCGTGGCGGCCCACTACACCAAGCGCACCGGCAACCGCGTGCGCCGTGTCAATGCGGTGCTGGGCCATCCCCACATCCCCTGGATGCTCGCCAATATCGACCGGGAAGTGGTCGGGGCTCCCGATGTCCAGATCCTCGAATGCAAAACCGCAGGCATTAATGGCGCCAAGCTCTGGCGGGATGGCGTTCCCGAGTACATCCAACTGCAGGTCATGCACCAGCTAGCCGTGACGGGCAAGCAGGCGGCCGATGTGGCCGTGCTGATCGGTGGCCAGGAATTGCAGGTGCATCGCATTGAACGTGACGAGACCATGATCACCCAGTTGATTGCCTTGGAGGCGCAATTCTGGGAATGGGTCAAGACAGAGCAGGAGCCGCCAGCCGATGCCTCAGAGAGCGCTGCCACCGCATTGCGGTGCCTGTACGCCCAAGACACCGGGGAAGAGATCGATTTGTCTGAAGACGAAGCGGCCTCCAGTGCCTTCACCCAGCTCCAGCAAATCCGTTGCCATCTCCAGGACTGCGAAACCAAGGAGGCCCTGCTCAAACATCAGATCCAGCAGCGCATGGGTAATGCCAGCTTTGCACGGTTTGCAGCTGGAGCAGTGAGCTGGAAGCGCAGCAAGGACAGCCAGGTCTTGCATGCTGCTTTGTTGCAGAAAGAACACCCCGAGATAGCCCAAGCCTACCTGGGCACCAAACCGGGTTCGCGCCGTTTTTTTCTCCATACCGAGCACTGAGCGCTACGCAAAACCAAGCAAGCAATTTACCAACTAACCAGCCACCCCCAACGCATAGACCCCGTCCGCCACACCAGGCAGACGGGGTCTTTGCATTTATGAATGGAGAAACCCATGATCAAAGGACTGATGATGACCCCGCCCGTGGTGGGCCGGATATCAATTGGCCGCGTCGTAGAGCGCAACGGCATGCGCTTGCCCGAGAAAGACGACGAATTCACCATCACCACCCAGGTGCAAAACCGCAATGGTTGGATGCTGCATCCGCTGGATGGCATCTTGCGTGCAGAAGAGCTTGAGCGGGCGCAGGTGAGTACTGGCGTGGAGGTCACTGAGTTGCACGAGATCCCTCCGGAGTTTGCTGATCACTTCACTGGAGCGCGTCAGCAGCATCCTGAAGAACAGGCACTGCCGCAATTCAGCCAATCCTCCCAACCCAGCCTGAGAGACAAGCTCTCACAGCGAGCAATGGGCAACAGCGGATCTATGGTGAACCAGGGTACGGGCTTGGAGCAACGCCCACCCAGCAAACTAGTAACCCGCGCCGCCACCAGCCCCAAGCTGCGCCGCATCCCCGTGCGCCTGCTCTTTAACGACCCGGCGCTGAACCTGCGGGGCAACTACACCTTGTTTGACCGGGCCACCGCCCGGCCCTTGTGTGTGGGAGACGGCCAAAGCTGTAAACGGGTCACAGAGACCGGTATCAAACAGTTGCCCTGTGCCGGCCCCGATCTGTGTCCATTGGCCCAGGAAGGCGGGTGCAAGCCGTTTGGCCGTTTCCATGTACGGATTGACCATGCGGGCAATTCAGCGGACGCCTTGAGCACCTTTGTGCTGCGCACCACAGGGATCAACACCTTGCGCACGCTCCTGGCCCGCATGCAGTACCTGCAAGCCGTCTCGGGAGGGCTTCTGGCCTATCTACCCTTGGAGATCCGCCTGCGCGGTAAATCCACTGCGCAGTCCCGCGGCACCCCGATTTACTATGTGGACCTAGGCGTGCGCGAGCCACAGTCCTTGGAAGCCGCCATTAACCAAGCGGCGCAGACAGCCGAGCAGGCCAAGCGCAGTGGCTATGACCAAGGGGGGCTGGAGCAGGCTGCCAGAGAGGGCTATGCCTTGGGCTTGTTTGAAGAGCTGGAAGGGGAGGCCGTGGAGATCGTGCAGGAGTTCTATCCACCCGGTGACTCCCAGGCCCATGGCGTTCGCAGTGACAGGCCTGCTCGACACAAGCGCCAGAACTACCCGCTGGTTCGGGAGCCATCCCATGATTAGAACAGCAGGACAGGGGCTCGTGCATCAGTACATGCGCGGTATCCGCTTTGATGGGTTGTGGCAGTACCAGGTCGCCTCGCCATCCGGGCGCAAACGCTGGAAACTGTTGCTCCTGGATGCTGGTGATGCCCAGGCAGCGGATCCCGATGGCCTGGGGTGGTGCTTGACGAGATGCGCCGCAGTCATGGCGCAGCGATCTATGCAAAAAGATCCAGACCACGCCTGCATCCCCACGAGCTCAGACGGTGCTCCCGAATGGGAAGCGCTGTTTCCAGAGTGCGAGATCGGGCGCTTCAGCGGGACAGACAAGAACTCCTTGGCGGGCCTGTCTGCGGTAATGGAGCGAAGCGGATGTGCACTGCTGAAGTTGGTGCTGCGTCGCAGACCGCTTCATTGTGGGGAAGACCCAGCATCTTGGGCATGGGTCGTAGGCGTGGAGTTGCAGAGCTTGACTTCAGGGCCACACGGAAATTCCTCCCCCGCGAAACCCAAGGTCAGGGCCGCCTTGGTCGTGAGCCCGAGCTTGTCTGCGCCCTGGGCCAGCGGGTTTGGGGCACGGGTGTCTTGGGAGGAGACCGGTCCATGCGTTCTGTGCTCGGTGGAGGGTCAGCGACTACAAGGGCGTTGTACGGAGGTGGTGACGATTGCGCCAAGACGCAGCCCAGAGGCGGAATGAAAGAGGAGAAAGAATGAACCCGGCGAAGGCCGGGTTCATCTTTTAGACCTTCTTTTTTTGCTGAAATCCACATTGGCAGGCTGGGGCTACAGGTGGGTCTCCGGTGGTTTAATCAGCACCCAGGCCTTGACATCCAGTGCCTGCGCGATGCGCTCAATATTAGCCAGCGATACATTCCAGCGCGAGCGCTCCACCGCCGACACATAGGTTCGGTCTAACTCGCACTCCAGCGCCAGACGTTCCTGCGACCAGCCTTTCTCGACACGTTTGAGACGCACCCAGTAAGCAAGCACATCGCGCAGGTTGTCCGGGTCGGGAAGATGAGTGGGAGGCGTGGGTTTGGCAGACACCCTCCAAGCATCCGTTTCTGATACATTTACATCTACGGAGTTTGCTTCGCATATGGATGCAGGAAAAAACCCAATATGGCATCAGCCCAGCATCTCCCTGTACTAAATACCAAAAAAGGAGTGCGCGCATGCGCTTGGAGCGTCTGTTGCCTTGGGTGTTGATGCCCAACATTGCCATGGCTGGTGGAGGAGGGGGCGGCATCGTCCTGGGCTTGATCATCTTTTTGCCCATCTTGGTATGGGGCTTTATCAAGCTCTGGAAGTTCTGGTTCCAGATGATTTTTGGAGGCTCGAATCGCACATTCGTGCAGCAAGGCGGCCCCCACTCGCTAGTCCAGGCCACCAAAGACTGCCCCTATTGCGCAGAACCCATCTTGGCGAAGGCCAGAAAGTGCAAGCATTGCGGCTCTGACTTGGGTTGAATGCCGCATCAGACCGTGGATTTGGTCAGGCGATCAGCATTTACGCCTGCCTGCACCCCCGCCCCATGGTCCGTTTCTTCGCTGTCACGTGGCTGCTGAATCACTACTGAGCGACCACTGAACGCATGTACTACGTGCTCAAACTGTGGCGTTCGTACGTTCTGATTTGATGAGTTTGCTTCACTTTAGAAGTATGACGGCCAAGAAACTACTGGTCTTGTACCCCTGCAACGATACCCAACGCGATAACGACAAGAGGACGCGTCACGCCATGCCAGAGAAATACAACATTGTGCTAAGTGGAAGGCACCCTGCGGCTGATCCGCACCAGGTAGCGCTAAAGCTCGCTGCCCTGTTCAAGTGCACAGCGGAGCAGGCCGGACATTTGTTGTCTCAACCATCTTGTGTGGTCAAGAAGGTCGTGGCGGCAGACGTTGTTGACAAGTACAAAAAGGCCATTGAAAGCACAGGTGCTCAATGCATCATCCAGTCAATCCCTCAGGAGGCGTCGCTGGACTTTGATGTGGTGCCGGTGAGCTCGGCCCCTGCTGTCCCGGCCTCCTCATCGCCCTCCATTTCTACGGGTGGGTATGCACCACCAGTTTCTCCAGTGGCTGTTGCGCGCGCACCTCAGGCGCCCGTTGCAACCTCTGCACCGGCAGTGCGGGAGCGAGCTTCAACGGCATCTGTGTTGTCACGGCAGGAGGCCATTCAGATCTTTGTCGGCAAGAACCATGACTACTTTGAGCGCAAATGGGCAGAGGCTGCGCAGCGCAAGCACCCGCTGTCCTGGAATTGGGTAGCTTTTCTGGTGGGCTATGGCTGGATGGGATATCGCAAGATGTACCTCTACTCCTGGATCTTTATTGGCGTTATTGTTGCCGAACTAATTGTCGAACTGGCCATAGGCGTTCCTAGCGCTATAACGAGCGGTATCAACCTCGGCATTGCCATTGGCTTTGGCTTGAAGGGCAATGCCTGGTACCAGCAGCATGTCAACCAGCGGGTGAACCACATCCTGGCAACCCACACCCCGGAGCAGGCGCGTATCGAGCTGGCCCGGCAGGGCGGCACCAATATCGGCGCAGCAGTCGGCTTTGTGGCGGCACTCCTCGTACTGCTTGGAATGATCGGCGTCATTGCTGAAGGCTGACTGCTGGATCGAGTGGGCCGAGGAGTATCGGATCGAGTGGTTCGATCTCCATGGTCCCCGATTTCCAACTTCCGCGGTTCGTTGGATTCGCCGGGCTTCTTTGACCACCTCTATCCATCTCTGACTTCCCTATGAAACTGAATACATACGGCGCGCTGGTTCTAGCGGTAGCCTCGGTTGGCTGCACAGACCGTGCACAGGATCGCGTTTCTTCCTTGACGGAGCGCGTCAAATCCTTGTTTAGCTCCAACGACTCCACAGAGCAATCCCCAGTGACGCCCGATCTGCTCACCCAACTGACCTCCTGGGACGCCATCGGCATGAACTTTGCCTATGTGCAACAGAGGGCAGGGCCACCCATGCGGTCCGAAGACCACCAGCACCACTTCAAGGTCCAAGGCTGCCAATTGGTTCTGAGAAGTGATGAACAGGACAAAGCCATACACTCGGTCCAAGTAGCGATCACACCCGAGTGTGATGTGGATGTCGGCGGATTGCTGGGCATGCCGCAGCGCCAGCCGCTCAATGCGCTGACCTTTGGTGCGTTTGAGGAAGCTATGGGCTCAGGGCAGTACCTGGCGGACTGCCTTCGGGACTGCGGCAATGCCTATGTTCCCAATGTTTACCTGGTAGCCCAGGGGAGCAGGGCAGTGCAGTTCAAGCAGGCGATGCTCACTGCAGAACTGGCAACGGATCAGGCCATTGGGGCCGCAGGGCGGTGGGCTGACGCCATGACGGTGAAAGAGTCCGAAGACTGGGTGGTGAAAGATCAGGGATTCAACTGCCAACCTCAGAAATATAAAGATGTGGCGGCACAGGCTCTACGTAGTCTCAAGCCCGAGTTCTTTACCTTTGGGGATGAACTGGAGTTTCCCAAATGTCCAACGGTAGAGGCGGTTGCGAATAGTGAGCTGCAGGCAGGAACATCGACCGTCCCCACCGGCATGGTCATGATCCCGCAGCCAGCGGGCCCGTGCGACATGGAGTACGACAAACGGCTACACGCTGCTGGTCTCAAAGCGAACGAGGTTTCCGTCCATGGACCTGAGGACCAGGATTTCAAGGGCTATGGGTGTGCCTATCGCATCACGCCTGGGCCCGCCCATCTAGTTCCACCGGGGTCGACAGTCACCTATCGCAGCGCTTGGGAAGGTGGATGAGATGTGGGCACGTCGCTCCACACATCTACAACTCGCTTTCCGTTTCTTCACAGACCACAGTAGCGGTCGCTGTAAGTTAAAAATCCATGAAAAAACGTAAGCGCACGGTCATCCCACCCTTGAAGGGATTGGTCTAAGCGGCAACGATGGTGTCCACCAAAGATTTAGGTGGACACCATGAATGAAGCCAAGAAGAAGACCCGCCGGCGGCACAGCGCCGAGCTCAAGCAGCAGATCATTGCTCAGTGCGCCGAGCCGGGTGCATCGGTGGCCAGCATTGCCTTGTCGTACGGCATCAACGCCAACGTCGTTCACAAGTGGCGCCGCGAAGCGGGTGGCGCGCTGCCTGCACTCCAGGCCCCCGCATTCGTTCCAGTGCCGCTGCCGCCAGCGGCATGTTCACCAGGGCCTGCACTTGCACCAGACATCCGCATCGAGCTGCGCCGTGGCGCCACCACCGTCTCGGTGACCTGGCCATTGGATGCGGCCGACCAGTGCGCCGTGTGGATGCGAGAGCTGCTCAAGTGATCCGGGTTGATGCGCTGTGGCTGGCCACTGAGCCGCTGGACATGAGATCGGGCACCGAGACGGCGCTGGCTCGCGTGGTGTCGGTCTTCGGCGCAGCGCGCCCGCACCACGCCTACCTGTTCGCCAATCGACGCGCCAACCGCATGAAGGTGCTGGTGCACGACGGCATCGGTGTGTGGCTGGCAGCGCGTCGCCTCAACAGCGGCAAGTTCGTCTGGCCGCGTGATGCGGCAAGCACCGCCTCGCTCACCCGAGCCCAGTTCGATGCGCTGGTGCTGGGCCTGCCCTGGCAGCGCCTTGGCAACGGTGGTGTCATCACCGTGGTCTGACTCTGAAGCGCAGACCGGTGCTTGCCAATTGGGGCATGCGCCAATGGTGCGCGTGTGCCAGTGCTGGCACAGTGGATGCCCATGGTGGTCGAGCCTCAATCCCTGCAGAGCCTGAGCGCAGAAGAGCTGCGTGAGCTGACCACGCGCCTCATGACGCAGCTGCGCCACCAGAGCGCGTTGCTGGACAAACTCACGCACGAGAACGCGCTCTTGAAGCGCATGAAGTTCGCAGCTCAATCCGAACGCTTCAACCCCGAACAGAAGAGCCTGCTCGAAGACGAGATCGAGGCCGACCTGGCAGCCGTGGCCACCGAGATCGATGCGCTGCAAGAAGCGCAGGCGCCCGCCAAGGTTGAAGAGAAGAAGGTTCCCAAGCGCGCGCCGCTGCCAGCCAACCTGCCGCGGCGCGAGATCCGCCACGAGCCCGACTCGACCACCTGTGCCTGCGGTTGCCAGATGAAGCGCGTGGGCGAGGACGTGGCCGAGAAGCTGGACTATGTGCCTGGCGTCTTCAGCGTCGAGCGCCACATCCGGGGCAAGTGGGCTTGTGCGAAGTGCGAGACGCTCACCCAAGTCCCCGTCGATCCGCACATCATCGACAAGGGCATCCCCACCACCGGGCTGCTGGCGCAGGTGCTGGTGGCCAAGTACGCCGATCACCTTCCGCTGTACCGCCAGGAAGCGATCTTTGGTCGAGCTGGTCTCGCGATCCCGCGTTCCACGCTCGCTCAGTGGGTGGGCGCGTGTGGCGTGCAGTTGCAGCCACTTGTGGATGCCATGAGAAACGAGCTGCTGCAGCACCGCGTGCTGCATGCCGATGAGACGCCGGTGTCCATGCTCAAGCCGGGCAACGGAAAGACGCACCGGGCCTACCTCTGGGCCTATGCCACGGGTGCCTTCGAGAACACCAAGGTGATCGTCTACGACTTCTGCGAATCACGCTCGGGCGAACATGCCCGGCGCTTCCTGGGCGACTGGAGAGGCAGCCTCACCTGTGACGACTTCAGCGGCTACAAAGCCTTGATCGCCAGCGGCGTGACCGAGGTCGGTTGCCTGGCGCACGCGCGGCGCAAGTTCTTCGATCTGCATGCAGCTAACCAGAGCCAGATCGCCGAGTTCGCGCTGCAGCAGTTCGGTCGGGTCTACGAAATCGAGCGCGAGGTCAAGGAGCTCAGCGCCGATCAGCGCCGGGCCATCCGGCAACAACAAACGAAGCCGCTGCTCGATGCCTTGCACCAGTGGATGCTGCTGCAACGCCAGAAGGTGCCCGAAGGTTCAGCGAGCGCCAAGGCGCTGGACTACAGCCTGCGGCGCTGGGTGGCGTTGACCCGGTTCGTCGACGATGGGCAACTGCCTTTGGACAACAACTGGATCGAGAACCAGATCCGGCCCATTGCCATTGGTCGCAACAACTGGCTCTTCGCTGGCAGCCTGCGCGCGGGCCAACGCGCCGCCGCCGTCATGAGCTTGATCCAGTCAGCGCGCATGAACGGGCATGACCCCTACGCCTACCTGCGCGATGTGATGGCACGTCTGCCCATGCAGCGCGCCAGCCGCATCCATGATCTTTTGCCACATCGCTGGCAGTCCACCACTGCTTCAAATCTGTAGCGGAGGCGACTGCCTCTCCATTGCCGCAATCAGCGGGCAACGGACTTTGCCTCTCCCAGAACTGCAGAGATCGATCAGTTCAGAGAGTACGGCTTCCATTCGGTGCAGGTCTGCAAGCTTGAGTTGAACTTCGGCGAGCTTGGACTCTGCGTGTGTACGGGCTTGAGCGCAGCTCGCACCATCGTCGAGTTGCAGCAACTGCGCGGTCTCATCCAGGCTGAACCCCAGCCGCTTCGCAGTCTTGATGAAATGCAATCGCGATAGGTCATTCTGGTCATATCGCCGAATGCTGCCCTGGGGCCGTTCTGGCTCGGGCATCAGCTCCTTGCGTTGGTAGAACCGTATGGTCTCTACATTGACACCGGCCGCCTTGGCCAGATCACCAATGGTCAAGCCGGGGTGGGCATGCGGAAGAGGAAGGCTCATGGTGCTTGACTCCGTACCAATGTACGGGACTAAGCTTAAGCCATGTCAACAAAATCTACAGACATTTCTGCCCGTGCCACTGGCGGTGGAAAGGCCTTGATCGCGGGTGGCCTGTCCGCGCTCCTTGCGTCCGCCTGCTGCCTTGGCCCTCTGGTGCTGATCATGCTGGGCATCTCTGGAGCATGGATCAGCACGTTGACGCTGCTGGAGCCGTACCAACCACTGTTCATTGGTGCAGCCACTATCGCCTTGATCTTTGCGGCGCGCCGGATATGGCGCCCGGTTGTGGCCTGTGAAGCGGGACAGGTATGTCAGCGGCCGATGGTCAGCCTCTCCTACAAGGTGCTGTTTGCCCTGGTGACCCTGTTGCTGGTGGCCGCGCTGGTGTTCCCCCTGTTCGCCCACTGGTTCTACTGATGAAAGGCTCCGACATGAAGCGGTTGATCATGACCACTGCAGCACTCTTGCTGCTGACGCCCGGCTGGGCTGCCCAACAAAGCGTCACTCTGTCGGTGCCCGGCATGAGTTGTGCCACTTGCCCCATCACGGTGAAGAAGGCACTGACCCAGATCGACGGAGTCATTGGCGTCAAATCCAACCTGGCCAAACGAGAGACCACGGTGGTCTTTGATGACACCAAGGTCAAGGTGGACGTGCTGACCAAGGCCACCACGGAAGCTGGATTCCCGTCATCTGTTGCCCCGGCAAAGCCGTAATGGATTTGATCTTGGACTCTGTTCTGACGTGCCCTGAGTGTGGGCATGCCAAGAACGAAACAATGCCGACGGACGCGTGCCAATGGTTCTACGAGTGCGAAAGTTGCCACACGGTCTTGCGCCCAAAACCGGGCCATTGTTGTGTGTTCTGCTCGTTCGGTTCGGTGCCGTGCCCTCCAATCCAGGCCGGTGGCGACGAAGCTTGCTGCGGCTCCAAAACGTAGGGGTCACTCCACCTCTGCGACTTCCAGCGGTAGATCAGGGTGGGGTGCCCGGACGCTTACCAGAAGCGGTCATTTATGTCCGCATATGTCAATGAATAGATTGCTGTACCCACTGCTATGAACCTCATTCTTGAACGGACAGAAAGAGTTCGCTTCTACACGGACATGCGCCTGGTTTTTGAGGCCACGGGGCTTCGTGCGTCTGATTTTGATTGGTACATCAGCGATATCGAAACCAATTGTGGCAGCGACGAATTCTCAGGCACCGACAGATGGCTTCCTGGGATAGAACTGGAACACTTTTTGGCTACCCGTACTGTTCAGTTCATTTGGGCAGTCTTTAGCGCCTTTCCTATCGGTTACTGCCGAAATGTCGAGCAAGCACCGTATGTGGATGACAATCCCCTGTATTGGCAGGGTGTCGAGGTGTCTCCGCAGTTGGATGATGCGTTGTTTGAGATTGTCTGTTGGGATAGCAGTGCAACACTCTTAATCGGCCTTCCGGAGGAGGCTGAAAAGAGGTTCATGCGCATGTATCCGGAAACTCGTGACTTGCGCATCGCTTCTCAACAGCGAAATTTCTAACTGTCTAGTACCGGCCAGAAGCGGATATGTCCTGATGCGCTATTGCACACTTTTTATAAGTTCAAGAACCCATGCGGCGCTTCCGTCGAGCATTTTCCTCGCGTCTGCGATAAGGGCCGCAGATTATTCGGACAACATGTCGCCCGAACGAGTTGCTTCACGGGCAAGACTGCGAAAAGCCGGAATTCAACAGCGGCCGGACGTTCCGAGGTATTGGTGGCACTTGGACACGAATGGGAAAGTTGATAGTGACGATCTTCAAGACCATTTGATTTGGCTGTTAAATCGGCTTAAAAGAGGCAAGCTTTTGACCGACCTCAGCTTGCAGGGATTTGAGTACTACTTTTCCGTGTTCTGGGGTGGAAACGGAACTGGTGGTGGCCCACTTATCACGCGCGAAGCATTGGCGATGCTCACGTTACACGGCGCTGAGATGGGCGTTTGCTTTTACTACGAGGAAGCTCAATAAGGGACAAGCCGATGGCCGCTCAGGGTCGACTCGCGACCGTCACTGTCCGGCCAACAGCGGTCAGCCGCTTGGTTCACTTCAACAGCTGGTGCAGGCTGATTGCCGCCTCCGCACTTTAAAAAGCCTATGACCGCTGCTCTCAATAGCGGACGCTGATCTTCTATCTATTCAAGCGTCCGCTGTAGACCTCAAACCGTAAACTTGCTGCTTTGTTGCGCGTCAGACAATCTGAACAGCAACTCTCGTCAGCTGTGAACTGGTGGTGACGACTTGAAGCCTCCTCGAATCTTCGCGCCACTCATATCGGTCATTGGCTGGTTTGGATTCTTCGCCAGACACCCGTTATTCGCCCGAGATTTGGAGCAAGTGCGCCTGAAATAACTTGGGTAGTTAAGCATGCTTAAAAATATATCAAGACTTGATTGACAAAGTTGGCACATGCATAGCACCATGTGCTCATCGTCGCTAATGCCAGACTAGGTGGAGGCCCTTCGCTGAGGCCTGACCAGTTCAGCAATGCGTCATCAGGTAGGCACTATAGGTGGCCTCCAGCTTGTCATGCTCGACTCTGCTGATTAGTAGTAGCCAGGGGCGGAGGTCCTGTCGAATTTGAGAGCCTGATTCAGATCGAGGAATTGAGACTTATGCAGCTGAGTTGGGCCGGTGTTGATCCTTGGGTAGTCTCGTTAGGCTGTGGTCTGCTTATTGGTGTCGTGAGCGAGCGTCGCGACAGTGAACGAGAAAGCATGGCTGGAACTCGTACACACGCCATAGCAGCGCTGCTTGGCTGCACGGCTTGGTCGTTAGGTGTGCCGCCTTTTGTTGTGGTCCTTCTGCTAGTAGGTGCACTGACCGTCGCGGCTTACTGGCAGTCAGCCCCCAAAGACCCAGGTTTGACAAGTGAAGTGACCCTACTTTTCTCGGTAACTCTGGGAGGGATATCGCATAAGAGTGCCACCTTGACTGCAGCTCTGGGCATCCTTTGCGCTTTGCTTGTGTACTCCAAAGGCCCCATACAGCGCTGGAGTCGTGAGTTGCTAAGAGAGAATGAGTTGAGGAATGGCCTTTTGCTAGGCGCCGCAGCGTTGATCGTGATGCCACTTCTGCCACAAGCGCCTGTGGATCCATGGGGCGTATTGAGCCTCGCCGCCCTTTGGAAAGTTGTTGTGCTGTTCATGACCATAGGTATGCTTGGCCACATACTTACTAGAGTGCTCGGCCCGCACTGGGGGTTGCCCGTTACCGGATTTTTTTCTGGATTTGTGTCATCTACCGCTGCTATAGCGAGCCTTGGTCACCTAGCCAAGTCAGACGAACATCAGCTGGCGCAAGCATTTGGCTGCGCCATGTTGGCTCAGTTGGCCTCACTATGCCTGTTCATAGCAATTCTCTCGACAACATCCATAGCTCTGATGCTTTCTATGGCAATTCCTCTACTCATTGCGGCACTTTGCCTTGTGCTGGCTGCAGCCTCAGGATTGTTGAATCGACAAAAAACAGCCTCAAAAACGGAATTTGAATCGGAACGGGTATTTAAGCTTTCAAGTGCATTGCTGATTGCGGGCATCATCGCGCTGATGTTATTTCTCGCCGCTTGGCTACAGCATGTCTTTGGTAACACTGGTGTTTTGGTCGCAGCGGCATTCGCCGCTTTAGCCGAGCTGCATGCCGCTGCTGCTAGTTTAGGGCAGCTTTTTGCCTCGGGTAGTTTGCCATTGTCAACCGCTCAATGGGGGGTGGTTGTAATTCTTGCTTCCAGCGCAATGGCCAAATCGGTACTGGCGTTCTCCATTGGGGGAATCAAATATGGGGCACGAATCAGCTTGGGACTAGCCTCAATGGTGACAGGAGCAGGCCTGTCACTGCTATGGCTGGGCTGACGTGGACTGCCAATCTGCTATCGAAACCTAGATCTGATTCATTACGTAATAGATGTAATCCGTGAGAGCCTTGCAGGGCAATAAGGCACAGAATGCGAATCTGCACACTGCAGATTGCCACCACGAACCTTTTGCAAGGAAACGTCATGACTCAGATGATGAAAGCGGCTGTTTTTGTAGAGCCAGGTCGCATTGACGTTGTGGAAAAACCGATTCCAGATGTGGGCCCTAATGATGCTCTGATCAAGATCACAACAACAACGATCTGCGGGACCGACATTCACATTCTCAAAGGTGAATACCCTGTCGCCAAGGGGTTGACGATTGGGCATGAGCCCGTTGGCATCATCGTTAAGCTTGGCAATGCTGTTCAGGGTTACAAAGAAGGACAGCGCGTGATTGCGGGCGCCATTTGCCCTAACTTCAATAGCTACGCAGCCCAGGATGGTGCGTCCTCGCAGGATGGTAGCTATCTGGCAGCCAGTGGGCGCTGCGGGTGCCATGGATACAAGCTAACTGCCGGATGGCGCTTTGGTAACCTAATCGACGGGGCGCAGGCTGAGTACATTCTTGTACCTGATGCTCAAGGTAACTTGGCGCCGGTCCCAGATGGATTGACCGATGAACAAGTCCTGATGTGCCCGGACATCATGTCTACCGGATTCGCCGGTGCGGAGAATGCGAACATCAAGATAGGTGATGTCGTTGTCGTGTTCGCGCAAGGGCCAATCGGCTTGTGTGCCACTGCTGGCGCCAAGCTTCGTGGGGCAAGCATCATCATCGGTGTGGATGGCAATGAAGATCGACTTGCTGTAGCTAAAAAGCTTGGTGCCACTGTAACCTTGAACTTCAAAACTGAGGATGTAGTCGCTGAGGTGCTAAAAATTACGGGTGGCAAAGGGGCTGACAGCGCAATTGAAGCACTTGGCACACAAGGCACATTCGAGAGCGCATTGAGATGCATCCGCCCAGGAGGCACTGTATCGAGCTTAGGTGTTTACTCTGAAGATTTAAAGATTCCATTGAATGCTTTTGGGGCTGGATTGGGAGACCACCGTATCAATACAGCCTTATGCCCAGGTGGCAAAGAGCGCATGCGTCGTCTTATGTCCGTGATTGAAAGTGGCCGCATTGATCTCAGCCCGCTAGTCACCCATAAGTACAAGCTTGAAGACATCGTTGCTGCATACGACCTCTTTAGTCATCAACGTGATGGAGTTCTAAAAGTTGCCATTAAGAATTGATCTATGGATCATGTGCAATGCAATCACCCCAGGCAACTTGAAATACGCATGAGCAAGGCCCAAGATAAAAGGATGGATCAAGAGCGGATTTAAAGCATTTTTTGTTTGATCCACGCTGGATCGACTACAAGTGACATGTTGTGATCTGCCTTGGCACCATCATTAATTCCTGAAACTTCCATTGGCTTTAGTCTATGCAAATTACCTTTCATGGCGCAGCGCAACAAGTGACAGGATCCTGTTTTCTTATAGAAGCTGAAGGCTGCCGCTTCCTCGTGGATTGCGGCATGGTTCAAGGCAGTCGCATGGCCAAGGAGCGCAATTACAAGCCATTTGCATTTGACCCCAAGCTAATCGACTTCGTGTTGCTCACACATGCGCACATAGACCACAGTGGCCTGCTACCTCGGCTGAGCATGCATGGCTTTGTCGGGCCGATATTTACGACGCCAGCCACCTTTGATCTTCTGGACGTCTTGTTAAAAGACAGTGCGCACATCCAAGAGATGGAATCTGAGCGCAACGAAAAACGGGCGACCAAAGGTAAGAACCAGGTGCATCGTCGCGAAGTGCACCCGCCGCTTTATACGCTGCGCGATGTAAACCATTGCATGCGCCAGTTACGGACCATCTCCTACGATATTGAATTTTCACCACATGCTTCTGTAAAGGCTTGCTTTCGCGATGCAGGACATATCCTGGGTTCAGCAATTATTGAAATTTGGTTAACGGACTCGTTGGGGAAAATATGCAAGCTCGTCGCCAGCGGTGATCTGGGCCAGCCAGGACGCGTCATCCTGCGTGACCCCACCTTCAATGAAGAGGCCGATGTGCTGCTGATAGAGTCCACATACGGAGATCGCATGCACAAAGACATGCCTTCCACGCTTGATGAACTGGTTGGGGTGATCAAAAACACTTTAGTCAAAGGCAATGTTGTTATTCCAGCGTTTGCTGTTGGCCGCACGCAAGAACTGCTCTATCACCTTCTGCTTCTTTCAACGCAGGGTAGGTTAGGCCCTTTAGATGTATATATAGATTCGCCCATGGCCGTTGCTGCCACAGAGATCACCCTCAAACATTTCGCGCTGTTTGATGACGATGCACGCGAACTGCTCTCGCAAGCCAAGCAGTTGCGGCTGCAGTTTCGCCTTCACTTCGTAAGTGATGTTAAGGACTCCATAGAGCTTCTTCTAATTAGATCTGGTGCGGTGATCATCTCTGCTAGCGGCATGTGCGACGCGGGCCGGGTGATCCGCCATCTGCACGAAAATCTGGGACGCCGAGATTGCGCTGTAGTTATTGCAGGGTTCCAGGCTGAGGGAACGCTGGGTAGACGCTTAGTCGATGGTGAAAAGCATGTTCGCCTTTTGGGTGACGATATCGAAGTTCAGGCTTCTATACATACTCTTGGCGCATTTTCGGCACATGCCGATCAGAAAGCGCTTATCGACTGGGCACATGCTTTCAAGCGCCATCCTCGCAAGGTTTTTGTGGTGCATGGAGAGAATCCTGCATCCCAGGCCTTAGCGGTGCTTCTGCGACAGCAGCAAGCTTGGGAGCAGTGTGACGTTATTGTTCCTCAAGAAGGAGCAACCTATAAATTTTGAAATCAATGTTGGGTAATGGTTTATCGCTCATGGGTTTTTCGCGTAAATGTTAATTCTCGGCTACCTACAAGTATTTTTCCTCTGAGCGGCTCTCGGCAGGAGCACTCAATGGTATCTGTAGAGCTGCTCATATGCACTAGAGAAGTGATAGAGACTTTGCTTAGTGCCATATGCAGCGAGCTAAGTGTGCACTAACGAATGTTGCCATAAGCATCCATTGGCTTCAAAAAGGAGATCCTATGTATCAGAGAATTCTTGTTCCTATTGATGGAAGCGACACAGCTAAATTGGGATTGGAAGAATCAGTTCGGCTCGCAAAGTCGACAGGGGGAAGATTACGATTGATTCATGTTGTTGACGATCTTTCTCTCGCCCTTGCGATGGATGCCTATTCAGGTCATGCTGGAGACTGGTTAAATGAACTGCGTATGGACGGTGCACGCATTCTTCAGGAAGCTGCTGATGTGGCACTTAAAGCTGGTGTTATGGTCGACACAAAATTAAAAGAGGAATTTAAAGGTGCCGTATATGAGATTGTTCTCGCCGAAGCGCAAGGATGGCGAGCTGATTTGATCGTCCTGGGTACACACGGAAGGCGTGGATTCGGGCGTGTCGTTCTAGGTAGTAGCGCGGAGAGCATTCTTCGACATTCACCGATTCCCGTTTTGTTAGTTCGCTCTCCGCAGAGTCTTTCTGCATGAAGTAAATTCAGATTCGCAGCAGGTGGCTTTGTTTGGTGAGTGAGCGACATCTTAAATTGAATCTGCCTGCTGTTAATACCTGCAAGTATTTTGGGTAGCCATCGGAATCTCCGGACAGGGTCTATCGCTTATCTTCCAGATAGGCATAGGACTGTGCGTATAACTAGACATACAGAGACGATAGAGAGACCAGCACAGGCGGAGCTGGTAGGCCGCTGAGAAGGCGGCCTTGGTTCGCAAGACGTACGAGCCAAGCATGTTTTATCAAATGCTAGTCCAAGTTGCAGATGTCGAATAACTTGGCACCTAAATGGGGCGAGCATGTCCGCCTGAGGCTACATGCTCTAGACGATAACGAGGTTCATAGTCCGCGTCCACAAGTCGATATGGCACGCAGCATTCGCTTTAAGCGGATTCTTGGCAGAGTAGAGCTTCTGTGACCAAAGTTAATGCCTTCTTTTGCCCTAATCCCAATTATCTGCTTCGGATCGGGAGCGTGAGCCAATTTTCGATAGAAGCGGTCATCAGAAGGCTGCGTACCCTATCAACGGGTCAGAACGTCGCAAACGGCTGCTGCGATCTTCAGACCAGCCGCTCGACCGATCTGGGGCCGAGCAAGTCGATGACGGCTTGTTACCAGAAAGCGTGAGTTCGACCCTGGCAGACGAAGGACCGGACACGCTGCAATGCAGACCTTGGTCGATAGCAGGCGAACGACTGCAACGGGTCGACTCGCGACGGTCATTGTCGGCCGAAGCAGTCGCTGAGGTCTACGGTCTAAAGCGTGTCTCAGCCGAATCTGTTATACCTGCACGTTCATGCAGCGCATTGCCGTAAAGCATTGACTATGAAAGACATTTAGGTGTTTTACCGCCAACGTTATCCCGCTGGCGGTCAACAAAGTCCGCAGAAGTGCGGGATACATCAAAGTTAGCCCTCAATCATGGACGGCGTGATTCTCTTCGTCGCGGGACAGAGCTACGGTCAAGTGGAGGAAGCGATGCGCCCCTACGGCTTTCGCAGTGGCAACGTGTCAGATGGCACTCGAACGTTCTTCTTCCGGCGCTATCCAGAGTGGGGATCGGAAATTGAGCCGGGAGAAGACGCCGAGTTGGAGAGACGCTTGGGTGGCGCTGTAACTGCAGCCTTTGTTGTGGAATCGCGGCATGGCGGCAATGCACGCTTTGCGCTGGAAGCGCTAGCTTGCGTCATGGAGACTATGCATCGCTCCGCGGTCGAAGACCATCTCGGCGGCTTGTGGTGCCCCGAGCAGATCGCCGTTCACGCCCTCGTTGCGGATCACGATGTCTTTTCATTGCCGCAGCGGGCTAACCCTGCGGTCCAGCGGAAAGCTACGCCGCCCACTGACCTTTGACGTTAGGTTGAGTGGCCGGTTGTGTGCGGTCAGTGCAGAGATCGGAATGTCGTGGATGGGTCAAGAATCAAATGATAGCCTGCGGTGGCCTGCCGGTGCGGGTCAGGTTGAGCGACAAATTAGACATAGTCATGAGGTCTGTTTCTCAAGCGGATGGTGCGCAATGGCCAAAACAGCAGCGCGAACGCTAGAGAGATCAGCGTATCCCCGATCAGAAACGTGAACCTTGGAAAATACTCGTAGCTGTAGATGATGCAAGGTACCGCGCACACGAGCGCCAAAACAACCACTAGGCTGAAGCTCAGCCTGAGTTGTGCACCGCACAGATCGCACGCGAAGTCGATGTGAGTACTCCGCCCTTCAATCTTAGGGGCAGCAACTTTGCCACGACAGTGAGGACAGGTGATCGCCATGCCTAACGTAATGTACCTTACAATTTTTGTGGAAAAAACTCGGCGGTGCGGGGTATTTTGGCCACACATTTCTCCTAAATATGGCTCGCAGACTAGCTTGGCGTCTGATCCTCTATTCAAAAATACAGACAAAAGAAATTGATGAATCCCGGCAGGCTTTTTGACCAAGTCCGCCAGTGCTCACTGTGCATTCACTATAGATTTTATGCTGGGAAGGTTTATTTGTACTGGCTTCGCTTTTCATCTGCTGGTCTGCTTGTTCAAGAGGATGATAGACCGCTTTGCTGTTGAAGGATGCATGTCTCTTGTGGGGCGGGAGTTCCTATTCGCTAGCGGACTGGGTCCACGTTCCTTTGTGCGATCAGAAGTTCTGCAGGATCTCCGATGAGCGCCCGCTATGGATGGTGTTCAAAACTCTGCCGCTGGCGCTGTCTGAAGTACGGCGCCGCGCCTGACAATACGCTCATGAAGCAACAAGACCTCGGCCTGAATCTGAGCAAGCGACGCACGCGCAAAGCGGTATTCTTGGACGAGATGAACCTGGTGGTGCCGTGGTCTGAGTTGCTGGCATTGATTGCTCCGCGCGCACCGCGAGCCAAAACCGGCAGACCTCCGTTCGAGTTGGAGACCATGCTGCGCATTCACTTCGTCCAGCAGTGGTTCGGCCTGTCCGACCTGGCGATGGAAGAAGCCCTCTTCGAGACCGCGCTGTACCGGGAGTTTGTGGGTCTGTCCAGCGTCGAACGTATTCCCGACCGGGTCAGCATCCTGCGCTTTCGCCATCTGCTCGAAGAGCACCAGTTGGCCCAACGCATCCTGGCTACCGTCAACGCCACGCTCACCGACAAAGGTCTGATGCTGCGCGAAGGCACGGTGGTCGATGCCACCCTGATTGCCGCGCCCAGTTCGACCAAGAACAAGGGTGGTGAACGCGACCCCGAGATGCACCAGACCAAGAAGGGGAATCAGTGGCATTTTGGGATGAAAGCCCACATCGGCGTGGATGCCGATTCCGGCCTGGTTCATACCGTGGTGGGCACGGCTGCCAACGTCAACGACGTGACTCAGGCCAGCAAGCTGGTCCATGGTGACGAAGCCGATGTGTTTGCCGATGCGGGTTACCAGGGCGTGGCCAAGCGCGAAGAGACGCAAGACATCACTGCCCAGTGGCATGTGGCCATGCGCCCTGGCAAGCGCCGTGCGCTGGACAAGAGCACGCCCATGGGCGCCATCCTGGACAAGCTGGAGCAGGTCAAGGCACGTATCCGGGCCAAAGTGGAGCACCCATTTCGCGTCATCAAACGGCAGTTCGGCTACACCAAGGTCAAGTACCGTGGCCTGGCCAAAAACACGGCCAACCTGGTAACGCTGTTTGCGCTGAGCAATCTGTGGATGGCGCGGCGCAAGCTTTTGCAGGGTCTGCATGGATGAGTGCGTCCACAACCGACCAAAGGGCCAGCGGCAAGGGTGAAATGCCCCTTATTTGCAGCCCAAAAAACGCCGAATTCGTCATCATGTGGAATATATCGACTCAGTGGCCACCGCCACGGGTGTTTTGAACACCATCCCTATCGGCATCCGCAGTCATCGAGCTCCCAAAGCTGGATGGCCGCTCTCAGCCTGAAGTTGCAGTCGGTCTTTGCGATTCCAACTATTTTCAATCATATATCCCTGACGTGATGCGAGAGCTGTTTGCTTTGTAGCAACACATTTTGCATTCATTTTTCTCATATACCTGCGCCCCTGGCTTTCGAGCCCGGGGCGCTTTTCTTTACGTCAGGAGTTTCTATGCCTATCCAATGTCCCCATTGCCATTCTCTGAACGTGCGTCCAAAGGGCACGGCCAAGGAATTAGGCCAACGTGTCGGCTCAGCTGCAGGCACTGCAACTGGTATCGCCGGTGCCATGCAAGGCGCAACCACCGGAGCCACCGTGGGCTTGGCCGCAGGCCCCGTCGGTGGTGCTCTCGGTTCCTTGCTCGGCGCCATCATCGGCGGCGTTGTTGGCGGAACCGTCGGCCACGAAGTCGGCGGCCGCATCGGCGAGCAAATCGACCAGACCTATTTCGACAACTACGAATGCCAGAACTGCGGCAATTCGTTCAAGGCTTGATCTAAGGAGAACATCCCATGTCCCATCTCGTCGAAACCATGGCCTACGCAGGCCAAGCGCCCTGGCATCAATTGGGCAATAACCTTCCTCGTAAACAGTCCCTCGATGTGTGGGCACAGGCCGCTGGCATGCAGTGGCAGATTCTCGAAACCCCGGTGCGCTATCTTGCGGATGGAGGTGTCGGGGCCACTTCCCCCATGTACGCAGAACCCATGGAGTTTCCTGATCAGAAAGTGCTGTATCGCAGTGATTCCAAGGCTCCTCTGTCAGTGGTCAGCAACCGCTATCAGGTGGTCCAGCCCCGGGATGTGCTGGAGTTCTATCGGGATCTTACCGAAGTGGCTGGCTACGAGCTGGAGACCGCAGGCGTACTCAAGGCGGGCCGAAAATTCTGGGCTTTGGCACGCACCGGTAAATCAGCAGCGCTCAAAGGCGATGACCTTGTCCATGGCTATTTGCTGCTGGCGACGTCATGCGACGGAACCCTTGCCACAGTTGCTATGCCGACGACCGTACGGGTAGTCTGCAACAACACTTTGGCCATTGCCTTGCAGGGTGCATCAAATGCCGTACGAGTACCTCACTCCACAAACTTCGATGCCAAGGCGGTCAAGCGTCAACTGGGCATTGCGGTGGGACAGTGGGATTCGTTCATGTACCAGATGCGTACTTTGGCCGAGCGCAAGGTCAAGAGCCACGAAGCCATGAACTTCTTCCTGAAGGTGCTCTGCGCATCAGACAAACCAGGATCCAGCGGAGCAGTGCAGTCCACGGGCCTGACCAATGAACGGGCCTTGCAAAAGGCCCAGATGCTCTTTGACGGTCATGGACGCGGTGCCACCCTGTCAGCAGCCCAAGGAACGGCCTGGGGCTTGCTGTGTTCCATTACCGAATATGTGGATCACGAGCGCAGAGCCCGCAGCCAGGACAACCGGTTGGACAGTGCCTGGTTCGGCGTGGGTGCCGCCATCAAGCAGCGTGCACTGGAGCACGCCTTGCAACTGGTGGCTTGAGCTCCAGTCTGCAGCGCCGTCTATGGCGCACTTTCAGCGCGCGCCCTTCAATACCACTCAGCGCCGTATTCACACCTGAAGCCCTCGCCATTGCTGCGAGGGCTTTGTCTTAGGGTTTTGGGGAGGGGCGTTTGCCTACGTTTATCTATTTCTTTCTCTATTTTCACGGGAGGCATCATGCCGACAACTGCTTCTACACATATACCGACCTCACAGGCCAGACGTCCTGCGCTGCGTCTGGTCTCCACCCGCGATATGCCGCGCGAGACCTGGCTGGATGTACGGCGCCAAGGTATCGGCAGCTCCGATGCTGCGGCGGCCGTAGGGCTCAATCCCTACCAGTCCCCGCTGGAGCTGTGGATGCACAAGACCGGCAAGGCTGATCTCCTGCCTGTCATCGATCCACACGATGAAACCAGCCCCATGTACTGGGGCACCCTGCTCGAGCCCATTGTGGCGGCCCACTACACCAAGCGCACAGGCAACCGGGTGCGACGCGTGAATGCCGTGTTGGGCCATCCCCAGATCCCCTGGATGCTGGCCAATATCGACCGGGAAGTTGTGGGTGCGTCCGATGTGCAAATCCTGGAATGCAAAACTGCAGGCATCAACGGCGCCAAACTGTGGAAGGAGGGCGTTCCGGAATACATCCAGCTGCAAGTCATGCACCAATTGGCGGTGACCGGAAAACAAGCAGCCGATGTGGCCGTGCTGATCTGCGGTCAGGAACTGCAGATTCACCGCATCGAGCGTGACGAGACCATGATCACCCAGTTGATTGCCTTGGAGGCGCAATTTTGGGAAATGGTCCAGACCGGGCAAGCCCCTGCTGCGGATGCCTCTGACAGCAGTGCTTTGGCCTTGCGCAGCTTGTATCCACAGGACAGCGGAGATACGGTTGACCTGTCCGAGGATGAACCGTCCTGCGGGGCATTCGCTCAACTGGTGCATGTGCGCAAACTCCTGCAGGACTGGGAGGCACAAGAAGCACTGCTCAAGCATCAGATCCAGCAACGTATGGGATCGGCATCACATGCCACCTTCACCCATGGCGCGGTGAGCTGGAAACGCTCCAAAGACGGCAAAGCCTTCAATGCGGCGTTGTTCGAGAAGGAGCATCCGGCACTGGCCAAGACCTACACCATCGCCAAACCTGGCTCCCGCCGTTTCTTGCTGCAGGAGACTTGCTGAGCATTCGATTCAGCCCAAAACATGGGCATTCAAAAAGCCGCCAACCAAAAAACTAATCAATTCACCAACCAGCCCCTTGGCCCTTCAGTGGAGCAAGGGGCCTTTTTATGTCTGGAGAAATACATGATCAAAGGCCTGATGATGACGCCCCCGGTAGTGGGGCGCATATCCATTGGCAAAGTCGTGGAACGCAACGGCAAGCGATTGCCGGAGAAAGACGATGAATTCACCATCACCACGCAGGTACAAAGTCGCAAGGGCTGGATCCTTCATCCGATGGATGCCATCCTTCGCACCGAGATTGCTGATCGTGCACTGATGAGTACCGGCGTGGAGGTCACTGAGCTCCCAACGCTTCCGCCAGAGTTTGAAGGAGGCACAAAACCTACTTTGCAGGACAAGCTTGCAACGCGCGCCAAGCGTGTGCAGGCAACCCAGTCACTTCAGTCCAGCAAGAGTGCCCGAGGGCCTTTGACGCAAGAGACGGCATTGACCGAGCCCCTCAGCGCGCCGATAGGCCATGCGCAACCGGCCAAGCCCAAGCTTCGCAGCATTCCCATCCGGGTACTGTTCAATGATCCTGCCCTGAATCTTCGGGCCAACTACACCCTGTTCGACCGGTCAACCGCTCGTCCGATTTGCGTCGGAGACGGACAGGCCTGCAAGCGGGTGACAGCCAAGGGTATCGAAACAGCCCTCTGCGAAGGCCCCGACCTGTGTGCTCTTGCCATCGAAGGTGGTTGCAAGCCGTTTGGTCGCTTCCATCTGCGCATTGATCATCTGGGCAACCAGGCCGATGCCATGAGTACCTTCGTGCTGCGCACCACGGGTATCAACTCCCTGCGTACCCTGATGACCCGCATGCAGTACCTGCAAGCCGCCAGTGGCGGGTTATTGGCCTATCTGCCACTCGAACTACGCCTTCGTGCGAAATCCACGGCAATGTCACACCGGACACCGATCTATTATGCGGATCTAGGACTTCGTGACGGCCTGCCGCTCGATGTGGCCATCAGCCAAGCCGCACAAGCGGCGCAGGACGCCCACAAGATCGGACAGGATCAGCAGGCTTTGGACCAAGCGGCCAGAGAAGGCTACGCGCTCGGACTGTTTGAGGAGCTGGAGCAAGAGGCAACCGACATCATCCAGGAGTTTTATCCACCCGCAGTGCAAGCCGCAAGTCAAGGCGTAGGACAGGGCGCAGAGCAGGACGCAGGGGAGGGAACGTATGCGCAAGGCACGCGTCCATTTCGGAGTGTGGGAGGTCACCGGCATGGCTGAAATTGCGGGCAAGGCATTCGGACTCGCCCATCGCTACATGCAAGGCATACGTTTTGATGGAGTGTGGGAGTACCAGGTGGTCGCAGCATCGGGACGCAAGCGCTGGCAGAGCTTACCGCCGGATTCGGAACACGCCCAGCGAACTGATTCGGAGGATCATCTGGAGAGTTTGGCATGGTGCCTAAGGCGATGCACAGCAGTGATGACAAAGCGGCCCATGGGCTCCATCGCTGTTCAACTCCAGCTTGCAGAGCAGGCGATCAACAGTGTCGTATGGGAAGCGCTATTCCCTGCGTGTGAGATCCGACATTCCAATGCCATCGTGAAGGCTTCGATGAACTGTTTGGCGCGAGTGCTGGAGCGCGGCGGATGTGCATTGCTGAAGCTGGCATTGCATCGGGCACAACGTCGCGATTCTGAGCCCGCTGGATGCTGGGTTTGGGTCGTGGGGGTAGAGGTACAGAAGCTGCCTGAACCGGAAGACCGACATTGGATCATCTCAGACGAGATGGTCAGGGCTGCACTGGTCGTCAGTCACAGTTGGGCAGCCCCGTGGGGCAGTGGGTTCGGCGCGCGAGTGTCTTGGGATGCAGTTGGGCGGTGCATACTTTGCTCGGTGGACGGAGAACGGCTTCAGGGACGTTGTGCTGATATCGTGGTGATTGAGCCGAAACGAGCCTAAGGGCCGGATGAGAGAAGCGAATGAATGAATCCGGCGATTGCTGGGTTCATTCCTATCGCCTTCTTTTTTTGTTTTAAAAAGCATTGGCCGAAGCACAAAAAACCGTGGGCTTAAATTTGTCCCGCTGTACGCGGAACTTTGCCAAAAGCGTCTTCTTGAGATCAATCTGGGTTAGCGATTTGGGCTGAATGGCAATGGCGGTTGGATTCGTGTGCACGACGCAAATCCTCCGTGCACGGGTCTCGATCTGATCACTTGCCGGTGTGCCAAAACTGGCGAGGAAATTCACTTTCAAAATCCACCCCGTAGGGGGGGTGTGAGAAGGAGGATGTGGATTTAAGGTTCCGATACATGACCTACTCGCCTTCGGCTAGTTTTGATCGAACTTTCTCTGGCTACTGATGGACGTACTAGAGGCCAGAGTGAGGTGGCTTGATTAATGTCCATGCCTTTACATCCAGCGCTTGCGCTATGCGTTCAATGTTTGCCAGCGACACATTCCAGCGGGACCGCTCTACAGCCGACACGTAGGTTCGGTCCAAATCGCACTCCAGCGCCAGGCGCTCCTGCGACCAGCCTTTCTCGACTCGTTTGAGACGCACCCAGTACGCAAACACATCGCGCAGGTTGTCCGGGTCGGGAAGATGAGTGGGAGGAGTGGGTTTGGCAGACACCCCTCAAGCATCCGTTTCTGATACATTTGCATCTACGGAGTTTGCTTCACATATCGATGCAGGATGAATCCCAATTTGGCATCAGCCTGGCATCTCCCTGTACCGGATACCAAGAAAAGGAGTGCGTGCATGCGCTTGGAGCGTCTGTTGCCTTGGGTGTTGATGCCCAACATCGCCATGGCAGGCGGAGGAGAGCAGGAGCCGCAAACATAGAAAGCAAGCCGTCTGTACACTTTTCCATGTCGTTATAGGCCATGGTATGGACCATCAAGAAATGACCGCGTGGCGACTCGATTTCGGGCCTTGTCGGTCATTTCTGCGAATGGGTGGATTCGAGGTGAGTGCCATATGCCAAAACCCGACGATTCCCGGCGCGAAAGAGTACCCCAAAACTGCGCGCGGCGCGTTGCTGGGCTTGGCTGGCTGGTAGATCGACAGGGCCGACAAAAGCGACCTATTTAGCGTGCCGGCGCGGCGGGGTCTCGTCGGCGCGCTTTCGGTCTTGATGGGGGTCCGGGCGGGCGGCAGGGCCGGGGCGAGGTGCGAGCGTGGGGCGTGGGCCTGCCACGCGGGCCGTGGCGGGCCTGCTGAGGGGTGGTGAGGGCGTGGGGTGGGTGAAAGAAAGCCCGCGCTAGGCGGGCTTGTGGGTGGCTTGCGGTGGCCGTCAGTTCGCGGCGGGTGCGTCGGTCAACTGGTACGGCTTGAACGTGCAGACCGTGCGCCCTGCCTGCGTGTTGATGGCGTGCGCCATGGTGGCCTGCAGCGGCGCTATCTCGTTGCGTGCGAACACCATCGCTGCTTTCTCCACGTCACCGAAGCCGCCGGTGCTGTTGGGTAGCATGCCCATAAGCTGGGGCGGCACGCGATGCGCTGCCAGTATGTCGTCGCGGCTGCAATTCTTGATGTTCAAGAAGTCGTCCTTCGCGGCCACTTCGCTGATGGGGATCAGTTGCACGCCATCCTTGGCGCCACCTGGCGCATAGTAGAAGACGTTGCGAAAGTTCCCTGCCCCCTTGGTGTTGGTCAGCTGCATGCGCAGCTTGTCAATGTCGTCTTGGTTCTGTGCCTCGTCGGTCACATACAAGATGAAGCCAGCGTGCGCACCATTGGCGAAGTATCGGCGGCGGAACAGCGTTGCGCTCTCATTGAGGATCGCGGATTGAAGCGCGCCAAGGTAAGGGGGAGTCCGTAGACTTCTTGGTGCAGATCGGGCTCGCGGAGATGAACAATTGAGCCACGCTCGAATTCGTGCGGACTTTTCATGTCCGTGACAAAGAAGTTGCGATCTGGTTCAATGCCGCGCCGCATGTACTTGCCCAGGCATGGGAGCAATTCGAGCAGGCCGCCCAGCCGGTTGAATCGCTTTTCGAGATAGCCATTCCCTAGCACCAGATAGTCAAGCGCTAGCGCGCGGAATGTGTCGGCGCTCATCCACTGCGACGGCACAAACGTGCTGGTGAGCACATTCACCTTGAACCGCAGCGCGCTTTCGTGATGCGCGCCGATGCGCAGCAACCGAGCCAACGATGCCAGGCTAACCGGCGGCTCGTAGTAGTCGCCGTTTTCCATGCACTCGGCGTATTCGAGCAGGGCCGACCGGCCACCGATAACGGGCTCGGGGTCTCCAAGCTGGAAAGTGAACGACTCTGATTGGCCGCCGCGAGTGTTCGGACTGTCGGTGGGCTGCGGCGTAGCGTCGTTGGTGTGCTGCTTGCGATATTGGCGTTTGCGTTTTGGCATGGGTCAATCTGATACGGTGATGAAAGAGCGGCCGGTACTGGTGGCCATGTCGGTGCCTGCGTCCAATGGCTCATTGCTCAACGCATTGAGCAATGACCACCCGAGATCAGCGTGGCCCGTAGTCTTGCTGCGGCCTGCGGAGTAGGTGACGCTTCGGCCACTAGGTGTCAGTTCGCGCTTGATCGACATGAGGTGACTCATCAGCTCGCGTTTGTCTGCGTCGAATTCCAAGCGGCCGGACCTGATCACCTGCTGACCCTTGAGCACCAGCATGGTCTTGCTGTCTACGCTGTAGTTGATGCCGCGTGCGCGTGGGTAGAACTTGCGCACCAGCTCATGCACTGCAGCGCCGATGCCAGTGGTGTCGATGGTGATGTGCTCGACGTTGTAGCGTTGGGTCACCTTCTTGATGGCGTCCGCTTGGGCCTCGAAATCCGCGCCCTTGAATTGCAGTGTTTCGAGCACGCGAAACGAACCGCCTGTCTTCGCTGGTGGTGCGACGACGACAAGTCCAGCGCTGTCACCCGTTTGGCTGGGGTCGTAGCCAATCCAAACCGGCGCATATCCAAGAGGGCGCTGTGCGAACTGCTTGAAGTCCTTCCAGATTTCCCAGCTGTCCACCATGCAGGGCTGCAGATCGGACATGGGGAACACAGAGAACGAATCGTCGACAAACCCGCACATGAGCAGATTGGCGAATTCTTCATCCGAGTATTCGAGCTGCAACTCGGCCAGGTCGAATAGATCGCAGCCACCATTGAGCGCGTCAACGATGGTGACGATGTTGCGCCACATGCGATCCTCGCCGGTGAAGCCGGTAGCGAGTTTTGCATGTGTGATGTCCACCTCGATCTTTGATTTCTTCTTGAGGCGTTCGCCGCTCCAAAACGCATAGGCGGCATGCTGGATGCTGGAGGGTGTCGAGAAATACGTCTTGCGCCATTTCTTGTGCATGGCCATGCCGCTGGCCACCTTGTTGAGGCGCTCGAAATCGGTCGTCCAAAAGAACTCATCAAAATAGAAATTGCCGTGGTAGCCCTGCGCGGTGCGCGCGTTGCTGCCGAGGAAATACAGCGTTGCACCGTTGGCCAGCACGATGGGATCGCCCTTGAGTTCAACGCCGCACACATCGTAGACAAACGATGTGATGTACTGCTTGAAAATGTGCGCCTGCGACTTGCTGGCAGAGAGAAAAATCTGGTTGCGGCCTGTCTCTAGTGCGTCAATCAGGGCTTCGCGAGCAAAGTACCAAGTGGCGCCGATTTGTCGCGATTTCAGAATGCTGCGGGTGCGTTGCTGGCTGCTATGCCACCACTGCAACTGATACTTGAACAGGCTATCGAGGAACGCCGATTTCAGCTGTTCGATGTGCTCATCGGTAAGGAAATTTCTGGATGGCTGCTTTTTTGGCGCAGCGTTCCGCCGTTCGATGTTCGGATTCAGATCAACTTCACGCCCGGTCGTCTCATACTTGCCGATGCGCGCAAGGCGCTCAGCTTGTCGGCTGAGCAGGTCGATTTCCTTGAAGTCTCCACCCGTCTTCTGCTCTTTCATGATGAGGCAGACAAGGCGCGCTTCGAGCGTGCATTCCACGCGGTGCGTGGGCGTCGCATCGTTCCACTTCTCTGACTTAAGCCAGCCGTGCAAGGTGCCGCGTGGAATACCAAGGTGCTCGGAAATGTGCGACAGTTTCCAACCTTGCCAGTACAGCCCGCGTGCATCGCGTCGCTTGCCTGCGCCGCCGTAATTCACCGGACTGGTATCACCTTTGGGCAGGCCGTTGAATTGGCTTACCACCTGGTCGTGCAATGCGGCGGCTTGCCGGGCCATCGTTGTTTTGGATGGATTGGCCTTGATGCGTTGGGCTTTGGGCGCGGCGTTGTCCTGCGCGACTTGCTTTGTCATGCTTGCCAGTGTCTGTCGCGCGCGCGCGGAAATCGACAACGTAAAAATGTGATGTGCGCAGCCACAGTGCGCGCCAATTGCAGCGCATGAGCCATATGCGGAACATAGGCGGTGAATCAACTTTCATCACCGAGGGCCGCAAATGGCAAAGAAATTTTTCCGCGTAGCTGTTGAAGGCGCAACCATTGACGGCCGCTCCATCAAACGCGCATGGCTGACGCAAGCCGCCGCCAACTATGACCCTGAGGTATACGGCGCGCGTGTCTGGGTGGAGCACATGCGCAGCTATAGCGCGGACTCTCCTTTCAGTGCCCAGGGCGACGTGATCGAGCTGAAGGCCGAAGTGATCAAGGGCGGAAAGCTCGATGGAAAGATGGCTCTCTATGCCGCCATCGCTCCGCTCGATGACCTCGTGAAGCTCAACAAGCGCGGCAAGAAGGTGTATTCGTCCGCTGAAATCGTGCCCGAATTCGCGGACACGGGCGAGGCTTACATGACTGGTGTAGCCGTGACGGATGAGCCTGCAAGTCTCGGCACTGAAACGCTGAAATTCTCGGCGGAGAAAGACAAGAAGCGTTTTTCCAGTGGCTTCATCGCAACCGAGCTTGACTACGGTGATGAAGAAGAAGACGACGATGACGACGATGACACGCGGCCTGAACCAGCGGCCAAAAGGGCGAGCGTGCTCTCCAAGGTGCTGGGCAAGTTCCGCAAGCTGAACGGCCGCCAGGAAGACACCGAGAAGTTCAGCGCGCAGGCCGCCGAAGTGATGGAAGAAACAGCCGAATCGGTTGAGGACTTGCAGGGGCGCGTAGACAAGCTGGAGTCCGAAAACAAGGCTCTGAACAAGAAGTTCACCAAGCTGCAGGCGGCACTCGATGACCAAACCGAAAAGCTGAGCAAGCAGGACGGCAGCGGAACCAAGCGACCGGCCGCGACGGGATCGGAAACCAGCGACGCCGTGGCTGATTGCTGATCGAGAAGCCGATTAAAAGCCCACACCGCAGTACCGCATCCACCGAATCAAATCGATTTCCTTTAGGGACCAGACCATGAGAAACGAAACCCGCATCCTGCTCAATCAGTACCTTGAAAATCAGGCGCGACTGAACGGGATCAGCGACGCATCCGTGAAGTTCGCGGTCGAGCCGACTGTGCAGCAGCGACTCGAAGCCCGCATTCAGGAAAGCAGCGCATTCCTGAAATCCATCAACATCGTCCCAGTCGATGAAATGATGGGTGAAACGCTCGGCATTGGCGTCGATGGACCCATCGCGAGCCGCACTGATACGTCCGGCGCTGGCCGTCGTCAAACGCGCGATGTCAGCGCGATGAACGATCAGAAATATCTGTGCGCGCAGACCAACTATGACACGCATGTGCGCTATCCCAAGCTCGACATGTGGGCCAAGTTCGGAAACAAGTTCCAGCTGCTGCTGTCGCAGGCGATCCAGCAACGCTGCGCGCTCGACCGCATCATGATCGGATTCAACGGCACCAGTGTGGCGGTCACTACGAATCGCGCGGCAAATCCGCTGCTGCAGGACGTGAACAAGGGCTGGCTGCAGTACGTGCGTGAGAATGCCGCGCAGCGTGTTCTCGATGGCTCCAGCGGAACCAATGCGGCGGGCAAGGTGGTCGTGGGCACGGGCGCTGGCGCGGACTACGCCAATCTCGACGGGCTGGTCTACGACGTGGCCAACACGTTGTTGGAAACGTGGCATGTCGGGGCCGGTGATCTGGTGGCCATCGTGGGGCGCGGTCTGATGCATGACAAGCTGTTCCCGCTGGTTAATGATCAGAACGCACCGACAGAAATTCTGGCGGCCAGCATTGTTCGCAGTCAGAAGCGCTTGGGTGAACTGCAGGCCATCACCGTGCCATTTATGCCGGAGGGAAAGATTGCAATCACCAGCCTTAGCAATCTGTCCATCTACTGGCAGCAAGGTGGCCGCCGTCGCCACGTCAAGGAGGCGCCAGAGGCAGACCGCATCGAGACCTACGAAAGCAGCAATGACGCCTTCGTGGTGGAAGACCTGGGCAAGTTCGCGTTGATCGAGAACATCGAGCTGCAGGACTGAGCGACAACGCTGGCAAATAGCCCGCCCTAAAAAAGGGGCCGCTATTTGCCAGCTGCCACACAAACGCGGGGAACATCAACATGCGACAGACACCAGCGCAGCGCAGCTTTATGCACAAGAGCGCCGCACAGCAGCAGGCGCAGGCCGATGCTGCAAACGTCCACGGCGAAACGGTGGGCGAAGCCTTCGAGCTGATGATGATGCAGCTTCGGCAGCACCGCAGTGATCTCAAGGAAATCAAGTCCATCGAAATGAAGGTGGATGCCAAGCGCAAGCTACTTCCGCTGTATGACGCCTATGTCGATGGCGTGTTGCAGTCGCGGCCAGGCACTCAAGATCAGGTGATTGCATATGCCATGGTCTGGAGTCTGGACGCGGGCCTTTATGCGCGCGGCATCGACATCGCCGAGTACATGCTGGCCGCTGGTGTCAATCCGCCAGACGACTACAGGCGCAACGTGGCCACGATCCTGCAGGACGAAATTTCCACCGCCGTGTGTGACGGGAAGCTGGTGGGCGATGAGGCACTGCAGACCGTCCGGCGCGTCATGGAAATGACCAGTGCAGCCGACACGCCAGACCAGCCGAAGGCACGCCTGTGCAAGGCCGCTGGCTGGGCGCTGGTGGGCAAGACCAGTACCAGCGATGCGGACATTGCCAGCCTCTCGCCAGAGGTGTGCGAGCAGGCATTGCCATACCTGCAGCGAGCCATCGAGCTGGACAAGCTCGTGGGCGTGAAAAAAGACATTGAGCGATTGGAGCGTCGGGTCAAGAAATAGCCCGAGCCAGTTGCTCGAAACCGAGCGTACCCCGCGCCGTGGCGGCCCCTGGGCAAAGCAGCATTGATTTGCATATGCCGAAGCCCAGGGCCACCGCCACACCTACACCGATCCGGAAGAAGGCCCCATGTCATTCGTTGCACCGCATGTGAATCCACCGCTCAAGCAGGAAGAGGGCGTGGTGATGAATGACGGCTTTTTCCCGGACATCGATTGCGAGCGTCTGCGGGCCGACTCGCGCATTGAATCCACCGTGACCACGCCGCGAATGCGTGAGGCCATAGAGGCCGCCATTTGGGCCATCAACGCCGAGTTGCGGGACTGGCGCGAGCTGCAGGAATCGCAGGGCTACGCGACGTTGGGCGACGTGCCTGCCGCCACTATCGGAACTGGTGCCGAACGCGAGAGCGTGCGCCTCAAGCAATACCGCCACGCCATCAAGTGGCACGTGTTGGCCGAAACCGCCGAGGTGGCGCGCGACATGGCCACGCTGCCGCAGGGTGCGGGCAAGGAGGCCCGGGTAACAAGCGGGGTCGAGGTGCGCGTCTCCGGTTTCAACCAGAGATTGCGCTTTGCCATTGCCGATCTGCAAAGCCGCTCGCGCGTGATCGCGGAATTGATATGAGCGCCGTCACCAGCAACCAGAGCGCCACGGTCCGTGCACATCAGCACGAGGTGCTTGATGCACTGATGTGGCGCACGCTGGGAAAAACGGCGGGCAATCTTGAGGCCACGCTCGAAGCCAATCCGGGCTTGGCAAAGATCGCGACCGATCTGCCGGAGGGGCATCCCGTGCGGGTGGTGGAGTCGGCCGAGCCGGTGCAAGAGCGGGTTTATCTGTGGGACTGAGAACATGAGCAAAGAAATGATCAGAGATATCGCAGTTGAAAGCGCCAAGGCATCGCCGCCCGTTGCCGTGGTCACCACATCGGTGGCGCAAGGCTGGTCGATCAATGCAACGGTCGGAACACTGACCATCGTTTATCTGCTGTTGCAAATCGGGTGGTTGCTGTACCGCTGGCGCAAGGCCGCGCAGGGCACGCCGGTGAAGGGCGAGTAATGGAGCAGGCACGGCAATCGGTTGTTCGCGTGATCGTCACGGCGCTCACGCTGTCGGCGGCCGGGTTCGGTACGTGGAAGGCGAACGAGGGGTTCGGTGCGAACCCATACATCCCGACCAAGGGCGATGTGCCAACGATTGGCCACGGCTCCACGCGCTATGAAGATGGCACGCCCGTGCGCATGACAGATCCGCCGATCACGCGAGAGCGTGCGTCCCAGCTTGCGCGCGGACTTGCGGCCGAGGATGAAAAGCGCCTTATCAAGTCGTTGCCGGACGTGGTTCTGTTGCAGGGCGAGTTCGATCTCTACATGGATTTTCTCGGCCAGTTTGGCTATGGCAACTGGACCAAGCCGCAAAGCCCGCGCACATGGTTGCTGCGTGGTGACTACGTCGGCGCGTGCCAGGCGTTAGAGGCTTGGCGTTTTCAGGCAGGCCGTGATTGCCGCCTGCCGGTCAACTGGGGGCCGCAAGGCTGTAGAGGTGTTTGGCTTCGGCAAGAGCGCCGCATTGCGGCATGTATGGAGATGCAGAAATGAAACGCATACTTTTACTCATTGCAATCGCTGTCGCGCTGATCGGCATGTCGGGATGCACTGTGGTCCCGGCGCAGTCAGCGGCCAGCGGCTGCAGGCTGTTGAATATCGCGCTTGACGAAGCGGACATGGCCTCTGCATGGTACGAGGAGGCGGGTGATGTGCTGGAAGAGTGCGGAATGACAGACGCGCGCGAGCGTGCCGCGTTCAAGGCATGTTTGAAAGACCTGCAGGATGAGGGCACCCGTGCTTGCTATGACATGTAAACCAAGGCAGCGCGGCACGCTCGATGTGACCATCATCCTTTGCGCGTGCCTTGCGCTCGCGGCGTGGGCGTTCTACGCATGGGCAGAGGGGCAGGGCTATGACCGCGCCATGGTGGCGGCGGGGAAAAAAGAGAAAGCGCAGGACGCGGCCAATGAAACGGAACGCCAGCGCCAGATCCGCGAGGTCGACGACAGCCAGAAACGTCATCGCGATGAAAAAGACCTGTTGACCAAGCAACTGAACGAGGCCAAAGAAAATGCAAAAATTTCGCAGATCGAGCGTGATCGCGCTTTGCGCGCTGGCACTCAGCGCGTGTCAATCAGGGCCGCCGCTTGTGTGCCCGCCGTCATACCAACTGGCAACACCGCCCAGTCTGGAGCCGCTGGGACTCAAGAAGCGCGCGCCGAACTTGTCGGAGCGGATGCTGTTGAAATTTTCGGCATCACCGACGACGGAGACGACGCAATCCGAGATCTCAATTTCTGTATCGACCGATACAACGGGGCCGCCGCAGAGGTCGAGCGCTACAAAGCCAGATTGAAGGGGGTGCAACATGTGGAAGTTGCAGAGCCTGCGAGCGCTCATTGAGTCGGCAAACCCCGACCTCGTGCGTGATCCGCAAAACCTCATCGTGCTGGCGCACGAAGGGCGCACGGTGTCCACGTTGGCGGGCGGGCTCTCGTTCGAGTACGAATACACCATCGAAATCACGGTGCTGAACTACGTTGGCCACACGGATGCGCTGTTTGTGCCGTTGCTGGCTTGGGTGCGGGTGCATCAATCCGAGCTGCTGGACAATCCGAAGACTCAGGCCAAGGGTCTGGAGTTCAATGTGGAATTGCTGGAGTTGTCGAGCTGTGACATTGCCATTCGCGTGCCTGTCACCGAGCGGGTGGTGGTCAAGGCCGACGAAGATCACCCAACGCGACTGATTGCCGAGCACCCGCCAGAACCGGGTGTGCCAGGCATGGCGGGCATGGCTGAACGATGGGAGCTATACCTAAAGGACCAGTTGCTGGCGCAATGGGATATGGAGATCCCGCCAGAGCGCGCGCGCTTCGAGTCGCTGCGCTTCTTCTGATGGTCTGAACAATGGCCGACTTCAAAGCGCTCGAAACGTGGGCCGAGAGCATGCTGCAGAAGCTGCAGCCGAGCCAGCGCCGCCGCATTACGGTAGACGTCGCCCGCAAGCTGCGCGCCGCCAACGCCGCGCGCATGGCTGCGCAGACCGACCCGGACGGAAACCGCTGGGAGCCGCGCAAACCACCAGCATCCACAATGCGTAGCAAGGCCGGTCGCATCCGGCAGGCGGCCAAGCAAAAGCTGCCACTCTTTGCCAAGATGAGGGCGGCCAAGAATTTGAAGGCGCGCGGCTCGCCTGAGTCCGCGCTGGTCGAGATCGTGAGCCGTGCCCAGCGAATCGCGCGCGTTCATCACTTCGGTGAAACCGACAACGTCAACCCGCACGGCCCGGCCTATCGATACCCAGCACGCGAGCTGGTGGGCATCAGCGATGCTGACACCGATCTGATTCGCGACGTGCTGCTGCAGCATCTGGCCAGCTAGTCCGCAATATGTGATGTGCGCAGCCACAGCCCGCCGCGCTGGCCTTCACGCGCGCGCGGCGGCAAAGTGGGTGCATGTCGCAAACACCGCAGCAAAACACACCGCAGGAACAGGCCCGCAAGCTGGAAAACATTGCTGGCCTCGGCGTGGTGCATGCCGTGAATCTTCGGGCCGCGCGCTGCCGCGTGCAGATGGGCGAGAACATCACCGACTGGTTGCAATGGTTCTCCGGCCGCGCAGCTGGCAAGGATGGTTCGCATTGGTGGCCGCCGGTTGTCGGTGAGCAATGTCTGGTGATCGCACCGGGCGGTGACCTGCTGCAGGGCGTTGTGCTGCTCGGCTTCTACTCCGACGCCAACGCCGCACCCAGCAACAAGAAGGCCGTGGAGCACACGCGCTGGTCTGAAAAAGACTATTCCGAATACGCGCCCGAGGCGCACATCACGCACCACGAAAAGAAGTTGCGCACTGAGGTTTCGAACACCTGCAGCGCCACCATGGAGCCGCAAGAGTTCCGCATGGATGTGGGAGACGGCTGCAGCATCACGATGAAGCCGAACCAGATCACCCTGCAGGCCGGGGCGGCCACGCTGCAGATCGGCCCGGCCACTGTTACGTCCAATGTGGATGTGATCGCTGCAGGCATTAGTTTGATGACGCACGTTCACACCGAAGTCACCAAGGGTGTGATGCTGTCCGGCGTGCCTGCTGGCGCAGGTGGCGCCATACCCGGAGGGCTTGCGCCATGATGAACCGCACCACCGGCCAGCGCATCAACATGCTCGAACATGTGCGCCAGAGCATCACCGACATCCTGAGCACTCCGATCGGTAGCCGCGTCATGCGCCGCACCTACGGCAGTCTTGTCCCCGCGCTGATCGACCAGCCCGACAACCTCGCAACCCAAACACGCGTGTTTTCCGCTGTGGCCTCGGCGCTGATGCGTTGGGAACCACGTATCAAGGTCTCGAAGATGTCGCTCACGCGAGATGCCGACGTGCCAGGTCGCGCCACGCTCAATATCGATTGCGCCTACACCGGGCAATTCGGCCGGGACTCGTCGCTTTCGTTGTCCGTGCCGTTGACTGGGGGAACTGCGTGATTGATCTGCAGACACTCGCACCGCCGAGCGTGGTCGAAACGCTGGCGTTTGAAACCATCCTCGCGCAGGGCAAGGCAGATTTCGCGGATCGCATGCGGCCGCACCTGCCTGGCATTGATGACATCCTGAAACTTGAGTCTGACCCGGTGGTCAAGCTGCTGGAATCGTTCGCATTGCGCGAACTGCTTTTCCGGGCTCGGGTCAATGACGCGTCGCGCGCGCACCTGCTGGCGTTTGCCTCGGGTGCTGATCTGGACCAGCTGGCCGCCATGTTTGGCGTCGAGCGTATGGCCGACGAGTCGGATGATCGATTCCGGGTGCGCCTGCAACTGCGCATCGCCGCGATGGGCGCGCAGGGAACGCGTGAGTATTACGAATACAAGGCGCTGACCGCCTCGCCATTGGTGCGAGCGGTACGCGCCACGCAAAGCGCGCCGGGCAAAGTGCTGGTGATGCTGTGGGTGGTGGATGCCGCGCAGGCACAGGCCGTGCGCGAGCTGGTCAATTCCGCACTCAATGCGGATGACGCCCGCATGCTTGGCGTCGTGCTCACCGTGGCCGTGGCTGAGCCGCACGTCATCAACATCACCGCGCGCATCACGCGCACCAGCAGCGCGCCGGGCAACCTGCCGCAGCTGATGCGCCAGCGTCTGGCCGCAGCGTTTGCCGACATGGGCATTCTGGCGGGCACGGTGGCGCGCAGCTACATCACCACGCTGCTGCACGTCGATGGCGTGCATGCCGTGGAGTTCCCCGACGATGCAGCGCCAGCGGTCACCACCACCATTGCGGCCGGTGAATATCCGGCGCTGGGCGTAGTGCAATTGATTGATGCCGGGGTGGTGGCATGACGACGACGCCGCGCACCATCCTGCCGCCGTCATCCACCACGCTGGAGCGAGTGATTGACACCACGTTTCCGCGTGGCTGGGGCGCAATGGCCGATGGCATCGAGCCTGCCGCAGTGCTGGCCAATGACAGTTTTTTGCCGTGGGTCGCGCAGCAGTGGCAGATCAGCCGATTTGATCGCTACTTTGACGACACGCGTGAGCTGATCGCGCAGGGCCTGCCGTGGTTGCGCGAGCGCGGCACCGCTGCTGGTGTACGCCGCGTGCTGTCGTGGCTCGGATACACCAGCGTCACGCTCGACGAGGACGGCGCGCGCTTGCACATCAATCCGGGGCGTGAGGTCAGCAATGCCGACATTGCCCGGATGGCCTATGCCGTGCGCAACACGATCCCGCTGCATGTGTCGTTTTACCGGGTGTTCTATCGCTATGACCTGCGCATGCTGCGTTGGGACAACCGGCCGTTGTGGGATGCAGCGATCTGGGACAACGTGAGCGGTGCGCCTGTGGATGTGGGCGACGACGGCGGTGTGGTCATTGGTAGCCAAGCGGTATTTCAGCAGTCCATTTGCAACCCGCCCAAGCTGGAGCCGCTGCAGTGCGCAAGCGAATTCACCTACATCAGTCAGATGCGAAGGCCTGATGTGATGCGGTGGGACGTTTCGCGCTGGGACGGCGCGGTACATCGCACTACCGTGGGCGTATTGCACTGGTTCACATGCTCGATGGTGCAGCCGTATCAAGCGCAGCAGCCGCAAAACACTCACTTCGAGGGGATGGCGAGCCAGTGTGATAGCGCGCGCACGGCGCATCAGGTGGCGGGTGCGGAAGTCACATTTTCGGGCGAATGCACGCCGCGTGTTGTGGGTGATCGCAAATGGCGGGGGCGGTGGGACTCAACGCCTTGGCGCGTTCAAAACATTCAGAGTAACTATTACGAAACAACGGAGTGAAGAGCATGCAAGTGCTGCAACAAAACGGACGCAAGATGTTGGCCAAAGCCATGATGGCCATGACGGTGCATGTAGCGTTGGGGCGTGGTGATGGCGTGTGGAACGATCCACCGGCCACGCCTTCCGACAGGGCGGCGCTCATGGATGAAATCGGGCGACGTCTTGCCACCGAGGTGGCCTACGTGGTGCCCGCCACCGAAATTGATGGTGACATTGAGTTGCCCGGAAAGATTTTCTACAAGCGCGTCGCTGAGCCATCCCAGTTTCTTTTCGTTCGCGCTACGTTCGGATTTGATGACGCAGTGGGCGAGTCTGTTCGCGAGATGGGCGTCTTCTTTGGCACGCAAATCGCTGCCGGTGTGCCTGCGGGTCAGCGATACCTCTCGCCAGATCAGATCGCAGATGCTGGGGAAATCTGGTCAATGGAATTCCGGGCGCGCATGGTGCGCGACGGCGGAACCAAGGGCAATGAAGAAATCGTAATCCCGCTATGAGGGCCTGAATATGACGATTTACAACGGATTCGATGCGGCCAAGGGCTATACCAAAGTGCTGGTGCATGCGGACCGCGTGGCGGGATCCGCCGAGCAGAACGAAGCGCAGTCCATCATCGATCACCGAATCACCCGCATTGCAGACGTGCTGTTTGCCGACGGTGATATCACCGAGGGCGCGCGCTGCACGGTCAATGCCGAAACCGGCGAGTGCTCGATGGAGGCGGGCGGCATCTACATTTCGGGCGCGGTGCATGATCTGGCTGCAGCATCGCTGCAGGTGCCCGTCGTCGGGCTGGTTTATGTGGGCGTGCTCTACCGTGAGCGCGTGGTCACGGCGGTGGATGATCCAACGTTGTACAACCGCGCAGCCGGTGCGGCCGGGTATGGTGAGCTTGGTGCGGACCGCTTGCAGGTGTCCACCGCGTGGGGCGTGCAGGGCGATGGCCAGCCGGGCAATTTCTATCCAGTATGGACCATCCGCGACGGCGTGGTGACGCCTCGCGAGCCAGCGCCAACGATGAACGCCACCACCCAGGCTATCGAACGTTACGACCGAGACAGCACGGGTGGCAGCTACGTGGTGCGCGGGCTGGTCACCATTCAGTCGGACGATGATGAACAAGGGCGGCAGGTGTTCGCTGTCACGGCGGGCGCGGCGCGCATCAGTGGCCGCGCCGTCGAGCAGCCGGTGGACCGCCGTGTGGTGTTTGCGGCCGTGCCAGATGTCGAGCTGATCAGCGGTGAGCCGCACAACGTGGACACGGCCGGGTTGTTGCATGTGCAGTTCGACCGCTGGCCGGTGCTGCAGCCTGCCAAGGTCAAGATTCCGCGCAACCGTGTGGCGCAGATCTCGCACGGCCCGTTTCTGGGTGCTGCTGATCCGTTGCCAGAAAACAGCGTGTACAAGATCAACAGCGTGAAGCAAGGCGGAACCACTTACCAAAAGGACGTGGATTACAAGCTGACCGCCGGGCAGGTCGATTGGAGTCCGGACGGAGCGGAAGTGGTGCCGGGCAGTGAGTACACGGTGGATTTCGACTACATCAGCACAGAGGACGTGCTGAACCAGACGCCGCGCGGATTTGACGTGCAGGGCGGCGTGCCGCAGACCGTCTTGCAGGTGGACTATGCCTATGCGATGAAGCGCATCGACCGAATCGTGATGAACGGTGCGGGCGAGCTGGACATCATCAAGGGCATCCCGGCCACATGGCAACCCGTAGATCCGGACGTACCGGGCGGCGTGCTGGCGTTGGCGAGCGTCGTGCAGACGTGGGATGCAGACACGCGCCGCACTGTGGCCGACGCCGTGCGCACGGTGCAGATGGACACGCTGGTGTCGTATGCAACCCGCATGGATGACATCGAGCTGGATCTGGCAGAGCTGCGGCTGGCCACGGACGTGGCGGGTCGATACAGCGGCCTGAAAAAGGGCTACTTCGCCGATCCGATGATGGACAACACCATGCGAGATCAGGGGCGTGAGCAGACGGCCATGGTGTCGGGGCAAGCGCTGCAGCTCTATGAATTTGAGGGTGCATTTTTGATGGGCGACGGTGTCACGGCCTATGGGCTCGCATATGACTTTGTCGCGGCTGTATCCCAGCTGAGTTTCAGTCGAGCGATGGCCATCAATCCAAGCGGGGCGGCGGGGCAGCTTCCGGCAACCATTGCGCTGCAGCCTGCCGTGGATCGGTGGGAGGCACCATATCCGCAGGCGTATCCATTGGCCATTGATCGCAATGCCAGCAGGTACACCATTCAATCGGCCTTCGATGAGCTGTACGACAAATCGACCATCGACGTGAGCAACGTCCATATGCGTCAGATCGAGGTCACATTCAGTCTGTCCGGCTTCCGCCCGCTGGAGCCGTTGGCGAGCGTGGCTTTTGATGGCGTGCCGGTGGCGGTGACACCGGTAGCTGGTGGCTCTCTGATCGCCAACGCGCGCGGCGAGGTCTACGGTGCGTTTACCGTGCCTGCCAATATTTCCATTGGCATGAAGGCAGTGGAATTCGTGGGCGAGAACGGTAGCAAGGGCTCGGCCAATTATTTGGGCGGTGCTGTGCTGACCTTGAAAACATACGGTCGCTGGTCAACCATGTACGGCGGCTACGGAGCAGGATCTGGAGTGGTGACCTATGTCATTTGATTCAATTGTCCAAATCATCACGCCCACGGCGGTGATGCAGTGCGCGGGCGCAAACCTGTTTTTTGCGGCCGCTGGTGGTGACGTGCTGGTGTCCATGTGCATGCTCGATGAAAACGGGCAGCTCGGCAACGTGATGGCACGTGCGCGCCTCGGCGTGCAGGCCATCAAGACAAATGGCGAGGCTACGCGCTGCCTGTGGGATGCTCCAGTGCTGGTGTCCGCCAATGTGCCGCTGGCCTTGGTGGTCGATGCATCCGACACCATCACGTCGGTACATGTGGGGCAGTACGGCGAACAGAACCAGACCGGCGGCTGGGTGACTGCGCCGCAGGCCACCATCGGCACCTACTGGCAAACCAACGCATCGGGCATCACCACGCGTTACGCCAATCGAATGCTTCGCTTCGAGCTGTTGGCGGTGCGGTACACCGAGCAGAACAAGACGCTGATCATTGGTTCGCAAGCCGTTGTCAATGCAACCAGCCTGATGGTCAACGCAGGGGCGCAGCAGCCTGCCAGTGATGCACGCATCACCTACAAGCTGGAGTTGCTGACTCAGGCCGGTGCCGTGGTGCGATCGATGGATGTCGATTCCGGCCAGACCGTGCAGTTGAGCGAGCCGCACACCGGAACGGCACGGCTCAGCGCCACCATGCGCGTGGGTGCAAGTGGCTTGGGCGCGGTACTGGAGCCCGGCACCGTACTGGCCGTGGGGAGCTTGCTGGAGTCGGGTACTTACATCACGCCCGCCATCGCATCATCAGGCGGCACGGATCTGCGCGTCATCTTCGAGGGCGATATTCCGGGCGGATCCGGCGTGATGGTGGAAGCGCAGCTCAACGACGCGGGCGCATGGGTGGCCGTGCCGTGGGAGAGCAGTAGCGCGCAGACCGCAGGTGTGATTGAGCTTCATCATCGAAAACAAGCCATCAATGCGCAATCGCTGCGCCTGCGACTGACGCTAAGCGGTACTACCACGGCCCGGCCCAAGGTGCGCAATCTGCGCGCGGTGATTCTGTAAGGGGTGACACATGGCCAACGAAATCACAGGGCACTACGGCTTGCCGCTGCCGGACCCTGCGGCATTCCTTGAATATGACGTTTTCAAGCTGCGCGATGCCATCTCGGGCATTGACAGCCTGATGCACCAGGCCGCGCTGAATTTGGCACAGCGTGCGCAGGAGTTGGATGCGTTGATCGAGCAGAGGGCGAACGCGCTTGCGCAGTCCAAGCTCGATGTGACGGCGACGGTGGGTGTCGAAAATGGCGGAACCGGTGCCAAAACGGTGTCCGGGGCTCGGGCCATTCTGAGTGTTCCATCGCGCACCGGCAGTGATGCGTCCGGTAACTGGCCAATCAACATCACCGGGAGTGCTGCCAGTGCGACCGATCCAAACGCCATGCCGAAGGCTGGTGGCGCTTTCACTGGGTCGATCACTACGGCGAGCAACGTGGGGGCAGTCACGGGCGCGGGTGGTTCGAAGTTGCAGGCAATGGGCGACGCATCCAACGCGGCGATGATCTCTTTTCATCGGGCTAGCGCCTATGCGATCAACTTTGGTTTGGACACTGACAACGCGATCCGCATCGGCGGATGGTCTCAGGGCACAGGCGTTGCACGGTGGACGCTGGACGCCAGCGGAAACATGACGTCGAGCAGCAACGTGACGGCGTACTCGGATGCGCGCCTGAAAACAAATGTCGTCCCTGTGCTCAACGCGTTGGCGCGCATCAGGGATTTGCGCGGCGTCTACTTCACTCGCATTGACGATCCGGCGAAGGCTCGGCAGATGGGTGTAATCGCGCAGGAGGTGCGCGAGGTGTTTCCAGAGGTGGTGCTGGAGAGCAAGCCATGCGCAGACAGCGAGGCCACCATTCTGACGGTGGCCTATGGAAATCTTGTCGCGCCGCTGATTGAGGCCGTGAAGGAACTGGACCGGGAAGTCCAGGCATTGAAAGGGGCGCGGGCATGAGCACGCTGACATACACACCGTTGCGCGTTGTGGAACACCTTGAAAAGGTCGAGGTGGTTTTTCGTCATTCCGATTTGCCGAAGGCCTTTGCGCAAATGCTTGTCTCGTTGCCGATCTGTGCGGATGGGAAGTGCCTCGAAGGCGTGGAGCTGGACGCGGGGATACTGGATCAAGCACCGCCGCGCGAATGGTTTGAAGCGCAAGAGAGGCGACTGGAAGGCACGCAGATCGTACAGACGCTACCGGCCGCATTCCGCGCAGTCGCCCCGGTGATTGCGCCGATGCGCTCCCCTGAATGGTTTGAGGACGTGCAGGTGGGTGAGCCGAGTTTGATCGATGGGAAATGGGTGCGGCAATCACACATCATGGATCTGCGTTCGCCGCAGAATCTGCAGCAGCTGAAAGAGCGTATGAAGGCCGAGATTGCCCGCGTACGGTACGACAAGGAAACCGGAGGCATCACCGTGGGCGGGGCGCGCGTGCTCACGGATCGTGAATCGCAATCCACCATCACCGGGGCGCATTCGCACGCCTTGGCCGACCCGGAAACCATGATCGAGTGGAAGGCTGAAAACGGCTTTGTTACGCTGGGTGCTGCTGAAATCATGCAGTTCGGAACAGCTGTTTTTCGTCACGTTCAATCGTGTTTCGCGCGTGAGCGGGTGCTGCGCGAGCAGGTCGATGTGACCGGCAACATTCCGGCCCTCATGGCGATTGATTTCCAATCTGGATGGGGCGTTTGAAATGGCATTGCCATCGTCCGGCCCCATCTCGTTGCTGCAGATTGCCCAGGAGTTTGGCGGATCTGCACCGCATGAATTGAGTGAGTATTACGGCATCGTTTCAGGCATTCCGGCCTCTGGCGCGATCTCGCTATCCCAGTTTCACGGAAAGGCCGCAGCGGGCGAAGCAACATACACGGCAAATGCTGATTTCACGGTGCCAGCGGGCGTTACCTCTATTTGCTTTGTGGCTGTGGGGCGCGGTGGTAACGGCACGTTCGACGGATCTGGCGGTGGGGGTGCGTTGGGATGGAAGAACAACGTTGCTGTCACGCCGGGGCAAGTTATCCAAGTGCGATTCAATTCAGCCGCATCTGGAAACACATCGGTGACTATTGGGGGTGTCGTATATCAGGCTGGTAACGGCTACTTCGGCCCGCCGAACGTTCCATCATCTAGTGGCGGTAGTCGTTCTGGAAACTTCGATGGAGGTGGGGCTGGTGGCGGCGGATACGGCGCAGCTGGTTCTGGTGGTGGCGGGGCGGGCGGATATCTGCATGCGGGTGGGCAAGGTGGCTCCACAAATTATTCGGGTGTCGGTAGCACGACTGGAGGCGGTGGTGGCGGCGGGGTGGACGCCAACTACCGCAAGGGCGGTGGTGGTGGTGTTGGCTTGAAGGGCGTGATTTCGGGGACGTCGGATACCGTAGGTCCGGGCGTGGGGGGCGGCGGCGGTCAAGGTGGTGCTGGCGGAGCATCTGACTACACCGCGGTCGGCGGCGCTTACGGCGGCGGGGGGAGTGCGTCGAATAGTACGCCAGAGGCTCAAGGTGGCGTCGGTGCCGTCCGTATCATCTGGGGAGCGGGCCGCTCATTTCCCTACGCGGCGGCGTAGCCCGTCGTTCTGTTCAAGCGTCAGCCACAGGGCGCATTACTGGCGCATCCGCACGCGCGTGGGCACCATGACTGCATTGTTTCTATCAAGGAAATCCAATGCCTTCTTGGTTGCCCGCCGCGCTCTACGTGCTGGCATTTCTCTATCTCGCTTGGTGCATCTTTCCCATCGTCGCGGTGCTCAGTCTGCAGGGCATGCCATGGGAGCATCGCGTCAAGGCAGCGAGCTGCTTTTTGCCTGTCGCGGTTCGCGGCGCGCTGGTCACCTTGCCTGCTCTTTTGGCACCCATTGTGGTGCCCATCGCATTGCTGTTCACGAAGTGGGGAGACGATAAACTACCGCGCCTGTTCCGCTGGTGGGATAACGACGTATCAATCAACGGCGACGCGGGCCTGACGTGGAGCCCTGACCTAGTGACTGGCATCGGCAAGCCCGACCGCGTGCCAGAGGACAACGCCGCCGACGTCATCGCCCTGTGCTACTGGGCCAAGGGCCATCACCCGCGCAGCTACTGGGCGCGCCTTGTGTGGCTGGGCTGGCGCAATCGTGCCAGCTGGCTGGCTGCGCAGTTGGGCGTCAAGTCCGATCTGGCCGGACCGGTGCAGAGCTGGGGCAACACTGATGCAGGCCGCGAGATCGAGGGCTGGTATCTGCTGGAAAACGCAGGCGTCTACCAGTTCTTCCGGTCCAAGCGTTTGGGCAAGTTCTGCCTGCGCACCAACTACGGCTACAAGGTCAACCACCAGTACATGGGGCGTGCTCGCCTGCCGGTGGTCAACGTCACTTTCTCGCTGCTTCGCTGGAAGGGCGAAGACGCCACCGCCAACGTGGCCAGCGCCTGAGATCACCAACGGAGTATCAAACCATGGCTGTCACTGACTACCACCACGGCGTCCGCGTCGTTGAAATCAACGAGGGAACCAACACCCTGCGCACCGTGTCCACTGCCATCGTCGGCTTGGTGGCCACGGCAAGCGATGCGGATGCGACGGTGTTCCCGCTGAACAAGCCCGTGCTGTTCACATCCATCTCGAAGGCCCAGGCCGCAGCGGGCACGCTCGGCACGTTGTCCATGGCCCTGTCCTGCATTGCAGACAATGCACGCCCGGTGATAGTCATCGTGCGCGTGGCGGATGGCGAAGGCGCAACCGATGAGGAACGCGCAGCAGACCAGACCAGCAAGGTGGTGGGTGACTACGTGGGCGGCCAGCGCACTGGCATTCAGGCGCTGCTTACGGCCGAGCAGCAGCTCGGCGTGAAGCCCCGCATTCTCGGCGCGCCCGGTCTGGATACCAAGCCCGTGGCCGAAGCGCTCACGTCCGTGGCCGAGAAGCTGCGCGCGATGGCCTACGTGTACGGCCACGGCGCCGAAGACGTGAGCGAAGTGCTGGGATATCAGCAAGGGTTCAGCAAGCGCGAAACCATGGTGCTGTGGCCTAACTTCACCCGCTGGAGCACCGTCGAAAACAAGGCGGTTGAAGTGCCGGTGGTGGCTTACGCGCTCGGCATGCGTGCCTACATCGACCAGACGCAGGGCTGGCACAAGAGCATTTCCAATGTCGCAGTGAACGGCCCTACCGGCATTGCCAAGGATGTGTTTTTCGATCTGCAGAACCCGGCCAGCGATGCAACGCTGCTGAACGAGGGGAACGTCACCACGCTGATTCGCAAGCAGGGCTATCGCATCTGGGGTAGCCGCACCTGCAGCAGCGATGAAAACTTCTCGTTCGAAACTGCGGCGCGAACTGCGCATGTGTTGGCCGACACGATGGCGGAAGGGCACTTCGAGTTCATCGACAAGCCTATGACGCCGAGCCTCACCAAGGACATTCTCGAAGGCATCAACACCCGGTTGCGCCAGTTGAAGGCGCTGCAGTACATCCTGGATGGCAAAGCGTGGATCAACGAAGAAGTGAACACCACCGAATCGCTCAAGTCCGGCAAGCTGATCATCGATTACGACTACACGCCGCTGCCGCCGCTGGAAGACCTGACATTGCGCCAGCGCATCACGGACCAGTACTGGGCCGACTGGGCTCTGCGCGTTTCTACCGGCAGCTGAGCCGGGCCGCCTGAAACTCATATCAAGGAATAGCCATGGCACTGCCGCGCAAACTGAAAAATTTTGTCGTCTTCGTGAACGGCACCGACTACCGGGGAGAGGTGACGGAAATCGTCATCCCGAAGCTCAAACGCAAGATGGAAGGCCACCGCTCCGGCGGCATGGGTGGAGAGGTCAAGCTCGATTTCGGCGTCGATGGGACGCTGGAAATGGAGATCAAGGGCGCGGGCTGGATGAAGGGCCTTGCATCGAAGTGGGGTTCTCCGCTGCACAACGCCGAGCTGCTGCGTTTCGTGGGTGCCATCCAGACCGATGAAACCGGCGCGGTCACTGCCGTGGAGGTCACTGGGCGCGGTCGCATTGAAGAGCTCGACCAAGGCACCGCCAAGGCGGGAGACAAGCTGGAGCCGTCTTACAAGTACGTGCTGAGCTACTACAAGCAGGTGGTGGACGGCAAGGTTGAATTCGAAATCGATCTGGTGAACATGATCGAGATCGTGGACGGCGTGGACAACATGGCTGCAACGCGCACCGCGTTGGGCATCTGACCGAACAGAACGCAGCTGCCAAGCTGTCATGCGCGCTTGGGTCAAGCCGGTGCGCATGGTTTGCGGCGGGTGTGCGTCGTTGCCGCCCGCCGCCTTTTTTATTCAAAGCACCGAGAGCCAATCATGAGCACTGCAAAGCAATCCAACGAAAACGCCGCACCGACGCAGGCGCCGACACCTATTCCAGTGCCTGCAGCCATCGCCGTCGCCGCTGCGCGCAAATTCGTGACCCTCACGCTGGAAACGCCAATCCAGCGCGGCGAGCAGACCATCACCAGTATTCAGCTGATGAAGCCGCGCACCGGCGACCTGCGCGGCCTGTCGCTGGGCGAAGTGTCGATGATGAAGACCGATGCCGTGGCGGAGTTGCTGCTGCGCATCACGGTGCCATCGCTGCTCAAGCACGAAGTGGCCGAGATGGATGTGGCCGACCTGATCAATTGCGCCGTGGAGATCACGGGTTTTTTCGCCTCGAAGGCGGACATGGCCTCCCCGACTGCGTAGAGGCGGCCATGGCCGACGTGGCCATGCTGTTTCATTGGACGCCGCAGGTCATGGATGCCATGGAACTGGGCGAGCTGATGCACTGGCGGCACCTGGCTGTGGAGCGACACAACGCAATGCATGCGCCGCCCGAGTAGATTTTTCGATTGGCGGTAATATGCGAACCCATGGACACCTTCATCATCGTCACCATCGCAGTGCTGGCCCTGTTCGCCATCCTTGGCGCCGGGGTGATGTACGCCTACTTTGCGGGCATGGCGGCCAAGCGTGCCGCGCAATGGGTGTTCCAAGAGCCCACGCTGGAACCAGCGATGTCCAAGCGCGAGCTGGACGAAATCGACGATCTGATTCGTTCGTCGCGCAAAACTGCAGGGCTTCCGCCCATCAACTGACACGCCAGGCCGTGGCGCAGGGGGTGCGCCATGGTTGACCGCCTGCGGCTTGAAGTCCTTATGGCGGCCGTGGACCGGGTCACGGCCCCGCTCAAGGGTGTGGCGCGGGCCAGCGCCGAAACATCCTCTGCACTCAAGAAAACACGCGCCGAACTCAAGGCGCTGAATGATCAGCAAGGCGCTATTGCCAATGTGCAAAAGCAGGCTGCGGAGTTTGCGCGCCTCAACAATGAATTGAAGGTCAAGCAGGCGCTGCTCGATTCTGCACGGCGCAGCGGCACGGCGTCCGAGGCGCAGCTCAAGACGCAGACCGAGGGCGTGCGCAAGCTAACGGCGGCGATGGAGAAGCAACGCGCCGTTGCGGCGAGTGCGCGGACTTCATTGAATGCCATGGGCGTCAATGGCAGTCTGAGCGCTGCGCAGGACCGCATCAAAGGAAGCATCGAATCAACCACCAAGGCCATGGAGCGCCAGCGCGCCGAGCTGGACAAGCTGTCCGCCAAGCAGCAAGCACTGTCCAAGCTGAACGCCGTTCACGGCAAAACCATGGGCCGCTTGGCAATGGTTGGCGCGACGGCGGCGGCTGGTGCGCACGTCGGAAAACGGGTCATGCAAACGGGGTTGGCTCCGGTCGATGCCTTCATGAAGCATGAAGACGCCATGATGGGTGTTCAGCGACAAGTGCAGGGCGCGCGCGACGCGCAGGGAAATCTGACGGAGGTCTACCGGACGGCTGAGCGCGAGATTCGCGAACTGTCCACACGCATTCCGCAATCTACTGTGCAGATCGCTGAGATGTACACGGCGGCCGCGCGCATGGAGGTGCCGAAAGACAAGCTCGCCATGTTCGTGGAGATGGCCAGCGAGATTGCGACGGCATTCGACGCGACCCCAGACGAGATCGCGGAGAGCATGGGCAAGATTGCCAACAACTTGAAGATGCCAATCACGGAGATTCGCGGGTTGGCAGATACCATCAACTACCTTGATGACAACGCGATCAGCAAGGGTAGCGACATCATTGGTTTCTTGAACCGTGTTGGCGGTGTTGCGGGCACGGTCGGCATCACGGGCGAGAACATGGCAGCGCTGGGAAGCACGTTGTTGACCTCCGGCGAAACGGAAGAAACGGCGGGTACGGGCGTGAAGGCGATCTTCACAAACTTCGCGGCGGCGACCAAGGGCACCAAGAAGTTTCAAGGGGCAGTCCGTGAAATTGGCATGACACCTGAGCAGATGCAGGAAGGGATGTCCAAGGACGCCGTGGGCACGATGCTGCAAGTGGCGGAGGCGATCAAGAAAATCCCGAAGAAAGAGCAGTTGGGCGTGATGGCCGAGCTGGCGGGAAAGGAGCATGTGGGCCGCCTGGCCAAGCTGGTGACCAACACCGAGGAACTGCGCCGCCAAATCGGTCTTGCCAACAGCGCCGAGGCCAAAGGCAGCATGGCGCGCGAAGCATCTGCACGCAATTCTGCGCTCAGTGCCCAACTGCAGATGCAGAAAAACCGTATGTTCAATGCGCTGGCCATTGCGGGCGAACCGTTGAAGGTGGCGATTCTCGATGTGCTCAAGGCCGTGAATCCGTGGCTCGAAAAGCTCACCCAGTGGATGCAAAAAAATCCCGCTGTGGTCAGTGGCATTCTCAGGGTGGTGATCGGTGCCGGGGCGCTGGCCACGGTGCTGGGCACCGTGGGTGTGGCGGTGGCGACCATGTTCGGCCCCATGTTCATCGCGCGATTCATGCTGTCGCGTTTCCTGCTCAACATGGTGGGCGTGCGCGCTGCTGCGGCAGGTGCCACGCCTGCCATGGGCCTGCTGGGCCGCATGTGGGGATTGCTGGGGCGCGCGGCGGGTGCGGCTGGTCCGTGGTTGCTGCGTGCATCGCAGTGGCTGGGCGCGTGGATTGGCACGCTGGCCACCTATTTGCCGATGGTGGCGCGCATGGGCATGGTGATGCTGCGTTTCTTGGGGCCGGTGGGCCTGCTCATCACGGCGGCCGTCATGCTGTACCAACGTTGGGAAGACGTGAAGGGTGGCTTCAAGCTGCTGATTCAGGATATGGGCGCTGCTGCTGCCTCTGGCCTGCAGTTCGTGGCCGGGCTGGCCATGCGTGCATTTGATGCGGGCGCGTCCATCGTGCAAGGTATTGCCAACGGCATCACAAGCCGCATCCAGTCAGTGCGCGATTCGATCAGCATGGCGGCGGGTGACGCTGTCGATTGGTTCAAGCAAAAGCTAGGCATTCACAGCCCGAGCCGCGTTTTCATGGAGCTGGGCGGCTACGTGAGCGAGGGCGCGGCGCAGGGCATCAGCGGCGGCGCTGGAATGGTGCGCAATGCAGCTGTGGCCATGGCTGCGGGCTCGATGGTGGCCATGTCGCCAGTGATGGCGGGGCAGGGCATGGGTGGGGCCGGAGTCGGCCCTGCAGGGGGTGCTGACGGCGGCGGAACGTCCATCGTCATCACGATCAATGCGGCGCCGGGTATGGACCCGCAAGCGGTGGCCAAGGCGGTGGCCGCCGAGCTGGACAAACGCGAGCGCGACAAACAGGGCCGCCGCATGTCGTCGCTCTCAGACATAGATTGATGGAGGGCTGCACACATGATGGCCGCATTGGGGCAATTCACTTTTGCATTGAACACGCTGGCATATACGGAGATGCGCCGCTCCAGCGCCTTCCGCCACGCCAGCAATAGCCGTGTGGGCGCTCGGCCGGGTCTGCAGTACGTTGGGCCGGGCGACGAAACAATCAGCCTTTCCGGCCTGCTCGCGCCGGAGTTCATGGGCGACCGCCTCGCCATCGATCGATTGCGCGATATGGCCACCAAGGGAAGCGCCTACGCGCTGGTCAACGGGGCGGGCGAGGTCTTCGGCGCGTGGGTGATCGAGGGTATGGAAGAAACCGGGTCCATCTTTGTGCGCGAGGGTGTGGCTCGACGCACCGAATTCACACTCAACCTCAAGCGCGCCGACGACGCGCAGGCCGACCCGGCGGGTGGATCTGATGGTGGCGAGGTTTGGGATGACTGGTGGACGGGTGAAGATCTGGATTGGTGGCTCGAATGATCGATGACGGCGCAGTATCGAACCGCAAACCCGTTTACCACCTGGTGGTCAACGGCAAGGACATTTCGCAGATCGTGCGGCCGCTGCTCATGCGGCTGAGCCTTCGCGAATGCCGGGGCGGTGAGGCCGACCAGCTGGACATCACGCTCGATGACTCGCGCGGAAATCTGGCGCTTCCACCAGAGGGTGCAACCGTGTCGCTGCAGCTTGGGTATGAACATGCTGGGATGGTTGACAAAGGCACTTTCACCGTGGATGAGGTGGAACATTCCGGTGCTCCCGACACGTTGAACATCCGCTGCCGTAGTGCCGATTTGCGTGGCACGCTGCGCCAGCGTGCGAGTGCCAGCTGGCACGGTGTGACGCTCGGGCAGGTGGTGCGCGACATCGCGGCCAAGAACGGTATGGCCGCCAACATTGATGAGGCGCTGGCAGGGATCAAGCTGCAGCACGTAGACCAGACCAATGAAAGCGATGTGCATTTCTTGACCCGTATCGGCCGCCAGTACGACGCTACCGCCACAGTGAAAAAAGGCCGCCTCGTGGTGCTCCCTATCGGTAGCAAAAAAAATGCCAGTGGCAAGGAAATGGCCAGCATCACGCTCGACCGATTGGATGGTGATCAGCATCGATACCACGTCGCTGCGCGCGATTCGTACACTGGCGTCAAAGCCTATTGGCACGATCCACGAAAGGCCAAGCGATCTGGCGCAGTGGCGGGCGCAGAGGGCAACGTGAAGCGGCTACGTGACACCTACGCCACCGAGGCCGATGCACTCGCCGCCGCCCAGGCAGAGCAAGCGCGCCTTGCCCGAGGCGCGGCAACCTTCGAGTTAACGCTGGCTGTGGGCCAGCCCGCGCTCATGGTGCAGACGCCCGTGCGTGTGCGCGGGTTCAAGCCTGAGATTGACGGCACGGGCTGGCTCGTCAAGACCGTGGAGCATTCACTGGATGACAATGGTTTGACCACGCGCCTGGAGATGGAACGCATGGGCGGAGGCGTGGTGGACGCGGGCGGCGGTGAATGGGACTTGGAGCTCGACCAGCCCAGTGATGACGAAGAGGTCGGCGCTGAACTGGGATGGGACGATGGTTCGCAAGAATAAATTAAAGTACATACAAAATACTTTGCGATAAACAATAAAAGTACGTACAATTAATAGCATGGACACGGAATTCAATCCACTCAAAGACGCCGCCAACATGCAAAAGCATGGCGTGTCGCTCACGTTGGCAAATGAAATTGAGTGGTCTGACGTGCTTTGTTTTGTTGATGACCGGGCAGACTATGGCGAGGTGCGTGAAGTGGGCTTCACGGTCATTGAAATGCGTCTGTTTGTGGTGGTGTTTGTTCAGCGCGGGAACACCATGAGAATCATCAGCCTGCGCAAGGCCAACAAGCGGGAGATAAAGCTTTATGACCAAGCCATTGAAAACCAGTAAGACGGGCCTGATTCTTCCCACCGAGGAAGAAGAGCGGGCAATCAATAGCGGCATTGCCGAAGACCCCGACACGGTGGAAATCACCACCGAGTTGATGGCACGCATGCAGCCGATGCGCCGCCGTGGACGGCCCGAGGTGGAGCATCCAAAGGTGTCCACCACTATCCGCGTGGATCAGGATGTGCTCGATGCCATCAAGCACAGCGGCAAGGGCTGGCAAACGCGGGTGAACGATCTGTTGCGCGATGCCGTGCGACGCGGCAAGTTTGAGCCGGTGTGATCTGTGTTCGATTGTGAAAAAGAAAAGGCCACCTGCTCGGGTGGCCTTTTGCATTCACGGGTGTTGCTCAGAAAAAATGCATGATGGCCTGCTTCCACCACGGCACCTTGGGAGTGTGATCGAGATGGCCTTCAACCACGGACTGCTCCCATTCGCACTTGCTGACTAATGTCTTGAGATTGGGTGGCTCTCGCAATTCAATGTCGGTGCATTTGCCGTTCCACCGGCTGACGTGTTTGTCCTTGATTTCTTTGAAGGGTAAGGCCTCGATTTCGCCAATGAGCGCTCGCGCATCTTCAGCCAGTTGCTTGTGGCACTGGGCACGCTCGGCGTATCTCACTACCAAAGAAAAAATGCCAAGAATCGCGATAAATAAGCCAAGCCAAGGCAAATAGTCTTGCAGAGGCTTCCCGAAGATGGCAAGCCCCATTGCGACGGAGGCAACCTGGGTCACCATGTCGCATTTCTCGAAAAACCACTGGCGTTTGCGGTGGTAGCGGTACGTGATGTTTGCCCAGTTGAGCAATTTGTGACGGTCGCCGTCGTGAGGCGATGTCGCGTCCTCGGCGGGGGTCGTATCGGCTACCAGCTCAGCTGCGGCTAAAGAGGGGCTTGGATTGGGCGTGTTCATGCTTCCGATTCTCGGCAATGCGCATGAACGCGGCAAACGTGAATAGCGTGCACACATGCCTCCGACACTACGCGCTTCTATTTCGAAGGTGGCTTTGGCGTCGGTGCAACGTTGCGAGTGACTTCACTGTTTCGAAATCTCTCGACTGATGAGTTTGGTTGAAGTGGTGGCGGCGGTGGCGGTGGCGGTGGCGGTGGCGGTGGCGGTGGCGGTGGTGGCGGCGGTGTATTACGCGTGTCGCTCATGGTTGCTCCTAGTGATGTTCAATCGAAAATCCGGTCTGGCAGAACGCCGGATTCCAGCAGCTCGGGTAGATCGTCGGGGCCGACTATGAATGACCCTTGCACGCGTGCCTTGGCCACTTTTGTCGGGCCAGCGTTAGGGCCAGCGCAAACGAACGCGAGATTCTGTGTCACTGTCTTTACAACCTTGAGCCCGGCGGCCGTGGAATCAGTTTCCAGCTGCGCACGCAATGCCGATGCGAAGCCGGTGAAAAGAATGTTTGGGCGCTGTGCCTCGGGTGCGGCCTTGATGAGCTTGGGAGGCGGACCGCTGTGTGGCTCTTTCAGCGCTGATGCGCTGCCGTTGAGGTATTCGGTGATTCGATCCTTGCGGAAAGTGCGTGGTGCGCCGTTCGACTCCAAGTCGTTGCCAACGATGTAGTGACCTTCCTCTGCCCAATTGATGACTTTGCGCAGTTTGGTTTCGCCATCACTGTTTTTGTACAGAAATTCAAGTGTTTCCATAAGCCCTCTTTTTGTAGTCTGATGAACTGTGGCCGGAGATCATTCGTCAAAACCTTCTGCCGTTGAATCCGTAGACGATCCGGCCGCAGATCCGCACCTGGTGCTCGCCGTTGAGCACGTCCACGGTGCGAACGTTCGGGTTGTCGCTTGTTACCTCGTGACGGCCGTCCATGCGCTGGGTCACGCGCTTGATGAACAGGCGTTCATGGGCTTCCAGCACATAGATGCCATCCACATCGGCTGTGATTTTGTCTGTGTCGCATATCCCGAAATCGCCGCTTGCGAGAGTGCCTTGCATGCTGTCCCCAAGCTGATGAATGATGCGCAAAGCCTCGGGGCGGGAGCTGGGTAGGTAGCGGTCAATCCACTTGAGCGACATGGGGACGTCGCCCATGATGATTTCTTCGGACACCAAGTCATTTCCAGGCCCCATGCTGGCAACTACGTTGAGGCGTGGAATAAGGATCGTGTCTTCGCTGGAGATTGGCGCAGGTGCGGGGCCGGTCAGTGAGCCTTTGGTGCGCGAGCCGGTGACGATGTAATGCACATCAAACCCAAGCGCCTGAGTTGAGGCGAAAAATTCAACCTTTGGCGAGGTCACGCCGTTTTCCCAGCCGTAGATCGTTCGGGAAGGCATATCGCCAAACTTGGCGACATCAGCAACGGTTAGATTCAGTCTCTCCCGTTCTTCTTTGAGTCTCTCGCCAATAACAGCGCGAATTGGTGATGTTTCGCTCATTGAGTGAAAAACTTTTCTCTAAAAGATTGCAAATTGCCAAAATTAGCAATATCATCGGCGCAAGAACATATAGCACCGTCTAACACGATGGTACACACACCGCGACACAGCGGGGAGGCTTGGCACATGACTTTTGATAACCGTGACCTTGTGCGCGATAAGCGCTACACGATCCGCGCTCAATCCGCGACGGACGAGGTGATCCGGATGGCTGCAGAAATGACGGGCGTGCAGCCATCGACGTTCATCCACGATTCGGCGCTGCAGCGTGGGCTGGAGTTGATCCGCCGTGCGCAGGAACAGCAGGGGCAAAAGAGCAATGCCTAAGCCGCTTTTTGCAATTCATTCAGGCGCTGCAGTGGTGCCTGCGGTGCGCGAGCCGCCGCAGACGCCGAAGCGCACACGAAGGCGGCAACGCAAACAGGGTCGGCTCACCATGTGGAGAGCACACCGCAACTTGAGGTCGTACTGGACCACTTTTGTGCGCTGTGGAAAACGAATGACAGGCGGGCCGTGCTTGAACGACTGTTCGAAGAGCAGCTAAAAGCAGGCTTTCATGAAATGGCAGGGCTCCGGCAGGGGCCGCGACTGATCGTAGACAACACACTGCCCAAAGGGCGCAAGGGGTAGAGGATGCAGGCAATCAATCAACCAATTTCGCGCGATGCATTTCGCGGACTGGTGCAGCGCAATAAAACAGCGGGCCGCCTTGCCGGTCGCCCAGCGAAGCCGGAGCGCGACAAGGTGGTTGCATCGGGCATGCATCTGTACCCGGTCGATCTAGAGCGCGCAAAGCGCGTGGCTGAAATCAAGGACCGATCCGTTTCCTATTACATGCGAGTGTCGTTCCTCAAGCAACTGGCCAAAGACGAAGAAGAACTCGGCATTGCAGAGCAGCAAAAAGCTGCTGCCGAGCCGCTTTAAAGCGCAAGCCAACACCGCCAACGAATGACAGATAAGGCCTCCACCATGCTGACCACGAATGCAGAAATGCAGGCGCTGAGCGCCGCACAGCCGCGCCGCGAGCGTGTGAGCCATCAGGGCCGCAAGCTGCGCATGGAGGGCACGCGCATGGCATGCGCGCATTGCAAGGCCTCGGCCGAGATCCGCACATCGGCAATGCTGACGGTGACGATGCGCGAAACCATCTACCAATGCACCAACGTGGAATGCGGTCACACCTTCGTGGTGGCCAGCGAGGTGGTGCGTACGTTGTGCCCGAGCGCTACACCTGACCCCACGGTCAATATCCCCCTGTCCACTCACGTGCGCCGCGACATGCTGCGCGTGGTGCTGGACAACGCAGGCGAGGCCGCCCATGTGGCGCGCTTCACGCTGCCCGTGACTGGCGACCTGTTCGCCGGTGGAGCGGGCACGGCGGGCGAGAGCAGTTAGCCCGAACCGCATAGCCGCTGAATAGCAGCGGCACCAATCAAAACCAGTTGATGAATTTGCAAGGCGCGTTTGCGCCGGGCAGGGACTTTTTTTGTCCGAATTTTGGAGGAAATGCAGATGAATGCCGAAACGAAAACGCGCGAACCGGCGGGCGAGATCGGTTTGTTTGTCACGCTCACGTTGCCAGCGAAGTTCTATCCGAACCAAAGGGTGTGGGTGGAAAGCTGATTGACAACCCGTTTTTTGATGGGTCAAGCCCATTGAGCGGTCATGAATGGCTGCGGGTGTTGTGGGGCAAGGTGCGTGCAGCATTGGCTCGCAATGGTGTGCGCATGCACGGACTCCGTTATGTGGTGCCGAATTTTGACGGTGTTCCGCAATGGAGTTTGATTGCGTGGGTGCGCTCTGATGAGGACGCCAGAGTGCTGGAATCGGTTACGCGCCATTACTGGCTTGCGAGTGCGGGTGCTGATGGTTCGCGGATCGGTGCGAATGTGGAGCGCTTAGAGCCGGGCTGTGCGAGCCGCTACATGAACGCATACGCGGATGATGTGCTCGGCGATCAGGCGGTGATCGCGTGGGCAGCCACATGGGGCGTTCGGTTGACTGGTCGGTTTGGATTTTCACGGACTGGCGAGGTGCTGTCATGAGCGCCGCATTCGTCATGACATGGTGCGACGCCGATGGCGTGCAGTGCTCGCAGCCGTTGGCTGCGCGCACATGGGCGGCGGCGTGGGATGCTGCATTCAGCGTGGCTGAGGGCAAGGGCTGGGGTGCCTGCTGCCGCTTTGCCGTGGGTCGTTCTGGTGCGAAGGGTCGTGCATGAACAAGGCCGAGCGACTGGCGATTGCGGATGACCAGATCGAGCGCATCCGAGCGCGTGAAATCGAGCGCCATAAGCAGCGCATGGAGGGCATTGACCGCATGGCCAAGCGCCTGCGCTCGGGCAGTGCCAAGGGCATCACGGCGCGCGATGAGGCGCTGCTGCGCCTGTGCGAGCTGAGCGACGAATACACGGCGCAGTCCACCGAGGGGCGCTTCAACGATTCGGCCTCGCGCGAGTGGAAGAGCATTCCGCTGAACTGGCGCGCCAACATGCTTTTGCGGGCCGGGTTGGGTGTGGGTCTGGAGAATCTGGACACACTCGCGGCGCGCAACTGGTTCGAGATGCCGCCGCCGGAGCGCAACGCGGTCAGCGGGCAGATTCGTGACGCGAAGCGGTATTTCAGGGGCCTGGTGGCCCTGACGGCGCGGGTGTGAGCATGCGCGCGCCCATCGTCATCCAATCGGCCGGTGATCCTGCATTCGAGGCGTTTTGCCGCGAGAAGGCGGAGATGTACGCGGCGCGTGCGTCGGCCGCTGCTGCGGTGGTGGATACCGCTGCTGATGACGCTGCGCGCGAGGCGATTAAGAAGGCTCTCAAGAGTCTGAAAAGCGAAGAAGCCGAAAAGTCCGGACGGGGCGAAAAGCTCGCCCCCCTGCTGCGCAAATTGCCCAATGGCAGCTTGGCTGAATGGGAGCGCGACAAGCCGCGCCTGTTCGTGGCGCGCGGTCACATGGAGCGCGTGATTGCGTGCGCACCGAAGATGTGGCGGGCTGCAATCCGTGCGCGCCTGGACGGCGGGCCGACGATGTTCGAATCCCAGCAGCCAGAGTGGGCGGACGCGTGGGATTTGATGCAGGCCATTGGGGAGTTCGATGATCGCTTTGGATCGGCAACGCTGTGGAATCTGGCGGACTATGAGATTCGCGACATGGCCAAGGGATTGGCCGCGCAGGCCGATGAGCTGGAGGCGGTCACGCTGGCAGATGGTGGCGATCAGGCGGCGTGCGTGGACAGTATCCGCATGTTGGTGCGTGCCGTGGGTATTGCCGAGGACAAGCCCATCAAGGGCATGCCAGCGGTGCGGCGCGCACAGGATGCGCAGTGGTGGCGCAAGGCGCTACGCGTGCATGTGGCGCGCATGGTGGAGGCGGGTGCTGTGGGTTTGGGTCTGGTGCACAAGGGGCGCGGCGGTTATGTGAGCGCAGAGGGCTTGCAGCGGCGCCAAGAGCAGATCAAGCGCAACGCCGAAACGCTGAGCCGCACGCTGTTCCGCAATGAGGCGGGGCAGGCCTACAGCCTTGCGGAGCTGGCCGCGCTGGGCACGTCTAACCCGATGGTGCGCGGCGGCGAGCTGATGACGCGCATTCGTGGCGCGGAGGAATATGCGGATTCGCACGGGCATGTGGGCCTTTTCCTCACGCTGACGCTTCCGAGTCGCTTCCACCCGGTGAAATTGGGCAACGGCGGGCGGCCCATTCCGAACAAGAAGTTTGTACCGGGCACTACGCCGCGCGATGGTCAACTGTGGCTGCGCGGCATGTGGCAAAAGCTGCGCTCTGATGCGGCGCGCAAGGGCATCAAGATGTACGGCCTTCGCGTGGCCGAGCCGCACCACGACGCTACGCCGCACTGGCACGCGCTGGTGTGGGTGGAGACGGAAGCGCAGGCGCTGAAGCTGGAAGAACGCATTCGGCACTACTGGCTGAGCGACGACGGCGACGAACGCGGCGCGGCTGAAAACCGTGTGAACATCAAACGAATGATCAAGGGCGGTGCCGCTGGCTACGTGGCCAAGTACATCGCCAAGAGCGTGGGCCATATCGCGCTGGCCGAGCACCAGGACGTGGTCAACGGTGACCAGATCGCGATGGATTTCGGTGACCGTGATGAGGCAGATGTGCAGGAATCCGGCCAAGGTTTCCGGCGCGTGGATGCGTGGGCGGCGACGTGGGGCATTCGCCAGTTTCAGACCATCGGCATGCCGAGCGTCACCGTGTGGCGCGAGCTGCGCCGCGTGTCGAGCGATCAGCTGGAGCTGTTCGCGCGCGAGGGCGACAAGGCCACGGTGCGTGCGCACAGCGTGTGCCATCGGCATGGCGCATTGCGGGCCGACTGGCGCGTGTTCATGGAGGCGATGGGCGGGCACGCGTGCAAGCGCCATCAATGGCATCTGCGCATCGCGAACCGCACGCCCGAGGTGGGGCAGGCGAACAAATACGGCGAAGAGGTGCGCGTGGGCCGCATCGTGGGCCTCAAGGCCCAGCGTGGCCGCATGCGTGGCCACATGCTGGTGAGCCGCCGCATTGCGTGGTCACCCGTGGTGCAAGAGCACACACATGCTGCGGATGTCTCGGCATCCACGGAAGTGCAAATCACCAATGCAGCAGGACAGGCGCAGGGCACGGGCGAGCCCGCGTCCCGCGAGGCTTTGCCTCGCGCTTGGACTGGTTTCAATAACTGTACGGCCCGCCTGACCGGCGAGCTGCGCGATCAGCTTTTGGGCCGTGAAGGCCCCGATGCAAGCGAGTGGGTGACCCCTGAAGCGGTCAATTTCTTCGCCGCCATGCATCGAAAGAGGAAATGGGACTGATGAAAAACCCCGTAAACCAACCCAAGGCGGGCGCCAGCGTGGGCGCTCGCGAGCCGATCAACCACCAGAGCAAAGGAGTGATGACCATGAACGCCAAACGAACCGAGCCGCGCGTGCATTGCTTTCGCCGTGCCATCGCTGGCGACTACGTGCCCGCCGCGGGCACCACGGCGAACCATCTGGCCAGCGTGTTCGCCGCCGAGCGCGCACGCCTGGCGGCCGAGGCCAAACCCAAGCGCGGACGCAAACCGCGCGCGGTGGAGGTGCCGCCCGAACAAGGCGAGCTGCGCCTGGTGCATGCGGCCTGATCCATTCATCAACAAACCAACCGATTCAACCGAGGACCTGCGAAATGAACCCATCCATTCACACCATCACCGAAACGCACAGCTACCGCGCGGTGCTGCTGCCCGACCACGTGCCCGCGCAAGACGTGGAGGCGCTGGCCGACGCCCAGCAACTGCCCACCATCCGAGTGCGCGCGGCCAACGCAACGCACGCCACCACCAGCGCCGCGCGCGTGACGGGCAGGAACGTGCTGCGCGTTGAGCGCGTGGAGTGCTGAGCGATGCGGATCTACGTTGCTGGCCCCATGACGGGCCACCCCGAGTTCAACTACCCGGCGTTCCACGCGGCGGCCGCCGAGCTGCGCGCGGCCGGCCACCATGTGGAGAACCCCGCCGAGAACCCGGATCCGGCGTGCAAGAGCTGGGCGGGCTACATGCGCATGGCGATTGCGCAACTGGTGACGTGCGATGCCATCTACCTGCTGCACGGCTGGCGCGCGAGCCGCGGAGCGCGCATCGAGCACGATCTGGCCTGCGCGCTGGGCATCGATCGGCAATTCGAAACCCCGAAACAGTGAGAGCAGGTTATGGAACAGATCATCTTTACCAAAGAGCAATTGCTGGAAGAGCTGGGCATCGTGGAAAACACCCTGCGCGCCATGATCGAACACAACGGCTTCCCCCACCCGCGCAAGATGCGCGCGAAGCTGTTCTGGCTGGTGTCGGAGGTGATGGAGTGGCTGAGCGCGTGCCCCAAGGCGTGGGGCGGGGCGCAGGACGCTCATGAATGATCGAAACATGGAACCAAATGGGGGCGAGGTACACAAAACTATCCCCATTTGATACACTGGTCTGGCCTCGAAAGAGGTGGAGCGTAAGAACTCCTTGGATAAGCGGAAAACCGCGCCCGATAGATCAGCGGTTTTTTTGCGCCCGGACATTGCACGCCTGTACTTTTGCAGGCGATTGATTTATGGCCGGGAGGGCGACGGATAAAAGACCCGCAAGGGGAAGAAGTCCGCCTGGCTTATCCCAGGTTCTTAACCTCCCGGCCACCTCGTGGGCGGTGCGTAAGAACGCTGCTCACGAGACTTCACAGTCTCGATAAGGAGCGTTCCATGTCGCATTCCGCCTTGGCATTTGTGCCCTCTCTCGCCGTTGTCGACGGCAAACCCACTACCACAAGCATTGATGTTGTGCGTCACTTCGGCAAGCAACATCGCAACGTGCTGCAAGCCATCCAGAACTTGATTCCTCAGCTCGATGCAGAGCATGCGCTGAATTTTCAGCAGATGGTCGTTGATGTTCAGATCGGCAGTGGTGCGACGCGCAAGGATGTGGCATATCGCCTAGCGCGCGATGGCTTCACGCTGCTGGCGATGGGGTTCACCGGAAAGAAGGCGCTCCAGTTCAAGCTTGGCTACATCGACGCCTTCAACCGCATGGAGGCAAAGTTGCATGGCGGTGACATCGATCTCGAGCAGATCAATCGCGCGTATGCCTTCGCTTCGGAAGTTGCTGCGAACACTGCACGTGCAGCGTTTGAGTGCATGCTGACGGGCAATGTTGATGACTGGCGCAACATGCGATTGCTGGTCAGTCCGGTGCCGGACGGTGATCGGTCGTCAGTGCGCGTGACTCGAGTTACTAACGACGCACTAGTGCTCAGCTTGGCGCAGTTGCCGGGTTATTTGATGGATGAGGCGTCGATGGTAAGCAATGCGCAGTTGGCAGGGTGGCTGCCGCGTGCAATAACCAGCTCATGAGAAGAATTTTAGATGTGGGCGAATGTCAATCTTAATTACAAAGGAATTTGATATTTTTTTGGGGTTAAACAGTTGGCGGGCATTCCTTTTTGCTGGTTGTAATTTTAGTGACTAAATCCTGGATGGATATTCTTGGGTGGTTCTCGAGTATGAAGTATGGGTAGCCGTACTTGGAATGCTTTGGGGTGGGCAATTCTGCGCAACGGCGACTAGTACCTTTAGCGGGTGATTTTCGAGGTGTCAGGCTGATAATCCCTATGAATTTGCACTGCCCTGATTTCCAATGGCCGTGAAGAGTTAATAGCTCTCTAATCCATCTCAGTAATAGTCTGGCACTCTCTATTTGCTTTAAAGCATCCCCCGCAGACCCTTCTGATGATTTCATTTCAATCGCGACGAGGTAGTGATCTTCGCCTATTGTTGTGGCAATGATTCCATCATTAACGCTTTTCATTCCTTTTTTTGCATCGGAGAAATGAGGGAATGCGGGCGTGCCAACAATATCAAGTGTAAAAGCGAAGGATGACCCTGCTGACACTTCGAAGTGGTTATTCTTTGCTCTCGGTTCTTCTATTACCCATAGACCTCCATTGTTATTTAGTTTATATTCTTCTGGTATTATGTCTTTAAATATCGAAGAAAGAGCACTCATTCATCTGCTCCATTGTCTCCTGACTCCTGATAGGCATAATAAATACGATCACTCGTGTCGTTAAGTGCGTGAATTTCCTCGTCAAAGGTTTCTGCGTCGATTCCTTCGGTGTCGTTTATAGGCATGGAACTGATTGTTTGATCGTGAAATAGCCATGCGGATATAACTGACGGATTAAGAATTTCCTCTTGACTATATTCGAACTGCTTGATTAGTTTCTCTTGAATAGGGGACTTGCGATGCAGCATAACGAGTGAATTTATTTCTCGTACAAGGTAATCGCTGTGTGTGCTTGCCACCACACGCAGACCTGAATTCACAAGTCTTGCTATTACGCGCGCCATCATTCGCTGATTTGCGGGATGCAAATTTAACTCTGGTTCGTCAATCATTAGAACATCGCCAGGTTGAGCGTCAAATTCTAAATATGCCCAAAGTCCAAATAAGCTTTTGACGGTGGATGAGGTGAGGTGTAAATCAAGTTTTGGCGGTGCCTCAGAACTTTTTCTGGATTTTCTGGGTAAGAAGGTAATGGAGCCTTCAGAGTCAACGTCATATCGACCGCCGATTATTTTTTTTATGCCCTCTGCGTGATCGTGAAAAGGGCCTTTTTTCTTTTTTCTTGTTTCTGGTAAATCATTGAGCCAGTCGATGTAGTCGGCTATTGGGCGTGCGTAACGAGAAGATACGAAGTCGTTTATTAATTCAGATAAATTAATCTCTTTGTCTTTTTTAGATGCATGATGCAAGAGTGCGGTGCGACGGCTTGCTAAATCTTTGTAGAAGAGGTGTAATCCATTCCGCTCCGCTGGAATGAGAAATACGTTTTGCCGGGCAGGAATTCCGATTAGGTGACGTACAATAATTTCGCTCACGAAAAATTCTGAGCCGGAAAGTGCGGTATTTTGGATGATTTCAACTTTGCTTGAATCAGCCTTTTTGGTGACGCGAATAAATTGATTTTTATCTCGGCCTAACTCTATTGACGAATTTAATGGACGCGCGATTGCTTGCTCCAATAAGTTATAGAAGTCTATATCCCAATCAAAGCCGCTGCCTTTGAAAATGTCTGGTGAGCTATTAAACGCTGAGGGAAGGTTGTCCGCTACTTCTTTGTTGAACAGTTTGACAAATGATCCGCCGTGCTCGAGTGCCCAAAGCTGGAGGTCCCACGTTACGTGTCCCTCCTTTGCAAGGTCTTTGACGGTCTGATCCATTCCTGGGAGCCGCGGCGTGTGCGTGCGTGACAGAAAGGCGTATAGGGCGTACATCACCCAAGTTTTGCCGGTGTTGTTTTGACCACAGACGAGCGTAAGAGGTTTGAATTCAATCGCACCGGCGTCTTGAGACAGGCAGCCCAGCTTCTTGGGCCGAAAGCGCCAGCTAACTAGGTCGAGCCGTTGAGGTGTTTGGTCTTGCATTTCTTGAGGCCGATGTTCTGACAGTAAAAATTAGTTCCGCAATCTTAACTATGTCTCGGTTGCAGCAGCTTTCGTTGTTTGGTTGGCGAGTGCGCTCAGCGCATAGTCAGCCCACTCCTGCATGATCACAGCGCGCTTTTCCAACATATCGGCGCGCCGGTAAGCGGCCTCTGTCTTGGTGTCGATGCTGTGCGCAAGGCACAGCTCCACCGCATCGCGCGGGTGGTGCGTGGTTTCTCCGGCCCAATCTCTGAACGTCGAGCGGAAGCCGTGTGGCACGGCGGCAAGATGGTGCTTGCGCATCAGCACCGTGAGGGCCATATCTGAGAGCGGCCCATTCCTGACAGATGGAAAGACGAATTCTCGATCTCTGAATGCGGATTGACCTTCGATGATGGCCAGCGCTTGGGTGGAAAGTGGCACGCGGTGCGCGCGTCCTGCTTTCATGCGTTCGGCGGGGATGGTCCACACGCCTGCATCAAGGTCGAGTTCTTCCCAGCGCATATAGCGCGCCTCGCTCGAGCGTGCGGCGGTGAGGATGAGGAGGCGAAGGGCTCGGGCGCTTTGGCCGCCGAACGTGGAAATCTCGCTGTAGACCTTGGGTAAATCATCGAACGGTATCGCTGCCAGGTGTTTGACGGGTGCCACCTTCTTGGGGTTGGGTAGGACGTGCTGTAGTTGTCCGCGCCAGCGGGCAGGGTTAGGGCCGGATCTGTGGCCATGAGCTGCTGCCCAGTCGAGCACCTGCTCGATGCGACCACGAACGCGCGAGGCTGTCTCGGTTTTCGTTTTCCAGATGGGGGTGATGCACCGCAGAACGTGCGCAGCATCGATCTCGGAAACGAACACGTCGCCAATCTTGGGGTAGGCGTACATCTTGAGGGTGTTACGCCACTGCTGTGGATGCTTGGCGTTGCGCCACGTCGATTCGTGCTCTGTGATGTATGCCTCTGCCGCGTCTTGAAACGGGAGCTGCTTCGCGGCCGCGCGACGTGCGGCCTCGCGCTCGTCGCTGCGTGCTTTGAGTGGGTCTGTGCCGCTGTCTCGCAAGCCCATTGCCGCGCGCGCTGCTTCTCGGGCGGAGGCGAGAGTCACGGCCGGATAACTGCCGAGGCCCATGCGTCGCCGGTGGTGCATGAACACATAGCGGTAGACCCAGACGCGGGACCCGCCGATGATCTGTAGATACAAGCCAGTCACGCCGCCGACCGCGTGCGCGCCGTCTTCGCGCAGACGCGACACCTCCAGAGCCGTCATTTCAAGAATTCGCTTGGGCATCTCATTTATGGGCCATCACATAGGCCATAAAACATTGATTTGGGGATGAAAGTCGATTGAATGGTGGATGAAGAAATACTGTATATAACACCATATATCGCAGCGTAACACATTGATTTTCAACGGTCAATCTGGCGCGTTTGGACATGAAAAAGCGCCATCGTGTGGCGCTATTTTTGGCGGGGGCGGAGGAGGGGGAGTCGTGCTTGGCTTGATCATCTTTCTGCCCATCCTGGTGTGGGGCTTCATCAGGCTCTGGAAGTTCTGGTTCCAGATGATCTTTGGAGGCCTGGGTCGAGCGCAGTCGCAGCAAGGCGGCTCACACCCTATCGTCCAGCCCATGGCGCAAGTCACCAAGGACTGTCCTTGTTGCACTGAACCCATCTTGGTCAAGGCCAGAAAGTGTAAAGCACTGCGGGTCTGAATTAGGCGGGTAGTGCATTGGGCTGATGGCCTGAATGGGCTGCATTTGCATATCTTCCAGATCCCAACGGTATCACCGGTTTTTTGCCGCTGACGTGCGTCAACAGAATCGCCACAGACAGATATGGGTTTGCCTGCCACATCACACCTGAACCGGTAATCCGGTCTCAGCCGGAGCCCCTGTGTCCTTCCGCAGTGCATGGGAGCGGGGCTAATTCTCCAAGGGGGTAGACCGGTTTGGATAAAAGAATCAATCAACTGAAAAGGAATGGCTTGTTATGAAAACTAAAACGCAATTTGCGGCATGCGCGGCAGCGCTATTGCTCTTGCAGGGGTGCTCCGCTCAATCAAATGTGGAGGTCTCCGTGAAATCCGGTCCACTCAGCCATATGATGACATTCGAGGTTCGTGCCATAGCGGATGAAGCTATTGTCAAGAGCGTGACGATCAATCGCGGAAACTGTGCGCTTGGCCCAATTACGGAGAATGGATTGAAGAAAACGATTAAGCTGAAATTTGGGGAAAGTTTCAGCGGCTTTGGCATATGTACTCTGCCCAGCTTGAAAGAGATGAAGGTGGGTACAGATTCGGGGGCTTTTGTGTTTTCTTTCAATTGAATTGGCCCACCCGTCGTTGATGTTTTAGGTTTTATCTCCGTTAAGTGTTGAAATCTTCAGAATTACTCTGGGCCAGCGATTCAGTACTGTCCAGAGACTTCAACGGACTTACGCACGAACCACTTTCTGTGCCTGAGAACGCGCTGCACCGGTAGTGCAGCCCTGAGCATTCAGTAGATCATCCAGATCCGGCTGGATGATGCCGCCCATCATTGCCAGTACTGTGCAGTCACTCGATGTTACCGCTATGGACAAGCGCACGACTTGCAGCGCTGGCGACGTGTGGAAGACTTTCAACACTTTGACTGGTATGCCACTGGCACGTCTGCTACTCAAATCCGGGTGGTCGTATTCTCTACGATGCAAGCTTGAATTGTAGAGAATACGTCAAGCCATTCCATCGGAGTAACGATGTCGTTCGCGTCCAAATTGGGAACGGATGCATGGCCCGTTATTGAAGAGTAAGCGGCTGGTTTGACCAATGTGCTCAAGCGGACCGTAACCACGTGGCCTGCCCAGCTGTGGCAGCGTTGGGGGATGTGGATTGGAACAACCAGACGATCCGCGTTGAACGGGTCCGGACGGCCGGAAAATTAAAGCCGCTCAAGACCTACAACTTTCGAGACGTGGATCTGGTTAGCCGTGCACTCACCGCACTGCAGTCCATGAAGTCATGGACAACCCTCACAGTCTTTCTCATTTTCACTGATGGATTTGCTCTGCAGCATTTAGTCAGAAGTTGTCTGTCCACGCGACTGTCAATCTATCCAGGTGGACCGATATGAATTATCTATAGATAATATTTCTCTTGTTTTTGCCGAGCTGTATCAGTATGCTTTAGATCGAGAGGGAGATAAAAGATGAGAAAGACTGCTGCAGCTCTTTTGAGTGGATTGGTATGCGTATGCGCTCACGCTCAGATTCAGTGGGAGGTCGAAAACCGATTTCCACTTTTCACCAAAGAGGCTTTTAAATCTCTTGGAGAATCAGTAGGCGATAACCCTATTGATCTAGAAACTCGAATAACCCGACTCAAGCTACGCGACCAAGTCAAACATCTTGACGGGTCTGCTTGGAACTCTAACGCCGGAAAGCACGATGCCAGTCGGATCCTCTCCCCCTCCGTCACGATTCGAGGCAGAACTACGTGGTCTGATCCTTCGTGCGAGTGGACTTTAACCAAAGACACCGACCGATCTACTCAGAAGATCACCGGACCATGTCAGATCGGGCCTGCGCTCAATGCGACCATCGGCGAGCGAGCAACATTGACAGTGCGTAAAACCACAGGCGAACAGTTTGAACAGGCCATTCTAGTAAAAAGTCGCCTAGTCGTAGCGATAGGCGACTCCTTCGCATCCGGAGAAGGAAACCCCGACTATCCCGCGGATTTTAAATGGTCACCAGATACTAGCTCTTTGAGACGACCTGCCCACGACTGGATGCTGAATCCCGACGAAATTAAGGCGCTAAAAATTGTGAATGCCCAGTGGCTGGACACTGACTGTCATCGGTCCATCATGGCTTGGCCTTCGCTTTATTCATTACAACAAGCACTCACCAAAAAAGATACCGTCGTCCAATTCGCATCGTTTGCCTGCTCAGGGGCCGAGATTATGGACGGCTTCTTTCTGCCACAAAAGAACACGACGGGAACGGCCGGAACGGAAATTAGCACAAACCGCGAAGACAAATTCCTGAATTTTTCTCAACAAGAAGCGCTAGCGCGCTTTCTTTGTCCAACGGATCCCATACCGAAAAAAATACAAATATCAAGCGATATCGCGAAAGCCTACCTCCACCCCTATTACGGATATGCTGCCAAGGAGGTAACAAAGTGGCACTGCGCAGCACCTTTGAAGCCTGATGAGATTCTAGTTCTATTCGGCGGCAATGACACCAAATTCAGCGGTATTGTGAAATACGTTTTCCACCCCGCCAAACTGTCGTACAAGTTGCCTTCACTTGGTTCGATGGTAGATAAGGGAGTCGACTGGGCGCTTGCGCCCGTGGCCCCAAAGGATGCGAAAAAATACCTTCAACTTTTGCCAACAAACTACAGGTATCTGCGCGCAGGTTTTGAAGAATTCGTAGAACCAGGAAAGACAAAGGTGCGGATGTTGCAGTATCCAGACCCAGCGTCGAACAGCTTACCCCCAACGGAAGCGACCAAGGAGTTGCAGGCCTGCCAGCGGCGGACTGGCGACGCAAACCGCCCAGTCCAACAAATGATCGCAGCGAAGCTACCCGGCCCTCTACGCAATGAATCCGCTTGGTACGGAATCAGCCCAACCAAGCTCAACCAAATTCGAGACCTTTATGTAGCCCCGCTTCGGAAGCTTCAGGTAAGTAGTTCCAAGGAATTCGGTTGGGAGCTCATCGACTCGCTGCCCGCGTTCCATAACCGTGGGATTTGCGCCGGCACGCTTAAATGCGAAGCATTAGGAGAAAATTGCAGGAACTCAGACCGTGTTCGCTGGGTATATTTCAAGAACATCGAGTATGTGCGCGCACCCAAAAGCTGCCCCATGAAGAATCTTCTGGCGTTCGACCCATATGACGATGAGCAAGGGCGCGGGTTGCGCCTAGCAAACGATGCCGCTCTGGTCGGTTCCCGTGTGGCCCCAAATGGAAGCCTATACCTGGACTGGTTAACCAACATCTCTCACCCAACTGCTGTTGCCCATGCGCGTGTTGCAACCCTTGTGGCTGGCAAGTCCCTAGTTCACACAGCGCACGAGCAAGCACAGCAATGGCTGGCGTGCGCAAATTAGCGGTTAACAACTACTTATACATTGGACACGCCGTCGCGAGGCAGGGAGCGAGCATAAGCGGAGTTGCTCGGCTCCCGCCCGGTCGACTGCGTTTATCTAGGGTTTTGCGACACCTGCCCGCAGGCCATTTCCAGCATGTTCCCGGTAGCGTCCCCCGCTTCCTCGAGGCTCCATACATGAATCCCCGCTCACAAGCAGCAAGGGCTATTCGAGCAGGGATTCATGAAGTCTTGATTGAACTGGTACGCAGGCCCGCTACCGCAGCGGGCCTTGGTCGCCATCACTCCACCGTGGCGCGCAGGCGATGAACGACTTGGTTGTCCTTGCCAGAGACGAGCGGTGTCAACGTAAGGTCGAACTGAATGTCCTTGTAGCTGTCCGCCTTCAAGCCGAGTGCCGCGCCGCCAGACTTTTCGGTGACAGGAGGAATCAGTTCTTCGCGTGTGGCGTAAGCGAAGTCGTCCCAGATCAATGGATCGCCTTCGATATTGAACTGCGTCGTCAGCTTACGCTTGCCCTCGGCAGAAGCGAAGACGTGCACATGTGCGGGGCGATTGCCGTGGCGCTTCAACTTTGTCAGCAGTGTTTGCGTTGCGCCGTGCGGCGGGCAACCGTAGCCAACTGGCATCAGGGTGTGGAACTCGTAAGTGCCATCGGCACCGGTCTTGACCGCTCCGCGCAGGTTGAAGTTGCTTTGAGCTCCGGTGGGGTCGAAGTGCGAGTAGAAACCGTTGGAATTGGCATGCCAGCATTCCACGATCGCCCCTGCGAGCGGACTGCCATTTAGGTCCTTCACGATGCCGTGAATCCGCAACGGCCTGGCGGCGTCATCCTCGTCAAGGTCAATCTTCGAGGTGTGATCGCGTACCTCAGCTCCCGCCACGTACAGCGGGCCTTCGATGGTACGTGGCGTACCACCGTCGTTGCCGACCTGCTTGTCTTCCGCGTCCATGCGCATGTCGAGAAACTTCTCGAGACCTAGGCCGGCGGCAAGCAACGCGGCTTCGCCATCCTTGCCGAGTTGGTTGACATAATTCACACCAGCCCACACTTCGTCAGGTGTCATGTCCAGATCGTCGATGGCCAGGAACAGGTCACCGAGCAGGCGATGCACGATGGTCTTCAGACGCTCGTTGCTGCCGTTGGCTTTGAGATTGGCAGCCGCCTTTAGCAGATCCTGTACTTCGGCAGTGTTGAAAATTTTGACGCTCATGGTTTCTTGTCTCCTTCGTGGATTCGTAAGAATAAAAAAATCCTCCGACCTCACCGCGAATGCCTCTGTCTCACCAGCAGTGCGATCTTCAGATAAAACGTGGTTCACGTATCTGCGACTACGGCCGCAATGGCCGACAACCCTTGCTCTGGCCCCAGCGCCGAGTACCCACCATCAACAGCCAGATTCGCTCCCGTCACGAATGACGCGTTGTCGGAGAGCAGGAACACAACCGCATTGGCGACCTCCTCTGGTTCGCAGACACGACCCAGCATGTGAAAGTCCTTGGCAACCGAATTGACCTTGGCCTTGTCACCTCCGGACACGGCGTCGAGCACACCCGACCAGGTCCATCCCGGAGATACGGCATTCACGCGGATCTTGTCTTTGGCCAGATCCAGCGCCTGGCTGCGTGTCAACTGCACGATGGCAGCCTTGCTCGCCGGGTAAAGCCAGCGTCCGGCCTGAGCAGCTGAGGCGCTGGTCGACCCGAAGTTGACGACGGCACCGCCACCTACCGCGACCATGTGCGGATGCGCGGCTTGCAGCAAAACGCAGGAACCTACGACGTTGACGTCAAAGGTCTTGCGCCACTGTTCACGCGTGGAGGCAAAGCCGTCGTCGATGTATGCGCAGGCCACGTTCACGAGAAAGTCGATGCGCTGATATCGCTCCTTCGCCAACTGCACGCAATGCTGCACCGCGCTGTCATCGGCCAGGTCGGTTTCAACAAACACCGCTTGCGAACCCAGAGATTCGGCAATCGCACGGCCTTTGGTCACGTCGATGTCGGCCAGAACCACGTTGGCTCCGGCGTCACATAGCGCACGGGCCACGGCAGCGCCGATAAGTGTGGAAGCACCGGTCACGATGGCGGTCTTTCCGGCGATGCCGGCCGCAGCATTCTTGGTGGTTAGTGAGTTGCTCATTTGTCTTGACTCAGTTCCAGTTCATGCAGCGCGCCCATGCAGAACACCAGTGGTGTTCTTTCATGCCAGCGGAAGCGGCTCACACGGCCGACGAAGATGATGTGATCTCCGCCCGAATGCACGGCCTCTTTCTCACACTCAAAATGCGCAACGGCACCCGCGATCATCGGCACGCCGCCCGCACCTTCGATGGCTTCGACACCTGCAAAGCGGTCCTCCACAGGGCGAGAAAACTGCGTGCAGATATGGCGCTGCGTATTTGCCAGCACGTTGATGGCGAAGTGATCGCAGGTTTCGAATGCCGAAAGATTGGGCGAGCGCCGTGACAGGCTCCAGAGCACAAGCGGTGGGTTCATGGACACCGACGTGAAGGAGTTGGCGGTGAGGCCAACGCGGTTTCCTTCGCTATCCACGGTCGTCACCACGGTCACGCCAGTGGCAAAGCAACCCAGTGCCTTGCGGAAATCCGCTGGAGCCTCTGCGATCTCATGACGATGCCGCCAGGCGCGATTTTTGATTTCCTGTTCATGCAGCATGGCTCAGGCTCCTGTCGGCGACGAATCGCTTGGCCTCTTCCAGATCGGTGATCCACGGCCAGTATTCGCTGGGGCGCTCGAAGCAGCGCATGAAGTGATCGCCGATATGCGGCTGGACAGACGCTGCCTGCAACACATGCATCACTGCATCGCCCGGTGGGTTCAGTAGCGCGTTGGTGAAGGCCGATGTGTAGCTTGCCGAACTATTCCAGAAGGCGTCGAATGCGTTCTGCATCCAGTCCGCATCGAATGCTGCGTTGCCATGGGCAACGATGGCCTGGATCAGATGCTCCGCCATGCGCGATGCATTGTTGGCGCCTTGTCCCGAGATTGGGTCATTGAGGCACACAGTATCGCCCACACCCATGACGACACGGCCCGATGCGAGTTTACCGACTGGGTGGCGAATCGTCGGTGTGAACGCGCCTTTGAGCCAAGCATTCTCGTCGGTGAGCTGTGCACCTTCGAAGAAGGGTAGATCGTCGGGCGCGTAGTCACGCATTACTCCACGTGCGATCTCTAACATTTCTGCACCGTCTGCTGCAGATTGGAAGCGGTCCATCGGACCACCTGGACGTGCCTCGAACAGTATGCTGCGGCATTCGCCCACTGTGTGGGTATAGAACGGCAGCGAAAAGAACTCACCCACGCCGAACACGAAATTGAAGCGCAGAGGCCGAAAGGGAGCTTTTGGCCAAGGCTGATCGCCGATCAGCTTGGGGCCTTTGAGCAGCATAGCCGCCAGATTGCGGGGCGGAGTTGCATGCACGCTGCGCTCTGCATCGCGAGCGAACAGTGCGTTGATTGGCCCTTTGCCGGAAGCGACCAACGTGAGATCGCTGTCGCCAGCAATGCTTTCCAACTCGTTCATGTCTATGGCGCGATACACCAGTGTGCCGCCGCGGCGCTCGAACTCCTGCGTCCAGCGCGCGAACTTGGAGCGCTGGTCGATGGCCTGACCAGAGCGATCGCCCAATTGGCCTTTCACCGTCATCAGAACCTTGCCGCCGGGATCGCGAAAGTCCACCAGCATGCCCTCGCCAATGGGCGCGCAGTCTTCCCAGAAGTTCAGTCCCAGGCGGCGCTCCCATTCCAGCGTCTGGTTGAATAGAAAGGCGGTGCTGGGTATCTTTCCGCCCAGAAGCTGGTCTGGGGTGCGGTCTGTGTAGAGCGTGATGTCAAAGCCTCGATCGAGCAATCCGAATGCCAGATGAAAGCCACACTGCCCGCCGCCGATGATTGCTACTTTCGTCACGACGTCTGTCTCCTGCTTGTTGGGATAGGGTATAGCGTAAAAGCGCAGGGCTTCGCGGTAAATGCGCTCGGCTACCTAAACGCATAGATGGAAGCACTTAGTCGGATCCAGCAGATACGCAGTTCAGTCACGTGCTGTCCCAACGCCTCTAGATGCCAACCCGGAAAGCCAAGAAATGTTGCGGAAATTCCCGATTGCAGATTTGCGCTTTTGATGGCTAAAATTTTGCGCAAAGCTGAACCCATCAGCCTCCCACGACGGACGCACGATGAATGCGAAGGCACCACTAAGTACCAGCACCGCTGCAACTCGCACGGGCACGCTACTTGCATTCACGCGGCTCATCCAATAACACAGAAGCAAGCTGATAGCTCCATGCCCACAACTCGCTCAACAGCCCGGGAATACGAACCCAAGGTTTATGTCGTCGATGACGATGAGTCAGTGCGTGAATCGCTGCGCTGGTTGCTTGAATCCGTCTGCCACAAAGTAGAAGTTTTCGCCAACGGCCGCGAGTTTCTCGCCGGCGCTGACCCGGGTATGCCTGGCTGTGTGTTGCTGGACCTGCGTATGCCCTACATGGGCGGCTTCGAGCTGCAGCAGACAATGCGCACCTCGGGCTTCAATCTGCCCATCATCTTCCTGACAGCGCATGGCGACATCCCCATGACCGTGCGTGCCATGAAGGACGGCGCATACGACTTCATCGAGAAACCGTTCAACGATCAAGACCTGCTGGACAAGGTCACCGGAGCCATCAAGGTCGGCCTGAACGAATATCACAAGGCCAGGGCCAATGATGAGACGACGGACCTGCTCAACCAGCTGTCGACACGCGAGCGCGAAGTTTTCGACCTGCTGGTGGAAGGCCTTGCGTCCAAAGTCATAGCCATCCGACTGAATATCAGCTACAAGACAGTGGAAGTGCACCGGGCTCACATTCGAGAGAAACTGGGAGCTACTTCGCTGGCAGAGTTAATTCGACTGGGTATGCGCGGATCGACGCAGTATTGAAGCGAAAAGAACTTGATCATCCACCAAACCTCCGGTTTCCAACGAGGAACACTGTAGCAAGCACAGCGCTGCAACATCCAAAACCAATGCTGATATAGCCCATCAGACGTGACACTGGCAGTACAGATGACTGCCATGTTTTGCAAAAGCAGGAGGAGCCATATCGGCATTACAAAACGAAGACGGCATGTTCAAGCAGATGGCAACAATCCGTCAATCAAAAAGCCTCACCAAGAAAAAAAGCCCGATCTCTCCAAAGAAAGATCGGGCTTTTTGATTTCTGGTTATTAGATTGCTGGTTTCATCTTGCGTAGCATAGAGATTCTAAGCGCGGGATAAAGCACGAAAGAAGTCACCAGCGAAGTGAAGAACTCGATGGGCACATACTTCTGCAAGACAAAATGCGCCAGTACAAACCCAACAGCTACTGTGATGACTCCAGCCCAGTTGATCTCCTCGCCCACCGGAGCGGAATACCCCAAGCGTGGTTTGACGAACAGGTAGTCGGCGATGATGATCCCCGCGAAACACGTGGTGAGTACACCCAGAACGGTGATAAAGGAGTTGAACCAATCGAGGATCGATCCCACCAGCATCAGACAGGCGAACACATTGCTCAAGACCACGAAGGTGAAGCGACCGGGACGCCAGTTGAACAGCACGTCAGCAAGGTTGGTGAGTGAGAGAGAGGCGCTGTATGTGTTGAGCACCTGCGCCTTCGATTGCGCAAACACCATCAGCAAAGTGCCCAACGCACCACCAAAGATGATGAAGGCCACGGCCACGCTGTCGGGACTTTGCAGGGCCAGCGCACGGGCTGCAGCTTCGGTAAGGCCACTGATCTTGACATGATGCGCGATGACTTGATCCATGCCCGCGTACATCACGATACCGCCGATCGCGACCATGACGATGTCCATGAACACGTTGCCGATCACCGCAGCGATGGCGATGTCACGAGAGGACTTGGCGTAGCGACCGAGATCGGCGTCGATCAGTGCCAGTGCCCCAGCCGAGCCGATCATCACGTTCACGCAGAAGCTGAACTTGCCGAAGTCGGTGTCAGCGCCCATAGCACGCAACATCTCTTCGGGCATCTGTGCACCGAATTGCGTGACCGATGCCCAAGACTGACCGGACGTGGTGATGACCTCAGCCATCATGTACACCAGCACCGCGAGGAAGGCCACCAGTGTGAGCGAGGACACACGCGCCACCAACTTGAAGCCGAAGGCCGTAAGCAGAATCCACGCGAGTGTGAGAGTGCCATAGATGATGATGCGCATGGACACCGTGTCGGGCTGGTTCAGATAGAACAGAAAGCCCTTGTACAGCAGCGCATTCTCAAGGGCGATGAAGCCCGTGATCATGAAGCCAAACACTAGTGCCAACAATGCCGAGCCACGCGATCCAAGGCCATGCTCGCGAGACAGTACTGTGCTGGACAGCCCTGTCTTGTAAGCGATGTGGCCGGCGCCCCAACCGAGCAGCGCACCGACGATGGCCACGAAAACGCCCGCCAACATACCGATCTTGATGCCCGCAACAAAAGTCACGAGTGCGCCGACAAACAGCTGGATAAGCGTGGTGACAATGCCCGCTGTGCTCCACGACAGTTGTAGCCAGTTTTGACGTTCGCTGTCTGGAACGGCCTCCAGCGCGTGATCGTCGGTGCGGGAATTGATTTGCGATTCACTATGCATGATGAATCTCCTTGTCCATTAGAAAAAGTGACGCATGCCGATGCGCACGGCCGCTTGGCTGTGCCCATCGGAAGCTCCGGGCAAGCCTGCAATCCATGCGTTCGTCGAGCCGTTGCCGCTGGTGCGCTGATAGACCAAGTTGGCGTAGACGTCGGTGCGCTTGGAGAACCAGTAGTCCAGCGTCACACCGAACTGATGCGCCTTGTTGTTGGCCATCAACGCGTTGCCTTTCATGAGCTGATAGTCGCCACGCAGGATGGTGGTAGGGGTGATTTTGAAATCTGCACCCACCTGATAAACGTTGGCGCGAGCCTTGGTGAAGGTGTTCTGTGTGTTGGTGTAGATCGCGTCCACCTGCATGGAGCTCGTCGTGTAGCGGCCGCCGACACCCCAGTTGCGGATGCCGTCCTTGCCTTCATTGATGGACGTATCTTGCGCATAGGTGTACGCGGCGTTCGCACCCCAGGGGCCACTCGCATAGTTGACGCCCGCACTGACTGTGCTGTTGGTTCCGAACGATCCAGTCTTTTCACCCATGCCGTACAGCACGCCAGCGTTGAAGCCATTGAAGTCCTTGGTGACGAACTTGACTGAGTTTGGTACGCGAAATGCGCCCGCAACGCGGTTGAAGTCCAGTCCGCCGTAAGGTGTTCCCAGTCCCTGGAACGGACCCTGTTGTAGGTTGTAGAGACTCACATAAGGCAGCGATCCGGCAAGGCGTGCTGCAGACAGCGACTCGAACATGAACTCGTACTGATAGCCCATGGTGAACGTGCCCACCGGGCTGGCAAGGCCAACATAGGTCTGGCGGGTGAAGCCGCTGCCGCCGATGAATTGGCCATCGTCGAGGCCGAACTGGGTCTCAAGCTTGAAGACCGCCTTCGTGCCGCCGCCCAGATCTTCACTGCCCTGAAAGCCGAACAGGTTTGGAATCTGCATGCCAGTGGCAAGAATGGTGTTCCGCGAGCCCCCCTGATTGCTTATGGTCGTGATGCCTGCGTCCAGCGTTCCGTACATGGTCACGTTGCTTTGCGCAGCCGCCGCGAGCGGCACTCCAATGGCTGCCATCAAAATCCACTTGACGTTTTTCTTCATCTTTTGACTCCTTGGTTGTGACTTATTCAGATCATTCGAGTGATCGTTTCTGGGTTCTGGATATGGCTATCCCTGCGCTGAAACTGGCGCATACTGCGGACTTCTTCGGATGTGCGTGCTGCTCAGCGCCACACGTCAGTGCATTGGCATAAACACGGACTGACGTCCGTACCTCAAGTGCACGACTACCGTACGTGCGTGGTTTGGTTTTCAGCCGAGCGGCAACCACGCCGCATCGTGTCGATGGATCAGGCGCAGGTTGAGATCAAGCTGTTGGAAGCACCAACGCCCTGCTTCGACGATGACGATGGTGTCGTACTCACCACAGATCCAGTGCGCCGCGGCGGGCATGCCGCTACCTGATGCGTCCTGGATCTGGGCTAGTTCCCATAGATGCCAGCGGCATCGGGCCTGGAGCAGATCGTCGTCCACGTCGATGACGGGCGGCGTCATGTAGTGCGCGCTCCACACGATCTCTTCCCTGCCGATGCGTGCGAGCTCCATGGCAATCACTTCGCGCCCCTGATGGCGTCCGAAGCCCTTGGCCTCCCAGACGGCGTTGCGGCCAAAGAGCGGGGCCATCACCGCGGCATCGTTATGCCGGTCTGCGCCATGGGCATAGCGCCCGACAAGCTGTTGGATTTCAGTAATCGCCTCAAGGCGGGTGACGCGCTGAGTGAGCGTTCTGGTAGCCATCGGTTAATCTCCCGGGATGGCGATCCGCAACGCCTCGACGGCGTTGCAGACCGCACAAGGGCTGTGATCAGTTTGCGTGCTGACCGTGCTCGGCTACGAAGCGTGCCTCGTCGAACGCATAGGGTACTTTGGGGTCGCCGCCATACAGCTCGATGTGCGGAGCCACTTCCGCAAGCGACAGCGCCAGCGTCATCAGGCGGGACTCCTTCTGCGGCAGCTGATCAAGCGGAAACTCATCGAGCTTTTTGAGGATGGCGGGCAACTGCTGCAGCATGGTGTCGTAGAAACTCTTGAGTGCTGGGCGTGTGGACGCGATGCGTCGTTGCTGGCGCTCGTTCTGCGTGGGCAAAGCCCACACCGCCACCAGCGGTTCAAGAGTTTTGAATTCTTCTGGCAACAAATTCTGTGAGGTCATGTCCGTCTTCTCCATCATTGTTCAAGATATTGTTCGAGCACTTTGTAGCCATGGCGCAGCAGGATTTCCTCATCCTGCAGGAACATGTGTTGCTTGGCACCCGATTCGAGGGCCGCGTGGGTGTCTTCCATCGTGGCGGTGTCTTCCAGCCAGGCGTTGCGCTGCAGCACTTGAGCGAACTCGGTAGCCCAGCGCTCGCTATTGGTCTTGGCGGGCTTCACGTAGTACTTGCCTTCCCACCGAGTCTTGTTGTGTGCCACCGGCCAGAACTGGTGAGTGAACCAGATACCTTCGGAGACGTGGATCAGAATATTGGGGAACACCACGCTCAGCTCGAACGAGAAGTCGTTGTGGCGGTTCGGATTCACCCCCGGCGGCAGCATGGACGAGCCCCGTTGCGAGACGAGCGATGCACCCGTGATGCTGTTGGCAATGGCGGCCACGGGAGTCGGCTTGGAATTGAGCGACAGGCAGATGCCAGTGGTGCGGTGTTCGCCGAACAGTTCCACATCGGACAGGCCGCTGGAGAACACGTTAGGGAACGATCCCGCGTGGATGGTGGAGACATGATAGGCCTCGGAGAAGGCATCGAGTGCGATCTTCCAGTTGCAGTCCAGCAGCGTGTTGTAGCTGAAGACCTGGCTCATCTCCGCGAAAGGGTAGCCTGCCAGATGCTGGCCCATTCCGCCCAGATATTCTTTCAGCGAACGATCCGGCTTCTCGGCCAGATTGATGAAGATGAATCCTTCCCAGACATCGGTGTGCACCGGAGTCAGGCCCTCGGCGGACTTGTCGAAGCTCGAAGCGAAGCGCTCCTCCTCGGGCACCTGTGCCAGTTGCCCCTTGCCGTCGTACACCCAGCCGTGGAAGCGGCAGGTCACCACAGCGGCCTTGTTGCGGCCGTAGGTTTCTTCGCCGGTTTCCACAATCACCTTGTTGCCGCGGTGCGAGCAGGTGTTGTGAAAGCCGCGGATCACTCCATCCTTGCCGTGAATCAGAATCACCGATGTCTTGGCGAAATGAATTTTCTTGACCTTATAGTCGCCGACCCTGGATATCTCTTCCACGCGGCCGACCTTCAGCCAGGTGCGTGCGAACACGCGATCCTTCTCGCGCTCGTAGAACTCAGGTGCAATGCAGGGCTCCACTGGAATAGGCTCGGTGCCAAGTTCCGGGAACTTGCTGGCCCACCGAAGGGTTTGGTTGTTTGTCTCCATGACGGTACCTCTCAAAGAATGGGTAAGGGGGCAGAAGTGCTTCTTCAGGCTCGAGCAGAGTTGTCCAGCCCGTATTGCGCGCGAGCCAGGTGCGCAATTCCGATACGCTCAAGAGTGGGCATCGGGCACAAGAAGGTGACGCGAACCACGCCAGGCAGACGGCTGATCTCGATGGAACCTGCGATCGTTGCGCGGTTCAGAATTTCGTCGTAGGGAAGCCCCGTCACGTCTGCTGCACGTTGCAGACCGTTCTTGGTGGCATCATTGAGATTCGCTGCCGAGCCAATGAAGGTAATTGGAGCGTTCTCTTCAATCTTGTGCTGGCCGTAGCGCTCGCCCAACGCCTTTACGTGCGCACGCTGCACTGCAGTCATGGGGCGTGCCATCGGTGGCAGATCGTCGGGGCGTTGCAGCAAAATGGGGCCGTCAAGTTTCAGGCCTTTGATAACCTGCACTTTTAGTTCTACTTCTCCTGCCACATCAGTCGCGTGTCCAGCGATTTCGCCATTTCCCTGCTGCGCGTGCATGTCGCCCATGTACACGCCGGCGCCTCGCACCTTCACGGGACAGATCAGGATGGCTCCTTCACGCACACTGTTCGTGTCCATGTGACCGTCGGTCTTGTTGGCATCGAGCGACTCGCGGCTCATACCGAAACGGTGTGGTGCGTCGATCAGGAAGGAGCCGAAGTCACCCGCGTTGTGCGAGTCGGGCATGTCCACGGAAGGGATGGTGCCGATGTTTCCAAGGAACGGCTGCATGTGCGCCGCGAGACCACTTATATCGGAGCGTGCCAGCGAAAGGATGGAATGCTGCTCGGACAGTTCCGGCAGGCGTGCCAACTCGCTGGGCATGTCGGCGATTCGCTGGGCCACCTCCTTGTTCACCGTTAGCGAGACACGATTCTCGCTGTCGAGCACGATGACATAGCCATGGCTGAAGCGAAACGCGTTGACTTCGGCGTCGCATACGTCACAGTGAATCGCGTCATCACCCGTGCCTTCTACGTGGCTTGACGGGCTTTCGGTGCCACAGGTCGTGCAGCGTTTAGCGACGAAGGGATCACCCAGATAACGGCCTTCCACAAACTCCATCACGCCCGACGAGGTGGCGAGCGAAGTGACGGAGCAGCGCTCAATCTTCAGTGCCACCGCATCGCCGACTTCGGCGCCCTGCACAGCGACTGGCTGCGAGACTTCATGACCGCCCCGGAAGATCGGTGTGATCATCGGGCCCCAGCAGCCGGGGGGCGTTCCGGTCATAATGCGACCACCATCCTTTACGGGACCCAGCAGCTTCAGGCTTGGGCCGATGACGCCTCGCGTGAAAGAGGTCACCTGGACAACGTCCTCAGGTGCCACGGCTGTGATTTGGCTCATCAAAATCTCCTTGTAGTGTTTGCGAAACGCGTGGATTCGGATTGCGGTTGAACATGTGTTTTGATCAGTGCTCGTAGCGTAAGGAGATGTCGACGCGCCCGTTATCCGGTCGGATGACTAGTGTGTTAAGTGCTAACACTTAACGGGCAATCCACAGTGCTGTGGCGAAAAGTGCGGTGCTATGCTGCTCGGCGACTCTCCGTATGCGAAGGCACACAGCATGAATGTCACCAGTCCACTCAGCAGTACCAGCTACCAAGACGTTTTTGAATTTGCCAACGACATCATGGTCATCCACGATATGGACACAGGAGAAATTCTTGAAGCCAATCGCAAGGCCTGCGAACTGTATGGCCACACGATTGAAGAGCTGCGCGGAATGTCCATCGGTGAACTCACCCGCAACCATCCCCCGTTCAATACGGAGATCGGTCTGCAGCGGATCTGGAAGGCGCGTGACAGCGGCGAATCGGTGATCTTCGAATGGGTCATCCGCAACGCATCGGGCAAAGAAACGCCTGTGGAAGTGAGCCTCAAGCGCATCAAAATCAACGGCATCGGGCGCGTCATCGCAATGGCGCGGGATATCTCCGAGCGCAAGGAAGCACATGCCGTGCTCAAGGAGCGTGAGCGCTACTACCGCAAGCTCATCGAGCGCTCTTCGGACGGCATCGCCATCGTGTCGATCAACGGCGCTATCCAGTTTGTCGGCCCCTCCATCAACGCTCTGCTGGGCGTCTCGGCACGATCCCTTATGGGCCGCTCCGTGTATGCCTTCATCGACCCGGAAGATGTGGAAGACGTGCGCACAGCACTCGACGGACTGTACGAACTGAAAACTAATGCAAGCGTCAAGCTGAGCTACCGCGTGCGCCATCGCAACGGGGAATGGAAGACCCACGAGGGCGTTTGCCGCAATCTCCTCGACGACCCTGCGGTCAGGGGGATTCTCATCAACTTCCGCGATGTCACTGAACGCATTGCGGCCGAGGAAAAGGCACGCTTGCGGGCACTGGAACTCAGTCGCATCTCACGCATTTCCACCACAGGCGAGATGGCGACGGCGTTAGCGCACGAGCTGAATCAGCCGTTCTTTGCCATCGTCAATTTCGTCGCGGGGTGCCGCAGACGCATCCGTTCGGGTAACTACACCAACGCCGAATTGCTGCGCGTTTTGGAGCTGACGCAAAACGAGGCCGAGCGCGCCGGTCGCATCATCAACAAGGTGCGCGAGTTTACTTGCAACCGCAGCTTCCAAAGACAAGTGATCGACCTGCGTTCGCTGATCGAAGACATCCGCAGTCTGATCGAGATACGCGCACGCGATCACGACGTATCGGTGAGCTATGCGTTTGACGATGCGAATTGTGAAGTTGAGTGTGATGAAGTGCTTATTCAGCAGGTCGTCATCAACCTCGCGGTCAATGGTATCGAGGCCATGTCCAACGTACCCCAAGATCGGCGCAGACTGCACATCGGCATCGCAAGCCGCGAGAGCAGGGGGGTGCAAATCACCGTGACGGATACCGGTCCAGGTTTGCCAAGGGTAAGTCCCGACCAGATCTTTACGTCCTTTTTTTCCACCAAAAATTCTGGCTTGGGCATCGGACTTTCACTTTGCAAATCCATCGTCGATACGCACGAGGGACATGTGTGGTTCACTCGCCTGGAAGGCAACTCAGGCACCTGTTTTCATGTAATGCTTCCGCGATCTTCCTGAATGTCAAAGCGGGGCATAAGCAAAAGCCCGTAGTTGCTAAGCAATCAATCCAATAGCTGCGCGGCGTCCCCGCCCATACGATGAAGCCATCGTTTCGTGTCATCCAAATGCTGTTTGCCCAGAGCTAGCTCGCTGCCGATGACGCGTCGATTCGCTGACGAATCCATCATGGGACAATTTCATGGCCATAGCCGAGCACACCATTCAATTTCTTTGCCCGACCTCCGAAGTCACGCCGGATTGCCCCAAGCGGGTGGAACTGGCGGATCACCCCCCGCTGGCCATCTTCAATCTGAACGGTGAGTTTCATGTCACCGACGACACCTGTACCCACGGCGAAGCGTCGCTGTGTGATGGCGAGATAGTCGGCGATGTGGTGGAGTGTCCTTTCCATCAGGGCGCGTTCGACATCCGCACCGGCGAGGCCGTGGGAGCTCCCTGTGTGGTAAACCTGAAGACCTATCCGGTCGTGATCGAGAACGGTATCGTCGGCATTCGCCTCGGCCAGTGAAGGAGATGTACGTCATGACGGAAATTCGCATTGAAGGAAGCGAGCAGTCTTTCACTTGCGCGCCCAGCGACTCATTGCTCGCGGGTGGGTTGCGCGCCGGCCTCGGCATGCCCTACGAATGCACGGCTGGCGCATGTGGCACCTGCAAATTTGAGTTGCTGGAAGGCGACGTGGAAGTGCTATGGGACGACGCGCCGGGTCTGTCGGCACGTGACCGTGCCAAGAACCGGAAGCTGGCATGTCAATGTCGACCGCTCACCGATTGCCGCATCAAGATCCGCTTTGACGAAGCCTGCATGCCTCAGGTGAATCCACTCAAGCAGACGGCCACACTAATCGCAACCAATGAAATCACACACGACATTCGTGAGTTCCGCTTTGCAACAGATACCGCTGCCACATTTCGGCCCGGCCAGTTCGCCACATTGCAACTGCCAGGGGTAAGAGGCACGCGCGCCTACTCCATGTCCAACCTTCCTAACGGTAAGGGCGAATGGCACTTTCAGGTGCGACGAGTCAAAGGCGGCAATGCCTCGAACACGCTGTTCGATCAGTTGCATGTGGGTGACCAGATAACGCTTGATGGCCCATTCGGCATGGCCTTTCTACGCGAGGACTCTGCACGTGATGTGGTATGCATCGCCGGTGGCTCTGGCTTGGCACCCATGGTGTCCATCGCCCGAGCCATGGCCAGCACAGGCCAGCTGGCATCGCGCCGTCTGCACTTCTTCTACGGTGCGAGAACCCAGCGCGACGTTTGCGGCGAGGCGCTGCTGGAGAGCCTACCCGGTTTTGGCGAGCGCATCCGTTTCTATCCCTCCGTCTCGTCCACGCAGGAGCAAGACGCCCCGCGCTGGAGCGGCCGCGTCGGCTTCATCCATGAATATGTAGAAGAAATCATGGGTGCCGACCTGCACGGTCATGACTACTACATGGCAGGCCCGCCACCCATGATCCAGGCGGTGCTTGACACGCTGCAGACACGCCATATGGTAGACAAGTCGCAGATCTACTTCGACCGATTCTTCTGAAAGCGCAGCGACATGAACCTGACCGATACCATCGGAGCTGTCGCTGGCGTGCTTACTACGATCTCCTTCATTCCCCAGGTCCTGAAAATATGGCGAACCCGCTCGGCAGGTGACATTTCCTATGGAATGTACACATGCTTCATCGGGGGCGTCGGCCTGTGGCTGTGTTACGGGCTCTTGATCGGAGCTCTGCCCATCGTACTGAATAACGCTATCGTTCTAGTGTTGGCGATTCTGGTCATTTTTTTCAAATACAAAGTAGAGAAGAATAAATTTCCGTGAAGCTCTCTGCTTCCATAGCAAACCTTATACGGATGCCTCCCGAAATAAAGTAATAACCCGCATTGCAGCCTCACTGAATCGCCCCGGTTTTGAACTGACCCCCAGAAGTTGGACAGACTTCAAGAGGTTTCATGAAGAAGTACAAAACGGAGTTCAAGCTGGAAGTGGTCCAAAGCTTCTTGGCAGGCGAAGGCGGCGCGAAGCTTTTGGCTCGGCGATGGTCGGTTCCCGAGGAGAAGATCCGCACGTGGGCGAGCCACTACCACTTGCACGGCATCGACGGTTTGCGCCCCAAGCGCAGCGCGTACAGTGCGCAGTTCAAGTTGCAGGTGCTGGCTCATCAGGATCGAGAGCAGCTCCCCAGCCGTCAGGTCGCGGCGCTCTATGACATCCGCAATCCCAACCAGGTCGTAGTCTGGCGGCGTAATCTCAATCAAGGCCGTCTGCAGGCGCGCGAAATCGGGAAAGAAGAACAGCCCAAGATGAAACCAGAACGACGCTCTGCAACACCGCCGAGCACGGTCGTTGCCGATGCGGAGAAAACCCTGCGGGAAGAGAACGACCGCCTGCGCGCGGAGGTCGCGTACCTAAAAAAATTGCAGGCCTTGATCCGGTCGAAGAGGTCAGCTGCGCCGACAAAGCGCGTCTGATTGCCGGGTTGAGGCATGACCATAAATTGGCGGACCTGTTGCAGGTGGCGGGCCTGGCGCGCAGCACGTTCTACTACCAATGCCAGGCGACCCAGCGCGCCGACCAGCAATGCGCCATGGAGGCCAGAATTCGCACTGTCTATGACGAGCACAAGGGCCGCTACGGATACCGGCGGATCACGGCAGCGCTGGTGTCATTCGTCCGGGCAGCGGTTCGGATGTCCTGCTCCGGTATCTCCGCGCGCATCCCAGCCGTTGGTTCTTTCATCCCGAGTTGGTGTTAGCGCTCGGGCGGTCGAAGGGGGAGGTGGATTGGGCGCTGCAGTATCTCGCTCAGCTGGAGCTGATCCAGTCGGAGCTCAGCAGCCTGCCGGGGCGCAAGCCGGTGATAAAATACAGTATATCTTGAGATTGCTCAATTTGAAAAATGCCGAAACCATTGCTATTTTTAAGCGATCGGATCTAATGTGTGCCAACTTGATTTATGTCACACAAGTGGTAAACTTGATTTACATGTAATTGAGTAATGTTTAACATTTTGTTTATCCGATATTGGGTGATTTAAGCAGTACAGTATGAAATACAAGCTTTTGGTTTCGCTTTTGGGTGTGTCGTTTGTAGCTGGCGTACATGCAGAAAATCAAGTTGTCGGACATGCGACAAAAGAGCTTGCAATAAAGGCAGCAGGCTTGGAGAAATTTGCTACTCCTCAAAATGAAGATATTTTCAATTCAATATCAAAGAATTTAAATATCGTAAAGGAGGCAGTTGGAGATGGTTATGGGGGTACTTGGGTTGAATATGACGAAAACTATATAGCACATCAGATCGTCGCTGTAAGCGGTGATGGTGTGGGAATGGTGAAATCAATTCAAACCGAAAACCCAATATCGGTGGTTGAAGTGCGCTATACCTATAAGGAATTGGAGGTGATGCGCGAGAAAATCTATGATTTGTTTCAGTCGTTGGCTCTGCCGGGGCAACTGTCAGTGGTTAATAGCATTGCATTGGATGAGCAAAACAATGCACTTCGAGTTAGAGGGAATGAAGAGAATTTGGATTTTATTCGGATCCAACTAGAAAAGAATGGATTTGATACAAGCGCGATATTTATTGAAAAGGGTGGGCGCGCCAAGTTGTTTGGCCAGTTATTCGGGGGCACAAAAATAGGGGCCTCTCAGGACGATAGTACACCTACGATGTTTTTGTGCACAAACGGCTTTAATGCTCTTGCAGATGGGTATCTAACGGTTTCGATTACAGCCGGTCATTGCAATAGTAAACACTTTCCGACATTTACTACTGCCTTTTTTAATAATGGGGGTACTGCTCAAGGTACATCCATTAAGGGGGTGAAAATTGGTGGATTTATCGGCAATGAATTTGCTGCGCCATCAGGCACTGTGGGGATGGATGCAACGATGTTTGCTAATGTCAATGGGACTCACTCACAGTACCCTCAAATTCTAACCTCGCCCCCAAGTGTTGCAAACGTTCTTCCATTGGCTTCCATTGTGCAGAACACCATGAATTGCCATTCGGGTGCTACATCGGGCTGGAACTGCGGTGTGCAACTCTCTACTAGCGTGCTGCGAAACATTAACGATCTGAAGCCTACCGTTAAATTCTATCTCGCAGAATCGACTGCATGTGGAGCGCAAGGAGACTCGGGAGGCCCGGTGGTTGACTACACAAATCACGCGCTTGGAATTTATGTGGGTGTGGATGGGCCTGCAGACAATACTTGCGGTGAAGTCATTGGAGGAGGTGGGTCTGCTCCAAATTCGCTTTATCAACCTCTGGCACCATATCTTGCGTTGTATACGCAGACCAAACTGTTGACGAACTAAAGCGCGACCCTTCTACTAAAACATCACGGCTAGTCTGTGATGTTTTTTTACTTGGTACAGGTTCCGCGTACCAAGCCTGCCATGTTTGCAGGATGAGTAACTCTCCTCGAAAGCCCAAACCTCCCACCCCCAAGAAGGGGAAGGCGCGGACAAGGGACAAAGCCAGTCCGGCCAAGCCCAAGATCACCACTGATGACCGCTATCGAGCCTTTGCCCGAGAGTATGTCGTTTCCGACTTCAACGCCACGCAGGCGGCTGTGAAGGCCGGGTACAGCAAGAACACGGCGGCGTCACAGGGCGCGCGCCTGCTGAGAAATGTCAAGGTTCAGGAGTTTGTGCGGGAATTCTCCAAGGCCGTCGTGGAGCGGGCTGAGGTGAAGGCCGAAGACGTCGTGCGGCGCCTGAACCAGATGCTGATGGCTGATCCTCGCGAACTGGTGGAGGTGTTCGTCGCCTGCTGCCGTCATTGCTATGGCATTGGCTACCAGTACACGATGGCGGAATACAACTCCAAGCGCGAGAAGTGGATGGAGGAGGGCAAGCCGATTGAGGCATTCCCTGAGCTGGGCGGGCTTGGCTACGACGCCCGGAAGCCACCGAATCAGGACTGCCCTGAGTGCTTCGGCGGTGGAATGTCGCGCACTGTTCTGAAGGACACCCGCAACATGTCACCTGGAGCGCTCGCCCTGTTCGCGGGCGCAAAGGAAACCCGCAACGGGCTGGAGGTCAGCATTCACACGTGCGCAGCAGATGCAGGGCGTTGCCGCCACCGTGCGCCGCGACGCCGACATGGAGCTGGACCGCGTGTAGCGCCAGCTCTCCAAAGCGCAGGCCGATCTCGCGAACAAGACGCTGGCCGTCAAGAGCGACGCCGATGGCGTCAGCAGAGGGGGCCATCGAGACAGCTCGAAAGAGGAACAATCCCGAGATCCTGAAGAAAGAAGCATTTGCCCGGCATCCTGTTTACAAGGATGCAGCCGAGATCTTCCAATGGATTGTGAATGGAGAGGGGCGGGCGGTTCTCACCTACGGTGAGATTCAGGCGCTCGATGCCAGTGGACAGACCACGTCGCTCATGAAATACAACCAGCCAGATCAACTGCTCGGCTTGGCAGCGCAGGCGCACGAGAGCAAGATTCTCGAGTACATGCACGCCATTGGTGTTGCCTCTTTTGCGGGAATGTTGGGGCGATAGTGGGTGCGCGTTTGCGGTTTTTAGGAGTACAGACAGCGATGTTCGTAGATGGAACACGCCAGTTTGTGCAGCTTGGCGCGTTGCGGTACACGGGGCGCCATGCCCAACCGGCCCTTAGATGTGCGCAAATGCAACATTGATTGTGTTAGTCTGTCGCTATCAATACTTCATTGGCTGATATGTCAGGTGCTTACGTGGACTTGTGGCAAACCTTTCCTGCATATATCCCTGAATTCGTAGGACACCACGCCAGCCACTCCGTATGGGAGCGTCACTTGGAGCAATGCCCTGTAGTAGCAATGCAGCCGAATTGGCAAGTGCTAGAAGCCGATGACACCCCGGAGCTGGCAATCTGGGGACTGCAAAGCATTACGCTGCACACTGCAGTATCAGAAATGGGCGCTGAGTGGCCGGGGCAATGGCCTGATGCCCTGCCTGCAGGTAAATCTACCATCACCCACACCAATGCCTGTTTTGGTGAGCCACTGCTGCATGCCCAGAACATCGCCCTCTACCAAATCAAGAGCCCATCGAATTTGGACTGGGTTGCACAGTGCATGTTCACCGACTTGGGCAGACTGCAGCATCTGACATTCGTCAAAATGCATGACTGGAAGCCGCTGGTTCAAAAATTAGAAGATTTGTCTGCATTGCAGAAACAGCAAACGCAAGGTCCATCTGCAGCAATGGAATTGATTGCCGCAGGAGCTCAAGCCCCTTTATCAGGATGGTATGAGGCCATATTGCCGAACGGCCATCCCATGCAATCCTATTTCGCAAGTTCCGATACCCGGCTGATCTTTCGGGAGCAGGGCGAGCGCTTCCCTTCGCTTGGTGTCACGCCCAGAGCTGATGAAGCATTAGTGCAATGGCTCTGGTTGCGTGCGAAATAACACCCCCTTGAGAAACAGATTCCGTTTTTCTGATGCTTACTAGAACAAAAGGGCTGGCAGCCATGCCAGATACGCCGTACCAGAACACCTACTGCATAACGCGCGTGAATGGCGCAAACCCCAGTGGCACGCCAGTGCATTTGTGGGTCGTGAATGTCAAACGCTACCGCAAGCTGTATGTCCGCAATTTTGCTGACAGCGTATACGGAGGCAAGGAGGCCGCATGGCAGATGGCAGTGGCCTACCGTGATGCATTGCTGCGATTGTTTCCTCCCTATACCCTACTGGAGCAGCAAACCCAGCCAAGGGCCAACAACAAGTCAGGAATTGCGGGCGTCTCGGCAAGGCATATCAAGGGCAAGCGCACGGCATGGATAGCGACCTTGGAAGCTTCCGGTGTTACCTACAACTGTTACTTCTCCATCAAGGAGCATGGCGAAGAAAAGGCCAAGGCCTTGGCCATTGCTGCCCGGCAAGAACTGCTGGCACAACACCCCAACCGATTTGTGACCACCAACGCTGGAGCTACGCAAATGGCGCAAGCCCTCTTTCAGCCAATGCTGCAGGGGCCTCACGATTCAAACGGCATGGCTTCGCAAAACCGGGCCGATCAGGAGGCGATGCCGAATGAACAGCGGCGCCTGGAATTGCTCAATGCCTGGTTTGATGCCGTACGGCCTCAGTTCATACAGTTGCGCCTGAGCGTCTATTTTTTGAGCAACAAAGGCTATGACAGTCTGTTCATTGTCGTGGGTGATGGTAGTCCTTCGGGGCACAAGCAACATAAGAGCTGGACCATACAGCGCAGAACCTATCAGGAGGTGCTGCAGCACGCATGGGACTATGCACAGGCCATCCTGACGCAGCAGTTTGGCCGGAGCTGTTGGCGAGAGTTTGCCAAGTCGCATCAAGCAACAGTGCTCGCCAGTACGCCTGAGCAGCCGATCTTCATCCGTCACCGCTGCGAACTTCCGGGTCATGCAGTACTGCGCAAAACACCTCCTGTTGGGCTGCAGCACATGTTGCGGGGATTTCGGATTCCGGCGCTTGTTTCGTCGGGGCACTTCAGCTTAAGATGCTCAAAATCAATCGATACTTAAAAAATACAAGGCATTGACAATGGGAAACCGTACCTTTACTGCCCACAGTCCATTAGGCGATCAACTGGAATTTCGCTCCATGGAGGGCAGCGAGCAGATCTCCCGGCTGTTTGAGTACCGGGTACGGCTGATCAGCGAATCTCAGGGCATTTCTGCCAAATCCTTGCTGGGCAAGGACATGAGCATCGAAGTCGATCTCACCACGGAGAAAAATGGTGGCGGCAAGCGATTTCTCTCAGGCCAGGTGACGCAGTTCACCTACATAGGCCGAGACGGAGATTTCTACTCATACGAAAGCGTGCTGCGCCCCTGGTTGTGGCATGCCACCCGCCGCTCCGATTTCAAGATATTCCAGTTCAAGAAGGTACCTGACATCATCAAGGAGGTGCTGGGGCCCTACGGCTTCAGCATCGAGGACAAGCTCTCTGGAGAGTACCGTGAATGGGCCTATATCGTCCAGTACGGCGAGACAGACTTCAACTTCGTCTCACGCATCATGGAGCAAGAAGGCATCTATACCTTCTACGAACATCATCAGGGCAGCCATACCCTTGTGCTGGCGGACGACATTGGCAGCCACAGTCCGTTGCCCAATGGGCCAAGCACCATTCCCTACTACCCCGGAAGCCGGGCGGTCCACGTACATGACGAAGATTTTCTAGATGGATGGTCCTTTGCAGAAGATATCGCATCGGGCCACTTTGCGGCTGACGACTACGACTTTGAGAAGCCCAAGGCCTATCTCGAGACGCGCCAGCAGCAACCGGCAGGACACACCGAAGACAGCCGCGAACTCTACGACTGGCCCGGTGGCTACACACAAATGGCCGATGGTGAGAACTACGCCCGTGTGCGCATTGAGCAGCAAAAGGCCCAGCGAGAAGTAGTCCAAGGCGAAGGCAATGCCCGCAACATCGCGCCAGGCTATCTGTTCACCTTCAGCAAATATCCGAGGGCCGATCAGAACAAGGAGTACCTGATCGAATCTGCCCACTACCGTTTTGAAGAGAACGTGCGCAGAAGCGATGGCGCAGGGGGCTCGGGCGCCTCCAAACGCGCGGGCACCGACAGCCCGACGACCTACCGCATCAGCTTCAACGCTGTGCCCAAGAGCACGGCCTACAGAAGCCAACGCATCACGCCCAAACCGCACACTACGGGTCCGCAAACGGCGGTGATCACGGGCCCTGCAGGCGAGGAAATCTACACCGACGAATACGGCCGGGTGAAAGTGCAGTTCCACTGGGACCGCTACGGCAGCATGGACGAGAACTCCAGCTGCTGGATCCGTGTCTCCCAGACTTGGGCTGGCAGCAACTACGGCAGCATGCACATCCCGCGCATCGGGCAGGAGGTGATCGTGGACTTCCTGAACGGAGACCCGGACTACCCGATCATCACCGGCCGCGTTTACAACGCCATGCAGATGCCGCCCTGGGAGTTGCCAGCAAACAAAACCCAGTCCGGTATCAAGACTCGCTCAAGTTTGGGTGGTGCAGGCGGAGCGGGGCTGAAGAACGGCCCGGGCGATGCGAACGCCATCCGGTTTGAGGACAAGAAGGGCCAAGAGCAACTGTGGCTGCATGCGCAGAAAGACCAGCTCACCGAGGTCGAACATGACGAGGACAAGTGGGTGGGCAACGACCGGCGCAAGGTCATCGACCGCGACGAATTCAACACCATCCACCGCGACCGCACGGAGATCGTGGATCGCAACGAGAAGATCAACGTGCACGGCTGGCGGACGGAAGAGGTCGATCTCGATGAGACGCTGACCGTGCATAAGAGTCGTCATCGTACGGTAGACGATAGCGAAGATGTTTCCATCGGCGACAACCGCAAAAAGAGCATCGGCAAAATTGAAAACGTCACCATCGGTTTGCTCAAAACTCAGAGCATTGGCATTGCATACATGCAGAATGTGGGAATTGCAAAGATGGCTAACGTGGGAGTTGTCTACAACATCAACGTTGGGCTTCTCATGAGTACCAATGTAGGAATGAACAAGTCAACGACTGTCGGCAGTAACGAAACGGCAAAGATTGGCGATACCAAAGCAACGAACGTAGGCAAGTTGTATACGTTGACGGTAGGCGGTCAAGAGGGCGGCGGATCTGCATCACAGCCTCCGGGTGCAATGAATATTGTTGCGCCTGGAGAAACTGGCGGTAGCGGTGGGGGCTCTGCATCCAACATCACCATGGATGCCAAGAGCATCACGCTGACCGTGGGCAAGTCCACGCTCAAGCTACAGGATGACGGGACGATTTCTCTGAATGGACATGACTATTACACAACGCTGAGTGGAGAGAAGCAGGTCAAGGTCGACGGGAACATTACAACCAGGGGAGCAAATATCCTTGACAACTAAAACAACCAAACCCAAGGTATCTGAGCCCGAAAGACATGAGCCAACTACGCAGGCTCCCATCGATATTCTGTTACGCAAGCGGATCAAGACCTCAGGTGACAGGTCAGGCAGCAAAGAAAGAAAAATCGATGGCGTGCTGATCGGCGTGCTGCGTAGTTTGGATGCGCAAGGGCGCCCACTCGTATCCGTTGAGAAAATCGGCCTGCAAGGCCTCCCCGCGCGCTCTTTGGCACTTGTATCAGAGCGCGATTGCGGAAAAGCCGTAGCACTGGGTTTTGAGGGCGGGAACCCGGATTTTCCCATCATCCTAGGCTTCATGCAGGAGAGGGAAAACGATGCACATATCGTCGGAAATCAAGTCATCGTTGACACCCAAGACGGGCGTGTCGTGGTTTCGGCAGAAGATGAATTGGAGCTTCGCTGCGGCGAAGCCGTGATCTTGATGCAAGCGGATGGGCGTATCACCTTGCGAGGCCAATACATCACCAGCCACGCAAGCGCTGGGCAGCGCATTCGCGGTGGATCTGTGCAGATTAATTAAAGGGCTGCGCCATGGAGTTTGTCTGCGCGTCCAAGCACTTCAATGCGAACTTTGCAATTGCTTTGGATATCACTGGCCGAGAGCATCTGGTCGTCGCAACCAAAGCTACATGGTCGATACCGGAGCCAGGGAGTCGACCGAGGCCATTGCCTCCACAGCCTCTGTTCGATACCGATACGTTTTATGGAAATCCTGGTGAATCAGCATTGCGATGCGGCGATGATTTTCCGCGCCATAAATCCAAGTGTGATGTCATTCTGGATGCATATGCGCACTCTGCCGATGGGCAGCCCGTCACACAGCTAGCAGTGGGACTTCAAGTAGGCGAACTGCGTAAGGAGTTGCGTGTCATCGGGGATAGATATTGGACCGCAGGTTTGCTCGGGACAAAGCCTTCGGAACCTATTGGTTTTTCCAGCATGCCGTTGCACTATGGGCATGCATTTGGCGGAATCAGGCGATTCGAACACAAAGGTCAGTCGCTGGCAGAGGCTCACCCCTACAACCCGATAGGCCAGGGTTGGGGCGGTAAGAACACAAAGCACAATGTGATCAATCAGAGCCAGAGGCTTCCCAATCTTGAGAATCCTGAGAATCCGGTGAAACAACCGGATGATGAAATAGCCCCCTGTGCATTCAGCGCCATCTCTCGTGCTTGGCTGCCGCGTAGAAAGTACATGGGCAGCTTCGACGAGAAATGGCGGAGGGAAATGGCGCCGTTCCTGCCGGAGGATTTTGATGACCGCTTCAATCAAATAGCCCCTGAGGATCAGCAAATTTCCTACCCCAAGGGCGGAGAAATGGTCAAGTTGATCAATCTCATGAAGGCGCATCCAATTGTAGCGTTTCGCCTTCCTCCATTGGATCGGATAAAGCTGCACGTTTTACGCGCGGACTACTCAACAGAAATCCTCGACGCCTGCGCCGATACCTTGTTCATTGAAACCGAGGCCAAGCGCTTCTCAGTGACTTGGCGTGCAAGCACTCCCATCCGCCGTAGATTCCAGGAATTCAGCGTAGTGGCCATAGGAGCCGTGAATGCCGAATGGTGGCAGCAGAAGTCATTGGGTGGTCAACCCGGCATTGGTTGTCCAGGCTGCTCGGGCGGAGATATTTCATGACTACCGAAGCTCCGCAAAGTGCATCAGGTACTGGTATGGTGATCGTTGGTGCTGGAATATGCTGCGCAGTGGGTCAGAATGCACCAGCGGCAAGCTGTGCATTGAGAGCCGGTCTTGACCACTTCCGTGAAAGCGATTTCAAGGGGCCAGATGGAGAGCCGATTCGTGTTGCTCGCATTGGCCACTCAGAAGTTTGGGGAGGCGCGCGTCTGGCGCAATGGCTGGGCTTCGCCATTGAGGAGGCCATGCGCGAGTTGGATACAGCAGAGCGCGCCCAGTTGCCCATTATCTTGATGGGACCAGATACAGATCGCCCGTTGGGAGCCGAACATGAGCAGTTTGCAACAGTCAGGTCGCTGAAGTCAGCAATGCCCATGCAGTTCGGGCGTGGCTCCAAAATGATCTCAGGTGGGCGTGGGGTGCTTGCCAAAGGGCTCGCTCACGCGTCCAAGTTGCTGTATTCCGGGCAAGCCCCTCGGGTTTTGCTTGCAGGAGTGGACAGCTTCTTAAACGCACCGGACATCACTTGGTATCTGAGAGAAGAGCGTTTGCTGGTGCCGGGTAACAGCGACGGTTTCATCCCAGGTGAAGGCGCAGCTGCATTGGTGTTGGAGAGGTGTGACCTACGGCAACACCGAAGGCCTCAAAGATCTGCTTTTACGCACCTGCTTGGCGTTGGCTTTGACGTAGAAGAGGGCCGTCCTGACGGTAGCGCACCAAGCCGCGCGCAAGGGCTTAGCCGTGCGGTCCGAAGCGCGATGAAAGAGGCCAATGTGAATATGAATGACCTCCACTTCCGAATCAGTGACCAGAATGGTGAATCGTTCTTTGCCAAGGAAGCTGCCAACGCGATGACACGCTGTGCAGAGATCGGTGGACATCTTCCCCGGGTACTCACTACGGCAGATTGCACAGGAGAAATCGGTGCAGCTACGGGTCCGCTTATGCTGGCATGGATACACCACTATCTGAGACATCCTGACGCACCCGGACCGCTTGGCCTGCTGCACCTCGCAAGTGACGCGGGCGAACGCACAGCGATTGTCGTTAAACATCAGACTCAAGAGAGATAGCCATGGAAACCTACGTGTATGCCAACGACAATGAATTTTGCTCCAAGGCCGCAGATGGAGTATCAAGAGCAGCAACCCCTGATCCTTGCTGGACACCTCCGCCGCCAAGTGGTGGCCCGATATTAGTAAGTTATTCGAATACTGCATACGCCCGCGGTCTCGAAAACGGCACGACCACGGTTTTTGTGTGCGGCACACCAGTAGCCAAAAAAGATCAGTCCTATCTGGCAAACAGCACTGGTAACGAGGAGGCAACCTGGACGGTGGGGCAGGGATTCTTCACACACGTGATTACCGGTAAAGCCTATTTTGTGGACTGGTCGCCTGATGTGAAGGTTGAGGGACTGAACGTGGACCGACACACTGATCCCATGACGCACAACCATGCCTAAGCAGGAATGAAGGAGGAGGAGCATGCCTACCGTTCCAAATACAGCCGCATTCATTTATCTGGATACTGCGGCAGTAAAGAGTAACTGCAGCAAAGAAAAGAAGAGAATAGATGAGCATTGTAAAAAGAAGGATAAAAACAAATCCAGTTTCGCAGAGAAATTGTTGGGTAAAAAAGGGGTGGAAAAGCTAAATAAGATCAAAGAAAAGCTGGAAAAGCAAGGTGATGTTGCCGAGTGGGTTGGTGAGCATTGTGATGGCCTTTGGTTTAAGCCAGTTTCTCCTGGTGAGGATGGTGATCACCATATTGCAGAAATAGCGAATGAAATTAAAGGCCTCACACCGGGGAAAGTCATGCAGGAGGTACAGAGGCATGCGGATGAAATGGTCGCAACTTTGGAAAAGGTCATTGCTGGTGTAGCTGTGGATGCTGCAGAGAAAGCTGCGGTCAAGCGTGCAGCCGCATGGGGGCTAGGGGCACTTGGTGGGCCAATCGGTGAATTAATTGCTACGGCCTACAATATTGTCGACACAGTAGTATCAGCTATTGAACTGAAAGATGTGTTGGGGGCAATGAAGGGTGAGTTGGAAGGATTGAAAGGCGTTATTAAATCCTTGCCGCAAAAATTGGGTGAGATAATAAAAGACGCTGAAAGCAATCCCCAAAAAGCAGTGGCCGATATCATGACACTGCTTTCACGGCTTGATGGCTGTTTGCGTGCACGCAGATGTCAATTGGTTCCTATGAAAGAGACGCATTTAGGTGCAAGCTCCAACCCTTTGAAGGGGAAAGGATGCTGTCCAGGCCAGACAGGGCACCATCTTCTTCCTGAGGCTATGTTTAAGAACTGCCCTGCGTACACGGATAAAGGCTCAAATTCATCGCATCAGAGTGCACCTACGATTTGCGTAGAAGGGGTGAACAACAGCCATGGCTCGCATGGGTTAATGCATGGTGCACTAGAAGCCTTGATGAAGAAATACCCAGGCGGAAAAATACCGCTCGATAAGGCTATCGATGAGGGAGTTGAATCAGTTCACATGGTTTTTCCTGAATCGGCATGCAGTGAAAAATGCCTCAAAGCACAATTAAAAGCTTTCTATAAGCAGTTTGAAAATTGCTCTCCGTTGGAAGCTAATGATGGTAAAGGTGGCGGAGGTGGTAATGGTGATAAAGGTGGAGCTAAAGTGTAAAGGAAAGTGTGATGGAAAAAAGTTCGTTTGATAAATTTTTTAGAAATTATCACTTTGTTGGTTGCGCCGTTCGAGCCAAGGATATTATTTATTTAATAGGTCGAAAGGAGTATAAAGTTACTGCGGATGGAGGGTCTCCAACTGAAAAAAGGATCGAAAAAAGGATTTTTAATATCATCCTGAAAAATCCAGAAAATGAGAGGTACGGCTACTCTGGGGTGAGTCGATTTGGGAAAATTCGAGTGGCTGTCATGAATGATCCTAAGCCCTACAGTGTATCCGTGGATGGTGAGGGACAGGTTTATGTTATGGGTAGTGGTCTTGACAATGTTGAGAGTGCTATTGAGTTTGATGATGGGAAGGGCCCGCAACGTGGTGGGGTATTGGATATAAAGGCTGTTGACGGCGTTGTTTACGGAGTTGGGTGGAGCCGGAGTGTCTGCAAGCGTGAGGGTCCCAATCATTGGGTTCCAATCTGGAATAAATTACCTGTTCCAAAGTCTAAAAGCACAACAGATCTGAATCGGTATGGTTTTCGTGCAATAGATGGTTTTTCCGGATTCGATATATACGCAGCGGGCGGGGATGGGGATGTCTGGCATTACGATGGCAAGGAATGGAAGCAGATTCCATTTCCCAGCAATATGATGATCCACAACGTCTGCTGTGGTGGCGACGGATTTGTCTATATTGCTGGCCATGGTGGCACGGTGTTTCGTGGCCGAGCAGACAAGTGGACCAAGATTTGTGACGGCATTGCCTCTTACTGGTTCAATGACATGGTCTGGTACCAGGATAAGGTATGGGCCACGAACGATTACGGCATTTGCGCGTTCAATGAAAAAGGCGAGCAGAAGCTGGATTTGCCCGATTTCGTACGCAGCAGCACAGGGTACATGGCCCAAGGTGATGGTGTGCTGGTAATTGCGGGCATGTATGGCGCCAGCATGCACGATGGCAAGGAATGGAGGTCGCTTGTTGACTTGATTGATCTGTACAAAAAGTACGGTCGTAACAGTTGAGAGAGTACAGTATGTCGGGTGCCATTCTGGTCAGTAGTGAGACCGTGCCGAAAGCGCAGGAGAGCCGGGTAATCGAACCTATTGTGGAGCGCCATGTTGGCGATGCCGCGTTTTACTGGTCTCAACTCGATCGCAGCACCCATTCGCCATTACTCAATATCGACGGAGTATTGCACTTCGAGGGGCGACTGACGGCTCACTTGGACGGCATTGTCGTGGCCGAAGAATCTGGTTGGCAGGTGGCCATGAAGGCCTTGTATCGCTGGCGAAGTGCGGGTGAGATGTTTGTCTGTGCGATGCTGACCTTCAGTACGTCTGATAGATCACTCCAACAACAACGCTGGTCTAGCGTGCTGGCGATTCTGCAAAGCGATCCTCATCGCAAGTTGCGGGGTGTGGTTGCCGCGTTGTTGCGCATACGACCCGAAATAGCCAATGGATGGATCACCAAGTTTATCCAGCCCCACGAATCAGCCCCTCTGCAGGTGATTGCTTGGCGAGCGCTGGCACGCAGCCGGGTGCTGTGTCACCAGTTCGCCCGACAGGATTTGGAAAAGCTTCTGCAACAGGCTATGGCCGGCGCAGATGCCCATGTGCGTGCCGCAGCCTGTCGAGCTGCTGGCATGGCGGGTTTTGAGACAAAGGTGCAAAAGCTCATTCAGGACAATGATCGCTCAGCAGGTGTCGAAGCCGCGATAGCGCTGGCTCAGCAGGGACAAAGCCAAACAGGGTTGCACTGCCTATGGTCAGCCGTGTGGGCACAGATCGGCGATGTGGATCGCCTGACTGGCGTATACAAATCACTTGCCATGCACAGACTTGCGCGTTGGGTCCGTTATCTGGGCGTTCATGTGCCCAACGGTCACGAGCAAGTGCCGCGCGTGTTGGAAGTATTGCCTGCGCGAATAGCGTTGTCCTTCCTGTTGCATCATGCCGATGACAAGTATTTGGACTGGATTCAGACGCAGATGAGCAATCCACAATGTGCACGGCTTGCGGCGTGGACATGGGCAAGTCTCCTGGGCATTGATCTCGAGCGATCAGGTTTGGCGTTACCTGTAGCGCGCTCTGAAGAGTCCACGCATTGCCCGACAGATGATCTCGATCCTGGGCTAGCCCTTCCAGACGTCGCCGCCATACAGCAATTCAATGTTGCGGAAAATGTGGCGACATATGGTTTATCGACACGGTTGAAAACGGTGGAAGGTTGCAGGCACATACTCAGACAAGGGCCGCAAGCGCTGCGTTGGATTGCGGCTCAGTATTTGTCCAGTCTCGGAGTAAAGCGAGCCCTTTCAGCGGAATCAGTCTTTGATACAAAGGCTGATGCACGTCGTCAGTTGCAGCTGATGGGCGTCTGGACTCTACCTGGTTCCGAAGCCAAATAATGAAGAAGGGAACCTTGTAATGGGTGCACTTGATCCTTGGGATGATGCTTCGGAAATTGCAATACGCCTCAATCGGCCCGGGGCAGTGCTGATGGTCTTGATTGGTGCCGAGGCTTGGTGCGAGAGGTGTCGCAATCTGCGGCCCTATTTTGAAGACATTCGAAACCAACTGCCGCAGTACGTAGTTGCTCTGTGGATGGATCTGGAAGATCATGCCGAATTTCTTGGCGACTATATCCCTGAATCCTTGCCTGAGCTTTGTATTTATCGGTCAAAAACCTCGATCCAGAAGTCCTTGTTAGATGGCTCGCCCGAGTCACTGCTCAATGCACTACAGATGCCCACTACCGCCACAAAGGTGGGTCAGGAAGATCCTGGCATTTTTGAACGCTTGGTGCAAGAAGATTGGGCTGCGTAGGAGTTGAGATACCCCCGCTGAATTCCCGGATATGGTCCATCGCTTGGCTGCTAAGAAATCCCAATAATGAATGATTTATTCAAATGGGCATTTGCATAAATCATCTACTGTGATCCGGCGGCTCGCCGAATGAGAAAGCCCCGTTATTGCGCTACTAACTGGTATAGCTAAATTCGTCTCCACATACTGCGTTTTCTTGCGCAATCACTTGTGCGAGGAGGGGCATGGTACCTCGCTTCTCCAACATGGCTTTTTGCTGGAGCGTTGGTGACGATCTGCGCAAGGTTTGTGTCAATCCAGGCACCGCCAGCCGCACAATGGGATCTTTCTTCGCAAAATACTTAGCAATCTCTTTGGCTCCTATCAAGAAATTTGCATCACTTCTCTTGAAAACTCCAACAGCACAATGCTTCATACGCGCCTTGTATTTCAATGTATTTGCATTGAAGTAGATCCCTGCGCCCTGGGTAATAGTGTTCTTCCAGTGTTTACCCAAATGCTTGGCTATCGATACATCCTGGCGAACGACAGAGCCATCAAAGAACAGAAGCGTGTGAATATGGATGCCTTTGTCAGCGCCATACTCAAACTTGGCTGCGTAGCCAATAAAGCTATCCTTGAACGCATCGGCTGCATATTCATGAAATAACTCCCAATCATTCAACACTCTGCGCTCTGGCTCCCAGTCAGTGGTATAAATCTCTCCATAGGAGAGGTCGAGTCGAATGACCATCAGTTTGGAGTAAATCTTGTTCAAGTCTTTGATGTACTCGAGTAGAGAATGCGCCAGTTGTTGTTCCTGGCGAACATAATTCTTATAGATCTTCTGAAAAGCAGATGATTTCACCAATTGGTCCAGGCTCTCAAGGAATTGAGCCTGATCAATGTAGTTGTCTGGATGTTGATCATCATTAAACAACGCATTGAGTTGCCCTTCATGGTTGTAAGGGTCAATGCCAATAAAACAATGACCTGCCAGCCAAAGCCAAGGATCCTTGCTCTCGATGAGCTTGCGCAGGACTGATGCATAGGCATAAGGCGACATCAAGCCACACAGTTGAGCCAGTTGCTTTTGAAGGATCTTCTTGGCGAGAGCCTTTTTCCACTTTGTACTCTTCATTTCATGGTGAATCCCTTTCATGCAAGTTCTCACTCGAGTGAGAGCTGAAAGATGAGTATGCGATTCTTGCATTTGGATCATTCTGAATAGTGGTGCGGCTTGTATCGTTTGCGATTATTGGTTAATATGTGGTTATTGGTTTGTTGAATGGTGCTTTATCACTCTAAGGAGGTGTATATTGATAGGTGTCTATGCTGACTATTGATTAATATATATTTGAGTATATTAATATCAATAATATACACTCCCTGTTTGCCTTGTATTCAATAGAGTGATTAATGACCGGTTTCCTGTTGGTTTAGATGTGTTGATTGGTTAAATTGCTTGAATAAGTTAAATCGCTAAATGGGAGAGCGTGTGAAGGTGCCAGTAGTGTCAGAGCTGAGCAGGCCGCGGCTCTGAGTAAAGTTATTTGAGTAATTTACGCTTTCCAAGTTAGACAAGGATTTGCTGGTGTTGCTCAATTGAAATCCCTTATCGCTGCCAAAAACTGACTGGATATGTCCATGAGTCAAAAGGTACTGCAATACCAAGCTGACCGATTCGGGGTCACGAGGGCGAGGGCCTGATTGTTGGATTTCACGACGGGTGAAGGTTCTCGTTGCACCGAACCCGGCGAGAGGGCTTCTGCTGCGCATCCAGGCCAGAATTTTCTCGGCATGTTTCTCGATGTCCTTTTCCTCGGGGGACTTCGCAAACAGGCGATCAAACTCCCACAAGTACCATTCGATGATGGCAAGGGCACGCTGCACGGAGTCTTCCGAAATGGTTTGTGCATCGCCTTGTGCCATTTCGAAAATGGCGGCCATGCGTGCTGCATGTTCCGCCGCTTTGGCGGCGAAGTCCTTAATGGGTGACAGGCGACCGAATAGCGGATTGAGTTGGGACTCGATTTGGTTGAAGAAAGCCACCCAGCGGTGCTTTGCATGTGGCTCAAAAGTCAGAACACGCCTGGCCTCGCCATTGTGATGGCGCTCAATGGCTTTCAGAAGAAGCTGATGAACTTGGGATTGGAAGGTCAAAATGCCCGATGGCAGCGAATCGTTGTTGTCACTCCCGTCGACAAAACGTTGACCGGCCGTGGAATTTGGGAAGGCGACGAGGGTACGAGCAAGATAGCCGACCTCGCGTGCGTAGCTGCCGCCCTTGCCGCAGAGGAATTCCAAAGCATGGGGCTGCACAGCAAGGCCGGTGCTCAAGCGCGCGCCTTCGACCCATTGGCTGTTGGCCTGATCCTTGCGGTCCTTGTCGAGTGTCTGACCATCCCAGGCACAGTTGAAACGGGGGAGGTCGCTCAGGGTGCGGCCTTTGATCAATTCGGCCGCTTCGTTCGAATGGAGAACCGCAGTGCAGGGGTTGAGACGCAATTCTGAGATCAATGCTGCTGGGGTGATGTCGGACAGCATGAAGCGCATACGGGCGGGGAGAATGGGTGCAGCTTGCATGAGCTGGCTCAATTCTTCTTCCACGGCGGTGGTGTTACGGCCCGCCTGGGATTCTTTCCCGAGTCGTCGTTCCAAGCCTCGGATTTTTGCGAGCCAGATTTTTTTATCCGACTCGAAATTGACAGAACCCTCGGCGTACTGCTGCCGCATGGTTTTTTCCAAGCGCCTGATGGGCTCGAAAAAGAATCCGTCCGCAGCAGTCTTGCGCTCGCCCGAGTCGGCGAGAGTCAGAAAGTACAGGGAGAGCGGCGTGGGCCCCGGAAGGCCGGGGCGTTTTACATCGGCCAAGCCCTGGCACGCCGTTGCCATAGCGCAAAGCGCAGAGGCAGCGATCAACGGAGTGGAGGCTTTCGTCAGGCGCCGCACGTCGTTCACGGCGTCCAAAATGAGTGGCGGCAAGTGATGCACGGGGTAATTGTCCGTGACGGACGGTGCGTTATTGAACATTGCCAGCTTGCTGCTTTGCGGATTGGGCATTCAGCCAGGCGTCGATGTCATGCAGACGCCAGCCCTTGGCACCACGGAGTTGTGCGCCGCCATAGAGTGGGAAGGGTTTGGGGAAGGTCGGGTCGTACTGCGAGCTCGTCTTGTTGAGACGACCGTAGATGGTGGAACGGCTCAGGCCCGTGAGGCGCATGACGTCCTTCAAGCGGCACGCCGCATTGGGCGCAAGTTCGGTGCGATTGGGGGAGTGCATAAGAAACCTTTCTCTATAAATTGAACAAGGCGTCATGCTGCTGGGGCTCCAAATGCCAGTCGATTGCGCGTTTTGCTTGTTTTCCTTGTGGCTGAGAGAGCGTCTTCGATAAGTCGTTGACCCTATGCAACTTTTTGCTGTGTTTGAGCAAGGGCACAAGCAAGCAGAGACTAGGAGGTTTTGTGTGGCGAACCCCATGGGCTACTGGCTACTTTGGCTACGTTGCCACGCAAAAGCGGCTACAACTGATCCCCAAAACACGGTTTTTGGCATAAGAGGAGTTGCGCCAAACAAGCAATCTGGCCGTCAGTTGGGACGTGTTGATGCGGCTAAAGCGCGCCTATCAATGACTTGAAAAATGCCATTGAGGAGCGGAATTTCTGGAAGGGATGCCTGCCTGGCTTTACCTGCGGCCGCCTCGCCGAGACGGCGTCAGGCGAATGATAGTGGAGATGGACTTTGCGTCGGTCTCTGTAATTAATTGGCCAAGCTTGCCAGCGGCTGGATATCCCTTGATTTGTAGTTTGACAAGCCAGTTCTCATAGTCGCTGCTAGTCTTGAATTGTCTAACGTGGGAGAGATCTTCCTGCAGCTGTTTGACAAGCTGATCCAAGACGACAGGCAGCCCATCTTTGTAGGCCTTGCGCTTTTTGGTCCTCTGGCTATCCTGGGGCGGATATATCAGCTTGATTGCGATATCACGCAGTTTCGGACTTTTCCAGTCAATTGAATTTTTGGCTTCAAGCTGTGTATGCAGCCACATCTTGACCTCATCAGAACGCAAGGGAGGGTTCTCTTGTCGTATCTCTTCAATCCAGATTTGCAATTCATTGAAAACTTGAAGCAATTGACCTAGCTGAGGAGATATGTGATCTCCGGTGACGGGCATTTGTGTCGCCGCTTTGGGAGCCTCTGGTTGACTCAGCAGATCACGGAGCCTGATTTCATCGGTTGGTTGCAAACGTAGGTTGCCAAGTCGAACAAGAATTCCGGCATGACTTCGAAAGTCTTCAATGGTGAGGTCATCCCATCGAGCACTCTGGCTGTCGATAACGGTAAAGCAAGGGAATAAAACAGGAGGCGCGAGAGGTTTGCCAAACGACTCGGTTTGCCACTGATCTAAGCCATGTGCTTTTTGCCTGTGATGAGCTGTCTGTATATCCCAAGTTTTTTTGCCAAATCCCCCTAAATGAATAATATCGAAGACTTTGATCTGGATACTTCCATCATCTCGCAATTTTGCATAGTCATTGCGGCTTAGCTGGATGCACTCCACATCTTCGACCGGGTAGATATTTGTTTTTGGCAGCAAAGGGCTGGAGAGTTCGTCCCTGTTGGAAAGAGCGGCAAAGCACACGAGTCCTATTCGCCATTTGTGCTCAATGGCTACCACGGGGGTGATGCCATTTTTGAGGGTAATGTCCAAGAGTCGGACTAGATTTTGGCAGAGCTCTTCGGATAGATCACTTAATCTGACGAATTGATGTGCAAGGCTCATAAGGGAATTGTGATGGTGAGATTCAGGCCGTTGGAGGCTGTTTGCCATCAATGAAGTCTGCCCAAGAATTCATCATGCCACGACGTTTAATCAATGCGTCACCTCGCCGATATGCAGCTTCAACTTTACTTTCCAGCGTATGTGCTAAAGCCTGCTCAGCCAATTCTCTTGGGAAATTGGTCTTTTCTCCAGCCCAATCTCTAAATGTGGAGCGAAATCCATGAGGTACTGCATCTACGTTCATGCGTCGCATGACTGCGGTCATGGTCATATCAGAGAGGGGTTGCCCTTTGGTGCCCGGAAATAGTAGTTCCGTCCCCGCAAGACGAGGGAGCGATTCGAGGAGCTTGAGTGCAGGCATGGGCAGTGGCACTCGGTGCTCAACCCCTGCCTTCATGCGTTCAGCAGGGATAGTCCAAATTGCGTTCTTAAAATCGATTTCTGTCCAAATAGCCCCTCTCACTTCGCCGGACCTCGCTGCTGTCAGGATGGCAAATTCCAGAGCTCGTGCTGCGATGCCGGTGCGAGTTTTGAGTGTGACAATGAATGCAGGCATCTCGTCTACAGCCAAGGCGCGATGATGTTTTACCTTCTGAATCTTGGATGGGGCGGCCAGCACCTTGTCGAGGTGACCTTTCCAGCGCGCGGGGTTATCACCTGTTCTGTATTTGCGCACTGTTGCCCAATCAAGAACAGACTCAATGCGGCCACGCAAACGACTGGCGGTTTCGTTCTTGGTACTCCAGATGGGTTCTAGGCATGTGAGTACGTGGGGCAAATCAATCAGAGAGACGGCCTGCCTACCTAGGCATGGCATTGCATAGATCTCGAGTGTGTTTTCCCATTGCTGGCGGTGCTTGGCGTTCTTCCACTCTGAAGACTTGGCCTTGAGAAATTCTTCTGTGCACCAACGGAATGTCTTTTCAGTTGAGGCCTGTGCCAAGAGTGCTTGCCGCTGCTGGCGACGTGGAGCGACTGGATCACGACCTTCGCGAATGCTCTCATGGATTTTCCAGGCCCGTTCTCGGGCTTCTGCTAGGCTCACAACAGGATAGGCACCGAGTCCGATGTCTTTTCGGGCATCTCCAACTTTGACACGAAGTATCCAACCGCGGTGTCCCGCTGAGATGCGCAGGTGCAAACCCGCAATACCACCTACGGCGTGGCGGCCCTCTGTCTTGAGGGCCGCCACGGCACGGTCAGAAAGTTGCTTGGCAATCTTGGGCATGGTCAGATTTTGTAATAGAGTTGCCCCACATTATGCCCACATAAAGTGCTGGAAGTAACGGAATTCTATTGAACTTCGATGGACGCTTTATGGTTTATAAGGTGTTTAAAATCAAATGGTTATAAAACTATTTTGAATCCTATTGGACACTATTTTGGCGGACTCCGTTTCCGCCAAGAATCAACGCCCTGAGTGATTTTTTCGCTCGGGGCTTTTTCTTTGTCTACTGGGGAAGCTGCAAGGATGGTGTGAAAGCCTTCTGCGGCTTTTTTCGTCTGCGTTCTCTGATACCTCAAGGTCTTCGGCCATTGCAGTCATGAATGCACGTGCGGGCTCCTAGCCCAGTATTGCGCGCTCGGGCACTTGCTTGACGGCCTCCTGTGCTCAAAAGATAGGCGGAATTCGTCTACCTTACTAGGGGCAGGCCAGATCGTCTTAAGAAGAGGTATCACATACGTCAATGACGATCAAGAATCCTTCAATAGGAATCTTGTATCATTAAAATTTGTCAATTTGCAATTCAGAACTCGAGTTTTAAATTTGTCGTGATTAGAATCGTCCGACTTTAATCGGGGGCTAATTCATGAAACTGACATTGAAATGTGATATTGGAAAATTGACGGTTTTGACGCGTGTGACAATGGCAACTCTTGCTACTGCAGGGGTATCGGCATCATGGGCACAACAAGTATCCAATGCATGTCAAATCTCTTTGGGATATGCACCCGTGCCTGTGCCTCCTGCTACAGACGTGTCATCGGTTCCAGGGCTCACGATGTCGGGAATTGGCCTTTTGGCTGTGCTGTTTGGGTTTGTTGGTTGGAAACTGAGCGGAAAAAACGGATCGCGCAAGCTTCTCTCAGTATTTCTAATCGCTGGAGCCCTGACCACCTTTTTTCTGAGCAGCGAATCCATTGTTCGAGCGGCAGGGCCTTATGAGTTCAGTGACGTAAACGGGGGTGTACTAACGGACACCCAAATCGCGTTTGCAACGCCGTCACCGCTGATTACGGTAACAAATTCGAGCGGTAAACGAATGCGTATTACCACGAATGGCAACTCAGTCGAGACGGGAACATGCATTATTGGCTCTGAGCTGGCTCCAGGGGCTTCATGCACTTCAGAGGCGGTTTGTCCTGTAGTTGTCCCTGTGCAGGTGGCTAGCGATCCAACGTTGAGGTGCGATACCACTTCACAGATTGATAGTTATACGTGGGCCGCTACAGACGGTACGTCTAACGGATCAGTTATTGATTATCAACCGGTCTTGGATACATCGCCTGTCACTACACCAGCAGTTCCAAGCCTTTCAGTCAGCTTTTCATATACACGATCGGCAGATCAGCCGGAATACGACGCAAATGGTGTGATGACTAATATCACTGCTTTAGGATCTGGTACTGCGACGATCATAGCGACAGCTCCACAAGGATATGGGTTCGGCAGTGCTCTTAATCCGACGCAAACTTGGACGCTTCCTTACACATGTCAAGACGCAGTAACCAATCAGGGCGGCGGTGGCAGTGGTGGTAACAATTGATAGTGGTGACTTTCCAGTCAATAAAAGCTTAGCTGCTACTCAGCATTTTATATAAGCACCACGACGCAATGTCGCCTTCTGGAATCCATGCTGTCTTCTGGTTCGACGTCCAGTGATGCCGTCCCGCCGCTGACTCCTTCATCAGTGTCTATGGATTCCCGTTGTATGTTGCTGATACTGGCTGCATTGCTAGGTGTGCAGGCCTTTCGGGGAATTTCCAGGCAATGACTCTACCTAACTAGGTTGGCTGCTGAAAATGACACATGCAGGTGACAGTTACAGTGTAGTTCGGGTTGAGTGAGGATTGCTGGGTGGTGGAAAATTGTTGATTTTCTTGGGTATGTATGCCCTGTCATTCCCGTGATTACTTGCCCAAGAGGGTTCAAATCCCTTCGTTTTCGCCAGATCAAAGCCTCAAGTGGGAAATCACTTGAGGCGTTTCTATGGGCGACGCCGAAACTCTGCGAACAAGAACTATTGCACGAGTTTACCGAGCGGATACCCAAGTGGGGCACTCCTGACGCTAGCATTGAATTGTCAATTTGAAGTGAGGAAAACACGCAATGCAAGCATCGAGGATCGGTACTTTTCTGGCAATGTCAGCTCTCGCATTCGGGCTGTGTGTGCCAGCGGTCAATGCACAGCCACAGCCTCTGCAGCATGGGCAAGGGGTGCAGAATGAGCAGCAGCGTCAGGTACAGCAACCAGGGGCCGGTAGCCATAAGCCGCCTCCTCAGTCGTCTGGACACATCACGCAGAAGCCAGCGCCAAAGGGTCTACCGCATCAGCAACAACAGCACGCGCGCGGTGCGGGGCCTGATCAGGAGTGGCGGCAGGGCGGTCGTTTGCCGCCGCAGTACCGTGGACATCAATATGTCGTAAACGACTGGAAGCATCATGGGCTGAAGAAGCCCGGACATGGTCAGCAATGGGTGCAGTATGGTGGTGACTACATGCTGGTGGCTGTGGCTTCAGGTGTGATTGCTCAGTTGATTTTGGGGAACTGACTGACCGAGCGAATTTGCACTCGAATGCCAAAATGAAGGCGGAGCTTGCTCCGCCTTTTCCTTTGTGAGACCGTAGTTGTTTGCGTTGTTCTGTCTGTACAATTAATTTCTATAAATTGACAGATCGAACACCTGATGGGATGGAGACTCCGTGAGTTCTGATGGTTTTGATGCAGGCGAACTGATCGAGTTTTCGCAACTATTGAAGCGGGATTTGCTACTGGGGCTGGCGTATCTGAACGAGCGAGTGCCTCACCGGTTCACTGCGGTCAATCAGTTTGATGGCGATTTGATCCGCAATGTGCATGTGTATGACAAGCAGGGGCAGGTCATGCCGAAACACATCAAACCGGTAGCAATGGGCGACAGCTTCTGCCAATTTGTGGCGCGCGACGGTCATTTCCTGTCATGCGATACGGCCGAGGATGTGCGTCTGGACGGTCACCGCCATCAAGGCAATTACAACGCCTACGTTGGCGTGCCTATTCTCGACAACGTGAACAAGCTCTGGGGCACGCTGTGCCATTTGGATTTGGTGAGCCAAACCGTGACGGATCAGGAGTTTGATTTTCTTCAGCGTGCGAGCGGGGTGCTCTCCAGGCATCTGAAGTTCTAGGCGACTTCCGAGGCTCTCCTGGCTGCTTCACTGCAGCACGAAATCCTTCACTTCGGGTTTTGCTGTTCTGGGCTTTTCGTTCACCATTTCTAGCAGTGATGTCTCGATCATGTGCGCCATCGCATTGAGGGCCAAATCGTTGGGCGCGGTGCCGAACGGGTCTTCGATTTCGGCACCCAGTGCCTCAAGCGCAAAGAACGTGTAGGCGATGAAGCAGACGATCACCGGGGTCATGGTGCCGATGGCGTCCAGCAGGCCGAACGGCAGCCAGAAACAATACAGATAAATGCTGCGATGGACGATGACCGAGTAGGTGAACGGAATGGGCGTGCTCGCGATGCGTTCGCAGCCGCCGATGGCTGCGGTCAGTACTTCCAGCGGGCGCTCGAAGGATGTTTCCATCACGGGCTGGATGTCGCCGCCGCGCAGTCGATCTCCCAGCCATTCACCGACGAGAAGCAGTGTCATGTTGGCGGGAAAGACGGAGCGCACCACATGATCGCATTCGGCTTTGGGTAGAAAGTTTTCCAGATCGGCACGCGCATCGGTGCGACGCAACTGGTGCTTCATGGCATGGGGGAAGGCGCACAACCGATTGATCAACGTGGCCGTGTGCCGCTGGTCATTGGTGAGCGTGAGGGCCTGCCGGATCAGCGTGCGCGAGCCATTGAGCACGGTGCCCCAGAGCGTTCGTGCCTCCCAGTAGCGTGCGTAGGAGGTGCTGTTGCGAAACCCCAAAAAGATCGCCAGCGTCAACCCTATCAGTGAGAAAGGGACAAAGTTGAGAGAAACCTTCCAGCTCAGGATGGAGCCATGCAACCAGGTGACGAGGATGGCAAAAGAGGTTGCTGCGATCAGTTGTGGAGCGATCTTTGGGAGCACCGAGCCGCGCAATACAAACAGCATGCGCAGCCAGTGCAAATTGGGACGAACGATCATGGTGACCGAGATTGTCTTTCAATCTGCGGGCGAAAAACCTGACATCATGCCATTCCAGACTACTTAAGTGTGAATAGTCACTTCCGTTTGAGGGTTGAAATTTTGAAGAGGTCAGTGGCTTTTCGATGTCAGTTCCGTTGGAGCACCGCGTCAGTCAGCGGCATGAGCAGCTCATGGGCCGGCGTTGCGGCGTCGGTCTGCATCAGTTGCTCCGCCAGTTCGGGCGGCAGGCTCAAGCCACCGATGCGCTCGCAGTCTTGCCATTTGGCGAGCAGCTCGGCGTTGCTGGGCGGGTCTTGCAGCGAGCCCGGTGCCCAGTCGACCAGAATGCTGCCGATGCCTTCGATGCTCACGCGCACCGGGGCGGTGTCCAGCGCCTCGGGTGCGCCTTGGCGTTCGTGCACGTGAACCTGCTGCATGGCGTGCAGCACATCGCTCCGATGCACGGCGTCATCGGTGAAGCTGCCGAGCGACACATGGCCGTCCACCCATGCCGCCGCCGCGCAGTAGGGCGCGCTGAACTTGCCCTGCAGGCCGGTGGCGGGCTGCGGGTATTGCAGCGGGATGGTGCCACCCGGTGGGAATTCGATGTCGATCTTGGGGGAGGGCAAGATGATCGCATCGGGCTGCGATGCCCGCAGCTTGAGCACGCCCGCGATCATGCGGTGGGTGAGGTAGCAGCTGGGATAGCGCTTGATCTCGAGGCCTGGAGCGTTCACGGCCCATGGCGTGTCGACATCGAAATGCGGCAGAGCCAGCATCGCGTCGCCGGAATAGGCGCGCGCGAATCCGGCGATGGCGGCTGTGCTGTTGGCGGTCGCTCCTGCGCGCGTCAGTGCCACGGCGCGCACGGCGGCGCTTGCGGCGAATCCCACGTGCAGCGGCTTGGTGTCCGTGCCGAAATTCGCGCGCAGGCCGCTGGCCGAGCTGGCGGCGATGGCGATGGCCGTGCGTGCCGCATCGATGGGCAGGGCGAGCAGATGGGCCACGGCGGCCGTCGCGCCCACCGTGCCCAACGTGCCGGTCGCATGAAAGCCCAGTTCGTAGTGGCCAAAGCCAAGCCAGGCGCCGAGGCGCAGCATCACCTCGGTGCCGACCAGATGCGCGCGCAGCAGTTGAGCGAGCGTGGTGTCTTCGGGGCAGTGCGGCAATTGGCTCAGCAGGGCGGCGATCACCGGCGCGCTCGGGTGGCAGGTGGCGAGCATGCAGACATCGTCGAAGTCGAGCGCGTGCGATGCCGTGCCAAGCACCAGCGCCACGTCACCCGCGCTGTGGCTGGATGCGGCCAGCGCCGCAGCGCGCGTGCACTGCTGACTGGCACCGCCAATGATGCAGGCCAACGTGTCGACGAGCGCGCGGCGTGCGTGTTCCAGCGCCGGGGCATCAAAGCGGCTCGCATCGCGCAGGTAGATCTGCTCCCAGATGCCTGCAAATTTCTGTGCCTGCTGCGTGGTCGTGGGCTTCACTGCTGCGTCCATTGCGGCTCCCGTTTTTCGTTGAAGGCTCGGATGCCTTCGAGGCGGTCCGGGCTGCGCACCAGCAGGTTGTGATGGGCGAGGTCGAGTGCGTAGCCGGTGCGGAAATCCGTGTCCGCGCCGTGCTGCAGCGTGAGCTTGGCGCTGCGCACTGCCTGCGGCGCGGCGCGGGCGATGTCCTGCGCGATCTCCATGGCGCGCGCGAGGTGCTGGCCTGCTGGTGTCAGCTCGTTGAAGATGCCCCAGTCGAACGCGGTCTGTGCGTTGAGGCGTGCGCCGCTGTAGAGCATCTGCTTGGTCTTGCGCACGCCGATGGCACGCACGAGGTTCTGCATGCCGCCACCGCCCGGCAGAAAGCCGCGCTTGCTCTCGGGCAACGCGAGATCGGCGCTGGTGTCGGCAATGATGAAGTCGCACATCAGCGCGAGCTCCAGCCCGCCGCCATGCGCGATGCCCTGCAAGGCCGCGATGACGGGGCGCGGAAAATCGCGGATCGCGAGCAGCACGTCTTCGATGAGCTGGTGCTGCGCGGCCCACTGCGCATCGGTCATGCCGTTGCGCTCCTTGAGGTCACCGCCTGCGGAGAACGCGCGCTCGCCCGCGCCCTGAAAGACCACGCAGCGCAGGCTGGTGTCAAAGGCCAGCTCGCGCAGCAGGCTCCAGAGTTCCTGCCACATCTCGGTGTTGAAGGCGTTGAGCACGGCGGGGCGGTTGAGGGTCACGAGCGCTACGCCGGTGGACGCGTTGCGCTCGACGATCAATGTGTTCATGGTTTCGTTTCTCCTTCTCGGTGGTCAGTACGAGCGCGGCATCTGCAACACGTGCTGCGCCACATAGGCGAGCACGAGGTTGTTGGAGATCGGCGCGGTGCGGAACAAGCGCGTCTCTTTCCACTTGCGCTCGATGTCGTACTCCGTTGCCACGCCGTAGCCACCGAAGGTCGTCATCGCGGCCTCGGCGGCCTCCCAGGAGGCTTCGGAGCACAGGTACTTGGACATATTGGCTTCTGCACCGCAGTTCAATCCCTGATCGAACAGGGATGCAGCCTGGTTGCGCATGAGCTCGGCAGCGCAGAGGTTCATGTGCGCCTTGGCGATGGGAAAGGCCACGCCCTGATTGCTGCCGATGGGACGGTCAAACACCACGCGCTCGGTTGCGTAGTTGCGCGCGCGCTCGATGAACCATTTGCCGTCGCCAATGCATTCGCTGGACACCAGCAGCCGTTCGGCGTTCAGCGATGACAGCAGGTACTGGAAACCCTTGCCTTCCTCGCCGATGCGCCAAGCATCTTCCACTTCGAGGTTGTCGATGAACACCTCGTTCGTGTGGTGGTTGAGCATGGTGTCGATGGTGCGTGACTGCAATGACTTGCCCGCGCGGGCGATGTCCACGAGGAACAGGCTCAGGCCGTCGGTCTTGCGTTGCACTTCTTCATAGGGCGTGGTACGCGCGAGCAGCAAGTACATGTCGGACTGGCGAAAGCGCGAGGTCCAGATCTTCTGGCCGTTGATCACATAGCCGCCGTTGACCTTGCGGGCAAAGGTCTTGATGCGCAGGGTGTTCGAGCCCGCATCCGGCTCGGTCACGCCGAAGGCCTGCAGACGCAGGCTACCGCTCGCGATGCGCGGCAGCACGGCCCTTTTCTGCTCATCGCTGCCGTGCTGCAGCACGCTCGCCATGGTGTACATCTGCGCATGGCAGGCCGCGCCGTTGCCGCCGCGGCGGTTCATTTCTTCAAGAATCACGCAGGCGTCGAGCAGGCCGAGGCCCGATCCGCCGAACTCCTCTGGGATCAGCGCGGCAAGCCATCCGGCCTCGGTCATCGCGTTGACGAACTCGGTGGCGTAGCGTTGCTCTTCATCGCATTTGCGCCAGTATTCGTCGCCGAAGCTCGCGGCCAGTTCGCCGACGGCGGTGCGGATTTCCTGTTGGGTGTCGGAGTAGCGAAATTCCATGATGGGGCGTTCTTTCCTGTCTCTGTGTAGGTGTTGTGAGCGTTCGCTGAAGTGATCGTCCGTCAGGCGATCTGGATGACGCGCTGCTCGGCAAGGCGCTCGATGTCGCGGGTGTCGAGGCCGCTGGCGGCCAACACCGCACGCGTGTCTTCGCCGACCTTGGCGCTCACATGGCTTGCGAATTCGCGCGTGCCGTCAAAGCGCATTGGCGAGCCGATGGCGCAAAGCGCGCCCAAGGTGCTGCCTGCTACATTCAGATCCTTGGAGATGTCGAGTGCCCGCACCTGCGTGTCACCGGTCACCTGCGAAAGGTTGTGCACCGGGCTGACTGGCACGCCTCGTGATTGCAGGCGTTTGATCACATCGGCAACCTGCAACTGGTGGGTGGTGGCCTCGAGCGTGTCGTGCACGAGGTTGCGGTTGTCCACACGCTGCGCGTTGGTGGCAAAGCGCTCGTCATTCGCGAGGGCCGTGAGTTCGATTGCGGCGAGCAGCTTGCCGAACAGCCGGTCGTTGCCGCAGCCGATGAAGACCTGCCCATCCGCGCAGTCGAACACCTCGTAGGGCATGAGCATGGCGGTGGCCGAGCCCATGCGGCGCGGCAGCTTGCCACTGGCGCTGTAGTTGGCGATGGGGTTGGTCATCCAGGCGATGCCGGTTTCCAGCAGCGAGGTGTCGACACGGCAACCCTTGCCGGTTTGATGGCGTTGCGACGCAGCAGCAACGATGGCGAGCGCCGACCACAGACCCGTGCCGATGTCCACCATCGATACGCCCACGCGTGCTGGAGGAAGTCCTTCATGACCGTTGACCGACATGATGCCCGCGTAGGCCTGAATCAACGGGTCGTAGCCCGGCAGTCCGGCCATCGGGCCGACGTTGCCGTAGGCGCTGATAGCGCAGTAGATCAGGCCGTTCTTCAGGCCCTTGAGGTCGTCGTAGCCGAGGCCACGCTGCTCCGCGCTGCCGGGCTTGAGCGAGTGCACCACCACGTCGTTGTCACGCAGCATGGAGCGCAGCAACTGTTGGCCGTCGGCCCTGTCCAGATCAATCGCGACGCTGGCCTTGCCACGGTTGAAGGTGGCGTAGGTCGGCGACATCGCCGCGCCAATGTTGGGTGCCCAGTGGCGCGTGTCGTCGCCCGCGCCGGGTCGCTCGATCTTGATGACATCGGCCCCCAGATCGGCGAGCACCTGCGTGCAGTAGGGACCGGCGACGTTCTGCGTCAGGTCGATGACGCGCTGTCCTTGCAATGGCTTCATGTGGCTTTCTCGATGGCGAGCGGGGGAGAGGGTATGTTCAGCGGTGCTGGGCCTGCGCATGGGGCGGCGCATTGGGATGTGCGATACCGTGGTGCAGCGTGACCGAATACTCGAAACGGCCCGGTGGGTGGTAGGTGTCGGACATCTCCAGCACCTGATGATGGATGTCGAAATACCAGCGGCGGATGCGTAGCAGTGGTTCGCGCAGTTCGCAGCGCAGCAGCCGCGCCTGACCCGCATCGGCCACCGTCGCGCCGATCACCTGGCGCACCTCGTTGACCATGACCTTGTGCAGCTTCTGGATCTCCATGAACACCGGCATGCCGCTGCGCCGCGACGCGGCAATTGCCTTCTTGCTCATGGCCGGCACCCAGACGGAGGACAGGCCCATCGGCACGCTCTGCCCGTCGGCCATGCGCAGCGTGATGGCGTGGCACCAGGCCTCGCCCGCCGTGCTTTCCAGCATCTCGGCCTCGGCGGCGCTGAGCGCGATGTCCTCGACCTCGAGGATCTGCACCGAGGTGTTGCGTGCGTAGTAGGCCAGCTCGGAGATGTTCTGCAGCGACTGCGAATAGCCCGGCGCTGCACGGCGACGGATCACGCGCGAGCCCACGCCTTGCTGGCTGGCGACCAGTCCCATCTGCTGCAGATCGGCCAGCGCGCCGCGCACCGTGTGGCGGCTCACGCCGAACAGCGCCTGCAGCGCGGCCTCAGTCGGCAGCATGCTGTTCACAAGCCATTGCCCCTTCTTGATCGCTTCGACCATTTGATGGAGCACCTGACTGCGCTTGGTCGCAGCGGAGGCCGCGGCGGCGGTGGCTGTAGCTGTGGTGGAAAGAGGGGCGACTTGCTTGGGTGACATGGTGGCTTCAGTTGTACGAACAAGTGTGTTTGCGGGTAGCGTGGATTCTGTTCGTGGATTACCCCATCTTGTACGCTGTTGTCCGTACAACGCAGGGTTATCCTGCAGCGCTGATGGGCTCGGCGCTCTGAATACTCACGGCCTGATGAAGATGCAAGCACCAGCCTTGGTGTGTGCGTTCCAGACCGATGAAACAGGAGACAAAAATGAGTCCAGTCGTCAATCGACGCCATCTGCTGCAATGGGGCGCGGGCCTCTCACTCGCGTCCGTGCTGCCCCTGGTGCACGTATCGCCTGCACATGCGGCGGCGAGCGCCTGGCCGAACAAGCCGATCCGCATCATCGCGGGCCAGGCCCCGGGCTCGTCCAACGACTCCACCGCGCGAGCGCTCTCGGACTACTTTGCGCAAAAGCTCGGTGTGCCCGTCATCGTGGAAAACAAGCCTGGCGCGCTCGGCATGATCGCTGCCGAAACCGTGGCGCGCGCCGAGCCCGATGGCTATACCTTACTGATCTCGCTGCACAGCCAGCCCGCGCAGGCGCCTGCGTTGCTCAAACGCGTGCCCCTCAACCCTGACAAGGATTTGCTGCCGATTGCCGCGATGGGCGTGGGCCCGGTGACGGCGGTGGTGAACAAGAATTTCCCGGCCAAGACCTGGCAGGATGTGGTCGTGATTTCGAAGACCCGGCCGGTGAATGTCGGCAACTATTCCATCGGCTCGGGCTGGCAGATGATGCTCGAGCAGCTCGCCAAGGACACGGGCGGCAACTTCAATGTGGTGAACTACAAGGGCACGGGTGCGATGCTGCTCGACCTCTATGCGGGCACTATCGACATGGGTGCGGGCTCGCTTGCCGGCATGGGAGGTGGCATTGAGAAGGGCGCTGTTCGCCCCGTGCTGATTGCGATCGGCGAGCGCTCCAGCAAGCTGCCCGGCATCCCCACGTGGAGCGATGCGGGCTTTCGTGCGCCGGTCTATCAGGACCTGACCGAGTGCAACATGCTCTTTGCCCCGGCCGGCACGCCACAGGCCATCGTGGATCGCATTGCGGAACTGGTGACCTTGTCGGTACGCGAATCGCCGCGCGTTCAGTCCGTGCGCGAGACGCTGAACGCCGAAGACGCGCCGCTGACAGGCGAGGCGCTCAGACAATACATTGCGCGGACCTGGCCGACGTATCGGAGGCTGACACGGGAGATGAACATCTCGGTCAATTGAACGCCGATGGCTGCAGAGGCGTTCACCGCGTGAGCGTCTGCGTCTGCACCCCCAACCGTTCCAGCAGGTCATCGCGATCTGCGGTGAATTGTTCGCCCGCGCTGTGCAGCCAATCACGCAGATGCGCGTTCGTGCCTGTGGGCTCGTTCGTGAAGATGAAGTGGTAGTGCGCCTTGGATGGCACGGCGAACGCCACGGGCACCACCAGCCGTCCGCTGACCAGTTCGTCATAGACCAGCGCGAGTCGTCCCATGGCGATGCCTTGGCCGCTCAATGCGGCGATGATGGCGAGCTGTGACAGGTTGAAGTGCACGCCGCTGTGCTTGGGCGGTGTCCCTCCCATGCCTTCAAGCCACGTATCCCATTCGACCGTGGGCGGTGCGTTGTGCCACGCACTCGCATCGTGCAGCATGGAGTCGGTGGGGATGTCGTTCACGCTGTGGATGCCTGGGTAGCGCTTCAGAAAATCCGGTGAGGCGACAGGCACCAGCAGTTCATCCAGAAAGCGGTCTGCATGCAGGTCCGAATAGTGGCCGGGATCGAACCGTATTCCGACCTGAATGCCGCTCACGCTCATGCCCACGCGGTCGAGGCTGTGGAATTCGCCGTAGATCCGCACCGACATGCCGGATTGCTCGCGCAGCAGATCGCCCACGCGCGGCGTCAGCCACAGCATGGCGAAGGATGGAGAGCAGCTCAGATTGAGCGGCGCATCCTTGCGCGGATGGCTTTGCCGCAGCTTGTCCACGGCCTGATTGAGTGATTGAAACGCCTGCCCCGAGACCAGCGACAGGCGCGCTCCTTCGCGAGTGAGCGAGAGGGCCTTTCCCCCGCGGTGCAGCAGGGTGATGCCGAGGTATTCCTCGAGTTTTTTGACCTGCTGGCTGATCGAGCCCTGCGTCACATGCAACTCCTTCGCAGCGATGGTGAAGCTGCCGTTTCGGGCCACGGCATCAAAGCATCGGAGCCAGGTGAGGAGCGACGGTGAGAGTAGATTTTTCATTGATCAAACTAATACATAGATTGACAGCATTGACTTGCCATCAAGAAGGGTAGTCAACAGAATGAACCAACTCGCAACTTCTCGCTAACCAGTGCAGGGTGCTTGGTTTTCATAGGGGAAATTACTGATGCAGGGTCATTTGAATGTCGGATCGAGTCAGGCGCCAGCGCTTTGGATCAATCCGGAGCATGGCGGGCAAGCGCTCGGCGCGGTTGTTGGAAATATTACTATCAATGATGTTCTCTTGGCGGAGCAACGCCTCGCCCGTTTTGCGCCACTGCTGGAAAAGCTGTTCCCCGAACTCGAGAAGAGCGCGGGCATTGTCGAATCCCCTTTGCTTGCGTTGCCTGCCGACGTCATTGCCCAAGGTGCGGATGCGCAGGGCACCTTTTGGGTGAAGGCGGACCACCAGCTTGCCGTTGCCGGATCGGTGAAAGCGCGCGGCGGTTTCCACGAGGTGCTCGAGTTCGCCGAGAAGATCGCTCTTGAAACCGGAATGCTCAAGGATGGCGATGGCTACGAGCAACTCGCCTCGACTGCTGCAAGAGAATGCTTTGCCCGCTACGAGGTCGCTGTGGGGTCGACCGGCAATCTCGGCATGAGCATCGGCATCATGTCCGCTGCGTTGGGCTTCAAGGCCAGCGTGCACATGTCCGCCGAAGCCAAGGAATGGAAAAAGCGCCTGCTGCGCAGCCATGGCGTGACGGTGCACGAGTACCCCGGCGACTATGCACAGGCCGTGGCCACTGGGCGCGAGCTGGCACGTGGCAATCCCTTCTCGCATTTTGTGGATGATGAAAAATCAGCGTCGCTGTTTTGTGGTTATGCAGTTGCGGCACTGCGGCTTCAGCGGCAGCTGATCGCACTGAACGTGCGCGTGGACCGCGACCATCCGTTGTTCGTCTACATCCCCTGCGGTGTTGGCGGTGCGCCGGGTGGGGTCTGTTATGGCCTCAAGCATGTGTTCGGCGAGCATGTGCATTGCTTCTTCGTCGAGCCCGAGGACTCCTCGTGCTTTCTGGTGCGCATGCAGAACCCGGACGTGGAAGGCATCAGCATCTACGACGCCGGTCAGCACAACCAGACGATTGCCGATGGTCTCGCTGTGCCGCAGGCCTCGGAGCTGGTCTATTCGATGATGCGCACGCGCCTGGCAGGCATGGTTGTTGCATCCGATGAGCGCATGGTGATGGATCTGTGGCGCTTGAAGAGCATGGCCGATTTGAAAGTCGAGCCTTCGGCCGCTGCCGCCGTGAGCGGCCCGCGCGCGCTGCTGGGAACCGTTGTGGGGCAGCAATATCTGCACTCCACCGGACTCGATGCCTTCATGCCCGCAGCCAACCACATCGTATGGACCACCGGCGGTGCCTTGATGCCCGCCGACGAGTTCGATCGCCTGTTCGCGCAAGGCCTGGAGCTGTCAAGCCAGCCTCAAGCCAACGTGCCTGACGCTGCATGACCGCCGTTGCCCAGAGATGTCTGCAACAGCAGACGTGACGGCACACCCACGCCACTTTTTCAACCAGGAGGATGAGACCATGACCCGAGCTTTCCATCACTTGAGCAAGGCCGCCATTGCGGTGTCCTTGGTGACCTGCGGACTGATGTCCGTGGCGCAGACCAAGACCACGATCAACGCCGTGATGCATTCGCCCCTGCGTGTGTTGGACCCGATCATCACCACGGCGCACATCACGCGCAACCATGGCTACATGATCTATGACACCTTGCTCGCGACCGACAAGGACAACAAGATCCGCCCCCAGATGGTGCAGGACTGGAAGGCCTCGGATGATGGCCGTACCTACACTTTCAAGCTGCGCGACGGCCTGAAGTGGCACGACGGTGGCGCGGTGACGGCGGAAGATTGCGTCGCCTCCATCAAGCGCTGGGCCACGCAGGACAAGATGGGCCAGTTGCTAACCAGCGAGATGGCGGGCATGAAGGTGGTCGATGCATCGACCTTCCAGATCTCCATGAAGGAGCCCAGCGATCTGGCCGTGCGCGCTCTGGCCAAGCCCAGCGGCGTGGCGCCGTTCATGATGCCCAAGCGCATCGCGGATACACCGCCCACGCAGGCGATCACGCAATACATCGGCTCCGGCCCGTTCAGGATGGTCACGGCCGAGTTCAAGCCGGGCGTGCAGGTGGTCTATGAAAAGAACGCGGACTACGTGCCTCGTTCGGAGCCCGCGAGCGGCCTGGCCGGTGGCAAGAAGGTGATGGTGGACCGCGTGAAGTGGATTGCCACGCCCGATGCGATGACCTCGGTGAACGCGCTGGCCAACGGCGAGGTGGACTACCTCGAGCAGTTGCCCTTCGATCTGGAGCCTATCGTCAGCGCCAACAAGGACATCAGCATCAAGGTGCTGGACCCGCAGGGTTACCAGACCGTCATGCGCATGAACCATCTGCATGCACCGTTCAACAACAAGAAGATCCGTCAGGCGGCGATGTATGCCGTGGGCCAGGAGCCCGTGCTGCAGGCCGTGATCGGCAATCCGAAGTACTACAAGACCTGCGCGGCGCTGTTCGGCTGCGAAGGCCCGTATGCCAGCCAGGAAGGTGCCGACGTCACCATCAAGGCCAACGTGAAGAAGGCACAGGAGCTGCTGAAGGAGGCTGGATATGACGGCACGCCCGTCGTGATTTTGCAGCCGACCGACACGCCCTCTGTGAACTCGCAGCCGGTGGTGATCGGCCAGGCGCTGCGCGCTGCGGGCTTCAAGGTCGATATGCAGGCCATGGACTGGCAGACGGTGGTGACCCGCCGCGCCGTGCAATCCGCGCCGAAGGAGGGCGGCTGGAATATCTTCGCCACCAATAACGTGATGGCAGAGGCATCCGATCCGCTGCGCGCGTTCGGCGTGGCCGCCAACGGCAAGGGCGCATGGTTTGGCTGGCCCGATGTGCCCGAGATCGAGCGTCTGCGTGTTGCGTTCTCGCGCACGCCGGATGAAGCCAAACGCAAGGAACTGGCAGGCCAGATCCAGAAACAGGTGATCGACGAAGGCGTGCTGCTGCCCATGGGCCAGTACTACGTGCCGGCCGCGTATCGCAAGAGCCTGAGCGGCATGCTGGAGTCTCCGGTGCCGGTGTTCTGGAACGTCCAGAAGAAGTAAGCCCAGTCCGCCGTATCTGAGTGAGTCAAAGAGAGAGTCAACCGTCATGTTCGCGTTCATACTGAAACGTATGGCAGCCGCGCTGCCAGTGATGGCTGTGGTGGCAGCCGTCGTCTTCGCCATCCTCCGGCTCACGCCCGGAGACCCTGCCGCGATCCTGGCGGGAGACTCTGCCACGCCCGAGCAGCTTGATGCCATCCGCAAGAATCTGGGGCTCGACGAGCCCATCTACATGCAGTTTTTGCACTGGATCGGTCAGCTGCTGCAGGGCGATTTCGGCACCTCGCTTTTGTCGGGAACGCCCGTGGTGGAGATGATCGGGCAGCGCATGGGCCCGTCGATTGCGCTGTGCATCAGCACCATCATCGTGGCCATCGTGGTGGCCATTCCGCTGGGCGTGCTGGCGGCGTGGCGTCAGGGCAAGCTGCTTGATCGCATGGTGATGGCGGCATCGGTGCTGGGCTTTTCCATTCCAGTGTTCGTCACTGGCTATGTGCTCATTCTGGCGTTCTCACTGGGCCTCGGCTGGTTTCCCGTTCAGGGCTACAAACCGCTGGAAGAGGGCGTGCTGCCGTTCTTGCGGTCCATCACCTTGCCTACACTCGCGCTGAGCACGGTCTACATCGCGCTTATCGCCCGCATCACGCGCACCAGCGTGATCGAGGTGATGAACGAGGACTTCATCCGCACCGCGCGCGCCAAAGGCCTGGGTGAGCGCTCCGTGCTGCTGGGCCATGCGCTGCGCAATGCGGCGGTTCCCATCGTCACCATCATCGGTGTGGGCGTCGCCATGCTGATCGGTGGCGTGGTGGTTACCGAGTCGGTGTTCAACCTTCCGGGCCTGGGGCGACTGGTGGTGGAGGCCGTGCTGGCGCGCGACTACCCCGTCATTCAAGGGCTGATCCTGCTGTTCGCGCTGGTCTATGTGCTGATCAATCTGGTGGTGGACGTGTCCTACACCGTGTTCGATCCGCGGATTCGTTATTGAGGCTCTTCAGCATGTCACAACTCTCCATGTCTTCTGCTGCAACAACCGAAGCGCCTTCCGAGTCCACGGTCTCGCCCACGCGCGCGCACCTCATCGCCACGCTCAAGAGCTGGCCGGTGATGGTGTCTTTGCTGGTGCTGACCGCATTGATTCTGATCGCCATCTGCGCGCCGCTGCTGACCTCCGCCGACCCTACGGCCATCAATCCGGCGCAGCGGCTCAAGCCCATCACGGCGGAGCACTGGCTGGGCACCGATGCGTATGGGCGCGATGTCTACACCCGAATCCTTTACGGCGCGCGCGTCTCGCTGCTGGTGGGGCTGGGCGTGGCGGCGTTCAGCCTCGTCGTGGGCCTGTTCGTCGGCGTGCTGGCCGGATATTTCCGCTGGGTCGATGCCATCGTTATGCGCGTCATGGACGGGCTGATGGCGATCCCCGGCATTCTGCTGGCGATTGCGCTGGTGTCGCTGTCGGGTTCGAGCCTGCTCACAGTGCTCATTGCCATCACGGTGCCCGAGGTGCCGCGCGTAGTGCGTCTGGTACGCGGCGTGATCCTGAGCGTGCGCAACGAATCCTATGTCGAGGCCGCGCAGACGCTCGGCACGCCGTTGCCGACGCTGATGATGCGCCACCTGGTGCCCAACACCATCGCGCCGCTGATCGTGCAGTGCACCTACATCTTCGCGTCGGCCATCCTGACCGAGGCCATCCTGAGCTTTCTGGGCGCGGGCGTGCCGCCGGAGACCTCGTCCTGGGGCAACATCATGGCCGAAGGCCGTGCCTATTTCCAGCTGATCCCCGGGCTGGTGCTGTATCCCGGCGTGCTGCTTTCTCTCACCGTGCTGAGCGTGAATCTGCTGGGCGATGCCTTGCGCGATTCGCTTGATCCGCGCATGGCCAAACGCATGTGAACCCGTTCAGTTCAAGGGATATCAAGGAATATGGCAATGAATACGCAAGAACAAAACGGGGCCCAGTTGGTTCTTTCCGTCAAGGATCTGAGCATCCAGCTCAAGGGCAGCAATGACGCGGCGGGGCGGCCCAAACTGTTGGTGCGTGATCTCACCTTGCAGGTGCGCGCGGGGGAGACGCTGTGCATCGTAGGCGAGTCCGGCTCCGGTAAATCACTGACTTCGCTCGCCATCATGGGCCTGCTGCCGGCAGAGAGCCTGCAGGTGTCTTCGGGCGCAATCGATCTGGACGGCCGCAACCTTCTGCAGCTCAATGCCGGACAGATGCGCGCGCTGCGTGCGTCGCAACTGGCGATGGTGTTCCAGGAACCGATGACTGCGTTGAATCCGGTGCATCGCGTGGGCAAGCAGATCGAGGAAGTGCTCAAGCTGCACACCCGCATGAGCGCCGCACAGCGTCGCGCGCGGGTGCTTGAAATGCTGGAGGCGGTGCACCTGCCGGACATCCGGCGCATCTATGACTCATTCCCGCACCAGCTGTCGGGCGGGCAGCGCCAACGTATCGTGATCGCGATGGCGCTCATCCTGAAACCGCGTCTGTTGATCGCCGATGAGCCCACGACGGCGCTCGACGTCACCACGCAAAAGCAGATTCTGGCGCTCATCAGAGAGCTGCAGCAGAAGCACGGCACGGCTGTGGTCTTCATCACGCACGACTTTGGTGTGGTCGCCGAAATCGCGGATCGCATTCTGGTCATGAACAAGGGCAAGGTCGTCGAGACCGGCACGCGCGAGCAGATTCTGGCCGCGCCGAAAGAGGACTACACGCGCATGCTGGTGTCTTCCGTGCCCAGCTTGGTTCCCCATTCGCGTGCGCAGCCCGAGGCCGAAGCGATTCTGGAGGTCAAGGCGCTGGAGAAGACCTATCCCAAGGCCAAGGGCTTTCTGCGCAAGCCTGAGCTGGTGCATGCGGCCAGCGATGTGGCGCTGACGCTGAAACGCGGCGAAATTCTCGGCATCGTGGGCGAATCGGGTTCCGGAAAGTCGACGGTTGCGCGCTGCATCGTGCGGCTCATCGATCCCAGCTCCGGCGAGATCCGGCTCAAGGGCGACGACATCACGACGCTCGGTCGCCGTGCTCTGCTGCCGCTGCGCAAGCGCATTCAGATCGTTTTTCAGGATCCGTATCGCAGTTTGAACCCGCGTCGCCGCATCGGCGATTCGGTGATCGAGGGGCTGATCAACTACGGCATGCCGCGTGATCAGGCGCTCGAAAAAGCCCGTCAGGCCATGGACATGGTGGGGCTGCCCTGGCAATCGCTGGAGCGTTACCCGCACCAGTTCTCGGGTGGTCAGCGGCAACGCATCTGCATAGCGCGCGCACTGGTCATGGAGCCCGACGTGCTGGTGGCCGACGAGGCGGTTTCGGCGCTCGACGTGTCGGTGCAGGCGCAGGTGCTTGCACTGCTCGAAGAGGTGCGCGTGCGCGCTGGCGTGGGCGTGCTGTTCATCACCCACGACCTGCGCGTGGCGGCGCAGATCTGCGATTCCATCATCGTGATGAAGAGCGGGTGCATCGTCGAGTCCGGCACGGTGCAGCAGGTGCTTGGCAAGCCCGAGCATGCGTACACGCAGGCCCTGATTGATGCGGCTCCCGGCAGGCACTGGGACTTTCAGAACTTCCGCGCGTTCGAGCCGGCTGCGCAAGCGGCGCTGGCGCATTGATCCATCGATTCCCGAGATTTCCTAGATTCCGTAGATGTCGCAAGGCATGCGACGCTTCATTTTTCCAAGAGGACACCATGGCGAAAATTGTGTACGGCGGTTTCCAGCACGAGACCAATACCTTTGCTCCCGATCTGGCGGACTGGGCAGCGTTCCAGGCTGGTGGCGGCTGGCCGGGTATGGTTTCGGGCGACAAGCTCTGGGACTCCATCCGGGGCTCCAACATCCCTGCGGCAGGCTTTGTTGAAAAGGCACTTGCAGCCGGTGACGAAGTCGTGCCCACCACCTGGTGCGCAGCGAGTCCGTCCGCTCATGTGGAGCGCGAAACCTACGAGCGCATCACGCAGATGATCGTCGACGGCATTGCAGCGGCGCTGCCGGTGGACGCGGTCTACCTCGATCTGCATGGCGCGATGGTGGCCCAGCATTTCGACGACGGCGAGGGCGAGTTGCTGCGTCGCGTGCGCGCGCTGGTGGGCGAGCAAGTGGCGATCATCGCCAGCCTCGACCTGCATGCCAACGTCACGACGCAGATGCTGCAAAGCGCGGACGTGCTGGTGGCTTACCGCACCTATCCCCACGTCGACATGTTCGACACCGGCGTGCGTGCCTACGAGCTGTTGACGCGGCGTTTCAAGACGGGCAAGCGGCCCGCGCTCGCGGTCAAGCGATTGCCGTATCTGGTGCCCATCTGCTGGCAATGCACCGACATCGAACCGGCCCGCAGCCTGTATCGCCAGATGGAGCAGACCGAGACCGCCGAGACGCATCTGTCGTTCGCCACAGGTTTCCCCGCCGCTGATTTTCCGGAATGCTCGCCCGTGCTCTGGGCCTATGCCGACACGCAGGCCGAGGCCGAAGCGCTGCTCACACCGGTCGCGCAGGCGGCGCTCGATGCCGAGGCGCATTTTGCGGGCAAGCTGTTCGCTCCTGAAGAAGCCGTTCGCTACGCGCAGTCCCATGCGGGCAGTGGCAAGCCGACGATCATCGCCGACGCCCAGGACAATCCCGGCGCGGGTAGCAATTCGGATTCCACTGGCATGCTGCGTGCGCTGGTCGCCTGCAAGGCCGTCAACGCCGCCATCGGCCTGATCGTCGATGCGGAATCCGCCGCCAAGGCCCACCAAGCGGGCGAGGGCAACCGCGTGCGATTGGCGCTGGGCGGCAAGTCAGGCATTGCGGACGATGCTCCGTTCGAGGCCGAATTCGTGGTGGAGAAAATTTCGGATGGCAAGGTCAATGCGACCGGTCCATACTACCGTGGCTTCAAGCTCGATCTTGGCCTGTCGGCCTGTCTGCGCATCGACGGCGTGCGCATCGTCGTGGCCTCGCAGAAGGTGCAGATGGCCGATCAGGCGATGTTCCGCTTCGTCGGCATCGAGCCTACGGCGCAGGACATTCTGGTGGTGAAGAGCGCCGTGCATTTTCGCGCGGACTACACCCCCATCGGCCGCGAGATCATCGTCGCCGCCGCGCCGGGATCGATGCCCATGGTGTTGGAAAACCTGCCATGGACCAAGCTCGCCCCAGGCATCCGCATCGACCCGTGCGGCAAGGTGTTCGAGCCAGAAACGGTCTGATCACTCCAGAATCAGATCCTGCGCCACCATGCCGCGCGCGATGAGCTGCTCGTCCCATGCGGGCGTGCGCTTGTAGGGCGCGGCAATGTGTTCGATGAACAGGCGCAGTTTGAAGGCGTTGCGCGAGGTGTGGGGAAACACGGCGCTGAACCAGAATGACGAGAGCTGGTAGTCGCTCAGCACCGGTATGAGCTCGCCACTTAAAAGCGCCGGAGTGGCGACGAAGGTGGGCACGCAGACGATGCCCGAGTCCTCCAGCGCAAAGTCGCGCAGCAGGTGCACGCTGTTGGTGAGCAGCGCGGCGTTCAGATACAGCGTGACCTGTTCACCCGCGTGATGAAAGGTCCAGCGGTCGCGCGAGGGGTAGCGTGAGTAGAGACCGAGGCGGTGCTTGTGCAGATCGCGTGGGTCGGTGGGAGTGCCGTTTTCCTTGAGGTATTTTTCGGTCGCGCAGAACAATCGGCGCACTGGAAACAGCTGCTTGGAGACCAGTTCCGTCGATGCCGGTGGAAAGATCTGCAGCGCGCAATCCACGCCGGCCGCGACGGGATCCACCACCTCGTCACTGACGCTCATCTCGAGGCGGATGTCGGGATACGCATCCTGAAAACTCTTGAGTACGCTGGCGAAGCGGCCGAGCACGAAGCCGGTGAGCGCGTGCACCCGCAGCACGCCAGAGGGCGTGGCGCCGACGTCGCGCATCTGGTCGAACAGGTTTTGCGAGCGGTTGACCAGATCGGTTGATTCCCGCACGAATGCCTGGCCGATTTCGGTGAGCCGCACGAGCCGTGTGCTGCGGTGAAACAGTGGCGTTCCCACATGCTCTTCGAGCTGCTTGACGCGCGTGGTGACCACCGATGGCGCGACGCGCAACTGCCGTGCAGCCTCCGAGAAATTCTGGGTTTGCGCGACGCGGACAAAAGCTTCAATGTTCAGGAGCAGATCCATTACGGGGTGTTCCGTGGCCGGGTTTCAGGGGGCGGTGCAACATGGGCCATGTTGCCAAGGCCAAAGTGCTTCAGCGTGCTTCATCCACCGCCCGCCAGGCCAGAGGATTGCCTGTATCACGCCAAGTGCGACTAGGGATACTACCTATCATTGTTCGGAAACTCAGAACAATGCAGTGCCGTTTTGGTGTATTCACCGCGAGATCGATCCTCCCTACATTGCAGTCAAGCGCAACGCTTCATTGATATCAGCAACGCAAGGAGACATCGAGATGAGCAGCAACCAGTACACCACCCAGTTCGGTTCTCTGAACTCTTATGAGAAGGGCCGTGTCGAGAACATCACCGACGATGTTCGCAACTACGCCTTCTCGAACTGCTTCGAGATCGCGGGCCAGTCCAAGTCTTGGGAAAAGGTGGTCTTCGGCCAGAACCAGATCTATGTGCTGGAGACCATCCGCGCCGAGGGCCGCTCGCCCTGGTACACCTGCGCTCATGACGAGTTCGTGCTGTCGATGGATGGCGAGATGGAGATCCATCTGGTGCAGCTCGAAGGCGAACAGATCGTCGCCGATACCGGGAAGAACGGCACCGTCCTCGTGCAGGGCGAGCCCGAGGGCAAGAAGATGGGCTGGATGAAGTTGGGCCGTGGCCACCAGGCGCTGCTGCCCAAGAACACGGCCTACCAGATTCGCACGAGCAAGCCCGGCGTCGCGATCCTGCAGACCTGCAAGGGCGATCTCTCGATCGAGCGCTGGCACGACATCTGCCAGCTTGCCTGATCAACGTCCTTCATCCGCGTCCGCATTCGCATCACATTCATCGCCTTCAGGAGAACACACCATGAACACCGTTGCACAAGCCCGCAAGACATCGGCCGCAGACCCCGCGCAAGACCTCGGCTATTGCACCTTCCAACTGGGCTCGTTCGGCTTTCGCCGCGACGAGTATTTCGTTCACATCACATGGAAAACGCGCGATGGCCGTCCGCTCTCGCACACCATGGATATCGGCAATTTTCTGCGTGCGCTGATGCGTGACGTGGCCTGGGGCTTCTTCTACGGCGGCGTGAATTTCGACGACGTGATCGGCACGGTGAACCACTACAAATCGGTGGACATGCAGGCCGGTGCGTTCAACGAAACCATGAAGGAATCGGGCGTCGATCTGCTGGAGAATTTCCCGGTGGACCAGATTCGCGGTGTGTTCGAGAAGATGCTCGACGACTGGACCAACGAGGGCTTTGACCCGTTCGCCGCGCCGCTCGAAACCGGCTCGCCCTATGGCCGCAAGCATGGTAACAACACGGCGGCGGTGACGCGTGCCCGCGAGCTCGCCAAGCGCTGCGTGGGCTTGAAGGACGACCTCAAGCTGCGCTCGGACGAACGCGGCGCGCCGGTCAATCGCAGCTTCGCCGATGTGCCCCAGGACGAGCCCGAACTGCACCCGGAGCCCGGCTTCGAGAACGAGGTCCACGCCTTCAATCTGTTCGCCTTCCTGAGCCGCTCGCAGGTCACCTGGAACCCCTCGTTCACCAGTGTCGTCAAGCACAGCTACATGTGCCCGACGACCGAAGAGCACATCCTGCCGATCCTGCACTCCAACGACCGGGTGGAATGGTTCTTCCAGATGAGCGACGAGATCCAGTGGAACTGCTCGGACAAGAACACCGGCAAGCCGCTCGCCCGCGTGATCATGAAGGCCGGCGACATTGCCGCCATGCCCGCCTACTGCCGCCATCAGGGCTTCAGTCCCAAGCGCTCGATGCTGCTGGTGTGGGAGAACGGCTCGCCGAGTCTGGTCTATGAAATCCAGAAGGGCGAAGCACCGGAAATTCCGGTGCAGTTCTGAGCACTGATGGTTGAGTGCTGAGCGAGGTACGCCCAGCCGCCTTCCTTCTTTTTCTCTTCTTTCTTTCTTGAAATCTCTCGGGTCGGTGCAGCGCGCGCACGGCCTTGGCCGGAGGCTTGCCATGAACACCGCTACCCACGCTGAAACCGCAGCACTCGATCAGAAGTCCATTCGCCACCAGCTGTTCATCAACGGCCAGTTCGTGAATGCCGAATCGGGCGAGACGCTGCCCACACTCAACCCGCACGACAACACGCCTATCGCTGATGTGGCCATGGCCGGCAAGGCCGATGTGGACAAGGCGGTGCGGGCCGCGCAGGCCGCGTTCCCCGCATGGAGCCGCATGGCCGCATCCGACCGTGGCCGCGTGCTGCTGCGTCTGGCTGATCTGGTCGAAAAGCATTCGGAAGAATTGGCCTGGCTCGAGACGCTCGACACCGGCCACCCGATCCGCGATTCGCGCGGCCTCGATGTGCCGCGCACCGCCGCCAACTTCCGCTACTTCGGCGGCATGGCCGACAAGCTGCAGGGCGACCAGATTCCGGTCGAGGCCGGCTTTTTGAACTACACGTTGCGTGAGCCCATTGGCGTGGTAGGGCAGGTCGTGCCGTGGAATTTTCCGCTGATGTTCACCAGCTGGAAGCTCGGCCCGGCGCTGGCCGCGGGCAACTGCGTGGTGCTCAAGCCTGCGGAGATCACGCCACTCACTTCGCTGCGCATTGCGGAGCTGCTGTCCGAAGCCGGTCTGCCCGACGGTGTGGTCAACGTGCTGCCGGGTCTGGGCAGCGTGGCGGGCCAGTACATTGCCGAGCATCAAGACATCGGCAAGATCGCCTTCACCGGCAGCACCGCCACCGGCCAGCGCATCGTGCAGGCCAGCGCGGGCAATCTCAAGAAGATCCAGCTGGAGCTGGGCGGCAAGGGCGCGAACATCGTGTTCGAGGATGCCAACCTCAACGCGGCAGTCAACGGCGCGGCCTGGGCGATCTTCCACAACCAGGGCCAGGCCTGCATCGCCGGTTCGCGTCTGGTGCTGCACGAGCGCATCGCGGACGAGTTTCTCGAGCGCTTCGTCGCTCTCGCCAAGAGCGTGCGGCTGGGCAATCCGCTTGACGCAAACACCGAGATGGGGCCGCTCACCAGCGCGCTGCATCGCGACCGCGTGCTCGGCTATGTGGACGTGGCGCGCGAGCAGGGCGGCGAGATTCTGAGCGGCGGCCAGGCCCCCGGCGGCGCGCTCGCATCGGGCTGCTATGTAGAGCCGACCGTGGTGCGCGTGCAAAGCTGGCGTGATCGCATCGCGCAAGAAGAAGTGTTTGGTCCGTTTGTCACCGTAATCACCTTCAAGGATGACGAGGAAGCCCTGCAGATCGCCAACGGCACGGAATACGGCCTCGGCGCGGGTCTGTGGACCAACAACCTGCAGCGCGCCCACAAGTTTGCCCGCGAGATGCATGCCGGCATGGTGTGGATCAACAGCTACAAGCGCGTCCATCCCGCATCGCCGTTTGGCGGCGTCGGCAAGTCGGGCTACGGCCGCGAAATGGGCTTCGAGGCGATGCGCGAGTACACCCAGGTCAAGAGCATCTGGGTGAATGTGGATGCGGTCATACCACCGCATTTCAAGCGCTGAACGGCGACGTCAGCCGATGCGCGGATGCCATGAAAACGGGGATGCAAGGAGACAAAAAATGACAACGACCACGATAGCGACAACGCAGAAGAACCCTCGCTGCCAAACCACTTTCAAGTGGAGCATCGCATTCACCACCATGCTTGCCGCCACGGCGGCGATGGCACAGAGTTGGCCCGACAAGCCGGTGCACCTGATCGTCGCCTTCCCACCCGGCGGGATTGTGGACACGGTTGCGCGCCAGTTGCAGCCCAAGCTGCAAAGTGCGCTAGGCCAGCCGGTGATCGTGGAAAACCGCGCTGGTGCGGGTGGCACGGTGGGCGCTGCCGAGGTGGCGCGCGCCACGCCCGATGGCTACAAGCTGCTCATGGTGTTCGACAGCTATGCCACCTATTCGCTGACTTATCCGAAGCTCACATTCAACCCCACGAAGGATCTCACGCCGGTCACGCAGATTGCGCGCAATCCACTGATTCTCGTGGTCAATCCGCAGGTCAAGGCGAACAACGTCAAAGACCTCGTCGCTCTCTCCAAGGCCGATCCCAAGGCGTTGAACTACGCGAGCGTTGGCGCGGGCTCCAGCAACCACCTGACGGCCGAGCTGTTCAAGTCGGTTTCGGGCATGCAGGCCATGCATGTGCCCTACAAGGGCGGCGGCCCAGCCATGCAGGACCTGCTCGGCGGCCAGGTGCAGATGATGTTTCTCTCAGCGGTGCTCGCGCAGCCGCATGTGCAGGGCGGCAAGCTACGCGCGGTGGCGCAGACAGGCGTGCAGCGCGTGTCCGCATTCGCCTCGGTGCCTACGGTGGCCGAGAGCGGCTATCCGGGCTTTGACGTGAATTCCTGGGTGGGCCTGCTTGCACCGGCCGCCACGCCCAAGCTCGTGGTCGAGCGCCTGCACAAGGAGATCCGCGCCATCGTGCAGGACCCGGCGTTCTCCGTGCGCCTGCAGGAGCAGGGCCTGAGCGGCATCGGCAACACGCCTGAGCAGTTCGCCAAGGCGCTCGAGGCCGAAAACAAGCAGTGGACCCAGCTGGTGCGTGAGCGTCAGCTGAGCATGGACTGAGATCCCTTCAGAAAAAACACGTCAAGGAGCCAGTCATGTCGGATCGCGATTTTGTGTTCAACGGCGTTGCCCAGCGCGTGCGGTTTGCGGCGGGCAGCATCGATGCTTTGAAGGCCGAGGTGCAGCAGCTTGGTGCCAGACGCGCCATGGTGCTGTGCACGCCAGAGCAGAGCGCCCTCGCCGAGGATGTGGCCACGCGGCTTGGCGAGCTGGCGGTGTCGGTCTACGACAAGGCCGTGATGCATGTGCCGATGGAGACCGCCCGCGCTGCGCAGGAGCTGGCACGCAGGCTCGGTGTCGATTGCGCGGTGGCCGTGGGCGGCGGCTCGACGATTGGTCTCGGCAAGGCCATCGCGCTCGACTCGGGCCTGCCGATCATCGCGATTCCCACGACCTATGCCGGATCGGAAATGACGCCCATCTTCGGATTGACCGAAGGTGGCGTCAAACGCACCGGCAAGGATGTGCGCGTGCTGCCCAAGACCGTGATCTACGACCCGCTGCTCACATTGAGTCTGCCGGTGGGAATGTCGGTCACCAGCGCCATCAACGCGCTCGCCCACGCGGCCGAGAGCCTGTATGCGGCGGACGGCAATCCGGTCATGGACCTGATGGCCGAGGAGGGCATTCGCTCCATCGCCCGCGCCGTGCCGCTGATCGCCAAGGACGCCGCGAACCTGAGTGCACGTGAAGACGCGCTCAAGGGCGCGTGGCTCTGCGGCGCGGTGCTCGGCAATGTGGGCATGGCCCTGCACCACAAGCTCTGCCACACCTTGGGCGGCACCTTCAACCTGCCGCACGCGCCCGTGCACACCGTGGTCCTGGCACATGCGCTAGCCTACAACAGCGCGGCCGCGCCCGAGGCCATGCGGCGCATCGCGCTCGCCATGGGGGTGGGTGAGGTCGAGGCGAAAAATCCGCTCGCCGCCGCGCAGGCCGTGTTCGATCTGGCCGCCCACAACGGCGCGCCGACCGCGCTCAAGGACATCGGCATGCAGCGCGCCGACCTCGCACGGGCCCGCGATCTCGCGCTGCAGAGCCAGTACCCGAATCCGCGCCCGCTCGAAGCGAACGCCATCGACGCGCTGCTCGACAACGCGTTCGAAGGCCGCAAGCCGGGCTGACCCATTGCCACCTATCACCACCCATTGACAGCATTTAAAACCATCAGGAGACAACCATGAGCACCCGCCTCCAACGTCGGCATTTTTCACAAGGTCTGGTGGCGCTCGCCGCCGCATCCGTCACACCGCTTTTGCGCGCCGCGCAGACCCTCAAGATCGGCTATGTGTCGCCACAGACCGGCCCGCTCGCGCCGTTCGGCGAGGCCGATAAATGGGTGATTGAGCAGATGAAGACCGCCTTCAAGGACGGCATCACCGTCAACGGTGGCAAGTACGCGGTGGATATCGTGCTCAAGGACAGCCAGTCCAACCCCAATCGCGCGGGCGAGGTGGCCAACGACCTGATCCTCAAGGACAAGGTGGCACTGGTGCTCACGGCCGGAACGCCCGAAACGGCCAATCCGGTCAGCGATGCCTGCGAGCTCAACGAGGTGCCTTGCATTTCGAGCGTCGTGCCATGGCAGCCGTGGTTCTTCGGTCGCAATGGCGATCCCAAGAAGGGCTTCGACTGGACCTACCACCTGTTCTGGGGTCTGGAGGACGTGATCACCGCCTACACCAACGGCTGGAAGGGTCTGGCGACCAACAGGAAGGTCGGAGGCTTGTTCCCGAACGATGGCGATGGCAACGCCTGGGGCGACAAGAATCTGGGCTTCCCGAAGCCGCTGCAGACCATGGGCTTTCCGCTCACTGACCCCGGTCGGTTCCAGAGTGGCACGCAGGATTTCTCGGCGCAGATTTCCGCGTTCAAGCGTGATGGCGTGGAGATCGTCACCGGCGTCGTGATCCCGCCCGACGCCAAGACCTTTCTCACGCAGGCACGCCAGCAGGGCTTCAAGCCCAAGGTCATCACGTTGGGTAAGGCGCTGCTGTTTCCAAGCGCCATTGAAGCCCTCGGCGACCTCGGCTTGGGTCTGACCACCGAAGTCTGGTGGTCGCCATCGCACCCGTTCACCTCGTCGCTGACCAAGCAATCGGCCAAGGCGCTTGCGGACAGCTATGAAGCGGGCACCAAGAAGCAGTGGACTCAGCCCATTGGCTTTGCGCACGCGCTGTTCGAGGTAGCTTCGAACGCGCTCTCGCGCAGCAAGTCGCTCAAGCCCGCCGACGTGCGCGACGCCGTTGCGGCCACGTCGATCAACTCGGTCGTCGGCCCGGTGAAGTGGGGCGGACAGGGGCCGATGAAGAACGTGAGCAAGACGCCGCTGGTGCTCGGCCAGTGGGTCAAGGGTCAGCAGCGCAAGGTCGATCTGGTGATCGTCAACAACGGCGCGGCCACCAACATTCCCGTAGGCGGCGCGATGTCGCTGCTGCAGCAGTGATTCAAACCTACCCCAAGCTTCGAAACAGACAAACGCCAAGGAGACAAACATGAAATCACACACAACGGCCGCGCTGTCGGCTGTGGCGGGAGCCTGCGCGCTGCTGGTCTGCTGCATGGCACAAGCCACCGAAGGCGGCGGTAGCATCTACCCCGTTGGCGTGGAAAACTACGCTTGCTGCGCACTGCCCCCGCCGGGCCTCTACGGCATGGCCTTCGGGCAGGTCTACAGCGCCGACAAGGTGCGTGACAACAATGGCAACACGGTGACTCCCAACGGCTTCAAGGTGCGCGCCAACGTGATCGCGCCGCGCTTGGTGTGGGTGACGAAAGAAACGATTGTGGGCGCATCGCTCGCGTTCCATGCCATCATACCGCTGGTCGATCTGAAGGTCACGCCCGTGCCCGGCATCTCGCAGCACAAGACTGGCATTGGCGACATCACCTTCGGCCCAGCGCTTGGCTGGCATCTGAGCGACAAAATGCACACGCTGCTGGCACTCGACATCTATGCGCCCACGGGCGACTACGACAAGAAGAACATCGCCAACATCGGCCGCAACTACTGGGCCGTGCAACCGGTGGCTGGTTTCAGCTACATGGACAAGAGCGGCCTGAATGCCGATGTGAAGGGCATGTACACCTTCAACTTCAAGAACTCCGACACCGACTACCGCTCGGGCCAGGAATTCATCGCCGACTACTCGGTGGGCTGGGGCTTCGGCAACGGCTTTGTGGCGGGCGTGGGCGGCTATCTCTATCAGCAGGTCAGCAACGACAAGCTGCATGGCAGTACCGTGGCCCACAACAAGGGCAGGGCGCTCGCCATCGGCCCGAGCATCAAGTACGACAGCGGCAAGGGCTGGTTCATCACCGCCAAATACCAGATGGAAACCAACGTGCGCAACCGCGCCGATGGCAAGGCCTTCTGGGTGAAGGCCGTCGTTCCGTTCTGACCGACCACACCAGATCACACCAAACCGCATATCACGCCAAACAGGGGCCACTCATGAGCTTGCTTGCACTGGAATCGGTCAGCAAATCCTACGGTGCGCTGAAGGTCACCGACGACATCAGCGTCCGCGTCAACAAGGGCGAGCTGCTGGGCATTCTCGGCCCCAACGGCGCGGGAAAGACCACGCTGTTCAATCTCATCTCGGGCGACGTGTTGTCTGATGCGGGGCGCATCCTGTACGAGGGCAAGGAGATCACCCGCGTGCCCGCGTTCCGCCGCTGCCATCTCGGCATCGGGCGCAGCTACCAGGTGCCGCAGCCCTTCGGCAACATGAGCGTGTTCGAGAACCTGGTGACCGCCGCCGCGTTCGGTGACGAGCAGAAAGAGCAGGACGCGTGGGACACCGCTGTCGCCGTGCTGGAACAGACCGGGTTGCTCAAGTACGCGAACAGCCCGGCCGGATCGCTCACGCTGCTCAACCGCAAGCGGCTGGAGCTGGCCCGCGCGCTCGCCACGCGGCCCGATCTGCTTTTGCTTGACGAGATCGCGGGCGGCCTCACCGAACACGAGGCTGCGCAGCTCGTCGATGAGCTCAAGCGCATCAAGGCCAGCGGCGTGACGATGATCTGGATCGAGCATGTGGTGCACGCGCTGCTGGCCGTGGCCGACCGGCTCTTCGTGATCAATTTCGGCAAGCAACTGGCCGAGGGCGAGCCGCATGCGGTGATGAACGACCCCGACGTCAAGCGCGTCTACATGGGCATGGAGGCGTGAGGATCATGCAGTCATCTTCCACATCATCCGCCGGGAACACGCTGTCCACCCATGCGCTCAAGGCCTTCTACGGCGACGCGCAGGCGCTGTTCGGCGTCGACATCGAATTGCGTCCGTCTGAGCTGGTCGCGGTGATCGGTGCCAACGGCGCGGGCAAGTCCACGTTGCTCAAGTGCCTCACGGGCCTCGTCGCCGCAACGCCCGACAGCGTGCGCTGGAAGGGCCAGCCGATTGGCGGCGTGCACCCCTCGCGCATCGTCAAGGATGGCATCGCGATGGTGCCCGAAGGCCGTCGCCTGTTCCCCTCGCTTACCATCCAAGAGAACCTGCTCATGGGAGCGCAGGCCAAGCGCGAGGGGCCTTGGAATCTGCAGCGCGTCTACGGGCTGTTTCCCATCCTCAAGGAAAAGCGAGCGATTTCGCCCGCTTCACTGTCGGGCGGCCAGCAGCAGATGGTGGCGATTGGCCGCGCGCTGATGAGCAATCCCGAATTGCTGCTGTGCGACGAAATCTCGCTGGGCCTTGCGCCCGTGGTCATCCGCGAGATCTACGACGCCATGCCCGCGATCACCGCCGAGGGCATGTCGGTGGTGATCGTCGAGCAGGACATTTCGATGGCGCAGAAGGTTTCGCAGCGCCTCTATTGTCTGCAGGAAGGGCGCGTGTCGCTTGCCGGCGCATCGTCAGAACTGTCGCGCGAGGCCATTGGCCAAGCGTATTTCGGAGTCTGAATATGCACGCCTTTTCCTCGTCTTCATCTTCATCTTCATCCTCATCCTCATCCTCATCCACTCATTTCACGGAGCTGCGATCATGGACATGATCATCAGTGGCGTGCTGCTCGGCGGTCTCTACGGCCTGTTCGCATTGGGCCTGTCGCTGATGTTCGGCATCATGCGGCTCACCAACACAGCGCACGGTGACTTCATGGTGCTCGCGGCCTATGCCGTGCTGTCGTTCGCGAGTCTGGGGCTGCCCGCATGGCTGGCGCTGGCGACCACCTTGCCGCTGGCCTGGTTGCTCGGCTTCGTGCTCCAGCGCCACGTGCTCAACGGCGTGCTCGGCAAGGACCCGCTGCCCTCGCTGGTCGTTACCTTCGGCATGTCGGTGTTCATCCAGAACCTGCTGCTGCAGGTGTTCTCGGCCGACCCGCGCTCGGTCGACACCGGCGCTTTCGCCACCGAGTCATTCACGCTCGGCGCGGGCATGAGCATCGGTGTGCTGCCGTTGCTGATCCTCGCGCTCGCGGTGGGCTGCACGGCGGGGCTGCAGTGGATGTTCCGCGCCACCGACCTCGGCCGCTCGTTCCGCGCCGTCTCCGACGACCGCGAGATCGCCGAGCTCATGGGCCTGAATGCGCGCACCGTCTATGCGCTTGCCACCGCGCTGGCCTTCATGCTCGTAGCGCTGGCCGGTGGTCTGCAGAGCATGCGCACCACGGTCGCACCCACCGACGGGCCACTACTGCTGCTCTTTGCCTTCGAGGCCGTGATCATCGGCGGCATGGGCAGTTTCTGGGGCACGCTGGCCGGAGCGATGCTCTTGGGCATCGTGCAGCAGATCGGCTTTCGCATTGACCCGGGCTGGGGCATCTGGGCGGGGCATCTGATGTTCCTGCTGGTGCTCGCCGTGCGGCCACAGGGACTGTTCCCCAAAACACGTTGATGGTTGCGTAAGCGATATACGCGACACAAGCCGCATAGGCCAGCTTTCAAAGTTTGAATTTCGAGTGAGGCACACATGACAGAAGCAACCCTTCCCGGATTCCAGGTGCTGCGTCAGACGCGCGCCAGCCAGAGCTTTGCCGTGGTCGGTGCGGTGCTGGTGATCGCCGCGGCCAGTCTCCCGTTCTGGGGCGAATCGAGCTGGATGCGTGAGTTCGTCGAGATCGCCTGCTACTTCATTTTCGCGATGATGTGGAACCTGCTCGCCGGTTACGGCGGCATGGTGTCCATCGGGCAGCAGGCGTTCTTCGGCTTTGGCGGCTATGTGATGCTCATGCTCGGCAATTTCTGGGGCGTGAATCCGTTCGTCGGTATCGTGCTCGGCGCGCTGGCGTCTGCGCTCATCGCGATTCCCGTCTCGCGTCTGGCGTTCCGGTTGCAGGGCGGCTATTTCGCCATCGGCACCTGGGTCATCGCCGAGGTCTTCCGCCTGAGTTTTTCCAACATCTCGGCGGTCGGCGGCGGCTCGGGGACAACGCTCACCGCGCTGCGCGGCATCAGCAAGTTCACCCGCGAATCGACCACCTACTGGATGGCGCTGGTCTGCGTGGTGCTGGTGGTGGTGCTGGTCTATCTGTTTCTGCGCAGCAAGCGTGGCCTCGCGTTGCTCGCCATTCGCGATAACGAAGTAGCGGCCAAGTCGCAGGGCATCGACGTGGGGCGCATGAAGCTCGCGGTCTACATCGTCGCGGCCTTTGGCGCGGGGCTGGCTGGGGCGCTGTATTTCGTCGGCAACCTGCGCATCAGCCCGAACGCCGCGTTCAGCGTGAACTGGACGGCCTTCGCGATCTTCATGGTGATGATCGGCGGGCTCGGCTGCATTGAAGGACCGATCATCGGCGCGATGCTGTTCTGGGCGCTCAACAAATGCTTTGCGGACTACGGCAGCTGGTATCTCATGGGGCTCGGGTTACTCGCAATAGTCGTGACCATCCAGTTCAAGCAAGGTCTGTGGGGCTACGCACAGCAGCGCTGGGGCTGGTCCCTGTTTCCCACGGCGCGGCAATTGAAGCTCGACGTCGCAAACACAAGGAGATGAACCCATGAAAAACATCGACCACCTGAGCATCACCCCTGAGGTCATCGCGCGCTTTGCCGACTGCAGCGAGCCGCGCCTCAAATTCCTGTTGACCGAGCTGGTGCAGAGCCTGCACGACTACGCCCGCAAGGTCGAGTTGACCGAACTAGAGCTGATGGCCGCCATCGGCTTTCTCACCGCCACCGGCCAGAAGTGCGACGACAAGCGCCAGGAGTTCATCCTGCTGAGCGACGTGCTCGGCCTCTCGATGCTCGCCGTCGCGCAGAACAACAAGTTCCCGCCCGAAGCCACTGAGGCCACGGTGTTCGGCCCGTTCTACGTGGACGGCGCGCCAAGCTACGCTCACGGCGACGACATCGCCAATGGCGCGCAGGGCGAGCCGCTCTACGTCACCGCCACGGTGAGCGACCTGCACGGCAAGCCCATCGTCAACGCCTTGGTCCACACCTGGCAGGCGGACAGCGACGGTTTCTACGACGTGCAGCGCCCAGATCAGGACATGCAGGCGCGCGGCAACTTCCGCACCGATGGGGAAGGGCGCATCCATTTCCGCTCCATCCTGCCCGTCGCCTACCCCGTGCCCACCGACGGCCCGGTCGGCGACATCCTGCGCGCCTCCGGTCGTCACCCGTGGCGCCCCGCGCATGTCCACTTCATGATCGAGGCCCCGGGTTACCGGACACTGGTGACCCACATCTTTCGAGAAGGCGACCAGTATCTTGAAAGCGATGTCGTGTTCGGCGTGCGCTCCTCGCTGGTGGCGCAGATGCCAAGGCGCGAGGCGGGCGCGCTGACGCCGCTCGGTGAGGCTTCAACGCGGGCGTTTCATACGCTCGATGTGCAGTTCCGGCTCACCGACGCGACTTGAATGGGTGGCCCTTGGTGCTGCACGCCGCTCTCGTGTTTGGGCACGATGGGCATTCCGGTAACATGGGACTTTGATGACTCCGGTTGTGTGCGGTCTACTGCATCTCACGGCCAGAAGCGGCCGATGGCGGCAGATGAAAGCGGACGCTCAACGGACAAAGTTTGCTGTCCGCCGTTGGCGGGTCAGCTTGACTGCGGGGTTAGACGTCATCGCGGCGGCCGTACGCGAATTTCGCTACTCCTCAACTTCGCGTTCGGGGCGAATTTTTGCAAGAGCGCTTTAACTAACAACTCTTGTCCTGTGTTGACGCACGGTCCGAGTAGTACCTCCATGTTCTGCAAACACTCCACATCGAGCGGGACAAACACGGCTGTTTCAACAACCGGGTAGCTCTCTAAATCGAACGCCGGATGGGAAGCCGGATTGGGACTGTTGAGGATGCCTTCTGAGAAGGTTGCAAGCAGTTTGAAACGCCACTCTTCCTCAAACGACCAGTAGGTACTCTTGAACATGCCTAGGTCGTGAAGTTGGACCGTCCACTGACTACCATCATTGTCAAGACATCGGCCGTTGCGATACTTCAGCTCGTCGGTGTAGTAAATCTTGTTTGGTCCGGTGACGCAGCACGAGGTGATCCCGTGGTCACCCTTTTCGCGATGGATCGTGATCCGCCCGTCAAAGCGTTGCATTGCTCCGCCCTTTTCGAAGATTGTCGGCTCGTGCCGTCCTGCGAAGGGGTTGTTTGGCAGAGCTATGCGCAGTCCTTGCATATTAGGTGTGTACATACGCCACATTGCCAAGGATTCGCGCTCCTGTGATGTCCAACATGAGGCAAACACTAAAGTCGCGGCATTGGGCAGATCGCATGCTGACGCCTCTTCAGGGTCGTTCACGCTATCAAGCCTGCCAAGCCTCAGAGACTTGGTCTCCAGAATGAGTGCGAGTGTCTCGATCGAGGTATAGTGAAACAGAACGTCGGGCAGACGCTCGATTCCCATAACGTCGGCCATAAAGTCATCAGTGTAGTACATGAAACCTAGCGTGATGAATCAGAAAAACCTGGGGGATAAGCTGGACCGTGCGGGATATTCTGGGCGCCGATTTCTCTTAGACATGGCTTTTAGGAAGCGCATGCCAAGGACAGCTTGTTTAAACGCCCAAGTATAAAAATTTCGCGAAACCCGGCACGCCTCAACGCGCTAACTATAGCTTGCTAGTAGGCAGGGCGAGGAATTTCAACAGCAGCGGGCAGCGAGCCAATGTCAGCTTGCGGGTGGCGCTTCTCACGGCGGCTCAGGGTCGCCTTCTGCCGGTCATGACAGTCAAGTCACAGCCAAGACCGGGCAGTCGCCGAAACGCCAGTATGGCGAGACAAGCGATGTGAAAAGGGAGGGCAGAGGGGCTGCGTTCTCTGCCCCAGCCCATCAGCGCATAAACCCTATCGACCGCTGCTCCCGCACTTCCGGCTTGATGCGATGCTCGGCCTCCAACTGCTCGATGAATTCTTCTACCGAGAACTCTGTTGCCAGGATGTCGCATTGCCGCTTCACCGCCGCAAAATCCCCGGGCGCGAGCTGCTCCAGTTGGGCCAGACGGCGGCTGATTTCGGGGGGGAGTTGTCGTGCATCACCAGCCAGAGCTTCGGTGATGAACATCTTCTCGCGTTGCGCTGCCGTCAGCGGCATGAACTTGATCTTGAAGGTGAAGCGGCGCAGTGCAGCCTGATCGATGCGGTCGAGCAGGTTGGTGGTGCAGATGAACACACCATCGTGGCGCTCCATTTGTTGGAGCATCTCGTTGACTTCCGTGACTTCATAGCTGCGCTGCGCACCGCGGCGGTCCATCAGAAAGCTGTCTGCCTCGTCGAGCAGGAGCACGGCTTTTTCCTGGGTGGCTTCAGCGAACATGGTGGCCATGTTTTGCTCGGTTTCGCCCACGTACTTGCTCACCAGATCGCTGGCTTGCCTGACGATGAGGGGCTTGCCCAGATGCTCGGCAATGTATTCGCCCAGTGCGGTCTTGCCGGTGCCGGGGGCACCGTAGAAACACAGGGCTCCGTGACCACGAGCCTTGAGGGCGTCCACGATGCGTGGAATCTCAAAGCGGGTTTCTACGTTCAGCATGTCGAGATCGTAGGTGGTGACCTGGCGACGGCCTTTTTTACCGGTGGCGTCGGGTTTGCGGCCGAGCGCTGCGTCGGAGTTTTTCAGTTGCCGCTCGATCAGGGCTTCAAACGCTTCGCCGCCGACTTCAGGTCCGGCGTGCGCCAGGTCTGCAAAGCGCACTGCGGTGCGGATTTGTGCGGGGGTGAGGCCCTTGCGTTCTGTGAGGTTGGCGATGAAGGCATCGCTCACGGCCACACCGTCCAGCGATTTGCGGATGAGCTGTTCACGGGCACCGGGGGGCGGTGACTTCAGTTCAAGGTGGTAGGCAAAACGGCGGCGGAAGGCCGGGTCGATTTGCCCGATGCTGTTGGTCACCCAGAGGGTTGGCACCGGGTTGGATTCCAGAATCTGGTTGACCCATGCCTTGCCGTTGACCGAGCTGCCGGCCGGACTCACGGCCTGGTGTTCAGCACGCGCCAACAGACCTGCAGCATCGACGCTGATGGGTGGAAACACGTCCTCCACTTCGTCAAAGAGCAGTGCTGCGGCTTCTGCGCCTTTCAGGAACACTTGCGCGATCTGCAGCGAGCGATAGCGGTCGCGGCCCGAGAGGCTGTTGCCATCGCGGTCGGCGTATTCGACTTCAAACAAGTCCAGACCTGCCACGCGTGCGACCACTTTGGCCAGCTCGGTCTTGCCGGTGCCGGGAGGGCCATACAGCAGCACGTTCACGCCCATGGCCTTGGTTTGCATGGCCTTGCGCAGCAGGTTGACCAGAACTTGCACGTCGTCGCCCACAAAATCGAAGTCGTCGGCGTTGAGTGCGCTGGGCACAGCGGGCCGGGTGAACACGGCCATCAGTTCGGCGCGGTCACGGTACTCGCGCATGAGCACGGGGGGCAGCTTTTCGCTGACCTTCATGAGGTCGGCCAGGTCGGTGATGCTTTGTTCGGAGATCAGGTTTTCGACCAGACCAATGCGCTCCAGACGCCCTCCAGCGCGCAGGGCTTCGGCTACCTCTGTGGCTGGCACGCCCGCGAGTTCGGCGATAGCCGCGTAGGCCTCGGGAGCGTTGTTGACTTTGAACTCCACCAGCAGGCTGCGCAGGTCACGCTGATGACGCGCCAGCGTGCCGTAGAGCAGCAGAGCACGCTCGGCTTTGTTCAGTTGCAGCAGGTTGGCGAGCGAGTCAATGTTTTTCTCGATCAGGGTCGACTGCTTCTTGAGGGCGCGGTTCAACCACTGGCCCGTGCTGGTGAGCAGTGTCAACAGGTCTTTGGGCGCGTCTTTGGCGTATTCGTCCAGATGGTAGAAGAGCGAGCCCTCTTCATAGGGGCCACGCCAGACGCCATGTCGCTCCAGAAATTCTGTGTTGGTGAGCTGCTCATGCCCACGCCAGACTTCGTTGTCCTTACAGCGGCGCGCCAGGAACAATCGAACGCGGGTCAACACGGGATCGGGCCACATCAGGTGCCGAGCGACAAGGGCCATCAACCCGTTGATGTCGCGACGCACGTTGAACCTGGAACCCTGCTTCGTGGCCAAGGCCAACACGAAATGGGAACACATCAAATCCAGCACAGGCGCAGCCTGCAAGCCGGGCGATGCGACCATGCCAGCTTGTTCCTGAAATTCAATGGCGCGTTTAGGCATTCGAGTATCTCCTCATGGACCCCCAGATAGGTTTCTCCATAACGCGATCAGAAACAAGCAAGATGACAGCCCAGCGCTATCTGATGCAGGAACTGGCACCTCAGAATGTCAACAATTTTGCAGGTTTATCTCTGTTGGGGGAAGTCCATCAATAGCGGTCTCTTTGGGGACGATGCCGACGTCAGCGATGGGTGGCCTGTGCTGCCAGCGGAAGACGGATGAAAACTCAAAGAATTGTGGGTGTTTCCGACTTCATTGACCCAGAACACCGAGCGGCGGGGGCGCTACTTTTCCGTCTCATGCGGTGAACATGCCCGAAAAATCACAGCACTCCTGCGCGAGCAGGCAGATGTCGGACACCAGCACGCTTTTGAGCTGGGGCTTGAAGATGGCGACGTAGGGCACGGCCGGACCGGGCTCGATGGTGGCGAGCAGCTGCAACTGCCCCGCGTCGATCAGCGGGCGCAGACAGTCCTTGGGCATGTAGCTGATGCCCATGCCCGCAGCGGTGAGTCCGATCAGCGGCAGCAGGCTGTTGGTGACCACGGGTGGGTTGATCTGCTCGACCATGTTCTCTTCGAGCCAGCGGTCTACGATGCGGCCGAGCCCCGAGTGGTCGCTTTGGGTGAGCAGCTTGTTGTTGGCGAGTGCGCTGGTGCTCAGGGGCCGCTCGCTCGCCACCGTGCCCGGCTTGCACATCCACGCGAACTCGACGGCCGCGAGTGGCTTGACGGCGAGGCCGGTGTGCGCGAAAGCGTCGGGAATGATGGCCAGATCGAGCTGGTCGTCGCCCAGCTTGGCGAGCAGGCGGCTGCCCGAGTCGACATCGGGCTCGATGGTGACATGCGGATAACGCTGGTGGATGCGCGAGAGCAGGGCGGGCAGCCAGGTCATCGCGACCAGCTCGGTGATGCCGATATGGATGCGCCGCACCATGGTCTCGGGTTTGACGAGGCTCTCCATGACCAGATCGCGCTCGCGCAGCAGCTGTTGCGCGGCCTGCAGCAGCTGGACTCCCTTGCCGGTGAAGCGCGCCTGCCGCAGGCTGCGGTCGAACACCTCCTCGCCGACGATGCTTTCGAGCTCCTTCACGCGCTTGGAGACCGCCGCCTGCGTGGTGTGCAGGCGCTGGGCGGCACCGGCGAAGCTGCCTTCGCGGTCTATCCAGTAGATGGCTTCCAGTTGCTTGAACGAGAACATGGCGGTTAACCCTTGCGTTTGATAGCTTTTGGTTGTTTTGTTTGGTGAATAAATATCGCTTTTTATTATCAGTTAATTGTCCAACAATCGAAACATCTACTGTTTCACATGTTGATTTTTCATGAGTTCGAAGAGTCCATTCCCCGAATTGCGGCTTGCACTGGAGCAAGTCGTCGTCTCCCATCTCAGTGACAACATGCAGCGCCTGCAGGGCGTCACAGGGCTTCGCCGCATCCACCGGGGCCGCAAGCTCGTGGGTCCGGCCCTCACGGTGAAGACACGTCCCGGCGACAACCTGCTGATCTACAAGGCCCTGATGCAGGCCGAGCCCGGACAGGTGTTGGTGGTCGATGGCGCGGGCGACACCACCAATGCGCTGGTGGGCGAGCTCATCATGCTGTACGCCCAGCAGCGCGGCATGGTGGGCTTTGTGATCGATGGCGCGGTGCGCGACACCGCCGCCTTCATCGAGGCCGACTTTCCCTGCTACGCACGCGATGTGAGTCATCGTGGCCCCTACAAGCAGGGCCCCGGCCAGATCGGCGTGCCGGTCAGCATTGGCGGGCAAGTCGTTCGCAACGGCGACTGGGTCGTGGGCGACGAGGACGGCGTGGTGACCTTCAGCGCCGAAGAAGCGCCTGCGCTGATCGAGGCCGCGCACCGCACGGCCGCCGCCGAAGAGGCCATCAAGCGCGAGATCGCCACCGGCGAGTACCAGCAGAGCTGGCTCGACAAGGTGCTCAAGCCTGCCGGGCTGTGAGCGCCGCATTCAAGAATTTAAAGAATCGTCAGGAGACACCATGAACTTCAAACACAACAACGCCGCTTTCAGTCGCCGCTCGTTGCTGGCGCTCTCGAGCGCACCGCTGATCGCGGGAGCGCTGGCGTTCGCGCCGCAGGCGCAGGCCGGTGACTATCCGGACAAGCCGATCCGCCTCGTCGTGCCATGGGCACCGGGCGGTGCGACCGACGTGATCGCGCGTGTGATCGGTCAGCGCATCGGCCAGGAGCTCGGCCAGTCCGTAGTGGTGGACAACAAGCCCGGCGCGGGTGGCAACATCGGCACAGCCCTGTTTGTGCGCGAGAAGGCAGATGGCTACACGTTGCTCATGGGCACCAGCAGCACCAACGCGGTGAACCCGAGCCTGTACGCGCGCCTGCCGTTCGACGCGAAGAAAGACTTCGCGCCCGTGGCCTTCATCGCCACCGTGCCGAACATTCTGGTTGTGCCCGCATCCTCGTCGTTCAAAACCTACGCCGACGTGCTCAAGGCCGCCAAGGAAAAGCCGGGCAAACTGACCTACGGCTCGGCGGGTAACGGATCGTCGCAGCATCTGGCTGGCTCCATGCTGATGAAGGCCACGGGGCTCAAGATGGTGCACGTGCCCTACAAGGGTTCCGGCCCGGCGGCGTCCGATCTGATCGCGGGACACCTTGACCTGATGATCGACACCGGCTCGATGCCGCACATCAAGAGCGGCAATCTGCACGCGCTGGGCGTGGCCTCGCAAAAGCGCATTCCCGCGCTGCCCGATGTGCCGACGTTTGCGGAGCTGGGCGTGCCCAACTTCAACGCATCGGCTTGGTACGGCATCATGGCGCCTGCGGGCACGCCTGAGCCTATCATCACCAAACTCAACGTGACGATCAACAAAATCCTCAAGGAGCCGGCAATCATCAAGCGCCTGCATGATTTCGGTGCGGTGGTCGAGGGCGGCAGCGCACCGCAGTTCAAGGACTTTGCGCTGAGCGAAATCGATCGCTATGCGAAGATCGTCAAGGAGTCGGGTGCGACGGTCGAGTGATCGACTTGCGGTGTTTTGGATGCGTGATCGGGCGGGGGGGCATGCCTGAGCGCGGATCGCGCACCCGTCCTATGGATCAGGGTTAATCCCCCCGCGTTATAATTAGCGGCTTTCCAGAAATCAGTCGCCCGGCCGCATCAAAGCAACTTATTCAACGCAGTAGTCCGCAGGACATGTCACAGGCATGCCCGCAGGCTCCCGGGCGACCCGTAACCATTCGGAGAACCCAGTGCTTTTGTCTCTCAAGGGAACCTTCCCACCCGCCATTCTGGCGCTCGCAGACGGCACGGTCTTTATTGGCAATTCGATCGGTGCCACCGGCACCACGGTCGGTGAAGTGGTGTTCAACACCTCGCTCACCGGCTACCAGGAAATCCTCACCGACCCCAGCTACTGTCAGCAGATCGTCACCCTGACGTATCCGCACATCGGTAACTACGGCGTCAATTCCGAGGATGTCGAAGCCAACAAGATCCATGCTGCCGGTCTGATCATCAAGAATCTGCCACTGCTGGCCAGCAACTTCCGTATGGAAGAGACGCTGCCTCAATATCTGGTGCGCGAGAGCACCGTGGCGATTGCCAACATCGACACCCGCAAGCTCACCCGACTGCTGCGTGACAAGGGTGCACAGAACGGCGCCATCGTCGGTCTGGCCGCTGGCGAAGAAGTCACGCAGGCGCGTATTGACGCAGCCGTGGCCGCTGCCAAGGCTGCTCCGAGCATGAAGGGTCTGGATCTCGCACAGGTCGTCACCACCGACAAGAATTACACGTGGGACGAGGCTGAGTGGGTGCTGGGCAAGGGTTACGGCAAGCAGACTGCTCCGCGTTTCAATGTGGTGGCGTATGACTTCGGCGTGAAGTTCAACATTTTGCGCATGCTGGCCGAACGCGGCTGCAAGCTCACCGTGGTGCCTGCCAAGACCTCCGCTGCCGAGGTGCTGGCGATGAATCCCGATGGCGTGTTCCTCTCGAACGGCCCTGGTGATCCAGAGCCTTGCGATTACGCGATTGCCTCCGTCAAGGAAATCGTGGAATCTGGCAAGCCAACCTTCGGCATCTGTCTGGGTCACCAGATCATGGCGCTGGCCGCCGGCGCCAAGACTTTCAAGATGGCCAACAGCCACCACGGTGCGAACCACCCCGTGAAGGACCTGGACAACGGCCGCGTGAGCATCACCAGCCAGAACCACGGCTTTGCGGTGGAACTGGAGTCGCTGCCCGCCAACCTGCGCGCCACGCACATCAGCCTGTTCGACGGCACGCTGCAAGGCCTCGAGCACAAGGACAAGCCAGCGTTCTGCTTCCAGGGTCACCCTGAGGCATCGCCCGGCCCGCACGACATCGGATACCTGTTTGACCGCTTCACGGCATTGATGGCCAAGGCCAAGGAGAACAAATAATGCCAAAGCGCACAGACCTAAAGACCATCCTGATCATCGGCGCTGGCCCCATCGTCATCGGCCAGGCTTGCGAGTTCGACTACTCCGGCGTGCAGGCCTGCAAGGCGCTGCGCGAAGAGGGCTACAAGGTCGTTCTGATCAACAGCAACCCCGCCACGATCATGACCGACCCGGCGACTGCCGACGTCACCTACATCGAGCCGATCACCTGGCAGACGGTCGAGAAGATCATCGCCAAGGAACGTCCTGACGCGATCCTGCCGACCATGGGCGGCCAGACTGCGCTGAACTGCGCGCTGGATCTGTGGAAGCACGGCGTGCTGCACAAGTACAAGGTCGAGCTGATCGGCGCCACGCCGGAAGCCATCGACAAGGCCGAAGACCGCGCCAAATTCAAGGACGCGATGACCCGCATCGGTCTGGGCTCCGCGCGTTCGGGCATCGCCCACACGATGGAAGAAGCCTGGGCGGTTCAGAAGACCGTGGGTTTCCCGACCGTCATCCGCCCCAGCTTCACGCTGGGCGGCACGGGCGGCGGCATTGCCTATAACTCGGAAGAGTTCGAAACCATCTGTAAGCGCGGCATCGAGGCTTCGCCGACCAACGAGCTGCTGATCGAAGAATCGCTGCTCGGCTGGAAAGAGTACGAGATGGAAGTGGTGCGCGACAAGGCGGACAACTGCATCATCATCTGCTCGATTGAAAATCTGGACCCGATGGGCGTGCACACCGGCGACTCGATCACCGTGGCGCCCGCCCAGACGCTGACCGACAAGGAATACCAGATCATGCGCAATGCCTCGCTGGCAGTGCTGCGTGAAATCGGTGTGGACACCGGCGGTTCCAACGTGCAGTTTTCGGTGAACCCTGCGGACGGCCGCATGATCGTCATTGAGATGAACCCACGTGTGTCGCGTTCGTCCGCTCTGGCGTCGAAGGCCACGGGTTTCCCGATTGCCAAGATCGCTGCCAAGCTGGCGGTGGGCTTCACGCTCGACGAACTGAAGAACGAAATCACCGGCGGCAAAACGCCAGCGTCGTTCGAGCCATCGATCGATTACGTGGTCACCAAGATCCCGCGTTTTGCGTTCGAAAAATTCCCGGCTGCCGACAACCGCCTGACCACGCAGATGAAATCCGTGGGCGAAGTGATGGCCATCGGCCGTACCTTCCAGGAATCCTTCCAGAAGGCCCTGCGCGGTCTGGAAGTGGGTGTGGACGGCATGAACGAGAAGACCCAGGACCGCGAAATTCTTGAAAAGGAATTGGGCGAGCCAGGTCCGGACCGTATCTGGTACGTGGGCGATGCATTCGCTGCGGGCTGGACGCTCGACGAAGTGCACAACATCACCAAGATCGACAAGTGGTTCCTGGTGCAGATCGAAGAGATCGTGAAGATCGAACTCGACCTGGACAAGCTCTACGCGGACAAGGGCGCTGACGCTCTGGCCGCCATTGACGCCGTCACGATGCGCACCTTGAAGCAGAAGGGCTTCTCGGATCGCCGCGTGGCCAAGCTGCTGCACACCACCGACAAGGCGATGCGCGATGCGCGTCACGCCCTGAAGGTGCGCCCGGTCTTCAAGCGCGTGGATACTTGCGCGGCTGAGTTTGCATCGAACACGGCCTATATGTACTCGACGTATGACGAAGAGTGCGAAGCAGCGCCCACCGACAAGAAGAAGATCATGGTGTTGGGCGGTGGCCCGAACCGCATCGGCCAGGGCATCGAGTTCGACTACTGCTGCGTGCACGCCGCCATGGCGATGCGCGAAGATGGTTATGAAACCATCATGGTCAACTGCAATCCGGAAACCGTTTCGACCGATTACGACACGTCCGACCGCCTGTACTTCGAGCCGCTGACGCTGGAAGACGTGCTGGAAATCGTGGCCGTCGAAAAGCCTGCTGGCGTGATCGTTCAGTACGGTGGCCAGACGCCTTTGAAGCTCGCGCTCGGCCTGGAAGCCGAAGGCGTGCCCATCGTCGGCACATCGCCCGATTCCATCGACGCTGCCGAAGACCGCGAACGCTTCCAGAAGCTGCTCAACGACCTGAAGCTGCTGCAGCCACCAAACGCCACAGCCCGCACCGAAGCGCAGGCGCTGGAGCACGCAACAGCCATCGGTTATCCGCTGGTGGTGCGTCCTTCCTACGTGCTGGGTGGCCGTGCGATGGAAATCGTTCACGAGCAACGCGACCTCGAGCGCTACATGCGCGAAGCCGTCAAGGTGAGCAACGATTCGCCCGTGCTGCTGGACCACTTCCTGTCGAACGCTATCGAGTGCGACGTGGACTGCATCCGCGACAACACCGGTGCCGTGTTCATCGGTGGCGTGATGGAGCACATCGAGCAGGCTGGCGTGCACTCTGGTGACTCGGCATGTTCGCTGCCTCCTTACTACCTGAGTGCCGCAACGGTTGCCGAGATCAAGCGCCAGACTGCTGAAATGGCGCACGGCCTGAACGTGGTTGGCCTGATGAACGTGCAGTTCGCCATCCAGGAGCGCGACGGCAAGGACGTGATCTACGTGCTGGAAGTGAACCCACGCGCCTCGCGTACCGTGCCGTTTGTCTCCAAGGCCACCGGTATTCAGTTGGCTAAGGTGGCGGCGCGCTGCATGGTCGGCGATTCACTGGCCGAGCAAGGTGTGACCAAGGAAGTCACACCGCCTTACTTCAGCGTGAAGGAAGCCGTGTTCCCGTTCGTCAAGTTCCCAGGCGTGGACACGATTCTCGGCCCCGAGATGAAGTCCACCGGCGAAGTGATGGGTGTGGGCAAGACTTTCGGTGAAGCCTTCGTCAAGAGCCAACTCGGCGCGGGCACCAAGCTGCCGACCGAAGGCAAGGTCTTCATGACTGTGAAGAACGCCGACAAGCCACGTGCCGTTGCCATCGCCAAGGAACTGGCCGCCATGGGCTTCACGCTCTGCGCCACGCGCGGCACGGCTGCGGCGATTGCCGAGGCGGGCATCGAAGTTCAAACCGTGAACAAGGTCACGGAAGGCCGTCCGCACATTGTGGACATGGTCAAGAACAACGAGATCGCCATGGTCATCAACACCGTGGAAGAGCGTCGCAACGCGATTGCCGATTCGCGCGCCATCCGTACCAGTGCCCTGCTGGCACGCGTGACGACCTTCACCACCATCTTCGGCGCGGAAGCGGCCGTTGAGGGCATGAAGTCGATGAACAACCTGGACGTGTACTCCGTTCAGGAACTGCATGCACAACTGACCGCTTGAATGCAACCGCTGTCCTGGCCGGACGGCGGGTTTTTGGGGGGCTGAAGTCGGAATAAAACCGGCATAATGTTCCCATCAATGAATGACCGCCGCACGGCAACGCGCGGCGGTTTGCTTTTGGGGTGCACGGAATGCAGTTGCTGTGTCCGGAGCGCGTCAGAGTCAACCGGCGCCCTGCTGCGCCATATGAACAGAGATACGGAGTCAGAGGAATGGCCACTATTCCAATCACCAAGCGCGGTGCGGAAAAATTGAAAGCGGAGCTCAAGCAGCTCAAGTCCGTCGAGCGTCCGGCCGTGGTGCAAGCCATTGCCGAAGCGCGTGCGCAGGGTGACCTGAGCGAAAACGCGGAGTACGAAGCGGCCAAGGATCGCCAGGGTTTCATCGAAGGCCGCATCATCGAAGTGGAGGGCAAGCTCTCCGCCGCGCAGATCATCGACCCGAGCGTGCTCGACGCCGGCGGCAAGGTGGTGTTCGGTGCCACTGTCGATCTGGAAGACGAAGACAGCGGCGATGCGGTCACTTATCAAATCGTTGGCGAGGACGAGGCCGACCTGAAGCAAGGCCTGATCAACGTCTCCAGCCCCATCGCACGCGCGCTGATCGGCAAGGAAGAGGGCGATACTGCCGTGGTGCTGGCACCGGGCGGTGAGCGTCGCTACGAAGTGGTCGCCGTTCGTTACCTCTGATCGAGGAGCGCCTGCATCCATGTTTGAACGCCTGCCCGTTTTCGCAGCGGCTCTGTGGTGGGGAAGTCTCTCCGCCATTGGCTTCATGGCTGTACCCATGTTGTTCGCCAATCTGGGCAATCCTACGATGGCAGGAAATATGGCCGCCAAGTTGTTTGCAGCGCAGACCTGGATTTCGGTGGGCTGCTGCTTGGCCCTGCTGATTCTCAGCAAGCGTCGGCATGCGGAAAAAATTGAAGAGTGGGCGCAAAACGGGCTGATGCTGGTCATTGGCGGCATGCTGCTGGCTTTGCTGGTGCAGTATGGTGTATCGCCACGCATCGTTACGCGTCAGGATTTGAAACTGTGGCACAGCGTGGGCACCGTCATGTATGTGTTGCAGTGGGTCTGTGCGGCCATGCTGCTGTGGAAGCTCGCGAAGCCGCAGTCCTTATCTTGACGGGAGCGTCCGCGCGATTCCCTTGGCCATGAAAAAGGCGCTGACCTCGTAAGAGGCAGCGCCTTTGTGTTGATTGCAGGGCCATCGATTGCGTGACGATGACCTTATTCAGCCTGTTCCCAAGCCTTGGCAACCCAGGTGGCTGGCTGGATGTGTCGAAAACGCTTGTTGCGGCGACCTGCGAGCGCATCCGGCGGGTTGCATTCGCCGTGAAAAATCACGATGCGTGTGCCCTTGGGCGGCACCGGTTCCTTCCAGTAATTGGTCGGCCAAGTGGGAATGCAGGCGTACTTGAAGCTCGGGCACCAGGCGGCGGGCCAGTACGACAGCTTTCCCTGCTTGTTGAGAAAGTGCGAGAGGTATTCCTGCTCATTGCGGTACTGGGCGCGAATCGCCTGCGAGTTTTTGCGAAAGTACGCGAGTACGTCGGCATGCGCGCCCAGCTCGAAGCGGTAGACCGAGGAATTTCCGACGATGCGCTTGGCGTTGTTGCGCCAGAAGCGTGGATAGTCCTTGATGATCAGAAACTGGCCGGGCTGGGTAAAGAAATCATCCAGACTGCCGACGATCACGATGTCGATATCCAGAAACAACGCCGTGCCGCGCAGACCGTAGAGATCGGCCTCGAACGTGGTCAGCTTCTTCCACGCACGGTCCGGCTCGCCGGGCGCGAGGTTGAAATTGATGTCCGGAATCGGATGACATACCACCTCGGGGCGCAGGCCTTCGGTGTTGTCGGTCAGGCAGACGAACTTGAAATCGCCGGTGAGGTGGCGTCGCACCATGGCGTAGAGCCGGTTGACGTACTCCGGGCCGTACTTCGTGCCCCACTTCATGCAGATGATGTGGCGCTGCTGCGCAGCTTGCGCGGTAATTGTGGACATGTCGGCGGTGGTCATGCGAGGGGGTCAATCCGTCCTTGCGAACGGATCACTTGTTCACTTGAGCGGTCGATCAGTCGCTGTGGCCTTTTTTCACCGACTTCATCTTGGGCTTGGCGCGCTTGATCTGGCCACCGGCCGTCAGGCGCTGATTGCCGAGCACGCGGATCTGCTTGACTTCGGGCTTCTGGCCGCCGCGCTTGCTGAATTTGAGCACCTTGACGTCGCGCGGGCCGGGCATGCGGTCGTCGTCGTAGGCCTTTTCCTTTTCGGGAATCGGGCGCCACAGGACCAGCAGCTTGCCGATGTGCTGAATAGGCGCAGCGTTCAAGGTGTCGGCCAGTTGCTGGTACATTTCTTCACGTGCAACGCGGTCATCGCCGAAGACGCGGACCTTGATCAGGCCGTGCGCGTTGAGCGCTGCGTCGATCTCCTTTTGCACGCCGGGCGTCAGACCGTCGCCGCCGATCATGACCACGGGGTCCAAGTGATGGGCATCGGCGCGGTGTTCCCGGCGCTGTGTTGGAGTGAGTTGAATTTGAGGCATAGCCCGTATTATCTCAATGAGTGCGAGGTTTGCCTTTTTATTGAAGGATTCTGTATGCGCGGACAGGCCCAATCGATGGGTTTTCCCGTCAAAAGCGCATTGCAGCGGCTGCCGTTCGGAAGTTCCTTGACGGGGCAGGGATAGATATGAAAGTTCAAACCAAAAGCAAGAAGGTCAACAAGGCATGGCTCAACGAGCACATCCATGACCCCTACGTCAAACAGGCCCAGAAGGATGGCTACCGTGCCCGCGCGGCCTACAAACTCAAGGAAATCGACGAGCAGTTCCACCTGATCCGCCCCGGCCATGTCGTGGTGGATCTGGGCTGCACTCCGGGCGCCTGGAGTCAGTATGTGCGCCGTCGCCTCTCGCCCACGGGCGCTGCGGTGGGCGAACTCAACGGCGTGATCATCGGCCTGGACCTGCTGCCGATGGAGCCCATTGAGGGAGTTCAGTACATCCAGGGCGATTTCCGCGAGGAGTCCGTGCTGGCGCAACTGCAGGAAGCCGTGGGTGGCCGTCCTGTGGATGTGGTGGTGTCCGACATGGCGCCCAATCTTTCGGGCATAGATTCCACAGACGCGGCACGCATCTCGCATCTCATCGAGTTGGCCGTGGATTTTGCGGTGCAGCACCTGAAACCTGATGGTGCACTGGTGGTCAAGCTGTTCAACGGCAGCGGCTACACGCAACTGGTGCAGTTGTTCCGAGACACGTTCAAGGTGGTCAAACCCGTCAAGCCCAAGGCGTCGCGCGACAAGTCTTCAGAGACCTTCCTCGTGGGCATCGGCTTGAAAAAGCCCTGAAAAAGGCGTGAAATGACTTGTCACACTGTCTGAATACCCCTTTATTCGGGTGACCATGGCTCGCGCTGGGGTAAATCGAATGGGAAACGCGGTTGAAAAGTCTAAAATGTTCCCCAAATGCGCTAGAGCAATTTTGTGACCGGCATAGGGCACAGTTGTTCAATATTTTTAGAATCTGGAGCTCCGCTTGAACAATCAGTGGTTTTCAAAAGTCGCCGTATGGCTCGTGATCGCCATGGTGCTGTTTACGGTGTTCAAACAGTTTGACACCCGTTCCGGTGCTGGTGCTGGCACGGTCGGCTATTCGGACTTCCTCACGCAGGTCCGCGATGGTCGTATCAAGACTGCCACCATTCAGGAAAGCCCTGGCGGCACTGAAGTCGTGGCCGTGACCAGCGATGATCGCAAGATCCGCACGACAGCCACCTATCTGGACCGTGGTCTGGTGGGTGACCTGATCAACAACAACGTCAAGTTCGACGTGAAGCCACGCGAAGAAGGTTCGCTGCTGATGACCCTGCTCGTGAGCTGGGGCCCGATGCTGCTGCTGATCGGCGTGTGGGTCTACTTCATGCGACAGATGCAGGGTGGCGGCAAGGGCGGAGCGTTCAGCTTCGGCAAGTCCAAGGCCCGCATGCTCGACGAGAACAACAATACCGTCACGTTCGCGGATGTGGCTGGTTGCGATGAGGCCAAGGAAGAAGTCAAGGAAGTCGTTGACTTCCTGAAAGACCCGAACAAGTTCCAGAAGCTCGGCGGCCGCATTCCTCGCGGTCTGCTGCTGGTTGGCCCTCCAGGCACGGGTAAAACGCTGCTGGCCAAGTCCATCGCGGGCGAAGCCAAGGTGCCTTTCTTCTCGATCTCGGGTTCCGACTTCGTGGAAATGTTCGTCGGCGTGGGTGCTGCCCGTGTGCGCGACATGTTCGAGAACGCCAAGAAGAACGCGCCCTGCATCATCTTCATCGATGAAATCGACGCGGTCGGTCGCCAACGTGGCGCGGGTCTTGGCGGTGGCAATGACGAGCGCGAACAGACTCTGAACCAGATGCTGGTCGAGATGGACGGCTTCGAGACCAACCTCGGCGTGATCGTCGTGGCTGCGACCAACCGTCCCGACATTCTGGATGCCGCTCTGCTGCGCCCAGGCCGTTTTGACCGTCAGGTCTACGTGACGCTGCCCGACATCCGTGGCCGCGAGCAGATTCTGAACGTGCACATGCGCAAGATCCCTGTGGGTCAGGACGTGAATCCCGCGATCATTGCGCGCGGCACGCCCGGAATGTCCGGTGCGGATCTGGCCAACCTTTGCAATGAAGCCGCCCTGATGGCCGCACGCCGCAATGCGCGCACCGTTGAAATGCAGGACTTCGAGAAGGCCAAGGACAAGATCATCATGGGTCCGGAACGCAAGTCCATGGTCATGCCCGAGGAAGAGCGCCGCAACACGGCGTACCACGAAGCGGGTCATGCGCTGATCGGCAAGCTGCTGCCCAAGTGCGATCCGGTCCACAAGGTCACCATCATTCCACGCGGCCGTGCGCTGGGCGTGACGATGAGCCTGCCCGAGAAGGACCGCTACTCCTACGACAAGGAGTTCATGCTCAACCAGATCGCGATGCTGTTCGGTGGCCGTATCGCTGAAGAAGTGTTCATGAACCAGATGACCACTGGCGCAAGCAACGACTTTGAGCGTGCCACCCAGATCGCCCGCGACATGGTGATGCGTTACGGCATGACTGAGGCGCTTGGCCCGATGGTCTACGCTGAAAACGAAGGCGAAGTGTTCTTGGGTCGTTCCGTGACCAAGACCACCAGCATCAGCGAAGAAACGATGCAGAAGGTCGACACGGAAGTGCGTCGCATCATTGATGAGCAATACCACCTGGCCCGCAAGTTGATCGAGGAAAACTCGGACAAGATGCACGCCATGGCCAAGGCCATGCTGGAATGGGAAACCATTGATGCAGAGCAGCTTGACGACATCATGGCTGGCAAGGCGCCACGTCCTCCAAAGGACTGGACACCACGTGTGCCACCATCGGGTGGCGACAACAACTCGGGTGGCGGCACTCCTGCCGTGAAGTCCGACCCGGCGCCCACAGCGGCTTGAAGCCAGTGACTCACGGGCACTGATCTCCACAACAAACGGGGCCTTTCTAGGCCCCTTTGTTCTTTCTGGCGCATGCATGCAGTTGTGGCGCGAGGCAGCAGCAAACAAGGAACTCCTCAGGTATGTACTGGCAAGCCGGTCGTTTCCAGATTGATCTGAACGCGCCCAAGGTAATGGGCATCGTCAATGTCACGCCCGATTCATTCTCGGACGGTGGCAGTCACGACAACGCGCGCGATGCACTCGCGCATTGCGAGGCTCTGGTGGAGCAGGGTGCGGACATTCTCGACATTGGCGGCGAATCCACCCGCCCCGGCAGTCCCGCCGTGCCGCTCGACATGGAACTTGCTCGGGTGATTCCTGTGGTGCGCGCGGCGCGCAGCCTGGGCGTGCCGTTGTCCATCGACACCTACAAGCCCGAGGTCATGCGCGCTGCATTGGACGAGGGGGGCGACATCATCAATGACATCTGGGCGCTGCGCCAGCACGGCGCGCGCGAGGCGGTGGCCGCGCACCCGGGTTGCGGTATCTGCATCATGCACATGCACCGTGACCCGCAGACCATGCAGCAGCAGACGATGGAGGGTGCTGTGGTCGACGAGGTTTGGCGCTTTCTGGAGAGTGAATTGAGCGTACTGCGCGGCCTGGGCATCGCCAGCGAGCGCATCGTGCTGGATGCGGGCATTGGTTTCGGCAAGAGCGTGGAGCAAAATTTTTCGCTTCTTGCTGCTCAGGGTGAATTGGTTCGACGCGCGGGCGGCTACGCTTGGCTTGCGGGCTGGTCGCGCAAATCATCACTGGGAGCGGTGACGGGCCTTCCGGTCGATCAGCGCCTGGGTGCCAGTGTTGCGGCGGCGCTGCTGTCCGTACAGCAGGGCGCGGCCATCGTGCGGGTACATGATGTGCGTGACACGGTGGCGGCCCTCAAGGTGCTCGCTGCCATGGAGCAGCAGAATTTGCCGAATCGATAAGATCGGCCACCACGAATTCAAAGACGAGATCTAACAGGCAAAGGAAAACAACAAGATGACGCGTCGCTACTTTGGCACCGATGGAATTCGCGGCACCGTGGGTGTCGCACCGATCACGCCCGACTTTGCCCTCAAGCTTGCCCACGCCGTGGGCCGTGTGTTGCGCCGCACCGAAGAGCGCCCCACGGTGCTGATCGGCAAGGACACACGTATTTCCGGCTACATGTTGGAGAGCGCGCTCGAGTCTGGTTTCAACTCGGCTGGTGTGGACGTCGTGCTGCTTGGCCCGCTGCCGACGCCCGGCGTCGCCTACCTTACGCGCGCGCAGCGAGCGAGCCTCGGCGTGGTGATCAGCGCCAGCCACAATGCGTTTCAGGACAATGGCATCAAGTTCTTCTCCGCACGCGGCACCAAGTTGCCCGACAGTTGGGAAGAGCAGGTCGAGGCAGCGCTGGACGAGCCGCCCGTCTGGGCCGATTCGCAATCACTCGGCAAGGCCCGCCGTCTCGAAGACGCGGCCGGTCGCTACATCGAGTTCTGCAAGAGCACCTTCGCCAATGACCTGACGCTGCGCGGCCTGCGCATCGTCGTCGATGCGGCCAATGGCGCGGCGTATCACATCGCGCCCAAGGTGTTCCATGAACTGGGCGCTGAAGTCATCTCCATCGGCTGCTCGCCCGACGGTTTCAACATCAACCGTGACGTGGGTGCCACCCATCCCGATGCGCTGGTGCGCGCCGTGCGTGCCAACCACGCGCACTATGGTGTGGCTCTCGATGGCGACGCCGACCGTCTGCAGATGGTCGACGCACAGGGCCGCCTCTACAACGGGGATGAGCTGCTTTATCTGATGACGCTCGACCGCCTCTCGCGCAGCGAATCCGTGCCCGGCGTGGTGGGCACGCTGATGACCAACATGGCCGTCGAAGTGGCGCTGCGCCGCAAGGGCGTCGAGTTCGTGCGTGCCAAGGTGGGCGACCGCTATGTGCTCGAAGAACTCGTCAAGAACGGCTGGCAACTCGGCGGGGAGGGTTCGGGCCATCTGCTCGCGCTCGACAAGCACACCACCGGCGACGGTCTGGTGAGTGCGCTGCAGGTGCTGCAGACCTGCGTGCGCGCCGACAAGTCGCTGCCGAACCTGCTCTCCGAGGTGAAGCTGTTCCCGCAGGTGCTGCTCAACGTGCGCCTGCAACCCGGTCAGGACTGGAAGGCCAACACCAAGCTCGCCGAGGCCACGCGCGATGCGGAGCAGACCCTTGGCGACCAAGGCCGCGTCCTGATCCGTGCCAGCGGCACCGAGCCGTTGCTGCGCGTGATGGTGGAGGCCGAGAGCGCCGACGACGCGAACCACTATGCGCAGTTGCTCGCCGACGTGGCGCGCGCAAGTTGACGTCACCAAACCGTCACCCACCTGACACGCACCCGTCACTGCGGCCTTCCACAATTTCCTGCGGAGGCGGGGCGCTCCTGTCCGGGTAGCTGTCTGGCATGTCCTCCACACGATGAGGAATGCCCCCATGAGCGATCTGCCCAGCCCGACGATGCCCCTGAGCCCGGCTTCCTTGCCCAGGGGGTCACTTCACCGCCCATCTGATGCGAGCCATGTGGGGCAAATTTCGGAGACGCGCGGCGGGATCGAAGTCTCGTGGGCACGTCACCTCGATGAAGTGAGAGAGGCGCAGAAACTACGCTTCGATGTATTCGTCTCCGAAATGGGGGCGCAGCTGAACACTCCCGTCCCTGGGCACGACATTGATCTCTTCGACGATTTCTGCGAACACCTGCTGGTACGCGACACGATCACGCGTCAGGTGATCGGCACCTACCGTGTGCTGACGCCCGTGCAGGCCAGACGCGTGGGCAGCACTTACAGTGACACCGAATTCGATCTGACCCGCCTGCGCACGCTGCGTAGCCGCATGGTGGAGCTGGGCCGCAGTTGCGTGCATCCGGATCATCGCCACGGTGGAGTGGTGCTGGCGCTGTGGGGCGCGTTGGCTGATTTCATGGTGCGCAACTCTCTCGATACCATGATTGGCTGCGCCAGCATTCCGATGCTGCACAACGGCGTGGTGACCGGCGACGTGGCCGCGAGCATCTACCGTCGCATCAGCGAGACACATATGGCACCTATCGAGTACCACGTGCGTCCGCGATTGCCACTGCCGCTTGAGACGCTGGATGCCAGCCTTGATGTCGACCCGCCTGCATTGATCAAAGGCTACCTGCGTCTCGGCACCCGCATTCTTGGCGCTCCCGCGTGGGACCCGGACTTCAACACGGCCGATCTGCCGATGCTGATGCGTTTGGAAGACTTGCCTGCGAAGTACCGCAAGCATTTTCTCAACCGCTGACTGTCATATTCACGCAAGAAGCGGTGCCTTCTTACTTCGTGCCCCTCTGAACACAGCCAGCATACGAATGAATAAGTTCTCTGGGATATGACAAATCAATGACCTTGTCACGTGATTGTCATGGTCACGTTTGATACTGATTGTTGTCAATCTTGCACTGATCCATTCGTATGCCTTTCTCCGCATCCACGCCATCGTCCATGACTTCAACAGAGGGTAGTGCTGCCGTTTTCACCACGCGGTCTCCCGAGGGGGTGAACGGCAAGAAAATAGCTTTGCTCGACCGGGATCACAGTATTCTGGCGTTCAACGAACGGGTCTTCGATTGGGCGGTGCGTCCTGATGTGCCGCTGCTTGAGCGTCTGCGCTACCTTTGCATCGTGTCGTCGAATCTGGATGAATTCTTCGAAGTGCGGGCCGCTGCCCACTTGACCGCTGCGCAGCAGGGCGAGACCAAGGGCGAGTACAGCGTGGCCTCGTTCGAGGCGCTGGCGCAGAAGGCGCATCAGATGGTGGAGCGGCAGTACGCGCTCTACAACGATTCGCTGACTCCTGCGTTCGAGGCGCACGGCATCCGCATCGTCTCGCATGGCGAACGCAACAGTGCACAAAAACGCTGGGTGAAGGAGTATTTTCAACGCGATGTGCGGCCGCTGCTGATTCCGGTGGGACTCGATCCGTCGCACCCGTTCCCGCAGGTTGCCAACAAATCGCTCAACTTCATTGTCCGCTTGAAGGGGGGCGACGCTTTCGGTCGCTCCAACGAGATCGCCATCGTCAAGATTCCGCGCATCCTGCCGCGCGTGATCCGTCTGCCCGCCGAGGTGGCACCCAAGGGCGTGCAGATGGTCACGCTCTCAAGCATCATCCGCTCGCATCTGGCCGACCTGTTTCCCGGTCGCGAGGTGACCGAGTTCTCGCAGTTCCGCGTCACCCGCCACTCCGATCTGGCGGTGGATGAGGAGGACGTGCGCAATCTGCGGATGGCCTTGCGCCAAGGGTTGCAGCATCGGCATTTCGGTCAGGCGGTGCGGTTGGAGGTGTCTTCCGGCTGCTCGCGTTTCATGTCGGACTTTCTGCTGTTGCAGTTCAACCTGCCCGCTGCTGCGCTGTATCGCGTGCAGGGGCCGGTCAATCTGGTGCGCTTGTCGCAGGTGGTGGAGCTGGTGGCGGACCGTTCGCTGCTGTTTCCGGCCTGGCAGCCCGCGTGGCCCGAGCAACTGCCACGCAGCACGTCGATCTTTGCCGAGCTGAAGAAGCGAGATGTACTGATCCACCAGCCGTTCGAAAGCTTCGACGGCGTGCTGGCGTTCCTGCGCGAGGCGGTGAATGATCCCAAGGTGCTGGTGATCAAGCAGACGATCTACCGAACCGGTGCCGATTCCGAAATGATGGACTTGCTGCGCGAGGCTGTGCGCCGCGGCAAGGAGGTCACGGCCGTCGTGGAGCTCAAGGCGCGCTTCGACGAAGAGGCCAACATCAATTGGGCTGAGGCACTCGAATCCATTGGCGCACAGGTGGTGTATGGCGTCGTGGGCCTGAAGACGCACGCCAAGATGCTGCTCGTCACCCGCCGTGAAGGGCGACAGCTGCGGCGCTACGGCCATCTTTCCACCGGCAACTACAACCCGCGAACGGCCAAGCTCTACACCGATCTGAGCTGCCTCACGGCAGACGAGCACATCACGGCCGACATGGACACCGTGTTCGACCATCTGGCCAATCAGAACCGCGTGCCCAAGCTCAATGACCTGATTCTCGCGCCGTTCGAGTTGCAGCAGCGCATGATCGACATGGTCGACGCCGTCGGTCAGGCGGCGGCACGCGGCGAGCACGCGCGTATCGTCGCCAAGATGAACGCGCTGACCGATGAGGCACTGATCCAGGCGCTGCTGCGCGCAGGGCAGCAGGGTGCTCACATCGATCTGATCATTCGCGGCGCCTGCATGCTGCCCGCTCAGGTGCCGGGCGTGACAGACCGCATCCGTGTGCGCTCGGTCATCGGGCGTTTTCTGGAGCACACACGCGTGTTCTATTTCGCGGCGGGCCAGAAGGAAGATCTGTACCTTTCGAGTGCCGACTGGATGAATCGCAACATGCTGCGTCGCGTGGAATTGGCGTGGCCGGTGAAGGACAAGAAGCTGCGCCAACGCATCATTGATGAATGCTTGGTGTCTTATCTTCACGATGACCGTGACGCATGGACGCTTGAGGCCGATGGGCATTACGAGCGTGCACCGCACGTGACCGATGGTCTGGGTGCGCAAAAGGCACTCATGCTGCGCTACGCACCGGCGCGGTGACGTCATACGCCCAACACCCGAATCACACAATCTATCGACGAGAGAGACGCGAAATGGATCTGATTCTCTGGAGGCACGCCGAGGCCGAAGATGCACCGGATGGCGGGGAAGATCTGGAACGCCCACTGACCGCTCGCGGAGAAAAGCAGGCTGCACGCATGGCGTCGTGGCTGGATCGGCAATTGCCCGAGGGGCTGCGGGTGCTCGTGAGTCCCGCCGTGCGCACCGAACAGACTGCACGTGCCCTCGGGCGCAAGTTCAAGCCACGTGCTGAACTGCTGCCTGGGGGCTCGGTCGACGACCTGCTCGAACTGGCCCAGTGGCCCAAGTCACGCGGCGCGGTGCTGGTGGTGGGGCACCAGCCGATGCTTGGAGAGACGGCCGCCAGATTGCTGGGCATGACGGCCAGCCAGTGCGCGATCCGCAAGGGCTCGGTCTGGTGGCTCAGATACCGCAGTCGACAGGAGCTCGAAGAGACGATTCTGCTATCGGTGCAGTCGCCTGATTTCCTCTAGGAGCGCTCGTTCCGCAGGCCGTCGGCACCATCACTTCTTGGAGGTTTTGCTGTCCTCGGCCTTTGGGCGACCGGTCTTGATGGCGGGCACCGCGCGCAGCGCGGCTTGCAATTGCTGGTCGTTCAGTGAGGCCAGCAACTTGAGACCTGCGCGCAGCAGCTCGCTTTTTTTGACCTGATGATCGAACTTGGCGCTGCGCAGCTTGAGCGTGTCGATGACGGCGTATTCATCCTTGGGGATGGTGAAGCTGTCGCGCACCAGCTTGGGTTTTTTGGGCTTGACTTCCTTTGCTTCCTTCTGCACGTCCTTGGCGACGACCTTGCGGGCCTTGGAAGCGGCTTTGCTGGCCGTCTTGGCTTCCGCAGGCTTGGCCGATTTGGGGGCCTTCTTGGTCGTTGCGCTGACTGTCTTGACTGCAGGTTCAGCGGCCACGGGGGGACTCTTCTTGGGCGCAGGGGCTGCCGTGGTCGGTGCGGCGGTGGCTGCGGCCTGTTGCACCACCTTCTTGGCGGCGGCGGCAACAGGCGTGGGGGCGGCGGTCGGAGCGGTGGAGGTCTTGGTAGTGACGGTCATGAGAGACTTTTTGTAAAACGATATAAACAGTTTATACCGTTCTTCAAAAAAATGTCACCTCAGTTTCGTGACAAATTCCCAGGGCGTCTTTTGCCAGCAGTAGCGCTCTTCGTGCAGCAGATGGGCCGATTGCGGATAGCTCTCGGACCAGCCCGCACGTGAGCGGACGATGCAGCGCTCGCCATCGAAACTCAGCGCAAAGCCTTCGGTGTCAGGTTCACGGCGCGCGTGACACAGGGCGATGGCAGTGCGCAGGCACATGAGCTGCAGCACGAACTGCGGATCGCTGAGTTCAAGGCCGATCTTGTGCACCTTGCCGCGATGGCCGAGCACCAACTGGCTCAGGTGGTGCAGTTCGGGTAGGGCGAAACCAGCGGCGTCGGTATGGTCGAGGATGTACGCGCCGTGGCGCTGGTAGCCGCTGTGCGAGATGCGTTGGCCGATCTCGTGCAGACGCGCGGCCCAGTCCAGCTTGCGCGCAGCACGCTCACTGCCTGTGGGCGCTGCATTCTCGAAGAGTTGTGTGGCGATCTGCGCGACGCGCTGCGCGTGCAGTTCATCCACGCCAAAGCGCTGCATGAGGCCGCGCACGGTGGACGAGCGCAGATCGGTCTGGGGCTGTTCGCGGTCGAGCAGGTCGTAGAGCGCGCCTTGGCGCAACGCACCTTGTGCGACTTGCATTTCGGTGATGTCGAGCAGGCTGAAGATTGCGCGCAGCACACTGATGCCGCCGCCGATCACTGCGCGGCGGTCTTCCTTGAGACCGTTCATGCGCACACGGTCGGCGCTGCGGGCCAATATCAATTGCTCGTAGAGCCAGTCGAGGCCTTCGCGGGTGATTTTGCCTTCGGGGGATGCACCAGCGGCGGTCAGTACATCGCCTACTGCGCCCACTGTTCCGGAAGAACCATAGGCCACGTCCCAGGTGTCGCGTCGATAAACGTCGAGGGCCTCGTCGAGCACAGCTTTGGCTGCAACCTCGGCGGCTTCGAACGTGCGTGCGGTGAATTGGCCATCGGGGAAATAGCGCGTGGACCAGGCCACGCTGCCCACGCGAAACGACGCTACGGCGCTCGGCGTGAACTGGCGGCCGAGGATGATTTCGGTGGAGCGGCCGCCGATGTCGACCACGAGGCGGCGCTCGTCCGATTGCGGCAGCAGACGGGCCACGCCTTGATAGATGAGGCGCGCCTCTTCGGGACCCGAGACGATGTCGATGGGGTAGCCAAGGATCTGGCTGCCACGCTCGATGAACAGCTCGCGATTGCGCGCCTCGCGCAGCGTTTGCGTAGCGACCGCGCGCACATGCGCCTTCGGAAAGCCGGCCAGCCGCTCGGCAAAGCGGGCCAGACAGTCCCAGCCGCGCTGCATCGAGTCAGCGGTCAGATTCTTGTCTTCATCCAGCCCTGCGCCTTGACGTACGGTTTCCTTGAAGTATTCGATTTTTTCGATGTGGCCGTGCTCATATCGGCCGATTTCCAGTCGGAAGCTGTTGGACCCGAGGTCCACGGCAGCCAGCAATGTTCCATCTTGCATAAAAGGGGGGCTTGTTGCTTTGCGCGTTTTTACTCGCGGCGCAGCATAGCACCGACCCTCATGGCTGAGTGAAGGACATGGTCGCATTTGCGCTGGCTTCAATCCATCTCAGCCAACGATGCGGCCGTCCGAGGTGAGCATGCTTTGCGTGACATTGGCGTTGCTGAGCTTGTCGCCCTGATAGGCGATGAGGAAGCCGCCGATCTGTTGATCCGTGCGCTTGCGAAAGGCCGCCAACGCACCAGTGCGGCTGACGTTCGTGCCGAGCGTCGCGAGCACCTCGGCGGTGTAGCGCGCCGCGATGTAGCCCGCAAGACCGTGTTGCGACGGCGGCTCGTCGTAGAGCTTGCCCAGCGCTGTGCGGTAGCTGCGTACCACCGGCAGGCCGGAGCTCACCACTGGCACTGGCTGCGTGACGATCACAGAGATGTTTTGCGGCACGCCGCCGAGTTGTGTGAGAACCTGCAGATTCACGTCGGCCAACGCGATCAGGTAGCAGTGCGAGCCTGTTTTTCCACCGACCAGATGGGCGAAGGCGTGCAACTCGGGTGTGCCGCCAATGAACAGGATCAGCGCCGGGGGTACGGCGGGGCGCTTGTCGGCTAAAAGCGTTTGCAGTTTGAGCCCTTGTGCGCTGCTGGCGAGCGCGATGGAGGCGCTCAGCTCCTTTTGCAAAGCAGGAGTGGCATACACGACACCCGCCTGCTTGACGCCCATGACCGCCAGAGATTTCATGGCGTGGGCAATCTGGGCCTGATAGTCGGGGAATGCCGGAAACACGGCGTTTTCGCTGTCCGACCATTCCCGTTGCAGCCATGGCGCGACGAGGGGCAAAGCATTGCTGCTGGGGATGCGCTGCAGGCTGGCCACGGCGGCGGCTGTAGCGTCACCCACACAGCCGCTCAGCGCCACGCAGGTCGGGTCGATCACTGCGCTCTGCCAAGCGGCCTTGACGGCGCGGGCGCTGCCATCGGTTTCGACCACCAGATGCTGGATAGTGCGGCCCCTGGCGCGTTCGCGGGTGTTGAATTCCTGCCAGGCCACGCGCGAGCCGATCAGGAAATCGCGGCTGATGTCCTGCTGCAGCGGCGACATGTCGACGATCTGGGTGACCGAAGCCATGGCATTGTTCTCACCAGCGGCCAGAGCGGTCGTTGCCGGGAGGGCGGCCCCGAGCGCCGCCACCACTCCCGTGGTACGGAGCCATGCGCGGCGGTTGAGCGGTTCGGACAGGAGGGCGGGGCGAAGCATATTGGTAACGTAGCCATTGCGTTTGGAAACTTCATGTTACGAGTTGTTCAAGGCGGTTTTATGACAGTTGCGTGGCTTCCTGTCTCTGAAAAACCTTTGTGACAAACCCAATGTGTCACGAGGCTGTCATACAAGCTGCCTACATTTCGTTCCATCACATGTTTGTTCAACCTTGAGGTCTCTCTCATGACAATGTCTGCAATTCGCGTTCTGGTGTCCGGTCTGGTCGCAATGGGTGCGTTCTCCTCCGCAATGGCACAGAGCGAAGCAACAGGCGCTGGTGCCAGCTTCCCGGCACCGCTGTATTCCAAGTGGGCCGCCGACTACAACAAGGCAACCGGTGTCAAGATCAACTACCAGTCTGTCGGTTCGGGCGCTGGTCTCAAGCAGATCGAAGCCAAGACCATCGACTTCGGCGCTTCGGACGCTCCCCTGAAGGATGATGAATTGCAGAAGAAGGGCCTGATGCAGTTCCCCACCGTGATCGGCGGCATCGTGCCGGTCGTGAACATCAAGGGCATCGCTCCAGGCCAACTCAAGCTCTCCGGCAAGGTGCTGGGCGACATCTATCTGGGCAAGATCACCAACTGGAACGATGCCGCCATCAAGGCGCTGAACCCCGGCGTGAACCTGCCTGACGCAGCCATCGCTCCGGTGCGTCGCGCCGACGGCTCGGGCACGACCTTCGGCTTCACCAACTATCTGTCGAAGGTGAACCCCGAGTGGAAGGAAAAGATCGGTGAAGGCACTGCGGTGAACTGGCCTACCGGTGCGGGTGGCAAGGGCAACGAAGGCGTTGCCGCTTTCGTGGGCCGCCTGCCCAACTCCATCGGCTACGTCGAGTACGCCTATGTGAAGCAGAACAAGATGATCTACACCCAACTGCAGAACAAGGACGGCAACTTTGTCTCGCCGGACGACGCCACTTTCAAGGCAGCGGCTGCGGGTGCTGACTGGGCCAAGAGCTTCTATCAGATCCTGACCGAACAGCCCGGCAAGGATGCATGGCCGATCACTTCCGCCACCTTCATCCTGATGCACAAGGTGCAGGACAAGCCCGTGCAGGCCGCCACCTCGTTGAAGTTCTTCGAATGGGCCTACAAGAGCGGCGACAAGACAGCCGGTGACCTGGACTATGTGCCCATGCCCGACAGCGTCAAGCAAGTGATCTTCAAGGCGTGGGCCGACATCAAGGACGCTTCCGGCAAGTCGATTGAAGTGAAGTAATTGGTGAAACGACCGTTGAATCAAAAGGCACGATAAAAGTGCATTTCGCCTCGCAGATGATCAGAATGTCATATTCCGGTTGTCGCGGGGCGAAGCTCGAAGTTCTTCGCAAGTCTTTTCGGATTTCGAAACCTTTCCAAGGCGACTGAAGTGTCAACAACGCTGCCCGTATCATCATCCAATTCTTCCTTGAAGGATGTGGAAAGAGTGTCTAGAAAATCCCCCCCACCACGCAGGCCGCCCCTGTCCGGCGCGCTTGTCGACCGTATCTTCGGCTGGTGTGCACGCGGCGCTGCGTTGCTCACACTGATGCTGCTGATCGGCATTCTCATTTCTCTGGTCCATGGTGCCTGGCCATCGATCACCAAGTACGGCCTCGGCTTCCTCACCAGCAGCGTCTGGGACCCCGTGAACAACGAGTACGGCGGTCTGGTGATGATCTACGGCACGCTGGCGACATCGGCCATCGCGCTGCTGATCGCCGTGCCGGTGAGTTTCGGCATTGCGCTGTTTCTCACCGAACTCTCCCCAGCCTGGCTCAAGCGCCCGCTGGGCACCGCCATTGAATTGCTGGCGGCAGTTCCCTCCATCGTGTACGGCATGTGGGGCCTGATGGTCTTCGGCCCGATTCTGGCGACCTACGTTCAGATGCCGCTGCAAAAGATGTTCAACGGCGTGCCATTCTTTGGTGCGCTGGTTTCGGGCCCTCCGGTTGGCATCGGCATCCTGTCTGCTGGCATCATCCTCGCGATCATGATCATTCCGTTCATCGCCTCGGTGATGCGCGACGTGTTCGAAGTGACGCCCGCGCTCCTCAAGGAATCGGCCTACGGCCTCGGCTCCACGACCTGGGAAGTGGTCTGGAAGGTCGTTCTGCCTTACACCAAGGCAGGTGTGCTCGGTGGCGTGATGCTGGGTCTGGGTCGCGCTCTGGGTGAAACCATGGCCGTGACCTTCGTGATCGGCAACATGAACCAGCTCAACTCGCTGTCGGTCTTCGAGGCCGCCAACAGCATCACCTCGGCGCTGGCCAACGAATTCGCTGAAGCGGGTGAGGGTCTGCATCAGGCGTCGCTGATCTATCTGGGGCTGGTTCTGTTCTTCATCACCTTTGTCGTGCTGACGCTCTCCAAGCTGCTGCTCAATCGCCTGAAGAAGTCTGAAGGAGCGCGTTCATGAATACCACTGCAACATCCGCAAAACTCATCGCCGCGCAGGATATTGCCAACGTGCGCGCTGCCCGTTTCGCTCGCCGCAATCGTGTGAACCAGATCGCTCTGGCGTTGTCTCTGGCAGCCATGGCTTTCGGTGTGTTCTGGCTGGTCTGGATTCTCTGGGAAACCCTGCGTCTCGGTATCGGCGGTCTCAGCATGACGCTGTTCACCGAAATGACGCCACCTCCCAATGACGAAGGCGGTATCGCCAACGCGATCTTCGGTTCGGTGGTGATGGTGGGTCTCGCCACTTTCGTTGGCACGCCGATCGGCATCATGGCTGGTGTGTATCTGGCCGAGTACGATCCGCGCGGATGGCTGGCGTCGGTCACGCGCTTCGTGAACGACATTCTGCTGTCGGCACCGTCCATCGTGATTGGTTTGTTCGTCTACGCCATCGTGGTGGCGCGTTTCAAGAGCTTCTCGGCTTACGCCGGCATTCTGGCGCTGGCGCTGATTGTGATTCCGGTGGTGATCCGCACCACCGAGAACATGCTGGTGCTGGTGCCGTCGAGTCTGCGTGAAGCGGCTTATGCGCTCGGAACGCCCAAGTGGAAGGTCATCACGATGGTGACGCTGCGCGCCGCCCGCGCCGGTGTGATCACCGGTGTGCTGCTGGCCGTGGCCCGCATCGCCGGTGAAACGGCTCCACTGCTCTTCACCGCGCTGAACAACCAGTTCTGGAATGGCGATCTGGGTAAGCCCATGGCCAGCCTGCCGGTCACGATCTTCAAGTTCGCAATGAGCCCATACGAGAACTGGCAACACCTGGCATGGGCCGGTGTGTTCCTGATCACGCTGGCTGTGCTGGGGCTGAACATTCTGGCCCGATTCGTCACACGCCAGAAGTGACACGACCCACTTAACGAATTCAAGAATCCAAGAGAAGAGGAAACCCTCATCATGGCTCCCATCAAGAACAGTCTGTCGGCCAACACCTCGAAGATCACGGTGCGCAACCTGAACTTCTACTACGGTAAGTTCCACGCGCTCAAGGGCATCAACCTTGAGATCCCCGAGAACAAGGTGACCGCGTTCATCGGCCCATCGGGCTGTGGCAAGTCCACGCTGCTGCGCACCTTCAACCGCATGTTCGAGCTCTATCCCGAGCAGCGCGCCGAAGGCGAGATCATTCTGGACGGCGAGAATCTGCTCACCTCCAAGCAGGACGTGGCGTTGATCCGTGCCAAGGTCGGCATGGTGTTCCAGAAGCCCACGCCTTTCCCGATGTCCATCTATGACAACATCGCCTTCGGTGTGAAGCTTTTCGAGAGTCTGAACGCCACCGACATGGATGAGCGCGTTGAATGGGCGCTGCGCAAGGCGGCTCTGTGGACCGAAGTGAAGGACAAGCTGCACCAGAGCGGCTCGGGTCTTTCGGGTGGCCAGCAGCAGCGTCTGTGCATCGCACGCGGCATTGCGATCAAGCCTGAAGTGCTGCTGCTTGACGAACCTTGCTCGGCATTGGATCCTATCTCGACCGCCAAGGTCGAAGAGCTGATCGCGGAACTGAAGAACGACTACACCGTCGTCATCGTGACCCACAACATGCAGCAGGCCGCCCGTTGCAGCGACTACACCGCCTACATGTACCTGGGCGATCTGGTCGAGTTCGGCGATACGGAACAGATGTTCTTCAAGCCGCAGCGCAAGGAAACCGAAGACTACATCACCGGCCGTTTCGGCTGATGGATACCAAGGAGATAAAAAGCATGCCAGACAAACACCTCTCCTCGCAGTTCGACAGCGAACTCAACAGCGTCTCCTCGCGCGTGATGGAGCTCGGCGGTCTCGTCGAGTCGCAGATCCGCCAGGCCATCTATGCGCTGTCGCACTTCAGCATCGAAGCGGTGCAGCAAGTGGAAGCCATCGAGCAGCGCGTGAACAGCATGGAAGTGGAAATTGACCACGAGCTGTCCAGCATCATCGCGCGCCGTCAGCCGACAGCGCGCGACCTGCGCCTGTTGATTGCGTTCAGCAAGGCCATCGCCAACCTCGAACGCATGGGCGACGAAGCCACGCGCATGGCGCGCATGGTGCGCTCGATCATTGAAAGCGGCTCGGCCCGTTCGCTGCCCTCGAGCGATCTGCGCATGGCCGCTGATCTGGCCTCGGGTCTGCTGCGCAAGGCGCTGGACGCCTTTGCGCGCCTCGATACCAAGGCGGCGCTCGACATCCTGAAAGAAGACGATCTGATCGACAAGGAGTTCGACGGGTTCGTGCGCAAGCTGGTCACCTACATGATGGAAGACCCGCGCATGATCTCGCCAAGCCTCGATCTGCTGTTCCTGGCCAAGGCCATCGAGCGCATCGGAGACCACTCCAAGAATGTGGCCGAACTCATCATCTATCTGGTCAAGGGCAAGGATGTGCGCCACACTGCGATGGATGAAATCGAGTCGACAGTTGGTTGAAAGGGCGGTGCGTTAGATGAAGAAACTACCTCGCGTTCTGATCGTCGAAGACGAGTCGGCGATTGCCGAACTGGTCGCCGTCAACCTGCGTCATAACGGCTTTCAGCCCATCTGGGCCGAAGACGGTGACTCAGCCCAGCGTGAGCTGGATGCCGTGCTGCCCGACGTGATCCTGCTCGACTGGATGCTGCCGGGCCAAAGCGGCCTGCAACTGGCCCGCAAGTGGCGCGCCGACCCGCGCACCAAGCCGATCCCGATCCTGATGCTGACCGCGCGCGGCGATGAGCCGGACAAGGTCGCGGGGCTCGATGCAGGTGCCGACGACTACATCACCAAGCCGTTCTCCACGCAGGAGTTGCTCGCGCGCATCCGCGCCGTGCTGCGTCGTCGAGCACCCGAGCAGGTGAGCGATAGCGTGTCCATTGGCGAGCTGACACTCGACGCGGGCACCTACCGCGTGAGCTATCAGGGGCAGGGCCTCAAGGTGGGCCCGACCGAGTTCAAGCTGCTGCACTTTTTGATGAAGCATTCCGAGCGGGTGCACAGCCGAGCTCAGCTGCTCGACAAGGTCTGGGGTGATCATGTGTTCATCGAAGAGCGCACCGTGGATGTGCACGTCAAGCGCCTGCGCGAAGCGCTGGGCGGTGCCTCGACGATGATCGAGACTGTGCGCGGTGCGGGATACCGCCTCACCGCTCAACCGCCTGCACTGATGCAGGCGTGAGGAACGTTGCGCGCTGATCTCCGGGTCCGCATGGACCGGAGACCGGATGCGGCAACTGGATGCCGGGTTCGCACGCCCGGCATTTTCGTTTCGGCCGAATTTCGACCAAGGTCCGTAGTGTTTGTGGAAAAGCACTTGGGCGTATAACTGACATATCTTTACCACAGCGGCATCCGAAAATGCCGTTATTTGCGCAGAACCATGCTCTGGCGTTTTTTCTTTTTCATTGCCTTCCAGATCGCGGGTGGAGCCCTTGGCTGGTGGGAAGCAGGCCTTTGGGGCGCCGCCGCTGGCGTGAGCATCGCCACCTGGGTTTGGTTCATCTGGGATTTTTGGCGCGGCAGCCGCGTGCTGCGCTGGTTGCGTCAGGGCGATCCACAGACCGCGCCTTCGCTGCGCGGAATGTGGGGCGAGGCGGCGGACCGCGCGCGCCGGCTGGCGCGTCAGGCGCAGTTGCAGATCAAGGCAAGCGATGCCCGGCTGCATGACATCCTCTCAGCGCTGCAGGCTTCGCCCAACGGCGTGGTGCTGCTCGATGAGGAGGGCCACATCGAATGGTGCAATCAGATGGCCGAGGCGCATTTCGGCTTCGACGCAGGTCGTGACCTCATGCAGTCCGTTGGCAATCTGGTGCGCGACCCGGACTTCACCGCCTACTACAACGCACAGAATTTCTCGCGACCCGTGGCGCTGCAGGGCCGCTCAAGCACACCGACGCGCCCGGTGCGGATTTCTGTGCAGCTCTATCCCTATGGCGATGGCCGCAAGCTGCTACTGTCGCAGGACATCACGGCACTGGAACAGGCCGAGGCCATGCGCCGGGACTTCGTTGCCAACGTGTCACATGAAATTCGCACGCCGCTCACGGTGCTCACAGGCTTTGTCGAGACGCTGCAGACACTGCAGCTCACCGAGGACGAGCAGCAGCGCTATCTCGGCATGATGTCGCAGCAGGCTGCGCGCATGCAGAGCGTTGTGCAGGATTTGCTCACGCTCTCGCGCCTGGAAGGCAGTCCCCTGCCGGGTATGAGCGACTGGATGCCGGTGGAGGCGCTGCTCAGGCGCAGCGAAGAAGAGGCCGAGGGCCTTTCCGCGACCCTGACCGTCAACCAGAAGAAGCATCACGACATTGTCTTTCCCAGTGCCGAGGCGATGAAGGCCTCGGGGCAGATCGCTGGCATCGTGACCGAGCTGCAAAGCGCCTTGTCCAATCTGGTCAACAACGCCGTGCGCTACACGCCGCCGGGCGGCACCATCACAGTGAGTTGGGAAATGCTGGACAACGGAAACGCGCGCTTCGCTGTGAGCGACACAGGCGTGGGCATTGCACCCGAGCACATTCCACGGTTGACTGAACGCTTCTACCGCGTGGACCGCAGTCGCTCGCGCGAGACGGGCGGCACGGGGCTGGGGTTGGCCATCGTCAAGCATGCGGTGCAGCGCCATGGGGCGACGCTTCAGATTTCGAGTGTGCTGGGAAAAGGGTCGACCTTTGCCGTGGTCTTCCCGGCGTCGCGTGTGCGTGGATCCACGGTGGCGGTAGTCAAGCCGCCGATGATCGCGACTGCGTTGCAGCAGGCTGCGCACAGCGCTTCAATGCGCGAGCCAGCAGAGCAGTGAAGATCAGTGCGGTGACGGCGAGTGCAGCCGCACTGCAAGCCCAAAACGGAGCAGGGGAGTTGAACGGCCCGAACCCCGCCAGACCTTCATAGGCCAGTAGGTAACCGCCCGCCAGCCCGCCGCCCCAGAGCATCAACCCATAGGCCACAAACGGCAGAAACGTCACGCGGTAGCTGCGCAGCACGAAGATGCAGAGCGTCTGGATCGAGTCCGCCAGATGGTAGGCCGCCACCCAGATCAGCAGCGATGCGGTGAGGGTGACGACGGCCGGGTTGGTCGAGTAGAACGCCGCCACCTGATGGCGCGTGAGCGCGAGCGTCACGGACAGCACCAATCCCATCGTTGCAGCCATTCGAAAGCCCTGCAGCGCGACAGCGCGTGCGGCGGCCTCGTTGGCCGCGCCGCGCCAGTAGCTCACGCGTGCGCTGGTGGCAATCGCAATTGCCAGCGGGACCATGTAGAGAACGGCGGCCATGTTGGACAGAATCTGGTGCGCGGCGGCGGCCAGTGTTCCTTGGCGTGCGATGAACAGCGCCATCAGAGTGAACGAGGTAACCTCGACCAGAATCGACAGTCCGGCAGGAATGCCGAGGCGCAGAAATTTGCCCAGTTGCATGAGGTCGGGTCGCTCCATGGGTTTCCACAGCGCCAGTGTGTCGTACATGCGCTGCGTGCGCAGCATGTAGATGCCGCAAAACATCAGCGAGTAGTTCACCACCAGCGTGGCCCATGCGCAGCCTGCAGCACCTTGTGCAGTGATGCCGAGGCCGCCGAAGGTGAACCAGATCGACAGCGGCACCTTGAGCGCGAGCGAAGCGACCTGTAGCCAGGTCACAAGTTTGGGGTAGCCGAGCGACTGGTTCATCGTGCTGTAGATGCGGAACAGCAGCGACGGCGGCAGCGCGAACGCCAGTATGTGCAAGTAGTCGACAACCACCTGGCGCAGCTCGGGTGGTACCTTGGTCCAGCGCAGAATGGCATCTGGCGAGAGCAGCAGTGCCATGCCGATCACGCTGGCCGCTGCCCAGAGATACAGCGACTGGCGCACGCTTGCGCCAAGCTGCGTGGAATGCGCCGCTCCGCGCTGTTCGGCCCAGATTGGCAGTAGCGCCTGCAGCACACCCATGAGCGACACATAGACGCTGATGAACACCGCCGAGCCGATGGACAGAGCGGCGAGTGCGCCTTCTGAATGACGCCCGGCGACGACAGTGTCGGTTACGCCGAAGGCCATGACGGCCAGCTGGCCCGCCAGTACGGTGACTGCGTGCCGCGTGATGATGGAGCGCTCAGACATCAGCGCGCTCGCCTGTGCAGTACGACGAGGCGGTCCGTTCGATCGGTAGGGCGTGCGACGCCGCCCACTTCTTCCCATTGCGCGTTGGGCCAGACTTCGGTGACGGGTGGCGTGGCGTCCGCGTCGGTGATGATCCATTCGCATCGGTCGGCATTGCGCGAAGCCACCATGGTCAGATTGCCGTAATAACTGATGGCGGCAATCTGCGCACGCGACAGTCCATAGCCGCCTACGCAACTACTCTTGTCCTCGATGAGGGTGACCAGCGGCTTGATCTGCGGGGCCATGCTGCGTCCATGGTTCAACATCGGCAGCCAGAGGGTCATCAGCAGAATCCAGCCCAGCGTGGCGCCACTTGCAGGCAGGATCAGGCTCTTCCAGAGGGCGTCGCGATTGCGCGAGGCGCGCCACCAGACCAGAGCACACCAGGCAATGGTGGCGCACAGTGCCAGCCCGAATTCAAGCGCTGAAAAGCTGGGCACAAAGCTCGGTGCGAGCCGTGCCACATTGGCCGCAGGTTTGGGCGGAAAGCCGGTCTGCACCGCGATCCAGATCACCCAGATGGTGATGGCCGAGATACTGAAGAAAATCAGCGTGAACCAGTCGATCAGCGCGGCGATGCTGCGGCGCAGCGTGGGCAGTGCGAACGCTGCGAGCGCTGCCAGCGCGGGCAGACCCAGCAGGAGGGCGCGGTCTGCCGGGCGTGAGGTTGTCATGGCCGCAAGCGCTACCAGCCAGAACCAAAGCGGCAGCAGCAGATGACGATTCCACTGCGCCGTGAAGATTTGGCGACGCCAGCGCCAGAGTGTCCACAGCGCCAGCGGCCAGGCGGGCCAGCAGAACCATAGCACGAGGCGGAAGTTGCTTTGAATTTCCTTGAAGCCGCCCGGAGCTACGGCATTGACGTGCCATAGGCCGAGCAGGGCCGCCACGCCTGCGGCGGCGAGCGTTGCCACCAACAGGATGAGGCCGCTCTCCGTGCGTTTGGCGGGCGATGCCATGCCCGACTGCGAAGCGATCAGCGCACTGCCAAGGCCCAACAGCACGGACACGGTGGGCGCTCCGCTCAGCGACAGCCCCAGCAGTCCGACGAAGCCCAGCGCCGCGGACAGGCCGCGTCGGTGCGGAATGGTGGAGGCTGCAAAGAACAGCAGCGAGGAAAAGCACAACTGCGTCAGATAGCCCGTGCTTTCATGCGAGAGTTGGGCCAGCCCCAGGCTGGCGATCAGTGCGAGCAGGCCCGCGTCTCCAAGGGCGCGGGCATAGTCCAGCGGATAGGCTTCACCGCCGAAGGCAAAGGCCACCGGCTGCGCGCCCGGCTGGCGGGCGAGGTAATAGATGCTGTACCAGGTGGCCGCCAGCGTGAGTGCGAGCATCACGATGAAGGGCAGCCGCGCGGCAAACTCCATGGAAATCCAGTCCGGCGCAATTCGGATTGCCCAGGCGCCCAGCCAGTAGGGCAGAAGACCATCAATGTCGGGCGACAGGCCCGCGAGCGTGGGCGAAAACCACGAGGTGTTGCCGAGTGCCAGCTCGCGCATATAGCCGAATGCGGCCACATCGGAATTGCGCCAGGGATCGCGACCGACGAAACCAAAGATCACATAGGACACGCACAGCAGCCACAGGGCCCAGCGGTGAAGCGGGCGCACGGCACTTTGGGCGACGATGGCGGGATTGGGATGGTTCACACTGACACGGACAGTGATGGAGGGCGAGGGGATCGGCGACAAATGTGGGCCGAAGCGTCAGAGCATAGCGGCAAACCGCAGAAAAAAACAAAAAAGGCAGCACGGAAACCGGCTGCCTTTCTCGCAAGAGACCGGCTCCTGCCACCCGGGGGGGGGCTGCGGAGCCCGAAGCGCTGATGCTTACTTCGCTGTGGTCTTGCCGAAACGGTTGCGGAAGCGCTCCACACGGCCACCCATGTTGTCCACGGACTTCTGTGTGCCAGTGTAGAAAGGATGCGATTCGCTGGAAGTATCCAGCTTGAACAGCGGGTATTCCTTGCCTTCGAAAGTGTCGTTTTCCTTGGTGTTCACGCAGGAACGGGTCACGAACTTGAAGCCGTTGGACAGGTCCACAAACAGCACTTCGCGGTAATTGGGGTGAATGCCTTCTTTCATGATCTTCCTTCAGGTCAGTTGCGGGAGCCGCGCCAGCCAGCCTGACGTACTTTCCGCAAGAAAAAGCCCTCTATTATTGCATGAATCCGGGATTTGGCGAAATGCGTCCTCAAGCGCGGTATCAGGCCATGCTCGACAACGTCCGGCGAAACCGTACCAGCGACGCCCAGAACAGTGCGCTGCCGATGCAGGCCAGCCAGAGGAACGGCTTCCAGACGGTCTCGATGCCCGCCCCCCGGTAGAGGATGGCCTGGCCCAGATCCACGAAATGGGTGGTGGGGGCGAAGAGCATCACGTTCTGCACGAACTGAGGCATGGATTCGCGTGGAGTCATGCCGCCGGAGAGCATCTGCAGTGGCAGCAGCACCAGCACCATCAGCAGGCCGAACTGCGGCATGCTGCGCGCGAGCGTCGCGAGGAAGATGCCCATGGCGGTGGTGGCGAACAGGCACAGAGCCGCGCCCGCGAGGAAGAGAGGGACGCTGCCCTCGATGGGCACCTTGAGCCAGCCGCGCACGACGAGGTTCAGCGACACGCCGGCCGCCAGCAGAACCACTGCGCCCATGGACCAGACCTTGGCGAGCATGATTTCGGTGGGCGTGACGGGCATGACTAGCAGGTGCTCCAGCGTGCCGTGCTCGCGCTCGCGGATCAGGGCGGCGCCGGTGAGGATGATGGAGAGCATGGTCACGTTGTTGATGATCTGCATGAGCCCGCCGAACCACATCTTCTCGAGCGCCGGGTTGAAGCGCGCGCGCAGTTCGATGCCCACGGGCAGGGCGGTCGTGGCCCGGTGGCGCTGCACAAATTCGCTGACCTCGGTGGCGACGATCTGCTGCACATAGCCGCTACCTGAGAACGCCTGGCTCATGCGTGTGGCGTCCACGTTGAGCTGCAGGGCGACGCTCTTGCCGCTCAGCACGTCGCGCTGAAACCCTGTAGGAATGGTGAGCGCAAAGGTGATCTCGCCTGCGTCCATGGCGGCATCCACTTGCTGCTGGGTGAGCATGCGGGGTTGGATGAACTGCGGTGGATAGAAGGCCGATGTGATGCGCGCTGAGAGCTGCGACTGGTCTTCGTCAACCATGGCGATGGGCGCGTTGTGCAGCGTGTCGGGCATGGCCGTGGCGGCGGTGTAGACCGATGCGGTGAATGTGTAGATGATGAGGATGAGCATGACGGGGTCGCGCCACAGGCTCCACAGCTCTTTCACGCCGAGCCGCCAGATGTTGGCCAGACTGCTGAGCATGGTGATGTTTGTGGTCATGGGCTCAGCGCTCCTGTTTGGGCAGAGCCCATATAGCGATGCCCATGATCACCGGAATCGCGATGACCAGCGGCAGCAAGGCCGCGCCGAGATCGTGTACGCCGAGTGCCTTGTTGAAGACGCCGCGGCTGATCGAGAACATGTAGGTGGCGGGGTAGATCTCGCCAATCCAGCGGCCCGCGCCCTCGAGCGATGACACCGGATCGGTCAGGCCCGCGAACTGCGTGGCCGGAATCAGCGTGCCGAGCAGCGCGAAGAACATCGCCGCGATCTGGCTCTTGGTGACTGACGACGCGAGCAGCCCCATGCCGGTGGTGATGATGCTGAACAGGAACGCCGCGAAGATCAGCAGCAGGTAGTTGCCCTTGACCGGCACACCGAACATGAACACCGACATGGCACTCATCAGAAAGAAGTTCAGCATCGCGAGCGCCACATAAGGCAGCTGTTTGCCGAGCAGAAACTCGGTGCGCGTGACGGGGGTGACATAGAGATTCACGATGGAGCCGAGTTCCTTCTCGCGCACCACCGCAAGCGCGGTGAGCATCGCGGGCAGCATCATGAGCAAGAGCGGCATGATGGCCGGCACCATGGCAGGCAGACTTTTCACGTCGGGGTTGTAGCGAAAGCGTGTTTCCACATCAACCTGGCTGCTGACGGTCTGCCCGAGACGTTCGCGGGCCTGTTCTGCGAGCCAGTGCTGGTGTATGCCCTGCACATAGCCCTTCACGGTTTCGCCGCGTGTCGGCATGGCGCCGTCGAACCAGGCGCCGACGGAGACGTCCCGGCCGCTCAGCACGTGGCGACCAAAGCCCGGCGGGATCTCTATGGCGAGCGAGAGTTCGCCGCTGCGCATGCGCCGGTCAAGTTCGGAATAGTCGCTAAGGGGCGCATGTTCGACGAAGTAGCGCGAGCCCGAGAGGCTCTGCGTGTAGCTCTGGCTTAGTGTGCTCTGGTCGCGGTCGAGCACGGCGAAGCGCAGATTCTCCACGTCCATGCTGATGCCGTAGCCCATCACGATCATCAGCACTAGCGAGCCGACGAGCGCGAGCGTGGCGCGCACCGGGTCGCGCTGCAGCTCCAGCGCCTCGCGCCAGAGATAGCTCCACAGCCGCTGCAGGCTGAAGCCCTGCGGTTTGGCGTGGCTGGTTGGCGAGATGGAGGGTGCTGTCGATGGGGTTGATGCTGCCGATGCCAGCGAAGGAGCCGCCTCGCCCGAGGCCTCCACCAGATAGCCGATGAAGGCTTCTTCGAGCGAAGCCGCGCCGCGCTTGGCGACGAGGGCGGCGGGCGTGTCACTGTCGAGCACCTTGCCCGCATGCATCATCGACATGCGGTCGCAGCGCTCGGCCTCGTTCATGAAATGGGTCGAGATGAAGATGGTCACCCGATCGCGCCGCGAGAGTTCGACGAGCAGGCTCCAGAACTGGTCGCGTGCGACCGGATCCACGCCTGAGGTGGGTTCGTCGAGGATCAGCAGCTCGGGCTGGTGCACCATCGCCACCGCGAGCGACAGACGCTGGCGTTTGCCGAGCGGCAGTGCGGCGGGCAGGGCGTCGCGGTCATTTTCGAGACCGAAGCGCGCGAGCATCTCGGCCACGCGCGCGGGCACCTCGGCCTTGGGGACATGGAAAAGCTGGGCGTGCAGCACGAGGTTCTGCACGACGGTCAACTCGCCATACAGCGAGAACGCCTGCGACATATAGCCCACGCGGCGGCGCGTGGCGATATCGTGCGGGTTGACCTCGTTGCCGAACAGCCAGGCGCGGCCGTCGCTTGCGGGCAGCAGGCCGGTCAGCATCTTCATGGTGGTCGATTTGCCGCAGCCGTTGGAGCCGAGAAAGCCGAAGATCTCGCCGCGCCGGATGCGGAAGTTCACATGATCGACGGCGGTGAAGTCGCCAAAGCGCATCGTCAGGTCCTGTGCCTCGATGGCGATGTCGCCGTCTTCGCTTGCAAGCGGCGGGATCACCACGGCCCGGTGGTCGCGTTTCTTTTCGTCGGGCAGCAGGGCGATGAAGGCAGTTTCCAGCGACGTGGATTGTGTGCGTGCAAGCAGCTCGGCGGGCGTGCCGGTCGCGAGAATCTCGCCGTCGTCCATGGCCGCGAGCCAGTCGAAGCGCTGAGCCTCATCCATGTAGGCGGTCGCGACCACCACGCTCATGTGTGGGCGGGTGCTGCGGATGCGGTTGATCAGATCCCAGAACTGCGCGCGTGCGAGCGGATCGACGCCGGTCGTGGGCTCGTCGAGGATCAGCAGATCGGGGTCGTGGATCAGCGCGCAGCACAGCGCGAGCTTCTGCTTCATGCCGCCCGAGAGCTTGCCAGCAGGGCGTGCAAGAAACTTCTGCAGCCCGGTGCTCTGCGTGAGATCGTCGATGCGCGCGCGGCGCTCGGCCTCGTCATGGCCGAACAGGCGGCCGAAGAACTGCAGGTTTTCCTCAACTGACAGCGTCGGATAGAGATTCTTGCCGAGGCCCTGGGGCATGTAGGCGATGCGTGGGCAGACCGCGTCGCGGTGCGCCTTGCTGCGCATGTCGCCACCGAGTACCGTCACGCTGCCCGACTGCACGGCGCGCGCGCCCGCCAGCAGCGAGAGCAGGCTGGACTTGCCCACGCCGTCGGGCCCGATCAGGCCGATCATGCAACCGGCGCGCAGATGCAAGCTCAGATGGCGCAGCGCCTGCGTCTTGCCGTAGTGCAGGCTCACATCGCGCACCTTGGCGACGCAGGCCATGCCGGTCACGGCCTCTGCGGTCGGCACGCCATTCATGGCTTGGCCGGGGTGATCTGGGTGGCGGCGCTCAGTTGCAGGTGTTTGGGCCAGTCGCGGCCGTCATCGGTCTTGATCCACGCGACACCGGGCAGGCCGGTCTTCACCTGCGCGAGATGCTTCTTGAGCAATTCGGGCGCGATGCGTGCCTTCACGCGGAACATCAGCTTCTGGCGCTCGCTCGCGGTCTCCACGGTCTTGGGCGTAAATTGCGCGGTGCTCGCGACGAAGGACACCCTGGCCGGAATTGCATATTGGGGAGCCGCATCGAGAACGATACGCACCTCGGTGCCGAGCGCCACGCGGCCGGCCACCGTCTCGGGCAAAAAGAAGCTGATGTAGACGTCCGACAGATCGACCAGATTGAGCACCTTGCCGCCCGCGCCGATCACCTCGCCGGGCTGCACCAGACGGAACTGCACCCGGCCATCGCGTGGGGCGATGAGGTTGCTGTCCTTCACGTCGGCGTCGATGCGGCGGATCGTCGCCTCCGCCGCCGTCACCGACGAGGCCGCTCCCACCATCTGCGCCTTCGCGGCCTCGATGGCGGCCTTGGCGGCCGAGCCCTGCGCCTGCGCGGCCTTCAGCGCCGCCTGGGCTCCCGCCACACGCGCCCGGTCATCGTCCAGCTCCTGCATCGACGACGCGCCTTGCCTGGCCAGCGTCTCGGTGCGCGCCATGCGGCGCTTGGCGGCGTCCAACTCGGCCTCGCGTTGCACCACCGTGGCGAGTGTGGCGGCGTATTGGCTCTCCTTGAGCGCTACATCGGCGCGCGCCGAGGTCACCGCATAGCTCGCCTTGTCGCGCCCGGCGACGGCCTCCTGCTGTTGTGCCTGAAAAGTGTCGACTTGCATGCGCGCCAGCGTCTGTCCAGCGGTCACGAAGTCGCCTTCCTGCGCGGATATCTCGGCCACGCGCCCGGCGTACTTGGTGGCAACATCGACCTCGGTCGCCTCGATCCGTCCGTTGCCGCTGACGAGGCCTGCGCTTGTCTGCGCCGCTTGCCATTGTCTCCAACCATAGGCTCCGAGCGCCGCACCAGCGGCCAACACGGCAGCGATGACGATCCATTTCTTTCTGGAGGCGGGAGTGGCGGAAGAAGTCGAGGAGGTCTGAGTCATGCGGGAGCGAATGCACAAGCCGTGCCAGACGACCATCGCGAGCAGAGTGCAAGCCATGTGCGAAGGCGCCGGAAGCCAGCATTCGTTGTGTTGATTGCTGACTTCAGTATGTGATTAAGTTGCCAATAACGGATTGACTTGAGTCAATTGTTTCGCGCGAATTGATCTGGATTCATTTCGGTGCGGCGTAGGCGGGTGCTGTAGGCGGCCCTATTGAATGGGAGTGGAGGCACAGAAGTGCGAATGGGTGATGCAGTTGCTGCGAATGGCTCTGTAAGACCCTAGGCGGACGCCCACATCCAATGGTGGATGCTTAGAGACTGGCTATGCGTCTTCTTGCTTGCTACACACGTTCTTTTCATACCAAGCTTCAGAATGAACATTGCCAGAGGCAGCCCCAAGCATTTCTCGAACTATGGTCAAGGGCACCCTGACCAGGCCGGCTGTGGAAACTCATCCGCATCGCAGTAACTGAATCGCAAGCCAACGCTTTCTGTGTTGCAAGCCTCCGCAAGTCATTGATTCATGCTTGGCTCATTCGCACTGACCCTAACGGTTCACCTTTCCGTCACGCTATCCTCCGAAGGATCCTTTCTGTGAACCAGACGATAGAGCAACGGCAGTACCAGCAGCGTCAATACCGTGGAGGACAGAATGCCACCGATCACGACCGTTGCGAGTGGCCGCTGCACTTCGGCGCCGGTGCCCGTGGCAATCGCCATCGGAACGAAGCCGAGCGATGCGACCAGTGCCGTCATCAGCACAGGGCGAAGGCGCGAGATGGCGCCCGTGTGCACAGCTTCGGGCACGGACATGCCGGTTTCGCGCAGGCCGCGTATCGATGAGATCATCACGAGGCCGTTCAGCACGGCCACGCCCGAGAGCGCGATGAAGCCGATGGCGGCCGAGATCGACAGCGGGATGTCGCGCAGCCACAGGGCCAGAATGCCGCCGGTCAGTGCGAACGGAATGCCGGTGAAGACAATGAGCCCGTCGCGCACGTTGCCGAACATCGCGAAGAGCAGTGTGAACACCAGCAGCAGGGCGGCTGGCACAACGATCTGCAGGCGTTTCTGTGCGGACTGCATGTTTTCGAACGTGCCGCCCCAGCGTGTCCAGTAGCCGCTCGGGAGTGCGGCGCCGTCCAGCTCGCGTTGGGCTTGTTCGACGAAGGAGCCGATGTCGCGGCCGCGCACGTTGGCGCTCACGACGATGCGGCGCTTGCCGTCCTCACGGCTGACCTGATTGGGGCCGGGGGAGAGGTCGAGCGAGGCTACGGCGGAGAGCGGAACGAACCCCTGGCGACTCTCGCCCACGCGTGGCAGCGCGATGGGCAGGCGTTCGAGCGCACCGAGGTCGTTGCGTATGGATTCGGGCAGACGCACCTGGATGTCGAAGCGCCGGTCGCCCTCGAACACCGTGCCGGCTTCCTGACCGCCAATCGCGGTGGCGATGGTCTGCTGTACGTCACCCATGTTGAGGCCGTAGCGCGAGGCTTTCTCGCGGTCCACCTGCACCGTGAGCATGGGAAGGCCGGTGGTCTGCTCGACCTTCACCTCGGACGCGCCGGGCACTTTCTGTAGCATGGCGGCAATGGATTGCGCGGTGCGCTCGAGCACTTGCATGTCGTCGCCGAACACCTTTACCGCTACATCGCTGCGCACGCCGGAGATCAGCTCGTTGAACCGCAGCTGGATGGGTTGCGAGAACTCGTAGTTGCTGCCCGGAATGGCCTCAACGACTTCTTGCACTGCGGCCAGTAGGTCCTCTCGGCTGCGCTTGGGATCGGGCCATTCTGCGCGGGCTTTCAGCATGATGTAGCCGTCCGAGATGTTGGGCGGCATGGGGTCGGAGGCGATCTCCGCCGTGCCGGTGCGCGCGAAGACGCGCTCGATCTCCGGGAATTTGTCCTTGAGCGTTTTCTCAAGCTGCATCTGCATGTCAAGCGATTGCGTGAGGCTGGTGCCCGGCACGCGCAGGGCCTGAATGGCGAAGTCGCCCTCATTGAGATTGGGGGCGAACTCGCTGCCCATGCGGGAGGCGAGCAGGAGGCTCAGCACCACGGCCACCACGGCGGTGGCGATCACCACCAGCGGCATGCGCATCACGCCGCCGAGCAGTGGCTCGTAGGCCTTGCGTGCCCAGGTCATGAGGCGGTTTTCTTTTTCCGAAACGCGCTTGCCGATGAACAGTGCGATGGCAGCCGGGATGAAGGTGATCGACAGAATCATCGCACCGGCGAGCGCCAGCACCACGGTCAGCGCCATGGGGTGGAACATCTTGCCCTCGACGCCGGTGAGCGCAAAGATGGGCAGGTACACCACCATGATGATGAGCTGGCCGAAGAGCAGGGGCCTGCGCGCTTCTTTCGCGGCAGCGAAGACCTCGTGGAAGCGTTCGCTGCGCGTGAGCAGTCGGCCCTTGTGCTCCTGCGCATGGGCGAGACGCCGCACGCAGTTCTCGACGATGACGACTGCACCGTCGATGATGATGCCGAAATCCAGCGCACCCAGACTCATCAGATTGGCGCTGATGCGGTAGTGCACCATGCCCGTGAAGGTGAACAGCATCGACAGTGGAATGATGAGTGCCGTGATGAGCGCCGCGCGCAGGTTACCAAGAAAGAGGAAGAGGATGACGACGACCAGCGCCGCGCCTTCGACCAGATTCTTCTTGACCGTGGCGATTGCTTTCTCGACCAGCGTGGTGCGGTCGTAGACGGTGACGATCTTCACGCCCTCGGGCAGGTTCTTGCGGATGGATTCCATGCGCGCGTCCACGGCCTTGGAGACCATGCGGCTGTTCTCGCCGATCAGCATGAAGACGGTGCCGAGCACCACTTCGCGGCCGTTGTCGGTGGCCGCGCCGGTGCGTAGTTCGCGGCCCAGCTCCACATCGGCCAGATCGCGGATGCGCACCGGCTGGCCCTGCGCGGTGGCGACGATGACTTCCTTGAGATCATCCACGCCGCGCACCTGGCCCGGCGCGCGGATCAGGTACTGCTCACCCTGACGCTCGATGTAGCCTGCACCCACATTGGTGTTGTTGTTCTGGAGCGCGGTGACCAGCTTGTCCATCGAGATGCCGTAGGACACCAGCTTGTCGGGACGCGGTGCGATCAGATATTCCTTGGCGAAGCCGCCAATCGAATTGATCTCGGTGACGCCGGGCACGTTGCGCAGTTGGGGCTTGATGACCCAATCCTGAATCTCGCGCAGGTCCATGGGCGAGTAGGGCGTGCCGTCTTTCTTCTTCGCGCCTTCCTCTGCTTCCACGGTCCAGAGGTAGATTTCGCCGAGGCCGGTGGAGATCGGGCCCAGGTTGGGTGAGATGTTGGCCGGGAGCTTCTCGCGCGCTTCCTGGATGCGCTCGTTGACGAGCTGGCGTGCGAAGTAGATGTCGGTGCCGTCCTTGAAGATAACGGTGACCTGCGAGAGCCCGTAGCGTGACAGTGAGCGGGTCTGCTCGAGATGGGGCAGGCCCGCCATCACTGTCTCGATGGGGTAGGTGATGCGCTGCTCGGTCTCCAGCGGCGAGTAGCCCGGTGCCTGCGTGTTGATCTGTACCTGGACGTTGGTGATGTCAGGCACGGCGTCGATGGACAGCCGCTGGTAACTGAAGACGCCGAGAACCGCCATCGCGAAGACGGCGACGACGACCAGCCAGCGCTGCTCGATGGCGAAGCGAATGATGCGCTCAAACATGTGTGTGATATCCCGCTTCGTGTCAGTGCGTGTGCTCGGCGGATGCCTTGCCCAGTTCGGCCTTCAGCATGAAGGAGCCGTTCCGGACGTATTCCTGCCCGGCCTTGAGGCCGGAGGTGACTTCGGTGGTCTTGCCGTCGCTGCGGCCCAACTGAACATGCTGTGCCTTGTAGCCGCCATCTGCGGGCACAAACACCACACTCTCCTTTCCATCGGGGCGCTGGATGGCACTGGTGTCGACCGCAACGGGCACCTGCGACTCCTCGGCCAGCACGCTGACATCCACGAACAGACCCGGGCGCCACACGCCCTTGGGATTGGTCAGCGCCACGCGCGCCGGGGCCGCGCGCGACTGCTCGCCGATCAGTGCGCCCACGTAGGCCACCTTGCCCTCGGCACTCGAATCGAATGCGGTGGCGCGCACCGTTACCGGCGAGCCCACGCGCACGAAGGGCAGCTGGGGTGCGGCGACATTCATCTCCGCCCAGACGGAGCCGAGATCGGACACGGTGAACGAGGCCGTGTTCTCGGCCACCGATTCGCCCACGGTGAGGTGCTTCTCGACCACGGTGCCCGAGATTGGCGCGCGCAGCTCGTAGCCGCTCGAACCACCCGTTCCAGCACCAATCGCGGAGAGCTTCTGCGATGCGTTGGCGACGGCGATCTCGGCCTCTTGCATGGCCTGGCGGGCCTGCAGATAGTCCTGCTCGGCGGAGATTTTTTCCTCCCACAGCTGCTTTTCGCGCTGGAAGGTGGTGCGGGCCAGCGCCAGCCGCTTCTGTGCGGTCTGCAGCTCGCTGCGCTGGTCCGACACCGTCGCGCTCTGGATCACTGCGAGCAGTTGGCCCTTGTGCACCTGTTCGCCCAATCGCGCATGCACCGATGCCACCACCCCCGCGACGCGCGGCACCACATGGGCCGTGCGGTCTTCATCGAAACGGATTTCACCGGGCAAAATCAGCTCCTTGCGAATTGCGGCTGCTCCTGCTTTGCCAAGCGTGATACCGATGGTGCCGGACTGCGCAGCGCTGAGCTTGATGACGCCTTCTTCTTCCTCTTGATCTTCGGCGTGTTCGTCGCTCTTGGCTTTGGTCACCGCAGCTGGTTTGTCAGCTTTGTCATCATGGTGTTCATGGTCGCCATGCGCGTCGGCCTCCTTGTGATCGGCGGGCGCCTCGTCGTGGTGCTCGCCGTCCTTGTGCGCATCGGCATCGGCATGGCTGGACGTTGCCGAAGCAGCTGGTGTGCCCGATGTGCGCAGAATGAGCGCTCCGCCCACCATGCCGCAGGCCAGAATCACGGCCACGGCAATCCAGTGCTTGGGCGTGGTGAGGGAAGAGTCGAAGGGCGTTTTCTCGGACATGGTCGTTCAGGTTCCGGAGGTGGCGGTGAATGGGAGGGGGGTGCCCAGCAGGCGGTCGATTTCGGCGCTCGCGCGATGCGAGTTCATGAGCTGGTCGAGCAACAGGCGTTGTGCTTCAAACAGGGTGCGCTGCGCATCGAGCACATCGAGAAAGTTGAATTTGCCAAGCGTGAATCCGCGTACCGCCACGTCGTAGGCCGATTGCGCGGTAGGCAGTACTTGCGCACGCAGCAGCGCGACCTGCCGGTTGCTGGCCAACCACTGCTGGCGTGCAGCGAGCACCGAGGCCTGCAACTGCAGCCGCTGCTCCTGCAGCTTCTGCTCAGCCTGATCCACCTTGCGTAGCGCCTGCAGCTGGTTGCCTGCGTTGTTGTCGAATAGCGGCAAAGGAATGCTGACACCCAGTACCACCTGGTTGCGGCCGGCCTCGTTTGCGCGCTTGACGCCGAGGCTCAGCGTCGGGTCCTGTGTGCGCTTGGTGCGTTCGAGCTCTGATGCGGCGCGGCTCTGGTCGAGTGCATGGCGCGCGAGGACGATGGCGGGCGACTCGTTCAAGCGGTCTTCGATCCGCTCGACCGAGGGTGGCTCGGATGTCCCGGAGAAATCACCCGTGGCCTCGCCGACCTCGATGGCGGGGCCGCCCCAGAGCGACGCGAGATTCTGCTGTGCGACGAGCACCTGCGACTGCGCCTGCTGCACCTCGAGCCCGGCATTGGCCTCGGCCACCTGCGCGCGGCTGGCTTCGAGCGGCGGCACCTTGCCGGCCTGAACGCGCTTTTGCGCGGCATCGAGCGCGCGGGTCGCAAGCTCCTGCGTCTTGCGCGCGAACTCCACTCGCTGCTGGGCCAGCAGCAGATCGTTGAAGTGGGTTGACACCTGGAAGCGCAGCGCTGCTTTCGCATCGGTGACTGCCGCATGGGCGGCCGCCTGTTCGGCTTGGGCCACGCGAATGCGCGCTTCGCGCTTGCCGCCAAGCTCGATGAGTTGGTTGATCTGAACGGTGCTGGAGCGGGTCTGCGAACGCGTGTCTTCCTGCATGAACGCGAGTTCAGGATTCGGCCGCGCTTTGCTCTGAAGCACTGCACCTTCGGTCGCGGCTGCGCCATGGCGGGCCGCCTGCAGTCCGGGGTTGGCGGCGAGTGCCTTGTTCAGCGCCTCGACCAGCGTGGTGCGGCGCGGGGATTCGGTGGGAGTCGGGAGGGAAGATGACGCGCCGACCTCGCCGGGTGACTGGGCCCACGCGTTGATCGACAGAGTCATCGCAAGCGCGGTGAGTGCTAACGCCCGGGGCAAGAAGGGGGTGGATGGGAAGGAGGGGGGGGCCATGTGTGCTTCTCCAGAAATCTGTCGTTCTTTCTTGCGCACACGGCCACGAATACCGTCATCGCGATGAAGCGGTGGAAGTTGGGCAGGAGGTTGGGGCCAGCCGCAGATCGCAGAGGCCTCCATGTGCGTTTGCGCAGAATGTAGAGAGCCACGGTGAACAGCAAGGCGTCGGGAAGATTACAAATTTGTAATCTGTGGCCTCGCGCCAAATCCGGGAAAATGCCCCACATGAGACTGCTGTTGATCGAAGACGAAGCCAAACTGGGCGAGTACCTGCGCAAGGGCCTCGCCGAAGAAGGCTACGTGGTGGACGTCGCCACCGACGGCATCGAGGGCCTGCACCTTGCGATGGAGCTGGACTATGACGTCATCATCCTCGACGGCATGCTGCCGGGGATCGATGGCCTGTCGGTGCTCGCGGCGCTGCGGCAGTCCAAATCCACGCCGGTGCTAATGCTCACCGCGCGCGCCGATGTGGAAGACCGTGTGCGCGGGCTGCAGGGTGGTGCTGACGATTACATGATCAAGCCCTTCGCGTTTTCTGAACTCGTCGCGCGCATCCAGGTGCTGCTGCGCAGAGCGCAGGCGCATCCGTCGTCACCCGAACCCACGGCGCTCAGGCAGGCGGATCTCGAGGTCGATCTCATCCGCCGCAAGGCCGTACGCGCGGGCGTGCGGCTGGACCTGACGGCCAAGGAATTCAGCCTGCTCACGCTGCTGCTGCGCAGACATGGCGAAGTGCTCTCGCGCACCGAATTGGCGTCGCAGGTGTGGGACATGAATTTCGACAGCGAGACCAATGTAGTGGAGGTGGCGGTGCGCCGCCTGCGCATGAAGGTCGACCAGCCTTTTGCATCTCCCCTCATCCACACGGTGCGCGGCATGGGCTACGTGCTGGAGAGCCGAGAGCAACCATGAGCGGCACGGCCAGTGGCGTTCCCCATCTTGGGCGGCGTTTGTCGCGCTGGCTGGCGCTGCTGTCGATGCTGGGTCTCGGCGCGGTCAGCATCGTGGTGTATCTGGTCTTTGACACCACGCTGTCCGCGCGCCAGAAGGACATGATGGACCAGAAGCAGCGCGCGCTGGTCCATGTGCTGGCCGACGACAGCACCGAGCACAAGGACAAGTCGCTCGACCACATGCTGACGGATTTTCTGGCCGGGCACGACGACTATTCCATCCGCATCGTCGACCACGACGGCAGTGTGCTGTTCGACAGCCGCATCCCGGTGTTGGGCCGCGGACACACGCTCGAGCGAACGTTCACGGTGAAGTTCGCATCGCCCAACTCCAACCATGTGCATGACGCCGTGGCAACGCTGGTGATGGACCGGCGTCCAGACGATGCGCTGCTGCGTGCACTTGCATGGACGCTGTTCGCATCGATGATTGCCGGCTCGCTGCTGCTTTCGCTGCTCGGCTGGTTGCTGGTGCGCAGCAGCCTGCGCCCGATTCAATCCCTGGTCACGCAGATCAGCGAGCTGTCGGCGCGGGATTTTGCGCGGCGCCTGGATGGTGGCGGTCTGCCGCAGGAGCTGTTGCCGCTGGTGACTCAGTTCAACGCCTTGATGGACCGGCTCTCCGATGCGTATCGACAGCTCGAGTCTTTCAACGCTGACGTGGCGCACGAGATGAATACGCCGCTCGCCACATTGATATCGAGCACCGAAGTAGTCCTCAGAAAGCCGCGCTCGGTGCAGGAAATGCGTGAGGTGCTAGAGTCCAATCTCGAGGACCTGAGGCGCATCGCAGGCATCGTCGGCGACATGTTGTTCCTCTCGCGCGCGGATCGTGGCATTGGTGCGCGAGAGACCAAGGTTTGCAGCCTTGCGACCGTGGTGAACGACGTGGTGGAGTTCTACGAGGCGGTCGCGCTCGATGCGAATCTCAAGGTCGAGGTGCACGGAGACGTGGAGGCCCATATCGACGCACCGCTCATGCGTCGTGCGCTCTCCAACCTGTTGAGCAACGCCACCCGGTATGCCACTGCAGGCTCCACCATTCTCATCGGCATCGCCGCGCGCGAGCTGGACGGAAAGCCGCACGCCGTGATCTCTGTGACCAACGCGGGCACCGACATTCCCCAAAAGTATCTGCGCCATCTCTTCGATCGCTTCTACCGTGCAGATTCAGCACGCCACAATGCGGACCGCAACCACGGCCTCGGCTTGGCTATCGTGCAGGCCATCGCCAAGATGCACGGCGGCCACACATTTGCGCAATCGATGGATGGGCGAACGACGTTCGGGATTGTGGTGCCGGGCCGGGAATCCACGCCCGAACGCTGAGGCGGGGTCAGGCGGCGTCTTTTGACTGGGGCTTTGCGGACGTATCCTGAGTGGGAAAGAAGTTGTTCTCCACATCCAGCCAAGCCGGTTGTTCCGCGTACATGTCTTCCACCAGCTGCTTGATGGTGTCGATGTACCAGGCGTTGTCATTGAGGCGGTGGCTGAGGATGATGGGGGACGTGGCGAGCGGGTCGTCGATCAGGCGGTAGCAGAGATCGCTGCGGATGCGCGCGGAGGCAGGGATCACGCAGAGGCCGGATTCTGCGGCGACGAGGCCGAGTGCGGTCTGGATTTCGCGCACCTCGTGCACCTCTGACGGGCGGATGCCCTTGTCGCTCAGGAGGCTCAGGACATGGTCGGCGAAGCTCGGGCGTGGTTCCTTGGGGTAGACGATGAGCTTCTGGCGCTGCAGCTCCTTGAGGCTGATGCGTCCCGTCTCCTTCGCGAGCGGCGTGCCTAAAGGAATGGCCAGCACCAGCCGTTCTTCGCGCAGCACCGTGCGGGCCACCGTGGAGTCGTTGCTGCGGATGCGACCGAAGCCCACGTCTATGCGGCCAGATTTGAGTGCGCCGAACTGCTGCGTCGACGTGAGCTCCACGAGCTGGATATCCACGTCCGGATAGTGATGGCGCAGCTTGCGCACCAGCATTGGCAGGCCTCCGTACAGGGTGGAGGCGACGAAGCCGATCGACAGCGTCTGCCGCTGCTGCAGGCCGACTTGCCGCGTGCTGGTCTTCAGTTGGTCGAAGCGGTTGATGAGTTGCAGCGCCTGTTCATAGAACGTGCGCCCCGCCTCTGTCAGGCGCAGGGGCCTGCTGTTGCGCAGCAGGAGCTGGACGCCCAGCTCTTCCTCGAGCAACTGGATCTGGCGGCTCAGCGGCGGCTGAGCGATGTGCAGTTGCTCAGAGGCTCGGGTGAAGTTGCGCGCATCGGCCACGGCGACGAAATATTTGAGTTGTCGGATATCCATAAGGGAAAACCATATGTGATAGGAATTGATGAATTATAAGTTGTTGATTTTTATTGTCTAAATCACAAACTATACGATGAAGGTATGAACTCAGATAAATTTGGTGTTGGATTGCAAGGCGCTTGCGGCGTTCAATGGAGTCCATGCCAAACACCCAACACCTTCATCTCCCCGCCGCATCGGCCACCATCGAGCGGGTAGAGACCTTTCTGGTGGATCTGCCGACGATCCGTCCGCATCAGTTGTCCATGGCGACGATGAACGGACAGACGCTGATGCTGGTGCGCCTGCACTGCTCGGATGGCACGGTCGGCGTGGGCGAAGGCACGACGATTGGCGGCCTCGCATACGGATCCGAGTCGCCCGAAGGCATGAAGCTGGCCATCGACACCTATTTCGCACCGCTCCTGATCGGCTCGGATGCCAGCCAGGTGCCCGCCATCATGGCCAAGCTGAACAAGGCCATCTACGACAATCGCTTCGCCAAGTGTGCCGTGGAGACCGCGCTGTTCGACGCGCTGGGCCACCGCACCGGTCTGCCGCTCTCCCAACTGCTGGGCGGCCGCGTGCGTGACAGCCTGCCGGTGGCGTGGACGCTGGCTTCGGGCGATACCGCCAAGGACATCGACGAGGCCGAGCGCATGCTGGCCCTGCGTCGCCACAATATCTTCAAGCTCAAGATCGGTCGCCGTGCCGTGGCCGCCGATGTGGCCCATGTTGCGGCCATCAAGAAGGCCATGGGCGACCGCGCTGCCGTGCGGGTCGACGTGAACAAGGCCTGGAGCGAGCTACAGGCGCAGCACGGTCTGGCGGGGCTGGTCGACGCGGGCTGCGAACTCGTCGAGCAACCGGTGGCATCGGCTGAAGCGTTGGCGCGACTGAAGGGCCGCTTCGCGATTGCCGTGATGGCCGATGAATTGCTGACCGGCCCAGCCTCGGCCTTTGCGCTGGCCCGGGTGGCGGGCGCCGATGTGTTCGCGGTGAAGACCGAGCAGTCCGGCGGCTTGCGTGCCGCTCAACAGGTGGCGGCGATTGCCGACGCCGCTGGCATCGAACTCTATGGCGGAACCATGCTGGAAGGCGCGGTCGGCACGATCGCATCGGCCCATGCGTTCGCCACCTTCGAGCATCTGCAGTGGGGCACCGAATTGTTTGGTCCCTTGCTGCTGACCGAGGAAATCCTGGAGCAGCCATTGCAGTACCGGGATTTCCAGCTCGAAGTACCCAAGACAGCTGGTCTCGGCATTGCGCTCGACGAAGACCGCGTTCAGTTCTTCCGCCGCGACCGAAAGCAGGGCGCATCCGTCGCGATGGCCTGACTATTTGTATCGATCTACCCACCCAGCCCCATCCACGATTTCAACCCACGATTCCAAGGAGACAAGCATGACAGTTCATATTTTCAATACTCCCGAAGTGCAGGACTTTCTGCGTCTGGCCAGCGGCCTCGACCAAAGCGGTGGCAACCCACGCACCAAGAAGATCGTCCACCGCATCCTGTCCGATCTGTTCAAGACCATTGACGATCTGGAAATCACCGCCGACGAGTACTGGGCTGGAGTGGCGTATCTGAACCGTCTGGGCGCGAGCAGCGAGGCGGGGCTGCTCTCGCCGGGTCTGGGATTCGACCGGTTTCTGGACATGCGCATGGACGCCGACGACGCGGCAGCGGGTGTCGAAAACGGCACGCCGCGCACCATCGAAGGCCCGCTGTATGTGGCCGGTGCTCCGGTGGCGCAGGGATATGTGCGTCTGGATGACGGCAGCGACAAGGAAGGCCAGACGCTGATCATGCACGGCACCGTGCGCGGCACGGACGGCAAGCCGCTGCCGGGCGCGCAGGTGGAAGTCTGGCATGCCAATACCAAGGGCTTTTACTCGCACTACGATCCCACGGGCGAGCAGAAGCCGTTCAACATGCGCCGCACCATCATTGCGGATGCCGAGGGCCGGTACAAGTTCCAGAGCATCGTGCCCAAGGGCTACGGCTGCCCACCCAACGGCCCCACGCAAGGTCTGCTCAATGAGCTGGGTCGCCATGGCAACCGCCCGGCGCACATCCACTTCTTCGTCACGGCTGACGGCCACCGCAAGCTGACTACGCAGATCAACATCGATGGCGATCCGCTGGTGTTCGACGACTTTGCCTACGCCACACGTGAAGGTCTGGTGCCGCCGCTGGTCGAGCACACCGATGCCGCAAGCATCAAGGCCGAGGGACTGAGCGGCCCGTTCGCTGAAATCGTCTTCGACATCTCGCTGAGCACGCTGGTCAACGGCGTCGACAACCAGATCGTCGAGCGTCCACGCCTGGCTGCCTGATGGCTTGACGGAGTGAGGGCCTGACCGGCCCGCACAGCCTCCCGTTCCCCGCCCCCCGATCAAAAGCCGCGACGGCCAACGTCGCGGCGGGGATGGTCGCACTCTAACGAAAGATCACCATGAGCACGATTGCCACCGCTGACAAGTACGATGAGGTCGAGAAGTTGCTGGACACGGCCTTGCAGGAAGACAAGGAGGCCGGCGTCTACCGCTGCCGCCGCGACATCTTCACCAACGCCGAACTGTTCGAGCTGGAGATGAAGCAGATCTTCGAATCGAACTGGGTCTATCTGGCCCACGAGAGCCAGATCCCCAACAACAACGACTACTACACCACGTCGATCGGCCGCCAGCCCATCGTCATCACCCGTGACAAAACGGGCGAGCTGCACGCGGTGATCAACGCCTGTGCCCACAAGGGCGCCATGCTGTGCCGCCGCAAGCACGGCAACAAGGGCAGCTTCACTTGCCCGTTCCACGGCTGGACCTTCAGCAACAGCGGCAAGCTGCTCAAGGTGAAGGATGAGAAGACTACGCAATATCCGGAAGCCTTCAACACCGACGGCTCGCATGACCTGACCAAGGTGGCGCGCTTCCAGAGCTATCGCGGCTTTCTGTTCGGCAGTCTCAATGCCGACGTGATGCCGCTCGAGGACTACCTTGGCGAGACCCGCGTGATCATTGACCAGATCGTCGATCAGGCGCCCAACGGCCTCGAGGTGCTGCGCGGTAATTCCAGCTACATCTACGACGGCAACTGGAAGATGCAGATGGAGAACGGCTGCGACGGCTACCACGTGAGCACCGTGCACTGGAACTACGGCGCCACCATGGGCCGCCGCAAAGAGGGAGGCACGAAGGCGACCGACGCGAACAACTGGAGCAAGGCCACGGCCGGTGTGTACGGTTACGAGAACGGTCACATTCTGCTGTGGACGCAGACGCTCAATCCTGAAGTGCGCCCGATCTGGAACCAGCGCGAGGAACTGGCGGCGCGCGTCGGCCAGGACCGCGCCGATGTGATCGTCGGTCAGACCCGCAACCTGTGCCTGTACCCCAACGTGTTTCTGATGGACCAGTTCGGCACGCAGATTCGCGTGGCCCGTCCGCTCAGCGTGGACAAGACCGAAATCAGCATCTTCTGCTTCGGCCCCAAGGGCGAGAGCGCCGAAGACCGCGCCATCCGCATTCGCCAGTACGAGGATTTCTTCAACGTCTCGGGTATGGGCACGGCGGACGACCTCGAAGAGTTCCGCGCCTGCCAGGCCGGCTACGGAGGCTCCGCCATCCGCTGGAACGACCTGAGCCGCGGTGCACCGCTGTGGATCGAAGGCCCCGATGAGAACGCCAAAAAGATGGGCATGAAGCCCTTGCTCAGCGGCGAGCGCAGCGAGGACGAAGGCCTGTTTGTCTGCCAGCACCACTACTGGACGCAGGAGATGCGCAAGGCCGTACAGCAAGAACGTCAAGGAGAGCAGTCATGAGCACAAACACCACTGCCACCACCACAGCGGACCTCGGTGCCATCTGCGCCTTCCTCTATCGCGAAGGCCGCTATCTGGACGACCGCGAATGGGAGCCTTGGCTGGAACTCTATGCGGCGGACGTCGACTACTGGATGCCCGCCTGGGACGACGACGACAAGCTCACCGAAGACCCGCAAAGTGAGATCTCGCTGATCTACTACCCCGACCGCAATGGCCTGGAAGACCGGATCTTCCGCATCAAGACGGAACGCTCAAGCGCCTCCATGCCCGAGCCGCGCACCAACCACATGATTACCAATGTGGAAGTGCTTGCCGAGCGGGGTGATGCAGTGGACGTGCGTTACAACTTCCACACACTGTGCCATCGCTACAAGCTCACCGACCATTTCTTCGGCACGGTGTTCGCCACCCTGCGCAAGGTGGAGAGTGGTTTTCTGATCGCCCGCAAGAAGATCGTTCTGAAGAACGACTACATCCGCCAGGTTCTCGACATCTACCACGTCTGACCCTCAGGAGACCACGATGACAAGCTATCGCATTGCCCTGAATTTCGAGGACGGGGTCACCCGTTTCGTTGAATGTGGCGCCACTGAAAAAGTACTGGATGCCGCGTTCCGCAATCGCATCAACCTGCCCATGGATTGCTCCGACGGCGTATGCGGCACCTGCAAGTGCCGTGCCGAAAGCGGTGCCTATGATCTGGGAGATGAATACATCGAAGACGCGCTGACCGAGGACGAGGCGGCTGAGGGGCTGGTACTGACTTGTCAGATGGTCCCCAAGTCCGACTGTGTGATCGCAGTGCCTGTGCCGTCCACGACCTGCAAGACCGGCACGGCCGAGTTCAGCGCCAACGTCTCGGAAGTAGCGCCGTTCAGCGACGCAGCCTACGAGCTGGTGTTGGACATTCCCGAGAACGCACCGGTCTTCCTGCCCGGTCAGTACGTGAACATCCACGTGCCGGGCAGCGGTCAGCACCGCTCCTACTCATTCAGTTCGGCGCCGGGCGCGCGCCGGATGACGTTTCTCATCAAGCATGTCGACAGCGGCCTGATGAGCACCTGGCTGAAGGAGGGTGCCGCCAGCGGCCAGACCCTGCAGATGACGGGACCGCTCGGCAGCTTCTATCTGCGCCCGGTGAACCGGCCGCTGTTGTTCCTCGCGGGCGGCACCGGACTCGCGCCGTTCCTCTCGATGCTCGAAGTGCTGGCGACCCAGAAGTCTGAGCAACCCGTACACATGATCTACGGCGTGACCCGCGACCAGGATCTGGTGCTGGTCGACCGGCTGCAGGAATACGCCCAGCGCGTGCCCGGTTTCACCTTCACTACCTGCGTGGCCGATGCGAACACGGCGCATGAGCGCCAAGGCTACGTCACCCAGCACATGCCCGCGCAGGCGCTGCACGGCGGCAATGTGGATGTCTACCTGTGCGGCCCGCCGCCCATGGTGGACGCGGTGCAGAAGCACTTCAAGTCCGAAGGCATCACCCCCGCGAGCTTCCACTACGAGAAGTTCACCCCCAACCAGACCACGGCGTGAGCGGAGACCATCATGAAGAATCGCTTTGAAGGCAAAGCCGTGGTCGTCACCGGCGCAGCACAGGGAATAGGGCGCGGCGTGGCGCTCGGCATCGCAGCCGAAGGTGGCCGGGTGCTGTTCGTGGACCGAGCCGATTTCGTCACCGACGTGGCGGCCGAGACCACCGGCGGCGGGTCGGCGGGCTTCGTCGCCGATCTTGAAACTTACGAAGGAGCGCGATCAGTGATGGCAATTGCCGCGCAGAAGTTCGGTGGCATCGATATCCTGATCAACGGCGTGGGCGGTGCCATCCGCATGCGCCCTTATGCCGAATTCGAGCCCGAGCAGATCGACGCCGAAATCCGTCGCTCGCTGATGCCCACGCTCTACGCTTGCCATGCCGTGCTGCCACACCTGCTCACGCGTGGGGGCGGAACCATCGTCAATGTATCGTCCAATGCCACGCGCGGCATACGCCGCGTGCCTTATTCGGCGGCCAAGGGTGGTGTGAATGCGATGACGGTGGCATTGGCCATGGAATATGGGCCACACAACATCCGTGTTGTGGCGAGCGCACCGGGTGGAACCGTGGCGCCGCCGCGGCGTGTTCCGCGCAACGCCGCTGGCGACAGCGGGCAGGAAAAGATCTGGATGAACGAGGCCGTGCAACAGGTCACCGAGTCCACCTTCTTCAAGCGCTACGGAACGATGGAAGAACAGGTGGCCCCCATCCTGTTCCTTGCATCCGACGACGCCAGCTACATCACCGGCGCGGTGCTGCCTGTCGCAGGCGGCGACAACGGCTGAAGGTTAGAGAACACCCCCTGAGTCGCTTCGCGCCTTCCCCCTGCCCGCATTGCTTCGCAATGCGGGCAGGGGGACGCAGCCCTCGCTGCGGTGGCGGCCCTTGCTCGGCTGCCCTCGCTTGGGCTGCGCCAGTTTTATGCACTGCGAGCAATGGACTCGCACTGGCCTTGAATAGAGGGTCAGCACGCCTCGCTGACTGAATGACAACGGAGTTTCCATGCAAGAACGAAAAGCCATCGTCCCTGTCGGGATGGAGTCGGTCTACGAAAAGATGGGCTATGCACCGGCCCTCAAGGTGGGCAACACCATCTACGTATCCGGCCAGATCGGACGCGATGCGTCGATGCAGCTGGTTGCCGACCGCGAAGGGCAGATCGTGCAGGCGTTCGAGAACCTGCGCCTGGTGCTTGAGACCGCAGGCGCGTCGCTTGCCGACATCGTCGATCTGACGAGCTTTCACACCGACCTGCGCGACCAAGCCCTGTTCATGCAGGTGCGCGACCGCTACCTCACCACGCATCCGAGGCCCGCATGGACGGCCATCGGCGCGCACATGCTCTGCGGCTCGCCGGGCTACATCGTCGAGATCAAGGCAGTCGCGGTGCTGCCGGATACGAGTAGCGGTACATGACATACACAACGGAGACACTGACATGAAAACGATAGAAGTCAATCAGATCATCGACAACGCCCGCTTCACCAAGTTCCACTGGATGGTGATGTGGCTCTGCGCACTGCTGCTGGTCTTCGATGGATATGACCTGTTCATCTACGGCGCGGTGCTGCCCGTGCTGATGAAGGAATGGGGCCTGACCCCCGTACAGGCCGGAGCGCTGGGCAGCTATGCGCTGTTCGGCATGATGTTCGGCGCGTTCATCTTTGGCCCGCTGGCCGACCGCATCGGCCGCAAAAAGGGCGTGGCGATCAGCTTTGTGCTGTTCAGCATTTCCACCTTTCTGAGCGGCTTTGCGACCACGCCCACCGAGTTCGGCATCTTCCGCTTCATCGCGGGGCTGGGCTGCGGCGGACTGATGCCCAACGCCGTCGCGCTGATGAACGAATATGCGCCCAAGCGCCTGCGCAGCACGCTCGTGGCCATCATGTTCAGCGGCTACTCGCTGGGCGGGGTGCTGTGCGCGGGGCTGGGTATCTACATGCTGCCGCGCTATGGCTGGCAGTCGATGTTTTTCGCTGCCGCCGTGCCGCTGGTGCTCCTGCCCCTCATTCTGTGGAAGCTGCCGGAGTCCATCGGTTTTCTGTTGCGTCAGGGGCAACATGCCAAGGCGCGTGAGATGCTCGCACAGGTGGCGCCGGACGTGCGTCTCGATGCCAACGCCCAACTCGTGCAGGCCGAAGCCAAAGGCGCTGGCGTTCCCGTGCTGGATCTGTTCAGGCAGGAACGCTTCATGGGCACCTTCATGATCTGGCTGTCGTTTTTCTGCTGCCTGCTGATGGTTTACGCGCTGGGCTCGTGGCTGCCGAAACTCATGGCCAATGCGGGCTACAGCCTGGGTTCAAGCCTGTCGTTCCTGCTGGCGCTGAACTTCGGTGGCGTGGTCGGCGCGATTGCAGGCGGATGGCTGGGTGACCGATTCAGCCTGCCCAAAGTGGTGGTCGCGTTCTTCGCCGTTGGCACCGTGGCCATCGCGTTGCTGGGCTTCAACAGCCCCATGCCCATCCTCTACCTGCTGATCGCGATAGCGGGTGCCACGACCATCGGCACGCAGATCCTGCTGTACGCCAACACGGCGCAGTTCTATCCGCAAGCCATCCGCTCCACCGGACTGGGCTGGGCCTCGGGCATCGGCCGCACCGGTGCCATCGTTGGCCCACTGCTCGGCGGCTGGCTCATGGCCGCGGCTCTGCCGCTACAACTGAACTTTCTGGTATTCGCCGTCCCCGGACTGGTCGCGGCGCTGGCCATGGGTTTCTTCATTCTGTGGTATCGCAGGCCTCGTGCTGAAGCGGGTGCGGTGGCACCGATTCCGTCGCCTGCTGCGTCCGGGGTCGCGCGATGAACGCTGCAACCCAATGGTCGATCCCGACGTTGATCGACAACGAACGCCTCGGCGCATTTCAGTGGAGAGTGTTGGCGCTGTGCTTCGTCATCGCGCTGTTCGACGGCTTTGACACGCAGGCCATTGCCTTCACCGGACCGGCCATTCTTGCGGCATTCAATTTGCCAGCGGGATCGCTGGCGCCGATTCTCACGGCGGGCATCGTCGGCATGACCATCGGTGCCATGACGCTTGGCATGGTGGGCGACCGCATCGGCCGTCGCCCGACCATCATGCTGAGTCTAGCGATCTTTGGAATCGCGACGCTGGCTACCGCGTGGTCCACTGACACCAACCATATTCTGGTGCTGCGCTTCATCGCCGGGGTGGGTATGGGTGGTTGCACTCCCGTGCTGCTCGCTCTGGCTGCCGAGTACGGACCGGCCCGCTATCGAGGCGCCATCATGACTGGCGTGTTGCTCGGGCTGCCCGCCGGAGCGATGCTTGGTGGACTGCTGGCCGCTCGCATGTTGCCGGTGATTGGATGGGAAGGCATTTTCATCGTCGGCGGTGTGGCGCCGCTCGCGATGCTGGTGCTCCTTGCGCTGATGCTTCCTGAATCGCTGTATTTCCGAGCAACGCGCGGTGATGACCACGGCCAACGCTACATCGCTAATGTGCTGGCGAAGATCGTCAGCCGCCCGCTGCCTGCGGGTGTGCGCTTCACAGTGCCGGAGGCTTCGGTGGCGCGGGCCAGCGTGCGTGCGCTGTTCAGTGATGGCAACGCGGGCAAGACGCTGGCGATCTGGGCCATCTATCTGCTCAACTGGGTGGCTTGGTTCATGCTGCTGTCGTGGCTTCCCACGGTACTCAAGGCGGCAGGGCTGCCAGCGGCGGACGCACCGCTCGGCACGGTAATCGTCAATGCAGTCTTCATCATCTGCGCGATTCCGCTGTCTTTCTTCCTGCCGCGTGTCGATACGCGCCGTCTGCTGGTCGCCATGTTCGCCGTGGGCATTCTGGTGGCGTTGGGGCTGGGATTTGCGGGGCAGAACTGGGCACTGGTGTTCGTTCTGATCGGAGTGGCGGGCTTTGGTGTCGGTGGCCAGCAGATCGCGCTGAACTACCTGATCGTGGGTGCTTACCCGACAGCGCTGCGCGCCACGGCGACGGGCTGGGCCATCGGCATGGGACGCGCGGGGGCCATCCTGGGGTCTGCCATCGGCGGGAGTATTCTTGCCTCGGGCGGTCCGCAGGGCTTCTTTCTGGCGCTGGCCGTGCCGCTCATCGGTGCGGGCATTGCAGTGCTGAGCTTGAAGCTCAGCCGTGATCAAGCGGCGGGGGCAGAACTGTCGGCATCGCATTGAGCGAAGTCGATCCACCAGGGGCTTCACGAGGAGAAAGCATGGCGATCAAGGATGTCCCCATCACTGCCTGGGTAGCGGGCTTTCTGGCGGTGCTGATTTCATACGCCGGCCCGCTCGTCATCTTCATCCAGGCTGCGCAGGTCGGCCATGTCTCGAACGCGGAACTGACCTCGTGGATCTGGGCGATCTCGATGGGGGCCGGTGTAAGCGGGCTGCTGCTGAGCTGGTGGCTCAGGCAACCCATCATCACCGCTTGGTCCGCACCGGGCACGGCTTTGCTGCTGAGTCTGCTGCCCAACATCACCATGCCCGAGGTGGTGGGCGCCTACCTGACGGCTGCAGTCATCGTCATTGCGATCGGCGTCTCCGGTCTGTTCGAGAAGATCGTGAATTTCATTCCCAAGGGCATTGCGGCGGGGATGATGGCGGGCATCCTGTTCCAGTTCGGCATGCAGGCATTTCGGGTGAGCGTCGATGCGCCGATTCTGGTGTTTGCGATGCTCGCGGCCTACATGGCGGGCAAGCGATTGTGGCCGCGCTACACCATTGTCGTCGTGGCGCTGACCGGCTTTGCCGTGGCCTTTGCCATGGGCACGACGCATCTGCAGGCGCTTGGCCTGTCGATGGCCCATCCGGTATTTGTCGCGCCGCAATTCAACTTCGGCGTGTTCTTCAGCTTCACCGTGCCGCTGGTGCTCGTGAGCCTCACCGGGCAATACCTGCCGGGCATGGCCGTTCTGCAACTCGCGGGCTATCGCGTGCCATCCAGAGCCGTGGTGGCAGGCACCGGCCTCGCGTCGCTTCTGACGGCGTGCTTTGGCGGCATCACCATCGTGCTGGCGGCGATCACGGCGGCGCTGTGCACGGGCAAGGATGCCCACTCCGATCCCGGAAAGCGCTACGTGGCGGGCATTGCCAACGGAGTGTTCTATCTGATCGGTGGCACGTTCGCGGGGACCATCGTGCAGGTGTTCACGGCCGTTCCTGCGGCCCTGATTGCCGCGCTGGCCGGGTTGGCGCTGATAGGGGCCATTGTGTCCAACATCCGTATCGTCGCGGACGAGGCCGCTTATGTCGAGCCAGCGGTCATTACGTTTTTGGCGACGGCTTCGGGCATGACGCTGTTCGGATTGGGCGCGGCCTTCTGGGGCGTGGTGTTTGGCATGGCGTCGTATTGGATTTTCGGTCGCCCCGCGAAAGTGAAATGAAGGAGTGTGTGATGGAGATGGCAGTGAATGATGTCGAACGGACGGCGAACGATGTACTTGCGGTGCTGCCCGCGCGTGCCCATGACATGGCACGTCTGCACATTCTGGCGCGGCATGAAGCCAAACCGACCGTCACGGTGATCGGTAAATACAACCACGGCAAAAGCCGCCTGCTCAATGAGCTGATGGGCAGCGACATTTTCGCTGTGGCAGACCGGCGAGAGACGGTGGCCTTGGCTGAGCATGTACAGCAGGAAGCGCGTTGGCTCGATGCTCCGGGATTGGATGCCGATGTGGCGCAAGCGGATGACGACCATTCGCACCGGGCTACCTGGCTTGAGACCGACATCCGCCTGTTCGTTCATGCCGCCAAGGAGGGCGAACTGGATGCTGTTGAGCGCGACTTGCTTCAAGTGCTGCGCGCGGATCAGAAGCGCACTTTGCGTCAGACCTTGTTCGTGCTGACGCAGGTGGATCAACTGTCCGACGACGCGCATGTGGACAAGGTGGTGGCAGCCATCCGCGTGCAGTCGACGGACCTTGCGCTGCATTTGGTATCTGCTAGCCGCCATCGACAGGGCGTGGAGCAGGGAAAGCAACTGCTGATTCAGAAAAGCGGCATTCCTGCATTGCAGGAAGCGCTGCGCAAGGCGATGGCGGGAGTGCCCTGGGCGCGTGTGCACGAATCCAACCTGCTGTTCGGTGAAATCCAGGACGAACTGCTGAGCCTGCAGGTGACCGAGGAATTACGCAATGAGGCACTGTGCGCACTTCAAGAGCGCCAGCGGCTGGAGTTTGATGACGGATTGCTGGCCGTGCTCGACAAGGTGCAGGACGACCTGCAGCCGGTGCTCGACGTCAGCGGCCCCGATCAGGCGCTGGTGCCCGACTCCTTTGAGAACATGTTCAAACTCACGGCAGGCAAGCGCGAGCGGGCCCACATACAGATTGCGTACTCGCGCGCCTGCATTGCCATCAACGCGCATCTGGTGCGGCACGGGGTCGTGGGACTGCCGCAGGCGCAGCAAACCTCGGTGCGCAGTCTCGACACGGTGATGGTCGCCGTCATGGGCGTGTCGGTCAAATATCGCGACGACCTGCGCCGCATCTTCTGTGATCCGGAGGGGCGAGCAAGGCTGGCGCAGGACTTCGGGCGCTATTTTGAATGGTCGGAAGACCGCGTGTCTCTGGCCCGACAGTTGGCCGATGGTGCCGCCCGTCTCGCTGACATCGACAAAGCCTTGGCGGCGTTGCACCGTCTGGAGCGCTCATGAACGCCTGGGAGCAGCGCTTCATCGCCGCGTCCAGCGCCTTCGGTGTCGAGGCTCGAGATCTTCAGCCCGTCCTCGAGGGGATGGCGAGCTGGCTCGCGGACTTGGTGCAGGTGCTTGGGAGCAATGATCTGGACCATGCCGGATTGCGGCCAGACAGCACGTTGGCACGGCAAGTGCAGGCCCTCAATCGCGAGATGAAATCCGGCGAGGCCCGATGGGCCGTGCAGTGGGCAGAGCTTCAGCCAGCGCAATCGCTGGCCAGCGCATTCGACGACAAGGTCATGCTGCTGGTCTTCGGCAAGTTCAACGCGGGCAAGAGTTCGCTGTGCAACTTCCTCGCCGAACGCTTTCGTCGGCAGGGCCACAGCGCGCGGTTCTTTCGTCTGGATGCAGGTCAGATCGTGGATGCAGTGCAGTGTTTTCACGAAGGTGCGACGGAGACCACCGCCCATCTGCAGGGCGTTTGTCTGGGTGAGAGATTGGTGCTGCTGGATACACCCGGCCTGCATTCCGTCACCGAGGACAATGGTGATCTGACGCGGCGTTTTCTCGACAGTGCCGATGCCGTACTGTGGCTGACCAGCTCCACGTCGCCCGGCCAGGTGCAGGAGCTTGATGAGCTGGGCCGCGAACTGCGTCGCGGAAAGCCTTTGCTGCCCATCGTCACCCGCAGCGACTGTATCGAGGAAGATGAAATCGACGGGAAAATCGTCAAGTGCCTTCGCAACAAGACCCAAGCCAATCGCGCATTGCAGGAAGTGGATGTTCGGGAGCGTGCGCTGGACAAGCTCAGAACCATGAACGTGGATACCGCCTGGTTGAAAGCGTCGCTTTCCCTCTCTGTCCACATGGCGAGCACGCAAGGGCAAACGGCCGACGCCATGGCCGACGCCGGTTTTGAACGCCTGTATGCCGCGCTGTTGGACATCGCTGAGCCCGCTTCGGCCTACAAACAGCGTAAGCCCGCCGAGGTAATGATGCATCACCTGCAGGAGCATGTGCTGGGTGATCTGCAATCCAATCTGGTGCCCGCACTGGAGGACTTGAGGCAAGTGCTGCATGCGGAGCGCGATGCACTGGAGTCGCGAGAAGCACGCATTGTTCAACGGGTATGGCGCGAAGTCATTCCCGAACTGCAGCGAGTGTTGGAGCAACACGCGCCTCATCGCGATGTGCAGGCTGCATGTGCTGACGTCGAGCGGTTGTCGAACATAGCGTTCGAGCGGCAGGCAAGTGAACTTCTTTGTGGCTATGTAGTGGCCCCCGCTGTTGGCCCGGTATTTGAAGTTCCCGCTGGGGCAGGCTACGAAGTGTTGTCGACCCACTCAGTGGATGCCGGGATGCATGATTTGGTCGTCGGTTATGTCAACTTGCATGCTGCGCTGGCCCATGCGGTTCATGAACGGCTTGTTGTACTTTCCGCCAATGCGGTGAATGCGTGTGGAGATGCGTTGCACCGATTGGACAGGGGGGTTGAGCGCATGCTGGGCAGCATCAGCACGTATGCATGTCAGTTGTCGGACATGACTCGGAGACTGCGTGGTGGTGACGACGTCCGGCTTTCGGGCTGAATCCGCGACTCCACCCGTGAGCCGAATGCTGATGTGATCGCTGGGATCTACTTGCCTGTCCAGTTCCTCAGTCGCAGCCCGTTCGCCACCACCAGCAACGAAACCCCCATGTCCGCCACCACGGCCATCCACATGGTTGCGTTCCCTGTGAGGGCGAGGATGAAGAACACTACTTTGATGCCGAGTGCGAGGCTGATGTTCTGCCACAGGATGCTGTGCGCCGATTGCGAGAGGCGCACGGTATCGGGGATGCGGCGCAGGTCGTCGTTCATGAGGACGACGGCTGCAGTTTCCATGGCCATGCCGGTGGAGTGGGCTCCGCCCATGGCGAAGCCGACATCGGCCTTGGCGAGGGCGGGGGCGTCGTTGATGCCGTCGCCAGTCATGGCGGTGGGGCCTTTGGTTTTCTGGAAGTCGGCGAGCAGTTCGAGCTTGTCGTGCGGCAGCAGGCCGCCACGCGCGTCGGCGATACCGGCCTCGGCGGCCACGGCCTTGACGGTGGAGGGGTTGTCGCCGCTCAGCACGATAGGCTCGACGCCCAAGGACTTGAGTTGTTCGACCGCTTCGCGCGAGGTGCTGCGCAGCGGGTCGGCCACAGCGAAAAAGGCAAGTACCGAGCGCTCATCCGCCAGCAGCGTGACGGTGCGGCCTTGCTTTTCCTGCTCGTCGAGTTGCTTGTCCAGCGCGTCGTCGGCCACGCCCATTTCGCGCATTACGCGCAGGTTGCCCAGCACATAGCGCTGCCCGAAGATGCTGCCTTCCACGCCACGACCGGGCAGAGCCTTGAGATCTTGCACGTTGTTGTCGATTTGTGCGGGCAACTTCTGCGCGAGCCCCGTCGCGATGGCACGCGAGACGGGATGGTCCGAGCGGCTGGCCAACTGCCAGGCAATGTGAGCTGCGTCCTCACCGTTGCCAGCGCGAATTGCCTGCCATTGCACGAGGGCGGGGCTGCCGGTGGTCAGTGTGCCGGTCTTGTCGAGGGCGATGACTTTGAGCTTGCGGGCCTCTTCGAGCGCGCTGCCGCCCTTGATCAGGATGCCGCGCTTGGCGGCGGCGGTGAGCGCGCTCACGACAGTGACGGGTGTGGAGATCACCAGCGCACAAGGGCAGGCGATCACCAACAGGGCGAGGGCCTGGTAGATCGAGTCGTGCCAGGACCAGTTGGCGACCAGCGGCGCCAGCACAGCCAGCAGCAAGGCCAGCACGAAGACGATGGGAGTGTAGACCTGGGCGAAGCGGTCAACAAAGCGCTGCGTGGGCGCCCGCGAGGCCTGGGCCTCTTCGACGGCGTGCACGATGCGCGCGAGGAGGGTGTTGCCAGGTGGGGCGGTTACCTGCATCTGCAGCTCGCCATTCTGATTGACGCTGCCCGCATAGAGCGTATCCCCCACGGCCTTGTCGGCCAGTTGGCTTTCGCCGGTGATCGGGGCCTGATTGACGGCGCTTTCTCCCTGCGTGACGGTGCCGTCGAGCGGAACCAGCGCGCCGGGGGCGACGCGCACCGTCGCGCCCATGGGCACATCGCTCACGGCGGTCTTCTGAATGCGGCCGTCGGCTTGCATTACGTCGGCGGTCTCGGGCGCGAGATTGAGCAGGCTGCGGATGGCGTTGCGCGCCTTGTCCATGGCTTGGTCTTCGATGCGCTCGGCTGCTGCGTAGAGTGCCATCACCATAGCCGCCTCGGGCCATTGGCCGATGAGGAAAGCGCCGGTCACCGCCACGGCCATGAGCGCATGGATGCCGAGCTTGAGCTTCAAAAGACTCTGGATGCCCGCCTTGTAGACGCCGAGGCCCGATAGCAGAATGGCGATGACGGCAAGCGCCATGCCCACGTACTGCAGCTCATACCAGTGCGCGACCTCTGCGCCCAGCGCGACCGCCAGTGCCGCGTAGATGCGCGGCCAGCCAGGCAGCACGCCGTGGTCGTGGCCCGCGTGGTCGTCGTCGCCTTCGGCCTGGGCAGACGTGTCGCCGCCGCAGCAGGCCCCGCAGCCCATAGCGGGCGGAGCCGTCTTCTTCTTTGTGGCGGCAGCGTGGGATGCATGATCGTGCTGATGGCCATGGTCGTGACCCTTGTGATCATGACCATGGCTTGCAGGGGATTCTGGAAGTGGGGTGCTTTGGCTCATGTCATGATTGGAAACCTTGAAGTCACTTGAAGGTCAAGCGATGTCCATTCAAAGCCCCCAATACCGTATCGGAGATGCCGCACGCCTGTCCGGCATTTCGGCAGCCAGCATTCGTTATTACGAGAAGGAAGGGCTGTTGCCAGCCCAGTCACGGGCGGACAACCAGTACCGGCTGTACAACGACGACGAAATTCATCGTTTGCGTTTCGTGCGGCTGTGCCGCGCGATGGACATGTCGCTGGGTGAGGTGCGCTCGCTACTGGCGCTCGATGGAGCCGAAGAGCACGATGCGCATGCCGCCTGCGTGACTCTTGACGAACATCTGGAGCATGTGCGCACCCGGCTAGGCGAGCTGCAGACGCTGGAGCAGGAGCTGCTCTCGCTGCGCGGGCGTTGTGACGGCGCGGGCGGGCACTGCCACGTGATCGAGGCGCTGCACGAGCGCGCCGACGCGGATCCGGTGCCAGCACCACAACCGCAGCCTGCACGCAAGCGCCATGTCTGACGCCCGCGCAGCGGCTGTCCCGCTATGATCAAAGCATGAGTGCAGCACAGGGCGTTGTTGAACTGCCGGACCGCATCTGGGCCATGGTGCGTGGCTGGGCCGTGTCCTGGTGGCGCATCGTTTACTTGGGCGCCGTGGTGCTGGTGCTGATGCTTTCGCCGTCGAGCTACAACCGCGCCACGCGTTGGCGTCTGGCCCGGCACATGTATCTGGAGACGGCCCCCATCCTCATCGGCCACACGCTGCTGGCGGCGCTGCTGAGTCTGGTGATCACGCGCATCGTGGTGGTCACGGCGCAGAGCTACGGCCTGTCGCGTTATGCGCTCGAGATGGTGATCCGCGTGCTGGTGCTGGAGCTGATTCCGCTGACTGCCGCATTGTTCGTGGCGATGCGCGCCACCATTCCCAACGGCACCAAGCTCGCGTTGATGCAGCAGTCTGGTCATTTCGATGCACTGCGTGCGCACGGGGCCGACCCGATTCGCGTGGAGCTGTTGCCACGCGTGATTGCAGGCATTTACGCCAGCGTGACGCTGGCGGCGCTGTCGTGCGTGGTCGCGCTGCTCATGGCCTATGTGGGGGTGTATGGACTCAGCACGGCAGGTCTGCCGCTCTACACGCGCATGTTCGGTCATGTGTTCACGCCTCAGATCACCTTCATCTTCGCGTTCAAGACCGTGTTCTTCAGCCTCGCGATTGCACTGATCCCGATGGCTGAGGGGCTATACGCGGATGCACGCACCGACCGCAACGGCATGCCGCGCCAGCTCGATTCCGAACTCGGAGGGCTCGCGCGTATGTTTGCCGTGCTGCTGCTCATCGAGGCCGCCTCGCTGGTGGGCAACTACTACTGACCCGGACGATGAAAATCAGGGCCTTATAAATATGACAGAACCCGAAAAAGAACGAGAGCCGGTGCATGGCCCGCTGCCGCCGATGGAAAGCGACGAGCTGCTGCGCCCCGTCGCGAACCTCGAGCGCAAGGCGGTGGCGATGCTGTTGTTCACCATGCTGCTGGTCGTCGGTGCGGCGATCTATCTGATGTATGCGCGCGGCGTGTTCGAGCCCACGCAACGGCTTGTTCTCACGGCGGACGATTCGCAGGGCGTGTCGGTCGGCATGGATATGACCTTTCAGGGCTTTCCGATTGGCCGCGTGCGCAAGATCGAGCTGGCAGACAACGCGGAAGTCCACATCCTCATCGACGTGCCGCGCAAGGACGCGCACTGGCTGCGCTCGACCAGCGTGTTCACGCTGGTGAGCGGCATCGTCGGCGGCACGACCATCAAGGCCTACAGCGGCATCTTGACCGATCCGCAGCTCGAGGACGGCGCCATGCGCCCGGTGCTGCGCGGCGACGCGACGGCCGAGATCCCCCAGCTCATGGCGCAGGCGCGCGAACTGTTGGAGAACCTCAACGCCATGACCAGCCAGGGCTCGGCGCTGGGTGGCGTGGTCGAGAACGTGCGTTCGCTCACCGAAAGCCTGAATGGGCCGGGTGGGGCGCTCAAGGTGCTGACCGGCAACGAGGCCGATTCGAAGAAGGTGGCGATCACGCTGGACCGCATCAACCAGCTGCTCGCGCGCATGGATGGCGTGGTGGCCAAGGCGGACAAGCAGGTCTTCGGCGCGGGCAAGGATGCCGGGCTGGTGCAGGACGTGCGTGGTGCGGTGCTGCAGCTCAATGGCCTGCTGACCGACACCCGCCAGAGCCTTACCAAGATCGACGCGGTGCTGGTCGAGGCCCAGGGCATTGCCGCCAACGCGAACGAGGCGACGACGGATCTCGGTGCGCTGCGTAGCGAGGTCGATGCCAATCTGCGCAAGGTGGAGAGCCTGCTGAACGATATCAACCGCAAATGGCCGTTTGCGAAGGACTCGGAGCTGAAACTGCCATGAGCATCGCACATCCTTTTTCTCATCGATCGCGCTGGCTGCTGGCAGCGGTTGTGTTGGCGCTGGCCGCCTGCGCCGACAAGCCGCCCGTGCCAGACTGGAAGATCAACTCCTACGGCTCGGTGCAGCGCGCTACGGATGCCCAACTGTCCGGCAAGATGCGCGTGGCCGATCAGGAATGGCGCACCGCGCGCAGCGAGGTCTCACGCACCGGGAGCCTCGAGCAATTGGCGCGCGTGGAGCTGAGTCGCTGTGCCGCGCAGGTTGCGGGTGCGCAGTTGGAAGTTTGCAGCGGCTTTGAGCGCCTGCGCGCCGATGCCCAGCCTGCCGAATTGGCCTATGCGGAATATCTGGCTGGGCGATCCCTTTCGGCCATGCAGGTCGCACTGCTGCCGGAGGCTCAGCGCAAGGCGGCCGCCGACGTGAACGCAATTGGTTCGATGGCAGATCCGCTGTCGCAACTGGTGGCTGCGGGCGTGGCGCTCAAGGCTGGACGTGCAACGCCGGACACGCTGGTCACGGCGAGCGATACGGCATCCGCTCAGGGCTGGAGCCACGCGCTGCTCGGCTGGCTGAACCTGCGAGCCGAGCGGGCCAGGGCGATTGGCGATACCGAACTGGTGTCGGTATTGGAGCGCCGCATGGCACTGGTGCAGCAGCAGGGGCAGCCTGAGCCATCCAGAAATGGAAATGAAATCAGAAATGAAAAGGCCTCCGAGAAGAGGCCTTGAGTGGGAGCGTGATCAAACAAAGCCGGGCGGCGTGAAATACGCCCGGCCCCCGTTAGTGCTTCAGTTGAACAGTTCTGCGCTCAGCAGTTTGTCCAGCTGCGTATTTGCTGTTGTCAGCGAATCGACGGACTGCACAGCCTCATCGGGAATCAACGTCATGGCAGTGGCCGCTACAGCCAAAGCTACCGTCACCGTGAAGGCTGCCAGCGCGCGCGATCCTTGGCGGACGTTGCGGTTCATGACAGGGTCCTCGGAAAAAAGAAATCAATGGAATACAGTCAATCAACGTTTTACCTAGCAATTTCGTTGACTAACTGACTCTATTGGAACACCCGACTTGGGAGAAATCGTGTCGGACGAGGACTTGTAACTGAGGACGGAGATGCAATTTACGGTTGATTACTGTTGTGTGGGGTGCAGCCGACAAAACCACCTATGAAGTCAGTTGTCTGGCCAGTCCGGATGCCGTCAGGGCACTGTTCGTCGGCCATTCATCGGCCATCAGTCCGTGTTGCCAACAGGCCGATAGCGTCGCGGCAAATGCCTGTGTGTGCAATCTTGCATCGTTGCTGATCGATGCGAGGCGTGCGCCCAGCAGTCCCGCCAGCACATCGCCGGTTCCGCCGGTTGCAAGGCGTGCATTGCCGGTGGGGTTGATGCAGGGCGTTGTGCGCGGGGCGGCGATGATGCTGCCCGAGCCTTTGAGGATCACGATGCAGGCGAAGCGGTCGGCCAGTTGCTGCGCGGCTGCAAGGCGGTCGGCCTGAACAGCGGCAGTATCGGTGCCCAGCAGGCGCGCGGCTTCAAGCGGGTGGGGCGTCATCGCTGTCATGTGCGATGGGTTGCTCGCACGCGCCAGCAGCAGGGCCTGCAGTGCCGGATCAATGGTGATGGCGTTGAGCGCATCGGCATCGAGCACCAGTCGCAGAGATCTGCGCAGTACCTCGGGCAGCACGGGGCGCACCGCCTCGCCGCCACCACAGCCGCAGACGACGGTGATCCTTTCAAGCTCCAGCATGCCGAAGCGGCGCAGCATGATTTCCGGTTGATCGGCGGGCGGCTGCAGCAGATCGGCAGCGAGCGGCGCGAGCATCACGCGACCTGCTCCGGCGTGCAGTGCAGCCGTCGCGGCAAGCAGGGCTGCGCCCGTCATGCCCATGCCGCGCTCCCGCAAACCCTCTCCGCCGACGACGGCGACATCGCCCCAACTGCCCTTGTGGCTGGCATGGAGGCGGTGCGAACTGGGTGGAGCGCCTGCGAGCAGGGCGGATGGAGGGAGATCGCCGTGGTTCAGATCCAGATCGTCGAGCCAGACTGTACCCGCTTCGTCACGGCCAGCGCCGGTGAAGAGGCCGGGTTTCAACGTCAGCAGGCTCAGGGTGTGGCGAGCGCTTGGTATGCTTGCCGTGTCGCTCGCGGGCTGCTCGAAACCTGGTGCCAGTTGGCCCGAATCTGCAATCAGGCCACTCGGCAGATCAATGCACAGCACGGTGGCGCGGGTGGTGCGGATGGCCGACAGTAGACGCAGTAATTCGGGTGACGGCTGGCGTGCGGTGTTGCCCGCCGACAGGCCAATGCCGAGCAGCGCGTCGATGCACAGATCCTCTTCACCGAGATCGCTTGGGGGTTCATCCAGAAAACGCACGCCGCTGTCGATGGCTCTCTGCCATGACTTTCGGGTGTCGTCGGATGCGGATTCAGGCGAGCCCAGCCAGCTCACGCTGACGTTGCGTCGCTGGTTGCGCAGCAGCGCGGCGGCTTCCAGGCCATCGCCACCGTTGTTGCCCGCCCCGCAGGCCACCCAGATCCGCTGCGCGTGCGGAGCGATGGCTGCTGCGAGCCGGGCTGCGGCGGCACCGGCGCGCTGCATCAGCACATGTGGTCCGGTGGCGGCGATGCCCACGGCCTCGAGCGTCCGTGTGGCGGTTGTGTTGTGGAGCGGGTGATCCTGATCGAAATGAACGCGCAGCAGCATCCCCGCATTGTGCGGGACGGATGCCGTTGCGGCGACTAGAAACGGTTGACGCCGAACATGTCGAGCTCGATCGCGGGTGCGGCCTGTGCAATGCGGTCGGCCAGTGCCCGCGCGCTGCCGCAGGCGAGCGCCCAGCCGCTGGCACCGTGACCGGCATTTAGCCAGACGCCCGGAATGCCGCTTGCGCCCAGCGCGGGTGCACCATCGGGCAGGGTGGGGCGTGCGCCGCGCAGGATCTGCACCTGCGACGACGACAGTTGCGCACCACCTGGAAACCAGCCCGAGAGCGCGAGATAGAGTTTCTGCAACGTGTCGGAGTGATGCTCTCCCCCGCCGTAGCCCAGTTCGGCTCCGCCGGAGACGCGCACGCGCATGCCTTGCCTGGAAATGGTGATGCGGTGCAGTGGGTCAATCACGGTACCTTGCGGCGCATGGGTGTCTTCGCGCAACGGTGCGCTGATGGTGTATCCGTACACCGGCGCCATCGGCAGGTTCACGCCCTGACCGCGCAGCAGTGCGGCGCTGGCTAGACCCGCGCAGAGCACGACGGCATCCGCGCGACGAGGCGCGGGCTCGCCGGTGATCTGCACGCCTGTGGGATGGGTGGTGATGGACTTCACCTGTGCGTTGAAGCGGAATTTGACGCCATACTCCTGTGCCGCGTAGCGCAGCACCTGCGCGAACAGGCGGCAGTTGGCGGCCTCGCCCTTGCTCGCGTACAGCGCGCCGGTCAGTGGTGTGTCGGTGGCGAGTCCGGGCTCGATCAGGCGCGCTGCATCAGCGTCTATTTCGCTGAGGGCGTGGCCAGCCTCATTCATCACTTCGATTGCGGGGTGGATCTTCTTGACGTCGTTCTTGTGGCGCAGCAGCACAAGTGTGCCCTGGCTCGGTTCAATGTCGACCTGAAACAGCTTGACGAGCTTGAGCGTGCGCTCGAGGCTGAACTGCCCCAGTCGCTCCAGCGCCTGCAGGGTTGCGAGCGCAGAGGGCGTGCGACCTGCCTTGCGCCACTGCCTGAGCCATCGGTACTCGCTGAGTCCAGCTCCACGCGCCATGCGAAAGGCTGGCTGTCGTCCCCAGAGCAGATTGCTGGCGTGGATGCCGACCGCGGGACTGGCCCACGGAATCAGCAAAGAGGGCGCGAGCAGCCCGGAGCTTGCAAAGCTGGCTTCTTCGGCGGCGGCGCTGCGCTGTTCGTACACCGTGACCTGGTGTCCGTCGCATGCCAGTTCATAAGCGGTGGCGACTCCCACGATGCCAGCGCCCACAATGGCTATTTCCATGAAATCTCAATTATTTCGTACAGTGATGCCACCCAAGCGGGTCGTGCGGTGTCGATGCAAGCAGGGTGAAGTGCGCCTGATTCCAGTCGCGCCATTGTGGCAAAGCCTTGCATTGTGCGCTGGCTGAAGAGGCTCACGCGTCAGTCAGGCGCGCAAATTTTTGGCAGCAGGCAAACAACAGTGAACTAAAGTGAACCGGCGCCCATGCACAATTCCGGTTCGTGAAGAGTCGGTTCACGGTCCCTGTACGGTCGCCGATATTGGTGACAAGGGCATGGCTGAAATGCAAAACATCCAAGGCTGAGGCTGGTTGCTGCAAGCATGGAGCAGGCATGCCGGGGTGATGTCGAACGGGCCTTTGAGGGTTGGTGCTGTGAATTCGTTCGGACCTGTCTGTGTCTCGTGCTAGAATCCTAGGGTTTTGCCGAGTGTCGCCTTTGCTGAATGCAGATTCAGCAATGTGTGCGACAGGGTGCAAAGCAATCGCAAACCGGCCCCGTCAAGGTGTTGTCGCGAGGCTCAAGTGCTTTGCGGTGATTAATCGGGGCTGGATTTAAGACCCAACCTTTGGAGTATTACTATGTCCGTTACTATGCGCGAAATGCTGGAAGCCGGTGTCCACTTCGGCCACCAAACCCGCTTCTGGAACCCCAAGATGGCTCCGTTCATCTTCGGTCACCGCAACAAGATTCACATCATCAACCTGGAAAAGTCGCTGCCGATGTTCCAGGATGCGCAGAAGTTCGTCAAGCAACTGTCTGCCAACCGTGGCACCATCCTGATGGTCGGCACGAAGCGTCAAGCCCGTGAGATCCTGAAGGAAGAAGCACAGCGCGCCGGCGTGCCTTTCGTTGACCAACGCTGGTTGGGCGGCATGCTGACCAACTTCAAGACCGTGAAGACTTCCATCAAGCGCCTGAAGGACATGAAGGCTCAGCAGGAAACCGGTCTCGAAGCCATGAGCAAGAAGGAACAATTGGTGTTCTCGCGCGAACTGAGCAAGCTCGAGCGTGACATCGGTGGTATTCAGGATATGGCCGCTCTGCCAGACGCAATCTTCGTGATCGACGTGGGCTTCCACAAGATCGCCATTGCCGAAGCCAAGAAGCTGGGCATTCCCCTGATCGGTGTGGTTGACACGAACCACTCCCCAGAAGGTATCGACTACGTGATCCCCGGCAACGATGACTCTGCCAAGGCCGTGACGCTGTACGCACGTGGCATCGCTGACGCAATCCTCGAAGGCCGCGCCAATGCGGTCAACGAAGTGGTCAAGGCAGTTGCTGCCGAAGGCTCCGACGAATTCGTGGAAGTGGACGAAGCCGCTGCCTAAATAGACCAGGCCGCGCGACTCGTCGCGAAGAAAAGCGGGGCCTCTGATGAGCCCCCTTTTTTTTAGCCTGCAAACCGTAACGAACTGAACAGATTCTGGAGAAATACGATGGCAATTTCCGCAAGCATGGTCGCTGAACTCCGCGCGAAGACCGACGCGCCGATGATGGAATGCAAGAAGGCTCTGACCGAAGCCGATGGCGACATGGCCAAGGCTGAAGAGCTGCTGCGCGTCAAGCTGGGCACCAAGGCTGGCAAGGCTGCCTCCCGCGTGACAGCTGAAGGCGTGATCACTGCATTCGTGGCTGGCCAAACCGGCGCCATGATCGAAGTGAACAGCGAAACCGACTTCGTGTCGAAGAACGACAGCTTCATCGCTCTGGCCAACGCCGCAGCCAAGCTGATCGCTGAAAAGAACCCCGCTGACGTGGCTGCTCTGGGCGCACTGGCATACGAGCAGGACGGCTTCGGCCCGACGCTCGAAGAAGTCCGCAAGGGCCTGATTGGCAAGATCGGCGAGAACATGTCGTTCCGCCGCTTCAAGCGTTTCGACGGCGGCGATCTGGCTGTCTACCTGCACGGCACACGCATCGGCGTGATGGTCGAGTACGCAGGTGACGCGACTGCCGCCAAGGACGTGGCAATGCACATCGCCGCGATGAAGCCAGTGGCACTGTCGTCCGCCGACGTGCCTGCCGACCTGATCGAGAAAGAGCGCTCGGTCGCTGCTGCCAAGGCTGAAGAGTCCGGCAAGCCAGCTGACATCGCCGCCAAGATGGTCGAAGGCTCGGTGCAGAAGTACCTGAAGGAAGTATCCCTGTACAACCAGGTCTTCGTGAAGGCTGCTGACGGCAAGCAGACCGTCGAGCAGATGCTCAAGGCTGCCAACACCACGATCAAGGCCTTCACGATGTACGTCGTGGGCGAAGGCATCGAGAAGAAGGCTGACGACTTTGCAGCAGAAGTGGCCGCCCAGGTGGCAGCCGCGAAGGCTGGCGCCTGATTTTTCAGACGCCATAGCCCCCCAACCATCATTTTTTCATTTTTAGCCTTACGGAGAACCCCCCATGACCATCGCCAAACCAGCTCACAAGCGCATTCTGCTCAAGTTGTCTGGTGAGGCGCTGATGGGGGACGATCAGTTCGGCATCAACCGCGCGACTATCGTGCGGATGGTGGAAGAAGTTGCCGAAATCACGCGCCTTGGCGTGCAGGTGGCGGTGGTGATTGGTGGTGGCAACATCTTCCGTGGCGTGGCTGGCGGTTCTGTCGGCATGGATCGCGCCACGGCGGATTACATGGGCATGCTGGCCACCGTGATGAACGCGCTGGCGCTGGCGGATGCCATGGACAAGCAGGGTCTCACCGCACGTGTGATGTCCGCCATTGCCATCGAGCAGGTGGTTGAGCCCTATGTGCGCCCCAAGGCGCTGCAATACCTCGAAGAAGGCAAGGTGGTGGTGTTCGCAGCCGGCACCGGCAATCCCTTCTTCACGACCGACACCGCAGCAGCTCTGCGCGGTGCGGAAATCGGTGCCGAGCTCGTGCTCAAGGCCACCAAGGTGGACGGCGTGTACACGGCCGACCCACAAAAAGATCCCACTGCTACCCGCTATGCCACGCTGACCTTCGATGAGGCGATCAACCGCAACCTCGGCATCATGGACGCCACGGCTTTCGCGCTGTGCCGCGACCAGCGTCTGCCGATCCGCGTTTTCTCGATCATCAAGCCCGGCGCACTCAAGCGAGTGGTTATGGGTGAAGACGAAGGCACTCTGGTGTACGCTTGAGGGCTTTGCAGCATTCGTGACTTGCGTTTCAACGCGTTGCAGGCTGAGGAGAACAATATGACCATCGCCGATATCAAGAAAACCACCCAGACCAAGATGGACCAGTCCATCGAGGCGCTCAAGAGCAATCTTTCCAAGGTCCGCACCGGCCGCGCCAACCCGCAGCTGCTCGACACCATTCACGTCGAGTACTACGGCTCGATGGTGCCGCTGTCGCAAGTGGCCAATGTGACCTTGCTCGATTCACGCACCATCAGCGTTCAGCCTTGGGAAAAGCCCATGGGCGCCAAGATCGAAAAGGCGATTCGCGAAAGCGAACTGGGCCTGAACCCCGCTTCGCTGGGTGATCTGATCCGCGTGCCGATGCCCGCGATGTCGGAAGAGCGCCGCAAGGAAATGACCAAGCTGGCGCGCACCGAGGGCGAGAACTCCAAGATCGCGATCCGCAATCTGCGCCGCGATGCCAATGAAAGCGTGAAAAAACTGGTCAAGGACAAGGAAGCTTCCGAAGACGATCAGAAGCGTTCGGAAGCCGAAGTGCAGAAGCTGACCGACAAGCACATTGCCGACATCGACGCGCTCGTCGCGTCGAAAGAGCAGGAAATCATGGCCATCTGATCGGCAGATCGGATCGTCATCGCTTCTTTGCCCATGTCATCTTCCTCAAGCGTGGTTCCGCATCACATTGCCGTCGTCATGGATGGCAATGGCCGCTGGGCCACTCGCCGTCTGCTGCCGCGTCTTGCGGGACACAAGCAGGGGGTGGATTCGCTGCGTCGCTGCGCCCGTGCCTGTGCCGAGCGCGGTGTGGGTGTGCTCACCGTCTTCGCGTTCTCGTCCGAAAACTGGAACCGTCCCGCCGATGAAGTCTCGGGTCTGATGGATCTGCTCGCCAAGGCGCTTTCGCGCGAGGTGCCGCAGCTTCACAAGGACGGCGTTCAACTGCATTTCGTGGGCGACAAGGCGAGCCTGTCCGAGAAGGTGCGTGAAGGCCTGCAGCAGGCCGAGGCATTTACCGCTGGCAACACGCGTTTGATTCTCAATGTCTGCTTCAACTACGGCGGACGATGGGACATTGCGCAGGCGGCTGCCCAATTGGCTGCGCGTGGCGAAGCCATCACCGAGCTCAGCCTCGACAGGGCGATGGCGTTGTCCTTCGTTGAGGATCCTGACTTGTTGATCCGTACGGGCGGCGAGATGCGCATCAGCAACTTTCTGCTATGGCAATGCGCCTATTCGGAGCTGTATTTCAGCGACCGTCTCTGGCCTGAGTTCGATGAAGCGGCGCTGGACGAGGCCATCGCCGCCTTTGCCGCGCGCGAGCGTCGCTTTGGCAAAACCTCGGCGCAGGTTCAGAAATCTTCATCGCGATCATCGGGATTGCTGGCCTGACGGCCACCGAATCGGTCGATCATTCGAGAATCGGAAGGGGCTGACGGATGCTCAAACAACGTGTCATAACAGCCTTGGTGCTGCTGGCGATTCTGCTGCCGGCACTGTTTGCTTCAAACACCTTGCCGTTTACCGCCATTCTGTTGGTCTTCATGTCGGCAGGCGCGTGGGAGTGGGGACGTCTGAACGGTCTGAAGGGCGCGTCGGCGCTGGCGATCAGCGCCGTTTGTCTGATTCTTTGCGGCGTGAGCTGGCAGCTTGGCTGGGTCAGCACGCCCTTGCCCTGGCTCTGGACCATCGCGGGTGCCTGCTGGGTGCTCTGTGGTGCCTATCTGCTGAGGGCTGGCGTGGCTGGCTGGCCGCATATCCCGAAGGCCATTCGACTGATCGGCGGCGTGTTGGCTCTGTGGGTTGCATGGCTGGCGGTGGTGCAGGCTCGTCATGTCGGCATCAATTTTCTGCTGTCGATTCTGGTGCTGGTCTGGGCAGCCGACATCTTTGCGTACTTCGCTGGTCGGACCTTCGGTCTCAAATTCACCAAGAACAAACTGGCGCCAGCCATCAGCCCGGGCAAGAGCTGGGAAGGTGTCTGGGGCGGCATGATCGGTGTGATCGTGCTCGCCGTGGTCTGGGTCGCGCTCGATGCCTCCAATCAGGTGTCGGTGTCCAGTTTCTATTCGCGTCTGGCGGCCAAGGGCTATTGGTTCCTGTTGTTGGGCGCTGTCTTCATGGCTGCGATGAGCGTGGTGGGCGATCTGGTGGAATCACTGGTCAAGCGCAGCGCTGGAATGAAGGACAGCAGTAATCTGCTGCCCGGTCACGGCGGCGTGCTGGATCGCATTGATGCGATTCTGCCTGCTGTGCCGCTGGCCATGATGCTCACTTACTTTGCAGTTGCATGACGACGACTAAACAACGTCTGACCGTTCTGGGCTCCACGGGCTCCATCGGTACCAATACGCTGGATGTGGTGGCTCGCCACCCGGACCAATACGAGATTTTTGCACTTTCCGCAGCAACGCAGGTCGACCTGATGCTCGCGCAATGCGCGCAGTTCAAGCCACGCTACGCGGTGATGGCAAGCGCGCCTTACGCTCGCGAACTGGCGGACAAGCTGCGCGGCAATGGCCTTGCGACCGAAGTGCTTCAGAGTGCGGACGCGCTCGACATGATCGCCTCGCACCCCGAGGTCGATGCTGTGATGGCCGCCATCGTGGGTGCTGCGGGCCTTGCGCCTTGCATCGCCGCCGCGCTTGCTGGCAAGCGATTGCTGCTCGCCAACAAGGAGGCCATCGTCGTCGGTGGCGAGGTCTTCATGAATGCGGTGAAGCAGGGCGGCGCGACGCTGCTGCCCATCGACAGCGAACATTCCGCGATTTTCCAAAGCCTGCCTGAGGATTCCTCGACCTGGGCACGCCGCGTCGATCACATTCTGCTGACCGCGTCGGGCGGTCCATTCCGCACGCGCGATCCGAAGACGCTGCGCGATGTCACGCCCGATCAGGCCTGCGCGCACCCGAACTTTGCAATGGGTCGCAAGATCTCAATCGACTCAGCGACGATGATGAACAAGGCGCTCGAGGTGATCGAGGCGCGCTGGCTGTTCGACCTCACGCCCGAGCAGATCAAGGTCGTGATCCATCCGCAGCAGATCATCCATTCGATGGTGCAGTTCGTCGATGCGTCGATCATTGCCCAGCTTGGCACCCCCGACATGCGGGTTCCGATTGCGGTCGGCCTCGCCTGGCCGGAGCGCATCGAAAGCGGAACTCCGAAGCTAAACTTCGCCCAATTGGCAGCACTCACTTTTGAAGAAGCCGACGCGGCACGTTTCCCCGGTCTGCATCTTTCTTGGCAGGCGCTTCGTGCGCCACAAGGCACGACAGCGGTGTTGAATGCGGCCAATGAGGTATCGGTGGCGGCCTTCTTGGGCGGAAAAATTCGCTTCGACCAAATTCATTCCATCAATCTTGAAACTTTGGAGCGTGTGATACCGTCCAACCCGAATTCGCTGGAGGCGCTGCTGGCGCTCGACGCGCAAACCCGTGCCGCCGCAGACGCTGCGGTGGCCCGAATCGGTACGGTCTGATTCGCTCTTTTCAGGAGACATTCACATGCTGTTGACCATCGTTGCGTTCGTCGTGGCCCTTGGCGTGTTGATTGCCGTGCACGAGTACGGACATTACCGCGTGGCGGTGGCCTGCGGGGTCAAGGTGTTGCGTTTCTCGGTCGGCTTCGGCAAGCCCCTGCTGCGCTGGCAGAAGAAGGGCTCTCCTACCGAGTTCGTGCTCGCGGCGTTTCCACTGGGGGGCTATGTGCGGATGCTTGATGAGCGCGAAGCGCCCGTCGCAGCGCAAGAGCGCCATCTCGCGTTCAACACCCAACCTTTGAAGTCGCGCGCGGCCATCGTTGCTGCTGGACCTCTGGCTAATCTACTGCTGGCTGTGGTGCTTTATTCCGTGGTCAACTGGACGGGTGTGGACGAGGCCAAACCTTTGCTCGCCAATCCTGTGGCGGGCTCCGTTGCGGATAAAGCCGGTTTGAAAGGTGGCGAGCTGGTGGTGGGCGCCGCCTTGGGCGAAGACGAGATCGAGCCGGTCCAATCATTCGAAGATGTGCGCTGGCTGCTGACACGTGGGGCGCTCGACGGACAGAATGCGCGCCTGTCTGTGCAGAATGCCAGCGGCTCAGGTTCCCGCGAGATCACGCTCGATCTGGCCTCGATGCAGGCCAAGGACGCGGATCTTGAACTGTTCCGCAAGATCGGCATTCTGAGTCCATGGACCAAGCCGGTGATCGGCGATGTGATGGCCGACAGCGCTGCGGCGAAATCAGGCCTCGAGCAGAACGATCTGGTGCTGCGCGTGGGCACCAAGGACATTGTGGATGGACTTCAATTGCGCGAGCTGATCCGCAACTCAGTGTCGGACGGCAAGGTGATGACGCAGATCTGGCATATCGAACGTGAAGGTCGCCAGATGGACCTCTCGGTCACTCCTGAAATGTTGCAGGATGCAAATGGTTCTTACGGTCGTATCGGCGCTTATGTGGGTGAGCCGCCCGAGCTGGTGACCGTCCATTACGGGTTTTTGGATGGTATTGCCAAGGGCGTGCAGCGCACTTGGGAGGTGTCGGTATTGACGCTTCGCATGATGGGCCGCATGGTCATTGGGCAGGCGTCGCTCAAGAATCTCAGTGGTCCGCTGACCATTGCCGACTATGCTGGCAAATCGGCCAGTATGGGGCTCACGCAATATCTGATCTTCATGGCATTGATCAGCGTAAGTCTCGGAGTGCTGAACCTGTTGCCTTTGCCCGTTCTGGATGGGGGACACCTGATGTATTATCTTTGGGAAGGGCTGACAGGTCGCGGCGTGTCCGATGCCTGGATGGAAAGGCTTCAGCGGGGCGGCGTTGCCGTGTTGCTGGTGATGATGTCCATCGCCATGTTCAATGATGTCACCCGGTATGTAACCCGGCTTTTTGGCTAAAACATTCGCCACACGGTGCTGCGGTACTGGGTACTGGCTTCGATTCATACATGAAAAAACAATTCAATCGCTTGGGCGTGCGTACTGCAACAGCAATCGCTGCCATGGTCTTTGCAGCTCAGGCATGGGCGTTGGATCCGTTCCGCGTTCAGGACATCCGTGTGGAAGGTCTGCAGCGCGTTGAGGCGGGCACCGTATTCGCTTCATTGCCGATGCGCGTCGGAGATGAATACACCGACGAAAAGGGCGCGGCCGCCATTCGTGCACTGTTCGCGTTGGGCCTGTTCAAGGACGTGCGTCTGGAGGCTGCGGGCAACGTGCTTGTCGTGGTCGTGGAAGAACGCCCCACCATCGCCGATGTGGAGTTTGCAGGCACCAAGGAGTTCGACGCCGACACGCTCAAGAAGGCCATGCGTGATGTGGGCCTGACCGAAGGCCGTCCGTTCGACAAGGCACTCGCCGATCGCGCCGAGCAAGAGCTCAAGCGCCAGTACATCAACCGCAGCATGTACGGTGTGAACGTGGTAACCACGGTGACGCCCATTGAGCGCAATCGTGTGAATCTGACGTTCTCCGTGGTGGAAGGTGAGCCCGCGAAGATCAAGGACATCAAGATCATCGGCGCCAAGGCATTCACCGAAGGCACACTCAAGGACCAGTTCGATCAGGACACCGGTGGCTGGCTCAGCTGGTACACCAAGTCCAACCGCTACTCGCGCGCCAAGCTCAACGCCGATCTGGAAACGCTGCGCTCGTACTATCTGTCGCGTGGTTATCTCGAGTTCCGCATTGACTCGACCCAGGTTGCGATCTCGCCCGACAAGCAGGACATCTCCATCACGGTGAACGTCACCGAAGGTAATCCTTACGTTGTGTCGGGTGTGAAGCTCGAAGGCAATTATCTGGATCGCGATGACGAATTCAAGTCGATGGTGACGATTCGTCCGGGCGAGCCCTACAACGGCGACAAGGTGGCCGAAACCACCAAGGCCTTTACCGATCACTTCGGCAATTTTGGTTACGCATTCGCCAAGGTCGAGGCCGTGCCCGAGATCGACAAGGACAACGGCCGCGTGGAACTCGTGCTGCGTGCCGAGCCATCGCGCCGTGCATACGTGCGCCGCATCAACGTGAGCGGCAACAACCGCACGCGTGATGCTGTGATCCGTCGCGAATTCCGCCAGTTCGAATCGTCCTGGTACGACGCCGACAAGATCAAGATCTCCCGCGACCGTGTGGACCGCCTGGGTTTTTTCACTGAAGTGGACGTGGAAACGCAGGAAGTGCCGAATTCGCCTGATCAGGTTGATTTGGTCGTCAACGTGAAGGAAAAGCCGACCGGCTCGCTCACACTCGGCGCCGGCTTCTCCAGCGCCGAAAAGATTTCGCTGTCCTTCGGCATCAAGCAGGAAAACGTGTTCGGCTCGGGCAACTATCTGGGCGTTGACGTCAACACCAGCAAGTACAACCGCACGATCGTCTTCAGCACCACCGACCCGTACTTCACCAAGGACGGCATCTCGCGCACGCTTGACCTGTACTACCGCACGGCCAAGCCATACGCCGACATGGGTGGTGACTACCAGTTGATCACTGCAGGCGGCAGCGTGCGTTTCGGCATCCCGTTCAGCGAAATCGACACCGTGTTCTTCGGTGCCGGTCTTGAAAACACACGGATCAAGGAAGGTACGAACATTCCTGCGGCATATCTGGCCTATATCCGTGACTACGGCTCCAGCAGCTTCTCGATTCCTCTGACAGTGGGTTGGGGGCGCGACAGCCGCGACAGCGCGCTGGCACCCAATTCGGGTCGCTATCAGCGCCTGAATTCGGAAATCTCGCTGGCCGGCGATGCCCGTTATGTGAAGGGTAGCTACCAGTACCAGCAGTATGTGCCGCTGAACAAGAAGTTCACGTTGGCCTTCAATGGTGAACTGGGCTTGGGCAAGGGGCTGAATGGTCAGCCATTCCCTGTGTTCAAGAATTACTATTCCGGTGGTCTCGGATCGGTGCGTGGCTTCGAGCAAGGTACGCTCGGCCCGCGTGATGTGACCGGCTCGGTGCTGGGTGGTCCCAAGAAGGTCACTCTGAATGCTGAATTGATTGCGCCATTCCCGGGCGCAGGCAATGATCGTACGCTTCGCGTCTTCGGCTTCGTTGATGCGGGTAACGTGTACGGTGAACATGAAAGTTGGGAGTTGAGTCAAATGCGCGTGTCGACAGGTTTGGGGTTGAGCTGGATTTCCCCTCTTGGCCCATTGCGTCTAGCTTTTGCGCAGCCCGTGCGAAAATTCGCCGGCGATAGAATCCAGAAATTGCAATTCCAGATCGGAACATCTTTCTAATGACATCCCTTTCCCGTCATCTTCCCTTGGTCATCCTGCTGGGCAGCATGGCCGCAGCAGTTCCCGCGCAAGCTCAGGAGTTCAAGGCTGGCTTCGTCAACACCGACCGCGTGTTCCGCGAAGCCAATTCCGCCAAGGCCGCTCAAGCCAAGCTGGAGCAGGAATTTTCCAAGCGTGAAAAAGAACTGGTCGACCAAGGCAATTCTTTGAAGAGCGTCAACGACAAGTTCGAGCGTGAAGCGCCCACCATGTCCGAAAGCCAACGCGCTTCGCGTCAGCGTGCGCTGGCCGATCAGGACCGTGACTTCCAGCGCAAGCGTCGTGAATTCCAGGAAGACCTGAGCTCGCGAAAGAGCGAAGAGCTGGCTACCGTGCTTGAGCGCGCCAACAAGGTCGTCAAGCAAGTGGCCGAAGCTGAGAAGTACGACGTGATCCTCCAGGAAGCCGTGTACATCAACCCCAAGCTGGACATCACCGACAAGGTGATCAAGGCCATGAACTCCGGCAACGGCAAGTGACATGAAGTTTTTGGTAGCGACAGGTATTGCGTGAGCTTGCTTCTAGGACAGATCACCAATGAACTGGGAGGCAGTCTTGAAGGGGGAGATGCAGAGATCGAAATCTCTCGTATCGCTTCACTCGAGACCGCCGGGCCCGGCGAACTGGCCTTTCTGAACAACCCGCGCTACCAGAGTCAACTGGCCGCCTCCCGGGCGGCCTGTGTCATTGTGGCTCCGGCCATGCGTGACGCCGCGTTGGCGCGTGGTGCTTGCATTGTCACGCCCGATCCTTACGTGTATTTCGCGCGCGTCACGCAGTTGTGGAAGCGGGTGCATGCCACCGGCACGCGTCACGGCATTCATCCAAGCGCCGTGGTCGATCCCGAAGCAACGGTGGACCCAACGGCCTACGTCGGCCCGCTCTGCGTGGTGGAGCGGGGCGCGCGCATCGGCGCAAACACCGTGCTCAAGACGCGCGTCAACGTGGGCGAGCGATGCATCATCGGCGAGCGCTGCATCATCCACCCGGGTGTCGTGATCGGTGCCGACGGTTTTGGCTTTGCGCCGAGCAAAGGTGACTGGGTCAAGATCGAACAGCTGGGCGCAGTGCGCATCGGCAATGATGTCGAGATCGGCGCCAACACCTGTATCGACCGCGGTGCGCTCGAAGACACCGTGATCGAAGACAGCGTCAAGCTCGACAACCTCATCCAGATCGCACACAACGTGCACATCGGCCACCATACGGCCATGGCGGGGTGCACTGCGGTCGCGGGAAGCACGAAAATCGGAGCCCATTGCATCATTGCAGGGGCCGCTTCGATCATCGGGCATCTCACAATCGCGGACAATGTGCATATTTCCACGAACACCGTGGTCATGCGCTCGATTCCGCACGCCGGACACTACACGGGGGTCTTCCCGTTCGACGACAATGCGAACTGGGAAAAGAACGCGGCCACGCTACGCCAGCTCTACAAGCTGCGCGAGCGGGTCAAGGCTCTGGAACAAACAATCAAAAATGACGGTTAGACCGCTGAAATCATGATGGACATTCACCAAATCCTCAAGCTGCTTCCTCACCGCTACCCATTTCTGCTGGTAGACCGTGTGGTTGAGCTCGAGCGCGGCAAGCATATTCAGGCGATCAAGAACGTCACCATCAACGAGCCTTTCTTCACTGGCCACTTTCCGGCGCGCCCCGTCATGCCCGGCGTGTTGATGCTCGAAGCGCTGGCGCAGGCCGCTGGCCTGCTGTCGTTCGACATGATGGGCGAAGCCCCAGGCGACGACAAGGTGTTCTACTTCGTCGGCATCGACGGCGCGCGTTTCAAGCGCCCCGTGGAGCCAGGCGACCAGCTGATTCTCGAAATCGATCTGGACCGCATCAAGGGCGGCATCTACAAGTTCAAGGGCGTAGCGCGCGTAGGCGACAGCATTGCCTGCGAAGCCGAGATCATGTGCACCATGCGTACCGTGGCCTGAGCTTTTTCGAAGGTCGGTCCGTGTCCAATATCCATTCCACTGCTATCGTCGATCCTGCTGCGCAACTCGACAGCACGGTGACGGTGGGACCCTATGCGGTCATCGGGCCGCATGTGCGCATCAGCGCGCGCTCCAGCATCGGGCCGCACTGTGTGATCGAAGGTCACACCAGCATCGGCGAAGACAACCGGGTCTTCCAGTTCGCGTCGCTCGGCGGCGTGCCGCAGGACAAGAAGTACGCGGGCGAGCCCACGCGCCTTGAAATCGGCAACCGCAACACGATTCGCGAGTTCTGCACCTTCAATCTGGGTACCGCGCAGGACCGGGGCGTTACTTCCATCGGTGACGACAACTGGATCATGGCTTACGTCCACATCGCGCACGACTGCGTGGTGGGCAATCAGACCATTCTGGCCAACAACGCCACGCTCGCTGGCCATGTGCAGCTCGGTGACTGGGTGATCGTCGGCGGATTGACAGGGGTACATCAATACTCGCGCATCGGGGCTCATGCGATGGCGGGCTTTGCCAGCCATATCTCGCAGGATGTGCCGCCGTTCATGATGGTCGATGGCAATCCGTTGGCCGTTCGCGGTCTCAATGTTGAAGGACTGCGCCGCCGTGGCTTTTCGGCCGGGCGCATCGCCGGCATCAAGCAAGCGTATCGCGTTCTCTACCGTCAAGGCCTCACGTTGGAGGCTTCAATCAGCGCCTTGACGGCTCTGGTCAAAGAACACCCCAGCGCAGAGTGCGACATCATGCAGTTGCGTGACTTTGTCTCCGCGTCGCAGCGAGGCATAGCGCGCTGATAGATGACTCTACCGGACACCCCCATGTCTGCCAAAAGCAGCCCAAGGATAGCGATGGTCGCCGGAGAAACCTCCGGCGATTTGCTTGCTGGGTTGCTGCTCGATGGTCTACGCGACAAATGGCCCGAAGTCCAATCCTTCGGCATTGGCGGTCCGCAAATGCACGAGCGTGGCTTCGATGCATGGTGGCAGAGCGAGCGTCTGGCGGTACACGGCTACAGCCTCGAGCTGCTGCAGAAGATCCTCGGTCTTTTCAAGCTGCGCAAAGAGTTGCGCGAAAAGCTGATCGCCGATCCACCCAGTATCTTCATCGGCGTCGACGCTCCAGATTTCAATCTGGGCCTCGAAAGCAGGCTGCGTGCGGCCGGCATCAAGACAGTGCACTTCGTGTGTCCGTCAATTTGGGCGTGGCGCGCAGATCGTGTCGACAAGATTCGTGCGAGCGCGGACCACGTGCTGTGCATCTTCCCGTTCGAGCCCGAGCTGCTTGCCAAACACGGCATTGCGGCTACCTACGTGGGCCATCCGCTGGCGCAGGTGATTCCCATGGTGGCGGACAAGCAGGCTGCGCGCGCGCAACTGGGCTTGTCTGCTGATGATGAAGTGCTTGCGATCCTGCCCGGCAGTCGTTCAGCCGAAGTGAAATTCATCGCCAAGCCGTTCTTCGAGGCGGCGGCGATTCTGCTGAAGTCGCGCCCCCGTCTCAAGGCGGTTGTGCCTGCCGTGCCCAAACAGCGCGAGAAAATCGAAGCCATGGCGCGCGCATGCGGCGTGGCGGATCGTCTGCAGATCGTCACTGGCCAGTCGCACACTGTGCTCGCTGCCTGCGACTGCACGCTGATCGCCAGCGGCACGGCTACGCTCGAGGCAGCGCTCTACAAGCGCCCCATGGTGATCTCGTATCACATGCACCCGATCAGCTGGCGGCTCATGAAACGCAAGCAATTGCAGCCGTGGGTCGGGCTGCCCAATATTCTGTGCGGCGATTTCGTCGTGCCTGAGCTGTTGCAAGATGCGGCCACGCCGCAGGCGCTGGCCGCTGCTGTGCAGCAATGGCTCGACGCGTATTCGCAGCAACCCCAAACCATTCTCACGCTTGAAAAGCGCTTCACCGAGCTTCACGAGAGCCTGCTGCGCGATACACCGAAACTGGCCGCTGATGCGATCGAAAAAATCCTTGCCAACACCAAGGGCTGAACAGGCCAGCTTCAACTGGCATCCACCGGGTCTGATTGCGGGAGTCGATGAAGCGGGTCGCGGTCCGTTGGCCGGACCCGTGGTGACTGCCGCCGTCATTCTGGACGATATGCACCCGATTGCGGGTCTGGCGGACTCCAAGGTGCTTACCGCCGCCAAACGCGAAAAACTTTTTGACGAAATCCGCGCCAAAGCGCTGTGTTTCTGCATTGCTGAAGCGTCGGTGCAAGAAATCGATGAAATCAATATCCTTCAGGCCACGATGTTGGGCATGCGTCGCGCGGTGCTCGGTTTGCGTCTGAAGCCTGTGCTGGTACTGGTGGACGGCAATCGCCTGCCACAGCTGGACGTTCCGGCCGAAGCCATTGTCAAGGGCGACGCGCTGGTGCAGGCGATTTCCGCCGCCTCCATCCTTGCCAAGGTTACGCGCGACCGCTGGTGCGCGCAATTGCACGAACAATATCCGCAATACGGCTTTGACGCGCACAAGGGCTACGGCACCGCAGTGCACCTCGCGGCACTGCGCGAACATGGCGCCTGTCCCGAGCACCGCCGCAGCTTCGCGCCGGTGGCGCAGGCGTGCCTCGCGCGTGTGCAATGAGGTGCAGGGGAATTGTCTCCCTTCCCGGTGTAAGCTAAACGCTGTACCTGACTTTTTGGATTGAAGTGACTTCGACATGACAGCAGCAACCCCCTTGGTGATCCAATCGCGCGACAACGCGCTGGTCAAGGACCTGCGTCGTCTGTCACAGGAAAGCACCGCCTATCGCAAACAGGGCCGCGTCTGGCTCGAAGGTGATCACCTGTGCAGCGCCGCATTGGCGCGTGGCATGCAGCCGCAGATCGCCGTGTTCACCGAATCTTTTTGGCCGTTCGCGCCCACCGAACTCAAGCAGGCCGCCGAGAAGAATGTGCTGATCGCCGACACGCTTTGGCGCGACATCAGCGGCCTCGAATCGCCCGCGCAGATGGGTTATGTGATGGCGCTGCCGAACGCGAGCGAGCTCGACGCGAACGCGCCCACCGTGGTGCTCGACCGCCTGCAGGATGCCGGAAACGTGGGTTCGGTGCTGCGCAGTGCATCGGCCTTTGGTTTCGTGCAGATTGCAGCCATCAAGGGCACGGCCGCGCTCTGGAGCGCCAAGGTGTTGCGGGCGGGAATGGGTGCGCACTTCGCCTTGCGACTGGTCGAGGGTCTGAGCGAAGAAGATATTGCGGCACTCAAGGTGCCACTGCTGGCCACCAGTTCGCATCGCGGTGACTATCTGCATCAGGCCATACTTCCATGGCCCTGTGCATGGGTCATGGGCCATGAAGGGCAGGGCGTTTCGCCTGCGCTCGAAGCGCGCGCTGCGGCGCATATTCGCATCGCGCAGCCCGGCGGTGAAGAGTCGCTCAACGTGGCCGCCGCCGCCGCCATCTGCCTGCACACAAGCGGCGCGATGGCGCTGAGTACGGCGGCGAGAAGCGCTTGAAACTGACGCGGCCCACACGAGGGCAGCCGCGAAGCGCCTCAGGGGGTCAGTTGATATCCATGCAGACGTACTTCATCTCCACATAGTCCTCGATGCCGTGACGTGAGCCTTCGCGGCCGAGGCCGGATTGCTTGATGCCGCCGAACGGTGCGACCTCGTTGGAGATGAGGCCCGTGTTCACACCCACCATGCCGTACTCGAGCGAGGCCGAGACACGCCAGATGCGGCGCTGGTCTTCGGTGAAGACGTAGGCGGCCAGACCGAAGATGGTGTCGTTGGCGCGGTGCACCACTTCGACTTCGTCCTTGAAGCGGAACAGCGGTGCAATCGGGCCGAAAGTTTCTTCACTGCACACCAGCATGTCGTCAGTCACACCGGCGAGCACGGTGGGGGTGAAGAAGGTCTGCCCGAGCGGGTGGCGCTTGCCGCCGGTCAGCAGCTTCGCCCCCTTGGAGACGGCGTCTTCGATGTGGCGTTCGACCTTGGTGACGGCGGCCTCGTTGATCATCGGGCCGTGGGTGACGCCGGCATCGAAGCCGTTGCCGACCTTGAACTTTTCGACTTCAGCGGTCAGGCGCTTGGCGACTTCGTCATAGATACTGTCTTGCACGTAGATGCGGTTGGCGCAGACGCAGGTCTGGCCGACGTTGCGGAACTTGGAGGCCAGAATGCCCGCAATCGCGCGGTCGATGTCGGCGTCTTCGAAGACGATCAGCGGCGCGTTACCGCCGAGTTCGAGCGAGAGCTTTTTGATGGTGTCGCTACTCTGGCGCATCAGCAGGCGGCCGGTCTGCGTGGAGCCGGTGAAGCTGAGCTTGCGCACGACGGGGCTTTCGGTCAGCGCGCGGCCAATGCCGGGGGCGTCTCCGGTAATGATCTGCAGCACGCCTGCTGGAATGCCCGCTTCGAGCGCTAACACGCCAAGCGCCATCGCGCTGAACGGGGTGTTCTCGGCGGGCTTGAGCACCATGGTGCAACCTGCGGCGAGGGCCGGTCCGGCCTTGCGGGTGATCATCGCGGCGGGAAAATTCCACGGTGTGATCGCGGCGCACACGCCAATCGGCTGGCGGGTGACGAGCAGGTGCTGACCGGCGCGCGGGGCCTGCAGGATTTCGCCGTCGATGCGCTTGCCTTCTTCGGCAAACCATTCGATGAACGATGCCGCGTAGCCAATCTCGCCGCGCGCTTCGGCCAGCGGTTTTCCTTGCTCCAGCGTCATGATGCGGGCGAGGTCTTCCTGGTGCTGCAGCATCAGGCCGTGCCAGCGGCGCAGGATCGTCGCGCGCTCGGCCGCCGTGCGGGCGGACCAGGCGGGGAGGGCCGCCTGTGCTGAGGCAATGGCTTCGTTGGTTTCGTCGTAGCCCAGACGAGGGATCAGACCAATCAATTCACCCGTCGCCGGGTTGCGGACTTCCAGAGAATTATTTTTCTCGGCTTCTTTCCATCCGGTAGCGAGCAGGCAGGCTTGGCGGAGCAGCTCGGGACGCTGGAGTTCTACTGTCATTTGTCTTCTTTTGTTTTTTACGAAGCCTTGTGGCTTCGATTGGTGGTTCGTTTGGAGGCGCCAATACAGCCCTTCATGCGTCGTTGCGAAGCCTTGCCGTACCAAATACCAAAGTACTGTCTGCGGCTTCGACGCCTAGCCTGAAGGGCTGTCTTGGCGTTGTGGGGGTGGTTCGAGGGGCGGCTTATGCTGCTACGGCTGCTGGTTTGGTGCTGTTTGCTGCTGGCTTGGTTTCGCCCTTGATTGCGTTTTCGATGATGTCGAGCGCCTTGTCGAACAGGGCATCTTCGATGGTCAGGGGGTACAGGAATCGGATCACATTGCCGTAAAGCCCGCAGGTCAGCAGCAGCAGGCCGTTGGCCATCGCCGTCTTGACGATGGCGTTGACGCGGTCGGCGTCTGGCGCTTGCGTGGTCGCGTTGTGGAATTCGACGGCCACCATGGAGCCGAGGCCGCGCACGTCGCTGATGCCTGCGTCCTTGGCCTTGACGGCCTTCAGGCGCGATTGCAGGCGTTCGCCGAGTTGCACGGCGCGGTCGCAGAGTTTTTCTTCGGCGATCACGTCGATCACGGCATGGGCTGCGGCCACGGCCAACGGGTTGGCTGCGTAGGTGCCGCCGAGGCCGCCGGGGTTGGGTGCATCCATCACTTCAGCACGACCGACGACGCCGGAGATCGGCATGCCGCCACCAAGGCTCTTGGCCATGGTGATCAGGTCAGCCTTGACTGCGTGGTGTTCCATCGCGAACAGCTTGCCGGTGCGGGCGAAGCCGGTCTGCACCTCATCGGCGATCAGCAGAATGCCGTTGGCATCGCAGATTTGGCGCAGGCCTTCAAACAGTGCGCAAGGCGTGGGGTTGAAGCCGCCTTCGCCCTGCACCGGCTCAAGGATGATGGCGGCCACGCGGCGTGGGTCCACGGACGTCTTGAACAGCATCTGGATCGCGTCGATGCTGTCTTTCACACTCACGCCATTGGTGGGGAAGGGCACGTGGTAGACGTCGCTCATCATCGTGCCGAAGCCGGCCTTGTAGGGGTTGACCTTGCCGGTGAGCGTGAGGCCCATCAGCGTGCGGCCGTGGAAGGCGCCCTGAAACGCGATGACGGCCGAGCGGCCGGTGGCGTAGCGGGCGATCTTCACCGCGTTCTCTACGGCTTCTACGCCGGTTGTGAAGAAGGCGGTCTTGGCGGGGCCGTCAATGGGGGCCAACGCGTTGATACGCTCGGCCAAGGCAATGGCGCTTTCGTAGGGGACGATCTGGTAGGCCGTGTGGGTGAAGTGCGAGAGCTGCTCCTGCACGGCCTTGACGATGCGCGGGTGGCGGTGGCCGGTGTTGAGCACCGCGATGCCGGCGGCGAAGTCGATGTACTGCTTGCCTTCAACGTCGGTGATCAGCGCGTTGTCGGCCTGCGCTGCGTGGAAATCGCACATCACGCCCACACCGCGAGGGGCGGCGGCAAGGCGGCGGTTCTTGAGTTCGGCATTGGTCGTCATGGGAATTCCTTGGAGGTTGGTGATCGGTGTTTCGACAGGGCTCCATTGAACGTGAAATTAGCTCCTTGAATGGCTCCACTGTTGTATGAGAATAGGGTGCCAATTTGATGGCATGTGGGACGATGAGAAGGAGCTGGAGAAATCCGGTGGCAAGGCGATGGCGAAAAGTTCGGTCTGTGTGGATTGGTTGCTGCAAAAAGGCTGGGGCACGGAGGCCCCAGAGCAGGGCGCGCGTCTCACGCTCGTGGAGCAACTGTGCGCGCTGCTGCGCGAGGGCATCGCTACGGGGGCACTCAAGCCCGGCACGCGCCTGCCCGCCACGCGCGAGCTGATGCAGGAGCTCGACGTGTCGCGCAACACCGTCGCGCATGCCTACGAGCAGTTGCGGGTGGAAGGCTATCTGGTCAGCCATGTCGGCAGCGGCACCTTTGTCGCACAGACCACGCCGGAGACCTTGCTGCGTGCGCCGCGCGCCGCGCGGGCCGGGCGAGCTGCACCCTTGTTGCGCAGTCGTGACGTCGTGCTCTCCCAAGGCGCGCAGCAGGTGCTCGCCCACGCGTCCGCTGCGGACCGGCAGTGGGGCGCCTTCATGCCCGGTGTGCCCGACGTGTCGCAGTTTCCGCGTGCCGTCTACGCGCGCATCCTCAACCGGTTGTGGCGGCATGCGCAACCGGAAATGCTGACCTACGACACCGCTGGTGGCGCGTTGCCGCTCAAGCAGGCGCTGGTCGACTATCTGCGCGTGGCCCGCTCCGTGCAATGCACGTCTGAGCAGATCCTCATCACCGAAGGCGTGCACCAGGCCGTCGATCTGACGGTGCGCACGCTGGTCGATCCGCACGATGCCGTGTGGATGGAAGATCCCGGTTACTGGGGCATCGCGAACGTGCTGCGCATGTCGCCCGGCGTCGTGGTCGTCGGCCGTGCGGTGGATGACGAAGGCATCACGCTCGACGAACATGCCTCGCCACCCAAGCTGATCTGCGTGACGCCATCGCACCAATACCCGCTGGGCACGGTGATGAGTCTCGCGCGGCGCAGATCGCTGCTGGCCTACGCGCGCAAGCACGGCGCGTGGATTCTGGAGGACGACTACGACAGCGAGTTCCGCTTCGCCAGTCGTCCGATTCCGGCCATGCAGGGGCTGGAGCAGGACGCCCCGGTGATCTACATCGGCACCTTCAGCAAGACGTTGTTCCCCGGCCTGCGCGTGGGCTACATGGTGCTGCCGCCGGAGCTGGTCACCCCCATGCGGCGCATGCACGCCGAGCTATACCGCGAGGGCCACGTGGTCACTCAGCTTGCGCTCGCCGAGTTGATCCGCGAGGGCCACTACGCCACCCACATCCGCAAGATGCGCGTGCTCTACGGCCGCCGCCGCGAATGGCTGCGCACGCTGATCCTGCGCTATCTCGGCGAGGAATTTCTGGTGGAACCCGACAGCCAGGCCGGGCTGCAGCTGGTGCTGCGCCTGCCCGATCATTTCGACGACGTGCTGCTCGCGCAGACGCTGCAATCACGCGGCGTGCTCGGTCGGCCGCTCTCGCGCTACTACCGTTCTCCGGAACCGGCCAAGGGGCTGCTGCTGGGCTATGCGGCCGTTCCTGAAGAGACGATGCAGTCGGCGTTCTTCATACTGCTGCAGGCGTTGAAGGAGTTTGGCGCGCGACCTTCGGTGCGTTAGCTCGAAGGCGCTTTCATCACCACGGGATAGTGCGACGGAGACAGCCTTGCCACCAGCACGCACACCACGCATACCGCGCCGAGCTGGTACATCCAGCCCGATTCAAACTTCCCCGTCACCTCGTGCAGCTGCGCGATCACCCAGGGCGCAAGCGATGCCAGCAGAAAGCCGCCGCCCTGCATCAGCGCGTTGAGCGCCCCGGCCTGCGAGGGCGAGGGCAGGTGGTCGAGCGCAACCACCATCATCAGCGCGAAGCAGCCGCCAAGACCCACGCCGAGCAAGATGGCGTTGAGCGTGGGGGCCGCGTCGGGCCACCAGATCAGCACGGCGAACCCGAGCAGCTGACACAGCAGCGTGAAGGCGATCCAGGGCCTGCGGTCCTGATGGCGCGCGGCGAGTGCGGGCAGGGTGAGCGCGGCCGTAGCCTGCGCAATCGAGAGGATGGCGACGAGCGTGCCGCTCTTCGCGGCGCTCCAGCCGTGGGTTTGATAGAACGGCGCGAGCCATGCGACGATGGCCGCATAGCCACCGTTGACGAGGCCAAAGCAGGCCATGAGCAGCCAGGTGCGCGGGCGGCGGATCAACCAGCCGGTGTCGTTGGGTTGTGGTTGCGTTTGCGTTTGCGCGGAGCTTACGGCGGTATTGGCGTGAAGCTTGCAGATCACTCCAAATGCATACCATGCGAGCGGCAGGGCGATAAGCACCGGAATCGTCCACAAAGAAAGTGCTGCACGCCAGTCCCAACCCCATTGCATGGCCAGCGGCGAAATCTGCGCACCAAAGGCGCCGCCGCCCATCAGCGCACAGGAGTACAGGCCCATCATCTGCGCGACATGGCGCGGTGATTCCCTTTTGATCGCGCCGGGCAGAATGCCTTGGATCAGCGCCACGCCCGCGCCGCAAAACGCCGCAGTGGCGAGCAGCACCGCCGCGCTTGCTCCGAGCATGCGCAGTGCGCAACCCAGCGCGATCAGCAGCAGCGAGCCGCAGATGACCGTGCGCGCGCCGAGCACCCGCAGAGCCGCTGGAGCGACCCACGCGCCCACGCCCATCAGCGCCATCGGCAGCAGCGTGAGCCACGAAAGCTGGCTCAGGTTCATGCCCGTGGTGTCGCGGATCGCCTGGCCGAGCGGGCCGACGGCCGTGAGAAACGGGCGCAGATTGATGGTGATGGCGACAACCACCAGCACCCACAGGGCGGGAGAAAGCGTGGAGGTCGATGCGGAGGCCGTGTTGTGTTTTGTACTTGGCATCAAGGAGTCATTTCGATTCTTCTGGCCAAGGCGCCTCACCGTAGAGCTGCGCGGCGGTGATGCCCGTGTCCACGCGCGTGATCGGCAGCGGTGGTGGTGTGAGGTTCAAGCGCAGGCGCTGGTAGGTGCCTTCGCTCGACAGCTGGTATGGCGCGGCATCGTCGTTGTCGAACGCGAAGAACACGCTCTCCACACCGGTCATCACGAGGGCGGCGAGGCACATGGGGCAGGGGTGGCCACTTGCGTAGATGCTGCAACCGGCGAGCGAAGGGTTCTTCTGAGCGCGCGTGGCCGTGCGGATGGCCTGCATCTCGGCATGGGTGCTTGGATCGTGCGACTGCACGATCTCGTTGATGCCGGTGGCGATGACCTCCGAGCCGCGCACCAGCACGGCACCGAAGGGGCGACCGCCACGCTCGCGGTTTTCGTGCGCGAGCTGCACGGCCTGGCGCATCAGCGCTGCATGCTGGGACATGGGGGACTCCTGACTTTCAAAACCGCCCCGATTGTCAGGCAATACAGCGCAACCTGCGGTGGGAAAGACCGATGCGAATGGTTGAATCAGTCTTTCCCTTTTTCCGTGCAATGTGTGCTCAATGTCTGATGAGCACGAGCTTGTCAGTGATGCTGATGTGCGCCGTGCTCACCGCCCGCAGCCGCAGCGCCTGCGCGCACCGGAACCTCGATCTGGCGTTCGCGGCGTTTGCCGTTGGCGTCTTCGAGCGTGAGCGTGAAGCTCAGCGTCTGGCCTGCGGTGATGGGCTGCTTCAGGTCCATCATCATCAGATGCAGGCCACCGGGTGCGAGCTTGACGGGCTCGCCCGCAGGCAGGTCAAGCGCGGGGATGGCGCGCATCTTCATCACGTCGTTCTCCAGCTTCATTTCGTGGATCTCGACCACGCCGGCCGCGGCCGATTTCACCGCTACCAGCTTCGCGCCCTGTGGTGCCTGCAGCGTCACGAACGCACCTGTGCCGCTCTGGCCCGGCACGGCGGCGCGCACCCAGGCATCGCGCACGTCCACTGCGGCGACGTTGTCGGGCAGCACCTCAAGGCGCGCAGCAGGGAATTCGAGCTTCTCGGTTGCGTTCGCTGAAGTGGGAATCTGCGCCCAATCCGCCCGGCCCGTGTCGCAGATCTGGTGAACCGGGAAGTGCAGCGCCTGCGCTTTGGCGGGCAGCACGCCACGCACAACAAAAGCGGTTTTCTCGCTGCCCAGCAGTGCGGTGGCGGCGCTCTCGGCCTCCCAGCGCACCGTGCCGCCTTGGCTGCCTGCTGTGGGCGTGCTGAGCTTCCAGCCGCTGCGCGCCACGGCTTCCCTGAACTGGAAGGCCTTGGGCAGTTCGACCTCGATGGCCGTCGTGGCCTTGGCGTCCTTGCAGGCATGGCCTACGCGAAAGGCAGCGTCGTATGGGCTACCGACATTGGCACCGCCTGCGGGCAGAACGACGTGGGCGTGTGCAGCAGTTGTGGTGAGCAGGGCGGTGATGAGTGTGAGTGTGAGTGTGGAAGAAGTGTTTTTCATGATGGCGTCCTTGTTTGAATAGTAGAAACAGAAATGGGTTCAGAGATCCCAGCGCAGCGACGCGGTGTAGGTGCGTTGCGGCATGGGGTGAAAGCTCCAGTAGCGTTCGTTGTTTACGTTGTCGATGCCAAAGGCAGCGCTCAGCTCGGGTGTGAGGCGCACATGGGCGCGCAGGTCGACGACGAAGAATTTGCTGGTGCCGAAATAGGTGTCGGCGTTCGTGTCGCTGTTGTCGAGCGTGTTGAACTGTCGGCCGCTGTAACGCGCGGCAGCGGTGAGCGTCCAGCGGGCATCCGGCTTGTAACTCACGAGACCCGTTGCGCGCCAGCGGGGCACACGGGGCTGCCATTTGCCTTCGCTGGATGGCAGGCCGGGGTTGGAGACGATGCGCGAATTGGCATAGGTGAGGCTGGCACCGAAGTCCAGATTGCGCACCAGTACCGACTGCGCGTTGTAGGCGAGTTCGATGCCGGTGGTCTTCACGCGGTCCACGTTCTGTACGCGGCTGATCGTGGTGCCGGAGACCAGTTGGCTGATCAGCGCATCGCTCAGGTTTTCATGGAACAGCGTGGCGCGTGCGATGCCCATGCCGTTGCCCAGTTCCTTCTCGGCGCTGAGCTCGCTGGTCCAGGATTTTTCAGGGCGCAGATTCGGGTCGTTGATGAAGCCGAGTTCACCGCCGCTGGTCGCACCATACAGCTCGCCCGTGGTCGGATAGCGCACCGCGCGGCCGATGGCGGCGCGCAGCAGGGTATCGTTGCTCGCTTGCCAGGAGACGGCAGCCTTGGGCGAGAAGTTGGATTCGCTGCGGCTGGCATAGTGAAGCGATTGCGCAGTGTTTTGCGTGAAGCCGCGCGTGGCTTCCCAGTCTTCCCAGCGCAGGCCGACGACGGCCTTCCAGTCGGGCGCAAAGCGCCATGCGTCCTGCGCCCAGAGGTAGCGGGTTTCTGTTTGTCCACCGACGTCGCTGAGGACGGACTGTGGGTTCGCCACGCCGCTGAACCAGTCGCCGGTCACATTGGATTTGTTGATGCGTAGTTTGTACGCGTCGCGGCCTGCACCGAATTCGACGATGTGTGCGCCCTGCGGGCCATCGGGTCGCCAGATGCCCTTGGCCGCGAGCGTGTTCCAGCCGCTGCCAGTCATGGATTGCAGTGTGCCCGCACCGCCATTCAGCGCATTGGGCAGCGATGTGGTGGGTGCGCGCTGGTTGTCCTTGGCGTAGTCATACAGGCTGGCAGCAAGCTCCCAATCGAACGTGCCGCTCGTGTGGCTCTTGAGCAGAAAGCCGTGCATCCAGTGAGTCTGTGCGTCGTTGGTCAGGCCGAATGCGGTGGGTGCGAGCGTGAAATTCGATCCGTTCACGTTGACGGTGCCGCTGTAGACGCTCTGGCCATTTGAATCGCGCAGAAAGGATTGCGGGCGGCCTTCGGAATCGTTGCGCCACCAGCCGAGTGTGTAGCTCGCACGCAGCGTGGGGCTGACGTCCCAGGCGAGCTTGATTTTGAGGTGGTCCTGCACCGTGTGATATTGCGTTCCGGTGCCGAAGACGTACCACGGCTGATGGGTCACGTTGCTGCCAGTGGCGGCTCCGGTGACGGGCGTGCCGCTGCCGGGTTTGCCCGTGGAGCGCAGCGCGGTGACGAAGGTCTGAGGCGGGCCTTCGCTGTCGGTGCGGTTGAGGTGCAGCCACCAGGACCAGTCGCCGCTCTTGTTGCCGAGCGATGCGCTGGAGTTCCAGCTTTTGAACGTGCGGCTTGAATTGAACAGCTCGGTGGGCGCTGAGGAGTAGCCTGCGCCGACATGGGCCTCGAACTTCTCGGGCATGCGGGTGACGTAGTCGACCACCGCGCCTGCGGAGTTGCCCGCGTATTGCGCGGAGTAGGGGCCGTAGAGCACGTCGACGCGCTCGATTTCCTCGGGCGTGACAAGGCCCCAGCGCGGAGCGTAGTTGGTGCCGTTGGCGATGCCGTTGCCAAGAAAGTTGGACAGCAGAATGCCGTCCGCATAGACCACCGAGCGCACGCTGTTGCCAGTGCCTGACGAGCGAGTGGCAAGGATCGCGTGGTTGTAGTCGCCGACGTAGCGCTTGCGCACCATGAGGCTGGGCAGGTACTTGAGGGCGTCTTCGCTGTCGGTGGCGTTGATGCGGGTGGCGATCTCCTCTCGCGTCACGCCTTCGATGGTGGCGGGAATCTGTGTGGGCAGGCGGCTGGCCTGGCCGCCATCGACGGTGACGGCGTCCAGCGTTTTTTCTTCGGCAGCTGCGCAGGGCAACGCGGCGGCGCTCAGCACGAGCGCCATCAGGGGACTTTTCATGTCGGTTCAAACCTTGGCGGTGCGGATGCGCGAAAGCATGCCGCACGGAAATCCGTGTGCAGGACACGCGCGAACGGTTGCGCTCAAGCGAGTTGAGTGCGAACACAGTCAACGATCAGCGTGTCAAGGAAAGAGATTTCAGGCGAGACGGGGCGGCCCTCGGGCCGGAGGTGGTGCGGCGGTGATGCCGGCAATGCGTGCGGCTTCAACAGGCTGAAGCGCATGGGCATATGGGGAGGGTGGTGGATCGACCGCCACGACCGGCGTGCTGGGTGGTGCGGTGAATGGCAGGCACATCGCGCATTCCCAGTGCGATGCGTCCATGGCCTGTGCGCCATCGTCCAAGGTGACGACGAGGCGGATGTCGCCCATGCTCGTGCAGACGATTTCCATGCTCTGCGGATGCACCAGCGGAGCCGCAGACGCCGCGCCCAGCGACAGCAGCAGCCATGCCAGCATCGACCGACCGAGAAGGCCGGATGCCAGTTGGCGGATGCGGTGCAGCAGGTTCATGCGGTGTGCGTGGAAGGATCGAGAGCGTTCAGCAAAAGCGTGTCGATGATAGCAAGCATCGCCTTTGCACGCGAACTGTTTTTTGCATGAGCTCGCGCGGAAATCTTATGACAGAACAGTGTCGGCCGTGCGCTGTCTGCGGTAGACGAGCACCTTGAGCGCGCGCTCGGGATCGCGGTCCGCGAACACCGGCGGGTTGGCTACGCGCTCCATGAATTCAAATTCCGGCGCTTCGGCCTGCATGTGCTCGTGCACAAAGGATGCGGGCAACTCAGGCGCATTCAGGCAGATGAGCGCATGGCCGCCGGGAGGGATCAGATCGGGCAGGCGGCGCACGAGGCGCGCGTAGTCCTTGGTCGCGACGAAGCTGCCTTTCTGGTAGCTCGGCGGGTCCATGATGACGAGGTCGTAAGGCCCGCCGCGTGTGATCTTGCCCCAGCTCGAGAAGATGTCGTGCGCGAGAAAACTCGCGCCCTTGTTCACGTCGTTCAAGCGATGGTTTTGCTGGCCGATGGAGAGCGCGCCACGGCTCATGTCCATGTTGACGACCTGCGTGGCCCCGGCCTGCATCGCGACGACCGAGAACGCGCAGGTGTAGGCGAAGAGGTTGAGCACCTTGAAACCGCGCTCACGCGTGGTATGCGCGGCCACATGCTCGCGCACCCATTGGCGTCCGGCCGCCATGTCGAGAAACAGGCCGTGGTTCTGCCCGCGCGCCACATGCACGCCGTAGCGCGTTCCGGCCTCGGTGACGACATGCGGCTCGGGCACGCTGCCGCTCATGATCCGCGTGCTGCCCTGCCCCCCCACGAGGCGGATCTGCAGCACCCAGTTGAGCGGCTCGCCCGGTGCGATCTCGGTCCAGCGCGCTTCAAGCGCCTCGCCGATGGCAGCAACGCTCGCGTCATCCAGCTCCGCAAAACTGGTGAGCACCAGCACGGGCGGAAACGCATCCAGCGACAGATGCTCGCAGCCCGGATGCATGCCGCCGCGACCGTGAAAGAGGCGCGTGGCGTCCTCGGTGCGGAGCATGTGGCGGATGGCGTCGAGCAGGGCTTGCATGGAGTGGGCGCGATGGGAATCGGGAAAACAAAAAACGCAGTGCGTGTGAACACACTGCGTTGGATTGATGGACTGATTTTAAATGCTCAGCAGACGCAGATCGAGCTGACCATTGCGCATCGGCGGGCACCACAGGTAGGCGCCGGTAAGGGGCTTGGAAAAGCGCAGCAGGCCATCGGTGATGCCATCGTCAAGCCCCGCCATACGGCGCATCTGGGCTTCGAAGGCATCAAGTGATTTGCCGTAGGCCGCGAACATCAGGCCGCTCGCGTCGCGGCCTTGCTCGTGCTGCAGCCAAGGCATGGAACGGCGCAGAACGAAGGCCTCGGGCTCGAAGCTCTCCTGAGCGGTGCGTTTGACGTGGGCGGATTCGGGGGCATCCTCGAGCTCTTCGTTGTCGGTGAGGCGGCGGCCCATGATGTGGTCGCGCTCTTCGGTACTGAAGGATTCGAAGGTTGCAAAGTTGTGCAGCCAGCGCTGCACGGCGACGAAGCTCGAACCGTCGAGTCCAGGCGCGGTGTTCTGCACGAAGGCGGCGGCTTCGGCTTCTTCGCCTTCGGGGTTTTCGGTGCCGTCCTCGTAGTCGGTCAGGTCACGGCCATGGGCGGCCTCGGGGTCGCCGTGGCGGAAGGCGTCGACTACGACGCCCACGCCGAACGCAGGCGCGAGCAGCTTTTCGAGTGCGCGGGTGCGGTTGGCCAGATCACCCATGTCGCTGCCGCGCAGCCACAGCATCAGCGCGGCGGGCGTGGAAGGGATGACGAGGCCGTCGGGGCTGGTGAGCACAGGGAACTCGCGCAGGCCGGGCACATTGGCCGTTAGCGTGTTCACCAGTTGCGGACCGAGGGCGGCGACGACGGTTTCGCCATCGACCACCGACTGCAGGCGCTGGAGTGCCGTCTTGAGCGCCGTCGCATCGGTGCTTTGTGCTATCGAAAAGAAAGCATAGCGGGCCAGTGGCGGAATGGGTTGGAAGATGCCGCTTTGGTGGGCGGACTGCGATGTCACGGTCGTGGAGTCTTGCATGGTCATAACAGTAGCAGAGCGGGCATTCCGACCGCCTGCCGGGTGATATTCAACGTCTGGGGAGCCTCTGGGAATCGCCAATGCGACATGGCAGTGGAGGCGAGCCTTGGACAATGGCCTTTCATTTTCCACCAATTCATTCAGAGGGGACTCCGCCATGTCGCGCACGGTGCAAGAACTATTCAATCTCGAAGGCCGTACAGCGCTGGTGACCGGCGGATCGCGCGGGCTGGGTCTGCAGATGGCGCAGGCGCTCGGCGAAGCCGGGGCCAGGGTGGTGATCACCTCGCGCAAGGCGGCTGATCTGGAAGAGGCCGTGGCCACGCTCGCGGACAAGGGTATCGACGCGCGTTGGATCGCGGCCGACTGCGCCAAGGAGGCCGACATAGCCCGCCTGGCCGACGAGGCGCTGGAGCGCGTGGGCGACATCGATATCCTCATCAACAACGCGGGCGCGTCCTGGGGCGCGGCGGCCGAGGACTATCCGGTGGACGCCTGGGACAAGGTGATGAACCTGAACATCCGTGGCTATTTCCTGCTGAGCCAGCAGATCGGCAAGCGCAGCATGCTGCCGCGCGGCAAGGGCAGCATCATCAATCTGGCGTCGATCGCGGGGCTGGGCGGCAATCCAGTGGACATGAAGACCATTGCCTACAACACCTCCAAGGGCGCGGTGATCAACTTCACACGCGCGCTTGCGGCAGAGTGGGGACCGCGCGGCGTGCGCGTCAACTGCATCTGCCCGGGATTCTTCCGCACCAGGATGGCGTCGGTGCTGATCGACACCATCGGCGAAGAAAAAATGTGCGAGGGAGCGCCGCTGCGCCGCCTCGGCGACGACGAGGATCTGAAGGGCCTGACGCTGCTGCTCGCGAGCGACGCTGGCAAGCACATCACCGGCCAATGGATGGCAGCCGACGGCGGGGTGAGCGCGGTGCTGGGCGGTTGAGTCGAATGAGGGCGTCGTCAGCGGAGCTGCTGCCAAGCAGATATGCTTGTGCACATCTTTGCTGACACTGATTTTTCTGGAGACTTTCCGTGCTGAACTTTCGCGCCGACATCCCTTTCGTGAACCTGCTGGGCTTCACGCTGCACCGCATGGAAAACGGCGAATCCGAACTTCATTACACGCCCAAGCCAGAGCATCTGAATTCGCATGGCGTGACGCACGGCGGCGCGTCGATGACGCTGCTCGATGTGGCTCTGTCGGTGGCCGCGCGCAGTGACGTGGAGGACCACGGCATCGTCACCATCGAGATGAAATCCACCTTCATGGCCCCCGCCAAGGGGCCGCTGGTGGCCAAGGCGCGGCGGCTGCGCCGCACGAAGTCCATGGCCTTCGTCGAAGGCTGGATCTACGACGCTGAGGGCGAGCTCTGCACTATGGCGACTGGAACCTTTCGCTATGTGCCGCGCAACAAGCTGGACGGCAAGCAGGCGCCTGTCGCCACCGATTGAACGCAAGGCAAGGAGTACTCGACATGACGACACGCCTGCCTATGCAATGGACCTGGAAGCAATTCGAGGACCTGACGCCGCACGAACTGCACGACGCGCTTGCCCTGCGCTGCCGGGTTTTCATTCTGGAGCAAGGGCCTTATCAGGACCCTGATGAATATGACAAGCGGTCTTGGCACCTGCTCGGCCGCGCACCCGCCTCAAGCCATGGCGATGCGTTGCTTGCGACGCTGCGGATCAACGGGCCGGGCGTGATCTATCCCGAGGCGGCGATGGGCCGCGTCGTCTGTGCGCCCGAGATTCGTGGTCTGGGCATCGGGCTGGAACTGGTGAGCGAAGGCATTGCGCAGATCGCGCGCGTGTTTCCTGATCAGTCCATCCGCATCAGCGCGCAGGCGCATCTGCAGCGCATGTATGGCGGGCTGGGATTTCAAACGGTTTCGGATGAATATCTGGAGGACGGTATCCCGCATGTGGAGATGCTGTACGTCCCGTGAAAGTGGCTGAACGGCGTTGCCGATAGCCCATTGTGCTGCTCTGATTCCGAGAACCAACTACAAACAAGGAGACGACATCGTGAGCGAACTGATACTGCACCACTACCCCATGTCCCCGTTCTCGCACAAGATCCGGACGATCATGGGCTACAAGCAACTGGCTTGGAAATCGGTGATCGTGCCGGGCTTCATGCCCAAGCCCGATGTCGAGGCGCTCACCGGCGGATACCGGCGCACGCCGTACCTGCAGATCGGTGCCGACATCTATTGCGACACCGCGCTGATCTGCGACGTGCTCGAACACCACGAGAGCACGCCCACGCTCTATCCCGAGCACCGCAAGGGACTGTCGCGCGTGGTGGCGCAATGGGCCGACGAACAGATGTTCTGGGCGGCCATGTCGTACAACTTCCAGCCGCACGGCCTGCAGGTGCTGTTCGCGAACGCAGATCGCTCGCTGGCCGAGACTTTTGTGAACGACCGCAAGGCCATGGGCTTTCCGCTGATGAATGCGCCCGAAGCGGCGGTGAACTACCGCTCCGACCTGCGGCGCATTGGCAGCATGCTCGACGAGAATGTGTACCTGCTCGGCGATCAGCCCTGCATCGCGGACTTTGCCGTCTATCACCCGCTGTGGTTCACGCGCATTGCCACGCCGAATCTGGCGAACATCTTTGACGCCACGCCGCAAGTGCTCACCTGGATGGATCGCATCGCCACGCTCGGCGTGGGGCGTATGGAGAAGCTGTCGATGCCTGAGGCGCTGACGGTGGCGGCTAGTGCCGAGCCTGCTGCGTTGCCGGAGCATGAGGTGTTTCTCGATGATCACGGGATTGAGCTGGGCAGCAAGGTGGCGATTTCGGCGGCGAGCTTTGGGGTGGAGCCCACCATCGGCAAGCTGATTGCCGCCACCCGCACGCGCTACACGCTCGCCCGTGTCGACGCCCGAGTAGGCAACATACACGTTCACTTTCCCCGCGTTGGCTATGTGATGAAGGCGCTTTGATTTTTTGCTTTGATTCTTTGGGTTTTGTTTGTACGAAGCCTGTTCGGCTTCGATTGATTGGTCGTTTGGGGGCGCCAATACAGCCCCTCATGCGTCGTTGCTCACGCTTGCCGTACGGGAGTACTGTCTGCGCGTGAGACGCCTGGCCTGAGGGGCTGTCTTGGCGTTGTGGTGGTGGGTTCAGGCGGTTTGATCGCTGCGTTGGGTTGAGGCGCTTCGCGCGGGGCGGGGAGTGGCTTTTTGAAGTTGGAGACTTTTCGATGATCGAGAATTTTGCGGGCAAGACGGCTGTGTTGACGGGGGCAGCTTCGGGTTTTGGGCTGGAGTGCGCGCGCATCGGTGCGCGTTTGGAAATGAATCTGGTGTTGGTCGATGTGCAGGCCGAGCCGCTGGCGGCTGCCGAGGCCGAGCTTCGAGCGTTGGGAGCGAATGTTCTTGCTCGGCGGGTGGATGTGTCCGGTGCGGACGAGATGGACGCGTTGGGCGCTGCAGTGCTGGAGCGCTTTGGGGCGCCGCATCTGGTGTTCAACAACGCGGGAGTGGGTGCTGCGGGGCTGATCTGGGAGACTTCGGCGCGGGAATGGGATTGGGTGCTCGGCGTGAATCTGCGCGGGGTGGCCAATGGGGTGCGGGTGTTCACGCCAATGATGCTGGCGGCCGCGCGCGGCGATGCGAACTGGCGCGGCCATATCGTCAACACGGCCAGCATGGCGGGGCTGCTGGCTACGCCGAATCTCGGTGTCTACAACGTCAGCAAACACGCGGTGGTGGCGCTGTCTGAGACGCTGTATCAGGATCTGCAACTCGTGACCGAACAGATCGGCGCGAGCGTGTTGTGTCCGTATTTTGTGCCCACGGGCATCGGCAAGAGTGAGCGCCATCGGCCCGATGCGCTGGCTGCGACCGAGGCGACGCGCAGCCAGCAGGTGGGCACGCAGATGCTCGACAAGGCGGTGGCGAGCGGCAAGGTCTCGGCTGAGGATGTGGCGAAGAAAGTCTTCGATGCCGTGGCCGCCAACCAGTTCTATATCTACAGCCATCCGCAGGCGATTGGCGCGGTGCAGACGCGCATGGAAGACATTCTGCAAACCCGCAACCCGAGCGACCCGTTCGCCGCGCGGCCGCATCTGCGTGAACAACTGCGCGAGCAGTTGCTTGGCACCTCGAACATCCCGAACGCCTGATGACTATGAGCGCGCCGCCCATCGCCCGCAACGCACGACCGGCGCCACTGGGCGTGCGCCATTTCGCGACGGAGATCGGCGACTGCGCGCTGGCCTGGTCGGATGCGGGCATCGTCGCCGTGCAGTTGCCCGAGCCCGATGTGGCGCGCACGCTTGAGCGATTGCTGCGCGGGCTGTCGCTCGATCAGCCGGTGAGCGATCTGCTTGCCGTGCCTTCGACGCAGGCCGCCACCGATGCGGTGCATGGAGTGCAGGCGCTGCTGCGTGGCGAGCCCGTTGATTTGCGCGACATTGAACTCGACGTGCGCGGTGTGCCTGAATTTGCGTGCCGCGTCTATGCCCTCGCGCGCGCCATTGCGCCGGGCGACACGCGCACCTATGGCGAGCTTGCGCGCGAGCTCGGTGATGTGCATCTGTCGCGCGCTGTGGGGCAGGCGCTGGGGGCGAATCCGTTTGCGCCGGTGGTTCCCTGCCATCGGATTTTGGCTGCTGGCGACCGAACCGGCGGCTTTTCCGCACATGGCGGTGCGACGCAGAAGCTGCGTATGCTGGCCATCGAAGGCGCGTGCCCCGGCGGCACCTTGCCGCTGTTCTGAGACCTTTTCAATGACCACATCTGCGCCCGCGTCACGACTGCTTGAGGCGGCGATCCTTCCGACACTGTTGCGCCTCGCCGTGCCCAATGTGCTGGCGCTGGTCTCGTCGGTGCTGGTCGGTATTGCCGAGACCTACTACGTCGGGCGGCTCGGCACGATTCCACTGGCAGCCATGGCCATCGTGTTTCCGTTTGCCATGCTCACCCAGATGATGAGCAACGGCGCGATGGGCGGCGGTGTGTCGTCGGCCATCAGCCGCGCACTGGGCTCGGGCGACCGCGAACGCGCGGGCACGTTGGCGCTGCATGCGATGGCCATCGGTGCAGGGGCGGGCGTCGCCTATTCGCTGCTCTTCGTGCTGTGTGGGCCGTGGTTTTTTCAACTGCTGGGCGGCAAAGGCGAGGTGCTCCTCGAGGCCGTGCGTTATGGGCAGGTGCTGTTCAGCGGCGCGATGCTGGTGTGGCTGTGCAACACGCTGGCATCGGTGGTACGCGGCACCGGCAATATGCGCGTGCCGTCAACGGTGGTGATGGTCGTGGCGCTGCTGCAGATCATGATCGGCGGCTCGCTCGGCCTTGGGCTCGGTCCGATGCCGCCTTGGGGAATGACGGGCATTGCGCTCGGCAACATCATCGCGATGGGGCTGGGTTCGGTGGTGTTGCTTGCGTATCTGCAATGGGGGCAGAAGGCTCTGCCGATTCCTTGGCGCAGCGTGCGCTTTGCATGGCCCATGTTCCGCGACATCCTGCGGGTGGGCGCGTTCGCCTGTCTCTCGCCGGTGCAGTCGGTGCTTACCGCGTTGATCATGACGGGGCTGGTCGCGCGCTTCGGGCCGCAGGCACTCGCGGGCTACGGCATCGGTCAGCGGCTGGAGTTTCTGCTGATTCCGATTGCCTTCGGCATCGGCGTAGCGTCGGTGCCCATGGTCGGCATGGCCATCGGGGCGGGGCAGGTGGCGCGCGCACGCCGCGTGGCGTGGACGGCGGGCTACGTGTCGGCGCTGGTGCTGGCGGTGCTCGGCTTGACCGTGATGCTGGTGCCCTCGCTCTGGTCGGCCATGTTCAGCACCGATCCGCTGGTGCTTGCCAATGCCGACCTCTATCTGCGCACGACCGGGCCGGGCTTTGCGTTCTTCGGCCTCGGGTTGACGCTGTATTTCGCCTCGCTCGGCTCGGGCCATGTACTCGGGCCGATTCTCGCGGGATCGGCGCGCCTGGTGCTGGTGGCTGTGGTGGGTGCGTGGCTCGCGCAGAGCGGTGGCGGCTCGGCCCAGCCGCTGTTCTGGCTGGTGTTTGCGGGCATGGTGATCTACGGTGTGACAACAGTCTGGGCGGTGCGTCGTACCCGCTGGGAGTAAGAAGAACACCTCCCCTGAGGCGCTTCGCGCCTTGCCCTCGCCTATGGCGCGTGCAGGCTTCGTCAAACGCGTAACCATCGGAGTTTGCGGGCTGTTCTGAAATGCCAAGCGTTCTGCGAGGCGATTTCCTAGAATCGACAACCACATTGCCACGGTGTTCCCCACCATCGCAAGTGGGCCTTCATCGGCTGGGCAACCCAAGAACAAAGAGATCCATGGACCGTCTGAAGACCGAATCCGCTCGCCAGCCAGTCGCAGCGCCCGCGCCAGCCGATGGCTTGGCTACGCCGCTGCGTCGGCAGTCCATGCTGGTGATCATTCTCGGCATCGCGCTGGCGGTGCTCGATTCGAGCATCATGAATCTGGCGTTGCCTGATATTGGCCGGGAGCTCAACGTCAGCGCCGCGCATGCCGTGTGGGTGGTCAACGCCTATCAGCTCGCCACGCTGGTGCTGTTGCTGCCGCTGGCTGCGCTGGGCGACCGGCTGGGGTATCGGCGCGTGTATCTGGTCGGCATGGGGCTGTTTGCGATTGCGTCCGTCGCTGCAATGCTGGCGCGCAGCCTTGAAACATTGATTCTGGCGCGCGCGCTGCAGGGCCTTGGTGCCGCAGGGGTGATGAGTGTGAATGCAGCCCTCGTGCGCCTGACTTTTCCGCGCAGCCAACTGGGGCGCGGCATGGCGATCAATTCGGTGGTCGTGGCGACCGCCTCGATGGCTGGGCCGACGATTGCGGCCGGGATTCTGTCGGTGGCCTCCTGGCCCTGGCTGTTCGCAATGAACCTGCCGCTCGGCCTGTTCGTATGCTGGCTTGGGCGGCGCGCCTTGCCCACCAACCCGCCTGCCGAGAGCAAAGGTCCGCGTTTTTCGGTGCTCGATGTGATCCTCAATGTGACGATGTTCACGCTGCTGTTCCTCGGCGGTGAGCAGCTGGGCGTGCGCATGGGTGGTGGGCAGAGTTCATTGGCGGGCGGCTTGGTGCTGCTGGGCATAGGTCTGCTCGTGGGCGTGGTCTATGTGCGCCGGCAATGGCATCTGGCGGCGCCGATGTTTCCGGTCGATCTGCTGCGCATTCCTGTCTTCGCGCTCTCGATGGGCGCATCCGTCAGCGCGTTCTGTGCGCAGATGCTCGGCTTTCTCGCCATGCCATATCTGCTGCTTGAGGTGCTGGGTTACAGCCATCTGAAGGCCGGCATGGTGATCACGGCATGGCCGCTCGCGACGGTGGTGTTTGCGCCGATTGCCGGGCGGCTCATCGGTCGTTTTCAGGATGGACTGCTTGGGGGCATCGGCATGGCGCTGTTTGCTGCGGGCCTGTTGGCACTGGGACTCATGCCCGATCATCCCGCCGATTGGAACGTGATGTGGCGCATGGCCTTGTGTGGCGCGGGTTTCGGGCTGTTCCAATCTCCCAACAATCACACCATAGTGAGCTCTGCCCCGTTGCACCGCAGTGGCGCGGCCAGCGGCATGCTGGGCACGGCGCGCTTGACCGGTCAGACGCTGGGTGCGGTACTGCTCGCCGCGATTTTCGCGATATGGCCACAGCATGACGGCTTTGCCGAATCGGTAGCACTGTGTCTGGCTGCCGGCAGCGCGGTGATCGCTGGCTGTTGCAGCTCGCTGCGCATCACGCGCGGCGCAAATGCACGGGGCGGGCACTGAGGCGCAGCGACCCGAACAGATCCTTGGGATCCTTCAACGCAGGAATCAGTTCGATGGATTCGAGCAGCCCGGCCTGCTTGCCCAGCTCACGCATGGTGCGCAGCGCTGAATAGTCCTCGAGCGCGAAGCCGACGGAGTCGAATACCGTGATCTCGTCGTCGGCTCGGCGGCCCGGTGCGAGACCTTGAATCACACGCCAGAATTCGGTCACCGCAAAGTCGGCTGGCATCTGCTGCAGATCGCCTTCCACGCGCGTCTGTGGCTCGTATTCGACGAACACGGAGGCATTGGTGAGCACCGCAGCTGCAAGCTCCGTTTTGCCCGGGCAATCTCCGCCTACGGCGTTGAGGTGCATGCCGGGCGCGAGCATTTGTGCGCCCACGATGGTTGCGCGCGCCTTGCTGGCGGTGAGTGTGGTGACGATGTCTGCTCCGCGCACCGCGTCTTCGGCCGAATCGCAGATCTGCGCACTGGCACCGTACTCGCCCAGCGCCGGCCCAATGTTGCGCAGGAGCTTGGCTGACGCGGCCGTATCCACGTCAAACAGCCGCAACTCGCGCACGCCGAGCAGCCCAACAAAGGCCAAGGCCTGAAATTCACTCTGCGAGCCGTTGCCGATCAGCGCCATGCTGCGGCTGTCTGACCGTGCGAGGCGCCTTGCGGCCATCAGCGAGGTAGCGGCGGTGCGCAGCGCCGTGGTCAGTGTCAGTTCACTCACGAAGCGCGGCACGCCCGTCGCTACGTCGGCCAACGCGCCGAAGGCCATCACCGTGGGCAGACCGTGCCGGGCGTTGCTTGGATGACCGTTGACGTACTTGAATGCATAGTCCGTCGCATCGGCCACGGGCATCAGCTCGATCACGCCATGCTCTGAATGCGCGCCGACGCGGGCGGATTTGTCGAAATCCTGCCAGCGCGCGAAATCGGCCTCGATGGCATCGGCCATCAGGCGCAGGCATTCGACCACTCCGGTGCGGGCCACGAGCTGCGCGGCGTTGCTGGCGCTGAGGAATTCGGTGTGGACGGCGGACATGATGGGCTCCGTTAGATATGAACCCTAGGTTCTCACGGCAGTGAACCAAGCAGAAGAGGCTGATATGAGCGATTTACCTGATTTGCTGCTCAATTTGTCACGCCAAAATGACACTATGCACAGTCTCGACGCTACCGATCAGCAGTTGCTGGCCCTGCTGCGCCACAATGCCCGCGAAAGCATCGCCACGCTCGCCACGCGGCTGGGAGTGTCGCGCGCGACCGTGACCAACCGGCTGCGCCGCCTCGAGGACTCAGGCGTGATCGTTGGCTACACCGTGCGCCTGCGTCCCGAGGCCGAAACTGGCGCCCTGCGCGCATGGATGAGCATCGCCATCGAAGGCAACGACGCGCGGCGCGTCTCGGCCTCATTGCTCGGCGAGCCCGCTGTGCAGGCCCTGCATGCCACCAACGGCCAATGGGACCTGCTGGCCGAGTTGCAGGTGCGCTCGCTGGCCGAGCTGTCCCAGTCGCTCGAGCGCATCCGCCTCATCAAGGGCATCCGGCATTCGGAGACCAGTATTCATCTGGAGACGCTGCGCGCTGGAGGCGTTTGATCAAGCCTCAACTTGCGATGGATGGACGATCTCCCGCGCCAGACTCTGCACCGACAGCGGCGCGCAGCCTTCCGCGTGGTTGCTGATAGCGATATAGGCGTTCTGCCCGTGCGATGCGAATGTGTGGGTGAGCCGGGCGAGTTCAGCATGCAGCGCGGGCTCGGCGTGGTGGATGCGGTCGTAGGGCGAATACAGCTTTTCGGCTTCCGCGTAGCCATACGGGCCGTGGATCGGGTGCAGGTTCCAGCGGCATACGAGCGGGCCGGGCCAGAGCCGGCGCAGCAGACCCAGTTGTTCGGCCAGCGGCGGCATCTTGGCGTGCAGGCCGATACAGTACGTGGCATTGGCCGAGCGCAGGGCGTCGGCGAACAGCGGCAGCATGTCGGGCGCGAGCCATTGCGGGTCGCGCACTTCGACAGCAATCACCCCATCCGGCGCGTGGGGCTGCAGCGCGGGCAGGGCGCCGAGCATGGTGCGCAGTTGTTCGATCACTGCGGGTAGACGATCCAGCATATGCCAGGGCAGAGGGCTCAACTGGAAGACGAGTGCGCCGAGATGCTGGCCCAGGCCCTCGATGGCCGGGGTGATGAATTCCTGCACCGCCAGTTCAGGGCTCAGAAAGGCGATGTTTGGCTCCTTGCCACGCCCGTCATCGCTACGCACCAGCGCGTCGGTTAGCAGGCTCGGGGCTTTGACCATGAACCGAAAATCGGCGGGCACCTGCGCAGCGTAGCGTGCGTAGTCGCTGGCCGAGAGCGGGCGGTAGAAACTGCGGTCGATGCTCACGGTGCGAAACAGCGGGTGTTGGGCATAGATCTCGAGCCCCTTCTTGGCGAGCGTCTGCTCGGATGGTGCGTTCTGCCAGACCAGGCCTTCCCAGCCCGGATAGCTCCACGACGATGTACCCAAGCGCACCGTGGCGGGCAGCGCTTGGCCGAGCGTGAGCAGCTCATCGCTGCATGGCGCGGGCTGAAGGCGGCCCTTGCGTGGGGCGGCCGATTTCTCAGGCGTAGGCTCGTTCGCAGGCTCGGCTTTTGCGGCCTTGGCGCGTGGCGGCGTGGGTGTGGGCGCCTCGGGAGTCCCAAAAAGATCGTCTTGGTCTTGCATTGCGCGACGAACTTATCATCGATCCAGGGTGCTCAAGAGAACAGGCCGCCTTTGTTGAGCAGCTCGAAGGCGATTTCAGGGTGCTGCTCCATGCTTTTCTTGATGGCGGCGGGAATGGACTGGCGCGTCTTCTTGCATAGACCCGGTTGCTCGTTCACCAAAATCGCAATACCCCGCAGACTGCGAACCTCGTGGGGGCTCAGGCGGATGGTCAATCCGATTCCCAGTTGTTTTTGGAGCTTGTCTTCCAGATGTCGCAAATCCTGCAATGACACTAGATTTTCCAATCGTTGCAATAGGCGCTTTTCTTCGTCCCGAGTAAGGCGCATCACGCGCAGATCGGCATCTGGAGCTTGCAGCAGCGCCTCTCGCCCACAGATGCACGCGCCGGGTGGGCATTCGGTGCGGATGGCGAAGGGAAGGGGTGTCATGGATGGTGTTCAGCTTTTGTTCAGCTTTTGAATCAAAAAATCTTTGGTTTTGCTCGTTGACGATGGGCTGCCACGAATTGGAAATCGTTCGATGTTTCAGTTACAGGTGTTTGGCGGATCAATCGTATAACAGCAGTGGATTCAGTGCGTCAGGTCCTTGCCGTAGTCTCCAGAACCTAAAACCTATAACTCCATGATGTTGCCTGCTGTGCTGCGCCCCGCCATTTGTGCCGGGTTGCTTTTGACCTCTTCGCTCCCCGTCTGGGCTGCTGCCAACGATGTTGCTGCAGAAAGTACCTCCGCATTGGCCGGCTGGACTGTGGGCTATGCGCCGTACACCTACCATTTCTCGGATGCCAAGAAGGAACACGACTTCGAGCCCGACAACGAGAAGCACAAATACGTTTGGCTTGTGACCGCCGAAAAGCAACTTAACGAGCGCAATGTGGCGGGTCTGGCGCTGTTCAGCAACTCCTTTGGGCAGTTCAGCCAGTATGCCTACTACGGGTGGGTCTTCCGTCCGTTGGACAGCACCCAGCAGCTGTATTTCAAGCTCACGGGTGGCGTTATCCACGGTTACAAGTACCCGTACAACAAGAAGATTCCTCTCAACAACAAACATGGCTGGGGTGTCACCATCATCCCGGCGGTGGGTTGGAATTTCAACAGCCATTGGGGCGCACAACTGAATCTGCTGGGCAACTCGGGGCTGATGTTCCAGGCGAACTACACCTTCCGCTGAGCCGGTCGAATCGTCTCTGGCGGCCCCCCGTAAACGATTGCTGACACACCGGATTCGGTGCCTTGCCGGGGTGGTCTGCTCGCTGTGGCAAACTCTGTCGTTTTCTTTGCCCCAATGGAGTCGATCCGGAGTTTTTCCGGCGAGAACCGAAGTTAGTTCATGCAGCAGATCACACGGCAGTTGGCCGCAGAAATCAAAATTTCAGAATCTCAGGTGCGCGCAGCTGTCGAGCTGCTGGATGGCGGGGCCACGGTCCCGTTCATCGCGCGCTACCGCAAGGAAGTGACCGGCGGTCTGGACGATATCCAGCTGCGTGAGCTTGAGGCGCGACTGTCCTATCTGCGCGAGCTTGAGGAGCGCCGCGTCACCGTGCTCAAGGCCATCGACGAGCAGGGCAAGCTGACCGATGCGCTGCGCGCTGCCATCGCCGCCGCGCCGACCAAGCAGGAGCTCGAGGACATCTATCTGCCGTTCAAGCAGAAGCGCCGCACCAAGGGCCAGATTGCCAAGGAATTCGGTATCGAGCCGCTGGCGGACATGCTGTTCGCCAATCCCGATCTCGATCCGAATGAAGAAGGCAAGGCCTTCCTGAAAGACCCCGAAGTGCTGCCCGACGGCAAGCCCGGCGCAGATTTCTCCACCGTGCCCGCCGTGCTTGACGGCGTGCGCGACATCCTCTCCGAGCGCTGGGCCGAAGACGCCGCGCTGGTGCAGGGTATGCGCGAATGGCTGTGGAGCGAAGGTTTGTTGCGCAGCAAGAAGGTCGACTCCAAGAATGAAAGCGATCCCGAGGTCGCCAAGTTCCGCGATTATTTTGAATACGACGAGCCGATTGGCCGCGTTCCCTCGCACCGTGCGCTCGCGGTGTTCCGTGGTCGCGCGCTGGAAGTTCTCGAAGCCAAACTGGTGCTGCCGGTCGAGCCCGAGCCGGGCAAGCCGAGCATCGCCGAAGGCCGCATCGCCAACCATCTTGAGTGGAGCCATGCCGCACGCAAGTCGGACGATCTGCTGCGCAAATGCGTGGCCTGGACCTGGCGCGTGAAGCTCAGCCTCTCGACCGAGCGCGATCTGTTCTCGCGCCTGCGTGAAGACGCAGAAAAGGTCGCGATCAAGGTGTTCGCCGACAACCTTCGCGACCTGCTGCTGGCGGCCCCCGCCGGCCCGCGTGTGGTGATGGGGCTGGACCCGGGCATCCGTACCGGCGTGAAGGTGGCGGTGGTTGATTCAACTGGCAAGCTGGTCGAGACCGCCACCGTCTTTCCGCACGAGCCGCGCAAGGACTGGGAAGGTTCGCTGCACACGCTGGCCAAGCTCGTCGAAAAGCACGGCGTGAACCTGATCGCCATTGGCAACGGCACGGCTAGCCGCGAGACCGACAAGCTCGCCGCCGACCTGATCAAGCTGGTCGCCAAGGCCGACAAGCACATCGAAAAAGTGGTGGTGAGCGAGGCTGGTGCCTCGGTCTACTCCGCGAGCGAATACGCATCCCAGGAAATGCCCGATGTGGACGTGAGCCTGCGCGGCGCGGCGTCGATTGCACGTCGCCTGCAGGATCCCTTGGCCGAACTCGTGAAGATCGAGCCCAAGAGCATCGGCGTGGGTCAGTACCAGCATGATGTGAACCAGAGCGAGCTCGCGCGCACGCTGGAAGCCGTGGTCGAGGACTGCGTGAACTCCGTGGGCGTGGACTTGAACACGGCCAGCGTGCCACTGCTCTCGCGCGTTTCCGGTTTGTCGTCGAGCGTGGCCAAGTCGGTCGTGCGCTGGCGTGAATCGAACGGCGCGTTCAAGAGCCGCAAGCAGCTCATGGACGTGAGCGGCCTTGGTGCCAAGACCTTCGAGCAGTCCGCAGGCTTTCTGCGCATTCGCGATGGAGAGAACCCGCTCGACATGACCGGCGTGCATCCCGAAACCTATGCTGTGGTCGAGAACATCATCGAGAAAACAGGCAAGCCCGTGAATGAAATCATGGGCCGTGCCGACATGCTCAAGACGCTCAAGCCCGAGTTGTTCGCCAACGAGAAGTTCGGCGTGATCACGGTGAAGGATATTCTGGGCGAACTCGAAAAGCCGGGCCGAGATCCGCGTCCCGACTTCAAGGTGGCGCGCTTCAACGATGGCGTTGAAGACATCAAGGACCTCAAGGAAGGCATGATCCTCGAAGGCACAGTGAGCAACGTCGCGCAGTTTGGCGCGTTCGTCGATCTGGGTGTGCATCAGGACGGCCTTGTGCACGTGAGCCAACTGAGCCACAAGTTCGTTACCGACGCGCGCGAAGTGGTGAAGACCGGCGACATCGTGAAGGTCAAGGTCATGGAAGTGGACGAGGCACGCAAGCGCATCAGCCTGACCATGAAGCTTGACGCTGCACCGGCCCGCCGCGATGGTCCTCGCGACAATCGCTTCGAAGGTGCGGGACGTGGTTATGCGCAGCCCCAGCGCCGTGGCAATGAGGCGCCGCAGCAGTCGGCCATGGCCTCGGCATTTGCAAAGTTGCAACAGACCAAGCGCTGAAATCGCGAGAAATTGTCATCGTTTGCGACAGTCCGCTCCCCCGGTCTGTTGCACATGGTGAACATGCGTTAACAATTTCACGGAAGGCCTGTGGCAGCGTGGATAATCGAGGGCAGTTTGTTACAACCCCATTTGCCTGGTGACTGCGACTGCCACAGCGACCGAGACGTTGGACCACTCTTTGGTGGTTCCCAGCCTGCCGCGCACCGTTGCGCTGCTGATGACCGAATTGGTGGCGCCAGAGCCTCATCTGTCACGCCTCAATTTTCTTTTCAGCAGCGACCCTGGTCTGACGGCGGCGCTGCTTTGCATCGCCAACGGTGAGCGTTTTGGCGCCCATCGCCAAGTAATGGGTGTGCCCGAGGCGCTGGCTTTGCTACCGAATTCCGCCCTGCGCGCGGTGGTTGCCGCGGCGCCTGTGGGCACGGCCGCACGCTCCGTTCCGGGCATGAATCTGCAGCAGTTCTGGCGCTACAGTCTCGAGACCGCACGGCTCGCCCGATCTCTTGCGGGCATTGTTCACCTCAATCCGATGGTGGCCTATACCGCCGGCTTGTTGCATGCGGTCGGGACGCTCGTGATTCACCGCTCCGAAGTCGATCGCATCCACAATATCAACGTGCTTTGCGGGCCGTTCGATCTGCGTCGCATGGAGTTCGAAACGCGTCTTTTCGGCTTCAGCTACGCACAGGTGAGCGCTGGGCTTGCCAAGCGCTGGCAACTGCCTCAGGTGCTGGTAGAGGCGTTGTGCTATCAGGGCAATCCACTGGATAATGACGCCTACGAGCCGCTGGCTGCCGTGTTGAATCTGGCGATCTGGCGCGCGCGTGCGGGCGAGGCCCAGCTCAACGAGCGCGAACTTGCGGTGACCTATCCCGGCGAGATTGGCATGACGCTCGGACTGGACATTGACACCGTGCTGCAGCAGGATCCGATCAATTGGAAACCCAAGTCCGAGGACGAATGACGCGCCAGACGACGAAGGCATTGCGCATCTATGCCGGACCCGCAGCACTCGCGCAGATCCGCGAACACGGTGGTATCACTCCCGAGATCGTGCGCGTGATTCCAGCGGCGGCAGGCGGCCCCAAGGGGCTGATCCTCGGACCGCTGGATCGTTTCCTCTTCGGCGATTGGCTGCCACGCTCTGCACAGCCTGTGCATTTGATTGGCGGCTCCATCGGCGCGTGGCGCATGGCGACGGCCTGCCTGCCCGATACGGTGCGCGCGTTCGAGCGGCTGGAGCACGATTACATCCATCAGGAATACGAGATCGAATCCGGCGCCAAGCGGCCCAGTGCCGAGCATGTGAGTGCACGGTTCGCGCAGAACCTGCAGGCGTTTTTCGGCACTCAGGTGCGGGCGCTGCTGGCCCATCCGCGCTATCGGCTGCATGTGGTCACCTCACACGGGCGCGGCCTGTTGGCGCGCGAAGGTCGGCTTGCCACGCCGCTTGGTTATCTGGGCGCCTATGCGAGCAATGCGCTCAGTCGCAAGCAACTGGCACATTGGCTGGAGCGCGTGGTGTTTTCTTCGCTCGACGGCGGCAAGCCCGCGAGGATGCCGTTCGATGCCGAGGATTTCCGCACGTTGCAAGTGGCACTGGACGAGCGCAATTTCATGCCGGCCGTGCAGGCCAGTTGCTCGATCCCGTTCATGCTCAAGGCCGTGCACGACATCCCTGGTGCGCCGCGTGGAGCGTATTGGGACGGCGGTATCACCGATTACCACCTGCACCTGCGCTATCTGAGCGGCGAGCGGGATGGCGTTGTGCTCTATCCGCATTTCCAGAAGCAGGTGATCCCCGGCTGGCTCGACAAGGCCTGGCGCTCGCGCCACCACGCCACCTCGGCGCTCGATCGCATGGTGGTGCTCGCACCCGATCCCGAATGGGTGAAGACGTTGCCCAACGGAAAGCTGCCGGACCGCAATGATTTTGTGAACTACCTCAGCGACAACGCGGGCCGCGTGAAAGTGTGGGAGCAGGGCGTTGCGGCCGCACGCCAGCTTGCGGACGAATTTGCCGAATGGTGCGTGCGACCTGATCTGGCGCATGTCGAGCCTCTCTGAGCCGGCCGTCGCGATATGGTGCGATGTGGTGCGATGGAGTTGATATGAGTCAAGCGGTGGTGGTGATCTGGTCGCGCTGCTGAGTACCGACTGGCCAGTGGTGATAGATTGGCTTGAATCATCCGAGCAATCACTTCATCCAGCCCGGCGGCACGGGCCATACCTCCATGAACATCACATTCCACGGCGCGGCACAGTCAGTTACCGGTTCCTGTCATCTGGTGGAGGCGAATGGATGTCGTTTTCTTATCGATTGCGGCATGGCGCAGGGCGGACACGAGGCTGACGAGCACAACGAGAACGCGTTCGCATTCGACGCTGCCAGCATCGATTTCGTGCTGCTCACGCATGCCCACATCGACCATAGCGGCCTGCTGCCCAAGCTCACTGCACGCGGGTTTCGCGGTCCCATCTATTGCACGTCGGCGACCCGAGACCTGCTCGACGTCTTGCTCAAGGACAGCGCGCACATTCAGCAGATGGAATACGAGCGCGACATCAAACGCCAGAAGTCCGGCGGCCTGCGCCACCAGCGCGGCAATAACTATAAGGCGGGTAACAAGGAAATCCAGTTGCCACTCTACAGCCTCGCCCATGTGGCGCTGGTGATGGAACAGATCCGCTCCAAGCCCTACGACGCCACGTTCTCGCCGCAGGCCAACGTGCAGGTGTGCATGCGCGATGCGGGGCATATCCTCGGCTCGGCCATTCTCGAAATCTGGCTCGCCGATGAGCACGGCGAGGCCACCAAGCTGGTGGCGAGCGGTGACCTCGGCCAACCTGGTCGCGTGATCCTGCGCGATCCGACGCCCATCGACGAGGCCGATGTACTGCTCATCGAATCGACCTATGGCGACCGCTTGCACAAGGACCTGGGCTCCACGCTGGACGAGCTGGTGGAGGTGGTCAACCGCACGGCGCCGCACGGCAACATCGTCATCCCGGCGTTCGCCGTGGGCCGCACGCAGGAGCTGCTCTACCACTTCCTGCAGCTCGCGCAGCAGGGGCGTCTTGGCAACGTCGAAATCTTCGTCGACTCTCCCATGGCCGTCGCCGCCACGGAGATCACGCTCAAGCATTTCGAGGTGTTTGATGAAGAAGCCAAACAGCTGCTCGGCAGCGCCGCCAAGCTCATGGAGAGCACGCGCATCCACTTCATCAGCGACGTGGAAGACTCCATCAAGCTCAACCGCATCAAGTGCGGCGCGGTGATCATCAGCGCCAGCGGCATGTGCGACGCAGGCCGCGTGCTCCACCACCTGCGCAACAACCTCGGCAACCCCGACTGCGCGGTCATCATCTGCGGCTTCCAGACCGCTGGATCGCTTGGCAGAAGGTTGGTCGATGGCGTCAAACAGGTCCGCATGTTCGGCGAAGAGATCGACGTGCGCGCATCCGTCCACACACTCGGCGGCTTCTCGGCCCATGCGGATCAAAAAGCACTGCTGGACTGGGTAGGTGCGTTCAAGAAGAAGCCGCACAAGACCTTCGTAGTACACGGCGAGGCCGAGCCGGCGCGGATTCTGGCGAGTGAATTGAACGCGAAGTGGGGGATGGATGCGGTGGTGCCAGAGGAAGGGGCGCGCTTCGTCCTGCAGTGATGCGTGTCCGCTGGATTGATGTGTAGTGAGTTCGATTGAAATACAGGGTTTTCACCTACGGCTGAACAGGCAAATTCACCCGTTTGGGGTACATACAAACGCTTCTTATCTTGTTGAAATTAACTGTTAATAAACGTTAATCTGATGGTTCCAAACAGAGATCACCCGCCGGACTGGTCCTGAGGTGGGCTGGATGGCTTCTTCAGATTGACATTGGCAGATAAACCAATTCACTCGAGGGAAGCATGCATTCACTAACTGGGAAGACATCCGTGCGGGGGGCGATGACGAGGTCCGTCAAGCACGACCATGATCAAGGGCGCGCATTCTTGCGCGTAGGCGTGGTACTCGCTGCAGGATGGCTGGCGCTGGGTTGCGGACAGGCACAGGCCCAGTCCGCCTGCAACGCGAATCATGTCCTCTTCGCGGATCCTTCAGGCGCCGGAGCCATGACCGGCGCGAGCTGGGCCGATGCCGCGACGCTGCAAGGCGCGTTGGCCATCGCCAACGCTGATCTGCTGCCGTCGAATTGTTATGAGATTCGAGTCCGGCAGGGCATCTACCAACCAGCCGCCAGTGACCGCACGATCTCCTTTGCCATCAACAGGCCGTTGCAACTCAAGGGGGGCTACACCGGAGCTTCCGCCACGGATCGCGTGGTTGATGCAGCGAACACGGTACTGTCGGGCGCCATCGGCGGAGGCAATAGCTACCACGTCGTGGTGATTGGCGGCACCAATCTATCTTCCGGCAACCGCAAGTACGTCAGCAACCCCGCCGACCCCAACTACACCTTGCTGGAGAGTGTGACGATTTCTGGTGGCAAGGCGGATGACGCGACGGATGTCACAGAATTCAGGCAATCGGGTGCGGGTCTTTACTGCAACGGCATCGGATCGAACCATGAATGCAGCCCCGCGATTGTCGACAGCGCGTTTCGCGGCAACAGTGCGCTGGCGGATGGCGGCGCGATCTACAACAACGGCTGGTACGGCGTTGGCAGACCCGAGATCACGAACACCCGTTTCACCGGCAATTCAGCGACCCGCAACGGTGGTGCGATCTACAACAACGGGCGGTCTCTGGGCAGCGATGCGAGCCCCGTCATCAACGACACGATTTTTGAAGCCAATACGGCGGGTGGCTCGGGCGGTGCGATGTTCAATGACGGCAATTCGTCGGGCTCAAGCAGCCCCAGCATTACCGGTTCGACCTTCACCGGCAATGTTGCCACGGGACCTGGTGGCGCGATGTTCAATTCCGGCATTGCCGGAACCAGCAGCCCGTCGATCCGCACGGTCACGTTCACCGGCAATTCGACTTCGGCCAGTGGCGGGGCGATCTACAACAAGGCTGAGAACCCCACCGGGCGCAGCAGTCCCATCATCGACAACGCCACCTTCAATGGCAACACGGCAGGCGGAGATGGCGGGGCCATGTTCAACCGCGCCGCCGTATCCGGGATCAGCAGCCCGGTCATTTCCAAGTCCACGTTCAGCGCGAACCAAGCCACCTTGACGGGTGGTGCGATCAACAACAACGGGGTGACGGGAACGGTCAGCACCTCCATTACCCAGTCCACCTTTCATGGCAATCAGGCCAATGTGGGGGGCGCGATCTTCAGTCTTGGCAATTTGGGTGGCAGTCAACCAGTCATTGCGAGCTCCACCTTCAACGGCAACACGGCGGCGTCCGGCGGTGCGTTGTACAACGCGCTTATGACAGCGGGCAGCCCCAAGATCATCTCCAGCGTGATATGGGGAAACTCTGCGAATTCGGGCGCTCAGTTGTTCAACGAAAGTTCGACGCCTGCGATCAACCTCAGCATCGTGCAGGGTTCGGGCGGGTCGGCCAACTGGTTGGCAGCCATCGGTACCGACGGCGGTAGCAATCTCGATCTGGATCCCGTGCTCGGTGCATTGCAGAACAACGGCGGTCCCACGCCAACGCAGCTTCCTGGCGCGGGCAGCGCCGCGCTGGATGCAGGCGATTGCACAGGCTTGAATGGCGTGACGCTCGTTGACGACCAGCGTGGCATTGCACGGCCACAGGGTGCTGCGTGCGACATGGGGTCGGTTGAGTCGGTTCAGCGTCTGCTGACGCTCTCCGTCGTCAATCCTGCTGGTTCGTCCAGCGCAGTGACGCCCGTTCAACTGCCCATAGGATTGGCTGCGGCGCCCAGTTGCACCACGGGCAATTGCGGTCCGTTTGCGTATCCCGAAATGGGCGTGGTCACGCTGAACGCGCAGCCCGCCGTTGGCTATTCCCTCGCAAGCTGGAGTAGTCCCTGCGTGGCGAATGGCGCGGCAAGCTGCGTCGTCACCATGGACGCGGACAAGAGCGTGACAGCCGAATTCACACTCAACGCCTATCCCTTCACCATCACGCCGACGAGCCATGGAACGGTCCAATGCACGAGCGCCAGCGTCCCGGTGAGCGATGGGCAGATCCTCGATCATTTTTCCAGCGTGCAATGTACCGCGACACCGGATGCCAACCATGCGCTCGGCCAATGGGCGGGCGCCTGCTCCGGAACGGGCACCTGTACCATTGCAATTGATGGTGCCAAGACCATCGGAGCGACCTTCGTGCTCGTTTCGGGTACAACGACCACACCGGCTGGCAATGTCGCGCTCGGCCTTTCGGGTGCAGGTTGCACGATCACCAGCGGCCCCACTTACGCTGCAGCACCCACGACCGACGGCCCTGTGGGCTATTCGTTTCCCTATGGACAGATCGGTTTCACAGCCAGCGGCTGCGCGAGTGGAAGCACGCTTCAGATGTCACTGACCCTGCCCGCGAATGCTCCCGCCAACGCCCAGATGTTCAAGTGGACGGGTAACGCCTGGACACCATGGACTGCCACATTCAACGGTACAGGAGTGACGTTCTCGGTCATCGACAACGATGGAACTTCCAGCGCAACAGCGACGGGTGACAACGATCCGACGGCTGGCAATGTGTCGGATCCGGTGCTGATCGCCGTGCCGATGGCGGCTCTCGTCGCCGCAGCGCCTGTGCCGACGCTGAGCCAGTGGGCGTTGTGGGGGCTGTCGCTTCTGCTGGTCGCCTTCGCTGCTGTTTGGCTGCATCATCCATCGAACGGCCGCTCTCGCAGCTCGGCCGCCAGATAGTCGAGGAAACAGGCGATCCGCGAGGCCAGCGCCGTGTTGCGGTAGTACACCGCATGGATCGTCTGCCGCACCTCGAGCTTCTGTTTGACGAACAGCGGCACGAGCGTGCCGCTGGCCCGGTCCTCACGCGTCATGAAGTCGGAGAGGCAGACAATGCCTTGCCCGGCCAGTGCGAGGTGGCGCAGCGTTTCTCCGTTCTGCGAGAGGATCTGCGGCTTGATCTGCACGGACTCGCCATCGGGGTGCTGCAGCGGCCATACATTGAGCGATTCGGGTTTGCTGAAACCGAGCAGCACATGGCGCTCGGCATTCAGCAGTTGCGCGATTGTTCTGGGTGTGCCGTGCGCCTGCAGATAAGCGGGACTTGCGAGGATGCGCACGCGGCTGGTCGCCAGCTTGCGCGCGTGCAGCGTGGAGTCTTTGAGCGTGCCGATGCGCAGGGCCACGTCGGTGCGATGCTCGATGAGGTCGGTAATACCTTCGTTGGAGTTCAGCTCCAGTTCTATCTCGGGATAGCGCTCGCGAAATCCGGCCACCAGAGGCACGACCGCATGCAGCATGAAGGGCGTCGCGGCGTCCACGCGCAGGCGGCCCGCGGGCGTGCTCTTGCGCGCGGCCATCTGTTCCTCTGCGGCGTTGACCGATTCGAGAATGCCGCGCGCCTGCTGCAGAAATCCGGTGCCTTCCTCGGTGAGGATGAGTCGTCTGGTCGTGCGGTTAAGCAGCGTGGTATCGAGCTTGTGTTCGAGCCGCGTGAGCGTGCGGCTGGCGGCGGAAACGGTGAGTTCTAGCTGCTCGGCCGCGGCCGAGATGGAGCCCAGATCCACCACGGTCACGAACAGCTGCATCTCGTCAAGGGTGGTTTTCATTGTTGATATGAAATCAAATATGTTTGCCTGATTTTGGCATTTTTCTACAAGAAAGATTTCTGCATACTCCATGGCATTGAATCACTGCTTGGAGCAATACATCATGGGCATTCCTTCTTTTGGCGTCGGCACCTTCCGTTTGAAGGATGGCACGGCCAAGGACTCCGTTCTCAAGGCGTTGGAGGTGGGCTACCGCGCCATCGACACCGCACAGATCTACGGCAACGAGGCCGAAGTGGGCGATGCGATGGCCGAGTCCGGCGTGCCGCGCGAGCAGCTGTTCGTGACCACCAAGATCTGGGTAGAGAACTTCTCGCGCGACCGGCTGATTCCAAGCCTGCGCGAAAGCCTCGCCAAGCTGCGCACCGACGTGGTCGATCTGACACTGATCCACTGGCCTGCCCCGGGCGGCGCGGTGCCTCTGCCCGAATTCATGGAGGCGCTGGCCGAGGCCAAGTCGCTCGGCCTCACGCGACAGATCGGCATCTCCAACTTCAACATCGAGCTGACCCGTCAGGCCATCGCCGTGGTCGGCAAGGGCGAAATCGCGACCAACCAGATCGAGCTGAGTCCCTATCTGCAGAACGTGAAGCTGACGGCCTTTTTGAAGGAGCAGGGCATTGCGGTGACCTCATACATGACGCTCGCCTACGGCAAGGTGCTGCAGGATCCCGTGCTCGCCGCCATCGCGCAAAAGCACGGCGCAAGCGTGGCACAGGTGGCGCTGGCCTGGGCACTGCAACTGGGCTATGCGGTGATTCCGTCGTCCACCAAACGCGAAAATCTGGCGAGCAACCTGCTCGCACAAAAGCGGGTTCTCGATGCGGACGACATGGCACAGATCGCGGCATTGGAGCGCAATGGCCGCGAGGTCAATCCCGAGGGGCTGGCACCGGTCTGGGACTGATCGCATGGAGAAACGTCGAAAGAGCGGCAATGAGGCTGTGTCTGGAATTTGGCGGATGACGTCTTCCACTTCCGTGCGCAAGCCAATCCGCTCGGGTGGTGCTGTCCGCGGCGTGGTTGGGCAGTTTCCAAGGTGGAGGATGGATGGGTGAGAATCGATGGCAGGTCGATCACCCACCATCTCATTCTCCCCATGTTCTGGAGCCGTCCGTTCACCGAAGCCGAGCGCGCATTCGTGCGCCGTTTCTTCGCGCATTCGCTGGATGCGCTGCAGCCGCGTCTGCGCCTGCATTTGCGGCGGTTGGGCGATACGCGGCGTGCGCTGTCAATGAATGGCGGGCGCATCTTCATGCCACGTGCCTGCTTTGTGAATGGCGATGCGCGGCAGTCGCTTAAGCTGCCTCACCCTTATGTGGCGGGGCTGTTCGCGCATGAGCTGCTGCACCAATGGCAGCGCTTGCAAGGCATGGCGGTGACGCGTCAGGCGGCGTGGCTGCAGGTACAGACCATGTGTCTGCGGCGCGATCCCTATGCGTATGAGGGCTGCGATGATCCGGCACGCATGCTCGCGCAGTTTCAGTCCGCGCAGGTGGAGCAGCAGGGGCAGATGTGGCAGGACTATGTGATGGGCTGCGTGGCGGGAATGGCAGACCCGGCGTTCATGGCCGTCGCCGACTGGGTGGCTGGCAAAGGAGATGAGCGCGGCCCGATCACTCGGGCTTGAAGTTCATCGCTGCCACAAAGTCGTTTCCCGAAACATCGCGCGCCGAGCCAAAGCCCGCGATATGGCGGCCCGATTCGGGCGTGATGCAGACAAAGCGGAAGTCGGGAAGCTCGGTCATGAATCCGGCTTCAGGAAAACGCGCGATGTAGGCGGCGCGCATGCCCGCCCAAAGCACGCTCTCCGTGGGCGGCGTGGAGGCGATGCCTTGCAGGCTCACACGCTCGAGTGCATGCACCCCGTCACCCGCGACTTCCGGCATGGAGAAGAGCAGTGACACGGCCGGATGCAACTCCATAGCCCGCGTGTGCGCCGCGAGCGCGCTCACATGCAGCACGATGCAACCGAACGGCGCGCACCATGCAAACGGCACCATGGAGATCAAGGGCGCGTCGCCACTTCCTTCGATGGACGAGACGGCCAGTGCGGCGGTGCGGCGCTGTTCGATCAACTCACGCAGACTGCGCTGCAGGCGGGATTCGTGTGGCATGGTGTTGAGGATGCGGGCAGAACGGGGTGCGCCATTGTAGAAAGCCAGCGATGAACGCGGGCACCATTCCGCGCACGCAATCTGCGCTTCGAATGGCGTGACGAGCACGCTGGCTTGTTTGTATGCCCGAGTGCATCGGGCTGCCATGCAACCTCAGGCGCAGGGCTGCATCTGGCGTTCCTGCTGATGCGCGAGGCGATCTAGCTCTGCACATACATCGGCCATACGGCCGGAGATCACCATGCGGCCTGTGCCGCCATTGGCATCGGGTTTGACGACGACGCGCAAGGCCGGGCGAAGTTGTTGGGCGTCCCGCAGCTTCGCCAGTGGCGCAGCTGCATTGTGGCTGGCCAGTTGTAGGGAGGACTGTGCGGCATTCAGAAAGTCGAGGCGATCACTATTTGCCGCTGAGGTGGCGAGCCTGCGCACTTTGCCGAGGCGTGGGCGAACGAGCAGCTTGAGCCCGGAGATGTCGACTTCCGCAGGTTGGACGACGGAGTGGTCGTTGCCTGCACGTTGTGCGACCCAGTGGGCGATGCGGTTGAAAGGTTGGGCGATGGCGGACAGTTCGATCAGGGCGGAACGCATGTGATATCTCCAGCATGACGCGGTTGGAGAGCGTCATGAAAAGGTGGAACACAGGCAGGATTACCGAGGTACGGACGAAGCGCTGCTGCAGGGCTGGTGAATCCGGAGGGATTCGCCAAACGCCCGCCACCTGCAGTCAACGCTGGGAACTGGGATCTGAGAAAGTGGGAGAGAGGCGCTCTACATGAGCATGGTGTTGCGGATCAAGCCGACGGCAAGGCCTTCGATCTCGAAGGGCTCGCCGGGGTGCACGGTGATCACTGGGTAGTCAGGATTCTCTGGCAGCAGCTCGATGGCGTCAGCCGAGCGGCGCAGGCGCTTGACGGTGACCTCGTCACCGATGCGGGCGACGACGATCTGGCCGTTGCGCACGTCCTGTGTGGCTTGCACGGCGAGCAGGTCTCCGTCCATGATGCCGGCGTCGCGCATCGACATGCCGCGCACTTTGAGCAGATAGTCGGGCTTGCGCGCGAAGAGGCTGCCTTCGACGGTATAGCTTTGATCGATGTGTTCTTGCGCGAGAATGGGCGAACCCGCAGCGACGCGGCCGATGAGCGGCAGCACGAGCTGGGAGAGCCCCGGAATCGGCAGGTTGAATTGCGAGCCGAACTGCGCACCGCGCGCCGCGTTGATGTTGCGCACCGCATCGGAGCGCAGACGGATGCCGCGCGAGGTGCCGCTGACGAGCTCGATCACGCCTTTGCGGGCCAGCGCCTGCAAATGTTCTTCGGCGGCGTTGGCGGACTTGAAGCCCAGTTCGGCGGCGATTTCGGCCCGGGTGGGTGGTGCGCCGGTGCGTGAGATGGCGTTCTGGATCAGGTCCAGAATCTGCTGTTGACGGGCGGTGAGCTTGGGGCTGTCGGACATGGTGCGATCCATCCAATACAGTCAGTCGGGGTTGCTGAAATAGGCACTGGTTAAATAACCAGTGCCTGTATTTTTGAACAGTTTTTAAGGAGACGCAAGTGGTTGTTGCAAAAAAGATCGTACTGCTGGGAACGGGCGGGACGATAGCCGGCACTTCTGCGGTCGCCGGTGCCAATACGGGTTACACCGCGGCGCAAATCGGCGTGGAGGATTTGATCGCTGCGGTGCCTGTGCTGGAGGAGGTGGCTCCTGGTGGGTTGATCGCCAAACAGATCGCTCAGGTGGATAGCAAGGACATGACGCACGATATCTGGCTCAAGCTCGCGCGTCATTGCGAAAAGCATCTCGCTGATCCGGATGTGCAGGGCATCGTAATCACGCATGGCACCGACACGCTGGAGGAAACCGCGTGGTTTCTGCAACAGGTGCTTGATCCGCGTAAGCCCATCGTGCTGTGCAGCGCGATGCGGCCCGCGACGGCGCTCGCGCCTGATGGTCCGCAGAACCTGCTGGATTCGGTGATCGTCGCGGGCGAGCCCACGGCCTGCGGCGTGTTGTGCGTGGCGGCTGGCGAGATCCACGGCGCACGCGAGGTGCGCAAGGTGCATCCGCTTCGGCTCAATGCGTTCTCGTCGGGCGATGCGGGCCCGCTCGGCTGGGTGGAGGGGCGCAGCGTGCGCTGGTCGCGCAACAGCGCGCCCGAGTGCTCGGCCACATCGAACGCGCGTGTCGTGCAGACGCTGCCCGAGCCCGATCTGTGGCCGCAGGTGGAGATCGTGATGAGCCATGCGGGCGTGAGCGGCGCGCTGGTCAAGGCGCTGGCGGCGCAGGGCGTGGACGGCATCGTCGTCGCTGCGACGGGCAATGGCACGCTTCACAAGGTGCTGGAGCAGGCGCTGGAGGCGGCCGAGGAAGAGGGGGTGCTGGTGCGAATCGCGTCGCGCTGCGCCGAGGGGCAGGTGCTGGGCGAGGCGGATGCGCGCTGGGCCAGCGCCAACGGGCTCAGCCCCGTCAAAGCCCGCATCAGCCTCATCCTCGATCTAATCGACGACGACCTCGCCGCTGAGAATGACGACTAGCTTCTGTTCTGTTTTTTGGCTTGTTCGCTGATCGGTTGGAGACGGCGAAACAGCCCCTCATGCGTCGTTGCGAAGCCTAGCCTGAGGGGCTGTTTCGCCGTTGGGGTGGTTGTTCGAGTGCTCGCTTCGCTTCGAAGGGGAGCTGTCTGGAACACCCAATTCAGGATTAACGTCGATGCCAATAAAAAACGCCGCATTTCGCGGCGTTTTTGTGGGTGGCCATGTCGGGCTCAGCTGGCGAGGGCCTGGAGGGCGCGCTGGGTGATCTCTTCCACGCTGCCGGTGCCGCTGATGGCGCGGTACTTGGGGGCTGCAGCTGCGTCGGCCTTGGCCCAGTTGGAGTAGTAGTCGACCAGGGGGCGGGTCTGGGCGTCGTAGACGTCGAGGCGCTTCTTGACGGTTTCTTCCTTGTCGTCTTCGCGCTGGACCAGGTCTTCACCGGTCACGTCGTCCTTGCCAGCCGTCTTGGGCGGGTTGAACTTGACGTGGTAGGTGCGACCCGAGGCGGGGTGCGAGCGGCGGCCGCTCATGCGTTCGATGATGGCTTCGAAAGGGACGTCGATTTCGAGCACGTAGTCCAGTTTCACGCCGGCGGCTTTCATGGCATCGGCCTGGGGGATGGTGCGGGGGAATCCGTCGAACAGAAAACCATTGGCACAGTCAGACTGGGCGATGCGTTCCTTCACCAGATTGATGATCAGGTCGTCGCTTACCAGCTGACCGGCGTCCATCACCGCCTTGGCTTGCACGCCCAGTGGGGTACCGGCCTTGACGGCGGCGCGCAGCATGTCGCCTGTGGAGATTTGCGGGATACCGTACTTCTGGCAGATGAAGGTGGCTTGCGTACCCTTACCGGCGCCGGGAGCGCCAAGCAAAATCAGTCTCATGGATGTCCTCTGTATGTTGAAATCTGCGGGCACATCAGCCACGGGCATGCCAGCGCCCGGTCTCGTGCTCTTAACCGGTCAAGGATAGCATGCGTTGCCCGCACCAAACTGACGGTCTCTAGAGAGACTATCCTCGGTTTTGGGTGAAATAGATGTTTATTGCACTGATGTAGTGCAGCTTCGCTTCAGCCGATCAGTGCGCGCACGCGTTCCAGATCGGCAGGGGTGTCCACGCCTGGGCCCGGGGCATGTTCGCTCACGTGTACAGCAATGCGATGGCCATGCCAGAGCGCGCGCAGTTGCTCAAGCGCTTCCAGCACTTCGGTGGGGGCGGGCGCAAGCAGCGGGAACTCACGCAAAAAACCGGCACGGTAGCTGTAGATGCCGATGTGTCGCAGGGGCGCGGCACCCTTGGCGGCGGCAGGCAGATTCTTTTGGTCTTTCCACCACGCAATGCCTGCGGCGAAGTCGCGTGCGAACGGAATCGGTGAACGGCTGAAGTAGTGGGCGAGGCCCTTTGCATCGAGCACCACCTTCACCACGTTCGGATTGGCAACGTCCTCCACCGAGTCGATGGCGTGTGCGGCGGTCCCCATGCTGGCGTCGGCGCGTTGCTCCAGGATCTCGGCCACGGCATCGATCAGGCATGGATCAATCAGCGGCTCGTCGCCCTGCACGTTGACCACGATGTCGCTACCACTCAAGCCAAGTTGCTCGCAGGCCTCGGCCAGGCGGTCGCTGCCGCTTGGGTGGTCGGCACGTGTGAGGATGGCCTGAACGCCATGTGTCAGGCAGGCATCGACGATGCGTTGATCGTCGGCCGCCACCACCACGCGAGTGGCAGCGCTCTGCGCGGCACGGCGGGCCACATGCACCACCATGGGGGCACCGGCGATGTCGGCCAGCGGCTTGTTGGGCAGGCGTGAAGAGGCCATGCGCGCGGGAATCAGCACCGTGAACGGAGCGACCTGAGCGACGTTGGCGCTCATGCCTCCAGTTCCTCGTCGGTCAACTCACGGGCTTCGTTTTCCAGCATGACGGGAATTCCGTCACGCACGGGATAGGCCAGACGGGCACTGCGCGAGACGAGTTCCTGGCGCTCGCGGTCATAGGTCAGCGGACCCTTGGTGACGGGGCATACCAGCAGTTCAAGCAGTTTGGGATCCATGGCGGTGTTGTGGAGCATGCGGCGGGGCGCACACCCTCGGTAAATCATTGAGCAAGGGGTGGATGATAGCGCTTGAGAAGCTCATCCAGCGCGTCGAAAAACGCCTTCGGCAGCCGGACTTCCAGCGGCACGGCCAGCGCCTGCGGGTACTCGGGCCAGAGTTTGGTCGCGTCCTTTTCGGTGCACAGCAGGGGCAGTGCGTCATTGGCTTTGATCTTCCAGTCGCTGAAATCGAAGTGATCTGGCAGCGCGAAGCTGCGGTTCAGGATCAGGCCTCGCTCACGCAACATGCTGAAAAAATCTTCCGGGCGGGCAATCGCGGCGAGCGCGTTGACGGGCTGACCGCGCAGCGAGTCGAGCGGGCGCTGATGGCCTTCTGCGTTGATGGCATGTTCCGCAAGCTGGCGCTTGAGTCCGAACTGGGGCGCTGTGCCGCCGGGCGCGTTGCTCGCGTAGAGCACTAGATCCACATCACGCGGCCAAGGCTCCCGCAAAGGCCCAGCGGGCAGCAGCCAGCCATTGCCCACGCCCTCGTTGTTGAACACGCAGACCTCGATATCGCGCTGCAGCGCCAGATGCTGCAGGCCGTCATCGCAGACGAGGATGTTCACCTCGGGGTGTTCGTCGAGCAGGGCCTGTCCGGCCTCGGCGCGGCGGCTCGCGACGAAGACCGGCACGTTCAGCGCGCGGGAGAGCAGCAGAGGCTCATCGCCCACATCAAATGCCGTACTGTTTGTGGTGACGGCGCGGCAGCCTTCGCTCCTGCGTCCGTAGCCGCGAGAGATGACCCCGGGGGTGAGGCCGCGTTCCTTGAGGTGGCGCACGATGGCCATGGTCACGGGTGTCTTGCCCGCGCCGCCGGCGATCACATTGCCCACGGTGATCACGGGTACGGGAAGTCGGGTGCTTTGAAGAACGCCGTTTCGGTAGAGCCCTCGCCGCAGCGCGGTGAGGACTCCATAGAGCTGAGAGACGGGCCAGAGCAGGGCACCGAGAACGCCTCGGCGCTGCCACGATGTGCGCAGCGCGGAGGATGCGTGCCCGGCCATGCGCTTATTTGCCGGCCGATGCCGACGTCTGCGTGGCGAAGGTGATTTGCGAGAGGCCCACGCGGCGCGCGGCTTCCATGACCGTCACGACGGCCTGGTGCGGCGACGAGGCGTCCGCGCTGATGATGATCACACTGTCTTTGCCGGCCTTGGCGGCACTTGACAGTGCGGCGGCGACCGTCTCGACGTTTTTGCCTTCAAGGGCCGAGCGGTTCACCGCGTAGCGACCATCGCCGCCCACGGAAACGATGATTTCCTTGGGGCGGTCACGCAGCTGCTCCACATCGGCCGTCGGCAGTGTCAGCTGCATTTCGGTGAACTTGCTGTAGGTGGTGGATAGCATCAGGAAGATGAGGATCACCAGCAGCACGTCGATGAACGGGATCAGGTTGATCTCCGGTGCTTCCTTGGCGCGTGGTCGAAAATTCATGACTGGGTCTGTGCCTGCGTTGTATGCGAAAAAACGTCAGCGACCGGCGTGGCGTTTGAGGTGACGCACGAACTGCTCGGAAGCCAGCTCCATGGACAGCAGGTAGTCATCGACGCGGCTGCGGAAATAGCGCCAGAAGATCAGCGTGGGAATCGCGATGATCAGGCCGAAGGCAGTGTTGTACAAGGCGATCGAAATGCCGTGCGCGAGCTGCGCCGGGTTGCCGCCGGACATGGTGTTGCCACCACCTTGCGAGCCGAAGATCTCGATCATGCCGACCACAGTGCCGAACAGGCCCAGCAGTGGCGCGGCGGAGGCAATGGTCGCCAGCGCGTTCAGATATTTCTCGAGGCGGTGCGCAACGGCACGACCAGTGCTCTCCATCGAGGCGCGCACATCTTCTTCGGTCGCCTGAGGTTCGCTATTGAGCGTGCGCAGGCCCGAGGCCAGTACTTCACCAAGCGCGGAGTTCTGGGCCAGTTGTCCGACCACGTCGGGTGCAGGCACGCCCTTGGAGGACACCGTGATGGCTTCGTCCAGCAATTTGGGCGGCGCAACGCGCGCAGTTTTCAGCGCAATGAAGCGCTCGATAATCAGCGCCATGGCCAGAATGGAACAGGCAATCAATGGCCAGATCGGCCAGCCTGCGGCTTGTATGATCGACAGCAAATCTCTCTCCCGCGTATGAAAGCAGTGGGCGATTATGGCTCAGCTCGCCGACTTCGCTACAAAAATTGCACCGCATTAAATTTCGACTATCAATGATTCTTTGTTGATCGCAAGAAGTCACCCACAATTTCTGTGGATAACTTTGTGGGAAAGTATCGTCCGACCGGCCGCAAAGCTGCATGGGAACGTGCTTTCAACAAATTGATCAAAAAATCGTCATCAATTTTTCTTTTAAAATCAACGGGTTGCACGGTGATATGCGCGTTTGTAAGGTTTCTGTGAAGTGGCAATGCGCCAACACAGAGGGAATGTATTCTGTGGACTACTGCAACTCCCGATTTGCCCGAAAGCCAGAGCCCATCTATGTTTGATCGACAAAATGTAGGACTGGAGCCACATGTGTGGGAGGTCGGCGCGTTGTGCCGCGCGATCTCTGACGCATTGCAGTCCCGCTTCAATCCCGTTGCCGTGCGCGGCGAAATCAGTGGGTTTTCACGTGCGGCCAGTGGTCATTGCTACTTTTCGATCAAAGATCCGCTGGGACAGATTCGCTGCGCCATGTTCAAGCGCGCCGCTTCCATGATGGATTTCTCACCTCGCGATGGCGAACTCGTGGAAGTGCGCGGGCGCCTCGGCGTCTACGAGGCGCGCGGTGATTTGCAACTGGTCGTCGAGAGCATGCAGCGCGCGGGCCAGGGCGCACTGTTCGAGCAGTTTCTGCGCCTCAAGGCCAAGCTGGAGTCCGAAGGCCTGTTCGATGCGGCCCGCAAGCGCGAGCTGCCGGTCTTTCCTCGTGCCATAGGTGTCGTCACCTCGCCGGGCGCGGCCGCCTGGCATGACGTGATGACCGCGCTCAGGCGGCGCGTGCCGCACATTCCGGTGCTGATGATTCCTGCGCTGGTGCAGGGCGCGCAGGCGCCGGCTTCCATCGTGCGGGCGCTCGAGACGCTGTATGCGCGCTCGGGCGATGTGCCCGGCAAAGACGGCGTGCCGCCGGTCGACGTGATTCTGTTGGTGCGCGGCGGCGGCTCCATCGAGGATCTCTGGTCGTTCAATGACGAGCAGGTGGCGCGCACCATCGTGCAGAGCCCGGTGCCGCTGGTCAGCGGGGTGGGGCACGAGACCGATTTCACGATTGCCGATTTCTGCGCCGACTTGCGCGCACCGACGCCGACCGCTGCCGCCGAACTCGTGGCCCAGCCGCGCGAGGTGTGGCTGGGCGCGCTCGCGCTGATGCAGGAGCGCCTGACCGAGGCCGTGGAGCGTCAGCTCGACCGCGCCGCGCAGCGCCTCGACATGGCGGCGCGGCAGATCAGTAGACCGTCCAACCACATCACGCGGCAGCGCCTCGCGTTGATGCAGCAGGCCCAGCGTCTGCGGCAGTCGGTGCAGCAGCAACTGCATCGCGACGACAAGCAGCTAGAGCAATGGAGCGCGACCTTGCCGCGAACGCTGGAACGCTCGCTCGGGCGACTCGAGCAGCGCCTGTCCCATGCAGCCACGCGGCTCGAGCTGCTCAATCCGCAGCATGTGCTGGCGCGCGGCTATTCGCTGCTCAGTGATGCCAAGGGGCGGACGGTGACCAGCGTGACACAGGCCCCGCCTGGTACTGCGTTGAGCGCGGCGGTGTCGGACGGTGTGCTCGACGTGGTTGTCACGCCGCCTCGCCTGTTGTAGGAGAAGGTGCTCGGCTTTTTCTTTTCTGTAAGCCAACGCCGTCTGCATATCCATATTCCATTGAAGGGGCACTTCGCCTCCTACAATGGTCCAGTATTTCCCTTGGATCGCTGGCGGCCCGCGTCGCGCGGCGACACCAAACCAAACCATCAATCAATCCAACCACGAGGAAACAACCATGGAACGCACCCTGCCACCATTGCCCTACGCCATCGACGCTCTGGCTCCTGCCTATAGCAAGGAAACCATGGAGTATCACTACGGCAAGCACCACAACGCTTATGTGGTCAAGCTCAACGAGCTGCAAGTGGGCACCGAGTTCGAAAACCTGGAACTTGAAGAAGTGATCAAGAAGGCTTCCGGCGGCATCTACAACCAGGCTGCCCAGATCTGGAACCACACCTTCTTCTGGAACTGCATGACCCCGGGCGGTGGCGCAGAACCCACCGGCTCTCTGGCTGACGCGATCAACAAGAAGTGGGGCAGCTACGCCGACTTCAAGAAGGCTTTCGTGGCATCCGCCGTCGGCAACTTCGGCTCCGGCTGGACCTTCCTCGTGAAGAAGGCCGATGGCTCGGTTGACATCGTCAACATGGGCGCTGCAGGCACTCCGCTGACGACCGCCGACAAGGCCCTGCTGACCGTGGACGTGTGGGAACACGCTTACTACATCGACTACCGCAACCTGCGCCAGAAGTTTGTCGAAACCTTCTTCGACAAGCTGGTGAACTGGAAGTTTGCTGAAGCCAACTTCGCCTGATCTTCGGTTTTTCCGGAATCACGAAAGCCTCCGTAAGGAGGCTTTCGTTGTTTCAGGCGCGTTTGTTTTGCGTCAGTAGCTCGATCAGCACCCTGAGCGCCGGAGACTGGTGGCGTCTGCCGGGGTAGTAGAGGTGAAAGCCCTCGGTCGGTGGGCACCAGTCAGCCAGCATGCATTCCAGCTCGCCGCGTGACAGCGCATGGGTCACCATGTCTTCATAGATATACGCGAGGCCGATGCCCGCGAGCGCGGCGTTCATGATCATCACATCGTCGTCGAGCGTGAGTGGGCCCTGCGTCTGGACCTCGATCCTGCGCTCGCCTTGGCTGAATTCCCAGCGGTAGATTGCACCGCTCGGAAAGCGGCGGTTGATGCAGCGGTGGGCGGTCAGTTCCTCCGGTGTGTTCGGTCTGCCATGCGCCTCCAGATAGGCCGGGGTTCCCACAACAATGAAACGCGGCACGGGCGCAAGGGGCAGGGCGACCATGCCGTTCGCGAGGCTCTCGCCAAAGCGGATGCCAGCGTCAAAACCGCCTTCGACGATGTCGAGCAGTCGGTCGTCGGTGGCGATTTCGAGCTCCACCTGCGGACAGCGCTCATGAAACGCCGCGAGGATCGGTGCCAGCACGATGCGTGCGGCCTGGCGCGGCACGTTCAGGCGCAGTCTGCCGGTCGGCATGGCGCCCATGTCCCGCGCGTCCTGCAGGGCGAGGCGCACATCCGCAAGCGCGGGCGTCAGGCGCTCGAGCAGCAGTTGTCCAGCGCCGGTGGGCGTAACGCTGCGGGTTGTGCGGTGCAGCAGTCGCAATTGCATGCTCGACTCCAGCTGCGCGATCGAGTGGCTCAGGGCGGAAGGCGTCACTCCCAGCTCGCGCGCGGCGGCGCTGAAGCTGCGGTGCTGTGCGACCTTGGCAAAGGCGGCGAGAGCGTCCAGACTGGCGTCACGGGGATGAGAGAAGGGTTTATTCATTTGTGAGATATGCTCATTAATTAATTGAGCATTGATGGGATTATCAATCGCAAAGCCTTGTTGCACACTGAGCCGGTGATGACGCAGCCGCGTCTTCGTTAAATGGAGAAAGCATGGAAACACGTACATTGGGTTCGCATGGTTTGAACGTCTCAGCCGTGGGGCTGGGTTGTATGGGCATGAGCTTCGCCTACGGTGGCGCGGATGAGAGTGAGGCGCTTGGCACGCTGCACCGAGCGCTGGAACTCGGTTGTAACTTCTGGGATACGGCCGAAGTCTATGGCCCCTACACGAATGAACAACTGCTTGCCAAGGCGCTCAAGGGGCGGCGCGATCAGGTCATCGTCGCCACCAAGTTCGGTTTCGACATCGCTCCCGAAACGCCCGAGCGCCAAGGCGCGGCGCGCATGGTGGGCCTCGACAGTCGGCCGGAGCATATCCGCGAGGTGGTGCATGCCTCGCTCGCGCGCCTCGAGATCGAGGCCATCGATCTGTTGTACCAGCACCGTGTAGACCCGGCCGTGTCCATTGAGGAGGTGGTTGGCGTGATGTCCGATCTGGTGCGCGAAGGCAAGGTGCGGTTTCTCGGGCTGTCCGAGCCTTCGGCGGCGACGCTCAAGCGCGCCCATGCCGTGCATCCGATCTCGGCGGTGCAATCCGAGTACTCGCTCTGGAGCCGTGAGGTCGAAGAGACCACGCTGCCGACTTGCGCGCAATTGGGTGTCGGTTTCGTGTCCTACAGCCCGCTCGGGCGCGGCGCATTGACCGGCAAGTTGCCCGCGCCCGATCAGCTCGCACCCGATGATTTCCGCCGCCATCTGCCGCGCTTTCAAGCGGATGCGTGGGAGCGCAATGCGGGGCTGATCGCCACGCTTGAGCGTATGGCGGGCGAACGTGGCTGTACGGCGGCGCAACTGGCGCTGGCCTGGGTGTTGGCGCAGGGCGAGCACATCGTGTCGATTCCGGGCGCGCGGCGCGAGCCACATCTGCGCGAGAACATCGCGGCGGCCGACATCCGGCTCTCTGTGGGCGATCTGGCTGAAATCTCCGCGTCACAGGATCCGGGCAAAGTGCGGGGGGAGCGTTACACGGCTGCATCACTGGCTCTCGTGAATCGTTGAGCGCAACGCTACGGATTTTCCCTAGCCGAAGTGACCGGCGTCCTTGTGTGGATGCCGATTGTGTGCGCTCTTGGTGCGGATTTTCGCGGGGTTAAGTCTTGTATAAGACTTGAAAAACAGCGACAATCTTGGGATCGAATTCCGTATCGTGATATTGCATTGCACCATGATGTCCGTTTACCCGCGGACAGGCGCATGCAGCCTCGATGCGGACCGGTTTTTTTGTAGCGGATTCTCATCCGGAGCCCGCTGCACTCCGCTCCCTGTTTCGCCACTTGAAAGAGACAATGACTTCGAAAATCATCTACACCCTGACCGACGAAGCTCCACGACTCGCCACAGCGTCGTTCCTGCCCATCGTTCGCGGTTTTGCATCCAACGCCGGCATTGAAGTCGCCGACAGCGATATTTCCGTCGCAGCCCGTATCCTGGGCGAATTCCCAGAACTGCTGACCGAAGCACAGCGTGTTCCCAACAATCTGGCTGAACTGGGCAAGCTCACGCTCACCCCTGATGCCAACATCATCAAGCTGCCGAACATTTCGGCATCGGTTGGCCAGCTGCAGGAAGCCATCAAGGAACTGCAGGGCAAGGGCTACAACATCCCCGACTTTCCCGAGAACGCACAGACCGATGCCGAGAAGGACATCAAGGCGCGCTACTCGCGTTGCATCGGCTCGGCCGTGAACCCGGTTCTGCGCGAAGGCAATTCCGACCGCCGTGCCCCGGCCGCCGTGAAGAACTACGCCAAGAAGCACCCCCATTCGATGGGTGAGTGGAAGCAATGGTCGCAGACGCACGTGTCCCATATGGACCACGGCGACTTCTACCATGGCGAAAAGTCGATCACGCTCGAGAAGGCGTGCGACGTCAAGATGGAGCTGGTCACCAAGTCCGGCAAGACCGTGGTCTTGAAGCCCAAGGTTGCTTTGCAAGCTGGTGAAGTGATCGACTCGATGTTCATGAGCAAGAAGGCTTTGGTCGAGTTCTACGAGCAGGAGTTGGAAGACTGCCGCCAGTCTGGCATCCTGTTCTCGCTGCACGTGAAGGCCACGATGATGAAGGTCTCGCACCCCATCGTGTTCGGTCACTGCGTGAAGATCTATTACAAGGATGCGTTCGAGAAGCACGCCAAGCTGTTCGACGAACTGGGCGTGAACGTGAACAACGGCATGGCCAACCTGTACGAGAAGATCGAAACGCTGCCCGCTTCGGTGCGTGAAGAGATCATCCGTGACCTGCACAAGTGCCAAGAACACCGTCCTGCTCTGGCGATGGTGGATTCGGCCAAGGGCATCACCAATTTCCATTCGCCGAACGACGTGATCGTCGACGCTTCGATGCCCGCGATGATTCGCCAGGGCGGCAAGATGTGGGGCGCCGATGGCAAGCCATACGACTGCAAGGCTGTGATGCCTGAGTCGACCTTCGCCCGCATCTATCAGGAAATGATCAACTTCTGCAAGTGGCATGGCAACTTCGACCCGAAGACCATGGGCACCGTGCCGAACGTGGGCCTGATGGCGCAGAAGGCCGAAGAGTACGGCTCGCACGACAAGACGTACGAGATCGAAGAAGACGGCGTTGCCAACATCGTCGATCTGGCCACCGGCGAAGTGCTGATGAGCCAGAACGTGGAGCAGGGCGACATCTGGCGCATGTGCCAGGTCAAGGATGCGCCTATCCGTGACTGGGTGAAGCTGGCCGTCTCGCGCGCCCGCAACTCCGGCATGCCTGCCGTGTTCTGGCTGGACCCATACCGTCCGCACGAAGCCGAACTGATCAAGAAGGTGCAGAAGTACCTGAAGGATTACGACACCAACGGCCTTGAGATCCACATCCTGTCGCAAGTGCGTGCGATGCGCTACACGCTCGAGCGCGCCGCTCGCGGTCTGGACACCATCTCGGTGACCGGCAATATTCTGCGCGATTACCTGACCGACCTGTTCCCGATTCTGGAACTGGGCACCTCGGCCAAGATGCTGTCCATCGTTCCTCTGATGGAGGGCGGTGGCCTGTACGAAACCGGCGCTGGCGGCTCTGCTCCCAAGCACGTTGAACAGTTGGTGGAAGAAAACCACCTGCGCTGGGACTCGCTGGGCGAGTTCTTGGCGCTGGCCGTGTCGCTGGAAGAAGAGGGCATCAAGACCAACAACGGCGCCGCCAAGATGCTGGCCAAGACCCTGGACCAGGCTACAGGCAAGCTGCTCGACGAGAACAAGTCGCCTTCGCGCCGCACCGGTGAACTCGACAACCGCGGCAGCCAGTTCTACATCGCTCTGTACTGGGCTCAGGCACTGGCCGCTCAGTCCGAAGAAAAGGCCCTGGCTGCGAAGTTCGCGCCCATCGCCAAGGAACTGGCCGACAACGAGCAGACGATCATTGCCGATCTGAAGGCCGTGCAGGGCAAGGCTGCCGACATCGGCGGTTACTATCAGCCCGATCTGGCCAAGCTCGACGCGGTGATGCGCCCTAGCGCCACGTTCAACGCCGTGGTCGCCAAGATCGCCGCCTGACCGCTGCTGTGCCTTTTCAGTAGGCCTGATTGCTGATTGGGCCCGTTGACAGGAAAAGAAGCCCGTTTGGTTCGAAGCCAGACGGGCTTTGTTGTCTGTGGAGCACTCTGCCGCTTAGCTAGTGTTCATTGTCTTTATATTCAAATAGTCGAATCTGTCTTGGCGTTGACCCACACCGAAGACACAATGTGCGGAATGGGTAGATTGGTTGGCTTTCGTTGCTAGTAGGCTTTATTTGTTGCCCCGTGTAATTCAATTGCTTTTATTTGTTGCAATTGGGTAATCAGCGCAATATTTTTAAGATTTCTATGGCACGATCAAGCTGGATAGACGTGTTAAATCTTCAAATCCATGAATTGTCCTGCCTGCGGTCACACGCTTTCACCAGGAGCCAGGTTCTGCAACAAATGCGGCACACTGGTTTCTCAAGTCCCGGCCAATCCGGTTGAGGCTCCGTCCTTTTCTTTTGCAGATATCGAGTCTGCAACCGTTGCCGGGCCTGTCGCCCGGGAGCAGGACTGTCCCGAGTGCGGCAAGGTACTCAAGCCCGGTGTGCGCTTTTGCACGAGCTGTGGGACCGCCATTCCCGTGCTGGGTCCAGCCTACGCAGGGGGGCATAGTGGTGCGAGCGAGGCGTTCCTCGCTCCTGCGACGGAATCGGGCCTCATATCATCCGGGTTTGCATCCACTCCGGCCGAAGGGTTGGATCTGGCTTTGTCGTTTGACGACACTCGTCCTCCCGAGATTGAACGTTCCGTGCTCGACTCGCTGCCGCTGCATCCTGTGCAGCGTGGCATGCCAGATTTTGAATTGCCCGAGCCGCGCGTGCAGACGCTCCCACACGTAAAGGCTGCACCTGTTGAAATTCAGCGTGCCCCCGAGCCCGTGACCTTCGAGCAGTTCGATGACGCCGGCACGCTGGAGCGCAAAGCCAGTGCCAACAGTGGTGGGGGGCTCAAGTGGCTGGCCGTGGGCGTGCTTGCCGTATTGTTGGTGGGTAGTGCGGGCTGGTTTGGCTACCAGCATTTTGCAGGCGGCAATGCGGAATCTGTTCCTGCAGCCGATGCGCAACCCGCTCAGGATGGCGTGGCCGATGGCGAGAGTGTTGTGCCAGCGGTGGCGCAGGATGCTGTTCAGGACACTGCCGCCGCTGCGGAGGCCGTGCCGGTGACGACGACGGCGCCGGTGGATGCCGCAGCGACGGCTACTGTCGAATCCGGGCAGTCGTTGACGCCATCCGAAACGCAACACCCCGATCAGCCGGTGCCCGTGACCGTGCAACCGGTACATGTCCTCAAGGATTCAGCGGACACAGGCGCCGTTGCGAAGACGGAGCGCAAGCGCAACAAGAGCCTGGACAACCTTTTGGACTGAGTAACCCCTCATTTTTTGAAGACAAAGAGAGAACAGGAAATCAAATGACACGTTTCAAATTGGCCAGCATCGCTTTTTCAGTGGCCGTTCTTGCCGGCTGCGCGGGCGGTCCGAATGCTTCGTCACGCTGTGCGGATCCGAGCAGTACCGACCCAGCCTGTGTCAAGGCGGACGGCGCACAGAAGGGCAAGGCCGACCAGGCCGCTCAGCAGCAACACAACGAAGCCGAATCGATTGCGCGCTTTGAGACCTTGCAAAAGCAGCTCGACGAAGAAGTGCGCGACGCGGAGGTCAGCATCGAAGCCGCCGTGGAAGCCACCAAGTCGCTGCCCAAGGCTCAGCGTGCACGCAACACCTCTGTGCTCACTACGCGCATTCCTGTGACCGACAGCCAGTCTCCGCGAGTGTCGGACATGACCGTGCTTGATACGGTGTCGATCGAGTTGCCGACCACTGGCAAGAAAAAGCGCGGCTATGTCAATTCGATGAATGCGGTGAAGGCGCTGGCCACCCGCATCGCCGACAGCCGCGGAGGTGCGACCATTCTGGTGGAGCAGGCCTCGGCTGACGTGCGTGGCCGCAAGGTCAACACCAGCGAAGGTGAATCCAAAACCAAGGACGGCAATGCTCTGACCGTGCAGAAGTCGGTGAATGCCGATTTGCCGCGCGGCATTGAGCGCTACACCATCAAAGCGGGCGATCTGCAGAAGCGTCCCTGATTCGGCAGCTGCATCGGGCGTGCATTGGCTGTCAATGTGCGCCATTTTTCTTCAATGACTTTCACTCCCAACCAAAGCCATGAATGATTCCAGCTACAAATCCATCGACTTTGGCGCACTGACGCGAGCCGGAGAGGGGCTCACCCAGTGGCGTGCACTTGCCACCGGCTTCATCACCGCGCTGACTTGCGGCGTGTTGTTCTGGTTGATGCAATGGTCAGTCACGCGCATGGGCGGCATCGTTGGCATCGTGCTGATGGTGGTGCTCGCGATTGCCTGCTTCGTTGTTTGGGTGGCGGGTTCGTCGGCCGTGGGCGTGTTGCTCATGGACAAGGCGCGCAACCTGCCCCAGCGCAGCATCGGCGAGGCTGCAGCCTTTGGCCTCGGATCGGTGCCCAAGTTCCTGCTGTTGGCGGTTGCCGTCTTTGTGGTGACCATCGCCTTCATGCTGGTGGCGGCGTTGATCTATTTCATCTGCAAGATTCCGGTGATCGGCGCGGTGCTGGCCTTTGTGGCCCATCCCGTGCTGCTGTTGATCGCCTCGGCTTTCATCATTGCCTGTATCTGGGTGGTGTTTCCGTTGTTCGCGCCTGCCGTCTGGAGCGGTCTTGGCTTCAAGCAGGCGCTGGCCAGCGTGTTCGCGATTGCGCGCCACCGTCTTGTGCAAGTGGTGCTCATGATGATGGTGCTCTACATCATTCTGTTCGTCATCGGCATGCTGATCGCATCAGGTGTGGTGCCGGCCATGGGCCTGCTTACAGGCCTGGCGACGTCCATCATGGGCGGAGGCGGTGGCTATGGCATGGGTGGAATGGGTGCTGCCATGGCCATGTTCAGCAATGCCTCGATGACTGGTGCCTTTCTGGGCGCCAGCGTACTCAGTATTCTGCTGTTCGCATTGGTCGCGCTCGTGGCGATGATGGGCATCAATTTGCTCTACCTGCAAGCGGCCGATGGCTTGGACACGGCAGGCACTTCGAGTGATATCGAAGGCGCCTTTGGAGTCATGAAGGAAAAGGCCCGTGAGGCCGCAGACAAGGCCCGCGCGGCTGCTGATCGGGCCAAGCAAGCTGCGGCGGATCGTGCTCAGGCCACAAGCAATGCGCGTGAAGAAGCGGTGATGGAGCAGACCAAACTCGAGGAAGAGGAAGCCAATCAGCCCTTGCCCGAGCAGGAAGCGCTGCGCCGGGAAATGGCCGAACGTGAGGCTCGCGAGGCGCAGGCGCGTGACGCGCAAGCTCGCGCGGAGGCTCAGCGTCAAGCGGCGGCGCGTGCCGCAGCACCGGCAGCGGCTTCGCAAGCTCCAGCGGCTTCTTCCGCTGCGGGTGCTGCCACCGCCGGTGCGGCGGCTCTGGGTGGTCTGATGACAAGTGCTGCTGCGGCCACGGGCGCTGCGCCTGAAGCAGCTCCAGTGCCGCCTCCACCTCCAGCGGCGACGACCAAGGGCTGCAAGGCCTGTGGTCACACCATCGGCGCGCAGGACATGTTCTGCGAGAACTGCGGGTCCAAGCAGTAAACGACGGATCCCGACGGATCCGGGATGGTGGCAAGCTGGCGATGGCATTTTCGAATGCTGTCGCCAGCTTTTTTTATGGAGCCAAGGTTGGCTGCCGTCTCACTTGCCAAGTGTAAAAGGGCGACCGGTGAGCTTGGTGCCCGCCTTGATACCACGCTTGTCGAACCAGCCCACATTCATCTCGAGCACATAGCGCACGGGCTTGGCAGAGCAGTGCGAGTCTTCGGTCATTGGCTTCATGTCGGCGAGATTCACGATGGTGCCGTCGTCGGCCACAAAGGCGGCGGTCAGCGGCAGGAGGGTGTTTTTCATCCAGAAGCATTGCGTGGCAGGCTGCTCGAAGACGAAGAGCATGCCTTCCTGGATTGGCATTTCCTTGCGGAACATGAGACCGATCTCGCGCTCGCGGGGTGCCATCGCGACCTGGGCGTCGATGAGGTACATGCCTGCGGTGATCGACGTACGGGGCAGTGTGGTTTGCGGCGAGCCCTGTGCCTGAGAGTGCAGCGCGGGAGTGGCCAGACTGAGCGTCAGGATGATGTGTGAGAGTAGTTTTTTCATCGATTGCCGGTCACAGAATTGCGTTGAACGGGAGGTGAGCAAATGGTTTTCTAGATTCCGGTTTCGTAGTTTAGTTGCGTGCAGGGCGGGCAATGTGGCGGTTTTGTATATTCCAGAAATGGAAAAGCCCGCTCAAGCGGACTTGAAGCGGGCCTGTGGATGGAGCTCCCTGCTTGCGCAAGGTGCGCCACGGTAATGGGATCAGGCAGTGGCTTTGTGGTGCTTGCGAGTTTTCTTGGCCTTTGTTGCGTGCTTGTGCTTGGGCGTCGCTTTGGCGTGGTGATTCTTGGCAGCCTTGGCGTGAGGTGCAGCAGCTACCGGGGGCGCAACTTCGGGAGCTGTGTTGGGCGCAGCTTGCGCAAATGCACCAGAGGCGAACATGCCAGCTACCAGGATTGCGAGGAGTTTTTTCATATATGCAATTTCCATCGGTGTGTTGAGTCTGCCGCTGCACACACCATGTGTGCGGGGCTGACAAGTCTTCAACGCGACTTGTGCCGCGTCGTTGACAGGGTAAACGGTTTTCTTTTGTAGCTAGAATCTTTCAGAACAAATACTTGCTTTACCAAAAGGAATAGCAAGCAAGACAAGTCTGTCAGTCGAATCCAACGGAGACCCGCATGAGCGCATACCAACACATCAAGGTGCCCACCGAGGGCCAGAAAATCATCGTCAACGCCGATATGACGCTGAGCGTGCCGGATCAACCCATCATTCCCTATATCGAGGGAGATGGCACGGGCGCCGACATCACTCCGGTCATGATCAAGGTGGTGGATGCGGCCGTGGCCAAGGCCTATGGCGGCAAGCGCAAGATCCACTGGATGGAGATCTATGCGGGTGAAAAGTCCACCAAGGTCTATGGCCCCGACGTCTGGTTGCCGGAGGAAACCCTTCAGGTGGTGCGCGACTACGTCGTCTCGATCAAGGGGCCACTCACAACGCCCGTGGGCGGAGGCATCCGCTCGCTGAATGTGGCGCTGCGTCAGGAGCTGGACCTCTACGTATGCCTGCGGCCGGTGCAGTATTTCAAGGGTGTGCCATCGCCTGTGAAGGAGCCTGAGAAGGTCAATATGGTCATCTTCCGTGAGAATTCGGAAGACATCTATGCAGGCATCGAATTCCCCGCCGAATCCGACAAGGCCAAGAAGCTCATCAAGATCCTGCAGGACGAGTTTGGCGTCAAGAAGATCCGTTTTCCCGATACCTCGGGCATCGGCGTCAAGCCGGTCTCGCGCGAAGGCACACAGCGCTTGGTGCGCAAGGCGATCCAGTACGCCATCGACCATGACAAGCCCAACGTGACGCTGGTGCACAAGGGCAACATCATGAAGTACACCGAAGGGGCTTTTCGCGACTGGGGTTATGAACTCGCGGCCAGCGAATTCGGCGGCGAGCTGATCGATGGCGGCCCGTGGATGCGCGTGAAGAACCCGAATACTGGCAAGGACATCATCATCAAGGACAGCATCGCCGATGCTTTCCTTCAGCAAATTCTGTTGCGCCCGGTCGAATACAGCGTGATCGCCACGCTTAACCTGAACGGTGACTACATCTCCGACGCGCTCGCTGCGCAAGTGGGCGGTATCGGCATTGCCCCCGGCGCCAACATGTCCGACTCCGTCGCGATGTTCGAAGCCACCCACGGCACGGCACCCAAGTATGCCGGCAAGGACTACGTGAACCCCGGCTCTGAAATCCTCTCCGCCGAAATGATGCTGCGCCACATGGGCTGGGGCGAAGCCGCCGACCTCATCATCAGCTCGATGGAAAAGGCCATTGACTCCAAGAGGGTGACCTATGATTTCGCTCGCCTGATGGATGGCGCGACACAAGTCAGCTGCTCTGGATTTGGCGAGGTAATGATCAGCAAGATGTGATGAACAGAATCATCTAAAAGAACTGAACCCGCAAGCCGAGCGGGTTTTCTTTTTTCTTCCTCTGCCTCGTACGGCAAGGCTTCGCAACGACGCATGAGGGCCTGTATTGCCGTCTCCAAACGATTGACCAATCAATGCCAAAGACTTCGTGAAACCCAGCGACAAAAAAGAAAATCCGCCCAAGATTTGCATCCTGGGCGGATTGATTTGGCTCCTCAACCTGGGCTCGAACCAGGGACCTACGGATTAACAGTCCGGCGCTCTACCAACTGAGCTATTGAGGAATATTGGTATTAATTTTGAAAGAACCCTGTGCAATTGCAGGGTTCTGAATTTGGCTCCTCAACCTGGGCTCGAACCAGGGACCTACGGATTAACAGTCCGGCGCTCTACCAACTGAGCTATTGAGGAATACGTTTGTTTTATTTGGTGGTTGCTCGTTTTTGCGAGCCAGCCTTGTGCAATTGCAAGGCCTTCAAAGAAATTCTTTGGCTCCTCAACCTGGGCTCGAACCAGGGACCTACGGATTAACAGTCCGGCGCTCTACCAACTGAGCTATTGAGGAACAAGACTTAGATTATAGCCACAAAAAACTGTCACTTTTCGAAGCAAGCCTCACGGGGCGACAATTTTGTGAAATTTTCAGAGTTTGGTGGGCTGGGTTGGCTCCGGTCGGAACCACAGCCAGGTCAGCACACAGGCCATGCAGCCGTTGGCCGCTATTTTCGCCCAGATGGGAGCGCTGCTGAGCAAAAGAATACAGGCGCATAGTGACATCACGACAGTGGCGCTCCACTTGGTCTTGCGACTCACGCGCCCGCCGTTGGTCCACTCCTGCAGCATGGGCCCGAACAGCCGGTGATTCCAGAGCCAGCCGTGCAGCCTCGGCGAACTGCGCGCCGCCGCCCATCCAGCCATCAGAATGAAAACCGTAGTGGGAAGACCCGGCACAATGATGCCGATGACGCCCATCACCAGACAGAAGACAGCGAACGCCATCAGCAACCAGCGTACGATCATCGGCCGCTGCGCATGCAATGGTGGTGCGGGGCGGCTGTTGGTGGAGGAGGGCTGCTGCAGCAGCGGCTCGCTTTTTTCTTCCGGCATGTCAGGATTGTGCGCGAGTCTGCGGCAATGCACGGCTTGGGCTATCCTGAGGCGACACTATTTCAGCACCGGACATGAGCATCAAGACCATACTCAAGATGGGTGACCCCCGACTCCTGCGCGTGGCGCAGCAGGTCACCCACTTCGACACGCCCGAGCTGCACCAGCTCATACAAGACCTGCGCGACACCATGCAGGCTGCCAACGGCGCAGGCATCGCCGCACCGCAGATCGGCGTCGACCAGCAAGTGGTGATCTTCGGTTCGAGCGACATCAATCCGCGCTACCCCGACCGCCCGCTCGTGCCACCGACAGTGCTGATCAACCCTGTGATCACTCCGCTCGGCGATGAGGAAGAGGACGACTGGGAAGGCTGTCTCTCCGTCCCCGGTCTGCGCGGCAAGGTGCCGCGTTTTCTGCGTATCCGCTACCAAGGCTTTGACCTCGAAGGCCGCGTGATCGATCGCGAGGCTGAAGGCTTTCACGCGCGTGTCGTGCAGCACGAGTGCGATCACCTCTGGGGCAAGCTGTATCCGATGCGCGTGCGGGACTTCACGCAGTTTGGCTACACGGAGATTCTGTTTCCGGGGATCAGTGCAGCCGAGGACGATTGACTCGTTCAGTCCGCGGCCAGTGCCCTCAGCAATTCCGTCTCAATCTGGATCTGCCGTGCACTGTGTTGGAGCTCGTTGCCCTGCACCAAAAAGGTGTCTTCTACGCGCTCGCCAAGGGTGCTGATCTTGGCGAGCTGCACGCTGAGTTGGTGTTGAGAAAGAATGCGCGCCACGGTGTAGAGCAGGCCGGCGCGGTCGCTGGCGGAGATCGTGAGGATCCAGCGCTGGGCTTTTTCGTCGGGCTTGAGTGTGACGCGGGGCGCGAACGGGAAGCTCTTGACGCGGCGTGACACCCGGCGCTTGGTGGGCTCGGCCAGCGGGCCGGTGGCGCTGATGGCGCGCAGCAGCTCGCTTTCGATCAGCGTGATCAGCTCGCGGTAATGGCCTGCCAGGGTTTCGGACGGAACCACCTGGAAGGTGTCGAGCGCATAGCCGTTGAGTGCGGTGTGCACGCGCGCGTCGAGGATCGAGAAGCCTGTGCGTTCGAAATAACCGCAGATGCGCGCGAACAGCTCGGGTTGGTCGGGTGAGTAGACCAGCACCTGCAGGCCTTCACCTGCGAGCGACTGGCGCACGCGCACTACCGGGTTGCCGGTGCCGACATGGCGTGAGAGGTGGCGGGTGTGCCAGGCGATGTCGGCGGCCTCGTGGCGCATGAAGTAGCTGACGTCGAGCGTGTCCCAGAGTTTTTTGTGTGATTCGAATGGCTGCGAGTTGAGGGCCAGTTGCACCAGCGCCTCTCGCTTGCGAGCCTCGATGTCGGCGGCTGCGTCGGGCTCGCGGCCACCAAGCACGCGCAGGGTGGCGCGGTACAGGTCTTCGAGCAGCTTGCCTTTCCAGCCGTTCCAGACTTTGGGCGAGGTGCCGCGAATATCGGCGACGGTGAGCAGGTACAGCGCGGTGAGCCAGCGCTCGGTACCGACGCGTGCGGCGAAGGCCTTGATCACGTCGGGGTCGGCGAGGTCTTGCTTCTGCGCGACCTGGCTCATGGTCAGGTGTTCGCGCACGAGGAAGTCGAGCAGGGCGGTGTCGTCTTTGTCGATGTGGTGCTGTTTGCAGAAACGGCGGATCTCGATGCCGCCGATCTGCGAGTGGTCACCGCCACGGCCCTTGCCAATGTCGTGGAACAGCGCCGCGAGATAGAGAATCCACGGTTTGTCCCAGCCAGCAGCGAGCTGCGAGCAGAACGGATATTCGTGTGCGTGCTCGGCCATGAAAAAACGGCGCACGTTGCGCAGCACCATGAGGATGTGCTGGTCCACCGTGTAGACATGGAAGAGGTCGTGCTGCATCTGCCCGACGATGCGCCGGAACGGCCACAGATAGCGCCCGAGCACCGAGGTCTGGTTCATCAGTCGCATAGCGTGCGTGATGCCTGCGGGCTGCTTGAGAATCTGCATGAACAGGGAGCGGTTGACCGGGTCGCGACGGAAATCGGCATCCATGATGGAGCGTGAATCGTAGAGCGCGCGCAGCGTCTTTGCCGACAGGTCCTTGAGGCCGACCGTGGTTTCGTAGAGCAGAAAGGTCTCGAGAATCGCGTGCGGATTCTGCTTGTAGAGATCGTCGCTGGCGACCTCGATCAGGCCGGCCTTTTCGAAGAAGCGCTCGTTGATCGGTCGCAGCTCGTGTGAGCTGGGATAGAAGCGCTCCTGGATGTTGAGATACAGGATCTGCGTGAGCTGCTGCACCGCCTTGGCCGCCCAGTAATAGCGGCGCATCAGCGTTTCGCTCGCGCGCATGGCGAGGCGCTTGCCCTCGGGGGTGGTCGAGCGGTAGCCAAAGGCCTCGGCGACGGCGGTCTGCAGGTCGAACACGAGGCGGTCTTCGCGGCGTCCGGCGACGGCGTGGAGCTTGGCGCGGATCAGAAACAGCAGGGCCTCGTTGCGCTCAATCTGCTCGACCTCGAACGGCGTGGCGAGGCCGGTCTCGGCCATCTCGTCCCAGTCGCGGCCAAAGCCTGCGGCGCGCGCGGCCCAAGCGATGAACTGCAGATCGCGCAGCCCGCCGGGCGATTCCTTGCAGTTGGGTTCGAGCGCGTAGGGCGTGTTTTCGTATTTGTTGTGGCGCTGGCGCATCTCGAACGCCTTGGCGATGAGAAATGCGCGCGGGTCCATCTGTTCCCCGTAGCGCTGCTCGAAATCAGCGAACGCGGTGGCGTTGCCGCAGAGCAGGCGGGATTCGAGCAACGAGGTTTGCACCGTCACGTCGGCGGCGGATTCACGCAGGCAATCAGCCACGGTGCGCACGCTGGAGCCGATCTCGAGACCCGCATCCCAGCAGCTGCCGATGAAGGCCTCGATGGGGGCGCGGTGGCGCTCGGTCAGCTCGCTGCCCGCCGCATCGGGGAACAGCACCAGCACGTCGACATCCGAGTGCGGAAACAGCTGACCACGTCCATAGCCGCCCACGGCGACGAGGGCGGCTTCGGACGGCAGTCTGGCGCGCTCCCACAGATGCGTGAGCAGGTTGTCGGTCTGCAGCGCGAGCCGGTGCAGCAGTGTGCGGATGCCGCGTGTGTTGGCCGAGGGCTTGAGCAGGGTGGCGATGATCGCCGCCTTGCCAGATTTGTATTGTTCGCGCAGCGCCACCAAATCATCGGACTGGGGGGGCTGGGCCGTCATCGGGGTGCTGCGTGAGTGCATGAGAGAGGACATGTGAAATGACTAGCAAGAATCATGCGCCGCACCCAGGCATGAGATGGGGGCCGCAGCGCGGCCCCCGGCTCAGGTGCGGGTCGTGGTCACGAATGGCGGCAGCGCGGGCGAGCCCTCGGACAGTGTCAGCACGTCGTAGCCGGTTTCGGTCACGAGCACGGTGTGTTCCCATTGGGCTGACAGGCTGTGGTCCTTGGTGATGATGGTCCAGCCATCCTTGCCGAGTTCCTTGATGTCGCGCTTGCCGAGATTGAGCATCGGCTCGATGGTGAAGACCATGCCGGGCTCCAACAACTCGCCGGTGCCGGGGCGGCCGTAGTGCAGGACCTGTGGCTCTTCATGGAACTTCTTGCCGATGCCGTGGCCGCAGAATTCACGTACCACGGTCAGGTGGTTGCCTTCCGCGAAGGTCTGGATGGCGTGGCCCACATCACCCAGACGCGCGCCGGGCTTGACCTGCTGGATGCCGAGCCACATGGCGTCGAATGTCAGTGCCGAAAGACGTTTGGCCGCGATCGAGCATTCGCCGATCATGTACATGCGGCTGTTGTCGCCGAACCAGCCATCCTTGGTGATCACGGTGACGTCCACGTTGACAATGTCGCCCTTCTTGAGCGCCTTGTCGTTGGGGATGCCGTGGCAAACCACGTGGTTCACCGAGGTGCACAGGTGGCCGGGGTAGGGTGGATAGCCGGGCGGTTGGTAGCCGATGGTGGCCGAGACTGTGCCCTGCTGGTCCATGCATTCCTTGCCGAGGTGGTCGATTTCCGCTGTAGTGATGCCGGGCTTGATGTGGGGAGTGATGTAGTCGAGCACTTCCGAAGCCAAGCGGCAGGCGACGCGCATGCCCTCGATATCTTCTTGAGATTTGATGGTGATACTCATGGCTCCGATTATCCCACTGCACCGCAACCGCTGTCCGAGTGGTGTTGTCTGCGTCGGAGAGCGTGGTTGAAGTCGACATGTGCGAATGTCCATGGCGAAGCCGCCGGACAGAGGCGGTTGCGTGTAAACCCTCGGGACATTCATTGGCCGGTTAAAATGGCGGACTCACCGATTCTGCGTTCGGGCCCTCACCTGAGATCAGGCGAGGGCCCGGGCGTCATACACCAGCCTTCACACATACAGGCCGCCACGTGACCCTGCATTTGACACAGTTTGAGGGTGGAAACGCCCTGAGCTCGTTCCGCGCCCAACAGCTTTTGACCGATTTGGTCGCCATTCACCCCAAGATCACCGGCGTTGCCGCGCGCTTCGTGCATCTGGTGGCCACAGCGGGCGAGCCCGATCTCGCGCTGCGCGAGCGTTTGCTGGCGCTGCTCACCTATGGCGATCCTTATGAAGGCGCTGTGGATGGCACGGCCTTTGTGGTCACACCACGCATAGGCACGATCTCGCCCTGGGCCTCCAAGGCGACCGACATCGCTCGCAACTGCGGACTCGACGTATTCCGCGTGGAGCGCGTCACCGAGTTCCACGTCACGCTCAAGAGCGGCCTGCTGGGCGGCACGCCCGAGCTGTCGGCCGAGCAGACCGGGCAGATTGCCGCGCTGCTGCACGACCGCATGACTGAATCGGTCGTCGCCACGCGCGCCGAGGCCCAAACGCTGTTCTCTACGTTGCAGGCTGAGCCGATGGAGTTCGTCAACGTGCTCGGCGGTGGCCGTTCGGCGCTCGAGAAGGCCAACAAGCAATGGGGCCTGGCGCTGGCCGATGACGAGATCGACTATCTCGTGAACGCCTTCAACGGCCTCCAACGCAATCCTACGGACGTGGAACTGATGATGTTCGCGCAGGCGAACTCTGAGCACTGCCGTCACAAGATCTTCAACGCCACCTTCACCATCGACGGTGTAGCGCAGGACAAATCGTTGTTCGGCATGATCCGCAACACCGAAGCGCTCTCGCCCCAGCACACCATCGTGGCCTACGCCGACAACGCCTCCATCATGGCGGGTCACGCGGTCGAGCGCTTCGTTGCGCAGTTCGATGCCGACAAGGCGCCGAGCTACGCGAAGCACGAGGCGGTGAACGAAGTGCTCATGAAGGTCGAGACCCACAACCACCCGACCGCGATCTCGCCATTTCCCGGCGCATCAACCGGCGCGGGCGGCGAAATCCGCGACGAAGGCGCGACCGGCCGTGGCTCCAAGCCCAAGGCGGGACTGACGGGCTTCACCGTCTCCAAGCTCTGGGGCAGCGAAGTCGGCAAGCCCGAGCACATCGCGAGCCCGCTGCAGATCATGATCGAAGGCCCGCTCGGCGGCGCGGCGTTCAATAACGAATTCGGCCGTCCCAACCTGACCGGCTACTTCCGCGAATACGAACAGCAGGTCGGCGACATCACGCGTGGCTACCACAAGCCCATCATGATCGCGGGTGGTCTGGGCGTGATCGATTCCGAGCAGGTCAAGAAGATTCTGTTCCCCGCCGGCACGTTGCTGATCCAGCTTGGCGGCCCCGGCATGCGCATCGGCATGGGCGGCGGCGCTGCCAGCTCGATGGCCACCGGTACGAACGCGGCCGAGCTGGACTTCGACTCGGTGCAGCGCGGCAATCCCGAGATCGAGCGCCGTGCGCAGGAAGTCATCAACCACTGCTGGGAGCAGGGCGCGAACAACCCGATCCTCGCGATCCACGACGTGGGTGCGGGCGGCATCTCCAACGCCTTCCCTGAGCTGACCAACGACGCGGGCCGTGGCGCGCGCTTCGATCTGCGCGCGGTGAAGCTCGAAGAGTCGGGCCTGGCTCCCAAGGAAATCTGGTCCAACGAAAGCCAGGAACGCTATGTGATGGCGATTGCGCCCGAGTCGCTCGCGCAATTCACCGCGTTCTGCGAGCGCGAGCGCTGCCCGTTCGCGGTGATCGGCGTGGCGACGGAAGAGCGCCAACTGGTACTGGAAGACACGGCTGTGGCCTCGGGCGATCAGAAGTTTCCGGTCGACATGCCCATGGACGTGCTACTCGGCAAGCCGCCCAAGATGCACCGCGACGTGAAGACCGTGGAGCGCGAACTGCCCGCCATCGACCTGACAGGCGTGCCGCTCGAAAAGGCCGTGATCGAGGTGCTCGCGCATCCGACGGTGGCGTCCAAGCGCTTTCTCATCACCATCGGCGACCGCACCGTGGGTGGCCTCACGCACCGCGACCAGATGGTCGGCCCATGGCAGGTACCAGTGGCCGACGTGGCCGTGACGCTGGCCGATTTCAAGGGCTTCAAGGGCGAGGCCATGGCCATGGGCGAGCGCACGCCGCTGGCCTCCATCAACGCGCCCGCCTCAGGCCGCATGGCGGTGGCCGAGGCCATCACCAACATGCTGGCTGCGCCGATTGAGCTGTCGCGCGTGAAGATGTCCGCCAACTGGATGGCTGCCTGCGGCGAGGCCGGTGAAGACGCGGCGCTCTATGCGACGGTGAAGGCAGTGGGCATGGAGCTGTGCCCCGAGCTGAATGTGTCGATTCCGGTCGGCAAGGATTCGCTCTCGATGCGCACGCAGTGGAGCGAAAACGGCGCGGTGAAGAAGGTCTCCTCGCCGGTGAGCCTGATCATCACCGGCTTTGCGTCCATCGACGATGTGCGCGGCACACTGACGCCGCAACTCGATGCCGAAGAAGACGACAGCACCTTGGTGCTGATCGATCTGGCGCGCGGCAAGATGCGCATGGGCGGCTCGATTCTCGGTCAAGTGCTGAACCAGTCGGGCAACGAAACGCCGGACCTGGACAACGCCAAGGACCTGATCGCCATGGTCGACGCGGTGAACGCACTGCGCGCCAAGGGCCTGATCCTGGCTTATCACGACAAGGGCGACGGCGGTCTGCTGGCCACTGCGGCCGAGATGGCCTTCGCGGGCCATGTGGGCGTGGCGCTCAACGTGGACATGCTGATCACCGAAGGCGACGGCATCAGCGACAGCCGCATGGATTCCGGCGAAGGCAAGAACTGGGGTGCCCAGATCAGCGGTCGCCGCGAAGACATGACGCTGCGCGCGCTGTTCAACGAAGAGCTTGGCGCGCTGCTGCAGATCCGCACCTCGGACCGCACCGAAGTCATGCAGATCCTGCGCGAGCACGGCTTGTCGACCTGCTCGAACGTGGTCGGCAAGACCCGTCCGAAGTCGTCCAGGCTCGACGATGGCAAGGGCGAACTGCAGGTCTGGCGCGATGCCAAGAAGGTGTTCGGCGCGACGCTGTCCGACCTGCATCAGGTCTGGGACGCCGTGAGCTGGAAGATCACCCAGCAGCGCGACAACCCGGCCTGTGCCGACAGCGAACACGCCGCCGTCGGCGTGCCTGCCGATCCAGGCATGCATGTGCACCTCACCTTCAATCCTGAAGACAACGTGGCCGCGCCGTTCCTCAACCTCGCCAAGCCACGCGTGGCCGTGCTGCGCGAGCAGGGTGTGAACTCGCATGTGGAAATGGCCTACGCCTTCACCGAAGCCGGCTTCGAGGCGGTGGACGTGCACATGACCGATCTGCAGACCGGCCGCGCGCAGCTCAAGGACTTCGCGGGCGTGGTCGCCTGCGGTGGCTTCAGCTACGGCGACACGCTGGGCGCGGGCATCGGCTGGGCGCGTTCGATCACCTTCAATGACCGCCTGTCGTCCGAGTTCCAGCAGTTCTTCGGTCGCACAGACACCTTTGGTCTCGGCGTCTGCAATGGCTGCCAGATGTTTGCCGAACTCGCCGACATCATCCCCGGCGCGCAGGACTGGCCGCGTTTCACGCAGAATCAGAGCAACCGCTTCGAAGCGCGCCTGTCGATGGTGGAAGTGCTCGAATCGCCCAGCCTGTTCCTGCAGGGCATGGCGGGCAGCCGCCTGCCGATCGCGGTGGCGCACGGCGAAGGCTTTGCGAACTTCAAATACCGTGGCGACGTCGACAAGGTGATCGGCGCGATGCGCTACGTGGACAACCAAGGCGTGGCGACGGAGCAGTACCCGTTCAACCCCAATGGCAGCGCGGGTGGCCTCACAGCCGTGACCACGGCGGACGGTCGCTTCACCGCAATGATGCCGCACCCCGAGCGCGTGTTTCGCAATATCCAGATGAGCTGGACCTCGGGCGATCAGGCCCAGTTCAGCCCATGGATGCGCGTGTGGCGCAATGCCCGAAAGTGGCTGGGGTGATTTCATGACTCCGCCTTCGGGTGGAGCTAAATTGCTGAAATAGCGACGAAAGGCCGGGATCGACCCCGGCTTTTTTGTGTACGCAGAATTTCTATTTCTGGAGTGAAAGCATGGCAGGTGGCGGACTTTTAATGCTGCTCGACGACATCACGGCATTGCTCGACGATATCGCGGTAATGTCCAAGGTGGCGGCAGGCAAGAGCACGGCGGCAGTGGATGATGTGGCGACCATGACCAAGGTGGCTATGCAGAAGACGGCCGGCGTGCTTGGCGACGATCTGGCGCTCAATGCCGAGAAGGTCACCGGCGTGAAGGCCAATCGCGAGCTGCCCGTCGTCTGGGCCGTGGCCAAGGGCTCGCTCTGGAACAAGTTCATCCTCGTGCCGGCTGCGCTGCTGATCAGCGCCTTTGCGCCTTGGCTGATCACGCCGCTTTTGATGGTGGGCGGGGCGTTTCTGTGCTTTGAGGGCGTTGAAAAGATCCTGAGCCTGTTCCACAAGCCTGGCAAGCAGGAGGCCGAGGCGATCACTGCCGAGTTCGTGGAGGCCGAGAAGGAGGGTGTCGCGCCTTCTTCCGTGCGCGCCGCCAAGGAAGCGGCCAAGGCGCCCGTCGACTACGAGAAGGAAAAGATCAAGGGCGCGATCCGCACCGACTTCATTCTCTCGGCCGAAATCATGGCGATCGCACTCGGCACCGTCTCCACCAAGCCGATCTGGGAGCAGGCGCTGGTGCTCATCGCCGTGGCACTCGCCATCACGGTCTTCGTCTACGGCCTCGTTGCGGGCATCGTGCGCATGGACGACGTGGGCGAATGGCTCAAGGCCAAGAGCAGTAGCGTGGCGCGCGCGTTCGGCCGTGGCCTGATCGCGAGCACTCCTTGGCTGATGCGCGGCCTGTCCATCGTCGGCACGGCGGCCATGTTCCTTGTGGGCGGCAGCCTGCTGGTGCACGGTATTCCGTTCATCGAGCACTGGTTGCATGACGCGGTGACGGGTGCGGGCACCGTGGTTGCGACCGTGCTGCCGCTGCTGGTACATGCCGGTGTGGGTGCGTTGATAGGCGCAGCTGTGGTGGCTTGTGTGCACATCTGGGGTGCAATCCGGGGCAAACCCGCCCATTGAGGTGCAATGCGTGACTTTTACGCAACATTTTGGGGCAACCTTGAAATTAGTAAGGTTTTCCTAGGGTTTGCCCGTGCTGACTTGATTTAGAGCAAATCAATCGGGTGCTGAAATTGATTCAATGGAATGCATACAAATTGTTTCCATCACTACCCGAGGTAACCTAGATGAAGAAAACCCTGTTGGCCATCGCAGCAGTCAGCGCATTCACTTCCGGTGCAGCGTTCGCTCAATCCGCAGATGCCGTCGGTCCGTTCATGGTGCGCGTGCGTGCGGTGCATCTGGATAGCCGCAATCACGACACGACCGGCCTCGACTTGTCGATCAACAACAAGTGGATTCCTGAAGTCGATGTCTCCTACTTCTTCACGCCCAATTTCGCTGCCGAACTGATCCTGACCTATCCGCAGAAGCACGACCTGCGTGCTGGCGGCACCAAGATCGGTTCGCTCAAGCATCTGCCACCCACACTGCTGGGCCAGTACCACTTCACCGGCATGGGCGCGTTCAAGCCCTACGTCGGTGCCGGTATCAACTACACCCGCTTCTCGGGTGTGAAGTTCGATCCAGCCGTGGACGCTGCTCTGTCGCCTTCCATCAAGAAGAACAGCTGGGGCGGTGCCCTGCAAGTCGGTTTCGACTACGCCATCGACAAGAACTGGTCGCTCAACTTCGACGTGAAGAAGGTCTACATCGGCACCGACGTGTACTCGGCCGGTACCAAGGTCGGTTCGTTCAAGGTGGATCCCGTGCTGATCGGGGTGGGCGTTGGCTACCGCTTCTGATAGCGCAGCTCACAAAGCACTCCATACCGCGTGACATTGGGTCACGTGGTTCCGTTCAAAGGATGCAATTGGACGGAATCCAAAAAACAATGGTGGGGAAAATTGATGCCGACTCTCGTTGCGAGAGTCGGCTTTTTTGCGTCTCAGAGCCGGTAGAAGCTCTGGGCCGTATCGCGATAGAGCGCGCGTTTTTCATCGCCGCTCATGCCCGAGGTGATGTGCTTGAACGCGTTCCATAGCACGGCGTAGCTGCAGGTGCCCTTGTCCACCGGGAAGTTGCTCTCGAACATGCAGCGCTCGGGGCCAAACAGCTCGATGCAGGTGAGGATGTAGGGCCGCCACGCGTCGGCCAGTTCCAGCGAGGTGGGCGGCCGTGGCTGCTTGTGGAACGGAAAGCCGAACACGCTCATGCCGAGGCCGCCGAGCTTGATGCTCACGTTGGGCAGTTGGGCGATGCGCTGCAGCTGCTTTTTCCATTCCGCAAACACGGCGCCGCGTTGCCCGGTGTAAGGCCCGACGCCCAGCGGCACGCCGATGTGGTCGATCACGATGGGCGTGTCGGGAAAGGCCTTGGCCAGATCGGTGAGTTCACCGAGCTGCGTGTGATAGGCCCAGGAGTCAAAGCTGAGGCCGAACTGCGCGAGCTTGGCGAAGCCCTCGCGGAACTGCGGGTTCAAGTAAACATGCAGGGGCGGCGAGTGCATAACGCCGTACTGGAATTTCTCGTGCGCGGCGGCGTGGCAGCGGATGCCGCGAAAGCGGCCTTCGCCCACCTGTACCTGCGCGGCCAGAACCTCTTCCACGGCTGCGCCCAGCGACAGCTCGGCAAAGCCGACGATGCCCGCGCAGATCCGCGTGCGTGACTGTGCCGCGTTGGCTTGTTTTGCGATCCGCACCACGCGCTCGGTCTCACCCACGGGCCTGAGCGCCTCGGGTCCGTCTTGGCGATACGAAAAGCCAACCTGGATGAAGACGGTAGATTCGATGCGGTGGCCCGAATTCAGATCGGCCAGCAAATCGTCCGCCATGTAGCCGCCCCAGTGGGTGTCGGCCAGATGGTGGTGCGGATCGATGATGGGGAGGTCCGGCTCGAGTGCGGCCTCGGTGTACTGCGCGAGCCAGTCGGGGCGCACCTCGGCGCGGGGGATGATGGGAAGGATGCTGCTACTCATGTTTGCTGTTTAGATGCCGAGGAAGGCCTTCTGCACGAACGGGTCGTTCAGCAGTTCCTGGCCCGAGCCCGCGCGGATCACGAGACCCTGCTCGAACACGTAGGCGTCGTCCGCCATCTTGAGCGCCAGTCGCGCATTCTGCTCGACCAGAATCACCGAGACGCCGGTTTCCTGGTTTAGCCGTTTGATGGCCTGCGCGATCTCCGAGACGATCTTGGGCGCGATGCCCAGCGAGGGCTCGTCGAGCATCAGGATCTGCGGATTCGACATCATCGCGCGGCCGATGGCGACCATCTGCTGCTCGCCGCCCGAGAGCGATCCCGCCATCTGCTCGCGCCGCTCCTTCACGCGCGGGAACAGCGCGTAGACGCGTTCGAGCGACTCGTTGCGCTGCTGCGATGAACTTACCGTGTGCGCACCGACCATCAGGTTTTCCCAGACCGACATGCGCGGAAACAGCCGCCGGCCTTCGGGCGAGAGCGCGATGCCCATGCTCACGCGCTCGGCGGAATTCATCGCGTCAATGCGTTTTCCATCGAGTGTCAAAGAGCCCGATGTGAGCTTCTTCAGCCCCATCAGCGCCTTGAGCGTGGTGCTTTTGCCCGCGCCGTTGGAGCCCACGAGCGCGACGATCTTGCCCGCGTCGATCTGGAAGCTCACGCCATGCAGCGCCTCGACCAGTCCGTAGTGGACGACGATGTCCTTGACCTCAAGCGTGCGCATCTTCATCCACTCCCAGATAGGCTTCGATCACGGCCGGGTGGTTGCGGATTTCCTCCGCCGTGCCTTGCGCGATCTTCTGTCCCTGCACGAGAACGATGATCTTTTCGCAGGTACCCATCACCAATGCCATGTGGTGCTCGACGAACAGCAGCGATATGCGGTGCTCGTCGCGCAAGGTCTTCAACAGTCGGCCGAATTCGGCGCATTCCTCGGGGTTCAGGCCCGCGGCGGGCTCGTCGAGCAGCAGGAGGCGCGGGCTGGTCGCCAATCCGATGGCCACGCCGATGCGCTTCTGGTGTCCGTAGGCCAGCTCGCCCGCGATCTCGTCGCGATAGGGCGCGAGGCCGGTGATCTCCAGCACCTTGTCCACCTGCTCGCGCGTGCGCCGCAGGGCCGCCTTGTAGGCCCCGGTCTGCGCGATCTGCGCCCATACGGGTACGCCGAAATGGCAGAGCGCGCCGCGATGAACGTTCTCGTAGACCGTGGATTTCGGGTAGACCGTGGCCGATTGGAACGTGCGCGCGAGACCATGTTTGACCACATGGCTGGGCTTTCTGCCGGTGATGTTCTCGCCCGCGAAGACGATGGTTCCGGCGGTGGGCGCAAGCGATCCGCTGATCATGTTGAACGCGGTGCTCTTGCCCGCGCCGTTCGGGCCGATCAGGCCGACGATCTCGCCTTCTTTCAGCTCGAAGCTCAGGTCACGCACGGCGGCGAGGCCGCCGAAGGTCTTGGACAGTCCTTCGACTTTGAGCAAGGTGTTTGTAGCCGTTGCCGTTGCCGTTGCAGTCGTCATCACTTGCCTCCCTTGCCGAAGCGCTTGGCACCGATGCCGACCAGACCCATCGGCAGGAACTTGAGCACGAGGATCAGCGTGATGCCGTACATGATGTTCTGCGTCTCGATGGCGCTGCGGAACAGCTCGGGCAGCGGCGTCATGATCAGCGCGCCGAGAATCGGGCCGAGCACCGAGCCGCGTCCGCCGATCACCAGCATGATGATGGCGGCCACCGAGATGTGCTGGTTGAACGACTCAGGCGAGACGAAACCGAGGTAGTGGGCGAGCAGCGCGCCCGCAAAGCCCGCGAAGGCGCTGCCGAGCACGAAAGCGAACATCTGCGAGCCCTGGATGCTGATGCCGCTGGCTTCGGCGAGGTCGGGGTTGTCGCCCACGGCGTCGAGCGAGTTGCCTTTGGGCGTCTTGAACAACGCGATCAGCAGCACAACGGACAGGAAGGCGCAAACCGCTGCCAAACAGTAGAACGACAGCTTGGAGTCAAACGTGAAACCGAACAGACTGGCGGGCGGAATGTTGGCGATGCCGTTAGCGCCGCCGGTGAGGTCACCACCTTCGAGCAACACGAGCCGGGTCAGCTCTCCGAAGCAGAAAGTCACGAGCACGAAATACACGCCTTGCAACCGCAGAATCACCGCGCCAAGCAGAAAGGCGATGAGCATCGAGGCAATCACGCCCGCGATCACCGAGATGAAGAACGGTGTATGAAAACGCGTGGTGCAGATCACCGCGACGAATGCACCCATGCCCATGAATGCCGCATGGCAGAACGAGAGCTGCCCCGTGCGGTTGATCAGCGCAAGACCGTTCACGAAGATGATGTTCAGGCAGATGAGTACCGCCAAATGGATGTAGAACGGGTTGCCTGCCAGTAGGAGAGGCAGGGCGAAGAGCACCAGCAAACCGGGAATCCAGGTCGACCAGCGCCCGCCCTTGATGGCGTTCTTGGTGGGTTGCGACGTTGTTGTGGGCACGCCTTGACTTTCGTTGCGGGAGTGGGTTGCGGGAGAAGCGTTCATGGAGTCAGCGACCCGCCTTTCCGAGCAGACCTGCTGGGCGGAAGATCAGCATCAGGATCACGAAACCGAAGAGCAGCATGTCCGAGAAACTGCTGGACATGAAGGTGTTGGCCACGCTCTCGAACACGCCGAGCAACAAGGCCGCGAGCGCCGCGCCGGGAATGCTGCCGAGACCGCCGAGAATCACCACGATGAAGGCCTTGAGCAGCGGCGTCGAGCCGATGCTTGGCGACACGGAGAACACCGGCGCCATCAGCGCACCGGCGACGGCGGCCAGCGCCACGCCGATGCCGAAGCCGAGCGGATACATGAGCTGCGAGCGAATGCCCTGGGCGTTGGCGATCTCGATGTCCTGCACCACGGCGCGCAATGCGCGTCCGCCCTTGCTGTGCATGAGAAAGACGTAGAGCACGATCAGCACGACGATGGAGAACGCCACCACGTAGAGGCGCGACATCGGCACCATCACGGGCCCAAGCGCGAGCACGCCTTCTGCCACGGCGGGCATGGATTGCGGATCGGGGCCGAAGACCATCAGCGCGCCGTTCTGCAGGATCATCGCGAGGCCGATGGTGGCGATCATGCCGTTGAGCTCGTCACCGCGAAAGCCCTTCATCACGACCACCTCGATGAGCCAGCCGAGGATGAGCGTGAGCACGAAGGTCGCGAGCACCGCCGCGAGAAAGGGTAGAGCCAGTTTGGTGACGCACACATAGGCCGAGAACGCGCCCAGCATGTAGAACTCGCCATGCGCGAAGTTCACGACCCGCATCACGCCAAAAACCAGCGTGAAGCCAATGGCCATCAGCAGGTAGAGCAAGCCGATGATGAGTCCATTGGTCAGCGCCTGGCCGATCAGAAAAGTAAAGTCCACGGCGGTATCCCCGATTCACGCGTGCGTTGTCACTTGCATTCGGTGAGCGAGCAGGTGGCCTCGATCACTTCCTGTCCGTCCTGCACGCGGGCGATGTAGAACGGGGCGCTGATCTGGTGTGCGGCGCCGTAGACCTCGCCGCCAGTCCAGTTCAGCGTGCCTAGAATGCCCTTGAAGTCTTTGATGTTCTCGAGCGCGACGCGCACCTTGTCGGTGTCGGTCGTGGTGCCAGCGGCGCTCATCGCCTGGAACAGCATGTGCGTGCCGTCGTAGAACGCGGGGCTGAAGCCGTTCATGCGCTTCTTGTACTTGGCGAAGTAGCGGTCGGAATAGGCCTTCACCGCCGCGTTGGCGGGATTGATCGGCGTGTTCACCAGCATGCCGTTGGTGGCGCCCGCGCCCGCGACGTTGACGATCTCCGGCGTGGCCGGGCCGCCGCTGCGGATGATGATGCCCTTGAAGCCCAACTCGCGCGCCTGCTTGACGATCAGCCCGGCCGTGCCCGGCGCGTTGCCGTCGAGCTCGATGGCGTCCACGCCCTTGGCCATCAGACGGGTGAGCAGCGGCATCATGTCCACGCGCTCGCGCTCGAAGAATTCCTTGGCGTTGAGCTGCGCGCCGGCCTTGCTGTAGGCCTTCTCCAGATCCTGCGCGATCTGCTGGCCGGTCTCGTCGTTCGGGAACAGACCGCCGACCTTCTTGACGCCCTTGGCCTTCACGATCCAGTTGATCTGCGGCTGCGAGGTCTCCATCGTCGTCAGGTTGGGGCGGAAGTTGAACGGCTTATCCTTGCCGAGCGCCTTGTCGGTGAAGCCGAGCGTCAGCATCACGACCTTGTTTTTGTCGACGATGGGCGTCACGGCCAGCGCGCCCGCCGAGCCCACGGGGCCGATGATGTACTTGACCTTGTCTTCGAACACCAGACGGTTGGCCGCGGTCACCGCCTCGCCCGCCTGGTACTTGTCGTCATACGGCACGACCTTGACTTTGTACTTCTTGCCGCCCACGTCAAGACCACCCTTGGCGTTCACATCGTCGGCCGCAAGTTCCGTCGCGTAGAGCATGGCCTGCCCCCACGCGGCTCCAGCGCCAGACAAAGTGACGATGGCGCCGACCTTGAGTTCTTCCTGTGCGAACGAAGTGCCTGCCAGGCACATCAGCGAAACGGCGAGTATCTTCTTCATGGGGTTCTCCTTGTATGGGTGGAAATGGGGTTTCAGACGCTGGCGCTACGTTCAGCGATGTCGTTCAGCACTGGCAGGATGTATTGACGGAACTGCGCCGGGTTTTCGCTCATCGGAAAATGCCCTACCTGTTCCATGATGGTGACCTTGGCGCCCGGAATGCTCTGGGCGGTGCGAATCGTGTCTTCGGGGCTGCAGGAAAAGTCGTATTCGCCCGTCAGCAGATACAGCGGTGTTTTGGCGGTATTGATTCCGCCGAGCTTTCCGCGCAGATCAGAATCGACGCGGTAGAAATACAGATCGCCCTTGAAAATGCCGGGGCCGCCTTGCTTGTATTGCCAGAGGGTTTCGTAGCGATATTCATCGGGGCTTTGTGGAGCGACCAAGCCGGACACCAGCGCTGCGCAGACTTCACCGCCATGCACGTCTGGGCGGTTCAGCCAGCTCGTGTCATACCAAGGGTGTTGAAAATCAGCGCCTTCCAGTCCGATCAGTGCCTTGAATTCATCGCCGTGTGCATGCGCGAGCTGCAGCACGATGCGCCCGCCAATCGAGCAGCCCATGACCACGGGCTTGTCCAGCCTCAGCGCCGAGGAAAACGCGCGAATGGTCTGTACGTAGCGCTCGGTGGTCAGCTCGTAATCGTGGTTCTGGAAGCCGACGGGAGGGTAGGACTTGCCGTGCCATGGCATATCGAAGGCGATCACGCGGTATGTGCGGGTGATTTCCTCGTCGCACAGCAGATGCCTGAACTGGCGTGCATCGGACCCTGCAGTGTGCAGGCACAGTAGGGGTATGCCTTGGCCGTTTTCTTCGAAATACACGCGGCAGGTTTCACCCAGGATGTCCACGTGCACATATTTCCCGCAGATGGGCTCGATGGTTCCGTGCATATTCTTCAATTGATGCTCCCGTTTCAGACACCGTGAAAATGGCGTGGGGTGTTCAATACATCTTTGATGTATTGCAGATGGGTAAATAGCACTTGGGATTCACCTTCGATGCGCATGACCCCGCGTTTGTGCAGCGCGAACAGGTCGTGCCAGCCTGCTTTGGGGAATCTCTCCCAGAGTGCATTCCAGGCTTCGTCGCTTGCGGCAATCACCAGATCCGCTGTTTGAAACAGTGGCATTTTCCGGGTCAGATTCGCAATGCGACCTTGCTGGATATCCATCAGATAGACGGTTTCTCCAACGGAAATTTTGATCAGCGCATTCATGAAACGGCCTCGGTGAATCAGATATGCGTTCTGGTTCACATGTGTTGGGATGGACTCAAAACTCCGCAGCAGGGATTCATGGCTCATCGCTTGTGCTCCTTGGTAGTCTTTTTACTGAATAACGCTCAGCCGATGGACCAAGATGGGTGGCTGTTGCAACGTACAGTTCTTTTTTTGGTTCTATTCTGCAGAACCATTGTTCTAAAGTGATGATAGTGCGACTGATGGTTTTGGATCTCAGGGTTTTCACTAGCGGCGTAAAGTCAGCCCAGGCCTGTGCAAGGCGATTCCTACGGCTGGAATGCGTCGCCGCTGGCGCGGCAGACGGGTGGCGTGCTCTTACGCTCGCGGACATGTCCTTGAATTCGCGTCTTTCGCCCGACTCACATGGCGACGTCGACGACTACGCAACCGTCACTCCTGACGCAACGTCCAGCCATGTCGCCGCCGATGAGGGTGCCGCCTTGTGGTCGCGTGCCGCGCTGACCGAGGTGCGCGCTATCACTGACGGGCTGATGCAGCCCAAGGCCGAGATTTCGCCCAAGTATTTCTACGACGAACGCGGGTCCGCGCTGTTCGAGGACATCACGCGGCTGCCCGAGTACTACGTCACGCGCGTGGAGCGATCCATCCTGCAGCGCCATGCCGGCGCGATCACTGAATCGGTGGGCAAGGGTGGCGTGGTGATTGAGCCCGGTGCAGGCAATTGCGAGAAGGCGCGCGCGCTGTGCCTATTGCTGCAAGCGCGCGAATTCGTCGGCATCGACATCTCGTCCGATCATCTGCAGGAGTCTGTGCGAAACATGCAGTCTGATATGCCGTGGATGCACGCGCGGGCCGTGGCAGCCGACATCACGCAGCCGGTGCACTTGCCCGGCGATGTGCCAACGGGCCAGCGGCTGGTGTTCTACCCGGGCTCATCCATCGGCAATTTTGAGCCTGCTCAGGCGGTGCGGCTGCTCGCGCAGATGCGGCAACTACTGGGTGCGCCCGAAGACGGCGGCGGCCTGCTGATCGGCATTGACCTGCCCAAGCCTGTGCATCTTCTGCAGGCCGCGTATGACGACGCGGCAGGTGTCACGGCGGCGTTCAATCGCAATGTGCTCGCGCATGTGAACCGGCGCATAGGCAGCGATTTTGTGCCCGAACATTGGCGCCATCGCGCGTTTTTCGATGCAAGTCACTCGCGCGTGGAAATGCACCTCGCAGCGCAGACGGCGCAAAGCGTGCGCTGGCCGGGTGGCGGTCGGGACTTCGCGGCCGGTGAGCGCATCCATACCGAGAACAGCTATAAGCACTCCCTCGCGGCCTTTGCCTCGTTGCTTGCGCTCGCGGGTTTTTCCAAGCATCGCAGCTGGACCGACGAGCAGGGCTGGGTTGCGCTGATCCATGCGTGGCAGCAGTGAGTCGCTATGCTGACCCCAGTGCGCGATCTCGAACAGAACATGGCGGCGCGCTTTGGTCGCGTTCGCGCCGCGACCTGTCAGTTGGCCGAACCGCTGTCTACCGAAGACTGCTGCGCCCAATCCATGGCGGATGCGAGTCCGGTGAAATGGCATCTGGCGCACTCCACCTGGTTCTTCGAAACCTTTGTGCTGGAGCGATTCGAGCCGAATTTCGCACCATTCGATCCGGCCTTCCGCGTGCTGTTCAACTCGTACTACCATGGTGTCGGCGCGCAGCACCCGAGGCCGCAGCGTGGCCTGATCACGAGGCCTGACCTCGCTTCCGTGTTGCGCTACCGCGCAGCGGTGGATGAACGCATGCAACGTCTGCTCGCGCGCTGTGAAGATGCCGCATGCCTTGCACTCATCGAGCTCGGTCTGCAGCATGAGCAGCAGCATCAGGAGCTGGTTCTCATGGACATCAAGCACTTGCTTTCATGCCATCCGCTATGGCCGATGTATCGCACTGTCCAGTGGCCGCAGGTGGTTGCATCACCACCTGCACAGCCCGCATGGATCTCCCACCTCGGTGGACTCGAGCAGATCGGGCATGCCGGTGAAGGCTTTGGCTTCGACAATGAATCGCCGCGCCATCGCGTCTACCTGGAACCGTTCGCGCTCTGTTCGCGCCTCGTGACCAATGGCGACTATTTGGGGTTCATGCAGGATGGAGGATACGAACAGCCCGCGCTGTGGTTGGCGCAGGGCTGGGACTGGCGCGAGGCCAACACCATTCATGCGCCCCAGTACTGGCGGCGAGCGCAAGGGAACGACGACGCGCTCTGGCGGGAGTTCACGCTGCACGGTGCGGTCGATCTTGCGCTGCAGCAACCCGTTGTGCATCTCTCGTATTTTGAGGCCGATGCCTATGCGCGCTGGAGCGGCGCACGACTGCCGACCGAGGCGGAGTGGGAGGCTGTGGCTCAGGCGGAGTCGATACCTTTCAGCGGGCAATTTGCGGACAGCGGGGTGTTCCATCCTGCTGCAGAGCAGGGCGCGCCTCAGCTCTTTGGCAACGTGTGGCAGTGGACACGGTCGAGCTACGATGCCTATCCGGGATTTACGCCGGCCGGGGGCGCGGTAGGCGAGTACAACGGCAAGTTCATGGTCAATCAGTACGTGCTGCGCGGCGGCTCCTGCGCCACGCCATCTGACCACATCCGCGCGAGCTACCGCAATTTCTTTCCGACCACGGCTCGCTGGCAGTTTGCGGGGGTGCGACTCGCGCGGGATTTGTGAATGAGGCACCCGCCGAGAACGCGGCGAGTGCTGTCGCTGCTGATGGTTTAAACCGCTGCGAGCGCTTGGTCCAGATCCGCCAGCAGATCGTCAATGTGTTCGATGCCCACCGACAGGCGCACCATGCCCTCGGTCACTCCGGCCTTGGCGAGTTCCGCAGCGTCGAGCTGGCGGTGGGTGGTGGAGGCGGGGTGCGTGGCCAGCGACTTGGCGTCGCCAATGTTCACCAGACGCGTGAACAGTTGCAGCGCGTCGAGAAAGCGTGCACCGGCGGCGCGCGCGTCTTCACCTGAGGACTTGAGGCTGAACGACAGAATGCCCGAGGCGCGGCCGCCCGATTGCTTCTGGACGATGGCGTGATCAGGATGGTCCTTGAGGCCCGCGTAGCGTATCCATTCGATCTTGGCGTGCTTTTGCAGCGTCTCGGCGATCTTCTGGGTGTTCTCGCAGATGCGGTCCATGCGCAGCGCGAGCGTCTCGATGCCCTGCAGGATCTGGAAGGCGTTCTGCGGCGAGATCGCGGCGCCCATGTTGCGCAGTGGCACGACGCGCGCGCGGCCGATGTAGGCGGCAGGGCCCAGCGCTTCGGTGTAGACCACGCCGTGGTAGCTCACGTCGGGTTCGTTCAGGCGCTTGAAGCGCGCCTTGTGCTCGGCCCACGGGAACTTGCCACTGTCCACGATGGCGCCGCCCACGCTGGTGCCGTGGCCGCCGAGGTATTTGGTGAGCGAGTGCACGACGATGTCCGCACCATGCTCGATGGGGCGCAGCAGGTAGGGGCTGGGCACCGTGTTGTCGACGATCAGCGGCACGCCATGCGCATGGGCCACGTCGGCAAGCGCGCGGATGTCCGTCACATTGCCGAGCGGATTGCCGATGGATTCGATGAAGATGGCCTTGGTCTTTGCGTCGATCAGCTTGCCGAAGCTTGCGGGATCGCGCGCATCAGCAAAACGCACCTCGATGCCTTGCTGTGGGAAGGTGTGGGCGAACAGGTTGTAGGTGCCGCCGTAGAGCGTGGCGGCCGAGACGATGTTGTCGCCCGCCTCGGCAATCGTCTGGATCGCATAGGTGATCGCCGCCATGCCCGAAGCCACCGCCAGTGCGGCAATGCCGCCCTCCAGTGCCGCGACGCGCTTTTCCAGCACGTCGGTGGTCGGATTCATGATGCGCGTGTAGATATTGCCCGCGACCTTCAGATCAAACAGATCCGCGCCATGCTGCGCGCTGTCGAACGCATAAGCGACGGTCTGGTAGATCGGCACCGCGACGGCTTTGGTGGTGGGGTCGGGGGAATAACCGGCGTGGACGGCCAAGGTTTCGATGCGCATGAGTCAGGTCTCCGAAATGTTGAACAGAACACGAACCGGGCGCGTGTGCACCTGCACCAATGCGTCCGGATATGACGGTGATTGTTGCCGCACGGCGCGGCGAGACTAACGAAGGTTTCGCTATGAGCTTATGCGCCGCACCAGATCCCATTTTGCGGAATGGCGCGACCATGAGCGAGGTGCTTATGTGCCCGATTGTGCCGCAGTGTGTGGTCTGGTGTGCTGTCTGGGGGCGGGAGTGAGCGGCTGCTTGGCCTCCCACGCCGTCAAATGCGCAAACACCATCGCCGGGGCATGCGCGTCATTCGCCGCGTAGCGGATCTGGCTTTCGGTCAGGCGTTCGTTGGACCAGTTGGAGGTGGTCACTTTCTTGGACTTGCGCAGGCTCTGGACCAGCACCATGGCGATGGCGGCGCGCACGCCGGTCGATGCGCCGAAGCCATGGCGCTTGAAGATGCGGTCGAGGTCGATGACGTTCTGCATCTCGACCTGCAGGCGGCCCTGCAGTTGGCTGCGATCATTGTCGAGCCCGAAGCCAGCCTTGGTGATGCGCGCGTTGCCGAGCACCTCGCGGGTGAGGGCGAAGGCCTCGGGGTGGCGCATCTGCAGCAGCCAGCATTCCGTGGTCGTGGCGAACTGCACGAGATGCGGGCCGGTGTCCTTGGCGCCCACCTGGAAGAGCGGCTTGCTTTCGGTGTCGAAACCCAGCACCGGTGCGGCGAGCAGGGCAGTGCGGGCGCGGGCGAAATCCTCTTCGCTCGCGGGGATGTGAATCGCGGAATCCGCGAGCGCCACAAACGGCGGCAGCAGCGCGGATTCTTCCTTGGTCGGGGCTTTGCGGCGCGTCATCAGCTTGCTGTTTCGGCTGCTCAGACGCCGGTGCGCGGTGTGGGGCGCGTGCGGTAGAACTGCATCGGATGCTCCTGCATTTCCTTGGCGTGCTGGTTCATCACTGAGCGCTTCATCTTGCCGACCACGTGCATTTCGCAGGGCTTGCAGTCAAAGCGCAGCGTGAGCTTTTCCTTGCCGTTGATGAGCTGCAGCGGCTCGGCCTTGATCGTGCCCTTCACACCGATCACGCCCTTGGCCTGCTTGGGACACAGGCTCATCGAGAAGCGCACGCAGTGCTTGGTGATCATCAGCGAGACTTCGCCTTCCTCTTCCTTGCTCTCGTAGGCCGCTTCGACCACCTTCACGCCATGCTTCACGTAGAAGTCATGCGCCTTCTGGTTGAACACGTTGGCCAGATAGGTGAGCGTGTCTTCGGGGAAGGCTGCAGGCGGCTCGACCGGCACGGCGCGCGGCAGGCGCACCAGGCCTTCGGCGCGTGCGACTTCAAGCGCCGCAACGGCTTCGCGGCGCAGTTGGTTGAGCACCGATGCGGGCACGAACCAGGGCTGCGACACATTGAGCGCGATGTCGTGCGCTTCGAAGATCGTCGCGCCAAAGCGGCCGAGCTGTTCGCGCAGAGTGGCTTCCGCCTTGGCCGCGTCGGTGGCGCTCTGATGTTCCTGCTCGACCTCGGCGGTGCCCACAAAGCCGTCTTCGTCGGTCAGAGTGAGCGCGAACCCGTTGGCCGTTTCCTTGAACTCGGCCCACATGCCGATGCGACGCTCGCTCGACTTCTTCTCGAGCGTGCGCACCCAGTCCATGTCGCGGTTGCGGTTGATCTCAAGACCCTTGCGCAGGTCCTTGAACTCGCTGATGTCGTTCTTGGGGAACGCGCGCCAGATGCCTTTTTTGGCATGCACGCATTCCACGCGGTTGATGTGCACGCCCACCAGTTCCTTTTGCAGGTCGTAGTAGCAGAGGCCGTCGCCGTTGTGCAGCTCGACGTCCTTGTCAGCGGTTTCCAGCTCGAACCATTTGTCGTCGACTTGCGTGACCCAGCCAATCGAGCGGCCTGGTGTCTTGGGCGTGTCGAACGCGCCGATGTCTTCCTTGCGGCCGTTCACGAAGTAGTCGGTGAATTCGCGGTTGAAATTCTGGTCCGGATCGGGTTCGAAGAACAGCGTGGTGAGGCCAGACGATGAACGCGCCAGCGGCGCTTCGGAGAACTCGCGCTCCTCGATCACCTCGTCGAGCAGCTTGCGGTAGTGGGCCGTGATGTTCTTCACATAGCCCATGTCCTTGTAGCGGCCTTCGATCTTGAAGCTGCGTACGCCCGCGTCGATCAGTGCGCGCAGGTTGTCGCTCTGGTTGTTGTCCTTCATAGACAGCACATGCTTTTCGTGCGCGATGATGCGGCCACTCTGGTCCGTCACCTCATAGGGCAAACGGCAGGCTTGGTTGCAGTCGCCGCGATTGGCGCTGCGGCCAGTATGTGCATGGCTGATGAAGCACTGACCCGAATAAGCCACGCACAGCGCGCCGTGCACGAAGAATTCGATGGTGGTGCGGTTCGGATCGGTCGCCGCGCGGATCGCCTCGATCTGCTGGAGATCGAGCTCGCGCGCCAGCACGATCTGCGACAGGCCCGCGTCCTGCAGAAAACGTGCCTTCTCGGGCGTGCGGATGTCGGTTTGGGTGGAGGCGTGCAGCTGGATCGGCGGCAGGTCGATCTCGAGCAGGCCCATGTCCTGGATGATCAGCGCGTCCGCTCCGGCCTCGTAGATCTGCCAGGCCATCTTGCGCGCGTCTTCGAGTTCGTCGTCGCGCAGAATGGTGTTCAGCGTGATAAAGACACGGCTGCCGAAGCGGTGCGCATGCTTGATGAGCCGATCGAGATCGCGCATGTCGTTGCCCGCAGTCGCGCGCGCGCCGAAGGCTGGACCGCCGATATAGATGGCATCGGCGCCGTGGTTGATGGCTTCAATCCCGATGTCGGCATCGCGGGCCGGGGAGAGCAGTTCGAGCTGGTGGGGCAGGAGAGACATAAGGGCGCGATTATCTCAGGATCGACCGGATTCCGGGGGGGAGGGTGATTGCTCGCCTCGCAACCCCCGTGCCCTCAGTGCCGTCCGTGGGTGGCATTAGCACTGCCAGAGAAATTTCCCTGAGGCGGGTTGGGTGCAGCCGCAGCGGAAGACATAGCCGCATCCGCTGGCGAAGTTCATCGCCGTGCGGTGGTCCGGTCCTTCCTCCAACTGGGCGAAAAACTGCATGGGCTGGCCGCAGGCGTCGCACTCAGGCGTTTCGTCGTGCTGAATCCACATCGGCGCGCCACCGATCTTGCCGAGCACCTGACGCGGCGACTGGCCTGCCGCATCGGACCATTGCGCGCGGGCCCGGTCGTAGTTCGCCTCTGCGGACGAGACCAAGGTGGCTCCGTAGCGCGTGGAGCGCACCGTCTCGCCGTCTTCGGAAGGCGTGACCAGTTGCAGGTCGTGCGCGGCCACCTCCAGCACCTTATTGCCGCCGTCGTTGGCGTCCCACTCCTCGCAGCAGCCCGGATCGTTCTGGCACATGAACACCAGCAGCAGGCTGGATTCGAGGGCGTTCTGCAACTGTCCCTGAAACTGCATGTTGCCGCCGCACTGGCCGCAGGTCGGCCAGTCGAGATGACCTGCGGGCGCGCTCGGAGCGCCGCCGAACATGCTCTTGTCCGTGGCGGTCTCGTCGGTTTCTGGATGATTGATCAGCAGGGTGGTCATGGCAGATTCGGCGCGGCAGCTTGGGCGCGGTAGGTTGATATGACGCCGGATGCTGAACGCAAGCGGGTGCTATCGCCCAGCCGGATTAACCCGGCTCCAACCCGCGCCCACCACGAATCCCACCCGGTTGCTCATGCCGAGCGTGGACTGAATGTGCGCGGAAACACCACCGCCGCGTTCCGGTCCGCAAGCCGGTAGCCCATGGCCGGGCGGTTGGATGTGCCCTCCACATGTCCCGCCTCCACCAGAAACTGCGCGGCCAGCATGCGGGTGCGAAAGCCGCTCTTGTCCACCGGGCGGCCGAGCACGGTCTCGTAGACCTGCTGCAACTGGGGCAGGGTGAAGGGCTCGGCCAGCAGAAACGCGGGCAACGAGGTGTATTCGACCTTGCCGCGCAGGCGCTCGACGGCGGTCTGCAGGATCTCGCCGTGATCGAAGGCGAGCTTGGGGTGGTCGAGCATCTCGTCGACCTCGAACCACGCCACGTCGGCAGCATTTGCGCCCTTGGCGAGCGTGATGTCGGAGCTGGGAATCAGCGCGAAATACACATGCGTGGCCGACCAGCCGCGCGGATCGCGCGCCTTGCCGCCCCAGCTGCCGAGCTGCTCCAGATAGGGGCTGTCCACACTGGTCTTCTCCTTGAGCTTGCGGCGCGCGCAGGTCTCGAGATCCGCATCCAGATCGACGTTCACAAACCCGCCGGGCAGCGCCCACAGTGCGGGAAACGGCTCTTTGTCTCCCTCAGGGCGTTGAACCAGCAGCACCTTCAATTGAGCATCCACGACGGAAAAGATCACCACGTCGACGGTGGTGAATGGACGCGGGAAGTCGGGCACTCTGTTGGTTTTTGTGCGAGGAACGGTAACGGTCATGCAGTCGCTCTTGACGTCTTGAGTATTGGGTTGTATTGTACAACTTGCTTTGAGTTGTATTAAGCAACTTATTATGAACTCAACAAGAAAACCAACATGAGAAAGTGCACGACATGACCAACGCAAAGAACGAAATCCGAACGGTGGCCGATCTGCTCATGGAGCTCAATACAGGCCTGCGCCCCAAATACCTGTTTTTCTGGGGCCATCAACCCGAGAAGGATGGCTCCGTCGGCAGGGGCTGCTTCAGCCAGTGGTTCCATGCGGAATTCACCGTCGATGGTGACCGTTATCCCACGGCCGAACACTTCATGATGGCCGAGAAGGCGCGCCTGTTTGGTGACGAGGCGGCTCGTGCGCAGGTGCTGCGCGCGGGTTCCCCGGCCAGCGCCAAGCAGCTGGGGCGCGGCGTGCGACATTTCGATGAGGGGCGCTGGCATGCCGAACGCTTTGACATCGTCGTGAATGGCAATGTCGCCAAATTCGGCCAGAACCCCGCGATGCGCGACTTTCTGCTGGGCACTGGCAATCGCGTGCTGGTCGAGGCCAGTCCGCGTGACCGCATCTGGGGCATCGGCATGGGCGCATCCAACCCCGACGCCGAACGTCCGCAGAACTGGCGCGGACAGAATCTGCTCGGATTTGCACTGATGGCCGCGCGCGAGCGGCTGCGCGGTGCTACGGGGCAATGAAGAACGAAAGATGGAGTGACCGTGATGAGTGACGATGACATGCTGGATCGCTTTCAAGGCGCGCTGCTTGGCCTCGCCTGCGGTGACGCGGTTGGCACGACGGTGGAGTTCCAGCCGCGCGGCAGTTTCACGCCACTGATCGACATGGTCGGCGGCGGGCCGTTTTCGCTCAAGGCGGGGCAGTGGACCGATGACACTTCGATGGCGCTGTGTCTGGCCGAGAGCCTGGTGACCACTGGTGCATGCGATCCGCACGACCAGATGACGCGCTATGCGAACTGGTACCAGTGGGGCTACTGGAGTTCGACCGGACGCTGCTTTGACATTGGCATGGCGACGCGGGCCGCCGTCGAGCAGTTTCTCAAGACGGGTGAACCGTTGGCGGGCAGTACCGATCCGCAGAGTGCGGGCAATGGCTCGCTGATGCGGCTTGCGCCCGTAGCCATGCGGTATTGCGGCGATGAGGCGCTCGCGCAGGAGATGGCCGCGCTCAGCTCGCGCACCACGCACGGGGCTGCGGAGTGTCTGGATGCCTGTCGCTTGTTTGCCGTGGCGCTGGGCCGGGCCCTGCGTGGCTGCAGCAAGCGCGAGGTGCTTGATCTGGCGGGGCTGAATCTGGGCAGTCCCAGAATCCAGCGGATCGCCGAGGGCGGCTATCTGGGCAAGGGCCGTGACGAGATTCGTGGATCGGGCTACGTGGTCGAGAGCCTCGAAGCCGCGCTCTGGTGCTTTGCGCGGCGCGACAACGTCTGGGATGCGGTGCTCGATGCGGCCAATCTCGGCGACGACGCGGACACTACCGCCGCGATCACCGGCCAGATCGCCGGGGCGATGTGGGGCGCGCGCAGCCTGCCTTCGACCTGGCTGGCACGTCTTTGCATGGCGGACGATATTCGCGATCTGGCGAAGCGGCTGTTCGAGGCCAACCGGGCCTCCCGCTGAATCTCCGGCTATGCTTGCTTGCGCTACAGTGAGCGACTTGTCCGTGCGGAGGATTGATCACATGCGTTTTGGTTTTGGGTTGGTGGGGTTGCTGGTGGCGCTCGCGATTGTCGGCGTGCTCGTCAAGAAGCAGATCGGTGCGACCAAGGTGGCGGTGCCTGCATCTATCTCAGCTCCGGCGAACGGTGCGAGTACTCCACAGAATGTGCGCGAGCAGAGCCAGCAGATGCAGGAGCAGTTCAAGCAGCAGCTCGATTCGGCCCTGCAACAGGGGCAGGAGCGCCTCGACAAGGAAGCGCAATAAGCATGACGACGACCGTCTCCATCGGCAGTCCCTGCGAGAGCGACGAGCAGGGCATGCGACTTGCGCTGGCGCTGGCGCACGAGGCCGCGGCCGAGGGCGAGGTGCCCGTGGGCGCGGTGCTGGTGCGTGATGGCCGGGTGCTTTCCACGGGGCGCAATGCGCCGATTGCGCGGCACGATCCCACGGCCCATGCGGAGCTGGCCGCGTTGCGGTCTGCGGCGCAGGCGCTGGGCAATTACCGGCTCGATGACTGCACGCTGTATGTGACGCTCGAACCGTGCCCTATGTGCGCCGGAGCCATGCTCCACGCCCGCTTGCCGCGCGTGGTGTTTGGCGCGATGGATGCCAAGACGGGCGCTGCGGGATCGGTGGTCGATCTGTTTGCCGAGCCCTTGCTCAATCACCAAACGGAGATTCGCGGAGGCGTGCTGGCCGATGAATGCGGCATGGCGCTGAGCGAGTTTTTCCGGCAGCGGCGCAGTGAACAGAAGCTCGAAAAGCGGCTGGCACATCCGCTGCGCGAGGATGCCTTGCGCACGCCGGACAAGGCCTTTGCGCAGATCACGGAGGGTGCAGAGGGCACATGTCCATGGGCTCCGCGCTATGTCAGCGATCTTCCGGCGCTCGATGGCCTGCGCCTGCACTATCTCGATGAAGGCCCGTCAACGGGAGCAGTGCGCACCTGGCTTCTTGTTCATGGTCTGCCGGGCTGGAGCCATGAATTCCGCACGATGATCCCCGCGCTTCTGGCTTCGGGAGATCGCGTGATCGCCGTGGATCTGCCGGGCTTTGGCCGAAGCGACAAGCCCAAGAAGGAGGCCGCGCACAGTGAGCGCTGGCACGCGCGGGTGATTCAAGAACTGGTGGAGCGGCTCGATGCACGCGGCGTGGTGCTGGTCACACAGGGGCTGAACGGGCTGATCGGTTTGGGCGTTCCCTTGGCCGCGCCCGAGCGATTCTCGGGGCTGTTGACCATCAATGCCTGGCTACCGGATGCGGCGGCGCCAGTGTCCAAGGTCTTGCAGAAATGGACCGAGCCCATCGCACGCAAGCCGCGTCTGCCGATGGGCGAGCAGATAGCGCGGGCATCGCGCAATGGTGCTGTGGATGACGCGGTGTGGGATGCGCCATTTCCAGATGCGGGTTATCGCGCTGCGCTGCGTGCATTCGCCGGATTCGTGCTGTCGCCTCAGGACCCCGAATGGACCCGCGAAGTGCAGGCCTTCTGGTGCGAGCAATGGAGTGGGAAATCGCTTGTGATCTCCGGCGGCGCTGATCTTCTGATCGATAGGCAAGCCGCCGAAAGATTGCGCCTGAACCTTCGCGGCGCGGGCGATGTGGTGGTGATTCCCGAGTTGGGTCATTTCATTTCACAGCATGGCGCCGACGTGGCCTTGCATGCTGTGGAATACTTCAGCCCATTCTGACCGCTGCCGAACCTGCGGTCTTCACATTTTGACCGCTGCCGACGCAGCGGTCTTTACATTTTCGGAGCAGGCGCAGCACGCGCCTGATGACAGCCTTGGCCACCAAACAAAAACCAGATCACGAACACGACCATGAGGCGCATGCCCACGACGAGCACGATCATGAGCATCACGGCCATGCGGCCTGCGGCCACAATCACGGCCCGCAGCACATCTACATCTATTCGCCATCGAGCGCGGTGCTCGACAAGGCAGCGTTTCGCCGTGGCGTTGCGCGTCTGAAGGCCATGGGCCACGAGGTCGAGATCGACCAAGACGCGCTCGCGCGCAGCACGCGTTTTGCGGGCGATGACGAAACCCGCCTTGCCGCGATTCACCGTGCGGCCGCGAGCGGTGCGGATGTGGCGATGATTGCACGCGGCGGCTACGGCCTCTCGCGCATTCTTCCGGGCATCAAGTACAAGGCCGTCGCCAAGGCCGGGGAAAAGGGCACGCGCTTCATCGGCCAGAGCGACTTCACCGCGTTCCAGAACGCGCTGCTCGCGCAGACCGGTGCGACCACCTGGTCCGGCCCCTCGCTGATCGCCGACTTGGGCGTTGATGGCGAGCCCGACGACATCATGCTCGCCTGCCTCGATGACTTGTTCACAGGTCACGGCGAAGGCAGCGGCTGGCGCATGGGCCACGAAAAGCCACTCGCCAGCGGCAAGCCCGCCGTGCCCGATGTCTACTTCAAGAACGCCACGCTCTGGGGCGGTAACATGGCCATGCTGTGCTCGCTGCTAGGCACGCCGTACTTCCCGCAGATCAAGGGCGGCATCCTGTTCCTTGAAGACGTGGCCGAGCATCCTTACCGCGTCGAACGCATGTTCGCGCAGCTGTTGCAAGCAGGCGTGCTCAAGAACCAGAAGGCCATCATCATGGGCCAGTTCACCGGCTACCGCTTGGCCCCGCACGACAAGGGCTACAAGATGCAGACTGCCATCGACTGGCTGCGCTCGCGGATCAAGGCCCCGGTGCTGACCAACCTGCCATTCGGCCATGTGGCGACCAAGGTGCTGCTGCCTGTGGGCGCACAAGTGTCGCTGTCGGTGGAAGGGCGGGATGCGCTGGTGTACTGGGGCCACACGCACTAATTTGTGGACACGTTTTAAGGCTGCTCGTCTCCCTGCAAGGCGCGCAGTGCCTCGGTGGCGTGGCGTCCCCAGTGCATGTGGAACGTGAACCGCCAGTGCCAAATCGCACCGGTCTCTTCTCCCTGATCGAGCATGGACAACCCATCGCGGATGTCGCAGTACATGTCGGTCAGGTCATCAGCAACGTCGCCGATGACCGGCTCGTCGTCGCATTCGACGGATGTATTGAACAACACCCGGTAGTAGTTGACGGGTAGCGCGCCAAAGCTCTTGAAAAGCTTTTGCTTGAAGGCCTTGGGGATGTCTTCTGGGTCGGGAAAGTGCTCAGGAGCTTCAACCGCAGGCAGATCCAGTGCGGCTGAATAGACGCGTGCGATCTGCTGCAACGCTTCGTGGCGCAGGAGCTCTTGGTCCGTGCCCTTGGGGGCTTCGCACCATGCGCAGAAGCTACGTGCATTGTCTGTGAAGGTGGCGACAGCGGTGGGTGATGTGGTCATTGGGCAGATCCGATCAGTATGGCTTAACGCGGTTCATGCGGGAGTTCTCATCCAGAAGGAGCAACCTGTCTTGCGCTCACGTTGGCGCGCTGCTTCAACACCGCCCGCGCACTCTCCACCACTTTGTGAATCAACGCAAGCCGCGCCGATGAGCGCAGCCACATCACCCCGAATCTGCGGGATTGGGTGAAATCGGGCAGGGGCAGGCGCACCACGCTCTGCCCGTCGGGCAGGTTGAGTGCGGTGTCGGGCACCAGCGCCACTCCGAGGCCGCGGTCCACCATCATCGCGATGGCTACCAGCGAGCTCAATTCAAATCGCTCTTTGGGCGTGATGTGCGCGGTGCGCAGATAGCGGTCCACCATCTGGCCGCCGCCGAGGTTGCGGTCGTAGCGGATCAGGGGTTGGGTGCGCAGCAGCTCGTGGGGCGCGAGATGGGCAAGGTGCTTCGGAGCGAGCAGGATCAGCGGTTCCTCGCGCAACTGGGTCCAGTCGAAAGTCTTGGCGAGCGGGAAGGCCGGGTAGAGGCAGACGGCGGCGTCGATGTCACCTTGCTGCACGGCCTCGTAGAGCTGGTTGGTGGTGGCGGATTGCAGGAACACCTTGACCTCGGGGCACTGCTTGACGAAGTCCGCGAGGATGTCGGGCAGCAGGCTGTGCAGGGCGGTGTTGATGGTGCCGATGACCAGCTCGCCGCGCGTGCCGTCGTCGTTGACCAGCGTGTGCGCGTTGGCGAGTTCGTGCAGCAGGGTGGGCGCGCTCTGGGTGAGGCGGTGGCCTGCGGGCGTGGGCACCACGGTGCGGCCTGCGCGGGCGAGCAGTGGCGTCTTGAACTCTTTTTCGAGGATGCGCATCTGCTGCGCGACGGCCGCCGCCGTGATGTGCAGGCGGCGCGCGGCCTCGGCCATGGAGCCGGTTTCCACGACCAGCATGAAGCTTTGTAGGTAACTGGTTTCCATGTGGTCAATTGATCAGGGTTAACGCTTAAAAGATACTTTGTCTTTTGTTTGAACTAATGGTATCTGTATTTTTCAAGGTCTGAGCTGAATCCACAATGGCGGCATGAGAAGCAAATTGTTTGTTCCGGGCTCGCGCCCCGAATTGTTTGGAAAAGCGCTGACGAGCGCGGCGGACAGTCTGTCTTTCGATCTGGAAGACGCCGTGGCCGAGCCGCGCAAGGACGAGGCGCGCGGCCTGCTGCGCGACTTTCTGTTGAGCGATGCTCCGCGAGCACACACCAAGACCGTCATCGTTCGGGTGAACGCAATGGACACGCCGCACTTTGCGCAGGACGTTGCCGAGGTGGTGCGCGCGGGCGTGCATCTGATCAATCTGCCCAAGCCCGAAAGTCCCGGGCACGTGGTGATCGCCGCCCATGCGGTGGCCGATGCGGCGCGCGCCAATGGCGTGACGCAGGTGCCGGGGCTGCTGCTCAACATGGAGACGCCGAAGTCGCTGCGCACCGGTGCGGCGCTGGCGATGGCACACCCAAGCGTGAAGGGGTTGCAGTTGGGGCTTGGGGATCTGTTCGAGCCCTATGGCATTCATCGACGCGAACCGTCCGCGATTGCGCAGGCGTTGTTTGCGGTGCGCATGGCGGCCGCCGAGGCCGATGTCTGGGCGTATGACGGGGCGTTCGCGAACATCAAGGACGTGGAAGGATTCCGTGCCGAATGTGAGCTGTCGCGCCGCATGGGATTTCTTGGCAAGACCTGTATTCACCCCAGCCAGATCGCGATTGCGAACGAGGTCTTTCAGCCATCGCAAAAGGAGATCGATGACGCGCTCAAAGTCGTCGAGGCCGCACGCAACGCCGATCAGAACGCAGTGGGTGCCTATGTGGTGGATGGCAAGATGATCGATAGGCCGTTCGTGCTGCGGGCCGAAGCCATTGTACAGAGTGCACTGGCAATGGGTTTAATCACATCGAAATGATCCGCGGCCGATTTTATTTTTGAAGAGACCAACAACGAGTGGAGCAGGAGACGATGATGAACTTTCAAACCAAAATGTCCTTCTTACGCCGCAGCATCGCTGTCGCCGCGCTGGCCTTTACTGCGGCAGCCACTATCGGCGCAGCCCCCGCGCTGGCGTCCGATGCGGCATACCCGAACAAACCGATCACGATGATCGTGCCTTATCCGCCAGGCGGCTCCAATGACGTGTTCGCGCGCCAGATCGCCAGGGAGATTGGCGACATCCTCAAACAACCCATCATCGTCGACAACCGCCCCGGCGCGAGCGGCAACACCGGGACGGCCTTCGTGACCAAGGCGGCGCCTGATGGCTATACGCTCGTCGCAGTGTCGTCGAGCATGACGACCAATGCGGGCGTGCAGCCAAAGATGCCGTTCGATCCGGTGAAAAATCTGGTGCCGATCGCGATGTTCGCCAAGGGGCCGATGGTGGTCGCGGTGAACAACGAATTCCCGGCGAGCAATCCGGCCGAGCTGGTCAAGGCAATCAAGGCCAATCCTGGCAAGTTCAACTACGCGACGTCCGGCACGGGCAGCGTGAACCACATGGCGACGGAGTATCTGCGCTCGATGGTTCCAGGTTTTGACATCACCCATGTGCCCTACAAGGGGCAGGGCCCTGCGGTGACCGATGTAATCGGCAATCAGGTACAGATGCTGGTCTCGAGCGGCCCGTCGATCCTGCCAATGATCCGCAACGGTAAGCTCAAGGCTGTGGGCATCACCAGCCTGAAGCCGAGCCCGATTGCCCCGGAACTGACGCCCATGGCGACAGCCGTTCCGGGCTATGAGTTCGATCTGTGGTGGGGCATGCTCGCACCGGCGGGAACGCCCGCCAGCATCGTGAGTACGCTCAACAAGGCGGTGAATCAGGCGCTGGCCAAGCAGGACCTCAAGGACCAGTTCCTGCGCGAGGGTGCCATCGTCACGCCGATCACATCGGCGCAGTTCGGTGATGTGGTCAAGAGTGATGTCGAGCGCTGGAAGAAGCTGGCCAAAGAACGCAACATCGTCGCGGATTGAGCAAGAGAATCTGGAGAGTCTGAACCATGAGCTTTGCTCCAACTGAACGCAAGGGGCCAGCGGGCCCGCTCAGCGGCGTGCGTGTGCTTGATCTGAGTGCCTACATTGCAGGACCTTATGGCTGCTCTTTGCTGGCAGACCAAGGTGCGGAGGTCATCAAGATCGAGCCGCCGGTGGGTGATAACCTGCGAAAATATCCGTCCACGCTCGAGGCTGAGAGCCGTGCATTCATTGGCGTGAACCGCAGCAAGTGGGGCATGGTGCTCGATTTGAAGCAGGAGTCTGATCACGCGGTGTTAATGCGTCTGGTGCGCGATGCAGATGTGCTGGTTCACAATTTCCGTCCAGGCGTTCCGGAGCGTCTTGGCATTGGCTTTGAGCAGTTGGCGCTGATCAATCCGCGCCTCATTTATTGCAGCGTCACGGGTTATGGCGGCAAGGGCCCACTCAAGGCCAAGGCGGGTTACGACCAAGTGCTGCAGACCATGACCGGCATGTGCACCATGCAGGGCAAGACGGACGGGCCGCCAGAGATTCTGTATGGCTCGGTGGTGGATTACTACGCCTCGGCATTGGTGGCGGGCGGCGTGGCATCCGCACTCTACGAGCGCGAGAAAAGCGGGCTCGGCCAGCATGTGGGCGTGTCGTTGTTGCGCGCGGCCCTGACCATGCAATCGGCACGCCTGATCTGGGCTGAGGGTGAGCCGCGCGAAGTGGGGCGAGACATGCGCTCGGGGGGCATCACCGGCATTCATCCGACCAAGGAAGGCTACATCTATCTCTCGGCCAACACCCCGCATTTCTGGACGGCGCTCTGCGAGAAGACGGGTCTTGTCGAGATTGCGGCCAACGAGCGCTATGACTCGGTGCGCAAGCGCGCCCAGCACAAGGACGAGCTCGTTCCCAAGCTGCGCGAGGCGCTCGCGACGCACTCGGCGCTGGAGTGGGAGGCGATCTTCGGTGAGGCGGTTCCCTGCGCGGCGGCGCGTGCGGTCGAGGACATGTTCGACAACCCGCAGGTGCAGGCCGAGGCAATGATCGCCACGTTCGAACACCCGACGCTCGGCAGCTACCGGGGCTTCACCCGGGCCGTGGAATTCGACCGCACTCCGGGCCCTGAGCCTTTTGCGGCGCCGGTTCTGGGGCAGCACACCGAGGTTCTCAAGACCCGGGTCGCGCAGTAAAAATGAATTCCGAGAGCCAATGCGAGCCTCTCGGACTTCAATCTGCGCGAAAATGTGCGGTTCATCTAATACCAAGGGATCGCAGCCATGGGCGCGCAATGGAAAGCTAAAGGCAAGGCGCTGGTCGCCGATGCCAAGGGAAAACTGTTCGGCAAACTCGTCAAGGAAATCACCGTCGCCGCGCGCGCCGGTGGCGATCCCAACAGCAATGCCGCTTTGCGCATGGCGGTGGACGCTGCCCGCAAGGCTTCCATGCCCAAGGACACGCTGGAGCGTGCGATCAAGAAGGGTTCGGGCGTCGGTGCGGATGCCGTGAGCTACGAACGCGTGGTGTTCGAGGGCTATGCCCCGCACCGCGTGCCGGTGATGGTCGAGTGCCTGACGGACAACCCCAACCGCACGGCCCCCAACATGCGGGTGCTGTTCCGCAAGGGCCAGATGAGCGCCGTGGCGTGGGATTTTGACCATGTGGGCATGATCGAAGGCGAAGCCGCCAACGCGGATGCCGACATGGAAATGGCTGCCATCGAGGCCGGTGCGCAGGACTTCGAGGCGGGTGACGAAGAGGGCGTGACGCTGTTCATCACCGATGCCACCGATCTGGATCTGGTCAGCAAGGCGCTGCCCGCACAGGGCGTGAAGGTGTTGTCGGCCAAGCTTGGCTACAAGGCCAAGAACCCGATCAGCGCGGCGTCACTGAGTGCCGAGGCGATGGAAGAGGTGCAGGCGTTTCTGGCAAGTCTTGAGAACGACGACGACACGCAGCATGTGTACGCCGGCCTGGTCGACTGATCCGCTTTTCTGCTGCTGATCGACTCATAGACATGGGCCGCCCCAGTCTCGCGTGGACCGATGAGATGCTCGCGTTGTTGGGCACGGACAAGGATTCCGTGCTCGCAGAGCGCTGGGGCACGACCGCCAAGACCGTGAATCTCAAGCGCAACGCGCTGGGCATTCCTGCATTCGGGCATGTGCAGTGGACGGATGAGATGCTGGCCAGTCTCGGCAAGGAGGTCGATGCCGAGCTGGCCCGGCGCTTCGGCATCAGCAAGGCCAGTGTGATCGCCAAGCGGCAGGAGCTGTCGATCGCGCCCGCCGTAACTTCAGGCGCGGTGTCTTCCCCGTCCTTTTCTTTACGCGCAGCCCGTTTTGAATGGACTCCCGAGGCCTTGGCGCTGCTCGGCTCGCAGTCGGATGCGAAGGTGGCCGGGTTGCTGGGACTGTCCCGGCTGACGGTCTACAACGCGCGCGTTTCGCGTGGCATTGCACCGGGGCGATCCGCGAGGAGGGTTGCCAGCGACGTCAAAGATTGAGCTGCCACGTCGCCAGATGGAAAAGCAAGCCATGGGACAGGACAAGATGGATCTATGGCATGGTTGTGACCAGTCGAGCGAGGCAGACTTGCCTGTTGTCATGCACGTCAGGAATTATCGATCAGGGCTTGTTGCTTCATTGAGTCATATGCGCCCGGAATCTGCGGCGTTTGTAAATTCCCACTCCGAAATGACTAATTCGGTTGACAATTGATGTCACAGTGTCGATGTGACATCAGGCTGTTTCATTGGCATTATGCTGATAATCGGTTTGCAATCGTGATTGATAAATCACACTCACCAAATGGCGCTCAAGGTGCCGTTCAGTGTGTAGAACGCAAGGAAGAGGGGAATTCGTGACGCGTGCCATCGCCCGAAAAGGGCCCGCATTTTGACTGGAGCACAGACTACCGTCGTTTTTGCCGACATTGTCGGCAGCACGTCGTTGTACGAGACGCTTGGCAATGAGCGCGCGGCGCTTATGGTGACCGAGGTTGTGCAATGGATGGCTTCCCGCATCGAGGCGGAAGGCGGCCGCGTGGTCAAAACGCTGGGCGACGGTGTGATGGCGCTGTTCAGTGATTCCACTGTCGCGGTGAGCGGTATGCTCAATCTGATGCGTGAACACCGCGAACGCATTGCCGAGCCGATTCATAGCATCAATCCCGATGTGCGCATGGGGCTCGATTGTGGCGAGGTGCTTGATGTGGGCGGCGATTGTTATGGCGACGCAGTAAACACCGCTGCACGCCTGTGTGATCGCGCCGCAGCCGGCGAGATCTGGGCGACCGAAGCGGTGGTCAACGTCACGGGCGACATGCCGAGTGCGCGATTCGTGCGCCTGGGCCACCTCAAGGTGCGCGGCAAGGCAGAGCCCCTGTTGATGTACCAGATCGAGTGGCGTCAGGACGAGGGCGTAGAGATGCTCACCCAGCAGGGTGGCCTGACCGAGTTTGGCACCATCACGGCGACCTCTCCGCTGGAGATCCAATTCTCGTGGGGGCGCGCTCACATGCAGTTCCGCTCCAGCGAAGTGCCAGTGAATGTCGGGCGCTCGAGCGAGGCCCATCTCTACATCGACGACCAACGTGTCTCGCGTCTGCACGCACGCATCGACTGGATCGAAGGCACGTTCGTGTTGACGGATCTGAGCACCTTTGGCACGTGGGTGCGTTTTGACGGTAGCGACACGCCCATTCAACTGCGTCGCGACAGCTGCATTCTTCATGGCAACGGCGAGCTCGCGCTCAGCCTGCCGTTCAGCACGGAAGATGCTCCGCGCATCGCTTTCCATGTGACGGGCACCAATCTGCGTTTCGGCGAAGGCGTGGGGCCGCGCTGAGCCCCAGCCCTGTACGCTCGGTCTCTGACGCGCCATCATCCTACAAAGCGCGCGCCATTTGCCCGGTTAGGGTATTGCGTCACTTCATAGGGAGACGCAAATGGTCACGGCTACACACACATCACGCTCGGGTCTGAATTCCGCACTCTTGCTTTTGGGACGACTGCTGTTGGCCTATATGTTCTTGCCTGCAGGAATTGGCAAGATCACCGGGTTTGATGGTACGGTTGGTTACATCGCGTCCCAGGGTTTGCCCATTCCTCAGTTGCTTGCTGCGGCAGCCATCGTTGCAGAAGTGGGTGGCGGATTGGCATTGATTGTTGGCTTTCAGATACGTCTCGTGTCTTGGGGATTGGCATTTTTCACACTGGTAGCGGCCTGTCTGTTTCACAATTACTGGACCTTATCGGGCGCTCAGGCTGCCACGCAGCAACTTATGTTCGTCAAGAATCTGGCGATTGTGGGGGGCTTGCTTGCGCTGTCAGTCGCAGGCGCTGGAGCATGGAGCATGGATGCCAAGCGAGCGGGGTACTAGGTCTGGTCGAGCTCAGTCAACAAGAGAGGAAGCAATGACAGTCGAACTTGAACGCATCCAGAGCTCGCCGATGGCGGCCGAGCTGCGCATTCGCGAGCACGTGCTGCGCATTGATGCTCCGCTCAAGGAGGGGGGCGAGGACACGGGGCCCGAGCCGCATGACCTCTACGATGCGGCGCTGGCTTCGTGCAAGGCGCTCACTGTGCTTTGGTACGCGCGTCACAAGGGTTGGACAATTGGTGCGTTGAAAACCCAGGTGGAGCGCGATGCGAGTGATGAGCGCGCGGGCACATATCGTCTGGCCGTGCGCATGCAGGTCGAAGCGGATCTGAGCGAAGCGCAATGGGCCGAACTTCAACGTGCAGCCGAGAATTGCCCGATCCACAAACTCATGACCCGGGTGACCACGGAGATCTCAACCGAGATCGCGCGTGGCGTAGCCTGACTTGGCGCGATCATGATGAACAGCACCACGCCACTGCGTCTGTCGGGACATGTAAAGGATCTCGGCGGAGGCTTCGTCGTGCGCCGCATGCTGCCGTCGTTGCAATGCCGGGCGATCGGGCCATTCATGTTCTTCGACCATTTCGGGCCGGTGACGGTCACGCCTCAGTCGCAGATCGACGTGCGTCCGCATCCGCATATTGGCCTGGCGACAGTGACTTATCTGTTTGAAGGCGCGATGATGCATCGCGACAGCCTCGGCTCCGAGCAGCTCATCGAGCCGGGTGCGATCAATTGGATGACGGCGGGGCGCGGCATTGTGCATTCGGAGCGCAAGCCGCAGCATCTGGCCGCCACCAGCTACACCAACCATGGCATCCAGCTCTGGGCCGCGTTGCCGCTGTCTGACGAGCAGACACAGCCTTCGTTCACGCACACTCCGGCATCGCGCATTCCGCAGCTCCATGTGGATGACGCCGAGGTGCGCGTGCTCATCGGCTCGGCGTTCGATCACCAGTCGCCCGTGAAGACGCTCACGGAGACACTGTACATCGACATTCAGCTCAAGCCAGGTGGCGGCATTGAGCTGCCTGCGTGTCTCAACGAGACCGCGATTTACACCGTGGACAATGATGCAATGCTTGGCTGCGAATTCATTCCTCGCCACACGCTCGCAGTGCTCGATCCGCACCACGTCTCACAGATCGAGAACACGTCTAGAACCAGTTCCTTGCGGCTGATGGTGATCGGCGGCATGCGGCTTGATGCGCCGCGCCACCTGTGGTGGAATTTCGTTGCGAGCGACACGGCGCTGATCGAGCGCGCCGCGCAGCGCTGGGAAGATCGCACTATGGGCAGCGTGCCCGGTGACGATGAACTCATTCCGCTGCCGGAGCGCTACGTTCGTCGTCGCTGATTCATCGGACTATTTGGCGTCGTCGGCGCCCGCGTTGGCCACGTTCACCGCTTCGCTATGCATCCGAGGAACGCTGCTTAGATCGACCCCCAGCGCCTCGCGCCGATCGAACACGAAGCAGCCGCCGTGGTAGTGCGCGCCATCGGTCAACTCGAAATACTTGAGGATGCCGCCTTCGAGCTGGTAGACGTTGTCGATGCCTTCGTTCTGCATCAGGATCGCGGCCTTCTCGCAGCGGATGCCACCGGTGCAGAAGCTCACCACCGTCTTGCCTTCGAACTCGGCCTTGTGCACACGCAGGGCGTCTGGAAACTCGGTGAACTTGGTGATGCGCCAGTCGATCGCATTGTCGAAGGTGCCTTCATCGACCTCGAAATCATTGCGCGTATCGAGCGTGACCACCGGACGGCCCGCGTCGTCGTGTCCGGCTTCCAGCCAGCGGCGCAGGGTTTCGGGTGTGACGGCGGGTGCGCGTCCGGATGCGGGGCGGATCGTCGGCATGTTCATGCGGATGATCTCGTTCTTCACTTTCACCAGCATCTTGCGGAACGGCTGGTGATCGGACCAGCTTTCCTTGGGCTCGAGTGTCGCGAAACGCGCATCTTGCTTGAGCTCGGCGATGAAGCCGCGCACCTCATCGGCATCGCCTGCGAGGAACATGTTGATGCCTTCTTCTGCAATCAGGATCGTGCCTTTGAGTCCGGCGTTCACCGCGCGCTCGTGCAGCACATCGCGCAAGGCCTCGGCATCGGGAAGGGGAACGAAAAGATAGGAAGAAATATTCAGTACCGGATTCACGGCGGGATCCAAAAATGTGAGGTGGCAAGCGACAACAGCGAGGGCGCAATTATCCTTCAGAGCGCCTGCACAGGGCCGCCAGCGTCTCGGTATCCGTACGGTAGAGCGCGAGATTCGTGTCCGGCCCCAGCGCCCCTGCGCGCTCGAGACGTTGCTCGACTGGCAGTTTGAGGCCGCTCAGAATCAGCATGCCGCCACGTTTCTGCATTTGCGAGCGGAGGCGCAGGAAGGTCTCCACGCCGGTGATGTCGATGCGGTTGATGGGGGCGGCGAAGATGCACACGTCGCGCACGTCGGGGCGCTTTTGAAGCTCACTCGTGATGCGCCGCTCGAGTGACGCAGCACTCGCGAAGTCCAGCTCCGCATCCATGCGCAGGGCCAGCAGATGGGGTGCGAGCGTCGGCAGTTGCCACAGATGGCGGTCGCGCAGACTGCCGTCGGGATGCTCCCCGACCTCGATGATGCGCGGGTGCATGCGCTGGTAGAGAAAGAAGCACAGGTTGGCCACCACGCCCGCAAGCACGCCCCAGTAGATACGCGGCGCGGTGGCGATGGTGATCACGAAGGTGACGATGCCGATGCCTGCCTCCATGCGCGAGATCTTCCACAAACGCAGCAGTTCGCCGGGCTTGAACAGGCCGGTCACGGCCGTCACGACCACGGCGGCCAGAACGGCGTCCGGCACATGGTAGAGCTCGGGCATCAGCCAGAGCAGCGCGACGAGCACCAGCGCGGTGGCGAACAGGTTGGACCAGCCGGTTTGCGCACCCGCGTACATGTTGAGCGCGGATCGAGAAAACGACGCACTGGTGGCAAAACCGCCGGAGAAACCGGAGCTGATCTTGGCCAGACCCTGTGCGACCAAGTCCTGGTTTTCGTTCCACTGCGTGCCTTCGCGCTGATGCTCGATCTTGGCGCTTGAAGCGGTTTCCAGAAAGCTCACCAGAGCCACCATCATCACCGGCAGAATCAGCGCGCCGAACTCGTCGAACGTGAGCCACTCGGGCAGATAGGGATGCGGGAATCCCGAGGGCAGGTGACCGATCACATCGCCACCGCCATCCGCAAAGCCGATGGCCCAGCTGATGAGGCCCGCGCCGGTGATCACCAGAATGGCGCCCGGAAAGGTAGGTCGGATCTTCTTGGCGAGCGAGAGCGCGACCACGCTGCCAATGCCGAAGGCCAGTGCGATGTAGTCGAAATGGTGGATCGACGGATTGCTGAAGACCGCATGCCAGGTCGTTCGCATGCCGAGCAGGGCGGGCAACTGCGACAGCAGAATCAGCAGCGCTGCAGCCTGCGTGAAGCCCGTGAGCACTGGTGAGGTAATCAGGCTCATCAGCCAGCCGAATCGCGCAAGGCCCACCACGGTCTGCAGCAGGCCGGAGAGGATGGCCAGCCATACCGCAAGCGACACCCAGTGCGCGCTGCCAGGTTCGGCCATGCCGGTGAGCGAGGCGCCGATCAGCAGACTGGTGAGCGCCGTGGGGCCGACGCCCAGCCGCGTCGATGAACTGAACAACACGGCGACGATGGCCGGAATCAGCGACGCGTAGATGCCGGTCACCAGCGGCATGCCCGCGAGCGCCGCGTAGGCTACGCCCTGCGGCACCAGCATCAGCCCGACGGTCATGCCAGCAATGAACTCACCCTTGAGCAGGGACTTGGTGGGGCGGGGCCAATTCAGGAACGGCAGCCATTGGCGCAGAGTGTGCAGATTCATTGCGGATGATTGTCTCTGTAGTCTTTGCTGGATGCCATTGGCGCAAGGAATTGTCCTACAAAGATAGTTGTAACACGCGAACCCATGCCTGGCGGGTCACAGCCTAAAGTGAGGACTTCTGTATTTTTGTTCGAGGGGTATCACTCCATGAAGTTCGCAACCATTGAAGATCGCAACATCCTCAAGCGCGGTGCCGCAGTGGCGCTGGCTGCCGTGCTCTGCGCAGGCTTGGCCGCGTGTGACAAGAAGCCGGGTGAGCCGACGGCCGGCCAGAAGCTCGACACGGCGGTGTCGAAGACCGAAGCCGCAGCCGATGAAGCCAAGCAGAAGATGGAAATCGCAGCGAAGGATGCCAGTCAGGCTGCTCAAAATGCTGCGAGCACTGCAGGTGCGGCGCTGGATGACACCGCCATCACAACCAAGGTGAAGGCCGCGTTTGCATCGGATCCGAACCTGAGCGCCGTGCTCATTTCCGTCGAAACCAAAGACGGCGTGGTGACGCTGTCGGGTCCGGTGAAGACCGCCGGTGATGTGGCGCATGCCGCAAGTCTGACTCAGGCGGTGGAAGGGGTGAAGAGTGTCGTCAATGAACTGAAACCCACTAACGGGTGAGTCCGCGCAGTCTCGACGCTTGAGTATTTCCCCGTGAGGCAGCGCCAGGCTGGTCTGAGCGCTACCATCGGGGGATGACTCAAGCGCCATCCTCCAAAGACATCGTCACCGACTTGATCCACCACGGCTACGAGGCCCCCGGCGGCTTCGCCGCGCCGCAGCCCCCGGTCTGCAAGGCCTCGACCGTGTTCTTCCCCAACGTTGCCGCGATGCGCGACTTCGACTGGAAGGACAAGTCCGCCTACACCTACGGCCTGCACGGTACGCCGACGAGCTATGTGCTCGAAGAGCGCATCGCATCGCTCGAAGGCGGTCTGCAGTGCCTGCTGGTACCCAGCGGTCTCGCGGCGATTGCCACGGTGTCGCTGTCGTTGCTCAAGCAAGGCGACGAGGTGCTGATTCCCGACAACGCCTACGGTCCGAACAAGTCGTTGGCCGAGGTTGAACTCAGGCACTTTGGCATCAGCCACCAGTATTTCGACCCACTGAACCCTGCCGATCTCGCGGCCAAGATCACGCCCGCGACCAAGCTGGTGTGGCTGGAAGCGCCCGGCTCGGTCACGCTCGAATTCCCCGATCTGCTGGCGCAGGTGCGCAGCTGCCGCGAGCGCGAGGTGCTCTCCGTGCTCGACAACACCTGGGGCGCGGGCCTTGCGTTCCCGGCGTTCGATCTGCTTCGCGACGGCGGTAGCCTCGGCGTCGACGTGTCGGTGCATGCGCTCACCAAATACCCGAGTGGCGGCGGCGATGTGCTGATGGGCAGCATCACCACGCGCGATCTGTCAGTGCACATGAAGCTCAAGCTCACCCACATGCGCATCGGTTTCGGCGTAGGCATGAACGATGTGGAAGCCGTTCTGCGCTCGTTGCCGAGCATGGCGCTGCGTTATCACGCGCACGACAAGGTAGCGCGCGAACTCGCGCAGTGGATGGGCACGCAGTCGTCGGTGGTGCAGGTGCTGCATCCGGCGCTGGCTGGTTCGCCCGGACACGAGGAATGGAAGGCGCTGTGCAGCACGCCCGAAAATCCGGACGGCGCGGCCGCTGGCCTGTTCAGCGTGGTCATCGACCCGAAGTTCTCGCAGGAGCAGATCGACCGCTTCTGCGACAGCCTGCAGTACTTCAAGATCGGCTACAGCTGGGGTGGCCCGATCAGCCTCGTCGTTCCCTACGAGCTGCCAAGCATGCGCAGCCTGCCGTCATCGGGTCTCAAGCAGGGCACCATCGTGCGCTTCTCGATCGGCCTTGAGGCCGCGCGTGACTTACAGGCCGATCTGGCGCAGGCGCTCAAGCTCGCCTTCGGCGCGTGAAGTTCAATTTAATTACTACTTCAACAGCGGCTTGAGCACCGGCCACACATTGCCCAGCAAGAGTGGCTGTGCGGTCGCGTTGGGGTGAATCCGGTCCGCTTGAAAGAGGCGGGTCGGGTCCGCATCATCGGCCACGCCCTTGAGCAGGAAAGGCACCAGAGCGGTCTGGTACTTCTTCGCCACGGCCGGAAACACCTCGCCGAACTGCTGCGTGTACTTGCCGCCGTAGTTTGGCGGCACCTGCATGCCGACCAACACCACCTTGGCACCGGCCTTCTGGGCCTGTTCGGTCATGAAGGAGAGGTTGTCGTCGGTGTTCTTGAGCGGCAGGCCGCGCAGCGCGTCGTTGGCACCCAGCTCCAGTATCACATGCGTGGGCTGATGGGCCTTGAGCAGCGCGGGCAGGCGCGAGCGGCCGCCGGATGTGGTGTCGCCGCTCACGCTCGCGTTGACCACCCGGGCGTTGAGCTTGTCGGAGGCGATCTGCTTTTCAAGCAGCGTCACCCAGCCCGTGCCACGCGCGAGGCCGTATTCGGCGCTGATCGAGTCGCCCACCACCAGAATCGTCGCAGCGTGGGCTGGCGCGGCCTGTGCGCCGCAAGCCCACGCGGCGCATGTGAGCACCATGCTCGCGATACAGTCTCGTCGATTCATCGCTTGATCTATCCTTTGTTGCCAGTCATTCCAGCCTGAGAGTGTCCATGACCGATTCCAGTTCCGCCAAAGCAGCCTCCGTCACCGAACCGATCATCGCCGTCGATCACGTCTACAAGTCGGTGGAGGATTCGACGGGCTCGCTGGACATTCTGCGCGATATCGATTTCCGGCTCGCGCCCAAGGAGACTGTGGCCATTGTTGGCGCGTCGGGTTCGGGCAAGAGCACGTTGCTGTCGATCATCGCGGGGCTGGACACTCCCACCAAAGGCACGGTGCGCCTTGCGGGGCAGGAGCTGTTCGCGCTCGATGAGGATGAACGCGCCGCGCTGCGCGGGCAGAAGATGGGCTTCGTGTTCCAGAGCTTTCAGCTCATGGGCAATCTCACAGCGCTGGAAAACGTGATGCTGCCGCTCGAACTCGTGGGCGACCGCAGCGCCCGCGCGCAGGCCCAGGAGATGCTCGCGCGTGTGGGGCTGGGCCAGCGTTTGAACCACTATCCCAAGGTGCTCTCGGGCGGCGAGCAGCAGCGCGTGGCGCTGGCGCGCGCCTTCGTCGTGCGACCGGCCGTGCTGCTGGCCGACGAGCCCACGGGCAGCCTCGACTTTGCGACCGGCGAGACCATCATGCAGCTGATGTTCGACCTCAACCGCGAGCAGGGCACGACGCTGGTGATGGTCACCCACGACCGAGCGATCGCGTCGCGCTGCGACCGCCGCATCGTCATCGAGGCCGGACGCGTGGCCTCGATGGACTAAGAGCGTGTTGACGATCTCCACGCGGTCTTGCAGGCGCGGCCTCGGGCGGTCTGCTGCGTTGCAAATCCTCGCTTGTAGCACGAGCTATTGCTGCGGTTTGCGCCTTGCAGCCCATCCCGATCCGCATCCTGCAAGCCTCGCGCTGAGATTGTCAACACGCTCTAGGCTGAATCAGGCAACAGCTTTTCGCGCTGCGGCCATGCTGGCTGCGGCTGTGAAGATCACGTCCGTGGATGAATTCAGCGCGGTTTCGGTGGAATCTTGCAGGATGCCGATGATGAAGCCTATGCCCACGACCTGCATCGCCACGTCGTTGGAAATGCCGAACAGGCTGCAGGCCAGCGGAATCAGCAGCAGCGAGCCACCCGCTACGCCCGATGCGCCGCAGGCGCAGACCGAGGCGACGATGCACAGCAGAAGCGCGGTCGGTACATCGACGTTGATGCCCAGCGTGTGTGCGGCGGCGAGCGACAGCACGCTGATGGTGATCGCGGCGCCTGCCATGTTGATGGTCGCACCGAGCGGGATGGCGACGCTGTAGGTGTCTTCGTGCAGCTTCAGACGTTTGGCCAGCGCAAGATTGATTGGAATGTTGGCTGCCGAGCTGCGGGTGAAGAACGCGGTCACGCCGCTCTCGCGCAGGCAGGTCAGCACGAGCGGAAAGGGGTTCCTGCGGATCATGAACCACACGATGACCGGATTGACCACCAGCGCCACGAACAGCATGCAACCCACGAGCACGATGAGCAGGTGCGCATAGCCCTTGAGCGCCTGCAGTCCCGCATCGGCGAACGTCGTCGCGACCAGCCCCAGAATGCCGATGGGGGCGAGGCGGATGACGAGCTGGATGATCTGCGTGACCGCATCCGACAGCTCCTGCAGCGTGCGCCGCGTGGTGACGCTTGCATGGCGCAGCGCCATGCCGAGGCCTACGGCCCAGGCGAGGATACCGATGTAGTTGGCTTCCGCAATCGCCTTGACAGGATTGCTGGTCAAGTTCATCAGCAGCTCCAGCAGCACTTCCGAGATCGAGCCCGGTGCCTTGGCCGCATTGGCCGGAAGGTCGAGAACCAGCGTGCTGGGAAACATGAAGCTCGCCGCCACGCCCACTGTCGCTGCCGCCAGCGTACCCACGGCATAGAGCGCCAGCACTGGTTTGATCAGCGTGTGCTCGCCCACTTTGTGGTTGCTGATGGCGGCGATCACCAGCACGAACACCAGCACCGGCGCGACGGCCTTGAGCGCTGCGATGAACAGCGTGCCGAGAATCGAGAGTTGTGCGGCAAGGCCCGGCGCAGCGAGCGCGATGACGATGCCAAGAACCAGCGCGAGAGCAATCTGGGCGACGAGACTGGTGCGTTGGAACCAGCTCACAACGGGAGCGAAAATCATGATCGGCAAATCCATGCCAGAGCCGCGTCGCTTGTGGTGGCGCGGCAGTGGGTGGTCCAGTGAAACCTGGAATGAAAAACACCGCGCGGATGGGGCGCGGTGCGAGCGGGACGGGGCCGAGATACAGCCACCGTGTGCCGTGATTTTACCGGGCGGGCCTATTCCCCGCTGCCGCTCGGGTTCGTTCAGCGGACAGCAGTGGCGGCGCGAGTGGCCAACTGCTGCAGATAGGCCGCGAACAGGTCGCTCGACTGCTGGCGGAACATGCGGATGCGACCCGTGTGGCTCAGCACCAGCAGCCCCACGACATGCGCGAACAGTGCGGTCACCTCCACGAGTGCGCACGCCGCATCCATGCCAAGGTCTTGCAGCGCGGTTTCGACCGGCGCGAGCGAGTCGCGCAGGCGCTGGTTGAGCCGCTCGTTGAGCTCAGCCGTGAGGCCACGCGGCTGCATGCCCTGGAAGAGATAGAAGCCCAGATCGAGGTCGCGCGGGTTGTCCGCATAGAACTGGTAGAACGCGCGGGCGGCGGCTTCAAGGCGCTTCTCTGCTTTCGGGGCAGATGGGGCGAGGGTGGCTTGCACCGCTGCATTCAACCGCTCCAGCGATTCGCCGAGCAGCGCCGCGTAAACCTCCTCCTTGCTCGCGAAATAGCTGTAGATCGCGCCGGGCGTGTACCCGGCCTGCTTGGCGATCTCGCGGATGCTCGTGCCTTCCAGTCCCAGCTCGAAGAACACCGTGCGCGCGGCACCCAGTACATGCTGGCGGCGCGAGTCGGACAGCGTTTTTTGGCGCGTGGGGCGGACGGCAGTGGATGCGGTCAATGGGGGCTTGGCGGCGGATGCGGCGGTTCTGGGCATGCCGCATTGTAGGTATTGTCGAATTTGTTGAACAGTGTTTAAATATTAAACGGTGTTCAATAACTCATGCCAACCACCCCGATGAAGGAGACAACAATGCAGATCGAAACCCTCGCGCCGGACCGTGCACGACTGATGTCCGGCGAGGAATACCGCGAATCGCTCAGGCGGCTCAAGCCCGTCGTCTATGTGAACGGGCAGCTCATCGACAGCGTAGTCGATGCGTCGTCGCTGCGCCCCGGCGTGAACGCGCTGTCGTTCACCTACGACTTCGCGCTGCGCCCCGAGGTGCAGCCCATGGCGCTTGCCACCCAGAGCAGCCGCAACCGCGTCGTCAACCGCATGCTGCATATCAACGAGTCCTCGGGCGATCTGCTCAACAAGCTCGAGGTGGTGCGCGTGATGTGCCAGGAGACCGGTTGCGCCCAACGCTATCTGGGGCACGACGCGCTCAACGGCATCGCCCAGGCCGTCGCTCACATCGACGATGCGCGTGGCGGCAATGAGCATCGCGAGCGCTTTGCGGCCTACCTCGCCGATGTGCAGGACAGCGACATCGCACTTGGCGTGGCGATGACGGACGCCAAGGGCGACCGCAGCAAGAAGCCGCACCAGCAGGCCAATCCCGACACCTATGTGCATGTGGTGAGCCGCGACGCGAAGGGCATCGTCATCAGCGGCACCAAGGCCATCGTGACCGGCGCGCCCTACATGCACGAGCTGCTGGTCATGCCCAGCCGCAACATGGGCCGCGAAGACGCGGACTTCGCCGTGTGCTGCGCCGTGCCGGTGGACGCCAAGGGTGTGACCATGGTCGCGCGGCCAGCGGGGCGGCCCGGCGACAAGGTCGAGCACGGTGCAGCGCTGTTCTCGCGCAAGTTCGGCCAGTCCACGGCGGTGGTCATTTTCGACCGGGTGTTCGTACCCTGGGACCGCGTGTTCTTCGAGGGCGAATGGGAGTTGAGCCATGTGCTCACCTACAGCTACGCCACCCACCATCGCCACAGCTGCATTGCGGCGCGCGCGGGCTTTGGTGATCTGCTGATCGGCGCGGGCGCGCTGATGTGCGAGGCCAACGGGCTCGATCCCGACGTGAAGAGCAATCTGCGTGAGCCCATGGTCGAGCTCATCAAGATCGTCGAAGGCTTTTTTGCCTGCGGCGTGGCGGCCAGCGTTTACGCGACGCAGGACGCGCACAGTGGCGGCTTCATGCCCGATGCGGTGTTCAGCAACATCGGCAAACTGCTGCTGGCTACCCAGATCTACGACATGCACCGCCTCGCGCACGAGGTCTCGGGCGGGCTGATCGTCGCGCTGCCGGGGCCGGACGAAGACCACAACCCCGCCACCGCCGCGAGCCTGGCCGAGGTGCTGCGCGCCAATCCCGATGTGCCGTACGACAAGCGCATCGAGGTCGCTCGTTTCATGGAGGACCTGACGGCGTCGTACCAAGCGGGCTGGTATTCGTTGATCAGCCTGCACGGCGGCGGCTCGCCCGCAGCGCTCAAGCAGGAGATCTGGCGCAACTATCCGCTTGGCAACAAGGTCGATCTGGTCGAGCGGCTGCTCGATCGTGGCGTGCTGGCCGAGAACGGCGAGCGCTCGAATACCCGCTCGATCACCCGCAACCGTCAGCCGGGCCGCTGCTGCGACACCGGCTGCACCACGCCCGGCCAGCCGGTGATGGTGCCGCTGCCCGAGTCCCGCAAGGGAGCGCAGTGATTTCCTTGGTCCTAAGATAGGAGATGCCCCGGCGCGGGATAATGGGGGCATGTCATCTTCCCCCAAAGTCCTGTTCGGCTTCCATGCCGTCGGCGTGCGCATGAAAACGGCGCCGCAATCGATCATCGAGGTTTACTACGAATCCACCCGCCGCGACGCGCGCATGCGTCAGTTCGTGGACCGTGCAAAAGAAATGGGTGTGCGACTGATCGAGGCCGATTCGCTGCGCATCGCCAAGCTCGCAGGTAGCCACGGCCATCAGGGCGTTGCCGCGCGGGTGCAGGAGATCGCGCAGGTGAAGTCGCTCGACGACCTGCTCGACCAGCTTGAAGCCGATGGCGTGAAGAACCCGTTGCTGCTGGTGCTTGACGGCGTGACCGATCCGCACAACCTCGGCGCCTGCCTGCGCGTGGCCGACGGCGCGGGCGTGCATGCGGTGATCGCCCCCAAGGACAACGCGGCGGGCATCAACGCCACCGTGGCCAAGGTGGCCAGCGGCGCGGCCGAGACCGTGCCGTACTTCATGGTGACCAATCTGGCGCGCACGCTCAATGAACTGAAAGAGCGCAACATCTGGTGCATCGGCACCAGCGGCGACGCCGACAAGACGATCTACGAGGTCGACTTGAAGGGCGCCGTAGCGCTGGTGCTGGGTGCCGAAGGCGACGGCATGCGCATGCTCACGCGCAAGACCTGCGACCAGCTGGTGTCGATTCCCATGAAAGGCGCGGTCGAAAGCCTGAACGTCTCGGTCGCCAGCGGCGTATGCCTCTACGAGGCGCTGCGCCAGCGGGGCGGTTGATCATTCTTACGGCGAAGTCTTCACCATGAGTAGCGAAGAACTTGCAGGGCAGACCGAGCAAGAAGAGTCCATGGCCGCCGCTGCCAAGCTGGTAGCGGCGGCCAAAAACATCGTGGTTCTGACGGGCGCGGGCATCAGCGCCGAATCTGGAATCCCCACTTTCCGCGACGCGCAAACCGGCTTCTGGGCCAAATACCGCCCTGAAGACATGGCATCGCAAACCGGCTATCGCGCCAATCCGACCATGGTCTGGCGCTGGTACGAATACCGACGCGAACTCGTCGCCAAGGTCGAACCCAACGCGGGCCACTACGCGCTCGCGGCTTTCGAAAAATCACACAAGTCAGGCACCTTCACGCTCGTCACCCAGAACGTCGATGGCCTGCACCGCCGCGCGGGCAGCGCTGACGTGCTGTGCCTGCACGGCAACCTGAACACCCAGAGCTGGCTCGACACCCCCAAGGACTGCTGCCACCTCGACCACGCCGAAGCAGGCGACCCGCCACACTGCGACCGCTGCGGAAACCTTGTGCGACCGGCCGTCGTCTGGTTCGGCGAAGCACTGCCTTACCGCGTGCTAGACGCCGCCCAAAAGGCCTCCGAGGCCTGCGATCTGATGCTGGTGGTCGGCACTGCCGGAGCGGTCTATCCAGCGGCGGGGCTGGCCCTTCTGGCGTCACGCATGAGGGCCAAGGTCATCATCGTGAATACCGCTCCCAGTGAGCTGGACGACGCGGCCGACCTGATCGTCCGCGCGCCTGCAACGGTTGCGTTGCCATGGATTCTGGGGGCTGGGCAGAAGTCCTTACCGCTCACCAAATATTCAGAGACTCCGTCATAGATCAGCTCCTGAATTTTGGGCTCCGGCCCTATTTGAGTTGACCATCCACCTTGCCGTAGCTGGCTCACTGCACACCTTTTGTCAGAGGCGGCTACCTCAATATTGACGCGCCAATATTCAGGCATATCTCTTTCATCCAGGAATTTCACTCCAACTACTGAGCGAAAGTGAATTTGCCACGTCGATCCAATGGGGTAGACCTTCAGCAGAAGCGTCAGCTCATTTCTTCGCTGCGAAACACTTTCCAGTAGCGGATGCTCACCCGGTTTGAGCACAATGTCGATATCTGAAAGAAGTGTTTTCATCACCTGAGAAGAATGGTCAAGCCCTATTCTTTGTTTGTAGACCGAGCATTTGTCGCCATAGAGGATGGAAGGCCCGTGCTCGGCCGACATGCAGCGCTCAATCGCAAGTACGCTCGCACCTTGCGAGCGCGGTGGATGAAATGCAACCAAGACCGGCCCCGGAATACGAAAAATCGACGGTTTCGCAACGGAAATCGGCGGCGCTGGGATAATTGTGCCCCTTATGCCTTTGCAGATCACGTTTCCCGAATCCCTCCCAGTCTCCGCCCGCCGTGAAGAAATCATGGAGGCTATGGACCGCCATCAGGTCATCATCGTCTGCGGCGAGACCGGTTCGGGCAAAACCACCCAGCTTCCCAAGATCGCCCTGACCCTCGGTCGGGGGCGGATGAACGCCGTGCCTGACGACAAGGGCGTGGTGCGCGGCCACCTGATCGGTCACACCCAGCCGCGCCGGATTGCGGCGTCGTCGGTGGCCAAGCGGATTGCCGAGGAGCTGAACACGCCGCTTGGCGAGGTGGTCGGCTACCGGGTGCGGTTTCAGGACACGCTGCAGAAGGGTGCCTCGGTCAAGTTGATGACGGACGGCATTCTGCTGGCCGAGACGCAGACCGACCCGCTGCTCAAGGCCTACGACACGCTGATCATCGACGAGGCGCACGAGCGCAGTCTGAACATCGACTTTCTGCTGGGTTACATCCGCCAGATCCTGCCCAAGCGGCCCGACCTCAAGGTGATCGTCACCTCGGCCACCATCGATGCGGACCGGTTTGCCAAGCATTTCGAGAATAAGGCTGGCCCCGCGCCGGTCATCATGGTCTCGGGCCGGACTTTTCCGGTCGAGATGCGCTACCGCCCGTTCGAAGAGAAGAAGGACGTTGACCTCAACGATGCTATTGCCGAGGGCGTGGATGAGCTCTGGGCAGGCGGTAAGGGCGGCGACATCCTTGTTTTTCTGCCGGGTGAGCGCGAGATCCGTGAGGCAGCGGATCATCTGCGCAAGCATCTGCAGCACTCGCCGGTGTTGCGCAGCGCCGAGGTGCTGCCGCTGTTCTCGCGGCTGTCGCAGGCCGAGCAGGACCGCATCTTTGACGGCCACACGGGCCGCCGCATCGTGCTGGCGACCAACGTGGCCGAAACCTCGCTCACGGTGCCGGGCATCCGCTATGTGATTGATGCAGGCACTGCGCGGGTCAAGCGGTATTCGTTTCGCAGCAAGGTCGAGCAATTGTTGGTCGAGCCGGTGAGCCAGGCTGCCGCCAACCAGCGCGCGGGCCGTTGCGGGCGCGTGGCCAACGGTATCTGCATTCGTTTGTACGACGAGGCAGACTTCGAGTCGCGCCCGAAATTCACTGACCCGGAAATCTTGCGCTCGTCACTCGCCGGGGTGATTCTGCGGATGAAGTCGCTGAATCTCGGCGACGTGGTGCATTTTCCGTTCTTGGAAGCGCCTTCGGGCCGCGCGATTGCCGACGGCTACCAACTGCTGGCCGAGTTGGGCGCGGTGGATGATCGCGGCCAGTTGCTGCAGATGGGCAAGGAGCTGTCGCGCCTGCCGCTCGATCCGCGTGTGGGCCGGATGATTCTGGAAGCGCGCGAGCGCGGCGCGGTGGCCGAGGTGCTGATCATCGCGTCCGCCCTGAGCGTGCAGGACGTGCGCGACCGTCCCATGGAGGCGCAGCAGCAGGCCGATCAGCAGCACGCGAAATTCGACGACGAGAAGAGCGAGTTCAGCGGCTACCTTCGCCTGTGGAAATGGCTGTCGGATGCGCGTGGTGGCAAGGTGGTGGCCAAGACGCGGGCGGAGATGGCGGCCGAGGCCGCTCCGGCCAACAAGTCTGCCAGTGCCCGCAATGCGGCCTTCCTGCCAATCGATCAGCGCAGCTCCGGCGCGCGCGATACGGAGACGGTGGAGGAAAAGCTCGCGCTCTTCAATCCTGCGGAGAGCGAGCCTGCCACCCACAAGATCAGCAATCGCCAGTGGGAGCAGTTGCTGCGCCAGAACTTCGTCAACATCCGCCGCGTGCGCGAGTGGCGCGACATCCATTCGCAACTGCTCACCGTGATCAAGGAGCAGAAGTGGAAGATCAACGACGAGGCCGCAGGCTACGAAGCGGTGCACCTGTCGATGCTGGCCGGTCTGCTGGGCAACATTGGCTACAAGGGCGAGGAGAGCGACGCCTATCTGGGCGCGCACGGCATCAAGTTCCATGCGCATCCGGGCGCACATCTGGCCAAGAAGCCGGGCCGCTGGATCGTCGCGGCCGAGCAGGTCGAGACTTCGCGTCTCTACGGGCGTGGCATCGCGGCCATCGAGCCGCCATGGCTTGAAGAAGTGGGCGCGCATCTGCTGAAAAAGCAGATGCTCGACCCGCACTGGTCCAAGAAACAGGCCGATGTGGTGGCCTACGAGCGTGCGACACTGTACGGCCTTGTGGTCTACAACGGCCGGCGCATGAGCTATGGCCGCATCGACCCTACGAGCGCGCGCGAACTGTTCATCCGCCAGGCCATGGTTGAGGGCGAATGGGATACGCACTGGCATTTTCTCGCGGCCAATCTCAAGCTGGTCCGCAAGGTCGAGGAGCTCGAGCACAAGAGCCGTCGAGCCGACGTGTTGGTGGACGACGAACTCATCTACGCGTTCTACGACCAGCAACTGCCGCAAGACGTCTTCAGCGGCGCGAGCTTTGACAAATGGTTCCGCACCGAATCGCGCAGCAACCCCGATCTGCTGCGCCTGTCGCGCGACGAACTCATGCGCCACGAGGCTGCGGGCATCACTACCCAGGCCTTCCCCAAGACCGTGAAGCTCGGCGGCGTCGATTGCTCCGCGCAGTACTTGCACAGCCCAGGCGATCCGCGCGATGGCGTCACGGTCACCGTGCCGCTGTTTGTGCTCAATCAGGTGAGCGAAGAACGCTCCGAATGGCTGGTGCCCGGCATGCTCAAGGACAAGATTCAGGCTCTGCTCAAAAGCCTGCCGCAGCGCCCGCGCAGCCGTTTCGTGCCGTTGCCCGAAAGCGCGCAACGCCTCGGCGATCTGTTCAACAAGGAGCAGCGCGTGGCGAATGGAGGCCTCATCGACGTGCTGCTCAAGCAGGTGCGCGACGAGACCTCGCTGGATGTGAAGCGCGCCGATTTCAAGCTCGACATGTTGAGTCCGCATCTGTTCATGAACTTCCGCATTACGGATGAGCACGGACGCCAGATGGGGCAGGGTCGCAATCTGGGCGCGCTCAAATCCGAACTGGGCGCCAAGGCGCGTGGTGCGTTCCAGGCGCTGGCGTCGATGCGCGTGGCCAGCCATGTGGAGGGCGAACAGGCCAAAGCGGCGGCTTTGGCCGATGAATCCGCACCGGAACAGCCCATGCGACAGGACCAAGCGCCCAAGGCCGACAAGCTTAAAGGCGTCCCGAAAGCCGCTTCGGAAAAGCCTCAGCAAAAGGCCGAAGCGCGCTACAAGGAATGGTCCTTCGGTGAGTTGCCTGAGCTTATGGAAATCGGCAAAGGCAGCCAGACGCTGATCGGTTTTCCGGCGCTCATCGATCATGTCGATGCGGTAGGCATCGAGGTGTTCGACGAGCCCGAAATCGCCGCAGCCAAGCACCGCGTGGGCCTGCGCCGCCTGTTCGCCTTGCAGATCAAGGATGCGCTCAAGTATCTCGAGAAGAATATTCCCGATCTGCAAAAGATGGCGGTGGCTTACATGCCGCTCGGCACGCAGGAAGAGTTGCGCGAGCAAATCATCGACGTGGCCATCGACCGCGCGTTTTTGCAGGACCCGCTGCCTGCGAACGAGGCCGATTTCAAGCAGCGCGTGCAGGATGGGCGCGGTCGCCTCACGCTGATCGCCAATGAGGTTGCGCGCATGGCAGGCGTGATCCTGATCGAGTATTCGGCTGCGCAGCGCAAGATCAAGGACACCAAGAACGCAGCGGATGCCACAGCCGATGCGGCGGCGCAACTGCAGCGCCTGATGCCCAAGAACTTCATCGCGATTGCGCCGTGGACCCAGCTCGGGCACTACGCGCGCTACCTCAAGGCGATCACGATCCGCCTCGATAAATACCGTGCCGACCCCGCGCGCGATGCGGCGAAGTCCGCCGAATTCAAGCCGCTGGAGCAGCGCTACTGGCGTCTGGTTGCAGAGCGCAAAGGCCAGGTCGATGCGCGCATGCAGGAGTACCGCTGGATGCTGGAGGAGCTGCGCGTGAGCTTCTTTGCGCAGGAGTTGCGCACGCCTTATCCAGTCAGTGCCAAGCGCATGGAGAAGGTGTGGGGGCAACTGCAGAACTGAAAAAGGGCTCGAGCGCGGAGTTGCCGCGCTCGAGCCCTTTGGGGCTCTGCCTGGGTGCTCAGGACACCGATTTCTTCACGGCCGCCTTGGCCTTCTTGGTGTGGCGCTTGGATTGGGCCTTGTGGTATTCGGCCTTGGTGTTGTTCACCGCCTTGCCGACCGGGCCGCTCTTCTTGGCTTCGCTTTCGGCCTGCTTTTGCTCGACCTTGTGCTCGGCCGCATCGGCGGCATTGGAGGCTGCAGCGCCCAGTTGGGCGAAGGCGGATGTGGTGGCGAAGATGCCGAAGGCCGTTGCGAGCAGCAGCTTTTTCATGGTGGGTGTCCTTGCTTTCATGTGGTGGTTGAACATGGCGAAGTATTCAAATTCGCGGACACCCAACGTGTAGGCCACGATCCCGTCGCGATGTGCGATGGCGGACAGAGTTCAACTCACATCGAGTCGCGCAGCATCTGGCGATATTCCTCGGGGCTGGCTTCGCGCGGATTGGTCTTGTGGCAGTGATCGGCCAGTGCGCCCTTGATCACGTCGTCGAACATTGCCTCGGTCACGCCAAGCGCGGCAAGGCCCGTGGGCAGACCAAGACGCGCGGTCATGTCGCGCACGGCTTCAGCCACGTCGCCGCCCGCAGGCAGTCCCATGGCGTGGGCCATGCGTTCGAGGCGGCGGTCGGCCTTGACCTTGGCATCCTCGGCGTTGAAACGGGTCACGGCGGGCAGGAAGATGGCGTTGAGCGTGCCGTGGTGCAGACGTGGGTTGACGCCGCCGAGGCTGTGGCTCAGCGAATGCACGCAGCCGAGGCCTTTTTGGAACGCCATCGCGCCCTGCATGCTGGCGCTCATCATGTTCAGGCGCGCGTCCTTGTTCGCTCCGTCACGCGTGGCGGCTTCAATGTGCTTCCAGCCGCGCTCCAACCCATCCAGCGCGATGCCATCGGCGGGCGGGTTGAAGGCCGACGACATGAAGGTTTCCATGCAATGCGCAATCGCGTCCATGCCGGTGGCGGCGGTGAGCTGCGGCGGCAGGCCTAGCGTCAGGCCGGGATCGCAGATGGCCGTCTTGGGCACGAGGTGCCACGAGTGAAAGCCGAGCTTGCGGTGATCGTCCACGATGATGATGGCGCCGCGTGCTACTTCGCTGCCGGTGCCGGCGGTGGTGGGCACGGCGAGCAGCGGCACGGCACGCTCGGTGATTTTCGGCGAGCCGCCTTCGATGGTGGCGTAGGTCTTGAGCGGGCCTTCGTGCGTGGCGGCAATCGCGATGCCCTTGGCACAGTCGATGGCCGAGCCGCCGCCCACCGCGATCAGGCCGTCGCACTGGCCGCTTTGGAACAGCTCCACGGCGGCGCGCACGGCGGCCTCGGTGGGGTTGGAGGGGGTCTGGTCGAACACCGTGACCGCCATTCCGGGCATCGCATCAAGCACCTTCTGCAGCACGCCCGCAGCCTTCACGCCCTGATCAGTGACCACCAGCGGGCGGGTGATGCCGGTGCGTGCGCACTCTTGGGGCAGCAGGGCGACCGCGCCGTACTCGAACTGGATTTGGGTGACGTAGTAGATGAAAGCCATGGTGTGATGTCTCGGTGGTTCGAATTAGGATATGCGGCAGATTACAACAGGAGACCTACATGAAACTGAAATCCGCGCTGATCCCCTCGGCCATGGCTGTCCTCTGCGTGACAGGCGCGCAGGCGGAGTGCCTGAACTTCGGTGAAGTGGCCCAGCTCATGCAGAACTATGTGGCGATGAAACCTTCGCCCAACATCGCCAAGCTGACCGACGAGGAGGGTGCCTGCACGCGCGCGCGGTTCAACGATCTGCTGTCCAGGCAGTTCGGCGGCAAGGTGGTCGGCTACAAGGCGGGGCTCACCAACCCGGCTGTGCAGCAGCGCTTCGGCACCAACAAGCCCGTGTGGGGCGTGCTCTACGAGGGCATGATCCTGCCCAATGATGTGACCGTGCAGGCGAAGTTTGGCGCGCGTCCACTGTTCGAGGCCGACATGCTGGTACGGGTGAAGAACGAGAACATCAACGCGGCCCGCAATCCGGCGGAGGTGCTTGAGAACATTGACCAGATCATCCCCTTCATCGAGCTGCCCGACCTGATGGTGGAGAACCCCGGCTCGCTCAACGGTGCGGGCGTGGCGGCGATCAATGTGGGCGCGCGGCTGGGCGTGGTGGGCGAGCCGATCAGCGCGCCGGTGTTTTCCGAACAGCAGCAGGTGATGCTGCAGGCGTTGGCCGAAATGGCCGTGCAAGTCTCGGACAATACGGGGGCCGTGCTGTCGACCGGCAAGGGTAGCGATATTCTTGGGCATCCGCTCAATGCCGTGGTCTGGCTTGCAGGGGCGCTGCAGCAGGAGAATCTGCGCTTGCGAAAGGGCGATCTGATCAGCCTCGGATCGTTCTCGCCGCTGACGCCGCCAAAGGCCGGCACGAGCGTGATCGTGACTTACCAAGGCCTGCCGGGCGCTAAGCCGGTGCAGGTGAATTTCCGGCCTCCCGTGTTTCCAGGACAATCAGATTGAATTCCGCAGCTTCCCCGGCTCACCCACTGTCTCCAGAGCTTCCCCCGGGCGTGCAGCTCACGCCGCAGATGCGCAATGTGATCGAGCGCATGGCGCGCGCCAAGCATGCGCCCATGCACACGCTCACGTCCGAGGCCGCGCGCGCGTTTTATGAAATGGGCTCGGGCGTGCTCGAAGTCCCCAAGGCCGAGCTGCCGCGCGTCGACAACTTCAGCATCCCCGCGCGCGACGGCTTTGCGATTCCCGCAAGGCTGTATGCGCCGTCGCTGGAGGCGAATCTGCCGCTCTTGCTCTACACGCACGGCGGCGGCTTCACCATCGGCAGCATCAACACGCACGACACGCTGTGCCGTGAGCTTGCGCGGCTGGCGGGTTGTATGGTGGTGTCCCTCGATTACCGCCTCTCGCCCGAACACCAGTTCCCCGTGGCGATCAATGATGCCTGGGATGCACTGCAATGGCTAGCCGCTCATGCGTCGGAGCTTGGTGCGGATGGCAAACGCCTCGCCGTTGGTGGCGACAGTGCGGGTGGAACGCTGGCCGCTGTCAACGCGATTCAGGCGCGGGACGCGCAGATCGCGATTGCGCTGCAGGTGCTGTTCTACCCCGGCACCACCGCGCATCAGGACACGCAATCGCACAAGACCTTTGCGCACGGCCTTGTACTTGAGGAAGACGCCGTGAGCTGGTATTTCGACAATTACATCCCTAACAAGAGCGACCGCGAGGACTGGCGTTTTGCGCCGCTGCTCGCGCCGGATGTGGACGATGTTGCACCTGCGTGGATCGGGCTTGCAGAACTCGATCCGCTGGTCGATGAGGGCATCGCCTATGCCGACAAGCTGCGCCTCGCGGGTGTAACGGTGGATCTGGAAATCTACCGTGGTGTGACCCACGAATTCATCAAGATGGGCCGAGCGTTGCCGGAAGCCCGCCAGGCCCATGCCGATGCCGCGCGCGCGCTGCGCGAAGCTTTCGGCATTTGAATTTTTCTTTCCTATTTTTTGAGAACAAGAACATGAAACGCCAGGATTTTCGTAGCGTGCACCGCCTGCGTGTGCGCTGGGCCGAAGTGGACATCCAGAAGATCGTCTTCAACGCGCATTACCTCACCTATGCCGACATCGGCATGTCCGAGTACTGGCGCGCGCTCGCCATGCCCTACGAGGCCACGATGCAGGCGCTGGGCGGTGACATCTACCTCAAGAAGGCTAGCGTCGAATACCACGCTTCGGCGCGCATGGATGATGTGCTTGACATCGGCATGCGCTGCACGCGCGTGGGCAATTCGTCGCTGAGTTTCGAATGCGGTATCTTCGCGGGCGACCGGCTGCTCGTGACCGTCGAGCTGATCTATGTGTTCGCCGATCCCGTCACGCAGACCTCGCGCCCCGTGCCGCAGTTGCTGCGCGACACGATTCTGCAGTTCGAGGGCGGGGCCGATATGGTCACGCTCAAGGTGGGCGACTGGGCCACGCTCGGCGAGGCTGCCAGTGCCGTGCGCAAGGCGGTGTTCATCGAGGAACAGGGCATCTCGCCCGACATCGAACTCGATGCGCTGGATTCAACTGCGGTGCATGCGGTCGCGTTCAACCGCCTCGGCATGCCGGTTGCGACAGGTCGCCTGCTGCAGGACGCGCCCGGCGAGGCCCGCATCGGCCGCATGGCCGTCGCGCGCGTGTTGCGCGGACAGCGTTGGGGGCGGGCGATTCTGGACGCACTGGTCGATGCATCGCGCGAGCGCGGCGACGACAAGGTGATCTTGCATGCGCAGTGCAGCGCCGAGGGCTTCTACCGCCGTGCTGCCTTCGAGGTGGTGGGCGCGCCGTATGAAGAGGCGGGCATTGCGCACATCACGATGCAGCTCGCGTTGGCGAAATAAGCAGATCAGCCCGCCAGAGAAACGCCGCCCGCGAGCCGGGCCAGAACCGTCTCCCGCATGGCGGGTGGCGCGTCGCGCAGCAGTGCGGGCCACTTCGCCTTGGCCTGCGCGACGACCTCTTTGAGCAGGCTGACGTGGCGTGATGCCCGCAGCAGTCCGGCGGATTTGATGAGCGCCTTCATGTCGTCCCAGCCGAGGGCGCGCATGGTGGTGTCGATGGCCTTGTTCACCGCGTACTGCTGCTCCGAAGTGCCGTCGAAGAAGGCAGCGACGCAGACGCAGTCGTAGACCGGGGCGAGGCGTGGCTGGCGGCCATCGGGATAGATCAGGGCCCAGTTTTTGAGGTGGGCGTCGGTGTTGCCCATGAGGATGGCAGCGACGGTGCGAGCGAGGAACTCGCGGGTGTCTTGCACCGGCTCGGGGCTCAGACGGTCGAGCACGCGCAGCATCGTCGGCCAATCCTGCTGCAGGCCCTTGCCGTATTTGTGGCGGGGCGCGTAGCCGAGCGCCTGATTGAACTCCTCCATGTGGATGCGAGAGCCATCGGGCAGATGGTCGAAGCGCTGCACGGCGAGGATGTCGTGGAACGGTACATGCTCGGGCAGCTCGGCTTGTTCACGGGTGATGATTTCTACATTGGCCGTCTGCAGATCGAGCGCCTTGCAGAGCTGGTAGCACGCGTATTCGTTGACCACCAGATCGGGGTGATTCGTGGTCGGCAACTTGAGAATCACGCTACCCGCCGCGCCCTTGCGGTGCACGGTGTAGCGGCGGCCGTCCTGCACGGCGCTGAACTTGGTGACGATGCCGGGCAGCGAGGCCGCATCGGCCACCGGGTACTCGACGAAGCCGGGCTCGAGCACATCCAGCCCCTGCGTGGTGTGCCAATGGCGCACAACCTCGGGGATGGCTTCGTTGGGTGAGATGGGCTCGACCTCGAGCGCACCCATCAGGTCGTGCCCGGCGGCTGCCAGCAGTTCGAATTCATCGTCGGGCGAGCAGCCGCGTTCGTGCGCGAGGCGCTCGCGGTTGTGGCCTTCGGGCAGCAGGTTCTGGAAGTAGACCGGCCAGCGTCCATCGGTGCGCACCAGGCGGGCGTCACGCGCGGAGGCGAGGATGCTTTGCGTGTCCTGCTCGTTGCCGCCCCGGTAGCTCAGCGAGAGCGTGGGGCGATCAGGGTCGGCGATGTAGTCGCTCTCGAACGAGATACGCAGGATGTCGCCATATTGGGAAAGATAGCCAATCGCCCGCCGTCCACCGCCCCATGCTGCGGGCTGGTGCATGTACAGGCGCAGGTAGCGGATGGAGGTGGACATGTTCGTGTCGTTCCTGTCGTTTGTATCGGCGCTGTTTTTTGTGCTCAGCGGACCTTGTACTTGCCCAGAGGTTCGGCCGCATAGACATCGACCACCGAGGGCGGTGCATCCGCCCCGACGGGCTGGCCGAGGAACTTGCCGCCGGATTGGATAAAGGCCTGCAACGCGGGCACGAGATCGGCGGGCACGGCCATCATCTGCATGCCGAGCACGCGGGACATCTCGACCAGCGTCGAGTAGCGCGGGTCGACATCACCGGTTTCCGTGCGCTGGACCGCCATGCGCGAGAGGCCTGCGCGTTGCGCGAGATCGGCCTGGGTGATCTTCTGGGCCTTGCGGGCGGCGGTGAGGGAGTCAATCAAAGCATCTGTCATGATGCTTGTTATCATACGCTTTTTGAGTGAAAAGAGTATTTTTATGATCTTTATGGCTATTCCAGCACGCTAGAATTGCCCAGATCGCACAAGGCCAGATCAGAGTCGGTCTTGATGTTCAGTTGAGCAGCGGCTCGGCGCAGCGCAGTGCGCAGGCCTTCTTCCAGCACCGGGTGGTAGATCGGCATGCCCAGCATCTGCTGCACCGTCATCTCGCTGTGGATGGCCAGAGCGAGCAGGTGCGCCAAATGCTCCCCGGCGGGTGCGCACATCTCGGCGCCGAGCAGCCGTCCCGAGGCGCGATCGGCATAGACGTGGAGCAGCCCGGCGTCCTCCTGCGCGACGCGGGCGCGGCCCTGGCGGCTGAAGTCGATGGCACCGGTGACAAAGTCCTGCTCAGCCAGCGACTTGCACGATTTGCCGACCACCGCTGCATTGGGATGGCAGAAGCTGATGGCCAGCGGTGTGCGGCGGCGAAAACGCTGGGGCTCGTCGATGGCGGTGTTCATGCCTGCGATGTGCCCTTCGTCCGAGGCCTCGTGCAGCAGCGCGCGGTCCGGGTCGATGTCTCCCGCGATGAACACTGGCAGATCGCCGATCTGCCGCGTGTTCCGGTCAAAGGGCGGCAGGCCATGCTCCTCGAGGGGCACGCCGAGCGTCTCCAGACCGAGGCCTTCGATATTGGGAACGCGGCCGTTGGCAGCGAGCACCTGATCGACGACGAGCCGCTTGTCACCGCTGACGACCTCGATGCCGTTCTTGTGTGCAGCAAGGCGGGCGCGCTCGCCGATGTGGATGGCGAAATCCTTTTCGAGTTCGGTCCAGAGGGCGTTCAGCACGTTGGGATCGCTGATGCCCGCCGTGGCCTTGCGCGTCACGAAGGCCGTGACGGTTATGCCCAGTCGGGCAAGCGCCTGTGCCATCTCGACACCCACGGGACCGAGGCCGAGCACGGCCATGCGCGGCGCGAGCGTGGTTTGCTCGAATAGGGTGTCGGTGGTCAGCACGCGGTCTCCGAACGCCGTCCATGCGGGATCGACGCGCGGACGGGTGCCGGTGGCGATGATGATGTGGCGGGCGCGGAATTCCTTGCCGTTGACCGTGACGCGGTCCGGGCCGAGCAGCTGCGCCCGCCCACTGATCTGCTGAGTCGCGTCGACTTCGGTGTCCTTGATAGTTCCGGAGACGAAGCCGTCGCGCAGCATGCGCACCCGGCTCAGTACGGCGGGCAGGTCCACGCTCAGTTGGTCCGCGCCGCGAATGCCGAAGGTGTCGAAGGTCTTGCGGTGATCAAATGCGTTGGCCGCCTCGATCAGCAGCTTGGACGGCATGCAGCCCACGCGCGCGCAGGTCGTACCCCAAGGGCCGTCGTTGATGATGAGAAAACGATCTGTGCGCTTGCGCACCTCGCGCAATGCCGACAGCCCTGCCGATCCGGCGCCGATGATGATGGTGTCCAGTGTCTCGCTCATGTTCTTGTTTCTTTCTCTCTGCTGCTTGCTGGGTCGGTGGAGCTTCGAGTGTCCCCGACCTATGCAGGCGGGGCTGTAGGCGCAGGCCGGTTCAGTCCAGCCAGCCGATGCGACCCTGTGTGAGATCGTTCAGCCGCTGCCTGAAATCTGCTGCGATGGACTTCGGCATCTTCAGGCGGGCGATGACCTGGCTGCCGTGGGATACCTCGAGCAACTGCGCACCGCTGGCCTCGACCTCGCGGCGCAGCAGGCCTTCCTGCGCATAGGGCAGGGTGCATTCGAGTTCGGCCATCACCTGGCGCTCGATCTTTTCGGCCTTGAGCAGCGCCTGGGCCACGCTGTCGGTATAGGCGCGTACCAGTCCGCCTGCGCCGAGCTTCACTCCGCCAAAGTAGCGCACGACGGTGGCGAGCACGCCTTCCAGATCCTGATGGCGCAGCACGTCGAGCATCGGGCGCCCGGCGGTGCCGCTGGGCTCGCCGTCATCCACCGCGGCGGATTGTCCGCCCGCCAGCAATGCCCAGCAGACATGGGCCGCCCCGGGGTGTTCAGCGCGCAGGCCATCGACCACTGCTTGTGCGCTTGCGCGGTCGGTCATGGGCTGCACGCAGCCGATGAAACGGCTTTTCTTTATGATGAGTTCGCTGTGGACGGTCGATTTCAGGGTGTGTGGCATGTCGCGGTCAAGCTTAACCGAGCCGTCGCGGCAGTTTGCCTTGAAGCCTTCCAAGTGTCTTGACGTGGATTCGGTAATGCTTGAGCGAAGTCAAAATCCACGGCGCTCGCTAGTCCTAGTATTCACCCGTTGTTGACCAAATAGAGTGCAAAAATGAAGAAATTTCTGAAGTGGATTGCTGTCGCTTGTGTTTCCGCTGCCGTCGTGCCGGCATTTGCTGCGCCCAATTGCAGCGCCGAGGTCGAGAGCAATGACGCCATGCAATTCAACACCAAGACCATCAGCGTGCCCGCTGCCTGCAAAGACTTCACTGTGAAGCTCAAGCATGTCGGCAAGATGCCCAAGACCGCCATGGGCCACAACCTGGTGGTCTCCAAGACCTCCGACATGCAGGGCATCGCCAACGATGGCATTCCCGCCGGCCCGGATAAGGACTACCTCAAGCCCGCAGATGCCCGTGTGATTGCGCACACCAAACTGATCGGCGGCGGCGAGTCGGCCTCGGTCACCTTCGCGGTAAGCAAGCTGAAAGCCGGTGACGACTACACTTTCTTTTGCTCGTTCCCCGGCCATTCCGGCATCATGAAGGGCGCGCTGACGCTGGCGAAGTAAGCCGTCAGGCGGAGCATCCGGCATCCGCCGGAATTGCGGGATTTGCGGAATGCAGGACGGCGTAGCTAGTTTGGTTACGCCGTCTTACTTTTTGCCTGTCAAACAAGTTGTTTTCCTGTCAGCCATTCGTGCCTCTGGGGCGTTAGCCTACAAAGGAAGTTGTCTAACAAATTTAAGCTGACGATAGTGCAGCGAAAGTAGGTTCAGCCAGTTTTCTCGCTCAAGGCGTTTTTCAGTCCCTTCCACCCGCAATTTGAGAGGAATTGCCATGCCACCAAGCTTTATCACTGTTCCCACCGATTACGTCGTGCCGCATGGTGCCGCCGGATTGTGGATGGTCAGCGACTTTCAGCCGGTGGCAATGCCGCAACCTCTGCAGGAACCGGTGCAACTGCGCAATGGTCAACTGTTGCGCTCGGCCTATATCGAGCCGCCAGCCGATTTGGACCACATCGTGCGCTCGATGGGCGAATGGTGAAATCTCGTCGTCTTTGATGAATCCTCGAAACGGGCCTTGTGCCCGTTTTTCGTTTCCTTCGATTTGGTCGATTTCATCGTTTTTTCCGTTTGAGCCTACGGATGTTGAGGGCTCCAGAGAGGAGGGAAGCGCAAATTGCGCCCAACGCCTACAATGCCCGGCCTCCCACGGACCCCGCAAATGAACGCTCCCATCGATGTTTCTTTCTTTCAACGAGCTGCCAAGCCGCTGACCAGCTACCGCCCATATTGGGCCAAGCGCTTCGGTCCGGCGCCGTTTCTGCCGATGTCTCGCGCAGAGATGGATCAGCTCGGCTGGGATTCGTGCGACATCGTGCTGGTCACGGGCGACGCCTATGTCGATCACCCGAGCTTCGGCATGGCGGTGATTGGCCGCGTGCTTGAGGCGCAAGGCTTTCGCGTGGGCATCATCGCTCAACCTGATTGGCAGAGCGCCGACGCGTTCAAGGCGCTGGGCAAGCCCAATCTGTTTTGGGGTGTGACGGCGGGCAACATGGATTCGATGATCAACCGTTACACGGCTGATCGCAAGATTCGCAGCGACGACGCCTACACCCCCGGCGACGTCGGTGGCAAGCGCCCTGACCGTGCGGCCATCGTGTACAGCCAGCGCTGCCGCGAGGCCTACAAGGACGTGCCCATCGTGCTCGGCGGCATCGAAGGCAGTCTGCGCCGTATCGCCCACTATGACTACTGGAGCGACAAGGTGCGTCGTTCCATCGTGGTTGACAGCAAATGCGACATCCTCCTGTACGGCAACGCCGAACGTGCACTGGTCGAGGTGGCGCACCGCATCGCTGCCCGCGAGCCCGTTGAAAAGATCACCGACGTGCGCGGCACGTCGTTCTTCCGCCGCGAGTCGGAAGAGGGCTGGTTTGAGCTGGATTCGTCCGAAGTGGACGAAATTGGCGTTGTTGAAGCGCACATCAACCCTTACCAGACCACCAGCGAGCAGGCCGAGGCCCAGGGCCAGACCTGTTCCAAGGAAGACGGCACCGATCAGGCCGCCGCGCCTGCTGCTGAGCAGACCATTCAGTTCATGCCCAATCCCGCGCTGCGCGGCAAGGGCAGGAACCGCATGCCTCCGCGTGATCGCACCGTGCTGCGTCTGCCGAGCTATGAAGACGTCAAGTCTGATCCGATTCTGTATGCCCATGCCAACCGCGTGCTGCACCTGGAAACCAACCCCGGCAACGCCCGCGCTCTGGTGCAGGCCCACGGCGAAGGCGTGACCGCACGCGATGTGTGGATGAACCCGCCCCCGATCCCGCTCACCACGGCCGAGATGGACTGGGTGTTCGGTCTGCCATACGCTCGCAATCCGCACCCGAGCTACGCCGACGAAAACGGCAGCCACGACGGTGTGACCAAGATCCCCGCGTGGGAAATGATCCGCACCTCGGTCAACATCATGCGCGGCTGCTTCGGCGGCTGTACCTTCTGTTCGATCACCGAGCACGAAGGTCGCATCATCCAGAGCCGCTCGGAAGACTCCATCATTCAAGAGATCGAGGACATTCGCGACAAGGTGAAGGGTTTCACCGGCACGATTTCCGATCTGGGCGGCCCCACGGCCAACATGTACCGCCTCGGCTGCAAGAGCCCCGAGATCGAAGCGGCTTGCCGCAAACCGAGCTGCGTGTTCCCCGGCATCTGCCAGAACCTGCACACCAATCACGATCCGCTCATCAAGATCTACCGCCGCGCGCGCAAGCTCCCCGGCATCAAGAAGATCCTGATCGGTTCCGGCCTGCGCTACGACTTGGCCGTGAAGTCGCCCGAGTATGTGAAGGAGCTGGTTCAGCACCACGTTGGCGGCTACTTGAAGATCGCGCCCGAGCACACCGAAGCAGGTCCGCTCAACAAGATGATGAAGCCGGGCATCGGCAGCTATGACCGCTTCAAGCAGCTCTTCGAGAAGTTCAGCGAAGAGGCGGGCAAGAAACAGTACCTGATTCCGTACTTCATCGCTGCTCACCCCGGCACCAGCGACGAAGACATGATGAACCTCGCCATCTGGCTCAAGAAGAACGGTTTCCGCGCTGACCAGGTGCAGACCTTCTACCCGAGCCCGATGGCGACGGCTACCGCTATGTACCACTCGGGCCGCAACACGTTGACCAAGGTGCGTCGCGAGATGCGCGACGCCGAAGAGGAGTCGGTGGACATCGTGCGCGGCGAAAAGCGCCGCCGCCTGCACAAGGCTTTCCTGCGCTACCACGACCCGAACAACTGGCCGATGTTGCGCGAAGCGCTCAAGGCCATGGGCCGCTCCGATTTGATCGGCAACGGCAAGCAGCACCTGATTCCGACCTTTCAGCCACTAGTGGATGGTGCTTATCAGAGCGCGCGCAAAAAGAACAGCACGCAAGGTACGGGTGTGGGCTCGCGCTCCGTCGTGTCGCAGCAGGCCAAAGCCTATGTGATGGGCAAGGCTGCCAAGCCTCTGGGTGCTTCCAGGCCACAAAAGGAAAAGGAAGTCGACGTGCGCTTCGCCAAGCCCGGCCAGCCCGCGCCGGGCCGTATGCTCACGCAGCACACTGGCCTTCCGCCACGTGCAGGTGTGATGGGCAAGAAGCCCAGCGGCGCGCGCAAGCCGCGCTGACTCGGCCAAGCCAAGTGCAGCCGCCGCAGCGTCAAATCAGCCTGCGGCGCGCATGAACGTCTTGAGCAGAAAGGCCATCAGGTTCGGCTCGATCATTAGCACCACCGTGCCGATGAGATTGATCACGACCGTTGCCCAGTAGCTGAATCTGAACTCGGCCTTGGAGGTTTTGTGGCGCAATGTTTGTTGTGCAAACCAGGCCGCGGGCCAACCGCCGAAGAGGGCGAGTGAATGCAAAGTGGATTCGCTGGTGCGCCAGGCGCCTGACTTGGCTGCATTTTTGTCCTTGGCGTAAAGGCCAAAAGTGATCAGGTTCAGCACCAGCAGCATGGCCAAAACCGGCAGTGCTATCCGGTGACTGATCAGCCCATAAGCCAGCAGTCCCGCCCAAAGCAGCATCAGCGCGTATACGAGCGTGGTACCGTTAGCGGGCTCGCTCTGGGGTGATTCGTTTCGGCGGACGTTGCGCGGTGACGAACCCCGAGGTGCTTGTGGGTGGGTGACTGGTTGGGTAATAGGTGATTTGGCCGCCGCAATGGGGTTGACCTGCATCGCACGCGGCCCCTTGCCCCCGACCTGGATTTCCTCATACGTCACCTGCATGCCCGCAACCGGCGAAGCGCTGCCACGGGCAAAGTCCCGCACATGGACAAACACGTCGCGCGAGTCCCCGCTGTCGATGAAGCCGAAGCCGCGTTCCTCGTCCCAACGGCGGATGGTTCCCTGTTTGCGCATGGTGGTCTGTGAGATCTTCTGAAGGTGAATCCGGAACTTCGCCGCAGGTGGCCAATCCGACAGGGCGTTTATACCGGCTGTCACAAGCGGCCGGACACAAAGTCGGAAAGAATTCGCCTCATGCTCCCAAGAAGAACCGCGCTGGCAAGCCTTGCCGCCCTGTCCGCTGCCTTCCCCGCTGGCCTGATCTGCTCATCGGCCAGCGCCGAAACGCGCCAACTGCTCGACACCCTCAAACCTTCACCGCGCATGCCCGTGCTCTTCATCGGCCACGGCAGCCCGATGAACGCCATCGAAGACAACCAGTGGCGTCGAGCTTGGCAGCAGATGGGCTCGGAACTCATGGCTCGCGCGGTGCAGCCACAACTCATCCTGTGCATCTCTGCGCACTGGCTGACCAAGGGCGGCTGGTACCTCACCGGCATGGCCGATCCACGCACCATCCATGATTTCAGCGGCTTCCCGCGCGAACTCCATGAGCAGCAATACCCGGTGCAAGGCGCGCCCAAGGTCGCTCGCAGCCTGGCCGCAGAACTGAAATCCCCGGCTACCCAAACCGCGCTCGGCGTGGATGAAAGCGAATGGGGCCTCGACCACGGCACCTGGTCCGTCCTCAAACCCATGTTCCCCAAGGCCCAGATCCCCGTGCTCCAACTCAGCATGGACTACAGCCGCAGCCCAGAGGAACACTTCGCCCTGGGCCTGCAACTCGCCGCCCTGCGCGAACGCGGCGTCCTCATCGTCGGCAGCGGCAACGCCGTCCACAACCTGCGCAGAACGAAACGAGGATCCGCCCCGAACGAGGCCTACGACTGGGCGACCGAGTTCGACACAAGAGTGAATGATTGGATCAAGCTGGGCCAGCTAGACCAACTGCAGACTTTCCAGAAACTCGGCGAAACAGCAAAACAAGCGCACCCTACGCATGAACACTACCTCCCGCTCCTCTACGCGGCAGGCGCAGCAAGCACCAAGGAAATGCCAAGGTTCTTCAACACCGGCTTCCAATCCGCATCGATCTCCATGAGATCCGTGATCTGGGGATAGAAACGGGCCATCTCGCGCAGCGCGAGATGGCCAGGCACGAGCGAAGCAAAGTGCCGAAACCACCTCTTCCCAACTGATTTCCGGCGGTTGTCCGAGCGAAGCGCGCAGCGCGAAGTCGAGTTCTGCCGGAGGTATTCAAAGCGCGTTTTGGGTTACCTTTTGCGCGCAAGCAAAAGGTAACTCCGCCGCCGGGCGGAACTCCCGGCCTCCGCCCCTAACCCAATAGCAGAAGCACATAAAAAAAGCCGTCCCCAAAAAAGAGACGGCTTCCATCAGACAATAGCTGAGGTGAAGATTAGATCACCGCCGCAATCGCCTTGCAGACGTACTCCACATTCTTGCTGTTCAGAGCAGCCACGCACATACGGCCCGTATCGGTCCCATACACGCCGAACTCCGAACGCAGACGCACCATCTGGTCCTTGGACAGACCTGAGTACGAGAACATGCCGATCTGCGTAGTGATGAAGCTCATGTCCTGCTTCACGCCGGCGGCCTTCAGACCGTCGACCAGTTTCTGGCGCATCGCCTTGATGCGCACGCGCATTTCGGCCAGTTCGCTTTCCCACTGGGCGCGCAGCTTGTCGTCGTTCAGCACGGCGGCTACCACGGCACCACCGTGAATCGGTGGGTTCGAGTAATTCGTGCGGATGACGATCTTCAGTTGCGACAGCACGCGTGCGGCTTCGTCCTTGTCGGTAGCCACCACGGACAGGGCACCGACGCGCTCGCCGTACAGGCTGAAGCTCTTGGAGAACGAGGTCGACACAAAAATGTTCAGGCCAGCGGCGATGAACTTGCCGATCACGGCGCCGTCTTCCTTCAGCCCGTGGCCGAAGCCTTGATAGGCCATGTCGAGGAAGGCGATGAGGTTCTTGGCCTTCACGGCGGCGATCACCTGGTCCCATTGCTCGGCGGTGATGTCGTAGCCGGTCGGGTTGTGGCAGCAGGCGTGCAGCACGACGACGGTGCCGGCGGCGGCAGCGTTCAGATCGGCCAGCATACCTTCGAAGTTGACCTTGCGATTGGCTGCGTCGTAGTACGTGTAGCTGCCGACTTCAAAACCTGCGTTGGTGAAGATGGCCTTGTGGTTTTCCCAGCTGGGGTCGGAGATCAGCACCTTGGCGCTGGGGCTGATCTTCTTCAGGAAGTCAGCGCCGAGCTTCAGGCCACCCGTACCGCCCACGGCTTGCACCGTAGCCACGCGGCCGGACTTGACGACGTCGGAGTCCGCGCCGAACACCAGCGCCTTCACGGCGTTGTCGTAGGCGGCGATGCCGTCGATGGGCAGATAGCCGCGTGCGGTAGGCTTGTCCATCATGGCTTTTTCAGCGGCCTGCACGCACTGGAGCAGGGGGAGCTTGCCGTTATCGTCGAAGTACACGCCCACGCCCAGATTCACCTTGTTGGGGTTGGAATCAGCGGCAAATTGTTCGTTCAGACCCAGAATGGGGTCACGTGGGGCCATCTCGACGGCGGTGAAGAGCGACATGAATCTTCCTTGAAGGAGGGTGGAAATCTGACGGTGTGGCCCCACCTAAGCTGTGCTTTGAGCGAAATCGCGGACACTCATCCGGTTTTGCATAAGGGGCAACCCTTGATTTTAACGGCGTTAGCCATGAAAGCGTTTACCTGCCATGCACGAAGTCGCCAATGAGCCTGCGGAAGGCCAGTTTGTGTCCTTTCCGGACTCGCCGTTTCAGCTGTTCCAGCCCTATCCGCCTGCGGGTGATCAGCCCGAGGCCATCGCCAAACTGGTCGAAGGTGTGAGCGACGGTGAGTCGTTCCAGACGCTGCTGGGCGTGACGGGCTCGGGCAAGACCTTCACCATGGCCAACGTGATTGCGCGGCTGGGTCGAACGGCCATTGTGTTCGCGCCCAACAAGACGCTGGCTGCACAGCTGTACAGCGAATTCCGCGAGTTCTTTCCCAAGAACGCCGTGGAATATTTCGTGAGCTACTACGACTACTACCAGCCGGAAGCCTACGTGCCCCAGCGCGATCTGTTCATCGAAAAGGACAGTGCGATCAACGAGCACATCGAGCAGATGCGCCTGTCCTGCACCAAGAGCCTGCTGGAGCGGCGCGACGTGGTGATCGTCGCCACCGTGTCGGCGATCTACGGCATCGGTGAGCCCTCGAGTTACCACCGCATGGTGATGACGCTGCGCTCGGGTGACAAGCTGAGCCAGCGCGACGCGATTGCCCAGCTCATCCGCATGCAATACCAGCGTAACGAGCAGGATTTCAGCCGGGGCAAGTTCCGGGTGCGCGGCGACACCATCGACGTGTTTCCGGCCGAGCATTCCGAGCTGGCGGTGCGTATCGAGTTGTTCGATGACGAGGTGGACAGCCTGCAGCTGTTCGATCCGCTCACCGGCCGCGTAGTGCAGAAGATTCCGCGCTTCACCGTCTACCCGAGCAGCCATTACGTGACGCCGCGCGACAAGGTGCTGGCGGCGGTCGAGACCATCAAGGAAGAACTCGACGAACGCCTCAAGTTCTTTGTGAAGGAGGGCAAGCTGGTGGAGGCGCAACGTCTCGAGCAACGCACGCGCTTCGACCTCGAGATGCTCAGCGAAGTGGGGCATTGCAAAGGGATCGAGAACTACACCCGCCATCTCTCGGGATCCATGCCGGGCGACCCGCCCAGCACGCTGACCGACTATCTCGCTAAGGACGCGATCATGTTCCTCGACGAGAGCCATCAGATGATCGGCCAGCTCAACGCCATGTACAACGGCGACCGGGCGCGCAAGACCACGCTGGTGGAGTACGGCTTTCGTTTGCCGTCCGCGCTGGACAACCGGCCGCTCAAGTTCGAGGAGTTCGAGCAGCGCATGCGGCAGGTGGTCTTTGTTTCGGCCACGCCTGCGGACTATGAAAAGACGCATGCGGGGCAGGTGGTCGAGCAGCTGGTGCGTCCGACGGGCCTGGTCGATCCGATGGTGGAGGTGCGACCAGCCACCCATCAGGTGGATGATGTGCTGCAGGAAATACGCATTCGTGTCGAAAAGAATCAGCGTGTACTCATTACTACGCTTACCAAGCGCATGGCCGAGCAACTGACCGAGTATCTTTCGGACAACGGCGTGAAGGTGCGCTATCTGCATTCCGACGTCGATACCGTCGAGCGCGTCGAAATCATCCGCGACTTGCGCTTGGGCGCGTTCGACGTTCTGGTCGGCATCAATCTGCTGCGCGAGGGACTGGACATTCCCGAGGTCACTTTGGTCGCCATCCTGGATGCTGATAAGGAAGGATTCCTACGCGCGGAACGCAGTTTGATTCAGACAATTGGCCGCGCAGCGCGAAATTCCGAGGGTATGGCGATTCTGTACGCGGACCGGATCACGGAATCCATGAAAAAAGCCATGGGGGAAACGGAACGTCGGCGCGCGAAACAGATCGCATACAACGAGGCTAACGGAATCACGCCGCGCAGCATTGTCAAGCAGGTGAAAGACCTGATTGATGGCGTTTACAGCGAGAAGTCCGGTCAGGACACGCAGCGCCTGCAGCAGCAGACGGCGCGTGACCTGGAGCTGGAAGAGATGTCGGAGAAGGACATTGCACGCGAGATCAAGCGTCTGGAAAAAGCCATGATGGATCACGCGCGCAATCTGGAATTCGAGCAGGCGGCCCGAGTGCGCGATCAATTGGCGAAGCTCAAAGATCGCGTCTTTGGTGCGCATGGTGGCACGGAGCGTCAAGCCTGACGCGGGTTTTTGCGAGATGGTTGCGGTGAAAGAAATTATTTAACCGCGCTATCTCGGCGATAGATTTTGTTACCCGACAAAAACAATAGGGATTGGTGGTATACTTGGGCTAATTACTCAAGAAAACAACCCCACGATACATAGGGCTCTGGCGGGCAAACCTTAGGGTTTTGGCTGCGCCGGAGAACGGGCGGAGACGGGTACCCGAATGGCTCATCCAGCTGTTCGAGGTGTTTCTCAAACGATCAAGCCTGAACCAACAAGGAGCTTGCGATGCGTCTCACAACCAAAGGCCGTTTTGCGGTCACTGCCATGATTGATCTGGCCCTGCGCCAGAACAATGGCCCTGTCACCCTGGCGGCCATCAGCCAGCGTCAGCAGATTTCCCTGTCGTACCTGGAGCAGCTGTTCGGCAAGCTGCGCCGTCATGAACTGGTGGAATCCACCCGCGGCCCCGGTGGCGGCTATACGCTTGCCCGCAAGGCTGGCGACATCACCGTTGCCGACATCATCGTGTCGGTGGACGAGCCGATCGATGCTACGCAATGCGGTGGCAAGGAAAACTGCCTGGGCGAAGCTGGTCGTTGCATGACGCACGAACTGTGGGCCTCGCTGAATCAACGCATGGTGGAGTTTTTGGACTCCGTCACGCTGCAGAAGCTGGTCGACGACCAACTCGCCAAGGGCGTGCAGATCGAAGACAAGCCGGTGGCTCGTCGCGCGATCTCGACGACTCCGGTGGTCAAGCCCATCCGCGTGAACGCACCGAACTCGGTGTTTGCACTGGGCAACGCCTTCGCCAAGTCCTGAGCGCGGTTGGCCGCGCCCGATGCTTGATGCTCCAAATCAATCAAGCAACGGCGCAGCCCCGGCCAAGGACCGCTGTTTTTGAAAACCATTCTGACAACTGACATTCGCCAGCCAGATCGCTAAAGCGAGATAGCCATGGACATGACTCCCCATTTCCCCATTTACCTGGACTACGGTGCGACCACTCCGGTGGATCCCCGTGTCGTCGACGCGATGATCCCCTGGTTGCGCGAACATTTCGGCAACGCGGCATCGCGCAGTCATGCGTGGGGCTGGGAGGCCGAAGAGATCATTGAAAAGTCGCGTGGCTACGTGGCTGACCTGATCGGTGCCGATCCGCGCGAAATCGTGTGGACCAGCGGCGCGACCGAATCCATCAATCTGGCATTGAAGGGCGCGGCTCAGTTCTACAAAGGCAAGGGCAAGCACCTCATCACGCTCAAGACCGAGCACAAGGCCGTGCTGGACACCATGCGCGAGCTGGAGCGCCAAGGCTTTGAAGTCACCTACATGGACGTCAAGGAAGACGGTCTGCTGGATCTGGAAGCCTTCAAGGCCGCGATCCGCCCCGACACGATCCTCGTGAGCGTGCTGTTCGTGAACAACGAAATCGGCGTGATTCAGGACATCCCGGCCATTGGTGCGATCTGCCGTGAAAAGGGCATCATCTTCCACGTCGATGCAGCGCAGGCCACAGGCCGTGTCGAGATCGACATGGGCAAGCTGCCCGTCGACCTGATGAGCATGACCGCGCACAAGACCTACGGTCCCAAGGGCGTGGGCGCGCTGTATGTGCGTCGCAAGCCACGCATCCGTCTGGAAGCGCAGATCCATGGTGGTGGTCACGAACGCGGCATGCGTTCGGGCACATTGCCAACGCACCAGATCGTCGGCATGGGCGAGGCCTTCCGCATCATCAAGCTCGAAATGAACGAGGTGAATGCCAAGGCCGCAGCGCTGCAGAAGCGTCTCATGGATGGCCTGAAGGACGTCGAGCAAGTGTTCATCAACGGCAGCATGGAACACCGTGTGCCGCAGAACGTGAACATGAGCTTCAACTTCGTCGAAGGCGAATCGCTGATCATGGGCATCAAGGGTCTGGCGGTGTCGTCAGGCTCCGCATGCACCTCGGCCAGTCTCGAGCCCAGCTATGTGCTTCGTGCTCTTGGCCGCAGCGATGAACTGGCGCACAGCAGCCTGCGCATGACGATCGGCCGTTTCACGACGGAAGAGGAAATCGACTACGCGATCTCCACCATCCGTCACAACGTCGCCAAGCTGCGCGAGCTCAGCCCTCTGTGGGAAATGTTCAAGGACGGTGTGGACTTGAGCACCATCCAATGGGCTGCCCACTGATTTCATATTTTTGAAGATTGCTGCGCCCCGCGAAGAGGCAAGTCCCGCCGGCCGACGCAGTAAAAGGAGAAACACCATGGCTTATTCAGACAAAGTGATCGACCATTACGAGAACCCCCGCAATGTGGGCTCGTTCGACAAGGGTGACGACACGGTCGGCACCGGTATGGTCGGCGCACCGGCCTGCGGCGACGTGATGAAGCTGCAGATCAAGGTGAACCCCGAGACCGGCGTGATTGAAGACGCGCGCTTCAAGACCTACGGTTGCGGCTCGGCGATTGCATCGTCCTCGCTCGTGACTGAATGGGTCAAGGGCAAGACGCTCGACGAAGCGGCTGCACTCAAGAACAGCATCATTGCTGAAGAGCTGGCTCTGCCTCCCGTGAAGATTCACTGCTCCATCTTGGCAGAAGACGCCATCAAGGCCGCCGTGAACGACTACAAGGCCAAGCGCGGCGAAACCGTGGCAGCCGATTCGACAGTGGCCTGATCAACATGGCAGTGACATTGACCGAAGCCGCCGCCCGGCATGTGAGTCGCTATCTTTCCCGTCGAGGGAAGGGCGTGGGCGTGCGTCTGGGTGTCAAGACGACTGGGTGTTCCGGTCTGGCCTACAAGCTGGAATACGTGGACGATCAGGCGCCTGAAGACATCGTGTTCGAGAACCATGGTGTGAAGCTGTTGATCGATCCCAAGAGTCTGGCCTACATCGACGGCACGGAGCTCGACTTTGTGCGCGAAGGCCTGAACGAAGGCTTCAGGTTCAACAATCCCAACGAGCGTGACCGTTGCGGTTGCGGGGAAAGCTTCCGTGTTTGAACGAGCCTAGAGGCTCATCAGCCAAACCGCCATCGCATCCAGTGCTGGCGGTTTTTTTCTTCCTATGAATCTCCAATCTGACGACTTTGAATTGTTCGGTGTGCCGGCGCAATTCGCACAGGACCGCGCTCAACTCGACGCGCGCTGGAAGGATCTTCAGCGCGAGGCCCATCCCGACCGCTTTGCCGCGCAGGGCAGTGCCGCGCAGCGCGTGGCGATGCAGTGGTCGGTGCGCATCAATGAGGCGTATCAGCGCCTGAAGGACCCGCTCAAGCGCGCGACGTATCTGTGCGAGTTGAGCGGCGTTGCCATCGGCGCGGAAGACAACACGGCCATGCCTGCCGCGTTTCTGATGCAGCAGATGGAGTGGCGCGAGGCGCTTGATGATGCGACCAGCGAAGACGCGCTCGATGAGCTGGAAGACATGGTACAGGCCGCTCGCAAGCAAGCATTGGAGCGTCTTTCGAGCCTGATCGATGCGCAAAAGGACTTCGCCAAAGCGGCGCAGGAGGTCAGAGCCCTCATGTTCATTGCGCGTTTTGCACACGACGTTGATGTGAAACACGAGCAGCTAGCACAATAGAGCGTGTGATCGGTGGCGGCCAGCAGCTTGCGCGCGCCTTCGGTGATGCCCTTGAATGGCATCCACTCTCAACCCCTTCAGAACACAAAGACAGATTCCATGGCGCTCCTGCAGATTTCCGAACCCGGTCAATCCCCCGATCCGCATCAACGACGCATCGCGGTGGGCATCGATCTGGGTACCACGCACTCGCTGGTGGCCGCCGTGCGCCACGGCGTTGCGGAGTGCCTGCCCGATGATCAGGGCAGGGTGCTGCTGCCATCCGTCGTGCGTTACATGGACAACGGTGGTCGCCAGATCGGCTACGACGCCGTTGCCTCGCGCCTGCAGGACCCCGTGAACACGATTGCCTCGGTCAAGCGCTTCATGGGACGTGGCCTTGCCGACATCGCCGCCCGTGCCTCGCTGCCCTACGATCTGCGCACCCAGGGCGGTGACAACCAGGCCCAGCAAGGTATGGTGGCGATCCACACTGCAGGCGGCGTGAAGTCGCCCGTCGAAGTGAGCGCCGAGATCCTCGCGACACTGCGCTTTCGCGCCGAAGACAGCTTCAACGATGACATCTACGGCGCGGTCATCACCGTGCCCGCGTACTTCGACGACGCACAGCGCCAGGCCACCAAGGATGCCGCCAAGCTCGCAGGCCTGAACCTGCTGCGTCTCATCAACGAGCCCACGGCCGCCGCGATTGCCTACGGCCTCGACAACTCGGCCGAAGGTTTGTACGCGGTGTACGACCTTGGCGGCGGCACGTTCGACATCTCTGTGCTGCGTCTTACGCAGGGTGTGTTTGAAGTCATCGCCACGGGCGGCGACTCGGCGCTTGGCGGTGATGATTACGACGCCGCGCTGGCCGACTGGGTGCTCGCGCAGCACGGCCTCACGGCCCAGACGCCCGAAGAAAAAACCGCCGTGCGCATCGCGGCGCGCGCCTGCAAGGAAGCGCTGACCGATGCGGGCAGTGCGCAGTTCATTGCCACGTTGGCGGGCAAGCCGTTGGCTCATGCAGTGGCCCGTGCTGACTTCGATGCCGCGACTGCAGAGCTCACCAAGCGCACGCTGAGCGCCGTGCGCCGCACGCTGCGCGACGCGCAACTTTCGCGCGAAGAAGTGCAGGGCGTGGTCATGGTGGGTGGCTCCACTCGCATGCCGCAGGTGCAGTCCGCCGTGGCTGATTTCTTCGGCACCACGCCACTGACCAATCTGAATCCCGATGAAGTGGTTGCGCTTGGCGCGTCCATTCAGGCCAATCAACTCGCGGGCAACAACTCCGCTGGTGATCTGCTGCTGCTCGACGTGATTCCGCTCTCGCTTGGCATCGAGACCATGGGCGGTCTGGTCGAGCGCATCGTCGCCCGCAACGAAACCATTCCCACCGCCAAGGCGCAGGACTTCACTACCTACAAGGACGGTCAGACCGCGATGGCCATCCACGTGGTGCAGGGCGAGCGCGACCTCGTTGCCGACTGCCGCAGCCTCGCGCGATTCGAGCTGCGCGGCATTCCGCCCATGGCCGCAGGCGCTGCGCGCATCCGCGTGACCTTCACCGTCGATGCCGATGGCCTGCTTAGCGTGAGCGCCAAGGAACAGGGCAGCGGTGTCGAGGCCAAGGTAGATGTGAAACCGTCTTACGGTCTCTCCGACGATCAGATCGCGAAGATGCTCGAAGACGGCTTCGCCACCGCGCAGCAGGATATGCGCCAGCGCGCCGTCGTCGAAGCCCGCGTGGACGCCGAGCGCTTGCTCATGGCGACGCAGAGTGCGCTAGACATCGACGGCGATGTGCTGAGCGAGAAGGAGCGCGCCGACATCGACGCGCTCATGCAGACGCTGCGCCAGTTGCATTCGAGCAGTGACGACGCCGCAGTGCTTGAAGCCGGAACGCAGGCCCTCGCCAAAGGCACAGAACATTTCGCCGCCGAGCGCATGAATCGCGGCATCCGCGACGCGCTGGCTGGCAAGAACATCCAGACGCTGTAACGCGCGGTCTGAGAACGAACACAAAGCGAACCCACATGCCCGTCATCAAAATTCTCCCGCATCCCGAGTACTGCCCGCAAGGCGCTGAAATCACCGCTCCCTCTGGCACGTCGATCTGCGAAGCGCTGCTCGACAACAAGATCAATATCGAGCATGCTTGCGACATGAGCTGCGCCTGCACGACCTGCCACGTCATCGTGCGTCAGGGCCTCAACTCGCTCAATGAAGCTGAGGAAGAGGAAGAGGACCTGCTCGATCGCGCCTGGGGACTTGAGCCACAATCGCGTCTGTCGTGCCAGGCCATTCTGGCCAAGGAAGACGTCACGGTGGAGATTCCGAAGTACTCCATCAACCACGCCAAGGAGAACCACTGATGTCACGTCAGATCGTGCTGGATACTGAAACCACGGGCCTTTCCGCTGAAACGGGCGACCGCATCATCGAGTTGGGCTGCGTGGAACTCGTGAACCGAAAGCTCACGGGCAAGAATCTGCACATCTACTTCAACCCTGAACGCGACAGCCACGAAGACGCGCTTCGGGTGCACGGCATCAGCAACGAATTCCTCAAGGACAAGCCCAAGTTTCCTGAGCTTGCCGATGAGATCGTCGAGTACCTGCAGGGCGCGGAACTCATCATCCACAACGCGGCGTTCGACATCGGATTCCTGAACAAGGAATTCCAGCTCTGCGGCAAGAAGCCGGTCAAGACTTACGTCGAGAGCGTGATCGACACCTTGGCCATGGCCAAGGAGATGTTCCCCGGCAAGCGCAACTCGCTGGATGCGCTGTGCGACCGCCTCGAGGTCGACAATTCGGGCCGTACGCTGCATGGTGCCTTGCTTGACGCCGAGCTGCTGGCCGACGTCTACATCAACATGACCCGAGGCCAGGAGGCCTTGTTGATTGCGGATGATGAATCGAAGGACAAGAACTCCAGCACCGTGCGCGTGGCCGCCATCGACCTCAGCACTCTGACGTTGCAGGTCATCGCTGCCAACGACGACGAGATTGCCGCGCACCTCGACGTGCTCAAGCAGATCGACAAATCCAGCGGCGGGAAAACAATCTGGCAAACTTCTCCGGTCGATTGATTTTCCATGTAATAATAGAGATCTTGTCGCAAGACGACGGGCGATTAGCTCAGCGGTAGAGCACTGCCTTCACACGGCAGGGGTCACATGTTCGATCCATGTATCGCCCACCAGATACAAAACCCTCTTGAATCAATGATTCAAGAGGGTTTTTTGTTGTCAGCCGCGTTTGCGTCAGTCGTCAAAGACGTGCAAGTGCGAGCCGTCCCGATCAGGCGCGTTTGCCTTGGTCGCTGCATGTGTCCTCTCGTCCTCTCCTGAGATTTCTTCACACAGTTCCGCGCCGAATGCCAAGCGTCGGTTTTCCAGTTTCGGGGAGAGCTGTCGCCACTATTTTGGCTATTCACTGCAATATTAATATAATAATACTGATTCTCATTAAAATTTACAACTGCCATTGAGGCCGTTGGCGCACCTGTCATGTCTACAGCACCCAGCTCGTCGCACGCCGAAATCGCTGCGCTTTACGTCGATCACCACAATTGGTTGATGGGCTGGCTTCGCCGCCGTCTGGGGTCGGCTGCCGAGGCGGCCGATCTGGCGCATGACACGTTTGTGCGTCTGCTCACCGGCAAAACGAATAGGAGCTTCGGCAGTGCGGGTGAGGCGCGCGCCTATTTGCGAACCACGGCGCAGAACCTGTGCATCAATCTTTGGCATCGTCAAGAGATAGAACGTGTCTGGCTCGACATACTGGCCGCGACGCCGCAGGCCAGCTACCCGTCGGCCGAACGCCAGGCCATGGTGTTGCAGGCGCTGGACGAGATCGGGCGCATGCTGCAGTCGCTCTCGCCCAAGGCAGCGCGGGCATTCACGCTGGCGGTGGTGTGCGACATGACGGACGACGACGTGGGGGCTGAGCTTGGCATTTCGGGGCGCATGGTGCGCAAGTATGTGGCACAGGCCATGCTCGCCTGTCTTTCCCTGAGTGCTCGCCAGACGGCCGCCGAGCTGCGTCAGGATGCGCTGGCATGAGGTTGAGGCAGGGCGCGATCACCGATGTGTCGTCCGCGCCATCGCATGCGGATCTGGAACAGGCGGCGCATTGGTATGCGTGTCTGCGTGATGGCAAAGCAAATGCACGCCAGCGGGCCGCGTGGCAGACCTGGATGTCGGCGGCCGATTCGCACGTGCAGGCCTGGCAGTATGTGGAAGACATCAGCCGCGCCTTCGAACCGGTGCGCACACTGCCACATCCGTACGAGGTTGCCCATCAACTCCACGCGGTGGATGACCGTCTGCGCGCTCGCCGCCGGGTACTCGCGAGTGCGGCATTGCTGGCGAGTGGCGGCGTGATCGGCGCGCTGTGTTGGCGTCAAGCGTGGTTGCCGGACGGGATGATGGCGCTGGCTGCCGATGTGCGCACCGCGACAGGCGAGCAGCGGCGGATGACGCTGGACGATGGCACGCACCTGTGGCTCAACACCGCGAGCGCCATCGATGTCCGGTTCAGTGCGCTGGAGCGTCGCATCGTGTTGGTGTCTGGCGAAGTATTTGTCGAAACGGCGAAGGACACGCGTCCACTGCTGGTGCAGTCCCGCCAGGGCCGCATGCGCGCATTGGGCACTCGATTCAATGTGCAGTTGAGCGAATCGACCACGCAGCTGGCCGTATACGACGGTGCGGTGGAGATTCGTACGGCGTCGACGGACCAGGCGTTGATCGTCGATGCGGGCCAGCAGACCTCATTCACGATGCATGATATCGCGCAGACCGACGCGGCCGACATGGCGCGCCAGGTGTGGACGCAGGGCTCGCTCGTGGCCAACAACCTGCCGCTCTGGCAATTCGTGCAGGAGTTGGGCCGCTACCGCAAGGGCCATCTGGGCGTGGCGGATTCCGTGGCCGACTTGGTTGTTTACGGCAGCTTTCCGGCGCACGACACGGATCGTGCTCTGCAGATGCTTGCATCCGCGCTGCCGGTGCGCATCGCGCAGCCGCTGCCGTGGTGGACCAGCATCGAGGCGCAGCGTTGATTCCGCGTCGTTCAAAAAATATTTCATCTTTTTTTCGATTTCTGGTTCCGGGTTTGGGCGTCTCGATGGTTTTACTCCATGAGAAGACCTCATCGCCAAGCCATCCTGCGCTCAATCACGCCAGGGCGCCCGGTTGGCTGGCGATGGGGGATTTCGCTTCATCGCAAACCCTTTCCAAGTCGGAGCAAGCCGTCCATGTCCGTACGCAGAGCCAAGCGCGCAATCAACAACAAGCTGCGCAGCAAGAACCACTCAACCCGTAAGCTGGCGATCCCGTTGTTGCTTGTCGCTAGCAGCATCGGAGCGGTGACCCATGCACCGCTTGTGCTCGCTCAGACGACAACGGCAGCGCAGGCTGCTCGCAGTTATGACATTCCTGCGGGCCCGCTGAGCCATGCGCTCACGCGGTTTTCGGCAGAAGCCGGCATCTTCCTTGTGGGCAACGGCAGCATGGCTGAGGGCAAGAACACGGCGGGGCTCGAGGGCAGCTACAGCGTATCGGCAGGGCTGTCGGCGCTGCTTGCCAACACGGGACTGGAAGCATTCGTTCAAGCCGATGGCAGCTACGGGCTGCGTGCGCGCAGAGCGGATGCGCAGGTGAGCCCGCCGGCCCCCGCAGGCGCCGCAGCACTCGCGACGGTCACCGTCACCGCCAAGGCGGATGCGGGCACGGCATCGGAAGGCTCGGGCAGCTACACGCAGAAGGGCCCGAGTCGCACGGCCACAGGACTGAATCTCTCGCTGCGCGAGACGCCGCAGTCGGTCTCGGTGATGACGCGCCAACGCATGGATGATTTCAAGCTCGAGACGCTGACCGATGTGATGGAGCAGACGCCCGGTATTGCGGTCTACCGTCAGAACAACGCCTCGGATTTTCAAGCGCGCGGCACCAGTGTGAATCTGCAGACCGATGGCATGGCACAGGTCACAAGCGGCTGGTATTACCTCACCAGCACCATGTTCTCGCTCGACGACATGTCAGAAATCGACCGCGTGGAGGTGCTCAAGGGATCGTCGGGTCTGGTGGTCGGCAAGGGCAACTATGGCGCTACCGTCAACATGATCCGCAAGCGCCCGACACGTGATTTTCAGGCCAACGTGCGCGCCAACGCGGGCAGTTGGGACACCTACCGCGCGCAGGCCGATGTGGGCGGACCGCTCAACGAATCGGGTTCGGTGCGTGGCCGACTGGTGGCCTCGGCCATGGATTCGGGTGGCTTTCGCGACTATGAAAAGTCCAGCAGCAAGATGCTGTTCGGCACGCTGGAGGCCGACCTCACGCCCGACACGCTGCTCAATGTCGGCCTGACCTACCGCGAGCGCGACGCCAAGGGCATAGGCACGACGCAGCCCATCCAGCGCTATACGCGCGCAGGCGGTGACGTGGCGTGGATGCCGCGCTCGTTCAACACCGGTGCGCCCTGGGGCGGCTACGAGCAGAAGGGGCTGAACCTGTTCGGCAGTCTGGAGCAGCGCCTTGCCGATGACTGGACGGCGGCGCTCAAGTTTTCGCACCAGCGTGTGACCATGGACGACATGATCGCGGGCTACTACTACGATCAGGACCGCGCGAGCTTTGGCCGCTGGCGCAACATGGAGACCGACAACTGGACCGTGAATCTGGACGTCAAGGGCTCGTTTGATCTGCTTGGCCGATCGCATGAGCTGCTTGCGGGGGCGGGCATCTCGCGCTTCTACAGCAATGTGCAGCTGCCGCTCAATTCGCTCAATCTGGTGCCGCTGGACCAGCTCGGCGTGAGCATGGCCCAGGGCGGCGCCGCGCTGCCCATGCCCGACTACAGCAAGCTGAACTATGGCGACAACAGCTTCAGCCAGAAGCAGCGCTATGCCTACGCGGCCGGGCGCTTTCGCGTGGCGGATCCGCTGCAGGTGATCGCCGGGCTGCGCGTCACCCGCTTTGAAGAGCGCGACATCACGCCCTACTGGTGGAACTACGACATGAAGGAAAACGGCGTGGTCACGCCGTATGCCGGGCTGGTCTACGAGGTCCATCCGAACGTATCGCTGTATGGGAGCTACGCCAACATCTTCCAGCCACAGACCGCGCAGGACGAACGCGGCACCACGCTCAAGCCAGAAGAGGGCAACACCTACGAGATCGGAGCCAAGGCTGAGTTCTTCGACAAGCGCCTGAACGCCAGCATCGCCCACTTCTGGATGAAGACCAAGAACACGGCGGAGGAAAGCGGCGGGCTCACGCCCGGTGGCGACACCGCCTATCGGTCGGTCTCGTCAGCCACGCGGCGCGGTTGGGAGCTGGAACTGTCGGGCGAGCTCGCGCGCGGCTGGCAGGCGCAGGGCAGTCTGGTGCAGCAGGACAGCTCGCTCAACAATGCGAGCAAGTACCCCAAGCACCAGTTCAAGCTCGGCACGACCTACCGTTTCGACGGCGACATGCGCGGCCTGACCGTGGGCGCATCCACGCGCTGGCAGACCAAGACCTCGGTGAACAACAGCGCGGCCACGCTGTCTCAGGACGCCTACGCGCTGGTCGATCTGATGGCGCGCTACCAGGTTGACTCGCATCTCTCGTTCAGCCTGAACGTGAACAACGCCTTCGACAAGAAGTACCTTTCGGGACTCACCAATTTCAGTGCTGCGGGCCTGTTTTACACCTGGGGCGCACCGCGCAGCGTGAACGTGGGCATGCGGTATGACTTCTGATCTCCCGCTTTCACATCCGCAACGAATCACGGCTGACCAGCAAGCCGGGGAGTGGCGGCGATGAAGGAAGGCTTTCGCCAGTGCATGGCCTGGCTGCACACCTGGACGGGGCTGGTGGTCGGCTGGGTCCTGTTCTTCGTCTTTGCGACCGGCACGCCGGGCTATTTCCAGTACGACATCACGCGCTGGATGCAGCCCGAGCGGCCGCAGGTGCAGCGCGTGGCGATTCCCGAGGCGGACAGAGCGCAGGTGCTGGGCCGGGCGCTGGATCGCCTCGAGCAACTCGCGCCTGCGGCCAACAGTTGGCGCATCACGCTGCCGCATGAATCGTTGTCGCCGCGCGGCTGGCAGGAGTTCTCGATCCGCTGGGAAGAAGCGCCCAAGCCCGGCCACGAGCGCGGCGTCAGCGGCAGCGAACGCCTCGATCCGCGGACTGGCGCGCTGCTGGCTGGTGAGGTGCAGCCCCGCGCCACGGCGGGCGGGTTCGGCCTCTACCGCATGCACTACATGCTGCACTACCTGCCTTATGACTGGGCGATCCGGCTGGTTGGCAACTGCACCATGCTGATGCTGCTGGCCATGCTCAGCGGCGTGGTCGCGCACAAGCGGATCTTCAAGGACTTCTTCACCTTCCGCCCCGGCAAGGGGCAGCGCAGTTGGCTCGACGCGCACAACGCCGTCAGCGTGATGGCGCTGCCGTTCTTTCTCATGATCACCTACAGCGGTCTGGTGTTCTTTCTCTTCACCTACATGCCCGCCGGGCGCGACGTGCAATACGGCAGCAATCAGGCGGCCAACAAGGCCTTCTACGACGAACTGCTCGATCGCCATGCCCACGCGCCATTCGCACGCCCGAAGGCGGACATCGCCGCGCTCGTGGATCAGGCCGAGAAGCGGTGGGGGCCGGACCGCATCGCGTCCGTTGTCGTCGAGCGGCATGTGGGTGACGGCGAGGTCGCGGAAATCGTCATCACCCATGCGCAGGGCGGACAACTGGATTTCTGGAATCCCGCCAAGCTGCGTTTTGATGCCGACACCGGCGCACCGCTGCCAGCGGAGCCCAACCCCGGCGGCGACGCGCGGCTCACGCAGAGCGTGATGCTGAACCTGCACGAGGGCCTGTTCGCGGGCATCTGGGGGCGCTGGTTGTACTTCGTCGCAGGACTGCTCGGCTGCGCCATGATCGGCACGGGGCTGGTGCTCTGGACCGTCAAGCGCCGAAGACACCATCTGGCAAGCGGACGGGAAGCAGACGAGCACTTCGGCGTGCGTTTGGTGGAGATATTGAATGTGGCCACCATCGCCGGTCTGCCGCTGGCGCTGGCGGCGTATTTCTGGGCCAACAGGCTGCTGCCGCTGGAGATCGCGGATCGCTCGGCATGGGAGTTTCATGCGGTGTTCGCCGCGTGGATGGGCACCCTGTTCTATGCGATGGCGCGGCCGCTTGCGCGCGCCTGGGTGGAGCTGCTGTGGGGAAGTTGTCTCGCGTTCGCGCTGGTGCCGGTGATCAACGCGCTCACCACCGGCCGCCATTTGGCCAATAGCCTTGCCGCCGGCGACTGGGTGTTTGCCGGGTTCGACCTCACGCAGCTGGGACTGGCCGCGCTCTTCGCGCTGATGGCGGTGAAGGTGCAACGGCGTCTGCTCCCCGCCTCGCAGAAAACCCCTCAACCGCATTCCACAACGGCGAAGGGGGCTGCATGAGTCAGGAAAAAACCCTGCCGACCAGCTATCGCCTTGCGGTCGCTTCGCGGGTGGCTGCCGCAGCACTCGGCGGCTATGCGCTCGCTTGCGCCGCCACGGTGCTCATGGCGCAGCTGTGGCCGGCCACACGGGCGCAGGCGCTGCTCTGGGCCAGCATGCTCGGCTTTGCCGTCTATGCCGTTGCGGTGATCTGGGTGTTCACCACGCGCAGTGCCACGCGCGCATGGCTGGGCATGGCCGTGACGACGGCCGTGCTCACGGCGATGGCGTGGGCCATCCACGCGGGAGGCAAGACATGACGCCCGACGCGTTGACCGGCGCGCATCTGCTCGTGCTCGCTTTGGGCCTGCTGGCGTTTCTGTCGTTGGCTTTTGCGACGGAGCGGCATGGTGAGCATCTGCTGGGCCGCATGCCCGCGCGGCGCTGGCGACGTTTTGCTCGCATGGCGGGATGGCTGGTGCTGGGGCTCTCGCTGGCCTTTGCCATCGGTGCGCTCGACGTTGGCGTCGGCATCGCGTTGTGGCTAGGCTGGCTCAGCATCGCGGCGCTCGCGTGGGTGTTCACCTTCCCGCGCTGGCCGTGGCAACCGCCCGCTCGCGACAAGCCGCAGCGCAATGTCAAGTCGAATAGCGGGGCGGGAGAGGTGCCCTCATCTTCGCCTATGAGACGCAGAGCAAGGGCCATTTCCGCGCTGTTGTTGCTCGCCACCATCATCGTGTTCGCCGCCGGAATTTCTCGCGTTCAGATACCGGCGCTCGAGCGCAGCTATGCCCTCAAGGGACAAGCTGGTCCGTGGCCCTTCACACTCGTGGAATCCGACCGCAATCCGCCTGAACTTGTAGACATGGATATTCCGATGAAGGAGTTCCGACTGCGCTTCTGCGATGAATGCGATCAACACATCCGACTGGCGACGCTCAAGGTTAACAAGCCGCGCAGCCCGCGCGCGACGGGCATGGGCTTCATGGGGCAACGCTGGGAGCGCAGAGCCGAAATTCCATTGCCAAGCACCTTGCGCGCCGACAGCGAACTTTGGCTGACCGTGACTGGCAAGGACGGCAGCGTGCATCAGACCTTCTGGCGCATGGACCAGGTTTCGCCCGCTGCGGTGGCTTGGTTCGAACAACAAAGGACGACTTCCAATGCGCAACCCTGACGTTCACCGAACCCTGCGCTGCCTGCTGATCATCGGCATTGCAAGCGCGTCGCTCCATGCCGTCGCGCACGAGCCGGTGGCCCGCTGCGTGCTGCTTGATGCACAGACGGTGCGTTGTCGTGGTGCCAACAACGACGGCGATGAAATGCCCGGCGCACGCATGGATGTGATTGCGCTCAGCGGCGAGACCCTGCTGGAGGGAAGGCTCGACGCGCGTTCCACCCTGACCTTCAAGCGACCGGAGCAGCCGTTTTACGTGCTGTTCGATATCGCTCCCGGACTGCAGTCCGTGGTTGAGCAGGAAGAAATCATGCTGCCGCCGACACGTCGTGCGCGGTGGATGCAGTGAGGAGTCGAGCGTCAGAGATCCTCTGCACGAATCAGATCGGCGCATGCTTGCGTGGACTCGGGCGGTCTACGGTGTGGAAAATCCTCGCGATAGCTGCGGCTATGGCTGCGGCTATGGCTGCGGCTTTCGCCTTGTATCCCATACCGCTCCACACAAGCTGCTTGGTGATCGATTCGTGCAGAGGGTTCCTAGAGTGATGCCGCCGAACGCGCTGCCTGATCATAGGTGCCCGACAGCATTCTCAACGTCTTGACGAGTTCCGCGAGTTCGGCGTTGTGCTTCTGGTCGGAGAGGTGACTTCCGATGAGGCAAGTTTCACGGATTTCGCGGTAGCGCCTGACGTACTCGAGTCCCGAATCGGTGGTGCAGTAGGTCACTTCCTTGCCGTTCTTGTGGGCCTGCACCACGCCCAGATTTTGCAACTTCTTGAGTGAATAGCTCACGAGGTGCGTGTCTTCCACGTTCATCAGAAAGCAAATGTCGCTCAGCCGTTTGTTGCGCGCGCGGTGCGATACCTGGTGCAGAACGATGACGTCCAACGGCATCAGATCCTTCAGGCCCGCAGCCGACATGCCGTGTGTGATCCAGCGATGAAACGCATTGCTGGCAACGATCAGTCCAAATTCCAGCTCACTCATCTCCGCACTGGTCTCTGACACCGGAGGGGCTGGCGAGGCGATGACGGTACGGTTATTGCTTGACATGCAGTGCTCCTGATCGTGCCCGTTGTCTGAACGAGGCGCGTTTGGGTAGCGCGCCTCTGCCACGACTTCGACGTGGTGTGAAGCTCTCGATTTCCGTTTTTTGAAATTGGTGCAAATTATCAACAAAATGCATGCAATTTTTAAACGATTCAGGGAAATGCCTAGTATCGGCCCGTAAGTAACGATAGGTACATTCCTTCGACGCTCAGGCCGCAGTGGCGAGCCATCGGCGTGGTTTTCGGGTTAATGTGCCTTTGCATGCACCATTCGCGTGAGTGGAGTTCCGCTTCGGGCGGCGGTGTCGAGTGGGTGGGTGCAAGTGGGTTTGGGGTGACTGGCAGGCAGGGTTTTCGGCATCACATTTATTGGGAGTTTTCCATGAAGCGCGGACTTTTCACACTTTCGGCGGTTGCGTTGTTTTCCATGTCCTGCGCGGTGGCGCAGGCGCAAACCAAATGGGATCTGGCAGCGGCGTATCCCGCATCCAATTTCCATACGGAAAATCTGACCAAGTTCGCGGCCGATGTGGATCAGGCGACCGGTGGCAAGCTCAAGATCACAGTGCACGCCAATGCGGCGCTGTTCAAGGCCAACGAAATCAAGCGCGCGGTGCAGGGCGGTCAAGCGCCAATTGGCGAGGTCTTACTGGCCAATTTCGAGAACGAGAATCCCATTTACGGTGCAGACGGCATTCCTTTCCTCGCCACGTCTTATGCGGATGCGAAGCGCCTGCTCGACGCGCAGCGCCCTGTGCTCGACAAGATGCTTGCTGCGCAGAACATGAAGCTGATGTACTCCGTTCCATGGCCTTCTCAGGGCATCTATTCCAAAAAGGAACTTGCATCCGTGGCCGATCTGAAGGGCATCAAATGGCGCGCCTACAGCCCGGCCACTGCCAAGATCGCCGAACTGGTGGGCGCGCAGCCGGTGACGATTCAGGCTGCTGAACTCTCGCAGGCCATGGCGACCGGCGTGGTCGAGGCGATGATGACGTCGAGCTCCACCGGCTACGACAGCAAGATCTACGAAAGCATCAAGAACTTCTACGACCTGCAGGCTTGGCTGCCCAAGAACGCGGTCATCGTGAACAAGAAGGCGTTCGACGCGCTCGACAAGCCAACGCAGGATGCCTTGGTGGCTGCCGCCGCCACGGCCGAAAAACGCGGCTGGGCGTTGAGCCAGGAAAAGACGGCGTTCTACATGAAGGGCCTCGAAGAAAAGGGCATGAAGATCCACAAGCCTTCGCCCAAGCTGTCGCAGGACATGCGCCAGGTGGGCGATGTGATGCTCTCCGATTGGCTGAAGAAGTCGGGCGCGGATGGTGAGGCCATCGTCGGCGCTTATCGCAAGAGTGCACCAGCCGCCAAATAAGCAACTGACAAGCCCATCATGCTGCGCCGCTTTCTTGATCGCCTGTACCTTGCTGCAGGCGTTTTGGGAGCCAGTTGCATCGCCCTGATCTGCGTGCTGATGATTGCCCAGAGCATCATGCGCGAGTTCGGGGTGCGCACTGGCGCGATCAACGACGTCGTGGCCTGGCTGTGCGCCGCCGCGGCTTTTCTGGCCATGGCCTATGCCTTCAAGAACGGCGACTTCGTGCGCGTGACCTTGTTGCTTGAGAAGGTCAAGCCCGCGCAGCGCCGCGCGCTGGAAATCATCTCCCTCGCGATTGGCAGTGTTTCTGCGGCCTATCTGGCATGGTCGGCGTGCCTGTTCACCTACGAGAGTTGGGAGTTCAACGATGTCGCGCAGGGTCTGCTGCCGCTGCCGATGTGGATTCCGCAACTGAGCTTCGCGGTGGGCTCGGTGCTGCTGCTGGTGGCCGTGGTGGATGAACTGATCATCGTGCTCAGGGGCGGAGTTCCGACCTTTGTGCGCGTGGTGGAAGAGCGGCATGCGCGTGGCGATTTCTCCTCTGACATCTAACTACAGCATTGATCAAGGAAGAAATCCATGGATATTCTGATGATTGGCGGCATCCTGCTGCTTCTGATGATGCTGCTGCTCAGTGGCGGGGTCTGGATTGCCATGACGCTGGCCATCTGTGGCTGGGTTGGTCAGGCCTTTTTCACCAGCACGCAGCCGGGCAAGAATCTGTTTTCGGCCTTCTGGGAAAGCAATGCAAGCTGGGAGCTGGCGGCTTTGCCGCTGTTCATCTGGATGGGGGAAATCCTGTTCAGAACCAAGCTCAGCGAGGAAATGTTCGAGGGCCTGAGCCCATGGCTCAACCGCATTCCCGGCCGCCTGATGCACACGACGATTCTCGGCTGCGGCATCTTTGGTTCGGTGTCGGGCTCGTCCGCCGCGACCTGCGCGACGATCAGCAAGGTCGCCTTGCCCGAGTTGATCCGCCGTGGCTACGATGAAAAGCTGGCGCTGGGCTCGCTGGCCACGGCCGGCACGCTGGGCATTCTGATTCCGCCGTCGATCACCATGGTGGTCTACGCCGTGGCTGCTGACGCATCGATCATCCGCATCTTTCTGGCCGGGTTCCTGCCGGGCATTTTGTTGATGCTGCTGTTCTCGGGCTACATCGGCTGGTGGAGCCTGCGCAATCCGAGCAAGGTGCCTGCAGGGGATCCACCGTCGAGCTTCATGCAGAAGGTGCGCAAATCTGGCAATCTGATTCCGGTCGCTGTGCTGATCGTGTTCATCATCGTCGTGCTGGTCACCGGCTACGCCACGGCCACGGAATGCGCGGCCTACGGCGTGTTCGGATCGCTGGGGCTGGCGCTGTGGAGCCGTTCGCTGACCTGGGAGAACTTCTGGGAAGGTCTGATGGGTACCACCCGCACCAGTTGCATGATCATGTTCATTTTGGCAGGGGCAGCGTTTCTCACCAAGACCATGGCGTTCACCGGCATCCCGCGCGAGCTGGCCGAGTGGGTGAACGGGATGCACTTGTCGCCATTCGCGCTGATCAGTGTGCTTGTGGTGGTGTATCTGGTGCTGGGCACCGCGCTTGATGGCATCAGCATGATCGTGCTGACCAGTGCCGTTGTGCTGCCGATGATCCAGCAGGCAGGTTTCGATCTGATCTGGTTCGGCATTTTCATCGTGCTGCTGGTCGAGATCGCGGAGGTCACGCCCCCGGTAGGCTTCAACCTGTTCGTATTGCAGAACATGACCGGCAAGGACAGCACCACCATCGCGCTAGCGGCCATCCCGTTCTTCTTCTGCCTCGTGGTGTGCATTCTGCTGATCACCGTGTTCCCTGACATCGTGACCATCCTGCCGGACATCGTCATGGGCAAGGAAAAGTAGCGCCAGCTTTTCTGATCATCAACGCGTGGATAGAAGTTGCGGCTTGGATGAATCCGCATCACACATTGCCAGCCAGGAGTCTCTGGCTGGCAATGTGCTTTTTGCCGCTGTGAAGGTGATCAACCGCGAATCATTTCAAGCCTCGCCTTGCGCTGAGCGGGGCTTTCGTTCTTCAGTTCATCCATGACCTGCTTGCGCGTCATCGTTGAGGCTTGAGATTCCAGCGGCGGATAGTTGCTGCTGCGGAAGCTGTCCGTTCCGCCGTTTTTCACGAATTCGGCCGTCTCGGCTTGCACTTGAGCGCGGGTCTTGTCGCTCTTGAAGTGCTCGGGGTGAACGACGTAGCCTTTCTCCGAGTTGGTCGAGTGGATGTAGCTGCTGGCAAATGCGGTGCCTGCTGCGCCGAGGCCCATGGCCGCAAAAGCAAGGGAGGCGAGGAGGGTGTTGCGAGTCTTGCGCATGATGATGTCGGAGCCTTTCTTTCCAATCGGTTGAAATCACCTCGAAGCGGATGCTTGCGAGATGGGTTCATTGTGGAAAAACGGCACCGACAGGATGGCAACGGGAACATTACATTGCTGCAATGCGTGGGCTTAGGTCATTCCTGTTCATCATGCGGTCAGCGATATTTTCCGTGGCATGCCTTGTTGATTGCGAGTCGCAGCACAGAACGGCGAATGGGTGACGCAGTTGCCGTGAATGGCGCGGAACGACTCGGAGCAGTCTTTTGCAATCAGCCACATAGTCGTCTGTCATACTCAAACATGGAAGGTTGACTCAGCGATCACGTTCACCGATATGAGGGTCGCGCGAAAGAATGAAGGCGGCTCAAGACGGGCAACCCTCTCCGTTCTATTGCATGGAGGTACACATGGAAAGTGAAGAAAAGGTCAGAGGCCCCGCGTCTTATTTCCCTTCGATTGAGAAGACTTACGGGAAGCCGGTCGCCCACTGGGTCCAGATTCTTGACACCTTGGGCGACAAAAAACACATGGAACAGCTCGCTTACCTCAAGTCCGAGCATAAGATAGGTCATGGGCATGCGAACGCACTTGTTGCGTACTATCGAGCGCAATTCAGTGGTTAACAATTGATTCCAGTCGACACAGGTTTGTCGTACAGATAGGGTAGCCACTTGTTGGCGCAGCGATAGGCTGATGTTGGCCATTCTCAGTTTCTCGACCACCGGTCTTCAAACCACCCCCAAGGCTCCTAGCACCGCTCCAACCGCCAGCAGCCACAGCAGATGAATCTTGGTCCGCCAGACCAGCACCGCAGTCACGGCGCTCACGCACCATAGCGGCCATGCCGCGAGCGGGCCGCCACGGGCGCTGGCGAGGACCCAGCCGGTGGCGCAGAGCAGGCCTACGACGAGCGGTGCCATGCCTTGCTTGAATGCACGCACTGTGCGCTTTTCGCGGTGCTGTTGTGCCCAGCGTGTGGCGACGAAGGTGAGGGTGCTGCTCGGCAGCAGAATGCCCACCATGCAGACCACGACGCCGACGCTGCCGAGCAGCCAGCCCATGGGGCTGCCGACGGGGGCGGCGTTCATGCCGATGTTCCAGCCGAAGAGGGCGACGAAGAGCACGTTCGGGCCAGGCGCGGACTGGGCGATGGCGATGGAGTTGGTGAATTGCAAATCGGTGAGCAGGCCGTGTTCGTCCACCAGATAGCGGTGCATGTCGGGTGCGGTGGCGATGGCACCGCCCACGGACAGCAGCGACAGCATCATGTAGTAGACGAAGAGGTGCAACCAGTCGGTGGCGTGCATGGTGATGGCGGTTTGCATGGATCGGGCCTTGCTTGATCAGGACTGGGCCGCGCGTGCGGTGTCACGCCCGAGCTTGAACCAGGTGAGCACGCAGGTCGTGCCGCCCACCACCGGCAGCACCCATCCCAGCGGAAAACGCCACAGCGCCATCGCCGCAAAGGTGATGGCCGCAAACACCCAGCAGACCATGGGGCCGAGTGGATGCTTGCGGAACGCAACGGCAAGCCGGAAGCCCGCGCCGATCACTAAACCCGCTGCCACCGCGCCCATGCCGCGCAGCGCGCCCGCCACCTGCGGAACGTCGGCATAGTGCTGGTAGAGCACGGCCAGCACGATCACCAGCAGCATCGGAATACTCAGCATGCCGAGCACAGCGGTGATTGCGCCGCGCAGACCGAAGTAGCGGTCGCCGATCATCATCGACAGATTGACCACGTTGGGGCCGGGCAGGATCTGCGCGACGGCCCAGTCCTCGATGAATTCTTCGTTGGTAATCCACTGGCGGCGATCCACCATCTCGCGCTGCACCACCGCGAGCACACCGCCAAAGCCCTGCAGCGCCAGCATGGTGAAGGCCCAGAACAGCTCGCGCAGATTGGCGGGGCGTTTGAGCGTGGGAGCGGGCGCAGGCGAGTGCGAGGGCGAGGGCGTGGGTGGAAGCGATACGGGAGCGGTCATGCGTGTCTCTGTCTTTTGCTCCGATGGTAAGGCCTACGCGCGCGCAGGCGGGCACACGGGGCATCGCCGAACGAGAAGCGGGCATCAGGTCTTGAGATGGTTGCGGATTTGGCGTTGGCTGTGCGACTAACATCGTGGCAACCCATAACAAGGAGATTGTCATGAAGCTGGTCAGATACGGTGAAGTTGGCGCGGAGCGCGCTGGCGTGGTGGATGCGGCGGGGCGCGTGCGCGATCTTTCGATGCTGCTGTCCGAACTGGGGCCTGATCAGTTGTCCCCCCGCACGCTGGCGGCACTCGCCGCCATCGACATCGCGCGGCTGCCGCTGGTGGAGGAGGGCGTGCGGCTTGGTTGCCCCATTGGCAACGTCGGTAAGATCGTCTGCGTGGGGCTGAACTACCGCGACCATGCGCAAGAAGCCAGCATGCCGGTGCCCAAGGAGCCCGTGCTGTTCATGAAGGCGATCACCACGCTCTCAGGCCCGAATGACGACGTGCAGATCCCGCCAGGATCGGAAAAGGCCGACTGGGAAGTGGAGCTTGGCATCGTCATCGGCACGCGGCTCAAGCATGTGGGCAAGGACGTGGCGCTGCAGCATGTAGCGGGCTATGTGCTGGCCAACGATGTTTCCGAGCGGGCCTACCAGACGGAGCGCGGCGGTCAGTGGGACAAGGGCAAGAGCTACGACACCTTTGCGCCCATCGGCCCATGGCTGGTGACGGCTGACGAAGTGGACGATCCGCACGCGCTCGGCCTGTGGCTTGATGTGAATGGCCGGCGCATGCAGGACGGCAACACGAAGAACTTCATCTTCGACGTGCCGACCATGCTGTCCTACATCAGCGATTTCATGACGCTCGAGCCCGGCGACATCGTGCTGACCGGTACGCCCGCGGGTGTCGGCCTTGGCCAGAAGCCTGTGCCGAAATTCCTGCGCGTGGGTGACGAGATGCGGCTTGGCATCACGGGGCTTGGTGAACAGCAACTGCGCTGCGTGGCCAGCGGAAGCTGAGGAGGCGCAACAGGAAGGCCGACGCGCTTGCACCCGCCACACGTGGGGGCAAGTTGGTGCTTTCGTTTTTGGACGGATATTTCGACTAGGCTTCGCGGTCAAAGGCTCGTTTTGTGGCGCTGGTTGCCATGTGAGCCAGAGGTTTTTCAGTCATGTCTCCATTCCTTTTGCTTGGCGCGGCCATCGTCACCGAGGTAATTGCTACCACGGCTCTCAAATCGTCCGAAGGCTTTCAGCGCCTGGTGCCAAGCGCGCTGGCCGTGCTTGGCTACTGCATTTCGTTCTACCTGCTCGCGCAGGTGATGAAGTCCATTCCGACGGGCGTGGTCTACGCGATCTGGTCGGGTTTGGGCATTGTGCTGATCTCCATCGTCGGCTGGTTGGTTCACGGCCAGAAGCTCGATCTGCCCGCCATGGCGGGCATGACGTTGATCGTGATCGGTGTGCTGGTGATTCAGCTGTTCTCCAAGGCGTCGGGGCACTGAAAGCTCCGAAGCGGCCACGGTAGCCCCTGGATTTCGCGCCTTACTTGCTACCCAGCTTGTCGCCCCAGGCCTTATTGAATGGAGCTTCGGCCAGCGGCTGCAATTGCCAGCTCGCGATGGTTTCATCGCGCTCCTTTGCAAAGCGCAGGTCGATGCGCTTGGCTGCCACGCGCGCCACGCATTCGAGTTTCTGCAGATCCTTCTGGGTCAGCGAGGGATCGGCTGCCGTGCTGAAGGTGCACAGCGTTCCATAAATCTGCCCGTTGGCGAGCACGATGGGGGCGCTGATGTGCGCGCCCACGCGAAAAGGGGTGTCCGGCAGCTTGGCGCTCTTGCGATGGGTTTCGGCATCATGCACCAGCTTGGGCAGGCGGCCGTCGAGCACGCATTGGCAGAACGACTCTTCCAGCCGCGAGCCTCCGCCGGTGGCGATGAGGTCGCAGCCGGGCTTGTTGTCGACATGCTTGAACATGCGCTTGCCCTCTCGAATTTCCGAGAGGAAGATCACGTCCATCTTCAAGTTCTCGCGCAGGTCCTGAAGCACTTGACGGACGGTGTCGTCCACCAGGTCGTCGCTTTGATCAGCGGTGGTGACGATCAGCTCGGTGACGCTGACTTCGAGCGCGTCCGGCGCGTAGTCCCAAATGTGCATGGCCAATGAATACTCCTTCGTAACACTTTGATTTGTGCTGTGAAGTTTAGCGAGGGATTCCGGCGTCCCGCTCAAAAAAAGCGAGTCGGCGATGCGGCTATTGCGCGTGAGTCATGCCTTGCGTTCGACGCTTTCCGCTATCTCGGTCTTGAATTCGCCGGGCATCACGATTTCCAGCATCTCCACATCCTCGCTGTGGCCGAGTTCACGGTGGCGAATGCCTGGGGGCTGATAGACACAGGAGCCGGCCTCGAGCCGCACGGAGCCGTGACCTTCGTACTCGAACTCCACCCAGCCTTTGAGCACGTAGACGAGCTGGAAATCGATGTGGTGCAGATGCGGTACGCCATTGAACTCCTCGCCCTGCGCTGCGCGGATCACGTGAGCGACGACCTTGCCGTCGGTGGCCCGCTTCATGCCCAGGTCGCGGTACTCAAAGAACGAGCGCAATCCGCGCTCGAACTGGGCGTTGTGGGAGTGAGAGACAACGAGTTGTGCTCCGGGGGATGATGGCTGCATGGTGTGTCTCCGTTGTTGTGGGGATGCACACCCATTTTCATGCTTTCTCGTCACCGCAGCGAGGCGCTTTTCGTGGTTCGCTCAACCCGTCTTCAGCCGCCTGGAATCCCGCTCCGGATTGAGCCGCAGATCGTTGGCGGGCGCATCGCTTGCGCGCTTGCCCATCCACGTGGTCCAACCGAGGCGCGAGCCGCCGCCGAGCGAGGTGCGCGGTACTTCTTTGGCATGCAGTTGCAGCTCTACATCCCAATCCATCTCGATGCCGATGTAGTTGCGTACCCAATCGCGCAGCCTGCGGTTGTTGAGCTCGGGTGGCAGAAAGCTCTCGTACTTGCGAAGTTCCATCGGGCCGAGCGAGATGCGGAACTTGGCCTGAACGTCCTGCAGACGGCTGCCCGCGATGGCACTCACGCCGAGCTGATTGTTTTGCCCAAGGCTGCCGAGGCGGGTCTGGTCGGCCTCGTCGATGTGAATCCAGCTTTTGATAAATTCGGTGATCCCCGCCTTTGTTCCGAAGTGGTGGCCGATGAGTTTTTCGAGCCCCTCCGGATTGCGCGTGAGGCGCACCAGATGACCAGCGGCGTAGAGCTTGGCGCTGTCGTCGATGGAATCGCGTTGCCAGCTTCCCTCGAACCCAATACCGACCAGCGCCCCCGCATAGAAACTGAACTTGTCGACACCCGGACGATCAAGTTGCACGACAGACTGCGCATCCGCCCAAGCGCGATAGAACAGGCTGATGAAGCGGTGGTGGAACAGGTCGACAAAATCGGCAGGCGCAGGATCGCCGTGATTGTGCAGCCGCTCGCGCACATATTCGGTCAGGTGAAGTGGCAGCGCCCCGTTGGGGCCGAAGACGCCAAAACTGAGAATTCGCACCAGCGGTCTACCGCCATAGCCAGTGGGCCGCACGCTGTACAGGGTGGACGGGGCAAAGACGGTGGACGGATGCTGGCCGAGTCGCACCACGTCTTCGCGCGGTGTTTGTGAGGCGCCAAGGCGTGCCGATGGGGATGCAGCATCCAGATGGCGCAGCAGCGCGAACAGATCGATGGCTTCGGTCTGGGGCAGCGTGGTGCGCACCAGTTGCGACAATGCGCTGGCCGATGAAGCCTGCGGCGACGGGTGCCGAAAATGCGATGCGGAACTTTCCATATTGCTTCTCTGCATCACGCCATCGGGCGCATGCCCTGGCGCGTGGCCCATTCGGCGAATGGGCCGTTCTGCAGTGTGCTCATTTTCAGGCGCGTGGCGGAGTTGATGCCTACATGGCGCGCGAAGAAGCGTTCGAGCACTGCGCCAAACAGCCACGAACTGCTGCCACCGAACTTGGCCTGATCGACGGTGAGATGGATGTCGACACCGCGTCCGTAGACGATGGGGCCCGGTTGTCGCACCCGTGCAAACATCGGCGTGAGGTTGACCGACGCCACCGCATCGGCTTGCTGCGCGGTCTCTGGGCGGCTGAGCTGCGCGTACAGATGGAGAAGCTCGCGCATGACTTTGGCGCCTTCTGTGGGCGTCGAGTCGGTGAGTGTCTGATAGTTCAGCTGCAGATGGCTGAGCAACCGCCATGTGGCCTTGCGCTCGGCCATCGAAGCCGCTGGCCGGGTGAGCGTGGTGACCAGCTCCACGCGCTGTACGGGTGCTGATACGGCAAGCTGGAAGTTGCGCTCGCCCGCGGAGGTGATCAACAGCGACAGATCGCGGTTGGTGCACAGCATGTCGGGTGCGATGCGGCTCAGCGTATGAGGGTAGGGCGCATCCTGACGATCCACCAGTTGCGCGAACACTTCGCTGCCGATATAGCCAGTGCGCGGGCCGTTGCGCTTGGCGACTTCGGAGAGCTTGCGGGGTTCGCGGCGCAGCGAGAAGTAGGCCTGCGAATGCGAACTTTCCTGCGCACCCAAGGTTTCGTAGATCGGCAGGAAGGTCTGCACGTCGGTGTTGTTGGCGGCATAACCCTGAATCGACGAGACTGAGTAGATCTCGTAGTCCAGCGGACGTGTGCGGTCACCCAACAGATGGTGCTCGAAGTGCGCGAGCGACACGTCGATACGGTCCCCCTTCTTGGGAAACAGGTTGATGACGGGCGTGCAGAACAGGTGAAAGTGGCTGTCGGAAACCACCTTCTCGAGCTCGGTGGCCGCACGGTCGAAATGCAGCACGAACTCGATGCGCATCGCGCGCACGGTCTTGAGTATCTGGCGCAGGCGCTTGATCTTGAAGAAGCGGTAACGGTCCGGACATGCAAAATATTCATGCAGCAGACGATAGCCGCTGAAACTTTGCTCGCCGTAGGGAATCAGCGATTCGTCGTTTTCGAAGCCCATGCCGCAGACCTGATCGGCGGCGAGCCACGATTGGTGATCTTTGCCCGCATCGTCACGCCATTTGATGGCACCGCCCACAAGGCGGCCGCAAATCAGTTCAAGCAGCAACAGGGCTCGGTCGAACGGGCCGGCGATGTAGACCGGCAGTTCATCGAAATCGATGGTGCGGAATTCCTTGTCGCCGCTGGTCTCCAGTACCAGGTGCAGGCTGCTGGCCACTTTCTTTTGATTGGCGGGAATGCGCACATCGGTGGCGAGGCCCTCGATCCACGCCTGCTTGACGCTCATCGGCAGCAGCTCCACATCGTGTGCCGTGCGGAACTGGCAGGCGGTCACTTGACCCGGCGAGATCGGTGCACGCAGCACAGTGAGGCGCGGAACCTTGAAGGCACCGGTGATGCCGCCCTCTGTCTCGCTCGGGTGCATGCGCACGATGCCCATGGCTGGTGTCGGTGAGAGGTAGTGCGGATAGATCAGTTCCAGCAAGCGCTGGGAAAAGCGCGGAAACTCCGCATCCATCTTGAGCTGGATACGGCCCGCCAGCAGCGCGAAACCCTCGAGCAAACGCTCCACATAGGGGTCTGCGACTTCGAGGCCCTTCATGCCGAGGCGACCCGCGATCTTGGGGTGTTCCAGCGCGAACTCCTGCCCCATTTCGCGGATGTAGGCCAGCTCGCGGTTGTAATAGTCGAGCAATCGCGGGTCCATCAGTTGTCTCCCAACTGGTCGTGCAGGGTGACGGAGCCGGTCTCCAGATCGATGCTGGATTTGAGCAGCATTTCGATGGGGTAGGGTTGCGCCCAGATCTGGCCGCGGATCTCGAACACCACCATGTTGTGAGCGGCCTCGTCGTCCGAGGCCAGGCTGGCGTTGACCACCAGCGTTGCCGGCATCACGCGCGGCTCGAACTGCTGGATGCTGTTCTTGATAGCGGCTTCCAGATCGGTGAGTTTCACATCGGAAATCCGCTTGCCGGAGAACGCGGGCAGGCCATAGTTCAGTGTCGAATTGCGCGCTTCGGCGAAGTCTTCGAGCATCAGCTCGGTCTCGGCATTCGTTGCGTTGAGCAGCCAGGAGAGGTCGCGCAGGATGATCTGGCGAAGTTGCTTGCGCGTGACGAGGCGCTCGCTCACTGCATCTTTGTCGCGCTGCGGTGCCTGATCCGTCAGGCGGTCCAACAGCGTCGGCAGCAGACGGTCTGCGGTGCCGTAGTGGAATTGATCGTTGCTGTCTGCGCGGTCCATGCTGGTTACGGCGGTCAGAAGGTTCTCGGGGACTATTCGGCCTTGGAGTCCAGACGGATCTGGCGGATGTCGAGCAGCGACATCTCACGCGAATTGGTCGAGAAGACCTTCACTCCGTGTCCGATGAAGTCGCCTTCTGTGGTTTCGGTCCAGCTCGTCAGGCGTGAGCGCAGATGCCCGTCTTCCACCGTACCTTGCACCAGCGGATAGCGCGCAGGCAGCAATATGGGGTGCAGGCCTTCATTGACCAGTTTCACGTGTGCGGGCAGCCAGACCAGATCGCGCAGGTCCTCAGGCGTGTCCATCTTGATTTCGACGATGGACTCAAACGGCAGCCAGTAATAATCGCCATTCACAAAAACTTCGAGCACCGGGCCGAGGCGTGAATCGGCGTCGGCGATCCATTCGAACGGAGCCTCGTTGATGCGACCGGAAATCGCTTCAGCTGCGTCAAGGGCCTGAATACGCAACTCGGCAGCTTGTTCAGTCTGGCCCTTGCCCTCCATCTGCAGCGCCTCGATCAGAAAGCCGAGCCACTGCGCGGGCTTGCCAAGTACTTGCGGCGTGCGCGTGCCAGCGAACACCTCCTGGCGAATCAGCTCGGCACGCAAGGCGAGGCGATAGGCCTGCGCGAGCAGTTTGTGAGTCTCGTTGAGTTGCGCCGCCACCTGCAACTGACCCAAAGCCTTCTGCCAATTGCCAGCCTGCGCATAGAGCTGAAACAGATGCACGCGCAACTTGTCGTCAGAAGGTTTTTGGCGAATCGCTTCCTGTACCTGCGACGTCTTGTCTGCCAATGTGAGTTCAGCCATGTGATCTGATGTGAAGAGGGCAAAGGTGGAAGAAAAAAAGGGGCGAAGCGCCCCTCTCTTGGAAACCCGAGGAGCACCTATCAGGTGTTGGCCTTGAGGTCCCACTCGGCGACCACTGCACCACCCATGGAGCCGGAGTTGGTCTGCGACTTGCCTTCGACCTTGATCTTCTGGAAGTTGAAGCCGCAGTCGAACATGGGTTCGGTGGACTCAGCGCCAGACAGGTTCAGGGACGAGATGAGCACATTGGTCATCTTGATGTTCAGGAATTCCTGCTGCGAGCCACCGGCCTTACATGCAGAGATTTCCACGGAGCCGATGTGTTCGCCTGATGCGCACTTCTTCATCAACGTGGCAAAGCATTTGTCAAAACGACCACGAATGGTCAGATCCTGCCATTGCGCCTTGCCGGAGCCGCCACCGCCGCCGTATGCAAATGCACCCGCGTTGGCCACGCCACCTGCGATGGACTCGACGTGCAGCCAGCCCTTGTGCTTGGAGTCTTCGGCTTCGCCGTCGACACCGTCGATCTTGCAATAGATATCGACCACACCACCGACACGTTGTTCGGGTGCTACGTTGGCCACAGGGCTGTTCAAACGATTAACTGCCATTTTCTTCCTCCAGATAAACAGGGATTAATGATCAATTCAACTGACAACAGGGGACTGCTGATTACTGCTGCACTGCTGCTTGTTTCACAGAAGGCAGCTTGGACACCAGGCGCAAGGAAACCGTGAGGCCTTCCAATTGGTAGTGAGGACGCAGAAAGAACTTGGCCGAGTAGTAGCCAGGGTTCTCCTCAATTTCTTCAACCACCACTTCAGCAGCGGCCAAAGGCTTCATTGCCTTGACGCCTTCGGATGAGTTGGCTGGATCACCATCGACGTAGTTCATGATCCAGTTGTTCAACCAAAGCTGCACATCGTCACGCTCCTTGAAGGAGCCGATCTTGTCGCGGACGATGCACTTCAGATAGTGCGCAAAACGGCAGCATGCGAAGAGGTACGGCAGACGTGCGGACAGATTGGCATTGGCCGTCGCGTCGGCGTCGTAGTACTCGGCAGGCTTTTGCAGCGACTGGGCACCGATGAAGGCGGCCACGTCACTGTTCTTGCGATACACGAGCGGCATCAAGCCGTTCTTGGCGAGCTCCGCTTCGCGGCGATCGCTGATCGCAATCTCGGTGGGGCACTTGATGTCCACGCCACCGTCGTCGCTCGGGAAAACGTGCACTGGCAGGTCTTCCACAATGCCGCCGGATTCCACCCCGCGAATCGATGTGCACCAGCCATAGAGCTTGAACGAACGGTTGATGTTCGTTGCCATCGCATAAGCGGAGTTGGACCAGCAGAAATTGTTGTGGTTGGCTCCGGCCGTGTCTTCTTCAAAGTCGAAGCCGTCGACCGGGTTTTCCTTCGTGCTGTAGGGCAGGCGCGAGAGGAAACGCGGCATCGTCAGGCCCAGATAACGTGCGTCGTCCGAGTCACGCAGTGCGCGCCATTTTATGTATTCGGTGTTGCCGAAAATCTTGGTCAGGTCGCGGGGGTTGGCCAGCTCTTGCCATGACTCCATTTGCATCAGACTGGAATCAGCACCGGCGATGAACGGGCAGTGCGCCGACGCCGAGATCTTCGACATTTCGGTCAGCAGTGCCACGTCCTGCGGGTTGTGGTCGAAGTGGTAGTCGCCCACGAGGCAGCCAAAGGGCTCGCCACCGAACTGACCATATTCCGCCTCGTAGACCTTCTTGAAGATGGGGCTCTGATCCCACAGGATGCCCTTGTGGCGCTGCAGCGTGCGGCCAAGGTCCTTCTTGTTGATGTTGAAGATCTGGATCTTCAGCATTTCGTCGGTCTCGGTGTTGTTCACGAGGTAGTGCAGACCACGCCATGTACCTTCCAGACGCTGGAAGTCCTCATGGTGAATGATCAGGTTAACCTGCTCGGAGAGCTTGCGGTCGATCTCCGCAATCATGCCTTCAACGGTCCGGTAAGCATCTGCCGAAATGATGTTGGTGTTCGACAGAGCCTGCTCGGCCAGCGTACGAACGGCGGAGACAACGGCCTCCTGGGCCTGTTCCGTTTTCGGCTTGAATTCCTTGTTCAGCAGCGAGGCAAATGCATCGCTTTCGAGCGTTGCTGACTGTGCAAGACCTTGTTTTTCAGTGACTGCCATTCTGATGTTCCTCGAAATTGGTTAGGAGCGGCAACGTGAGTGACGCCGATTACTGCTCTTCATTTCCCGGGGATTTCTCGGCCGTCTGCTGATTCGGCGTCGAAGACAGCGCCTTCATCAGAGCCGGATCGGCCAGTACCTTGGCAATCAGGTTTTCCGCACCGGACTTGCCGTCCATGTACGACAGCAGATTGGCCAACTGGGTGCGTGCATCCAGCAGCTTGCTCAGCGCATCCACCTTCTTGGCGACTGCATCGGGCGAGAAGTCGTCCATGCTGTCGAAGGTGATGTCCACGGCCATGTTGCCGTCGCCGGTCAGCGTGTTTGGGACTTGGTAGGAAACGCGCGGCTTGATGGCCTTCATGCGGGCGTCGAAGTTGTCAACGTCGATCTCCAGGAACTTGCGATCCCCGATCTCGGGCAGCGCTTCGGCTGGCTTGCCGGAGAGATCCGCCATCACACCCATCACAAAAGGCAACTGAATCTTCTTCTCCGAACCGTAGACCTCCACGTCGTACTCGATCTGTACGCGTGGCGCTCGATTGCGGGCGATGAATTTCTGGCCGCTTTTCCCTCTCGCAGCGAGACGCTGCTTCATGTTCATGCTAGTGGTCATATTTCGTCCAACCAATGCTGTCAGAAGTTGCAGAATGCGATAAATATTAGCAATCTATTTTGTAATCTACATCAATTTTGTTTAAGTGATGTTACATGACCTTCAGCTATCGTTGTGTATTTGATACCAAGTTTTTGCTATCGTAAGATAAATGTTGCAAACAATGTTGTGTCGTTCGTCGGCTCGGATCGACCACACGGCAGCCACTGGAGATTTCAGGAATGAATCGCACCTTTATCGCCCACAGTCCATTGGGCGAGCAGTTGGAGTTCCGTTCGCTGGAGGGAAGCGAGCAGATATCGCGTCTTTTCGAGTACCGCGTTCGGCTGATCAGCCAGAGCGCATCGATCTCCGCCAAAAGCCTGCTCGGCAAGGACATGAGCGTGGAAGTGGATCTGACTACCAAGCTCGGGGGGGGAGGAAAGCGGTTCCTCTCGGGACAGGTGACGCAATTCACTTACATCGGGCGTGATGGTGATTTCTATAGCTACGAAGCTGTACTGAGGCCGTGGCTATGGCATGCGACGCGTCGGTCGGACTTCAAGATCTTCCAGTTCAAGAAGGTGCCAGACATCATCAAGGAAGTGCTTGGCCCCTATGGCTTCACCATCGAGGACAAGCTCACGGGTAGTTATCGCACCTGGGATTACATGGTCCAGTACGGCGAGACGGACTTCAATTTTGTCGCCCGGCTGCTCGAGATCGAGGGTGGTTACTTCTATTTTGAGCACAGCCAGGGCAGCCACAAGCTGGTGCTGGCCGACGACATCGGCAGCCACAGCCCGCTGCCCAGTGGGCCGAGCACCATCACGTACTACTCAGGCGACCGGGCGGCGCACGTGCATGATGAGGATTTCATCGACGGTTGGAGCTTTGCCGAAGACATCGCCAGCGGCCATTTTGCAGCAGACGACTACGACTTCGAAAAACCGAAGGCCATCCTCGACACCAAGCAACAGCAGCCCGCAGGCCACACGGAAGACAGCCGTGAACTCTATGACTGGCCCGGTGGATATACCGAAACAGGCGACGGCGAGAACTATGCGCGAGTACGAATCGAACAGCAAAAGGCGCAACGAGAAGTAGCTCAAGGTGAGGGAAATGCGCGAAATATTGCTCCTGGTTACCTTTTTACTTTGACTCGTTATCCGCGAGAAGATCAAAACAAGGAATACCTCATCGAATCGGCGTATTACCGGTTCGAAGAAAACGTGCGTCGCAGCGACGGTGCGGGCGGCTCGGGCGCTGGCAAGCGCGCGGGCATCGACAGCCCGACGTCCTATCGCATCAGCTTCAACGTCGTGCCCAAGAGCGTGCCCTACCGCAGCCAGCGCGTGACGCCCAAGCCGCATACCACTGGCCCACAGACTGCGGTGATCACCGGCCCGGCTGGCGAGGAAATCTACACCGACAAGTACGGCCGGGTGAAGGTGCAGTTTCACTGGGACCGTTACGGCAAGATGGATGAAAACTCCAGCTGCTGGATCCGTGTGAGCCAGACTTGGGCGGGCAGCAACTACGGCGGCATGCACATCCCGCGCATTGGTCAGGAGGTGATCGTCGATTTTCTGAACGGCGATCCGGACTACCCGATCATCACCGGTCGTGTCTACAACGCGCTGCAGATGCCTCCGTGGGAATTGCCTAAACACAAGACGCAGTCGGGCACGCAGACCAACTGGAGCAAAGGCGGCGGCGGCAAGAACATGCTGCGCTTTGAAGACCAGAAGGGCATTGAGCATCTGGAGTTGTCGAGCGACCATGGCAATACGCATCTGCACATGGGCTATCTGTTGAATCAGGGCTCGGAGGCCAAGCGCAGCTACGGGTTTGAATTGCGTACGAATGAATGGGGCGCTATCCGTGCCGACAAAGGCCTGCTGATTACGACCTATACGTCGGACTTCAAGCAGAAGATCTCGCATGACAGTCCGGACGGGCATGAGTTCATGGGCGAGACGCTGGCGCAAAGCCGTTCGCTGATTCAGGAAACCGAACAGGCCATCAACGCGACCAAGGGAATACTGGCCTCCACCATCAAGAGCAAGAGCGGTGATTTCAGCGGTCTGATGCAAGGTCTGCCGGGAATCGCATCAATGGTGGGCGGAATGAGCGGCGGCGCGGGGGGCATGGGTGGTCTAGGAGGCGTTGCGGGCATCGCAGGCATGGTCAACACGGCCGCGTCCGCCTTGGGTGGTGGAGATGAAGGCGGTGGCGAGTCCAGCGTTTCCAGTGACATGGATCCCGCGTTGGCCGATGCCCAGAACATGCTGGATCTGTCGAAAAAGATCGACAAGCCCATCGTCTCCATCGTCAGCCCGGAGGGGCAGACGATGATCAGTCCCAAGCCAGTGGTCGTGAGCTCGGGACAAAGCGTCTCCATGCGGTCTCAGGGGCCGATGACGGTGACCACCGGTGCACAGTACACCCAGCTCGTGAAGAACGGCATCGTCACGCAGGTCAGCAGTGGCGGGCAAATCACCACAGTGTCTGCGGGCGACATCATTTCGCACTCGTTGACTGGCGCGACAAACATCCTTGCGAAGGCGGATGCATCGATGACATCTACCGCCGCCAACGCGAATCTGGTCGGCGAGAAGTCGGTGCTGGTGCATGGCAAGACCGAGGACGTCTTCATCAAGGCCAGCCAACGCATCGCCTTGGTGTGCGGAGAATCCGCAATCGTTTTGCTTGCTGACGGGACTATCGTGCTGCAAGGCAAGAAGGGCTTGCTCAGCTTCACAGAAGAACTCGACGAGCGCGGTGGGAAGATCCTGCTCAACTGTGCGGCTCCAGTGGGCTCGGAAGCGCCTCCTGTGGACCCGGTAGCTCAATTGACGATGCAGATGCAGCAGTTGGCCGATGCGAAGAAGCAGCTCGCGCAGATGCCCCCGGGCCCCGAGCGTGACAAGATGGCTGCAGACATTGCGAAAGCCGAAAACGACGCCCATGCGCTGCAGATGGCCAAGCTGTCACAGAACACCTACGCGCCAGAGAAGGGCGCGCCGCCGGGGTGGGGCAATATCAGTGGTGATGATGCGGCGTTGGAGAAGTATGGGCTCAAAAAAGAAGACCTCAAATACGGCACCCAAGTCTATGAGCCCGACCCTGCAGTGTTTGGACCTGACGCCAAGCCGGTTGTGGCATTCCGCGGAACCCGAATGTCCGAAATGGAGGACTGGAAGAACAATCTTCAGCAGGGTGTGGGTCTGCACTCGGACTACTTTGAGAGTGCAGTGGGCGTTGGCACCAAAGTGGGCGATTCTGGCGCAGCAGTTGATTTCACCGGGCACTCGCTTGGCGGAGGCATGGCGTCCGCAGCGTCGCGAGCAAGTGGCCAGCCAGCCACCACATTCAACTCATCGGGGCTCAACAGCGGAACGGTCGAGAAATATGGTGGCACCATGCATGTCCCCGCAACGGAGAACATACAGGCCTATCGAATCGATGGAGATGTGTTGACTGGCGCGCAGGAGCAGAACGTCGGTGGCACGCTCGGCGCGATGGCTGGTGGTGGCGTGGTTGCGGGGCCTGTTGGCGCCGTGGTGGGCGGACTCGGTAAAGTGGGGCTTGCTGCGGGCATGCCCGATGCGGTGGGCGTACCGCAAACCCTGCCGGGTACGGGCAGTCCTGTATCGCGCCATGGCATCGATCAGTCGGTTCGCGCATTGGAGAGCTCCAGTGCGAACAGCATGAACCAGTTGAATTCCGCAGGTCCTAAAAACTGAGCTGTATGCAACAAACACCAAGTCAGTCCTTTGTCCGTCGCCAATGGTGCAAGTCATTGCTTGCACTCTGTGCGCTCACGGGGGGATTGCAAGTTCAAGGAATGGGCAAGATGATGAAAACCACTAATCCCGAGCAATTTTTTGAGGGGCGGATGTTGGAAATGGCGCAGGCCATCCAATCCAACGACATGGCGCGTCTGCGTCAACTGGCCACCGGACAGAACGTGAACCAGCCGGGTCGGCAGGACATGACTTTGCTGTGGTTCGCGATCCAGCCTGGGCAAGTCAATATCGAAGCCGTGAAGACCTTGGTATCGCTGGGGGCTGACCCGGCGGCCAATCCGATCAAGGACTTCGGCAGTCCGCTCGACTACGTTTTCATGAGCAGGACGAATCCCGATGACACCACGGGTCTGAAGCTGTTGCAGGCCATGCTCGATGGCGGCATGTCGCCCAACAAAAAGAGTTCATCGGAAACGACGCTGCTGCAGAAGGCCGCCGGTCCTGGCAGTGGTTCATTGGCACTGATTCAGTTGCTCCAGCAAAGAGGTGCGGACATCAACGCGCGTGATCGCATCGGGGGATCGGCGCTGTACGAAGCCATCACTGTGAATCACGTCAACATTGCGCTGTACTTGGTGCAGCAAGGCGCAAAGGTGGACACCTATACCGTGAACGGGGTCACTCTCGGTTGGTCGGTGAAGAGGAAGCTGGATTCTTTGCAGCCGGGTCCGTTGCGAACGCAGTTCGAGCAGCTGCGCGAGCAGTTCGTCGCCAAGGGCATGAAATGGCCCCCTGATTCACCAGAGGTTATGCGCGACCAGATGCGCGCCAAAGGCGAAAAGGTCGTCGTTCCCGCAGGGCAGAAGCGCTGATCGACATTGGAATTTGTTGGGTTTCGTGGTCGAAGGTATGTCGGGGCGATTTTCTTGAAATGCGGAGTTTGAAATATGAAATATGTATTCAACGAGGGAAGCATTGAGGTACCTGATGGATTGATCGATCAATCCATCAATCTGCTTGGAACGAAGAGCGGCGATGGCTTGAACGTTGTGATTTCCAGAGATCTGCTCCAGCCGCAGGAGGCCCTGGATGCCTATGTCAGTCGCCAGATCAAGAGCCTGCAGGCGCAGATGGCGGGGTTCAAGCTGCATGGGAGGCGTACGTTGAATGTGAATGTTGAGCGCAACGCGACCGAAGCCATCGAGATTGCATTCGAGTACAAGCAAAACGGTGCGAAAGTGCACCAGCGCCAAGCCATTCTCGTCTTCCCGCCCACCGGGCAAATTCTGGTGCTGGCCATGTCTTCGTCTCTCGCCTTCGATGCCGAAGACGAAAAGAGCTGGCAGTTCACGCTCGGTAGTTTCAATTTTTGAACGGGTAGGGCATGAAAGTCAGTCCAGCAGCTCGATTGCATGACCCCATCGCGCATACCAACGCAACTGCGCGATTTCTTGCAAAGTTTGTGGGAACGGTTGTAGGCGGCGTTGTGGGTGCGGCGGTTGTCGGCGCCGTAGCTACGGCGGGACTGGCCCTCTCGGGCGCAACCGTCGGGGTGGGTGCGCCGCTTGCGGTCGTTTTGACGATTGGCGCTGCCAAATTCGTCGGCGGATACTTGGGCGCTGGTTTGGGAGACAAGCTTGCAGATTGGCTGGTGCCGGAAAAGCTGACCATCACTGGTGAAATATCGACGGCATCGTTGGATGTTTTCATCAACTCCAAATCAACGGGGGCGGCCCGTGCCTCTGCCGATATTCCGTTTGATATCGCGGTATGCAGCAAGGACAGTCCTACGGTCTTTTTGGCTGAGGGCTCTGAGATCGTCTTCGTCAACGGTTGCGTGGCGTCCCGCAAAACTGAAAAAACCACCTGCGGTGCCCAGATCGCGGAAGGGTCACCCAATGTGTTCATCGGTGGTCCGACTGCACGCGTAAGAGCGGTTGCAGATGAGGTGCCGTTCCTGCTGCGCGCCGCAGTGTTCCTCATCGAACTGCGCAATTTGAAAAATGCGGCGAAATGCCTGCGCAATGCGTGGAAGATGAAAGCCAGTTTGCCCTGTCTGCTGGCCAAGGCCGGCAATGCAGGTTGGAGTGCTTACGGCTTGATGTCGCAGACCTTCGGCAATCCGGTTCATGCAGCCACAGGTATCAAGTTTCTTGCCGAAGATGCAGACATTACCCTTCCCGGCGCGTTGCCGTTTGTCTGGAGCCGTTTTTACGGCAGCCATGACAGGCGCACGAGTACAAGTCTCGGCATGGGCTGGAGCACAGGCTTTGAAATCCAGCTCCAGATTCGGCCGCGCGAAGGCCTTGCTCGCGAGATCGTATTCATCGATGAAACCGCACGCGAGACACGTTTCGAAGATCTGGAGCCCGGTACAGCTGTCTACAACCCGGTCGAGGGCCTTTGGTTGTGCAAGACGGAAGGTGGCCGGTATCTGCTTCAAAAGCTGGGCGGCTACTTCTATCTGTTTGAAGATGAGGCGACCGAAGCAATCGGGACGCAGTCGCTCTGGTTGGAACGCATCGAAGACGGTAATGCCAATTTTCAGCAATTCGCGCGTGCCGACGACGGACGGCTTCAATCCATCACCGACAACACCGGGCGTCTGATCGCTCTGGACTACGAAGGACTGGGTCAACGGGTTCGTCAAATTCGTCTGGCTACGGGAGCCTCTGGAGAGATCCCCGGAATCCTGGTGAGCTATGCCTATACGGATAGAGGGCAGCTCAGCCAGGTGCGAAACCGGCAGGGCGATGTCGTCAGACACTTTGCCTATGAAGAGTCTGGGCTGCTTTGCATGCACGGTGATGCTGCAGGGCTCGAATGCCACTATGAGTGGCAAGCCTTCGCTGACCGCCCACGCGTCACTCGGCACTGGACGAACGACGGTGAAGCCTACGAAGTGCACTACGACTTGCCCACTCGGCCAGGTGCCTCTGGCAATACGGTCGTGATGGACCAGTTGGGGCGAGTCACCGAGTGGCGGTGGAACGCTGACTACGAAACCGAGTGCTATACCGACCCATTGCAGGCGCAATGGCGGTTTGAATACAACGATCTGCATCTGTGCAGCCGCATCACCTTGCCCGAGGGCCAAACTGAGGAGTGCGCATACGACACGCTCGGCATGCCCAGCGTCGTCACGGATACCTTGGGGCGTAGGGAGGTCACGTTGTGGACCGAGCTCGGCGCTCCTTGGCAGATCACGGGTGCCTCTGGAGCCGCGACGGTTTTCACCTACGATGAATGTGGGAACACCACCAGCATCACTGAGCCCGATGGTCACACCACGACCTACGTCTATGACAAGCGCGGCCTGCCGCTGCAGATCGAGGACGCGAAAGGCGGCATCAAGCGACTGCGCTGGAATGAGCGAGCACTTCTGAGTAGTTACACCGACTGCTCTGGCCGTACCACGGAGTATGAATACGACGGCTGGGGAAACAGGCAGTCGCAACGCGATGCGGCCGGCAACGTGACACGGGAAATCCACGACGCCTTGGGCCAGTTGCGCAGCGTCTCGCAAGCGGACGGGGCGCACTGGGGTTACGACTACGACGGTGCCGGGCGACTGCTCACCGTCAATGATCCATTGAGTCGCTCCACCCAGTTCTGCTACAACCGCCGCAGCCAGTTGCTCAATCGCGTCGACGCGGAAAGCCGTCAGGTAACGCTGGCTTACGACGCTGCGCTGCGCCTGTCCCAACTAACCAACGAAAATGGCGAATCGTTCGCTTTTGAGTACGACGCCGCCGATCGCCTCGTGCAGGAACATCGCGTGGGTGGGCAACGCGTCACCGTGGAATACGACCGCAACGGTTGGCCCACGGCAGTCACCCACCATGCCGGTGTGGGCGACGACATCCAGAGCAGCACTGGGAGCACGGTACAAGGTCAGACCCCAGAGATCGCTGGCTGGGGCGACCACTTAGAACAAGATGACTCAGGTACGGCCAACCACGCCAGACGCACGGAGCTGCTGCGCGATGCAGCCGGTCGCCTGGTTCAAAAACGCACCGCCTCACATCACTATCACTACCAATACGATGCAGTAGACCAACTGGTCCGCGCAAGCAAGCTGAAGGTCATCGCAGCAAGTTCGGCTGAAGAAGATGCGCCGGAACTGATCCCATTGCATAGCAACCAGTTCGCATACGACGTAGTCGGCAACCTCGTCGCAGAAACAGCCACGGACCACACGAGCGGCCAGTCCCACACACTGCGCCATAGCCACGACCCGCTCGGCAACCGCACTCAGACAGAACTGCCTGATATCGCAGCGCGCAACAGCATGCGGGCGCTGAACTATCTGTACTACGGCTCGGGCCATCTCCACCAGATCAACCTGAGCCAGCGCAGCGGGGCGGCCCCCGACGCTCAAGCGGTGCATCAACTCATCTGCGACATAGAGCGCGACGAGCTGCATCAGGAAACCCTGCGCACGCAAGGCCGAGCCCACACGAGATATGCATACGACCCCGTCGGTCGCATGACCGGTGCATGGAGCCAATCGGGCACGCTGGCCAGTCAGCCCTTCGGCCCCAGGGACCCCGGAGCGAAGGCATGGCAACAGACACTGGACAGCCTGACCCAGCCCGCATCCAGCGCGGCATCACGTGGCGGCTTGCAAGGCCTTGTCAAAGCATGGCGATACGACAAGGCGGGCGAGCTGCGCGCCAGCCGCCACAGCCTGCAGGGCGACACCGCCCATCAATACGACGCCACGGGCCGCATCCTGCAGACCCAGCACGGCGAATTGCAAGGCGTGCGCAACCCCTTGCCACAAGCGGCCAATGAAAGCTTCGGCTACGACCCCGCAGGCAACATCCAGGACAGCGCAACACAGCAGGCCGTGCAAAGAGGCACGGCTCTGTCGCAGCGCGGCTACGTGCGCGACAACCTAGTGCGGGTGTTCGAAGACAAACGCTACTTCTACGACGGTCATGCACGACTGATCCGCAAGCTCAGCGGCAAACACACGGACCAAAGCTTCGTGTGGGATGAAGAAAACAACCTCGTGGAAGTCACCACGACGCGGCGCCCCGGCACCGAACACGCCACCACCCAGACCACGAGATTCGACTACGACGCCATAGGCAGACGCGTAGCCAAACACGACAGCTTCGGCAAGACCGTCTTCATCTGGGAAGGCATGCGGCTGATCGAAGAGCGCAGGGGCAGTGCCATCATCAGCTACGTGTACGAGCCAGACAGCTACGTGCCGCTGGCGCGGCTGGATGCGGATGGGGAGAGCACGGAGCAAGGCGGGTTGGGAACGACGGATGATCCCGTCTTGGGTGAATCCAAGGAGGCAGATGCAACAAACGGGGTACAACCAAGGTCGCAGCAACCAGCAGCGAATGACTCCCTCGAAGCGCAATACTGGCAAGCCCTGAGCCCGTCAACGACTGCTCCACTAAAAACAGGAACAGATGACAACGCGCGGCTGTGCAATGTCTACTACTTCCACACCGACCAGGTCGGCATGCCGCAGGAGCTGGCCAATGCCCAAGGTCAGGTGATCTGGCAGGCGAGCTACAAGACGTGGGGCTCGACGGTGTCGGAAGAGTGGGAAGCCAAAACACTCGGGGGAACGGCGGTTCATCCGCTGGATCAAGGGGAGAGCCCAAGCACGCAGGATGAAAAGCAGCAGAATCTGAGGTTCCAGGGGCAGTACCTGGACAGGGAAACGGGGCTGCACTACAACACGTTCCGGTATTACGATGCGGACGTGGGGCGGTTTGTTTGTCCGGATCCGATTGGGTTATTTGGCGGGACAAATTTAGGAAGCTATTCGCCAAACCCGATTTCTTGGATTGATCCATTGGGGTGGATTGGCTGCGGACCAGAAAAGCCTTTACAGTGGAATGGCGCGAGGGATCGGGACGGATTGAGTCGCAAGGATCACGTGCGAAGGCATGGATCAGACCAGCCAAATCGAAACGTTGAACACGGCGTTTTTAATGGTAATCCGATAAATAAAACTGCAGAAGCATGGAAAATAGCCAAGGAAAAAGGTATTCAACCCGTAGTGCAGGGGAACGGTAATTGGGTATATAAAATTCCAATGCCAAATGCAGGAAAACAGGGTGGGAGTGCATCTTTGCCAGGTCACGGTCGAGTTCTGGATCATGTGCTGGTGATTACCAAGCCAAATTCAAATGAAGTTGTGACCTCTTATCCAGTCCCTTGAGTTTTATTATTCATTTTGTCGAATTAGTATGAATGAAGTTAATTTCATATACCAAGACTCTGGTCACTTCGAAAGAAGAAGTGATGGAGTTGAATTAGTTGTAATTCCTGGGTTTAATTCTGGAAAAATTTGCTTTTTCTGTGATGAGTATGAAACTATTTGGAAAGAGCTAAGAGATGTTGGCGTCGCCAATGGGATGCAATTGAAGAAGTCAATGTCTATCAAATCGGCGGCTCTTGTTGATATTTGTAACCAAGGTTATGGTGGTGTGGTTGATCTGGTACGAAAATTCGATAGAACAACTAAGGATTCAAATAGAATTTATCTTAAATTTGACAAAAATGGGGGCTCATTTTTTTCATATTTTAGCGAAGTATCGAATCAAGTTTCAATATTGGCAAAGATACCCGGTTTCTTTGATGAGAGAGTCTATTTTTTTTCTAAAAATGGAGATTTTTATTGGAATTCTTCTGAGGATGTTGGCGACATAAGTCGGGCCCAATTTAATAGAAATTATGAAATTCAGCCTGCGTCATTGGTTTCCATTTTTGAGCATGGGTTGATTGATGGGTTATTGAGTGTTGGAGAGTATTCAGTAGGTAAGGGTTTTTTTAGGTTGAGTAATGAAATAAATTTTGAAAGCTAATTTTCAGTAGAAAATAGCCGAATTCGACTACGACGCGATAGGCAGACGCGTCGCCAAACACGACAGCTTCGGCAAGACCGTCTTCATCTGGGAAGGCATGCGGCTGATCGAAGAGCGCAGGGGCAGCGCGATCATCAGCTACGTGTACGAGCCGGACAGCTACGCGCCGCTGGCGCGGCTGGATGCGGATGGGGAGAGCACGGAGCAGGGCGGGTTGGAGACGACGGATGATCCCGTCTTGGGTGAATCCAGAGAGGTAGATCCGACAGGTGGAATACAGCCCACATCACAACAATCTGCGGCAAACGACTCTCTTGAGGCGCAGTACTGGCAAGTGCTGAGCCCGTCACCGAACGCAGTGCGCAAGACAGGAACGGACGACAACGCGCGGCTGTGCAATGTCTACTACTTCCACACCGACCAGGTCGGCATGCCGCAGGAGCTGGCCAATGCCCAAGGTCAGGTGATCTGGCAGGCGAGCTACAAGACGTGGGGCTCGACGGTGTCGGAGGAGTGGGAAGCCAAAACGCTCGGCGGGAGTGTGGTTCATCCATTGGACGAAGGGGACAGCCCGACCGCGCAGGATGAAAGGCAGCAGAATCTGAGGTTCCAGGGGCAGTATCTGGACAGGGAAACGGGGCTGCACTACAACACGTTCCGGTACTACGATGCGGATGTGGGGCGGTTTGTTTGTCCGGATCCGATTGGGTTGGGTGGGGGAACTAATTTAGGGAGTTACTCGCCTAATCCTATTTCTTGGATTGATCCATTAGGTTGGACCTGTGCTGCAAGCACTCTTCCTCAATTGAGGGGTAAATCGGTTGCTCATGTTGAAAAAATATTGGCGAAGGCAGGATTTCGTAGAGCAAATCCCAACAATGCTTCAAATAGAACGTGGCGTCATGCTGATGGATCAGAGGTAAGAGTTCATCAGCATGGAAATGCAAGCCCGTCGGGGTATAAATCAGGAAATAATGCTCATGTACATAAACAAGACAGTTCTGGGCGGCAATTGAATGACCGCGGGAAGGTAAGGCCCGTAGGGGATGAGACACATATTGGTATTAAGAATCCATCAGACCTCCCAGTGGTTAGGGGGCGTCCACATGGAGATGGGAGTTAGGTATGAGCTATGAGTATACTATCTTAAATAAAGATTCAAAAATCGATAATTTATTTGATTTCATTTCCGGTGAATTACATGGCGTCGTTGAGATTGATGTTCACCAAGCCGAAAATTTTTTGGATTTCAAGGATGTAGAATTAGGTGGGACTTGGAGTTACGATGTGCGATTAATCCGTAGTGCCTCAGATGTGCGTGTGATTCTGGTGGGGTGGAGTGCTAAATTGTGCAATGCATTTCTTTTTTTATTGGCAGGAGTTGAGTATGAAGTATTTGATGATGATTCGGAGAATCTGATTTCCATTGAGGAAATGTTTCGATGTAAATAGACCCGATTATTTTTCTGGTGCTGCTGAAGTGTAATTTCAGCGAGGTAGTGAGCGCACGATCTTGAGGTCATTCACTTCGGGGAGCCTCTCACAACCCCCCCATTTCGGTAGCCAATCCGAACGCGACGACGCAGCCGCATTCAAAAATCTCAATTTGAACGTTTTCAATCGGTTTTCGGCCTCTTTCAGCCAGTTTTCCAGCCCTTACGCCGTCTGCGCACGTGGCTGCCTCTTTGAGGGTGTGGCTTTGAAGAACACATCCACCTTGCGTTCCAGGAACGAAGCCAGGCGCTTCAAGTTGTAGCAAGCGGCCATCGTCGTCATGGTGGCTGTGGCTCGTGCCTGCCCAATCGAGCGCAGAAACTTGCCGCCCATGTGACGGATACCCGCGAACACGTGCTCGACTTTGGCTCTTCTCTTGGCGATGCGCTGGTTGCGCCTCTCCTGGCATTCGCTCAGCGGCTTGCCCTTTTGTGCCTTGCACTGGATGCCGTCCTTGAAGCCCAGTGCGCCCAGCATTTCTTGCCGTTTGCGCGCTCGGGTAGGACTTGTCGGCATCGACCACTTTGCCCGTGTTGCGCTGATCCAGTACTTCGTCAAAGTGATGGCCGTCGTGCTCGCTCGCCGTGCCCGTGGCAACGCCCCGGATAAAGCCGTGTTTGTGATCGATGCTCACGCTGAGCTTGTAGCCGAAGTAGTGCTTACCGTGCTTCTTTGTATGGGTCGCGTCGATGTCCTTCTGGCGGCGCTTTGCATCGCTCCAGTCCGGCTGCTCGCCTTCTTCGAGCTTGCGGCGATCGTCTTTGTTGATGTGCTGGCGGGGTGCCGGAATCAGCGTGGCGTCGATTGCCTGACCACCTCGGGCGATATAGCCATGACGATGCAGTTGCTCGTCCACACCTTGCAGCAGTGCCGTTGCACCATCAACACCGATGCACTCGCCAAAGCGCCAGATGGTGTTGCGGTCGGGTACGTTCATTGAGTCCTGCAGCAGGCAAAAGCGCTGGTAGCTCATGCGATCGAGCAGTTGGTATTCCATCTGCTCGTCTGAGTGGTTGTACAGGCGCTTCAAGACCAGAATGCGCACCATGACCTCGGTGGTATAGGCGGGTCTTCCACCTCTATGGCCATCACTGCGCTCGATGAAGGCATCGACCAATGCGGCAAGCGCCCCGAAATCGATGTGCTGGGCGATCACCCGCAACGAGTCGCCGACGTCATCGATCTTGCGTTTGCGCGAGGCATCGGCGAACAGGTTGAACTTCAGGGCACTGCGTGGGGTGATCATGCGGGGACTTTATCTTTTGCTCGCGGATGTTGCTGATGTGGGGAGGTTTTGAGAGGCTCCCATGAGTGGTTCCCCGTGTCCATGGCAGACAAGGCGAAAGATTTGGGGTTTAGTGCCGAAGAACTAAAAAAAGTGACCACGCCGACAAAGGATGTGCATTTTCAAAATGTTCCAGATCCAAAGAATCCTGGAAAAATACTTAGCGGACCGCATGCTGGTGGAAAAAAATTGGCCGCAGGTGTGTCAGAGAGAGCTAGTAAAGCTGGTCACCAAATCCTCTTTGATAATCTTAAAGGAGCGAGTACAAAAAGAGGGGCATTGGCTAGAATTAGAAATTTTGCAGACAAATATACAAGTGGTGGGCGTAATTCAATTGGAGGTTGTTGATATGATGACGGAAAAAGAAGACGTTATTTCGGTTTGGCTTGGAAGTACGGATAAGAGTGTCGCTGATTTTAATAAGTACACAAAAAATATGGAGGTTGCTAATGGGGATAGTCCGATTCTACGTGATTTCAAGGTGGGTTTTATAGATTCTGATATGTTTGGGGCCTTTGGAACTTTTAGAAATAAACTACTTCCAGTTGACGAGCTTTGTAAAGAGGTTGGTTGTAATTCAGTCAAAACGGAGCGCGCGATCGCTGCAGCATGTTTGAGGAATGGGGTTGAATTTGGTAATGCGTTGTATTATTATGGGGGGGCATGAGTTTATACCTGAAGAGTCGGGTAAATTATATAATGATCTACATTTTATAGGGGTTTTTCCAGATCCTCAAAAAAGGAAAAAATAAAATAAAAATGATAGGCGTATACAGTTTGGGGTGCTTGCTGGGGCATTTGCCAATCCCTTCCCGTGGCTTTTTTGGAACGACAATACTAAACTTGAAGTTGGCGCAATATCAGTTACGCTGAGATTTCACTTAAGGAATGAGAGCCCCATTTTGTCTGATGCAATTATTTCGATCAGATGGAGTGTGGAAAGAGACGCGCGATCCTCTCGCAGCGCGGCTATATGCGCGACAACTTGGTGCGGGTGTTCGAAGACAAACGCTACTTCTACGACGGTCATGCACGACTGATCCGCAAGCTCAGCGGCAAACACACGGACCAAAGCTCCGTGTGGGATGAAGAAAACAACCTCGTGGAAGTCACCACGACGCGTCGCCCCGGCACCGAACACGCCACCACCCAGACCACGAGGTTCGACTACGACGCCATAGGCAGACGCGTAGCCAAACACGACAGCTTCGGCAAAACCGTCTTCATCTGGGAAGGCATGCGGCTGATCGAAGAGCGCAGGGGCAGTGCCATCATCAGCTACGTGTACGAGCCGGACAGCTACGTGTACGAGCCGGACAGCTACGTGTACGAGCCGGACAGCTACGTGCCGCTGGCGAGGCTGGATGCGGATGGGGAGAGCACGGAGCAGGGCGGGTTGGGGACGACGGATGATCCCGTCTCGGGTGAATCCAAAGAGGCGAATACGACAACTGGAGTGCAGCCGACGTCGCAACAATCCGCTGCAAACGACACGCTTGAGGCGCAGTATTGGCAAGCCCTGAGCCCGTCAACAAACGCTCTACCCAAAACGGGAACAGATGACAACGCGCGGCTGTGCAATGTCTACTACTTCCACACCGACCAGGTCGGCATGCCGCAGGAGCTGGCGAACGCCCAAGGTCAGGTGATCTGGCAGGCGAGCTACAAGACGTGGGGCTCGACGGTGTCGGAGGAGTGGGAAGCCAAAACGCTCGGCGGGAGTGTGGTTCATCCATTGGACGAAGGGGACAGCCCGACCGCGCAGGATGAAAGGCAGCAGAATCTGAGGTTCCAGGGGCAGTACCTGGACAGGGAAACGGGGCTGCACTACAACACGTTCCGGTACTACGATGCGAATGTGGGGCGGTTTGTTTGTCCGGATCCGATTGGAATAGCTGGAGGTATAAATTTAGGAACTTACTCACCTAATCCGCTAACGTGGTTGGATCCGTTGGGTTGGGAGAAGGCTCCAGCCAACTTGCCAAATACCCCAGGCGTGTACGTATACCGAAATGGAAATGAAGTTTATGTAGGAAGTGCGGGTGGAGGAAAGCAAGGGATGAATGACCGGACGTCGGATATAACCCATAAAAAAGCCCAAGATTTGCTGAAGAAACCGGGAACTACAGTGGATTATCATAAGGTAGACCTTGGGAGTGCTAGCACTAGAGCGCAGAAAGAGCATGTGCTAAGACATTTCGAGCAACAAGTTATGGATGCTGAGGCTCAAAAACCTGGCACTAAAGTATTGAATGAGAGACGTGCTGAAAGCCCTGCTAAAAACTCTCGAAATAGAGCCGAGGTAAAGACGTTCGGTGCGAGTATGGGTGATAGGAAAACCTGTTAGATTATATGAAGAATTCAATTGATGTGCTTTATCGATGGCCCGGGTCGGATTTTAATGGAGGAGTGTTTTATGTAACTATTCCAAGATTTCACTCAAAATCGAATGATTACATTTCGAAACTTCTAAGTGATTCATGGAGTTCAGAAGAGATAGTTTCTGTGAAGTGCTTGAGCATCTATTTGCCCCCTGTTGATGGGGGATATAGTGATAGTTCAAAAATAATTGCGCTTATTAATGAAATGGCGACGCTGGAGTCGTTGGCTCTTCCTGCGGATTTATTGAGCGGGATTAAGCCTAAAGTATTAAATAAAATTAAAACCCTTCGCATTTCGAAGCCTTCAAATGAGATGGTAGGGGATGAAATTATCCGTGAAAAATCCTTTGCTATTCCGGAAGTATTGTACTCTGCATTAAATGGATTTGATTTCTATTTGCCAATTAGGTATATTAAGAACTTATCCCCTGATTTTCTGGGGCGGTTGAGGTGGGTCGGGATGGATCTCGATGTGTTGGATAAAACACTGGTTTCTTTGAAGGGGCTGGATAAATTACAGAATTTTGATGGTTTTGAATTTCGTTCAATCAAGACAGGTGATTTGCTCGAAAGACTTCCGGTAAATATTAAGGCTTTGTACTTGTGGTCTATCTCGGTAAAAAATTTCAATTTTGAGAGATTGAAGGGTTTTAATGGGTTGAAATATCTGTGGATTAATGGATATAAGGGAATTTTTGATTTTTCTTGGATATCCGGTATTGAAGTATTGAAGGAGTTGACGATCACTAGTTTTGAAGGGGTTAGGAACTTAAATGAACTGGATAAAGTCGAAGGCCTTCAATTGTTGCGAGTTTCACATGTTGATGATGCAATGATTTCCAGTTTGAGACTTGTGTGCGAGAGGAAATCAATAGTTCTTGATATTAATTAACTGTCGAAAATTAATGATGCGATTCTGGGTGGGGTAGTGTGGAGAGTTTTTTCCCGAAATTAAAGGGTGCAATCTCAAGCCTGAAGCGCACCACTTAACGATCAGGTAATTGTTCCAAGTAGAAGGGGCAACTGAAAAAGCACGGCCCTGTCGCAGCGCGGTTACGTGCGCGACAACCTAGTGCGGGTGTTCGAAGACAAACGCTACTTCTACGACGGTCATGCACGACTGATTCGCAAGCTCAGCGGCAAACACACGGACCAAAGCTTCATGTGGGATGAAGAAAACAACCTCGTGGAAGTCACCACGACGCGTCGCCCCGGCACCGAACACGCCACCACCCAGACCACGAGATTCGACTACGACGCCATAGGCAGACGCGTAGCCAAACACGACAGCTTCGGCAAGACCGTCTTCATCTGGGAAGGCATGCGGCTGATCGAAGAGCGCAGGGGCAGCGCGATCATCAGCTACGTGTACGAGCCGGACAGCTACGTGCCACTGGCACGGCTGGATGCGGATGGGGAGAGCACGGAGCAGGGCCGGTTGAGGACAACGGATGCTCAATCGTTCTGCGAACTTGCCACCCATGAGGTGGATACCTGCAAACACGCGCGCAAGGCGGGCACCGTGCCGGGCATGTAGAACAAGGCAAGAGTCCGCTAGGAAAATCGCGGACTCTTGCTGCTTTTCAGCTTTCGGTCAGATTATTGGCAGGTACCCACACCACCCACGTTGCCAAGGCGTTGCAGGTTCAGATATTGCACGCCGTCCAGACCGTTCAGTGTCGCCTTGGCTGTGGTGCAGCTGGTGAAGGTGATGTTCAGATGACCCCAGTTGGCCATTTGGTAGGCGGGTGTCGAGAACGTGCCGGCGGTGGTGGCGCCCAGCGTCAATGCGTATTCGGTGCCGGTTTGCAGAGGAGCCGAGGGGGCTTCGGTGGAGATCAGCCAGAGCAGACCACCGCTTGAATTGCGACCGTAGTAGGTGGCAATGAAGTTGGCGTCGGTCATCAAGAAGTTGAAGCCAGTGCCGTTGTATGCGGGGTCATACCAGAGGCCAGTGATGGCTTTGGGGCTCAGTTGGTTGCTGGCGCCGCCACCACTGGAGCCGGATGCGCTCACTGTGAAGTTCCCTTGCATCGACTGGCTGTTGATGGTGGGGGAGATGAGGTATTGACCGGTCAGGGTGCCGCCCGGTGTGCCGCTGCCCGATAGGCTCAGGTAACCCGGGAAGTCGCTGTAGTTGCAGGAGACGATGAAGGGTGATTGGGAAATGATGCCGCCCTTGCCCGAGTATTTGCCATTGCCTGCTGCGCTTGACAGGGTGCAACTGACAGCGCCGTTTTGATCGACGGTGAGAGACATGCTACCGTGGTCAGCGCCCGAGTAGGTGCCGGTATAGGTGCCAGCGCCTGTTTGAGCGGTCGCAAATTGTGAAACTCCAGCAGCAAGGCAGAGTCCGACAAAGGTTTTTTTCAGAACATCCAGTACGCGCATCATGTATTCCTGAGTGAGAAGATAAAGGTGTAGACAAGTTTATTGTTTTTGATAAATCGAAATTGAATTTCGATTGGTTTTATCAATTTAACAACGATGTCGCCTTCTCGCTTCCTCTGTGAGGTCTGAGTCAGGAATGTCCATGCTGCGTTAAAATACGGCCTCGCTCCGGGGTGCACGTCAGTGCTGAGATCTACACCCGAGAACTTGAACCGGGTCATTCCGGCGGAAGAAGAGCTTGCACCCCGGCATCGCTGCGCTCAAAGGCCGATGCAGCGGGGAAGCCTCCGGAGCAATCTGCTGTTTTCGCTCTCGAAGGAATTCCATGGATACGCCGAAGGCCAAGGCCGCTTCGCTGGTCGCAGACCTGCTCGCTTTCATCGCGGTACCGGGTTGCACTGATGACCAGTTTGATCAACTCGCCCTGCGGCTGTTCTCTCACCAATACGAGTCGAATGCGCCGTTTCGCAGCTTCTGCCAGCGGCGCGGCGCAACCTTGCGCAATGTGAAGTCGTGGCGCGACATTCCGGCGGTGCCCATTGATGCGTTCAAGGCCATGGAGTTGCGCAGCGAGCCCGCTTCGCCTGCGGAGCGGGTGTTCATGACCAGCGGCACTACGGGCCGTGCGGCGCGGGGGCGGCATTTTCATCCAGGGCTGGATGTCTACGATCTGTCGATGAGGCGCCATTTCGCCGAGCGTTTCATGCGTGGCGTCGAGCGCATGCCCATGGGCATTCTTTTCCCCGATGAGCAGTCGATGCCAAATTCGTCGCTGGCCCACTATCTGGCGCTTGCGCGCTCCGAGTTTGGCACGGCGGACAGTCGCTACTACTTGACGAGCGAGGGACTCGACGTGCAGGGGGTGTGTGCGGCGCTTGAAGCTTCGGAGCGCAATGGCGAGCCGTTTGCTCTGCTGGGCGCGAGTTTCAGCTTGGTGCATGTGATGGACGCGCTGCGCGAGCAGGGGCTCAGCTTCCGTTTGCCTGCGGGAAGCCGCATTCTCGATACGGGTGGCTACAAGGGGCAGTCGCGCGAGTTGCCGCTGGCGGAGTTCTATGCGGATCTGTCGCGCCTGTTGGGTGTGCCGGCCACGCACTGCATCAACATGTATGGCATGACCGAGCTGAGCACGCAGTTCTATGACGACGGAAATGCGACGCTGCCCTCGGTGAAGTCGGGGCCGCACTGGATCCGCTCACGCTTGGTCGAGCCGATCACCGGGCGGGACGTTGCCCCCGGCGAGCGCGGGATTCTCGTGCATTGCGATCTGGCCAACTACAACTCGGCCACCACGATCCTGACCGAAGACGTGGGCCTGTGGGCCGACGGCGGTTTTCTGCTGCTGGGCCGTGCGGAGGGTGCTGCGGCCAAGGGTTGCTCGCTGGCTGTTGAAGAGTTCGTGAAGGCCGCATCGGCATGAGGACCGAGCGGGTCAAGGCGGGCTATTTGCCCGGGCTGCACGACGATGAGGTGCGCTGGCAGGTGCTCACGTTCGAGCGTGAGGGGGTGCGGCTTGAAGTCTCGGTGCCGGTGCTGACGGCGGCGCAGATGCAGGCGCTGGCGGACCGGGTGCGCGCGGCGGCCGACAAGCATCTGCGGACCATGACTGTGGCGCAGATCATCGACGTGATCGATCGCGTGATCGCACGGCTGCTGGATCGTGCGCATCCCGTGCGGCGGCTGGCGGAGACTTGGTTGCCGGTTGCCAGCGGTTATGACGCGGACATGGTGCGGCTCGGTTTGACGGGCTATTTCAAGACCTTTCGCGCGGCGCAGCTGCGGCGTTTCGTGGCCGAGGATTTTGCCAATCCCGCCGTGCTCGATGGGTTCCAGCCCACGCCCAAGGGCGGCGCAGTGCGCGCGTTCGGGCCGGACCTGCTGGTGCACAGCTGGGCGGGCAATGTGCCTGCGTTGTCGTTGTGGAGCATGGTCTGCGGACTGCTCGTGAAGGCGCCAAGCATCGGTAAGGTGGCGAGCGCCGAGCCGCTGTTTGCTGGTTGGTTTGCGCAGCAGCTGGCCGAGGTGCATCCGCCGCTCGCCGATTGTCTGGCGGTGGTGTGGTGGAGTGGCGCGGGCGGTGACGAAGCCGATGCGCTCTACGCCCGCGCCGAAACGGTGCTGGCTTACGGTGGCAATCTAACGCTGGATGCATTGCGCAAGCGCCTGCCGGTTACCACGCGCTTTCTGCCGCATGGGCACAAGCTGGGCTTTGGTTTGATCGGTGCTGCGGCGCTCGACAGTGTGAAAGCGCCCGCCGTGGCTCGTCTGGCTGCGTGGGATGTGATGCGCTACGACCAGCAGGGCTGCTACTCGCCGCATGTGTTCTATGTGGAGCGTGGCGGTCATGTTTGTCCACGCGCGTTTGCCGATTATCTGGCGGCCGAGCTGGCAAACCTCGAGCGGCGTTTTGTCCGCCGCGCGCTTGATCTGGAAGAGGGCGCTGCGGTCGCGAAGTGGCAGCAGAGCGTGGAGTGGCGCGCTCCTGCCGATGCGGGGCAGGATCTGCTGATCGGCCCGGCCGATGCGCCATGGAGCGTGGCCTACAGCGATGGTCTGCAGCCGCTTGTGCCTACTGCGCTTTACCGCACGATTGCGGTGGTGGGTGTGGATCGTCTCGACGACGTGGTGCCGGTGGTCGGTGCGCAGCGCGAGTATCTGCAGACCGCCGGCATTGCTGCTGCGCCTGAAGAGCTTTATCGACTTGCCGATCTGCTCGGCGCTGCGGGCGTCACACGCATTGCGGCCATCGGCTCGATGAGCATGCCCGAGGCAGGATGGCATCACGACGGACGATTCAATCTCGTCGATCTGGTGCGCATGACCGAGATCGAGCAGTCGGCGGAATGGGCCGCACAGCCGTTGGCACTGTATGCGGACTGACATGGCGTTTCTGGATATCAACCATGCGGTGTTCACCTACCCGGGTCGCGCGCCCGTGGTGAATGGCGTGAGCTGGCGGATGCCTGCGGGCGAGGTCCATTGCCTGCTGGGCCGCAGCGGCTGTGGCAAGACCACGCTGCTCAAGCTGGCTGCGGGCTTGCTGCGGCCGCAGTCGGGGCGCATTCTGTTGAACGGCGGCGAGTTGGCCGCGCCCGGGCCACAGCTGGGTTTCATGTTCCAGGCGCCCACGCTGCTGGAGTGGCTCTCGGTGCTGGACAACGTGCTGCTACCCGTGTCGCTGCAGCGCAAGCAGACGCTGCAGGATGAGCAACAGGCACTCAGATTGCTCGATCAATTGGGGCTAGCTGCTCTCGCGTCATCCCATCCGCGCCAGCTCTCGGGCGGCCAGCAAAGCCGCGTGGCGCTGGCGCGCGCATTGATTTTGGAGCCACCGCTGTTGCTGCTCGATGAGCCGTTTGCGGCGCTCGACGCGATCACTCGCGCGGAACTGCAGGACGATCTGCTGCGCACCTGTCGCGAGCGTGGAACCACGGTGCTGTTCGTCACGCATGACATCAACGAGGCCGTGTATCTTGGCGATCGCATCGCCCTCATGCACGGCGGACGCATCGTGGACGACTGGAGCATCGACCTTTGCGAACCTCGCACTCAGTCCTTGCGGCATGGCGCGTTGTTCAACGAATTCTGTGCGCGCATCCGCGCGTCCATGGACCGGGAGGCCGCATGACGGTCACGCCACTCAAGGCCCGGCTGCTCTCCGTCGTGCTGCTTCTGGTTCTGCTGGCCGGATGGGAGTTGCTGGTGCGTCGGTGGGGTCTGTCTGCACTGGTATTGCCTGCGCCGTCCGCCATCACTGAATCGCTTTGGTCGGGACTTTCGTCAGGTTATTTCTGGCCGCATATCGTCTCCACCTTGCAGGCTTTGCTGCTGGGGTTGGCGGCGGGCAGTGTGGTCGGATTGCTGGTGGGCATGGCGCTGGCGGAGTCGGAGTGGCTTGAGCGCGTTTTCAAACCTTATGTCATCGTCAGCCAGGTTGTGCCCAAACTGGCATTGGCACCGCTCTTTGTGCTGTGGTTTGGATTTGGCATGCTGCCGACGGTGCTGATCACCGCTTTGATCTGCTTTTTTCCGTTGATGGAAAACACGTTGACAGGACTGCGGCAGGTTGATGCGTCGCGCCTGCAACTGTTTCGCATGCTGGGCGCGACGCATCTGCAGACGCTGTTGCGCCTGAAGTTGCCAACGGGCCTGCCCGCGATTCTGGCTGGGCTGCGTGTGGCCGTGGTGCTGGCATTGGTTGGCGTTGTCGTTGCCGAATTCATGGGCGCGAGCAAGGGGCTCGGCGCTGTCGTTATCGCCGCGCAGGGGATGATGGACACGACGCTGATGTTTGCCGCGCTCGTGCTCATCGCCATCATCGGTCTGCTGCTCTACCAACTCTGTCTAGTGTTGGAGCGTCGCCTGCTGCGCTCGCACGCCTCTTCCACTTCGCCTTTCACCTCGCGCCCACGCGACAACCCATGAACGCATCCAGCTCTACCTCATTCATCTCTCGCCGCAGCCTGATTGGTGCCTGTGTGGGCATCACCGGCCTTGCATTTTCCGGTACCGGCATGGCCGCGCCAGTTCAAGGCAAGATCCGGCTCGCGGGCTGGAGCAAGCCGATCAGCGAGATCACCAACATTCTTGTCGAGCCCGAAAAAGGCTTCTTCAAGGCGCAAGGCGTGGAACTGGCCTATCTGCCCGGCGCAGGCGGTGGTGACGCGATCCGCAACATGCTGAGTGGCCAGGGCGACGTGGCGTTCACCGATCCCGGCTCGTTCTATATGGCGCTCGACAAGGGCGAGAAGCTGGTCGCCATCTACGACATCTACCCGCAGAACGTGTTCAATGTGGTGTCGCTGAAGGCGGCCAACATTCACAAGCCTGCGGACCTCAAAGGCAAGAAAATTGGCGTCTACAGCCTCTCGAGCGGCACACGGCAGAACCTGCTGGTGATGCTGCATCAGGCGGGCCTGAAGGAGTCCGATGTGACCATCGTCGTCACCGGCCTGCTGAACTTCGCGCCGTTGATGCAAGGCCAGGTCGACGCCACCGCCGCCACCGACACCGGCCTCGCCGTGGGGCTGCGCAAGGGTATGGGCGAGATCAATGTGATGAAAGTGAGCGAGTACCTGAACATATCGAGTGACATGTTCGTCGTGCGCGAGGATGTGCTACGCCAGAAGAAGGACCTGCTCAAGGCCTTTCTCAAGGGATACCGCGACAGCGCGGCCTGGATGATCGTCAACCCACAGGAGGCCGCGACGCTCGCCGGAAAATATGCCATTGACGGCACGCAGCGCGACATCAACCTCGATGTCATTCAGTTGCGCAACGCCTCATCGCTACCCACCGTGCAGTCGGGCGGTCGCGCACCGCAGCTCGGCAATTTCGATCTGGCGGCGCTGCAGAAGGGCGCGGACACCTACCGCGCACTCGGCATGATCCAGCGTCAGATCAAGGTGGCCGACGTGGTCGATACCAGCCTGTTGCCGGGGGGCTGATATGAACTCGGAATCTGCAATGAATCTGCGCGGCAAAGTCGTTCTGGTCACGGGCGCGAGCCGGGGCATAGGCGCTGCCATCGCCAAAGCCTTCGCGCGGGAAGGCGCGCTGGTGGCCATCAACTACCTGAGCAACGACGTTGCAGCCGCGCAGACCGTCGCCGCATGCGAGGCGGTGGGCGGTGATGTCTGGTCCGTCCAGGCCGACGTGGGTTCGGCTGACGCGGTGCGTGAGATGGTCAGCTCCATCGTGCAAGAGGCGGGTGGTATCGACATTGTTGTCAACAACGCATTCAGACCTTATGCCTTCGATCCCGAACGCCGCACTCGCTTCGAAGACTTGTCGCTTGGAGACTATCAGTCGCAGTTCGATGGCGCAGTAGGCGGCACGTTCAACGTCTGCCAAGCGGTGCTGCCGCAGATGCGCAAGCGCGCACGTGGCAGCATCGTCAATGTGGTGACCAATCTCGTCGAACACCCTGTGGTTCCGTACCACGACTACACCACGGCCAAGGCCGCGCTGGTCGCGTTCAGCCGCAATCTGGCGAGCGACCTCGGCCCCGTGGGCATTCGCGTCAATTGCGTGGCGCCGGGGCTGGTTTATCCGACGCTGGGCAGCGAGAGCACCAAGGAGTCATTCCGCGAATCGCTGATGGCCACCACCCCGCTCAGGCGCCTCGCGCGCCCCGAGGACGTGGCTGGTCCGGTGCTGTTTCTGGCGTCCGACCTCAGTGGCTTCATGACGGGGCAGACGTTGACGGTGGATGGCGGGTTGGTGATGCGCTGAAGTCGTTGCGGTTTTTTCAGCCCCCCGCTTGGAAAAATTCCGGGTATTCTCAAATCGATAGCAACTATGCCTTATAGTACGGGCCTGCCGGGATCAGCCGCAGCGCTCTCAGGAGCCGTCCAAGGACAACGCATGATCTCTGTCTTGGAAAAGAATTTTGCTGAAAAGCATGACTTTCTCAAAACACTCAATTTTCTAACCTATAATTGAGAGCTTCCGGAGAGGTGGATGAGCGGTTTAAGTCGCACGCCTGGAAAGCGTGTGTGGGCTAATCCCCACCGCGGGTTCGAATCCCGCCCTCTCCGCCAAATGCAAGCCCAAGTAGTCTGACTACTTGGGCTTTTTTGCGTCCGGGATATTTGATGCCTCGCACGCACCAGCCGTGTAGGCATAGTGCGGTGGTCCGGATCAGCTGTTGCGTTGCCCTGTCTGGATCATCTTCATGGCCGAGGTGATCAGCGCCGACACCTCGGTCATGTTGCTCGGCACGATCAGCGTGGTGGTGGCGTCTGTGGCGACTTGACTGTAGGCCTCCACCGCTTTTTCGGCCACCTTGAGTTGCACGGCCTGTTCGCCGCCGGGTTGGCGGATGGCGGCTGCCACGCGTTCGATGGCCTGGGCGGTGGCGTCGGCTACGGCGGTGATGGCGGCGGCTTCGCCTTGGGCCTTGTTGATGGCGGCTTGCTTTTCACCTTCGGAGCGGGCGATGAACGCTTCGCGTTCACCAGTGGCGATGTTGATCTGTTCCTGGCGGCGGCCTTCGGAGGCGGCGATCAGGGCGCGTTTTTCGCGCTCGGCGGTGATCTGGGCCTGCATGGAGCGCAGGATTTCGGCGGGAGGTGTCAGGTCCTTGATCTCGTAGCGCAGCACCTTCACCCCCCAGTTGAGTGCGGCTTCGTCAATGGCGGAGACGACCTGTGCATTGATCACGTCACGCTCTTCAAAGGTCTTGTCGAGTTCGAGCTTGCCAATCACGCTGCGAAGCGAGGTCTGGGCGAGTTGGGTGACGGCGGTGATGTAGTTGCTCGAGCCATAGCTCGCTCGCATCGGGTCAGTCACCTGAAAGTACAGGATGCCGTCGACCTGCAGTTGCGTGTTGTCGCGCGTGATGCAGACCTGGCTGGGCACGTCGAGCGGGATTTCCTTCAAGCTGTGCTTGTAGGCGATCTTGTCGACGAACGGGATGATGAACTTGAGGCCGGGTGCGAGCGTGCCTGCATATTTGCCAAGGCGTTCCTTCACCCAGGCATGCTGCTGGGGGACGATCTTGACGGACAGAAAGATGTAGATCGCGACGATGACGGCGATGATGATGGCTAGTTCCATGAACTGTGTCCTCCAGTGGATGGATGGGGTGAAGCGAATCGGATCGGATGAACTGAACCTATGTGGTGAGCGTAGCAGCTTGCGCGAAAACCGCCTGCTGTTGTGGTGGCACTGCGGCTGCGGGGCTCAGGCTGGATCGACCAGCAGGCGGTTTCCCACGAGCTCTGCGACGCGGTGGTTGCCGGTAGCGGGGGTGATGCCGGGGCGATGGATGGCCGTCCAGTTGGCGCCGCGGTATTTCACTTGGGCAGTGCCGTCACTTTGCCAGCTGTCGATGAATACCAGTTCGCCAACGTCGAGATTGACGCTGCGGTCTGAGCGCGCTGATGGGTCGCCGGGGCGGCCGCGCCGGAACAGGTAGCAGCCCACGACGGCCAGCGCACCGACGATGGCAGCGCTCAGCACCTGTGCGGTTTCGCCAGCGCCGAACAGGGCGGCAAGCCCGCCGGCCGCAAGGCCGAGAGCGATCATCAGCAAGTAAAAGGAGCCCAGCAGCAGTTCGGCCGCGACCGTGAGGCCGGTCAGAATCCACCAGATGGTCGTGTTGTCGAGGGACATTTCGGCACTCCTTCCCAAAGGGGACATTCATGTCGGTTAACCGACACATTTTGGGCGAAATACCGCCCGGTTTGAAGAATGGTCACGCAGATTCCTTACACTTCGCGCCTGTTTCGTTTTTTTCGCCCCCGGGGACATTCTCAGCATCAGTCAAATCGACGTCGGCTGGGGATCCCTTGCTTGCTGGAGTCAGCGCATGAAATTCCGCTTTCCTATTGTCATCATCGACGAGGACTACCGTTCCGAGAATACATCGGGTCTGGGAATCCGCGCGCTGGCGCACGCCATTGAAGAAGAGGGCTTTGAAGTCCTGGGCGTGACCAGTTATGGTGACCTCACGCAGTTCGCGCAGCAGCAAAGCCGCGCCAGCGCGTTCATTTTGTCGATTGACGACGAGGAATTCACCTCGGACATGGGGATCGATCCCATCGTGCTGAGCCTGCGCAGTTTCATTACCGAAGTGCGCCGCAAGAACACCGAAGTGCCGATCTACGTGCACGGCGAAACCAAGACCGCGCGCCATCTGCCCAACGACATCCTGCGCGAGTTGCACGGCTTCATCCACATGTTCGAGGACACCCCCGAATTCGTGGCGCGCCACATCGTGCGCGAGGCCAAGACCTATCTGGAAGGCGTGCAGCCACCGTTCTTCAAGGCGCTGCTGGACTACGCGGAAGATGGTTCGTACTCGTGGCACTGCCCTGGTCACGGCGGCGGCGTGGCGTTTCTCAAGAGCCCGGTCGGTCAGATGTACCACCAGTTCTACGGCGAGAACATGCTGCGCGCCGATGTCTGCAATGCGGTGGAAGAACTCGGCCAGCTACTGGACCACAACGGCGCGATTGGCGCCAGCGAGCGCAATGCCGCGCGCATCTTCAATGCCGATCACTGCTTCTTCGTGACCAATGGCACCTCGACCTCCAACAAGATGGTCTGGCACCACACGGTGGCGCCAGGTGACGTGGTGGTGGTGGACCGCAATTGCCACAAGTCCATCTTGCACTCGATCATCATGACGGGCGCGATTCCTGTGTTTCTGAAGCCCACGCGCAACCATTTTGGCATCATTGGCCCGATTCCCAAGAGCGAGTTCGAAATCGACGCCATTCAGGCCAAGATCAAGGCGAATCCGCTGCTGGTAGGCGTGGACGCCAAGGCTGTGAAGCCGCGCATTCTGACGATCACGCAATCGACCTACGACGGCGTGCTCTACAACACCGAGACCATCAAGTCGATGCTCGATGGCTACGTCGACAATCTGCACTTCGACGAAGCGTGGTTGCCGCACGCGGCCTTTCATCCGTTCTACGGCAGCTACCACGCCATGGGCAAGAAGCGCGCACGCCCGCAGCATTCGGTGGTGTACGCCACGCAGTCCATTCACAAGCTGCTGGCCGGTATCAGCCAGGCCAGCCATGTGCTGGTACAGGATTCGCAGACCGTGCCGCTGGACCGTCCGCTGTTCAACGAGTCGTACCTGATGCACACGTCGACCTCGCCGCAGTACAGCATCATCGCCAGTTGCGATGTGGCCGCCGCGATGATGGAGCCGCCCGGTGGTACCGCGCTCGTGGAAGAGTCGCTGGTCGAGGCGCTCGACTTCCGCCGTGCGATGCGCAAGGTCGAGGAAGAGTTCGGCAAGGGCGACTGGTGGTTCAAGGTCTGGGGTCCGGACAAGCTCGCCGACGAAGGCGTGGGCACGGCCGAGGACTGGATCATTCGTGGTGACTCCAAGGCCAACAAGAAGGCTGGCGTTACCAATACCAAGTGGCATGGCTTCGGCCCGCTGGCCGATGGCTTCAACATGCTCGACCCGATCAAGTCGACCATCGTCACGCCGGGTCTGAACCTGGACGGCAAGTTCGACAAGACCGGTATCCCCGCATCCATCGTCACCAAGTACCTGGCAGAGCACGGCGTGGTGGTCGAGAAGACGGGTCTGTACTCGTTCTTCATCATGTTCACCATCGGCATCACCAAGGGCCGCTGGAACACGCTGCTGGCCGCGCTGCAGCAGTTCAAGGACGACTACGAGAAGAACCAGCCGATGTGGCGCATCCTTCCCGAGTTTTGCCAGCAGCACAAGCGCTACGAGCGCATGGGTCTGAAGGACCTGTGCCAGCACGTGCACCAGTTGTACGCCAAGTACGACATCGCGCGCCTGACGACAGAGATGTATCTGTCGGACCTGACGCCGGCGATGAAGCCGAGCGACGCGTTTGCGCACATCGCTCAGCGCCGCACCGAGCGCGTGCCGATCGACGAGCTGGAAGGCCGCATCACGACCAGCCTGATCACGCCTTACCCACCGGGCATTCCGCTGTTGATTCCCGGCGAGGTCTTCAACAAGAAGATCGTCGACTACCTCAAGTTCTCGCGCGAGTTCTCGGCGCTGTGCCCGGGCTTCGAGACGGACATCCACGGTCTCGTCGAGATCGAGGATGTGGACGGTAACGTAAGCTACTACGCCGACTGCGTGGGCGAGGCCGATGCGCCCAAGGCCAAGGCGGTTGCAAAGCCTAAGCCTGCTGCCAAGAAGGCACCCGCCAAGGTGGCCGCTGCGAAGAGCACGGCTGCGGCTGTGAAGAAGACGACCCCTGCGAAGACCAAGGGCGAGCGGCTGGTGCAGGTCGGTGACGACGGCCCTTACGGCCGCAATGTCTGATCCTGCTGGATAGCTGATCGCCAAGCGCCAAGTGGTTCTGCCGCTTGGCGCTTTTTTCTTATCTCAAGGAGAGGCGCATTGACCGAGATGGCACCAACGACTGCCGCGCAATTGCAGTCCTTGCAGAGCACACTCGCGCCCGTGCGGCGATTGGCGCTGCTCGGTCCTGCAGGCACATGGACGCATCAGGCGGCGCTGGAGCTGTGGCCTGCGGGCTGCGTTGAACACACCTTCATGGACGTGGCCGAAATGCGAGCCGCGCTGCTGCAAGGCCGTGTGGACGCGATTTTGCTGCCCGCGCGCACCAGCATTGTGGGAGCCACGCCCTATATGCCGTTGGTGCGCGAGCTGCTGGCGCTCGATGATGTGGTGCATTTCGGGTTGTACGCACGCATGCTGGGTTACTGCCTGCTGGCGTGTTCTGGTGTTTCGTTGCAATCGATACGGCAGGTTCACGCGCATCCTGTGGCACTGGTTGAGGCGGCTCTGTGGCTGGACGGCAATCTGCCACATGCGCAGCGCGTTGCGTGCGCCAGCGCGGGCGAGGCGGCTGCTTGGGTGGCGGTGTCTGGCGATGTGACGTCGGCAAGCCTCGGCCCCGCATTGGCAGGGCAGATGCATGGCCTGATTCCGCTGGTTGAAGGGATTGAGGAAGGGCCGCACAACGTCACTGAGTGGTGGGTTGTGGGGCGCTCATCCATTCGCTGAAAATTAGGAAACAGCTCCCGCAGCCAGCGCCTTGGCTTCATCCGCGCTGTAGCCCAACGCCGTGAGGATTTCCAGGCTATGCTCGCCGAGCTTAGGTGGCGACAGGCGCACCTCCAGTCGCTTGCCATCAAGCGTAAGCGGCAGCAGCACGGTCTTGGTCTGGCGACCGTCGGGCAGCTCCATGGGGGCGAGCGCGCCGCTTTCGTTGAGGTGCCTGTCGTCGAGCAGGTCGTGTGGCATGGCAATCGGTGCGAAAGGCAGACCGTTCGATTCGAACACTTTGGCGATGTGCGTCGAGGCGTAGGCCGCCATCTTCTCGCGCAGGATCGGCATCAGCCATTCACGCGCCAGCACGCGCGCATTGTTGCTGCCAAGGCGCGGATCGTCGCGCAGTCCGCCGAGGCCGAAGGCGTCGCAGAACACGCGCCACGCGGAGTCGCTGACCACGGCGAGAAAGATCTGCTCGCCGTTCTGCACCTCGAACACATCGTAGATTGCCCATGCCGAGATGCGTGCTGGCATGGGCGCGGCGGGCTTGCCGGTCACGGCGAACTGCATCATGTGCTGGGCGATCAGGAACACGTTGTTCTCGAACAGCGCGCTCTGCACTTCCTGACCCTTGCCGGACTTTTCACGCTGAGCGAGCGCTGCCATCGCGCCCATTGCGCCGAACATGCCGCCCATGATGTCGTTCACGCTGGTGCCCGCGCGCAGCGGGTCGCCGGGACGGCCGGTCATGTAGGCAAGGCCGCCCATCATTTGCACCACCTCGTCAAGCGCCGTACGGTGCTCGTAGGGGCCGGGCAGAAAGCCCTTGTGGCTCACGTAGATGAGGCGCGGGAACTGGTCCTTGAGGCTTTCGTAGTCGAGCCCGAGCTTACCCATGGTGCCGGGCTTGAAGTTCTCGCACACCACATCGGCTGTGGCGATGAGTTTGAGCGCGGCTGCTTTGCCCTCGGATGTCTGCAGATCGAGTGTGACGCTTTTCTTGTTGCGGTTGAACAGCGGAAAAAACCCCGCGCCCGACCCCAGCAGCTTGCGAGTGGCATCACCATCGCGGCCATGGCCCACGGGTTCGACCTTGATGACTTCGGCCCCCATGTCGGCGAGCATCAGCCCGCAGCTCGGCCCCATCACCATGTGGACGAATTCGACGACGCGGATGCCGGAGTAGGGCAGGGTGGCGGGGGCAGTGTTGTCTGTTTGTTGTGGTGTCATGAAAATCTCAGTGATAGTTGTGCGGCTCGAAGCCCTTGGGCAGACCGGCGAGCGGTGTCATGCCGTAGAGCGCCTCGCCGGGCAGACCAATGCCGAGCGCCTCGCGCGCGGCGATCAACCGCGGCAGATCGACTCCGGTGCGTATACCCATCGCCTCGAACATGAAGACGAGGTCTTCGGTCACCACATTGCCCGAAGCTCCGGGGGCATACGGGCAGCCGCCGAGTCCTGCGAGCGATGCATCGAAGGTGCGCGTGCCCACGTCGTAGGCCGCAAGGCAGTTGGCCAGCCCGAGCCCGCGCGTGTTGTGCATGTGCGCGGCACCGGCCTTGTCGCCGAGCTCCGCAATGAGCCGCGTGAAAAGACGCTTGACCTGCGCGGGATTGGCCATGCCGGTGGTGTCGGAGAGCCCGCATTCGTCCACGCCCGCAGCGACGCAGGCGGCGGCCAGCGCAATCACATCATCCTCGGGAACGAGGCCCTGCAGCGTGCATCCGAACGCAGTGGAAATGCCAGCTTCGATATGCGTTCCGGGCGCGATCTCGTCGCGTAGCGCGGCGATGTTGTGCACCTCATCGACCATCTCCTTGGGCGTCTTGCGCACATTGGCGAGCGAGTGAGCGCGGCTTGCGGAAATCGGCATGGTGATCTTGTGCACCCCAGCCTTCATCGCCGCCTGCGCGCCACGCAGATTGGGCACCAGCGCCATGATGGTCACGCCCTTGTGTTGATGCAGCGCGTGCTTCACCACCTCGGCGGTGTCCGCCATCTGTGGCAGCAGCTTGGGCGAGACGAAAGAGCCGACCTCGATCTCCTGCAGGCCGGCAGCGACCAGCGCGTCGATCCACGCTTGCTTGTCGGTAGTGGACATGGTGCGGTTCACGGATTGAAGCCCGTCGCGCGGTCCCACCTCGCTGATGAGAACGTCGTATCTGTGGGGTGTTTGCATTTTGGGAGTTGTTCTATAGGATAGAACTGAATACTGTCTAATAAGATATTGCGGTGCAGCCCATTCGCTGTCAAGTGAGCCAAGAGAATCAACCGGAGCCATCAGGACATGCCGCGTAAATCCGTGACCGAATCCGTAGCCGATGAAAACGCCGCACCCGGCGGCGTGGCGGCGGTTGATCGCGCGCTGAGCCTGCTCGCCGCCTTTCGTGATGGAGATAATGGTGACGGCCTCACGCTCGCCGAACTGGCCGAGCGCACCCGCTTGTACAAAAGCACCGTCTCGCGCCTGCTCGCGTCACTGGAGCATGGCGGCTGGGTGATGCGCCTGGATTCCGGTCGCTATGCGGTCGGATCGGCGGTGGCGCGGCTGCATGCGGTGTATGCGCAGAATTTTTCGCTCGACCGGGTAGTGATGCCGGTGCTGCGCGCGCTCGTCGCGCAGACGGGCGAGAGCGCAGCCTACCACGTGCGTCAGGGCCGCGACCGCCTGTGCCTCTTTCGCGTGGACTCACCGCATCCGGTGCGTGACCATGCGCGGGTGGGGGACATGTTGCCGCTGGGCAAGGGGGCTGGAGGACGGGTGTTGGTGGCTTTTGATCCTGAGTTGGCTGAGTGGGAGCGCAGGGATCGGGTGCATTATGCGCGGGTGCGGGCAGATGGGTATGAGGCGGTGATTGGGGATCGGCGCAGTGAGATTGCTGGCATTTCTGTGCCGGTGTTCCGGGGGAGTGGGGAGTTGGCGGCGGCGCTTACTTTGACTATGCCTGTGCATCGGTATGACGCACGATATTTGAAGTTTGTTTTGGCTGCAGGACGAAGTGTTGGTGCTCAGTTGCTTTGAGCTTGGCTGATGAGCTTTTTGGGTGTTGCGGGTTGGTTGCTTACGGAGGCCGGGACTGCCCCCGGCGGGGCAATCACTTTTTGCTCGGCGCGCAAAAAGTAATCAAAAACGCGCTTGGAATTCATCCGGCAGAACTCACTGCGCGACTGCGTCGCTCCGTTCGGACAACCGCCGGAAGTCAGTTTGGAAGAGGTGCGTTCGGCACGTTGCTTCGCTCGTGCTGCATCTCGCGTTCGCGAGATGCATGGTATCTACGGCGCAGCGGCTCAATTGGTAGCGGCACTGCTTTCTACGGGCACGAGCGAAGCGATGTGCCGACTCACGCCCTTCTGCCCGCGCCTGATTCTGCGGGTTCGTTCGGCGGTTTGGATTGGCAAGTGCCAATCCAAACTTCAAGAACTGACTTACGACAGATGTCTGACAGGAGCGAAGCGCAGGGAGTTCCTGCCGTGCGCCGAACGAACCCGCAGAATCAGGTTGCCCGTAGCGGGGCGTAGGGTCGTGGGCAGCAGGGTCGCCTTTTCTTGATTCCTTCTTTTGGCGCAGCAAAAGAAGGAATTCGCCCGCCGGGGCGAGTCCCGGCCAGCAGCGACGAAACACACAACCAGCGCCCAAAAAAAGAAAATGCCCGCAAGCACAAGCGGCCTGCAGGCATTCAAAAAAGGGTAAGAAGGTTTTAAACCTGATCCGCAGACAGACCCGCAGTCTGGCTGAAGCCACCATCCACATAGGTAATCTCGGCAGTCACGCCGCTGGCCAGATCGGACAGCAGGAACGCAGCCACGTTGCCCACGTCTTCAATCGTCACGTTGCGGCGCAGTGGCGAGGAGTCGGCTACGCGGCCGAGGAGCTTGCCGAAGTCCTTGATGCCGGAAGCGGCCAGGGTCTTGATCGGGCCGGCGGAGATGCCGTTGGCGCGGATGGCACGGCCGTCGGCGGTGCGGCCCACGGCTTCGGCGAGGTAGCGTACCGAGGCTTCGAGCGATGCCTTGGCGAGGCCCATGGTGTTGTAGTTGGGGATCGAACGCAGAGCGCCGAGGTAGGACAGTGTCAGCAGCGACGATTTGTCGTTCAGGTACGGCAGCGCGGCCTTGGCCATGGCGGGGTAGCTGTAGGCGCTGATGTCGTGGGCGATGCGAAAGCCCTCGCGGCTCAGGCCGTCGAGGAAGTTGCCGGCGATGGCTTCGCGTGGTGCGAAGCCGATGGAGTGCACAAAGCCGTCGAACTTGCCCCAAGCGGCAGCCAGGTCGGCGAACATCTTGTCGATCTGTGCATCGTCGGCCACATCGCAGTCGAACACGAGCCTGGAGTCGAATTCGGCGGCGAATTCGGTGATGCGGTCCTTGAAGCGTTCACCGACGTAGCTGAAGGCCAGTTCGGCGCCTTGTTGGTGGCAGGCCTTGGCGATGCCGTAGGCGATGGAGCGGTTGGACAGCACACCCGTGATGAGCAGCTTCTTGCCAGCGAGGAAACCCATTGTGTTGTTCTCCTGAGAAAGGGATCGAATGACGGACAGGGCGGTGGTCGATTTGCAGGGACAACCGCCCGTGTAGTGCAGAATTGTCGCATGCGGTTAATCAAGAGCTTGGGATTGGTGGGTTGTGGCCTGTTGGCGTGCGTGCCGGTATGGGCGGCGCATGCCTACGCGATGTGGGGCGAGCCTGCGCTCCCGGCGGGGTTTGCGCATTTCAACTATGTGAACGCGAACGCGCCCAAGGGCGGTGAAATCCGGCTGGTGAGCAATCTGCGGATATCCACGTTTGACAAGTACAACCCGTTCACGATCCGGGGCAATGCGCCCGCGTATCTGAGCACGATGATGTTCGATTCGCTGCTCACCGGCCCGCTCGACGAGACTGGCGTGGGCTACGGGTTGCTGGCCGAGGACGTGCAGGTCGCACCCGATGGACTCGCGGCCACCTTCCGCATCCACCCCAAGGCGCGGTTTCACAATGGCAAGCCGGTGCTGGCCGAGGACGTGAAGTTCACCTACGACACCCTGGTGGGGCCCTTTGTCTCGCCGGGCTACAAGACCTTGCTGATCGAGGTGGCGGGTGTTGACGTGCTGGACGAGCGCACGGTGCGCTTTCGCTTCAAGAGCCCGAACCGCGAGCTACCGTTGACCGTCGGCGCTCTGCCGATCTTCAGCCGCGACTGGGGCGTAGAGGATGGCAAGGCCAAGCCCTTCGACCAGGTGGTGATGGACATTCCCATCGGCAGCGGCGCCTACAAGATCGGGCCTGTCAACTTTGGTAAGGACATCACCTATGTGCGCGATCCGCAGTACTGGGCGCGCGATCTGAACGTGCGCAAGGGCTCGGCCAATTTCGACCGTGTGCTGATCAAGATCTACAAGGACAACACGGCGCGGCTCGAAGCCTTGAAGGCGGGCGAGTTCGATCTGATGCGCTTTTTCAGCGCGGGCGATTGGGCACGGCGGGTGAATGGTAAGAAGTTTGATTCGGGCGAGCTGGTAAAGGGAGTTTTTGAGAACAAACTGCCGTCTGGATTCCAGAGTTTCATGTTAAACACGCGCAGGCCTATGTTGGCTGATCGTCGTGTACGTGAGGCGCTGGGGCTGGCTTTCGACTTTGAATGGATGAACCGCCAACTGTTCTATGGGTCGTACACGCGCGTGAAGGGCCTGTTCGGCAACACCATGTGCGAGACGACTGGCATGCCTTCAGCAGACGAGTTGGTCTTGCTGGAGCCATGGCGCAAGGATTTACCAACATCTGTGTTTGGCCCTATGTACAAGCCGTCAACCACAAATGGTGAAACTACTCTGCGAGACAATTTGCGCAAAGCTCAAGCGCTGCTAAAAGAGGCTGGTTGGGAAGTGCGGGATGGTGTGTTGCGTAATACCCAAGGCGAGCCAATGGTGCTCGAATACCTGGATAGTCAGGAGGCTGGCGTCAAGACATTCTCGTCTTGGATACGCCATTTGCAAAAGCTTGGCATTACTTTGAAGTTCCGGGTTGTGGACTTTGCGTTGTACCAGCAGCGCCTGCAGACTTTTGATTTTGATATCACGTCACTTGCGCTGGGGGGGAGTAGCAACCCAGGGCAGGAGTATTTTGATATGTTTGGAAGTGCGGCGGCGGATCAGGAGAACTCAGGGAATTTTGCTGGAGTGAAGAATCCTGCAGTGGATTCGGTCATCAAAGCCATGGTTCAGGCCAAATCTAAAGAGCAGTTGCTTTCTGCCTGTCATTCTTTGGATCGAATCATCGCGCATGAACATTACTTGATTCCGCAGTATTTCGGAGGAGCGCACCGCATCGTCTATAACTCGTGGCGACTTCAGGGGCCACAAATGGTGCCTCCATATTCCCCAGGAGAAATGTGGTTGGTCGACACTTGGTGGGCGCGTATGCCTCGACTCACCGAAAGTCCCAAGCCATCGCCAAAGCCGTAAAAGAGTTGTCATGTTTGCCTATATCCTCAAGCGCGTTCTGCTCATGGTTCCCACCTTGCTGGGCGTGTTGCTGTTGACATTCGTGGTGATTCAGTTTGTACCCGGAGGCCCTGTTGAACAGTATCTGGCTGAAGCCAAGGCTGGGGTGCAGGGGATGGGCAGTGGTGGCGGCTCAGCCGAAGGCGGCGGCTTTTCTTATCGTGGCGGACAGGGCGTCGACAAGCAGCGACTTGAGCAGATCAAGAAACTCTACGGATTCGACAAGCCTGCGCATGAGCGTTTCTTTCAGATGCTTGGCCAGTTCGCGCGTTTCGATCTAGGGCGCAGCTTCTTTCAGAACAAAGACGTGTGGACGCTGGTGAAGGAAAAGCTGCCGGTGTCAATCAGCCTGGGGCTCTGGACCTTTTTCATCAGCTATCTGGTGGCGGTGCCGCTCGGCGTGGCCAAGGCGGTGCGCGCGGGTTCGCGGTTTGACTTCGTGACCACGCTGATCATTCTGGTCGGCTACGCGATTCCGGGCTTTGTGCTGGGCGTGGCGCTGCTGGTGATCTTCGGTGGGCAGCTGCAGTGGTTTCCGCTGCGAGGGTTGACCTCGCCGAACTGGGATGAGCTGAGCTTCATGGGCAAGGTGGTGGACTACCTCTGGCACATCACGCTGCCGATCACGGCGATGGTGGCGGGCAGCTTTGCGGTGACAGCGATGCTCACCAAGAACGCTTTTCTCGAGGAAATCCGCAAGCAGTACGTACTCACCGCGCGCGCCAAGGGCCTGTCGGAAAAGCAGGTGCTCTGGAAGCATGTGTTCCGCAACGCGCTGATTCCCATCATCACTGGCTTTCCTGCGGCGTTCATCGGTGCGTTTTTCGCGGGCTCGCTGTTGATCGAGACGCTGTTTTCGCTCGACGGTCTTGGACTGTTGAGCTACGAAAGCGTGATCCGGCGCGACTATCCGGTGGTGCTTGGCACGCTTTATCTTTTCACCTTGATCGGGCTAGTGACCAAGTTGATCAGCGATCTTTGCTATGTCTGGGTTGATCCGCGGGTAAAGTTTGACTGACGTGCTCTGAGATCGCTGCGGTACGCCTGCGATCGGCGATGCGCCAGAACAGGATCAGCATCAGCGCGATATTGAGCAGCAGCACGACGACGCCTTGCCAATGTCTTGCGATGAAGATGTGGCGGATCTCGAGCGGGATGTAGAGGCCGCTCGACAGCGCGCCGAACCACTCGCCCCAAGCTTTGTCGTGCCACAGCCCCCAGGCTTCCACCCAGCGCAAAGCGATGTAGGCGCTGCCGAGCAGCACGATGGTATGGGTAGGAGTGCCGACCAGGTTGTCCACCGCGTTGATCAGCATCTCGGGGTGGTGCGCGTACGGCGAGAGGCCAAAGTGGCCGATGAGCTCGACCGCGAGGCGGTGCATGTCGTGATGCAGCAGCGTCAGCAGTCCGAGGAGGCCCAGCAGGGCCGCAAGTCCTTTGGCTGCCTCGAACAAGGCTACGGCCTGTATGGCCTTGCGCAGGCGGGATTCATGAGGGTTCACAGTTGGGCATTGTGTGCATGGGCCGTTGGGCTCCCTGTGCAGCGACGTCGCGAGCGGCTGTCAGCCGACAGGCCGTCCCTAAGGGTTGCGCGCTTTGTGAGAGAGGCGAGGCAGAACTTACATAGAATGCGTATCAATGACCGAGAGAGCCATGTCTTCCTTGAACCTGCATCAGTCCCCCGCACGGCGGGCGTGGCGCCGTTTCCGCAAGAACCGTCTCGGTTTCTGGAGCCTTGTCGTCTTTAGCACTCTGGTGGTATTGAGCCTGATGGCGGAGGTGATCTCCAACGACAAGCCGCTGCTGGTCAAGTACGAAGGCCAGTACTACACGCCACTGATTCACAGCTATCCGGAGACGACGTTCGGGGGGGATTTTCAGACCCCTACCGACTATCTCGATCCATTCATCCAGCAGAAGCTCTCGAGCAATGGCAACTGGGCGATCCATACGATCAACCGCTACGGGCCGGAGACGCTGAACTACTTCGCCAAGTCGCCCAATCCTTCGGGGCCGACGGCGGACAACTGGTTTGGTACCGACGACCGGGGACGCGATCTGCTGGCGCAACTGATCTACGGGTTTCGCGTGAGTGTGCTGTTTGCGCTCGCGCTCACGGCAGTGGGCGTGGTGCTGGGCGTGCTGGCGGGGGCGATTCAGGGCTTCTTCGGCGGCAAAGTGGATCTGGCATTCCAGCGCTTCATTGAAATCTGGGGCTCCATGCCCGAGCTGTATCTGCTGATCATTTTTTCGGCCGTGTTCGCGCCCAGCATCACCTTGCTTTTGGTGCTGCTGTCGCTGTTCGGTTGGATGGGGTTGTCGGACTATGTGCGGGCAGAGTTTCTGCGCAATCGCCAGCTGGACTATGTGAAGTCTGCGCGCGCGCTGGGTGTGAGCAACTGGCAGATCATTTCGCGGCATATCTTGCCCAACAGCATGACGCCGGTCGTGACCTTTCTGCCATTTCGCATGGGCGCGGCGATTTTGGCGCTGACCTCGCTGGATTTTCTGGGACTGGGCGTACCGCCCGGCACGCCCAGTCTTGGAGAGTTGCTGGCGCAGGGCAAGAACAATATCGATGCGTGGTGGATTTCGATTTCCACATTCGTGGTGCTTGTGATCACCTTGCTGCTGCTGACCTTCATGGGCGATGCGCTGCGCGATGCGATGGACCCGCGCAAGCTGGACAAGTGACCCATGGCGACCTACTCCAACCCCATCCAGGATTCCTTGAACATGCGCGCCACGGAACCCCTGTCAACCGCCTCGTCGACACCGCTGCTGTCGGTGCGCGATCTGCACGTGCGCTTTGGCGACAAGGAGGTCGTGCATGGCGTGAGCTTCGATGTGGCCGCTGGCGAAAAATTGGCGCTGGTAGGAGAGTCGGGTTCGGGAAAGACGATCACCGCCTTGTCGCTGCTGCGCCTCGCGGGGGACGCCGATCTTTCCGGTCAGACGATGTTTGGCGGGCACGACTTGATGACTCTGAGCGAGCGCGAGATGCGCGGCGTGCGCGGTGGCGACATCGCGATGATTTTTCAGGAGCCAATGACGGCACTGAATCCGTTGATGACGATTGGTGAGCAAATTGCCGAGGTACTGCAGCTCAAGCAGGCGCTGACCAGACAGCAGGCGCGCGATCAGGCCATTGAGCTGCTCGCGAGCACAGGTATTCCCGAGCCTGCGCGGCGTGCCGCGTCGTTTCCGCACCAACTCTCTGGCGGGCAGCGGCAGCGCGCGATGATTTCCATGGCGCTCGCGAGCAAGCCCAAGCTGTTGTTGGCCGACGAGCCGACCACTGCGCTTGATGTGACGTTGCGCGGCCAGATTCTCGACCTGCTGTCGGACCTGCAGCGCCAGACCGGCATGGCCGTGCTGCTGATCACGCATGACCTGGTGCTGGTGCGTCGCTTTGCCGACCGCGTGGCCGTGATGGAGCGCGGCGTGCTGGTGGAGCAAGGGGCGGTCGAAAAAGTGTTCACGCATCCACAACATGCCTACACGCGGCGCCTGATTGGCAGCACGCCGGTGCGCGATGTGATCGAGGTGGACGAGACCAAGCCCACTGCCGAGTTCGCAGCGCAGGTGAGTGATCTGAATGTGAGCTATCCGGTGCCGCTTGCGGGCATTCGCGGCTGGTTCCGCAAAGGGCATTTCGACGCCGTCAAGCATGCGAGCTTTGCGCTGCCGAACGCGCAGACGCTGGGAGTGGTGGGCGAATCCGGTTCGGGTAAATCCACACTGGCGCAGGCGCTGCTGGGGTTACTGCCGTTTCAAGGCCAGATGGAGATATCCACGCAGCAATGGCAACAGCCGGCGCAGCACAACTCCGCACACAACAAGGCGCTGCGCAAGGTGGTGCAGGTCGTCTTTCAAGACCCGTTCTCGTCGCTGTCGCCGCGCCTCACGGTCGAAGAGATCGTGGGCGAAGGGCTGAAGGTGCACGCGCAGCAACTTGGCGAAGCGCAACGCCGCGAACGCGTGATCAGTATCCTTACCGATGTAGGCCTGACGGAAGCCCAGTTTCCAGGGCTGCTGTCTCGCTATCCGCACGAGTTTTCGGGTGGCCAGCGACAGCGTCTGGCGATTGCGCGGGCGCTCGTCGTGGAGCCGCAATTGTTGGTGCTCGATGAACCCACGAGCGCACTCGATGTGACCATCCAGCAGCAGGTGCTGAGTCTCCTTCAGCGGCTGCAGAAAGAGCGCAGTCTGTCGTATCTTCTGATCACCCATGACGTCGCTGTGGTGCGCGCGATGGCGCATAGCGTGATCGTGATGAAGGACGGTGAAGTGCTCGAAGGCGGTTCGGTGCGCGAGGTGCTAGATGCGCCCAGACATCCGTATACGAAGAAGCTGGTGGCGGCTGCGCAGGTGTAGGTTCAGTCGAAGAATCGTCCGCCGATTGATCTCGATCATTTCCTTTGGTGCGGCAGCATGACATTGCGCTGTCGGGGCATTTGTTTTCAATCCTATGATGGAGGCATTCGTAGCCCGAGTTGACTATGGTGCAGGTGCGATGCGGTTTTCGCCTGCTGCCATCGACTCAATTGCCAAGAGAGACTAGACAGATCCATGCACAGCAACGAACTCGGTGAGCTGTTTCCCGGTTTTCAAAGTCATTTTGTCGCGGTCGATGGCGGCATTCACATCCATGCACTGACCGGTGGTGAAGGCCCGCCACTGCTGCTGCTGCATGGTCATCCGCAGACCTCGGCCATCTGGCACAAGGTGGCTCCCGAGCTGGCGAAGCACTTTTCGCTGGTGATTGCCGATCTGCGCGGTTATGGTGACTCGTCCAAACCCAATGGCGGTGCGCGCAGCGTGGACTACAGCAAGCGCGTGATGGCGGGCGACATGGTGCAGGTGATGCACCATTTCGGCCATGAGCGCTTTCGCGTGATGGCTCACGATCGTGGTGCCCGCGTGGCCCATCGGCTGGCGCTAGATCACCCGGCCATGGTCGAACGCCTCGTGCTGATGGACATTGCCCCCACGCTTGCCATGTATTCGCAGACTTCTGAGGCCTTTGCGCGCGCGTATTGGCACTGGTTCTTCCTTATCCAGAAATCGCCGCTGCCGGAGCGCCTGATCAACTCCAATCCGTCGGCCTATGTGCGCGAGGTGATCGGTGGACGCAGTGCGGGGCTGGCGCCCTTCGATCTGCGGGCTATCGCGGAGTACGAGCGCTGCGTTGCCTTGCCCGGCACGGCGCATGCGATCTGCGAGGATTACCGCGCGTCGGCCGACATCGATCTGGAACACGACCGCGCAGACATCGTCGCAGGTCACCATCTGCAGACGCCCACACTGGTGGTGTGGGGCGAAGATGGGGTGGTGAATCGCTGCTTTGAGCCGCTCAAGGAATGGCAGAAGATTGGCATCGACGTGCGCGGCCATACTCTGCCTTGCGGCCACTACATCGCGGAAGAGGCCCCCGACGCCTTGCTCGCGTCAGCCCTGCCATTCCTGAAGGGCTGACAGAAACTGCAGTGCTTCAGCGCAGCACCAGCACCGGCACTGAACTCAGGCGCAGCAGGGCGGTGGTGGTGCTGCCGACGATCAGTTGGCGGATGCGCGAATGGCCATAGGCACCGAGCACGAGGAAGGTGTCGGCACGCGTCGAGAGGAAGGCTGGAATGGCTTCCTCTGGCACGCCGGGGATGACCTGCGTCGTCACCTTGAAACCCGATTCTTCGAGCAGTTGCTGCGCGCGTTGCATCTGATCGCGCATTTCGATTGTGGGCTCGCCCGCCATGACGAGTTGAGCCCCCATGCCACTCAGCAGCGGGCTGCGCGCGACGGCCTGCACGGCGCGCATCGAGGTGGCGCTGCCATCAAATGCGACGACGAAATTGGTGGGCGGCACAAAGTTGGCTGACGTGATCACCAGCACGGGCTGTTTGACGCTTCGGATCACGCTTTCCACGCGATGATCGAGGCGCAGCTTGCGCGACTTTGTGGCTTTGAACCCCTTGCCGAGCACGAACAGCCGCGCACAGGGTTCTTGTTCGAGCAGCACATCGGTGAGGTTGCCGTCCTTGAGGTAGGTGTGCAGTGCTGGCACGCTTTCGGGATTGATGTGCTTAAGCGATTCCTGAATCATCTGCTCGGCGGCCTGATGTGCCACCTTGGAGCGCTCTTCGTCGAGCTCGTTCAGACGCTGCAGCAGCACTTCCTGCGCGCCGACGCCTATCAAGCCGCTGTAGTCGCCCACGGGAGGAAGCGGATCGGGGCGCTCCAGCGCGTGCAGCAGGGTAATAGGGGCATGCAGCCGACGCGCGGCCCAGGCGGCGCTGTCGATGACAGACGCGGTGGCATCGAGTCCATCGATGCATGCATATACGGTGTCTGGGGTGTTCATTCGGTGTTTCCTCCTATGCAAGCACAACCAGCCAACGTGTGGCTTTGGCCTGAGTTGCGGGCTCCGTGTGTTGCGGGGCGGGCGTCAAGTCGCAGCGAGTGTAGCGCTGAAAATCCAAGGATCGCCCTTTAACCACGGCGCTCGAAGAAACTCAGGGCAATCACCTAGGCGGGGTGGAGGTCGATGCGACGGTAGGGCGGTTGGCCATGAGCTGTGTATACAGCGCCTGCGCCGCTATCGACAGGCTACGATCGCGGCGGCGCACCAGATAGATTTTTCTGGTTAGTTCGGGCCAATGAAGCGGGCGCGTGACCAACCCTTTTTGCTGGAAGTGGAACAGCGTGAGCGATGGGATCGCACTGATTCCAAGCCCTGCGCGCACCATGCCCATGACGGTGGCGAGCTGCTCGACCTCCATCACGCTCTTCATCGGTTGCGGGTGAAGGGCGGCCTCGAGAAACTGGCGCACGCTGCTGTGCCGCGCCATGTGGATGAAGGGCCATTGCGCGAGCTCCGCCGCAGTCACCACGTGCTTGCGGCCGCGTGGCGTCTTTGCGAGCGGATGGTCGTCGCGGCACACGAGGTGGTAGTCGTCGCTGCAGAACGGCTCGGCCTGCAGATCGGGCGTGTCCGCGCGGATTGCGGCGAGTGCGAAATCGGCCTTGCCGTTAGCCACCATGTCGATGCAGGGCTCAGACAGAACATCGGCGATCTCGAGCTCCACGCCAGGATGCTGTTGGTGAAACACCGCGAGCTGATCGGGTAGCCAGCCCGCCGCGAGCGAGGGTAGCAGCGCGATGGCCGCACGCCCGCGTCGCATAGTCGCCTCGTCGCGCATGCTGGCCACGGCGGCGTTTATCTCGGTGCGTATGCGCTGAGCCGATTCCTTGAAATTGGCGCCCGCCGCCGTCAGCTCCACATGCCGTGTGCTGCGGTCGAACAGCCGCACGCTGAGGTCGTCCTCGAGTGCACGGATCAGCGCGCTGAAAGCCGGTTGCGACAGATGGCACTGCGTGGCGGCGCGCGTGAAGTTGCGCTGTGCGGCAAGCGCGAGAAAGGCGTCGATCTGGCGGGTGGAGATATTCATTTGAAAATCAGATCAATTCATCTTGATTATCGATTTCACAGAATAACGCATGCGCCCTACATTGACTCTCAGGAGATAGCAATCGACATGGAAAAGACACAGGCAAACACACTGCGCATCGGCTGCGCGGCAGGCTTTTCGGGCGACCGCACGGATGTCGCGCTGCCCATCGTTCAGGACCTGATTGCTGCGGGCAAGCCGTCGGTGTTGATGTTCGAGACGTTGGCCGAACGCACGCTGGCGCTTGCCCAACTCGCACGGCGCAGCGACCCTGATGCAGGCTACGAGCCCTTGCTGGACGATCTGTTGCGTCCGGTGCTGGCGCTGTGCCTTGCGCACGGCATCCGCATCGTGAGCAATTTTGGCGCGGCCCATCCACGTGGTGCCGCACGTCGGATTCTCGCGCTTGCCGAAGAGCTCGGTGCGCCCCGGCCGCGCATTGCGGTGGTTGAGGGCGACGATCTGCGCGCAGACGAATTCCGCCCCATGCTCGTCGAAGCGCTTGGCGAGCGCCTGCCCAAGGAGGCCATCGTCAGCGTCAACGCCTACATCGGCGCCGAGCCCATCGCCAATGCCTTGAAGGCCGGTGCCGACATTGTCGTCTGTGGCCGGGTGGCCGATCCGTCGCTGGTGCTGGGTCCGGCGATTGCGCATTTCGGCTGGGCCATGGACGACTGGCCGCGCCTTGCCCGCGCCACCATGGCGGGGCATCTTCTGGAGTGTGGCTCGCAGATCACGGGCGGCTATTTCGCCGATCCGGGATTCAAGGATGTGCCCGATCTGGCGCATGTCGGTTATCCGATTGCCGAATTGGACGAGGACGGGCATTGCACCATCTCCAAGCCTGCGGGCACGGGCGGGCGCATTGATGCGCGCACCGTGAAGGAGCAATTGCTCTATGAATTGCACGACCCGACGGCCTACCTCACGCCCGACGTGGTGGCGGACATCACGCAGGCCTCGGTGCAAGAAGTCGGCACGAATCGGGTTCGCCTCGAAGGCGTTGTGGGACATGCGCGGCCGCCGTCGCTCAAGGTGAATGTGTGTTTTGAGGCGGGTTGGTTTGCAGAGGCTGAAATCTCGTATGCCGGTGCGCGTGCCGGTGCGCGTGCCTTGCTGGCCGCGCAGGTGGTGCGCGAGCGCCTCGGGAATGCGGCGCCGATCCGCGTCGATCTGATCGGCGTACAGAGTGTCTTTGGAGACGATGACAACGGGTGGCTGAACCGCGCGAGCGCCGAGCAGCTGGCCGAGTGGGGGGGCGCACGCGATGTGCGGCTGCGCCTGTCGTGGCAGCGCGAAAGTCGTGACGAGGCGATGAGGCTGGCGCGCGAAGTGAACGCGTTGTACTGCTGCGGACCTGCCGGCGGCGGCGGGGTGCGATCGCATCTGCGCGCACGGCTTGGCACTGTGTCCTGCCTCGTGCCGCGTGATGCGGTGAAGACGCGTTTTGAATTCGTCGCATGAACCAGCGGCAGGAGATTTTCATGAGTCCATCCCATACCTCCGACGTGACGATGTCCGTGCCGCTGCATCGCCTCGCACACGGACGCACAGGCGACAAGGGCAATCGCTCCAACATCAGCGTGATCGCCTGGCATCCGGCGCTCTGGGATCTGCTCGTCGAGCAGGTGACCGAGGCGCGCGTGGCCGAGCAATTCGCGCTGCGTCACCCCAGCGCCGTCAAGCGCCATCTGCTGCCCCAGTTGCAGGCGATGAATTTCGTGCTCGATGAAGTGCTCGACGGCGGCGTGAACGACGCGCTGAATCTGGACAGCCATGGCAAGGCGCTGTCGTTCCTGCTGCTCGACATGCAGGTGGAGGTGCCGCCGCATTTGCAGACGCATCTCGTCGGGCCGGAGCGCTGAGGCGGCGGGCTGATCACTCCCCATTTCCCACAACCATTTCCCATCCACTTGAAAATGCAGGAGACAACACGCATGAATCAAACTTCGACCCGCCGCCATCTATTGGCAATGGCCGCAGCCACTGTCGCCGTCACGCTCGGCATGCAGGTCCGAGCCGCAGACTATCCGGCCAAGCCCATCACCTTCGTGGTGCCGTTCGCAGCGGGCAGCGCCACCGACCTGCTGGCGCGCGCCGTCGCACAGTCGGTGACGACCGACACCAAGCAATCCGTCATCGTCGACAACAAGGCCGGAGCGAGTGGCATGATCGCCGCGCAGTTCGTCTCCAAAGCCGCGGCCGATGGCTACACGGTGCTCATCACCACCAACACCACGCAGTCCGCGAACGAGCATCTGTACAAGAAGCTGCCGTATGATCCGGTGAAGGATTTCGCGCCGGTCACGGGGCTGGGTAAGGGCGGTCAGGTGCTGGTGGTCAACGCTTCGGCTGCCTACAAGAACGTCGGCGACCTGATCGCCGCCGCCAAGGCCGCGCCCGGCAAGCTCTCGTTCGGCAGCGGCAGCTCGTCAAGCCGCGTTGCAGGCGAAATGCTCAAGCAGCTCGCGGGCGTGGATATCCTGCATGTGCCTTACAAGAGCAATCCGCTGGCCATCACCGATCTGCTCGGTGGCCAGATCGACCTGATGATCACCGACACCTCCACGGGCGTTCCGCAGATCAAATCAGGCAAGCTCAAGGCGCTGGGCTATTCCACCAAGGTGCGCAGCGCGCAACTGCCAGATGTGCCCACGCTCGACGAGGCGGGCGTGAAAGGCTACGACATGGGCTACTGGTTCGCCGCCTATGCGCCCGCTGGAACGCCCAAGGAGGTGGTCGCACGCCTCAACGACCTGCTCAAACGCGCCACGCAGAGTGCGGCGGCCAAGTCGTTCTACCAGACCGCCGGTTCGGAAGCTTGGACCACCACGCCCGAAGAGCTCGCCCAATTCCAGGCAGCCGATGCGCTGAAGTGGGGCAAGGTGATCAAGGCAGCGGGGATTCAGCCCGAGTGATGCGTGGAATGGCTGAGCCTGACGTGGTGGGCGATGGCTACTTGACGGACTTGTCATGCTCAAGGGCTGGAGACACCGCTGCTACCTCGGCTTCGTCATCACTCCCGGGTGGCGGAGAGAACAGATCCCACGCAGCGTTGAACAGCGCCGCCACCATCGGCCCGATCACAAAGCCGCTGATGCCGAAGATCGCCATGCCGCCGAGGGTCGAGATCAGCACCACGTAGTCGGGTAGCTTGGTGTCCTTGCCGACGAGGAGGGGGCGCAGGATATTGTCGACCGAGCCGATGACGCCCGCGCAGAAGGCGACCAACACGGCGCCTTGCCATATCGCACCCGTGGCGAAAAAGTAGATGGCAACGGGCGCCCAGATGAGGGCGGCGCCCACAGCGGGCAGCAGCGAAAGGAAGGCCATGATCACGCCCCAGAGCACCGGGCCTTGCACGCCGAGAATCCAGAAGATCAATCCGCCGAGCCCGCCTTGCACGGCGGCTACGGCGATGTTGCCTTTGACAGTGGCGCGGATCACGGTGGTGAACTTGATGGCCAGCTTGCGCTTGTGCATAGGGTCGAGCGGCACGGCGTCGCGAATGCGGGCGGCCAAGGCGCTGCCGTCACGCAGCAGGAAGAACAGTAAATACAGCATGACGCCGAAGCCCACTACGAACTGCAGGGTGTTCGAGCCCACGTCCACGGCCTTGGTGGCGAGGAACTGGCTGGCTTGAGCGCCGAACTTGGAAAGCTGCGCTTCGACCTCGGCCATTGAGGTCAGGTGAAAGTGATCCATCAGCTGCAGCGCCCAGCCGGGCAGGGCCTTCATGACGGTCTGCAGATAGGTGCCGAGATTGAGTTGGCCGGATTTCAGCCGTTCATAGATGGCTCCGGCTTCCGTGACCAGTGACGTGATGATCACCAGCAGCGGCAGGATCACCAGCAGCAGACAGACACCCAGGGTGATCAGCGCAGCCCAGTTCTTGCGCGTGGGCATTCGCTGCAATAGCCATTTCTGAAGTGGGGCGAAGAGAATCGCCAGAACAACACCCCAGAACACGGCAAAAGCGTAGGGCCAGAGGATCCCGAAGAAGGCGAGGGTCACCGAGATCAGGATCAATAGGAAGGTGCGTTGCTGCAGAGTCTGGGATTTCATACGGTGCATTTCAGGCGAATTCCGGCAAATGTACGCGACTTGGGCTTGCGCACATGCCGTGGCTTTGTGAACAAGCACATGTCCGACATCAAGGCGTCGCGCACGTGTCTCACTTCGATGGCACAATAGCGCCCGTACTTAGGCCCCTTCCCCTGCCACAGTCGCATCCGCCAACCGGTTCAGCCGTGACGCGGAAGGTTTACTAACCAGCTAAAGCTTCCTGAAGGGAAGCAGAGGTGAGCGGTATATGAGCGAACCCACATCCGTATATAAAGCCTATCAAGGCAACACGTATCTTTTCGGCGGCAATGCGCCGTATGTTGAAGAGATGTATGAGAGCTATCTGGCCAACCCTGGTAGCGTTCCCGATTCCTGGCGCGAGTACTTCGACGCGCTGCAGCATGTTCCCGCAGTGGACGGCAGCAACGCCAAGGACGTCCCCCACATGCCCGTCATCAATGCTTTCGCCGAGCGCGCAAAGCAAGGCGGCACGCAAGTGGTCGTGGCCTCTGGTGCCGATTCCGAACTGGGTCGCAAGCGCACCGCCGTCCAGCAGCTGATCGCCGCGTACCGCAATGTCGGCCAACGCTGGGCTGATCTGGACCCTCTCAAGCGCACTGAGCGCCCTGAAATTCCTGAGCTGGAGCCATCGTTCTACGGCTTCACCGATGCCGATCAGGAAACCGTGTTCAACACCAGCAACACGTTCTTCGGCAAAGAAACCATGCCTCTGCGCGAGCTGATCAATGCTCTGCGCGAAACGTATTGCGGCACCCTTGGCGTCGAATACATGTACGCCACCGACCAGAATCAGAAACGCTGGTGGCAACAAAAGCTGGAGTCGATCCGCAGCAAGCCGAGCTTTGACGCAGCCAAGAAGAAGCGCATTCTCGATCGCCTGACTGCAGCCGAAGGCCTCGAGCGCTACCTGCACACCAAGTACGTCGGCCAGAAGCGTTTCTCGCTGGAAGGCGGCGAATCGTTCATCGCGTCGATGGACGAGTTGATCAGCTCCGCTGGCCAGAAGGGCATTCAGGAAGTCGTGATCGGCATGGCCCACCGTGGCCGCTTGAACGTGCTGGTGAACACACTGGGCAAGATGCCCAAGGACCTGTTCGCCGAGTTCGATCACACCGCTCCTGAAGAGCTGCCATCGGGCGACGTGAAGTACCACCAGGGCTTCAGCTCCGACGTGACTACGGCCGGTGGCCCGGTTCACCTGTCGCTGGCGTTCAACCCATCGCACCTGGAAATCGTGAACCCCGTGGTCGAAGGTTCGGTGCGCTCGCGCATGGACCGCCGTGCGGATCCACGCGGCAAGCAAGTGCTGCCCGTGCTGGTGCACGGCGACGCGGCTTTCGCTGGTCAAGGCGTGAACCAGGAAACTCTGGCGCTGGCGCAGACCCGTGGTTACTCCACGGGTGGCACGGTGCACATCATCATCAACAACCAGATCGGCTTCACAACGTCTGATCCACGCGACGCACGCTCGACGCTGTATTGCACCGACATCGTCAAGATGATCGAGTCGCCGGTTCTGCACGTGAACGGTGATGATCCGGAAGCCGTGGCGCTGGCTACTCAGCTGGCCCTTGAGTTCCGCATGGAATTCGACAAGGACGTGGTCGTTGACATCATCTGCTTCCGCAAGCTGGGCCACAACGAGCAGGACACTCCCGCTCTGACCCAGCCGCTGATGTACAAGAAGATCGGCGCTCACCCGGGCACCCGTAAGCTTTATGCTGACAAGCTGGCTGCACAAGGTCTGGGCGACACGCTGGGCGACGACATGGTCAAGGCCTTCCGCGCCGCCATGGACGAAGGCAAGCACACGGCCGACCCGGTGCTCACCAACTTCAAGAGCAAGTACGCTGTGGATTGGAGCCCGTTCCTGAACCAGAAGTGGACGGACGCTGGCGACACCGCCATTCCACTGACCGAGTGGAAGCGTGTGGCCGAACGCATCACCACCATTCCCGAAGGCGTGACGCCTCATGCACTCGTGAAGAAGGTCTACGACGACCGCGCAGCCATGGGCCGCGGCGAGATCAACGTGGACTGGGGTATGGGCGAGCACATGGCTTTCGCATCGCTGGTGGCTTCTGGCTACCCCGTGCGTCTGTCGGGTGAAGACTGTGGCCGTGGCACGTTCACGCACCGTCACGCCGTGATCCATGATCAGAAGCGCGAAAAGTGGAGCGAAGGCACCTACATTCCGCTGCAGAACGTGGCTGAAAATCAGGCTCCGTTCGTCGTGATCGACTCCATCCTGTCCGAAGAGGCTGTGCTGGCATTTGAATACGGCTACGCATCCAACGATCCGAACACACTCGTGATCTGGGAAGCCCAGTTCGGCGACTTCGCCAACGGTGCGCAAGTGGTGATCGACCAGTTCATCGCATCCGGTGAAGTGAAGTGGGGCCGCATCAACGGCCTGACACTGATGCTGCCACACGGCTACGAAGGTCAAGGCCCTGAGCACAGCTCGGCACGTCTCGAGCGCTTCCTGCAACTCGGCGCCGATGCCAACATGCAGATCGTTCAGCCCACGACAGCCAGCCAGATCTTCCACGTGCTGCGTCGCCAGCAAGTGCGCAATCTGCGCAAGCCGCTGGTGATCATGACGCCCAAGTCGCTGCTGCGCAACAAGGACGCCACATCGCCACTGACCGAGTTCACCAAGGGCTCGTTCCACACGGTGCTGCCGGAGCAGAACGAAGCCATCGTCAAGAACGCTGCCAAGGTCAAACGCATCGTCGCTTGCTCGGGCAAGGTGTACTACGACCTGGTGAAGAAGCGCGCCGAAGCCAAGATTGACGACGTGGCCATCATCCGTGTCGAACAGCTGTATCCGTTCCCCCACAAGGCATTCGCTGCCGAAGTCAAGCGCTACAGCAACGCGGCCGATATCGTGTGGTGTCAGGACGAACCTCAGAATCAGGGTGCCTGGTTCTTCATCCAGCACAACATCCACGAGAACATGCAAGATGGTCAGAAGTTGGGCTACTCCGGTCGCGCCGCATCCGCGTCGCCTGCCGTGGGTTACTCGCACCTGCACCAGGAGCAGCAGAAGGCGCTGGTCGACGGCGCGTTCGGCAAGCTCAAGGGTTTTGTCCTGACCAAGTAAGGCTGGAAACCCACTCGTTACGTGAGAAAGCTCTGTATGCATCGAGGTCGATGCATGCAGACGATCTCTGAATCAGTACAGAACACTTTTTGGAAGAAATAAAAATGGCTATTGTTGACGTCAAAGTCCCACAGCTCTCCGAGTCGATCACCGAAGCGACCATGCTCACCTGGAAGAAGAAGGTCGGTGACGCGATTGCTGTGGACGAAATCCTGATCGAAATCGAAACCGACAAGGTCGTGCTCGAAGTGCCAGCGCCCTCCGCTGGCGTGCTGGCCGAAATCCTGCAAGGCGACGGCGCGACCGTGACGGCCGAGCAAGTGATCGCCAAGATCGACACCGAAGCCGTTGCTGGCGCTGCAGCTCCTGCAGCCGCCGCTCCTGCCGCAGCAGCAGCTCCCGCAGCTGCACCGGCTGCCGCTGCCGCAGCCGCTGCAAGCAACAACAGCAAGGCCGGCGTGGCCATGCCTGCTGCCGCCAAGATTCTCGCCGACAACAACCTGTCCGCTGCCAATGTGGCAGGTTCGGGCAAGGACGGCCGCGTGACCAAGGGTGACGCTCTGTCCGCCATCAAGGGCGGCGCTGCCATCCCTACCGGCGTGCCGACCACTGCGCTGCCGCAAGTCGCCGCTCCTGCCGTGAGCCTGGGTGATCGCCCGGAGCAACGCGTGCCGATGACACGTCTGCGTGCCCGCATCGCCGAGCGTCTGCTGCAATCGCAATCGACCAATGCCATCCTGACCACGTTCAACGAAGTGAACATGGCTCCCGTGATGGAAATGCGCAAGAAGTTCCAGGACGATTTCGTCAAGGAACACGGCGTGAAGCTGGGCTTCATGTCGTTCTTCGTGAAGGCGGCAGTGCACGCGCTGAAGAAGTTCCCTGCGGTGAACGCTTCGATCGACGGCAACGACATCGTCTACCACGGCTACTTCGACATTGGTATCGCTGTCAGCTCGCCACGCGGTCTGGTCGTGCCAATCCTGCGTAACGCCGACCAGATGAGCTTTGCCGACATCGAAAAGAAGATTGCTGAATTCGGCCAGAAGGCCAAGGACGGCAAGCTCGGCATCGAAGACATGACCGGTGGTACCTTCTCGATCTCCAACGGCGGCACTTTCGGCTCGATGATGTCGACTCCGATCATCAACCCACCACAATCCGCCATCCTGGGCGTACACGCCACCAAGGATCGCGCAGTGGTGGAAAATGGTCAGATCGTGATCCGTCCGATGAACTACTTTGCGTTGTCCTACGACCACCGCATCATCGACGGCCGTGAAGCCGTGCTGAGCCTGGTGGCAATGAAGGACGCTCTGGAAGATCCTTCCCGCCTGCTGTTCGATCTGTAATCACTGCAGTTCGAGATTCGATGAAACCCACCTCCAAAAGCGGTGGGTTTTTTCCAGCAACAGACATAGAGAGATTCAAAAAATGAGCAAGCAATTCGACGTCGTCGTCATCGGCGCAGGCCCTGGCGGCTACATCGCTGCGATCCGCGCAGCACAACTGGGTTTCAACGTCGCTTGTATCGACGAGTGGAAGAACGCTGCTGGCGGCGCAGCTCCCGGCGGCACTTGCACCAACGTGGGTTGCATCCCATCGAAGGCGCTGCTGCAGTCGTCCGAGCACTACGAACACGCCAAGCTGCACTTCGCGGATCACGGCATCTCCACTGGCGAAGTGGCCATGGATGTTTCCAAGATGATCGCGCGCAAGCAAGGCATCGTGAAGCAGAACAACGACGGCATCTTGTACCTGTTCAAGAAGAACAAGGTCACGTTCTTCCACGGCCGTGGTTCGTTCGTGAAGGCCGTTCCACCCGGCGAGGGTGGAACCTCCGGTTCTACGGGCGGCTACGAAATCAAGGTGGCTGGCAAGGAAGAAGAAACCATCACCGGCAAGCAGATCGTCATCGCCACCGGCTCCAACGCCCGCGCGCTGCCTGGCGTGCCATTCGATGAAGAGTTCATCCTGTCGAACGACGGTGCTCTGGCGCTGGACAAGACTCCCAAGTCGCTGGGCCTGATCGGCTCCGGCGTGATCGGCCTGGAAATGGGCTCGGTCTGGCGTCGTCTGGGCTCCGAAGTGACCGTGCTTGAAGGCATGGACAAGTTCCTGCCAGCGGTGGACGAGCAGATCGCCAAGGAAGCCAAGAAGGCTTTCGACAAGCAAGGTCTGAAGATCGAGCTGGGCGTGAAGGTCGGCGAAGTCAAGACCGGCAAGAAGGGCGTGACCATTTCCTACACCAATGCCAAGGGCGAAGCCCAGACGCTGGAAGTGGAAAAGCTGATCGTTTCCATCGGCCGCACCGCCAACACCATCGGCCTGAACCCCGAAGCTGTGGGCCTGGCTCTGGACGAACGCGGTCAGATCGTGGTCGACGGTGACTGCAAGACCAATCTGCCAGGCGTGTGGGCGGTGGGTGACGTGGTGCGTGGCCCGATGCTCGCGCACAAGGCAGAAGAAGAAGCCGTGGCCGTGGCCGAGCGCATCGCTGGTCAGCATGGCCACGTGAACTTCAACACGATTCCATTCGTGATCTACACCAGCCCCGAAGTGGCATGGGTGGGCCGCACTGAGCAGCAACTCAAGGCTGAAGGCGTGAAGTACAAGGCCGGTTCGTTCCCGTTCCTCGCGAACGGTCGCGCACGTGCGCTGGGCGATACGACCGGCATGGTGAAGTTCATCGCTGATGCTGAGACTGACGAAATCCTGGGCGTGCACATGGTCGGTCCGATGGTCTCGGAGCTGATCTCCGAAGCCGTGGTGGCGATGGAGTTCAAGGCATCGAGCGAAGACATCGCCCGCATCTGCCATGCGCACCCATCGCTGTCCGAGTCCACCAAGGAGGCGGCTCTGGCCGTTGACAAGCGCACGCTGAACTTCTGATTCGACAAAGATTGAATCAATTGTTCTGAGCAACAATGGCTGCCCGCGCTTGTGACACGAGCGTCGGCAGCTATTTGTATTTTTGAGGTTTGGGAGAGACAACGGTGAATGTGAAAGAGGCTTACGAGGCGGCGCTGGTCACGAAGGGGTTCAAGAGCGACCCGGCGCAATTGCGGGCTGTGGAGGCGCTGCAGCGCTGCGCAGACGATTGGGCGGCCTACAAATCCAAGCGCTCCAATGCACTCAAGAAGCTGATCAATCACCCGGACCTCCCTAAGGGCGTTTACATGTACGGTGGGGTGGGGCGCGGCAAGAGCTTTCTGATGGAGTGTTTCTACAACGCCGTGCCGATCAAGCGCAAGACGCGCCTGCACTTCCACGAATTCATGCGCGAGGTACACCGCGAACTGCATCAGATGCAGGGCACGCAGAACCCGCTTGACGTGCTGGGCGCCAAGATATCCAAGCGCTACAAGCTGATCTGTTTCGACGAATTCCACGTCGCGGACATCACCGACGCGATGATCCTGTATCGCCTGCTCGATTCGCTTTTCAAGAATGGCGTGGGCTTCGTCACCACATCCAACTTCAAGCCCGACGATCTGTATCCGGATGGCCTGCACCGCGACCGCATCCTGCCCGCGATCGCGCTGCTCAACCAGCACATGGAAGTGGTCAACGTCGACAATGGGACGGACTACCGCCGTCGCACACTCGAGAACGCCAAGCTCTATCACACGCCGCTGGGTCCCGAGGCGGAGGCGGCGATGGAGGAAACCTTCAACCAGCTCGCCGAAGTGCCGGATGAGAATCCCATTCTCAAGATTGAGGCCCGCGAGATCCGCTCCAAGCGCCGTGCGGGTGGTGTGGTGTGGTTCGAGTTCAACGAACTGTGCGTCGGCCCGCGCTCGCAGAACGACTATCTGGAAATCGCGACCCAGTTCCATACGGTGCTACTGTCCAACGTGAAACACATGCCGGTGAATATGGCCTCTGCGGCGCGGCGCTTCACCTGGTTGGTGGACGTGCTGTATGACCGTTCGGTCAAGCTGATTATTTCGGCCGAGACCGCACCAGAGCAACTCTATACTGAGGGACCCTTGGCGCATGAATTCCCGCGCACGGTGTCGCGTCTGAACGAGATGCAGTCCAAGGAATATCTGGCGCTTGAGCGCCGCACGGTAGACACCCACCTGACCTGATATGAAGCTTCGCACGAGTCGCATCCGCCTTGCTACCAGTTTTCTGGCCCTGCAGTTTGCCTGTATTGGCGGCGCTGCCCTGTCTGCCGAGCCCAAGGTCACGGAAGAGCAGCAACGCGTTCAGGCGCAGCGGGATGTCGAGCGTGCAGAGATCCAGAAGCAACGCTCTGCTGTGGAGCATCGCCTGAAAAAGGAAGAGGCGGACTGCTACAGCCAGTTTGTCGTCGAGTCGTGCCTGCGCTCGGCGCGCGCCAAGGCGCGCACGGAAGACGGCGCATTGCGCTCGCGTGAACTCGGCCTCAACGAGATTGAGCGCCGCGAACGTGCCGACGAGCGTCGCAACTACATTCGCGAGAGCGAAGAGCAGCAGCGTGAAAAGGGTGAAGCAGGGCGGGCGAAGTCCGACGCTGCCCTTCCCGGGGCTCAGACCGAGAGCCGTGAGCAGGGTAGACAGCAACGCGAATTGGAGGCGCAGCAACGTGCTCGCCAGCAAAAGTCACGCGAAGCGGCCAACGTGCAGGAGCAATCCAAGCGCGATGCTACGCAGCCCGGCAAGGTTGAGCGGGCCCGCATGCAGTACGAGGCCAAGCAGCTCAAGGCCGCTGAGCGGCGTGCGAAGCACGAACGGGATCTGGACGATGCTGCCAAGCTCGGCAAGCCAAGTCCGGCACCACTGCCGGCGCCTGCTGCATCCGGAAACTGAACCTCCGCGGAAGCGATTTATTCAGCGAGGGGGGCCTGAGTGACAAGCGCATCGCACCGCTTTTGAGACTGCTGCGCCCCAAGGCACCAAGCGACTCAGGGTGTGCTCAATTTCTAGCGCTGCGGCACGTGGTTGCCCACGCTGTGGCCTTCCGGGCGAGCGAGTTCGGCGAGGGTGGGCACCTTTTTCTGTTCTTCCAGCGCCTCGACTTTCACGATCACGAGCGACAGGTTATCGCCGGTGCCGCGAGCGCGAGCGCGAGCCTTGTCGATCAGAAATTCTGTGGCCTCACGCGGCGTGAGCGAGTTCACGACCGATGCAAGTTCGGTGGGCGCAAAGTAGTGCCACACGCCGTCGCTGCAGGCCAGAATCACATCGCCGGGCTGCAAGGATGAAATCACGTGGGTGGCGGCTGGCGGATCGCTTTCTGTGCCCAGACAGCCAACCAGAATGTTGGAGTGCGGATGGCTGTGCGCCTCGGCCTCGGTGAGCTCGCCACGGTCAACCAGTGACTGCACGTAGGAGTGGTCGCTGGTGCGCTGGATCATGTGGCCGTTCTGAACATGGTAGATGCGCGAATCGCCTGCGTGCACCCAATGGCATTCGCCACGCGGCGTGATCAGAAAGGCGGCTACTGTGCTGTGAGGTTCCTGTTCGGAGGAAATGGCGGTGAGTCGAATGACGATGTGCGCTTCGGTGACGATATGCTTGAGCATCGTCGGGCCGTCATCGGAGTCAGGCGAGAAACGTTCGAACAGTTGCTGCGCTGTGAGCAGCACCTGATCGGATGCCTTGCGCCCGCCGCTGCGTCCACCCATGCCGTCTGCAACAATGCCGAGCACGCAACCGTTGAACCGGGGGTGCGAAAACAGCGCGACCCGGTCTTGCTGGTACTCGCGATCACCCTTGTGAACTCCGGTGGAAGCGGTCAGTCGAAAGGCTTTGGACATGGTGGAAAACTCTGTGTTTCTCTTCTGTTTCGTTGTATGGCTGGCGTACCCGAGTTTAATCGGTCGATGACCATGAACTCCTCTGGCATCGATTGTTGCGGCAAAAGTGATTCCGAATCTAATGAATTTTGATAATTTTCTGCAGTTTGGCGCGAAACCCACTGGTTTGGGCGCTGTTGGGCGCTGTTTTGCGGTTTGGAAGGTTGGCTTGTGAGCGATATGGAGGCCGATGTCCGTTCCTTGCTGGGTACGGGCGGAGCTCTTGAGCAGTCGTTTGAGAACTTCCGCCCTCGGCCAGAACAGCTGGAGATGGCGCATGCTGTCGCGCAGACAGTTGGCGCTGGTGGCTGTCTGGTGGTGGAGGCGGGCACGGGGACTGGCAAGACGTTTGCGTATTTGATTCCGGCGCTGCTGAGCGGCAAGCGTGTGCTGATTTCCACCGCGACCAAGGCGTTGCAGGATCAATTGGTGCATCGCGATCTTCCACGTCTGCAGGAAGTGCTGGGCAAGCACCGCGCTGTGCACCGTCGGGTTGCGCTGCTCAAGGGACGCGCCAACTATCTGTGCCTGCACCGGCTGGATCAGGCGGTGCAGGGATTGCTTGACGCGGGCGTTTCCAGCTCGCCGATTCTGATCGCCCGTGCGTGGGCGCAGTCCACGCGCAGTGGCGATCTGGCGGAGCTCGGCGAACTGCATGCGGATGCGCATCTGCAGGCGCAAATAACCTCCACGCGCGACAACTGCTTGCGTGGCCAATGCCCGCGCTACGACGATTGCCACGTCTTTCGCGCGCGCAGACAGGCGATGGCGGCGGATGTGGCGGTGGTCAATCATCATCTTTTCTTCGCCGATCTGGCGGGGGCTGCGGAGGGTGGCGAGTCCGACCTGCTTGCACATGCACAGGTGGTCATCTTCGATGAGGCCCACTCGCTGAACTCTGTGGGGCAGCAGGCGTTTGGGCTGGAGTTCAGCTCGCGCCAGTTGGTTGCGTTGGCGCATGACCTGCAGCAGACGGGATCGCAGGAAGCGCAGGGCATGCGGGACTGGACGGCGCTTGCGATGGAGCTGCTCGATGCGGCTCGGGCGCTGGCGGCCTGCTGCAATGCACTTTCAGAAAACACCCGCGTGGCCTGGCAGGACGAGGCACCCGATGGTGTCTCCATCGCAAAGTGGATGCATGCCTGGGCTGCGGTAGCGCAAAGCCTGCGCGCGGCCCTTGCCGAGCTGGATGCGGTAACCGCCGCATCGCCCGACCTGCTTCGCCTGCATCAGCGTGCCGTGTTGATGCTGCAGGGGCTGATGGCGCTGTCATCGACGGAAGACGCATCGCGCGTGCGATGGCTGACTCGTAGCGCGGATGGCGTCCATCTGTCGCAGACACCTTTTCGCGCGGGGCCGGATCTGCAGAGACTTTGGGCGACAGCCCAACCGCGCGAGGGCGGTGAGAAAGAGGAAAGCGCTTGGAGTGAGGATGCCGTGAAGGCCGCTCCAGAGCATGTGCGTGCTTTCATCTTCACGTCTGCGACGCTTGGCACAAACGACGCACTTGACTGGTTCACCGAGCCGCTAGGGCTTTCACAAGCCGCCGTGATGCGGCTTGCGAGTCCGTTCGACTATGCCTCGCAGGCGACGCTGTTCATTCCCGAGCATTTGCCGTCGGCCAACGATCTGCAGCATGCTGCCCAGTTGGCCGAGTGGCTTGCCGGGCCACTGGTGCAGCTTGGAGGGCGAACGCTGTTTCTCACGACCAGCCTGCGCGCGATGGGCGAGGTGGCGAGGGTGCTGCACGAACGGCTCGCGGATGTGCCGCAGATCGAGTTGTTGGTGCAGGGCGACATGCCATCGAGCCGGATCGCCGAGCGGTTTCAGTCGAGTGCGAAGAGCAGCGAGGCAGGCCTTCGGTCGGGTTGCGTGCTGGTGGCGTCACACACCTATTGGCAGGGCTTTGATGTGCCAGGTGATGCGCTGCAGATGGTGGTGATTGACAAGCTGCCGTTTCCCGTTCCAACCGATCCGCTGGTCGAGGCCTACGAGCAGTACCTCATAAGGCGAGGGCGCAATGCGTTCAAGGAGTTTGCCCTGCAGGAGGCGGCCATGGCGCTGCGTCAGGGAGCGGGCCGGCTGATTCGCGGCGAGACGGACTCGGGCTTGCTGGTGGTGGCCGATGCGCGTCTCGCCAAGGGCTACGGCAAGTGGTTGCAGCGCCAGTTGCCGCCAATGCGGCGACTGGCGTCGCAAGCCGAATTTCAGTCGGAAATCGAGCGGCTGTCCGAAGGACTTACCAGAACTTCCACCACGGATCGCTCTTCTTCGCAAAACCGGACTTGAGGAACTCGCTGTTGGGGTAGGAGGCCTCGATCACGCGGCGCGTGTCGTCACGCAGCTGTTCCAGACCCAATGCGTCGTAGGAGCGCATGAGGATGTACAGCGCCTCTTCGATGGCCGGCACTTCCTTGTAGTCTGACACGGCGATCTGGGCGCGGCTGATGGCGGCGACGTAGGCGCCGCGCTCGTAGTAGTAGCGTGCGACGTGTACTTCATACTGGGCAAGCGAGTTGACGATATACGTCATGCGCTGGCGGGCGTCCGGGGTGTATCGCGATTCGGGGAAGCGCGTCACGAGATCGCGGAACGATTCGAACGAGTCCTTGGCCGCCTTCTGGTCGCGCTCGGACAGGTCCTGGCGCGACAGCCATGAGAACATGCCGAGGTCTTCGTTGAAGTTGACCAGACCTTTCAGGTACAGCGCATAGTCGGTGGCAGGCGAGGAGGGGTGCAGCTTCAGGAACCGGTCCAGCGTGGCGACGGCCTGCGCCTTGTCGTTGTTCTTGTACTGCGCGTAGGCCTTTTCGAGCTGCGCTTGCTGGGCGAGCGGCGTGCCGGCGGCGCGGCCTTCGAGCTTCTCGAACAGCGGAACGGCCTTATCGTAGCTGCCGGAGTTCGCTTCATCGCGGGCTTCGGAGTAGATCTTGTTGGGGCTCCAGCCTGCGGTTTTGTCTTCGGTTGTGCTGGAGCAGCCTGCCAGAAGGCCGGCAGCCAGCAACGCAGAGATCAGGGGCAGAGTCAGACGCGACATAACAGCAGTATTTCCCGCAGAGGACGAATTGAGCATCAGTTTAGCCACCAGCCGCATAGGGATATGCCGCCTGGCCGCAAATCGTTGGCAAACGGTCATTGTATGCGCCACTGAAGGGTCCGGGTCTTTGCGTTGGCAACGGATGCCACACAAGTTTCTACAATCCCCCTATATGTTTGTTCACTTGCGCCTACACACCGAATTTTCCGTGGTCGACGGAACCACCCGGGTCGACGACATCATCAAGGCGGCCGTCAAGGATGGCCAGCCTGCGATGGGACTTACCGATCTGAACAATATGTTTGGGGGCGTGAAGTTCTACAAGGCTGCGCGCGGCAAGGGGCTCAAGCCCGTGATCGGCACAGAGATCAGCGTACCCATGGAGGGCGACGGTGCCCCGTTCGCGCGGATGATTCTGCTGATCCAGAGCAATCAGGGCTATTTCAGCCTATCGGAAATCCTCGCCCGCGCCTGGACCAGCAACGTCGTGAAGAACGTTCCGCTCGTCAAATGGGAATGGCTTGAAGAGCTCAACGACGGGCTGATCGCGCTTTCCGGCGCGCAGGCGGGGCCGGTCGGCCAACCACTGATGCGCGGGGACGAAGCCTCCGCCATGGACCAAGCGTTGCGTCTGGCGCGCATTTTCCCGCACCGCTTTTACATGGAGATACAGCGCGCAGGCCGCAGCGACGACGAGTCGCATCTCGTGCAGGCGGTGCAGCTCGCCGCTCGCATGAATCTGCCAGTGGTCGCCACGCATCCCATCCAGTTCGCGACCGCCGACGATTACGAGGCCCACGAGGCCCGCGTTTGCATTGCGGAAGGCGAAATTCTGGGCAACCAGCGTCGCATCCGCAAGTTCACGCGTGAGCAGTATTTCAAGACCGCCGCTGAGATGGAGGCGCTGTTCGCCGACCTCCCAACTGCCGTCGAGAACACGCTGGAAATCGCCAAGCGCTGCAACTTGACGCTGGTGCTCGGCAAGCCGCGTCTGCCGGATTTCCCGACGCCGAACGGCATGCCGATCGACGACTATTTCCGCTACGCCTCGTACCAGGGGCTGGAAGAGCGCCTGATTTATTTGTTTCCGAATGAGGCCAAACGCGACAAGGAGCGTCCGCGCTATGTGGAGCGTCTCGAGTTTGAGCTGCACACCATCCTGCAGATGGGATTTCCCGGCTACTTCCTGATCGTGGGCGACTTCATTCAATGGGCCAAGAATAATGGCTGCCCCGTGGGGCCAGGCCGTGGATCGGGCGCCGGTTCGCTAGTAGCTTACGCGCTCAAGATCACCGATCTGGATCCGCTGCAGTACGCGCTGCTGTTCGAGCGTTTCCTGAATCCTGAACGCGTCTCGATGCCTGACTTCGACATCGACTTCTGTCAGGGCAATCGCGACCGCGTGATCGACTACGTGAAGCAGAAGTACGGCAAGAACGCCGTGAGCCAGATCGCCACCTTCGGCACGATGGCAGCCAAGGCCGCCATCCGTGACGTGGGCCGGGTGATGGACATGAGCTACACCTTCTGCGATGGCATCTCCAAACTGGTGCCGGGCAAGCCGGGCATGAGCTATACGCTGGCCTATCCGCCCGAGCAGAAGAAGGAGGGCGACAAAAACAACTACGCGCTCGAGCTCGAACCGCTGCTCTACGATCGCGTGCGCAACGAAGAAGACGTGCGCACCGTGATCGAGATGGCGCAGAAGCTCGAAGGCACGACCCGTAGTATCGGCATGCACGCCGGTGGCGTGGTGATCGCGCCGGGCAAGCTGACCGATTTCTGTCCGCTCTACCAGCAGCCAGGCAGCGATTCCGCCGTGGCGATGTACGACAAGGACGACGTGGAAGACGTCGGCCTCGTGAAGTTCGACTTCTTGGGTCTGGCGACGTTGACCATTCTCGAGATCGCGCGCGAGTTCATCCAGAAGCGCCACAAGGGCAAGGAAAACTTCGCGTTCGAGGACATTCCGCTCGACGACGCCAGAACCTACGACTTGTTTTCGGTCGGCAAGACCGAAGCCGTGTTCCAGTTTGAATCGCGCGGCATGCAGGGCATGCTCAAGGAAGCCAAGCCCAGCCGCCTTGAAGACCTGATCGCGCTGAACGCCCTGTACCGCCCAGGTCCTATGGACCTGATCCCCAGCTTCGTGAACCGCAAGCACGGCAAGGAAGTGGTGGAGTATCCGCATCCGCTGGTCGAGAACGTGCTGTCCGAAACCTACGGAATCATGGTCTATCAGGAGCAGGTGATGCAGACCGCCCAGGTGCTGGGTGGCTACTCGCTCGGCGGCGCCGACTTGCTGCGCCGCGCGATGGGCAAGAAGAAGGTCGAGGAGATGGTCAAGCACCGCGGCATCTTCCGTGAGGGCGCCGCCAAGAACGGCATCACCGAGCAGAAGGCCGACGAGGTGTTCGACCTGATGGAGAAGTTCGCGGGCTACGGCTTCAACAAGTCGCACGCGGCCGCTTATTCGCTGCTGGCCTATCACACGGGTTGGCTCAAGGTGCACTACACGGCGGAGTTCTACTGCGGCAACATGACCGTGGAAATGGACGATACCGACAAGCTCAAGGTGCTCTACGAGGATGCGGTCAAGAATTTCGGCATGACCTTCGAGCCGCCGGACGTCAACCGGGGCATGTACCGCTTCGAGCCGGTGACCGACAAGGTGATCCGCTATGGCCTGGGTGCCATCAAGGGCACGGGGCAGTCGGCCATCGAAGCCATCATCGCCGCCCGTGAGGGCAAGGGCGAGGGCCCGCAGGGTCATGTGCAGGGGCCTTTCACCAGCCTGTTCGACTTCTGCGTGCGTGTGGACCGCAGCCGCATCAACAAGCGCACGGTCGAGGCGCTGATCAAGGCTGGCGCGTTCGACGCGATCCAGATGAACCGCGCGGCGCTGTCGGCGTCGCTCGATACCGCCTTCGAATTCGCCACGGCGACGCATGCCAACGCCAATCAGTGCGGCCTGTTCGACATGATGGGCGACGACGCCCAAGGCTCGAGCACCAAGGAGCCCGAGCTGGCCGATGTGCTGCCCTGGGGCATCAAGGAGCGCCTGACGCAGGAGAAGACCGCCATCGGTTTCTACCTCTCGGGCCATCTGTTCGATGAAGTGGCGCTTGAGGTGCGCAAGTTCGTGCGCACGCCCATTGACGAGCTGCAAGACAACCGCGAGGTACAGACTATCGCCGGAATCGTCACGGACTATCGCGTCATCAATGGTCAACGCGGCAAGTTGGCGCTGTTCAAGATCGATGACAAAACCAAGGTGCTCGAGGCCTCGGCGGACGAGGGGGTGATCAACGCGTCCATGCCGATTCGGGACGATGACCTGATCGTTGTGGCCGGACGTCTGCAGCTCGACCATTTCAGCGGCGGGTTGCGGGTGAAGGTGTTGCAGGTTTCCGATCTGGCCGGAGCCCGCGCCAAATATGGAAAGTATCTGCGCGTGAAGGTGCAGGACGAGGTGCCGGACGTGGGTGCCATCGTGCGTGAATTTCCCCCGAAGGTAGAGAGCACCGAGCATGGCGAAACCCTGCGCCGGGGCCTGCGCGTGCGGCTGGACATGAAGATCCAGTCTGATCGCGGCGCGGCTGTGGCCGAGCTCAATCTGGGCGAGGCAAGCAGCTTTTTTCCGACCGACGCGGCACTGGCCGCGTGGAGCAGCATGGCGGGTTCCGAGGCCGTCTCCGTGGTCTACGACCATGGGTGACGCAGCGTGTCTTGAAAACTACTAATATGGCTCTATCTGAATTCCAATTTAGATGGATCAGGCTCGCTAGAATAATCTCCATGGCAACGAAACCTCCTTCCCGTCCCAAGGTACCGCCGATCAAACCCCGTCAGGACGAGGGCGGATCGGTCGTGCTGGAGCGGCGCACGCTGCGGACCGAACCGCCGCGCATGTACCAGGTGGTCATGCTCAATGATGACTACACACCCATGGAGTTCGTGGTGGTGGTGCTGCAGGAGTTCTTCAACAAGGACCGCGAAGCCGCCACGCAGATCATGCTGAAGATCCACTTGGATGGTAAGGGTGTTTGCGGGGTTTTCACCCGTGACGTTGCTGCAACCAAGGTGGAACAAGTTCTCGACGCGGCGCACAAGGCAGGGCATCCTTTGCAATGTGTATGCGAGCCTGTTGAATAACAGGCCGGACGCCCCGATCTACAGTCAATCTCTGAAACGCAAGCACAAAGGAGTTCTCAATCATGATTGCCCAGGAACTGGAAGTAAGCTTGCACATGGCCTTTGTTGAGGCCCGTCAGCAGCGCCACGAGTTCATCACCGTGGAGCACTTGCTGCTCGCTCTGCTCGACAATCCCAGTGCAGCCGAGGTGCTGCGCGCATGCGCGGCCAATATTGACGATCTGCGCGCCTCGCTGACGAATTTCATCAAGGACAACACACCGCAGGTCGCTGGCACCGACGAGGTGGACACGCAGCCCACGCTGGGCTTTCAGCGTGTGATCCAGCGCGCCATCATGCACGTGCAGTCCACCGGCAACGGCAAGAAGGAAGTGACCGGCGCCAACGTGCTCGTCGCGATCTTCGGCGAGAAGGATTCGCACGCTGTCTACTATCTGCACCAGCAGGGCGTGACCCGCCTTGACGTGGTGAACTACATCGCCCATGGCATCAAGAAGGGCGAGCCGCCAGAGCCCACCAAGGCCGAAGGCCAGCCTGAAGCCGAGGAAAGCGGCGGCGAGCGCAACGAAAAGGCTTCTCCGCTAGAGCAGTTCACGCTCAACTTGAACCAAGCTGCCAAGGAAGGCAAAATCGATCCGCTGATCGGCCGCCAGTACGAGGTCGAGCGCACGATCCAGATCCTCTGCCGTCGCCGCAAGAACAACCCGCTGCTGGTGGGTGAAGCCGGCGTGGGCAAGACTGCGATTGCAGAAGGACTCGCATGGCGCATCACCCAGAACGACGTGCCGGAAATCCTCGCCGAGGCGACCGTGTACTCGCTCGACATGGGCGCGCTGCTGGCCGGTACCAAGTACCGTGGTGATTTCGAGCAACGCCTGAAGGGCGTGCTCAAGTCGCTCAAGGACAAGCCAAACGCGATCCTGTTCATCGACGAAATCCACACGCTGATCGGCGCAGGCGCTGCGTCGGGCGGCACGCTGGACGCGTCGAACTTGCTCAAGCCTGCACTCTCGAGCGGTCAGCTCAAGTGCATCGGCGCGACGACGTTCACGGAATACCGTGGTATCTTCGAGAAGGATGCCGCGCTGTCCCGCCGCTTTCAGAAGGTCGATGTGGTCGAGCCCACCGTGGCGGAAACCATCGACATCCTGAAGGGACTGAAGTCGCGCTTCGAAGAGCACCACAGCGTCAAGTACGCTCTGGCGGCCCTGCAGGCTGCGGCCGAGCTGTCGGCCAAGTACATCAACGACCGTCACCTGCCCGACAAGGCCATCGACGTGATCGACGAAGCCGGCGCTGCCCAGCGCATTCTCGCGCCTTCCAAGCGCAAGAAGACCATCGGCAAGACCGAGATCGAAGAGATCGTGGCCAAGATCGCGCGCATCCCGCCCGCCAATGTCTCCAACGACGACCGCAGCAAGCTGCAGACGCTCGAACGTGACTTGAAGAGCGTGGTGTTCGGTCAGGACAAGGCGCTGGACGTACTGGCTTCTGCCGTGAAGATGGCGCGTTCGGGTCTGGGCAAGGGCGACAAGCCGATTGGCTCGTTCCTGTTCAGCGGCCCCACCGGCGTCGGCAAGACCGAAGCGGCCAAGCAATTGGCCTACATCATGGGCATCGACCTGATCCGCTTCGACATGTCGGAGTATATGGAGCGCCATGCGGTGAGCCGTTTGATTGGTGCGCCTCCGGGCTATGTGGGCTTCGATCAGGGTGGTCTGCTCACCGAAGCCATCAGCAAGAAGCCGCATGCGGTGCTGCTGCTCGACGAAATCGAGAAGGCGCATCCGGACATCTTCAATGTGTTGCTGCAGGTGATGGACCACGGCACGCTGACTGACAACAACGGACGCAAGGCCGACTTCCGCAACGTCATCATCATCATGACGACGAACGCGGGCGCCGAGACCATGAACAAGGCCACCATCGGCTTCACGAATCCGCGTCAGGCGGGCGACGAAATGGGCGACATCAAGCGCCTGTTCACGCCGGAATTCCGCAACCGCCTGGATGCCATCGTGAGCTTCAAGGCGCTCGACGAGCAGATCATCCTGCGCGTGGTGGATAAGTTCCTGCTGCAACTGGAAACGCAACTCGCCGAGAAGAAGGTGGAAGTCACCTTCACCGACGTGCTGCGCAAGCATCTGGCCAAGAAGGGCTTTGATCCGCTGATGGGCGCGCGTCCGATGCAGCGCCTGATTCAGGACACGATCCGTCGTGCGCTGGCTGATGAGCTGCTGTTCGGTCGCCTGACCGATGGGGGACGTCTGACGGTGGACATCGAACATGGGACCGATGACAAGGGCAACGAGACTTCCGAGGTCAAGCTGGATATTCAGCCCCTGATGAAGAAGGAGCGCACCAAGTCAGAACCCGCCGAGCCGGAAGAGGCAACAACCGACTGATTACCTGTCGTGTTGTTAAGGCTTGAAAAGCCCGCTACTTGCTAGAGTGGCGGGCTTTTTTCTTTCGTACGAAGCCTTGGGCCTCGATGGCTTTTCGTGCAGGGGCACCCATACAGGCTCTCAGGCGTCATTGCGAAGCCTTGCCGTACGCTTGTTCGACGCCTAGCCTGAGAGCCTGTCTTGCCGTTGGGGCCGGGTGTTCAAGCGCTGTGTCCACTTCATTGGCTCGCTGTTTGAAGTCCTCGTTTTTTATTCCACCGGCCAGGATGGAATGCGCCACTGGCGCCACATGGCGGTGGCGCGCAGTCCTGCGGTGACTACGACGCAGGCCAGCATCGGGGCGGTTTCGGGTAGGCTTGGCCATTGCCGCAAGAGCAGGGCCACGCAGCCGCCGGCGAAGGCGCAGATCGCGTAGGGTTGGTGGTCCTTGAAGGCTTGGGGGATTTCTCCGCAGAGCACATCGCGGATCACGCCACCGAAGACGCCTGTGACCACGCCCATCATCACGCTGATGAGGGGCGACATACCGAGCTCGGCCGCCATGTCGACGCCGACGGCGGTGAAGAGGCCCAAGCCCAGCATGTCGGGCCAGAGCATGGCGCGTTCTGTGATCTGGAAGTGCTTCTGGCGCAGGAAGACGATAGCCATCAGGCTGATGGCCATGACGGCCCAGACGAGGTAGTCGTTGCTGGCCCAGAAGAACGGGCGGTTGTCGAGCAGCAGATCGCGCAGCGTGCCGCCGCCGAAGGCCGCGATGAAGGCCATCACGCAGACCCCCACCACGTCGAGTTTTTTGTGCGCCGCCTTGAGCACGCCGGAAAGCGCAAAAGCGATGGTGGCCGAGACCTCGAGGATCAGGCGGGCGGTGTCGATGAGCTGCGGCGTGTTGATCGGCATGGCCCCGGATTGTGTCTGCAAATATCGCAGCCTACCAGTCGCTTCGTGCTGAGGTGATCCGCGTGTTCAACTGCCGCGTGTGATGGGCGCACTGCTGTGTTTACCGTAGGTTTCGTACTTGCCGAGTTCCCACTTGGCAATCGCGTTGCGGTGCACTTCATCAGGGCCATCGGCGAAGCGCAGGGTGCGCACCAGCGTGTAGGCGTAGGCCAGCGGGAAGTCATCGCTCATGCCGCCGCCGCCGTGGGCCTGGATGGCCCAGTCGATGACCTGACAGGCCATGGTGGGTGCGACGACCTTGATCATCGCGATCTCGGTTCTCGCGACCTTGTTGCCTGCTGTGTCCATGAGCCAGGCGGCCTTGAGCGTGAGCAGGCGGGCCATGTCGATCTTGCAGCGGGCTTCCGCGATGCGTTCCTGCGTGACGGTCTGTGCGGCGATGGGTTTGCCGAAGGCGACGCGTTCGCTGCTGCGCTTGCACATGAATTCCAGCGCGCGTTCGGCAAGACCGATGGTGCGCATGCAGTGGTGAATGCGCCCGGGGCCGAGGCGGCCTTGGGCGATCTCGAAGCCACGGCCTTCGCCGAGCAGGATGTTGGCGGCGGGCACGCGCACGTTGTCGAAGAACATCTCGACGTGGCCGTGCGGGGCGTCGTCGTAGCCGAACACGGTGAGCGGGCGCACGATGCGGATGCCGGGCGTGTCAGCGGGTACGACGATCATGCTTTGCTGCGAGTGCTTGGGCGCGTCCGGATCGGTCTTGCCCATGACGATGAAGACCCTGCAGCGCGGATCGGCCGCGCCCGAGATCCACCACTTGTGGCCGTTGATGACGTAGTCGTCGCCGTCGCGCGTGATGCGGGTGCAGATGTTGGTGGCGTCGGACGAGGCGACTTCTGGCTCGGTCATCGCGAAGGCCGAGCGGATCTCGCCGTTTAGCAGCGGCTTGAGCCAACGGGCTTTCAGTTCGTCACTGCCGTAGCGCGCGATGGTTTCCATGTTGCCGGTGTCGGGTGCGGAGCAGTTGAAGACCTCGCTCGCCCATGGCACGCGGCCCATGATTTCGGAGAGCGGGGCGTATTCCTGATTGGTGAGGCCCGCGCCCTGATAGCCTGCGATCTCGGCCGTGTCCTGCGGCAGGAACAGGTTCCAGAGGCCCTCGGCCTTGGCTTGGTCCTTGAGGCGCTCGATGACGGGCAACGGCGTCCAGCGCTTGCCGACAGCGGTGTTGGCGGCCAGCTCTTTGGCGTAGTCGGCCTCGGCCGGGTAGATGTGCTGCTCCATGAACGCGGTGACGCGGGCTTGAAGCGCCTTGGTTTTGGGCGAGTAGTCGAAATCCATGTGAATCGTCCTCCTTGGGTGTCTCGGTCGGTGTGATGGGTGGCGAGCTGTCGAGATCAGCGTTTCGCCGCGTCGAACTTCTGCGCGAAGGACCATGCGAGTTGCGCGAGCGCCTGGGTCTGCGCTCCTGTTGCCTTCGCCTCGGCGCTGGCTGCGGTTCCGGCTTCGACGCGCTTGGCGATGCCCTGCAGGATCGCGGCGATGCGGAACATGTTGTAGGCGAGGTACCAGGGCCAGTCGGCACGCAGTTCTGTGCGTGTGGTGATGCCGTGTTCCTCGCAGAAGCGTGCGATGCCGGTGCGCTCGCAGTAGCGGGTGATGTAGCTGTCCTCGTCGGGAATGCCGAGCGCAGCGATGTCGAGGCCGCCGATGCCGCGCGAGAGCTGGTGCGGGATGTGCCAGCTCATGCAGTGGTAGCTGAAGTCCGCGAGCGGATGGCCGAGCGTGGACAGTTCCCAGTCGAGCACGCCGATCACGCGCGGCTCGGTGGGGTGGAACATCAGATTGTCGAGACGGTAGTCGCCGTGCACAATGGAGACGAGCCGCTCGTCGCGCGCGCTTGCGGGCATGTGCGCGGGCAGCCATTGCATGAGCCGGTCCATCTCGGGAATCGGCTGGGTGATGGAGGCCTGGTACTGCTTGCTCCAGCGCGCAATCTGGCGCTCGAAATAGTTGCCGGGTCTGCCGTAATTGGTGAGGCCGCGCGCTTTGAAGTCCACGCTGTGCAGCGCGGCGATCACGCGGTTCATCTCGTCGTAGATCGCGGCGCGCTCGGCATTGCTCAGGCCTTGTAGCGACTGGTCCCACAGCACGCGGCCTTGCATGAACTCCATGATGTAGAAGGCGCGGCCGATGATGGCCTCGTCTTCGCAGAGAGCGAGCATCTGCGGGACCGGCACGTCGGTGCCTGCGAGTGCGCGCATCACGGTGTATTCGCGTTCTATGGCGTGGGCTGAGGGGAGCAGTTTGGCTATGGGCCCGGGCTTGGCACGCATCACGTAGGTGTTGCCTGGTGTGCTGAGTTTGTAGGTGGGGTTGGATTGGCCGCCTTTGAACATCTCTACGCTTAGCGGGCCTTGGAAATGCTCTATGTGTTTCGTCATCCAACTGGTCAGGGCTTGGGTGTCGAAGGTGTGGCGGTCGGCTACTGGGCGGGTGCCTGCGAAGGCGTCGAATTGGGTCATTGGGCGGTTCTCTTTTTGTTTGGTGGTGTTTGCTCGACTGGCTTCTGCTGGGGTGTTGAGTGCGGAGGCCGGGAGTTCCGCCCGGCGGCGGAGTAACTTTTTGCTTGCGCGCAAAAAGTCACCAAAAACGCGCTTCCGATACCCGCGGCAGAACTCACTGCGCGCTGCGCGCTCCGTTCGGACAACCGCCGCGAGTCAGTGGAATGCGGGGAGGTGTGTTCGGCACTTTGCTGCGCTCGTGCCTGTTCATCTCGCGACTTCGCGAGATACGAGAGGGATGTGGGATGGAGTGCGCAGTTGGGTACGCAGTGCGCTGGCGATGTGTATTTCGTCGCCTTCTCCGATTGGCACTCTGACTCACGATAGTTGTCCGAGCGGAGCGACGCAGTCGCGCAGGAAGCTCTATCGTGTGACTTCAAGCGCATTTTTTGGTGACTTTTTTGTGCGCAAACAAAAAAGTCACTGCCCAGCTGGGGGCAGTCCCGGCCAGCGCAATCAAAGCAAGCGCTGCGCGAGCAAGGGGCGCTTAATTTGCCTCGGCGATGCGCATCAGTTTGGAGCGATCGCGAACCACGAGGCCGCCCGCTTCGATGCGAATCGCGTCCTCGCGTTCCATCGCCTTGAGTTCCTGGTTGACACGTTGGCGCGATGCGCCGAGCAATTGCGCCAACTCTTCCTGCGCCAGTTGCAGGCCGATGCGGATGTCGTCGCCGTCCGCGAGGCTGGGGACTCCGTAGCTGCGGGCCAGGTGCAGAAGTTGCTTGGCCAGACGCGAGCGCAGGGGCAGGGTGTTTAGGTCTTCGACGAGGCCGAAGAGCTGGCGGATGCGGCGTGACTGCAGTTGCAGCAGGGCGTCGTAGAGTTCGGCGTGCTGCGAGAGAATCTTCTTGAAGTCGGCGCGGGCGACGCACAGGATGGTCGAGTCGCCATGCGCGTAGGCGTCGTGCGTGCGGCGGTCTCCGTCGAACATCGCCACGTCGCCGAACCAGATGCCGGGCTCTACGTAGGTCAGCGTGATCTGCTTGCCGGAGATCGAGGTCGAGCTCACGCGCACCGCGCCACGAGCGCAGGCGATCCACTCGTCCGGTGGATCGCCGCGCGCACTGATCAGCCCTCCATCGCGAAATCGTTTGACGTAAGCGCATCGAAGAATGTCATGTCGCAGCGAAGGCGACAAAGATGAAAACCAGCGACCACTGTTGATCGCTTCACGTTCTTCTATGCTAAGAATCGGCTCGTCCATAGGCTGTCTTTTGGGTGACTGACATGGCACTTGCTGTCACTCGCGTGACCGGTGCCTCTGCAAGCCTTTCATCTTACTGATAACGGGCAGTGCGTTTTTCGAAGAAGGCCGCAATGCCTTCGCCCGCATTGGCGTGCGAGAGGTTTTTCACGAAGTGATTGCGCTCCTGATCAAGGTGCGCGTGCAAGCTGTTGCCGCTGGCGTCGGTGACCAGTTCCTTGATGCTGGCGAGGGCGTTGGGCGCGCGCTGGTCGAGTGCGTTGGCCAGTGTCAGGGCTTCGCTCAGCGCCTCGCCCGGTTGCGTGAGGCGGTTGACCACGCCGAGCGTGTGCAGGCGCTGCACGTCGACCCTGTCGGCGCCCATGAGGATTTCCATCGCGAGTTGGCGCGGCAGCGACTGGGCGAGGCTCCAGGTGCCGCCACCGTCGGGCGACAGGCCCACGCGCGCGTAGGCCATGATGAACACCGCGTCGCGCGAGGCGACGATGAGGTCGCAGGCCAGCGCCAGCGAGAAACCGGCACCGGCGGCCGGGCCTTCAACGGCCGCGATCACCGGCTTGGGAAAGTTGCGGATGGTGTCGATCCAGCCATGAAGCGCGTTCACGCCGCGTGCTTGCTCTTCGGCACTTTCCTGTCTGCGCGCCTGCAGCCGGTTGAGATTGCCGCCCGCGCTGAACATGCCGCCCGCGCCCGTGATGATCACGCTGCGGATGTCGCGGTTGCGTTCGGCCCCGTTGAGCGCTTCGACACCGGCCGCGTAGATGTCCGGGCTGAGTGCGTTGCGCGTGCTGGGGTCGTTGAGCGTCAGGATCAGCGTGTGATCGTGGCTGGAGCTTTTGAGTTCGGCGGGCATGGCGGTTTGTCTCTTCTCTCTGGTTCTGTGCGGTGATCAGATCACTCCGTCATCACTCTTCTTCGTGCATCAGGCTCAGGCCGATGGCACCGCGGCGGCGCAGCCAGGGGCTGGGGCGGTAGCGGGTATCGCCGTAGACGGTCTGCATGTTGAACAGCACCTCGAGCACGTTGGTGGGACCCCAGAGATTGCCCATGGCGAGCGGGCCCATCGGGTAGCCGAGGCCCAGCGTGACGGCAGTCTCGAGATCCTTGGGGCTGCAGACGCCTTGCTGGCAGATGTCGCTGGCGATGTTGACGATGGTGGCCACGACGCGCTGCGTCACGAAGCCACCGCTGTCGCGGATCACCGAGACCTTCTTGCCGTCACGCGCGAAGAGGGCGTGCGCGGCGTCGCGGTAGTCGGTGCGGGTAGCGGGGTTGGTGGCCAGCACGCGGCGCTTGGTGGCGGCGTCGTCGATCAGCATGTCGATGCCGATGGTGCGCGCGGGATCGAGACGCTCGACCACGGCCACGGTCGTCACGTCAAAGCCGAGCGGGGCCACCAGCGTCAGTGCTTCTGCGGATGGCGACTGGCCGGTTTCGACACGAGCACCGAGGTCCTTGAGCAGCTGATAGAGCTCCGCACGGCGGGCCGCGCGGGTGGAGACCCAGACGGGCGGAATGTTGTCGACCTGAGGAACAGGCTGCTCTTCGGGCACCTGCTGCACGCCGTTGTCGTACTGGTAGAAGCCTTCGCTGGTCTTGCGGCCGAATACGCCACCGGCCACGCGCTGCGCGGCGATCACGCTGGGGCGGTAGCGCGGCTCCTGGTAGTACTGGTTGTAGATCGACTCCATGACGGGGTGCGACACGTCGAGGCCGGTCAGGTCCATGAGCTCGAACGGGCCGAGCTTGAAACCGACCTGATCGCGCAGGATGCGGTCGATGGTGACGATGTCGGTCACGCCTTCGTTCAGGATGCGCAGCGCTTCGGTGTTGTAGCCACGGCCTGCGTGGTTGACGATGAAGCCGGGAGTGTCCTGCGCGGTGACGGGCGTGTGGCCCATCTCGCGGGCGTATTGAGTGAGGCGTTCGCAGGTGACGGCGTCGGTCTTGAGACCGGCAATCACTTCGACCACCTTCATGAGCGGCACGGGGTTGAAGAAGTGGTAGCCCGCAAAGCGGTGTGCGGACTTGAGGTTGGCGGCGATCGCGGTGACCGATAGTGACGAGGTGTTGGTCACCAGAACGGCGGTGCTCTCGACGATGGTCTCGAGCTGCGCGAAGAGTTCGCGCTTCACATCCAGCCGCTCGACGATGGCTTCGATCACCAGATCGCAGCTCGACAGATCACCGAGCGTCGTCACCGGCTTGAGCAGGGCGGACCACTGCGCGACCTTGGCGGCGTCGATCTTTCCCTTTTCGGCGAGCTTCTGCCATTGCTGCTCGATCTGCTTTTGCGCAGCGGCAGCCGCCTCGGGGTTGGTGTCGAAGAGGCATACCTTGCTGCCCGCCTGTGCGGCGATCTGCGCAATGCCACGGCCCATGGCACCCGTGCCTACGATGCCGACCTGAGAAAAAGTAATGGATGTGCTGCTCATGCCGCGATTATGGCGGCATGAGTGCTCACGTAGCACATTTGTCAGATGTGAGAATTTTTCCTGACGTCATGAGCCCATGGCATGCATGAGCTCGGCGGCGGCCTTCTCCGGGTCGGCCGCATTGACGATGGCGCGCACCACGGCAATGGATCTCACACCGGTGGCGAGGATTTGTGGGAACTGATCAAGCCCGATGCCGCCGATGGCGACTTGGGGATAGTGGCACATCAGCTTTGCGTATTGCTCAAGGCGCGCTATGCCCTGTGGCACCGTGGCCATCTTCTTGAGCGTAGTGGGAAACACCGCGCCCATGGCGATGTAGCTCGGCGCGACCGCATCGGCGCGCACCATCTCGGCATAGCCGTGGGTGCTCACGCCGAGGCGCACGCCCGAATCGCGCAGCGTGGAGATTTCCTCCTGCGTGAGCGCGTCGAGATCTTCCTGACCCAGATGCACGCCGTAGGAGCCCGCTGCAATCGCGATGCGCCAGTGGTCGTTGATGTAGAGATGCGCGTCGGTGCCACGCACCGCCTCGACGCAGGCCTTTACCTCGGCCTCGATGGCCGCAGGGTCGGTCGACTTGAAGCGCAGTTGCACGGTGGGCACTCCCGCTCGTGCCATGCGGCCAACCATGGCGGCATCGGGCAGCACGGCGTAGAGACCGAGGTTCTTCGGGCAGGCGGCGAATGGTTGAGCATGCGGCACGGGCTGCAGGCCGAAGTCCGCAGGTTCGACCGGCCACGCTGCTGCGTCGAAATGGCCGGTGCGCGCGGTCTGCGTCTTCCATGCGTTCGCGACGCAGTCGGCGTCATGCCCGATGAAACCCAACTGGCTGCAGGTCGCGAGCGCGGCGCGGTAGACCGGGTCATCAATGTTGTTGTTGATGGCGGGAGCCGGTTCGGGCTGCGCAGGAAAATCGGCAAAGGCGCTGGCGTGCGCAGCCAGAATCGCCTGCTTCATCGCGTCCACAGTCAGATCGTTTTGCATGGGCTCAACCATTGTTGTGGTGCCAGAACGGTGTGCCCAGCACGGGGGTGCTCGGCTGGGCGGAGTCCTGCGGCGTCATCGCACCGGCTGTGCGCGCGGCGCGGCCGGCGGAGACCGCATCAGCGAAGGCGCCGGCCATCGCGACCGGGTCAGTGGCCAGCGCCACGGCGGTGTTCAGCAGCACGCCGTCAAAGCCCCATTCCATCACCTGGCAGGCGTGCGAGGGCAGGCCCAGACCGGCGTCCACCAGCATCGGCACCGACAGGCGCTCGCGCAGCATCTGCAGCGCGTAGGGGTTGATGGGGCCACGGCCCGTGCCGATGGGCGCGGCCCACGGCATGACGGCTTGGCAGCCCACATCGACGAGGCGCTGGCACAGCACCAGATCTTCGGTGCAGTACGGCAGCACCCAGAAGCCTTCGCGGACCAGATGCTCGGCGGTGGAGACGAGGTTCAGCGTGTCAGGCTGCAGCGTGTAGTCGTCGCCGATCAGCTCAAGCTTGATCCACGGCGTGTCGAACACCTCGCGCGCCATCTGCGCGGTGGTGATGGCCTCCTGCGCGCTGTGGCAACCGGCGGTGTTGGGCAGCACTGGCACGTTCAGGCTGCGCAGCAGTTCCCAGAAGCTACTGCCGGTCTCAGCCGCATTGCTGCCTTGGCGGCGCAGTGACGCGGTCACCATGCCGGGCTTGCTGCGCGCGACGGCGGCTTGCAGCACAGCGGGCGAGGGGTAACGGGCGGTACCCAGCAGCAGGCGGCTTTGCAGCGTCTGGCCGTAGAGCACGAACGGATCGGTGTTGGGGGTAGGGGACATGTTGGGTTCAACCTTTTTTGTATAAGCTGACGGAGCTGACCCGTTCAGCCGCCGGTGACCGGCGCGATGACTTCCACCGCATCGCCCGCAGCCAGCGCATGTTGTGCGTAGCGGGTCTTGGGCACGAATTGCAGGTTCACTGCAACGGCAAACGGTGGTTTGGCCTGCATTTGCACCACGAGGTCGGCGACGGTGGCGTTGTCTGGCAGGTCGATGTTCTTCTGGTTGACGGTCACGTTCATGGTGATATCGCTTGGAGTGGAGCAGATGTCAATCCAACTGCACGGAAAGATCAAAACGGGGAGCGAGTGCCGATTGTCCGGTCTCCAGCACCTCCATGACCACGTCCAGCATCGCGGGCGAGATCATGAAGCCGTGACGGTACAGACCGTTCACTTCGAGCACATTCTTGCGCACCTGACGCACGGCGGGCAGATTGTCAGGCAGCGTGGGGCGGCATTGCGTGGCGATCTCAAGAATGCGCGCCTCGGCAAAACCGGAATGCACCGCATAGGCGGCGGAGAGCAGCTCCAGCGTCGAGCGCACGCTTGCGGGAGACATGTCGTCCGACTCGATCTCGGTCGCGCCGATCACGAACAGGTGATTTTCCTTGGGCGCTATGTAAATCGGGTAGCGTGGGTGCACGAGGCGCGTCGGGCGCTGCAGCGTAACCTCAGGTGCGTACAGGCGCACGACCTCGCCTCGCACGCCGCGCAGCGCATTCCAGGTGGGCTTGGCGCCGAGACCTCGGCAGTCGAGCACCAAGTCCGCGTTGCCGGGCGTGATGTCCTCGGGCTGCTTGGGTGTGTTCCAGTGCACCTTCACGCCGAGTTCGGTCATCGCCACTTCGAGTGCCGCGAGCAACTGGCGGTTGTCGAGCTGGCCTTCGCCGGGAAGGTACATGCCATTGGCGAAGCGCGAGGCGACTGCGGGTTCGAGCGCATCGACCTGCGCGCTGTTCAGCATTTCAAGCGGCTGCAGCTCGGGGATCTGTGCTTGGGTCTGGGTGAGCTTGTGCTGAAAGCGCGTGGCCTCGCCCGCGTCAAGGCGGTGCCAGAGAATCAGTGTGCCGTTCTGCTGGAAGAACACGGGCTGCGAGAGTTGACCGATCAGTTCCTGCCAGCGCGGCAGCGCGTACTGGCCCATGCGCACCACGCCGGGCTCCGTCACGGCCGATTCGGCCAGCGGCGCGAGCATCGCAGCCGCCACGTGCGCGGCTGCGCCTTGTGCATCGGGGCCCTGTGCTTCGAACACCTCGACGCGGTGGCCCTTGCGCGCCAGCTCGACGGCCAGCAGCCGGCCCATGAGGCCCGCACCCAGAATCGTGATCGTGGAGTTTTTTTGAAGCGGAAGCATCTTGTCCTATTTCGTCCAGTTCCAACCCTATCTCTTCAATAGGCAACAAATGGACAAAACACGCCGGTGCCGCTTTTTTGCAGAAACTCCCCACGCCAGCATTGTCTGGATCGGGTAGAGGGTATGTTCTCAGCCGCACGCTCCGCGTGGGCACCCCTGTTTCGTCCGAGTCGTGATTACAACACAATGACAACGGCAAATTCCTTGAACTGGTTCATGTCCCTCGCGTTGTATCGGTTGAGGTGAGCGATTCCGTCTGTAGACACGTTCTTGCAAAAGGCGATGCGGAATACACGATAATTTTTGAATGAGCAAAGAACTTCAGACGCAGCAAGACAAGCGTCGCTACGCACGCGTGTTGTCCATCGCCGGGTCCGACAGCGGCGGCGGCGCGGGCATTCAGGCCGACCTCAAGACCTTCAGCGCGCTGGGCTGCTACGGCATGACCGCGCTCACCGCGCTCACCGCCCAGAACACGCAGGGCGTGCGCGGCATCCACGGTGTGCCGCCCGAATTTCTGCGGGCACAGATCGACGCCGTGGTCGAAGACATCGGCGTGGACGCGGTCAAGATCGGCATGCTGCATTCGCCCGAGGTGGTGCGCGTGGTGGCCGACGCGATCCGTCGTCATGGCCTGCCCAACGTGGTGCTCGATCCGGTGATGGTGGCCACCAGCGGTGACCGCTTGATCGCACAGGAAACCGAGGCCGCGCTGGTCGGTGAGCTGTTCCCGCTGGTGGCTGTGGTCACGCCCAATCTCGACGAAGCGGGCTGGCTGCTCGGCCGCAAGATCGCGGGCGAGGCCGATCTGGATGAGGCCGCGAATGCGCTGCTCGACCTGGGCGCGCGCACCGCGCTGCTCAAGGGTGGTCATCTGCCGGGCGACTGGGTGGTGGACGTGCTTGCGCTGAACAAGACCGAGCACCTGCGCCTCGAATCCCAACGCATCGCCACGCACAACGGCCACGGCACGGGCTGCACGCTGTCGTCGGCCATCGCGTCGCATCTGGCACTCGGTGCGCCGTTGCCCTTGGCGGTGGAAAAGGCGCGCGGCTACATCCTCGGCGCGATTGCGGCAGGCGCGGACGTGCACACGGGCCGTGGCCACGGCCCGTTGAATCACGGCTACGCGCCCATCGCACAGGTCGTCATCGGCTGACAACCCTGAATCGAACCGGGGGCGGGGCTGATCACCAACCCCAGGTGAGGTTCTTGGCGACCCAGCCTTGCTTGCCGGATTCGGTGCGCACCTGCACCCAGGTGCCCGAATTTTTGACGGTCTGCACGACCTCGTGGCGCGGCAGTTTGCTGACGATCTTGCCGTTGCCCGACGGCGTGGCGCGCAGATTGGCCGAGCGTGCGGTCACGATGCGATGCGGCGTTTTGTTCGTCAGCGGCGCATGCACCCAGCCGAGCGTCGCCTCGTAGTCACGCACCTTGAGCCACTGGCCCTTGCGCTGCTGCACCTGCAGCGGATAGCCCGACCCCAGCTCCCACAGCGTTGCAGAGCGCGTGTTCGGCTGCTCCCGCACGTTGACGGTCTTGCCCTTGATGCTGACGAATTCCCGTGCCTCGGCGACCGTGGCGGTGAGCAGGCTCATGCCGATCACGCAGGCGACGGCCAATGCGCGGCCAGGCAAGAAACGGGAGGGGGTGATGCTGGATGCGGCTGTAGAAAGCACTGCGCTGGTTCTCCTTGTGTTGGGGTTGCCCGTTCAAAAAGATGAGTAACCCAGAAAGGGAGGGCCAGCGCGCCGCAAAGTTCCAACTAATTTCGCGATTTCTCGAACACGAAAAGATGGTCAGCGTGTGCGCACGAGCAGGCGCGTCGCGACGAAGCAGATCACGAGCGTCGGAATCGCAGAGCCCAGCGCGGGCAGGACGAGCGGCAGCAGGTGGTAGCAGGCGATGCCCGCGATCCAGATGATCACCGGCACGATGTGCACGTTGCCCGCGTCCTCAAGCAGCTTCTGGGTGTTCGCACCAAACGCGAGGCGGCCGAGGATCACGCCGAACAGTGGTACGAAGACCGAACTCAGCATCAGCAGGAAGGGCTCGAGGCTGTGCATCGGCAGCACCAGCGCCATGCCGGTGCAGGCGAGGGCGACCACCATGCCCCAACTGCGCACGCCCCAGCGCGGCAACAGGCTGTGGGTGGAGACGGCACCCGAGTAGACATCGCCGTAGGCGTTGTCCACTTCGTCGATGAGGATCAGTGACACGGCGATCAGGCCACCTTGTGCGAGCAGCAGGGCGGTCACCAAATCGGCGGAGGGCAGCACCAGCGCGACCAGCACGCCGAGCGCGTAGCACCAGACGTTGGCGATCGCATAGCCGATCCAGGTGCCGCGCAGCGCGCCCTGGCCGGTCTTGCCGTGGCGCGCGTAGTCGGCCACCAGCGGCAGCCACGAGATCGGCATCGCGATCACCAGGTCGAGCGCGGACATCACGCCCATGCCGCCTTGGCCGGGACGGTCCCAGATTACGTGGATGCCGAGGTCGAAAGCCACGGCGAGGAACTGCCAGGTCAGCCACAGCAGCGACAGTACGACCAGCGGCAGCGCGACGCGCGCGATCACTTTGCGCACCAGTTGCACCATGGAACCGCTGATCAGTGCCACCACCGCGCCACCCCAGATCAGCGTTGCAAGAATCGGCCACCAGGCGTCCTTCATGACGCCTGACTGGCGACCGATGGCGACCGTGGCGTCGCGCATCACGACCAGCTCGAACGTGCCCCAGCCGATCAGTTGCACGATGTTCAGCAGAATGGGCAGGCTGGCGAACCGGCGGCCGTAGACGGTGTGCATCAGACCGGCACTCGCGAGGCCGCTGTCGCTGGCGATCTTCGCGACCCAGCCGAGCAGTCCGGCACCGATCAGCGAACCCAACACGATTGCGAGCAGCGCCTGCTGCATGCTGAGCGCCGGAATGAGGAACGAGCCCACCTGCATGACCAGCAGCCCCACGCCCAGACTGAACCAGAGCGCGGCGTGGTCAATCGTGCGGAACACCCGCCGATCCGCTGGCAAGGGTGCCAGTGCCTCGTTGGTGGCGGGTTTCGATGGGTGGCCTGACTGCTGCATGCACGCTCCGGGAACGATGATCGGATGTGCGCAGAGACGATCGTCTGGTATGAGAACTGCGGCGTTGATGCGCGCGTTTGATTCGTTGGCAGACGGCTTCCCTGCGCGAGGATTAACTCACAGGTTCAAAGGGACTTTCTCAGCCACAACCAGTCATCCAAAGATTGACTCGCAGCAACACCCCTAGCGACGCGCGAGTATAGCCACGCGAGCAGCAGTTCGTCTTGGGGTCCGTATTTCAGTGCGCCGAGTGGCAGTAAAAAATGTCAACAACAATTGATTTAGCTAAAATCTATTAGAAAATTATTGTTGATTTAAATAACATAAATTAACGCAATCGAATTAATAGACGCAATTTAAGCCGACTCACTCGATTGCCGTCTTAACTCAACGCCGAGGAGTGCTCTGTGGGACTTTTTGACTGGATGAAGGGCAAGCGCGCCGAACCGGCAGCCAAGCCATCGACCTCTCAGCGCAAGGCCGCCGCCGAGGCCGCACCCGCGTTCGCGGACACGGTTGCGCCTGGTCTGACGTTGGTACCGTCAAGCAAGCCGGTGGCAGCGCCGCTGCCCGGTGCGGTGCAGGAGTCCGAACAGAGTGTGGGCGGTCTCGATTTCGCGTCGGCCATCCAGGCGCATCGCAACTGGAAAAACCGCCTCGGCAAGTATCTCGGCAATGAATCCGACGAGCAACTCAACTACCGCGTGATCTGCCGCGACGACCAGTGCGTGCTCGGCAAGTGGATCAACGGGCGCGGCGCGGACGACTTCGGTCATCTGCCGTCATTCGGTGAGCTCAAGGTCTGCCACGGGTTGTTCCATCTGGCGGCTGGTCGCATCGTGCAGTTGCACGACGACAAGCACACGCAAGAGGCCCAGCAACTGCTGCGCCACGGCGACTACTCACGCTACTCAATCAAGGTGATGGGGCTGTTGAGCACGCTGTATGTTGAGGTTTCGGACACCCAGCCGCGCGCGGCATAAATCTGGTACGCACTAGTGCGCTCAATCATTCCGTTGTCGCATGCGAATGTTGCTTATCGTTAATTTTGTAATTGAAAAATACGAATGTACGCATTACAGTCCCTTCTGTCGAACACGCCGACTGGAAAGAGGAGACGCATCATGGGTCTGTTTCAATGGCTGAACAAGGGGCCGCAGGGCGATGAATTGCCGAACCCCTCCGCGCGTGACGCTAGCAGGGCGCCGGGCGCGAGCGGCTCCGTGGTTGTGCCATTGCCCGTGAGCGCCTCGCGTTCCAAGCAGACCAACGATGCTCCGGATGCAGGCGGTTTGGACTTCGCATCGGCCATCCGCGTGCATCGCGAATGGAAGGTGCGGTTGCATAAGTACATCAGCAACGAATCGCTGGAAAAGCTCGACGCCACCCGCATCTGCCGCGACGACCAGTGCGCGCTCGGCAAGTGGATCAATGGCAGTGGTGCGGGCGAATTTGGCCATCTGCCGTCATTTGGTGGACTCAAGGTGGCGCATGGACAGTTTCACTTGGCTGCCGGGCGCATCGTGCAGTTGCACGACGACCAGCACACGGATGAGGCGGCGCAGATGCTGCGCCATGGCGACTATTCGCGCCATTCGATCAAGGTGATGGGGTTGCTGAGCGCGCTGTACATCGAGGTGTCCGACACACTTCACGGTGACGGAGTCTAGTCCCGATGGTGCTCCACGCCGAGCCGTTCGTGCAGCTTGGCGCTGGTGGTCGTGTACTGTAGCGCGACAGGGGCAGCGCTCAGATGCTCCGCCGCCGCAAAGGCCGCGAGCGTGGCCTCGTGGAAGCCGCAGAGAATCAAGCGACGCTTGCCGGGATAGGTGTTGATATCACCCACGGCATAGATGCCGGTTACGCTGGTGGCGAAGCTCGCGGGGTCGACGACGAGCTGTTTGCGCTCGATGGCGATACCCCAATCCGAAATCGGGCCGAGTCGCGGCGAGATGCCGAGGTAGACGAGCAGCAGCTCGGTCGCCTCGCTGATCTCGTTGCCATCCCCATCCAGCATCTGCAGACCAGTGAGCTGGCCTGAGTCGTTTTTCACGAGGCCGGTGATCTGTGCGACCAGTACGCGGATGCGACCCGCATCGCGCAGGGTTTGAAGGCGTTCAAGTTCGGCCGCCTCGGCTTGGAAGACATCGCGGCGATGCAGCAGCGTGACGCTTTGGGCGACTTCGGCGCACTCGATGGCGGCACGCACTGCAGCCTCATCGCCGCCATGCACGGTGACATGCTTGCCGCTGGCTACATTTACGCTCGCCGGATGGTAGAAAACCTGAGAGCCGACCAGCGGCTCAATGCCTTCGAGCTTGAGTGCACGCGGCACAAACGCACCAACGCCTGCTGCGATGAAGACGGAGCGGGCGAGCAGTTGCGTGCCGTACGAGGTGCCCAGCAGAATGCGGCCATCGGGCTGCACGGTGAGCGTGGCGATCTGCTCGCCGAGGTGTTCGGTCGGCGCGAACGGTGCAATCTGCTCGCGCAGCTTGGCCGCCAGCTCGCGGCCGGTGCAGACCTTGATGCCGGGGATGTCGTATATGGGCTTGTCGGGGTACAGCTCCGCACATTGACCGCCCGGATGCGGCAGGGCGTCAATCAGGTGCGCGTGAATGCCTTGCAGGCCAAGCTGGAAAACCTGAAACAGCCCGACCGGGCCGGCGCCGATGACTGCGGCATCCGTCTCGATGGGGCTGCGAGGGGCAAGGTCAGTGTTCGACAAACCCGGTGCCAATCACATGTCCAGGTACTGGACCTTGTCGGTCTTGCCATTCCATTCATCGGCCTCGGGCAATGGTTCCTTGCGCTTGGTGATGCTCTTGTACTTGGGCGTCAGATCGGCGTTGATCTTGATGAAGGCGATCTGGTCCGCTGGCAGGTCTTCTTCGGCAAAGATGGCATTGGCGGGGCATTCCGGAATGCAGACTGCGCAGTCGATGCATTCATCGGGATCGATGATCAGGAAATTCGGGCCTTCGCGGAAGCAGTCAACGGGGCAAACATCGACGCAATCGGTGTATTTGCACTTGATGCAGTTTTCGGTGACGACGTGTGTCATGTGGTAGCGTGTTTTTCTATTTCGGGAATTCCCTGATTTTAGGCGCTAGATGCCCCGACGTGGAGCGCGGCCCTTGCCGCCATACGGTAACTCGGCAAATTCGCTTCGCTCCGCCATGCATCGGAGGCCTTGCAGACGCCCATTTCACGGGCGTTGCAAGACGTTTCAACCTTTATCAGGAACGGATCAAGACGGCACCGGCCGTTTTGTGGCTAGCCGTGTCCACCAGGATCAACGAGCCCAGTGTACGGGCCTGCGTGAACGGGGCGACGGGCGCGGCCTCCTGCAGCAGCAACTCGACGTGGCCGATGGCGTTGGCTTCGAGACGCTCGGCGTCTTCTTCGGCCAGCGTGTTGATGTTCAAGCGGTGCACCACGCGGCGCACCTTGGTCTTGATCCAGCGGTGACCGTGCTGCGCGAGGTAGACGCGGCCAGGCACCAGCGGTTCGTCGTCCATCCACGCCACGGTGGCCTGTACCTCGCGCTGACCCGGCCAGGCGGGTTGGCTGGCGGGCGCATCGTCGAAATCATCGTCGGCTGCGGGCTGGGTGTTTTCCACCGATGCCACGATCCAGTCGCCACGCGAGACGTCGACCTCGCGGTCCAGCACGATGCCGGCGCTGTTGCCCGCCTCGACATCGCCAGGCTCGCGCACATGGTTCAACACCTGAGCGACTGTGGCGGTCTGGTTGCTTGGCAGCAGCGTGACCTGCTGGCCGGGTTGTGCCACACCAGCGGCCACACGGCCCCAGAATACGCGGCGGCCCTGGCGGGTGTCGGCGGATGAGGAGAATTTCTCCACCCACTGCACCGGGAACGCCAGCGGCAGTTCGTGGTCGGCGGGCGTGGCGGGTAGGGTGTGCAGCAGCTGCAGCAGGCTCGGGCCTTCGTAGCCTGCCCAGCCCTTGGTGGCGTCGACCACGTTGATGCCTTTGAGCGCCGAGACCGGCACGGTGGCACGCACGGTGATGCCTGCAGCATGCGCGAACGCAGCCAGCTGGTTGCGGATGTGGGCGAAGGCGAGGGCAGGGTCTTCCACTGCGTCGAGCTTGTTGACCGCGAAGATCAGCGACGGCACACGCAGCAGGTTGACCAGCAGCGAGTGGCGGCGCGTCTGCGGCAGCAGATCGAGCTGCGGGTTCTTCCAGTCGAGCTTGGTGGCGTCGACCAGCACCAGTGCAGCATCGGCGCTGGATGCGGCCGTGACCATGTTGCGGGTGTACTGCTCGTGGCCGGGCGCGTCACCGATGATGAATTTGCGCTGCTCGGTGCTGAAGTAGCGGTAGGCCACATCGATGGTGATGCCTTGCTCGCGCTCGGCGGAAAGGCCATCGGTGAGCAGTGCCAGATCGGTCTCGCCGCTCTTGGTGATTCCCGCGAACTGGTCTTGCAGCACTGCGCGGGTGTCCACCAGCAGGCGGCCGATCAGCGTGGATTTGCCGTCGTCGACGCTGCCGCAGGTGATGAAACGCAGGGCTGCGTCGTTGGGTGCGTGGGTCACGGTTTGCGCTGCCTGTTCGGTGTTGGTGCCGGTGTCGTTGCCGCGTTCAATGGTCTCGGTGCTCATCAAAAATACCCGTCTTTCTTGCGCTTTTCCATCGAGGCTTCGCTGGTCTTGTCGTCCATGCGGGTAGCGCCCCGTTCGCTGACTTCGGCGGACAGCGTTTCGATCACGATGTCGCCGGCCGTTGCCGCTGTGCTTTCCACGGGGCAGGTGCAGGTGATGTCGCCCACGGTGCGAAAACGCACGTCGCGGGTCACGACCTGCTCGCCGTCGCGTGGCGGGGTGAGTTCGGTCACGGGTACCAGCAGGCCCTTGCGCTCGACCACCTCACGCTGATGCGTGTAGTAGATCGAAGGCAGCGCGATTTTTTCGCGGTCGATGTATTGCCACACATCCAGCTCGGTCCAGTTGCTGATCGGGAACACGCGGAAATGCTCGCCGGGAGCCAGACGTGTGTTGAACAGCGTCCAGAGTTCGGGGCGCTGTGCCTTGGGCTGCCATTGGCCGAAACTGTCACGGTGCGAGAAGATGCGCTCCTTGGCGCGAGCCTTCTCTTCGTCGCGGCGTGCGCCGCCGATCAGCGCGTCAAAGCGGAATTCTTCAATCGCTTCGAGCAGCGTGACCGACTGGTGCACATTGCGCGATTCGCCGGGATGGGCCAGACGCACCGTGCCACGGGCCATCGAGTCCTCGACGCTGCGCACAATCAACTCTGCGCCCAGTTCCTTGGCGCGGAAGTCGCGAAATTCGGTCACTTCGGAGAAGTTGTGGCCGGTGTCGATCATGAGCAGCGGATACGGCAGGCGACCGGCGCCAAACGCCTTTTCGGCGCAGCGCAACATCACCAGTGAATCCTTGCCGCCCGAGAACAGCAGGGCGGGGCGTTCAAAGGCGGCGGCCACTTCGCGCAGGATGAAGATGGTTTCTTCTTCGAGCGCATCCAGATGGCGGTTGCTCAGTTGCGAGAGCAGCGCGGGTTCGGTACGGGCGTTCATTGTTGTGGGTTCCTCAGGCGGCTTCGCGGAAATGCGGCAGCGGGTGATTCACGTCGCCTTGGTAGAACGCGTTGAAGCGTTCAAACTGGCGCTGGGCGTCGGTCTTGTCCACGCCTTCGCGCAGCACGGCCACGTCAAAGCCGCAGCGTGCCATCTGTACGAGCTGGTCGATCAACACGTCGCCCGTGGCGCGGATTTCTCCGGCGAATTGGCGGCGCTGGCGCAGCAGGCGTGCTTGACTGAAGGCGCGGCCGTCGGTGAACTTGGGGAAGTCGAGGTCGATGCGCTCCACACCGGCCAGATCGAGGGCGAGCGGGTCAGCGTCATTGGGCAGCACGACGATGTGCTTCTGGTCTTCCGTGACCGGCTGGTGTTCGTTTGCGGCGAAGATTTGCATGATGATCTGTTTTCTTTGTGCTGGTCAGGCAGACACGGCCGCGTGAGCGGTGTGACGTACGGCGTTGGACGCGGCCTTGAAGGGCTCGATGCCGACGCGGCGCACGGTGTCGATGAAGTTTTCGTGCTTCTGACCATGTGCGGCCTTGGCGGCTTCTGCGGGCAGAGCTTCGCGCAGATCGCGGTAGGTGGCAAGCAGTGCTTCAATCACGCCGGGCACTTCGGCCGCGCTGAACGATGGGCCAATGATCTTGCCAGCCTGTGCGGGGCCAGAGAGGTTCGTGCCGTCCGCGCCGCCGAGCGTGATCTGATACCACTCCTTGCCGTCCTTGTCGACACCGAGAATGCCGATGTGGCCGCTGTGGTGGTGACCGCAGGAGTTGATGCAACCGCTGATGTGCAGGTCGATCTCGCCCAGATCCCACAGTTCGTCGAGGTCTTGATAGCGCTCGGTGATGGCTTCGGCAATCGGCAGGCTGCGCGCGTTGGCGAGCGAGCAGAAATCACCGCCTGGGCAGGCGATCATGTCGGTCAAGAGGCCGATGTTGGCCTTGGCCAGACCCAGCGCCTTCGCGGCCTTGTAGAGCTCGGCCAGTTGGTCGCGGCGAACCCAGGGCAGGATCAGGTTTTGCTCGTGTGTCACGCGCAGTTCACCGTGCGAGAACTTGTCGGCCAAGTCGGCTGCCGCGTCCATCTGGTCGGCCGTCGCGTCGCCGGGGGCATAGCCCACGCGCTTGAACGACAGCACCACGGCGCGCAGTTGCGGCAGGCGGTGCGGCAGCACGTTGCTGTGCAGCCAGCGGCCAAAGTCGTTGTTTTCTTCGCTCGCGGTGCGCAGCAACTCCAGCGTTTCGGCCTCGGCGTTCGAGGGCGACAGATCGAGCTCGGGCTCTTTGAAGTTGGCCGCGACGCGGTCGAACTCGGCTTGGGTGATGGTGTGCGGGCCGCCTTCGACTTCCACGATGGAGCGGAATTCTTCCTCGACCTGATCAATGTAGCTCTGGCCTTCGCTCTTCACGAGGATCTTGATGCGCGCCTTCCAGAGGTTGTCGCGGCGGCCATAGCGGTTGTAGACGCGAATCACTGCTTCGAGGTAATTCATGATCTGGTTCCATGGCAGGAACTCGCGCAGCACTGGGCTGATCACCGGCGTGCGGCCCATGCCGCCACCCACGCGCACCTTGAAACCAATCTCGCCAGCCTCGTTCTTCACCAGTTGCAGGCCGGTGTCATACCAGCCGAGCGCGGCGCGGTCTTCCTTGGCACCGTTGAGTGACAGCTTGAACTTGCGCGGCAGGAACGAGAACTCGGGGTGCAGCGTGCTCCACTGGCGCAGGATTTCGGAGTAGGGGCGGGGATCGATGATCTCGTCTTCGGCAATGCCGGCGAGCGCGTCGGTGGTGATGTTGCGGATGCAATTGCCGCTGGTCTGGATGCCGTGCAACTGCACCGAGGCGAGCAAGTCCATCACGTCTGCGCTCTTGTCGAGCGGAATCCAGTTGTACTGGACGTTGGTACGTGTGGTGAAGTGGCCGTAGCCGTATTTGAACTCTGTGCCGATGCGGCGGCCGTCCGCGAGCGGGATGTCGCCGAGCTTTTCCTGCGCGGCCTGTGCGTCAGCCAGCAGAGTGGCATCAGGCTGATCATATTCACGCGCCACCTTGGCGAGCACGCGCAGTTGGATGCTCGACAGTTCGCCGTAGGGCACAGCCACCCGCAGCATCGGCGCATAGCGCTGCACATACCAGCCATTCTGCAGACGCAGCGGCTTGAACTCGTCGTTCGTGAGCTTGCCTGCCTGGAAACGCTCCAGTTGGTCGCGGTACTGCTCGGCACGCAGGTGGATGAACTGTTTGTCGAATTCTGTGTATTGGTACATGGCGGCGGCTTACATAGTGGGAGTTGACGGCGGGGAGGGCGACTTGGGAGCGCACCCGTCGACCACGCTGCATGGCTTTTTCTATGCCATGGAGAGGAATGTAGAAGTCTTTCTTAAGATTTCAAACGAATATTTATTCACGCATATATGTCTGAAATGGAATAAGAAGCAGAAGCTTATGCGTTTCAGATCACAGGCCGCGATGCGGCATTCCTGTCATGGGCCTGCACGCATCAGGGGATAGATGCCTTGACCGAGTGGGCCGATCCGCACGCCGTCTCAAGGCGTCGCAACCGTCGATCTGTCGACGGAAAACGCAAGGTCGGAAGCGCTTTTTGAACATCTTGCTACGTTTTGATGACAGTCGGCACCATACGTACATCTACCTAAATCTTGGACAGCGGAATGACAGGTCGAATTTTTAGACTGCGCCGGCAGATTTCCTGCAAAAACTCAATTCGGAGACGTTTCAATATGCCCAAACTATCTCGGGTCGCGGTCTGTACGGCGCTGGCCTTGAGCGGCGCTGCGGTGTACGCGCAGTCCTCGTCCGTCACCCTGTTCGGTATTGTCGACACCAACGTTTCGCACCTGCGCAGCGGCGGCAACGGCTCGGCGAACCTCCTCGGCACTGACGGCAATCTGTCGAGTCGCCTTGGTTTCCGCGGTGTGGAGGATCTCGGCGGAGGACTCAAGGCCGGATTCTGGCTGGAAGCGGCCATCAATCCCGATGTTGGCACGGGTGGCAGCACCAGCGCCAACAACCAGCCCAGCGGCGCGTCCAATTCGGGCGGCCTGACCTTCGGCCGCCGTTCCACGGTCAGCCTGATGGGTGACAAATGGGGTGAAGTGCGCATCGGTCGCGACTATGTTCCCGGCTTCTGGAACCTGTCGAACTTCAGCCCATTCGGCACCAACGGCATCGGAAGTTCGTCGTTCCTGTTCTATCCCGTGCAGAGCCCGTCGCGCATCACCAATGTGCGTGCGTCCAACTCAATCGGCTATCACCTGCCGAAGATGGGCGGACTCTACGGTCAGGCCATGTACGCCTTCGGCGAGAACTCCGCCTCCGGCCCGACCAAGAACGATGGCCGGGTGATGGGCGCACGCCTCGGCTACAAGTCCGGTCCGGTGAACGTGGCGGTGGGCATCACCAAGACCGAGATTTCATCACTGGGCGATCTGCGCCAGACGAATATCGGCGGCTCGTATGACTTTGGCGTCGCGGAGCTGATGCTGCTGTGGAACGAGAATAAGGTCGGTGACACCTCCACCAAGAGCGCGCTGGTGGGCGCGCGCATCCCGGCGGGTCCCGGCCATTTCCGCGTCGCCTATTCGCAGGTCAAGGCCAAGGGCGTGGCGAACGACGCGGCGCATCTCGCCTTGGGCTATGTCTACGAGCTGTCCAAGCGCACGGCCCTCTACGGCCATGTCGCGCGTATCGACAACAAGGGCAATGGCATGAACTACAACCTCGGCCTCGCTGTGAAGTCGCCAGGCGGCAACAGCGATGGCTTTGAATTTGGAGTACGCCATAGTTTCTGATCGCGTCTGATTGTTTTGTTTCCAAGGTATTTGATGGCCGGGGATGCGAATGCATCACCCGGTCTTTTTTATGGACGCTGGTTTTTATGGAAATTCTTTCTTTCAATTTTTGTGATCGGTGCTGCGGAATTGTATGGAATAGCGATAGGTGTTATTGCTGGTGAATTTTGATTTAAATTTATTAAATTGTGAGAGATGTTGGGTGTGTGACTATGGTAGAAGTTGATCAGATTAAATAAAAAAATTCTCGTAGAAACCCTGATTGGATTTGCAGTTGAAAAAATTAAATTCACACAATCAGAGGCGAAATGGTTAATTTTTGATAGTCAAAAATCAAATGGTGGAGGGGATTATGCGCACCAGTCGCGTCATTTGGATTTTCCTTCTTGTTGCCAGCCATCAATTGCCTGGTACCGCCGCCCAGCTTCAGATAGGCGGAGGTTCTTCGGTGGATTTCGGCGATGCAGTCGTCCATCTTGGTTGTTCGGATCTGCAAGTGAATGGAACGGCCAGTGGCGGCACGGCCCAGATCCACGCGGTGGACAACGCCACCATTGCTGCTGGCGGCACATTCAATGCAGGTGGGGCGCAAATCGATACAGCGGGCAATTTCGAGTCAACGGGTACATTCAATCCGGGGGCAAGCACTGTCAGCATGATTGATGGCTGTGGCCGTACCCAATCGCATGTGAGTGGCGCAACCAGCTTTCACAATCTGTCCGTCACGACCTCGACGGGTAAACAATTGATGCTCGATGCGGCCAAGACGGTGACTGTGGCGGGGCAATTGCAATTGCGTGGGGCTTCCGGAAATCTGCTCAAAATTCGCAGCACTACTGCGGGCACACCGTCCATGATTTCCGCCACCACGCTGCAGGATATTCACTTTGTCGACGTGGCGGACAACCGGGCAACGGGGGCGGTGATTGCGCCAGGCAAGGCAAGCGTTTTCGAGTCGGTGCCCGGTGCGAACATATTTCGCTGGTTCTATTTTGATGAGAATGGCGTCTATTCCGATCCCACGACCAAGCTGGTCCCTGTATTTTCTGAATGGACGCTCGTTCTGCTCGGGTTGATGCTCGCCTGTGTCGGCATGCGATATGCATCCTCCAAGAAAAAATCAAATAGTGTCGATAACTCCAACTAACCAGTCTCGGGTGAATATGCAATATGCGATTCAATGCAAGCGGTGTATTGCCGCGCTGATGCTGTGCGGCGTGTTGGAAGAAGCCATGGCGCAAAAGGCTGCACAGTTGCCTTCGGCTGAGCCGGTGGCTGTGACGTCCGGCGCCAATGAGGCGAGGACCAAAAACGATGTGCGCCTTGGCCCGCCGGCACTCAGCTCCGATCAGCCAGCAGAGGCTGCAGCGCCTCAACACCCGGCTGCGGTTGCGCAGGCTTCGCGGACCGCTGTGGACCCGAAGAGTCTGCCTTCGGCGCAGGCGGGCCAGTAAGTCCAGCAAACGCACGTTTCCTATTCAATCCACCAGAAGTCCGAGGAGTCTTTCCATGCGAGCAGTTGTTCCATTCGCTCACGCTCTGGCGGGCGTTTCTCTGCGCTTGACGGCGTCTTTGATCAGCCTGTGTCTGCCTATGGCCTTGGCGCATGCGGCTGATGTGGTCGTGCAACCGTCGGCGGGCAGCAGTCTGGTTGTCAAGGACAGCCTTGGCGGTGCAGATCGCTTTCGCGTGCAGGAGGATGGCAAGATTTCCATTCCGGGCTGGAGTGGTCTGCCGGGGCAGGCGACGCAGATGTGCATCGACTTCACGCTCGGTTTCATCGGACCTTGCCCGCCGCCAGTCGCAGGCTTTTCGCTGCCTTATTCGGCGACCGTGAACAACGCACTGACCTTGTTCGATATCACGCAGTCCGGGACCGGCGGTGCACTGCGCGGAGCGATCACCAATAGCGTCAGTACTGCAGCCGCTATCAGTGCATCTTCGGCGGGCTTTGGGTCGGGGGTTGCCGTGCAATTGGGCAACAGTGGCAATGGCGGGCGCGGGGTCGATGTCATGCAAAACGGCGTAGGGCCGGGCGTGTATGCCGAGAGCTCGGGGGGCCATGCAGTATGGGGCAAGACGTTCAGCATGTCCGCTGCGGGAGTGATGGGCGACAACCCCTATGGAGAAGCTGTAGTTGGCCGCGCCGGGATGGGAAACGGCGGCTTGTGCGGTAGTTTTGGCTGCGCGGGCATCGGCGCCGTGGTCGGGCGGCATGATGGTCAAGATGGTTATGGTGTTCGTGGTTTTGTTACTAACGCTGTCGGTGGCATTGGTGTGATCGGGCAGGTGGGTATCGGCGGTGGAACAGGCACTGCTGGCCGCTTCGAGAACGTGAACTCCTCCAATGCAGGCGATGTACTTGTCGTGTCTGGCAACGGCGCCGGCAATCTTGCCGTTTTCAGGAAGGGCGGAAATGTGGCCCGTATCGACGATACCGGCAAGGGCTTCTTCAACGGCGGCACGCAGAATAGTGGTGCCGACATTGCTGAGCTGATCGACTTTCAAGGCCGCACGCCGCAGCCCGGCGACGTGGTCGAGATTGATCCGGAGCACGCCTTGCATTACCGACTTTCAAGGGGCTCCGAAAGCCCCATGGTCGCAGGCGTGATCACCACCAAGCCGGGCGTATTGATGAACGCGAGCATCGAAGACGCCACGGGTCTGCCCGCGCTCGCTTTGGCGGGCCGCGTGCCGGTCAAGGTGACGCTGGAGGGGGGCGCGATCCGTCCCGGCGACTTGTTGGTCAGCGCCAGCCTCGAAGGTCATGCCAAGCGCGCATCCGGCGCCGTGGTTCCAGGCACGGTGATTGGCAAGGCGCTGCAGTCGCACTCGGGCGGCGACAAAGGAGTGGTGGAGATGCTGGTGATGACGCGCTGAAGATTTGGCTGAAAATCAGCGGCGCACCATCCGCTCGCTGCTGAGCAGCTGAGCCAGGCGCGCTTCCACGGGCAGAGGCTCGTGGTGAAGCCGCGCGGCCAGCAGTTCCGCGCAGAGCACCGACAGCGTGAGACCACGCGATCCCATCGCCGTTGAAACCCATAGACCGGGCAGCTCGGCGTGATCCACCGGCCCAACGATGGGTAGACGGTCGTGCGAGGCGCAGCGCACGGCCGACCAGCCTTGGACTTCCGTTGCGTGCGAGTTGGAGAAGGATGGTTCCATTGCCGATGCCAGTGGCGGTACCAGCTCGCGCAGCTTGCCCAGATTTTCTGCATGTGCCATGGCCCGGTCGGCGGCACTGGGCGGCAGTTCGGTGACGTCGCGCTCGAAGGTGGAGCCCAGCACCCAGCCTTGCCCCTTGCCACCCATCGGCACATGCGGCACCAGATTGCCATGACCGTTGACGGGCACCTGCGGCCAAGGAGCGTCATTGGTCGAATCGTCGTGCAAGCCCCAACTGACCTGCCCCCGCAGCGCTTGCAGCGGCCAGCGTTGTTGCAGCAGCGCATGGCTGTCGAAGCCTGCAGTGATGATCACCAGATCGGCCACGGCGATGCTATCGCCTTGTGCATTGATGGCACACCAGCGAGGCCCATCATCGCCCAACTCCCGCACGAGCTGCGTCACGCCGGCTTTGTCGATCTGTTGGATGGCGGGATGTGCAAGTTGATGCGCCACAAGCAGGGGCGGGCGCACCCAACCCGCGCGCAGATGCCAGCAGGTCGTCGCATCGGGCGGCACGCCGTTGGCGGTGCATTGCTCGGGCGTGGCGGTGCGTGACCAGTCGGTGCCGGAGTGTTTTGCGTCCTCACTCCAAGCCCTAGGAATTCCAGGCGTGCCGTCCACACGGTGCTCCAGCACACCGCAGTCATCCCACTCAGTGCCTCGCTCCATCAACGAGAGCGTCTGTAAGGTGCTGCGCACGCCCGCCCGCGACAGGCGCGAGAGCACACTGTCGTCAGGCGAGACGTGAGGCGAGAACACGCCAGCTGGTAGGCCCGAGGCGCCAGCCGCTGCGTGATTTGCATCGATCACCGTCACCTGCCAGCCGCGCCGCGCGAGACTTGCCGCGCACGCACTCCCTGCAAGACCCGCGCCGATCACCATGCAGGCTCCTGCACTCGGGCGCGACACATCCGGCAGCGCCTCGCGGGTGACGCGGGGCTCCCAGCGCGGATTGAACACGGCCTGCAGGTTGTCACGTTTGGGCGGCACGCCGGGCACCTTCGTTACCTCGAAGCCGCATTGCGCCAAATCGTCGCGTATCGCCCGTGCAATGGTCCAGGTCGCCAGCCGCGTGCCGTGATGACAGCAGCGTGCGATGGCCTTGATCATGTGAGTGTTCCAGAGTTCGGGATTGACCTTGGGGCTGAAACCATCCAGATACACCGAGTCCGTCACCGGGCTTTGCTGGCGCAGCATGGCCTGGGCGTCACCGATATAGAGCGTGAGCAGCACTCGGCCTTCGTCGAATGACAGACGGTGCACGCCGGGCAACAGGCCCCAGAATTGCTGGCTGAGCTCATCGGCCAGTGTCTTGAATGGTTCCGGAGCGGCACGTCGCAGATCTTCCGCGCTGACGGGCCAAGCCTCGGCCGAGGTGAAGTGCAGGATCTGCGGGCGATGCGGGTCTTCGCGCCAGGCCTTCCAAGTGGTCAGAAAGTTCAGGCCCAGACCGAAGCCCGTCTCGAGAATCCGCCACTGCGGCTGATCGGCCCAGGCCGCTGGCAGACCACAGCCATGAAAGAACACCTCCCGGGCCTGATCCAGCCCGCGATTGACGTCGCTGTGATAGCGGTCGTTGAAGCGGGGGCTGAAGGGCGTTCCGTCGGGAAGCCAGGAAAGAGGCTCGGTCATGAGGCAGGAGAAAAAGAGTCGGAAAAGCAAAACGGCGACTCTACGCCGCCGTCAGGAATGATCCGTGCGCAATGCGTGCGCTGGATCAATTGGATGTCGAGAACTTACGCGCTTGGGGGCACGTAGCCCTGAGCCGCATCAGCTCCGCCGCCAAAGAAATGGTTCTCCATCTGACGGGCAAGGTATTGGCGCGCACGTGCGTCGGCCAGGTTCAGGCGGTTTTCGTTCACCAGCATGGTCTGGTGCTTGAGCCAGTCGGCCCATGCCTGTTTGCTCACATTTTCATAGATGCGTTTGCCCAGTTCACCGGGATACGGAGGGAAGTCTAGGCCTTCAGCTTCGGTGCCGAGCTTGATGCATTGGACGTTACGTGCCATGGGGTTACCCTTTTCTTAGATGATTTTTGAATATAGAACTGAAATCTTAATCGTTCCAGTTTTGTCGCATGACTTTCAGAATCCATGGCATCGGCAACAAAAAGCCAACAAATCAGCAGATTGCGCCGAATCCATTCAAGCAACAAGGACCAGAAAGCACGCCATGAAGAAAGATCGCCGTCACTTTATCAAGTTTCCCCTGTCTCTCGGACTAGTTGGGGCTATGGCCCTTGCTTCCGTGCCATCGTTTGCGGCCGATCCGGTCAGCTTTCTGAACGTTTCCTACGACCCGACCCGCGAACTGTATGTCGAATACAACCAGGCATTCGCTAAGCACTGGAAGGCCAAGAGCGGTCAGGACGTGCAGTTCAAGCAGTCGCATGGCGGCTCGGGCAAGCAGGCGCGCTCGATTCTGGATGGCATCGACGCCGACGTGGCCACGCTGGCTCTGGGTGGCGACATCGACGCGCTGGTCAAGACCGGTCTTGTCAAGCCAGACTGGCAGCAACGTCTGCCGCACAACTCGGCTCCTTACACGTCGACCATTGTGTTCCTTGTGAAGAAGGGCAACCCCAAGGGCATCAAGGATTGGGACGATCTGGTCAAGCCCGGAGTCGGCGTGATTACCCCGAACCCCAAGACCTCGGGCGGCGCGCGCTGGAACTATCTGGCCGCGTGGGAATTCGCCAAGCGCAAGTACGGCGGGGAGGACAAGGCGCGCGACTTCGTGGGCAACCTCTACAAGAATGTGCCCGTACTCGACACCGGCGCGCGTGGCTCGACTATCACCTTCGTGCAACGCGGCGTGGGCGATGTGCTGCTGGCCTGGGAAAACGAGGCGTTCCTGGCGCTCAAGGAATTCGGTCCGGACAAGTTCGAGATCGTTGCGCCATCGCTGTCCATCTTGGCCGAGCCATCGGTGGCGGTGGTTGACAAGGTCGTGGACAAGAAGGGCAGCCGAGCACTCGCCGAGGAATATCTGAAGTATCTGTACTCGGACGAAGGCCAGGACATCGCGGGCAAGAACTACTACCGCCCGACCGGTGAAAAGGCCAAGGCCAAGTTCGACAAGCAGTTCCCCAAGCTCACGCTGGTGACCATTGATCAGGCGTTCGGTGGCTGGGCCAAGGCCGACAAGGCGCATTTCGCCGACGGCGGTAGCTTCGACCAGATCTACACCAAGAAGCTGCACTGAGCATCGAGAACCTGTCCATCAAGGTGAAAGCCATGAGCGTTCTGAACACTCCCGTTCCTCACTCCGATACGCCGCAGACCAGCACTTGGCGTGCTGCATGGGCCGGTGCGCTGGCCTCGCTGCGCGCGCCGTTTGATACCAGCTCCGACGAGCTGGATCGGCAGCGAATGCGGGATGTGAACGCGCAGGCTTTCACCGCGATCGACGCATTGTTGTTGACGGACTTTTCTCCCGTGTCCTTTCTGCTGGACCGATGTTGCTCCGACTGTGATTGTGAAAGCTGAGCCATTGACGGCGCTGCTCACTGACTCGAAGCCATCCTTCTCGTTCCAACAGAAAGAATCTGATCATGTCCATATCCTTGTCCATTCCCAATTCCGTTCAACAAAGCTTGCTACAGGTCACCGCATCGTCTTGGGGGCTGCGAGCCCCTCGGTTCAGCCCGGTGCAAGCCGTGCAGCGCAGGGTCGCCAGCGTCGCATCGCTGCTGGGCTTTTCCATCTCTTACTGAGCCATTTACCGAGCTGTTTCTCGCTCCACCGCTTTCAGGAAATTCAACATGTCCATTCAGGCCATCAACGTACGTAACCAGTTCAAGGGCAAAGTCAGCGAAATCATTCGCGGCGAAGTGGTCTCTGAAGTCGACGTGCAGACACCGTTCGGCATCGTCACCTCGGTGATCACCACACGCTCGGTCGACGAGCTCGGTCTTGCTATCGGCTCGGAGGTAGTGGCTCTTGTCAAATCCACCGAGGTCTCCATTGCCAAGCTTTGAGTGAAACTCCAGAGAAGCCTTGCGCAAACGGCGCGCAGGGCTTCTCTGGCGTCTCTTCACGCGCAGCGCGCCCATCGCGTGCGCGTGTTTTTTGCTTTGGTTTTGCGCTTCCATTCGAATACATAACAACATGAACTTTCAGCAACTGCGCTCAGTTCGCGAAACGGTACGCCGCGGCTTCAACCTCACCGACGTGGCCAACATCCTGCACACATCCCAGCCCGGCGTGAGCCGCCAGATCCGCGAGCTGGAAGATGAGCTGGGCGTGGAAATCTTTGTGCGCGCAGGCAAGCGCCTCACCGGCATGACGCTTCCCGGCGAGGTGCTGCTGCCCATCGTTGAGCGGCTGTTGCTGGAGGCGGAAAACCTCAAGCACGCGGGCGATGATTTTGCAAAGAGCGAGCGCGGCGGCCTGATCGTCGCCGCGACCCATTCGCAGGCACGCTATGCACTGCCGCAGGTGGTACGTGACTTTCGCGAGCTGTGCCCCGATGTCTCGCTGCATCTGCGCCAGGGCTCTCCCGAGCAGATCGCGCAGATGCTGCTGTCCGGCGAGGCGGATATCGGCGTCGCCACCGAAGCGCTTGCGAGTTTTGACCAGCTCGTCACCTTGCCGTGCTACCGCTGGACGCACTCCATCGTCGTGCCTCCGGGGCATCCGCTGCTCAAGCAGGAAGGGGCAAGCATCACTCTGGAGCAGTTGGCCGTCTATCCGATCATCACCTATGAGTCGGGCTACACCGGACGAGCGCATATCGATGCGGCTTTCAACCGCGCGGGGCTGAGTCCGGACATCGTGCTGACCGCTATGGATGCCGACGTGATCAAGACCTATGTGGAGCTGGGCATGGGCATCGGCATCGTCGCATCCATTGCGTTCGATCCGGAGCGGGACCGGCATCTGCATGCCATCGATGCGCGACATTTGTTCGAGGTGAATCTCACGCGGTTGGGGTTACGGCGGGGGACGTGGTTGCGCAGCTATGCATACCGCTTCATCGAGGCGTTTGTGCCCACCCTCACCAAAGACGTAGTTCAAGAAGCTCTCAAATCCGAGCAGCTTGAAGCTGAGTATGTGATTTGATTGTTTTACTTGACGCCGCCTTTGGCGTCGATTTGGAGTGCGATCTTTCGTTGCACCTCCTTGCCATACGGGAGTATGTCTGCGTCGGCGATGACTCGTATCGCACCCCATCTCGTCGTTGGCGTGAGTGATCGTGGGGTGTTCGTGCTTCGTTGGCTCGCTGTTGGAAAGCGGGAATATGCGATTCTCTGGTCACAAAAAAAGGCCGCTCAGCTTGAGCGGCCTTTGAGTGCTGCGTTGGAGAGTCAGGCCGCTGCAGCTATTCCTTTCGTTTCTTCTTCTACCAATTGCGCGACTGTCTTTCCGCGTTTCTTGCGCCATGCGCCCCATGTCACGGCCGCTAGCAGGATTGCGCTGATCGCCACAAAGCATGCGCTGATGGGGCGCTCGATGAAGATGCCCATGTCGCCGCGTGAGAGGAGCAGGGCGCGGCGGAAGTTTTCTTCCATCATGGGACCGAGCACGAAGCCCAGCATGATGGGCGCGACCGAGAAGTCCAGCACCATGAGCAGGGCGCCGATGATGCCGAAGGCCAGTACCTCCCATACGTGGAAAAGGCTGTTCTGCGTGGTGAACACACCCACCGCGATGAAGAACATGGCGGACGGGAAAAGGTAGCGGTAAGGCACCTGCAGCATCTTCACCCACACGCCAATCAGCGGCACGTTGAGCACCATCAGAATCACATTGCCGATCCAGAAGCTGGCGATCAGGCCCCAGAAGATGTCGGGGTGTTCGCTGATGAGCTGCGGACCTGGCTGGATGCCCTGAATCAGCAGCGCGCCGAGCAGCAGCGCCATCACGGCGTCTCCGGGAATGCCGAGACTCATCGTGGGGATGAAGTCCACCTGGGTCTTGGAGTGGGCCGAAGCTTCGGGCGCCGCTATGCCTGCAATTTCACCGGTGCCGAATTTTTCTGGATTCTTCGATACCTTCTGCTCAAGTGCATAAGCGATGAAGGTGGTGATGGTCGGGCCGGTGCCGGGCATGGCGCCGAACAGTGTACCTACGCCGGTTCCGCGCACCATCGGCCAGAAGGCCTCCTTGAGCTCGGCCATGGAAGGGCGCATGTCACGGATGCGCATCTTTGTGCCTCCAGTGATGGCCTTCATGCGGTTCACGTTGAGCAGGAAATCGGCAATGCCGAACAGGCCCATCGCTACCGCTACCATTTCGAGACCGTCAGAAAGCTCAGGAAGGCCGAACGCAAAGCGGAATGCTCCTGTGTTCACGTCGGTTCCGACCACGCCGCAGAGCAGGCCGAACAGCGTCATCGCCACGCCCTTGAGCGGCGAGCCACGCGACATGGTGGAGCCAGCGAGCAGGCCGAGCAGCATGATCGAGAACAGCTCGGCCGGGCCGAATTTGAACGCAATCGTGGTGAGCAGCGGTGAGGCAAATATCATCACGATGATACCGACCGACGCCGCGAAGAATGAGCAGATCATGGTGATCCCGAGCGCCGTTCCACCCTTGCCCTTTTTGGTCATCGGATACCCATCGAGGCAGGTCACCGCATGCGGAGGATGCGAGGGCAGATTCAGCAGAATCGCGCCGATGGCACCTCCATACTGCGAGCCGTAGAAGATGCCGGCCAGCATCAGAATCGCGGGCACGGGGTGCATGGTGTAGGTTAGCGGCAGCAGGATGGAGATTGCCGAGAGAGCGCCCATGCCGGGCAGCACACCGATAAGGTTGCCCACCAGCACGCCGAAGAATGACCACATCAGGTTGTGGCCTTGAAATGCGACGCCGAAACCGTACCAGAGGTCTTGCAGAGATTGTTCCATGGCTTACATCCCCCACTTGATCAGCGGCATCTGCACTTGCAGCGCCCACCAGAAGATCACCACGGACACGATCATCATGCCGGCAGTGAGCATCAACGCTTGGAACACCGAGTTGCTGCGGTCGCCCAAGGCACTCACGAAAACAATACAGAACGTGGCAGGCAGCAAGCCGAAGTATTCACCGGCGAAGTAGAACAAAACCGTCCCGAGAATGATGCAGAGCGCGCCGCGGAAGTCGGGAATGTCGTGCTTGTGGCCGACGAGCGCCGCCTGTTCGCCTTCTGGTTTTTTCTTGGCGGTCAGCACCTGCAAAATTCCGCAGATGGTAATCAGTATGCCAATGGCGAACGGGAAGTAACCCGGCCCCATATGCGCAAGCGTACCCAGGTTGTAGCTGTTCGCCGCATAGGCGGCGCTGGCGCCCACAATGACGAGCAATGCACCACCGTAGTAGTCTTTGTTCCAGTTTTTGCTGTTGGGGCTGTGGCTCATGGGCGACCCCTTGTTGCACTTGAGTGCGTTGTATATGTGAAGCGCATGTGCGTCTCCTTGACTCTTGAAGTTGTACTTGTGCGCTGGGAGTCGGCGGTCTTTCCCGCAGCGTCATAAAAGTCTAGAAAACGAAGCTGCCAATCAGCTTCCAAAGCGCTTACGAAACCTCAAAATACGTGTATTTGCTTACTTGAAGTCAGAGCGCCTCAGCGGCAATTCGATGCGCACAGTGAGGCCGGTGCCGTCTTCGCCGTCAAGCAATTCGATGCGGCCTTGCATAGGCTGCAGATACGCCTTGGCAATGGCAAGACCCAGCCCCGACCCAGGTGCCCAATGAGCGTCATCTTGCAAGATATGCAGTCGCTCGAATCGCAAGAACGCGCGTTCACGGTCCTGCGGCGCGATGCCGGGACCGTTGTCCTGAACGAGCATTTGTACTTGCGTTGAGTTCACGCGCACGGACACGCTGACCCTGCCGCCGGACTGCGTGTAGGCGATAGCGTTGTGCACGATGTTGGAGAGCACCTCATGCAATACCAGTGCGGAGGCCAACACGGGAGCGACGAAGTTGTCGGGCGAGGCGTCATCGTCTTCATCGACCTCCTCGCCACGCGCATCTTGCCAACCCAGATCGATCTGCTTGTCAGATGCCTGGGGAAGGTGCTCGATCACGACTTCACGCGCGACCCGATTGGCATCGCAGACCTCATCATCGAGAATCAGTACGTTCTCCAAACGCTGGTGCGCCTGCGCCAGCGACAACAGCTGTTCGCTCACTCGGCGGCTGCGTTGCAGTTGCAGGCGAACGGCTTTCAGCGTATTGCGAATGGCGGCGGGATCTGTCTCCCGCAGTGCGTAGCCGGTCTGCGCGTGCATGATGGCCAGCGGCGTGCGCAACTGGTGCGATGCATCGGCAAGAAACTGGCGCTGTGATTCCAGCGCGTCGCGCTGCTGAGCAAGATGCAGATTCATGGCATCGACCAGTGGGCGCACTTCGCCGGGAACGAACTGGGTGGAGAGCGGCGAAAGGTCTTCCACCTTGCGGGTGCGGATCGCTTCACGTAAAGACCGCAGTGGCCGCAGGCCCCAGCCGATGCCGAGCCAGATGATCAGCACCAGGATGCCCAACGTCCGCAGGTCCTTGAACAGGGCCTGCATGAGCAGTTCCTGCTGCGCCGCATCGACGCCATAGGTGCTTCGGGCCGTCTGTATCAGTGCGATCCACGGTGTGCCATGATCGTCATGCACGAGATGCTGCAAGGCCGCGATTCGCACTGGTTGATCATGCACCGTGGCGGTGTAGAAAGCGCGCACAGCCACGTCGTTTCCTGCGGTGGGCGGCGCAGGAAACTGAGCTGGTCCAAGAAGCACCTTGCTCATTTTTCCGTCGACTGAACGCACGCTTACCCGCAGGTATTTGGAGCGCGCCGAAACGGCCTCGAACATCGAGGTGATATGAAATGCGTCCGTCAGCTCAAAGCTGCGGCTTTGCGTACTCCACTCCAGACTGTCAGACAGCGCCTGGGCGGGCTCCAGCAGGGTCTGGTCGTAGGCCTTCTGGAGCTGTTCGCCGAGCGCTTGTGTATCGCTCCAGCTGTCGTAGGCAAAGAGAACAGACAGCACGGGAATCAAAATCAATAGAAGCCGCGCTCGCAAACCGAGTCGAGAGGGCCTCAGGGGAGGCTTGCTGCCTGTTTGTCTGGATCCGTTCAAGTTGTCTCGGGCAGTGCGCCCGGCGGGATTTTCAGGGGCTCCAGCATATACCCGAGTCCACGTACGGTGACGATGCGCACGTCGCTGCCCTGCAACTTGCGGCGCACACGGTGCAGCACCTGCTCAATGGCATCCGGTCCGGCCATGCTGTCTTGTGGGAACACTTTGGCCGCCAATTTCGACTTGCCCACTGGTGCGCTCACGCGAGCGATCAGCACCTCGAGTGCGGCATGTTCGCGCGGTGTGAGACTGAGTACTGAGTCGTTCAGCCAGAACGTTTGATGGTTGCCTTCAAACCGCAGTGAGCCGCACCGAATGGCGGCGTGTGACCGGCCTTGGCTGCGACGGTGCAGGGCGACGAGGCGCGCCTCAAGCTCGGGCATCTCGAATGGCTTGGTCAGGTAGTCATCCGCGCCGCGATGCAGGCCTTCCACGCGATCTTGCAGCGACCCTTGGGCGGTGAGGATCAAGACAGGAAGGTGCAGGCCTTGTTCGCGGATCTCGCGCAGCAACTCGAAGCCATGTTGATCAGGCAGGTGCAGATCGAGCACGATCACATCGAAATCGCCGCCTACGATCAACGCCTTGGCAAGGCGTGCATTCGGTGCGTGCTCCACCGCGATGCCTGACTGCTTGAGCGCACGCATCAGCCATGAGGCCATCTCCTTTTCGTCTTCGATGAGCAGAATCCGCATGATCGTTCAGCTTGTCTTGCGTGCGGATACGATGGCGCCGAGCACACCCTCGCAGGCATCCTCGACCAGATCGAGCACATGTTCAAAACCGCCCGATCCGCCGTAGTACGGGTCGGGTACTTCTTGGTCGTCAAAGCGTGTGCAGAAGTCCGTCAGCCGCATGAGCCGGTGCCTCTGGATCGGTGGACAAAGGCTGTGCGCCGCGTGTTCGTTGTTCTCATCCATGACCAACACCAGATCGAACTCGTTAAAATCGCGAGCCACCAGCTTGCGCGCGCGCTGCGCCGACAGGTCATATCCACGCTTTGCCGCATGTGCCTGTGAACGCTTGTCGGGAGGCTCTCCAACGTGATAGCTGTGGGTGCCTGCGGAGTCCACCTCGATGGAGTTGGCAAGCTTGGCATCGCGTACCAGCCTCTCGAAAACGCCATGCGCCGTAGGACTGCGGCAAATGTTGCCCATGCAGACCATGAGCACGCGAAACGCCCTATCCATGCGGGTTTCCAGACCGTGCACCCTGATTGGCCCTTTATTCGTCACCCGAATACCTCTGTGGATAGCTGGAGATAGGATACCTTGACTTCCATGGGCTTGATGCGTTGTGTTGGCGTGTGCATTGCTGCGCATGGAAACTGACAATAAATACTCATCATCCCATGGGGGTGCACAACTCGACGAGTGTTCCGTCAGGGCACCGCACATATGCGATGGTCTGGCCCCATGGCTTTGACTCCGGCTTCTTGATGCTCGAAGCGCCTGCAGACAAGGCTGTTTCGTACGCGGCTGTGACATCGTCGGTGGTCAATGCAACCTCAAAGCCCAAGGGCTGGAGCGAATCGCTTGCCGCAACGTAGCCCTTGGGGAAGTTGATTTGCCCTAGTTCATGTGACGCAAAGGCGAGGGTGGTTTCGCCGGTTTCGAGTTCACCGTAGTCGCCCGATTCATGGAGAAACTTTGTGCGAAGACCAAATGCTTTGCCAAAGAATTCAAGCGTCCTCGATACCTGAGGGACGTAGATGATGGTGTAGCCAAGTTTCATGTTGGGGATGATAAGTGAGTGCCAGACGATCGCTGGGCATCATTTTTGGCGCAGTGCCGGCAGCGATGCCAATTCCAGCATGGAAAAGTGTCGCCATCGATTTCTCGCTCAGTGCTACCTGAACTGGTTGCTTGTGTTAACGTTGAAGTATCTCTTGGCATCTCAATGTTGCTGAGTGCATACGGATCGCGGTACTTTGTACTTGGCGCACTCGCCCGGATGTCTTTGAAATCTCTTCAACACGGACAAATTCCAAACATGAAAAACACTCACTTCCACCGGAACTGCGTTGCTGCAATTGGAGCCGTTCTGTTGACAACGTCTTTTGGCGCTCAATCCGCCCCCACATTTTTCTTGAACGACACCATCATCCGGCACATTCCTGCCAAGGATCTGCCTTCGTTTCGCACGGCACTGGGCGGCGCGCTGAACCAGTCGCAGGACGGGACCACGACGAGGTGGAGCAGTACCCATGCGTCGAAGTTCAAGCAAATCGATATCCAGTTGACACCGCTGCAGACCGCTGAGACGTCGTCTGCCAATACCTGCCGCCTATTGAAGGCGGACGTGGCACGTGGCGGGCAGGCGGAGAACTGGCAGTTCTGGTTCTGCAAGGCGACTGATGGTGCCTGGAAGGCGAGCGGCAATTCCATTCCGAAGTGATGGAAATGAGTGAGCTGTCGAGTTTGAACCCACCAGGAGGCTCCCGCGTGAAATCCAACAAGCTTGTGTCGTTTATGACCCGCTCGCTGCTGGTCGGCATCGCCCTCTCCCATGTTCACATGGGTGCCATCGCCTGCACCAGGCTGGTGTTTCAGGGGGCGGATGGCCATGTGGTCACGGCACGTTCCATGGACTGGAAGAGTGACATCACCAGCAACCTCTGGGTACTGCCGCGTGGCATGCAGCGCACCGGAGAGGCGGGGGCGAATTCCATCAACTGGACCTCGCGTTACGGCAGCGTGGTCACTTCGGGATATGACATTTCGACGACCGACGGAGTGAACGAGGCGGGTTTGGCCGCAAATTTGCTGTGGCTTGTGGAGTCGCAGTATCCGACCTTTGATGCGAAGAGCAAGCCCGGTTTGAGCATCGCCGCATGGGCCCAGTATGTGCTGGATAACTTCGCCACCGTGGAGGAGGCCGTCAAGGCGCTGGAGACGCAGCCGTTCACCATCGTCTCGGACAGCGTGCCGGGCGAGAATCGGCTGGCGACCCTGCACTTGTCTATGTCGGATGCGACCGGCGACAGCGCCATCGTCGAATACATTGGTGGTCATCAGGTCATCCATCACAACCGCAGCTATCAGGTGATGACGAATTCGCCGGTCTTCGATCAGCAGCTCGCGCTCAACACCTATTGGCAGCAAATCGGCGGTACAACCATGCTGCCAGGAACCAATCGGGCGGCAGACCGTTTTGCAAGGGCGTCGTTCTATGTGAATGCGATCCCCAAGGATCAGGACGCCAACAAGACGTTGGCCAGCGTCTTCAGCGTGATCCGCAATGTCTCGGTGCCTTATGGCTTGACGACACCGGGCGAGCCGAACATTTCCTCGACGCGCTGGCGCACCGTGTTCGATCATGAGCGCAAGCTCTACTTCTTCGAATCGGCGCTGACGCCCAATACCTTCTGGGTTGATTTGAAAAACATCGACTTCAGCCGTGACAAAGGCAAGGTTCTCAAGCTTGATCTGGGGCCGAATCAGGATCACCCATTCGCGGGTGATGCGACTGGCGCTTTTCAGCCTGCAAAGCCTTTCAGGTTTCTTGGTATCTGAGTCGTGAAGCGATGACACAAGGGCCGTCTGGGTGACCTGGCGGCCTCTTCAATTCTGTGCACCCGGCGAGATGGAGCAAAGCCCGATATGCTTGCGCCATCGATCGATGGAGTTGGCGCTATGAATTGGCGAGCGAATGACATGTGCGTGGGCATTGGCTGTGTTCTGCTGCTTTTCGGAACTGTGGCGAATGCGGCTGCCGATGAATATCCTTCAGTCAGCAACGCGAATGCGGGCGCACGTGCTCCGCTGCTGGTATCGCCGCGTTCGGTGAACGTGCAGCGTGATGGTGACCAGTTTCATGTGGATGCGACCATCCATGCCGACGTGCCTCAGAAGATTGTCTGGGAAGTACTGACTGACTTTTCTCATCTGGTACAGATACTTTCCGATGTGCATGTCAGCGACGTGATTCCGGGCGCTGATGACAGGCACTTGTCCATTCGGCAGGTGGGCATGGCGCGCTTCGGGCCGTTCACCAAGAAGTACGAATCCACCCGTGAGGTGGTGCTGGTGCCGCAGGAGCAGATCAGCGCGACGAATGTGGCGGGCAATGTGAAATCGATGCACAGCGTGATGACGTTGTCGCCGGAGCCAGGTGGAACCCGGCTCGTGTATCACGCAGATGTGGAGCCGGGATTTTGGTTGCCGCCGTTGGTGGGGCCCGCAGCGGTGCGTGATCAGACGGCCGAGCAGTTTTCGGCGTTGATCGTGGAGATGAAGAAGCGCGAGGCGGCGGCGCGAGCAGCTACTTCGAACGCAATTCAGCCGAATGCTGCGTCTGGCAAGAAGCAGACGCGCACCGCGAGCGATCAGTAGCTGGCCGCTGGCAGTTCCTTGGTGCGCCACACCATGGTGCCAATGACGATGTTCATCAAAGCCATGGTCGAGCAGAAGATGATCAGTGCGGGATTTAACCCCAGATGGTCGGCCAGCCAGCCCACGGCCATGATCGGGACGATGGTGCCCATGTAGCCGATGATGAGGTAAGAGCTCAGCAGCCCCGCGCGCTCGGCGGGCTTGGTGAGCTTGGCGACCACGCCCATGCCGCCGACGTTGGCGAGGCCGTGCCCGAACGAGGTGACCAGCACGGCGGCGATGAACAGCCAGGCCTCGCCGGTGTAGATGGTCAGCATCAGCAGCACATTGCAGACGGCGAGCGCGGATTCCGAGGTCAGCACGACCGACTTGGTTTGGAGGTTGCGCACCGCATACTGAAAGGCCGATGAGAGGAACAGGATCATCGCGATCGACAGGCCGCTCACGGCAGGGCCGCTCCAGGGTACGAGCTCCTTCATGAAGCTCGGCGCGAGCGATGAATACAGGCTGAACATGCCGAACGCGCTGAACGCGCCCATGCTGGCCAGCCAGAACTGGCGACGACCGTTCGCGGGTGGAAAGGTCATCTTGGGCATCCAGCGAGCGAGCGGGCGGGTGTTGTTCTCAGTGGCGTGGGGATCGTGCTCATCGAGCGGCTGGGCGACCGGTTCGGCGCGCAGCTGGAAGAGGGCGTAGACGGCGAGCGCGCCCATCAGCATGGTCGGAATGTAGGCGGTGACCAGCGGCTTGGGTATCCATTGCGCCATTACACCGCCAAGCAGCGGGCCGATGCCGAAGCCCAGCGTCATCGCCACGGTGGTGAGTGCGGCGATGCGGCGCGGATCCTTGCCGGGGCTTGCCTGCACCATGCCGACCGAGGCGGAGGTGGTGATCATCCCCGAGGCCAGGCCTATCAGCATGCGGGCGACCATGAAGGAGGGCACGTTCCATGCGAGCGCCGATATCATGACGCCCGTGGTCATCACGATGAGGCCCGCGCGCAGAATCGGCAGAAAGCCGAAGCGCTGCGTCAGCCGCCCGAGGAACAGCAGGCTGATGAGCACTCCGAACATGTAGAGCACGAAGACATGGGTGATGTCGCTCGGGCGCAGATGCCATTCCGACTGGTAGATGGGGTAGAGGGGGCTGGCGAGCGCGGTGCCCATTACGCCCACGCACATCGAGTATCCGATCCAGAGAACAGGGGGCCAGCGGCGTTGCATGAGTGGTGAGAGGAAGCGGAGCGGGCGGGCGATCACCCGGGCCCAAACACAGGCCAAGGGCGCGGCCTTTGGGTTCGCTTAAAATAAGGGGAAACCCGAATGATAGCGAGAGACGAGAGACTCTGCTGTCAGTGTTGGCCCCGAACCGGAGTTGTGAACGTTCTGAATGTTCAGAACTGATCGGTGCTTATAACTCTTGGGTCTTAATACTTAACGTAATGTTCGTTGTAGCAATCATGACGAACGATTACATTTCAAGCCATCCAATTAATTCCTGAAAGCGCGCCGCTGCAGGTTGGTGGGAACAACAACCCTCCAAGCTCGCTGCGGCGTGTTTTTTGCATTCATGATCGACTTACGGGGTATTACCCAGATCTACAAGGGTCCAAAAGGCCCGGTTGAAGCGTTGCGTGGCATCGATCTCAAGATCGGCGCGGGCGAAGTGTTCGGCATCATCGGGCGCTCCGGCGCGGGCAAGAGCTCGCTGGTGCGCGTCATCAATCTGCTCAACCGCCCCACGGCGGGCGAGGTCATCGTCGCCGGGCGCGATCTCACCAAGCTGAGCGACGCCGAACTGCGCGCAGCGCGCCGCGAAATCGGCATGGTGTTCCAACATTTCAATCTGCTGTCGTCGCGCACCGTGTTCGACAACGCCGCGTTGCCGCTCGAACTGGCCGGCCTGAGCAAGGATGCGATCAAGAAGCGCATTGATCCGCTGCTTGAGCTGGTGGGCCTGAGCCAGTTGGCGGACCGTTATCCGGCGCAGATTTCGGGTGGACAAAAGCAACGCGTGGGCATTGCACGTGCACTGGCCAGCAACCCCAAGGTGCTGCTGTCGGACGAGGCGACCTCGGCGCTTGACCCCGAGACCACGCGCTCGATTCTCGATCTGCTGCGCAAGGTGAACAACGAGCTCGGCGTGACTGTTGTGCTCATCACGCATCAGATGCAGGTGGTCAAGCAGATCGCTGATCGCGTGGCGGTGATCGAGGCCGGCTGCATCGTCGAGATGGGTCGTGTGATCGACGTCTTCACCCGCCCCGAGCAAGCGATCACCAAGAGCCTGATCGACGAGATCGTGCCTCAGGAGCTGCCCGCGAGCGTGTTCGATCGCGTGCGTCATCTCTCCGCGCAGGCGCAGGGCTTTGGTCAGAGTGGCCGACTGCTGCGCCTGTCGTATTCGGGCGAGCAGGCGTATCAGCCGATTCTCTCGCGCCTGATCCGCGAGTATTCGCTGGACCTGTCCATCCTGCATGGTCAGGTGGACGAGATCCAGAACCAGACCTTCGGTTCGCTCGCGGTGTTCGCAAGCGGCCAGCAGATGCAGCTTGATGCCACCGTGGCCGAGTTGCGCGCCCAAGGCGTGCTGGTGCAGGAAGTGACGTTGGAGGACTGAAGCGATGTTCGAGAATTTTTCTGAAATGATGCTGGAGCTGTTCGCGCAATCGCTCTGGGAAACTCTCATCATGGTCGGTGTGTCCGGCCTCATCGGCGGGCTCATCGGCATTCCGCTCGGCGTCTTCCTGCGCCTGACTGACAAGGGAGGCGTGCTTGAGAACGGCGCGCTCAACAAGACCGTTGGCTGGATCGTGAACGCCGTGCGCTCCACGCCGTTCATCATTCTGCTGGTCGCGATCATTCCGTTCACGCGTCTCATCACTGGCTCGTCCATCGGCACCTGGGCTGCGGTCGTCCCGCTCACATTGGCTGCTGCACCATTTGTTGCGCGTCTGGTCGAAACCGCGCTGCGCGAAGTGGACAACGGCCTCATTGAAGCCGCTCAATCCATGGGCGCGACCACCGGTCAGATTGTCTGGAAGGTGCTGCTGCCCGAGGCACTGCCGGGCATCGTCGCCGGTCTGACCATCAGCTTTGTGAGCCTGACGGGCTACTCGGCCATGGCCGGTGCCATCGGCGGCGGCGGTCTGGGCGATCTGGGCATCCGCTACGGTTACCAACGTTTTCTGCCGGACATCATGCTGGCCGTCGTGATCGTGCTGATCTTCTTCGTGCAGGCCATCCAGAGCTTGGGCGACTGGGCCGTGCGTCGCTTGAGCCACAAGTGATCAACGCCTTCGCAAACTGACGAATGGGAGCCTCTGCTCCCATTTTTGTTTTTGAGGATGGACTGTTCAGCGGCGCAGGCTGATGCGGTAGGTGCGAGACTTGTCCGGGTTGGCCGTCTGCACCGCTAGGCCGGTGAATTCCAGCGTGCCGCTTTCTGTATTCCACTGCATGGGCTGGTTGTCCCAGGGATTGCGCAGCGGCTCCGGGCGGTCCGCGAGCCATTGGCTCATCTTCTCAGGCGCAACGCGCTGCTGCATTGCCTGCAGCTGCAGCAGCGCGAGGCGGCGGTAGCCGTCGGTATCGATGGCGCGATGGATGCAGTGCACATAGTCCGACAGGTCGGTGATACCCAGCAGATGGTTGCCGATGGGGTTGCGCGCGCCATGCCATTGCGCGTGTGCTTCTTCGAGCGATTCACGCTTGTCGGAGGCCGATTCTTCCGCAGTCTTGAGCTCGGGCGGCGGCACATCGGCGAGCTGCACCAGAGGCGTCCAGCGCTCGGTGATGATGTTGATGGTCTGGTTGGGTAGATAGAGCAGGGCATTGACGGACCGGCGGGCATGTCTGATCCACGAGTCGCTTTTCGACAGCTCGTTCTCCGTGGCGTTGCCCTCGCCCTCATCCGCGTTGCTCGGCAACTTGAGCGTCACGCCGAGGGAATGGGCGATGCTCGCCGAATAGGTCATCTCGGCCGCCAGTCCACGGCGGATGGATATGCGCAGCGTTTCCAGCAGTTTTTGAATGCGGGCCTCGTCCTGAGGGCGCATGCGATCACCGGTGCGGGTGATGGCGTTGCTCAGCCATTTGATGGTGGCGTGGTTCATGGAGGAGGTGGCAAGGGAGCCGGCGTTGAGCCGGTCCGATGCGCCCGTGCATTGCCGCACGGCCTCGCCGCGCTCCAGCAGATCCAATGCCTCGCCGTAGGCCTTGTCGTTCCACAACAGGCTGGCGCGGGCCAGTTGCAGCTCGAATCCGGCGAACAGTGCAGAATACGGCGCGCCTTGCGCCGCCACAAAATTGGGAAGCACATTGGTGCAGTACGGTGCCCGCGCAATGTTGGCCAAGCGAGAGAGCACCGCGCGCTGGTGCGCGTCGGGCGTCGCGAATTGTTTGCGTCGCTGGACGAACCACGCGATGCAGTCGGCCTGCTCGGGTGGGCATCTCAGCTCATCGGGAAGAATCTGCTTGCGGGTGAGCGCGCTGGTCGGCGCTAGCGGTTTGGGGGCGTTCGCATGATTGGTGTGGCCAAGGCGCTGGTTCCATTTCCAGCGCTCAATCTCGCGCACCAGTATCTGCTGTCCGAGCTGCCGCGCGGGCTCCACCGCGTCGGCTTTGGGGTTGACGGGCGCGGGCGCATCGATCCCCGCAAGAACCAGAAAGCCGTTGCCGCGCAGCTGGTTCTCGGTCGGCGCCGTGTATGTCAGTGCCTTGCGCGACTTGTCGCTCAGCGGCTCATCGTTCCAGTTGGCAAGCAGCAGCACGCCTACCGCGAGAACCACCAGCGCGATCAAAGTGACAAGAAGTCCGACAAAGGCTTTGCGCATGATGTGCCTTTCAGTGGGTCAGTATCGGATGCGGTAGGTCTTGGAGCGCCCGGGATTCTGCGTCTGGGGTTCTCGGCCCTCGAAGATCATGCTCTGGCTGGTGGCGTCCCATTGCATGGGCTTGAGGGTGTAGGGGTCGTGCAGTTCGCCGGGTATGCCCTGCAGCCAGGTTTGCATTTTTGCGGGGAGGATGTGCAGTTCTCTGGCCTTTAACTGCGCAATTACCAGTCGGCGAAAGCCTTCGACGTCGTATCTGCGCTGCACATACGCTGCATAGTTGGGTGCCGCGATGTCCGTGATCAAACTTCCGGTGTAGTTGCGCAAGCCGAGCCACGACGTACGAGCCTCTTTTTGTGCTTCTGCGGACCTCTTGGCGTTGCTGAATGCGGCATCCCAGTCATGTGCATTGGTGTCGGCAACCAGCAGAAACTGCGCCCACCACTCGGATTGCTGGTTCAGCGTTGCGTTGGGGAGATAGGTGGCCTTGTCTAGCTTGCCGCGCAGCCATTGCCCCCACACAGGGCTCTTCTCGCTTGCAATCGCGGTGATGTCGGCCCAGTCCTGCGAGCTTTCAGCCACAGAGGCCATGAAGATGGTCATAAGAACAGCCTCGCCATTCAGGCCGTCGCGCATAGGCACGACCGGCGCATCAAGCAACGCCTGCATGCGTGTAATCGAAGCGGCGGGGATCGTGGCCTGTGTGGTCGCGATCACATCGCTGATCCAGCGAAGCCTGCGGTACTGCATCTGCAGTGCGATGACATTGCCCACAAGGTGATGACTCGTATCTGCAAGTCGCCGCGTGAGCCGGTCGCTTTGCTCCAACAGATCCAGCGTCTTGGCCTGCTGACCTTGACTCCAGAGCAGACTAGCCTGCGCCAATTGCAGCTCATGGGCACGCGTTAGGTGCTGGTAGGGCGGAAAGATCTGCTCCATATAGGGCGGAAAGAAACTCTCGAAGCGGTTGGCCTTGGTGGCCGCCGCAAGGCGCATGAGCGTGGGCTGCTGCGCGGCCAGCACGGGCCCTAGCGCGTTAACATGCTTGAGATACCACTCATGGCAGCGCGGCGCGAGGTCGGGCTTGCATTGCAGCGCGTCCGGAAGAATGTCCGAGGCCTTCATCGCCGATGCAGGTTGGAACGGTGGCGGTGCTTTGGCCGGATTTCCGTGGGTTGTATCGAACCACTGCTTGCGCTCGATCTCGTTGTCAAGGCGTTGCCTTCCCGCTTGCATTGCGCTCTCGACCGGTGAGCGTCTGCCCACCTCATCGAGCGGCGCATCAAGTCCCGAGAGAATCAGAAAGCCGTTGTCCTGCAACTGCGCCTCGGTCGGCATCTTGTAGCTCGACAGCAGGGCCTTGGTCGGCGTGCTCAGCGGTTCATCGCGCCAGTTGGCAACGACGATGAGGGCGATCAGCACAAGACCCAAAGTGAGAACCAGCAGCAACGCATGTTTGATCAATGAGCGCATGGCTCGACTATCTCATAACTGTTTGTTTGGACGTGGTGCTGTTTCGTGCCACGACATGTGGCACTTTTCCCGATGCGTCTCGGCGCCTTTGCGGGCATAGTGCGAAATTTCGACGACTTTCAAATCGAACAAGGAGCCTCACCCATGTCCATGCCATGGCACCGTCTGGACCCGCAACTCTTTCAGCGCGCGCAGCAATTGCTCGACGAAAACTGGATTCATCAGGACCCGGAACTCGCCCTCGTGTTGCCAGTGGTGCTGGAGCGGGGCGTTGGGCAGGACTGGCACAAGGCCGGAACGTTCCGGCACCACCTTTATGGCGTGGCGCGCTCGCTTGCGTTGTGGCGCCAGCCGCATGACGTTCAACTGCTCGGGCTGCTGCACAGCGTCTACGGCAACGCCTTTGTCGATCTGGTGAAGTTCGATGCGCGCACCGAGCGCGCGCGGCTGCAGGAATTGGTGGGAGAGGAAGCTGAGTATCTCGTGCATCTGTTCTGCACCATGAGCCGCAGCCAGTTCATCAACAAGGTGCTGGAACGCGACTTCGATGACGATGGCGGCATGGAGCTTGAGCTCAACGGCCCCGCGCCGCGCGCGACCGTGCAGCTCACGCCGCGCGAGGTGGCGACCTTCATCATCGTGAGCATGGCGGACACGATAGAGCAGTGGTTCAGTTGGCAGGAGGAGATTTATTCGCGCTCGCCCAACGTCGACATCTCGCGCAAGCAGACCGTGCACTGGGCCGCGTCGCTGTGGCCGGGCCCCATGCGGCCGCCGAGCCGCAAGATTTCGCAGCTGTCGCAACTGGGGCTGGCGCTGCAGCACCCGGGCCTGAAGAACCAGTTGCCGATACCGCCCGTGTTCGACCAATGCACCCAGAGCGTGAGCAAGGAGAGCGACGCAGCGGCGACCTCGCTCTACTGGTCGGTGATCCAGCTGGATCAACCGCTGGTCGATCTCGACGTGGTGACCCATGTGCTGGAGCAGGCAGTGCGCATGAACCCATGGGTGGGCGAGCCGCAGATGGTGCTCGCACAGGTTTATCTCTCGGCGGACCGGCAGGAGGATGCCGTGAGGGCTGCTCAGAGTGCGCTGCAGTGCTTCAGCGCGTGGGGCAATGCATGGGACAAGCGCGTGCAATGGGACGCGTGGATTGCATGGACGCGGATTCTGCTGCAGTCGGCCGAAGAGGGCACCTGGCCGGAGAGACTGGACAAGCTAAATAACCTGGCGCTGAGGGTTTGAGATTGTTTTTTCGGATTACATAACTAAGTGTGGCTTCACACCATCAAAGTTGGCACGGGTGGGAGTCAGAGAACCGTACTTGAAGTTGTTTGCATATGGAAAAGGAATCTTATATCTGGTCGCAGATATGGATTACGATGTGCGGTTTCACTTTTCCTATTTGGCAGAAAGCAGAACACCATGTTCTCCAAACGCATTCTTCTTCAATCGACCCTCGCACTGGCTGCGGCCGCTACGTTCTCTGGTGCTGCATTCGCTCAGGACAAGAACTCCATCAAGGTGGGTGTGACGGCAGGCCCGCACGCCCAGATCATGGAGCAGGTCAAGAAGGTTGCAGAGAAGGATGGCCTCAAGATCCAGATTATCGAATTCGGTGACTATGTGCAACCCAATGCGGCCCTGTCCGCTGGCGAACTTGATGCCAACAGCTACCAGCATCGTCCGTATCTGGACGCGCAGATCAAGGACCGTGGTTACAAGATCGGTTGGGCTGCCGACACGGTGAATTTCCCGATCGGCATCTACTCCAAGAAGATCAAGAAACTCGAAGACCTGCAGCCCGGTGCAAAATTCGGCATTCCGAATGACCCGACCAATGGCGGTCGCGTGCTGCTGCTCTTGCAATCGTTGGGTCTGGTCAAGCTGAAGGACAACGCGGGTCTAAAGGCCACGCCGCTGGATGTGATCTCCAATCCAAAGAAGTTGCGCTTCGTGGAACTGGATGCTGCTCAACTACCACGTTCGTTGGATGACCTCGACGCTTCGGCCATCAACACCAACTTTGCGATTTCGGCAGGTCTGAATCCAAAAACAGACGCTATTGCTCTTGAGGCTGCCAAAAATCCATATGTAAATATTCTTGTCATTCGAGATACAGATAAGGGCAAGGCTTGGGTGGGCAAATTAATTAGTGCCTATCACTCGGATGAGGTCCGTAAGTTCATAGACACCCAATTCAAGGGTTCTGTCATCTCTGCGTTCTGAAACTGACAAATCCAGTCGCCGTGCGCCTCGGTAGCTGGTTTTGATGCTGGTTAAGAGTTTCCTCAATGACAGATATCATTTCCGATTGACTACAGTAATTGTGTATTTTCGGCAAGAATGCCATAACAATTATTTACAATAGACTGTAGCAATGGTATACACATTGTGAGTGAGTAAGTGTTTTTGTGCATGGCGCAACGAGATGTTGATGGCGAAAATTTGCAAAACTTGTAGTTTCACTATGCAACAAATTCTCACATCATCAGTCAAGTTCACAGTCGCAGTCGTAGACGGTGATGAAACACATCGCATGCAGGTGTGTCGATTCCTTGAAGAGTCCGGTTATACGACTTGGGGGGCGAATTCGATAGAAGACTTTTACATCGGCCTTCTCAAAGAGAAGGCCGATCTGGTCATCATTGATCTCGATCTGGGCGTGGATCCGGGCCTGGCCCTGATCCGCAGGCTGGTCGCGCAGCGCATTCCGGCCATTGTGCTGTCGCAGCACGCCAATTCCGGTGCGCGGGTGGCGAGTCTGGATGCGGGGGCGCTGCAGTACTTCATCAAGCCGCTGTCGCTGGCCGAGTTGGGGGCGGGCATCAGAGCTCAGTTGCGCCAACTGGAAATGCGCGTTACCAACGCCGAGCAGCAGAACTCCTGGCGTCTTGACCTGAGCGTGCCGCGTCTGATTGCACCAAACCAGAAGACCATCCGCCTGACCAGTCGTGAGTGCGAACTGCTCGAGTGCTTGATGGCAGCCAACGGCGGCATGGTGTCCAAGACCAATCTGGTCAAGGCCATGGGGCATGCGGAGGCAGAGGACGGGTTTCACCGCATCGAATCCTCGCTGATGCGTCTGCGTCGCAAGACGCTCGCGGGCACGCAGTTGATGCTTCCGGTGCGTGCTGTATTCGGCAAGGGGCTGGTTTTCGTTCCCTGAGACCTTGGTTGCCCTGTTTTTTTATTTACCAAATGGTCAATAGTTAATTTCTAACTATTGAAAATTCGCTTCGCTTGTAGGACGGTACGCCGAAGGCTTTTCTGGGTCGGTGTGTATTTCCGAGCGTTGTTCAAAATACATGTCAAGTGGGATTCTCCGCGTCTCCGTCTGATTGACAGGGGCTTTTTCGTCGGGCCAACCCAGTGCCAAACCGCAGACGATGTGCTGATCGCTTGGCAATCGCAGCACCTCACGCACCGTGTTGGCATGCGACGCCATCGCACCAATCGCGCAACTACCCATGCCGAGTACCGAGGCGGCAAGTTGCAAACCGTGAAGCGCCATTCCAAGATCCATGTAGCCACCAGCTCCAAAGTTCGCATCAATGGTGACAATGAGTGCGACGGGAGCATCAAAAAACTGGTAGTTGCGCGCAAACTGTGACTCGCGGCCTTGGGTATCGTCGCGTGCTATGCCGAGCGCGCTATACAGTGCCTGAGCGGCCGCCACTTGGCGTTTGCGCAACTGCATGGGCATGGGACGAGGGAAGTAGTCGTAGTCTTCGCGCTCTTCTACGAACTGTCTGCGGTTGTGCATCAGCGCTCGTGTCAATGCTGCGCGAACATCTCCGCTGACTTGAATGAATCTGCCGGGCTGTAGATTGGCCCCGCTCGGCGCAGCGCGCGCTGCCTGCAGTACTTGCGTGAGCAGCGCCTTTTCAACTGGCTGATCGGTGAAGGCGCGAATGGATCGGCGCTGGTGCAGGAAGCACAAAGCCTCTGCAATGGTGTTTGAAGGCGTTGATTCACTCATCGAGGGTTTCCGATTTGAACCATGCAGGCCGCGCCCAGCCCGCCAGCGCCCGCAATGGCCGCAAGGCCCAAGTGAGGCGTCTGCATGTGGTTCATGGGCATGGTGTGCAAGGTGTTCAGCAGACTCACCAGCGCGACTGCGCCCGATGCGCCAATGGGGTGGCCACGTGCCAGCCCGCCGCCATGTGTATTGATGTCCTCTGGTTGGAGACCGAGGTCTTCGCAGAACGACAGACCTTGCGCCGCGAAGGCGTCGTGCACTTCGATGGCTTGCATATCGTGGGGATGGAGCGGCGGCAAGTCGCGCTGCAGCGAAAACCGCTGCAGTACGGTCTGCGCGGCAAGGGCCGCCGCCGTCATGGGCATGCGCGAGTCTTCGCCCACGCTGGCGCTGGCCACCCAGCGTGCTGGCGCTGAAATACCGAGGCGCTCGCACGCTTGTGCGGAGGCCAGCAGAAGCATCGCCGCTCCGTCGGCCTTCGCGGAGACAGTGAGGGCGCTCAGTCCGAACCGATTTTCCGTATCCATGCTGGACTGTGTGATCACCGGCATGCGTGCGGCGCGCGCGGGAAGGATGGCGCGCGGGTACATGTCGTACCCACAGCCCGCAATCGTGATCAACTCGTGAAGTTGCGAAGACTGCCGCGCTCGCAATGCACGTTCGTGGCTGAGGAGTGCATAGGCGTCCTGCTGCGCGCGGCTGAATTGCCGCTCCCATGCGTGCTCGCTCGCAGCCTCTAGCAGGTCCGGGTCCTTTGCGGGGTCGGGCGCGAAGGCGGGGCGCTCGAAGGTTGTCGGAATGTCCGTGGGTCGCAGTGGCCTGGTCTGGCGGATTGGAGCGCGGCTCCATGCCTCAACGCCGCCAGCGACGACGATGTCTACCTGTCCCGATGCGATCAGGCCCACGCCCATCGCGACGGCATCGAGTCCGGCGCAGCATTGGCTGTCGACGCTGAAGGCCGCACAGGTTTGCGGCAGTCCAGCGGCGAGAGCTGTCATCCGCGCAGGATTGCCGCCAGCGCCCATGGCATTGCCCAGTACCACGGCGCCAACCAAGTCTGCGCTCAGATTCGCTCGAGCGAGCAGCGCCTGCAGAACTGGCGCGGCGATCTCGTGGGGCTGCAGCGCATTGAATGCGCCCCCCTTGGGCGCGATGGCGCTGCGGGCCCAAGAAAGAATCCCCGCAGCCATTGGAGCGGGGCGCATCATGACAGCCACGGCATGAGCACGAGCGCGGTCCCGCTTGCATTCAACTGCTGCTGCACAAGACTTGCAAGCGCGCGGTGATTGGTCTTGCCACTGCTGGTCTGCGGCCATTCGCTGGCTACCCACCAGTTGCGCGGATGCTTGAAGCTCTCGGTACGGCTGCGCAGCCATTGCGACAGCTCATGTGTCGATGGCGGTTGGCTAGCGCCATCGCGCCATTGCACGACCGCATGGATCAGCGTACCGCGCAATGCATCCGGCACGCCGAGCACCGACGTACGCGCAATGGCGGGGTGGCTCTGCAGCAGGTCTTCGAGTTCTTCGGGAAATAGATTTTTGCCGCGCGTCACGATCATGCGGCTTTCGCGACCCGCGAGATGCAACAGTCCGGCGGTATCGATATATCCCATGTCGCGCACGGAGAGCCAATTGCCGTCGCGAAGAACTCCGGTGCGATCCACGTTTTGGCCGACGTAATCCATGAACACCATGGGACTGCGCAGATAGATCAGTCCGGCGCCATCGGTGGATTGATCGGGTGTGTGGCGAATCGACAGCGCCACGTTGCTGAAGGGTCTGCCGACGGCAGATGCGGGGGCGTCGGCATCGGCGTCCATCCAGGCGATGTAGCTGGCCTCGGAGGCGCCGTAAAATTCGACGATGCGTGCGTTGGGAAACAGTCGCTTCAGGGCGGGCGTCTGCGAACGCATCCATCGTGCTCCGCTGATCTGTACGAGTTGCACCCCCTTGATCGGCGGCAGGCCCCGCTGTTCGGCCCACTGCAGCATCAGCAGCAATTGGCTGGGTACCGCCACAAGCACGGGGGCGGCATCATCGGCCAGCCACTGCAGACAGCGTAGCGCCGAGAATTTCTCCTGCACTACGGCACCTGCGCCGCACCACAGGCCGTGCATCACGCCGAACAGAAACAGCGAATGCGACATGCGTCCTGGTGCGAGCACGCGCTGCGCGGCGACGGGGCCGAAGTCCGCGATGCTCACGCGAAAGCTTTCCGTCCAGGAATGGTGGTGGCGCATGAATCCCTTGGGCACGCCGGTGCTGCCCGAGGTGAAGCCGGTGTAGAACGGGGTGAGTGACGTGGCCTCGAACTGATCGCTGGTGGCTTCTGGCATGCAGACGGACACCTGCTCATGCATGCTGGGCGGCCATTCGGGATCTGATACCGCTGCGCAGCGCCCGCTCGCGATGATGGCGAGAAAGTCGATCACGCATTCCAGCGTTCCGCGTGACGTGTCCAGCAGCAGCATGGACGGTGCACGCCTTTGCGTAGTAATGGCGCGACGCGCGACGACTTCGTCATGCAGTTGCGCGAAGCTCAGGCTGTGCGTCTCGCTCCGCAATGCGACCGCATTCGGTGTCAGCGCGGCCCAGTGCGCGAGCGGGCCGTGCACCAGCTCCCAGAAGCCGTGCAGCGGCGCGGCCAGTGGATGCGCTACGCGTTCAGGCACGGCGGCCACCAAACTGCCAGTCGGGCAGACCACGTGCGACGGTGTGGGTAATGACTGCGCAAAGCACGCACTTGATCAGATCGCCCGGCACGAAGGCGAGCGTGGTGAGCACGGCCTGTTTGAGCGACATGTGGGCGAGCAGCATGAGCCCGGCGACGCCCATCGCATGCAGTGCAACCAGACCACCGATCAGCGCCGCGACGAAAGCGCCCAGTCCGATCAGCGCCGGGCTGCGTTGCGGCATGGCGCGCATGATGAGTCCGGCGATCAGCGCAGCCGGTGCGTAGCCGAGCAGATAACCGGCCGAGGGTGCCACGAACACGCCGATACCGCCGCGTCCGCCCGACAGCAGCGGCAGACCCGCAGCGACGGCAAGCAGGAACAGCGCCATGGCTTGAAACCCGCGCTTGGGGCCGAGCAGCACACCGGCCAGCATCACGCCGAGCGACTGCGCGGTGATCGGCACACCCATCGGCAGATCGATCTTGGGGATCAGCCCGAGCACGGCCATGAGCGCGGCGAACAGGGCGACCTGCGCCATGGAGGACGCAGCCGAGCGCGAGAGGGTGTTGGGGTTGGTGGTGTTGTTGTTCATGGATGAGTTCCTTTCAATGACCGAGACGGGCCCACAACGCGTCCGCGACGCGGCGTGTGGCGAGCAACATGTGGATGGCGAGGGGTGCGATCAGCCGAAGACCGCCGGGCTTGCCGGTGCGCAGCCGGTAGGCGTCGGCGAGCTTTTGCCACTGGGTGAAGAAATGTTCGGTGAAGCGCAGCATCAGCGCAATTTGCAGCGCGAGGCGCTCGGGATGCAGGCCGAGCCGCGACAGCGGCGCGAGCAGGCGCTCAAGCACGTCCACGATGTCCGCAGGCCGGGTGCTCACGGTGAGCGCCACCCCAAGCACCGAGGCGCAGACGAGGCGCAGGGTGCTCACCGCCGCGATGCGGTAGTTGCCGAGAACGGTGTGGAAGGCGGCCACCAGCAGCGCTGCGATCAGAACCGACAGCAGTAGACGCCGGGCGGGCTTGGTAGCCGCGCCCAGCGAGAGCCAGAGCAGGGTGCAGGCGAGTGCTGCGACCGCGAGCACCAGCGGCGACTGCGTGATGAACAGCAGCGCACCGAGTAGCGTCAGCGCGAGCAGTTTGTGCCCCGCTGCGATGCGGTGCAGCCATGTTGGAGTGTCGCTGTAGAGGCTTCCCATGTCGGTGATCGCTTGGTTTCAGTGCAGCGGGTGATGGATGGTGCGTGCGGCCACATCGGCTTCGTAATCGGCGCATACCTCCACGCCGCAGCCGTCGGCGCGCACGCGGCCCTGATCGAGCCAGATCACGCGGGAAAAGCTGCGCACATGCGAGAGCAGATGGGTCGAAACCAGCACCTGCTGATCGGCGCAAGCGATGTCGTGTGCGAGTCGGGTTTGACCCGGCAAATCGAGGCTGGCGAATGGCTCATCGAGCAGCAGAACGCGGGGCTCGGCCGCTTGCAGGGCGAGCCAGCACACCTGTTGGCGCTGGCCTTGACTCAGGCTGCTGACAGCGCGGTCGGCCCAATTGGCGATGCCGCGCTCGGCCAGAAGGGCGCGTGCGGCTTCTTGGGCCTCGGCCTTCTTCATGCCGTGTGTGCGCAGAGACAGTGCAATTTCCTCGACGACCACGGGAAAGATGATCTGGTCATCGGGGTTCTGGAACATCAGCCCGACGAGTGCGGCGCGGTCCTGGCCCGCCGTCCGGATCTCTTTGCCGCCAATATGCACGCTGCCCAACTGAGGTGTGTCCAGCCCGCACAGAAGGCGCAGCAGACTCGTCTTGCCGGCGCCGTTGTCTCCAATGAGTCCGATGCGCTGCTCGTGCAGGGCAATGCTCAGGTTGTCGAACACCCGTGTGCGGCCACGATGGAGTGTCACGTCTTTCAATGTGATGCCGCGGGGTTGGCTGGCGGAGATCGGCGAATGGGGCGAGGGGGGCAGATTCATGGCGCTGTCGAGAAAAGGGAGCCACTCGAATGGTTGAGTGCGGCGTCTTTTCATTCTATGAAGCGCAAATGACGCCAACACCTGCTGAATTTGCTTTCAAGTGAATTTAATTGCGCTGAAAAACAGGCCTGAACTTCGGTTAAATTGCAGCGGGTTTGACAACCTGTTGGACGAAGTTGCGGGGTAGATGCAAGCAGTTTCTGATTGTGAAAATGGAATGTTGTTATTTCTGGCGTAACGTCGCTCAAAATCCGTCAAATCCGTTCATTTGTCAATTCGAAAACGGATAAATTGACGGATGTCATGTAACGCGGTCCGTGCCATCACTCGGAAATACGGTCGATTTCGCACTGCGACACGCCGAATTGGGCTCTTGGGTAAGCTCACTGGGTTGAAATCGATCACTTTTTGCTTTGTTGTCACGCATTTCCCGCGTCGGCTCTTCATTTCCCCTTTTTATAGCTTTCACGTGCCTCTGCTCTTCATTGCCCTTTCGTTGGCGGTTCTGGTCATTTTTCAGATCGCAGGTGACTTTCTGGTTCGCGCTTTGGGTTTGCCGGTGCCGGGCTCGCTTGTAGGCCTCGTGGGGCTGACGTTGGCTTTGTTGGTGCTGGGGCGCGTGCCCGCCGCTCTTGGCAAGGTGAGCGGTGGACTGCTGCGCAACATGATGCTGATGCTCGCACCCGCCGTTGTAGGGTTGATCGACAACTTTGGGCGGGTGCGTGACGAGTGGTTGCCATTTCTGCTGGCTGGCGTGGCGGGCGCGGTGATCACGCTCGCGGTCACGGCGGTGATTCTCCAGCACCTGCTGCGCAAGTCGGGCGCGGTCAGCACAGACACGGCGGTGGAGGGCAAGGCATGAGCGGCCTCTACACCATGATCCCCAATCCACCGCAGCCATTTCCTGATTGGACGGGCTTTGCGCTTTCCGCCGTGCTCTGGATCGCGGTCACGTTTGCAGCCTATCTGATTGCGCAGCGGCTGTATCGCCGTTTTGGCGGCAATCCCGTGCTGGTTCCGGTAGCGACGACTGCGCTGATGGTAATGCTGGTGCTGTGGCTGAGTGGCACGCCCTATGTCAATTACGCGGCGGCGACCAAGCCGCTCAACTGGTGGGTGGGGCCGTCCACGGTCGCCATCGCCATTCCGCTGTTCACGCAACTCGATCGCCTCAAGCGCATCTGGAAGCCGCTCGTGATTGCGCTGCTGGTGGGGTCCATCGTGGCAATTCTCAGCGCCATCGGCATTGCCTGGGCGCTCGGTGGAAGCTGGCAGACGCTGGCGTCACTGATGCCCAAGTCTGCCACCATGCCGATTGCCATTCCCATGGCTGAGCGCTTTGGCGGCCTGCCCGCACTGGCCGCCGTGGCGGTGGTGATCACGGGAGTTGTCGGCACGGTGATTTCGCATCCACTCTTGAGCCTGCTGAAGGTGACCGATCCGGCAGCGCGCGGCTTCGCCATTGGTTTGACGGCCCACGCCATCGGCATGGCGCGCGAGTTGCAGGTCAATCCGGTGTCGGGCAGTTTCGCGGCACTGGCGATGGGACTCAACGGAATTCTCACGGCGCTGCTGATCCCGATTCTGATGCTTGCCCTGCAGTGATGCGGGGTGGCATTCAGGCTGGCATTTCGATTTGCCGAGCGCGATGCGCCCGCAGGCCCGACAATAGCGGGTTGCGTTTCGCTTTTTGACGATCTGATCCGTCCGCTTTCATTCATGTCCTTTTCTGATCTGGGCCTTGCCCCTTCGCTGGCGCAGGCCGCTCAATCCCGTGGCCTGATGGCTCCTACCGCTGTGCAGCAGCAAGCCATTCCTGCGGTGCTGGACGGTCGCGACCTGCAGGCCTGCGCGCCCACGGGATCGGGCAAGACGGCGGCCTATGTGCTGCCGCTGCTGCAGGCGTGGATGCTCAGCGACTCCGCCCAGCGTTCGGGGGCCAAAGAGACCCAGGCGCTGATTCTGGTGCCCACGCGGGAGCTGGCGGCGCAGGTCGCCGAGCTGATCTACATGGTGGGCGAATCGCTCGGCAAACGCCCCAAGGTGGCGGTGCTGACTGGCGGCGTCTCGATCAATCCGCAGTTGATGGCGCTGCGCGGCGGGGCCGACATGGTCATCGCCACGCCGGGCCGTCTGCTCGATGTGGTGGAGCACAGCCGTTTGCAGCTCAAGACCATCCGCACGCTGGTGCTGGACGAGGCGGACCACCTGCTGGATCTGGGCTTTGCCGAAGAGTTGCACAAGGTGCTCGCGCTGGTGCCCGAAGGCCATGCGCGCCAGACGCTGCTGCTGTCGGCCACATTTGCGCCGGCCGTGCAGGAACTGGTGGCGAACCTGCTGAGGGGCGACCACGTCAAGGTCGAGATCGCATCCACCCACCATGAAGATGCGACCATCGAGCAGCGCGTTTTCCACATCGACGCCGCCAAGCGCACCGCGCTTTTGCGCGAGCTGGTCGAGCAGTACAAGGGCCAGCGCATGCTGGTGTTCGTCGCCAGCCGCTACACGGCGGAGCATGTGGCGAACAAGCTCTACGACAAGAAAATCAACGCCACGGCCTTTCACGGCGACTTGAGCCAGGGCGCCCGCAAGCAGGTGCTGCAGGAGTTCAAGAACAAGCAGTGGCAGGTGCTGATCACCACCGATCTGGCCGCGCGTGGCATCCATGTGGATGATCTGCCGCTGGTCGTCAACTATGACCTGCCGCGTTCGCCCATCGAATACACCCATCGCATCGGCCGCACCGGCCGCGCGGGCGCAAGTGGCCTTGCCATCAGCTTTGTGAGCCCGGCGACCGAGGCGCACTGGAAGCTCATCGCCAAGCGCAATGCATTGAGGGAAGTGGCGCTCGAGACGCTGCCGCAGTACCCGCTGACGGAAACAACTCCTGAGCGCCAGCCGCATGAGGATGGCGACAACGGCGGGGTGAAGGGCAAGCGCATGAGCAAGAAGGACAAGCTGCGCGCGGCGGCTGCTGCCAATAATGGACAGGGCGAGGGCGACAAGCGCTGAAGCCCGATTGCAGATGCGTGAAAAGCAAAAGGCCGGATCAACCGGCCTTTTGCTTTTTCTGGCGTAATGAAAATCAGACCGCTTCGGCCAGTTCTTCCATTTCAACTGCGGCAGTGATCTCGCTGGCTGCGTTTTCCAGTGCCGTGGCCTTGGCTTGCGGGCCCATGCCGATGCCCTCGGCGCGCACAAAGCGCACGTCGGTGATGCCGAAGAAGCCGAACATCACCTTGAGGTAGCTTTCCTGATGCTCCATCGCCTGGCCTTGCTCGCTGGTGGAGTAGACGCCGCCGCGTGTCGAGGCGACGATCACGGTCTTGCCCTTGGCGAGTCCTTCGGGGCCGCTCGCGGTGTAGCGGAAGGTGCGACCGGGTTGGGCCAGGCGATCCAGCCAGGCCTTGAGCTGCGTGGGGATACTGAAGTTGTAGAACGGAGCGCCAACGACGATCACGTCCGAGTCGAGGAACTGGCGCACGAGGCGCTCGGACACGGCATTTTCGCGCACTTGTGCTTCACTCAGGCCATCGGTCTGGCCGGTGCGGGGTGCCATTGCATCGGCGGTGAAGTGGGCGGGGGCGTCCGTCAGCAGGTCAAGGCGGCTGACCTGTGTGTCTTCGTGGGCGGCCACAAAGGCGTCGACGATCTGGCGGGTGAGTTGGCGGGAAACCGATTGTTCGCCGGTGATGGAGGAGTCGATGTGAAGCAGTTGCATGATCTTGATGTCCGTATGTATGAGTGAATATCTGTGTTGCCACCGCCGCTGTTTCGCTGAAAAGCTTGGCGAGTGGCGATGAATGAATTGTGTAGGCGGGACAATGAATTGATAAGACGGCATAATCGCGACGGATTGTTCTGAAATCATTCCCAATGACGGTATTCCCATGCAAGATCTGAACGACATGCTGTTTTTTGCCGAGGTGGTGGAGCGTGGCGGCTTTACGGCTGCGAGCCGCAGTCTGGGCATTCCGAAGTCGCGGCTGTCGCGCCGGATCTCCGAGCTGGAGCAGGAGCTGGGCGTGCGGCTCTTGCAGCGCACGACCCGCAAGCTCTCGTTGACCGAGGTGGGCGAGACCTACCTGCGCCACTGCCAGTCAATGCGCGAAGAGGCGCAGGCGGCGGCCGATGCGGTCGCACAGGTCAAGGGCTCGCCGCGCGGCACGGTGCGTGTGTCCTGCCCGGTGACGCTGGCCCAGACGGTGGTGGGCGAGTTGTTGCCCGTCTTTCTTGAGCGCAATCCCGAGGTGCGCGTCGAGATGCAGGTGCTCAACCGGCCGGTGAATCTGCTGGAGGAGGGCATTGACGTCGCGCTGCGCGTGCGGCTGACGCTGGAGGAAAGCGGCAGCATGGTGGTCAAGCGCCTGGGCGAGGGGGTGCAACTGTTGGTGGCCAGTCCCGATTTGCTGATCCGCCAAGGCACGCCCAAGACTGTGGAGGATCTGGCGGCGCTGGACAGCATCGCCATGCCATCGTCCGAGGGCCGCAATACCGTGCGGCTGCTCGGGCCCGAGGGGCAGGAGGAGACCGTCGTCCTGCATCCGCGCTATCTGGTGGATGACCTGCTGGTGCTGCGTTATGCGGCGCTCGCCGGAACGGGCTTTTGCTGGCTACCCGACTATCTGTGCCAGCAAGACATGCAGGCCGGGCGCCTCGTGCGACTGCTGCCGGACTGGTCGCAGCCCAAGGCGATTGTCCATGCGGTGTTTCCGTCGCGGCGCGGTTTGGTGCCGGCGGTGCGCAGCTTTCTGGATTTTCTGGGTGACACCGTGCCGGAGCGCAGCCGCGTCTTCAACTGAAGCAGGCAGAAGACTGCGCAATGATGGCGATGGGCTGCAGGCGAGTCGCCACACCAAGAGAAGATGGAGTCAGAGAAAATCGGTTGTAAGCCGCGCCAATGCTTGCTTATGCCAAATCGGGATTATTAAACAAGAATATATTCTTTTGAGTTTTAAGGAGCGATCCTCACAATGATGTAACTATCAAATCAGACGGTGACATCAACAATGACCTCCACCTCCGCCTCCTTCTCCCGCTCGCTCAAGTCCATCATCGCCGTAGCTGCTCTGGCAGCCAGTGGTTTGGCGGCTGCGCAATCCAGCACGCTTTTGAATGTTTCCTACGACGTGGCCCGTGAGTTCTACAAGGACTACAACCAAGCCTTCGTCGCTCATTACAAGAAAACCACCGGCAAGGACGTGAAGGTCGATCAGGCGCACGGCGGCTCGAGCGCCCAGGCGCGTGCGGTGAACGACGGCCTCGAGGCCGATGTGGTGACCTTCAACACCACCACCGACATCGACTTCCTCGCGAGCACCGGCGTGGTGGCTAAGGATTGGGCCAAGAAGTTCCCGAACGATGCATCGCCCACGACATCGACCATGCTGTTCCTGGTGCGCAACGGCAATCCCAAGAATATCAAGGACTGGGAAGACCTGATCCGCCCCGACGTCAAAGTCGTGGTCGTGAACCCCAAGACCGGCGGCAACGGTCGCTACGCTTATCTGGCCGCTTGGGGCTATGTGCGCGAAAAGGGCGGCACGGACGCACAGGCCGGCGAGTTCGTCGGCAAGCTGTTCAAGAACGTGCCGGTGCTGGGCAAGGGCGGTCGCGACGCGACCAGCATCTTCCTGCAGCGCAATATCGGTGATGTGCTGATCACTTTTGAATCCGAAGTGGTCTCGGTGGACCGCGAGTTCGGCAAGGGCAAGGTCGATCCGGTCTACCCGTCGGTCAGCATCGTGGCTGAAAACCCCGTGGCCGTGGTCGAGCGCACCGTCAACAAAAAGGGCTCGCGCGAACTGGCGACTGCCTACCTGAACTACCTGTACACGGACGAGGCGCAGGAAATCGCCGCCAAGCACGCGCTGCGTCCGCGTTCGGAAGCCGTGCTCAAGAAGCACTCGGACGAGTTCAAGCCGATCAAGCAATTCACCGTGGCCAAGTACTTCGGCTCGCTGGGTGATGCGCAGAAGTTGCACTTCAACGACGGCGGGCAATTCGACAAGATCTACACACCTGGAAAATAAGCACCCCCTGAGGCGCTGCGCGCCTTCCCCCTCTCTCGCTGCGCGGGAGGGGGACGCCGCCTCGCCGCGAGGCGGCTCTTGCTCGGCGGCCGCTGGCCTGGGACTGCTGTGGCGTTTGCGCCGAGCCCCGTTTCTGATTCAACTACCACTATTCATCTATGACTGCTGCGGCGCTGAATGCTTCGCCAGGGGCCCGTTCGGACCGGCGCGCTCCCAAGCGCGTGCTGCCCGGGTTTGGGATCACGCTGGGCTATACGCTTTTTTATCTGAGCATCATCGTGCTGATTCCGTTGGCGGCGCTGATGTTCAAGACCTTCACGCTCACCTGGCCGCAGTTCTGGGAGGCGGTAACGGCTCCGCGCGTGCTGGCCTCGTATCGGCTCACGTTCGGTGCCTCGTTCATCGCGGCCTGCGTGAATCTGGTGTTTGGGCTGCTGGTGGCGTGGGTGCTGGTGCGCTACCAGTTCCCGGGCAAGAAGATCGTGGACGCGCTGGTCGATCTGCCGTTCGCGCTGCCGACCGCCGTGGCCGGTATTTCGCTGACAGCACTGCTCGCGGGCAATGGCTGGGTAGGGCAGTATCTGGAGCCCTACGGCATTCAGCTTGCGTTCAATCCCAAGGGCGTGGTGATTGCGCTGATCTTCATCGGCCTGCCGTTCGTGGTGCGCACAGTGCAGCCGGTGCTCGAAGATTCCGAAAAGGAACTCGAAGAGGCGGCCACCAGCTTGGGTGCAACCCGCTGGCAGATTTTCTACAAGGTGATTCTGCCGGGCATCACGCCCGCGCTGCTCACCGGTTTTGCGATGGCGTTCGCACGTGCCATCGGTGAATACGGCTCGGTCATCTTCATCGCGGGCAACATGCCCATGGTGTCCGAGATCACGCCGCTCATCATCATCGGCAAGCTCGAACAGTACGACTACGCAGGCGCGACGGCGGTGGCCGTGGTGATGCTGTTCTTCTCGTTCGTGATGCTGCTCGTCATCAACGCGCTGCAGGCATGGCAGCGCAAGCGTCAGGGAGCTCCGCTATGAGTGGCGCCGCAGTCAACAATTCCCGTACCGTGCGCCGCGCCAAGGCGGGCACGACCGAGGCTCCGTGGGTCAAGTGGACGCTGATCGGCATTGCGCTGGTCTTTCTGCTGCTGTTTCTGGTGCTGCCCCTCGCGGCCGTATTCACCGAGGCGCTGCGCAAGGGCTTTGACGCCTATCTGGCCGGTCTGCGCGAGCCCGATGCCTGGTCCGCCATCAAGCTGACCCTGCTCACTGCAGCGATTACCGTGCCGCTCAATCTGGTGTTCGGTGTGGCTGCGGCATGGGCCATCGCCAAGTTCGACTTCAAGGGCAAGGCCTTTCTGACGACCCTGATCGACCTGCCGTTCTCGATCTCGCCCGTGGTCGTGGGCCTGATGTACATGCTGGTGTTCGGCGCGCAGGGCTGGCTTGGCCCCTGGTTGTCGGAGCATGACATCAAGATCGTCTTCGCCGTGCCCGGCATTGTGCTCGCCACCGTGTTCGTGACCTTTCCGTTCATCGCCCGCGAGCTGATTCCGCTGATGCAGGCGCAGGGCAACGATGAAGAGCAAGCGGCCGTAGTGCTTGGCGCGACGGGCTGGCAGACCTTCTGGCATGTGACGCTTCCCAACATCAAATGGGGTCTGCTTTACGGCGTGATTCTCTGCAACGCACGCGCCATGGGCGAGTTCGGCGCGGTGTCGGTGGTGTCGGGCCACATCCGTGGTCAGACCAACACGATCCCGTTGCATGTGGAAATTCTCTACAACGAGTACCAGTCGGTCGCCGCCTTCGCCGCCGCATCGCTGCTGGCGCTACTGGCACTGGTGACGCTGGCGATCAAGACCTATGCCGAATGGAAGGCTGAGAAGCAGTTCAAGGTTGCGGCCGAAATGCCGCCAGAGCGTCCGGCAACGAATTGAGATTTTCTTCCTCTCCCGCTCGGCGGGAGAGAGGACCGAAGAGGAATTGAGAACATGAGCATTGAAATCCGTAATGTGAGCAAGCAGTTTGGCGACTTCCAGGCCCTGCGCGACGTGAACCTCGACATCAAGTCCGGCGAGCTCATCGCCTTGCTCGGGCCCTCGGGCTGCGGCAAGACCACGCTGCTGCGCATCATCGCCGGTCTGGAGACGGCCGATGTCGGCACCATCCATTTCAGCGGCGAAGACACGACCGACGTGCATGTGCGCGAACGCAATGTGGGTTTCGTGTTCCAGCACTACGCGTTGTTCCGTCACATGACGGTGTTCGAGAATGTGGCCTTCGGCCTGCGCGTGAAGCCGCGCAAGGAACGCCCGAGCGAGGCACAGATCCGCGAGAAGGTGATGAGCCTGCTCAAGCTGGTGCAGCTCGACTGGATCGCCGACCGTTATCCGTCGCAGCTCTCGGGTGGTCAGCGCCAGCGCATTGCACTCGCGCGCGCTCTGGCCGTGGAGCCCAAGGTGCTGCTGCTCGACGAACCGTTCGGCGCACTCGATGCCAAGGTGCGCAAGGAACTGCGCCGCTGGCTGCGTCGTCTGCATGACGAGCTGCATGTGACCTCGATCTTCGTCACGCACGATCAGGAAGAGGCACTTGAAGTGGCGGACCGCGTGGTCGTCATCAACAAGGGCAAGATCGAACAGGAAGGCACGCCCCAGCAGGTCTGGGACAACCCGGCCAGCCCGTTCGTTTACGGCTTCCTTGGCGATGTGAACCTGTTCAAGGGCCGTGCCAGCGATGGCCGCGTCTATCTGGACGACGGCATGCAGCTCGACAGTCCCGAGGCCAAGAATGCGAATGAAACCAAGGCCTTCGCGTTCGTGCGTCCGCACGACCTCGATGTGGAGCGCTACTCGCCTGGTCAGGCGCTGGATGCGCAGGGCCGTCCGCGCGGCATCGTGGTGCAGCTCTCGCGGGCGATTGTGGTGGGCCCCATCGCAAGGCTGGAACTTATTCCCGAATCCGATAACCAATCGGCGGACAATACAGCCACGGAGTCGCTCATCGAAGCACAGATTCCGGCGCAGCAGTTTCGTGACCAGGGACTGCGCGAGGGCGAGCTGCTGGTGGTGACACCGCGCCACGCCAAGGTTTTCCTGGACGAAGCTGCCGGCATCTGATCGTTTTCTCCTCTGGGGGACGTTGGTTAAGATACCGGTTTCCCCTAAGGACAAAAAGTGGTTTTCAACTGGATTTCAAGGGCCCCGCGCCAGCTTCTCGGCCTGATCTGCCTGGCCTGCATTGCCATGCTGGGTTTTGGCATGTATCTGCAGCATGTGGTGGGTCTTGAGCCTTGCCCGATGTGCATCGTGCAGCGTTATGCGCTGATCGGGGTGGCGGTGTTCACCGGCATCGGCGCGATGCGCGGTAGCGCCAGCTGGTGGAGGACCTTCAGCTTTCTCGCGCTGCTGACGACCGGTTTTGGTGCCTTTGTCGCCGCCCGCCAGAGCTGGCTGCAGTGGTATCCGCCCGAGTTCGCGACCTGCGGGCGCGACTTCTACGGCATGATCGAGAACTACCCCATCAGCCGCTCGCTGCCCATGATCTTCCGTGGCTCGGGCGACTGCGCCGCGATTGACTGGACACTCCTTGGCGGCTCCATCGCCAACTGGTCGTTCGTCGGCTTCGTGGTCTTCGCCATCGCGTTGCTGATTGCTTTGGTGCGCGGCGGACGCCGCTGATCTGATAGCTCGTCTTCAGACAACCAAGCTTTGTTTTTCAATCGACCCCGGCATGCTGGACATGTGCGGGGTCGACGTGTTTTGGATGAATTCAGTGAGGGCTGATATGGACCTGCAAAGACGCCATCTGTTGGCAACCGGTGCACTGAGCACGGCGGCCGTGGCGCTGACCGGCTGTGGTGCGGTGAAGAATCTCGTGGGCGCAGGCGACGACAAGTCCGCCGCCAAGGGCGACAGCTTTCAGCAGCGTCTCAAGGTGCTGGAGGCGCGCAGCGGAGGGCGGCTCGGCCTGTCAGTGCAGGTACTGGGCGGGCAGAACTCGATCGGCTATCGCGAGGACGAAATGTTCCCGATGTGCAGCACCTTCAAGCTGCTGCTGGCTGCGCGCATTCTGCAACTGTCGCAGCTTGGCGAATTTCCTCTGGAGCAATCGCTGCTCTACGAGAAGAAGGAGTTGGTCGCCTATTCGCCCGAAACCGAAAAGCATGCCGATGTTGACGGCATGACGATTCGCGCACTGTGCGAGGCCGCAGTGGTGCTCAGCGACAACACCGCCGCCAACCTGCTGCTCAACCTGCAGGGCGGCCCGGCCGGGCTCACGCGCTGGCTGCGCACGAACGTGGGCGACATGCGCACGCGGCTGGACCGCATCGAAACCGATCTGAACACCGCGATTGCGGGCGACCCGCGCGACACCACGACACCGCGCGCCATGGGCAAGACGGCGCTTGCACTGCTCACCGACAAGACGGGCTTGCTCACTCCCGGAAGCCAGAAGCAGCTGCGCGACTGGCTGCTGGCCAGCCGAACCGGTGACAAGCGCTTGCGTACAGGCATGCCGAGCGACTGGAAGATCGGCGGCAAGACCGGCTCGGGCGACAACGGCACGGCCAACGAGGTCAGCATCGTTTGGAGCGCGCAGGGCATGGCGCCGATGATCGTGAGTGCCTATCTCACGGGCGCGATGAAGGTTGAATCCGAGGGCCGCGACGCGATTCTGGCCGAAGTCGGGCGCGTGGTCACCGACTGGTACAAGGCCAGCAAGCGCTGAGTCGCATCACTCGGGATTGTTCGACGGCCGCGTGCCGTCGAACACCACCGGCCCGGACGTACCTGCAACCCACACGGAGTGGGTCTGCATCACCTCGGCAAACAGGGCCGAATCCAGAAACCTTTGCAGCCATGCCTGCAGATGCGGCCAGGGCTTGGCTGCCCAAGCGTCGCCGTCAATGGCGGCAAACTGGCGCACGAAGGGGCGCAGCGCCATGTCGGCAAGGCTGGGGTTCTGGCCGAATAGATAGCCGGTGGCGGCCAGCTGCTGCTCGAGCGTGTCCAGCCATTCATTGGCGTCCAGCGCGGCCTGCGCCACGTCTTCGGCGCCGTGGCGATCCGGATATTTGCAGCGGTCGAGTGCGCCCTTGAAGAAGCTGTCGTTGCGCTCGATGAGTGCCAGCATATTGGAGAGATTGCCCGTCGTCGGCTGCAGCCAGCCGTCCGCGTCGCCTGTATTGCCGTCGTCCGACGTCTGCAGTGCATGCAGCATCACTTCAAGACTCTGGTCGATCACCTTGCCGTCCGGTAACACCAGCACGGGCACGGTCCCTTTGGGCGAGACCTCCAGCATCTGTTGTGGCTTGTCGCGCAGTTTGATCTCTCTGAGCTCGCATGCAAAGCCCGCGTAGGCAAGTGCAAGCCGGGCGCGGATGGCGTAAGGGCAACGGCGGAAGGAATACAGAACGGGGAGGGCGGTGCTCATGGATGCAGAGAGGGGCTGAAGCCCGCATTGTGAGCCAAGGCGATTGGCCTGAGTGCCTTCCAAGGCATCGGCTGCAGCAATGCACCCACTCCAGAGCTCCCCGTGACTGGTTTTTGCAGTGACGAAAATCGGGATATCGAATATCTCTCTGCATGCACTCAGGCTGCGGGCTACCGGCGCCCATACTGGGGCGGTTCGTTCGAGATGCTGGACAGGTGGCCACGCGGGCCGACAGGGTTCAGACCTTGTCGGCTGTTTTATTTACGGCGCTGCAAAGTTATGCGACAGCCACCACGCCGATTTCCACGGTGAAGGCTGGACGCGCCAGAGCTGACTCCACACAGGCACGGGCCGGTGCGTTGCCCTGGGGCACCCAGGCGTCCCACACGGCGTTCATTTGCTCGAATGTGGTGTGATCGGCCAGCCAGATGGTGGCCTGGACGATCTTGGTCTTGTCGCTGCCGGACTCGGCGAGCAGGGCATCGATCTTGGCGAGGATTTCAGCGGTCTGGCCTGCCACGTCCTTGGCGGTGTCGCTGGCCACTTGACCGGCGAGGAACACAAAACCGTTGGCGATGACGGCCTGGCTCATGCGGGCGTTGGTGTGCAGGCGTTGGATGGTCATGGAAATTTTCCTTTGAGAAAAAACCTGATCGTACAACGAGCGCCCATGTGCTTTCGGAATCTGCATCAGAAACAGGGGGACTGCCCTCAGTCACGCCCCCGTCATGTTTCCAGTCATGCCGCCTTGGCAGCGGGTTTCTTGTTGAGCGCAGGTGCCGTGCTCGGGGAGGCCGGTTGCGACGAATCCCAGCCTTGGTCCTGGAGAAAGAACTTGGCCACCATCTCCTTGGTGATCTGCACTGCGCGCTTGAGGCTCAGGTCGATGTGCTCGGACAGCGCAGCGAGCGCCTCGCTCGTCTTGCGCTGGCGGATGAGTTGCACGAGCTGGAAGTGCGCATCGAAGGCCTGCGCGTTCCAGTCGGATTGCTCCAGATCGATGTGCCGCGCCACATGGATCCGGCGCGTGACCTGTTCGAGAAACTGACAGATCTCGCGGTTATGCGAGAGCTCGGTCAGGCGGCGGTGGAATTCCTCGTCGGCCAGCAGCAGGTCGGCCACGTCCATGGTCTCGCCCTTGGCCATGATGCTTTTCCAGTAGTCCTCAAGTGACTGGATTTCCTCGTCGCTCGCATGCGTCACCGCCAGATAGACGGCGCGGCGTTCAAGCGCGATGCGCACCTGGTAGAGATTGAACAGCTCCTCGACGCTGATGGCTTTGCGGAAGAACCCCTTGTTCATCACGAAGTCGAGAAAGCCCTCGGCGACGAGTCGGTTCAGTGCCTCGCGCAGGGGCGGTCGGCTGATGCTGAATTCACGTCCGAGCGCCTGCTCATTGATGCGCGAGCCGGGCCGGAAGTCGTAGCGCATCGCGCGCTCGCGCAGTTCGAGGTAGAGGCGTTCGACGCTGCTTTCGTCCCGCGTTTGGGGTACGCGCTCGGTCTTCTGAGTGTTTTTCTTGGTTGCCATAGGTGCACGTTGAGGAAGTCCGGTGTTGTCTCATGACAGTGTCGACAACACTGCGTCTGGCATCGATAGGACGATCACCGATTGTAGTGACGTGACTCAGGAAAACCCGTATCCCAAATGATACGTCACTGCGGCCGCAACAGCCTTGTGAAAAACTGTCTTATCGATGTGTTGACTAATGTCGTCATAACTGTCTACACTTTGATTGTGAATCAATTTCCGGTGTGACTCAAGAGGCTGTTGCATTTTCTGCAAGACCCGAAAAGTCGCACCGACCGTCCCCCTTCGATGAATTGAGCGACAGCGACTTGCGCGCGAGGAGAGTACAAGCCATGAGCGATATGAGCATCACGAGCCAACTGCGGAATGTGGATCTGGAGGACAAGTACACGGCCGACGAGGGCACGGTCTACCTGACCGGTGTGCAGGCGCTGGTGCGGCTGCCGATGATCCAGAAACGCCGCGACCGCGCAGCCAGGCTGAACACGGCGGGCTACATCACGGGCTATCGCGGATCGCCGCTCGGGACCTTCGACGACCAGCTTGTGAAGGCGCGCAAGCACCTCGAGCAGCACGACATCACCTTCATCCCCGGCGTGAACGAGGACCTGGCCGCGACCGCAGTCTGGGGCAGCCAGCAGGCCGAGATCGGCGGCGAAGGCAAATTCGACGGCGTGTTCTCGATCTGGTACGGCAAGGGCCCGGGGGTGGACCGCTCGGGTGATGCGTTCCGCCACGGCAATCTCGCGGGCAGTTCCAGGCACGGCGGCGTGCTGGTGTTGATGGGGGACGACCACACCTGCGAGTCGTCCACCACCTGCCATCAGAGCGAGTTCGCGCTGGTCGATGCGCACATGCCGATTCTCTCGCCCGCAGGCGTGCCGGAAATCGTGCAGTACGGCCTGCTCGGCTGGGCGATGTCGCGCTACAGCGGCGCATGGGTGGGCATGAAGTGCATCAAGGACACGGCAGACGCGTCGGGTTCGGTGCGCATCGATGATGCCGCGCTCGAGATCGAAACACCCGACTGGAACGGAGCGCCCGAAGACGGCCTCAACATACGCCTGCCAGACACGCCGCACGCGCAGGAGTTTCGCCTCGTCAACTACAAGCTCGATGCCGCGCGGGCCTTTGCGCGCGCCAATCGCATCGACCAAGTGGCGTTCGGCGCGCGCGAGGGGGCGCGAATCGGCATCATCACCTCGGGCAAGAGCTGGCTCGATCTGCGCCAGGCGCTGGCGGATCTGGGCATCGACGAGGCGCACGCACGGCAGATGGGACTTGCGGTCTACAAGGTGGGCATGGTCTGGCCGCTGGAGCCCATCGGATTGCGCGAGTTCGCGCTGGGGCTCGATCAGGTCATCGTGATTGAGGAAAAGCGCGGCCTCATCGAAGGCCAGCTCAAGGAGCTGCTCTACGGCGAGGAGCACGCGCCGCGCGTGATCGGCAAGAAGGACGAGCAGGGCACTAAGCTGTTCCGCACGGAACTCGCGCTCGACGCGTCGATGATTGCGCAGGTGGTCGGTTCGCGTCTGGCGCGCTTCGATGCCGCATTGGCTGATACCGTGCAACAGCTCGCGCAGCGCAGGCCGCAGGTGGCGGCGGTCGATGTGATGTCGCGCAGCTTTTATTTCTGTGCGGGCTGCCCGCACAACACTTCCACGCGCATCCCCGACGGAAGCCGCGCCTATGCGGGCATCGGCTGCTCGTGGATGGCGCAGACCATGGGCCGCGACACGCTGGGCTACACGCAGATGGGCGCGGAAGGCATGGCGTGGGTCGGAGAGGCACCATTCTCCAAGCGCCCGCACATGTTCCAGAACATGGGTGACGGCACCTATTTCCACTCGGGCCTGCTTGCGGTGCGCGCTGCCGTTTCGGCCAAGACCAACATCACCTTCAAGCTGCTCTACAACGACGCCGTCGCGATGACCGGCGGTCAGCGCCACGACGGCCCGCTCGATCCGGTGCGCATGACGCAGCAGGTGCATGCCGAGGGCGTGGTGCGCATCGCGGTGATCTCGGACGAGCCCGGCAAGTTCGATGGCGTGACGGGCTTTGCGCCCGGTGTGACAATCCACCACCGCGACGAGCTTGACGCCGTGCAGCGCGAGCTGCGCGAGATCGCGGGCACCACGGTCATCGTCTACGACCAGACCTGCGCGGCCGAAAAGCGCCGCCGCCGCAAGCGCGGCACCTTCCCCGATCCGGACAAGCGCGTGGTCATCAACCCCGCCGTCTGCGAGGGCTGCGGCGACTGCGGTGTGCAGTCGAACTGCGTGGCGGTCGTGCCGCTCGAGACTGAACTGGGTCGCAAGCGCGCGATTGATCAGTCGGCCTGCAACAAGGATTTCTCCTGCCTCAAGGGCTTCTGCCCGAGCTTCGTCACGGTGAGTGGCGGCAAGCTGCGCAAGGGCTCGTCGGCTGTGGGTGCAGGTCCCGACATCCGCTTGCCGGAACCCGTGCTGCCCGATCTGGCGCATGGCGTTTACAGCCTCATCATCACCGGTGTCGGCGGCACGGGCGTGGTGACGATTGGCGCGCTGCTCGGCATGGCCGCGCATCTCGAAGGCAAAGGTGTGGGCGTGCTCGACATGGCGGGCCTCGCGCAGAAGGGCGGTTCGGTCTGGACCCACATGCGCTTTGGCGCGAGCACCGAATCGATCGCCGCCGTGCGTGTGGCCCCGGGCGGCGCGGATGCGGTGATGGGCTGCGACCTCGTCGTGGCGGCATCGGGCAACACGCTGGCGATGACGCGCAAGGGCGCGACCCGTGTGCTGCTGAACAGCCAGGAGGTCATGCCTGGCGCCTTCGTACAGCAGCCCGACATGCAGTTTCCCGCCAACCCGCTGGTGCAGACCGTGGCGCGCGCGGTGGGCCAGGACAACGTGCAGGTCATCGATGCAGGCAGCCTTGCGCTCGCGCTGTGCGGCGACTCCATTGCGACCAATCTGTTCATGCTTGGCGCGGCCTACCAGCGCGGCTTGATTCCCGTGAGCGCGAGTGCCATCGAGCGCGCCATTGAACTCAACGGAGCGGCCGTGAAGATGAATCTCGCCGCCTTCCGCTGGGGTCGCCGCCACGCGGTGAATCCGCAGGACGTGGTCATGCAAGCCTTCGCGGGCAAGAACGAAACGAAAGCCGTGGCCTTCGCGCAGCAGTCGCTAGACACCATCGTCGAGCGCCGCAGCCAGATGCTCACCGACTACCAGAACGCCGCCTACGCCCAGCGTTATCGGGTGCTGATCGACGAGGTGCGCGCTGCCGAGGCGCGCATTCGCCCCGGCGACGACACGCTCGCCAAGGCCGTCGCCCAGACCTTCTACAAAGTGATGGCGTACAAGGACGAATACGAGGTCGCCCGCCTGCATGCATCGCCCGAATTCAAGGCCCAACTGGCCTCGCAGTTTGAGGATGGCCATCAGCTGACCTTCCACCTCGCACCGCCGACGACCAGCCAGCTCGACCAGCGCACCGGCCGCCCCGCCAAGAGCGAATGGGGCGGCTGGATGATGAAGGGCTTCCGCGTGCTCGCGAAGTTCAAGGGCCTGCGCGGCACGGCCTTCGATGTGTTCGGCAAGACCGAAGAACGCCGCCACGAACGTGCCTTGGTGGGCAGCTACGAGGCCCTGATCCACAAGTTGTTGACGGGCCTGCGTGCCGACCAGCACGCGCTGGCCGTCGAGATCGCGCAGGCGGCGATGAAGGTGCGCGGCTACGGGCCGGTGAAGGAGGCCAATCGGGTGGCGTATGAGAAGGAGATCGTACGCCTGACGAATCGGCTGGCGGAGACATCCTTGGGTTGATTCGGCTTCTGTTCCGGTAAGGCTGGTGTTTTCCCAGCTTTACCGGGCTCGCGGCGATGCGTATGGTGGAGTGGCCCTTCAGCACAGAGCCGATGCCAGATGAATGACGCTTCCGCCAACGATGAACCCATCGCACCGACCCACGCCGCGCCGGTGCTGCGCCCGCTCCAATGGTCCGACCCGCCGCGCTGGGTCGCTCGCGGCGTCAGCGACATGGTCAACTCGCCCGGCGTGGCTTCGTTCTACGGCGTGTGCTTCTGGCTGCTTGCGCTGCTGCTCGGTTGGGTGTTTCGCGCCAAGCCCGAATACACCATGTCCATCGCCAGCGGCTGCCTGCTCGTGGGGCCGTTTCTTGCGATGGGCCTGTACGACACCAGCCGCCGCCGCGAGCGTGGGTTGAAGCCCGATCTGGGGCTGTCGATCACCTGCTGGGACGCGCACATGGGCAGCATGGGCATGCTGGTGCTCGTGCTGATCGTGATGGAACTGCTCTGGGGCCGCGCGTCGCTCGTGGTGTTCGCGGTGTTCTTCAATACGGGAATGCCGTCGACCACTGGGGTGATCGAGGCGGTGTTCAATCCTCAGAATTGGCAGTTCGTGCTGGTTTATCTGCTCGTGGGCGGGGCCTTCGCGGCGCTGGTTTTTTCCAGCATGGTGGTGTCGATTCCGATGATCCTGGATCGCGATACCGATGCGCTTACTGCTGGCATTACCAGCATGCGGGTGGTGATCGAGAATCCTGGGGTGATGCTGTTCTGGGGGCTGATCATCACCGCGTTGATCGGGGTTTCGCTCTGGGCTTGGGGGGCGGGGTTGCTTGTTGTGGGGCCGGTGCTGGGGTTTGCTAGCTGGCACGCTTACCGGTCAGCTTTGGAGCCCTTAGCTGGCTTGGGCGACGACACTTCGGATGCGTAGGCCTTGCTTCGTTAAAAGTTTCTGCTGGTGGTTTGAGGGCGGAGGCCGGGACTGCCCCCGGCGGGGCAATCACTTTTTGCTTGCGCGCAAAAAGTAATCAAAAACGCGCTTGTCAATACCTCCGGCGGAACTCGCGGCGTTCCTTCGTCACTCTGCTCGGACAACCGCCGGAAATCAGTCTAGAAGAGGTGTTTACGGCACTTCGCTTCGCTCGTGCCGGGGGGGCATAGCTGCGTTGGGGTTCAAATGCCCACTGCGCTTCTGAGCGATGGTGATCTCGCGGTAGCCAGCAAGTCGCACAACTCTGGCGCATCAACTTCTCGCGAAGTCGCGAGATGCACGGCACGAGCGCAGCGATGTGCCGTACACACCTCCGAGTGAACATCTAGCTCGCGGCGGTTGTCCGAGCGGCGCGCGAAGCGCAAAGCGAGTTCTGCCGCGGGTATTGAAAAGCGCATTTTGGGTGACTTTTTGGGCAAGACCAAAAAGTTACTCCGCCGCCGGGCGGAACTCCCGGCCTCTGTCCTCAGCAACATAACCGAAGCAAAAAAAGAACACAGACCCAGCGGAGTAATGGCGCATCGACAGCAGTCGGAATTCAAGCTGCCCGACCACCCAAGTACAACTCACGCACTTGTGGATCATGCATGAGCCGCTGACAGTCCCCCGTCAGCGCCACGGTCCCCATCGAGAGGATGTACGCCCGGTCCGACATCCGCATGGCTTCCATCGCGTTCTGCTCCACCATGAGGATGGTGACCTGCTCCTTATCGCGCACCTGGCCGATGGCCTCGAACACCTCCTGCAGCACCTTGGGCGAGAGGCCCGCCGAGGGTTCGTCGAGCAGCAGCACGTCGGGGCGTGGCATGAGGGCGCGTGCGAGCGCGAGGATCTGCCGCTCGCCGCCCGAGAGCGACGCGGCGGGAGCGTTGAACTTGCGGCCCAGCACGGGATAGAGCGCGTAGAGCTGTTCCATGCGCTGCTGGCAGTCCTGCGTTTTCATGTAGTGGCCGCCGACCTGCAGGTTCTCGCGCACGGTGAGGTTGCTGAAGATGTTTTCGGTCTGCGGCACGAAGCCCAGGCTGCATTCGCGGATCTTGCGGAAGATGGGCATCTGCGAGCGGTCTTGGCCGTTCACCTTCACATGGCCGCTGCGTGGCAGCAGTTGACCTGCGATGGTCTTGAGCAGCGTGCTCTTGCCGCAGCCATTGGGGCCGAGCAGGGTGACGATTTCGGTGCGCGCCACCTTGAGCGAGATGCCCTTGAGAATGTCCACCTCGGGCGTGTAGCCCGCGATGATGTTGTCGATGTCGATCATCATGGTTGCTTCTCCTTGTTTTACGCTGCTTCGGCTAGTTCGCGTTTCTCGGTACTGCCGAGGTAGGCCTGCACCACATGCTCGTTTGAAGCGAGCTCATCGGGGTGGCAGCTCGCCACGATGCGCCCGCGATCGAGCACGATGCAGCGGGTGCATACCTCGCGGATGAAGTGCATGTCGTGTTCGACGATCACGAGCGTCATGCCGCGCTCGTTGAGTTTGCGCAGCGACTGCACGATGTCGTTGCGCAGGTTGGGGTGCACGCCCGCCGTGGGCTCGTCGAGCATCAACAGGCGTGGGTCGCTCATCAGCGCGCAGACGATGCCCAGCAGCTTTTTCTGGCCGCCCGAGAGCGCGGACGAGGGCAGGTCGCGCACGCGGGTGAGTAGCAGTTGCTCCAGCAGAAAGGTGGCCTTGGCGTGCGCTTCGGCTTCGGCCTTGCGTGCACCGGCTGAGCCGAACACGGTGGCGAGCACGCCGTGGTGCGAGGTGGATGCTGCCATCGCCACCTCCATCACTGACATTTTTTTGGGCATGGACGGCAGCTGGAATGTGCGCCCGATGCCCGCGTTGACGATGCGGTGCGCGGGCAACGAGCCGATGCCCTGACCGTCGAAATCGATCTTGCCGCCGTCGATGGAGCCAAAGCCGGTGACAAGATTCAACAGCGTGCTCTTGCCCGAGCCGTTGGGGCCGAGAAGACCGACGATTTCGCCACGCGCGATCTGGAAGTTCACGTCCTGCAGCACATGGTTGCCGCCGAACGACTTGGAGACATGCTCGACCTGAAGCAATGATGATGAAGGTGATTTCGTCATGGCATCTTCCGCAGTTTTTCTGGAACAAGGCCCTCGCTGCGCCACATCAGGCACAGCAGCAGGATGGCGCCGATCAGCCCGAGGCGCAGCGCGCCCGAGACATCGGAGCTGAGGCTCAGCCAGTCCTTGATGAAGGGAACGAACACATAGGCCGCTTGCACCACGACGACGCCGACGAGCACGCCCACCGAGTTGCCGAGGCCGCCGATCATCAGCATGGTCCAGAGCAGAAAGGTCTCGGACGCGAGCATGTATTCGGGACCCGCAAAGCTCATGTAGTGCGCATAGAGAAAGCCGCCGAGCGAAGTCACCGCCGCGCCGGTGATGATGGCGCGCGTCTTGAGCGACTTGAGGTTGTAGCCCATGCAGGTGGCCAGTTGAGGCTCTTCGCGCATCAGGCGCAGGGCGCGGCCGAAGCGGCCATTGCCGATACGGGTGCAGACCCAGGCGACGAGCGCGAGCACCACGGCCACCAGTGTGAGAAACGCGACGGCATCCCAGGGGCGCGACAGGCCGTCGAACAGCGCAGGGATGGCGCTGATGCCGTTGGCGCCGCCGGTGAGCCAGCCTTCGTTGGTGGCAATAGTGCGCAGGATTTCCGCGACCGCGAGTGTCGCGATGCCCCAGTAGTCGGCCGCGAGCTTGCGGCCGATGCTGGCCATGAACAGGCCGAGCAACATGGCCGAGCACAGGCCCAGCCCCAGACTGGCAACCGGCGACCAACCGAGTTGAAAGCCAATGCCCGCCGCATACGCGCCAAGCCCCGCGAAAGCGATGTGGCCGAAGTTGAGCAGCCCCGCGTAGCCCGCCTGCAGATTGAGGCCAAAGGCCATCAATGCGTAGATGCCCGCGATGGTGAAGGAGGAAATCAGGAAATCAAACACGGCGCACCTCCCGGTCGAACAGGCCGTAGGGACGCAGGAGCAGGGCCAACAGCAGGATCAGGAACGATGCAGCGCTGATGTAGGCCACCGGCAGGAAAGCAAGCTCTTGCCCCATGACCGGGCCGAAGTTGATGTTGGTGACGGCGGTTTCGGTGAACGCGATCAGCAGCGCACCAACGACCGCGCCGAGCGGATTGCCGAGCCCTCCGAGAATCGCGGCCGCGAACACCGGCAGCAGCAGATCGTTGCCGAGGTTGATGTGCGCGCCGGTCGACAGTGCCAGCATGCTGCCGCCCAGCCCCGCGAGAGCGCCTGCGCTGAAACTCACCATGTAGGTGATGAACGCGGCGTTGAGGCCCGACGCATTGGCCAATGCGCTATTGCAGGCGAGCGCGCGCATGGCGCGGCCCATGCGGGTGTGGAATAGCAGGATGATGAAAGCGCCTAGCAGCACAACGGTGGTGGCGATGGCGTAGATTTGCGCGCGGGCGATGCGCACGTCGGCTATCACCATTGGTTCGGTGCGCGGCAGGTTGAACATGCGCGGAAATGATCCGGCAAGCCCTTGCATGATCGCGATGACCAGCATGGCGACGGCAAGCGAGCCGATCATCGCGATGGCTGGGCCGCCGCGTAGCAGGCGCTGGAACACGAACATCTGCAGCACCAGCGTGAGCACGCCGGTCGCGATGGCGGCTGCGGCAATCGCGGCCACCAGCGGAACGCCCGCCAGATGCAGGCCGTAGCACACATAAGCGCCGAACATGGCGTATTGCACATGCGCGACGTTGGGGAACTTCACCAGCCCATAGAGCATGGACAGACCGAGCGCAATCAGCGCCAGATCGGATGCCCTCAGCAAGGTGTCAACGATGAATTGAAGCATGTCGGGAAAACGAAAGGAGGGGGGGCGGAGCGTGCGGCAGATCCTGTGACGAAATGGATCTGCAGCACGCGCGGATCGGTGTCGCGTCAGCGTGGACCGAGCTTGCCGTTTTCGAACTTCAGCTTGTCGTAGGGCGGATCAACGCGCTGGCGGTCCTTGTCGAACTGGATGTTGCCGGTAACGCCCTCGAAGCCCGCGCTGCCGATGTCGCGCAACGCGGCCTGCACGTCGGCGGCCTTGGTGGACTTGGTCTTTTCCATGGCGGCGGCGGTCAGCAGCACGGCGTCGTAGCCGTAGCCGGTGTAGGCTGTCTTGGGCGGCTCCTTGTACTTGGCCGCGAAGGCTTCGCCGTAGGCCTTGCCGGTCGCGCCGCGCAGCGATCCAAGCTCCATACCGATCTGGCCATTGGCGATGGCGGGGGCGGTGTCCGAGAGGCTCATGCTCATCAGGATCGCGTAGAACGGCACTTTGCGCAGGCCCAGCTCTTCAGCCTCGCGATTGAGTACAGCGGACTCCTGACCGTAGGCGGTGTAGACGTAGCCATCAGGATTGGCGCGCGCGATCTGTTGCAGCTCGCGGCGGTAGGTGGATTGACCAGCGGTGTAGAGCACTTCGCTCACGATCTTGCCACCGAGTTTCTCGAACTCCTGACGGAAGCCGTGCGCCACACCTTGGCCGTAGGCGTTGTTGGGCGCGACGAGGGCGACCTTGCGCAGCCCAAGCTCCCAGGTGTCCTTGGCCGAGAACGCGTTGCCGAAGTTCTCAAGGCCGACGAGGCTGAACGAGGTCGCTCCGATCTCGCGGACCTTGGTGCTGCTGCTGGCGATGTTGATGTGGGTGATGCCTTCTTTCACAAGATACTGCGCCATCGGCAGCGTGATGCCCGATGAGTATTCGCCCATCACCACCGGCACCTTGTCCACCGTCGCGAGCTTGCGCGCGGCCGAGAGCGCCGTGGTCGGGTTGCCGCCCGAGTCCTCAATGATGAGGTTGAGCTTCTTGCCGAGCACGCCGCCCTTGGCGTTCACATGCTCGATGCCGAGCAGCACGCCACGGCGCACGTCTTCGCCCACGGTGGCGTTGGCGCCGGTGAGCGACAGCACAGCACCGATCTGGATGCTGTCCTGCGCGCGGGCCGCGCCAGTGCCGGTGAGGGCCAGCAGACACAGTGCGGCGGCCAGCGTGGTGCGGCGTGATGTGGAGGTGGGGAACGATGGGAAAGCAGGGCTCATGGTCGACTCCTGGTGGGTGAAAGCGTTAACGTGAAGGGTGGGGAGAGCGAGGTTGTAGTGAACGGAAAATCAGACTTCATAGAGGCGGCCGAACTGCGGCAGCACGTCGTTGACACCGGCCAGACGCAGCGAATGCCAGGCCATGGCGCTGTTGCTCGCGAGCACGGGCTTGCCGAGTTCCTTTTCGAAGTCGCTGATCAGCGTCGCCATGCGCAGGCTGGTGCAGGAGACGAATACGGCGTCCACGTCATCGTGACGACCGGCGGTCATCACCGCGTTGCGCAGCGATTCGCGGTCGATGCGCGCAACCTCGTTGTCGTTGGAGTGGTTGAAGGTGGCGACGCGGTTGACCCGCATGTCGCTCTTGGCCAGATGCGTCGCGAACAGCGTGTTCACGCTCTCCACATACGGTGTGATGAGCGCGATGCGCCGCTTGCCGAGCGCACGCAGACCGGCCACGGCGGCGGTGATTGGCGTGGTCGTGGCGATGCCGGGGCGCACGCTGCGGATCTGCCGCGCGATGTTGTCCTCACCGATCACGACAGAGCCGGATGTGCAGCCGAACGCGACCACTTGCAGCGGCACATCGGGCACGATGAGCTGCACGGCGGCGGGGATGTCCTTTTCCATCTCGGCGAGCGTCACCGGATTGATGTCGGGCGAGTTGTGCAGGCGTGCCTCGAAATACGCCACGCCCGGCACGCAGGCAAAGACCTGACGCCATTCATGCTCGAGCGTCTGGTCGGTGGCGAGCACGACGAGGCCGATGGCGGCGCGCGGCATCACGCCGTCGTCCATGGTGAACGGGATGATTTGGTAGCGGTCGTTGGTAGCGCTCTGGGAGATTGTTGCGGTGGAGCTCATGCGAGTGTCATTCCTGTGATGTCGATGGCGGGCGTGCGACCGGCCATGAGGTCGGCGACCACGCTGGCAGTGCCGCAGGCCATGGTCCAGCCCATGTGGCCGTGGCCGGTGTTGAGAAACAGATTGCGATGCCGCGAGGCGCCGAGGATCGGCGTGTTCTCGGGCGTCATCGGGCGCAGTCCGGCCCAGTAGTCGGGCTCTGAAAAATTCGCGCCATTCGGGAACAGCTGCTTGACCACCCGCAGCATCGCCGCGAAGTCTTCGGGTTTGTGCGTGCGGTCGTAGCCGCTGAATTCGGCGGTGGCGGTCACGCGCAGGCGGTCGCCGAAGCGCGCCCAGGCGACGAGGTTGTTCTCGTCCACGCCGCACATCGTCGGCGCGATGTGGCCTTTGTGGATCGGAAAGGTCACCGAGTAGCCCTTGACCGGATAGATCGGCAGCGAGTAGCCGAGTGGCCGTGCCACGATGGGCGAGTAGCTGCCGAGGCTCAGCACATAGTCGTCGCCGGTGATCACGCCCTTGGGCGTGCGGATGCCTTCGATGCGATCACCCGCCACGTTGATGCCGTCAATGGGCGTGTCGTACAGAAAGCGCACTCCGACATCGGCGCAGCGCTTTGCCAGATTGCGGGTGAACATGCGCGCGTCGCCGCTCTCGTCGGTGGGCGCGTAGATCGCTCCGGCGATGTGTTCGCGCGCGGCGGCCAGAGCCGGTTCGTGCGCAATGACCTCATCGGTGTTCAACGTGCGCAGATCCATTCCGCCGTCCGACAGGATCTTCATGTTGGCGGTGCCGCGCGCAAGCGATGCCGCATCGCGGTACATGTAGAGCGCGCCACTCGACAGGCGCTCGTATTCGAGCTGCAGCTCGCTGGTCAGCGCCTGCAGTTGCGATTGCGAGTAGCGGCACAGCACCAGCTTGCGGCTGGTGTTGATGCGCGAACGCTCAGCGGTGCAGTTCTGCCAGAACTTCCACAGCCAGGTCCACATGTGCGGATCGAGGTTGAGTTTGAGGCGCAGTGCCTGCGTGTCGTCGCGCAAGGACCGCCACAGAATCCCTGGCGCACGCGGCGAGGCCCAAGTGTAGGAATGGCCCGGCGCGATCATGCCGGCGTTGGCGTAGCTCGTTTCCGATGCGGCCTGCGTCTGGCGATCGATCACGGTCACCTGCCGGCCTTGCTTCGCCAGATACCAGGCCGTGGTAACGCCCGCAACGCCGGCGCCGAGGATGACGGTATGCATGTGGCAGCCCTTGTCGTTTGATTGGCGTGGCCTCAGACGGTGGCGATCACGCCGATCTCGACGGTGTAGGGCGGGAAGGCGAGGGCCGATTCGACACAGGCTCGGGCGGGTGCGTTTTCTTCGGGAACCCAGGCGTCCCAGATGCCATTCATTTCATTGAAGGTCTGGTGGTCTGCCAGCCAGATCGTGGCCTGCACGATCTTCGTTTTGTCGCTGCCGGACTCGGCGAGCAGGGCGTCGATCTTGTCGAGGATCTGTTGGGTCTGACCGGCCACATTCAGCGATGTGTCGGTAGCGACCTGACCGGCCAGGAAGACAAAGCCATTGGCGATGACGGACTGGCTCATGCGGGCGTTGGTGTGAAGGCGCTTGATGCTCATGGAGGACTCCAGAAAAACAAAGAATTAACAAGAAAAACCATGCGCAATCCTGGCGGAAGATGGTCTGCGGAAAAGGCGCATGAAAACAGCACGCATCAGTGCAAAGTTTTCAATGAAGTCATTGATTTACGATGCAATTAATTAGTGTCTAAGTAAGTGTAGACAGTTATGAATAAAGTGATCAATACATATGTGTAGTGGTTTTCACTGAGTTGAGGTGAGATAGCAAAATGCGAGCCACTTTCAGGCACTCGAACGGTGCTGAACGCAGGTGGCTGTGCCCATGACTGGGGCGACGCATGCACCGCGATGGCGGGCGGACTGGTGACGAGCAGGAGCGGGGAGAACAAAAAAAGGGAGCGACGCACGAATGCACCGCTCCCACAGGAGATTTCACCACGCCGGGTCAGAGCCCGGGCTTCAGCGCCGCTAAAAGCGCTTGCTCAACTCGATTCAATCAATGCAGTCGCGATGTCGCGAATTCCTTGCGATTGCGCAGTGCGGAGTTGTCTTGGAAAGAGAGGAAGGCCAGATCGACCAGCAGCGCCACTGACATGCCTACGGCCAGCGTGATCACCATCATCGGCAGATCGAGCACGCTGATGATGTTGGCCCCCGTGGGAATCGCGCGGCGGTTCTCGGTGGTGCAGATGAATTCAGCGGCGCTCATGCCGGTGTAGTGCATGGCGCACACGGCAATCGCCATGATGAAAGCTGCTGTGATGCGCGTGCTCAGACTGCGGGTGTTGAATGCGAGCCAAAGGGCGGCTGTGGCCGCGACCAACGCGATCAGCACCGAGATGCCGACGCGTACGTAGTCCCACTGGAAATGGCCCGCAAAGCGCATACCGTACATGCCCAGATAGTGCATGACCACAGCCCCGAGTCCCAGTGTGGCTCCTGCGGTGAGCAGGCGTGGAAGACTGGTGGGGTTGAGAGCCACGAAGTGAAAGGCGAATCCGGAAATGGCGATGGCGGCGACCAGCGAGATCAGTGTCTCCCAGACGGAGTAGCCAAGGCCGACATCCATTCGCAGCGCGAGCATCGCGATGAAGTGCATGGACCATACACCGATGCCGCCCAAAGCTACGCCCGCACTGGCAACGCTGAAAAGGTAGGCTTGTCGATTCTTGGTATTGGGTCGCAGTCGGCCTGCCGAGAAAAGCGCAATGAAGGCGCCAATGACCGATATGACGTAAGACAGCACAACGAGATCCATGTTGTAGCTGGTATTGACCACTGTTCCCATATGTCACCTCTCACAAAAGAATCGAATAAAGGCTCGACGCTTCGAGACGAGGGTATCAAGGAAAACAGGCCACCGATCCCTGCGAAACGTTTGGACGCCTGTCAGGGTTTTAACAACTGGTTTCTTTTGTAGCCAATAGATTAAGTTGATTGAAATCAAATGAATGGCTTGTTGATTTCAATTCCTATTGCTGTATTTCGGAATTTGTGATCCTTAGTGGCGAGGCAAGTATTGACGTAGTCAAACCCGCGCCAAGCCTCATGTGCAGACGATTTTTCCGAGATAAAAACCGATTAGAAGACTCAACCAAATACCAGGGGTATTGACGATTTGTGTAGCGCAGTTGAATGTGTGAACAATTGTTTCAATTTATCGGCCATAGGGCCAGCTTGAGTGAAATCGCGTACCAGCGTGCACAAACCTGCAGCAATGCCGCAAGTGAGTGTTGACGTGGAAATGGAATTCAGGGGCACCTCTTAGGCGCCGAGTGCGCGTTTCAGGGGAGGGGGCTGCGATAGGCGATTTCACACAGCGCTTCTCTCAAAGTCTGCGCTTTCTCCTGACCCAATAGACGAGCATAATCGGCCTCGATTTGGTCTATGGCCTCATGCAATTTCATCATGTACTCCAGCCCTTTGGTGGAGAACTGAACCTTGAAGGCCCGCGCATCGGAGAGATCCTGCACGCGTGTGACAAGTCCCGTCGATTCGAGATCGCGAACGGCCTTGCCGGCGGCCTGTTTGCTGACCCCCATGCGACGCGCGAGCTCGGTGCCTCGTGTTCCCTCCAGATCAATGTACGGAAGCATTCCGCCCGCTGCGGGCGGCAGATCCTTGAGTTGATCCCCCATGACGGCGTGAAGCCGGGCGACAAAGTCCTTGCGAGCCAGCAAGAGCATGCGTCCGACGCCATAGCGGCGTTTTTGCCGCAGGTCATCCAATTGTTCTTTTGTGTGCATAGTTAAATAATATTATCTTGCAAAGATTCCTAAATTGAACATCGTTAATGCACTAAATTGACAAAAAATGATGACAGACAGAGAGGGGGAAGGGTTTATGAGAACGCGACTGCAGTCAAGGGGCCGAAACATTATTGCAACGCTGCTGTGCGGAATGGCTGTATTTCCTGCATCGGCGGCTTCGCCGCTGCCAGAGGAGTTCCCGTCGCAAAGCATCCGCATCGTTGTGCCATTCCCTGCGGGAGGGAGCACCGATGCCATCGCGCGCATTCTTGCTGAAGGCATGGCCAGGGAGCTGGGTCAACCCGTATACGTAGACAACCGCCCGGGCGCGTCCACTAACATAGGTTCCGACTATGTAGCCAAGTCCAAACCGGATGGCTATACGCTGTTGTTCGGTGGCAGCACGCTGGTCGTCAACAGCATCTTCGGGCCCAGACCATCGTTCGATCCGGACGATGCACTGACGTCGGTCAGCACCGTGGCGGAAGTACCGTTTGTGCTCGCGACCAATCCGGATGCACCATTTCGCACGCCGCGCGAGTTCATGGACGCCGCGCGGAGCGATCCAGGCAGATATTCGATTGCCAGTGCGCAGCTCGATACGTATGTGGAGAAACTCAAATTGGCTGCCAGTGTGGATGTTTTGCATGTGCCCTACAAGGGCGGGGCGCAGGCGGTGACGGACGCGATGTCGGGGCAGGTCGATTCGGCGTTCGCGCTGGTTCCGGTGCTGCTGCCACAACTGCAGTCGGGCAAGCTGCGCGCTCTGGGCATTTCATCGGCCAAGCGCCTGTTGCCTACCCTGCCGGATGTACCGACTTTTGTGGAGAGCGGTGTGAACTTCGTGATGACGATCTGGTATGGGTTGCAGGTGCCGTCCGAGATCGCAGGAGATCGTCTGGACCGACTGAACAAGACGGTCCGCAAGGTGGCTGACGCATCCGAGTTTGCAGCTCGACTGGCCGACATGGGGGCGCGCGCTGGCGGTAGCACGCCAAAAGTCATGGATAAGTTGCTCGCGCAGCAGCGAGCCGCATGGGAGGCCCTTGCCACCGCCCACCCTGAACTGGTCCAGAAGCCCTGATTTCTTGTCGGTGGTTACGCTGCCTTCGCTGGCTCGCCGCTTTCGGTGCGCGGGTCGTTGAATTACAGGTGCTTGACCAGCACCTGGCTCTTGCGGTCCCAGTTGTACTTTTTCTTGCGGGCCTCTGGCAGCCAGTCGGGGTCGACGGGCTGGAAGCCGCGTTTGATGAACCAGTGCATGGTGCGCGTAGTCAACACGAACAGAGTCTTGAGGCCCATGGCGCGGGCGCGCTGTTCGATACGCTTGAGCAGCTTTTCGCCGTCGCCCGTGCCTTGGCTCATGGGCGAGACGGTGACGGCGGCCATTTCGGCGGTGCTGGCTTCGGGGTAGGGATAGAACGCCGCACAGCCGAAGATCACACCGTCATGCTCAATCACGGTGTAGCTGGAGATGTCGCGCTCGATCTCGGTGCGGTCGCGCTTGACCAGTGTGCCGTCCTTCTCGAATGGCTCGATCAACTGGATGATGCCGCCCACGTCGTCAATGGTGGCCTCGCGCAGTTCTTCGAGCTTCTCGTCGATGATCATGGTGCCGATGCCGTCGTGCACATAGATTTCAAGCAGCAGCGAGCCGTCCACCGCAAACGGCAGGATGTGGCTGCGCTCGACGCCGTGTTCGCAGGCTCGCACGCAGTGCTGCAGGTAGAAGCCCACGTCAGCAGGTGATTGGGGCGGCGGCAACTGGGCCAGCAGCAGGCGCGCGGCGGCCAGCGGCAGTTCGGTGTCGATCGGGTTGTCGTCACTTTCGGGCTCCAGCGGCTTGACGAGAATGCCCGGAATTTCGCTGAGGAACAGCAGCTTGTCGGCATGCAGTTCGATGGCCACGCGCGTGGCGACTTCTTCCATGGTGAGGTTGAACGCCTCGCCGGTCGGAGAGAAGCCGAACGGTGAAATCAGCACCATGGCCTCGGATTCGAGGGTGCGCTTGATACCGTCGACGTCCACCTTGCGCACCAGACCGGAGTGCTTGAAGTTGACCCCGTCCACGATGCCCACAGGGCGTGCGGTGAGAAAATTACCGGAGATCACGCGCACGCGTGCATCGGCCATAGGTGTATTGGGCAGGCCCTGGCTGAAAGCAGCTTCGATCTCGTATCGCAGTTGACCAGCCGCCTCCTGTGCGCAGTCGAGCGCCACCTCGTCGGTGATGCGGATGCCGTGCGAGTACTGTGGCTCGTGGCCCTTGGCGCGCAGTTGTTCATTCACCTGGGGCCGAAAACCGTGCACCAGCACCAGCTTGACGCCCATGGCCTGGATCAACGCAAGGTCCTGCACGATGCCCTGCAGCTTGCCCGCCGCAATGGCCTCGCCCGTGATGCCCACCACAAAGGTCTGATGTCGGAACTTGTGGATATAGGGAGCCACGGACCGGAACCAGGGAACAAAGGTGAAATTGAAGACAGCGGACATGTTTTTGGCGTTGGCGAATGGCCTGCATTACCCGAAAAAAGCGAAGAAAAAGCGCTTGGCAGCTTTAGGGCTGCAAGCGCAGTGCGCAGTGTAGCGGCACTGCGCCTGCCTTGTGCACAGCGGGTGTTTCAGTTAACCGACAATTTTTGCCGCGATTACGCTTCGTCGGGGTGGTCCGCCCACCCCGACTGATCGGAGGAATCAGCGGTGGGGGCTTTGTACGGCCATCGCCAGATTGCCCGCCGAGCCATTTGCGCCGCCGTGCAGCCATGGTTCGACGCGGCCCGATGGCGTGGGTGCCCCCTTGGGCGCACGCTTGCCGTCACGCACACGCAACGCCCAGCGTTCGATCGTGTAGAAGGACAGGGCGGACAGTGCCATTGAAATGATCAATCCTGCGACCACCACCACTGGCCAGGAGAATTCTGCGCGCAGGTAGCGCACGACAGGGTAATGCCAGAGATACACGCCGTAAGAGAGCTTGCCCAATTTCAGCAGCGCGGGTGCGCAAAGCATCTCGTAGACTAGGCCGGACTGGCGCTGCACGGCCATCAGAACAACAAGTGCGGCGCACTCCACAATGGTGATGCCCCAGATCATCGCCTGCTGGTTGTCCCAAGCCATCTCCATGAGCAACGGAACTGCGAGTGGGAACCACATGAGATGCGCGAAGTTCTTCTTGATGTTTTGCGTGAAAGAGGGCTTTTCGAACATCAGTGCTGCCAGCAGCGCGCCTGCCAGCAAACCGGTGGCTCGGGTGTCGAAGCGAAAGAAGATCTCATAGAACTGCTGGCCTTGAAATACCCACATCACACGCCAGGCCCAGGCCATGATCCACAGCAACAAGATCGAGCGCCAGACCTTGCCCGGTGTGGCAAAACGCAGCAGCAACACGAGCAGCGGGGGCCAAATCAGATAGAAATGCTCCTCGATCGAGAGCGACCACATGTGCAGGATGGTGTCAGGACTGTCGAAGAACGCGATGCCGTAGTCGGCGAGATAGAGGATGGAGACGAGCGAGTCGGAATAGACATCGTTCAGGTCCGGCCAGATCATGGGCGCAAAGATGCAATAGGCCAGCAGGAAGAGAGCCAACGCAGGCATCAGTCGCCAGAAGCGACGCGCGTAGAAGCGCCAATAGTCCAGCTTGCCATTGTTGTTGAACTCGACAAGCAATAGAGAGGTGATCAGAAAGCCGCTGAGCACGAAGAACAGGTCTACGCCAAAGAACGCGCCGTCGAACAACGGCACATGGGCATGAGAAAGCAGCACCAGCAGGATCGCGACGCCACGCAGGCCGTCCAGGGCAGGGTTGTATTGAAGTTTGTATTCAGCTCCGGCCAAAACGCGGCACCTCCGTTCTGGGGGCGCCCACGAGTGGCGCCCATGATATGAGTCAGTTCAATCGGTTCATCGCCGCGCGTGCCGTGAGGCATCGATGATCTCGCAAGGCGGATGAGGATGGGTTGCTTGATGGCTCCGAAACGCAGCGCGTAGCACAATCCGTGAGCTTTGAGGACAGCCCGGGACCTATGAGTCCGTCAGGCTACAGAAGGCAATCAAAATGAACTGTCGGTAAAGAGTTTTATTTTAGACAATGTGAGCAGGCTACTACTACAAAATGTCAACCGACGTGAGGTGGTTTGTCAAAAAAATCCAAGCTTGGCACCTAGGGCCAAGATCGCTGGCTTTCAATTTTGAACATTCAAGACCTTGCGTTGACATCTTCAGCGACGCGGCTGACCGATTGGCGCTGCCGTCAGCGCGACGGGTGGCATTCCCGTCTTGATGCACCCGTACGGGTGTGTTCAGTCCATACTGACGTGGAGTCAAAGAAGAAGCGGATCTGCATCATGAGGCTTGGCCACGCCGCCGACTCGATGAGTCGGCGAGCGCAATGGTCCCAACGATTGGCTATTCGTCTGCAGGCCTGTGAAATGGGGCGCCGCTTTGTGATGAGGGAATATGTCACCGTCGGCTGACGCCTGATCTCCCTGTCATCTTGGTATTGCGGCAACAGGTTTTCTGCATCGTGGAGGTTCCGTTTATCTGCCGCTCAACGACGAGGCCAATTCGCTTACTCGTACTTCCTTTCCAGTTGATCCCAGAACGGCTTGTTCACCAGGCGCTGGCGCTCCGCGAATGGCGCGACCAGGTTCGGGTCTTCCTGTAGATGGTGCGAACGCTTGAGTTCGCCGAGTGCCTTCTGCATGCCGGCGAGGGCGCCTTGCAGTGCAGCATTGGCGTAGAGCACGATGGAAAAACCCATGTTGCCCAGCTCGTCGGTGGTGGCGATGGGGGTCTTGCCGCCGATCACCATGTTCATGAGCTGAGGCTGTTTCAGGCGTTGCGGCAGGGCACGGACCTGCTCCAGCGAGGTGACGGCTTCGACGAACAGAATATCGGCTCCCGCCTCTGCGAATTGCTGTGCGCGTTCGACAGCAGCGTCAAAACCGTGGATGGCTGCCGCGTCGGTGCGGGCCATGATCAGCGTTCCCTCCTCTCGGCGCGCGTCGACTGCAGCCTTGATCTTGCCCAGCATTTCGCTGGTCTCGATCACGGCCTTGCCATTGAAGTGGCCGCAGCGCTTGGGACTGACTTGGTCTTCGAGTTGGATGCAGTCCGCGCCTGCGCGCTCCAGCGTGCGCACTGCATGGTAGGTGTTGAGTGCATTGCCGAAGCCGGTGTCGGCGTCAACGATCAGCGGCAGATCGACGGCGTCGCGGATGCGCGCGGTGTGGTCTGCTATGTCGGTGAGGCCCATGAACGCTTGGTCTGGCAGGCCGAACCACATATTGGTCACGCCCGCACCGGTCACGTAGAGAGCCTTGAACCCGAGGTCGGCCACCACGCGCGCCGAAAGTGCATTGAAGGCGCCGGGTACCAGTACGCCTTTGCGTGCGTCGATCAGTTGTCGGAGTTGCTGTTTGGTATTCATGGAGTTGGCCAAAGTTGTTTCCTTGAGATGTGTTTGCCTTGGCATTGCAAGGGACATGCCACGCGGTTTGAGTGTGATTTGATGCGGCAGAGTGGGGCATATCGGGTTTTTATTCGTTGTATTGTTTCAAAAATGAAATAATCTGATTCATGAATGAAAAAAAATTGCCGCATATCGTCACCGTGGGACGACATCGCATTGGACACGTGATACAGGATGTCGCTCGGAGTTGGTCCGGCGCGGCGCGGGTGACGCACATCAGCGCCTCATTCGAGGACGCGGTCCGGGCCGTGCTCGCGCTCGATGAGAAGCGGGCCATCGATGCGCTGGTGGTGGCGGGCGCGAGTGGAGCTCATGTGCGTGAGCGCGTGGAGATTCCCGTGGCGATGGTCGAGGTGCGCGGGCTGGGATTGCTCGAGGCGCTGATGACTGCCAAGCAGCAGACCACGCCTGAGCGCCCGCGCGTGGGGTTGGTGTCGTTCGATGTGCCGTCCGTGCAACTCACGCAATTCGATGCGCTGTTTGGATTGGGCGTGGCGCAGTTCGTCTATCACGGAGCGGAGGATGCGGCGGATTGTGTACGGCAACTGCTCGCGGCCAAGGTGGGTGCGGTGGTGGCACCGGGGCTGGTGGCGGATCTGGCGCAGCAGGCGGGCATTCCCAGCGTGCTGCTCTATTCGGAGGCAGCGGTGCGTCAGGCGTTGGACGACGCCTTGCTGCTCGCGCGCCACCGACTGGCCGAGCGAGATCGGCATCAGTGGCTGGAGACGGTGCTCGGCGAGCTGCAGGACGGCGTGGTTGCCATCGACACGCAGGGGCGCATCCGCGCGCTCAACCAGCCGATGGCGGATCTGCTGGGCGCGCCAATGGCGTCGCTGCATGGGCAACTGTTGTCCCAGATCGCTCCCGCACTGATGCAGGGGCAGCCACTGCGTCTGCATGAAAGTTCGGAAGAGGTGGTTCACATTGCCACGCGCACTGCTATGCGCATGCTGGTATTGCGCCGCGCGCCGCTGATTGAGGGCGGGGTGGCGGCGGGCTCGCTGCTGATCTGTCGCGACCCGGCAGTGATCCAGCGGGCGGACAGGAGTCTTCGCGCCAATCAACGCCAGCGCGGGGCGGGGGTACGCTGGAGTCTCGATGAATTTCTGGGCAGTAGCGCTGTTGTTGTGCGCGCGCGCCAGCTTGCCCTGCAATACGCGGTCAGCGATTCGACGGTGCTGATTCTGGGCGAGAGCGGCACCGGCAAGGAGATGATCGCGCAGGGCATTCACCGCGCTAGTCGCCGTGCAGCCCAGCCGTTTCTGGCTGTGAACTGCGCGGCGCTGGCCGAGAGTTTGCTTGAGGCCGAGCTGTTTGGCTACGATGAGGGTGCTTTTACCGGCGCACGGCGCGGTGGAAAGACGGGGTTGGTCGAGGCGGCGCATACCGGAACGCTGTTTCTCGATGAAATTGGCGACATGCCACTCGCTCTGCAGTCGCGCTTGCTGCGGGTGCTGCAGGAGCGCGAAGTGATGCGCGTGGGCTCTACGACACCCGTTCCAGTGGATGTACGCGTGATCGCTGCCACGCATGCTGATCTGGCAGCTTTGGTGGAACGCGGCGAGTTCAGGCGCGATCTGTACTATCGATTGGCGGTGCTGCGGCTGCGTACGCCTTCGTTGGTCGAGCATGGCACAGCGGATGTTGCTGAGATGGCGCAGGCAATGCTGAGTCGGCACATCGAGATGGGCAAGATCCAGCGTGCAGAGGCGGCCGAATTGCAGAAGCTGCTGCGGCGCCTGCTGACCATGGCTGACGCCCATGTTTGGCCTGGAAACGTGCGCGAACTCGACAACTGGATCGAACGGCTGGTTGCCTGCCGGGAGTTTCTGCGCGAAGGATTGGATGAGACGGGGGACGCGCGTCTGCGCGAGGTCTTCCCGGAATGCGACGTCGCCCGGATCCACCCTCAGGAGCCGCCGAAGCAACAACAGGCAAGACTCAAGGAAACTCGCCAACAGGCAGAGCGCGAGCGTGTGCGTGAGGTGTTGGAGTCAGTGCAGGGTGATCAGACGCGCGCCTGCGAGATTCTGGGAGTGAGCCGTGCAACGCTTTGGCGTCGGCTCAAGCAAGGGTGATTGAACAATGTGACTCTGGCCGAATCTGGTCGGGGCCTATGAAGCGGTTGCACTCCAAGCGAACGTAGCCAAGCTGGCTGCGTTCGCTGAGTCTCAAAGCGTGTTCAAGGTTTTGCCGTGTGCCAAGCGTTGTTGAGCATACCGTCGCCGGTAGCGTCACCGGGCTTGGTGTCCTTGGCCCAAGTGTAGAGTGGACGGCCCTTGTAGGCCCACTGCTTGGTGCCATCGTCACGGGTGACGGGGCTCCAATCGGCGATGGGCTTGGCACCGCCAGGCGCAGCCAGCGGCGGCCAGTTGGTGGCGCATGTGCCGTTGCAGACACTTTTGCCCGAACCCACCACATCCTTGTCGAACACATACAGCGTCATCTGGTTGGGGCCGACAAGCACGCCGTTGAGAACCGTTGCTGGCGAAGGCGATGCCGACTGCGGTGGAGGCGGAGCATTGCTGGTCGATGTGGATGAGCAGGCCACGAGAAAGGATGAGGCGAGCAGTGCGGACAGAAGAATTTTGGTCATGGATGATTCCTTTGCTGGAAAGCTTTTTGCCGATGAAAGCGTGACAAAAAAGCAGTCTCGCCTCTTTCAGGAAGTGCGGCTGTAACCTTTGGTGCTGCGGGCGTGTAGGCCGTGGAGTACACGGGTGTACTTACCATGTATGGTGAGTCATTGTGAGAGATGCTTGGCTGGTAGCATGGGGCCGTGAGCCGCGCTTTTTTCAATCCATCAGGACGCACGCCATGCCCCGCATCATGACTCTTCTCGCGATCATCGGCATCGTTGCCGCGTGCTATTTCACTTGGCGCTACGGCGCTATGGGGTGAGCTGATCCGTCTGCAGGCTTCAACTGAATAGCGACCCTTGCTGCCAGCCGCTGTTGCGCGGCATGAGGACGAGTTTCCAGCGTTTGATGATCTTGTAAGACCATTCGTTTCCCGTGCCGGAGCGCTCGGCAAGTGCGAATTCATGGATCACCCAGTCAATGGGAGCGATGTCCAGCGGCGGCAAGCCTTCGCGGGCGTTGTAGCTGATGGTGATGTGCGGGCGATGCCCACTGTCGGGGGCGAGACCTCGTCTGGTGACCTGATCCTTCAAGATCGCGAGCACATCATCAAACGCATGTGGGCGACCGCGAGCGAAGAACGACCAATGGATGCGGTCTCCTTCTTCGGCGCGAAGGCGGTTGAGAGACAAGGTGAATGCAGGGAGTTGCGCTTGCTCCAGCGCATCGCCAGCTTTAAACAACGCGTTCATCACCTCCTCGCTTGCGTCATAGGGGCCACACAAGGTCTGATGCCAATTGCGGGCTGGAAACATCCTGCCGGCGAGGCGTGTTTCCAATTCAAGCTCGGTCACCGCGCCGAAAAGGCGCTCCAAAGCCGCCCCCGTGGGCTGCGCAAAGATCAGCATGCGCGAGGGGCTCATGGAGCAAACGTCAGCAATTGACCTGCCCGGTCACATTGCTGCCAATGGACTGGAAGGCGATGCCCCGGTTGCAGCTCAGGCCGTTGCGGACGGTGGAGTCGGTGATTTTCAGAACGCGCGAATTGTCCTTGAGCGTCATCGAGTCACCAACGTTCGATCCGGATAGTTCGACAGTCTTGGCGCCGGACAACATGATCGCTGCGCCCGACACGCTCGTGTCGGTGAGCTTCACGTTGTCTACGCCATTGGTGATGAGAATGCCCTTGCCCAGATTGCTGCCCTGTGCGTCCAGCATCTTGACCTTGTCGCCGCTAAGCGATCCCAAGAGGGTGTTGTGCGTGATGATCAGCGTCGATCCTGGCTGGATGGTCACATTGCCCTCGATGCGGCTGCCCTGAATGCTGCAGGTGCCTTGCACTGAAATGTCACCTTTGACCGAGCTGTCCTTGATGCTGCTGGAGCAGGTTTGGGCGGCATTGGCGGATGACAGGGGTGTCAGCGCGGCCAATGTGATAGTCAGCGCTGAGGCCATTGCAGCGAGAGCGTCATGGGCGTTGCGAATCATGTGGCTTCCTTCTCAATGCATTGAAAATGGCGACCATCCTGATGGTGTCGATTGATTTTGAAGGAGTCGTGACAGGCTCGGGTAAGCAGACGTGTCAGTTGGAAGGCAATGGTCGACATCAGGCTCCGGAATTGGCTTGAAGCGGTAAGGCCTTGTCGGTCCACAGCTCCGTCACCGTGCCGCCCGACAGCGCCCGCGTCGCCTCGAGACAGCGCTCGCGCAGGTCTTCGGAGAGTGCCTGCAGCGATGCATCCGAGAACTGCGTCGAAAAGCCCACCGCGCTCACTGCCATCACGGGGCGCTTCTGGGTGTCAAGAATCGGGGATGACACGGTCAGCACGCCTTTGACGAAGTTGCCTTTGTCCACCGCATAGCCATGGGCGCGCACATGTTCTACATCACGCATGTAGGCCTCGAAGCTCGGACCGTCTTCCCAGCGCAGCTCGCTCAGCTTGCGGCGCAGCTCCAGTACGGAGAGGCCCGAGTGCGCGGCCATGCAGCGGCCAAGGGCGGCGATGTACATCGGCAAACGCTGGCCGATGCTCATATGGATGCGCATGGTGGACGTGCTTTCGGCCAGATCGACCAGCACCACGCGCTCGTCGCGGATGCGTTGCCACAGCGTGAGCGTGAGGTTGTGGCGCGAGGCCAGCTCCTGCAGATGCGGACGCATGAGGCGCGCGTAGGTGGCTTTTTCGAGCGAGCCCTTGGCCAGCTCAACGAGGCCGAGGCCGATGCTGTAGGTCTTGGTGCCTTCGTCGAAAGTCACGAGGCGTTCGTGCACCAGCGTCTTGAGCAGGTTGAAGCAGGTGCTGGCGTTGAGCTCCAGATCCTTGGCGATGCGCGAGACGCCGTGCGGAGTCTGCGCGCTTGCGAGGTAGCGCAGGACCTTGAGTCCTGAGCTGAGTGCACCCACCAGTTTTTCGGGAGGGGATGTGTCTGTCATGTGGAGCTCGAACGAATGTGTGGGGGCGAAGACCGGCGCGGAGCCGCGTTCTTCGTTTGCCGCAAATTCTAGCAACGCGTGAGTCGGCATCAGACGGGGCCTTTCATCGGCGTGATCAGCGCGTCGAGCGCAAAGACTTCGCTGCCGCGAATCGCGAGCGGATTGATCTCGACCTCGCGCAGATGCTGTCCTTTGAACCATTCGCAGAGCTGGTGAATGTGCGACGCGAGCGCATCCATGTCGGCTCCTGGCTTGCCGCGAAAGCCGCGCAGCAGCTTGGCGCAGCGCAGTCGGCCCAGCGCCTGCTGGATGTCTTCGGCCGTCACGGGCAGCAGCAAGTTGACCACGTCCGGGTCGAGCTCGGCCTCCACGCCGCCGCGCGCGATCGTCAGCACCGGGCCGAAGCGCGCGTCTCGGCGCAGGCCGAGAAGCAGTTCATGATCGAACGGCAGCATCTGCTCGGCGAGTACACCCTGCACCGACAGCCCAAGTTCTTTGCCAAGCGCGAGCAGGCGCTGCGTCGCGGCCTGTAGCGCGGCTTTGTCCGCTATGCGCAGTATCACGCCGCCCGCATCGCTCTTGTGCAGCAGCTCGGCCGATTGCAGCTTGGCGACGACGGGGTAGGCCAGGCCGCCGGGCACGGCGTCGCTTTCTTTCAGTAGCACCCCCAAGGGCATGGCGATGGCCGATTGCGCGGCGAGCAGTTGCTTGCCATCCCATTCGGAAAGCGTGGCGGCGTTCTGGCCATCGTCGTGGATGGATGCGAGCGGCGCGGCTTCAGGATGGCGTGCGATGGCGGTGCGTGTGATGGCGGTCTGCAGGCAGCGCGACATGGCGCTCGTGGCCTGCGGGATGTCGAGGAACACCGGAATGCCCACGGCTTCGAGCGCCTGGATGCTGGACTCGAGCGCGCCCACCCAGATCACGATGATGGGGCAGTGCACCTGCTTGCGGGCCTCGGACAATGCTTCGACAAATGCGTCGGCAATGCTGTGCATCATGCCGATGAAGAGCACGATGCCGTGGGTGTCCTTGTCGGCCGCCAGACACTGCATGGCGCGGCCGATCATGGGGGTGTCGTTGAGCACGTTGCCCGTGATGTCCAGCGGATTGGCGGGGTGCACAAAGCTTGGCAGCACCGGAACGAGGGATTGCGCCACATCGGTTTTCAGCGGCGGTAGCACCAGCCCGCGAGGTTCACAGGCGTCGGCGATGAGCACGCCCGCACCGCCCGAGACCGTCATCACCGCGAGCTTGGGGCCGAGCGGCGTGGCCTTGTGCAGCAGCAGGCGTGCGACGTCCATCATCTCGGTGAGGCTGGCCACGCGCAGCGCGCCGTGCTGGGCGAGGCAGGCGTCATACAGCGCATCGTCGCCCGCGAGCGCGCCGGTGTGGGACGCTGCTGCTGCTGCACCGGCGCTGGAGCTTCCGGCCTTGATCGCCACCACCGGCTTGCCCGCACGCGCGGCGCGGTCCAGCGCGTTGCGGAAGGCGGCGGTGCGGCGGATGTCCTCGATGTAGAGGCCGATGACTTCGGTGTGCGGATCGTCGACCAGAAAGTCGATGGCCTCGGCCGCGTCCACATCGCACTCATTGCCGGTGGTGATCCAGTGGCTGAAGCCGATGCCGCTCGCCAGAACGATGTCCATCCAGTACGCGCCGAGCGCGCCACTCTGGCTCACGAACGAGAAGCGGCCCTGGCGCAGCGCATGGGTCTCCAGCGCTGTGGTGAAAGTGGCGATCAGGCCCGAGCGGCTGTTGGCGACGCCAAGGCAGTTCGGGCCGACGATGGCCACGCCGTGCTCCTGCGCCAACTGGGTGAGTCGGAGCTGCAGCGCGCGACCGGCCTCATTGAGTTCCGCAAAGCCCGACGAAAAGATCACGAATGCCTTCACGCCCGCCGCGATACCTTCGCGCACGGCAGGCTCCACGTTGGCGGCAGCGGTGCCGATGATGGCCAGATCCACCGGCTTGCCGATGGCCGCGATGCTGGCGTAGCAGGGCAGGCCCTGCACTTCGGTACGGCCCGGGTTCACCGGGTAGATCGCGCCCGTGTAGCCACGGGCGCGCATATAGGCGATGGGGCGACCAGTGATCTTGCCGGGATCGGCGCTCGCCCCCACGACCGCCACGCTGCGGGCATTGAGCAGGGCATCAAGACGGTGCGTGCCGGTTTTCACAGAGGAGGTTACTGGGTTGGAAGTGTTGGAGCTCACGATGCAATCCGTTCGTAATGAAGAAATGTTTTTCCTTTTATGAATTAGAAATCCGATGTATTGTTTGTAAAAACAGGGTTTACCCTATTTATTTGTGGTTTTCTTTTGGAATAAATTCTCTACCAAGAAAACTTTTTTAGAGATTCCATCATGTCCCTGAACTTTGGTTTTTCGCCCGAACACGAAGCGGTTCGCGACACCGTGCGCCGACTGTGCCGCGAGGAGTTGGCTCCGCTGGTCGAGGCGGCAGAAGAAAATGAATCCTTTCCCAAGCATGTGTTCAAGCGCTGGGGTGAGCTGGGTCTGCTGGGTGTGCGCTATCCCGAGGCCGATGGCGGCACCGGCATGGACAAGGTGAGCGACTGCATCGTCCGCGAGGAGCTGAGCTACATGAGCCAGGCCTTCGCGACCAGCTGGTCCGCGCAGTCGCATCTGTCGATCTGGCCCATCTGGAAGATCGGCACCGAGAGCCAGAAGGAGCGCTTCTTCCGCCCCGCGCTCGCGGGCGACAAGATCGCGGGCTTTGCACTGTCCGAGCCCGATGGCGGCTCCAACATCCGCGCCATGAAGACCAAGGCCGAGAAGGTGGATGGCGGCTGGAGGCTCAGCGGCAGCAAGCTCTACATTACCAACGCGCCGATTGCCGACTTTCTGATGGTGGCCGCGCGCACTTCGCCTGAGCTCAAGACCGATGCGATCAGTCTGTTCATTGTCGAGCTGCCGCACAAGGGCTTTGACATCCACAAGCTCAAGAAAGAAGGCATCCGAGGCTCCGAGACAGCGCTCATTCATATAGAAGACGCCTTCGTGCCCGACGACTGCTTGGTCGGCGAACGCACCGGCACCTATCCCGTGCTGCTCGAATGCCTGAGCGAAAACCGCGTCGGCGTGGCCGCCAATGCGCTGGGCATGGCGCGTGCGGCGTTCGATGCGGCCAAGGCGTTTGCGGACGACCGCATCGTCGCGGGCAAGCGCATCGGCGACTACCAGGCCGTGGCCCACAAGCTGGCCGACATGTCGGCGCAGATCGAGGCCGCGAAGTGGATGGTGTACTACGGCGCGTGGATGGTCGATCAGGACCGGCTCGACGCCGCCACTGCCGCGCGCGTCAAGCTCACAGCCACCGAGACCGCGCTGGCGGTGAGCGAGCAGGCGATCCGTATCCACGGAGGCGCGGGCATCATGCGCGAATACCCGGTCGGCCGCATTCACCGCGACGCGTTTGTCTACGTGATCGGTGAGGGAACGAGCGACATCCAGCGCAACATCATCGCGCGCGATCTGGGCTTCAAGCCATAAGGCGGGCGCAGCAATGACGATGAACGCATTCATCACTGGCGTGTATGACACCGCCGTCGGCGATCTGCCGGGCAGCAGCTGCATGGCGCTGCATGCCGAGGCCGCCATCGGTGCGGTGGCCGACGCGGGGCTCCGGCTCTCCGACATCGACGGCGTGCTCTGCGCCTACTCGTTCACCGAGCCGCATCTGATGCTGGCGTCGGTGTTCTGTGAATATCTGGGCATTCACCCCGGCACCTGTCTGGCGATCCAGGCGGGCGGGGCGAGTGCTTGCATCATGATCATGAACGCCGCCGCACTGGTGGCGAGCGGCCAGTGCAAGCATGTGCTGGTGGTCACGGGCGACAACCGATTGACGGGTCTGTCGCGCGACGGTGCGGTCGCCGCGCTGTCCGAGGTGGGGCATCCGCAGTTCGAGCGGCCTTTCGGCATCAGCGTGCCAGCTTCTTACGGGTTGGTCGCCAAGCACTACATGCACCAGTACGGCGTGACGTCCGAGCAGCTCGCGGCCATTGCGGTCGAGCATCGTCGCCACGCGGGCCGTCATCCCAAGGCGCAAAAGCGCGAGCCGATCACCGTAGCCGATGTGCTGGCCTCCAAGATGATCGCTGATCCGCTGCACATGCTGGACTGCTGCTTGATCTCGGACGGTGGCGCAGCGCTGGTGATCAGCAGCCGCGACGCGGCGCGTGACACCAAGGCCAAAGCGGTGGAGATTCTCGGGGCGGGCCAGGGCCACACGCACGAACACATCATCGCCGCGCCGAGTCTGGTCGATTTCGGCTGCAAGACATCGTCGGCCACCGCGTTTGCCCGGGCCGGGGTGAAGGCGGGCGACATCGATGTGGCGCAGATCTACGACTCGTTCACGATCACGCTGGCGGTGGAACTCGAATCCATCGGCTTCTTCGAGCGCGGCGAGGCGGGCATCGCGGCTGCGGCGGGCGAGCTGTGCCTTGGCGGCAAGCTGCCCTGCAACACGCATGGCGGGCTGATGTCGTATGCGCATTCGGGCGCGGCGGGCGGCATGTTCCATGCGGTCGAGGCAGTGCACCAACTGCGCGGCAACGCGGATGCGCGGCAGGTGAACGATGCCAAGCTGGCCTTTGTGCACGGCGACGGCGGCATTCTGTCGGCCCATTGTTCTCTGGTGCTGGGAGTCTGAGATGAGCATGAGTTTGAACATGACCACCAACTATCCGCTGCCCCGCGCCAACGCCCAGACCAAGGCGTATTGGGACGGCTGCGCGCAAGGCGAACTGCGTTATCAGCGCTGCGCGAATTGCGGCCATGTGCAGTGCATTCCGCGCTCGCTGTGCGACCAGTGCCAGAGCAGCGATCTGCAATGGAACGCCTCGCGCCGCGAAGGCACGGTGCTGACCTTCACCACCGTGCACCGCGCGCCGCTGCCGGTGTTCAAGGACATGGTGCCGTATGTGATCGCCATCGTCGATCTGGACGAGGGCTTTCGCGTGATGGCCAACGCCTTGCCTGCCGTGCAGCAGGGCGCGCTCGAAATTGGCTCGCGCGTGCGCATCGGCTTCAAGGACGTGCAGGGCATGGCGCTGCCGATCGTCGAGGCGATTCTGGAGACATCGAAATGAGCGCTGCGGAAACCACGAAACCCATTCTGTTCGACGACTTCGTGCCCGGTGCCCTGATGGGCGAGCGCGATGAGGTCTACGACGCGATGCAGGCCGCGCGCTGGCAATCGCTGTTTGGCGGCTCGGTCGGCAGCGGCGCGGAAGCTGCGAGCATGGCCGTGATCAACATGATGCGCGGCTACCTGAACCTGGTGACACCGCGCCCGCCGGGCAACATGCACGCCCGCCAGCGGCTACAGATGCGTCATCTGCCCCAACCGGGTGAAGCCATGCACATCGCGGTGCGCTGTCTGAGTAAGGAAGTGCGCCGTGAACGCAAATATGTGGAGCTGCAGGTGACGGGCTCAGGCATCGACGGCCGCGCGCTGTTCGAAGCGCAACTCTCCCTGATCTGGGCGGCATGACCATGAACCAGAAACCTCATTCATCCTCGAGCTTGGGCTCGACGCTGCAGACCTGCAGCCTGTTGGTGACTGCCGACTCCATCCAGACCTACGGCGAACTCACCAACGATTTCAACCCATTGCATGTGGACGCCGAATTTGCGGCCACAACGCCGATGGGCCGCCAGATTGCCCACGGAACCATGTCGCTCTGCCTGATCTTCCAGTGCATCGCGCGCAATTTCGGCGGTGCGGCGCTGGCCGATGTGGCGCTCGACGTGCGCTTCGTGAAGCCGGTCTTCATCGGCGACACGGTGACTGCGGGCGGCGAGGCCAATGCCGAGCAGCCCGGGCAGTGGAATGTGTGGGTGCGGGGTGACGACAGCGTGGACCGCATCGTCGGCAGCTTTCACCTGAATGAACAGGACAACGCAACTGGAGGAGAGCGCAATGTCAGTTGACAAGAAGAAAGCTGAAAATTCGGCGGCGGCTTCGTTCGATGTGGAGGCGCTCTCCGCGCTCTACCGCACGATGAGCCTGATCCGCCATGTGGAGACGGCCCTCACGCGGCTTTTCGCCAATGGTGAGGTGCCGGGCTTCATCCACCTGAGCATCGGCCAGGAGGGCGTCGCAGCTGGTGTGGCGAGTGCGCTGCTGAAGCAGGATTCGCTTGCCACCACCCACCGTGGCCACGGCCATGTGCTGGCGCGCGGCATGGATGTGACCGGCTTCATGAAGGAGATCATGGGCCGCGAAGGAGGCCTGTGCAAGGGCCGTGGCGGCTCGATGCACGTGGCCGATTTGAGCCTTGGCATTCTCGGTGCGAACGGCATCGTTGGCGCGGGCATTCCGATTGCGCTGGGCTCCGCGATGGCGCACAAGGCGCGCAAGACCGGGGGCGTGGCCGTGGCCTTCTTCGGCGACGGCGCGATGGCCGAGGGCGTGCTGCACGAGACGCTGAACATGGCGTCGCTCTGGAAGACGCCGCTGCTGCTGGTCTGCGAGAACAACGGCTGGTCGGAGTTTTCGCCCACCTCGCGCCAGTTCGCTGCCAAGCTCGAAAAGCTCGCCGAGGCGTTCTCGGTGACGTATGCGCAGGTCGATGGCAATGATGTGCAGGCGGTCGCCGAAGCCACCCGCATCGCCACCGATCAGCTGCGCGCGGGCAAAGGCCCCTATGTACTCGAGTGCAGCACGACGCGGGTGCGCGGTCACTTTGAAGGCGACGCGCAGAAGTACCGTGACGCGGGCGAACTCGAATCCGTGCATGAGCACGATCCGCTGACCGCCGCGCGCAAGCTGCTGCAGGAAGCGGGCGTGGATACCGCCGCCATCGACCAGGCCATCCACGCCGAGGTGGAAGCCGCGACCGAGGCCGCACGCGCCGATGCGCTGCCACGGCCCGAGGACGCAATCCGCGATGTCTACACACAAACAGGAAAGCAGGAGGCACGCGCATGAACGGCACGACGGAAATGCGGTATGTGAACGCCGTCACCAAGGCCCTCGCCGACAGCATGGCCGAGGACGCCAGCGTGATCGTGATGGGCGAAGACGTGGCGCACGCGGGTGGCTCGTTCAAGGCCACGCGTGGGCTGCTGGAGCAGTTCGGCGAGGAGCGCGTGATCGACACGCCGATATCGGAGTCGTCGATTACCTCGGCGGCCGTGGGCGCGGCGCTCACGGGGCTCAAACCCGTGGTCGAGATCATGTTCATGGACTTCATCACGCTGTCCATGGATGCGCTGGTCAATCAGGCCGCCAAGGCACGCTACATGTTCGGCGGGCAGGGCTCCGTGCCGATGGTGCTGCGCACGCCACACGGCGGTGGCCTGAGCGCCGGGCCGCAGCACTCGCAGTGTCTCGAGGCCTGGCTGGCGCACGTCCCCGGCCTCAAGGTCGTGTGCCCCTCGAACCCGCAGGACGCCTACAGCCTGCTGCGCGCGGCGATTGCCGATCCCGATCCGGTGATGTTCATCGAACACAAGGCCATGTATGCGCAGAAGGGCCAGGTCGACACCGCGCAGACCGTGCGCATCGGCGAGGCGCGGATCGCCCGCGAGGGCCGCGACGTGACGCTGGTGACCTACGGAGCGACCGTTGGCATCTGTCTGAAGGCGGCCGAGGAATTGGCGACGGAAGGCGTCGAGGCAGAGGTGCTCGATCTGCGCTCCATCCAGCCGTGGGACAAGGCGGCGGTGCTCGAATCTCTGTCACGTACCCACCGTGCGGTGGTGGTGCATGAGGCCGTACAGGCCTTCGGTGTGGGTGCCGAAATCGTCGCGACCATCGCCGACGAGGGCTTTGACGAGCTGGATGCGCCGGTGCTGCGCGTGGCCGCGCCGTTCATGCCTGCGCCGTTCGCCAGCTCGCTGGAGAAGGGCTACGTCGTCACCGCAGATCGCGTGAAAGACGCCGTGCGCAAGACGCTGGCCTGACAGGAACAACAGAACAGCCGTACAGCAGACAACAGATTCAGGAGAACACATCATGTCCGACGAACAAAACCCCATCCTCTGCGAACGCCGTGGCGCCGTGGGCGTGCTGACCATCAACCGCCCCAAGACGCTCAACGCGCTGAACGTGCCTACGCTGCTGGCGCTCGAATCCGCGCTGACCGATCTGGAAAAGGATGCCAGCGTGCGCGTGATCGTCATCACCGGCGCAGGCGACAAGGCCTTTGTGGCGGGCGGCGATATCGCCGATCTCAACAGTCGCCAGGGCCTTGCGCACTACGAGGAATTTGCCGAGGTGATCCACCGCGTGTTCCGCCGCTTCGAGATCTGCGACAAGCCGACCATCGGCGCGATCAACGGCTGGGCGCTCGGCGGAGGCACCGAACTGCTGCTCACGCTGGACCTGCGTCTAGTGGCCGCGGAGGCCAAACTCGGCCTTCCCGAAATCAACCTCGGCCTGTTCCCCGGCGCGGGCGGTTCGCAGCGCATCATCCGCCAGGTGCCGCTGTGCCGCGCCAAGGAGCTGATGTTCACCGGCAACCAAATCACCGCCGCCGAGGCCGTCGATCTGGGCCTGTGCAACCGCACCGTGCCGCGCGAATCGCTGATGGACGAGACCATGAAGCTCGCCGATCAGATTGCGCAGAAGTCGCCGCTGACCTTGAAGCTGCTCAAGCGCTCGCTGCGTGATGGCGCGGAGATGCCGCTGGGCGCAGCGCTTGCGCACGAGCAGGCCATCATCGGTCTGGTGCTCGACAGCAAGGATGCGCATGAAGGCTGCAGCGCCTTCCTCGAAAAGCGCCCCGCGCAGTTCACAGGAAAGTAAGCCATGCGACGCGAACTCCTGGTGCCCAAACTGGGCCTGACGATGACGGAAGGCACGCTGGTCGAATGGATGGTCAAGCCCGGCGAGGCCTTCAAGGCCGGGCAGAGCATCTTCGTGGTCGAGTCCGAAAAGGCTGCGAACGAGATCGGCGCGGAAGCCGACGGCGTGATGCTCGAATCCGTGGCTGAAGTTGGCGCAACGCTGCCCTGCGGCGCGGTGATCGGCTACTGGGATGACGGCGTGGCGGGCGAGGGCGTCGCCGCGCCGGTGGCGGTTGCTCCGGCGGTGCCTGTTGATACCAAGCCCGCAGCACAAGTCATTTCCGCTCCTGCTGTGGCTGCAGTTCCAGCGGGACAGCGTGTTCCAGTGACGCCCTTGGCGCGCCGCATCGCGCAGCAGAAGGGTGTTGATCTGGCCGCGGTGTCGGGCTCCGGCCCGCGCGGGCGAATCCGTGCGCGTGATGTGCTGTCCGCAAGCGAATCCAAACCGCAAACGGTGACGCAACAGACGGCACCGGCGCAGGCCGCAGGCACGTTGCGCGAGCCCAGCGGCCTGGAGCGCACGATTGCCCAGCGCCTCACGCAGGCCAAGCAGCAGATTCCGCATTTCTATCTGTCGGTCGAGGCCGAGGTCAGCGCGCTCATGCAGTTGCGCCAACAGATGAACGCGGCGCAAACCCGCCAGAAACTTACGCTCAACCATTTCGTGCTCGCGGCAGTCGGGCAGGCGCTCGATGCCATGCCCGAGGTGAATCGCGTGTGGACCGATCAAGGCATTCTGAGCCTCGGCGCGTCCGATGTCGGCATGGCGGTGAACAGCGACAAGGGCCTGATGGTACCGGTGCTGCGTGCGGTGGGCCAGCAGAGCCTTGGCGTGGTCGCAAGGCAGTCTGCCGAGCTGATCGGTCGGGTGCAGGCGGGCCGCTTGAGCGCCGCAGAAATGCAGGGCGGCGCGATCACCGTGTCCAACGCGGGCATGCATGACGTGACCTATATGGCCTCCATCATCAATCCCGGCCAGGCCATGATTCTGGGCGTGGGCAGCGTGCGCGAGCTGTTCCGCCCCGACGCGAACGGCCAGCCCGTGATCCGCCGCGAAATGGGCATGGTGCTGTCGGCCGACCACCGCGTGCTCGATGGCGTCACGGCGCTGAAGTTCCTCAAGCGCATCGTGCAGGCGCTGTCGCAACCTGCGGGATTGTTGGTGCAATGATGGTCACAGAATCCAAAACTCCCAACGAGTTCGACGTCGTCGTCATCGGCGGCGGCCCCGGCGGCTATGTGGCCGCTATCCGGGCCGCACAGCTCCAACTGCGTACCGCGCTGGTCGAGCGCGAAAACCTCGGTGGCATCTGCCTGAACTGGGGTTGCATTCCAACGAAGGCGCTGCTGCACACGGCCGACACGCTGCGCCGCATCAGCCACGCCGATGCACTCGGCATCACGGTGGGTGAGCCCACGGTCGATTTCACCAAGGTCATGGCGCGCTCGCGCCAGGTATCGCAACGGCTCAATCGAGGCGTCGCCCATCTGCTCAAGAAGGCGGGCGTGACGGTGTTCATGGGCTCGGCACAACTGGCGGGCCAAGGCGTGATCGAGTTGACAGACGCACAGGGCGCGAAGCAATCCATCAAGGCGAAGAACACCCTCATCGCGACCGGCGCGCGAGCCCGTGAATTGCCGATGCTGCCGTTTGACGGCAAGCGTGTCTGGGGTTATCGCGATGCGCTTTCTGCTAAGCAAGTGCCAGCCACATTGGCCGTGATCGGCGCAGGCGCCATTGGCATGGAGTTCGCGAGCTTCTATGCCGCGCTCGGCTCCAAGGTCACCGTCATCGAGGCCGCGCCGCGCGCGCTGCCTGCGGGTGATGAGGACGTGAGCGCCTTTGTGCAGGCGGCGATGGCCAAGGAGGGCATCCGCTTCATGACTGACGCGCGGCTTGTCGATGCCAAGGTGGGCGCAAACGGTGTCGAGCTGCAGGTGGAGCAGGGCGCTGCAAAGCACCAGCTCGATGCGGATTGCGTGCTCGTCGCCATTGGACTGGTCGGCAACACCGAAGGTTTTGGCCTCGACAAGACCCGCGTCGCGGTGGATCGCGGCTGCATCCAGACCGGTGATTGGGGACAGACAGCCGAGCCCGGCGTCTTCGCCATCGGCGACGTGGCCGGTGCGCCGATGCTCGCGCACAAGGCCAGCCACGAGGGCATCGAATGCGTGGAGCACATCGCTGGTCAGCGCAGCGGCAAGCAGTCGCACGCGCTGATCCCCGCCTGCGTCTACAGCCATCCGCAAAGCGCGAGCGTGGGACTGACCGAGGCGCTGGCGCGTGCCAGCGGCGCGAAGGTTCGCGTGGGCAAGTTTCCGCTTGAGGGCAATGGCAAGGCGATTGCCATCGACGAAGCGGCGGGCTTCATCAAGACCGTGTTCGACGACGCGACCGGCGAGCTGCTGGGCGCGCATCTGGTAGGGCCCGAGGCGACGGAGCTGATCCACGGCTTTGTGCTCGCGGGCACGCTGGAGGCCACAGAAGCCGAGCTGATGGAGACGGTATTCCCGCATCCCACGCTCTCCGAATCCATGCACGAGGCGGTGCTGGCCGCCTACGGCAGGGCCATCCATATCTGACAACGGAACAACAGAAATTCATCAGGAGACAAACATGCAATTCAAGTTCACACGCCGACTGACTCTGGTGGTGGCGGCCATGGCCGCGATGAGCGCCATGACCGCCGTGACCGCTCCGGTCAATGCGCAGACCACGCCCGCCATCCCGGCGGGCAAGCAGATGCGTATCATCGTGCCGTACTCGGCGGGTGGCACCTCGGACATTCTGGCCCGCAAGCTCGCTCAGAAGCTCGGCGAGCAGATGGGCCGTCAGGTGATCGTTGACAACAAGGCTGGCGCGGGCGGCACCATCGGCACCGACGCGACGGTGCGCGGCGACGCCGACGGCACGACCATCCTGCTGCACAGCGGCGCCATCGCGACCGAACCGGGCATCAAAGCCAAGCTGCCGTATGACGTGACCAAGGACCTCGTGGCCGTGACCACGGTGGTGCGCGGGCCTTTCGCGCTGCTGGTGAGCAACAGCCTGCCGGTCAAGACGGTGCCCGAGCTGATCGCCTACGCCAAGGCGAACCCCGGCAAGGTGAACTACGGCACGCCTGGCATCGGCACCTCGGTGCATTTCGCGTCGGAATACTTCAAGGCCGCCGCCAAGGCACCCATCACGCATGTGCCGTACAAGGGCGCGAGCGCCTCGCTCACGGCGCTGATGAGTGACGAGATCCAGATGGTCATCGACCCGCTGGCCACCGCCAAGAAATACGCCGAAGCCGGAAAAATGCGCGCGATTGCAGTGACCACTGCGCAGCACACCAATCTCTGGCCGCAGATGCCGACCGTGGCCGAGGGCGGTGTGCCGGGCTTCGACACGGCCGTCTGGTACGGCATGTACGTGCCCGCCAAGACACCCGCCGCCATCGTGCAGAAGCTCAACCAGGAGATGGTGACGATTCTGCAATCCGACGACATGCGCAAGTGGCTGAGCAACGAAGGACTGGAAGGCGTGGGCGACACGCCAGCGCAGTCGCAGGCCTTCCTCGCCAAGGAAATCGAGCGCTGGAAGGCGCTCGCCAAGACCGCCGGCATCCAGGCCGAATGAGTATCGACGCCCAGACGAACGATCACACGAACGAACAAGCAGATTAAACGGAGCACAGCATGGACTTCCGACTCAACGACGAACAGCGCATGATGATTGAAACGGCTCGCCAGATCGGCGAGAGTTTCGGGCTGGAATACTGGCGCAAGAAGGACGCGGAAAAGTCCTTCCCCACCGAGTACTGGAAGGCCGTCTGCGACGCTGGCCTCTGCGGCGTGGCCTTACCCGAAGAGCACGGCGGCAGTGGCCTCGGCATGATGGAGATGGCGCTGATTGTCGAATCGCTCGCGGCGACCGGCGGCGGCTCCACGGTCGGGCAGCTGTTCATGATCAACCCGATCTTCGGCGGCGTGTCGATCTCGCGCTTCGGCAACGAGAAGATGAAGAAGGAGCTGCTGCCCAAGATCATCAGCGGCGAGATGAACTTCTGCATGGCGCTGACCGAGCCCGATGCGGGCACCAACACGCTGGAGATAAAAAGCTTTGCCACGCAGGATGGTGATGGCTGGCGCCTGAACGGCCGCAAGATCTGGATCACCGGCGTCGAATCCGCCGACAAGATGCTGGTGATCGCACGCACCAAGAAGTTGCAGGATTCCACCTCGCGCACCGATGGTCTCACCATGTTCATGATCGATGTGAAGCGCGAAGGCCTCTCGCACACGCCCATCGATAAGCTGGGCACCTGCACGCTCGATTCGAGCAGCGTGTTCTTCGACAACGTGCGTATCGAGCCTGACGAGCTGATCGGCACGCTGCACAAGGGTTGGCGCGAACTACTTGATGTGCTCAACACCGAGCGCATGGTGACCACCGCCGGACTGGTGGGCACGGGCGAGCTCGCGATCAAGCTGGCCGTGGACTATGCCAACGACCGCAAGGTGTTCGGCGACAAGCCGATCAGCAGCTACCAAGGTCTGCAGTTTCCACTCGCGCAATGCCATGTGGAGGTCGAATCCGCGCGCCTGTTGAACTACAAGGCCGCGACCAATTTCGACATGGATCTTCCCTACAGCAACGAGGCCAACGCCGCCAAGCTGATCGCCGCGCAGGCTGTCGCCAAGGCCACCGAGCGCGCGATGCAGACCATGGGCGGCATGGGCTACGCCAAGGAATTCCACGTCGAGCGACTGTGGCGCGACTGCCGTCTGTTCCGCTTTGCGCCGGTCTCGGAAGAAATGATCCTGAACTACGTGGCCAACCACGAACTCAAGATGCCTAAGGGTTATTGAGCACGGCCATCGAAACAACGATTCAAGGAGACGAAAAATGGTGTCAGTCAGTGCCAGTGTGGCCTGGTGGGCGCGCACCGAGCCCGAACGGCTGGCCTTGGTGTACGGCGGCCAGCGCCTGAGCTATGCGCAGTTGCAGCAGCGTGTGGAGCGCGCAGCCGCGCTGCTGGCGGCGCGCGGCATGCGGGCGGGCGATGTGGTCGCGCTGCTCATGAAGAACAGCGCCGCGTTTCTTGAGCTGTCGCTCGCCATCAGCCACATTGGCGCGGTGTTCCTGCCGGTGAACTACCGGCTCGGAAAGGACGAGGTGGACTACATCGCCGGGCATGCGGGCGTGCGCCTGCTGCTGGCCGATGAGGAACTGCGTGCCTCGGTGCCCGATGCGCTGCAGACCATCTGGGTGAACGAAGCGGCGCAGAACGACAGCGGTGTGCTTTCTGCGGGCGAGCAGTTGGCCGACGTGCCGCAGCACCCATCGCGGCCCGATGATCTCTACCGCCTGATGTACACCAGCGGCACGACGGATCGCCCCAAGGGCGTGATGCACACCTACGGCAACATGGCCTGGAAGTGTCTCGATCACATCACTGCGCTCGGCCTTGGCAAGACCGACAAGTTGCTGGTGGTGGGGCCGCTCTACCACGTGGGGGCCTACGACCTGCCCGGTATTGCGCTGTGGATGGCGGGCGGCGCGCTGGTGCTCGAGCGCGACTTCGACACCGACCGCGCGCTCTCGCTGATTGCCAGCGAGCAGGTGACCGGCGGCTGGATGGCGCCAGTGATGCTCAACCGTTGCCTGAGCCATCCAGGCCGCGCACAACACGACCTTGGCAGCTTTCGCTGGTTGATCGGCGGTGGTGAGCGCACGCCCGAGGAACGCATCCGCGAATTCACCGGGCTGTTCACCAACGCGCGCTATGTGGATGCATACGGCCTGACCGAAACCTGCTCGGGCGACACCATGATGGTGGCCGGCCGCGAGATCGAGAAGATCGGCTCCACCGGTCGTGCGCTCGCCCATGTCGAGCTCGCGATTCTGGACGACGACGGTAACCCGTTGCCCTCGGGCGAGCAGGGCGAGGTCTGCCTGCGCGGCCCCAAGGTTACACGCGGTTACTGGCGCGATGAGGCGAAGACGCGCGCCTGTTTCATTGGCGACTGGTTCCGCTCGGGCGATGTGGGGTATCTCGATGCGGACGGCTTTCTGTACCTCACCGACCGCAAGAAGGACATGATCATCAGCGGCGGCGAAAACATCGCCTCGTCTGAGGTCGAGCGCGTGGTCTGTGAACTGCCGCAGGTCGCCGAGGTCGCGGCCATCGGCCTGCCCGATGCGCAATGGGGCGAATGCGTGACCGCCGCCGTGGTCCTCAAGCCCGGCACATCGCTCACGCTCGACGAACTGCGCACGCATTGCAGCGGCAAGCTCGGCGGCTTCAAGACGCCCAAGCGGTTGGTGATCTGCGAAGCGCTGCCGCGCAATCCATCGGGCAAGGTGTTGAAGCGCGAGCTGCGCATTCAACTGGCGACGTCCACCGACCAGGCCTGACCTCACATCCCGTGCATTGCTTCATTCAACGCATCTTTTGGAGAGGAGACTTGTCATGGCAAAGCAAATGAATCAACGGACAACACAACGGACCACAGCGCGCCGTGTGGTGATTGCGGCCCTTGTCCTCGGTATCTGCGGACTGGCGAGCGGCAGCGTGCTCGCGGCGGAATGGCCAGCCAAGCCGGTCAAGGTGCTTGTGCCCTATGTGGCGGGCGGGCCGGTCGACAACGTCACACGCATGCTGATGGAGATCGTCGGCAAGTCGATGGGGCAGTCGATCATCATCGAGAACAAGCCCGGCGCGAACACGCAGGTGTCGACCGCGCAGCTCGCGCGCTCCGCACCCGACGGCTACACCTTCGGCGTGATTCCGGCGGCCTACACCACCAACCAGGTGCTCAACAAGAAGCTGCCCTACAAGCCCACGGACTTCGCGCCGGTGAGCCACATGGTCAACATTCCGCTGTTCATGTTCACCAGCGCCTCGACGCCCGCGAACAACCTCAAGGACTACGTCACGTGGGCCAAGACCAAACCGATCAGCTATGCCTCGACCGGCCCGGGTTCCACAGGCCATCTGCTCGGCGAGATGTTCTCGATGGCCTCCGGAATCAAGGGCAACCATGTGGCCTACAACGGCAGCGCGCAGGTCATGCCCGATTTGATGGCCGGACTTGTGGACTATATCTTCGACCCCGCAACAGGCGGCATGCCGCATGTGAAGGCGGGCAAGCTCAAGGCGTTGGCCGTGAGTGCGCCCCAGCGCTGCGAATGTGCGCCCGACATTCCGACCATGGCCGAGTCCGGCTATCCCGAGATCGTGCAGGGCTCGTGGATCGGTCTGGTCGCGCCTGCGAAGACGCCCAAGGACATCGTCGACCGTATGTCGGCCGAGGTTGCCAAGGCAGTGCACAGCCCGGAATTCGCCAAGCGCCTGAACGTGCTGGGCTTTGGCCCGGTAGGCAGCACGCCTGCGCAGTTCCAGGCGCTGATTGAGCGCGATGTGTCGGCTTACGCAGCAATCGCACGCAAAGCCAATATCCAACTCGACAACTGATTTTTTCACTTTCTTCCGAAGGAGTCGCCATGCGTGAAGCCGTCATCGTTTCCTATGCCCGCACGCCATTCACGAAGGCGCTGCGCGGAGAATTCAATCTGTTGTCCGGCCCCGAACTGGGTGCGCTGTCGATTGCTGCGGCGGTGGAGCGCGCGGGCGTGGAAGGCGACGCGGTGGACGACGTGGTGCTCGGCTGCGCCAACCCCTATGGCCGCAACGGCGGCAACATCGCGCGGCTGACTGCGGTGCGCGCGGGCCTGCCTGTGACGGTGAGCGGCGCCACCATCAATCGCTTCTGCTCGTCGGGCCTGCAGGCCATCGCGATGCTGGCGGGGCGCATTCTTACCGACGAAGTCGATGTCGCCATCGCGGGCGGTGTGGAGAGCGTGACCGGCACGCGCAGCTTTGTGCGCTCGCCCGAGGACATCGCCAAAGACCAGGACGAATGGCTGATGCGCCACCAGCCTGCCATGTACATGCCGATGATCGAGACCGCCGACATCGTCGCTGCGCGCTACGGCGTAACGCGCGAGGAGCAGGACGCGTTCTCGCTGCGCAGCCAGCAGTTGATCGCGAAGGCGCAGCAGTCCGGCGTGTTCGCCGACGAGATCATCCGCGTGAAGACCGAGATGGAGGTGATCGACAAGACCACCAAGGCCGCGTCGCGCAAGGCGGTGGAGGTGGCGCTCGATACCTGCAATCGTGTGGACACGACGCTTGAAAGCCTCACCGCGCTCAAGCCGGTGCGCGGCGATGACCAGTTCGTCACCGCAGGCAATGCGTCGCAGCTCGCGGATGGTTCGGCCGCCGTGGTGATGATGAATGCGCTCGAGGCCGAGCGCCGTGGCCTGCAGGCCATGGGCGCGTTCCGTGGCTTGGCGGTGGCGGGTTGCGAGCCTGATGAAATGGGCATCGGCCCGGTGTTCGCGATCCCCAAGCTGCTCAAGCGCTTCGGTTTGAAGATCGAGGATATCGACCTCTGGGAGATCAACGAGGCCTTCGCCTCGCAGGCGCTGTATTGCCAGAAGAAGCTTGGCATTCCGCTGGAGCGCCTCAACGTGAACGGCGGCGCGATCGCCATTGGCCACCCATTTGGCGTGAGCGGCACGCGCATGGCCGGTCACCTGCTGCAGGAGGGCCGTCGCCGCAAGGCCCAATGGGGTGTGGTATCGATGTGCGTGGGCGGCGGCATGGGCGCGGCTGGCCTGTTCGAAATCTTCTGAACCGAGGGAGCCACACCATGAACGAACTTTCTCCCAAAGCACAGCTGCTGGGCGCGCGGGTGCGCGAATTCATGCAGACCCGGGTACCACCCGACTATATAGAACGCACGCGCAACGGCCTTGGCCTGACCAAGGACGAACAGGTGCATTGGCACAACCTGCTCGACGCCGAAGGCTGGCTGGTGAACCACTGGCCGGTGGAGTGGGGCGGCCCGGGCTGGTCGCCGATGGAACGCTATGTGTTCGACTACGAGACCGCCGTCGGCAACGCACCGCGCATTCTGCCGTTCGGCGTGAGCATGCTTGCACCGGTGATCCTGCGCTATGGCTCCGACGCGCAGAAGCAGCGCTGGCTGCCGCGCATCCGCAGCGGTGCGGACTGGTGGTGTCAAGGTTATTCGGAACCCGGCGCAGGATCGGACCTCGCCTCGCTCAAGACCAGTGCCGTGCGCAACGGCGAACATTACATCGTCAACGGTCAGAAGACCTGGACCACCTTCGGTCAGCACGCCAACATGATGTTCTGCCTTGTGCGCACCGACCGCGAATCCAAGCCGCAGGAAGGCATCAGCTTTCTGCTGATCGACATGAGAACCCCCGGCATCGAGGTGCGTCCGCTCTACATGCTCAACGGCGAACACGAGGTCAACGAGGTGTTCCTCAACGATGTGCGCGTGCCCGTCGAGAATCTCATCGGCGAGGAAAACCGTGGCTGGGATTGCGCCAAATACCTGCTCACCTACGAGCGCACCGGCATTGCGGGCGTGGGCCTGTGCATCTCGCTCTACAACAAGCTGCGCGCGATTGCGGCCAAGGTGGTTCGCAATGGCAGGCCGCTGATCGACGACCCGCTGTTCCGCCAGAAGCTTGCGAAGGTGTGGATGGATCTTTCGAATCTGAAAGAGACCAATCTGCGCATTCTGCTGAACGCGCAAAAGGGTGGCGTGCCCGGTCCGGAAAGCTCGGTGCTCAAGATTCTTGGCACGGAGATCCGGCAGGAGCTGTTCTCGCTGCTGCGTCAGGCGGCTGGTTCTCGCGCTGTGGCGGTGCACGCGCCCGCGCTGGCGGACTTCGACGAAAGCCCCGAGGCCTTGCTCACTGCCACCGATAACTACTTCAACCATCGCAAGCTGTCGATTTTCGGCGGCTCCAACGAGGTGCAGAAGAACATTCTGTCCAAGTTTGTCTTGGGCCTGTGAGGAGACGATCATGCAAATGGATGTGGAAGATGTCAGGGCGCTCGGCGATTCGGTGGACAAGGTGCTCGCGGGCTATCCGGCCGGTGTGGCCTCGCTTGCGACGCTCAAAGATCCGGACGCATGGCGTGTGGAGACCGAGCAGAAACTTGACGAACTCGGCGTGCGCTATCTGTTCAATGCCATCGCGAGCGAGGGTGTGGACCTGCGCGCCCGGGCCACGGCGTGGATGGCATATCGCTTTCCGCAGTCGTATTGAGCAATGCGATATTGCCCGCCGATGCGATGGTGGGCACCGAGATGGTTGGCTCAGCACTCGCGCAGGCGCACCGACATGCGACGCTGATGCTCTGCTTCGAGGCCGTGGGTCTGATCGAGCAGATCATGTTCAAGACGCGCGACTATCTGCAGATCCGCAAGCAGTTCGGCAAGGCCATCGGTTCGTTCCAGGCGCTGCAGCACCGCATGGTGGGCGTGTTGCTGATGCTCGAGCAGATGCGCTCGGCAGCGCAGCTCGCTTTGACTGCGATGACTGTCGATGCGGACGATCGCGATATACGCCTTGCTGCTGCCAAGTACGCCGTCGGCACCCACGGCCAGAAGGTGGCGGAGGAGTGCATTCAGCTGCACGGCGGCATCGGCATGACCTGGGAGCTCGACGTGTCGCACTACGCCAAGCGGCTGGTGATGCTCGACCATTATTTCGACAACGCCGACCAGAGCCTGGAACGCGTAATGGAAGCGCTCTGATTCCAGCACACGAGGAGATCAAAATGCAATTGCTTCCAGGAATTCGCGTTCTGGACCTGACGCGCGTATTCGCCGGACCGCTCAGCACCCAGGTGCTCGGCGACATGGGCGCGGACGTGATCAAGATCGAACACCCGCTGCGCGGCGATGACACGCGCGACTGGGGCATCAAGATTGGCGATACCGAAACGCCGTACTACAACAGCGTGAACCGCAACAAGCGCTCGGTCACGCTGGACTTGAAGCGCCCCGAAGCGCGCGAGATTTTGCTGCAGCTTGCGGCCACATCGGATGTGGTGGTGCACAACTTCAAGGGCGGCGATGCCGAGCGTCTGGGCATCGCCTGCGACGACATCCTCAAGATCAATCCCAAAATCATCTACTGCCATATCTCGGGCTACGACCAGCATGGCCCCGAGCGCGCACGGCCCGGCTACGACATGGTGGTGCAGGGCGAATCGGGCCTGATGTCGCTGAACGGCGAAAAGGACACGCCGCCGCTCAAGTTCGGTGTCGCGGTGGTCGACATGTTCACCGGCATGTACACGGCGCAGCTGATTCTGGGTGCACTGTTCAAACGCCAGATCGATGGGCAGCCGCGCAAGCTTGATGTCGCGCTGTTCGACTGCGGGCTTCTTGTGAGTGCCTACTACGGATTGGAGGCCCTGCAGCTGGGCCACGAGCCCGAGAAATATGGCAACGCCCATCCCTCCATCGTGCCTTATGGCGTGTTCGATGCGGCGGATGGCAAGCTGATCATCACGGTGGGCAACAACGCGCAGTACGAAAATTTCTGCCGCAAGGTGCTCGAGCGCCACGATCTGGTTGACGACCCGCGCTTTTGCACCAACCTGCTGCGCCGCGAAAACCGGCTCGTGTTGCTGCCGATGCTGATGGAGGAAATCCGTCGACATCCCAAGGCCTGGCTGCTTGAGCGCATGGCCGCGCATGGCATTCCCTGCGGGGAAGTGCTGGGCATTCTGGAGGCGATCCGCTCCGAGCGGGTAGCAAAGGCCGGGCTGCTCAAGACGCTGCCGCATCCCAAGGCGGGCGAGGTGCATGTGTTTGCGCCGCCGCTGCGGGTGGATGGCGAGCGCTTGCCGGTGCGCTTCGCGCCGCCCACGCTCGGCGGGCACACGCAGGAAGTGCTGGCCGAGGTGCTGGGGATGAACGCTGACCAGTTGAAGACCCTTGCCGCCAGCGGCGTGCTGTGAGCGGGTCGCACGCAGGTTGAATGAATGATCCAAGTTGAAGTAGAGGAACGCATATGAAAGTACTTGTCCCTGTCAAACGCGTGGTGGACTACAACGTGAAGGTTCGAGTCAAATCGGACGGCACGGGTGTGGACATTGCGAACGTGAAGATGTCGATGAACCCGTTTGACGAGATCGCCGTCGAAGAAGCCGTTCGCCTGAAGGAAAAGGGCGTGGTCACGGAAGTGATCGCGGTGTCCTGCGGCGTCACGCAGTGCCAGGAAACCCTGCGCACCGCGATGGCCATCGGCGCGGATCGCGGCATCTTGGTCGAGACAACGCAAGAGCTCCAACCTCTGGCCGTCGCCAAGCTGCTGAACGCGCTGATCGCCAAGGAACAGCCCGGTTTGATCATCCTCGGCAAGCAAGCCATCGACGACGACTCCAACCAGACCGGCCAGATGCTGGCTGCGCTGGCCGATCTGCCCCAAGCCACCAACGCCTCAAAGGTCGAAGTCGCTGGCGACAAGGTCTCGGTCACGCGTGAAGTGGACGGTGGCCTGGAAACCCTGAGCCTGAACATCCCTGCCGTCATCACCACCGACCTGCGTTTGAACGAGCCACGTTATGTGACTCTGCCGAACATCATGAAGGCCAAGAAGAAGCAGCTGGACACGTTCAAGCCTGAAGACCTGGGCGTTGATGTGACCCCGCGTCTGAAGACCGTGAAGGTCTCCGAGCCCGCCAAGCGTGGCGCTGGCGTGAAGGTGCCTGATGTGGCAGCGCTGGTCGACAAGCTCAAGAACGAAGCCAAAGTGATCTGAAAAGGAGACAACTGAAATGACCGCACTCGTTATTGCAGAACACGACAACGCTTCGATCAAGAGCGCCACGCTGAACGCCGTTACCGCCGCCAAGGCCTGCGACGCTGATGTTCATGTGCTCGTCGCTGGTGAAGGCGCAGCCGCTGCAGCCCAAGCCGCAGCCCAGATCGCTGGCGTTTCCAAGGTGATTCTGGCTGAAGGCGTAAGCCTGAAGAATGGCCTGGCCGAGAACGTTGCTGCCCAAGTTCTGGCCATCGCGTCGAACTACAGCCACATCTTGTTCCCCGCCACAGCCGCAGGCAAGAACGTGGCTCCGCGCGTTGCTGCCAAGCTGGACGTGGCACAGATCAGCGACATCACCAAGGTGGTTTCGGCTGACACCTTCGAGCGCCCGATCTACGCGGGTAACGCGATTGCCACCGTGCAGTCTGTGGACGGCACCAAGGTCATCACCGTTCGCGGAACAGGCTTTGATGCAGCGCCAACAACGGGTGGTTCCGCTACCGTTGAAACGGTTGCCGCAGTGGCCGATTCCGGCAAGAGCGCCTTCGTGGGCCGCGAAGTCACCAAGAACGACCGTCCCGAGCTGACAGCAGCCAAGATCATCGTCTCCGGTGGTCGCGCGCTGGGCTCGGCCGAGAAGTTCACCGAAGTGATGACGCCGCTGGCCGACAAGCTGAACGCAGCCATCGGCGCAAGCCGCGCAGCGGTGGACGCAGGCTACGCACCCAACGATCTGCAAGTCGGCCAGACGGGCAAGATCGTTGCGCCTCAGTTGTACATCGCAGCCGGTATCTCCGGCGCGATCCAGCATCTGGCCGGCATGAAGGATTCCAAGGTGATCGTTGCGATCAACAAGGACGAAGAAGCGCCGATCTTCTCGGTGGCGGATTACGGCTTGGTGGCCGATCTGTTCGTGGCTGTGCCTGAGCTGCTCAGCAAGCTCTGAATCTGCTGCGCATTCAACGACGGAGAAATTGACGATGACGACAACGGAAGAAAGCTACGCAGCCAAGGCCGCAAGCCATGTGCTGGAGGCAGAGAAGCGCGCCGCCGTGCTCGATGGAATCGACGAGGCCACGGCCGAAGATCTGCGGCATGTCGGCATCATCGGCGCGGGCACCATGGGTCTGGGCATCGCAATCTCCGTGCTCAACAGTGGCCGCGTCGCGAGCGTGGTGGATCGGTCCGAGGAGGTGCTGCTGCGCGGGCGTGCCTACATTGCCACCTACTTTGCGGGGCAGGTGCAGAAGGGACGGGTGAGCGAGGCCGACGCTGAGGAGCGGCAGATGGGGCTCGTCACCTCGACGCGGATGGATTCGTTGGCTGATGCCGATCTGGTGATCGAGGCGGTGTTTGAGGACTATGCGGTGAAGGAGGCGGTGCTCGCCGACATCGCGGCCCATGTGCGTGCCGACGCGATCATCGCCACCAACACCTCGGCGCTGAACGCCAACCTGCTGGCCGCGAGCGTCAGCTACCGTGCGCGCTTTGTGGGTCTGCATTTTTTCAGTCCCGCCAACATTATGAGGTTGGTGGAGGTGGTGCGCTGCGACGTGACGAGCGATGCCACGCTCGCGCGCAGCTTTGCGCTCGTGAAGGCGCTGGGCAAGCTGCCGGTGCTTGCGGGCGTGTGCGACGGCTTCATCGGCAATCGCATGTACGCCAAGTACAACGCAGCCGCGAACGACCTGGTCAACATGGGCGCAGCGCCAGAGCAGATCGACGCGGCGCTCGAGCGCTTCGGCTTTGCCATGGGTATTTTCAAAGTCGGTGATCTGGCCGGGCTTGAACTCAGCTGGGCGGGCCGCAAACGCCGCGCCCAAGAGAACCCCGGCACCGACTATTCGGTGTTTGCGGATCGTCTATGCGAGGCAGGACGCTACGGGCAGAAAACAGGTGCTGGCTGGTATCGCTACGAATCAGGGTCGCGCGCAGCCACGTCCGATCTGCGGGTGCGCACGATGATCGACCAATGGCGCGCCGACCGTGGCTACCATGCCCGCAGCATCAGCGACGAGGAAATCGTGGAACGTTGCGTGCTCGCGCTCGCCGCCGAGGGCAAGCGCCTGCTCGATGAAGGCATCGCACAGCGCATGAGCGACATCGACGCGGTCTACGTCAACGGCTACGGCTTTCCGCGCGCGCAGGGCGGGCCGATGTTCCAAGCCGAACAGATGGGTTGGGCGCGGCTGGAAGACAAGCTGCGCGCGTTCGCGGCCGATACCACCTTGCAAAAATCCTTCTGGATCGCTGACTGAAGTGTGAGGCCCATTCAGCGCTTGCAAAGGCTGAATGATGATTTTCCGCTGCTCGCGTTTCTGAGAAGAATGCCGCCCAGCTCCAGCTGGCTGAGTGTGCGCTGCACCGTCGCCATGCTGATGCGGATACCCGCGTGCAGCAAGGCAGTGTAGACCTCGACGATGTTCATCGAATGGATGGGATTGGCGATGAACAGCCGCAGCACCTGAATGCGCGAGAGGGTGGGGCGCAGATTGGCTTCGTTCAGAACATGGCTGAAGGGTTGCTCCAGCAGTGATTTCGGGGTGGATGTGTTGTCTTGTGTGAAGGCTTGTTGCATCAACGCTCCCTCCGCTCAGGCCTGCGCCCACATGCGCAGCAGGTTGTGATAAGTGCCCGACAGCGGCGCGAGGCTGGCGTCGCCGGGGTGGCGCTGGGTAAGCGACTGGATCTGCTGGTCCAGGTCGAACAGCACGCGGCGCTTTTCATCGGAGGCGACGAGGCTGTGTGTCCAGAAAAAGCTGCCGTAGCGTGTGCCGCGAGTCACCGGGTTCACGCGGTGCAGGCTGGTGCCGGGGTAGACGATGGCGTCGCCCGCAGGCAGCTTCACGCTCTGGTGGCCGAAGGTGTCTTCGACGATCAACTCGCCGCCTTCGTACTCATCGGGATCGCTGAGAAACAGCGTGGTTGATACGTCGGTGCGCACCTTGATCGGCGTGCCCGGGATGTTGAAGAAGGCGTTGTCGATGTGATTGCCGTAGGTGCCGCCGCCCTCATAGCGGTTGAAGCGCGGCGGCAGCACCTTGAGGGGCAGGGCGGCAGACATGAACAGCGGGTTCTGCCCCAGCCGGTCGAGAATGCGGTTGCCTATGCTCTGCGCGACCGGGCTGTCTACCGGCAGTTGCAGATTGGCTTTGACCTGAATGGCGAGACTTCCGGCCGTGGTGCGGCCGTCCTGCCACTGGGCTTCTTCGAGCGCCTTGCGGCATAGCCTTACCTCGTCGGGAGACAAGAGAGCGGGAATGCGAAGCATCATGGTGTGATGACTTTCTTTGATTCTTTGCAGAATCCACGACACTGCCTTTGGCAGCGATTGGTCAATCGTTTGGAGGCGGCGAAATGGGGCATATCGCGTCGTTGCGGTGCTTGTTCAAACGCCCTGCGTGCTTCGTAGGCCCGCTCCTGAATGCGGGGATTCCTGCATATCGGTGATGAACTTTTGTTTGTGTGAATCCCCTCGTCGCGAACGGGCGGCAGCGAGGGGATGACGACGCGCTCTTGTGGTTTGCGTCGTCAAACTTGCATCAGTAGGTGAACTTCAGCGAAGCCACGGCCGAGCGGCCGGCGGCGATGGTGGCATAGTGCGGCGAGCGCACGCCGCTGTAGTAGACCTTGTCGCCGAGGTTGTAGGCGTTCAGCTGCAGGGTCAGGTTGTGGTCGATCTGGTAGGACACCATGGCGTCAAAGCGCGCATAGCCCGCCGCCCCCTTGGTGACGATGCCGCCGTCCGCTGTGGAAACCGCGTAACCCTGATTCACGCTGCTTTGCGCGTAAATGCCGAGGCCCAACGTCAGCTTCTGCATGGGTTTGTAGGTGGTCCAGATGCTGGCGCTGTGCTTGGGCGTATTGATGAATGGCAGGCCGTTGGCGACATTGCCTACGCCCATGTCCTTCTGTTCGCTGTCCATGAAGGTGTAGCCGCCAAACACGCTGAGGCCGGGCATCACGTTGCCCGAGAAGCCCAGTTCGACGCCGTTGACCACCTTGTTGCCGCCCATGTAGGTGACGCCGTTTTCGGTGATGCGGACGTTGGTGACGTCATTGCGGAAGAGGGCGGCGGTCAGCGCCAGGCGCTTGTCGAGCACGTCCCACTTGGTGCCCAGTTCGATGGCACGCGTCTTCTCGGGCTTGAGGTCGGCAAGCGCATCGGTGGTGATGGTCAGGTCTTCCGTGCCGTTGCCGAGCGACGATCCACCGGGGCGCGACGAGGTGCCGATGCTCGCGTAGATGCTGCCATTGGGCGCGGGCTTGTAGACCACGCCGAGCTGGTAGTTGGCGAGCGTGTCGCTGCGGCTGATGTCGTAGGTGGACGAGGTCGAGCTGACCTTGTAGTGATCGACACGCAGCCCGGCGTTGAGAGACCACTGGTCATTGAACTTCATCGTGTCGAAACCGTAGAGCGCGACCGTGTCGATCTTGTTTTTGGTCGGCACGGCGGGCAGCGACCAGGCGTAGTCCCATGCGGCCGAGCTGTCCGGGTCGGTGAGCGACGCGCACCAGGTGCTCGCGGCAGTGCAGTTGGTGGTGGTCGAGTCCTGGATGGCAGTCGAGCGCACGTCGGACTTTTCCTTCGACAACTCAAGACCCAGCGAGAAGCTGTGATCCACGCCAGCGGCCTGCGCCTTGCCGGTGAATTCCGACACGTTCTGCAGCGTCGTCACTTCGTTGACGCGCGCATTGCCACGGCGCCAGACATAGCCAGGGTCCTTGGCGACGTTGCCCTTGCTGTCGTCGGGCTGGGTCCACACATAGTCCTGCTTGGAGCGGCTGTAGCGCAGGCTGTTGCGGAACTTGTTGGTGTCGCTGAACTTGTGCTCGATGGTGCCGGTGAGCAGATCGCTCTTTTCCTTCTCGTAGTCGCGCCCCGTCAGTCCATACCAGTTCTCGCGGTTGCCGCCGTAGGTCGGTCGCACCACGCTGCCGCCCGGCAGCTTGGCCATGGCGCTGTTCGAATAGAGGTAAGGCACGCCGCCATCGGGCACGTTGTCGGTCTGCAGATGCTGCCACGCGAGCGAAACCTCGGTAGGCGTGCCAAGGCCAAACGTCACCGAAGGCGCAATGCCCCAGCGCTGGTTGCTTGGGCCGTTGCGGCCGGGCACGTCGGCGTCGTGCGCCATCGCATTCAGGCGCACCGCAACGCCTTCGCTCACCACCCGATTCACATCGACCGTGGCGCGCTTGTAGTTGTCGGTACCCAGACCCACATCGCCCGAAATGAAGTCGTTGGCCTGCGCCTTCTTGGTCACCAGATTGATCGAGCCACCCGCGCCACCACGGCCCGCATAGGCCGAATCGGCGCCCTTGATCACTTCGACAGATTCGAGATTGAACACCTCGCGCGTGCCCGCAGCGATGTCGCGCATGCCGTCGACAAACGTGCTCGACTGCGCATCCATGCCGCGAATGAACGGCTGATCCCCCGACGGACTGCCACCCTCGCCATTGCCGAACGTGATGCCCGGCGACGACCGCAGCGCCTCCTGCAAACTGGTCGCGCCAGTCTGCTTGATGACCTCTTCATTGATGATCTGCACCGTCTTCGGCGTATCGAGCAGCGGCGCTGTGAACTTGGCCGAAGAGGCTGAATCGGCCTTGACCGGCACCTCGGCCGAAGACTTCACCGTTACCGTATCCAGCGCGCGAGGCGCCGTCTGCGCATGAACCGCCGCACCCGTCAGACACAGGCCGACGGCCCATGACAACTGAGAGAGACTGGCTGGTGGACGTGTTTGTTGGACTTTATTCATTTCACTTTCCGTTGAACCAACCTCTTATTGTTAATAAAAATGAGTTGCATTTATTTCTGTTGCGTAAAGTAACGGTGAAGAGGTATGTAAAGTTCGTTGACTGTTGCGTGGAGGATGCGGGAGGGGGGGCGGCGCCTGCGTCCGTGCCCGTTGTGGCGATGTGTCGTGGAGGGGTGGCGGGGCGAGAGGGCGAGTGATGAGGCTTGACAGACAACCAAGGCGGAGCCGTCCTTGTGGATGTTTGATCCAAAGGTGCTTGTGAGCGCGATGCAGCGATTTCAAGCGGTCGCGGCCACACGCTGGACTCACGGTCTCAGCAACACAGCGGTCATTGGGCAACCGGGCTCGCAGCGGCCGGGATGACCGGTATTGAAGGTGCTGCCGACATCGCCATTGTCGGAACTCAGCCAACTCCGCTTTAGCCGGTCCAATGACTGTGCTTCAAGACGGCGAACTCAGGCCCCTGAACCGACCCAGAGCAGCCGTTGGACTCAGCTCCTTTGATACCAGTTCTTGCTGCGGTTCACGACACGAACAACCAGCAACATCACTGGCACCTCAATCAGGACACCGACCACGGTTGCCAAGGCTGCGCCCGATTGGAGTCCAAACAAGCTGATGGCGGCAGCTACCGCTAACTCGAAAAAATTGGAGGCTCCGATCAAAGCCGATGGACAGGCAACGCTGTGCTTCTCACCCACGGCACGATTGAGCCAGTAAGCCAGCGCCGAGTTGAAAAACACCTGAATCAGAATCGGCACAGCCAGCAGCGCGATCACTAGCGGCTGCTGCAAGATGGCGTTGCCTTGGAAAGCAAACAGCAGCACCAAGGTTGCCAGCAAAGCCAGCATCGACCATGGGCCAATCAGTCCCAGCACGCGATCAAACGATGCCTGCCCCTTGGACAGCAGCTTGCGGCGGAACCACTGCGCAAGAATCACCGGCACTACGATGTAGAGCAGTACCGACACCAGCAGCGTTGCCCACGGCACAGTGATGGCCGACAAGCCCAGCAGGAGGCCCACCAGAGGGGCAAACGCCACGATCATGATGGCGTCATTGAGTGCAACCTGCGAAAGCGTAAACAAAGGATCGCCACCCGTGAGTCGGCTCCAGACAAAAACCATGGCCGTACACGGCGCTGCAGCTAGCAAGATCAAACCTGCAATATAGCTATCGATCTGCTCGGCAGGAAGCCAGGGGGCAAATACATGGCGGATGAACACCCATCCCAGCAAAGCCATTGAGAACGGCTTGACCAGCCAATTCACAAACAGGGTGACGCCGATGCCTTTCATGTGGTGGCGCACCTCGCCCAGCGCACCAAAGTCAACCTTGACCAGCATCGGGATGATCATCACCCAGATCAGCAGGCCTACAGGTAGATTGACCTGGGCAATCTCCATGACTCCAATGGCCTGGAACAGGCCCGGAAAGAGATGACCCAAGGTAATGCCTGCAACGATGCAGAGGAACACCCAGAGCGTGAGATAGCGCTCAAAACCGCTCATGGAAGAGTCGCCAGCCGGCAGGGCTGCGGCATCACAGGGTTGATTCATAACTTTAGTGTGCTGAGAGTTCGCGTGCCGCACTCTGCAGAACAGCCAGCTGCAGCTTTTCGGGAGGCAGGTTCACCAGCAGATCAAGACGGCGACGCATCAGGTGCATGGTCTGCCGGAAGGCCTCTCGCTTAGCTTCTTGTGAAGCCTCACCTTCAGACGGGTCTGCGTATCCCCAATGGGCTGTAGCCGGATGGCCTGGCCAAACCGGGCACATCTCGCCCTTGGCGTTGTCGCATACCGTAATCACCAGGTCCATTTGCGGCGCATCTGACCCGGCGAATTCGTCCCAGCTTTTGCTGCGTAACCCGGCGACAGAAATGCCTGCACGCTGGAGCACCTCCAGACCCAAAGGGTTTGGCTGTTGGTTGTCGCGTGGGCTGCTTCCTGCGGAATACGCCTTGAAACGCCCGTTCCCTATTTCGTTGAGTAGCGCTTCAGCAAGAATGCTTCGGGCTGAGTTGTGGGTGCACAGAAATAGCACATTCAAAGGTTTGGCGGAATCGGTCATGATGAATTAGCAGCAAGATTTGGGGGAGTCAGTGGTCGAGCGAGGGCCGCAGCAGCTCGATGTAGCAGCTGGAGCAACGGTCGTAGAAGCGCAGCAGGCAGCGCCTGCCGTAGCAGCTGACTCATTGAACACAGGGATGTTGCCTAGCGAGTGAAAGTGCTCCCACGCCACGCCTTGCGGATCAGTGATCCAGTGCTTTTCGCTGCGGGCATAGCAGCAGGTGGTTTCACCTTCATCGAGCATTGCCATGTCTGCAGCTTCGGCCTGCGCCTTGAGTGCGGTCAGTTCGCAGGCGTCATCGACCTGGAAACCGAGGTGATCGAGCCCGGCCAGTGCGCTGCCACGGGTGGAAATCGCAAAATTGATGCGTGGATCTTCCAGCATCCATTTGGCGTAGTCGCTCTCCAGGCGCGTTGGTTCAGCTCCAAACAGCTTGGAATAGAAAGCGACGTTCTGGGCCAGATCATCGACGTGCATGTGGATGTGAAAGCGCTTCATCGTGTGCTCCTTTAGCAATGGCAGGAAGTGGTGGAGGCTGGGCTGCAGGTAGTGCCTTGGCAGCAGTTCTCTGTCAGATAGCCCAGCAAGTTATTCATTGCCTCAAACGAGGCTCGGTAGACCAGGTTGCGCCCTTGACGCTCTTGGGTGATGAGGCCTGCATTCGTCAGTTCCTTGAGATGAAACGACAAGGTGTTGGCCGCAATGCCCAGTTGCTCGGCCAGAGCGCTGGGAGTGAGGCCTTCGGGGCCAGCGACCACCAGCGCACGGAATGCTCGCAAACGAGCCTCTTGTGCGAGGGCAGCAAGGGAGCGAATTACCTGGGTTTCTTTCATATTTCTATAATTCAACGTTTATTGAAATATAAGGGCAAGTTTCACCTATTGCAAGCAAGGCCATATGGAGGCTCCTGGCCGACAGCGTGAACACGTAGTCGCGCCTAGATGCTGACGTTCGACACACGTAGTCGGGCTGCCAAGGGCAGCTATCCGGTGAAGCCCGTGAAATGACGCTGCCGGCCAAAAGCCGACTATCAGCATGTGCCGCTTAAAACCAGATGCAGCTGCGTTTAGTTTTAGCTCTTTGCACGATAAATGCTAGGTCGTACGCGCACAGCCTTGCTTGAACGTCTCTGGCGGTTCAGCCGAGCTTTCGGCATGCAACAACCTGGGTTATGAGGCGCTTTATAGAATCGGGCATGAATATCGACGACATCAAGGGCCGTCTAGCCTTTCTTCAAGAGGCCGAAAGGCTCAAGAGCGTGCTTCGAAGCTCTCACACCTCGACGGGCAGGGCGGAAAGCACAGCCGAACATACATGGCGCCTGTGCCTGATGGCTATGACTTTCTCGGACGAGCTTGCTGGCATGGACATGCTTAAGATTCTCAAGATGTGCATTGTTCATGATTTGGGCGAAGCCATTCATGGGGACATTCCAGCCATTGAGAAAAATCAGCATCCCGACAAGAGCGCGCAGGAAAAGACCGACCTTCTGCATCTGACTCGCTCTCTCGATGAACCCCAGCGGGCCGACATCCTGGCACTGTGGCAGGAGTATGAGGACGCAGTTTCGCCCGAAGCAAAAGCTGTCAAAGCACTGGATAAGCTTGAAACAATCCTTCAACACAATCAGGGGATCAACCCGTCTGATTTCGACTACGAGTTCAATCTGACCTACGGTCAGAAACACACAAGCGCCAATCATCTGTTCGCATTGATGCGTAGCATCATTGATGAAGCCACACGTCAGAGAATGGCCGAAAAAGCCAGTTCTCAGTGACTGCATTGGGTCGGCGGCAGCAACTGTTCACCCCTGACAAAAGCGGCCATTGAGATCCTTCTGGACCTATCAGTGGCCCAATGACGGGTTTGGGGTGTAGAGCGGAATTTCAGACCGGGCGCTTCGCAATGTCTGATATCGACACCGGCAGTCATCGACCGGCCAGAACTTGATGACGGCGCTCAGCCTGAAGCGACCGCGTGTTTTGGGCTATCAATTGCTGATTTTGCGACAAATGCGCGTATATGAACCAGCTGTAGAAGCGGTTGGCCCTTGTCCCCATCAATCCCCCGCTTGCACCACCAACGACTTCCCTCGCCAATCCATCCCCTGCTGCTGCGCCAGCCGGCTGAGATGCTCATACAACGCTGGGTCCACCACGGGCTTCAGCTTGCCTCTCGGCCCTTGCCGAAAATAGATCTTGCCCAACTGCGCGCAGGCGTTGGTCAGGTAGACGCGCCTTCCGGCCGAGTCCTGGGAGCGGACGAGCAGGCCCAGTGATTCGAGCTCGGTGATCGTGCGGTAGACGGTGCTGATGGCGGCGGGGAAGCCTCGGGCGGGTAGGGCGTCCAGCAGTTGTTCGGCGCCTATGCCTGCGGGTTCCATCGACGCGACGATCTGGTAGACGGCGATGCGGGGGATGGTGGGGCGCACGCCTGCGTTGCGCAGGCTTTGGATCACTACCGTCGTCGCGGGGGAGCTCAGGTCCATTTTTTCGGATGGGGTGGGTGGGCTTGCCGTGTCCGTATTTTCCAGCGAAGCGGGTGTGGTGTCTTCGGGCTGTGCGTTGGGTGGAATGCGGGCGAAGCGGACGGTCTTGCGGGTGGGCGTCGATTGGATTCTGCGCTGCATTGCCATCACTCCTTGTGGTCCGCTGACATCATGCGGTTGTTCCGCGCCTGCGTGCGGTGCGTCTTGTTGGAGCGGGGTGCTGCTGGCGGGAGGGCTGGTGATGTCTCGGTACGGTTCATGTCGCAATGATTCGGGTGAACGTGAGCTTGTCTGCCGAGTGGTTTGTCACTTGGAAGATGAAAACAATTCGCAATTGCGATTATGAAGAATCAAGTAGTACTGTCAAGTGCTACTGATGAGCGAAACGAGGCTTACGCCTTGGACGCGGGATTCGTTGGTATCGAGTATGTACGGAATACAGTGGCGCTGGGCGTGACAAGGTCACGGCCAATCAGGGGTGGCTCGTCGTACTACTTATCAAACAGGGGCGGTTTCCATCACGCTATGCGTTCCCTCGGCGTATGAGTCGGGCGCGGTCTAGACAAGTGCAGCAGCGCAAGGGCCGCCCCGCCGCGCTGGCTGGATCCCCCCTGCCCGAAACGCAACGCGTTTCGAGAGCGGGGGAAGGCGCGAAGCGACTCAGGGGGGTGTTCCTTTATTCACCCGGGCGCTGCGCACGCCGCTGATCTGGCCGCGCACGACCTTCCAGAAATTCTGTGTGCCGTCCACGAGGCGCCAGGCGTTGGAGCGGTGGGCGAGCACGCCCACTTCGGGCAGTACGTCGCGCAGGCTTTTGAGGCCGAGGATCTTGAGGTATTTGCGGATGGTGTTGGGGCTGTGGATCAGTAGCATCACGCGCCAGCCGTAGTGGCGGCCCAGCATCAGCATGCCGATGGCGCTTTCGAGTTCGTCCAGATCGCCGTTGAACTCGTCCACGGCGCGGTCGACGATGGCCAGCAGGTCTTTTTCGTTCATGACGCGCGCACGCTGGCCCCAGATGCCGTATGTAAAGTGGAAGTAATTTTCATGCGCCGCGTGGGGTCGACCGCTGTCGGTGTTGTGATAATGAGAAGCATTATTCTAATTGTTGCGTGCAGAGGGACCCGTGTTTGATTCGTTTGTCGTCGTTTTGCGTGAGCTGGCCGAGCTCATTCTGATCATCTACGCGTTGGTGGCGGCGCTGCGCGCGGGTCATGGTGGGCGGCTGATTCCGTGGGTGGCGGCTGGCACGCTGGCCGGGTTGGGCCTCGCGGCCGTGGTGTGCGGCTGGTTGCTGTCGGGCACGGTTGATCCGCGCTGGACGGCGGGGCTCACGCTGGCGCTTGCGCTCGGTGTGATTGTGATGGCCTGCACGCTGCTGGCGACGGCGCGCGCAATTCAGGAGCGGGTGCAGGGCTTTGTCGAGCGGTATGCGGGAATGGCAGTGGCACCGTTTGTCGTGTTCGTGTTTGCGCTGATCGCCGCTTTGCGCGAGGGATTGGAAGCAGGCCTGTTTCTGCGCATGGTGGCTCGCATGGGTGATGCGCCGGATGCGGTGATTGGCGCGCTGCTGGCCATCGTGTGCGCTGCGTTGCTGACCGCGGCGTCGCGCCGCATCGGGGTGCGCGTGGGGGCGCTTGCCGCGTTTCGGGGTTCGGCTTTACTGCTGTCGTTGCTGGCTATTCAGATGGTGCTGGGCTCGGTTCAGGAAGTGCTGCACGCGCCTGGCATTGACCCGGCACTTGGCCTCGCGCTTGCGCCCATCCTGCCGGATGGCGTCTGGTATGCGTGGACCTGCACCGCGCTGATGCTGATACCGATGCTGTACCTGCTCAAGGGCTGGTGGTCCGGCGCGGGGCGCACGGGCGCTTGAGTCAATTCAGCCGTCTTCCGCTTTCGCGGTCGAAGATGTGCAGCGCCGATGCCTGTGGCTGCAGATGAAGCGGCTCGCCGGGTTGCAGTTGAATGCGCTCATTGGCGACCGAGATCACCTGATGCTGGCCGAGGCGCGAGACGATCTGGGTGTCCGCGCCTGTGGGTTCGACCACTTCGGTGATCGCGGGCCAGCTATTGTGTGCGGCATTGGCCTGCGCGATGCGCAAGTGTTCGGGGCGGATGCCAAGCCAGATGTCGTTGTCGTGCGGCAGACTCCATTGCTCGGGCACCGGTAGTTGCAGGCCGTCGTCGGTCACAAGGCGCAGGCCCGAATCGGTGTTGTGCGTGCGCGCGGCGATCAGGTTCATTGATGGTGATCCGATGAACTGGGCGACGAAGGCGTTGCGCGGGCGGTCGTAGAGTTCGAGCGGCGTGCCCGACTGTTCGATGACGCCGTCGCGCATGACGACGATGCGGTCGGCCATGGTCATGGCTTCGACCTGGTCGTGGGTGACGTAGACGGTGGTGGTGCGCAGGCGCTGGTGCAGCGCCTTGATTTCGGTGCGCATCTGCACGCGCAGTTTGGCGTCGAGGTTGGAGAGCGGCTCGTCGAACAGAAAGGCGTCGGGCTCACGGATGATCGCCCGCCCCATGGCCACGCGCTGGCGCTGGCCGCCCGAGAGCTGGCCGGGCAGACGCTCGAGCAGGGGCGACAGGCCCAGAATCTCGGCCACTTGGTTCACGCGCTCGCGGATCTGCGCCGGGCTTTTGCGTTGCAGCTTGAGCGCAAATCCCAGATTCTCGGCCACGCTCAGGTGCGGGTAGAGCGCGTAGTTCTGGAACACCATGGCGATGTTGCGGTCACGTGGCGGGACGTCGTTGATGCGCTTGCCGCCGAGCGTGATTTCGCCGCTGCTCACGGATTCGAGGCCCGCCAGAATGCGCAGCAGCGTGGATTTGCCGCAGCCCGATGGGCCGACGAGCGCCACGAATTCACCGTCGCGGATGTCGAGCGAGATGCCCTTGAGGACATCCTGCCCCTGAAATTGCTTGTGCACCTGGCGGATGGAGATCGAGGCCATTTCCTGTGTTCTTTCTTGAAGTTGTTTTGTCGTTGTGTCGAGTTGGCTTGGGGAGGTTTGAAGCGCCTCAGTCCTTCACGCCACCTGCTGTGAGCCCGTGTACCAGGTACTTGCGCACCAGCGCGGTGAAGACCAGCACCGGCAGCATCACCAGCGTGCCGGCGGCGGCGATCTTGGTCCATTCCCAGCCGTCGTACTGCAGGAAGTTGACGATGGCGACGGGCGCCGTCACCGCCTGCGTGCGGGTGAGGATGAGCGCGAAGAAGAAGTCGCTCCACGAGAAAATGAAGCACAGCACAGCGGTGGCGACGAGGCCGGGGCGGGTGAGCGGCAGCGTCACGTGCCAGAACGCCGACCAGATGCCGCAACCGTCGAGCCACGCGGCCTCTTCGAGCGCGGTGGGCGCCGCGTCGAAAAAGCCTTGCATCATCCAGATGACGATGGCGAGATTGAACGTGAGATAGACCACGACCAGCGCCCAGACCGTGTCCAGCATGCCGAGCCAGCGGAAGGCGAGGAAAAATGGAATGGTGAACGCAATCGGCGGGGCCATGCGGGTGCACAGAATCCACAGCGCAACGTGGCTGCGCTGGCGGAAGGTCCAGCGCGAAAGCGCGTAGGCGGCGGGCACGCCGATGAGCATCGACAGCGCCGTGGACAGTGTGCTCACCAGCAGGCTGTTGCCGAAGGACCGGGCGAAAGCGTCCTGCCAGAGATCGCGGAATGCGTCCAGCGTGGGCGTGAACTGGAAGTTCAATTCCAGCGCGTCTGCGGCGGGGCGAAACGCCATCTGGATCAGCCATGCAAATGGAGCAAGCACCAGCAGCAGAATCAGAACAGAGACGGCGTCGCGCGCATGGCGGGCGACGAATCCGGTGAACCGCTGGGTGAATGGTGGGCGTGATGGTGTTATGGACAGTGTGACTTCAGCGTGCATGGCGTGCTCCTGCATTGCGGCCCAGATGGCTCACGACGGCGCAGAGCACGAAGATGCCCGCGAGCATCACGACCGCGATTGCGCTGCCGTAGCCCCAGTACGAGAAGTTGAAGGCCTGGATGAAGCCGTAGAAATTGGTCACTTCGGTCACGGTGCCAGGGCCGCCGTTGGTGAGCACGTAGAGCAGCGGAAAGGCCTTGAAGCTGTCGATCAGGCGAAACAGCGCGCAGACCACCAGCGTGCGCTTGAGAAACGGAAAGACGATGTAGCGAAACACCTGCCAGCGGTTGGCGCCGTCGATGCGCGCGGCGTTAAGCGGGTCGCGCGGCACCATCTGCAGGTTGGCCAGCACCATCAGCATGGTGAACGGAAACCACTGCCACACATCCGCCGCTACGATGGCCCAAAGCGCTGTGTCGGGGTTGGCGATCAGCGAGCGCACCGGCAGTCCCCAGTGCTCAAGCAACGCGTGCATCGGGCTGATCTCGGGGGTATAGAGAATCTTCCAGATCAGCGCCACAACGATGGGCGGCAGCACCATGGGAATGAGAAACAGCGTGCGAACGCCCGAGGCGACCCGGCTGCCGGTATCGAGCAGTAGCGCCAGCCCGAGGCCGATCAGCAACTGCAGGAGCACGCCCACCGTCGAGAGCTTGAACTGCACCCACAGCGAGTGCAGAAAGCGCTCGTCCTCCAGCAACTGGGCGTAGTTGCCCAGCGGCTGATTGAAGTGGAACGTGCCCTCGGGATTGGTCAGGCTCAGCGGCGTGAGGCTCACGGTGATCAGCGTGAGCAGCGGCAGCAGCGTGATGCTGCCCAGCACCACGAGTGCGGGCGCGAGACCCAGGCCGTAGGAGCGCGCGCTTTCTTTTTGCCATGGTTGCGTGGTCGGCTGAGCGGCCGACTTCCGCGGGTGAATCGGGTTGGGCGATTGCTCGTGGAGAGAGGTAGGCAGCGTGGCGGCTGCGGCCAAGGCGGCTGGCGGCATGGTGCTCTTCCTCCGTCAGATGGTGACGCCCGCGCGCCGCAGCTCGGCAATCGAAGCGGCCTGTGCCTGCTTCATGGCCTGCTCGGGCGTGCGCTGGTTGGTGACGATGAGTTCGATGGCCTTGTTCAGTTGCTGGTCCACTTGGGGATAGGCGGCGACTGTGCGGTACTTCATATGTCCTTGCTTTGCAGACAGCGCAATCGAGTCGATGGTGAGCGCTGCGATGTCGAAGCCATTGGCGCGCTGGCGATCACGGTAGGAGGCGGAGTCGATGTCGGAGCGACGTGTTGGCGACGCGTAGCCTGCCGCGACGGCGCGCTGCAGAATTTCCTTTGAAGTCGCCCAGCGGATGAATTGCCAGGCGGCGTCTTTGTTCTTGCTTCCCACCGGAATTCCCCAGCCGTGGATGGCGGTGCCGGGAAAGCGGCCCGCCGGGCCCTTGGGAACCAGTCCCCACGCGGCGGTGTTGGCGACTTTGCTGCTGCTCTTGTCCGCGAGTTGCGACAGGTTGATCTGGCCCTGAACGCTCAGATGGCTGCGGCCAGATTTGATGGACTGCAGCGCCTGATCGGGGTTGTACGACACCACGCCGTCCGGCCCGCAATCGCGCAGCAGCCGCGCGAAATAGTCGGCTGCGGCAATCGCCTCGGGCGTGTCGAGCGTGGGGTAGAGATCGTTGGGCGCCTTGCGGAACACGTCGCCGCCGAAGGCGTGCAAGAAGGGTACGAAGGTCCAGCCATAGTGGTTGTCGGTGACGAAACCCGCTGCGCCTTCCTTGCGATTGAGCGCCTTCGATACCTGTTCGAGTTCCTGCGTGGTCTGCGGAAACGCGAAGCCGGCCTGCTTGAGCGCATCGAAGCGCGAGGCGGCGGCAATCGTCACTTCGGCTTGCCATGGAATGCCGTAGAGCTTGCCGTCGGTGCCGCGTTCGGGCGCGAGCGTGCCCTCCAGAAAGTCCTTGACGTCGTAGTTGGCTGGCGTCTTGTTCGCATCGGCGATGTATTCGTCGAGCGGCGTGAGCCAGCCTGAGTTGATCCAGCGGCTCGAGTAGATGAAGGTCACATTGACCGCATCGAACGCCGACCCCTTGGTGGACAGCTCCAGATCCGCGCGCTGGTTGTAGACGGGGAATCCCGGCGTGTCGAAGTTGACCTTGGCGCCAGTCGCTTCTTCGAACTCCGCAATCCAGGGGCGCAGCAGCTTGGAGTAGGGCGAGCTGTAGAGCGAGGTGTTGAGCGTCACGCCTTTGAGCGACTTGTTGCTCGTGGCGATTGCGGGAAAGCCGAGCAGCGCACCGGCGCCTGCAGCAAGGGCGGAGGTCAGCAGCTTGCGGCGCGGGACGAGCACGCCGTTTTCATAGAGATAAGTGGTTCGGGTCATGACGGAAATTCAGGCAAAAGTGGGGCCTCGCATGCGCTGTCGCACGCGATGGATCAGTCTGCAGGTTTATAAAAATGAAGGGGCCGCGATGGCCCCGAAATCAATGAACGGTTTCGCTCAGATCGACGCTCTGGCGGCCATCAACGGCGGTGGCAACCTCGCCGGTGACCGTCACGCGGCGCACCACGCGGTGGGCGTCGCCGTAGTCGTTGATGGCGTAGTGCTGGGTGGCTCGGTTATCCCAGACAGCGACATCGCCCTCAGCCCATGTCCAGCGCACGGTGTTTTCCAGACGCGTGATGCGCTCGTTGAAGAGCTGCAGCAACGCGTTGGATTCACTGGTGCGCAAGCCCTTGAAGCGCTTGGCGAAATGGCCCAGCAGCAAGGCCTTTTCGCCAGTCTCGGGATGCACGTGAACGAGCGGCTGCTCGGCCTCAATGGTGCGGCTGGTGAAGACCTTGCGGTAGCTGGCGCGGCCTTCGGTTTCGGCGTTGCTCGCGGGGTTGGTACGGAAGCTCTCGGCGTAGTCGTAGTCGTTGCCGTGCACGGCCCAGAGCTGTTCGGCGAGCTGCTTGAGCGGTTCGGGCAGGCTGTCGTAGGCCGCGACCGTGTTGGCCCAGACCGTGTCGCCGCCATGGCTTGGCAGCGTCACCGCGCGCAGCACGCAGACCTTGGGAAATGCGGCCTTGAAGGTCACGTCGGTGTGCCAGGAATCGGCGCGGCCACCGTGCTGCGAGTTGAGTTCGAGAAACGCCGTGCCATCCGGCGCGGGCACGGTGGGGTGGGCCTCCAGCGCGCCGAACAGTTTGCCGAAGGCCTGATGCGAACCGTCGTCCAGATGCGTCTGACTGCGAAAGAACAGCACGCGGTGCTTGAGCAGCGCGGCCTGAATCTGATCGAACAGTGCAGCGGGCAGATCACCCGAGATCTTGACACCGTGCACGACGGCTCCGATGCGTCCAGACAGTGGCTGGATGGTGAGCTGCGCGGGCTGCGTTGCGGTGGCTGCGTCGGCCTGCAGAAGGTGCTGTTGCTGTGTGATCGCGTTCATGCTGTTTTCTCCTTGGGGGTCAGGCTGTTGGATGAATGAATCAGCCGATGCTAGAAGTGCGCCCTGCGATGAACAACAAAGAATTTCGCGCATCGATATGCGCTGAGCGAGCCAACACGTTCTTAGATGCTGCCCGGCACGCGCCGCATCAGAAAATCCAGAAACACCCGCGTCTTCATCGGCAGATGCGTGCGGTGCGAGTAGTAGGCGTAGAAGCCCGGAAAGCTTGAGCGGTACGGCGTCAGCACCTCCACGAGTTCGCCACTTTCGAGCGCGGCCTGTAGTGAGTCGCGCCAGCCGATGAGCAGGCCTACACTGCCCTGGGCCGCCTGCAGTGCCGTGTCCCAGTGGTTGACGGTGAGCGGGCCGTGCACTGCGCGTTCGGTGAGCTTGCCGTCGATGACGAACTCCCATTTGTAGATCCCGCCGCTGCTGCGCATGCGGTAGTTGATGCACTGGTGCTGCGCTAGTTCGTCGGGGTGCTGCGGGGTTCCGTGGGCCTTGAGGTAGGCGGGCGAGGCGGCACAGATCATGACCATTTCTTTCGTGAGCGGCACGGCCACCATGTCGCCCTCGAGCGATTCACCGTTGCGGATACCGAGGTCGAAACCGTCGCGCACGATGTCGACGAAGCCATCGTCGTAGACCAGTTCAAGATGGATGTGCGGATGCAGCGCGAAGAACTCAGCGAGCATTGGTTCGACCAGCACGCGGCCGGCGGGGTGGGAAATGGTCAGGCGCAGCGTGCCGCCCTCGACCCCGGCGCTGAACTGCAGGTCTTCGGTCGCCTCGCGCAGATGGGCGAGGGCGGGTGTCACGCGTTCCAGATAGTCGCGGCCCGCTTCGGTGAGGTTCACGCTGCGGGTGGTGCGGTCGAACAAGCGCACCTTGAGGCGCGTCTCCAGCTTCTTGATCGTCTGCGACAGCGCGGCGGGAGTGACGCCAAGCGCGTGCGCCGCGTAGGTCAAGCTGCGGTGTTGCGCCACCTGCTCGAAGGCGGCCAGTGAGGCGAGGATTTCGGGCTTCATGGCGGAGATTGTTAAGCAAAACTTAATAACTTAGATAGATTGCGTGGCTTTTTCTTTGACTTGGGCTGTTGCACACTGCTTGCGGTCCATGCTCTGCATGCGCAGGCCGAAGAACAACACCCACCACGATTGAACCGCTCCAATGACCGTCAAATTCACTCTCAATGGCAAGCCGACATCGGTCGATGTCGATCCCGCGACTCCCATTCTCTGGACGCTGCGCGACTCGCTCGGCATGACCGGCACCAAGTTCGGCTGCGGCATGGCGCTGTGCGGCGCGTGCACCGTGCATCTGAACGGCCAGGCCATCCGCTCGTGCATCACGCCGGTCTCGGCGGCCGAGGGGCAGAAGATCACCACCATCGAGGCGCAGGCCGCCGACAAGGTGGGCAAGGCGGTCGAGGATGCCTGGGTGCGCAACGACGTGGCGCAGTGCGGCTACTGCCAGAGCGGCCAGATCATGAGTGCGACCGCACTGCTCAAGAACAACCGCGCGCCGAGCGATTCGGACATCGACGCCGCGATGGCGGGCAACATCTGCCGCTGCGGCACCTACGTGCGCATCCGCGCAGCGATCCACGACGCTGCGAAGACATTGGCCTGAACGGACGGAGACCCACCATGCACATTCCCCAACACGTTCTTGCCGACATGCCGCAGGGCCTGCGTTCGCTGGCCGTTGATGCCAGCACCAACGATCAAACAGCAACAGGTGCGGGCATTGAGCGCCGCAGCTTTCTCAAGCTCGCCACGGCCTCGGGCTTTGCGCTGGGCGCGTTCCCGATGGCGGCGCTTGCCAAGGCAGAGGGCGATGCACCCGTCGCTGCAAGCTCGCTCAAGCCGACTCAGCAACCCGCCGCGTTCGTGAGGATCGATCGCGACGGCATCGTCACCGTCACCATCAACCGGCTCGATTTCGGGCAGGGCGTGCAGACCGGCCTGCCCATGGTGCTGGCCGAGGAGCTGGACGCCGACTGGTCCAAGGTGCGCAGCGTGCATGGCAATGCCGATCCCGCGTATGTCGATCCGGTCATGGGATTTCACCTCACGGGCGGTTCGGGTTCGATCAAGAATTCGTACACGCAATACCGCGAGCTGGGTGCCCGCACCCGCGCCATGCTGGTGGCAGCCGCCGCCAAGCGCTGGGGCGTGGACGCGCAATCGCTGCGCACGCAGGCCGGCCAGGTAATTGGCCCGCGTGGCAAGAAGCTCGGCTACGGTGAGCTGACCGATGCGGCGATGGCGCTGCCCGTGCCGCAGCAGGTGGTGCTCAAGGATGCCAGGGACTTCCGCATCATCGGCAAGGCCACGGGCCGTATCGATGCGCGCGCCAAGTCGAGCGGCAACCAGTCCTACGGCATCGACACGCACCTACCCGGCATGCTCACCGCCGTGGTGCTGCACCCGCCGGTTTATGGCAGCAAGGTTTTGTCGGTGGATGACGGTGCGGCCAAGGCCATCAAGGGCGTACGCGCGGTGCTGCGCGTGCCCAGCGTGCTGGGTGGTGAGGTGGTTGCCGTCGTGGCCAACAGCTACTGGGCGGCCAAGCAGGGGCGCGATGCGCTCAAGGTGGAGTGGGACAGCGCGTCCGTCGGCAAGGTGGATTCGACCCAGCAGCTCGCGCAGTATCGCGAGCTGGCGAAGAAGACTGGCGCGATCAAGTTCGATGCCGATGTCTCTAAGCTCAGTGGCGCAGCGCAGAAGATCAGCGCCGAATATGTGTTCCCGTATCTCGCCCACACGCCGATGGAGCCGCTGAACTGCACCGTGCGCATCACCGGCACAGGTGCCAACGCCAAGGCCGAGCTGTGGCTGGGCACGCAGGCGCCGGGCTGGGAGGTGGCAACGGCCGCGCGCGTGCTCGGCTTGCAGCCGCAGAACGTGCGGGTCAACGTGCAGATGGCTGGTGGCGGTTTCGGCCGCCGTGCCACGCCATCGAGCGACTACGTGGCCGAGGCCTGCCATATCGCCATGGCCACGCGCGCTGCAGGTATCGACGCGCCGGTGCGCCTGATCTGGAGCCGCGAGGACGATGTGAAGGGTGGCTATTACCGACCGATGCATGTGCACCGCGCCGAGATCGGGCTCGACGAGAAGGGTCAGGTCGTCGCGTGGGATCATGTCATCGTCGGCCAGTCGCTCGCCAAAGGCACGGCGTTTGAGGGCTTCATGGTCAAGGAAGGCGTGGACACCACCACGGTCGAAGGCATGAAGGCACCTTACGATCTGCCGATGCGGCTGTCGGCGCATCACCCGGTGCTCAACGCGCCGGTGCTCTGGTGGCGCAGCGTGGGCTCCACCCACACGGCCTATGTGATGGAGACGCTGATCGACGAGATCGCCCGGGCCTCCAAGCAGGATCCGGTCGATTTCCGCCTGCGCCAGTTTGGCGACAAGCACCCGCGCCACAAGGCCGCGCTGCAACTGGCGGTCGAGAAATCGGGCTACGGCAAGCGCCAACTCGAAGCCGGTCGCGCATGGGGCGTGGCGGTGCATGAATCGTTCGACTCCATCGTCGCCTACATCGTCGAGGCTTCGGTGAAGGACGGCAGCCCCAAGCTGCACAAAGTGACCGCAGGCGTGCATTGCAATCTCGCCGTCAACCCGCGCGGCGTGGAAGCGCAGGTGCAGGGTGGGGCGCTGATGGGTCTTGGCATGTGCATTCCCGGCGCGGCCATCACCTTCAAGGACGGCCAGGTCGAGCAGAGCAACTTCGGCGACTACGTCGTCCCGCGCCTGACCGACATGCCCGAGATCGCCGTGCACATCGTGCCGAGTGCCGACGCCCCCACCGGCATGGGTGAGCCGGGCGTGCCGCCGCTGGCGCCTGCGTTTGCGAACGCGATTGCGCAACTCACCGGCAAAGTGCCGCGCGAGCTCCCGTTCAAGCTCGCTTGACCTAGGCGCTGTCTGCAAAGTTCCGGCAATCGTGATGCCGTTCATTGATGGTGAACGGGAGATGCGGTTGCTGTGAACGGGCTGTGCGAGGTACGCATTAGTTGAAACGGCTCGTGAAGTAGGGATTTTTTAGCCATTAACGATGACGCGCTGTCCTGCTGACGCGGGGAGTGGCAGATGTGACATGGGTGCCGGCCATTTGCACTTGGCCCACGGTCGCGGTGGCGGCGCAGCAAACCACCAGCTACAAGCTGCTGCCGCGCAAGGATGCGGAGAACACCACGATCACGAACACCGTGGTCGCGAGCACCAGCACGACCGAAGCCAACGACACCAACAACAGCGCGCAAGCCTCTGCAGTCTGGATATCTTCGTGCAGAAGACAGACACCGTCGACCCGGTAGCCTTCGGCGAGATGACCGAGTACACCATTTCCATCACCAATGTCTGCAAGGAGCCATCCATCAGCGCGACCTCCGGCACACTGGAGTGCACCTTCGTCACCATCACCAAAGACAAGAAATGCGTAGCCGCCTGACTGGCTGCGGCATCGAGCAGCCCATGGCTACGCAGGATGTGCGTGACGGCGCTGGGCGCAACGCACAGTTGGCGGGCATCCTGCAGCACGCGCGAGAGCTTGCGTCCGCCCCCAAGTGGGGTGCTGCTGTCGCAGCTGCACGACCGCGTCCTGCACATGGGCCGGACTCAGGCGAGGCGAGCTCAGGGGCCTGCGGCTGTGATCGACCAGCGATGCACGATCGCAGCCGCTGCTGCGAAAGCGCGCCAGCCACTTGTAGCCCGTCTTGGGACTGATCCCGAAGCGCCTACACAGCTCGCGCACGTTGGCTGACTCAGCAAGGGCCAGCATCACGAATTCTTGACGCAAGGACACGGTACTCCCCTCCATCCAGATCATGGTTGTCTCCCGGGCTTGAACACCCCGGAAGCGTTACCTATGTCTTGGAACGGGTGTTACCCATGTCTTCCGTCTATACACGAGACAAGGAAAAGTAAGTCGCCAGATGGGGGCGAGACACGGCCCAGCAGCGTAAAAAGCAGAACAGCTAAAGAGCGATTCAAAGCCCGAATCGCACCCCCGTCACAACCCCATTCCCAGAATCGAATTGTCCGCATGCAATTCGCTCCCGCTCATCACACTCGACGCATCGCTGGCCAGAAACGCCACCAGTTCCGCAATGCGCTCAGGCGTGTACGCACGCCCAGCGCGGTTGTGCTCCGCATCATGCAACACCATTTCGCGCGTCACCCCCTTGGGTAGCGAGGCCTGCATCATCGGGGTGTAGATACCGTCGGGATGAACCGAGTTGGCGCGAACGGCGTAGCCTTGTTTGCGGCAATGCAACGCCGTGGCGCGGGTGAGGGCGGATACCGCTGCCTTGGTTGCGCTGTAGCCGGCGTAGTTGTCTACCGGCAGCCAGGATGAGACAGAGGCCATGTTGATGATCGAGCCGCCGCTGGCCTTCATGGCCAGAATGCCTTGCTGGCAACCGATGAAGACTGATTCGGTGTTCACATGCAGGAGCTTCTGAAAGTCCTGCAGTAGGCCGGTTTCCATGTTGCCGCGCAGGAGGATTCCGGCATTGTTGACCAGTACGTTGATCGTGCCGAAGGTGTTCTGCGCGAACTCGATGGCCTGTGTCCACGAGGTTTCGTTGCTGACGTCATGGTGAACGAAGGCGGTGCGGGAACCCAGTTCTTCGGCGAGTTGCTTGCCTGCAGCGTCGTTGATGTCGCTGATGATTACGCTGGCGCCGCGCGCATGCAGGAGCTTCACTACCTCCTGGCCTACGCCGCTGGCGCCGCCGGTAACGAGTGCGATCTTGTTGGAGAGGTTCGTGTTCATCTTGTGGATGCTTTCTGGCATATGGGAAGAAATGAATGGGATGTAGATGTTTGAAGAGCGCAAGGGCCGCCACTCCTGCGGCCCTTGCGTTGAAGTCGCCTATTTTGCGAAGGCCCAGAGATCCTTGAGACTACCGCCGTCGGTGCTTACCAAGCGGAACGATGCGGGGGCATCGTCCTGATCGCGTACCGCCACGCCGCTCCAGGAACCTGTCAAGCCGCTGCAGTTGCTTTGGGTGATGCTCAGCGCGAGCAGCTGGGGCATGGTTGATGCGCCCAGTTGGCCCTTGATTTCACAGCTGGATGCTGTGACTGGGGAGATTGCACCGTTGGCGTCGATGCTGAACTGTGTTCTGCTGCCGTTGGCAAGGCGGATTTCGTAGGCGCCCGCCAGCGTTGAGGTGGCAAATGCGTTTGCGGGGATGGATGCGGTGTGTTTCACGACGGGATCGGTGGAGGAGTCCGTGCTGCTGGCCGTTCCAGCGATGCGCCAATGCGTGCTGTCGACGCCCTTGGTATAGACCCTTGTCACGCGTGATTGGTCGTCCTGCAGCATCAGCAGGGTGGTTTTTCCGTCACTGCCGACGTAGTACTTTCCCACTTGCAGGCTGCCGCTGACCTCGGTAGCGACGACGTAGGCACCGGTGCTCAGGCCGGGCATGTCGATGTTGGCGCTGGCGGATCCGCTGTTGCCGCCGCCACAGCCGGACATCAGTGCGGAAGTGGTGGCGAGCAGGGCTGCTGCGGGCAGGAGGTTGAAGAGTGATGGTTTTTGGGACTTCATCGCAACGCTCCTGCTCACGGCTTGGTGGTGTTGACGGTATCCATTTTCATGCGCAGCCATTCTTGCGCTGCGGGGCGGTGGTCAAACGCGAGCTGCATGGCGACTACCGAGATCCGGTCGCTGATCACGACGGATTCGTCTTCCTTTTGTTCCGCCGTGGCCTTGGCGGGGTCGTTGCGCGTTGCAAGGCGATAGCCGTATGGCGCGGTGGATTGGAAGCCCAGTTCGTAGAGGTTGAAGGTGCCGATGCGTGAGAAAGCGAACGTCGATGTGGCGCTGAAGTTGCTCGGGAAGTTGACGTTCAGCGCTACGCCCTTGGGAAGAATGCCCGTGCTGGTGCGTTGTGCGTTGAGCGACTGGATCAGCTTGAGGGTCAAATTGGCGGCGGTCTGGGATTGCGGGTTGGCGAGGTTGGTGTCGTCGATGGCATTGGAGCTGACGCTGAATGCCATGGCCGGAATGCTGCGGATCAGCGCGAACTGCGTGATGCCGATGGTCCCCGAAGTAATGTTGAGTCCGCCAACGTTGGAGCCTTCGTTGGGACCAGAGACCACCAGATCGGGTGCCTTGCCCCAGCGCTTGGCGGCCGGGACGTCGAGGCCGTACATCAGCGCCATCACGGGCGTACCGTGCGCGTAATACCAATCGCCATTGTCATAGCCGCTGCGCGTCATGGCACCGACCGAGGGCTCGCCGGTCTTGGCCGCGCCGTTGCGGCAGCCACCGTTTTTGGTGATGTCGGCGTCCTGCGTGGCGACGAGTTTGTCGGTGCTGTACATCACCACGCCGCCACCGCGCCCGCTTTGCTGGGTGCAGGGCACCGAGACGATGACGTCGTGTCCGGCGCCCTTCAATGCGTCATACAGCGCCTTGACGTTGCTGGTCAGGCCGTCGTCGTTGCTGACGACGATGTTGAGGGCGTGGGCTGGGAGGCTGAGCGCCGAGCCCAGGGCCAGAATCGCCAGGCAAGTGGTATTTTTTCTCAAAATATGTCTCCGTCTTATCTGTGTATGTGAGTTTTGCGAAACCGCGTGTACAAAGGGCTTCCGAGGGGTTCGGCAGTCCTTGTGGACGAGGTCCGGCGCTACTTTATGAGAACTGCGAGACCTCTTCATAGTCTCATCGGACGATGGTTGACCATGCATTTTTTTCTACTCTTGACAGGTCTAAACATTCATGTCAACAGGAGACAAAAATGCGATTGAATGGAAAGGTGGCGGTTGTCACGGGAGCTGGTCAGGGCATGGGCCGCGCGATTGCGCAACGCTTTGCCGACGAGGGCGCCACCGTGGTGGCGGTGGATCTGAACGAACAGGCCGCCAAGGACACACTGAATGGCCGTGATGGCAAGCACATTGCACGTTCCGTGAACGTGGCCGACAGCAAAGCGGTGGCCGCGCTGTTTGCCGAAATCAAAAGCAGCTTTGGCCGCGTGGATGCGTTGGTGAACAACGCTGGTGTGGGTTCGGTCGACCAGTTCGCCGACATTCCCGATGAGACTTGGGCGCGCGTGATCGGCGTGAATCTCAACGGCGCCTTTTACTGTGCACGCGAGGCGGTCAAGGTCATGCAGGAGACCAAGTCGGGCGGTGCGGTGGTCAACATCTCCAGCACCTCGGCGGTAAGCGGCGATGGCCCGGCGCACTACTGCGCATCGAAGGCAGCGCTGATGGGCCTCACGCGCGGCATGGCCAAGGAACTGGCGCCTCAGGGCATCCGTGTGAACACGCTGGTGCCAGGCCCGACCAACACGCCAATGATGCAGGGCATTCCCCAGGAATGGGCCGACGCGATCATCAAGGGCGTGCCCATGGGCCGCATGGCTGAGCCCGATGACATCGCCAAAGTGGCAGTGTTTCTGGCCAGCGACGACAGCGGTTTCGTGACTGGCCAGAACGTGGCGGTCAACGGCGGCAGCGCCTTTCTGTAAGGAGTTTCGAGATGAGTAGCAACAGCAAAAAGCGGTTGGATGGCAAGGTCGCATTCGTGACCGGTGGCGGCTCCGGCATCGGTGCGGCCACGGCCGAGCGTTTCGCGCAGGAAGGCGCAACGGTGGTGATCTGCGGTCGCCGCAAGGAACCGCTTGAAGAGGTGGTCTCGCGCATCAACGCCGCCGGCGGCAAGGCCGAGGCGGTGGTGGCCGATGTGGGCAACGAGCAGCAGATCGTCGGCGCGCTTGAGCAGACCGCGCAGAAACACGGCACGCTTGATGTGCTGGTGAACAACGCCATGGCCTACACCTGGGGCGGTATCGATGCTATGACCACGCAGGACTGGCATGCCAACTTCACTACGTCGGTGGACGGCACCTTCTGGGGCACACGTACCGCGCTCAAGCTCATGAAGGACAAGGGGGGCTCGATCATCAATGTGAGCTCGATCTGCGGCACGCTGGGCACGCCCTACATGTCGGGTTACTCGGCGGCCAAGGCCGCGATCATCAACTTCTCGCGCGCCGCAGCGGCGGAAGGTGCCGCAGCGGGTGTGCGCGTGAACGTGGTGATTCCGGCCGTGGTGGAAACGCCTGCAACCGCGGGCATGCTGTCCGACGACGCGTCGCGCAAGAACACCGAGAAGCTGATTCCGATGGGCCGCGTCGGCCAGCCGGTCGAACTGGCGAACGCCGCGCTGTTCCTGGCGAGCGACGAGTCCAGCTACGTGACCGGTGCGGCGCTGCCGGTGGATGGCGGCCGCTCTGCAGTGCTCGTCACCGCGCTTTGATTTGACGACAAGGAGACCGCTGCAATGAGTCAATGGCCATCGACGCTCGAAGAGCGCATCGACCGACTGGAATCGCTGGACGCCATCCGCCAACTGGTGGGCAAGTATTCGCTGTCGCTCGACATGCGCGACATGGATGCGCACGTCAACCTGTTCGCGCCGGACATCCGCGTCGGCAAGGAGAAAGTGGGTCGCGCGCATTTCAAAGGGTGGCAGGATTCCACGCTGCGCGACCAGTTCACCGGCACCTCGCACCACCTTGGGCAGCACATCATCGAGTTCGCGGACAAGGATCACGCCACCGGCGTCGTCTATTCCAAGAATGAGCATGAGTGCGGTGCCGAATGGGTGATCATGCAGATGCTGTATTGGGACGACTACGAGCGCATCGATGGTCAGTGGCTCTTCCGCCGCCGCCTGCCGTGCTACTGGTATGCAACGGATCTGAACAAACCACCGATCGGCGACATGAAGATGCGCTGGCCGGGCCGTGAGCCCTATAGCGGCGCGTTCCACGAGTTGTTTCCGAGCTGGAAGGAGTTCTGGGCGAACCGCCCCGGCAAGGACGAACTGCCCGAGGTGGCCGCGCCCGCACCGCTCAACGAATTCCTCAAAACCATGCGCCGAGGGGCGCCCGACCCGCGCATGCGCGTGCGTTGACTGAGGGGAGAAACTTCACCATGACCCAAACCTTGTTCACCCCGACGCAGTTCGGCCGCATCACGCTGCAGAACCGCATCGTGATGGCGCCGATGACGCGCAACCGCGCCACGCCGGAAGGCCTCGCGACGCCCATGATGGCCGAACACTACGGCCAGCGCGGCGACGCGGGCCTGATCGTGGCCGAAGGCAGCTGGCCCGAAGTCACCGGCCAGGCCTACAACCGCCAGCCAGGCATCGAGACCGCAGGGCAGGTTCGCGCCTGGCAACGCGTGACCGATGCTGTGCATGCACGCGGCGGCAGCATCGTGCTGCAGCTCATGCATTCGGGGCGCATCGGTAGCCACCACATCAAGCCTGCGGGCGTGCGCACCGTGTCGGCATCCGCCATCAAGGCGCAAGGCCAGATCTGGACCGATGTCGCCGGTATGCAGGATTTCGACCCCCCCATTGCCTTGAGCACCGAAGAGGTGAAGGCTGTCATCGCCATGCATGCGCAATCCGCGCAACGCGCCATCGATGCGGGCTTTGATGGGGTGGAGCTGCACGGCACCAGCGGCTATCTCAGCATGCAGTTTCTGAGCTCATCCACTAACCAGCGCAGCGACGAATACGGTGGCAACGCGGCCCATCGCGCCCGCTTCGCTGCAGAGTGCCTGGGCGAGATGTCAGCCTGCATTGGTGCGGACCGCGTGGGCCTGCGCCTCAATCCCGGCAACACCTACAACGACACCAGCGACGAAGACTCGGCCGCCACGCACGCCGAACTCATGCGCCAGGCGGCGGGCATCGGCATCGCTTATCTGCATGTGATGCGCGCGGCCGTGCCCGAGATCGACGCATTCGCGCTGGCCCGCCAGCACTTCGGCGAGAACCTGATCCTCAACGACGGTTTTGACGCCAGCTCTGCCGAAGCCGCCGTGGCTGCAGGCGAGGGCCGGGCCGTGTCATTCGCCCGCCATTTCATCGGCAACCCCGACCTCGTGCGCCGCATGCGCGAGGGCCTGCCGCTGTCCAAGTTTGATCGCAAGACGCTCTATACCGATGGAGAACAAGGCTACACGGACTATTTGTCCGTGGGCAGTGCCGTGGCTGCATGAGCGTTGTTGACCGGGTTTGCGAGTAGCGGCGCGGTTGGATGTGAGCCTTGCCATGCCCGGTGGCAGGCCCTTGTCCTTGTGTTGGGTTCGCCCTCGTGCCTGGTCAAGCTACCCTAAATGAAAGACAGGGTTAGCCCTAGGACCCTTGTGAAACAAGGTGAGGTTGCTACGTTTTTAGAGAAAACCAGTACTTCTCGTTAGTCTCAACGGACGATGTTGAACAGCCCTCGCATCTTCAGAATTCACACCATCACTCATCAGAACCTTGGGTTGGAGGCCCTGCCGTCATGATGGAAATCCGTGGACTTGCCTATATCGTTGCCGAGAGCACGAACCTCGATCAATGGAGCACTTACGCCAAGGACGTGCTCGGCATGATGGCCACGCCGGTGGGCGATGGCACGCTGCATATCAAGATGGATGAACGCCAGTTTCGCTTCCAGGTGCAGGCGGGCAGCAAGGATCGTTATCACGCATCCGGTTGGGAGTTGCTCAACAAGGTCGCTTTCGACGCGGCGCTGAAGGCGCTGGATGACGCCAAGATCGCCTACGAGCTGGGCAGTGCCGAGTTGTGCCGCCAGCGCTGCGTGCAGCAGATGGCCGTGCTGTTCGATCCAGCGGGCAATCGCCATGAAGTGGTGTGGGGTTTCAAGTCGGACTTCAAGCGCTTTGCTTCGCCGCAGGGCGTATCCAGCTTCGTGACGGGGGACTACGGTCTTGGTCACACAGTGCTGCCCGCGCCTGACTTTGAAGCCACCGTGGCGTTTGCGCGCGATGTGCTGGGCTTCGAGACGTCTGACATCTACAACTTCAAACCTGCAGGCGACGCGGGCCCGACGGTTCGCATCCATTTCTTCCACTGCGCAAATGGTCGCCATCACAGCCTGGCGCTGGCCGAATTCCCGGTGCCAAGCGGCTGCGTGCACGCGATGGTCGAAGTGGAAAACATGCCCGAAGTGGGCCGTGCGATGGACCGCATGCAGCAGGGGCAGGTGCAGCTCACCGCCACGCTCGGTCAGCACACCAACGACCGCATGACTTCGTTCTACATGAAGACGCCATCGGGCTTTGATCTGGAGTACGGCTACGGCGGCGCGATTCTGGATTGGGAACAGCACATCGTGCACGAGTTCACGGCTGTGAGCCTCTGGGGCCACGACTTCACGGTGGGGCGCGTGGCGCAGACCGCCTGAGCGGGCTCGGTGCACAGACAAGAGACAAGACAAGCTGGAAAAAACAAGGCAACTGGGTAGATCGGAGAGTAAGAAAAATGGTCAACAAGGTCATGAGTGCGAAGGATGTCGTCGCTTCCATCCAAGATGGAATGACGATCGGCATCGGCGGCTGGGGGCCACGGCGCAAGCCGATGGCGCTGGTGCGCGAGCTGCTGCGCAGCGATGTGAAGGATCTGACCGTGGTGTCGTATGGCGGTGCCGATGTGGGCATGCTGTGCGCGGCGGGCAAGGTCAAGAAGCTGATCTTCGCGTTCGTCACGCTGGATTTCATTCCGCTGGAGCCGTACTTCCGCAAGGCACGCCAGAACGGTGACATCGAGGTGGTGGAGGTCGACGAGGGCCAGATGCTGCTGGGCCTGAAGGCCGCCGCCATGCGCGTGCCCTACATCCCTACACGCATCGGTCTGGGTACGGATCTGGTCAAGCACAACCCGCAGATCAAGGTGATCGACTCGCCATACGACAGCAAGGAATGGGTTGCGATGCCTGCGCTGAATCTGGATGTGGCGCTGCTGCATGTGGACAAGGCCGATGCGCGCGGTGTGTGCCAGATCAGCGGGCCCGACATGTACATGGACGACCTCTATGCACGTGCGGCGAAGAAGACTTTCGTGAGCTGCGACGAACTGGTGGAGACCAGCGCATTCGACTCGGCCGAGAACTCGCGTCTCGTGTTCTGGGAACGCTCGGAGACCACGGGCGTGGTGCACCTGCCGTGCGGCGCGCATCCCACGTCGTGCGGGCCGGCTTACGGCTTTGACACCAAGCACTTCAAGGAGTACGCGACCGGCGCCAAGGAAGAGTCCGGCTGGAGCGACTACGTGGCCAAGTATGTGAATTGCACCGAACAGGAATACCTGGACAAAGTGGGCGGGGCGGATGCGATCAAGCGTTTGCCACTGCCGGTGTTTTGAGAGAGGGAGGCGAGGATGAGCAGTGAAGTTTCTTTGGTCGATCGCATCATCTGTGCTGCGGCGCAGGCGTGGAAGGACGATGGCGAGGTGCTGGCGACAGGCATCGGCCTCGTGCCGCGCCTGGCCGCGTCGCTGTGCATGAAGTCCGTCAACACGGACATCATGATGACGGACTCCGAGGCCTGGATCGTGAGCGAACCGGTGCCGGTCGGCCCGCGCGGCGACTACAAAATCAAGCGCGAGACGTGGATGGGTTTCTCGCGCATTTTCGACAACGTGTGGGGCGGCAAGCGCCACGCGATGGTGGGGCCGGTGCAGGTGGACCGCTTCGGTCAGGCCAATATTTCGATGGTGGGCGGCGACTACGCACGTCCCAAGTCGATGATGCTGGGCGTGCGCGGTTTTCCGGGTAACTCCATCAACCATGCGAACTCGTTCTTCGTGCCCAACCACAGCAAGAAGGTGTTCGTCGAGGGCGAGGTGGACATGGTCGCGTCGGTGGGCTACAACCCCGCGCGCCTGCCCAAGGGCTGGGCGCTGGAGGAGATGACCGACATCCGCTTCATCTTCACCAACCTGTGCGTGCTGGACTTCGGCGGCCCGGATCATCAGGTGCGTCTCGTCTCGCTGCACCCCGGCGTGACGGCGGCGATGGTGCAGGAAAACACGGGCTTCCCGATCTTCCTGCCGGAGAGCGTGCAGACCACGGCCGCGCCAAGCGCCGCGCAACTGGCGCAGCTGGCCGAACTCGATCCGCACAACCTGCGCGCATCCGCCCTGGGAGCATGACATGCAAAGCCCTGCCAACACAGCACCGGAGGCGAGCGAGTTCGTCACGCGCGAGGACAACGCGGTCTACGAAACCGACGCGCCCGTTCTCTACGAAGTGAAGGACGGCATCGCCACCGTGACGATGAACCGCCCCACGTTCAACAACGTGCAGAACTCGCAGATGACCTATGCGCTGGACGACGCCTTCCGCCGCGCGGTGGACGACGACGCGGTCAAAGTCATCGTACTTGCTGGCAGCGGCAAGCATTTCAGCGCGGGCCACGACATCGGCACGCCCGGCCGCGATATCAACAAGAGCTTTGATCGCAAGCATCTGTGGTGGGACCATGTGAACAAGCCGGGCGGTGAGCAGCTGTTCGTGCGTGAGCAGGAGGTCTATCTCGGCATGTGCCGCCGCTGGCGTGACATTCCAAAGCCGACCATCGCGATGGTACAGGGCGCCTGCGTCGCGGGCGGGCTGATGCTGGCGTGGGTCTGCGATTTCATTGTTGCGAGTGAGGACGCGTTCTTCCAGGACCCGGTGGTGCGCATGGGCATTCCAGGGGTGGAGTATTTCGCGCACGCCAACGAGATGCATACCCGCATCGCCAAGGAATTTCTGATGCTCGGCGAGCGCATGAGCGCCGGGCGCGCCTACGAGATGGGCATGGTCAACCGCGTGGTGCCGCGCGCCGATCTGCAGGCGCAGGTGCTGGCGATGGCCGAAAAGCTGGCCGCGCAGCCGCGCATGGGCCTTGCGCTCACCAAGACCGTGATGAACCGCGCAGAGGAGCTGCAGGGCCTGCGCGCGACGATGGAGATGGCCTACGGGTATCACCACTTCGCGCATGCCCACAGCCTCGCCATGGGCGCGGGACACCTCGGCGGGCACGATGCCAAATCGATGGCGCGCGCCAACAAGGAAGAGGCCAAGTCATGAGCGATCCGATCAAGGACTCCAACTCCTTGCGCACGCCGCTGTGCGATCTGCTGGGTTGCCGCTATCCCATCATCCAGACCGCGATGGGCTGGGTGGCGGGTGCCGATCTGGTGGTGGGTACGACGAATGCGGGTGGCTTCGGTTTTCTGGCGGGTGCAACGATTGCGGCCGACCAGATCGAGGCCGAGATTCTGAAGATCAAGCGCCTGACGGACGACCGTCCGTTCGGCCTGAACTTCCACATGTTCCAACCGAATGCGCAGCAATTGCTCGATCTGGCGGTGAAGTACCGCCTGCGCGCGGTGAGTTACGGCCGGGGGCCGGACAAGAAGGTGATCGGCCGCCTGCGCGACGCGGGCATCGTCTGCATGCCCACCGTGGGCGCGCTCAAGCATGCGCAGAAGGCGATTGAAATGGGCGCCAACGTCATCACCGTGCAGGGCGGCGAGGGCGGTGGCCATACCGGTAGCGTGCCGACCACGGTGCTGCTGCCGCAGGTAGTGGATGCGGTCGATGTGCCGGTGGTGGCCGCCGGCGGCTTCTACGACGGGCGCGGTCTGCTTGCGGCGCTGGCCTTTGGTGCGCAGGGCATTGCGATGGGCACGCGCTTTTTGATGACCAGCGATTCCAAGGTGCCCGACGTGACGCTTGAGCGCTACGTGAAGACGAAGGACGCCGAGAAAATCGCGATCTCGTATCTGGTCGATGGCATGCCCCAGCGCATGATTCCCAACGAATACCTCTCGATGCTCGAGAAGGCCAGCCCGATGAAACGGCTGCGCATCGCCATCGATCTCGCACTCAAGTGGAAGGCCGAAACCGGCATGACCACGGGGCAGGCGATGAGCATCTTCATGAAGGCGCTCAAGGAAGACTCGTCCTCGGTCGCCCAGACCGTGATGGCGGCCAACGCGCCGATGCTGCTGCAGAAATCCATGGTTGAAGGTAATCCGGCGGACGGCGTGATGTCGGCCGGTCAGGTGGCTGCGTTGATCGGGCGTCTGGACAGCTGCGAGACGGTGATCTCCGGCATCGTGCGCCAGGCGCTGGAGCGCCGCAACGCGCTCAACCAACTCAATCAGTTCAATCAGATGGCGGCGGCCTGAACCGACGACAACGAACAACGAACAAAAAGACAAACCGAAAGAACCGCATCCATGTCTTCGTCACAGTTCCATTCAAGAATTCATGACAACGGCGTCGCCGAACTGGTGATCGACCGTGCTCCCGTCAACGCGCTCAACGCTGCCGGCTGGAACGGCTTGGCGAGAGAAATCGAATCGCTCGGCAACAACCCGCAAACGCGCGTGATCGTGATCCGCGCCGAGAACCGTGGCTTCTGCGCGGGCGTGGACATCAAGGAGCTTGCCGCCAACGACAAGCTGATCATCGATGTGAACGCGGGCAACTACGCCACGTTCAAGGCCGTGCACCTGAACAAGGTGCCGGTGATCGTGGCGGTGCACGGCTTTGTGCTGGGCGGCGGCATCGGCATCTGCGGCGCGGCGGACATCGTGATCGCCGCCGAGGACGCGACCTTCGGCCTGCCCGAGGTGGACCGCGGTGCCATGGGCGGCGCGGCGCATCTGCAACGCATGTTTGGTGTGCAGAAGACGCGCTACCTGTTCTTCACGGGCGAGATGATCGGAGCGCCTGAAGCGCTGCGCCTTGGCGCGATTGAGCGCGTCGTCAAGCGCGATGAGCTGCGCGACACCGCCATGGAGATCGCCGCCAAGATCGCCGCCAAGAGCCCAGCGATGGTCCGCATCGCCAAGGAGGCGCTGACCGGCATCGAGGACGGCAATCTCGAAGACAAGTATCGCTGGGAGCAGGGCTTCACCCTGCAGGCCTACATGAGCCCCGATTCTGCAGAGACACGCGATGCCTTTGTGGAAAAACGGGAAGCCACATTCTGACCACTGCTCGCGCATCGAGGAGATTTTCACCATGGATTTGACCTATACCCCCGCGCAGCAGGCATTTCGCGCGGAAGTGCGCGCCTGGCTCAAGGACCACGTGCCGCGCGAGAAGCTCGCGAGCTACGACACCCGAGAAGGCTTCGAGCAGCACCGCCAATGGGAAGCCACGCTGGCCGAGGCTGGCTACAGCAGCGTGACCTGGCCCAAGGAACTCGGCGGTCGCGGCTGCGACCTCAACGAGTGGCTGATCTTTGAAGAGGAATACTGGGCCGCCGACGCGCCCCATCGCGTGAACCAGAACGGCATTCTGTTGCTCGGCCCGACGCTCATGGAGTTCGGCACCGAAGCGCAAAAGGCACGCTTTCTGCCACGCATGGCACGCTGCGACGAGATGTGGGCCCAGGGCTGGTCCGAGCCGAACGCGGGCTCCGACATGGCCGCGATCTCGAGCCGCGCGATCCGCACGGGCGACAAGTACGTGCTCAACGGCCAGAAGATCTGGTCCACCCGCGCTGTGTTCGCCGACTGGTTGTTCGGCCTGTTCCGCAGCGATCCGCAATCGAGCCGCCACCACGGCCTGAGCTACATCCTCGTGCCGCTCAAGTCCAAGGGTGTGACGATCCGTCCGATCCGCGACATCGGCGGCAAGGAGCATTTCGCCGAGATCTTCTTTGACGATGTCGAAGTGCCGGTCGAGAACCTGCTGGGCACTGAAGGCAAGGGCTGGAACGTGGCGATGGCCACGGCCGGTTTCGAGCGCGGCCTGCTGCTGCGTTCGCCCGCACGCTACCAGCGCAGCGCGCAGAAGCTGATTGAGCTGTACAAGCGCCATCAGGCCGATGCCGACCGTGACTCGTCGATTCGCGACGCCGTTCTGCGTGCCTGGATGGGCGCGGAAGCCTACACGCAATCGTCCTTCCATACCGTGGGCCGCCTGCACAAGGGCGCGCAGATCGGTGCGGAGGCCAGCACCAACAAGATTGTCTGGTCCGAGCTCGACATCCTGATCCATGAGACCGCCATGCGTATTCTTGGCCCGCGCGCCGAACTGCTGGAGGACGACGAAGCCAATGAATGGCTCGAAGGCTTTCTGTTCTCGCAAGCCGGTCCGATCTACGCGGGCAGCAACGAGATCCAGCGCAACATTATCGCCCAGCGCCTGCTGGGTTTGCCCAAGTCCTGAACGCTGAGAGGAGCACCCCAAATGGATTTCACCTTCTCCGAAGATCAGATCGCTTTCCGTGACTCGGTCAGCCGATTCTTCATGACCGAAGCCGCGCCGGAAATGCTGCGCGAGGTGTGGGAAACCGACACCGGCCGCAGCCCCGAGTTGCGCGCCAAGATTGCTGAGCAGGGCCTTGGTGGCCTTTCCGTGCCCGAGGAATTTGGCGGCATGGGCCTCGGTGATGTGGACTGGGCCTTGCTATTGCAGGAAATCGGCTACTACGCACTGCCGGATTCGTTGATCGACACCGTGTATGTCGCAGCGGGCATGTTGAGCGAACTGCCCGCTGGGCATGCGGCACGCGCGCAGTGGCTGCCCGGTATCGCCGACGGCAGCATCCGCGTGGCCGTGGGTCACCCCATCAACCCGTGGGTGGCTGACGCCCAGCAGGCCAATCTGCTGCTGATGCCGCATGCCACTTGCCAAGGCCTTGAGTTGCACGCGGTGCTTCCATCGCAATGCACGATCACGCCGCTCAAGAGCATCGATACCTCGCGCCGTCTGTGCAGCGTGGAGTGGACGGCCACGCCCGACACCCGCATCGCCGCCGGAGCCGAGGGGCAGAAGATCTGGGACATGGCCGTCAACCGCGGCGCGCTGGCATCGGCCGCGCAGCTTGTCGGTCTGGCGCAGCGAATGGTGGACTTGTCGGTGGACTATGTCGCGCAGCGCAAGCAGTTTGACAAGGTGATTGGCAGCTTCCAGGCGGTGCAGCATCACCTTGCCAATATCGTCACCAAGATCGAGTTCGCCAAGCCCGTGCTCTACCGTGCGTTCTATGCGCTGCAGCACGGTGAGATGGATGCGGACACGCGTGTCTCGCACGCCAAGCTGGCCGCTTGTGACGCCGGCTGGTTTGCCAGCCGCCAGAGCATGCAGGTGCATGGCGCCATGGGCTACACGTGGGAAGTTGATCTGCAGATGTTCATGAAGCGTGCATGGGTGCTCGACGCCTCCTGGGGTGATCGCGGCTACCACAACGCGCGGCTTTCGCAGAGCCTGTTTCTCGATGCCAACCCGCCGCTCGGCCCCGGTAGCACTTTTGATCGTCTCGCGTCGCAAAGCGTGGGCAACAGCACGACAGCCGCCAAGACAGTGAACAACAACAGCAATGTGGCCGAGGAGGCAACGGCATGAGGGCAGAGGCATACATCGTTGACGCACTGCGCAGCCCCACGGGCAAGCGCAAGGGCTCGCTCGCGCAGGTGCATGGCGCCGATCTGGGCGCCCATGTGATCAAGGCGCTGGTGGAGCGCAACGAGATCCCTGCATCGGAATACGACGACGTGATTTTTGGCTGCGTAGACACCATCGGCGCGCTCGCGGGCGACATCGCGCGCACCTCGTGGCTGGCCGCGGGCATGCCGCTGAACGTGCCGGGCACGACGGTGGACCGCCAGTGCGGCTCGTCCCAGCAGGCCATCCATTTCGCCGCGCAGGCGGTGATGAGCGGTACGCAGGACGTGGTGCTGGCCGGTGGTGTGCAGACGATGTCGGCCATCCCGATCTCGTCGGCCATGCTGGCCGGGCAGCCGCTCGGCTTCACCACACCGTTCGCCGAGAGCAAGGGCTGGCAGGCGCGTTTTGGCGATGCGCCGGTCAACCAGTTCTATGCGGCGCAGCGCATTGCCGACCACTGGAATGTGTCGCGCGAGGAAATGGAGGTCTTTGCCAAGGAAAGCCACGACCGCGCGCTCAAGGCGATTGCGCAAGGCCGCTTCGACCGCGAGATCGTGCCGTTTGGCGACTTCTGCATGGACGAAACCGCGCGCCTGTCCACGCTGGAAAAGATGGCGACGCTGTTGCCAGTCGACCCTGCATACCCCTCGATCACGGCGGCAGTGTCGAGCTCCACCTGCGACGCGGCCGCTGCCGTGCTCGTGGTGTCGGAAGAGGCGCTCAAGCGTTACAAGCTCACGCCGCGCGCTCACATTCATCACTTGAGCGTACGCGCGGACGACCCGATCTGGCACCTGACTGCGCCGATTCCAGCGACCGAACACGCGCTCAAGAAGGCGGGCATGAAGCTGGATGACATCGACCTCGTCGAGATCAACGAAGCCTTCGCTTCGGTGGTGATGGCTTGGCTCAAGGAGACCGGCTACGACCACGCGAAGACCAATGTGAACGGAGGCGCGATTGCACTCGGCCATCCGCTCGGCGCATCGGGTGCCAAGCTGATGACCACGCTGCTGCACGAGCTCGAACGCACAGGCGGGCGCTTTGGTCTGCAGACCATGTGCGAGGGCGGTGGTCAGGCCAACGTGACCATCCTCGAGCGTTTGTGATCCTTGCGGTCGTTAGATAAAAAAAGCAACGAAGACAGACAACATGCAAGACCAGTCAGTTGATAACGCACACGGCCATCTTGATCGCCGCACTTTTCTGAAAGGCGCGGCCATGACCGCAGTTGCAGGCTCCATCGGCACCACGACATTCGGCGCGTCGGCTGCCACCAAGGCACCGGTCGACGCCATCGAATGGGCGGCGCAGATGCGCAGCGGTGCGCTCACGCCGCTCGAGGCGCTGGACGCCACGATTGCGTGCGTCGAGGCTTACCCCAAGCTCAATGCGGTGGTGCTGCGCGACTTCGATCTGGCGCGCGATCAAGCGAAGCAGCTTTCCGCTCTCGGCGCGGCAGCTCGTGCCGAAGCCACGGCTCACGCACCGCTTTGGGGCGTGCCGTTTCTGCTCAAGGACCTGGGCGTGACCATGCAGGGCACCGTCACCAGCCATGGCTGCCGCTTCTTCAAGGACGCGGTCGCGCCGGTGGATAGCACCATCGTCGCGCGCCACAAGGTGGGCGGGCTCAATATTTTCGGCAAAACTGCAGCGCCCGAATTCGGCATGACGACGACGACCGAATCGTCGCTCTACGGCATTACGCCCAATCCCTGGAACGCCAAACACACGACAGGCGGCTCGTCCGGCGGCGCGGCTGCAGTGGTGGCGGCGGGCATTCTGCCGGTGGCGCACGCGACTGACGGCGGCGGCTCCATCCGCATTCCGTCCTCGCACTGCGGTATGTTCGGCCTCAAACCCAGCCGTGGTCGCACCCCGACGGGGCCATTCAGTCTCGACGGCGCTGCTGGCCTGTCGGTTGGCCACGCGATCAGCCGCACGGTGCGCGACAGCGCCTTGCTGCTCGATCTGGCGGCGGGGCCCGAGGCGGGCTCGCGCGTGCGCCCGCCCAGCGATGCGGCGGGTACCTATCTGCAGGCGCTGTCGCTTGCGCCAGAGAAGAAGCTGCGCATTGCGATTTGGCGCAACAACTATTTCGGTCTGCCCGTGCATGCAGACTGTCTGGTCGCGCTCGACAAGGCTGCCAAGGCCTGCGAGGCCATGGGCCATGTGATCGAGGATAAGATGCCGGAGCTGCCGGTCGCTGAAATCTACGCGGGCATGGGCCCAGCGATGAGCGCTGGAATGCTGGTGGCCGTACAGGCGCGCGAAAAGCAACTGGGCCGTGTTGCGCGTGAGGACGAGTTTGAACCACTCGACTGGGCGATGCTGCAGTCCGCCAAGAGCGCTACTGCCGCGCAGCTGTTCCTGGCGCGCTCGGGTTTCGACCGGGCAGGGCAGTTGCTTGACCGATTCCTCTCGCAATACGACCTGATTCTCTCGCCGGTCACGGCCGTGCCGCCGCAGTTGCTGGGCGCGCTGCGCCTCGATCAGCCGTATGAAAGCTATGCACGCGAGGCAATGAAGTCGTCGGCGTTCACGTCGCTGTTGAACCTGAGCGGCCACCCAGCCATGAGCGTGCCCATGCACTGGACGGCGGAGAACCTGCCGATTGGCGCGCACTTCGTCGCCCCGTTCGGCGGCGAAGGCCGATTGCTGCGTCTTGCCGCACAACTCGAGCAGGCGCACCCATGGGCGCAGCGCATGCCGGACCTCAGCGGATTCAAAGCTTGAAGACGACACCACAAATCTAAGGAAATAGAAAAATGGGTATTTGCGATCAACGTACCGTGGTGATCACCGGTGCTGGCGGAGGCCTTGGCCGGGCCTATGCACTCGCATTCGCGAGCGAAGGTGCAAACGTGGTGATCAACGACATCCGCGCCGATGCCGCGCAGGCGGTGGCTGACGAAGTGATTGCTGCTGGTGGCAAAGCGCTGGCAAACGCGGGGGACATCACGACGATGGCGGGTGCGCAATCGATTCTTGACGCCGCCGTAGCTGCGTTCGGCGATGTGAATGTGCTGGTCAATAACGCGGGTGTTCTGCGTGATCGCATGTTCCTGAGCATCACCGAAGATGACTGGGACATGGTGATGCGTGTGCATCTGCGCGGGCACTTCTGCATGGCCAATACTTTGGGTCGTTACTGGCGTGAGCAGAAGAAGGCGGGCAAGACGGTGGACGCACGCATCGTCAACACGAGCTCCGGCGCGGGTCTGCAGGGCTCCATCGGGCAGAGCAACTATGTGGCGGCCAAGGGCGGCATTGCCAGTCTGACACTGGTGCAGGCGGCGGAGCTGGCTCGCTATGGGATTACCGTGAACTGTCTGGCTCCGGCTGCGCGTACTTCGATGACCGAAGGGGCGATGCCTGAGATGGTGAAGAAGCCGGAGTCGGGGTTTGATGCCTGGGATCCGTTGAATGTGGCGTCCATCGTGGTTTGGCTGGGGAGTTCGCTTTCTGCTCACGTGACGGGGCGGTGTTTTGAGGCCAAGGGTGGAGAAATCTCCGTGGCCGACGGTTGGTTTACCGGCACCATCCGCGACAAGGGGGCACGTTGGGAGCCTTCTGAAATGACGTCCGTTGTTGATCAATTGATTGTTGAAGGGCGCAAGCCTCAGAAGGTTTATGGGACCTGATGTTTGACGTTGGGTCTCAAAGCCTTGTGGCTTCGATTGGTGGGTCTTTTCAAGGCACCAATACAGCCCATCGTGCGTCGTTGCGACACCTCACCTGAAGGGCTGTATTGGCGTTAGGGTGGTCTGTTGAAAGGCTCTGCACGCTGTGGTGGCTGCTGGCTTCGCGGAGCAGGTTCAGGGCCACATCTCTTTTTCTCTATTCCATTTGAGTGCGCATCATGGACTTTGGTTTGAACGACGAACAACGCATGATTGCGGAATCTGCGGCGGTTTTCCTGGCGGAGAACAGTGCCAGCGCGCAGGTGCGAGAGGTGGTAGAGCGACACGGCGGTTTTGACCGGGCGCTGTGGCAGCAGGTGTGCGAGATGGGGTGGAGCACCGTGGCGCTGCCCGAGGCCGCGGGTGGCATGGGCCTTGGGCTCATGGAGCTGGTGCTGCTGTCCGAGCAAATGGGGGCGCATCTTGCTTGCGTGCCGTTCTTTGATGCGGTGGTGGCACCTGCTCCTTTGTGGCGGCATCTTTGCTCCAGCGATTCGGGGCTTGCCGTGGTGGAGCGGTTGGCGCTTTCGTCTAAGGTGTGTGTGCTGGGCATGACGGTGCGCGGTGCGCTGTCGGCCAGCGCGCGTGTGGTGGTCGATGGCTCTTCTCTGTTGCTTGAGGGCCGTTGGCAGCAAGTGGCGTCGGGGGCGGTGGCCGATGTGTTCATTCTTCCTGCGACGCTGCCTTGCGGGTCGCTGGCCTTGCTTGAGGTCGCTGCGGACGCGGCTGGTCTGTCGGTCGAAGCCCTGGTGACGGTCGATGGTACGCGCACGAGCGCGCATATCACCGCCAAGCAGGTGACGTTGGCGAGCAGTGCGGTGCTGGTGCAAGGTGATGCGTTGCATGCGTTGTGGGCCGAGCTGCGCAGCTTTGGGGCGATTGCGCTGGCGGCGGAACAGGTCGGAGTAGCCGAGCGGGCGTTGGAACTCGCGGTGAGCTACACCAAGGAGCGCATGCAGTTCGGCAAGGCCGTGGCGTCGTTCCAAGGCATCAAGCACCGCGCGGCACAGATGCTGGTGGGCGTTGAAATGTCGCGTTCTGCCGTCTACAGCGCGGCGGCGGCGGCCGATGCAGGGACCGTGGGCAATGCGCTTTTCATGTACGCCGCGCAGTCACGCACCGAGGCGACCGAGGCGGCGCTGTTCTCCACACGCGAATGCATTCAGCTGCATGGTGGCGTGGGCTTCACCTGGGAGTTCGATCCGCATCTGTACTTCCGCCGTGCGCAGACGCTGAGCCAGCGCATGGGCACGGTGGAGCAATGGCACGAGCAAGTGGCTGGACTTCTGCTCGACGATGAACCACAACAGACACAACAGCCAGCTGCGCTGGAGGCCGCATGAACGTGCAAGAAACCGAGATCAACGAAGCCTTTCGCGCCGAGGTGCGTGAATGGATGCATGCACACCTCACTGGCAAGTTCGCGCCGCTCAAGCACGCGAGCGGACTGGGTGCGGAGGGCTATGACGCCCAGCTCGCCAAGGAATGGGAGCAGGAGCTTGCCAAGGGCGGTTGGACTGGCATCGGCTGGTCGGCCGAGCACGGCGGACGTGGCGCGACGCTTGCACAGCAGGTGATCTATCATGAAGAGTACGTGAGCTGCGGCGGCCCCGGCCGCATCGGCCACATCGGCGAGACACTACTCGCGCCCACGCTCATGCATTACGGCACACCAGAACAGAAGGAGCGCTTTCTGCCTGGCATCCTGGCGGGCAAGGACTACTGGGCGCAGGGCTACTCCGAGCCAGGCGCGGGCTCCGACCTTGCTGCCATTCGCACCAAGGCTCGCATCGATCCCGCGACCGGCGAATGGGTGATCGAAGGCCAGAAGGTCTGGACTTCGTGGGCGCATGAATCCGAATGGATCTTCGTGCTCGCACGCTGCGATGAAGCTGTTGCTCCCGCAGCAAGTGGTGGTCGCCACGGCGCAATGGTGCTGCTGCTTGTACGCCTGAATCAGCCTGGCGTGGAAGTGCGGCCGATTCGCCAGATCACCGGCACATCTGAATTCAACGAGGTGTTCTTCGACGGCGCACGTACCGAAGCCAGCCTGCATCTTGGCCCCGTGGGCGACGGCTGGAAGGTCGCGATGTATCTGCTCGGCTGCGAGCGCGGCGCGTCCACGCTCGGACAACAGGCGCATTTCCGCTACGAGCTGAACCTGATCCTCGACCTTGCCCGTAAGAACGGCGCCGCCCGCAACCCTTTGTTGCGCCAGCGCCTGGCCAAGGCAGCGCTTGGCCTGCAGACGCTGCGTAGCCACGCGCTGCGATCATCGGATGAAGGCACCTCACAGCGCGTGGCGTCGGTCTCCAAATACGCGTGGTCCAACTGGCACCGCAACTTGGGCGAGCTGGCGATGGAAGTGTTGGGGGAAGAGGGAGAACTGCTGCAGAGCGATCCCGAGTTGCGCCCGCTTCAACAGCTTTGGCTCGTCAGTCGTGCGGACACGATCTACGCCGGCACGAACGAGATTCAAATGAACCTGATGGCAGAGAGAGCGCTCGGCATGCCGAGGTAAGGAATACCCCCTGAGGCGCCACGCGCGTTCCCCCGCTCTCGAATTGCTGCGCAACGCGGGCAGGGGGCGCAGTACTTGCTGCGAGGCTGCCCCTGCTTGGCTGCCCTCGTCAGGAGCGCGCCAGTTTTGTAGGCTGCAGGCTTGGTCTGGATTCAGTTCGGGCTTAACGTCACTCGTGCTGACAACAGGGTGCGGCCCGGCTTGGATTCGATGGACAGCACTCCGCCCACGCGGGAGATGCGGACTGACATCGAGCGCATGCCTATGCCCAGACCCGACGCGTTGACCTGCTCGACATCGAAGCCCACGCCGTTGTCCTCGATCTCGAGCTGCAACGTGTCGTCTTCAGGTTGTTTGAACGCGAGGCGCACATGCCGGGCTTGGCTGTGTTTGATCACATTGGTCAGCGCCTCTTCGATCAGTCGCGTCAGCGCCAGATACTGCATCGCATTGGGCGGTGTACGCCAGTCACGCGCAAACTCCCAATCGCAGTCCACATCCAGCACTTCGAACAGACTGTTGAACCGGTGACGCAGCGGTGCAAGCCATTCCTGCGGTGATGCAGGAACCCGTACCTGAGCCGAGGCATTGCTGTCGATGGTCTGGCGCAGATCGTTTCGGATCAGCTTGAGCATGGACAGCACCTGCGGCCGGGCCATCGCGCCATTGCCTTGCTCGACGGACGCGATCATGTAGACCAACGAGCCGCCCAGCCCGTCATGCAGATCCTGCGTGAGCCGCAGGCGCTCCTGCAGCCGCACGTTGGAGAGCCTCTGCTCCTCCAGCTCGGCACGCAGTTGCTCGGTTTTCTTCTGCGCGGTGATGTCGAACGTGAAGCCGATCAGTGCGGTGGGTTGCCCGTCCTCGTCGCACAGTACATGCACCACTTCACGTACCCAGACATAGCGGTTGTCCTTGGTCTGCGCGCGATACTCAGCCTCGTGGTCTACGCCGGCGAGGCAAAGCTCCACGCAGCGACCCACCGTCTGCTCACGCTCCTCCGGGTGAATGCGCTCGGCCCAATCGTTCACTGTATGCCAGCTCTCCGGGCTCCACCCTAGAAGGTCTTCGATCTGTGGGCCGATATAGGTGTATTTCTTGGACGCCCAATCGATCTTGAACGGAATCGCCAGCGTGGACTCCAGCAACGTCTGATACAGACGATTGTCTGAGTCAGGCTCTAGCGTGCGCAGGCGGGGACGTATATCGGACATGAGCGTTTTTTCCGTCACTTCAGAAGAGGATGTACTGTGGGCAATTCATTCCAGAACCAATGGAAATATCCGCCATCGGTTTGCAGCAATGTACGCGTTCTGACGCTGTCTTGCTCAATATCTTTCCAACACGCCAGCGCCGAGTTGCGGTTGCCATGCAGATCAATGTGACGCTGCCCTGCTAGTTTGGGCCTTGGTGGCACATACAGCGCCTTGCCACGCGGCAACCAAAGATCCGCGAGAAAGAGCTTATTCATGTCAGGCCAATAACGCCCCACGGAAATCACCAGCGGCAGGTCCAGATCCACTGACGCAAACACATGCGGAAAATTGTGATGTTCCAGATCGGTGCAAACCGTTCCCAACAGCCGCTGCCCCGTCCCTTGGTACGGCGAGCGGTGCCCGGCAAACATGCCGTACTCATAGTCGATCTGGTCCAGTGCCTGCACCGGGCTGCTGATGCGAAGGCCCTGATGCTTACCGAGCACCGCCGAGCCAAAAGCTTCGCGCCGCCTTCGCCTGCCAAGAAGCTTTGGACCACTTCCAGCTTGAACTCCGTTTTGTACTTCTTCATGAAACCCCTTGAAGTTTGTCCAACTTCTGGGGGGCAGTTCAAAACCGGGGCGATTCATCCACAACGAAGGCCACGTACAACCACCCCTGCCAAGTGGAGACGTAAGTGAAGTCCGACACCCACAGCTCGTTGGGGCGGCTGGCCTTGAAGTGCCGGTTGACGTGGTCCAGCGGGCACGGCGCCGATGGGTCCGGCGTGGTGGTGCGCACCGTCTTGCCACGGCGTACCCCTTGCAACCCCATGGCACGCATCAGTCGCTCCACCGTGCAGCGCGCCACCGGGATGTCCTCACGGTTCATCTGCAGCCAGACCTTGTCGGCTCCGTAGACCTGCCAGTTGGCGTGCCACACGCGCTGAATGTCAGCCTTCAAGCCTTCATCACGCAGGGCGCGCGCACTGCGCAATTGCGGATTGCGTTGCCGGGCTGCGTGGCGCCAGTAACACGACGGGGCCATGTGTAGCACCTTGCAGATGGGCTCGACCCCGTAATCATCACGGTGGGGGTCGATGTAGGCCCTCACGACTTGAGACGGCGGTCGAGCTCCGCCTGTGCAAAAAACGCGCTGGCCGTCTTCAGGATGTCATTGGCCCGGCGCAATTCCTTGACCTCACGCTCCAGTTCCTTGATGCGCTGCGCATCCGCGGTGGTGGTGCCGGGGCGCTGTCCGCTGTCGACCTCGGCCTTCTTGACCCAGTCGTTCAAGGTCTGTGGCACGCAGCCAATCCACAAACCATGAGCAGATGATCGCAGCGGCCAAAGACAAAAGTGCTCGAATCGGATACGCAGTTTGCCAAAGTCCGCAAACCAGCCATGTGCGCTCTTCACGACCCAGCGGTGTTTGCCAAGAGAACATACGCCGGACTGTAAGACGCGAGGCGCGTGAGGAGTGACTGAAGAGCTTTAAGAATATGAGGGCGAAAGTACTTTGGTGCGTACCTTCGAAACCAATCCTTGGGGGATTTACAAATTGCCGGTCTTCAACATAGAATGCTTCCGTGCGTTTGTCGACGCCTGCTGCTCACTATTCAGCCCACCTGGTTCGCCGGGACGACATGAGTATCTTGATCCGATTGTTCCAATGTTTCGTGGAGCACGGCAGTGAGCACCGAGTACATCCGCGACGACATATAGGAATACATATGCGATTCATCGCCACCACTGCCACGGCAGTCGAAAAGCTTAATCTTCAAGCCAAGAAACATCGTAAGAGCTCATGCGTAAGCTTGGCCTCGGCTCAAGACTTTGTAGCTCAGCAAAGCGGCTATGACCATTGGAAGCACGTAACGGTGTGCGCCGCGCAAACGGTGAAATCCAAGAGTTCTCCGATGCTTCCGCAATGGCTGGCTCAATCTCTAAACAGTGCGGGCAGCCGGGTTCCTGCTTTGGGTGATACGGAAAAAGCATTTGCTCACGGATTCATCTTTGCGATGGACGTGATAGATGCAGCCAGACTTGAGATAACAAGTGATTTCGTGGAATGCGCCGATGCGTGGTATCTCGTCGCCAGAAATTTGTGGCCAATTTTGATTCACTACCGTAGAAGTGAATCCAGTAAAACGTTGCTGGAGTCCATGACAAGCGATGAGCTGTGGCCCATTGCGCTGAATGATTTGCAAAACTACAGGTTCTTTCGATACATGGGGAAATCCGTACCAACGTCCTTGTTGCAAGCAACACAGCTTCTAAGGGTTCTGACCCCCTCCACGCCAACTCACCTGTGGCTAAACGGTGACTTTTTTCCGATCGAAAGTGATGATACGCGTTGGGGGGCGGGCCCCGCGCGTGACCAACGCACTCGCACGGAAAGATTTGGACACCTGTACACGGATGAGGATCTGAAATTAAACGAAATGCTCAAATCGACAGGTAGGTTCAAGCAAGAGGATGCAGACTTCTGGCTCTTCCAGTTGGAGAAAAGTACACCAATGGGACGTGCCCGATATCAATCACTGTCGCATGCGGTCCAAGTTAGGTGGGGGGATGCTGTGCCACTGCGATCTACGGTCTGATTTTGCGTCTAAATTGGGAAAGGCGCGCTCGCTGACAGGCATCCCGTTGTGAACCGCGCCATCCTCTGTTCCGTGAGTGTGCTTACTTCTTGGAGTTGATAAGCGCACCAAAACCCAGTTCAATTAGCAGGGCTCCTGGGCCAAAGATGTAGCCCGTTTTCCCCTCCCACATTGCTATCCAAGTTTGAGATCGCCATTCCACGCATCCCGTTCTCATGACCTGGCTCCCCTTGCTAACTCATCCAGTCTCATGAATCTACGGTCCTGAAGTAAGTTGGGCTCTGTTTGAGCGATGGTATCAAGGCACTGGCGTAGCTTCGGCGATAGCCACGGCGACTGATCACTTACGCTAATGAACAGTAGTTGCAGCGCGCCTTCGGGAAAACGGGCGGATAGGCCTGACTCCTGCAATCGATGAATTACGTAGTCGGGATGCTGCACAACGCGCAACCAGTTTCCAATCGTGGCCATGGCTGATGGAAACTCACTACCTGCTGCGATGCACAGGCGAGCCAGCGACTCGGCGCTGGCGCTCGAAGCCCGATTGTTGGATTTTGGCCAGATCTTTTCCCAGAACGGTAAGACCCGATTCCTCCAGTAATCCTCGCGCTGATCACCTGCACCTTCCAGCGCTCGCACTAAGGCCCTAGCCGATTCGCGCAGACCATCAGCGGGAAGTGCGCGGAAGGCAGTGGCCAACTGCTCTTTAGTGAAAGTGTCGCCAGGGTCGAGCGCAGCGAATGTCAGGAACGCCGCAAAATGTTCATTGTGCTGGCCCAATTGCGCATAGTGATTCACCGTATCGAGGAAGGCGGGCTTGATCGCTTCCATCAATGGACGATACAGCCGTGGCGACCGGAGGAAGCCCTCCCAAGCTGCCTGTGCTTCCAGTTCAGAACGGTTCCAGTCAAGCAATGGCAGAAGGTTCTGCTCGGACCAAGCGCTGTCCACCCTGAACAAAGAGAGGGCATGGGTCGACAACAGTATCCGACCGTGCCTGAACTTAGCGACCTGCGTATCGCAAAGCCGCGTGAAGATGGGCTTGATAAGTTCGGGCAGTCCCTGCCCATCATTTAGTTCTTGGCGATACCACCAATCTAGCAATGCTTGCGTCACGTGGCCAACGGAATGATTGATGGCGCGGGAGACCGTATCGTCAGTGTCGCCCTCATCCTCAAAATCCAAGCCCAAGATGCGCTCAGCAATCGCCAGAAAGTGGTTTTTATGACCACTGAAAGTTTTCGCCACGGCTTGCAGCCACCAACCGATGCCGTGAGACAAAGCTCGCAGCAAGTCGTCAGGGATGCCAGCGATAACTGGAGCCATGAAATGCCACGAACGGCCCCGCAGCTTTTCCTCCGCCCAGGCTTGCAGCGCATCGCGCCAGCGTTCGACTGGCCAATTGCTTTGCTGCGCGAGCTTGCACAAGGCGTAGGCCGTTGCCTGAAACATATCAGAGCACCGCTTGCGCCAGTCGTCCTGCTGCGAGTCATCCAGAATGGAGTGCACCGACAGATAGTTCAGCACTCCGCGCCTCGTGCGCGGAATCGGAGTGAATGACTTCCACGGATCGTGATCGCCGACCCAGCCACTTCCCATCCAGATGGGAAATTCGTCACTTTCGTCGGCGGCTAGCTGGCACGGATTCTGTGCTGAGAGGGCATGGAGCCGCGACTGTCCCGCTTCGCTAAGAGTCACACCTGCTTGGACCATTTTCGCAAGCCGCAGCCATATGCCGTGATCAACGATATTGTTCCAGCGATCGGGGGCAACATCGTCACGGTACAACTCGCGGGGCGGCCCCGACAGAATTGCCTGCTCCAGTTCGGTCAGCTTTGCTGTGTCCAGTTGCGGTGCCAAAGAAACCAGCAGGCGCATGGTTTCGCGCATGGTCTCCTCCGACCAAAGCCACCGCCGATCATCCGCCAACAGCCAGTCGAGAGCTTGCCGAAACGAAATGACCTGCCCCTGTGTTGCGGCAAACAGCGCGAGGCGTCGAAATACCGGATACGCCCCGTGTGCCCAAGTCTCGGCTACGATACGCGCCCGTTCCGGCGACTTCGTTGCAGTGGCTAACCACGCATCCCGGGCCAGTTCAACCAGCGCCGTCCAATCGTGAAAATCCTTGTTTTGCGAGTGCTCTGAAATCGAAGGTTGATGGATATACGAATGATCGTTCTCGCTATCCACGCCACCAAGCTCACGCATCAGGTCAAGCGCGTCGCGCAGTAGGGCTGTGAAGTCGTCCAACAGTTCCGGCAGTGCCGCCGTCCATTGTTCATTCTTGGGTATGTCGCTCAAGCCGGCGTGAACGTGATCTGATGCCAGTACGACTTCCCATTCCACAATGTCCATGATGCGATCATGCGCTTTGTCGTCATGGTCCCCATCAGACCAACGAAATGGCTCGCGCAATGACAGGCAAGGTGTCAATATCTCCCGAAGTGCTAAGCGCACGCTGGCAGTCAATCCATCACGCTTGAACTGATCGCGCCAACGGTAGAGGCTTAGATCACGGCACCCGGGATTCACATGCCCGTTGAACAACAAGCGCCAGAGCGTCCGCATTGCGGGACGAGGAATGGCGTTAGGTGCATTCGCTCGAATGCGATCCAATTCGGATGTGTTGCCGCCGTTGGCGAGTTCGTCCAATTCGTCGAGACGATGTTCAATCAACCGCATTAATTGGTCGTGCGGTTGGCCGCCGCACTTGATCATCCAAATCAATAGCTTTGGGTCGTCGAGGTGACGGAGCAGCCAACGAACCAATTGAGACATCACGGCATCCCAGCGGATGTTGCGAGGCCCGGAATTGACAATCGTCATCCACGGCGAAAGCGAGTACGGTGCAGGCCTGTTGACTAAGCTGTAGGAAAGCGTGTCGTCCACTGAGGCTTGGGGCGAAACGCCGAATCGCCCCAAATCGGCGTGGCGGTATAGGTCCTGGCTTAACGGCTCCAGCCAGTCCAGTGAGGGCACGGGGTCAAGTTCCGCGAACCGCTTTGCGGGCAAGCCGCCAGGGTCGCTCAATGCCCACAGCATCCGCCCGACGAAATCGTCCTGCTTCGTACTTGCCAGCGGGCGGGCGATAGCGCATTCAACGACGATACGTTCCTTACCGCGCACGCCGTCACGGTAAGTGAGGGCCCAGGCGCGCAGGGTCTCGTGAAGGTAGCTGTGATGGTTGTCATCGCGATAAAGAATGGGTACGACGTTCTTTGCCTTCCATTCACTAGCACTGGCAATTTCCTCGCCTTCGGAGTAGCTGCCGAAGGCAAACACCTCCTGTGGACTTTCGCCCATCAAACGGTCTGCTGCCAGTGCATCCATCATGTAGCGCAACACCGGATCGTTGATGCTGTATCCAACGAAGCAAACCGTGAAATTGCGGAACAACTCGCTCACAAAGCGAGCGGCCCAGCGTTCTATCAGGTAGGCCAATCCGAAGTCCCCGCTGGAGACCACCAGGCGATCCAGATCGCCTGCCGTTGCCATAACGGGCAACAGGCCGTGCAGGTACACCAGACCGTCCCATCGGGTCTTCGGTACTGGTAGCAGAGGTGCCTTGAAGTCCGGAAACGAGAGCGATTTCGCTGCCCGGACTTCCTCGAACAGGCGGTCGAAGTTAGTTGTGATGAGTCGTGTATGGCCTTCGCGGTTCTGTGCCAGTGTCAGCAGGGCCTCGTGTGTGACCGTCGCATTTGGGGCCGTGAGGTTAGGTGTCAGGATCTTCGCCAATTCACTGCGCACTTTTCCTCGGCCACCAACGAAATCTGCTTCAAGCAGGCCGATGGCGGTGTCGAACTGCCCGGCCTTGATCGCGGACTGCTGTACCGGACTGGGCGTGATCGAGAGAGCTTCGTAGAGTCTGTTCACCAGACCAGCAAAGCCGGGCAGCCGTGCGGGGTAGGAAACACCCGCACCGCAGAAGAAAACTACCCGCCCGTCTTCATGTGCTTGCAAAAGCCTTTCAGGAATATCAGGACCTTGGCGAACAAACTGCATCTTAGGCTACGTAAATTAACAATTTGAAGGATCATGCCATCATCCGACGAAACTGTAAAAACTCACGACACGACACGACACGACACGACACGACACGACACGACACGACACGACAGCCAGTCTGACTAGATTGCACGTTCTAGGGGGGAGCGCGCGAATTCGACATTGGAACGCAGGAAAAGCCAGCAATTGAGCCTGCGATGTCGATTGGTGTTAACGCGGTCACAGACATAGCGCAAATGGTTCTTTGTAAGACCTATGGCTGGCATAACTCGACACAGCGGCCGTTGCGTGCAACGTGAGTTAAGGCTGAATGACTGGAAAGAGGCAGTCATCGTGATCTTGCTCGTCGGCGCGAGCGGCTGCAATCGCTGCAGACCTGACGTACACAGATGCTGTGCCAGTTCCTGTCTTGGCATGAACCCAGGCATGCGAATACTGTATAAAAAACCAGTAAACTTGCGACTTGGCAGCTCAACAAGGTCAACCATGTCCGTAGAACTCGAACAAGAAGATGACTCCATCTTCGAAGATCGCCTTTGGCATCACCGGGGCTGGGAAGCCCGTGTCATCAAGAATGAAGACGACGATGGCTGGGCGGTGGCGATGACGCAAGATGGCCAAGCGGAACCAGCGCTGGTTGGCCCATGGACCATGGGGCGGGACAAGAAGAGTCCCAAGCCACTCGACATGGCGGCCTTCAACACGTTGGTGAAGACTGCCTGCGAAGTCATACGTCGCAGTGAGCAGCACCTGGCAGCGATGTTGCACAAAGAAATCCAGATCGAAGTTCGTGGATTGCGCGTGACGGTGGCTCTCGACATCGAACCCGATGAGGAGAACCCCTCTGCGACGCTCACTGCGATCGCTGCTGACGGTAGCCAGTTGGCCAAGGTACGAGTGCGGCCGGATCACAACCTGACTCGGTCTTCTGCGCAGCGCTGGGCGGACACAGGCTACCCGCGTGACCGCGAGGAATGAACCGCGGAGTCAGGCCACTGTCGCGCCCATTCCTTGGGCGGCAACGAACGTCCCGCTGCAACCCCCGCAGATGATCTGAAGCCCGGGCTTGCCCCATACGTTCGTATTGCAGGGGCAGACGTATTTCCAGCGATTCGACGGCCCGGTTTGTTTGACGGTGCCCGCAGTGTTCTCACTGGTGTCGCCCGCGCCAACTCCGTTTGTCGTTACCGTATTGCGCGAGTTCACCAACGCCTGGGTGAGGGCGGGATTGACCACGCAGGGCGGCTCGCCACCACCGACGGACGAATCCATCTGGTGTGCCGGACTTCTGGGGCGATCACCCACGTCGGTGAAGCGGTCGTACCAGGTCAGGCAAAACGAGGTGGTGAGGAGCTGGCCGCAGGACTGTACGAATCGGCCATCCTGCAGCGCGTAGTCGGACATGCGCTCGCCTGTGCGCGCTCCGCCGGGCTGGCCAGTGGAGGAGGGCATGAGGCCGATGCTTTGCATCTTGCTTGCCCATTCTTCGTTGTGATACCGGCCGCGCCCGGGTTTGCCGAAGTGAAACTGCCAGAGGTGGCACATTTCATGGACGAGGGTCTGCATCGTCTCCAGGACGGGCACGACCGCGAAGTACGACGGATTCATCGCAATTTCGTCGGTGAAGTTCCCGTGCGCATCCGCAAACCGGCGGCTGGAGAAGTAGCCCATGGAACGCTTTTCTCGCTGCAGCGTGATCAGGCAGTCGGGAAGCCCAGCATCGAACAGCGTGCGGTTGAAGTGCTCGTAGGCCTGCTGCAATTCCGCATAGGTCTGCTCGGTGGGGGCTGCGGGTTTCTTCATCCTTCAGAAATTGTATTGCGCCATCCAATCTCAGCGCCACGCCAGAACAATCCATCCAACGGTTGATGTCTGGAGTTGCGCGAGGCAGGGCGTGTGTGCATGCTCTGGACGAGAGGAACGCTCAGAAACTGACTGAGGAAAGGAGCACAAAATGAGATATGCACTGAAACTGCTTTGGCACGGAACCATCCTGGTCGCGAGGACAGGATGGATTCTGGGGTGCGCCACTTTTGCTGTTTTGCTCAACTCTGTTGATAACGAATCTGAGAGTAACAACGAACATAACGTCGCTGCTTTTGACCGACCAGATTACGCGGATTGGAGTCATCCAAACTGGCGCTATTACTGGGGTGACTCGGAGGACTGAAGAAAACTCACTTTTTTCTGCCTCCGAGTGATCCAGCCACTCCAAGGCCGTTTTTCCCTGAATTGGCTGCAGCACCGCCGTGTTGGTTGAGAAGTCTGTCGGTTCCTTCAGCCAACCTGATTCCGATCCATCCCATCATGGACGACCAGATCACAGGCAGCCCGATGAACAAGAACACCAACAGCGTATTCAAGATCATCCGTTTGTAAGTCGGTGGCACGGCCCCCTTGGCGATCATCATCGCCTCCTGCACAAAGTGGTTGCCCAGCGCTCCGGGGTACATCGCATTGATCAGGTGCCCGTCCACCCAGGTCGCGATGTACCACATCGAGGCCCAGAGCTTCACGGTCATGATGGCCACCGCGCCCAGGAACAATACCTTCAGATCAAACCCGCTCAGCAGCACCACGAGCGGCAAGAACGTGTAGATCCCCATCAGCACCAGCGCCTGAATCATGGGCAGGGCGGTCATGAGGGGCAGCATCGATGCGCTCGCCAGAAACGATTCCTTGGCGACCCCGAACGTGCTCAATGCGCCGGTTGCAGCACGCCCGAGGGTGGTGCCCGTGTCGTAGTGATCGCCCATGATCTTCTCGCTGTCGACGAACACGGGATTCGCCGTAGTGGAGGCGATGCGGGCGACCTCGTCCTTCATTTTGTCGGGCGACGTGTAGGTGAAGGATCTGCCAGCGGCGGTTGCGAAGGACCGGATCATCGAGCTCGAGGAGATGAGCTTTTCTCGCAGGTCGTTCTCCCACCATTCCTTGCAGGTGGGGCGCCCGAACTCGGGGTTGTAGGCTCCGGTGATCTCCGGGTCGATGCCGCTTGACGGGTCGTAGTAGTCCGTGTCGCGGCGGTAGTCGATGGCGAATCCTGCTACGGGGGCTCGGCTTCGCAGCGTGTCGTAGTAGCCGGGCTCGGTGCGCAGGAACTGGCTGCCCATCCAGTCCGCATCGGTGGGGCCGTAGTCCCCGTTGCCCTCGGCGAGGATGGCCGCACCCGATCCGCTCATGATGGCCGGGTCGGCCTGCAGGTACTGGCTTCTCGCCGGGATGAAGCATTCAGAATAGAACCGCTGCACATTGCCCAGCAGCACCGGGTTCTCGATGGTCGCGTTTCGGGCCATGTCTTCGAGCACCCGCATGTCGGAGCCCGAATTCTTGATGCCATTGCGCACCCCGCTGTTCACGCCCGAGCTCACGGCCATGACGGTGAACCACCAGGCTGGCACATAGGCCAGATTGCCGCTGTCGCTGAGGGTGCCGTCGGTGGCATCGCGCAGCGCCTGGTCGTAGGTGGAGTTGGTGGTTCCTGGCAATTGGGCTGCCGAGGGGCTGGCTTCCCCCATGCTGGGCGGCGGTGTGTAGCTCAGCCTTGCATGGTGCAGGCTGGTGATGGGGCTGGTAAAGAAACAGACCGACATCACGAACAGCATCACCATGAGCCGGGTCTGCACCATGCCGATGATGCCCATGACACCGACATCTTCCTCCCCGCGCTCCTTGGCCTCCTTCCAGGTGTTCAGGATGGCGATCAGGAAGGGCAGCACGATCAGACCCGTGCCGGTGACGACCTCGCCGATGATGTTGGCGAACGCCCATCCGTAGAACGTCGTAAAGAGTTCGAGATAGCTGTCCAACTGCATGTCAGGCTCCCATCCAGAATTTGAAGAACACCCAGATCCGCCATGGGCCGATGGGGATCAGGATCAGGTACAGCAGCAGGAAGGTGCTGGCCTTGGCTCGGTAGGCGAGGGCGCTTTCATACTCGGCTTCGCGCACAAACCCTTTGTTCTTGCCCCAGTCCACGAGCGCTCGCCATTTCCAGATCAGAGTTGCCACGGCCATGCACTGGAGAACGAGTCCCAGCGCATGCACGATGCCGCTCACGCGCTGCACAGTGGCGAGATCACTGGCGTCCCTCACGAAGTGCTGCAGGGCGGCGATGAGCAGCATGCTTACCAATGGAACGGCGAGAGCACAGGCGACTACCAGCCAACGCATGCGCTTCCAAGGCTTTGGGGATCCGTTTTCTCTGGTCATGGCTTCACCCGTCCGCCTGTCAAAGGCGCTTTCTCGGCGGGGGTTCCGTCCGGCACCTGCATGGCGCGGCTGTCGGTCACGAACTGGTCGCTCATGATGGACAGCGCCGTGTTGGAGGTCAGCTCCTTGCGGATCTTGGCCTCGTACATCAGGTCGTCGATGTAGCGGGTGAGACGGTCGATGGAATCCTGCGTGGTGCGCAGCGCGTCGCCCGCGGCCATCACCTCGGGCAGGCTCAGGCCGGTGAGCAGCACGGCACGCGCCACCAGCGCCTTGTCGATCACCCGGTGCATGGCCATCTCCTGTCCGAGCCGGTTCACCGCCATGTTGCGTGTCTCCGTAGGCAGGCGGCGCACAGCATCGAGCAGCTGGGGCGACACGCCGAATCCCGGAGCAGCGATCTCGGCCAGCTCCGCGTAGGAGGCTGTTGTGGATGGGGTGGCCAGCGTCTGCAGCTTGGGCATCACGGTGTCCACCTCCGCCTCGTACTTGGGACCCAGACCGCTGGCGGTGGTCACGGTCGTGGGTTTGGGGCAATCCTCTTCGCTGCAGGTGTAGACGCGTTGGTCGCCCAGCACGTCGGTGGCCCACTTGGCGAGTGTCTCGGGGGTGCTGAAGGCCCGCACCAAGCGCGAGTTCTTTTCTGCCGTGGAGGCGCTGTAGTCCGTCACCGACGAGGCCGTGACCGCCTTGTTGATGGTGGCGTTGTAGCCCGCAATCGACAGGTCCTTGATGGGCTCGATGGGACTGCTGTCCACGCCTCCGGCGCGCTTGCCGAAGACCCATGGAATACCGGCCTTGTTGCCGGCCTCGTTCTTCTCGATGTCGATCTTGGACTGGTAGACGTCGCCCGAGCCCGAGGCCTTGATCTTCCAGGCATCACCCTTGGCCATCTTCATCCAGTCCTCGTACGGGTCCTTGCCCGCCTTGATCATGGCCTCCATTTCTTCGCAGGACTTGAGGCCGGCGGAGGTCAGCAGATCCACCTTCTGCGAATAGTTCTGGAAGAGCTGATACAGACCCGGCTGCGCCCGCTGCAGGATGTACATCGGCAGCGCGGCGATGCCCGACTGGATGGCGTTGGTGACCGTCTGCCCGAGCTTGGACAGGTTGTTCATGATGTTCGTCCATGACAGGCCAATGTCGAACTTGCCGCACGAGTAGTTCAGGCGCAGGTTCGCTCCCAGACTCAGGTTGTGCGCGGCCTGGCCACGGTAGTTGGCGCTACCGCCGGGCGAGGCTCCTCCCATGCGGTAGTAGAGAGATGAGTTGCGCACCGGCTGGGCGTGTGCATTGGAGGACATGCCCAATTGCACCGAGCAGATGAAGGCAATGCTGAGCGCGAGACGGCACTTGCGTTCAAGCGATTTACGGTTCAGGTTCATGGTGAGTTCCAGAGGCGATCTATGGCACAGAGAACAGGAATGCGCCCTTGATGCGGCAGCAGTCGTACCGGTTCCAGAGGTTCCACATGTAGGCGTCGCCCAGATCCGTCTTGTAGTCACCGAACGAGCCTGTGCTCACGGCATCGTTGGTGCCGAAGGTCACGCAGGTCGTCTCGGTCTTGGGGTAGAGCATCTGCCAGAGCTGCTTGTCGGCCTTGGCGAGGTACTTGAAGCCGCCACCGGGCTTCAAATACTTGTAAATGTGAGGCTGGGCCTCTTGGGTGATGATGCTGGCCACGCGGCTCGCAAACACGGCCGAGGCCTTGACCGGGTGGGACTGGATGACTTCGCCCGTGCGCGGGTACGTGGGGCCCCAGGTGTGCGTCAGCCCATCGGTGCTCACCTCGCCCATGCCCGGGATCCAGGACTGCGGATACAGCATCTCCAGCGGGATTACGCCGCGCCAATACAGGATGTCCATGTCGCTCTGGAAGTGCAGGGTGAAGGTGGACGCAGCGCCGGGGCAGAAGTAGTCATTGCCCCCGCCCGCCGCTTCGGCCATCGCCCCGATCTCCTTCATGGACGACAGATCCACCGTCGAGGTGTCGGTCTGCTGAATGCCGGTGAGGCTGGTGCTCTCCGAGCCACCGAACAAGCCATCCATCGTGCCGACGCCTGTCTTGCCCGCTTCGGTGTTCGACGTGTTGCCGCCGGTGTTGTCGAGATAGGCAGGGGTGTCGCGCCCGGCCTGCATGCCGGAGGGCATGGTGGAGAGCGAAGACTGGAAGTTGGAGATGGAGGACATCAGCGCACCGGGCGCATTGGCAAGGCCCCGTGCCGACTCCATCAGCTGGTTGCCCGCCTGCTGCGGCACATTGCCCCATTGCTGCATGATGTTCGGCAGCTCCTGCGTGGGGAACTTCATGAGCTCTTCATAGCCCGGGAACGAGAACGAGTCCCCGAAGTTGCCCATGTCGCCCGACATCATCTGGGTGATCATCCCGGCCGGATTGCCGATGGCGTCGGCGCTCTTGAACGTGGCCATCTCGGTCGATTCGCGGTGGTTGCTGCCAGACGAATCGGTCTGTGCGCCGATCAAAGAAGATCCCACCGACTGCAACGTCTTAGCGAGCGGCTTGCCTACTTCCGTCCAAGGATGGTTCTTCGAGTCGTGGTAGGTGCTGACCACCACATCGGGCACGTAGTGCCGGATCCGGATGGAAGTTTCCAGGCTGCAATACGGCTTACAGATGAGGAAGAAGCAGATCCCGCGCGGCTCGTAGTGGATGCAGCTCGGGTAGGCCTGCACGGTGGCTGTGAGGATGGTCGTGGTGTTGGCCGCTGCCTGAGCTGCAGGGGGCAGGGCGGAGAGCAGAAGGCTTGCGGCTGCTGAGATGATTGTGTTGCGATGCATGGGTGTTCCTGCCTTCTATCGACCCGGTTGGCGAGACATGCGAAGCGCAGCCAATGCCTGATCCACATCGGTATGTCCGTAGACCACATAGCGCTGGTTCACGACCACGGCGGGGAGCCGGTCGATGCGGTAGCGGCGCGCGAGCAGAATGCCGTTGACGGCGCTCGCCACCATGGGCTGCACCTGGCGGCGGATGCGTGCCTCGTTCGCAGCAAGCCAGCGGCGCGCGCCGGCTTCGTCGCGCGGCATCCCGGCGCTCGCGATGTCGCGGATCTGGTTCATCGCATCGAGCCGGTAGATCGAAAGCTGGTAGGGATGGCGGTAGTCCGGAGCCGATGCAGGCGTGACGGACATCGCCATGTTGGCGAAGACTTCCACCCTGGTGACGCCTGCATGCAGATTCTGTGGGGTCTGCGCACCTGCTGGCAAGGCAAGTGCCAGAGCCAGTGCCACGAATACGAAGCGGCGGTGTTGATGGATCCTCATGACCGGCTCCTTGCCAGCTCCTGGGCGATCATCTGGGCGGCCTGCATTTCGTTGATGGCGTGTTTTTCCATCAGGCGGCGGCGCTGGGCTTTCTCATGGCCCTCGGTCATGGCGAGGGCGATGGGAAGCGCTGGCGGGACGTTGCGGAACAGCATCTGGCCGATGGCGGACAGCAGTACGCCCTCGGTGTACTTGGGCGGCTCCTTGCGCGCCGACTCCATCATCGCGCGCTGCTCGTCGCTGAGCGACCGGAACCGCACCACCTCCGTGATCTCGGCCTTGTCCATCGTGAGCAGCATCCAGAACTCGCACATCGAGAGCACGCGTTCCATGCTGTCGGGGAAGTCCTTGAGGTTCTGGGTGGCGAGCCAGAACCAGGTATTGAGCTTGCGCCACATCTTCGTGCCCTTGGCGATCTTGGGGCCGAGCAAATCGTTCGTGGTGATCAGGTGGCCCTCGTCGGTGAGGAAGACGAGCGGCCGCCCTTCGTGCTGCTTGGCCTCGGCCCGTGATTGCACCGAGTCCACCAGACTCGTGTAGGCCACGGCCAGTGCGTCGGTGTAGCCGTCCTGCGTGAGCGTGCCCATCTCGACCAGCGTCACGTCCACGTCCGGCCAGTCCTGCCCCGGGCGGTTGAAGAGCTTGCCGCGCAGCGCTTGGGTGAAGGTCATCATCGACTGCCCCATCTCCTCGGCCCGCGCCTGGCGGGCTGCAGAGAGCGTCTCATCCTGGTGCATGTGCATGAGCTGCAAGGCCACATCCTGCGTGAGCGGATGCACCGCGCCATCCTTCTTGCACTGGATGCCCGCGCGGATGATGGCGCGGCTGACGAGGTAGCGGTCGGCCCGGCTCATCCGGGCCACTTCCTCTTTCTCGCCACCCGTGATCATCATGATTGCGGCGACCATCATTTCGCCGAGCAGGTCGCGCTTGTCCATGTCGGAGGGGTCATCGTCATCATCGACACCTGACACAGTGGCTGGATCGTCACCTCCAGAATGCGACTCGCGCAGCAGCGCATTCATCAGGTCATCGTCCGGAAGTCCCGCATTGCTGCGCGCCTGCTGCTCGGCGGCCACAAAGCTGTTCATCACCTCCTGATCTTCCAGCAGCCGGTAGCCATGCACGAAGGGCGGCAGCGACACGTCCGCGTTGTTGGTGAGTTCCACCTGGTACGTGGACAGGCCCATGTGCCGGAAGTAGTCCACCAGCAGGCCAAAGGACTTGCCCGCGTCCACGATCACGAGGCGTGGCCGGTGGATGGCCATGATCATCATCGAGAGGTAGTTGAGCGTGGCCGACTTGCCCGCGCCCGTGGGGCCAAGCACCAGCATGTGCGCGTTCTTCTTGCGGTCGCGTTTGTTGAGCGGATCAATGAACAGCGGCTCGCCGCCCCGGTTCCAGAACCACATGCCCGGATGCGGCGTGCCGCGTGCGCGTCCGAACAGCGGCAGAATGCGTGCGATCTGCGAGGCAAAGGTCAGACGCGAGCGGCGCAGCGCCTTGTTGTCGAACGCCGGGTCGAAGTTGAACGGCAGCGCCCGCATGAACGAGTCGAGCGAGACCAGATCATGCTGGGGATGCACGAACTTGAGGCCGCTCGGGATCAGCAGGGCGTTGATGGCATTCACATGGCTGTCCAGCTCGTCGACCGATGCCGCCGTCGCATACAGCGTCACCAGCATCGGATACAGGTGATTGCCGCGCACGATCTCGTGCAGCACGTTGGTGCATTCCTTGTACGTTTCCATCGCGGCGGCAGTCTTGGCGCGCGAGGCGTCACGGATTTTTTCTATCCGGAACTCGACCTCGTGCTGCGGCTGGATGGTGACGGCCACCGACAGCATCGAGCCCGGCGGCAGGCGGTCAAAGCGCGCGAACCGCTCCGAGCCATTCTCCAGCTCGGCCGTGAAGTGCCCCATCTGCGGCTGCTTGCGCAGGTTCTGCAACGTGAGCGCTTTGACCGGCACACCGTCAAACGCAAAGAACCCGCGCTCCACATCCGAGCGCGGCTCGTTGATGCTCAGGAGCTCCGAGAGGTCCCAACCAAAGATCGGGACATCGTCTTGGGCAGCGGTGGAGCTTGAAGTGGAAGAAGACGTGGAAGTGTCGCCGGGGTAGGGCAGTTGTTTGAGCAGCTGGGTGGTGTCCGGTGCCCAAGGCACTGCGCGGTTGAAGAACGGCAGCAGCCATTCATACAGATCCTTGCCGGTGGAGCGCACCACGCGCACGCCTGCTTCATTGAGCGTCGCGCACAGCGTGTCCGCCACCGATTCGAGATGCTGCAGCGGTGTCTGCGGGTCTTCTGCTGTGTGGGCAAACCGCTTGTAGATACAGCAGCGCACCCGCCGTATCTGCCCACGCCAGATCTGGCCTGTGACCTGAGTGTCCACAAACAAGCCATCCGGCTGGGAGACATTGGCAAGGTGCGATCGCACTTCACCCAGCACCGCCTGCGTGTACGGTGAATGCAGGATCGCTTCCCCCTTGCCCGCATCCTCCTTGTGCTGCTCCAGGATGTAGTCGCGGAACACCTCGTTCAGGTGATCGAGATTGCGGTCATCGTTCACGAAGAATTGCAGGATCCACGGCGACGCGTCGGAAGAGGGAATCGCCTGCAGGCACTCCTGGATCTTGCGGGTGTGCTCCTCGAGGATGTCGAGCGGCTGCGCCTCGGTCGGGATCGGCGTCAGCTCGAACATGGCTCCGAGCGAATCGCCGTCCTTGAGCGCAAACACCCGCTCCTGCGGCGCATAGCTGATGTAGGGCAGCATGTCGGTGAACGAGGGCGGACGCAGCGCCATGCGACGGCGATCGGCGACGGTTTGAGGAGATCTAAGGGGTTGAGGAGTGGCGTTAATGGTGGCGTTAATGGTGGCGGTAACGGAGTCCGGATTCACGGTATCCGCAGACCTGAATCCCAGTGCCGAAGTGAGCTTATCGAGCATCTGAACCTCCTGCTGCATTGCTGCTGCGGGTGGTGCGAGGCTTCTCTGTTGCCCGGGTCTGGCTCTCCACATACTCACTGCGCCAGGCCAGCAAATCCGTGCTGACCTCGCCGGGCAGCGCGTATTGCGTCTGCTCGTACATCGGGAACACCGTCACATAGCCCGGCACCGGGTACTGGCCCTTGGCCAGATGCGGATACACCACCATCACCAGATCCGGGTTGGGGATGCGGGCAAAGCGCTGGTTCATGGGATCGAGGGCAGACCAATACTTCTGGGTCTGCTCGTCTCCGGGCTTCACCGGACGGACGCTGGTACTCTCGCGCATGCGCTCCCGTGCTGATTTGCGCTCCGGACTCGCTGGGCCATCCGTGCCCCGGTACACGTCGAGCACCGAGGGCGAGCCGCGCGTGGCGGCATTGATCGGGGACTCCCGGTCGGTCATCACGGTGCAGGCCGAGGTGATCGCGGTCAGCATCAGCCAGAAGGCGGCATTCAAACTGGCGGCAGTGCGCTTATTCAAGTCCATGGTGTTCTCCTCGTGCGGTCTGTGCGCCGCCTTGCTGGCGGTACTGGAGTTTTCTGGCGGTGGGCAGCTTGTCGATCTGCAGCTCCTGGTCGATGTGCACCACGAGCTGGCGGCCCGACGGCGTGATCACGGCATCGAACGAGCTCTTGAGGCGGGACATCATCCAGCGCACGACCTCGTCGGTCGCACCGGAGGCCGCCTGCGCCATGGCGTAGCCGCCCATGTTCCCGGTCACGCGGCTGGTGGTGTTGCCCGACTGCAGGTTGCTGCTGATCGTGCGCTGCGCCTCCGCATAGGACTGCGCCGCCACATCGAGGCCCTTGAGCATCGCGAGATCGGCGAGATAGGATGGAGCGTTCGTGACGAACTTTCCCGGGATGCAGGGGTTACCATGCTCGTCCGAGATAAAGCCCAGATCCTGAGCCGCGCCGCTCGATCCGCCCGATGATCCATTGCGGCTGCGGGCACTGGTGGTGCGCACCGTCCCGTCGTTGAACACGAACGTGATCGAGCGCACCTTGCCCTCGGAGCACGACAGCGCCATGTCGCCCACGGCGATGCCGGTGACGATCATTCCTTCCAGATCGGCAGGCAGCTCAAAACCATTGGCCGCGAGGTTGTCCCGGCCCACGATGGCCTTGAACTGCATCGGATCGGTGACCCGTCCGTCGATGGGCACGCGGCCGATGATGCTGGTCATCGAGGTCACTCCGACCAGCGTGGCGTTCTCCGGCACGGTGAAGAAGGGAACGGGCAGCGTCGCCTTGGCATTGGCATTGGCATTGGTGGCCACTGCCTGGGTCGCGGCCTGCGATGCAAGTGCGGCGGACGCCGTCCCGCCCATGGCATTGTTGTAGGCGTCCGCGCCGCTGGTACGCACGTAGCGCGTCATCGCAGGACTCTTGGACTTCGCGTTGGGCAGGGATTCGGTGATCGCGCTGTAGCCCATCGGGGCCAGCGTGACGTGGCCTTCACCAGCTCGGGAATCTTCGGTCGAGAACTCCCCGAGCTGGCCCGCAGAGCCCGCACCAACGCTGGACTTCGGCGGCGGCGCACTCGTCGCGCGCACGTTGGCCAGCTCCGTTTCTGTCGGTGCCCGCACGGTGCGCCCGCCATCAAAATGAAACGCCTTCGCAAACGTGTCCACGGCATCGGTGGAGCTGCGCACGGCCTTGTCGAACGAGCTGTTGCCGGCCGGCTTGTTGCTGGCACCGGATGGCGCAGCGCTGTCACCTGCGGGGTCGATGGTCTGTGCGGACACGCCGTCCAGCGTGGTACCAGCCTTGCCCGTGGAGTTCGACACAGGCGCAGTTTCTGCAGAATCGGCCTTGCCACCGCGAAGACGGCGGTTCTCTTCGATGAGCCGGTCGTTGGCCTCCACGATGCGGGCCACGTCCTTGCGAAGCGTCTCATTGCTCACGACGACCGTGCGCAGCGTCTCGTTGGGGTTGTCGTTATCGGCGCCGGAAGCGGCAGGCAACTGCGCCGCTGGCGTGGGCGCGGGTATGGCGGTGAGCGGTTTGCCCTCGGACTGCTTGCCGCCCGAGAACTGCATATAGATCACCGCGCCCACGATGGCCACGGTGAGCACACCGAGCACCGGGATGAACTTGTTGCTGCTGATGGTGGCCATGCTCAGGCTTCCGATGGAGCGTGATCGACGAGCAAGGATCTGCGAGTACGCGCATTCGACACCTTCGGCACCTTCTCGCACCAATCAGGCCGCAAGCCTTGCGCAGCCTCCACGCGCACCTGCGCCAGATCGACCGGATCGCCCGCAGCCGCACCTATTTCGCCCTGGCATCCCCAGCAAATGCCGCCGCAGTCGAGTGACATCGGATCCGCGTGTTGGCCCAGCGCTCTGGCACAGACTGCACATGCCGAACAGTTACGTCCGGCCTCCCCAAACAGTAGATGGGTCATGTTCTTTTTTCCTCCCTTTGTTTTGTTCAATCACGGACAGACATGCAGCGCTTCAGCGGCACGCCTCAAACCGGCGTTCGCACACCAGATAGACCGCCGTGGTATCCGTCTCGGAGTCCGCCGCGCCAATGCGCCCGTGCTGCGCGGTCGCCGCCACAAACGAGCCGCGCACTTGCTCGAGCGGGATCTCCAGAGGCGTGCGCGCACGGTTTTTGACGAGCACCGCCGTCACATACAACGGGCCCGCGCGCCATTGGCCCACCGGAGTCGACAGAACGTTCGCGCCACGGAACAGGTCGGTCAGCGACTGATTCGCCACGTCAACTTGCTGGATGCCACTCGTTGGAGTGGCCAGGCGCTTGGGGGCATAGAGCTGGCGCGCCGCATAGCGCGTGAGCTGCACCATGTCGGGAGACGCAACCTCGGGCATTTGTGCATCCGGCGATGCTTGTGCTGCAGCTTGCGCAGCTGCTTGAGTGGCGGGCCCGGAACGCGGAGAGGCCTCGGTGACGAAGACCTCCAGCTCGGATCGCGCGCTCGCCGTGCTGGCATCGGCCACGAGATCGAGCGGAATCTGCTGGCCCGTGTCGATCAGCTCCGCAATCACGCGAAGCGGCGTGAACGCGATCTTGGCCGTGGCGTAGATCGTGCGGTCGATGATTTCAATGCGCACCACCTTGTCCATGTCCGACGGCACATGCAGCGCGGCGGGCGCGGGCAGGGCGATCAGACGCTCTGCACCCACCGGCAGCGGCACCCGCACTGGCGCACGCTCGAACACGGCGCGCTCCGTTCCGTGACCCGTGAGTTCCTTGCTTTGCGCGGGTTTGCGGATGCTCTTCGCACCCGAGATCGCTTGATCCACACGGCTGGGCTGAACAGTGGCAGCAGATGATTGCGCGGCTGCACCATCCGATTCAGATGTGGATGCGGTGCCGTTGTCTGCTGCAGCGTTGGCAGGAATCAGATCTGCGGGCACGCTCGCGATGCTGGGCCCAAGGTCTTGAACCTGCTGGGCCCACGCAGCGGGTGCAGTCACTAACAAAGCGCAGGCCAGAGCCGGAATGAGACCATATCGTTTGATCATTGCGGAGTACTCGCTGTGGATTGGGTTGCACTAGCCGCTGTCACCGGCGCCTGCGCAGCCGCCCCGGGCAGCGTCGCGGGCACCACCGATGCGGGCAGGCTTGGCTTTTGTTGGCCCTTTTGCACGGCAGTCACCTCAGCCGCCGCAAGGCGCCCTGGCCGGTTGCCGCCGTAGCAGTCAATCGCCAGTCGCCACGGATTGCGCTCGCGGTCCACGTCGTAGCGCACCACGCGGATGGGATAGCGGATGAACACGTCCTTCACCGGCTGGCCCTTGTAGGCCTCCTGGATCTGCATGTCCAGCAGCACCGTCCAGGCGCTCGTGCCCTCAGCGATCACGCGATTCGGTGCGTATCCAAACGCGGGGATCTCGCTCATGATGCGGGTGCGCCCGCGCAGCTCGCCGCCGCCGCTGCGCACTTGCAGGTCGTTTTCCAGCTGGGAGCGGCACGACGAGGTGATGTACGACTGGTAGAGATAAATCTGCTTGCCGTAGTCGGCGGCTCCATCGGCCTGCCAGCGGTTGAGCTGCTGCCAGATGTAGTAGGCAAAGCCGTACACGTTCACGGGGGGCACGTCCGATTCGCCGTCCACGGCGGATATCACGTCCCCGCCCTGAATGTGCGGCGCCAGATGCACCTCGATGTGTTTGGGCGTGCGCGCCGCCACGAAGATGCCGCCGATGCCGATCACGGCAATGATGGCCATGGCCGTGCGCATCGACTCATTGGCCGACCGCGCGGTCGCGAGGGCGTCCAGATAGACCTTGCTCATGAGGGATCCGCCGTGAGATTTGATGGGGAGTGGGAAAGAGGGGAGCTGAGTGGCGGCTCGTTGGACGTCACCTTGAACGGGCTTGTGAGGCCAAAGGGCAGGGTGCGCCCGAGGCTCCAGTAGCCGTCGTGCTGTAGGTAGCGACAGCTGGTGAGTCCACGCCGCGACATCCACAGATGCATCGCCTGTCCGTAGTAGCCATCTGGCCGGTTGCGCTTGATCTTTGCGAGATACTTCGAGGCGAACCACAGGATGACCAGCGGCAGGAACAGCGTGACGAGCAAGCATTGCAAGAAGCCCGTGGCGGCAACCAGAAGACTGGCCAGCAAAAGACTGAGCACGAACGCGGCGAGGCCGATCAGCTTCGCCTCGCTCGCCGTCATGCCGTTGAGAATCGCGGGCTCCACGTTCACGCGGTCCGTGATCGGTGCAGCAGCGCCCTCGCGCGACGACATGTCGGCCAGTCGCAAATGCTCCGGCGTTTCGTTCTTTCTGGTTGCCATCGCTCGGGCTCCTTATTCCAGCGTTTTCATGGCGTAGGAGGCGAGCAGCACCAGCGCGACGGCGAGCACCGTGCCGGAGATGACGTATTCCTTCAGGTCAGCAATGTCCGCCTGACCCTTGGCGTACTGGCCCCACTTGCCGATGGCGCCCATCACCACTTTGAGGAAGAAGTAGCCCACGAAGATCAGCGCCAGAATCGTGATGCCTTTCTTCCACCAGGCCCCCACAGCGCCGAGCCAGTCGCCCTCGGCCACCGTCTCGCCGCCGATGCCCGCCGTGGGTGTCGTCATGGTGGGCAGCGCCGCCATGACGGGTGAGCTCATCACCATCACGGCAGGCAGCAGCAGCGCCTTGGCCGCAAACTCCCTCGCGCCCAGCAATCGGGTCTTGGCCCCCTGCAGTCGTTGTTTGAGAAGAAATTCCATAGAGTTCGTATCCTTTGTTTTGGTCTGATAAAAGGGAATGACCGTGCAGTCGTCAGACCAGCACCCACACGATCAGAGAGAACAAAATTCCAAGACGGATGCAGGCCTCCACCACCTGCTCCTGCCGGATGCGGCCATTGCGGTAGTTGTCCAGCGTCACCGAGATCAACCAGCCAAAGAACGCGGCGACCAATGACACGGTGGCTGCGGTGAGCACCAGCTTCAGGCGGCTGGAGTCCACGCCGGAGCCGGCGGTGAAGGCTTCGCGCAAAGTGCCGGAGAGTTGGGGAAGACCGAGGCTCATGGTGTGAATCTCAAGGCCTTACTGGCGGTAGTCACCGCGCAGCGGCTCCACGGCACGCGCCTGGCGCGGCGCGGCCAGGTGCTGGCTGATACCCCGGCGCATGATGTCCAGATCGTTCATGAGCCACTCGTAGCGGAAGTTCACCCGCGCATTGGCGGGCGCATCTTTGGAGGCTGCGGCCACCATCTGCTGGACCTGCGCGAGCTCGTTCTCGATACGGGCGAGGTTGGCGCGTTCGCTTTCTTCATCGCCTGCATGGGCCACGCCCGCAATGGCCGAAGCGCTTATGAGCAACGCCAACATCCATGCCTTGCGGATGCGGGGCGATGGCGTTAAGGGCACCGTTGTCTTGTGTTCCATGGCGAATTTCCAATCCTTGTTTCAGACGTATTTCTTGAATGCGGCAATCGTGGTGGAAAGCGTGGCCGCCACGAGCACCGTGAAGACCAGCACCATGTAGGCTGGGTTGAAGCCGCCGAACGGCCACATCAGGTAGAGCCCGAATCCGCCCGACAGCGACCAGGCCGTGTAGCGCTTGGCGTGGTGGTAGACAAACGAGGACTCGCGCCCGCCGCTCCAGCGGCGCAGGTCCCGGCGCACGAGCCCGTCGACGGCCCCCAACAGACACGCCAGAACAAAGGCGGGCAGGGCAAAAAGCGCAATCGACAGCCGCAGCGCCACGTCCATCGCGACATACATCGACATCAGCATCCAGGTGCTCGCCACCTTGCCGATGTCCACGGAGGTCTCACGCAGCGAGCCGGTCAGCGACTTCTGTCCCGGCGCGGCTGGCGCGCTCTCGCTCGCATTCGAATGCACGTTGGAGTACCACTGCAGCAGCCCGAATCGGCGATAAGGCAGCGCGATCCAGTGCGTCATACGTTGACTGAAGGCCACCGTATCTCTGACCAACAGACTCTTCGGGGCCGCTGCGATATACGCCAGATCCTCTTCGACGATGCCACGCGCATGCTGGGCGCTTTGCTGTTCGTCGCCCTGTGCATCGGTGGTTTTCCAGATCGTGTACGTCCCCACGATCTCGATGACCACGCCGAGCACCACCGAGGAAAGCGACACCATCACCAGGCCCATGACCAGCTCGAACGCGAGCAATACCGGCCCGCGTGTGGGTGGCCTGATGGGACGTGCAGGAGCTTGCGTCATGCGTGGCTCCTGGCGATGAAGCCGACCATGTCAGCGCTCAGCGTGGTGGAGGAACTGTCGCGTCCGGCATCGTCACTGCCGTCCGCATCGCTGTCCGCCAACTCCGTATTGATGAGACCCGCCCCCGCCGCACCCAGTGGCTGTCCGCGCAGCCAGTCGTCGCTGAACCAGTCCGTCTCCCTGGCCCATTGCTCGCTCGTGCGATACCGCGCCTTCATCTCGGCGGCCACCTTCTGCAGCGATTCGGGCACAAACGGATCGTTGGCCGAATCCGCCAGCGGGATGCGCAGCTTGAATCGGCGATTGCCCTCCAGCAGCGCGAAGGCTTGCCCCTGCGGCAGCTCGAGCACATCGGCCGGCTGGATCAGCGGCACCTTGGTGACGCTCCACACATCGTCGTTGCGGCTCGTGAAGTCCACGCCCGTGCCTTGGGCGGCCGTGTCCGTCACGCCAGACATGGGGGTAAGATGCACCACGTCGACCTCGGGCACTTGCTCAGTCAAGACCTTGGCCGTGGTCAGACTGCGCACACGCAGCATCACCAGATGGTTGAAGTTGTCCAGAATCTGGCCCGCCTTGGCCTTGTCTCCGACCTTGGCCTCTATGTCGAACAGCGACTGCGTATACGCCGTGATCCGGAAGCCCGAGCCGCCGAGCTTGTTGACCATCGGCACAAACTCCGGGCCTGCGATTTCGTTGACCTCATCGAAGTGGCAGCACACCGTGGGCAGTTGGAGCTTGCTGTCGGTCGAATGTGGATCCAGCCCGCTCTTGTAGAGCTTGCCGCCCACGCTCACCAGATCCGCCAGCATGGAGTTGCCCACCGCTGACGAGACCACCGCATCCGACAGCGCATCGAGACCTACATAGACCACACCGCCCTGACGGATCACGCTCATCCAGTCAAAGATCGGACGCTGGTCGCTCTCGTCGTAGTAGTCGGGCGAGATCAGCTTGCCGACCGCTCCGGTGGTGAGCTTCTCCAGAAAAGGGCCGAGCGAGGCGATGATTTTTTCGTAGAAGGAACGCTCGTAGCTGAAGGCCGCCGCCAGACCGTTGAGCACCGTGTCCGTGATCTTGCTTTCCTTGATCAGCAGAAAGATCGCCACCAGATCGGCGGGCCGGTCGTTGAGCGCCCGAGGCACCGGCGGCGCGGTCTTCCGGTCGCCGAGCTGTGCCTCCAGCGTGGCCAGACGCTCTTTCCAGTTCACGAGCCGGCCTTGCTCTGCCTGCTGCGCGAACATCATGCGGGCGTAGTCCTGGAGCAATCCGTCAATGCCGGTCACATCCTTGAGCAGCGACTCGTAGGTCGGCACCCGGCCAAGCGCCACCTGGGCCTGGGCCACGATATTGGTGAAGCGCCAGGAGAATTCCTTGAACGCGGCCGAGTTGCCGGAGCTGGGCAACGCGTTCGTCGCCCGCGTTGCCACTTCGGTGATCCGCCCGAAGTTGCCGATGCCGTTGTAGCGCGCCGAGACGTCCGGGTAGCCCAGATGGAACATGTGGAACTGCTCCAGCCGTCCGGCGCGGGCGCACTCGGCGTACATCCGCAGCATCAGGTCCGCATCGCCCTTGGGGTCGATCACGATGGTGACGTGACCGGCATGGATGTCCTGCGTAGCGAGCATCTCGAGGAGCCGCGTCTTGCCCACCCGCGTGGTGCCCAGCACCAGCATGTGGCCGTTGCGAGACGCCTGGCGCATCGACACCGGGCCCTCGTCCAGACTGCCGACCCCGTGCATGATGGGCGATCCGCCCAGATCGGGATGCGGATGGAACGGGTTGAACCAGCGGTCTTCCCGCGCCAGATCGGCCATGGCCTTGACCATGGGCGTGCAGGTCTCGGGTGCCTGCGACAGCTTGATGAGGTTCGCACCCCAGTCCCGCAAAAGCGTCTCCCGCGGCGAAGGTTTGACGAAGGGCCGCGCCTGCGGCTGCAGGGCATCACGCTTGCGCTGGGTGTGCGTCTGCGTCCACTCAAAACCTTCGCCCAGATACAGTTCCCCCGGGCCCACGGGCATGCGCGTGGGCAGCATCCTGGTGACCTTGTAGTACTTGAGGGCGTGCTGATAACGCATGACCCGAAGCGCCTGCCGAAACCGCATCCACCCAAAGTACCCGGCGAGCAAGCCCGCCACCCAGCCGATGACCGGCGGCATCATGAGCGCCCAAGGCGCGGCAACGGCAATCAGCGCCACGCCCCAGCTCGCCGCCGCGCTCCAGATCTCGATGGGCGGGCGCAGCAGCGCCTCGAGGACGGAATCGTTCTTCATGGGTGTGCCTCCGAGGGCGAGGTTTGTGGCGGCGCGGAGGCTGAGCCAAGCGAGAAGATGTGCTGGCGAGCGAGGCCATCCACCCCGATGAAGAGGGGATAGACCCCCGCACCCGCCGTAGCCAAGCGCTGCTGGAGCCATACTCCCGTATCAGGTGCGATGGCAAGCCCGGCGACTTGCCGCTGCAGCTCCTTGAATTGCCCCTCAGATGCCGCCGCCACCACAATTACGGCGGTGCCGAGCGAAAGCAGGCGCTCCAGATGCAGGGCAAGCCACTGGCGAGAAGCGGCGTCGTCCCCCACCAATGCAAGGCTCTGGGTCATCCATTTGCCGCCAAAGACCGGGATGCCCTCCGATGGCAAAACTCCCGGACGAAGCAGGGCGGGGCGCAATGGGAAACGCACTCCATGGAGCACACCTTCCTGCCCGTCGCCCTGCACGATGGCCGAGTAGTAAGGGGCAGCGGGCACGGTGTCTTCGGTGCCCGCATAAGCAGCGGTGCACTGGATTGCACAACCCAATACGGCGGCAATCCGGTGAACTGCAGGACGACGTGCCGTGTGGTACGTGGGTGAACTAAACCGCATACCGCCTCCAGCCCGTCGACGCCTGAAGCTCGTCCACCTTGAGACCCATGCGCCCCAATCGCCGGAACACGCCGCTCGCATAACGCTGACCGCGCGCCACGGTGGCACCATCCGCATCCGAGCCCGTGTGATACAGCGCGGCTGCACGCATCCACGAGCCCGATCGCTCGTAGTGCTCACGCAGGATCTGCGCGCCCACCGCCAGATTGGCCAGCGGCTGCAGCGCACGTTCAAAGCTCTGCAGCTTGTCGTTGTGCCAACGCCAGTTCACCTGCATCACGCCGCAATCGACATTGCGGATCCCGCGCTCGTTCACGAAGCTGCGCAATGCCTGCACGGTCTGTTCATACCCGCCATAGCGCTTGGCCGATCCCGCGACGCACAGCGTCCACGGATAGGGCAGCGTGTGCTCGCCCAACTTCATGTTGGACTCCTGCAGCGCAATGCCATAGAGCACCCAGGAGTCGACATTGCTCGCCCGAGCCGCTTCGTCATAGGCCTTGGGCGGCGCAGCCTTAGCCAGAACCTGAGGCTCCGCGTTTCGGCGGATCACCTTGTCGGTGATAACCGGCTCAATGCGGCGCGCCGCATCCGCGGAGTAGGGCCACCATGGACTGTCCATCGCCATGGCGAGGCCCGATCCAGCGGCGCCTGCCAGACCCATCAGGGCCGAAGAGGCCAGGAGCATTCGGCGTTGCATCATGCGTGTGTGCTCCTCATCGGCTACCGCGCCGGGGCAGCGTGCCCGTGGCCGCTGGCGGCTTTTCAACGATCCGTGAGCGCGGCACATTCAGCGTGTCGGCTGCCCCGACGGACGCCTCCACCTTCGGCGCGCGGCTGAAGTCCACCACCGGCTCATCGGGATACAGCCGCGCCATCGCCTCGGTGAAGGCGCGATTCCAAGCGAGCGAACGTTCGACATCCGCGTGGAATGCGCGGGCGAACATCTCCGCATACCGCCGCCGCTCGCTCTCGTCGCGGGCATGAATGCCCAAGGCCTCGATGGGCGAGAGGTTCTCCACCGAGAACGACTTGCGCGGCCCCTGCAGCAGCACGCGGGCGCGGATCATCTCGTCGACACTCAATCCCCAGATGGTGGCGCTCAGCGTCTCCGTGGCACTCAGCCGAGTGGCAGAGCCGTCCTGCGAAGCCACGGCACTGGCGGCCTCCTGCACTTTGCGCTGCGCCGTAGCGGCGGTGGCAGTCGCCCCTTGAGCATTCGCGCTGAACGCCACTCCAAATTGAAGGCCCACCACTACGAGGCATGTAGAAATAGTGCGGTTCATCAGCGCTCCTCTCCGGCGGTCAGCTTGATGACCCTGCCGTTGCCCACGTCGAACGAGGCACTGCGCTCCTTCACACTGGCCTCGCGAAGGGTCACGCCGTTGACCGAATCCCCCGGCTGCAGGACGACCGTGCGCTTGTCTGTTGGATCCCCGGTGATCACCATCACCGACGGCTTGCCATCCCACATGTCGACCGACAACACGCGTCCGTTGTATCGAGGGGCCTCCTCGATCACTTCCTCACGTGGCTCGGACTCCGGCTTTGGCGTGCGAGGCAGAACACGCTTGGCCGTGTGAGAGGCGAACTTCGTCGTCTTGACCGTCTGCGGATGAGGCTGTGGTTGCTCCTGCGGAGCAGTAGACAGCTTGTCCTTGAGCCTCTGGAGTTCCTCCTCCAACGTCTTGATGCGCACGTCCTGCGTGTCTGGCACGGGGGCGATGACGGAAGCCTTTGGCGACGGTTCGGTCACGATGGGCGCGGCGGGGATTGCCTCCTCGCCCAGAGTCGTCACCGGATCAGGAGTAGAAGCTGCAGACACCGGAGCATCTGACACTGGGGCAGCGGTTGGTTGTCCTAGTACAGACGCTGCGATCTGTGGTGCAGCCAAGCCAGTATCGACCGAAGATTCTGGCTCGACGGTCGCACCGGCTTCCTCCGGCAATGCGGCGGTGGCTTCGGGTACCGTCACGGCTGCAACCACTGATGCAGCGTTAGGGTGACCTGACGAATCGCCCGACAGCTTCGTCTTCGCCATGGCAACGACCGTCGACACTGCGGAGCTGATCGCGGTGCGGATTCGGCCCTCCATACCCGGAAACCTGTCTGCCGTGATCGCGTAGCCACCCCAGGCGCATCCCAGCAACGCCACCAGCAAAACCAAACGACGGGACTTGTTCGGAACAGGCCGGGCAACCGTCATCCGAGGTTCCGCGCGCACCGCCTGCGCCGGAGCAGTATGCGTAGGCTTGCGGCCTGCATGGGCCTTGGTGTTTGCCGACTTCGTGAACAGCGAACTCCAGATGCCTGGCTCCGACTTGCGAGGCTTCTCTTCCGTGAATTGCGGTTGCGCCGTACGTTTGAACTCCGGTACAAATTCCTGCAGATCCTCCAAGGGACGCTGGTCTGCCTGCACCTGCTCAGACAAGGAGACCGTATCCAGCATCGGCTCTGGCACATCATTCACAGGCTGCACATCCGGCCACGGTGGAGTCATCTGCTCTTGCGCATTCATCATGGCTTCACCACCTGTTGCGTCAATCGCGAGGGGATGGGTGCGCGACGAATGGGCTGGACGATTGGGGCAGTCGGGGCGGGCGCGACGGACACAGCGGAAGAGGGCGGTGCCACCAGCGCAAACCACAACTGCCGGTGAACGGGGTCTTCCTTCCAGTTCCAGGAACTGCCCACAAGCGTCTGCAACACATCACGCACGCGATACGTGCCGATCCGCCGCTGCGACTCAGGCAATGACAACGCAAGGAATGCGACCGCGTCCGATCCCAGCTGGGCCTTGTCCAGTACCCACCCCGTGCGCATCAGCGTGTAGTTCACGGCATCGCCAACCGTAGCCACCGACTGCCGAGGAAAATTCAGCTCGACAAACACGTCAAGCGGCTCGATCTCGCTATCCGAAGGACGGCTTGCCTGCGTGCTGTACTGACCGATGCGGACCTGCGAGCCCTTGTCGTAGGTATCACCCACCTGCTGCGCGTAAGCGTTGGTCTGCGCCACCAGCACTGCCCACGTGAGTATTGAAAACCCGATCCAACGCATAGCCATCCTTTGCAAAATCACTGAAGGCAGTTTTGCGAAAGGCAACGCAGATGTCGCGACGAAACCTCGGGGCACGCACCACGAGGTTTACGCTTGACAATCAAGATTGGGGTGTGCTAACCGAGCATCGGCAGTGAGCAAAGGCGCTTCAAACCGAAAAGGAAAAGCGCGCTCCAGCCGGGGCGGCTGTCGTACCGGCAAAGGCTCTCTACAGGTCAGGGGCCCTATTCAAAGGGCCGCTGCTCACCTCCAAATTTCCGGTGAGCAGCGGGAAATGGCCTACGGGGACGGGAAAGGGCGCTCTACGGGCTACGACCAGAATGCAGGCGAGGGCGCCTGCATTCTGGTCAAAGGCGCTGGGGCAGTTTCATGTGAACGATGAATGAGGCATGTCGATGTTCGGCCATAGCGGTCAGCTCCCGACCCCAAGCGGTCCTGCAGACAAGACTCGCAAAGCTGTCATCTATGATGTATGAAGTTCACTAGGCACGGGCCAATTCCAAGCTCAGTTATAACGAATTCGCTCACGGACTTGGTCCAGCAACCGTGTAGCGCGCAACACAGGAGGGGAGGCGGGTTTTATGGCTGAATTTAATACTGTGTTTATATACAGTAAAACTGCAGAGAATCCAGTCTGCAATACCCTACCCGCGGTTTTTTCGTACCAATTTAGACCGCACGCGCGAGAGATGGCATGCGGCTTGGTGCGGTCTACATTACGTTAGCAACGCAATCTTATTGATAAAAATGAGCTCTGAATCTTACCAAGCAATTGATGTAAATGTTCCGTGGATTTTCATCCCTCTGGGCCACGATGATGCGCTAGGGATATGTCTATGGATAAGGCGTCATTACCCTTCACCAGAAGCGGATGGGGCTCTAGCATCTGACTGCGAAACTGCTATCAAGGCAGCCTTCGAGAAATTAGGGCTTGAATACAACACCGATGCATTTGGTGATATAACCATGAAGGACCTGCGCCTATTTGCTGGAACAGATGGTATAGCAGTGCCCGAAACGTGTTTTATCGATCCTCCTGCAGAGGTAAAGCGAATTGATAATCCGATCAAACCACTACAGACTCAACTTTCAAGTTAATAAGCTACCCCATCGGTCAAGCCGACCCACCCAAGGCGATCGGCTTACCTCAGTCGTTAGAAAATCTGTGTCCAGTAATTTTCGAAAAGAATAATGGATAAATATCAAGCACTCTCTCTTGGAATGTCTGCTCTTGCTTTGGCAGCCTCAGTTGCCACCGGCTATGTTCAATACCAAATAAGACAGGACACTGTCGAGGAAAGAGTAAAGATTGAACTAAAGATGGCGCAGGATGAACACCCATTAAGTCCATTGGATTTACGGATGATTAGCGGAGTAGAGGAGCGGGGGCTACTTGAATCAGCCATCCTGGTAACAAATATCGGAAATACACCCATAAAAATTCTTGAGGTTGGGTATCAGGATTTTGATTTGCCAAAACATGCTTTTTACTCAGGCCCAAAGGATGCAAAGAATCTATCCCCCGGGGAGCAAGCGATATTTAAGATCGCAGATCTTCTTAAAATCCAACGTCAGCTCATTGATGACATCAGGTTAGGCGATGAGAAAAATGCAAAAATATTCGCCATCTCCACAAAAGGGAATCGATTCGAGGCACCTGCAATTATTGAGGTTGCCAAATAATAGAGCATTTATTTAAAAATCGATGGAATTACGATTTTCTAAAATTTCGTCGAAGCCGACCGCCTCCGGCCTCGGCTGAACTTAGATCGTTGAATGTCTGCTTCTTGATCCCACCAGCGGCGGCTCATGGCCGACAGTGACAGGCTGGACGCGACCCAGAGCCGCCATCCAGCTAGAAGCTCGAAAGCCGTCACTCGTTGTTTAGCATGGTTAAAAAACTTCTATTTCCTGGAGCCCATGTCTCGCAAATGTCATCAACAGTACCAATTTAGGCCGCAAGCGCCAGATATGGCCTGGGGCTTGGTACGGCCTACATTACGTTAGATCTACTCTCAGATTAAAAGGATCAAATGAAATACCCCGGTCAGCCGAAAAAACCACCTAGTTGGTATAGGGATAGAGGCCAGTCACACATAGAGAAGGCGTTTTCTAGCGAGCTAGGTGACTTGGCTGATGCTATTGAACGTGAACACTGGTTTGGCGACGCCAACAATCACAGCCGCTATCGGGTTGATTTTTTGTTGAAGGATGTCCGCTTGATAGTTGAACTGGATGGTCACGAGTACCACTCCACGAAAGAGCAACTTGAAAAAGATGCCTTGCGTCAACGTTACCTGTCCCGCGCAGGATATACAGTGGTGCGCTTCACCGGGAGAGAAGTCAACAGAGCACCTGCCGACTGCGTTGCGGAAGTTGGGGAGATCTATAGAGAACGTATGCAGCGCGCTCCTGCTAAACACCGCGTGATGTATATCGACTACCCCTTCTTTGTTCGCGAATCAACGAGGGCCCTGAAGCTCTACAGGGAACTGTATCCTACTAAAGACCTTTCGCGGGCATCCCTTGAGGTGTTTGTGCCTTATGCTGTCGAATGGCTTCACGAAAAATCGTTTATCACTGCGTTTGTATTTCTCCCGCCTGAATATGCTCATAAAATAGAGCACTTGGACGGATACGTTAAGGAGTACGATAAGGGTGAGGTGAGGATAAATCTCATGGAAGACGAGCTATATTCCTTAGAACTCGGCTCTCATATGCAAAGCTTCTCCCATTTGTTCGATGAGTTTTTCTTGGTGGCGGACGATCCTGTCTATGTGCATCCGTTACGTTCGGTTTTGCCAGAGGAATTCGCCGAGGAGCGGCTTGGGGCTTACACGCTCAAGTATCTTGCTAACGGAAAGCTCTTACGTCTAGGTAATCACGAAACGTCTTTCGCTGGTAGCGATTTGGCTCATGTCCGCTGGCAAGACGTTTGCTACGCCATTGGCTCTTCCATGGGGCTTTCGCTCTACGAACTTTAAGCGTGTTAAAGGATTGGTCGAAAGTGGGGCGACGGGCTTTGCGCGCTTCTAACCATTCTATTGAGCCAATGCCCAAGCGGCTTTGCAGCTCGCCCCTTCATGTCAAACGTTGAATGTCTGCTTCTTGTTTCCATCAGCGACGGCTCATGGCCGCAAGCGTCAGTTCACGGCCCTTCGCAGCTACCAGAACCTGCGCCGCCAAGCAAGCGAGAACCCAACGTCAGTTCACCTGAGGTTTGCGCTTGTGGCATCTGTGGTCACTTCCCTAAAGTGACCGCACCATGTCCTCATCTGATTCCCACCCACCGTGCCTGCAATCGCAGTTCAAAGCACATGAACCAGCGCCCGAGTTCCCGCATTTCGGACGCGATGCGCTCGACCGCAATCATGCGCTGTACATCATCATCGAGCACCTGAATGCGCTGGGCCTCCGAGACTGGGTCCCGCGCCTGACATCCTGGCTGGCCCAGTACGATGGTCTGGAGCTGTATGCCGAAGAGGAGGAAGACCAGCATGTGTGCATGCGGCAACTCCTGCTCAGGCACCGCACGCGCATCGGCTCCCCTCCAAACGAGTCTGCAGAGCAGACCCGATGCAAGATCGTCGAAGACATCATGCGCCTTGAGTTCGTGCGCTACCGCGCGCACTGGGGCAAGGATCTGGTTGCCGACGCCCACTCGCGCCTGTGGAATCCGCTGGAGCAAAGCTGGTTCAATTTCCTGCAGGACGGTAATCCCGACGATCCGCGTGAGGGACTTCACATCTGGATCATGGGCACGCTCCCACGCACCAAGCAAGAAGAGCTGCGGGCATTTCTTCTGCACTCGGCAGACTGAGCGCTGCTGCAGTGAAGATGCCTGCGTGGCTCGGCCGTGTCAAAGCGCTGTGGCAGCTTGCGTCATCTGCGGCTGGCAGCTCATCATCGTCCATCGACTCATCCGGGCGTCCTCATCCCGGCGCATCCTCGGTTGAAGTACCATCATCAGTCACGCCGGTCGAGTCATCCATCCAGATCGCTGGCCGGGAACAAGGATGGCTGCGTGTGCTGCGGGCCGAAGATCTCATTCAGATGGTTCAGGCGCAAAAGGCCGTGCGCCAGATGTGGCACCAGTCTCGCTTGGCCCAACCCGTATTCGAGCGGGACTTGCTTCCTGCCATCCATCGCTACGCCGAGTACGTCCAGCTCATGCCTGCGTCCGAGGCGCACCATCACGCCCACGCGGGCGGGCTGCTTTCGCACACGCTGGAGATGGTGCTTGCCGCGATGACCTGGCGCAACGGGCATTTTCTGCCGACGAGCGCACCGGTCGAGCAGATCGATGCCGAGCGCGATCAATGGACGTATGTGGTGTTCTTCGCCGCGCTGCTGCATGACATCGCCAAACCGATGACCGATCTGCGCATCCTCTGGCGCGGCGGAACGATGAGCGAGCCACTGCGCTGGAAACCCATTGCCGGTTCACTGGCTGAAGTGGGCGATGGACGCGCCCAACTGGAATACCGCGTCGAATTCGAGCCCAAGGTCGCACGGGACTACCAGGCACACAGCCGATTGGCGCTCACGCTGCTGTCGCAGATAGCACCGGGCAGCGCACTCACGTTTCTGTCGCGCACCCCGCACGCATTTGATGCGCTGACGCAGTATCTCTCCGGCACCAAGAGCGGCTTGCTCGCCGAAATCATTCAGCGAGCAGACCGGGCGTCGACCAGCAATGCGCTGCTCAAGGGCAACAAGGCGAGGTTTGCGACTGCCAACGCCGTCCCGTTGGTGGATCTGCTGATGCAAGCCGTCAAGACCATGCTCGTTTCCGGAACGGAGTTGCCGCTCAATCGCAGCGGCGCTGCAGGCTGGGTGTTTGACGGCTCCATCTGGTTTGTGGCCAAGCGGCTGGCCGACACAACGCGTGCATGGATCAAGGCCCACGCACCTGAAGAGTCAATTCCCGGCGAAGCCAAGAATGACCGGCTGTTCGACACCTGGCAGGAATACGGAATCCTGCAGGCCAACCCGCACACCGGGCAAGCCATCTGGCTGGTTCAGGTGATCGGCCAGGTTCAGGAGAGGGGGGAGGGGCAGGGCGCCAGCGGGCAAGAGGAAGAGGGCGGTGGCACGCCGACAGATGAAGCAGCGCACCAGTACAGCCACAACTTGTCGATGCTGCGGTTTCCGCTGAACCGACTTTACGAGGATGCGTCCCGGTATCCCCCGGCCATGGCCGGAAAGATCGTGGTCCGGCAAAAGCGTGAAGCAGATTCGCCCGGTGATCAGGATGCAGAACAGGGAACAGGAGCTGAAGCAACGCAAGAAGCAATGTCTGCAACGCCATTGGAATCTGAAGCAATCCCAACCAAACCAGCCAGCCAACCGGCTGGAACATCTGGCCAGCCTTCAGGTGCCCATCCTGTTCCAAGACCATCTGGACCCAAAGCTGCAGGGCTGCCAGCACCGAGCTTCAACAAGCCCAAACCCAAACCTGGGCCAGAGCAGCCATCCGCCAGACCTGTGACAACACTGGCACCCACAACTGCCGCAAATCCGGGCGGTCAGCAATCTGCCGCAATCAAGTCATCTCCCGAGAAACGCAAGGTGCAAACACCGTCAACGACATCGTCACAAAACAGGGACGACGACCGCGACAACCGCCATGACCCGGTGTTTCCACCTCTGGAGCAAGAGGTTGATGGCTTTGACGCGACGGATGATGAATGGCTGGATCCAGAGGATGAATCTCAATATGTTAAATATAAACGTAACGAATCATCGATATCGAATATCACAAAACAACCATCGATTGCACCAGTAAAGCGCCCAGCACCAACCCCCGCCAAGACTGCGGCAAACGTGGCTGCATCCAGTCACCAGGAAGCTGCGCCAATGCCTTGCGATGGCTCTTCGCAGATCCCTCCAGGACTGGCAGAACAGCTGCTTGCATCAACACCGATCTCCAGAGCCACTCCAGCCAACCAAGCCGCCAACAAACGACCTTTGGAAGCCTGCGCGCAACCCACAAACTCCGCCAAAGCACAGCGCCTGTTCACCCGTCAGGAAGCTGGCGCAGGCTCGAGCAGCGGCACGACACCGGTCGTACTCACACCGAGCCTTCCAGCGTTGCCACATGCAACGACCGCCAAGAAGAAGGAACCCAGCGAAACAGCTCTGGGCTTCATCCAGTGGGTTCAGCAAGGCTTGGCCAGCCGGGAGATCAAATACAACGAAACAGGAGCTCCTGTGCATTTTGTGGAGGAAGGCATGGCACTCGTGTCGCCCGTGATCTTCAAGATCTACGCACACAGCATCGGCCCTGAAGAAGATGCTGATGCGATGGGCCTGCAGGTCCAGCGCGAAGTCATCAAGGCCGGATGGCACCGCATGGCCGCAGCCTCCGGCAGCGGCAAAGTGAACATCCTTCGCTACCAGGTGATAGGCCGCGGCAACGTCGCCGTGGCCAGGTTGTCTGCCGTGGTTCTGCTTGATCCGGATCGCTTCGTTTTACCCGTGCCGCCAGCCAATCCGGTGCTCAAACTGGAGAACGAACATGCTCTTTGATCTGGATGGCTATGTAACACGCTGTCGTTGTTTGACACGTTCCTGTCAGCGTGATAACGTCCAAAAAAAGGTGCAGTTCCATTCATTTCAAAGAGTGTGACGGGCCAATGTGGGCGGAAATACAGGCGTAGAGCGGGTATTTCCACTGGGAATTCACTGGATTCAAGAAGCGTAAGTGCGGTGAAGCGATCTTCATAGCAATTAGATACGATGTATATTATGTTAAATATCAAATACAGAGATCAGGCCTTCGTGTGAAGGCCTTAAGTCCATCCGCCATCTTCATCCCCCAACGTTGATTCCCCCTGGACTTCCGCAATTCCAGAATTCAACCAGCGATGCGATGCACCGCTAAGCTCATAGCGCTCGATCAAACACATTCACCCACTTGGCGGCACGCGAAAGTTTTCCGTGATGCGCTGCTCGGCTCGGTCCAACCAATTTGAGGCTTGGGCAACCCAGCGCAGCCACCACGTCGAGACCTTGTCGCGTTCGCGAGGCTCGCAGTGTGAGATGGTGTTTTTGCCCAACGGATCGCCGCTTTGGCAGTTCGGAGGTTTGCTGTCGTTTTCCATAGGGTTTCAATGCTCTGCGTCCGGATACCATCTGTAAAGTTGAATTGACTGACTATTAACATCAGAAAAGCTGATGCGTAACCTAAACCTCGACCAACTTCAAACCCTGATCGCCATTGGGGATCTGGGAACCTTTGCGGCGGCTGCGCAGGCGCTGCATCTGGCCGCGCCTACCGTCAGCCTGCATATCAAGGAGCTGGAGACGCGACTGGACGCCGCGCTGCTGGTGCGTGGTCGGCGGCATGCCGAGCTCACGCCTGCCGGGCGGGCATTGGTGGATGAGGGGCGCAAGCTCCTGCTGGCGAGCGACGATCTGATGGAGTTGGTCAAGCGCCGCGCTACGGGGCGTGAAGGCGTGGTGCGCGTGGGAATGTCCGCCGGGGTCAGCACGCGCTTGTTGCCGCTGATGCTGGAGACGTTGATTTCAAGAAGTCCCGGCGTCGAAGTGCGCCTCGAGGCTCTTGGTACGGGCGAGTCGATCAAACGGCTGCAGGCGGGGGCGCTCGAGATTGGCATCGTCGCCAGCCCGCAGGCGGCCTCTGCCGAGGTAAAGATGATTCCGTGGCGCAACGATCCTATGGTGGCGGTGCTGCCCTCCTCCTGGAATCCTCCCGAGCGCATCACTCCCGCGTGGCTGGCAAGTCGGCGCTGGGCCTCGTTTGCTCCAGCGACGCAGATGCATGGGTTGATTTCAAGCTGGTTTGCGCAGGCGGGTCAACGGCCGCGACCATTTCTCACGATGAGCTATCCGGGCGCGCTGATCAGCATGGCGGTGGCTAGCCAAAGCGCTGCGTTGTTGCCACTGGAAATCGTTGACGAGCAGCAACTGCCCGAGCATCTGGTGATCCGCCATCTGTCGCCGGCACTCATGCGTCCGATGGCGATTGCGCATCGGGTGACTACGCATCCCAATCCTGCTGTCGAGAGCGTGCTTGCGGTGATCACTGAATACGGAAACTGAGCGCTGCATCCGCTATGCTGGCCGCCATGGATTCGCAGACGTGGATGGTCTTCATTGATGGCAGCGCCCTGCCCAATCCCGGCAAACTCGGCATTGGCGGGGTCGTCTACGCGCCAGATGGCTGCGTGGATGCGTTCAGCGTCCCGTTGCCGCGAATCGGCTGCAACAACGAGGCCGAGGCCCGTGCGGCTATCCATGCATTCGAGTGGCTGCTTGCGAAAAAGGCCCGCCATGTATGGATGTATACGGACAACAGCATTCTGGCTGCGCAGTTGAGCCTAGCGGAGCCCAAGCAAATCGAACGGCTTGCCGCTGTCTATGACAAGGCGCGAACGCTGGCGAAGCGCTTTGACAGCATGCGGGTCAGTTGGATCCCCCGCCACAAGAACCCGATTGCGGATGCTTTGGCGCGCGGGGATTGGGAAGGCGCAGGATTTGGCGCCGTCGAAGCTACGGCCTTGGCCTGAGCAACTGGCTCCTGCCTTCGACTTTTGGCCCACCGCTTCCCCTCTTGGCGGTGCTTTGTGGCTGAACTGCGCTACGCGCGCACTTCTTGCACGTTTCATTTGCCTTTTACCTGTACGTCTCTTAAATTACCAACGATAAATGAAGATTATCGCCATCTCATGGCCATTTGTGTAATAAACAATACATACCACATATTAAATATGACAATTCTGCCAGTTTTCACACTACAAACCTCGGGCTTGGGACTTTCTCCACTGCTGGATCCTCAAAAGCTGTCCGAAATCGCGTCTCAGGCCGTAGAAGAACTGCTTCGCGAAGGTGAATCGGCCAATACGCTGGCAAGTTACCGCAGCGCGCTGCGCTATTGGGCTGCTTGGTACCAACTGCGGTTTGGGCAGGCCATTGCCTTGCCCTTGCAGCCGAGCGTGGTGATGCAGTTCATCGTCGACCACGCTCAGCGCACTACGGCTGGTGGGTTGCAGCACGAGCTGCCTGACGTGATCGATGCGTTGCTGGTGAAGTTGAAATTCAAAGGCAAGACCGGCCCGATGACGCTCAGCACACTAACGCATCGCGTGTCGGTCCTATCCAAGGCGCATCAGCTGCGGCAGCTGGACAACCCCTGTCAGGACGCGAAGGTGCGGGAACTACTCTCCCGAACGCGCCGGACGTATGGCAAGCGAGGCGATCTGCCACAGAAGAAAGATGCGCTCACGCGCGAACCGCTGATGGCCATGCTTGAGACCTGTGACGCCAGCATGAAGGGTTTGCGCGACCGCGCCCTGCTGCTCTTTGCCTTTGCAACGGGCGGCCGCAGACGCTCGGAAGTCACCAGCGCCGAAATGAAGCACCTCAGACGCACCGGTGGCGACGCATATGTGTTCACGCTTGCGTTCTCCAAGACCAATCAGACCGCCGCAGATCGCCCTGAAAACCAGAAGCCCATCGAAGGCAAGGCTGCCGAGGCGCTTCAGGCCTGGCTAGGAGCCTCAGGTGTGGTGGATGGACGCATCTTTAGAAGGGTGGGGAAAAGCGGAACCTTGGGTGGCCCCCTGTCTCCATCGGCTGTGCGCGACATCGTCAGGTACCGCGCCGAACTGGCTGGGTTGCCTGACAGCTACTCGGCCCACTCGCTGCGCAGCGGCTTCGTGACCGAGGCCGCTGCGCAGAACGTGCCACTTGCGGACACCATGGCGATGACCGGGCACCGCAGTGTGGCGAGTGTATTGGGCTACTTCCGCCCTTCGGGCATGAGCAAGGCGGCCAAGTTACTGGATTGAGACGGTTTTGAGCATCGGAATCGGCAGGAACGGACGCGGTAGCGAACAGCGTGAAAAGCTCAGTCGCGCACGTACCTGATCACCGCGCAAGCAACGTATATCAATCAATCTCAAATTCAGCGGATTTGTGTTGTTTTGCGTTCCTGCGACCTGCGAATTCACCTATTTAGGGGACATACAAACTCTTGCTTACCTGATGTAATTGATTGTTAACTGAATCGACCGCACACGTGCCGATCCATTTCCCGATCCAATTATTCGAGTCAAGCCATGCAATTACCGTCCCCTGGTTGGATCAAGCGAGCGCTGATCTGTACCACCGTTCTGGCTCTGCCGGGCATCCTTCATGCCCGTGAACTGGCCACGGTGGATGCGCTGGGCGATGCCCCGCTCGCCGTGCAGCGCAAGTCCAGTACATTGCCCCTGCCCGCAGGCGTGGAGCGCGTCTCACGTGAAGAGCGGCTAGGTCTACCGACCTTTGTGCAAATCAAGCCGATCACGAAATCCGCGACGCTATCCCGAGCCGACATGGGGACACCGGAAACGGCTGCCCGCAAGGAGCTCAAGCAGCTCGCGAGCCTGTACGGACTCACCGACAGCGAAGTGGATGCCGCGCCGCTCCATCATGTGCAGACGTTGCCGGGCGGCGGGCGGCTGGTGCGCCTGACCAATCAACGCGACGGCATTGAGGTGTTTCGTGAACGAGCCACCGTGCTGCTCAACGCCCGCATGAAGGCGACGGCCATCGGCGGATATCTTGGCAGTACCCAGACAACGCTGCAGTCGACCACCAAGGCGGCTTCGGCCAATCGCGTGGATGCTGCTGGCGCGGTGGCCCGGGTTCTGCAGGATTTCGGTTTCTCCGTGCAGGTCGCCGGGCAGTTGCAGGCCCTAGCTCCGGATGCCAAGCAAAAGGCGGGGGCCTATCAGCAACTGACTCTGCCACAGGGGGTGACTGGCGATGCCGGTGCAACGCTGGCCATCCCGGCGCGGGTGAAGCCCGTGTGGTTTCGCCTGCCCGAGGGATTGGTGAGCGCCTTCTATGTGGAAGTGCAAGGCACGGAAGACGGCGAGCACTTTGCCTACGCCTACGTGATCGCGGCCGATGACGCGCGTCTGCTGTTGCGCCACAGCCTCACGTCGCATGCCGCCGATTTCAAATACCGCGTCTGGGCTGATCCGGCCACCGGCGTGCCGATGTCCGGTCCGCAGGGGCGTAACGGAACGCCCCACCCCACGGGGTTGCCCGACGGCTACGCCGCGCCGCTCGAGGCAGCGCAGTTGGTGACGATGAACAGCTCGCTCGCTCGCACCAACGCGCCTTGGCTGGATGACAATGCCACCGTCACCTCGGGCAACAACGTACTGGCCTTTGCCAACATCAAAGGCCCAGGAGACGACTTTGCAGCGGTTGACCAGAACAACTGCAGCCTGGCCACTGGCCACGACATGATCGCGTGTATCACCGCGCCCACTACGTTCGACCATGGCTACAACCACAGCAGCTCGCCGCTGGCGGACACGGCGCAGGTGTCTGCCTCGGTGGTCAACATGTTCTACACCACCAATTGGCTGCACGACTGGTTCTATGACTCAGGCTTCGATGAAGCGGCCGGCAATGCGCAGAAGGTCAATTACGACACTGCAGGTCTGGGCAACGATGCACTGATCGCTCAGGCGCTGGACAACAGCGACCCGAATCCAGCGTACAACCTCAACAACGCGAACATGACCACGCCAGCGGATGGCGAATCGCCCCGGATGCGCATGTACCGCTTCGTCAATTACTCGACATTGCTGGAAGCACACGTGGTTTCGCCCGCGACGCTGACGCTGACCTTTGGCGTGAACAGTGCTTCGTTTGGTCCAACGCAGTTCGATATCACTTCTCCCGTTGCAATGCTCGTCGCGCCCGGCACTGCGTGGCCCACGAATGAGGCCTGCGCTGCGCTGCCAGCCGGATCGCTTGTTGGAAAAATAGCACTGGTGTACCGCGGAACCTGCAGCTTCGATGTCAAGGCGAAATATGTGCAGGATGCGGGAGCCGTCGCCATTGTGGTAGTGAACAACCTACCGGGTGCCGCGCCCGCTATGGGTGCCAGCAATACCCCCGGAATTGTGCCGACGATTCCGGCTATCAGCGTGTCGAAGACCGACGGAGATGCATTGAAAGCGGAACTGGATGCCGGAGGGTCCATCACGTTGCAAATCAAGAGGGTACCGCACGACGACCAACGCAGCAGCGCTCTGGACAACGGCATCATCGCCCATGAGTGGGGCCACTACATCAGCAATCGCCTGATCGGTGATGGCAACGGACTCACCACCAATCATTCCGACGGACTGGGTGAAGGCTGGGGAGATTTCCATTCCCTGCTGATGCTCGTGCGAGACGACGATCGCAATCGCCCCGGGAACAGCACGTTCGAAGGGGCCTACTCCAGCGCGAGCTATGCCATGGGTTCAGTAGCCGATCCGGCCAAAGATAGCGGCAACACCGCCTTGTTCGGCATTCGCCGCTATCCCTACTCGACGGACATGACAAAGAATCCACTGTCGTTGCGGCATATCGTGAATGGTGTAGCGTTGCCAACGACCGTACCGATCAACGGCAACACCGGCGTCAACGCCGAAATCCACAATGCCGGCGAAGTCTGGACCACCATGCTGTGGGAGTGCTATGCGTCGCTGTTGAATGCGCACCCGTTTGCCGAAGCGCAAACGCGCATGAAGAACTATCTCGTTGCGGGCTACAAGCTCACGCCCATCAACCCCACGTTGACGGAAGCCCGGGACGCGCTGCTTGCCCCCATGGCAAGCAATGATCCGGCCGACTATGCACGCTGCAGCGCAGGGTTTGTCAAACGTGGCGCGGGCACCTTCGCCGTGATTCCGGACCGCTATTCTGAAACCAATGCGGGCGTGATCGAGAGCAACGCCACCAGCGGTGACCTAGCGCTCGACAACATGCAGCTGTCCATGAGCGGTGCGACAGCCCAGCGGTGCGACGCCGACGAGGTGCTGGACAGCGGCGAAACCGGCGTGCTGACCTTCACCGTGCGCAACAACGGCTTTTCCGCCATGGGCGGCGCACAACTGGCGCTTTCAGCCGATCTCTCCAACCTGAGCTTTCCGGATGGCAACACCCTTGCCGTTCCGTCCATCGCGGCTGGCGATACGATCTCGGTCAGCACACGCGTGCAGGTCGCGGGCCTGACCGCGCCGAGTGGCTCGCGCATCTCTGCCAGCCTGACATTTACGGGGCAGCAAGGAGGAGCCAAGGAGCGCATGATCTTCGTTCCATTGCACCGTGATCGCGTGGCCGACAGCTTGAAATCCGATGACGCCGAAGCGCTGCCCAGCGTCATGGAATTCGGCAGCAGCAAACCGGCCTACGCTAACACCTGGGCTGCACGCCTGCATGATGAAGCGGGTCAGCCGCTCAATCGCCGCTATACCGCGGCGGCTCCGGGCACTTATGGCTCGCACTGGATGCGCACGCCCGCGCTCCAAGTATCGACAAGCGAAAACTTCACCATATCGTTCAAGCACCGCTTCAAGTTCGAATACTACAGTGGCGGCGCCAACTACGACGGCGGGCAGTTGATGATCTCCACTGATGGGGGTACTTCATGGACGCGCGTCGCTGACAGTGCCTACAACGGCACGCTGTTCATCGATGACGAGGGCCTCAATCCAGCCAAAGGCGAACGGGCATTCGTGCAAGGCAGCGCCAACTGGCCGGCCATGCAATCCGTGACCGTCGACTTGGGCTCCGCCTACAGCGGGCAGACCGTGCGACTCGCCTGGGTGATCCAGACCGATCAGTATGTGGGAACCGAAGGCTGGGAAGTGGATGACATCGTCATCACCGGCATCACCAACACGCCCTTCCCCAAGGTCGTCACAGACGCACAAACCTGCGCTGGCAGCCCCGCCCTCAGCATCATCAGCGGCGACTCGCAAACAGCGCAAGTCAACACAGCCTTTACCCAGCCTTTGCGCGTGCGCTTGTTGTATGCGGGCGGTGCACCTGTCGCCAACACGGCCGTCAGCTTTGCCGCGCCAACCACTGGAGCCTCCGCGACGCTGTCATCCACGTCCGTGCAGACCGACGCAAATGGCTACGCCCAAGTGACCGCGACCGCCAACAGCATCGCAGGCAACTACATCGTGACCGCCACGGCCATCGGCGTCGGCAGCCAGTTCGCGCTGACCAATACGGCTGCTCCAGTGAATCCAGGCGGTGGCACTGGTGGTACAACGCTTTCCATCAGCGGCCCCTCGCCCAACGGCCAAGGCACCGTCACAATCACCGTGAACGGCTCCACCACGGCTTTGCCGACCTCAGCGCAATTCGCCAACGACCAGTTCGGCAGCGAATCCGGGTTGGCCGTGCCCACGCTGGCGGGCTACGGTTTCCCGTTTGGCCTGGTTGGCTTCAAGCTACAGAACGTCGGAGCAAGCAACGCCGTCACGCTGCGCATCAAATACCCAGCGCCCATCCCGGCAGGTGCCGAATACTGGAAGTACGGCAAGACCAGCCCGACCGGCCAAGCGCAGTGGTACCGAATCCCCATGACCATGGTCGCGAGCGACACGGTGGACATCACGCTGACCGACGGCGCACAAGGTGACTCGGATGGCACGGCCGACGGCACGATCACCGATCCGGGTGGTTTGGCGTTGGCCGCTGCAGTGCCACCGGTGACAGGCGGAACTACCTTCACACCCGTGTCTTCTCTCTCCGGCTGGGCATTGGTGATGCTGTCGATGGGTTTGGGCTGGCTGGGCTTCGCGTTCAGCAATGGACGCAAGGAACGCTCCGCATGATGAGCGTTGCCTGAGCGCAGACGCAGAGGCAGCGTTTGCGCTCGGGTGGTTGAATGGATTGAAGGCCTCGGCGCAGCTCAGCGCTGCGCCGGGTTGGCCTGGCTCCAATTGCTCTTACGCAGGCGGGCCTCAATGTTCGTTGCCTCTCGGCGCAGTTCGGCGGCGACTTTCTGGATGCGTGCGTTGGGCATGCGCTGGGTGAGCGCGGCCACGCTGATCGCGCCAATGGGCGAGCCCACGGAGTTGCGGAACGGAATGCCGACAGCCGTCACACCCATGCTCACCTTGTTCTGCACCAGCGCCATGCCTTCAGCGATGGTTTGGTCGCAGGCATCGCGGAGTTGAACTACGCTCATATTGCCGAAGCCTGCCAGGTAAGGCTCCACGCGTTCGATGATGGCGCTGCGCTCGTCGGGCTCAATCGCCGCAAGAATCGCAAGGCCGCCCGCGCCGACACCGAGCGGCCTGCGGCTGCCCACCTCCAGCACCAGCGCGCGGATCGGAAACGGGCCTTCGCAGCGGTGCATGCAGACCGCCTCGAAACCGCTGCGCAGCACCAGATAGACCGTGTCCTCGGTGGTCTGCGCGAGGTCGCGCATCGAGGGTTCGCAGAGGTCTCGGATGTCATGCAGGCTCGATCCGGCGAGGCCCAGCTCAAACACCAGCGGCCCCAGCTTGTAGCGATGCGTCTCGAAATGCTGGATCGCGAGGCCCTCGGTGATGAGCTGCTTGAGGATGCGGTGCACCGTGGGGTGCGGAATGCCTGCTTTCTCGGCCACCTCGGTCAGCGCCTGACCGCGATTGCCGGCGGTCGCCAGGATTTTGAGCAGCGCTACGCCGCGCTTGAGTGAGCCGGCATCAGTGGCAATTTTCGAGTTCATTTAATGGACAGAAGCCTTTTATCAGTGAAGGCATTAGAAAACAATCAATCCATGCACCTGCAGGCATGTCCGATCACCGGACATTTTATGCAGAGCCCATCCCACAACCGAAGGAGAACCACATGTTGTGCAAGAAACTTCACCACGCCGCCTTCCGCTGCAAGGACGCCGCGCAAACCACGCGCTTCTACACCGAGGTGCTCGGTCTCAAGTTTGCCCACGCGATGGGCGAGGACCATGTGCCGTCCACCGGCAAGTACAGCCCGCACGTGCACATCTTTTTCGAGATGGAAGACGGCAGCAACATCGCCTTCTTCGAATGCCCGCAGGATGAAGGCGAGCCATCCGGCCGTGATGCGAAGACGCCCGGCTGGGTGCAGCATTTCGCGTTCGAGGTGGAAAGCCTCGACGTGCTGCATCGGGCCAAGAAGGATCTCGAGGCCAAGGGTCTGAAGGTCGTCGGCCCGACCAACCATGACGACTTCATCGAGTCGATCTACTTCTTCGACCCGTCCGGCCACCGGCTCGAACTCACGGCCCGCACCTGCGATCCCGCGCGCTATGCGGAGTTTGAAAAGGAAGCGCCCGCCGTGCTCGACCTGTGGGCCCAGACCCATGACTGGTCACAGCGCGAAAAAGTCTTCGGCGCGGCCACCGGCTACCAGCGCGGCTGAGAAAGAGTTGAGAGAGACAACATGAGCGAAACGCGCGGTATTCCATCCGTCGTCCACCCGACGGACTACGACATCATCATTTCCGGCTACGGCCCGGCGGGCGCGACCATCGCCAATCTCATGGGCCAGCGCGGCTACCGCGTCGCGGTCATCGACCAGTTTGATGCCATCTTCGACAAGCCGCGCGCCATCACCGCCGACCAGGAGGTGATGCGGGTGTTCCAGGAGATCGGCCTCGCCGACGAGATCAACGCGAGCAGCTCGCCGCATCCGGGTACGGACTTCGTCGGCATGGACGGACAGGTGATCAAGCGCTTCTACCCTGCCCCGCCGCCGAATCAGTTGGCGTGGGAACCAACGTGGATGTTCATTCAACCTGAACTTGAAGCCACGTTGCGCAAGGGCGTGGCGCGCTTTGACAACGTGACCGAGCTGCTCGGCCACCAACTGGTGCGCCACGAAAAGCGCGCGGACGGCGTGAAGGTCGAGCTGCTGCGTCTTGCCGATCAGCAGACCGTTCAGCTGACCGGCCGCTATCTGCTGTCGTGCGAAGGTGCGAACAGCCCGATCCGTCTGCGCGAGAACGCCAGCGTTGAGGACCTCGCGTTCGATGAATGGTGGATCGTCGTCGACCTGTGGATTCGCGGCCCTATCGAGCTGCCCGAGCGCTGCGTGCAGTACTGCCGCCCATCGCGCCCCGGCACCTACATCGTTGGCCCAGACAATCTGCGCCGTTGGGAGATGAAGATGCTGCCCGGCGAAGACCCGCAGGAGTTCATGAAGGACCCGGCGCTGGTGATGAAGGCGCTGTCCTCGTTTGTGGACACCACGCATCTGGAGCTGTGCCGCATCGCCGTCTACCGCTTTCACGCGGTAGTGGTGGACGACTGGCGTTTTGACCGCGTGTTTCTGCTCGGCGACAGTGCGCACCAGATGCCGCCGTTCCTCGGGCAGGGCCTGTGCGCCGCGGTGCGCGATGCCGTCAACCTTGCTTGGAAAATCGACGGTGTGGAACGCCAAGGCTACAGCCAGCGCATCCTCGACACCTACGGCCACGAGCGCAAGAAGCATGTGCGCACCGTGGTCGGCCATGCCAAGTCGTTCGGTCTCATCATCGGCGAACTCGACGAGGCCAAGGCCCGCAGGCGTGACGAAGAACTCGGCGAGCTGCTGCGCGCAGGCAAGTCGGAGACCGTGCGCCAGAAGTTCATTCCCGGCTTGGAGACCGGCGCGCTCGCACGCAATGCGGATGGCTCGCTGTTGACCGGCGCGGGCGATCTCTTCGTGCAGCCTTGGGTGCGCCACGGCGACGGCTTCACGCGCATGGACAACGTGATGCCCTGTGGTTTCTGGATAGTGACCACGCCGGACATGCCCGCGCACGAATGGAGTCAGTTGCCTGAATGGCGCCAGATGAACGGCCGCACCGTGGTCGTGCACGACAACGCGTTCACCGCGCCCAGCAAACCAGGCAATGGCGATCCGCAGGTACTGCATGTGGAAGAGCAGGACACCTTGTTCACCCACTGGCTCGCGCAATACAACGGCGTGGCCGTGCTGGTGCGACCGGACCACTACCTCTACGGCGTCGCGCACTCGGTGCAGGAGCTCAAGTCGCTGATCGCCGGAGCCGCCAAGGACCTGTTCGACCAGCCGGACGCGGCTGCCGACCTGAGCCACGGCGTGATGGACGCACGCGCCGCGCTCGCGCAAGTATCGGCCTGATTCGCCACGCTTTTTCAGACATCACAACAAGGAGACAAACCATGTCCAAGCCATCCATCTTCAAGCCATCCATCCTCCATTCGCTCCCGCGCCGTGCCCTGATCTGCGGCCTGGCGCTGGCCGCCGCCCTGCCCTCATTGGCGGCGCAGCCCGAAGCCTATCCCAACAAGCCCATCAAATGGACCGTCGGCTTTCCCGCAGGCGGCGGCACCGATGTGCTTGCGCGCACCGTGGGTGTGGAGCTGTCCAAGCATCTCAAGCAGCAGGTCATCATCGACAACCGCGCGGGCGCGGCCGGCATGATCGCCGCCGAGGCCATCTCGCACGCCGCGCCCGACGGCTACAACCTGCTGACCGCCGATGTCGCCATCCTCGCGTTCAATCCCGCGATCTATTCCAACATCCGCTACGACGCGCAGAAGAGCTTCACCTCCGTCGGGCTCATGGGCCGCTTTCCGATCCTGATCGCCGCGTCCACGCAAAGCGGCATCAAGAACATGAACGAGCTGATGGAGCAGATCCGCAAGGGCAGCATCGGCTATGGCACGGCGGGTGTGGGAACGCCGCATCACCTTGCGATGGAAATGCTGCTCGGCAACACCCAGACGCAGGCCGACCACGTGCCCTACAAGGGCGACGCGCCCGCACTGCAAGATCTGGCCGGCGGCCAAATCAAGGTGGCGGCGCTCGCGCCATCACTCTCCCTGCCGTTCGTGAAGGAAGGCAAGTTGGTTCCGCTGGCCGTCACCGGTGACAAGCGCCTGCCGCAGTTGCCCCATGTTCCGACGCTCAAGGAGCTCAATCTGTCGACGCAAGCCGTCTACGCCTGGCAGGGGCTTGTGGTGCCCAAGGACACCGCTCCGGACCGTGTGCAGCTGATCGCCTCGGCGCTGAAGACCTCGCTCGCCAACCCGGAGGTCGTGCGCAAACTCGAAGAACTCGGCATGGAAGCCATCCCCAGCACGTCCGATGCCATGACCGCCTATGTGCGTGAGGAGCAAAACCGCTGGGGGCCGATGATCAAGGCGCGCGGCATCACCAACAAGTGAGCCGCAGACAACAGTTTCAATTGCAAACTTTTTTCAGCATCAATTGACATGGTGAATATCGAAGACTATGGCTATCATCGTGCGGTCTTCAATCATTTGGTCAAGCCATGGCATTGCAAATCTGGCGAGCGCGGGGAGTGCGCGCTCTGGGCGTTTTGAGTGTTCCCCTGTTGCTTGCCGGTTGCGCCAACTGGCCCCTGCTGACAGGCGAGGCTGACGATCAGGCCACCCCTTCGGCTGAGGCCGCCGAGGCTGCGGAGCAGGCCGCGTCTGCCTACAACCGCAATGACCAGTCGCCCGGATTCTTCCGCATGAAGATGGGAAAATACCTCGTCACCGTGCTGTATGACGGCAGTTTTGAGATCAACAGCAAGCTGATGAAGGGCCGCACGCAGGCCAACATCATCAACCTGCTCAAGCTCTCCAAGCAGCCGCGCGACGTGCGCACCTCCGTCAATGCGTTTCTGCTCGACGACGGCGAGAACGTGATCCTCATCGACACCGGTGCTGCACAGGCGCTGGGGGCGAGCATGGGCAAGCTGGCGAGCAGCCTGCAGATGTCGGGCTACAAGGCCGAGAACGTGCGCTACGTGTTTCTCACGCATCTGCACCCTGATCACGACGGCGGCCTGAGCGCGGACGGCAAGATGGCCTTCCCTAACGCCATGGTCTACCTGCCCGAGCAGGAGGCGGCCTACTGGCTGGCCAGCGAGCGAAACAAGGACAATCTGCCCGTCTATCAGGGCGTGCAGTCATCGCTTGCCGCCTACAAGGAAGCAGGTCGATTCCAGCAGTTCGAGGCGGGCACATCACCGATTCCCGGCATCCAGTCGGTCCTTATGCCCGGTCACACGCCGGGCCATACGGGCTACCGCATTCGCTCCGGCAAGGAGAGCATGCTGATCTGGGGCGATGTGGTGCACAACGTGGCCACGCAGTTCGCCGATCCCTCCATCACAGTCGAGTTCGATCTGGACCAGGCCAAGGCGCGTGCGACGCGTGCCAAGGTGCTCAAGGACGCCGCGCAATCCGGCGAATGGATCGCAGGATCACATCTGCCCTTCCCCGCCATCGGCCGTGTGCAGGCGGCAGGAAAGACCAGCTACCGCTGGCTGCCCATCGACTACTCGCAGGCGATGATGGATTCCGACAAACGCCAACCGGCGGGCGGCAAGTGACAGGCTGAAATCTCGGATTTCTGCGATCAAACACAAGGGGGCCCGCAAGGCCCCCTGATCTTTTGTGGATGCTCTTACTTCACGCCGGACTTGGCCACATCGGCCTTGGCCTGCTTGAAGACCGGGCCCCAGCCGGGATGGCCGCTCTCGGCCTCGCTCAGATCGAAATCGGGCTTCAGCTTGAGGAGCTGCACAAAAGTGCTGCGGCACTGGCCGGGGTTGTTGTTCAGGCAGAAGCTGAACGCCAGATACTTCAGCGACTTCACCTGCAACTCAGGCCAGGCGCGGCTGAAGATGGGCTCGCGGAAGATGCGGATGGCATTCGGGTAGTTGCCATCGTTGTACTGATTGAGGCCTTCGGCAAAGCGGCGCTCCACGCCCGTCAGCGCTTCTGTGTTGTTGGTGGCGGTGGGCTCAGCCTCGACGCGTTCCGCACGTGATGCGGGAGGCGCGACCGGCTCCGGTTCGACCGCCTGAACGGGCGGCGGTGGCGGTGGCTCGACCTTCTTCGGGGCAGTGTCGCAACCAGTCACGGCCAATACAGCGACCATCAGGGGCGCGAGAAAATAGATTCGTTTCGACATCTTGTTCATTCCTTCTTCCAACTCTTGCAACCGGCAAGTCGGCGTGCGTTGACGCCCGCTCACCTTGGCTTTACTTCACTGATGGCTGAATCACCGATCAACCGCCGAAGCGGTAACTCAGCGAACTGTCTTTCTTGTCTTCCACCTTCAGGCGCGTGCTGAAATTCGGGAAACCCGCATTTTCGATCACGATGCTGTGCTCGCCTTCGGGCAGCCACATTCTCACCATCGGCGGTGAAACGCCCTTCTCGACGCCGTCCACGATCACTTTGCCCCATGGCTTGATCGAGAACCGCACAAAGGCGCCCGGCTTGTTCGACGGTGCGACCACCACCGGCTTGTTGTTCGGCGGTTCGATGGGGGGCACCGGGCTGCCAGTATTGGTCTCGCCCGGCTGCGTCGTACCGTTGGGGCGTCCTGGCAGGGATGCGGGCGGCGCTGGCGACGGCGGAACCGCGATGGGCGGTTGAGCGGGCGCGGGCGGCTGAATCGGAGGTGGAATGATAGGCGGCGGCGGTGCGGGCACCGGCGCAGGATCATTGACCACCGCAGGAGGCGATAGTGGCGCGGGCTCTGGTGCGACCTGTGCAGGTGGCAGCGTCGGCTCGCTCGGAGGCTGCGGCGGTGCGGGTGGAATCTCGATGTTCCGCTCGCCCTGCGCCACGGGTGGGATGGCCGTGTGCTGTCCGCTGTCGCCAAGAAAATACGCAGCCGCCACAAGCGCCGCGAGTCCCGCGGCACCGCCGCCCGCATACAGCCCCCACGTGCGCTTCTTGCCACCGGATTTCTCCGTAACGCGAACGCGCGGAGCCGCAGGTGCCAATGGCTTTTTGGCGGTGGGCACAGGTGGGCGCGGCGCGGGCTGTGGGGCGCGTGGTGGCGCGACGGGTACTTCGGCAGGCATTGCCTTTTCAACGACCGGTTCGGGCACGGGCGCTGCCACAGCCTGTTCAGCCGCTGAAGGCAGTCGCTGCGAATGGCGCACTGAATGCTCGACCGGAGTGGGCTCCACGACTGGCGCTGGCGCTGCATGCGTGGACGTTTTCCACTCTTCGTGCGCGGGCTGAAGCAGCTCATTGACCTTCGGTGCCATGACCGTGGCGGGATAGTCTTGGACAGGCTCGGGCGGCGGCGGAGCCTGCACCTGTGCATTTGTCAGCGCTTGGGCCTGAGCCTCTTCCTCGACCTGAGTCTCGAGCATCGCCTGCTGACGTGCTGCGACGGCGGATGCCGTTACGGCTGCGCCGCTCAGCGTCGGGAATACCTGGAAGTGCGAGAGCGGACCATCCTGCGCCAGCAACTCGTTGGCGAAATCGTCGACCGATTGCGGACGGTCCGCCGGGAACAGCGCCAGAGCATGATCGACTGCCTGCGCAAACTGTGGCGACAACGACAGGGTCGTTTGTGCGGAGAGCTTCTTGAGCGGGTCCTTGACCAGCCGCGCGACCGATGCGGTCGGTGCCTTGCCCGTGACCGCGAAGTACAGCACCGCGCCCGCGCCATAGATGTCGGTCCACGGACCCTGGCGCATGGACTCATCGTCGGCGTACTGCTCAATGGGCGCGAAGCCGGGCTTGAGAATCACCGTGAGCGCCTGCGTCATGTCCCCGATGACCTGCCGCGCCGCACCGAAGTCCAGCAGCATGGGCGCGCCGGACTCGAGGATCATGATGTTGTCGGGCGAAAGGTCGCGGTGGTAGCAGCTGCGCGCATGCAGCACGCGCAGGGCATCGAGCACGGGCGTCATCACCTGCTTGAGCCAGACCTCGTCGGTGCCGCGCGCCGGATCGCTTTGCAGCAGCTGGCGCATGGTCTTGCCCTGACAGTACTGCATCACCATGTAGGCCGTGCCGTTCTGCTCCCAGAACCGGTGAATGCGGATCAGCGAATGGTGCTCGAACTGCGCGAGGATGCGCGCCTCTTTCAGAAAGCTCTGCAGACCTGTCTTAAAGGTGCTTTCATACTTCTCGAAGCGCGGCTGCACCGTGCCGTCCGCCGCGCGATACGCGATGGCACCGGGCAGGTATTCCTTGATCGCAACGGTGCGCTCAAGCTGGTGGTCGTGCGCCAGATAGACGATGGAAAAACCGCCTTCGCCGATGACGGAAATGATCTCGAACTCGCCCAACCGCGTGTGCAGCGGCAGGCTCATCGGAGCCCCTGCGCCTGGGATCGCGCCAGAATGGTTATCAGCTGATTCTTGCACCATAGACTTGTTCTCTTTGTTGGGGACGCCGTGTCATCGGTCGCTCCTTGTATCTCAACGCCCTGCCCGGCCAAAAAGCCAGGTCATGAGCTGCCCGTCGAGCGGGGATTCGTAGGCCAGCGCCTTGAGCGGCGCGCCGCCTGCCGGGTGCGTCCACCAGAAACTCGGGCTGTTGGCCGAGTGCAGGCTGGGCATGATGTCGGGCCACGGATAGGCGGACTCGCGCGTGGCTGGGCGTGTGCTCATGTCGGCTTCGTTCGTGCCATGCAACCCATTGCCCAGCACATCCAGAATGTCAGAGCCGCTGCTGGTGAGCGGCCCCGACCGGACATGCACATGCGGTGCCCAGCTCTGGCGCCACTGCGCAAGCACGTTGGCCCAGATCGAGTCGAGCACCGCACGCGGTAAGGCGCGGCGAATGGCGGTGTGCAGTTGCTGGCCGGTCAGATGCAGCAACATCGGCAACTCCATCACCAGTTCGGTCGAGCGCAACAGCATTTCGCGCTGAAACACGTAACCCACCATGAAGGGGTACTGGCGCCCCACCCGATCCACGCTCGGCGCAAGGCTTCCGGCCACCACATAAGGCATGTTCAGTGCATCGAATGGCACCAGAAAATTCCACAGATGGGCACCTGCCATGAAGTCGCGCCAGCCATCGCCAAATTGCGAGCGGCCCTGAATCATGCCCGCCTGCAGCCACTCCTCGAAGCGTGCGCGAACGGCGCTGCGGGGATTGCTCCAAAGAAAATCCCCATGGCTCGGCAGTTTGCCGCCCCAGATGACTTCCACTGCGGGTAGATCATTGCTGCTGTTCATCATGCTGCTGTGGTGCTCGATGTTTGGTCTTTCTCTCTCATTCCATTCCGGGCCGCCATGCGGTCAGCCCGGGCAACTGAAGGTCTGCAACTGGTTCAGGCGAAACGGGTTCTGCACGCTCCCTGCCGTCACCTCAAAAACTACCTTCTTGTCGCCCACCATGGCCGTGGCCGTGAACGATTCAGGCCTGGAGCCCGCCGCCAGCGTGAGCTTGTCGAAGAAGCGATGCAACGCCCAGGCGCCGTCCGCCGTCATCGCGCCCTGACCACCGTTCTTGTCGGTGATTTGCAGCGACACCTGCTGACGCCCACGCGATCCGGGCCAGATCACCGGCTGGCTCATCTGAGGCCCATGTGCGTAGCGGATCACCGTGCCATCAATGTCAAGCGCCATGTTGGAGATCGACGGATCCATCTCCACCACCTTCATCTCGATGCGCAGCTTGGGCATGGAGTCGCCCGAGAAGAACACGCTCTTGATCACGCTGGCCTTCTGGAACGAACCCAGACTCGCACCGCCGCCCGTGGTGCTGCCGTCGATGTTCTTCTTGTAGGTCCAGGTCGTGGTGTCCACGTTCTGCGCGAGATTGCGGTTGAAGAAGTCGTCCATCAGCCCGGCTGGACCGAAAAGCCGCGCGAAGTCCTGAGGGGTCACATCATTGGTCGCACCGCGATTGAGCGGATAGCGCCCCGCCACCGCCTTGCGGCAGAAATCGCCTACGTTGGCACGCAGTTCGGTGTCGATCTTGGCGTTGGCCATGGCCTGTATCGAGCGGCTCGTGGTGTTGGCGATGCCCCCCAGCATCTGGCCGAGCGGCGCGGGCAAGCGCGAGGCCTCGGTTTTCAGGCGCAGCGCCATGTCGTTGGGCGGCGGCGTGCCGCCCGAGCGATGTGCCGCATCGGCGGCGATCAGCGTACCGTAGTATTCGTCGAGCGTCTTGATCAGCGAGTCGATGGGCATGTTGCCCTGCGTCTGCTGACCCGGTGCGCCGACCAGGCGGCGCAGGGGCTCGAAGTGGTCATCGACGATGCGCTCGTCGCGGTTCTCGCGCGTGGTGTGCGCGCCCGGCACCGGACCGACTACGCGTTCGAAATCGTCACGCGTGTTCTTGAGTTTCTGCGCCATCTTGTCGACCACCGTCTGCTGGCCCTTGTCTGGCTCGCGCAGCAAGGTGGTCTCGCGTACCACCGCACGCAAAAAAAGGGGGAGCGGTGAATCCGGTGCCGAGAGCACGCTCATGCGCTGGATCGAGGTGGCCAGCGAATCGCTGGGAATCAACTGCACGTCCTGCATCAACTGCGACCAGGTCTGCTGGTATTCGCGCAGAAACAAAAGGCGCACCTCACGCACCAGCTTGCCTTGCAGGGCATCGGTGGCCTGTGTCTTCAGGGTCTGAGCAGGCAGGCCCAGCACCCAACCCTCGTCATCGCTGACCTCGGTGACCACACTGTTCACCGACTTGTCGAACAGATCCCAATAGCCCTGATAAGTGAACAGTCCCGGAACGCCGCGATTGAGTGGCAAACCGCTCTTGCGCATGAACACGTTGGCCGCTTGCGGACCCGCGACGTCCATGATGTTGAACTCCCGCATGTCCTTGAGCATCAGTCGGCTGCGGAGCCGAAAATAAGCGCGCTGAGCAGTGGACAGCGTCGACAGCTTGAGGCGCGTGCTGCTCACCAACGGCTCGTTGATCGGGTATGGCGAGCTCACCACACGGTCATCGGCGAACAGCGCTCCTACGTGCTTTTCAATGCTCTCGGCGGTGGCCGGGTCGGCATCGGGCAGCAAGAAGGTCTTGATGTCCGTGATCACCCAATCGCGCACGCCCTTGGGCGAGTAACGCTCGGACTGCTGCAGCATCAGATAGGCCTTGAGCGCCTCGTAAAGATACTCGAGGTTGTTGACCGGCGGGTTCTGCAGCAGCGTTTCGAGACGCTTGGAGACGAAAGGCAGCAGCCCGTTCTCCAGCATGCGCTGGTACGCGGCGTCCGAGGCGGCCGTCACCTTCTCGCCTTGATAGAGACCGTATCGGTAGCTCATCGGCGGATCGTTGCTTGGGAACGCGTCGGTGTCGGCAATGCCCTTGACCTGGCCGAGCAGGCCGAGCAGCGCGCTCAGGTTGGCGGTATTGCTGTCGTAGTGCGCAATCGACTTGGAGACCTTCTGGGCGTTCTCCTCCGTCTGAGCGAGGTAGCGATTGTTGTTGCCGTAACTGACCACCCAGGCGCCGATGGCCCCGACCAGCAGCAGTGCCGACAGCGCATAGCCCATGTAGGTGAGCGCGCGGGTGCGGCGCTCCCACTTCACGTTGCGGCCCGCGAGGTGTGATTCCGCAAAGATCACCTTCACCAGCAGATCGTGCAGGAAGTAGCTCTTGCCGCTATCGGTGTTCTGTGCAGTCGGCACCTTGCCGGCGGTCGAGAACTGGCGGCGCAGACTGCCCAGCACACGGTCAAACACCGTGCCCTCTTGCGTGCCGCTGCTGAAGTACACGCCACGCAGCAGTGGCTGCTGGGTGAGGCGGGATTCGGCAAAGACGAAATCCACCGCCCGTGACAAGCGGCTCTGCAGGCCCGCAAACTGCTGCGGGAAAGCGTAGATGTAGTTGCGGCGGCGCAGGTCCTGTTCGTGTGCGAGGTGCGAATCCTGCACGCTGAACAACGACGACTGCAGCGCCGCCCATTCCTGCTCAAACGCGGCCTTGGTCGGGCGATTGGTCTTGGCCTTGTCCGAATACGGGAAGGTGAAACCCCAGACCTGGTTGCGTTGTTCCTTGCTGTAGCCGCCAAAATACTCGTTGAAGCCCGCAAGCAAATCGACCTTGGTCACCCACAGGTAGACAGGCAGTTCAATGGCAAAGGCGCTCTGCAACTCGTTCAACCGCTCGCGCAGCGCGGTGAGGTGGGCTACCAGCTCTTCATCGGTGAAGGTCAGCAGATCGGAGACGCTGAGCGTCAACACCACGCCGTTGACAGGCTGGCGCGGACGGTATTTCTTGAGCAGGCCGAGAAAGCCCTGCCACTCGATCTTGTCGACGTCCTCGTTGCTGTCGTGCGTGGTATAGCGGCCTGCGGTGTCGATCACCACGGCCTGATCGGTGAACCACCAATCGCAGTTGCGCGTGCCACCAATGCCCTGCAGCGCGGCTTTGCCGTATTGCCCGGCGAGCGGGAAATCGAGGCCCGAATTCACCAGAGCGGTCGTCTTGCCCGAACCCGGAGCGCCCACGATGATGTACCAAGGCAGCTCGTAGATGAACTTACGGCCCCACACGCCGTTGCGCGACTTGCCTTCGACGCGCATATCCTTGAGCGTCTTAGCGGCGGTGGAGAAGCGGCTTTGCAGCTCCAGCACCTCGTCGCTCACATCGGAATTCTTGCGCTGAGACTCGACCGCGTCCTTGATGCGGCCGATGCCGCTGAACAGCAAGTTGTTGACGCGGCGGCGGCGCCAGAACGAGATCAGCAGCCAGAGGAAATACAGCCCGAACAGGCAGCCGATGATCCACCAGCGCACCTTGGTCGATTCGAGTGGTCGATAGTCCGCAAACGCGAACAGTGGCCCCGCGAACCAGACGAACAGCGACAGCGCCACCACACCGACGAATATCCAGAAAGCACGGCTCACAAAGAAACCGAAAATGCGTCGCAACCAGTACATCATCGAGCACCTCCCGAGGCGGAAGGCGCGGTTTGCGTTGAAGGGGGAATGGGCGTGATCACAGATGCTGGAGCGATGCTCGCACCAGCAGCCGGCGCCGTCGGCACGGCGAACAAAACGACCTCCACCCGGCGATTGCGCGAGCGACCTTCCGGCGTGCGATTGTCAGCCACCGGTTGGGCATCACCCAGGCCCTGCGAGCGCAGGCGCTCGGGCGCCACGCCACGGCTCTTGAGAATCGCCGCGACCTGCTCGGCACGTTCACGCGAGAGTTCGAAGTTCGACGGATAGCGCGCGGTACGGATCGGCTGATTGTCGGTGTAGCCGCTGATCATGACCTGCCCCGGCCGCGTGGCCAGCGCATCGGCCACGCGCGTGAGCACCGGCATGTAGGCGGGCAGCACGCTCGTTGACCCCGAGGCGAACAGGCCATCGCCGCGCAGGATGATGGTGCTGCGGTCCGCCTCGTCTCTCACGCTCACCAGACCCTCGCGGATTTCAGGCTCGAGGAACTTGCTGAAACGCTGCTCCGGCGCGGCCTTGGGCTGCGCCGCCACTACACGGTTCAGGTGCAGGCCGCTGATGCTGGCATACACCGCATCCGAACGTCCGGCCAGCGAGAACGCGAACCACAAATAGCAGCCCAGGCCGATCAACGCGGCAAGACAAGCCACAACCCATGCTGGCAGCAGACGCCAGCCCTGCGGACCGCCGCCGCTGGCACCCTTCCAGTGCGGGGACAGCGTATCGTCGCTGCCCACGCCCTGGTCGCGAAGAATGGTCCAGAGGCGCTGGCGCAGCGTCTCGAGCTGCGCGCGGCCGTTGTCGACCACGCGAAAGCGCCCTTCAAGTCCGAGCGAGATGCAGTAATACATGAGCTCGAGCAGATCGCGATATTGCTGCGGGTTCTGGGCAAGCTTGGAGAGCAGCTGAAAGAACTTTTCGCCGCCCCAGGTTTCGTTGTGAAAGGTGACGAGCAGACTATGGCGCGACCACACACCCGAGCCGCCCCAAGGCGTCTGCGCGGCCGATTCGTCGAGCAGCGTGCAAAGGCAGTAGCGTGCGCCGATGATGGTCTCGGGCGGCACGCCGAGCTCGCGCGCCCGGCGCTCGAACTCCTGCACCTTCTCAATCAGAAATTCACGGAAGCGAGCAGGATCGCCCATTTGCGCGGTGCTGCGGATCTGCGGCACCAGGTTGAGCACCGGATTGGCCGCCATGACGATGGGGTTCGAGCCGCTGACGACGTCGGGCAAATCCAGCACCGTCGGCGAATTACCGAGAAGCATCGAATCCTGCGTGGCCTGCCCATGGGCCTGAGCTGGCCGGTCATCGAACAGACTGGTGGCAGAAAAAGTAGTTGGGCTAGACACGAATGTTCTTCTGAATTGCGTTCAAGAATGAAGGAATCGACACACCACTGCGCACTCGGCAAAAACTCAGGGCTTGATGGCCCAGAACTCCAGTCGCAGTCCCGGGAAGTCGCCCGCAATATGCAGCGCCACACCTCCCGAACGCTGCAATTGGTCCCACAGTTCATTGGTCGTATCGAGCTGGAAGTAGTTGTAGTTCGCGTGATACGGCAGCTCGCGCGGCGCAATCGGCATCGGATGCAGGCGCACGCCCGGCAGATGCAGATTGACCAAATCGCGGATCTTCTCGACCGGACCGATCTTCACCTGCGTCGGGAAGCGTGCGCGCACCACGTCTGCGGGCAATTCGGCGAACACCGCGAGCACGAAGCTGGCTTCCTTGACGAGGTTGAGGTCAGGAATGACACCCACGCGCACCCCATACTGGCGCTCATGCAGCTCGATGGGAATCGCGTTCTGCTCCAGCACCATCGAGAGCGAGCGGCGGATATCCGCCACCACCGCCTCAAAGCACGGGCTGGGTTCGTCGTGGTCGTAGACCGGATAGTTGATCGGGCGACGGCCATCGCGCGTGAAGGTCGAGAGCTCGCCCGCCAACTCCAGCAGATTGCCGTAGACCCGCTCGGGGTGCAGGATCTGGTGATCGCGCAGGTGGGTGATCATCGGCTGCCAGCGGTTGATGATGTTGAGCATCATGAAGTCACCCACCTCGGCAATGCCGCCACGTCCCGGCTGCAGCACGCGCGCGGCCAGCGCTTCGCCGCGCTGGTGCAGCAGGCCCGCGATGTCGTCGACCATCGAATGCAGCAGCGTGCTCTGGCCGTAGTTGATCGACGGCTGGATGAAGCGGTTGTCGATCACTACCGTGCCGTCGTTGCGGCGCTCGAGCACATGGACCACGCCAATGCGCAGCCATTCGTCGGTGATCCTGGAAGCCGGAATCAACTTGGCGCGCATGTGCGCAACCTGTGACAGCGCGGGCTCGCCCGACTGGGAGTTCGAATCGGTCAGTTCGGCGTCTTCCGCCGTATAGCGCGCGAGCACATCATCGTCTTCGAAGCTCAACTCGGTGGCCAGCACACGGCGCATTGGCAGCGCCAGATAGATGCGCTCATCCTTGCAGGTCTTGTCGACTTCCAGTGGATCGACCATGGTGTCCTGCCCGGGAAAGCTGAACGGCGTGCCGTCAGGGAACACCCCCACCGCTTTCACCAGCGCAATCTTGCCAAGCGCCAAGGCTTCCAGATCCAGCACCAACTCGCGGAAACCCCAGAAATATGGTTCGGCGGACATTGCACGCGAATGCGTGAAGAATTCGAGATACCGCTCCTGCTGCTGGAAATGCTGCGGCCTGAGGAACATCCCTTCTGACCACACCACCTTGCGTGAATACATTGCTCAACTCCCTCCAGTAGCTGTCTCAGAATTCGAAATCACGCGGCGAGCACTCAGAACGGCAACGAGATGCCGCCCGGCAGCTTGGGCATGCTCCCGCCGCCCGTCGGCACAGGCATTTCCTGCACGTTCGATGTCACCGATACCTTGCTCGCGCCCACCGCCACCTTCACGATGGCTGTATCAAAGGACGGCTGAAACACAGCAAACCGGCCGAGCTCCTTGGGGGCAGGCAGCGGCGCAATGCCACGCCATACGGCCTTGTCGAGATCGCGATAGGCCACGAAAACGCCCAGTAGCCGCTCATCGCCCGAGGCCTTGCCCATGAGCACCTTGGCCTCTCCGGGCTGCAACGTGATGGTTTCCTTGGAGACCAGCTCCGAGCCCAAAATTTGATCGTCCTTCTCATAGAGCGTGAAGAAGTCCGCGCTGCTGAACGCGCTCATGCCGCGCAGGCGATAGACCTTCACCTGCACCGGCGATGGTTTGCCGTTGCGGTCCGGGTTGAGTCCCTCATCCGCAGTAATCACCACCGTATAGGGTGCGGGCATCGAGGCGCGCGGTCCCGCACACCCAGCCAACAACACCACTGCCCCTGCAACAACCAACCCAGTCAGCAACTTCTTCATGATCTCGCAACTCTATGAATGTGACCAGCTTAATAGCAATATCTAATTATTACAGAGCATTGTGTCAGGCGAATTGAAATGCGCAACCATTAGTTGAAAGTTATCGATTTTTGCAACGAAAGACCATGTAAATATTTGTCATTAATGAAAACAAATAGTCACCATTTGTTGCCATGAGGAACTGTTTGCAAAGGATCGAGGGTGGATGGACGGGTTGATGGCAACGCAGCGGTCACCTTCAAAAGGACCACCGTCGTTCAAAACCAGGACAGCGCTTTTTCCAGATTCTTACGTGCGCGTGCTTCCAGCAGCGCCCGGAAATGTTCCGTGCCGTAGATGAATGGCCGGTGCGCAAAGCTGCGCAGCACTTCCCTGCGCTTGATGACAAAGAGCGGTTTGGGAACCCAGGCGTATTCTTCGCGCACCTGTTTTTCATATTCGGCAAAGCGCGCGGGCTCGGCCGCGAGAATGCTCAAGTCCACATCGACGAGAAGACGTGCATCCGGGTCGCCGGGCTCGGCGCTGTGCTGTGTCGCGAGAATCAGGCGCTCGACCTGTGCGCACAGGGCCTCGAATGCGCCCTGCCCCCTCAAGACTCGCACGGCCCAGTCCGCGCTCAGCGCCTCGTTGTCCTTGGCCTTGGGGTCGTACACCGCGTCGTGGAACCACAAAGCCAGCTCGACCGCGCCAGGCGACCGGCACATCGGCAGCACAGGCTCGAGCAGCGCGAGCGTCTCGCGCAGGTGCTGCAGCGTGTGGTAATGGCGCTGCTCCTCGCTATAAGCATGCGTCAGGTCGTGCAGAACTGCGTCTTGCGGCAGTGCCAGACCCAGTGCCTGCCAGGCCCTCCGCCACGAAACCTCGAAGAATGGCGTGTCGCTCTGATCAGGCATCGCCCGGCTCACCGAAGACTTCCTGAACCCGCCCGTCCTGATCCTTGATCTGCGAAGGCTCGACGCGCCAGATCAGGTGGTTCAGACCGGGAACAACATAGTCCGCGCCGCGCGGCTTGACGGTGTCGAGAAACGCCTGTAATTCACGCGGTCCAAAGCGCACGAGCAGCGTCTGAGAATCCTCCCATTCGAAGGCGCAACCAGCATCCGCTGGCTCGAAAATCAGCGAGAAATCATCGCCCGCGACGCTCAGGTCCTTGTCGTGCGGCAGCCGCCCGGGCAGCAGTCCGAGCAGATCGCGCACCAGCAAGGCGCCCATGGTCACGGTGACCTTTTCGGCGCGCAGCAATTTCTTTTCGGATTGCAGCTTGAGCACGCTGCCGTAGAGCACGCCGGTGTTCGATCCGTCTTTTCCTGCGCCCTGATCGACGGCAGCCTTCACCGCAGGCAGCGTATGCAGGCTTGCGCGATGGATGTCAGTCACCCACAGCGGCATCTGCGGCTCAAGCGCCGACAGCAGCCCGCGTAGATTCCAACGCTTGCCCTCGGCGAGTTCGCCCGCAGTGATGCCGACGATCTGCAGGAACTCGATCCGGCCATAAGGCGAGACCGTCGCGGGAAACTGCGGATCTGCCACAAAGCCCATCTCGGTGATCTGCGTGTCGGCGCCTGCCTTAATCGGGCCGTTGGCCGTCATCCAGTGCCCTGCCGCGAACACGTTGCCGCTCTGGAAGACGTAGCGCGCGATGTTCTGCAGAAAGTTCAGTGGCCAGGTCGGCGGTGTCGTTTCCGCGCCCTCGATGGGCAGGCGGAAAGTCAACTCGAAGCCATAGCCACTGCGCCTGTCTTCATTCGAGTCGCCCGCATCATCGCCATCTTCTTCATCCTCGCCATACAGATCGCTGAAGCCATAGGTCAGATAGTGCCAATGCGGCTGCGAGCCCGAATCGCCCGCGTTGCGGTAGACGCTGATACCCTGCAGCGGATCATTTCCGCCAAGCCGGTAGCTGATGGCGGTGCCATAGTGCTGCGGCTCCTGAGCGCCATAGACCTTCACGGCGACCATATCGATGGCGTCCCAGCCCAGTGCGGAATCGGCGTCATCGGTATCTGGCGAATCGGTCATGCGGGTCCTCCATGGTGATTGCGTTAATGCTAACGAATTGCGATGTTGAATTTGTTATTGAATTATTCAAGCCGTTTGAAAAGCGCCGAAATCAGGTCGCGCATCTTCATGATGCGGGGCCTGCGCAGCGCCTCGAAATGCCAGCTCAAGCCAAACGCGTAACGCGGAAACGCCACGGGGCACGGCGATGACGCGAACACCCCCAACCGGCACAGCGCAGCCGCCGCGTGGCTGGGAATCGTCGCAATGCGATCCCCGTTCCTGAGCAGAAACGGCAAGCCTGAGAAATGCGTTGTCGCAGCATGCACCGTGCGCCTGAGGCCGTGCTCGGCCAGCACCTCGTCGGTGACGCCGGTCAGCCCGGAAAACGAGACCAGCAGATGCTCACGAGCCAAAAACTCCTCAAGCGTGAACACGCCCTGCTCCACTTTGCGGAATGCCGGGTCATAGACGATAGCGTAGTCCGCACTGCCCAGCGACAGATGGCGGATGCGCGCATCGTTGATGCTGCCCGAGGTGATCGCCAGATCGATCTCGTGGTCGTGCAACGCGGAGGCTGCCATTGCACTGTTGGTCTGCCGAAACACGATGCGCGTCTGCGGCAGCTGCTCGCGCGCCAGCGCAATGATTTGCGCGCCGTAGGCCATCTCGAAATCGTCGGAAAGCCCGATGCGCACAATCTCCTGCGGTGCGGCGGGCTCATCGCCCACGCTCGCCAGCGTTTCCTCAACGATGCGCAGCGCCTCATTGATGGCCGGCTGCAGCAACACCGCACGCGGCGTGGGCTGCAGGCCGCGCTGCGTGCGCTTGAACAGAGGATCGCCATACAGCACGCGCAGCCGCTTGAGCGACGCGCTCACCGCCGCTTGGCTGATGCCCAGTCGCTCGGCCGCCCGCGTGGCGTTCAGCTCGCTCGCCAGCATCTGGAACACCCGCAGCAGGTTGAGATCGACGCGCCTGTCATCAAGCATGGTGATAACTGATAGTTTTCATACTTGTTTTGATTATGCCAAGCAGCTTCTACCATGCTGCAATGCAGCGCAAACACATTCTTCTGGCCATCATGGTCACCGCGATCTGGGGCATCAATTTCTCGGTGATCCGCATCGGCCTCGGCACCTTCCCGCCCCTGCTGCTTCTGGCCCTGCGCTTTGTGCTCGCCTGCCTGCCCGCATTGTTCCTGCCGCGCCCGAAAAACATCTCCTGGCCGCGCATGATCGCGATTGCGTCCACGCTGTTCATCGGTCAGTTCTCGCTCTTGTTCCTGAGCATGGCTCACGGCCTGTCCGCAGGACTCGCGGCGGTCATCCTGCAGGCGCAGGCTTTTCTCACTATGCTGTTCGCCTCCATGGCCTTCGGCGAGAAAATTCGCGTGAATCACATCGTCGGCAGTCTGCTCGCGTGCTGCGGTCTTGCGCTTATCGTCACCTCGGCCGGCGGGGCGCAGTTCACGCTGCTAGGTTTTGCGCTTTGCATCGGCGCGGCCGTGAGCTGGGCCATGGGCAACGTGCTGCTGCGCGGCTCGGGCTCCGCCGACATGATGGCGCTGATGGCCTGGCTCAGCCTGATTCCGCCCCTGCCGCTGCTTGCGATGTCGGCCATCCTGGAAGGCCCGGAACGCATGCTGCACGCACTCACCCACATCCAGCCAAGCGGCATCTTCGCAGTGCTCTATCTCGCCGTGCTGTCAACCACCATCGGCTACGGCATCTGGGGCAGGCTGATCAGCGAGTACCCTGCCTCGAAGATTGCCCCGTTTTCGCTGCTGGTACCAGTGTTCGGACTAACCGCCTCAGCCGTGCTGCTGGGCGAGCGGTTCAACGCTGGCGAGCTGGCGGGAGCGCTTGCCGTACTTGCCGGACTGTGCGTGCTGATCAGCTCGCGTGAACAGCTTGCCAAACTGCTGCAGACGCTGGGTCTGGCGGGTACGCGAAAGACCGTTTGATGGAATCAACTCCTTCCCTATTGGCAGCTCGCATCAAGTTCGCTTAGGCTCATTCCCATGAACATCCCAACCCAACAGTCCCCCATCCACTTCGGCCTCGATGACCGCGTCTGCATCGTTACCGGCGGCGCGCAAGGTATAGGCGCAGCCTGCGCTCAGCGCTTCGCACGCGAGACCGCCAAAGTCATCGTCTCCGACGTGAACGACGCCATCGGCAGGCAACTGGCTGACAGTATTGGCGGCACCTATATTCACTGCGACGTCGGCAACAAGGCCGAGGTGGATGCGCTCGTCCAACAGGTAATGGCGTTGCATGGACGCATTGATGTGCTTGTCAACAATGCGGGCATCTTCAAGGTGGCCGATTTTCTGGACATCGCCGAAGAAGACTTTGATGCCGTGCTGCGCGTGAACATCAAGGGAGCCTTCCTCATGGGCCAGGCCGTCGCACGCGAAATGGCACGGCAAGGTTCGGGCAGCATCATCAACATGAGTTCGGTGAACAGCGTGCTCGCCATCCCCAACCTCGCCAGCTACAACGTGAGCAAGGGCGGCATCAACCAACTCACGCGCGTCATGGCGTTGTCGCTGGCAGACAAGGGCATTCGCGTCAACGCGGTCGCGCCCGGCACCATCGCCACTGAACTCGCCGCCAAAGCCGTGCTCACCAGCGAGGAAGCCAAGAACAAGGTGATGAGCCGCACACCGATGAAGCGCCTCGGCACCCCCGAAGAAGTGGCCGATGCTGTGGCATGGCTGGCAAGCGATGCATCAAGCTACGTGACGGCCGACATCATCACCATCGACGGCGGGCGCATGGCGCTGAATTACACCGTGCCGGTGTGATCGCCGAGGTTAATCCGCACGCTCACAACAGCCACAAGATGACGGCAAAATAGCGCCATGCGATTACTCCACACGATGCTGCGCGTTGGCAATCTCCAGCGCTCGATTGACTTCTACACCAAGGTGCTCGACATGACGCTGCTGCGCATATCCGAGAACCCTGAATACAAGTACTCGCTCGCGTTCGTTGGCTACGAAGGCGGAAACCCCGGGCAGGCCGAGATCGAACTGACCTACAACTGGGGCACCGAAAGCTACGAACTGGGCACGGCCTACGGCCATATCGCCCTGGGCGTGGCGGATGCCTATGCCGCCTGTGAAAAGATCAAGGCTAACGGCGGTAACGTCACGCGTGAAGCAGGCCCCGTCAAGGGCGGATCGACCGTGATCGCATTCGTCACGGATCCGGATGGCTACAAGATCGAATTAATACAAGAAAATTCAAGGGCGCACCAGAGCGAACGCCAAAGCGCTGCTGGTGGAACCTTCGACCCACTTCGCAATACCTGATTCCTGGTTCGTTTTGAATGCGTGAAGAGCCACCTCGCGGTGGCTTTTTCACGACGGCCGATTTCTCGTATCGACCGCTCCAATACAAACCATGCATGGAGTTTCTGAAACAAAATGCAAGGCCGTTCTTGAATGCTCAGCATCGAGAAACAATTAAGTGTATAATCGAAGGATGCGCTAGGCACACTCTCGCCTTTCTTAGCGCCTGTATGACCCGACTAGGCCCCTTGGCTAGCTGGTCCAACTTCTTTCAAGAATGACTTTCGAGTTGTTTCTTTGTCTTGCGGTGAGCATTTCCAAGTCCCATCTTGCGGACTTTCACCCAGTCTCTTGCATGGACGTCCGCACATTGGCGCCTGTGAAGAACCCAAATCATATATACACGCACTCTGTACAGCGAGTGCAAGACGCATGTCCCAGACTCCCTGTGAACGAGTTGGCAGCTACATAGTTACGCCGCTCGTCAAATCTACTTGCGGAGGCGAGTTCTCCGCCTCCGTCTCCATTCGCCGCGGCATGTACGACCGCATATTCAGATTCGTATCGAGCTTCCCCTCTCAGTTGTTGGCATCCCAACACGCCCTCAGCGAGGGAAGAGACATGGTGCTCTCGAATCGACTCAACTAACAAGTACCGTCATATCCCAAGGAGAACTGTGGCCAAAGAAGAATTGATTGAAATGCAAGGCCGGGTCGATGAAGTGTTGCCCGACGCCCGCTATCGTGTCACGTTGGAAAACGGACATCAACTCGTCGCCTACACTGGCGGGAAAATGCGAAAATTCCGGATTCGAATTCTGGCCGGTGACAAGGTCACATTGGAGATGTCTCCATATGACCTCACCAAGGGCCGGGTGACGTTCCGTCACATTGAAACCCGCTCTGGCGCGCCCGCCAAGACTCCGTTTCGCAAGCGCAACTGATCCTTTTTTTCACCTCTCAATCAACCCAACGCTTCGGACCAGCACTTGCTGATCCGATTCAACTCAACCAGGAAATTCATATGAACAACCGTCTGTACGTCGGCAACCTCTCTTACTCGACCACCAACGAATCGCTGACACAAGCCTTCGGCGAATTCGGCAACGTTGCCAGCGCCAAGCTGGTGATGGACCGTGAAACCGGCCGCTCCAAGGGCTTCGCCTTTGTGGAAATGGAAACGGACGCTGAAGCGCAAGCCGCTATCAACGCACTGGACGGCCAGTCCGTCGACGGCCGCGCCATCAAGGTGAATGTGGCACGTCCTCCAGAGCGCCGCGAAGGTGGCTTCGGTGGCGGCAACCGCTCCGGCGGCGGCGGCTACCGTGGTGGCGATCGTTACTGATCGAACCCGGGCCTCGGCCTGAAAACAAAAAACCGCCTTCGGGCGGTTTTTTTATGGGTACCACCCTGAATCGTGTTGATTCAGGGTTTCGGTAGATTCAGCCGCGCGGCTTGAGCAGCGCCGTGTCCCAAGCCAGGCGCGTGATATGCGCCCAGTCCTTTTGCGCAACAACGTCTGCGGGCACAAGCCAGGAGCCACCCACGCAGATCACGTTCGAGAGAGCGAGGAATTCCGCCGCGTTGCTCGGCGTGACGCCGCCGGTGGGACAGAACTTCACGTCGAAGAACGGGCCCTGCCATGCCTTGAGCATGGGGATGCCGCCCGACTGCAGGGCCGGAAAGAACTTGAGGTGATTGAAGCCTGCCTCCATCGCCATCATCACTTCACTGCCCGTCGCCACGCCGGGCAACAGGGGCAGGTTTACGTCGCGTGCGGCTTGGGCCATCTTGTCGGTGAACCCGGGGCTCACCGCAAAGCGGGCTCCGGCGTCGGCGGCGGCCTTGGCGTCGGCGGCCGTGCGGATGGTGCCAGCGCCAATCACGGCTTCGGGCACATCGCGCGCGATGGCTTCGATGCAGGCCAGAGCCTGCGGGGTACGCAGCGTCACCTCGAGCATGCGGATACCACCGGCCACCAAGGCCTTGGCCATCGGGACGGCGTCGTTGACGTCATTGAGAACGATGACCGGGATGACGGGCGCGTCGCTCATCACGTCGAGCGCGGTCAATATTTCTAGAGCCATGTACAAGCACCTTCTTCTGCGCTGAGCGCATTGCGGCGAAAGCCCGCGAACAGCTCGCGTCCCCAGCCGTGGCCATTGGCCTTCAATTCGGATTCGGGGGGAGTTGCGTTGGAGCGCATCTGCCATTGATCGGCGGGCACCAGCACGTCGAGCGTGCCGGCGACCGCATCGAGGCGAATCATATCGCCGTCCTGCACCTTCGCGAGCGGTCCACCGTCCAAAGCCTCGGGGCTGACATGGATGGCGGCGGGCACCTTGCCGGAAGCGCCGCTCATTCGCCCATCAGTCACCAACGCCACGCGAAAGCCTTTGTTCTGCAGTACGGCGAGCGGTGGCGTGAGCTTGTGCAGCTCGGGCATGCCGTTGGCCTTGGGGCCCTGCCAGCGTACCACGCAAACCACATCACGGTCGAGCTCGCCGGCCTGGAACGCGTCCTGCAACGCGGCTTGAGAAGTAAACACTTTGGCTGGTGCCTCAACGATGTGACGGTCCTCCGGCACAGCCGACACCTTGATCACGCTGCGACCCATGTTGCCCTTGAGCAGCATGAGTCCGCCGGTCGCCTGAAACGGCGTGGTGTGCGGACGGAGCACGGCGTCGTCGCCGGACACGCCAGCGTCCGCCCACTGCAAACGCCCTTCCCGCCCTTCGGGAATGCGGGTGAATTCGCGAATGCCACCGGCACGCACAGCCAGCACGTCGACATGCATGAAACCGCCATCGAGCAGCTCACGGATCACATACCCCGGGCCGCCTGCGGCCTGGAACTGGTTCACGTCGGCGCTGCCGTTGGGGTAGACACGCGCCAACAGCGGCACAACGGCCGAAAGCGCGGAAAAATCATCCCAGTCGATCACGATGCCCGCTGCACGGGCCACTGCGACCCAGTGGATCAGGTGGTTGGTGGAGCCGCCCGTGGCGAGCAGCGCGACCATGGCATTGACGATCACGCGCTCATCGACCAACTTGCCGATCGGCGGGCAGTCCTTGGCAAGCACGGTGCGCGCAGCTTCGCGGGTCAACTCGGCGCGCATCTCGCTGCCGGGGTTGATGAAGGCGGTTCCCGGCACATGCAGGCCCATGGCCTCGAGCAACATCTGGTTGCTGTTGGCCGTGCCGTAGAAGGTGCAGGTGCCTTCGGAATGGTAGGCGTGCATCTCGGCGTCGAGCAGCGTCTCGCGGCCTACGAGGCCCTGCGCGGCCTGTTCGCGCACCTTGGCCTTGGCGCTGTTGGACAGGCCGGAGGTCATCGGCCCCGCAGGCACAAAGACGGTGGGAAGATGGCCGAACTGCAGCGCGCCGATCAAGAGACCTGGCACGATTTTGTCGCACACGCCGAGCATCAGCGCGCGGTCGAACACATCGTGCGACAGTGACACGGCTGTGCTCATCGCGATCACGTCGCGCGAGAACAGTGACAGCTCCATGCCGGGCGCGCCTTGGGTCACGCCATCGCACATGGCGGGCACGCCGCCTGCCACCTGCGCGGTCGCGCCGTGCAGTCGCGCCTCGGCCTTGATGAGGTCGGGATAGTGCTGCAACGGCGCGTGGGCCGAGAGCATGTCGTTGTAGGCGGTGACGATGCCGATGTTGGGCGCGCGCTCGACCACGACGCGCAGCTTGTCGTTGCCGGGCATGGCAGCAAAGGCATGCGCCACATTGGCGCAACCCAGCCGCTGGGCGCCGCGATCCCGTTTGGCATGGAAATCGACCTGCTCCAGATATGCACGGCGGGTGTCGGCGCTGCGCTCGCGGATGCGCTGCGTGACGGCTTCAACGGTGGGATGTACTGACATGCTGTCTGGCCACGCGATGGGCGCGGCTTGTAGGTGTGGGGTTGGCGTCCATCGTAATACCGCCATGCGACGGCAGATGGAAAGAAGCCTGCATCAGCTGAGCAGGTTTCTGTTCTGGTTCCGTGCAGAGCGCGGCTTACTTCTGCTCGCGCACGCTCTTCACGGCCGCGTTCACTTCATCCCAGGTGGATTGCCCCACCGACTTGGCGATATTGGCGTTCACGCTGGTGAGCTTCTCGCGCATGCGGTTGACTTCGGAGGAGGACAGTTCGTTGACCTGCATGCCCTTGGTTTTGAGGTCGGCCAGCGCCTTGGCGGTTTCTTCGCGCGTGTCCTTGCGCTCGAAGTCACGGCTTTTCACGGCGGCGTCCTGCAACACCTTCTTTTCGGCGGGCGTCAGGGTGTCCCACCACTTCTTGCTCACGGTGACGATCCAGGGGCTGTAGACGTGGTTGGTGACCGTGAGGTACTTCTGCACTTCGTAGAACTTGCTCGATAGCACCGTGTTGTACGGATTTTCCTGACCATCGACCGCCTTGGTTTCCAGCGCAGTGAACAGCTCGGAGAACGGCAGCGGCACGGCGTTGGCGCCCAGTGCCTTGAAGCTGTCGAGGAACACGTTGTTCTGCATTACGCGCAGCTTCACGTCGTTCAGGTCTTCCACTTTGGTGACCGGGCGCTTGCTGTTGGTGAGGTTGCGGAAGCCGTTTTCCCAATAGACCAGACCGACCATGCCTTTGGCTTCGAGCTTGGACTTGACCTTGTCGCCCACCGGGCCGTCGAGCACCGTGTCGGCTTCCTTGGCGGAGGTGAACAGGAACGGCGTGTCCCAGATGCCCATCTCGGGCACCAGACCGACCAGCGTGGCGGTCGAGCCGACCATCATTTCCTGCGCACCACCGATCAGCGCCTGCTGCATCTGGGTGTCGGAGCCGAGCGATGCGTTGCCAATGGCGCGCACCTTCATCTTGCCGCCGGTGGCCTTTTCCACTTCCTTGGCGAACAGGCGCGCGGCGCGGCCCTGGTTGGATTCATCCACCAGACCGAAGCCGAAGCGCACGATGCGCGGCTTGAAGTCCTGCGCCTGCGCAAAGCCGGCAGCGGTGGATGCGACGGCGGCCACGGCCAGCGCGCAGAGGGTGAATTTGATTCGCATGGGTGTTATCTCCTCGGTCAATACAAAAGGAAGGGGCAGGCGGAAAGGGTGGGGCCGGTCAGTGCATCCACTGAAGCGGCGCGGTCACGATCTGCGGGAAGATGATGAACAGGATCAGCAGCAGCACGTACATCAGCAGGAACGGCGTCGTGCCCCTGATGACGGTCTCCATGCGGATGCGTCCGACACCGGCCACCACGTTCTGCACGGTGCCGACCGGCGGGGTGATCAAACCGATGCAACCCACATAGATGAACATGAAGCCGAAATACACCGGATCGATGCCCGCCTTCACGGCCAGCGGCGCGCAGACCGGGCCGAAGATCAGGATGGTCGGCGTCAGGTCCATCGCCGTACCGACGACAAGCAGGAAGACCATCATCAGCGCCATGAACCACATCGGGTTGCTCATCACGTTGGTGAAGCTCTCGGCCAGCATGTTGGGCAGATCAGCCAACGTGATCATGTAGGCCGTCACCGTGGCTGCGCCGCAGAGGAACATCACCACCGCCGTCGTCTTGCCGGCGTTGAGGAACACCTCGTAGAGCTTGCTCCAGGTGAGCTGGCGGTAGACGAACATCGAGACGACCAGCGCATAGACCGCAGCCACCACGGCTGCCTCGGTCGGCGTGAAGATGCCGCCCTTCAAGCCGCCCAGAATGATCACCGGCATCATCATGGCCCAAAAGCTCTGCACCAGCGCCTTCATACGGTCGCCCCAGCCAACGCGTGGCATGGCGGGCAGATCGTTCTTGCGGGCGATCCACCACCACGCGGCAATCAGGAAGACCCCCATCATCAGGCCCGGAACGATGCCCGAGAGGAACAGCTTGCTGATCGAGGTATTGGTCGTCACGCCATAGATCACGAACGGCATCGACGGTGGAATGATCGGCGCGATGATGCCGCCCGAGGCCAGCAGACCGGCGCTGTAGCCGGGTGGATATTTCTGGTCGCGCATCATCGGCAGCAGAATCGTTGCGAGCGCGGCGGTGTCGGCAATCGCCGAGCCGCTCATCGACGCGAGCAGCACCGCAGCGCCAATCGCTACGAAGCCCAGACCGCCACGAATGTGGCCGCAGAAGGCGCGCGCCAGATCGATGATGCGGCGCGACAGGCCGCCCGCGTTCATCAGCTCGCCCGCCAGAATGAAGAATGGCACGGCCAGCAGCGGGAAGTTGTCAAATCCGGCCTGCAGGTTCTGCGCGAGCAACTGCGAGTCGAAGAAGTCGAGGTGCCACATCAGCGCGACACCAGTGAGGATCAGCGCATGCGCAATTGGCATGCCGATGACCATGCCGCCAATCAGCACAGCCAGAAAAATGAGGGTGACGATCATGTTGTGTAGTCCTTGTGCGGTCGCCGCGTCTTCGTCATTCCACTTCCGCGCCTTCGGTCACGGGCGGTTCACCGCGCAGCAGATCCACTACCACGCAGACCAGCAGACCCACCGCAAGCACCAGCGTGGCCGCGGCCCCCAGCGCGAGCGGATAGCCCAGCACCGTGCTGTAGCTGTCCATGCCGGCCTTCACCTGCTCCCACGAGCCAACCAGCAGCAGCACCATGCAGGCGGTCACCAGCAGCTGGCTGATCCAGAACAGCACTTTCTTGGGCGCGCCCTTGAGGCGCGAAGTCAGCATGTCGAAGCCGAGGTGCTTGCCTTCGAACGCAGTGACAATGGCGCCGACGGCCACCAGCCACACGAACAGCAGGCGTGAGATTTCCTCGTACGACACGATGCTGGTCGCGAACACATAGCGCAGCACGACGTTGACGAACACGGCGATAACCATGCCCGCCAGCGCGGCCACCATGAAATGCTCGGCCAGCCGTTTGATCAGCGGTTTGCGCTCCTGCGCGGCTTCGTTGGAGTGTGGAGTGGTCATGTCTCCTGGTCCTTCTCGTGATGTGCTTTCGATGTACTTTTCAAACCGGTTCAGGCCCGATTGGGCGACTGAATCCAGAACATGCGCTCGGCCCATTCCACAACGTGCGACTGCAACTTGGCAATCGGCAGCGTGGCGTTCAGGGTGAGCACGTCAGGCTCGTTGACGGGTCGCTCCAGCGTGGCGAATTGATTGGCCACGAGCGCGGGAGAGAAAAAGTGTCCGGGACGCTGCTCGACACGTTTGAGCGCATCGTCATAGCTCAGATCGAGAAACGCAAATCCCACGTACGGGTTGGCGGCACGCAGACGATCGCGGTATTTGCGGCGCAACGCGGAACAGGTCAGAACAACGCCCTGCCCGTCCTGCTGCGGCGCGAGCAGCCCAGCCAGTAGATCAAGCCAGCCTGCACGGTCGTCGTCAGTCAGCGGAATACCTGCTGACATCTTCTCGATATTGGCCGCCGGGTGATACGCATCACCTTCCAGCAGCCGCCAGCCGAGCGCGTTGGCACAGGCCTCCGCCACGCTGGACTTGCCACAGCCCGATACACCCATCACAACGATGGCTGGTGAGTCGAATGTTTGGATAGCGCTATCCTGCATGATTCAAAAAAAGAAGATGAATTCTGAAAAGAGGTTTGCGCAATGGGTTGAACGAGACCTTCTCATTGCACACTTGGTCCCTCGACAGAGAATCCGTCTTTGGTGTAAATATTTCAAGCAAAACTGCTTGGATAGCGCTATCTTAATTCACAATCATCATCGTTCAGCCTAGGAGTTACCCTTTGTCCGATGCTTCCGATGCCCTCGCCCCGAAACGAAGCCGACGCGCCAGCGGCCGTGTCACCCTTGCCGATGTGGCGCGGGCGGCAGACGTCAGCCCGATCACCGTCTCGCGCGCCTTGCGCGGCGAACGCAGCGTGGACAAGGAGCTTGTCGAGCGGGTGCGCAAGGCGGTGGACGAGCTGCACTATGTGCCCGATCCAGCCGCACGCGCCCTCGCCTCCCAGCGCAGTACGCAGGTGCTGGTGCTCGTGCCGCTGCTCTCGAACAACCTGTTCGTCGATGTGCTCGAGTCCATTCATCGCACGCTGTTCCCGCAGGGCTTTCTGCCGCTGATCGGCGTGACCCACTACGACACCGCCGAAGAGGAATTGCTGCTGCGCACCTACCTACCGCACCGCCCGGCGGGCCTTTTGGTCACCGGGTTCGACCGCAGTGAGGCCGCGCGCCAGCTCATCGCGCGCAGCGGCGTGCCCTGCGTGCACATGATGGAAACCAGCAGCGCGCTGGGCGTCGGCAGCGTCGGCTTCTCGCAGGCCAAGGCTGGTGCGGCGATGACGCAACATCTACTGGACCGAGGCTATCGCCGCATCGCCTTCGCGGCCGCCCAGCTCGACCCGCGCGTGATGCAGCGCGCCGAAGGCTACCGCCGCGCGCTCAAGGAAGCCGGCCTCTACGATCCGCGCCTCGAACTACTGAGCCCAGAGCCATCATCTATTGCGCTCGGGGGCCGACTCTTCGAAGACGTGCTCACCCACAACCCCGATGTAGATGCTGTCTTCTTCTGTAACGACGACTTGGCCCAAGGCGGCCTGCTCGCGGCCAACCGCCTCGGCATTTCCGTGCCCGAACGCGTGGCGATGGCCGGTTTCAACGACCTCGCGGGCAGCGACCAAATGGTCCCGCCCCTCACCACCGTGCGTACCCCGCGCCAACAGGTCGGCGAAGCCGCCGCGCAGATGTTGCTCGGGCTGATGCGCGGAAAGTTGCTCAAGCCACAGGCGGTGGAGCTGGACTACGAGCTGGTGGTGCGACAGAGCACCTGATCCGCCGCATCGCGACTACCAGACCGTCTTTTGGCGCTTCTTCTTGAGTATCGCCCGAGCAGTTTTGCTATCCGCATTGACCACGCGCACAAACACCCTGGAGCAACGAAGAACGCTGCGCGCAAGGTTTTCGAGGGGCGCCACTCGCCTTGACAGAAGATGCCGACGGGTGCGCATCCATGCCAAGCAGGAGCGATGGATGATTCAGCACCGTCAAAACAAGACCCCATGAAAAAACGCCCCGGGATTGGAACATCTCCAACCACTGGGGCGCTATCGCCATGCAGGCCGTTCAGCCTGTCGTCGCGTGTGCCGTTCAGGGCACCAGAATCACTTCCACGCGACGCGCTTCCGCATTCGTGCCGCTGGCTTGCGATTGTTCTGGCTTCTTCAGATCGATCTTGTCTTCGGCCACGCCCAGGGACTTGAGTGCATCGGACACAGCGATAGCGCGCAGCTTGGCGAGTTCCTGATTCTTGGCGAGGTCGCCGGTGGCGTCGTGGAAGCCGGAGATCTGGGCATGCTTGCCACCCACGACGACACCCTTGATCACTTCGACGAGTGCGGTGTTGGCGCCGGGTGCGATTTCAGCTTTGCCGGAAGCGAAGAAGAACTTCACCAGACCGTTGTCCATCACGACGACGGAGGCTGCGTCTTCAGCGATCACGCTGCCACCGGCACCGACCGCGGTGACTTCAACGGTCTTGACGATGGCGGGCTTGGCGGAGGCGTGGGCGATACCGCGCTTGTAGACCACGACGCCGACGACGGTCGAAACCACCAAAGCGATCAGGGCAAAAAGAAAACCAAGGGCAAAGCGTTGTTGGCTGTCGTCGTCGGAAGAATTGAAGGACATGAGTTGGGGCTCCGTTGATAAATAATTCGTGATATGTTGGTCAGACAAAACCTGTCAATTGTAGAGTGCCTGACATGCCGACGACGCCCGTACCCATCCGCGACCCTGCCCCGATGCTTGAAAGAGCACTCGATGAGTGGGGAGGCGACGAGGATTTGTGGGTATTTGGCTACGGTTCGTTGATCTGGCGACCGGACTTTGACTTTACTGAACGACGTGACGCCAAGGTCTTTGGCTGGCACCGCGCACTCAAGATGTGGAGCCGTGTGAACCGAGGTACGCCCGACTGCCCGGGCCTCGTTTTTGGCATGCTTTCGGGTGGCAGTTGCCGCGGCGTGATTTTCCGCGTGAACAAGGCGCATGGCCGCGAGGTGATGATCAATCTCTGGGCACGCGAGATGGTCATGGGCGTCTACGACCCGCGCTGGCTGGAATGCCATACCAGCGCGGGGCCGGTCAAATCGCTGGCCTTCACGCTGTCGAGAAAAAGCCCGAGCCATACGGGGATTCTGAGCGACGACGAGTACTGCCGGATTTTTTCCGAGGCCACGGGCAAGTTCGGCACGACCCACGACTATGCCCGCGCTACGCATGAGCAACTGCTGCAGATGGGCATCGAAGACCGGGCACTGGCGCGGCTCCTGAGTCTTCCCAAACCACGCACTTGATGCGAGGATGTCATGTGGCGTGCAGGCGCCCGATAGCTCGATACCGAACGTCGGTCGAGTCAAGAGTCGTGAGTGCTTGCCGCTCGCTTGATTCCCTCCATTTGTAACAAGAGGTTTATTCAACATGTCCATGCGATTCGGTCTCTCCCTTGCCGCTGCAACTGCGGTGCTCGTCCTTGCGGGTTGCGGCTCCACGTCCACATCGCCGACCAAGCCGCAGGCGGTTGGCGAACTCGAAGCCACGCGCGGCAACGAGGTGAAGGGCACTGTGCGTTTCATGCAGACGGCCGACAACGTGGTGCTGGCATCTGGCCAGATCACCGGCCTCAAGCCCAACTCCGAGCACGGCTTCCATATTCACGACAAGGGTGACTGCTCGAGTGGTGATGGTATGAGCGCAGGCGGTCACTTCAATCCTACGGGATCCGCCCATGGCAAATTCGACGCCGATGCGCACCACGGCGGCGATCTGCCGAGCCTGCGTGCCGACGCCAACGGAGTGGCTCGCTTCAACACCGAGATTCGCGGCATCAGCGTCAAGACCGGCGCGGCCAACGACATCACCGGCCGTGGACTGATCGTTCATGCGGACCCTGATGACTACAAGACCCAGCCGACGGGCAACGCCGGTGCGCGCCTGGCCTGTGCGGTGATCAAGTAAATCATTCTGCCCCCTGAGTCGCTTCGCGCCTTTCCCCCGCTCTCGGATTGCTGCGCAATGCGGGCGGGAGGACGCGGTCCTCGCTGCGGGTAGCGCTTGGCCTCGTGGGCAACTGATATCTCCTTGAGGGGTAGTCAGGCGAGGCACAATGTCCGCATGACCACCCCTCTTTCTTCCCAGATCGCCGATCTGCGCAAAAGTTATGAACGCGCGGAGCTCAGCGAGGATGCGTCCCGAAGCGATCCGCTCCAGCAGTTCGACCAGTGGCTCAACGAAGCCATCGCCGCACAGGTCCCCGAACCCAATGCCATGACCGTCGCCACCGTGGCAGGTGACATGCGCCCGAGTACCCGCATCGTGCTGATCAAGGGCTATGACGAGCGCGGCATTGTCTGGTTCACCAACTACGACAGCCGAAAAGGTCGCCAGATTGCGGGCAACCCGTTTGTCGCATTGCAGTTCCATTGGGTCGAGCTGGAACGCGTGGTGCGCATCGAAGGTCGCGTGGAGAAGGTCAGCGACGAAGAGAGTGACGCCTATTTCAAGAGCCGCCCACTCGACTCACGCATTGGCGCTTGGGCGAGTCCGCAAAGCCAGGTGATCGCAGGCCGCAGCGTGCTGGTGGCCAATGCCGCCAAATATGGCGCCAAGTTCATGCTGAACCCGCCGCGGCCGCCGCACTGGGGCGGTTTCCGCCTCGTGCCCGATCGCTGGGAATTCTGGCAAGGCCGCAAGAGCCGTCTGCATGACCGCCTCTCCTACCGTCTGGACGGCAGCGACTGGATTCGCGAGCGCCTCGCGCCCTGAGCTGTTGCCCTGACGTGATCAGGGCTGAATGATGTGGGAGATCCAGATGGCGAGCGGCAGCGTGGCGAGCGAGAGCAGCGTCGATGCGGCGATGCTCGCAGAGACCTCCTGCTGCATCACACCATAGCGCTGCGTGAAATAAAACACGTTCGCGCCGACGGGCATGGCGGCGATCACGAACATCACCGCCAGCGGCAGGCCCGACACACCAAGCAACGGCGCAATCGCAAGCACCAGCGCGGGCATGACCAGGTTCTTCACGAACGCAATCGTCAAAGCCGTGCGCAGATTGCTGCCGATGTGGGTGTAGGCCAGCGAAATGCCAACCAGCAGCAGCGCCATGGGGCTCAGCGCGTTGCCGATCATCTGCAGGCCCTTGTCGAGCCCGGCGGGAAGTTGCAGCCCAGTCTGCGCGAACACAAGGCCGATCAGAATCGGCAGTGGCACCGGATGAATGATGCTCTTGCGCGCGGCCTGCAACAACGTGCGCCACAGCGGTCTCGGTGTTTCATCGCCGCGCGCGGTGGCCTCGCGGGTTTCGGCCAGCTCAAAGATCAACGTGGCCGAGGTCAACAGAATCAGTGAGTGCAGCGACACCAGCGTGAACAGCACGATCAGCGCCGAATCGCCGAAAACAAACTGGGTGATCGGCACGCCGATCATCACCGTGTTACTGAAGACGCAGGACAGCGCCTCGGCCGCCGCGCGCTTGGAAAAGCCGCGTACCAGCAGCGTGCCGACGAACAGGATCGTCACTGCCGCGAAATAGAGAACGACGGGTTTGAAGTCCAGCTCCTGCAGCCGCACCTGGCCCATGGTGCGGAACAGCAGCGCGGGCGTGAGCACCAGAAAGACCAGGTTGCTCAGATCCTTGATGGCCGCATCCCGAACCCAGCCTATGCGTGCCACCAACCAGCCGAGGGCGATGCAGAACAGAACGGGGATCAGCGATGAAAGCATGGGGAAAAGGATGGTCGCAAGCAGTCGCAAACCATCGCATCCGAAGATGCTGCGTAAAACGGGAAACAGGAAATGGGTCGCGGAAGCCTTGGATTCTAGTGATTCCAAGCGAATGCTTCAGGCCGCCGCGCAATGCCCACCATCGAAAGGACTCGGGCCGGAAAAATGACCACTACGCAGGCCATCGGGCTGCTGCTGGGCCCATACCTGCGCGCACACGTCCCACGACTGCTCCTGCACGTTGAGCCCGGCGAACACGCCATAGCCTTCGCCCGCGCGGATGTCTTCGCCCGACGACAGGCTTTCCCCTGCCTTGATGGCACCCTGCACATGGATGAATTGACCGGCGCGGATGCCCCAGCCCGCCTCGATGTGGGTTGCCGCTTCAATGCTCGCGCCCACCAAAATGCCCTGCCCCGCGCGCACCGCATCGGCCGCCTGCAGATGACCGCCGACCCGCAGATTCTTGTCACATTGCACGCTGAAGCCTGCAAGCAGATCCTGGCCAATCACCGCGCTGCCGCGCACCTCGATGCGGTCCTTGACGCTCAGATCCCATGCCGCGCGCAAGTCGCCGCCGCAAGCCAGAGACTTCTCCACGTCAATACCCCAATCCGCGCGCAAATTGCCGCCGGTGAGCAGATGCTCGCCGCAGAAGATGCTGCCGCCCACGCGGATGTCCTCGCCCGCCGTGATCGATCCGCCACTGCGGATGCCGCCACCAGCGTGGATGGAGCGCCCCGCATAGAGAATGCCGCCCACGTCGATGCCCGAACGCACCTCGATCGTGCCCGCGAAGATCACCGCGTCGGCCTCGAGGCTGTCCACCTTGAGCACATCGTTCGTCGGACCGAAGGCCTTGATCAGCCACAGCGCGTCTTCGATGCGGCCCGCCTCCACCAGCGTGTCGAGCGCCTTCTGGTAGCCCACGCCGTCTTCGATGTTGCGGACAAACCAGCGAAATCCCATCGCGCAGGGGTTCTTTGCGCGCAGAAACTGCTTGGTGAATTCCATTGTGTGATCCATGCCGTCACTCCTTGTGGGAATTGCGCGGGTGGACTTGGAACGTGGCTGGGCCTACGCAAGCGACACACCGCAACGCAGAGCGTTGGTGCCCGGCGATGGATGAGGTTCTGCGTGCTGATGAAGAAAGAGAGGGTTGCCTATCGCCGGGCGGGGGAATGTGCGACGGGCTGGTATGGCCAGATCTCGCGTGCGACACCAAAAGCGCGCACGACAGAACCTCCGCAAGCACCGGACGGCTGAATCAGCAGGCAGCGTGGAGAGGCAAGATGGCAGGCCATGAGCCCGGATCGTATCAGCGGACGCTTGTCGCACGAAAGCGCACGGGTTTTGATCCGGTTGCACCTCCGCAACAATTAGAAACTTATGTCATTCAACACTTTATGAAATTAATAGACAAAAACTACAATGGCGCCGATCTCCAACCAGAACGAAATGGCGCATCAGGTGGCAAACATACGCATTTCCGACAAGGCTTCGTACGCGCCACTCGCGCGCCGTCTGTCCCGTGGCATCTGGGTGTTGGCGGCTGGAGTCGTGTGGGCCAGCACCTCTGGAATAACACATGCACAGACAACGGCTCCCATCAAGCATGTGCTTCTGATTGGTGATACCAGTACCTACAGTCCGATTGGCCCGACCAATACCGACAACCGCAGTCTCGACTATTTCAACGCAGCCAAGGCGCAACTGAGCGCTGTGAGCAATGTCCAGCTCGACACCATCGAGCATCTGGAACCGCTGGATGCAACGCACAACCCTTCGCCCACCTCTCTCACTCCGGCCCAGTTGCGGATGGGCGACGGCTCCAAATACGACGCCATCATCGTGATGGCGACCTACAAGGGGATCGAAGCGGGCAACCGCGCTGTCATCGAACAATCCATCATCAACGGCGATGCCAAGTCGTTCTTTCTATTTCCTGACGAGTGCTCGTCATGCGCCAGCAACGTGCAGGACATCTCCGTTCCGTGGGTCAATGCCATCACGAATTGGAATGTTTCCGCGGGCATCAGTCCGGGCAACAACAACGTCAGTTCCTACGCTGACCTCAATACATCTCCAGCAGCACAGAGTCTCAGCAGTTCATTCGGGAGCGTCAACCCGCTGTTCGTCTGGGACTACAAGGCGATCAACGGGGTGCCCGAAGCCAATGTGCTCTATATGCCACGCGAATACCCACTTGCCAGCAGCACGCAGAACGGCATCGTCAACAACGTGGCTGCACTTATCGTGCCGCGCTCGCCGACCGAGGCCCATGCGTGCGTATTCGTCATCAGCGATGTCAACACCTGGTACGTGGGTGCGAATCAGACGGTCACCAATCCCAATCTGGCCGGCGCACTGATCGATGCCGCCAACAGCGCCAGTTGCTCTGGTGGACTCGAAGGGGCTATCCAGATCCAGAAGACGTTGACTCTGCCGGCGGGACAGGCAGGGCCGATTCACGCGCAGTTCTTCGCTACCTGCGACAAGCCTCAGGCGGGTTCAGTCTTCGCATCCACGAGCACCGCGCTGAACGCCGGCACACAGAACATCACCATCTCCAACTTGCCCGATGGTGCGCAGTGCACGATCTCGGAGCAGATGGACGCCGCGCCTGCAGGCTTTCAATGGACGCAGACGCTGCCCACCTCCCCCGCCACCGTCATAGCAGCGCAGACCGTCAATGTTGCAGTGACCAACGTGCTCACTCCAATTGCCCCGGCCACCGGTAGCATTCGCGTGAACAAGACCATGGCGCTGAGCGGGCAGATCGCCTCGACGACCATGCGCTTCAAAGCCACCTGCGACCTACCCAATGCCGCAAGCAGCTACGAGTCGTCCGATCTGGTGATGCAAATCGATGGCACACAAAGCACTGACATCACGAGCATCCCCGCAGGCGCTCAGTGCACGGTCAGCGAAACGCTGTCCGCGCCGCCCACCGGCTTCTACTGGCAACAGAACGTGCCGACCACCCCCGTATCGGTGAGCGCAGGCACGGCCGTTCCCTTTGACATCACCAACACGCTCCAGCCACTGGCCAGCAACACCGGGGCAATTCGCGTGATCAAAAACCTCACGGTGCCAGCCGAAGTGACGAGCAGTTTCGACCTGCGGTTTTCTGCGGATTGCGGCAGCGCCGTCTATGCCTCCGCGCCACTCACGATGACTGGAAACGGCCAGCAGTGGGTGGATATTCCGAATGTGCCCGTCGGCGCGCAATGCACGGTAAGCGAGACGCTTCCCACCGCGCCCATCAACTATGCCTGGTTGATCGTTCCCAACCAGTCAGCCACTGTGACTGATCCGAAAACAGGAACGGTCTCGGTCACGTTCAACAACCAACTCACTCGCGGCAGCGGCACCATCCGCATTCAGAAGCAGCTCGTTGTACCGACAGGTGTTCAAGGGCCGTTCGCGATGCAATTCAGCGCAAATTGCAGCAACGTTGCAGCACAACCCCCCCCTGTCACGCTGACTATGAGCGCAAGCGGTGCTCAGTCGGTCGACATGCCGGGCGTGCCCGCAGGTGCGACCTGTGCAATCAGCGAGCAATTGCCGAGCGCACCTGTTGGCATGGCATGGGCAGTGCCCGGCATCACGCCACAATCGGTCACCGTGCCGGACAACGCAAGCGTCGTGGTGGATGTCGCCAACGAAATGAAGGTGTCACCTCCGGTCGTGACCGATCCACCCTCACCGACGCCCGTGCCTTCACTCGGACCACTGGCCTTGGGCGGCCTCTCCATGGCTTTGGCGGGCCTTGGCGCGCTGCGGCAGCGCCGCCAGCGCATAACCGCAGCGCGCCAAGGCCCGCGCTGACTGAATACTCAGAACGACACACGCATCCCCAGCACAACGTTGCGCCCCATCAGCGGCGCTGCGTCCTTGATGAACGAGGTGGCCGAATAGGCCAGTCGGTTCGTCAGGTTACGCGCCTTGAGGTAGACCTGCCACTCATGCTGCGTGCCGCGCCCGCCGTTGTAGGCGACGCCCACGTTGAGCATGCCGTAGCCGGGTGTCTGCGATTCAAATTCGGCCACGCGGCTCTGGCGAGCCACCTGCACCCATTCGACATTGCCATCCCACTCGCGCCATTGCGTATCGAGCCGCACGCCAAGACGCGCTGGCGCCATGCGCGGAAGATTGCTGCCGTCGTCGAGCTTGGCGCGCACTACATCACCGAACACCGTCAGGCCCAGTGCTTTGTGCAATTGCTGGCGTACCTTGGCCTCCACGCCTGTGAAAGTCGCATCGCGCTGGCTGTATTGCAACAGTTGCACGCCTTCCTGCGCGTCGAGCGTCTGTCCGTAGATATAGCCCTTGATGCGGTTGCGATACGCGGTCACGTCGAACGTGGTTGGTCCGCTGGTCTTCCTGAGCGAAAGGTCGAAGTTGTTCGAGACTTCGTTGCGAAGGTCCGTGTTGCCGATCTCGTAGGTTGCGGTTGCCATGTGGAGACCGCGCGCGTAGAGCTCTTCCGCAGTCGGTGCGCGGCTGGCGCGGCTGTAGGTCAGGCCTGCGGCATAGCCGGGCTGAAAGCGCCACACCGTCCCCAGAGACAACGAGGTGCCGTTGTGGCTGCGTTCGATCTGACTGTCCTCGGCCTCAGCGGTCTGGCGGTCGTGGCGCAACGCGGCCTCGAAGCGCCAGTTGTCGATGCGGTATTCCTCAAGCAGGAACAGCCCGGTCTTGCGGGTGAGCGTTGGCTGTACATAGGCCTCCTCACCGACTGCGCTGAACTTGCGCTGCGAAGTCTGAACACCCAGCACACCCTTCCAACCCGCAATCGGTTGATGCTCGGCTTCCACGCGCAGGTCGTACGCCTTGTTCTTGAACGTCGTGCCGATGGCACCATCCTCGATCTCATCGTGGCGGTAATCGGTCAATCCGCCGCGCATGCGGATCACGCTGAAACCCGCGAACGGATTGCGCAGTTCCCCGCGCACATCAAGGCGGTTGCTGCGCATGTCGACCACAGGTACGTCGCCTGCGGCGTGTTCTTCGTGCTCATGTTCGTGGCCGTCGTGCGATCCGCAGTGCAGATGATCACCATGCGGATGGCAGCCTTCAATATCGTGGTTGTGGCCCGGCAGTCCGTACTTGGCGTTCTGCTGGGTCACGGAGAAGCCAAGATAGCCCTGCGACCCGATCCACGACAGGCCGAGGCTACCGCCGCTCGTGCGATTGAAGCTGCCGGGCACGCTCGCGCCGCCGCTCCAGCCATTGCCGATGTCATAGTCACCTGCGTTGCGGCCCGAGATCTCTACATGGGCAGCGATGTTTCCCGCGCCGCCGGTCAACGAGACGGCGCCCGCCTTCTCGTTCGCACCCGAACCGTAGCGGACTTCCGCACTGCCTTCAACGCCTTTCTCTGGAATCGCGGTGGGAATCTTGTTGTCAAGCACATTGACCACGCCGCCGACCGCGCCCGCGCCATAGATCAGCGCCGATGGTCCGCGCAGCACCTCGATCTGCGTTGCCAGCATGGGCTCGGATGCAACCGCATGATCCGGGCTTATGGTCGAGGCGTCCTGTATCTCTGAACCGTCGGAGAGCACCTTCACGCGCGGACCATCCATGCCTCGAATGACGGGACGGCTCGCACCCGCGCCGAAATGGCTGCTGGTGATGCCCGGCTCGCCCTCCAGCGTTTCACCGAGCGTAGCCGCGCGGCTGCGCACCAGCGTATCACCTTCGATCACGCTGACAGGTGTGGTCATGTCGGACACACCGAGCGCGAGCCCACTCGATGAGACGGTGATCTCGGGCAGCGCAGCAGTGGGCTCGGATCCCTCTGCATGGACTACACCAGCGCCGGCGGTGAACATCAGAAAAATGGAAACGGACAGCGGACGCAGTGGAGCATGCGCCGGATGAGAAAAGAAAATGTGCTTCATTGCTTGATGAAAACAGGCCGCGCCAACGCACTCGGGCAACCGTGTTGCCTGACATGCGGACGCGATGAATCGATGGGGTTGTGCAACAGCGACAGTGGCCGCGACAACGACGATGAAATCGAGCGAGTGGTCAGCCCGTGTTCAGCGAACAGGCGTCATCGATTCACGCGCAGCAATCGCGCACAGCAAACAAGAAACGAAACGGTCGATGAACTCAGGCCAATAGCAATGAAGGGGGGCCGCGCGCACGAAACGGCGCGGCATGTTGGCCAAGAGGTGGGGCGGGAACATCGGCAACCGGCAGCGCAGCAGGCAATGGCTGCGCAACCGGCAAGGCATGCGCCATGAGCGCATGACCGAGCGCGATCTGGTCGAGCAATACGCACTCGGACTTGGTGTGCGCGCCGAACAGGCCGTGCAGTCCCTCCTGCGATTGCGGTGCTGCGGCCTCTCCAGCCGATTGCGTGAATTGGGCGACGACCTCAATCGCCAATGGCGCGGGCAAGCCCGATCCGTGCACCACCTTGTGCACCAAGCCAAGCGCAGGCGACAGCACCAGTGCCAGCATCAGCCAGCACATGCCTAATCGTTGTCGCAGGGAAAGGTGGGAGTTCATCGGAGAAAGTAGGCAGCCCGATCAAAACAACAAGTCACAGGCCGCGAACCCGAGAGCATAGCCCGTAAATCAGGCTCCAGACTTCAAGTGCTGTGAAAACGTCTTGCGGAACTTGTCGACCTTGGGGCCTACAACAAACGCGCAGTAGCCCTGATTGGGGTGCTGCAGGAAGTAGTCCTGATGATATTCCTCAGCCGGCCAATAGCTCTTCACCGGCTCCACCTCAGTGACGACCGGCACGCCGAAGAGCTTGTCCTGCCCGATCTCGCGCAGCAGATCGTCGATCACCTGTTTTTGCTCATCGTTGGTGTAGTAGATCGCGCTGCGATACTGCGTCCCCACGTCATTGCCCTGTCGATTGAGCGTGGTCGGGTCGTGGGTCGCGAAGAAGATCTCCAGAATCTGGCGCAGGCTGATCACGGCCGGGTCGTAGCGCAGCTTCACGACTTCGGCGTGGCCCGTATCACCATCGCAGATCTGCTCGTAGGTTGGATGATCGACCAGCCCATTGGCGTAGCCGCTTTCGACATCGGTCACGCCGTTCACCCGGTCGAACACGGCTTCCGTGCACCAGAAACAGCCACCGCCCAGAATGATGTCTTGTTCGTTGCTCATGGTTGCGGCTCCTTCGCGATGATTGTTGCTGTACGAATTATGTAGGGCAAGTATTTGACGACGGAAAATGAGGTTGTTATATTACTAACCAGTCAGTCATTAACTATTTCTTCCTCTCCTTGTTCCACGAGCCCATGTCCTCAGCCACTGAAAGCACCACCACCAAACGCGGCCGCCGCAAGGAAGCCCGTCCCGGTGAGCTGCTTGAGGCCGCGCTCGACCTGTTCGTCGAAAAGGGTTATGCCGCCACCAAGGTCGACGAGGTCGCAGCTCGCGCCGGGGTGTCCAAGGGCACGCTGTTTCTCTATTTTCCGAGCAAGGAAGAGCTGTTCAAGGCCGTGGTGCGCGAAAACATCTCGGGCCGTTTCGCCGAGTGGGAGGCCGAGCTGACCACCTTCAACGGCACCTGCAGCGAAATGGTGGAGTACGCCTTCAACGCCTGGTGGGAGCGCATCGGCTCGACCAAGGCCAGCGGCCTTGGCAAGCTGATGATGTCGGAGGTGAACAACTTTCCCGAGATCGCCCTCTTCTACCGCAACGAGGTGGTGCTGCCCGCGCAGGGACTGATCCGCAAGATGCTCCAACTCGGTATGGATTCAGGCGAGTTCCGCCAACTCGATATCGACTATGCGATCTATCTGTTCGAGGCACCGCTGATGCAGCTCGATCTGATGCTCTCCTCGCGCTCGATGTGCATCGTCAACCCGGAAAATTTCGACCCTGTGAAGTACCTGCAGATGCATGCAGAAAACCTGTTGCTGGGTTTGCGCCCGCGAGCGGCCTAGAATCAGAGGTTTGTCTGATCCAGAAGTCCGCAATTCGGAGTACCCCCATGAACATGCCTTTGAACACGCCCGCCGACACCACCAACCTCGTGGAACAGGCTCGCTTCAACATGATTGAGCAGCAGATCCGCCCGTGGCGCGTGCTGGCCGAGGACGTACTCGACCTGATGACGGAAGTGCGCCGCGAAGAATTTGCGCCTGTCGCATACCGCTCCATGGCGTTCATGGACATCGAGATTCCCCTGAACGCGTCGGTCGAAGAAGCCGAGCGCACTGGTCAAATGATGCTGCCTCCGCGCGTCGAGGCCCGCATGCTGCAAGACGCAGCGGTCAAGTCCACAGACCGCGTGCTCGAAATCGGCACCGGCTCCGGCTACATGGCCGCCCTGCTCGGCCGCAGCGGCTCGCAGGTACTTTCGCTTGAAATCAACGCCGATCTGGTCGAATTCGCCAAGGAAAACCTGAGCTCGGCTGGCATCACCAATGTCGATGTCCGCATGGCCGATGGCTCGCGCGATCTGAGCGCGGACGGCCCGTTTGATGTGATCATGGTCAGCGGTTCCATCGCCGAAGTGCCCAAGAACCTGCTCGCACTGCTCACCGAAGGCGGCCGTCTCGTGGCCGTCGTGGGTCAGGAACCCATGATGCGCACCACCGTCGTCACCCGCAAGGGCAGTAGCTTCGAAGTGAAGGAGCCGTGGGACATCGTCGTGCCGCGCCTGCTGAACTTCCCAGAACCCTCGGCGTTCAAGTTTTAATACTGAAACGTCTTTATCCTTCCAGGAAACTTTGCATGATTGCCCACATTCGCCCCAACCAACTCGCCGACTGGATCGCCGCCGCACCCGAGGGTGCCCGTCCACTCGTGCTGGACGTGCGCGAAGCGTGGGAACTGCAGACCGCGAGCATCACGCCCGCAGACTTTGAACTCGTCACGATCCCGATGGGCGAAATCACCGCCCGCCTCGCCGAACTCGACCCAGCGCGCCCCGTGGCCTGCCTGTGTCACCACGGCATGCGCAGCCTGCGTGTGGCGGGCTTTCTCGAACATCAGGGTTTTGAGCATGTCGCCAACATCACCGGAGGCATCGACGCCTGGTCAGCCGAAGTGGCCCCGTCAGTTCCCCGGTATTGAGGCGCTCGCTTCAGAGTCAAAAGCAGTTCATTCATCCGCCTGCGAACGCGCACCCCGTGCGCGGCGCAGAGCGAATTCGTCATGCCGATTTGCTGGAAGGACACCATGCCCTTTTTGCCGTCCTCGTTGCGCAAGCTCCCACTGACCCTGTCACTCGCGGTCGCTGCCAGTGCCCTCACCGCGCAGGCCGCTCAGGCGCAAAGCCTCTTCGAACTGGTTGAACAAGCCCGTGGCTACGACGCCCCATGGCAGTCCGCCAAGGCGCAATACGACGCCACGGTGAGCCGGGGCCAACAGGCCCGAGCAGGGCTGCTTCCGAGCGTTGCAGCGCAGGCCGGAGTCAGCACCGCGCACACGCAGTACCGCGTCAAGACGCCTACGATGACGGCGCAGAATTTCGATCTGCACGGCCCATCGCAGCAGGCCGCCATCGTCGCCAGCCAGCCGCTGTTCCGCCCCGCCAACCGCATCGCCTTCCAGCAAGGTCAACGCGGCGTGGAGATCGCGCAGGCACAGCTCGACGCGGCCGACCAGGATTTGCTGATCCGCGTGAGCCAGGCCTACTTCGATGTGCTCGCCGCACAGGACACGCTCAACGTCGTGCAGACGCAGAAGAAGGCGATTTCCGAGCAGCTCGCATCAGCCAAGAGCAACTTCGAGCTCGGCAACGCGACCATCACCGACTCGCGCGAAGCGCAGGCGCGCCACGATCTCGCCAGCGCACAGGAGATCGCCGCGACCAACGACCTGCAGGTCAAGAAGCTTGCGCTCGATCAGATCGTTGGCCGAGTGGGCATCGCGCCTCTGCCACTGGCCCATCCCGTCGTCCTCCCCGTTGTGGAGCCCTCGGACATCACTCAGTGGGTGGACACGGCCGAGTCCACTCAACCCGTCGTGCGTCAGGCGCAGATTGCGCTAGACGTCGCGCGCCTTGAAACAAAGAAGGCCGAAACCGGCCATCTGCCCACGGTCGATCTGCAGGCCAGCTACGGAATGCAGCGCAACCCAAACGGCATGACCTCGCAACCTTTCGTGCACTCGCGCGCGACCAGCGCAAGCGTGGGTGTGGCGCTCAACATGCCGCTGTTTGCAGGCTTTGCGGTGCAGAACCGGGTGAAGGAAACCCTGTCGCTCGAAGAAAAGGCCCAGGCTGATCTCGACAACGCCCGCCGCAACGTCGCGCAGGCCTCGCGTGCCGCCTATCTGGGCGTGCAGTCCGGCATGGGCCAGGTCAAGGCGCTGGAAGCCGCGGTCGCGTCCAGCCAGAGCGCACTCGATGCCAACCGACTCGGCTACCAAGTCGGAGTGCGGGTGAACATCGACATCCTCAACGCGCAAAGCCAGCTCTACCAGACCCAACGCGATCTCGCCAAGGCGCGCTATGACGTGCTGATGGGCCAGCTCAAGCTGCGCCAAGCCGCAGGCATTCTGGGCGATGAGGACATCGCCAAGGTTGATGGACTGCTGATGAAGTGACCAGTGGAAAGGAGCACGCCGCGAACCGGTCGCGAGCGCTCCTTCGCCACATCAGAATGTCATAGTGCGCACGCCAGACGACGTGCCCAGCAGGCAGACGCCCGCCTTCTGGTGTGCGAACACACCGACGGTGACCACGCCGGGCCACTGATTCACGGTGCTCTCGAATTCCAGCGGATCGTTGATCTTCAGGCCCCGCACGTCGATGATGTGCTGGCCGTTGTCGGTCACGAGCGGCTTGCCGTCCTTCTGGCGGATGCTGGCCGTGCCGCCGAGCGCCTCGAAGCGACGTTGAATTTGCGCAGCCGCCATCGGAATCACCTCGACGGGCAGCGGGAATTCGCCCAGCACATCGACCAGCTTGGACTCGTCGGCGATGCAGACGAACTGCTTGGCCAGTGCTGCGACGATCTTCTCGCGTGTGAGGGCCGCACCGCCGCCCTTGACCATGTAACCCTTGCCGTCGATCTCGTCCGCACCGTCGATGTAGACGGCCAGCGCCTCGACTTCATTGGCGTCGAACACCTTGATGCCGAGCGCCTGCAGACGCTCGGTGCTCGCGAGCGAGCTGGAGACCGCACCACGAATCTGGTCTTTCATGGTGGCCAGCGCGTCGATGAACTTGTTGACCGTCGAGCCGGTGCCCACGCCCACGATTTCGTCCGGCACGACGTATTGCAGCGCGGCCTGACCGACCAAAGTCTTGAGTTGATCCTGAGAAAGTGAGTTGGTTGTTGTCGTCATGGGCGAAAATCCGTGTTGAACCTTGAATTATCCCAATGTCTTTACTACCCTACGCTTTCGCTCGCCCAATTCTCTTCAACATGGACCCGGAAAAGGCCCATGAATTCACGATGGACATGCTGGCCAAGGGCCAGCGCACACCGCTGTCGTGGGCATGGTGCAACCCGATGGTGAGCGATCCCATTGAACTCGCAGGATTGAAGTTCCCCAACCGCGTGGGCATGGCCGCCGGTCTGGACAAGAACGCCCGCGTGATCGACGGACTTGCCGCGATGGGCTTCGGCTTTGTCGAAGTCGGCACCGTGACACCCAAGGGCCAACCCGGCAACCCCAAGCCGCGCATGTTCCGCCTGCCACAGGCCAACGCGCTGATCAACCGCCTTGGCTTCAACAACGAAGGGCTGGAAGCATTCATCGCCAACGTGAAGAAGTCGCAGACCCGCGCCCAGGGCAAGCCCATGCTGCTAGGCCTGAACATCGGCAAGAACGCGGCCACGCCAATGGAGAGCGCGACTAGCGACTACCTGATCTGTCTTGAAGGCGTGTATCCGCATGCCGACTACGTGACGGTCAACATCAGCTCCCCTAACACCAAGAATCTGCGCGAGCTGCAGAGTGACGAAGCGCTCGACGCCCTGCTCTTCGCCATCGCCGAGCGCCGCGAAAAACTCGCCGCCCAGCACGGCCGCCGCGTGCCGATCTTCGTGAAGATCGCGCCCGATCTGGACGAGGACCAAATTCGCCTGATCGCCGCGACGCTCAAGCGCCAGGGCATGGATGGCGTGATTGCCACCAACACCACGATCAGCCGCGATGCGGTCAAGGGGATGCAGCACAGTGAGGAGACTGGGGGGCTGAGTGGCGCTCCAGTGCTGGAGGCCAGCAATCGGGTGATTTCGCAACTGCGGGCGCAGTTGGGCCGTGGGTATCCCATCATTGGAGTCGGCGGCGTCATGAGTGCCCAAGACGCCGTCAGCAAGATTCGCGCGGGGGCCGATGTGGTGCAGATCTATACCGGTTTGATCTACAAAGGCCCCGAGCTCGTCGGCCAAGCTGCTCAGGCCATCAAGGGTATGAAGCGCTGATCTGTCTGTTTGTTGTACGAAGCCTTTGGTTTCGATGATTGGCCGTTTTGGGGCGGCAATACACCCTCTCATGCATTGTTGCGAAGCCTTACCTTCAAGGCGTACTGATCTGCCGCTTCGACACCTGGCCTGAGGGGCTGTCTTGCCGTTGGGGTGTGAGATCGGGTGCCCTGCTTGCTTCGTGGGGCTGCTGTTTTCACTGCAACAAACGTCCGGTGATTTGTCTTGTTCAACGAAAAAGCCCATCGATTTTGCGATGGGCCTTCTCATTGTTTGTGCGTCAGCGTTATTTGCTGCTGCGCATCTTCATCACGATAGGAAGGACGATGCCGCCTATGCGCATCAGCTTGGCTGGCCCCGCAATCAGTGCCGCGCCGACGGCCACGGCCACTGCGACGGGGTGCAACTTGGCGAACGCCAGAAGGCGTACCGGCAGGGGCGCTTCGGCGTCTACGCGGTCGGCGTTGCTGGCCTTCAAAGCGCGTGCCTGCTGCATCGCCAGTTGACGGGCGTGGATGCGGTCGCGTTGGGCGTCGATGCGCTTGAGCACCGCGAGTTGCTCAGGGGATGCCAGCGATGCGTTGATTTCACGCTCGACTGCCGAGGTGGTCGAACGCACGGGCTTCGGAGTGGGAGTGTTCTTGGCGTTGCTCATCACAGCCGATCCTTGACTTGCTGCCAGTCCTGCGCCAGCACGCGCTTGGTCAGTGCGAACGCATTGCCTGCACGCTTGGCTATCAACGTCAGCGCTATGAGTACGATCACCCACAGCAGCAGCCAGCCACCAGCCAGCAGCCAACCAACGGTGACACGGTTGGGGGTGTCCCAGAAATTCACCAGAATTGCGAGTGACAGCATGATGAGCGCGATCACCGTGAGGCCTCCCGCGATGACGCCGAGCACGGCGAGCGTCACGAGTCGGCGCTTCTGGTCGGCCCATTCCATGCCGGCCAGCTCCAGTCGATCTTCTGCCGCAATGGCGCCCTCGATCACGTTGGCCCGCCAACGCGCGACGAGGCCCTCCAATCCGAGCAATGCAATCAGATTCATGCGTGCGCTTGCCTCTCTAGTTGTTTTGGAATCTGCAAAAACGTGGCGTGCGCCGCGCTCCTGCAGTGACTCAACCGGTCAAACGATCAACGGCGGGCGAGCAGAAAGCCCACCAGAGCACCCACGGCCAGCGCAGCGCTGGCGACGCGCCATGGCTCGTCGTGTGCGTAGTTGTTGGCCACGCGTGCGGCTTCCTTGGCCTGATAGGCGGCTTCTTGCGCGGCGCGCACGGCGGATTCGCGCACGGTGTACATGCTGTCGTCCAGACGCTTGCGCAACTGGCGGATTTCAGGAACGCTGTCCAGATCCTTGCTGGCGAGCAGACCGCGCAGGTCACCCACGAGTTGCTCCAGATCTTCTTGTGCGCTGGCGATTTTTTCCGATGCGGTACTCATATTCAAAGCCTCTTCCTGATGGTTAACAGTTGGAACAAAGATAAACGCAAGCTATATTTGACCTTGTAGGTCCAGACCACATCTTAGCCCCTACAAGCCCGTTGATGCTACCAATTCCAAAGCACGCTGCGGGGCGAGTGCACGGCTGGCCGGGATGTTTCAAACTTTCAGGAGTCGCGCAACATGCTCGCCGATGGCCAGCGAGCTGGTCAGCCCCGGCGACTCGATGCCAAACAGATTCACCAACCCGGCGATGCCATGCACCTGCGGGCCCTGAATCACAAAATCGACCGCTGCATCCTTGGGGCTGCTGATCTTGGGACGAATGCCTGCATAGCCAGCCGACAACGATCCATCGGGCAGCGTCGGCCAGTACTTGCGCACCTCGCCATAGAAGCCCTCACCGCGCGCAGGATCGACCACCAGATCGTCCGGGCCATTCACCCATTGCACATCGGGGCCGAACTTGGCCTGCCCGCCAAGATCAAGCGTCAGATGAACGCCGAGCCCCGCCGCTTCCGGCACCGGATAGATCAGGTGTGTGAACGGGGCCTTGCCGCCCAGCGTGAAATAGTTACCTTTGGCGTAGTAGGCCGTCGGCACATGCTCGGACGCGAGGCCCGCGAATCGGCGCGCGAGGTCTGGAGCATGCAGACCCGCCGCGTTGATCACGGTTTTGGCCAGCAACTCCGTGCCGTCGGCCGCGCGCACCAAAATGCCCTCGGGCAAACATTCCGCACCAGACACGGGCGACTGCAGTGCGAGCGCACCGCCATGGTTTTCGACATCGCCGAGCAGCGACAGCATGAGCCCGTGGCTGTCCACGATGCCGGTGCTCGGCGAGAGCAAGGCGGCCACGCAGTGCAGTGAGGGTTCGAGCGCCCGCGCCTCGTCGGCGGTGAGCAACTGCATATCGTTCACCCCGTTCGCAGCAGCATGCTGGGCAATGCTGTCGAGCTTGGCGCGCTGCTCGGGCGAGGTCGCCACGATCAGCTTGCCACAGCGCCGGTGAGCGATGCCGCGCTCCTCGCAATAGGTATAAAGCAGCTCCTTGCCCCGCACGCACAGCCGCGCTTTCAGTGAGCCCTGCGCATAGTAGATACCCGCATGAATCACTTCGCTGTTGCGCGACGAGGTCTCGGTGCCGATGGCATTCGCGGCCTCGAGCACCAGCACCTCGCGGCCCTGCAAGGCCAGCGCCCTGGCCACTGCGAGGCCCACGACGCCCGCTCCTATCAGGGGACGTCTCAGAAAACGGAAAATAAAGTACGTTAAGCCATTGGCATGGCCACCGCTCTCGCAAACGATCATTTTCAAGAAGCCACCGTGAGAATGCGGGCCGCGCCAGTGCTGGCCTTGTCCGTCCCGTTCTCGAAAACCGCTCTCGAATCGAGCCGCCGAGACTGCCGAGTTTCGAGAACAGCCGAAACGCCGCTTCCAGCGGCAGACGCCACACGCAAAGCCGCGCCGTTGCTGGATCGAGCATTCCTTAGCGTGCTTTAAATTCCGTTTTCTGAATCGACCCCTATCACCACACAATCGACACTCTCTGCCACGGCTTGCCTTTCAGTCTGAATGCGCTGCATTTTCACCCATAAACCAGGCCACAAGCTGGATCTGCTTTCAGCCTGACAAACCCCGGCCTTCTGATTCGCAAATGGCCGCAAACGGGCTTTGGGCGCATGCTTGAGGTGCACTTTTTTCCCAAAGAACCCAAGGAAGACAAGCAATGGCACAGAAGATGATGGAAGGCAAAGTGGTCGTGGTCACCGGCTCGGGAGGCGGCATCGGGCGCGACATGGCGCTGGCGCTGGCGGCTGAGGGCGCGAAGGTCGTGGTCAATGACATCGGCACCTCCACCAACGGCGAGGGCACGGACGACGGCCCGGCCCACAAGGTGGTCGCCGAGATCAAGGCCGCTGGTGGCCAGGCGGTGGCCAACACCGACAGCGTCTCCGAATCCACGAGCGCTGCACGCATCGTCGAATGCGCGGTGGACAGCTTTGGAAAAATCGACGGTGTGGTCAACAACGCGGGCATTCTGCGCGACCGTTTCTTTCACAAGATGAGCCTCGACGAGTGGGATGCCGTGATCAAGGTCCACCTCTATGGCAGCTACTACATGAGCCGCGCGGCCGCCACGCATTTCAAGGAACAGGAAAGCGGCGCCTTCGTGCACATGACCTCGACCTCGGGCCTCATCGGCAACTTCGGCCAAGCCAACTACAGCGCGGCCAAGCTCGCGCTCACCGCGCTGTCCAAGAGCATCGCGCTCGACATGCAGAAGTTCAACGTGCGCTCCAACTGCATCGCTCCCTTTGCCTGGAGCCGCATGATCGGATCGATCCCCACTGACACGCCCGAGCAGCAAGCGCGCGTCGCCAAGATCCAGCAGATGACGCCCAACAAGATCGCGCCGCTGGCGGTCTATCTGCTGTCCGATGCCGCCAAGGACGTGAACGCGCAGGTCTTCGCCGTGCGCAACAACGAGATCTTCCTGATGAGCCAGCCGCGCCCGGTGCGTGGTATCCATCGCAGCGAGGGCTGGACGCCGCAGAGCATCGCCGAGCACGGCATGCCCGCGCTCAAGTCCTCGTTCTTCGAGCTGGAACGCTCGGGTGAGGTGTTCAGCTGGGACCCGATCTGAAGGAGCGCGAGCGACATGGCAATCAGCTACGAACATCTCAAACAGCGCCGCTTCTCGCCCCAGCACCAGCACTACACCGAGCGCGACACCATGCTGTATGCGCTCAGCCTCGGGCTCGGCAACGACCCCGTCGACGAGAGCGCCCTGCCCTTTGTCTATGAAGGCGCACAAGGCGGCCTGCGCGCCATGCCGTCGCTGGCAGTGGTGCTTGGCTATCCGGGCTTCTGGGCGCGCGAGAACGATACAGGCATCGACTGGGTCAAGCTGCTGCACGGCGAGCAGCGCATGCGCATCCACCGCCCGCTGCCCGCGAGTGCCGAGGTAGTGGGACACACGCGCGTCACCCATCTCACCGACAAGGGAGAGGGCAAAGGCGCGATTCTCGTGAGCGAGCGGCGCATCGAAACCGCGCAGGGCGAGCTGCTGGCCACGCTGCAGGGCGTGACCTTTCTGCGTGGCGATGGCGGCTACAGCCAGCAAAGCGGCGGCCAGCCCAGCGACGCACCGCTGCCGCCCCTCTCACCCACCCCCGAAGATCGTGCGCCCGACTTCACCGACATCCAGGCCACGCGTCCCGAAGCCGCGCTGCTCTATCGCCTGCTCGGCGACTTCAACCCGCTGCACGCGGAACCCGCCGTCGCGCGCGTGGCGGGCTTTGACCGCCCCATCCTGCACGGACTTGCAAGCTACGGCTTGGTGATGCGTGCGATTCTGCGGCAATGCGCGGGCAACGATCCCACGCGCCTCAAGGCACTGGACATCCGCTTCGCCGCGCCGGTCTATCCAGGCGAAACCTTGGTCACCGAGATCTGGCAGGAGCCCGGACAGCCCACGCAACTCCAGCTTCGCGCCCGCGTTCTGGAGCGCGACAAAGTGGTGTTAAGCCACGGCTTTGCAGAATTGAACTGAGCGATCCGCCCCAACTACAGGAGACAAGCGCCCATGAGCAATCCCACCGTATTGACCCAGGTGCAAGACGGCATCGGCATCATCACCCTCAACCGTCCGGAAGCGCGCAATGCGTTGAGCAAGGACATGCGGCTGGGCATCGCAGCGGCCATCGTCCAGATGCGCGACGACGACAGCGTGCAGGCCGTCATCATCACAGGCGCCGGGGGCGCGTTCTGCTCGGGCGGTGATGTGATCCAGATGGTGCAGTCCAACGAGGGCGGGCTGCCGTGGCGCGAGCGCATCCGCGCACTGCACCAATGGTTTCCCGAATTGGTGAATCTGCAAAAGCCAGTGATCGCGGCGGTGGATGGGCCGGCCTTTGGCGCGGGGTTCAGCCTCGCGTTGGCCGCCGATTTCATTCTTTCCACCCAGCGTGCCAAGTTCTGCGCGGTGTTTGGCCGCATCGGCCTGATTCCCGATCTGGGCGCGATGCAGTTGCTGCCGCGCATTGTCGGCCAGCAGCGCGCCAAAGAGCTGGTCTTCACCGCACGCACGCTGGGTGCATCGGAAGCCAAGGAACTCGGCATCGTCTACGAGATTCACGATGACGGCCCCGCACTGCAGGCTGCAGCGCTGACGCTGGCCACGCGCTTCAAGGCGGCCTCCACGGCAGCCATCGGCATGGCCAAGACCATCATGAACCAGGCTTTCGAGCTCGATGCGCGCGCGATGTCCGAACTCGAGGCCTATGCCCAGACCATGTGCCGTGGCTCCGAATACCACCAGCAGGCCGTGCAACGCTTTCGCGACAAACAGCCGCTGCTCTTCGACTGGGACAGGCCCGCCAAGTGAGCGAACGCTCATCGGGGCAAACCCTCTCCAAGAGCGTGTGAACCCCGACTTCTGCAAAAGCAGATTCCCAGCGGGCATGGGACGTCGCACCATGCGAACGCTGAAGTTTTGACATCCCAAAATATCGGAGACAAGCCCATGCGAACCACCACCCGGCGATTGGCCCTTCACCAACTGGCGTTGGCCGCTGTGGCCGCGATTGGGGCCACCGCCCTTCCCGCGTCCGCACAGGATGCCCAGTCCGTGCGCCTGCTCGTGGGCTATGCCGCCGGAGGTCCTGTGGATCAGGGCGCGCGACTCGTCGGTGCGGCGCTGTCAAGAGAACTCGGTACGACGGTCATCGTCGAAAACAAGCCGGGCGCCAACGCGACCGTCGCCGCTGCCGAGGTCTCGCGTGGCAAGCCCGATGGATTGCTGCTCTGGTTTGCCGCCAGCCCCACAGTTACCATCAGCCCCAATGTGATGACCAAGATGCCGTTCGATCCGGCCAAGGATCTGACGCCGGTCTCTCCCGTACTCAGCTACTACAACGTGCTCGTGGTGAACAACGATCAGCCCTTCAAGACGGCCAAGGAGCTGGTGGACTACGCCAAGACCCATCCCGGCACGCTGAGCTACGGATCGGCGGGTGTGGGCGGCTCGAATCACCTTGGCATGCTGCTGCTCGCCAAGCGCAGCGGCGTGGAGCTCAACCACATCCCCTACAAAGGCAATGCGCCCGCCATGACCGACGTGATCGGCGGCCAGATCAGCATGATGATGGACATCATCAGCACCGCGAGCGGCTTCATCGCCGCCAAGAAGGTGCGCGCGATTGCGGTCACCTCGCCGCAGCGCAACGCCCTGCTGCCCGACGTGCCCGCCGTGGCCGAATCGGGCATCCCTGCGCTCAAGGATTTCGACGTCGGCGGCTGGTACGGCATCTACGGTCCCAAGGGCATGTCTCCCGAGCTGACGGCCAAGCTCAACAAGGCGGTGAACGCGGCGCTCAAACAACCTGATCTCTCCAAGCGGCTCAAGGAACTGGGCTATGACGAATGGGTCGGCGAGCCCCAGAAGCTCGCCGACCGCGCCGCCAAGGAACGCGCGATGTGGGCTACGGTCACCCAAGGCATCGTGGTGGATTGAATTGAAGTGAGGAGATCGCCATGAAGCACCGAGTTCAATCCCATGACCTGAACCGCCGTCAAATATTGGCCAGCAGCCTGCTGCCACTGCTCGGCGCACCGCTCGCCTCACAGGCAGCAAATGCCTGGCCAAGCAAGGCCGTGAAATTCATCGTCCCGTTTCCGCCCGCAGGCCCGGTGGACACCACCGCCCGCGCCGCCAGCCAGAAGCTCGGCGAGCTGTGGAATGTGCCCACCATCGTCGACAACCGTCCCGGCGCAGGCGGCGTGGTGGGCGCTGCGGCAGCGGCCCGCGAACCTGCGGACGGCTACAGCCTGTTTGTTGGCGCCATCCATAACTCGGTCAACCACACGCTGATGGACAAGTTGCCCTACGACATCGAAAAGGATTTCGTCCCGATCAGCTTCGCGGCCCTCTTCCCGGTGTTTCTGGTCGTCCATCCTTCGGTGCCCGCCAACAATGTGAAGGAGCTGATCGCGCTCGCCAAATCGGGCTCAACGCCCCTCAGCTTCGGCTCGGCCGGCAACGGCGGCGGCACGCATCTGGCGGGTGAACTCTTCAATATGCTGGCCGGCACCAAGCTGCAGCATGTGCCCTACAAAGGCAGCGCACCCGCGATGACGGACCTGCTCGGCGGGCAGGTGCAGATCATGTTCGCCGACGCGCCCACCGCGCTTCCGCAGATCAAGGCCAACCGCGTCAAGGTGCTCGGCGTCGCCAACCCCACCCGCTCCGCAATGCGCCCCGAGGTTCCCTCCATCGCCGAATCGGGCCTCCCCGGCTACGAGGCCTATTCGTGGGCGGCACTGTTCGCCCCGGCCAAGACGCCCAAGCCGATTCAGGAAAAGCTCAATCGCGATTTCAACGCCGTGATGAACGACCCCGCCGTGCGCCAGAAGCTGCTCGAAGCCGGCGCCGAGGCCGATCCGGGCACGCAGGAGCAGATGAAGAAACGCCTGCGCTCTGAAATCGAAAAATGGGCCAAGGTGATCAAGGTGGCAGGGATCACGGCAAGCTGAACACCACGCGCCATGCTGAGCCATGCACAATGTGCTCTCATGACGTTTCCGTTTTCACTCCGCTCCCTCGCCCTCTCGCTGCTTCTCGTCGGCTCAACCGCCCCGGTCTTGGCCGAGATGACCCCGGCACAGCGGGAATTTGCCGACTCGATGATTCTCTGCAACTCGCACGCGCTGCTCCTGCACATGTACACGCAAGGGGCCGACGGCAAGCCGCTGCCCGGCGTGCCCAAACCTGTTGACTACAAGGAACTGGCCTACCAGACCGCAGGCAAGGAATACGTGGGCCAATGGCTCGAATCCAATACCGTGCGCGACAAGGCGGTCGCGCAGTTGTCGGAACTGTTGAACACGAAGCCCTACAACGGCTTGAGTGAAAAAGAACGGGACGACCACATGGCCGCCACGTGGACCAAGATCATTAACACCTGCAATGAATACGCGGCGGCAGGACCTGCCAAGGCAGAGCCCAAGAAGCGCAAATGAAGATCTTCCTCCAGTGAGCTGGAAAGTAGAAAGCCCCCATGAAGCCACCATACTGTTTTCTCTGTCACAGAGACTTTCACCTGGACAAAGGCGGGGACTTGGTGCGGTTTGCTGACTACGTGCCGCTGGCGGAAGGGATGATTGGACATCCGAGCGGTTCGGAGTGGTTTTGCCCAGAGCATCTGTCTGCCGCAACCGCGCTCGCCTTCAAGACATCGAGCGAGGCGCTGCATGACCTGCAGCGCGAGTACGGGGAGTTTCCGCCGCTTCCCTTCTTCGGACTAGGCCCCCATCGTGAACCGACGGTGTTGTTCGTAGGCGCGCTCATGCACAAAATCGTTGGAATCGTTCGCAAAATCACCGGGCGCTCGCCTCCAAAAGACAAGTAGCAGCCAACCAGCGGGGCTTTCAAGGTCATTCAGCGCCATTTCCAAGCACTGCAGTGCCCAATCACATTCAGGCTGCCACGCCTCAAGCCCCCATACGAATGATCTGCCGAATCGCTTCGCCCCGCGCCAAGCGGTCAAAGCCCTCGTTGATTTCATCCAGCGTCAGCATCCCGGTGACCAATTGATCGACCGGCAAACGCCCCGCTTCATAGAGCGACAGATAGCGCGCCACATCGCGGCGCGGCACGCAGCTGCCCATGTAGCTGCCCTTGAGCGTGCGTTCCTCGGCCACCAGATGCCATACCGGCAGGCTGATCGCCTGCGCGTTGGCGGGTAGGCCCACGGTAACGGTGGTGCCACCACGCCGAGTGACGCGGTAGGCCAGTTCCAGCGCGGGCGCGGCTCCCACCATCTCGAATGCGTGGTCAACGCCGCCACTGGTCAGGTCGCGCACTTTTTGCACGACCTCCTGATCGCTTGCGTTGAAGGTGTGCGTGGCGCCGAACTGCAGGGCATGCGCGAGCTTGTCGTCGTTCAGGTCGATGGCGATGACGCGCGACGCTCCAGCCGCCGCCGCGCCCATCACGCCCGACAGCCCCACTCCGCCCAATCCGACGACCGCCACGCTCTCGCCCGGCTGTACCTTGGCCGTGTTGGCGACCGCGCCAACACCGGTCATCACCGCGCAGCCAAACAGCGCCGCGATTTCCAGCGGGATCAGTTCGTCGATCTTCTGCACCCCACGGCGCGACACCACGGCATGCTCCGCAAACGCGGACACTCCCACAAAGTGCGAGATGGACTCGCCATTCTTTGAAATGCGTTTTGCACCCGAGAGCAGCGTGCCCGCGACTCCGGCCTGCGCTGCAGGTTCACAAAGTACGGGACGGCCTTCAGCGCACGGCATGCAGTTGCCGCAGCCGGGCACGAAGAGCAGCACGACGTGGTCACCGACCGCGATGTCGGTCACGCCCTCGCCGAGCGCTTCGATCACACCCGAGGCTTCGTGGCCGAGCACGATGGGCGTGGCCCGTGGGCGGTCGCCGTTGATGATGGAGAGGTCCGAATGGCAGACCCCGGCGGCGGCGATGCGCACCAGCACCTCGCCGGGGCCGGGGGGCGCAAGGTCCACCTTCCAGATCTCCAGCGGCTTGCTCTGTGCATAGGGCGCGGGTGCGCCGGTGCGGGTCAGTACGGCTGCACGCGTCTTCATCTTCAACCTTTCAGAAGTTTGCAGGTGCTCTTGACGAGGGGCTTGAACGCCTGGTCGCCCGGGATGGTCTTGAGCACCTTGTAGTAGTCCCATGGATACTGGGATTCCTCGGGCTTCTTCACCTCGACGAGGTACATATCGTGCACCATGCGGCCATCCTCACGCACCTTGCCGTTCTGCGAGAAGAAATCGGTGATCGGCATGGACTTGAGTTGTTTGGCCACGGCCAGACCATCGTCGGTGCCAGTTGCCTGCACGGCCTTGAGGTACTGCGTGACGGCCGAATAGCCGCCCGCGTGCACCATCGACGGCATCTTCTTCATCTTCTCGAAGAAGCGCCGCGCCCACTGGCGCGACTCGGGCGTGCGGTCCCAGTAGAAGCCCGTCGCGAACACCATGCCCTGGCCCTGCTTGAGCCCGAGCGCGTGCACGTCGTTGATGAACATGATGGTCGGCACGACGGTCTGTTTCTTGGTGATGCCGAATTCGTTGGCCGCCTTGATGGTATTGACCGTGTCGGCCGTGGCGTTCGCGAGCGCGATCACCGACGCCTTGGACGATTGGGCCTGCAGCAGGAAAGACGAAAAATCGCTGGCGTTCAGCGGATGGTAGGTGGCGCCGACGATGCGCCCGCCGCCCTCGCCCACGAACTCGTTGAGATTGGCCGTCATCGCCTTGCCGAACGCGTAGTCGACGCCGATGATGTACCAATCCTTCTTGCCCTGCGCGAGAATGCCGCGCACCGCGCTGTTGCCAAGCGCGTAGCTGTCGTAGGTGTAATGGATGGCCGTAGCCGCGCAGTGCTCGTTGGTGAGGATGTCGGACGCGCCGCCGGTGTTCATCACCATCTTGTTGCGCTCGCGGGCCAGGTTGTTGACCGCCACCGCGACCGAGGAGTTGTTGAGATCCACGATCAGATCCACGCCCTCGCGGTCGAACCAGTTGCGCGCGGCCGTCGCGCCCACATCGGCCTTGTTCTGGTGGTCCGCGAAGACCAGTTCGATCTTCTTGCCAAGCACCGTTCCGCCGAAGTCCTGAATCGCCATCCGGGCCGCCTCCACCGAGCCTCTACCCGCCGTGTCGGCATAGAGACCGCTCATGTCGCTGAGCACGCCGATTTTCACCACATCGTCGGAAATCCCGGCGGCCTGAGTCGCACAACCGATGGCAGTACAGACCACCGTACCGGCCTGTAGAAATCGCAAAAACCTGGAACGCATTCGTTGTCTCCTGTGAACTTTTGGCATGAGGAAGCAAGAGCCGACTCCCACCGCTTTCCAACCCGGTACTGGAGCCGCGTCGGATGCTAGTTCTCGCTGCGGTCGGGCGCCTATCTGCGGTTGTGAAAGCACGGGTTCAGCACCGATGAAGCCGGGTTAACACGCAGTGCAACGCGGCCTGAAATCCGCCAGGTAGAACGCTCCGCAAACCGCGAGAAGCCTCCCTTTCAGAATCCCGAATTGCTGGCTCCGCCCTGCGCAGGCATGCTGGGACAATGAACGGGAAACCGGTCTGACAACAGCCCAACACAGGAGACACAGCACCATGCAAATGAGCGCCCAGACGCATTACCAGGCCGAGCTAGATGCCGGCCGTTTCTGCATACAGCAATGTCCGCAATGCAGCAAACATGTCTTCACGCCCCGCGAGCTGTGCCCGCATTGCGGTGCGAGCCCGCTCAAGTGGGTGCGGCCCAGTGGCCTCGGCGTGGTCTATTCCACCAGCACTATCGCCCGCAAGCCCGACGCGGGTGGCGACTACAACGTGGCGCTCATCGATCTGGACGAAGGTGTGCGCATGATGAGCCGTGTCGAAGATGTGCCGCCCGATGCGGTCCACATCGGCCAGCGCGTGCAAGCACGCGTGGCGCAGCGCGATGGGCGCGGGCTGGTGCTGTTCCATCCCGCCAATGCAGACACCAAAGTGAACGGGAGCGCAGCATGAGCATTCCCCAATCGCATCTCGACGCCGCCAAGGCCAACCGCCACTTGCGCGGCCGCATCGCCATTGCCGGAGCCGCCACTTATGGCTGCGGTGAGTCGCCAGGCATGGACGACATGACCTTGCTCGTTCGTGCGGCCCACGCCGCCGTGGCCGATGCGGGCCTCTCCATGCAGGACATCGACGGCCTCGCCACCTGCAGCGTGAACTCCGGCATGTGGACCATGCCGGTGATCGAGCATCTCGGCATCAACCCGACCTATGTGGACGGCACGATGGTGGGCGGCAGCAGCTTCATCGCTCACCTGCTGCCCGCCGTGCGCGCGCTTGATGCGGGACAATGCAATGCGGTGCTTATCTGCTACGGCAGCGCGCAGCGCTCGGCCGCGTTCGGTCGCAAGGAAAGCACGGCCGCACGGCGCTTCATGGACCCACAGCCCTACGAGCACCCGTTCGAGCCGGTGCTGCCAGTCACCGCCTATGCGCTCGCAGCCGCGCGGCACATGCATGAATTCGGCACCACGCGCGAGCAGCTCGCCGAAGTGGCCGTGGCCGCACGCGGTTGGGCGCAGCAGAACCCCGAAGCGTTCATGCGCGATCCGCTTTCCATCGACGACGTGCTGAAGTCCCGCCGCGTCGCGAGCCCGCTCGGCGTGCGCGACTGCTGCCTCGTCACCGACGGTGCAGGCGCCATCGTGCTGACCCGAGCCGACCGCGCGCGAGACCTCAAACAGCCTCCCATCCACGTGCTCGGCAGCGCCACGGCCTGCTGGAACCGCCAAATCTCCTGCATGCCCGACCTCACAACCACGGCTGCAGCCCAGTCCGGCCCGCAGGCCTTCGCGATGGCAGGCTTGAGTGCAAAAGACATGGACATGGCGCAGCTCTACGACGCTTTCACCATCAACACCATCCTGTTCCTCGAAGACCTCGGATTCTGCAAGAAGGGCGAAGGAGGCGCGTTCGTGCAGAACGGCGCAATTGCCCCGGGCGGACGGTTGGCGGTCAACACCAATGGCGGCGGCCTCTCGTGCGTGCACCCCGGCATGTATGGCATCTTCACGCTGATCGAGGCCGTGCGCCAGTTGCGTGGACAGGCTGGGCAGCGCCAGTTGACGCGCGCGCGCACCGCCGTCTGCCACGGCAACGGCGGCACGCTTTCGAGCCAGGCCACGGCAATTCTCGGCACGGCAGATACCGTTTGAACCGTTTGAGCACAAGGAGACTCACAATATGATTCGTGACCAGGAAACGCTGGAAGCCCTGCTCGACAGCGTGAGCCGCTTCGTACGCGAACGTCTCGTGCCCGCAGAAAACATCGTCGCCGAGACCGACGAGATCCCCGAATCCATCGTGCAGGAGATGCGCGAGCTGGGCCTCTTCGGCATGACGATTCCCGAGCGCTTCGGCGGTCTGGAACTCACCATGGAAGAAGAAGTGCGCGTGCTTTTCGAGCTGTGCCAGACCTCGCCCGCCTTCCGCTCGGTGATCGGCACCACGGTGGGCATCGGCTCGCAGGGCATTCTGATGGACGGCACGCCCGAGCAGCAGGAGGCGTGGCTTCCCCGCCTCGCCACGGGAGAACTCATGGCCTCGTTCGCACTGACTGAGCCCGAGGCGGGCTCTGACGCAGCATCCCTGCGCACCACCGCCATCCGCGACGGCGATGCCTATGTCGTCAACGGAAACAAGCGCTTCATCACCAACGCGCCGCACGCGGGGGTGTTCACGCTGATGGCGCGCACCGATCCGTCCAACAAGGGCTCGGGCGGTGTCTCGGCCTTCATCCTCGACGCCAAATCGCCCGGCATCAGCTTTGGCAAGAACGACGCGAAGATGGGCCAGCGCGGCGCGCACACCTGCGATGTGTTCTTCGACAATGTGCGCGTGCCCGCCGCCAACCTCATCGGTCTGAAGGAAGGTCAGGGTTTCAAGACCGCAATGAAGGTGCTCGACAAGGGCCGCATCCACATCGCCGCAGTCGCGGTGGGCGTTGCCAAACGCATTCTTCGCGACGCGCTGAACTACGCTCTCGAGCGCAAACAGTTTGGCCAGCCGATCAGCGAGTTCCAGCTGGTCCAGGCCATGCTGGCCGACAGCCAGGCCGAGATCTACGCCGCCGAATGCATGGTGGTCGATGCCGCCCGCCGCCGCGACGAGGGCCGCAACGTCTCGACCGAGGCTTCCTGCGCCAAGATGTTCGCCACAGAAATGTCCGGCCGCGTGGCCGACAGGGCGGTGCAGATTCTCGGTGGATCGGGGTATCTGTCCGAATTCGGCATCGAGCGTTTCTACCGCGATGTGCGGCTGTTCCGGCTCTATGAAGGCACGACGCAGATCCAGCAGATCATCATTGCGCGGAACATGATTCGGGGCGCCCGGGCATAGCAGTCACTCCGCGGATCGGTCGCACTGCAGCTTGCCCTGCGCGTCCGCCACAAGCAACTCAACCAGCTCGCGCGCGAACGATGGCAGTGCATCCATGCTGCGCACGCAGATCTGCATCTCGCGTACCGACCATGCGTCAGCCAGCGGCACGATGGTGATCGCCATAGCCTGCGCATGGCGACTCGCAGCTGACTCGGGAAGAATACCCACGCCCACGCCGGATTCAATCATGCGGCAGGCGGTCTCGAAGTTGCCCACTTGGATGCGCTGCTTGATCGGGCGATGCAGTTGGTCACTCGCCTGCCGTAAAAACGCATGGATCGCGCTTGATTCATGCAGGCCGACATGGTCGAGTTCGAGCGTGTCGGCAAAGTCCACCTGCGTCTGCCCGTCCAGCGCATGGCCGCGTGGCACCACCAGCACCAGCCGGTCACGCCGGTAGGGCAAGGTTTCCAGATTCTCGGTGCGCACCAGGCCCGCGACGATGCCGATGTCGGTCTGCCCCTCGGTCACCGCGCGCACGATGTCATGTGACAGCCGCTCACGCAGATCGATGTTCACATCCGGATTGCGCCGCAAGTAGTGGCGCAGCACGTCGGGCAAAAATTCGCCGAGCGAGGTGGTATTGGCAAATACCCGCACATGGCCCTTGATGCCGCTGGCGTACTCCTGCATGTCGCCGCGCAGATGTTCGATCTGCCCGAGCACCATGCGCGCATGCGTCACGAACGCCTGGCCGGGCGGAGTCAGCGTCACGCCCTGACTGGTGCGATACAGCAGCTTGGTGCCGATGCTCTCCTCCAGATTTTTGATGCGCGTACTGGCCGCCGGCAGCGATATGAAGGACAGCTCCGCCCCGCGCGTCATGCTGTTGGCTTCGGCAATGTGCACCATGAGGCGCAGGTCTACTAGATCGAAATGCATGGACATGCGGCGATTCTAGGGAAAGTAGCCGCTATCGACGAATGCCTTATACCAATGATTGAGGGCGAATGCCTGCTTAAAAAGAATGGAAGCCGATTTCCAAGAACACGTTCTACCATGTTGGAATATCCCGCCGAAGCGGACAACCACCACGGAGACCTATGGCAACCCCAAGCAGCAACACCGGCCCGAAAGGCGCACTGAGCCACATTCGCGTGCTTGATCTTTCGCGCGTATTGGCCGGTCCTTGGTGCACCCAGAATTTGGCCGACATGGGTGCGGACGTGATCAAGATCGAAAAACCCGGCGAAGGCGACGACACGCGCCACTGGGGTCCGCCGTTCTTCAAGGACGAAGACGGCAACAACACGACAGAAGCCTGCTATTTCGCGTCATGCAATCGCAACAAGCGCTCGGTCACCGTGGACATGGCCACGCCCGAAGGCCAGACACTGATCCGCGAACTGGCCCAGAAAAGCGATGTGCTCGTCGAGAATTTCAAGACCGGCGGTCTCAAGCGCTACGGCCTCGACTACGAGTCGCTCAAGGCGCTCAATCCGCGCCTGATCTATTGCTCCGTCACCGGCTTTGGTCAGACCGGCCCCTACGCACCGCGCGCGGGCTACGACCTGCTGGTGCAGGCGATGAGCGGCCTCATGAGCATCACCGGCCGCGCCGATGGAGAGCCCGGCGGCGGACCGATGCGCGTGGGCGTGGCGGTGATCGACCTGTTCACCGGCATGTACGCGACCACAGCGATTCTCGGCGCCATCGAGGCCCGCCACCACACCGGGCGCGGCCAGCACATTGACATGGCCCTGCTCGACGTGGCCATGGCCGTGCTCGCCAATCAGGGCGCGGGTTTTCTCAATGCGGGCAACATCCCCCAGCGCCTTGGCAATACGCATCCGAGCGTCGTGCCTTATCAGGACTTTCCCACGGCCGATGGCAACATGCTGCTTGCTATCGGCAACGACGGCCAGTTCGCGCGCTTTTGCGAAGCGGCTGGAATCGACTGGGGCAGCGGCGACTCATTCCGCACCAACAGCGCGCGCGTCAAACACCGGGACGAGCTGATTCCCCGCATGTGTGACATCACCCGCCAGCGCACCACTGCCGAATGGGTGACACTGCTCGAAGACAAGGCCGTGCCCTGCGGCCCGATCAACAACATCGCCGAGGCCTACGCCGACCCACAGGTGCAGTCGCGGAACATCCGCGTCGAACAGGATCGCTTTGCCAACGCACCTGACGACCTTCAGGTCGCCAACCGCATCACCACCGCCGCCAGCCCGCTGCGCCTGTCGGACACCCCCACGACACTGCGCCATGCGCCGCCTTCGCTCGGCCAGCATACCGACCAGGTGCTGCAGGCTGAACTGGGGCTCACGCGGGCCCAGATCGACGGCCTTCGAAGCCGCAAGGTGCTCTGAAGGACTGGCTTCAAACTGAAAACGCGCGCAGGTACTCCTATTCGCAATATCCCGTGAACTAGCAGCAAAAACAACCATGACCGTCGAGCAGGTCTCGGTTCCGAGACCTGCAAGCAATTGTTTAGACAACTAACATTGGAGTTCAATTCAAAGCACGGCTGAATGAATGCAGTGTGTTTGGATTCTTGTGTGGGTATGTACTTTGAACCCGCGCCCACGTTCATGCGAGCCTTCGCTGAACGCGTCGACGCCCTTTCTCAGATGTGTTTCAGCCGGGAATCCAGCCGCTGATTTCACCGGGCGGTCCAGCGGTTCTCCTTCGCTTGCCAACAAGCGAATCTGGCAGGTGGTTTCCTCTCGGTTCTTCAGCGACATTCGCGGTCGTGTGATTCAAGAACCGAGGAACGCCCCATGAACGATCCCATCGAAAAGAACATAGAACCACGGCGCGGCTTTCTGCGCCGCATGATTGCCGTCGTGCCCGCCTCCAGCCTCGCGGCCGGTGCAGCGGTCACGCAGGTGGCATGCACCTCGGATGGAGCCAACACTCCGCTGTCTTCGGCCCACGCTGGCACGACGAACGCCAAGTACTCACCCAGCTATCTGAACGATGCGGAATGGGCGTTCGTCGTCGCAGCCGTCGACATTCTGATTCCCAAGGACGAGATCGGTCCCGGCGCCGTTGAGGCAGGCGTGCCCGAATTCATCGACCGACAGCTGGAAATGCCCTGGGGCCACGGCAAGCTCTGGTACATGCAGGGTCCGTTCCACCCCGAGGTCGTGCCGCAGCTCGGCTACCAACACAACATGACGCCGCGCGACATGTACCGCCATGGCGTGGCCGATTGCGACGCATGGTGCAAGACGAACCACGACGGCAAGACCTTTGCCGAACTCGACAAGAAGCTGCAGGACGAGATCCTGCACCAGCTCGACGAGAGCAAGATCGAACTGCCCAACATTCCCGCCAAGCTGTTCTTCAACCAAGTGCTGGCCAATGCACGGGAAGGCTTTCTGGCCGACCCCATCTACGGCGGCAACAAAGGCATGGTGGGCTGGAAGATGATCGGTTTCCCCGGCGCGCGCGCGGACTTCATGGACTGGGTCGACCAGCCCAACAAACCCTATCCGTTTGGACCTGTTTCCATCAACGGTGAACGCGGATAAGGAGTCGGAAAAATGACGATCAAAAAAGACAAAGTGGACGTGGTGCTGGTGGGCTTCGGTTGGACCGGCGCCATCATGGCTCAGGAACTCACCGAGGAAGGCCTGCAAGTGCTGGCGCTGGAACGCGGCCCGATGCAGGACACCCCGACCGACGCCAAGTACCCCAAGGTGATCGACGAGCTCGCATACTCGGTGCGCGGCAAGCTCTACCAAGATCTCTCGACCGAAACCGTCACCGTGCGCCACAAGACCGGTGATCTGGCCGTGCCCTACCGCCAGCATGGCTCGTTCCTGCTTGGCAACGGCGTGGGCGGCGCGGGCTTCCACTGGAACGGCATGACGTTCCGCAATCTGCCCGAAGAACTGCGTCTGTACAGCAACACGGTCGAGCGCTACGGCAAGAAGTTCATGCCCGAGGACATGACCCTGCAGGATCATGGCGTGACCTACGAGGAACTCGAGCCCTACTACTCGCAGTTCGAATACGTGTGCGGTACATCCGGTACGGCCGGTGTGCTCAATGGCGCCAGGCAGGCGGGCGGCAATCCGTTTGAAGGCAGCCGCTCCAAGGCCTACCCCACCCCCGCGCTCAAGTACGTGTACGGTGAATCGCTGGTCGAAAAGGCCGCCTTGGCCGCTGGCATGCACCCCTACCCGCTGCCTGCATCGAACGCCTCCGAGCCCTACACCAACCCTTATGGCGTGCGTCTGGGCCCCTGCAATTTCTGCGGCTTCTGCGAGCACTACGGCTGCTACATGTATTCCAAGGCATCGCCGCAGACCACCATCATGCCGGCACTGATGAAGAAGCCCAACTTCGAGCTGCGCACCCGCGCGCACGTGCTCAAGGTCTTGATGGACAACCAGGCCAAGAAGGCCACTGGCGTGCTGTACGTCGACTCACAGGGTCGCGAGGTCGAGCAGCCCGCCGATCTGGTGATTCTGTGCGCCTACCAAATGCACAACGTGCGCCTGCTGCTGCTCTCGGGCATCGGCAAGCCGTATGACCCCCAATCGGGCGAAGGCGTGGTCGGCAAGAACTACGCTTACCAGATGAACGGTGGCGTCAGCGTGCTGCTCAAGAAGGGCACCTATCTCAACCCGTTCATCGGCGCAGGTGCATCGGGCGTGGTGTGGGACGACTTCAATGGTGACCAGTTCGACCACGGCCCTCACGGCTTCATCGGCGGCGCGACCACCAAGCACGCACGTGCCGGTGGCCGCCCCATCAAGCAATCCGCCATCGCTCCGGGCACACCCAAGTGGGGCTCGGGCTGGAAGGCTGGCATGCAGGAAGGCTACCAGCGCATTCTCAACATCGGCCTGTCCGGCTCGGTGATGCCCTACCGCGACTCCTACCTGGATCTCGACCCCACCTACCGCGACGCCTACGGCATGCCTCTGCTGCGCATGACGTTCGACTGGCATGACAACGAGTTCGACATGCTCAAGTTCGTGGGCGACAAGGCCGAGCTGGTCGCCAAGGAATTGAACCCCGAAAAGATGTGGTCCAGCATCCGCAAGAAGGGCTCGCACTACGACGTGCGTCCTTACCAGACCACCCACAATACGGGCGGAGCCATCATGGGCACCAACCCGAAGAACAGTGTGGTGAACCGCTTCCTGCAATGCTGGGATGTGTCCAACGTGTTCGTGCAAGGCGCGAGCGCCTTCCCCTACAACATGGGCTATAACCCGACGGGTCTGGTCGGTGCGCTCACCTACTGGTCGGTGCACGCGATCCGCACGCAGTACCTCAAGAACCCTGGCCCTCTGGTCCAGGCGTAAGGAGGCACGAACATGAACATGCGCAAAACCACCACCACACTCACCGCCTGCGGCGCAGCCATCGTCGCCGTGGCTCTGCTCGGAGGCTGGGGCCTGTCGCGCGCCACGCAGGCCCATCTCGATGACGTGAAGGCTCAAGCGGAAAGCAACACCATCTTCAAGACCGCCGCCGAACCCAAGCTGCCCGACAACCCCGAAGTGCAGCGCGGTGCCTATCTCGCGCGCGTCGGCGACTGCGTGGCCTGCCACACCGCGCCAGGCGGCAAGCCGTTCGCAGGCGGCCTCGGCATGGAAACGCCGATCGGCAAGGTCTACTCGACCAACATCACGCCCGACAAAACCACCGGCATCGGCAGCTACTCGCTCGAAGAGTTCGACAACGCCGTGCGCCACGGCGTGGCCAAGCAGGGCCATACGCTCTACCCGGCCATGCCCTACACCTCGTATGCCTACGTCAAGTCCGACGATGTGAAGGCCATGTACGCCTACTTCATGCAAGGCGTGCAACCCGTCGAGCAAGCCAACAAGGCCACCGACATCACCTGGCCACTGTCCATGCGCTGGCCGCTCGCCGTCTGGCGCAAGATGTTCGCCCCGGCCGTCACCACCGACAACACGGCCATCCCCGAAGGCGACAAGATCGCCGTCGGCCGCTATTTGGTCGAGGGCCTCGGTCACTGCAGCACCTGCCACACGCCTCGCGGCGTCGCGTTGCAGGAAAAGGCGGGCACTGATGCCGATGGCACGGCCTTCCTGTCCGGCAGCGTGCTCGAAGGCTGGCTCGCCCGCAATCTGCGCGGCGACAAGGCCGACGGCCTAGGCAACTGGAGCGAGCAAGACATCGTCGAGCTGCTCAAGACCGGCCGCAACGCCCACGGCGCAACATTCGGATCGATGGGCGACGTGGTCTCGCACAGCACCGAGCACATGACACAGAACGACCTGCAGGCCATGGCCGCGTACCTCAAGACGCTCACCCCGCTCAGGCCCGACGCCCCCGCCCTAGCCTACAACGACAGCGCCGCCAAAGCCATGTTCGACGGTTCGACCAAGGACGTAGGAGCCCTGCTCTTCGTCGACAACTGCGCCGCCTGCCACCGCACCAGCGGCAAGGGCTACGACGGTGTCTTCCCCGCACTCGCGCTCAACCCCAGCGTGAACGCGCAAGACCCGAGCTCGGTGATCCACCTCATCTTGCAAGGCGCAGAAATGCCCAGCACGACCGAGGCCCCCACCCACTTCGCCATGCCCGGCTTCGCCGACCGCCTGACGAACGAAGAAGTCGCCCACATCGCCACCTTCGTGCGCAACAGCTGGGGCAACCAAGCGCCAGCAGTGACCGCAGATCAGGTGAAAAAGCTACGCAAACAAGTGCAAGCCGCAGCAGCGCCAGAACGCAGCAAGTAAGCGAAGCAAAGCACAAAAAACAAAAGGCCAGTCGGACAAAATCCGCTGGCCTTTTTGCATTTTCCCCGCATCAAAACAGCAGGCCAACGAAGCGAACAGAGCGCCTGAAACCGCCACCCCAACGGCAAGACGGCCCCTCAGGCTAGGCGCGAAGCCGCAGACAGTACGCCTGTACGGCAAGGCTTCGCAACAACGCATGAGGGGCCGTATTGCCGCCTCAAAACGATCAACCAATCGCCGCCAGAAAGGCGGCGTAAACACAAAAAACTAAAGCTGATGAACAACGAGACGAAACTCCGGATCATCAGGAAACGCCTTGATTTCAAAGCCTAGACGCCGCATGAGCTTGAGCATGTTGGGATTGTTGCCTAGTACTAGTCCTTGAATTTCGGCAAGCCCGCGATCGCGTGCGACTTCCATGATCGCCAGCATCAGCCGCGAACCGAGCCCCCGCCCTGCAAAATCATCCGCCACCAGCAACGCGAACTCGCAGCTCGACTGATCAGGATTCGTCACATAACGCGACACACCAACAATGCGCTCGGTCTCGGTCACCTGCCCTTGCTCATCAACCGCACTCTCCTTTTGTACCGCCACCAGTGCCATTTCGCGGTCGTAGTCGATGAGCGTAAAACGCGCGAGCATAGACGTAGGCAGCTCGGCAAGCTGAGAGACGAAACGGAAATACCGGCTCTCCGGTGACAGCTCGCGCACCAGCCTTTGCAGCATCTGCGCGTCGTCTGGACGGATCGGACGCACATGGTATTCACCGCCGCCGCGCATCGGCCAGATCTGCTCATAACGAGCGGGGTACGGCATGATCGCCAGATGCGCGTAGCTCGAATCCGCGCCGAGCAAACCCGTCGTGAGCGTGCCCGATGCGCCGTGCGTGGCCTCGCCGACGACGATGCGCGCATCAACCGCGACGACACCGTTGGCATCCACGATCAGCGGGTTGATGTCCATCTCGCGCAGCTGCGGCAGCGCGCAGGCCATTTCCGAGACGCGCAACAGCACCTGCTCCAGCGCTTCGAAATTCACCGGATCGGCGCCGCGCCATTCACCCAGCGTCTCGGCCACGCGCGAGCGTTCGATCAAGCGGCGTGCGAGAAACTGGTTGAGCGGCGGCAGCTCCATCGAGCCATCGTCCATCAGCTCGACCATGGTGCCGCCCGCGCCAAAGGTGATGACCGGGCCGAAATACTCGTCACTCACGAGACCAATGCAGATCTCGCGGCCACGCCGGGCCCGCGCCATGTTCTGCACGGTCACGCCGTTGATGCGTGCCGTGGGCTGCAGCCGCGCCACGCGCTGCACCATGTCGGCATAGGCATCGCGCACGGCGGTGCCAGTGTGCACGTTGAGCGCCACACCGCCGACGTCGGACTTGTGGCTGATGTCGGGCGAATCGATCTTGAGCGCGACCGGGTAGCCCAGCTGCGTGGCGATCATCATCGCCTCGTGCGCGCTGCGCGCCTGCAGCGTGCGCGTGACCGGAATGTGGAAGGCCGCGAGCAGCGATTTGGACTCCATCTCGGTGAGCACCTTGCGGCGCTCGGCGAGCACGCTTTCGATGACGAGGCGCGCACCCTCGATATCGGGCTTGGCGAGGGTCGACAGTGATGGCGGCGTCTGTAGCAGCAGTTGCTGGTTGCGGTAGAAGGTCGAGATATTGCAGAACGCGCCCACCGCCGCCTCGGGCGTGCGAAAGCTCGGGATCTGCGCCTTGCGCAGCGTCTGGCGTGCGGGCAGCACGAGGGTGTCGCCCAGCCAGCTGGTGAGCAGCGGCTTGTTCATCGAGCGCTTGGCGTCCGAAAGCGCCTGCGCGACCGCCGTCGCGTCCCTGCCGGGCTTGGGCGAGAAGATGGCGAGTACGCCGTCGATCTGCTTGTCTTTGTTGGTGGCCTCGATGGCGAGGCGGTAGTGCTCGGGACCGGCCTCTTCGGACAGATCGATCAGCTCCGACAAGGTGGCGAGCGGCGGCAACTGCGGTGCCAGTGCGGCTGCCACCTCGGCCGACAGATGCCCTAGCCCCAGCCCCTTTTCATTGATCCAGTCAGCCGCAAGCACGCCGGGGCCGCCGCCGTTGGTGATCACCGCCAGCCGTTGGCCGACCGGGCGGTAGCGCGAGGCCAGGCATTTCGCTGCCGAGAATAGCTCCACGAACGTGCTCACCCGCACGGCACCGGCGCGGCGCAGCGCGGCGTCGAACACCTCGTCGCTGCCGACGATAGCGCCGCTGTGCGTGAGCGCGGCCGCATTGCCTGCAGGCTTGCGTCCTGCCTTGAGCACGATGACTGGCTTGGCATTCGCGGCGGAACGCAGTGCGCTCATGAAACGGCGGGCGTTCTGGATGCCCTCCATATAGACGACGATGCTCTGCGTACGTGGGTCGTTCGCCAGAAAATCAAGGACAGCGGCGATGCCCAGATCGGTATGAGGGCCGAGCGACACCACGCTCGAAAAGCCTACCGCATTGCTGCGTGCCCAATCAAGGATCGAAGCAGTCAGCGCGCCCGACTGGCAGATCAACCCGAGCGATCCCTCCGCCGCGAGCGGCCCGACGGCACTGGCGTTGAGCTGCAGCGACGGACGCTGTATGCCAAGCGAGTTGGGACCAAGCAGAAACATGCCCTCGCGCTTGGCGATGCGTTTCAAGTCGGACGCCTGCGCCTGCGACATGCCGGTGGACAACACGATGGCCGCGCGGCAGTTCATGCGACCCGCCACCTCCATCGCGGCGACCACTTCATCGGCAGGCAGCGCGATCACCGCGAGATCCGCGCGCGCCTGCGCCAGATCGGCGAGCGTGCCGCTGGTGTGGATGTCCATGAACGTCAGGCTGCCGGTGAACTTCTGGGCGCGCAGGGCTTCGTGGACATTGCGCGCCAGCGGCGACAGGGACTCCGGCTTGTCGCCCGGCCCCGCCAGCACGACGACCGACGCAGGGGCGAACAAGGGGGTAAGGTAGTGCTTATCCAACATGGTGATGATGAAACGACAGTGGCTGACCGGCACCTGTCCTTGCAGTGAAGGCAGGCAACTCACGAAAGCACATTGTCTTGCACTTGAGGGGAAACCATAGCCTCAAACAACACGGCGTTTGTTTTTGGTCATAGTGCGGGAATTTCGAACTGCATAGCAGCCCACGCGGGTCAGCGCCCGCCGTTCGAGCCGTCAAACGGCGGCTTGAATCGCCTTGGTCCCGCGCATCTGCTGCACCACTGCCAGCGCGGTCGACATTGCCGCGCCCCGGTGCGCGCTGGTGAAGGCATGGCAGCGCGAGGCCAGCTCGGCAAGGCGCTCGGGCTCGTTGACGAGGCGCACGGATTCGAGCACGCCCGCATCCATGTCGGCCACCCGCAGCGCCACTCCCGCCTCGGCCGCGAGTTCGGAAGCCTCGGCAAAATTGAAGGTGTGCGGTCCCATGATGACGGGGCAGTCGCAGGACAGCGCCTCGATCAGGTTCTGTCCGCCCAGCGGCTCGAAGCTTCCGCCGAGCATCGCCGCATGGGCCATACCGTAGTACTGCGCCATCTCGCCCATGCTGTCGCCAAGCCAGACGTCGGCGGCCTCCGGCGCATCGCCCCATGCGCTGCGGCGCGAGACCGTCAGACCCGCATCGATGCACAGCGTAATCACCTCATCAAAACGTTGTGGGTGGCGCGGCACGAGCAGCCACTGCACCTGCTGATGCCTGCTCGCGAAGCCCACGCGTTGACGCAGCCAAGCCTGCAGCCAGGCGGCCTCTTCGCCCTCGCGGCTGCTCGCGAACAGCACGACCGGGCGCTCGCTGGTCACACGCCAAGCGCGGCCACGTTCGAGCAAGGCGGCATCGGGTACGCTGTCGAACTTGAGATTGCCGAGCACGCCGCGCACCGGCGCGCCGACGTCGGCAAGCCGCTTGGCGTCGGCCTCGGTCTGCGCCCAGACGGCGGACAGGCTGCGGTAGGCGGGCCCGGCCAGCCATGACAGCCGCTTGGCACCGCGCCACGATTTTTCATTCATGCGCGCGTTCGCCAGCACCAGCGGAATGCCGTGCGCCTTGCATCCTGCCACCAGATTGGGCCAGATCTCGGTCTCCATCAGCACGCCGATATCGGGCTGGAAGTTCAGCAGAAATCGACGCACCGCCTGAGGTGAATCCCATGGCTGCCAGACCTGGATGTCGTCATCCTGCAGCAGCTTCTTGCCCTCTTCGCGGCCGGTGGCCGTACCATTGGTGAGCAGGAGCTGCATACTTGGCAGCAGCTTGCGCAGTTCCTTGAGCAGAATGGCGGCGGCGCGCGTTTCGCCAAGCGACACGGCATGGATCCATATCAGCGGCCGGGCGAACGTACCCGCCACATCTGCTACGCCCGCCACACGCGGCGGCGTGTCATAGCGCCCAAAGCGCTCGCCAACGGCCATGGCGTAGCCCGGTTCGGATTGCGCGCGCCGCACCAGCTTGCGCCGCAAAAGCGGTGTCGCAAGCCGGATTGCCAGTGAATACAGACCTCTCACAGAACGCTCAGTGAGCCGCTCCGCCCACCTTCGCGCCGGGCTTCACGCGCTCAAGCAGCGCCAGCATTTCGGTCTCGATGCGGTGCATCGCTTCCTCGGTGTGGCCTTCAAAACGCAGCACCAGCACGGGCGTGGTGTTGCTCGCGCGGATCAGGCCGAAGCCGTCCGGCCAGTCCACACGCAGGCCGTCGATGGTGCTGAGCTGCGCAGGAGCGCTGAACGTGGAGGCAGCAATTTCCTGCAGTTGGGCAGTCAAACGATGCGGCTCACCCTCTTCGCACGACACATTGAGTTCGGGCGTCGAAAAACTGGTCGGCAAGGCATTGAGCACGGCGCTGGGGTCAGCGCTCTTGCTCAGAATTTCGAGCAGGCGGCAACCCGCGTAGGTGCCGTCGTCAAAGCCGAACCAGCGCTCCTTGAAGAAAATATGGCCGCTCATCTCACCGCCCAGAGGTGCGTCGAGCTCCTTCATACGGGCCTTGATCAGCGAATGGCCGGTCTTGTACATGACGGCCTTGCCGCCAGCCGCCTCGATGGCGGGCGCGAGGCGCTGGGTGCACTTCACGTCAAACAGGATGGACGCACCGGGCACGCGCGAGAGCACGTCCTGCGCGAACAGCATCATCTGGCGGTCGGGGAAGATGTTCTCGCCACCCTTGGTGACGATGCCGAGGCGGTCGCCGTCCCCATCGAACGCAAGGCCGAGTTCAGCGTCGCTGTTCTTGAGCGCCGCGATCACGTCCCTCAAGTTGTCCGGCTTGCTGGGATCAGGGTGGTGGTTGGGGAAATCACCGTCCACCTCGGAGAACAGCTCGATCACCTCGCAGCCGATGGCGCGGAAGATGCCCGGAGCCGAAGCGCCCGCAACGCCGTTGCCGGAGTCAACGACGATCCTCATCGGACGCGCGAGCTTGATGTCGCCGACGATGCGGTCGGTGTAGGCTTTGAGCACGTTGGCCTCGCGGATGCTGCCGCCCTCGTGCGCCTGCCAGGACTGCGCGTCCATCACCCGGCGCAGGTTCTGGATTTCCTCGCCATAGATGGCCTTGCCCGCGAGCACCATCTTGAAGCCGTTGTAATCCTTGGGATTGTGGCTGCCGGTCACCTGAATGCCGCTGTGGCACAGGGTGGCGGCCGCGAAGTACAGCATCGGCGTAGTGACCATGCCGACGTCGATCACCTCGATGCCCACGTCCACCAGACCCGTCATCAGTGCCGCAGACAGTGCGGGGCCGGACAGGCGCCCGTCCCGGCCCACTGCGACCACCCGTTCACCCTTGGCGCGCGCGGCCAGCCCGAACGCCCGGCCCAGATTGCGGGCTACGTCTTCGTTCAGAGTGCTGGGAACAATACCGCGAATGTCATAGGCTTTGAAAATGGCTGGCGAAAATGGCACGGAACAACCTGTCGATGAAGTTGAAAAACGGACTCGATTGTAGGCGTGCCGGATGGAGCCATCGTTGCTATCAAATTTCATGGAAACGGTTTTTGATGGACATGTCCGAAAACGGCCAGCTTCCAGCGCCGCCTTCCCTATCATGAAGCCATGACCGAGATCGCACCAACCTCCGTGACCCAAGTGGAAGACGCCCGCTATCTGGCCGTCAAGGCGCGCGACGCGCGTTTCGACGGCAGCTTCTTCACGGGCGTGACCAGTACCGGCATCTACTGCCGTCCGGTTTGCTCGGTACGCGTGCCGCGCCGGGAAAACTGCCGCTTCTTCGATCTGGCGGCCCAGGCCGAACATGCCGGATTCCGTCCCTGCCTGCGCTGCCGCCCGGAGCTGGCTCCGCAGGCCTTGATTTGGTCGAATCAGGACGCGAGCGGAATTCTGCTGCAACAGGCGCTGCGCATGCTCGATGCGCCCGAGAACTGGGCTGATGCAGAAGGCGGTGCGGTCATCGACTGGCTGGCCAGCCGCCTCGGGGTCACGGACCGCCATGTGCGCCGCATCTTCAGCACCGCGTTGGGCATTTCGCCACTTCAATATCTGCAGACCCGCCGCCTGCTCGCGGCCAAACAGCTGCTGACCGACACCACGCTGCCAATCACCCAGGTGGCGCTCGCCAGCGGATTTCGCAGCGTGCGCGGCTTCAATGCGGCGTTTCTGCAGCATTACTCGCTCAAGCCCAGCCAATTGCGAAAGGACGGCGGCGAATCGAGTGGCGGGGATGCGGTGCAGTCGCATGTGATCCGCCTTGGTTGGCGTCCGCCTTATGACGTACAGGCCATGCTGGGCTTTCTCAGCACCCGGACCATTGCCTCGCTGGAACAGGTGGAGGCCGCGCTCCCCAAAGGCCTGCCCGGCATGCGACGAACCTTGCGCATGGGCGATGGCGCAAACGCGGCCAAGGGCTGGTTTGACGTGCGCTTTGACGAGCCGTCAACCCGGCTGCTGCTGGTCGTGAGTGATTCCCTGCTGCCGGTGCTCCCGGCGCTGATCGCCCGCATCCGCGCCATGTTTGATCTGGATGCGGATCTAGGGGTGATCGACGGCGTTCTTACGCCCTTCTTCCATGCAGGTGAAGGCATGCGGGTGCCGGGGGCCGCGGACGGTTTTGAGCTGGCGGTGCGCGCCGTGCTGGGCCAGCAGATCACCGTGGCCGCCGCACGCACGCTGGCGCAGCGGCTGGTGCAGAACTTCGGAGAGCCCATCGCCACGCCGTGGCCGGAGCTGTCACGGCTGTTTCCCACGGCCGATGCCTTGACCGCAGCGAGCAGCGACGAACTCGGATCGCTCGGCATCGTGCGCCAGCGCCAGCAGGCGATCAAGGCGATTGCCGCCGCCGTCGCCAAAGGCAAGCTGCGCCTGCAGCCCGGCGAAGACCCCGAACGCACCATGGCCGCGCTGCGCGAGCTGCCCGGCATTGGCGACTGGACCGCGCAATACATCGCGATGCGCGCCCTGCGCTGGCCCGACGCGTTTCCCGCTGGCGATGTCGCGCTGCAGTCGGCGCTGGGCATTGCGCGCGGCGCCAGCGCGGCGCGCGATGCACTCGCGGCGTCGCAGGTCTGGCGGCCATGGCGCAGCTATGCCGTCATCCGCACCTGGGCCGGGCTGGCCCGCCGCTGATATCGAGCCCCTTGCAAACCGACCATCCGGAGCATTTCCATGACCACTTTTTCCAACGATCTCGCCTGCACACGCTTTTCCACCATTTTGGGCGACATGTACGCAGCCGCCTCCGACCAAGGTCTGGTCGGTCTCTGGTTCCATGACCAGCGACACCTACCCGCGCAGCTCTCGTCCGATCTGCCGGATCCCCTCTGGCGGATGGACGACAAACACCCGGTGCTGACCAAAGCCAGAGACCAGGTTCGCGAGTTCCTCGACGGCAAGCGCCGCGACTTCGATCTGCCACTGGATATTTCCGCAGGTACACCGTTCCAGCGATCGGTCTGGCAGGCCCTGCTCAACATTCCGACCGGCAAGACGACCACCTACGGTGCCCTCGCCCGCCAGCTAGGCAAGACGCAGGCCATGCGCGCCGTCGGCGCTGCCGTAGGGCGGAATCCACTGAGCCTGGCCGTGCCCTGCCACCGGGTTCTCGGTCAGGACGGTAGCTTGACCGGCTATGCTGGCGGGCTGCCGCGCAAGACCGCTCTGCTGACGCTCGAAGGCGCGCTCGCGGGCGGCATTTCCGATGTCTCTGACGTTTCCAAGAACTGAAAACAACATGCCCCTCACACCCGCGCCAGCCAGCCCGGCGCAACGCTCCTGGGTTCCCGAGTTCCTGTTGCTGTCCTCGATCTGGGGCGCATCGTTTCTGTTCATGCGCATGGGCGCGGTGGAATTCGGCCCATTTCCCACGGCTGGTTTGCGCGTGGCGCTTGCAGCGGTCTTGCTGATTCCATTCGTGGTATTGACCGGTGAATGGCCCGCCCTGCGCCGCCACTGGAAAACCGTGATGCTCGCTGGCGTAATCAATTCGGCGATTCCGTTTGCGCTGTTCGCCTGGGCGGTGATGCACATCACCACCGGCCTCACCTCCATTCTGAACGCCACCGTGCCATTGTTCGGCGCGCTGGTCGCATGGATCTGGCTGGGCGAGCGCATCCAGCGCCTGCGCTGGCTGGGGTTGCTGCTTGGGTTCGTGGGTGTTGCGCTGCTGGCGTGGAAAGCGCCCGGTGGCGCGGGCATGAAGAGCGGCGATGCCGGCTGGGCCATCGCGGCTTGTCTCTGCGCCTCCATCTGCTACGCGGTGGCGGCCAACTTCGCCAAACGATATCTGGTGGGTGTTCCTCCTCTTGCCAGCGCCACAGGGAGCTTGATCGGTGCCAGCATCTGTCTGGCCGTTCCGACCATCGTGAACTGGCCATCACAAATGCCCGGCCCCCGTGCTTGGGGCGCCGTCATCGCCATCGCCATCCTGTGTACCGGTCTTGCCTACTTCCTGTACTTCCGGCTCATCGCCAACGCGGGGCCAAGCCGCGCCGTAGCCGTCACATTTCTCGCTCCCGCCTTTGCCGTCCTGTATGGTTTTCTATTTCTTCACGAAACGGTCACGCTGTGGATGTTGGGTTGCGCGGTAATCATCGTATGTGGAACCATGCTGTCCACGGGGCTGATCAAACTTGACAGCAACGGAAAGTGAGTTTGTCTGACAACTCCAATCTGCACTAGCTATTTACACCCGAAACCAATAGACTAAAATAATTCAATTGAAAAATCGATAGATATTATTTAACAAGTTGAATAATTTGGGTTGCTTCAGGACTGGCTGGCGCATCTTGGGATTCGAGATCGTTGGCGAGTGGCGCGGCAATTCACTTTCCAACGCCGCTGTCCGCTTGGCATATGACCAATGATTTTTTCGTCACGGGCTTGATTCTGGTGACATTGATCATTGGCGCGGCGTTGCTGCCCATTTCCACGCTGCTCGACCCCCATCGACGCGAGCAGGTGGGCATCGGCTTGATTGGCGGTTTATGCGCATTGCTGGTGGCCATGCTTCATGTGCAGGCGTCGGCGGACGGTATCTCGTTCGTCTACCCCGGCATTCTCGCGTCCGTGAGCTTTCTCTTCGGCCCGCTTGCGGGTGGTGTGGCGACGCTTTGTTCTCTTGTCAGCCTGATGCTGGATACCCACCATGCTTGGTGGATTGGACTGGGTCTGGCCATCTCCATGTGGGGTATAGGCAGCGTAACCTGGCTGGTCCAGAAGCGCACGCAACTCAGCTTCTGGCTTCTTTTTTCTGTGCTGATGGTGCTCGTGCCCATGTGCATCGCGCCTTGGGCGACGCTGGGCGATCCCACGACCCGCAGAGGGTGGTATACGCTGGACATCATTCCATGGCGCTATATGGTGGGCGTGATACTGCTGTGCGGCGGCGTCGGTCTGATCATGAGCCGCGCCCGCACCCAGCGTATGCTGCAATTGAGCAAGAACGATCTCGTGCAGGCGCTGCGAGCATCCGGCGGGGGACGATGGGAATGGCATGCGCGCAAACAGCTGTTCAGCTACCACGGCAGTCTCTTTCGTGACTTCGGTCTGGATGACAGCCCTGACGATGATGAGATCGCGCCACTGAGGCAGCTCATGGACGATGCGCATTTTGCCGAGTTGCGCTCGCGCATCGACCGAGACGATTTCGCAATGATGGCACCTAGCCTGCTTCGGGTGATTGAAGGTCAGTCACCTCATTTTCATGGCGAATTCCGCATTCGTGACAACCACGGCCGTTTGCGCAAGCTGATCGCACGCGGAGCCGCCGTGGAATTCGACAAGAGTGGCTACCCATTGCGACTTTCAGGCATGTTGCTTGATGTCACCGAGCAGCACGAGATGGCAAACGCGCTTCGCCTCTCGGAGATCAAATACACCACCTTCTATAAAACGCTGCCCGACCCTGCTGGAATTGTGCGCATGTCGGACGGCCGCTTCATCGATGCCAATCCGGCCATGGAACGCATGTGTCAGCTGTCTTTGCCTGAAATTATTGGCAAGACAGCGGATGAGTTTGGGTTGTCGATCTCCCAACACGACCGCATTCAGCTGACAACGCTGATCGATGATGATTCTGAATTCAATGGGATGAATCTGAAGATCCGCTTGCGAGGAGCCTCTATCACGGGCGTTTTTTCCGCACGCAGTGCGCTCATTGAAGGCGAGCGCTGCCTGATCTTCGTCTTTCACGACATGACGCATACGCATGTCATCGAGGAGAACCTGCGCGTCTCCAGTCATTCACTGAATCAGGCAAGTTGGCTTGCGCGTCTGGGCGTTTGGGAGGGCATTCCAGGCCGCGGCGTGACCTATTGGTCTGACGTCTGTTGCGAAATCCACGGAGTGCCTGCTGGCACACCGCCACCGGCCGACTACGTCGACCGCTATGTGGCACCCGAATGGCGGGAGCAGGTACGCCAGATCAGCCGACACGAGCGCAATGCGCACATGATCTGGGAAACCGAGTTCGAGATCATTCGGGCCGACCGGCAGCGCGCATGGGTGCGTGTGCGCAGCGAAACCGTCATGACGGATGGCAAACTCCTCAAGATTCGCGGCGTGCTACAGGACGTCGACAATCTGAGGCGCACGTCGGAGCGCATGCTGGCGTCCGAGGCGCGTTTCGCCCACATCTTTCAGGCGCTGCCGATCTCGCTCGCCTTCGTTCGCCGCGACGACGGCCGGGTGGTTGACGTGAATCCCGCATGGGAAAGAAGCTCTGGCTACACCCGCGAGATGTCGCTGGGCCACACGCTAGTCGATCTGGGAATCTACACCGCCCAAACCCGCGAAAACATGCTGCGCGAAGCGCGCAAGACCGGGGAGCTGATTGGCTACGAAAACGAACTGCGCTCTTTCGACGGAAAGACACACACGGTTCTGCAATCCATGAGTTCCATCGACGTCGGCGGGCAAGCTTGTTGGCTCATTTCGCTGATCAATATCACCGAGCGCAAGCAACAGGAGCTCAGAGTGCGCGAGCGCGAGGAGCTGCTCTCACTCACGCTTGCTGCTGCCTCATTGGGCACGTGGGACTTTGACCTGCTGACAGGCAATGTGCGCGGCGATGCGCGCTGGTACGAATTGCACGGTGAAGACGCCGCATTCGAGCACAACTCCGAGCCGACGCCTTGGGACATCGGCATCGGCAACGAGCAGATTGCCTTGATCGAAAGCGCTTTGCAGCGGCATCAGATGAACCCTTCCACACCGTTTGATGCCACTTGGCGCATTGCACCACCTCAGGCCCCCACGCGTTGGCTGCGCAATGTCGGAAAAGTAGTGGAATACGACAAGGATGGAGCCGCTCAGCGCATGGTGGGTGTGACCATGGACGTCACTCTCCAACACGAGCAGCAGGAGTTGCTGCACCACTTGGCCCACTACGACTCTCAGACAGGCCTGCCCAACCGCGTACTGCTCGGCCAACGCTTACGCGATGCGGTGGAACTCAGCAACAAGAAAGGTCATCAACTGGCTATCACCTATATCGATCTGGATGCGCTCAAGGCCATCAATGATCGTCTGGGTCATGACGTGGGAGATCGCCTGCTTGTGTTGGTCGCCGGCCGCGTGCAGCGCGCGCTGCGCCCTGCAGATTGTGTGGCGCGTCTGGGCGGCGACGAATTCGTCGTGCTGCTCTCCGACCTGAGTGATCGCGAGGCCGCAGAGAAACGGCTTCGTGCTTTGATGGACGCTGTCGCTGCTCCGTATGACGTCGAAGGCGAACCTATTCATATCACCGCGAGTGTGGGCTATACCCTGTTCCCGGAGGACTCGGCCGACACAGATACCTTGCTGCGCCATGCCGATCAGGCAATGTATCTGGCCAAACAGGCTGGCGGCAATCGCCTTCGCGCTTTCGACTCGGTGCAGGAGATGGCGCGTCTGAGTCTTGTGGAGCACCGAGCGCGCGTGGATCAGGCCATGAACAACGGCGAGTTGTCGCTCTATCTCCAGCCCAAGGTCGACATGCGCACCGGTGCCGTTATCGGTGCCGAGGCTTTGGTGCGGTGGGTCCATCCCGAACTTGGCGTGATTCTTCCGGGCTCCTTCCTGCACGTGATCGATGGCACCGAACTCGAGGCCAAGTTCTCCGAATGGGCCATGGATTCGGTGCTCACGCACATCAGCCAGCTCAAGAGTCAGGGGCTGGAGATGCAGATCAGCGTCAACATCGACGCTGAGCGCCTGCGCCACCGCGACTTTGCCAACTGGGTGCTTGGCCATCTGGAGCGCCATCCGGACGTGCAGCCCAGACAGCTTGATCTGGAGATCACAGAGAACGCGGCGCTCTACGACATCAATCATGTCGCCCGCGAACTGGCGCAACTGCGCGCCATCGGCATCTCGGTCTCGCTTGATGATTTCGGCACAGGCTATTCGTCGCTGGCCTACCTGCGGCGCCTGCCCATCGATCAATTGAAGCTAGACCAGAGCTATGTGCGGGGCATGATGCAGGACCCGGCCGATCAGGCCATTGTTCAGGGGGTGATCGGGCTTGCGCGGTCGTTTGGCTACCGCATCGTGGCCGAGGGGGTGGAGTCTGTGGAGCAAGGCATTCTGCTGGTCCGCATGGGTTGCCTGATAGCGCAGGGGCACATCATCTCGCGACCCATGCCCGCCGAACACTTCGCGGATTGGGCCAAGCACTGGCACGCCCCGCGCTCCTGGCTGGAGTCGGCCCGGACCATCGCCGAGCCGCTTCCGCTGGTATAAAAAAAGCTGCTACCACCGCTCCAACCGCGATAACAGCTGTAAAACCGTTCCAGATCCGTCAGCCGAGCAGATCCTTGATCTGCTGCAGTGCCGTCGGATCCTCCATCGTCGTCACGTCGCCCGGGTCGCGCTTTTCCGCGATCGCCTGCAGCGTGCGACGCAGCAGCTTGCCGCTGCGCGTCTTGGGCAGCGCGTTCACGAAGAACACGCGCGCAGGACGGGCCACGGCGCCAAGCTGGTTGTCCACATGCTTCATGATCTCGCCCTCGAACTTGAGGCGCGCGGCGTCGTCCGTCAACCCGGAAGCATCACGTGCCACCGCGAACGCCATGGCGACCTGCCCCTTGAGGTTGTCCGCCACGCCCACCACCGCCACTTCGGCGATGTTCGCGTTGCCCGAGATGCATTCCTCGATCTCGCGTGTGCCAAGGCGGTGCCCGGCCACGTTGATCACGTCGTCGGTGCGACCCAGAATGAAGAAGTAGCCATCCTGATCGCGAACGCCCCAATCGAAGGTGCTGTAGATCAGACGACCCGGAATGCTCTTCCAATAGGTGTTGACGAATCGCTCATCATTGCGCCAAACGGTCTGCAGGCACCCGGGCGGCAACGGCCCTTCAATGGCCAGCACGCCCTTCTGGTTGGGCGCTGTCAGCTCTTCGCCGTTGGTCTCATCGATCAGCTTGACGTTGTAACCATAGACCGCCTTGCCGGGACTACCGAAGCGCGACGGCTGCTTTTCCACGCCGTTGCACAGCGTGAGAATCGGCCAGCCGGTTTCGGTCTGCCAGTAGTTGTCGATGATCGGCACCTGTAGCGCTCCGCTGATCCACTGAGCCGTGGGCTCGTCGAGCGGCTCGCCCGCAAGCCAGAGCCCCTTGAGCGTCGAGAGGTCGTAGCGCTTGAGGTATTCGGGATCCTGCTTCTTGAGCACGCGCACCGCCGTCGGCGCGGAGAACATGTGCGTGACCTTGTACTTCTCGACGATGCTCCACCAGATGCCCGCATCGGGACGGATCGGCAGACCTTCGTACATGACGGTCGCCATACCGGCAAGCAGCGGGCCATAGATGATGTAGCTGTGGCCGACGACCCAGCCGATGTCGCTGGTGCAGAAGAAGGTGTCGCCAGGCTTGGCATCGAACACCCAGCGCATGCTGGACGCCAGCGCCACGGCGTAGCCGCCGGTGTCGCGCTGCACGCCCTTGGGCTTTCCCGTGGTGCCACTGGTGTAGAGCGTGTAGCTGGATTGCGTAGCGTCGAGCCAGACGCAGGGCACATTGGCATCGAGATGCTGGCTGCGCAGCGCCGCCCAGTCGTGATCGCGGCCTGCGCGCATGTTGGCCGGAGCAAGACCACGATCCACCAGCAGCACGGCTTGTGGCTTGTGCGCGGACAGCTCGATGGCCTCGTCCAGCAATGGTTTGTATGGCACGACTTTGCCGCCGCGCGAGCCTGCATCGGCCGATACGATCACGGTCGGCTCCGCGTCCTCGATGCGCGAAGCCAGCGATGCGGAGGCGAAGCCGCCGAACACGACAGAGTGAATCGCACCGATACGCGCGCAGGCCAGCATCGCGAACGACGCCTCGGCAATCATCGGCATATAGATCAGCACTCGGTCACCCTGCTTCACGCCCAGCGCCTGAAGGCAGGCAGCCATGCGCTGCACTTCCTTGTGCAGCTCGGCGTAGCTGTAGGCGCGCTCGGTGTTGGTTTCGGTGGAGATCGCGATCAGCGCATTTTGATTGGCGCGTTCGGCCAAATGGCGATCAATCGAGTTGTGGCACAGATTGGTCGTAGCTCCCACGAACCAGCGCGCAAATGGCGGATTGCTGTAATCGCAGATTTGTTGGGGCTTGGTTTGCCATTCGATGAACTGGGCCTGTTCGGACCAGAAGGCATCACGATCTTCTATCGAACGACGATGGAACTCAGAAAAACTCAGCATTGGAATAGTCTCCTTATATGACCGACGGCGCTGCGCAACCGCTGTGGCAACTCCGTTGATTTCATTATGTATAAGCGAGTTTTCGTCAAGCTGACGCTCCGGGAGGTCTTTCAGGCATTCCGAGAGGCGATACAGAACTACACCCTTCTCACCAATGAATACTCGTATTTTGCGAGCATCTGAAGGCATTGGCGATAAGGTTGAAGCGAGGAATTCGCGGTGGTTGAGCTAGGTCAACCACGTAAGGCAAGAAGTTGAAGCTAGGCGACTCTCGGTTGGAACGGCTGGCACCGCGCGCTACGCGGCGGCTCCTTCCTGTGGGCTACTTGACCAGCGCCAGCATGTCCTTGAAATCCGGATGCTCGCAGGTGCGCAGCCATTCAAAAGCGACCATTTCGGTGGTCACGAGTTCAGCGCCAGCGCCTGCAAGACGGTCAAAAGCCGCGTCGCGGTTGCGCTCCGTGCGCGAACTGCAGGCGTCGGTCACGACCCAGACATCGAACTCATCTTCCAGAAGATCCAGCGCCGTCTGCAGAAGACAGACATGCGCCTCGCAGCCAGCGATCACCACCGTGTTGCGCTCAGGTGCTTGCTGCTGAGGCTTCTGCAAATGCTTGGGCAAGCTGCGGGCATTGCCGCCCTGCTGGGGCTTTGCGGGAGGACGCAGCCATTCACCAAGACCTTCCTCGGCGGCGCTGAAATGCATTTTCGATAGCGTGTTGCGGCACAGCGCGCGCAACTCCGGATCGTTGCCACCCAAGCGGGAAGGATTCTGCTCCGTACCCCAGACTGGCACGTCCATGAACTGGGCGATCTTCGCAAGACGGCGGGCATTCTCGAGCACGATTGCGCCTTCGAAAATCACCGGCATCAGGCGCTCCTGATAGTCCACAAGCACCAGTTGGGATTCGGATTCATCAAGCAGCATGGAATTTATTCTTTCTTACCAACAACGGGCGATTCAAATCAGAGATTGTCGCAGGATCATGCACCAATGCCATCGGTGGGGCTTGCGGAACGCTCCGCTCCAAAATTGACTTACATCATGGATCAAAGCCCCGCTCGGCGTAACGATGGGCACATGCCACTGTCACAAGCGCTTACCGCGCGAGGACTTGATCCATGACCTATCCCATTCTTCTCACCATTCATCTGTTTGCCGCCCTGTTCTTCATCGGCGTGGTGTTCTTCGAAGTGCTGATGCTCGAGCCGCTGCGCGCCCAAATGCCGCGCGAGGCCATGCGCCAGCTTGAATCGGCCGTCGGCGCGCGCGCTCGCAAAATCATGCCCTGGGTCCTGCTTTGTCTCTATGGAGCGGGCATTGGCATGGCCTGGATGGCCTATGGGTCGCTGCTCGCCGATCCCCTTCAGCACCGTTTTGGGCTGCTGCTCTGGATCAAGATCGCCTTCACCACCAGCGTGATGGGCCACTTTCTGACCGCCATGGCTCTGCAGCGACGTGGCAAGCTGGGTTCACGCGACTCCAGAATCATTCACTACAGCGTGTTCACCCACATGGTTGGCATCGTGATGATCGCCAAGTGGATGTTCCATTTGAGCTGACCCTGACTGTCTCTCAGGGCTTGACGCGCAGCAGCTTGCCTTCGGAGCTGTCGGTCAGCAGATAGAGCAAGCCGTCCGGCCCTTGGCGAACATCCCGCACCCGTTCCCTGAGATCGGGCAGCAGAATCTCGTCGCGCACCACCTTTTCGCCGTCCAACTGCAGCCTGTGCAGACGCTGGATCTTTAGCGATCCGATGAAAAGGCTGCCCTTCCATTGCGGCCCATAGCGATCGCTCGTGAGCTCCGCAATGCCCGACGGTGCAATCGATGGTACCCAGTAGTGCACAGGCTGCTCCATGCCGGGCGCCTGCGTGACGCCCTTGCCGATGCGCCCACCGCCGTAGTTTTCGCCATAGGTGATGACGGGCCAGCCGTAGTTCTTGCCCGGGCGCACCAGATTGATCTCGTCCCCGCCCTGCGGACCGTGTTCCACCACCCAGAGCTTGCCGTCTGCCGTCAGCGTGGCGGCCTGGATGTTGCGGTGGCCCCAGCTCCAGATTTCGGGCAACGCGTCCGCCTTGCCCGCAAACGGATTTCCCGACACCGCGCCGCCTTCAGGCTGAATACGCACGATCTTGCCCAGATGGCTGTCCAACATCTGCGCCTGCTCCTTGAAGCTCGAGCGCTCTCCGAGCCCCAGAAACAGTGTGCCATCCGGGCTTTGTGCGATGCGGCAGCCAAAATGCAGGCTGCTGCGCAACTTGGGCTTCTGGCTGAACACCACTTTGAGATCCTTGAGCACGTTACCTTCCCGGTCGAGCGTGGAACTGGCCAACGCGGTCGAGTTCAACGAGCGATCCTTGGCATCAGGCTCGGCGTAGCAGAAGAAGATCCGTCGGTTCTTCGCGAAATCCCGATCCAACACCACGTCGAGCAGACCACCCTGACCAGTCGCAGCAATATGCGGCAACCCTTTGAGGGGCGGGCCGAGAAGACCGGCCTCGTTGACCACCCGCATCCGCCCGGGCCGCTCGGTCACCAGATAGCCGCCACCCGGCAGAAAAGCCATCGCCCAAGGGTGTCCCAGACGCTCCGCCACCGTTTCCACGGCCAGCGCACGGGTCGATGCCTTGGGCAATGGCTCTGCCGCCGGGAAAGGCTGCGCTATAACATTGAAAGCACACAGACCAAGCAACACGGAACTCATCATCGATGTTGCACCGCACTTTGCGAAGGGATTTCGTACAATTTGAAACATAAAATCTCCTCAGGCTCTCATATGGACTTGTAGATCCAAGCCGCGAATACAAGATTTCTCTTTGTTATATAGGAAAGAGAACGCCTATCGATCTGATAGCCCCAAAACACGAGCAAGTAACGATATGTCAAACAAAAGCCGAATCAGGGATAAACCGGGGCGCCGTAACATTTTTCGAGCTTGGTATAGAAGCAAGTCGTGATACTCTCCGTCCCCATGTCCCGATGGCTTTGCTTACTGTTACTTGCGTTCGCGAATGTATCAATCGCCGCACCAACCAACTCCACCGCTGATGACATGGAGCGCTTGTTGGCCGACCGTGGCCTGATTGCCCAGCTCCAAGACGTACGCCACGGTATGGCGGATCGAACGAGTGAACTCGTCTCGACCGCTATGGGATTCATCGGAGTCCCCTATCGTCGCGGCGGCAGCAACGCAGAGAATGGCTTTGATTGCAGCGGCTTCGTGCGCACCATTTACGAGCAGGCCAAGGGCTTGGCTCTGCCACGCGTTGCCAAGGAACAGGCCGCGGCCACCGAAGTGATCGACAAGAAGGATCTGCGCCCCGGTGATCTGGTGTTTTTCAACACCATGCGCCGCGCGTTCAGTCATGTGGGCATTTATCTTGGTGATGGCAAGTTCATTCACGCTCCGCGCACCGGCGCTTCGGTCCGCGTGGAAGACATGAGCATCTCGTACTGGCAAAGCCGCTTCAACGGCGCACGGCGTGTGAACGCCGAAGATCAGAATGCCGACGACATCACCAAGCTGATCCAGCAAAAATAAATACGGCGATCAAGATACCAAGGCCTGCATTCCCCGATGCAGGCCTTTTGTTTTTGACGATGCTGCATTGGGCATGTTCGACGAAATGCAAACTTGTTTTATCGACCAATGAAAAGTTGCCCGTGCTCCCAGCAAAATGCACCCAAGGCATCTTGCAGCACTTCCGCTGACACACAATCACGCTTTGGCTGCGTTACAGTGAGCGGTCATTTCAAAGCGGCGTCCGCCGCCTTGTCTATTTTCCATAGGGAGTTGGTTTCATCATGATGAATATTCTGGGCACTTTGTTTGTGGGTCTGATCGTTGGTTTCATCGCGCGTGCGATCAAGCCGGGCGATGACAAGTTGGGCTGGATCATGACCGCGTTGCTGGGTGTCGCCGGATCCTTCCTCGCCACTTACCTCGGCGTGGCCATGCACTGGTACCAGCAAGGCGAAGCCGCTGGCTGGATCGCATCAGTCGTCGGCGCCATTGTGCTGCTCTTCATCTACGGCCTGATCCGCCGCAAGGTTTGATGAAAGGACGCAGCCGTCGCTGCGGGGCGGCCCTTGATCGACTGCTCTCGCCTCGTGCGCGCCGGTGTCAAGGGCTGAGGACTACTCAAACTGACCAGCATTCCATCGGCCAACTGATATTGAGGTACGGCAGTTGAAAACCGGAATGCTCAAGCGCTCCCCGACTCCCGAGCAGCTCGCGGGTGACGATCCTGCTGTACTGGCTGCCATCGCGCGCAGCCGCAAGCTGCTCAAGAATCGGGCATTGATCGCCGCCGTAGCAGGCGCCGTGCCGATTCCGGGTCTCGACTGGGCCACGCAGGCGGCCCTGCTCTCGCGCATCATTCCCAAAATCAACGCCGAATTCGGGCTCACGCCGCAGCAGCTCGATGAGCTTTCACCCGAGAAGCGACAGAGCGTGCAGAACGCGGTCGCCATCGTCGGCTCCGCGCTCATTGGAAAATTCGTCACGCGTGAAATGGTGCTGCGTCTGGCCAAGCTGGTCGGCATGCGCATGACGACGGCACAGGCGGCCAAGTATGTGCCACTGGCCGGCCAGGCCGTGTCTGCGGCGCTCAACTACGCCACGCTGCGGCTTCTTGGCGAACAGCATCTGCGTGAATGCGTTCAGGTGGTTCAAGCGGCTCAGTTGAGCCTGCCGCCTTCGTCCGGCTCCGGGATCTGAGTCTACGCGCTAAGATTTGGCTTTCAGTTTTCACGTCACACTGCAGGCTGGTTTGATCGCCAACCCGCCTCGTCCCCTTTCGTGCCAGAACCCAGCCCCTTGCCCTTCAGCCCCCACAGCAGCTTTCAGCCACGCATCACGCTGATGACGCTGGGCCGAGGCGATGGCCTGCTCGGCATGCGCAGCCAAGGCAAGCTCGGGCCGCGTGGCGATTTGGTCAGCCTTGTGCAGATCACTTGGGTGTATCGGCTGCCGGAGGGCTCGCTCTGGGAAACCCCGGCCCCCACGTCGATCCTGCAGCCGCGCGCAGCCAACACCGCCAGCCCTGTCGAGCGTGATCGCTGCGCCGAGCAGGATGCGATGGACCGCGTCTGGTCGCTCCATCTCACGCCCGTGAAGGCGGACCATCTTCAATGGCGCCATCCCGATATCGAACGCGATCTTGGGCCACTCTGGACATTGGCGCAGGAATCGATGTTTTCTGACTTCTGGGCTGATGTGCTGCCCGAGCTGCGGCGTGAGGGCTGGGACATCCACATGCGCCCCGGCTTCGCGCACGAGAGCGTGGCGGTTCAGCGCTGGCAACTCCGGCTCGGAAGTGATTCGGGCGAAGTCGAAAGTCTGCAGGTGGCGGGCGACTTCGCAGTCAAGCCGGAGCCCGTTCAAGCGCTGCAACTCGCTCGCCGTGAAGGAGCATGGCTACTGAGTCTCGGCATCGAGATCGACGGCATGACGCTCGATCTCGTGCCGATGCTCGCCAATCTTCTGGCGCGCGACTCACGCTGGCTGTCCGTCGAACACATCGACAGCGTGGACGATCTCGCGACGATCCAGCTGCGCGCCGTCGGCGGCAAACGCATCGACGTTCCTGCCGCGCCGCTCAAGGCGATTCTGCGCACCATGGTCGACCTGATCGCCGACCCGGCCCGCAAACAACTGCGCGACGGGGAGCCGATTGCGCTGCCGCATTGGGACATGCGCCGCATCGAGGCGCTGCGCACCGCCCTGCTCCAGACCGGCCGCGTCGCGCCCGACAACCAATGGCAGCTGCAGGGCGATACCGGTCTCGAACTGCTCGCCAGCCGGCTTGGCAAGCAAGGCACGCCGCAGGCACTGTCAGCGCCGGAAGGCCTCGCCATCACGCTGCGCAATTACCAGCTTGATGGCCTTGCGTGGCTGCAGTATCTGCGCGCCAATCATCTGGGCGGCATTCTGGCCGACGAGATGGGACTCGGAAAAACCGCGCAGGCACTCGCCCATGTGCTGACCGAAAAGCGCGAGGGACGGCTCACGCATCCGGCGCTCGTCGTCATGCCGACCTCGCTGGTCTTCAACTGGTTGGCCGAGGCCCGGCTGGTCACGCCCGAGCTGCGCGTGCTGGTGCTGACGGGCGCGGATCGCGCGGAAGGTCTGCTCACCGCCCAGGACCATGATCTCGTCTTCACCACCTACCCGCTCGTCTGGCGCGATGTGGATGCGCTCTCCGCCAGGCCCTGGCACTTGTTGATCCTCGACGAGGCGCAGATGGTGAAGAACGCCGGAAGCCGCACGGCACGGGCGCTGCGCCGCTTCAAGGCGCCGCACCTGCTGAGCCTGACCGGCACGCCGCTGGAGAACCATCTGGGCGAGCTCTGGGCGCAGTTTGATTTTCTGATGCCGGGCTTTCTGGGCGACCCGCACACCTTCGGCCGTCGCTGGCGCAAGCCCATCGAGGAAAACGGCGAGACTCTGCGCGCCGAGCTGCTCGCCAAGCGCATAGCACCGTTCATTCTTCGGCGCACGAAAAGCGATGTGGCAAAAGAGCTGCCTGAGCGCAGCGACATGCTGGTTCGCGTGGAGCTGCAGGGCCGCCAGCGCGAGCTCTACGAGGCCGTGCGCACCGCCTGCGACAAGGAGGTGCGCCGCGTGCTCAAGGCGCAGGACTGGGGCAATGCCGCACAGATCGCGATTCTCGACGCCCTGCTCAAGCTGCGCCAGGTCTGCTGCGATCCACGTCTGCTGCGTGGCACCAGCATTCACCCCGATACCGAACGCGCCAAGCTGGATCATCTCGAACACATGCTTCCCGAACTGGTGGAGGACGGTCGGCGCATCCTGCTGTTCTCGCAGTTCACCTCAATGCTGCGTCTGGTGGCTCAGTTGCTCGACAGTTGCCAGATTCCCTATCTCATGCTGACCGGGGAAACGTCGCCAGGCGAACGCGAACACATCGTCACCCACTTTCAACAAGCGGACGAAAACGCACCTCCAATCCTGCTCGCGAGCCTCAAGGCCGGTGGCACGGGCCTTAATCTGACCGCTGCGGACACAGTGATCCATCTCGACCCATGGTGGAATCCTGCCGTGCAGGAACAGGCCACTGCACGCGCGCACCGCATCGGGCAGACATCACCTGTCTTCGTCTATCGCATCGTCGTGCGTGGCAGCGTCGAGGAACGCATGCTGGAGTTGCAGGAACGCAAACGCATGTTAGCCCAAGGAGTTCTGGGCAGTGATGCCGCTGGAGCCGTCAAATTCAGCGCCGATGAGCTCGCAGGGCTGCTCGCACCACTTGCCGAGCCCGCCAACAATCCGCTTGCGATTCTCTCGCCCGATACCAAGCGATGGGGTGGCACCGGTCGACGTGGAATGCATTGAACCCCAAACCGATAATCCCTACAGTTGCAGCACAGCTATATTGCGAGCTTATTTACCGTGTGGTCATTGACAATTTGGTTGTCAAATATTGCAACAATAGCACCATGACAATCGACTCCTCAAACTCCCAGAGAGCCAGCCGATATTGGCTAATGAAATCCGAGCCCGAGGAATGCTCAATCGATGACGCGCTGGCGTCGATCAAATCCACCGTGCAATGGACGGGCGTTCGCAACTATCAAGCCCGCAATTTCATGCGTGACGAAATGCAGATCGGCGATGGCGTGCTTTTCTACCACTCAAGTTGCGCCGAGCCGGGGATTGCAGGCGTGGCCGAGATTGCATCAGCCACACGCACCGATCCCACGCAGTTCGACCCGCACTCCCCCTACTACGACCCTAAATCTGGTCCCGACAAACCACGCTGGTTACTGCTGGACGTAAAGGCGTTGCGTAAGACCCGCTTATTGAGTCTTTCCGAGTTGCGCGAACATGCTGAACTCGCGAATCTCAAGGTATTGCAAAGAGGCAATCGGCTCTCCATCACCGAAGTGGATGAGAGCGACTGGAAGCGCGTACTCAAATTGTTGGGCTAATACTGCGCATATATTTCCTGGCGCGCATGTGTGGCATTAACGACTTCGAAAATCAAACCATTGATGAAAAGAATGGCTTGATTTCAGAAGCCGGAGCAAAATGCGCTCATGCCAAATATTGCAGCACTCCTCAAATCCGAAATTTCGCGCGTCGCTCGCAAAGAAGTTCGCGCTGAAACCGATTCATTGCGCAAGCTGCTGTCAGCCCAGCGCTCTGCCATTGCCGCGCTCAAGCGCGAAATAGCGGAACTTCGTAAGGAAAGCAAGCGCCCGGCAGCGCCCAGAAAAGCGCTGCAGGCGGACATGGAGGCCCCGCAGCCTGACGAAGTGAAGCGCCGGTTCAGCGCCAAACGCCTTGCCGCCCACCGCCAGAAAACCGGGCTGTCCGCCGCCGACTACGGTGCGCTGGTCGGCGTATCAGGCCAGAGCGTCTATCACTACGAGCAAGGCAAGGCCCGCCCCCATGCGGCGGTCGTGCGCAAGCTTTCGATGATCAAAGAACTCGGCAAAACCCAGATCCTCGCCCTGCTCGGCGAGCAGAAGGCAGAGTCCAACGGTTGATTTGGTGCGGGCGCGCTGGACCTCCGGATGTCAGTCGTGCCGCATCGAGATGGTCTTCAGCTGCGTGAAGCCGTAGAGCGCCTCGAAGCCCTTCTCGCGTCCATGCCCGCTGGCTTTGTAGCCACCGAACGGCAGTTCAATGCCGCCACCAGCGCCGTAGTTGTTGATGAACACCTGGCCTGCCTTGATCTTGCGCGCCATGCGCATCTGGCGACCGCCATCACGCGTCCAGACGCTCGCGACCAAGCCAAAATCCGTGCCGTTGGCGAGTGCAATCGCATCTTCTTCGGAGTCGAAAGCAGCAGCGGCGATGACTGGGCCGAAAACCTCCTCCTGCGCAAGCCGATGCGTGATCGGTACATCGCGCACCAACGTCGGCACCTGATAGAAACCGCTGGCTGGAACGCCCTCGGCAATCTGGCCCTGAGCCGCAATCGTCAGACCATCCCGAGATGCTTCATCGAGAAATGACTTCACCCGTACCTGCTGACTCTTGCGGATCAACGGGCCGCAGTCCAGGTCCATTTGCGACGAACCCACTTTGAGCTGACTGAAGCGCTCGGCGAGCAATCCGATGACTTTTTCGTAGATGCTGCGCTGCACCAGCAGGCGGCTGCCCGCCGAGCAGGTCTGCCCCGCGTTCTGCACGATGGCGTTGACGACCACGGGCAGCATGGCGTCGAGATCAGCATCGTCGAACACGATCTGTGGCGACTTGCCGCCAAGCTCGGTCGTCACCGGCGTATGGTTCTCGATGGCCGCCTTGACCACCAGCTTGCCCACATTCGGTGAACCGGTGAAGGAGACGTGATCGACACCGGGATGTGCCACCAGATCCGCGCCAGCTTCATGGCCATAACCCGTCACGATGTTGAGTGCACCGGCGGGAAAGCCCACGTCGCGCGCCAGCTCCGCCACACGCAGCAGTGAAAGGCAAGCGTCCTCCGCTGGTTTGACGACCACGGCGTTGCCTGCCGCCAGCGCCCCGCCTACGCTGCGCCCGAAGATTTGCAACGGATAATTCCACGGCACGATGGCCGCTGCCACGCCGTAGGGCTCGCGGAGGGTCAGCACGGTGTAGCCGTTCTGATAAGGAATCGTCTCGCCCATGAGCTTGTCGGCTGCACCGCCGTAGAACTCGAAATAGCGCGCGATCGCCGCCGCATCGGCTCGCGCCTGCTTGAGCGGTTTGCCGCAGTCGCGGGCCTCGATCTGGGCCAGCTCCTCGGCATGTTCCTGCAACTTGGCCGAGAGCTTCATCAACAGGCGTCCGCGCTCAGTGGCAGTCAGTTTGCCGAAGTCACCCTCGAAAGCCGAACGCGCCGATTTCACTGCCGCATCCACATCGGTGGCCGTGCCGCGCAGAATGACATCGTAGGTTTCACCGGTCGAGGGATCGACCACATCGATGGTCTCGCCCTGACCGGTCCACTGGTTGTGTATGAAATGCTGCCGCATGCGCTTGTCTCCGTGGTTTGAATGGTGCTGCTCGCCTTATCTTGCGCCTTCAATTTACTGGCAAAATCCTACCCCGCGCTGCAACGTGGTCACCAGCTTGGGTACGAGCGCCTCGTGGCCCGCGTCGGCCACAGCGCAGGCATAGGTGTCGTGAACAGCATCGGCGATGTCCTGCACTGCGTTGGTATCGCGCGCCATGGCGACGTAGTAGCCCATGTCCTTGAGCGCATTGCCCATGAAGAACTGCAGCCCGCTGGTGTCGCCCTCAAGCAGATAGGGCCTGAGCCGCTCCAGCGCCACACCGCCGCCGCCGCCCTTGGCCAGCACGTCGACGAACACCTCGGGCGACACCTGGCCGCGAAACGCGCAGGCGGCCGCCTCGGAAATCAGCGCTACCGCCCCTAGCGACACATAGTTGTGCAGCAGCTTCATGCGATGGCCGGTGCCGACCGCGCCTGTATGCGTGACGTTCTCGGCAAAGCTGCGCAGAATCGGCAGACATTCCTCGAGTACCGCTGCGTCACCGCCCACCAGCAAGTTGAGCCGCCCCTCGGCTGCCTCCTTGGGCGTTCGCGTCATCGGTGCGTCGATGATGCGTATGCCCGCCGCGTTGGCGATGGCAGCCACGCGCTCGGTGGATTCGGGCAAGGCAGTCGAGCAATCGATCACCACGGCGCCGCGCCGAAGGCTCGCGAGCGCGCCCTCCTCGCCAAGCAGAATTGCCTCGACCTGCGGCGAGCCAGTGACGCACAACACCAACACATCAACACCCGCCGCCAGTTCCTTAAGCGACGCCACACTGGCGACACCCAGTGACTGCAGCGTTTCCAACGGCTGGTTGCCGGGGTGCTCCAGCACGGTCAGCGCAAAGCCCTTGCGCGCGATGTTCAGTGCGATGCCGTGGCCCATCAGGCCAACGCCAATCAATCCGATCCGAGGGGTAGTCATGGTGCAAATCCTTGATGAAATGGGGACACCCGAAACAACGATGCATCCGTCTCGGGACAGAGGCGCGAATCAGCCATCAGCCAGTCGAGCGGAAGGTGTTTTATCCCCTGCACAAGGCCACATCCATAATACAGATCAATTAGCGAAACGCCGTGCTCGCGAATGCCCTCAAGCAACCTGGAATCCAAGGGCTTTCCCTGAATCCACATTGGGGAAATGCGCTGACTTCACTGGCTTTGCGACTGCCTCAGAATCACCGGATGACTTTCACTTCGCTCCCCACGCCATGCGCTCGATGATCGACTTCAGTTCCTGGACCACGGCGCTGTCCACGATTGCGGGCCTGCTGCTCGTCACCTGTCTGATGATGGGCGTGCGCCTGCTGTTCATGCAGACAATCCAGAAACGGCGCGAACGCGAGAATCGCCAGATCAACGAGCGCCTCAAGACCCTGATCGCCGCCTACAAGACGCTGGGCGGCTCGTTTACCGGAACGCTGGCGGTGCATCCCACACATGTACGTGATCTGCGCATGCAGCAGAGCAACGCCGAGAACGACGATGACGAGCCCGGCGCAGCCGCCCCCACCAGCACCGAACGCCAGCGCCGCGTGCGCGATGCCGTCGAGGCCGCGCTATCCGATGTGATCCTGCTCGGCACGGAGGCCCAGGTGCGAATGGCCGCCCAGGCCGCGCAGGACATGACGGCTGGCCGCAGCATCCACACCAAGGAACTGGTGATCTCCCTGCGCGACTATGTCCGCGACGCGCTGGATCTCGAGCCCATCCCTGCCACCCTCGTCATTCCCGCGCAAGGCCCGCTCCGCCCCTCGACATCGGGTGGCAACAACAGACGCACAGGTGGTGGAACAGGTGGAACACTTGGAGAAGGTGGCGGTGGCGGTAGCGGCAACCGTGCCGGTGGTCAAGGCGGTGGTGGGATGGGCGCGATGGGGCTTGGCATGGGCATGAGCGCTGGTGCGCACCATCTGGGCCCGGAGAGTGAAACCCTCGCGGACGGCACGCGCGCGCCCTGATCACCCCACACTACAATCGCCGGTTTCCATCCTCCAACAAGAACGATTGAATCCCGACATGGCCTTTGCAGACAACCTCCGCCAGCTCCCCTCCGTTGCCCATATCGCCGCCCTGCGTCTGCTGGACGCCTCCGGCAACGAAGTAGCCAGCATTCCGAACGCGCCCGGCAAGACTGGTTCGTTGACCATCTATGCGGCACTCACCGCCAAGCACGGTGCGATCAACGTGGCCGCCGCACGCGAAGGCCTCGAGCTGTTTGCCGAGCACACGGAAGATGCTCGCCAGCATCCCGGCAACCACCCGAACATCGACCGCCTGTTCGACGTGATCGCCAACAGCAAAAGCTATTCGGTGCAGATCGACTCACAGGCCTGATGCATCTGCATCTTCCGATGCCGCAATGAAAAACGGGACCGTTCAAGGTCCCGTTTTCATTCTGATCAGGTCAGCCGAATCAACGGTGCAGCGTTACACCCGTCTTCGATTGAATCTCTTCAAACGTCACGCCGGGCGCCAACTCGACCAGCTTCAGGCCTTCGGACGTCACGTCCATCACGCCAAGGTCGGTGATGATGCGGTCCACCACGCCCACGCCAGTCAACGGCAGCGTGCACTTGGGCAGAATCTTCATGTCGGTCGTGCCGTCCTTCTTCTTGGCGACATGCTCCATCAGCACGATCACGCGCTTGACGCCTGCGACGAGGTCCATCGCGCCGCCCATGCCCTTGACCATCTTGCCAGGAATCATCCAGTTGGCCAGATCACCGTGCTCGCTCACCTGCATCGCGCCGAGGATCGAGAGGTTGATCTTGCCGCCGCGAATCATCGCGAAGGACTGGTCGCTACCGAAGATCGACGAACCTGCGATGGTCGTCACCGTCTGCTTGCCCGCGTTGATCAGATCGGCGTCGACCTTGTCATCCGTCGGAAACGGGCCGATGCCAAGCATGCCGTTTTCCGACTGCAGCCAGACTTCCTTGTCGCCCGTGTGGTTGGCCACGAGCGTGGGGATGCCGATGCCGAGGTTCACATAGAAGCCGTCCTGCAGCTCCTGCGCCGCACGCGCGGCCATTTGGTCTTGCGTCCACGCCATGGTCAGGCTCCTTGCTTTTCGGTGATGGTGCGCTTTTCGATGCGCTTTTCGGGGGCGGCGTTCAGCACGATGCGGTGCACGTAGATGCCTGGCAGATGAATCTCATCCGGTGCCATGGCGCCGGTCTCGACGATCTCCTCGACTTCCACGATGCAGATCTTGCCCGCGGTAGCGGCCGCAGGGTTGAAGTTGCGGGCTGTCAGGTGGAACTGCAGGTTGCCGGACTTGTCGGCGCGCCATGCCTTCACGAGCGACACCTCGGGGACGAGCGAACGCTCCATCACATAGGTTTCGCCGTCGAACTCGCGCAGTTCCTTGCCTTCGGCCACCAGCGTGCCGACGCCGGTCTTGGTGAAGAACGCCGGAATGCCAGCGCCGCCCGCACGCAGTTTTTCGGCCAGCGTGCCCTGGGGCGTGAACTCGAGCTCGAGCTCGCCCGCCAGATACTGGCGCTCGAACTCCTTGTTCTCGCCCACGTAGCTGGCGATCATCTTCTTGATCTGGCGGGTTTCCAGCAGCTTGCCGAGGCCAAAACCGTCAACACCTGCATTGTTGGAAATCACCGTGAGGTCCTTGGCGCCGGAGTCCTTGAGCGCATCGATCAGCGCCTCGGGAATGCCGCAAAGGCCGAAACCACCCACGGCCATGAGCTGACCGTCAGCCACCACGCCCTTGAGCGCGTCGGCGGCGGAAGGAAATACTTTGTTCACTACTGTCTCCTGATGAAGGAATGAATCTGGAATGCGCTACGATACTACGTATTCAGATAGGTAGTTTTTCGTAAATACAAACACGGCAGGCGCACGAGCAACAAGATGGATACCGCAGATTACCGACTCTCGTTCGAGATGGCACCCGTTGGCTTGGTGATCTCGCGCAACCGCATCATGGTGGACTGCAATCGCCACGTCTGCGAGATGTTCGGAGCCTCCCGCGAGCTGCTGATCGGCCAGTCGTTCAGCATTCTCTACCCAAGCGTAGACGAATACGAGCGCCTCGGCAAACGCATGGAGCCGATTCTCAACGCCAAGGGCCGCTACGCCGACAACCGCATCATGAAGCGCGCGAGCGGCGAGGTCTTCTGGTGCCACGTCTCGGGCCGCGCCCTCAACCGCGACGACCCGCATGCCTCAGGCATCTGGAGTTTTGAGGACCTGAGCGAGGAGCGCCCGGTCAAGGCCGAACTCACTGGCCGCGAACGCGAAGTCGCCGCCCGTCTGCTCGACGGCATGACCTCCAAGGAAATCGGCCGGGCTCTCGACATCAGCCACCGCACCGTGGAAATCTACCGCGCACGGCTGATGCGCAAGTACGGCGCGTCCACGGCGGCGGATCTGGTGCAGAAGCTGCTGGTGGGATAACGCGCCTCCAAGGCCCGCGCCCCTACTCGGGCTGAATGCCCACGGACTTCGCCACTTGCGCCCAGCGGGCAACCTCGTCCTTCATGTAGCCGCCGAACTGCGCGGGGGTGGACTGGTGCAACTGCACGCCGATGGAGCTGAACTGCTTTTGCAATTCAGGATCCATCACCGCCTTGTTCACCGCCGCATTGAGCTTCTGCACGATGGCGTCTGGCGTGCCTGCGGGCAGCAGCACACACTGCCAGGTCGACATCGCATAGCCCGCGAGACCGCCCTCCGCCACCGTCGGCACATCAGGTAGCAGCGGGGAACGCTGCGCCCCGCCCACGGCGATAGCCCGCACCCGGCTGTCCTTGATGAAGGGGTAGGACGAGCTTAGCGCATCCAGCATGAACTGCACGCTGCCGCCCAGCAGATCGGCCATCGCCGGAGCTGTCCCCTTATAGGGCACATGCACGGCGCTCGCGCCCAGCATCTGCAGCAGCACTTCGATGCCCAGGTGGGTGATGTTGCCGTTGCCGCCCGAGCCGTAGCTGAGCTTGCCCGGATGGGCCTTCAGGTACTGCACGAATTCGGCGAAGTTCTTCACAGGCAGATCGTTGCTCACCACGATGACCGTGTTGATCGACGCCGGCATGGCCACCGGCGCGAAGCTGCGCAGTGGATCGAAGTTCAGCTTCTTGTACTGCACCGGCACGATGGTGATGCCCGAGGTCTGATACAGCGCCGTGTAGCCGTCCGGCGCTGCGCGCGCGACAAATTCTGTGCCGATGTTGCCCGCCGCACCCAGCTTGCTCTCCACGTACACCGACTGCCCCAGCGTCCGCCCGATGTGCGCCGCCAGCGCCCTGCCGACCACGTCGGTCGGCCCACCGGCCGCGAGCGGCATGACCAGCTTGACGGGCTTGTTCGGCCAGTCGCTCTGCGCCTGCGCGCTCGAAAATCCAATGCTGCCCAATGCACCCATCGCAGCCATTGCCTGCCGTCGGTTCAGTTCCATGTCTTTGTCTCCTGCTTGTAGTGATGTCGTGCTGTCGTCGTCTGTGAAAAAATCAGTCCTGCGCTTTGGACGTGGAGGGCATGGCGGTCACGCCCGAGACCAGCAAGGCGTCGATCTCCGCATCGGTGAACCCCGCCTCGGCCAGCACCTCGCGCCCATGTTCTCCGGCTCGCGGTGCGGGGCGCGACACGCGGGGCTGGGTCTTCGACCAGGTCGAGGGAATGCCGATCTGGCACACGCGCCCCTCCGTGGGATGCTCGACCTGCTGCAGAAAGCCCACGGCCTGCAGATGCGGGTCTTCCATCAGCGAATCCATGTCGTGCATGGGCATGACGGGGATGTCTGCGGCTTCGAGCAGCGCGGTCCACTGCGCGGTCGTACGCGTGGTCATGATCTCGGCGAGCAGCGCGTAGAGCGCGTGGATATGCTCGGTGCGTTTGTCGATGCTGCTGAATCTCGGATCTGTCTCGAACACCTCGGGCTTGCCGATCAGCCGGAAGAAGGTCTGCCACTGCTTGTCGTTGTAGAGCAGCACGCAGAGATAGCCGTCGCTCGTCGCATAAGGGCGGCGGTTCGGGTTGAGAATGCGCGCATAACCGCTCGGACCGACGGCGGGCTCGTAGCTGCGCCCGCACATGTGGTCGGAGAGCGTGAACTGCGCCATGGTCTCGAACATCGGCACCTCGACCGCCTGCCCCTCGCCCGAGCGCTCGCGCCAGAACAGCGCCGAGGTCACCGCGTTCACCGCAGCGAGCCCGACGATGCGGTCCGCCAGCGGGCTCGGCGCGTAGCGCGGTACATCGCTTCCAGCCTGTACCGAGAGCGCAGGAATCCCGGCCGCGCCCTGGATCAGATCGTCATACGCGGGCTTGGCCGCATACGGCCCGCTCTGGCCGTAACCCACGCAGCCCACATAGACAATGCGCGAATTGACCGCACGCACCGCTTCATATGACAAGCCCAGACGCGCCATGGCCTGCGGCCGCACGTTGTAGATCAGCACATCGGCATCGGCCACGAGGTGCATCAGCACGGCGATTCCGGCCGGCTGCTTCAGATCGAGCACCACGCTGCGCTTGCTGCGGTTGGCGTGCATGAAGATCGCCGCCATCCCCGCATTCTTGCGAGGACCGACGCCGCGCACACCATCGCCGCCGGGCGGCTCCACCTTGATCACGTCGGCGCCGTAGTCCCCGAGAATCTGGGTCGCGAACGGACCCATGAGCACCGTGGTGAGATCGATGACGCGCACACCGCTCAGCGGCCCGCCTGTGTTCGAAGTCATGTCTGTCATATTCAAATCCCCATCAAACCATCGAAATAACTTCGGCAAGAGACCTCATCTCAGACCTCCTCGACCGGCGTGGGCGCGAGCGAATCGCGCGTGAAATCGCAGAGAGTCAGCGGGCTCTTCAGCACCGCGTCCCCCAGCAGTTCGGCACATTCCGCATCGGTGTCGCCCACCGCTCGCAACTCATGCAGGCGTGCGGTGAACACACCCAGCATGTGTTCCTGCGTGATGCCGATGGCGCCGTGCACCGCATGGGCCAGCGCAGCCACACGCAGCGCCGCATCGCTTGCATTGAGTTTGGCGGATGCGGCAAGCAGCCGGTCCGGCTCAATCCCGGCCGCGGCGCAACCCATGCGCGCCGCCAACGCAGCCATTCCCGCCTGCTCCGCAAGCACGGCCAGATCCTGCTGGATCGCCTGAAATTGCCCGATGGCACGGCCGAACTGGTGCCGGTCGTTGGCGTACTGCACGCTGAGATCCAGCACCCGCCCCATGGTGCCCGCCATCACGCTCGCATGCATCGCGTTGCAGAAGTTCGAGGCCGATTCACTCGGCTTCTTGGCGAAGCGCACGATTGCAGTGTCTTTGGTTTCCCAACGGAGCGCCGCCGATGCCGTCGGACGATAAATGCCGGGCGTCGACTGCGCAGCGGATACAGGCATCAGCAGCCACTGTTCGCCGTCATCCACCAGCACATGGCTGGCGAGTCGCGAGCCGGGAATGTCGGCACATGTCCAGCCCCGACCATTGTCCGTGGACACAACGCTGGCTAACGCAATGCAGCTTCCCTCCGATATCCAACCCACGCGGCTCAACAGCGCCCGCGCGACCATGGTCTCGCCCAGCGGATGGCTCACACCAGCTCTTGCGGCGGCGACGACCAGCGGCTCGACATGGGCCAGCCCGAGCCCCGCGCCGCGCCGTTCCGTCGGAATCAGGGCATCGTTGAAGCCCAGCGCGTCAATGTCGCCCCACAGCGCAGCTGCGGCGCCATCTGCGCCCGACTCAACGGCGCGCACGCGCTCGTCACCGCAGAAGTCCGCCAGCGCGGCTTCCCACATTGCAGAGTACGAATTGCTCATGAAAAACATTCCTCAACGAAGACCGAGGCCGCGCGCGATGATTCCGCGCATGATCTGGCGCGTGCCGCCGCGCAGCGAAAACGTGGGTGCGATCTGGGTGACATAGGCCAGACTGCGCATCAGTTCGCCATGGCGCACGGTGGCTGGCAGCTCGTGCAGCGTGCCGCGTATCCAATCGGGCACGCTCTGCTCGAACTCGGTGCCAAGGTCCTTCACGAAGGCTGCCTCCAGATCGGGCTGCTCATGGCGATCGAGCTTGGCCGCCACGGCGAGTGACATCGCGCGCAGCACCGCGAGCCTCGCTGCGATGCGCCCTGCTGTGGCGCGCACGTTCGGCCCTCCATGGTCTGCAGCCCGCGCAGCGGCCAGCCACGTGTCCGCCAGAACGATGCTCGAGAGAATGCGCTCCGGCCCGCTGCGTTCAAACGCCAACTCGGCGGTCACCTGTTTCCAGCCAGACCCCTCCTCGCCCACCAGCGCATCGGCTGGCAGCCCCACGTTGTCGAACAGCACTTCGTTGAAATGTGTGTCGCCCACGATGTCCTTGAGTGGCCGCACGCTGATGCCCGGCGACTTCATGTCGATCAGCATCTGCGACAGCCCCTTGTGCCGGTCCTCGGCCGTGCCCGAGGTGCGCACCAGCGCGCACATCCAGTCGGCGCGATGGGCGTTGGTGGTCCAGATCTTGCGGCCGTTGAGCACCCAGCCCGTATCGGTGCGCGTGGCGCGGGTGCGCACGCTGGCGAGGTCGGAGCCGGTATCGGGCTCGCTCATGCCAATGCAGAAAACGATGTCGCAGGCAGTAATGAGCGGCAGAAAGAACTGGCGCTGCGCCTCGCTGCCGAAGCGCAGGATCAGTTGCGATGTCTGGCGGTCTGCGATCCAGTGCGCGGCCACCGGTGCACCTGCGAAAAGCAGTTCCTCGCTCAGCACAAAGCGCGAAAAACCGCTGCGACCACCGCCGCCGTAGCGCGTGGGCAGCGTGAGCCCCACCCAGCCTTGGCGGGCCAGCGCCCGGCTGAAATTCAGGTCGTAACCAAGCCACGAACGCGAGCGCACATCTGCGGGCATTCCACGCAGCGCGTCACCCAGAAATGCGCGCACATTCTGCCTGAGCGCCTCGTCCTCGGCGGGAATGGCCGCGAGTGGCAGTGAAGTCAGTGTAGAGTTCATGTCACGAATTTATGGAGGCTCGCCAAGAGCGTCCAATACCAATTGGAGACTTCGCGATACGCGAGATGTATAGCCCATGGAACTGCGCCAGCTCAGGCAGGTGATCATGCTTGCCGAGACCCTGAATTTCCGCCGCGCGGCCGAACGCCTGCACATGGCACAGCCGCCGCTGTCCACGTCGATCAAGAAGCTGGAAGACGAGCTTGGCGTTCTGCTGTTCGAGCGCCTGCCCACGGGTTTGAAGATCACGCCTGCGGGCAAGATGGTGCTCAGACATGCGCAGCACATGGTATTTAGCGCTGAGCAGATCAAACGTGCAGCCAAGGAAGGCGAGACCGGCGATCAAGGCACGCTGCGCCTGGGCTTTGTGGGTTCGGCCACCTACTCGCTGATGCCGCGCATCATCCGCGCGTTTCGCGGCAAGTACCCGCGCGTGGAAACGATGATCGAGGAGTCCACCACGCTCGAGTTGCTCAAGCGCGTGGAGAACCATGCCATCGACGTGGCGCTGGTGCGCTACCCCATTCTGGAGCGCGGCAACGTGGAGCTGACGCTGCTCAGGCCCGAGCGCATGAAGCTCGCCGTGAGCGCTGATTCACCGTTCGCAGGACGAGCCTCGGTGTCGATTGCAGAGATCGCCGAAGAGCCCTTCATCATCTACGCGCGCGACCGCGTCCCCGCAATGTACACACACATCATGCAGGCGTTCTCAGAAGCGGGCGTGATGCCGCGAATCGCGCAGGAAGCGGTACAGGTTCAGCATGTTCTTGGCTTGGTGGAAAGCGGCCTCGGCGTCGCGCTCGTGCCCGAAACCTCCGCGCGCTACGCTGGCAACGCGGTGGTACTGGTGAACATCGATCCTCAGCCCAAGGCCCTGCAGGTGGGCCTCGCATTGGCCTGTCTGCCCGACGCACTGACACCCACCGCTCGAAATTTCATCGCCACGGCCCATGCCGTGGTGCAGGAACCCGAAACCTGACGTCTACGGCCTGAATAAACATCGGGCCAACTCACTCCACCGGAATGTTGGCGATCTTGACGATGCGCTTGGTCTTCTCGATCTCGGCCAACTGGAAATCAGTGAACTGCTGCGCGCTGCCGGTGAAGACCGTGCCACCCATCTTCTGAATGAACGCCATGCCCTCCGAGCCATTCAGCGTGGAGCGCACGATGTCGCCGACGCGCTGTGCAATCTCCTTGGGCACCTTGGCGGGGAAATACACGCCGGTCCAAGCATAAGCCTCATACCCCTTGTGGTCCAATTCTTCGGCGGTCGGCACGTCGGGCAATTCGCGATGGCGCTGCGAATCCGCCACCGCCAGCGCACGCAGCTTGCCACCGTGGATCAGCGGCAGCACCGAGCTCACCTCGGCAATCGAGTAGTCGCACACGCCAGCAGCGAGATCAGTGATCGCGGGACCGGTGCCCTTGTAGTTCACCGCCGTACCTTTGATGCCATTGCGTTCATGGAACTGCTCCATCGCGATCTGATAGCTCGGCGTGCCGCTCGCGAAATTCAGCTTGCCGGGCGCGGCCTTCATCGCCACAACCAACTCCGCCAGTGTCTTATAGGGCGAACTCGCGGGCACGACGATGATCATGGGAAATCGAGCAATCGACGCCACTGGCGTGAAGTCGCGGATCGGGTCATAGGGCAGCTTCTTGAACACCGCCGCATTCGTCACCATCGGCGTGTTGCTGGCCACAAACATGGTGTAGCCGTCCGGTGCTGCGTCCACCACCGCCTTCGCCGCGATGAAACTGTTGGCACCGGGCTTGTTCTCCACCACAAAGGGCTGCCCCAACTGCTGCGCCAGATGCTGCGCGAGAAAACGTGCCGTCGTGTCCGCACCGCTGCCCGGCGGCAGCGACACGATCACCTTGACCATCTTTTCCGGGTAGGTCGCCGCGAAGGCCGTTGGCATAGCCAGCGCAGCCAGCGCGACCGATGCGAGCGCCAGTACGCCGCAGAGTGTGCGTCGTTTCATGTTCTGTCTCCTGTTCGTTATGTGAATGTCCAACCGAGCCGCGCCAACTACTTCATGCGCCGTTCCAAAAACCCCGCGAGCGCCGCGTCATGCTCGGCCGTGTGATGCGCTAACGCCTGAAATCCCGCTGACATCTCAAGCAGCGTATCGAGACGCGTGTGCTGCCCTTCTCGGATCAGCCGCTTGGTCATGCGCAGCGCATGCGGCGGATTGACGGCAATGCGGCGCGCCAACTGCAGCGACGCATCCATCAACTCGGCATCAGGCACCACCCGCGATACCAAACCAAACGCTAACGCCTGCTGCGCATCGAACGCATCGCCTGTGAACGCCATTTCGCAGGCGTTGGACATGCCGATGGCGCGCGGCAGCAGCCACGCCCCTCCATCACCCGCGATCAGCCCCAGCTTGACAAAGGTCTCGCAGAACACCGCGCTCTGGGCGGCGATACGGATATCGCACATCGTGGCGAGATCGTTGCCCGCGCCATAAGCTGGCCCGTTCACCGCCGCAATCGTCGGCACCTCCAGATTGCACCATGCAAGGGGCAATCGCTGAATCCCATTGCGGTATGCCTGACGGGACAGCGGCGGCTCACCGAGCCCCGCCCCCATCTTGTCGCGAATCGACTTGAGGTTGCCGCCCGACGAAAACACCGGCCCCGCCCCCGTCAACACGACAGCGCGAATGGAAAGATCGGCATTGATCTGCTCACAGCAACCCACGAACTCCTCCACGACTCCGTCGTCAGACAGCGCATTGCGCGTTTCGGGCCGGTTCATGGTGACGATGAGCACCGGACCGGCCTGTTCGAGTTTCAGAAATGAGGTCATGGGCACATGCTAGTGAGGCCATGCTCGTTGGGAAATTACTTTGTTTGTGTCGGCTGATATACGGGAGGTATCAGGTGCGACCCGTGTGGGATTGAAGTCACTGACGACTGACCCATCACAACAGAACGGGAAATGCTCGACCGGCAGGAACGCCTCTGAAGCCCATCTTGCGTTGTTGCAACACATGGGGAATCTGCGTCGATACAGTTTTCCGACCCATTCCAACGTGGGTGGGAATTCCACTCTAAAAATTCAACGGCACAAGAAAATGAATCTTCAAACGCTCCAAAGAACATCCGCCCCCTTCCTCCTGTCGATCCTGCTTGCAACAGGTTTGAGTGCCTGCGGTGGATCCGACAGCGATTCGGCAAGCGCCTCGACCACAGCAGTCAGCGACCAAACCGTCGAGCCCGTGAGTCAGGCCGAAAAGGTTTCCAGCCCATACATCGCAACGGACCTGGAGCCAGTGAACATCACACCTACGGTTATCGACCTCGGCACCTACACCGTTGCCAAAAGCTCAGAAATTACGAGTAGCCATGGAGTCGCCAAAGTGGGCGTCTCTCGGGACAGTGCCACCACTTCCACGACGTCCCTGGTTTCCAGTCAACTGAACTGGAATCCAACACCACTTGGCGGAAAAATATCGGCCATTCAATTCATCTCTTCAGGCGCATACGAAGTGCGACTGGGTTTGGAGATTGGACAGATTCCAGCCGGCGCCATCTTCCGAACCTACCCCGGCAACACCCGCACGGAGGCCAGTCAAACCACCGGGGCGCAGATCCTTGAGATCATCCAGGCCAACAAGCAATCCGGGGACACGACGGACGATGCCAGCATGTGGTGGGCACCCAGCGTCGAGGACGATGTCATCACGATGGAGATCGAACTTCCGCCAGGCGCATCCATCGATGAACTGCAGTTCACGATTCCGAAAATCATTCATGTCTATGCCAATTCTGCGGCCGTCGCCTTGAAGGCCAACATGATCTCGGCCGAAACGCGGGCAGCCGGCGACTCCGCAACTTGCGAACTGGATTCGAGCTGCTATGCCGAATACACGACCACTCGCAACTCCGTCATGCTGATCAAGTACCTGCAAGGCGGCGACTACTACCAGTGCACAGCCACGCTGCTGAACAACACGAAGGCGAACCGCGTGCCCTACGTGGCCACAGCCAATCACTGCATATCGAAACAAACCGTGGCGTCGACCATTGAGAGCACATGGTTCTTCCATTCCAGCAGTTGCAACTCGCTGACCTACAGCAGCGGCACGAAAAGCAGAAACGGTGCCACATTGCTGTCCACCCAAACCAATCCAGACTTCACGCTGCTGCGCCTCAACGACACGCCTCCCACTGGCGTCACCTATGCGGGTTGGACCACATCCAAGATCGCCAACGGAACATCCGTAGTCGGCATCCATCATCCCGCTGGCGACCTGCAGAAAATCAGTTTCGGGGCTGTGAAGTCCGCTCTGAATTGCACAATCAACGCCGATAGCTCCATCTCCTGCGCCGACAGCTACTCGAGCAGCGGCAACATGGTTCAGATCGCCTGGAGCAAAGGTATCACCGAAGTCGGCAGCAGCGGCTCTGCCATTTTTGCCAGCGGGAAATATGTCGGCTTGCTTTCGGGGGGAACCTCCACCTGTCATAGTGGTGATGATCTGTACACCCGATTCGATCAGGCCTTCACGGCCGTGAAAGCCTGGCTGGCGCCCAGTTCAAGTTGATCAGTTCTTCCGCTCAGTTGGCCGGGCGGATTGAAATGAACGTCTGTCTCAATCCGCAGAAGCGCCCGACTGTTTCACAGCCTTGCCCCACTCCACAATCTCGCTTGCGATGAACTTGTCCATTTCCTGCGGGGTGCTCGGGTCAGGCTCGGAGCCGCGGTCGCGGATGAATTTCTGCATCTCATCACTTTTGAGGATCGCGACGGCCTCACTATTGAGCTTTTCGACAACGGCCTTGGGCGTTCCCTTTGGAGCCATCAGGCCAAGCCAGCCCACTGCCTCAAAGCCCTTGAACTCAGGCAGCCCGGACTCTGCAATCGTCGGCACGTTGGGCAACTGGCTGGAGCGGCCAGATGATGTCACGCCCAAGGGAATCGCCTTACCCGCCTGGATATTGGCCAGCGCTGCAGTGACCGAGTCAACCATCAGCGGCACCTGACCGCCCAGAAAGTCCGCCTGCGCGGGGCCACTGCCCTTGTAAGGCACATGCATGAGATCGAGCTTGGTGCGCGCCTTCACCATCTCGCCGCTCAAGTGCTGCGTGCCGCCAATGCCTGCGCTGGCGTAGCTCCATTTGCCGGGTTCGGTGCGCACCTTGCTGACGAGGTCCTTCATGTCATGCAAACCGGTCTTGGGATTGGCGAGGAACACCAATGGCACCTTGGCGATCATCGTCACACCCACGAGATCCTTGCGCGGGTCGAAGTTCACCTTCTTGTACAGCGTCTGATTCACCGCCATCGCGCTACCCGCCACGACAAGCGTGTAGCCATCGGGCTCGGAGCGAACGACGAATTCGGTGCCGATGTTGCTGCCCGCCCCTGCCTTGTTATCCACCACGACCGCCTGACCAAGCTTCTGCCCCAGCTTTTCAGCCAGTGCGCGGGCGAAGATATCGGTCGCCTGCCCGGGCGGGAACGGCACGATTAGCTTGACGGGCTTGTCGGGATAGGCCGCCAGAACCACGTTGCTCGTCGCCAGCAACGCAGCGGCTGCCAGCAAAGTTTTTGTCTTCCTGATCATCATCTTCATCGCTGTCTTCCAAAGAATCTGAAGAATGATGATAGTGCCCGGTTTCCTCTGAACCCCTCTCGGCGACAACAGAGAATTCAGGGCTTACCCGCAGATCATATTGTGCGGAAGCGCCTCGAAATCCAGTATCCCAAAGTCGGCGCTACTGAAACGGCGAAACAACAGCACTTCACCGGCGTCGGGATGAACCCCCGCCGCACTCACTCCTGACGCACGTCGAAGGGCATCAACGGTTCGAATGGATGAGGCGGGGAATCGAGCACAGTCATTTGCCAAGTTCGCAACCAATACAAGATATTGGCCCAGTTTTCTGCGGGCGATCCCAGTATCCTCAGCCAACAAAAAAGCAGCCGAAGCTGCTTTCCTGTTGAAGCTCGATCTACAGCTTGCTTACTTGCGCACCGGTGGCACGTCCGTGCAAGTGCCGTGCGCCACTTCCGCTGCCATGCCGATGGATTCGCCCAGTGTGGGGTGCGGGTGGATGGTCTTGCCGATGTCCACGGTGTCTGCGCCCATTTCAATCGCCAAAGCGACTTCGCTGATCATGTCCCCAGCGTGGGTGCCGACCATGCCGCCGCCCAGGATTCGGCCGTGGCCGTGGGCTTCTGGTGAATCGTCGAACAGCAGCTTGGTGAAGCCTTCATCGCGGCCATTGGCGATGGCGCGGCCGGAGGCTGCCCATGGGAACATGCCCTTCTTGACCTTGATACCCTGTGCCTTCGCCTGATCTTCGGTGAGGCCAACCCATGCCACTTCGGGGTCGGTATAGGCCACACTTGGAATCACGCGGGCGTTGAAGGCGGCCGAGGCCAGCTCCTTGTTGCCTTGTAGTTCGCCTGCGATAACTTCAGCGGCCACATGCGCTTCATGCACGGCTTTGTGCGCGAGCATGGGTTGGCCGACGATGTCGCCGATGGCGAAGATGTGCGGCACGTTGGTACGCATCTGGATGTCGACGTTGATGAAGCCGCGATCCGTGACGGAAACGCCCGCCTTTTCAGCGCCGATCTTCTTGCCATTGGGCGTGCGGCCCACGGCTTGCAGAACCAGATCGTAGGTCTGTGGCTCGGGGACGGTAACGCCCTCCTTCGCTGCTTCGAACGTGACCTTGATACCTTCGGGTGTAGCTTCGGCGCCCACGGTCTTGGTGTTGACCATGATGTTGTCGAAACGCGGTGCGTTCATCTTTTGCCAGACCTTGACCAAATCGCGATCAGCGCCTTGCATCAGGCCGTCCATCATTTCTACGACGTCAAGACGCGAGCCGAGCGTGGAATACACGGTGCCCATTTCCAGGCCGATGATGCCGCCGCCCAGAATCAACATGCGTTTGGGCACGTTCTTCAGATCCAGCGCGCCGGTCGAATCGACCACGCGTTCGTCCTTGGGCATGAATGGCAGATGCACGGCTTGCGAGCCTGCGGCAATGATGGCGTTCTTGAATTGAACGACCTTCTTGGTGCCGGTCTTCTCTTGACCGTCGCCCGTGGTTTCTTCGACTTCGAGGTGGTTCGCACCCACGAAGTTGCCGTAGCCGCGAACAATGGTCACCTTGCGCATCTTGGCCATCTGACCCAGACCACCGGTGAGCTTGCCGATGACCTTGTCCTTGTGTCCACGCAATTGATCGATGTTGACCTCGGGAGCGGCAAACTTGACGCCAGCGACTTCGAGGTGCTTGACCTCGTCCATCACCGCCGCCACGTGCAACAGCGCCTTGGATGGGATGCAGCCCACGTTCAGGCATACACCGCCAAGCGTCTTGTAGCGCTCGACCACGACGACCTTCAGGCCCAGATCGGCTGCACGGAATGCAGCCGAGTAACCGCCAGGACCCCCGCCGATGACGACTACGTCGCAGTCCAGATCGACCGTACCGCTGAAGTTGCTGGCCACGGGTGCTGGAGCTGCAACAACGGGTTGCGCTGCCACAGGTGCAGCCACCGCCACGTTGTCGCCCTTGGGCGCAGCAAGCGATGCCGAATCCGCGCCGACTTCCATGCTCACGATCGCCGAGCCTTCGGAGACGCGGTCGCCGATCTTGACCAGAATGGCCTTGACCACGCCAGCGTGGCTCGATGGGATTTCCATCGAAGCCTTGTCGCTTTCAACAGTCATCAGCGACTGATCGACTTCGATTTTGTCGCCGGGTTTGACCAGCAGTTCGATCACGCCAACGTCTGCGAAGTCGCCAATGTCGGGAACCTTGATATCAATGATTGCCATGATGCAAGTCCCTTTACAGCAAGATGCGACGGTAGTCCGCCAGCACCTGACCCAGATAGGCGTTGAAACGCGCGGCGGAAGCGCCGTCGATCACGCGGTGGTCGTAAGACAGCGACATCGGCAGAATCAGGCGTGGCACGAATTGCTTGCCATCCCACACCGGCTTCATCGCCCCCTTGGACAGGCCGAGGATCGCGACTTCTGGTGCGTTGATGATGGGGGTGAAGTGCGTGCCGCCGATGCCGCCCAGCGAGCTGATCGACATGCAACCGCCCTGCATGTCTGCAGCGCCGAGCTTGCCATCGCGAGCCTTCTTGGCCAGATCGCCCATTTCCTGGCTGATCTGCATGATGCCCTTCTTGTCGGCATCTTTCAGTACTGGAACGACCAGGCCGTTCGGCGTGTCCGCCGCGAAGCCGATGTTGTAGTACTGCTTGTAGACAAGAGTGTCGCCGTCGAGGCTAGTGTTGAACTCGGGGAACTTCTTGAGCGCCGCAACCACGGCCTTGATCACGAAGGCGAGCATGGTGACCTTGACGCCGCTCTTCTCGTTCTCCTTGTTGGTGGAGACGCGGAAAGCTTCGAGTTCGGTGATGTCTGCGTCGTCATTGTTGGTGACGTGCGGGATCATGACCCAATTGCGCGAGAGGTTCGCGCCCGAGATCTTCTTGATGCGCGAGAGGTCCTTGCGCTCGACGGTGCCAAACTTGGCGAAATCGACCTTCGGCCATGGCAGCAAATCGAGACCCACGCCCGAGCCACCCTTGGGAGCGATCGCAGCTTGCGCCTTGGTCTGCACCGCGCCGGTCATCACCTGCTTGGTGAAGGCTTGCACGTCTTCCGCGACGATGCGGCCCTTGTTGCCGGTGCCCTTGACTTCTTCCAGCGGCACGCCCAATTCGCGGGCGAACTTGCGCACGGAGGGCGATGCGTATGGCAGGCTGCCGGATGGCGGCACGGTCGGGTTGTGCGCGGGAACGATTGCAGCGGCTGGCGCAGCTGCGGCAACAGGTGCCGAAGCCGCGGGCGCTGCTGCCGCAGGGGCCGCAACCGGAGCTGGTGCCGAAGCGGCTGCCGCGCCCTGCGCACTCATTTGACCAACGGTGTCGCCCACATTCACCTTGTCGCCGACCTTGAGGGTCAGCGCGGTGATCGTGCCAGCGGCTGGCGATGGGATTTCCATCGAGGCCTTGTCGGATTCGACGGTGAACAGCGACTGCTCGGCGGTGACCGTGTCGCCCACTTTCACCAGCAGTTCAATGACGGCAACGTCCTTGAAATCGCCAATGTCGGGGATCTTGATGTCCATGCTGGTCGCGACAGCCGGAGCAGTTGCAGCGGCCACAGGCGCAGGCGCTGCTGCCTGAGCAGGTGCTGGCGCAGGCGCAGCCGCAGCCGGTGCGGCTGCAGCCGCTTCGCCTGCGGTCTCCAGCATCAGTACAACTGAGCCTTCCTTGACCTTGTCGCCCACATTCACCTTGAGTTCCTTGACCACGCCAGCGTGGCTCGAGGGAATCTCCATCGAGGCCTTGTCGGACTCGACGGTGATCAGCGATTGCTCGACCGTGACGGTATCACCGGGCTTCACGAGAATTTCGATCACGCCGACTTCTGCGAAATCGCCAATGTCCGGGACTTTAATTTCTGTCAGTGCCATCTTGGTGTCTCCCTTGGGCTATCAGGCGTGCAGCGGGTTGATCTTTTCGGTCTTGATGCCGTACTTGGCAATCGCGTCGGCGAGTTTCTGCGCAGGCAGCTTGCCCTCCTCCACGAGGCCCGTCAGTGCGGCCAGAACAATGTAGTGGCGGTTCACCTCGAAGTGCTCACGCAACTTGGCACGGAAGTCCGAGCGACCAAAGCCGTCGGTACCCAGCACCTTGAACGAGCGGCCCTTGGGAATGTAGGGGCGGATCTGTTCGGAGTAGGCCTTCATATAGTCGGTCGACGACACGATGGGGCCTGTGCTGTTCGAGAGCTCTTGCGTGACGAACGGCACTTTCGGTGTTTCCAGCGGGTGCAGCATGTTCCAGCGTTCTGCTTCCTGGCCGTCGCGGGTCAGTTCGTTGTAGCTTGGGCAGCTCCAGATGTCGGCGGCAACACCCCAGTCCTGAGCCAGCAGTTCCTGTGCGAAGAAGGATTCACGCAGGATGGTGCCCGATCCCAGCAGCTGTACGCGCAGATCGCCAGCGCCGCCGGACTTGCACAGATACATGCCCTTCAGGATCTTCTCTTCGGTGCCGGGTGTGAGGCCTGGCATCGCGTAGTTCTCGTTCAGCAGCGACAGGTAATAGAACACGTTTTCCTGGTTCTGCACCATGCGGCGCAGACCTTCGTGCATGATCACCGCGACTTCGTGAGCGAAGGTCGGGTCATAGCTGATGCAGTTCGGAATCGTGTTGGCCAGAATGTGGCTGTGGCCGTCTTCGTGCTGCAGACCTTCGCCGTTCAGCGTCGTGCGGCCCGAGGTACCGCCCAACAGGAAGCCGCGTGCTTGCAGATCACCGGCAGCCCATGCCAGGTCGCCAATGCGCTGGAATCCGAACATCGAGTAGTAGATGTAGAACGGAATCATGATGCGGTTGGAATGGCTGTAGCTGGTTGCCGCTGCAATCCAGCTGGCCATGCCGCCCGCTTCGTTGATGCCTTCTTGCAGGATCTGGCCCTTGGTGTCTTCTTTGTAGTACATGACCTGGTCTTTATCGACAGGTGTGTACTGCTGACCGTGCGGGTTGTAGATGCCGATCTGGCGGAACAGACCTTCCATACCGAAGGTACGGGCTTCATCGACCAGCACCGGCACGACGCGAGGACCGATTTCCTTGTCTCGCAGCAGTTGCGTGAGGAAGCGCACATAGGCTTGCGTGGTCGAGATTTCGCGGCCCTCCGGCGTGGCCTCGAGCACGGCCTTGAAGGTATCCAGAGGCGGCACGGTGAACTGCTCGTCGGCCTTTTCGCGGCGATGCGGCAGGTAACCGCCCAAGGCCTTGCGGCGCTCATGCAGATACTTCATCTCCGGGGTGTCGTCGGCGGGCTTGTAGAACGGAATGTCGGCGATCTGGCTGTCCGGAATCGGGATGTTGAAGCGGTCGCGGAAAGCCTTGATGTCTTCGTCGCCAAGCTTCTTGGTCTGGTGAACGGTGTTCTTGCCTTCACCGATCTTGCCCATGCCGAAGCCCTTCACGGTCTTCACCAGCAGCACGGTGGGCTGGCCCTTATGGGTGTTGGCGGCGGCGAACGCGGCGTAGACCTTTTGCGAATCATGGCCACCACGGCGCAGATCCCAGATCTCGTCGTCACTCATGTGCTCGACCATCTTCAGAGTGCGTGGATCGCGGCCGAAGAAATGCTTGCGAACGTAAGCGCCGTCGTTGGCCTTGAAGGCCTGATAGTCGCCATCGTTGCATTCCATCATGATCTTGCGCAGCGCACCTTCCTTGTCGCGCGCCAGCAGGTCGTCCCAGCCCTTGCCCCAGATGAGCTTGATCACGTTCCAGCCGGAACCGCGGAATTCGCCTTCGAGTTCCTGAATGATCTTGCCGTTGCCGCGCACTGGGCCATCGAGGCGCTGCAGATTGCAGTTGATGACGAACACGAGGTTGTCGAGGTTTTCGCGAGCGGCCAGGCCAATGGCGCCCAGCGATTCCACCTCGTCCATTTCACCGTCGCCGCAGAACACCCAGACCTTGCGGTTTTCGGTGTTGGCGATGCCGCGTGCGTGCAGGTACTTGAGGAAGCGGGCTTGGTAGATCGCCATCAGCGGGCCGAGGCCCATCGACACCGTGGGGAACTGCCAGAAGTTGGGCATCAGCTTGGGGTGCGGATAGCTTGACAGGCCCTTGCCGTCCACTTCCTGGCGGAAGTTCAGCAGTTGCTCTTCGGAGATACGACCTTCCAGATAGGCGCGTGCATAGATGCCGGGAGACACGTGGCCCTGAATGAACAGGCAGTCGCCACCATGATTTTCGTTTTCCGCGTGCCAGAAATGATTGAAGCCCGCACCAAACATGTTGGCGAGCGAGGCGAACGAACCGATGTGGCCACCCAGATCACCACCTTCGGGGGGGTGAATGCGGTTGGCCTTGACAACCATCGCCATCGCGTTCCATCGCATGTAGGCGCGCAGACGGCCTTCGATGATCAGATTGCCGGGGCACTTGGCTTCCTGATCGGTTTCGATGGTGTTCACATAACCTGTGTTGGCAGAGAACGGCATGTCAATGCTGTTCTCGCGTGCGTGTTCCAACAGCTCCTCGATCAGCTGGTGGGCGTATTGAGCGCCCTCACGGTCGATGACGGCAGTCAGCGCATCCATCCACTCACGTGTTTCCTGGGGGTCGATTGCTTTGCCAGTTTGGCTGGGGATTGCTTCTGCCATGCCGAGTCTCCTTGGTGGAAATAGCTTATTAAAACCATAAATTTGCACGGAGTTTCGCACAGTTTTGGCTAAATTTCGAATGGTGCCATGACTTTTTATATTATGGAATTTTGTTGCAATCGCACATTTTTTCTTGCTATGAAATCTCCCTCGAAGCTCCTATAAACTCTCGGCCATGACAGCCTCAGACAATGCGGGAAAACCACCAGCAGAAACCTTGAAAGCCCCAGTGCGATGGTGGCGTACTTGGTGGCGCAGTCTTTCGCCCACACGGCAAGACCGCTTTGCCGCGCTCGCGCCACTGGCTGCGGTGCTGATGTTTCTTGCCGCCATCGTGGCTTCTTTCTGGTATTTGCGCAGCGAAGAAATCGAGCGCGAAAAGGAAGCCCTCAAGCGAGATGTGGAATATGCACAACAGCGTGTGCGTTTGCGCCTACTCGAGCGCCAGGAGCAGGTCATGCGCATCGCGCGCGACCTCTCCAATCAGGATCTGGACCGCGCCGAATTCGACCGTCGCGCCGAAGCACTGATCAGCCAATACCCCGAGCTGCAGGCCGTCACCTGGATCGATGAACGTTTGCGCATTCGCGCAAGCCACGCTGCCCCCACGCTTTCGAGCAACCAGTTGCGCGTGGTGGGCGAAACACTCAAGCGTGGCGACACCGCAGATACTTTTTCGCTCGCTCGCGACATGCAGCAACCGGTGTACTCGCAGCCCATCGGCTCGCGCAATGATGTGCCGCCGCTGCTGCAATTGCAGGTCCCGCTCGCATCGCAAGGCAAGTTCGCGGGCGTGGTACTGAGCGAATATTCGATCGATAACCTGCTGCGTTATGGCACACCGACCGAGGTGCTCGCGCGCTACGCGGTGACGCTGCTCGACAGCAACGGGCAAATCCTCGCAGGCACACCGCTCGAACCACGCCGCAAGGCGCTGATCACACGCGATGCACGCGCCAACGAATATGAGGTGCCTGTATCCCCTGTGGGCAATGGCTTGATGCTGCGCGCACAAGCCTATCGCACGTCGCTTGGCGTGATCGGCAGCGGGCTGTTCTGGCTGGTGGGTGCGTTGTCGGTGATGACGGCTTGGCTGCTCATCGCCACTTGGCGCCACACGCGCCGCAGATTGCAGGCGCAGCAGGCACTGGTGGCCGAAACCAACTTTCGGCGCGCGATGGAGAACTCCATGCTCACCGGCATGCGTGCCGTGGACATGCAAGGCCGCATCACCTATGTGAATGCCGCTTTCTGCCAGATGACTGGCTGGAGCGAGCAGGACCTCGTCGGCCAGACTCCGCCCTACTCGTACTGGCCCGACACGGACCACGAAACCTTCCAATCCAAGACCAATGACGAACTCTCCGGCAAAGGCGTTCCGGGCGGTTTTCAGGCACGGGTCAAGCGCAAGAGCGGATCGCTGTTCGACGCCCGCCTCTATGTGTCGCCGCTCGTGGATGCCAAGGGCAAGCAGACGGGCTGGATGACGTCGATGACCGACATCACCGAACCCAACCGCGTGCGCGAACAACTCACCGCATCGCACGAACGATTCACTGTGGTGCTGGAGTCGCTTGATGCTTCTGTGTCGGTTGCGCCGCTGGGGAGTGCCGAATTGCTGTTTGCCAACCGGCTGTATCGCCAGTGGTTTGGCTCGCAGACCGACGGTCATCTCGAACTGGTTGCACAGGCCGGAGTGCTGCCAGCCAAGGAGCCCACCAGCGTTGATGATGAGGACGGACTGATGGGCCTGCCGACCGATTCGCTGACTAGCGCGCGATCCGAGAATGCCGAAATCTACCGGCCCGAACTCGGCAAGTGGCTGGAGGTGCGCTCGCGCTATCTGAACTGGGTCGACGGACGTCTCGCACAGATGGTGATCGCCACCGACATCACGCCGCGCCGTCTCGCCGAAGAACAGGCGGCTCGACAGGCGGAAAGAGCGCAATCGGTAAGCCGACTGATCACCATGGGCGAGATGGCTTCCAGCGTGGCGCACGAACTCAACCAGCCGCTGGCGGCCATCAGCAACTACTGCAGCGGCATGGTCTCGCGCATCGAGAACAAGCAGATCAGCGAGGAAATGCTGATCACGGTTCTGCAGAAAACGGCCCATCAGGCACAACGCGCAGGCCAGATCATCCAGCGTATCCGCCAGTTTGTGAAAAAAAGCGAGCCCAATCAGACTCTCGCAGACGTTCACAGCATGGTGAACGAAGCGGTAGAACTCGCCGACATCGAGCTGCGCCGCAACAATGTGCGGCTCACGCACTACGTAGCCGCGCGCCTGCCCAAGGTGATGGCAGACACGATTCTGATCGAGCAGGTGCTCATCAACTTGATGAAGAACGGTGCAGAATCGATCAACCAGGCTGACCGCCCCACCGCACGCCGCAGTGTGGAATTGCGAGTTGTCCCGCGCCAGTTGGACGGGCAGAATGTCGTCGAATTCTCTGTGCAGGACACTGGCAAGGGCCTTGCTCCCGAGGTGCTAGCCCATTTGTTCGAGGCCTTTTTCTCGACCAAACAGGAAGGCATGGGCATCGGACTGAACTTGTGTCGCAGCATCGTTGAGTCTCATCACGGACGAATGCAGGCCGAGAACATCTACAATGGAACAGAAGTGACCGGGTGCCGGTTCTCTTTCTGGTTGCCACTGACGACAACAGCGGCCGCCACTACTGAATCTGTAGCAACGCCAAAGCCAAGGACTATCGAATGAGTTTGATCCCGAAAAAAGGCACGATCTACGTCGTTGATGACGACGAAGCGGTACGTGACTCCCTGCAATGGTTATTGGAAGGCAAAGACTACCGCGTACGTTGCTTTGATTCGGCTGAATCATTTCTGGCGCGTTACGATCCCCGTGAAGTCGCCTGTCTGATCGTCGACATCCGCATGGGCGGCATGACGGGCCTCGAACTGCAGGACCGCCTGCTGGAACGCAACTCCCCGCTGCCCATCGTCTTTATCACCGGCCACGGCGACGTGCCCATGGCGGTGAACACCATGAAGAAAGGCGCACTGGATTTCATCCAGAAGCCTTTCAACGAGGACGAGCTGGTGCCGCTGGTCGAACGCATGCTCGACCACGCGCGTGAAGCCTTCACCGGCCATCAGCAAGCCGCCAGCCGTGACGCTCTGCTCTCCAAGCTCACGGGCCGCGAATCGCAAGTGCTTGAGCGCATCGTTGCCGGTCGCCTGAACAAGCAGATTGCCGATGACCTCGGCATCAGCATCAAAACCGTGGAAGCGCACCGCGCCAACATCATGGAAAAGCTCAACGCCAACACCGTGGCCGACCTGCTCAAGATTGCACTCGGCCCGACCGCAAAGGCGTAAGGCACAGATCCCCGCACGAGCTGCCAGCGAACTGAAAATCGCGGCAGCTTTTTCATTTTTATCTCTCGATTTCCGTTTCCCGCACCATGACAGCCCAAATCATCGATGGCAAGGCCCTCTCCGCCCAACTCCGCACCGAAGTCGCCGCACGTGCTGCAACGCTCAAGGCGAAATCCGGCGTCACGCCCGGTCTGGCGGTGGTCCTCGTCGGTGACAACCAGGCGTCCCAGGTCTATGTGCGCAACAAGGTCAAGGCCTGCGAGGAAGCGGGCTTTCATTCGGTGTTGGAAAAGTACGATGCCACGATGACCGAGGCCGAACTGCTGGCCCGCGTCGAGGCCCTCAACAACGACCCGAGCATCCACGGTATCCTCGTGCAGTTGCCGCTGCCCAAGCACATCGACGACCACAAGGTCATCGAAACCATCTCGCCCGCCAAGGACGTGGACGGCTTTCACGTCGCCAGCGCCGGAGCGCTGATGGTTGGTGAAGTCGGCTTCAAGGCCTGCACACCCTACGGCTGCATGAAGATGCTCGAATCCATCGGCATGAAGGATCTGCGCGGCAAGCACGCCGTGGTGATCGGCCGCTCCAACATCGTCGGTAAGCCCATGGCCATGATGCTGCTGGCCGCCAACGCGACCGTGACCGTCACCCATAGCGGCACTGCCGATCTGGGCGCCATGACGCGTCAGGCCGATGTGGTTGTGGCCGCCGTGGGAAAACGCAATGTGCTGACGGCAGACATGGTCAAGCCCGGTGCCGTGGTGATCGACGTGGGCATGAACCGCGACGACGCAGGCAAGCTCTGCGGTGACGTGGATTTTGATGGCGTCAAGCAGGTGGCCGGCTTCATTACCCCCGTGCCCGGTGGTGTCGGCCCCATGACCATTACGATGTTGCTGGTCAACACCATGGAATCCGCCGAGCGCGCTGCTGGCTGATTCTGCGTTGAAAAATCGCCGCCGGACGACTCCGGCGGCGCTTGAATTCTGGCGTTTTGGCGATACTTATTCCAACATGAGCAGCAATCCACTTCTTGAGAACTACAACCTCCCTCCATTCGACCGCATTCAGCCGTCGGACGTAGGCCCCGCCATTGACGCACTGATCGCCCGCTCCAATGACGCGCTCGAGACGGTCACCAAGCCCGAATTCCCTGCGGCCTGGAACGACATTTCGGCGGTGCTGGATGTGGCCACCGAGAAGCTCGGAACCGCATGGGGCGCGATCAACCACCTCAACAGTGTGGCCGACACGCCCGAGCTGCGCGCCGCCTACAACGAGGCCTTGCCGAAGGTCACTGAGTTCTGGACGCGCCTCGGTGCCGACGAACGGCTGTACGCCAAGTACAAGGCCATCGCTCCTCATTCGCTCAACAAGGAACAGCGCGCCGCCTGGGACCACGCGATGCGCGGCTTCGTGTTGTCTGGCGCCGAGTTGCAGGGCGCGGCCAAAGAGCGCTTCGCCAAGATTCAGGAGCGCATGGCCGAGCTGAGCCAGAAGTTCAGCGAAAATGCGCTCGATGCGACCGACGCCTTTGCTTACTACGCCGAGATTGATGAACTCGACGGCGTGCCCGAAGACATCCAGCAGGCCGCCCGTGCCGCGGCCGAGGCCGATGGCAACCCCGGCTACAAGCTCACGCTCAAGCTGCCCTGCTATCTTCCGGTGATGCAGTTCGCCAAGAGCAGCGCGCTGCGCGAGAAGCTCTACCATGCCTATGTGACCCGCGCCTCGGATCAGGCCCAAGGCGATGCGCTGAAGTTCGACAACTCTGCCAACATGCAGGAGATTCTTGCACTGCGCAAGGAAGAATCCCAGCTGCTCGGCTACGCGAATTTCGGTGAAGTCTCGGTCGTCACCAAGATGGCGAAATCGCCCACAGAGGTCATCGATTTCCTGCGCGATCTGGCGCGACGCGCCAAGCCCTATGGCGAGAAGGACGTTGCCGATCTGCGCGCCTTCGCGAAGAACGATCTGGGCCTTGCCGATCCGCAGCCTTGGGACTGGCCGTTTATTTCGGAAAAGCTCAAGGAAGCCCGCTACTCGTTCAGCGAGCAGGAACTCAAGCAGTATTTCCCGGCACCCAAGGTGCTCGCAGGGCTGTTCAAGATCGTCGAGACGCTGTTCGAGGTTTCGATCCGCAAGGACAGCGCGCCCGTGTGGAATCCAGCCGTCGAGTTCTACCGCATCGAGCGCCAGACACCTCAGGGCGCGGTGCTGATCGGGCAGTTCTACCTCGACCAGCCTGCCCGCAAGGGCAAGCGCGGCGGCGCATGGATGGACGACGTGCGCACCCGCTGGCTGCGCCCCGACACCCACCAACTGCAAACACCGGTCGCGCATCTGGTCTGCAACTTCGCGGCGGGCGTCGAAGGCAAGCCGGCCCTGCTCACACATGACGACGTTATCACCCTCTTCCACGAAACCGGCCACGGCCTGCACCACATGCTCACGCAAGTGAACGAGCGCGACGTGTCCGGCATCTCCGGCGTCGAATGGGATGCGGTGGAACTGCCCAGCCAGTTCATGGAAAACTTCTGCTGGGAATGGGATGTGCTCAAGCACATGACCGCCCACGTCGACACCGGCGAGGCGCTGCCCCGAGCGCTCTACGACAAGATGATTGCGGCGAAGAACTATCAGTCCGGCATGCAGACGCTGCGTCAGATCGAATTCGCGCTATTCGACATGCTGCTGCACACCGAGCACGATCCCGCACAACCCGTCATGCCCGTGCTGCAGAAGGTGCGCGCCGACGTCGCCGTGCTGCCGTCTCCGGTCTACAACCGCATGGCCCACACCTTCAGCCACATCTTCGCGGGTGGTTATGCGGCGGGCTACTACAGCTACAAATGGGCTGAGGTCCTGTCCGCCGACGCCTATGCCGCGTTCGAAGAAACCGTACTGCCTGACGGCTCGCCCAACCCCGAGACTGGCCGCAAGTACCGCGAATCGATTCTCGAAGCAGGCGGCGCACGCCCGGCCATGGAGTCGTTCAAGGCCTTCCGTGGACGCGAACCGCAGCTCGACGCGCTGCTGCGTCACCAGGGCATGGCGAACTGAAAAATTCCGATGAATTGAATCGCGGCTTTTTTCGTGTCAAGATCGCAACTCTCCAGTCGCAAGATCGGAGAGTTCGAATCAGTCTGATCAATGAGGGATAAGAAAAATGAGCCGAGTCGGAAAGTTGTCCGTGTTTGCCGCTGCCACCTTGCTGTGCGCTACAGCTGTCGTGTCGGTTGGAGTACAAGCCCAGCAGATCTACCGCAGCGTCGGCCCCGACGGCAAGGTGACCTTCTCCGATCAACCGCCCGCGAACAACGCGAACGCCAGCGTCAAAAGCAAGGGCAGCGCGGCCACTGATTTCGCAGAAAGTGACACCGGCAACGGCGCGCTTCCCTACACGCTGCAGCAGGTCGTCAACCGATACCCGGTCACTCTCTATACGGGCGACGACTGCTTGCCCTGCAACAATGCACGCAACCTGCTGATCACGCGCGGCATCCCCTTCACCGAACGCACGGTGACCAACAACGAAAGCATGGAAGCCCTCAAGGCACTGAGTGGCAACAATTCCATCCCCTTCGCCACCATCGGCGCGCAACACCTCAACGGCTTTGCCGACACGCTCTGGACGCAGTATCTCGACGCGGCCGGCTATCCCAAGAAGTCGCAACTCCCCGCCTCCTATCGCAAGCCTTTGGCCACGCCACTGGCCACCGCCAAGGAGCCCGCACGGGCCCCTGCCCCCACACAGGACGCAAGACCGGCCGCGCGTTCGGCCCCGGCACCCGAGACGACCGTACCATCCGGTCCTACTCCGTCGAACCCGACCGGACTGGTGTTCTGAGCCCTTCGTCGATCATCGTCGGTCTCATGAAGATGACGTCCATCCCCCTCCCAACGCTCGAAACAGCGCCACCCGCGCCTGCAATCGCTGCTGCCTGAGCTGCACCGATTCATCCTGCGCCGCGTACAGATTGCGCTGCACATCCAGCAAAGTGAGCAGGGTTTCCGCGCCTGCGGCGTATCTGCGCTCCGCGAGGACAAGCGCCCGTTGCGCCTGTGCAAGCACCTCGGCCTGTGCGCTGCTTTGCGCTTGCAATTGGTCTATGGACTGCAGCACCACATCGGCATCGCTGAAGGCGGCGAAGATGGTCTGGCGGTAGTTGGCCAGCAGTTCTTCACGCTGCGCCTGCGCCAGATCCGCACCGGCGCGCAGACGTCCCCCATCGAAAATCGGCGCAGCGAGATTTGCCCCGAGCGTGTAGAGCGGATTTTCAAACATGCTGCGCAGGCCCTTTCCCCCCGTGGAAATACCGGCGCTGAGTGTGAGCGACGGCAACATGGCCGCACGGGCTGCGGCCACATTGGCATTTGCGGCCGAAAGACGAGCCTCGGCGGTTGCAATGTCGGGGCGGCGCATGAGCAGTCCCGAGGGCAGGCCCGCCGCAATCGAAGGCTCATGCAGTGCATGCCATTGCATGTCCGTTCCCATCACCACGGTTGGCTCGCCAACGAGTGCCGAGAGCGCGCCCAGAGCCGCAGATCGTTGCTGCTCAAGCGCTGCAATATTGCGACGTTGTGCGGCGACCAGTCCGCGCTGCTGCGCAAGCTCAAGCGCCGATGCAGCTCCGGCTCTCGCGCGTGAAGCGAGCCAGCGTAGTAATCGTTCGGCGTTGGCCAGATTGCGCTGTGCAATCAGTTGGCGCTCCTGCAATGCTTGCGCCTGCAGCCACGCATCGGCCACACGCGCGGCAAGCGTGAGCTTCACTGTGTCGTAATCGAAGCGGCTGGCCTGCCACTGCGACAGCGCGGCGTTCGACACGGCGCGATTGCGGCCCCAGAAATCGGCCTCGTAGCTTGCCGAAAATCCGGCGCCGAACCGGTTGCCCGAGACCTGCGTATCGCCGCTCAGTCGCGCTTGCCGCTGCCCATCAAGCGAGCCCGTCAGTTGCACATGTGAAGCTGCCCCGGCCTGTCTGGCGATCGCCTCCGCCTGCCGAACGCGCGCAATGGCGGCCGCCACATCGTTGCCATGCTCCAACGTGCGTTGGATCAGCGTGTTCAATTCTTCGCTGCCAAGACTGCGCCACCAGGTGTTGTTGATCGCGACATCGGCTGCGTAGGTCGATGACTGCGTCCATTGCGCGGGCAGAGGTGGATGGGTTGTTTGCAGATCGCTGGCCGTCATGGCACATCCACTCAGCAACAATGCAGTGGCCAATGCCAGCGGAGGTGTCTTCAATTCTTGTGGCCTCATCCCTATTCCCCTGTCAATGCGGCCACCGGATCGAGCCGCGCAGCCGTGCGCGCCGGTATGTATCCGAACACGAGTCCGGTTGCCACCGCACACCCGAACGCGCCCAGCATGGCCGAGACCGAAAACACCACGGGCACGTTCGTCAGAATCAACACCGCGCCGATCAGCAATCCCACTGCCACGCCCACTGTCCCGCCCACAAGCGTGACGAGCACCGCCTCGGTCATGAATTGGCGCAGGATGTCGCGCTGGCGCGCGCCCGTCGCCACGCGGATACCGATTTCGCGCGTGCGTTCTTTCACGGTCATCAGCATCACATTCATCACGCCGATCCCGCCAACGACCAGTGACACGGCTGCAATCAAACCCAGCATCACGCTCATGCTGCGCCGCGTGGCCATTTCGGCCTGAATGCGTGCAGCCGCGTTGCCGATGGCGAAGTCCTCACGCCCATGCCGCGCGATCAGCAGCTTGCGGATGGCGTCCTCGGCCTCATTGACCATCTCGGATGACACCGCCTGCATCACTACATAGTCGGGCTGCGTCTGCGTCTGATAGACGCGCGCGCGGCCAGCGCGATACGGGATGAAAACCATGTCGTCGTAGTCCTGCGCACCGGAGTCCGCGCCGCGCTCGGACATCACGCCGATCACTTCGAACGGCGAAGCGCCGATCAGCAGCTGACGGCCCAGCGGATCAGGCGTGTCCGGAAAGAAATGCAGCCGCGCCTTGTGCCCCAGCACCACCAGCGGCGCGAGCGCGCGGTCTTCGGCATCGGTGTAGAAGCGACCCAGCCCCACGGGCCAGTGGTGGACTGCAGGCATCTGTTCGCTCGCGGCAAACACATAGATCTCTTTGTCCATGCGTCCATAGCGCACCGTGGTCGGATCACCGATGACGGGGAGCACATAGCGCATCTCGGGCAGCTCACGCACCGCCTGCAGGTCCGCCTCCGTCAGCTCGCCCGACGGCCCTCCGGTGCTCGGCGGTCGGCTGCCCATATAGAGAATCGCCGTGCCCATCGTGCCCATGCGCTCTAGCACCTGCCGCCGCGCGCCCTCGCCGATGGCAAGCATCACGATCACCGAGGCCACGCCGATGACGATGCCCAGCAGCGTGAGCCCAGTACGCACGCGGTTGAGCCGCATGCCGCGCCACGCAGTACGCGCCGATTCGCGCAGGTCGTTCCACAGCGTGTTGGCCGCTGCATGCGGTGCCTGCGCGGGATCGATTTGCAGCGGCGCAGTGCGGATGGGAATGAGGGCACGGTGATCGGTATTGTCGGCAAGAATGTTGCCGTCGCGGATTTCCACCACGCGCCGCGCCTGCTTCGCCACCTGATGGTCATGGGTGATCAAGATGATGGTGTGACCCGCATTGGCCAGCTCGTGCAGCAGCGCCATCACCTGTTCGCCGCTCTTGCTGTCAAGCGCACCCGTGGGCTCATCGGCGAGGATGATGCGCCCGCCGTTCATCAGTGCCCGCGCAATTGAAACGCGTTGCTGCTGCCCACCCGAAAGCTGATTGGGGCGCAGCTCGGCCTTGTCGCCAATGCCGAGGCGCAAAAGCAGTTTGGCTGCGCGATCCGCGCGCACCTTCTCGGGCATGCCTGCGTAGAGCGCCGGAACCTGAACGTTCTCGCTGGCCGATTCGGTGGGGATCAGGTGATAGCCCTGGAACACGAAGCCGAAGGCCTCGCGCCGCAGCCACGCCAACTCGTCGGAATCGAGCGTCGAGACGTCATGTCCGGCAAAGCGGTAGCGGCCTGCACTTGCGCGGTCCAGACAACCGAGAATGTGCATCAGCGTCGATTTGCCCGAGCCCGACTGACCGACGATGGCGACGAACTCGCCCGCATGAATCTTCAGGTCAATCCCGTGCAGCACGTCCACCTCGGGTTGCCCCCCCGTGCCGCCGTAGCTTCGGCGAATGCCTTGCAGTTCGATCAGCGCGGGAAGAGTTTCCGCCTGCGCGCTCACCATTGCAGCCACCGCAGTCCGCCGCCCGTCTTGGCCTCGGAGGTGATGAGCCGGTCGCCCTCGCCCAAGCCCCGCAGCACCTCGACCTGATGGCGGCTGCGCGCGCCAAGACGCAGGTTGCGGCTCTGTGGATTGCCATCGGCATCGAGCACGCGCGCGGTCGTGGACTCACCGTTCAACGCAAGCGCCGACAACGGCGCGATCACCGCGTTTGCGGCGCGCGCAGAGATGAACACCACCTGCGCCGTCATCTGTGGCATGAGTTCGCCATCAGCGTTGTCCACATCGAACAGCGCGGTGTAGGTGACCGCCTTGCTCGCCATCGCGGGCTTGGCCGCCGCACCCACCTGAGCCTTGGCGACCTGCGGTGCGGGCAGCACCTGGCGCACCTTGCCCTGCCAGCGGCGTGCCTTGTCGCCCTCGTCCGCACCGCCAAGCGTGGTGAAGTAGACGGGCAGTCCGGGGCGCACGCGCCGCACGTCGGCTTCCGACACCTCGGTCCACACAGTCATGCCGGAAAGGTCGGCAATGCGCATCATGTCGGGCGTCTGATAGGTGGCATTGAGCGTCTGCCCCTCGCGTGCGTCCACGGACACCACCGTGCCTGCCATCGGCGCATAAATGCGGGTATAGCCGAGCCGAGCCTCGTCGGCCTTGAGCGTGGCCTGCGTCTGATCGATCTGCGCCTTGAACTGGTCGATGCGCGCACCAGCCTGCGCGTGGTTGGCCTCCGCTGTCTGCAGATCTTCGAGGCGCGTGGCCTCGTCGGCCGTCAGTTGGCGCTGGCGCGCTAGCTGCTGAGTGGCGAGGCGCTGCTGTGCCTGTTGCTCGGCGAGTTGCGCGCGCAGATTGGCCAGCTGCGCGCGGCCGGCATCCACCGTCGCGCGTTGCACGCTGGGGTCGATCTCGACCAGCAAATCGCCCTTCTTCACCACCGCACCTGGCGTCACCGCCAGACGCGTGATCTGCCCCGACACCTGTGCACCGACATCCACATAGCGCAGCGGCTGCAGCGTACCGATGGCCGTCACCGTCGCCTCGATATCACCGCGCTTGACCGTCTCCGTCGTGTAGACGATGCGCTCGCGCGTGTTCCACCAGAGCGCCGCAACAGATGCCGCCGCCGCCAGCACTCCACCGAGCAGCAGAATACGTCCGCGAGCCTTGTTCATCGCCCTACTCCACGGAACGCGCGCCGGCGCTCCAGCAAACTATTCATTGAAATCATCATCTACCTTGGCCACTCAAAGCCGCGCCAGCGACGCGAGTGCCGCCAGCAAGACCAGCACCACTGCCCGCACCGCCCAGCGTGCATGCGCGCTGATGCCCGCCACGGCCAGCAATGCACCTGCGGACACGAAACCGAGCCAGGCTACGCAACCCACGGTACCGCCCCAGAGCTGAACGCACGGCAGCAACGACAGCAGCAACAAAAGCACGCCCGCAATGCGCAGCCATCGGGCGCGCGTGGGCGGCACGGAGCGCTGCCCCGTCCACTGTTCGTAATGGCGGTCCATCGCCAAGGCCAGTGCGGTCATCGCGCCAAGCGTGAGTGCCAGCGTCAGCATTCCTGCGTACAACATGGTCATGGATTCACCTCGGTCGGCACACGGTTTGTAGCTGGCGCGCGGCTCACCGCCAGCCCCGACTGCCAGCGCAGCGCGGCGAGAGCCAGCAGCCCGGTTGCAACTACTACCATCTCCACGCCCGCGCTTTCCCAGTCGCCATGCAGCATCTGACTGAACAGAAACGCCCCGGTCGTGATCGCATTGAGCACCGGCAGCAGCAGGCACAGCAAGGCGAGCGCGGCCAGTTGCTCCTTCCACGCTGAACGCGGCGGGCGGCACAGCGCATGCACCAGCGACAGGGCCCAGAGCGCAAAGAACACGCCTAGCTCCCAATCGCCGCGGTGCGCAATGCCCAGCGGCACCAGTCGGTTGCCCCAGAGGTAGCCCACGCAGGCCAGAGTCAGCCCGGCAATCGCCGCCACGTTCAGCCCTTCGATCAAGCGGTAGACGCGCACCGTCGCCGAACCAAATTCGCCGAGATGCTTGTGGCGACGTTTGACCATGAAGAGGATCGCACCCGTGGCCATCATCACGGCACCCATGAGCCCGCAGATGAAGTACAGCCATTGGAGCGCCCACCCGCCAAAGCGCACCATGTGCAGACCGCCCATCACCGATTGCGCGAGCGTCGCCGTGCCGCCGTCCGCGCCGCCGGGTTGGCGTACCTGCAGCACCTCGCCGGTCGCGGCAGAGAACATCGCCATGCCGCTGTTCGGACCGATGCGCCGCAGCGTGCTTTCCTCGTCGTTCCACCCGTAGACGCCGATGCGTGCCGATGCGTCGCCGGGATGGTCGATCACCACTGCCCGCACCGGCTGGCCCATGAGCTGCTGGCCGCGCAGCACAAAGGATTCAAGCTCGGGAACCGCCATGAACTGGCCGCTGACTGCAGGCTTGCCTGGTTCGTTGAGCTCGGTGGAGAAACGTTCCCGGTCCGCGTTCTGCACGCCATAGTGCGCCACCACGCCTGCCGGCATGAAGGTGAGCGCCGAGATCGCAAGGCCGGTGTAGGCGATCATGAATTGGAAGGGTAGCGTGAGCACCGCCACCACGTTGTGAGCGTCGAGCCAACTGCGCTGCCCCTTTCTCGGGCGAAAGGTGAAGAAGTCTTTGAAGATGCGCCTGTGCGTGATCACCCCGCTCACCAGCGCCACCAGCATCGCAAGCGCCGCGATTCCGACGATCCACAGGCCCACCGTGCCCGCATGCAGCTCATAGTGGAAGGTCACGAAGTGATGCCCGCCCTGCGTGCCGCGCACCGGCGGCGCCTTGCTGACCTCGATAGGCTTGCCGTCGGCTGTGCTGAGCTGCGCGGCCGCATATTGCTTGTTGGCGTCGAACCAGAAAACGCGCAGTTCACCCGCTCCCTGCGCATCAGCGGGCCAGAGCTCCCACATCGAAGCGGTGAGATGGTGTTCGCGCATGTAGTCCACACCCCAGGCCAAGCGCTGCGAGAGCGAGGCCACGGGCTGCGGTTTGCTGTGCTCGGCCGCTTCCTCGGCATGGTGCTCGGGCGTCATCCAGTGGGTGATCGGATCCTCGAAAACCGCCAGTGTGCCCGTGAGGAACACCGCAAACAGCAGCCACGAGAACCACAGCCCGCACCAGGTGTGCAGCCATGCATGGGCTTGTCTGAAGCCACCGCTGCCAGCGCCGTTCACGGTGCTCTTGGCGGACTTTTCGTGCTGGTCGCTCATCTCACCCCCGCCAGTGCATGAGCACGAATGCGGCCACCGCCAACATCGCGGACGGCACCACAATGCCCAACCACATGCGCGACAGCGCAACCGGCGAAAACGCCCAGATAGCTGCCGCCACATGGATTGCAAAGCTGAATTGCATGCCCACGAGCACTGCCTCCGCCTTAGGTGTGGACAGTGCACCGCAGAACACGACCCACGCACTTGCCAGCAAATAGCCGCCCAGCACAGCCGCCAGCAGGCGCTGAACGAACGGCGCGGCGCGCCGCGTAATCCTGCCTGCATTCATGGGGTGATGATCTCCATCTCAAGCCACCGCGCACGATCAGAAATTGCCTTGCAGCGTGAAGAGCACTGCGCGCTTCTCGCCGTAGAAGTTGCCGTAACCGGCATATCCCACGGTGCTGTAGTACGTTTTGTCGAACAGGTTGGTGACGTTCATCGCCACGCTCCAGTCCTTGTTGATCTCATAGCCCACGCGCGCGGACCAGATGGCGTAGCCCGGGGCATTGAACTGGTAGGCCGTCCATGCGCCGTCGTACTGACCGGATTCCGGGTTGTAGGCATTGATGCCAGACTTGCGGAAGGTGCCGCTTTGCATGGTCACGCCCGCACCCGCGCTGAAGCCGCGCAGATCACCGGCAAAGCGGTAGTTGCCCCAGGCCTTGAACAAATGGCGCGGCGTGATGGTCGCAAAGCGCGCATCGTCGGCGCGCTTGTCCACGTTGTCGTTGAAGGTGTAGCCCGCAGCCAACTGGAACTGGGGCGTGACCTGGCCGGTCAGTTCCAGATCGATGCCCTTACTGAGCTGGTAGCCATCGCGAAACCAGCAGCAGCCGCCACGCCATTCGGTGCTCGGGTAGGCGGGATCCATGGCCGCAGCGCCCTTCTTCTCGGTGCGGAAGATCGCCGCGCTGGCGAGCAGGTTCTTCGTGAGTTCACCCTTCACGCCGAGTTCGTAGGTCCGACCACGCACCGGATCGAGCGGCGTGCCGGGCAGCGGCGCGGACAACTTGCCCGCCTGCGACTGGAAGATTTCGGCCGTGCTCGCGTAGATGCTGACCGACGGCATCACGTCGTACACCACACCGGCGTAGGGCACAAAGACATTGCCCTCGACGACCTTGGAGTTCAACATGCCCGATTTGTCATGCTGGGTCGAGCGGTCCTGCAGCGTGTAGCGACCGCCGAGCACCACCGCCAGATTGTCGGCCGGGCGCAGCCGCAACGAGCCATACAGGCCAGACTTCTGCGTCACCGTTTGATAGCCGTAGGCCCAGTCGCTCATCGGCCAGCCGGGATCGGACGGCGGCACGCGATTGAACACGTCGGCCGGGCCAATGCGCGGCCAGAGGCTACGGCTGACGTCGTTGGAGCGCATGGCGTCGAAGCCCGCGATCACGTCATGGCGCTGGCCGAAGGCGTCAAAGCCGCCTTGCACGTTCACGTCCAGACCGGTTTCGCGCGACTTGGTCTTGACCTGGTTGATCCACCAGTCCGCCCCCTGCCCCGTGGTCGGCGAAGGCGCGTTCTCGATCTCGGCCGCGTTGATGCCCTCGTTGAACCGCGTGTGGCGCAGCTGTGCCTTGAGCTTCCAGCCCGCTGCGAGCTGGTGGTCCAGCTTGGCGAACAGCGTGGTGTTCTCGCGGTCGATCCAGTTCCACGGCGCGCCGGTGTTGGTGTTACGCGGCAGGCCGATGTCCGAGCCATCCGCATAACGCGGCAGGCTGGAATTGAAACCCGGGTTCTTGTCGCTTTGGTAGCTCGCGCCCAGCGTGACGAAGGTCTCGGGCGCCAGATCCATCTCCACCGTGCCATACAGCAGGCGACGCTTTTGGCGCGAAGGCTCAGCCATATCGTCGCGGTTGTGCGTCACCACCACCGCGCGGCCACGCAGGCTGCCCGATTCGTTGAGCGCACCGGTCGTGTCCAGCTCCGCGCGATAGTTACTCATGGTCCCGGCGGACACCAACACGCGCGTCTTGCGCTCGGCCTGCGGACGCTTGTAGGTGAAGTTGATCACGCCACCCGCCTCGCCCGCACCAAACAGACCGTCCGGCCCGCGCAGCAACGCCACGCTGTCGAACTGCGCCATGTCCTGCGAACGCGCACCCGAGCGCACCGAGGTCGTGGCGCTACCGTCATAGCGGAAATTGGTGATGTTCAGACCGCGCGACTGATAAGCAGTGTCCAGCCAGGTTTCCTCGCGCGTCACGCCGGTCGTGTAGTTCATCACCTCATCAAGGGTACGCATCGCCTGATCGTCCATGCGCTCGCGGGTAACCACGGTGACTGACTGTGGAATCTCGCGCAGCGACTGAGCGGCCTTGCCGACCTCCACGCTCTGCGGTGTGTAGCTGCGCTTGCCTTCGCTGTAGATGCTGGGCATCGCGGCCTCGGTCACGCGCACTTCGTCAAGCGAATTCACCTGCCCCGGCACAGGCGCTGGGCGCAGACGCTCGCTCGTGGGCGTGGGCGCGCGCTGCACCGTCACGGAGGCGCCCGTGGGAACCGCCTCCAGCCCGGTCCCTGCGAGCACCTTCTGCAACGCTTCGGCCAGCGTCGTCGCGCCCTGCTGCGCCGGTGCCGTGCGGCCGGTCACCAACGATGAATCGACGGCAATCGCCACGCCCCAGGTGCGGGCCAGCGCGTTGAGCGTCTGCCCGAGCGGCTGCGTGGGCAGGCTCAATTGATGCGACACATTCATGGCCGCTTGGCCCGTTTGTGCCTGTGCGATCTGCGGCAGGCCGGCACCCGCCATCGCCACCACACAGGCCAGCATGATGGCGTGCCGTGACGATGCAGGGCGCCGCGCAGGCTCCTCCCCATTGCAGCGATGACGGGACAGGACGGATTGTTGTTCTTGCGGGCGGCTCATGAAGTGCGTTCCTTGGAGTGTTTTTCAACCTGAAGACGCACGAGCCGCCAAAACCCGGACAAATATCTTTGATCTTTTTTTGGAAGGCGTCCGACACCTTCATCGTTGTACGATGGTCACCTCACCCTGTGCCGAGCGCAGCACCTTGACGGGAAGTGATCGCGGCAATGCCTCGATGAAAGTATTTGGGTCGCGCAACCGAAAGCTGCCGGTGAGCAGCAACTGCTCTCCGCCTTCAAGCCGCAAGGGCTTCACCAGAAAGTCGTTCCAGCGCAGTACTACTTCCTTGAGCGGCGTGCGGTCAAACACCAGCCAGCCATCGCGCCACGCACCGACACTGCCCACGTCGACCTCACGTGTGCGACTGAGGCCGTCCGCGCTCACGCGCACACCTTGCCCGCCGCGCAGCAGCACATCGGGCGCACCGGCATAGCGACGCCCTTCTCCGCCACCCGCCCAGACGCCGACCGAGCCATGCGCCACCGCCACCTTCATGCGCTCCTCGCGCACATCGATGGTGAAGACGGTGCCCAGCACCCGCACCCTGCCCCAGGAGGAGTTCACGATGAATGGCCGCGTCTCGTCACGCGACACATCGAAACGCATGGCCCCCTGCTCCAGACGCACCTCGCGGCGGTCGCGGTACATCACCACCTCGGCACGGGTACGCGGCAAGAGGTCGATGTGCGTGCCGTCGGGCAGGTTGTGCGACACCACCTCGCCAAGTCCCGTTTTCAGCGCGATGGTCTGCAGCGGCTGCTGCCAGTGCCAGCGTGTCACGCAGGCCGTTGCTGCAGCCACGCCCGCCAGACCCAGCACCGACAGCACACGCCTGCGCATGCGTTGGGTGCGCTGCTGCTGCGCGGGCGGCAGAGGCAAGTCCGTGCGCAACTCGCAGGCCTCGGTCGCTCGCCAGCCTTGCAGCGCGGCAAGCGCTGCGGATTCATTCAAGGGATGCTTGCCGCGCCACTGCGCAAAGGCGTTCTCGGCATACGCCGCCGCATCGCCGCTGCCGCCATGCTGACGGGCCAGCAGGAGCAAGGCGTGCTCGAGCCGCCTGCGCGCCGTCGGCTCCTGAAACTCGCCGGGATTCATACCGCCTGCAATCCCATGCAGTCACATACCGCGCGCACCACATGCTTTTCGACGGCGGTTTCGGAAATCTCCATGTGCTCGGCGGTTTCGGCATGGCTGAAGCCGTAGACCCGCACCAACACGAAGACCTCTCGGCGCTTGCGCGGCATGACGTTGAGCCGCGCGAGCAACCGGTCGAGCTGCTGTCGCGCCTCCACCTCCTGCTGCGCCGAAGGTACATCATCCAATTGCACAAGCGAAAGCGTTTCCAGCACGGCGGTTTCCGCCTTGCGTCTGCGCGCGTCGTCGATCACGATGTTCTTGCCGGTGCGAAACAACAACGCCCGCAGGTCGTTGACCACCGCCGAGCGCGCCTGCAGCCTCAAAACCCGCGCATAACTCTCCTGTACCACGTCCCGCGCGGCATCCCGGTCATTGAGCGAGCGCGCGAAGAAGTTGACGAGTTCAGCATAGAAATGCACCTGCACGACGATTCCCAAGTGGCGACAAGGGCATGATCATACATTAATGCGAATCAATATTATTACTAGAATAGGCGATCCAATATGGGAATTGAATGGATATCGGTGCTGAGGCCGATATCCCGCGTCAATCGGTTCAGAAGTCAATCAATTCAGAAATTCGGCGCTTCCACCCCGCCATCCACCGACAGGATCTTCCCGGTGATCCAGCTCGCCGCCGGTGACGCAAGAAACAGCGCGGCCGCCGCTATGTCCTCAGGTTGGCCCATGCGCGCCATCGGTGTGCTCTTGACCATGCGGTCCTTGCGCTCGGGCGTGAGGAATGGCGCGAGGGCCTCGGTCATGATGGTGCCGGGCTCGATGGCATTGATGCGCACCGTTGGGCCAAAGTCCTGCGCGAGGTTGCGGGTGAGCTGGTTGAGTGCCGCCTTGGCGGCACCGTAGGCGCTGAAGTATTTCTGCGCGTACTTCGCCGCGACCGAGGAGATGTTGACCACCGCGCCGCCGCCAGCTTCCGCCATGAACGGCGCAGCCTTCTGGATCAGGCTGTAGGCGGGCACCACGTTGAACGCGAGCATGTCACCCAGGTTCTTGCCCGGCACCTTGCGTGGATCGTTCGGGCCACCGCCGCCGACGTTGTTGATGAGGATGGTGAGCTTGCCGAGCTCGGCGACGGTACGCGCGATCAACTGGTCGAGATCCGCATCCTTGTTCACATCACCGGGCACGGCGATTGCGCGGCGGCCCATGGCTTCGATCTGGGCCTTCACCTCGGCCAGATCGGCCTCAGTGCGCGCGAACAGCGCCACATCGGCCCCGGCCTCGGCAAGCATCAGCGCGCAGGCACGACCAATGCCCTTGCCTGCGCCGGTGACCACGGCGACCTGTCCATCGAGCGCAAATTGGCGGAATACGTCCTTCATCTTTTCATCTCCTTTGTAGTCTGGATGAGCGGTATTGAAGGGTCATATTCATGGCAAGCGCGTTTGCGCGCATCCGCCAAACGGACCAGGGATGCCGAGAATCAGGCTGTGACGGAGCCTTTCAGCATCGGCAAGAAGTGGTCGCCATACGGCGGCAACATACCCCATTCGCGGCGCGGATCGTGGCCGCCCGCGCTGTAGACCGAACGCGCATGACTGAACTGCAGAAAGCCTTCACGACCATGGTAGTGGCCCATGCCGGACGCGCCCACGCCGCCAAACGGTGCCTCGTGCAGGGCGGGATGCATGACCACGTCGTTGATCGACACGCCACCCGACAGCGTGTGGTCCAGCACCCAGTCGCGCTCGGCCACATCGGTGCCGAAGTAGTACAGCGCCAGAGGACGGTCGCCCGCGTTGATCTGCGCAACGGCGTCCTGGATGGACTCGAAGGTGCGTAGCACGACAGCCGGGCCGAAGATTTCCTGACGCGAAATTTCGGCATCAAGCGATGGATTCACCACCAGCGCGAACGGCATGCGGCGGTCGGCATTTCCAGACGCCTCGCCCACACCACCCACTTCGACCACCCGTGCGCCACGCGCCTTGGCGTCGGCCACATAGCCGCTCACGCGCGCATGGTGGCGTTCGTTGACGATGGGCGTCATGTCGCGGTTGCCGGTGACGCTCGGGTACATGCCCGCGTAGACCTCGCCGATCTTGGCGATCAGCGCCTCGAGCTGCAACGCATGCACCCAGATGGTATCGGGCGCCACGCAGAGCTGGCCGGAATTGAGCGCCTTGCCCACGGCGATGCGCTCGGCGGCGTTGGCGATGTCGGCCGATTCGCCAATGAGCACCGGCGACTTGCCGCCCAGCTCCAGCGTGACCGGCACGAGGTTCTTTGCTGCGGCCGCCATAATGGACTTGCCCACCGGAATCGAGCCGGTGAACACGAGGTGGTCCCACGCCTGTTCGGCGAACGCGGCCGAGACTGCGGCATCGCCCTGCACCACGGTGAGCACGGCGGGATCAAAGCGCTTGGCGATGGCTGCTGCCAGCACGGCAGCGGTGCGGGGGGCGATTTCGGACGGCTTGAGCACGGCGCTGTTGCCGGCTGCAAAAATACAGGCCAGCGGCGACAGCAGCGTGAAGACCGGCGCATTCCAGGTGCCGATCACGCCGATCACGCCTTTGGGCTGGTACTTCACCCAAGCCGTTGCGCCGAACATATCGAACGGCTTGACGCTCTCGCGCGGCGAGTCGCCGATCCACTCGCGGAAATGGTCGCGCGCATGTTTGAGCGAGGCGAGCGAACCCAGCACATCGTTGGCCAGTGAGAATTCCACCGGACGGCCGCCAAAGTCCTCGCCCATGGCGGCGCAGAGCTCGTCCTGGCATTCCACGAGCAGGTCGATCACCTGCTGCAGGCGCTGCTGGCGCAGGTCGGCGCTGACGGCACCCTGCGCAATGAAGGCCTTTTTCTGCGCCTGCTGCAGCTGGGCGATGGTGTCAAACGATGGGGATTGGGTCACTGTCAGGTCTCCTGAAGGGTATGAATTATCTGGCGCGAACCGTGAGGATATTGAGTACTAAGGATTTCCCTAGCGTCGTCCAAAGGGACGATGGCGCACAGTTTCGGAGCACGCACGATGCCACTCATGCCTACACCCCAACATCCCCCCGCCGTCACTTGGCGCACCCACCTCAGCCTCGCGCTGCTGGCTACGGTTTATATCTTTTCCTACATCGACCGGCAGGTAGTATCGATCCTGATTGAACCGATCAAGGCCGAATTCAACGCCACCGACACGCAGATCGGCATGCTCACCGGCCTCGCGTTCGGCCTGCTCTACGCGGCGCTCGGCATTCCCGTAGGCCGCATGGCCGACAAGCACAACCGCCGCACCATCGTCGCGATCTGCTGCGGCATCTGGAGCCTGGCCACTATAGGCTGCGGCATGGCGACGCATTACTGGCAACTGTTCATCGCCCGCATGAGCGTGGCGGTGGGCGAGGCTGGCGGCATGGCACCGTCGATCTCGATGATCGCCGACATGTACCCGCCCAAGCGCCGCTCGCTCGCGATCAGCTTCTTCATGATGGGCCCGAATCTCGGCGTGCTGCTGGGCCTGTCTATCGGCGGCCTCATCGCCCAGGCCTACGGCTGGCGCGCAGCGTTTCTCGCGTTCGGCATTCCGGGCATACTGCTGAGCCTGATCGTCTATCTGTTCGTGAAGGAGCCGGTGCGCGGCGCATTCGAGACGGCGGCGGCCCAACCGGGCGCAGCGAGCAGTGCTCCGCAAGAATCGCTGCTGCGCCAGTCACAGCGCCTGTTGACCATGAAGCCGCTGCGCAACGTGGCCATCGCCTGCGGCATTGCGGCGATCACGGGCTACGGCTATGGCGTCTGGGCACCGGCCTTCTTCATGCGCGTGCACGGCATGAGCATCGCACACGCCGGTCTGGCGTTCGGCCTCGCGAGCGGCGTAGGCGCGGTCGTGGGCGCGGTGTTTTGCGGCTGGCTGAGCGACCGCCTTTGCCAGCGCGACTCCCGCTGGCAGCTGGGACTGCCCGCGCTCGGAGCACTCATCTCTCTGCCCGCCGGCATCGCCGTGTTCCAGTGGCCGACCAACGCGTTCTGGACGCTCGGCAGCATGCAGATTCCGCACGCCATGCTGTTCGTGCTGATCTTCGCCTTCTTCGCAAGCTGGTGGCCCACGCTCTCCTACAGCGCGGTCAGCCAGATGGTGAGCCCGAGCGAACGCGGCGTGGGCGCAGCGCTGCTGAACCTGTTCGTCACTTTGCTCGGCGTGGGCTTGGGTCCGATGGTGACCGGCGCGCTCAGCGACTATTTCGCAGGCACCCATGGTGCCGATGGCCTGCGCTGGGCGCTGACCTCGGTGGTCTCGCTGATGGTCTTCACCGTGCTGTTCTTCATCCTGGCGCTCGGGCCGTATCGCCGCCGCCTCGGCGAAATGAAGCTCGCAGCAGCCTGATGAATTCCAGAAAATTCAGCCACTCGCCCTCAAGCACAAAATTCCAAGAGTTCCCGACATGACCGCTCCCGTCCTTTTCATTACCGGCGCCAGCCGGGGCATCGGGGCCGCCACGGCCATTTATTTCGCGCGTCAGGGCTGGCGCGTGGCGATCACCGCGCGCACACTGACCGAAGGCACGCAGCTCGCGCACCAGTTGCGCAACCCCGACGGCTCGCTGCTGCCGGGCAGCCTGGAATCCACCGCCGCGCAGATCCGCGAGGCTGGTGGCGACGTATTCGCCCACGCGATGGATCTGATGGACGGCGCGTCGCTCGACCGCGCGACGGACGCCGTGCTCGCGCACTACGGCCGGGTCGATCTGCTGATCAACAACGCTGTATACCAGGACCGCGAAGTCAACGCACTGCTGCCCGATCTCAGCCTCGACGCCCTCGCTCGCACCATACAAGGCAATGTCTACGCACCCTTTCAGCTCGCCCAGCGGCTCCTGCCGGGCATGCTGGCCCAAGGGGCTGGCCGCATCATCAATGTGTGTTCGGCTGCAGGGCAGTTCAACCCGCCCGTGCCCGCCGATCAGGGCGGCTGGGGGTTTGCGTATGGCGCATCGAAGGCGGCGATTGCGCGCCTTGCGGGCTGCATCAACACCGAATACAAGAAGCGCGGCATCTGCGCGTTCAGCGTGAACCCCGGCGTGGTCTCGACCGAGGCAGTGAAGGCCACGCTCGGCGACGACGGCCTGCTCGCACAGCGCTACGGCGCGTCTACGCCCGAGCAGATCGCCGCCGCGCTGTTCTGGCTGGCAACCTCCGCCGACGCCCCACCGCTCGCCAAATCGCCCGCCATGATCGACCTACAACCGCTCCACAAGGAACGCTTGGAAGCGCCCGTAAACGCAGGCGCATAAGCCATTTGCGATAGATCAATCTCGCGCCCGGCATCTCGTCCAAACAGAGTATGCAAAGCCACTGGGCGTCGCTCAACATCACTCACCCACAACCAAATACGGAGACAGCCATCCATGGCAAACACCAAAGACTACCGCCTCGGTGAATACACCTATCCACGCGGCTGGTTCATGATTTCCGACGCTGAATCGCTCAACACCCACAAGCCCGTGGCCGTGCGCTTTTTCGGTCAGGACTTCGCGTTGTACCGCGGCCGCGAATCCGGCAAGGTCATCCTGCTGGACGCTTACTGCCCGCACATGAAGACCCACTTGGCCGCGCGCAACACCACCAGCTATGTGGTGCTCGACGGCGGCGGCAGCAACGTGGAAGGCGACGGCATCCGTTGCCCATATCACGGCTGGCGCTTCGGCGCGGACGGCAAGTGCGACGACATCCCATATCACGACGGCCCGATTCCTGCAGCTGCGGCCGTGAAGACCTGGAAGGTCGAAGAGCGCTACGGCGCGATCTGGGTATGGTTCGACCCCGAAGGCGGCGAACCCGACTATCCCCTGCCCCACTTCGCGGCCTGGGATGACGAAAACTTCGTCAACGGCAAGTGGGACTATCTGGGCGAGCTGAACCAGCACCCGCAGGAAGTGGTGGACAACATAGCCGACTACGGCCACCTGAGCCCCATCCACGGCTCCACCGTCGAGCGCTTCGAAAACGAATTCAAGGGCACCAACGCCATCCAACGCCAGTGCGGCGGCCACCGCACGCTGGTGGGCGAAGGCGGTGCCAGCGACCTGCTGCACACCGACACCTGGTACCACGGCCCCGCCATCCTGGTCTCGAGCGTGACCGGTATGTTCAATTCGTTCATGATGATCATGCACACACCCATCGAGGACGGCAAGATCAAGGTCTGGCACAACCTGCTCGTGCGCACCGCCCACGGCGGCAAGCCTGGCCCGGCAGATGTGGTCGCTGCACGCCAGTTCCAGGAAGCCAGCCTGCTCGCGTTTGCACAGGACTTCGAAGTGTGGAACCAGAAGGCGCCTTGCCTGAATCCGCTGTTCATTCCGAGCGACGGCCCATTCCTCAAGGCGCGCATCTGGTACAAGCAGTTCTACAATCCGCGTGCCAAGGCGCAGGAGTATCTGGAACAATGCGAAGGCAAGTACATCCCCAAGGGAATGGTCGCCTACACCCAAGAACCCGAAGCCACTCCCGCTTAATTTTCTTTTCGACTACCAAGGTTTGAAGCCCGTGGGACTTTTGTTCTGCGGGCTTTTTTTGTGTTTTGGTCACGAAGCCTTTCGGCTTCGATTGGTTGATCGTTTGGGGGCGGCAATACGGACCCTCATGCGTCGTTGCTCATGCTTGCCGTACGAGAGTACTGTCTACGCGTGAGACGCCTAGCCTGAGGGCCCGTCTTGCCGTTGGGGTGATGGATCGACGGCTCTGCTCGCTTCGTTGACCCGCTGCTGGGTGCGAGGAGCGGATTTGTTCAGGGGCGGCTGTGCGTTACTTGTGTGAGCATGAACACGCAGTCGCCAAAGGCCTCGTTCGCATCGCTCAGCGCCAGAGCAGCCTCTTGCGCTGCTTTGACAGTATCAAACCACCATTCCACGATATAGCCGTATTCGTAGCCCACGGGAGCGGGGGCGTCTAGCGTGTTGCAGACGATGCGGTGCGCTGCGTTGAGTCCTCCTGTACTCCATGGTGCGGGCAGGCTGGCGGGGACTGGTTGAGCCATGGTGAACGCGGGCTCGCGCTGCAAGAAGCCGATGAGGATCACCGCGTCGCGCTGCGGATAGACCGCGCCCTCTCCATCGCCGCGCAGCACGTGCTGTTCGCAGAGCATCGAGAAATTACGCACATAGTCGGCGAACACGCGGGGTTCGTCGGGGCGCATGATGGCCAAGGTTTCGGGGTCTCTCCAGATGGCGTCGCCGGAGTCGCGGTCGGCGAGGACCATGAGGTTCACGCCGTCGTAGTCGCGGCTGAGCGTACTGGGCAGTGCATCGTCCAACACGCGCGAGCACTGGGCTACAGCCTTGACGCGTTGGCCTACGTTCTTGCATTGCTTGCCTAAAGCGGAGTGCGAGCGCCAGGTTTCGGGGAATTGTTCGCGCGCGAGCGTGGGGTTGCGGCGCGCGAGGTAGATCATTTTCCAGACGGAATTTTTCATGTCTTATGTGCCCGTGGATTCAAACCGCAGGAGCGTGGGCCAATCGGTAGGCCTGTGGGTAATGCGCCATAGCCCGCGAGAAGGCAAACACGCTGGGCAACATGAAGCAGCCCATGGTGAGCAGTGCCAGACGCAGACCGTCGCCGGGGCGGATGCCGTTATAGAAGTCGCTGAGCAGGCCCGCGACAATGGGGCCGAGGCCATTGCCCAGCAGCGCGCCAGACATCAGCACCATGGCGCTGGCCGTGGCTCTGCGTGATGACGGAACGATGAGGCTCAGAGCGGCATAAGTGGGTGCCGCCCACCATGGCGAAAACAGCGCGTAGCCCATGAGCAGCACCATGGTCAACGCAAACTGCTGCGTTCCGGTGAGCAGATAGCCAAGCCCGAACACGGTGGAGATGGACAGCGCAACGACCGGCACGCCAATCTGCCAACGCTGGTCACGCTGAGCCAGTTTGTCGGTAAGCCAGCCCGAGATCAGTGCGCCGCTCACCGCAAAAAGCGCTGCGCCAGCAGAGATCCAGCCGGCGTCGCGCAGCGATAGATCGAACCGGCGTGCGAGCAGTGCGGTGTTCCATGCGCCGAACGACAGATTGGCAAACAACGCGCAGGCCGCGCCGACGATGAGCCAGCGCGTGACCGGCTCGCGCCAGATCTGCAGCACGGCGGTTGTTTTCTTGATCGAGCCAGCCTCGGCCGCAGACGCCGCCTTGGTGCCACCCTGTCCAGCCGCGCTGCGCTGTGGCTCGCCCACTGTCCAGCGCAGCACACAGGCCAGCACCACACTCGCCAGCCCTACCAGCGCCATAGTCACCCGCCACCCCCAAAGCTCGGCCAACACGGGCCCGGCGAGCAAAGCGAGCATCGCACCCGCACTGCCGCCCATGCCGAAGATGCTCATCACACGCGAGCGCTCATGCGGCGCGTACAGATCGGCCAGCATGGACATGGAGGCCGCGCCACCGCCCGCATCACCCAACGCCGCACCACCGCGCGAGGCGGTGAGCCCGCTCGATCCCGTCGCCAATGCGCCCAACGCCGCAATGCCGCCGCCGATGCCACGGCACCAGGCCACGAGGCTGCGGCGCTCGACGCGGTCCGCAAGCCGGCCCATTGGAATGCCGAGCAGCCCGAAGGTGATTGCAAAGCCGAGCCCGGTGATCAGGCCGATCTGCAGGTCAGAAAAACCGAACTCCTGCTTGATCGGCTGCAGCAGTACGGCGAGGATCTGGCGGTCCATGAAGGTCACTGCGGAAAGCGCGGTCAGCAGTACCAGCATGTAGCGGCGGGAGCGGTTGAAGTGTGTCATCTGACTCATGATTTTGTTTTGTTGTTGTAGCTGTAGTTTTGGAACGTTCAGGTGGATCAAGCCACCGCAGTCTGGATGCCGGTTAAGGCCGCAAGCGCTGGCTTCCCAAGCACCAGATCCGCGCCCTTGTCGCCGATCACCACGGTCGGTGCGTTGGTGTTGCCCGAGACCAGATGCGGCATGACCGACGCATCGATCACCCGCAGGCCCTGCACGCCGCGCAGCTTGAGGTCGGGCGTGACGACGGCCAGCGGATCGTTTGCATCGCCCATACGGCAGGTGCCGCTGGCGTGGTGGCCCGAGCCGAGGTACATGCCCAGCCAGTCGAGCAGTTCGTCGTCGCTTTGGACATGGGCTTTGGGCCGCGTCTGCTCCTCGATCAACCCGGCCAGCGCGGGCTGTTGCGCTATCTTCATCGCCACCCGAATGCCGTGGAGCAAGGCCTTGCGGTCGCGCTCATCGTGCAGATAGTTCATGCGCACGCTGGCCATGTCTTCGGGCTGGCGGCTGCGCAGTTTGAGTTCGCCGCGCGAATACGGGCGCACCTGGTATGGCGCCATCGTCATGCCAGGAAAAGCTTCGGTGCGATAGGTCTTGCCGTCGCGCATGAAGGCCTCGATGTCGCCGGTCACGGGCAGGCCGTGGATCTGGATGTCGTTGTACGGGAGGCCGGGATCGCTGCTGAACCACGCCGCGAACTCGGAGCCCGGCATGGCCATCGCGCCGGTGCGCGTGACCAGATACTTGGCCAGCGACGCCGCAATGCCGATGCCGCGCAGCGACTTGTTGAAGCTAGGAGTGCCGGGTTTCATGCGCCAGGACATGGGAACGATGGCGTGATCCTGCAAGTTTGCACCGACGCCCGGCAGATCAACCTGCACCTCAATTCCCATCTCGCGCAGATGCTCCGCCGGGCCAATGCCCGAGAGCATCAGCAGCTGCGGTGACTGCAGCGCACCCGCGCAGAGCAGCACCTCTTTGCCCGCGCACGCCTCGTGCAGGCCGCCGCGCTCGTCACGCCAGGCGACGCCCACGGCGCGGCCGTTTTCAATGAAGATGCGCGTGACCAGCATCTGCGTGCGCACGTCGAGATTCTTGCGCGCCATCGCGGGCTCGATGGCGTTGCGGGCGATGGACGAGCGGCGGCCGTTCTTCACATTGGTTTGGAAGACGCCCGCACCGTTGGGATGTCCGTTGTTGAAATCAGCACAGGCGGGCAAACCGGCCTCGATGGCCGCGCGCACCATGGCCTGTGTCACCGGCTGCGGATCGGGCACGTCGGCGGCGGTCAGCGGTCCCCCCCTTCCATGCAGCGATGTGCTGCGAAACGCGGGCTGATCGCTGAGCTGGTTTTCGGTGCGCACGAAGTACGGCAGCAGCTCTGCATAGCTCCAGCCCTTGGCGCCTAGCGCCGCCCAGTTGTCGAAATCCGCGCGGTCGCCGCGCACGTAGATCATGCCGTTGATCGACGACGAGCCACCCAGCCGCTTGCCGCGCGGCAGCGAGATCGCGCGTCCGCCCGCCCAGCGCTCGGGCTCGGTCTTGTGGCCCCACGAGTACTTGGGGTTGTAGATCATCTGGCCCCAGCCCGAGGGCATGTCGACCAACAGATCCTTGTGCGTGCCGCCGCCCTCGAGTAGCAGCACGCGGTTGCGCGCGTCCTCGCTCAGGCGCGCGGCCAGCGTGCCACCGGCCGAACCTGCGCCGATGATGATGTAGTCGAAGGGGGTGTTCATGGGCTCCGTTGTCTCCGTTGTTCTGTGTGTTCCGATCCAGTCTGAGCATTCAATGCATGCCGTTCAGTTTTGCCGCGACGTGGCGTGGCGACATACTCCAAATGGACGGTGCAGGGCCGCAATCGTGACAATTCCGCGCCGAGAGACCTTCTGCGGGCGCAATGTCCAACGATTGAATAAGACATATGCATATGCCTTATTCAGGGGTTGAGTGATGAAAAGAAAAAATGGATACTTCGCCCGCCCATTAATCCGGGCGCGTGGGTTTGAATATCCAAATCGATATTCTCGGCAATATCACATTTTTGAAGATATTCAATCCACGAATTATTTTGACCAACCAGGAAAAGTTAATGACCAGAGTCATGCTGCGCGCCAAACTCCATCGCGCAACAGTCACAGAAGCGGATCTGCACTACGAAGGTTCCTGCGGGATCGACGAAGACCTGCTGGAAGCCGCCGACATGCGCGAGTTCGAAAAGATCGAGCTCTACAACGTCAACAACGGCGAGCGTTTCTCCACCTACATCATCAAAGCCGCGCGCGGCTCCGGTGCGATTTCATTGAATGGCGCTGCCGCACGCAGGGCGCACGTGGGAGATCTGCTGATCATCTGCACTTACTCACCCGTCGACGATTCGCAGGTTGATCTCTGGAAGCCGAAAGTTGTACTGCTTGGTGAAAATAACCGGATTCAAGAAATCAAGAAGATTTGAATACGCTTTGAATGCGCTTTGAACGCGTCATAAAAAAAGGCCCGGTATGAACCGGGCCTGAATGAAGTAACGAACAAAGGACTCTCACACTCAAAACTTCTTACTTATTCCCCAACCAGGCAACACTGTTGAGGAAAATGCGCACCAGTTCGGTCTGGCGACGCACGCCTGTCTTGGAAAAGATCGAACGCAAATGCGCGCGCGCCGTGTTGCGGCGGATGTTGAGCGCTTCTGCGGCCTCCTCCAGAGACAGGCCATTGGCCAACTGGATAGCCAGCGATGTCTCGGCCGGCGTCAGCTGGAACAGTTGCTGCGCGAGCTTGACTGGTGGATCGGCCTTGCCGCCGGTGTCCCGCACGAAGACCGCCACGCTGGGGCGCTGCTTGCCTTCTGTCCATTCGTCGGGTGAGATGCTCTGCACCACCACCCCCCAATTGAGCTGACCCGATTGGCGGCTCACCGACATCCCCTCGGTCATGCTCAGGCGCGAAACCTGGGTGTGCATCAACGCATCGCGGATCAGGCGTTGCAGCTTGCGGTTGTCGTTGGCATAGTTGGCTTCGAGCATGCCGCCCGTCACCTTCAGGCCATCCTGCATGTCGAGAATGCCGGTGGCGGCTGGATTGGTCTCGATCACCACCCCGTTCTGATCGAGGATGACCACGCCGACCATGAGCTGCGCCATCGCACGGCTGTAGAGCGAGATCACCTGACGGTCCTGATTGACGGCCAAGTGCAGGTTCAGCGCACGCTTCAGGTGCGGCAGCACCATGCTGCAGAAGTCCTTTTCCTGCTTGTTGAAATTGACGTCGCTCTCCGGGCGAACGATACGCAGACCATAAACACAGCCGTCCTTGGTCGCCACGTCGGCGGCCAGCACGTGGTAAACGTTGAGATCCTTGCACCAGTCGGTGTAGTAGGCCGAAGCGCGCCATTCCGAATCGGACATGACGTCGTTCACCGTCACCACCCGATCTGTCACCAGGCCGCGAAACGGGCTCATCGCGATCTTGGGATTGCCGGAGGGAATCTCGCGCCGCTCACCGGCAGCCGAGACGATCAGGCCCACATCATCGGCATTGCAAGGGCGCACGATCAGCGATGCGTAGTTGCCGCTGAGCAGCTTGCGTAGCTGGTCGAGAAATGGCCGCCAGCCCTCGGTGTCCATCGCGGCCTCGTACAGCAGGCTGGTCAGCTGGCTGAACTGCTCTGCCGAGACGAAATCCGACTGCACCGTCACCGGGCGTGCGGGGATGGCCTTGTCAAATACGGGAACATCCTTGAGCACGCAAGCCATGCTCGGAGATGTATACGTCGCAAAACTCATTCTGGCGAAGGTGCTTTCCATCATGGTCAACTCTCTTTGCTAGCGGTAGTTTGGACATAACAATCACTGAATCTCGAACAGGCCAGCAGCACCCATGCCACCGCCGATGCACATGCTGACCACCGCGTAGCGTGCACCACGACGACGGCCTTCGAGCAACGCATGACCCACCAGTCGCGCACCCGACATGCCAAAGGGATGACCTATGGAGATTGCACCACCATTGACGTTCAAACGGTCATCGGGAATACCCAGCGTATCGCGGCAATGGATCACCTGGCAAGCGAAAGCCTCGTTGATTTCCCAGAGGTCGATGTCCTTCACACCGAGACCATGTTGCTTGAGCAGTTTCGGAATCGCGAACACCGGGCCAATGCCCATCTCGTCCGCGCGGCAACCTGCCACGGCCATGCCGCGGAAGATGCCCATTGGCGTCAGACCACGTTCACGCGCCTCGTTGGCGCTCATCAGCACACTGGCGCTCGCACCGTCGGAGAGCTGCGATGCATTGCCCGCCGTGATGAACTGGCCTTCGGCAACCCACTGGCCGTTCTTCCACACAGGCTTGAGCTTGGCCAGGCTTTCCAGCGTCGTGTCGCCGCGGTTGCCCTCGTCCTTGGTCAGCGTGACCTCTTCCGTACCGGTGACGTTGCCTTCCTTGTCGAACAATTGCTTGACCGAGGTGAGCGGCGCAATCTCGTCATCGAACAGTCCCTTGGCCTGCGCCGCCGCCACGCGCTGCTGGCTGCGCAGCGAGTACTCGTCCTGCGCCTCGCGGCTGATGCCGTAGCGCTGACTCACCAGTTCAGCGGTTTCGATCATCTGGATGTAGGCCGTGGGCTTGGCCGCCAGAACCGCCTTGGACTGTGCACGGAACGAATTCTTGTGCTTGTTCTGCACCAGCGAAATGGACTCGAGACCGCCTGCCACGGCCACGTCGTACTCACCCACCATGATGCTCTTGGCCGCAGTGGCGATGCTCATCAGGCCCGAAGCGCACATGCGGTCGATCACCATGCCGCCCACCGAATCCGGCAGACCGGCCGTGTAGCCGCACAGGCGGCCCAGGTTGTAGCCCTGGGTGCCCTGCTGGGCCGCGATGCCCAGAATCACATCGCCGACGTCTTCGCCCTGCACCTTCACTTTGTCGAGCGCCGCGCGGATCACGTGGCCGCCCAGCACCGGGGCCTCCGTGTCATTGAATGCCCCGCGAAACGCCTTGCCGATGGGGGTGCGCGCTGTCGAAACGATGACTGCGTCCTTCATATACTGTCTCCTGACTTATCGTCTTGTTATCTCAAGATGGGCGCCCGAGCCAACCTGCTCGTCGCACCCATCGACCTTTCCCTGGCTTCGCCGCTCTGTGTCGGCTCGCCACGTGCCTTCCGAAATACTTGCCAATCACCGATTGTTCGTTCAAAAATGGAGCCGACTGATCGTTTCGACGACAGTTCCGGGTTTGTCCTGATGCTCCACTTCCACGGTGATGCGGATATGCGCCTGCACCCCGTTGTCGCCCATCGGCGTGGCGGCGATCACCTCGCCCACACCGCGAACGCGCGAATTCACACGCACTGGTGCAGGAAACCGCACCTTGTCGCAGCCGTAGTTCACGCCCATCTTCAAACCGTCAAAGCGCGCGAGCTGCGGTAAAAACAGATTTGCCAGCGACATCGTCAGATAGCCATGCGCCACGCAGACACCGAACGGGCCGTTCTTCGCGCGCTCGGGATCGACGTGGATCCACTGGTGGTCGCCGGTAGCGTCGGCAAACTGGTTGATGCGTTCCTGGGTGATCGTCAGCCATTCGGTCGCGCCTAGCGATGTGCCCACGGCGTCCACAATCGACTGCACCGAATGGAACGACACGCCGCCTTGCGGCGCGGCGGTGTTGGAGAGAGTGGCTGCTTCGCTCACCACTCAGGCCCTCTGCGAGCTGACCGACACCACCTCGCCCGTCATGTACGAGGAGTAGTCGCTGGCAAGGAAGATCATCACGTTTGCCACTTCCCATGGCTCGGCGCCACGGCCGAAGGCTTCCTTTTCCGATAGCTTGGCCAGCAGCTCTTCCGAGGCCGACTTCTTGAGAAACGCGTGGATCGCGATCGAAGGCGCCACCGCGTTGATGCGCACGCCGTGCGGCGCAGCTTCCAGCGCCGAGCAGCGAGTGAACGCCATCACCCCCGCCTTGGCTGCCGCGTAGTGCGCCTGCTCGGTCTGCGCGCGCCAGCCCAGCACCGAAGCGTTGTTCACGATCACGCCCTTGCCGCGCGGCTGCATCGCCTTGAGCGCTGCGCGCGTCATCCGGAAAGTGCCGGTCAGCGTGATGTCGATGACCTTGTGCCACTCGTCGTCCGACATGTCGACCACCTTGCAGCTTGTGCCCATGCCTGCGTTGTTGATCAGCAAGTCGATGCCGCCCAGCGTTTCGTCCGCTTCGTTGATCAGCGCCTGGACCTGGTCTTCCTTGCTTACATCGCAGAGCTTGCCGTAGACGTTGGTCAGCCCGGTCTCGGCTTTGATCTGTGCCACAGCCTCAGCCAGACGACGCTCGTGCACGTCGGAGATGAACACCGCCTTGCAGCCCTCTTCGGCACAACGGCGTGCCGCTGCAAATCCGATCCCTGCACCGGCAGCCGCCGTGACCAACGCGGTCTTGTTCTTGAGCAGTCCGTGCGGAGCGACGTATTCGGGGGCGAAGGCTGGAGCGGTGGTCATGAAGCGAAAATAGAACGTAAAGATTGTTTGCAGTGCACCAATCATCACGTTCACGCTGCGTCGCAACATCGTCTACCTGGACGATAGGCCAATCCCTAATTCGGCATAGATATTCACCAAGATTGCACGGAATTGGCTGAAATATAGACATTTCCAAGCCCATTCCACTGGCTTACCCTTAAGCAAAAACCCGATGTGAGACCTGCGCATCAGCAAGCGCCCTCACCCGACGGCTTGCGTCAAACCAAACCGCATTGCGCACTGCTCAGGCACTCGAAGCTACTCTCACAAATTGCTGCTCCGTCACCGGCGTCCCCCAGTTCGAGCCCTCTTCCTCATGTACCAGTTGAAAACCGCACGACTCATACAGCTTGCGCGCCGCATCCAGCCCCTTGAAGGTCCACAGATGTGTCTCGGCAAAGCCGCGAATGTCGCAGAAGTTCATAGCCTCGGCCATCATCTGCCGCCCCACGCCCGTGCCGCGACAGCCGTCATCCAGAATGAACCAGCGCAGATGCGCCTTGTTGTCGCCCAAGTCATCCCCGTCAACGGCGAGCGAGCCGACAATCCGGCCATTCAAGTTCGCCGTCCACACCCGGTTGCACGGCTCGGACAGACGCCCCGCAAACTCAGCCACACCACTGGCCACCTTGCTCTCGAAAAACTGCCCAAAGCCCGAGTGCGCCGAGTAAAACGTCGCATGCATCTCCGCCACCCGTCCGACCAGCCCGGGCTGGTATCCGGTGCGGATCTCTGGCGCATTCTGCTTTGAAAGCCCGGAGCCCAAGCGATGCGCCTTGAGCCCATCCGCATACGCCGCAAGCCCCTGCGCCACCGCCTGCTGCTGCGACGGGTTCATGTGGCTGAGCGCATTCACCACCTGCATCTGCCCAAACGCATGGATCTTCTCGACCGTTCGCCGTCCCTTCGCCGTCAGGCTCAGCTGCTTGGCCCGACCATCGTCACTGGCCGCTTCCTCTGCCACCTCGCCCCACGCCACCAGCTTGCCCACCATGCGGCTCACGCTCGACTTGTCCAGCCCAAGAAACCCCACCAGTTGCGCCGAGGTCATTGCACCTTGCGCAGCCACCTCCATCAACGTATGCACGGCGGAGGGCGAATAGCTGGTTGACGCCAAGGTTGACTCCATAAACCCCAACTCTCGCACCATCTCACGAGAAGCAGCGCGGATCGAGTCCACCAAGGATGTTTTGTTTGTCATGGGAAAAGTCCTGCGACCTAAATTAGTTGCATAATACAACATTAAATTTGCATAATGCAACTAGAATTTTCAACGCCAAGAACCTTCCGCGTCACAACACAGAATCAATTGGCAACACTCACTTGTGGACAGGCCCGAAACACATCCAGTTTCTCAGCCGCCTCGGCAAACCGAGCAAGCGACGGAGAGGCCGTCGGCACCAACCTGCCCGGCAACACCAGTTGCGTAAAGCTCCACGCCACAGCCGCTGCAATCGACCCATGCGTGAGCAGCGCCACATCCGCCACCAGACCCGCGCTCAATACTTCCGCTTCAAGGGCTTCATACGCCGCATGCAGCTGTCGATCCACCCGATCCAGCCACGGCTGATGCTGCTTCTCCGACGGCCGCAGCTGCTGCTCGTATACGATCTGCACCACCTTCTCACACACCGCAAGCGCAAGCCCGGTCACCCGCAAATCGCGTAACCGCTCCGTAGTATCCACAGGCGTGAGCCTCCGTGACGCCAATGGCTCGACCCACTGCAGAATCAAAGTGGAATCCATCAAAACCACCCCATCTTCGGTCACCAGCGTTGGCGCCTTCACGACCGGATTGATCTGGCTGAACTGCTCGAAGGTGCTGAATACCGAGAGCGACCGATGCTCAAACGGCACCCCCAAAAGCCGCAACGAAATCGCCACGCGTCGCACATAGGGCGAATCGAGCATTCCAATGAGTTGCATGACGGTTTTTCCAAAGAGTAAATGACAGCCCTATACGATAGGCAGACGATCCACACTGGAACAGCGCAGCCCATTGGAAACAGGCCCCTCAAACCGATGATCCATCGGTTTGAAACATGCATTGCGCGCCCTCTTCTCTTCTTTTCTCGATCTTCACATCATGCAACTCGACAAGAAAGACTGGCAGATTCTCGAGGCCCTCCAGCTCGACGCCCGCCAAAGCCTGGCTGCGCTCGGCAAACAAATAGGCCTGTCCCAACCCGCCATGAGCGAGCGCGTGCGCAAATTGGAAGACGCTGGCGTGATCGAGGGCTACAGCGCCCGTGTGAATCTGCGCAAACTCGGAGTAGGTCTGGCCGCCATCATCCGCATCCAAACCAACCATGCGGGCATCGCACCCTATCTCCAACTCTTCGAGTCCATGCCCGAAGTTCTGGAGGTCGACCGCCTGACCGGACAAGACTGCTTCATCGTGCGCTGCGCGATTGCAGAGCCCGCCGATCTGGAGCGGGTTGTGGATGCACTGGCGGTGAATGGATCGGTGACTACTTCGTTGGTGTTGTCAAGTCCGGTGAGGAAGTGGGTGACGGTGGGGGCGTTGAGAGGCGGTTAAAGGCTGAAGCTGTGTGAAAACACCATCGTGTGCGGTCAAGCTGAAAACTCGACCTCTCAGATCGATCTGGGATCGACGATCACGCTGTCGGGAATGGTTTTGCCACTCCCGAAAATGTGACCTTTTCGCGTTTTCACACAGCCTCGGCTGACTTGGGACATTCAGATCTCCTCGGCCAATGTCCGCGATGACTGATTCCAGACACTGACTCAAAAGTGTGCAGGTAAACCAAGGCGGTTCAGAACGATTCAGGCACGAGCAGCTGAAGATGGAGTTCGCGCTGTGGACGCGTGGCGCGGTCATGCAGTTCATCGAGCGCGAGTTTGGCGCCCGGTTGGCCATATCTTCAAAGGGATAGCGGCCTGCGCCAGCCCCGCGCGCCCAACAGTCCCAGCAGTGCCGCCAGCAGCGCCAGCCCCCACCCGGAGAGCGTGGGAATCGCCTGCGCGCCGCCGGGCGGCGCCGCCAGCAGCAGCATCGCGTGGGGGTCTTCAATCACGCCCGCGTTGGGGCCGCTGGTGGCGCTCTGGTTGTCGCCCGTGCCGTTATCGGTCACGGTGTAGGTCACGCTGTCGCCGGTCTTGCCGCCGTGGGCAAACCAATCCGGCGTGGCGCCTGCGCTGGCCGGGCCGAACTTGTAGGGCGTGAGGCCCGCCAGGCTGCCCGCAGGGTAGTCCACTGTGACCGTGAGCGTGGCGCCCGCGCAGCCCGTGGCTGTGAAGCGCAGCACGCCCAGCGGGGCTGTGGCGTTAGCGGGCAAGTTGTCGGCAGGGGCGGCGGCGGCCAGTGCCAGGCTGCCGACCACGCAGCCGGGGGGGCCGCTGACGGTGACCCCCGTGGGCCCTGTGCCCAGACTGGCCTTGTCCACGGTGTGTGCCAGCGGGGCGCTGGTGGCGGGGGAGTTGCTGGCGTCGCCCGCATAGCTGGCAGTGAGGGTGTGCGCGCCCACCAGCAGGCCGCTGACGGTGCAGGTGGCCGTGCTGCCACTGATGGCGGGCGGGGCCGCGCAGGTCAGCGGCATGCCGTCCGCGCTGAAGGCCACCGTGCCCGTGGGGCTGCTGGCGCTGCCCAGCGTGGCGGTCAGGGTGACGCTGGCGCCCAGGACACTGGGGTTGGCGCTGGCGGCCAGCGCCAGGGTGGGCTGAGCGGTGGGGTGGTACAGCTCGGTGCTGGCAAGGTATGGGGCGCCGTTGTTCCCCCCTGCGGCAAGCACCATACCGCTTTGCAGCACGGTGGCGGTATGGTCGCTGCGCGCCTGGGCCAGCGCGCCGGTGGCAGCCCAGGTGCCGGTGGCAGGGTCGTACACCACCGCACTGCTGGTGGGCGGGACGAGGTCGGTCTGCCCCGATGCGACCAGTACCTTGCCGCCAGGCAGCAGGCTCGCGGTGTGGAATAAGCGTGGGGTGGGCAGCGCGCTGGTGCCTGCCCAGGTGCCGGTGGCGGGGTCGTACAGTTCGGCGGCATTGAGAAAGGTTGCACTCGCCCCGGCTCCTCCGAGAAGGAGTACCGTGCCATTGGGCAGCAGCGTGGCCGTGGGGCCGTAACGCCCCGTGGCCAGCGCGCCGGTGGCAGCCCAGGTGCCGTTGGCGGGGTCGTATAGCTCGGCGCTGGTGAGGCCGATGTCGCCATTGGGCGTACCCCCGGCAACCAGCACCTTGCCGCCCGGCAGCAGCGTGGCTGCGTGATAGAAGCGCCCCTGGCCCAGGCTGCCGGTGGCCGTCCAGGTGCCGGTGGCGGGGTTGTAGATTTCTGCGCTGGTGCTGGCGCTCGAGGTGCCTCCTGCGACCAGCACGCTGCCATTGACTAGTAGCGTGGCCGTGTGGGCCAGGCGTCCTTGAGTCAGGCTGCCGGTGGCTGTCCAGGTGTCGGCGTCCGGGTCGTACAGCTCAGCCTGGGTGACGGCGCCAAAGCCCCCCGCGACGAGCACCTTGCCATTGGGCAGCAGCGTGGCCGTGTGCAGGCTGCGCGCAGCCAGCATGCTGGCTGCTGGGGCCCAAGTGCCAGTGGCGGGGTCGTACAGTTCGGCCTGGGGGAGGTCTCCGCTGGCGTCGGCGCCCCCTGCGACCAGCACCTTGCCATTGGGCAGCAGCGTGGCCGTGTGGCGGGTGCGCGCCGTGGCCAGGTCGCCGCTGGCAGTCCAGAGGCCGGCCTGCGCGTGTGCGGCGCCCACAAATAGCAGGGCCATTGCCCACAGGCCCCAGGCCATACGCAGAAGCCAGCGGGGGGTGAAGTGGGCGGGGTGCGAGGTACTTGGCATGTCTTTGGCCTCCAGCGCCCATCCGACAGGCGCAAGCAGCTATGGTTTTGATAGTTTTTTAATCCCTGCGTGCGCGGGGGCGCTCCATGTTGCCACTGCTTACAGCTTTTGTATATCCTCAGAACTGATGACAAAGCAGATGGACACCGCGCACCATGCGCGTGATCAGCAGGTTGCCAATGGAAACGGCACGACCATCCTGATTGCTGTCGATCACCAGCACGTGACCGGACTCGACCCGAGCGATCTGGTCCAGCCGCACCCAGCGACCATCCGACAGCGGCACCGTGATGGCGCTGATTTCAGCGACCGAGCCCACGGTGGCGATCATGCGCGTGGACTGGCGCTGGCCCCCACCTCGCCCTGCCCGCCGGAGTTTTCCTTCTGCTGCATGGAAACATCGGAAGACATGACGCCTAACCGCTGCAGGACCGTCTTTGCTATCGCAATGTCGTCATTAGGCTGATTCTGTTGAAAACTCTTCTTGAACCGTAGAACTGTTGCATCGTTTTGGTGTCCTATCTCCATTAATGGAGGTGCGCGTCATGATGGGACAGGCCTCGGTTCAAGATCAGCTCTTCTACGCATTCAACCTTGAGGACCATGCCCCGCGTGGCCACCTGTTTCGTGGCGTTCACCGCTTCCTCGATCTTGGCGAACTTCGCCAGCATCTGGCACCGTTCTACAGCCACACCGGCAGACCTTCGATTGATCCCGAACTCACGATTCGCATGCTCGTGATCGGCTACTGCATGGGTATCCGATCCGAACGACGGCTTTGCGAAGAAGTCCATCTCAACCTAGTTTATCGATGGTTCTGTCGTCTTGGGCTTGAAGACAGGGTGCCCGATCACTCCACCTTCTCCAAGAACCGGCATGGCCGCTTCCGGCAGAGCGATGGATTTCGCTTCGTCTTCGAGACCGTGCTGCGCCGGTGCATGAGCGAAGGTTTGGTTCAAGGCGAAGGGTTTGCCATTGATGCCAGCATCATCAAGGCTGATGCCAATCGGGGGGCAAGGCTTCAAACGCCAAGGTTGCCCATTTGCGTCAAGGCACCCAGTGCAGTCGCGCTGTGCGCGAGTACCTTGAAGCAGTGGAAGCGACGAACCCGGTGGCCGACGAAGCCCCCGAGGCGATGCACAACACAAGCACTGCCCCCAGGAACATTTCCCCAACAGATCCCGCTGCATATTGGACTGCCGCATCGGGTGGCCCGGCGTTCTACGCATATTCCACCAACTATCTGATCGATCTGTCAGCCGGGATCAGTGTGGATGTGGAGGCCACACCGGCGCATCACACATAGGAGGTGGAGTCCACTCGGACGATGATTGACCGCGTCGAGCAACGCCTAGACCTCAAGCCTCAACGACTGGTAGGCGATACTGAACGGCCCCGGGTTTTGAGGATGCTCCAACACGAGAGAAGATGGAGCTATGAACAAGTCACCGAAGTTCTCCCCGGAAGTGCGCGAACGCGCTGTGCGTATGGTGCAGGAGCACCGAGCCGACTACCCCTCCCTGTGGGCAGCTATTGAATCGATTGCCCCAAAGATTGGCTGCGTGCCACAGACCTTGAATGACTGGGTCAAGAAGGCCGAGGTCGACAGCGGACAGCGCCCCGGCACCACCACCGCGGATGCGCAGCGCATCAAGGAACTGGAGCGTGAGGTCAAGGAATTGCGCCGGGCCAATGACATCCTGAAGACGGCCAGCGCGTTTTTTGCACAGGCGGAGCTCGACCGCCGTCTCAAGTCGTGAGGGCCTACATCGACCCCCACCGTGATGATTACGGGGTCGAGCCCATCTGCAAGGTGCTACAGATGGCCCCGTCGTGTTACTGGCGCCACGCAGCCCGGCAACGCAATCCGCAATTGCGCAGTGCGCGCGCCCTGCGTGATGAAGGCTTGAAGGCTGACATTCAGCGCGTGTGGCACGCCAACTGGCAGGTCTACGGAGCCGACAAGGTCTGGCTGCAGATGAACCGTGAGGACATCCCGGTGGCGCGCTGCACGGTGGAGCGACTGATGCGTGCCATGGGGTTGCAAGGGGTACGCCGTGGCAAGACGGTGCGCACCACCACGCCGGACCCATCGGCGCCGTGCCCGCTGGACCACGTCAACCGGCACTTCAAGGCCAGCCGCCCCAACGAGCTGTGGGTGTCGGACTTCACTTACGTCTCCACTTGGCAGGGGTGGTTGTACGTGGCCTTCGTTGTGGACGTATATGCCCGGCGCATCGTGGGCTGGCGGGTCAGCCGCAGCATGCAGACCGACTTCGTGCTGGATGCCTTGGAGCAGGCTTTGTACGACCGCCAGCCAGCGGCCCATGCCTTGACGCACCATTCCGACAGGGGCAGTCAGTACGTCAGCATCCGCTACACCGAACGCTTGAATCAGGCGGGCATACAGCCCTCGGTGGGCAGCAGGGGCGACAGTTACGACAACGCGCTGGCCGAGACCATCAACGGTCTGTACAAGACCGAATTGATTCACCGCCGGGGCCCCTGGAAGAGCAGGGAATCCTTGGAACTGGCCACCCTGCAGTGGGTACACTGGTTCAACCACGTCCGACTGCTCAAGCCAATCGGAGGCATCCCTCCGGCAGAAGCTGAGGCAAACTACTGGAGGCAACTCGCAGCCAGCGATGCCTCAATAGAGGCGTCAACTTAAACTAACCAGCCTCCTCGATACCCGGGGCCGTTCAGTTCCTTTGGGCAAGAACTGGCGAAGCAGTCCGTTGGTGTTCTCACACGAGCCGCGCTGCCGAGGGCTGTGTGGGTCGCAGAAGTAGATTTTTACGTTGGTGCGTTCGCTCAGTTCTTTGTGGCGGGACATCTCTTTGCCCTGATCGTATGTGAGCGTCTTGCGCATGGGCTCAGCGATCTGGTTGAGCTTGGCACTGAAGGCCTCAAGCGCAGATTCAGCCGTGGCGTCTTTCATCTTGCAAAGCAGCACCAGACGTGTTGCGCGCTCCACCAGCACACTAACGGCTGATTGGTTGTTGGCGCCTTTGATGAGATCACCTTCCCAGTGCCCAGGCATCACCCGGTCTTGAACCTCCGGTGGTCTCACGTAAATGCTCAGCATGTCTGCAATCTTGCCGCGTCGATCCTGCCCCGCAGAACGGGGCCGGCGGGTGCTTTTGCCCTGCCGGAGCAAGGCGATCAGCTGCTTCTTGAGCTCACTACGCGGATAGGCATAGATGGCGTTGTAGATGCTCTCGTGCGAGATGTGTTTGCTGGGATCGTCTGGATGCATGCGCTTGAGTTTGCGTGCAATTCGCTGCGGCGACCAGAGCCAGCCCAGCAAAGTGCAAACCACGCGCCACAGGGCACCGAGTGATGCAGCTTGGGCACGGCACGCGCTTGCTCGCGCCGGCTGTCGCTGGCGCTTTGTGCGGTCTTCGAGGCGTATGCGGTGTCCGCCGCGTTTCATCGTACTTCGCGGCTGGTGGTGGAGGGACTACGCCCGAGCAGTTTGGCGACGGCTCGCAGGCTGAAATTCTGTTGAAGCAGGGAGGCCTGCGTGACACGCTCTTCTGGCTGCAATTGTTGATATCGATGACTCATTTGAAGTGAACTACCTGAGGGCCAGGTGTTGCACTTCAAGTTTGAGATCGCCCCTCTATGGCTTCGAAGAATGCCCAGCTTCTACGGGGAATATGATCACACGAGATGGGACACCTATCGCAGATGTGGGGCCGAGTTGTGCAATAACGCCTTTCACAAATCAAATCCACTTACTAAAGCCCTTTGCCGTGGCGTTAAATTAAAAACATCATCAGGAATATCTTTTGACACTTTTACATCATGGGCTAAATACTTGGCAATACTCCACTCATTTAAAAATGCTGCATAATTTAGTGCTGTAAAGCCATCCTGCCCTTTAACATTCAAATCCCCTTGATAATTTGCAATAATCTTTACAATATTAAAAAATCCTTTTTTTACTGCCAAGTGCAAAGCATTATCTCCAAGAAAATTCGTAGTATACGTATTCGCCCCATGCTTCAACAGCAAATCGACAGCATCATTATTCTCCATCATTACAGCATAAATCAGCAATGACTCTCCATCTTCACTCACTAAATTTGGGTTGCATTTAGCCAATGCGGATTCAAGATTTGACAAATTTTTTGAATATATAAATTCAAACATCTCTTCACAATTAGTCATTTTTTACAATCTTTGCAACAATATTTATCAACCCTTTCCAATGCATTAAGAATTTGGTCCTCAACTTGAGCCAATTGCTTCTCATGCATAGGGTTTACTTCATTAAATTCATACATCCACTTTTTTCTAGCATTGTAGCAATCCTTAGCTTTTTCCAGATCAAATTTGGCTCCATCGCAGGACTGTTTGCTATGAGGATTTTGCTGATCACACTCCAAACAGTATCTCCATTTGCATTTGTGGCGATGAATGGCGCAGATACCTGATCAGTATGAATAAAAGAAAAATGATTCGATTCGTTTCGGAGGCTATTTCCAAAAACATCAATCTGCCATATCAGGTCACCACTCCACAGTCCCCTCTCCGCTGAGACCGGATTGAACCCATAGGCGCGCACTAGCTCGCCATCTTTATTAAGCTCACCCAGTAATCCTATGTCGCTGTACACAAAATAGGTAACTTCAATCTGCCTCCCCCCGTGTAACTATTTTACTAATTCTTCTTCCCATGGGGTCGTACCTGTATTGTCCTTCAGTATTTTGAGAACACTGATCTACAGGATTTTTTTTGATATTTCACATGCGTTCTGCCGCATTATAATTATATTGCTTTTCTTCTGTGCTACTGCTTTCCATGACAATGGAGCCTTGAGGAAAGTAATGCACTCCTACACCCTTCTGTTGTCCAGCATCAGTTAGTGATTTTGAATAGCGCGTGAGTTGGTTGTCCTGATTGTAACTCCATATCCCCGGTTGATGCACGCTGCTGACGCGGTTATGCACTGAATCATAGGTGTACCCCTCTACCGGTAGTCCTAAATTCTGTAAACTTTGGTCTGGATATGCTTTTTTATGCGATCCAATGTATCATATTCATACAGCGTTTCACCTAGATCCGTATTTATTCTTATAACATTTCCTGCCTGGTCATATTTATATTGATGATTCGCCAATATCTTTAAACCACTTCTAACTTCAATACCCACCACTCTCTGCAACTCATCCAACACAAGGGTCTTACTAGCACCTGGATTTTGAATTTTTGTGGCTCTTGTCCATTGGTAGTTTTCGAAAGTGATCACGCCTTGATTGGGGGGTGCTACTTTAGAAAGTAATCCATGATTATACGAATAACCCCCTATACTGCCGTCCGGATAAGTATGGCTGGTCAGCTGACCATCCGCATTAAAATGCTGCTCAACAGTAAAGCCAACGTCTTCTGAATTATCAGCCTTTCCATAGGCAATACGGATTTGAATATCACGACCCTGAAAATCTTTAGTGTAACTGGCGCTACTAATCAATTTTTCGTTGCCGTCTTGTTGCTTGTACCCGGTCAATCGTCTATCAGAGTCGTAGTTATAAGAGACATGCTGGTCAGTTTGTCGATCTTCAAGTTTGTGTATTTCTTCGATCATCATCCCAGCAACGTCATACTGATAGTTGCGCGTGTTATTGCCTGCATCGATAAGCTGCCCAGCGGCATCAAAAACATACCGAATTGACGCGCCCATTGGTCGCGTCTCCTTGATTTGCTGACCTGCCTTGTTGTACTCAAAGCGGTGCGTATTGCCGTTCGCATCTGAGACTGTGACGAGGTGATCCAACGCATTCCAGCCTTGCTTTGTACTCTGACTGGCGGGGTCTGTCGTCTGGATCGTTCGCCCCAATCCGTCGTACTGGATAAGCGATGTCCTGCCTGCGGGATCGGTGCTTGCCACCTGCTGGCCCAGTGCATCGAAAGTGCTGCCCTGCACTCTCGTCGGGTTATTGCCAAGATGCTGGGTGACTGCAGTTTTGCGCCCCTGCTGGTCGTACTGGTACGTCTCTTTGTAGGTGGGGTATTGCGTGGCCAGAAGTTGCCCGGCCTGCTCCGTGCCATCCTCTCCGTAGCTATAACTTGTGATATTGTCCGCAGGATCCTTGCTCGAAGTGATTCTTCCTTCTTGGTCGTAACTGGTTTCGGTGATGAGTCCACTCGGGCTGATTGACTGTGTGGGCCACCCATTGCTGTCATACACCGTTCGCCGCCCCGCGCCCTCCTTTTCCCCCGGCGCAAGAACTTCAATCACCCGCCCCTCGATGTCGTAGCGCGTGACTTGTGTATTCCCCATCGGGCTGATCACATGCGTGCGCCGGTTCCGGGCGTCATATTTCATCTGCGTCGCATTGTCCAATGGATTCGTGCTCTTGACCAGATTTCCTGCTGCGTCGAAGTTGAATGTCGTCGTGCGATTCAGTGCATCAGTTCTGCTGGTTGGCGCACCGCGTTGGTCAAAAGCAGTCTTTCGGGTATGCCCTTCTCCATCCGTTTGCGCCGTGACATTACCCGCACTATCGTAGGCAACGCTCTGTGTCACCGCATCCGCACCTGCTGCATCACCTGCACCGCGTGTCGTGCTGGTTAGCTGACCATATTGGTCATACACATATCGTGTGGTGCGTTGCTCAGGCAAGCCTTTGGCTTCCACCCATTCCGTGGTATTCCCCTTGCTGTCGTAGCCCCTGGTACTTAGCACGCCCAATTGATTGGTGTAGCTGCTCTTGTATCCCCAACGCGGCTCGTAAGTGAATTTCTCCACACTTCCATCCGGATACGTGATCTGCAGCGGCTGGTAGTTGGTGTCGTACTGCGTGGTCGTGCTGTAGCCACGTGCACTCGTCTCCTTTTGCACATACTCGCCATCCCATGTATTGGCGTTACGTGCCTTGCCATTGAATGTGCTGGAGAGTTGATTGCCCTGTAGGTCATAGACATACAGCGTGACGTTGTTGCGGCAATCTGTATACGTCACATTGAACTGGCGCTTTTCCCGGATGTAGGTGTTCTTGCCGGTGATGCTGCAACCACTGCCATCGAACAGCCCGACCCGACCTGCGCCCCAGAGGTTGGCGAGCTTCTGTGTGGTACCGCTGGTGCCTGCGGGGCTGACGATGACTCCTTTCATTCCCAACGCAAGCATGGGCGCAGGTGCGGGCACGCTGGCACTGTATTGCACGGTAACCTTATCGCCGAGCGGATCTGTGCGGCTGGTGATCTGGCCATTGCCGTCGTACTCGTACTTCCAGAGGTTACCCATCACGTCAGTGACCTGAGTGAGGCGATTTCCATTCCACTGGTAGCCCACACTGCGGCCCGTGAGATCTTCGACTTTGGTGATCAAGCCACCAGACATGGTGACGGTGTAAATGGTCTTGTCAAAGTGATCGAGGATGCGCGCCGTGGTGGCACTGTCATACGCAAAACTCACCTTGACGCCACTAGAATTAGCGTAGCTCAAGATACGCCCGGTGGTGTCGTAGTTAATGGTGTTGCCGAACCGGTCGTACCACTGCCAACCCTGCGGCTGATTTTGGGCGTCAATCAACTGTTTGATAAAGACAGAAGCGCTGCCTTTGGTCTTTGCGATGTACAAGCCCGATTGGCCACTGCGTTCATACAGTACACCCGCACGTTCGATAATTTTGGCTTCATTGCCCAAGGGATCGAGCTCGAAATTCAATGGAGCCCAAGCTGGATTGAGCCACCAACGGCCCTGGCTCCAAGTACGCGCGATGTCCAACGTTCCGCCCAACACCTTGACTCGCAGATCAATATTGGATTCTTGATACTCGCCGTTGGGCCAGCGCACTGTTGGCTCGCTTGCGGCTTCAACAGCAGAAAAACTCAGAGTGGTGTTGGGCACAACGGCACCAATACCGCTTTGCGCGAGAGCGAGTGAGCCCGTGAAGGCCATCACCATCGTTGATGCGGCTACAGCAATGCAACGCAGTTTCCCTGTCAGATTGCCTTCGTTGATATGGCTATTGTTGACATTGTCACATTGCTCCTGAATATGCATGGTCCATGCGGACTCCCTCTGTTTCAAACCTGTGTTGTTGATTGCCAGACTGTGGTTGCAGGCAAGAAATGAAGTGGTGGAGAATTACCATGAACCGCCTCCGCCTCCGCCTCCCGGGCCGGAACCTCCTGAAGCGCAGCATTTGCCACGGCAAAACGGGGTGCATTCCGGTGCTCCCGGAATAGGCGTTCCACTACCTCCTCCTCCGGTCCAACCACCAACGCCCCATGGCGAACTCCAGTGAACACCTGGTGCAGTCCATCCTGTCGAGGGTGTGTTGTTCCCGCTGCTTCCACAGCTCCCACCAACAAGACGACTGAAGGTGGATGAGGTCGCACTTCCGTCCGGCTGCCCGTTCGCACATGTCCATTCGCACTCGGCAGTGGCCCAGGCCGCATAGGAAGAGCAGGATCCCGCTTTGGTCGTCAGTCCCTTGGTGACCGCTTGGCGTACCTGTGTCATCTCTGATGTCTGGACACGGGTGAAGCCGATGCTCTTCGGATGCAGCTTGATCGCGGTGATGCGGTAGGGAATCACGATGCGTTGCTTAGCATCCAAAGTCGTTGGGATGTCTGCAAGGAATTCATATTTGTAGAAGTCATCCGACTTTGGTGCAGTGAACTTCACGTTGTCCGCGCGAAGCAGGCCGTAGTTGGTCAATCGCAGCTCACCGGTGAATTCCTCACCGATTTGAAGATCCGGCAGATTGATCGACAGCGGCTCCAACAGCACGACAGGTGCGGGGACTTGCGCCTGGAAGGTGGCTTCCAGGTTGACGTGGTATTCATCCGGAATCGTGGTCTCCGTGACGCTGAAGTCGATGCTTACCGTCTGGTACTTCAGGTGAACGTTTTCAGGAACTGTGATTCCGGGTCGTACAAACACTCGCCCGCTCTTGTCTGCGTGCCGTGGACCACTGGCTCGGTAGGTGTAGGTTCCCGGCGGCAGATCCGTGAGTGTGGCCTTGCCTGTCACGTCGGTGGTCAAGGTCCGTGTGTAGGTCAGCACAGCTTCGTTTTGCAATGTGATGCGTGCACCCTTTACGCCCTCAATGGGATTGCCATTGGCGTCCGGTGTCTCCGTGAAGATGTCGGTGACGTGGAAAGTCACACCTCCCTGACCGGATTGGGTGACGGCGACCGAGACGGGAATGGTTCCCGTCCCCTGGTTTCCTGCAGTAACCAACATGTTGAAGTTGTAGATGCCGTTGGCGACACTCTTGTCCGGGCTGGCCGTTACCTGAAGTGGAATCTGCGCTCCCACATCGACAGCACCGATGTTTCCGGCACTGGCCAGGAAAATCCAACTGGGCGTAGCGCTGCCATCCTTGTTCGCCAGTTTCACTTGCACGTTCTGCGCAGCTACCAGTCCGCGGTTGCCCAGGATGACGCCCTCCGTGACGGAGTTCTCCTGTTGCACACCTGTCTGGATATAGGTGGGCGAGGTGTACAGGGATGGCATGGCCTGCACCAGCTTGTAGTTCAGCGTGAGCGTGCCTCTGGGAATACTGCCTGTCTCGTTGGCAAAAGCCGTAAAGACAACCGTCCCCACTTCGCCAGCTGATGAGCTACCGAGGAACTTGATCACCATGGGAACGGATGCACCGGCAGGGATGTTGATGGGCGCGGCAGGCTCCACAGAAATTCCGGGAGGCAGACTGCCAGACGGCTGGTTGGCGGCGACGGCTTCCCAACGCACGCCAGTGGCACCTGTGCCTGCTGTGGCGCGGGCCGTGACTTTCACCTCGCTTGCGAAATCACGAGGCGCCGTGAGGTTGTAGATCGTCGGATCAAAGCTCAGGCGATTGATGACAAACCGCCCTTGTTCAGCAGCCGTGGTTTCGTCGGGGTGCACGACCGAGACTACGTAGGTTCCGTTGTCATTGACGGCAGGGACAAACTCATAGCGGTACTGGCCCGTTTCGTCCGTTGCAATGTTGATGCGGCGCTTGAAGCCCGAGATGTCCAGCACGATGCGCAATGCCGCGTTGGGAATCAACTGACCCGTCTCGCGAGCTACTGCCGCACCAGTGATGACGATACGCTCAGCGCCATAGGAGACCGGCGGAGTGATACCCGTCACCGACCCCGTATACGGTGTCTTGGGTGGTTCGGGCTCCACGACCTTTCGCTTGACCGTGACCTGACGGGTGGCCTGCGCTGATTTGCCAGCGGTGCTGAACGCAACCGCCTTGAGAACATAGGTCCCCTCAGCTGCTGCGGAAACATCCCACGTTGCAGAGTACGGGGCTTGAACTGGCGAGGCGATCAGCGAGTCGTTCGCGTAGAGCTCGACCCTGGATATTCCGACTGGAGCGGACGCCACCACGGTGATGGTGGCGGCTTCGGTCAAGATTGCGTTGGGAGCGGGCGCAGCAAAGCTGACTGTGGGAGGCGCTGATGCGTAGGTTACGTTGACCACCGCGCTCATCGGACTTGTCCCGCGTGAATTGGTCGCTGTAGCTGTGAGTTGATGGACGCCCTCGCCCGCCAGTGTCACTGATGTTGAGAACACTCCATTCGCAGTGACCGATACAGGCGTGCCCGAAGCACTTCCATCCACATAAACCTGGACGGAGGATCCCGCGGCCGCTGTTCCTGACACCAGCAACTGCGCATTGGCGATGCTGGCGTTGTTCGCAGGCGATGTGATCTGTGGGACCACTGGTGCACTGAGGTTCAGCGTGAACGGTATGGTCAGAGCGGAAACAAGTCCATCCGCATCTGTTGCGCTGACTACGAAGCTATGCGATCCGTTTGCAAGTTGCGCAAAGTCCAGAAATTGGCTGTAAGTAGCTGGGCTGATATTGCTATAGGCGCGCTCAAAAACCACCGCCCCATCCACCGATGCCGACACGCGTGAGACGCCTACCGCACTCTCGGCCGCCACGACAAGGGTTCCGGCCGACACAATGGTGGCACCATCGCTCAAAGGAGCGCCTGCAAATGACGCAGTGATCGCGGGTCCTGTGCCACCCGCTTTCGCAACCTGAACTATGCGAGAGCTTGTTGCCGTCAATCCCTGCGAGCTTGTCGCCTTCGCTTGCAACGTATAGCTTCCATTGCGAACGCCGGCTATGGACCACGTTGTTTGATACGGCGGAGCCGTCAACAATGCCAGACGCTGGGTGCCAATGAGAATTTCAACATCGCGAATACCCTCCGGATCGGTCGCGCTGACTGAAATGAGTGTGTCCGAATTGAGCACAGCACCCGCCTGGGGGGCGTCAAACTGGACGAGAGGTCCGCTTGGCGCATATGTGATCGCCTGAGGGAGCGACAGAATTGTTGCGACGCCTTGATCGGAGACGAATCGAACATAAACCATCTTCTCGCCCGCACTTGAAGAAAGTGTGAATGGCGTCAGGAACGGACTTGCACTCATGCTGAGTGATTCACCGCCGGCGAAATTGTTCGACTCCTGCAATCTGTACAGCGATGCCTGCGGGCAATAGACGCGAATACTGATGTTGCGCGAACGTGTAAGGTACCCAGAGGCCGACTCGATGTAGCAGGACAGCATGGGCTGGCCGGTCAAGTACGAGCCGTAGTTCACCCCCTGGCTCGCTACATCACCTTGTCCACTCGGATTGCTCACCGAATCCTTGGGGCCGCTCGCGTGACCCCACCAGTTGCCCTGAGCCATCACGACGGAAGCAGGAACAAGGTTCTTGACGCCGAACTGGGTGTTGCCCGTGATCTCTGATGTCGATATGGATGGTGTCGCATTCTGTTCCGCGAGCAGACCGATCCCGTTTTGAGTCAGGCGCGATTTGGTGATGGTTGGGCTCCCCGCACCTATTACGCGAATGCCAACCGCACTGTTCGATACCTTGACCGAATCCAGTGTGTAGGCCGGTCCGTTCAATACCAGACCAGCACCACCGTTCATATAGCTGGGCAGCTCGTCGACTCCGCCACCGGATCCTGATCAGCAAGCTCCAGTTGCACAGTCAGCGCTACTAGTGCGTACTGATTTGTGGAATAGGCGGCTCCTGGTGTCGACACAGACATGCTGAAGCCGTCACGCACGCTTGTCGTCGTGCGCTGACCATCCAGAGAGCTGAACGACAGGACAGGCTGAATCGCCTCCACGGAGACTGGCGTGGCTGCGGCGACACCAACGGCTGTAGCCTCGAGCTGAGTGGTGCCCAGTTCCACACCGGCGACCCAGATGCTCGCAGACGTCGAACCGGCGGGTATCGTCACTGTCGCCGGCGCACTGCATATCGTGGTCTCCACACAGCGCAGGTTCACCATCACCGCGTCCGCGCCCGCGCCGCTGCTCACTACGCCATTGACCACCCGCTCCACATAGACCTCGGAGCCGTAGGTGTACAAGCCCTTGCCCACTATCGCTTTGCCACCCGTTCCACGGGCCGTCAGCTTCAGCGCTTGCTGCGACGCGGACACTGTCTGCACTGCCGACTTCGTGAGACTGGTCACACCTGCGATCTGCGCACTGATTCGATATGTCCCCGCCAACGACGGCTGGGCCACATAGATCGTTGACGTAGATTGATTGTTCACGCCAATCGTCGTTTGCGTGATCAGGTTCCCTGCACTGCTGGCGCTGTAGATGCCATTGTCCGCTGTCGACCTCGGCCTTCTTGACCCAGTCATTCAAGGTCTGTGGCACGCAGCCAATCTTTGGGGCAATCGATTCAATAGCTGCCCACAGGGAGGGGTAGTCGGCTCGGTGCTCCTGCACCATACGCACAGCGCGTTCGCGCACTTCCGGGGAGAACTTCGGTGACTTGTTCATAGCTCCATCTTCTCTCGTGTTGGAGCATCCTCAAAACCCGGGGCTGTTCAGTACACGTTCTCGCCATCGATGGAGATACTGTTGATGAGCAACAGGCGTCCCTTGATAAGCGCAGCCGGTTCGCGACCGTTCGTGCGATTGCCACGATCGTCGCGAATGTCGCGCATGTACAGATGGGGGTAGATGTCCCCGATCCGGAAAGACAGCACAACCTTGCGCTGCGCATCAACATCCACCATCAGTTGCTCGACCATCTGGATGGCCTCGCTTCCGCTGACCCGAAGGTCGAAGTAGGTGTAGTCCGGTTGCTCGGAGTTTCCACGCAAGGCGGAAATCGAGCATGCAAGAAAAGGCTGAGCCTTGCGGCCATTGCTCTTCGTTTCAACCCAGCGCACACGGTTCAGGTAACCGACGCCGTTGACGTGCAGGTTGAAATGGTCGGTGTTTTGAGTGGTCGTAGCGGTCATGATTTTCTCCAATGAAAAGGACTGGAGAGACACGCATCCACCCGACAGCCAAAAGCTGAGGACAGGAAAACGTGTTCCCTGTCCGGGTTGCAAATTTAAGAAGTACTCTGCCACTGACCTTGGGAGTCAGTGCGTGCGCCTTTCAAGAGTTAAGGCGCTGCGTGGGGCCCGAGGGCTGTTCACCTAAGCCAATCTACGGATGATTCCACAGCCTGTCAAGAAGGTCGCGTCGACCTATTGATCTGTGCATCCAGGACGATCAGTATCAGAGGATGCAAAAATTTGAACCGATTCACCTATTCAGCATGAATTGTCCAATGAGCCGACCTTGACTAGCCATTTGGAACGTAGTGTCAGCACTCGAATTTTCACCGCAAAAATGCACAAATTGCGGAGATTTATCATTGAATTTTTCGGTTATAAAGCCTATTTTTTCCTCTGGTTACTCAGTTTTCCAGCATCTTGAGGTGCGCGAATGGAACTTGATCCCTTATTGGTAAATTCCCTAGGATGAACAAATCCCAGTTTCAAATGAACCGTTTCATGTATCATCGCCTCCCATCTGTTCCAGACTCTCAACTCGAACCATTCAACCGGAGACAACCATGCGAAATCGAATCCGCACCGCGCTGTGCGCAACCGCCCTGACCAGTCTTGCATCCGTCGGCAGCCATGCTGCGACCGCTGCGGATTGCGAAGTGAAATTCGGGCTGGTGGCGGTGTTGTCCGGGCCTGCTACCGGGTGGGGCGTTTCGCTTCGGGAAGGAGTGGCGCTGGCTCAGCATGAGGCCAACAACGCTGGTGGCGTGAAGGTTGACGGCAAGAACTGCAGGCTGAGCTTCGTGGCCATCGACAGCAAGTATTCCGCCGAGGCTGCGGCGAGTGCGGCGAATGAGCTGACGAGCCAGAACGTGAAGTTCATCATGGGGCCCATCGGTTCCAACGAGCTCACCGGGCTTAAGCCGATTGCGGTGCGCAATCAGATGCTGGTGATGGCGAGCAGCTATGCCAAGGACGCCATCGGGCCGAAGTGGCCACTGGTGTTCCACATCGGTCCGGGTCCGAGCGGCTGGGCCGGTCCGATCATCAACGAGGCCAAGACCAAGTTCGGCTTCAAGAAGGTGGTGATCGTGGCGCCGAATGACCAGGCGGGAACCGACATCGCGACCGTGGCCGCCGAGTGGTACAAGAAGACGGGCGTGGCTGTGACCGAGGAATACTACGCGCGCGGCACGACCAACTTCTCGCCGATCGTGCTGCGTATGCTCGGCAGCAGTCCGGAAGCGGTGGACATGGTTTCCACACCGGCCGGTGATGCAGGCACGCTCGTCAAGCAGCTGCGCCAATCGGGTTTCAAGGGCGCCATCGGCCGCCTCGGCGGCCCGAGCACGCCGGAGATCCTGCGCGTGGCCGGCGGAGCCAATGTGGTGAAGAACATGTACTGGTATGAGCCGGTGGTGCGCGACGCGGCCATCGACAAGGTGGATGCCGACTACAAGGAGGCGTTCAAGAAGAACCCGCCCGACATCACGCTCTTCTACCAGTGGGTCGCCTCCACGCGCCAACTCATCCGCGCCATCAACGCCGCCGGGACGACCGACACACAGAAAGTCGCGCAGACGCTGCGTTCCATGCCGGTGGAAGACCCCAGCATGGGCAAGGGCCTGTGGATCGGACAGGAGTTCTTCGGCATCAATCAGGAGATGTCGCTGCCCTTCGGCGTGGGCATGATCGTCGATGGCAAGGAGCTACCGGTGCTGAAGGTTCCGGCGGCGACCGGCAAGTGAGCCGCTGACGCAATTTGCAGACGGTTGTTCTCATGTCCATGTTCTTTTCGACCGCGCTCATCGGCCTCGGCCTGAGCGCGCAGTACGCCCTGCTGGCGCTTGGCTTCACGATGATCTTCGGCATCATCGGGGTGATGAACTTCGCCCACGGAGCGTTCTATGCGCTCGGCGGCTATGTCGCGTACTCCATGGTGTCGTTCTTCAGTTGGCCCTACTGGCTGGCCGTGGTCGCGGCGGCTCTGGTGACGGCCGCGCTCGGCAGCCTGTTCGAGCTGGTGTTCATCGAGCGCCGCGTCAACGACGAGCTCGCGACGCTGATGCTGACCCTTGGACTCTCGTCGATCATCACCACCGGCCTGGTCGTGAAGTTCGGCTCGGAGTCTCCGCAGTTCGCCTTCCCGGTCGAGGGCGTCCTCGACTTCGCCGGGCTGATGCTTCCCCTGTCCAGTCTCGTGGTGATCGGCGTGTGCGCACTCATCATCGTGGGCGTCTGGGTACTCATGTACCGCAGCAACTTCGGTCGTTCGCTGCGCGCACTGTCAAGCGACCGCGAAGTCGCGGGCACGCTGGGTCTGCGCGCCAAACTGCTGTTTCCGCTGGCGTTCGGCGTCGCGACCGGGCTGGCAGGAGTGACCGGCGCGCTGGTCACTCCGATCCTCGCGCTCGAGCCGCATATCGGCGACCGCGTGCTCGCCACCTCGTTCATCGTCGTGATTCTCGGTGGCCTCGGCAGCCTGTGGGGTGGCGTCGCCGCGGCCGTTCTGGTCGGCATGGTGGAAGCGTATTCCAGCGTCTACGTAGGCGGCTCGCGCGGCAGCCTCATTCTGTTCATGCTGGTGTTGCTGATTCTTGTATTCAAACCATCCGGTCTGTTCGGCCGTGAAGTTCGCGGAGCCTGACAATGAAATCCCCCTCGCCTTGGTACCAGTTGCCGCTCAAGGCCGACTGGTTCGCTCGCGCGGTGATCGCGCTGGTGTTGCTCACCCTGCTGGTGCCCGCCTTCTCCGATTCGGCGCGCTCCATCTCGATCACCAACCAAATCCTCGTGGCGCTGCCCGCCGCGCTCAGCGTGTATCTCATGATGCGCATGGATCTCGTGAGCTTTGCGATTCCGGCCTTCATGTGCATTGGCGGCTTCGCCGCCGCGCTGTGCGGCCTGCATCTGGGCACCAACGTGCTGCTGCAAATGGCGGCGAGCTTTGTGGCGCCCATGCTGGTGGCCATTCCCATCGGCCTGATGGTGCTGCGGCTCAAGGGCGCGTATTTCGTGCTGGTGACCTATGTGCTGGCGGAAATCGTGCACCTGTTGCTGTTGGAGATTCCGGCCATCACCGGCGGCACCAATGGTCTGGCCGGACTGCCCGCCACGACGCTGTTCTCTTGGACGTTCGGCGACAACCGCTCCGTGCTGCTGGTCGCGATCTTCACTGCCGTCGTGGCCGTGCTGGTCACCCTGCTCACCACGCGCCTGTTCCGCGACGAGCTGGACGCGATCCGTCTCAACGAACTGCTCGCGCGCAGCTTCGGGTTGACCGTGTGGCGCTATAAGGTGATCTGCTTTTGCATCGCCGCCGGACTCGCGGGTCTGGCCGGATTCTCGCTGGTCAACCTGCTGTTGACCGCGCATCCCTCTTCCTTCAACCCCATCACCGGACTGAACTACGTGGCCTATGTCTACATCGGCGGCCGGCTGAGCATCCTCGGCCCGGTGCTCGGCACGGCGCTCCTGGTCTGGGCGGCGCAGCAGTTCAACATGAGCGGTGAATATTCACAGGCGCTCTTCGGCCTGCTGCTGATCGCCATCGTGATGCTGGCGCGCGGCGGTCTTGTCGGCTTGCTCGAATCGCTCGGTGCCCGTGTCAGTGCGCTGGTCGCAAGGCCCGCGCCTGCATCCACGCCCTCGTCCGCCAAGACCCAGCCGGAGGCGGCATGAACCCGAACGCCCACAGCCACTCTACGCTCCTACAGGTCAAGGGACTGACCAAGCGCTACGGAGGAATCCGCGTGTTCGACAACGTCGACCTGACAATCCACGCCGGTGAAATCTTCGGCGTGATCGGCCCCAACGGCGCGGGCAAGACCACGCTGATCAACGTGCTCAGCGGCGCCGTGCCGCCGAGCGCGGGCACCATCCACCTGACGGGCCTGGACGTCACTGGCGTGCCGCTGCACGCGATGAGCCGGCTCGGCGCGATCCGCTCGTTTCAGCAAACCAACACCTTTCATGGAAAGACCGTCCGCGAAAACCTCGTCTATGCGATGCAGTTCGGCGGACGCCACCGGGGCGACGTCAAGGGCGTCCAAGCGCTGCTCGACGCCTTCGATCTCGGCGCGCGTATGAATGAGCCCGCCGACAAGCTCCCCTATGGTTCCCAGAAGCTGCTCGGCCTGCTGATGGCCTTCGTCACCGAACCGCAGTTGCTGCTGCTCGACGAACCCGCCGCGGGCCTCGAACATCATGAGCGCGACCGGATCGACCGTTTCGTGCACGCCGCCTGCCGCGAGCTCGGCAGCGCCGTGCTGATCGTGGAGCACGACATCGGGCTGATCCGCAGGCTGTGCTCGCGCATCGTGATGCTGGACGGCGGCCGCATTCTTGCGGAAGGCACGCCGGACGAAGTGCTGAGCCGCCCGGACGTGCTCAGCGCCTATGTGGGAGAAGCGGATGAGGAGCACGCATGCTGAACGTTGAAGGACTGGAAGTCCGCTATGGGGGCATCTGCGCGCTGCACGACGTCTCCATCCAGATCCACCAGGGCGAGACGGTGCTGCTCATCGGCGCCAACGGCGCGGGCAAATCGAGCCTGATCAAATCGATCATCGGTGTCGTCCAGCCGCGCGCGGGAAGCGCCACGTTTCAAGGGTACAAGCTCAACGGGCTGCGCAGCGACCAGCGGGCGCGCATCGGCATAGGCTACTCGCCCGAAGGCCGCCGCGTGTTCGCCGCAATGACCGTGCGGGACAACGTGCTCTCGGGCGCCAGCCGCCTCTCGCAGGCCCGGCAGCGCGACACCTACGACCGGCTTTGCGCGCTGTTCCCCATGCTGGAGGAAAAAGCCCAGCAACCTGCGGGACAATTGAGCGGCGGGCAGCAGCAGATTGTGGCCTTCGCCCGTGCAATGTCGGGTGAGCCGCAGCTGCTGCTGCTCGACGAACCGTTTCTCGGACTCGCGCCCGTCTGGATCCAGCACATCAGCGACGCCATCCGTGAAATGCAGCGCCGCGGCACGACCATTCTGATGAGCGAGCAGATGGCCCGGCCCGCGCTCAAGCTCGCCACTCGTGGCTATGTCATGCGCGGCGGTGAAATCAAACGCGAAGGCAGCGCCGCCGAGATACGCGAGGTGGCGCTGAGCGACGAATACCTCTGACCGTTCATTGACAGCCGGGTCGACAAGAACGCGGCGTCAACCACAGGAGACAACGACATGTCCGATACCGCCATTGGCAACTTTCAAGTCACGCGCGTCGTGGAACAATCGATTCCCTTCACGCCCGCGCGCCAGTTCTTTCCCGACCTGACCGAGGAAATGCTCGCCACATGCATCCGCGACCTGCCCGCCGGGCAGTTCTCGGACAAGGGCGAGCTGATGATGAGCTTTCACGCCTTCGTCGTGCGCACCGGCAGATACACCATCGTGGTCGACACCTGCTGCGGCAACGACAAGGACCGGCGCTTTCGCCCCATCTTCTCGCATCTGACGACGGACTTCATGCCCGCACTGCGTGCCGCGAACGTGCGCCCTGAGGAGGTCGACTTCGTGATGTGCACCCATCTGCACTGGGACCACGTGGGCTGGAACACGCAGCTGGTCAACGGCCAATGGGTGCCCACTTTTCCGAACGCACGCTACATCATGTCGCGCAAGGAATTCGAGCATTGGGACCGGGTCTACCAGAGCGGCGTGCTGAACAATCACACGCTCGCGTTCCGCGACAGCGTCGAGCCCATCGCCAGAGCGCGCCAGGCGGTGCTGGTCGAAGACGATTACGAACTCGACAACGGCATCTGGGTCGAGCCCTGCCCCGGCCACACGCCGGGCAACTTCGTGATCAACGTCGCATCCAAAGGTCAGCAGGGCGTCATCACTGGCGACGTCATCCACCACCAGGTGCAGTTACGCTTTCCGGAAATGTCGACCACGGCGGACGACGACAAGGACCTCGCGCGGACCACGCGCACCGCGCTGATCGAGCGCCACGCCGATACGGGGCATCTGCTGCTGCCCGCCCATTTCCCGGCGCCGAGCGTCGGACGCATCGTCAGTTCACCCACCGGCGGATTCCGGTATGACACATCGGACAGATCTTGAAAAAAGCCGATTCCCTTAAGCCAGGCAACGCGTCGAAGGCCAGAGAGGCCACTCGTATAATCGCCTCTTTTCCGCGCCCAGCGCAAAAGCGAAGTTCCACAGCCTTGTCCAACGCTCCACCCAAGTCCATCACCATCCGCGACGTCGCGCGCATCGCAGGCGTCTCCGTCGGCACCGCATCACGCGTGATCAATGACGCGGCCAACGTGGAGAAATCCAACAAGGATCGCGTGCTCAAGGCCATCGAGGAGCTCGGCTACGTACCCAACCGCGCGGCCCAGGGCGTGCGCGGCAAGCGCACGCGCGAGGTCGGCATCATCATCCGTGACATCACCATCCCGGTCCTCGCCGGATTCGTGAAGGCCGCGCAGACCGTGTTCGAAGAGGCCGGTGCCGTCCTGTTGATCAGCAGCGCCGGAACCCGCCGCGAGCGCGAGCTCGAGCTGCTCGAGCAATTCCGCAAGCGCACGGTCGACGGACTGGTGATGACGACCTACGACGAGAACGACGCCGAACTCGCCGCAGCCCGCCATCGCCTCAAGCTTCCCGTGGTGTTCTTCGACCGCGACATCGACGGTCCCGAGGACTGCGTCGTCGTCGATCACTTCGAAGGCACCCGCCAGGCCACCAGCTATCTGCTGGGCCTCGGGCACCGCAGGATCCTGCACATCACCGGCCGCATGACAACCCATCCGGCCCGCGCCCGTCACGAAGGCTACGTGCGCGCCTTCGCCGACGCGGGCGTTCCGGTGGACCCGAACTACATCCATTGCAGTGGCTTCGACGCGACCACCGCGTTCCGCGAGACCTCGGCGCGCATCGGACAAAGCGACCGTCCCACTGCCATCATCGCGGGCGGTATCGACATGCTGCCCGGCGTGCTCAAGGCCGTGCGCGCGCGACGCCTGCGCATTCCCGAAGACATCTCCATCGTCGCCAACGGCGACTCCGACCTCGCCGTGCTGGCCACACCGTCGGTCTCGGTGATCCGCTGGGACTACGAAGAAATGGGCCGCACCTGCGCGCACATGATCCTCGAACACCTCGACGGCGAACCGTCAAGGAAGCAGCGCAAGATCGGTTTCTCCACCGAATTCGTGGTGCGCGACTCATGCGCACCGCCGCCCGATCTGAGCTGAAGTCACTCCCGAATGATGGCTACGTGCCGCTCTTGACAAGTGGAGTCGCAAGCGCAAATCATCGTGTGTTTGGGCAAAAAGCGCTCAGGCAGCGAGGGGCTTCGACGATTCCGACGGTATGCGGTCTGCTACAGCTTGCGGCCAGAAGCGGTCTTTCCAATAACGCTCCTCGGCTATGAGCATCAACGGTCAAAGCGATGCACCTCCATCCACAACCATGTCGTGCCCCACCATATAGCTGGAATCCGGTGAGCAAAGCCAGATAGCGGCAAGAGATATTTCGGCCAAAGTTGCCACCCGTTTGGAGGGATTGGTTGCTGCGATCCGCAAGTTACGTTGCGCTATGTTCTCTCCAGCGCGATAAGACATAGTGGTGTCAGCCGGTCCGGGGCTGATGCTGTTGATACGAATGCCATCGGAGATGGCTTCAAGCGCTGCAGTCTTGGTCAAAATTGCGACGGCGGCCTTGGATGCGGCGTATGCACCTGTGCCCGCTCTGACCATGTGCGATCCGATGTTCGAGGCAATATTGACAATGACACCTTTGGAGCTCAAACGCTTCATGATCTGGATTTCTTGCTTAAGACATAGCCAGGTACCCAGCGTGTTCGTGGAGAAGGTCATCTCGAAATCGTCCAGCGTCATTTCATCCAATGCGCCCGAGCGGAACACGCCCGCAGCATTGATGGCGATATCAAGACGTCCGGTGGCTGACGCCACCGTGTCCATCAACTTCATCACGCTGTCTTCGTTGCGAATATCTGTCGCAACTGCGAGGAATTGACCTCCTGCCTTGCTGATCGATTCGCCAGTGCTGCGGAGTGTGTCCAGCTGGCGACCAGCGATCACCACATACGCTCCGCGACCGGCGAGGTCTACCGCAATACGTTGGCCGATACCTGAACCTGCGCCCGTCACCAACGCCGTTTGGCCTTTGAAATCTTGCATACCCGTTTGTGTGGTCATACCAACTCCTGACTGCTTAAGAAAATTGCAACTCAAACCATTCAGCATGGGGCGCTTGAACCTATGCGCGTCACATATGGCAGCAAGCTCAAGATGCCCAACACCGCCAGAGCGATGCCAAGCCAAAGTGGTGCGCGTAGGCCGTAGCCTTGCTGGATTGCCAGGCCTCCCAACGACGTGCCAATGCCTAGGCCAATGTTGATAATCGAAGCATGTACGGTATTGACCAACGGCCCTGGTGTTGCTGCTTGCATCACTCGCGCGGCCATGGCGGGGTTCAGCGTAATGCCTGTCAGTCCGAGCGTGAGCACCATGGACACGCTTACGGCGGCACTTTCAGTCTGTAGCGCAAACAGAGTCAAAGCCGCAATCATCACCACGAGCCCGAGTACCTGCACGCCATAGGTATGGCGATCCGCATATCGGCCAACGACTGTATTGCCAATCAGGTTGGCTAGGCCGTAACCAGCCAAAAGCCAAGGAACAGCTTGCCGTGACCAGCCAGACAGATCCGTGAGAATCACAGCAAGGTAGCTGAAAGCCGCAAACGTGGCGCCAATGACCAAAGCACATGTGAGATAGGCCGCCCAAAGATGACGGTTTCGAAGCTCGCGCAATGCGTGTGAGAGGTTGGCGTATGTTTGAGATGGAATGGCGGTAGTCCAAACCGCCAGCGTCCACGTGCAGGCAAGCGTCAGTACCACGATCATCCAAAAGCTGGCCCGCCATCCCCAGTGCTGATCTATCAAAGTGGCTAGTGGCACGCTAGGTACGGTCGCTAACATCAAGCCGCCCAATACGATAGATGCTGCCCGCCCGCGTGTCTCGGGGGCCACGCACGTCGCGCAAATGGTCAAGGCCAAACCGAAACAGGCAGCACCAACAACCCCTGTGACTATTCGCGCGCTGGCCAGAACCGCGTAGTTTTGTGACATCGCCGCAACTGATTGCGCCGCCGCGTAGAGCAGCAAGAGCGTGAGTAGCGCACGCTTGTCCGATACACGCAGCCTGAGCAGCACTGCGGTAACCAGTGGGCCACCCACCACCATGCCTGCTGCATACAACGAAATCAGGTTACCACCCTGGGCAACCGTGATGCCCAAGGCGCTAGTCAGCGAGGGCATCATGCCCGCAATCATGAACTCCGACGTACCGAGCGCAAAGATCGTTAGGGCTAGCAGGTAAACAGAAAATGGCATGCCTGATCCTATTTTGAATCAATCGGTACAAAATTATACAAAAAATGCTTACTTAATAAGGGGAATCTCAAATCTGGCCACAATGCCCTCGAGCGCATCACGGAGAAAGGCGCGATCGGGCATGGATTGACCCAGCACGCGCAGCCCGTAGTAGCTCCCCAGAAAACCTCGCGCAAGTTCCAACGCAGAAGGCGCCGGGGGGACTTCTGCATTTCGCTGTCCTACAGCAATGACGTGACACAGAATCTGTTCAAGGCGGTCAACGTAAATGCGGTTGATTTCAGCTACCTTTGGATCTTTACCAGTGCGATTCAAAACTGCAAACAAGGCCATGCAGCCGCGCCCCCTGGAGGATCCCAGATCGCGATCAACGCCCCATTGGAGCAGTGCCCGCAAACGCTCCGGCGCAGTCCCTGGTGCCTTAAGAATCTGCGCTTGTGCCTGAATGCCAAGCTCCTGGTAGTGCTCTAGCGCTTGCTGATAAAGATTCTGCTTGCTGCCGAAGGCGTTGTAGAGACTGCTTTTCCCCAGCCCTGTGCGCTCACAAAGCTCCTGGGTGGATGTACCGTCATAGCCGTTAGTCCAAAAAATATCCATGGCCGCTTCAATGACATAGGCGTCATCAAACTCTCGAGGCCGTCCGGATGAGGATTGAACTTGCATGGGTCGTGCCATAAATCAGGAGAAGTGTTGACGCAAGTCTATCAATTTTGTACTAGCTGGTACAGTATTAACTTAAAACCCCCGAAATTACACGGTTCTGGCTTCCGGAAACTGAATTGAATAGACTTCCCCTTCGTGGTGCTCAAGCTAGATTCAGCTAAGTCCACCTTTTGCACGCGCGATGCCCACCGGACAATGACTCGCCATAGGGTGCGAAGCCCGCTTTGGGTCGGCTGCTGTCCTTCGCCGTCAGCGAAAAATTCGAAATTTTGGGTACAGCCTGAATTCCGCAAGCGGTAACGGCTCAGCAAGCCGCATGGAGGCCGGGTGCTTGTCAACGACCTCCATGTGCGCCTCTCCTTCACTATGTCAGCAACGCAAGCTCCCTCGTGCAGCCCAAGCTCTCCAGCCCCCATAGCTGATCGAACAGCCGGGACGCCTGCGCCTCGCTCAGCTGGCGTTGCGCGCAATCCATGAACTTGGTACGCAGTTCGTCGCGATTCATTGGTTGCTGCCAGCTGCCACGTGGACGCGTGACCTTTGCGCCCTCGAGTACCTGGCCTGAATTCAGCGTGATGGTGACCTGATCGAACGGTGCGTAGTCCACGTCCCATGTCGGGTCACGCAGCGGGGTGGTCGAGCAACGCACCTTGGTCATGAGGTCCTGCACGTCGACGCGGGTCACGAAAACGTCCTTCAGCTCGTCAAGTCCCACGCGCCGTACTATCAATGCGGCCGCCATCGCGAACGGCATGCTGAACTTGGCTTCCAGCCCCGTCTGCGGGCGCATGTTCCGCAGCATCAGCATCTGCATCTCGCCGGTGTGCACGTGCACGCTGGCCACTTCTTCGGGCCGGATGGCGTGGCGTGCCACCAGATCGAGTGCGCCGTCGATCGCGCGATGCGTGCCGTAGCAGACCGGGTAGCGCTTGAGGTGCAGGCCTGTTTGTGGCAGGCGCCAGATGCGCCCGAGTTCGGGCTCATCCTGCTTGAGCACGGCGCGGCCCGTAGGTGAGTGTGCGTTGAGCCAGCCGCTGCGATGCTCCAGTGCATCGATGGTGGCGGTGAAACCTTCGGCCGCGAGACGTGCGGACAGCACACCGTTCTGCGCCGCCCGCCCGGCATGGAAAGACTTTGTCATAGATCCGAAGTTCGCCACTGTGCCGGATGCGAGCGAGGTGCTGATCGCGAGAGCCATCGTCGCCTCGCGCGGCGCAAGGCGCTTCAGCCGGGCGCATGCGGCCGCCGCGGCCAGCGTGCCGGTGACCGCCGTCGGATGAAAACCCCGGTCGTGCAGGGCCCCCGGCTCCAGCGCGCTGAGCCAAGCCCAGACCTCGTAGCCGATCACATAGGCATCGAGCAGTTCGCGGCCCGTGCTGCCGAGTGACCAGCCCTGGGCCAGCAGCGCCGGGACGAGCACGGTGCTGGGATGGGCGTTGAGCCCCACATCGTCGTAGTCGAGCACATGGGCCGCCGTGCCGTTGACCAGCGCGGCATCGAGCGCGCTGACCCGTCTGCCCGATGGGATCAGCGGCGCCGCGTCGGGCCCGCTGTGGTCCTGCACCAGCCGCGCCACGATGCCCGGCCCGGGCTCCTGCGCTCCCGCGATTAGCACGCCGACGCAATCGATGATGCCCTGCCGGGCAACCGCATGCGCCATCGCGGGAATGGCTTCCGATGGCGTTGCCGCTATGAACTCACCCGCCTGAGCCGTCAGCCCCGTTCCTGCTTCCACTCTTGCCTCCTTTTGTGAACCGTTTCATTATTATCACCAAATACGCCTCTGTCTGGCCAGAAGAAAGATCAGAGCAAGATGCAAAGGATCGATGTCATTCGTGCTTTCTCTGTGAATCATAGGGATTACCAGTAATTTCACAGACTGTGGTTGCGGATGCTCTTGAATGAAATCATAATTGAACCGTTTCATTTAAAGTATCTATGCAGCACATCCCATCGAATGCGCAGACCTCTCCAGCCCAGCCCCTGCGCGGCATCACGGTCGTGGAGCTTTGCCACAGCATCGCCGGCCCCTATGCGGGCGCCATCCTTGCGCAGCTGGGCGCGAACGTCATCAAGATCGAGGTGCCCGGCAAGGGCGACGATGCCCGCTACTGGGGGCCTCCCGACCCGAGCGGAACCTCGGCAATCTTCAAGGCGATGAACCGCGACAAGAAAGGCGTGACGCTGGACCTCAAGAACCCCGAGGATCGCGACGCGCTCTGCTCCTTCATTACGAATGAGGCCGACGTCGTCATCCAGAACATGCGCCCCGGCACGGCCGCGAAGCTGGGGCTCGGGGCTGGGGAACTGTGTGCGGCCAAGCCCTCGCTCATCTACTGCAACCTCGGTGCCTACGGCGCCGTCGGCCCGCTGAACAACCATCCCGGATACGACCCGCTGATGCAGGCCCAGGGCGGCATCATGAGCGTGACCGGTGACGGCGCCGAGCCCGCACGCGCTGGCGTGTCGCTGGTCGATCAGGGCGCAGGCATGTGGGCCGTGATCGGAATTCAGGCGGCGCTGCACGAGCTCTCGCTGACAGGGCGTGGCTGCGTCGTCGACACCTCGCTGTTCGAGACCAGCCTCGCGTGGATGAGCGTGCACATCACCGGTTATCTGGCCTATGGAGAGCTGCGCCGCCCTATGGGTTCGGGTATTTACGAAATCGTGCCGCACCAGTCCTTCGTCACTTCGGATGGCCATGTCATGGTCGCGGCGGGCAACGATTCGCTGTTCCGCAAACTCACCAAGGCACTGGGCGTCGCGGGGCTCGCCGACGACCCGCGCATGCGCACCAACGACCAGCGCGTGATCCACCGCGCCGCCGTCATCGATCCGCTGAGCGACGTGTTCCGCCGCGAGCCCACTGCCCACTGGATTGCGCTTCTCGAAACGGCGGGCATCCCCGCCGCGCCACTGCAGACCGTCGATCAGGTCATCGCTGACGCCCAGACCCGGGCGCTCGCGATGATTCAAAACGCGCCCGGCTCCGCCACCCAGGTGGTGGGATTGCCGCTGTCGTTCAACGGAGAACGTGCGCCCAATCGCCTTGCGGCGCCGCAACTGGGCGAACACAACGCACTGCTGGACAACTATCGTGGAGTGACAACGCAATGAATGCAAAGACAGATCTGACCGGGGCCACCGACACCCTCAAGGTCGAAACACTGGAAGGCGGCATCGTCGTCGTGACCCTGAACCGCCCGGACGTAGCCAACGCGATCAACACCCAAATGGGCAGTGAACTGGAGGCCATCTTCAACGGCTTCAGCACATCGCCAAAGCCCCCGCGCGCCATCGTGCTGACGGCCGCCGGTGAACGTCACTTCTGCTCGGGCGGAGATCTCAAGGAGCGCAACGGCATGACCGACGACGCGTTTCTCGCACAGCACGCCATCTACGAGCGCGCGTTCATGGCCATCATGGAATGCCCGATTCCCGTGATCGCGGCGATCAACGGCGTGGCCTTCGCGGGCGGCTGCGAGCTTGCGCTGTCGTGTGACTTCATCTTCGCCGCCAGCCACGCCCGGTTTGCGCTGACGGAGACCAGCATCGGCATCATGCCCGGATGTGGCGGCACGCAGAACCTGCCGCGCGCCGTCGGGCTGCGCCGCGCCAAGCAGATACTGCTGAGCGCACTGCCCTTCTCAGTCGAGGACGCCGAACGCTGGGGCATGGTCAACGAGATCTGCGAGCCCGCGCAGCTGATGCCCCGGGCCATCACCATCGCCGAGCGCATCGCGGGCAACGCGCCTCTCGCCGTGCGGCAGGCCAAGAAGTCCATGCACCACGGCTCGCGCATGGATTCGCGCACCGCGCTGTTCTTCGAGGTCGAAACCTACAACCGGCTGGTCTCCACCGAGGACCGGATGGAGGGCATCGCCGCATTCAACGAAAAGCGCAAGCCCCGGTTCACCGGCCGCTGATCAAACCACACCAGGTGACAACCCATGAATGACAAAACACACCATGTAGAGATCCGCGAGGTCGGGCTGCGCGACGGCCTGCAGATGGTCTCCTCCGTGCTGCCCACCGCAAAGAAGCTGGAATGGCTGGAGCGTGAAGCCATGGCCGGCGTGCGCGAAATGGAGGTCTGCTCCTTCGTGCCGCCGAAGCTCATGCCGCAGTTTGCGGACAGCGCGGCTGTGATCGCGCATGCGCTCTCCATCCCCGGTCTCGTGGTGGCCGCGCTGATCCCCAATCTCAAGGGGGCCGAGCGCGGTCTGGAGCTGGGCGTGGACAAGCTCAACTTTGTGCTCTCCGCGAGCGAGGCACACAACCAGGCCAACCTGCGCCGCTCGACCCGCGATTCGGTCGCCGAGTTCGGCCGCGTGGTCGAGCTGGTGCGCGCCCATGGCGGCAACACGCAGATCACCTGCGGCATTTCGACGGCCTTCGGCTGCACGCTCCAGGGCGATGTGGACGAGGCGCTCGTCGTCGATCTCGCGCGGGAGCTCGTCGCCATGGGCGCCGACGAACTCACCGTGGCCGATACGGTGGGCTATGGCAACCCGCGCGCCGTGCGGCGCGTCTTCGAGCAGGTGCTCAAGGTCGCGGCAGCGGTGCCGGTCGCGGCCCATTTTCATGACACGCGCGGACTCGGCGTGGCCCATGCGCTCGCGGCGCTCGACGTGGGCGTGCGGCATTTCGATGCAGCGCTCGCCGGACTTGGCGGCTGCCCGCACGCGCCCGGCGCCACCGGAAACGTCAACACCGAAGACCTCGTCTTCCTCATGGAGTCCATGGGCTTTGGCACCGGCATCGATCTGGGCGCACTGCTCGAAACACGCCGCTTCGTCGAATCCGTCCTCCCGGGCGAGGCCATGTTCGGCGCGCTCGCGAGAGCCGGACTTCCCAGAAATTTCAAACAACACACCCATCACGTAGCAGCAGCATGAAACTCGAAACTCCCGACACATCGACCCTGGAAGTCTCCGTTCGCCTCGGCGAAGACTACCCCGAACTGCGCGACGCAGTGCGCCGCCTGTGCGCCGACTTCCCCGGCAGCTACTGGCAAAAGCTTGAGGATTCCGACTCCTACCCCACCGAATTCATCCAGGCCCTGACCGACGCGGGCTTTCTCGCCGCCCTCATCCCCGAAGAGTACGGCGGCGCGGGCCTCCCGCTGCGGGCAGCAGCCGTCATCCTTGAGGAAATCAACGCCGCAGGCTGCGTCGCCAGCCAGGGCCACGCGCAGATGTACATCATGGGCACGCTGCTGCGCCACGGCAGCGAAGAGCAAAAGCGCCACTACCTGCCCCGCATCGCCAGCGGCGAGCTGCGCCTGCAGGCCTTCGGCGTGACCGAGCCAACAACAGGCTCGGACACCACCAGCCTCAAGACCACTGCCACCCGTGTCGAGGGCGGCTACGTCGTCAACGGCCAGAAGGTGTGGACCTCGCGCGCGCTGCATTCCGACTTGATGCTGCTGCTCGCGCGCACCACGCCGCAGGCGGAGTGCAAGTCCAAGACCGACGGCCTCTCGGTGTTCCTCATCGACATCAAGAACAACCTGGGCAAGGGCCTGACCATCCGGCCGATTGATGCGCTGATCAATCACGGCACCAACGAGGTGTTCTTCGACAACCTGCACATCCCCGCGAGCAGCCTCATCGGCACCGAGGGCAAGGGCTTTCGCTACATCCTTGACGGCATGAACGCCGAGCGCATTCTGGTGGCCACCGAAGCCCTCGGTGACGGCCGCTGGTGCCTGAACAAGGCAGTGGCCTATGCGGGTGAACGCAAGGTATTCGGCCGCAGCATCGGCAAGAACCAGGGTATCCAGTTCCCGCTCGCCCGCATCTACACCGAACTGCAGGCCGCCGACATGCTGTGCCGCAGCTCCGCCGCGCTGTTCGACGCCGGCGCGCCGTGCGGCGAGCAGGCGAACATTGCCAAGATGGTCGCATCGGAAGCCGCCTTCCATGCCGCAGACACAGCCATGCAAACGCTGGGCGGATTCTCCTTCGCAAAGGAATACGACGTCGAGCGCAAATGGCGCGAAACCCGCCTCTACCAGATTGCGCCGATCTCCACCAACATGATCCTGAGCTTCGTGGCCCAGCACGTGCTGGGGCTCGAACGCTCGTTCTGATCGGCCTTCCCTCGCCAACGACATCATCAGGAATCCCCATACATCATGCGCATCTGGCACCAATCATGCACCGAACTCGACGGGCTGGGCGTCTATCGCCGCACGTTGGACGCCCACGCCCGAGCCATCGTCGCCACGGATTGCAGCGTGGAGCTGCATGGCATTCCTGCCGGTCGTTACCGGGGTCGCTCGCCCTCCTCGGCGCTCGGCAACGCGGTACGGGCCGAGCGGGAAGGCTACGACGCCTTCGTGCTCGGCTCGTTCAGCGAGCCCTTTCTGCGTGAACTGCGCTCGGCCGTGGACATTCCGGTCGTGTCGCTGACGGAAGCGAGCCTGCTCGTCGCCTGCTCACTGGGCCGCTACATCGCACCGATCTCCAACGCGCCCACCACCGCATGGATGACCCAGATGTCGGTAGAGAGTCACGGGCTGAACGCGCGCGTCCTGCATGCGGAGTCCATCAAGCCACCGCTCGAAGAACCGGCGCTGGCACGTGGGTTCGACGACCCCGTCCATGTGATCGCGTCCTTCACTCAGGCCGCACGCGAGGCCATCGCCGACGGTGCCGACGTCCTCATCCCGGCCGAGGGCGTCATGGCCGAACTGCTCTGGGCCAACGGCGTTCATTCCATTGACGACTGCCCGGTCGTCGACGTCTTCGGCGCCGCCTGGGCCTGGGCCGAGATGATGGTCAAGCTGCGCAAACGCTCGGGCCTCGCGGTAGGCCGCGCCTGGCACTACCGCCGCGCAGACCCCGCCCTGATCCACGAACTGACTTCGGAGCCGCAAGCATGAAAGCCGTCACGCCCATCGTCGCCTCAGCCCTCATGTCGCTCGCGATGCCTGCGCTTGCGGACTATCCCAACCGGCCAGTGCGTCTCATCGTTCCGTTCCCCGCCGGCCAGACTACAGACGCGCTGGCACGCATCGTCGCGGAACAGCTCACCACGTCCCTTGGCCAGTCCTTCTACATTGACAATCGGGCCGGTGCGGCTGGCATCGTTGGCATGGAGAGCGCCAAGCGCGCAGAGCCCGATGGCTACACGCTGGTCGTGGCCTCCAGCGGACCACTCGCCATCAATCCAAGCCTGTATCCCAAGTTGCCGTACGACACGGCCAAGGACTTTTCCGCAGTGTCCATGCTCGTGGCGGTTCCGCAATTTCTGGTCGCACGCACCGAGCTCCCGGCCAACACGGTCAAAGAACTCGTGGGGTATGTAAAGACCCGCCCCGGTCAGATCAACTACGGCTCCGGTGGTGCGGGACTCACGAATCACCTCACCATGGAGATGTTCGGCAAATCGGCTGGAATCCAGATGACCCATGTCCCTTATCGCGGATCGACCGCCGCGTTCAATGGCTTGCTCGCTGGGGAAATCTCGATGATGTTCGAGTCAGGGCCCGTGGTGATCCCTCACGTGAAACGCGGCGTGCTCAAGGTGCTGGGCGTCGCCAGCAAGTCGGGATCGCTCGCGCTTCCAGAGGTACCTACCATCGACAAAGCGGGCGTTGCGGGTTTTGACTCCCAATCCTGGGCCGCCATTCTGGCCCCCAGAGGCACACCGACCGAAGTCATCGCCAAACTCAACGCGGCGATCCGGCAATCGCTGGACAAACCTGTCGTTCAGCGCAGGCTGAACTCCCTTGGAGCTGAACCGATCGCAAGCTCGCCGGACGAAGCCAATGCGTACATCAAACGCGAAGTTCAGGGTTGGGGAAAAATCATCCGCGACGCCCATATTGAACTGGAGCAGCAATAAGCGCGCACCCGACAGCGTCCGCCAATCACGTCACCGCTGCCATCGCCGCTGTCGCCAGCAGCTTTTTCTTCAAGTCCAACAGTAGCTCGCCATGCGTGCGGAGTTCCGCAGCGGTCACTGTTTCGGCAACGGGAAAGCTCACGTTCAGGGCATACAAACCGCTGGCGGTCTGCAGTGGCGTGGCAACGGCGGCCATGCCGGCGGCCCATTGCGCGCCGCAGAAGCCGCGTTCCGAAATGCTCTCCAGCGATCTCTCCACATGCGCCTTGAGCGGTGGCCAGGACGCGCCGTGCTCGCGTTTAAGGCGGTCGAGCAATAGCCTGCGCTGCACCGGGGCCATGCCCGCCAGATAGGCACATCCGAGCGAGGTTTGGGCGATGGGAATGCGCGATCCCGGCGACAGGCGGCGGAAGATGCCGAGGCGGCTCAGGCGCACGGAGTCCAGGTAGACCATCTCGGAGCGGTCGGCCACCGCAAGTCCCACATTGACCCGGCGTCCTTCGGCAAGCGCGCGCATGTGGGGCAGCGCCATCTCCAGAGTTGCTTCCGAACTTCGGAACGACAGGGCCAGCGTCAGGCACACGGGGGCCAGACGGTAGCTTCTGGCCTCGAAGTCGTAGATCAGAAACCCCGCATCCACCAGCGATCGCGTCAGCCGGCTGACCGTGGGCCGAGGCAATTGCACACGCTCGGCCAGTTCCGAATTGGAGAGCACGCCAACGCCATGTCTGAAAGCGCGCAGTATCGACAGACCGCGTTCCAGCGACTGGCTTCCCGCCGTGCTGCGAACGTACACCTGACTTTCATGCGTGAGGGCCCGGGTCGATTTGGCCATGGAATGGCGAACCTTAACAATTTCAATAACCGAAATTCTAATCTTGCCCTCGCAATGGCCGCCGGGAATACTGAAGCGCAACAGACAAGCCCAGGAGACAGCCAATTGCAAAGTTCCGAACTGGGTTGCGAGATCCGCAACCGCGTCGCGCTTCTCACCATCAACCGTCCCGAGCGCATGAACGCCTGGACTCCCGCGCTTGAGCAGCAGTTCAAGGCGCGCATTCTAGAAATCCGGAGCGACGACGAGATTCGCTGCATCGTGCTGACCGGCGCGGGCAAGGCGTTCTGCGCCGGCATGGATATGCAGGTGCTGCAGTCCGGCCCATCGACACCCACGCCGTCCACCGCTGACGCGGACCCTCGCTACAGCTACCTCACCACGCTCGACAAGCCCTTCATCGCGGCCATCAACGGCGCGGCGGCGGGCGTGGGTCTGTGCATTGCGCTATACAGCGATCTGCGTTTCGTCACGCCAGAGGCCAGGCTCACGGCGCCCTATGCGCGGCGCGGACTGGTGGCGGAACACGGCATCGCCTGGCTGCTCCCGCGTCTGATCGGCCCCATGCACGCGGCCGACCTGCTCCTGAGCGGACGCACGGTGAGCGGCGCAGAAGCGGGCCGCATGGGATTGGCCAACGTGCTCCCGGCCGAAGGATTTCTCGACGCCGTGCTGGAGCGCGCCAACGAGATCGCCAATCTGGGATCGCCGCGCTCCACCCGCATCATGAAGCAACAGCTCCTCGCGGCTCGCGAGGGAACGCTTGCCGAAGCCACGCGCGTGGCCGACAGGGAAATGACCGACTGCAAAGCCACGGAAGACTTCCGTGAAGGCGTGCAGCACTTCATCGAGAAACGCCCACCCCACTTCACCGGACGATGACCATGAAACATTCCACCGCATCCGCACCGCTCGAAGGCATCAAGGTCGTGGAGATAGGCCAGAACATCGCCGGCCCGTATGCCAGCGAGATCCTCTCCTCGCTCGGCGCCGAGGTCATCAAGATCGAGCGCCCCGGCTCGGGCGATGACGCGCGCGGCTGGGGGCCGCCGTTCTGGCGCGGCACGGCCACCACGTTCCAGGCGATGAACCACGGCAAGAAGAGCCTCGCGCTCGACCTCAAGGACGCGCGGCACATCGCCGGTCTCAAGGAACTGATTGCCACCGCCGACGTGTTCATCCAGAACATGCGCCCCGGCTCGCTGGAAGAGTTAGGCCTGGGCGCCGACGCGCTCATGGCGCTGAATCCGTCCCTGATCCACTGCTCGCTGGGGGCATTCGGCCACAAGGGTCCACGCAGCCTCACCCCGGGCTACGAACCCATGGTTCAGGCGTTCTCGGGCATCTTCAGCATCAACGGGCCAGAGGATGGGCCACCAGCGCGCGTCGGCATGCAGGTGCTGGATCTGGGCACCGGCGCCTGGGCGGCTTTGGGCTGTCTCGCGGCGCTCTTTCGGCGCGGCCAGACCGGCACCGGCTGCAGGGTGGACACCTCGCTGTTCGAAACCGCGCTCGGCTGGCTGCAGGTCATGATGGCGGGCTTTCAGGCCACAGGACGACAGCCCGCGCGACATCGCAGCGGCAACCCCAACGTGGTGGTCTTCCAGGCGCTGCCGACCTCCGATGGCGAAGTGGTGGTCGCCGCCGCCAATGACCGCTTGTTCTTCAAGCTGGCACGCGTTCTGGGCCACCCCGAATGGCAGAGCGATCCACGCTACGCCAGCAACGCGCTGCGCGTGGAGCACAAGGCGGAACTGATTCCCCAGATCGAGATCGCCTTTCGACGACACACCCGTCAGCACTGGATAGACACGCTGGAAGCAGCGGGCATTCCCTGCGCGCCGATACAGGACTTCGCTCAGGTGATGGCGGATCCGCAGACCGAGGCGCTCGGCATCTTCCAGCCGATACCGGACGTGGATCTGCGCGTGGTGAGCCTGCCGCTGTCGTTCGACGGAGCACGCCCGGCGGTGAGATCCCGAGCCCCCGAGGTCGGAGAGCACAACGCCGCCCTGATGCCGGGCCTCGAATGAACGACCCCGCGAACGCCACATCCAACCACTCAGGAGACACACAACCATGCAGCGTCGTCACTTCGTCAGCGGCCTTGCCGCACTTGCGATGGCACACCGGCCCGCATTGGCCGAAGACAAGCCCGTGCAGATCATCGTGCCCTTCGGTCCCGGCGGTTCCGGCGACATTTCCGCGCGCATGCTCGCCGAGCATCTGACCAGGAAGACCGGCCGTGCCGTGGTCGTCGACAACCGCCCCGGCGCCAATGGCATCGTAGGCGTGGAGGCCGTGCGCGTCGCGCCAGCCGACGGAACGGTGCTGCTGCTGGCGACCACGTCCACCCATCTGGCCAATCCGTCGCTCTTTCGCAAGCTGCCTTACGACCCCGAACGAGACTTCCGGCTCGTGGGCTCATTCGGCCCCGGGTCGACCTACATCCTGGTGCGCCCTGATGCCCCGTTCAAGTCACTCAAGGATTTTGTCGATGCCGCCAAGGCCCAGCCCGGCAAGTTCAACTACGGCCATTTCAACGCGACCTCCAAGGTCTCGGCTGCCCTGTTCGCGCACGACGCGGGCATCGAGATGACGGCCGTTCCCTACAAGCAGGTCAGCCAGGCCATGACCGAGCTGATCGCGGGGCAGATCGACGTGGTGTTCACAGACACGGTCGCGGGCGATGCCTTCGTTGCATCGGGCCAGCTGCGCGCTCTCGCCGTGCATTCCGACGCCCGGCTCAAGCGCTACCCCCAGATTCCGCTCGTCACCGAAACCTATCCGCAATACAACATCCGAGGCGGCTTCCTGGGCATCGCCGTACCCGCCGCGACGCCGCTCGAAACCCAGCAAAGACTCAATCAGCAGATCAACGAGGCCGTGACGACCGACCCCATCAGGACCAGGCTCGAAGGCTTCGCGTTCTCTCCGTCCAAAGTCAGCCTGCAGGACCTCAAGAGCTTCGAGCGCGAAGAGCGGGCCAAGTGGAAGAGCTATGTATCCATCGCAAGGATCGAAGTCCAATGAGGTGCACGCAAGGACATGACAACGGCCTCCTCATCCCTTCATTCGGTGGCCGGTGAACGTTGTTCGGGATGACCACCTCAATACGCCAATCGAAGAATCTCCAGCACATCCCCCGCCCCACTGATCGCTCTGGGATTCTTGTGGATCGACAGATCGTGCATGGTCTTCTCGGCAATTGACGTCAGCTCGGATGTCGCCACCCCCACATCGCGCAGACGCCACGGCAGATTCAGGCTGCGGATCAGCACTTCGATGGCGTCGCCCGCGTCGAGATCCTCTCTGCCCAGCGCGCGGCTGACGAGCTTCTGGCGTGCGCCGTTGGCCTGCTGATTCCAGCGCATCACGGCTGGCAGCATCACGCACGACGTCAGGCCATGCTCCATCGCGGTGTGCGCCCCAAGCATGTGTCCGATCGCGTGACTGGCGCCGACGCCCACGCCCGACGCGCCGCCCGAGATCGAGAGCCATGCGGCGAGCTGGCAGTCGAGACGGGCATCGAGATCATGCGGCGCGGCGAGCACTCTGGGCAAGGCTTGGGCCAGCATCGTCAACGCCTGTTGGGACACTGCATCGCTGAAGGGCTGCGCCTGCAGCGAAGCAAGGCGTTCAGCTGCGTGATCCACCGCTTTGATGCCGCTCGCGAGAAAGACGTTAAGCGGCACGCCAAGGGTCAGCTCCGGATCGTAGATGACGGACACGGGCACGAGGGCCGGGTGGCCGACGACCTGTTTCATCCGCGTGTTCGCATCGGTGACGCCCGCATACCAGGTGAGTTCGGCCGCCGACAGCGTGGTGGGCAGCGCTATGCTGCGCACAAACTGCGCATCCACCGCTTCGCGTCGGCTCGGGTCAAATTCGGCCAGCGAGCCGAATCGCCCGAAAGACGTCGCATCCTTCAGCCCGTATCGCAGCGCCAGGGCAATGGCCTTGCCGGTGTCCACGGCCGATCCGCCACCTACAGAGATGATCAGATCGGCACCGGCCTGCCGTGCGACCTCAGCTCCTTGCAGCACGCTGGCGACGGGCACATGGCGCTGCGCGTCGCCGAACGTGCCGCAACAGCGCTCGCCGAGCGCAGCAAGCAGTCGGCGATGGACCGGGCTTCCCGGCATGTGGTGCGTCGTGACGATGAGCACCCGCATCGCGCCCAGTGCCTCTACCTCCGCCGTCACCGCCTTGTCGAATGCCGTACCGTAGATGACGCGTTCAAGTGCCGAGTAGCGATGTGTTCCGCGTCTCGCGAAACTTTCGGCGTGTTGTGCTGGCGCGGCGGCGAATGCCTCCATCACTGCTGCTCCAGGCCCACGAGGGACACCAGCGATTTCCAGCGCGCGATCTCGGCGCGCTGGTATTTGCGGAATTCCTCGGGGCCATACATGCGCAGCGTGAGAAACTGGTTCTCGTAGTACTTGCGGATTTCCGCGCTTTCACCGGCCTTCGCGAACAGCTCCGCGAGCCGCTGCGTCACGGCTGCGGTGGTCTTGGACGAGACCGCCGCCGCCACCCAGGTGACCGCCTCGAACGAGGGAACACCGGCCTCGACCGCGCTTGGCACATCGGGCAGGAGCGGTGAACGCTTGGGCAGCGGTTGCACCAGGGCACGCAGCTTGCCGGACTTCACCAGCGACATGGCCGTGCTGCCGTCGACGATGGAAAAGTCCACATTCCCCGACATCGTCGCCGTCACCACATCGCCCGAGCCCTTGTAGTTGATCGGCATGGATTTGATCTGTGCGATCTGGTTCAGCCATTCGGCGTAGAGCGTGTAGGCGGCCGAGCCGGTGCCGTAGCTCAGGGCACCCGGACGCTTCTTCGCGTCTGCCACCAGCTCCGCAAACGTCTTGTAGGGCGAGTTCGGCGGCACGACAACCAGCACCGGCGCGTCCAGCAGCAGCGACACCATGGAGAAATCCGCGATCGGATCGTAGGGCAGCTTCTTGAACGTGGCGGCATTGGTCGAGAGCACCGAGTTCCCGCCGAGCAGAACGGTATAGCCGTCGGCCGGGGCCGCGAGCACGCTCTGCACGCCGATGAAGCCATTGCCGCCGGGCTTGTTCTCCACGATGACGGGATGGCCCGCGATGTCGCCAACCGCCTTGGCGAACAGGCGCGCGGCCGTGTCGGTTCCGCTTCCCGGCGGAAATGGCACGACGAAGCGCAGGCCCTTGGCGGGGTAGGCATCGGCGGCCAGTGCATTCAACGAAAACGGCGCAGCCAGCGCGGCCACACCGCATGCCAGCAGACTTCTGCGGCGAACGGACGAATGGGAACCCTGCATTTTTTGTCTCCTTCAAATCGTTCTTGTCTGATCAGTGCGCGATCACCGCATCTGCGGCGATCTGTCGCTGGACCAGCTTGGACATCCCGCCGATCCAGCGGTCGTAATTCTCGGCCTTGCGCTGGCAGTACTCGCGCACCACCGCGTGGGGCAGCACCAGAAACTCGTTACGATCCAGCCCCTCGATCGCGGAGCGCGCGACATCGGCGGCACTCAGCACGCCATCGGCACTTTCGGGGCCTTCGGGCATGTCTTTCAGCAGAGGCGTGTCGACGCCCTGCGGACAAAGCACCGAAACGCGAATGCCCTGATGGCGGTGCGTGAACGCGAGGTTCTCCGCAAAACCGATGACCGCATGCTTGGTGGTTCCGTAGATTGCGCTGCCGACCTGGTTGAGCAACCCGGCCGCCGAGGCGGTGAGCAGAAACCTGCCGCCGCCACGCGCGATCATGCGCGGCAGCAGAAAGCGCGCCGCCCTCACATGCGCCAGCACATTGATCTCCCACGAGCGCTGCCACAGCGCATCGTCGGCAGCCGCGACGTTGTCCTGCGGACCGCCAAAGCCCCAGGCCACGCCCGCATTCGAGCAGAAGGTGGCGATGGGGCCCTCCTCCAGCTCGATCTGCTCAAGCACCTGGTTCAACGCCACGGCATCGGTCACATCCACGCCGAAGGCGCGCCCGCCGATGGATGCGGCTACCACCTTGGCGAGTTTGGCGTTCTGGTCGAGCACCATCACCTTGCGGGCCCCATCCCCAGCCAGAGCCTCGCAAAGCGCGCGGCCTATGCCTTGGGCTCCGCCCGTCACGACCGTCAGCCCAAACCGCTGCGTCATCGCGCCACCTTCGTCAGGCTGTCCCATTCGAGCAGATGCTTTCCCTCGGCACGCAACGCCGCGCCCCACTTGGTGAGCCACCAGCCGTACTGCTCCGGCCAGTCTTCGAACTTGCCGGAGAGGCCGAAATGCTCGGCCGCATGCAGCGCCCAGTAGGGGTTGAACAGCATCTGCCTTCCGAGGAAGATCAGGTCGGCCCTGTCCTCCTGCAGAATCTGCTCGGCGTGGTCGGGCGTGCGGATCATGCCCACCGCGCCCGTGGGAATCGCGGCCTCGCGGCGCACGCGGTCGGCGAACGGCACCTGGTATCCGGGCCCGCGCGCGAGACTCGCGTTCGTGGCCCCCGCGCGCATGTTGCCGCCGGTCGAGCAATCCACCAGATCGACGCCGAGCGCCTTGAGCTCGCGCGCGAAGATCACGCTGTCCTCGATCTCCCAGCCGCCCTCGATCCAGTCGACCGCCGAGATGCGCACAAACAGCGGCATCGAGGCCGGAATCGCGGCGCGCACCGCGCGAGTGACCTCCAGCGGAAAGCGCATACGGCTTTCCAGACTGCCGCCGTACTCGTCCTCGCGGAAGTTGGCGAGCGGCGAGAGAAAGGTTTGCAGCAGATAACCGTGCGCCATGTGCAGCTCGACGATGTCAAAGCCCGCGAGCACCGAACGTTTGGCGGCGGCTACGAAGGCGTCTTTTACGCCGGCCATGCCGTCGTGGCTCAGCGCGGTCGGGGTACGGTAGCCATCCGAGAACGTCGCGGCTGACGGGCCCACGGGCACCCAGGTCTCCTCGCCGTTCTCGATGTCGCGGTCAGACAGAGGACCATTGCCGCGAAACGCGCGCTGTTGTCCCGCCTTGCGGCCACCGTGTCCGAGCTGGATCGCAGCCTTGGCGCCATGTTGCCGGATGACCTGCGTGATCTGGCGCATGCCTTCGATCTGCGCATCCTCCCAAAGGCCCAGATCGCCATTGCTGATGCGCCCCTTGCGCACCACCGACGTCTGCTCGATGAACACCAGCCCCGCTCCGCCCTGCGCGAATTTGCCGTAGTGCACGACATGAAATGGCGTGACGCAGCCATTGTGGGCCGAGTACATGCCCATGGGCGACACGACGATGCGGTTCTTCAACTCCACGCCGCGAAAGCTGACCTTCTCGAAAAGCTTGACCATGTTGTCTCCTGATGATGATGATGATGAATTCAACGAGCCTGAAAATTGGTGGACCGGCGCTCGGCCGTGGCACGCACGCCCTCCGCAAAGTCGGCGGTCTCGCGCAGCCACGACTGCTCCTGCAGCTCGCGCTCGAGGCGCTCCTCGATACGCTCGACCAGCCCCAGACGCAGCGTCTCGCGTGTGGACTGCACGCCCAGTGGCGAACTCTCCGCGATCTCCTGCGCGAGCGCCAGCGCCTCATCGCGCAACCGTTCCTCCGAGGCGAGCACGTCACACAACCCGATGCGAAGCGCCTCCTCGCCGAGCACGCGGCGGCCGGTGAGCATCAGCAGCGAGGCGCGCGTCTCGCCGATCAGCTCTGGCAGCGTCACGGTCAAGCCAAAGCCGGGATGGAAGCCAAGCCGGGTGAAGTTCGCAGAGAAGCTGGTCTTCGCTGTCGCCACCCGAAAGTCCGCCGCCAGCGCCACGCCCAACCCGCCGCCGATGGCATGTCCCTGCACCGCCGCCACGACGGGCTTCTTGCAACGGAACATGCGCAGGCCCTGGTCGTAGAGCGCGCGCGAATCGGCGCGACGCCCCTCGGGCGTGGTCGGCTGATTGCCGGTGAAGTTCGCGCCCGCGCAGAATGACTTACCGTTGGCGCACAGCAGGTTGACGCGCAGATTGCGGTCCTCGTCGGCGGCCTCGAATGCATCGGCGATCTGCCGCAGGAGTGAGGTATCGAAATAATTGTGTGGCGGGCGGTTGATCTCGATGATCTGGACATGGCCCGTGCGGGAGATGATGAGGTCGGACATGAATTCCTGATTTCTTTTTGTGTGGGTTCAGCGAAGGCCCATGCCGCGCGCGATGACGCCGCGCAGGATTTCCGTGGTGCCGCCCTGAATGGTGAGCTTGGGAGCGATGCGCTGTGTGAACTGCAGCACGTTTTCGAACCTCGCGTGCTCAGGCGAATTCGCTGCGGCAACAAAGGCCGAAGCATGACGCACACGCTGCGGCAGCTCCTGCTCCCACATGGTGCCCATGTCCTTCACGATGGCTGCCTCCGAGACCGGCTCCAGCCCCGCTTCCAGCATGCCCGCGATAGACACCGACATGCGACGCAGCGTGTGCAGCTCGGCGACCATGCGGCCGATCGATTCGGCCATGCGCACGTCGGGCGCATCGCCCGCGACCGCCACCAGATTGCGCAGCGCGGAAAATGTCTCGACGAAGCGCTCGGGGCCGCTGCGCTCGTAGGCCAGCTCGGTCGTGGCCTGCTTCCACGCGCCATCGACTTCGCCGATCAATTGGTCATCGGGAATGAACACGTCATCGAACACGACCTCATTGAAGTCGCGGATGCCGCTCATCTGGTCGATGATGTTGCAGGTGATGCCAGGCGCACTCATGTCCACAAGGAACGACGTGAGGCCATGCCGGCGGTTCTCGGGCGTGGGTGCGCTGGTGCGGAACAGGCCGATCATGTAGTCCGCGCGATGGGCATTGGTGGTCCAGATCTTGGAGCCGTTGACCCGCCAACCGCCTTTGACGCGCCGGGCCTTGCACTTGGCGGCGAACAGGTCCGAGCCGCTGTCGGGCTCCGACATGCCGATGCAGAAGCACGCCTCGCCAGCGATGATCTTCGGCAGCACCTCGGACTTGATGCGCTCGGACGCGTACTTGATCAGCGTGGGGCCGGACTGGCGATCCGCTGTGAAGTACACCGAGTTGGGCGCATTGGCGACCATCATCTCTTCATTGACCACGTAGCGATCCAGAAAGCTGCGCTCTTGGCCGCCGTACTGGCGTGACCAGGTCATGCCGATCCAGCCACGTGCGGCCACCTTGCGTGCGAAGGCGCGGTGGAGCTCCCAGTCTTCGCTGGGGATGTCCGGATCGAACGTACCGACGGCGATCTCCGAATCGATGAACGCGCGGACCTCACCGCGCAATTGCTGCACATGATCTGGCAGGCGCAGTGGTTGGAATTCAAGATTGACTGTTTGCATGTGCTTGTCGCTTCCTCGTCGTTCCTTTAACGTTTTGCCAGCAGCGGCCAGAGCGCCTGCTCGCCCTGCGCGCAGACCCGTTGTCCGAGCCGCGTGGCCCATTCGGATTCGTTTCCATAATCGTCACGCCAGGCAAGCGCACGCAGCGTCAGGCGATGCAGCGCGTGCTCGCTTGTGACACCGATGGCGCCATGCATCTGATGCGCGATGGCCGCGCCCTTTTGCGCGGCGGATGAGGCGCGCACTTTGGCCGAGATGATCTCCAACACCAGTTCCGGATCGTCGAAGCTGCGCCCCTGCGCGAGCAATTGCTCCAGCGCCTCGGATGCCGAGGCCGAGGCGCTCAGCGAGACCGCCACCTCGCCCGCCAGTTGCGCAACGCTGTGCTGCACGGACTGGAACTTGGAGATGGTTTTCTCGAACGCACGCCGCTGAGTCACGTATTCGGAGGTGAGCGCGAGGATCTGTTCCAGCGCACCGGCGATCTGCATGGCGCGTGCAGCCGCACCCATGAGCAGGCTGGTCTCGGGCGTGAAACTCGCTGGCGCAGGTGCCGATGCGATGATGCGGCAGTCGTTCAAAGTCACGAAGTCCACCGGCTCGTAAGCCAGGCTTTCACGTGCACTGATCATGGAGGCATCGAGCGCGATCAGCGCCACCACCAGACTGTCTGCGCTCTCAACCAGAACCACCGCCTGACCACAGTCACGCGCAAAGGGCAAACGGGCCAGCGTTCCCGAAATGCGGTCGCCCTTGAGCGTGAGCCGATCGGCAAACGATGCCGGGCCGAAGGCCAGTTTGCCGGATGGAACCTCCAACCCCGCCGCGCCCAGCATCCAGGCAGCCAACATGGTTTCCGCGAGCGGCGTGGACAGCGCCATGCGCCCGGCCACGCGCAGAATGCCCAGCGAGCTTTGCAGGCCAATGCCCGCGCCACCCAGCTCCTCGGGCACGGCGGCGATGTTCAGCCCGGTCTCCTCGATGCCATTCCACAGTGCCTGCTTCCAGGCGCCGTCACGCGACGCGATCACGGACTGGATGTCCGCGACGTCGCTGAACAGTCGCTGTGCCGATGACAGGACAAGTTCGTCGTTGTTCATACCCACTTTCGCTTTCTTTGTTTGCCTTGGTACTCAATCGCCATCAGCGCTGAACGATCGCGCCGGAGCGGAGCAACTCACCGATCCGCTCGCCCGACATGCCGAGATAGCTGCCGAGCACCTCGGCGTTCTGCTCGCCCAGACGCGACGACGGCACATACTCCGGCGTGTCGCTGCCATGCAGCACCAGCGGGCTGCGATGCACCAGGATGTCGCCGTACTCGGGATGCGCAATCTCGCGCAACATGCCGCGCTCGTGCAGATGCCGGTCCTGCGTGACTTCCAGCAGATTGCGCACCGCCGCGCACGGCACCTTGAACTTGCGGCAGGTCTCCACCACTTCGCTGCGGCTGCGCTGTGCAGACCAATCGGCCACGATCTGGTCGGTGGCGTCGATGTTCTTGATGCGATCGAGCACGGTCGTGAAGCGGGGATCGTCCAATAACTCCTCACGGCCCATCGCCTTGGTGAGCGCCGCCCAGTGCGACTCGTTCACGCTGATGATCGCCACATAGCCATCGGCTGCCGGGTAGACGTTGTAAGGTGCCTCGGCCAGACCGCCATGACGATTGCCGGTGCGCGGCGCGGGCGCCTTGCTGTTGAACACATCGGCCAGGTTGGAGGCCATCGCGGGATAAACGGTCTCCACCATTGCGATCTCCACCAGTTGGCCCTTGCCCGTCTTCTCGCGCTGGTAGAGCGCCGTCATCACGCCGGCATAAAGGTGCACGCCGCTCACGAAGTCGGTGATGGCAGGCCCGGCCTTCACCGGATCGCCATCGGGAAATCCGGTCACGCTCATGATGCCGGAGGCCGCCTGAATGGTGAGATCCATCGCGAGGTTGTCGCGGTCCGGGCCTGACAGGCCATAGCCCGTGGCCGATCCGTAGATCAGGCGCGGGTTGATCTGGCTGAGCACTTCGTACCCCACGCCCAGGCGATCAAGCACACCGGGCGCGTAGTTCTCGATCAGCACATCGGCCTTGGCAGCCAGCTCCTTGAGGATCTCCACACCATCTGGCGATTTGAGATTCAGGCTGATGTTCTGCTTGTTTGCATTGAGCATCGCAAACGGCACCGCGTTGCCCTTGCTAATGCGCGCGCGGTGGCGCACCGGCTCGCCGTTGGGCGGCTCTACCTTGATGACGGTGGCACCGGCCTGCGCGAGCAGAAAGCTCGCGTAGGGACCTTGGTACACCTGTCCCAGATCGAGCACGATCACCCCGGCGAGTGGGAAGTTGCTGTTGTTTTTCAAATTGGACCTCGGGTTCTTCAAAAGCCGTAAAGGCGCTTGGGGTTGTCGACAAGAATCTTTCTGCGCACCGCTTCGTCGGGCACGCATTCGTGCAAAAGCCGGAGCAGGTCGTTCATACGCGGCAAGGTCTGCTCGCCGTGACCGATATGGGGCCAGTCGCTTCCCCAGACCACCTGATCGGGCGCGGCCTGCACGATGGCGCGCATGTACGGCGCGGTATCGGCATAGGGGCGGCCAATGCGCGTGTTGCGATCAGCGCCGGAAATCTTGGTCCAGTACCTACCAGTCTTGAGCAGATCCAGAAAGCCGCGAAAGCCCGGATGCTCGTGGCCTTTGTCGGCCATGGTGCGCGACATGTGGTCGATCACGTAGGTCAGCGGCAGCTTGTTGAGTTCCTCGGCTTGCTCGACCAGATCGGAGCTCTCGATCCACAACTGCGCATGCCAGCCGCGCGCAGCAAGGCGCGGCGCGAGCGCTTTCAGATCCTCGAAACTGGTGCCGAGCGTGGAGACGGGCTTGCCGTCCTGACGGATCATGGTCACACGCACGGCCTTGAAGCCCGCATCGGTCAGCTCATCGAGGCGCTGGTCGCTCACATCGCGCCGCAGGATCGCGGTGGCGCGCAGGCGATCCGGGAATCGGCGCAGCGCGTCATAGGTCACCGCGTTGTCTTCGCCCGAGCCAACGGCGTGCACGATCACGCCGCGTGATACGCCCATGCGCGGCCATTGCGCCATCGCGTCCTCGATGGTGGAGGCTTGTGTTGGCGTGAAGCGGCCTTCGTCCCCCGCAGGGAATTTGTCAAACGGGCCGTAGAGGTGAAAGTGGCAGTCGCAACTTCCTTCGGGCAGCACGTACCTGGCGTCGATTGCGGTGTTGATATCCGTGTCGATTCTTGTGTCGATATCGGTCATGGTTTGTCTCCTGTGTGCGATGAGCGATCAGAGCCCGAGATAAGCGCTCTGGATGTCGGGCGACTGCGCCAACTCCTGCGCCGTGCCCTCGGCTGCGATGCGCCCCACGCGCAGCACATAGGCGCGGTCGGCAATGCGCAGCGCCGCGCGCGCGTTCTGCTCCACCACCAGTGCCGAGATGCCGCGTTGTTTAAGCCCATGGATGGCCGACAGCACCACCTTGCTGAGCATGGGCGAGAGGCCGAGCGATGGCTCGTCAAACAGCACGATCTTGGGGCTCGCCATGAGCCCGCGCCCGATGGCCAGCATCTGCTGCTCTCCACCCGAGAGCGCCCCGGCCATCTGGTTGTAGCGCTCCTTGAGGCGCGGAAACAGCTCCAGCACTTCCTCTGCGCTGAAGCGGGGACCGCCGCCGTCCGCATCGATCAGTTGGAGATTGGCCTCGACCGTCATGTTCGGAAAAATCTCCCGCCCCTCGGGCACATGGCTGAGCCCCAGGCGGCTCATCACCCACGGCTTCTTGCCCGTGGTGGCCGAGCTCCCAAAGCGCACGCTCCCCGCCTGCGGCGAGAGCACGCCCGAGATGCTGTTGAGTAGCGTGGTCTTTCCCGCGCCGTTGGCACCAAGGATGGCGACCACCTCGCCCTCGCCCACCTTGAGCGAAACGTCCTTGAGCGCCTGCACGCGGCCGTAGCTCACACACAGGCCGGAGACCTCCAGCAGATCAGGAGAGTGGGTGGCTGTCATCTTCGGCTCCAAGATAGGCGGTAACGACTTCCGGGTGCTTCAATGCCCGGCTCGGAATGTCATTGACGATGGGACGGCCGTCCGCAATGACCAGCACTTCATCGCACAACGCGCCGATGGCGCCCATGTCGTGCTCCACGATCACGATGGTGCGACCCGGCGAGATCTTCTTCACGAGACGCACGAAGTCCGCCGTCTCGGCCTCATTCATGCCGGCCACCGGCTCGTCCAGAAACAGGACGCGCGGATCGTTCATCAGCATGATCGCGACCGCAAGCCGCCGCTGTATGCCGTAGGCGAGCGATGAGGCGGGTTGATCACGCAACTCGGTGAGCCCGCAGACCGCGAGCACCTCGCGGGCCTTGAGCTCGAAATTGCGCATGTCCTCGCGCCAGGTGGCGGTGCGCAGAATGCGCTGCGCCACGTTGTGCCGCATGCGCGAGTAGCTCGCGTAGAGCAGGTTGTCGATGACGCTGGCCTCGCCGAAGGTCGCGGTTCTCTGGAACGTGCGCCCGACGCCACGGCGCGCGGCCTCGAACGCGGGCAGCGCCGCCACATCCATGCCGAGCACGTCGATCTGCCCTTCGGACGGCTTGGTGATGCCGCAGAGGATGTCGAACAGCGTCGACTTGCCCGCGCCATTGGGCCCGATCAGGCCGTAGACCGAGCCTTCCGGAATGCGTACGTCCACGCCCTTGAGTGCAGCGACGCCGCCATAGTGCTTCTTGACCCCGCGCGCTGTGACTGCGCAGGGCACGTGGGTGTTTGAGGTACTCATGCGCCCGCCTCCCTCTTCTTTTTCTGCATGTCGAGCAACCTGCTCACAACGTTGCCGAAGAGCTGGTGCAAACCGCCCGGCGCGACCATCATCACGAAGATGATGAGCAGCGAGAACACCAGCACCTTGACGTTGGCGTCCATGTTCAGGAACTGCGGCAATATCGTGAAGATCGCCGAACCGATGACCGGCCCGAACAGCAGCCCGGTGCCGCCGATCAGCACGGCCAGCAGGGCGTCCACCGTGCGCAGCACAGAGAGAATTTCCGGATTGACGATCTGCAGATAGGGTACGCACAGTGCACCGCCCAGTGCCGCGACGGGCGCGCTGAGCACCAGCGCCTTGAGCCGTTCGCGAAACACGTTGATACCGAGGGACTGCGCCAGATGGCGACCCTGGCGGATGCTCTCGAGCGCACGGCCGAATCGGGAAGCCCGCACGTACCACAGCAACACCAGCACCAGCAGCAGAGCCACGGCCGTGGTGAGAAAGTAGCTGCGCGGATTCGTCAGATCGAACGGGCCCACTGCCAGTCGCGAGAAGCCGAACAGCCCGAGTGCGCCGCCCGCGAATTCGAGGTTATGCGCCACCACCAGCGCCACCCCTGACAGGCCCCAGGACACGATGGAGAAATAGGCTCCGGTGAGCTTGAGCGTGAGAAAGCCGATCAGCACCGCCAGCACGGCCGCCACGGCCATGCCGAGCAGCACGCCGATCTCGAACGGCAGGCCGAGCAGGTTCATCGAGATCGCCGCCGCATACGCGCCAACGCCAAAGAACAGGGAATGCCCAAGCGGCACTTCTCCAACCCCGCCGAGCATGATGTTCACGCTCAGCGCAAACAGGGCGAACGCGCAGGTGTAGCCCGAGAGGTTCAGCAGAAACGGATTCTGCACGCCAAGGCCCACGCCAAGGATCAGCGCAGCGGCCACGAGCAGCAGCAGGATGTGTTTTTTGGGCAAGGCTTCGCCCATGCCCTGCGCCTGCAGGGCCTGTGTAGAGGAAGTCATGGAAGTGCTAGTGCCGGTTGATTTCCGTGCGGCCCATGAGGCCACGGGGCATGAACAGCAGCACCAGGACCACGAGGATCCAGCCGAGTGCCGGCGTCCATGAGACGGAGACATAGGTTTCAAACAAGGCGTTGGACAGGCCGACGACCAGCGCGCCCACCATCGCTCCGGCGATGCTCCCGAGCCCGCCCAGAATCACCACCGTGAAGGCCACGATGACGTTGGAGTCGCCCATCGTCGGAAAGGCCGAGATCAGCGGCGCGAGCAGCGCTCCGGCAAGACCGGCGGCCGACACGCCGAGCAGGAAGGACATGCTGCGAATCCTCGGCACGTTGATGCCCGAGTACAGCGCACCCTTGGCGTTCTGCGACACCGCCACGATCTGCTGGCCCTTGACGGAGCGCTGAATCCACAGCGCGAATCCCGCCAGCACCACCACTGCTGTGACGGCGATGAAGACGCGCTGAGCGGACAGGAAGAAGCCGCCCACCGACAGCGCCATCTGCCCGAACGGCGACTTCACCGGCAGCGGATCGGGACCGACGAGCAGCACGATGGCCGCCACAATGGCCTGCGAGAGCGCGAACGTGATGATGATCGAGCCATGCTCGCCACGGTCGTAGAGCGCCCGGCGCACGATGGTCAGTTCCAGCCCGTAGGCCACCAATGCAACCGCAACCACCGAGAGCGGGATCGCCGCCAGATAGCCGAGCCCCATTCTCTGCAGCAGCAGCACACCGTATGCACCCAGCGTGAAGAACGCGCCGTGCGCGAAGTTCACGATGTGCAGCGTGCCGAAGATCACCGTCAATCCCACGGCGACGAGAGCGTATCCCGCGCCGAGAATCAAACCGTTGATGATCGTCTGAATGAACAATTCCATGACAGGCAGGCTCCGCAATCACTTCACGTCGAAGGTGTCGAGCAACGCGACATCGTTGCCCTTGACGACGTGGATGTAGAATCTGGGCGCCTTGGCGCGGCCCTTGTCGTCGAAACTCAGGGCGCCGCGCGGCGTGGTCCACGTGTTGTCGCGGATGACCTTGGAGATCTTCGCGTAGTCGCTGTCGGTGCCCGCCTTGTCCATCGCGGCGGCGACCACCTTCACCGCCTCGTAGGCCACGAGGCTCACCTTGTTCGGGTTCTCGTTGTACTTGGCCTTGAAGCGCGTGATGAAGTCGGCCATGGCACCTGTGGCACCGTCCGCGATGAAGATGTCACCCGTGAGCACGCCCTGCATCGCGCCCTCCGCGGGGCGGATCGCCGAGGTCTGCACGGTGCCGGTGGAGTGCGCCTCCATCGGGAATCCACCCTGCTGGCGGATCTGCTTCCAGATCTGGGCGGTGCGCGCGGGATACGCGTCCACCACGTAGATCATCTCCGGATTCGCGGCCTTCAGGCGCGTGATGATGGAGGTGAAGTCCGTGGTCGAACCATCGTAGTTCGCGACCTCGACCAGCTTGGTCGGACTGCCTTCCAGCGCCTGCTTGAGGTTGCCGAGCACGGCCTTGTTGAACTCGGTGTTCTCGCCCATGTACGCGATGGTCTTGGGCTTCTTCACCTCGATCAGATACTTGTGGTAGATGGTCGAATTGGTGGTCGAGGTGTTGTTGATCTGAAAGAGCCAGGGCGAGCCCTGGGCGGTGATCGCGTCGGCCTGAGCGCCCGGATTGACGTGCAGGATCTTGTTCTTGGTGATGGCCGATTCGGCGAGCGTCACCGAGCTGTTCATGCCCGCGATGATGGCCTTGGCACCACCTTGGGTCATCAGTTTCTGCACCGCTGCCACGCCATCCTGCGGTGTGCCTTTTTCGTCCTCGAACACCAGCTCGATGGGGCGCTTGCCCAGAATTCCCCCTGCCGCGTTGATCTCGGCAGCCGCCAGTTCCGCCCCCATGCGACCGTCCTTGCCGTAGCCGGCAGTGCCGCCGGTCAGCGGCAACGCCAGGCCGAATTTCACCGCCTGCTGCGCGTAGGCGGCCGATCCGCCAAGCAGTGTCAGGGTCGCCGCGACCATCCATGAACGAAGTTTCATGCTGTCTGTCTCCATAGTTGTATTGACTGACCACACCCGTTGCCTCTGGGCCTGACGGTCGCGCCGCACGGCTCGCGCCATGCCATCGAACCACTGCCATTCCCCGGCTCGGGCCATCCGGGAACACGGGCGCCCAAGGCTTCCCGCTTCCTTCAATTCCCGCGGCCAATGGTACAAACGCTCGCTTCAAAAGTCCAATATTTTCTTGTATATGTTTTAAATTACATATACATGGAAAATATGGGGATTTTGGACGTGGCACTGCACGCGAAAGCAACCACGCTTCGCGGCAAAGCCGTCATTCAGAATCTGCTGGGGGAGAGAGGCAGAAACAGAAACAGAAACAGAAACAGAAAGAGAAAGAGAAAGGGCATCGTGTCCGGTCGGGACGGCCCGAAGCGATCAGTCGGAGAGAAAACGATCCACCGAACGCCGCATGCAGCCGATGATTTCATCGAAGCGATCTTCGAGGCGGCTCACCGGCCCACCCACGCCCAGCACCAGAATACGACCGAAGCTGCGCTTGGCGAGCGGCATGGCGATGACGCCCGCATCCTTGGTGATGATGTGCTTGGAGAACATGTAGCCATCACGGCGGATGCCGTTGACGATGGGCATCAGCTCATCAAGCTCGATGTGCTCGGCGAGCGGACAGGTGGTGTTGATGTGGCGAAGCAGCCGGGCAATCTCTTCGTCGGTGTGTTCGCTGAGGATCGCCCTTCCGATCCCGCTGATAGCCAGCGGCCGCAGCTCGCCGGGCTGCACGTCGAACCGGAGCGGCTGCTGCGCCTGCAGGCAATGCACGTACTGGGCATGCAGATCCGACTGCGTGCTGATGCTGACCAACTCGTTGAGCTCCTCATGGATGCTCTCGACCATCGCCAGAATGGCGCTCTCGCCGAACAGGCCCGAATTCAGCCACTGCCCCATCTGCGCGATGCGCATCGTCGGCATGTAGGTGCGGGAATACTTGTCGTAGAAAAGGTAGCCCAGCGCCACCATGCTCTTGAGCAGCGCGGCTGCACTGGACGTCGGATACACGCAGTGATCCGAGAGCTCCTTCAACGAGATGGGACGGCGGACCTTCTCGAAATATTCAAGGACTTCAAAAATGCGGCGCGCGGACTTGACGGTGGAATCGATGGTGGCCATGGGGAATGCTTGCTTCTGTTTGCTGGGATTATTCACCGAGACTCGGAGGTGCAGAAGTGTCTTCAGAGTTGAGCTTGTCTGAACCATCATGAGCCGGCGGGATGGCGAAGAAGACGTCACCAAGTCGATTTTTAAAGGTCAACCGCAGCTGCGCACATGGACTTGGCCTTGTTTCTTAGTGTGGCTATATTCTTCGGAATCATTGTAAACTCTCATTTGGGAGTCAATTAACCACCAATTGAAAGGATGCTGCCATGGCCACTTCTGCCGCCGCTCCCCAAAAGCCACAGAAACATCTTCGCACTGAGTCCATGAAAAAGCAGCCTTGGGATGCTGTATTCGGGGTGGTGCGTGACAGTCTCACGGACTTCGCCAGTACAGCTGGAGATGTTCAAGGCGTTTGGAAGCTCCATGTATGCATGACATCCAAGAGCGAGCAAATAGATATCACTGACAAAGCGAGGAATTCTGCCGAAATCAATTCAATGAATGTCTCGCCACGCGAGGCCGTCGAATCCATCCTTCAGCACAGCTCAATCCCGCTCCTGCTTTGGAACCTTGGACCGATAGAGCGCGTGCATGTCGTCAAACGCGGCTTGCCTGCCCACTCTGTCTCCGAGCTGGCTGATTTCATGCACATCACAGAACTCAGCACCAGGCACATGCTCGGGTTTCCTGAGTCCACCATCGCACGCAAGATCAAGGAGGGCAAGCCACTCGCCCAAGATCAAGGTGAGCGAGTGTTGGGCATGATGCGACTCATCGGTCTGACCGAGCAAATCGTCTTCGACTACGGCGATGCCGACATGGCCAAGGGTTTCGATGCAGCAAAATGGCTAGGCGAATGGATTGAGCGCCCTCAGCCATCTCTCGGCATGAAAAAGCCTTCTGAGTATCTCGACACCGCTACAGGCCTGGAGATGATCGAAACACTGCTCAAGCGTATTGCTGTGGGAGCTTTCGCGTGAGCGCTGCCAGTGACAAAGGCGAGTACCGGTCATTTTGGCGCATTGCCAAGCACTCCAGCCGCTACCAATGCACCGACATGAGCGGGGGTGGAGGCTTGTTCGTAGGCGGTCGATGGCATACCGTTGGAACACCCGTCATCTATGCAGCCGGGAGCATCGCTCTGTGCTGTCTTGAAACGCTCGCCCACTACGACGACAGCGGCTTGCCGGTGCTCCGCAAACTGGTGGAATACAAAGTTCCCGCTGACTGCATCCGCCAAGGCATCAATGTGGTGTTGCCTGCGGGCTGGGACACGATGCCCGATAGCGCAAATGCTGCCGCTGCAGGTACGGCGTGGCTCAATTCCCGTCAATCTCTGCTGATGTACGTCCCCTCCGTCATCATTCAGCAAGAGTCGAACGTGCTTATCAACCCGCTGCATCCTGATATTGGGCGGATTCAGGCCATAGACCATGGCCCATTCAAATACGACCCTCGCCTCATTGGCAAATTGCCGTGAACTGCCCACCGTGTCCGAAGCCACACTGCTGTTGATTTCCACCCAGAAGTGACCCACTAAAGGGTACCTTTTCCATCTAAATCTGACCCACGTAAGAACCCTATCCTGCAGCAACCATAGGCAGCAGGAGACAAGGAGTGATTGACGTGGCAACTCTCAGTGTCATCAGGCGTTGGGCGCTTCGCGAGAAGCTGTCCATCCGGGAGATCGCGCGGCGCACGCACCTCTCGCGCAACACCATCCGCAAATACTTGCGCTCCGATACGGTGGAGCCGCGGTATGCCCAGCGCTCCAATGCCAGCAAGCTCGATCCTTTTGCGGGCAAGCTCACTTCGTGGTTAGTGGTGGAGTCCCGCAAAGGTCGCAAGCAACGGCGTAGCATCAAGCAAATCCAGCTGGATTTGGTGAGTCTGGGCTTTACTGGCTCCTATGGCCGGGTAGCCGCTTTTGCCAGATCCTGGTGTGCGGCGCAACAAACGGCTTTGCAAACCACTGGGCTCGGCACCTTTGTGCCTCTGGTCTTTGGAGCGGGAGAAGCCTTCCAGTTTGACTGGAGCGAAGACTGGGCCGTTATCGCTGGTGTTCGCACCAAGCTGCAAGTGGCGCACTTCAAGCTCAGCTATAGCCGCGCCTTCTACCTGCAAGCCTACCCGCTGCAAACCCATGAGATGCTGTTTGACGCGCATAACCGGGCCTTCGTCGCCTTTGGCGGAGTACCCAGACGAGGCATCTACGACAACATGCGCACTGCCGTCGACCGTGTTGGCCGAGGCAAGCGCCGGGTGGTCAACGCGCGCTTTAGCACCATGGTCAGCCACTATTTGTTTGAAGCCGAATTCTGCAATCCGGCCTCTGGCTGGGAGAAGGGGCAAGTGGAGAAGAATGTGCGTGACGCCCGCCACCGCATCTGGCATACAGCGCTGGCCTTTGCCAGCCTCGATGCCCTCAACTCCTGGTTGGCTGATCGGTGCAGGCAACTGTGGCAAGAGATAGCGCACGGACAGCTGTCCGGTACCGTCTTTGACGCGTGGCAGCAAGAAGTGCCTGCTTTCATGCCCGTGCCCAGGCCCTTTGACAGCTACATCGGATGCGGCAAGCGTGTCTCGCCCACTTGCCTGGTGAACTTTGAACGCAACCGCTACAGTGTCCCTGCCTCCTATGCCAATAGGCCCGTCAGCTTGCATGTCTACGCGGACCGGCTAGTTGTGGTTGCCGAAGGTCAGGCAGTTTGTGAGCACAAGAGAGTCATCAACCGCAGCCACGATGCAGGACAAACCATCTATGACTGGCACCACTACCTGGCGGTGGTACAGCGCAAACCGGGTGCCTTGCGCAATGGGGCTCCCTTTACCCAATTGCCACCAGCCTTCAAGCAACTGCAAGCGGCGCTGGCTCGCCAGCCCGGCGGTGACCGGGAGATAGTCGAGGTGTTGGCTCTGGTACTGCACCACGATGAGCAGGTGGTGCTAACGGCTGTAGAGCTCGCGCTGGAGGCTGGAGCACCCAGCAAGACCCATATCCTGAACATTTTGCACCGCCTGATTGATAGACAGATCGATCCTGAGCCGGTGACATCACCTCAGGCGCTGCATTTGCAAGTGGAGCCTGCCTCCAATGTGTTGCGCTATGACCAGTTGCGCAAAATGCCGGGTAAAAAGCAGGAGGTGCGTCATGCGTCATGACACCAGCCACAATCCGGCGATCGCCTCCATGGTCATCATGCTCAAGAGTTTGAAGATGCACGGAATGGCCCAGGCAACGCTGGAATTGGCAGCGCAAGGTGCTCCCGCCTTTGAAGCGGCTCAGCCGATCTTGAGCCAACTATTCAAGGCCGAGAGTGCAGAGCGAGAGGTCCGCTCGGTGGCCTACCAGCTCAAGGTGGCCAAGTTCCCGGCTTATAGAGATCTGGCGGGCTTTGACTTTAGCCACAGCGACGCCAATGAGGCGTTAGTCAGGCAGTTGCATCGCTGTGAATTCCTGCAGGAAGCCAACAACGTGGTGCTGATCGGTGGCCCTGGCACTGGTAAAACCCATCTGGCTACCGCCCTCGGTGTACAAGCTATAGAGCACCATCACAAACGGGTACGCTTTTACTCCACGGTGGATTTGGTCAACACGCTGGAGCAGGAGAAGGCTGCCGGTAAGAGCGGGCAGATGGCCAGTAGGTTGATTTATGCCGACCTGGTGATTCTTGATGAGCTGGGTTACCTGCCGTTTAGCAGCTCCGGCGGGGCACTGCTGTTTCATTTGCTCTCAGCGCTGTACGAGAAAACCAGTGTGATCATCACCACGAACCTGAGCTTTAGCGAATGGGCCAGCGTGTTTGGAGATGCCAAACTGACAACAGCACTGCTTGATCGACTCACCCATCACTGTCATATTCTGGAAACAGGCAATGACAGCTTCCGCTTCAGGAACAGCTCGGCAGGCATTGCCATGAATAACGAGGAGGCACAGGCAAAACTAACTCTCTGAACCCAGCACAAAGGCGGGTCAGATTTGAATGAAAAACCTGGGTCAGTTTTGCGTGGAAATTAACAGGTTGAGCCTCCATTAAACACGGTGTGATTCACAACAGTCGCAGAGGAGTTCGCCAACAACTCCTTCACCACCCCCACCAACTCCCTCTTCTGCACCTTGTTGGAAGCATTCACAGGCAAAGTCTCCAACTGCACCACATACCGAGGCACTTTGTAGTTAGCCATCTTCGCCCGGCACCACCCAATAAAAGAATCCGCATCCACAGTCACCCCGTGCCGGGCAACAACGCAGGCACACCCCACCTCCCCCATACGCTCGTCCGCAATGCCGATCACCGCTACCTGGGCGACATCCGGATGGTCTGCGAGCATGCGTTCGATCTCCGCTGGGTAGCAGTTGAAGCCGCCGACGATGAACATGTCTTTCAAACGATCGGTGATGCGCAGATAGCCGCGCTCGTCGAGCACGCCCACATCGCCGGTGTGCAGCCACCCATCGGCGTCAATCGTTTCAGCCGTGGCCTTGTCGTCTTCGAAGTAGCCCTTCATCACGTGGTAGCCACGCAGCAGCACCTCGCCGGGCTGGCCTGCGGGGACGGGCTGGTTGTTCTCGTCCACACAGCGCAGCTCGGTGCCGGGCAGCGCGTGGCCGCAGGTGTTGGCCACGGTGGCGGCGTCGTCGCTGGGTTCGCAGATGGTCGCGCAGCCGCCGCATTCGGTGAGGCCATAGGCCGTCGTCACGTTGGCAATGCCGAGTTCCTCGCGCATGCGGGTAATGAGGATGGGCGGCACCGTCGCAGCGCCGGTCACTGCGGATTGCAGTGTGCTCAGGTTGAAATCACTGAGCTTGGGATGCGACAGCATGGTGAGGAACAGCGTCGGCGGGCCGGGTAGAAAGCTGATGCGATCGTCCTGGATGCGACGCAGGATGGAGTCGGCATCGAACACCTGCTCAGGATAGACCGTGGCACCGGCCATGAAGGCCGCGATCCAGCCGGCCTTGTAGCCGAAAGTGTGGAAGAACGGGTTGACCACCAGATAGCGGTCGCCATGGCGCAGGTTGACCACGTTGGCCCAGGCTTTGAAGGCCAGGATCGTTGGGAAATGCGCGGCCATCACGCCCTTGGGGCGGCCGGTCGTGCCGGAGGTGAACATCAGGTCGGCCGTGTCATCGGGCTGGATCTGCGCCTCGCGTGCCAACTGCACTTCGGCGCTGACCTTGGATGCCAGTTGCATGAATGCCGCCCAGCTCAGGTCGGCGCTGGTCTGCACCTTGTCGCCCGCGACGATGATGGATTCAAGCGTTTTCGGGCGCAGGCCTTGCAGCAGATCGGGGTAGTAGCGGCCGAGAAAATCGCCCACGCTGAACAGCACGCGCGTGCCGCTGCGGTCCAGAATGTCGGCGGCTTCCTCGCCTTTCATGCGGGTGTTGAGCGGCACCAGAACGCCACCGGCGGCATGCACGCCGCAGGCGGCGATGATCCACTCGCTCATGTTGGGCAGCCAGATCGCAACGCGGTCGCCCTTCTTCACGCCCAGCGCCATGAACGCCCGCGCGGCTTCGCGCGCCAATTGGTGCAGCGCGCGGTAGCTGATGGGCATGCCGTGCTCGACGATGGCGGAATGTTCGCCGTATCGAGCGGCCATTTCGGCCAGCATCTGCGGCAGGGTTTGCTTCTGGGTCAACGCTTCAGACATGGATGGAATCACTCCGGAAATTGGATGCGCAGCGCACTGCTGGTGGGAACGGATTGGCAAGACAGGACCCAGTTCTTTGACAGATCCTTGGCGTCCAGCACTTCGTTGTGGCGCATGTGCACCGTGCCGTCCTGCAACTTGCACATACAGGATGCGCACATGCCCGCCTGGCAGGAGAATGGCGCGTTGACGCCGTTGCGTAGCGCGGCTTCGAGCAGCGTTTCATTGCCGCCGCAGGTGAATTCGTATTCCTCGCCATCAAGGCGCATCTGCACCTTGGCCTCATCAACAGCGGCGGGGGTGGCCTCGGCCACGTCCTTCTGCTGCATTTCGTACAGCGCCTCCTCGTCGGGCAACGAGACAAAGCGCTCCACATGCACGCTGTCCTCGGCCATGCCGGCCGCAACGAGCGCGGTCTGCGCAGCATCCATGAACGGACCGGGACCACAGATGAAGGCCTGCGCGCTGGTCGCCACAAACGGCTTGGCCCACGCGGAGAGCTGCTGCTGCGATGGCGCGCCCTGCAGCGTGTCGAGCCAGTGCACGATCTGCAGACGCTCGGGGTACTCGCTCGCAAGGCGCTGCAGATCCTTCTTGAAGATCACCGAGCGCTCGTCGCGGTTCGCGTAGAACAGCACGACGCGGCCCTCGTGCTTTTGCAGCACCGTGCGCAGAATGGAGAACACCGGCGTGATGCCGCTGCCGCCTGCCATCAGCAGAAAATCCTGCGCCAGATTGCGCGGCGAGAACAGGCCCGAGGGCGGCATCAGCTCAATGGTGTCGCCCACGCGCACCTTGTCGCAGACCCAGTTCGAGCCGCGCCCCTGATGAACGCGTTTAACTGTCACGCGCAGCGCGGCGTCCAGCGCGGGCGAGCTCGACATGGAATAGCAGCGCGGCACATGGCGGCCGTCGATCGGCAGACGCAGCGTGAGGAACTGCCCGGGACGGTAACTGAACTGCTCCGAAAGATGGGACGGCACCTCGAACACGATGGACTTGGTGTCGTGCGTTTCCTCGATCACCTCTTTCACCCGCAGCGGGTGGTACCGGCTGGTCGCCGACGTGGTTTCACTGGTCGTCATATCTCTTTCCCTGACTCGCTCACTTACTCATTCACTCACTCGTCACTCAGCGCTGGATGGGCATGGTCTGTCGCGTCATGCCCGTCACTTCAAACCAGCGCAATATCCAATTCGGTCAGGCCCATCGAGAACTTGCCGCGCGCACCACTGTTCTCGGTATTTGCCACAGCGGCATCCGCAGCAGCAGCGCGGCCCGCGCGGCGACCGGAGAACACGCAGTCCGCCAGCGACAACCCACTCACATAGCGCGACGAGGCCACGCCGATGGCAGTGCGGCCAGCGGCGTAGAGGCCAGGAATGTCACGCCCATGCACGTCAAGCACATGTCCGCTGTCTTCGTTGACCTTGAGGCCGCCCAGACTCAGCACCGCGAGCGGGAACATCTTCTGTGTGATCGAGATGTCGATGGCGAACAGTGCGCCGCCCTTGAACTCGTGGCGCATGTCCATGGCCTTGCCCATCGCGTCGACGCGTTCTCCGCGCGCGGCGGCATTGGCGTCATCAAACTGGCGCTGCAGAACAGCGGCATCCGCGCCGATCTTCGCTGCCAGATCGGCCACGTTGCGGCCCTTGACCGCCACCTTGTACATCAGTGCCAGCGCGGGCATCGACTGAAACGCCCACAGCCCGCCAAACAGGCACTGCCAGGTCGCCTGACGACGCAGCGCGCTGTCGATGATCAACCAGGCCTTGCCGCCCTGCTTTTCCATCATCTCGTAGCCGAGCTTGGCACCGTAGACCTGCTCGTTGCAGAAACGTTCGCCGCGCGTGTTGACCACCAGACCCTTGGGCCAGACGGCGGGCGGCGTGATGAAACGCCAAGCCGAGATGTTGTTCAGGTCCTGCGTGCCCGCATTGACCGACTGGCCAAGGCGCAGGCCCGATCCATCGCAACCCGCCGCGCCCGTGAGCCAGCCCGGCTTGTAGGCCGGTGCATGTTGTTCAAGCAGCTCCGGGTTGTAGATATAGCCGCCCGTGCTCAGCACCACACCCTTGCGCGCGCGCAGGTAGCGGCGCTCTCCGATCTGGCCTTCAATCTGCGCTGCCTCGCGGCGACCGGCCTGTGCACGCGGGGCCTGATACAGCCTCCATTTGGCGACCAGCGCGTCGAGCGCCTGGTGCCGCACCGTGCGCGAGTCGCCCTCGGGCAGCACCCACACTTCGACGCCCAGAATGCGGCCGGTGGCGCGCTCGCGCACCAAGCGGCGCACGCGGGCCTGAGTGAGCGCCCGCGCGCCGTGGGCGAGCGTGGATTTCTGCAGCGCGTTGAACAGCGTGGTGCCCGACTGGCCCTTGGCCACCGTGCGATGGCCGCGCGGCGCGGGCTTCTTCGCAAGGCGCGGGTTGCCGTAGGCGGGCACGACCTCGTTGCCCGAGTAATAGAGGTACACGCCATCGGGCGGATACGAGGTCTTGTACTTGGGCATGGTCGATTCGAAGCGCGCGCCCTGCTTTTCCAGCCACTCCAGATTGGCGACGCTCTCGTCGCAGAAGCGCCTGAGCGTCGCGTCGCTCACCACGCCGTTGACCTCGTGCTTCAGATAATCGGCCATGGCCTCGGGCGTGTCGTCAAAGCCTGCGGCTTTCTGCTGTTTGGTACCGCCGCCCGCATAGACCACGCCGCCGGAGAGCACGCTCGCGCCGCCTCCGCCAAAGCGATCAACCACGAGCACATCCGCACCTTGCTCGCGTGCCTCGATGGCCGCACTCGCGCCCGCAGCACCCCAGCCGACCACCAGCACGTCGGCAGTGTCGCTCCATTGAATCTCGGCCTCGGAACCCACGTCGAGCACCTGCTCGATGGGGGTCACGGTGCTGACGCGCTGCTTGCTGGGTTTGCCTGCCATCGGTGCCACTCCTCAGCCGCGCTGCTCAAGCAGCTGCGTGTTTTCCAGCGGCAGCGGTTTGCCAAGAATGTCGGCCACCGCACGGAAGGCGAAGGTCATCGCCGGGCCCAGTGTGGCGCCCGCGCCGGGATACGCCGGTCCCATCACCGATGCCGAGTTGTTGCCCACGCAGTACAGGCCGGGAATCACCGCGCCCTGCTCGTCGAGCACGCGCGCCTCGCGGTCGGTCACCAATCCGCCCTTGGTACCGATCTCGCCGGGCCACAGCTGCATCGCGTAGAACGGCCCCTTCTCGACCGCGCCCAGATTGGGATTCTTGAGGCGCGGGTCGCCGTAGTAGCGGTCAAACACATTGCCGCCACGGTCGAAATCCAGATCCTTGCCGGTCTTGGCGTACTCGGTCATGCGGCGCGCGCTGTCCTTCAGGCCTGCAGCATCGACGCCGATCTCGCGCGCCAGATCGTCGAGCGTTTCGCCCTTCCAGTAGACCTTGTTGAGCCAGCTCTTGCGCAGCTTGCTGTCGGGCACGGCCGATCCGGGCATCAGCGGGCCGATGGGGTTCTGCGCGCGGAAGCTCGCGTCGAACACGATCCACGCCGGGGCCGCGCCATTGCCCTTGGCCGCGTCGGCCAGCATGGCCTGCTGGAATTCCGGATAAGGTCCCGACTCGTTGAGGAAGCGCTGGCCCTTGTTGTTGACCACCATGCAGCCGGGCAGCGAGCGCTCGACGAAGATGCCGCGAAACGCCGGTTCCTTGGGAACCTCCATGGTCGGGCAACCCCAGGACCAGTCCATCAGATCCAGTTGGGCGCCGATAGCCTGACCTGCGCGGTGGGCATCGCCCTCGTTGCCACCCACGGGCGTCGCGGTCCATTCCGCCTTGCTCGGCTGCACCAGATACTGCTCGCGCATCTGCTGATTGCGCTCGAAGCCACCTGCACCCAGCAGCACGCCGCGCGCGGCGTTGATCTGCATGCGCTGGCCGTCCTTCTCGACGATCACGCCGGTGACGCGAGCAGATGCGTCCTGCACCAGTTCCTTGAGCGGCGCGTTGCGCCACATCTCGACGCCCGCCTTGTTGGCCGCCGTGAGCAGACCCGCGATCAGCGCCTGACCGCCCGTGAGGCGACGGTCACGGCGGGTCTTGTTGCGCCATGGGTAGTCGAGGAAATACTTCAGCATCATGCCGATGATGGTGAAGCGCGATTTGAATTCGCGCGAGAGCATGGAGTGCGCCTCGAATGCGTTGATGCTCATGCGGCCGAACAGCTGGTTGCCCGGAGGACCGGGGCGCATAGTCTCGAGCGCCTCCACCCCTAGCTTGGCGGCATTGAAATCGACCGGGTCCATGGTGCGGCCGCCCGGTTTCGATCCCTCGATGTGCGGGTAGTAGTCCGCATACTTGGGCACGCAGCGGTAAGGCACGCCGATCTGCTTGAGATACTCGGCCATCTTGTTGGCCGTCTCCACATAAGCCAGCACGCGGTCATTGCTGGCCATGCCGCGCACGCAGCGCAGCATGTAGCCGTAGGCCGTGGCCAGATCATCCTTGACGCCTGCGCGTTTCTGGTCGTAGTTCACCGGAATCCAGATGCCGCCGCCGGACAGCGCAGACGTACCACCGAACACCTCGGCCTTCTCCACCACCAGTGTCTTGAGGCCCTGCTCCTTGGCGCGAATCGCTCCGAGCAAGGCACCCGCGCCCGAACCAACCACCACCACGTCATATTCCTGAACTGCCACGCTTGCGTCTCCTGATCTGTCTTCTATCGTCATCGCCGTCGTTGTCATCCAACCGCTGAAATCGCACCGCCCAGCCTCTCTCGAAGCCGCGCGGCGCTTCACAAACTATCAGACGAACGGCTCTTGATTGGCGATACCAAGCACTTGCGAACCGTAGGCACGCACATACGCATCCGTGTTGTTCGCGATATGCGCACGCCCTTGATGGATATCGCGGAACACGCGCTCGATGGGATTGGTGCGGAAAGTGCCGCTGGCGGCCGTCGCGCGCAGCAGTTCGCTTGCATGAAATCCGGTGAGCTTGGGCACGTAAGACGCTTGGGCGCGCTGCAGCAGACGCTCTTCCAGATCGAGCTGCACGCCCGTCTTGGCGGCGTTGACGATGCGCGCGTAGTTGCGGAACAGCACCAACTTGAGCTGGTCCAGAGCAATCGTCGCCTCGGTCACGGCGGTCTGCGAGTTGGGATCTTCAGCCGTGCGGTTGCCGTGCTTGCCCACATGCGACGTGGCGCGGCGCTTGAACTCGCTGATCGCGCCATCGAGCGCGCCAAGGCACGAGGTGGACACCGCGCGCTGGAACACATGGGTGAAAGGAATGCGGAACAGCCAGTTGCCGTTTTCAGCGCGGCCAGGACAGCCCACGTCGGAATGGTCATTGGTGCGCTGGGTGCGGTGCGCTGGAACAAAAGCGTTTTCGACCACGATGTCATGCGAACCGGTCGCGCGCAGGCCCAGCACGTCCCAGTTGTCTTCGATGCGGTAGTCGGCTTTGGGCAGCAAAAAGGTCACATGCTCGATCCCGGTGCCGTCCGCCTTGGGCAACAAGCCGCCCAGGAAAATCCAGTCGCAGTGCTTGGAGCCGCTGGAAAAACTCCAACGACCGCTGAAGCGGTAGCCGCCTTCAACGGGTTCGGCCTTGCCGGTGGGCATGTAGGTCGATGCGATCCGCGTGCTGGAATCCTGACCCCACACGTCCTGTTGCGCCTGCGCCGGAAACAACGCCAGCTGCCACGGGTGCACGCCGACCACGCCGAACACCCAGGCAGTGGACATGCAGCCCTTGGCCAGTTCCATCTGAATGGTGTAGAACACACGTGGATCCATCTCGTAGCCGCCCCAGCGCTTGGGCTGCAGCACGCGGAAGAAACCTTCGCGCGTCATTTCCTCGATGGTTTCGTCGCTGATGCGGCCTTCGGTATCCGCCTTGAAGGAGCGCTCAGCCAGCTTGGGCGCGAGGGCCTTGGCCTTCTCGATCATCTCCAGCGCTTCGGGGGTGAGATAGCTCTCCGGTGCGAATTGTTCCGTCACTGCGTTCATTTGCTTGGGTCTCCGTCTCCGCCGTTGATGCGGCTTGGGGTTGATGGCGCTTCGTGGTTTACCGCCAATGGAGACGAATGCTCTCACCACGCCAACGGGTATTCATCGTCCGAATTGACTAACGGCGACTAGAGAGAAACACGGAGCGCTTGACGCAGCTGCTAGTCCGTGTGTGGGATTCCCGAGCGTGGCGATCCGAGCACTCTTCAGGCTCAGGAGACAACCCATGCAAAGCACTGCAGCCACTTTCGACCCCAAGGATTTCCGCCGCGCGCTCGGCATGTTCGGCACCGGCGTGACCATCGTGACCACCCGCGCCGACAACGGCGAGCCCATCGGCATCACCGCCAACAGCTTCAACTCCGTCTCGCTCGAGCCGCCGATGGTGCTGTGGAGCCTGGCCAAGAACGCGCGCAGCCTGCCGGTCTTTCAGGGAGCTGAAACCTTCAACGTGCACATCCTCTCGAACGAGCAGGAGGCACTCTCCAACCGCTTTGCCCGCGCTGGCGAGGACAAGTTCTCGGGCCTGCCGCTCGATTCGCAGGACGACCACGCCCCGCTGCTGCAGGACTGCAGCGCGCGCTTTCAGTGCAAGACCGCATTCCAATATGACGGCGGCGACCACATCATCTTTGTCGGCGAGGTCACCCACTACGACGCCAACCCGCGCCCACCCCTGCTCTACGTGACCGGCGGCTACGCCCTCGCCTCGCGCAAATCGGGAGAGATCGCGAGCGAGCCCGCCGCCGACACCAACAGCGCCTATTCCGAAAACCTGATCGGCTACCTGCTCGGCCGCGCGCACTTTCAGGTGCTCAACGGCATCCGCAAGCCCATGTCCGAGCAAGGCATGACCGATGCGGATTTCTACGTGATGTCCCTGCTCACCGTGCAGCAGCCGCAGACGCCCGAGCAGATCGCCTCGCATGTGGCCTACACCGGCATCGACATCGGCAACATCGCGCTGCAGTCGCTGATCGCCAAGGGCCTGCTCGAAGAAAGTCCGCAGCAGCCCAAGGCGCTGCAGCTCACCCAGCAGGGCAACGAATCCATCTTGCACGTGCTCGCGGCGGCCAAGGCCGTAGAGGCCGACATCATCGACAGCCTCGGCGAGATGGAGGCCGCGACGCTGCGCAATCTGCTCAAGAAAGCCATCTCGGCCACCGACCCCGGCCTACCCAAACTGTGGCAGGCCAAGGCCGCGTAAGCCGCCAAACCTCCTAGTCCGTCCAGCCGATGGCATGCACAGCCGCCAAGGCGAACATGCCGGTCATTCCAACGCAAGCACAAGAGACAAGCAACATGAGCTCCAGCCAGAAATTCTCCATCCCCGAAGGCAAATACGTCGACATCGGCGAAGTCGCGGGTCATCCACAGCGCGTGCACTACCACGAGATGGGCAGCGGCGAGGCAGTGATCTTCCTGCACGGCGCGGGTGGCGGTGCGAGCGGCTACAGCAACTTCAAGGGCAACTACCCCCAGTTCTCGCGCGCGGGCTTTCGCAGCATCGTGCCCGACCTGCTCGGCTACGGCCTGTCGAGCAAGACAGAAGAACCCAAGCAATACGACCTCGACTTCTTCATCGCGGGTATCAAGGGTCTCGTTGACCAGCTCGGACTCAAGGGCATCACGCTGCTGGGCAACTCGCTCGGCGGTGCGGTGGCACTGGGCTATGCGCTCAAGCACCCCGAAGACGTCAAGCGCCTGATCCTCATGGCGCCCGGCGGCGTTGAAGACCTCGACACCTACCTCGCCATGCCCGGCATCGCCAACATGTTCAGCATCTATAAATCCGGCAAGACCGGCGCCGAGGCCATGCGCTCGGTGATGGAAATGCAACTGTTCGACAAGACCTTGCTGACCGACGAAATCATCAACGAGCGCTCGCCCATCGCCGACACGCAGACCGCTGCCGCGCGCTCCGTGCTCAAGGTGCCGAACATGACAGCCGATCTCAACAAGATCAACGTGCCCGTGCTCGGTTTCTGGGGTGTGAACGACGCGTTCAACCCCGTGGGCGGCGCGACCAAGCTGGTCGATGGCCTGCCCAACTGCCGCGTCTCGCTGGTCAACCAGTGCGGCCACTGGGTGCAGGTGGAGCATCAGGACATGTTCAACCGCGCCTGCGTGGACTTCCTGCAGCACGGATGAGCCGCGCCCTCACCCGCAGATCACGCCACAGAAACGCCTCCATGAACCAGACAGACTTCATCGAACAACAAGGCCAGCGCCTGTACGACGCGCTGCGCGAAGCGCGCACGCTCGCGCCGCTGACCGTCAGCCATCCCGACATCAGCGTGGATGAGGCCTACTACATCTCCCTGCACATGCTGCGCCTGCGCGAGCAGTCGGGCGAGCGCGTGATCGGCAAGAAGATCGGCGTGACGTCCAAGCCCGTACAGGACATGCTTGGCGTGCACCAGCCGGACTTCGGCTTTCTCACCGACAGCATGCAGTTCGACGACGGCGCGACGGTCTCGCTCTCCGAAGAACGTCTGATCCAGCCGCGCGCCGAGGGCGAAATCGCCTTCATGCTCGCCAAGGATCTCAAGGGCCCGGGCATCACCCGCGAGGACGTGCTGGCCGCCACCGCCTGGGTTGCGCCCTGCTTCGAGATCGTCGATTCGCGCATCAACGACTGGAAGATCAAGATCCAGGACACCGTGGCCGACAACGCGAGCTGCGGCGTGTTCGTGATCGGCGAACAGCACACCGACCCACGCTCGCTTGATCTGGCCGCCGTTTCCATGCAGGTATTCAAGAACGGCGAGGCCGCAGGCAGCGGCCTTGGCAGCGCCGTGCAGGGCCATCCTGCCGAAGCCGTCGCATGGCTGGCCAACACGCTGGGCGCGTTCGGCATTCCGTTCAAGGCGGGCGAAGTGATTCTCTCGGGCTCGCTCGCACCGCTGGTGCCCGCGGCTGCGGGCGACCGCTTCACCATGAGCATCACCGGCCTTGGTGACTGCTCCATTCAATTCTCGAAGTGATCGAGCAACTGAGACGATAAAGATAAAAGAACCCCACCATGACGCAAAAGAAAATCAAATGCGCCCTGATCGGCCCCGGCAACATCGGCACCGATCTGCTCATGAAGCTGCAGCGCTCGACGCTGCTCGAACCGGTCTGGATGGTCGGCATCGACCCTGAATCCGACGGTTTGAAGCGCGCCCGCGAAATGGGCATCAAGACCACCGCCGACGGCGTTGACGGCCTGCTGCCGCACGTGAAGGCTGACGGCATCCAGATCGCCTTCGACGCCACCAGCGCCTATGTCCACGCCGAAAACAGCCGCAAGCTCAACGAGCTCGGCGTGCTGATGATCGACCTCACACCGGCTGCCATCGGCCCCTACTGCGTGCCCTGTGTGAACCTCGCCGACAAGGTGGCCGAAGGCGCGATGAACGTGAACATGGTGACCTGCGGCGGTCAGGCGACGATCCCCATGGTCGCCGCCGTCTCGCGCGTACAAGCCGTGAAGTACGGCGAGATCGTCGCCACGGTATCCAGCCGCTCGGTCGGCCCCGGCACCCGCAAGAACATCGACGAATTCACCCGCACCACCGCAGGCGCGGTCGAGAAGATCGGCGGCGCGCAGCAAGGCAAGGCCATCATCGTGATCAACCCGGCCGAGCCGCCGCTGATCATGCACGACACCATTCACTGCCTGACCGTGGACACGCCCAAGCCCGCCGAGATCGAGGCCTCGGTCCACGCGATGATCAAGGAAGTGCAGAAATACGTGCCCGGCTACAAGCTGGTGAACGGCCCGGTGATTGATGGCAACCGCGTCTCGATCTACATGGAGGTCGAGGGCCTGGGCGACTACCTGCCCAAGTACGCCGGCAACCTGGACATCATGACCGCCGCCGCCGCGCGCACGGCCGAGATGTTCGCAGAAGAAATCCTCGCAAGCCGCTTCGTGCCCACCACCGACACCGTTGCCGCCACCGCAGCCTGAACCGGGAGAAAACCAACATGAATCTCAAAGGCAAGAAGATCACCGTCCACGACATGACGCTGCGTGACGGCATGCACCCCAAGCGCCACCAGATGACGCTGGAGCAGATGAAGTCCGTCGCCTGCGGCCTGGACGACGCGGGCGTGCCGCTCATCGAAGTCACCCACGGCGACGGCCTCGGCGGCTCATCGGTCAACTACGGCTTTCCCGCGCACACCGACGAGCAATACCTCAGCACCGTGATCCCGCTGATGAAGAACGCCAAGGTCTCGGCCCTGCTGCTGCCCGGCATCGGCACCGTCGACCACCTGCACATGGCCCACGGCCTCGGCGTCAGCACCATCCGCGTGGCGACCCACTGCACCGAGGCCGATGTCTCCGAACAGCACATCTCGCTTGCCCGCAAGATGGAGATGGACACCGTAGGCTTTCTGATGATGGCCCACATGAACAGCGCCGAAGGCCTGGTCACGCAAGCCAAGCTGATGGAGGGCTTCGGCGCCAACTGCATCTACATCACCGACTCCGCCGGCTACATGCTGCCCGACGACGTGAAGGAACGCATCAGCGCCGTGCGCGCCGCGCTCAAGCCTGAGACCGAACTCGGTTTCCACGGCCACCACAACCTGGCCATGGGCATCGCCAACTCTCTCGCCGCCATTGAAGCGGGCGCCAACCGCATCGACGCAGCCGCCGCAGGCCTCGGCGCCGGTGCGGGCAACACTCCCATGGAGGTGCTGGTGGCCGTATGCCAGCGCATGGGCATCGAAACCGGTGTGGACGTCTGGAAGATCCAGGACGTGGCGGAAGACCTGGTGGTTCCGCTCATGGACTTCCCGATCCGCATCGATCGTGATGCGTTGACGCTGGGTTACGCGGGGGTGTACGGCAGTTTCCTGCTGTTTGCCAAGCGGGCCGAGGCTAAATATGGCGTGCCGGCGCGGGAACTGTTGCTCGAGTTGGGGCGACGGGGGATGGTCGGCGGTCAGGAGGACATGATCGAGGATACGGCTATTACTCTCTCTCGGCAACGAGCCGAGAAGGTGAAGATCGCGGCCTGATCTTCTCAAACTTTTTTTATTATTATTGAATCCTTCCTTGGGGTTCGGTGGCTGTTTCGTGCGGCTGCTGAACCCCTTTTTTGTTTTTGCTCTCGTGAAGTGGTTACTTACGGAGGCCGGGACTGCCCCCGGCGGGGCAATCACTTTTTGCTCGGCGCGCAAAAAGTAATCAAAAACGCGCCTTCAATACCTCCGGCGGAACTCGCGGCGTTCCTTCGTCACTCTGCTCGGACAACCGCCGGAAATCAGTTGTGAAAGAGGTATGCTCGGCACATCGCTTCGCTCGTGCCGGGGTATTTGCAAAATGGGGTTGGGTGCATATGCCCACTGCTCTTTTGAGCGAGGATGATCTCGGTGCAGTCCGCAAATCGCACGATGCTGACGCACCCACATCTCGCGAAGTCGCGAGATGTGCGGCACGAGCGAAGCGATGTGCCGAACACACCTCCGAGTGAACTTCTAGCTCGCGGCGGTTGTCCGAGCGGCGCGCGAAGCGCAAAGCGAGTTCTGCCGCGGGTATTGAAAGCGCATTTTGGGTTACCTTTTGAGCGCAAGCAAAAGGTGACTCCGCCGCCGGGCGGAACTCCCGGCCCCTGTAAGCAACCACCCAACAGCACCCCAAACTCATCAAGCCAAGCCAAATCAAACAAAACGAACAAAAAAGCAAGAAGAAAAAAAGCGCCGACCAGCAGCGCTTTGAAAAGGAGCTTTCACTCCCCCATAAACCCCAGCCGCCCACCGCGACCAGGATCCACTGAACAACTAAAAAATCACATATACAACATCACGAGATCATTGATCACCGAAGGCCGATCATCCTGCCCCACCACATGGATGTTGATCTCCATGGTCACCTGAGTACCGCTCCTGACCTGCTCCACAGCCTTCACCCGCGAACGTGCGCGGATCTTGCAGCCGCTTGGTACCGGCGCCGGAAAGCGCAGACGATCCGAGCCGTAGTTCACGATATTGGTGAAATCGGTCACCTCGAAGTCGAGCGGGATACGCAACTGGCTGGCCAGCACCTGCACCAGTGCGCCGTGAGCAATCGTGGTGCCGAACGGGCTCTTGGCCTTGGCCATTTCAGGATCGGTGTGGATCCAGTAGTCGTCGCCCGAGAGCTTGGCGAAGTCGTTGATCACCTCTTGGGAGACGACGAACTCGTTGGACCATGGGCTGTATTCGGTCGATACCAGTGACTTCATCGCGTCCAGATCCTTGGCCGAGATCTTGCGCTTGGGCACTTCGATGACTGCAGCGGCAGGAGCCGCCGCCGCGTCGTTGGCCGCAGCCGCGCCTTCCGCCGGAATGACCGACGGGTGGGTGCTGTTCTGCGGAGTGAAGCGCAGCAGCGTGATCGAGCCCGGACGGTCGTCAAAAACCGCGCGCAGGGACATGCCGATCTTCAGCTGTTCGGGTTCCGCGCCGACGATGGTCGTGTTGATGTGCACGCCCTCCTCCAGCTCGACCACGGCGAGGGCCTGGGGCATCTCATCGGTGAATTCGGGCATCGTGGGGATGCGCGCGATGGTGAAGGTGTAGAGCTTGCCGTGGCCGGACACGCTCTTCCATGCGAGGTTGCGCGAGCCGCAGCTCGGGCAATGGGTGCGCGGGAAGAACAGCCAGTGGCCCTTGTCGCATTGCTGGATGCGCAGGTCATGCGCCTTGAGGCCGTCCCAGTACGGTGCCGAAATCGCCGTGGGCAGCGGAAGAGGTTTGTTCCATGCCATGTTTTATGCTCCCCGCAGGATCAGTGCGCCCTGCTCGCTCATCACACCACCCGTGCCCGAAACGTAGGCCAGATCATTGCGGCCCAGCTGGCGCGCACCGGCGCGGCCCTGGATCTGATGGATGGCCTCGATCACCTGCGTCATGCCGCCCGCGCTGCCGGACTGGCCGAAGCTCAGTTGACCGCCGTGAGTGTTCATCGGGAAATTGCCCTTGAAGGTGAAGTCGTGCTCGCGCAGGAATTCGAGGCCCTTGCCCTTTTCACAGAAGCCCGCGTCCTCAAGCGTCAGCATCACGGTGATGGTGTAGCAGTCATAGATCTGCGCCATGTGCACGTCGGACGGTTTCACGCCCGCCATCTGGAAGGCGCGCTGCGATGCGGGGCCGATGGGTGTCTTGAGCATGTCCGCCGCGTAGGTGGGCGACTTGCTGTGCACATGCTCGCCCGCGCCAACGATGCTGACCGGGCGGTGCTTGGTGCTCTTGGCGCGGTCGGCACGAGTGACAATCATCGCGCCGCCACCGGCTGCGGGCAGCACGATTTCGAGCACACGCAACGGCTCGGCCACCATGCGGGAGTTGAGCACGTCATCCACGGTGATGGGCTTGCCATAGAACATCGCGTCCGGGTTGTGGCAGGCGTTGAAGCGCTGGTCCACACAGATGCGCGCCAGCGCCGCCGGGTCGTAGCCGTAGATCGAGGCGTAGCGCTGCGCGATCATCGCGTAGCCGGTGTTCTGCGCCATGTGACCGTAGGGCAGATCGAGTTCCGCCTCGGGAGCGCCGTAGCGGGTGCTGTGGCCGCCGAAACGACTGGACTTCATTACCTCGGCCACGTGGTCGTCATGCTCCGAGTACGGCGCCATGCGCGCCGGGATCACGCAGACCACGGTGTCGCACATGCCCATCTCGATGGCAGCCGCCGCGCGCCAGACCATGCCGACGGAGCTGGCACCACCCAGGTCGATGACCTCGGCGAAATTCAGCTGCACGCCGAGGTATTCACCGACCATTGCGGGCACAAAGCTGCTCGCCTCGTGAAAGTACGCGCCCGTGGTGATCAGTCCATCGACCTCGGACAGTTCCATGCCCGCGTCATCCAGCGCCTTGAGCGTGAGGTCCGAAATCTGCTCCAGATGGAACATCTGCGGGGCCGTCGCGTATTTCTCAGGCTTGTATTGCGCCGCTCCGACCAGCGCCGCCTTTCCTTGCAAACCCATAAGTAACCCTTTTCAAATTGGTGCATCCATTGTGGGAAAGCTTGCGCTTCCGACCATCGTCTGACAAGACTAAGGCAATTACCCGGTGAAAACCCGAAGCCGAGCGCCCAAACGTCCATTCGGACGATGTTGCAAACCCCTTGCGGCGACAAATTCGCCATGGACACGGGCCGCGTGCGCAGACACAGTGCATGCCGTAACCCGAGCCCACACAAGGAGACACCGTGAAAACAGCCATCGGCATCGGAGCAGCAGCATTGGTCGCATTCGCCTCTGCGCTCGCCTTTGCACCCCGCACCCCACCGCCGCTCGCCCCGCTCAGCGTTGGCGCCGAGAAGACCCATTTCAACAGCCTCACCGTGGCCGGCAAGCGCCTGCTCGCGGCCGGAGCCATGGGCGAGATTCTGTACTCGGACGATCAGGGCGCGCACTGGACGCCCGCCAAGCGCAATCAGGACCGCCAGGCGCTGCTCAACAACATGAGCTTCGCGCCCGACCAGAAGACCGGATTCGCCGTCGGCCACGAGAACTGGATTCTGCGCACCCGCGACGGCGGCGCCAGCTGGGAAGAACTGAACTTCAAGCCCAAGAACGGCGAGCCGCTGATGTCGGTGGCGCGTCTGCCCTCGGGCGAGTGGATCAGCGTCGGCGCATTCGGCCGCGCCATCGCGTCCAAGGACGAAGGCCAGACTTGGGAGCCGCTCGCGCTGCCCGCCGAGGTCGAGGACAAGCACCTGAACCGCATCGCCAGCAGCGCTGACGCCAAACATTGGCTGATCGTGGGCGAACGCGGCCTTGTGCTGCGCTCAGACGACGGCGCCGCCACCTGGCACGCCGAGCCCACCTTCTACAACGGCTCGTTCTACAACGCCATGCCGCTCGCCGATGGCGGCTGGCTCATCTATGGCATGCGCGGCAACGTGTATGTGAAGGCCGACGCGCGCGCCGCCTGGGCCAAATCTAGCGTGCCCGCACCGGTCTCGTTCTTCGGCCATGCCCAGCAGGCGGACGGCAGCATCGTGCTGGTCGGCCAGGGCAGCACACTGGGCATCAGCCGCGACAACGGACTGACTTTCACACTGCAACGCGCCAAGGGCCGCGCCACGCTCACCGACGTGGTGCTGATGGACAAGAACAAAGGCTGGATCGCCAGCGACGCCGGTCTGCAACCCCTGCCAGATCTGGCCAAGACGGCCACGGCCACCGCCGCCAGCCAAGGAACCAAACCATGACTCTCCCGCAACCCGTGACCCGGCTGGACCGCTTCATCGCCGCCACCGCAAGATGGCTGATCCGCTTCAGCGTTCCCATCATTATCCTCACGCTTCTGGCGACCGCGCTCTTGGCCACATCGGCCATGCGCACGCATCTGGACCCCGGCTTCAACAAGCTGATTCCGCTGCGCCATGACTATATGGGCGCGTTTCTCAAGTATTCCAACACCTTCTCGGGTGCCAATCGCGTGTTGGTGAGCGTGGAATGGAAGGGCGAGGGCGACATCTACAACAAGGAATTCCTCGATGCCCTGCGCGGCGTGAATGACGAGGTGTTCTTCACGCCCGGCGTCAACCGCGGCCAGGTGTTCTCGCTGTTCACCCCGAACGTGAAGTACATCGAGATCACCGAGGAAGGCTATGTCGGCGAGGTGCTGATCCCCTCGCGCTTCGAGCCCAACGCGGAAGGCCTCGCCAAGGTGCGCTCCAACGTTGCCAAGTCCGGCCAGATCGGCAGCCTCGTGAGCAACGACCTCAAGTCCGCCATGGTGCGCGCCGACCTGCAGGAAGTCGATCCCAAGAATGGCGAAAAGCTGGACTATCACAAGGTCGCCCAGCGCTTGGAAGAGATCCGCAAAAAGTTCGAGAACGATCACATCAAGATCCACATCATCGGCTTCTCCAAAGTGCTCGGCGACGTGATGGACGGCCTGTTCACCGTGATGCTGTTCTTCGTGATCGCCTTCGTGATCACCGCCGTGCTACTGCGCTTCTACACCCGCTCAACCAACCTCACCGTGGTCGGCCTCGGCGTGGCACTACTGCCAGTGATCTGGCTGCTAGGCCTGCTGCCCATCGCGGGTTACGGCATCGATCCGATGTCCATCCTTGTGCCGTTTTTGATCTTCTCCATCGGCGTGTCGCACGCGGTGCAGATGACGGGTGCGTGGAAGCATGACGTGCGCATCGGCCTATCCACCAAGCTCGCCGCCGAGAACTCGATCCGCAAGCTCGCGATTCCCGGCACGCTAGCGCTGCTCACCAACGCGCTGGGCTTCATGGTGATCATGCTGATCGACATCCCCATCGTGCACGAACTCGGCGTGACCGCCTGCCTCGGTGTGCTGCTGATGATCATCACCAACAAGGTCTTCCTGCCCGCCGTGCTCGCCCACATCAAGCTCGAAGCGGGAGCCAAGGTGGCACCCACTTACGACGCCAACGGCCGCAACCCGCGCTGGTGGAAACTCTCGCGCCTGGCCGAGCCCGGCCCAGCGCTCACCACACTCGTCATCGCGCTGGTGATTCTTGCGGGCGGCACCTACCTCTCGCGCGGCCTGCTGACCGGCGACGTCGGCACCGGCGCGCCCGAGCTGCGCGCCGAATCGCGCTACAACCGCGACAACGACAACATCATCAGCCACTACTCCATCGGCATGGACGTGCTCTCGGTCTACGCGGTCGCGCAGAACGTGGAAGAGCCCTGCATCGACTGGTCGGTGATGAACGCGGTGGAACGCTTTCAGGGCCGCATGAGCCGCGTGGACGGAGTGCAGTCAGTCAACACCTCTGCCGCGCTCGCCAAGATCGCAGCCGCGGGCAACAACGAAGGCAATCCGCGCTGGGCCGCACTGCAGCGCACCGACGCCGCGCTGCGCTCGGGCATCAAGGTACTCGTACCTGACCTGGGCCTGAACACCGAGAGCTGCCGCATCGTCAACATGCAGATCTTCCTGAAGGACCATGAAGGCGCGACGCTCGCGCACGTCGTCAACGAAGTCAAGAAGTTCATCGCCGAAGACAAGACCGCGACCGTGAAGTTCGAGCTCGCAGGCGGCAACGCGGGCGTGGCTGCCGCCACCAACGAGGCGGTCGAACACGCCGAAGTGCAGATGCTCGCATCGATCTTCGGCGCCATCACGCTGCTGTGCTGGCTCACATTCCGCAGCTGGCGCGCCGTGCTGTGCATCATCGTGCCGCTGGCCATCGTGTCCATCCTGTGCAACGCACTCATGGCCGTTCTCGGCATCGGCCTGAAGGTCCCCACCCTGCCGGTGATCGCACTCGGCGTGGGCGTGGGCGTGGACTACGGCATCTATCTGTTCGAAAGCATGCAGCACGCCCTGCGCGACAAGCACACCACGCTGCGCGAAGCTTTCTACGAAGCCATGCGCCAGCGCGGCAACGCCGCCATCTTCACGGCGGTGACCATGTCCATCGGCGTAGGCACTTGGGCGTTCTCCGCGCTCAAGTTCCAGGCCGACATGGGCATTCTGCTGGCCTTCATGTTCCTCGTGAACATGCTGGGCGCCATCTTCCTGCTGCCCGCCATGGCCTGCTGGTTGAACGTAGAAACGGCCGAGGCCAAATCCGCCGCCCGTCAAGGCGGTCACGCGAGTGATACGGCAACCGTGGCCATGACCGGCACCACGCACCAATCCACAGGCGGCGGCCACATGCCTCAGCCCGAACCGCAGTCCTCTGTCAACACCAAGGCTCTGTGATGCTGAAGCCAGCGCCCTCCACCATCGCGCAATTGCTGCTGGAGCATGCGCTGGCCCAAGTGCTCACCCGCTACGCCACCGCCTGCGACACGCGCAACCACGCGTTGCTGGCGGACGTATTCACCGCCGACTGCGTCACCAACTACGGCGGCTACACCCGCAACGGCCTCGCCGCCGTACAGGAGATGGTCAGCGCGCATCTGGACGGCTGCGGCCCCACCCAGCACCTGATAGGCAACCTAGAGGTCGAAGCGAGCAACGACCCGCAAAGCGCACGCAGCAAGATCCACGTCCGCGCGATCCACAAAGGTCTCAACGAACGATCCGCCCTGCGCTACGACGCCATCGGCTCCTACAAAGACGAATGGAGACTCACCCCGGCCGGCTGGCGCATCCACCATCGCCGCTTCCTCATGCTCTTGGAGATCGGAGACCGGATGGTGCTGCAACCAGCGGGCTGACGCCCCTTCAGCATTGGCATCTGACCACGCGGCCCGTCGAAAATGGCTCGCCCGCACCACAATTTGTTTTTCCTCCGAAAAACTGGGCTATAATCGTGGTCTTGCACTTGAAGAGGCGCCCACAAAGCAATTCGACATGCAAACTGTGTGGGACGTTAGCTCAGTTGGTAGAGCAGCGGACTTTTAATCCGTTGGTCGCGCGTTCGAATCGCGCACGTCCTACCAACAAATACAGCGTAAAGCTTGAAAAGCCTGCTATCTGAAAAGATAGCAGGCTTTTTTGTTTTCGACATTTTATGAGACGAGTATGAGACGCGTCTCATATACAGTGTTTCGAGTTCAAGTCACCGGCCCCGCCTCAAACACCTCGACCGGCGCCAGCTTGAGCAGCTTCTTCGCCTCCTCGATCGTGCCCGCGAGCCAGAGGTCTACATCACCCAGCTCGATGGAGATCACTGAGCGCTTGTCCTGCTGATCGGCGGCAAGCTTTGGATCTGGCTTGTGCATGCGGCGCATCAGCGGATGACTGTCGGCATTGATGGTCAGCATCGTGTAGCTCTCGTGAACTTCGCCGGTCGCATGATCAATCCACTGATTCCAGAGTCCGGCCAGGCCCCACGGCGTGCCATCCGCGCGCAGGCTTGGCGGGGTCCGGAGTAGCGAGTCCTGCCAGGCACGCTTGAGGACTATGAGGTGCGCCAGATCCAGCCGGATTGGCTGGCAGTGGTGCGCAAGGTAGACGGAGCTCGGATCTACGAAGGCATTGGGCCGGTAGAACTGCTTCGTTCACCTGCGCTCCATAAATGTCGAATTTCAACGAAATCAGCCATATTTAACTGAACAACAAGCAGTTGCGCCTACAACACAACTCCGAAAACACCCACGAAAGCAACCCATTTTATTTACATTTAGCCTATATTTACACACTCAGACACTCAACTTGTTGGAGGGGTTATGAAATTCAAGGCATTGCGCAGGCTCGGCCTGGTCATCTGTATGTCGTCCATCGCGCTCATTACGAGTGGCTGCGGAACAACTCAACCGCAGGTCACTTATTACAACATGGCCGATACTAGGAGCCTTCCAAGGGAAGGGGTAACGGATGTATTTTCTATGGATCAGGCGGATATCACAGTAAAAATCCCTGAAGGCACGCGCCCGGAAAATAGCAATCCATTGTTCGGCCTGATGAGAGAGATGACTGTTACTGACGGGGCCAATCGACCACCACCGACACCAAAGAAGGCAGAGAGCGCTCCCACACCTAAACAAGCTGAGCAGCCTCCGAAAATCGATTCCCCTAAACCAGCGTTTTCTGTAACCGCATCAGTTTCCGAGGCGCCGAATTTTCGAGTGGGTTTTTTGGAGGCCAATGACTTTCAGCGCACAACCAAGCTGAGTGTTACCAAACGAGAGAACACTGAACTTGTTGCATCAATTGGGACAGAGACAACAGATAACCTGAAAGCATCGATAACGAAGGTTGGAGGGCTTATAACGGCAGCAGTGACTGTCTTGGCAGCTTCAGGTGAAGTTAAGTGCGCTAGCCATGAATTCCTCATTTCCACTGCAGAACCTACAAAAGAAATTGCGCCCTGCATTGCGTACAAATTGGAAGAAGTTCCTAAAGACGCCATCAAGTTCAACGACATTCCCTGGGGGAAACCGGTAAGTAATTTTTATTACTCAGCATGTCGCAACCTCACAGTTACGATAAGCACTTCAGACGCACAGCAGTCATTCAAACTGAAGGTTCCTGACCCAAATTATGTGCAATCCGTACGCCTGCCATTCAAGGGAAGCATTAAGAAACATTCAATCTGCGGCGTATCCACAGTTACCGATGCTCAAGGAAATCCAACTAACTCAGTGGAGGCACTCACTGAATTGCTAAAGCAAATCAGCTCAATCCGCGAAGCTACTCAAGCAAACAGTAAGTAACTTTCGCTGCCTGCGATGCCATTTCACAGTTATTGCTGGCTATGTATGCCATGTGGCACAAAAGGACCCTTCATCATTTGAAGGGTCCTCTTGTGAATCAGATCACAGTGACGGACACATCCGCCACTACGGCATCATCACCTCGCTCCTTCCTACTTGTTTTCCAAAGGCTCCGGCAATGCTGCATTTCGCGGAGACTCCTCGGGAGTTACGGCCTTCCGTTGAGCGCAGTTCAGATCACAGCGATGGGGTCGCGTCTATGGTGTGCTCACTACCACTCGACAGCACCGTTGCGACGCGCGCAGAGTTGCGGCGCTCGCGCTATTGTTTTGCGCCGAGCAGGTGCCTCCACTCATGTACACAAAGGGCATCTGCCAACTGCTAGATTCACAGAAAGTTGCAGTTGGAAGATACCCACTTATACATGCTGGTGCGGCTGAATTGGCGGTGCCCCCAGCACTCACACTAACGTTAGTTATCGCAGTCGTCACACAATCCAATGAGATCGACCCTACGGATCCCGCTGGCCCGGTAACACCCTGAGGTCCCGTTGGACCAGCCGGTCCTGTTGGACCTGTAGCACCATCAGCACCAGTCGGACCCGCCGGGCCGGTGAGCCCTAACGGACCGGTCTGCCCCACTGCTCCAGTCAGACCCTGAATCCCTTGAGGGCCCGTCGCACCAACACCAGTCGCACCTGTTGGCCCAGTCGCGCCGGTTACTCCTGTAGCACCCGCGGGTCCTGCGACGCCGGTGACTGCAGATACATCACAATTACCCAGTAAGCCTTGGTCATCACTGCACACTACGTTCGGGTAGCTCGCTGCACCAGGTAAGCCTGGCAACTGCACCTGCTGCCCCGGCAACACCTTGATCGCCGGGGTCGATGCGCTTGAATTGATCGTCACGCCGCCACTGGGCGGCGGTGTGATGGTGACGTCGTCGGCCGCCCATGCGCCAGTCGAGAGCAGTGCGGCCAGCAGCAAAGTGTTCAGTGCAAAGTGTTTTCTCATGTTCGTTTTTCTAAGGTCTATGTGAGGTTTGTCTGCAGCGAGGTACTTATCGCTTCGAGCGAAGGCGCAGCCCCGTCCATATGGCTACAGCCAGAGAAAGAAGGACCGGCGCGAAGCCATGCAGGCCTGGAACGGGCACGAATGTCGCGGGAGTCGATGTCCCGCTCAAGTTCACGGGGCCCAACGCGCCTTTCGCAGGACAACCCGGACTGTCGACACGGGTCATGACTCCTCCCACCGACTTCATCACGCCTTGATTTGAGTAGTCCTGCGCGAGTTGCAATGCTGCGGCAGAAATGTCCAGTTCGCCGCCACTCTGGACGAGAACATTGCGCGCACCCACCAGCGACGCCCCGCTTCCCTCCACCAGACTGCCCGACACCTGCAGATCGGTGCAACCGAGATCAATGGCGCCGCCACTCATTTGATAGGACGCACCTGCAGGCACCACGGTTTGAGCCAGTACAGTGCTGCTGAAGGCGATAGGCAAAAAAAGCAGGCCTAAGGGAAGGATGCGCGCTCCAGCCACAGCCCCGAAGGGTGAATGTTTCTTCATTTCACAATTGGAGAATGAAAAAACAAATTGGTAAATACCGCGAATTAGGTAATCTGCATTGATCATTTGCAGGTGTTTACCCTCATAGATCAATATTCGAGACACCCAATTTCATCAAGACTCACTCAGGTGGGTTGATGTCTTGTCACAGCAGGAAGTCGAATCAGGCGGATGGGTTGTCCGGGCGCCTGCTGGCCGCGCTGTCCGGCGCCGGGCATTCACTCCAGAAAGCGTCATGCAGGAGGTTTAATGCTCGGTTGGCTCTTGTCGTCTTCAAAGACACTGCGGCGATCCTGTGCGATCTGCCGCGCCTGCTCGGCGTCGCCGGCCACCAATTTGCCAAACGCGTCTGCCGCCTCGCGAGTGCGGAACTGGAACCCCGGTACCGCATCACTGCCGCGGAAGCTGCTGTAGCTGCCGCCCATGCGCTTGGCGTTGACGTTCAGTGTGTCGAAATCCTCGCGGCTCACCGGAACCGACACGGCGGAGCCCGTAACCGTGACTGAACAGATCCACAACTGGATTGCCTCCAAACGCATCACCCCCAGCACAAAAGCGGCCTATCTCAGCGCCGCTAGCGTCTGGACGGGTGCGCTGGGCAATGTTCAATTGAAAGCGCTCAAGCACTCGGCGGTACTTAAAGCCATAGCCGACCGGCCTGACCGTCGAGGGGAAACCCTAGCAAACTACTTATCTGTGCTGCGTGAGGCTTATAACCTTGCAAGCCGAGACGGGCTGATCACAAGCATCCCCATTGATGGCATTGAGGGGCCAACTTGGCAAAAAGAGCCCCCTGACCCATTTGACGCTGATGAGCGCGAGCGCATCATCCAACTGGCTGCGACGAAATATCCCGGCCAGGTTCACAACATGCTGGAATTCTGGTTTTGGACAGGGCTTCGCACCGGTGAGCTGATTGGACTGTGATGGGATAACGTGAGCCTGAGCAAGCGCACAGTATTGGTCAAAGAAAGCGTGGTGCGTGAAGAGCGCCGAATGAGTACCCAAACGTCAGTTGCCCGCACCGTCATCCTCAACAGCCGGGCCTTCGCTGCCATCCTACGGCAGCGGGCATTGAACCAGGTTCACGGTGATGCTGTATTTTTTGATCCCCACACAAACGAGGCTTGGGCCAGAGAGCAGCCTTTCCCGCAAAATCACTGGCGCTATCGTCTCCGCATATTGGGAATCCGCTACCGCAGCCCCTACTCTTGCCGCCATACATATGCGACCGCCATGCTTATGGCAGGGATGACACCAGCGTTTTGCGCCCGCCAGCTCTGCCACCCAGTCGAGATGTTTTTGCGGACGTACTCTCGATGGATTGATGGCCAGCGGGATGACCTCGAAATGCAGCGTCTGGAAACTAGTTTCGCGGATAAACCGAGGATGAAAATGGGTAACGAAGGGGAGTAAAAAGGCTGGCAGCTCAATAAGCACGCCACTTCCACTCCCCTCAGCTCCCCTGCGGATTGGGTTCGATTCCCATCACCCGCTCCAGATCTCAGGCAATGAGCCAACCCGTGAATCACACGGGCTGACCGGCTCGCATCAAACCTCCAACTCCTCTTCCGCCGCGTGCGTTTGCGTTTCGCTCATGGCTTCTCCCGGCTGCGCCGTGAGCACTGGCCACACGCGATGCTCGACCAGCGCCGGAATGCGCTCGACCACACCCAGTCGCGCAATGCCAAGCGCATCCAGCGTCTCAACCAGCTCGGCGACGCAGTGCTCGCGCGAGAGCTTCCAGGTGGAGGCGAAACAGCGCCAGAAGGTCCAGCCAGCGCGTTCGAGCACGCGCTGACGGGCCATATCTGCAGGCCAGCGGTCTGGACCGTGGTAGGCGTCGCCGTCGCATTCGATGGCAAGGCGCCGGTCTTCGCCGCCCTCTACCACCATGTCGATGCGGTAGACGCCGGACTTGACCTGCGGGGTCACGCGGTAGCCGAGTTCAACCAAGGTGTTGAACACGTCCTTCTCGAACCCTGATTCGCAGAGCGCTGCGAGGTTCGTCGCTTCGTGTTCGGCCGCGGCGGTGGGCATCGAGAAATGCCGCAGCAGACCTTGCCGCAGGTCCTTGTCGGAGAGGTCTTCGAGCATGACCGAGCGCACCAGGTACATGCGGTCGCGCGCACGGCTGGCGGCGACGTTGAAGCGCTGCTCCGCGCTGGTGCCCGAGCGCGCGGTACTCAGGCCCGGCGAGACCACCATCGACAGGAACATGATGTCGCGCTCACCACCCTGGAACATGCTCGCGTCGCCGCAGTAGAAATCGCGCTCAAGCAATTCCTTGGCGTCCACACGAGCACGCACCAGCGTGTCGATGTGCTTGGCCTGCTCCAGACCGAGCAGCGAGACCACGCCGATGCTGCGGCCCACCATGTCAGGGTTGGCAACGATGGCCTCGATCTCGGCAGCGATGGCGTCGGCTTCGAGCGCATTAATGTCGCGGCCATCACGCAGGCCGCCACGCACGAGGATGTCGACGAGTGGCGGATCCAGACGCTCGGACGCCTTGGGGATGCGCAGCGGCTGGATCTGCTCACCATAGAACGCGGTGTTGCTGTACGCGATGATGGCCGGGACGCAGCGGAAATGCTCGCTCAGCATCACGCGCTGCGATGCGAACACGGTCGATGCGAGGTCATAGAGCGAGCGGTCGATGGTCATGACCGGCGCGAACGGCTGGTCGGCGAGGAAGCGGTCGCGCAGCTCCTGAATGCGTGCTGCGGAGATGAATGCGCCGTCGGGCGAGACCTGCTTGTTGTCGCCCACCACCAGAATTTTCTTGGCGCGCAGGATGGCTGGCAGCGCCCACATGCTGGACTGGCTGGCCTCGTCGACGATGACGAGATCGAATGCGCCGAGATCGGCAGGCAGCGATTCCGAAACCTTGGCGTGGCTCATGATCCAACATGGAATCGCGCCCTGCGCGTCCTGCATGGCGCGCTGCGCGTCGCGCCGGTGCGTGCCGACGTTGGCACCCATGCCCTTGCCGATCTTGCGGATCGCGACCTTGTAGGCTTCGAGCGCGGACAGCACCTTCTGCGATGCGCCGTTGCGGGTGGAGAGCCAGGCGGACTCGGTGACGAGGTCGGTGTAGAGCTTGGACAAGCGTTTTTCGAGTTCCTTGCGCTCGGTCGACAGCGTCTTGAGTTCGGCCGCTCCGGCAAATTCTGCGAGGCATCCGGACATGCGCCGATACCGCCACGCGTCGCGCCAGTTGCTCGGCCAATGCGGATCGTTGCCGGATGCCGCGAGCGGCTGCGTGCGCAGCTTCCACGCGAGCTGCATCGCACCTGCCTGATGCACGCGGCGCGTCAGCGCATCGAGCTGCTGCAACTGCGGCATCAATGTTTCAACGCGACGTACCTCGTCAAGAATCTCCGCGTAGGCCTGCTTGACCTGCGATGACGTCTGCACATGCGCACCAAGCACATTGGCCGCGAACCCGCGCAGCTCGGGCACGAGATGCGCGGTCTGATTGGTAAACGATTCGCGGAATCGCGCGACCGCTGCCTGCGCCTTCGCAAGTTGGGCGCGGCTCAGATGGCGGTCGAGTTGCGCGCGGATGCCCAGCAGATCCGGCTGGCCCTGCCTGAGCTGGTCGATGGGCGGCGTGGCGAACACCTGCTCCGCGAACCGCACGGATTCGACATCGAGCCTCGCGACCAGTTCATGCACGCCAGTGACCGTGCGCGCGGTGAGCGAGAGCGCTCGCAGAATCTCCACGCCACCCGTGAACTTGGGAATGCCGAGCAGCCCTGCGACCTCGTTCCAGCGGGTGTTGAATGAGAGCACATGGCTGTGCAACTGCTGATAACGACGCACATGCTTCCAGTCCTCGGCCCCGACGGGCTCGAGTCCTGCGACGCGAAATTCCGCGACCACGGCCTTGACATCGCTCATACCGAACGAGAGAAAGCCGAACGGCTTGCCATCTTCCGAACCCTTGGCGATGGCCTCGCGCACCTTGGCGTTGTCAAACGCGCCGGGCGGCACGGTCACCGGACGCTGCAGAAACGCCGAGCGCGCGAGTTCCAGTTTGACGACGTCATCGAGCAAGGCTTCGAGCGCCTGCCGTTCCACCGCAAAACGGCTTTGGCCCAGCCTCTGGCGCAGCATGGGCCACCAGTCGTCGCCCGATTCGTCCAGCTCGCGCACCGCGGCGAGCACCTTGTCGAGATGGTTTTTGAGGTCGAGCGCGTGCGCCAGAGATTCGGGCGAAGTCGACGCCAGTCGCTCCAGCGCGCCGCTGCGCTCGGCTTCTTCAAGTTCGAGTTCGGCGAGCAGCGCCTGCTGCCATTCACCCACATCGGCAATGGCGGGCAGGTCGGCCGCGCGCAGCAGAGGTTCGCCGAGCAGACCGATGTCGCTGCCGAGCTGGCGACGTGCATCGCGTAGTTGTGCGCCCTCTTCTTCGCTGAGCGGCGCGGCGTGTTCGGGGCGCAGCGTCAGCGTGTCGGGAAACCAGCCATGCGCTGCCTCGCCATCGACGACCAATTGCGCCATGGCCTCGGGCCGCATTGGCGCGCCATCCACCTCGATGGAGGTGAGCTGCTCGCGCGCCATCTCGTTGATACGCCAGTCGATATTCGAGAGCCTTGCATGGGCCTGGGTGACTTCACTGCCAAGGTTGGCGATCAGCGTTTCGGTCTGCGCGGGTTGCAACTGCGAGATGCGGTGCGTGATGGTTTCGATGGAGGTCTGGAACTGCCGCATGCCCTCACGATCACCCGCGAGCAGCGCAACGGTCAGCGCGCGCACGTCTTCGGGGATCTTGCTGCGCAACACGGTGAGCGCGGGCTCGCCCTTGGAGGTGACCAGCACCTTGCGGCCCGTCGCCAGAAAGTGGCAGATGATGTTGGCAATGGTGTGCGTCTTGCCGGTACCCGGCGGGCCCTGCACCACCACGCCATCGGTGCGCTCGAGCTGCTCGATGACGGTGACCTGCTCCTGGTTGTAGGAGAGCGGAAAGTACAGCTCGCGCGCGGGCTCGCAAGTCGCACCCAATCCCGTTCGCGTGTGGCCGGACATGCCGCGAAAGCTCAGTGGCTCGATGACGGGCGTGGCGTCGCTCGGCGGGGTCACCAGCATCAGCGCGGCGCTGGGCAGGCTGTCCGCCTGCGCAATGCGCTGTTGCAGCCGCTGGATGTCTTCATGCAGATAGTTGCTGGGCTTGGGGCGCGCGAACAGCACGGCGGCGTTCGAGACGATGAACTCCTCGCCGATGGCAGGATAGCTCAGCAGTTCGGAATGGTAAGTACCGCGCTCATGCAAATTGCCCGAGACGAACCGGGCGACGGGCTCGTAGCTTGCCGGATCAAATGGCGAGACCGTGTTTTCCGCCTCGGCCAGTTGTCGCCGCGCCGCGTTTTCCACCTCAGCCGCGAGGGACACGTTGCAGTGCGTGAGCGCATCAAACTCCAGTCGCGGATTGACGGTCGAGCGCGGCCGCACCTCGACGGCGAGCGACACCGCATCTACGGAAATATCGACTGCCTGCGTGAGCAACGGATATTGGTAATCGACCCGCCCGTGGCGCTCGCTCGCGAGCTTCCATGATGCCACCGCCAAGCCCCAGACAACCTCAACGGGCTTGAGGCTGGTCTCGAGCTCCATCTGTGTCTTGAGCGCGAACAGCTGGCTGTAGAGCGCAATGGACTCGCGGCGCGCAATCTCCTCATCGGCCCACGACTGCCACAGCGGCAGGTAGTGCGCATGCACCGCCTTGGCTTCATCTGCCACGCTGTCGAAGTCGCGCTTGACGATCACACCCTCTTCCATCAGGCGCCGATCCTGCTCCTCGCGCAGGGCCTCGAGCGCGACGACGCGCTTGTCGTCGATGCGCGGAGCCGCTTCGCTTGGGGACTCGCCGACGATCAAATAGTCGCGATGCTCGAGATAACCCACCGCGGGCGGCGCAATCGGCACGAGGCGATGCACACACAGCCAGACGGCGCCTTCCTCGTCTTCGGTGTTGAGCTCGATTCCCGGCAACTGCGAGAGCGCTTGCTGCGCAATGATGAAATCCTTGTAGCCCTGGAGCTTGAACCCACGCGGGTCAATGTCCTTGTCCTGCTCCAATATGTACGACAGCAAGTTGCTGAGCTGCTCTTTTGCCTCGGGCATCTACCCCATCTCCGGTGTGCGAAATTCGATGCGTCTGAAACCATCAGACGCTGTCATCGATTTGACCATCAATGACGGTGTGCAATCGCTTGCCGGAGAAAAATTTTGAAGCCCGAGGACGAACCGCTCAGCGCTCCCAGACGCCGCAGTTGGTCTGGTCCTTGTTCGCGATGTTTTCGGCCGTGGCCTGCGCGATCTCGGCACTCGTGAAGGTCTCCGTGCGCGACATCATGCACACCTGCCCGCCGGACGCGAAGGTGATGCTGCGCTGATACGCGAGGCCGGCCATAGGACCGCTGGGGCCTTGCGGCGTCGTCATCACGCGATGCACGGTATATCCGTTGACCGTGTCTGAACTCAACACGCGGAGGGTTTCAGTGACCGCGCTGCCGACGCTGTCGCTGCGCGATCCACTGCAATTGCCGCCGAAATAGCTGTAACGGCCCGGCGCGTTGGAGAGCGTATCGGTGCCCGTGCGAGCGTACCGGTGATAGTCACGGTAGGTGCCATCAGACCCGCCCACGTCAAGGTTGCCGCAGCCATTGGGCACCCAGCGGCCCACGAGCGCATCGGCGGGCGCTGGTGTGGGCGTCGGCGTGACCGGATTGACCACGCAGGTCACGCCCACGTTGCTCACGTCGGCACTCGCCTTGCCCGAGCCATTGCTCACCGCGCAGATCTGGCCGTCCGGCTGAGTGAGCACGGTGACCACGTAGCTACCGCCATTGGTCACTACCTTATTGAAGGCGAACTTGCCGTTGGACTGCACGCGCAGATCGTCGCCGCCGCTGTTCTGCATCACCACGTTCTTGCCGGAAGCGAGGCCCGAGAGGCTGCCGCCGATCACATAGCCCAAGCTCGGATCGGTCGGCGTCGTGGGGCTGCTGCCGTCACCGTCGTCGCTGCCACCGCAGCCCATCACCATGACTGCCATCACCAGCGGTGCGCAACGCTTAATCGTGCCAATCTTGTTCATCGAATGGTTTCTTTCCTGTCGAGTGTTCGTCGTATCACCACAGCCGTGGCGTTCTTGATACGAAAAGTTAACCGAACACACAGGCACCGGACACCCCCCCATGGTGGGGTAATTGATAGCAATGATTGCAAGCGTCTCGTTGTACGGATCACTCTCGAGTCGTTCTCACTGGTTGATCTTGTGATCCTCGCCCTTGGCGGCCTCCATGGCCTCAGGCTCGAGTTCCTCGGCCGAGCGGTTGAGGTGCACGAACATGCCCCAACCGAACAACAGGAATCCGCAGGCTGCTATCAGCGCGGATGAATACAACAGACTCGATGCCTCCTCCTGCGCCTTGAAGGTGGCGATCAGTCCTTCGATGGACAGCGCCACCACCAATACCACCATGAATCGCGAGACAAAGCGCCGCACGCGCGTGGGGCCGCTGATGTGGGCATCGCGGATCACCTCTTCCTCAACGATGGTCTGCGAGATCTGCAGCGCCACGACGGCGGCAGCCAGCACGCCGAGAGCCTCCACAATGGCCATGGACTCCTGCGACCCAAGTCCGTTGCTCAGCGCATTCCAGCCCTTGGATCCTGCGATCCAGAGCATAGCCAAAGCCACCAGTGCAAACATCAGGGCAATAGTGGCGTGAACCGCCGTGAACAATGCGTGCAGTGCTTTCATGTGAATCGACGCCCTCCGTGAGAAGTGCCGATGATTTCACGCCATCGCCGCGCGCCGTGTAGGAAAACGCTGGCGACGCATGGAAGCCGCAGCAGTCAGTTGCCATCCATGGACTCGCTGAAACGGTCTGTTTGGATTGACTCCAACAAATCACAATGCATCAAAATCTGGCACCGACCGCATGCGCAGCCACCGAGCCAGCCTCGTATAACAGCTCGCGTGCACGTTTGAAGGACTGCGGGCGAATCGCGCTCGGGGCGAGCGACATGTCCGCCACGTTCATGCGCCCAGTCAGCACGTGCGCCAGCTCGCGCCCCAGCACCGTTCCTGCAGCAATTCCCCGTCCGTTGTAGCCGCCAAACGCCCAGACGTTGTCATCGGGCTGGTGCAGATGCGGTAGATGGCTGGCGGTCACGTCGAGCCAGCCGTGCCAGGCATGCTCGATCCTCACATCGCGCAACTCGGGATAGAGCCGCGTCATCGCGCGCCGCACCCAATCCCGATGCGTGCCACGCGACCAATCGGTGAGCGATCCGACACTGCCATAGATCAGCCGCCCCGCAAGGTCCAACCGGAATGACGACAGCACCGTGGCCGTGTCCCAAGCCCCTTGGCCTTGCGGCAAGATTTTCTGCCGCAAAAGCTTGGGCAACGGCTCAGTGGCCATATTGAAGTACGGCACACGGGTCGCATCATTCTGCAATTGCGGCCAGGCGTCGCTCTGCCTCTCCTGACGCGTGTTGCTTGCCACAACAACATGCGGCGCAGTCACGATGTTCCCCGTCGATGTGCACAGTTGCCAGGCTCCGCCTTGCTTCTGTTTGCTGACCACCGCCGTCTGCGTGAAGATCTGAACGCCGAGCTGCGCCGCCGCCCGCGCAAGGCCGCGCACATAGCTCAGCGGCTGGATGGTGCCGGTGCGCGAGTCGCGCAGTGCACCGGTGTATTGGTCGCTGCCGATCAGCGCAGCCGCCTCCTTCGCATCAAGCAGATCCACCGGAATCCCAAGCGCCCGCCATTGCCGCGCGCGCTCCTCGATCAATGCCAGACCGCTCGCGCTCACCGCACAATGCAAATTACCGTGCCGCACCGGGTCGCAGTCGATGCCATGGCGCGCGATCAAGCTGTAGACCTGCTCAGGCCCGTTGCCCAGCGTGTCTAGCAATCGCTTGCCATACACAGGACCAAGCCGCCTGGGAAGCTCCTCAGGCGCGATCCAGGCACCGGCATTGACCAGCCCGACGTTACGGCCAGACGCTCCGTAGCCGATTTCCGATGCCTCGAGCACCACAACGGACCGCGCTCCCTCCTCGGCCAGATGCAGTGCCGTCGACAGCCCCGTGAAGCCAGCGCCGACGACCACAAAATCTGCCGTTAACTGGCGATCCAGCGGCAACGTGGCGGGTGCGTTGATGGCCGTCTTTCCCCAGAGCCCGTGCGTGTCTTGCGCAATATGCATCTTGGTTTTCATGTAGAAGTCAACCTGTCGGAGAAGCATGCCACAAACAGCCAAAATGAGCTCGAAACGTCTCAGGACATGGTCCTATTCCTGGGACTCAATGTGGCCCCCAGCCAGCCGATGAACATCACCAAAGCGGTGAAAAGAAACAGGCGCGAGTACATGGCACCGCCCGAGATGCCCTGCCGCGCGGCCTGCTCGGCAATCCAGCCGAAGGCACTGTTGCTCACCGCCACACCGAGAAACACCATGCTGTTGAGCAGTCCCAACCAAAGACCCAGACTGTGCGGCGGCACAACAGAGCGCGCCTGCGCCATGACCAGCGGATGCATCGATCCCACGCAGGCCATTGCGCAAGCACCAGTGCCGAACACCCCCCCACCGCGAACGCGCACAACACCAGCGATTTGACTGACATGACACGCAACACGCGCGAGATCGACAGCGCCCATGCCATCGCCAGCAGGCTCGCCGCCGTCAAAGCGTAGCCACGTTGCACCACATCGAGATGAAAGATGTCGGCAAAATACGGCCCGCCCCAGGACATGCGGAAGGTGCCGCCCGCAATCAGCGCGAAGCTCACGGGCACAAGCGCCGCAAAGGCGATGCGTGAGGTCATTCTGGTGCGCTCTGGAATGGCATCGCCTGCCTCAGAATTCGCAGACGATGCAACCGTTGCAGGCTCCTCATGCAGCGACAGCGCTACCCCCACCGTGGCCACCACCATCAGCAGCCCCACGATACCGAGCGACCAACGCCAACCGATCATCGCCACACCAAACGCCAGCGGCAACCCGGCCGCTACTGCGCCCACATAACCCATGGCACTCGCTCGCGTGACGATGCGCACCTGCTCGGCACCATTGCCTGTCTTGAGCACGAAATTCAGCAATCCCATGTAAAGGGGCGCGCAACCAATGCCCAAGCCCACATGCGCGAGGATCGCAACCGGCACGCTGCGCGTGAGCGGCAACGCGAGCGCTCCTACGCTGCCGATCACCAGACAACACAGCACTGGCCGCCGCACACCATAGCGGTCAAACGCCAAGCCCAGCGGCAATTGCGCAAAGGCGAACGTGAAATACAGCGCCCCTGCAAACAGCCCGAACATCTGAGGTGAAAGGTGAAGATCGTCGATCAACTGAGTGGCGATCACTGCCACATAGCTGCGATAGAACTGGCTCAGCACATAAGCGCCTGTGAGCACCACCAGCGCCAGCGATCTTGACGATGACGCCTCCACCCGCCGCATCAACCGCGCAGCGCCTTCAGCGATTGCTTCTGCTTGCCATCGGCCGTGAAATTGCCGGTAGACAACCACTGCTCAAACCCGGCTTTCACCTGGGGCCACTCCGAATCAATGATTGAAAACCACGCCGTGTCGCGGCTGCGGCCCTTGTAAATCACGGCCTGACGGAACACCCCCTCAAACGAGAAACCCAGCCGATCCGCCGTGGTGCGCGACGGCTTGTTGAGCGCATCGCACTTCCATTCGTAGCGCCGATAGCCCAACGCGTCGAACGCATAGGCCATGAGGAGATACTGCGCCTCCGTCGAGATTGGCGTTTGCTGCAGGAGCGGCGAGAACATCACGTTGCCCACCTCGATCACGCCGTTGTTCGGATCGATGCGCATCAGCGAGAGCGTGCCCACTGCCTTGCCGTTGGCCAGATCGATCACCGCATAGTGGCGCGGGTCGGCGCTCTTCGCGATGGTTTCCGCATAGGCACGGTAATCCTCCTCGCGCTCGAATGGCCCGGCGACCATGTAGGTCCAGCCGCGTGGCGCCGTGCGGTAGGCGGCGAACAGATCGGCCGAATGGCGCGCGGGATCGATGGGCTCCAATTGGCAAAAGCGGCCCTTGAGCGTCACGCCCGTGGGCTGCGGACGCGGGGTCCAGTCGGGCATCGCGTGGCCGATGGGCTGGTCGAATTCATTCGTGCGAGTGGACATGGGTTTCGTCTTTCTGGTCAAAGCCACAGTGGTGGGATACCCTGAAATCTAGCGCCGCCGTGGCTTGCCAGAAAGCGCCACTCCATGCACATTTGATGGTGCCACGAAAACACAGTGCAATGGTGTCTCCTCGGGAAAGCACTGAGCGCCTTTTCGATTTTCCAACTTCATTGTTTGAGTTTCATGCCACCGGAAGAACTGCTCGCCGATCCGCTGATCGCCCTACTCGCCGAATCCCCGCTTGCGCGGCATCCCGGCGCGGACTCGCTGCAACGCCAACTGCAGCACAACATTCGCCACGCCATTCTGAACGGCCGCCTGCCCTCGGGCACCCGCCTGCCCGGAACGCGCGCTTTCGCACTCGCGATGGGGGTCTCGCGCAACAGCGCCACAGCAGCTTATGAATTGCTCGGCGCCGAAGGCTTCATACAGCTCAGCCGTCAGGGCACCACAGTCGCCACGCTCGCGCACGCGTCGCTCACTCACACGCCCATCCGCACGAAAAAACCTGCCACGCCCACCATCGCAGAACGCAGTTCCCAGGTGCGCGACAACGGCCTCGCCACCGCCGAATCTTTGGCATTCAAGCCCGGCGTTCCCGCGCTCTCGCGCTTTCCACTCGCGCTCTGGAAACGCTGCATGGACAAGGCTATCCAGCAGGCCGGCGTGTCCGCGCTAGGCTACGGCAATCCTCTCGGCGAAATGGCTCTGCGCACCGCCATCGCCCACCACCTCGCCGTCGCGCGCGGCGTGCGCTGCTCGGCAGACCAGGTCATCATCACCGAAGGCGCGCAGGAGGCCCTCGCGCTCTGCGTGCGCCTCGTCACCAATCCCCGCGACGTGGCTTGGGTAGAGGAGCCCGGCTACCGAGGTGCCCAGACCGCCATGGCCTGCGGCGACCTGCGCATTCACCCCATGCGCGTGGACCACGACGGCATCCACGCCACCGACCGCGCCTGGAAGACCCATCCCCCGCGCCTCATCTACACCACGCCGTCGCACCAATATCCGCTCGGATCGGTGCTCAGCGCCACGCGCCGCTTGGACCTCATCGCCAAGGCCGAACAACACGGCGCATGGATCATCGAAGACGACTACGACAGCGAATTCCGCCACGCAGGCGAACCGATTGCCGCCATGCAAGGCCTCGTTCCCCACGCGCCCGTGCTCTACGTCGGCACCTTCAGCAAGACCCTGTTCCCGGCCCTGCGCCTAGGCTTTCTTGTGCTGCCCGACAACCTGCTCACCCGCGCCGACGTGCTGCTGCGCGAGACCCTGCGCGGCGGCCACCGCTTCGAGCAACTGGCCCTTGCCGAACTCATCGCCAGCGGCCATTTCAGCCGCCACCTCGGCCGCATGCGACGGCTGTATCGCAGCAGGCAACAACTGCTGCGCGAGGCGATTGCCACGCATTTCGCGGAACTTCCGCACAACGTTACCGGAGGGGACAGCGGCATGCACTTGACCATGCGACTGCCGACTGATTTCAACGACATGAAAATTGCCGAAACCGCCCGCGCCTACGATATGGCCCCCACGCCGCTGTCGCGCTTCGCACTCAAACCGGACGAGGACGACAACGGGCTGGTACTGGGGTATGGGAATACGTCTGAGGCCAGAATTCCCACGCTGGTAAAACGCCTCGCGCAACTGGTGAAGGCGCAGATATCGCATTAAGATCGACAGAGTTTTCAACCTCGCCAAACACCAGAATGACCGACGCCACCGATACCCATTTGCTTGATGATGCCGTCTGGGCGAGGTCTCTTGCGCACGACATCGCAAGTCAGTTGCAGGGCCAAACTATCGAGTTGTTCTACGGTGATCCGGAAGGCCGCACCTACAAGGCGCAGTTGCGGGTAACGGCATTCAACGAGCGCCCACCAATGAACGATCATCTTCGCTTCAGCCTGCTGTTTCTGGGCCCCCAGACCCCGCAGTTGCCATCGCAGACCTACCGCGTCAGATGCGCTGATCAAGGTGATTTCGCGTTGTTCATCAGCTCGATCGGTCGCCGAACGGAGGGCTTCGAGTACGAAGCGGTCGTATCGCAAAACGTAGCGAAACTCGCATGAGCCGATCTTCTGCTTCCACAGTTTCAACCGTCAGTTTCTCCGTGAACCGCGAGATGCGTGCTCAGTTGATGCAACAGAGACCGCACTGCATCTAGTTCACCGTCTATCCGGTTCCGGCAAATCCACTCTGGCCAATGCGCTCGAGCTGGCCTTACACGAACAGGGACGCTGCACCTATGTACTCGATGGCGACAACATTCGTCGCGCACTCAATTCCGATCTGGGGTTTGACGCAGAAGCGCGCGCTGAAAACATCCGCGGCATCGCGCAGGTGGCACGGTTGATGGTCGATGCGGAGTTGATCGTGCTGGTGTCCAGCCATATAACCTTTTAAAAGCGGACCGCGCCAAGGCCCGTGCACTTTTTGAACAGGGGCAGTGTTTGTGGATACGCCACTGGTGGTCTGAGAGGCACGTGATCCCAAAGGTCTCTATGCGCGAGCGAGGCGCGGTGAAATCAAGGACTTCACCGGCATCGATAGTCCGTATGAGCGCCCCGTGGATGCCGAAATTTGCATTGAAGATGGCGATGAAACGAATTCTTCAACCGAGGCACATGTGCCTCGGCTCCTTCTGCTCTTCCTACGCTAGATTGACTCCCCTCAACCATAGAAAGAGCCTGCTCATCGACAAACTGCAATCAGTTGCGCGAAGGGAAGATACCTTCCATGCAAATGATGAAATTGATACCAAGGCTAGGTTGCATGAGCGAGAAAGGCTGATTGCCTCCTGCAATGTTCGTATTGACAGCATTCGCCCCCAGCGTGACCTTTGTACCTGCTTCATTACCTGGGATGTAAATCGACTCCCGCTGATTCGGCGCAGCAAGAAATGCGCCATCTACCGGCATCTGCAAAGTGGCCGTATTGGTGCTGGCAACCACCGGTGACGAGACTACTTGATGTACGTGCGCTGGCATTTCAGTACTAAGCAGTGTATGGATCAGTTCCCCGGAGACTTGACCCAACACGAAATCCGGTAGCCCCGGCCCTTGGCCTGCTCCAATCGGCACTCTTCCTCGCAAATCTGGCAACGCAAAAGTTGTCTGCCCATTGCCACCATAGGTAGTTCCAAGAAGGGAAAAAAGTGCTGTATTCTGCGCAATACTCAATATTTGTCCTTGGCAAAATGCCCAGCCGCGAGGCGCAAAATTTGCGGCCCACATGATGATTTGTGCAAGATAGCCTTCCATATTTCAAACTCCTTGGATTTTTCAGGTTTGCAGATAGCCCGTAAGCCAGCCGCTTGATGATGATTGTGATGAGAAATTAAATGCATCCGTCGCACCATGAGCAGCCATTGCCTCCCCCTCCGCGCCAGTCCACATTGTTCCGTGACTATCCGCACCGCTTGCTGCCCAACTCCGGCTACCACGAGGACCCGTGAGCGAAGCCTGAGACCACAGGGTTCGCAGTGATGCTTTTGATGGACGCATCAGCAACGCATTCCCCGCAAGAGATGCGCCAATGCTGTTGCCTGCTTCGGCGCCCAAAACCGCGGCAGCAGACCAAGGCAACAAAGCTTTCGAAAACCGTTCGTTCCAGACAGTGGGTGCCATTGCATCGGGATAAGGCCAAGAACTCACGGCAAGCGAATCAGCTCCAGCCTCCTCCAACCACGGAAGACCGGCCAGAGACCACGGCCCCAATGAAAGTGCCTGAGCACTCCACCACTGAACAAAACGGCTCGCTTGCGGTCCAGAATACAAAGCGACAACGGCATCAGGTCGATGTTCGAACAGTACACGTTTGAGACCATCAAACTCCAACGTTGGAGTTGCAGGATTCCCCACATGTCGCGCAACGACTTGCCCGCCCAACGCACGGTACGCTTGTTCAAACACATGGACGAAATCGTATCCAGACTCCATCCAGCCTTCCGCCAAAACCGCACGTGGACCCAAACGCGTCCACACCTCGCGTGCAAGTACGGATGCGCATTGACAAAGCTCCAGACTGTGGCGTCGATCTGGCTGAGCCCGATGTCCATTGTGTTCAAGCGCGAGATCGGCCCCCGTATCGCTCACCCACAGAGGCAAGTCTCTTGCGCGAGTTTGCGCAACGACTTTTTCGGCCACGGCAGGTGACATCCATCCCACCACGCCATGCAACTCTGGCAGGAGGTCCATCTGCCGAGCTATCTCCCGCTCAGCCATTCTCGGTATCGCCGGAGCATCGACCCAATGCAGGCGAACGTCGGAGCTTGCGTGCTGAGACAAGCCCAACTCCAGTCCCCGGCGATAGTCCGACTTCATGCCCACAATCTTTCGAGATTGCGGTGCCACTGCGAGCAGATTCCACGTCGATCCATTCGGCGGCTTGTCTGCTTCGCGAGCCTGCGATGTACTCCAACCCATCCCGATCAATGGAGTTGCTGTTATGCCCGTGGAGGCGATAAAGCGGCGTCGTGCAATCATCGTCATGTCGCTGTCTCGGTCATCAAAGTGAACCGGCCTTCCTTTGAATGTTTGTGGCCACTGAGTAGTTGGCTGTAGTGTGGCTTCAGCCATTCGCGGGAGAGTTCACGCAGCCGTTCTGTAGCCGCGTCATTTTTCTGAATCGTGTCACCGCTGAACGACTCTTGTGGGCGCTTACCGTGTCTGGTTAAACGTTCGCGCATCGCTGTCAGTTCTGGTTCAAGGGGTTGCCACTTGAGTCGGGGCAACAGACGGGCCTCAATTGCATCTGGCAACTCGGAATGATCGATGACCAACGAATGCGCAGGATCGGTTGCGACAACCATGTCTTCGTAGATGCGACTCAGCATGCGGGCGCAAAACAGATCGGCAGGCATCACCGCCTGCTCGAGACGACTCAATCCGGCAAGGCCACCCGATTCGCCCAACGCGCCGGGTACCAGGAAGAAGCCACGCTCACGCATTTGCGAGACCAATACGGCTAGCGGCTCGCGTGTGATGAATGCGGTCTGCGCCTGCGGCCAAGCCTTGGAGAACAGAGCCGCCCTGCCCGTGTTCCACGCATCGAGTTTCACACTCACTGAATGCAGGGCGGGACTCGAACCATCACTGCGCTGTGCCCAAGCGCTGAGCCACGCACGCATGGCATCCACCGCCTGCGCCTCATCCAGCCATCCGTGAAATACGGCGTCGCGCGCAAGAAAGTCCAGCGGGGCCGGCTCCGACAGCGCGAGGTGATGCAGACTTTGTGCCAATGCCTGCGGAATGAGCGTGGAGCCGCAACGCGATACATGAAACACCACTAGGCATGGTGCAAGCCCCGGCGATGCCTGTTGCCAATCCAGCAGTTCCTTGAGCGTGGTTTCCCGGCGGAAGGCCTGATGAAACGGCTTGGACATCTGCGCGCCCACGCTCTGCTGGTAGAAAGGCGCGAGATGCGGTGCATCGCCAAGCAAGGCCCAATCGACCATGACTTGCGAGCCATTCCAGTGCAAGCGTATCGGCCGCCAGCCGCGCAGATTCAGATCATCCATTGCCGTGTCCAAGCTTGCCGCCCAGCCCTGAGTGCGGATTCGACATCCGACGCCTCGAACGCAAAGCCGTACTCCGCGCCGAGCCGAAGACTGCATTGCTGCAGCTCCCTCAGATCCGTGCATGCCGCCAGCAACTCTGCCCATTCACGCCGCTGGAACACCGAGCTGCGAAAACGCTGAAACGCTGTCCAAGGGTCATCTGCGCTGTCCATGGGTTCGCCACCATCGCCTTGCGCGAAGGCCGTCGCCAGTGACTTATCCACCAAGGCATCCATCACCAGATGAATACGTGCCTGCCCACTGCGATTGCGCACGCGATGCGGCAGCGACACATCGGTGTACCAGCATTCCCCGGCACGCATGGGCACGCGCTGTCCGCCGATATGAAAGAACACCTGCTCATCGGTGTGCAGCGGAATGTGCAGACGCGCTTCGCCATATGCTGCGCTGGCTCCGGCGTCGGTGTGCTCCATGATCTCCGAGCCGGGCAGGAGCTGCATCAGCCGCACCGATTTGAACGGCAGCGGCAGACTTTTCAGAATCTCCGCAATGGCGGCGCACTGCTTCAGTGCGTCACAGTCCACATGCTGCTGAGGATCAGCATCCACTGGCATGACATCCAAGGGCGCGTTCGGGACTTGTCGCAATGCCAGAGCCTGCCAGCCGCCATCATGACGGCCTTGATTGAAATGCGTGCGCCACAGATCCGCAGGCAATCGCCTCGCCTCTGCAAGCGCATCCGCCACCTCGAAGCGCCATGGCAGGCGCATGGTGCGAACACCCTGAACCTGCAGACCTTGCGTCGACATAGTGGCTGTGGAGACGAGTTCGGAGATCATTGTCCGCAGAGTGCGTAAACCTTGCAGGACAGCGGATTACCGCGGAACGAATTCATCGCGCGCACGGTCCATCCGGTCACATTGGCTCCGCAAACTGCGGCTCCAGTGCTAGGGAAATTCGCGGCAACGCGCACGTCGTAAGTCGGAATAGCGGCGGTTCCGCCACGCACCTCATAGCCACCGGAGAGCACCCGTTGGCCCACATCACAGCAGGCCGTGACCTCACACGTATCAGCAGTAGCTGCGGCATCGGTTTCAGCCTGCTTGGATGTCAGCACAGCAACAGAACCATTCGATCCGGCTGCCCCCGTCGGCCCTGTTGGCCCCAGATTTCCTTGCGTGCCTTGTATACCTGTCGAACCAGTCGCACCTGTCGGCCCCTGAGAGCCTTGAGGACCGGTGACCCCCTGAGGGCCCAGAAGTCCCTGCGGCCCTGCCGAACCTGTGATGCCCTGCTGCCCGGTTGGCCCCGTGACGCCAATGGAACCCGTAGGCCCCGTCGGTCCGGTCACGCCGGTGCCGCCAGTCGCGCCGATAGCGCCCGTGGGACCGGATGGGCCGGTGATGCCGGTTGCTCCTGTTGGCCCTGTCGGTCCGGTAGCACCCATCGCTCCGGTCGCACCAGTCCCCACACCGGGCGCACATTTGCCCAGCTGACCCGTCGCGGAATCAAAGCACAGCATCTGGGAAGCAGTGCCTGCTGTGGCAGGCAGTCCGCGCACATAAGTCTCTCCGCTGCTCTGAACCCGAAAGCGTTCGTTGCTCGCCTGATCCTTGATGATGAAACCCGAGCCATTGGCCGGCGTGAAGCTGACATCCGCTGCGTGCGCAGCGCAACTCATCAACGCCAGCGAACCGTAGGCAATACGAAGGCTGATGGAAAGTGGATTGGCGAGATTCATGGTTGTGTGCGAGGGTTGATTGGATCGCGTTGAGTACGCAGGCCACGGAAGGACACTGCAAACAGCAGCAGGCTCAGAATCCATGCGAGGAAGGTGCCGATACCAGGAACCGCCGCGACGGAGGTCGGCGGCTTGGGCACGCCCAGATTCACGTTCACGAGATTGACGTTGGATTGAACGACTTGCGCGCCTGGCGCGAGAATGATGTTGATCGGCTGTCCGTTGGCGCTGATGAGCGTCAGCGGATTGCCCGCGGTGCCCGTCACTGTCAGCGTGCCCGTCACCGTGATGCTGACGCCGGGTTGAAACTCAAAGCTCTGACCAGTGGTGGACGTGATCGTGAGGTTCGAAAATACGGCCGTGCCCGCAACCTTGATGGGCACACCAGGCGCCGCACAAAGCCCATTCAAAGTGACGTTGCTTTGTGAGGCGTCGATGCTGCCCTGAATATCCACATCCGAGCCCAGTTCGAGAGAACCCGCCGCGTCGAGATCTCCGCCGGACTGAATGACGAGCGCACCTGCATTCTGGATAGTCCCGCCACCCATCTCATACGTACCACCGATGTCCACCGTCATACAGCCAAAATCCGTGGTATTGCCCCCCAGACTTCCGCTGGTTCCCGCTGGCTGAGAAAACTGCGCTGATGCGAACTGCACCAACCCTGCGGCCAGCAAGGTGGCCACCGACAATTTTGCGAAGGCATTCATGGAAAAGTGACGAGTAGTTGTCGCGGTTAACGATGTTTCAATTTGCTTGACACGCGATAATACTCGTCACATTTTGATTTGTATGTCCCCTAAACAGGGTAATTCAAACTCTTTTTTTCATTGATTTCGAGGGTTTTTACCAATGCACGAATGAAAATTCATAATCGCACTTGCAAAAATCACAACAGCACGACATCGATGTATGCGGCGACTCATACACCTACGAAATCACCAAGTGTGCGGAGGTTGCGCCCACTTTCAAACTGTCGCAGCACTCCGGTCACCGGATCCACAAACTCAAGCCGCTTCGCGAGCAACTGCAGCGGATTCGACCAGTCCCCCTCTTCCGGATCGTTGACCACGGGATAGAACCCATCGCCCATCAGCGGCAGCCCAAGCGATGCCATATGTACGCGCAGTTGGTGGCGTTTGCCGGTCACGGGCTTGAGCAGGTAACGCGCAAATTCGCCTTCCCGCTCAATGATCTCCATCTGCGTCTGGCTATTGGGCTCACCTGGCACTTCCTGCATGCGAAAGAACTGCTCAGGGCACTCCTGCATGCGACTTGCATGTTCCCGCGGGAATGCAATGTCCGAGCGATAGCGCGCCACGGCTTCGTACACCTTCTTTACAACGCGGTCACGAAACAATGCTTGGTATGCGCCGCGCGTCTCACGCTGCACAGAAAACAGCACAAGGCCTGCCGTATCGCGGTCAATGCGGTGTACGGGTGACAGCTCGCGCAGACCCGTCTCGCGCTTGAGACGCACCAGCAGCGTGTGCTGCAAAAATCGTCCGCTCGGCACGACCGGCAGAAAGTGCGGTTTGTCAGCGACCAACAAGTGCTCATCCTGAAAGAGGATGGGCGACTCGAAAGGAATCTCCGCTTCGTTTTCAAGCTCGCGGTAGTAATAGATGCGCAGACCTGGAACGAAGGCACGCTCCGGCGTTGCGGGTTCGCCAAGTTCGTCGATGACTTCGCCGCGCTGCATTCGCCCGAGCCATTCTTCGCGTGAAACAGCAGACAGGCGCGTGGTGAAGAAGTCGATCAGGCTACCCTCCCCCACGGAGGGCAGCACCACGCAGCTCGGATTGATTCCATCGCGCATGGGCAGCACGCGCGGATCGTGGGAGTTGTGCATGGGCGGCGATTGTAGAACCACCCACTGGGCCTACTGAGGGCTCGCGGCCATCAGTCGACTGACACAAGGTTACTTTCGTCTCGGTCTGGGCTTGCCTTCAGTCCTCGGAGCCACCTCCACCTCCACCTCCGGCTCCGGCTCCAGCTCCGGCTCGGTGCCTTGCGACACCGGCTCGCTGTCTGCAATCAACAAATCGTCCGCCAGAAACTGAAGGTCGTCCGTCAGGCCAAGAAACGGTGATGACGGGGGCGCACCATCAGGGCGACGGTTTGATGCTGCTATGTCGGCCAGCGCGTGCAGCGCCGCTCTGCGGCTGTTCCAGCGCTTGTTAGGGGCATCCACCGCGCTGCCATCAACGGCGATCGCACTGAAGAAAAAATGCTTCCCATCACGAGCCATGCAGAGGGTCGCGGTATACGTAGCGTCGTCCAAGACGCCTTGCACCTTTTCGCTAGTGAGAGGAATCATGATGGCTACCATTATCAAAGATTAATAGACATTATTAATCAAAGAAACCTGTCACCGTTACGTAAAAATCGCTTTCAAGCTGAAATCTTTGTTCGGTTGGTGCCGAATCCAACAGTGAGGCCGCGCTTCTGCTCTCACCCAGAAAAAGCCTACATGTCAAGCGATATGAAAGTTCCTAGAGGTGACCAATGATGTACGGCAACGAATAGCTCAGTTACGCATTCGCAGAAATTGAGACTCGACCCGCATAGCATTGTCCCTACCTTCTGCAGCCAACAGAGTGGATACCCCCGTCAACGCGTTTGTGATGTCCAAACCCAGACGCTTGGCCCCTCGTAAGACGCTCGAGAACGCTCTAGAAGCGTGCAACAACCCATCGACCCGGCAATGACAGACCTTCGCTTTCAGCTCAACCACCTCCGCTCTGGGCGCGCGCATAGTCGTGTGGCCGCACAGCGTGGTTTTGGTGCGCTGCGCTGGTTGCTGCTATTTGTAGCGACATTGCTGGCGCTCTTGATTGCGTCCATGGTGGCCATCACGCATTGGGACTGGAACCGCACGCGTCCATGGATTGCCCAGAACGTGAGTGACACCACAGGCCGCGATTTTCAAATCCATGGAGACCTCTCTGCTGACTGGCATTGGCCGCAGCCACTGGAGCACGGATGGAGGCGCTGGGTTCCCGGCGTGACTGTCCAGGCGCAGGACATTCGCCTCAGCAATCCGGCCGACTTCGATGTGCAAGACGAGCCTGCCAAGGCCACCGCAGACATCCCTGCTTTGCCGCCCAAGTCACAGCTCAGTGACAAGGGCGTGAAACTGTCTCTCAAATCGAACACCGATTCAGCCTGGCGAGCGCCCTCCGCTGAATCGAGTGAGAGCGAACAACCGAGCGAGCAAGCCGATACCGCCGATGCCAAGCGGCTCATGCAACGTGAGCGCGAGAAGATTGACGTAGACGCTCCGCCACGCAACCCACAGACCATGGGCACCGTTGCTCGTGCAACGGCCACGTTGCGCCTGCTGCCGTTGCTCAGCCGCACGATCGCGTTGGACACCATCGTGCTGACCGCTCCCGATGTGGCGCTGGCGCGCAACAAGAAGGGGGAAAACAACTGGACCTTCACCTCACGCACTACAGATTCCGAAACGCCCTGGAACCTGAGTATCGGACAACTGATCGTGCGCGGCGGATGGCTGGGCTATGCGGATGGGGTCAAGGACCTTGCCGTGCGCGCGCATATCGACACCTTCGAACCCGATGAAGAGAGCGACAGTGACAGTGCGCCCTACGGAGTCCACATGACGCTATTCGGGCGCTACGGCAAGGCCCGGGTGGAAGGCGAAGCACTCACAGGCCCGATACTTTCGCTGCGCCGAGCGACGGTCAACTATCCCATTCACGCCAAACTGAGAGCGGGCTCACTGCAGGCCGAAGCAGAAGGCGTGCTGGCCAATCCCCGTGCGCTTGCCGGGCTTGATCTGCAGTTCTCGCTGCGAGGCGCGAGCATGGCCGATCTGTACGACCTTACAGGCGTGGTGCTGCCCAGCACTCCGGCGTTCAAAACCAAGGGCCGGTTGCTGGGTGATCTCGCGCCAGGCAAGGCTGTGTGGGAATACCGTGATTTCGACGGCATCGTGGGCGCAAGCGATATCCACGGCAGCCTGACCTACACATCCGCTGAACTACGCCCTCGCCTGGAGGGGCGCATGCTTTCCAAGAAGTTGCGACTCGTGGATCTGGGGCCGTTGATTGGAAAATCTCCCAAGCAGGAGGCCGCGTTGAACAACAAGGGGCGTGTGCTGCCCGACACGCCGTTCGACACTGGCCGTTGGAATGCGATGGATCTGGACATCGCATTCACTGGCGAAAAAATCATCCGACCCGACAGCTTGCCCATCGAAAATCTGAGCACACGTGCGGTGCTTCGCGATGCACAGCTCATGCTTTCACCGCTGCGCTTTGGCGTCGCTCGCGGACAGATCAACACCGATCTCACGATGGATAGCCGCGAGACACCTCTCAGGGTGCAACTGCATGGAAACGCGAGCGACCTGCAGCTCGGAGCCCTCTTTCCCAAGGTCGAACTGATGAAAAAGAGCTTCGGCCGACTCGATGGCGGCTTCTCACTCGTCACTCAGGGCAACTCCGTGGCGGCCATGCTGGGTCACGGCACTGGTGAGGCGAAGTTCTTCATCCGTGACGGCACCTTCAGCAAGGAACTACTGGATCTGGCCGCACTCAACATCGGCAGCGTGATCGTCAACAAGCTGTTCGGCGAAAAGAAGGAAGTGCAGTTGCGCTGCGCCGTCGTGGACTTTGCCGTGCGTGATGGACTTGCGAACATACGCAATGCCAAACTCAACACCGACGAGGCCATCATCGAGGCAACGGGCACCGTCAACCTGCAAGACGAGAAACTGGATCTGGGCATCAAACCCGAATCGCTCAAGTGGAAATTCTTCTCGTTGCGCACACCGCTCTATGTTCGCGGGACGTTCGCGGATCCGAAAGTGGGTGTGGAAAGTGGTCCGCTGTTGCTGCGTGCAGGCGCAGCCGTTGCCGCCATCGTCGCTGCGCCTGTGGCGCTGGCGCTTGTGCCGGTAACCGTTCCCGGCGCTCAAGATGACGCGAGTTGCAAGGAACTGCTCGCCGCGGCCAGCAAACCGTCTTCCCCCTAAGGCCCGCACAGCCCAGCCCGCATCACAGTGATGCAGGCACCGTCCGCCCAGGGTCCCTGGCTGAAATGAGCACAACGACTTGCGTGCCGGCGCCATTTTTCGACACGATTTCCAGCGTGCTCCCTGCGCGCAGAGCGCGGCGTTTCATGTGCGCAAGACCGCGCCCGACATAGCCCACTCGTGCGGTACTTTGCATGCCTACGCCGTTGTCCATCACACGCAGCCTCCAATCACCATGTCCGCCTTCACTGTACGGACCCAGCTCGACGATCAGCTGCGTTGCCTTGGAGTGTTGCAGCACGTTGCTCACCGCTTCTTGCACCAGTCGGCACAATTCTTTGGCGCGTGATCCACGAGGCAGGAAATCGACCGGTTCTGATTCGATGGCCCAGGTCAGCGTCATGCCGCGTTTTTCAAGCACCGGCTGCAGACGATGGCGCAGCGTGCCGAGCTTTTCCGCCAGATTCCCCTTGCCATCGCTCATCACATCGACAAGCAAGCGCAGATCGAGCATGCATTGCTCTAGCGTCTGCATCACCGGATCGGCCCCCTTGTCCGGAGAATCGAACAGCATCATCGCATTGACGTAAGCGCACGGCAAACCCATGTTGACCGCCGATGGCGACCATTGCTGACGATCAGATGTCAGTGGGCTGCCAGCGGTGCGGCAAGAGCTCGTCGATACGGCTGGCCTTGTGCGTGGGCAGCCTTGTGAGCACGTCCTGGAGGTAGGCATAGGGGTCATGCCCGTTCATGCGCGCCGACTGCACCAGGCTCATCACCGCCGCCGCCCGCTGGCCCGCGCGCAGGCTGCCGGCGAACAGCCAATTGGCTCTGCCAATGGCAATGGGCCGGATCTGGTTCTCGATCCAGTTGTTGTCCACGGGCAGTTGCCCGTCATCGACGAAGCGTGTCAACGCCGTCCAGCGCCTGAGGCTGTAATCCAGGGCCTTGGCCGTTGCTGAGCTATCGGGCAGTTTCTGCCGCTGCAATGTCATCCACTGGTGCAACGCATCCAGGATCGGCTTGGTGTGCTGCTGACGAATGGCTTTGCGTTGATCGGCGTTCAGTTCCTTGACCTCGCGCTCGATGTCATAGACCTTGGCGAATTGCTCCAGCGCGAACCCGGCAAGCTGGCTTTTGTTCGCCGCATGGAGGTCAAAGAGTTTGCGCCGGGCATGCGCCAGGCAGCCCACCTCGGTCACGCCACTGGCAATCAGGGCCTTGTAGCCGGCGAAGTCGTCGCAAACCAGTGCCCCCTTCCAGTCGCCCAGGAAGTTGCGGGCATGCTCGCCAGCCCTGGACTCGCAGAAGTCATACACCACGGCTTTCATGTCTTCGAACGCCCCTGGCGCGTAGGCCCACAGGTAGGCGCGATGCGTCGCTCCCTTGCCAGGTTTGAGCATTTGCACTGGCGTCTCGTCGGCGTGCAGCACACGGTGGCCGAGTATTTCCGCCTTGAGCGCATCGACTAGCGGCTGCAGCCGCACGCCGCAGGTGCCTACCCACTGCGCCAGAGTCGAGCGAGGAATGGCCAGACCGGCGCGCGCAAAGATGCTTTCCTGACGGTACAGCGGCAAGTGGTCCGCGTATTTGGCCACCAGCACCTGGGCCAGCAGGCCGGTGGTGGGGATGCCTTTGTCGATCACATGCGCTTCAACCGGCGCCTGGGTGATGGTCTCGCATTGGGCGCAGGCCCACTTGCCACGGATGTGACGCTCCACCGTGAACACGCCGGGCACATAGTCGAGCTTTTCGGCCACGTCTTCGCCGATGCGTTTCATCTGACAGCCGCACTGGCAGGTGGTCGAATCGGGCTCGTGGCGGATCTCGCGGCGCGGCAGATTGGCCGGCAGCGGCTGGCGTTTGGGCTGTTGTTTGGCTTGCGGGGCAGCGGCCGCAGGCTGCAGCTGCTCGATCTCCAAGCAGACAGCCGCCAAGTCGGCCTCGATCTCGTCTTCGAGCAAGCTGCGCTGCTCGGCGTTGAAGCGCTCGGACTGTGCGGCGAACTTCATGCGTTTCAAGAGCGCATTCTCGTGGGTGAGCTTGGCGTTGAGCGCCTGGCTGTGGCGTAGTTCTGTGAGCAGCCGCGTGGTCATCTCGCGCAGCTGCTCGGCGCTCAGATCATCCAGGAATTGCGGCTGCATCAACATGACAGGCAGTGTGCCAAGCATGGCACTGCGCTGCCATGCGCAGATCCACCGATTGCGCGCCGGCTTCAGACCATGGTGATAATGCCGGCGTTTCCCATGCGTTGCCAGGGTAGGCCCAGCACCAGGGCGTCAAGCTGGACAGGCTCCAACTGCCACTGCTCATCGCCTGGCGTCGGCCAGACGAACTTGCCCTGGTGCAGGCGGCGAGCGGCCAGCCAGATGCCTATGCCGTCGTGCACCAGCACCTTGATGCGGTTGGCGCGTCTGTTGGCGAACAGGTAGGCATGGTGAGGGTGGGCGGCGCCGAAGACGGCGACTACGCGGGCCAGCGCCGTGTCGGTGCCGGCGCGCATGTCCAGCGGGGCCGTGGCAAGCCAGGCAGCGTCGATACGGATCATTGCCGCAGCACCTGCAACAAACCCTGCAATGCGCGGGAACACTCGCCAGCAGCGGCCAGCGGCCAATTGACCGTCACGAGGGTGCCGTGATGACAGCACTCGATGCGGATGTCTGATGAGCAAGCTGCCGATGCAGCACTTGGGGCAGCTTGTACACCCGCTGCCTGAGGCCCCATCACCGGCGAGCCCAGCGCCACCGCGATGAAGGCGGGCACGGGGTTGGACGGCACCGGATGAGCCTGATGCGCTGGGGCACAAACAGCCTGTGCATTGGCCATTGGCTCAGCCGCTGCATCGGCGCAGTGTGGGGCGATGCCGGACGCATCAGCATGCGCGGTATCGCAGGCGCTCTGGTGCTGGCCCAGACGATGCTCCTTGAGCCAGCGATGCAGCACGTTGGCATTCATGCCATGTTCACGCGCTGTGGCGGCAATTGATGCGCCGGGCTGCTGGCACGCAGCGATCAGTTCAGCCTTGAATTGCGCGCTGTAGACCCGGCGCGTGCGGGGGACACAGGAGCGCGAATGGGGAATCTCTTGAGACATGGTGTGCACGATGGTTTACGTGGACACGATGGTGCTTGCAATTGCTCATTCGGGGTAGATGGGTTGGCCGGACGGATACGCATTGACAATTTGCGATCCCACCTGATCATGCAATTCGCGCGCAATCCGTTGACGCTCCTTGCGCACCGCTGCTGCCACCTGCGCCTTGCTGCGAGGATGCCAGTAGAGTGCCCGGATCAAAAGCACACCCAAAGCAATGCCCACCAGCAAATCCATGGCCAGTGCGGCTCTCAGGGTCCAAGGCCACTGAAAGTAGCTTTCGAAATACTCGTACAGACCCCACATGGTCAGAACCAGCTGAATCACCCAGACGATGGTGCTGGTGACAAGAATGGCCAGATGACTTACGTGCAACATGTGCTGCTCCTTCCCGACCTCGCAGGTATCCCATGTGGCACATAGCGACCCGGGATGAATGCGAAAGTGCTAGAACAATTTGCGCAACGCTGCGAACTGCACCGCTTGCGCGCGGGTACGCACACGCAGCTTGCGGTAAATGTTCTTGATATGCGAATTCACGGTCAGCATGCTGATTTCGAGCCGCGTCGCAATCTCCGCGCTGGTGTAGCCGTTGGCCACATTGCGCAGCACTTCTTTCTCGCGCTCGGAGAGCAGCTCCGATTCGCAGGAATGGCTTGTCATTGGTTTGGCCGTTGCGCCATTGCGCGTATCGAACTTCTGGATCAGCCGACGCGCCAGATGCGGCGTGATGTAGGCCCCTCCGTTGGCTACTTGCAATACTGCTTGAGGATAGTTGCCAAACCAGGAGTGTTTGACCAGGTAACCCGTTGCGCCCACTTCGAAAGCACGCAGCACCTGCTCGTCGGTTTCCATGATCGAGAACATGATGGCCTCCGCTGACGGACGCTGAAACTTCATCAGCTCAATCAAAGAGAAGCCCAGTCCATCGTTCAGATTCACATCCACCAGCATCACGTCGAACTCGTGATTCTTGATGAGTCTGCGCCCCTCCTTCACGCTGGAGGCAATGCCGACAAGCAAGGTGCGGGGATCGACCATCAACTCCTGTGCCACCACGCGCTGCATGTGTTCGTCGTCATCGATGAGGATGACGCGCACCGGTTTGTCGTCCTGTCCAACCAGAAAATTCGGCCAGATCGTTGAATTGCTGCGCGCACGATTGGGCAGGACACCCGGCGGCACAAGCGCCTCTTCAACATTCTCAAACGTTCCAAGATAAGACATCTTTCCCTCCTTCCCACCAGTACAGGACCAGTAGCCACTCTCCGCACGCAAGAAATTTACTATTTATTTTTCCCCGCCAAACAAGAATAGCTATGCAAGTGCAGCCACATTAAATGAATTGCAAACAATTATCCAGTTGCACTGCGGAATTTAATATTCAAATAACAAAGTTACACAAACAAACTACCTGGAAGTGGTGATCAGAACTCTCAATGACTCACCAATATGAGCTGAAATTACTCAACTCAGGTAACTAAAAGGCTCATTTTTAGACGCTTCAACACAGTTCATTCGACCAAATTAAATTTCCTGATTCATATTTCGGCCGTTGGATACATTCAAAACGAAATTTCATCGCAAATTTTCATCGGATTGCATCGATTACACATGCTCACTCACTAGTTTTTCAGCACGCTGGATCACTATTGTTTACATTGATTTGTGAGTGAAGGTGCTGTGGGACTGCGCCTCGCCACCACGTCAGCCAGCGAAATTCTGGTTACCCATTTCTGGCTATTTCTCCCAAACATCGAGAGTCAGACACTAAATCCAGACAAATGCACGAGGGAACAACAACTGCCTTTGTCCAGTTCGCCGCAATGTCTGGTCAACACATATCAAACCGGATACGCGGTTTTCACGACACGTTACAGGAGAGACAGTCATGAAAGCAATTGCCTTTATCGCGCTGACCGCAGTCGCCAGTGCAGCCTTCGCAGCAGGTCCGGTGCGTCCCGGCTCCATCACCATCTCGGGTATCAGCGAACAAAAGACCTATGCCAACGACAGTACGCTCAAGAACACCTCAGGCACCAACAACAAGGCACTGCAGAATGTGTCGAGCAATGCGGCAGACGTGGAAATCTTCTCGACCGGCAAGTCCTATCAGACCACCGATCTGAAAGACACGACAGTCACCAACGAAGCCAAGGGTGACCACTCCGTTGCTCGTCAGAACCTGGCAAGCAATAACGGCACCGTGGAAATCAAGGGCACATCCACGCAGACCGTTGTGGGCAATCAGGCCAACATATCCAATCTGGCAGATGGCAATGGCGCAGTGGCAACCCAGAACATTGCCTCCAACTTCGGCAACGTGACGGTTGCAGCCAATGCATCCTCGTATCAGTACGCCAGTCTGTCGGGCCGCTCGGCAGCGATCAACACAGCCAAGGGCTCGATGTCCATCGCTGTGCAGAACATCTCCTCGAACGACGCTTGCGCGGAAGACCCTTGCCCAGGTGGCCGCTGCCACTGATGGCATCCGTGACATCGGATTTTGGCGATCCGATGTCACTTCTCTTCTCTACAACTCGTAAGGAGGCCGCATCATGAAACACCGCTCCAGCGGTTATTTGCTGATGGCAACGGCTATCTGCCTGGGTGCACCCCTATGCGCGCTGGCGCAGGCGCCGGGTGAGGATCCCATCGTTCTGAATAAACAGGTCAGCATTCAAATGCTGCCGCTGAACCAAAACAGAACGACCAACCAGATCGATTACACCAACGGCATCCCGGCCTGGCAACAGGCCAAGTTGTCGCGTTACACGGCCAAGGCCTTCTCTGCTGACACCACCGGCATCTACACCGAAAAAGATGTGGTTCAGTCGGTCAAGACACAAAGCGGCAAGGTGACCTGCTCGCAATCGGTTGGCAGCAACACGCAGGCGGCAACGGCTGCGGGGGCGGCCAAAGGCCAGGTCAGTGCCAACGGAGATCAGGTCGTCGTGTTGCGTGGCGATCTGGTCAACGTGTGCTTCTGAAAAAGCGCTCTCGACGAGGACTTTGCGACGATGGAGGGCTGCAGCGATTCTTGCTGAATCCGCACGCAGGGGAAGCAGTCGCAAAGCCTCACTTTGGTTTTCAAGAAACAGTCACTTTGATTTAGACCCTACAACACACTCTCGGTGCTGCACAAAAAAGGGAGGCATGCCATGACTGCTGGTACATCCATCTCACGCGAGACATCTCCAGTACGCCGCACATCTCGGCTTTCGCCGTGGCTGGCTTGTGCAACCAGTGTGCTGTTACTCAGCGCCTGCACGACTCCGATGGACCCGCGCAAAGACGCGAAATATCACGAAACTGCCTACACTGCGGACCGTCCCACGGTGCGCCCTGTACGCTCGATTTCAAGTTTTTCCGATTCGCTGATGTGCATGGACGAAATGCTGCGTGCCGCACAGTTGCCCACCACACTCATCACCAGCAAGACGTTCATCGACTACTCGACACGCGTTCCCGTGGGGATCAAGGAAATGATCATCACGGCCCTGTCGCAGATGTCGCGACGCTCCAATGCCTTCCGTTTCGTGGACTACGAGGTCAACATTGTCCAGCAGGACACCGTGCAAAACCTCACCACGATACTGCTCAACAACAACCAAATGCAGTTGCAGCGGCCTGCCTTGTACATGTCGGGGGCGATTGCGTTTGTGGACCAGAGCGTTCTCAGCAATCGCAATGACGCCGGGCTTTCCGGGCCACGCATCGATCTCGGAGTCAGCAAGAGTGCCACGGCCACGGTGATCGGTCTCGAGATGCACATTGGTGATTTCCGGACCCGCACGTTGATTCCTGGACTGGACTCCGCCAATGAGGTGGTGATTGGCGGCGGCGGGCAAGGCCTTGACTTGGCCGGCCGCATCGGCACCTATGGCGTGACGTTCAACGTCGGGCGCGACTACGCGATCGGTGCTGGAGGTGCGATGCGTACTCTGGTGGATTTGGCGACCATCGAGTTGATCGGCAAATGGTCACGTGTGCCGTACTGGCAATGCCTGACGCTCGATCAGACCCACCCCGACTTCCAGCGTCAGATGCGCGACTGGTATCTGGAAAGCGGCGGCGTCGCACAGGCCAAGCTCATCCAGAGTTCGCTGATCGCACAGGGCTATCTGGCACCAGGTACCGAAGTGCTCGAAAAGGACTCACGCGATCTGCGGGATGCACTCTCACGCTTCCAGACCGACAATGGACTGGTTCCCAACGGCACGATGGACTTCCGCACCTACGAGCGTGCGCTGAACCGCTTCGTCACTCTCGACAATTCTGGCCACCTTCAGCGCATTGGTTGGGCCTCGTCCGGCCCCAACGGGGGCGGGCAGGAAGGCAAGGCCTATGCGGGATATCTCCCTGTCAAGAACGCCAAGGAGCTGCAACTCGCATCGACCACCGGGCTTGATCGCACCATCGATCTGCAAATCAAGAACCCCATCGGACCCGGCGACAAACCGACCTTCGAGGTCGGGGAGCAGGTTTTCGCAGCAGCCACCGTGTCGCGCGCATCGCACGTGTACTGCTACTTCAATGATGCCATCGGCAACGTCATGCGCCTGACACCCAACAACGTGACCCCGAATTCGCTGGTGTCTGCCAACACGGTGCTGCGCCTACCTGACTGGCTGGTTCCCAACCCCGCCTTCATCATGGATGCAAGTCAGCCCGGGACAGAACGTCTGGCCTGCCTCGCCACGGCCGACGACGTGATGGACAAGCTACCCGCTCCGCTTCAAGGCGCAGGCGTGGTCAACGTTCCAGGCTACCGCTCGATCGAAGACGTGGAAACGGCCTTCCGCCATGCGCTGGGTGACGAACCCTACTCCAAGGCCGAGGTGCAGTGGCGCGTGATCCCCAAGAAGGCACAGCCGGTGCAGCAGCAGCCCACTGCAAACAAGGCTGCACCCAACGCCTGAGCGTTGCGGCATGTCGGATATGGACGACGGGGCGGCCTGAAAGACTCGCCGCCTCAGTCGACAACACGTAGAGCCACCAGAGGAGGAGCCCGATGCGCAAAGATACCGTCGCCAAAGGCGTGCGCCGCGGCTGCATGGCGCTTTGCATTTCGATGCTCGCACTGCACGTCATGACCACCGCCGCACAGGCGGTCGTGCGCGCCATTCCCGGCGTGCAGATCCAGCCGCCGAACACGTCAACGGCTCATCAATCGCCCGTGCAACCTGCAGGTGTCACATCACCCTCGTCTATTCAGCCGGCAGGCACCTCCGTTGCACCACCGCCCATCAAACCGACGGGCCAACCCGGAGCCGCTGCCCCGAAACTGATGGACCCGGACGAGAACGACACCGATGCAGAGCGTATCCGCAAACTTGAGGCCACCGCGCTCGTCAACGCCAAGCGCGGCAGCGCAGCCGATCGCCTTGCCGCACGCACCTCATGGCTGTTGGGCCTGCTGTTTCTTCACGGTGAACACGCACCTGTTGATCGCGCACAGGCACAGAAATGGTTTGAACGCGCCAAGTCCATGAACGAGCCATTGGGCAATGCGGGACTGGCCTGGTGCGAAATCGATGGTTGCAGCGGCCCGCCCTCTCCACGCTCCGCGCGCCCCTATCTCGCACCGCTCAAGAGCGCAAACCCTGGCCTCGCGCTGTTTCTGGATTGGTCCATTCAGGAGCGCATGGCTCCGGTCCAAGGCAACAGCGTCACACAATCGATGCACTCCAGCCCCGAAGTGCAACGCATGCAATTGCTCCAGCAAGCTGCGCAGGCGGGCAACGCATCGGCACTCAACGAACTGGGCCTCATCAACGTGAGCGCATCACGTTACGACCTGGCCATGCAGCAGTTCACTACCGCTGCAAAACGCTCTCCCGCCGCTGCATCCAACGCCAATCTGCTGAGCATGCGCATCGAGCAAAACCAGAAACCCGTGGCAGGCCAATCTCCGAGCGAGCGTGCTGAAGGCTGGTTCGCCCAGGCTCGTCGCTATCACCGCGGCGACGGCGTACCCTCCAACTACGCCGAAGCCATCCGCTTCTACCAACTCGCCGCAGCAGCGGGCTACCAACCCGCGCGCCGTATGCTCGAACTCATCTATTCGCGCCCTGCACCCGGCGGCTCCGTCAACGTCGCCTGGATGCGCCAACTCGCCAGCATGGACGTGACGGCCGAAGGCGCCATCCTGAGCGTTTCCACGCCGCCAACGCCCCTGCTCTTCGTGCGCGACCTGACGCCGCTGTATGAGTTCATTCCGCAGGAATGGAGGAGAGACAGGAGCGTAGGCCAGCGGTGATGCACAATCTTCCGGCTCCCCGCCAGCATCAAGAGACATTCCAAAATCTAATGTCATAAAGATCAAATCTCCCCCTTGGTTCGTGTAGACGTAGCTAAATTTCTACCAACCAACTGGGGACAAAATGAACATTGGATTTATCGGTCTGGGCCGCATGGGCTTCTCGCTCGCACGCTCGCTCTTGAAGAACCAGCAAAGATTGACGGTCTTCGACCTCAACGCAGACGCTGCACAAAAGCTCGAGGCGGAAGGCGCCATTGTGGCCAAGGATGTGGCCAGCCTTTGTCAGGGCTGCGATCTCGTTTTCACCATGCTGCCCGGCCCCAAACAGGTCAAGCAGGTTGCGCTCGGTGAAGGCGGTGTCATCCAGAATCTTCGCCCCGGAGCGATCTATATCGACATGAGCACTATCGACGTGGACACCGTCGATCTGTTGAACGAGGCGTTCTCCAGCAAAGGCTTCGTGTTCGGTGATGCCCCCGTCGGCCGCCTCGCCATGCATGCCGACCGTGGCGAATCGCTGTTCATGCTGGGCATCGATGAAAAGCAACTGTCCACCATCGAGCCCGTTCTCTACAAGATGGGCACCACCATCCATCACTGCGGGAAGGCGGGCAGCGGCACCCGCACCAAGATCATCAACAACATGATGGTGCTGTGCTACTGCCAGATCAACTCTGAGGCGCTGGTGTTGGCCAAGTCACTTGGACTCGATGTGAGCAAGACCCTGGACGTGCTCGTCAACACCACGGCCAGCAACGGCCAGCTCAAGGAAAAGTGGCCCAAGAAGGTGCTCGCTGGAGATCTCACCCCTGGCTTTGACCTTGCACTCGGCTACAAGGACATCTCGCTTGCATCCAGCGCCGGTGCGGCAACCCAGGTGGCCCTGCCCGTCTGTGATACCGCCAAAAACGTGTTTCGCATGGCATTGGCCGCAGGCAAGGCCGGGCAAGACACCTCCTGCCTGACCGACTTCTGGGCCGAGGCCAACGGCATCGAAAAGATCCGACTCTGAGCGCATGCAAGTCGATCAAAACACAACGGAGACAAAAATGAATATCACGCGAAGCACTGTGCTCGCCATCGCTGCAGCCACCGCACTGGCTACCTCGACGCTCGTTTCGGCCGCAGGCTATCCCGAGAAGCCTGTCACGATCACGGTCGGCTTTTCGGCTGGTGGCCCCACCGACATCGTGGCCCGCGTGCTGGCCGAAAAGCTCACACAGAAATTCGGTCAGAGCTTCATCATCGACAACAAGGCTGGCGCCAGCGGCGCGGTGGCAGCCAATCTGGTGAAAAAGGCCACGCCAGACGGCTACACATTGATGATCGGCAGCAGCAGCACGCTGTCCATCATTCCGTATGTTCAGAAAGGCGTGCAGTTCGATCCCATCAAGGACTTCACCCCCATCGCATTGGTGGCCAGTTACCCGTACTACCTGACAGTTCCGCCCGATTCCAAGTTCAAGACCTATGATGATCTGGTGGCGTTCGCGCGCCTGAAAGGCAATCAGCTCACCTATGGCTCGGCTGGCAATGGCGCCATCAACCATCTGGCTGGCGAATGGTTCAAGAGCGAGACCGGCATCAACTCGTTGCACGTGCCCTACAAGGGTGACTCTGCCGCCGTAATCGATCTGGCCGCAGGTCGGGTGGACTTTGCTTTTCTTGCCGGCGTGGTCGCGATTCCGCAAGTACAGGCCGGCAAGCTGCGCATTCTGGCTTCAGCCAGTTCCGCTGCCGACAAAGGCTTGAAGGACACGCTGGTCATTGGTCAACAGAAGCTGCCCGGTTTTGCCGCCGAACCATGGAACGGTCTGATGGGGCCTGCCGGATTGCCTGCCGATGTGGTCAACAAGCTGAACGCTGCGGTCAACGAAATCATGAGCAGTCCGGAAGTCAAGACCAAGCTGCTCACGCTCGACCAATACCCGCTCACCAGTACCTCTGGGCAGTTCAAAGACTACATCCAGAAACAGTCGACGCATTGGGCTGGCGTCATCAAGAAATCCAACATCGTCTTCGATTGAATCGAGCAGGAGACAAGTGCATGCAATATTCACAGTTCATCCATGGCGAGTTCTGCGCGGGTTCGTCGTCCGAAACCTTCGAAGTGATTTCCCCATCGACCGGTCAAATGATCGGCAGCTACGCCATGGCATCCATTGCCGATGTGGCCCGCGCCATCGACTGCGCCAAGACCGCGCAAGCCAGTTGGAAAAAAATGAGCGTGCTCCAGCGCTCCGAACTCCTGCGCAAAATCGCCACCGAAATGCGCGCCGATCGCAACAGCTTCGCCACACAGATCGCCAGCGAACTTGGCAAACCCTACAGTGAAGCGCAAAAAGAAGTGGACATTGCCGCTGAAATGTTTGAATGGTCGGCCGAAGAAGCTCGTCGCCTCTATGGCCGCGTGATTCCTGCACGTGCAGCCGGCATTCAGCAAATCGCGCAACTGGAAGCCGTTGGCGTGGTCGCAGGTTTTTCAGGCTGGAACGCGCCGGCCATCACACCGTCACGCAAGATCAGCGCGGCCTTGGCCGCAGGTTGCGCCATCGTCATCAAGCCCTCCGAAGAAACCGCAGGCGTCGCGCTGTTGATCGCACAGGCTTGTCAGCGTGCAGGTGCACCAGCAGGGCTTGTCAACATGGTGTTCGGCAATCCGGCGGAGATAGCCGACCAGTTGTGCAGCGCCCCTGACATCGCCATGATCACTTTCACCGGCGGCACCGAGGTCGGCAAGCAACTCGGCGCCAAGGCGGCTTTGCATATGAAAAAGGCCACGCTGGAACTCGGCGGCCACGCGCCTGTGATCGTCTGGAGCGACGTGGACGTCGACAAGGTAGCGGCCTCCACGGTCGCCACCAAATACCGCAATGCCGGCCAAGTGTGCACTTCTCCCACGCGCTTTCTGGTGCATGAGAGCATCTATGACGCCTTCTGCGAAAGCTTTGTCACGCACGCCCGAAAAGTTCGCGTGCTCGATCCGTTCGACGGACAGGCGCAGATGGGCCCGCTGAAGAACAGGCGCCGTCTCCATGCCATCGACCAACTGGTGGAAAACGCCAGACAGTCCGGTGCTGAGGTGCTCACTGGCGGCAAGGCCATGACCGGTCAACCCGGCTATTTCTATGAGCCCACGGTGATTGCGTTGCGAGACAAGACAGCCGACGTATCCCGCATCGAGCCCTTTGGCCCTGTCGCCTTGATCATCCCGGTCAAGGATGCCGATGAAGCACTCAAAGAGGCCAACAGCCTGCCCTTTGGCCTTGCCGCCTATGCTTTCACCAACGACATGAAGCTCGCACACCGCTTCGCCAACGAGATCGAAAGCGGTGTGGTCTGCATCAACGAACTGCAGGCATCGTTGCCCGAAACGCCATTCGGAGGTTACAAGGACAGCGGCCTCGGCTCAGAAGGCGGTATCGAAGGCCTGCGCGAATTCCTCAGAGTCAAGTGCGTGCGTCAGGGAGGACTGGCATGAGTGGCAAGCCCATACTTGGCTTCATTGGTGTCGGCGTGATGGGCATGGGCATGTGCAGAAATCTGGCACAGAAATCAGGCTGTACAGTGCTCGCCGCCGATCTGAACATCGAGAATGTCCGGTCTCTTGCGCCGAACGGGGTGATCGCCAGCAGCGTCCAGCAGATTGCAGAGACCGCGAGCATCGTGTTTCTATCGCTACCCGCCATTCAGCATGTCGAAGCGGTATGCACGGGTGCCGATGGTCTGCTGGCTCACGCCAAGGCACTCAACACCATCGTGGACATGAGCACCAGCGACGTCGAACGCACCCGCCAATTGGGACGGACGTTGCAGCAAAGCGGCATCGGGCTCATCGACGCCCCCGTCGCCCGCAGTCGCGAGGCCGCGAACAACGGCACGCTGCTGATCACCGTAGGTGCCACCGAGGCCCAATTCTCCACCATGAAGCCATATCTCGAATGCATGGGCAGTGACGTTCTGCATTGCGGCCCAACGGGTGGTGGCCAGGTGGTGAAGATATTGAACAACATGGTGCTGCTCAATACCGTGCACACGCTGGCCGAAGCGTTTGCAATGGCGGAAAAGTCCGGTGTCTCCAAGGACCTGCTGGCCCATGCTCTGGGCCTTGGCTCCGCCGCCTCGTTTGCGCTCAAGCTGACCGGCGCCAACTATCTGGCCAAGGATGTCTTTCCGGAAAAAATGTTCTCCACGGCCTATGCACTCAAAGATCTGAAGCTCGCACTTGAGCTGTCGAACACGGTCCGGCTCAGCAACCAGATCACCACGCTGACCGCAAGACAGTTGCAAAGATCGATCGATGCGGGGTTTGCCGACAACTACTACCCCGTGATGTACCGCGTCATTGCAAAAGGAGAAGACCCGACATGAGCACCTCACTCGCGCCACCGGACGACTGGCTCGTGCATCGAGGCCGGTACGTCAATGTGACTTTCCTTCTGCAAAGCGACGAGAAGGAGCTGCTTATCCGCATCCATGAAGGCGCTATCGAGAGCATCAAGAGCGGCCCTTTCGTGATGCCGCGCTGGACCTTCCGTCTCGCCGCCGATGCATCCTCCTGGGACAAGTATTTCGCGAGCACGCCCACTCCGGGCTTTCACGACTTGATGGCAATGATCAAATTCAAGCACCTGCGCCTCGAAGGTGATCAGCACTCGTTCATGAGCAACCTTCTTTACTTCAAGGATCTGATCCGCTCACTCAAGGGAGTCGTGCAATGAATCGCCAGAACATGGAGCCCATCTCCGGCGGATACGTCAGCGTCGACATCCAGGGTCGCAACCATCGCATCTATGTCGAATCGGCGGGCCGGGGTCAGCCGCTCTTGTGCCTGCACACCGCTGGCAGCGACTCGCGCCAGTACCGGGACATACTGAACAGCAAGGAGATCAACGAGAATTTTCAGGTGATCTGCTTCGACCTGCCCTACCACGGCAAGTCCTCGCCACCCGAAGGGTGGGAGAAACACGAGTACAAGCTCACGTCCCAACTGTATCTGGACACCATCCTCGGGGTGATGGACGCGCTCGACATTCACAAACCCGTTGCCATGGGCTGCTCCATCGGTGGACGGGTGGTGCTGCATCTGGCGTTGCGCGCACCCGAGCGCTTCAAGGCTTTGATCGGACTGCAGTCCGGCGCACATGTCGCGCCCTACTACAACCTCGAATGGCTGCATCGGCCCGATGTGCATGGCGGCGAAATCTGCGCGGGCATCGTCTCCGGCCTGATCGGCCCGAGGGCCAAGGACGCCGACCGCTGGGAGACGCTCTGGCACTACATGCAAAGCGGCCCGGGTGTGTTCAAGGGCGATCTCAACTTCTACAAATCCGAAGGCGATCTGCGCGAACTGGTGAGCCGCATCGACACCGCACTATGCCCGCTTCATCTTCTCACCGGAGAGTTCGACTACTCATGCACGCCTGACGATTCGCGGGATCTCTCCCGGAGCATCGCGGGATCGCAATTGAGCATCATGCCCGGCATCGGTCATTTCCCCATGAGCGAAGCGCCCGACGAGTTCATCGCCCATCTGCTTCCTGTACTCCAACAGATTCAAGCGCAATAAACCAAAAGACTCAGGAGACAAACCATGAAGTTCACACAAAAATCTGCGGCGATTCTTGCGGCTATCACCCTCGCATTTGGCGCTGCCCATGCGCAGACCGGCGGCTCAAAGATATCGGACGGGGTCGTCAAAATCGGCGTTCTGACCGACATCGCAGGCCCGTTCATGGACAACGTCGGCAAGGGCTCCATCGTCGCCACCGAAATCGCCGTGGAGGAATTCGGTGGCAAGGTGCTTGGTATGCCCATCGAAATCGTGACAGCAGACCACCAGAACAAGGCGGACATCGCGTCGACCAAGACGCGCGAATGGCTGGATCGCGACAAGGTGGACGCCGTGACCGAGCTGGGCAACAGCGCCGTGGCACTCGCCGCCATGAAAATCGCCCAGGAAAAGGGCCGCATGTCCATCGTGACTGGCGCTGGCGCTCAGCGCATCAGCAATGAGGACTGCTCGCCCAACAATGTGCACTGGGTGTATGACTCGTATGCACTGGCCAACGTCGGCACGAAATCACTGGTCAAGAAGGGCTTCAAGACTTGGTACTACGTGACCGCTGACTATGCATTCGGCCACTCTTTGGAAAACGACGGCAAGAAATTTATCGAAGAAGCCGGAGGCAAGGTGCTCGGCTCATCCCGCTACCCTTTCCCAGGCAACGACTTTGCGTCCTACATCGTCAAGGCCAACGCCAGCAAGGCCAATGCCGTCGCCATCGCAACAGCAGGGCTTGATCTGCAAAATGCCATCAAGCAGGGCCGCGAGTTCGGGCTGGGCGCAGGCGGCCAAGCCAGCGTGGCCATGCTCATGAGCCTGATGGATGTGCACGGTCTCGGTCTCAAGAACGCGGGCGGCATGATGTTTGCCGAAACCTTTTACTGGGACTACGACGAAGAGTCGCGCAAATTCGCCGACAAGTTCATGAAGAAGATGAAGCGCATGCCGACGGCGCTGCAGGCGGGTCAGTACTCCGCTATCCGCACTTATCTGAAGGCTGTGGAACAAGCGAAGACGGACGACGTCGCGGAGGTCATCAAAACCATGAAGACCATGTCCATCAACGACGCCTTCGCCAAGAACGGCAAGCTGCGCGACGACGGCAAGATGGTGCACGACATGTTCCTGGTGAAGGTGAAAACCCCGGCTGAATCCAAGAAACCCTGGGACTACTACCAAATCGAAGAAACCGTGCCCGGCAAGGATGCTTTCGAAAGCCTTGCACAGAGCAAGTGCCCTCTGGTCAAAAAGTAACCCGCGGCAACCACCACCATGCGGGCACACGGCATCACCGAGTACGAGGTCTACGCGATCAAGTATGCGAGCGTCGAGCGCACAAGACAAAGCAATTTTCTGGAGCCGATCGATGGCGACCCCAATGCGTTGATGCCGCTGGACTTTTTTGTCTGGCTGGTGCGGGGAGCAGGTCGGCTCCTGCTGGTGGATACCGGCTTCAGCCAGATCTCCGCACTCGCACGCAAGCGATTCTTCCTGCAGGAGCCAGCGCAAGCACTGTCAGCCCTTGGCATTCAGGTGGAGGACGTCAGCGACATCGCCATCACCCATCTGCACTACGACCACGCGGGCAATGTGAAGCAATTTCCCAACGCCCGAATTTGGTTGCAGGAGCGTGAGATGGCCTACGCCACCGGCAAGTGCATGTGCGACTTGAAGCAGAATCACTTTTTCGCGCTTGACGATATTTCAGTGGTTCTCAAACGTCTGTATGAAGGTGATGTGCGCCTGATCGATAGCATGCATTCGTTTGCTGCAGGGATCGAGTTTCATCGCATCGGGGGCCACACCGATGGCCTGCAGGTCGTCCGCGTGATGACCACCAAAGGCTGGGTCGTGCTTGCATCTGACGCAGCGCATTACTACGAAAATCTGGAAAAAAAGAATCCCTTCCCAGCCATTTACAGCAAAGCCGACATGATGGATGGCTACGAACTGATCCGGCAATTGGCGGATGGCGAGGACAACATCATTCCGGGCCACGATCCCAAGGTCTGCACGCGATTCGAGCCGCTCGATTTACCCGGCGCGCACATCTACCGCATCGCCTGAGGTTCGGGAGTCGTTGCCGATTGGGCGACCTGCTCCCTGATCCAATCCCGAAACAGCATCACCTTGCGTGCGTGCCGCTGCAGTTGCGGGCGCACGAGGTAGTACGAGGAGCCAGTGCGTACCGGCAAATTGAAGGGGCGAACCAATCGCTGCGCCTTCAAATCGTCGGCCAGCAGCGAGGTCTGGCCGATGGCGATACCAAGCCCTTCCACTGCTGCCTGCCAGGTAAGCACAGAGGTGCTGAAACGCATGCGTTCGGTGCTGGCGATGTCCTCGTCGTAGCGGCACAGGCGCGTCCAAGTGGGCCAATCATCCTGACGGTAGTGCGACACCAGCAAGCAGGTACGCAGCAACGCGCGCGGATAGCCCGCGTCGGGCGCATGCTTCTTGAAGAATTCGGGGCTGCAGACAGGCTCGATGATGTCTTCGAACAGAAAGTCTGCGTCCTGTCCCTGCCATGCGCCGTTGCCCATCTGGATGGCGAGATCGACGTTGTCGCGGTCGAAATCGACTGGCTTGACGGAGTTGGTGATGACGACCGAGATGTCCTTGTAGCGCGCATGAAAATCCGACAGGCGCCGAATCAGCCATTTGGCAGCGAAAGTGGTGTAGGTCTGAATGCGCAACGTGTTGTCAGAGCCGCTGCGCATGATGCTCGAAGTGGCCTTGGAGATGGCCTCAAAGGCTGGCGCAATTTCCTCGCCATAGAGCACGCCCGCCTGAGTGAGGCTGATGCCGTGGCGTTCGCGGCGAAAGAGCTCGATACCCAGATAGGTCTGCAGCACATTGAGCTGCTTGCTCACGGCCGACTGGCTGATGTGCAGTTCCTGCGCGGCCTTGGTCAGGTTCTGAGTGCGCACGACGGCGTCAAAAACCTTCAGGGGATTGAGCGGAGGCAGCTTTTTCGACATGGACCGATTGTAGAAGCGTCAGCGCGGTGCATTGGACTGGATTTCAACGCTGCGCGAGCCAGTAGTTGAGCAACACGTTGACCGTGGAGGCTGCGTCGTATTGCACCCAATGCCCCGCATTCGGAATCACCATCCACTCTCGCTCCTGACGATTCTGCGCAAGGAATTCTGCAGCCTTCACGGGCTCGGCCGTCACGTCCTTCTCGCCCCAGAGCAACAGCATAGGTGCGAGCACATCGGGCAGCGCGTCGGCCAAAAGCGGCTTGTGCGAATAGGTCTTGCTATAAAAGCGTGTCTTCTCGCACGACTGCTCGTGAATCCAGCAGGCGTGCGCATCGGCCTCGCCCGCAAGCATGAAGGCTTCGAGGTTTTGTTTGAGCGCCATCGCGCGCTCTTCGCCCACAAAATCGCGCCAGTTCTGCATCGCCACCTCGCGTGGACGACGCATGCCATGGCCCGCGCTGCCAAGCAGCGTGAGCGTGCGGATCTGAGGCATGTTCTGTGCGACCTTTCCAGCAATCAGGCCACCAAACGAGAATCCGATCAGATGAAACGGCTGCTTGCCAAGTTGATCCTCGATGCCATGCCTGAGCGCCTGCACCAGCAAATTGAGCCGCGCGGGATCGCGCGCGGGCAGATCGAAATCGGTGGAATCGCCAAAGCCCGGCATGTCCGGCAGCAGCACGCGGTACTTGCCCGCAAACGCGTTCACGTTGCGCAGCCAGTGCAACCATGTGCCGTGACCACCATGCAGAGCGACGAGCGGTACTGCCTCGGGGTCGCCCCACTCGCGCCATTGCACGCTACAGCCCTCATGCTGCGTGACATGCATGCGGGCCGTCGCTTGCAGTTCACGCGCGAGTTCGGGAGATGGCTCGACTTCGCTCATGTGTTCGACCTTCGATTCATCAGGCTTGCAGAATCAAGGCATCCACCGCGAGCACGCCCTCGCCTTCAGGCATGACCATGAGCGGATTCACCTCGGCCTCGCTGACCTTGAGGTCCGGGCGCACGGCCAGATTCGACAGGTTGGCGATGGTCTGCGCCAGCGCCTCCAGATCCCCCTTCTTCGTGCCGCGCAAGCCCGCCACGGTCTGCAGCATGCGGACCTCGCCAATCATCTCGCGTGCGACCTCGACGGTCACCGGCGCAAGACGGATGCTGCGATCCTTCATCACCTCGGCCCAGATGCCACCGGCCGCGAGCATGATGATCGGCCCCGCATCCACATCGATGCGGTAACCCACCAGCACCTCGGTCAGGCCCTTGCGCATGGGCTGCACCAGTACCTCGTTGCATGGAACGCCGGGCGCGCGCTCGGCCAAGTTGGTCTTGAGCGTGCCAAAGGCCTCGGCCAGTTGCTCCGCGTTCTGGATGCCGAGCACCACGCCGCCGACCTCGGTCTTGTGCGGAATCTGCGCAGAGCAGACTTTGGCGACTACCGGGTAGGCAAACGGCAATTCCGTGGGTGCGGCGTCCAACGCAAACGTGGCGGCAGGTGCGTGCGGCACATTCAGTTGGTCAAGCAGCGCGTAGGCATCCGATTCCTTAAGCGAACGCGCATCGGCCACCTGACCAGCCGTAGCTTGAAGCCCCGGCTGGCGGCGTGCGAACACGGAGGCAATCGCATCGGCGCAGGCCTCGGGCGTGCGAAAGCATGGGATTTGCGCGTCAGTCAGTTGCGAGAGTGCGAGGGGCGCATCGGGAACGAGCATGGCGAGCAGCGGCTTGTCGTGATTTGCACTGTCGATGATGGGCTTGACGGCCAGATCCGGATTGAAGCGCGCAGACGAGCCCACCACTGCCACCACCAGATCGAACTCTGGTGCCTCGAGCAGGATATCGAGCGCCTTCTTCATTACCTCGTACTTGGTGCCCGCCAGTGTCAGATCGAGCACGCGGCCAGCGGTGCCGGGGATGTCTGCGGCCTGCAGCTTGGCCAGCGTTTCGGGCGAGACGGACTCCACCGTCACATCGCGAATGCCCAACTGGTCCACCACCATCGCAGCACCGCCGCCGGTCGTGGTCACCACGCCGACGCGCTTGGTTGTCTTGCGCTCAAGCGGCAGCTTCTTGGCGAGCGGCATCACCTCGAACAGCGTCTCCAGCATCTCCACCCGCACGACGCCCAGGTCCTTGAGGAGGGCATCAGCGATGTCGTCCTCGCCCGCAAGCGCGCCGGTGTGCGTGGCCGACATCTCAGCCGCTGCGCTCGAGCGGCCCAGCTTGTAAGCCACCACCGGCTTGCCGCGCAGAGCAGCCTCGCGAGCGAAGGCCTTGAGCTTGTCGCCGTGGTGCAGGCTCTCCAGAAACAGCACATAGCCCTCGATCTGGGGATCATCGAGCGTCGCCATGCAGATCTCGCCGACGCTCAGATCGACCTCGCTGCCGACCGAGACCAGGCCCGCAAAGCCCACGCCGCGCGCCTTGCCGCGCGAGACCAGCGCTCCGATCATGCTACCGCTGTGCGATGCGACGAACACCTTGCCGCTGGGCATGTCGGGCTCGGCGAAGGCAGCATTGGCCGTGAGCATCAGGCCGTTGGATGGGTTGACCACGCCAAGGCTGCTCGGGCCGAGCAGGCGGATACCGGTTTCCTCGGCGATCTGGCGCAGTTCCTCTTCACGTGCCGCACCCTCAGGGCCAGTCTCCGAAAAGCCGCTCGCCAGAATCACGACGAGCTTCACGCCAATGCGCGCGCATTCGCGCACCGTGTCTACTACGGTGTCGGTGGGCGACAGCACGAAGACGGTGTCGGGCACCTCGGGCAGCGCCGCGAGCGAGGCCCAAGCCTGCTCGCCCTGCACTTGCGTGCGGTTGGGATTGATCGGATAGACCTTGCCCGCAAAGCCCGCGCGACGCAGGAACTGCTGGGGACGACCGCCGGTCTTTCTGGTGTCGTCGGAGGCGCCGACCAGCGCCACGCTGGCTGGATACAGCAGCGCCTTGCACAGGTCGGAGTAGCCGGAATAGTTGAATTTTTTGCTGTTGCTCGACATTGAAATCAGTTCCCGATGTTGGCCTTCTTGAACTGGTCGGCCCAGAAGGCCACTTCCTCGTTCAGCTCAGTCTTGAATTCTTGCGGAGAATTGCCGATCAAAACCGAACCTTGCGGAATCAAAGTGTCTTTGAAGGTCTTTGTCTTCACGGCCTTCTGGACCACGGCGGCCAGCTTGTCGATGATGGGCTTGGGTGTTCCGGCGGGCGCGAGCAACGCGTTCCACGAGTCCGACTTCATCTCCGGCACGCCCAATTCCTTGAACGTGGGCACGTTCGGCAGGCCTTGCAGGCGCTGTGGCCCCGCGATGGCGATGGGGCGCACCTTGCCAGCTTCCAGATTCGGCATCGCACCAGTCGATGTCATGAAGGCCACGTCGATCACGCTGCCCATCAGGTCATTGATCACTCCGGTCGTGCCACCATAGGGCACGTGGACCATCTTGATGCCGGTAAGCTGCTCCAGACGCAGCATTGCCATGTGCTGCGTGCCGCCCTGTCCCGTGCTGCCGTACGACAGACCATCCGCCTTTTTCTTGGCCAACGCCTCGAACTCCTTCCAGTTCTTGGCGGGCAGATTCGGGCTCACCGCCAGCACGCCGGGCGCGGACGATATCTTGGAGATCGGCTCAAAGCTCTTGATCGGATCGAATCGCTGCTGCGGAAACACGTACTTGTTCATCGTCAGCGGTGATGCGGCGATCAGCAGCGTATAACCATCGGGCTTGGCGCTCGCCACCGTTTCGGAGGCGATGTTGCTGGTTGCGCCCGGCTTGTTCTCGACGATGAAGGAGCCCTTCAGTTCCTCCGACAAAGCACGCGCCACCAGTCGCGCGGCCACGTCGGTGGGGCCGCCCGCCTGGAAGCCGACGATGATCTTCACCGGACGCGATGGGTAGTTGTCAGTGTCTGAAGCGTGGGCGCCCGAGAAGGTCAGCGCGCACAGCGAAGCGATGGCAAGGGTTGCGATTCTGCGTTGCATGATGGTCTTGTCTCCGTCAAAGGATGATTGCGGCGCGGGCTTATTGCGCCTTCGGTGCGCGCTGCGAAAAAGTGCGATCGAACACGCCTTCGGCGATGCGGTTCTTGAGGATTTCGATGGAGCCGCCCGCGATCATCCAGCCGCGTGTGCGACGCACGCAATACTCGATCAGCGCCTCCTGGCTGAAGCCCATGCCGCCCATGACCTGCAGCGCGTCGTTGGAGACGTCCCAACCCGCCATGTTGCAGGCGAGCTTGGCCATGGCCGTGCTCTGTGCGCTCGGCAGGCCGTGCTCGCCCTCGAGCGCGGCCTTGTAGAGCAGCAGTTGAGCCTGCTCGAGCTTCATCCACATCTCGGCAAACTTCCACTGCAGGCCTTGGAACTCGCAGAGTTCGCGGCCGAACTGTTTGCGGGTCAGCGCATGTTCACGGGCGTGGTTGAACGCATAGCGACCCAGCGCCAGCGCACGCGAGGAGTTGCCCAGACGCTCGACGTTGAACCCCGAGATCTGCTTCTTGAATCCGCCCGCGCCGAGCAGCACGTTGGCCTTGGGGATGCGGCAGTTCTCGAAATACAGCTGCGACCATTGCTCGCCGTTCATGAAGTTCGATGGTTTGCCCACTTCGAAGCCGGGCGTTCCCTTTTCGATCAGCACCGATCCGATGCCGCCCACGCCGGGGCCAAAGCGCACGTAGATCAGAAACAGCTCGGCCTCCGGGCTGTGGGTGGAGAACACCTTGCTGCCGTTGATGATGAAATCATCGCCATCGGCCGTCGCGCTGGTCTTCAGCTCGGTCACGGCAGAGCCCGCATCCGGCTCGGTCATGCCCAAAGAGATGAGTTTTTTTCCAGCAAGCAGGTCAGGCAGAAAACGCTGCTTCTGCTCCGGCGAAGCGTACTCGACGAAGGTGCGAATAGGACCGAAATTGCCCGCCTGCACGATGTCCGCACTCTTGGGGCAATGCAGAGCCACTTGCTGGATCGCCAGCACCGCATGCATCAGCGTGCCGCCCTGGCCACCGTCTTCTTCGGGAAAGGTGATGCCCAACAGACCTTGCTCGGCTAGCAGCTTGGCGGTTTCCCACGAATAATGCGGCGAATGGGCACGCTCCAGCGCTCCGGGTGCCAGCTTGTCCTTGGCAAAGCGCGCGACGCTGTCCGCGAATTCCTGATGTTCCTGGGAGAGTGTGAAATCCATTTTCGGTTGCCTCAAAGCGGTGTGGTTCGATGACTGGATGATGCAGTGGCATCGCCGCTTCCAGTTCTTCCCGTTTCGCTTTCAGAAATAACCAAATAACATATCTAAAAGACAACTCGTCTTCCCGCACGTGGGCGTTTCCCTTGATGATCGGGGCATTCCTGCAAACCGCAGAGACAAAAACTCCCACTCTTTTTCGGAGCCAGATCATCATGTTCGTCAGCGAAAAGCTAGGTCAGTACACCGCCGATTTCCACACTGCCGCCGTGAGCGACAACGTGATTCACCACGCCAAGCGCGCGCTGGTCGACTGGTATGGCGCGCTGCTCGCGGGCTACCCGATGGCGCCCACGCCGATGGTGGAAAAATCGCTCGCGCTCGAACTCGATCAGGGCCGTGCCCGTTTGCCACTCGGCCGCGCCGCATCCACGCGCGCAGCCGCGCTCATCAATGGCACGGCATCGCACACCGCCGAGGTGGACGACATTTACCGTGAGGCCATCTACCACCCAGGTGCGCCCACGTTCTCGGCCGCCATGGCCGTCGGCCAAGCGCTGAACGTGAACGGCATGGCGTTCCTCAAGGCCTCCATTGCCGGATACGAAACCTCCACCCGCATTGGTCGCACCATGGGCCGCACGCACTACAAGCACTGGCACAACACAGGCACCGTCGGCACCTTTGGCGCAGCCACCGCTGCGGCCTACCTGCTGGGCCTGAATGCCGTGCAGACCGCGAATGCCATCGCCCTCTCCGCCACCTTCGCGGCAGGCCTGCAACAGGCCTTCAAGTTGGACTCGCTGGCCAAACCATTGCACTCGGGCCGCGCCGCAGAAGCCGGAGTAACCGCCGCGCTGATGGCGCAGCAAGGCGTGATCTCCTCGCTCGACGTATTCGAAGGCGAGGTCGGATTGGGCCGGGCCATGAGCAACGGCCCCGACTGGACCCATGCACTCGACGATCTGCATGCGCAGTTCAACATCACATCGATGACCTTCAAGAACCACGCCTGCTGCGGCCACACCTTCGCACCCATCGACGGGGCGCTCACGCTGCAGCAGCAACACGGCATCGCTGCAGAAAATATTGATCGCATCATCATCGCCACCTACTCACCCGCCATTGCCGTGGCCGGAAACACCAACCCCACCACCGCTCCCGAAGCGCGCTTCAGCATCCCATTTGTGGTCGCGACCGCACTGATCCACGGCAGCGTGCGCCTCGCGGCGTTCGATTCCGAACGCCTCACCGCCCCCGCCATCCGCGCACTGATGTCACGCATCGAGCTGCAAGTCGACCCAGCGGCAGACAGCAAATTCCCCGGCCAGCGCTCGGCCCAAGTCACGATCATCACGCGCGACGGCAAGGAGCATTTGATGCTGCAACCCACCCGCAAGGGCGATCCAGACATGCCGCTGACCGATGTGGAGTTGAACGACAAGTTCATCGAACTGGCGGTGCCAGTGCTGGGTGGGGAACGCAGTGCAGCGCTGTCTGAGGCGCTGTGGCGGATGGAGGGCGCGGGGGATTTGTCCGCGATGTGCTGAGCTACTAGGGCGAACGCGGGAACATCCGGCCCACGTGAACATATACGAAATCAGGCATGGCCTTTGCCTGCTTTCGCAGCCGGTATTTATCGACAAACTCCAGCGAGCGTGAACCTTGAGCGTGCTTGAAGCCATCAATGGCATCTGGCCTCAGAAGCTGCCAGGGGCCTGTGTAGCTAAAGTCTTCCGCCCCCTTCCAATCCACCTCCCCCTTGAACATCTCCTTCAAGCCGAGATTGAACGCTTTGGTATGGGCGTTCTGCATAGGATCCGAATGATTGGGCGTGTTCCACTTCACTTCGCGCACCCGTATGCATTCCTGCTGAGACTCAGGGCCTTTCTCCGCACAGCGCTGTCGAGCTGCCTCCACCTCGATCACCATTTACCGCCTGTTGTCGCCGAACCTGGTTCTCAGCGTTGGAGACCCATCGAAGCTCCAGCGCGAGCTGTCCGCAAAGACAAGTGTCAGCAATGGCGGCGTGGAGCCCTGCGCCAAAGTCATGGCGAATTTTCGGACCTGAGGCAGCATTGCCATCACGCGCTGGGTAAGTGCAAAAACCTTCAAATTTTCGCCGATCAAACGTCCTGATCTGCCACGATGTCGTTTCAGATTCAAACAATCAATGGAAATCCCGGCTGCCGTTAAGCACCGGACCCAAACGACCAAGCAACGGGGTGAGATCCTTCACCCGTTCAGCGATCAGATGGCGTGTTGCGTGCTGCGGGGTGCCCTCGTTGGGGCGGCTGCATTGCCAGAGGCCTTCCACCGCCAGCATGCGCGAGCGCAGCAGCGGATCACGCCACTTCTCCAGCATCGACGGCCAGACCACCACATTCACCGTGCCGGTTTCGTCTTCGAGCGAGACGAACATCGTGCCCTTGGCCGTGCCGGGGCGTTGGCGCACGGTGACGATGCCCGCCGCCCGCACCCGGCGGCCGTTGGGCACCTCAAGCAGTTGCGCTGCGGTGCGGATCTTCCAACGATTCAGTCGCGCGCGCAACAGAACCAGCGGATGCTGACGCAGCGTGAGGCCCGTGGCGCTGTAGTCGAACAGAATCGCCTCGCCTTCCTTCGCCTCGGGCAGCTCGAGGCGGTCCTCGTGCGTGGGAGCCTCGCGCAGCAAGGGCGGCGCACGCAACTGAGCTGCGGCCTCCCACATCTGCTGGCGACGATGGCCCGAGAGACTGATGAGCGCATCGGCCGCCGCCAGCGCCTGCAGGTCGTGGCGGTCGAGCTGTGCGCGCAGGGCCAGATCCTGTGCGCTCTCAAATGGAGCTTGCGTGCGCGCTTGCAGCAAACGCTCAGCCGCTGAAGCATCCAGATGCGCGACGAAATTCAACCCCAGTCGCACGGCGGGCTGTGAAAATTCAACATTGCGAAGCGGCTCCAACGGAGCTTCAAGCGTGCAGAGCCGTTGACTTTGCGTGACATCCACCGGCAGCACCCGCACGCCATGTCTGCGTGCATCCTGCACGAGCTGCGACGGCGTGTAGAAGCCCATGGGCTGCGAATTGAGCAGCGCGGCCAGAAAGCATGCGGGCTCATGACGTTTGAACCACGCGCTCGCATAGGCCAGCAAGGCAAAACTGTAGGCATGGCTTTCGGGAAAACCGTATTCGCCAAAGCCCAGCATCTGCTGGAAGATCTGCTCGGCAAATTCGCGCCTGTAATCATGGGCAACCATGCCCTCGATCACACGTTCCTTGAAGTGATGCACGCCGCCCGTGCGCTTCCATGCGGCCATGGAACGGCGCAGCGAATCGGCTTCGGCAGCAGAAAAACCGGCGGCCGCCATGGCGATCTGCATGACCTGTTCCTGGAAGATGGGGATGCCGAGCGTGCGCTCCAGCGCGGGTTTGAGTTCCGGCTTTTCGAGTTCCAACTCCAGTCTTTTGCGCTTGCGTTCGCGCGCAATGAGATACGGATGCACCATGCCGCCCTGAATCGGCCCGGGCCGCACGATGGCAACCTCCACCACCAGATCATAGAACTCGCGCGGTTGCAGACGCGGCAGCATGCTCATCTGGGCACGACTTTCAATCTGGAAAGTGCCCACGGTGTCGGCCGCGCAGATCATGTCGTAGGTTGCGGGGTCCTCATGGGGAATCTCGCTGAGCAGCGTCCACGGTCGCTCGCGAATCGTGTTGCGCATATCCAGACAGCGGCGCAACGCGGTGAGCATGCCCAGCGCCAGCACATCGACCTTGAGCAGATTCATCGCGTCGAGGTCATCCTTGTCCCATTGGATGATCGTCCGCTTTTCCATGCTCGCGGGCTCCACTGGAACGAGGCGCGTGAGCTTGTCCTGCGTGAGCACGAAGCCGCCCACATGCTGACTCAGATGGCGCGGAAAGCCGTACAGCTCTCTCGTCAATCTGAACCACCAATGCGCCGTATGCGCGCTGATGGTCTCGCTCACATCATGGGCCAGGCCCAGCAGGCGATCTTCAGCCGCTGCATCGTCAAACCAATGATGGTCTTTTGCGAAGGCATCGACCAGGGCCGGTGCCACGCCCAATGCCTTGCCCACGTCGCGCAGCGCGCTGCGCAGCCGGTAGCTGATGACGACGGCCGTGATCGCCGCGCGGTCATGGCCGTATTTATCGTAGATGTACTGGATGACTTCTTCGCGCCGCTCGTGCTCGAAGTCGACGTCGATGTCTGGTGGCTCCTTGCGTTCTTTGCTGATGAAGCGCTCGAACAGCAGATTGCCTGTCTCGGGCTTCACAGCAGTGATTCCAAGAAAATAGCAGGTCACCGAGTTGGCCGCAGAGCCTCGGCCCTGACAAAGAATCCCCAGTTTGCGCGCCTGCCGCACGATATCGTGCACGGTCAGAAAGTACATCTCATATGCGAGATCACCGATCAGATCGAGTTCGTTGTAAATCTGGTTCTGTATGTCGAGCGGAATGCCGTGTGGATAGTGACTGCGCGCGCCCTCCCATGTGAGTGCGGCCAGCGTCTGTTGAGCGCTCTTTCCCGGCAGAACGGTTTCCAGCGGATAGTTGTAGCGGATCTGATCCAGCTTGAACTTGCAACGATTCGCGATAGCAAGCGTGGCTGTCAGCAATGTCGGAAAATAAACTGCGGCCAACTCAGCGCGTAATCGCAAATGGCGCTCTGCGTTGGCATCCAGAGCAAGACCACAGTCCGCCACGCTGCAGCTCAATCCCACGGCGGTAATCACGTCAAGCAGCGGCTTGCGCTCCGCCTCATGCATCAATACACCGCCCGCAGCAACCAGCGGCAAATTCAATTGCTCGCCCGCCTGCTCCAGCATCTGCAGCCAAAGGCTGTCGCCCGAGCCCTTGTGCAACTCCACCGCAATCGCGAAATCACAGCCCAGCATGGCCCGTGCACTCTCCAATGCCTGCACAAGACACGCCACGCCGCCATCCGCCTTCATGAAGGCGGCGCGATGCGGCGCAATCAGCAATTCGCAGCCATGCAGCAACCGCCAGGAAGACTCGGTCGTCAGCCGGTAAGAGCCCTTGAGCGCCGCTCCGCGTGCGGCTGTGATGAACTCGCACAAATCGCCCCAACCCTGCAGATCGCGTGCCAGTGCGACGATGCACAGGTCGCCGAACTGGAACTCGCTGCCATAGAGCAAGGGCAGCTCGAAATCTCGCAACGCTTCGCCTTTATTCTGAGCCTCTTTGCGTTTGGCCGTTAGATGCTGCACCGCCAGCCATGCTCGCACCACCCCCGCCACGGAGCACTCATCGGTGATGGCCAGTGCCGCATAGCCCAGTTGCTCAGCGCGCTCAACCAGTTCGGATGGATGTGATGCCCCGCGCTGAAAGCTGAAATTGCTCAGGCAATGCAGCTCCACATAACCTGGCAAGGCAAGCGTTGGCGGCAAGGTGTCGGCGACTTTCCGGGACATGGCGTTTATCCGTAGAATCCGTGCAGATACCAGTCAAGCGTGCTGGTTTCCCGAAAAATCCAGACCCAACCCGAAGCAGCACTATGTGCAACGAAGTAATCTCGCCTGCTGCTCCCGGGTGTGGCCTGCGGACCGACGGAGCCCTCTTTGGGCAATGCGTCTTCAGCCTCCCACCATCCGCTTTCTAATCGCTCCGGGCCCGCCTTGAGGCTCAGCGTCTGCCCATGCAGACAAGGCCTGTGTTGCCTGGTGGCAAGCTGTTGAGGCTCGGGCAAAAGCCATGCAGGCCAAAGAGCGGCACGCGGATCGGCTTCCATTTCTGTCTTGCGTCGCATTCCTTGCCTCATTGCATGGCTGGCGCTTTGCCAAGTCTGCATATGTTCCGGTCGATGATCGGCCTGCCTCTGTGGCACACGCAGGCATTCCTCCCCAAGACGCGCACTCACCCGCTCGACAAACTGGTGCCATGGCTCGCCACTGCTTTCATTGCCAGCCTTGGGCAGCAGGTTTTCAGTCGTCTGTCTGAGCGGTTCAATCTCCAACGTGGTCAGCATGAGCCGATTGACGGGTGCAGCCAATCGTTCATGCGCCATGTGTTCTGCCAGCAAGCGCTGCAGATGCACCAGGTCCTGCAGCGGCAGCGCCGTGCGTAACTCCATCTCGCCCCAAGGCGCCAGGTCGACTCCATCGAGCCGCCGCAAATCATGTCGCCACCGCATTCTGAGCCGCAACACGCCCAGATGACGAGCTCGCAACCAGCCTTGCAATGCAGTCAGCAGATGCTCGGCCGCATGCAGCAAATCGGCCGATGAGGCGGCGATGTAGGGCAGCTCCAGCTCCAGATCGAAATGTTCCGGCAACTCGAGCCAAGACAACGGACAGGCCCGCTCACCCCAAAGCTGGTCAAGCGCCGACAGGCACTCAGCCCCCAACCTGCGCGCCACGCCCATGCGCGGCAAGGCACGCACGTCGCCCACCGTGCGGCATCCCAGATTGTTGAGCGTCGACAAATGAGGTTTCAGCGCCGTCAACGTATGCATCGGCAAGCCTTGCGGAATCTGCGACGGACGTGGTTCGCCACTCTGCTTGAGACGCAGCAGCGCCAGCGCCTGCAAGGCTGTTGGCCCCTCGGCCCAACGGCGGCGCGCATCGGCAGACTCATCGGGCATCGGCGGTGACGGAGCGTGTTCCAGCAACAAACGCCTCAGTGCAGCGCGCCCGCCCCACAGCCGCTCGGTACTTTGCACATCAAGCAACAAAGCTTCATCCAGCACAGCCGCATTGGGCGTGAAAAGCAGCGCCCACCAGCCGCAGGCCTCAATAGCGGATGCCGGCATGCTTGCAAGCTGCTCATCTCCGAGAGGCAAACGCCATGCCATCCAATGCATGAGACGCCTCCTTTTTGGGTTGCCTGAGCGCGCTGAGCATCGCCGTTGCATCCGCATGAGCACGCTCCTTGCGCTGTACCTGCGCTGCCAGTTCGGCCATCAGGCGCCCATGCAGCAGCGGCAACTCCACTGGCGCAACCAACGGCGGGCCGCGGCGCTTGATCACCTGTACCTGCAGCGTCTTCTCCTGCGCGCTCACCCATAGCCGCAAAGGCGCTGGAGACGACTGCAAGCGCGCCTGCTCGGGCCGAAACACCCACAGCAACTGCCGCTGCTGCGCCGCCAGCAACTGCAGACGCCTGAGCGCCTGCGACTGTGCATGCGGCAGCCACACGAGCACCGCACATACATCGCGACAGCGCAATGCCTGCTCGCTCACCCAGACACTGCTGGCATCGGCAAACTGCGGCCCTTTCTTTTTCATCATCTCAAGAGAGGACCGCTCAGGATGCACGCAGCACAACTGCCGCGCGTCCACGCCAACGACTTCCGCGAACGGCACAAACGCCTGAAACGGCGGTGCCACCAGCACCGCATGCTGCTGCACGCCCCGCTCCAAAAGCACCCGGGCCAGCGCCCCCGCCACCAGACTCCACTCCGGATGCGATGAGCCCGGCAGCAGAATTTCCGACATTCCCCCCACAGGCCAGCCACCTCCGGGCAACTCCGCATCCAGCCCCGCATAACCCGACGACAAGGCCCGCGCAACCATATCGTCATTCGCCGATTGCCAATCGCCCCCTTTCCAGACACCCAGCCGCGACAGGCTCGCAGGTTCCATTCCGGCAAGCCTGTGTGCTCCGGCAGTGGCAGCAAAGGGGGATGGGCTGTCGGCGATCATCGGGTATGAGCGGGTGGAAATTTTGACTGCGTAAACCTAAGGGGTCTCCAGTTAGCTCCAGAAAGCGAATACACTGGATAAAACAACAGTATATCGAGGATGCGCTCGCTCTGCTCTCCTCGTGACAAGTCAGTTCTGCGATGTGCTCACCCTGAGCACCTTGTCTCATGCAGTCGAATATCCTGTTCGCCCCATTGAACTTGTGGTTCCGTCATCCCCCGGTGGAGGCACCGATGCCATGGCCCGGATCTTTGCCGATGCAGCGAAAAAGCTCGTGTCGCAGCCCGTGATTGTGACCAACCGTCCCGGCGCCAGCGGTGCTATTGGCTTGGGTGAGGTCGTACGCGCTCTGGCAGACGGCTACAAAGTCAGCGTGTTGATTTCCGAGCTAGCCACCATTCCAGGAATGAGGCTGGCCAAGTTCACATCTGCCGAATTCATTCCGATTGCAGGCTTGAACGCAGACCCGGCTACCATTACCGTGCGTGCCGATGCACCGTGGAAGACCATTGAAGAATTCTTGGCCAGTGCGCGCAAAAAGCCCGAGGGAATCAACCTGGGCAACTCAGGCTTTGGCTCGATCTGGCATCTCACAGCCGCTGCTGTGGAGGACAAGCTGGGAGTCAAATTCGCCCATGTTCCGTTCCAAGGTTCAGCGCCGAGCGTGTTGGCCTTGCTGGGTGGGCACGTTGATGCGATTGTTGTGAGTCCGGCAGAGATCGGCCCCTATGTAGCGGAAGGCAAACTGCGACCCTTGGTGGTCATGTCGGAAAAGCGCTTGAGCGGCATGTACGACAAAGTGCCTACGCTCAAAGAACGCAACGTGGACCTGACATTGGGCACTTGGCGAGGACTGGGCGTCGCCAAAGGTACGTCTCCTGAAGTAGTGAAGTACTTGCGCAACGTTGCACAGAAAACGGCTCAAGAGCCAAGCTTCATCGATACGATGCACAAAGCAAATCTGACCCCCATCTACACAGACCCTGACACTTTTGGTGCTTACATGGCCTCACAATCCGCGTTTTTCTCCAGCCTGTTGGAACGCGTCAAAATCGAGAAATAAGGGGCGCACTGCTCGCTCACAGGCATGACACGCTGCCCATGCCTTCATCAACCTTATCAATCGACTGAAAGTCAAACACACCGTGTCTCCGTCATCCCAGCCACCAGCGCTTGCGCAATTCGATCTCACCGGCAAAACAGCGCTGATTACCGGCTCCAGTGCAGGCATTGGACTTGCACTAGCGCGCGGTCTAGCGGGTGCGGGAGCCAGAGTAATCCTCAATGCCCGGAACGCGCAAAAACTGGACGAGATAGCCGCCTTGCTGCAGGACGAAGGCCACGATGCGTTGACATCCCCCTTCGACGTAACAACTGGCGATGCGGTGACATCAGCTATCGAGCGTATCGAACAAAACTACGGCGCCATCGACATTCTCGTCAACAACGCAGGCATGCAGCGACGCGGCGCGCTTGAGCAGTTTTCCGAAGTCGACTGGCATACCTTGATGCGCACCAACGTGGACAGCGTCTTCTTCGTCAGCAAAGCGGTAGCCAAACACATGATCAAGCGCAGGCGCGGCAAGATCATCAATATCTGCTCGGTACAAAGCGAACTGGGACGCCCCGGCATTGCCCCTTACAGCGCCAGCAAGGGCGCTGTAAAGATGCTCACCAAAGGCATGGCGATTGATTGGGGCAAGCATGGCATCCAGGTCAACGGATTGGGGCCGGGCTACTTCAAAACCGAATTAACGCAATCGTTAGTACAAGACGAAGCATTTACCAACTGGCTAGTCGGACGCACGCCTTCGCAGCGCTGGGGTGATGTAGAGGATTTGACCGGTGCAGCCATTTTCCTTGCCAGCGATGCATCGCGCTTTATGAACGGGCACATCCTGTATGTGGATGGCGGCGTCACCGCCACTTTGTAATGACTGGCGGCGCGTGATTGCGCCATAGGCAAAAAACCGACTGCTCCGGCACTTGCGTGTCTGCACCTTGCTCTTCAAATGGATTCTATTGAATACTGACTTTTCAAGGAGTATCCAGTTAGCTTCCGAAGCCACATACTGAACAACACAACAGTATCAAATACATGCGGTTTTCCTGACCATTTGAGTCAAATCCGATCCATGGAGTGATCGGCAAGATTCGAACCAGAGGAGGACAGTACATAACCAACCTAAGATGGACCATTGAATTGGTTTTTCAGGAGACTTCACCGTATGAAGGCTGTGCAACTCATCACTTTAGTAATTATTGTTGGCGCGCTTTTTCTTGTGGTGAACGGATTATTTTCTGCGTGGGCTTTGCTTGAGCTGGCCTGGTCGACGATTCTCAGCCTTGTAAATCTCTTTTGATGTTGGCCTGCAAGGCTGCTCTCATCTGCCGAGGCCGACTGTCGGGCAACCACTTCCGGCCAGCGCCGCGCACCTCCGGCGAGCTGCATGCGTCCGGAGCGTCGGTAGGGTCGCTCTCGCGCCGCTTAGTAGCCGCGCAAGCCCAAGCCGACGCCATTGCCCGCCGCGATCTCGCGGATCGATCCGCAGCCCTCGACCGACAGCTTGCGGAAGGCATCGGAGTGGTCGCACAACTCAGCGCGAATCTTGGACGGCCAGATGCCGAGGTGATGGCGCTGTGCGATCTCGTCAATGCGGACGGGTGCGTTACTGGGTGAGCCGGGTGAGGCGTGCACGGGTGCGGCTCTGAAACTTAATGGCGAGCTGGGCCTGAAGCGGTGAAGTGGGTCGATGTTGATTTTCTTGAAGTCCAATGTAGGCCGGAAAAATCAACATCAGCTTATGTCGGGTTTATGTTCAATCCTATCCGCTTCCGCCCATTTCCTTCCGTTGAAAGTCATGCCAGACAGTCTGGGTTGAAAGTTCGGCCCGGCAATAACAGCCTGTCAACAACTATCATGCACTTGCCTTCATGTGGATATTACGTAAAAAAACACACATCCATCTTTTTCACAGTCCAGTCTTCAAATCGGTGCATTTCTTTATTCTGATCGAGAATAGCAAGGCGAGGGCGAATTCGGGATGAGGATAATTTTTTCACCGAGCGCTTCATCAGTTTCCTCCAGATTATCGACCATCCAACATATTTTTTTCTGCTGATGAGATATCCAAAAAACTTCCAATCTTTCTTGATTATCTATAAAGAGTGATAAACGGAATATAGGAATGTCTTTATATACAAAGGTCGAGCGCACTGTTGTGGCTGCCTCTTTATAATAATAAAAATCGAACCAAAAATCGGTCTTGCAATCACTGGTATTGTAAACATGCATTCCATACGTTATGGTTGGCATATTTTCTTGCATATTAATACCAAGGAAGTCATACGCATAGGCGACTCCTTTCCAAACAGGGCGACAAGAATCTGGCTTATCCCAGTTGCCTACAAGTTGTGCGATGCCTGTTACAGACGTCGGAGTGCATTCCACTTTAACATGGTTAATATCAGCAATCGCTTTACCTGAGCCGGCATCGACTGCGCAATTCAATCCGTCTGGTTGGATCTTCACGGTAACCGAATAATTTGCTCCGGGATCCACGATTTTGTTGAATACGAAATTACCGTTCTGGATAACCCTGAGTTCATCATCTCCATTATTCTGTAGAACGACCTTTTTATCGTTCACAAGGCCAGCGACGGTTCCGCCGATCAGAAAGCCGTTATTTCCCGCCGGTGAGTTAGGGTTATTACCGCCACCACCACAAGCCCAGAAGATTGCGGGCGTCAATATCAATAATGTGAATTTTGCAATTCGTATTTTATTCATCGATTAACACTCCGAGTAAATAGTTCAAAAACACGAACACTGACTATCGAAGTGAAATTCTAACAACGATATTTTGAGATGTCGACAACGAATTAATTAGGATGATCGCCCCATTGTGCACTTATCCTTTTGCATCTGAATAAGGGCCTGTTAGTTGGAATGTGACTGTCAGGTTTTGGCTGTGGATTCAACCGATCGATGCAACGCACTCGTTAAACATCTCAGCCGGGGTTCTATACCCCAAGGTCTTCTTGGGCCGCTCATTCAATTTTCTCGCAATCGCATCCAGTTCATCTTGCGAGTAGCGTGAGATGTCAATGTCCTTGAGTTCGTGAATTTCTACTGCAATGACCACTTGCACCTTGTCAATGTGACTCCTGCGTCGCGTCGGCTCGTTTTGGGCTCTACGCAGTCGCACCATGGCGCGACGAAAGCAGTGCAGCATCGTCCACACCGTCTGATAGCTTCCCAGACCCAGAACACGCTGCAAGCCCATTGCGCTCACGCCTTGCTTTTGATTGGTCAGATACCACGCAGCAGTCAGCCATACACGCAAGGGTGTTCGTGTTTTTTCAAAGATGGTTTCTGCGGTCACCGTTGTCTGGTACTGACAGCCCGGACACATCAAGCGGGTACGACTGGCTCGATAGGCTTGGCCGACACAGCCGCAGCATGAGCAGACGAATACATCACCCCACCGAAGTTTCTCCAGACAGGCGAGGCGATACTCTTCGCTGAGAAACCAGTCACCCTCAACACTGCCACCACGTCTTCAGGCAGGAATACACAGCTTCAGACAAAACCGGGACCAAAGCAGCTCTCCAGCAATGCACCAGCAACGCCAGTCACGTAGGATTCCCGAACTTCCCTTTGCCGATCGCCAGCTCATGCAGCCTCCCCGCACGCTTCGCCAAATCCTGCTGACGACCTTGCTCGCAGCCTTGCTGCTGCCCACCATGGGGCAGACCACCGCGCTGACACCCATAGACACAAGCACCCATCGCATCCATCTGGGGCGCCTTCCCGGCGCTCCATCATCGTGGCCGGTCGATACCTATCGATGGCTTGTGGGGGAGGAAAAGGTGGTGTATCGCGGCGACACCACGCGGGCGGGCTCGGTGGGCATCACACGCCAGCCCGGGCAGACCCGGTATCGGTTGGAGACCTCGAGCTTCAAGATGGAATATGAAATCGCCGATGCCTGCTGGGCGCTGGACGAGGAGGCATTTCAGGGCTGCATCAAGCCGCTGACGCCTTTGCCCACCGATTGGTGGAAAGAGGTGGACACGCACAGAAATGTTCGAGAGCAAGCGGAGAACGAGCGTAAGGAGGAGCAGCGCCGATATGACCGCGCGGTGGCGGCCAATGAAGACGAATTCGCATGGCTGGGCACCCTGCCCCAACACTGGCGAAATCCCGGCATCAACTTTTCCGAAATCAGTCAGAAACTCCGTGTCTTCGACCAGATGGATGTGAACGTTTTGAAGTTCACCTGCCGTTCGCCGGAGCAGATCGGCCCAGTGCCGCATCAGGCCGCAGTCACGCGATATCTGCGCTCCGCCCAGCAGGTCCGTACCTGGCTGTTCACCCGGGAACTGGCCTTCCAGGGCAAAGTGTCATGGGATGCCAAGACCCAGTATCTCGAAGCGCAGAAACTGTGGAGCGACCTGCTGCTCGCCGCGCAGCATGGCAACTGGATGGCGGTCTTTCTCGCCACGCGCGCCCTGAGCAAAACACAAAGTGCCGATCCTATCGTCAGCGCGCGGATCAGCCAGCTTCAGGGCTGGATGATCCGGCATGAGGTTGCGGATTTCTATCTCGATGAATCCGGCCTGTTCGACCTGCCCTACCCAAGCGACAAGGCCACCCGGCTGTTCAACTACCTAGCCCTCAACGGCAGCTATACCGCCATGCTGCATGCGGGCACGTTGTTGAAAAACGCAGCCGATCCGGGCAAGCAAACCATCGGCAGGCGAATGCATGAATGCGTTCGCCGCATGGCGCCAAGTCTGCCGACCCAGTTTTGAATGGCCAGACTACGCTCAATGCAGCTTGAGCCGCCCAGACACCCGCTGCTGCAGCAGCCGCGCGAGCGCCAGCACCCCGGTCTTGCCGATGCCGAGAATCGCCCTGTGGTGCATGAGGTGCAGCGAGATGTACATCCACTTGGCGATCAGACCTTCGACGAAGAAGTTCTTGCCCGCGAGGCCGCCCATCAGGTTGCCGACGCCCTTGTTGTCGCCCAGCGAAACCAGCGAGCCGAAGTCCTGGTAGACATAGGGCTCATCGACCTCGTGCTCGCGCAGCATTGCGCCCAGCACCTTGCAGAGATACGTGGCCTGCTGGTGTGCGGCCTGCGCGCGCGCGGGGACGGTCTTGTCGTCTCCCCAAGGCGCGGCGGCGCAATCGCCGAAGGCGTAGATCTCGGGCACGCTGGTGCGGAGATGGTTGTCGACCACGAACTGATTGATGCGGTTCACCGTGAGGCCGATCTGGGCGTTCGAATCCGCCGCCTTGATACCGGCCGCCCAGACGATCAAGTCCGCCGCGATCTCTCCGGCCGAAGTGATCAGCACGCCCTTCTTGAGCTCCTGAACGCGGGTGTCGAGCAGCACCTTCACTTGCTTGCGCCTGAGCGCCACGGTCGCCTGCTCCGAGATGCGCGGCGGCAGCCCGCCCAGAATGCGATCGCCGCCCTCGACCAGCGTGATGTCGAGCCGAAAGCGTTGGTTGCTGCCAAGGCTCTCGAGCAACGCGGCATGGGCCTCGAGCAGCTCTGCTGTTAGCTCCACGCCAGTCGCACCCGCGCCGACAATGGCGATCGACAGCGACCGGTTGCTCGCGAACGAGGCACGCGCGCTGGCGCTCAGCCAATCAGCATGAAAGCGCTGGGCGTCGCGCACGTTCTCGAGCAGGTAGGCGTTCTCGATGCCCGGCGTGCCGAACGAATTGGAGCCGCTGCCCAGCGCCAGCACCAGCCGCTTGAAGCTGATGGTGCGCGAGGGCACGATCTCTTCGCCATCGTTCTTGTGAATGGCCGCCAGCGTAATGGTCTTGCCGCGCGCATCGAGCCCGCTGAACTCACCCATCGTGAAGCTGAAGTGATTGCGCCGGGCCAGCACCGTGTAGGAGAGCCCCTCCTGATGCGCGTCGAGCGTGCCCGCCGCCACCTCGTGCAGGGTGGGCTTCCAGATATGGAACGGGAACTTGTCGATGAGCAGAATGCGCTCACCTCCAAGCGTCTTGCCCAGCCGCCTACCGAGCTGGGCCGCAAGTTCCAGCCCGCCGGCACCTCCGCCAACAATCACTATGTCGAAATGCATTCACGCCTCCAGCGCAATTTTTGATGTAACTTAGTTTCAGAGTTTAGCGCTCCAGATGAAACCAGCACCCCTTGTCGGAATGAAGTTTGCCAAGCCAAGGACTTCATTGGCTTGATCGTTTCTCGTCGGCACTTGCGAGGTTAGTGGAGACTTTGCCAACCGGCAATCGGGGTGTCATGGTCCAATTTGAACAGACACCTCGATAAGGGAACAACGAATCCCTGAGGACATACAGAACATGACATCCACATCCCGTAGAACTTTCGACGCGGCCTTCAAGCTGCAAGTCATCATGATGATCAAAGAGCAAGGCTTGCCGGTTGGGCAAGTCTGCAAAGACCTCAAGCTGGTGGACTCTGCCGTGCGTCGCTGGGATACCAGTCACCGGTTGCATATGAACAGGCCAAGGCCTGAAATTACTTATCTTGGTGTCTGAAAAGACTTGACCATGACACGCCGGCGCTAGCAAATGAAGGCCTTGCTGCTGCATGCATAAATCTTACAAGTGCACAATATCACCTTTCACCAGAGGCGAACTGGACTGAGCATTCGGTGCGTTCGTGCTCTTGCGGCGTTTGTGGACAGGCCAGAATGAGCCTCGCGCCGTGCCCAGCCTCAGCATGAATACGAAACAACACACCACTTCCACCATCACCGATTTCAGCCCATGGCGCACCTCCGTAGCGCCGATGATGGACTGGACGGACCGTCATTGCCGCCACCTGCACCGCCTCCTGAGCCGCCACACGCTGCTTTATACCGAGATGGTGACGACCGGCGCGCTGGTGCATGGGGATGTGGAGCGCCATCTGCGCTTTGGTGAGGCGGAGCATCCAGTCGCGCTGCAGCTTGGTGGCAGCGAGCCGAGCGATCTGGCCCACAGCGCCAAGCTTGGCGAGCAATGGGGCTATGACGAGATCAACCTGAACTGCGGCTGCCCGAGCGAGCGGGTGCAGCGCGGCGCCTTTGGCGCCTGCCTGATGAACGAGCCGCAGCTCGTTGCCGATTGCGTGAAGGCCATGGTGGATGCGGTGTCCGTGCCGGTGACGGTCAAGCACCGTATCGGCATTGACAAGGTCGAGGAATACAGCTTTGTGCGCGATTTCGTGGGCACGGTGGCCGAAGCGGGTTGCACGGTCTTCATCGCCCATGCGCGCAACGCCTGGCTCAAGGGCCTGTCGCCCAAGGAGAACCGCGAAATTCCGCCCCTGCGCTATGACGTGGTGGCGCAGTTGAAGAAGGACTTTCCGCAACTGACGATTGCGATCAATGGCGGATTCGTCGCGGACAGCGCGGTGCTCGATCAGCTCGAAGTGCTCGACGGCGTGATGGTGGGCCGCGAGGCCTATCACAACCCGTGGTGGCTGGCTCGTTGGGACGAGGTGTTCTATGGCGATGCTCCGAACGGGCTCACCCGTGAGCTGGTCGAAGAGCGCATGGTGGACTACATGGAATACGAAGCCGCGAAGCTCGGCACGCACTGGTATTCGATTGCGCGCCACATGCTGGGACTGCGCAACGGTCTACCCGGAGCACGGCGCTGGCGTCAGGTATGGAGCGATCATCGCTTGAAGCACCTGCCCGCCCGCGAAATCATGCAGATCGCGCGCACCAAGCCGAGCGCCGCATTCAGCCCGAACGAGATGGCCGAACTCCAGATCGGCTGACAGCCGAATCTGGACAGCGATTGATTTATCGCTAGCTCAAGCGCATCATGACTTTCAATTGTGGCTTTCTCCTACAGGCATTTGCCTGCCAAGAGCAAGTATTGGACTAGCATCCCCGCACCGGCAGCCCGCAGCATTCAAGTCTTGTGGTGCGCCCGAATTTCTGGATGTACTGCGCATGGCTTCGAATCTGGCCCACAAAAACGATCTCCCCGCTGAGGAACACGCGTTCCGTCAATACTATGTGCAGGAACTGCCCGTTCTGGAACACGCTTGCGCGTTCTATATGGCTTTGCTGCAGTCGGTGCTCTCCAAGGTGGAAGGCATCGAGATCTCCAAAGTCGAGGGCCGCGTCAAGGATCGCGAGGAATGCTTGCGCAAGTTCTCGCGCAAGTACCGTGCGACGCTGGAGGAATCCGGCATCGACTACGAGATTCAGGACTACATCACCGACCTGATCGGCCTGCGCGTGGTCTGCCTCTACGAGGACGAGCTGGAAAAAGTGGCGCAGATCGTCAGCCATTATTTTGATGTGATCGACGTGACCGACAAGGTCAGCGCGGTCGAAAGTACCGAGGCCTCATTCGGCTACAAGGGGCTGCATCTGGACCTGCGGCTCAACGCCGAGCAGGCAGCCCTGCCCGAGAACGCGGGTTACGCACACATTCCGTTCGAGCTGCAGGTGCGCACCATCATTCAGGATTCGTGGAGCGTGCTGGATCACAAGATCAAGTACAAGAAGTCGATTCCCGCCGAACTGAAGCGGCGTATCAATGTGCTCTCCGCCTTGTTCGAGCTGGCTGACCGCGAATTCCGCCAGATCCGCGACGCAACCGACGCCGAACTGCTGCGCGCCGTGGACGAGACGGCCAATCTGAATGACGCGGATGCTGGCGACGAGCCACAACAGGCCGTCGCCATGGGCAGCGAACTCAACGCATTTACATTTCTGAAGATCGCGCAGCATTTCTTCAAGGATTTCGACTTCGACGCACACAAGGTCGACATGTTCGTGGACGACGTTCGCGCCTGGGCGCCCGGCGTCACACGAGCGCGCTTCAACGCGCTTTTGCGAGAGAACATCGCCGTCGTCAAGCGCTACAAGCAATTCTTCGACGAACAGAACCCCGGCAGCAGTTTCAACCCCTACACGGTGATCCGGCACTGCCTGTACTTGGGCGACAAGACAGTCTTCCGGCGCGCTCTGCGCAACAGTTCACGTGAGGCCTTCGAGGCCTGGCTCTTGATGAACGTTCCTGTTCAAAACCTCTGAATCCGTGTCGAAACGTACTGCATCTCTGCGCGCTTGACAGATTTCCATGCACACATGTGAGTGGATCCTCCCTGTAAAGCCTGCGTAACCCAAAGGTGCCACACTTGATTTCAGTCAATCTCCTCGGAGCCGAACCCGGTGATCGCTCCGACGCCAGTAAAAGTTAATCGGCAGGTGTCGTTTAATAACAAAAGTTTGCAATGTGTTTGTGGGTCAACCCGGGAAGATTGCCTCTGAAAGCGTGTTGTCCCACGTTTAGTAGGTGATTCCACTCTCTGACAATCGCCCAAAACCCCTGCTATATTGCACTGCAACATTACTGAAAGTGGCCCCACTGATGCTCTACACCATTTACGAAGCTCAGCGCTCTTTGATGGAACCCTTTGCCGAACTCGCGCAAGTGGCTTCCAAAATGTTCAGCAACCCACAGACGCCGCTCAGCCAGACCACCGTAGCCCAGCGCATGGCCGCCGGTTACGACCTGATGTATCGACTGGGTAAGGACTACGAGAAGCCGCAATTCGGCATTGCCACCGTCAAGGTAAACGATGTCGAAGTCGCGATTCATGAGCGCATCGAAGTCGACAAGCCGTTTTGCGAACTGCGTCGGTTCAAGCGTTTTTCCGACGATCCGCCAACGCTGTCCGCACTCAAGGGTCAGCCCGTGGTACTGATTGTTGCGCCATTGTCCGGTCACTATGCCACCCTGCTGCGCGACACGGTCAAGACCATGCTCAGCGGCCACAAGGTCTACATCACCGATTGGAAGAATGCCCGTCTGGTGCCCACGTCCGAAGGCGAGTTCCACCTCGACGACTACGTGAATTACGTGCAGGACTTCGTCCGTCACCTGCAGTCCATCTATGGCAACTGCCACGTGATGAGCGTTTGCCAGCCAACCGTGCCGGTGCTGGCCGCAATCTCGCTGATGGCCTCGCGCGGCGAGAAGACGCCGTTGTCCATGACGATGATGGGCGGTCCGATCGACGCACGTCGCTCGCCGACGGCCGTGAACAATCTGGCCACGCAGCACACCATCGACTGGTTCGAGAACAACGTGATCTATCGTGTGCCCGAGAAATTCCCGGGCGCGGGGCGCCGCGTCTATCCCGGCTTCATGCAGCACAGCGGTTTCGTGGCGATGAACCCCGACCGCCACGCCAACAGTCACTACGACTACTTCAAGGATTTGGTGCGCGGTGACGACGCCAGCGCCGAAGCCCACCGCAAATTCTACGACGAGTACAACGCCGTGCTCGACATGGACGCCGATTACTATCTGGAAACCATCCAGACAGTGTTCCAGAAGTACAGCCTGGTCGAAGGCACTTGGGACGTGAAGTCGCCCGAGGGCAACCTCGAGCGCGTGCGCCCTCAGGACATCAAGACCACTGCCCTGCTGACCGTGGAAGGCGAACTCGACGACATCTCCGGTTCTGGCCAGACTGAGGCGGCTCAGGACATCTGCTCCGGCATTCCCAAGGAGGACCGCTCGCACATGGAAGTCACGGGGGCCGGTCACTATGGCATTTTCAGCGGCCGCCGCTGGCGCGAACTGGTCTACCCACGCGTGCGTGATTTCATCCTGTCGCACCAGCCCGCCGTTCAGCAAGCCGCCCCTTTGACGCGTCAGGCTGCCTGATCCAGCGCAAGAACCGGCGTAGAACCGTCGTACCATTGGGCATGCCCGAGCAGCACGCCCCAACGAACAAAAATACGCCAGTCGAACCTGCGGCCAAGCCTCTCGAGGGCTTGGCCGCTCTCATTGATGCAGCTCTTCCGCAAACGCAATGCACGCGCTGCGGTTACCCGGACTGCGCCGCCTACGCCCGCGCCATCGCAGCCAACGAGGCCGCCATCAACCAATGCCCTCCAGGTGGTGAAGAAGGTGTAGTGCGATTGGCCGCCATTACCAGCCAATCCTCCACCCCGCTGAACCCCGACAACGGTTTTGAAGGCCCGCTTACGCTCGCCGTGATCGATGAAAACTGGTGCATCGGCTGCACCTTGTGTCTCAAAGTCTGCCCGACCGACGCCATCGTCGGTGCCAACAAACGCATGCACACCGTCATCGCCGAGCACTGCACGGGCTGCGAACTCTGCATTCCGGTTTGTCCGGTGGACTGCATTTCTCTCGACAACATCAGCGGGGCCTCAACGGGCTGGGCCGCATGGAGCGAACCGCTGGCCGAGCACGCCCGCAGCCGCTATGCCGTCCATCTGGCACGCCAAAGGCACATTCCGGCCGCTGCGGCGAACGCACGAGCTGCGGCTGTGGCGGCAGAGTCCCTCGCCGAGGTAGCGACTCCGGCGCCCGCATCCGCGGTCGATCCCAAGAAGGCCATGATCGCCGCCGCCATGGCGCGCGCCCGCGCCCAGCGCGGGCAAAGTTGATACAGCGTTGATACGGCTGATTCCAATGCGAGCGCCGTGGCCGTCTGTGCTTCCACCATAATGGCGACCATGAATCCCCTGCTCTCGCTTTTGCAGCCGTATCCGTTTGAGCGCCTGCGTCAACTCTTTGCGGGAGTCACGCCCGCGCCCGAATATCGCGCCATCAGTCTGGGTATCGGCGAACCCAAGCACCCCACGCCACAGCTCATCAAGGACGCTCTGGCAAATAGCATGGATGGCCTTGCCGCCTACCCCGCCACCGCTGGTGACATCAAGCTGCGCGAAGCCTGCGTCGCCTGGATGGATCGCCGCTACAGCGTGAAGGTCAACCCCGCGACCCAGATCCTGCCGGTGAACGGCTCGCGTGAGGCGCTGTTCGCCTTCGCGCAGACTGTGATCGATCCGACCCAACCCGGCGCGACCGTGGTGAGCCCGAACCCGTTCTATCAAATCTACGAAGGCGCCGCCCTGCTCTCGGGCGCCACACCGTATTTCGCGCCCAGCGTGGCCGAGCGCAACTTCGCCGTCGACTGGGACAGCGTGCCCGACGAAGTCTGGCAGCGCACACAACTGATCTTCGTGTGCTCGCCCGGCAACCCGACCGGCGCGGTCATGCCTCTGTCCGAATGGGAAAAGCTGTTTGCGCTATCAGACAAGTACGGTTTTGTGATCGCCTCTGACGAGTGCTACAGCGAGATTTATTTCCGAGACGAAGCGCCGCTCGGCGGGCTGGAAGCGGCGACCAAGCTCGGCCGCACCGACTTCAAACGCCTGATGATGTTCACCAGCCTGTCCAAGCGTAGCAACGTGCCGGGCATGCGTAGCGGCTTCGTCGCGGGCGATGCGGAGCTGATCAAGTCCTTCCTGCTGTATCGCACATACCACGGTGGCGCGATGAGCCCGACCATCCAGATGGCGAGCATCGCCGCCTGGAACGACGAGCAGCACGTCGTCGAAAATCGCGCTCTCTACCGCCAGAAGTTCGCCGAAATCACCCCGATGCTCTCGAAGGTGATGGATGTGGCCCTGCCCGACGCGAGCTTCTATCTGTGGGCCAAGGTGCCCGATTCTCTGGGCAAGAGCGACACCGAGTTCGCGAAAGCCCTTCTGGCTCAATACAATGTGACCGTTCTGCCCGGAAGCTATCTGGCCCGCGAGGCGAACGGCATCAACCCCGGCGCACAGCGCGTGCGCATGGCGCTGGTGGCCGAAACTGCGGAATGCCGGGAAGCGGCCGAACGCATCGTCCAGTTCATTCAATCGAGAACCTGAAGTAGTAAATCCATGACTCAACAACTGCAAACCCTCATCGACAACGCCTGGGAAAACCGCGCCAGCATTTCTCCCGCCGCCGCTCCCAAGGAAGTGGTTGATGCCGTTGAGCACGTGATTGCCGAGCTGAACACCGGCAAGCTGCGCGTGGCCACCCGCGAAGGCGTGGGCCAGTGGACCGTGCACCAGTGGATCAAGAAGGCCGTGCTGCTGTCGTTCCGCCTCAAGGACAACGTGCTGATGCGCTCGGGCGACCTGAACTTCTTCGACAAGGTGCCCACCAAGTTCGAAGGCATGAGCGAAGCCGAAATCGCCGCCACCGGCGTGCGCGTGGTGCCTCCTGCCGTCGCCCGTCGCGGCAGCTTCGTGGCCAAGGGCGCAATCCTGATGCCGTCCTACGTGAATATCGGTGCCTACGTGGACGAAGGCACCATGGTCGACACTTGGGCCACCGTCGGCTCCTGCGCTCAAGTCGGCAAGAACGTTCACCTCTCGGGTGGCGTGGGCTTGGGCGGCGTGCTGGAACCCCTGCAAGCCAACCCCACCATCATCGAAGACAACTGCTTTATCGGCGCGCGCTCTGAAGTGGTCGAAGGCGTGATCGTCGAAGAGAACTCCGTGCTGGGTATGGGCGTGTACATTGGCAAGAGCACCCCGATCTTCAACCGCGACACCGGCGAAACGCTGTTCGGCCGCGTTCCTTCGGGCTCCGTGGTGATCAGCGGCAACATGCCCAAGACCACCAAGGACGGCGTGGCCTACAGCACCTACGCGGCCATCATCGTGAAGACCGTGGACGCCAAGACCCGCTCGAGCACCAGCCTGAACGACCTGCTGCGCGACTGATATTCTGCATCCAGCCGGTGACGTGGCACAAGCCCGCACCGGCCATTCCAAAGCATTCGGGGGAGATGATTCATGAGCACGATGGAAAGAATTCTGCGCCTCATGGCGGAGAAGAAGGCATCCGATGTGTACCTGTCGGCACACGCGCCTGCGCTCATCAAGATCGATGGGCAATGCGTGCCAATCAACAGCCAGGTGCTCTCGGCGGAGGCCCCTCTCAATCTGCTCTCAGAAGTCATCGAACCCCACCGGATCGAGGAACTGCAAGAAACCGGCGAGCTCAACATGGGCGTGCCACTGGCCGGCATAGGTCGTTTCCGCGTGAGCGCCATGCGCCAGCGCGGCAGCTATGCCGTGGTGATCCGTTTCATCCCGAGCAACATCCCGCCGCTGCCCACACTGGGCTTGCCCGAGGTGCTTGCCGGGCTCATCATGGAAAAGCGCGGACTGATTCTTCTGGTCGGCGCCACCGGTTCCGGCAAGAGCACGACGCTCGCGTCAATGATCGATCACCGCAATGAGCTGCAGACCGGCCACGTGCTCACCGTGGAAGATCCGATCGAATACCAGTTCACCAACAAGCGCGCAATCATCAACCAGCGCGAGATCGGTGCCGACACCACATCGCTGCAGACGGCGCTCAAAAACGCGTTGCGTCAAGCGCCTGACGTGATCCTGATCGGCGAAATCCGCGACCGCGAAACCATGTCCGCCGCGATTGCCTATGCGCAGTCGGGCCACCTCTGCCTTGCCACGCTGCACGGCAACAACAGCTACCACGCGCTCAACCGGATTCTGTCGTTCTACCCGGTCGAAGTGCGCCCGACGATGTTGGGCGATCTGGCTTCGGCGCTCAAGGCCGTTGTGTCCCAGCGTCTGGTACGCACGCCACAGGGCGCGCGCCTGCCAGCGGTCGAGGTCATGCTGAATACCAAGCTGGTGGCCGACCTGATCGAAAAAGGCGATTTTTCCGGTGTGCGCGAGGCGATGGAAAAATCCATGGCCGAAGGCTCGCAAACCTTTGAAGAAGCGCTGGCCCACATGATCATGGACAACAAGATCGACCGCAAGGAAGGTCTTGCCAACGCCGACTCGCCCACCAATCTACTGTGGCGCCTGCAAAACGATTTTGCACTGGCGTCCAAGGCGGCACAGGCCCAAGCCGAGGCGCATCAGCGCGTCGACGACGACCAGCCGTCGTTCACCGAAATTGTGCTCGACGTCCACCCGCGTTGAGGTACAAGATTTAGAAGTTTCTGCTCCCCATGTCCCCCACCCTGCTTCTGACCGAACAGCTCATCAGCCGTCCCTCCGTGACCCCCAACGACGAGGGCTGCCTGGAAATCCTGGCCGCGCGCCTCGGGCCTCTGGGCTTCGTCTGTGAACGCATGGACAGCGGCCCGGATGATTTCCGCGTCAGCAACCTGTGGGCCAAGCGCACGTCCACGTCCGCCCACGCGCGCACGCTGGTGTTCGCCGGTCATACCGATGTGGTGCCGAGCGGCCCGCTTGAGCAATGGAGCAGCCCGCCCTTTACGCCCACGCACCGCGAAGGCCGTCTGTACGGGCGCGGGGCGAGCGACATGAAGACCTCGATTGCCGCCTTCGTGGTGGCGCTCGAGGAGTTTCTCGCGGCCGAGGCCAACCCCGACATCCATATCGCCCTGCTCCTGACCAGCGACGAGGAAGGTCCGTCCGTCGACGGCACCAAAATCGTCGTTGAACGCCTGCGCGAACGCAATGAACCACTCGAATGGTGCATCGTCGGTGAGCCCACCTCGGTCCAAAAAACCGGCGACATGATCAAGAACGGCCGACGCGGCACGCTCTCGGGCAAGCTCACCGTGCGCGGTGTGCAGGGCCACATCGCCTACCCGCAACTGGCGCGCAATCCCATCCATCAAGTCGTTCCGGCGCTGGCCGAGCTCACCGCCATCGAATGGGATCGCGGCAACGCCTTCTTCCCGCCCACAAGCTGGCAGATGAGCAACATCCACGCGGGTACGGGTGCGACCAACGTGATTCCCGGCGCTGTGATGATCGATTTCAACTTCCGCTTCAGCACCGAGAGCACGGCCGAGCAGCTCAAGAAGCGCGTGCACGCCGTGCTCGACCGCCACGGCCTCGAATACGACTTGACCTGGACTCTCGGCGGCCAGCCCTTTCTCACCACACCGGGTGAACTGGTGCAGGCCGTCCAAGGTGCGATCAAGGAAGTCACCGGCATCGACACCGAACTCTCGACCACTGGCGGCACCAGCGATGGCCGCTTCATCTCCCAGATCTGCAAGCAGGTCATCGAGTTCGGCCCACCCAATGCGACCATCCATAAGATCGACGAACATGTGGTACTCGCCGACGTCGAACCGCTCACGAACATCTACCGCCGAACGCTCGAACTGCTGAACGCCGGAGTGGCCAAGGCATGAGCGATACCCCAAACACCCCAATTACCGTCGGCGAACTGATCCACAGCGTCGCCAAGCAACTGAGCGACGCGGGCGTGGGCTTCGGCCACGGAACAACCAACGCGCAGGACGAAGCGGCCTGGCTGGTGCTCTGGCAGCTCGGTCTTCCCATCGACAGCCTGCTCGACGACGACGAGCCCGAAACGGTGTCGCACCAGCCCGTCTCTGCCGAGCAGCAGTTGCAGGTCGCCAAGCTGGTCGGGCAGCGCATTTCCACCCGCAAGCCCGCCGCCTACCTCACCCGCGAGGCGTGGTTGCAGGGCGTACCCTTCTACATCGACGAGCGCTCCATCGTTCCGCGCAGCTTCATCGCCGAACTGCTGGCCGATGGCAGCATCGACGAATGGCTCGGCGAAGAAACGCACAAGGTTCTGGACCTGTGCACCGGCAACGGCAGCCTCGCCTGTCTCGCGGCCATGACCTATCCCGATGTGGAAGTGACGGGCGCCGACATCTCCGCCGACGCGCTCGCCGTGGCCCGCATCAACGTCGACAAACACAGCCTGCAGGGCCGCGTGCAATTGCTGCAGAGCGATGGCATGAGCCTGCTTGGCGACGGGTGGGATCTGGTGCTCTGCAACCCGCCCTATGTGAACGCCGACAGCATGAGCCGCCTGCCCGACGAGTACCGTGCCGAACCCGAACTGGCGCTGGCAGGTGGTGTCGACGGCATGGACTTCATCCGTCAGCTCTTCGAAGACCTACCCTCGCGCATGAACCCCAATGGCGTGCTAGTGCTCGAAATCGGCAATGAAAAACCATTCTTCGAAGCCGCCTTCCCCGGCCTACCCGTCTTCTGGCTCGACACCAGCTCGGGCGATGAACAGGTGCTGCTGGTGACCCAGCAGGCACTGTCCGAACTCAACACCTGATCAGGGTGCCATCACTCTGGTGGCGAACCGCGCAATCGGCGCATACAGATAGCTCTCAAGCCGCTGCGGCAACAACAACGGCTTGAGCAGCATGCGCACCGCGAGATCGGCCGGAAGCTGGGTGCTGACCAGTTGATATACACGTTGGGCGATGTCGGCGAAGTTGCGGTTGCTGTCCGCGAAGTAGTTGCCGCGATGCGCGAACACATGGCGCAACGCCACATCCGAATCGCTCTCGCGCAGCTCCTTGAGCCGCGCATAGAGCGCACCCGCGATGCGCGTGCGACTTACCGGCGAGTGCTCCTGCAACTCCTTGAAATATTTGAGGAAATGCTTGTAGTGCCCCACCTCGTCGTTGCGGATGTGGCCGAGCAGCTTGCACAGCACCGGCTCGTCACTGAGCTCGCGCAGCGTGTGGTAGTAGGCCGTGGTGCCGGTCTCAACCACGCAGCGCGCCACCATTTCGAGGTGCCGATCCGGGTGCAGCTCCTCCACCGTGCAGAGCTTGGAATATTCACCGAAAAAGCTGTCGTAGGCCTGCTGCCACGGGAAATCGGGCCAGACCGCCTCGACATAGTGGCGCAGCGCCGTGCCGTGTTGCAGTTCCTCTTTTTCCCAGCACTCCTGCAGCCATGCCGCGATGTCGGGGTATTCGCTGTAATGCTCGGCCAGATTGGCCGCATAGGTGTCCGAGCCGGTCTCGATGAACGAGGCGCTCATCAGCAGGTAGAACAGATCTTCATTGTGCTCAATGGAGCCGAGTTCGATCTGCTCGAATGGAATGTCTTCTATCCGCCAATGATTTGAATCGGCGGCATTGCCAGGCGATTGCCGGTTTGCGGCAGCACTGCACGGCTGCGAAGACGGGGACGGATGGCTGGAAAAATACGGCATTGGGCTTTCGGTCGATACCCATACGGACTGTCAGCGACGGCTTGCATGGGCTGCCGTGCGAATGGAAAGTTGGGCACTTCCATGCACAACGACAATTCAACGTGATGACAAAGTATTGACCATTGTGTCAGTCCAACCTGCCTCAAAGCACGCTTTGACGCCACTTGAAACACAATCGGGCATCCGGTTTACAGCTTTCGTTCTCATTGTGAAATTCCGTTAAATTCCCGTCCTGAACCCCTGCGGCACCGGTGCGGTTCAATCACTGGGATAATCCCCAGATCCATGATCACCCTTCGCAACGTCACCCTGCGCCGCAGCGCGCGCGTGCTGCTAGACAGCGCCACCGTCACCATCAACCCCGGCGAGAAAGTGGGCCTTGTGGGCCGCAACGGCGCTGGCAAGTCCACGCTCTTTGCACTGCTCAACGGCGGCCTGCATGAGGATGCGGGCGAGTTCTACATGCCTGCGCAATGGCGCATGGCCCAGGTCGAGCAGAACATGCCCGAAACCTCGGACACCGCCACCGCCTTCGTTCTGGACGGCGACTCACGCCTGTCCGAGCTGAACGCCGCCCTCAAGGCCGCCGAGGATTCAGGCGACGGCATGGCGATTGCCCATGCCCACTCCGATCTTTTCGATGCCGGCGTGCTCGACGCCACACCGCGCGCCCAGGCATTGATTCTGGGCCTCGGTTTTCAGGCCCACGAGCTGGACCGCCCGGTGAACAGCTTCTCTGGCGGCTGGCGCATGCGCCTGCAGCTCGCCCGCGCGCTGATGTGCCCAAGCGACATCCTGCTGCTCGACGAACCAACCAATCACTTGGACTTGGACGCCCTTGTCTGGCTCGAAGCCTGGCTCAAGCGCTACCCCGGAACACTCATCGTGATCAGCCATGACCGCGAGTTTCTGGACGCCGTGACCACGGTGACGCTGCAGATCGAAAGCGCCAATCTCAACCGCTATGGCGGCAATTACTCCAAGTTCGAAGAACTGCGCGCCCAGCAACTCGAGCTGCAGCAATCGTCCTTTTCCCGTCAGCAGGACAAGATTGCGCATCTGCAGAAGTTCATTGACCGCTTCAAGGCCAAGGCCAGCAAGGCCAAGCAGGCGCAAAGCCGCGTCAAGGCACTCGAACGCATGGAGAAGATCGCGCCGGTGCTCGCCGAAGCCGATTTCACCTTCGAGTTCAAGGAGCCGGCCAACCTGCCCAACCCTATGCTGGCGATCTCCGAGGCGAGCTTCGGTTACCGCGCCGAAGACGGTTCGCAAACCACCATCCTGCAGAACGTCAACCGCTCCGTGCTTGCGGGTCAGCGCATCGGCATTCTGGGTGCCAACGGTCAGGGCAAGTCGACGCTGGTCAAAACCATCGCACGCGAAATGTCACAGCTCGGCGGCAATGTCACCGAAGGCAAGGGACTGAACATTGGCTACTTCGCCCAGCAGGAACTCGACGTACTGCGCCCCGCCGACTCCCCGCTGGAGCACATGATCCGCCTCGCCCGCGAGATGGGCCCGAATTCCCGCGAACCCTCACGCGAGCAGGATCTGCGCAGCTACCTCGGCAGCTTCAATTTCACCGGCGACATGGTCAAGCAGGCCGTCGGCACTATGAGCGGCGGCGAAAAGGCCCGCCTTGTGCTCGCCATGATCGTCTGGCAGCGCCCCAACCTGCTGCTGCTCGACGAGCCAACCAATCACTTGGACCTGGCAACCCGCGAAGCCCTGTCGATGGCGCTCAACAGCTTCGAAGGCACCGTCATGCTGGTCAGCCACGACCGCGCCCTGCTGCGCGCCGTCTGCGACGACTTCTGGCTCGTGGGCCGAGGCGTGGTCGCACCGTTCGACGGCGATCTGGACGACTACCAGCGCTACCTGCTTGAAGAATCCAAGCGCCTTCGCGAGCAAGCCAAACAAGCTCAGGCAGAGATCTCTCAGAATCAGCCTGTGACCGTCGCCGTGGTCGAAGTGGTCGCCGAAGTGCCGCCAGTCGTCGAAGCGGCCCCTGAATTGGCTGGTGATCCCAAAGAACAGCGTCGCCTCGCGGCACTGGCCCGCCAGCAGCTCTCGGACAAGACCAAGCCTTTCAAGAAGGAACTGGAGCAGATCGACAAGCGCCTGCCCAAGCTGACTCAGGAACGTGAAGCGCTCGAAGAGAAACTAGCCACACCGGGCCTCTCTGGCGGCGACATTGCAGATGCCGGAAAGCAACTCAAGACGGTCAATGACTCCATCGAGCAGTTGGAAGAGCGCTGGCTGGAACTGTCGGGACAGATCGAAGCGATACAACAAGAGATCGGCGCGACCGCTTGATGGCAGTTGAGAGTATTGAAATTCAGCCTTCAAATTGAAGTAATGAATTCAGTCTTCAGTGGAAATGACTGTCATCAAACAATATTCTGAAAAATTAGAAAACCAATCGGAAATTAAATTCGATTACAAGAATTTGGCAAACAACCTGTCAACGAGTTGCGGGGAAGGGACGTTGAACACTCATCTTAGGAGTTATTCAAATGACCTTCACTGCAATCCTCGCTGCCTGGCCTGATGACGAACGCGATCGCAAGCGCGCTCCCGTCCGCTTCTGAAAGCACTGCAACCAAGTCGGACGCAAGACTCGTCCCATGACCGTAGTTCTGACCTGCAGCGGGATACGCTCAAAGTAGCTTCATAAGCTTCCCAAGTTCATCCTGACACCCGAAACCTCGCCTTGGCGAGGTTTTTGTTTTTGCATTGCATGCCCGCATGCGTGCGTTCTCAGTCCGGATCGCGCATCCATGCTGTAAAAGTTGGATGATGTTTCGTCGGTACCAAAAATGTTGGCGCTTGAAGTACTTTGATGTGACTGTTTGATTTCCAGTTCTACGGTAGAACTATTGCGCAACCCATTATCAATAAAGAGAAAAATCAAAGAATTGGCGCAGTGGATTTACATCGGGAAAACCCTTGGCGAATTTGCATTTTCTTTCGAGTGGGTGTCAACGCCTTCCACCCGCACCGCGTTGAACAAGCACAAAGGAGTTTTCGTATGAACACCATCGCTATCCTCGCTGCCTGGCCCGACGACGAACGTGATCGCAAGCGCGCTCCAGTCCGTTTTTGAGCGTTTGAACGCACTGGCAGCCACTTTGGTATGACCAGCGGTTATTCAGCGTAGCGGGCTTGGCTTCAGGCCTTTTGTCCCTCCCACATGCAGATCACACCCATCCGAGGTGAATCTGCCAACAAGAAACCCCGCCTAGGCGGGGTTTGACTTTTCTGACCCGCTCTCGCGAGGTCAGAAGAAGGCTCGGCACGATCAGTGCATGTGCAGACCACCGTTTACCGAGAAGTCGGCACCGGTGGCGTAGCCGCCTTCGGTCGATGCCAGCCAAGCGATGATGGATGCGATTTCGCTGGGTTCGCCCAGCCGCTTGACGGGGACGGAGCCGACAATCTTCTCCAGCACTTCGGGGCGAATGGCCTTGACCATGTCAGTGCCGATGTAGCCAGGGCTCACCGTGTTGACAGTCACACCCTTATTGGCCAGCTCTTGCGCCAGAGCCATCGAGAAACCGTGCATGCCGGCCTTGGCTGCGGAGTAGTTGGTTTGACCCGCCTGCCCCTTGGCACCGTTGACCGAGCTGATGTTCACGATGCGACCCCAGCCCTTTTCCACCATGTCGCTGACGACCTGCTTGGTCACATTGAACATGGAGTTCAGGTTGGTCTCGATCACGGCATCCCAGTCTTCACGAGACATCTTGACGAACATGCGGTCACGTGTGATGCCCGCATTGTTCACCAGTACATCGACGGTACCGTGCTCGGCCTTGGCCTTGGTGAAGGCTTCCACCGTGGAGTCCCAATCGCCGACATTGCCGACGGATGCATAAAAGGTAAAGCCGAGCGCCTTTTGCTCCGCAAGCCACTTTGCATGGTCACGGGTAGGACCGCAACCTGCGATCACTTTGAACCCTTCCTTGTGCAAACGCTGGCAAATCGCGGTACCAATGCCGCCCATCCCCCCTGTGACGTACGCTACTTTTTGACTCACGTCTATCTCCTGTTAATGTTGATTGGATTCGGATTTCACTCTAGCGAAGAATTTTCCGAGCTGACTTCAGGTAAACACTGGAAGCAACTATTTCTCACAATTTAATTGATCAAACGGATTGATTGGGTCAATTTTCCTGCAGGTAATTACCGTTCCACCGCTAGCGAAACTCCCATACCACCGCCGATGCAGAGTGCTGCAATGCCCTTTTTGGCACCACGACGTTCCATTTCATGCAGCAGCGAAACGAGAACGCGGCAACCAGACGCGCCAATCGGGTGTCCCAGCGCAATGGCACCGCCATTCACATTGACCTTGGCAGGATCTACGCCCAGCTCCTTGTTCACAGCACAGGCCTGGGCGGCGAAGGCTTCGTTCAACTCGAACAGGTCCACATCTTCCACCTTCCAACCTGCACGCTTGAGCACCTTCTTGGTCGCAGGAACAGGGCCCATGCCCATGATCGTCGGGTCGAGGCCGCTGGTGCCATAGGCCACGATGCGCGCGAGCGGCGTGAGGCCCAGTTCCTTGGCCTTCTTGGCACTCATCACGACGACGGCGGCGGCTCCATCGTTCAGGCCGGAAGCATTGCCTGCGGTGACCGAACCGGCCTTGTCGAACGCGGGACGCAGACGCTCGAGCGCCGCTTCGTCGGACTTGCGGTTGATGTATTCGTCACTGTCAAACTGGAGCGGATCGCCCTTCTTCTGCGGCAGCTCCACAGTGACGATCTCAGCCTTGAAGTGGCCTGCGTCCTGCGCAGCAGCGGCTTTCTTCTGACTGGAAAGCGCCAACGCGTCCTGCTGCTCGCGCGAGATATCGAACTGCTTGGCCACGTTCTCGGCAGTAATGCCCATGTGATAGTGGTTATAGGCGTCGAGCAGGCCATCCACGATCATCGTGTCGACCAGCTTCCAATCGCCCATGCGCATGCCGTCACGGGAATTGGGAAGCACGTGCGCCGAAGCACTCATGTTTTCCTGACCTCCGGCGACGACGATCTCGCTGTCGCCTGTGGCGACGGCCTGAGCAGCCAGCATCACGGCCTTGAGACCGGAGCCACAGACGGCGTTGATCGTGAGCGCGGGTGTTTCCTTGGCGACGCCGGCCTTCATCATGGCCTGACGCGCGGGGTTCTGGCCTGCACCGGCGGTGAGCACCTGACCCATGATGACTTCGCCCACTTGGTCAAGCGGCACCTTGGCACGCGCGAGCGCTTCCTTGATGACAAGCGCACCCAGATCGGTGGCAGGCACCTTGGCGAGACTTCCACCGAACTTGCCAACAGGCGTTCGGACTGCGGAAACGATGACGATTTCTTCACTCATGACGGACCTTTCTTACTGCTTGGCGTAGGTTCCAGGCTCTGGATACTTTTCGTTCCATCACCCGAACGCTGGGACTGGTTGAATCTGCTTTCAGCGCGTTGCCGTCACGTGCTCTTCAATGGTGAGATTCTTGCGTGACTCGGGCAAATCGGGTGCACAGGCTTACCCTCTTATGACTTGCCCTTACTGAGGTAGGCGAATCCGACTTTCCGCACCTCGAAATGGTGTAAAAAGTCGAAGTCACCGCTTTCGGGGCATTCAGGCCTTCTGCTTGACGTAGCTGCCGGGCGCTGGCTCCTGGGCCTTGTACTTGGTGCCCTTGCCGTAGGTCTTGGGCGCGGCGATCTGCTTGCCACCATGACCGCCAAGCCATTCCGACCAATCGGTCCACCAGCTTCCGGGATGTTCGGTCGCCGAGGCCAGCCAATCGTCAAACGATGACGGGAACTTGGTCTGTGGCTGCACCCAGTAGCTGCGCTTCTTCTTGGCGGGCGGGTTGATCACACCCGCGATGTGGCCGGACGCGCCCATCACGAAGCGCTTCTTGCCGGGGAATACCTGTGTGGACGCGTAAGCACCCTGAATCGGAACGATGTGGTCTTCACGCGAGCCATAGATGTACATGGGCAGATTGACCTCGGAGAGATCGAGCTGCTCGCCGCACACGGTCACGCCGCCGGGCTTGGGCAAGTTGTTCTCAAGATAGAAATTGCGCAGATACCAAGCGTACCAAGGACCGGGCAGATTGGTGGAGTCGCTGTTCCAGTACAGCAGGTCGAACGCGGGTGGCGTCTCGCCCTTGAGGTAGTTGCCAACGACATAGTTCCAAACCAAATCATTAGGACGCAAGAAGCTGAAGGTCGAGGCCAGATCCTGCCCCTTCATCAACCCACCATGGCCCATCTGCATCTCGCGGTAGCGCACAAAGTTCTCGTCGATGAACACGTCAAGAATGCCCGTATCGGTGAAGTCGACCAGCGCCGTCAGCAACGTGGCGCTCGCCACGGGCGATTCGCCACGCGCCTGCAGCACGCCGAGCGCGTTGACCAGCATCGTGCCGCCCACGCAGAAGCCGAGCGTGTTGATCTGCTCCGCCCCGCTGATGTCCTGCACCGTCTCGATGGCCTTGATGACCGCGTTCTGGATGTATTCATCCCAGGTTCGCTGCGCCATGGACTCATCGGGATTGCGCCAGCTCACAACGAAGGTGCGGTGGCCTTCGGCGACCAGATGGCGGATCAGCGAGTTCTCGGGTTGCAAGTCGAGGATGTAGAACTTGTTGATGCATGGCGGCACCAGCAGGAACGGGCGTTCGTAGACCTTGGCGGTGAGCGGCTTGTACTCGAGCAACTGAAAATAATCGTTCTCGAACACGACGGCGCCTTCAGTGGTCGCCACATTGCGGCCCACCTCGAACTGGCTTTCGTCGGTCATCGAGATGTGGCCCTGGCGCATGTCGTGCAGCAGATTGGCCATGCCCTTGGCGATGCTTTCGCCCTGTGTTTCGACGGCCATTTTCTGCGCGTCGGCATTGAAGGCGAGGAAATTGCTTGGCGACATCGCGGCCACCCACTGCTCTACACCGAATCGGATACGGGCCTTGGTTTTCTCATCGGCCTGAACCGCATCGACCATCCCCATCAGGGTCTTGGACTGCAGCATGTAGGCCGATGCAATGCTGGTAGCCACCGGATTCTTTGACCAGCCATCGCCCGTGAAGCGCCTGTCGGTCAGCGGCTTGCCGCTTTCCTGAACGCTGCTGGCGATGAGCAACTGCATTTCCTTGAGAAAATTCTGCTGAAGCTCAGTGAATTTTTCGGGTGAAACGCTGAGCTGATTGTGCGGCTGCATCATGGCAGTCATGGCACCTAGATCTGCGGGCGGCATTGATTGCAGCAACTTGTTCCAGCTATCCCCCCAGAGCTGCTGGAATTGGCGGGCTCCCTCGGCCCATTGTGCGTCAGAATCCATGGTGTCTCCTACGGTCACGTTGCGATGCCGGTATTAGGACAATGCTGAACAAGTTCTTCGCGTCTTGTGCATCTCCGATTGGGCAATCTGCTTCGTTCCACATACTCGCAATAGCTACGGCCATTGCGAGTACGTGCGCCTCGCAGCTCATCCCAAATCGAAGCGCGCGAAACGCGGTGCTCTATTCAGCGTCGCCATATCCGGTGTGAGCATCGTACAACCTGCACAAGTCCTTTCCCGCAATTCAGGACGTGCCGCCTCGTCTTTTTGTTGTTTCGGAGTTTTACATTGACGGCAATGATTTTGGTAGTGATTGCATGGCTCTATGTCACGCTGATGATGGCGGTGGCCGAAGCCACTGCAACGAACGGCAGCCTGCTTGGCGCTCTTATCACTTTCGCGCTGTATGGGCTGTTGCCAGTGTCCATCATCGTCTACGTTTTCAGCACGCCCGTGCGCAAACACATGCGCAAAATTCGCGAGGAGCAGGTCATGCGGCAATGGCAGGCGCAGCAGCAGGACACTGCAGAAAGCAATTTGTCACAACCGCCGATCAAGCCAGACAGCGGCAGCCAACCGCCCGCTTCCACCTAGCGCGCGCTGATCACGACGGTACGAAAAGAACCGCTCGGGATTGCTGAACGTGCACCACAACCCAGTGCTGTCATTGCCATGTAGAGAGGTCACGCCAGCGCGTTGAAGTCGATGGCGCGCAATGCCCGCCAGATCGGCAAGATACTTGTTCTTTTCAAGAGGTTTGAAGAAGACTTCCGCGCTTGGGTCAGCATCACAGAATGCGACGCGCACTTCCGCGCCCACCTCGAATGCGCTCGGCCCGATGCATGGCCCAAGCCATGCAAGCACATCGTCGGCATAAGAGAACTCTGCAACCAATTCTTCCAAAATCCCAAGAGCACCCGTCGGCCCCGCCAGACCGCGCCATCCGGCATGTGCCGCGGCCACCTGATCACCATGTCGATTGGTGAACAGCACGGGCAGGCAATCGGCCACCATGATCACACAAGCCAGCTCCGCCTCCCGTGTGGCGCAGGCATCCGCCTGCGTACCATTGACCGTCTCGCGAGTGAGCCACTCGACATGCGTTCCATGCACCTGATTCAGAAAAACAGGATGTACCGTCCCCGACGCGCTCTCGAGCGCTTCAGCAAAGATTGCTCGGTTGCGTTGAACCGCCAACGGATCATCCTGCACGTGGTCCCCCAGATTCAGACGGCCAAAGGGCCCGCTGCTCACGCCACCAGCACGCGTGGAGCAAAGCGCGCGCACATTTTCTGGCGCAGGCCAGTCGGGTATCAACCAGTCACCCGCCGCAGCGTATTCGTCCTTCATCACCACTTTCGATCCATCCAGAAAAAAACAGTCTCAGGCTTCATTGTCCGGGCAAGCGGACGGCTGGGCCCGTTGAAACGCTGGCAGCGCCATGCAGGCTTTGAAGGCGGCCATGGTGCGATCAAGCCCTTGCAGATCAACATGAAAACGTTGGGCGTTGAAGATCAACGGAACCAAACAGCAATCAGCCATCGTGGGGACATCGCCCCAACTGAAGCGCGAAGCGATCAGCCCAGCCGCTTCCCGTTCCTTCGCCAACAACGCCAGTTGGCGCTCGTAGGCTTCGAGTCCGGTGCGCGTCCAGTGGCGATACCACGCATCCTTGCTGGACTCGTCCACCATCAAGTTCTGCTTGAGATATTTCAGCACCCGCAGATTATTGAGCGGATGGATCTCGCAAGCCACCATCTGCGCAAGCGCCCGAACATGGGCCCGTCCAACAGCGTCCTTGGGCATGACGCCCGGGTCGGGGTGGACCTCATCCAGATACTCCATGATGGCCATGGATTGGGTCAACAGATGCGTATCGTCAATTTCGAGCGCAGGCACCAAAGCGTCGCCCACACGGTCTGCATAACCTGCCGCACGATGTTCCGCACGCACCAGATGCAGCGGAACATAATCGTACGAAAGGCCTTTGAGTTCCAACACGATGCGCACGCGGAACGAAGCAGAAGAACGGAAGTAGTTGTAGAGCTTCATGGAGGAAAGAGCATACGCAACCTGACTGTATTGCGCCAGCGTGGACATTACTGAATGCCGCGCTGCAATTCGCGTGGCAAACTGTGCGTGACAAGCCTTTTAGCGCCCGGCACCGGTCTTTTCAAAACCTTACTCCACTGTTCTCACCATGAGCTACGTATTTCCTCCCGCTCCCATCACCACCGTCCCCGTCGTCGGCAGCGACAACCTCTTCCCGGTGCACCGCATCTATTGTGTGGGCCGCAACTACGCAGAGCACGCCAAGGAAATGGGCTTCACCGGTCGCGAGGCCCCGTTCTTTTTCATGAAACCAGCCGACGCCGTGCTGGTCGTCAGTGACGGCGCCACCGGCGAGATGCCCTACCCCACGCTGACCCAGGATCTGCACCACGAAATCGAACTCGTGGTCGCGCTCGGCAAGGGCGGCAAGAACATCAAGGCCGCCGATGCGTTCGAACACATCTTCGGCTACGCTGTGGGCTTGGACATGACACGCCGCGACCTGCAGGCAGAGGCCAAGAAGCAAGGCCGCCCATGGGAAATCGGCAAGGGATTCGACCACAGCGCCCCCATGACGCCCATTGTTCCCACTGCGCAGGCGGGCGACATCCACAACGCGGCCATTTGGCTGAATGTGAACGGCGCCAAACGCCAGTCCAGCGAAGTCACCAAGCTGATCTGGAGCGTCGCCGAGACCATCGAGGTGCTGTCGCAAGCATGGGAGCTGCAGGCGGGTGACCTGATCTTCTCGGGCACACCGGAAGGTGTAGCCGCTGTCTTGAAGGGCGACCTGCTGGAAGGCGGCGTTCAGGGTTTGCCAGCGCTGAAGGTGAAGCTGGTCTGATCCGTCAGTCCCGCCGCACGGAGTGCTGCTGCATGTCTGTTAGCACTCTGAGTCCCTGATTCCTGCGCCACAATAGCCCACATGACCATTCGCGCCCCCGTTCGTTTCTGCCGCAACTGCGGTACCGCTGTCGAGCACCGTGTTCCTGATGATGGTGACACCCGCGTGCGCGCCGTCTGTCCGGCCTGCAAGACGATCCACTACGACAACCCACTCAACGTGGTGGGAACGATTCCCGTGATGCCTGATGGTCGTGTGCTGCTGTGCAAGCGCAACATCGAGCCGCGCTGGGGCAAGTGGACGCTGCCTGCCGGGTTCATGGAGCTGAACGAGACGACCGCCGAAGGCGCCGCACGCGAGACTGACGAGGAAGCCGGCGCCCATATCCGCATGGGTCGGCTGTTCTCGCTCGTCAACGTGCCACATGTGGGTCAGGTGCACATCTTCTACTGCGCTGATCTGCTCAGCGACCAGTTCAATCCGGGCCACGAAACCATTGAAGCACGCTTGTTCCGCGAGGATGAAATCCCGTGGGATGAGCTGGCTTTCCGTACCGTCAGTACCTCGCTGCGCCTGTGGTTCGAGGATCGAAAGACCGGTGCCGAAGTCGTGCACAACGTCGATCTGGCCGCGCCGAGGCACGACCTCTGAAGCTGACTTGGCACTGCTGCGTCAGAGTTGAGAGCGAAACGGCATCACCACCCACTCCAGCAGCCGCTGACGCAGCGAGCGCCGCACCCACATGGGACGGGTGTATTCGCGGCACTGTTCCAGATCAGCCTCGAACACCCGCGTCATATTGGCTGCAAATACCTCGTCATAGACATTGAGGCTGGCCTCGTCGTTGAGGCGGAACGAGCGCACGTCAAAGTTGGTCGAGCCCACCGACACCATTTCCGCATCAAGGATCAGCATCTTGTTGTGCATCATCGTCGGCAGGTATTCGTAGATCTTCACGCCGCGTGCAAGCAATTCGCCCCAAGTCGCCTTGGATGCGGTTCGCACCGTGCCGGAGTCGATATGTTGGCCCGGAACGGTGATGCGCACTCTCACGCCGCGCTCGAGAGCGGCGATCAGGGCATCGATGATGAGCAGGTCCGGCACGAAGTACGCGGCCTGCAGGTCAATGCTGCGCGTCGCGGCGGCAATCGCCATCAGATACATCAGGTGCATGCTCTCGCTGCCACCGGCCGGTGAGGCGATGAAGAGTTGCGCATCCGCCGCACCGTGACGATGCTGGGCTGGGAAATAGTCCTCGCCGGTGAGCACCTCGCCCGTCGTTTTGATCCAGTTGTCGCTGAACGCGGCCTGGGCCTGCAGCACTACTGGGCCTCGTATGCGAAAGTGCATGTCCCGCCAATGCGCCTCGTCCTGAGCATGGCCGGTCCACTGGTCGGCGATGCCGACGCCGCCGGTGAAGGCCGTCGTGCCGTCGACAATCAGTAGCTTGCGGTGCGTGCGATTGTTCAGCCGATCGACGCTGTACCAGCGCAGCGGACGGTAGCGCTGGACCTCGGCCCCGGCGTCGGTGACGCGCCTGATCAGCACATCCTCCATCTTGAGCGAGCCCATCCAGTCGAGCGTGATATGCACCTTCACGCCCGCCCGTGCACGCTCGGCCAGCGTATCGGCGAATGCCTCACCGATCTCGCCCGACCAGTAGATGTAGGTCTCAAAGCAGATACTGGTGCGTGCACCGCGCAGGGCTTCGAGCATGGCGGGAAAGATCTCGTCACCATTCTGCAGTGCCTCGATATGGTTGCCGGACACAATGGCCGGACCGAGCAGGTTGCCCATGTCACGGCGGCACTGGGCTGATCTCACCGGGTAGAGGTGCTTGACGCGGCGCTCGATCTTCTTCTCGGACAGCGCAAAGTTGCGCGCCACGATGACGAGCACCAGCGTCACCAGAGCGGTCCAGAAAATGGTCCAGAACATAGGCACTTGATCATGACTCCTGCCCCTCAGCCTAATGCAGCCGCAGGAGGTGGACTGTAGGACGTTGGTGCGGCGTCATGTCGCACCACGCCGTGCATGGTCAGGCCGGTCCGTCAACTCCGGTCAGTTCAGGCCGGAAGGCATGGGCGATGCACTTCCGCGCTCGACCGGCGATGTCACCACTGTTCCCGGCACTGGGGCCGGAGGCTGCACTGTCTGGCCGCCGCCCGGCATCGGCGGAACCGAATTGTTCGACGGCTGAGGAACATAGGGTGTCGGCACGGGTTGGAACTGCGGTGGCTGCTGCACCGGCGGAACCACACGTCCCTGCGGCGTCTGGATCTGCCCGTTCACAGGCATCGGCGGCTGTGCACCGGATGGCATCTGCGCGGGTTGCGACGGTTGCGAATGAGGTGGTTGCTGTTGCTGTTGTTGCGGCGGTGAATTCCAGAACGGGTCTTGCGACTCGCCCGCACCCGAAGGCGGCTGCGACGGCGGTTCGGAGTCGGCATCCGGTGTCGCGTTCTGAAGCGGTTTGAGCGGTGCCTCACCAATCTCCGGACGTGATTCATCGCTATCGTAGGTGACGGGCGCTTGCGTGCGCGGTGTCTGTGGCAGTTGCGAGCCCTGCACTTCCGGCGTGGTCGCGGCGGGTGGCTGAATCTGCTCCGTCGAGCGGCCAAACAGGTCGACCACCCAATTGCGAACCGAGCCAATCGCGTCGGCGATGATGCTGTGCTCTTCCTCATCCACGAACTTCAGATTGTTGTCAACGATCTTGCCGCGCACCGCCTGCTGGAACACCTGCCCGACGATGGGTAGCGCGCTGTGCGCGCCCTGACCCCAGTAGTCGCTGCGCAGCGTGATACGGCCATCGTTGAAGCCCACCCACGCGCCCGCGACGATCTGCGGATGCATCATGATGAACCAGCCATCAGTGTTGTCCTGTGTGGTGCCGGTCTTGCCCGCCACGTCGGCGCTGATTCCGTAGCGCGAGCGGATGGCCACGCCCGTACCTTTGTTGATCACGCCGCGCATCGCATTGCGCAGTTCCTGTGCAGGGACGAGCGCCAGCGCGCGCTGGGGTTTGGCGGGCCCGAACTTCTCGAGTACTTTACCGTCCTTGTCCTCGATCTGCGTGATCACCGTAGGCGCGAGGTATGCGCCAGCATTGGCGATGGAGCCGTAAGACGCCACCATTTCCTTCAAGGTGACCGGGCTGGTGCCGAGCGCGAGCGACGGCACCTCGTCGAGTTTGGATTCGCGCACGCCCATGGCCCGCGCAAGTTGTGCGACCTTCTCCGGTCCGACTTGCTGCATCACCTGCGCGGTGATGATGTTCTTGGAATACGCGAGACCATCCGAGAGCGTCATCGGCGCATAGCTAGGAGCGGAGTCGTCCGTGGGTTTCCACACCTGCCTGCCGCCATCGATGGGGATCTCGACGGGCTCGTCCATGAAGGTGTCGCTGGGCTTCAAGCCCTTGGCGAATGCCGCGCCATAGACAAAGGGCTTGAAGGTCGAACCTGGCTGACGGCGCGCGGCCTGCACATGGTCGAACGGGTCCTGGGCATAGTCGCGGCTGCCAACCCATGCGAGCACCGTGCCATCGCGTGGATCGAGTGCAAGAAAGCCCGCTTGCAGACGCGTCTTCTGCTGCTTGAGCTTGCCCATGAAATCGCTGTTCTCCAGCAGGTTCTTGAGCACTTCGTCGGGCTCCCCCCCCTTGCCCACCGCTTGCTCGTATTGGGACGATTCGCGCACCAGTTTCTGCACCAATGCGCTCTTGGTGCCCCAAACACTTTGCGGCGCCCAGACCTTGTTGGCGACGGCCTGCAACGCCTTGCCCTGTTTCTCGACGGCTTGATTGGCCATTTCCTGAAGCTTGCCGTTGACCGTGGTGCGGATCACCAAACCGTCGGAGTACAAGCTGTAGCCCTCGCGGTCAGCCCAGTCGATGAGCTGGCGGCGCAGTTGCTGCGCCAGATGCGGCGCAAGGCCGTTGACTTCGGCCTGACGCTCAAAGCGAATGCGCAGCGGGCGCTTGATGAGCTTGTCATATTCAGCCGCTGAAAGCTTCTCGCGCTTCTTCATCTGCGCGAGCACGGTGTTGCGTCGATCCTGTGCACGCTCGGGGTTGAGCACCGGGTTGTAGTAGACCGTTCCCTTAAGCATGCCGATCAGCGTCGCGCTCTCGATCACGTTGAGCTCATCGGCCGACTTGTCAAAATACGTGCGCGCGGCCATTTCGATGCCAAACGCGTTGTAGAGAAACGGCACGGTGTTGAGATAGGTCTCCAGGATCTCGTCCTTGGAATACGTCATCTCGATCTTGAGCGCCGTGATCGCTTCCTTGAGCTTGCGATTGAGCGTTGGGGCGCGGCCGATCTCCTCCGGGTAGAGATTGCGCGCGAGCTGCTGGGTGATGGTCGAACCGCCCTGCTTGTCGCCGCCGATCGTACGCACTACAGCGGACAGCGTGCGCTTCCAGTCGAGACCAAAGTGTTCGTAGAAACGATGATCCTCGGTCGCGATCAGCGCATCCTTGACTGGCTGGGCAATATCTTTGAGCGTGACCCACTCGCGGTTGATCCACTTGTACTCCGCTAGCAAACGCCCATCGGAGGACACGAGCTGCGCCGGTTGATCGGTCTTGGCCTTGCGCAGATCGCTGATCGATGGCGTGAACGGAATCAGGATCAGCACATAGAGAAACAGCGCAATCGGCCCTGAGGCCAGCAGCCACCAGAGATTGCGCCGGGACTTCCAAGGTTTGCCAGGCCACGGAATCCGCCTGAGCACTCCAGCCGCCTTGTTTTGAGAGGATGCAGGCGATGCCTGCTGGTTGTCTTCGCTGTTTGGGGACATGGCTGGTGCTCTTGGGCGACTTCCTGTTTTACTCTGGCGTGCGGCCCAGAAGGGCCAACATTTCCGCTTCGTCGAGCACCGGGACACCGAGTTCCTGTGCCTTGTCGAGCTTGCTGCCCGCCTCGGCTCCGGCGACCACGTAACTGGTCTTCTTGCTGACCGAGCCGGAGACCTTTGCGCCCGCGGCCTCAAGCATGTCCTTGGCCTCGTCGCGGCTCAGCGTGGGCAAGGTGCCCGTGAGCACCACGGTCTTGCCGGTCAGCAGTTGCTCGCCCTGCTGCTTGGCCTCGCCTTCGGCCCAGGTCACGCCACAGGCACGCAGCTGTTCGACCACCTCGCGGTTGTGCGGTTGCGCGAAGAAGGTGTGGATCGACTCGGCCACCACGGGCCCCACGTCGTTGACCTGCAAGAGTTCCTCGACGCTGGCATCCATGATTGCGTCGATATTGCCGAAATGCTTGGCCAGATCCTTGGCCGTGGATTCGCCCACATGCCGGATGCCAAGGCCGAACAGAAAGCGCGGCAGCGTGGTCTGCTTGGATTTTTCGAGCCCATCGAGCACATTCTGCGCGGACCTCTCCGCCATGCGATCGAGTGACGCGAGCGCGACCAGGCCCAGCCGATACAGGTCGGGCAGCACACGCACCACATTGCCCTCGACGAGCTGATCAACGAGCTTGTCGCCAAGGCCTTCGATGTCCATCGCGCGGCGCGCGGCGAAATGCAAAATCGCCTCCTTGCGCTGCGCGGCGCAGAACAGTCCGCCCGAGCAGCGGTGATTCGCCTCGCCCTTTTCGCGCACCACCGTGCTGCCGCAGATCGGGCAGGACGCAGGCATGCGGAAGTTGGGCACGTACGACAGGCGCTCACCCGGAACGCGGCCGACGACCTCAGGGATCACATCACCCGCACGGCGCACGATCACGGTATCGCCGGTGCGCACTCCCTTCTTGCGGATCTCGAATACGTTGTGCAGCGTCGCGTTGGTCACCACCACGCCGCCCACCTGCACGGGCGCGAGGCGCGCGACCGGCGTGAGCTTGCCGGTACGGCCGACCTGCACGTCGATGGCCTCCATGCGCGTGGGCATTTCCTGCGCCGGGTACTTGTGCGCCACAGCCCAGCGCGGCTCACGCGATTTGAAGCCGAGTTGGCGCTGCAGCGCGAGGCTGTTGACCTTGTAGACCACGCCGTCGATTTCGTAGGGCAGCGTTGCGCGCTCGGCCCCCATGCGTTCGTGGAACGCGACGAGTTCGATCGCACCATGTGCCACGCAGACCTGCGGCGCGACCGGGAAACCCCAGTCCTTGAGCGTCTGCAGCATCTGGAAATGCGTCTGGAAGTCCGGGCCGCCATCGGCCGACGCGGTGATTTCACCGAGGCCATACGCGAAAAACGACAGCGGCCGTTGCGCAGCGATATTCGAATCTAGTTGACGCACCGCCCCCGCTGCTGCATTGCGCGGATTGGCGAACAGCTTGCCGCCGTTGGCCGCTTGGCGCTCGTTGAGCTTGTCCAAGTCAGCGCGACGCATGTAGACCTCCCCGCGCACCTCGAGTACCGGAGGCACGCCCTTGTCGGCGGGCAGCGTCAGAGGGATCTGGCGGATGGTGCGGATGTTGTGCGTCACGTCTTCGCCGACCTCGCCGTCGCCGCGCGTGGTCGCGGTCACCAGCTTGCGGTTCTCATAACGTAGGTTCATCGCGAGGCCGTCAAACTTGGGCTCGGCCACATACTCGACCGCCGGGCTCGCCAGAGACAGCTCCAGCTCCTTGCGGATGCGCGCATCGAAGGCCTGTGCGCCGCTGGCTTCGTTGTCGGTCTCGGTCTGGATGCTGAGCATCGGCACGGCATGGCGCACCGGAGTCAAACCATCGAGCACCGCGCCGATCACGCGCTGCGTGGGTGAATCGGGGGTGAGGAGCTGTGGGTAGGACGCTTCAAGCGCCTGCAGTTGCTGGAACACGCGGTCGTACTCGCCGTCGGGCACGGTGGGCGCGTCCTGCACATAATATTCATGCGCCCAGCGGTCGAGCTGCTCGCGCAGAGCACTCACCTTGGCGACGACCTTGGCAGGCACGTCCTGCGTGGGTTCGGAGAAGAGATCAAAACTGTCGGACATGGCCGGTTGCATACTTTCTGCTGCGCGGGTACGTGGGGCACCATTCGCTGGCATGGGCGCGCGATCAACGCGCGTCAAAACGACACATTCCAAATGAAAGCGGCCGCCATTGTGAATGAGCGGCCCCTTGTCGGGCAAACTCAATGCCCCCCAGACTGTAACCAACTATCAGCTGAACAAGCGCCTTGCGAGTGCCGAGCCAGCCGACAACTCACGGCTGTCGAGCTTGTCATACAGCGTCTCCAAATCGGCCGTGATCGGGTCCATCGTCATCGCGGGCAGAGGCGAGCCATTCTGGTCACACAGCACGCCATCCATCGACTTGCACAGCTCTGCGGCCACTTCGCGCAGGCGGGCGAACGGCTGCTCAGTGCGGTGCACCTGGGCAACGTCGAGGCTCAATAGAACGTCGCGGATCGCGGACTGCTCGGGGTCATCGGAGAGTGCGGCCTGCGTGTCGTAGGACAGCGTGAGCACCGGTGGCATTCCGGCCTCCACCGCAGGCAGCACCAATCGCCCGGGCATGGCACCGGCCGTGAAGCTGACCTTTCCTGCGTTTTGCTGCACGTAGCCGGGGCTCCATGCGGCATGGCGTGCGCGTAGCATGAAGCTCAGTTGCGCATCGTGCTCGCTCGCGAACTGGTCCAGCTCGCGGCCACGCGCCACTTCATGGAGCATGTCGGGAAAATCGACCGCAGCGCCGATGGAGTCTACAAAGCTCTGAGTCTTCATGACGAATTCGGAGAACTCGATCTCATTGAGCGCGCCAAGTCGGTTGGCCAGTTGCACGCCCGCCTGGAATTGCCTGTAGCGCTGACCAGCCACGGGGCCTTCCCATTGCTGGGTCGTCTCGTTGAGACCTTCCACGGCAAACGGTTTGCTGCCCGCACGGCGCGTGGGTGGCAAGGCGGCGAGCGCAGCGTCGCCCGAGACAATCTGGTCGGCCACGATGGGCGCGAGCGCATCGATCAGCGGATCCAGTCCACCGCGGCGCTCGACGGGCGGTAGCGGCATCTGCAGCGCGTCCTTCAGATCCACCGAGTGCCCATCGAAACTCGGCTCGATGCCATTGTCCGGACCCAAGCTGGCAGAGCCGATACCTTCGAAACCGGGCTCATGGCGCACGGCCGGCGTATCGGACGACGCCTCGCTCTCGGTCGGGCTTGGGCGCTTCGGCGCGTTGCGATGGGTGGACCATGCGTTGTAGCCAACGACGACCGCCAGCACGAGTCCGCCGGCGATGATTAATGCGATCTGAAAAGTACTCATGGTGAATTCAAAACTTTGCGTGGCATCTTAGAACGTGTCTACGCTCCTGCGACGGACGGCTGCGCTGTCATGGTCAGACATCCGCCATGGACAGCGCGGACTCCATGTCCACCGCCACGATACGTGACACACCTTGCTCCTGCATGGTCACGCCGATCAATTGCTCCGCCATTTCCATAGCAATCTTGTTGTGACTGATGAAGAGGAACTGTGTTCCCTTCGACATCGCGGCCACGAGCTTGGCATAGCGTTCAGTGTTGGCGTCGTCCAGCGGCGCGTCCACCTCGTCCAGCAGACAGAATGGTGCGGGGTTCAGCTGGAAGATCGCGAACACCAGCGCAATCGCAGTCAGCGCCTTTTCGCCGCCTGAAAGCAGATGAATCGTCTGGTTTTTCTTGCCGGGAGGCTGCGCGATCACCTGTACACCGGCGTCGAGAATTTCGTCGCCCGTCATCACCAGCTTGGCCTGACCGCCGCCGAACAGCTCGGGGAACATGCGTCCGAAATGGCCGTTGACAGTCTCGAACGTGCCAGACAACAGCACGCGCGTTTCCACGTCGATCTTGCGGATCGCATCTTCCAGCGTGTTCATCGCGAGCGTCAAGTCTTCGGTCTGCGCATCAAGGAAGGTCTTGCGCTCGCGCGCAAGCGTCAGTTCGTCGAGCGCCGCCAGATTGACCGCACCCAGATCCGTGATGCTGCGGTGCAGCCTGTCGATTTCGCCCTGCAACCCGCCGATGCGCACATTGCCCTCGGCAATCGACTGTTCGATGGCCGTCAAGTCGGCCTCGGCATCGGTCAGCAGCGATGTGTATTGTTCCAGACCCAGACGCGCTGCCTGCTCCTTGAGCTGAAACTCTGTGATGCGTGCACGCAGCGGGTCCATGGCCCGCTCCAGCTGCATGCGGCGTTCGTCGCTGGCGCGCAGCTTGGCGGTCAGGTCGTCATACTGGCTGCGTTGGGCGCCGAGCGCCTTTTCACGCTCGATCTTTTCGTCAAGCGCTGTCTGCAGGCCACCTTGCGCAGCGGCGGCGGACAGGCGATTCATTTCATCTCGTGCGCGCACATCTTCGTCGGCCAGCGACTTGGCCTGTGCCGCCGCTGTATCGATCGTGCGGGACAACTCTCCCTTGCGTGCATCCATGGTGCGGCGAGAGAACACCGCCTCCTGCGCCTGCCGTTCCAGCGAACGCTGCTGTTCGCGACATTCGTTGAGCTTGCGTTCGGATTCAATCACGCGTTCGTCGAGTTGCGCATGGCGCTCCTGGCTGTCGGCCAGTTGCATGTCGAGTTCTTCGAAGCGCGCTTCGGCGGAGACTTTGCGCTCCTGCAGATCGTTCAACTGCGCATCGACCTCGGCCAGATCGGCACCGATCTGCGCGCTGCGGGCACGTGTCTGCTCGGCCATCTGCGTGAGGCGCAGCGTCTCGACTTGCAGCTCGTGTGCGCGGCTCTGGGCCTCGGTGGCTTCGCGGCGGGCAGTGACAAGGCGCTGCGAAGCATCCGCATAGGCGGCTTCGGCGCGAATCAGCGCGGTACGCGACTCTTCGCTGATCAGTACCTGCGCACGCAATTCCTTTTCGAGGTGCTCGATTTCCTGTGCCCGCGCCAACATACCGGACTGCTCGGAGTCCTGTGCGTAGAAGCTCACGCTGTTGGCCGTGACTGCATGACCGGTCGCCACGTAAATCGTCTCGCCAGACTTGAGTTGCGAGCGGCGGTTGAGCGCCTCGTCCAGCGACGGCGCTGTGAAACAACCGGTCAGCCAGTCAACGAGCACGGCATTGAGCCCTGCGTCGTTCACCCGTAGCAGGTCGGACAGGCGCTGCGTGCCATTGGCCGCTGCGCTCGCTCCAGCCTGCGGCTTGCTGTAGAAGGCCAGACGCGCAGGCGGCGCGTCGGTGCCGCCATGACCGAGAAAGCCGCGCACCATGTCCAGGCGCCCTACTTCCAGCGCATTCATACGCTCGCGCAGAGCCGCTTCAAGGGCACTTTCCCAACCGGGTTCGACGTGGATGCGACTCCACAGGCCCTGCATTCCTTCGAGGCCATGTTTGGCAAGCCACGGTTGCAGCTTGCCATCGGTCTTGACCTTTTCCTGCAAGGCCTTGAGCGCCTCCAGCCGCGCCGACAGATCGGCCTGGCGCCCGCTTTCAGTGTTCACGGTCTGCTGGCGCGAGCGGCGGTCATCATCAAGCTGAGGGACGGTATCTTCCAGCTCCAGATGCCGTGCCTCGGCCATTTCGGCGTTTTCGGTGGACTCTTCGAGCTGGCTTTGCAAATTGGTCAGGCGAGCCTCGTCGGGCGAAGCCAGTGCATTGCGGTCGGTGCGCAGGCGTTCCTGGCGCGACTCGAGCTGGCGGCTCTGCTCGCCAAAGCCGCGCTGCTCGGCGGCCAGCACCTGAATCTGCTGCTGGACCTGTACAACGGACGCGCGCTGTTCGGACGCGCGCAACTGGGTCTGGCGCAGAGCGTCTTCGAGGTCGGGCATCTGCATGGCCTGCTCTTCGACCTGCGCGGCGAGCAGCTCGGCCTTTTCCTCGGCATCCATGCCCGCGCCGGAAAGCGTTTCGAGCTCGATCTCGGCCTCTTCCTTGCGGCCCATCCACTGGGCGATCTGCTCAGCCAACTGCGTCAGGCGGCTTTCCACCCGCTGACGGCCTTCGACCACGTAGCGGATCTCCGCCTCGAGCTTGCCGACCTCGGCGGTTGCCTCGTAGAGCCTGCCCTGCGCCTGATTGACCTGATCGCCAGCTGCGTAATGCGACTGGCGGATGGTCTCCAGATCGGCCTCGACGGCGCGCAGATCGGCCATCCGGGCTTCCAGATCGTTCACGGCCTGCAAGCCTTCTGCACGCACTTTGGCCTGATCGCTCTCGGAGTCTGCGCGCTTCAAGAACCACAGCTGATGCTGCTTGAGCGTGACATCGGCCTGCAGCGCGTTGTACTTGGCCGCCACCTCGGCCTGCTTCTCGAGCTTTTCGAGGTTGGCGTTCAACTCACGCAGGATGTCTTCAACCCGCGTGAGATTCTCGCGTGTGTCGGACAAGCGATTTTCGGTCTCGCGGCGGCGCTCCTTGTACTTGGAGACACCGGCGGCTTCTTCGAGGAACAGGCGCAACTCTTCGGGGCGCGACTCGATGATCCGGCTGATCGTGCCCTGCCCGATGATGGCGTAAGCGCGAGGCCCAAGGCCTGTGCCGAGGAACACGTCCTGAACATCCCGGCGGCGCACCGGCTGGTTGTTGATGAAGTAACTGCTGGTGCCGTCCCGCGTGAGCACGCGCTTGACGGCGATTTCGGTGAACTGGTTCCACTGCCCGCCCGCACGATGATCGGCGTTGTCAAAGATCAGCTCCACGCTGGAGCGGCTGGCCGGTTTGCGATGGGTCGTGCCGTTGAAGATCACGTCCTGCATCGATTCGCCGCGCAGCTCGCTCGCCTTGGACTCCCCCAGCACCCAGCGCACCGCGTCCATGATGTTGGATTTGCCGCACCCATTCGGCCCCACCACGCCAACGAGCTGGCCGGGAAGCAGGAAATTGGTGGGTTCGGCGAACGACTTGAAGCCGGCGAGTTTGATGGAGTTGAGACGCACGAGTCAGGCGGTTTTGATCAGGGCGCAGTGAAAGTTCAGAGTGGAATCATACCGTGCAAGCACCTTGTTCCGACCAGCGCCAGACTGGCGCTACCAAATTTGACAAAAAACGTCACTCGAGAATGGTCAGCTGGAGCGAGGTGCAAACGCGATGATGGCCATTCCGGCCAGTGTCACCGCGCCGCCCACCACATCCCACAAACCCGGTCTCACGCCGTCGACAGCCCAAAGCCAGATCAAAGCAACACAGACGTAGATACCGCCATAGGCTGCATAGACGCGTCCAGAGGCATCGGGGTGAAGCGTCAAAAGCCATGAAAACAGTGCCAGACTGGCAGCTGCTGGCACCAGCAACCAGATGGAGCTGCCCTTGCGCAGCCAGAGCCACGGAAGATAGCAGCCGACGATTTCTGCGAGCGCAGTCAAGAGATACAAGCCAAGTGTGGTCATGCCGCCGATCTTAGGGCCTGATTCTTCCTGATCACTCAAACTGTTGCGGATGCCTTGGCGTGTGCAAGCGATTGGACCAGCACCTCGAACTCACGGATCGGCAGTGGCGGGCTCAGCAGATACCCCTGCCAGCCGTAGCAGTGATTGCGCTCGAGAAATTGACGCTGGGCCTCGGTTTCAACACCCTCGGCCGTGACCTGCAAGCCCAGACTGGTGCCCAGCGCCACGATGGTTTTGGCTATTGCCGCGTCGTTCGGATCAGTCAACACGTCGCGCACAAAGCCTTGATCAATCTTGAGTTCATCCAGCGGCAAACGCTTCAGATACGACAGAGATGAGTAGCCGGTGCCAAAGTCATCGAGCGAGAAACCCACACCATAGCTCTTCAGGTGCGACATCTTCTTGACCGTATCATCGATGTCTTCGAGCAGCAGGCTTTCAGTCAGCTCGAGGCGCAGATGGCGCGCCTCCGCGCCCGTGCTGGCAAGCGCCGCAAGCACTTGCGGCACAAAGCCCGCCTGGTGAAATTGACGCGCGCTCACATTCACTGAGAGCGTGAGTTCACTCAACACTGTATCGTTTGCCCAACTCGCCAGACGCTCGCAGGCCGCCTTCACACCCCACTCGCCCAGACGCAGAATCAGGCCGCTCTCTTCGGCTAGCGGAATGAACTGCGCAGGCGGAATTGACCCCTTCTGTGGGTGCTGCCAACGCAGTAGCGCCTCGGCACCGACAATGCGGCCGTGCAGCATTTGCGGCTGGTAGGCAAACTCGAACTGCCCCTGCGCTATGCCAGTGCGCAAGTCGGACTCAAGGGCGACGCGCGCTTCGACCACCGCCTGCATTTCAGGATCAAAGAAGCGAAGCGCATTGCGCCCCTCTGCCTTGGCGCGATACATGGCCAGATCGCCGCGCTTGAGCAGCTCATCCGCAGATTCGCGCTGCCCATGGAACAGCGTGATACCGATCGATAGCGTTGTGTGGTGGTGCTCGTTGCTGAGCTCGAACGGCTCACGCATCACGTTCAGAATTTTCTGCGCAACTTCTTCTGCTCCAGCGGCAGCCGCCTGTTCGCTTTCGCCGAGCGAGCGCAGAACGACCACAAACTCATTGCCACCATGTCGAGCGACGGTATCGTCCGCATGCACGCAACTGCGCAGGCGCTGGGCCACTATGCCCAACAGGCGGTCACCCATGTCATGCCCCTGGGTTTCATTGAGGCTCTTGAAATTGTCCAGATCAAGCATCAGCACCGCACCATAGCTCTGATGCCGTGCACTCATGGCAAGCGCCTGCTGAAGACGGTCAAGCAGCAAACGTCGATTGGGCAACTGCGTGAGCGGATCGTAGTAGGCCAGATAACGCGCGCGCTCTTCGACCGCCTTGCGCTGGCTCACGTCAACCAGCGTGATCAGGTAGTTGTCTTCGTCGTCCCCGAGGATCACCCCGGCCATCTCGAGGGACCGCGAGTGCCCACCCTTGTGAGTGATGACACATTCCATAGCACGTATGTAGCCGTTGCCCTCGCGCGCCTCACGGCAGGCCTCGTTCCAGCGCGTGCGGTAGAGCTCGCGCTCCTGCGGGTCGCGCACGATGGTTTCCCACCAGTCGTCGAGGCTTGCAATCTCATGTGTGTCATAGCCACAGATCTGGGAAAAACGCTCGTTGCTGAAGTTGAAGCCATCGTCACGGACTTTCGCAATGCCGATGGGCAGGCGATCCAGAATGCCGCGCAGCCGCTCCTCGCTCGTGCGAAGGGCCTCCTCCATCTGCTTGCGTTCGGTGATGTCGAGAACGACCGAGACGTTCTGCATCGGGCGTCCCTTGCGGTGCGATACCGGAGTCGCGGTGAGATCCACCCAGACCGGCTTGCCGTCCTTGCGCAGGTAGCGCTTTTCGAGACGAACAGACGCCAGATTGCCCTCGATCATTTGCCGCATCTGGTCACCGCTGCTGGAAAGGTCGGCGGGATGCGTGAAATCCTGGAAGCTCTTGCCCTCGATCTCTTCGACGGTGTAACCGAGCATCTGGGCAAAGGTCTCGTTTGCGCGCTCAATCTGTCCTGTCGCACTTTGCACCTGAATGATGCCGACTGCCGCTTGGCCGAACAACGTGCGAAAGCGCTCCTCGCTCGCGAGCAACGCGGCATTGACATCGTCGGCATGGCTGAGCGCCTGCGCCCGTCGAAGACTCAGGAGGACCACAAGAATGGAGAGCAGCGCCGTGAGCAATACACCTGCGCCGGCCATCAGTGCAGGGAGGCTGCGTTCGAGCGGCGACAGCAGTGGCGTATCGTGCTCGAACCTCAAGCGCCACAATCGACCACCGAAATGCATATCCTTCTGCAGATGAGCACTCTCCGCCCCACTCAATGACTGCGAGGTATAGAGCAACGCAGGAGACTTCAGCGGCACCAGCAGCCCGTCAGCATCCAGTTCGCCCATATCCGACATGTTGAGCACCAGATGCTCCCAAGCACCTTCACTACGCACATTCTCGATCAGGTCGCTCATGCTGACCGCTACATCCACTGTGCCGATGAAATCGTCGTCCTTGGCCAGCGGCCCCTGCGCCGCGAATACGGGCATGCGCATCACCACACCACTGGACGAGGTGGACTTCTGAATCAGCGAAAACGGCGCGGAAATGGCCATGTTCCTGGTATCGCGCGCCCGGATCACGGCCTGCATGTTCACAGGCTGCGAGTGCATTTCGAGACCTTCAACCTTTTCATTGCCCCGAAATGGCCACACGTATTCGATCACGTAGTATTCGGGCCAGAAGTCTGCCGGCTGGAAATCAAAATTCCGATGTGATTGACCAGTGAATGACGGTTCTGCGCGCGTGCGTGCCAGAAAATCCTGTCGCTCCAAACCAGGAACATGACGGGTGAATGAAACTCCAAGCGCACCGGGATGACGCCGACCCAGTTCCATGTTGTCCGCAAGCCTCTCGAAGTCACGACGCTGCAATTGCGGATTGAGCTTCATCACACCCTGCATGCCGCTCAAGATGTCCATATAGGACTGGAAGCGACGCTGCACGGCCTGCGTGAAGGAGCCGACCTCCTGCTCGAAGCGCATGTGTGCCACGGCACTCGCCGAATTCTGCTGGTGGTGCCACATCGCAAAGCTGCCCAGCAATCCCAGAATGCCGACGACCATGCCCGGCACCCAGAACCGAAGCGGGAAGCGCGAAGAGGGAAATTCGGACATCAATGAGTCAGGTGAATGGGCGAATTGGACGAAGAGACCTGGGAGCTTGACCGTGTAAAGCCCCGGTACGAATCAGATCGGCACATGGCGAGGCACCTTATCCGACGATTATGTTTCCAGCTATGCCGCAATGGCAACCAATAGTTATGAAATTACGCATTTCATTACAAATACGTGTTACAGATTAAAATCGAATGGCGACTTGGCACCCTGAAAACAGAGTGCGTTAGAGGGACGACTAACCCACAAGTCGCATGTTTGGCCTTGAAACTTGCTGCTTTCTGTCAGTGAGTCCAAATTTTTCAACCATTGACGTTTATTCATGAAACGGGTTCACATGGCGCGAATGATGTTGGCGCAAATGCAACAACCATAGCGCCCCATTCATGCTGCGCATGCAACCGACCTCGAGAAAGGTCGTGAGATTTTGACAAAACCTCCGCCCCCGATCACTCGCAGGCCCCTGAATTTTTATGGTCTCTCGACGATGCACGGACATACGGACGCCCTGCCCGTAGTATCGCAACAGGAGTTACATACGAGTGTTGTTCAATATTTTTGAGAGGCGTCTTCCGCCCTACCCACCCAACGATCCACCATTGCCACCGAATGGCTTTTTTGCTTTTCTGTGGGCCTGCACGCAAGGCATGCGAGGCTGGATCGGGCTGCTGACGCTGACCTCTGCGCTGCTGTCGGTCTACGAAGCCTTCCTGTTCGCCGTCATGAGCCGAGTGATCGACTGGCTCTCGGCCACTCCCGCTGCCGAGCTTTGGCAGGTGCATCACGGCAGCCTCACCGGTATTGCCGTGATCCTGCTATTGAGCATCGTTTTGCTCGGTCTCCATACGCTGGTGATGCATCAGGTGTTGGCTATCAACTTTCCCATGCGCATGCGCTGGGTATTTCACCGGCTGATGCTTGGGCAGAGCATGTCGTTCTATGCCGATGAATTCGCTGGCCGTATCACCACCAAGATCATGCAAACCGCCCTTTCGGTGCGAGAAGTGGTGTTCATCGTCGTGGACGTGATGGTTGGCGTAGGCGTGTATTTCGTCAGCATTCTGCTGCTGGCGGCAAGCTTCGACTGGCGCATGATGGTGCCATTCGGCATCTGGCTCGCCTGCTATGCTGCGGCGTGCTTTTATTTCGTGCCACGACTCGGCAAGATCGGCAAGGAGCAGGCAGACGCCCGTTCGCTGATGACCGGTCGTGTGACCGATGCCTACACCAACATTGCCACCGTCAAGCTGTTCGCCCACACCCGACGCGAAGCTGAATACGCGCGCAACGCCATGGACTCGTTCAAGCAGACCGGCTACCAGCAGATGCGTCTGGTGAGCCAGTTCGAGCTGACCAACCACGCCATGATCACATTGCTGATCCTGAGCAGCTCTGGATTCGCATTGTGGCTATGGACCCAAGGTGAAGTCGGCACGGGCGTAGTTGCCGCCGTGATCGCCATGGCATTGCGGATTTCGGGCTATTCTCACTGGGTGATGTGGCAGATGACCGGTCTGTTCGAGAACATCGGTACCATTCAGGACGGCATTGTCACGCTCACTAAACCGCGCAGCATTGTGGATGCTCCGAATGCCAAGCCACTGGTCGTTTCCGAGGGCCGGGTGCATTTCGAGAACCTGAGCTTTGGCTACAAGGATGGCGGCAAGCGCGTCATCGACCATCTGAACCTGAACATCCGCCCTGGCGAGCGCATCGGACTCATCGGTCGCTCGGGGGCAGGCAAGTCCACGCTGGTGAACCTGCTCTTGCGTTTTCACGACGTGCAAGGCGGCCGTATCACCATTGACGGTCAGGACATCCGCAGTGTCACGCAAGATAGCCTGCGCGGCGCCATCGGCATGGTCACGCAGGACACTTCGCTCCTGCACCGCTCGATGCGCGACAACATCCTCTATGGCCGCCCCGATGCAAGCGAAGAAGAAATGCGCGCCGCCGCCCTCAAGGCCGAGGCTGCAGAATTCATCGACAGCCTCACCGACCTCAAGGGCCGCAGCGGCTATGACGCGCAGGTCGGCGAGCGCGGCGTGAAGCTCTCGGGCGGCCAGCGCCAGCGCGTGGCGATTGCGCGCGTGATGCTCAAGGACGCGCCGATCCTGCTGCTCGACGAAGCCACCAGCGCACTCGACAGTGAGGTCGAAGCAGCCATCCAACAAAGTCTCGACGGCCTCATGCACGGCAAGACGGTGATCGCGATTGCCCACCGCCTGTCCACAATCGCCGCGATGGATCGCCTTGTCGTGATGGACAAGGGCCAGATCGTCGAACAGGGAACGCACCAGGAGTTGCTGGAAAAAGCCGGTATCTACGCCAAGCTCTGGGCGCACCAGAGTGGCGGATTCCTCGGTGAAAATTCCAGCGACCATCTGATCGCGAGCTGACAACCAAAGGCCCTGAGGCGCAAAGCGGCTCAGGGCCTTCTCTTTTGTTTGTCCTGTCAGTTATGTGATTCTGGGCCGGAGGGTTCGGAGTTGGGCTGCTCTTTGTCCGGCAACTGCATGAACAGCACCGTCGCCGCCAGCGTCAACAGCCCCATCACGATGAATGTGCCCCGGAACGCCCACAGCGTGTCACCACCCGTCGCACTGCCCAGATGCGCCTGAAACCCCGCGAGCACCGCACCCGCGATGGCCACGCCCATGCCCATGGAGAGCATTTGCACCATCGACAGCAGACTGTTGCCACTGCTTGCGAAATGCGGCAGCAGATCCTTGAGCGTGACGGTATTCATCGCAGAGAACTGCAGCGAGTTGACTGCACCGAAAACGCAAAGTTGCGCAATCAACACCGGTGCGGGAATGGTGGGCGAAATGAACGTGAAGCTCGCAATCAACAGCGCCAGCAGCCAGGTATTGGTGGCCAGCACCTCGCGGTAGCCAAAGTGATAGATCACCTTGGTGACGAAGCGCTTCATCGCCATGCTGCCGATCACCGTGGGCAGCATCATCATGCCGGCGTGCATAGGAGAGTAACCAAGACTCACCTGCAGCACCAGCGGCATTATGAACGGCATGGCCGAGCTGCCAAGGCGTGAAAACAGATTGCCGAGCAACCCTACACGTAGCGTGCGCACCGTGAAGAGCTCCGGCGGAAACAGCGGATCGGGTTTGCGCAGCGCGTGCAGCCAGTAGCCGCAGAGACACGCCAAGCCGAACACCAGCATGATCAGCGCCGAGGCGCCACGCACTCCCCCGCCGCTCGCCATGCCTTCCACAGCGAGCGAGACCAGCGCCATGCCAGCCGCAAGCATCAGGTAGCCGAGCAGATCGAAGCCGCGTGGCGGCATTTTTTCGCCGACCGGCATGTACTTGCTGGCGGCGACAAGGCCGATCAACCCCACCGGCACATTCACCCAGAAGATCCAGTGCCATGAGGCAAATTCGACCATCCAGCCGCCGAGCGTCGGACCGATCAGCGGCCCCACCAGCCCCGGAATCGCCACAAAGCTGATGGCGCGAATGAACTGCTCGCGCGGAAATGCGCGCAGCACCGCGAGCCGCCCCACCGGCAGCAGCAAGGCGCCGCCAAGCCCCTGCACCACGCGCGAGGCCACCAGCAACTGAAGATTGGGGGAAACGGCGCACAGCACCGAGCCGAGAACGAACAACGCGATCGCCGACATGAACACGCGCCGCGTGCCGAATTTGTCCGCGAGCCAGCCAGAGGCCGGAATCAGCACCGCCATCGCCAGCGAGTACGCCACGATGACCGAATGCATCTGCAGCGGGCTCTCGCCCAGTTCCTCGGCCATCGCTGGCAGCGCCGTGTTGACGATGGTGCCGTCGAGCGTCTGCATGAAGAACCCGAGGGACACCAGCCACAGGAGTTTGTTCTTGACGGGAGAGAGCTCGGCGGCGGGTGTGGAATTCATGGGCAAAGGCAGTCAATCGGCAGCAAGCGGGGCATTGAGTTTGCCACCTCCCGAGCGCTGCCGCTTGCTACTGCCCGGAAGCCCGTCAAAGGGCTTCGAAAATAGGAGCATCAGGCCTGATGGGTCTGTTCCGCATGTTCGATTTCCACGGGCGTCATCAGCGCCTGCGACGCGCGCTTGCCGCGCAGCCACGCATAGGCCGCGCCCAGAATCGCGAACCAGATCGGCGTAGCGATCAGCGCCGAGCGGGTGTCCGCCTCAAAGGTCAGCAGCACCAGAATGCCCGCGAAGAACGCGAGGCAAAGAACGCACATCACCACGCCGCCGGGCATGCGGTACTTGGATGCCGCATGCAGATGCGCGCGGGTGCGGCGGTACTGGATGTAGGACAGCAGAATCAACGACCAGACGAACATGAACAGAATCGCCGAGATCGTGGTCACCAGCGTGAAGGCTTCCACCAGATCGGGAATCACCCACATCAGAAACGCCCCGCCCAGCAGGCAGATGCAGGAGAACAGCAGCCCGCGCGAAGGCACGCTGGCCTTGGAGAGCACACCGAAGGAACGCGGCGCATCGCCCTTGAGCGCGAGGCCGAACAGCATGCGGCTAGTCGAGAAAACGCCGCTGTTGGCCGAGGAGGCCGCCGAAGTCAGCACCACGAAGTTGATGATGCCTGCAGCCGCTGGCAGCCCGGCCAGCACGAACAACTCAACGAACGGGCTCTTGCTGGGCACCACGTCGCGCCACGGCGTGACCGCCATGATGGCGATCAGCGCGCAGACATAAAAGATGATGATGCGCACCGGAATCGAGTTGATCGCGCGTGGTAGCGTCTTCTCGGGGTCCTTGGCCTCGGCGGCCGTGGTGCCCACCAGCTCAATGCCCACGAACGCGAATACGGCGATCTGGAAACCGGCGAAAAAACCCATCGCACCATGCGGGAACATGCCCCCATCACTCCAGAGATTCGCAAGGCTCGCTGTGCGACCAGCAGGTGACGTGAAGGCAGTCGAGACCATGTAGATGCCCGCACCCACCAGCGTGACGATGGCGACGATCTTGATCATTGCGAACCAGAATTCGATCTCGCCGAACAACTTCACCGTCAGCAGGTTCAACGACAGCAGCAGGCCGACGCAGGCAATCGCGGGTGCCCATTGCGGGATGTCGGGAAACCAGAACTGCGCATAAGCCGAGATCGCGATCACATCAGCGATGCCGGTGATGATCCAACAGAACCAGTAGGTCCAGCCGGTGAAAAAGCCCGCCCACGGCCCGAGCAGATCGGCCGAAAAATCGATGAATGAGCGGTATTTCAGATTGGACAACAGCAGCTCGCCCATCGCGCGCATCACGAAGAACAGCATGATGCCGATGATCGCGTAGACGAAGACGATGGACGGACCGGCCAGACTGATCGTCTTGCCCGAGCCCATGAACAGCCCCGTGCCGATGGCGCCGCCAATGGCGATCAGTTGAATGTGGCGGTTGGTGAGGCTGCGCTGCAGGTCGTCATGACCCTCTGGCACGGCTTGACTGGCGGGCTTGGCCGGCTGGGTCATGGGCGGGAACTCCGTGAAATGAAAGAAACAACGCAAGGCCGACCGACAAAGGCAGGCCCCGTCCGAATCACAAACCAGCTCGGACATGAAAGATCACGGGAAGGATGTGGGGAGCGCACGAATCGATCGCCAATGATGCGTTCCAAATCCGTGGAGTTTCTTGAAAACGTTGCTCTAAAAAGAGAAAAATCAAAAACTTCCGTTATTTTATTCCTCAAGCTTGCAGGATGCTTGCGAGACATTCGCCTTCAGCGCCGGGTTTGTGAGTCCGGCTGCAGCAACGCCTTCTCCTTGCCCGCCACTTCCTTGAGCAGATTCCACACCGCTTGGATGCGCGCGAGTTGCTTGGCCTCCTGCGGCATGCTCATCCAGAAGGTGCGGGTGAACTGCGCCTCCTGCGGCAGCACGCGGCTCAGAACCGGATCGCGGTCCGCCAGAAACGCGGGCAACACGCCCAGCCCCGCGCCGATCCGCACTGCCTCGTATTGCGCGGTGATACTGGTGCTGCGGAAGGCAAAACGCTCGGGCGCGTGGAGCTGGTCGATGAACTGTAGCTCCTTGGTGAACAGCAGGTCATCCACATAGTTCACGAAGGCGTGGTGACGCAGGTCCTCGCGTTGGGTGACCAGCGGCCTGCGCGCCAGATACTCACGCTGGCCATAGAGACACAGCGTGTAGTCGGCCAGCCGGGTGACGATGACCGAGCCACGCGTCGGGCGCTCCAGCGAGATGACGATGTCCGCCTCGCGCCGCGAGAGATGCAGCAGGCGCGGCAGGGCCAGCAGGTCGATGGACAGGCCGGGATGATCCAGCGTGAAGCGCGCCAGATGCGCCGCGAGAATCGAGGTGCCGAAGCCCTCCGTCACGCCGACGCGCACAAGGCCGCTGAGCCCGCTTGCGCCGCCGTGCGCCTCGGCCGAGCTCTCCACGCCGAGCACGGCGGTCTCCATCGCCTCCACCGACGGCAGCAGTTGCCGCCCCGCTTCCGTCAGCCGATGGCCGGACGCCTCGCGCGCGAAAAGCGGAACGCCCATTTGCTTCTCAAGCGCCTGAATGCGCCGCGCGACCGTCGTGTGCTCCACACCCGTGCGCCGCGCGGCACCGATCAGGGTGCCCGCGCGCGCGAGTTCGAGGAAGTACCGCAGATTGTCCCAGTCCATATTGATTCATCCGAAGTGGCTGCTCGCCCGTCATTGTGCAAATTTGCAAAACCAAACTGCAGGATTGTCTATTGATAAGACATATTTGCACAATTACCATCCACACATTCGTCAATCAACCACAACCGGACAATCGGGTTCCAAGGAGACATCAATGAACGCACCTGCCAATTCCACCGTGCTGGCCCCTTCCGTCAAGCTGCTCATCGGCGGCAAGTTCGTCGAGTCCAAGACCACCCAGTGGCGTGATGTGGTGAACCCTGCCACCCAAGAAGTGCTGGCCCGCGTACCGTTCGCAACGCCTGAGGAAATCAACGCCGCCGTCGCTTCGGGCAAGGAAGCGTTCAAGACCTGGAAGAAAACCCCCATCGGCGCACGTGCCCGCATCTTCCTGAAGCTGCAGCAGCTGATCCGTGAAAACATGGGCGAGCTGGCCGCGCTGCTGACCGCCGAACAAGGCAAGACCCTGCCCGACGCCGAAGGCGACGTGTTCCGTGGGCTCGAAGTGGTCGAGCATGCAGCCAACATCGGCTCGCTGCAGCTCGGCGAGCTGGCCAACAACGTGGCCAATGGCGTGGACACCTACACCATCAACCAGCCACTGGGCGTCTGTGCTGGCATCACGCCGTTCAACTTCCCCGCGATGATCCCGCTGTGGATGTTCCCAATGGCGATTGCCACCGGCAACACCTTCGTTCTGAAGCCTTCCGAGCAGGACCCGATGGTCACCATGCGCCTGTGCGAACTGGCCCTCGAAGCCGGCGTACCCGCTGGCGTGCTGAACGTGATCCACGGCGGTGAAGATGCGGTGAACGCGATCTGCGACCACCCGGACATCAAGGCCATCAGCTTCGTGGGCTCGACCAAGGTCGGCACCCATGTCTACAACCGCGCCAGCCTCAACGGCAAGCGCGTGCAATGCATGATGGGCGCGAAGAACCACGCCATCGTCATGCCCGACACCAACAAGGATCAGGCCCTGAACGCTCTGGCCGGTGCGGCTTTCGGCGCGGCCGGTCAGCGCTGCATGGCGCTGTCGGTGGTGGTGCTGGTGGGTGACGCCCAGAAGTGGATTCCCGATCTGGTCGAAAAGGCCAAGACGCTCAAGGTCTCCGGCGGAGTCGAAAAGGGTACGGATGTGGGCCCGGTCGTGTCCTGCGCCGCCCTCTCCCGTGTGGAAAGCCTGATCGAGCGCGGCATTGCCGATGGTGCCAAGCTGGAACTCGATGGCCGCAAGCCGAACGTGCCAGGCTACGAAAAGGGCAACTTCGTCGGCCCGACGATCTTCTCCGGTGTCAAGCCCGGCATGTCGGTCTATGACCAGGAAATCTTCGGCCCCGTGCTGTGCATCGCCGAGGCGGCGGACATCGATGAAGCCATCGAATTCATCAACGCCAACCCGAACGGCAACGGCACCGCGATCTTCACCCAGTCCGGCGCAGCGGCACGCAAGTTCCAGGAAGACATCGACGTCGGCCAGATCGGCATCAACGTGCCAATCCCCGTGCCGGTCCCGCTGTTCTCGTTCACCGGCAGCCGCGCCTCCAAGCTCGGTGACCTAGGCCCTTACGGCAAGCAGGTCGTGATGTTCTACACACAGACCAAGACCGTGACCGCACGCTGGTTCGACGACTCGACCACCAGCCACGGCGTGAACACCACGATCAGCCTGAAGTAAGCGAGACAGTACAAAGCCCGCGCATCGTGAATCATTCGCGGGCGCGGGCTTTGTTGCCGCGATAGTGGCTGGCCGTGTTGAAATTGGGCGCATGTCTGCGAAATCGAAACTCACCTCTCTCATTGCGCTTGCGGCGCATGTAGCGCTGCCCTTCGCCTTGAGCATGGCGGCCACCACCACATTCGCCCAGGCCGGTGCCAACTGCGTGCCCGATGGCTCGGTCGCCGAGGTCAATGCCTGCGCCGTCAAGAAGTTCCAGGAAGCCGATTCGGCCTTGAACATCTACTACGGTGACGTGATGACTGCGCTGTCGGCCCACGAGCGCCCGGAGTTGCGTCAGGACCAGAAGAACTGGCAGCGCTCGCGCCGCGACTATTGCAACCGCCACAACCGCGGCAAGGAAGGCAAGCCGGAATGGATACAGCTCTATCACGAGTGCATGGTCAAGGTGACCCAGTCGCGCCGCACCGCGCTCTCACAATGGCTGCACACCGGCAACCCGCCACCGCCTGAAGCCAGCTTGCCGACGACCCCATAACAAACAACACGACACGGAACATCCGAGGAGACAACGCCATGGATTTTGAACTCACCGAAGACCAGCGCGCCTTTGCCGACACGGCCCGCGCCTTTGCCCAAGCCGAGTTCGCTCCGCACGCCGCCCACTGGGACGCCGAAGGCCTCTTCCCGCGCGAAGCCATCGCCAAGGCAGGCGAGCTGGGCTTCTGCGGCCTCTATGCGCCCGAGAACGCGGGCGGCCTCGCCCTGCCTCGCCTCGACGCTACGCTGGTGTTCGAAGAACTCGCCGCCGTCGATCCCTCGACCACCGCCTTCATTACCATCCACAACATGGCGACCTGGATGCTCGGGACCTGGGCAACCGATGAAGTCCGCGCTGAATGGGGCGAGCAGCTCACCAGCGGCCAAAAACTCGCAAGCTACTGCCTGACCGAGCCGGGCGCGGGCTCCGACGCCGCGTCCATCAAGACCCGTGCCGAACTCGTCGGCCACGAATACATACTCAACGGCAGCAAGGCCTTCATCAGCGGCGCGGGCTCGACCGACATGTTGATACTGATGGCCCGCACGGGCGACGCACAATCGGGCGCGTCCGGCATCAGCGCCTTTGCCGTGCCGGCCAATGCCGAGGGCGTCAGCTACGGCAAGAAGGAAGAAAAAATGGGCTGGAACAGCCAGCCCACCCGCGTGATCAGCTTTGACAACGTGCGCATCCCCGCGCAGAACCTGCTCGGCCGCGAGGGCGAAGGCTTCAAGATCGCGATGAAGGGCCTCGACGGTGGTCGCATCAATATCGCCACCTGCTCGGTCGGCGCGGCGCAAGGCGCACTCAAGCAAGCCCAAAGCTACATGCAGGAGCGCAAGCAGTTCGGCAAGCCCATCGCCAGCTTTCAGGCGCTGCAGTTCAAGCTGGCCGACATGGCCACCGAACTCGTCGCCGCCCGCCAGATGGTACGCCTCGCCGCCAGCAAACTCGACGCGGGCGCGCGCGACGCCTCCACCTACTGCGCCATGGCCAAGCGCTTCGCGACGGACGCGGGCTTCATGGTCTGCAACGAAGCGCTGCAACTGCACGGCGGCTACGGGTATATCCGCGAATACCCGCTGGAACGCCTGATGCGCGACTCGCGCGTGCACCAGATTCTGGAAGGCACGAACGAAATCATGCGAGTGATCATCGGCAGACGCATGCTGGAAGGCGATGCGCCGGACATGATTCGCTGAGGACCAAGCCATGCCCAACACCAAGCCCCTCGGGACCACCGTGCTTGCGGTGCATTGTGACGCGGAACATCGCTTCTCGAAGCAAGCAACGTTGTCTATCACGATGATGCAGGGTTTGGGCGTGAAAGGCGACGCGCACTATGGTGCAACGGTTCAGCATCGCTCCCGTGTGAAGGTCGATCCGACACAGCCTAATCTACGTCAGGTGCATCTGATCAGCGCAGATCTATTTGATCACCTCAATGGTTTGGGTCACACGTTGAAGCCGGGCGAGCTTGGCGAGAACATTACTCTCGCCTCTGCGCCCGGTCTTGGTTGGCGTGAGTTGATCGATCTGCCAGTGAAGACCCGTCTGATCTTCGAGGATGCCAATGGTACGACCTGTGGTGAACTTGAATTGACCGGGTTGCGCAACCCCTGTATTCAGATTGAAGATTTTCAAAAAAATCTGCTCCCGGCCATGCTGGATCGCGACCCGGATGGACAACTGGTGCGCAAGACCGGCGTCATGAGCATCGTGCTGCAAGGCGGCGAAGTACGTGTGGACACGCAGGTGCGCGTCGTGTTGCCCGAGCCACCGCACCAACGGATGGAGCGCATCTAAATGCCAGCCCGCCCCCTCTCCGACGAAACGCTGCGGCTGATCGACGCAGTGCGCGATGCCCTGTCGCATTGCGCGGATGTCGAAGAGCGCACGATGTTCGGCTGGTATGTGTTCATGGTGAACGACAAGATGTGCCTTGGCGTCAAAGGCGACGAGTTGCTGGTGCGCTTGCCGCCATCGGAACACGACAGCGTGGCCGAGCGACCCGGCGTGCGGACGTTGGATGCGCAGGGCAAGATGCAGGGTTATTTCTGCGTCGAGCCTTCGGCGTATGCCACGCGGGCTCACTGGCAAGATTGGATTGATGGCGCGCTTGCCTACAACCCCCAAGCCAAGGCCTCTGCACGACGCAAGACATCCACTAAGGCAGCCGCAAAGAAAGCATCAACCAAAGCGGCTGCCAAAGCGGCGGCAAAGAAAAAACGCCACAGCATCTTCGAGAGCGATCTGTAATTCGGACCCACCACGGAAGGATCAGCACATGTCAGTACGCATCGTTCAACTTGGCACTGCGCGCCTCAAGGATGAGGGCCTGCGCATCGGTACCGTGCGTCGACCTCCGCGCGGCGTGCCCAAAGCCGAATTCGCGAGCCGCAATTACTACGACGTCTGGTATCCCGAACTCTCGCCCGAGCCCGATCTGATGACGCTTGCGCAGGAAGCCGTGAAGCTGTTCGCCGACGGCCAGGAGGCCGAGGCCACCAAGCTCTGGGCGCAGTTCGACAAGCAGTTCCGCAAGCAACTGGCCGACGCTGCAAGCAGCCGCACACTCGACCTGCTGGCAGCGCTGTCGCAAACGGCGGCGTTTTCCATCGGTTGCTATTGCGACGAAGAACGCCGCTGCCATCGGAGCATCCTGCGCTCCCTTCTGAAGGAACGCGGCGCGCTGATCGCTGAATAAGCCCACAGCCCCTGCTTACCAAACCAACCATTTCACCAACAGGAGACAACTTACATGCAAATCGCTTTCATCGGCCTCGGCAACATGGGCGCGCCCATGGCAATCAATCTGCAGAAAGCGGGTCACAGCGTCAAGGCGTTCGACCTCTCGAAGGACGCCTGCGAGCGCGTCAAGGCCGAAGGTGCACAAATCGCCACTTCCGCAGAAGACGCTGTTCAGGGCGCTGAAGTCATTGTGTCTATGCTGCCCGCAAGCCAGCATGTCGAAGGACTCTTCCTCGGCGGCAACGGCAAGGCCGGTCTGCTCGCCAGCATCGCCAAGGGCGCGCTGATCATCGACTCCTCCACCATCGCGGGAGCCACCAGCCAGAAGGTCGCCAAGGCAGCCGAGGCTGCGGGCATCGCTTTCATCGACGCGCCGGTCTCCGGTGGCACGGGTGGCGCGATCGCGGGCACGCTGACCTTCATGGTCGGCGGCTCCGAAGCAAATCTCGAGCGCGCACGTCCGCTGCTCGAAAAGATGGGCAAGAACATCTTCCACGCGGGCGATGTGGGCGCAGGCCAGACCGCCAAGATCTGCAACAACATGCTCCTCGGCATCCTGATGATCGGCACCAGTGAAGCCATCGCCATGGGCGTAGCCAACGGCCTCGATCCCAAGGTGCTCTCCGAGATCATGCGCCGCAGTTCGGGCGGCAACTGGGCCCTCGAGGTCTACAACCCCTGCCCCGGCGTGCAGGAAAACTCGGCTGCCACGCGCGGCTACACGGGTGGCTTCGGCACCGACCTGATGCTCAAGGATTTGGGCCTCGCGCAAGAATGCGCCATGTCGGTCAAGGCCAGCACACCGCTCGGCGGCATGGCCCGCGCGATCTACGCCGCGCACAGCATCGGCGGCCATGGCGGCGAGGACTTCTCGAGCATCATCAAGATGCTGCAGACAAACAAGGCCTGATCGCCTTTTTTACATTGCCAAGGTCTTGCATGGGTCGCACAATCGCGGCTCATGCAAGACGCCCTGCCTGAATCCCTGCCGGAATATTACGCCGCCCGCGCGCGGGAATACGACACCATCTACCTGAAACCCGAGCGACAAGACGATCTGCGCGCCATGGAGGCTTGGCTTCCCCGGCAGATTGGCTCGGGATCTGTCCTCGAAATCGCCTGCGGCACTGGCTACTGGACCCAGTTCTACGCCCCACACTGCTCGCAGGTTCTGGCCATCGACGCCGCCATCGAAACACTGGAAATCGCACGCGCCCGCGTGCCACTCGCACAGGTGCAATTCACCGTCGGTGATGCCTACCAACTGCCCACTTGCAATGATCACTTCGACGCCGCCTTTGCGGGCTTCTGGTGGTCGCATGTGCCAATCACGCGCCAACAAGTGTTTCTGCGCGGCCTGCACAAGGCACTCAAACCCGGAGCGCGCGTAGTGCTGATCGACAACCGTTATGTCGAAGGCAGCAGCACTCCGATTTCGGACCGCGACACGGACGGCAACACCTATCAAACACGCCTGCTCAAGGATGGCAGCGCGCACCGGGTGCTCAAGAACTTCCCCACCGAACGCCAGTTGCGCGAAGCAGCGGCCCCGCATGCAAGCGAGATCGAAGTCCGCGAATGGCCCTATTTCTGGGCACTGAGCTATCGCATTTCATGAGAGAGAACACCGTGAACAATCACCCCAAACGCAGTTTCATGAAACTCGCCGCTCGCAGTGCTGCACTCGGCCTTGGGGCGAGCACCCTCGGCGCACAGGCCCAGCATGCACCCAAGGCTGCCAAAGGTCCCGTGCTGCTGACCGTGAGCGGCCTCATCGGCGCAGGCAACCGCGCGGCTTTCGATCCGCAGCTCGATCAACTCATGAACAAGCACCAGGTGCGCTTCAGCAAAGCACACGCATTTGACTTCGCCGCGATCACCGCCCTGCCGGCCGTTACCATTGAGCCCACGCTCGAATACGACGCGAAGAAGCACGCGCTCAAAGGCCCATTGTTCAGTGACGTGATGAAGGCCGCAGGTGTACGGTGGGCCACAAACCTCTCCTTTCTGGTGCGTGCCATTGACGGTTATGGCGTGGCCATTTCCGCCACTGAAATCACGAACCGCCGCTTCGTCATCGCCACTCACCTCGACAACCAGCCACTCGCGCTCGGCGGCATCGGGCCTCTGTGGTCAGTCTATGAAGCCGACCGTTTCCCGGATATGGCAAGCAAGTCGCTCAAGGAGCGCTTTGCGCTGTGCCCCTGGGGGACTTATCACATCGATGTGACGGCTGGGTGAGCATCTCCAGCCCCGACAACGCCGAGGTTGCAAATAAATTCGTCCCCTCCTCCTACAGGAAACCCACTGGCGCACACCATATGGATTCGTCAGAATGGATTGCCTTTCCCAATCGTGATCCTGACCTCCGTCTTGACTCGCAAGGAGTTTTCCCCCATGTCCCGCCCCTCCAGAACCCGATCCACCGGCCGTCAATTGGCGGAATTGAGCGTAGCCGCGCCGCAGGTCATCGCCCATCGCGTCACACGCATGGCGCTGTCCTCGCCGACCCAACTTTCAAAACGTGACCACAAAGAGTTCACCGGCATGGTGGCCGAGAAGCAGGTAGCCTTTGCACAATCGTGGTGGACCCTGTGCATGGAGATGGGCAAGATGCAACAGTCGCTCTTCTGGTCGTGGATGCGCGGCCCGACTGCGTTGTCAGGGCAACTTTCGCGCATGCCGCAGACGCTGGAGCGGATCAGCGCCAAATCCGTTGCACCGATCCATCGCAAGGCGGTGCAGAATTCCAAACGACTGGCCCGCACCAAGCTGCTCTGAGCACGCATGACCAAAGCCGCGCCGCCCATCGTCAAGGTCACGATGCTGATCCGTCGGCCCGTGGCCGAGGTGTTCAACGCCTTTGTCGACCCGAACATCACCACGAAATTCTGGTTCAACCGGGCCAGCGGCGCGCTCAATCAAGGCGCCACGGTGACGTGGTTCTGGGACCACTACGGCGTGAGCGCCAAGGTGCGGGTCATCACGCTGGACACCCATCGGCGCCTCGTCATCGAATGGCCCGCGCGGGCGCAATGGGATTTCGAGGAGCGCTCCAACGGCACCACTTTCTTGACCATCACCGCCTCGGGATTCGAAGGCACTCAGCAAGAGCAATACCAACAGGCGCTTGACCAGACGGAGGGCTTCAATCTGGTGATTGCCGCCTGCAAGGCCTGGCTGGAGTTCGGTGTCCAACTCAATGTCGTGGCCGACAAGGCACCCGACTTCAAGGCTGCGCCTTTGCATTTGCAATAAAGTGGCGCTCTTTCATCCATAAAACACCGCGCCGTTCACACAATGGCGCGGCGCACACCATGTCTTTGCCACCAAACAAGCAACGCAGCCAACGTCAACGCAAGAAAATGCACATCGGCGAGTTTCAGGAACTGGGTTTCGAATACGTTATCGAGTTCAAGGAAAAGCTGTCTCCCGACGCGCAAGAAGCACTGATGGACCAGTTCCTCACCGAGGTCGTCGTTCCCCGTAGCCTGATGCTGGGCGGCTGGCTGAACGAAGGCTTTGTGACCGCATACCCACGCGGCTCCGCCACCGAGGAAGACCGCAAGGCCGTCGAACAATGGCTCAAGGAAAAGATCAAGGGCGCGTCGGTACAGGTGAGCGAACTGAAGGACGCCTGGTACGTTCAAGGCTGATCACCACGTTCGGCACGCATAAAGACCGCCCGCTGGAGAAATTCAGCGGGCGGTCTGTCTTTGGGCCCACAATGCCATACGATAGCCCTCGATACCGTGTTGCATTCCTCCATGACTCCATCGCTGACCTGGCTTGATCCCGAAGAACCCTTTCCTCCCGTCGCCAACAGCTGGGGCCATGACTCCCCCGCGCCTGGACTGCTCGCAGCCGGGGCCAGCCTCGATGTCTGGCGCTTGAAGGCGGCGTACGCCAATGGCATCTTCCCGTGGTTCAGTCAGGGCCAGCCCATTCTGTGGTGGAGCCCCGATCCGCGCATGGTGCTGTTTCCGCAAGAATTCAAGTTGCATAGTTCGCTGCGCAAGACGATCAAACGCTTTCGCACCCTGCCCTCGTGCGAAGTGCGCATTGACAGCGACTTCAGCGCCGTCATCAACGCCTGCTCCTCCTCACCTCGCACCGGCCAGAACGGCACCTGGATTGTGCCCGCGATGATCGAAGCCTACGAGAAACTGCATGAGGCAGGCACGGCCCACAGCATCGAGACGTGGGTGGACGGCAAGCTTGTGGGCGGGCTGTACTGCATCGCCATCGGCCGCGCCGTATTCGGAGAATCGATGTTCGCGCGCGCCACAAATGCCTCCAAGGTAGCACTGGGCGCACTTGTGGGCCTGTGCCGAACGCAGGGAGTCGAGATGATCGATTGCCAGCAGAACACGGCCCATCTCGCCTCATTGGGCGGGCGCGAAGTCTCCCGTGCAGCTTTTCTGACCAAGGTTCACGAAGCCCGTGCAGACGATGAGCTCGATTGGACTTTCAAGCCCGTATACTGGGATTCATTGTTGTCTTCGCCATCCCTCGTGTGACCCAGCTCAACGACCTGCCACTGCAGTCACTGCAGTTCTACGCAACCGCCCCCTACACCTGCAGCTATCTGCCGGGTCGGCTGGCACGTTCCCAGGTCGCCACGCCCAGCCATCTGATTCACAACAACGTCTATTCCGACCTCGTCGCTCGCGGGTTCCGGCGCAGCGGCATGTTCACCTACCGCCCCTATTGCGACGGTTGTCAGGCCTGCGTGCCGCTGCGCGTGCTGGTCAATGAATTCAAGCCAGATCGCAGCCAGCGCCGCGCCTGGACACAGCACGCCCACCTGCAGGCCCGCGTGCTGCGCCTTTGCTATCTGCCGGAACATTACCAACTCTATCTACGCTACCAAAACGAGCGCCACTCGGGCGGCGGCATGGACCATGACAGCATCGACCAGTACACCCAGTTCCTGCTGCAAAGCCGCGTCAATTCACGCTTGGTGGAGTTTCGCGAAACGAATGAGGACGGTACGCCCGGCGTGCTCAAGATGGTGTCGATTCTCGACGTGCTCGACGATGGCATCTCCGCTGTCTACACCTTCTACGAGCCCGAGGACAAGACCAGCTACGGCACCTACAACGTGCAATGGCAGATCCAGCAAGCCCGCTCGCTGGGCCTACCCTATGTGTACCTCGGCTACTGGATCGAGCAAAGCCCCAAGATGAACTACAAGGCCCGCTTCGTGCCGCACGAGCGGCTGATGCAGGGACAGTGGCAGCGTGAACGGGGCTAACCGCCCCGCCCACAGCCACTCAACTGCAGATCAAGCCTGCAGATCGAACACCAGAACCTCAGCATCCTTGCCATCGGTGAGCTTGATGTCGGCCTCGTCCTTGATCAGCGCGGCATCGCCCGTCTTAAGCGGCTCTCCGTTGACCTTGAGCTCACCCTTGATCAGGTGCACATAGGCCTTGCGGGCCGGGTCGATCTTCAGCTCGGCATGCTCAGCGCCGTTAAGCAGACCTGCATACAGACGGGCATCGGCGTGGATATTCACGACACCTTCGTCGCCACTGGGCGCGGCCACCAGGCGCAGGCGACCCTGCTTCTGGTCGTCGGGCACGGTGATCTGTTCGTAGCTGGGAGGCACGCCGGTTTCGTTCGGCTCGATCCAGATCTGCAGAAAGTGCGTGGTTTCGCCCTCGGCATGATTGAACTCGCTGTGGCGCACGCCGCTGCCTGCGCTCATGCGCTGCACGTCTCCGGGCGGGATACCCTTGACGTTGCCCATGCTGTCCTTGTGCGCAAGGTTGCCCGAGAGCACGTAGCTGATAATTTCCATGTCGCGGTGACCGTGGGTGCCGAAGCCGGTGCCGGGGGCGATGCGGTCTTCGTTGATCACGCGGAGATTGCCCCAGCCCATGTGGCGTGGGTCGTAGTAATCTGCAAACGAAAAGCTGTGACGCGACTTGAGCCAGCCATGGTCAGCAAGGCCGCGGTCATCAGAATGGCGAATGGTCAACATAAAAGCTCCTTCGTGTGGGTTGCGGGTTTCGTCGAACCCGATGGATGTACTGTAGTAGGGGTATGCTGCCGCGTGTCTCAAGCGGCTTGAAGGCATCATTCAAAAGAATTGAAGTAAAGTGGCATCACCATGCAAAACGCACGCGATGTACTGACCCCAGAGAATCTCACCATGCTGCAGTTGATTGCCGACACCGGCAGTTTTGCGGCCGCCGCGCGCGAGTTGCAACTGGTGCCTAGCGCGCTCACCTACCGCGTGCGCCAGATCGAGGATGCGCTCGACGTGCTGCTGTTCGACCGCAGCTCGCGCCAAGCCCACCCGACCGAGGCCGGGGCCGAGTTGCTGCGCGAGGGCGCACGCCTGCTCGAGGATGTGGATTCGGTGGCCAACCATGTGCGACGCGTAGCAACAGGATGGGAGCCTCAGCTCACGCTGAGTGTGGACCAGATCCTCTCCACACCCACGATGCTGGAGCTGGCGCAGGCGTTCTACGACATCAAGCCGACGCCGCCTACACGGCTCAAGTTCACCGACGGCATTCTGAGCGGCACCCTCGAATGCCTGACCTCTGGTCGCGCCGACATCGCCATCGGCGTGGCCATCGACACGCCGAGCGTCGCCGGTCTGCAGAGCGCGCCGCTTGGTTCGCTCAAATTCGTGTTCGTGGTCGCGCCGCACCACCCTCTCGCCAACTTGCCCGAACCCCTGAGCGATGCCACCTTGCGCGAGCACCGGGTGATCGCCGTGGCCGATTCGGCCAGCCGCTCCAACGTGACGATGGGCATTCTCCCCGGTCAGGACGTGATGACGGTGGACTCGATGAGCGCCAAGATCCAGGCCCAGCTGCGCGGCATGGGTGCGGGGTTTCTGCCCGAGCCAATGGTGCGCTCGTATGTCAATGCGGGGCATCTGGTGGTCAAGTCCGTACAGCGCCCGCAGCGCATGGTGCGACTGAGCTACGTCTGGGGCCGCAGCATGCAAAAAGCGCCTGGCCAGGCGCTGCAATGGTGGCTCGCCCAGCTCAAGAGCGAGGCCACGCAACGCTCTTTACTGGAAAACCACCATCACTTCTGAGGCAGTCCCGGCCAATTGGAGCCATAAGCCGTGTAGAGTGTCAAAGCCGCATCGCGAAGGAAGACACAGTCGGGATTTTCAGGCGCACTGCCGTGATGATTCCTGTGGACTCCCGATGACTCCTTTGGGCTGCATTCACTTTTTTAGACTGGGTCCGTCATGCTAGACACTTCTTCCAGGAATTCCGAGCCCGAACACCGCCCCTACGGAGGCATCCGCTCCAAGCCCAAGCGAATCGCCGTGATCGGCGCGGGCATGGCGGGCATCACCTGCGCACGCACGCTGATGCAAGCGGGCCATGACGTGACAGTGTTCGAGAAGCAGCCAGAAGCCTCCGGTCGCACCTCGGTCGTGCATTCGGTGTGCGGCACTTATGACGTGGGCGCGCAGTACTTCACCGTGCGCGACGCGCGTTTTCAGAAAGCGCTCGATACCGTGCCAGGCCTGTGCCGCGCTTGGAGTGTGAACACCGTACGCGTGCTCGACGAGGCTGGCCGCGTGGTCGCCGCCGCACCGCCACCGGGCGAGCGCCACTGGGTGGCCACACCGGCCATGGATGCGCTCGTCAAGACCTGGGCACAGCCGCTCGCCGACAAGGGCCGTCTGGTAACCAACACCATCATCTCCGCCATCGAGCGAGATGTGGTCTCTCCCGAACAATGGCAGCTGCGCGCGCAGTTGCCTGACGGCGGCAACAGCGTGCATGCCGGTTTCGACACGGTGTTGTTGGCCGTGCCTGCGCCCGTCGCCCAAGCCATTCAGGGCGAGCACCAGACCCTCTGGGAAGAACAACTCAACAAGGTCGAAACCGCACCTTGCTGGACCCTGATGCTCGGTTTTCCGCAAGCCGTGCGCCCAGGGCTCACGACGCTGGGCCCACAGTGGAACGCGGCGCGCAGCACGCACCACCGCATCGCGTGGCTGGCGCGCGAATCCTCCAAGCCTGGCCGCTCGCAAGTCGAGCGCTGGACGGTGCAGGCCAGTCCGCAGTGGTCACAGGAACATCTGAACGACGAACCATCGCGCGTACAGGCCAAGCTTTTGCGTGCGTTCTCGGAAGTGACCGGCATTCGCGCCACGCCCAGCCAAATTGACATCCGCCGCTGGAAACACGCACGCACCATGATGCCGCTCGGTCAGTCGGCGCTCTGGGATGACGACGCCCAGCTCGGACTGTGCGGGGACTGGTGTTTGGGCCACCGACTCGAGGACGCGTTCGTCTCCGGACTCGAATTGGCGCTCGCCGCCATCGATGTCACTCATTCGAACAAAGCTTTTTCGTAAAATAGCCGCTGAAGGACACTCTGCACAAATCAGATCAACGCGTGCAGAGGCTCCCTCAGTAATAGGCGACCGATGACGGAAGAAGTATTTGCAGACAGGAAGTGGGCGGAGAAGTACAGGGGGCGATTTGCGCCCTCGCCCACCGGCCCGCTGCACGCGGGCTCGCTGGTCGCGGCGCTCGCCAGTTGGTTGGACGCCCGTGCCGCAGGTGGCCGCTGGCTGGTGCGCATCGAGGATGTGGACCAGCCGCGCTGCTCCGAGGCCGCCTCGGCCGCCATTCTTTCGCAGCTCGCCGCATGCCACTTGCATGCCGATGAACCTCCGGTCCGCCAGACCCAACGCACCGCGCGCTATCAGGCCCTGCTCGATCAGCTGCTGGTCGAGCAGCATGCCTACCCTTGCGCCTGCACCCGGCGCGACATCGCACAGGCACTGGAAGTGCAGGGACACACGCATGCACGTCACACCGAGCAGGTGTACCCCGGCACCTGCCGAAGCGGGCTTCACGGACGATTAGCGCGTTCGTGGCGTTTTAACGCCGCAAGACGTCAACAATCGTCAGCCCCCGAGTCACGCAATAAAACCTCAATCACCCTTTCGAGCGAAGGCGTGCACTGGCAAGACCGTAGACTGGGGCCCATGTTTCAAGACGTTTCAAGCACCGTTGGCGACTTTGTCCTGCTGCGTGCCGATGGCATTTGGGCCTATCAGATGGCGGTGGTAGCAGACGATGCCGACCAAGGCATCACCCACGTCGTTCGAGGTGAGGATTTGACCGACAATACGGCCCGCCAGATCATGCTGCAAGCCACTTTGGGATTCAACAGCCCCTGCTATCTGCACACCCCGCTGGTGCGTGCAGCAGACGGTGAGAAGCTGTCCAAACAGCACGGAGCACCGGCCATCGACAGCGCCAGGCCGCTGCTCGCGTTGTGCAATGCAGCCGCAGCTCTCGGCCTGCCTGTGAATACCGCTCAACGGCAAGGCACGATCGCAGAAGCGCTCGCTTTTTGGGTGAACGCTTGGCCCTATCGACTAAATTAAGAAATTACAATCCATCCCCGTGACAACAATTACTTCCCCTATTGCATCGGACGCGACATCAGACGCTGCATCGCCTCAGCAAGGCACGACTGCGGCCCCCGCTGGTGTGGAACATCCTAAGGCCATCAAAAGCTATGTGCTGCGCGCCGGCCGCGTGACCACCGGCCAGGCCAAGGCACTTGAAACACTGGGCCCGCGCTTCGTGCTCGACTACGCCCCCGCCCCGCTCGACGCCACCGCTGTATTTGGCCGCACGGCCCCGCTAGTGCTTGAAATCGGTTTCGGCATGGGCGATGCCACCGCGCACATCGCGCAAGTACGCCCTGAAGACAATTTCCTGTGCTGCGAGGTCCACGCTCCCGGCGTCGGTGCACTGCTCAAGCGCGTGGGCGAAGGCCATATCGAAAACATCCGCATCCTGCAGCACGACGCCGTCGAAGTCATCGACAACATGCTGCCCGAAGGCTCACTTGATGGCGTGCACATCTTCTTTCCCGATCCCTGGCACAAAAAGCGCCACAACAAGCGCCGCCTGATCCAGTCGCCGCTCGTGGCCAAGCTCGCCGCCCGTCTCAAGCCCGGCGGCTACCTCCACTGCGCGACCGACTGGGAGCCCTATGCCGAGCAAATTCTCAATGTGCTGACCGCCGACCCACTCCTGATCAACAGCGCCGAAGGCTACGCACCCCAGCCCGCCTACCGCCCCCTCACCAAGTTCGAAAACCGCGGGCTGCGCCTTGGGCACGGGGTGTGGGATCTCGTCTTCAAACGGCGCTGAACAGACAACAAAACTGCCATGGAAGAAACCCAGGATCAGTCAGCGATGACGCCCATTCTTCAACACCTCGTGGAGATGACCGGTCACCGGGACCACCTGCGTCTTGAAGCGTCGGTGCTCACCACCTTGCTGCAACTGGGCAAAAACATGGAAGTACGCGCGCTGGAGTTCTTCTTCAGCGACTCGCAGGTGATGGTGCGCCCACGCAGTTGGAGCCACCTTGGGGAAGTGATCTCCTCCGAGTGCGAAGCCCCGGCCGATCCGGCCCGTGGTGTGCTGTCCAATATGCCCGAACTGACCGAGTGCCTCAAGGAGCACTGCGAAGCGGCGCTGCGCAGTGCGTCGAACAGCCATACGCTGTGGTTGCCTGTGTGGATCGAGGACAAGGCCTACGGGTGCCTGGAGATTACCCAATCCAAACCCTTCACACGCCGCCAGCGCGACGTGATCATGGGTGTGTTTCATGTCTATCAGAACTACCAGAGCCTGCTCGACTACAGCGAGCGCGACGCCCTCACCGGTTTGCTCAACCGCAAAACCTTCGAAGAGCATTTCGCGCGTATTACTGCGCCTACGCCAGATTTCGGACCGGTCGAGCCCGGTGCTGACACGCCGCAGCAGTGGCTTGCCGTGATCGACATTGACCACTTCAAGCAGGTGAACGACGTCTACGGCCATCTCTATGGCGACGAAGTGCTGATCCTCGTGGCCAACCTGCTGCGCTCGTCCTTTCGCGCACAGGACCGCGCGTTCCGCTTTGGCGGCGAAGAATTCGTCGTGCTGCTGCGCTCGGCCACGCTCGAACATGCCGCGCAGGCCTTCGAGCGCTTTCGCTCGACTGTCGAAGAACACATGTTCCCGCAAATCGGCGGCATCACGGTGAGCATCGGCTTCACCTCCACCATGGACGGAGCCCCGGTCGAAGTGCTGGGCCGCGCCGACCAGGCCCTTTACTACGCCAAGGAAAACGGCCGCAACCAGGTGCGCTACTACGACCTGATGTTGTCTCGCGGCGAGGTCAAGACGCAGATTTCACACGGCGAAATCGAGCTGTTCTGAGCCCGTGTCACGGGCATTGCTTCAAACCTTCGCCGAACTCTCCAGCAAAGTCACGAATGCCTTGAGCGCAGGCGTGAAATGCTTGTCGCGGTGCACGACCCAATAGCATTGCCGCTCCGTGTGCGGCATCGCTGAGTCGAGCACGATCAGTCGGCCGTCGCGCACGTAGTCATCGATCACGAAGCGCGAAAGGCTTGCGATGCCAAGCCCCAACGCAGCAGCGCTGCGGATGGCTTCTGAGCTGCCCAGTTCGATGCTGCGCTGGTAGCCACCCAGATGCGGCAGCACGGCCGCATCGGACGCCTCGCGCGTGCCCGATCCCTGCTCGCGGACCAGCCACACCGCCTTGCGCAACTCGTCGACGGACAATGGCCTGCCCGAACCCTTGGCCGACTGCACCGTCGCATGCAATGGTGATGCCACCAGTACCAGCTCGTCGCGAAGCCACGGGTTCACTTCGAGTGCGGGTTCGTGTGACGGCCCTTCGATCAGACCGATATCAAGTTCGAACGCCGCCACGCGCGCGCAGATTTCGGCGCTGTTGTTGACCGCCAGACGCGCGTGCCACGACGCCGCCTTGGCGTGACGATCCCCCAGATATTCGGCGAGAAGGCGCGGCAAAACATGGTTGCCGAGCGTGGTGCTCGCACCAATGCGCAACATCTGCAGTTGCTCCTCAGGCGCAAGGCCCATGCGCTCGACATCGACCGCACCTTCGAGCAACGCCTGAGCGCGAGGCAACAGCGCTCTGCCGTTGTCGTTGAGAAGCAGGCGTCGGCCGGTGCGGTCGAACAAGCGCAGCGACAGCAGCCGCTCCAGCTCGTTGATCGCCGAGCTGGTGGCCGACTGCGAAAGCGCAATCGCCTCCGCCGCGCTGGCCGTGCTGCCGGTGCGCGCCACGGCCATGAAGATCTGCAGTTGCCTCAGTGTCAGTCGCAACACGTCCATCTTTGCCTCCTTCAAAAAACCACTTCTAACCCAACAGACAAGTCATTGTTTGCTATCTATTTTAATAGAAGTTTTGGTTATTAAGCTAATTTATTACTTGATTATAGAAAAACAATCTGTTGGATTGCTTATGAGGATTTTGAGACATTTCGTTCCATTGAGATAGAAAAACTTCTAACCCACAACTACAACGAACGAGAAAGAGACTCCCATGTCCACCGCCAAGACCGCCGGCCATCACGCGCCCTCACCTGCAGGATCCCTCTGGGCCAAGCGCATTCCCGGCATCCTGCTGTGCGCAGCGATTGCGGGCGTGGCGTCCTATGTGGGCTCCATCGAGTGGTTCGCATCCCACGGCTTGAGCGTGTTAACGCTGGCCATCATCATCGGCATGGTTCTGGGCAACACCATCTATGGCGGCATCGCCTCTACCGCTGGAACGGGTGTGGGCTATACCAAACAGACTCTGCTGCGCCTTGGTATCGTGCTCTACGGCTTTCGCCTGACCACCGCCGACATCGCCCACGTGGGCATGGCCGGCGTGCTGATCGACGCCATCATCGTCGGCAGCACCTTCATGGTGGCCATGTTCGTCGGCACCCGCTGGCTCGGCATGGATCGCAAGCAGGTCATGCTGATCGGTGCAGGCAGCTCGATCTGCGGTGCAGCCGCCGTGCTGGGCACCGAACCCGTTGTGAAGGCCCGCGCCGACCAAGTCACCGTCGCCGTAGCGACCGTCGTGGTGTTTGGCACCATCTGCATCTTCCTGTACCCCGCGCTGTACCAGTGGAACCAGACCCTCGGCTTCATCCCCGGCGGTGCCACGGAATTCGGCATCTACACCGGCGCCACCGTGCACGAAGTCGCTCAGGTCGTGGCCGCCGGTCGCGCCATGGCTCCCGAAGCCGCCGACACTGCCATCGTGACCAAGATGGTTCGCGTGATGATGCTCGCGCCGTTCCTGCTGATCCTGTCCGCTTACCTGGCTCGCACGGAGCGCGCCGAAGCCGGTGCAGATGGCAAGAAGACCAAGATGACCCTGCCGTGGTTCGCCTTCGGCTTCGTGGCGGTCGTGCTGTTCAACTCGCTGAATCTGGTGCCCAAGGAAGTGGTGACCAACGTGAACACCGGCGCCAACGTCCTGCTGGCCATGGCCATGGCAGGTCTGGGTTTGACGACACACGCCAGCGCGATCAAGAACGCCGGAGCCAAGCCATTGGTGCTGGCGCTGATTCTGGCCGTGTGGCTGGTTGTGGGTGGTGGTTTGATCAACCGCTTCCTGCTGGGGGCCTGAGGGGACGCTGAAAAGAAAGAAGGAAAGAAAAAAGAAACAAGGAAAGATCTGGCAAAGGGCTTCGAAAGTGGCCCTGCCCATCCAACCTCCCGGCTTGCACCGGGAGGTTTTTTTTATGTCCGCATCGACCCCCGCTTGTATGAAAGAATTTCGGAAATCCAGCTTCAAATCAAAACGGAAGACTCAAGCGCCTTGGTCAAAAAAAAGCCTGACCGAAGCCAGGCATTTTTCATTGGACATCGCCGTGAACAGCGAAGGCCGCAAGTGAAAAGCGATTACACCCGTTCAGCCACCCAAGCCTGAACCGACGCCAGCGCAGCAGCCACGCCGGAGGCATCCGTGCCGCCGGCCATCGCCATGTCCGGCTTGCCGCCACCCTTGCCGCCGACTTGCTGGGCGACGAAGTTGACGAGTTCGCCCGCCTTGACCTTGGCGGTTTCGGCCTTGGTCACGCCTGCGGCGAGCTGGACCTTGTCACCGTCGACTGCGGCCAGCACGATGGCGGCTGCGCCGAGCTTGTCCTTCAACTTGTCCATGGTGTCGCGCAGCGTCTTGGCGTCGGCACCTTCGAGTTTGGCGGCGAGGACCTTGACGCCCTTGATGTCCACGGCCTGTGTCACCAGTTCATCGCCCTGGCTGGAAGCGAGCTTGCCTTTGAGTGCGGCGACTTCCTTTTCGAGCGCCTTGATCTGATCGAGCGCGCTGCCGATGCGGTGGTTGAGTTCCGAGGTCGGGGCTTTCAGCGTTGCGGCGGCTTCGCTCACGGTGTCTTCAAGCGACTGCAGATAGGCCAGCGCGTTCGCGCCGGTCACGGCTTCCACGCGGCGCACGCCTGCGGCCACGCCGGATTCACCGACCATCTTGAACAAGCCGATGTCACCCGTGCGGTGCACGTGCGTGCCGCCGCAGAGTTCGCGGCTGGTGCCGATGTCGAGCACGCGCACGGTCTCGCCGTACTTCTCGCCGAACAACATCATCGCGCCGGTCTTCTGCGCGCTTTCGATATCCATGACGCGCGCCTGCGTGTCGCTGTTGGCCAGAATCTCCTTGTTCACGCGGGCCTCGATCTCGCGGATCTGCTCGGCCGTGACGGGCGAGTTGTGTGCGAAGTCGAAACGCGTGCGGTCGGCATTGACCAGCGAGCCCTTCTGCTGCACATGAGCACCCAGCACTTCGCGCAGCGCCTTGTGCATGATGTGGGTGACCGAGTGGTTGCGCATGACAGCAGCGCGGATTTCGGTATCTACTTCGGCAACGACTGCATCGCCCACCTTGAGCGAGCCCGATTCGAGCATGCCGTGGTGACCAAACACGTCGGCCTTGATCTTCAAAGTGTCTTCCACCTTGAACACCGCCGTGCCCACGGTGATCTTGCCCTGGTCGCCAACCTGACCGCCGGACTCCGCATAGAACGGCGTCGTGTCGAGCACGACCACGCCGCTCTCGCCCACCTTGAGTTCGCTCACGCTCTCGCCTTCGCGGTACAGCGCGACGACCTTGGCAGGCTCGGCCAGCTTGTCGTAGCCGGTGAAGGTATTGGCATTGCCCGTGTATTCGAGCGCACGGTCCATCTTGAACTTGCCAGCTGCACGCGCGGTGCTCTTCTGGTGTTCCATGGCGGCGTTGAAGCCAGCCTCGTCCACCGTCAGGCCACGCTCGCGGGCCACGTCGTTGGACAGGTCGAGCGGGAAGCCATAGGTGTCGTGCAGCTTGAAGGCCACATCGCCCGGCAGCACCTTCACATTGCCAGCCAAGGCGCTGTCGAGGATTTCCATGCCGTTGGCCAGCGTTTCAAAGAAGCGCTCTTCTTCGGTCTTGAGCACGCTGATGATGTGCGCTTCCTGCTCCTTGAGCTTGGGGTACGCGTCGCCCATCTGCGCAACCAGATCGGGCACCATCTTGTGGAAGAACGGCGTCTTCTGGCCCAGCTTGTAGCCGTGACGGATGGCGCGGCGGATGATGCGGCGCTGAACGTAGCCACGGCCTTCGTTGGAAGGAATCACGCCATCGGCCACAAGGAACGAGGTCGCGCGGATGTGGTCGGCGATCACCTTGAGCGAAGGGGTGTTCAGGTCTTCGATATGCGTCTCACGGGCAGCGGCCTTGATGAGCGCCTGGAACAGGTCGATCTCGTAGTTGCTGTGCACGTGCTGCAGGATGGCGGCCAGACGCTCAAGGCCCATGCCGGTATCCACACAAGGTGCGGGCAGCTTCACGACGGAGCCGTCTTCCTTCATGTCGAACTGCATGAACACGTGGTTCCAGATTTCGATGAAGCGGTCGCCGTCTTCATCGGGCGAACCTGGAGGGCCACCGGCGATGTGCTCCCCGTGGTCGTAGAAGATTTCAGAGCAAGGGCCGCACGGACCGGTGTCGGCCATCATCCAGAAGTTGTCGCTCTTGTAGCGGCCGCCCTTGTTGTCGCCGATGCGGATCACGCGCTCTGGTGGCAGGCCGATGATCTTGGTCCAGATGTCGTAGGCTTCGTCGTCTTCTTCGTAGACGGTGGCCAGCAGCTTCTCGGCGGGCAGACCGAACACCTTGGTCAGCAGCTCCCAACCCCACTGGATCGATTCGACTTTGAAGTAATCGCCGAACGACCAGTTGCCCAGCATTTCGAAGAACGTGTGGTGACGCGCGGTATAGCCCACGTTCTCCAGATCGTTGTGCTTACCGCCAGCGCGCAGGCAAGCCTGAACGGACGTGGCGCGGTTGTAGGGGCGCTTGTCTTCACCAAGGAACACGTCCTTGAACTGGACCATGCCGGAGTTGGTGAACATCAGCGTCGGGTCATTGCCCGGCACCAGCGAGCTGGACGCCACCACGGTATGACCCTTGGACGCGAAAAAGTCCAGGAACGTCTTGCGAATGTCTGCGACTGAAAAAGTGGGTTGGCTCATGGTGATGTCTTGGGTTCCGGGCGCGCCTCACGGAAAACTCACTGGATGGCGGCCTCAGTAATGAACCTAGCATTATAGGTTTGTGGATCAACCCCGTTCACGCACGCTTGCATTGCGAGGCCATGTCACTTCATTCTCGCTTCACTTTCGCACTTCATCATTTGCTTCCAGTGCCAAGCACTTGCCGTTTTCATGCAAATGAACCTCGTCAGACATCTCGATGAACACATGCGCCTTCACGATCCCCAAAATGCTTTACGCCATTGCAACGGCGGCATTGGTCACGATCCTCGACGGAGGTTGCTCAACGCCAAGTGAATCAGGAAATACGTCCAAATCGGCAGTTGTGGTGCCGCCCATGCAGCTACCCGGACAGACTCCTCCCGCATATCCTGTCGTTGCACGTCGAATCGGGATGCAAGGCAAAGTGGTCATTCGAGTGACGGTGGACGCCACTGGCAAGGGATCGGACACGCAAGTAATTCAATCAAGCGGTCACAGCTTGCTGGATCAAACCGCACTGGAAACCGTCAAGACCTGGAACTTCTAACCCGGCACGAGGGACGGGGTTCCCACCATTGGCGCAGTCAAGACTCCTTTCATTTTCAAACTTGAAACAGTACCCAAGCCAGTAGAAATCGCACCTTGAATTCAAGTTAAATTTCATTTTTTTATAAATTTCATCTCGTTTACTGGAATTTTTTTAAGGATTTTTTCGAAAAACAGGTTTCTACCGTTATCCTTTCGCCATCAGGAATGATGCAGCAGAAGCGGCGATTCCGATGTGAAACCCAATTGAAGGAGACACGACATGGACATGAAAACATCCCCACTGGCCAGCCTCAAGGACCCCAGCCTGCTCAAGGTGGACGCATTGATCGACGGCAAGTGGGTCCCAGGCAAGTCCCGTTTCGCTGTGACCGATCCGGCCACGGGCGCACACCTTGCCGATGTGGCCAATCTTGGCGCCAAGGATGCCGAGGCCGCCATCGCCGCCGCCAACAAGGCTTGGCCGCAATGGCGCACGCTGACCGCTAAGGAGCGCAGCATCATCCTGCGCAAATGGTTTGATCTGCTAATGGCCAACCAGGACGATCTCGGCCGCATCATGACCGCCGAGCAAGGCAAGCCCCTACCCGAGGCCAAGGGCGAAGTCGCCTATGGCGCGAGCTTCGTCGAATGGTTTGCCGAAGAGGCCAAGCGCGTCAACGGCGAGATGCTGCCGCAGTTCGACAACAACCGCCGCTTGCTGGTGATGAAGGCGCCGATCGGCGTCTGTGCTGCCATCACGCCGTGGAATTTCCCGCTCGCGATGATCACCCGCAAGGTCGCGCCAGCGCTGGCCGCAGGCTGCCCGGTGATCATCAAGCCCGCCGAGCTCACCCCGCTCACCGCGCTCGCCGCCGTCGAGCTGGCGATCCGCGCGGGCATCCCCGCTGGCGTGATCAACATGATCACCGCCGATGCGGACAACTCCATCGCCGTCGGCAAGGTGCTCTGCGCGAGTGACGTGGTGCGCCACATCTCCTTCACCGGCTCCACCGAAGTGGGCCGCATCCTCATGGCGCAGAGCGCACCCACGGTCAAAAAACTCTCGCTTGAACTCGGCGGCAACGCACCGTTCATCGTGTTCGACGATGCCGATATCGACTCCGCCGTCGAAGGCGCATTCGCAAGCAAGTACCGCAACGCGGGCCAGACCTGCGTCTGCACCAACCGCTTCTACGTGCAGGAAGGCGTGTACGACGACTTCGTCACCAAATTCGCCGCCAAGGTCAAGGCCGCCAAGGTCGGCAACGGCTTTGAAGAAGGCGTCAACCAGGGTCCACTGATCGAAGATGCGGCCATCGCCAAGGTACAGCGCCATGTGGACGACGCCGTCTCCAAGGGCGGCCGCATAGTCACCGGTGGCCACCAGCTCAAGACGCTGGGCTCGGGCCAGTTCTTTGAGCCCACTGTGCTCGCCAACGCCTCGGCCGACATGCTTTGCGCCACGCAGGAAACCTTCGGGCCCCTCGCCCCGGTCTTCAAGTTCAAAACCGAACAGGAAGCCATCGCCGCCGCCAACGCCACCGAATTCGGCCTCGCAAGCTATTTCTACACCCGCGACGTGGGCCGTATCTTCCGGGTAGGTGAAGCGCTGGAATACGGCATGGTCGGCGTCAACGTCGGCATCCTCGCGACCGAGCATGTGCCATTCGGCGGCGTCAAGCAATCGGGCATTGGCCGCGAGGGCTCGCACCATGGCATGGATGACTACGTGGAGATCAAGTACCTGTGCATTGGCGATGTGATGAAGTAATCCCGCAATGATTCAGGGCACCGTGCTGCCGATGAGGTTGGCACGGTGCGTTTGAGTCCATCGCCAAAGCCGGTGCACCCCCAAAAATTGCAATTGTCATTTTCTATCAACCACAATCCATCATTGCGTGAAATAGAATAGGCTATCCACCTGATAAATGTTCGTTTAAGGAACTATCAGATGAGTCGCCAGCCTGCTGCAAGCTTTGCTCCACACTTCTTGTTGACCCAACGGTTGCGCCCGCTGCTCGTCGCAGCGTGCGGTGCTGCTTCCGTCGGAATGGCTTCGGCGGCCGACTATTGGAGCAGTTTCTCCGGTGTTGGTGCAGGCTCATGGGTCACCACGTCAATATCCGGTTCGCTGCACGGCGCTCCAGTGTCCATCGCGAATGCAGGCAACACATTTCGCATGCTCTACCTCAACAACGGTGTGGCATGGGCCAACACCAATGCAGGGATCTATCCGCCGAGCTTCAACATCACCAACTTCGAATTCGTGCGATCCAACGATGCCACTGCAACCGTTGCATCTCCCGGCATCGCTCACATCGATTTCGACAAGCCCGTGGTGGACCCGATCTTGATCTTCTACAGCCTCGACGCTTCTGGGGTCACCATCAACGGAACTCTGGACACAGCGGGTGCTCCGGCCGTTGTGACCATCGATTCGAATCAACCCAGCCAAATTGACACCAGCACCCGGTCAGTATCCGGTCCGTTTGCGGGCGGCGCAGGCTCGCCGGAAGGCTGCATTACCGGCTCCCGACGCGTCTGCGGGATCTACCGGTTCACGGGCACTTACAGCCAACTGTCGCTTGGCCAATTTGGTTCGGCAGGAGATGGCGTTGGCTTTCAAGTGGGTGTGAGCATCACGCCAATGGCAGTAAGCGAGACCTTCACCGGAACGGCTGGCACGGAACAGATGGCGGCTTCCAACCTCCGCAGCAACGACAGCCTGACGGGCGCGCAAGGCACCAACGTGCCTGCAGATGCCACCAACACCAGTATCCCCGCGCCAACAGGCTGGCCATCAGGCTTCACGCTGGACCCCGCCAGCGGCGCCGTCACCATCGCCGCCAGCGTAGCTGCAGGTACTTACACCCTGCCGTACCAACTGTGCGACGCGGCCGACGCAAACAACTGCGCCGACGCCACTGTCACCGTGGAACTCAAGCAAGTCGTGCCTCCCGTAGTGACTCCGGCAACGCCCGTGCCGACGCTGAGCCAATGGGCATTGCTGCTGATGAGTGCCTTGGCCGCTCTGGGTGGAGGGCTGGCGCTGCGGCGCAGACCGGAACAATGAACATCTCGGGCATGAACACCGAGCAGTTGAGCAACACCGCCCGATTTGCACAGTACAATCGCCAGCTTGCCCTCACAGGGCAGGCAAATGCGGGTGTCGTTCAATGGTAGGACTCTTGCTTCCCAAGCAAATAACGTGGGTTCGATTCCCATCACCCGCTCCAGAAATCTCATTTGATGACAGATACTTATCAATGATTGAATCACACCGAGTTTGGTGGAGGCTAGATTGTTGAAGTACAGGCGTCAGCCTGCACAGGGTTGGCAGCTCGCTGCCGCCCGTAGTTTGCCTCAGCTTCTGCCGGCGGCATATGCCCTATGGGCTCCAGTAGTCTGTCGTGGTTAAACCAATGCACCCACTGCAGCGTTGCCAGCTCCAGTGATTCACGCGTTTTCCACGGCCCACGTTTGTAGATGACCTCCGTTTTGTACAAGCCGTTGATAGTCTCCGCCAGGGCGTTATCGTAGGAATCACCTGTACTGCCTACAGATGGCATGAGCCCCGCTTCTGCCAAACGCTCGGTATAGCGCACTGAAACGTATTGACTACCTCTGTCCGAGTGGTGAATCAGTCGGGACCCTTGCTGCGGCTGTCTTGCGTGCAGCGCTTGCTCCAATGCATCCATCACAAAATCGGTCCGCATGTGGCTGCTGACTCGCCAACCCACAATCTGGCGGGCATAGACGTCAATCACAAAAGCCACAAACATCTGGCCTTGCCATGTCGAGACATAGGTGAAGTCAGACACCCAAAGCTGGTCTGGGCGCTGTGCTTTGAACTGGCGATTGACCAAGTCCAGTGGACATGGCCTGGCTGCATCAGGCAGAGTGGTTCGGACCTTCTTGCCTCTGCGCGCTCCTTGCAGCCCAAGCCTTCGCATCAGGCGCTGCACGGTATAGCGGGCAATTGGCAAGCCCTCTCGGTGCATCTGCTTCCAGACTTTGACGACCCCGTAGACCTGCCAATTGGCATGCCAGACACGTTGAATATCACTACAGTGCTCGGCATCGGATTGGCTGCGCTTGCAGCGCAGCCAGGGGCAATCTGCAGCAGCCTGCAAATTGGCTCGACCCCATAGGCACCTCGATACCTGTCGACGAAGTCAATCAACTCTTGATGCGACGGTCGAGCTCCGCCTGGGCGAAAAAAGCGCTCGCAGCCTTCAGGATGTCGTTGGCCCGACGCAGCTCCTTGACTTCGCGCTCGAGTTGCCTGAGATGTTCACGCTCATCTGTGGTCAATCCAGGACGCTGTCCTGCGTCAATCTCAACACGCTGGACCCAACTGTTCAACGTGGTGACGCTGCAACCAATCTTGGGCGCAATGGATTCACAGGCCGCCCATAACGATGAATAGCTGGAGCGGCACTCCTGCACCAGGTGGACTGCGCGTTCACGCACTTCTGGCGAGAATTTATTGGCCTTACTGTTCATGACTCAATCCTCTCAAAGGGTTGAGCCTCCATTAAACACGGTGTGATTCACTCGCAGAGCCCAAGTCTGATGACACTCAGTGTTACCACGTCTATCACTCCTGGTCTCCTGCTGCTCAACAAAGCAGCAGACTAGGGTTCGTACGTGGGTCAGGTTTGGATGGAAATCCCGGGGGTTACTGAGTCAGTTCTGTGTGGAAATCAACACCCATCTAGCAATGCGCCCCCCATGGATCGCGTTAGATCGCAAATGCGCTCCAACTGCCAAGTTGATCCAAGATCGGGGACGATGCCTAGTCGCGGCAGAAATGATATGCAGAAACAAGCCGAACGCGCGGCGACGACGAATCAGGATTTCTGTCCTCAGGAAATGATGCTTACTGCCGGTTTTTGTCGGAACGACAAACCGGCTTGCAATTTCGCCACGTTCACATCAGGAAGGTAGCGATCCGAGTCGCTTCGTGTATGGTCGTAAGTGCGCTTCGCTCCATGGAATTTCAATGCCCTCCGCTATAATTATGGCTACAGTAGCCCACTTCGCAGAACCATTCTGCACACACTTATAGTTCTTAGAAATGGCAGCTCAAGTACCGGCCGCAGCGCGAACGATGGCGTTGTTTGAGGTTTTCGCAAAGCAGCAAAGAGAGTTGAGCAACAACGAGCTGGCCAAGCAATTGAATCTGGCCGACAGCAGTTGCTCCGAGCTGGTGAGCACGCTAGTCGAAGCAGGTTATCTTACGCGATCCAACCGCACGCGGCGCATTTATCCGACCACCAAATTGCGTCTTGTCGCTCAGGAAATCTTGCAGGATTTCATGATCGGCGCACGGCTGGACGAGGCCTGCGAAACGCTGCGTGAAAAGACTGGCGAGAGTGCCATGTGCGGGCGCATCGAAGGCAACATGATGGTGATTCAGGCTTTCGCTCCCGGCAAGGACCGACTTCGCTACACCTCGTCCAAAGGCGATCAAATTCAGATCTACGTCTCGGCCATCGGCAAGGCCATCGTGAGCACCTACCCCGATGAGAAAGTGCGAGAGATTTTTGGACAGGAGCCATGGCCCCGACTGGCATCGGGAACGCTCACCAGTACCGAAGAACTGGTGAAGCAGGTCGCAGGCTTTCGCGATCTCGGCTGGGTTTATCTAGAGAACGAAGGCAGCGAAGGTCTTGCGAACATGGCGATTGCGGGCCATGTGAATGGCGAGCTGATGGGCCTCTCCATCGCCGGTGCCAGCCCGCGCCTGCACTCGTCGCGCGATGTCTATCTGCAATCGTTGCGCGAGGTGGCGAACACGCTGTTCGACGGAGCGATCTGAAGCGCGTCCTCGCTCCATGCGCAAAAGCCACAGCATGCCGTGGCTTTTTTCATTTCCGTGAAGCGATCATGCAGACGTCTGCAGATAGACGACGTGGGTGGTGGTGTACTCCAGCAAGCCGTGCTTTCCATCAGCTCCACCGATGCCCGACTTCTTGCGGCCTGCGTGGAAGCCTTGCATGGCCTCGAAGTTCTCGCGGTTGATGTAGGTTTCGCCAAACTGCAGTTCACGAGCGGCGCGCATGGCGGCGTTGAGGTCGCGTGTAAAGATGGACGACGTTAGGCCGTAGTCGCTGTCGTTGGCGAGCGAGAGCGCCTGGTCCAGACTGTCGATTTCCATGATCGGAAGCACCGGGCCGAAGATCTCTTCGCGCATGATGTCCATGCTGTGATCGCAGTGCGTCAGCACGGTGGGCTCAAAATGGTTGCCGCTTGCGCCTGCAACCGCCTTGCCGCCGATGATCAGCTTCGCGCCTTGCGACTGCGCCAGCTCCACAGACCTGGCGACCTTGGCGAGTTGTGTCTTGTTGATCAACGGGCCCATGGTCACATGCGGCTCGGTCACCGGGTTGCCCGACACGGTGGACTGCATCAAGGCAACCACCTTGGCCGTGAACTGCGCCGCCACGTCCTTGTGCACGTAGACGCGTTCCGCGCAGTTGCAGACTTGGCCTGTGTTGATGATGCGCGACTGGTAAATGGCATGCGCCGCCAGATCGAGATCGGCATCCGCCAGCACGATGGCTGGTGCCTTGCCACCGAGCTCCAGATTCACTTTGGTGAGGTTGGCGGCTGCCGCCGTCATGATCTGCACGCCCGCAGCGACGCTGCCGGTGAACGACACCATGTTGATACCCTTGTGTCCCACCAACAGTGCACCCGTTTCGCGCGCACCGCCGATCAGATTGAAAACACCGGGCGGCAGATCCGTCTCGGCCACGAGTTGCGCGAAGGCGAACGCGTTGAGCGGCGTTTCTTCACTGGGCTTAATGACGATGGTGTTGCCGGTCAGCAGTGCCGGAGCCATCTTGCGTGCGATGAGAAAGAACGGGAAGTTCCAAGGCAGCACGCCCGCCACCACGCCCAGCGGCTTGCGCATCATGAAGATGGTTTCGTTGGCGCGATCGCTGTTGAGCACGTCACCCTCAATGCGGCGCGCCCACTCGGCCATGTAGTCGATGTAGTCGGCCGTGAAGTTCACTTCCACGCGCGCCAGGTCCATGAGCTTGCCCTGCTCCGTGGCGATCAGCGTGGCAAGGCGTTCCGTGTGCGCGCGCAGCTTGGCGGAGATCTGCCGCAGGTAACCCGCTCGCTCGATGGCCGGGCGCTTTTCCCATGCCGGTTGCGCACGGCGCGCGGCAGCCACTGCGGCGTTCACGTCCTCTGCGTTGGAGTCGGGAACCGTATCGATGAACTGCTGCGTCGATGGGTTGCTCACTTCGATGCGTGATCCGCCAGAGCCCTGCCGGAACTGGCCATCGATGAAATTGAGATGCTGTTGTGTCATGGGAATGTGCGATGAATGATTCGAAGTGCCGGTAGTGCGGGAAGTACGGGCTCAGTTCGGGGTGAGGCCGAGGTTCTCGATCACCGGCCTCCAGCGTTTGTGTTCGGCATCCACAAAGCTCTTGAGCTCCGAGCCGTTCAGGTCGAAGGCCTCGCCGCCCTGCTTCTTCACCACGTCCTGGACGGTCGGGTTGCGCGATGCTTCCCTGATGGCGACGCCCAGCTTGCTGACGACGTCCACCGGCGTGCCCGCAGGAACGAAGATACCGAGCCATGAGGTGACGGAGGCCTGGGGATAGCCCAGTTCGGCCAAAGTCGGCACCTGCGGCAGGATGGCGAGGCGCTTGGTCGACGTCACCGCCAGCGGAATCAGCTTGCCCGATTCGAAATAGGGAGCGGTCGTGGCCGCATAGTCGAACGCCAGATCGATGTTGCCCGCCAGCAGATCGGTGATGGCCGGTGCGCTGCCCTTGTAGGGAACATGCTCAAGCTTCGCATGCGTCTGGGTCTTCATCTGCTCTGCCGTCAGGTGCGAGACGCTGCCGTTACCCGCCGATCCGTAGGTCAGGCCTTCCGGTTTGGTCTTCGAGGATTCGATGACGTCCTTGAGCGTTTTCTGCGGCAGGTTGCCGCGCGCCGCAATCACGATGGGCATGGACATGACGCCATGCACCGCCAGCAGATCCTTCTGCGGGTTGTAGGGCAGGTTCTTGTACACGTAAGAGTTGACAACCATGTTGGCAAGCGAGCCCACCAGCAGCGTGTATCCATCGGGCTTCGCCTTGGCGACGAAACCCGCCCCGAGGGAAGCACCCGCACCCGCCTTGTTGTCCACGACGACCGGCTGCTTGAGCTGCTCGCCGAGCTTTTGCGCGAGGGCCCTCGCCGTGGCGTCCGTCGTTCCACCTGCAGGGAATGGTACGACCAGCGTCACGGGACGGCTGGGGTAGTTGCCCTGCTGCGCCCATGCTGCCGCGCCAAAGCCGATGCCACCTGCCAACGCGGCAAAACCCAGAACCCAATTTGCCTTCTTCGTCATCATCTTCAAGTCTCCTTGTTTTCCACAATGGATCAGCACGCTGATCCGGTTCAATCGAATTGCCAACCTGTCCAGTGCCACCATGCTCAACGCAGCAGTCGCCATCCGCCATCGACAGTGAACTCGCTGCCGGTGATGTAGCTGGCCGCATCGCTCGCGAGAAACACCACCAGATTCGCCACTTCTTCGGGCGTGCCCGATCCCCCCAGAGGCATGCGCCGGATCGAGTTCTGGATGTCGCTGATGCCGCTCTCGGCCGCGTCCGCGCGCAACTTGCGCTGCTCGCCGATGTTCTGCAGCATCGGGGTCTCGATGCGCCCCGGGTGCACCGAGTTGCAACGCACGCGCGCGCCGTTCTGGCTGCCGGTGAGCGCCACCGTCTTGGTCAGCTGCGTGACCGCGCCCTTGCTCGCGCCATATGCCACGCTCTGTGTCGTGGGGTAGAACGAGCCGACCGAGGAGATGTTCACGATGGAGCCGAAGCCCTGGCGTTTCATGATGGGCATGGCTTCGCGGCATCCCAGAAAGGTGCCGTCAAGGTTCACCGAGAGCACATGGTGCCAGTCCGCAAGTGTGGTTCCCTCCAGGGTTCCGCCCGCGACATTGCCTGCCGTGCCAGCGGAGTTCACGAGCACATCGATCCGGCCTTCGCGCGCTTCGATGTCACGCATCACCTGCTGCCATTGGTCTTCTTTCGAGACGTCCAGCGCCACGAAGCGACCATCGATTTCGGCGGCGAGCACCGAGCCCTTGTCGGCATTGCGGGCCGCGACGATCACCTGCGCGCCGCATTGCGCGAGCAGTCTGGCGCTGGCCTCGCCGATGCCTGTGGCGGCACCGGTGACCAGTGCGACCTTTCCCTTCAAATCGATCATTTCTTCACTTTCCAATGGCAGCTGGATTCCAGTGCCGTTCGTTTGTTCCAGAGGGCTGCGGCGTCAAGCACGCTCAGCGTTCGAAAAATCATGCGGCGCCGCGATCTTGAGCTTGAAGCGGTCCTGCGTGCGCGTGTACCAGCCCGGGCTTTCCATGCGCCCGATGAGTTGCAGCCGCGCCGCGTCGATATAGCAGCGTTCGCGGTTCACCACCGCGTCGTCGTCGACGTGAACGCCGAGCACGTTCGCAAGCAGCATCACGCCGGAGGTGTCCAGATCGATCACCTGCCGCATGCGGCATTCGAGCGTGATGGGACTGCCCTTGATGCGGGGCACCGCCACATGTCGGCATTCCTCGGTCTGCAGATTCGCCATCGCTAGCTCATCCACATGCGGCTCGAACGCGGTGGCGGTGATGTTCATCGCCTCCGCGAGATCGGCCGGAACCAGGTTGATCACGAAATCCCCGCTCGCCTCTATGTTCCGGAGCGTGTCTTTGGACTCGCCCTCACGCTCGCCAATGCCCAGACAGACGACGGGCGGATAGCCACCGAAGAAGTTGAACAATGAAAACGGTGCCGCATTGCATCTGCCGTCGTCGCTCCTGGTCACGACCCATGCGATGGGACGTGGCGTGATGCACGAAGACAGCAGCTTGTAGGAGCGACCGAGATCCAGTTCGGCAATGTCGAAGAACATGGGGATGCCTTGATTCAGGAGACCGTACAGCCGCTCATTTGCCGCAGCGCGGATCTTGCTTGAGCACCAGATCCCACATGTCCTGCGCAATCGGTGTCTGCTGCTCTTCGAGCAACTGAGCGATCAGACTCGCACAGCGCCCGGTGAGCATGAGACCGCGCCCCAGCGCCGGGCTGATGCCCATGTCAGCCACAATGGCCGCGAGCGCTCCTGCACCGTTCGCGCAGAAGGGGCGCCCCTTCTGCGCACTGAGCAATTCGCCGATGGCATCCAGCACGCGCCAGTGCAGTCCGTAAAAGCCGTTGTCACGCGCGAGTTCACGCATCGTCGGCACGCGCGGATCGCCTGCCTGGTGCGTGGCGCTGCCCACGCCCCACACGGGTTTCTTCTGCGCTGCCATGGCATCGATGTGCGCTTTGGCGGCGGCGCGGACTTCATCATCCAACGCATCCCGCGTGAGGTGAGCGCTGATGTCGAGCAGCGTCTGCGCGATGTTCTGGATGGGGCCCAGATAGACGCTGCCACCGCCCAGAATGCCGGCGGCCACCGCGCCCTGCAGGGCCTCGGGCGCACCCAGCAGCGTCATGCGCGCGGCGATAACGCTTGGGGTGATGCCGTGACCGGCTGCCGTCACCATGATCAGGTTGAGCATGACCTTTTCCTGCGGAGTCGGTGTGCGCCCCACGGAGGTCAGCATAATGATGTCCAGAAAATCCATCTTGCCGAGGATTTGCGTGGAGAAGTCCTGGCCACGGATCACGACCGAGGTCGGTGTGGTGTATCCAATTTCAGTGTTCAACATGATTCATTCCTTGCCGCGCAGTGTCAGCACGGCATCCAGTGCGACCACGCCGCGCCCTGCGCGCAGGACGGCCAGCGGGTTGATTTCGAGTTCGTCCAGTTCATCAGAGCGCTGGGTCACCAGATCGCTGAGGGCGACCAGCGTCTGAACCAGCGCATCGACATCCATAGCTGGCTTGCCGCGATATCCCTTGAGCAGTTGCGCGCAACGGGTCTCGTCGATCATTTCTCGGGCGCGTTTCGGGGTCAGCGGCAGCAGACGGCGACTCACGTCCTTGTAGAGCTCCATGCTCACGCCACCCAGGCCAAAGGTGCAGACATGGCCGAACACCGGGTCACGGTGGATGCCCACCACCACCTCGACGAAAGTCTCGGTCTGCATTTCCTCGACGAGCACACCTTCGAACGGAATGCCCGGCGCGTGCTGCGCAAACGCAGCTGTGATGTCATCGAACGCGGTCTGGACCTGTTCGGGCGAAGCAATGTGCAGCTTCACACCGCCGATGTCGGACTTGTGGGTGATGTGCGAACTGACGATCTTCATCACCACGACCGACTTCGCGAGCGTGCGGAATGCCTGGGCCGCCGTGTCGCGGTCCTGCACGACGATGCCCGAAGGCACCTGCACGCCGAACTCGCGCAATAGCGCCTTGCCCTCGGCCTCCGTCGCCGTGCGGATTGCGCCAACGTGCGCGGGCTTCGCGTTCAACAACGACGGCACCCAGGCGGCGTCCACCGACGACTGCCATTGGCCGTATTCAATGAAGCGCTTCATGGCATGGACGGCATTGGTCATGGACGCAGCGGGAACGATTCCGCCGTCGACCAGCACCTGGTGACCGAGGCCGCGCTTGTCGCTCATCCACGCCATCATCAGAGGTTTGGTGATTTCGCTCTTCACACGCACCGCGTTCTGCGCGGCAATATCAGTGTCGCGGCCGTAGTCGAACGGGATCGGGTAGAACACCATGCCGACATCGGCGTCTTCTGCAATCGCCTTCAGGGATTGGTAGCCAATCTCGGGATCCGCTAGCACCGCGCCGGTCGTATCAACGGGGTTGTTCATCGCAGCGAAGGACGGCAGGCAATCACGCAGCTTGGCCAGTGTGCCTTCGCCGAATGTCGAAAGCTCGAGGTCACCAGCGCCGATCTGGTCGGCCGCGAACGCCGCGGTGCCGCCCGAGTAGCTGAAGACCGCGATCTTTTCCTTGCCGGTCGGCTTGCCATGGGCCAGCAGGGCCGCCGTGTCGATCAGCTCGTCGATGTCGTTGACCTCGACCACGCCTAGCTCCTTGAACACGGCGCTGTTGACTTCCGCCGATCCCGAAATCGCTGCAGTATGTGAAGCGGCCGCCTTCGCGCCGTATTCCGACTTGCCGATCTTCAGTGCCACCACCGGCTTGCCCTGACGCGCTGCGTGCTGGCAGGCTTCGAGGAACTTGGGGCCGTTGCGCACGCCTTCGATGTTGGCGGCGATCACCTTGATGTCGCTGGCCGTCGCCATGTAGTGGATGAAGTCGCTGACCTCCAGATCCACCTCGTTGCCCGCCGAGAACCACAGACCCGTGCCCATGCCGCGCGCCATGGCCTGCAGCACGGTGCGCCCCATGCCGCCGCCTTGCGTGGCGAGGCCGATCGGGCCCGGCATCAGGTCGAGCTTGAACGCTGGCGAGAAGGTCATGCCTAGACGCGCGTTGATGTTGTTCAGCCCCGGACAATTCGGACCGTAGATGCGCATGCCGCTTGCGCGCGCAATCGCCAGCATCTCCTGCTCCATGCGCTTGCCCTCTTCGTTCACTTCACCGAAGCCCGAGCTCTGGATGATGGCGAACTTCACGCCCTTGGCCGCGCATTCGCGCAGCGACGGCAACACATGATCGGCACGCACAGTGATCAGCGCGACATCGACGGGATCATCGATCGCAGAGACCGACGGAAAGCATGGCATGTCGTGAATCGTCTGTCGCGTGGGATTCACCAGATGCAAGCGGCCCTTGTACTGCGAGTGCTGGACAATGTTGTCCAGCGTGCGGCCGCCAATGCTTTCAGGCTTTTCTGAGGCCCCGATCAGAGCGATGGAATCGGGCAGGGCCAGCTTGGTGAGATCGGAAAACGTATAGATGCTCATGATGTCTTACTCGGGCTTTCTGTGCATCAGCATGGCGACCGTCGAATCGACGACCACTTCGCCCGTCTGCTTGGTGGTGAGGCGGCGAACGATCAGAATGCCGCGCTCCTTCTTCTTGGTTTCGCGCTGCTCGAGCACTTCGACGCGCACGGTGACGGTGTCGCCGATGAAGGTCGGGCTGGGAAACTGGAGCTTGTTTTCCAGCACCGCGATCTGCGCCTTCTCCATGAACTGGTGCACGCGGCTGCGGGTCACCAGACCCACGCTGACGCAGGCCACCAGCAGCCCATGCGCCACGCGCTGGCCGAATAGGGTGCTCCTGGCATAGACGTCGTCTACATGCAGGCTGTTGAAATCTGCGGTCAGCCCCGCAAATGCGCCAACGTCTGCTTCCGTGATGGTGCGCGACGGGGTGAGATAGCTCGCCCCCACCGGCAGATCGTCCCAGTACAGGACCTTGCTTTCAATGTCTTCGATGGCCGTGGTCATGCGGTTCTCTCCTGTAGACGTTCATTGGAAATCAGGATGAGAAACGGCCACCGGTCACAAGCACATTGGTGCCGGTGACGTAGCGTGCCTGCTCTGACGCGAGGAAGGTGATCATTCCGGCGATGTCCTTGGGCTCGCCCAGAAAGCCGACCGGATTCTTCGCCAATGCCATCTCACGCAGGCGCGGATAGATCTCCAGCCCCTTCATGCCTTCGGTCTCGACGAAGCCCGGCGCGACGGAATTCACCGTGATGCCATGGCGCGCTTGCTCGAGCGACAGCGAGCGCGTGAAGCCGATGATCGCCATCTTGGAGGCCGTGTAGTTCGTCTGGCCGGGGTTGCCGAACATCGAGCGCGAGGACAGATTGATGATGCGTCCCCACTTGTTCTCGCGCATCGACGGCAGCACCGCGCGGCAGAAGTGGAAGGAGCCCTTCACGTTCACGTCCATCACCCAATCCCACTGCTCTTCGGTCATCTTGAGCAGGGACACGTCCTTGGAGATGCCGGCGTTGTTCACCATCACGTCGACCCGGCCGAATCGCGCAATCGCTTCGTTCACCACCGACTGGACCTGCGACTCATCACGCACATCGCAGCGCGATGCCATGCCCGCACCACCGGCCGCCTCGATCTCGCCCACCACCTGCTGGGCGGCTTCGAGATCCACATCGCAGACCACCACGCGCGCACCTTCCTGCGCAAACGTGAGAGCCGTGACCCGACCAATCCCGCGACCAGCACCGGAAATGATCACTACGCGTTCCAACAAACCCAAGTCCATGAAGTCACCTGTTAAATTCGATACATCGAATTGATTTCGATGAAGCGAATTTAATACGCTATCTCAATTCGAGTACTAGAGTTAACCCTAGGTTTCGCGTGCAAGTACGCCAATGCGCAGTTGACGGTCGCACCGACCGTGCATCCATCCATATGCGGGTGTTTCCCTAGTGCGTCTCTTGGGGGCTGTGCTAAATTATTTCGAATAGTTTATTCGCAGTGCGAAATATGAAACAAGCATCACCGGCGGCGGACAGAAAACCATCGCCTCGGCGCAAGCCCGGTCTTCATGCCAAAGTTCAACCATCGCCCTCTCGGCGACTGCGGACCGTGCTTGCACCTGCCACCGATTCCGACCACTCTTTCATCTCATCATGAACACAGAAAAATCACGGAGACTCACCCAGCACGCACGTCAACGGCGCACATTAGCGACCGCGCTTGCCCTGGGTGCCACGGCGCCTTGGACCATGGCTGCCCCCCTGAGCACCCGGCCCGTCACCATGGTCTCGCCGTTCGTGGCCGGTGGCACCAACGATCTGCTGTGCCGCCTTCTGGCCGAGAATATGGGCAAGAGTCTCGGCACCACCTTCGTAGTGGACAACCGCGCCGGCGCCAACGGCAACATCGGCACGGCGTTCGTGGCCAAGCAACCGCCGGATGGCCAGACGCTGTTGATGGGCAATTCGGCAACGCATGGCACCAACCCGACGCTCTACCCCAACCAGCCCTTCGATGCACTGAAGGATTTCGCGCCCGTGTGCATGGTCGCTGCCGTGCCGGTCGTGCTGGCCGTCAGCACCGAGCTCGGAATCAACAGCGTCGCCGACCTGATCGCCTACGCAAAAAAGAACCCCGGCAAGCTGGCGTTCGGTAGCAGCGGCATCGGCGGATCGGGGCATCTGTGCGGAGAGATCTTCAAAACCGCAACGAAGCTGGACATGGTCCATGTGCCCTACAAGGGCGACGTCCCCGCCATTCAGGAAGTGATGGGAGGCCAGCTCGCTCTCGCCTTTGTGGGCGTAGGCCCCGCGACCGTAGGCATCAAGTCCGGCAAGGTCAAGGCGCTCGCGGTGGCGTCATCACGCCGCGCATCTACATTGCCTGACGTGCACACCGTGGAAGAAGCCGGATACAAGGGTGTCGAAGTCACGCAGTGGTACGGCCTGTTCGCGCGCAGCGGAAGCCCCAAGGACATGCTCGACCGCATGTCCGCAGCCGCCAAGGAGGCACTCGCCAAGGAGGAGGTCCGCGAGAAGATGCTCACCCAGAGCATCGAGCCCACCTATCTCCCTGCTGACGAACTGAACGTCTTCTACCGCAATGAGATCAAGCGCTTTCGGGAAGTGATTCAACGCCTGAACATCAAGGTGACCTGAAGCATTCGGCAATTCAGAACCCCGATCCCACGACACTGCGCGGCAACCCGCGCAAGTGTCTTGCGGCACACTCCGGGTGATGAGCGCTGCCAAATCCACCACCCCACTCGACCCGGCCCCGACCCTGTTCAAGAGCGCCAGGGCTTTCGAAGCCTGGCTCAAGAAACATCACGCCAGCTCCGACGGTCTCTGGCTCAAGATCGCCAAGCGCGGCGCGAATGAACCCAGCGTCACTTACCCGGAGGCCGTCGAGATCGCGCTGTGCTGGGGCTGGATCGATGGCCAGAAGAAGGGCCTCGACGACCAGCATTTTCTCCAGCGCTTCACGCCGCGACGCGCGCGCAGCATCTGGTCAAAAGTCAACGTCGACAAGGTCGCTGCGCTGATCGAAGCCGGTCGCATGCAGGCGCCGGGCCATGCGCAGATAGAAGCCGCCAAAGCTGACGGGCGATGGGCGCGGGCCTATGACGGCGCACGCACGTCCACGATCCCCGATGATTTGCTCGTCGCGCTCGAAGCCAATCCAAAGGCCAAGGCGTTCTTTGCCACGGTCAACGCAGCCAATCGCTACGCGGTGCTGTGGCGCATCCAGACGGCAGTGAAACACGAGACCCGCGCCAGACGCATTTCCCAGCTGGTGGAGATGCTTTCACGCGGCGAAACCATCCACCTATTCAAGTCCGGGACCCCAACCAAAGACTGAGCGTGCGCTGCCGTCAAACCATCGCATCCAGCAGTTCTTTGACGCTCACATCCTTCAGCATGCCTGCGGCCCGTATGAACGACGCGGCCGCATCGGATTGACCGCCCCACGAAAAGCAGTCCTGCACCTTGGCTTCCAACTCGCCATCGCCGAGCGGGATGCGGGCCGATCCGCGCAGCGTCTGCACGCGGCGCTCCAGCATCCGGCCATCTTTCAGCGCTATCTGCACGTTGCTCCATCGCGGTGAAAGAGGGCCCTCTCCGTCGTGCGTCGTCACGCGCGCAAGCGCGGTCTGGATCTCCGGGCGCATCACCGCAGAATCGGTGAAGCTGGCCAGGCTCACGGCACCGTCCAGCGCCGCGGCCGTCAGGGCGTACTGCATGCTGAACTTGCCTTCCAATCCCGTCACGGGCCGGGTGTGGATCAGTGCCACCAGCGCACCGGGACTTGCGACCACGCGGATGCTCTCGATGTCCGCCAGCGAGAACCCATGCTCGGCACGCAGCTCCAGAAGGCCATCGACCGCGCGGTGCGTGGCGTAGCACATCGGGTATTTCTTGATCTCCAGTCCGCTGCGGATCAGTTCCAGCTCCAGCTCTTCGCCGCCTTGCATGTCGGAGAACACCCCATCGAGAGACTCTCCCTGGGCGTAAAGCTGCATGAAACCGAAGGCACCATCGAGTGCCCCTCTCGACGACGTCAATCCAAGGCGCGCCAGTCTGACCGCGCGCACCGCCGCCGCCGCTCCACATTGCCCAGCCTGAAACGACTTGGCCATGCTGCCGAAATTGGCGCGCACGCCTGCGCTCTGCGCGATGGCAAGACCTACTGCATCGGCGATCTGGTCTTCGTTCAGATGAAGCAATCGCCCACAAGCCACGGTTGCCGCCAAGGTGCCGAGCGACGATGTGGAGTGCCAGCCTTTGACGTAGTGCGCATTGGCCATCGTGCGCGAGAGGCGGCACAGCACTTCGAAGCCGACGACATATGCACAAACCAGATCCTGGCCGGAGGCATCCACCGATTCACCCAGAGCCAGAAGCGCCGGAAGCAGCGCCACGCTGGGATGTCCGCGCATGGGCTCGGTGACGTCGTCGTAGTCGAGCACATGGGCAGCGACGCCGTTGCAGAGCGCTGCGGCTTCCGGGTCCACGGGTTGAGCAGACGCGTCGCCCCATAGCCGGCTGCCTGATCCCGCACCCAGTTCGGCGGCATACCTTGCCGCGATCAGGCTGGCGGGTTCCGGGCGCCCGGCCATCCCTGCAGCGCAGGTGTCGAGCAAAGCGCGCGACACCTGTCGGTAATGTCGTTCGTCCAGCCGCGAGGCATCGAATGAACTCGCAAAACGCGCGATGGACATCATTGCCGTGTTCTTCATTGACATGGTCTCCATGGCGATCAGCGGTCCGTCGGCGTGAACATCGGCAGAGAGGTTCCCCTCACCGTCTTCTTGAATGTCACCTGCACGGGCTGCCCGATCCGCACGGCATCCAGATCGCAGTCGACGATGTTGGTCAGCATCCGCGGGCCTTCGTCCAGCTCGACATAGGCGAGACAGAAGGGCTCGGAACCCCCCTTGCGCACAACGGTGCAGCTGTAGATGGAGCCCTTCCCAGCGGCATCGGTCCATTGCACCGCGCTGCTGAAGCAGAACGGGCAGATGCCGCGCGGATAGTGGTGATGGCGACCGCAGTCTTGGCACTTCTTCAGCAGCAACCGGCCTTCGGCAGCGGCCGCAAAGTAGGGCTCGTCGCCGATGTTCATCGCGGGCTCCACGTTGATTTCGCGGTCCTTGAAATTCTTGCTCATCCTGTTGTCTCCGTTCGATCCGAACATTTGCCGCAGCAAGCCGTCGTGCGGCGCTTCACACACCCGTCGATCACACCCGCTCCAGCACCAGCGTGGCACTGCCGTGGCGCGTTCCGATGGAGCCGCCCGTGCCATGCGCCAACGCGAGATGGCAGTCGGGAACCTGCACTTTGGGATGTGCCTCGCCGCGCAGCTGACGCACCGCCTCGATGACCTTGGTGATGCCACCGCGATTGGCCGGATGGTTATTGCACAGCCCGCCGCCATCGGTGTTGATGGGAAGGCGGCCGATGCCGGAGATCAGATTTCCGTCGGCGACGAACTTGCCGCCCTCGCCCTTCTTGCAGAAGCCGAGATCCTCCAGTTGCATGAGCACCGTGATGGTGAAGCTGTCGTAGATCGATGCATACCGGATGTCGGACGGCCTCACGCCAGCCTCCTCGAACGCGGCCGCACCCGATTGGCGCGCTCCGGTATAGGTGAGGTCCACATCACCACCGCTCTGGCCTTTGACGGCCTCTCCGGCACCCAGAATGTTCACGACGGGCTTCTTGAGACTGCGCGCGATCTCGGGCCTGGTGACAATCAACGCACCGCCGCCATCCGAAACCACACAGCAATCCATGCGGCGCAATGGGTCTGCAATCATCGGCGACTGCAGCACGTCATCGACAGTGACCAGCTCACGCAGCATGGCGTGCTCGTTCCACTGCGCGTGATGCGACGCGGCAACCTTCACCCAGGCCAGCTGTTCGCAGGTCGTTCCGAACTCGTGCATGTGCCGCATGGCCGCCATCGCATAGCCGTTGACCAAGGCAATGCCATACGGCAGCTCGAACGGGGACTCCGGTACGTTGGGATTGAGGAAAGCACCACGCACCACCGTGCCCGAGCTGCCTTCGGAGCGCGGCCGGCCCGCGAGCGTGATCAACGCCACGTTGCACTTGCCCAGTGCGATGGCCTGCGCGGCATGCGCCACGTGGATGAGATAGGACGAGCCGCCAGTCTCCGTCGTGTCGATGTGACGCGGACGCAGATTCATGTAATCCGCAATCGCCATCACGCCGAATCCGGGCGCGTCGCCCGCGCAGAAATAGGCATCGACGTCGTCCTTGCTCAGCCCCGCGTCGGCCAACGCGCCCTGCGCGCATTCGGCGTGCAGTTGCGCCACCGACTTGTCCGTCGCCTTGCGTGTGGGATGCTCAAATATCCCTGCAATGCAGGCTTTTCGTTTGATTGTCATAGCACCATGTCTCCTCTACCAAAGGTTGCGCCCGACACCGAACCGGGCACCATTCACTGTCCGGAACTCCTGCGCTAAAAGCGCTCTTTTTGCGATCTCAGATCAGGGTTTCAAACCGCATCGCTTCGGATGACTCCGTTCTGCAGAAGCGCGCTATGCTCTGCATGGAGTTGCGATGCTCTTCTGCCGAAGGCCCAGCGCAGCAGTCTTCGAGAACCACGACATCGAAGTCGCGGTCATGGGCATCGCGCACGGTGGCCTGCACCACCGCCTGCGAAGCGACGCCTGAGCAATAGATGCGCTTGACGCCCAACGTGCGCAGCAACACCTCCAGATCCGTCGCATAGAACGGGCTCACGCGGTGCTTGGTGATCAGCGCATCTTCTTCGCGCTTTCCAAGCGCAGGATGAATCTCGGTGCCCCATGCGCCCAGTTTGAAGATGCCGGCTGCGGGTGCGCCCGAAAACACGGCAGAGCCCTTGGGGCATTCACGGTAATCCGGTGAAAAGCCGACACGCACGAAGGCGACCGGAACGCCTGCATCGCGCGCCTTGGCAATGGCTCGCGCGGTCTTGTTGACGACATCGCGCGCGACCACCTGTTCGCCCAGAGGCGACTTGCCGTTGGGCCCACCCGCATGAACCAGATCGTTCTGCATGTCCAGTACCAGATAAATGGAGCTCATCTCTTCCCTTTCTATTGCTTGTTCATCACTTTCAAATCACACCGAAGCGACCATTTCAGGCACAGCCACGAACAGGTCGGCCACCAAGCCGTAATCCGCCACCGAGAAGATCGGCGCTTCTTCGTCCTTGTTGATCGCCACGATCACCTTGGAGTCCTTCATGCCGGCCAGATGCTGGATCGCACCGGAGATACCGGCGGCGATGTACAGCTGAGGCGCAACGATCTTGCCCGTCTGGCCGACTTGCAGATCGTTCGGAGCGTAGCCTGCGTCCACCGCTGCGCGGCTTGCGCCGATGGCTGCGTTCAGCTTGTCGGCCAGCGGCGTCATCACTTCGGTGAACTTCTCGGCCGAGCCCAGCGCGCGACCACCGGAGACGATGATCTTGGCTGCGGTCAGCTCGGGACGATCGTTCTTCGTGACTTCGCGGCCCACGAAGGCGCTCTTGCCGGAATCGGCCACTGCGGCAACCGTTTCAACGGTAGCGGAACCACCCGTTGTTGGCGCTGCATCAAAGCCCGTACCGCGCACGGTGATGACCTTGGTGCCGTCAACAGACTGCACGGTGGCAATCGCGTTACCCGCGTAGATCGGGCGCTCGAAGGTGTCAGCCGAAACCACCTTGGTGATGTCGCTGATCTGTGCCACGTCCAGCTTGGCAGCAACGCGCGGGGCGACGTTCTTGCCTGCGGCCGTGGCGGGGAACAAGATGTGGCTGTAGTTCGACGCGATGGCCAGAACTTGAGCGGCAACGTTCTCGGCCAGGCCATTCTTCAGGCTTGCGCCTTCAGCCAGAATCACCTTGGAAACGCCAGCGATTTGTGCTGCGGCTTGGGCAGCAGCGGCTGCGCCTTCACCCGCCACCAGAACGTGCACGTCTGCGTCGCATGCCTTGGCTGCGGTGACGGCGTTCAGCGTGGCGCTCTTGATTGAAGTGTTGTCGTGTTCTGCAATAACGAGAGAGGTCATGTGATTCTTCTTTCTCTTGAATTTTTTGAGGCATCGGCATCACCAGTTGACCAGGAATCTGGCACGGCCCAGGCGAGGGACACCGAGGAAGGGCCGCCCCGCACCGATGGTGTCGTCCCCCTTGGGGGAAGACGCGAAGCGGCGCAGGGGGTTAGATCACCTTCGCTTCGTTCTTGAGCTTGTCGACCAGCGCGGCCACATCCGGCACCTTCACGCCAGCGCCACGCTTGGCGGGCTCAGAGACCTTCACGGTCTTCAGACGCGGGATCACATCAACGCCCAGGTCTTCAGGCTTGAACGTGTCCAGCTGCTTCTTCTTGGCCTTCATGATGTTCGGCAGAGTCACATAACGTGGCTCGTTCAAACGCAGGTCGGTGGTGATGACGGCAGGGATGTTCAGGCTCAGAGTTTCCAGACCCCCGTCCACTTCACGCGTGACCGAGACCTTGTCGCCAGCGACTTCGACCTTTGAGGCGTTGGTGGCTTGGGGCAGATCGGCCAGCGCAGCCAGCATCTGGCCGGTCTGGTTGGAGTCGTCGTCGATGGCTTGCTTGCCGAGGATGATCAAACCGGGCTGTTCCTTGGCGATCAGCGCGTTCAGCAGCTTGGCGACGGCCAGAGGTTGGAGCTCTTGCGTTGTCTCGACCAAGATGCCGCGATCCGCGCCGATGGCCATCGCGGTGCGCAGGGTTTCCTGGCACTGCGTGACGCCGCAGGACACCGCGATCACTTCCGTGACCACGCCCTTTTCCTTCAGGCGAACGGCTTCTTCGACGGCGATCTCGTCAAACGGGTTCATCGACATCTTCACGTTCGCAATGTCCACACCCGTGCCGTCCGATTTGACTCGGACCTTCACGTTGTAGTCCACCACGCGTTTCACTGGAACCAAAATCTTCACAATCTGACCTTTCAAAAAACGAATCGCGTCCGTCACTCTTTTTCCATGCCTGCGGCGGTGGCGATTTCCTGCCAACGCCGCATGTCCGCGAGCAGCATTTCTTTCGCCTGCGCCGTCGAGTTGGGCGGAACCACTTCCAGCTTCATCTCAGCGACCTGCTTCCTGACTTCCGGCAGATGCATGATGTCCATGAGCTCCTTGTTGAGGCGCTCGACGATGGGCCGAGGTGTCTTGGCGGGCGCCAGAAGTCCCACCCATCCGTAGATATTCCAATCCTTGAGCGACGGCACACCCGACTCGCGCGTCGACGGCAACTGGGGGTAGAGCGGCGAGCGCTCCACGCGGCTGAGGGCGAGTACCTTGGCCTTGCCCGACTGCACGATGGCCAGGGATGAAGCGGGCGCATCGAACATCAGGTCCACGCGCCCACCGACCAGATCGGTGAGCGCCTGCGAGCTGCCCTTGTAGCTGACCGCCGTGGCCTTGGTTCCGGTGGTGGCCAGAAAGCTTTCCATCGTCAGGCTCTGCAGCGAGCCGCGACCGATGTGCGCGTAGTTGAAGCGCTCCGGGTCCTTCCTGAGCAGTTCGACCAGTTCCTTGACCGAGTTGGCAGGCAGATCCGGCGAGGCGATCAGCAACATGCCCGCGCCATTGGTGAGAACGGCCACCGGCGCGAAATCGCGCTCCATCTCGTACGGCAGCTTGGCGTACACGGCCGGATTGAGCGTGAACGAAGTGGACCCCATCAACAACGTGTACCCGTCGGGTTCCGCCCGCGCCACCGATTGCGTGCCGAGCCCGCCCGACATGCCGGGCCGGTTCTGGATGATGACCGGCTTGCCAAGGCGCTGCCCCAATCGATCCGAGATCAGCCGCGCGACCACATCGGCGGCATTTCCCGGCGGATACGGAACCACGATCTCAATGGTCTTCTGCGGATACGGCGCCTGCGCCAGACCCGGCGCGCCGATCATTCCACAGGCCAGCGCAATGCTCGCTGAAATCGCAAGCCGCGCCCATCGCGAAATTGGATGCATTTTTTGTCTCCTGCTTTTATGGGATCCACCGGCCACCGCCCACGCACGTGGGCAGTGGCCGCGACGCTGCGGTTTACGCCAGCAACTTGCGAGCGATCAGCACGCGCTGGATTTCGCTGGTGCCACCGCCGATCTGCGCGTGGCGCAGATAGCGGTAGAACAGCGTCAGCGGCAGCTCGAGCGATTCACCCATGGCGCCGTGCACCTGGATGGCTTCGTTCACGCTGCGTGCGCCCCACTCGGTGGACACCAGCTTGACGAGAGCGGCCTCGGTGCGCACGTCCTCGCCCGCATCGGCACGCGCCGCAACCGAATAGGTCAGCGTGCGCAGCGCTTCGAGGTCGATGTACATATCCACCAGTTTCCATTGGATGGCCTGACGTTCCGAGATCGGCTTGCCGAAGGTGACACGCTGCTTGGACCATTCGACCGACATGTCGAGTGCGCGCTGCATCTTGCCCAGCGCGTAGGGTCCGCGCAGCAGGCGGTCGTGGATGGTGAGCCAGCGTTGTCCCAGCGTGAAGCCCTTGCCGACTTCACCGAGCACGTCCTTGCTGCTGACGCGGCAGTTGTCGAAATGGATCACGTACTGGGATGGCTTGGGGCCGAGCCAGGTGCGAATGCCGCACTCTTCAATGCGCATGCCGGGATTGTTGCGATCCACCAGAAACATGGTGATGCCGCCGCGCTGGCGCTTTTCCTCGTCGGTCACGGCCTGCACCATGATGATGTCGGACTCTGCCGCCATCGAGATCCACATCTTCGTGCCGTTCAGAACCCAGTCATCGCCGTCGCGAACCGCCTTGGTGCGCATCATGCCGCCCGGGTCGGAGCCTGCGTCCGGCTCGGTCTGCGCGAAGCAGGTGGTCTTCTCGCCACGGATGACCGGCTTCAGAAAGCGCTCGATCTGCTCACCCTTGCACTGATAGAGAATGTTCGGCACGTTCGCGAACGGAAACGGCACGGGCGTGTAGTTGAACTCTTCGAGGATCGCGATCTGCGCGAGCATGGACAGACCGCTGCCGCCATGCTCCTCGGGCACCATGAGGTTCCACAGCCCCGTGTCGTGCGAGAGCTTCGTGAGGCGCTTGACCACGTCTTCGCCGAACACGTTCTTCAGATTGATCGTTTCCTTCACGCCGTAGGCATGCTTGTCGCTTGCGAGGTATTCCTGCTCAAGCGGCAGAAGTTCTTCGCGCACGATGCGGCGCGCGACTTCGCAGAAGCTCTTGACTTCGTCGGGCAATGCGAAAGGAGAGGGAGTGGTGGAGTCGGTATGCATGATGGCTCGGCCTTCTTTGGGTTTCTGTGAATGGATGTGGAATGTGTGGGATGTGGGATGGCGTCGATTTCACGCGGTGGTCTGCTGCGCCGCCTTGGCTCGGAACTCTCTCGACAGGGCACTGACGCCGTTGACCAGCACACCGACGTCGCTGCCGACGGCGACGAACCGGGCGCCGAGCTCCAGATAGCGGTGCGCGAGCTTGGGATTGGCGATCAGGATGCCGGCGACCTTGCCCGCATTCTTGATGCGCACGATGGTCTGTTCGATCACCTTCTGCACATCGGGGTGCTCGATGTTTCCGAGGTATCCCATGTCGGCCGCGAGATCCGCCGGGCCGATGAAATAGCCGTCGACGCCCGGCACTTCCAGCATCTCGTCCAGACCATCGATGGCCCGCCTGGATTCGATCTGCAGCATCAGGCAGATGTCGTCATTCGCGCTGTGCAGATAGGTCTTGTCCAACCCGAACCGCGTGGCGCGCGAGCTGCCTCCGACGCCACGGATGCCGTGCGGTGGATAGCGGCACGCGAGCGTGACCGCGCGTGCCTGCTCTGCGGTCTCGACCATGGGAACGAGCAGCGTGCGTGCGCCCGCGTCGAGAATCTGTTTGAGCATCCACGGCGCATCCGACGGTGGCCGCACCGCGGCCTCCACCGGATAGCCTCCCAGCGCCTGCAGCTGAGCGACAATGGTACAGAGGTCGTTGGGCGCGTGCTCGCTGTCGATCAGCAGCCAGTCCATGCCACTGGCCGCGCACACTTCGGCGGCGAAGGCGCTGCCGAGGCTGGACCACAACCCGATGAGCTGCTCGCCAGCAGCGAGGCGCGCTTTGAAGGTCTTGCTCATTGCCTTGCCTCCTTGACGCGCTTGCGCAGCACATCCAGCGCTCCGCCCGCCTTCACGCTGCCGGGCAACGGACGTCCCACGATGTCTTCGGCGAGAAACGCGACCTCGATCAGGCGGTCGAGATCGACGCCGGTCTCGATGCCCATTTCATGGAGCATGAACACCAGATCCTCGGTGCAGACATTGCCTGCCGCGCCCTTGTTGGCGGCGAACGGGCAGCCGCCCAGACCGGCCACGGCCGCGTCGAAGATCGACACGCCCATCTCCAGGCCCGCGTATGCGTTGGCAATGCCCATGCCGCGCGTGTCATGCAGATGCAGCGCCACCGCAAGCTCCGGATGGCGCTCGCGCACCGCCCCCACGAGGCGCTTGACCGCAAGCGGCGTTGCCCAGCCCATGGTGTCGGCGAGCGACAGCACCTCGATCCTGAACTCGTGCTGCTGCGCGATCTCGAGAAGCTGGCGCACCTGATCGAGCACATCGGCCACGCCGACGTCGCCCTGGTAGTTGCACCCGAATGCCGACATGACGCTGGCGCGCCGCACCGGCACCTTGTTCATCTTGTAGAGCGTCGCCATCTCGTGCTGGGCGGCGATGTTCTCGGCCAGCGTGCGTCCCTGGTTCCTGGCGAGAAAACGTTCCGAGGCGGTCAGCGACAGCGTGCCCGACACGTCGAGCTTGCCCGCCGCGACCGCGCGCAAGAATCCCGTCTTGTTCAACCACAGTGCGGTGTAGCGCACACCGGGCTGGCGCGTGAAGCCGGCGACCACCTCATCGGCATCGGCCATGCCGGGAACCCGCTGCGGATTCACGTACGACACAACTTGAATCTGCTTAAGACCGGTTTGCGAGAGCGCGTCGATCAATTGGATCTTGCGCTGTGTGGGGATAGCGGTCTTCTCGATCTGGAAGCCTTCTCGTGGCCCCTCTTCGTTGATCTGAACGCGTTTGGGTAGATCCGTCATGGATGTCTCCTTGTTTGTCAGCCGGGGAAAATCGGTTCGGGAACACCCTGCACGCCGAGGCCATGGATGGCGAACATGCAACCGGCCAGCGGCTGGCGACGGCGTCCGTCTTCGTCGACGAAGAACGTGCCCGTGGTGACGTACAGGACATCGAGATCCTTGCCACCGAAGTTGCACATCGTCGGGTACTGGTAGGGCAGCGGAATGAAGCGATCCAGCCGGCCATTCGCGTCGAATCGGCCGATGGCTCCGCCACCGATCAGGGCGGCCCAGTAGAAGCCCTCGGAATCGAACGTCGCGCCATCGACGCGCCACGGTGTGCCCGACGTGTCGATGAAGATGCGGCGGTTGCCGATATCTCCGCTTGGCAGATCGAAGTCGTATCGGTAGATGGTGTCGCCACGCGTGCAGCCGAACACCAGGCTCTGGTCATCCGGGCTGAACGCGAGTCCGTTGGGAACGATGAAGCCCTCGTCCTTCTTGCTGACTTCGAAGTCGGACGTGAGGCAGTACAGCGATCCGCTCGCGCAGTCGTTTCCGGGGTCGCGCGTGCCGGCCCAGTAGCGGCCCCGGCGATCGCACCGGCCATCGTTGAGTCGGTTCAGCGGCTTGTGCGGCTCGGGATTGACGCGGGGCGCGACGCTGAAATCGTCGAGCGCAATCTCGCTGAACCCGGTCTGCAGACCGGCGATCAGCCCGCCCTGCTCGCGGAACACATAGGAGCCGATGTTCACGGGCATGGGCCACTGCGACACCGAACCGTCCTCTTCCTGGCGCATCACTGCGGGCAGGCGCGTATCGATCCAGTAGAGACGCTGCTCCACCGGATGCCACATAGGGCACTCGCCGAGCAGGTTGTGGACGTTGGGAACCACGCGCACCGAATAGGCGTTTCGCTTCATGCTGGGCAGACCTCCTGCTCGGCGGGCGGAACGAACGGATACGGCACGGCGAGACCGTTGCGATACGGCAGGACCACCACGGCCGTGCCCGGCGCGGAGTCCTTGCCGTCCGGCCCGCGAATGCCAAGCTCCAGATGCACGAGGCCGAATTTCGGCGCGCGCTGCAGCTCGGTCACCCGAGCCCATATCTCCAGCGTCTCGCCCACGACGTTCATCGCGCGGAACTGAAAGCTGATCTTCCAGACCCAGCCCGCAGGACGCGCCCAGTCCTTGAGCAGCTGGGCGATGAACTGCTGCTTGAGCGAGCCATTGATGAGCAGCGCCGGTAGCTTGTCGTGCTCCGTCGCGAACGGCAGGTCGTAATGGATCTTGTGCCAGTTTTCGATGGCGGCGGACCAGCGCATCAAGTGGGCGGTGGTGAGCGGCCCCTTTTCAAGCACGGGCAGCTCCTGCCCTACCTGCACGTCTTCAAAGCACATGGAATGCTGCATTTCATTCATCTCCGGATCTGGGTTCTGCGGTAGCGCAGCAGGGCCTGCCCGTGCTGGTTGGTGTAGAGCGTGTCGATGCGGACCAGCAGCATCGGTCCCGCCTTGGACTGCTTCTCGACGATGTCGTGATACGTGGACTGCTGGAAGACCAGATCGCCCACCATCGCGTCCTGATAGAACTCCACTTCCGCACCGCCGTTGAGCAGTGCCAGACCGCGCAGCGGCAGCTCCGGCAAGCCATTGCCGACGCCAGCCACCAGTCCGTCGAAGTGCCCGTCGCTGGCGCGTTCGGTCAGCACGTCGTTCGCGCCAAACGGCGTGCGGAACGAGAACACCGGATACAGCGGCGGCGTGATGGCATGTGCGTCGCCCGGCGTCGCGCCCTGCTCGCGGTAGGCCTCGTCGCCATCCATGATGGCTTGGCAAAAGCGCCGTACCGCGCCACCCTCGATGGCCTCGCATGCAGCAAAGCGCTCACTTTTGTGGCCGATGAACCGGCGCACGTCTTCAGTCAAAAGGCTCATGGATTTCCTCCGTCAGTTCCAACCCGTATCCAGCTTCACGGCGCGGCTCGCGCTCAGGGCGTCGATGTCTGCCTGCGTGCGGCCTGCCTGCTTCAAGATCTCCTCGGTGTGCTGGCCCAGACGTGGCGGCGGCATGCGCACGCTGCCGGGCGCCTGCTCCAGCTTGATGGGCAGTCCGGCCATGCGAATCTCGCCGAGCTGATCGGCCATCAGCGTCTGGATCATTTCCGCCGCATGTACCTGCGGGTGCGCGGCCACCTGGTCGAGTCGGTGCACTGGCGAACACGGCACGCCGGCCTGCGAGAGCACTTCCAGCCAGTGCGCCTGGTTCTTCTTTGCAATACGTTCGGCCAACAGGCGGATGATTTCCTCACGCTTGACCTCGCGCTTGTCCTGCGTCGCATACTCGGGAACCTCAAGCCATTCGGGCGCGCCCACGGCCTGCGCCAGTCCGCGCCACATGCGGTCGTTGAAAGCGGCGATGACGATCCAGCCATCGGCCGCCTGATAGGACTGGTACGTGGGGTTGTTCAAGGCCCCGCCGCCCATCGGGCCGGGAACGATGCCGCTCGCGAAATAACGTGTGAAGAAGTGGGCCAGCATGGCTACTTGCCCTTCGAGCAACGAGGTGTCCACGCGTTGCCCCCGTTCCGTGCGGTCACGTTCGCGCAGCGCCATCATCACGCCCAGCGCCGCGAACATGCCGGCCCCGATATCGGCCACCGAGATGCCCATCTTCACCGGCGACTGCCCCGGAAATCCGGTGACGCTCATGCCGCCCGAGAACGCCTGCATGAACAGATCGTTGGCCGGATCGAGCGCCATGTCTCCCTTGCGCCCGAAGCCGGAGATGGCGCAGTACACCAGCCTTGGATTGAGTTTGGAGAGCGACTCCCAGTCCAACCCCATGCGGTCGAGCGCGCCCGGACGGTAGTTCTGCACCAGCACGTCGGCGTCGCGGATCAGCTCGCGTGCGATCTCCACGGCCTCGGGCTGCTTCAGATCGAGCGCGATACAGCGCTTGTTGCGGTTGGTGCTGGCGTAGTAGTAGCTGAGCTTTCCGTGAAAATATGGCGGCCATGTGCGGCTGTCGTCACCGCCCTCGACCTTTTCGATCTTGATGACGTCGGCGCCATAGTCACCCAGCAGCATCGCGCAGAACGGGCCGGCCATCGCCACACCTATCTCGACGACTTTGATTCCCTTCAATGGTCCATGTGCTTGCATCTCATCTCCTATTTATTTGCTATGCGAGTTATTTATTCACAAGTATTCAGGCAAAAAAAAGCGTTTGCTGTCCAAGGCTTCTGCGGGGGCCAATCCCCAGGTGGACGTCTCCCGGTCGACGCCGATCTGCGCGCGTTTGTCCAGCCAGTAGGCGTAACTGGGCGGTGAGGACGCATAAGGCCTGTCGCATCCCAGCTTCACGGCGGCATCCAATACCCAGTGCGGGTTGTGCAGCAACTCGCGCCCAATGGCCACCAAATCGGCCGCGCCCGAAGCGAGCACGGCCTCGGCCTGCTGCGCATGCACGATCAGACCTACGGCCATGGTGGCGATGCTGGCCCGTGCCCGCACGGCAGTCGCATATGGCACCTGATATCCGAAGGCAGGCCGCACGGAATGCTCGCCCACAGGGCCCGCCATGCCACCGGCGCTACAGTCGATCACGTCCACTCCAGCCCGCTTGAGCTGCTGCGCGAAGGTAATCGTTTCCTGCAGAGAGCCGCCGCTTTCATCCACCGCCGATACCCGGACGAACAGCGGTTTGCCTTGCGGCCAGGCGGCTCTGACAGCGCGCACCACATCCAGGGGAAAGCGCATGCGATTCTCGAGTGATCCACCGTAGCGATCGCTGCGCCGGTTCGCCGCCGCCGAGAGGAACTGGTGCAGCAGATAGCCATGCGCGCAATGGATTTCCAACACGTCGAACCCGGCTGCATCCGCACGCCGCGTGGCTGCGATCCAGTGGTCGATCTGCGCGTCGATGTCGGCCTGCGTCATTGCCCGGGGAACGCCAGCGCCTGCACCATGTGCCAGGGCGCTCGGAGCGATCAGTTCCCAGTCGCCTTTGCCGTCCACGCGCTGCACCTCGATCAACGGTTTGCGCCCTTCCCACGGCAACGAGTTGCGGGCCTTGCGGCCGGAATGCCCGAGCTGTATGCCGGCAGCGGCACCCTGTTGATGAATGAAGTCGGTCAACTGACGCAGCGCGGGAACGAACTCATCCGACCAGAGACCCGGATCTGACGATGTGGTGCAACCGAGAGGATCGACCTTGGTGGACTCCATGAACACCAGCCCTACCCCACCGCTCGCGAACTGTCCGAGATGGACCAGATGCCACGGCGTGATCGCCCCGCCTCGCGCCTGATAGGTCAGCATCGGCGAGAGCACCACGCGATTGCGCAACTGCAGATCACGCAGGCGCCAAGGAGACAGCAATATGGACTCCGTCATGGCGCACCTCGGCAGCTACTGTGAATTTCTTGGACTGCGGCGTCGCGGTGTATCCTCGACCGCCGAACATATGATCGGCCCGACCGGCTTGATCCTGAAGCGAAAGCATGTCCCATCGACGCCGCACATTCGAGGCGCACCACTTGGTGCACATCGACCCCGCGTCCCGGATGACGGCGACAGCACCCCACATCGACGCCATGAATGCGCTGATGTCCGACGCATATTCCGCGTGGGTGAACAGGATCTGCCAAAGGTGACATAATTCGCTATGCAAATAACTTAATCGCCAAGTGCATAGATTACATGATATTGCCCAGACACACAAGCGAAAGAGCACCCGCATGAGTACACAGCTCACACCGCGTTCCACCAAGAAATCGACCGCAGCAGACGCGAACGAAGTACCGGCAAAAAAGACCGTGGCCAAAGACCGTCAATTCGTGACCGCACTGGCGCGCGGTCTGCAGGTTCTGGGCTGCTTCACAACGGCGCGCCCCGAGCTGTCGGGCTCCGAAATCGCGCGGCTCACCGGACTCCCCCAGCCCACGGTCTGGCGTCTTTGCTACACCATGGTCAAGACCGGCACGCTGGTACCAACAGCCGGGGAACGTTTCCGCCCCGGGCTTTCTGTGCTTCACCTCGGGCACAGCGCCATTGCCGGGATGAACCTGGTCGAGCTCGCCCGCCCGCACATGCAGGAGCTGGCCAACGAGTTCCGCGGCGCCTGCAGCATGGCGGTGTGCCATGGCCTGAACATGATGGTGATCGAGCGGGTGGAGAGCAACAACGAGTTGCTCATGAGCCTGCGCGCGGGCTCGGTGCTGAGCGTGGCCGAATCGTCCTTCGGATGGGCCCATCTGGCCGGTCTGCGCTCGCAGGATCGCCTGCAGTTGCTGGCGCAGCTCGATGAACAGAAGGAGACCTTCTGGATCCAGCACCGCACCGAATGTCTGGAGAGCATCCAGCAATATGAAAAGCTGGGATACATCCTGAGCGCAGGCGTGTTCCACTCGGCCTACAACACGCTCGCGGCGCCGATCATCGCGCCCGATGGCAACATCCCCTACGTGCTCAATTGCGGCTCGTCCGCCGCGACCGTGTCCGCCAAACAGTTGCAAAAACAGGTCGCGCCGAGATTTCTGGAGCTCGTGCAGCAGCTCACGAGTCTGCTGGCGCTGCAGCGCTGAAGCGCAGCGGACGGCGCCTCGTCCTCAAGCCGCCTTGCGTGCGCGTTCCTGCTCCTGCAGTTCGCGCCATTGCACCTTGCCGGTGGCTGACTTGGGCAACGCGTCCACGAACTCCACAACACGCGGGTACTTGTAGGCGGCCATATTCTCCTTGGCCCACCGGATGACGTCGTCCTCGGACACCTTGCCACGCGATCCCTGCTTGAGCACCACGATGGCCTTGACCGACTCGCCACGGTAAGTGTCCGGCGTACTGACGATGCAGGCCTCCAGGATGTCCGGATGCCTGTAGAGCAGCGCCTCCACTTCCGCAGGCCAGACCTTGAACCCGGACGCATTGATCATGCGCTTGAGGCGATCGGTGATGAAGAAATACCCGTCGGCATCCGTGCTACCGAGGTCGCCGGTCCGGAAGAACCGCTTGCCGTCGATGTGCAAAAAGGCCTGTTTCGTCGCCTCCGGATTGCGCCAATACTCCAGAAAGATCTGCGGACCGCTGGTCACGATCTCACCCACTTCACCGGGTGGAAGTTCCTTTAGAGTCGCAGGATCGATGACGCGCGACTCGGTGTCGAAGATGGGAATGCCAAGGCACTGCTTCTTGGGCCGCTGGACGGGATTGGTGTGTGAGGTCATCATCGTCTCGCTCAAACCGTAGCCCTCCACAAACTCGATGTTGCACAGATCCTTGAGCTTCTGCGCAATCGCCTCGGGCATAGCCGCGCCACCGCCACGCATCAGGCGCAGACTGGAGAAGTCGTAACGTCCCAGATCGGGGTTGGAGAGCATGTCCACTACCATCGTCGGCGTGCAGGTCCAATGACTCACTTGGTAGCGGCTGATCAGGGCGGACGCGGTATCGCGATCCCAGCGCGGCATCACCACGATGGTGCTCGCCGTGTAGATTGGTCCATTGATGCCGCTTTGCATGCCCGTCACATGAAACATGGGCATCACCGCGAGGATCACCTCGGTCTGCGCGTAGCCCCACACCATGGAGCCCACGGTTGTGTGCATTGCTGTGCGATGGGTGTGAACGCAACCCTTGGGATGACCCGTCGTACCCGAGGTGTAGGGCATGACGCTCAGGTCGTCCGGCTGCGCAAGATGCGGCCCCGGCGCCAACCCGGCGGCGAGCGCATCGCGCCATGCGGTAGCTGGCGAGCAGTCGATCGGCGGCTGGCTGACGAAATCGGGAACGCTCAGTTCCGTGGGCTTGGTAAGGTAGTCCGAATACGTGGCGACGACGACGTGGCGCAGATCGGTATCGCCAGACCTTTGCACCTCGCGCACCTGCTCATACAGATCCTGTGCGCCAAGAATGGTGGTCGCTTCGGTGTCCTTGGCGTAGTGCGCCAACTCGATCGCCTTGTTCATCGCATTCACGGGAATCACGACCGCATCCGCACGCAAAATAGCGTAATAGCCGATGATGAACTGGGGTGAGTTCTGCATGTACAGCAGCACCCTGTCGCCACGCTTGACGCCGCAACGCTGCTGCAGATAGCCCGCCAGAACATCGACCTGATTTTTCAGTTCAGAGTAGCTGATGCGCGAGTCATAGAAGACGATGGCATCGCGGTCAGAGAATCGCCGTGCGCTGACTTCGAGGTTGTAGTAGAGGCTGGTCTGCGGCGTCGACAGATGGCGCGGTAATCCCAGAGGCCAGTGCTGAAAATGGGTTTGCGACATGTGTGATGTCTCCTCTTTGCTTGTGCTTTGTGAATGGCCTGCGCATCAATGGACGTAGGCCACTTGGATGAAACGCTTGAGGTGATAGCCGGTGTCTCCGAACGTCTGCTCGATGGCCATCAGACGCTTGACGTAGTGCCCCACGATGAGTTCATCGGTCATCCCGATTCCACCATGCATCTGGATGGCTTCCTTCCCGACAAGACGTGCCGCTGTTCCCACCCGCCACTTCGCGGCAGACACCGCGCGCTTGCGTTCCGAGGTATCGAGCGCATTGACCTTAGAGGCCGCAAGCCAGCTGAGCGAGCGGGCCTGCTCGATATGCATGTGCATATCCACCAGACGGTGCTGCAGCGCCTGAAAACTAGAGAGGTTCACGCCGAACTGCTTGCGCGTCTTCACATAGTCAAGCGTCGCACTCAGGAGCGCCGACATGATCCCGACCGCCTCGGCACACAGCGCCGTAGCGCCCGCGTCCACGCTGTGCTCCAGCATCGGCAACGCACCGCCTGGCTCATGCAGCATTGCCGCCGCCAGCACATGCACATTCTTGAACTCGAAGTCTGCGGCGCTCGATCCGTCCAGGGTGGCATACCGGACGCATGAAACGCCTTCCGCTTCAGGGTCCAGCACGAACAGCGAAATCCCCTCCTCGTCGCGCCTGGATCCCGACGTGCGCGCGGACACCAGCAGCCGTTTCGCATTGCCGCCCTGCACCACCAGCGACTTGCGACCGTTGAGAACGAAGTGCTCACCCTGCGCCGTGGCCGTGGTCTCGACGTCGCTGAGCGCGTGTCTCGCCTGTGGCTCGGCATGCGCGAGGGCGACCTGCAACTCGCCTGAGGCGATCTGCGGCAGCAGTTCCGCCTTCAGGACCTCGTTACCTGACTGCGCAAGCAACGATGCGCAAACAAGCGCACTCCCCACCCAGGACTCGGTGACCAAGCCTTTGCCGAACGCCTCCATGACGATGGCCGTCTCCGTTCCGCCGCCACCGAAGCCGCCCCAGTCTTCACCAATGGTCAATCCGAAAAGTCCCATGTCCGCAAAGGCACGCCGGTGCATCTCGCGCTGCTGCGCGCCATCGGCGCCGCGCACGATCCGCACATCAGGCAGATATCTGGCGCTGACATAGCGTTCGACCGAATCCGCCAGCATCCGCTGGTCACTGCTGAATGAAAAATCCACGATATGTCTCCGCCTACAAACCCAGCGACAGCTTGGCAAGAATGTTTTTCTGAATCTCGTCCGTACCGCCAAAGATGGAAATCTTTCGCGCATCGAGATACTCCGAAGCCAGAGGGCCTGACCATGCGGCCCCCGCCACCTCGCGCGTGCCATCCAGATCCCTGAATCGAGGATTCCATGCAAGCCCGTGCGGCCCTGCGACCTCGACCATCAGCTCCGTGATGCTCTGCACCACTTCGCAGCCCTTGATCTTGAGAATGGACGGCTCGGCGCCCATCTTCTGCCCGCTTTGCGCCGCCGATATCAGGCGCAGATTGGTGAACTCCAACGCCATCAGTTCGATCTCCACACGCGCCATCTTTTCCGCGAACAGCGGGTCTTCGATCATCGGTCTCCCATCGCTCATCTGCTCACGCGCCATGCGCTTGAGCGTGACCAGCTCGCGCTTGGATTTGCCCACCTGCGCGATGCTGAAGCGCTCATGCCCGAGCAGATGCTTGGCGTAGGTCCACCCCTTGTTCAACTCACCCACCAGGTTGGAGACGGGCACGCGCACATTGTCGAAGAACACTTCATTGACGTGATGTTCACCCTCGATGGTGACGATGGGACGCACGGTGATGCCGGACGATTTCATGTCGATCAGCAGGAACGAAATCCCCTCCTGCTTCTTCGCGTGCGGGTCGGTGCGCACGAGACAGAACATCATGTCGGCATAGTGGCCCAGCGTGGTCCATGTCTTCTGCCCGTTCACGATGAAGGCGTCGCCGTCCAGCTCCGCACGGGTGGCCAGCGAGGCCAGATCGGAGCCCGCGCCCGGTTCCGAATAGCCCTGGCACCACCACTCGTCGCCGCTGTAGATCCTCGCGAGATGTCGGCGCTTCTGCTCTTCGTTTCCAAACGCGATCAGCACCGGGCCGATCATCTTCACGCCCAGAGCGATCACGCGCGGCGCGCCGGCCTGATCACATTCCTCCTCGAAGATGTGGGTCTGCACCGGCGACCAGCCCGTCCCGCCATGTTCGACGGGCCAGCCCGGAGCCACCCAGCCCTGCCTCGCCAGAATCTTGTGCCAGCGCGTGTGGTCCTGCTTGCGCATGCGCTTGTGCTCGGTCACCCGTCTGCGGATGTCTTGCGGCAACTGCGCTTGCAGAAAGGCTCTCACCTGCAACCGGAACGCGTGCTCTTCTTCCGTGTAGTTCAAATCCATATCGCTTCCTCAAGGAGTCCGAAGCTCGGCCCCACAGGTGTTTTCATATGCGCACGAGCGCGGGAGCGCAGGCGACTACGACTACGCTTGGGCGAAGGTCCTTCCTTGCACGACCAGCGTCTTGAGCAGTGGCGCAGGAGCCCAGTGCTCACCGTGCTGCGCGTGGAATTCGCAGATCCGTGCATGCACCTTGTCCAGGCCCAGCGAGTCGGCAAGAAACATGGGACCACCCCGCCATGCCGGAAAGCCGTAGCCGTTCACATACACGAGATCGATATCGGAAGCCCTGGAAACAATGCCTTCTTCGAGAATGCGGGCACCCTCGTTGATCAGCGCGTACATCGTGCGTTCCACGATCTCTTCGTCGCGCACCACGCGGCGAGCGATGCCCGCATCGCGTGCGCATTGCTCGACCAGCGCCTCGATCCCAGCATCCGCCATGGGCTGCCGTCCACCCGCTTCGTAGCGGTAGTAGCCTGCGCCGGTCTTCTGACCAAAGCGGCCCATTTCGCAGATGCGGTCGGCCACCCGTGAATAGCGCAGATGGGCCGGCCGATGGGCCGCGAGCCGCTTGCGGATCGACCATGCGATATCAAGGCCCGCCATGTCGGCCATCGCAAACCGTCCCATCGCCATGCCGAAGCCTTGCAATGCCTGATCGATCTGCTGCACGCTTGCGCCCTCCTCCAAAAGGAAATCGGCCTCGCGGCTGTAATGCGCCAGCATCCGGTTGCCCACGAATCCATCGCAGCACCCCACCAGCACGGCGAGCTTGCCTATGCGCCTGGCCAGTTGCATGGATGCGGCGATGACGCGCGATGAACTTTCCTTGCCACGCACGACTTCAAGCAACCGCATCACGTTGGCCGGGCTGAAAAAGTGCAGCCCGATGACGTCGCCGGCTCGGCCCGTGACTGCGGCGATCTCATCCACGTCGAGACGCGAGGTATTGGTGGCGAGAATCGCTCCCGGTTTGCACACACTCGCGAGGCGTCGAAAGACGTCCTTCTTCACGTCCATGTCTTCGAACACCGCCTCGACCACCAGATCCACCTCTCGCAGATCACTGTCGTCCACCGACGTCGAAATCAGCGCCATGCGCTCGGCCATCGCCTGCGCGCTCAGCGAGTTGCGAGAGACGCTGTTCGCGTAGTTGCTGCGGATGCGATCGATCCCGCGCTCCAGTGCATCGCGACTCGTGTCCAGCACGGTGACGGGAATGCCCGCGTTCGCAAAACACATCGCGATGCCGCCGCCCATCGTTCCCGCGCCGACGACGCCCACCGTTTCGATTCTTGCCACTGCGGTATCGGTCGGGATGCCGGGCACCTTCGATGCCGCTCGCTGCGCAAAGAACAGATGGCGCATGGCCTTGGACTCATTCGACGCCAGCAGCTCATCGAACTTCTCGCGCTCGAACCGTAGGCCCTCCTCCATCGGCAGGCGCGTCGCTGCTTCGATGCATTCAATGCATGCGCGCGCAGCCGATGAAGCATGCCTGGAGACCGCCAATTTCTGCCTTGCAGCGCGAAGGCTTTCCACGCCATCCTCCGGGCGCAACGGCCGGCTGGAAACGACGGGAAGTGCTGCCGACTGTTCTGCCAACGACTTGCATTTTCCCGTTGCGAATTCGATGGCGAAAGACAGCAGTTCATCGTCCGCGATCTCATCCACAAGACCGAGCTGCAACGCACGCTGCGCGTCGGCAGAATCACCGCTCACGATCATTGCCAGCGCCGCTTCGACGCCGATCAATCGCGGGAGTCGCTGCGTGCCTCCGGCACCCGGCAGCAAGCCGAGCTTCACTTCGGGCAATCCCAATCGCGCGCCTTTCGCGGCAACTCGGTGGTGACATGCCAGGGCCAGCTCAAGACCTCCGCCCACCGCATCTCCGTGCATGGCAGCGATGACCGGTTTGTGCGCGGCTTCGAGCAGCGTGCAGAGGGTTCTCAGGTGCGGTTCCGCGCGCCCCGTGTCGCTGCCGAACTCGCGTATGTCCGCTCCGCCGCAGAAGCCCTTCCCCGCTCCGCGGATGATCACCGCCTTGACCGCATCGTCCGACAGCGCCGCGCGCAGGGACTCCGCGATGCCTTGCCGGACCCGCAGAGCAAGACCATTGACGGGTGGATTGTGGATCGTCAGCACGGCCACAGGGCCGCGCACCGAATAGTCGACCGAATCTGGCATGGGGTTTTTAGGGGAAGATTTCATTCACTCACTCACGACCTTTGAACTTGAAGCGGCGCACGGTGCTGCGTCATGCATCACTCCTTGAGTCGCGTGCCAAGACGCTCCAGCATGACTTTTTCCTTGTCATAAGCCTCCATCGCGTATCGGCTGTAGTCCGCCGTGTTCATGTACATCAGCTCCTGATCGAACATCTCCATCATCTTCAGGTTTTCCGGGTCTTCCATCCCCTTCTTGAACGCGTCATGCAGCACCTTCACCACCTTGGGATCCGTGCCTTTGGGGACTGCGAGTCCGTACGGTGCGTTCGAGACAATGCCGTAGCCCAGCTCCTTGAGCGTGGGCACATTGGGCCAACGCTTGGTGCGCTGTTCGCCCCAGGTCACGAGCAATCGCAGCTTGCCGTTGTCAACGTAGGGCGCCCATCCCGTGGCTTCGACTCCGGCTATGAGCTGCCCCGCCAACAGCGCCTGCAACAGATCGGTCGTCCCCTTGTACGGAACATGCTCGAACTGGACGCCGTTGTTCATCTGGATCTCTTCCATCGTCAGATGCGGGCCGGTGTAGTTCCCCGCCGAGCCATACATCAGCTTGCCCGGATTGGCTTTCGCGTAGTCAATCAGGTCATTGAAGGTCTTGAATGGAGAGCTTGCGGGAACGACGAGCCCGAAGGTGTAGCCACTCACGCCGATCACATAGCTGAAGTCCTTCTTCGGGTCGTAGTTCACCTTCTGGATCAGAGGACGACGGATCACGCCAAGGGGAATCTGCGTGATCGTGTAGCCATCCGGTTTGGCCGATGTGAGCGCCAGCGCGCCCATCGTTCCCGACGCCCCCGCCTTGTTCTCGACGACGATGGGTTGACCGAGGTGTTTGCTGGCCGCGTGCGCCAGTGCCCGCAGCTGCGTGTCGCTTCCTCCGCCTGGCGGCCACGGGACGATCATCGTGACGGGACGGTTCGGAAACGACTGCGCCATCGCGCCGATGGCTGCGACGCCGAATGCGGCGCACACCATGGCGGCACGCAGCGGCTTCTTTATCCAATGGTTCTTCATGTCTCGCTCCTTATGGTTGGAAATCACACTTGTGGATATCCGGGCGGGCTCGTCATTCCAGTCGTATGTTCGACTTCTTGATGACTGCTGCCCAATGGCGGCTGTCCGCCTGTACGATGCGTTTGAAGTCTTCGCCGACCACGCCCGAAGGAGTACCGCCGACTCTGCTGACCAGTTGCAGAAATGGCGGTGACCGGACCACGGCGGAAAGCATGTCGGAGATGGACTGGGCCAGCGAGGGCTCCATGCCTCCAGGCCCGAAGATGCCGTGCCATCCGGCGACGTCGATGCCGCGAATGCCTTGCTCGGTCATCGTGGGGACGTTCGGCAATGCCTGGATGCGTTCAGGAAACGCGACGCCCAAAGCGGTCACCATGCCGCGCTCCACCAGCGGAAACGCCCCGGTGCTTCCTTCAAACGAAAGCTGTATCTCACCAGCAATGAGCGCCCGCGTGCTCTCGGCGCTGCCCTTGTAGGGCACCGGTTCCATCTTCACGCCGCTCTGCTCCATCAACAGCAGGGCATTGAGGTGCCCCGTCGAGCCGGCGCCGTAGGAACCGATGGAAATCTTTCCCGGGTTGGCCTTGCCATACGCGATCATTTCCTTGAGTGTCTTGAACGGCGCATGCCTGGAGGCAATCAGAATCGTGCCAGTCTTGATGGTCTGCACCAACGGCGTGAAGCCCTTGTCCGCGTCATAGGGCAGATTGGCATGCAGGTACGGGTTCTGGGTATGCGTTGCAACGGTCGTGTAGAGCAAGCTCAGTCCGTCCGGCGCCGCGGCCGTGACTTCCTGCGCTCCGATGATGGTGCTGGCGCCCGGCTTGTTCACGACGACTACATTCGCTCCCGGAACCCTGTCCGCCAGAAGTTTCGCAATCAATCTTGCAGGCTCGTCGGAACCCATGCCCGCTGGAAACGGAACGACGATTTTCACGACACGTCCTGCAGGCGGCCACGAGGGCTGGGCTGCGGCATTTCTCCACAGACCTGCGGTCCCCACTGCCGCCAGAGCAAGCAGAGACCGACGCCGCGTCACCGGGCGAATCGACGAATTGGACAAGGATGTCTCGCGAACGTTCAGCACAATGCTTCTCCTTGATTTGCGAAGTCTTGCTGCAGGCCCGTCTTCACCGCGAAAGCGGCAGCGGAGCCTGAAGAACTGCCTTCACGCCGGCGTTGAATCGCCGCGAAGCGCGCCCGGGCGGTTGGGCCACAAGATGCCGAACGAATCGCCAGCAGCCTGGATGTACGCGCTGTATGGGTGAGCGAAGTGCGCGGGCATCAGCATGGCCCCTGTCTCCACGCAGTGCTCCAGTACCGCGCGTCGGCTTCTGGCGGATTCCACGGGGTCAGCACATGCCGAAGTGCTCCATTGCCAAAGAGGCACTTGCAGTGGGTTGTGCAGCACGTCACCACAAAAGCAAGCCATGCGCGATCCCGATGTGAGATCGAGGCGCGTCTGACCCGGTGTGTGCCCTGGCGCTGGACGGAGCACCAGGCCGTGATCCAGCTCTTCGTGTCCATCCACGAAAATCGCCTGCCCTGCCTCGACCACGGGCAGCACGCTGTCGAAGTAGGTATTGCGTCGGGACTGCATTGCAGTCTCGTCATGCGCGATTTGCACGCTGTACTCGTAGTCCTTGCGTGACATGAGGTACTTCGCGTTCGGAAACGTGGGCACCCACCGGCCGTCCAGCAGCTGCGTGTTCCATCCCACGTGGTCCGCATGCAGATGCGAACAGAACACGATGTCCACCTCCTCAGGCGTGACGCCAGCAACGCGCAACCTATCCAGATAAGGCGTGTTCAGCATGTGAAAGCGCGGATACCCCGGTCGATCCTTGTGGTTGCCGGTGCATGTGTCTAAAAGAATTACCTGACTTGGAGTGCGGATCACCCATGTATGCACGCTCGAGATCGGCTTGTTGAGTTCAAGAGAAAAATATTTGGGCGCCAACCAATGCAAGTACGGTTCAAGCTCCTCCCTGCAATACGGAGCAAAGAACTCATGCGCCTCGCCGCCAGGGCGCACATCCTCCTCAACACGAGTGACGCGAATGTCACCCAGCATGCAATCGAAATTTTCCACAATAGCTCCCGAAACACAATCGTTACACCGGAAATGAGTAAACGCACAAATGGCGTTTTTTCAAAAAACCGAGTTTAATTTGCAATGCGAATTAATTATTCATTAATACCAATGTACATGCATTTATGAAGCCCAACAAGTGCTTTTAACAAGGGTCAACCCTCGTTTCAAGTTTGAGATCGCCCTCCATAAACGTGCCAGATCGCAACCCCATCTGGAGCTTTGGCCAACGCATCGGTGCGGATGGTGCGACCGCATTGCGGCAAGGCGTAGATGAGCAACTGCATCGCCACAGCAACATCACTCGGGTGAACAGTCCAGCTATGCAACATTGGTGCCCTCAGCACATCAGCAAGGACGATCGTCGCAAGCTCCAGAAAGGCTGACAGCCCGTCCGGAGTGATACCAAGCGCCAACAAAAGGACAACGAGGCGACCACACCCCGAGGTACGGCCTGAGCTACTTTGGCTACAAGCTCAGCGTGAGCGTGTATCACAAACACGGGCTTATCTGGGGTGTCCCGCAGGCACAGCCAGCGAGCATGACAGCCATCAATTTGACGAGGTATGCGGTCAGCGCAACATGGGCAAAGAGGTCAATGCAGACAAGCCCCCTGATGTGCCTCGTTTGACCGCAACGGCATGATCGAGTCCCGTCTTGGTCTTGTTCTATAGCGTTGCCATACCCTTCATCTCCGCTGAAAACTCTCATTTGAGAGAATTTGCTCCACCAAATGAAAGGACGCTGCCGTACCCACTTCTGCCGCTGCTCCCCAAAAGCCACAGAAACATCTTCGCACTGAGTCCGTGAAAAAGCAGCCTTGGGATGCTGTATTCGGGGTGGTGCGTGACAGTCTCACGGACTTCGCCAGTACAGCTGGAGATGTTCAAGGCGTGTGGAAGCTCCATGCATGCACGCCCCCCCAATAGCGAGCAAATAAATATCACTGACAAAGCGAGGAATTCTTCCGAAATCAAGTCAATGAATGTCTCGCCACGCGAGGCCGTCGAATCGATTCTTCAGCACAGCTCTATTCCGCTTCTGCTTTGGAACCTTGGGCCGATAGAGCGCGTGCATGTCGTCAAACGCGGCTTGCCCGCCCACTCCGTCTCCGAGCTGGCTGAATCGCCCCCCAATGGACCAAGCTTCTGAGAGCCGAATTTTCGAACGAGACGAAGCCGTGAATCCGCAAAGCAAAGATCGAAAAATCGAGGCGATCTTGCGAAATACAGCATGGTGTGTTCGTGGATAGACGTTTGGACTGAGCGGTCTATTCCACCCGTTAACGAATTTCTGCTGCAGGGCTTAGATAACAAGGCCGGGTGAGGCTCAAGCGTTGTGACAGATCCAGCGCGGCCAGAGAGTCATGCTGACAAGACGTGTCACTTCATGACGGCTGCAGTTGCCTGTACACCTCTTGGGCTACGCGCATCAGCTCGGCCTTGTCTGCTCCTGCCGAAATGGCGTAGCCCAGCTGATTTTCCACCCAATAGAACACGTTCACCGGGCCGTCCTTGCCAAACTGGAACTGCGTATCGGTCTTTTGCGGCACCTCACGCGTCACATAAAGCGTGAGGCGCTGGCCACTTCCAGCGCCGTACATGAACTGCGCCACCGGGCCTTGTTCGCCAGGCAGCAGGCGCCCGCCTATCAGCTCATAGCCCAGGGCCGACAAGGCCGGCGGCCGCACCTGCGTGCCCATGCGTTTGGTGAGCCAGGTGACCAGTGCTTGTTCCTGGTCCGCCCCCACTTCTACCGGGCGCCGCATATCCGGGCTATAGACCACGTGCGCAATCGCGGCGCGTTGTGCAAACCCGCTCAAGCGGACGCCGTTGGCGGCGGTTGTTTGTGAGGGCGGTGCCAAAGCAAGCCGCATGGCTTCGGCATCAACGGCACCACGTATCGACCAGGCAGACGTAGCGCTGACGATGGCAACCACCACACTGGCAGCGCATGCGCGCCAGGGAAAACGTTGAACCTCGGGATACAGTGGCAGCTCCAAGGGCACGGGTTCTTCGAGCACCGGGGCCAACATGGCACGCAGTTGCACGTTTTGTTGCTGCCAGTCTTGCACCCGCCCCCGTTCTTCCGGGTGGTCTGCGAGGTATTGCTTAACCTGCAAACGCCTCGCGCTGCTTAGTTGCTGATCGACATAGGCGTGCAGATCGGCTTCGGTGATGGGGCGCACCGGGGAATCATCAAGGGCTTGGAGCTGTGGCTTGTCCATATTCACTTCACGCGTTGGATTTTGTCGGCAACTGCGCTGACCTTGTCACGCGCCTGACCCTGTCCGGCCATCTCGTCACGCAAACGAGCACGGGCGCGGGATAGGCGCGACATCACCGTACCAACCGGCACGTCGATGATCGCCGCTACTTCCTGGTAGCTGAGTTCCTCAACACCGACCAGTAGCAACACTTCGCGCTGCTCGGGGGGCAAGCGCTGCAACAGCCGATCGAGGTCACGCACTTCCAGACCATCGGTCTGCCGCGGACGCTGGGGCTGCTCGGGCAACTCGTCGCCAGCGCTGTCTTCGGGCCGACTGCGCTGGGCGCGAACGCGATCAATAAAGTGGTTGTGCATGATGCCAAACATCCACGCCCGCACCTCGCTGCGCCTCTTCCACAGCGAAAAGCGTGACCAAGCGCGTTCAAGCGTGTCTTGCACCAGATCATCGGCGCGATCTGGATCGGACACGAGCCCGCGTGCGTACCGCCGCAGGCTCGGAATGCAGGCCACGATGTCAGCTTCGTCCTGTGCGTGCATACGAATTCAGAGCAATTTCAAATCAACGGAGAGTGCATCGTCGAAGAGAAACACTTACTTCACCACGTGCCACACTTCCTTGAAATTGTCGCCCAACTGATCACCCACCTTCTTGTCCACGGAATAGGTATACAAGGGCTTGCCTTGGTAGGCCCATTGTTTGCTGCCGTCATCGCGGGTGATCACACTGAAAACGCCTTCAGGTTTGACGTCGCCAGCCGCCGATACAGCGGGCCACAACGCAATGCAAGGACCATTGCACGCGCTCTTGCCACTGCCCGCCACGTCTTTGTCAAACGTATAAAGCGTCATTCCACTGGCATTGACCAGCACTCCACTCTCCATCCTGGCGACGGGTTCAGCCTGCGCCAGGGCGGTGATGAGCGAGAAGGCGAGTACGGGAAGGTAGCGGTACTTCATGAGTGTGTCTTTCAAGGCAGGTGGATAGGTACTTGGATAGACGGAAACCGGTGCGCATATATTCCAGGTTTCGTGAAAATATATGCGTTGAGCCTTTCTGTTGACTCCGGTTGGGGGGCACGACGTAGCGCCAAGAGTGTGCAAGCTTGCAATCCAAACACAGGCGATGCGGCGATACCAAATAAATTACCAGGCAATATTGATAGTCATTTATTATGAAACACCTCCTTTCTCTTCCCGGGAAGGAGGCGCAGAAGGTGAAGACTACTTTCGCCCTATTGACGAACCCATCACCGAGCAATCAGTGTTCCAGTTCACAAGGAGACATTTTCATGACCAAGCCAACCATCATTCTTGTACATGGTTTCTGGGGAGGCGCCGCCCATTGGGCAAAAGTGATTCTTGAGCTGAAGAAGCTCGATTACGAGGACATCCGAGCAGTAGAGAATCCGTTGACTTCTTTGGCCGATGATGCCGAGAGAACACGCAAAATGATTGGACAAGTCAGTGGCCCGGTTGTATTGGTAGGTCACTCTTATGGAGGAGCTGTCATCAGCGAGGCAGGCAATCAACCGAATGTCAAGGCCCTCGTCTTCATCGCTGCGTTTGCTCCTGATGCAGGAGAAAGCCCGGGCGGTATCACGCAACAGCATCTTCCTGCTGCAGCACCAAACCTTGCTCCGGACAGCGACGGGTACTTGTGGCTGAAACCTGAAAAATTCCATGAAAGTTTCTGTCAAGACCTCTCCGAGGATGAAGGTCTAGTAATGGCAGTGACTCAGAAAGCCCCATCGGCAAGCACTTTCGGTGACACAGTGACCGATCCAGCATGGAAACACAAGCCTTCCTGGTATCAGATCTCTAGCCAAGATCACATGATTGCGCCCGAGAATCAGGCGCAGATGTCAAGCCGCATGAATGCTCGCAAAGTGGTTACGCTCAATGCAAGCCATGCCTCGCTCGCCTCCCAGCCCGTTGAAGTGGCTGAGCTGATTCATGAAGCAGCCGTAGCAACCGCGTCTTGAACACAGCTCATCCATCTTGGAGACCCGTTACACGGGTCTTTTCGATGGCAGGGAACAAGCGCTTCACATTGGCAACTGACATCCAAGTCTACTTCCGTGATCCACACCACCCATGGCCGCGCGGCTCGAATGGAAACAAGAATGGCTCGCTCAGGCAGTACCCACCACAGGCATGCAGGATCTGTCGGTCACTCGCAAGAGCGCCTGGACTCCATTGCGAGACAATTCAACGAAGGCCCCCAAAAAACTCCGGGATTCAAAACCCCGGCTGAACTGTTCAATGCATGTGCTGCGACGACCTGTTGAACCTGCCCTAGCTTGACGTACAGCTCCACCACCAGGATTCGACCTTCGTATGAACACATGAACTACCTCTAAGCAGTCCAAGACTTCATCCACATCCCCAGATCACTTCTATGTGGAAATCAACATCCATGTACGGCTCTTAGAATGCGGAGCATCCTAAGCCAAAGAAATACCATTCAATGCCCACCATCGCCGCCAAGGTCCAGTCGCTGATATCCGAGCAAATCATCAGTGGCCATTTCAAGCCCGGAACACGGCTGGATGAGCGCGAGCTTGCCCAGCAGTTCAATGTGTCGCGCACACCGGTACGTGAGGCACTCAGGCAACTAGCGGCGCGTGGACTCACTCAGTTGCTTCCGATGCGCGGGGTTGTGGTCTCCGAGATCAGCGTGAAGGATCTCACCGAGATCCTTCACGCCAATTGCGAGCTCGAGGCGATGTGCGCGCGACTGGCGGCCGAGTCAATGACGACCATGGAAAAGACCGAGCTGCAATACATTCACGAGCGCACCAAAGAGTATGTGACCGAGGGCAATCTGGACAAGTATCTGGACGCCAACCGCGAGCTGCACCGGCTGATTCTTGAAGGCGCGCACAACACGGTGATCGGCCGCATGGTAGGCGAAATCCGAGATCGCCTGAGCCCCTATCGTCAGTTCCACCCGGCCGAGACCGACCGCCTCGCGACCTCGCACGATGCACACAAGGAGATTGTCGAAGCCATTGTCGGTGGTCAGGGCGAGGCGGCCTATCTGGCAATGCGTGCGCACAATGCGCACTTGGGCAATGCGGCCCTGCGCGCGCTGCGCCAGGCCAAAGAGGCCGAAGTTGCCGTGGCCGCACAGGAAGAAGCAGCCAAGCCTGCACGCAAGCGCGCGGCCGCCAAAGTCGAGCGCGGCACTGATACTCCGGCCAAGCGCGGACGTCCCGCCAAGGCGGCGACAAAAGCCACGGGCACTACGGCGACGACGGCAGCACGCAAACGCGCCACTTCCTGATTTATAGTGCCATATTAATTTTGGTATACCAGAAAAATTATTGACGTAGAATTTCGGGCGATCCATGGCCGGATCGTCCGCACGAGGCTTGGCGCCTTCCCTTGTACGACTGGCATGGTGGATTCCTCATCTCATCAACCGAACAAGGTGCCGCAGCAATGCCCGACAACTCCTCAGTGGAAGCGCTCTTTCTCCACGCCCGTTCGCAGAACGGATTTCTGAACACACTCGTGTCGCAGGACCAACTGCGTCAACTCTACGACCTCATGAAGATGGGCCCGACAAGCGCGAACTGCTGCCCGCTGCGCGTGCTGTTCATCACGACGCCCGAGGCACGCGAGCGGCTGCTGCCTGCACTCAGTCCGGGCAACGTCGCCAAGGTCCAGTCTGCCCCGGTGACCGCCCTGCTCGCACGCGACACGCGCTTTCACGAGCAGGCTGAGCGCCTCTTCCCGCACAACCCACAGTTCTATAGTACTTTCGCCAACGACGCAGCGCACGCGGACTCCACCGCGCGGCGCAATGCCACGCTACAGGCCGGCTATTTTCTGATGGCGGCGCGCGCCGTGGGTCTGGACTGCGGACCGATGTCGGGGTTCGACGAGGCACTGGTGAATTCCACCTTCTTCCCCGACGGACAGTTGCGCATCGACTTTCTCTGCAACCTCGGCCATGGCGATCCAGGCAAGCTGTTCGGAAAGCTGCCGCGCTTGGATTTCGAGGAGGCCTGTCAAGTACTCTGAGTGCGAAAAACATTGATTCATGGCAACCACTCTTGAGTTTTTGTATTTTTATATGTATTCTTGGTATACCAATAAATAAACAAAGGAAGACAATGCTCCGAGCACTCGTTGCCACCGCCTTCGCGTTCACTGCGGCCAGCGCCGCCGTGGCGCAGGGCAACTGGCCCAGCAAGCCCATCACCATCGTCGTACCGTTCGGCGCGGGTGGAAACACCGACGTGATGGCGCGCCTCACCGCCACGCATCTGACCAAAGTGCTCGGAACCTCGGTAGTGGTCGACAACAAGCCCGGCGCATCGGGCCTGATCGCCGCGCGTCAGGTGCTGGGTCAGCCCGCCGATGGCCACACGTTGTTCATGGCGACCGCCACGCAGGTGGTGACTGCGCCCTTCGTCAACGCAAGCTTCAACTTCGATCCACTCAAGGAATTCGCACCGGTGGTCAACATCGGTGCGAACGCCTTCGTGATCACCACGCGCGCCTCGCTGCCCGCGAAGAATCTCGGCGAATTCGTCGAGCTCGCGAAGAAGGAGCCGGGCAAGATCACCTATGGCAGCGGCGGTGCAGGTGCACTCACGCAACTGTCGGCCTTCATGTTCGGTAAGCGCGCAGGCATCGACATGACGCACGTGCCGTACAAGGGCGGCGCTGCGGTGATCACTGATCTGATTGGCGGCCAGATCGACATGTATTCGGCCAGCCCCTCGGAAGTGATTCCACAGTTGAGCGCTGGAAAGATCCGCTTGCTTGCGATCTCCAGCCCTGCACGTCTGAAGGAATTGCCGAATGTGCCGACCATCGCAGAGACCTATCCGGGCTACGAGGTCAGCACCTGGAACGGTCTGGTCGCACGCGCAGGAACGCCTGCCGAAGTGCTCGATCGCATCGCCAGTGAGGTCGCAAAGATGAAGGACGACCCCGCCATCCTCAAGAAGCTGGAAGACATGGGCGTGGTGCCGATGTTCGTGACCCGCGCGGCCTTCGGCACGCAGATCCAGCGCGAGGTCGACATGTGGAGCAAGGTTTTGAAGAACTCCGGCATTCGCGCTGATTGAACAAAGAAAAGTCACGCGCGAACGCCGCAGGCAATGGAAGGTAATGCGCCCGACGGGCGCAGTCAGAGAAGCAAGGAACGAGACATGCAATGGTTTGGAATCGCCGCCTACGCGGCCAATGTGAACGGTACAACCGACAACCCAGGCGAGCGCCTGGGGCTGGTGGTAGACGACAAGGTCTACGACGCGCACGCAGCCGTCGCCGCCATCGACGCGAACAAGGCGGCAGCACTGCCCGCCGATCTGGGCACTCTGCTTGCCCAATGGGAAGGTTCTTCGGACGCGATCAAGTCGCTGGAAGCCGCAGGCGACGCAATCCGCAGCCGCAAGATCGAACTGCCCGCGCAGACCGGCGCGCTCGGCGTGCCCTATGCCCCCACGCGTATCTTCGCGACGGCGTCCAATTACTACGAACACGCGGCAGAAATGGGCACCAAACTGGCCGCGCGCAGCGAAAGCACGCCTTATATCTTCATCAAGGCCGACAGCAGCATCACTGCCACGAGGACCGCCGTGGTGATGCCGTCGAACACCATGAAGCTCGACTGGGAAGTGGAGCTCGCCGTCATCATCGGCAAGGGTGGGCGCCACATCAGCGCGGCCAATGCCTACGAGTACATCGCGGGCTACACCGTCATCAACGACGTGAGCGCGCGCGATCTCACGCGTCGCTCTGACTACCCGTTTTCGCACGACTGGTTCCGTGGCAAGAGCTTTGACACCTTCGCACCCATCGGCCCATGGTTTGTGCCACGCGACTGCCTCGGCGATCCGATGAAGCTGCGCATGCGCCTCACGGTGAACGGCGAGAGCATGCAGGACGCGCTGACCGAAGGCATGATCTTCAATATCGCCGAGCAGATCGAATATCTCTCGAGCATCCTCACGCTGCGCCCCGGCGACATGATCGCCACCGGCACTCCCACCGGGGTGGGCATGGGCAAGGGCATCTTCCTCAAGCCTGGTGACGTGATGGTGGCCTCGGTCGACGGCATCGGCTCCATCGAAAACCACATCGTCGCGGCAAAGGCCTGACCCGCTTCCTCAACGCACGGCAAAGGAGACACGAGATGACGACAACGACAGCCAACAGACTCCGTCCGCGCCGCCTCGGGCACATGGTGCTCATGGTGCGCGACATCCAGAAGTCCGCAAAGTTCTACACCGAGGTGCTGGGCCTTGAAGTGTCGGACTGGATCGGCGAAAACATGGTGTTTCTGCGCGCAGGCACCGACCACCACGACCTGGCGCTGGCCCAGTTGCCCGACAAGGACTCGCCCGATTACGACGACCTGCCGCGTTACTCGCGCCCGGGACTCGAGCATTTCTCCTACCTGATCGACAGCGAGGACGAAATGGAGCGCTCGGTCAAAGTGCTGCAGGAACACGGCGTCGAGATCGTGCGCGGCATCGGCCGCCACGGCCCGGGCAACAACCTGTTCCTCGTGTTCAAGGACCCGGACGGCAACAACGTCGAGGTCTATTGCGAGATGACCCAGATCCCCCAGGACGGCAAGCACCACGCCGAAGTATGGGAGCGTAATCTGGAGAGCTTCGACCAGTACCGACTCGAACGCTTCGTGGTGCCGCCACCGGCTCATCTGGTCGCGTCAAAAACGCAAGAGAAGAAGTAAACCGTTAATGCGACGATAAAAAACTCAGGGACCGAAATGGTCCCTGAGTTTTTTTTGGCGCTGCATGAATCAGCGATTCATTCCACTGCATGCTCTGGCCGACGACCCGCGAGCACATCGGCAAAGCTGGTCAGCAGCACATCGGTCTGCGCCTGCTGGGCTGCGGGCGAGCGGCCGGCCATGTGAGGCGTGATCAGCACGTTGTCCATGGCCTTGAGGGCATCGGGCACCTCTGGCTCGCCTTCCAGCACGTCGAGCCCGGCACCGGCGATCAGCCCCTGCTGCAACGCCTGCACCAGATCGTCGGTATTCACCACCGAGCCGCGCGCCACGTTCACCACAAAGCCCTGCGGCCCGAGCGCGCGCAGCACCCCGGCGTGGATGATGTGCCGGGTGACGGCACCGCCAGGGCAGGCGGCGACCAGATAGTCGCACTGCTGAGCCATCGCGAGCAGATCGGCCTCGTAGTCATACGCCAGCTCCGCGCGCGGAGTGCGAGTGCAGTAGATCACCCGCATGCCGAAGGCCGCACAGCGCCGTGCAATGCCCTGGCCGATGCGGCCCATGCCGATGATGCCGACCACGCTACTGCTAAGCGTGGGCCGCGCGGCGCGCGACTGCTCCCAGCCGCCCGCGCGCACCGCCTGCGTGAGCGCGCCATAGCCACGTCCGAGCGCCAGCATGAAGCCCAGCGCGTGATCGGCCACGGTCTCGTCGTTCGTGCCCGGCGCGTTGGTGACGACAACGCCCATCTCCGCCGCGCAGGCCGGATCGACGTTCTCGTATCCCACGCCGAACGCGCTCGCCACGCGCAGCGCGGGCATGCGGCGCATCAGGTCCGCGCCGAGCCCCGTCGTGCCATTGGTGACCACGGCCACAATGCGATCTAGCGGCACAGCATCGCTCGCTTCATCGAGTCCACGCGCTGCCATGTGCAGCTCGTACACCGACGAAAGCGCTTGACGCGTCACCTCTGGCAACTGAATCAGCGCCAGCACATGCGGACGAGGCAGCATGGCACTTGATGCGGCCAGATCGCTCACGCGGATTTGACCTCTGCGGCTTCCACCGGAGCAACCTCCTTGACCGCGCCCTTCCAACCCGATTCGGTGATGTCGAACACGATGCCGTCCGGCGTGCGGTACTTCACTTCGTAGAACACATTGGGATCGGTCTCCTTGCGGCCCGTGAGGTAAGTGCCGCCAGCGGCGATCACCTTCTTCTCGGCCTCTTCGAGGTTGTCCACCCACATGCCGAAGTGGATCACGCCGCGCACGTCCTTGAGCTTTTCGTAGCCCGGCACAGCCTCGTCCTTGAAGTTCAGCAGCGCGACGTTCATCACGCCGTCCGTCATGTACCAGCCGCGCATCGCACGACCGGCGCGCGTCATGCCGAAGGCCTGTTCAAAGAAGGTTGCAGCGGCTTCGGGGTCGCTGACGGAAAGGGCGATGTGTCTGAGTTTTTCCATACCAGAGTCTCCTTTTGAGTGTGTTGGCGAGAAAATTATATCGATTAAATGATGTTTTGGTATACCAAGAAATAAATATGTATAATTTTTACCATGAATCATTCATCACAACCCTTTGGCACGTTGAGCGCGGAACAGCAAGCGCAACTCGACGCTGCCGGAGCCATCTGGACCACCGACATCAATGCGTACCGCGATCTCGTGGTGAAGACCTATTCGCCGCTGGTCCTGCAGGCGGACAATGGAGGCATCGACAGGGAGCGCGACGTCCACTACGGCGATGCCGAGCGCCAGCGGCTCGATGTTTACAGTCGCGCAGCATGGCGCAACGCAGCGGAACAGCCGCGCGACGTGCTGATGTTCTTTCATGGCGGTGCCTTCATTCGTGGCAACAAGAGCGCCAACGGAGCCATCTACGACAACGTCACCTACTGGTTCGCGCACCAGAGCTGCGTCGCGGTGAATGTGGAATATCGCCTTGCCCACGATGCGCCCTATCCCGGTGGCGCGGATGACGTGATTGCCGCCGTGCGCTGGGTGCAACAGCACATCGCGGCCTTCGGCGGCAACCCTTCGCGCATCTTTCTCATGGGCCACTCTGCGGGCGGATCACACGTGGCAAGCGCGCTGTTTGACCCCACAGTGAACGACCGGCTCACGGAGCGCGACATCGCAGGTGCCATGCTGATCAGCGCGCGTCTCACCGCCGATGTGCTGCCCGACAACCCCAACGCCAACGGCGTGCGCGCCTATTTCGGAGAAGACGAGTCGCTCTACGCCGTGCGCTCGCCCTCTTCCCATGTTCAGAGTTGCAACGTGCCGCTGCTGGTCGCCGTGGCCGAGCACGAGAACACGCATCTGGACCGCTACGGCCAAGAGTTTTTCGAAGCAGCCAAGCAGCCCCCGCGTACCGCCCTCACCCGCTTTGTGGCGTTGCCACGGCACAACCACACCTCCATCGTCGCCCACTTCAACAGCGGCGAGGATACGCTGGGTCCCGAGCTCATCGCCTTCATGCGAGATGCACACAAGCCCACGCTCTAAGTACTCAATAGTTCCACAACGGAGACAGACAACATGACAGAAAACACAGCACGCAGCACGCAGGTTTTTGCCCCCGCGCTCACCCCCTTCAACGCCGACCTTACCGTCAACAGCCAAGCCTTCATCGACTTCTGCCGCTGGCTGATCTCGCAGGGCGCAGGTCTGGCCGTCTTCGGCACCAACAGCGAAGCCAACTCGCTCGGGCTTGAAGAAAAGATCACGCTGCTAGAACAGTTGGTAGACGCAGGCATCCCCGCCAACCGCATGATTCCCGGCACCGGCCTCTGCGCCCTGCCCGAGGCCATCTCCCTCACCCGCGCCGCCGTGGCGTTGGGCTGCGCGGGCACACTCACCCTGCCGCCCTTCTACTTCAAGCCCGCATCGGACAACGGCCTGTTCGCCTACTACGCCAATCTCATCGAAGCCGTGGGATCCGACAGGTTCAGGCTCTACCTCTATCACATCCCCCAGTTCACCGGCGTGCCCATCAGCTGCGATCTGATCGTGCGCCTGATCAAGTCTTATCCCAAGACCGTCGTCGGCATCAAGGACAGCTCGGGCAACTGGGAAAACACCGAACGCATGCTGCGCGAATTCCCCGGCTTCGAGGTTTACCCCGCCTCCGAGGCACTGCTTGAAAAGGCTCTGCCACTCGGCGCAGCGGGCTGCATCTCGGCCACCGCCAACGTCCAGCCCCAACTGATCGCCCGCGCACTCAAGGCCTGGGGCACGCCAGAGTTCGAGGCACAGCAAGCCCAGCTCAAGGCCGTGCGCAGCATCTTCCAGACTCAGCCCATGATTCCCGCGCTCAAGCACGCCGTCTCCAAGGCCTTTGGCGACAAGGAGTGGAAGCACGTGCGCCCACCGCTGACACCCGCCGACGCATCCTGGGCCGACGGCATGATGGCGCAACTGCGCGACATCGGCTTCGATATGGGCATGGAGCAAATGGGGGGCACTGAGGGCGTGCAGCGATGACGAACAAAGAGGCTCCCTCAGTCCTGCCGAAACCGCTAGGCAACTATGCCCGCTGGCGGCAGAGCGGCAACACCATCTATGTCGCCGGCGTGAGCGCGCGCATGCCCGATGGCAGTATCGTCGGCGTGCAACGCCACGCCGACGGCCGCGTCGAATTCGACGTTCCCACACAGACAAGACGCGTGCTCCGCAACATCGAAGCCATCCTGAGCGAGGCCGGAGCGAGCCTTGCGGACTGCATCGACCTGACCTGCTACCTCGTCGATCAGAAAGACTTCACCGCATTCAACGCGACGTGGGCGGAATTCTTCGGAGAACACCAACCACCGGCCCGCACCACTGTCGTCGTGCGCGGCCTGCCGCATCCGGACATGGTGGTGGAGATCAAGGCAGTCGCCTGCATTGCGTAACCCTGGTCCATCGGGTGCGGCATGGATGCTCGCTGACGGTGATCGACGTTTGCGGGCTCGTCTCTGGCCCATCAACCCAATGCCCGCAAGCATGGCTGCAAGAAGCATCAGCGCCCATTGCCCAAGGAACAGAACAGGCGTTGCTGGCGTGACAACCAGTGGGCGGTTACCGTCGTCGTTGTCAATCTGGATCGACACCGCCGCACCTGCCGAAGGTACAACGTAGTCATCCACGTGACTGGGCGGCGCGACGGCGACACTCACGGTGACACTCCCATCGCCTTGCACCGTATTGGCCGTCGCGGTTACCACACATGCAGCAGTGCTGCCCCCACTGCAATGGTCAATGCGCCGACGCAGCCGCTGTGGCGGGTAGAGTCACCCGTCGTTGCCAACTGAATGGTGGCCGCAATTTGCGTGGATCTGGACAGCGTGACCGCACAATTGGATGTCTGTGCGTCCGAGTCCACCAGCACCGCCTTGTCGCAGCTGATGGTGGCCGATGGCGACGCCAAAGTTGGCCGAAACGGCGGCAAGGGTCCTCACCAAGCCGCTCGAGCCGTTGCCCGCACCGCCCCCGACCGCAAAAACCACCAAATCAGCGAAATCGGGATTCGCCTTGAAATAGGAAAATGGGTGCGCAATGTTCGGCTCGATCCCTCCGTGAATCGCGCGCTCCGGCCCTGACAGACAATGCCACTCATTGCATCCGTGGTGGTTCACGTATCCAGTCCTACGCCCTTGACGCCTTTCACACCCGCAATATCCGGCGTGTAGACCAGCGTCTGTGTATGCACTCCCGCCGCAGTCCGAAGATACAGACGCAGCACCGGCGCCCGGTCGACCACATCCGTGGTGTGCACCAGCCTTTGGTACGACACCTTGCTCAGCTCCGACAATTTGCCGAAAGTTGCAGTCGGGTAAAAAGCAACCCCGGCCTTGGAGCTGGTGTTCGACAAATCAAGGCGCATGGATCCATTGGTCGAATTCGGAAAATCCGCCGTGACATTGGCGCTACCGCTGCTGGTCTGGCCAACCTGCCCCACCATATCTTCTGAGGCTTGAAATCCGTTCATCTTCCGGAACGCCCCCCATCCTGATCGCAAAAAACAGATGGATAGTGCTGTTTTCATGATGTATTCGAATCCATTTTCATGACGGAGAGAAATCGACGCAACGTCAACAGAAGCAACTCCATTCATGTCTTTCCCATCCCTTTTCATGCTCGTTTTCACGTAGAAATTCGCATCTCTAACGATATTTGATTGCACTAATTATATTTAATTGGTATACCTACACATGTCTATGTATTCTTTTCTTTGAATCAATAGATTCTCCTGTTCGCGCAACTGTGAGGAAGCCGGGCTCAGCCCTTTCGCGAAGGTGAGCAGGAAGCACAGGACATGCATCGACGAACAAGTTAGACAGAGTGACGACATGACGAGGCAACGGAACACGACGGGTGATGCACGCACCGTGTGCGCATCCGCAGGCAGAAGAATCATTCAACTGGAGACTTAGTGATATGAAGACAAAGATGAAACTGGTGGCGACGGCGGCGATGCTGCTCGCGGGTGGCGCAGTGTGCGCTCAATCGAAGGTGACGCTCTCGGGCTTCGTCGATCTGAACCTCGAATACCTGAAGGACTCGGGCAAGAGCGGATCAGTCAAGCGCATCAGCAGCGGTGGTTTGAACAACTCGCGCTTCAACATCAGCGGCATCGAAGATCTGGGCGGCAGCAACCGCGCCTACTTCACCATCGAGCCGATGTTCGGTGCGGATACAGGCGAGATGAGCGCGCAGTTCCGCCAGTCCTTCCTGGGCCTGCGTGGCGACTGGGGTGACGTGACGATGGGCCGCCAGTTCACACCATCGTTCTGGGTGGCCGGCTATGCAGACCCGAACTGGGCATCCGCCTACAGCATGGTCAACGCGATGCAGTTCTTCTACGCGTCTTACCGCGTGGACAATGCCCTGCAATATAGGACGCCAAGCTTTGGTGGACTGACCGGCCGCCTCATGTATTCCTTCGGCAAGGAAGACAGCTCCAAGGCCGGACGCTTCATGAGCGCCGCTGCCGAGTACCGCAGCGGCCCGCTGTTCGTCGGCTTTGCCGCTGAAAAGGCCTACCAACGCGATGTGTTCAACAAAACAGAAATGCGCAGCGCGCGCGACAACTACCTGTCCGCCACCTACCGCTTCGGCAGCGTCGAGCCCACCTTCGTCTACCACACCTACGACGGCTACTACGCCTATCCGCCCTATGTCGGCTTCACCTCCAAGGGCTGGGATGCGCAGTTCGGCATGCGCTGGAACGTCACTGACCGCACCCGCGTTCACGCGAGCTACGTGCACCGCAAGGACAACAAGAACGCCGACATCGGCACCGCCGACGGCTTGACGCTGGGCGTGACACACGGTCTGTCCAAACGCACCGATGTCTATTTTCTTGCTTCGCACGTGAAGAACAAGAAGGACGTGGCCATCGCCTATCCCGTGACCTGGACAGCGAGCCCTTCCGCTGGCCAGAGCCCGACGGGCGTTGCAGTCGGTATCCGCCATGCGTTCTGAGCGACGCTGATTCACAAGCGATTCAAACGCGACTCACTAGTTTTCCGAGAGACTAACACAATGAATTTTTCACTTCGCATTCCCAGAAATCTGAGCCGGTCGGCCGCCGCCGTCACGCTTTTCGCGGCACTGGGCGCAAGTGCCTTCGCGCAAGATAAGGCCGTCGCGGCCGCTCCCACGCAGCCCCCAGCCACCGACCCCAACCATGTGCCCGGCACGCCCGACATCAAGGACCCTTGGCTCGCCAAGTGGCTGGCTGCCACGCCCGACCGCACGCCCAAGGAACTCAAGCCCGGCGTGGACTACGGCATGAACCCGAAAACCGGCGAGTTCGTCTGGCCCAAGGCTACGCCTGAAGTGCACAAGGGCCAGAAGTTCCCCGGCATGCTCGACCACTGGGACAAGACCACGTTCAGCAAGAACGTCAAGGTGCTCGCGTTCTATGAGAACGTCGCGTCGCCCTTCCATGTGTGGAACAACATCATCGACTTCGACGGCAAGCGCTATCTGTATCTGCATGATCGCGACTACCTGCGCATCATGGATGTAACCGATCCGGCCAACGCCAAGGTCGTGTTCTCCAAGGGTGCGGTCTGGGGACCCAAGGGCCCGAGCGAGCGCTGGAATGCAGCCACCGTCACCGACTACCTCGGAGGCGCAACCATCGCCTGGAGTAAGAAGCTGAACAAACCGGTGATGGTGGCCTCGTATGAAATCGGTCGCTACGGCCTGATGAACGAAAAGATGCAAGAGCCCGACAAGGTGGCTGCACAACGCAGCTACAGCTCGCTCAAGGGCTTCAAAGTCTACGAGATGAACGGCCCGCTGCCCAGCGACTGGAAGCTGATCGCCACACGCACCACAGACTACCAGCACCCCGACGCGCCGATCGGTCAACAGCAGGGTTCCGGCTCGCTCGATTCGCCCGAATACTACGGCGGCAAGTACATGATTCTGGCCGCCGCGCCCAACGACAGTTACGCACTGTCGGAGTACCCCAACTATCTGTACTCGCCCGGCTACCAGGTCTGGGACATGTCCGATCCGGCCGATCCCAAGTTCCTCTCGCAGGTCACCGTGCCGGGTCAGGTCGTCGACGACAAAGCCAGCATCTTCGAATACCTGAAGAACCCGCGCGCGGGCAACCGAGCCTCGTGGATGGGAGCACGCATTCCGATGTTCCTGCCCAAGCCGCTTGAGGACGGCGGCAAGATCGGCTTCGGCGCGATGGGCGGTCTGGGCCTGTGGTCGTTCGACATGACCGATCCGTCCAATCCCAAGATCCTGGACAACGTGAACACTCCGCCCTCATTCGCGGGCACGGAATACGACAACGCGGACGTGAGCCAGTACGAGCGCACCGGCTACGTGTTCACCAGCGGCTACCCGATGAACCGCGACTGCTACGAGCCCTACAAGGACATCTTCGTAGTGAACGCCAAGAACCCATCGAAGATGAAGGTGGAGACTACGCTGCCGCGTCCCAAACCACCGGAAGGCGCGCCCTACACTGACTTCTGCCAGCGCGGCGGCAACTTCGGCCCCAAGCGCTCCAACGCCATTGGCCAACTCGACGGCTGGCGTCAGAACATCGTGCCCTACTCGTTTTATAACGCGGGCGTACAGATGTTCGACGTGAGCAATCCGGCCGAACCCAAGATCGCTGGCTACTTCGTGCCACCGCTCGCCGATCAGACACAACTGCCCGGCTACACCCTCGGCAAGGGCGTGCTTGCGATGTACACAGAGTACGACCGCAACATCATGTGGGCGTTCACCGAACACGGAGCCTACGCGCTGTCTTCGCCACTGCTGGGTGAGCCACTGATCGGCATGCCCAAGAAGCCTTGGCCGGCACGTTGAGGGGGCCGATTTGAGTCGTTGACGTTATTCGCAACTGCCGTCCCCGACCTGCGGCGGTTGCGACCTCGGGGACCCTCCGCACGAGTCGATCCGATTTGCGCAGAGGGCCTCCAAGGCTTTGAGCCGCACGTTCATTTGATCGTGCGGCTTTTTTTCGTCAACCCAAACCGAGAAGTTCATGCTGCAAAGTTCTCGAAATTTCCGAAAGTCTTCGCGTAAATGAGGTGAAACCCCAGAACTGCGCTAGTGATATCTGATGTCAAATTCAAACCGCAATTGGTATACCAGTAATATTTTTTGTATTTTTTGTATTTTTTGTATTTTTTGTATTTTTTATTTATACAATGAGAACCAAACACACGCTACAACACCGCTGGTTTCATGCTGCCGCAGCAGCCGCTCTCTGCTCCACCAGCGCCATCGCACAGACGGCCACTGACAGCACGGTGACCATCTATGGATTTCTGAAGACTGATGTCGAACACGTGCGCGCAAGCGGTGGCGTCGCGCCGTCGCTGTCGACAAATCGCCTGTCCAACAACTTGTCGGTACTGGGCTTTCGCACCAAGGAAGACCTCGGCGGCGGCACCTCGGTATGGGCCCAGTTCGAGACCAATGTGCGCGTGGACAACGGCGACGGTCCTTGGGGCGGCCGCAACACCGCCATCGGCCTGTCAACCACCACCGGCCAGCTAGTGATGGGCCAATGGGAGGCGCCGCTACGCTTCGTCTCGGTCTACGCCATCGACCCGTTCACCGCGGGCATCTTCGCGTCCAACTCCATCATGGGCAACGGCTTCGCAACCGGCGCGAATGGCGTGTCGCCCACCTCGTTCGACCGCCGCCAGCCAAACCTGCTGCAGTACTGGTCGCCCAACTGGAACGGTTTTGAATTCCGCCTCGCCTACGCTATGCGCGAAGAGCGCTCGGACGACAAAAACCCCGGCATGCTCGGCGCGCTCGCCACCTACAAAAACGGCCCGCTCTACGCCGCATGGGGATACGAACAGCATCGCTCCTACTTCTACGGCGGCAGCAACGACGACGCGCACCGCATCGCCGCAGCCTACTCCTTCGGCGCGGCCCGCGTGCGCGGCAGCTTCGAGCGCCTGAGCTACGAGCCCGAGCGCGGCCAATCCCTCACTCGCAACGCCTGGCAAATCGCCTTGAGCCACCAGTTCACGCCGCAGCACGAAGTCATGGCCTCCTACGTGCACGCGCAATCACCCAAGGGCAACACGACCAAATCACTCGGCGGCATCGGCATTCCGGGAACCGATGCGAAGGCGCAGCAAATATCGCTCGGGTACGCCTATCATCTCTCCAAACGCACCGATCTCTGGGCGGCATACACCAGGATCACCAACGGCGCGACATCGAACTACAACCTCTCGGCCAACTCGATCACCGGCATGAAACCGGGGCAGGATCCGTCGGGCATGGGCCTCGGCGTCACACACAGGTTCTGACGAAAACGCCATGCCGGCTATGCGCATCACCACCCGCATGGCCGTTTTCCTACCGGAAAGCGTTGTGACATAACTCAAACTTGTAACTGCGGTGGTTTCACCGAATGAGTAGGGCGAGTTGACCTTGGTGTTAAGTGACGTCTTCCTGATGTCGATTTCTTGGGCATCGATCAGCAGCTCAGGGTCGGCAACTCGGGTTTGATGCCGCCCAAAACAGGCAACGTTGCGGGACTGGAATAACGCTCCTTCGTGCGTTCAAAAATTCAGCGATGTCCCGGACGAAGGCCCGCTATTGGTTTCAGCAGTCATTGAGCTGTCAAAGTTAGACGACAGCACCCAGCCTTTTCTGAAACTCCACGCGAAAACCTGTGCCGAACAGTCAGGCGTTCAGCAAACTTGAAATGCTGCGGCGTGTCGACTGGCTCGCTGTATCAATCGGTCCTGCACCGTCGGGATGGCCACCTCGCGCGCTCATCCGTCGAGCCGTTCGCAGCAGGTGTGCGGCTGCTCGATATTGAGTCCATCAACTCCTGCTACGCCCTTGTTGTCTTCGACTTGCACCATACGGCTTGCAGGTTCTCTCTGGTCAGCGCCGCCTCCAGCAAGCCACCAGTGCCAGCCATTTGCATTGCTGTCCCTGTAACCCGGCGCTCAAGGGACGGGTAATCGGTTTCGTCGCTGATGAGAGATCACGCACAGCTTCACTGTGCGCTTACGGACTGTCTGCATCCAAATTGGCCACATCGATATCAGAGAGATCCCTTCTACTATCCACACTCCAAGGAGTGAAAAGCACTCGCCCGATGGCCAGAACGCGCGGCAGTTGGTCCGGGCCATGCGCGTTTCCTTCCAGCTCTAGAATCCATCCACCCTCCAGATGCCGAGTTCGCGAGCTGACGACCCATTCCAGAGTGACCTTCTCGGTCGCAAACACGGGGCGAAGCATGTCCATGGAGTAATTCATACCCTGCACGCGCCCCTCCTGTGCAAGCTGCGATGAGGCCAGCCCCATCAGAAGTGCAGTGATGTACGCGCCGCTGGCGTGGAGTAAGTCATGGGGTAGGTCTTGTTGTGTCGGATCGTGATCTCCAGCCATGAGCGCAAAGCGCTTCACCTGGTCTTCATCGAAGCCGTGCTGTCTGGAAAACCGGTAACCCGCGTCCACCTCCTGGCGGTTGAAGTGTGCGGTTGCCTCAAGCATGGCTAGCCAACCGGGTGATGGCGTCTTGACTGCCTGCCTCTTGTCGCAGTTTGAACTTCTGGATCTTGCCCGTAGCCGTCTTGGGCAACGCGCAGAAGATCACGCGGCGCGGGCACTTGAAGTGCGCGAGCCGTGCTCGACAAAACGCAATGATGTCTTCCTGCGTCGGGGCTTCGACGCCATTGCGAAGCTCGATGAACACACAAGGAACCTCACCCCATTTGGGATCGGGCTGCGCCACAACGGCTGCATGCAGAACGCAGGGATGGCCGTGCACTACATCTTCCACCTCCACCGATGAGATGTTCTCCCCGCCGGAGATGATCACATCCTTTGAGCGGTCGGTGATCTGTGCATAACCCCCTTTATGCAACACCGCGACATCGCCAGTTCTGAACCAGCCACCGGCAAAGGCTTTGCGCGTCGCAGCTTCGTTCTTGAAGTAGCCCATCATGATGGTGTTTCCACGCAGCATGAGTTCGCCACTGGTTGCGCCATCGTGTGGTACGGGAACCAGGGTATCGGCATCGCCTACCATGAGTCCTTCAAACATCGCTGCCCTGGTGCCTTGTCGCACGCGCAGCTTGCCTTGTTCAGCCAAAGGAAGGTCATCCCAACCGTCTTGCCACACGCAACTGACCGGCGTACCCGAGACCTCTGTGATGCCAAAGACATGCTCAACGTCAAACCCCATCGCCAGCACGGATTGCAGCACCGCCAAGGGCGGCGGCGAACCCGCAGTCAGCACGCGCACCGTACGCTCTAATCGCGTATGTCTGGCAGCATCCGCCAACATCGCCATCACGATGGGTGCCGCGCAAAAATGATCCACTTTGTGATTCCCGATGGCATCGAGCACGTCCTCTGCCGTGACCCGGCGCAGGCATACATGCGTGCCCGCCGCAGCCGCGATCGTCCAAGTAAAGCACCAGCCATTGGCATGGAACATAGGCAGCGTCCAGAGGTATCTTGGCGCCCGTGTCATCGCCCAGTTTGTGAGCTGGAGCAGGCTCATCAAGTAAGTGCCTCGATGGCTTGCCACAACGCCCTTCGGGTCGCCGGTTGTGCCAGAAGTGTAATTCAGCGCAATCGGTTGCCACTCGTCCTTGGGCCAGATACCCTCGAAGCTTTGATCCCCCGTTGCAATCAGGCTTTCATAATCCGTCTCGCCGATCAACGGCCCTTGCGCAGCCAGGTGATCCTCGATGTCAACAACAACCGGGCATTGATCGAGCAACTTCAAGGCAGCGGCGACAACCCCCGTGAACTCACGGTCCACCATCAACAGCTTGCACTCGCCGTGCCGCAAAATGAAAGCGATCCCTTCAGCGTCAAGTCGGTGGTTGATAGCGTTCAGTACGGCCCCTGCAAGCGGCACCCCGTAGTGAGCCTCCAGCATCGCGGGCGTGTTCGGAGCCAGTACGGAAACCGTGTCGCCCGGTTGAATGCCGCGCTTGATCAGCGCAGAGGCTAGGCGGTAGCAGCGCTTCCGCGTTGCGGCCCAAGTCTGATTCAGTTCACCATGAACTATCGCAACTCGCTCTGGGTGTACAAGCGCTGCCCGGTCAAGAAAGCCCAGAGGCGTAAGCGGAACATGGTTGGCTTCGCAGCGATCAAGCCCCACGGCATATGACTTGGCGCTCATAAGTCAGTCTCCTTGATTGATGGTGTGATGAAACGTCGTGAATGACGCGATGGGTTCACGCTGCGTCACCAGCGTGTTTTCGATGGCTGAATCGTCCGCATACCCGAGGCTCATGCCACACACCAGCATCTGGTTGTCTGCAATCGCAAGCGCTTTTGAAATGTGCCGATGAAACTTCAGAAACGCCGCCTGCGGGCAGGTGTGCAGATTGCGCCCACGCGCGGCCACCATAACGCTCTGCAGAAACATCCCGTAATCAAGCAAGCTGCCCTCTTGAAGAGCACGATCAACGGTGAAGAACAGCCCAACGGGTGCGTCGAAGAAGCGGTAATTGCGACCATGCTGGGCATGCATCCGTTGCTTGTCTCCCTTCTCGATGCCGAGCAAGCCATACAGATCCCAACCGACCTTCCTGCGTCGCTCCAGGTAAGGCGAAACCCACTGCGTCGGGTAGTAGTTGTAGGGTTCATCCAGGCAAGCCGATGCCTGTGGTTCGTTGTCGATGGCGGTCAACTGCGCTGTCAGTTGCTCCTTTGCGGCACCCATGAGAACGTGTACTTGCCATGGCTGCATGTTCATCCCCGAGGCGCTGTGTCTCGCGGTCGAAAGAATGGCTTCAATCTCCGCCTGTGGTATCAGAGTTGGCAAGAAGGCGCGGACACTGCGCCGGGTGATGATGGCCCAATCAACCATCGATCGAGTTTGGGCCTCGTCCAACGGCAAGGCTGCGGTGCGGTTCATTCCAGAAATCCCCATAGACATTCAATGCGAACAGCACTGACTCTATGGATTGCCCGCCTAGCCGTCGATGCCCGATTGCGGCCTTGCGATTGAGGTATTTGGGCATAGAAAAGCCAATGCGCACGGAGCTTGGTGATGCCCGGGCTTATCTGGCGAGGACACTAGCAACATCAGCAAATACCAACAACACCCTTGCCATGAAGTTCAGCGCCCTGCCCACGCGCCCCTGCGCACAAGGGGGGATCCGGACATCACGACGTACACGCCACCCGATCAATCCCTCACGTTATTTGCGGCGCTGCGATAAGCGCCGGGGCTGACGCCAGTCCATTTTTTGAATGCTCTATGAAACGCACTGGTCTCCTGAAATCCGACCTCCCCCGCGACTTCAGCCACAGTCAACCCGCTACTGGACAGCAGATCGATGGCAATATCACGTCGCAGTTCATCCTTGAGCCGCTGGTAGCTCAGCCCTTCATACTGCAGGCGACGCTGCAGCGTCGTGCCGGATAGGCAGAGATCGGATGCCACTTTCTCCAATTCCGGCCACTGCTCGGGCACCAGACTGCGCAGCAGCTTGCGAACCCGCGCACTCGTGCTTGCATCATTGCGATACTTGACCAACAGATTGGCAGGCGCATTGCGCAGGAATCGATCAATAGTCTCTGGGGTCTCCACCAACTTCAGCGCCAGCAGACTGCTTGAAAACGTGATGTACGTGGAACTCCCTCCAAACACCACGTTGTCGCAAAACCGCGTGCGGTAGTGGCTGTCATCCGCCGGTGCACAGCAGCGAAACTGCATTTCCTTCAGGGTAATCCTGCGCTGCACCAATCCACACGCCAGCCCATGCACCAGAATAAACCAGGTGCCATAACCAAACAGCCGCCGAAGCACACCTCCGTCGTGAAGCACGATCCGCGCTTCATCATTCTCAACCAACAGCTCACCACGAAAATCATCCAGCATAGCGCCAAGAAAGCGCAGTATCCGCCGCAGCGCATGCTCAAGATTTCGAGCACTGACCGCAGAACGGGCCATCAACGAAAAGCCCCCACGCCTGAGCCCATGACTGTCCAGACCAAAAAACTCATCGTTCATCAGATCGGCCAACTCAACCCACATTTGCGAGTACGCCGCCGCAGAAATACGAACACGCGCAGAACCCAGTAACTCACGATCCAGCTTCGCCGCTTCAAGCACCCGCCCAATATCCATATTGCGCAAAGACGCTGCATAAAGCGCCTCATGTACCAACTCAATGGAAACCGTCCCCTTTGCTCCAGCGTGCTTCATTTGCGCAACCAGGTTCACATGAGCCACTTTTAGTTTCCACTCTAACTTCACCGACGATGGGTAGAGACTTCCGCAGTAGTTCCAATGACTTAGACGGTCGTACCCAAATGAAAGCGGCCACGATATGCTCCCGGACTCATTCCGATACGGTGCCGAAAGAGTCGAGAAAATGAGCTGGTGTCGCTATATCCGACTTGGCAAGCGACAGCTTCTATGCTGTCTGAACTGGTCTCAAGTAGCGCACGTGCTGCCTCAAGCCGGAGGTCTTGCAGATAGGCCAGCGGTGTCTGATCCAGAACGCTACGAAATCGCCGGATGAGGGTTCTATCACTAACCGCAAGCGTGTCAGCAAGCTCAGCAATCCTGACATCCTTGGTCATATTGCTCCGCAGCCAGTTCTGGGCTCTATAAACCAATGCATCTGAATGGCTTTTTTGCGCAAGTAATGGGAGGTAGGGAATTTGACTCGTTTGGCTCACGTCAATCAACATCGCTTTTGCACACTGTGACGCGATTGCGGGACCTGCAAAGCGCTCGATGACGTGAACCGTCTGAATCAAGTACGAGGCCGATGCGCCCGCGCAAATCAATCGGTCTGTCTCCGTAAGTACAGGGCGCAATTGGAGATCCACACGTGGAAATTTCACTCTGAACAATCGCTCGAGCCACCATGTCGTTGTTGCGATGCGCTCGTCAAGCAACCCAGTTTGAGCAAGGATGAACGTACCTGTACAGTTTGCGGCAACCAACGCTCCAGCGCCCCACTGCGTCTTCAACCATGCACAGGCATCGGCCTGGCGGTCCAAAAATTGGTCAAACTGACGATGCCCTCCATAGTGAAATCCGGGTACGAATACCAAATCGTAGCGTTCTCGTGGTCCCAGTTTGTGGGTTTGCAGTGGGAGGCCATTACTCGCTATTGCGGGTTCGCCCGTCGGAGATACGAATCGCCAATCGAATAGTGTGGACTGGGGTGTTTGCTTGAGCTTCAGGTGCGAATTCGCAATCTGCAGAATGTCGGCAAACCCCGCTGCGCTGGAGGCATAGCAGCCATCGAATGTGAGAATTGCGGCACGCGGCATTTGGCAAAAATAGCATTGATTATGGCAATTCCGACAATGTAGCTCAATAGGTGGTAGCTCTGACTCAGTGATTGCCCGACCTGTAACCGCAGAAAAATGTCGCGGATGGACGCGCAGACGCGCGAATGCTGAGCTCGGCCACTTGTCGCTCGAACGTGCGGGCCATCACTTTCTCGCCCAATCGTTTGAAGCAATTCATCTTCGTCTCCACCAATGACCTGCGGTGGTAGCCGCTCCAGCGTTTTCAGATATCGCGGCCCAACCGCCTGCATGCCTTGATGGCCTCATTGCGATTCGCGAAGACCAATCCTTTGCGCAGCCTTGCGCCCTTGCGCGGTGGAATAATGGGAATAGTTTGGCGCTGATGGCAGGCCTCGTACACGTCCTGCGTGTCATACACGCCATCGCCTGTGAAACTGGCAACGGCTTCGTCGTTCGGTATTTGGGCCAGTAGTTCGGCTGCCACTGGCGAGTCGCCCACTTCGTTGGTGGTCACGACAATGGCACGAATCTGCAGCGTCTGTGCATCAATCCCAAGGTGCACCTTACGCCACTGGCGGCGGCGTTCTACGCCATGCTCACTGATGGAATGTGGATGACGGATTTAGCATGAAAAAAGTCAGTTTAGCCAATGTACGAAAAGGTCCAAGTATTAGTTAATTGCGGTGAAGGCATAGTTTTCACCAACACATAAAAGGAGTGTCCACTGTGAGCCTCTCATTATGTGCAGCCACCTTTCGTCCTCAACGATATCTTGGGGTTGACACTTGCATGCATGAGCCAGCAACGGATCCGACGCTGATCGAGAAACACAAACAGGGAATACAGGTCACGCTGAAGTTCGTCGTGGCGCAGCGGACACAGTGCTTGCAACTGGCGCGAACTACCAAGGGGTCTCACCGCGTCCTGTACCGGAAGTTCAAGACCACTAATGAAGTATGGAAACCTAAACACGCATTGCCGACAAAGTTCACCGACACAAGCATTCCTTCATTGCACTACAAGCAACGAAAGCAAGGAGCTGCCTCATGGATGAACCTTTCATGCTGCAGTATCGCTTTTAAACTGATCAACTAAGGAGACTCACATGGCATGGGATATTGAAGTCATTGACGAATGCGCCGTGGTACGCATGAATACCAACAAGGTTAACGTCCAGAACGAACATTTTTTTGACGATCTGCACAGGGCATTTGATCGTCTCGAAAGTGAGTTCAGCGAACTGCCTGTGGTTATTACTGGGCAGGGAGACGTATTTTCGGCAGGAATTGATTTCCAATACAGCTTCGAAATATTCGGCAGCGGCAATCAGGGAACAATCCAGAACTGGTATAAGGCCTACCGCGAAACCAATCTGCGTGTCTTTCGATACCCCAGACCTACAGTCGCAGCCATCAACGGCCACGCTATTGCGGGTGGTCTGATAACCGCGCTCGACTGCGATTTTCGCGTTGCGGCCCGCAAGCACGTGAAGTTCGGCCTCAACGAAGTCCCTATTGGCATCCCCATGCCGGCTGCCTACGTTGAAATCATTAAATACACCTTGGGCGACAAGGTGGCAGCACTGACTACCTTGCGAGGGGAAATCTATGGTTTGGAGGAGGCCGAACGACTGGGATTTTTTCACGAAGTAGTTGCACCAGATGAGCTGCTGCCTACAGCCATCCGTTACGCGCGTTGCATCGCACCAGACTGCAATATCGCATATGCGATGTCCAAGGTGGCGCTGCAAGATTCAACGAATAGACAAATCGATGAACGCACCGTCGCTCTGGATGCATTACTGCCTGTTGGCATGAGCGATCCAGGCAACCGACTAGCCCAGGATCGGCGTCGGCAGGAAATCATGCATAAGCGCAAATAGGCTCGGCGCGCTAAGCGCGCCATTCCCTCACTTTCTTAGGCATTTCGAGTCAGTGGAATGCCTGCTTTGCTTCGCCATGAATGAAGAAGTTGGTAACCCTGCTCTTACGTATGTAATGACCATGGACCATCCAAACGATGCATTCGAGCCTATTTCAGTGTTGCAGATCGTGCGGGACAAGCGGCGCACGGCCCTCCAAGTTGAGCCGATCTCGACTGAATTCAGCGCCTATATGAAACGGACCCGCGTATATGACAGAAATGCAGCCCCTCGCCTGCAACTTTGTCATATCCCGTAAAGCGCCCTTTTCTCTGCCCCTGCACCGAGCCTCCCGAATGTGGGCGCAGGGGGCACCATGCAACCCACACGCCAATACCAACCTCTTCATATGATCCATTGCCGCGTAATTGAATCGCCCCGGATTCTCTAGACACTTTCGAGCCGTTGGGAATGGCGTCTTTCGAACTCTACCGGAGAGATATCTCCGGCGGTTCCATGACGCCTTTTGGGGTTGTAAAACATCTCGATGTAGTTGAAGACATCAGCCCTGGCCTCATCGCGCGTCGAGTAAATCTGGCGACGAATACGCTCGCGCTTGAGCAACTGGAAGAAGCTCTCAGCCACCGCGTTATCGTGACAATTGCCGCGACGACTCATGCTGGAGACAAGGTTGTGATCACGCAGAAAGTCCTGCCAGTCATGGCCAGTAAACTGACTGCCCTGATCCGAATGCACCATGACAGGCAGCTTGGGCCTGCGACGCCACAAGGCCATCAACAGTGCATCGAGCACCAAGCCAGTATCGATGCGGCTGCCCATAGACCAGCCAACAACCTGACGTGAGAACAGGTCAACCACCACCGCCAGATACAACCAACCTTCATGGGTGCGGATGTATGTGATGTCAGTCACCCAAGCTTGGTTGGGCTCGGCCGCTGCGAAGCGGCGCTGCAAGTGATTGGGCGCGACGATGGCAGATTTGCCTCCACGCATGCCTGCACGGCGTTTGTAGCCCGTCTGTGAGCGCAGCCCCTCGATTTTGAGCAGTCGTGCCACGCGATGCTTGCCGCAGCTCTCGCCCAAATCACGCATGTCCATGGTCAGCTTGCGATAGCCATAGACGCCACCACTCTCGAGCCACGCATGCTTGAGAAGACCCAACAGACGTTGATCGTCCTTTGCACGAAGGCTCATCGGTTGCGCCTTCCAGGCGTAGTAGCCGCTAGGGTGTACAGCCATGACCTTGCACAGTCGGCGAATGCTGTACTCGCCTTCATGGCGCTTGATGAATGCGTACTTCACCCGGACTGCTTGGCAAAGTACGCCGCGGCCTTTTTTAGGATGTCGCGCTCCTCTGTGACTCGCTTGAGTTCAGCCTTCAGTCGTCGCAACTCCTCGGTTTGCGACACCTGTGCCTGCCGATCAGGGGCAGGCGTTCGTTGAGCCTTGATCCATTGATAAAGGCTGTGCTGACTCACCCCCAGCCGAGCAGAAACATCGGCCACCTTATGGCCGCGCTCAGTGATCTGCTTGACCGCTTCGGTCTTGAATTCTTGGGGATATCTTTGTTTACTCATGGCACCTCCTATTGGGCCTTAGTTTGAGGCTCAGAGGTGTCTAGAAAATCCGGGGCGATTCAAATCAAACTACAAGCCGAAACTAAAAGCTTGGCGCACTCATCTTGGGTTTTCTCCATGCGATGTCTCGGTCCCGCGATGGCAATTCCAAACGTCTGGAATTGGATATTCAAAAACGCGGATATGGCCCAGACATCAGGTACGTTCTCGCCGCGCGTAATGAAATAGCCCTTTCGTCTGCTGTCCTGAATATCGGTAATCAGGGCTTGCGTGTCGGTGATCGTGGTTTCCGTGATCGCCGGGAAATCGCGCTCAGCGAGTTGCGCCCGCAGCTCAACCTCCTTGAGGCTGCCAAGCAAGGCCTTGCCGATGGAGCTTGAATGCAGTGGTTTGAACTCTCCCGGCTTGGCGGAGTAGCGGATGGTGTGCAGGCCTTCTGCAACCTGAAGATAGATCACTGCGTCCCCCTGTCGTTTACCAAGGATGACTGTCTCGCGTGATGCATCGCGCAGGCGCTCCAACATGGGCAGGATGTGCTCGATGAACGGGTCGTTGGCTTGAATCTCACTTGCCATGTCGTACAAGCGTCTGGTCGGGTAGATCGCTCGTGGTCTGGTCAATGTGTACAGATAGCCGCGTGCCGTCAGTGTGTGGACGATGGCGTGGCAACTGCTCTTGGGTATGCCGGTCATCTCCGACAGATCAGTCAGCGAAAGTGGTTTACGCATCCTCTGGAAAGCTTCGAAGATATCCAGCACCCGCTCGATGGCGGTGACCGCGACGCCGCCTGCGGGTTTCGGCTCAGCGCCGGTTTCGGGCGCCGATTGTTCGGTATTTCGAATTCTTTTCACCATGTTTTTACTGCCCCTTCAGATTTGATTAGTTTGTTCGAAATGTGGAACTTTTATCCTTCCATTGGAACTTTCTCCAACCTAGTATTCGCGGCATCCGACAAAAAATACATAGGAGACAACCCGGGATGCCATCACTCAGAACAAGTGCTCTTCACTCGGACTTTGCTGTCGAGGTTCACGCCAATATTCACGACCTGCTCAAGAGCGCCGATGCGATCGCTGAGCTCAAACGGCTCTGGCAGGCCTCGCCGGTGATGATCTTTCGGCGCCAGGCGCTGGATGAGGCGGAGCTGGTGGATTTCTCGAACGAGTTCGGCACCTGCGAAGTGTTCGGTCGCAAAGACATCATCTCGCCATACAGCGACAAGATCATCTACTTCAGCACGCTGAAATATTCAGATGGCCGCTTCGTAGGTGGCTTTGCGGGTGGCGAAGATGTGGACTGGCATTCCGATCAGACCTTTCAGGTACGCCCTGCCACGGGAGCCATCCTCTATGGAACCGAAGTGCCGCGTGATGGCGGCGACATCTACTGGGCCAATCAATACGGTGCGTGGGAACTATTGCCCGACGATGTGAAGCAGCTTATCGATGGCCGCATGGCGACCTACCGCTATGCCAAACGCTACGCCATCCTGAATCCGCTGGAGCTCAAGGACAAGGCTGCGGCTAACGCCATGCTCAACCTACCCGATGCCCGGCACGCCGTGGTGCTCACTCATCCGCACACCGGACGCAAGGCGCTTTATGCCGACCCGACCACGTTGCTCTCCATCGACGGGCTGACGCAGGAACAGAATGATCGCGTGCTGCCGATCCTCTTCGCTGCAGGCGGCGACCCTTCGCTGGCGTATCGCCACAAGGTGCGCAATGGCGATCTGATGATGTGGGACAACGGCTGCACCATGCACCGGCGCGATCCAATGACGCTGGCTCAGCCACGGCTCATGAAGCGAACCACCTTCCGCTTGTCAGCCCGGGACTACTGCACGCCACAGGCATGAAACCACACATGAGCCCGATCACCATGCCGAGTGGCGCCTGCGATTGCCACTTTCACATCTTTGAAGCGGCGCGCTACCGGTACGCCGAAGCGCGTCACTACACGCCGCAGGACGCAACGCTCGACGACTACCTGGCGCTGTGCAACGACCTGTCGATCCAGCGCAGCGTGCTCATACACCCCACGGTGTTTGGTGGCGATCACCTGAGCTTTGAAGACGTACTGCGCTCTCAGGGTCATCGCATGCGGGGTGTAGCCGTTGTGGCACCGGACACGCCGGACGAAGACATCGCCCGATGGCATGCGCTCGGAGCGCGCGGCACCCGCATCACCACTATCTTCTCGGGTGACGTGAACACCCAGACCATTCGCCGCATCGTGGACAAGATCAAGCCCTTCGGCTGGCATGTGCAACTGCTGGTCGATGTAGCGCAGCGACCCGACCTTGTGGCCCAGGTGCTGGACATGGGTGCGACCGTGGTGGTTGATCACATGGGCCACCACGATGCGGCCACGATCCAGCAAAGCGCGGGTTTCGCCAATCTGCTTTCCCAGCTGTCGCAATCTGGCATCTGGCTCAAGCTGTCTGCACCTTACAGGCTCTCTGCAGACTGCATCAGCGATGTCCACGTGCAATCTTTGGCGGAGCGCTATCTGCGAGTCAACCCGGATCGCCTGGTCTGGGGTACGGACTGGCCGCACCCGTCATGCAGCAACCGGATACCCACCTCGCAACAGTTGCTCACCTTGATGACTCAATGGCTGCCGGATGAAGTGATACGCAAGAAGGTGTTGGCCGACAACCCGGCGCGACTGTATTGGAACTAACTAAGCAGAAAGAGACATTCCCATGATGATGCGCAAGACTTTCATTTCCGCACTGTTTCTGTCCGTGGCTGCACTGACCTTTGCCACCGCTACATTCAGCCAGACGAAAACCGTGATCAAGCTTGGCTGGGCTACGGCGGACAGTGCACAGGACCCGTCCGCCATTGGTGCTCACGCCTTCAAGAAAGCGTTGGAGAGCGCCACGAACGGCTCGATGGAGGTACAGCTCTTTCCCAACCGCCAACTGGGCGATGAAAAGCCCATGGTGGAGGGCCTGCGCTTTGGCACTGTGGATGCCGCCATCGTCACCAATGCCGTAGTGGCGCAGTTCGATCCATCGTTCCAGCTCAACGATCTGCCATTTCTCTTCGCCAACGAAGCACAGGCCAGAAAAGTGCTGGACGGCAAGGTAGGCGCAGAGATGGCCAAGCGCCTCGATACCAAGGGCGTCGTGGTGCTCGGCTATTTCGAAGCCGGCTTTCGCAACATGGTGAACAACAAGAAGCCGGTGAACACGCCAGCTGATGTGGTCGGCGTTAAGTATCGGGTGATGCAGAACCCGGTGTTCATCGACATGTTCACCGCACTCGGTGGCTCGGCCGTGCCCATGGCTTGGGGCGAGACTTTCACCGCCGTGCAGCAAGGGATGATCGACGGGATGGAGATGCCGCTCGGCTTCATCGACTCTTTGAAGGTCTACGAAGTCACCAAATATCTCTCTCAGACTAATCACACCTACACGGCATTGGAGCTGCTGGCCAGCAAGCGATTCATGTCCAGACTCTCGGCAGAGCAGCGCAGCGCGGTTGCCAGTGCCGCCAAGGTGGCCGTGGAAGAACAGCGCAGAACTAATGTGGAGCAAACCCAGAAGATGGTCGAGATTCTCAAGTCCAAGGGCATGCAGTTCAACACGGTGCAGGACCCGGCGGCCTTTCGCAAAGCCGTTGCACCGATGTATGAAAAGTACCGCGCCAGCATCGGAGCCGATCTGATGGCACTGGCTCTGGATCAGGTCAAGTAGCAGGCCGCGCCAACGCAAGCGCCGGGCTTCGGCGCCAATCGTTCACAACCGAAAGCACAGCATGCGAAACATCGCAGGATCTTTTTCGCCCTCATCGGGCATGAATTGGCTCACCGTATTCTCCAGAAGCTGCGACGCCCTCGCCCGCTCGGTGCGATGGGTGGTGTGTTTGCTAGCCGTCGCAATGCTTGCCTCGTTGTCGTATCAGGTGCTGATGCGCTATGCCTTCAACCAGGCTCCGCCCTGGACGGAGGAGCTCGCGCTGACCTGCTTCAGCTGGGCCATGCTGCTGAGCATCGGGCTGGGCGTGCGGGACGGCATTCATGTGCGCATGGATCTTCTGTTGGATCGCTTGCCCTCATCCATTCGTAAGCTGGTCGAGCGGTTGATCTCATTGAGCATCGCCATCTTCGGTCTGTACCTGATGTGGTACGGAATCGACTATGTGCGCGATGAAGGCAGCAATGTCTCAGCGGCCATGGCGTATCCGCTTGCTTACCTGTATGCCTGTGCTCCGGTGTGCGGCTTTCTGATCGCAGCGTTCGGCTTCGAACGCGCCTTGTGTGGCGCAGCGCCCGCAGCTACACAGTGAGAACGCCATGTCAATAACCGCCTGGATTCTGACCGCCGGGTTTGCCGGATTGGTGTCATTGGGCATGCCGTTCGCATTTGCCATTGCGATATGCGTTTGCATCGTCATCCTCAACGCTGGCATCGAACCCATGCTGCTGCCTCAGACCATCGTCGCGGGCACCCAGAGTTTCTCGCTGCTGGCGATTCCATTCTTCATGCTGGCAGGCGAACTCATGAGCGCAGGAGGCCTGTCGCAACGCATGGTGCGCGTGGCGGATGTCTTTGTGCGCCATCTGCCAGGCGGCATGGAGCTGGCTGTGATTGGCGCGGCGTTGATCTTCGCGGCGGTTAGCGGCTCGGCTCCCGCAACCACCGCCGCCATTGGTGCAGTGATGATTCCAGCGATGGTGGAGCGTGGCTACGACAAAGCCTATGCCACAGCGCTTGTGGTGAGCGCGGGAATTCTCGCGCCACTCATTCCACCTTCCATCGCGTTCGTGATCTGGGGTGTGATTGCGGAGCAGTCGATCTCCAAGCTGTTTCTGTCTGGCGTGTTGCCTGGTTTGATGATGGCAACGGGCATGGCCGTGATCGCCGTGGGTAAAAGCATCAGAAACCAGCGTCCACGCGAGCCTCGCGCCAGCCTCGGGGAAATCAAAGCGGCTTTGCGCGAAGGCATCTGGGCGCTGCTCGCCCCGGTGGTCGTGTTGGGCGGCATTTACGCAGGCGCTTTCACGCCCACAGAATCCGCCGTCGTTGCATGTCTCTATGCACTGTTCGTGGGTGTAGTGATCGAGCGACGCCTGCATTGGAGGCAGCTGCCCAACGTGGTATTCAACGCCATGGCAATTAGCGCCATTGTGATGGCCATCGTCGCCGTCTCCAACGGCTTCAGCTTTCTGATCGCACAGGAACAGCTTGCGACCCAGCTCGCCGCATGGCTGGGCCAGAACATTCATGAGAAATGGATGATGCTGCTGGCGCTGAACATCGGCTTCTTCCTGCTGGCCGCCGTGATGGACGAGATCGCCATCATGGTCATTCTCGGTCCCATGCTCATCAGCATCGCCAACCAGTTCGGCGTGAACCCCATTCACTTCGGCTCAATGATCGTCACCAACGTGGCCATCGGCATGGCGGCCCCTCCCATCGGCTACTGCCTGTTTGTCGGCATGGCCATCAGCGACATGAAGCTTTGGCCCGTGGCCCGCGCCATCATGCCCTTCGTACTGATGATGCTGGTGGTGCTTCTGCTGGTGACTTACATGCCCATCTTTTCACTGGCCCTGGTGCGGTAAAAGACGCAATCAGGAAACACACATCCAATGGACACACTCACAGAACTCCCTGCTCTACCCGTGCTTCGAGAGAAGCGTACATCCGGCTCCACCTGGATCACCATCAACCGTGCGCATAAACACAACGCGCTGGCGCGGCCAGTCCTGCAAATGCTGGCGGATGCCGTACGAGAAGCGGCGGCGGATACTACGACCCGCTACATCGTGCTGTGCGGCACGGGGGATCGCTACTTTGCAGCCGGTGGTGACCTGAAAGATCTCGCCAGCGTGCGAGACGAGGCCAGCGTTCGCACGATGATGGACGAGGCCTGCGGTGCGCTCGACGCCATTCGCCTGTGTCCCGTTCCCGTCCTGGCGTATCTCAACGGTGATGCCATCGGCGGCGGCGCAGAGCTGGCCTTGGCATGTGACATGCGGCTGCAAGCTGCGAACGCGCGCATCGGCTACATACAGGCGCGCCTTGCAATTACATCGGCCTGGGGTGGTGGCCCGGATCTGTTCCAACTGCTGGGCACTTCCCGCGCCATGCGGATGATGTGCCGGGGCGAGCTGATCGACGCTGCGCAGGCTCTGCAATGGGGCCTCTGTGACGCCGTCATCACCGATGGAGCGTCGGGCGAAGACATGAACGCGTTTTTGAAACCGATGGATCGCGTTTCACCGCAGGTGCTCCGGGGCATCAAAGCACAAGCCATCGCCGCCCGGCGCGAAAACACATGGGCTGCGCACCGGCGCGTTGAACAGCGCCACCTTATGCATACCTGGCTGCATGACGATCACTGGGCTGCGTCCGAAAACATTCTCACCAAAGGCTCCACATGAACATGCGCGCACCCGATTCAAACCTTCCCTTGATGGAGCCCGTGCTCTCAAGCCGCAATCGCAGCGGCATAGAGATTCCGCCATCCGTGGATTCAAGTGCCGTCCACGCTGATCGCATCGGCTCGCCGGGACAGTACCCGTTCACACGAGGTATCTTTCCCGATGGCTATCAGGGCCGGTTATGGACGATCCGGCAGTACTCGGGCTTTGGCACCGCTGAGGAATCCAACGAACGCTACAAGTTCCTGCTCGATCAGGGGCAGACTGGCCTGTCCGTAGCGCTGGATCTGCCAACCCAATGCGGCTATGACCCGACGCATCCGATGGCGCGCCCCGAGATCGGCAAGGTCGGTGTATCGCTGTCCAATCTGAGTGAAGCAGAGATCCTGTTCAAGGATCTAGATCTCGCCAGCATCTCCACATCGTTCACCATCAACGGCACAGCCGCCATCATCTACGCCATGTACCTGGCTGTGGCCGACAAACAGGGCGTGCCGCGCGCCAAACTGACCGGCACGATCCAGAACGACATCCTCAAGGAATATGTGGCGCGCGGCACATGGATCTTCCCGGTGCGACCTTCCATGCGGCTGATCGCCGATTCCATCTTGTATTCCAACGAGGTCACGCCGCGCTTCAACCCCATCAGCATTGCAGGTGCACACGTACGCGATGCAGGTGCCACAGCAGCGGAGGAAATGGCTTACACCCTGGCCAACGGACTGGCCTACGTGGATGAGCTTCGCTCGCGAGGCGGTGACGTGGAGAAGTTCGCCAAGCGTCTGTCCTTCTTCTTTTACGTGCACATGGATTTCTTCGAGGAGATCGCCAAGTTCCGCGCCGGTCGCCGGCTCTGGGCGCGCTTCATGAAGGAGCGCTACGGCGTTCAGGACGCGAAGGCACAGCATCTTCGCTTTGGCGTGGTCTGCGGCGGCTCTTCTCTGGTGGCGCCACAGCCCTATAACAACGTCGTGCGCGTCGCTGTGGAAACCATGGCTGCTGTGTTCGGTGGTGCGCAGTCCATCTTCACCTGCGCGCTGGATGAGGCGTTCCAGATTCCAACAGAGTTTTCCGCCGAGCTGGCCGTGCGAACCCAACAAATGATCGCTTACGAGTCAGGTATCGCTCGCACCGTGGACCCGCTGGGCGGAAGCTATTTTCTGGAAGAACACACAGATCGCATGGAGGAGATGATTCTCAAGGTGATGCGTGAGATCGACTCATATGGCGGCATGGAGAAAGCCATCGAGGACGGTTGGATCCAGATGCGACTTGCGGAGCGCGGACTGGAGAGAAAGCTCGACACCGACGCAGGTCTCAACGTCATCGTGGGGCAAAACCATTTTAGCAAAGCAGACGAGGAAATCAAGATCGGTGAGCTGTTCACGCTGGATCCGACCATTGCCCAACGGGCACTGGAAAAGTATCAGCGCACGCTCGACACACGCAACGCTGCCGAGGTGCAACGCACTCTCGCCAGTCTCTCGCAGGCCGCAGCCAATGATGGTGAAAATGTCATGCCCTATCTCGTCGATTGTTGCCACGCCTATGCAACCGTCGAAGAAATGGTGAACACACTCAAGCAGCAATGGGGCGAATTCAAGGAACCGGTGAACCTATGAACCACTCGACCAAAAAGTATCCACTGACGGGCCGCCGCATACTGATTGGAAAGCCGGGCCTGGACGGGCACGACATCGGCGCAAAGATCATCGCGCTGACACTGCGCGACGCAGGCGCTGAAGTCATCTACACGGGCTTGCGCCGCAGTGCAAAACAGATCGCGCAGGTGGCTGTGGACGAGGGCGTGGATGCGGTGGGCCTGAGCATTCTCTCCGGCAGCCACAAGGAACTGGTGAGCGATGTGCTCAATGAACTGCGCGAGCGCCACTCGGAAGACATCAAGGTATTCGTGGGCGGCACGATTCCGCCGGAAGATCACTCGCATCTGCACAGTCTGGGAGTGACCGCGATTTTCACCGCCGACATGCCACTTCAAAGCGTCGTGAATCGCCTGTCGAAAGATCTGGAATGAGCACGCGCGGCGCACACCAGGGGCGCGGACCGCTTGCGGGGCTGCGCATCATCGAGGTGGGGCATATGCTCGCGGGCCCCTATTGTGGATTGCTGCTGGCCGACATGGGCGCTGAGGTCATCAAGATCGAGCCACCGGAAGGTGATATCGGCCGCCGCGTGAGTCCGCATTTCATCGGAGAGCACAACGCCTACTTTGCAAGCCTCAACCGCAACAAGCAAAGCGTGGTGCTGGATCTTGCGTCGCCTGAAGGGCGCAGTGCGCTGGAGCAGATCGCATCCACATCCCACGCGCTGGTGACCAATCTGCGACCTTCGGCAATCAAGAAGCTCGGGCTCACCTACCAAGCATTGCAACACTGCAACCCGACACTGGTCTGTGTGGCGCTCACGGGTTATGGCCTCGATGGCGAGTTCGCCGAAAGCCCGGCGTACGACTATGTGATTCAGGCCATCACCGGCGTCATGGCGCTCACAGGCGACCCGGATGCGCCTCCCACCAAGGCCGGCTACTCCGCCGTAGACAACTCCGCCGGCATCTTCGCGGCGCTGGGCTTGCTCGCGCGGATCATCGAAGGCCAAGGCGGTCAGGTGGATGTAGCCATGTATGACGTGATGCTTTCCCAGCTCAACTATCTGGCGGGCGCGGCGCTCAACGCCGGGGAAGTCATCGAGCGCCTGGCCAATTCCTCGCATCCCTACATGGTGCCCGCGCAGATCTTTGCGACGAACAATGGGTGGCTCACCTTGTTCATCACTCACGACAAGTTCTGGCAGAAGTTCTGCGTTGAGATCGGCAAGCCGCAATGGTGCACGCACCCCCACTTCGCCACGATGACTGCACGTCGTGAACATCGCGACGATGTATTGAACGCCATCACCGACACTCTGCTGACTCAATCCGCATCGCAATGGGTGCAGAGGCTTGCGCCGCTGGGCATCGTGGTGTCTGAAATCGGCACACTCACATCGGCGCTGCAGAGCGATTTGACGCGTGCAAGAAACATGGTTGTGCAGCTCGGCGACGGAAGCGTTCCGCTGCGTGCAGTCGCCAGCCCGCTGAAGTTTGAAGGCCATGCTGTGAACTACGCACTGCCACCTCTGCTCAATGAACACTACAACAAGGTACTGGAGGCGCGTTGATGATCGTGCGCCCTGCCCTTGATCGCTACGCGCTTGGCCGGCAATTGAGCATGCTGTCGAACTGCAGCAGCGAGCAACTGCTGGAGCGCGGCAGCATCGCAACGACGCAGCACAGAGCGCGAAGAATCGGAATCACCGGCGCTCCCGGTGCTGGCAAAAGCACCTTGACCGGTCTGCTCGCCATGCACCGACTGCAGGAAGCACGTGTGGGCGTGCTGGCAGTGGACCCCAGCAGCCCCAGATCAGGCGGCGCCATTCTCGGTGATCGCATCCGCATGGACGATCTGGCGGCCAGCGAGGAACTGTATATCCGCTCCGTGGGCTCGCGTTCGACCACCGATGGCCTGTCTGACAACCTGCCCGAAATGCTGGATGTGTTCGATGCCCACGGCTTTGACGAAGTGCTTCTCGAAACCGTGGGCGTAGGCCAGGCCGAATACGCGGCGCGCTGCCTGGTGGATACGCTGGCGCTCGTACTGCTGCCTGACAGTGGCGACGCCGTTCAGGCCATGAAGTCAGGGATCATGGAAATGGCGGACATCTTCGTGGTCAACAAGGCGGATCTTCCCGGTGCGCAGCGCATGGTGGCAGACTTGCAGCGCATCGCCGCCGTATCACGCAAGCACTCCGCTGAGCAATGGCGGCCTACGGTGCTGCTTACATCGGCAAAGCAAGCCGACTCCATTCAAAAACTTTCCGCAGAAATAGATCGCCATCAACAATGGCTGCGCAGTGCCGAACAGGAAAGTGGCGTGCAAGCAGAGCGCGCACGGTACCGGTTGCGACGCATCGTCGAGCGGCAACTGAGCGCGCACATCAACCAGTTGCCGCACCACGCGCTGCGACTTCCCCTGCCACAGCAGATAGCCTTGGTCCTCTCTCAAATGGCGTCCAACCACTGACGTTACGAACACCTGAAACCGAAAGTTCATCGTGCGAAAAAGCGGTGATCCGCGCCCTGTTTCTTTGCCTTTCTGCCCACTATCGTTGATCACCCTGCGTGCATAGCAATGGGCGTTCATTCATACAACGAGGAGACCTATCTTGACGACCAATCCACCCCGCTTCCTGCGCCTGTGCGCTGCCTGCGCGCTGATGGCTGCCGCCTTCACCTCCGGGACTGCTTCGGCCAACACCAACTGGCGCGCGTACACCTACAACGCGGTGGCGACCGTCACCTCCGTCAAGGGCCTGAACGCCATGACGGAAGCCATCCAGAAAGAGACCAACGGACAGCTCAACATCCGCTTGAACCTAGGTGGAACGCTGCCCATTGCGGCCACCAACATCACCCAGGCAGTTGGCGACAACATCGTGCAGATGGCGGACGATACCTTCTTCGTGGGCAGCGTGCCGGTGGGCGGCATTGTCCGGCTGCCGATGTTCCTGCCCACAAGGCCTCAGTTCGAGAAGGCGTGGGACATCGAAGCTGAAACGCTGCGTAGTGATTTCGACAAACGCGGAGTCGTACTTCTTGGTCGCTATATCTATGCAGAGAACGTCTTCTGGTCGAAGAAAAAGCTCACCTCGCTGGCCGACATTCAGGGGCAGAAAATCCGCGTGATCTCTCCGGAGCAATCCGAGTTCATCAAGGTGCTGGGCGGCATCCCCGTCACGCTGGGTACTTCGGAAGTGGCTGCGGGTCTGGATCGCGGAGTGATTGACGGTGCGCTCACCGCAAGCTCCGGCTATGGCTATGTCTGGCGAGACCTGCTGCGCTACAGCTATCGCCTGAACGTGAGCTACATCGACTCGCTCATCCTCGCCAACAAGGATGCATGGATGAAGCTCTCTCCTGAAGTTCGCACCAAGGTGCAAGCGCTGGTGGATGAGCACACCGCCAAGATGACAGCCGCCATGGCCGCCGAAGACCAGGAAGTCACCAAGAAGCTTGCGGCCGAAGGCGTGGTGATCACCGAACCCACCAGCGCGGAACTGGCTGAGGCGGAACGCCGCATCGCACCATATTGGAAGGAATGGGGGGAGAAGCGTCCTGCGGCTGCTCCTGTGCTGCAAAAGGTTCGAGCGGCTGTGGGGCGTTGAGATGACATCAAATTCTCAAGCCAACATTGGGAGTGCACTCGAATCGGAGAGCGAAGATTCTGATGTATTCAGCCCTGCCGAAGACACGCCCTCCAGAATCTGTCGCTGGATCAGTCAGCTCATTGTGCTGGGCCTGATCGTGATGATGGGTGTCGAAATTGTGGTGCGCAGCCTGTTTGGATGGTCCATCCAGATCAGCAATGAATTGGGCGGCTACGCACTGGTCGCTATTTCCTTCCTCTCGCTGGGTTCAGGTCAGACACTCCATGCCTATCACCGCGTGCACTTCGTCGAGCACAAGCTGGGCCCAGTGGGACGCGCAAGATTGTTGTTCTTTTTTGACATTGCATCACTGACTGTTTCACTGATCCTGCTTTTCGAATTCATCCGTTTCGAATGGCTGACCTGGAATTCTGGAGACGTCGCAGCAACCAACCTGATGACGCCACTCTGGATACCTCGAATTGCCCTGCCCATTGGTGCCGCCGTTCTCTGCTGGGCGCTGCTTCGTACGGTGGCGGCCGATTTCAGGCGTCTGCGTGCCGCTCAATCACAAAAGGAGTCATGATGTTCGGTGAATATCAGATTGTCTTCATTTTTATTTTGTTCTTTCTGCTGCTGGCATCAGGCATGGCAGTGCCATTTGCGATCATGTTGCCAGCGGTGGTCTATCTGTATATGCAGGGTGGTATCGGTGCCCTTCATGGACTGGGGATAACGAGTTGGGGGAGCATGGATGCCTATACCCTGACGTCGATTCCGTTGTTCGTGTTGATGGCGGAGATACTGCAGGGCAGTGGTCTCGCGATGAAGGTCTACGCAGGACTGTCGCAGTTGGTGCGCAAGGTGCCAGGCGGCCTGCTGCAAACTAACGTCGCCGGCTGCGCGGTCTTCGCAGCAGTCAGTGGCTCCAGCATTGCCACCGCGGCAGCGATTGGCAAGGTGGCCCTACCACAGCTCGAGGCAAGGGGATACGACCGCAGACTCTCCACAGGCTCACTAGCAGCAGGCGGCACACTGGGCGTTCTGATTCCGCCGTCGATCGCCATGATCGTGTATGCAACGTTCACCGAAACGTCTGTGGCCAAGCTCTTCATGGCGGGAATCGTACCGGGCATCGTGCTGACGCTGCTGTTCATGACGTACATCGGATTCGCAGCCATCATGCGTCCTGAGATCTCCCCCAGAGAGCGCAGCGTTCTCACGCGTCGACTGCTCTTTCGTGCCTTGATTGACATCGTGCCATTCATGCTGTTGATCGGCGGAATCATGGGCTCCATCTACTCGGGCCTCGCCACACCCACGGAAGCAGCTGCAGCGGGATGCATCTTCGCGCTGATCATCGCCCTGACGTTCGGAAGACTTCCGATGCGTGAGTTCGTCGCCTGCCTCAAACGCACCACCATCGCCATCAGCAACATTCTTTTCATAACCTACGCGGCCTTCATCTTTTCTTATGCGATGAGCTATGCGGGCGTTGGCGAAGATGTGACGAACTTCATCATCGGACTCAAGCTCAGCAAAGTCGAATTCTTCCTGGCATTGCTGATCCTGTTCACCGCGCTGGGAGCACTGGTGGAGAGTCTGGGGATGATCGTGATCACCGTGCCCCTTCTCTACCCGCTGCTGGCCAACTATGGCATCGATCCGGTGTGGTTCGGAATCATCGTGGTTCTGTTCATCGAGATGGGGCAGATCACACCACCCATTGGCATCAATCTGTTCGTGATTCAAAGCATTTCCCGTGGCCGCATCTCAGATGTGGTCGTAGGCACTGTCCCGTTTCACCTGTTGATGTTCGTGCTGCTGCTCATGCTGGTGGCCTGGCCCGAATTGGCGCTGTGGCTACCTAACCGCGTCACCGGCAATTGATCAACCCGACTTTGGAAATTGAACATGTTCGCACCTCCTGAAAAACTGAAGGCGGAAGTCTTCACCAAAATCCCCGAAAATTTCCTTTCGCATGACAAGCGCAGCGAGTGGTGCAACACGCAACTGCACGGCGCACAGGCTGGCGTGTTTCTCGAAGGCCCCTCATTCGATCTCGATGGCAATCTGTGGGTCGTTGACATCCCCTGGGGCCGCATCTTCCGCATCGACCCTAAAGGCAATGTCGAACTCGTCACCGAATATGCAGGTGAGCCCAATGGACTGAAATTTCACCCCGATGGCCGAGCCTTCATCGCCGACTGCCGTAACGGAATCATGGTGCTGGACCCTCGTACGGGCCGCATCGATCCCTATCTGGAGCGCGCAAGGCTCGAGCGCTTCAAAGGCTGCAACGACCTGTTCTTCGCCAGCAATGGAGATCTGTACTTCACCGATCAGGGACAGACCGGATTGCATGACGCCACCGGCCGCCTCATGCGCTTGCGCACCAATGGGCAACTGGATGTGGTGCTCGATTGCGTACCCAGCCCCAACGGGCTCGTCATGAACCTGGACGAAACAGCCGTCTACCTCGCGGCCACCCGCGACAACGCCATCTGGCGGGTACCGCTCATGCCCGACGGCAGCGCCACCAAGGTAGGCGTCTACATACAGATGTCGGGCGGCGGCGGGCCTGATGGGATTGCGCTGGATGAACAAGGCGGTCTGGCAGTGTGCCACGTAGGCTTTGGAGCCGTCTGGATCTTCAGCCCCAAGGGCGAGCCGCTGTATCGCATTGACGCCCCCGAGGGACTTGCCACCACCAACTGCGCCTACGGCGGTGCTGATGGGCGCACTCTGTACATGATCGAATCGCGTACCGGCAGCATCCTCACAGCCCGAGTGCCCGTTGCAGGGCGCAGCATGTATTCCCACTCCAAAGCTCGCTGAGCTATTTCTGGTGCGGCTTGCGCGGGCGGTATCACTGGCCCGCCGTGCAATGCCGCCGCCTGTCACCCTCCCCTCTTCCTGCACGCGGTACTCACAGAAGTTCAGCACATGAAACTGTTGACGTCCGCAAGCCACTCAAGCACCGCAACGCGATTTATGGTTACGGCAAGCATTCAAGCCGCCCAAAATGAACATTCAAAAAGCCATCAATCTCGAAGACATGCGCACTCTGGCGCGTCGCCGACTGCCTCGCATCGCGTTTGATTTTATTGACGGTGGTGCTGATGACGAACGGGGTATGCAACGCAACCGGGACGCCTTTTCCAGGCATTGCCTGCTTCCCCGCTATCTGCGCGACGTGAGCAAGCGCATACAGACGGTGTCCCTTTTCGGTCGCAGTTACGCCAGCCCCATCGGCATATCGCCCACCGGATTGGCCGGATTGTGGAGACCCGATGCCGACCTGATGCAGGCGGCGGCAGCCCGCGATGCGAACGTGCCATTTCTGCTCTCCAGCGCCAGCAACGCAGCACTGGAAGACGTGATGAAGGTCGCGCCTGAGCATGTCTGGTTCCAGATGTACTGCACCACCAATGAGCAGATCAATGCCGATCTCGTGCAGCGCGCCATCGCCTGCCAGGTCAAGGTACTGGTGATTTCCGTGGACGTTCCCGTCAACTCCAACCGGGAACGCAACAAACGCAATGGGTTTGCCAGACCGTTTCGGATGACACCGGCCATCGTTCTGGAAGCGCTGGGACACCCCGCCTGGGTGCTGCGCTATCTGCGCACCGGAGGCGTTCCGATGATGCAGAACTGGAAGCCCTACGCGGGCCAGAACGCGGCAGCCACCGATGTGGCCGATCTGTACGGCACCCTGACGCCAGCGCCCATGGTGAGTTGGGAACATATCAAGCGCATCCGCGCCGCGTGGCCGGGACCCATGTTGATCAAGGGTCTGCTGCACCCGGAAGACGCGTTCGAAGCTGCGCGCCTCGGAGTCAACGGCCTTGTAGTCTCCAACCACGGGGGCCGTCAACTGGATGCCGCGCCCGCGTCTCTGGAGATGCTGCCCATGATCGCTGCTGCCGTTGGCGATCGCATGGAGCTGATTCTGGACAGCGGCGTGCGGCGCGGCTCCGACGTAGTCATCGCCCGTTGCCTGGGCGCGCGTGCCTGCATCTTCGGGCGCCCGTCGCTCTTTGGCGTTGCAGCCGGTGGGCAGCCCGGCGTGGCCCGGGTGCTGCAGATCATGCACAACGAAATCGACATGGTGCTCGCACAGATGGGCTGTGCCGACTTCAATGACCTGAGCGCCGATTGGCTGCGCTCGCCACCCGTACACAGGCTGCACCCAACGCCAATCCAGGCTCTGCACGCCTGATCAACTCAAGCAAGGACAACATCATGAATGCTTCCAAGGTCTATCTGAAAGTTCGCCGGGTTGACCCCACCGTCGTCGCCCGCGCTCAAGCGGTTACCGTCGCCGATGTGCACGAATCCATGGGGGTGCGCGGTCGCCCCGCGTTGATGGGGGCACGTATGCACCCCATCAAGGAAGGGCAGCAGAAGATCGCAGGTCCCGCGGTCACGGCCTTCTGCTGGCCCGGCGACAACCTGATGATGCACCGCGCGCTCTACCTCGCTGAGCCGGGAGATGTGCTGGTGGTTGTCTGCCAAGCGGAACTCTCGGGCGCGCAATGGGGCGATCTGGCTACCCGCTATGCACAGAGGAAGGGACTGGCGGGCGTCGTGGTCCAAGGCTGCGTGCGCGATGTGGATCAGGTGCGCGCGCTGGGGTTCCCCGTCTGGTCCACCCACATCTGGCCGATTCATCCCGACAAGCGCGGCGAAGGCTTTGTGAATGCACCCGTGGTCTGTGAAGGTGTGGAAGTGCGCCCGGGCGATCTGATCATTGCCGATGGCGACGGTGTGCTCTGCGTTCCACGCGACGAAGCGCGCAGCATTGTCGATGCTGCCCAGACCAAGATGGCGAAGGAAGACGAAGCCGCAGAGAAAGTACGTGCTGGCATCCCGGTCTGGGAGCTCAGCGGCGCGGCTGCCATCTACGCGGGCATGAATGTCCACGAAGTGGACGGTGCCTTCGACGATTGAATGAACAAGTGATGAATTGAAAACCACGAACACACTGGAGAATAAACACATGACGGCAACCACCGATACGCTCCACGAAGTCACTACGCATGACATCGACTATCTGGTGCATCCGGGAATCACCCTGCAGGTGCGAATCCACCAACCCGAAGGGCCCGGCCCATTCCCTCTGATCGCGGAAGTCCACGGTGGCGCTTGGTGCCGGGGAGATCGGCTGGATGAAGACCGCTTCAACTATTCGCTGGCGCAACGCGGCATCGTCGTCGCCGCGATTGATTTCCGCATGCCTCCCGATGCTGCATATCCGGCATCGATGCAGGACATCAACTACGCGATCCGCTGGCTCAAAGCGAATGCGAAAAAATGGCGCAGCAGTGCGAACCGGGTGGGCATCATGGGATTGTCCAGCGGCGCACACCAGGCCATTCTGGGAGCCATGCGACCCAAAGATGCACGCTACAGCGCCCTGCCGCTCGCCAATGAAAATCAAGACGCATCGGTGAACTGTGCCGTGCTGTGCTGGCCGGTGATCGACCCGCTCGGGCGCTACCGCTATGCATGCGATCTCCAGCGTGCAGGTGGCGACTATCCGCCCACGATCGATCGCGTGATTCCAGACCATCTCAAGTATTGGGGCAACGAAGAAGCGATGAGCGAAGGCAGCCCTGCGCTGGCGCTGGAGCGCGGCGAAGCGGCGCGACTGCCACCAGTGCTGTACCTGCAGGGCGACAAGGACATCGTGCATCCGCGCGCCCACCTTGAGCGATTCGTGACGGCCTATCGAGAAGCCGGAGGAGACGTCACGCTCAATTGGTACCCGGGCGAGGTGGAAGGATTCGTCAAGACCAGGCCGGATTCGCCCTCCACAGCCAAAGCCGTGAACGACGTCGTGCAATTCGTCGTCACCCAATGCTGTGCCTGACGTGACCAGAAAAAACCACAACTAAAGGAGAAAAATCATGTTGCGCAAGGACTTTCTGAAGGGGATATCCCTCGCTGCGTTGAGCACCACGGGCTTCACGAGCATCACTGCCTGGGCGCAGACAACTTCGGGCAGCGTGGGATATCCAACGCGCTCCGTCAAGCTGATCGTCGCGTCGGCTGCGGGCAGCAGCCCGGACGCCATCAGCCGCCAAGTGGCGACCCAACTGAGCATGCGTTGGAATCAACCGGTCGTGATCGAGAATGTACCGGGCTTGGGCGGAATTACCGGCACCGAGCGCGGCGTGCGTGCGTCAGCCGATGGCTACAACATGGTCGTGAGCACCATCGGTGCGGTATCCGTGGGCAGCAGCATGATGGAGAAACTGCCCTACGATCCGGTCAAAGATCTGGCTCCGGTCACCATGCTCATGTCCATGCCCAATCTGCTGGTAATTCACCCGAGCGTGCCTGCAAAAAACCTCAAGGAACTGATCGCCTACGCCAGGCAGAACAAGGGCAAGCTGCGCTACGGCCATCCCGGCGCAGGCACCACGCCCCATCTTTCGGCGGAGTTGCTCAAGCAGATGACTGGCATAGAGATGGAAGGCATTCCCTACAAATCCAGCGCGCAGATGATGACCGATCTACTGGCCGGACACTATGAAGTGCTGTTTCACAACAGTTCCGTGGTGCTTCCGCATGCTCGCGCCGGCGGTGCACGGATCATGGGCATCACCAGCGCGGAGCGCGTGGCCGTGCTGCCAGAAATCCCCACGGTGGCCGAGGCTGGGGGCCTGCCGGGCTTCACCGTCTATGCATGGTGGGGCCTGCATGCCCCGGCGAATACGCCACCCGATATCGTGAACAAGGTCAGTGCAGATGTTTCAGCCGTGCTCGCACAGAAGGACATCACGAACTGGATCGAGCAGCAAGGTGGCATCGTCGGTGGTGGCACTCCTCAGGCGTTGAAGACGCACCAGGCCGCCGAAACGCTGAAGTGGCGGGACATAGTGAAGAACTCACACATCAAGCCCGACTGAAGACGGCTTCCGCACGGGACAGTGAGCACCACCACCTCCTACCCCACTCACATCCATAAAAAACGGTTTCAGGAGACCGAATGAATCAACTCGCCTCAACAGATGGCCCCGTCTATCTGAATCACATCGGCGGAGCGAACGTGCCGGGTCAGCAGGCACGTCAGTTTCAGGCCACCAATCCAACCACTGGCAAACACTGGGGCCGCTTTGTTGAATCGTGCGCAGCCGATGTGGATGCCGCCGTGCGCGCTGCGTCGCAGGCACTCGAAGGCCCTTGGGGCCAGTTGTCTCCCACGCGCCGCGGCCGCATGCTGATGGCTTGGGGAGAAAAGATCGCCGCCAATGCCGAGACCATTGCGCGGCTCGAATCCCTGCAGAACGGCAAGCTGCTCAGTGAGATGACAGCCCAGGCGCGGGTTGCCTGCGACTGGCTCTACTACTTCGGCGGCCTCGCAGACAAGGTCGAAGGCCGGGTGATTCCATTGGAGCGACGTAGCGTGCTCAACTACACGCTGCGCGAGCCTTTGGGTGTGGTGGGCATCATCGTGCCGTGGAACTCCCCCACATTTCTCACCATCATGAGCTGCGCGCCCGCGTTGGCTGCGGGCAATACGGTGGTCATCAAACCGTCGGAGGTCACCTCCGCCTCGGCAATCGAGCTGGCACGTCTGGCGCAGGAAGCGGGCATTCCACCGGGCGTGATCAACGTCGTGACCGGTGCCCGTCAGGCTGGGGAAGCATTGGTCGATCACCCGGATGTGGCCAAGATCAGCTTCACCGGCAGCGATGGAGCCGGTCGCGCAATCGCCGCGCGTGCTGGTGCACGACTTGCCAGTTGCACGCTGGAGCTGGGCGGCAAGAGCCCGAACATCTTGTTCGACGATGCGGCGGTGGACAATGCCGTGGTGGGCATTCTCTCGGGTATCTTCGCGGCGGCTGGGCAGACCTGCATCGCGGGCTCACGTGCCTATGTGCATGAGAGCATCTATGACGAAGTGCTGGACAAGCTCGCCGCCCGCGCCAAGGCCATCCGCCTCGGTGACCCGCTCTCGCCACAGACGCAGATGGGGCCTGCAGCCACCGCCGCTCAACTGGCCAAGAACGAATCCATGGTTGCCAAGTCTCTCACTGCGGGCGCAAGCCTGCTGTGCGGCGGCAAACGCGCCAACGTGCCGGGGCTGGAGGGCGGCTACTTCTTCGAGCCCACCATCGTTCATCAACTGGCCAGCGACAACCCGCTGCTGCATGAAGAAGTCTTTGGCCCGGTACTGGCGATCACGCCGTTCAGCGATGACGAACAGGTCATCGCAATGGCCAATGGCACACGATTCGGCTTGGCCGCAGGCGTGTGGACCCGCGATTTCCGACGGGCTCACACCCTCGCCCGCCGTCTGCAAGCTGGAACCGTGTGGATCAACACCTACCGCGCACTCGCATTCAATTCGCCGTTCGGCGGCTACAAGGACAGTGGCCAGGGCCGCGTGAACGGTATGGAATCCGTCGATCAGTTCCTCAAGACCAAAAGCGTCTGGTGCGAAACCAGCGAAGAGATCCAGGACCCGTTTGTCATCAAGGTCTGAATTTTTTCACCTTCGCACGCACCAGAACCACATTTCAAAAACCCGTTCTCAAAAGGAGACAGCACCATGACTCAAGCATCCATCCCGACCATCGGCTTCGTAGGCCTTGGCAACATCGGCGGACCCATGGCCCGCAACATGGCAGTCAAGCACGACGGCGACGTGCTGGTGTGCGACATGAAGCCCGCTGCGCTGCAAGCAGTTGCCGACACCAAGGCGCGCGTTGTCGGCTCTCTCGCGGAGCTGGGCGCGCAGGCCGATGTAGTCTTCATGTCGCTTCCTGGCAGCTCCCATGTGGAGGCAGTCTGTCTGGGTGAAAACGGCCTCACCAGCGGCAGCAAGCGCCCATCCATCATCGTGGATCTGAGCACCACGCAGGTGGCCACGGCTCGCAAGATCGCACCGCTGCTGGCCGCGCTCGGCGTCGAGTTTGCGGATGCTCCGGTTGCACGCACGGCCGAATCGGCGCGCCGTGGCGAGCTCAGCATCATGGTGGGCGCAGAGCCCGGGCTGTTCACACGCATCGAGCCATGGCTGCGCTACATCGGCTCGGATGTGACGCTATGCGGCGGCGTGGGTTGCGGTCAGGTCGTCAAGCTGATCAACAACGCACTGGTATTCGAGAACACCGCCGCGCTCGCCGAAATGATGGTGCTGGGCCAGCGAGCAGGTGTCGAGCCCGCGTTGCTGCTGGACGCCGTCTCCAAGGGCTCCGGAGACAGCTTCGTGCTGCGCAACCACGGCCGCAAGGCGATGCTTCCGCGTGAGTTTCCACAGGGTGGATTTCCACCGGAATACGCGCTCAAGGACATCGACTACGTGATGGAACTCGCGGACCAGACCAACACCGCATCAGCCTTCACCGGGCTGGCAAGGCGCTACTACGCGTCTGCTGCCAAAAATGGCCTGGGCGGTCGCTACTTTCCCATTGTGATTGAAGTGGTCGACAAGAACATGAAAGTCGCCTGATCAGCTGCACGGCATTTTCATCCATTGAAAAGCATGGGGTGCCATCGCGATGATGGCTCCCTTTTGCTTGGTATCTTCAAGCCAAACCACTCGGAGACATGCTTTGAAAGTTCTGGCAAAAAACCTGCGATTCCCTGAAGGTCCGGTTGCACTCAGCGACGGTTCCATCTGCTTTGTCGAAATCGCCGCAGGCCGCGTTTCGCGGGTGCATCCTGATGGCCGCGTGAGCCTGGTGGCCAGCACTGGTGGCGGGCCCAATGGCCTCGCGGCGGGCCCGGATGGCGCGCTCTATGTCTGCAACAACGGTGGTTTCATCGTCAAGGACGTGAATGGCGAGTGCCATGTCGTCCATGGTGAACTGCCAGCCGACTACAGAACCGGATCCATTCAGCGGATCGACCTTGAAACCGGCAAAGTGAGCACGCTCTACACGCACTGCAATGACGTGCCGCTGACCGCACCCAATGATCTGGTGTTCGATGCGGAAGGAGGCTTCTACTTCACCGACTTCGGCAAGATCCGCAAGCGCCAGCGCGAAGTGGGCAGCATCTACTACGCAAAGCCTGATGGCAGTTCCATCGTGGAAGTAGCACATCCGGTAGCCAATCCTAACGGCATCGGCCTGTCGCCGGATCAGCGCACGCTCTATGTCGCGGAGACAGAGACTTCGCGCCTCTGGGCCTATCCCATCATCCGGCCCGGCAAGGTGTCGCACGAGGGCTTTCCATCACCCAACGGTGGCCATCTTGTCTGCGGACTGCCGGGTTATCAGCGTTTTGACAGTCTCGCCGTTCAGGCGGACGGCAATATCTGCGTGGCTACGCTCATCGCCGGAGCGATCACGGTGATTTCGCCGGAAGGAAAAGTCCTGCACCAAGTGAAGATGCCGGAGCCCTACTCCACCAACATCTGCTTTGGCGGCAAGGATCGCAAGATGGCCTATGTCACCCTGTCCTGGAGCGGACAGCTCATTGAGTTGGAATGGCCAGATGCAGGATTGGAGTTGAATTTCAACATCTGAGGCCGAAGCCGAAATACCGTGCGAGAGCCGTGCATGGCGCTCGCCCGGCACTGCTCAATGCCGTTTGAAACACCGTGCGAAATCCGCCTCCAGATCGACCTTCGCGCTCAACAATTGCGCATGGCATTTCAGTACGGCTTCCTCGCTGAACGACAACGCTGCCCCCGTCAGGGTGACTGCTGCCACGGCCATGGCACTTGTGTCCAGCAGCGGCACGGCCAGCGCATACATGCCCGGGGCCAGATCACCTGCGCTGAAGGCGAAGCCCCGCTCGCGGCTGTGTTCACGCATGCGCTCGAAACCTTCTAGCCTTCGCACACCTCGGTGGGATTCTTCTGACTCGACGTTGGAATCGATGATCCGCTGTGCGATGACCTGCGGCAGCGCATCCAGCATGGCCAGACCGCCCACCGCGCCAATCAACGGTCTGCGCGTGCCCACGCGGATCATCATTCCGGCCAATTCGATATTGCCGCGCTGCTGAAAGACGCATACGAGATCATTGCCACTGCGCAGACTCAGGCTGGCGATGCAGCCGGTCAACAGGCTCAGATGCGCCAGGCGAGGCTCCGCCAGTTCCCTGAGCTGCGAATACTGAGGCAACGCCAGCCCCATCTCGAACAGCAAATGTCCCGGGTAGTACTTGGCGTCCTGCGGGTAGCGCTGGGCGAAGCCTTCGTTGACGAGGCAAGACAAGATGCGGTGACAGGTGGCCCGGTCCAGCCCCACATGTTCGGCCAAGTCCGTGAGACGCCAGCCGAATTCGCCGCGACAACTCAACTCCTTGATGATGGCAAGCGTGCGCTCCACGCTGCGGGTTCCCGTGGGCGCGCACACCTGATCATTCGCGCTGCTGTTGGCCGGCACTTGTCTCGCGCGGCTCCTGCCCTTTGCCTGTGCGATGGGTACGTCCATACCGTTGGGTGGCAAATCAATGCATGCGTCTGCTGCAAGCATGGTTTCAAGCATGGTTGTCTCCTTGTTATGCGTGCCTGGCAACGACGCCTGTGCGCCAGACCAGGCCCCCTGAATTTCACGCATGTTGCATCCAAACGGCCATTCGCAGTAGCGGGCATGTACCTTGAAATCAGCTGCAGTGGGTTGCGATTTTCATTGTATGAAAATCATTCGGAACTTGCATTCCGCGTTTGCCCTCAGGTAGCCCTCATGGGTGCCAGTGCCTAACTTTTTGCTGGATGAAACTCTTGTTGGATCGCCTCTTCCCGCGCTGAGGCATCTGCCTAAACTGAAAGCAGCAGACTCAGAGCGGGTCGTTCATGGAATGAGACCCGGACTCGCTCCTGCTTCACTTTCCACACTACAGAACGAGAAGCTCATGAATCCAGAATCCATTACAGCAGGCGCGAAGACACGCGCGCAAGTGCTGGGCCAAAACCATGTGAACCAATCTCTCACGAAGGCAGACGAGTTTTCCAAACCTATGGAAGAGCTTGCCTCCGCCTATTGCTGGGACGAAATCTGGAATCGCCCAGGACTTGATCGCCGCATGCGCAGCGCTCTGAACCTGGCAATGCTGAGCGCGCTCAACCGGCCACAGCAGCTCAAGCTGCATATAAAAGGTGCACTCAACAATGGCCTGAGCCAATCGGAAATTCAAGAGATCCTGCTGCAAGCCGCGGTGTATTGCGGCATTCCTGCGGGCATGGACGCATTCCGCGTGGCACGTGAAGTGTTCAGCGAAGGAGGCGTGTGATGCCGACGCTGAGAAATATCGGATGGTTTGGCCTCGGCAATATGGGTGCGCCTATGGTTGCCAATCTGCTCAATGCCGGTTTGACTGTCACCGCATGTGACCTGAACCCGGCCAATGCAGCACCCTTGCAATCCATTCAGGGGTTTCACTTCAACCGGAGTGCGGCAGAAACGGTTGCCGACAAGGACGCCATCGTCTGCATGCTGCCCGACAGCAAAGTGGTAGATGCCGTGATCTGGGGCCAGAGGGGCATTGCACAACATCTGCGGGAGGGTTCGGTCGTCATCGACATGGGTTCCTCCAATCCCGCTAACTCCAAAGTCAACGCTGAGCGGCTTCTGGCCCAGGGCATTCATTTTGTGGATGCACCGGTGTCCGGAGGCATCAAGCGGGCGATCAATGGAACATTGTCCGTCATGGCCGGAGGATCCCTTGCTGCGTTTGAACTGGCACAGCCCCTGCTAGCGCATCTTGGCGGCAGCATCATCCGCGTGGGCGAAGCAGGCGCGGGCCATGCGGTCAAGGCGCTCAACAACTATGTATCTGCCGCAGGCTTGATTGCCGTGAGTGAGGCACTGGTGGCAGCGCAGCGCTTCGGCATCGACCCGCATCTGGTCAATCAGGTGTTCAACGTTTCATCGGGCAAGAACGCCACCACCGAACTGAAGGTGGAGCCTTCCATGCTCAGCGGCACCTATGACTACGGCTTTGCGCTCAAGCTCATGCGCAAGGATGTGGCGACCGCCGAGGAGTTCATCACCGCCATGAACATTGCCGATCCGTTCGTTCGCAGCGTGCTCCAGATTTCCGCCAACGCGGATGACGCTCTAGGCCCACGCGCCGATCACACCGCCGTGCATGCCTACATCGCTTCCAGACACTGAATTTCACAAGGAGAACAAGCATGAAAAGAGACCTGCCCATCAACACCCGGGATACCGTTTCCGAGCAGGAGTGGGAAACCCGCGTCAATCTCGCCGCAGCCTATCGGCTGATGCCGCTTTTTGGCATGAGCGATTTGATCTACAACCACATCACCGCGAGCATTCCCGGCCAACCCGACCGCATTCTCATCAACCCGTTCGGGTTCATGTATGAAGAAATCACCGCCTCCAGCCTGATCACCATCGACCTAGAAGGCAATGAAATCTTCAACCCCAACGAAACCTATGGCGTGAACCGCGCCGGTTATGTGATCCACAGCGCAGTGCATACAGCGCGCCAAGACGTGCATTGCGTCATCCACACCCATTCACGCGCCGGCATGGCGGTGTCTGCGCTCAAATGCGGATTGCTGCCATTGACCCAGACGGCGATGCGATTCGCCAGCGTTCCGTACCACGACTTCGAAGGCCCGGCGATTGACCTCGGCGAGCGCGAACGTCTGGTGAAGGATCTCGGCATGCACGACTCCATGGTCCTGCGCAATCATGGTCTGCTGGTCGCCAGCGCCGACATCGCACAGGCCTTCAACACCGTGTACTGGCTTGAGATGGCTTGCAGAGCCCAGGTAGATGCCATGGCTTGCAACGCCGAGCTCAACCACGCGGACCCAGACGTCGTTGCCCGCACGGAACACCTCTACAAACCCGAAGTGCGTCGCCCGCATGGTGTGCTGGAGTGGCCCGCCATGCTCCGCTACCTTGACCGCCGTGACCCTTCGTACAAAAACTGAAATGCATCACAACGCCGTTAAACGTATTGGCTTTCTGGTGAAGAAAGCCGCGATGTCTCAGGAGCAGTTCGAAAACTACTGGCTCAACAAGCACGCGGAGCTATGCAAGAGTGTTCCGCATGTGCTGCGTTACAGCATCAATCTGGTGGATCGTCAGCGCTTCCCTCAGCTGGGTTATGACGGTATCTCCGAGATCTGGTTCAAATCCGAAGCCGCACTCGCCGCCGCACTTGCATCGTCTGAAGGAAAAACGCTTCTGGGCGACTCCGCCAACTTCGCAGAGCGGGGTATGTCTGTCTTCGCACGTGAGTTTCAGATCATCTGGAACTGAAGCGGCAGCACTTGACAAAAATGCCCGCGGTTTTGACGCCGCGGGCATTTTTTTCTGATGGGTCGTCAGGCGATATCCCCTCGCCCCATTTCAGCTCCCAACCACAGCCAGTTCATGTTCGCGTTGCGTCTTCGGCTCCGAGCGACGCATGAAGCTCGCGCAGATCGTCGCCAACAATCCCATCGCCCCAACGTAGTAAACCACTCCACTCAGGTTCCCATAGTGCGCCGCCAGTTGCGTTGCAACGATAGGAGCTAAGCCTCCGCCGATGGCCGCGCCGAACTGGATGCCGACAGACAACCCAGAGTACCGCAGATGTGCCGGAAACTGCGCGCTGTAGAAGGCCGCTTGCGGCGCATAGATCATGGGGTGAACAACGCCCAACGCCAGGATCATTGCCAGATCCAGACTGAACGCACTGCGGCTCTCGATCAGTGCGATCAGCCCTGGAATCGCCGCAGCCAGCACCAGCCCTCCGATGCGTGCGATGTTGCGCCCATCAAAACGCGAGCAGAACCACCCGGCGATCACCATCCCCGTCACCTGTGCCATCGCACCATAGAGCAGCGCCTGAATCGTGTCGCTTCGGCTGTAGCCGATCTTGATGGCGTATGCGATCAGGAACACGGTCACCGTGTAGTACAGCGTCACTTCGCCCAGCTTGTTGCCAATGGTGAACAAGGTGAGCTTCCAGTGTTTGCGCATCAGCTCCAAAGCAGGCATCTTGCTCGTGTTGCTTTGCTTTTGCACTTCCAGAAACTCCGGCGACTCTGGAATGGCTGAGCGAATGTAGTACCCGCCGACCACCAGGAGTACGCTGGCAAGAAACGGCAAGCGCCAGCCCCACTCCAGAAAGCTGCTCTCAGGCAATTTGGTCACCAGCGCAAAGGCACTCGAAGATAGAACCAGCCCCATCGGCACGCCCGCCAAAGGCAAAGCGCCGAGGATGCCTTTCCACTTGGGTGGAGCATGCTCCACCGCCATGAGAATCGCGCCGCCGAATTCACCACCGAATGCGATGCCCTGAACAATGCGCAGCAACACCAGCAGCAAAGGTGCCCACAAGCCAATGGCCGCGTAGCTTGGAACCAGGCCCAACCCCACCGTGGCCAGCCCCATCATCACCAGGCTGAGCGAGAGCATGTGCTTGCGCCCGATCCGGTCGCCATAGTGCCCGAAGATCAGGCCACCAAAGGGCCTTGCCAACAGACCGGTCGCGAAGGTGCCGAACGAGGCGATGCTGGCCGTGACTGGATCGAGATTGGAAAAGAACACCTTGCCAAACACCAGCGCCGATGCCGTGCCGTAAGCCAGAAAATCAAAGCCTTCGATGGCCGAACCGACCACGGCTGCGGTACAGACCCGCCATAGCGCTGGCTGTCCTTTCACACTGTCTTCTTTCATGTTTGTCTCCTAGGTTATTGATGGAACTTCCGATACGCGAACTACCCCTCGAAAGCCCGGAAAAAGCGCTTTTCCCGAAACCTCAGATGCTGTCATCCGGGCCAGATCGTATAGACAAGGCCCGCGTCGAAAACATGCGGCAAAAGCCAAAATTTCACACGGTGAACTAAGCAAAAGCGAAAGCGGCACACGCACAGCCAGCTCATGCAAAACTGCGCTTCATCGATGTACCAGCTGTACATCCAAACAAAGAGAGACAACAACATGAATATTCAGTTCGCTGTGAACCTTGAAGATCTGCGCCTGCTGGCACGCAGAAAATTGCCAAAAATTGCTTTTGAATTCATCGATGGCGGCGCAGACGACGAGCATTGCATGCGTCGCAATCGCGATGCATTCACGCGGCACTGTCTGGTCCCTCGCTACTTGCGCGATGTGTCCCAAGTGGATCAGAGCGTGCAACTGTTCGGGCATCGCTATGCGAGCCCGATCGGCATCTCGCCCACAGGACTTGCGGGCCTCTGGCGGCCGGGTGCGGATCTCATGCAGGCCCTGGCGGCCAAAGCGGCGAACGTGCCGTTCATGCTGTCGAGCTCCGCCAACTCATCCATCGAGGAAGCGATGGAACTTGCCCCTGAAAACGTCTGGTTCCAGATGTATTGCACACGCGATGAACGCATTAACAACGACATGGTGCAACGCGCCATCCGTACCAAGGTGCGCGTACTGGTGGTGACCGTGGATGTGCCGGTGAACTCCAATCGCGAACGCAACAAGCGCAATGGCTTTGCGCGCCCGTTCCGTATGACGCCAGCCGTCGCTTTCGAGGCGCTGGGCCACCCGCTGTGGGTGCTTCGCTATCTGCGCACCGGTGGCGTGCCGATGATGAAGAACTGGCAGCCCTATGCACCAGCCGGAGCCAATGCGGAAGCGGTAGCGGATCTGTTCGGCACGCTCACGCCAGCGCCACTGGTCTCATGGGACAACATCGTGCGCATCCGCCGCGCGTGGCATGGTCCTTTGGCCATCAAAGGAATCATGCACCCCGACGATGCGCGCAAGGCCGTTGAGCTTGGCGCGGACGGCTTGGTGGTCTCAAACCACGGAGGTCGTCAACTGGATGCAGCGCCATCTCCTGTAGAAATGTTGCCCCTGATTCGCGAAGCGGTAGGCGATGATTGCACCTTGATTCTGGATAGCGGTGTGCGAAGAGGATCCGATGTGGTGATTGCGCGCTGCCTAGGAGCTGACTCGGCAATCTTCGGGCGCCCCTCCTTGTTCGGTGTGGCCGCAGCAGGACAAGCAGGAGTGAGTAAGGCGTTGCAGATCATGAAGAATGAAATCGATATGGTTTTGAAGCAGATGGGGTGCACATCCTTTGCTTCACTGAATCCGGGCAATTTATTCAGTCCGGATTCGCCATTTCAACCATCCCGATTTCCGTCAACGGGTGAAAAGCGTGTTGACCCGGTAAGGTTTGACCAAGTTTGAAATGACAGGCCACCGCGAGCGGCAAAGCATGACTACGTGCGCAACGCCGCTTGCGCAGCACGTATCACCGGGAGATCCACCATGCGCCCGTCGAGGCTGAAAGTTTCGCCCGCATGCTTTGCCGCCCCTTCCAATACCTTCGTCGCCCAGTCGCGTTCGGCATCGGTGTAGCCAAACGCCTCATTCACGTGCAGGATTTGTGAAGGATGGATGCACAGCTTTGCCCCAAAGCCGAAAGCACGAGCACGGCTAGCATCGGATATCAGGCGATCTGCATTGCCCGTATCTACGGTGACGCCATCAATGGGCGCAGGTAGGCCTGCGCGACGGGACGCGCAGACGACGGCGTTGCGGGCAAATGCCAATTCAGGTTCCTGCGCTGACGCCTGCATTCCCAGATCCAATTGAAAGTCGAGATGGCCAAAGGCAAGACGCGCGACCTGAGCATCACTCGCCAGTGCATTGGCGGCGTCAAGTCCAGCCAAGGATTCAATCAGCGCCACAAGCTGAGTGTCAGGTCCCAGATTCTTCGCCACCTCGCGCAATGAAGCTGCGCACTCGGCCTTGGGAAGCATGGTAGCCAACCCTGTATTCATCCAGTGTCTGAGCAGCGCAATGTCGGCTTCGTGCCATGGCGTACCCACCGCATTCACGCGAACCAGCATGTTCTTCAATTGCTGTGCGCCGCATTGCTGGAGTGTTTGTGCAAGCTGTTCACGAGCGACCTGTTTGCTGCCGGGTGCGACGGCATCCTCGAGATCAACAATGACGCAGTCTGTGGCTGTTGCCAGCGCTTTGAAGACGCGTTCGGGCTGGTTTGCTGGAACAAACAGGAAACTGCGCGCCCGGACCACTATGGACAATTGAGAACATTGAATCGACATAAATCAGATCACACCTTCGTCACGCAACGCGGCAATCTCGGCAGCGCTGCGGCCCAGTTGATGCAAGATAGCCTCGCTGTTCTCGCTCAGTCCCGGAACAGAATCCATGCGTGTATCAAAACTACTGACCGTGGCAGGCGGCAACAAGGCTTGAAGCTCGCCCGCTGATGACCCAATGGATCTGAAACGTTTTCGCGCGAGCAGTTGTGGATGCGTCCAAAGGTCAGCCACCTGGTTGACTGCAGCATTGGCAATTTGCGCCTCATCGAGTCGCTCAACGACTGCTTGCGCGCTGAGGCTTGAGAAGATGTCGAGAATTACTTGCTTGAGCTCCGCGCGGTGCTCTACGCGGTGCACATTTGTGTCGAATCGCGGATCCGTAGCCAGGCCCGGTGAATGCAGTACCTTCTCGCAGAAGACCTTCCATTCACGCTCGTTCTGCAAGCCCAACATCACCACCTTGCCATCCCCGGCCTCGAATGGGCCATAGGGATAGATGGTTGCGTGCGCAGCGCCGTTTCTGCCAGGTTGGCTCTGTCCGTCATACGCGTAATACATCGGGAATCCCATCCACTCGCTCAGCGCTTCCAGCATGGACACCTCCACGTGCGAGCCTTCTCCACTGATGTTTCTCTGCAAAAGCGCGCTGAGAATGCCGGTATAGGCGTACATGCCAGCCGCGATATCTGCGATGGAATTTCCTGCCTTGCATGGTTCGTTGGTCGTTCCCGTGATCGACAGAAATGCGGCCTCGCTCTGGATCAGCAAGTCATACGCCTTTTTGTCGCGATAAGGGCCATCGCTGCCATAACCAGAGATGTCGCAGACGATGAGCCTCGGATGCTTAGCATGCAGCGCCTCGAAGGACAAGCCCATACGCGCAGCCGCGCCCGGCGCCAGGTTCTGGACCAGCACGTCCGCGCCGGCAATGAGTTCGCCAAGGATGTCCGAAGCCTTCTCCTGCTTGAGGTCGAGCGTCAGGCTTTCCTTTGAACGATTGGTCCACACAAAGTGCGACGCCAAGCCGCGCGTGCGGTGATCGTAGGCACGGGCAAAGTCGCCAACGCCCGGGCGCTCGACCTTGATGACACGCGCGCCGAGGTCAGCCAACTGCCGCGTGCAGAAAGGCGCTGCAATGGCATGCTCCAGCGTGATGACCGTGATTCCGCTGAGCGGACCTTTTCTTGAATTTTCCTGAACTTGCATGACTTGCGAACTCTCCAGATGGAACTCAATTCATCACTGCACCGGCCTGCATGGCAAGCTGCCCCTCGGTCCCAGTAGCCCACAGCCGCGCCGTGTCGCCATCCACGCGGACATTCACCTTGAATGGCGCGGTATCGAACAATGGACTCACTGCCTTGAAATCGAAGCTTCTGATGGACTTTTCGGAATGGGTGCTGCGTAGCTCTTCCAGCAACAGCGTGGCGATCAAAGGCCCATGAACGACAAGCCCCGGGTAGCCTTCTTCCTGCATGGCATAGGGTCGGTCGTAGTGAATGCGGTGGCCATTGAATGTCAGCGCTGAATAACGCATGAGCAGCACCGGATCAGGGATGATCGTGCGTGAGAACTGAGGGTCCCATTTAATCGGCTTTGGTTGCACATTTGAAGTCCCGGAAGGCGCAGCTACGGCTAGTGCATCGCGATACACGATGTCCTGCTCTTCGCGACCGGCAACACCATAAGCATCGGAAGCATCATGCTGAACCGTCACGAAGATCAGGTTTCCACTGCGCCCCGATTTCTCCTGAATGCTCTTGATCGTTGAAAGCCTCCGGACGGCGGCACCCACTTCAATCGGTCGCAGAAACTCCAACCTGCTTCCCGCCCACATACGACGTGGCAATGCGATGGGAGGAAGAAAACCTCCACGCCTGGGATGCCCATCTGCACCGATATCGGACTGGCGTGCCTGCGGCAAGAAATAGAGCCAGTGCCACAGCGGCGGCAGATCCGTGCTCCCTGTGACTTGCGGATAGTCCAATGTGGCTCGCATGAGTGAAACAGGTGCGGTAGTCACCACATCGGTCAACTCGATGCTGCGGCCTACCCAGGCATCCAAAGAAAGAGACTGCTCTGCGCACATGACTTCTCCAAAGTGATCTAACGGCATGACTTGTCATTCACAAGACGGCGCTTCAGCGCATCTCAATACGAACGCGGAAGGCGCAGCACGTGCTCTGCCACGTGCCCAAGAATCATGTTGGTTGAAATCGGCGCTACCTGATAAAGACGTGTCTCGCGGAACTTGCGCTCGATGTCGTATTCGCAGGCAAATCCAAAGCCGCCATGAGTCTGCAGGCATGCATTGGCTGCCTCCCAGCTGGCCTTGGCTGCAAGGTACTTCGCCATGTTGGCTTCCGTGCCTGCGCTCGCTCGCGCGTCGATCTTCTGACAAGCGCGCCATCGCATAAGGTTAGCCGCTTCCAGTTCGATGAAGGCCTCAGCCAATGGGAACTGCACCCCCTGGTTCTGACCGATCGGGCGACCGAACACATTTCGATCATTGGCATAGTTACAGGCCTTTTCAAGGAACCAGTACCCATCACCGATACACTCCGACGCGATCAAAGTGCGCTCGGCGTTCAAGCCCTCGAACAGCACCTTGAGACCTTTTCCTTCGGTTCCAAGCAGTGCATCTTCTGGCAGTTCCAGATTGTCGAAAAACAGCTCATTGGTCTCGTGATTGACCATGTTGAGAATGGGGCGCACCTCAAGCCCATTGCCAATCGCCTTGTCCAGTTCGACGATGAAGCACGAGAGGCCTTCGCTCTTCTTCTGCACCTGATCAATGGGTGTAGTACGTGCCAGCAAGATCAGCAGATCACTGTGTTGTACTCGGGAAATCCAGACCTTCTGGCCATTGATGACCCATCGACCATCCTTCTTGACCGCCGTAGTCTTGAGTTTGGTTGTGTCGCTTCCCGTTGTGGGCTCGGTCACACCCATGGATTGCACCCGCAGCTCACCGGAAGCGATGCGTGGCAGATACTTCTGCCTCTGCGCTTCGGTGCCGCTGAAAACGATGGTGTTCATCACATACATCTGGCCGTGGCAAGCACCGGAATTGCCGCCCGAGCGGTTGATCTCCTCCATGATGACCGATGCTTCAGCCATCGAAAGACCTGGGCCATCATATTCCTGCGGGATCAACGCGGCCAGCCAGCCGGCCTTGGTCAGCGCGTTGACGAACTCTTCGGGATAGCCACGCGCCTCGTCGATCTTGCGATGGTATTCATCTGGATACTGCTTGCAGAGGCTGCGAACGGCATCGCGGATTTCCTGATATTGATCAGGCGTCGAGATTGAAAAAGTGTTCATGAAAATGCAGAAGCTGAAGTGAATGAAGTCATACTAATATTTGATGGTTTCATGGAAAAATAGAATTTCGTGATGGACTCATCAGTTTTCAACATTCAGGATGACCATGGATCTCAAACAACTTCGCGCTTTCGTCACCGTGGCGGAGACTGGCAACGTCACCCGAGCTTCGGGACTTCTGAACCTTGTGCAACCGGCGGTTTCCAGGCAGTTGAAACTACTGGAAGAAGATTTGGCAACGGAACTGTTCGACCGCGGTCGGCACGGCATGCAACTCACCGATTCAGGTAAGACGATGCTGGAATACGCGCGACGCATCCTCAACGAGGTGGCACGTGCCAAAGCTGAAATCAAACCCGTCAATGCGCCCATTGCCGGCATCGTTTCCATCGGATTGCTGGCGAGCACAGCCGATCTGCTCGGAACGCGCCTGGCCACGATGGTTGCAGAACGCTTTCCCGACATCCGTTTGCGCCTGACGATCGGCTATGCAGGCCATTTGCAGGACTGGCTCGAAGCAGGCGATGTAGACGCGGCTCTGCTTTATGGGCGCAAGGAAACGCCGCAACTGCATGTGAAGGAATTGCTGGAAGAGAGTCTCTGGGTAGTCGCTCCCGCCAGCGCAAAACTGTCATCCAAACGGCCACTGAGCTTCGAACGAGTAGCCCGCGAACCATTCATCCTGCCCAGCGCTCCGCAAGGATTACGCGCGGTGATCGAGCATGCAGCGACTGAAGCTGGCGTGAGCTTGCAGATCCGCACTGAAACGAATGCTCTTTCCATCCAGAAATCACTGGTGATGATGGGCCAAGGATGGAGCATCCTCCCGCTGGTTTGCATAGCTCCGGAGATCCAGCGCGGTGAATTGAGCGCTGCACCACTCAAAGCTCCCGGTCTCAAGCGAACCATCGTTCTGGCTGCTTCCAGCAACAGGCAAGCCACAGCACCCGTGCGCTATGTGGTTGCAACTTTGCTGGACTGCGTGCGCCAAACTTTTGACGATGGTTGTTGGCCGGAGGCGCGCTGGCGCGATTGAACATCATTCGCGCGAGATAGGGTGCTCGCAGGAAGAGGACGTCAGGCACGCCGCCAGGGGCCAAGCCGGTAATCTGGAGGCTGCTTGTTAATTTCCACGCAAAACTGACCCAGGGGGGGTGCGGATAAAAACTTGGACTGGTGTTATGCCGTAAGTCCGAGGCTCACCCGGTATTCGATGGGACTGAGTGAGCCAAGGGATATCTTGATCCGCTTTTCGTTGTACCAGCGAATGTAGTCGTCTACTACCTGAATGAACTGCGCAATGGTGACGCTCTTCCAGTCCCGAGGATAGAACAGTTCGTTCTTGAGGCGACCGAAGAAGCCTTCGCAAGCCGCATTGTCCGGAGAACAGGCCTTGCGGGACATCGAGCGGATGAGGTTGGCATCGCTCATTCTCGATAGCCAGCCTGGCCAGCGGTAGTGGCCGCCGCGGTCGGAGTGGAGCACGGGCCGGTCAGCGGTGTCCGTCACCGTCTCGATGGCTGCATCCAGCATGGTATTGACCAGTTCCGCGTCAGGGCTCGTGCCAATGGCCCAGCTCACCACCATCCCGTCAAAGCAATCAATGATCGGCGAGAGATAGACCTTGCCGGCGGGGATCTGGAACTCTGTGATGTCCGTGAGCCACTTCTCGTTCGGTGCCGCAGCCTGGAAGTCTCGGTTGATGATGTTGTCGGGCGCGGGGCTGATCTCGCCAAGGTAGGACGCATACCGGCGCCGCTTGGGCTTGGCCACGACCAGGCTCTCTTGCTTCATCAAGCGCTGCACCACCTTCTCGGATATGGTGACATCTTGCCTGGTGAGCGAGGCCTGCAGCCTGCGGTAGCCGTAGCAGCGATGGTTCGACTCGAAGATCTCGGTGATGGACTGCCTTACTTCAAGGTACTTATCGCCCACCGCTGCACGGGCTCGATGGTAGAAGTACGAACTCCGCGCAAGACCCAACTGAGCAAGAAGCTCTGGCAAGCCATAGTGCTCCTTGAGGGCGTCAATCAGCAGTGTTTTCTCCCGGTTGGACAGGAGCTGCAGATCGACACCCAGGCCTTTTTTTAACAGTTCATTGGCCTTGTTCAAGAGGTCTTGCTCGAGCCGCAATTGCCTGACCTCGAGCCGCAAAGCCTCAAGCTGACGCTCGAGCTCGTCGCGCTCTCGTACCTGAGGAGATTGATTGGTGTGTTTCATTGATGCGGGTGCCTCCCGTCCCAGAAGCTGGTTCTTCCAGTTGTACAACGTGGGCCTGCTCACGCCAAGCTTCTGGGCAACCACCTGCGCACTTCCCTCACGAGTGCACAGCTCGAGGACCGCCTTCTTCTTCAGTTGCAGCGGCCATGGTGCACAGGCGGCCCTGCCGACAACACGCTGCCGGGACTCGGGGTCCAGCTCATCAATCCAGGCACGCAGCAAATCGCGGCACGGATAGCCCAACGCCTTGACCGTGGAGGCGATGCAGCGCCCGTGCGCGGCGTAGTGTTCGACAGCCTGCGCCTTCTGAATTTGAGAGTACTTCGGCTTCGAGCGCACGTAACCGGACGACAGGTCCAGGCGCCGCTCGTACTCCTCATGCCAGCTCTTCAAAGCGTTCTTCGTCGGGTAGCCCAGCTGGCGGATAGTCGTCCCGATGCGCTTGCCCAGCTTGATGTAGAGCTCAACGGCTCGAATGCGATCGTCGTATGAATACATGAACTGCCTCCTGGCAGTCCAAGTTTTCGTCCGCACCCCCAGGTTTTTCATTCAAATCTGACCCGCCTTTGTGCTGGGTTCAGAGAGTTAGTTTTGCCTGTGCCTCCTCGTTATTCATGGCAATGCCTGCCGAGCTGTTCCTGAAGCGGAAGCTGTCATTGCCTGTTTCCAGAATATGACAGTGATGGGTGAGTCGATCAAGCAGTGCTGTTGTCAGTTTGGCATCTCCAAACACGCTGGCCCATTCGCTAAAGCTCAGGTTCGTGGTGATGATCACACTGGTTTTCTCGTACAGCGCTGAGAGCAAATGAAACAGCAGTGCCCCGCCGGAGCTGCTAAACGGCAGGTAACCCAGCTCATCAAGAATCACCAGGTCGGCATAAATCAACCTACTGGCCATCTGCCCGCTCTTACCGGCAGCCTTCTCCTGCTCCAGCGTGTTGACCAAATCCACCGTGGAGTAAAAGCGTACCCGTTTGTGATGGTGCTCTATAGCTTGTACACCGAGGGCGGTAGCCAGATGGGTTTTACCAGTGCCAGGGCCACCGATCAGCACCACGTTGTTGGCTTCCTGCAGGAATTCACAGCGATGCAACTGCCTGACTAACGCCTCATTGGCGTCGCTGTGGCTAAAGTCAAAGCCCGCCAGATCTCTATAAGCCGGGAACTTGGCCACCTTGAGCTGGTAGGCCACCGAGCGGACCTCTCGCTCTGCACTCTCGGCCTTGAATAGTTGGCTCAAGATCGGCTGAGCCGCTTCAAAGGCGGGAGCACCTTGCGCTGCCAATTCCAGCGTTGCCTGGGCCATTCCGTGCATCTTCAAACTCTTGAGCATGATGACCATGGAGGCGATCGCCGGATTGTGGCTGGTGTCATGACGCATGACGCACCTCCTGCTTTTTACCCGGCATTTTGCGCAACTGGTCATAGCGCAACACATTGGAGGCAGGCTCCACTTGCAAATGCAGCGCCTGAGGTGATGTCACCGGCTCAGGATCGATCTGTCTATCAATCAGGCGGTGCAAAATGTTCAGGATATGGGTCTTGCTGGGTGCTCCAGCCTCCAGCGCGAGCTCTACAGCCGTTAGCACCACCTGCTCATCGTGGTGCAGTACCAGAGCCAACACCTCGACTATCTCCCGGTCACCGCCGGGCTGGCGAGCCAGCGCCGCTTGCAGTTGCTTGAAGGCTGGTGGCAATTGGGTAAAGGGAGCCCCATTGCGCAAGGCACCCGGTTTGCGCTGTACCACCGCCAGGTAGTGGTGCCAGTCATAGATGGTTTGTCCTGCATCGTGGCTGCGGTTGATGACTCTCTTGTGCTCACAAACTGCCTGACCTTCGGCAACCACAACTAGCCGGTCCGCGTAGACATGCAAGCTGACGGGCCTATTGGCATAGGAGGCAGGGACACTGTAGCGGTTGCGTTCAAAGTTCACCAGGCAAGTGGGCGAGACACGCTTGCCGCATCCGATGTAGCTGTCAAAGGGCCTGGGCACGGGCATGAAAGCAGGCACTTCTTGCTGCCACGCGTCAAAGACGGTACCGGACAGCTGTCCGTGCGCTATCTCTTGCCACAGTTGCCTGCACCGATCAGCCAACCAGGAGTTGAGGGCATCGAGGCTGGCAAAGGCCAGCGCTGTATGCCAGATGCGGTGGCGGGCGTCACGCACATTCTTCTCCACTTGCCCCTTCTCCCAGCCAGAGGCCGGATTGCAGAATTCGGCTTCAAACAAATAGTGGCTGACCATGGTGCTAAAGCGCGCGTTGACCACCCGGCGCTTGCCTCGGCCAACACGGTCGACGGCAGTGCGCATGTTGTCGTAGATGCCTCGTCTGGGTACTCCGCCAAAGGCGACGAAGGCCCGGTTATGCGCGTCAAACAGCATCTCATGGGTTTGCAGCGGGTAGGCTTGCAGGTAGAAGGCGCGGCTATAGCTGAGCTTGAAGTGCGCCACTTGCAGCTTGGTGCGAACACCAGCGATAACGGCCCAGTCTTCGCTCCAGTCAAACTGGAAGGCTTCTCCCGCTCCAAAGACCAGAGGCACAAAGGTGCCGAGCCCAGTGGTTTGCAAAGCCGTTTGTTGCGCCGCACACCAGGATCTGGCAAAAGCGGCTACCCGGCCATAGGAGCCAGTAAAGCCCAGACTCACCAAATCCAGCTGGATTTGCTTGATGCTACGCCGTTGCTTGCGACCTTTGCGGGACTCCACCACTAACCACGAAGTGAGCTTGCCCGCAAAAGGATCGAGCTTGCTGGCATTGGAGCGCTGGGCATACCGCGGCTCCACCGTATCGGAGCGCAAGTATTTGCGGATGGTGTTGCGCGAGAGGTGCGTGCGCCGCGCGATCTCCCGGATGGACAGCTTCTCGCGAAGCGCCCAACGCCTGATGACACTGAGAGTTGCCACGTCAATCACTCCTTGTCTCCTGCTGCCTATGGTTGCTGCAGGATAGGGTTCTTACGTGGGTCAGATTTAGATGGAAAAGGTACCCTTTAGTGGGTCACTTCTGGGTGGAAATCAACAACCGGTGCCGCTAAGTGGATCGATGCCCGGATAGTCCGTCCCGGCCAGGAGGGCGGAACAAAGGCGCTCGAAGTCTCTTTAATCAGAGACTCGCTCAAGACAGTAGATGATGCGGTCAGCGGACATCTTTTAAGTTTACAGTGTGTGTATACGTTGATTGTCTGCCTTACCCTGAGAGGCTGATCGAGGACATTGGTATCGCGCGCTGGACGGCCGATCCCGGTTGAAGCTGTCGTTGGATGGCCGAGCGTCCACTGGCCGCAACCAGCCTGTGGCGATCTCGAAGTGGTTGCTGCTATGCGTGACCACTGCGACGCTCACCTGAGCAGTCGGTCTGTGCCGGAAATTTGGCACCCCCGAGTACCCGTTCGGGTTTCACATATCAAGCAATATTCGCAGTCCAACTCTGCACTTGCGTGCGAGCCTTGATACGCCAGCCATCTTTTGTTCGCAGAAGAGCATCCTCGCACGCCAGCAGCTTGCGATGTGCGGTGCTTGCATATTGGACTCCCCTGTCACTGTGACCCAGCAAGCCTGGTGCAGGTTGGCGCAGCGCGATTGTCATCTGCAGCGCACTGCGCACAAGCTGGGCAGGCATGTTCGGCGTAAGTGACCAACCTACCATCTTGCGTGAGTACAGATCCAGCACGGCAGCCAGGCACAGCCAGCCACTGCTCGTGCGGATATAGGTGATATCGCAAACTCACGCCTTGTTGGGCGCGTACGGATTGACCTGCCGATCCAGAATGTTGTCTGGAACCTGAAAATCATGCTTGCTATCGGTTGTTTGGCGGAACATCAGCCTCGCATGTAGTAGCGCCTTCTTACCCATGTCAGTGCGCCGATGACCAGTGTCAGCAAGAGCAACGCCACCCGGCTATCGACCGGTACCGATGTCACCACGACTGCGGCGGCAGTCACGGATGAGGCCGTCAGCGTGGCAACTATGTTGCCCGCGTTGGAGGTGACGCTCACCTGTTGTGTGTAGACGGTACTCGCCTTGGTGGTGACTGCGTTTGCGGTGGGTTGTGCACCGGCGGACTGGGTGGTCATGCTGGTGGGCGCGGAGAACAGGTAGTTCACCGTGCAGGAGGCTCCCGCCGCAATCGTGAATGACTCACTGCCGCAAGTGCCGCCGCTTTCGCGGCTGAAGGGGCTGGTGACGGGGCTGATAGCGGTCACGCTCGCAGGCGCATTGCCGTTGTTCTGAAGAGTCAGCACCTGCTGACCGCTCTTGCCTTCTTGCAGCGCGCCAAAGTCCAGCGTTGCGCTGAGAAAGGCGAGTAATCCCTCTGTGCCCTCACCCTTGAGCGTGAACGAGGCGCTACCGCCCGCGCTTGCTGCGTCTGCCGCCACGGTGGTGGATTGCTCCCCTTGCGTGGTGGGTGCATAGGTATAGATGAGTGTGCAGCTCGCCCCCGCAGCCAGCGCGAAGGGGGTGGCCGCGCAGGTGCCGCCGCTGCGTGCAAAGGGTGCCGGGGCCGAAGCCAGCGTATTCACGGTGAGCGATGCGCTGCCGCTGTTGCTGAGCACCACGGTTGCGGGGGTAGATGTCTGGCCCACTTGCGTCTGGGCAAATGTGGTGGTGGCAGGCGTGGCCACCAGCTGGCCCTGCGTGCCATCTCCACTGAGAGTGAAGGAAGCTGCGCCCCCCGTGCTGCCAGCATCTGCAATCACCGTGGCATTGTGCGCTCCCTTGACTGTGGGTGAATAAACATAGGTCAGTGTGCAGTTCGCACCGCCAGCCAGCGTGAAGGGCACCGCCGCACAGGTCCCACCCGTGTGCGCAAATGGTGCTGCAACGCTGGCAATCGAGGAGACGGTGACGGGTGCGCCGCCGCTGTTGCGCAGCTCCACCGTGACAGGCGCAGAGGCGCTGCCCACCGGCACTGTGCCTAGATTCAAAGCCGCAGGGCTGGCCACCAGCGCACCGGGCGCAATGATGCTGTTGTGGTCCGTGGCGATATTGTTCGACGCATTGGTATCGGCAATGAACCCATGGCTGACCAGCGCGGTGTTGGAAAGCGTACCCGTGGCAGATGACGCCACGCTACAGCTTGCCTGGTATTGAACCGAGCTCCCTGCGGGCAGCGCAACGGTATCGTTGATATGGCCCGTGCCGCTGGCCGTGCAGGTTGCGCCGCCGCTGCCTGTGCAACTCCACGTCACGCCAGTGCAGGCCGCAGGGAATGTGTCTGCCACGGTGGCACCTGGCGCATCACTGGGGCCCGCATTGCTGGCGGTGATGGTGTAGGTGGTGCTGGTGCCTGCGACAACCGATGGAGTGCCGTCCGTCATGGTGACCGACAGGTTCGCCGAGGGCGTGAGCGTGTCGGTGTCCGTCGAACTGTTGTTGGTGCTGTCGGTATCACCCGACCACGCCACCGTAGCGGTGTTGGATAGGCTCCCGCTGGCCGATGACGACACATTGCAGACGGCCGAATAGATGGCGAAAGCGCCTAGGGGCAATGAGACAGTGGTGTCGTTGATGTTGCCAGTGCCACTGCCCTGGCACGAAGCCCCGCCGCTTCCAACGCAGGTCCAGCTCACAGAGGAACATGCGGCGGGGAACACATCATTCACCGTTACGCCGGTGGCCGTAGCAGGGCCTGAGTTAGTGGCGAGGATCGTGTAGGTGGTGCTCGTTCCCGGAGTGGGTGGGGTTGTACCGTTGGAATTGAAGATGCTCACATCGCCCGACGCAAGTTTGCAGGCGGTCACGGTGACGTCGTCCACGGCCACCCCGCCAAGCTCCACAGTGGTATCACTGTCAAGATGGAACTTGAGTTGTGTTTTGCGCCCGGCCATGTTGTCGGCTCTGGCGTTTTGAACACCCCAGCCAATGGCAGTACCAAAGTTGACCTGCGGATTGCCAGTGCCATTGCTGGCACTGATCGGCGTGGGGTCCAGCCACTCAAACAAGCGCTGCACGTTGGCAAGCGCATCTACATCCATCGCATCCACATAGTAGTGATCGAAATTGGCGGCCTCCAACTGGTGCCGGTGTGCCCAGCTCACCACCACGGGCCCTACGTAGTCGGTCAAGTCAATTGCTGGCGACAGCAAATTCTGAAGGCTATTTGCGTTGTAGGTGCCCGTCAGGTTCGTTTTGAAGCAGTTGGAGCCACTATTGCATGTGTTGAATGGCGCTACAGGATTGGACGTGCTGGTGGCCGCTGTTGCCGGCGTGCCAAGTGCCCACTGATCTGCCGTGCCACCATGCGTGAAGCCACTGTCGCCCGATTCAAAATCGGTACTGAATACGGTTTGCGCAACGGTACCTGCCGGGCACGAGGGCGGCGGTGGCGCTTCGCAGATACGGATGCTCCAGCCTGTGAGCCCGCCACCATTGGTATCGGCAGTGTCGTCATACAAATTCAGGGTCCACGTGCCGCCCGCGTTCTGCCCGTCGAACCAGGAAAGACGCGACGCTCCTGAGGTGCTTGCCGTTCCTGTGGTGGCGTTGTTTTCCGGCTTGAGGCGCATATTTCTCAGAGCTGTGAATATTGGCGGGATGGCCGCTTCATCATCAAAGACCGTGTCCATCTGGTTTTGCCCGCCCGCGGCCGCTGCTCCGATATCCGTGAACAAGGTGACTGCACTGCCCGCAGGTGATGTCAAAACGGCGTCGATGTCTTGCATCACCGCATGATTGAGCTGGATGCTCACATTCACATCGGCAATGCGCGGGTTGCCAGGTACGGTGATGGTGGAACTGGTCAACGACGCACCGGGGCCAATGGTTTTGGGCACATCCGCGCTGCTGTACGTAGTGCAGTTCACACCCTCGTCCACGGCTGGAAACACAGTCACGCTCAAATGATAAGTTGCTGTGGGCCCGCCTGTGCCAGGTGTGGCCGAATCGACGAATGCGTAATAAGTCCCGGCCTCCTTGACCGTCATGAACATGGCTTCTGACGGCAAATTGGGGTTAGGAGAAGTATCACCGGTTCCCACATCGTCAGCCGAGAGTATCTGATTGTTGGAGTCGCCGAACAATGCGAACCCCACTCGGCCATTCCAGGTCACGTTGTCACGCTCAGGATCCAGATCCAAAGAGAGAAAAACCGTATCGCCCGCATTGAGCGTAAAACTGAACCAGTCTTGCTCCGAAGCAGTTGCCGGGTTGCGCGCTCCGCTGACCCAGCCGTTGGCTGGCAAAGTGTTGGCTGTGCCAGGCGTGTCATTGGGCTCTGCTTCCGCTGTGGGCGTTCCACTTTGCACGCGCAGGTACAGTTCGTACCCGCGCATGCTCCCGGTGCCTGCTGTGAAATCATTCACTTTCAGGAAATAGGTACCTGTAGATGGAATGGTTGAGCCGGCTATGCTCGACGAAAGGCCGGCAAAGGTACCGTTATCGTCATCAAACTCAATGACTGTGGTGCCATCTGAGGCGAGCAAGGTCAGTTGACTGTCTGTGCTGCCGCCCGCCGAGTTCGAAGTCATGATGGCGGAATACACCCGGTCGCCGGCCAGGGCCTCGAACGAGTAATAGTCAATATCACCTGCAGGCCACAGATTGCCATGCACCCGCGCACTCGTTCCAGTTATCGGCGTGGCCGTTGCAAATGTGCCGTTGGGCTCCACATCGGCTTGCATGCCCGCCGACGCTACCGACTTCAACGCCACAGGTTGCGCCTGGCGAGTCTTGGGGCTGCTCTTGAATTGGTCCAGAATGCCCACGCGCTTGAGATCGGGCTCAGCATCGCTGTCACGAGCCAGTGGCGCAGCAATCTCGATGAAGGTTCGATCGCTTGCCAAGGCATTCGCCGGGGCGACCACACCCGTCATCACGATGGACACGACCCATAGGCCGATCAACGCCCCCGCAAGGCGCTGGCGCCAACGTGCGGCAGATCGGGATACTGTTGAGGCTATGGGAGTGTTCATAAGATAAATGCGCTCGTGTTGGAGGAGCAGGACAAATTGCCGTGGACGCACGAGGTCAGCGGTCTTTTCGGCGCATCATATTCGGTTTGTTACCGTTTGTAATCAATCGAATAGGTGACGGAGTTTTTACGCATGGACAATGCGGCGACTATGTGATTGGTGTTTTTCTATAAGTCCAATGCGCAGGATGTACCCAAGCAAGGACAAAAAAGAGTGCAGCACGAGAGTCGCCATGCATCAACGGGTCGGTGCAAACTCGCCAAGGGCTCTCTGCACGAATCAGATGGGCGCATGCTTGCCCGTTTTGCGCTGACGCATCGATGGGTTATGGGGACAGGATGAAGACTGGCAACACGGAAATTTTGCATCGGAGTTTGCCGCTGCAGAAATCTCCGGCGTTGAGACTAATGGTCGCATCGCTGGACGCATCCAAATCCTTGAACGAGAAGATCAAATCTATGTTCAGACATTGCTGTTTCAGCCGATGCACATGGCAAAGGCATTGGTGCCATGCTTTTGAAAGGTTTTCAGTCCCGCGCCGATACACTCAGAATACCCATTCGGCTCGGAGTATTCCGAAACAATAAACCTGCTCAAAAGCTCTACGAACGCCTTGAATTTCACGTTAGCGAAACCCGAACTCACATCGAGTTGTCTTGGACTAGCGGCCATTTTTCGAGTAACGGTGACAAGTCTTGATGTGGTTTTGACGGCCTGCTCGGGTCGGCAGCTCCAATTCGCTGGCGGACTGGGGCAACGTTCTTTTGTGCGCTCCTGAATTCAAAGGGAACATTGATGAGCGTCCGCTGTCGATTTCAGCAGTCATTGGGCTGACAAAACTGAACGACTGCAATCAGCCTAATTTGGCTGGCAGCAGATGCTGACGATCACAGCTGCACATAACGAACTCACGGTTTCGGTAAGGTTGTTCAACGGCCCAGAAGCCGTGGGCAAATGAACCCGCTTGTGCATGTTTACCGATGCACATGCTCATATCCACGATTCACATGCTTACGCGCCTTGCGTCTGCGCCACCACAGCCAAACTCCGCTGATGCCGAGGCCCGCCAGCGCCAAGCCATTGAGGGCAGCCACAATTTCCAGGGTCACGCCTCCAAGCTCGCCTGTGTGCAATGGATAGGCGATGGCGGCGGCACCTGTGCCCGGGTCCATCTCATTCCAGCGCTGCGCCGCCAACACTGCGCCGGTGCGCGGATCCAGCCAGACCGAGCTGATGCCGTTGGGATGCGGCTCGTCATTGGCGCGAAACCGGATGCGCATGACCTGCTTGGCATTGGCGGGCACTTGCACAAAGCTGATCTGTGCATCGGGCATGGCGGCGCGGGCGATTTCCACCATTGCGTCGAGGCTTGGAGGCTTGGGCAATGGCTTGTCCGCATCCACCTGCAATGCGGGCAGCTTGGGCGCTTTGATCGGAGTTGTGCCGCTGACAAAGTTGAGCACTTCGCCCAGCGGACGCCAGGCCAGATACGCGCCCGTGATGACGGAGGCCGCGATCAGCAGTCCCATGACGATGCCGCCGATGCGGTGTAGATCAAACAAGGCGCGCACCAGGCTTTTGTTCAGCTCGATATGCCAATTGCCGGGCCAGCGCTTGGGCCACCACAGAATCACGCCGGTGATCAGCAGCAGCATGTAGGCGAGCGCGACCCAGGCCAGAATGGTTTTGCCGGTGTCGCCCAGCAGCAAGTCGCTGTGCAGCTTGAACAGCGTGTTGACAAAACCCTCGGTCTCGCCACGGCGGGCCTGTTCCTCGCCGGTGACGGGATTCAGATAAATCGTGCCGCGCCAGTCACCCGTTTGCACCCGCAGCCACAGCGAATCGCCGTCCTGCTGGGGGAGCTTGAAGCGTATGGAAACCTGGAAGCCGAATTCATTGCGTACAGCAGCAACGATGGGCTCAAGCGATGCAGTGCGGTTTGAACCGCTTGCAGCGCCCGATGTGGGCTGGGCTTGAAAGAGCTGCGGGTTCAGCCAGCGATCCAGCGGCTGGGCCACGACGAGCATGGCTCCGGTGAGTCCGCCCAATATCAACAGCCAGCCCAGTCCAAGGGCAAACCAGCGGTGCAGCCGCAGCCACAGGGATCGAAGAGCAGTCATTCAGAAAATCAGTTATCCATGGCGCTTCGCGTCACCCGCAGCACATGAAACTGGCGCAGCCCAAGCGAGAGCAGTCGAGGAAGGGCCGCCCCGCACCGAGGACTGCGTCCCCCTCCCGAAACGCGAAGCGTTACGAGAGAGGGGGAAGGCGCGAAGCGACTCAGGGGGTGTTTCCACTCAGAACGGCAGCGAAGCCTGCAGATACACACTGCGCGGCATGCCCACGTACTTGCCGCCACCGTTGTTATCGGTGGAACGGGTGAAGTAGCGGCGGTCGAACAGGTTCTTCACGCCCACGGTCAGGCGCAGATTGCGCAGCTCTGCACCAGCCTGATAGCTGGCACGCAGGCCGACGATTCCGAAGCCGGGGATATTGCCCAGATTGCCGTTGGCATCTTCCCGCGTGATGTAGGAGTTAGGCTTGGCGCTGGTGCCCGGCGTGCCTGGCGAGCGCTGCTTGGACTGGGCTGTCACTTCGGCGTTGAAGGTCCAGCGCTCGGTCGCATAGCGTGCCGAAAGTCCGGCGGTGTGGCGCGAGTACAGCGGCAGATCGCGTCCCGCAAACGGGCCAGCTTGGCTGGTGGCCTGGGTGAAGGTGTAGTTTCCGCCCAGCGAGAAGCCCTTGAGCGCCGGATAGTCCTTGCCGAAGTCATAGCGCAGAGCCGACTCTAGACCACGGTGACGAGTCGCACCCAGATCGGTCCAGATGCCGTTGCCCGTGCCATCGCCGGGACGGTCGAGGAACAGCTCTTTGTCGAAGTCGATGTTGAACAACGTCAACTCGCCGTTCCAGGTATCGCTCTTGTAGTGTGTGCCGACCTCATAGGTCTTGGCCGACTCAGGGTAGAGCTGGTTGTTCGACGACTGGGCCAATTGCGCATATTGCTGCGGGCCGAACGACTTGCCCGCGTTGGCAAATACCGCCCAGTTGCTATTGACGCGGTACAGCACCGACAGGGTGGGCAGCCACTCGTTGGCACTGGCCTTGGGGAACGTCGCCGTGGCTGTGGTGCCGCGATAGTCCACGACGTTGTTGAACGAGCGGATGCGCTCGTAGCGTACGCCGGGAGTCACCGTCCAATCACCGATGTCGATGCGGTTGTCTACATAGAAGGCATTGGCCGTGGTGCCGCCTTGGCTGGTTTGTGTGGTTCCAATCGGCAATTGCATGGCATTGACCTGACCGGGAACGTAGAAGCCCGAAGTTGCGAGTGATGTCTCGGAGCTCTTTTCCTTCAAGTAGCGATAGCCCACGCTGACTTCCTGCACCACGGAGCCGGTTTCGAAGATGCGCGAAAAACGTGGCTCCACGCCGTAGTAACTGTAGTCGCGCGGCGCGCCGGTCAGGCTGCGCTTGCCGGCGTTGGCACCCGTGGCATCGCGCTCGATGTAGCTGCCACGGAAGGAATCCACGTAGTAGCCCAGCACCTCAAAGCTGTTGCGGCCATCCTTGTAGTTGTATTTGAGCGAGCCATCGGTGCGACGGCCGCTGAACTCGTCGTAGTTGCGCGTGCTCTGGAACGGATCGGCTTTGTACTGCGCCGTCGTCAGGCCACCGGGCATCTGGCCCTTGGCCTCGAAGTGGTGCAGGGCGGCCGAGATGCTGCTGTTGTTATCGATCTTGTACTGGCTCTTGATCAGCACATCGTCCAGATCGACCTTGTCGTTGCCGCTGCGCCAACCCTCGCCATGCGTGCCGGAGTACAGCACCGCCAATCCCAGGCCGGATTCATTCGTGCCGCCCACAAAGAAGCTGGGCGTGGCCTTGACATTGCCGCCGTGGCCGTAGATTTCGGTGCCCACCGAGACTTCGCCGCCGAAGGTCTTGGGAATGGCGCGGGTGGTGAAGTTGATGATGCCGCCCACGTTCTGGGGGCCGTAGCGCACGGAACCCGCGCCGCGCACCACGTCCACCGATTCCAGATTGCCCAGCGCCACCGGCGCAAGCGACAACTGAGGCTGACCGTAAGGCGCATACGAAATCGGCACACCGTCCTGCAGGATGTAGGAGCGCGGAGACAGACGCGCCGTGAGGCCACGCACGCTCAGATTCAGCGAGATGTCGCTGCCGCCCGTGCCGTTGCTGTCCTGCACCTGCACGCCGGGAACGAGCCGCAAGGCCTCGCGCAGCGTGGCCGCGCCGCTTTCCTGAATGCGCTCGCGCTCCACGATGGTGCGCGCGCCGGGATGCTCAAGAACCTTTTCGGCGCTGGGCATATCGCCATCCAGCCAATTGCCGACGACGTTCACCGACTCCAATGTACTTGGCGTCGTGATCGTTGTCTGGGTGCCTGCCTGATCTTGCGTCTGGGCCATGGCGGCAGGGTTGACGAGTGTGGCGACTGCTGCTGCAACTGCAGTGGCACAGCAGTTCAGACGCGCGCTTGGAATAGGTCGAAAAGGCATAAGAAAAGAGAGGTAGATGCACCCCATGCAAGCCATAAGGCAGGTGGTCGATGCAGACCGCCAGTAAAGAATTGCAAAGAATTTTAATGAGAATGAGCCTCATTAGAATTTATGTGCTGTCGTTGATGCCTAAAAACGTCAATCCGCCGTCGGACTAGACTCTCGCTCAGAGGAAGCGCGCTCCAAATGGCCCTACGGCCATATAGATAATCGGTGGTCGTTTGAGATGGCAAAGTAAGCCTCCGGCCATCTCATCTTGCCCACGGGACGTAACGATCTTCCGTGACTCATGCCGCAGCGACAGACTGCCGTCGATGTGGCAGCAACTCGCTGATCCGATTGGCCTTGTGCGTACGCTGCGGGGTCGCCATGGAGATCGCGGCATGTGTCAGGTTGTCCACTTCATAGCCGTCCAAAGCGAGCCTCGCAGGCGAACTGGGTCAACGTTCCCTCGTACGCGCAGGAATTCAGCGTGATCTCCGATGAGCTTCCGCTATCCGCCTCAGCAGTCATTGAACTGTCACAGCTGAACGACTGCAATCAGCCTGAAGTTGAACTTGCCGTGGTTGCTCTCTGCTGAGTGTGAGTCACATTACATTTAGGTTAGTTGGCCACGGCCATGCATTCGGCCACCCATTCAATGGATACCCGCACTCGCGGCGACAGATGCCGCGTATGCGGGTAGCGCACCGACACTGGCAGTGGAGTTGGTGCCCAGTCGGTGAACACCTCCATTAACTCGCCACTTTGTAGGTGCTTTTCCACGAAGTAGCGCGGCGCCTGGATGAAGCCCATGCCTGCCAGGCAGCAGGCCGTGTAGCCGTAGGCGCTACTGACCGAAACGGGCCCGCGTCGCTGGACGGTGCGATTCTCGCCATCGCTAAGTACAGCATCGCCTGATGATCCTGCTTCCTTGCAACCCAGACCTTTTAGGACACCTCAGATGAACACCCTCCCTGTACCTCACTCCATCGCCCTGGTCACCGGCGCTTAGCGCGGCATCGGTGCGGCCGTCGCACTGCGGTTGGCCCGCGACGGCCATGCCGTAGCGGTTAACTATGCGGGCAACCATGTGGAAGCGAAGGGGGTGGTCGATGCCGTCGTCGCGCAAGGCGGCCGCGCCTGTGCCGTGCAGGCCGATGTATCCGACCCCGAGGCGTGTCATGGTCCAATTTGAACAGACGCCTCGATAAGGGAACAACGAATCCCTGAGGACATACAGAACATGGCATCCACATCCCGTAGAACGTTCGACGCGGCCTTCAAGCTGCAAGTCGTCATGATGATCAAAGAGCAAGGCTTGCCGGTTGGGCAAGTCTGCAAAGACCTCAAGCTGGTGGACTCTGCCGTGCGCCGCTGGGTTGCCCAGCATGACGCCGAGAGCAGAGGCAAGCGCGGGATCGGCTTGCCTCTGACACCTGAGCAGCAACGTATTCGCCAGCTCGAGCGGGAGAATCAGCGATTGAAGGAGGACGTAGACCTTATAAAAAAGCATCGGCTTTCTTCGCCCAGGCCATGAAATGATGAGGTGGTTTCACCGGACCGCCCAATCCAAGCATCAAATGGCCAATCTGTAGAAATGCTCCTCCTTTTCAATATTTCCGGTAAATTGAAACCCAAAGGACATGTACAGATTTTTGGCTACGATATTGTGCTCCTCGAGCATCAAGAGCACAGTTTTGACATTGGCTCGCCTGAAATAGTCAAGAATTTCCTTGAAAGAGAGTCTTCCCAGCCCTTTACCCGAAAACTTGTGATCGAGCATGAAGCGGCAAATTTCCACCTCGTCAGGCAGCTCAATACTGCGGCGAAACATGAAGAACCCGATCAACTGGTCTTGACTGTAGATGGCCCTCGGGCACATGTCCGGAAAGTATTTAGCCTCCGCAATTGACACCGCATTGGCGCACAAATGTTCCTCCAAAATTGTGCCGACTCCGTCTCTATTGGAGGTCAACTCCATCACATCGAAGACGTTTTCTTTGTTGATTTCCCTGATTGCTATCAACGCGTATCCCTAGCTTTGCTCGAGCCTCATTCTACAAAACCGTACTTTTAGAAATGGCTTACGCGCTCAATGGCAATCGTCGGTGCAGCTTATCTATGCAGAGGGCGCACGCTGAACCCCTCACCCAAACTGATCAAACAACACCATGAGCCACAGCAGCGCCGCACTGCCCCACAGCACAGCGGCATAGCCTGCCCGGCGGCGTGCGGTCAAGGCGTTTTTCTCCAGAAGAATCTGGTTCTGATCCCCCGCAGCAAGAAAAGCGGCTGGCCAGAACATGGCCACACCGGCAATGCCGCCCCAGACCCAGTCGCCGCTCCACTTGCCCATCTGCGGAAACCACACGCCGATGACCGGCCATGTGGCCCAGTAAAGAAGCAGTGACGAGGCCCCCAGCGACAGAAATGCCAATGCGAGCGCGATCCCGAACGCCCATCTGGAGCGTCGCATGGCCGCGAAACGGCGCACAAAGGGTGATTTGAAGAATCTTTGAATGGTGTCCAGCACGCTCTCAAGTCGGCGTGTATATCACATCGACTTGAGCGCAGCGCGAACGTGGGCATGGGCTCTTGGTTGAGTCTCTACACGTTTTCGCGCCGGGCGCTCAATCCCCCGCTCCCATCTGTGAGGTCAAAAAGTGCATGAGCACACTTTGCGAGGCGCTCTTCACCTCGTCGTCGCGGCCGCTCACGTAGCCGATCTTCACGCAGTCGCCCAGCAGTTTTCCGCTTTGTGCACGCAGTTTGATGCGGGTTTCGCGGTCGGGCTTGGCGTTGGCGGGGATGAGCGCGTGGCCGCGCACGCTGGGGATGGCGTTGGCGTCGAACTTCACGGTGCAGCCACGCAGATAGGGGCGCTCGGCTACGGTGCGGGGTTCACTGCTATCCCAGTCGTGGCCGGCCTTGGCGAAGACCACGGCGTTGACCAGTGAGCCCGCTTTGCGCAGGCGGCTTTCGGCGGTGGCGCAGGCCACCAAATCGTTCGATGCATCTTCGCCCGAGCGGAAGCTCAGCAGCGGCGCGCCGGTGGTCTTCTGGGTACGCAGCTCTTCAAAACAGGGGCCGTAGAAATCCACGTGCAGCGCAAATGGCGGCACGCGCGGGGCGAGCTTGGCGCGCATGCGTTCGTCCATGCTCATGCGGGCGACCATGCCGCCGCGCGAGTAGCCAATGAGGCCGATACGGCGGGCGTCGATGGCTGGGTGGCGATTCAGCGCGCGCAGTGCGGCGTAGGCGTCGGCCATCACGTCGAACTCGGACGCGCCGAGGAGCTTGATGCGATACGGCGTGTCGTCGTTGATGCCGCGCGGCTGGTAATAGTCCACAACCAAAGCGGCGATGCCATTGCGTATGAGCATCTGCGCCATCTCACCCTCGCGACCTGGCATCACGCCGGAGCCGCCGGGCAGGATCACCATGGCGGGCACGGGCGTGGCGTCGCTCGCCTGCGGAGGCAGAAGCAGTCGGCCCATGCCTGCGGTGGGCGCGGCCTTGGTAGGTTGATGGAGCAGCACGTCCAGATCGTAGGGGCTGCTGCTGTTGAATCGGATATTGCCTTGAGTATCGCTGAGCAGGACAGTGGCTGGGGCCATCGGTGCCATCTGCGGCATGGCGGGCAGCGACGGAAAAAGGTCTGCAACGGACTGTGCGCTTGCGATGCCTGAGGTGCTCAGAACACCCGCGAAAAAGATGATGACCGGCGTGAACAACCGGTTGAGATGGGTGCGCAGCATGGCGTGTCTCCCGAAAAAATCCCTGCACCCGTCGCCTGCCCCGCGCCAAATGCTGGGAGAGCGGCGAGCGACTTGTTGCGTGCAACGGCGGAAAAGCGTGGCGTAATCAAATCAGCAAATATGAGGAAATGAACACGTTTTTTCCGCCGGTGTTTCGCGATCAACGCATCAGAACGAATACTTGAGGTTGACCGACAGCTGATCGCGGTCGACCATCGCGCGGTACGTCTTGGCGTCCAGCGAAGCATCGCCCAGATAGCCCAGATACGTCACCCCGATCGTGAGTGCACCCTTGCGAACGAAGTTCACACCAAGACTGAAACGTGAATCGCCTTGACCTCCCACCCCCCCGGCCAACGTGCGGCCGCGCAGTTGGCGCGAGTAGCTGAGCGGCACAGTCATGTCCCAGCCTTCGACAATGCCAGGATAGCTCAGCACCCAGGTGCCAGAGAACGCCAGACCGTTGCGGGTCTTGAAGCTCAGGTCATCGGTGCTGTAGCCGTCCACGCTGTTAATACGCACTGCGGAGAGTTCGGCCAGGAACTGCATGTCGTCAGCCAGCGGCGTACGGCCCACGTTGTAGAAGCCACCGATATTGCCCTGCATGATGTTGGCACGCACCGCAGTCGATGCCGATCCCACCAGCGCCGGTGCGCCCTTGCGGTAGGAAAATTCGCCATAAGCCGAGACCTTGCCGAACGAGGTGCTGACGGTTGTGCCAAGCAGCTTGATGTCGTCGAAGTAGCGAATGTTGTAGGCGCTGTAGTCCGGACGCACATACACCATCGGTGTGCGATCGTTGTAGTTCAGGTAATACAGGCCAACTTCAGTTTCATTTGTCACCCGGTAACGTGAGCCGATACCCCACTGGCCCGTCTTGCCCGGACGGATGTCGTTGCCCTTGTTCACTCCCTTGCAGACGCCGTTGGCCATATAGGGTCCGAGGCAGCTCGAGCCGGGACCAGTCACGTCGCTGGTGCTCAGGAACGAGCCGACTCCGGGCGCAATGGTTTCATGGAAACCGAACTGCGCATGGCCCAGCAGCGTGAGTTCCGGCGTGACTTCCAGCGATGCCGAGATCTGGTCTTCCGGCAGAATCGCCTCCTTCACTTCGGTGCCCGGGATGCCCGACTTGGTGCCGTCGAACGGACCCTGTGCGGCCGAGATGTTGGCGAAGAAGGACGACTCGCCCCAATTCACGACATGGCGACCCAGGCGCACGGTGGCGCGGGTCTGGCCGATGTCGAAGCCGGTGTAGGCATAGGTGTCCAGCAGACGGGTGTAGCCGCCATGGTAGCGCTCGGTCCAACTGTTGAAATGGTTGAACGGCGCCTGCGAGTTCACCGCGTTGGGATTCGTCGACGCTGGGTTGTTGTCGTTGGCACCGTGGTAGGCATCGTCATAGAACGATGCCGCCGTGAACACCAGCCCCGAACTGCCCTTGGAGAGCTTGCTCTCGAACAGCGTGGCGATGCGGTTGGCCGTGATTGCACCCTTCTTGAAGTTGCTGTCCCCGTCGTTGCCGTTGGCGTTCTTCGCCGCGCTCGAAAGCAAAGCGTCAGGACTCTTGACGCGGGTGCCCAGCGTGTAGTTCGCGTTCAGGCGCCAGTCGAACTTCAGGCCATCGCCCAGGTCCACTGTCTCCCCCGCCTGTGCAATGCCCGTACCCAATGAAAGCAGTGCCGCGACTGCAACCGGTGTGAGGCTTGTAGTAATTTTGCGCATGTTGTGTGACTCGTCTGGTTGAATCAATAAATGAATCGATCAATCAATCAGTTGCCCAGCTCACGGGCGGCCTGTGGTGTGTACATGGACGGTGTGAGATTGCCCTTGTTCAGGACGGGGCCGGTCTGGCGTTCCTGGAACATGTTGTAGGCCATGTAGCTGCCCGAGTTCAGGTCGTGATAGAACGACGTGCCTGCGTGCCAGGCGTTGATGTCCGGCGAGTAGTAGTAGTTGATCAGCGCGAACTGCCAGAGTTGGCCGCGTGCGTCGTACATGTCGCCCATGACGGCCTGACCGGTGTCCTCGTCAATGAACATCACTCGCTTGCCGTAGAGATGGCGGAAGCCTTCCTTGAGCGTGCCCTCCAGCACCCAGACACGGCGCAGTTCATAGCGCATGAAGTCGGGGTTGGCATGCTGAGGCGTCAGCAAGTCCTTGTACTTCACCGTGGGCTGGTGGATCTTGTACGTATTCGCCGGAATGAACATCTCGTGGCGACCGTTGAGCTTCCAGTTGTAGCGCTCTGGCGAGCCATTGAACAGACGATCGGAGTCGATGGTCAGCTTGCCGCCCGTGCCCACCATAGGCTGGTCGAAACCGTACTCGGGCACCTGACGCACGCGGCGGGTACCGGCGTCGTAGCTCCAAGCGAGGCGCTTGTCCTTCTTGAAGTTCAGCGGTTCGCTGGAGACCGTCACGCCACCTTTTTCACGCTCGGGCAGCAAGCCACGCGACATCGAGTAAGCCATCACGCCTTCGATTGGCTTGCCACGATTGGACGGGTTGCTGGTCATGTCCAGGTTGTTGTTCTCCATACGGCCCCAGGTGATGGAGCCATCGGAAAGCACGTTGCCCATGTCACGGATGATGGACTCGGTGTAGGCACGCGCGGGGATCAGGTTGTTCCAAAGGGCTTCGTTGCCATCCTTGGGGATCGGGAACGGAATGCCGCCCATGAAGCCCTTCACGCCCATGCCGCCGTCGGTCACTTCTGCCTCGAGCGCATTCTTCTTCACAACCGCACACACATCGTCCGGATAACGGAAATCGCGGTGACCCGTGTAGACCGGAATCTTGAAGGTCTTGGGATACTTCTGGAACATGGCCTTGAGGCCGGGGCTCAGCTTGTCGGCGTACTTCTCCGCGTTCTCTGCGGTGATCACGAAAATCGGTTTTTCGTCAGCGTAGTAGTCCGTAGGATGCTTGCCGCTCGACTTCACGAACTCGGTGCCCGCAGGCGCGCCCGCCCACTTGCCGGTGAACTCGGGGATCGTGCCCTCTTTGTTGCCAGCCTTGATCGCACCATTGCAGGTCAGATCCTTGCCCAGACGCTCCGCCTCAGCCGCAGGCACCTTGGCCCACGCACTGCCCGCCATCATCAAGACCACCGCCAACGCGAGTGGGGTCTTGCTCATCACGCTCTTCATCTTCTGTCTCCTCGAGGTTAGGTTTCTCAAAGCATTGGCCGTCATGAAAGCAGGTACGTCCCCGCTTCCAGACAATGAATTCGCCAAATCTTTCTGGCATCCGGATACTCCGCGCCGCCGCCCTTTTCACCATCGTCTGATGAGACTACTGACAGACCCCTAGCCATTCGTCCGTTTGGACAAGCCCCCCAAGAAAATCAAGCGCATTGGAGACATCGAGAACAAAGAACGGAGCAGACAACAAGAATCAGAGAAGCAAATGCCGTCACCCAAAAACAAAAAACAACGGTACTGAAACCTCCCTGCATTCAAAACAGCGGGCCAACGAAGCCCAACGGCAACCCGAACACCCCACCACAAAGCAGTGAGGAGGCCTGAGACAAGGCGCGCCGGCACGGCCCGTACTTCGGTTCGGCAAGGAGCTGCAACGCAGGATCAAGCCCCATATCTGCGCCCCCAAATGACCCACCACCGAAGCCAAAGGCTGCGTACAAAACAAACCAAAAACAAAAAACCCCGCAAGCCCAAAAGCTTGCGGGGTCTGAAAGAACCTCTACCTAGGAACAACTAAACGGCTGTCCCGTTCAACTCGTCAACTAGCTTGCGCAGATTGGACTTGAGCATCTTGCCTGCGGGATTGCGTGGCAAGGGCTGTCCTCGCACAACGATGAGATTGGGCACCTTGTAAGCCGCCAATCGCTGCGAAACAAACTCCCGCAACGCGCCTTCGGACACCTCCGCCCCGGGCTTGCCGACCACCACGGCCACAACCTGCTCGCCCGTCACCTCGTGCGGCATGGAAAATACCGCAGCCTCCTCTAGCGCATCGTGCTGCATCAGACAGGACTCCACCTCAACGGCGGCGATCTTTTCCCCACTGCGGTTGATCACGTCCTTGATGCGATCTACGATGGTGAGCACGCCGTTCGCATCGATCACACCGATGTCGCCGGTACGGAACCAGCCGTCCTGCATGACCGCCTCGGTCGCCTTGGGTTGGCCCCAGTAGCCTTGCATCAGTGAGACGCCGCGCAGCCAGACCTCTCCCGACTCACCTGCTGGCAGGGCCTCGCCGTTCACGCCCGCGATGCGGATATCGATGATCGGCGACAGCGCACCGGACGCGGCCGGATGTTCCTCAAACAAGCGACCCGAGCAGGCCGCGCACACGCCATTCGACTCGGTGAGTCCAAAACCGATGCCCGACATGCGGCCCGGAAATTTTTCGAGCACATCGGTGATGAGCCGCTGGTGCAGGCCCGCGCCGCCAAAGCCCAGACCCGACAGATTCCCCGAATTCTCTGGCAGCTCGAAGCCCGGCTGGGCGATGAGCTGCTGCACCATGCTGGGTGCGCCGTTGAACTGCGTGACGTTTTCCTTGCGGATGGTTTCGATGGCCGATTGCGGGTCCCATCGGTGCACAAACACCAGACGGCGCCCATGGCGCAGCGAGATCAGCAGCTGCGCATGCAGACCGCTCACATGGAACAGCGGCACGGCCGACAGCGTGGTTGGCTGCAGCTTGCGCGCCATGATACGGCCCACCGCCTCGGGCGAAGACATGGCTGCCACGGCGCTGATGTAGTCAATGTTGAAAATCGCCTGGCACACCGCGCGCTGATTCGATTCCACACCCTTGGCGCGGCTCGTGGCACCGGAGGTGAAGAGGATCAGCGCCCTATCGTCAGGCAAGAGTTCGGGGGCGTCATAGCCATCGTGCCCAGGCGCGATCAGATCACTCCAGCGCACATCGCCGCCCTCGCCGTCCACGACGACCACCTTGGGAACCATCTTCAACTCGCCGAGGCTGCCGCCCACACGTTCGAATCGGTCGGAATCGCAGATCAGCCAGGTCGGTGTCGTATCTTCCAGATTCGACATCAGCTCGCTGTTCAGCCCAAAGCTGTTGAGCGGCACCGGCACGGCGCCCAGCAAGGCTGCGGCAACCAGCGCAACCGCCCATTCGGGGCGGTTGCGCATGGCGATAGCCACGCGGTCACCGGCGCGCAGGCCGTACTGCTTCTGCAGGCGGCTTGCGGCGGCGTCGGCGGCGGCGAAGAAGCGGTCGAACGTCCAGCGGTCATCGCCGAAGATCAGAAACTCCATCGGACCATGCGCGCGGCCCGCATTGAGCACGTCGGGCAAGGTGCGGAAGGCGTTGCGGTAGGCGCTGGCCGTGCTGCCGTCCTTGAGCGTCACCGGCGCGAGCTCGAACGGCGCGCCCGGCGAAGTGAGCTGCGTGCGCAGCGCCCCGACCTGAGCGGCGACGCTGGGAGCGGCGGCCTGAGCGGGGTTGTTTGGCGTGGTGCTGCTCATCTCAGAATCCTTTCAGGGTCGCGTAGCGGTCGCGGTGGAACACACCGTCACCGAGCGTGCGTTGCAGTACGCGGGCGCGCTTGACGAACAGGCCGAGATCAAGCTCGTCCGTCACGCCGATGCCGCCGTGCATCTGCACGGCCTCGTTGGAAATCTTCTCACAAAGGTCCGACGCCTTGGCCTTGGCCAGACTGCAGAGCTCGGCCACATCGCCCTCGCGCCCTGCATCGATGGCCTCGAGAGCCGCGAGCACGCAGCTCTCGAACAGCTCCAGCTCCACATACAGGCGCGCCGCGCGGTGCTGCAGCGCCTGGAACGAACCGATCTGCACGTCGAACTGCACACGTTCCTTCATGTAGGCAACGGTGCGATCAAAGATCTCGCGCAGCAGACCCAGAGCCTCTGCGGCCAGACAGGCACGCGCGCGGTCCAGCACCTCGTCGAGCGCCTTGCGGGCGGGCTCGGCGGCCAACGCCATGTCGGCGTTGAGCGTGACGTTGTCGAACACGACGCGCGCGGTGTTGCGGCTGTCCATCATGCTGACGGCATGCACAGAAACGCCCTTGGCATCAGCGGGCACCAACCAGAGCGTGAGCTCGGCCAGCGGGCCGGCGGCGACGATGAATGCATCCGCGCCCACGCCGTCCAGCACGAAGTGCTTCTCGCCCGACAGGCGCATGCCGCCGTCGGTTTTCTGCACGCACGTAGCCAGCTGCGCGGGCAGATGGCGGCCCGACTTTTCATCGAGCGCCAGCGCGATGCGCTTCTCACCACCGGCCAGCGCGGCCAGCCATTGCGACTTCTGCGCGCTGCTGCCTGCACGGAGCAGCAGCTCCGGCGCGATCACCGCCTGTGTCAAGAGCGGCTGCGCCGACAGCTGGCGGCCGATGGTCTCGAACACCGCGCCCATGCCCAGATATCCGACCGCAAGACCGTCATGCTCCTCGGGCAACACGGCCACCGGCCAGCCCATCTCCACCATCTGCTGCCAGACCTTGGCATCAAAGCCCACGGCCACCTTCTGGTCGCGCAGCTTGCGTTGTTGTGCCACGTTGGCCTCTTCCGATAGAAAGGCCTGCGCGCTGTCCCTGAGCAGTTCCTGCTCCTGCGACAAAAGCATCGTCATTTCGTTGTCTCCCGTTTCTGTTTCCTGCCGAACGTACCCGCCTTCACGCGGGAAGATCAAGCACGCGCTTGGCGATGATGTTCAGCTGCACCTCGGAGCTGCCGCCCGCGATGGTGTAGGTCTTGGTGCGCAGCCAGGTGCGGCACAGGTCGATTTCTTCCGTGCTGAAATCCTCGCCGTCCCAACCGAGGCCGCGCAGGCCCATGGCCTGCTCCAGCAGTTCGTACTTGGCGACTTCCTGCTCGGTCTGCACCAGCTTCATGATGCTGCCGGGGCCGTTCACGTCCTTGCGGGCGAGCGCCATCTCGGTAACGCGGCGGTGCGTCAGCGTGAACGACTGCGCATCCATCAGCACAGCGGCAAGACGCTGACGCAGCGCGGCATCTTCCAGCTTGCCGTCGGCATCGCGGTCCATGTATTGGAGCGTCACCGCCAGCGCATCGGCCGACGGCGCACCGCCTTCGGTGAACTTGGACATCGCCGCGCGCTCATGCTGCAGCAGCTTCTTGCCCAGCGTCCAGCCCTCGCCCTCCTTGCCCACCAACTGGCGCGCGGGCACGCGCACCTCGTCGAAGAACACCTGGCAAAAACTCGACTTGCCGCTGATGAGCTCAATCGGCTTGACCGTCACGCCCGGGCTCTTCATGTCGATCAGCACAAAGCTGATGCCGTTCTGCTTTTTCGATGAGCTGTCGGTGCGCACCAGCGCGTACATCCAGTCGGCCTTGTCGCCGTCCGAGGTCCAGATCTTGCCGCCGTTGACCACGTAGTAGTCCTCGCCGCCCTCGTTCTTCACCAGACGCGCCGAGGTCTTGAGGCTCGCCAGATCCGATCCCGCGTTGGGTTCCGAGAAGCCTTGGCACCAGCGCTGCTGGCCCTTCATCATCGGCACCAGATGCTCAAGCTTCTGCTCGTGCGAGCCGAACTCCAGCAGCACCGGACCCAACATCCACACGCCCAGGTTGTACTGCGGCTGGCGGCAGCCGCGCTTGGCCATTTCAGTCTCGACCACGCGGTTCTGCTTGGGGTTCAGCCCACCGCCGCCGTATTCCTTGGGCCATGACGGCGCAAACCAGCCGCGCTCGCGCATGCGCTCGAACCAGAGCTTCTGGTCCTCGGTCTGGAACTGCAGCTTCGAGCTCCCCCAGACCATCTCCTCGGTCGTGATCGGGCGGCGCATGCTGGGCGGGCAATTGCCGTCCAGCCATGTCGCCACTTCCTGTTTGAAATCGTCGAGCTCTGTCATGTTGTCTTTCCTTCTTGTCGTGCGAGCGCATAGGTGTCGATCTTGCCAGCGCCGCGCACCCGTTGGAGATCTCCGGCAGCCAGAAGCTGGTTCAAATGGGCTATCGTTTCCCCTAGTGCCATGAGGTGGTCCACCGGGCCGCGCAGGCGCGTGAACAGCACCAGCATCAGCTCCCGGGCCGATGCGCCGGACACCGTGGCCAGATGGGCGCGCAGTTGGTCAAACTGCTGCTCATGGTGCGTCACCACCTCATGGGCGCGCTCACGCACACCGAGGAACACGCCCTGATGCGATGGCAGCACCAGCGTGTCCGCAGGCAACTCGGCCAGGCGCAGCGTGGATTCCAGCCAGACCTGCAGCGGATTGCCCTCGGGCTCCATGGGCGAGACCATCACGTTCGAGGTGATGCGCGGCAGCAGCTGGTCGCCCGCGATCAGCAGGCCGTCACGCGCGTTGTAGAGACAGGCATGCTCAGGCGAATGCCCCTCGCCGACGATCACGCGCCATTCGCGCTCGCCGATGGTGAGCACCTGTCCCGCGCGCAGCCGCTGGTAGTTGAATGGCGCCTGCGGCATGAACGGGTCCTTGCGCATCGCGCCGACCATCTCATCGAGCTGCTCGTCGCTCACGCCCGCACGTTCGTAGAACAGGCGGTGCATATCGGGCAGCGGATCGGGCGGCGGGCCCATGAGGCCGCGCAGCATCATGAACTCGCCATACGTCATCAGGAGCGGAACATCGAAGCGCTCCTGCATCCAGCGCGCGGCGCCCGCGTGGTCGTAGTGGCAGTGGGTGCAGATCAGCCGCGTCATCGGTTGGCCGGCCAGCGTCTCGCCGAAGATCTTTTCCCAGACCTCATGCGTGCGCGGAATGCCGAGGCCCGTGTCCACCACCGCCCAGCCGTCGCGGCCTTCAAAGCTGTCGCGCAACAGGTAGCAGTTGATGTGATCGAGCGACATCGGCATCGGCACGCGCGCCCACAACAGGCCCGGGGCGATCTCCACCAGCGTGCCGTCGCTCGGCGGCGGCTCGATGGGGTAGCGCAGCTTCGACTCAGGCTTGCGGCGCGCAGCAGCTGTGTCGGGCGCGGGGGCAGCCACCGCCTTATCCACGCAGCGCCTCCGCCATGGCCTGCGGGCTCAGTGGCACATAGGTCTTGAGGCGGTCGTCACGAATGTAGAGCGGATCGCTCACCAGCGATGCATCGAAGCCCTGCTTCTGCAGATCGACCTTGCGCAGCTTGTAGTTGCCGGTCATGTCGGGCGTGTCCATCAGGCGCACGAACAGCGGCGCAGCGTAGCGCGGCAGGCGCTCAAGCGCGAGCTTCCAGAACCCGTCAGCGTCGAACGCCACGCCAGGCAACATCACCAGCGCCGCCATGCCCGCGCGGCCGTCGTGGCCCGGCACCTGCACGCCATAGACGGTGACCGCGTCGGCACCCGGAAACTCGACCAGCGCATCGGTCACCTCCATGGTCGAGACGTTCTCGCTCTTCCAGCGGAAGGTGTCGCCGATGCGGTCCACAAACCAGCAGTAGCCATGCTCGTCGCAGCGCAACAGGTCGCCCGAGGACCACCATGCGTCGCCCTGCTGGAACACGTTGCGCAGGATCTTCTTCTCGGTGGCTTCCACGTTGGTGTAGCCCTCGAAGCGCCCCGCCACCACTTCCGGATGCTGGATGACCATGCCCAGCGCCTCGCCCGGCTCGTTCACGCCCGCCAGTTGCAGGAAGCCGTTTTCGTCGCGGATGTAGTCGCCCTTTTCCTGGTCGTAGCGCACGAGGCGCAGATTGGTCTTCTCCCAGAACGGCACGCGCCCGCAGGAGCCGACGTGATTGTCTACGTTGACCGTGTTGGTGTTCGACTCCGTGCCACCCCAGCCTTCGTAGATGCGGAACTGACTGCCAAAACGGTTGACCCACTGTTGCCAGATCTCGGGTGTGAGGCCGGTGCCCGCCATCTTGCGCAGCGAATGTTCCTTGTCGTTGGCCTGAGGCGGCGCGCTCAGCAGGAAGCGGCAGATCTCGCCCACGTACTGGCAGCAGGTGATCTGGTAGCGACGCACGTCGCTCCAGAACTCGCTGCGGCTGAATTTGCGACGCACCACCAGGCTCGCGCCCGCGCTCATCGCGGTCGACGTGGCCGACATCGACGCCGCGCCGTGATAGAGCGGCAGAAAGCAGTAGAAGCAGTCACTCGGCGCAATCTCCCAGAGCAGCTTCATCGCGTCGCCCGCCATCAGCCAGCGCGCGTGGCTCACCACCGCCGCCTTGGGCAGGCCCGTGGTGCCGGAGGTGAAGATGTACTGCGCCGTGTCGCCCGCGCGCAGGTCCTCGCGCCATTCGACAGGCACGTTGTCGGATGGCTCCTGCGCGGCCAACTGCTGCAGGTCGTCGCCGAAACCGGCGCGCAGTGCGTCCGCCGCCGGGCGCTCCGCGTCGGGCCAGTGCAGGTAGACGAGGTGCTCGCCGATTCCTTCCGTCTCGGCAAAGCGCGGCATGCATTCCTCGCCGACGATGGCGTAGCGCGCGCCAGTCACCTCCAGCGCATGGGCGAGCGGCTTGCCGCTCACATGCGTGTTGAGGAACGCGGCCACGGCGCCTGTCTTGGCAATGCCCATCCAGGCAAAGAAGAAGGCCGAGCGGTTTTCCATGGACAGGGCCACCACGTCGCCCTTGCGCACGCCCTTGGCATGCAGCGCGCGCGCCACCTGATTGGCGCGGGCGTTGAACTGCGCGTAGGTGTAGCGCAGATCGCCTTCCATCAGGGATACGTTCGCGCCGAACTGCCGGGCGCAGTCTTCCAGCCGATCGGTCGTGGTGAACGGCGTGGACGCCATGTACCTGGTCGCCACCGGAGCCCGGCGATCCAGAATTTTCTGCGTCTGCTCACGCGGGACGACAGTCGATACACTCATCTTGTTGTCTCCATCTCTTTTATTGGACTGTTGACTTTTGTTCTTCAAACTCGCTGGCCGCGCGCAGCGGTCGATCAGCGCACCGGACGCGGCATACCCAGACCGAACTGGGCGATCAGCTCGCGCTGGATCTCGTTCGTGCCACCGCCGAAGGTGTTGATGGTTGCTGCACGCAGCTCGTACTCCAGCTCGCCCATCAGGTACGACGCGGCCGAGCCGCCACGCACCAGCGCGCTGCTGCCCACGATGTCCATCAGGCGGTGCAGGATCTCGACCACGCCTTCCGAGCCATAGACCTTGGTGGTCGAGGCGAGGCCCACATCCATCGCTCCCGCTTCCAGATCGGCCGCTATGCGGAAGTTGATGAGGCGCATCGCCTCCAAGCGCGTGTAGCACTCGGCGAGGCTGCGGCGCACCCACGGCAGATCGACCGCGCGGCGACCCTGCTCGTCCTTTGCCTTGGCCCACTGCAGCACCTTGGTGAACGGCGCGAACACCTTGTCGGACCACGAACCGAGGCCCAGACGCTCATGGTTGAGCTGCGCGGTGATCAGCTTCCAGCCGCCGTTGAGCTGGCCGATCAGACGGTGCGCGGGCACCTGCACGTTGTCGAAATACGTGGCCGCCGTGAAGTTGCCGACTGTCTGGATCAGCGTGTGCGAGAAGCCCGGATCGCGCGTGTCCACCACCATGATCGACACGCCCTTGTGGCGCGCGAGGCTCTGGTCGGTGCGTGCGGCCAGCCAGATGAAGTCGGCCGACTCGACGCCCGAGGTCCAGAGCTTCTGCCCGTTCACGACGAAGTGGCCGGTTTGCAGATCGCCCTCAAGCTGCGCCTGCGTTTTCAGCACGGCGAGGTCCGAGCCCGCGCCAGGTTCCGAATAGCCGATGGCGAAGACGATGTCGCCGCTCGCCATGCCGGGCAGGAACTCCTGCTTCTGCGCTTCGGTGCCATGCTCCATCAGCGCGGGGCCGACGGTGCTGATGGTCACGAAGGGCAGCGGCGCGCCCGCAATGTTGGCCTCTTCAAAGAAGATCAGCTGCTCGGTGGCCGAGAGGCCCTGGCCGCCGTATTCCTTGGGCCAGCCAATGGCCAGCCAGCCGTCGCGGCCCATCTGGCGGATCACGGAGCGGTATTCCTCACCGCTTTCCGCGCCGCGCATGCGGGCCTTGAGTTCCGGCGTCATCAGCGCCTGGAAGTAGTCGCGCACCTTCAGGCGCAGCGCGTGCTGTTCGGGGGTCAGGTCGATCATCATGTGGTGTTCTCCTTGCCCTGCGATCAGGCTTCGTCGCCCAGAATCAGGCCGCTCGTCGGCACGCCCGTACCTGCGGTGACGACCATGTTGTGCACGTTCTTCACCTGGTTCACCGCCGTTCCGCGCACTTGGCGCACCGCCTCGGCGATGCCGTTCATGCCGTGGATGTAGGCCTCGCCGAGCTGGCCACCGTTGGTGTTGATCGGCAGCGAGCCGCCGCGCGCATGTTCACCGGCGCGAATAAAGTCCTTGGCCTCGCCACGCGGCACGAAGCCGAATTCTTCGAGCTGCGGCAGCACGAATGGCGAGAAGTGGTCATACAGAATCGCGCTTTGCACGTCTTTGGGCGTCAAACCGCTTTGCGTCCACAACTGCTTGGCGACATGGCCCATCTCGGGCAGACCGGTGATTTCCTTGCGGTAGAACGAGGTCATGCTCTGCTGGCCTTCGGTCACGCCTTGGGCTGCGGCCTTGATGAACACGGGCTTGGCCTTGAGGTCGCGTGCACGCTCGCTCGAAGTAATCACCATGGCGACCGCGCCGTCGGACTCCTGGCAGCAGTCCAGCAGATGCAGCGGCTCACAGATCCAGCGGCTGGCCTGATGCTCTTCGAGTGTGATCGGCTTGCCGTAGAAGAATGCAGCGGGGTTGGTCGATGCGAAATCGCGCACGGCCACGGCCACGCGGCCGAAGTCTTCGCTGGTCGCACCGTAGGTGTGCATGTAGCGGCGCGCGAACATGCCGACCCACGAGGCTGGCGTGTGAAAACCGTGCGGCATGTACCAGCCGTAGTTCACGTTGTCGAAGAACGGCGTGCTGCCGAAGCCGTAGCTGCCCGAGCCGAAGCGGTACCAGCTGCGTTCGTTCATCGCGCGGTACACCACCACGGTCTTGCACACGCCCGTGGCCACGGCCATGGCCGCGTGCAGGATGGGCGCGCAGGCCGCGCCGCCGCCGTGCGGCACCTGCGAGAAGAAGTTCACCGTGCGCGCGCCAAGCAGACGGGCGATCTCGTACTCGGGCACCTTGTCCACGGAGTAGGACGAGAAGCCGTCCACGTCCTTGGGATCGATGCCCGCATCGGCCAGCGCGGCAAGCGTGGCCTCCATCGCCAGACGCAGCTCGGTGCGGCCGGAGTTCTTCGAAAATTCTGTGGCGCCCAGACCCGCAATCGCAGCACGTCCGGAAATGTTCATGTCAGTCACTGGAAGTCTCCTCCGAATCGTTTCAGGCAAACGCCACTTGCACGGTGCCGCTCACATGCGAGCCCATGGAGTTCGTGCCCTTGAGCGTGATCTGCACGCTGCGCTTGTCGTCGTTCTTGGCGGTCACCGAGGCGGTGAATTTCATGCTGTCGCCGGGGTAGTTCGGCGCGCCGAGCTTGATCTTCAGATCCATCAGGCGCGCCCTGGGGCCCGCCCAGCCTTCAACATAGCTCTGCACCAGACCGTTGGTGGTCAGGATGTTCATGAAGATGTGCGACGAGCCGAGCTGGCGCGCCGCCTCCAGATCGTGATGACCTGGAAAGTAGTCGCGCGTGGCGATGGCGCCGCCCGCGATCAGGGGCACGGTGATCGGCACGGTCACCGATGGCAGTTCGTCGCCGGTGGTCACCGATTCAAAGCTTGGGTGTGTGGTTGCGGTCATGTTGTCTATTCCTGTTCGCCTGTTCGCGGCTCATCAGCGGGCTTCGGGAAGGTCGTACTTCCAGCCAAGGGTGTCGTTGTCGGCCAGCCATTGGCCAAGGGCTTCGAGGTGGTGCTCGCCGCTGCCGATCTCGGCGGCCAGCGCGCGGCACCAGAACATGAAGCGGTGCATCGGATAGGTCACATCAACCCCCATGCCGCCATGCACGTGCTGCGCCACACGGCCCACCTTGAGCCCAAGCTCGTTGGACTGCGCACGCAGCGCATGGGCCTGGGGCGCGCTCGGCAGTTGCTCGTCGAGACGCCACACCAACTGGCTCAACGCGCTGCGCTGGGCCTGCATGAGGATGTAGCCATCGGCCATCTGCCCCGCCACCAGCTGGAACGAACCAATCGGGCGATCGAACTGCTTGCGCTCGCTGACATAGGCCACCGTGCGCTCAAGCTGCGCCTGCGTCACGCCCTGCTGCAGGGCCGCAGTGCTCGCGACCGCGTACTCGCTCAGCGAGCACACGGCGGCTTCGTCCAGCGTGACGAGCGCGGGCGCATCGAACAGCGCCAGATCGGCCACGCCGCAGTAGTCCTCGCGCATGCCGGCAACCTTCTGCACACCGGCTGCCGCCAGATCGACCAGTACCAGCCGGTTGCCGTCAGCCGCCTTGGCCACCGCGAGCAGATACTTGGCCTGCGCGCCCAGCGCCACCGCATGCAGCTTGCCGTAGACCTTGCCGCCTTCAAGGCGCAATTGCGCGCCGTGCGCGCTGGTCAGGTTTTCGAGCGACACGCTGATCAGCTCGCCCGCCATCACGGCCTGCACCGCCTGTTCAGCCGCCGCGCTGCCTTGCACCCTGGCGAGCGTCGCCGCAGCCACCTGCGCCTGCCACAGCGGCACCTGCGCGAGTGCACGTCCCTGCTGCACCAGTACGGCCAGCAGTTCGGTCATGCCAAGGTCGAGGCCCCCGGCCGCTTCGGGAATCAGAATGCTGTGCAGACCGGCGCTCACGCACTGCTGCCAAAGCGCCTGCATGTAGGGCTGGCCGCTGGTGTCGTGCTCGCGCAGCTTGTCGTCGGTGCAGTAGTCGGCGAACAGGCTCTGCGCCATGTCCGCGAACGCGCGCTGGTCTTCCGAGAGTTGGAAATCCATGTTCGTACTCCTCGGCTCAGGCCACGACGCGGAATTGCGGCAACGTCATCTCGCCATCGTTGAAGGTGTTGAATTCCACCTGCACCTTCTGGCCGATCTTCACGTCCTGCGGCTTGATGCCCACGAGCTGCGCGATCAGACGCGTGCCCTCTTCCAGCTCGATCAGACCGATGGGATTCGGATGGTCGAACGGCGGCACTTCGGGGTAATGCATGACGACGTAGGAATACACCTCGCCCTTGCCACTGGCCTGCACCGCATCCAGATCGAACGACTGACAGTGCGGACACACGGGACCCGGCGGATGGTTCAGCTCGCCGCAGGATTTGCAGTGCTGGATCATCAGCTTGCCCTGCTTCACGCCGTCCCAGAAAAAGCGGTTGTCGTCGCTGATGCCGGGTTCGGAGCGCTTGATCCTGGGGATGCCCGCAGGCTTGCCGTCGGTGGCTGCAGCAGGCTTCTGTGCATTGGCCGGGCGGAACTTGAACACACGGAACAGCAGTTGGCCCACATGCTCGTCGTCGCCCTTCAACGCGCCGATGGAAAAGTAATCCATGATCAGCGTGACGAAGTAGCCGGTGCCCAGCGCCGTGGTCTTCTCGTCGCCCACGTTATCGAGGCGCGTGGTGTAGTACAGATCCTCGCCATCGACCACATCGCGGTCGAACGTGAGTTCAGAGTTCACCGCCACGGTCGAGGCAAAGCCCTGCGCGTCGAGCAGCTTGACCACTTCGTACGGATTTTCCTTGGTCGAACCCGGTGGGTAGTTGTTCTGCACCGGGCCTTCCATGCACCAGACCTGCAGCATGCCGGGAGGCGCGATGACCTTGCCGTCATCGTTCGTGCGCACGGCAACGCCCATGATCTCGCACCACTGACGGATCATCGGCGCGTTGACCTTGTCCCACGCGTAGACGCGTCCATACTTCTTGCCCACCAGGGCGCGGACTTCTGTCATCCAGTCTTGATCAGCCAAGATTGTCTCCTTTGAAATTCTTCATCAATTGGGTTGTGGTTGGGCGTTGTGCTCTGCGTTGGCAGCGCCCAGAAATGCGGGCCGCTCGCCACCGCCGTGCAGCAGCAGATTCGTGCCACTCAGATAGGAAGCGCGCGGCGAAGAGACATAGAGACAGGCCTCGGCGATGTCGCGCGGCTCGGCCAGGCGACCGGCAGGAATCGTCCGTGCGACCGAAGCGATACCTGCCTCGTCGCCGAAATGCAAATGCGACTGCTCGGTGCGCACCAAGCCCGGGCTCACCGCGACCACGCGCACCTTGGGTGCCCACTCCACCGCAAGCGAGCTCACCAGACTCAGCACCGCCGCCTTCGCCGCGCCATAGGCTGCCGTTCCCGGCGAGGGACGCAGCGCGCTGATGCTGCCGATGCAGACGATCACACCGCCCTCTTCCTGCTGCTGCATCACCGCATTCGCGGCCTGCGAGGCATGCAAGGTGGAGAACAGATTCAGGCGCAGCACGCCCTCATGAAAACGCGGCGACACCGTGGCCGCATCCACAGCTGGTGCACCACCCGCGTTGTTGACGAGCACATCGAGACGGCCATGGCGCTGCACGACCTGATCGACCAGCTCCTTCACCGCCTGCGCCTCGCGCACATCGCAGGCGATGAACTCGGCCTTGCGATCACCGAAGCCCGGCAACTGATCCTGATCCGGTTGCTGCCGTCCGCAGACCACGACCACCGCGCCAGCTTCAAGGTAAGCCTCGGCGATGCCCCGGCCAATGCCCTTGGTGCCGCCGGTCACCAGCACGACGCGTTGCTGAAATTCATTGTTTGCTTGCATGGATGACAATTTAGATTTGCCAACGCACTGCAGATACGTCCAAAAGGACGATGCTCACGGACTAGGTGCAAACGACGATAGGCCCCAGAACAAGCCTTTGGAGACACCGTTTTGCAAGCCCCCGTCGTCGAGCCCGAGCCCTCTTCTTCCCCCGCTTTCGCCCCTGCCACAGAGAGCGAACTGCTCACCGAACTCGTCGGCGACGGCGTCGCCGTGGTGCGCCTGCACCGCCCCCAGGCGACCAACGCTTTGAGCCTTTCGCTGCAGGCCGCACTGTCACGAACGTTCCAGCAATTGAGCGCCGACGAACGCGTTCGCTGCATCGTGCTGACCGGCGGAGACCAGGTATTCGCCGCCGGAGGCGACATCAAGAGCATGGACGACTGCGGCCCCATCGAAATCATGAAGCGCCACACCGAACGCGTGTGGGCCCCGATAGAACGCTGCCCCAAACCCATCATCGCCGCCGTCTGCGGCTATGCCTTCGGCGGCGGCGCCGAACTGGCCATGCATTGCGACATCATCATCGCGGGCAAAGGCGCAAGTTTTGCCCAACCCGAAATCCGCATCGGCATCATGCCGGGCATAGGCGGCACGCAGCGGCTGGTGCGGGCGGTGGGAAAGTTCAACGCGATGCGCATTCTGCTCACTGGTCGGCCAATTTGCGCGGAGGATGCGCAGTTGATGGGACTGGTCAGCATGGTCTGCGAAGATGATCAGGTGCAGTCTGAGGCGCTGAAGATGGCGCGGCAGATTGCTGCCATGCCTCCTTTGGCTGCGGAGCAGATCAAGGAGGTGGTGATTGCGGGGATGGACGCTTCGCTGGATGCTGCTTTGATGTTGGAGCGGAAGGCTAATCAGCTTCTGTTCGCTACTTCCGATCAAAAGGAGGGGATGAGTGCTTTTATTGAGAAGCGGGTTCCTCGGTTTGAGGGGCGGTAGTCTTTCCTCCCTCGCTTGCTGCGGGTGAGAGGTGATTTTTTGCTCTTTCTGGGTGGTTGCTTACGGAGGCCGGGACTGCCCCCGGCGGGGCAATCACTTTTTGCTTGCGCGCAAAAAGTAATCAAAAACGCGCTTTGAAGTCATCCGGCGGAACTCGCGGCGTTCCTTCGTCACTCTGCTCTAACAACCGCCGGAAATCAGTTTTGAAGAGGTGTTTACGGCACTTCGCTGCGCTCGTGCCGGGGTGTTTGCATGGCTTCGTTAGGGCTCATATGCCCACTGCTCTTTTGAACAGGTTACCGGCGATCAAATCAAATCGCACAATACTGGCGCACCCACATCTCGCGAGGTCGCGAGATGCACGGCACGAGCGCAGCGACGTGCCGAACGCACCTCCGAGTTAACTTCTAACTCACGGCGGTTGCCCGAACGGAGCGGCGCAGTCGCGCAGTGAGTTCTGCCGCGGGTATTGAAAAGCGCGTTTTTGGTTACTTTTTGCGCGCAAGCAAAAAGTGACTCCGCCGCCGGGCGGAACTCCCGGCCTCCCCCCTCAAATAGAGAAAAAGAACTCAGAACTGCGTAGGCCGCATCTGCGCATCAATCCCCCCATCCACGCAAATCTGCGCCCCATGCACATAGCTAGCCCCAGGGCTCATGAGGAAAGCAATGACCGAAGCCATCTCCGCCGGATCAGCACGCCGCCCCATCGGAGGAAGAAACTCGGCAATCGACTTGGCAAAACGCGGATCCTGAGCGCTGGCCTGAAGCAACGGAGTTTCAGTAGCGCCGGGTGCGACGGAATTCAAACGCACACCGTCCTTACCCCAAGGCACGGAGCGCTTGCGGATGGCGACGGTCAGGCCGTTCTTGCTGCCGGCGTAGGCGAGGTTGCCGCCCTGCTCTCCCGCGCCGTTGACGATGGCCTGGGCCATGGCATCGTCGCCGTTATCGAAGGCGGCGGCCAGAGGGTTCTTGTCCCACGGAAGGTGAGCGGACGCTACCGAGGAGATCACCACGGCTGCTGGCGATTGGCCTTTTTTCAGTGCGGAGAACAGGCCGTCGAGCAACTCGACTGCGCCGAAATAATTGACCGAGGCAATCTTGCCTGCGGGGCGCACGTGGGTGCCGAGACCAGCGCAGAGCACCAGTCCGTCGAGCACGCCACCGCAAGCGATGAGCGCGGCGTCGATGGCCTGCTTGCGGCCTTCGTGGGTGGAGAGGTCGGCGATGATTTCCGCGTCGCGGATGTCGATGCCGATGATCTTGTGACCTGCGGCCTCCAAGGCCTTGCGGGCTGCCGCGCCGATGCCGGTGGCGCAGCCGCTCATGATGGTGGTTGGCATATCTTTCTGGTCTCCTGATGGGTACTGATGACTATATGGCACACATCAAATCCCAAGCCGCCGGACGCGACCACCTACAAACGGACGATGTAGTTACCCCAGTGGAAATTTAAGGTGACGCTATCTACACTGCGCTGCGATCAGGTGAATTCGGCCAGACCGCCCAGTCGAACACACAACAAACAAACATACCAACAAGCCAAGCAAGGACGACAACCACGATGAGCAACAATCCTCACGCATCCCTTCTGCAACCCGGTCGCATCGGCTCGATGGAGCTGAAGAATCGCATCGTCATGGCGCCCATGGGCGAGAACTTCGGCGGCAGCGACGGCATCTGCGGCGAGCGCACGCAGGCATTCTACGAAGAGCGCGCGGCTGGTGGCACAGGGCTCGTCATCATGGGAACAACGGCGATTTCGTGGCCCAGCGGCACGAGCGAGCCGCACCAGCTGGGCATTTCCAACGACGATTTCATTCCGGGCCTGGCCGAGGTCGCGCGCCGCGTGCATGCGCATGGCGGCAAGATCGGCGTCCAGATCAACCACAGCGGCAAGGTCGCCGCCTACGACCGCAGCTGCGGGCGCGAGATGTGGGTGTCGTCGATGCCGCCCGCCGCGCCGGTGGCCGAATCGATGCGCACCATCACGCCCAAGGAGTTCTCGACCTTCATCGGCGTGGGTCCGCACCCCGAGCGCTACCGCGTGATGGACCATGCGGACATCGCGCAGATGATCGAGTGGTTTGCCGCCGCCGCCGTGCGTGCGCAGAAGGCCGGGTTTGATGGGGTTGAAGTGCATTGCGCGCACAACTACATGATCGCGAATTTTCTCTCGCCGTTCTTCAACAGCCGCACCGACGAATACGGTGGCAGTTGGGAAAACCGCACGCGCCTGCTGCGCGAGGTGCTGACCGAAGTACGCCGCCGCGTGGGCCCGGATTTCCCGGTCTGGGTGCGCCTTGACGCCGAAGAAATGCATACCCCCGGCGGCATCACCATGGACGAGGCGATCAAGACCGCCAAGCTCTGCGAGGAGCTCGGCGTGGTCGATGCGATCAGCGTGTCGGCCTACGCGCGCATGCCCACCGGCTCAGCCTTCACCGACGCGCCGATTCCGCAGAAGCAGAACGCGTATCGCAACTTCGCCGCGCAGTACAAAAAGGCCGTGAAGCTGCCGATCATCTCCGCCGGCCGCTGGGAAATCGACGACGCGGCCGACGCAGTGAACAAGGGCGAGATCGACTTTGTCGCCATGGGCCGCAAGCTGCTGGCCGAGCCCGATTTGGCCAAGAAGCTCACCGCCAACGCGGCCCAGGACGTGCGTCCCTGCATCTACTGCTATGCCTGCGTGAGCGAGATCTTCATCAACAACGGCATCAAATGCGCGGTCAACGCGCGCGTGGGCCACGAGACCGAGGCACCAATCCAATTCGCGGCCAAACCCCGCCATGTGCTGGTGGTCGGTGGCGGCCCCTCGGGCATGGAGGCCGCGCGCGTGGCCGCGCTGCGCGGTCACCGCGTGACGCTGGTCGAGCGCAGCGACCGCCTGGGCGGCACGCTGTTCTTCGCCGCCCTCGCCTATCCAGAAAACGGCCGCCTGCTCGACTATCTGGCTCGCCAGATGAAGCATCCCAACATCGAGGTGCGCCTGAACACCACGGTCGATGCCGCGCTGATCGACGCGATCAAGCCCGACGAGATCTTTGTCGGCACCGGCGCCAAGCGCGCCGCACCGGCCATCGAAGGTGCGGGACAAAACCATGTGTGGAGCGGCGACGAACTGCGCCGCCTGATGACCGGCGACCGCGCCGACGAGATCGCCAAGGCCAAGCTGAGCCTGACCGAGCGCGCGCTATTCAAGGCAGGCGGCATGCTCGGCGTGACCGACAGCACCAACGCCATCCAAGGCCTGTCCAAACTCTGGATGCCACTGGGCAAGCGGGTGACCATCATCGGCGGCGGCCTCGTGGGCCTTGAGCTGGCCGAGTTCCTGCTCGACCGTGGCCGCGAAGTTACCGTGCTAGAACCCGGCACGCATGCAGGAACGGAGCTGTCCATCGTGCGCCGCTGGCGTGTGATCGAGGCCGTGAAGGCGCACGGCAAGCTGCAATTGCTCGCGCAGGTCCAGCGCATCACCAAGAAAGAAGTGATCTGGACTGACAAGACCGGTGCCGAGCAGAGTACGTCCGCAGACTCGGTCGTCATCGCGCTCGGCGCACAGCCCGACGCCAGCGTGGCCAAAGCGATCGCCGCACTCACGCAGGTGCCCGTTCGACAACTCGGCGACAGCAACGCGGTTGGCTATATCGAAGGGGCCATGCATTCGGGGAACCTCGCGGGTGCAACCGTCTGAGCGAACCACTCACCGGTCCTCATCAAGGCCTGCACGATGCAGGCCTTTTTTTCGCCCAACGTTTCCAGGCAATCCCACCACCGGCCCAAGCTGCCAGGACACTCGTTCCGCAAAACGGAATTCCGTTCGATGGTGAAAACTTTTCATGCCACAAACTCGCAATTGCTCACTCGATGTTAACAATTAGATGACAATCACATGTCTTGCGCGGCAGGTGCGGCATTCCTGTCGCGCTGCGCCCACCCATTGACAGAGTGACTGTGACACTATGGATTTGACCAAGAATGAGCTGGCCTACTTCGGCGATATCGGTGCCTTGGAGCACGATGGCTTTGGCCGCCTCGTGTTCGTCGGCCTGTCCTACGAGGAAAGCTGGGAGTTCAAGCAGTTTCATGACACCTATCTGCAGCAGGAACGCTGGGCAAATCCTGAGCGCTACGTTGAACTGATGGTCCAGCATGAACGCGCGCGGCTTCGAATGGCCCTGCCCCAACACTGACGTAAACGGCTTCGCGTCCTTGATGCCAAAAAATCCTGTCGATTCGCGAATCGACGAAAATTCATGCGCTATAATCGATGGCTTGACGCAAACAACACAGCGCCAAATGGGTGATTAGCTCAGCGGTAGAGCACTGCCTTCACACGGCAGGGGTCACATGTTCGATCCATGTATTACCCACCATTTTCGTTGTCTTGATCGGCTTTCTTCGGAATTGCGGATTGCGACAATCGGGCGATTAGCTCAGCGGTAGAGCACTGCCTTCACACGGCAGGGGTCACATGTTCGATCCATGTATCGCCCACCATCTTCAAAAGCCTTTCGAATCACTGATTCGGGAGGCTTTTTGTTTTGCGCGCCGCATTCATCCTCGAATGTAAGCAGCTGCCGAAACGACATCGGCAACGCGCAAATTGCACATTCCTGCGAGCACCGCGTGTCACCTCTCCACGGCACGACTGAATCCACGCACTGCAACGATGTGGTCACTGGCACGCAATCTGCTCCAGATTGGGGCATGCATATCCACGCCCGATCCATTAAATACTTCGACATGATCCGCCGTTCGGGATCGATCCGCGAGGCGGCACGCCGCCTGCATGTGGCCTCGTCCGCCGTCAACCGGCAGTTGCTACAGCTCGAGGACGAAATCGGCTCGCCGCTGTTCGAGCGCATGTCGCAGGGGTTGCGACTCACGCCTGCGGGCGAGGTGTTCTCGCGCCATGTGATCACCGTGCTGCAGGACGAAGTGCGGCTGCGCAGCGAACTCGAGATGCTGCGCGGCGTGCGGCGCGGCTCGGTCAGCGTGGCGTCGGTCGAGGGGGTGAACGCGGACCTGATGCCCAACGTGCTCACCCGCATGCACGAGCGCTACCCGGCGGTGCATATCCATCTCGTGACCTGCGGCTCCGCCCAAGCAGTCAAGGCGGTGATTCACGGCGACGCGGACATCGGCATCGGCTTTTCCATCGACCGCGACGACGGTCTGCACCAATGCACCATGGGCCGGTTCCGGCTCGGCGCCATCGTGCCGCCGGGCCATCCGATCAGCCGTCTGGAACGCGTGGACTTTCCCACCTGCACGGCCTACCCGATGATTCTGCCGACGCCCGAACTGTCGATGCACGGTCTGCTGCAACCGGTGATATCGCACCACAAGCGTCCGCTCAACGTGGTCATGGAAAGCTCTTCGATCGAGCTGGCCAAGCAGTTGGTGGAGCGCGGCATCGGTCTGTTCTTTCAAAGCCGTCTCGGCCTGGAGCGTGAGCTGCAGGAAGCGCGGCTGGTGCATGTGCCGCTCGACACGCCGCAGCCCATCCATTCGGAACTCGGCGTCTATGTGCGCGCGGGCCGCACCCTGCCGCCCGCGCTCGATGCCTTCATCCACATTGCGAGCGAAATCATCGCGCAGCGTGAAGGCGATGAAGGCCGGATGCTGAGTCCCCGAAATGGGTCGTCGCGCAAGATTTCCGTACGCTGAAAGTGCCAGTTCGGTGCGCCATGCACCAAGAAAAAGCAAGCCCGAACAGCGGGTGCTGAGTGCTCGCATTTCGGCATCGCCCCACGCAAAAAAACGTGCTATCGCGAGCGCTCCGCGTTTTTTAAACTGAGTCGCATCGCACCTTCCAACCGAGCACAGACCGATGAAAAACGAGCCCACATCGAGCACCTTGCAACTCCCGCTGATCGACGTCGCAGCGCTGCGCGGCAGCGATCCCGATGCACGCAAGGCCGTGGCCGCGCAGTTACGCCAGGCCTGCGAACAGCGCGGATTTTTCTACATCACCAACCACGGCGTGGATGAGGCACTGATCGCCAGCGTGTTCGCACAGAGCCGCGAATTCTTCTCGCAGAAGATGGAGAAAAAATGCGCCATCGACAAACGCCTCTCGCCCTGCAACCGAGGCTACGAGCCACTGCGCGCGCAGACGCTGGAGGCCGGCGCTCCGCCCGATCTCAAGGAGAGCTTCTATGTGGGCCGCGAGGTTCCCGTCGATGATCCACGCGTCATTGCCGGGCGCTTCAACACCGGCCCCAACCAATGGCCCACTGCGCTGCCCGCATTTCGCGCGGTGATGCAGCGCTACTACGAAGCAGCATTTGAACTCGGCGAAACGCTGGTGCGCGGGCTTGCGCTCTCGCTGGCCATGCCCGAATCCTTCTTCGACGACTACCTGAAGGATGCTGCCGCCACGCTGCGCCTGCTGCACTACCCGCCACAGCCTGGTAACCCGCTGCCCGGTGAAAAGGGCTGCGGCGAGCACACCGACTTTGGCGGCATCACGCTGCTGCTGCAGGACGCGATGGGTGGCCTGCAAGTGCGGGACATGCAGACGCAGCGCTGGATCGACGCACCACCCGTGCCCAGCACCTATGTCGTGAACATCGGCGATCTGTTCGCGCGCTGGACCAACGGCCGCTATGTTTCCACGCTGCATCGCGTGATCAACGTGTCGGGCCGCGAGCGTTATTCCGTGCCCTTCTTCTTCACCGGCAACCCGCTGCACCGCGTCGAATGCATCTCCACTTGCCTTGCCGACGGTGCCGCTCCGCTCTACCCCACGGTCACCGTGGAAGAGCACCAGATCGAGTGCTACCGCCGCACCTACGGTTGAACGGGGAGTTGCGAAATGAATGACTTGAACACAGCGAACGACAGCGCGTCACGCCCGCACATCATCCTCATCCATGGCGCGTGGCAAGGCAGCTGGGCCTTCTCGGCGTGGACGCCGTGGCTTGAAAACGCGGGCTGGCAGGTGCATGCGGTCGATCTGCCGGGCAATGGCCACAGCCGCGATCACGCACGCGCTGCCACGTTGCCGGGCTACACCGATCATGTGGTCGAACTGCTCGCATCACTGGACGCACCGGCCGTGGTGCTGGGTCACAGCGGCGGCGGCATGACCGCATCACAAGTCGCCGAGGCCATGCCCGAGCGCGTGCGCGCACTCGTCTATCTGGCCGGAATGATGGTGCCCGATGGATGGGGCTTTGCCGACGTGATCGCGCGCTGCCAACAAGACAACCCCGGCTTCGACTACCAAGGCGTGGGCCAGCATCTGATCTGGAACGAGACCCGCACCGCAAGCCATGTTCCCGTCGATGCCGCCATGGCACTGTTCTTGCAAGACTGCGAGGAAAGCGCTGCACGCGATGCAGCAATGCGCCTCGCAGCACAACCCGAAAGTGGAAGATCCATGCACAACCAGTTGACCCCGGAACGCTACGGCCGCGTACCACGCATCTACGTGGAATGCACCGAAGACCGCTCCGTCTCGCTGCCGCTGCAGCGCTGCATGCAGCGGCTCACCCCGGGTGCGGACTGCATCTCGCTGGCCTGTGGACATGTGCCGCAACTCGTCCGCCCCGAGCTGCTCACCGCCCGACTGCTGCCACTGCTCGATGCCTTGCCGATGTCGAATAACCCAAGCGCTGCGATGCACTGAACCACTTTTCGTTCATCCAGTTTTCCCACCCAGTTCACCCGCTCTTCAGGAACACCACCATGATGACCATGCGCCCTCTTCTCGCTTCCCTGCTGCTTGCCTTTGGCGCCGCAGCTGTTCACGCGGCCGATTCGCTCACCGTCCAGCTCGACTGGCTGCCCGGTGGCGACAAGGCCTTTGTCTATGCCGGCGTGCAGCAAGGCTTCTTCAAGGCCGAGGGTCTTGAGGTCAAGATCGTTCCCGGGCGTGGCTCGTCAGACGCCGTCACCAAAGTCGCCTCGGGCGCAGCCGATGTGGGCTTTGGCGGCATCTCCGCGCTGATGATGGCGGCCGCCGAAAGCAAGTCGCCCGTGCCCGTCAAGGCCGTGATGTCGCTCTATTCCAGCCAGCCCGATGCGTTGTTCACCCGCGCCGACAGCCAGATCAAGTCGCTCAAGGACATGGAGGGCAAGACCGTCGCCATGCCCACGTTCTCGTCGTCCAACGCGCTGTGGCCCGTTGTGCTGCAGAAGAACGGCGTCGATCCCGCGAAGATCAAGGTGATCAAGACCGACCCGGCCACACTCGCGCCCATGCTCGCGCAGGGCCGCGTGGACGCCACCATCAACTGGGTGACCGTCGCGCCCGCGTTCAGCGCCGTGCTCAAGCAGGCGAACAAGGAGCTCGCCGTGTTGCCGTGGACAAAATTCGGTCTCGACGGCTACGGTTGGTCGGCGCTCGCGAGCGACAAGATCATCAAGGAACGCCCCGAAGTGCTCAAGCGCTATCTGCGCGCCCTTTCCAAGTCGCTCACGTTCTCCATAGCGCAACCGCAGAAGGCCGCAGAAGCCTTGAAGGCACAAGTGCCCGAGGCCGATGTCGCTGTCATCAAGGCCGAGTTCGAATCGTCGATCCCGCTGCTCAAGAACGAGATCAGCCAGCGCGACGGCATGGGTGCCTACGACGCCAAACTGTTGGGAGCCACCTGGAGCTGGGTCGCGCAGTCGATGAGCTACGACCTAGGCAAGATCAATCCCGAGCAGCTCGTGGACCGTAGCTTCCTTGCCAAATAAGCGCATCGCCTTCCTTGTTCGCGGCGACAACTTCGCCGCGAACCCACCGCCTTCCGTCTGCGCCTCGCCATGCAACATGTAATCGATCTCAACGCGGTCACCCAGACCTTTGTCTCCAGCGATGGCAGTCCCGTCACCGCCCTGCAGGGCGTCGATCTGCATCTGCGGCGCAATGAATTCGTCTCGCTGATCGGCCCCTCGGGCTGCGGCAAATCCACCATCCTGCGCTTGGTCGCTGGCCTGCTGCGCCCGAGCAGCGGTGAGGTGCGCATCTTCGACCACCCCGTGACCGAGCCGCGCGACGAGATCGGCATGGTGTTCCAGAAACCCACGTTGCTGCCCTGGCTCAGTGTGCTCGACAACATCACCTTTCCGATGCGCCACAAGTTCGGCCGCGTCGACACCAAGGAGCAACAGCGCGCGCAAGAACTGCTCTCGATGATTGGCCTGAAGGACTTTGGCCACAAGCGCCCCAACGAGCTGTCGGGCGGCATGCAGCAGCGCGTGTCCATTGCGCGCTCGCTGCTGCACGACCCGGAAATCCTGCTCATGGACGAGCCGTTCTCCGCGCTCGATGCGCTCACACGCGACGAGATGAGCTTCGAGCTGCTGCGCATCTGGAACGAGCGACCCAAGACCGTTGTCTTCGTCACCCACTCGATCCAGGAGGCGCTGCTGTTGTCCGACCGCATCGTCGTGATGAGCGCCCGACCCGGTCGCGTGGCCGACGTCATCGACGTGCCGCTGCCGCGCCCGCGCAGCATGGCGACGCTGGCCGATCCCCTATTCAACCAGATGGCCAACGACATCCGCGAGCAGGTGTTCAGCCGCAAGCCTGAATAGCTCCGTCAGCGCCGTCCATCAGCGAAAGGTCTCCCGTCTCCATGTCCTCCTCCCAACCTTCCACGTTTTCCTCACTCATCCAACGTCACGCCTCGCTGTTCGTCTTTCTGATCGCTCTGTGCCTTTGGGAGGCCGCCTGCCGCCTGCTCAAGCTGCCCGAATACATCGTTCCCGCGCCCACCGCCATCCTCCAGGCAGCACGCGAGCTTGGACCCGCGCGCTGGTTCGAGCATCTGCGCGCCACGCTCGAGGTCGCGCTCGTCGGTTACGCGGTAGCGATTGCGCTGGCCCTGCCGCTGGCCATCGCCATCACCCGTTCACCGCTGCTCTCGCGCATCATCATGCCGTGGCTCGTGGTGATCCAGTCGACCCCCATCGTCGCCATCGCGCCCATCATCGTGGTCACGCTCGGCGCGGGCATGCTGCCACGCGTGGTGATCACCACGCTGATCGCGTTCTTCCCGCTGGTGGTGTCGACCGCGCTCGGCCTCGCGTCGGTGCCCGCCGAGCTGGTGGAACTCTCGCGCTCGCTGCGCGCCACCACCGCGCGCCAGTATTGGCAGATCCGCCTGCCATTTGCGATTCCGTACGTATTCTCGGCGCTCAAGGTGTCAATCACGCTGGCCATCGTCGGTGCCGTGGTGGCCGAATTCGTCGCAGCCGAAAAGGGTCTCGGCTACCTCATCCTGTTCGCCACGTCTTCCTTCAAGGTGCCCGTCGCTTTCGCATCGCTGATCCTGCTGGTGCTGTGCAGCCTTTCGCTGTACGGCGCAGTGCAGTTTGTGCACAAGCGCTTCTTCCCCTGGAGCCAGAGCGCGACGTAACCCCTTTGTCGAATCGAGCCACCGCATGAATCAAACCACCTCATCCACACTCCCCGCACAAGGCCTGGCGCCCACGCCCGAACAGATCCAGCGTCATCTGCGCCACGCCCAGCGCGTGGCTGAGCGCGCCATTGGCCTCGGCCACCATCCCTTCGGCGCCATCCTTGTCGGCCCCGATCAGGAAACCGTGCTGCTCGAGCAATGCAATATCGACGCGGTGAACCACGCCGAATCGACCCTCGCGCGCGTGGCGGCCACCAACTTCACGTCCGACTATCTCTGGGGCTGCACGCTCTACACCACAGTCGAGCCCTGCTGTATGTGCGCGGGCACGGCCTACTGGGCCAACATCGGCCGCGTGGTGTTCGGCATGACCGAACACGCGCTGCTCGGCTGCACCGGCAGCCATGTCGAAAACCCGACCATGAGTGTGTCGTCCCGCTATGTGTTCGACCACTGCCAGAAGCCGGTCGAACTGATCGGCCCGGTGCCCGAAATGGAAGCCGAGATCGCCGAGATGCAGCAACGCTTCTGGGCCACCCGCTGATCCCGCGATGCAACTGATATCGCCCGCCACACCACAGGCCGCGCAGGCTCTGGCAGAAGAACTCGGCGCGCGCGCGCGCTTCATCGCGGGCGGCACCGTGGTCCAGCAGGAGTGGACAGGCATGACGCGCCAAGCCCCACCGGACACTTACTTTATCAATACCCAGACTTGGCCGCAGACGCAGGGCATCGCGCTGCAAGGTGAGCACCTGCGCATCGGCGCGAATGCGCGTCTAGAAACCATTCGCCTCGATGCGCTCGTGCGCGAGCACGCGCCGCTGCTCTGCGATGCGCTGGCCCAACTCGGCGCAGCAGGCGTGCGCCGCCTGGGAACCTTGGGCGGCAATATCGGCTGGGGCATGGGTGACACGGGCCCGGTGCTTCTGGTGCTCGATGCGCTTGCAGAACTGGCGGACGGCACGCTCGAGCCGCTGGAATTGACGCTAGCACGCCCCCGTCGACCACTGATGCTCGCCTTTCACCTGCCATGCGTGAATCTGCAAGGCCCCGCGCATGCCGCATTCGAAAAGATCGGCCATCGCGCGGCCTTCACTCCTGCGCGCGTGCGCGTCGCCATACGCTGGGCCACGGCAGCACGAGGGTGCACGCTGGTGCGCGCGGCCGCCGGTGCACCCGGCACACCGATTCGCCGCTTGCTCGCGGTCGAAGAACTGATGGCGGATGAGGCCCGTCGGCCCACGCTGGTCAACGTGCGCGCCGCTTGCCTCAAAGAGCTTCCAGAACCGCTCGCGATCATGAGCAGTCGACTGATCGCCGGACATTGCGGCCTGCTTTGAACGGGCATCCCATGAACGACCTGACCTCCACCTTTCTCCCGCCCCATTCCGCCCATGCGCTGACGCGGCCCATCGAACGATTGACGCAGGACATCCGCCCCGACATCGCAGCCAAGCTCACCGGCTCGCCCGGTTTTCTCACCGACCGCATCGCGAGCGGCCAGCTGCGCGGCGCGATTCTCGGCAGTCCGCATCCGCACGCGCGCATCCTGCGCATCGACACCACCGAAGCCACCGCCCTGCCCGGCGTCCATGCGGTCGTCACCCATGCCGACATCCCCGGCACCGCGAGCTACGGCCTGCGCAAGGTGGACCGGCCCGCGCTCTGCAAGGACAAGGTGCGCTGCGTGGGTGATCCGGTCGCAGCCGTCGCCGCCGTCGATCTGACCACCGCCAGCGCCGCGCTCGCGCTGATCCACGTGGAATATGAAGCGCTGCCCCTCGTGGACGACATGGCATCCGCACTGGCAGCCGACCTGCCCGATGCGGCCCATCTGCACGTAGGCGGCAATCTGCTGCACAGCATCGATCATCAACGTGGCGACCTCCTTGCCGCACAGGCCACCACACTGCATGTGCTCGAAGACACCTACCACACGCCGCGCCAGATGCACACCTATCTGGAAACCGAGGGCTGCGTGGCCGAGCCCGATGGCGCGGACGGGCTGCGCCTGTTCTTCGGCGGACACAACCCCGCGCGCGAACGGCAGGTGATCGCCGACATGCTCTGCCTCGCACACGACAAGGTGCAGGCCGTGGGCACGCCCGTGGGTGGCTCATATGGCGGCAAGGACGAGCTCACGATCCAGCCGATTGCGGCACTGCTCGCATGGAAGACGCAACGCCCCGTGCGCCTGCACCTCACCCGGCCGCAGTCGGTGGACCTTGGCGTCAAGCGCCATCCCATGCGCATCCGCATGCGCACTGGCATCGATGCCGAGGGGCGACTGACGTTCCAGCAAGTCGACATCCTCGCCGACACCGGCGCCTACGCCACGCATGGCCCCGAAGTGCTGGATGCTGCCGTCGAGCATGCCCCCGGCCCGTATCGCTACCGGGCGGTGCAGATTCACGCGCGGCTCGCTTACACCAACAACGGCATCGCTGGCGCGTTTCGCGGCTTTGGCGCCGTGCAGGTGCAGTTCGCGCTCGAGCAACACATGGACCGCCTCGCCGCGCTCGCGCAGATGTCGCCAGGCGCCTTCCGCGCACTCAACCTCGCAACGCCCGATGCGCCCGGCCCACTGGGCCAGCAGTTGGTCGCGTTCGACGGCCCGCAGCGCGCGCTCGACGTCGCCATGCAGCAACCGCTGTGGCAACGCCCGCACCAATGGCGCAGCGCCGATGGCCGTTATTTGCACGGCATCGGCCTTGCGCTGATCCACCGCAGTGATGGCTTCGGCAAAGGCGGGCCGAGCGAAAGCCGCATGCAGCTCGCGCTCGCCGAAGACGGCAAGGTCGAGCTGCGCTGCGGCTTCACCGAGCTCGGCCAAAACCTCTGCGGCGCCATCCGCAATCTCTGCGTGCAGCATCTGGCCTGCGCGCCGGACGACGTGCGCCCGGTGCTGGGCGACACCGCCTTCACGCCAGACTCCGGCCCGGTCGCCGCATCACGCGCGACCACGCTGGTCTGGCGCGCGCTGCTTGAAGTCAGAGCCGAATGGCAAGCACGATTGGAGCGCGCAAGGGCGCAATGTGGCGACTCCAAAAGCCTTGTCGAACTGGCACATGTGCTCGGCAATGAACGCCCCTGCATCACCATCGATTTGCATGCCGAAGACCCAAGCGTCAACGCGCACGACACGCACTTCGTCTTCGGCGCCTGTGCGGCCATCGCCCAGGTCCGCATCGACACCTGGAGCGGCATGGTGCGGGTGCAGGACCTTGCTATGTGCACGGCGCTCGGCCCCATCGCTTCACCCCAAGGCTATCTCGGCCAGATGGAAGGCGGCGCGGTCATGGGTCTCGGCATGAGCCTGCTGGAGGAGCTCGAATGCGAAGACGGCCACTACACCGCACGCAATCTCGACGCCTATTTCGTTCCATCGATCATGGACGCGCCGCGCATGGACCTCATCGCCATCGAGAATCTGCCACCCGACGATCCCATAGGCCCGCGCGGCGCAGGCGAGATCAGCGTGAACTTCGCTGTGCCCGCCATCGCCAACGCGCTCAGTGCGGCGCTTGCACACCCCATCACCCGCCTTCCGATGACGCCGCTGCGCGTGATCGCCCTGCTGGAGCAAGCCTCTTCATGAACGCACCCCTGCACAACCCTCACGCCCCAGAAGACATCGCATTCGCGCTTGAACTCAATGGCCAACCCGTACAGGTCACCTGCCCGCCTGACACCCGCCTGCTGACCCTGCTGCGCGAGCACTGGCAACTCACCGGCGCCAAGCCCGGTTGCGAGGTGGGCCGCTGCGGCGCCTGCATGGTCTGGCTCAACGACGCCCCCGCCAACGCCTGCCTGCTCATGGCCTGGCAACTGCAAGGCCAGCGTGTGCGCACCATCGAATCGCTGGCCACATCCCCCGAATGCGCCCCGGTACAGCAGGCACTGGCGACTTGCGGCGGCGTGCAATGCGGCTACTGCACATCGGGCATGCTGATGAACATGACCTGGCTGCACCAGCAGCAACCCCGGCCCAGCGCAGACGAGGCCATCGAACTCATGAGCGGCAACCTGTGTCGGTGCACGGGATATGGGGGAATCAGGCGAGCTGTGGAGCAGTTGTTTGGGGGTGATCAGTCATATTCAGCGTGAATCACACAGGTGTTCGCTGCATCGCGTGGTGGGCGGCAAGAGATTGTGCACTGAACTCTACCCAGATCAGTAGTCAACGACCCTGCCCCACTAGATCCTTCTTCAGGCATTCATTTTTTGCGGATGTTTCTGCTCACTGACTAAACCTTCCCAGCCTTCTTGTTCAGAAACGCATTCATGTGATGCTGCGGCTCGCCGGTTTTGAAAGCTTCGCCGAACTCGGCAATGCTGTCGTCCACGGCGGCGTCCAGCGTCATGCCTTCCCAGCGGCGCAGCAAACGCTTCTGTTGGCGCAGCACAACCGGGCCGATCTCGGCGAGGCCTGCAGCGATTTCGAGGATGCGGGCGTCCAGTTGGTTCTGGGGCACGCATTCATTGATCAGGCCCCATTCCTGCGCTTGCTTGGCGGGGATGTTTTCGCCGGTCAGCAGTAGCCAAGCTGCGCGGGTGGTGCCGATTTGGGCGGGCATCATGGCCGCGTGGATGACAGAAGGAATGCCGACCTTCACCTCGGGCATGCCGACGACGGCGTTGTCGGCGGCGATGCGCAGGTCACCGGCCATTGCGAGTTCGAGACCGCCGCCGAGTGTGTGGCCTTCGAGTCGCACGATGACCGGCACCGGGAAATGGCGCACCGCATTGCACAGGTCGCGCAGCGCGCCGATGAAAACGCGGCCGGTGGCCGAGGTCAGTGAGGCCAACTCCTTGATGTCCGCTCCCGCAATGAAAGCGCGTGCTCCCGATCCGCGCAGCACGAGGCAGTGCAGTTCCTGATTTTCGGCGAGTTCACCGAGCGTCTGGATCAGTCCACGAATGACCGGGGTGCTCAACACGTTGAGCACCCCTGCGTCGGTGATGGTAAGAATGGCGGTGGAGGGTGTGGGGTAAGTGACTTGTGCGTACATGGTGTTCTTTGCTTTCGTGAGAATCAGAGTTTTTCGAAACCGATGTCCTTGATGAGCTTGGACCAGGCCTTGTTCGAGCGGTCCACGGTGCTCTTGAACTGCCGCGGGGTCTGGTAGTCCACCACCGCACCCTGCTGCTCAATGGTCCTCACCAACTCGGGATTCTGCAGTGCCTTCTTGGCCGCCGTGCTGAGCTTGGCCAGCACCGCCGCGTCCAGACCGGCGGGCGCACCGAGGCCGTACCAGGACATGTCGTTCATCGGTTTCAAGCCCACTTCCGCATAGGTGGGAACATTGGGTAGATTGGCCAGTCGCTTCGGGCTCGATACGGCCAGCGCACGCAGTTGGTTGCCAGCGATCAGCCCGCCCGATGAGGGCATGTTGTCGAACACCACATCGATCTGCCCGGCCATCAGGTCATTCAGCGCGGGGCCAAGGCCCTTGTAGGGCACATGGGTGATCTGGGTCTTGGTCGCATCGCCAAACAGCGCGCCGCTCAGGTGGCTGAGCCCGCCGTTGCCGGACGAGCCGTAGTTGAGTTTACCAGGCGCCTTGCGCGCCGCCTCGATCACGTCCTGCGCGGTCTTGTAGTTGGAGTTCACGTTCACCACCATCACGCCCGGCACGTTGGCGATGTTGGTGATGGGCGTGAAGTCCTTGACCGGATCGTAGGCCGGCTTGGCATACACGTTCGGGTTCACGGCGTGCGAACTCTCGACCATCATCACCAGTGTGTAGCCGTCCGCCGGTTGCTTGGATGCGAACTGCGAGCCGGTGCTGCCGCCTGCACCGGGCTTGTTCTCCACGACGATGGACTGACCGAGCTCTTCCCCCAGATAACGGGCCATCACGCGACCGATCACGTCGGTCGCACCGCCCACCGCATAGGGCACGATCAGGCGCACGGGACGGTCTGGATAGGACGTGTTGTTGCCAGCCGCCTGGGCCACGGGAAGCATGCCGACGCACAGCGTCAGGGCGAGCAGGGATTTGAGCGAGTTCATTCGATGTCTCCTGTATTTCTGGATGAAAGATTCAAATTCGGTGACAGCGCAGTCACGCGGTCATGGATTGATGCGGGCTGTGACTGGGATGTGGCTTTGACCGCCGCAGGGCCAAGCGTTGGCGGCGGGGTTACGGGCTTGTGTGCACCGGGCTGCACCATGGGGTTGCGCACCAGCTTGAGCGTGCCCAGTTCGGGATGCTCCACAGTCTGTAGCATCTGGCGATGCACCACCTGCGGATGCTGGAACACCTGCTCCATGCTATTGATGTTTCCCCAAGAGATGCCATTGGCATCCAGCGCGCTACCCAGCTCTGCCGCCCGCCACTGCTTGAGCACGGCACGCAGAAGCGGACGCAGTTCGGGCAGATGGGTGAGCCGCCCGGCATTGGTGGCGAATTGTGGCCGCTGGTACCAGTCAGTGCCCATGAGCTTGCAGAACGCGGCGAACTGCGTGTCGTTGCCGATCGCCAGAATGATGTAGCCATCGGAGCATTCGAACACCTCGTAAGGCGCGAGGTTCGGATGGGTGTTGCCAATGCGCTCAGGGTTCTCGCCCGAGACCAGATAGTTCGCTCCCTGATTGGCGTTCATCGCCACCGACACGTCGAGCAACGCGATGTCCAAATGCTGCCCCTGCCCCGTGCGTCCGCGCTGCACCAGCGCCGCGAGCACCGCGCTGGTCGCATACATGCCGGTCATCAGATCAACCACGGCCACACCGGTGCGCAGCGGGCCTGCCCCGGCGTCGCCATCGGCCAGACCCGTGTAGCTCATCAGCCCACCCATGCCCTGAAAGATGTAGTCATAACCGGGCTTGTGCGCAAACGGTCCGCTCTGGCCAAAGCCGGTGACCGAGAGATAGACGAGCCGGGGATTGATCTTGGCGAGCGCCGCGTAGTCAAGCCCGTAGCGCGCGAGCGTGCCAACCTTGTAGTTCTCAACCAGCACATCCGCATCCTCGATCTGGCGCAGCAGCCAGGCGCGTTCGGCCTCGCGTGCGAAATCCAGCGTGACCGACTGCTTGCCCCGATTGCAGGACAGAAAATAGGCCGCGACCTGCTCGCCGCTGCGTCCGGTCACGAACGGCGGGCCCCAGCTGCGCGTGTCATCGCCCGACTCGGGGCGCTCGATCTTCAGGACATGGGCGCCGAGGTCCGCAAGATTCTGCGTGCACCAAGGCCCCGCCAGAATTCTCGACAAGTCCACAACACGGACTCCATCCAGTGCATTTGCAAGCATCGCATCTCCAAAACTTTCACGTATTCTTGGTGCAGGCCCTGCAGGGGTCAATTGGCCAATATTGCATCGCGAGTTCGTGGAATTTGGAGGGTCAGAAAATCCAGCGCGAACAGGGCCATGAAGGCCCGTGAAGAGATTTTGGCGATCAGGCGACCGGCGCGAGAATGCAACGGGCCTTGGCCATGAGCGCCGTGCCGTTACGCAGCGTGCAGTCCGCAAAGCACATGCGCCGCCCCTTGCGGTCAATCTGCACGTCGGCCTCCACCCAGTCGCCAAGACGGGCGGAGGACAGGTAGTCGATGCTCAGATGCGCGGTCACCACCGGACCATCGATGGCCCGAGAGACGTTGTAGCCGATGGCGTTGTCGATCAGCGTCGCCACCAGTCCGCCATGTGCGATGCCGTGCAGGTTGAGGTGGGATTCGAGCACCCGCATGCCGATGGTGGCGCAGCCTTCCCCGCGCTCGCGCTTGTACATGGGGCCCAGCGTCAACATGAAATTGCTGGGCGACACATGCTCCACAAAACCTTCGGGCGGGACAAAGACGGCGTCGTTCATGGTTTGGATGTTAGCTTCAGGCTTGGGCTTGTTTGTCGATCCACGGCGCAGGAATCCAATGCTCGCCATGCTTGGTATGCAGCGCGTGGATCTTGTCGCGCACTTGCTTCCAGCCCAGCGTCTCGGCATAAAACATCGGACCACCACGCCACGCGGGAAAGCCGTAGCCGTTCACATAGACCACATCGACATCTGAGGCCCGCTGGGCAATGCCCTCGTCGACGATGCGCGCGCCTTCGTTGACCAGTGCCAGCACACAGCGCTCGACGATTTCCTCGTCGGTGACTTGGCGACGTTCGATGCCCGCCTCTTTCGCACACTGGGCGATGAGTTCCTCCACGACGGGATCCGGAATGGGTGTGCGGTTGCCCGCTTCGTAGCGATAGTAACCCGCGCTGGTCTTTTGCCCGAAACGGCCCTGCTCGCAGATGCGGTCGGCTACCTTGGAGTAGCGCAGGTGTGCCGGGCGCGTGGGCGCGAGGCGCTTGCGCGTCGCCCAGTTGATGTCCATGCCCGCAAGATCGGCCATGGCGAGCGGCCCCATCGCAAAGCCATAGGCTTGCATGGCCGCGTCGATCTGCGGCACCGTGGCCCCCTCTTCCAACAAAAAGCCCGCCTCGCGCCAGTAACCGGTCAGCATACGGTTGCCCACAAAGCCTTCGCAGACGCCCACCAGCACCGGAATCTTGCCAATGGCCACGGCCATCTGCATGCACCCGGCAATGACGGCGTCTGACGTCAGCTCGCCGCGCACCACTTCAAGCAACTTCATCACATTGGCCGGACTGAAGAAATGCAGGCCGATCACGTCTTCCGGGCGCTGCGTCGCGGCCGCGATCTCGTTGATGTTCAGGCGCGAGGTGTTGGTCGCCAGAATCGCACCGCGCTTGGCGATGCGGTCAAGCTGCGTGAACACATCGCGCTTGACAGCCATGTCTTCGAACACGGCCTCGATGACCAGGTCGACCTCGGCGAACGCTGCCATGTCGAGCGAGGTCTGGATGCGCGCCAGCCGCGTCTTCACGCCCTCTTGCGTCAGTCCGCCGCGTGCGACCGATATCTGGTAATTGCGCTCGATGAGCGCCATGCCCCGGTCCAGCGCCGCCTGTTCGCGCTCGCACAGCACCACCGGAATGCCCGCATTCGCAAACGCCATGGCGATGCCGCCGCCCATGGTGCCAGCGCCGAGAATGCCCACGCTGCGCACCGGGCGTGCAGCCTCACGTGCATTGCTTCCGGTGAACTTGGCGGATTCCTTTTCGGCGAAGAACATGTGGCGCAGCGCCTTGGACGGCGTGCCCGCAACCAGCTCGTCGAACAGCGCACGCTCCTTGTCTAGCCCCTGCTCGAAGGGCAATTGCACCGCCGCTTCCACGCTGCTCACCGCCATGCGTTGCGCAATCGCGTTACGCGCCTTGGGGTTCACCGCCGCACGCAACGCGTCGAAATCGGGCAGGCCGTCTGCCGCAATAGCCTTGTCCGCCAGCACCGGCCAAGCAGTCTGCTGCGCGGCCTGCGCCAACGCGAAAGCAATGGCCGCTTGCTCGCGGTCGCCCTCGAACACCTCATCGATCAAGCCCAGCGAAGCGGCCTCTTTCGCACCCACTTGCTTGCCCGAGCTGATCAAGCGCACGGCATCCGTCACGCCGATCAGACGAGGCAAACGTTGTGTGCCGCCACCACCGGGCACCAGGCCCAGATTCACTTCCGGCAACCCCAGCTTGGCGGACGCATCTGCAATGCGGTAGTGGCAGGCCAGCGCCAATTCCAACCCACCGCCGAGCGCTACGCCATGAATGCAGGCCACCACCGGTTTGGTGCTGCGCTCGATGGCGCGGTTGACATCGCGCAGCATGGGCTTGGCCGTGGCGGCGGGCGTGTTGAACTGGCGGATGTCCGCGCCGCCGCAGAAAACCTTGCCCTCGCCGAGCACGACCACGGCCTTCACGTCGGAGTTCGCCAGCGCGCGCTTCAGCGCATCGGCAACGCCGCGTCGAACCGTGTCGCCCAGGCCGTTGACGGGAAGATTGTCTATGCGGATCAACGCCACCTGCTGGCGCTCCGTATAACGGACGGTGTCGGAGATCGAAAGGCTTGTCTCTGGTGTAGTCATGATGGGGTCGCCTCAATGGGAAAGGAAAGCCGTGGCCGCCGGTGCGGCCTGCGTAGGTGGGGTGAACTTTGCGAACTGCTGCACATGGTGCAGTTCGTCGCCCAGCGTGTGCGAGATCACCATCAGCCGCTTGACGAACTTGCCGAGCGCCAGCTCGTCCGTCATACCGATACCGCCGTGCAGCTGGATCGCGCTCTGGCAGAGATTGCGTGCCGACTGGCAGCACAAGGCCTTGGCGGCCGAGACTGCGGCGAGTGCTTCGACGTCATACTTCTGCGCCAGCAGGCCGCTGGCGCGCTGCGCGAGCGAACGGCATTTTTCGAGCTGCATGTACATGTCCACCAGCCGATGCTGAATGGCCTGAAAGCTGCCGATGCTGGCGCCGAACTGTTTGCGTTCCTTCGCGTAGGCGACGGTGGTGTCGAGGACGGCCAACATCGCGCCCACGGCCTCCGCACACAACGCTGCATTGGCACGCGCGCAGGCCTGCCGGAACAGCAGCCATGCCTGATGCACCTCACCGATCAGGCTGGTGGATGGCAATTGCACCTGTTCAAACCAGATTTCGGAACCCGTCGAGCCGTCCAGATTCACGTAGTCGCGATGGCGGATGCCCGGTGTGCCCGGATCGACCACGAAGAGCGACAGCCCATGCTGCGACAGTCGCGCGCCGCTGGTGCGTGCCAGCACCAGCCAACGCTCGGCCTGCACCGCATAAGCCACATCCACCTTGTGGCCAGACAACATCCAGCCATCGCCGATGCGCTCGGCGCGCGATTCGATGTGGTGCAGCGTGTAGTCGGTCTGCGGTTCCGCATGCGCCAGCGCAATTCGGGCTTCGCCCGCCAACACGCGGCGCAGTAACGCATCGGCCTTGATCGATGTGTCCGAGGTCGCAGCCAACAGCCACGTGCCTTGCACGATGCTCGCAACGAACGGCTCGGTCACCAGATGGCGGCCGAACAGTTCCATTGCCGCATGCACAGCAAGCGGGTCGTCCGCAATGCCGCCGTGGTTCTCGTCCACCGTCAGCGCCGTCAGGCCGAAATTCACGAATGCGGACCAGTGCGCAGATGCCTCCGCGCGATGGGCTACATCCTCCGGCCATATGCCCGATTCAGGCAGCGGATGCTCTCGCTCCAGATAGCGCGCCAACGCGTCCACGAGCTGGCGCTGGTCTTCGTTCAGGTAGTCACTCATGATGCGTCACAGCCCCAGAGCCATCTTGGCGATGATGTTGCGCTGCACTTCGTCAGAGCCACCGTAGATGGAGATTTTTCTCAAATTCAAATAGAAGCCAGCCAGCGTCTGTGTCTCATCTTCGTTGCCATCGACCGTCAGTTCGAACGCACGCTGACTGAACTCCTTGGACAGCGGCCCCGCCGCCTGCACTTGGCGCTCGGTGATCGCCTGCGCAAGCGTTGTTCCCATGAGCTTGAGCACCGAGGCCTCCGCGCCATTTCCCGCGCCGCTCTCGGACTGCCGGACCAAGCGCTGCACCGATGCCTCGAGCGCCAGCAGCTCCATCTCGAGCCGCGCGACGGCCTCGATCCAATCTGCGCGCACGGCCAGCGCTTCGCCGTCTACCACACGCTCCTTCAGTAGGCGCTTCAAGCAAGCCAGCTCGCGCTTGCAGCGCCCCACGCGCGCTGCGCCAAAGCGCTCGTGCGACAACAGATATTTGGCGCAGGTCCAGCCTTTGTGAAGCTCGCCCACGAGCTGGTTCTGCGGAACGTGCACGTTGTCGAGAAACACCTCGTTGATCTCGGTGTCGCCGTCGAGGGTGCGAATCGGCCGCACCGTCACGCCGGGCGACTTCATGTCGATCAGCAAGAACGAGATCCCCGACTGCGCCTTGGCATCGGGATCGGTGCGCACCAAGCAGAACATCATGTCCGCATACTGCGCATAGGTCGTCCAGGTCTTCTGGCCGTTCACGACGAACTCGCCATCGCGCAGTTCGGCGCGCGTGCGCAGCGACGCGAGATCCGAGCCCGAACCCGGCTCCGAATAGCCTTGGCACCACCAGTCCTCGCCAGAGAGAATGCGCGGCAGGTAGCGAGCCTTCTGCGCCTCGGTGCCGTATTTCATCAGCACCGGTGCGACCATGCGCAGCCCGAAGGGCACGGTCTCCGGAGCCCCGGCGATCGCGCACTCATCGTCGAACAGCAGGCGCTGCGCGAGCGTCCAGCCGGTGCCGCCATGTTCGGCGGGCCAATTGGGCGCGGCCCAACCCTTGTCGCGCAGGATCGCCTGCCATTGCAGAAAATCTGCCTTCCTCAGCCGCTTGTGCTCCAGCACCTTGCGGCGCAGGTTCTCCGGCAACTTGTCGGCCAGAAATGCCCGCACCTCGGTGCGGAACAACCCAAGCTGTTCGTGGTCCGTCACCTGCGTCATGCGCACACCTGTTCCAATTCGAACTGCAGCGGCACGCCGGTGCAGGCTTGCAGAGCCTCTTCGCTCATGCCCGGCACCATGTCGATCACCACCAGTCCGGACGCCCGCACCTCGATGACGGCCAGGTCGGTATAGATACGCTTGACCACACGGTGGCCGGTGAGCGGCAGCGAGCAGCGCTCGACGATGCGCGGCGCGCCGTCGCGCGTGACATGCTCCATGAGCACATACACGGCCTTGGCGCCCACGGCCAGATCCATCGCGCCGCCGACGGCCGTCGCCACGTTCTTCTGCCCGAGCGACCAATTGGCCAGATCGCCCTGAACTGACACTTCGTAGCCGCCCAGAATGCAGAAGTCCAGATGACCGCCGCGCATCATCGCGAACGAGTCGGCGTGGTGAAAGAAGCTGCCACCATCGACGATGTTCACCGGCAGCTTGGCCGCGTTCGACATGTCGGGATCGGGCGTTTCATCCGCATGCAGGGCGCGCATGCCGAGGATGCCGTTCTCGCTGTGGACCATGATTTCGTCCTCGGGACGGAAATGCTCAAGCACCATCACCGGCAGGCCGATGCCCAGATTCACGCAGGCCCCGGCCGGAATGTCCGCAGCCACCCGTTTCGCCATCTGCTGGCGTGTCAGGCCCTGGTATGTCAGTTCCAGCTTCATGCGCGCTTCTCCCCTGTCATCGACATTTCGGCACCAGTCACCACCACGCGCTGCACGAAGATGCCCGGCGTGACGATGTTTTCCGGATCAAGCGATCCCAGTTCCGCCGTGCTGCCCACCTGCACGATGGCGACGCGCGCGGCCATGCACATGATCGGACCGAAGTTGCGCGCGGCCTTGCGGTAGACAAGGTTGCCCCAGCGGTCGGCCACATGAGCCTGCACCAGCGCGTAGTCGCCCTTGAGCGGCGGCTCGAAGACATAGCCCATGCCGTCGATCACACGGGTTTCTTTGCCTTCGGCGAGCTCCGTGCCGTAGCCGGTGGGCGTCAAAAAACCTCCCAGTCCCGCGCCCGCAGCGCGCAAGCGCTCGGCCAGCGTGCCCTGCGGCACGCATTCATATTCAATGCGGCCCTGCGCGTAGGCGTCCTCGAAGGCATCGGACTCAGCGCCGCGCGGAAACGAGGCCAGCAGCTTGCGCACGCGGCCCGCGCGAATCAGCCGCGCGAGTCCGATGTCACGGCTGCCGCTGTTGTTGCATGCCACCGTGAGGTCGCTCGCACCCTGATCGTAGAGCGCATCGAGCAATGCTCCCGGCTGGCCCGCGAGGCCGAAGCCGCTCACCAGAATCGTCGCGCCATCCGGAATATCCGCCACGGCCTGTGCGGCGGATTCGAAAATCTTGTTCACCATCGTCTTGTTCTCCTGACTCACAGCGATGACGACAGAATCGCCGTCGCCTGGCTCGACAGCACGCCGCCGTTGCCGTGCACCAGCGCCACTTCCGCGCCCTTGACCTGGCGGGCATGTCCCTCGGCGCGCAACTGCGTCACCGCCTCGATGATCAAGAAGATGCTGTACATGCCCGGGTGCACGCAGGACAGTCCACCGCCGTTGGTGTTCATCGGGAAGGCGCCGCCAGGCTCGATGCGGCCGCCCTCGATGAACGCACCGCCCTCGCCCTTCCTGCAAAAGCCGAGGTCTTCGAGGAACAGAATCGGGTTGATGGTGAACGCGTCATACAGCTCCACCACATCCACGTCGGCCGGAATGAGTCCCGCCTGCGCGAAAGCCTTGCTGCCCGATTCCTGAGCGGGTGTGATGGTGAGGTCTTCCATGCACGAGATCTGGCGGTGCCAATGTGCAAATCCGCTGCCGAGCACGTAGATCGGCTTGGCATGGCGCTCCTTCGCTCGTTTGGCCGACGACACGACGATGGCCCCCGCGCCGTCGGTAACGAGGCAGCAGTCCAGCACCGTGAGCGGGTCCGAGATCATCTTGGCGTTGATCACGTCGTCCACCGACAGCGGTTTCTTCGAGAACGCATCCGGATTGAGTTGCGCCCACTTGCGCGCCGCCACCGCCACTTCGGCGAGCTGCTTGCGGGTGGTGCCGTACTCGTACATGTGGCGTGCAGCGGCCAGCGAATAGCTCGACACCGGGTTGAACGCCTTGTAGGGATGCTCGTAGGGCTGCGGATCAAGCTCGGCGCGCATCTGGTTGACGCGCGAGCTGCTCGGCGCGCTGCGCGGCGTGCTGCCGTAGCAGATCAGCACGTTCTCGCACTCGCCCGCATCGATGGCCATCTGCGCGATCTTCAGATCGGCGATGAAGGCCGATCCGCCGAACATGGTGCTGTCGGAAAAGCGCGGGCGAATGCCCAGATACTCGGCCATGCGCATCACCCACCAGGGCGAAATGAGGCTCGAAGTGATGATGCCGTCGATGTCGGACTTGCGCAGCCCGCTGCGTTCGATCGCCATGCAGGACGCCTTGGCGATGATCTCCTGCTCGCTCGCGCCGCCCGCATGGCCCATGCCTGCGAGGCCGGTGCCCAGAATCGCGATGGATCCACGTGTCGAATCCGAAGAACTCATGCTGCACCTCCCCGCGCTACGAACACCAGCAGCGGACCTTCATCAGTCACATCGATGCGCGCACGCACCGGCATGCCGATGCGCACCTCGTCCACGGGCATGTCGACCACGCGGCTCATCAGGCGCGGGCCCTCGTCCAAATTGACCAGCACCACCGTGTAGTCGGCGCCCTCGCGGGCCCGCACGATGGTCACGGAATAGACTGTGCCATCGCCGCTCGGCGCGACCCAGTCCAGCGCCTGCGAACCGCAATGCGGGCAGCACACGCGCGGATAGAAATGGAATTTTCCGCAATCACGGCATTGTGGAATCTCGAAGCGCCCCTGCGCCAGCGCATCGAAATAGCGCTTGTCGCAGGCGGAGGCCGCTGCGGACTGCGGCGCGCCCACGTTGGATTCGGTAGGTGCTGCGTCAGTCATCGGCCTTCACTCCGGTCTGCTGCACCACGGCCTTCCACTTGTTGACTTCGCCCTCGACGAACTTGCGCGTCTGCGCCAGATCCATCACACCGAGCGGTTCGCTGTATTGCAGGCGCAGGCGCTCGACCATCTCGGGCGAGTTCATGATCTTGTTGATCTCCTTGTTCAGCATCGTCACGATGGGCGCTGGCGTTCCGGCCGGGGCGTAGAGGCCCAGCCAGGTGTAGACGTCAAAACCCTTGAAACCAGCTTCCTGCATCGTCGGCAGATCAGGGAACAGCTTGCTGCGCTCGGCGGACATGGTGGCAATCGGGCGCAGTCGGCCCGTGGTGATGAATGATGAGACGCTCATCGAATCCTGCACCGCCATCGGAATCTGTCCCGCCACCGCATCGTTGGTCGCCGGTGCCGCGCCCTTGTAGGGCACATGCACGAAGGCATAGCCGGTGAGCGTGCGCAGCCATTCGCCCCCCAGATGGGTGGAGCCAGCCGCACCCGCCGTGCCGAACGGAATGTTCGACTGCGTCTTGGCCCAGGCGAGGAATTCGGGCAGCGTCTTGGCCGGTACCTTGGGATTCACGACGATCAGGTTGGGCGACTTGGCCAGCACCGCCACGGGCTCTAGGCTCTTGAGCGGGTCATAGCCCACCTTCTTCATCGCCGGGGCAATCACATACCCGGTCGCACCCACCAGCAGCGTGTAGCCATCGGCATGCTGCTTGGCCACATATTCCGTGCCAACCTGGCCCGCGACGCCGGGGCGGTTGTCGATGATGAATGGCTGTTTGAGGTTCTGCGACAGTTCCTTGGCAAGCGCACGGCTGACGATGTCCGTCATGCCCCCCGGCGGGAAAGCCACCACGATCGTGACGGGTTTGGCGGGGTAATTTCCGGCCTGCGCAAAGGCCGAACCGACCGGTGCCGACAGGGCTATCCACCCCAATGCCAGGGCACAGCCGATGGAGCGCGCCTTGTCCGAACGCGAAAATGCCATGAGAGTCTCCTTATTTCATCTAGAACCAGCGAATGCCGTACACCAGCGAGTGCCATGTGACAGCTGTGATTCAGTGTATGAATCGACCTTCGAGAGCTCAATCCGAAAGATTCGAACGCTCTGTTCTAGATTTTGATAAGGGGACTTCAGGCCTTTGAACAGTGCCTTGTCTATTCGTCTTTTGTGCGCGGCAGCGGCGTGCGCGTGGCGGCCACCACCGGGTCTTCGAGCAGGAAGTTCATACAGGCGGTGATGAAATTCGGAAACCGCGCATCCTTGCGTACCACCAGATTCAACTCGCGCAGCGCCCAAGGCTCATCCAGCTCAATCACCGCGAGCTGCGCAGACTGCTGTCGGTTCGCCAGCACGCCGCTGGGCACCATCGCCACCCCCACTCCGGCGGCCACCAGCGACAACACCGCTTCAAAGCCATGCGCATGCAGGCGCGTGCGCACATTCTTGCCATACTTGGCCGCCGTGTCGCGCAGGAACAGGTAGTTGCTACTCGTGCGGTTCATGCTGACGAAGTCAAAATCCAGCGCCGCGCCCAGCCGAATGCTGTGCTGTGCAGCCAGCACATGGTCACGCGGGGTGACGATCACCAGTCGGTCGACCGCATAGGGGTGCACCGTCAGCCCCTCCACGTCCGTGCCACCCGCGAAGATGCCGATGTCGGCCTCGCGCGCCAGCACCGCCGACGGAATGGTCTCGCTCTGGCGCTCGTCCACGTCTGCATCGATGCCGGGATACGCCACGAGAAAGCGCCCCAGCGTCTGCGTCACGAAGCCGTTGAGCGAACTGCTGTTGGCCACTAGCCGCACATGGCCCTTGATGCCCGAGATGAAACGGCTCACGTCGCCCTGCATGCGCTCGATACCCTCAAACAGCTCGCGCACATGCGTCAGCACGGCATCCCCGGCAGGCGTCAGCTCCATGCCACGCGAGGTGCGCTCGAACAGCGGCGTTCCCATGGCTTGCTCCAAATTCTTGAGGCGATAGCTTGCCGCTGACGGAGTGATGAAGACGGCAGACGCTCCAGCAGTCAGGCTACCGGCCTGAGCAATTTCCAGAAAGAGTCGGAGATCGGTAAGTTCGTAACGCATGTCGTGATCGTATGGGTTGCGCTCGCTACATGTCCATTTCACGCGCGATCCCCTGTTCAAGGCTGCACTATTGACTCGCCGTGAATCGATGAACTGATGACCTACCCGAGTGCATCGAAAACGTAAACCGGACTGTCCTAATGTCGCAGGCTCGCTTCTCCTACAGACATCTTCTTCAATGCATAGCCCAATAACGTTGAGGCGCAGCTGAAATCGCAACGGCCTGAATGAGGCCCGATCTGCAAGCAGAGGATGCCTCGGACTCTTCCAACCACAGGGGATTCAACATGAACAGCTCGAATGACAAACTCAACCGTGATCCCATCACTGGCGAGCCAGGTGCTCATCCGGTGGGAACGGGCATTGGCGCTGCAGGAGGCGCCGTCACTGGCGCCGCGGCGGGTGCCATCGGAGGTCCGCTGGGCGCGGCGGCGGGTGCCATCATCGGCGCAGTGGTCGGGGGCTTGGCCGGCAAAGGTGCGGCCGAGGTCATCAACCCTACGGACGAAGATGCACATTGGCGCGAAGTCCACGTGCAAGAGCCCTACTACTCAGCCGAGCATGGCTACGACGACTACGCTCCCGCTTATCGCGCTGGCTGGGAAGCCCGCGTGGCAGGTACCGATTTCGACGCGGCACGCGCCGAGTGGGCACGCAAATGGGATGCCGCGCATGCCAAAGGCGGACTCAAGTGGGAGAAAGCCCAACCAGCATTCAAGGCCGCGTGGGATCGAGCCAATCGCAAATATGTTCAGGAGACAGGGTACTGACGACGGTAGGCCACAGGGCGCCCGAGATGGAAATCGCGCACAAAGATCTCGAGCGAAGCCAACGCGAGACCGATACACGCAGCACAGATGCCCGTCCGTTGCAGCCACCTACCGCGAGCCGTAAAGGCCAATACGCCATTACCCCTCCTTACTGCAGAGGCTCTTTGGGTGGATCTACCACCGGTGGCAGATGCGCTGGCGGATCGATTGGCTCTGGTTTCGGCGGCTCCGCTGGCGGCGGCGGAGCTATTGGTGGGACTGGTGGTGTCGAAGGTACTGGCATGCTGGATAACTCCTTTTGTCCTGTTGTCACGTGTGGTCGCAGGTCAAGCCGCACCTACGGACCGGTTGGTGGCTGCAGCGGACTCGGGTGGCAGCTCGATGGGCGGTGCCTCCCCCGGCGGCTCCATAGGCTGCGATGCCGGGTGCTCCGGGATCGCTGGATCGATAGGACGATTCGGGTCAACTGGCGGTATATCGGAGCCCGGGTCCTGCGGCTGGCGTCGAGAGACGTGCATTAAATACATAAGAGACTCCTTTGGCGGTTTTCAATGCCATTCACGGCATAAATAATCTAAAGAATTTCATTCAAATATCGCGACTGCACTTCCTTCATTCTGCGATATGCACGATTCGTTCAACGTAGGGATATGTGCCATTTTTTCTCGATCGTTTTTGAAAGCCGTTGGACTACAGACGTAGTCCCACACCCCTCTGAATTCATGAATCAGACCTACAGAATAAAACAACAACAAAAATTAATATCTCTATTCATATTTTCCGAATGAAATTCGCAAGGTATTCGGCATTATTTCTTCAACCCATCAAAGGAGTACATCGTCATGAATGAGGACACTATCAAGGGAAATTGGAAGCAATTCAAAGGAAAGATCAAAGAGCAATGGGGCAAACTCACCGACGATGATCTGGACGTTATCAACGGACAGCGCGAGCAACTCGTTGGAAGAATCCAGGAGCGCGATGGCATCGCTCAAGACGAGGCTGAGCGACAAGTGAAAAAATGGGAATCCGACAACAAATACAACTGGTGATTGGCACTTCAAAAACTGAACCCAACAGTTGAATGAAAGACTCGCACTGCGGGTCTTTCTTTATCAATATTCCAAAAGCCAGTCCACAAGAACAAGAACACAAGTCGGTACTCCTCATTCGAATGAATCAAGACGAAAGCAGAACAATATTATGTAAACCACATAGGACAACACCTACACAACATATTCAACATGGACTGCAAGATCATTATTCAGTGAGGCATATCATGAATATCTCATCACAAGGAGATGCCTACATGAAGACCTACTTGAAAATCACCAGCACGCTAACCATTTCGATGTTTGCAGTTTCTGGTTTTGCTTTGACAAATGATGAAGTGAAGTCCGAAAAAAAGAATATAGAAACTCAATACAAATCAGCTCTTGCCCAGTGCAAATCGATGAGCGGCAATGCCAAGGACATCTGTGAAAAAGAGGCCAAGGGCAATGAAAAAATTGCCAAAGCCGAGTTGGATGTGCGCGTGAAGCCAAACGATTCCACGCACTACAAGGCACGCCTTGCACGCGCTGAGGCTGCTTATGAAGTCGCCAAGGAGCGTTGCGATGATCTGAGCGGCAATGCCAAAGATGTCTGCAAGAAGGACGCCAACGCAGCCCACGTGAAGGCCAAGGAAGAAGCCAAGGTGAAGCGTGTGGAGGAAGCGCCGACCAACAAGTCTCCGGCAGCGAAGGCCGCCGAGGTGTCCGAAGCCCGCAAGGATGCCGTGCAAGACACCCGCGAGGCGCAGTACAAGGCAGCAAAGGAACGCTGTGATGCCATGTCGGGCCCAGACAAGGATACCTGCATCAACGATGCCAAGATCCGGTTTGGCCAGTAAGGGCCAGTCCAGAGATACCGTGGAAGGTCAGCAGCACTGCAATTTCGGAATGGCGTGCTGCAAGGTATGGCGGCGCGCCTTCCTTCCATGGGTTTTCCGATCCAACGCATGCACTATCGAAAATCACAAGTCTTCAATGACCAGGGTGAAGTAGCGACTCGCGACCGAATAGTGCGACTGTTTCAATACCTTCAGCAGCCGCTCTCCTGCATCGTCGTCGGGGGTGGCAATCAAGAGGCCACTCTGCCCTTCCCGAGCCAGCTTGACGAACTCGCGGGCTTCGTTGCCATCGCTTCCGATTGAAGGCAATGAATCTTTGTCGGCATCCACCGTGGGTGCAATCTGCGCGATCACATCTGCCGCCGGAACGCTGTAGATGTCGTCGTCGGTAAAACCATTGGCCAGCAAGAGCTGCGCACTGTCCTTGGCGAGATCTTCGCTTGGGTACATCACCATGGTGTGACCCTTGGGGTAGAACGCACCACCAATCAGTGCGCGCATGCTGGAATCAACGGTGAGTGATTTCATGACAAGCTCCTCAACTGTTGGAAAGACCAAACGATGAAGATCACTCTAATCCGCACAAGAGCACCCGAACGTAGGATGGGGGCGGCAATGTCCGGATGCATCGTCCAGCAGTGGCAATTCAACGGGGTAGGACAGATACGTTATCCAACAGTCATTGCTCTACAGGCCCCACATGCGGACGACTACCCTCGCGTCTTCCCTTGACGGGTAAGCTGGTCTTGGAAGCGACAACTCTTCCCACTCATGTTCAGCGGTCGCCATGGCAATTCAAACACGCCAACAGCCATCTCGCTGATTCCATCCATGCCCGTGATCACCCACGGCGATGGCGGGCAATATCTGTAAGGAGCACAACATGAACACACCCAACACCATCCACAGCATCATTTCCTCCGAGAAGGTTCGCGGCACGAACGTGTACAACCCCGCAGCAGAAAAACTCGGCTCCATCGATGAGCTGATGATCGACAAGATCTCCGGCCGCGTGCGCTATGCCGTCATGGAATTCGGTGGATTTCTGGGCATCGGCACGGACCGCTATCCTCTGCCCTGGGACACACTGAACTACGACACTGAAATGGGCGGTTACGTGGTGGCACTTGCCAAAGAGCAGCTGGAGAATGCGCCACGGTATGAGAGCAGCGATGTTCCGGAATACACCGACGAGTATGGCCGCCGCGTTTACGACTACTACGGCGTTCCGTATCTTTGATTTGGGCGCTTGTTTCCAACGGTTCGCAATCAAATTTGATGACATCCACCTACAACCTTTGAGCACCACGGGAAGTAAGGTGATCATCCCAACCCCACAGAAAACCATCGAGGAAAGGCAAAGGCCATGAAATTTTCAAACCGCAACGCTCCCGGCGCACTTGGCGGAATAGAACAGTTGTTGAGTGACCTGGGGAGCCTGTTGTCCAGCAAGGAGCTGGACTCCGTCCCACAGATTCGCGACGTACGCCAACGCTTGAACGATGGAGTGACACATGTGCGCGACACCGTGGCAAGCGCTGCAGAGGAGACCGCCAATCGCACCCGCGAGGCCGCACGCATGGGCAATGAATATGCACACGATGAGCCGTGGCGGGTGGCAGGAGTGGCACTTGCTGTCGGCGCTGTCATTGGGTTCTGTCTCGCAAAGCGATAAGCTGTTGCTTGCCACCCCACTGCGACATTCCGGTAACAAGCCGGAGTGCCGCATTTTTCATTTCACTCCGCGGGTCGGTGACAGGCCCAATTTGGCGATCAAGCGCGCGTCATCCAATGCCTCTGGGTTACCTGTAACCAGCAGCTTATCGCCGTAGAAGATGGAATTAGCACCAGCCATGAAGCACAGAGCCTGCACCGCCTCACCGAGTTGCTGACGCCCTGCCGATAGGCGAACTCGGGCCTTGGGCATGGTGATACGAGCCACGGCGATCACACGCACGAAGTCCAGCGGATCAACCGGCTCGCTGTCGGCCAGCGGCGTGCCGGGAACACGCACCAGACTGTTGATCGGCACCGATTCAGGATACGGCTGCAGATTGGCCAGTTGCGCGATCAGACCCGCGCGGTGCACCACCTCCTCGCCCATGCCGATGATGCCTCCGCAGCAGACGCTGATGCCCGCATCGCGCACAGCCTGCAGTGTGTTCAGCCGGTCCTGGTACTGGCGCGTGCTGACCACGTCCGTGTAGTACTCGGGCGCGGTGTCGAGGTTGTGGTTGTAGTAGTCCAGCCCCGCCCCCTTGAGCGCATCCGCATGGTGCGGCTCGAGCATGCCGAGAGTAGCGCAAGTCTGCATGCCCAGCCCCTTGACCGCGGTGATCAGCTCGCTGACCTTGTCGATGTCGCGGTCCTTGGGAGCGCGCCACGCAGCGCCCATGCAGAAGCGAGTGGCACCCGCGTCTTTGGCGGCCTGTGCGGCGGCGGTCACCTCTTCCACGCTCATGAGCTTCTGCGCCTTCACGCCCGTGTCGAACTCAGCGGACTGTGGGCAGTAACCGCAGTTCTCGGGGCAACCACCCGTCTTTACCGAGAGCAGCGTTGCGAGTTCGATGTCGCCTTCGGGCCAATGCTCGCGATGAACGGATTGCGCATGCCAGAGCAGGTCCATGAAGGGCATGTCGAGCAACTGCTGGATGACGTCAACGCTCCATTCATGCACTTCGGCGTTCAACGCCGGCGCCGAGCGCGACTTGTTGAAGAACTGCATTGGTTGTTCGTGCACGGGGGCTTCAATTTGTGGGATGGGTGTGCTGCTCATTCGGCAATCTCCAGAGAACCTGATGGGCCGCGATTGTGAAAGCGCATTCGAGGCGTGGGAAGACCTTCGTCCGCAAATTGTGGGATTGAAAATTGCGCTGTCTACGCCCGCCAAATCCAGTGCGATTTAACAGACGTTGCCGCCAAATTAACCAATGTTGTGCGACGTTCCAACCGCAGCATTCAAACGTCGCGCAATGGGAGGGCTTCGCTCGCAAACTCCGTCGAACTGGCGTTGAAGCGTGTCTGAAGATAAGCGAAAAAAAGCCCCGACAAGCGGGGCATCAGCGGTTTGCAAGAGGCCTTTTCAGGTCTTTGGCACTGGATAAAGAATCATCTGCGTGCAACGAAACATCACCAGTGTCTTGCCGGTTTCGCGGTGTTTGACCACGGCATCCCAGACTTGCGTGGTGCGACCGGCGTGAACGACCGTCGCCACGCATTCGACCGTGCCATCACGGGCAGTCGAGAGATGGTTGGATTTGAGTTCAATGGTGGTGAAGCCATTGGCCCCATCAGGCAGCATCGAGCGGCAACCGTAGCCGCAGGACGTGTCGGCCAGAGTGACCAGACTGCCCGCGTGCAAATAGCCATTGGGGGCCATGAGCTCTGCACGCACCTTCATTTCGGTGTGAATCTCACCGCGTTCGGCCTGCGTGGCACGTATACCAAGCAGGCCGGGAAGCGAGCCTTCGCTCGACGCGTTGATCTTTTCTACAAGGGTGAACATGGGTGCTGCCTCGGTTGGTTCAGCCCAGCGCGGCGATCACGTCGGTTGGTGCCTGCACCAGCTCGATCAGCACGCCCTCGCCCGCAATTGGGAACTCGTCGTTGCTCTTGGGGTGCAGAAAGGTGATGTCGTAGCCCGCCGCACCGGGGCGGATGCCGCCGGGGGCAAAGCGCACACCCTTGGCGGTGAGCCATTCCACAGCCTTGGGCAGATCGTCAATCCACAGGCCGATGTGGTTGAGCGGAGTGGTGTGCACAGCGGGCTTCTTGTCGATGTCCATGGGCTGCATGATGTCCACCTCCACCTTCATCGCACCTTTGCCCATGGCAAGGATGTCTTCGTCCACGTTCTCGCGCTCGCTCTGGAAGGTGCCGGTCTGCTCCAGACCCAGCATGTCCACCCACAGCTTCTTCATGCGCGCCTTGTCCGTGCCGCCGATGGCTACTTGCTGAATTCCCAGAACGCGGAAAGGACGTTGTTCGCTCGCCATTGAAAAGTACTCCTTGGATTGAATGATCGAATGTCTCTTGAAACCGGGCGCTGAACAGCATTTGTGCAACGCAACCAACGTCCTATTTTCCGCGCTTTTCAGAACTCGCGGAGCAGCCAGCTGCTTGCTACCGCAAAATACTCGCGCAGCCAGGCGTTGAAGCGGATCGACAGCGGCGTCGGCGCTGCCACGGTGTGCGCGTTGCGGATGCCAACCTTGTTGGCGATCCACTGCGCGCGCGGGGTATGGAAATCGCTGGTGACGATGGCGATTGACGCATCGGCAGGCAATTTTTGAGCGGCCAGCAGCGCCATGCTCAGTGAGAGATTCAATGCGGTACTGGTGCTTTGTTCTTCCATGACGAAACGATCCACCGCAATACCGTGACGCTGCTGCAAATAGCGCGCCATGATGCGCCCCTCGCTGTCGGTCTCGCCGAAATCCACGCCGCCGCTGGTCGCGATCAATGCGCCGGGCTCCTTCATGGCAACTTCTGCCGCCGTATCCAGCCGCAACGCGAGTGTCTGCGAAGGCTGACCATCGCGCGTGGCGCTGCCGAGCACGATGATCGCATCGACCGGCCGGGGCTCACCGTCGCCATGCATCTGCTGCGCGATGCGCAGCCAGAACACCAGCAGGCTGACCACCCATATGGCGAACAGCCACCAGCCCAGTCGCCAGAGTCGGCGCAGCCGGGGCCGAGCGGCCAACGTGCGGGAAATCGGCTCGCGCCAAATCAGCATGGTGAGAAGCACAACGCCAATTGCCGCCGGAACGAGAATGCCAACGTTGAACATCCCGTACATCATCAACACCAGCGCGTCACCGAGGAGTAGCACCCCGACCACGCCACACAGCACGCGCAGCCAAAGGGGTCGGAGGATGGTCGGAATCGTGATGGATGAGGGATTCAATGACACGGTGCGCGGGACGAAATGGGCAAGTCTGCCATTGTCGGTCATCCGTGCGATCGGGGTTCAGCGCGTGTTTGCGCTTTCGTCGCGAGGATTTGCAACGCAGCAGACTGCCCGAGGCCGCGCCTGCAAGACCGCGTGGAGATCGTCCACACGCTCTCAGAGCAGGATGCGCACACCAGCCACCAACAGGCAGATAGAGAAGATGCGTTTGAGACTGGCCACCGGCAATCGATGCGCCAGCGTTGCTCCAACGCGAGTGAACGCGATGGACAACAGTGACACGGCGGCCCACGCCGGAAGATAGACATAACCGACGCTGTATGCGGGCAGGCCTGGCGCGTTCCAGCCTGAAATCACATAGCCAACCATCCCGGCGACAGCCAGAAAAAAGCCACATGCGGAGGCGGTGCCGACAGCGGTCTTCATGTTCACATTGCACCAGGTCAGATACGGCACGACCATGCTGCCGCCGCCCACGCCGACGATGGCGGATACCCAGCCAATCGCCGCCGACACCAGAGACAACCCAAGACTCTGCGGTAGATCGCGCCCCGGCTTGGGTTTGAGTGAAAAAGCCATCTGGATGGCCAGCAGAATCAGAAAGGCGCCAAAGCCCAGCTTGAGCGCATGGCTCGGAAACAGGCCCGCCATCAACCCGCCGACGACAGCGCCGATCACGATGCCCGGCGCCATCCGCCGCGCGAGATCAAGATTGATGGAGCCCAGCCGATGATGCGACCAGGCGGACGACAGCGAGGTGACCGCAATCGTCGCCAGACTCGTGCCGAGCGCGAGATGCACCAGATGCTGCTCGGGGAAATGGTTCAGATGAAAGAGATACAGCAGGCCGGGCACGACGACTTGGCCACCGCCTACCCCCAGCATGCCCGCCAGTAGCCCGGCCCCAATGCCCAGCACCACATACACCAACAGTGTTTCCATCACCCGCCCTCTTTCTGATTGTGGGGTTCAGCCCGGGTTGGCGAAGAAGCAGGCTCAGCTCTTGATAAACGCCGCCACGCCGCTGCGAAACGCGGCACTGCCGTAGACCGATTCGACCAGATCATCATCATGCAGGTCATTGTCCACCACGATGCGGCGCAGGCTCTCCTTCACGGCGGCCTGCGTGGTGCCGGAAAGCGCCATGAGCTTGTCTGCCAGTTGTTGCGACTCGTCGATCAGCGATTCTGCGCTCGCGATGCATTGCACAAAGCCGCAGTTCAGCATCTCGTCCGCGCTCAAGTAATCGGCCAACAGCAGCATACGTTTGACACGCGGAATACCAAGCGCAGCAGCCAGCCGCGCCATGTTGGCCGACGACAGCGTATTGGAGAGCGTCTTCGCAATGGGCGCGCCGAAGCGCGACTTGGGCGTGCAGATGCGGAAGTCGCAAGCCGTCGCCAGCGCCAGCCCTCCCCCCACGGCCCAGCCGTCGATCACGGCGATGGTGGGCACGCTGATGCGCTCGATCGCGTCGATCACCCGCTCGACAAAGGCTTCGTACTCGATGCCCTGTTTGCCATTGGCGAAGTCCTTGAAGTGCGAGATGTCGGTTCCCGAAATGAACGACTTGCCGCCCTCACCCTGCAGCAGCACGCAGCGCACGCGCGCGTCGGCCTGCGCTGCAGCGATGCATTCGAGCAGCGCCTCATACATCGCGGCCGTCATGGCGTTGTGCCGCTCGGGGCGGCTCACGCGGATCCAGGCCGCGCCGGAGTCGTCCACCGTCATAGTGAGCGTTTCGGCCGTCATGCGCTCACCCCTTCGCGCGCGGCCAGCTCGGCGAGGATTTCCTCGTTGTGCTCGCCGAGCAGCGGCGGATGGCGGCGCACCTGCTGCGGCGTGCCCAGCATCTTCACCGGAAAGCCGATGTTCTTGACCTTGCCCTCGATGGGATGGTCGATCTCCATGCACATCTTGCGGTGTGTGCCGTGCTCACCCTCAAAGGCTTCTGGGTAGCTCAAAATCGGCCCGGCGGGGATGCCTGCCGCCAGCATCGCATCAACCCACTCGGCGCTGTCGCGCTTGGCGAATTCCTGCTCCAGCGTCTCGATCAACACCTCGCGGTTCTTCAGGCGCAGCGGCACGGTGGCGAACTGCTCGTGCTGCAGCAGGTCCGGGCGCTCGATCAGCTCACAGAGCTTGGCCCAGAGTTTCTGGTTGGTCGCGCCCATCACGAAATAGTCGTCGCGCGCCCTCACCGCCTGATACGGCGCGCTCATTTTGTTACTGGTGCCCAAAGGTGCGGGAGGCACGCCGGTGCCCCAGTATTCCGACATGTCCCAGACGGAAAACGCCATCACCGAATCGAATAGTGACGCATCGATGTGTTGTCCCAGCCCCGTGCGCTGCGCGCCGATGTAGGCCGACAGCAGACCATAGGTCGCGAACAGCGCGCAGCCAATGTCGGCCACCGGCACGCCCGCCTTCACCGGCTTTTCGCCCTTGTAGCCGGTCACGCTCATCACGCCCGACATGGCCTGCGCCATCAGGTCAAAGCCCGGGCGCTTGGCCCACGGCCCGCTCTGACCGAAGCCGGAAATACTCACGTAGACGACCTTTGGGTTGATCGCCTGAATCGTCTCGTAGTCGATTTTCAGGCGCTGCACCACGCCGGGACGGTAGTTCTCAACGATGACGTCGGCAGTCTTGGCCAACTCGTAGAACGTCTCGCGGCCTTCTTCGCTCTTCAAGTCGAGCGTGAGCGAACGCTTGTTGCGGTTCATATTGAGAAAGCCCATGCTGTCCGGGCCCTTCATCTTGAAGCCCATCGCGCCCCGCGTCTGGTCGCCCTCGGGTGGCTCGACCTTGATCACGTCCGCGCCCAGATCGGCCAGCAGCATGCAGGCGAATGGCCCGGCCATGACCTGGCTGACATCGAGCACACGGATGCCGGCCAGTGGCAGCGCTGCGGCGTTGGTGGCATGGGCTTGTTTGGCAGATGCGTTCATGGATGGCCTCAGCTTTCTTCGGTGATGTTGGCGGCGCGAACCACATCGCCCCACTTCTTGTATTCAGACTGCATGAAGGCCGCGAACTTCTCGACCGAGCCGCCGCCCCCCTCCACGCCATAGCCGTCGAATCGCGCGATGACATCGGGCATGGCAAGCACCTTGTTGATGTCAGCGTTGATCTGCTGAGCCAATTCCTTGGACATGTCGCGCGGGCCGACCACGCCGTACCAGCTCGACGCATCGAAGCCCTTGAAGCCTTGCTCGTCCATGGTCGGCACGGACGGAAAACCCTTGGCGCGATTCATACGGGTCTGCACGATGCCCTGCATCTTTCCGCTCTTGACCTGCTGCGCAGCGGCCGTCATGGTGTCGAAGCTGAAGTCGATCTGACCGCCCAGCAGATCGGTCTGCATAGGACCCGAGCCCTTGTAGGGCACGTGGATGGTCTTCACCCCCGCCACCATATTGAACATCTCGGCCGCAAGATGCTGCACCGAGCCCGTGCCCGACGAGCCAAAGCTGATCTTGCCGGGGCTCTTCTTGCACGCGACCACCACGTCCTGAATCGATGCGTACTTGTCCTTGCTGCCGGTGACGAGGATGTGCGGCGTCGCGCCGATCAGCGCAATCGGCGCGTAGTCCTTGAGCGGGTCGTAGGTTATGCTCTTGAAGATCTGCGGAGAAATGGCGTGCGTGTTCACGTGCGCCATGAGCAGATTCACGCCGTCGTGGAACTTGGTTTTCGCGAAGAAATCCGCGCACAGCGCGCCGGTCGCGCCTGGCTTGTTTTCCACAACCACCGGCCGACCCCAGACCTCGGACAGCTTCTGCCCGACGATGCGCGCAAACACGTCGGTGCCGCCACCGGGCGCCCAGCCCACATAGATCTTGACCGTGCCCTTGGGCAGATCGGCCACCGAGGCCCAGCCGCTCATTGGTGCAGTCAGTGCCGCAGCGCCTGCCGCGATGAAATGGCGTCGTTGCATGATGTTCTTGTCTCCTGTGCGAACTTATCGTTGATGGGACGAATGTCGTCCCATAGCGATTTGCCTGCAAGGATCCAAACAACATGTCTGATTTCGCAAATGACGAAATCAGTATCGAGCGGCCTCAGAGCGCCAAGTTCTGCCCCAGCAACTCCTCTACCACATTGCGCTGAGTCTGCTGCTGCGCCTGTCCTTCGATGAACGACAGCATGTAGCTGCGCTCATGCCAGTCGCCCTCGAGCGGCAGGCTCATGATGTCGGCTTCGGGGTGCAGACTGCGCAGGATGTCCGGCGGCATGAGGCCCACGCCTATGCCTTCGCGCACCAGAGCGAGCATCGAGTCGAAACCGTTCACCGTGAAATCGTTGCGGAACACGCGGCCACGGCTTTGGTGGGCGCGGTGCAGCGAAGCCAGAATCGCCGAGCCGCGCCCCAGCGTGATGATCGGCAGTTCGATGAGCTGCTCGACTGAGAGCGCGCCCTCGGGTAGCTCGAAATGCTTTCGGCTGTAGACCACGTTCAGGTGATCCTGTCGGTAGTCGAAACGCGGAAGATCGACGAAGCCCGCGGTTTTTTCATAGATGCCGATGTCGATGACTTTGTCACGCAGCAGCTTCTGGACGATGCGGCTGTTCTCCTCGACGATTTGCAGCACGATGCCCGGATACTTGCGCTGAATGGCGGCGAGGTCGCGCGCCAGAAACGGAATGATTACCGACTTGGGCGCACCGATGATCACCCGCCCCTCGCGCCCGTGGCTCACGGTGAGCGCATCACCCACGAGGCGCTGCGTGAGGTTGTCGATCTGGCGGATATGCGAGAGCAATTTGGCACCCGCTTCCGTCACCTTCACACCATGCGGCTGGCGCTTGAACAACTTGACGCCAAGCTGCGCCTCCAGATCGCTCACCCGCTTGGAGGCCGCCGCCACCGCGAGCCCGAGCCGGTCTGCTGCGCGCGAAATGCTGCCCTCTTCGGCGATGGCGATGACGAGGCTCACAGTTGTGGTGTCGAACTTCATTTTTTGCGAAACACTGAATTCTGGAAACAGAACAATGGCGTGCTAAAACCGCTCACGCCCCAGTGGGGATTGTGACCGCTGAAAGCATCGGCCCCCATCTGCCTCAAAACCATATGCCGACGCAGGCCGTGAAATGGCATAGGCTCCAGACCTTCCATCGCTGTCATTCGCACGCCTTCGCATGAAAAGCCCGAACAACCTCGCCTCGTCCACCTCCACCGCTCCATCCACAACCGCACGGCTGGACCTGCTGGCCATCGCCTTGGTCATCATCGCAGGCGTCATCTCCGCGCTGCATGTGGGCAAGGCACCTATTGCAGTGCCGCAAATGCGCGAGGAGTTCGGCCGCAGCCTCGCGGGACTGAGCTGGGTGATGTCAGTCTTTCCCATCGTCGGCCTCATCGGCGGGCTGATGGCAGGCATCCTCGTGCAACGTCAGGGCGACCGACGCATGCTCGTCATCGGTCTCACGATCCTCGGCGCGGCCAGTCTGGCGGCAGTCATGGAGCCTTCCTTCCCATGGCTGATCGCCACGCGCATCGTCGAAGGGCTGGGTTTTGTGCTCATCGTCGTGGCCGCGCCATCAGTGCTGAACCGACTCACCCCGCCCGCGCGCCGCAGCATCGTCTTCGGCATCTGGAGCTGCTTCATGGGCGCAGGCATTTCGCTGTCGATGCTGTTAGGCCCGATGCTTGGCGGCTGGCATGCGCTGTGGATCGTCGATGGCGCTTTGGCACTGATCATCGCCGCAGCCGTTGCACTGAAAGTCAGCGTGGCCGCCGCAAGCCATACGCCCACGGCCCCCAGCAGCCGAGACATCCGAAGCGTCGCCCTGTCGCCCGCCCCCGTGCTGCTGGCGCTGGCATTCGGTGCCTACAACCTGCAGTTTTTCGCCTTCATGAGCTTTCTGCCAAGCTTCCTCATGGAGCGCGCCGGGCTCACACTCGCGCAGGCCGGAATCGCGGCGGCAGTCACCGTCGCCGCCAACATGATCGGCAACCTGCTCGCAGGCTGGTGCCTGCAGCGCGGCGTGCGACCCAGCATGCTGTTGACGCTCACCTTCGTGATCAACGGCGTGCTCGGCTTGATCATTTATCTCGCCCCATTTGGCGCTTGGCTGCTGATCGCACTTTGTGTGCTGTTCTCCGCCATCGCGGGCATCATCCCCGGCACCTGCATCGCCACCGCGCCACGCACCGCGCCCGAAGCACGACTGGCACCACTGAGCCTCGGTGTACTCATGCAGGGCAACTACCTCGGCCAAGTCGTGGGGCCTGTGATGCTGGGGGTGTTGATGGGAGCGTGGGGATGGACTGCGGCTGGATTGCAGATTGGAGTGACGGCGGTGCTGGGAGTGGTGCTGGCGATGGGGTTTCAGAAAGCGTGGCGAAATTAGCAGGACCTGTAGCAGAATTCCCGCAAAGAGAAGCACCAATTCCAAGACGAAGATCGTGCCGACATCTGCGTTGAAACAACGCTCCGGTGGCGGCAAGCAAGCATCCCTGTGCGGACAGGAGTCCGGATTTTATGGATTGGGGACAGGCGTCTGGATTTCGCAAGCCTTCATTGGAACATCGCCCACAACATACGGCGAAACCGCCGCTCCATCAAAAATGCCGGACGACCTCACAGCCTCCGGCATTTTCATTCAACGCACCAGTTCAATGACCGGCGCGTCGATCATCGATCCATGTTCACTCGAACTCAACGATCACCTGATCCACGGCCAGCGATTCGCCCTTGCCTGCGACGACCTTGCTGACCACGCCGTCTTGCACGGCAAAGAGGATGTTTTCCATCTTCATGGCTTCGATCACGGCCAGCTTTTCGCCGGCCTGGACCTTCTGGCCGGGCTGTACCGCCACATCGACCAAGAGGCCGGGCATGGGCGAGAGCAGGAACTTCGACAGGTCTGGCGGAGCCTTGTAAGGCATCAGCTTGTACAGCTCGGCGCCTTGGGGTGAGAGCACCAGCGAATCGATCTGCGTGCCGTTGTGGATCACGCGCAGAACCAGCGGGTTCTTTGGCGTGCCGCGTTCGACTTGCGCGGTGAACGGCTTGCCGTTGCACTCGCCCTGAATGCGGATGTCGCCGAGGCCAGCCGAGCTGCTGATCTGGTAGGCCTTGCCGTTCACCGTTACGGTGCTGGAGCTGGAGGTCTTCGAGAGGTCGTAGTCTGTCACTTCAATCGGGAACTGCTTGTTGTTGCCTTCCGCGCCGAGCACGACCACGGTGAACTTCGCGCCCACTTGCAGTTCATGGCCCGTCAACTGACCGCTGATGCCCGATGCACGTGCGCGGTAGCGGCGGTTCATGTAGCCCGCCAGCGCCACGAGGAAATCGGGGTCTGCGTGCGGCACGTCTTCAGCATGGAAACCGTGCGCGTAATTCTCGGCGATGAAGCCAGTGTTGAAATCGCCCGTCACGAACTTCGGGTGAGCCAGCAGCGCTGCCTGGAACGGAATATTCGAGCTGATGCCGCGAATCACGAAGCCGTTGAGCGCCTCGCGCATCTTGGCGATGGCGTCGTTGCGGTCTTTGCCGTGCACGATGAGCTTGGCGATCATCGAGTCGTAGTACATCGGGATCTCGCCGCCTTCGTACACGCCGGTGTCCACACGCACGCCATCCTTGAAGCCCACTTCCGACTGGAACATGTTCTGCTCGGGTGGCGAGAAACGCACCAAGCGGCCGGTCGAAGGCAGGAAGTTGCGGAACGGGTCTTCCGCGTTGATGCGGCACTCAATCGCCCAACCTTCGCGCTTTACGTCGGCTTGCGTAAACGCGAGCTTTTCGCCAGCGGCTACGCGGATCATCTGCTCGACGAGGTCGAGGCCGGTGATGCATTCCGTCACCGGATGCTCCACCTGCAGACGGGTGTTCATTTCCAGGAAGTAGAAATCCTGATCCTTGCCGACCACGAATTCCACCGTGCCTGCGGATTGGTACTTCACCGCCTTGGCCAGTTGTACCGCCTGCTCGCCCATCGCTTTGCGCGTAGCGTCGCTGATGAATGGCGATGGTGCTTCTTCAATCACCTTCTGATGACGGCGCTGAATGGAGCACTCGCGCTCGTTCAGATACAGCACATTGCCGTGCGAATCGCCCAGCACCTGAATCTCGATGTGGCGTGGCTCTTGAACAAACTTCTCGATGAAAATGCGATCATCACCAAAGCTGTTGCGCGCTTCGTTCTGGCAGGACGCGAAACCTTCGTGCGCTTCCTTGTCGTTGAACGCCACACGCAGGCCCTTGCCGCCGCCGCCCGCCGAAGCCTTGATCATGACGGGATAGCCAATGTTCTTGGCGATTTCCACGGCCTGATCCGGGCCTGCGATGGCGTCGTTATAGCCGGGAATGGTGTTGACCTTGGCTTCGTTCGCCAGCTTCTTGGAAGCGATCTTGTCGCCCATCGCCGCGATGGAATGCGACTTGGGGCCAATGAAGGCGATGCCCTCTTCTTCGCAACGCTTGGCAAAGCCTTCGTTTTCCGACAGGAAGCCGTAGCCCGGGTGCACGGCCTGTGCGCCGGTTTGCTTGCAGGCTTCAATGATTTTCTCGCCAAGCAGATACGACTCGCGGCTAGGCGCGGGGCCGAGGCGAACGGCTTCGTCAGCCAGCTTGACGTGACGTGCGTCCTTGTCAGCGTCGGAATAAACCGCCACGGTCTTGATGCCCATCTTGCGGGCGGTGGCGATCACGCGGCAGGCGATTTCGCCGCGGTTTGCAATAAGAATCTTGGTAAACATGAATAAATACTCCGTGCGTTTTTCTTCTTAGAGCGGGATGTTCCCGTGCTTGCGCCACGGATTCTCGATCTGCTTGTTCTTGAGCATCGAGAGCGAGCGGCAGATGCGCTTGCGGGTTTCGTGCGGCAGGATCACGTCGTCGATGAAACCACGCGCACCGGCCACGAATGGATTGGCGAAACGTTCCTTGTACTCGGCTTCGCGGGCGGCGAGCTTCACCGGGTCGTTCTTGTCTTCGCGGAAGATGATTTCCACGGCGCCCTTGGCACCCATCACCGCGATTTCGGCGTGTGGCCAAGCCAGGTTGACGTCGCCGCGCAGGTGCTTGGAAGACATCACGTCATACGCGCCGCCGTAGGCCTTGCGGGTGATGACGGTGATCTTCGGCACGGTGCACTCTGCGTATGCGTACAGCAGCTTGGCGCCGTGCTTGATGATGCCGCCATACTCTTGCGATGTGCCCGGCATGAAACCTGGAACGTCCACGAAGGTGACCACCGGAATATTGAACGCATCGCAGAAACGCACAAAACGCGCGGCCTTGATGGAGCTCTTGATGTCGAGGCAACCAGCCAGCACCAGCGGCTGGTTGGCGACGATGCCGACCGTCTGGCCTTCCATGCGGGCAAAGCCGATGATGATGTTCTTGGCGTACTCGGGCTGGATTTCGAAGAAATCGCCATCGTCCACGGTCTTGAGGATCAGCTCCTTCATGTCGTAGGGCTTGTTGGCGTTCTCTGGCACCAGCGTGTCGAGGCTCAGGTCAGCACGGTCAGCCGGGTCGCGGCTGGGGCGAACGGGTGGCTTTTCCTTGTTGTTGAGCGGCAGGTAGTTGTAGAGGCGTCGCAGCATCATCAGCGCTTCAACGTCGTTCTCGAAAGCCATGTCGGCCACGCCGCTCTTGGTGGTGTGCGTCACTGCGCCGCCGAGTTCTTCGGCAGTCACTTCTTCGTGCGTCACGGTCTTCACGACTTCAGGGCCGGTGACGAACATGTAGCTCGAATCCTTGACCATGAAAATGAAATCGGTCATCGCAGGCGAGTACACCGCTCCGCCAGCGCTGGGGCCCATGATCATCGAGATCTGCGGGATCACGCCCGAGGCCAGCACGTTCTTCTGGAACACATCGGCATAACCGCCCAGCGAAGCCACGCCTTCCTGAATGCGAGCACCACCTGAATCGTTCAGGCCAATCACCGGAGCACCGACCTTCATCGCCTGATCCATGATCTTGCAGATCTTCTCGGCGTGCGTTTCCGACAGCGCACCGCCGAACACGGTGAAGTCCTGGCTGAAGACGAACACCAAGCGCCCATTGATCATGCCGTAGCCGGTGACCACGCCATCGCCGGGGATCTTGGTGTCTTCCATGCCAAAATCCGTACAGCGGTGCTCCACGAACATGTCCCACTCTTCGAACGTGCCGTCGTCCAGCAGCAGTTCAATACGTTCGCGCGCGGTGAGCTTTCCCTTTTTGTGCTGGGAATCGATGCGCTTTTGTCCGCCTCCGAGTCGCGCCAGTTCGCGCTTCTTCTCGAGTTGTTCAAGGATGTCTTGCATGTTCGCTTCTTTCAGTGAAAACCGTTGTAATTACCATTTGGATGATTGGATGCCTGGCTGCGCCGTTCTTGTGTCAGCCATTCAGCCGACTTGCGCCGCCAATAAAGTTCTTGCCGCCGTGGATGCAGCGATCCGCCCCGAAGCCACGTCCGCCAACATGTGCGGCAGCAACTCTTTGACTTGTGCGTGACTGCGAAACGCCTGCTTCAAGCCGAAGTCCACACGCTCCCACATCCACGCCAGCGATTGTTTTTCGCGGCGTTTTTGCAGCTTGCCGTTGCCAGATTGCAGGCGTCTGAATTCCTGCACCGCGTTCCAGAAGCTGTCCACGCCGTCGCCCTTGAGCGCGCTGATCTGCACCACGCGGGGTTGCCAGTTCGCTTCACTGTGACTGGCGTGATCGCCGTGCATGGCCAAGAGGCGCAGGCTCGATGTAATCTGCGCCTGCGCACGGGTTGCAGCATGCGGATCAATGTCGGCCTTGTTGATGACCACCAGATCGGCGATCTCCATCACGCCCTTCTTGATCGCCTGCAGATCGTCGCCCGCGTTGGGCAGTTGCAGCAGGCAGAACATATCGGTCATACCGTGCACCGCGATCTCGCTTTGGCCCACGCCCACGGTTTCGATGATCACCACGTCGTAGCCCGCCGCTTCGCAGACCAGCATGGCCTCACGCGTCTTCTCCGCCACACCACCAAGCGTGCCGCTCGATGGGCTGGGGCGAATGTAGGCGCTCGGGTTCACCGAAAGCTGCTCCATGCGTGTCTTGTCACCCAGAATCGAGCCGCCGGAAACCGTGGAAGACGGATCAATCGCCAACACCGCCACCCGCAGGCCCTGCGCAATCAAGTGCAGACCGAAAGTTTCAATGAAGGTCGATTTACCAACGCCTGGAACTCCGCTGATACCCAGGCGCAGCGAGCCCCCGGTGTGCGGCAGCATGGCAGTGAGCAATTCGTCGGCCTGCGCACGATGATCGGCGCGGGTCGACTCCAGCAGCGTGATAGCCTTGGCCATGGCGCGCCGCTGCACCGCAGGACTGCCCTGCAGAATGCCGGTCAACAACTCCGCTGGGGTCACGCTGTCTGTGCCTTTCGGATTTGCTCCAGCACATCCTTCGCGCTGGCCGGAATCGGTGTACCCGGGCCGTAAACGCCCTTCACACCCGCGCCGTACAGAAACTCGTAGTCCTGCGCAGGAATCACGCCGCCGACGAAAACGATGATGTCATCCGCACCTTGCTTCTTGAGTTCTTCAATGATGGCGGGCACTAGCGTCTTGTGACCGGCTGCGAGCGTGGAAACACCCACCGCGTGCACGTCGTTCTCAATCGCCTGGCGGGCGCACTCTTCGGGAGTCTGGAACAGCGGCCCCATGTCCACATCAAAGCCCAGATCGGCAAACGCGGTGGCAACCACCTTGGCGCCACGGTCGTGGCCGTCCTGGCCGAGCTTGGCGATCATCACACGTGGGCGACGGCCCAGGTTTTCGGAGGCATCGTTGATTTCGCCCTTGAGCTTTTCCCAGCCTTCGGCAGAGTCGTAAGCGGCAGCGTACACACCCGTCACCTTCTGTGTATCGGCACGGTGGCGGCCGAATTCCTTTTCGAGGGCGTCGGAAACTTCGCCCACAGTAGCGCGCAGGCGAACGGCTTTGATGGCCAGATCCAACAGATTACCTTCGCCCGAGTGGGCCGATGCGGTCAACGCAGCCAAAGCAGCTTGCACGGCGGCTTCGTCGCGCTTGGCCTTCATGGTGTTCAGGCGCTTGATCTGGTTGTCGCGCACCTTGACGTTGTCCACTTCCAGAATGTCGACCGGGTCTTCCTTGGCCAGCTTGTACTTGTTCACGCCAACGATCACGTCCTTGCCGGAATCGATGCGCGCCTGCTTTTCAGCGGCAGCAGCTTCGATCTTGAGCTTGGCCCAGCCCGAATCCACGGCAGCGGTCATGCCGCCCATTTCTTCGACCTCCTCGATGATCTTCCACGCGGCATCGGCCATGTCCTGCGTGAGCTTTTCCATCATGTAGGAGCCCGCCCATGGATCGATCACGCTGGTGATGTGGGTTTCTTCCTGAATGATGAGCTGCGTGTTGCGGGCGATGCGTGCGGAGAACTCGGTAGGCAGCGCAATCGCTTCGTCGAGCGCGTTGGTGTGCAGCGACTGCGTGCCGCCAAACACCGCAGCCATCGCCTCGATGGTGGTGCGCACCACGTTGTTATATGGGTCTTGCTCGGTGAGCGACCAGCCAGAGGTCTGGCAGTGCGTGCGCAGCATCAGGCTCTTGGGCTTCTTCGCGTCAAAGCCCTTCATGATGCGGCACCACAGCAGGCGGGCGGCGCGCATCTTGGCGATTTCCAGATAGAAATTCATGCCGATAGCCCAGAAGAACGACAGGCGACCCGCGAAATCATCCACGTCCATGCCCTTGGCGGTGGCGGTTTTCACGTATTCCTTGCCGTCAGCCAAGGTGAAGGCCAGCTCCAGCGCCTGATTGGCACCCGCTTCCTGCATGTGGTAGCCCGAAATCGAGATCGAGTTGAACTTGGGCATGTTCTTGCTCGTGTACTCGATGATGTCGCCGATGATCTTCATCGACGGCTTGGGTGGGTAAATGTAGGTGTTGCGCACCATGAACTCTTTCAGAATGTCGTTCTGAATGGTTCCGGAAAGCTTGTCCTGCGAAACGCCCTGCTCTTCCGCCGCAACCACGTAACCCGCGAGCACCGGCAGCACCGCGCCGTTCATGGTCATGGAGACCGAGACCTTGTCGAGCGGAATCTGGTCGAACAGGATCTTCATGTCCTCGACCGAATCAATCGCCACGCCAGCCTTACCCACATCGCCCGTCACGCGCGGATGATCCGAATCGTAGCCACGGTGCGTAGCCAGATCGAACGCCACCGAAACGCCCTGACCGCCCGCCGCCAGCGCCTTGCGGTAGAACGCGTTGGACTCTTCGGCGGTGGAGAAACCCGCGTACTGGCGGATCGTCCAGGGACGCACGGCGTACATCGTGGCCTGCGGGCCGCGGATGTAAGGCTCCATGCCAGGCAGCGTATTGGTGTACTGCAGACCCTCGGTGTCGTCGGCCGTGTACAGCGGCTTGACCGAAATGCCGTCCGGCGTGATCCAGTTCAAGGCCGACACGTCGCCGTTGGGGGCGGACTTGGCGGCGGCTTTCTGCCAGTCTTCCATGCTGGAAGAGGCAAAGTTGTCACGGGGTTTGGAAGCTTCGGTCATGGCAAATGGAGTCTTTGAAAGAAGTTGGATGGTGGTCGCCAAATTTCGTTATGCAAAAAGACATGGCGAATTCATAATTATTGATCCAAAATTTTGAATTCAGCGTAAATTGTCATATCTTTGTCGGAAATTCAGTTCACGGGTATGTCGCCAATGTGATTCGTGTAAACCATGATTGTGGTGAATCACGTTTACGTAAACGTCAATTTTAGCGACTGATCTGCGACTTTTATCAAAAATCAATGGCTTGTTTGTTGACAGGCCGGACAACGCCGCTGCTTCAAGCATGCAAGTGAAGCGGCCGCGACTGTTGCACAAGTTTCTTACAGCACGCCTTACAACCGCATCGTCTTTGTTGACTACGCCCGCTACCCCCTAGAATCTCGCCCCTACCTATGAGCATTGCCACCCTTTCCCCGCGCGCGTTGTACGAAGAAGTTGCCGAGTTACTGCGCCAGCGCATCTTTTCGGACGAGCTCACGCCCGGCAGCTGGATCGACGAGGCGAAGATCGCGGAGGAATTCGGCATCAGCCGCACGCCGCTGCGCGAGGCGCTCAAGGTGCTGGCCTCCGAAGGACTGATCACCATGAAGGTACGGCGCGGCGCCTGGGTGACCGAGGTGACGCATGAGGACATGAAGCAGGTCTACCACCTGCTCGCCCTGCTCGAGAGCGACGCCGCCGCCTGGGTGGCCGAGTTCGCAAGTCCCGTTCAGCTCGCTGAACTGCACGCGCTGCACGCCGAGCTGGAGCAAACCACGCTGGATCGCAAGAAGTTTTTCAGCATCAACGAGCAGTTCCACATGCGCGTGCTGGAGGCCACCAGCAACAAGTGGCTATTCCAGATGGTGCAAGACTTGCGCCGAGTGATGAAGCTCAGCCGCCACAACTCGCTGCTCAAGTCTGGGCGCATCGCGGACTCTCTTGAAGAGCACGCGACCATCATGGCGGCCTTCGATGCCCGTGACCCGGTGGCGGCCCGCAATGCCATGCAGACCCATTTCACTCAAGGACTGAACGCGGCAGGATAAAGTGAAGCAGAAAAATCACTGACGCCTCGTCACATCTTTCACGGACATTTGAAACCTGCGTGACAGGATCCAGCGCGGGTATTCCCTTCTATGGGTAAGATGATTGGCTTTGATGCAGGCATGCAGACGAGCCGGGCAACCCGCTCCATTCCATGCCTGCCGCCGTCTCCCTCACTGGTTGCCGCATGAATTCGCCTGTCACCGAACTACAAGACGTCCATACCCTTCCAGCATTGTTTGCCACACGCGTGAGCCTGACTCCTGATGGCGAGGCCTATCGCCAGTGCGATTCTCACGGTGACTGGAAAAGCCTGAACTGGCGCGAAGCCGAGGCCGAAATCGCCCGCTACTCCCGCGCGCTGGCCATGACAGGCCTCCCGGAAAAATCGCATATAGCCATCCTGCTGCCCAACGGTTTGAATGCCATGTGCATCGATCAGGCGGTCATGGCAAGCGGCTGCGCGCCCGTGCCGCTGCACGCCATCGACAACCCCGGCAGCATCGCCTACATCCTGAACGACGCCGAAGTTGCCCTGCTCGTGTTGACAGATAGCGCGCAGTGGCAGCACATCGCGGACGCCTGCGAGAGCTTTCCGAATCTGCGCGGCGTTGTCATCGCGAACGGCGAAGCGATTCCAGCCACCGGCGACAAACCGTCGCACCAGACTCCCGTCGCGCCCCTCGATGAATGGCTGGCCGCAGCACCTGCCGATCAAGCGCTGCCGCCGCCGCCCGCACCGGACGATCTGGCCGCCATCGTCTACACCAGCGGCACCACTGGCAAGCCCAAGGGTGTGATGCTCACGCACGCCAACGTGATCGCCGACGTGAAGGCGGTGATGCTGCGCATCTCGCCGGTCGCCTCCGACGTGTTTCTGTCGTTCCTGCCGCTGTCGCACACCTTCGAGCGCACCGGCGGCTACTACTTGGCCATTGCCTCGGGCAGCTGCGTGGCCTACGCGCGCTCGGTCGCGCTGATCGCGCAGGACCTGATGATCGTAAAGCCGACGATCCTGGTCTCCGTGCCGCGCATCTACGAGCGCGTGCACGCCAAGATGCTGGAGATACTGTCGTCATCCGGCTTCAAGATGCAGCTCTTCCAGGCCGCGCAGACCGTGGGCTGGCGCAAATTCTGCGCCGCGCAAGGCCTCCCAGCGCCCAAGGAAGACGGCGACGACAACGGCGGCTGGATGCGCGCCCTGCCTTGGCCGCTGCTGCGTGCGCTGGTCGCCAAGCCACTGCTCGAAAAATTCGGCGGCCGCGTGCGCGTGGCGGTGAGCGGCGGCGCACCGCTGTCGCCGAGCATCGCCAAATGCTTTCTGGGTCTGGGCCTGCCGCTGATCCAGGGCTACGGCATGACGGAGACCACGCCCGTCGTCTCGGTCAACACGCTGACCGACAACGACCCCTCCACCGTCGGCCGTGCGCTGCCCGGCGTCGAAGCCCGCATCGGCGAGAACCGCGAACTGCAGGTGCGCGGCCCCATTGTCATGAAAGGCTACTGGAAGCGCCCTGAAGACACCGCACGCATCATGACCGAGGACGGCTGGCTGCGCACGGGCGATCAGGCTGAACTGGTGGACGGCGGGCGCATCCGCATTCTGGGCCGCATCAAGGAAATCATCGTCACCTCGACCGGCGAGAAGATTCCGCCGGGCGATCTGGAAATGGCCATCACGGCCGATCCGCTGTTCGCACAGGCCTTCGTCGTTGGCGAGAACCGCCCGTTCATTGCCTGCGTTGCGTCTGTCAACGAGGAGGAATGGCGCAAACTCGCTGCCGGTTTGCAACTCGACCCGGAAGACCCGGCCAGCCTCGGCAAACCCGCCGTCGAGAAGGCCGCGCTCGAGCGCATCACCAAGCAGACGACCAGCTTCGCCCGCTATGCCGTGCCGCGTGCCATTCACCTCACGCGCGAGGCGTGGACGATTGAAAACACCTTCATGACACCCACGCTCAAGCTCAAGCGCAACAACCTCATGGGCTACTACGGCGAGGCCATTGACGCGATGTACCACAAGCCCGCGCCGCGCTGAGTCATCGAGTAAGACGCCGGAATCAGACACCACGTATGATTCCCATTCCCGGAACAGGGTCGTGGTTGTCATTCTCCATAAATCTGCCACCCAAAGATACCTAAAACATTCAGATAACGGAGGGATCGTCATGACCAGAAAATGTTTGAAGTGTGCCCATATCAATTCATCTGCGACTGGTGACGAACTTGAGGCCTGTCCTGCATGTGGCGCTATTTACAGCCGAGTGGAAGAAGCGCTTGCAGCCCGCGCCGCTGGAGTGGAACGCCCAGCAGCCACCCGAACAGCGACGTCATAAGGATTCGGCGTCCGCAGCCACCGGCGCACCGACGATGTGGATGTGCACGAATTCGCAGAGACGCTGCGTGCTGACTCTCTTTATCCGACATTCCGGAGCTTGGTCAAACTGATCTATTGGTTTCTTATCGCGCTGGCGGTGCTTTGCGCGCTGGGAGCTCTGATGGTGCTTTTCAGAGGAGCGGGAGTTGGTCGCATCGGTGGCTTCATTGGCGGTGTTTTCATGACGCTTTTCTTCATCTTGGTCGCACGCTTGACATCAGAGACATCACTGATGCTTGCCGACCTGAGTGACGCAGCGGTGAGAATCGCAGCAAAGCCGTGACGCAGTTCACTAGCCGTTGATGGACTCGACACAAGCAGGATGTCGCGATGAGCGAATTTTCTCAGCTTCAGCCACCCGTGAAAGAGCACGCCCTCGCTCAGTTCGGGTCGATTTTTTCGAGGCGAATCTCATAATACGGTTTTTCATTGCTCCGCAACATCTGTGAAATCCGCATCAGCGATGCCACAATGGCGACTCGCATTCCCACACCCGATACCAGCCCTTGCCGCCAAATTCCGCTCAGACATCCCCACGCAGACAACTCTGCAAACGCTGCCTGCGACCCGCCTCGACATGTATCTGCGGAACAGCGCGGGAGGTGGATCTGCACACTGAGGTGCTGATCCTGATGCACCCGGATGAGGTCGGCCACGCCAAGAATACTGGCCAGCTCTTGCGCCTGTGCCTCCCCGGCAGCCGCGTGCTGATCGGCGAGCGCTTTGAGGATGCCCTATTACAGTCGGCTTTGTTCGACGCATGGAACGGTCAGCCCAGCCCGAACCGCACTGTGCTGCTGTATCCCGGAGAAGACTCGCATCCACACACATCACACTCGCCCAGTATCCGCATTCGCCTGGTCTTGATCGATGCCACATGGCGCCAAAGCCGCCAGATGGTAAGCGCCCATCCCCGACTCCAAAGCCTGCCTCGCATCGCACTGCAGGACACGCCCGCGACGCGCTACGCCATCCGCAAAGCGCACGAGCCGCACCAACTCTCCACCCTCGAAGCCGCCCGGCTCGCGCTCGACCTGCTCGAGCCCGGACGTGGTCCGCAGATCGCGCTGCTTGATCAGGCCATGGATGCGTTCGTGAGCTACCAGCGCAAGTTCTGGCCGCATGCGAGACAGATAGAGAAATAGAGAAAAAGCGAACAAGCCGCATCGCGCTATGCTCGGGTGATCCGTCCATTCAAAACACCCAAGGAGACCAACGCCATGGCCGCGCGCTACCCACTTGCCGATCTGAACACCCTGCCCGAAGACCTCAAGACCAAGATTCTCGAGGTGCAGGAAAAAGCCGGCTTCGTTCCCAACGTGTTCCTCGCCCTCGCCCGCCGTCCAGCAGAATGGCGCGCCTTCTTCGCTTACCACGACGCCCTGATGGACCCCGAAAGCGTGGGCCGCACCAGCCACCTGACCAAGGGCGACCGTGAGATGATCGTCACCACCACCAGCGCCGCCAATCAGTGCCTCTACTGCGTGGTCGCACATGGCGCGCTGCTACGCATCTATGAAAAGAAACCCCTCGTCGCCGATCAGGTCGCGGTGAACTACCTCAAGGCCGACATCACACCCCGCCAACGCGCCATGCTCGACTTCGCCATGAAGGTTTGCCACAGCGCCCACGAAATCAACGACGCCGACTTCGCGCCGCTGCACGCCCATGGCTTAGACGACGAGGACATCTGGGACATCGCGGCGATCACCGCGTTCTTCGGCCTGTCCAACCGCATGGCGAGTTTCTCGGACATGCCGCCGAATCCGGAGTTCTTCATGATGGGCCGCCTGCCACGCGAGAAGAAGGCCTGAAGTGCTGCAGAGTGCGTTGCATCTGCAGCAGCGCATACCATTCAAGGCTTTTGATCAGAAGTTTCGCATTGGGGGCTGCCAGCCAGCTTCACGGGCGATGGAGCGTATGGCACCCAGGACACCGGGCTGGGTACGCCCCAGACGGTGGCCGTGGCATGACTACGGCTGGGGTGGGAGAAAGTTCGGCCTCAGACGGGGTTATCCGACAAAGCCCGGCACCCCGCAAACACATCCAACCCCGTTTGATAACTAGGCGACTTCACATCCAGGAGACCCAGCATGGAGTGATAGAGATTGTCGTGCGTGTAGGCCGTATCGGCAGTTCCCCTTACGCAGGCAAGCGACAGCTGTTCGCGACTCTCGAATGAGGGAGAGAGCCAACTGATCATCGGAACATGCTTTTGCACGTCAGGTGCAATGCCATAAGGCAGGCCGTGCAGAAACTGACCGTACTCACCCAGTGATTCACCATGGTCGCTCAAATAGAGCATGCCGGTGTCGTAGCGTTGAGACTCGGTCTTCAACCAGTCGATCGTCGCGCCAAGGAAGCGGTCGGTCTCGACGATGGAGTTGTCGTAAGCGTTCATCAGCTCGGAGTGCGCGCAATCGGCCAGCACTTCCGTTTTGCATTCAGGCGTGAAGCGCTTGGACTCCTTGGACGAGCGCTTGGAGTACGCTGGGCCGTGGCTTCCCATCTGGTGGAAGACCAGCAGCACCCCCTTGTTGCGCTTGGCTGCGGGGATGGCGTCAAGGCGCTGCTGGATGTTTTCGAGCATGGCCATGTCGCGGCATTCGCCACTCGCGTCACAAAGCTTCTTACGCTGGTCAGTGCTCAGCCCTTCCGATGCAAATACATGTGGCACACGGTCGCACACACCCTTGCAGCCGGACTGGTTGTCGACCCACAGCACATTCATGCCAGCGGCCTGCACCACATCGAGCAAGGTCTCATAGTCGTCCTTGCGGGCCTCGAAATCATTCTTTCCCAAGGGCGAGAACATGCATGGCACAGAGGCCAGCGTGCTGGTGCCGCACGAACGCACATTGGTCCAGTTCAGCACATTGCGTTCGGCCAGATGCTGGGTGGTGTTGCGCGCATAGCCGTTGAGGCCGAAATGGTCGGCGCGACCCGTCTCACCTACCACCAGCACGAACAGCATGGGCTTTTGCTGACTGGCATGGCTTGCACCAAGTACCGCTCCAGCGCCCATGGGGATGAGTTTCTTCGTGCGAGTGACCAGAGGGCGAATGACGGCCGTGCTGGTCGAGTACAGGCTCGCAATGGGGTTGAGCATGTAGCGCAATTGTGGGTGATTGCGCATCAGCGGTGCCAGATCGCGCGACATGGTGGCGATGACCACCGCGGCGATGCCAAGCGAGGCCAGCAAAAGCAACACGCTGCGCACGATCTGCTTGACCGGCCGCATGGGAGGAATGCGCACGCGGATCAACCACCACAGCGGAATCGCCATCACCAGCATGACCGCCAGCACCATGCGTACGCCGAGCAGGTCGGCCACTTCGTGCGCATCTGTCTGCAGCACGTTGGCAGCCATGCCGGGATCCATCACCACGCTGTAGGTCAGCATGTAGTACTGCGACATCGCCGCAGTCAGCGCGATGGCCAGCCAGACCACCCTCATCCAGCGCGTCCATGCGGTGAACGCCAGAATCGCAGCGGTTCCGCAGGCATTCAGAACACCCAGAACCAGAGCGGTACGTACCAGCACCGCTGGGGCGCTGCCAATGCGCTCGAGTTGAAACCACAGCGCCCAATTGGCCGCCAGCGTCAGATAGATGGACAGAAAGACGACGATCTTCTGTGCCGACATCGGCGTCGAGAACCAGTCATCCAGCCTCACCAACAACTGACCGATTCGGGTCCGACGCAACTCGTTCCACCACATCCCTCGAGGCGCTCCCCATTTGATATCCGTGGAATTCATGCTTGCACCTCTTGCGCGGTAGTGGTTTGTTGTGCGGAGTCGCGTCGTGAGAAATAGGCCTTGCACGCCATATCGACGAGAAAGCCGAAGGTCCAGCAGATCCATGCCGTCCACAACGTGTGACTCATGTAGTGCGCGCCGCGCAGCTGCTGCGCGACACCCAGAGCGAGGCCCAGCACCATGGCCGCCACCAGCCAGCGCACGGCCACCTGCGGCCCCAACCTGCGGACCACGAACCAGCCCGCGAGAAACCCAAACGCCGAAGAGGCATGCCCCGCCGGAAAGCAGTGTCCCGGCCCCAGATCACGCACACCCAAAGCCCAGTGCGAGACATAGAGTGCGCGCCCACCAAACTCGTTCACATCCCAAGGGCAGCTCGTGTAATTCGCCTTCTTGAGCAAGGTGATCAAAAGCATGCCGCCCAGCACGGATACCACCAGTTGAATGCGTTCGCGGCGACCGAGGCGCTTCAGAAAACTCCAGGGTTTAAAAATGCCGATCAGCAAAGCAACCACGACCACGCTGCTGAGCGTGCGCGGGATTTCGTGAAAGGCAACCACAAACCAGTGGCGACTGCGCAGCGCAAAGCCGTCCGCAGAACCAAACAATCGGGCGAGCGGCAGATCCAATCCGGAAAAGTCCCAGAGGGCCACCAGCAGAAAGAGAAACACAGTCAAGCCGAGCAGGCGGCGTGGAGTCCAGGAGGTCATGAAAACGACAACAAATTCTTCAGTAATCCTCTCAGCCTATTGAGACCATCTGAATATTTGCTGAACAATGCAAGCGTCAAACCTCCCCTACACTCGGGGTTTCACCGAGTCCCAAACAGCCGCCCATGCGTGTATTGCTTGTAGAAGATGACAAAGCCCTGTCTGACGCTGTGTGCGGCTATCTGCACGCAAAGGCGTTCGTGGTCGATGCAGTGCCGAATCTGGCGCTCGCCAGTACTGCGCTGATGACAACAAAATACGCTGCGGTGCTGCTCGACTTGCACCTGCCCGATGGCGACGGCCTGTCTTTGCTGCCGCAGATTCGTGCGACCAAGGATCGCCCCATCGTCATCGCCCTCACGGCAAAGGATCAGGTCAGCGATCGCATTCACGGTCTTGATGCTGGAGCGGACGACTATCTCGTCAAGCCTTACGACCCCGCCGAGCTGCTTGCACGCCTGCGCGCCGTGGAGCGCCGCCGCAACGCGGCTGCCACGCCGGTACTGACGATTGGTGACCTGCAGATTGATCTGTCGATGGAACAGGTGCGTCGTGCAGGCGTTCCGATTCCGCTCACGCCCAAGGAATGGGCGCTGCTGCGGGTGATGGCCACGCGGCCCGAGCGCAACCACACGCGTGAGCATCTGCAGGATGCTCTCTACAGCTTTGACAACTCCACCGACAGCAACACGCTCGAAGTCTTCATCAGCCGCCTGCGCCGCAAGCTGGGCCGCGAGCACATCGAAACCGTGCGCGGCCTGGGCTACAAGTTGGTGCGCACTACGAGCGAAAGTACCTCGTGATCCAAAGTAAGGACACGCTAGCAGGGAGGCTGACCAAAACGCTGATTTTTTGGGTTGGCTGTGTCTGGCTACTGTGTCTTCTGGCCGTCGTCTGGTACACCGGGCGCGAGATCAACTACAACTTCGACAATGAGCTTGTTGAAGTTTCCCATCGCATGTTCGACATTGCGCTGGACCACTTGGATGACGCTCACGAAGTGCCGTCGACCGTGACGCACCCCTTGATCATCCCAGGACCCGGCTCGTTCGCCGATGCGGAGGTCTTCTACCGACTGGTGACTCCCGACAACCGGGTATTGGTGCAGTCCGAAGAGGCAAAGGACAGGATGTTCGATGTCGCGCTTGCTCCGGGATTCGAAAACAACAGGGAATGGCGCGTCTACACCCAGCGCCACCCTTCGCGCGGCGTCTTTCTGCAATTGGCAGACCCGCTGGAAGAGCGCAGCGAAACCGTCAACCGCACGCTGATCGGGCTGATTGTTCCTTTCCTTGTACTGATGCCAGCGCTGGCTTGGCTGCTGCGACGCATTGCGCGCCACGAGTTGCACGTGCTGACGGATCTTTCCAACGAAATTGCGCAACGTGACGGACGACAATTGGAGCCCATCCACCTGAGCAGCCCTCCGCGCGAAATTGAACAGGTTCAGGAGCACACCAACCGGTTGCTGGAACGCCTGTCCCAAGCGCTGGACGTGGAACGTGCCCTGGCAGCCAACGCCGCGCACGAACTGCGAACGCCGCTGACGGCCGCGCGCCTGCGATTGCAGACTGCGCTCGAGCATGGCCTCGATCAGGCGCACGTGGAAGCGGCGATTCAGTCGATGCAGACTCTGAGTCAACGCACCGAAAAACTGCTGCAGCTCTCTCGCGCTGAATCAAGTGTTCCGTTCATGCGCGACAGCATCGATCTGGTCAAGCTCGCGACCACAGTCATGGGAGAATTCTGGCTGAACGACGAAGCTTCGGCGCGCGTCGAACTGATCACACCAACCGCCGCAGATCTGGCCACCAAGCCGCTGACGTGCAAGGGCGACTTCGACGCACTGGCGATTGCCCTGCGCAATCTGGTCGAGAACGCTCTCGCCTATTCCAATGCAGAGAACATCGAAATCATCGTTGGCCCGGGCAGCGAACTGACCGTGCGCGACGACGGTCAGGGAGTGACGCCGGAACAGCTCGACAAGCTCAAACACCGCCATGTGCGCCAGAGCGCCCAGCGCACCGGCTATGGGCTGGGCCTGTCCATTGTCTCCAGCATTGCACAGAAGCACGATGCGCAATTTCTGCTGGCCTCGCCTCCGCGCGGCCGATCGCACGGTTTCGAGGCCCAGTTGGTACTGCAACCGGGCAAATGAGAGTCGAAGAAAGACGCCGCTGTTAGCACAAAACGGCATTGCGCTCCCCCTGCATTCAGAGGGTGAGGCGAATAGAGTTTCTTGTTTTAATGCACTCCAAACAAGAGACGCAAAGACATAATTTCCGACGATGAGGCGACAAACTCATGACTGCCGGCCCTGCTTCGCGCGGCTCTCTCCATATACTCTTTGAAAGTATTGCACTGCCACATTTATGACAGCAAATGGCGCGCACGGTCCAATATGCTCGCCGGTGATGAATACAATCTCCGGATTGTCCAAGCTGCCGCAGACAGCAACCGGCACCAGATTTCCAATTTAAATACGTTTACGAGACACCCATGACGAACGACGAAATCCTCGCCCAGTACGGTCCCCGAGAGGCCATGGAATATGACGTAGTGATCGTCGGTGCGGGCCCCGGCGGGCTGGCTACCGCGATTCGCCTGAAGCAACTCGCTGCCGAAAAGGGGCAGGAAATCTCGGTCGTCGTGCTCGAAAAGGGCTCGGAGCCCGGCGCACATACGCTGTCGGGCGCGATCATGGACCCGCGGGCGATCACCGAGCTGATCCCAGACTGGAAGGGAAAAGGCGCTCCGCTGAACCAGCCCGTCACTGACGATGCGATGGTCTTCCTCTCCGAGACGGGCTCGTTCCGCACCCCCAACATGGTGCTGCCCGCCTGCTTTCAGAACCACGGCAACTACATCGTGGCGCTCGGCAACGTGGTGCGCTGGATGGCGCAGCAGGCAGAAGAACTGGGCGTGGAAATCTTCCCGGGCTTCGCGGCCGCTGAAATCGTCTACAACGAAGACGGCTCAGTCAAGGGCGTGGCCACCGGCAACATGGGCGTAGGCAAGAACGGCGAGCCCACTGGCGAATTCCAGCTCGGCATGGAACTGCACGGCAAGTACACGATTTTCGCCGAGGGCGCGCGCGGCAACCTTGGCAAGCAACTGATCTCCAAGTTCAAGCTCGACGAAGGCCGCGATCCACAGACCTACGGCATCGGCATCAAGGAACTCTGGGAAATCGATCCCAAGCGCCACCAACCCGGCTTCGTGCTGCACACCGCCGGCTGGCCGATGGACAACAACACCTACGGCGGTGCCTTCCTCTACCACCTTGAGGACAACAAGGTCACGCTCGGTTTCATCACCGGTCTAGACTATTCCAACCCCTACCTCTCTCCATTCGAAGAGATGCAGCGCTGGAAGACGCACCCGAACATCCGCTACTACCTCGAGGGCGACGAGTCCAAGGGCATCAAGCCAGCCAAGCGCTTGTCGTACGGTGCGCGTGCGATCACCGCGGGCGGCCTGATGAGCCTGCCCAAATTCGTGTTCCCGGGCGGCGCGCTCGTGGGCTGCGATGCAGGTTTCCTCAACGTCAGCCGCATCAAGGGCAGCCACGCCGCCATCAAAACCGGCATGCTGGCCGCAGAGGCCGCGTTTGAAGCCATCGGCGCCGGTCGCCAGAGCGATGAACTGTCGGCCTACCCGGTCGCGTTCGAGAACAGTTGGCTCTATGAAGAACTGAACAAGGCCCGCAACTTCAAGGCCTGGTTCAAGAAGGGTCTGGTCACCGCGACGATCATGAACGGCATCGAGCAGTTCGTCCTGCGCGGCCACATTCCTTGGACGCTGCACCGCGACAAGCCCGACCACGCCTACCTGAAGCCCGCTGCGGACTCCAAGCCCATCGTCTACCCCAAGCCCGATGGCAAGCTGACGTTTGACCGTCTCTCAAGCGTGTTCATCAGCAACACCAACCACTCGGAAGACCAGCCAGCCCACCTGACGCTCAAGGACGCGAGCGTGCCGGTGAACATCAACCTCGCCAAGTACGCAGGCCCCGAGGCCCGCTACTGCCCAGCCGGCGTCTACGAATTCGTGCCCGACGAGGCCAAGGGCGGCAATGCCGAACGCCTGCAGATCAACGCGCAGAACTGTGTGCACTGCAAGACCTGCGACATCAAGGACCCGACGCAGAACATCGTCTGGGTAACGCCTGAAGGCGGCGGTGGCCCGAATTATTCGGGCATGTAAGCAAGCACTGTCTGGAAAGGCACATGGGCCCGAATCGGGCGCATGTGCCTTTTTTTCGTCATGAAACCACCGTTTTCGTATCAAAACCCACAAAATCATTGTTTCGGATTTGCCAATACAGGGTTTAACCACAGTTTCTTGAACGACTTGGTGCGCGCATACTAGACGACTACGTGACAGGTTGTAGACTTCTGCGTCCGGGCAGAAGCGAAACCTCGTTCGCGGCCTGTAAAACATCAGGAATTGACAACCTTCCGACTGGAGATCAAAGAGAATGAACAAATTGTCTTGGGCACCCCTTGGCGCGCTGGCGCTTGCAATGGCCGCCATCGCCCCCGTGGCACAGGCACAGGAGAAGTCCGTTGCCGTGACCGCCATCGTGGAGCATCCGGCGCTGGACGCCATTCGTGACGGCGTGAAGGAAAGCCTGAAGGCCGCCGGTTACGAAGAAGGCAAGAACCTGAAGTGGCAATACCAGAGCGCCCAAGGCAATCCGGGCACCGCCGCTCAGATCGCACGCAAGTTCGTGGGCGACAAGCCTGACGCCATCGTGGCCATCGCCACTCCGTCCGCACAGGCCGTGGTGTCCGCCACCAAGGACGTGCCTGTGGTGTTCTCCGCCGTGACCGACCCCGTGGCCGCCAAGCTGGTGAAGAACTGGGACGCCTCCAAGACCAATGTGACCGGCGTGTCCGACCTGCTCAAGCTCGAACCCCAGATCGACCTGATCAAGAAGGTCGTTCCGAACGCCAAGAAGGTCGGCATGGTCTTCAACCCCGGTGAAGCCAACTCCGCCGTCGTGGTCAAGGAACTCAAGTTGCTGTTGCCCAAGCACGGTATGACGCTGGTCGAGGCCGCCGCTCCCCGCTCGGTGGACGTGGGCACCGCTGCTCGCAGCCTGGTCGGCAAGGTCGACGTGATCTACACCAACACCGACAACAACGTCGTCTCGGCCTACGAGTCGCTTGTGAAGGTGGGCCAGGACGCCAAGCTGCCGCTGATCGCCTCGGACACCGACTCCGTCAAGCGCGGCGCGATTACCGCTCTGGGCGTGAACTACAAGGATCTGGGCCTGCAGACCGGCCAGATGGTGGTTCGCCTGCTCAAGGGTGAAAAGCCAGGCAACATCAAGCCCGAAGTCTCCAACAAGACCGAGCTGTACGTGAACCCGGGCGCTGCTGAAAAGCAAGGCGTGAAGCTCTCCGAAGAGCTGATCAAGTCCGCCGCCCAAGTGGTGCAGTAAGCACTCCCGGCTACAGTCATGACTTACCCTGTCATGACTGCGGCGAATCCATGCAGGAGCCGTGCACACATGGCTCCTGCTTTGTTTTTTTCAGACACTACCGTCCATGTCTCTTTTTTCACTGTTGGGCGCCGTTGAGATCGGCTTGATTTACAGCCTGGTCGCGCTTGGCGTTCTTATCTCCTTTCGCCTGCTGCGCTTTCCCGATCTGACAGTGGACGGCAGTTTCCCGTTGGGCGGAGCAGTCTGCGCCGTGCTGATCGCCGGCGGCTACAACCCCTTTCTCGCGACGCTGGCAGCCGCTGCCGCCGGCGCGATCGCCGGCCTCATGACGGGCTGGCTCAACGTGAAGCTCAAGATCATGGATCTGCTGGCTTCCATCCTGATGATGATCGCGCTGTATTCGGTGAACTTGCGCATCATGGGCGGCCCGAACGTGCCGCTGATCAACGACGCCACCATCTTCACCATCCTCCAGCCCGAAAGCATGCCCGACTATTGGGCCCGCCCCGCATTGCTGCTGGTGATCGTGATCGCCGCCAAGCTGATCATGGACTGGTTCTTCTACACCGAACGTGGCCTCGCGATCCGCTCCACCGGCTCCAACGCCCGCATGGCGCGTGCACAAGGCATCAACACCGGCGCCATGGTGCTGCTCGGCATGGCCGTTTCCAACGCGCTGGTCGCGCTGGCCGGTGCGCTGTTTGCGCAAACCCAGGGCGGCGCGGATGCCTCCATGGGCATCGGCACCATCGTGATCGGTCTGGCTGCAGTGATTGTCGGCGAATCCATTCTGCCGTCGCGTCGCCTCGTCTACGCGACGCTGGCCGTGATTATCGGCGCCATCGTCTACCGCTTCTTCATCGCGCTCGCCCTCAACAGCGACTTCATCGGCCTCAAGGCACAGGACTTGAATCTGGTCACCGCCGTGCTCGTGACCATCGCTCTCGTCATCCCGCAGCTCAAGCGCAAGCTGGCCAAGCGCGGCTCCTGATGCTTTCAGAACAACGATAAAAAGGAAGTCATCACCATGCTGAGCGCAAAAGACCTCTTCATCACCTTCAACCCGGGCACCCCCATCGAAACCCGCGCGCTGCGCGGCATGACGCTGGAGATCCCCGCAGGCCAGTTCGTCACCGTCATCGGCTCCAACGGCGCGGGCAAGTCCACCTTCCTCAACGCCATTTCGGGCGACTTGGGCGTGGACACCGGCACCATCAAGATCGACAACGAGGACGTGACCCGCCTTCCCGTATGGTCGCGCGCCACCCGCGTGGCCCGCGTGTTCCAGGACCCGATGGCCGGCACCTGCGAAGACCTGACCATCGAAGAGAACATGGCGCTGGCTCACCAGCGCGGCACACGCCGTGGTCTCTCCGGCGCGGTCAAAAAGTCCAACCGGGATCTGTACCGCGAGCGGCTGTCCATCCTCGGCCTCGGCCTCGAAAACCGCCTGACCGACCGCATCGGCCTGCTCTCGGGGGGCCAACGTCAGGCCGTGAGCCTGCTGATGGCGGCGCTGCAGCCTTCGCGCATCCTGCTGCTCGACGAACACACCGCCGCGCTTGACCCACGCACGGCAGACTTCGTGCTCAAGCTCACCGACCGCATCGTCGCCGAGAACAAGCTCACCACCATGATGGTCACCCACAGCATGCGCCAGGCGCTCGACGTCGGCCAGCGCACCGTGATGCTGCACCAGGGCCAGGTCGTGCTCGACATCTCCGGCGAAGAACGCGCACGCACCGACGTGCCCGATCTGCTGCAGATGTTCGAGAAAGTGCGCGGCGAAAAACTGTCGGACGACGCGCTACTGCTGGGTTGATGCCCCATCAACCCGCGCTGCACTCCTTGGCGAGTGCATCGTGCGACATGGAACTGGCAGCCTCTCGCGGCTGCCTTTTCATTTTCAGGGCGATCAGACAACCTGCCAGCGCGAACAGCGCCGCGCCCCATTCGGCATGCTGCAGACCGCGCGCCACCGCCTCAAGCCGGACAGGCACGTCTGCTGAACCATCCCCCAGAGCGGTGACCGGAGCAGTCGCCACCATCACCAGTACCGCCAGCCCCAGCGCCGCGCCCACCTGCTGCGCCGTCGCCGCGATGCCGGAAGCGACACCCTGACGCTCGGGCTCAATCCCCTGCCCCGCCACAATCCACATCGCGGTCCAGCTTGCACCCTGCCCAACGCTCAGCACGACGAAACCCGGCACTAGCCACCAATAGCTACTGCCATGCGGCAGCGCCCACGCAATCCAGCCCATGCCGAGCGCACCCGCCACCCAGCCGCCTATCAGCACACTGCGCACCGGGCTGCGAAGCAACCAACGCTCGGCCCAGCGGATGCCCAACGTGCACAGCGCCGTCGGCAGCAGAAATGCCGATCCTGCCTGCAACGGGCTCCAGCCGTAGATCTGCTGGAAGTACAGCGCGAGAAAGTAGTACTGCACGCCGTAGCTGCTCATGAAAACCATGGTGAGTGCCATCGCCGTGCGCAGACCCGGCACGCGCAGCAACGCCATCGGAACCAACGGTGAGCGCGAGCGGGTCTCGACGAAAGCGAATATACCCAGCAACGCCAGTGCGGCAAGCAGGGTGCCGATCAGCGCCATGCTGCTCCAGCCCCATTCCGGCCCCTGCACCAGCGCCGCGACCAGCAACGTGCTGCCCAGCGTGACAGTGACGCAGCCCGCCAGATCAAAGCCTTGCTTGTGCTCGGTCTTCGCGTCACGCGGCAGATAGCGCAATGCCGCCAGCGCGCACGGCCAAGCGACCAGCACCATCACCCACAGCACCCAGTTCCAGCCCAACCACTGCGTAAGCAGCCCGCCGAGCAGCGCCCCTGCTGCAAGTCCACCTGCCGAGGCCATGCTCCAGACGGCCAAGGCCCGGTTGCGCGCCGGACCGGCCTCGTACAGCGTGTTGATCAGCGATAGCGTGGCCGGAAACAGCATGGCCGCCGCCACACCCTGCGCCGCACGCGCCAGCACCAGTTGCAGCGAATCACTGGAGAAGCCACCGAGCAGCGACGCCAGTCCGAACAGCGCCATGCCGACGACGTACATGCGCCGCTTGCCCAGCAGATCGGCCGAGCGCCCGCCCAACAGCAGGCAGCCGCCAAAGGCCACGCTATAGCCGCTGATCACCCATTGCAGATGCCGCGCGTCCATCCGCAGATGCTGGCCGATGGCGTCCAGCGCAACGAAGACGATGGTGGCGTCCAGCGCGATCAGCAGTTGCGAGAGCGAAAGCAGCGCGAGCGCCATGCGGGGATGGCGCAGCGTCGATGCCGGAGAGTTGGAAGTGAAAAGTGCCATGAATCCAGAGTCCATGTAAGCCGAAACGGCAACTGGGTCCATGCTAATTAATTCACATTAAAAGATAAATGAGATATTTTTCTTTCACTCATGCAAAATTGAATTAATCAATTCATCGAGCCGACACCCATGGATCTCAATGCCGTCCACATGCTGGTCAAGGTGGCCGAATACAAAAGCTTCACCCTCGCCGCCCACCAGTTGGGCACCAGCCAATCGCGCATTTCTCGCAGTGTCGCCCAGTTGGAGGCCGCCCTTGGTATGCGGCTGTTGAACCGCAACACGCGCAATGTGTCGCTCACGCCCGATGGCTGCGAGCTGGTGGATCGCTGCACGCCGCTGATCGCGGGGCTGGAGGATGCACGCCGACTGTTGCTCGACCGACGCTGCGAGCCGAGCGGCATGTTGCGCATGACCGCACCATCCCTGTTTGGCCGAATGGTGCTCACGCCCATGCTGGGCCAACTCATGCGCCAGCACCCGCAATTGCAGATCGACGCAAACTTCACCGACCGCCTCGTCGACATGGTGGACGAAGGCTTTGATGCCGCCGTGCGCATTGGTCCGCTCGAAGACAGCCGCATGATCGCGCGCAGCCTTCCCCCGCTTCGCTGGGTGACGGTGGCCTCGCCCGCCTATCTCGCCGAGCACGGCACGCCCGGCAACCTGATCGAACTGGCGCAGCACACCTGCATCGGCGTCTACAACCCCCATCTCGGCCGCCGGGTGCACTGGCAGTTTCTCAATGAACAAGAACAGTTCGAGGAATGGCCCGTGCCGCAATCCATCCATTTTGACAGTGGCGATCCGTTGCTCGAGAGCGCCTTGCACGGACTGGGCGTGGTGCAGATCATGGAATTCGCGGTGCATGAACACCTGCGCGCAGGTCGTCTGGTGCGCCTCCTGCCCCAGCACGAGGGGCGCAGCCGCGAATTGGCGCTGGTCTACCCACGCTCGCGGCAAGCCTCGCCCAAAATCAAGGTACTGGCGAAGCTGTTGCTGGAGCAGGCAGACTGGTGAGATGACGGGACTCGCATAAGCTGCCAGACCCGTATCCGCACTGCGTCTTCCAAAAGCGTGACAATAGCGGGTTTTCCCGTAGCGTGGAACGGCCAGATCGGATGATCGGGCCGTGACCCAAGACCCCATGAGCGATAGCGGCCATCCTTCTTCTTCCAGCGGCGAGTTGCGCCGCACACTCAAAGCCCGCCACATGTCGATGATCGCCATTGGCGGCTCCATCGGCACCGGACTGTTCGTCGCCTCTGGCGCCACCATCTCCCAAGCCGGTCCCGGCGGCGCGCTGCTGGCCTATATGGTGATCGGGCTGATGGTTTATTTCCTGATGACCAGCCTCGGCGAGATGGCCTCGCATCTGCCGGTGTCGGGCTCGTTTGCGACCTATGGCGCGAAATATGTCGACGAGGGTTTCGGTTTTGCGCTCGGCTGGAACTACTGGTACAACTGGGCCGTGACCATCGCGGTCGACCTTGTAGCCGCACAGCTCGTCATGGCCTACTGGTTCCCCGACGTTAACGGTATTCTCTGGAGTGCCCTGTTCCTCGCGCTGATGGTCGGGCTCAACGCCTTGTCGGCGCGCGGTTTCGGTGAATCGGAATTCTGGTTCGCCACGATCAAGGTCGCCACCGTGCTGGTGTTCATCGCCGTCGGCCTGCTGATGGTCTTCGGCATTCTCAAGGGCGGCTCGCCCGAGGGCCTGTGGGGCAACGTCGCCAACTTCACGAATGGTGATGCGCCGTTTGCCGGCGGCTTTGCCGCGCTGATCGGCGTGGCGATGGTGGTGGGTTTCTCGTTCCAAGGCACCGAGCTCATCGGCATCGCCGCCGGTGAATCCGAAGACCCCGCCAAGAACGTGCCGCGCGCCGTGCGCAAGGTGTTCTGGCGGATTCTGCTGTTCTACGTGTTCGCGATCCTGATCATCGGCCTGTTGATCCCCTACACCGATCCGAAACTGCTCAAGAACGACCTGGGCGACATCTCGGTGAGCCCGTTCACGCTGGTGTTCGAACATGCCGGCCTGCTCGGCGCGGCGGCGGTGATGAACGCGGTGGTGCTGACCTCCGTGCTATCGGCGGGCAACTCGGGCATGTACGCCTCCACCCGCATGCTCTACGCGCTCGCTCAGCAGGGCATGGCGCCGAAGATATTCGCACGGGTGAACCAGCGCGGCGTGCCGGTCATGGCCCTGATCGCCACGACGGTGATTGCGGCACTGTGCTTCTTCTCGAACGTCTTCAGCCCCTCGGCCGTCTACATCTGGCTGCTGAACCTCTCTGGCATGTGTGGCTTCATTGCATGGCTGGGCATCGCCGTGAGCCACTATCGCTTCCGCAAGGGCTGCGAGGCGCAGGGCTACGACCTCCAGCAACTGCCCTACCGCGCCCCGGCGTTCCCCGTCGGGCCCGTGTTCGCTTTCGTGCTGTGCATGATCATCACGCTCGGCCAGAACTACGAGAACTTCATGGCCGACCAAATCGACTGGGTGGGCGTCGTCGCCACCTATATCGGCCTGCCTCTGTTCCTGATCATCTGGTTCGGCTACAAGTGGCTCAAGGGCACACGCTTCGTCTCGTACAAGGAGATGGATTTGATCGGCCTGCGCTGAGGCGCGCGATCATCTTGGCGGCCCACCCAAGCGAGGTCGGCCCGTCAGGCCACGCCCAGCGGCAAATCCGCCCGCTTCAACGTCCGCAGCACAAAGCTCGAGCGGCTGTGGCGTATGCCCTTGATGCGATAGAGCTTCTCGCGCAGCAGCCGCTCGTAGTCGCGCGTGTCCTTGACCACCACGCGCAGCAGATAGTCGTAGTCACCCGACACCAGATGCGCCTCGACGATCTCGGGGATGCTCGCAAGCACCTCGCCGAACTTCTCAAGTGTGTTGTCGGAGTGACTGTCAAGCGTGACCTGCACCAGCACGGTATCGCCAAGGCCCAACGCCTGCGGGTTCAGGCGCACGGTGTAGCCCTCGATCACGCCGGCCTCCTCCATCTTCTTGATACGCCCCCAGCATGGGGATGCGCTCAAACCAACCGCAGCGCCGATTTCCTGAAGGCTGGCACGCGAATCCGCTTGAAGACGCGCGAGAATTTTCCGATCCATGGAGTCCAAAAGCATAATTTTCTACAAAAGTTGACTTTGCAGATTATTTTTCCAAATAGATATCAAACACAAGAAAAAATCGAAAACATCTTCGAGCGACACAGGCGCATACTTCTTCCATCGAAACACTTTTACCGAAGCCCCTTTCCAGCAGAGCCTGTTTACCGACATTTCACTCTCCTTCACAGCTCCCGGGTGGTTACCGCTGCCTCAGGGAGCTTTGGTGTGTCTGATCACTGCAAACACAGAAAAACCCCAATTCCGCTGCGTATCGCTTTGCACACAATGGACGGTGGCCTCTCCATTGCGGGGTGGCCGAATCAAACCGGTGTGGAGACAACTTCGGCGCAGCCGATGAGGAACGAACGATATGCAGCTCAGCAAGATGGCTTTGGGAATCGGATTGGCTCTCGGCACGGCGTTCGCCGCCTCGGCCGCACCCCAGATCCTCAAGATCGGCTATGCCACCGCCCCCGACTCGCACTACGGTGTGGGCTCCAAAGTGTTCTGCGACGAGGTCGAGAAGAACACGCAAGCTCGCTTTAAATGCCAGTATTTCCCCAACTCGGCGCTGGGCGGCGAGCGCGAGCAGATCGAGGCCATCCAGCTCGGCACGCAGGATCTGGTGAACACCTCCACCGGCCCGGTCGGCAACTTCGTACCCGAAGTCAAGATCGTGGACATCCCCTTCCTATTCCGCGACTACGACCATGCGCGCAAGGTAATGGACGGCCCCATCGGGCAGGACCTGCTCACCAAGTTCCCGAGCAAGGGCATCATCGCGCTGGCCTGGACGGAAAATGGCTTTCGCCACATGACCAATTCCAAGCGCGACATCGTCACGCCCGCCGATGCCAAAGGGCTGAAGATGCGCACCATGGAAAACCGGGTGCACATCGACGGCTACAAGACCTTCGGCATCCTGCCCACGCCGATGGCATTCCCCGAGCTGTTCGGCGCGCTGCAGCAAGGCACTGTGGACGGTCAGGAAAACCCGATTCCGGTGATTCTCTCGGCCAAGTTCGCGCAGGTGCAGAACCATCTCTCGCTGACCGGCCATGTCTACTCGCCCGCGCTGCTGCTGCTCTCGCCCAAGGTGTGGAACAAGCTGAATGACGCGGACAGGAAGGTCTTCACCGACGCGGCGAAGAAAGCCTCCTCGGCTCAGCGTGCCAAGGTCAATGAGGATGAGGACAAGGGCATCGCCCAGCTCGAGAAAGACGGCATGAAAGTGATCCGCAAGGTCGACGGCGATGCCTTCCGCGCGGCGCTCAAGCCCGCCTACGCGGGTTATTCCAAGGAGTTTGGCGAAGCCAACATCCAGCGCATCGTCGACGTGAAATAAGAGCGTGTTTGCGATCTCGGCGCGAGGATTGCAGGATGCCGATCGGGATGGGCTGCAAGGCGCAAACCGCAGCAATAGCTCGGGCTATTGCGAGGATTTGCAACGCAGCAGATCCCCCGAGGCCGCGCCTGCAAGGCCGCGTGGAGAGCGCAACCACGCTCTCAGGACATGACCACCTGACGCAGCAGCGTGCTCGGCACCGTGTGGAACGGCCGGGCATTCTTTTTGTCTCTTTCTCTCCAACGCCCCATGGGCCGACCATCGTGCAAATCTTCGAGCGACTCTTTCTCGCGGTCAACCGCTGGGTGCTGATACTGCTGCTCGCCGCCATGTCGGTGATCATCTTCACCAACGTGGTGATGCGCTACACCACCCATGAATCCATCGAATGGGCCGAGGAAGTCTCGCGCCACATGATGATCTGGCTGACGTTCCTCGGCGCGGGCCCTGTGCTGCGCTATGGTGGCCACATCGCCGTCGAGAACCTACAGGACGCCCTGCCGCGCGGCGCGGCCATCGCGCTCAGGGTGGTGGTCGCGGCGCTGCTGTTCGCGTTCTTCGGCTTCATGATCTGGTACGGCTGGCTCTACATGCAGCGCACCATGTTCCAGCTCACCGCCGTCACGCAGATTCCGTTTGCCTACATCTACAGCGCCATGCCGATTGGCGGTGTACTGCTGGTCGTACACTTTCTGTTGATCGTCAAGGGCTACATCCTCGAGCGCCGGTTCGCGTCCGACGCGCATTTCGACGCGACCGCCTCCGCGTCGCTCTGAGCACGGAGACATCCCATGGACGCCAGCCTCGTTCTCATCCTCTCCGCCTGCATCTATCTCGCCATCGGCGTGCCCGTGGCCTTCGCGCTCGGGCTCTCGACCGCCACGACGCTGATCCTCGCAGAGAACTATCCGCTGATGGTGCTGCTCAAGGAGACCTTCACCGGCATCGACAGCTTTCCGCTGATGGCCGTGCCGTTCTTCATTCTGGCAGCAGAACTCATGAGCGGCGGCTCGCTCACCGAGGTGCTGCTGCGCTTTGCGGGCCAGTTCGTCGGGCACCGTCGGGGCGGGCTGGGCTATACCAATGTGGTGTCGCTGACCTTCTTCTCCGGGATTTCGGGCTCGGCGCTGGCCGATGCGGCGGGGCCGGGCTCGATGCTCATCAAGATGATGGACAAGGCGGGCTACGATCGATCCTACGCGGCGGCGCTCACTGCGTCGACCGCCATCGTCGGCCCGATCATTCCGCCGTCGATCACGATGATCATCTACGCGCTGCAGGACGAAACCGTCTCGGTGGCCACGCTGTTCGTGGCGGGCATTCTGCCGGGCATCCTGATCGCGATTGCGATGTGCGTGGTCAACTACTACGTCTCCAAGAAGCGCAACTACAAGGGAGACGGACAAACGCCGCCACTCCGAGAGATTCTGATCACCACCTGGAAGGCCCTGCCCGCCATTTTGCTGCCGGTGGTAATTCTCGGCGGCATGCGTGCCGGATGGTTCACGCCGACCGAGGCCTCGGTGGTGGCGGTGTTCTACGCGCTCATCTGCGGCAAGTTCGTCTACCGCACGCTGCAGTGGAAGGCGCTGCCGGAGATCCTGTCGCGCTCCGCCCTGCTTTCTGCTTCGGTGCTGATCATCATCGGGCTCTCCGCTTCGTTCGCCTGGGTGCTCACCATCGAGGGCATTCCGCAACAAATGGCGGAGTGGCTGGTCAGCATGAATCTCTCGCCGTGGATGTTCCTCATCCTCGTGAACATCTTTCTGCTGCTGTTCGGCATCTTCATCGAGCCGCTGCCAGGCGTCATGGTACTCGCACCGATTCTCGCGCCGGTGGCTCTCAAGCTCGGCGTCGATCCGGTGCATTTCGCGATGATCGTGATCTTCAACCTCACGCTCGGCATGATCACGCCGCCGGTCGGCGGGCTGTTGTTCGTGACCTGCAACGTCTCCAAGGTGCCGATGAGCGCGCTGGTCAAGGAACTGGTGCCATTTCTCTGGGCCCATGCGGTGGTGCTGGTGATCCTCACGTTCGTTCCCGCGCTCAGCACCTGGCTGCCGCGCATGCTGGGTTTCAAATGAATCGCCAAATACCAGATCACTCGCAGCTATAATGTGCGGCTTGTCAGGAGAGAGTCGCCGGGAGCCCATAAAAGCTTCCTCAGCGCGGCCGCCGAAGGCGCAGGCAGACACCGAACGCTCAGGCAAAAGGACTGGCAGCCGCCCGCAGTGATGCGGGCGTTCCCCCAGCTGGAGAGAGATCCGTACAACGCGTACCGATCCACCGAAGGAGCAAATCGCAGCGTTTCAGACGCGCGATGAATCTCTCAGGTAAAGCGGACAGCAGGGCAAAACCACGATCGACGTCATGGCGTCGGTCGTCCGGATCATTTGCCTTGGAGTTTGAAAAACATGTCCGCGCCCTCACCCGCCACGCCCCTGCTCACGACTCCACTCAACGCACTGCACATTGAACTTGGCGCCAAGATGGTGCCTTTCGCCGGTTACTCGATGCCGGTGCAGTACCCCGCTGGCCTGATGGCCGAGCACAGCCACACCCGCAGCGCAGCTGGCCTATTCGACGTTTCCCACATGGGTCAGCTGCGCCTGGTCGGCGCGGATGCGGCCGCCGCGTTCGAAACCCTGATGCCCGTTGACGTGATCGGCCTCGGCGTGGGCAAGCAGCGCTACGGCCTGCTGCTCAATGACGACGGCGGCATCATCGACGACCTGATGTTCGTGAACCGTGGCAAGGACCTCTTCGTGATCGTCAACGGTGCCTGCAAGGTCGGCGACATCGCGCACATCATCGAACGCATCGGCTCGCGCTGCGAAGTCATCCCCATGCCCGAACGCGGCCTGCTCGCGCTGCAGGGCCCAAAGGCAGTTTCCGTGCTATCGCGCCTCGTGCCCGGGGTGGAAAAACTGGTGTTCATGACCGGCGGCGAATTCAACTGGAACGGCGCCGACCTGTTCATCACCCGCAGCGGCTACACGGGCGAGGACGGCTTCGAGATTTCGGTACATGAGAGCCGCGCCGATGAATTCGCCCGCGCCCTGCTCCAGCAGGAAGAAGTGAAGCCCGTAGGCCTCGGCGCACGCAACTCGCTGCGCCTCGAAGCTGGTCTGTGCCTCTACGGCAACGATATCGACACCACCACCACGCCACCCGAGGCCACGCTGAACTGGGCGATCCAAAAGGTGCGCCGCACCGGCGGCGAGCGCGCGGGCGGCTTTCCCGGCGCGACCAGAATCCTCTCTCAGATCGACCAGCCCGGCTCACTCGCGCAAAAGCGCGTCGGTCTGATCGCCAAGGAACGCATTCCGGTGCGTGAGCCCGCCGAGTTGCAGAACGCCGAAGGCGTGAAGATCGGCCATATCACCAGCGGCCTGCTGAGCCCCACGCTGAACCAGCCCGTCGCGCTGGCCTATGTGAGCCCCGAATACGCGGCCAACGGCACCGAGCTGTTCGCCATCGTGCGCGGCAAACAGGTGCCGATGGTGGTGAGCGCCACGCCGTTTGTGCCCACCAACTACTTCCGCGGCTGATCACGGCAGTTGCCGTTGATCGCCTGCCAGACAGCGTCGGTTCGCAATTCCGCCTCAATTCCCGGCTACATTGCGTGCTGACCAATCTCGAACCCCGTTTTCAAACCTTTCTCCCGGAGCACCCATGAGCATCCACTTTTCCAAAGACCACGAATGGATCAACAGCGCTGACGCCAATGCCGCCGTCGTCGGCATCACCGTGCACGCGCAGGACGCGCTGGGCGACGTGGTGTTCGTCGACCTGCCCGAAGTCGGCAAGACCTTCGCCCAAGGCGAAGTCGCCGGTGTCGTCGAATCCGTGAAGGCCGCTGCCGATGTGTACATGCCCGTCTCCGGCGAGATCGTGGAAGTCAACGAAGAGCTGCGCAATGATCCATCGCTTGCCAACAGCGACCCACTGGGTGCTGGCTGGTTCTTCAAGGTCAAGTTGAGCGAGCCCGCTCAACTGGGCGAACTGATGGACGAAACGAGCTACAACTCGTTCGCCGCAAACGCCTGATGTAGTCCACGGCCGCGCCTTGTCGCCATGTTGCGAAGGCGCGGCCATTTTTGCTTTTGAGACTGGTCCCTCCATGCAAATGCCCGCCGCACTCCCCCTCTCCGCGCTGGAAAACGCCACCGAATTCCAACCGCGCCACATTGGCGTCAGCCCCTCCGACGAAGCCCACATGCTCTCCGTGATCGGAGAAGCCTCGCGCTCGGCGCTGATCGATTCCATCGTCCCGCGCTCCATCGCACGCGCCAAGCCGATGGACATTCCCGCCGCCATCACCGAAGCCAGCGCCCTCGCGGAGCTCAAGGCCGTTGCATCAAAGAACAAGGTTCTCAAGAGCTTCATCGGTCAGGGCTACTACGGCACGCTGACGCCCGGCGTCATCCTGCGCAATGTGCTGGAGAACCCCGCCTGGTACACGGCCTACACGCCATATCAGGCCGAAATCTCGCAGGGCCGCATGGAAGCGCTGGTCAACTTCCAGACCATGGTCTGCGACCTGACTGGCATGCCAATCGCCAACGCGTCGATGCTCGACGAAGCCACCGCCGCCGCCGAAGCAATGACGCTGGCCAAGCGCTCGGTCAAGTCCAAGAGCAACACCTTCGTCGTCGCCGGTGACGCGCATCCGCAGACCATCGAAGTCGTGCAGACCCGCGCCAAGCCGCTCGGCATTGACGTGAAGATCGCCAATTCCAAGGACGAATGGGAAACGCTGCTGGCCGGTGACTTCTTCGCCGTGCTGATCCAGTACCCTGCGTCAAGCGGCTGGATCGCAAACTGGAAGGCCGACGTCGAAGCCATCCACGCCAAACAGGCCGCCGCCATCGTCGCGACCGACCTGCTCGCCCTCACCCTGCTCACCCCGCCCGGTGAGTGGAATGTGGACATCGTCGTCGGCTCCACCCAGCGCTTTGGCATGCCGATGGGCGCTGGTGGCCCGCACGCCGGTTTCATGGCCTGTCGCGATGAGTACAAGCGCTCGCTGCCAGGTCGTTTGGTGGGGGTGAGCGTCGATGTGCACGGAAAGCCTGCCTATCGCCTCGCGCTGCAGACCCGCGAACAGCACATCCGCCGCGAAAAGGCCACGTCGAACATCTGCACCGCGCAGGTGCTGCCAGCGGTAATCGCCAGCATGTACGCTGTCTACCACGGCCCCGAAGGCCTTACGCGCATCGCACGCCGCGTGGCCCGCTTCACGGCCATCCTCAGCCGTGGCCTCGCCAAGCTGGGCTACACCGCCAAGCACCATGACACGGCCTTCGACACCCTGAGCCTACACACCCAAGGAGAGACCGACGCGGTCATCGCGCGCGCCGTCACCAAGGGCGCCAACCTGCGCAAGGCGTGGGACGAATACATCTGCATCTCGCTCGACGAAACCACTACGCGCGCCGATGTGGAACTGGTCTGGGCCATCTTCGCGGGTGAAGGCAAGGCACTGCCGACCATCGAAGCAATGGACGAAGGCGCGCCGTCGCTGATCCCCGCGTTTGCGGAGCGCACGAGTGGCTTCCTCACGCACCCGGTGTTCAACACGCACCACTCCGAAACCGGCATGCTGCGCTACCTTCGCGGCCTATCGGACAAGGATCTGGCGCTGGATCGTTCGATGATCCCGCTCGGCTCCTGCACGATGAAGCTGAACGCGACCAGCGAGATGATCCCGATCACCTGGCCCGAGTTCGCGAACATGCACCCGTTCGCGCCGCGCGACCAGCTCGCGGGCTACATCGAGCTTGATCAGCAACTGCGCGACTGGCTCTGCCAGGCCACCGGCTACGCGGGCGTGAGCCTGCAGCCCAACGCGGGCAGCCAGGGCGAATACGCCGGTCTGCTGGCGATCAAGGGCTGGCACGAGTCGCGCGGCGACGCGCACCGCAACGTCTGTCTGATCCCGAGCAGCGCGCACGGTACCAATCCCGCATCCGCCCAGATGGTCGGCATGCAGGTGGTGGTGACGGCCTGCGACGCCAACGGCAACGTGGACATGGTCGATCTCCAAGCCAAGTGCGAGCAGCACAGCGCCAACCTCGCCTGCATCATGATCACCTACCCGTCCACGCACGGTGTGTTCGAGACTCAGGTGAAGGAACTCTGCGAGCTGGTGCACAGCCACGGTGGCCGCGTCTACGTGGACGGTGCCAACATGAATGCGCTGGTCGGTGTGGCCGCTCCGGGTGAGTTCGGCGGCGACGTGAGCCACCTGAACCTGCACAAAACCTTCTGCATCCCCCACGGTGGTGGCGGCCCGGGCGTCGGCCCCGTGTGCGTGGTGGAAGACCTGGTTCCGTTCTTGCCCGGCCACAAGGCGGGCGGCATCGAGGGTGGCGTCGGCGCGGTCAGCGCAGCGCCTCTGGGCAATGCCGCCGTGCTGCCGATCAGCTGGATGTATATCCGCATGATGGGCCCGGACGGCCTCAAGCACGCCACCGAAGCGGCGATTCTGAGCGCCAACTACATCAGCGTGCGCCTGAAGGATCACTACCCGACGCTGTACGCAAGCGCCAACGGCCACGTCGCGCACGAGTGCATTCTCGATCTGCGCGGCCTGAAGGACACCTCCGGCGTGATGGCCGAAGACGTCGCCAAGCGCCTGATCGACTACGGTTTCCACGCCCCTACGCTCTCCTTCCCCGTACCCAACACGCTGATGGTCGAGCCGACGGAAAGCGAAACGCTGTTCGAAATCGACCGCTTCATCGACGCGATGATCGCCATCCGCAATGAAATCCGCGAAGTCGAAGCAGGCAAGCTGCCACGCGAGGACAACCCGCTCAAGAACGCGCCCCACACGGCCGAGCAGGTCACCGCCGACGACTGGAAGCACGCCTACGCCCGCGAACTGGCGGCCTACCCAGTAGCCGCTCTGCGCAAGTCCAAGTACTGGTCACCCGTCGGCCGCGTGGACAACGTCTACGGCGACCGCAACCTGTTCTGCAGCTGCGTTCCGATGGATGCTTACGAGGGCAAGTGATCCGTTCAGTACGTCAGTTGCCTGGTGCTGACGCGTGACTGATGGAGTGTGAAGAAGGCGAGTGGTGCCGTGGGTACCGCTCGCCCTTTTTTCAAGCGTGCCTGCGCCGCACTACACTCGCAGCCCGATGCCACTCCCACCACTGCCCCTCATTCCCTACGAGCCGCTGATTCCGCTGTTTGAAGACGCGCACCTGCTCGCCTTCGACAAACCCTCCGGCTTGCTGTGCGTGCCAGGGCGCGGCGAAGACAAGCAGGACTGCCTGATCCATCGAGTGCAGCAGCAATGGCCGGAGACGCTGCTCATTCACCGGCTGGATATGTCCACTTCCGGCATTGTGCTGTTCGCCCGCAATCTCGAAATGCAGCGCGCCATGAGCGCAGCATTTGCCGAGCGGCGAGTGCACAAGATCTACGAGGCGCTGGTGGCGGGCTCGCCTGCCGAGCCGGGCACGGACTGGCAGGAAATCGATGCTCCGATTCTTCAGGACTGGCCACGGCGACCGCGCCGTATCGTCGATCCGGCGGGCAAGCCCAGCGTCACGCGCTGGCGGGTGCTCGGATACGTAGATGGCATTTCACGCGTCGAATTGCAGCCGGTCACCGGTCGGACGCATCAATTGCGGGTGCATTTGCAGCATCTGGGGTTTCCCATACTCGGAGACCCGCTTTACGCGCCGGAGCCCGCGCAGCAATTCGCCGCTCGTTTGATGCTTCATGCACGTTTATTGCAGCTTTCTCACCCTGTCAGCGGGCAGAAACTGTGTATTGCCAGCAACGTGCCGTTTTAAATTTGTATCAAGGAAAATGGGCTTCCCACAGAGGATAATCAGCATAAGCTTATGCCCCTCCCCTAGGGAAATCCCCCGTTGTGAGGCCATGTCCCCTCGATAAGCTGGGCGACTTGCTGTGCGACGCTCCCCAAAAAGGGGCGCACGACTGCATACAATTTACCTTTATTGAATTTATTAGTGATAGGAATAACTATGCAAACGACCTTCCGTGCGCGTACGTTGATTGCAGCCATGGGACTGGCTGGTGCAGCTTTCATTGGAACTGCGGCTCACGCCCAGATCAAGATCGCCATGGTGATCCCGACGACTGGCGCTCTGACTCAGTACGGCGACATGGTCAAGGAAGGTGCTACGACTGCGGTTGAAATGACCAATGCAGCCGGCGGCATCAACGGCAAGAAGATCGAACTGGTAGCAGTGGACGACGCTTGCGAACCCAAGCAAGGTCCAGTGGCCGCGAACCGTGTGGTCAACAGCAAAATCGGCTATGTGATCGGCCCAGTCTGCTCCGGTGCTTCGATCGCTGCAGCCCCTATCTACAACAACGAAGGTGTAGTGGTTGCCACTCCTTCCGCTACGTCTCCCGCCCTGACGGACGGCAAGAACTACAGCTTCATCTTCCGCACCATCGGCCGTGACGACCAACAAGGCCCGTCGGCTGCCAAGTTCATCATCGACCACGCCAAGCCCAAGAAGGTTGCCGTGCTGCACGACAAGCAGTCGTACGGTCAGGGCATCGCCACCGCCGTGCGTGACGATCTGAAGAAGGCCAAGGTTGAAGTGGCGCTGTTCGAAGGCATCAACGCTGGTGACTCCGACTACTCCGCCGTGATCACCAAGCTCAAGGGCGCCGGTGTCGACTTCGTGTATTTCGGCGGCTACCACCCCGAAATGGGTTTGCTGCTGCGCCAAGCCGCAGAGCAAGGCCTGAAGGTCAAGATGATGGGTCCGGAAGGCGTGGGCAATCCTGAAGTGAACGCCATCGCTGGTGCCGCTGTGGAAGGCATGCTGGTGACTCTGCCGGCCGACTTCTCCGCCAACCCCAAGAACGCCGCCGTCGTGAAAGCGTTCAAGGATGCCAAGCGCAATCCATCGGGCGCTTTCCAGCTGACTTCGTTCGCGGCTGCACAATCGCTGATCGCCGCCATCAAGGCCGCTGGTGACAACCCGGCCAAGGTGTCCGAGTGGCTGCACGCCAACACAGTGGACACGGTGATCGGCCCGATCTCGTGGAACAAGCAGGGTGACCTGAAGTCCTTCGACTTCCAAGTGTTCCAGTGGCACAAGGATGGTTCCAAGACTCCCGCAGTCAAGTAACCACTGACGCTCTCCCTTCGGGGCAGGACGTTCGCAAACCGGAGTTTGCGACGTACCTGCCCCGTTCGTTTAACTGGTGCCATGGTTTTCACGGATGCCCCCAAACGGGTGCAATCCTGATGACAAGCGCGCCAGGGCCGTGCAAGATGAATCGCACTGCCCTCAAAGTGGACGACCAAGCAATGTCTGACTTATTGCCACAGCTGATACAACAGCTATTCAACGGGCTCTCACTAGGAGCCATCTACGCCCTGATCGCCATTGGCTACACCATGGTCTACGGCATTATCGGGATGATCAATTTCGCTCACGGCGACATCTACATGATCGGTGCCTACATTGGCTTGGTCACGCTGTCCGCCGTGGGCACAACCAGCGGTTTGCCGATCTGGTTCATCATCGCGCTCATGCTGGTGGTGGCCGTCGTCATCACCGGGGTCTACGGTTTCGCCGTCGAACAGGTAGCCTACAAACCGCTGCGCTCAAGCCCACGTCTCGTGGCGTTGATCTCCGCGATCGGCATGTCGATCTTTCTGCAGAACTGGGTGGCTCTCGGTCAAGGCGCGCGCGACATGGCGGTGCCCGCCCTGCTGCCCGGCGCATTCACCTTCCATCTCGGCAACTTCGAAGTCTTCATCCCCTTCGCCCGCATCCTCATCATCGTGGTGGCGGTGGCGCTGATGATCGCGCTCACGCTGTACATCAAGCACTCCCGCATGGGCCGCGCCTCGCGTGCCTGCGCGCAGGACATGCACATGGCGAACCTGCTGGGCATCGACACCAACCGCGTCGTCTCGTTCACCTTCATCCTCGGTGCCGTGCTGGCCGCCGTCGGTGGCGTGCTGATCGCGCTGGCGGTGGGCAAGCTCAATCCCTTCATCGGCTTCATCGCTGGCATCAAGGCCTTCACGGCGGCGGTGCTCGGCGGCATCGGAAGCATTCCGGGCGCGATGCTCGGCGGTGTGGTACTGGGCGTGGCCGAGACCTTCGCCGCAGCCTACATATCGTCGGAATACAAGGACATCGTGGCCTTTGGCCTGCTGGTGCTGATCCTGCTGTTCCGCCCGACTGGTCTGCTCGGTAAGCCTGAAGTGGAGAAGGTGTGATGAACAAGATCCGCTCTCAACTCGGCAACGCCATCTTCGCCACCATCATTGCTGCGCTGCTGATCATTCCGATCTTCGGCCTGCATCTGGAGCGCGCGGGCATCCGCACCTATCTGGTCACGCAGTGGAACTACGTGATCTGGGGCTGTGTCATCGTGTTCCTCTGGCAACTGCTGCGCCCGGCGCTGAAGTCCGCCACCAAGGGCATCAGCTTGCCCTCGTTGCCCAGCATCTCGGACAAGGCACGGCCCGTGGTCTACCTCGTGGTCGCGCTGATCGCCGTGTCCTGGCCTTTCATGGCTGGCCGCAACGCGGTGGACATCGCCACGCTCGCCATGATCTACGTGATGCTAGGCCTCGGCCTGAACATCGTGGTTGGTTTCGCCGGTCTGCTCGATCTGGGTTTCGTCGGCTTCTACGCCGTGGGTGCCTACACCTACGCCCTGCTCTACCACTGGGCGGGCTGGAGCTTCTGGGAGGCACTGCCGCTCACCGGGCTGGCATCGGCCACCTTTGGCTTCCTGCTGGGCTTTCCGGTGCTGCGCCTGCGCGGTGACTATCTGGCCATCGTGACGCTCGGTTTCGGCGAAATCATCCGCCTGCTGCTGGTGAACCTGAACGACTGGACCGGCGGTCCGGACGGCATCTCCAGCATTCCCAAGCCGACGTTTTTCGGCCTGCCGCTCACGCGCTCGCCAGCCACCGAAGGCGGCACCACGTTCGCGCAGTTTTTCGGTATCGAGTTCAACACCATGCACATGGTGATCTTCCTGTACCTGACGGCGCTGTTCCTCGCAACCCTCACGCTGCTCGTCAGCAATCGACTGATCCGCATGCCGATTGGCCGTGCATGGGAAGCGCTGCGCGAAGATGAGATCGCCTGCCGTTCGCTCGGCCTGAACCCCACGAAGATCAAGCTCTCGGCGTTCACGCTGGGCGCCATGTTCGCGGGCTTCGGGGGTGCGTTCTTCGCGGCGCGCCAAGGCATCGTGAATCCCGAGTCGTTCACCTTCATCGAATCGGCGCTGATCCTCGCCATTGTGGTGCTGGGCGGAATGGGCTCACAACTGGGTGTGATCATTGCGGCGATCCTGATCACCGTGCTGCCTGAACTGGCGCGCGAGTTTTCCGAATACCGCATGCTGATTTTTGGTCTGGTGATGATTCTGATGATGATCTGGCGCCCGCAGGGCCTGCTGCCCATGAAGCGCCACCACGTGGAAGTTCCTTCGACAGGCAACCACTCCGGCAACCACAAGGATGGAGCGCACGCATGAGCCATCTTCTCGAAGTCAAAGACCTGAGCATGCGCTTTGGCGGCTTGGTGGCCGTCGACGGTGTGCAGATGGCCATCAAACCGAAGGAAATCTTCGCCATCATCGGCCCCAACGGTGCTGGCAAGACCACGGTGTTCAACTGCATCAGCGGCTTCTACAAGCCCACCACCGGCGTGATCACGCTGGCGGGCGAGTCGATTGCCGGTCTCGGCAGCCACAGCGTCGCCCAGCGCGGCGTGGTGCGCACCTTCCAGAACGTGCGTCTGTTCAAGAGCATGACCGCCGTGGAAAACCTGCTGGTCGCGCAGCATCGCCGCACCAGCAAGTCGGTGCTCGGGGGCCTGTTCAATACGCGCGGCTACCGCGAGAGCGAAAAGGCCGCCATCGCCAACGCGATGAAGTGGCTGGAGTTCATGGGCATCGCCGAATTCGCCAACCGCGAAGCCGGCAACCTTGCCTATGGTCACCAGCGCCGCCTCGAGATCGCGCGCTGCATGATCACCGAGCCCAAGCTGTTGATGCTCGACGAACCCGCAGCGGGCCTGAACCCGCAGGAGAAGGTCGAGCTGCAGCACCTGATCGAGCGCCTGCGCACCGAATTCGGTGTAACGGTGCTGCTGATCGAGCACGACATGGGTCTGGTGATGGGTGTGTCCGAGCGCATCCTGTGCATGGAATACGGCAAACCGATCGCCATGGGAACGCCCGATGAGGTGCGCAACAACGAGCGGGTCATCAAGGCCTATCTGGGAGAGGCCTGAGATGAGCGCCAAACACATGTTGCAACTGGAGCAGGTCTCCACGCACTACGGCGCGATCTGCGCCGTCAACAAGGTGAGCCTGCACGTCAATCAGGGCGAGATCGTCACGCTGATCGGCAGCAACGGCGCAGGCAAGACCTCGCTGTTGATGACCGTGTGCGGCAACCCGCGCGCGAGCGGCGGCAAGATCCTGTTCGAGGGCGAGGACATCACCCAGATGTCCACCCACCACATCATGCGCAGGGGCATCGCCATCTCGCCGGAAGGCCGCCGAGTGTTCAAGGATCTGACCGTCGAGGAAAACCTCAAGATGGGCGGCTTCTTTCTGAACAAGTCGGAAATCGCCGATGGCATCGAGCATGTCTTCAAACTGTTCCCACGCCTGCGTGAACGTTCGGGCCAGCGCTCGGGCACGATGTCCGGCGGTGAGCAACAGATGCTCGCCATCGGCCGCGCGCTCATGAGCAAGCCGCGCCTGCTGCTGCTTGATGAGCCGACGCTGGGCCTTGCCCCGCTGATCATCGCGCAGATCTTCGAGATCATCCAGACCATCCGCGCCAACGGCGTGACCGTGTTCCTCGTCGAGCAGAACGCCAACCGCGCCCTGCAGATCGCGGATCGTGGTTACGTGCTGGAAACCGGCAAGGTCGTGCTGGAAGACTCGGGTCAGGCGCTGTTGACCAATGCGGATGTGCGAAAGGCGTATTTGGGGGCTTGATTCGCTCAACACACCTCCGCTCTCAAGCAGGCGCAAGCATGTATATGTATGACCCGGGCAAGTCACAAGTCCGGTCATACCGACCCGGCTTGCCTCCCAGCCGACCAGCAAGGCGATTGGGCGTCTCACGCAACGCCATCAGACCGCAGGCGGCCGTGTCATCCACGACACATGGCCGACCTACGACGTCGAGTACGCATACAGGCGTGATCGGAACGTAGCGATTGTGTTTCTCCGCGAATTGGCAGTGCAGTTAGCGGTCGATGAATTCCACGGCCCGATTCGAAGAATCAATCGCCGCCGAAGACCGTTCAGACCCTACACCTGCCTCGCTCCTGCGATGTGCAAGCGATGTGATGGTCACGATGAACTCACCCCTATCGCTGAATCAAGGCCAGCTTGACCCCAAGCCCGACGAAAGCCGCTGCGAAGCCCCGTCGCATCCATTTGAGAACAGCGGGACGCGAAAGAACGCAGGCAAGCAAGGCGCCTTCCTTGCGAAGCCGGCGAAGAAGCGCTTCGGCGGCGCAGCGGTACTGGGTCGGTTTCAGTCCCATCTTCCCGAAAGCGCGCCGCCAAGCCTGGATCTCCGGCAGGTCGCTCTCGGTTGAGTGTGCGATGCGTTGCTGGGCCATGGCGATGAAGCGGGCGACAGGGTCTGCGACTGGCGCATTGGGAGTCAAGCCCTCCACGCTAAGAACGCGTGTGGCGAGTTCCGGGAAGTCGCGGTGAATGCTGGGTGCGTAGGTGAACCGCAAGATCGGGCCTTAGACAAAAAGGGGAATGAATTCAGCCCCGATCCTCGCCTGCGGCCGCCTGGCCGTCTTGAATGAAATTGCAGGCAGTTGGACTCAGCCAACGGCCTTGGCGTAAATGCCCGGTGCCATGCCGAAGCTGCGCACGAACAGCCGCGTCATGTGGCTCTGATCGGAGAAGCCGCTGTCGGCAGCCGCCTCGACGAGCGGCACACCGCGATCAATCAGTTGGCGCGCCCGATGAATGCGCCGCTGCATGAGGTAGGCATGGGGCGTCAAGCCGGTCACTCGGTGGAATGCACGCAAGAACTGGTAGCGGCTGAGCCTGGCTTCTCGGGCCAAGGCGGTGAGGGTCAGTGCTGCGGCGGGGTCGTCGTCGATCAGCGTGCGCGCCGAAGCGATTCCGGCCGGCACCGACCTCAGCGCTCCATTCCTCGCCTGCAACAAGCCACTCAGCAAGAGCAGCAGCGTCTCGTCTGCCTCCAGTGCATCGGGGTCTGTACCGCCCGCAGTCATCGCCTGGAAAAGTTTCCGGAAACGGCCTGCCATGAACCTGTTGCTGACCGTGGGCTGGGTGAACTCGACGGCAGACGCCGTCCATCCTTCGGCGATGTCGGCGGTCAGTTCGGCCACAAGGGGCGGCTGCAGGTAGAGCATGCGCCATGACCGTCCGCCGTCGTCGATCGGCGCACCATCGAGCACAGCGCCGGTAGATCCCACCGGCGTGTCGACCACTTAGCGCAGCCTCGACCAAGGCCCTTGTGCCGAATTCGCCGGGTCCACTTGGGCCTTGCCGTTGTGCTGGCGATCTTTGCCACCTGTCAACGCACATCCGCCTTGGGATGACGAAGTCGGGATGACGAAGCAGCCTGGCCGTGCCCATCTGCTCGCTCCGAGCACGCCGAGACTTCTGTTCGCGGCGCTCCTATGCGGATCTCTCAGCCTAAATTCTGCTCAGGCCCAAAAGCCGAATGCAAGCCTGAACCGTTGTCCTGCTTGGACTTCAGTGTCCGTGAACAGTTCAGAAGCGCTTGAAAGCGGACATTTTTCGTTGACGGAATGCTGTTGCTGTTGCGGACCCCGTGGCGCGGCGAACGTCCGTATTCCTCTTAAGATCAGCGCATGAACTCTCCCAGACATCTCACCATCCTCACTGGTGGCTCGCGCGGCATGGGCCTTGCCATCGGCCAGCAACTGCTCGGCGAAGGCCATATGCTCATCAGCATTGCGCGCAAGACCAGCGACGCGCTCGCGGAAGCCGCCACCAACGAAGACCAGTTGCAACAATGGGAGCAGGATCTCGCCAACCCCGAAGAAGCGGCTAAACGCCTGACCACCCTGCTCTCCTCGCTGAATGGCGATGACTGGGCCAGTGTCACGCTGATCAACAACGCGGGCGTGATTCCGCGCATCGCACCGCTCGGCCACATTGCCGTAGCCGATCTGCAGAACGCCATGCGCGTGGGGCTTGAGGCTCCGATGGCGCTGGCCGGCGCATTTCTTGTCGCCACCGACAGCTGGAACAGCCCGCGCAAGGTGCTCAACATCTCGTCCGGCCTCGGTCGCAAGCCTATGGCATCACAGGCGGCGTATTGCACGGCAAAGGCCGGCATGGACATGTTCACCCGCTGCGCCGCACTCGAAGAAGCGCTCAAGCCGAACGGTGCCAAGCTCTGCTCGCTCGCCCCGGGCGTGATTGACACCGACATGCAAGTTCAGCTGCGCGGTGCGAATCCCGCAGACTTCCCTGACATCGGCAATTTCGAGGCGCTCAAAACGGGCAGCAAGCTCACTTCGCCAGCCGATGCGGCAGCGCGTGTGCTGGCGTACTTGAATCGCGCAGACTATGGGGAAAACCCTGTCGCGGATGTGCGCGACATTTGAATTGGTGCGCTGCACAATACGTAGCTGAATACGTAGTTGCCGGTTACATGCGATCGGCGCGTTTTTTCACCGCCTCTTTTCGATCAAACCAACAGGAGACCCATCATGTCCCGTGAAGTAGTTGTTGTCAGCGCCGTCCGTACTGCCATTGGCACCTTCGGCGGAAGCCTCAAGGACGTTCCACCCACCGAACTCGGCGCCACCGTCGTGCGCGAATCGCTGGCTCGCGCCAACGTGGACGGCAAGGATGTCGGTCACGTCGTGTTCGGCCATGTGGTGAACACGGAACCCAAGGACATGTACCTCTCGCGCGTGGCGGCCATCAATGGCGGCTGCGGCGAAGGCACGCCCGCCTACAACGTGAACCGTCTGTGCGGCTCGGGCCTGCAGGCCATCGTGAACGCCAGCCAGTCCATTCTGCTGGGCGACACCGACATCGCCATCGGTGCTGGTGCCGAGAACATGAGCCGCGCTCCCTACGCATCGCTCACCAGCCGCTGGGGCGCACGCATGGGCGACTTCAAGATGATCGACATGATGATCGGCGCCCTGCACGACCCGTTCCACAACATCCACATGGGCGTGACGGCCGAGAACATCGCCGCCAAGTGGGGAATCACCCGCGAGGACCAGGACAACCTGGCCGTCGAAAGCCACAACCGCGCCGAGCGCGCCACTGCCGCAGGTTACTTCAAGGACCAGATCGTGCCCGTCACGCTCAAGTCCAAGAAGGGTGACGTGCAGTACGTGACCGACGAGCACTTTCGCGCTGGCGCCACCGCTGCCGACTTTGCCAAGCTCAAGCCCGTGTTCGCCAAAGAAAACGGCACCGTCACCGCAGGCAACGCCTCGGGCATCAACGACGCGGCCGCAGCCTTGGTGCTGATGGAAGCCAAGACGGCAGCGGCCCGTGGCCTCAAGCCTATGGCGCGCCTGGTGGCCTATGCGCACGCCGGTGTCGATCCCAAGTTCATGGGCATCGGCCCCGTGCCCGCGACCAAGCTGGCGCTCGAGAAGGCCGGCCTCACCATCAACGATCTGGACGTGATCGAAGCCAACGAAGCCTTTGCAGCCCAAGCCTGCGCCGTCACCCGCGATCTGGGCCTCGACCCCGCCAAGGTGAACCCGAACGGTTCCGGCATTTCGCTGGGCCACCCCATCGGGGCGACCGGAGCAGTGATCACGGTAAAGGCGCTGCACGAACTCGAACGCATCCAAGGCAAGTACGCGCTGGTGACAATGTGCATCGGCGGCGGCCAAGGCATCGCTGCCATCTTCGAACGCGTGTGAAACTCGTGAAACCACGAGTACTATTGCGTCTGGGCAGGCGCTAAGATTCGCGCTGGTGTCCGACAACAAGGCCCCGCTGGCTTGCCAGAAGGGGCCTTTTTCCATCTGCAGGAGAGACTTTCACATCATGATGATGCGCCGCACTTTCACAACCGCAATTGCAGCGACGACCGCCTTGGCCGCTCTGGCCGCTGGCGGCTTTGCCCACGCACAGACAGCTCCCGCTGCGTATCCGACCAAGCCCGTACGTCTGGTCATTCCCTTCCCACCGGGCGGCGGCACGGACATTCTGGCGCGCCTCGTCGCCAACGAACTGAGCAAGACCAACAAGTGGACCGTCGTGGCCGACAACAAGCCCGGCGCGGGCGGCACTATCGGCATCGGCGAAGTGGCCAAGGCCCAGCCCACCGGCTATGACATCGTCATGGGTCAGAAGGACAACCTCGTCATCGGCCCATGGCTCTACAAGAGCCTGCCCTGGAATCCCACCAAGGATCTGACCGCCGTCGCGCACGTGGCCTACACGCCCGTGATCATTGCCACCTCCGCGAACTCCAAGTACAAGACGCTGGCCGACGTGATCGCCGCCGCCAAGGCCCATCCCGGCACAGTGACCTATGGTTCGCCCGGCAACGGCACCTCGATCCACCTCGCTGGCGACCTGTTCGAGAAAGCCGCAGGCATCAAGCTGAGCCACGTGCCCTACAAGGGTTCCAACCCCGCGATGATGGACGCGCTGGCCGGCAACGTCGACCTGCTCGTGTCTTCCGTGCCATCGGCCATGGGCCAGATCCAGTCCGGCAAGCTGCGCCCACTCGCGGTCACCTCTGCCAAACGCAGTTCGTCGCTGCCCGATGTGCCGACGATTGCCGAGTCCGGCTACAAGGGCTTCGACGTGAGTACCTGGTACGGCGTGATGGCTCCCGCAGGCACGCCCGCCAGCGTCGTGACCACGCTCAATACCGAGATCAACAAGCTGCTCGCCACGCCCGAAATGAAGGCCGCAATCCACGCCCAAGGCGCGGAGCCGCTCGCGATGTCGCCCGCCGATTTCAGCAAGCTGCTGAACACGGAATACACACAATGGAAGGGCATCGTGGAAGCCTCCGGCGTGAAGATCGAGTGATCCTTCACGGACAGTCACCTGCACTCATGGCTGAGTGCAGGTGCAATAAATCAATCGGCAATCAACTTGAAATAGGTATGCAATCCCAATACTGAAGCCCATCTTCGACAGCGCATGACCTAAATCATGATGCGAACACCCATAGTCAGAAATACTTCTCCATACACAGATATTGGAGAACCCAATGGCTTTGCTGGTTTGGTTGCCCGAGCTCGATACGGGTATTGATGAGATCGACAAGCAACATCGTCGCATCGTCGAATACATCAACAAGCTTCACGAACTGAGAACGACCCACGACCGGGAAGAGCTCGGTGAAGTGATCGGAGAGATGGTGGACTACACCCTCTCCCACTTCGTGTTCGAGGAAGCGCTGATGGAAAACGCAGGCTATCTTTTTTCGGGGCCGCACAAGAAGGTCCACGAGTTGTTTGCCAAGCGTGTCGCGCTGTTTCAGGCGCGATTCGATGCCGGAGAAGATGTCACAGCCGAACTGCACGGCATGCTGTCGCGCTGGCTGTTTAACCATATCCGCAACGAAGACCACGGCTATGTGGACGCCGCTCGGACTTATCTGCGGATGGCGCAACAAGGTGGCCCATCCGCCGAAGCTCAGCGCATCAAGGCCGAAGTCCTGCAAGAACTGGAACAGCGCAACAAGAAAAAAGGCTGGCTGTCCCGCCTGTTTGGCACTTGAACCTCCTCGTTCAGCCTGCATTGCTCAGCCCTCAAACAAAACGGCCCTCGAAGGGCCGTTTTGTTTGAATGAAGGTCAGGACGCTGTGAATTATTCGCGCACCACGAGCACAGGAATGTCGGAGACGCCCAACACGCGCTGCGTCACGCTACCCAGCACCAGCTTTTCCAGCCCCTTGCGCCCGTGCGAGCCCATGACGATCAGATCGGCGCCCACTTCCTTGGCGGCGCGAATGATGCCTTCGTGAATGGCATGCCCTTCACCCACCTTGGTGATCACCTTGTCGATACCGGCCTCATTCAGTGCCACCTTGGCCGCATCCAGCGCGGAATTGGCCTCGGCGCTGGCTGCGCTGAGGTATTGCGATTGGCCATAGGCGAAGTCTGCGCCGACGCCGGTGAATGGATACGGATCAACAACATAGAGTACGGTCACGCTGCTGCCAAAGGTCTTGGCCAGACCAGCCGCTTTGGAAACCGCGCTGAGCGCTGTCGTGGAGCCGTCGACGGGAATCAGAATATTGGTAAACATGAATTTCTCCTAGGCTAAAAAGGCTTTCGACTCCTCCGCACGAGCAAATTCGTACAGAGAGTCCTTGAGTGCCCAATCAATGTATCGAAGCTGTTAGTGAGTTTGCTCCGATTCTCCACATAGAGAATTGACTCACATCAACCGCGATCCGTTCCCTTGGCCGCTTGAAAATCCCCCGCGCGGCAAGTGACGACCAGCGTATCACGCCAGCCACCGGCCGCTTCCGGCTGAATGGGAGTGGTCTCATGGATCATGCGGGCATCGTCGAGAAGCATCAGAGACCAAGACTCGGTCAAGGTGAAGCGCTGACCATTGGGGCCCGTAGCCTCGAAGATCCGGGTTTCGCCGCCCTTCACATCCTGTCGACCGACGAGGAACACCGCCACCAGATCCACGCCGTCCCGGTGCGCGCCTTCGGGCGTCGGGCGACCAATGCCGTCCGATGTGTCGATCCGGAATTGATGCGCCTCGATGAACCAAGGCTGCGGCGTGGTATCGCGGGCAATGGCATTCTGGGTTAACTGGGCGAGCGCGCACATCATCTTCGGCCAGACCGTATGCGCTATGGTCGCGTCCTGGATGGGCGCAAACCAGCGCTGCATGCCGCCATGCAGTGCGTTGTATTCCACAGGCTGCCAGTGTGCGCGATGAGGCACCCGCTCATAGTTGCCACCCTCCACGACAAAGCAGGAATGACGACGCCGGCGGTAGCGTCCGCCGTCCTTCAAAAACTCATCCGGAGGCAGATCCGCCCAATCGCCAGACAGAGCCAGCAGCTCTTCCAGGGTGCAGCCGATCCAGTTGGCAACATCGCTGGGCTGCAAAACAGCAAACCCGCGGTCACGCAGCTGATTGGCTACTTGATCCGCAGGCGAATAAGGAGGGGAGAAAGTGACGTTGGCCATGGAAGCCAAGCTTAAACCCTGTAGCCACAACCAACGGGGAAAGTGGAATCAATTCCATGTTCAGATCATTGCTCTGAACCGAGAAAATGTTGATTCAGTCGCGGTCGTGACCACGACCATGGCCGTGCCCATTGCCGTGACCATTTCCACGGCCCGGACGATCATCGCGGTAGTGGTCGCGATCATGACGGTCGTGGCGATCCCAGCGATCATCACGATCACGCCCATGGCGTGGAGGGGGCGGCGCGTGATGGAACTGTGGTGGCGGATTCCTCAGAAAATACACATTCTGGCCGCAGGCACCGTACCTCGCGCAATGCTTTCCCCAGTGCTTGGCATGGCCTGGCGGCACGTACATGTAAACAGGAGGTCCTGGAACAACCACGCGCGGCGGTGCAATGATCACAGGTTGCTGATAGATCACCGGTGGCGGTGGTGCGCCGCCAATGTCGACCCGTCCGTAGACGCCGGGCGCAATCTGGCCGCTCACCGAGCCGCCGACATAGACCTGAGCCGAGGCTGCAGCTCCCAGCGTCATCAGCATCAGCCCCATGAGGCCCGCACGCACCTTGTTGCCGAGGCCGGCGCGCGACTCCGAGCGAAGCGAAGCAATTTGTTCAGTCATGGGTCTCTTCTAGTCCTTCTTGATAAATCATCACGCCATTCGAATCGAGCAGCGGGAACACAACCATTCTGCGCGCACTCCGCCCCTCGGCTACCCTGATTCGTGAAAGCGCCGCTATGGTACGCACTTGAAGCGGTCTTGACCTGCATCACTCCACAACAGCTGTAAGCGCCGGTATTGACTGACGTCAGGCTATCTACCCTTGATCAACGTCCGTACATTGGGTAGCGTTGACGGCGCAAGCCCCTGAAACCGCGTTCATCGCTGTAAGCTTGTGTTTGAATTTGCCCCAATTCAGGCGATTCACTGGTGTTCGTACGGCTTCATCAACGACAATGACCACTATGCGCACGATATAAGTCGTGTAGCCTCGAACAGTTTGAATTTTCAGTGCGCCGCCCGCGCGCCAGTCCGGGTCCGCCCTGCAGTTGCAGTAAACAACATGAACATAGTAATTTTGGACGACTATCAAGACGCCGTACGCAAGCTCCACTGCGCCGAACGTCTCGAACGATATTCCGCCAAGGTTTACACGAACACGGTCAAGGGCCTCGGCCAATTGTCGGTCCGGCTGAAGGATGCTGATGTCATCGTGCTGATCCGCGAACGCACCCAGATCACCAGACAACTGGTGGAAAAACTGCCGCGCCTCAAACTCATCGCACAGACCGGAAAGGTTGGCTCGCACGTTGACGTGGCGGCCTGCACCGAAAAGGGCATTGCCATTGCAGAAGGTGTGGGCTCGCCGGTGGCACCAGCCGAACTGACCTGGGCGCTCATTATGGCGGCCATGCGACGCCTACCCCAGTACATCGCCAATCTCAAGCACGGAGCGTGGCAGCAGTCCGGCATGCGCTCCGCGTCGATGCCGCCAAATTTCGGCCTCGGGATGGTGCTGCGCGGCAAAACGCTCGGCATATGGGGTTACGGCAAAATCGGCCGCATCGTCGCCAGCTACGCCAAGGCCTTCGGCATGAATGTGCGTGTCTGGGGCCGCGAGGCGTCGCGCGCACAGGCATTGAGCGATGGTTTTCAGGTCGCCTCCACGCGCGCCGAGTTCTTTTCGCAGTGCGATGTGATTTCCCTGCACCTGCGCCTGAACGAAGAAACCCGCAACATCGTCACGCTGGAAGACCTCAGCCAGATGAAGCCCACTGCGCTGATCGTCAACACGTCGCGCGCAGAACTGATCGAGCCTGACGCATTGATTGCCGCCCTGAATCGTGGCCGTCCCGGCATGGCGGCGGTGGATGTGTTCGAAAGCGAACCCATTCTGCAGGGGCACGCCCTGCTCCGGCTAGAGAACTGCATTTGCACTCCGCACATCGGCTATGTGGAACAAGACAGCTACGAGCTGTATTTTGGCGCCGCGTTCGACAACGTGATCAACTACATCAAGGGTACACCGACCAATATTGTGAACCCGGGCGCACTGCAGGTGCGCCGCTGACGAGTCGCACGGCACTTGTCCCTCTCCATTCCATCGGAGACCCTGCTCACAAGAAGCAAAAAGGACCTCAAGGGTCCTTTTTGCATTGCTGATCCGATGATCAGTTCAGTGGCACCTTCTCGCCGTTCTTGTAAGCGAACAGAGTCACAGCAGGGTTCTTCATTTCGCCATTGGTTTCGAAGGCAATCTTTGCAGTGACACCCTGGTAGTTGGACTTCTTCAGCTCGGGGATATACTTCTTGGGATCCGAAGAGCCCGCGCGTACCATCGCATCGGCCAACAGCATCGTCGCATCGTATGTATACGGGCTGTAGACTTGGAACTGGCCTGGGAACTTGGCGTCGTAGCGAGCCTTCCAGTCCTTGCCACCAGGCATCTTCTCGAGCGAAGCACCACCCACTGCACAGACCACATTACCCAGCGTCGGGGCACCAGCCGACAACTTGGCCAACTCGGACGTACAGAAGCCGTCGCCGCCGAAATACTTCTGATTGGTCATACCCAGTTGCGCCATCTGACGCAGCATGGGACCTGCCTGTGCATCCATGCCGCCATAGAACACCGCATCGGGATTCTTGGCCTTGATGGCCGTCAGAATCGCCATGAAATCGGTGGACTTGTCGGTGGTGAACTGCTCTTCGACGATCTTGATGCCCTTTTCGGCAGCAACCTTCTTGAAAACGCTGGCCAAGCCCTGTCCATAGGCGGTGCGGTCGTCGATCACTGCAACGGTCTTGAGCTTCAGCGTGTCCGCGGTGTACGCGGCCAACGCAGCGCCCAGAGCATTGTCGTTGGCGATGATACGGTAGGTCGTGTCGTAGCCCGGCTTGGTCAGGTTCGGGTTGGTGGCCGCGCCCGTGACCATGGGAGTGCCGCAGTCGTTGTAGATCTTGGAAGCTGGAATCGTCACACCCGAGTTCAGGTGACCAACGACGCCAGCAACCTTGGCGTCGCACAGTTTTTGCGCCGCAGCCGTGCCTTGCTTGGGATCAGCAGCATCGTCTTCAGCCATCAACTCGAATTTGACCTTCTTGCCACCGATCGTCACACCCTTGGCGTTCAGATCATCAATGGCCATGCGCGAGCCATTTTCGTTGTCCTTGCCATAGTGTCCTTGCGGCCCAGATACTGGCGCCACATGACCGATCTTCACCACCTCTTGAGCGGCTGCCATGCCGGCCACTGCTGCAATTGCAGCAGCTACAGTCAACTTCAACTTCAATTGCATACGAATCTCCAATTTAAAGAACGCTGAGATATTTGGTTTTTGTCCCAACGCGGTGAAACATAGCGCAATTCATAATCTGAAACACTAGGGAATCTCAGAATGACGGAACGCGTCGGGACACGTTGACTATGCAATTTGCGGGCCAGTTAATGCATACACCATGTACGGGCCTTGTTGGGCGCGGATGGCGCTCAGATTGGGTGTGTTTTCTGAAGCCTTGTGTGCGCTAGGCATGTCTTCAAAAAAGCGTGCTGACATCGCTTGGAGCGTACGTGCCGCACCACACTCGGGAAATCCCTGCTGGTACGACCCGGTCGATGGGGACAGTACGGCCCTCGACCGCTCAAGACATCACTTCTGCGTTGAGGCGAGCTCGTCGGCGACGGCCTCGTAAACCGACTGCCGGACCACCGATTCCACCTCTTCACGCAGGCGCGGAACGATGGAACGGGTCTGCTCCTGGATCACCAGCGCGATGGCTTCGCGCAAGCGCTGCTCGAGCAGCACGTCCACGCGCTGCATCACGCGATGAACCACATACTCTTCGTAACCATCAGGCAGCGTAGCGGGTTGGGCCTGCGCCACGGGTTGTGGTTCGAGCCCAGCCTCAGGATCGGCGGCAATAAACTCGGCAACCGCCGTGCTGGCCATCGCTGCATCTTCAACAACCGCCAGCGATTCTTCCTTAGAGTCCACAGCAATCGTTGATTCGAGCTCCGCTTCGTCCACCACATCAGAGACTTCCGGGATCTCGGCAAACTCGTGATGGATTTCTTCCACATCCACCACGGAAACCAACTCGGGAACAGCATCCGGATCCAGCGGCCGCGTCGAAACGGATGTCTCGTCTTCGTCCGAGACGCCCCCGGGCAGTTCGTAGCCACCGGGGATTTCCACCGGAGCCGACGACGCGTCCTGAGCGTACAAATCACGTGATTCGGCGGGCAGCTCCACCTCTTCGGTCAGCGTGGGAACGAACTTCGGCGGGGAGGAGGAAGGAGCGGATGCCATGGTCAGGCATTTTCTTTCAAAACCAGATCATGGCGAACGATCTCGTAACCGTCTGCAGCGTACTGACGCCAGCGCGTGCGCGCGAGCTGGCGATCTTGTTCATCGCTCGAACTCACGACCTCGATCACTTTCTCGAACTGATCAAACCCGGGCGGAATCTGACCACCCAGATTGAGCAGCATGTCACGCGGCGCAACCGACTGCGGATCCACAGCAAGCAGCACGGGCGACACCGCGACCACCTCTGGATCGCCGTCGGCAAGCGCATGCGCCACAAAATCCGTGGGGCCCAACGCCCACATCATGCGATCAAGCGCCTGCAAATCCGCGGCACTTCCAGTTACCACTACGCGCAGGCCGCGCTTGAACGCCTTGCGCGCAAAGCGGCAGGCGTAGGCCAGCTTGTCCGGCGCGTTGAAATGAAAAGCTACTTCCGTCATGTGACCTCGGGGCGGGTATCCATCACGCCGAGTCACGCGGTCTTGCGGGCCACGGGCTTCTTGCGCGCTGGCTTAGGCGCTGGCTTGGAGCTGCCCGCCACATTGGCGAGATAGTGCATCAGCAAACCCACGGGACGACCCGTGGCGCCCTTGGCCGCCCCGCTCTTCCATGCGGTTCCGGCGATGTCCAGATGAGCCCACGGCATGCTGCCGGTGAAGCGCTGCAGGAACTTGGCCGCCGTGATCGCACCACCCGCGCGACCAGCCACGTTGGCCACGTCCGCGAAATTGCTGCGCAGACCTTCGCCGTATTCATCGTCGAGCGGCATGCGCCAGCACAGATCCTGCGCCGCGTCGCCCGCTGCCTGCAACTGAGCTGCAAGTGCGTCGTCGGACGCAAACAGGCCGCTGCGCTGGTTGCCCAACGCAATCACACAGGCACCCGTCAGCGTCGCGATGTCCACCAGCGCTTGCGGCTTGAAGCGCGCGGCGTAGGTGATCGCATCGCACAGGACCAGACGGCCTTCGGCGTCAGTGTTGAGGATTTCGATGGTCTGGCCGTTCATGCTGGTCACCACGTCGCCGGGTTTGACTGCCTTACCGTCAGGCATGTTCTCGCAGGCGGGAATCAGACCGACCACGTTGACGGCCGGACGCAGTTCCGCCAGCGCGGCGAACACGCCGAGCACGCTGGCCGCACCGCCCATGTCGAACTTCATTTCGTCCATCTCGGCCGCAGGCTTGAGCGAGATGCCACCGGTGTCGAACGTGATGCCCTTGCCGATCAGCACCACGGGCGCTTCGGACTTGGCCGCACCGTTGTAGCGCAGCTCGATGAAGCGCAGCTGTTCAGCCGAGCCCTGGGCCACCGCCAGGAACGCGCCCATGCCAAGCTTGGCAACTTCTGCCGGGCCGTGCACCTTGCAGGTGATGCCGGTCGTCGTCAGGCCCTTGGCGGCGTTGGCAAGCATGGTGGGAGTGGCGTGGTTGGCGGGGCGATTCGCCCATTCGCGCGCAAAACCCACGCCCTTGGCAACGGCGCAGGCCATGTCGAAAGCCGACTTGACCTTGGCCGAATCCTCCACGCCCACCACCAGACGGGCGAGCGCCACCGGCTCAGCCTTGGACTTGGTCGTCGTGTAGACGTAGCTCAGATCAGCGCAGCACTGCACGGCCGTCGCAACCGCTTCGCCCGATGCCTTGCCCGCAAAGACCACAACGGCCTTCTTGACCTTGGGGGATTTCAGGACATTTGCGACTGCGGCAAGCGCCAGACGCACGCTGCGCACGCTACCATCACCGGTTCCGGCCAGAATCACCCGACGCGCCGCCAGCAGTGGCGACGCATAGATCTGCAGATTCTTGCCCGCCTTGAGTTCGAGATCGCCCGATTTGAGTGCCTGCGCCAAAATGGCGGATACCGCATCCTTGCCGGGTTTCACGCCTTCTGGCACCAGCACGATGAGTGCATCGCATTTCTGGCTGGAAGCTGCAGATAAAGTGAGAGTGGTCAGTTCGAAGTTCATAATTGACGTTTTCCTTCGACACAATGTTATTCGATTCATCCATCCGCAAGGAGCTGGCACGCAGTTTTGGCGCGACGCTGGTGGTGCTTGTCACCATCGTCATGACCATGATGCTGATCCGCACCCTTGGTCAAGCCTCGCGCGGCAGCGTCAATCCACAGGACGTCATGCTGGTCATGGGCTATACCGTCCTCGGCCAGTTGCCCACCATTCTGAGCCTTTGCCTGTTCGTCGCCATCGTGGGGGTTCTCTCGCGCATGTACCGTGATAGCGAAATGGTCATCTGGTTCGCCAGCGGCCGTGGCCTCATGAGTCTGCTGCCACCGCTCTTGCGCTTCGCCTGGCCGGTGATGCTGGCGATTGCGGCCCTGTCGCTCGTCGTCTGGCCTTGGGCGAATCAACAGATCCAGGAACTCAAATCGCAGTATGAGCAGCGCAGCGACGTCGACCGCATCGCGCCCGGCCAGTTTCAGGAGTCGTCCAACGGCTCCCGCGTGTTCTTCATCGACCGTGACTCTCCCGATGCGACCTCGGCCAGCAACGTCTTCATCGCCACCAACGAGCCCACCAAGGAAACCGTGACCTCCGCCGAAAGCGCACGCCTCGAGGTGCGCAACGGTGACCGCATGGCTCTGCTGTTCAACGGCCAGCGCCTGGAGATGCCGCTGGGCAAACCCGGCCTGCGCGTGAGCGAGTTCCAGGAATACGGTACCCGCGTGGGTGACTCCCAGTCCGGCGGTATCGACGATGTGGCGCTCAAGACGCGCAGTACGCTGGAATTGGTCGGCTCGGCCATTCCCGCATTTCAGGGCGAACTGGGCTGGCGCGTTGGTCTCGCCTTTGCTGCGCTCAACTTTGTGGTGCTCGGCCTGGCCGTCGCCGTGGTCAATCCACGTGCCGGTCGCAGCAGCAGCATGGCGTTTGCGCTGTTTGCGTTCGTCGTCTACTACAACCTCATGACTGTCGGCCAAAGCTGGGTCGCGGCACAACGTATCGGAATGGTTTCCTTCATTGTCCTGCTGCACGGCAGCGCGTTTGCTCTGGCGCTGCTGCTGCTGACTGCACGCCACAACCAATGGTCGATCCGCTCGTTGTTCTCGGGCGGCCATACTGCAAGGACTGCAGCAAAGGGAGCTGCATGAAGACCATCCGCCGTTTCATCTACCGCGAGGTCATCGCGGGCGTGGGCTTTGTCACGCTGGCGTTTCTTGCGCTTTTCTTCTTCTTCGATCTCGTCGACGAGCTGCGCTGGATCAGCAAGAGCTACCAACTGATGCACGCCCTGCTCTATGTGACCCTGCGCGTGCCCCAGCATCTGTATGAATTGCTTCCCATCACGGTGCTCATTGGCACCATCTTCGTGATGGCACGACTCGCGCAGACCTCCGAATTCACCATCATGCGCACCAGCGGCCTCGGCCCTTGGCGGGCTCTCAGCACGCTGCTGATTCTCGGCAGCGCCTTTGTCGCGTTCACCTTTGTGATGGGTGACTACATCTCTCCGGTCAGCGAAAAGGCCGCCGAGTTGGTCAAAGCTCGGCGCATGGGACAGATCACCACCGGCGTCACCGGCGCGTGGCTCAAGGAACGTCAGGCCGACCACAGCTTTGCGGTGAACGTGCGCGCCATCGACACCCAAGGCGAAATGCGCAACGTGCGCATCTTCGAATTCGACGCCGATGGCTACACCGCATCGACCACACAGGCCGAGCGCGGACACTTCAACACCAACAACGACGGCTGGGTGCTCGAGAACGTGCGTCGCAGCGTGTTCCAGCGCAGCGCCAACGGCGACATGAACGTCGAGCGCACCGAAAAGCCCGAGTTCACTTGGAAGACCCGCATCACATCGAGCATGGTCGCCGCCGCCGTGCTCAAGCCGGACAAGATGTCCACGCTTGAGCTGTTCCAGTACACCCGCCATCTCGAGGCCAACGGCCAGTCCACCCAGCGCTACGACATCGAGTTCTGGCGCAAGGTCTTCTATCCACTGAGCTGTCTGGTGATGGTTGTGCTGTCGCTGCCGTTCGCCTATCTGCACTTCCGCTCGGGCGGCATCGCGGGCTATGTGTTCGGCGGGGTGATGGCCGGCATCAGCTTCTTCTTGCTCAACAACGTGTTCGGCTTTGCGGGCAATCTGCAGAACTGGTCGCCCATGCTCACGGCAGCCGCGCCGGGGTTGATCTACTCGTTGCTGTCACTCGCGGCCTTTGGCTGGCTGGTGCTCAGACGTTAGCGGACGAGCCACATGCCTGATACTGGCGTCATCCTGTTCGCCCACGGCTCGCGTGATCCGCAATGGCGGCTGCCCATCGAGGCGGTCGCCAGCCTGATTGCGTCGCAACGCAATGACGTGGCCGTCGCCTGTGCCTATCTTGAACTGACCGAGCCCGACCTGCCCTCCGTTGTCGCACGCTGGGCAGCAGAGGGCATCCACCAAATCAGCGTGATGCCCATGTTTCTGGGCGCGGGGCGCCATGCTCGCGAAGACCTGCCGCGCATGGTCCATGCGTTGCAGTTGCAACACCCCTCTCTGGAATTTCGACTTCAGACGCCGATTGGCGAAGACCCACGCCTCACCGCGCTGATGGCCCTGATCGCAGCGGATTCGGCAACGAACTGAGGCGCCTTCAATACACGTCGCGGCGATAGCGGCCCGACTGCGTGAGCGCCTGAACGCACTCACCCCCCAGAACCTGCTTGAGGGCAGCATGCACGCCCTGCCCCATGCCCTGCAGACTGCCGCAAACATAGATCGCCGCACCGCGCGCAACCCAGCGCTGGAGTTCATCGGCCTGCGCAACCAGCACATCCTGCACATAGGTCCTGCGCTCGCCATCGCGTGACCATGCACGATCCAGTCGCTCGATCTGCCCCGCACGCAGCCAGTGTTCGAGCTGCTCGCCGCAGATCGCATCATGCGCGGGACTGCGCTCGCCATAGACCAACCATTGCTCACCTCGCCCCGCAGCGATCCGCGCGCGGATGTGACTGAACAGCCCCGCGAGACCCGAGCCATTGCCGATCAGGATCAGAGGACGCTCTGTGTTGTCGCCCAGCCGGAAACTGCTGTGCTGACGCACGGTCAGAGGCAATTGATCGCCCGGCTTGATACCTCTGCAAAGCCAGCTTGAAGCCACGCCCGGTGTGCCATCCTCGCGCGTGCTTTGTCGCACCAGCATCTGTAAATGCCCGTCGGCCATGATGGAGGCGATCGAATAGTCGCGCGCATGCTCCGGATCTGTGGGCACACACAACGATGCGAGATCGCCCGATTGCCACTCAGGCAGCTCGCCGCCAGCCACCACCCAATCGAGCCGGTAGAGCGCCCCGCCTTCGCTACCGGGATTGAGCAAGCTGCGCGCTTTCAACGTGAACAGCGTGCTCGCGGGCGCGAGCAGCCAATCCTCGCGTGCCGACGCTGGTGGCTGCGATTCACCCGCGTCGCCGAGCCATTCTTGGGTCAACGTGTTGACCCGAGACTGCCAAGCCTGCAGCGTTGCACGATGCATGTTGTCGACGCAGACCAGCTCACTTGCGGCACCCTGCGCGAGCAACCATTGCTGAATCTGTTCGCCGAATGCGCAGAACTGCTTGTATTCATGATCACCGAGCGCAAGCACCTGTGTATCATGGTTCTTCAGGTCCACATCCTGCGGCAGCACCTGCTGCACAAACCGCAATGCGTGATCGGGCGCATCACCCTCACCCGTGGTCGAGACAATCCACAGGCTGCGCTCATGCGCCATCAGAATCTCTGTGTTCAGCCCATCGATGGGCAGTAACGTCACCCGCAGCCCGCTCTCGCGCAACATGCGCGTGGCCTCGCGGGCGATGCCCTCGGCCTGTCCCGTCTGGCTGGCATAGACCACCAGCACGGCCGGCCATTGCGACTGGCCCGCAGGCACGTCGTTGTCGCGCGAAATGTCGAGGCGTTTTTGCCGCGTTACCCATGCCACCCGCGCGCACAGCGCGGAGTAGGCGAACACCAGCCCCGCTGCACCCGCCCAACGCGCCGGAGAAACCACCCAATCAAGCATCATGTTGCGAATCGCGCCTTCCAAGTTGCCGTCATGCGCGGCGCTGCGTCATGTTCCTGGAACACCGCCGCCACATCGTTCGCATCGGCAAATGCCATGCCTTGCGCAGGCCCCAGCACCGTGAGCACCGTTGCCAGCGCATCGGCATGCATGCAGGCTTCGTGGTGAACGGTGACGCTCGCGAGCGCATGTGTGATCGGCCAGCCGTTGCGCGGATCGAGCGTGTGAGAATAGCGTTGGCCATCCGCAAAAAAATGATGCCACCAGTCGCCCGACGTGGCGAAGGCGGCGTTCTTCACGGCGACGACCAGCGGCTCGGTATCTGCATCGCCCTGACTGCCGAGCTGCACCTGCCATGCGCCGCCGCCGGGCTTCTCGCCCCAGCTTCGCAGCTCGCCGCCAATCTCGAACAGACCGCTGTCCCAGCCCGCTTCTTGAAGGCGCTGAACCACCCAATCCACCGCCAATCCCTTGGCAAGGCCGCAAAGATCGAGCTGCAGACCACCCGGTTGCCGCAAACGCATATCGCCAACCTGCCAAGCAAGCCGTTCATGGCCTGACATCGCAAGCAACGCCTCGATCTGAGCAGTTGAAGGCAGCTCTCCCGAATGCGACTTCAGCGGCTCAACGCGCGGGCCGAAGCCCCAGAGCGACACCAGCGCGCCCATCGTCGGATCGAGCGCACCGCCCGAGCGTTCGGCCCAGTGCATGGCCACGCTCAGCACCTGGGCGAACTCGGCGGGCAAGTCATGCCAACTGCCCGCAGGCGCACTATTGAAGCGTGAGATCACCGAATCGCGCTCCCAATTGCTCATCTGCGCAATGACCTCATCCAGCACAGACTGGATCAGCGCCTGCACCGGCTCAAGTGGGAGAAATTCAGGGTTAGGCAGATGAAGTGACCACGTGGTACCCATCGTCTGCCCGCTGAGCTTGTGAACACGCGAGTCCTGTTGATGTTGCATGATCGGCGCGCGCCAATGCTGCGCCGAAAAATCGGCGCGCGGCGCGCTGCCGCCAGCCACTTCAGTGGCCTTTGGCAGTCGCCAGACGCTGGCGTCGAAACGGACTCGCGGCGCTGTGCTCATCGATTAAGGCAGCACTTCCAAAGTTGCCACGTAACCCAGACGACGTTCGGTGGCCTTGGCGACCGTGGTCTTGTTGTCCTTCGCATCGGCGCTCAACCAGAACAGGCCGGCGCGCGGGAACTTCACCTTGAGCACGCCGTTCGCGTCGGTCTTGAGCTTGATCGGTTCCACGCCGTCGCGATAGCGGATGCCGTCGGCCACCAGTTCCACATCGAGGTCCGCAGCAGGCTTGCCGTCAAGCTGGAATTCAAACGTCGCCTCCTCGCTCGCCACCAGATCGTTGGGATGCGTCACAGGCTTGAGTTCAAGCCCCTTGCCGGTCAAAACCAGCGCGGAAGGCTTGCCCACCGACACGAAGGTCTCCATGCGGCGCACATTCTCGGTGATGTGCACCTCCTTGGCGTCTACAGGAATCTGCTTCGCGATTTCCTCGGCCGAGCCGCGCACGCGCTTGGGCTGTCCGTTGGCATCCTTGTAGCCACCCATCACGCCGTTCATCAGCATGGTCACGCGATAGGTGCCGGGCTTTTCGGGCTTGAAGTCGAACACGCTACGCAGCTCGCCCTTGTGGGCATTCTTCATCTCGACGGCTTCGCCATTTGGGCCTGTGACCTTCACGTTCTCGAGCCCGAGCGGGCGGTGGTTGAAGAAGAACACGTCGTTGGAAACCGCCGCGTCGATGGTTACCCAATCGGACTTGGAGAGCACCGTGCTCGATGGCTTGAACCAGAGGTCATGAGCCTGTGCGGACAGCGCGGCGAGCGCCAGAGTCGCGGCCACGAGGGCATGCTTCTTGAACTTCATTTTGGGAGGTCCCTTCTTTGCTATTTGAGACTGGTTTGAAATCTTGCAGGAGTAATTGAACGGTCAGGGCTTGAGATCAAGCTTGATCTGGCCAAGCTCGGCGCTGCCCTTGGCACTGAGGCTGGTGGCCTGCTTGGCGGGCCATTCGAACGGAATCGAGACCAGCTCGCGCCCGCCCACTTCGCGCGCGGCTTCGACCATCAGCTTGTATTGGCCGGGAGCAAGCTTGGGGAGAGGACTCTTGCCTTCAGCAAACGACAACGCATGGTTGCCTGCTGGCTTGGTTGGCTGGGTCACGCCGTCGATGGGAAAGGTAAGTTCGCGGCCGGTGCGGCGCCACCACTGGCGCATGTCCTTGAGCCACTTCGTGCCCTCGGCATCCTTCATCTTGGCGTCATACCAAACCGACAAATTGGCGGCCACGCCGCCGTCGGCCTTCTCCAGCCACACGGCCACATAAGGCTTGTGGTACTCGGCCACCTGCAACTGCGGAATGCCCACGGTCACATCGAGTCCGCCAGCGATCGCGGGCAAACCCACCACCGCACTCAGCGCCACCGAGCACTTGAAAATCCTCTTCGCCATCTTTGTACTTCCTTCAACAAAATTCGGTTTGCATGAAGCGACTGTCGAACCCGCTCAATGGATCAGCAGCAGCGCAAGCAGCGCCGGAATCACCAGTCCCAGACCCACCATCGGCCAGGTCAACGGACGCCGCTCGGAATGCATCTTCAAGATCAGCAGCCCGGTGAGGCAGAACACCAGACAGCCCACCGCGAACACGTCGAGGAACAGGCTCCAGGCACCACCCGTGTTGCGGCCCTTGTGCAGATCGTTGATGTAGGAGATCCAGCCACGGTCCGTGGATTCGTATTCCACCGCGCCCTCCTTCAAGTCCACGCGCAGCCATGCATCGCCGCCGGGGCGTGGCAGCGCCACATAGGCCTCGTCATCGTTCCACTCGACAGAACGGCCCGCGACATCGACCTTGATCTCGCTCCTGATGAAAGCATTCACCGGATCGGGAAAGGTGGGGCTCGCCGCCGATTTGTCCTGTTCCTTGAGGCTGGCCTGCACTGCCTGCAACTGCGCAAGCAATGGCTCTGGCATCTGGCCTTCGCGCGTTTCCACGCGCGGCTTGGACTCGATCTGCCCCGCATGATTCAAAGTGATGCCCGTGAAGGCGAAAAGCAGCATACCGATCAGGCAGATGGCCGAGCTGATCCAGTGCCACTCATGTAATTTTTTCAGCCAGTACGCTCGTTGCGAGCCCCCGGAAACAGCCGACTTCATGAAAAACCTTGGATAGACGTTCGCCGCAATGAGGTGTTTGTTGTTCTGCTCATCGGGATGGGTGAATTCTAAAAGTCAGAGCACGCAAATGCATCTCACTTTTATTTACTTTACCAAACCGACACATGACAGGAAGGCATCTGAACAGCGCATTCGGTAGTTTTGGCATAAAAACCGCCGCCCATATGCAACCAAAGAAGAATGACGCATAATAAAGACAGTCTTTAGCTGTATTCAGTTATGAACCTACACCAATTCCGCTTCGTTCAAGAAGCCGCCCGCCGTAATCTCAATCTCACCGAGGCCGCCAAGGCCCTGCACACCTCGCAACCCGGCGTGTCCAAGGCCATCATCGAACTGGAGGATGAGCTCGGCGTGGACATTTTTGCGCGCCACGGCAAGCGCCTCAAGCGGGTGACCGAGCCGGGCCAGCATGTGCTGAAAAGCATCGAGCTCATCATGCGCGAGGTCACCAACCTCAAGCGCATCGGCGAGCAGTACAGCGCGCAGGACAGTGGCACACTCTCCATCGCCACCACCCACACGCAGGCGCGCTATGTGCTCCCGCTGCCCGTCGCCAAGCTGCGCGAGTCTTACCCCAAGGTCAACATCAGCCTGCACCAGGCCACGCCCCACGAAGTGGCGCGCATGGTGATCGACGAAGTGGCCGAGATCGGCATGGCGACCGAATCGCTCGCCGACTACCCCGACCTCGTGACCCTGCCCTGCTATGAATGGCAGCACGTGCTGGTCATGCCGAGCAACCATCCGCTCGCCCAGCGCGAACGCATCGGCCTTGAAGACATCGCTCACGAGCCGCTCGTGACCTACCACCCCTCCTTCACCGGACGCGGCAAGATCGACGCCGCCTTCGCCACCCGCAAGCTGCAGCCGCGCATTGTGCTCGAAGCCATAGACTCCGACGTGATCAAGACCTATGTGCGCCTTGGTATGGGCATCGGTATCGTCGCCGAAATGGCCATGCGCGACGACCCGGTCGGCGACCTCGTCGTGCGCCCCATGGGCCATCTGTTCGGCCAGAACGTGGCGCGCGTCGCGTTCAAGCGCGGCGCCTATCTGCGCAACTTCATCTACAAGTTCGCCGAACTGCTGAGCGACCGCCTGAGCCGCGACCTCGTAATGCGCGCCATGGTCGGCAACGTCAACGACTACGAGCTCTAAGAACGTGTTTGCGATCTCCACGCGGGCTTGCAGGCCCGGCCTCGCGCTGAGATAGCGCACACGTTCCAAAGCGGATACCGCTTCCCCACGGATCTAAAATTCACGCGTCATGACAAGCCACAACAGCGCGCCGCGCACCCCTACCTTCCCGAGCCGCCTACCCAACGTGGGCACCACGATCTTCACCGTGATGTCGGCGCTCGCCGCCGAACACAAGGCCGTCAACCTCGGCCAGGGCTTTCCGGATTTCGCCTGTGACTCCAAGCTCGTCGACGCCGTCAACGACGCCATGCGTGCAGGCCACAACCAGTACCCACCCATGCCCGGCGTGGCCGTGCTGCGCGAGGCCATGTCGCAGAAGTACCAGGCCCTGCACAACCGCCACTACGATGCCAACACCGAAATCACGGTGACGGCCGGTGCGACCCAGGCCATCCTCACCGCAGTGCTGGCTTGCGTGCAGCCGGGCGACGAAGCCATCGTGCTGGAGCCCTGCTACGACAGCTACGTGCCCAACATCGAGACCGCCGGAGGCAAGGTCGTGCGTGTGCCGCTCACGCCCGGCACCTTCCGCCCCGACTTCGACAAGATCGCAGCCGCCATCACGCCGCGCACGCGCCTGTTGATCATCAACTCGCCGCACAACCCCAGCGGCACCATCTGGACCGATGCCGAAATGCGCCAGCTCGAAGAGCTGCTCACGCCCACCGACATCCTGCTGATCAGCGACGAGGTCTACGAACACATGGTGTTCGACGGCCAACAGCACCAAAGCGCCGCGCGTTTTGCGGGCCTCGCCGCGCGCGCCTTTATTGTCTCGAGCTTCGGCAAGACCTACCATGTCACCGGCTGGAAGATCGGCACTGTGGCCGCGCCTGCGGCCCTCACTGCCGAGTTCCGCAAGGTCCACCAGTTCAACGTGTTTACCGTGAACACGCCCATGCAGTACGGCATCGCGAGCTACATGCAGGACCCGGCGCCCTACCTGCAGCTCTCCGCCTTCTACCAGGCCAAGCGCGACCTGTTCCGCGAAGGCCTCAAGGACTCGCGCTTCAAGCTCCTGCCCAGCCAGGGCAGTTACTTCCAGTGCGTGGACATCTCGGGCATCAGCGATCTGAGCGAGGCAGACTTCTGCCAATGGCTCACCCGCGAAATCGGCGTGGCTGCCATTCCGCTGTCCGCCTTCTATGTCGAGAAGTTTGACCAGCGCGTCGTGCGCTTTTGCTTCGCGAAAAAGGACGAGACGCTGCGTGCCGCGCTCGAGCGGCTGCGCAAGCTGTGAACAGGGTGACGATGACCCTTGCCTCCGTCATCAACCGCGCTTCGGCGCGGTTTTTTTGCTTCTGACCGCTCTGCCTCAGCTCAGAACAAGTTGGCGTTCAAACAGAACTCCATGAGCAACTGATCCGTCGCGATGTCGAGCTTGCGCATGACGGAGCGCTTCTGCGTGCTCACGGTCTTGATGCTGCGGTTCAGGTCGGCAGCAATTGTCTTGAGCGGCAGGCCGCGCGAGAACTGGCGCAACACCTCCAGCTCACGCGGAGAAATCGAATGCAGGTTCTTCGTGAACATGCGCAAGTCCTCCCGGTTGATGCCGGGCGGGTAATACACCCCGCCATCGACGATGCGATTGAGCGCCAACCCGAGCTCCGACAGCTCGTGATTTTTCAACACGACGGCGGCGACCCCGTAGTCGTAGAGTGAAAAAACCATCGATGGATTGACGCAGTCCGAGTACACGACAAAGCGCCTGCCCGAGAAATTGCGCAGCAAATATTTTATGTAACGAACCCCATCACCGTACATGCCGTCATCAGGCATGGTGAAGTCCGTGATGACAATATCTACCGCCACTTCCTCCCTCAGAAATCGAATCAGCTCAGTGGAACTTTTAAGCGTAGTTATCACTGTGAATCTTGAATCCTGCTGAATCAAATTTCCCAGGGCATAAAGCACTGTGGGATGGTCATCTGCTATGGCCACGCGTATCTTATTCATATCGTCATTTATTTGAATCAGTTTACAAACAGGCAGCAACCACAACGTTAAACACGTAAATTAACCGTTGCAGCCAAAAGCAACAAAGAATAGCGATGCCAACTTCAAAAATCAGTTAACCGATTTGCAAATGCCACTAGATTGATTTACATCCAATCAAACCAAAAGTCACAAGCCATCACTTGAATCAGGCAATAGCAAGAACCCCAGCACTTCACATCAACAGCAATCACACTCAGCAGTTCAACTATTCAACTTTTAACAATGATTCAAAAATCGACCCAACGATATTTTCTTACCACTACGTTCAATATTTTAAAAATCTATCACGGCAATAGAAAATATTTAACAACAGAGCAAGCAAGAGAGAATTAAACCGCTCTTGAATCACCGAAGTTATTAATACAAAAGACATAATTTCAATCAATATAATAATCACACACTTTAAAGACAGAAACCATTTTTCACAAATTTACCACCCTCAAAAACTCTCAATAGCAGATACCGAAACAGGAGTGCAAATCACAGCACTCAAACTCACTCAATACAAGGCAAAATCAAACGCTCATGCCAAAAACAATCATTCACGCACAGATACATATCAACCATACTTTAAATAACACAAAACCATTCGAAATCAATTACCCATTTCTCGTGTGACACATCAAACAAGCATCCCCAAGGCCATTTGCAAAAAAATAGCCACACATGCATCACTCCAACATGCGAAGACTCTCTTTACGAATCGAGTGACTGACCTGTCTATACCGATCGAAAAGAGATGCCAGACAAAGACTGCAGCGAAAGCAGGCCCTATGGCGTGAATTGCCTATGCCCCAGGCCGCCCGAACCCGTGCAAGCATGTGTCGATTTGCTTGATCCAGGGAGGGCAGTGACAAGAGTGGACGGCAATGCAATTTCAGAACAGCAGAACAATGCATTGTTCTGAGTTACCAGCATCTCTAGCGCCAAACAAATTCGCTCAGAAAAAATGGAGCCAAAGGCTCCATTGATCATGATTCAGTTGTAGCGGCGAAACGCGCAGGTTCAATCTGCCGCTATCGGGGTACCGGGTTTGCGCCTGCGCTTTGTTTCCTGCGCGCGGTATTTCGCCAACGTGACATGAGCGTGATCGGTCAGCAGATTGAGCGCCCGATCGAACACCTCGCGCTCCTGAGCACTCAGCACCGACAACAATTCGTCATTGCGTTTGACGGCCTTGGGAAACACCTTGCGGTAGAGTTGCTTGCCCTTCGTTGTAAGGCTCAATTGGACGCCTCGCCCGTCCAACGCGTCGGAATCACGCTGCAGCAGACCGCGGTCGATCAGCAGCGTCACCGCGCGGCTTGCGAGGCTCTTGTCGATGTTTACCTCGCGCGCCAATCCCTGCAGTGACATAGGTGCATAAGCCCCCAGCATGCCCAGAATGCGCCACTCACGCGGATCGAGATCGAAATCGCGTTGATTGGACTCCGCCGCCAACCGACTCCAGTGGCTTGCGAGCATGTTCAGCCGAAAGGAAACCAGCTCCTTGAAATGGTGAGCAGTCGGCTGGTGGAGCGCGTCAGTGGTCGGATTCACGTCGTTTTTTGGCATGTGGCAAGTATAGAAAAATATCAGTGCTCCAGCCGCAACGGATTGAGGCCGCTACGGGAAACTCGACCATGTAGCTGGCGCCCGAGCGCCGCCTCGCACAACTCCACTGTTTCAAGCAGCGCATCCATGTCGATGCCGGTTGAAACGCCCATATTCTCGAACAGATCGATCAGGTCCTCGCTGCTCACATTGCCCGTGTGCCCGCCGCCGTATTTCACCTTGGTCGGGTGACCACCGACACCGCCGATGGCGCAGTCGAAATGCGTCACGCCCGCATCCAGCGCAGCCACATAGTTCACCAATCCAGTGCCGCGCGTGTCATGGAAATGCGCGATGGGCGTGACATCGGGATAGGCCGCACGCATACGACGAAACAAGTCGGCGGCCACGCGCGGCGTCGCGGTGCCCGTGGTGTCACCAAGGGTCACGTAGCGCACCCCGGCGTCACGGAATCGCCCCACATCGGTCAGCACGCTGTCAAGATTCACCGCCCCTTCAAAGGGGCAGCCGAACGCCATCGAGATGGTGCCGATGAGTCGAAAGCGCTCCGCAGCCGCCGACGCCATGTCGGCAATATTGAGCCATTGGTCGCTGCGGGTGCGCGCCAGGTTCTTCAGCGAATGCGTGTCAGTGGCGGACACCAGCAGGCTGATCTCATTGGCCCCAAAGCCCGCTTCGACATCGGCCAGCGCACGCTCCACCGCACGCACGTTGGCGCAGGTGGCCTTGTAGAACACGCCGGGGCGACGCGGCAGCTCCCTGAGGAGCTCGGACGCATCCGCGAACTGCGGAATCACCTTAGGGTTGGAGTACGAAGTCGCCTCCACGCGCGCAAAGCCCAGCTCGGCGAAGCGCCGTACCAGGTCGACCTTGGTGGCGGTCGGCACTATGGCACTCTCATGCTGCAGACCATCGCGTGCAAAGCATTCGCACAGCACAACGTCGCGATCGTCGTGACCATCGATATCGGAATTTTCCCGCGTTGCATCGTTGTTCGTGTTCATCATGAGGCCACCGTGTCCGCACCAATATTCCAGAGCCGAATCGCATGCTCGCGCAACTTGTTCTTCTGCACCTTGCTGCTGCCTGTCATGCCGATGTGCTCAAAACTCTCCACCAGATCGATGTATCGCGGCACCTTGAAGTTGGCGCACTTCGCTTTGCACCACGCCACCAGCTCCTCACCCGTTGCCTGTTGCCCCGGTTTGAGTAACACGAACGCACCCGTGACTTCGCCCAGCCGCGCATCCGGTACACCAATCACCTGTGCCTGCTGCACGGCGGGGTGCGCATGCAGCACCTCTTCGACCTCGGCGGGGGCCACGTTCTCGCCGCCCACGCGGTACATGTCCTTGAGGCGGCCCACCATGCGCATGCGGCCATCGCCACGCTGCTCGCCCATGTCGCCGGTGCGCAGCCAGCCGTCGGCGGTAATAGCCTTGGCCGTGGCCTCAGGCATCTGGTAGTAGCCGCGCATCACGTTCCAGCCACGCACCTGAATCTCGCCCTGGCCTTCACCGGGCGCAACCACCTGGCCGCTGGCTTCGTCCACAAGACGGACCTCGACGCCCGGATGCGCCCGCATGAAGCCATCGCGCCGCAACTCGAACGCGTCGTCGCGATCACTGAGCAGCACGTTGGGCGAGGCTTCGGACTGTCCGTAGGCATTGCACACATGGGGCACGCGCATGGCGTCGTGGATCTTCTGCATGACCTCAGGCCCAGCTGCTGCCCAACCGCCCTTGAGATGCAGACGCGCCGGATCAAAATCGGGATGGCCCATGAGCATCAGAAAGATGGTGTCGTTGCCCGAGGTCAGCGTGCAGCGCTCGATTTCCAACGTCTTGAGCGCCTCGGCCACATCGAACTTAGGCATGCTGAGCAGGCAGCAGCCCGAGACCAGCGACACCAACACCGACAGCGTGCTGCCCGCCACGTGAAAGAACGGACGGATGCTGAAATACCGGTCCTCGGGCGTCACGCCCATGCGCCGCGCGACGCAGGCTGCATCGCCGAGCATGTTGGCGTGGCTCAGCATCACGCCCTTGGGGAAAGAGGTGGTGCCCGAGGTGAACTGCATCAGCAGCAGATCTTGCGGCTGCACCTGCTGCGCAAGAGCGTCGATCTGTGCATCGCTCACCGGCCTGCCGTTGGCGAGAAACGCGTCAAACGACTGCGCGCCCGCAGGTACGACCGGTGCGCCCACCGTCACCACCCTACGCAGCAGCGGCAACGCATTGCCAGGCAATTGGCCGTCCACGGCGGGCTCGACCTGCCGCACCAGCGCGGTGAAGTCGATGCCCAGAAACCGGTCCGCATGGATGAGCAGTTGTACGTCCGCCTGCCGCAGACAAAAGGCCAGCTCCTCGCTCTTGAATCGCGTGTTCACCGGCACGGCCACCGCACCGATGGTGGCGCAGGCGAAGAATGCGGCGATCCAGTCCACCGAGTTGCCGAGCATCAGTCCCACGTGGTCGCCTTTGACAATGCCCGAGGCATGCAGCGCGGCGGCGATGCTGCGGCTCTTGCTCGCGAGATCGCGCCAGACAATGCGCTCGCCCGGGCCCACATAGGCCTCCTCATCGCCCCGGCGCTGCACGGTGTCCGCCAGCATCTGAGCGAGCGTGACGGGGATCGGAATCAGGCGTTCATCCAGCAACTGCATGGTCGTCCTCCGCACTCTTCTTGCCAAAGCCTGCAATCGCCTTTTGCCAATCGCTGTTGCGCAGATTTTCCTGAATCGCGAGCAGCTCCACCGCCATTGCGCCTTCGCGCGTGGTGTCGAGACCCTCGTCAATGCTGCGCTTGGTCAGGCGCACCGTCACCGGATTTGCGGCGGCAATCAGTTGGGCCATCTCGGCGACCTTGGCATCGAGCTCGTCCACGGCATACACATGATTCACGAGCCCGAGGGCGTGCGCCTCCTCGGCCCCTACGACGCGCCCGGTGAACAGCAACTCCTTGGCCATGCGCCGACCGACAATGCGCGGCAGGCGCTGCGTCGCGCCCACGGTGCCCCAGCCCACCTCTGGATACTTGAAAGCGGCAGAAGTACTGGCGAGGATGAAGTCGCAGGACGCGATGATCTCGCAGCCAGAACCATATGCCGGGCCATGCACCACAGCAATCACCGGCTTGGACATGGCTTCGATGGCCGCATAGGCCGTGAAGCCATTGACGCGACGCGCCACCATCTCAGCAGGACTCATGCCCTGCCGCTCCTTAAGATCAGCGCCCGCGCAGAACGCAACGCCCTCGCCGCGCACCACGATCACGCGCACCTCGTCGGCGTGATCCAGCCATTGAAACGCCGCGATCAATTCATGGCACATCACCACATTCAGCGCATTGCGGCTTTCGGGCCGAGCGAGCCACAGCGTGGCCACGCCCTCTTCCTGCTCAAGGCGCAGGGTCGTGAATTCGGGACTTGTTGCTGTCTGCATATTTGAAATCTCTGTCATCACATCTACCCTCAATCCTGCAGCTTCATGGCGGTGGCCCTCACCAGCTCGGCCAGACGCTTGCCATCCGCGCGCACATAGTCAGTCGCCTGGGCCTTCACCTGTGACAGGCTTTCGGCATTCTGTGCGGCCAGCAACTTTTTGAATTCCGGCTTGGCCTGCACAGCCTGCAGAGCAGTCGCCAGCTTGTCCACCACTGCCGCCGGTGTTTTGGCGGGCACGGCCAGCGAATACCAACTGCCGGTCTCCAAGCGAGGAATACCCGCCTCGGCAAAGGTCGGTACATCGGGCAGATCGGGCGAGCGCTTGCTGCCGCCATAAGCCAGCGCGCGCAAGCGGTTCGCCTTGATGAACGGAAGCACCGCCGACACGTTGAGAAAGCCCACCTGCGCGGTGCCAGCCACCAGATCCGTTGCGGCCGGTGCAGCGCCCTTGTAGGGCACATGCACCACATCGACGCCCACTGCATGCTTGAACATCTCCGCGCCGATGTGCGGCGAACTACCCATGCCGGCCGAGGCATAGCTGAGTCTGCCCGGCTGCGACTTGGCCAGCGCGATGAATTCCTTGAGATTTTGCGCGGACACGGAGGGATGCACGGTCAGCACGTTCGGTACATTGGCCACCATGCCGACGAACTCAAAATCCGCGATACCGTCATACGGCACCTTGGTCGCAAGCGGCGTCACCGTGTGCGCAGCCGCCGTGCCCAGCAGCAGCGTATAACCATCGGAAGCGGCCTTGGCCACGTAGGCCGTGCCGATGGAAGCACCGCCACCCGCCTTGTTCTCCACGATGATCGACTGACCCAGCACATCGCCCAGCTCCTTGGCAAGCGCGCGGCCCAGCAGATCGGCCGGACCTCCGACCGCATACGGATTGACCAGCGTGATGGGTCGCGAGGGATACGCGGCTTGCGCCCACGCACCCGTCGCCATCAATGCCAAAGTGCTGCCGATCAGCGCACGACGAAATTTCTGCATTTTGTCTCCTTGCATGCGACCTTTTCGGCCGCGTCTTTCATATTCAAACGTCAGTCAGATTGCGCCATCCGCGCGCAGACTCGCGAGCTGTTCCTCTCCAAGTGCAAGCTTCTCGCGCAGCACCTCGTCGGTGTGTTCACCGAGCAGCGGCGGGCGCTGCACCTCTGGATCGTCGAAGCCGTCAAAGCGGAACGGAACACGCATGCCGCGAAAGCTGCCGATCTGCGGATGGTCGAACTCCACCACCATGCCGCGCGCGGCCACATGCTCGTTGGCGATCACCTCATCGACCTGCAGAATCGGCCCAGCCGGAACGCCCACCGCATCGCACCGGCGACACAGCTCGTCGCGGTCGACGCGGCCAATGGCAACCTGCAGACCGGTCATCACCTCCTCACGCCGCGCGAGGCGATCCGCGTTCTTCGCGAGCGCCAGCTCCGCACCCCAAGCCTCGAGCCCCAGCAGGTTGCAAAGCGGCGTCCAATGCTGATCGCTGCCAGTGATCTGCACCCACTTGCCATCGCCGCAGACAAACGCAGCCGACGGAATACGCCCCGGATGTTCGGTGCCCAAGCGCGCAGGCACCTCACCCAAAGCAAACCAGCGCGCCGCCGCCAACGACAGCAGCCCTACTTGCCCATCGAACATCGAGAAATCGACTTGACTGCCCTTGCCCGTCTTCGCCCGCCCGGTGAGTGCCGTGAGCACAGCGATCGTCACCCAGAGCCCCGAACTCAGATCGGCCACCGGCAACCCCGGTTTGACTGGACCGCCACCGCGCTCGCCCGTCAAGCTCATGATGCCCGCCATGGCCTGGAAGACGGTGTCGTAGCCCTTGCGCTTGGCATACGGCCCCGTCATGCCGAAGCCAGTGCAGCTCACGTAGACCAGCCGCTCGTTCATCGCGCTCATCGCGGCGTAATCAAGCCCGTATTTGGCAAGCGTGCCAACGGGAAAATTCTCGAGCACCACATCGGCCTTCGTCGCCAACTGGCGCACGACCTCCTGCCCCTGTGGCGAACGCAGGTTGACGGTGATCGAGCGCTTGCTGCGATTGAAGGCCATGTAGTAGGCCGACACAGCGCCTGCATCGCCGTTCACCATGGGCTCGAACGAGCGGGTCTCGTCACCCGAGCCGGGCTGCTCGACCTTGATGACCTCGGCGCCCAGTTCGGCCAGAATCATCGAGGCGAATGGGCATGCCAGCACGCGCGACAGATCCAGAATGGTGATGCCTTCCAGAGGTCGCATGCTCAGCCTCCCTTTGCTTTGCGAAAGCCGCGCATCATCACGTTGGCATCGCGCCCTACGTCAAGCGCTGGCCCCAACGCGAGATCGGCCACGCGGTGAAAACTGCGTTTGGTGGTCGCCATCGCGAGCGGGTTCCAACCTGCCACGGTCTGCGCCATGGCCACCGCCACGTCGAGCACCTCGCCATCGGGCGCCACGCGGTTGCACAGCCCCAGCGCCTTGGCACCAGCGCCGTCCAAGGGCTCGGCGAGCGCCACCAGTTCGAATGCCTGCTTGCGACCGACCTGCCGCACCAGATTGGCCATGACCACGGCGGCCACGATGCCGTGCTTGAGCTCGGGATAGCCGAAGCGCACGGTTTCCGACATCACCGCCATGTCACACGCGATGGCCAGCCCCGCACCACCTCCGAGCGCATTGCCGCGCACGGCCGATATCACCGGCTTGTTCATCTGCGAGAACACCAGATGCAGTGCCGTCGTCAGATCAGCGCGCGCAGTCACCGCCTGCGGATCTTCGGGCGTGAGCGCCGAAAACTCCGTGGTGTCCGCACCGGCGCAGAACGACTTGCCCGCGCCCGTGAGCACCACGGCGTTGATGGCCGCGTCACGGTCGGCTGCGCGCAGTGCGTCCAGCAGTTCGTGCGTCAGCACGGTGTTGAGCGCGTTGTGCTTTTCAGGCCGGTTCAGGGTAAGAATGCGAACCGCGCTGCGGTCCTCGATCAACAGATGTTGCATGGTGATTTTTTCTTGAGAGGAGAGGTGTGTCGGGTATGTGCCAAGCGGCTCTGATCTTCAACCGTCAAGCTCCATGGAACGCAATCGCCCACTGGCCTCGGCCAGTTCGCGCACGAGTTCTTCGACGACCTGTGCGGCCGGTGCAAGGCGTGAGACCAGCCCGGCCGACTGACCAAGCTCGACCTTGCCCCACGCCACGTCGCCGTCGAGCGCCGCCTGCTTGAGCGTGCTCTTCTTGAACAGCGCGTCGTATTCCTCCTGCGAAAGCTGATCGCGTTCGGCATCGAAGATCGCCTGCGCAAACGCATTGCGCAACCCGCGCACCGGCAGGTTTCTACGCCCTATCAGCGCGGTCTCGTGTACATCGGCGGCGAGCACGGCGGCCTTGTAGTTGTCGTGCACGCCCGCCTCGTTCGTGAGCAGAAAACGTGTGCCCAGCTGCACCGCATCCGCGCCGAGCGCGAGCAACGCCGCAATGCCAAAGCCGTCCGCCACGCCTCCACCCGCGATCACGGGAATCGACACCTCCTGCAGCACGCGGCGCACGGTGACCAAGGTGCTCACCTCGTTGGCCGGAGGATGCCCTCCTGCTTCACCGCCGACGACAACCAGCGCGTCAACACCCGCATCGGCCGCTTTTTTTGCGTGCTCCAGCGTGGATACCACCTGAATCCAGACTGCGCCGTATTCGCGAAAGCGTTCCAGATGTGCCTTGGGCCCGCCTTGGGATGCGATGACCACAGGCACCTTGCGCGCAGCCATGGCGTCGAGCAGTTCTGCGGCCTGCGGGCGATAGAGCGGAATGTTCACCGCATAGGGGTTTTCCGTGGCCGCCGCCAGCCCATCCAGCGTGCGAACGAAGTCATCCACCCGCAGCGGCCCCGCAGCCAGCACGCCAAGCGCCCCGGCATTTGACACCGCCGCAGGCAGCGCCACGTTCGATGAAGCCCAGCTCATTCCTGCCTGAATGATGGGGTGGCGTATGCCAAGCAAACGCGTGATCCGGGTGGCCATGGAGTCTCCGTGAATTACAAAGTAGTTGAAACTTTAAACTACTTTCCAGAGAACGACAACTACAAAAAATAAAATTCTTTGCACCCATTCATTCAGAATTTCTCCAATGAAATTCATTCAACTGATTGACCAATGAAACTATATAGTGGAAAAATGCAACTTATTTTCAACTAATCCGAGAGCAGCCATGCAAGCCAGCAAACTTCCTCTTGCAGGTGTGCGCGTCGTCGATCTCACATCTGCCGTCGTAGGCCCGTACGCCACGCAGGTGCTCGCCGACTATGGTGCCGACGTCATCAAGGTCGAAGAGAAATCGGGCGACGTCATCCGCTGGATATCCGGACGCTCGCCCACGCCCGGCATGTCAGGCAAGTTCATGCACATGAACCGCAACAAGCGCAGTGTGTCGCTCGACCTCAAGCAAGCCGCTGGCCGCGAGGCGCTGCTGCGGCTGATCGACACCGCCGACGTCTTTCTGCACAACATGCGCACCGCCGCCATCGACCGACTACTACTGGACGCCGCCAGCCTTCACGCGCGCAATCCACGCCTCTTGTATTGCGCGGTGGTTGGTTTCGGAAGCGGTGGCCGGTATGCGGGACGCCCCGCCTATGACTCCATCCTGCAAGGCGGCACGGCGCTCTCGAGCCTGTTGATCGACGCATCGGGCGAACCGCGCTACGTGCCCTATGTGGTGATCGACCGCACCGCTGGCCTCATGGTGGCGCACGCATTGCTTGCCGCACTGTTTGCGCGCGAGCGCGACGACGCGGGTCGCATGATCGAGGTGCCGATGTTCGAGAGCTACGCCGCATTGCTGCTCAGCGAGCACCTGAATGGCCACAGTTTCGAGCCTCCCACTGGGCCGCTGGGTGATCAGCGTTTGCTCGACGCCAATGCGCGGCCCGTTCGCACACGTGACGGCCATGTCTGCATCACCACCAATACCGATGCACAGGTACGCCAGCTCTTCGAAGCCTTGGGCCGACCGGATCTGGCCATGGACCCGCGCTTTGCGACATCGCTCGCCCGCATCGATCACATCAGGGAATTCTTCGCGCAGCGTGCCGAATTGCTGGCGCAACGCGACACCGAAGAGGTGATCTCTGCGCTGCTCGCTCACGACATTCCTTGCATGCCATGCCACACGCTCGAAACGCTGCTCGCAGATCCGCATCTGAATGACGTCGGCCTGATCGAGCCTTCACAACATCCCACCCAGGGAAGCATCCGCCAACTGCGGCCCACCATGTCCATGACGGGTTTCCAGCCCTCAACACGCCTGCCCGCGCCCCACATCGGCCAGCACACGACCAGCTTGCTTGCCGAACTGGGCTACACGCCGGAGGAAATCAACGCGCTTTACTCTAGCGGTGCGGCATTCACCGCTGCGGACGCACCGGTCGAGCCATGACACAGCAGCCTTCACGACAATTCACCGCGAGCCCCACCATGCACATCCTTTGTCGCAGACAGTTCCTTCAAACCGCAGCGCTCATCGCGCTGCTGCCCATGACAAGCCGCGCTGCCGCTTGGCCCGACAAACCGTTGCGTCTGGTCGTCGGCTTCGCACCGGGCGGTGGCAGTGACTTCGTGGCACGGGCGCTCGCCCAATCTATCTCCAGGCCACTCGGACAGCAGGTCATCGTCGACAACCGCCCCGGCGCCGGAGGTGCCATCGCATCGCGCCTGGTAGCCACGTCCGATGCCGATGGCCACACACTGCTGCTGGGCAGTGCGGCCAATTTCGTCATCAATCCGGTGCTCATGCCCAACCTGCCCTATGACGCCGACAAGGACTTCACGCCCGTAGGCGCGGTCGCGCGCTTCGGCTACGTGCTTCTCGCGCGCAAGGGCTTGCCCTACAAGCAATTGGCTGACGTCATTGCCCACGCGCGTCAACGTCCAGGCGAACTGACCATCGGCTCAGCCGGCAATGGCTCCAACACCCATCTCGCCGCAGCAGCCTTTCAACGCGCCGCGTCGATCCAACTGCGCCACATCCCCTACAAAGGCACCACCCCCGCGCTGACAGATCTGGCCGGCGGCAACATCGATCTGCTGTTCGATTCTGTGCCGACCGTGCTCGGGCAGGTGAAGGCAGGTGCGCTCAACGCGCTCGCCACCACCGGCGCGGAACGCGAATCCGTACTGCCCCAATTGCCCACCATGCGCGAAGCTGGACTGCCCGGCTTCGTCGCCAGCAACTGGTTCGCCGTGTTTGCTCCAGCGCGCACGCCACCCGATGTCGTGGCGCGCCTCAACGCCGTCATGCAGGAGGCCCTGAACGGAGCTGCGCTGACCGTGCAACTCCAGAACAGCGGCAACGTCCCGCTGCGCGGCAGCAGCGCCGCTCTGGCTCAGTTGGTCAAGGACGAGCGCGCGTCGTACGCAAAGCTCATCAAGGAATCAAACATCACCGTCGATTGACTGTCGCAAAAGAACGTCGCGAAAAGCAAAGACAGAAAAGCCTCAAGCTCTGATCGACACTCTGTCTGGCCTGCCGCAGCTTCTCACATCAGCACAATGTCGTACTGCTCTTGCGCCATATCGTTTTCCGAATGCAGCGAGATCGGCTTGCCGATGAAGTCCGACAGCCCGGCCAGATGCTGGCTTTCCTCATCGAGAAACAGTTCGACCACCTTGGCTGAGGCGATCACGCGGAATTCCTTGGGATTGAACTGGCGGGCTTCGCGCAGGAGTTCTCGCAGGATCTCGTAGCAGATCGTGCGCGAAGTTTTGACCTGCCCGACGCCCTGGCAGGTGGGGCATGGCTCGCAGAGCATGTGGGCCAGCGATTCGCGGGTGCGCTTGCGGGTCATCTCAACGAGGCCGAGTTGTGAGAAGGTGCCAACCATGGTTTTCACGCGGTCGCGCGAGAGCTGTTTGCGGAATTCGCTGAGCACCTGACCCTGATGCTCTTCGCGCACCATGTCGATGAAGTCGACGATGACAATGCCGCCCAGATTGCGCAGGCGCAGCTGACGCGCGATGGCGCCTGCGGCTTCGAGGTTGGTCTTGAAGATGGTGTCGTCGAAATTACGCGCACCCACATAGCCGCCGGTGTTCACGTCGATGGTGGTGAGCGCCTCGGTCTGGTCGACGATCAGGTAGCCGCCGGACTTCAGATCCACCCGTTTTCCTAGCGCCTTCGCCACATCCTCGTCGATGGAGTACAGGTCAAAGATCGGCCGCTCCATCTTGTAGAGCTGCAACTTGGCCGCTGCGGCGGGCATGAACTCCTTGCCGAAGTCCTGCATCACGGCGAACTGCTCACGCGAATCGATGCGGATCGATTGCGTGTGCTCGCTCACCAGATCGCGCAGCACGCGCTGCAGCAGATTCAAATCCTGATAGAGCAGGCTCTTGGGTGGCTGGCGCAGCGCGGCTTCGCGGATGCCGCTCCAGGTCTTGCGCAGATAGGCGATGTCCTCGGCCAGCTCTTCGTCGGTCGCATCCTCGCCGTTGGTGCGCAGGATGAAGCCGCCACCGCCGCCCGTGGACTTGTCGCCCACCAGCGCCTGTAGCCGGTTGCGCAGGGCCTCGCGTTCGTTGAGCGGAATCTTCTGCGACACGCCGACGTGGTCGTCCTGCGGCAGAAACACCAGCAGGCGCCCCGCAATGCTGACCTGCGTGGATAGGCGCGCGCCCTTGGTGCCGATGGGGTCCTTGATGACCTGCACCATCAGCGCCTGGCCTTCGAAGACCTGTTTTTCGATGGGCACCAGCGGCTCGGTCTTGTTGCGCATGGCCATGGGCGGCTCGCCGCCCTCGTTGCGTTGCCAGACATCGGCCACGTGCAGAAAGGCCGCACGTTCAAGGCCGATGTCGATAAAGGCGGACTGCATGCCGGGCAGCACGCGCGAGACCTTGCCTAAGTAGATGTTGCCGACCAGGCCGCGTTCCAGCGTGCGCTCGACGTGCAGTTCCTGAACCGCTCCGTGCTCCACCACCGCGACGCGGGTTTCCTGTGGCGACCAGTTGATGAGAATGTCTTGTTGCATTGGGCTTTTCGGAATTTGGCATCCATGATGCCTCAATCCGGTAACCTTTAGCAGCGAGAACGCGACTTCAGCCCTCCGTCAACGAGGTCGGCGCTTGCATGGCCCCGGCCAGGACCGGCTGCAGGCTCACCACCTCGCCCACAATGATCAGGGCTGGCGGCTTCACCTGATGCTCTGCCGCGAGCGCCGTCAGGGTCTTCAACGTGCCGCAGATGCAACGCTGGGTGGGCAGGCTCGCCTGCTCCACCAGCGCCGCCGGCATACTGCCCGGCAGGCCATGGTTTTGCAGCTCGCGGCAGATCACCGGCAGGTTGGCGATGCCCATGTAGAACACCACGGTCTGGCGCGGCCTTGCCAGTGCTTCCCAGTCCAGCTCGGCATCGTGCTCGCCACGCAGATGGCCGGTGGCATAGACCAGCGTCGCGGCATGATCGCGGTGGGTGAGCGGAATGCCCGCATAGGCCCCGGCCCCCTGCGCCGCCGAAATGCCCGGAATCACCTCGAACGGAATACCAGCCAGCGCCAGCGCCTGCGCCTCTTCGCCACCCCGGCCGAAGATGAAGCCGTCGCCGCCCTTGAGCCGCACCACGTTCCGGCCGCTCAGGGCCAGACGCACCATCAGGTCGATGATGTCCTCCTGCGGCATAGTGTGGTGGCCCGCGTGCTTGCCCACGTAGATCAGATCGGCCTCGTCGCCCGCAAAGCGCAGCACCTCTTTGCTCACCAATTGGTCGTAGAGTACCAGCCGCGCACCGCGCAAGGCCTTCACCGCGCGCAGGGTGAGGAGTTCCGGGTCGCCCGGCCCCGAGCCCACCAGCGTGACCTTGCCGGGGCATGTGCCACCAGGTCCCTGCGGCGCGCACGCCTTGCGGATTGCATCTTCGACCATGTTCATCGCAGCCTCTTTTCTGTGGGTTTCAGTGCCTAAGAGCATGTTCAAGCCTTGCCCCAATTGCCTCCTTAAACCAGTTCAAGGACATCTATTCACCTGCGCGCGACGATGAATCCACTCGCTAAGAACCCTCCAACTGATTTGGTCGAGACATCGATCCGATTCATGCGGTGGGCAATGACAAGAGGGACTGGACAGCGACCTCGCGAGATGAATCCGCCCCTTTGGACGGACTTCAAACATGCGCTGATCCGTGATGCAGAGGACCGCACAATGACAGCAAAGAGGATCGCCAGACTGATCGCGCTCGCGGCAGCAGCGATGGTGTCAGTCAGCACGATGGCTCAGGACGCGAAGCACGCGCCGCAGGCCGAGGTCAATTACCAGGCAGGTGGCTCGCCGCTGGCGAATGAACCGATGTACCAGAGCAGCAACCCCAAGGCCCCGCCCATGACGCAGGCCGAGTTCGATCTGGGTCGCAAGATCTACTTCGAGCGTTGCGCGGGTTGCCATGGCGTGCTGCGCAAGGGCGCCACCGGCAAGCCGCTCACGCCCGACATCACCGTCGGCAAGGGGACGGACTACCTGAAGGTCTTCATCGCCTACGGCTCCGCCGCCGGCATGCCCAACTGGCTCACGTCGGGCGAGATGAACGAGAAGGAAGTAGACCTGATGGCCCGCTACATCCAGCAGGACCCACCCACACCGCCCGAATTCAGCATGGCGGACATGAAGAACACCTGGAAGATCCTCATCGACCCGAAGGACCGCCCGAAGAAGAAGGAGAACAGCTACAACATCTCCAACATCTTCTCGACCACGCTGCGTGATACCGGCGAGGTGGCGCTGATCGATGGCGACACCAAGCAGATCATCAACGTCATCAAGACCGGCTATGCAGTGCACATCTCGCGCACGTCGGCATCGGGCCGCTATCTGTTCGTGATCGGTCGCGACGCAAAAATCAACATGATTGATCTTTGGATGGCCAAGCCGGATAACGTCGCTGAAATCCGCGTCGGCCTAGAGGCCCGCTCCGTCGACACCTCCAAGTTCAAGGGCTACGAAGACAAGTACGCAGTCGCTGGCAGCTACTGGCCGCCGCAGTTCGTGATCATGAACGGCGACACGCTGGAGCCGCTCAAGATCGTCGCCACCCGCGGCATGACCGTGGACACGCAGGAATACCACCCCGAGCCGCGCGTGGCAGCCATTGTGGCCTCGCACTACAAGCCCGAATTTCTCGTCAACGTGAAGGAGACCGGCAAGACGCTGATGGTGGACTACAGCAACCTCAACGAGCTCAAGACCACCGAGATCGGCTCCGCGCGCTTCCTGCATGACGGCGGCTGGGATGCGTCCAAGCGCTACTTCATGGTGGCGGCCAACAACAGCAACAAGGTCGCGGCCATCGATGCCAAGAACGGCAAGCTGGCGGGCCTGGTCGACGTGGGCAAGATCCCCCACCCGGGTCGCGGCGCGAACTTCACGCATCCGACCTACGGGCCGGTCTGGGCCACAGGCCATCTGGGCGACGACACCATCTCGCTCATCGGCACCGACCCGGTCAAGCACAAGCAGTACGCCTTCAAGGAAGTCGCCAAGCTCAAGGGCCAAGGCGGCGGCGCACTGTTCATCAAGAGCCACCCCAAGTCCACGCACCTGTACTCGGACACCCCGCTGAATCCCGATGCCAAGCTCTCACAATCGGTGGCAGTGTATGACATCAAGAACCTGGACAAGGGCTATACCGTGCTGCCGATCGCCGAGTGGGCGGGCCTTTCGGACGACGGTGCCAAGCGCGTGGTGCAGCCGGAGTTCAACAAGGCCGGTGACGAGGTCTGGTTTGCTGTATGGTCGGCCAAAGACAAGCAGAGCGCCATCGTCGTCGTGGACGACAAGACGCTCAAGCTCAAGGCCGTGATCAAGGACCCGCGCCTGATCACGCCGACCGGCCACTTCAACGTTCACAACACGCAGAACGACGTGTATTGAACGCGGAGGCCGCTGACATGACCCTCTTTCCTGTCCACCACCTTGCATGGCTTGCACGCTTTGCCATGGCGCTCGCATCCCTCTCGGCATCGGCCTGCGTGCTGGCCGATGTAGGGTCAAGCGAGTTGAGCGCCGAGCGCGAGACGCAGCTCGTACGCATGGTGCGGCAGGACTGTGGCTCATGCCATGGCATGCAGCTCACCGGCGGACTCGGGCCGGCGCTCACCAAGGACGCCTTGGTGAACAAGCCGGCCCCGTGGCTCGCCGCCGTCATCACCCACGGCCTTCCGGGAACGCCCATGCCGCCCTGGAAGGCCCTGCTCACTGAACGCGAGGCGAGATGGATCGCCGAACGGCTCTCGCAAGGCTTCCCCACACAGAACTAAAAAGGAACCGGACGCCATGAAACGACGCACACTGATCTGCGCAGCCGCCGCACTGGCACCGTTGGCCTCGGCTGTCGCCTCCACTTCGAGCACTCCCGGCACCACCACAAGCCCCGCCACCACCTTGCGCGGCACTGGTGATCTTGGCGTAGTGATCGAGCGCGCAAGCGGCTCGCTCACCCTCGTCAACACCACCACGCTCGAGACCATCGGCTGGGTGCAGGGCCTCGGCGATCTCTCACACGCCTCGGTGGTGTTCTCGCGCGACGAACGCTACGCCTTTGTCTTCGGCCGCGATGGCGGTCTCACCAAGGTCGATCTGCTCACCCAGTCCATCGTCCACCGCGTGATGCAGGCGGGCAATTCCATCGGCGGCGCGATCACCGCCAAGGGCAATGTGATCGCCGCGCAGAACTACACACCCGGCGGCGTCAAGCTGTTCTGCCCCAAGCTCAACCTGCTGGCCGACCTGCCCGCCAGCACGGCCGACGGCAAGCCCTCGCGCGTCGTCGGCCTCGCCGATCTGCCGCAGCAGCGCTTCATCTACAGCCTCTTCGATGCCGATGCGATCTGCATCGCCGACTGCAGTGACCCGCGCAAGCCGCGCGTCACTACGCTGCCCCACATCGGCCATCAACCGTATGACGCACTCATCACGCCCAATGGCCGCCACTACATCGCCGGATTGTTCGGCGAAGACGGGCTCGCGCTCGTCGATCTGTGGGACGAGGAACCGCGCGCGCGCCGCATTCTTTCGGGCTACGGACGCGGCGAAGCGCCCCTGCCCGTCTACAAGATGCCGCATCTGCGCGGCTGGGCCATCGCGGGGCCGTATGCGTATCTGCCCGCCATTGGTCGCCACGAGGTGCTGGTGGTCGACACGACCAGTTGGACCGAAGTCGCCCGCATTCCGGTCGCCGGGCAGCCGGTCTTCGTGATGGCGCGGCCCGACGGTCGCCAAGTCTGGGTGAACTTCTCCGTGCCCGACTACGACAAGGTGCAGGTCATCGACACGCCCAGCCAGCGCGTGGTTGCGACGCTCCACCCCGGCAAGGCCGTCATGCACATGGAATTCGCACCGCGCGGCCAGTCGGTCTGGATCAGCTGCCGAGACAGCAATCAGGTGCAGGTGTTCGACACCCACACGCAGCAGTTGCTCGCCAGTCTGTCCGTCAACGCGCCGAGCGGCATCTTCTTCACGGCACGCGCACACCGCATGGGGCTTTGACCATGCCACAAGCCGACCGCACCGCCCTCGCCCTGCTTAACCAATGGCAGCGCGACTTCCCGCTGGTCGACGAACCGTTCGCGACCATCGGCGAGACGCTCGGGTTGCGCGGCAGGCAGGTGCTGGACCGTTATCAGCGCCTCCAGAATCTGGGTGCATTCAGCCGCATCGGCGGGGTGTTCGCGCCGGGTGCCGGTGGCGCATCGCTGCTGGCTGCGATGGCCGTTCCACCGCAAATGCTGGAGCGCGTGGCGGCCATCGTTTCGGCCCAGCCCGGAGTCAATCACAACTATGAACGCGAACATGAGATCAACCTCTGGTTCGTGGTGACCGGACGCGATGCCTGGGAGGTCGAGCAGCAACTGCAGCACATCGAAGCCGCCTGCGGCCTGCGCACGTTGCGCCTGCCCATGCTGCGAGCGTTCCGCATCGATACGGCATTTGATCTCAGCATCACTTCGCACGATCAGCAAACGAGCGGCCGAACCCGCATCGCCGCCGAGCCCATCGGCATGGACGAAGAACCACTGGCCGCGCTGGTCGAGCAAGGACTGACGCTTTGCGAGCGCCCGTTCGACGCGTGGACGCAGCATCTCGGTTGCGGTCTGGATGACATCCGCGCGCAGCTCGCTCGCTGGACGGACAACGGCTCGCTCAGCCGCTTCGGCGTGGTCGTGCGGCATCACGAGGTCGGGTTTCGGGCGAACGCCATGGTGGTGTTCCAGGTGCCCGCGCACCGCATCGACGCCTGCGGCGATGCGCTCGCGCATTTTCCCGGTGCCACGCTGGTCTACCAGCGCGCAACGGCCGAGGGCTGGCCGTTCAACCTCTATTGCATGGTGCATGGTCGCGACCGCTTGAACGTCCAGCAAACCATCGCCGCCGCAATTCGCCATGCGGTGCTGGACAGCGTTCCGAGCCGCACTCTGTTCTCGCGCACGCGCTTCAAGCAAACCGGAGCGCGGCGCTTTGCCTCTCATCTGCAAGTTCCTCACCTCTCGACAACTACGCCAACAGAGATTTCCAAGGAGAAAGAACATGCTCACAGCTGACGACGCCCTGCTGGTAGAACATCTGCACGGCAATTTCCCACTGGTGGACCGGCCCTTCGCCGCCGTCGCCACCGAGCTTGGGTGGAGCGAGGAACAGGTGCTCAAGCGCCTCGGCCTGCTGCTCACGCAAGGCGTGCTCACGCGCTTCGGCCCGCTGTTCCAGATCGAGCGCGCGGGCGGCCAGTTCCTGCTCGTGGCGATGGCCGTGCCCGACGAGCGCTTTGACGACATCGCGCTCACCGTGAATTCCTTTCCGGAAATCGCCCACAACTACCGCCGCGACCACGCGCTGAACATGTGGTTCGTGATCGCCGCCGAGTCGCCCGAACTGGCGAGCGCCGTGGCCGCACGCATCGAGGCCGAAACGGGGATCGCCGTCGCCGTCTTTCCGAAAGAGGAAGAGTTCTTCGTCGAACTCAAGCTGCAGCCGCTCACCGGGGAGATTCGCCATGGCGCTTGATGATTTCGACCGCTCCCTGATCGCCGCCACGCAATCCGGTCTGCCGCTGCTCGCACGGCCTTACGACGCCGTGGGCGCCACGCTCGGCGTGTCGGGCGAACGCGTGCAACAGCGCCTCGCCGAGATGCTCGACCAGGGCCTGATCCGCCGCATCGGCGCGGTGCCCAACCACTACCGCCTCGGCTATGTGGCCAACGGCATGAGCGTCTGGGACGTGAACGACGAACGCGTCTCCGAACTCGGCAAGCTTGTCGCCGCGCTGCCCGAGGTGAGCCACTGCTACCGCCGCCCCCGCCATCTGCCGCTGTGGCCCTACAACCTGTTCGTGATGCTGCACGGCGCGAGCCGCGCGCATGTCGAAGCTCAGGCCGAGCACATTGCGCAATTGCTCGGCAATGCCTGCCGCGCGCACGACATTCTCTACTCCACCGCGATTCTCAAGAAGACCGGACTGCGTCTGAAGGAGGCTTAAGCCATGTTCCGTATCAGCCAATACATGCGAGAACTCAAAACCGCCGAGGACACGGGCCAGTACCCGCATGTCCAGAGCCGCAAGGCGCGTGGCCCGGTGGTGATCTGGAACCTGATCCGCCGCTGCAACCTCACCTGCAAGCACTGCTATTCGTTCTCGGCCGACCATGAATACACGGGTGGCCTCGACACTGCGGAAGTCTGCAAGGTCATGGACGATCTACGCGGCTTCGGCGTGCCTGCGCTGATTCTCTCGGGCGGCGAGCCGCTGATGCGCCCCGACCTCTTCAAGGTGCATGACTACGCACGCAAGCTCGGCTTCTATACCGGCCTGTCGACCAATGGCACGCTGATCGACGAGGAGACAGCCGTGCGCATCGCGCAGTCGAAATTCGACTACGTGGGCATCAGCCTCGACGGACTCAGCGTCATTCACGACAAATTCCGCCGCATGAACGGCGCCTTCGACAAGAGCCTCGCGGCCGTGCGTCATCTGGTCAAACTCAACGTGAAGGTGGGCCTGCGCTACACCATGACGTCGATGAACGCCGACGACTTCCCCGCGCTGCTGCAGCTCATGCGTGACGAGGGCGCGCAGAAGTTCTATTTCTCGCACCTCAACTACGCCGGTCGCGGCAACGTGCACCGCGACAAGGACGCCAACCATATCGCCACGCGCGAGGCGCTGGACCTGCTGTTCGACCACGCCTGGCAGTCTGCATGCGAGGGCCATGACGAGGAATTCGTCAGCGGCAACAATGACGCGGACGGCATCTACCTGCTGCACTGGGTGCACAAGCACATGCCGCAATGGGCGCCCGATCTGTACGCGCGCCTCGTCGACTGGGGCGGCAACGCGAGCGGCCAGATGGTCGCCAACATCGACAACCTCGGCAACGTCCACCCCGACACCATGTGGTGGCACTACAACCTCGGCAACGTGCGCGTACGGCCGTTCTCGCACATCTGGCGCGACATGGGCGACCCGTTGATGGCCGGCCTCAACCAGCGCCCGCGCCCGGTGCAGGGCCGCTGCGCACAGTGCCGCTATCTCAACATCTGCAACGGCAACACCCGCGTGCGCGCCCAGCAGATGACCGGCAACCCGTGGGCCGACGATCCCGGCTGCTATCTGAGCGACGAAGAAATCGGCGCGCCGCCGACCATCGCCACCCACGCCCCCTTCGTCGCCCGAAACAGAACGATTGCGATCCACCATGCCTGACCCCGACAAGCCCTCGCTACTCACCACGCTGGCGCTCGCCGCCGCATTGCTCGCGGTGGGCTGGCTCAGTGCTCCAGCCAATGCGCAGACCCCTTCAAAGACAAACACGGACCCGCACATCAACGCCCTCTATCAGCAGCACTGCGCCGTCTGCCATGGTGCCGAGCGCACCGGAGCCATGGGCCCCGCCCTGCTGCCGGAGAGCCTGGAGCGCACCCGCGCCGACGAGGTGCTGCGCGTCATCACCCACGGCCGCGCGGCCACGCAGATGCAGGGCTTTGCCGATCAGCTCTCGCAGCAGGAAATCAAGGAGCTGGCTGCATGGATACGCACGCCCGCCGCCAGCCCACCGCGCTGGAGCGAGGCGGACATCAGCGCCTCGCGCAGCTTCTTCCCTGCCGAGAAAAACGAGCCCGCCGCGCCCATATGGAGCGCCGACCCGATGAACCTTTTCGTCGTCGTGGAAGGTGGCGACCACCATGTCTCGCTGCTCGACGGCGACAAGTTCGAGGTGATCACGCGCTTTTCTTCGCGCTACGCACTGCACGGCGGCCCCAAGTTCACGCCCGATGGCCGTTACGTGTTCTTTGGCTCACGCGATGGCTGGATCACCAAGTACGACCTCTGGCGGCTGCGCGTCGTGGCCGAGGTGCGCGCGGGCCTCAACATGCGCAACGTCGCGGTGAGCAGCGATGGCCGCCATGTATTGGCCGCCAACTACCTGCCGCACACGCTCGCGCTGTTCGATGCGGACCTGAACCTCGTGCGCACCTACGACGCGAACTCAGAGGACGGTCAGCGTAGCTCGCGCGTGTCGGCGGTCTACGACGCTGCGCCGCGCCAGAGCTTCGTCGTCGCGCTCAAGGACATCGCCGAGATCTGGGAGATTCCCTACGGCGCGGCCCGCCCCGTCGCCACCGGAGCCAACCCGCAGGACGTCCAGACCCGCACCATGGCACGCGCGATGGAGCATCTCACCGTTCAGCGCACCGCGCTCTCCGAGCCGCTGGATGATTTCTTCTTCGACCAGACCTACCGCCATGTGCTCGGCGCGACGCGCGCACGCAGCGCCGAGGACGCGACGCCGAGCGCGCAGGTCGTCGACCTCGACCTGCGCCGCAAGACCGCTGACCTGCCTATCAGCGGCATGCCGCATCTGGGCTCGGGCATCACCTTCGCATGGAATAGCACAACGGTACTGGCCAGCCCCAACCTCGGCACCGGTGCCATCGACGTGATCGACATGCAGACCTGGAAACCGGTGCGCACGCTCACCATGCCAGGCCCCGGCTTCTTCATGCGCAGCCACGAGAACACGCCCTACGCCTGGACCGATTCGATGATGAGCCGCACCGCCAGGGACACGCTCACCATCATCGACAAGCGCACGCTCGAAGTGGCCGCGCAGGTGAAAGAGCCCGGCAAGACGCTGGCCCACATCGAGTTCACCCGCGACGGCCGATATGCGCTCGCCAGCCTCTGGGAGATGGACGGCGCGCTCATCGTCTACGACGCGAGCACGTTCAAGGAAATCAAACGCCTGCCGATGAGCAAGCCCGTGGGCAAATACAACGTGTGGAACAAAATCACGCGCAGTGAAGGAACGTCGCATTGAGCATTCCGTTATCCGAACTTTCAAGTCCCGCCAGCAAAGACGATCCACCCACGCGCCTTCCCGGCGATCTGGTGGTCTGGTTCTTCGTCGGGCTGGAGCTCGCGACCTTCGGGCTGCTGTTTCTGGCGTTCACGTTCACCCGGCTGCTGCAGCCCGAGGTCTTCGCCGCCGGGCAGGCCAGCCTCGACCAATCCGTGGGCGCGATCAACACGCTGCTGTTGATCAGCGCGAGTGCCTGCGCCGCCCACACGCTGGCCTGCGTGCGCGCGGGCCATCACCGCACGGCCACCCGCTGGCTGCTCGCGGCCCTGCTACTTGGCGGGGGGTTTCTGGTGCTCAAGTCCCACGAATATCTGGACAAATGGCACGCGGGCGTCGATTTTGCGAGCAACGACTTCTACATGCTCTGGTTCATGCTCACCGGCTTTCACTTCATGCATGTGATGGCCGGCTGCGTGATCTTCGCACTGCTGCTGCGCCCCGTCACTCAGGGCCGCTACAGCGCAGAGGACTGCAATGCGCTCGAATCGGGCTGCGTGTTCTGGCACATGGTCGATCTGCTGTGGATCGTGTTGTTTCCGCTGGTCTATCTCTTGCGGTGAAGCGCTCATGACAAACATACACAGCAATGAAACGCGCCGCATCCACCTTGCCTGGGCGCTGCTCATCGTCGCCACCCTCGCCTCCTGGTGGCTCGCGGAAGACCCCGACGCGCACCACCTCGGGCTGCTCGCCACCGGCATCGTGCTCGCGCTTTCGGCCATCAAGGGCGTGGTGATTGCGCTCGATTTCATGGAGCTTTCGCATGCCCCAAGGCTCTGGCGCAGGCTGCTGCTGGGGTGGCTGTCCGTCATTCTGCTGGTCATCCTGGGCACTCGTTTCTTTTCTTGAACGGGTTCAATTACAAATCCCGAGCAAAAAAGGAGGATGAAGCCCTTAGGATCGATGGAGGGCTTCTTATGAGCCAGCAAACCGGCGGGTTTACCAAGCAAATGGCCCGCAACATGTTCTACGGCGGAACCGCTTTCTTCGCGCTGCTCTTCGCGGCGATGATTTTCGACAGCGAACGCCGCATCCCCGAGCGCTCCAATGCGCACGAGATCACGCCAGCGGTCATCGCGGGCAAAAAAATCTGGGAGACGCGCAACTGCATCGGCTGCCACACGCTGCTCGGTGAAGGTGCGTATTTCGCGCCCGAGCTTGGCAACGTCTACAAGCGCCGTGGCCCGGATTTCATCAAGGCCTGGATGGGTGCCATGCCCTCGCATGCGCCGAGCCGCAGGCAGATGCCGCAATTCAATCTGAACGAAACGCAGACCGGCGACCTCATCGAGTTCCTCAAGTGGACCGGCGAGATCAACACCGAAAACTGGCCGCCGAACATCGAAGGTTGAACGCTCAAGGAGCATCGCAATGACCAATCCAGTTCTCAAATACCAAAGCCAATCCGTCGCCAAGCTGTACTTCATAGCAGCCATGGCGCTTTTCGCGGGGCAGATCATCTTCGGCGTCGCGCTCGGGCTGCAATACCTGATCGGCGACCTGTTCTTCCCCTATATCCCGTTCAACATCGCCCGCATGGTGCACACGAATCTGCTGATCGTGTGGCTGCTGTTCGGGTTCATGGGCGCAGGCTACTACATCGTTCCCGAAGAGGCCGAGACCGAGCTGCACAGCCCTGCGCTCGCCATCGCGCTGTTCTGGATCTTCCTTGCAGCGGGAGCCCTCACCATCGTCGGCTACCTCGCTCTGCCCTATGCAAAGCTCGCCGAGCTGACGGGCAATGACCTGCTGCAGACCATGGGCCGCGAGTTCCTCGAGCAACCGCTGCCCACCAAGGTCGGCATCGTGGTCGTCGCGCTCGGCTTTCTCTACAACCTCAGCATGACCATGCTGAAGGGCCGCAAGACCAGTGTCTCCGTGGTGCTGATGATCGGGCTGTGGGGGCTGGCGCTGATGTTCCTGTTCAGCTTCGTCAATCCGCACAATCTGGTGCGCGACAAGATGTACTGGTGGTTCGTTGTCCACCTCTGGGTGGAAGGCGTGTGGGAGCTGATCCTCGGCGCGCTGCTGGCCTTCGTGCTGATCAAGGTGACCGGTGTGGACCGCGAAGTGATCGACAAGTGGTTGTACGTGATCATCGCCTTCGCGCTGATGACCGGCCTGCTTGGCACCGGCCACCACTACTACTTCATCGGCATGCCCGCGTACTGGAAGTGGGTCGGCAGCATCTTCTCGGCACTCGAGCCACTGCCCTTCTTCATGATGACGCTGTTCGCGTTCAACATGGTCAAGCAGCGCCGCCGCGAGCATCCCAATCAGGCCGCCATCGTCTGGGCACTGGGCACCGCCGTCGTGGGTTTCCTCGGCGCGGGCGTCTGGGGCTTCATCCACACGCTGAGCGTGGTGAACTACTACACCCACGGCTCGCAGCTCACCGCAGCCCACGGACACCTCGCGTTCTACGGTGCCTATGTGCTGGTGGTGATCACGCTGATCAGCTATGCCATGCCGCAACTGCGTGGCCGCCTGGCCAACAGCCCCGAAGCGCAGCGCCTTGAAATCCGCAGCTTCTGGATCATGACCATTGGCATGTCGATCATGGTGCTGGCGCTCACCGCTGCCGGTGTGCACCAGGTCTGGCTGCAACGCCTGCCGACCGAGAACGCCATGGGCTTCATGGCGGTGCAGGACCAGTTGCGCGGCTACTACTGGGTGCGTGTGCTCGGTGGCGTGACCTTCCTTGTAGGGCAGTTCACCTACTTCGCGAGCTTCTTCGTCAAGGGTACCCATGTGCTGCCCGAGCTGAAGAACACCACCAAGGCCACGCTGTCGCCACAGGCGGCCTGAGCCCCCAAGCAGATCAAGAGAGAAGCCACTCATGGACCACAGCGAAACCCAGCACATGCCGACGGAGCTGCCACCTCGTGGCATGGCTCATGGTGTGGCTCAAACCTCTCTGATCGAGCCCGCCGTGCCGTTCTACGCACCGGCAAACGACGAATGCGTGCTCTTCGAGCACGCCTTCCGCCAACGCCTGCCGGTGCTCATCAAGGGACCGACAGGCTGCGGCAAGACCCGTTTCGTTGAACACATGGCCGCGCGCCTCGGGCGCGAACTCATCACCGTGAGCTGCCACGACGACCTGTCCGCCGCCGACCTCGTGGGTCGCCATCTCATTGGCGATGGCGGCACGCGCTGGGCCGACGGCCCCCTTACCCGCGCCGTGCGCAATGGCGCGATCTGCTATCTCGACGAGGTGGTCGAGGCCCGCAAGGACACGACCGTCGTGCTCCACCCGCTGGCCGACGACCGTCGCGTACTGCCCATCGAGCGCACCGGCGAGGAGCTGCACGCCGCTGATGGCTTCATGCTGGTGGTGAGCTACAACCCCGGCTACCAGAACGTGCTCAAGGGTCTGAAACCCAGCACCCGCCAACGCTTTGTGGCGCTGCAGTTCGACTACCCGCCCGCGCATGTCGAGCGCGAGATTCTGCTGCGCGAATCCGGCATTGCGCCCCACGTGACCGATCAGCTCGTCGCCCTCGCGCAGGCGCTGCGCCGCCTGACCGAACAGGATCTGGAAGAAACCGTCAGTACCCGCCTACTGGTGATGGCCGCCCGCCTTGCAGCGAGCGGCCTGCCACTCGCCAAGGCCTGCCGCGCGGCGATTGTCGACGCGCTGACCGATGACGTTGAAACCACGGCCGCATTGTCCGAACTCGTGAACGCCATCATGACGGAGTGAAGCAACATGGAAGAATGGGTCGGGCGTCAATGGCACCGCTTCATCACGAGCGTGGCCGAGCAGCGCGCGCCGCACGCCGCCGTGCAACTGCGCGACATGCAACGCACCATCGGCCTGATGTTTCGGGCGGGCGGTGGCGACGCGGGCACGCGCATCGCTGAGGCCGGACGCACCCGCACCGGCGGCCCGCGCAGTCTGCTGCAGCGCGTGGCAGGCAGTACCAGCAGCGCGGCGCTGGGCACCTGGCAGCAGGACACGCTGGCGTTGCCTCAGCAGATCAGCCTGTTTGAAGACCCTGAGCTCAATCGCGGCCTCTACCTCTGGCTCGCTGCGCTCGGCTCCTGCATCCGCCCCGGCGGCGAATGGCTGAGCTGCAACGTGCTGGCCAGCGCCCGCGCGCTCAGACGCTTTCCCGGCCTGCACTCCATTCACCGCAGGCTGCTGCAGGCGCAGCTCGACGAACGCCCGCGCGTTTCCTCCTTGCGCCCCGCAGAGGCCCGTGCCGAGCGAGCGCTGCAACGCGCGTTGCGCGAACAGGTGGTCTGCGCCGATGGCCTGCAGCTCACCGCCGAAAACGTAGCGCCGGTCTGGCTCTGGTATGTGCTGCCCACGGGCTGCGCTGCCCATCCCTCGCCCACCGCGACGCCCGAACAGCCCAACAAGCCCTCATCCAGACAAGCCCTGCAGGACGCCTGCCGCCGCGCCGCCAAGCGCGTGGAGGACGAGCGCAACGGCGCGCCGCTGGTGATGTTCTTTCGCGCGGAATCGATTCTGTCGTGGGCCGAGTTCACCAAGGTCAACCGCGCCGACGATGACGACGACGATGGCCGCCAGCTCCAGGCCGCGAACGACATGGAAGAACTCGCCATCGCCAACGACGGCAGCTCCATCGCGTCGCGCGTGAAGTTCGACCTCGACCTGCCGAGCGCCTCCGAGGACGATCTGCCGCTCGGCGAAGGCATGCCGTTTCCCGAATGGGACTGGCGCAAGGAGCGGCTGCTGCCCGATCACTGCGCGGTGCAACTCGTGATGAGCAAGGAGACGGAGCCCGCCGAGCCTGACGCGCGGCTGAGCAAGATCTCGCGGCGCATGCGCCGGCATCTGGATATGGCGCGACAGGCCCCCGACCGCGTGCGTGGCTGCACGGACGGCGACGAGCTGGATCTCGACGGCTGGGTGCGCCATCAAGTGGAAGCCCTCTGCGCTCCGGCACACGCACGGCTCAACGCCAACCCACCGATCTTCATTCAACGCCGCCGCACCCAACACAGCCTTGCGAGCCTGCTGCTGGCCGATCTGTCGCAATCCACCGATGCCTATGCCACGCAGGACGCGCGCGTGATCGACCTGATCCGCGACTCGCTGCAGGTGTTCGGCGAGGCGCTGTCCGCGACCGGAGACGCGTTCGAGATGCTGGGCTTTTCGTCCGTGCGCAGGCAGCACGTGCGCATTCAGCACCTCAAGGGCTTCGACGAGCCTTGGAGCGCCGTCGCCAGCGCACGGGTGCAGGCCATCCGGCCGGGCTTCTACACGCGCATGGGCGCGGCGATCCGCTATGCGACCAAACGCCTTGGCGAGCGCGCCGAGCACCAGCGCCTGCTGCTGATCCTCACCGACGGCAAGCCCAACGATCTCGACATCTATGAAGGCCGCTACGGCCTCGAGGACACCCGCCACGCGATTCAGGAGGCGCGCAGCGCAGGGCTCACGCCGTTCTGCGTGACCATCGATCAGAAGGCGCACGATTACCTGCCGCATCTCTTCGGCTCGCAGGGCTACACGCTGATCCACCGGCCGCAGGAGCTCAACCACCGGCTGGCACGGCTCTACGCCGAACTCACCAGAACGTGATGCGAGTCAATTCCTGACAACAATTTGTTTCAGATCACGAAGTGACCAGTCGAAAAAAACTCTAATCGGAGCAACCACTTCAAAAGACGCCGTCATGGACATTCAGAACTTCGATATCCCACGATATCTGGCCGCCCTCCCTCTGTTTCAGGAGATGACCAGCGCCGAACTGCAGCGCCTGGCCACCGGCTGCCGTCTGCGCCGCTTCTCGCGCGGCGACACCGTCTTTCGCGTGGGCACGCCGTGCGAGGAGTTCCACGTCACGGTGAGTGGTCAGGTCAAGCTGTTCGCGCTCTCGCCTGCAGGTCAGGAAAAAATCATCGAACTCGCGGGTCCCGGCATCACCTTCGCCGAGGCGCTGATGTTCACCGACAAGCCTTACATCGTGAACGCGCAGGCGCTGGCCGATTCGCTGCTGCTGAGCGTCGGCAAGGCGGCCGTGGTGCGCGAAATCGAAAGCGATCCACGCTTTGCGATGCGCATGCTCGCGGGCATCTCGCGCCGACTGCACGGGCTGGTGCACGACGTGCAGGCCTATTCGCTGCACAGCGGCATGCAACGCGTCATCGGCTATTTGCTCAATTCCCTGCCCGAGGATGTGGAAGACGCGGCCGCGCTGGCGCTCTCCAGCGCAGGCTGCGGTGCACGGCCCATGGCGCTCAAGGCCCGCACGCTGGATATTTCTCTGCCGGTGAGCAAGGCCACGATCGCCTCACGCCTGTCGATCACGCCCGAATATTTTTCACGCGTGCTGCACGACCTGGAGGCCGAAGGGCTGATCCGCATGGACAAGCGCGACATCCACATTCCAGACGCCGCGCGCCTCGCCAGTCACACGCTGCAGTGACTGCGCGGGCGGAAAAGATCAGATGGTGATCACGCCCGCGGCACGCAAAAGCTGCGCGGTTTCGTAGAGTGGCAAGCCCATGATGCCGGTATAGCTGCCGTTCAGGTTCGACACATACTGCGCGACCGGCCCCTGAATGCCGTAGGCACCGGCCTTGCCCATGGGCTCGCCGCTGGCCACATAGGCATCGATCTGCGCCTCGGTCATCACCGCGAATTTCACACGCGATTCGGAAAGCGCCGTGACCCGCTTGTTGCCCACCTGCAGCGCGACGGCGGTCAGCACGCGGTGCTCGTTGCCCGAAAGCTCGCCGAGCATGCGCTTGGCATCGGCCGCATCGTCGGGCTTACCGTAGATCTTGCGGCCCAGCGCCACGGTCGTGTCAGAGCACAGAATCGGTGCCTGCGCCAGTCCACGACGTTCGAGGCGCGCCACGGCGGCGTCGAGCTTCAAGCCGGTCACGCGCTCCACGTAGTCCAGCGGAAGTTCCCCGGGCAGCACCGCCTCGATGGCCTCGGCATCTTCTTCCTGATCATCGCCCTCGTTGGGCAGCAGCAGCGAATGGCGCACGCCCAACTGTTCGAGCAACTGGCGACGGCGGGGACTCTGGGACGCGAGATAGATGAAGTCGGGCATGGGCAAGGCGAAAAAGATCGGGTGGATGGTTACTCGCGATGATACGGATGGCCAGCGTTGACCGACCATGCGCGGTACAACTGCTCGATGAGCAGCACCCGCACCATGGCGTGCGGCAGCGTCAGGTCGGACAGGCGGATGCGCTCGTGCGCGGCCTGGCGGAACGCGGGGTCAAGCCCGTCCGGCCCGCCAATGACCAGCGCGACATCGTCGCCGCTCAGTTGCCAGTCTTGCAGCCGCTGGGCGAGCGCCTTGGTAGTCAGATTGGTGCCGCGCTCGTCCAGCGCGACGATGCGCGTGCCGCGCGGAATCGCGGCCTCGATGCGTTCGCGCTCGGCGGCGTAGAGGTTTTCCAGCGTCTTGGAGCCGCGCGGCTCGGTCTTCACCGCCTTGAGTTCGACCTTGATTTCGTGCGGAAAACGCTTGGCGTAATCGTCATAAGCCGTCTGCGCCCAATCGGGTACGCGCTGGCCTACGGCGACGATCAATAGCTTCATGATGAACGCTTACTGTCTTCAAAAACAAAAGAGGTCCGCTGCGCACGGCACAGCCAGACCTCTGTGGAGCCCGGGCCTCAGCCAGAAATCAGGCCTTGCGTGCTGGTGGCGCCTTGCGGGCCGGTGCGGCCTTCTTGGCGGCTGGCTTCTTGGCTGCGGGCGATGCCTTCTTGCTCGTGGTAGGTGCGTTCACCTTCACGACCTTGACTGGTGCCTTCACCGCTGGCTTCTTGGCGGCTGCCGATTTGGCGGCAGGCTTGGCTGCTGGTTTAGCGACTGGCTTAGCCGCTGACTTGACAGCGGCTTTGACGGGCGCAGCCTTCTTGGGCACACCGGGCTTGCGCGCTGCCACTTCCTTGGGAGCGGCGGCTGCCGTCTTGCGTGCAGGCTTCTTCTTGCCTACGGCGCTGGCGTCTTCGGACGCGGTCACCTGACGTGGCTTGGCAGCGCCAAGCTTCATGCGCACTGGGGTTTCGCCCCAGATTTCTTCCAGGCGGTAGTACTGGCGGATGGCGGGCTGCATGATGTGCGCCACGGCTTGGCCGCAGTCCACGATGATCCATTCGCCGTTTTCTTCGCCTTCGATGCGTGGCTTGCTGAAGCCCGCTTCCTTCACCGCGTCGCGCACGCTGGAGGCCAGCGCCTTGGTCTGTCGGTTGGAATTACCGGTCGCGACGATCACACGCTCAAACAGCGGCGAGAGCGCCTCGGTGTTGAAGACCTGGATGTCAACCGCCTTGACGTCCTCCAGTCCATCCACGATGGCGCGCTGGAGCTTGGTCACGTCTTTTTTTGCGGCGGTTTCCGATTTGGGGGAAGTAGTCATCAGTCAGTCTTCAATCAATCAAAGGAAGATGAAGTTTTCAATATAACGCGCCCGCTGTGTTTATGGCAGTAGGACTGCAACCCAGTGGGAATCGAAAAACTTAAAAATAAAATGGATGGCAACTGCTTCGCAGAGCCATCCGCTGTGAAAAATTATAGGCAATCGGCCGAAATGGCACTCAAACCCAATGGCGCCGCTGCAAATAATGCGAGGTCAATCGCTCTTCGGGCGAACCCGCCTCGTCCTTGCGTTGATACGACCAGCTCACGAGCGGCGGCATCGACAGCAGGATGGATTCGGTGCGTCCACCCGACTGCAGGCCGAAGTGCGTGCCACGGTCCCAGACGAGGTTGAACTCCACATAACGGCCACGTCGATAAAGCTGGAAGTCGCGTTCGCGCTCACCATACGGCGTGTTCACACGGCGCGCGACGATGGGCTCATAGGCCGGGAGAAACGCGTCACCCACACTTTGCAGCATCTCGAAGCTGCGCTCGAACCCGAGCTCCGAGAAGTCGTCGAAGAAGACCCCGCCCACACCGCGCTGTTCGCTGCGGTGCCTGTTGCAGAAATACTCGTCGCACCAGTCCTTGAAGCGTGGATAAAGCCCCTCGCCAAAGGGCGTCAATGCATCGCGACACGCGCTGTGAAAGTGCACGGCATCGTCGTCGAAACCGTAGTACGGCGTCAAATCCATACCGCCGCCGAACCAGCACACCGGCTCGGCACCGGGCTGGTCTGCGGCGATCATGCGCACGTTCATGTGCACGGTCGGCACATAGGGATTGCGCGGATGGAACACCAGCGACACACCCATGGCTTCGAACGGCGCACCCGCCAGTTCAGGTCGGTGCTGCGTGGCCGATGGCGGCAGTTGCGGCCCGCGCACATGCGAGAAACCGCAGCCCGCGCGCTCAAATACGCGGCCGCCTTCCATGATCTTGGTGATGCCGTTGCCCTGCAGACGTTCCTCGGGGCCCTTGCTCCAGGCGTCGGCCAGAAAACGGGCACCGCCCGCCTCCACCGGCCCTTCGATGGCCTCGAGCGCGTCGGTGATCCGCGCCTGCAGACCCACGAGGTAGTCACGCACCCGGCTCACACGGTGGGCCGGATTGAGCGGTGTCGCTGCCTGCTGTTGCTGCATCACGAATGTTGCTTGACGGCGCGGTAACCGATGTCGCGGCGGTATTGCGCGCCGTCGAAATAGATGCCGCGCGCCACGTCGTAGGCGCGTTGCTGCGCCTGCTTGACGTTGTCGGCCAGTGCCGTCACGCACAGCACCCGACCGCCGCTGGTGCGCAGCACGCCGTCCTTGAGTTCCGTGCCGGCATGGAACACCATGGCATCTTCCGCATCTTGTGGCAGGCCGGTGATCGCGTCGCCCTTACGCGGTGCCTCGGGGTAGCCGTAGGCCGCAATCACCACGCCCAGCGCAGTGCGACGGTCCCACTGCAGTTCGACCTGGTCGAGCTTGCCATCGACCGCTGCGGCCAGCACGTCCACCAGATCGCTCTTCAGGCGCATCATGATCGGCTGGGTTTCCGGATCGCCCATGCGGCAGTTGAATTCCAGCGTCTTCGGATGGCCCTTGGCGTCGATCATCAGACCGGCGTAGAGGAAACCGGTATACGGAATCCCGTCCTTTTCCATACCGCGCACGGTGGGCAGAATGATCTCGCGCATCGCACGGGCGTGCACATCCGCCGTGACCACCGGAGCGGGCGAATACGCGCCCATGCCGCCGGTGTTCGGGCCCAAATCGCCGTCCTTCAGGCGCTTGTGATCCTGGCTGGTGGCAAGTGCCGCCACGTTCTTGCCGTCGCACAGCACGATGAACGAGGCTTCTTCGCCCTCAAGGAATTCTTCGATCACGACGCGTGCGCCGCCTTCGTTGTGCGAGACACCGTATTTGTTGTCAACCAGCATGAAGTCGACCGCGTCGTGCGCTTCCTGCACGGTCGTGGCCACGACCACGCCCTTGCCAGCGGCCAGACCGTCGGCCTTGACCACGATGGGGGCGCCGAGCTTGTCGATGAACGCATGGGCCGCCACCGGATCGGTGAAGGTCTCATACGCCGCCGTTGGAATGCTGTGGCGCTTCATGAAGTCCTTAGAGAAGGCCTTCGAGCTTTCCAGCTGGGCAGCGGCCTTGGTCGGGCCGAAGATCCGCATGCCATGCGCGCGGAACTCGTCCACCACGCCAGCGGCGAGCGGTGCTTCCGGGCCGACCACGGTCAGGCTGATCTTCTCGTTTTGCGCCCACGCGCGCAGCTCAGCGGGATCGCTGATTGGCACGTTCACAAAATCGGGGTTCAAGGCTGTGCCGCCGTTGCCCGGCGCCACATAGACCTTGGAGACCTTGGGCGAGCCGTCAAGCTTCCAGGCCAGTGCGTGTTCTCGGCCGCCGCCACCAATCACGAGGACTTTCATTGTCTTGTCTTGGCCTCTTCACAACTCAGCGTTGTGATAGACCTCTTGTACGTCGTCCAGATCTTCCAGAACATCCAGCAATTTCTGCATACGGGCTGCATCATCGCCCTCCATGGCGATCGACACATCGGGGCGCATGGTCACGTCCGCCAGATCGGCTACAAGGCCTGCGGCCTGCAACGCGTTCTTCACAGCTTCGAAGTCGCCCGGTGCGGTCAGCACTTCAATCGCGCCTTCCTCATCGGTGATCACGTCCTCGGCTCCGGCTTCGAGCGCCACTTCCATGACCTTGTCCTCGTCCGTACCCGGCGCGAAGATCAGTTGGCCTACATGTTTGAATTGAAACGACACCGAACCATTGGTGCCCATGTTGCCACCGTATTTGCTGAAGGCATGACGCACTTCAGCGACGGTGCGCACGTGATTATCGGTCATTGTGTCAACAATGATTGCCGCGCCGCCGATGCCGTAGCCTTCATAACGGATTTCTTCGTACGTGACGCCTTCAAGGTTGCCGGTCGCCTTGTCGATGTTGCGCTTGATGTTGTCCGCAGGCATATTGGCGGCCTTGGCCTTGTCGATAGCCAAGCGCAGGCGCGGATTGGCATCAGCATCGCCGCCGCCCTGACGGGCCGCCACCATGATTTCACGAATGATACGAGTCCAGATCTTGCCGCGCTTCTCATCCTGACGACCTTTTCGGTGCTGGATGTTGGCCCATTTGCTGTGTCCTGCCACAGGGTGTCCTTCTGATTTAATAATCTACTGTCCGCGATTTTACTTTTGACTTCGATTCCCTACTTTCTCAATCACTGCCATGGCTGAACCACTCATCATCGCCCAGCACGCGTCCGTCCAGTGCCAACTGCTGCCTGGCCTCGCCAATCGCCACGGTCTGATCACCGGCGCGACCGGCACCGGCAAGTCGGTCACGCTGCAAAAGCTCGCGGAAGAATTTTCCAAAATCGGCGTTCCGGTGTTCCTTTCTGACGTCAAGGGAGACCTCACTGGCATCAGCCAGGCGGGCCACATCGGCGACAAGATGGCCGCCACGCTCAAGGAGCGCGGCCTGCCTACGCCCGAATCACTCGCCTGCCCCACCACGCTGTGGGACGTGTTCGGCCAGCAGGGCCATGCGGTGCGCGCCACCATCTCCGACATGGGCCCTATGCTGCTCGGGCGCATGCTGGACTTGAACGACACGCAGATGGGCGTGCTCAATCTGGTGTTCAAGATCGCCGACGACAACGGCATGCTGCTGCTCGACCTCAAAGACCTGCGCGCCATGCTCACCTACGTGGGTGACAACGCCAAGCAATTCACCACCGAGTACGGCAACGTCAGCTCGGCCAGCATCGGCGCCATCCAGCGCGGCCTGCTGCAGATCGAACAGCAAGGCGGCGACCAGTTCTTCGGCGAGCCCATGCTCAACATCCAGGACTTCATGCAGACCGTCTCGGGCAAGGGGGTGATCAACATCCTCGCGGCCGACAAGCTCATGAACTCGCCGCGCCTGTACGCGACCTTCCTGCTGTGGATGCTGTCCGAGCTGTTCGAGCAGCTCCCCGAAATCGGCGACCCCGACAAGCCCAAGCTGGTGTTCTTCTTTGACGAGGCCCATCTGCTGTTCAACGAAGCGCCCAAGGCGCTGCTTGAGCGCATCGAACTCGTCGTGCGCCTCGTGCGCTCCAAGGGCGTAGGCGTGTATTTCGTCACGCAGAATCCGCTCGATATTCCCGATTCCGTGCTCGCCCAGCTCGGCAACCGCGTGCAACACGCCCTGCGTGCCTTCACCCCGCGCGACCAGAAGGCCGTCAAGGCCACGGCCACGACCATGCGCCCCAATCCGGGCCTCGACATCGAAGCCGCGATCACTGAAGTCGGCGTCGGCGAGGCGCTCATCAGCTTTCTCGACGCCAAGGGCCGCCCCACGCCCACCGAGCGCGTCTATGTGATTCCGCCCGGAAGCCAGATCGGCCCGATCACGCCCGAACAGCGCAAGGCGCTGATGGCCAGCTCACTGGTCGCCGGTATTTACGACACCACCGTGGATCGCGAATCGGCTTATGAAGTGCTGCGCGGACGTGCGGGTGAGCAGGCGGGGAATGCGGCGGTCATCAAGGACAAGGCGGTGCAGGAAGCCGACGGCGGCGGGATCATGGGAGAGATCAATACCATTCTGTTCGGCAGCACCGGCCCGCGCGGTGGCAAAAAAGATGGCATCGTGCAGACCATGGCGAAGTCGACAGCCCGTACCGTCGGGACCAACTTAGGCAAGCAGTTGCTTCGCGGTGTTCTCGGCAGTCTGCTGGGTGGTCGTAAGTAGTTTCGCTCTTTTGGTTCTACGAAGCCTTTCGGCTTCGATTGGTTGTTCGTTTTGAGACGGCAATACGGGCCCTCATGCGTTGTTGTCGAAGCCTTGCCGTACGAGAGTACTGTCTGCGGCTTCGACGCCTAGCCTGAGGGCCCGTCTTGCCGTTGGGGTGGGTGATCGGGGCGCTCTGCGCTTCGCAGGCCCACTGTGCGAAGTCCGAACAGCCGCGTTTTCTTTACGCGCTTCTTGAGAACTTGCTGCCTAGTTCGTGCAGCCAGCTCACAAACGCCTTGATGACGGGATCTTCCAGTCTTGCGCTGGGCACATGGCTGGAATAGCGCCAGGCTGGGAGCGCCGGGCCGTCGAATGGGAAGATGAGACGGCCCTCTTCAATGTCGAGCGCGACGAGCGCGGTCGGGCCCATGGCTATGCCGAGGCCGTCGATGGCGGCCTGGAGCGTCATGTAGAAATGGTCTAGCTGGAGCGCGTTGACGCTTGCCAATTGCGGGTTGCCGCTGGCGGCCAGCCATTCACTCCAGAGGCCTGGATAGGTCGCGGTGTGCAGCAGGGTGTGGCGCGCCAGATCGGCCACGTCGTGGATCGGATTCGCATCCAGCACGCGCGGGGCACACACGGGCAGGCGCACCTCGGAGAGAAATTCCTTCACCACCAATCCTGCGGGCGGCTGCTGCGCGTTGCCCCGGATCGCCACGTCAAACTCCTCGCGCAGCCGGTCAATGGGCTCGTCCGAGGTGGTCAGCCGCACCTTCACCGCCGGATACGCTAGTTGGAACCCCGAGAGCTGCGGCAGCAGCCAGCGCAGCGCAAAGGTGGTTGGCGCGTTCACTCGGATGACTTGCTGACGCGTGAGGTTCAACTGCTCGTCCGTCGCAAGCGCAATGCGGTCAAGCGCCGCCGCCACTTCCGCCAAATAGAGGCGCCCCGCCTCGGTGAGCGCAATGCGCCGCCCCACCCGCGCGAACAGCGCATGCCCGAGCCAGTGTTCGAGCTGGCCGACCTGCCGGCTCACCGCGCCGTGGGTTACGCACAGTTCGTCCGCCGCCGCAGACATGCTTTCGAGCCGCGCTGCGGCCTCGAACGCACGCAGTGCATTCAATGGAGGCAGACGACGCGGCACGCTAGGCCCTGCTTGTGAGTTTTACTGACATATTCGATGAGTTTAAATCGATTTTCATCGTGATGGATATTCAATACATTCACCCCCGTACTGACGACATGTCGTGGACATGTCACTTTTTTCACCGAGGAGGTTTCGCATGTCCAATGTCGTGGTCGTAGGTGCTCAATGGGGCGATGAAGGCAAGGGCCGCATCGTCGACTGGCTGGCCGAGAAGGCCGACATCGTCGCCCGCTACAACGGCGGCCACAACGCGGGTCACACCCTTGTGGTCAACGGCAAGACCTACAAGCTCGCGCTGATCCCTAGCGGCGTGGTGCGCGGCAAGCTTGGCGTCATCGGCAACGGCGTGGCCGTCGATCCCGAGGCGCTGCTCGCCGAGATCGCCCGCCTCGCCGAACGCGGCCTGCAGGTCACCCCCAAAGTGCTGCAGATCGCCGAAACCGCCACGCTCGTGCTCCCCATCCACCGCGCCATCGACGCCGCGCAGGAACAACTGCGCACCGGCTCGGCCATCGGCACCACGCTGCGCGGCATCGGTCCTGCCTACGAGGACAAGATCGGCCGCCGTGGTCTGCGCCTCTGCGACCTCGCCGACCCCGAGCGCCTCAGCGCCAAGCTCGACCTGCTGCTCGCCCACCACAACGCCTGGCTTCGTGGACTCGGCCTCACCCCATTCGAGAAGGCCCCCATGCTTGAAGGTCTGCTTCAACTCGCGCCACAGGTCCTGCCCTTCGTGCGCCGGGTCTGGGAAACGCTCGACAAGGCACACACACAGAACCAGCGCATCGTCTTCGAAGGCTCGCAGGCCGTGATGCTCGACATCGACTGGGGCAGTTACCCCTATGTGACCTCTTCCACCACCATCGCGGCAGGTGCCGCCAGCGGCACCGGCATCGCGCCATCGCGCATCGGCTCCGTGCTCGGCGTTAGCAAGGTCTACGCCACCCGCGTCGGCGGCGGCCCCTTCGTCTCGGAACTCGAAGGCGAACTCGGCGAAGCCCTGCGCGCACACGGCCGCGAATACGGCGTCAACACCGGCCGCCCCCGCCGCTGCGGCTGGCTAGACACGGTGCAACTGCGCCAGAGCATCAAGGTCGCAGGCATCGACCAACTCGCTCTGACCAAGCTCGACGTGCTCGACGGCCTCAACGAAATCCGCATCTGCACCGGCTACCAACTCGACGGCCAGATCATCGACCACATCCCCGCAAGCGACGCCGCGCAGCAGCGACTTCAACCCGTTTTCAAGTGCTTCGACACCTGGAAAGAGTCGACCCAAGGCCTGCGCTCATGGGACGACTTGCCCAAGCAGGCGAAGGCGCTGATCGAAGCGATTCAGACAGAGGTGGGCATCCCCGTCGCCATGGTCACCACCGGGCCGGAACGGGATGACGCCATCGTGCTGCGCTCCTCGTTCTGACACACCTGCACAGCCACATCATCAACGACAACCAAGGGAACACCTCTCGACACCCTATTTCTGGAGCCAAGCAGCATGACCTCAAATTGGCGATCCTCTTGAGAAGCGCCCATGCAAACGTCGTCGACTTCATCGTGGTGATCGATCACGAACGAAGGTATCCCGGCGCTGATGGTGACGGATACAGCACCCTACAGGTATCCGCACTGCCACACGAGTCGAGACACACCCGACAAAGTCGACTACGACCGACTTGCGCGGATGGTCTTCGGGTTGAACGCAGCTCTGCGCGACCTGGTCAAGGAATAGAAACGAGATGCGCAATTCCTCGACGCTGGAGAACTGACTGAGGATACCGCCCTCATTCCCACCGCCAACACATGTCTTTCCCCCTGTGCGACAAAGGCTCTCCTTCATCGCTGCGGACACCGACATGATCGATCTGTATTACTGGACCACCCCCAATGGTCACAAGATCACGCTGTTTCTTGAAGAAGCCGGTTTGCCTTACCGGATTCATCCCGTCAACATCGGCAAGGGCGAGCAGTTTGCGCCGGAGTTTCTAAAAATCGCGCCAAACAACCGCATTCCGGCAATCGTTGACCAAGCTCCTCCCGATGGCGGGACGCCGGTTCCGCTGTTTGAGTCGGGGGCGATTCTGCTGTATTTGGCGGACAAGACCAGGCGTTTCATTCCCACGGATCTGCGGGGGCGCAACGAGGCGCTGCAGTGGCTGTTCTGGCAGATGGGCGGGTTGGGGCCGATGGCCGGGCAGAACCACCATTTCGTGCAGTACGCGCCTGAGAAGATTCCGTATGCCATGGAGCGCTACGTGAAGGAGACGAGTCGTCTCTACGGCGTGCTCGACAAGCATCTGGGCGATGGGCGCGACTTCATCGCGGGAGTGGAGTATTCGATTGCGGACATGGCGTGCTATCCGTGGATCGTGCCGCACGAGCGTCAGCAGCAGGATCTGGCGAATTTTCCGTATCTCAAGGCGTGGTTCGAACGCATTGCGGCGCGGCCCGCCACGCGCAGGACTTACGATCTGGCGCAGACCATCAACGTCGGGCCAACCGTGGATGAAGCATCGAAAAAGGTGCTGTTCGGACAGGACGCAACAACGGTCCAACGCTGAAGACAAATCGTTGAAGAGATAAAGGAACCAAGCCAGATGACCACCACCGCCCTCCCCACTTTTGCCGATGTCGTGGCCGCCGCCGAGCGGCTGCAGGGCGTTGCCCACCGCACGCCGGTGATGCGCTCGACCACGGCCAACGCGCTACTGGGCGCTGAGTTGTTCTTCAAGTGCGAGAACCTGCAGCGCATGGGCGCGTTCAAGTTTCGCGGGGGCTACAACACGCTGGTGCAGTTCACGCCTGAGCAGAAAAGGCGCGGTGTGCTGGCGTTCTCTTCCGGTAACCATGCGCAGGCGATTGCGCTGTCGGCGCGGATTCTGGGCATGCCTGCGGCCATCGTGATGCCCGAGGATGCACCAGCGGCCAAACTGGCCGCCACGCGCGGCTATGGGGCCGAGGTCATCACCTACGACCGTTTCACCGAGGACCGTGAGGCGATCAGCCAGCGGGTCGCGAGCGAGCGCGGCATGACGTTGGTGCCGCCCTACAACCATCCGCATGTGATCGCTGGCCAGGGCACGGCGGCGCTGGAGTTGCTGCAGGAGGTGCCCGACCTGGACTACCTCTTCGCACCGCTGGGCGGCGGCGGTCTGCTGTCCGGCACGCTGCTGGCGGCCCAAGGGCTGGCGCCGCAATGCCAGGTCTACGGCGTCGAGCCCGAGGCGGGCAACGACGCCCAGCAGTCGCTGCGCAAGGGTGAGATCGTCAAGATCGACACGCCCAAGACGCTCGCCGATGGCGCGCAGACGCAGGCGCTGGGCGACATCACCTTTGCCATCATCCGCCGCGACGTGACCGACATCGTCACCGCGAGTGACGCCCAGCTGGTCGAGAGCATGCGCTTCTATGCGCAGCGCATGAAGATCGTGGTCGAGCCGACCGGAGCGCTGTCGCTGGCGGGCGCGCGGCACAGCGGCATTGACCTCAAGGGCAAGCGCGTGGGCTTCATCATCAGTGGCGGGAATGTGGATCTGGCGAACTACGGGCAGTTGCTTGGCGGTCAGTGATTCGACAAGCGGAGCCCGAACTTTTCGGGCGAGCGATAATTGAAGATCTTGACAATCCAGCGAATGGCTCTCGGAAATTCCACCCCGAGGCCATAGCAGGCTTAGGTTTCTGGCAGACTTCATCTCCGGAATTTCACTTCGCAAAAAACAAAAACAGCCATGAGCACCACCAACACCGCCAAAGTCACCGTCATCACCCACCCCCTCGTCCAGCACAAGCTCACGCTGATGCGCAAGAAGGACGCCAGCACCAACAGCTTCCGCCGTCTGCTCGGCGAACTGAGCACGCTGATGGCCTATGAAATCACGCGCGACATGCCACTTCAGGATCTCGAGATCGAGACCCCGATGGAGAAGATGACCGGCAAGGTGATCGATGGCAAGAAGCAGGTGCTCGTGTCCATCCTGCGCGCTGGCAACGGTTTTCTTGACGGCATGCTCAACGTGATTCCCGGCGCACGCATCGGCCACATCGGCCTGTACCGCGATCCCGAGACACTGCAGCCGGTCGAGTACTACTTCAAGATGCCTTCCGAGATGGAAGAGCGCGACATCATCGTGGTCGACCCGATGCTGGCCACCGGCAACTCCGCCGCCGCCGCCGTGGATCGCCTCAAGAAGCTGAACCCACGCTCGATCAAGTTCGTCTGCCTGCTGGCCGCCCCCGAGGGTGTGGCAACCATGCAAAAGAGCCACCCCGACGTGCCGATCTTCACCGCGGCCATCGACCGCGAGCTCAACGACCACGGCTACATCCTGCCGGGTCTGGGCGACGCTGGCGACCGCATCTTCGGCACCAAGTAAACACCAACCAGAGTGACCCCAGCCCAGCCCGCACTCCCGTTCGATCTGCCCGCGCATGTCCACATCCCCGAGAGTGAACTGCGCACGAATCGCGTGCGGCTGCGGCAATGGACCAAGGCGGATTTCGAGCCGTTTGGGGCGCTGAACTGTGACCCGCAGGTCATGCGCCACTTCCCCGCCCTGCTCTCGCGCGAACAGAGCGATGCGCACGCCTCACGCATGCGCGCGCTGATCGAGGAACGTGGTTGGGGATTCTGGGCGACGGACTGGCTGCAGCCGGGCGGAGCCGATCCGCAGTTCATTGGCTTCGTCGGCATACATGTGCCGATTGCTGAACTGCCCTTTTCACCTTGCGTGGAAATCGGCTGGCGCCTCGCGCGGCCGTTCTGGGGCAAAGGCTTGGCAAGCGAGGCGGCGCAACTGGCGATGCGTGCGGGCTTCGAGACGCTCAAGCTGCCCGAGATCGTCTCGTTCACATCGCGTGAAAATCTGCGCTCGCGTGCTGTGATGCAACGCCTTGGCATGCATTCGCGTCCTGAGGACCACTTCGACCACCCCGCCGTACCCGAGGGCCATCCGGTTCGCCCGCATTGCCTGTACCGCATCACACGGGACGAATGGCTCGCGCAGGAGCCGCAGCGCTGAATCAATCCGGCACGGCCTGCCCCACGGTGGCCGAGTTGGCCGGCCCTTCGATTTCCGGCTCAGGCAACTCGATGCCCTTCCATTCTTCCATCACGTCGTTGGCCATGGCCTGCAACAGTCGCAACTCGCGCTTGTCGAGTTCGCGCGGCGCTGTGTCTGCAAGGCACAGCACGCCAAGCACTAGCCCCGCTTTGTCGCGAATGGGAGCGGCCGCGTAGAAGCGCACGCCTACGCTGTTGAATGCGGCGTTGCCCGCAAAGCGGTGATCGTGCTTGAGATCGACGACCTGCAGCATTTCATCGTCGGCCACCACGAATGAAGCGAGCGCATCATTCCGGCCATGCGCATGCTCGAAGCGGCGCGGCACTTCATCGGGCAGCGCGTCGTCGTCGGTCAGGCCACCATACATCGCGACGATGTGTTCCTGTGTGCGGTCGATCAGTCCTACAGCGGCCAGCGGAATATCGAAGATGTCCGCCGCGCGCTTGGCGATCTGCTGGCTGATCTGCTTGAAATGCTCACTCTCGAGCGCCCCGCTGGCCTCGAGCGCCTTGAGGCGCTTTTCCTCATTCTTCGGAAGCGGGGCGGGCTCGAACGCCGGCGCGGCAGAGTCTCCCAGCAGCGCGCGCACCTCGCCCACAGCAGCGTCGAGCGTGGTGGTGATTTCGTCCGCGCCGAGCTTCGCGCCTTGATCGCTCATTTGATCCTGAGAAAGCTCCTGATGCGGCAGATTCCACAGCAGCAGCACGATGCGCGCATGCGGCCAAGCGCGGCGGATGCGGCGGCACAGATTGCGCGCCGCAGCGTGCGGCTCGGTAGACATCCAGCTCACGCAGACCACATCGCCGCGCGATATCTGGGGACGCTCTACTGCGGAGTTATTTGAGAGCACGTCGCTGCTCGCGCAACGCACGCCGTAGCCGTCGATCTCGAGGCAATGCGCCACCATGCGTGCAGCGAGCTGGTCGATCTCCCACTTGCCACCCATGCTCAGCACGCGCGGCACACCGGGCTGACGGGTCGACGGGTACTGCTCCTCCAGTTCGTCGAGCACCTCGTCCATGCCGTCGACCACGCGCAACCGGTGTTCGGCCGTCGCGGCCTGCGAATGGTCACCCACCGCCATGCGCAACACGGCCACGCCTGCGCTGCCATAGAAGGCCTGCACCGAATCATCCTTGTCCTGCACGATCTGCAGACTGATCTCGCTGGCCTCGTCGGGGTCGTCGGCCAACAGGCGCTGGTAGATGCGCGTGGACTCATCAAGCACCGGCTGGCTGCCCAACAGGATGTCGAGAAACGCGAGCTGCGGCAGGTACTTGCCGATCACCAGCAGGCACACGGTGAGCGGTGTGGACATGATCAACCCGATGGGGCCCCACATCGCCGTCCAGAAGGTCGCCGCGACGATCAGCGACATCGCCGAAAGCCCCGTGCTCGAACCGTAGAGCCACGGCTCGATGACGTTGTTGCTGATGAGCTCAAGCACCACGATCAGCGCCAGCGTCCACAGCACCAGTTGCCAGCCGGGATCAACGGCAAACGCCAGCGCCAACGGAAATACCGCCGAAATCATCGGCCCGACATAAGGCACGAAGCGCATTACCGAGGCCAGCGCACCCCACAGCAGCGCGCCCGGCACGCCGATCAACCAGAGCCCAGCCGCCATCGGAATGCCGTAGCTCACATTCACCAGCAGCTGCATGCTCAGGTAGCGCGAGATGCGCTCCCCCGCCTCGTCCATTGCGTCGGTCGCGCGGTGCAGGTTCTGGCCCCACAGGCGCAACATGCGGTCGCGCAGATCCTCACGGTCGAGCAGAATGAAGATCGCAAACACCAGCACCAGCGCGGCATCCGACAGCGGCCCCATCGCGCCTTCCAGCGCCAGCTTGGCCTGGTCGATGGAGGATTTCTCGGTCGGTACCACCTGCACCTTCTGCACCGTCGGGCCACGTTTGGCGGGCGCAGATTCGGCATTCGCAGCCTCCACCTCGCGCTGTACCACATCGAAGGTCTTCTTGGCCCCTTCGAACATGCCAGGTGCACGGATCTGCGTGCGCAGATCACGCAGCTTGGCACGGATGTTCGACTGGTAAGACGGCAGTTGTTCACTGAGGCCGCGCACCTCGTTACCGACGAAGAGCCCCGCCACACCGAGCACCACCAGCGCCGCAGCCACCACGCTGACCACCGCCAGAATCTTGGGAACGCCCCAGCGTTTGAGCACCGACACCAACGGATTCAGCACGAAGCTGAAGAGTACCGCCAGCGCCAGCGGCACCAACACCGAGCGCCCGAAATACAGCGCCGCAATCACCAACGCGGCGATGCCGAGGCTCAGAAACACGCGGATTCCGGCAATCGGCAGTTCACCCGACGCGGCGCGGATGGCAGAGTGCAGGTTGGGCGAGCGCTCAATGGCAGGGCGACTGGTATCGCCCTCGCGACGCGTCCGTGCGCGGGCTGTTGACGGAGCATCCGCCGGATTGTTCTGTTCACCAACCATGGTCGTGTGGGCTGTTTGTGTTGTATTCGGATTCGGATTCGGATTCGAAGGCTACCAAGCTTTGCGATTCAGCCTTGTAGGATGGATGCGGCAGCTCGCAGCGTCTCACCCACATCGGCATCGAGCTTGAGCACAAATGCTGTATCACCGCGCGTCGTACCGCGATTGACCGCCGCCACCGGGATACCCGCCTCCTCGGCCGCCAGCACGAAGCGGTAGCCCGAATAGACTATCAGCGACGAGCCCAGCACCAGCACACCGCGCGCCCGTTGCACAGCCCGCAGGCTGCGTTCCACCCGCTCACGCGGCACGGATTCGCCGTAGAACACCACATCGGGCTTGAGCAGACGGCTGCCGCAATGCGGACACGGCGGAATCACGAAGTCCGAAAAATCCACCGCCTCCAGATCGGCATCGCCATCGGGCGCCGAGAGCGCTGTGCGTTGCGCCCAGCCGGGGTTGGCGTCCACCAGCGCATCCTGCCACTGCGCGCGCGAAAACCGCCGCTCGCATTCCATGCAGCGCACCGTGTCGAGCCGCCCATGCAAGTCCACCACCGCGCGGCTGCCTGCGGCCTCATGCAAACCGTCGACGTTCTGGGTGATCAGCAAATCGATCCAGCCCGCTTCCTCCAGCTGCGCCAGCGCATGGTGTGCCGCACCGGGCCGTGCTTGCCCAAACGTGCGCCAACCCACCAGACTGCGCGCCCAGTAGCGCTGGCGCGTGTGCTCTGCCCCCATGAAGGCCTGATAGGTGACGGGCTGTGGCCGCTTCCACTGTCCCTTGAGATCACGGTAGTCGGGAATGCCGCTCGCGGTGCTCACGCCCGCGCCGGTCAGCACGACGAGCCCGGGATGGCGCTGCAGGAATGCGGCGAGCTGCGCGCCCGCATCCTCGGCAGGCTGCTGCGCCTTGGTCGATTCGGAGGGATTCATCGGTCTATCGGTCTATCGGTCTGCCGGAATCGCCTCGCGATCAGCCCAGATCGGGCGAGATCGACTCGGCGTAGTCATACACCGCTTCAAGCAACTCCGCATCACGCTCGCTCTCGGTGTTGCCGCCCAGCTCGTCGAGCTGCGCGAACAGCGCATCGAAGGTACGCGTGCCGCTCACGCCGTCCACCAGCATGTCGTGACGCAGCGTCTCCCAGCGCTCCTGATCTTCGGGCGACAAGGTCTCGGGAAAATTGCGTGCGCGGTAGCGCCAGAGAATCTCGGCCAGACGCGGATCGTCAAAGCCGGTGCGCGCCGTCGCGAGTTCGGAGGGAGACAGCGTGCGCAAATGGTTCAAACGACGTCGGTCCTCGTTGCCGACAAAGCCGCCGTACAGATCCTGATCCACGTCCGAGGGCTCCTGCGGAGGTCGTTTGAAAACCTCCTTCCAGATCGCGCTCATGTCCGGCAGCTCGCGCGCCTTCAGTGCGTTCTGCGCGGCGGCGTCCAGATCAATGCCCCAGCGCTCGGCCATCTGGGGCGTCAACGTGTTCACGTTGCCCACCACCATCGGCGACTTGTTCAGGTGCACCGTTTTGATCGGCAGGCGCGTCACGCCCTCGGGCAGGTCGGCGGATTTGCTGAACATGCGCAGGCGGATGGTCTCCACATCGAGATCGGCCAGCTCTCGCGGATCGTGCGACAGATCCCAGGCCAGCACCTCGTTCTTGTTGGTCGGGTGGCTGGCAATCGGGAACATCACCGCCAGACAGCCTCGGTCCGCCGGGAACATGCCCGAGACATGCAGAAACGGCCGCGCCTGGTCGATGGACGCGGGCAGACGCAGTTCGGAAATCACCTTGTCCTTCTTGTGCAGGCTCAGCGCATAGTCAAACAGCTTGGGCTGGTGCTGGCGAATCAGCCGCGCCAGCGCAATCGTCGCGCGCACGTCGGAGAGCGCATCGTGCGCCGCTTCATGCACCAGACCGTTGGCCTTTGCGAGCAACTCGAGCTTGAAGCTCACCTGCCCTTCCTCATTGGTCGGCCACTCGATGCCCTGAGGCCGCAGCGCGCGCGTCATGCGCACGACATCGAGCAGATCCCAGCGCCCGCACTGGTTTTGCCACTCGCGCGCATACGGATCGATGAGATTGCGCCAGAACATGAAGCGCGTGATCTCGTCGTCAAAACGGATGGTGTTGTAGCCCACGCCGATGGTGCCGGGCAGCGCCATCTCGGCCTCGATGCGTGCAGCAAATTCCGCCTCGGGCAGGCCTCTTTCGAGGCAGAGCTGCGGCGTGATGCCGGTGATCAGGCACGACACCGGATCGGGCAGATAGTCCGGAGACGGCCTGCAGTAGATCATCATCGGCTCGCCGATCTCGTTGAGTTCGGCATCGGTGCGGATGGCGGCAAACTGCGCCGGACGGTCACGGCGCGTGTCGGCACCGAAGGTTTCGTAATCGTGCCAGAGGAAAGTGTGCATGTAAAAAATTGCAGTCAAAGGCTGGTCAGGCCCAAGTATGCCCGTGCAGCTTGCACAATAGACCAATGCACGTCATTTACCCAGAAACTCGCCAGACAAAAACTTTCAATATGAAACGACTGGCCAAGCCTGCCGCCGGTGCACTGGCATTGAGCATTCTGTTGGGTGCCTGCACATCGGCCCCCAAGAGCGCCCCCAAACCACCCGTCTCGGTCCCCGTCAGCAAGGCGCCACCGGCAGCGGCCCCAGCTGAACCCGCGCCAACGCCGACGCCTGCGCCTGCACCGGTGCCTGAATCGACTTCCGCCCCCGCGTCCATCGAGCCCGCACCGCCGCTGCCCTCACCCACCGGCCCGGCCAAGAACCAGAGTTTCGGGCAGTGGCTCAAGTCCTTCGAGCTGCGAGCGGCCGACGCTGGCATCACCGAGAAGACCATCCGCGCTGCGCTGAGCAACGCCCAGTTCATTGCGCGCATCGTCGAACTCGACCGCGCCCAACCCGAATTCACACGCCCGCCATGGGCCTACCTCGATGGCGCAGTCTCGCAACTGCGCATCGACCAGGGTAGAACGCAGATCCGCAAGTACCAGCGCACCTTCGACGCTGCCGAGCAGCGCTACGGCGTGCCCTCCTCCGTCATCGCCGCCATCTGGGGCATGGAGAGCAATTTCGGCAAGAACTTCGGCAGCTTCCGCGCCGTCGACGCGCTCGCCACCCTCGCCTACGACGGCCGCCGCTACGAATGGGCCAGCCGCGAACTGCTGATCGCCCTGAAGATCATCGACCGAGGCGACATTCCCGCCACCCAGATGCTCGGTTCCTGGGCCGGCGCCATGGGCCACACCCAGTTCCTGCCATCGGCCTACCAGCGCTTTGCGGTCGACGCCGACGGCGACGGCAAACGCGACATCTGGGGTAGTATCCCCGACGTGATCAACTCCACCGCCAACTTCCTTGCCCAATCCGGCTGGAAGACCGGCGAACTCTGGGGCGCGGAAGTCCGCCTGCCCGCCAATTTCGACTTCGCCCGTGCCGAAGTCAAATTCAGCCAACCCGCCTCCACCTGGGCCGCCGAAGGCGTGCGCAGCCTCGAGGGCGGGCCGCTGCCGAACCTCGACGACGCCTCCATCATTACCCCCGCAGGCGTACGTGGCCCTGCCATCCTCGTCGGCAACAACTTCCGCACCCTGCTGAAGTACAACAACTCCAACAACTACGCCCTCGCCGTAGCCCTCATCGCCCAGCAGATCGAAGGCGGCTCAGGCCTCGCCTCCCCCTGGCCCAGAGACCTGGAATCCCTCTCCCGCTCCGAAATCAAATCCATGCAGGAAGCCCTCAACGCCAAAGGCTTCGCGACCGGCACCCCCGACGGCGTAGCCGGCCCCGCCACCCGCATCGGACTGCGCGAGTTTCAGAAAAGTATTGGACTGCCAGCGGATGGGTATCCGACGAAGGATGTGCTGGCGAAATTACTGGACAAAGCGTCCTGAAATTCAGCGACTGAATTCCGCCCAAGCATCTGACAGTTCGGGACGATCAATTGCTCGCATCGATGATGTTCAACGACTCCCCCAGTGATCGATACAACTCGTACTGCTTCTGCACGAACTCGCGGGTCTGCTCAGGGGAGCGAATATAGGGCAGCGATCCGGTCTGCGCCGTCATCGTCCGCCACTGCGGATCTTCGGCGATGGTGGTCATGGCGGCAACAAGTCGGTCCTTGACGTTGGCGGGAAGCTGTGCTGGTGCAAAGACCGCACTCCAGCCGACGACCTGCTCCATCTCGGCAAAGCCCAGTTCGCGCGCGGTAGGCACCTGCGGCAACTCGTTCAGTCGCTCGGCGGTAGTCACCATCAGTGCCCGCAGGGAGCCAGACTTGATGTGGGCGAGAAATGTGCCGAGGCTTCCGCAAGAGAACTGGGTCTGCCCGGCCAGGAGCGACGTCACCGCCTCGCCCGTGCCCTTATATGGCAACTGCGTGGGGATCTGATCGGTCAACTTGAGCATGCGAAAAAGTTGCCTCGGCCCCATGTCGTTGGTCGTGAGCACGCCTGCCGTGCCGAAGTTCAGGTTCTTGCCTTGCTTCTTCATGGCATCCGTCAGATCGGAAAAAGTCTTGTATGGCGAGTTGTTGCTGACCACGCAGCCGTAGGGATTGAGTTCCAACATGCCGATGAAGGTGTAGTCGTTCCACTTGTACTTGGTCGACGTCGGCATGATGGCGGGCATGATGGCCTGAGAACCTGTGCGGGCAAGCAGCAGCGTGTAGCCATCGGGCTTGGCCGCCACCACCTGCGCGGAACCGATCACGCCGCTCGCACCGGTCTTGTTCATGACCACGACCGATTGCCCCAGCGCCTTGGTCGCCGCCGCCGCGTAGGTGCGCGCTGCCAGATCAGCATCGCCGCCCGCGCTGAACGGCGAGATCAGCGTGATGGGTCGATTGGGATATGGATCCTGCGCTCCAGCCATGCCGGTGGCCAGCAGCAGCGTCAGGCCCAATACGCGACGCAGGGGCCGGGAGAATTCAATGTGTTGCAGCATGATGGCGTGTCTCCTCTGTTGTGATTGAAAAAAGCGAAGCCTCTACGATTCCCCTGATGACATTCACGTGCCTGCGCGTCACGCGGTCTCTTCGCTGAGCACCAGCACGCAGTCCACGGCAATGGGTCCATCAGCGCCCACGCGCACCGGGTTCAGATCCAGCTCGGCCAAGCGCGGAACGGTCGCCGCGAGTTGCGACACATTGGCCAGCATCTGCGCGATGGCCCGGCGATCAACGGCGCTCTGTCCGCGCACGCCATCCAACAAGGCAGCAAGACGCAGTTCAGCCAGCATGGACAACCCCTCGTCCACCCCGAACGGTGCTTTGCGGAAGGCCACGTCCTTGAGCACCTCAACCAGCACGCCGCCAAACCCCACCATCACCATCGCGCCGAAGACCGGGTCGCGGTGCACGCCCATCACCAGCTCGATATGGCCGTCGACCATGGGTTGGACCAGCGCGCCGGACACCCGCGCATCGGGCGCGTGGTGCGAGGCATTGCGCAGCAGTTGCGCCATCGCGTCGCGTACCGCAGTCTCGTCGTTCAGCTTGAGGATCACGCCGCCCACTTCGGTCTTGTGGGAGATGTCGGGTGATTCGATCTTGAGCGCGACGGCGCCGGTGAAGCCTTTCCACGCGCTCACCGCTTCGCCCGCATCCCGTGCCAGATGCACCGGGGCCATGGGAATTCCCGCCGCCTGCAGCCACTCGGTTGCTTCAAGACAAGGCACCATGCCCTGCTTCCACCGCGCTTCAAGGCCTGGCAACTGGATGGGTGCTTGTGATTCCGCGTTGCCGACGCGATGCGTGTGATAGCGGGCCAGCGCAGCGGCCGCCTCGACCGCCCGTTCGCCCGCGCCGAACACCACGATGCCCAGCTCGCGCAGGCGCTGCAAGGCATGTGCTGGCGCAGCTACCCAGCAAACAAAGAACGGCTTGGTCGTGCGCGCCTGAATCTCGGCAAAGATCGTGACCAATTTGTCGACATGCGCGGTCATGAGTTGCAGCCAGACAATGCCGATGTCGACCTCCGGATCGTCGAGGAGCGCCACCACGGACTCCAACAGCAGCTCGGGCCTGGCCACAAACTGGCCCGTCACATCCACGGGATTGTTGGCAGATCCGAACGCCGGCATCACCTGTGCCAGACGCTGCTGCGTCGCCGCACCGAGCGACGGCACGGCGAGCCCAACCTCTTCGGCGCGGTCCGCCATCATCACGCCCGCACCGCCCGACTGCGTAGCGATGCCCAGCCCCGTGCCAGCGCACACGCGGGGTTGCGCAAGCGCCTCGAGCATGTCCAGCATCTGCTCTTCATTGCGGGCGCGCAGCACGCCATATTGTCGGATCACGGAATCGAAGATGGTGTCCTCCACCGCCAGCGCTCCGGTGTGCGACGCGGCAGCGCGCGCGCCCGATCCCAGTCGCCCCACCTTGGTGAGCACCAGCGGTTTGCCAAGCTCCCTGCAGCGCCGCGCCAGACGCACCAGCCCTTCGCCATCCGACACACCTTCCAGATATCCTGCCGCCACCCGGATGCGTGGATCTTCGATGACGGCCAGCATCAGCTCCGAGAAATTCAGATCGGCCTCATTGCCGGTATTGATGAAATAACCCAGACCCAACCCGCGCTGACGCACCAGCGCCGCAATGGCGGTGCCGAACGCGCCCGACTGCGTCACGAAGGCAATGGGGCCAGCACCGGTGTCACCGTCCGCATACTGACTGAAGGTGGCGTACACATTGGAGAACGCGTTGATGAAACCCAGACAGTTCGGCCCGAGCAGCCGCACGCCTGCACGCTCACCGGCGCGCTGGAGCGCCTCCTCCATGGCGCGGCCCTCGGCCCCCATTTCGCCAAAGCCGGAACTGAAGATCACCGCCGCCGCCACGCCGCACTGCCCGAGGGCCTCCACATGGGCGATCACCTCGCTTGCGGGCACGGCGATGATGGCCATGTCCACGCCATCCGGCAAGTCTGCAACCCGCGCATAGCAAGGCAGTCCTTCGATGTCACGGTACTTGGGGTTGACCGGAAGAATCCTGCCCGCATATCCCTTGTCCAGCAGGTGCTTGAGCGGCCGGCCGTTCACCTTGGACAGATCCTCAGACGCCCCCACGATGGCGATGGACGCGGGTTGCAGCAGCCGCTGGATCGTCTGTCTGCGCGGTGCGAGTTCATTCATGTTCATGTCTTGCCCCTTGTTCCTCCGCGCGTGGCGGATGTTTTGTCAATGCCGCTGACGAAGTCGACGTAGCGACGTACATCAGTTGAAAGCCGATATGCCGGTCTGCGCGCGCCCCAGCACCAGAGCATGGATGTCGTGCGTGCCCTCGAGCGTGTTCACGGTTTCGAGATTCATCACATGACGAATCACATGGAACTCGTCCGAGATGCCGTTGCCGCCATGGATGTCGCGCGCCACGCGCGCGATCTCAAGCGCCTTGCCTGCGCAGTTGCGCTTCATGAGCGACACCATCTCCGGACTGGCCTTGCCCGCATCGCGCAGACGGCTCAGTCGCAGGCAAGCGTGCAAGCCGAGCGTGATCTCGGTCTGCATGTCGGCCAGCTTCTTTTGCACCAGCTGGTTGGCCGCCAACGGCCTGCCGAACTGCTTGCGATCGATGGCGTACTGGCGCGCCGCCTGCCAGCAGAACTCGGCCGCACCAAGCGCTCCCCAGCAGATGCCGAACCGTGCGTTGTTCAGACACGCAAACGGCGCCGCCAGCCCGCGCGCGTTCGGCAGCAACTGCTCGTTTTTGACGAACACGTCGTCCATCAGAATCTGCCCCGTCGGGGACGCGCGCACCGAGAACTTGCCCTCGATTTTTGACGTCGCAAGCCCCGCCATGCCCCGCTCCAGAATGAAGCCGCGAATCTGCCCCTCGTCGTCCTTGGCCCAGACCACCATGAGATCCGCGATGGGCGCATGGGTGATCCAGGTCTTGGTGCCGGAGAGCCGCCATCCACCCTCCACCTTGCGCGCACGCGTGCCCATCGATCCCGGATCGGAACCATGGTCGGGCTCCGTCAGTCCAAAGCATCCAAGCAGCTCCGCACGCGCCATCGCGGGCAGGTATTTCTCGCGCTGGCTCTGGCTTCCGTACAGGTAGATCGGCATCATCGACAGCGTGCTCTGCACGCCCATGGCCGAGCGGTAAGCCGTGTCCACGCGTTCCAGCTCCCGCGCGATCAGCCCGTAGCTCACGTAGTTGATTCCAGCGCAGCCAAAGCCTTCGATGGTCGCGCCCAGAAAGCCCAGCTCCGCCAATTCCTTCATCACGCTCAGATCGAAGCTCTCATCGCGATTGGCTTGGAGAATGCGCGGCATCAACCGTTTCTGCGCAAAGTGACGCGCGCTGTCACGCACCATGCGTTCTTCTTCGGTCAGCAGATCGTCCAGCCCCAGCGGGTCTTGCCAATCAAACGCTACATCGCGCATGGCGGCCCGGTTCAGGGTGTCGGTATCGGGGGCGTCGTAGTTCATGGTGCTGGGTGGAATTTGGGAATGCCAGCGTCATCGCTGATGGATTCGAAATGAACCGCCACGCGCATGCCGACACGCACGGCCTCCGGCGCGCAACCGGTGAGCTGGCCGTAGAGCCTCGCGCCATCATCCAGATCGATCAGGCACATGACGAGCGGAATCTCGTTCTGCCATCCCGCCAGATTCATCGCCACGGAACGCGACACCGTGAACGAATACACCGTGCCCGTGGGCTGAGCGGGCGTCCACACCAACTCTCTGCTGCCGCATTCAATGCACCAGGGCTTGGGATGAAAGTTGAAGGTTGCACAGCGCTGGCATTTCTGCAAAACCAGCGTGCCTTGCTTGGCTGCCGTCCAGAAAGGACGCGTCTGATCGGTGATGACCGGCAGCGGCTTGTTCTCTGTTGATACGAGCATGTTGCGCTTCTCCTGTTAGCCATCGTTGCCGAGCACCAGCGCCACGCAACTGCGGCCCGGACGCCCATAAGGAATGCCGCCAAAGCCGCACACCGCCCCCATCCGCGGGTTCTTCACTTGGCGTTCGCCCGCTTCGCCACGCAGTTGGGTGACCGCCTCGACCAGCGGCATGAAGCCGCCAATCGCTCCGCCGGGCTGCCCGCCCGAGAGCTGACCGCCATCGGTGGACAGTGGAAAATCACCGTCGAAGCGCAGGTTTCGCTCCTCCACAAAACGCGCGCCCTCGCCCTTCTTGCAGAAGCCCCAGTCCTCCATCGACATCATCGAGATGAACGGGTAGTCGTCGTAGGGCTGAAAGAAATCGAGATCGTCGTGGCCCACACCGGCCATCTGCATCGCCGCCGGAGCCGAGCGCGCAAAGCCCGTCGTGGTGATGTCGGGCAGCGTGCGCTTGCCGTGGTAGTAGTTATTGGCCTCGCCAAATCCGCGCAGCCACACCGGCCGGTCCGTCAGCTTGCGCGCCGTCTCGCCCGAGGTGACGATATAGGCCAGCCCACCGTTGACGATGGGCACGCAATCGAGCAGCCGGATCGGATCGGACAGCATGCGCGAATCCATATAGTCGCCCACAGTCATGGGCTGCCGGTAAATCGCTCCGGGGTGCAGCGACGCATGAAAGCGATTGCTCGCGGCGATCTTTCCGAGCGTCTCGAACTTGAGACCCGGGAACTGGTGCATGTAGCGGGTGAGCACCAGCGCAAACTGCGCCGTGGCCCCCATCACACCGAACGGTCCTTGGAAATCCCAGTACGTGCCGCGCGTACGCTCCGGCGACAGCGGCAGTCCCGGTGCGGCCGAGGGGATGTTGAGCGGCGTGTCCGCACCCACCACCAGCACCCGGTCGACTACCCCGGCGCGAATCATCGCCGCCGCACGGATCAGCATGGCCGATGCCGACGCGCCGCCCTGATCCGCACGCAGCAGAATCTGTGGACTGATGCCCAGACTCTCCGCCGTGGCCGCCGACCAGTTGACCGTGTGCGCCGCTTCCGCATGCGCTACGCCCAGCCCCTGATCGTTGAAATCATCCTTGCTCATGCCCGCCTTCTGCAGAGCGAGTTCTGCAGCCCAGGCGATGTATTCATCCACCGTGTACTGCATCTCTCCCGGCTTGGCGCGGCTATAGGGCGTGCGCCCGTAGCCCACAATCGCGACATCATCTTTGCTGCTCATTGGACTTCCTGTGGTGTGAAATTCATTGACCGGTGAACACGGGCGTGCGGCGTTCGGCGAACGCGCGCATGCCCTCCTTCTGGTCTCGCGTATCGAACAGCGACTCAAACGCCCGCCGCTCCAGCAGAAGGCCTGCCGCCAGCGACCCATCGGCACCGGCCAGCGCCACCTGCTTGATGAGCCGTATCGCAATGGGCGGCCGCGATGCAATCTGTGCAGCCAGATCGACGGCACGCTGATCCAGCGATTCGTCAGCTACGACCTCGCTCACCAAACCGGCTTCCATGGCCTCATCTGCAGATATCGGATCGCCGCTAAGCATCAGATGCATCGCTCGCCAGTAGCCCAACGCACGCACCAAACGCTGCGTCGCACCGCCACCCGGCATGATTCCAACGTTCACCTCGGGCTGACCAAAGCGCGCACTGCGTGCCGCCAAAATGATGTCGGCATGCTGCGCAAGCTCGCAACCGCCACCGAACGCCGGGCCGTTCACGGCCGCAATGAGCGGCTTGCCCAGTTCGGCAATCGCCTTCCAGGTCTTCAGCACCGGCAAGCGCGACACGGCCTGTGGGCCCATCTCGGCGACTTCCTTGAGATCCGCCCCGGCTGCGAAATGTCCGTGGCTGCCACGCACGATGACGCAGCGTACTGAATCGTCGGTTTCCAACTGACGGAACATGTCATCTAGCTCGCATCGAAGCGGCGTGTTCAGCGCATTGCGCGCTTCAGGACGATGGAGCGTAACCCGCGCCACGCCTTGCGCTGGGTGGTCCAGCAACACCAGTCTTTCCGCATCTCCCGTTCCAGTCATCATGGTCTCCTGTGGGGTATGCGTTCATTATTCGAAGCTCTTGTCCATTTCACAAATTTAGATAAAGAATGCGCAATATTCTGGAATCAAATAGTGGTGCCAATGAACCTGCGAACGCTGGACCTGAACTTGCTTCGAATCTTTGATGCGGTGTTCACCGAACGCAGCATGTCCAAGGCGGCTCTGCGACTGCATCTGTCGCAGCCCACCGTCAGCAACGCCATGGCGCGCCTGCGCGAGCGCTTGGAAGATCCCCTGTTCGAGCGCAGCGCCGAAGGCATGGTGCCCACCGCGCGCGCCAAGACGCTGGCAGAGCCGGTGCGCCAGGCGCTGGCGCTGCTGGAGCGCGGCATACAGGGCAACCCGGATTTTGATTTCGCCCACATCGAGCGCGAGTTCGTCATCGCCGTCGAGGACTATGGCGAGACCGTAGTGCTGCCGAGTTTCATCGACTGGATGTCGCAGACCGCACCGGGTCTGCGCATCCGCATCCGCCCCTCGGTCGGCCCACAGCTGCTGACCGATCTGCGCGAGGGCAAGGTAGATCTGGCGCTCGACTATTTCCCCACGCAGGACCTGGCCGTGCGCAACGTCTGCGTGCTGACCGAAACCCTGCTGACCCTCACGCGCAAAGACCACCCCGAGGTCGGTGACCGCTTGAGTCTGGAGACTTATCTGCAGCTGCGCCACGTGGTGCTTGCGCACCAGGGCACATCACGCCCGATGATCGATCTCGCGCTCGCCAAACGCGGGCAGAGCCGCAGGATCGCCGTCACTGTGCCGCATTTCCTTTCCATGCCAATCCTTGTGCAGACCAGCCACCTCGCCGCCACGCTGCCGCGCCGCATGGCGCTGCTCTATGCGGACAATTTCCGGCTCCAGGCACATGCGGTTCCTTTGCGCATTCCCAAGTTTCCGGTCTACCTGCTCTGGCACTCCAACACGGATCACGACGCGGGCCTCAGATGGTTGCGCGAACATCTGGTGGAGTTTTGCAAGCGTCTGTAGGGACGCGCCGCTAGACGCGGGCCCGTTCGCCGTATCGTCGTATTCACTTCCGTCGACTCAATCACCGTTGAGGGCCCTGTTCGCGCTTGCCGAAAAGCGTGTTGAGTTCAACACCAGAAGACGCGCCTGCAAAACCATCGAACTTGCCATCCTCGATGATCGTGCGTGCCGCGCGCAGAAATCCACCCCACGCTGAACGCGCCAATGCGCCGCCAACACTTACGCGCCTCACCCCGAGGTCAGCAAGCTCCGGCACGGTCAGGTCACTTTCCCAACCGATCAATACGTTGACTGGCTTAGGCGCAACTGCTTTGACGACAACAGCGATTTGCTCGCGCGTCTTGATCCCCGGTGCATACAGGCAGTCGGCGCCAGCAGTTGCATAGGCTTGCAGTCGCATGATGACGTCGTCGAGATCGGGGCGACCCACGATGAAGTTCTCCGCGCGCCCGATCAGCAAGGTGTCTCCGCCTGACGCGTCAATGGCGTCACGCGCTGCCCTCATCCGCTCAACAGCGTCCGCAACGCCTCGCAGTGGCGACTGCGGGTCACCGGTCGAGTCTTCGATGGAAATGCCAGCGACTCCGGTCTCCACCGCCATGCGCACACTGCTGGCGACTCCCTGCGCCGTATCGGCGAACCCGCTCTCGAAATCGGCGTTGACGGGTAGTTCTGTCGCTTCAACCATGTAGCGCAGATGCGCCAGCGTTTCAGCAAGCGACAATTGTCCATCCGCTCTCGCACAAGACCAGGCGTAGCCCGAACTCGTAGTAGCCAGGGCCTTGAAGCCCAGCCCTGCCAGCGCACTGGCGCTGCCAGCATCCCATGGATTGGGAAGCACGAAGCAACCCGACTGATGAAGTTCACGAAAGATGGCTCGTTTTTCGGCTGTAGTACGGTAGCCCATGGAAGCTCCTTGATGGACCGTTGGGGTTTCCCAGTTTCCGGGAAGCATTGATGACATGATGCGCTCGGGACGCAAACATGCCAAGGACAAGAAGAACGTTCACGAACGATTTTTGTCACAGGACATCGCCAATCCCAAGACATGCATCTGTGCCCCGATGCAACCTCAACACGCGTCAATGATGGCTGCAATGGCTGCAATGGCTGCAATGGCTGAGGCAATGGCGGCCATCCAGCTCAGTTGGATGGCCCCTGACGTTCCTCCCATTGCTCCACGCTCAGTTGCTGCATCACGAAACGATCTGACGTGCGGGTGTACCAGCCCGGGCTCTCCATGCGTCCGATGGCGGCAAAGCGCGCGCTGTCAATGTGGCAGCGCCCTGCGTCCTTGACGCATTCATCATCGATGTGCACCGCCTGAACGGCGGCCACCACGATCACCGATGAGGGCTGCACGTCGATGATTTGTTGAAGCCTGCATTCCAATGCCAGCGGGCTGCTCGCGATTCTGCGGCCTTTTATCCTGGTGCAGGGCGCAGTCTCCAGACCGGCTTTTTCCAGCTCGTTCACGTCTGCCGGAAACGGGACGGCCGTTGTGTTCATGGCCTGAGCGAGCGAGGCAGTCACCATGTTAATGGCGAACTCTCCAGTAGCGCGGATATTGGCGAGGCTGTCTTTGTCCCTGCCCTTGGGTTGTCCCATTCCGATGCAGACGATGGGTGGATGGCCGCCAAAGAAATTGAACAACGAATAAGGAGCGGCATTCACCGCGCCGTTCGCATCCTGACTCACCACCCAGGCAATGGGCCTCGGCACGATCGTGGAAGAAAGCAGCTTGTAGCTGCGTGCGAGATCCAGTGTCTCCATGTCGAACAGCATGATGCCCTTTCTTCCTGTGTTCTTCACTCCAACGCGGGAGACGTGGCTTCAGCCCCATGTCCTGCCCGGAGTGCGGTGTCAGTTCGAGTTGATCGTGACGCGCTTGAGCACTTCCGACCAGCGGCGTTGGTCTTCATCGATCAACTTGTCCAGTCCCTTGCTGTCCGCCTGCAATGGGATCGCGCCCAAATCCGATATCTTTTGCTGAATCTCTGGGTCCTGCATGACCGCGCCCATTTCCTTGCTGAGACGGTCGATGATCGGCCTCGGTGTCTTGGCCGGCGCAAAAATGCCCATCCAACTCGACGATTCGGCGCCCTTCACGCCCGCCTCCGCCGTGGTCGGCACGTCCGGCAGCGATTTGATGCGGTCGCCGTAGACGACGGCCAGCGCCCTGAGTCGGCCCGACTTGATGAAGCTTGCCGTCGTTGCGGGGTAGTCGAATGCCACGGGAACGGCTCCGCCCAGCAGGTCCTGTACAGCCGGTGCGCTGCCGCGGTAGGGAATGTGGGTCATCTGGATTCCGGCCATGTCCTGAAACAGCTCGCCCGTGAGATTCGCCGCCGATCCGTTGCCCGCTGTGCCGTAGCTCAGCTTGCCGGGGTTGGCCTTGGCGTATGCAACGAGCTCGGGAAGCGTCTTGTAGGGAGCATCGGCCCTCACCACGATGACGGTCGCGGCATCAATGAAGCCGTAGACCGAAGCGAAATCGCTGGCCGGTGGAATCTTCACGTCCTTCTGCGTCATCGCGTTGGTCACCTGCGTACCGCGCGTGCCCATGAACAGGGTATAGCCATCCGGCTTGGCGCGCGCGGCGTATTCGGCACCGACTGCACCGCCCGCGCCCGGTCGGTTGTCGATGACGATGGGCTGACCCAGCCGCTCCGACAGCTTCTTGGCAACCAGTCGCCCCGACGCGTCCGTGATGCCTGCGGCCGTATACGGGATGACGAGCGTGATGGGTCGGTCGGGATAGCTCTGGGCACCGGCGGTCTGCATCAAACCGCAACCCACCATCCACATCACCGAGTAAACAAGCTTCTTCATTTCAATGTCTCCTTTTTAGTGAACTCAATCTTGTGACCGACTGCCTCTTCTTTATGGCAGTCTGATCGCTACCAGGCCATCTCCAGAATTTCCAGCGCATCAGCGGCGCTGCGAACCGGGCGGGGGTTGTGCCGCATTCCGGGATCGTGCAGGCTCTTCTCAGCGACCTCGGCCAGATCGCTGCTGGGAACACCGATATCGCGCAGTCTCGTTGGCAGTCCCAGCCGCGCAATGCACTGGCTGATGAGGGGTGCAAGCACATCACCGCCCTGCCCCAGTCCGGACAGCACGCGTGCCTGCTGCGCCCGGTTGTGCGTCAGATTCCAACGCAGAACCGAGGGAAGCAGTGCGCACGACGTGAGTCCGTGATCCACCCCCGCATGCGCGCCAAGTACATGCCCGAGTGCATGGCTTGCGCCGGTGCGCACACCGGCTGATCCACCCGCAATCGACAGCCATGACGCCAGTTGGCATTGCAGCCTTGCCTCCAGATCACCGGGCGCGGAGTGCACCGCCGGCAATGACGCGAGCAGCATCCCGAGGGCGTGGATGCTCAGCGCATCCGATATGGGATGGCTGTGCAATGCGGTCAATCGCTCGACAGCGTGATCGACGGCCTTGATGCCGCTTGCAAGGAATGTGGGCAAAGCGAACTCGAGCGTCAGCCTCGGATCGAGAATCACCGTGCGCGGCGCCATGGCCGGGTGAGCCACGATCTTTTTGATCTTGCGCTCCGGGTCGGAGACTCCCGCAAACCATGTGTACTCCGCCGCCGAAAGCGTCTGCGGGATGGCAGTGACGCCCAGCCATTCGCTCGCATTCCATTGACGCGATCCAGGGTCGACGCTGCCCGCGTCGGGAGCATCGAGCAGCACCGATGAATGGTTCGTGTCGCCCGCGCTCAATGCGTATGCCACCGCCTTGGCTGTGTCGATGACCGACCCGCCTCCGATGGCGATCAGATGATCCGCTCGCAACCTCCGCGCCAGCGCAGCGCCCTCCATCACACACTGGGTGGGCGCATGCGGCAAGGCTCCGCAGAAGCTTGCGGCGTGGTGCCCGCCCAGCGCAGACTCCAGACTGGCCAGCGTGGCCGTATCACTTGCACGCGGCGAAGCGATCACGAGGACGCGCTTCACGCCACGTGCGATCACGTCAGTCACCGCAGCCTGCTCGAACGGCTGGCCGTGCACCACCCGCTCCAGCACGGTATTGCGGTACATGCCGCAGGCACTCGCAGACATTGCGGATTGCGTCGTGTTCATGGCTTGCCCGCCCCACTGGAAGCCATGTCCGCGCCCATGCCGTCGAGCTGGACAGGAAAACGGACAAAGGCACTGCCGTCATGCGCCTGCAAAGAACGCCCGGCCCTCGCGCTGGCCTGCAGCAGGTCTGAAGGCGTCACCAGTCGCATCACCGGGACGTCTGCCGCGACAAGCGTATCGTGCAGCTCGGCACTTTCGCGCAGCAGCACCCGCTCGGCCATAAGCTTGCGGATGGCTGTCGCGTTCGCGGCGCGATGCTCGTAGTCCAGCCATTCAGCCCCGGCAAAGGCATCGAGCGAAAGCACCTCGACCAGCCGCTGCCAGAAGTGGTCTTCCAGCGCGCAGATGGTGATGTCCTGCGCATCCCTGCATCGAAAGACGCCGTAGGCGGGCTTGTCGAGCACATCACAGCGCTGCTCGGCAAGCGTGTTCAGCCCCTGCGCCTGAAAACTGCCAAGACGCGGATTCATCCAATGCGCGAGGCAGTCCGCGAGCGCAATGTCAAGATGCTGGCCGCGCCCGGTTTGCCCACGCTGGATGAGCGCGGCCAACACCGCACTCAATCCGTACATCGAACCACAGAGATCGGCCACCGGCAGACCGAACACATGCTCCGGCCTGCCATCAGGAAGACCGGATAGCGCCAGCGCGCCACTGGTGGCCTGATAGTTGAGATCGTGCCCAGGCCACAGCGCCCGCACGCCAGACTGCCCATAGCCGCTGAGCGATGCATAGATCAAGCGCGGGAAGCGCGCGCTCAGCGTCTCGTAGTCGAGCCCCAGCCGTTTCATGACGCTGGGGCGGTAGGCCTCCAGCAAAACGTCCGCATCGCCAAGCATCAGCTCGACCCGCGCACGCCCAGCTTCCGACTTCAAATCGATCCGAATGCAGTCCTTGCCGCGATTGACGGCATTGAACACGCCCGGCGCCATCAATCGGGCGTTGTCCCCATGCGGCGGCCGCTCGACCTTGGTCACGCTCGCGCCCAACTCCACCAGATTTTGCGACAGGAAGGGACCCGGCAGCAGTTCGGTGAAATCCAGAATGCGTATGCCTTTGAGTGGTGCCATGGCCTTCACTTCGTCCGGTTGGCTTTGACGTTGCGCGGATCCTGATCGAGCACCAGATCCCAAAGCTCCTGTCCGGTCGGGTGCTCCGCCTCTTCGCGTACATGCGCGACCAAACCCGCTGCACGCCCCACCAGCATCAGGCCGCGCCCAAAGATTCCATCGAGGCCCATGTCGGCGATGATCGCTCCGAGCGCGCCCGCACCATTGAGTGGAAGACGCTTGCCCACTTCCTGCTCCAGAGCCCCGGGAATCGCCAGCGCGAGGCGCCAGTGCTTTCCGTAGAAGCCATGCTGCTCGGAAAGGTCACGCAGTACCGGAACGCGGGGATCGCCATGCACATGGATGTTGTGACCGAGGCCGGAGATCGGAGTGCGGGTTTCACGATGGGTGCGCACCAATCTGAGCGCGCAGGCCGCCACGGTGGCATCGTCTGCAGAGGTCTCGAGGTCCTCCGCGCCCTTCTTGAGCATCTCGGCCACGTTCTGCACGGTTCCAAGAAAGCGGCTACCGGCTCCCAACAAACCGGAGGCGATGGCGCCCTGCACCGACTCGGGCGCGCCGAGAAAGGTCAACCGCGCAGACAGCGCGCTGGGGGTGAGTCCGTGGTCTGCCGCAGCGACCAGAATCAGGTTGGCCATGGCCTTCTCGCGCGGCTCAGGCATGCGCGAGAAGTTCAGCCAGTAGATCATGTCGACAAAGTCGAATTTGCCGAAAATTTCAGTGGAAAGGTTCTTGCCACGCACCGTGATGACGTCGGGCGTCGTGTAGCCGATTTCTGTTTTGACTGCCATGCTTTATTGCTCCGATGAACTATTGAGAGACGCTTCCACGATCACCACCGCATCAAGCGGGATGGCACCGCTGCCCTCCGGTCCCACCCACACGGGGTTCAGGTCGATTTCCTGCACCTGCGGATGATTCACCACAAAGTCCGACACTTTGAGCAGCAGCGCCTCCAGCGCGGCGAGATCGCACTTCGGTTTGCCGCGCGCTCCATCAAGCAATGGGAAGCACTGCACCTCGCGCACCATGTCCGCACAACTGGCGGGGGTGAGCGGCAGCATGCGGCGGCTGATGTCCTTGAAGACCTCCACATAGATACCGCCGAGGCCGAAGCTCATAATGGGACCGAAGACCGCGTCGCGCTGCACGCCGATGAAGACCTCCATGCCACCACCGGGTGCCATGCGTTCTATCAACAGACCGTCGATGGTCGCGTGTGGCGCCTTGGCCTTCACGGAAATCAGGATGGCTTCGCAGGCCGAGCGCACCGCCTGCGCGTCCTTCAGGCCAATGGCGACCCCGCCCACCTCGGATTTGTGCGCGATCTGCGGGCTCACGATCTTGGCAACGACGGGGTAGCCCATGGCATCTGCCATGTGCACTGCGGCATTCACATCCGCCGCGACGCCGCGCTGCAGGAACGCGATTCCCGCATCGGACAAGAGCTGCTTGCCTTGCGCTTCGGTCAGTGTTCTGGTGGGCACGTCTTGTGCCGATGCCGACGGCTCACCCACCGGCAAGGGTGTGAAGCCCGGATCGCGATTCCTGAGCCAGCGACCCCACGCTATCCAGTGCCCTATGGCACGCACCGCGTTGTTCAACGAACGAGAAGGAACCAGCCCCGCCTTCACCAGCGCGTGATAACCGTCGCCGAGACGATCACTCATCCATGCGGGAAGAATCGGCACGTTCGTGTGAGCCTGCACGCGTATCGCGCTCTCCGCGTTCTCGCGCATGACCTTGCCGTAGTCGAGCGGAAAGGTGTAGAGCACGAGCGCCACCTCGGGGTCTTCGACGATGGCCTGAAGCGTGTCGTCCACGAGCCGCGAGTTGGTGAAGATTTCCGTTCCCACGTCCACCGGATTGCCGATGGCGGCGTAATCCGGCAGCACGGCCTTCAGCTTCTCGGTGGTGGCCTGTTCGAATTCGGCGAGCTTCAACCCGGCACTGCCGACCTTGTCCGCAGCCAGCGTGACGGCACCGCCCGACGGTCCATAGATGACCAGCTTTTCCTTGCCCGTGGGCAACTGCCGAGCGAGCAGCCACGCCGTGTCGACCAGCTCGTCCATGTCATCCACTTCGATCACGCCGAGCTGCTTGAGCACCACGCTGTTGATCTGGGCGGACCCTGTGATGGAGGCTGTGTGCGACTGCGCGGCGCGAATGCCGTATTCCGACTTGCCCACTTTGAGCGCCACCACAGGCTTGCCTTTGGCTGCCGCATGCTGGACCGCAGCGACGAATTTCTCGCCGCTCTTGAAACCCTCGATGACAGTGACGATCACCTTCACATCCGGTGCATCGGCCATGTAATGAATGAAGTCGCTGACCTCCAGATCCGCCTGATTGCCCGACGACGCCCACGCGGCCACGCCGATGCCGCGTTCCATCGACTGCATCACCGTGCGGCCCAATCCACCGCCCTGCGTCGCAAGGCCGATGGGGCCAGGTGTCAGGTCGAGACGAAACGCCGGTGAAAACGACATGCCCAGCTTCGCGTTGATGTTGTTGAGTCCGGGGCAGTTCGGTCCGTAGATGCGCATCCCGCTGCGCTCGGCGATGCCGCGCATGAGTTGCTCGACACGCTTGCCCTCTTCGCCGGTTTCACCGAACCCGGAGGTCAGCACGATGGCAAAGCGGGTGCCCTTCTCGGCGCACTCTTCCAGCGCCTGAACGACGGACTGGGCGGGCACGGTGACGATGGCGACATCCGGCGCCTCGGGCAGATCCTTGACCGACGGGTAGCAGGGAACGCCACGGATTTCGGACTTCGTCGGATTGACCAGATAGAGCGGCCCCTTCAGCTCGGACACCTCGAGCAGGTTGTCGAGCGTGCGCCCGCCCACGCTGTCGCTGCGGCTGGAAGCGCCCACCAACGCAATGGAGCGCGGGTTGAACAACAGATGCAGGTCCGAAAACAGACTCGGTTGATCGGCCAGATTCATTTCACCTCCTTGCGCTTGAACATCATGCTCACCATGCATTCGACGAGCACCTCGCCACGTTGCGACACCGCATTGCGCCGGAACTTGACGATCCCTCGATCAGGCTTGGACGAGGGACGAGCCTCGACAACTTCGATATTCACCGTGATGGTGTCGCCGATGAAGGTCGGCCTGAGAAAGCGGCACTCTGTGCCCAGCAGCGCGAGCATGGAGGGCTCGAGAAGCTGATTGACGACGGTTCGCGTATTGAGCCCCGCCATGTACGACACCACCAGTTGCCCGTGTGCGATGCGTCGTCCGAATGGGCCGTTGCGTGCGGCTTCCTCATCCACATGGGCACGATTCAGATCGCCAGTCAACGTGGCAAAGGCGACCACGTCGGTCTCGGTGATGGTTCGCGAAGCGGTCTGGTACTTGAACCCGACTGGAAGGTCTTCCCAGAAGTAGCCGCCTGGAGTCAACGTATTCAGATCGGCTACCGGCATTTCGATCAAGGTCGATTGCGACATGGGACTCCTCACGCGATAGCGGACATGCCAAGCAGGCTGCGTCCGATGATCAACGTCTGGATCTCCGTCGTGCCCTCGGGGATCGTGCCGCCACGGGTGTCACGGAAGATGCGCTCGATGGGGTAGCCCACGGCATAACCCTGGCCACCATGCACCTGCAGCGCCATGTTGGCCACCTCGTGCGCGGCCTCGGTCGCGTAGAGCTTGGCGATGGCGCATTCCATCGTCGCGCGGCCCTGCTGCATGGCGCACGAGGCCTGATAGGACAGGGCCCGTGCCGCGTTCACCCGCATCGTCATGTCGACAATGTGCTTTTGCACCAACTGGAAGCTGCCGATGGGCTTGCCGAACTGCACGCGATTCTTCGCATAGTCGGTGGCCAGATCGAGCGCGGCCTGCGCCGCGCCCACGGCACCGTGCGCAATGTGCAGACGCCCAGCATCCAGGCCCGCCAACGTGACCCGCATGGCCTCGCCCTCTTCGCCCAGCAGATTCTCGCGCGGCACCTTCACGTCGTAAAAGCCCAGTTCTGCCGTACCCGTGCAGCGCAGCACCATGGTCTCGACGGCGCGACGCTCGAATGGCGACTCCTTGGCATCCACGATGAAAAGCGAGAGCTTGCCATCGCTGTCCGGACTGTAGGTGCGAGCAACCACGATGCCGATGTCGCCCCACAGACCGTTGCTGATCCACAGCTTGCGTCCGCTGATGACGTAGTGATCGCCCTTGAGGTCCGCGCGCGTCTGAACGGCGGCCGGATTGGATCCCACGTTCGGTTCGGTGATCGCGGTGAAGATGGAGCGCTTGCCTTCGATGAGCGGCTTGAGGTACTTCTCCTTCTGCTCGGGCGTTCCCCGGCTTGCCAGCATCAACAGCGGTACGTTGGTGCAATTCATCATGGTGCGCAAGGACAACCAATGGTAGCCAAGCTGCTCGAACATCATCGACCAGGTCACATAGTCGATGCCAAGGCCCCCCTCGGACTCAGGCAGCACGCCGCCGATGTAGCCGAACTCGGCGAGTTTGGGAAACAGCTCGAACGGGAATTTGCGTTCGGCTTCGCTTTTCTCGATGAGCGGCGTGACTTCGCGCTGCATGAAGCGGCGTATCTGGTCTCGCAGTTCGACCTGCTCGGAGGTGAGATCAAAATTCATGGTGATTCAGTTCGCTTGAAAACAGGGGAAGGAAAAATCGGTCAGCCCGAATAGCGGCCACCGGTGACGAACAGCGTGGTGCCGCTGATGTAGCGGGCCACGTCCGAAGCCAGAAACGCGACTGCATTGGAGATGTCGCGCGGTTCGCCCAGAAAGCCCACTGGCACCTTGGCGGTGGCCGCTTCCTGCAGCTTGGGAAAGTGCGGCAGATTGCGCATGCCGGGGGTCATGATGAAACCCGGTGCCACAGCATTCACCGTCACGCCGAACCGGCCTTGCTCCTGAGCCAGCGCGCGGGTAAAGCCCACCAGCCCCGCCTTGCCTGCGGAGTAGTTGGTCTGCCCGGGGTTGCCAAAGAGGGAGCGCGACGAGATGTTGATCACCCGGCCCCACTTCTTCTCCATCATCTCCGGCAGCACGGCACGCGAGCAGAGAAATGCGCCCTTGAGGATGATGTCCACCACACTGTCCCATGCCTGCTCGGTCATCTTCGTGAGGTAGCCGTCCTTCACGATGCCCGCGTTGTTCACGAGGATGTCCACGCCGCCCAAGGAACGCGCCTGCGCCACGAGGTGTTCGACCTCGTCCTCACGCGTCACATCGCAAGCCACGGCAATCGCCTCGTGCCCCGCCTCGCGCAGTGCTTCGGCCGTCTCATTCGCACTGCCGACATTGATGTCCGAGACGACGATCCTGCACCCTTCTTCCGCCAGTTTGAACACCGTATCCCGGCCGATGCCGCTGCCAGATCCGGTCACCAGCGCCACGCGCCCTTTGAGGTTGAGTTCCATGTTGCTCCTTCATTTTTATTCAACGATATTTCGTTTAATTTAACGATTGGTCGTAATTTAAAGTTCAACCATTTCGATGTCAACCGAGATTGAGCGGATACCACCATTTCTCATGGAAATCCCTTAAATTCTGGTATTTTCCGATTTCAAACGGATTCATCAGTTCGACCCCACGGGAGGGAGTCAATCATTTAGAACATGATTTCGAAATAAAATACGACCTATCGTTATCTATTCAGTAAGGAATCGGAGTGCCCGCAGACGTACCCGCATGTGCCCGGACCTTGGCCGTTCTTGAAGTCTTCGCTCGTGAAAAGCGCGAGTTGTCCGTATCCGACGTGGCCCGATTCCTGGACCTGGCGGACAGCAGTTGTTCAGACCTGCTGCACACCATGCTGAAGGCCGGCTACGTGATGCGAACCGCCAAGACGCGGCGCTTTTATCCGACCAGCAAGCTCTACTCCATTGCGCTGGACATCTCGCGCAACGACCCGCTGTACATGGCCACTCTCGAGATGGTGGAACTGCTCAGCGACAAGACCGGCGAGTCCGCCTTCTGCGCCATGCTGGAAGATGGCGCAGCCAAGGTGCTGGCAACGGCAGAAGGTCGACACCATCTGCGCTACGTGCTGCGCCCCGGAGAGCGCATCGCCTTGCATGCATCGGCATTGGGCAAGGCCGTGCTCGGCAGTCTCGATGACGAAGAAATGCGCCGACAGTTGCGCCTCAAACCGATGCGCAAGGTGACCAGCGAAACCATCGTGGATCCCATGGAGCTGGAAGACAACGTCAAGGGACAGCGCGAGCGCGGTTGGTACAGCGTTCAGGAAGAAGGCAATGAAGGCGTGCTCGCCTTTGGCATTCCGCTGCAGATCGGCAATGTGACCGTTGCGCTGTCGATTGCCGGCCCACTGGAGCGGATGCGCAAAAACCAGGAAGCGTATCTGGCAGAAATGCGGCTTGCTGCTGGCGCCTCGCTGAACGACAAGCCTGCTTGAATGCGCGTTAGCACGCGTCAGGCGATTGGTGAACAAGGGCCTGACACGAATGCTCTTGGTGCCATGGCTGCACAACAGCTCTGCCATGGTTTGGGCTGCTGAGCACCCCCACGGTGTTTGTCTCGATGAGGCCTGCGCGGGAAAACCGGCGAAGCTCAGTTGTCCATCAGTCCCCACACCCGTCGAAGCTGTGACAGCGTCGCCACCAATGCGGGGTCATGTTCCGCAGACCGGGCATAAATGAACCCCAGTTGCGCGGGCACGCGTGCGTGGGGCCAGATGACGAGTTCGTTCTTCTCGGCCAGGTCGATGGCCTTGTCTTCTCTTAGCAAAGTCAGCCCGAGACCTGCACGAACGAGGCTTTCGCCAGCAGCCATGGTGTCGGCCTCGAGAATCTGGTGCGGGGCCAAGCCCTGCCGTGCAAACAGGGACAGCAGGAGTTGTTGGGTATGGTGCTGCACCGGGGTGGCGATCCACGGAAGCTGGGCAATGTCGCGCCAGCCCGCCCCGAGCACTTCGGCGCGCAGGGCTGCAGGGGCGACGATGCGGTAGTGGCGTGTCTGCAGGACCAGCGCCTCGAGTTCGCGCGGCATGTTGGCGGCGATGTAGAAGGCGCCCTGCATGCCGCCCGACATCACCTGTTCGCAGAGTTCCTGCGCGAGGCCATAGCGGGTCTTGATTTCGAGAAGCGGCAAGGCGGTGACCAGCGCGCGTAGCAGCGATCCGAGACGCAGCGAATCGGGGTCTGTGCTGGTACCTATCATCAGCTGACCGGTGATCTCGCCCTGCAGTTCCTTGGCGCGACCCTGCAGATGGCCTGCGGCGTCGAGCACTTTCTGCGCATCGGCGAGCAGCGATTCGCCCGCGCGCGTGAGGCTGATGCGGCCCGGCCTGCGGTCGAACAAGGCGACACCCAACTCCTCTTCAAGCGCCTTGATCTGCGCGGTGACGGCTGGCTGCGTCACATGCAGCGTCTCGGCCGTGCGCGTCACGCTGCCGAGCGTGGCGGCGGTCACGTAGGCGCGCAGCTGGTACATCTCCATACCATCGAGCCTAACGCAGCGGGGCGCAACCAGTGATTACTGGAATTCCCGTAGAGCGCAGAAAAATTTCAGGCATCCAGATAGCGCATCTGGCTGGGCTCGATGCCAAGGCGCACCACCGTTCCGGTGGGCAGCATGCCGATGCCCGAGTAATGCGGCTGATCGGCCACCACGGCAACCTCGCCCACGCGCACGCGATAGCGCGAGAATTCACCGAGGAATTCGGCGCTCTCCACGCGCCCGTCCATCCAGATGCGCGACGCGTCACCCGCGTCGTCGCGCACGGCGATCTGCACCTGGTGGGGACGGAAGGACACGGCGGCAGGCCCCACCGTGGGCGGCTCGGTCGGACGTGGAAGGCGCAGATTGCCGATGCCGGGCACGTGAAACGACAGCGACTCGCCGCTCACCTGCATGACCTCACCCTCGAGCACATTGGCCGTGCCGACAAAGCCCGCTACGAAACGGTTGACCGGGTAGTCGTAGAGTCCGGTCGCCGAGCCGACCTGCTGCAGCACGCCCTTGTCGAGCACGGCCATGCGGTCTGCCGTGGTCATCGCTTCTTCCTGATCGTGGGTGACGAAAATGGTGGTGAGGCCGAGCTTGTGCTGCAGGTTCTTGAGTTCCTCGCGCATCTGCACGCGCAGATTCTTGTCGAGGTTGGAGAGCGGCTCGTCGAGCAGCAGCAGCTTGGGCTCGATCACGACGGTGCGCGCGAGCGCCACGCGCTGCTGCTGGCCGCCCGAGAGCTGGCCGGGCCTGCGCTGGGCGAACTGCGAGAGGCCGACGAGGTCGAGCACCTCGCCCACCTTGCGCTTGATCGCATCGCGCGATTCGCGGCGCTCGACAAGGCCGAACGCGACGTTGTCGAACACCGACATATGCGGCCACAGCGCGTAGTTCTGAAAGACCATGCCGATGTTGCGCGCATGCGGCGGCACGGACGTGATGTCTTGGCCGCCGACCAACAACTCGCCGCGCTGATGGCGGTTGAACCCCGCGATGAGCCGCAGCAGCGTGGACTTGCCCGAACCCGAGGGCCCGAGCAGCGCGAAGAATTCGCCGGGTTCGATCTTGAGATTCACGTCGCGCAGCACCTCGTTGTTGCCATACGAGAGGCTGATGTGGCGGCATTCGAGCGACACGGGATGGAGTTGCATGACGGGCAATCCTTCTTGAAATGTTCAGTTCAAATCGACTGCACCGTGGCGCGCGAACGCTCCACGAAACGGTGCGAGAAATAGGTGCCTAGACCGACGACGATCACCGCCAGCACGCCGAGCGCCGCGCCCGGACCACGGCCGGAGACACTCTGCATGTAGAGGTAGATGCCGTAACTCATCGGCGCCTGGCTTTCGCGCGAAACCAGCATGATGGTGGCGGACAGCTCCACCGCCGCCGTGATGAAGCTGGTGACGAAACCGGCCATGATGCCGCCCGCCATCAGCGGAACCATCACGCGGCGGATCACGCTCATGCGCCCTGCACCGAGACTCTGTGCAGCCTCTTCAAGCGAGATGTGCACCTGCTGCAGCGCCGCCATGCACGAGCGCAGCGCGTATGGCAGACGCCGCACGGCGTAGGCCAGCATGATAAGGACCCACGACGCGATCACTGGCGTGTCGGTGAACGGCAGGTTCACGTCACGAAACAGGCGCAGATAGCCGATGGCGAGCACCAGCCCGGGAATCGCGAGCGCGACGGAAGCCATGTAGTCTAGCCACTGCCGCGCGGGCAGTTTGGTGCGCAGGATGAGGTAGGCGATGGCCGTGCCAATCACCACGTCGATGGTGGCCGAGAGCAGGCAATACAGCAGCGTGTTGCCGATCATGTTGCTCGAGTCGTTGAAGACCGTGGCGTAGTGCTCGAGCGTGTAGCTGTCGGGCAGCACCGAGAAGCTCCAGACCTTGGCGAAGGACATCAGCAGAATGCCGAAGTGCGGCGCGAGCACGACCAACAGCACCAGCACGATCCAGCCATAGGCGATGACGGCCTCCCAGACGCTGAGCCTGCGTTTCTGCAGCGCGCTGCCGCCCTTTTGCAGCGTGGCGTAATCCTTGCCCTTCATGAGGCGCGCGGATGCCCACAGCGCCGCAATGGAGAACACGATCATGATCACGCTGATCACATAGCCGAGGGGATCATCGAGGCCGACGGACGTGATGCGCAGATAGGCCTGCGGCGCGAGCATGTTGGTCACGCCCATGACGAGCGGCGTGCCAAGGTCATCGAACACCTTCACAAACACCAACGCCGCCCCCGCCAGATAGCCCGGCATGGCCAGCGGAAAAATAATGCGGCGAAACAGCCGGAAGCCGCGCGAGCCAAGGTTGAGCGCAGACTCTTCCATGGCACCGTCGATATTGCGCATGGCGGCAACGAGGTTCAGCAGGATGAATGGAAAATAGTGGATGCTCTCCACAAAGATCACGCCGATGAGCCCGTCCATGATGGGCACGGTGAAGCCGAACCATTCGTCGAGCAGCAGGTTGACCGAGCCGCTGCGCCCGAAGATCAGCTGCAGCGCCACCGCACCGACGAACGGCGGCATGATCAGCGGCAGCACGCCCAGCGTCTGGATCAGCAGCGCGCCGCGAAACTCGAAGCGCACCGTCAGATAAGCGAGGGGCACCGCGATCAGGCTCGAGAAAAACGCGCTCGCAAGCGACACCAGAACGCTGTTGATGAACGATTCGGTGAACACCGTCTGGCCGAAGAAGTTGGCGAAATGCCCGAAGGTGAGGCTGCCGGTCTCGGTGACGAAGGCGGTGTAGATCACCATGCACACCGGGATGATCAGAAACGCCAGCAGGAACATGCCGATCAGGATAAAGGCAATCCACGGGCCTATGCCAGAGAAAGCGACGGATGCAGGCGTGGACGCGCGGGGCGCATCTCCTGCCGGGCCCTGCGCCGAAATGTGTGCACTCATGAAGGAGCTCCCGCGATGCACCGCCTCCGCGGCGCATCGCTCAAAGAACAATGAGGATCAAAGAACCTGCCCGCTCACTTGGCCATGCCCTTGGCCTGCTGAGCCAACTGCAGCGCCTTAGCGTAGTTGGACTTGGCCTTGTCGGCCCACATCTGCTCCAGACCGGTCAGCTCCTTGGCCACCGCTACGTCGCGGCGGCTCTTCTTGAAGAGTTCGAGAAACTGCGGATCGTCGGCATTCGACGCGCCCACCAGCGGCGAGAACGCGAGCGAGCGCGCCTGCGACAACAAGTCCTTGCCCTGTGCATTCGGCTTGGCCTTGAGCGCCTTGTCGGCCTCGTGAATCGCCTTGGTCGCGGCCTGCAACTCCTTCAGGCGGAAGGTCACCATCTGGTCGAAGAGGTTGATCACCACCTGATAGCGCGACTCGGCAAGGTTGGTGTCGAAATGCACCTTGGCACGCTTGGCCACTTCCTGCGGAACGGGATAGCCTGCAGGGGCCTTGAGCGTGCTGTAGGGCAGGATCGGCAGGCGACTGATCTTGGGGTCGAACAGCAATTGCTGGCCCGCAGTGGACATGGTGAAGGTCATGAATTTCTTGGCCTCGTCCGCATTCTTGGCGCCGGCGATCAGCGCGATGTTAGCGGGCACGACGGCGGTCATTGACGGATAGACGAAGTCCACCGGAAAGCCCGAATACTTGCCCGCGAGCCCGAAGAAATCGATGACGATACCGAGGCCGAACTGGCCGTTATTCACACCGTCCGGCACCGCGAAGCTGCGGTCGGTCACCGCTGCGGCGTTGCCCATCATCTCAAGCAACTGGCCCCAGCCCTTCTCCCAGCCCTCGCCCTGCAGAATCGTCTCGACCGTGAGTTGCGTGGTGCCCGAGCGCGAGGGCGACGAGATCGCCACATGGCCGAAGTATTCGGGCCGGGTCAGATCGCTCCACTCCTTGGGTGCCTCGAGCTTGTGCGCCTTGAGGTAGCGGGTGTTCCACATGATGCCGTAGCCCGCGAGCGCTTGGCCGTAGTACATGCCCTCTGGGTCATTGAGCGGGAAGTTGCCAATCTTGGCAGGAGCGCTCTTGTTCACCGTCTCGGGCGCGGGCGTGAGCAGCTTGGCGCGCGCCAACACTTCGAACGCATCGGGTGCGCTCGCCCACATCACATCGGGGCGCTGGCCCTCGGGCAGCTCGCGCACATAGGCCACGGAGGCCGTTGTGTTCTTGTTCAGGATTTCGACCTTGATGCCGGGATTGGATGCCTCGAACACCTTCTGGTAGGCGCTCGTCAGTTCCTTGGGGAAGGAGGTGAGCACAGTCACCGTTCCGGCCTGCGCGATGCCGACGCTGCACATCCAGCCAGTTGCGACCGCTGCTGTTTTAGCCACTGCCGTCGCCGCTGCCACCCAGTTCTTCTTCTGCATGTCGTGTCTCCTGATGATGGTGATGGGGGATGTTCGGACTCTAGCCGCGCCCGTCGCACGGGGCCAATCACAAGTTTTGATGCGGCCCATCAGTCAACCGAGTGGTCGGGTATACCCCCGATGCAAAACTTCTGACCACATGGTGCAGAGGGATTGGAAAAATTTTCATCGAATATTGCTCAAACTGAGCATAATCCAGCCAACTCAGCGAATCCCATCCAGTCGCGATGGGGCCGCAGGCACATAGGAGCGAGACATGCAGACCATCACCGTGCAATATGACCACCCGGATTCCGGCGCGACCTGCGGCCTGAAGGACGCTTGGGCGCGCGTTCCGGCAGACCCCGGCCCCGCAGAGCGTGCGCGCAGCGAGCAGCGCGTGCGCGAGCTGCTCAAGCAACGCGATGCGGTGATCGTCGCGCATTACTACGTAGACGGTGCGCTGCAGGAGCTAGCACGCGAGACCGGCGGCTGTGTCGGCGATTCGCTGGAGATGGCGCGCTTCGGCGCCGAGCATCCGGCCTCGACGCTGGTCGTCGCGGGCGTGCGCTTCATGGGCGAGACGGCCAAGATCCTGAGCCCCGAAAAGACCGTGCTCATGCCCGATGACGACGCCACCTGCTCGCTCGATCTGGGCTGCCCGGCCGACGAATTCAGCCGCTTCTGCGACCAGCATCCCGACCGCACCGTGGTGGTCTACGCCAACACCAGCGCGGCGGTGAAGGCACGCGCGGACTGGGTCGTCACCTCATCCGTCGGCAAGGAGATCGTTGCACACCTGCATGCGCGCGGCGAAAAAATCCTCTGGGCACCCGACCGCCATCTGGGCGCCTACATCCAGCAGCAGACCGGCGCGGACATGCTGCTCTGGCAAGGCTCGTGCGTGGTACACGACGAGTTCAAGGCCGACGAGTTGGCCCTGCTCTCCAAGGAGTACCCCGAGGCCGCAATCCTCGTGCACCCCGAATCCCCCGCGTCGGTCACGGCGCTTGCGCATGTCGTGGGATCGACCACCCAGCTCATCACCGCCGCCGGTCGTCTCGACACCGACCGCTTCATCGTTGCGACCGATCAGGGCATCCTGCACGACATGCAAAAGCGCTACCCGCACAAGCACTTCATGCCTGCCCCCACCGCCGGACAAGGCGCAAGCTGCAAGAGCTGCGCAATGTGTCCGTGGATGGCGATGAACAGCCTTGGGGGCATCGAACAGGCGCTCACATCGGAGGTCGGCTCCATTGAACTCGACCCCACATTGGCACAAGCCGCACGCCTGCCCATCGAACGCATGCTGAAGTTCGCCGCCGACGCCAAACAGCGCGTGCGCGCAAGCGGCGAATTCGCCAGCGACGGCGCATTGTTCAAGCACTACGGCCCGGCCTGAAAGGAAACATCACCATGAACGACACGCGCTCCACCGACGTGCTGATCATTGGCGCAGGTCTCGCCGCCATGGCGACCGCGCTTTCGTTGCCAGAGCATCTGCAGATCGACATGCTCTGCAAAGGCAATGTCCACGAATGTGCCAGTGCCTGGGCCCAGGGCGGCATTGCAGCGGTGCTCGATCCAGCGGACAGCATCGAAGTGCATGTGAACGACACGCTGATTGCGGGCGCGCACATCAACAACAAGGATGCCGTGCGCGACATCCTCGCGCAGGCTCCCGCAGCCATCGCCTGGCTGATCGAGCAAGGCGTGGCATTCGATCTGCAGGACGACGGCAGCACCCTGCACCTCACGCGCGAAGGCGGACATAGCCAACGCCGCATCGCCCATGTGAAAGATCGCACCGGCCTCGCCGTTCACGAGGCGCTGCTGCGTGCCTGCCGTGCGCGCACCCACATTCGCATCCACGAGTCGCATGCGGCGATCCAACTGCTGCATTCGCAAACCGATTCGGCGAGCACCTGTTTTGGCGCATGGGTACGCCTCCCTGATGGACGGGTCACGACATGGCTTGCGGGCCACACCGTGCTGGCCACCGGCGGGCTCGGCCAGTTGTTCTCGCGCAGCACCAATCCGTGGCCTGCCACCGGCGACGGCGTCGCCATGGCCGCACGCGCAGGTTGCAGTGTGCAAGACATGGAGTTCGTGCAGTTTCACCCCACTGCCTTGCAAATCGACGGCTGCGCTGCCGGGCTCATCACCGAAGCGCTGCGTGGCGAAGGCGCGCTGCTGCGGCTGCCGAATGGCGAGCGCTTCATGCTGCGCCATGACGCACGCGCAGAGCTCGCGCCGCGCGACATCGTCTCGCGCGCCATCCATGCGGAGATGCAGCAAAGCGGTCTCGCTCATGTACTTCTGGACATCACACACCAGCCGCGCGAATGGCTGACGGCACACTTCCCCGGCGTGACACAGTTGTGCGCCGACCATGGAATCGACATCGCGACGCAGCCCATTCCCGTCGCACCCTGCGCGCACTACGCATGCGGTGGTGTGCGCGCCACCATCAATGGCTGCACAGATCTGCACAACTTGTATGCCGTGGGCGAAGTGGCCTGCACTGGACTGCATGGTGCCAACCGACTCGCGAGCAACTCTCTGCTGGAATGCGTGGTGATGGGGCGCGGCGCAGCGCAAGTGATCACCACGTCGGCTCCCGTCAACGACACAGCGCAATCCAAATTGCTGATGCGTAGCATGCAATCGCCACTGCTCGACCTTGCGCAGCACTCCCCCATTGCACAGGTGTTGGCCCAGCTGATGGAGGAATGCGCTGGCATTCACCGCAACCAGCAGGGCCTCAGCCAGACCGCACGACAGATCAATGCCTGGCAGAAGATGTTGGGGACCAGCGATCCCGCATTGAGCAACCGCCTCGAAGCCTGCAGCCTGATCGTGAATGCTGCACTGCTGCGCACGCGAAGCTGCGGTGCACATACTCGAACGGACGAAAACAGTGAGGAATCCATGCAGCATGAGCCTGAAATGACATGAATCAAATCACGCAATCGCTCGCAACAACTGGCGTTATCACTGAATACTCATATTAGTGAATGCAGTCAACAAGTTACGCTACTCAAAAAATAGCAAATGACGCTATTCCGCAAACTGTCGTCTTGCGCGTCAATTTCACAAGATAAAATGCCTCGCATCGTGAGACTCATGGTTTGCTATGAAAAAGAACTACTCAGACTCTCCCGCCAAGCCCAGCGTCCAGGTACTGGAACGCATGTTTGTGCTCATTGATGTCCTGGCCTCTCGTGAAGAGGCCATTTCACTCAAGGAAATCAGCGAAAAAACGGGCCTGCACCCCTCGACCACGCACCGCATCCTCAATGACCTGACGATTGGTCGCTTCGTGGATCGACCGGAATCCGGCAGCTATCGACTCGGCATGCGCCTGCTCGAACTCGGCAATCTGGTGAAGGCGCGCCTGTCCGTGCGCGACGCGGCCATGGCACCGATGCGCTTGCTGCACAAGCTGATCCAGCAACCCGTGAACCTGAGCGTGCGTCAGGGCGACGAAATCGTCTATGTCGAACGTGCCTACAGCGAGCGCTCCGGCATGCAGGTCGTGCGCGCCATCGGCGGCCACGCCCCACTGCATCTCACATCCACCGGCAAGCTGTTCCTCGCCGCCGACGACCCGCAACGCGTGCGCGCCTATGCCACCCGCACGGGTCTGCCCGGGCACACGCGCAACAGCATCACGCAACTGCCGAACCTCGAGCGCGAGCTTGGCAAAGCCCGCCAGTACGGCATCGCCCGCGACAACGAAGAGCTCGAGCTCGGCGTGCGCTGCATGGCAGCCGGCGTGTTCGACGATCAGGGCCAACTGGTGGCCGGCCTGTCCATTTCCGCCCCCGCTGATCGTCTGGACGAAAACTGGTTGCCCAAGCTGCAAACCACCGCCAAGGAAATCTCGCAGGCGCTTGGGTTCAACGAAGGCCAGCGCACGGCGTTCAACGGGCCGATCACGAACTGATTTCTGTCTGTGCAAAAGTAAAAAACCGCGCAATGCGCGGTTTTTTACTGGGCCTCAAGATTGAATCAGCTATCGCCGTGATTGGAGCTTGCCATGACATGGCCTCCCGTATGCGAGCGCTGCTCTACCCAGTTGCGCACGCGTTCCGCATCGGCCAAGCGGCTGAACTTGCCTGCGGAGTCCAAGAACACCATGATCAGCTTTCGGCCAGATACTTGCGCCTGCATCACGAGGCAGCGACCCGCCTCGTTGATGAAACCCGTCTTCTGCAGACCGATGTCCCACGATGGGCTCTTGACGAGGCGATTGGTGTTGTTGAATTGCAAGGTGCGGCTGCCGATTTCTACTTCGTAGCTTGGCGAGGTGGTCAGTTCGCGCAGCAGCGGATCGTTGTGAGCCACGCTCACCAGTTGCGCCAGATCACGTGCGCTGGCCTGGTTGCTGCTGGACAGTCCTGTGGGCTCCACATAGTGCGTGGAGCGCATGCCGATTTGACGTGCCTTGGAATTCATCTTCTCGACAAAGACCGCCAAACCACCCGGATAAGTGCGTCCCAGTGCGTGTGCCGCGCGGTTCTCACTCGACATCAACGCCAGATGCAGCAATTCGCCGCGGCTGAGCGTCGTACCGACCGACAGACGCGAGCGACTGAATTTTTCGGTATCCACATCATCTTGAGTGATGGTGATGGACTCATTCATGTCCAGGCGCGCTTCCGAAACCAGCAGGCCTGTCATGAGCTTGGTGAGCGACGCGATGGGCAGCACGGCGCCCTCGTTCTTGCTCAGCAGCACTTCCTTGGTGTCTTGATCGATCACCAGCGCCACGCTCGATTGCAGCGCCAGCGGATCTTGCACGTCATGCAGCCCCGCAATCTGACCGAAGGACTGAGGTGCTGGCGTGTAGGCCACAGTTCGCACCGGGGCCTTTGCGCCGCGCGCAGAAAGGCGGTTGGACTTGCTGAGCGATGCGGTCACGCGTCCCGACTTGCCGCGCGTGGCCTCTGCCGTCTTGCGCGTCTGTTTTTCCGTGGATTTCGCAACTGGGCGTTTGGCACCCGAAGAAGCCGACTGTTTCTTGACGGCAACCGCTTTCTTTTTCTCGGCAGCGTGCACAGTCGGCACGGCTAACGAGACGCTCAAGGCTACAAAAGCCAAGGCGCTGAGAAAACGGGCGGCGATGCGGTTTCGGGCTTGCATCAAGATGCTCCAAGCGGCAATAAACGGTTTCAGTGTACACAATCAAAAAAAGTCGCACAAGATCAAGACCTTACGCGACTCTTCAAGAAAGTGAGTTAATTATAAAACCGGGCTCAACCTTGAGCGGCTACTCGCTCCGATTTACTTTGTAACTTATTCAACGCGCTCAGATAGGCTTTGGCTGACGCGACGACGATATCCGGGTCCGCACCCACGCCGTTGACTACGCGGCCGTTGCTCTGAAGACGCACCGTGACCTCGCCCTGGCTCTCTGTAGAACCGCTGATCGCGTTCACCGAATAGAGCACCATTTCCGCGCCGCTGTTGACGTGAGATTCGATGGCCTTGAGCGACGCATCGACCGGGCCATTGCCGTCGGATTCGCCCTGCACTTCCTTGCCTTCAGCGGTAAAGACCACTTTAGCGTGAGGGCGTTCGCCGGTTTCGCTGTGTTGGGAAAGCGAGACAAAACCGAAGGAATCCTTTTGCGTCGCCGCATGTTCGTCACTTACCAGCGCGAGGATGTCCTCGTCGAAGATGTCGCTCTTGCGGTCGGCCAGTTCCTTGAATCGGGTGAACGCGGCATTGATCTCGCCTTCGCTCTCCATCTGAACACCCAGCTCCTGCAGGCGTTGCTTGAACGCGTTGCGGCCCGAGAGCTTGCCCAGAACGATCTTGTTTGCCGCCCAACCCACGTCTTCCGCACGCATGATTTCGTAGGTATCACGCGCCTTGAGCACGCCGTCCTGGTGAATGCCGGATGCATGCGCGAACGCATTGGCGCCGACCACCGCCTTGTTCGGCTGCACGACGAAGCCGGTGGTCTGGCTGACCATGCGGCTCGCGGCGACGATGTGCTGCGTGTCGATGTTCACATCGAGACCGAAGTAGTCCTTGCGAGTTTTAATCGCCATCACGACTTCTTCGAGCGAGCAATTGCCAGCACGCTCGCCCAAGCCGTTGATCGTGCACTCTACCTGACGCGCGCCGCCGATCTTCACACCAGCCAGCGAGTTCGCCACGGCCATGCCGAGGTCGTTGTGGCAGTGCACGGACCAGATTGCCTTGTCCGCATTCGGAATGCGTTCGCGCAGATTCTTGATGAAGTCGCCGTAGAGTTCGGGAATCGCGTAGCCCACGGTGTCGGGCACGTTGATGGTGGTTGCGCCTTCCTTGATCACCGCCTCAAACACGCGGCAGAGGAAATCCGGATCGCTGCGGTAGCCGTCTTCCGCGCTGAATTCGATGTCGCCGCAGAGATTGCGCGCAAAACGGATCGAGCTGACCGCCTGCTCAAACACCTGATCAGGCGTCATGCGCAATTTCTTTTCCATGTGCAGCGGGCTGGTGGCCAGGAACACATGGATGCGCGCGCGGTTCGCACCCGCCAGCGCCTCGGCCGAACGCGCGATGTCGCGGTCGTTCGCACGCGAGAGCGAGCAGATGGTGGAGTCCTTCACCGCACCGGCGATGGAGCGGATGCACTCGAAATCGCCATTCGAGCTGGCTGCAAAACCAGCCTCGATCACGTCGACTTTCAGGCGCTCCAGCAGACGGGCGATGCGCAGCTTTTCATCCTTGGTCATCGACGCGCCGGGCGACTGCTCTCCATCACGCAACGTAGTGTCAAAAATAATCAGTTTTTCAGTCATCGAGGTCTCCAGAGCGCTGCAACCCATGCAGCTCGGTCAATTGAAAAGAACCGTATTCCAAGCGCAAAAAACAAATGGCCCGCTGCGCTTGCATACGGGCCATCGGATGAACAGTTCGCTCGCGCGCCAACATCACAGCCCGGTGGGCAGTAGAGCTAGGGCGAGAGCCAACGTTTTCATAGACCAACAATGTAGCACAACAGGCTTGATGCTTGAAGCCCTGATCCCCGAATCCCGGAGCGGACCAAAGCAGCACAGAGGGCCTTCGAATAAACCCCAACGGCAAGACAGCCCCTCAGGCGCGACGCAAAACCGCAGGCAGTACTCTCGTACGACAAGGCTTTGCAACAAAGCATGAGGGGCTGTATGGCCGCCACAAAGCGGTCAGCCATCGAAGCCGCGGGCTTCGCCCCCGCGGCAAGCAAACGAAAGCCCAAAAAACAAACGCCCCAAAATGGGCGTTCATTGGAGACCAATTGCAAGAATCAGTTGCGGGTTTGGTCTACCAGCTTGTTCTTGGCAATCCAAGGCATCATGGCGCGCAGCTTGCCACCGACGATTTCGATGCTGTGGTCAGCCGTGTTGCGGCGACGTGCAGTCATCGAAGGATAGTTCAGGCGACCTTCCTGGATGAACATCTTGGCGTAGTCACCGTTCTGGATGCGCTTCAGAGCGTTGCGCATGGCCTTGCGGGATTCTTCGTTGATCACTTCAGGACCTGTCACGTACTCGCCGTATTCGGCGTTGTTCGAGATCGAGTAGTTCATGTTGGCAATGCCGCCTTCGTAGATCAAGTCAACGATCAGCTTCAGCTCGTGCAAGCATTCGAAGTACGCCATTTCTGGAGCGTAGCCGGCTTCGACCAAGGTCTCGTAACCCATCTTGATCAACTCGACAGCGCCGCCGCACAGAACGGCTTGCTCGCCGAACAGGTCGGTCTCGGTTTCTTCCTTGAAGTTGGTCTCGATGATGCCGGCCTTGCCGCCACCATTGGCCATTGCGTACGACAGGGCCAGGTCACGGGCTTTGCCGGACTTGTCCTGATGCACGGCCACCAGGTGAGGCACGCCGCCACCTTGGGTGTAGGTGTTGCGCACGGTGTGGCCTGGAGCCTTTGGAGCCACCATCCACACGTCCAGATCAGCACGTGGGATGACCTGGTTGTAGTGCACGTTGAAGCCGTGAGCGAAAGCCAGCGAAGCGCCTTGCTTGATGTTCGGAGCGACGTTGTTGTTGTAGACCTCGGCGATTTGCTCGTCGGGCAACAAAATCATGACCACGTCGGCAGCCTTGACTGCGTCGTTGACTTCCATGACGTTCAGGCCGGCCTTGCCAACCTTGTCCCAGGAAGCGCCGCCCTTGCGCAGACCAACCACGACCTTCACGCCGCTGTCGTTCAGGTTCTGTGCGTGTGCATGACCTTGGCTGCCGTAACCAATGATGGCAACGGTCTTGCCCTTGATGAGGCTCAGATCACAGTCTTTGTCGTAGAAAACTTTCATATCGGCTCCGGGGAATGGTTTTGGGGGTTGAAACTAAAAACTAAACGAAGAAGAAATGCAGCGAAAAACACTCTGCATGTGGTTTGGCTCGAGAGGGTGAATCCCGTGCCGATTACACGCGCAGAATCCGCTCGCCCCGGCCAATGCCGCTGGCGCCAGTGCGCACTGTTTCGAGAATGGCTGTGCGGTCAATCGCCTGCAGGAACGCATCGTTCTTGCTTTGATCGCCCGTCAGCTCGACGGTGTAGCTCTTGTCGGTCACGTCGATGATGCGGCCGCGGAAGATGTCGGCCATGCGCTTCATCTCTTCGCGCTCTTTGCCGACCGCGCGCACTTTCACCATCATGAGCTCGCGCTCGGTGTAGGAGCCTTCGGTGAGGTCAACGACCTTCACGACTTCAATCAGACGGTTCAGGTGCTTGGTGATCTGCTCGATCACGTCTTCCGAGCCCGTCGTCTGGATGGTCATGCGCGACAGCGAGGCGTCCTCTGTGGGCGCCACGGTCAGCGATTCGATGTTGTAGCCACGCGCGGAAAACAGGCCAACCACGCGAGACAGGGCTCCGGGTTCGTTTTCCAGCAGGACAGCAATGATGTGTTTCATGATGCGCGATTCCTCTTTTCGCTACCCTCCCCTGATGTCGGTAAACACCAAGCTCGGCAGGCAATAGATTCGTCAAAAAGCAGCCATTCTCGCGAATGGCGATGGATGGCCGGGAGCGGGATTACCCCGCAGCCCGGCATTATGAATGGATGATCTTGGAAAAGTCTTACAGATCTTCCGCGCCCAGCAGCATCTCGGTGATGCCCTTGCCGGCTTGCACCATCGGGAACACGTTCTCCGTGGGGTCGGTACGGAAGTCCATGAACACCGTGCGGTCCTTGAGCTTGCGGGCCTCGCGCAGTGCGGGCTCCACATCCTGAGGACGCTCGATCAGCATGCCGACGTGACCATAGGCCTCTGCCAGCTTCACGAAGTTGGGCAGCGAATCCATGTAGCTGTGGCTGTAGCGGCCCGAGTACTCGATTTCCTGCCACTGGCGCACCATGCCAAGATAACGGTTGTTCAGTGCGCAGATCTTGATCGGCGTGTTGTACTGCAGGCAGGTGGCGAGTTCCTGGATGTTCATCTGCACCGAGCCTTCGCCGGTGATGCAGAACACTTCGGACTGGGGCTTGGCGAGCTTGATGCCCATGGCGTAGGGAATGCCCACGCCCATGGTGCCGAGGCCGCCGGAGTTGATCCAGCGACGTGGCTCGTCGAAGCGGTAGTACTGCGCGGCCCACATCTGGTGCTGACCCACGTCGGACGTGATGTAGGTATCAGCATCCTTGGTCATGTTCCAGAGCGTGTCCACCACGTACTGCGGTTTGATCACGCTGGTGTTCTCGCGGTCGTAGGCGAGGCAGTCGCGGCTGCGCCAGGCTTCGATCTGCTTCCACCACTGCGCGAGCGCACCGGCTTCGGCGCGGGTCGTGGTTTCGCGGATCATGTTGATCAGCTCGGTCAGCACATCCTTCACGTCGCCCACGATCGGCACATCCACCTTCACGCGCTTGGAGATGCTCGACGGGTCGATGTCGATGTGAATGATCTTGCGATCGTTCTGCGCAAAGTGCTTGGGGTTGCCGATCACGCGGTCGTCAAAGCGCGCGCCCACCGCCAGCAGCACGTCGCAGTTCTGCATCGCGTTGTTGGCTTCGATGGTGCCGTGCATGCCCAGCATGCCGAGGAACTTCGGATCGGATGCGGGATACGCGCCCAGCCCCATCAGCGTGTTGGTGACCGGGTAGCCCAGCATGTCGACCAGCGTGCGCAGTTCGTTGCAGGCATTGCCCAGCAGCACACCGCCGCCGGTGTAGATATAGGGGCGCTTGGCCGTCAGCAGCAGCTGAAGAGCCTTGCGGATCTGACCTCCGTGGCCCTTCTTGACCGGGTTGTACGAACGCATTTCCACACTCTGTGGATAGCCGTTGTACGGGGTCTTCTTGAAGGAGACGTCCTTTGGAATGTCCACCACCACGGGGCCGGGACGACCGGTGCGCGCGATGTGGAAGGCCTTCTTCATGGTCATCGCCAGATCGCGCACATCCTTCACGAGGAAGTTGTGCTTGACGATGGGGCGTGTGATACCGACCGTATCGCATTCCTGGAATGCGTCGAGGCCAATGGCGGGCGTGGGCACCTGACCGGAGATGATCACCATGGGGATCGAGTCCATGTACGCGGTCGCGATGCCAGTCACAGCGTTCGTGAGGCCCGGGCCGGAGGTCACCAGCGCCACGCCGACATCACCTGTCGCGCGGGCATAGCCATCGGCTGCGTGAACGGCGGCCTGTTCATGGCGCACCAGCACGTGCTGCATGGTGTCCTGCTTGTACAGGGCATCGTAGATATAGAGAACCGCACCGCCGGGATAGCCCCAGATGTACTGAACGTTTTCCGCCTGAAGGGATTTGATGAGGACTTCAGCGCCCATCAATTCCTGGGTGCCGGTGTTGCCGCTGGCTGCTGCGGCTGCCGACGAGATTTCGGCCTTGGAGATTTCCATGATGATGAACCTTTGTGAATTTCTCTAACGAAAAACCTTGGGTGCCCCTTGGTCGAGCTCTTGTGAAGCCGCCTTGGAACTTGAGGCCTCGGTCATGAGCGACATGAGTTCTTCGCCGAACCGGGACCCGTTTGCGTTATTTGCTGCAGTGCACATTATTGCACTTTGCGGGCCGTCGCACAGCCCAGTGCTCAAAAAAACTACTCTGATGTCATAATCGCCGGATTAACAACCAAGTGGCCCGCTTCATTGCGCTGGCCCAGTCAGTCCCCTTACGGGACAGTTTTGCTTTTGGCCTCCGAACAAGAACTGTCAGATTTCCTCAAGAGCGTAGACAAACGTGCTTTCAAGCGCACGGTCTATCACGTTCGCGATGAGGAGGCCGCACTGGATATCGTCCAGGACAGCATGATCAAACTGGCCGAGCATTATGGGGATAAGCCCATCAACGAGCTGCCGATGCTGTTTCAGCGCATCCTCTCGAACAGCACGCTTGATTGGTTCCGCCGACAAAAAACTCGTAACGCTTTGTTCACGAGTCTCAGCGACTTTGAAAGCTCGAGTGACGACGCTGGTGATTTTGACCTGCTGGAGAACTACGCCATCGAGGGCGATCAGCGAGAAGGCAGCCAGAGCGCGGAAGACCAGATCCGTCGCAAGCAGATCTTCCATGAAATAGAAAAAGAGATACAGGAGTTGCCTGCGCGTCAACGAGAAGCCTTTCTCATGCGTTACTGGGAGGAAATGGATGTTGCAGAAACGGCCGCAGCGATGGGTTGCTCCGAGGGCAGCGTCAAAACGCACTGCTTCCGCGCCATTCAAACGCTGAGCAAGGCACTGAAGGCAAAAGGAATCGAGCTATGAACCGCCATATCTCTGAAAATTCGAACAGCACAGCGGCAGACCGTTTCGCCCTTCGGGTGGTGGCCCGCCTCGACCAAGGTAGCAACGAGCTTGCCTACGACATCGCTGAGCGACTGCGCGCAGGCCGCATGCAGGCGCTGGACAAGCGCAAGCGTCCGGCCGTCGTGGCGCAACGTCCCGTGGTGGCCGAGCCCGTCGTTCTGGGAGTCGGTCACACGGCCACCATGGGTGGCGGCTGGGGCAGTGAAGGCGGCAACTGGTGGCGTGCACTGGTGTCGGCCATCCCTGTCGCAGCACTGCTCGTGGGCCTGTTTGTCGTGGGCGTGAATCAGAATGAAGCCGGCGCGAATGAAATTGCCGAGGTGGATGCTGCCCTTCTCACCGATGACCTGCCTCCAGAGGCCTATACTGACCCCGGTTTTCTGCAATACCTGAAAACATCCCAACACAAACCTTGAACCTGATCGGTTGACCACCGATTTGCATGCAGAGATTGGCGCCAGACGTACCCGACCGTTCCAAACCAAGCCGTGCAGCCGCCATCGCGGGGCTGCTGGCTTTGGCATGCCTGACATTTGGCGCATGGAAAGCCGTCACCTATCTGGACATCGCGCCCACTATCTCGACGCCGGATGAGGCCCTGCCCTCCAAGCGCTCCAACATCCGCTCCAGCTCGACCACGGCTCGTGCGCCAGCACCCATCACTCAGGGTGGCCCCATGTGGGGCGAACTCTCGAGCTCCCAGAAAGACGCCCTCTCGCCACTGGCCACACGCTGGAACCAGCTGACGGAGGGCCAGAAGCGCCACTGGTTGACACTCGCGTCGAACTTCGACTCCCTCAGCGAGCAGGAGCAGGCCAAGATGCTCAGCCGCATGACCGAATGGGCCAACCTCAGCGCGCAGCAGCGCAGCCAGGCCCGTCTGAACTTTGCCGCCACCAATCGCCTGTCGCCCGACGACAAACTCGCACAGTGGGAGGCCTATCAAGCCCTGAGCGAGGAAGAGAAGAAACAACTCGCCTCCAAGGCCGCGCGAAAGCCCTTCGGCGCAGCCGTAGTGGTCAAATCGCCCCCATCCAAGAAGCTGGTACGCATTCCGGCCGCTACGACTGTTGCGCCAAATCAACCCAACCCGCCCAAGATCCCGCCTATGGCGGACTACCATGTGCCGCATGTGTTTCCTCCGCCAGCGGCACCGCTGCCCAGCACCCCGATGACGGTCGAAACAGCACCGGTTCAGGGCTCGTCGGCAACCGCACAACCCCTGCCACCATTGAACCCGGCCTCGGCCCCGGACACCGAGGAAAAGGTGGATCTGCGGGATGTCACCTCGGTCAATTCACCTCAGTAATCAGTCAACACGCACCAGCGCCGTCCGCCGAATGAGTTCTCCGCTTCCTCCTGGCCCCATCACCCGCCCAGACTCACCGACGGATCTGCCCCCCAACTCGGAAGGCATGACACCTTCGCTGCGTCGTCGCATGGCCTGCTGGCTGTACGAAGGCATGTTGATGTTCGGCGTAGTGTTCATCTCGGGCTATCTGTTCAGCGCCCTCACCCAGACCCGCAACGCCCTCGACAACCGCCACGAGCTGCAGGCATTTCTGTTCGTGATCTTCGGGATTTACTTCGTGTGGTTCTGGGCCAAGGGCCAGACGCTCGCCATGAAGACCTGGAACATCCGCGTGGTCGATTCGCAAGGCCGCTCCATCAGCCAGCTGCGAGCGCTCAGGCGATACGTGCTGTCATGGCTCTGGTTTCTGCCGCCGCTGCTCATCAGTTGGGCAGCCAAGCTCAGCGCCGCCGAAGCCTTGGTCATTCTCGGTGGCTGGATCGCCATCTGGGCACTGCTCAGCCGCTTTCACCCCGAGCGCCAGTTCTGGCACGACGCATGGGCGGGCACGCGCCTCGTCCATTCGGCACCGCTGACACGCAATCGCAGCGCGAAGTCCTGACGCGTTTAGCGGAAGGCTCTGTTAAGCCGTTGTTCACACAGGCCCGGCAGCATCCAGACTGCGCTACGATGTCTGGCTAAATGACGGCACGTCCTATCCGCCCACATTCTTGCCCCGCGCAACGATTTCCTTTCGCTGAATTCCGCTTTGCTTCCGCCCCCATGGCCCATCCACTTCCGCCCTCGCCTGCTCCACATCCACACAAGGCCCGCACGGGTCTCAACCGCTGGATTCATGCTTTCGGCTATTCGATGCAAGGCCTCAAGGCGGGCTGGAGTGAAAAGGCGTTCCGCTCGGAGGCCTGCCTAGCGATCATCATGATTCCGGCAGCCTTCTGGCTCGGCAGCACGTGGATCGAGGTCGCCCTGCTCGCCGGCTCCGTGCTGCTGGTGTTGATCGTCGAGTTGCTCAACACGGGCATCGAGGCGGCCATCGACCGCATCGGCCCGGAGTTGCACGATCTTTCCAAGCGCGCGAAGGACATGGGAAGCGCCGCTGTGCTGCTCTCCCTGCTGCTGTGCGGCGGCATCTGGCTCGCCGCACTCTATCAAAGGTTTGCCCATGCCATCCACTAACAAGAAACCAGCCCCCGCGTTCTCGATCTGCGTCTATCTCGGCTCGCGCCCGGGTGAGAACCCCGCGTTCACCCAGTCTGCCATCCAAGTCGGCTCCTGGATCGGCGAGCATGGCGGACAGCTTGTCTACGGCGGCGGCCGCAGCGGCCTGATGGGTACGGTCGCCGAAGCCACGCGCAAAGCGGGCGGGCGCGTCGTCGGCGTGATTCCCAAGGCCCTCGTTGACAAGGAACTGGCCAACCAGCACTGCGACGAGTTGCACATCGTCGACAACATGCACGAGCGCAAGGCCATGATGGCCGAGCGCAGCGACGCCTTCGTCGCCCTTCCCGGCGGCATCGGCACGTTCGAGGAGCTGTTCGAGATCTGGACTTGGCGCCAGCTCGGCTACCACGACAAGCCCATCGGCCTGCTCAACGTGGACGGCTACTACGACGGCATGCTGGGCTTTCTGGAAACCAGCGTCAAATCCGGCTTCATGGGCGAATGGCAGATGGACCTGATCACCGCCCACACCGACCACGACGCGCTACTGCGCAAGCTCGTGCAGGAAGCAGGCAACAACATGTCGCAGATCCCTCTGCGTACTGTGATCTGAACCAAGTCCTGTCAGCTACATCCGTTCAACGGATGAAACAAACACAATCGCGTTCCCGTGGATGCCGCGCAATGTCATCCATGCCATGCCTGTTCAGAATGACCGAACAAACGCATCGCATGGAGACCAGCCGCTATGCCGCAACCGACCAGCCACTCGGAGCACACCGTTGACGCACAATCCGACCGCCGATATGTCACCGCGCTCTCTCGTGGACTTGAGCTGCTGTCGTGCTTTCGCTCCGGCGACAAACTACTCGGCAACCACGACATCGCCAGGCGCTGCCAGCTTCCCAAATCCACAGTATCGCGCCTGACCTACACGCTGACGGCCTTGGGCTATCTGCGCTACGTACCGCGCGAGAACAAATATCGATTGGGCTCCGCCAGCCTCGCGCTCGGCAGCGCCATGCTGTTTGGCCTGGCCGTCCGGCAACAGGCCCGGCCGCTGATGCAGCGACTGGCCGCATTCACGCAGTCTGAGGTCGCACTGGCCACGCGCGACCGGCACACGATGATCTACATCGAGCATTGCCCCAGCCCGAAGCCTCATCCCCGCGCGCAGACGCTGGAGACAGGCGCTCGTGTGCCACTGGCGACCACAGCCATTGGCCGCGCCTGGCTCGCTGCGTGCCCGGCACATGAGCGCAACGAGGCCATCGCCTATCTGCAAAACCATGCAACCGCGCAGTGGCAATCGCTGAATCACGCACAAGCGGATGAGCGTACGGCAGGCGGCGAAGCAGCGCAGTCCATCGTCAGCCATTCATTCGGCGACTGGATGCCACAGGTAAACGGAATCGCCGTGGCTTTCGATCCGGGGCGCGGCCTTCCGTTGATGGCAATGAGCTGCGGCGGCCCCCACCATGACCTGCCGCCCAGCGTGCTGATCGACCGCGCCCAACCCGAGCTGCTGCGCGTCGTGCAACGCCTGCAAAGCCGCTTCCGTCAGCCGTGATACCGTGCGAACACACGAGCACCAGAACCAATCAATCTCGACGGAGACAAGCCCATGTCGGATCGCCACTTCGCTCATTGGCCCGCGCATCTGGAACGCCATCTCGAGGTTCCCGAACAGCATTTGGCAACGCTCATTGAAGCCTCCGCCGAGCGGTATCCAGACAAGCCCGCCATGGTGTTCTACGACTCGGCCATCACCTATGCGCAGTTGATGGACGATGTCGAGCGCATGGCCGGTCACCTGCAACACGCGTGCGGCGTGAACCGCGGAGATCGCGTGCTGCTGTTCATGCAGAACAGCCCACAGTTCGTGATCGGCTACCACGCCATCCTCCGCGCCGACGCCGTGGTCGTACCCGTCAATCCGATGAACCTCACCGAAGAGCTCAGGCACTATGTGAGCGATGCTGGCGCACGCACCATCATCCTGTCGCAAGACCTGCTCACGCAGGCGCTGCCACTGCTGGATGCCGATGCGCCTGAACTGCTTCACCATGCCGTGGTGGCGACCTACAGCGACTACCTGAGCCGCGCAACGGATCTGAACATTCCGACCTTCTTAACCGAAAGCAAGCGACCCGGCCTCCACCCCAGCGCAAGCGCATGGACCGATGCGCTTGCCGCCAACCGCAGGCCCAGCCCATGCACCGCCAGCCCCGATGAACTGGCCGTCATGCCCTACACATCAGGCACCACGGGGCAGCCCAAGGGCTGCATACACACCCATCGCAGTGTGATGTACAACACGGTAGCCAGCGCCCGCTGGATGGATACGAGGCCGAACGCCGTCGTGCTCTCGGTGATGCCGATGTTCCACGTCACCGGCATGGAAGGAGGCATGAACACCATTCTGCATCTCGGTGCCACGATGGTCATTCTTCCGCGTTGGGACCACGAGGTGGCCGCGCAGCTCATAGAGCGTTACCGGGTGACCAGCACACTCTTGATCGTCTCAATGGTGGTGGACCTGCTCGCAAGCCCGCGCCTCGACGAATTTGACCTCTGCAGCCTACAGCGCCTGAGCGGCGGCGGCGCGGCCATGCCCGAGGCGGTGGCCGCGCGCCTCAAGTCGCTCTGCGGCATAGACTACATCGAGGGCTACGGCATGACCGAGACCATGGCGGCCACGCACATCAACCCACCGTCAAGACCGCTCAAGCAATGCCTCGGCATTCCGATCTTCGACGTCGACGCCCGCGTGGTCGATCCCGACACGCTGCAGGAACTGCCACCGGGCGAGACCGGCGAAATCATCGTGCACGGCCCACAGATCATGCAGGGCTACTGGCGTCAGCCCGAGGCCACCGCGCGCGCCTTCGTCACCGTGCAGGGCAAGCGCTTTCTGCGCACCGGCGATCTCGCGCGAACCGACGAGGACGGCTACTTCCATCTCGTCGACCGGCTCAAGCGGATGATCAATGCCTCGGGTTACAAGGTCTGGCCCGCCGAGGTGGAAGCGCTGATCTATGCCCACCCCGCGATCCAAGAGGTCTGCGTGATCGGATCGCGCGATGCGCGGCGCGGCGAAACCGTGAAGGCCGTCGTGGTGCTGCGCGACGCGTTCAAGGGACAGGTCGAAGAGCAGGACATCATCGACTGGAGCCGGGAACACATGGCCGCGTACAAGAGCCCGCGACTCGTGCAGTTCGTGGATAGGCTGCCGAAATCCGGCACCGGCAAGGTGCAATGGCGGGCACTGCAAGAACAGGAATTCGTGCCGAATCAAACGCCCGCAGCCTGATTCGACATGCCAACTTTGCTGCAGCCGCCCCGCGCCGCTGTCAGTTCACGGCACTCATCGCCGTCAGCTTGCCGTTCTGGATCGCCACGTTGCGCTGTGTCGTGATGTTGTTGCCCAGCGCGTCCACTCCCGTCACGATGCCAGGGTTCACGTCCGGTGGAAGCAGCTTGTAGGCCTCGCCATACTTCGCGCGGATAGCCTTGGTGTCGCTCGTGGATCCGGCGAGCTGCATGGCCTTGGCCAAGGCATACACGGCGACATAGTTCCACTGCGCTTCCGAGCCAGGGATCTTGCCGGGGTGGAGCTTCTTGTATCGCTCCACGAAGGCACCGCTGCGGCCATCCTCGGTCACCGGCGCCACGCCGATGGCCCCCTCAAGCAACGCATAGTCACCCCCGAGCACACGCGCCATTTCGTCGAGCTTGGCCTGATCCATCACTACAAAGCCGCCCTTGAACCCCATCTCGCGGGCTTGCTTGATGACCAGCGCCGTGGGCTCGGACGCACCGCCCACCAGCAGCACGTCGGGTTTGGCGGCGAGCGCCTTGCTCACGCCGCTGTAGAAATCGGCGGAACGGTTGTAGCTCATGGGGTTCTCCACCACCACGGTGCCGCCGAGTTTTTCCCAGCCGGACTTGAAGGCCGCAGCCCAGGCCTTGGCGTAGTCGTAATCGGCACCGACCAGCGCCGCCTTCTTGCCGAAGCGCTGCATGACGTATCGCGAATATGGCGCGATGTAAGTCGTGAAGTCGGGCGGAATGCGCACCGTGAGCTTGTTGCCGCGCCCGGTGATCTGCGGCACCGAGCTGTAGGCGAGCACGATGAAGTTGCTGCGCTCATTGCTGGTCTGCAGCGCAAAGATGCCACCCGAATGCGGCACCAGAATCGCGGGCGTCTTGTACTGCTGCACCAGACGCTGCGCGTTGACGCCGGTGTCCGCTGGGTTGTAGCGATCATCGAGCGGCACGATCTCTAGCCGAGTCTTCTTGCCCGCCACCTCGAAATTCGACGCATTGATTTCCATGGCCGCCATCTGCATGCCATCGAGCGCGTTCTTTCCATATTGCGCCGCACCGCCCGAGAGCGGGCCGCTGAAGCCAATCTTCACCACGTCCTGCGCCCATGCACAGGATGCCAGCAGTGCGGCGCATGTCGCGATGATCGAGGCCCTCCCGGTGGGCGCGGGCAAACGCAGGCAAATTGTTGATGTCATGGAAGCCTCCCTCTTTCGTTTCGAATTGGAACTCTGTGCGCAGCGCCTTCAAATCAGACGCCGATGTATGCCTTGCGGATGGAATCGTCAGCGAGCATGTCGGCGGGTTTTCCTTCGCGCACGATCCGGCCGCTTTCCATCACATAGGCCCGATGAGCGATCTTCAAAGCCGCATAGGCGTTCTGCTCGGCCAGCAGTACGGTGGTTCCTGCCTGATTAATCTTCCGGATGATTCCGAACATCTGCTGAATGACGAGTGGCGCAAGACCCAGCGATGGCTCGTCGAGCAGCAGCACTTCGGGCCGACTCATGAGCGCACGGCCGATAGCGACCATCTGCTGCTGGCCACCCGACAGCGATTCGGCGGGATCATGCTGCTTGTCCTTGAGGATGGGAAAGAGCTCAAACACCTGCTCCAGCAACTGCCTGCCGGGCTCGGGATCGTGGCGGTGCACATAGGCACCAAGCTCAAGGTTCTTGCGCACGCTCATCTGGCCAAACAGCTTGCGCCCCTCGGGGCATTGCACCAGCCCGGACTGCACGATGGCAGACGGCTTCTTTCCCTGCAGCTCCTGCCCCTTCCACGATATTGAACCAGCCGATGCAGGAACCAACCCGCTCGCCGTCAGAAACAATGAACTCTTGCCTGCCCCATTGGCCCCCAGCAACACGACCAGTTCACCCATCCGGGCATTCAGACTGACACGGTCCAGAGCCTGAAAGCCGCCGTATTTCAGTGATACACGCTCAAACTTCAGCATGCTCGCTCCCCAGATAGGCATCGATCACGGCCGGGTCGCGACGGATCTCTTCGGGCGTTCCCTCCGCGATGCGCATGCCGTAGCTCAGCACCATGATCTTGTCGGCCAAGCTCATGATCATTCCCATCTTGTGCTCGATCAGCGCCACCGTGATGCCGTGGCGCACCAGCCTGCGGATCAGCTCGGCGAGGCCGCCCGTCTCTTCCGGATTCACCCCACCTGCGGGTTCGTCGAGGAGCATCAGCTGCGGCGTGGTGGTCAAAGCGAGTGCGATGGCGACGCGCTTGCGCTGCTCCTGTGTGATGTCGCCCGCGAGCCTGTGGCTGATGTTCGAGAGCCCCACGAAATCGAGCGCATCACGCGCCTCTTCGCGACAGATGCGTTCCTCGTCCTGCAGGCGGTGAGAACCCCAGAGCACATCCCACAGATTGGAACGGGTGCGCAGTCGATGCCCAACGATGAGGTTGTCGAGCACGCTGGCCTTGTCGAACAGCGCCGTGCTCTGGAAGGTTCGCGCCAGCCCGAGCTGCGCGACCTGATCAGGCCTGAGCGTGGTGACATCCTTTCCATTGAACAGAATGCGTCCACTGCTGGGCTGGTGCATGGCACTGATGAGGTTGAAGAACGTGGTCTTGCCCGCGCCGTTGGGCCCGATGATGGCGTTGACTTTGCCAGCCTCAATTGTGGTGGTGACATCGTTGATCGCGGCGAGCCCGCCGAATCTTTTCGTCAACGACTCAACTCTCAGCATGCGACCTCCCCCGCCTGAATTGCCAACGCAGCCGCCCGACAGAAAGGCTTCCTACCAGACCCTGCGGCACATGCAACACCAGCAGGATCAGAATCGGGCCAAACACCATGAACCGGTATTCCTGCAGAAACTGCAGAGACTGGGTTAGCCACGACATGCCGACCGCGCCCAGCACCGGACCCGCCACCGTTCCAATGCCGCCGACGATCATGTAGATCATCATGTCGAAGGTCAGATTCACGCTGGCGGCATCCGGGCTGATGAAGCGCGCGAACCCGGCGTATAGCCCGCCCGCCATGCCCGCATAGAACACGCTGAGCGTAAAGGCCAGCAGTTTGGTACGCATCCGCTGGATGCCTATGGCCTCTGCGAGCTCCTCGCTGTTGCGCAGCGCAATGAACGCTCGGCCCAGCAGCGAGTTGACGATGCGCCGCTTGGCCCAGATGGCCGCAGCCAGAAACGCGAGGGTCAGGTAATACTGGGCAGCGAGGCCGTCAAAATGGATCGGCCCGATGGACTCGGGCGCGGGTATGCCCATGAGGCCCACCGTGCCGTGGGTGAGGCTCTCCCACTTCTCGATCACAAGAAAAATGATGTAGCCCACGCAAAGCGTGAAGATCGAGAAGAAATGCCCTTGCAACCGCAGCGAAACGAGGCCGACGAACCAGCCCAGCACGGCGCTTGTCACCCCGGCCACCGGCAGCGCACACCAGAACCACCAGCCGTGATCCACGGAAAGAATGCCCACCGTGTACGCGCCGATGGCCATGAAGCTGGCATGCGCCAAATTGAGCTGGCCGGCGTAGCCTGTGATCAGATTCAGTCCGAGCGTGGCGATGGCGAAGATGAAGGCCGTCGCCATCACCGTGAGGTGGTAGTCATTCGCCGCGACCAACGGAAACAGCAGCGCGGCCAGCCCCGGCAGCAGCCAACCCCGGGCTCCATCAGACAAGAGTCGCATCTCAGCGCCCCCTACCCGGAAACAGCCCCTGCGGGCGCACCGAGAGAATCAGCACCAGCAACGCGAAGGCCACGATGTCCTTGTAGTCGGTGGACACGTAGTACGCCCCCAGGCTCTCCGCGAACCCGATGATCTGCCCGCCGATGATCGCGCCAGGAACGCTGCCCATGCCGCCGAGAATGATGATGACGAAGGCCTTGGTGATGACCAGATAGCCCATCGCCGGGTACACGAGATTCACAGGCGCATAGAGCACCGACGCAATCGCTGCGAGAACGCCCGAGATCGCGAAGGTCATCATCGCCACGCGGTTCGCGTCTACGCCAATCAGCGATGCGCCATCGCGGTTCTGGGCCATCACGATGATGGTCGAGCCGGTGAGCGTACGCGTCAGAAACCAGTGCATCGCCACCATCAGCATCAGCGCCGCGGCGACGATCAACAGCCTCTGCGCCGACATCGAGATGCCATCGGTCAGCTCGACCACGCCCGCATACGGCGTTGGCATGCGCTGAAAATCCGCGCCCCAGATCGCCTGTGCCGAGGCTTCGAGAAACAGCATGATGCCCACGGCGGCGATCATGGGGTGGATGCCCGAGGCATTGCGCAACCGGCTGAATACCAGCCGCTCGCTCGTCACCGCGAGCAGCGCCACCACGCCAGCCGCCACCATCATCGCAACCCAGTAGCCCGTGCCCCAAGCGTTCATTGCATGAAAGGCGACGAAGGCTCCGACCATGTAGAGCGCGCCGTGCGCGAAGTTGGGAACATGCAGGATGCCGTAGACCAGCGTCAGCCCCAGCGCGACCAAACCGTAGATGCCGCCCAGCGTGAACCCGTTGAGTACCTGCTGAAGAAACATCAACATGGCCCACCCTCCGACCGATGAGCGCGCGGAATAACTGCGATTGAATCGCGACTTGAGATGAGGTTCATCGTCCACTCCTGAATTGATCCCGTGCGCAGACCATGTGCGCTGGTTCAATTCAGTCTAGGAGTGGCGATTCGGGTGTTTCCATGGGGCGGTTCCGCTGTGCGGCACGCACAGGACAAACCCCTAGCAGACTGACCCGTCTTGCTGACGCAATCGGGATGGGCGTGTTTCTAAACACTTCCAGTCAATCAATCATGCAGGCGCGCATTGCACGCACCACTCAAGCCAGTTACTCACGGCACACAAAACTGGCGCGACCCAAGCGAGGGCAGCCGCGCAAGGGCCGCCCCGCCGCGCTGGCTGCGTCCCCCTCCCGCGAAGCGAGAGAGGGGGAAGGCGCGAAGCGACTCAGGGGGTGTTACTCAAACAGCCGCATCGTCCAAGTCGCCAGTGCGGATGCGGATCACGCGCTCGACCTCGGTCACGAAGATCTTGCCGTCGCCGATCTTGCCAGTGCGGGCCGCGTTCACGATGGCGTCCACGCAGCGGTCCACATCTTCCGCGCGCACAACGACTTCAACCTTCACCTTGGGCAGAAAGTCCACCACGTACTCCGCGCCGCGATACAGCTCGGTGTGGCCCTTCTGGCGACCAAAGCCCTTGACCTCGGTGACCGTGAGGCCCGTGACACCGCAATCGGCCAGCGCTTCGCGGACCTCTTCCAGCTTGAACGGCTTGATGACGGCGGTGATCATTTTCATGGCGGAGACTCCTGATGATTATTCAAAAACGGTCCAGACCCGACGAGCGTGCTCGTCAGGCCCGGAATTTATTGGTGATGGGATAGCGCCAGTCCTTGCCGAAGCTGCGTCGCGTCACGCGCACGCCGACCGGCGCCTGACGACGCTTGTACTCGTTGATCTTAATGAGTCGCGTGACCCGGTCGACATCGGCCGACACAAAACCCGCAGAGACAATGTCGGCAATCGGTTCGTCGCGCTCCATGTAGCGCTCGACGATGGCGTCCAGCACCTCGTAAGGCGGCAGGCTGTCCTGATCCTTCTGGTCGGGGCGCAACTCAGCGCTCGGGGGACGGGTGATGATGCGGTCGGGAATCGGATTGGCGCCCTTGCCGAACGGATTGTTCTCATTGCGCCAGCGGGCCAGGGCGAAAACGCGCGTCTTGAGCACGTCCTTGATCACGGCAAAGCCGCCCGCCATGTCGCCATAGAGCGTGCAGTAGCCAGTCGCCATCTCGCTCTTGTTGCCAGTGGTCAGCACCACCGAGCCGAACTTGTTGGACAGCGCCATCAGCAGCGTGCCGCGAATGCGCGCCTGCAGGTTCTCTTCAGTCGTGTCTTCGGGCAGACCCGCAAAATCGTGCGCCAGCGCCGCCTTGAAGGCCTCGAACTGCGGCGCGATGGCGATTTCCTCGTACTGCACGTTCAGGCGCGCGGCCATGTCGCGCGCGTCGATCCAGCTGATGTCGGCCGTGTAGGGCGACGGCATCATCACCGTGCGGACCTTGTCCGCGCCCAGCGCGTCGACGGCAATCGCCAGCACCAGCGCGGAATCGATTCCACCCGACAGCCCCAGCAGCACGCTGGGGAAACCATTCTTGCCGATGTAGTCGCGCACGCCGGTGACAAGCGCGGCCCAGAGTTCGGCTTCCCAGCCCAGCACCGGAGCCATCTCGCCGGCCAGCGTGATCTTGCAGCCCTGCCCCTGCACCTCCACACTCGCCAATAATTCGGCAAACGCGGGGGCGCGCATGGCGACTTCGCCATCGGCGTTCAGCGCGAACGAAGCGCCTTCGAACACAACCTCGTCCTGCCCACCCACCAGATGTGCATAGACCAGCGGCAAGCCGGTCTCGGCCACGCGGGCACGCATGGCGTCCTCGCGCTCTACGCCCTTGCCCATGTGGAACGGCGAGGCGTTGATGCAGGCGATCAGCTCGGCACCCGCAGCCGCGGCGGAGCGCGCCGGTTCGGGGAACCAGGCGTCCTCGCAGATCAGCAGGCCGATGCGCACACCGTCTACCTCGAACACACAGGTGTCGTTGCCGGGAACGAAGTAGCGCTGCTCGTCGAACACCTCGTAATTGGGCAGCCGCTGCTTGGCGTAGGTCTGCTCGATGCGACCATTGCGGATCACGCTGGCCGCGTTGTAGCAGCGGCGGCCGTGCTCGCCGGGAATACCCTGGGGGTGGCCCACCACCAACGCGAGCCCGGTCAGGTCGGCCGTGGCGGCCGCGATCTCGACCAGACCCTGCTCACAGGCGGACAGGAAAGCGGGCCGCAGATACAGATCTTCGGCGGCATAGGCGCTGAGCGCCAGCTCCGGCGTGAGCAGCAGGCGCGAACCTGCCGCATGCGCCTCGCGCGCGGCTTCGATGATTTTGCGGGCGTTGCCCTGAATGTCGCCCACAACGAAGTTGAGCTGGGCAATGCTGATGGGGAATGGCATGGTGCGAGCGAAAAAGACTGCGGGCAATTATGTCATTGAGCCTTCATCCTCGCGGGCAAGCGCGAAAAAGCCGCAGCGGGCGCGTTGCGCAAACGGCTTGCAAAAGCGTCTCAGTTGTCCCCACCCTCATTGGACAGTTGTGTGGGCAAGTTGAAGAGCACTTTGTATGCGACGCATAAGTGCATGATTTACAAGAAAATTTAAATAGCCACTTAAAAAAGCAGGCAGCATCCGTGCTGCTGCGATTGCCTCACAGTCGATTGTTTCTTCCCCCTCGGCTTTCGAGGGCGGGCGGTTTGCGCGATCATCGGTGCTCACAACGAATCCAACCGAACACGCCGCCATCTTGCCCGCCATCCCGCCGCCCGACACCTCCGCATCCAACGAAGACCCGGCCTACGCGCTGGAACTGCTGAACTCCGCGCACCTGGTCGATGCGTCGCAATGGGACCAGTTGCTCGCCGCGCAGAGCCAGCCCACGCCCTTCATGCGCCACGCCTATCTCGCGGCGATGGAGACCAGCGAAAGCGCCTGCGCCGACACTGGTTGGACGCCCGTTTTCTGCCTCCTGAAAAAGAACGGCGTGCTCGAAGCCGCCTGCGCGCTCTACGCCAAGAACCACTCCTACGGCGAATACGTGTTCGACTGGGCCTGGGCCGACGCCTACCAGCGCCACGGCCTGCAGTACTACCCCAAGGGCGTACTCGCCGTGCCCTTCACCCCCGTACCGGGCAGCCGCCTGCTGGCCAAGAACGAGCGAGTGCGTACCCTGCTGCTGAACGGCGTGATCGACTGGGCGCGCGAGGCCGGGCTGTCGTCCATCCACATGCTGTTCGCGGCCGACGAGGATCTGCGCGCTGCCCAGGACCTCGGGCTGATGCTGCGCCACACGGTGCAGTTCCACTGGCACAACCGCCATCCGCAGACCGATGCGCCCTTCAACTCGTTCGACGAATTTCTCGCGTCACTCAATCAGGAAAAGCGCAAGAAGATCCGCCAGGAACGCAGGCGGGTGCACGACGCCGGGGTGACTTTCGACATCATCGAAGGCAAGAACATCGGCGACGCCGACTGGGATTTCTTCTACGCCTGCTACGAGCGCACCTATCTTGAGCACGGCAACGCGCCTTATCTGACGCGGGCGTTCTTCGAGCACATGCAGCGCGACATGCCTGAGAACTGGGTGCTCTTCGTCGCCAACCAGAACGGCCGCCGCATCGCCGCAAGCCTGATCGCCGTGCAGTACTCAGTGGCCTACGGCCGCTACTGGGGCGCGCTAGAGCGCGTGGACAACCTGCATTTCGAGACCTGCTACTACCAGCCGCTCGAATGGTGCATCGCCCGAGGCGTCCAGCGCTTTGAAGGCGGCGCTCAGGGGCAGCACAAGATGGCCCGGGCGCTCATGCCGGTGCAAACCAGTAGCGCCCACTGGCTCGCCCACCCGGGCTTCGCCGAGGCGGTGGAGCGTTTTCTGGAACGTGAAGGCCAAGGCATCGCGCAGTACATGGACGAGCTGCACGAGCGCAGCCCGTTCAAGCAGCCGAATTGAGAGAAAATGCCCCCCTGAGTCGCTTCGCGCCTTCCCCCCTCTCTCGCTTCGCGGGAGTGGGACGCAGCCAACGCAGCGGGGCGGCCCTTAGCCAGCCTGCCCTCGCCTGGGCCGCGCCAAATTCATGCGCCATGGGTAACTGATCAGAGGATCAGGGTTCAGAAGGCCTTAGCCCCTTCCGGCACCACCGCGCGCGCCTGCTGGAGCAGGCCCATCTCCGTCGGGCTCAGCAGCGCGGCGATGTCCACTACGATCAGCATCTGCCCGTCCACCTGTGCCATCCCGCGCACATAGGTCGTATCCACCACGCCCTGAAACTGCGGCGCAGGCTTGATTGCATCGTCCTGTAGCGCCACCACATCGGCCACTGCATCCACCACCGCGCCGAGCAGCATGTCCTCTACCCTGAGCACGATCACCACCGTGAACTCGTTGTAGCTCGCATCCGCGCAGCGCAGCTTCATGCGCAGATCCACCACGGGAACGATCACCCCACGCAGCTGAATCACCCCCTTGATGAACTCCGGCGCATGCGCCATACGCGTCGGCGGCTCATACGATCGGATCTCCTGCACGCACAGAATGTCGATCCCATAGACCTCCTCGCCCAGACGGAACGTCAAATACTTCGACACCGGCGCGCTCGGCACCTGCACCGCACGACGCGACGAACTGGAACGCAGAGAAGAAATAGGCAACATGGGCAGTGTCCGCAAATGAATGCTGAATGTTACTAGCTACAGAAACAAATCAGCAATAGCCCCCCCAACACCACTCTCCCCGCATTCAAACCAACGGGCCAATGAAGCGAGCAGGGCGCCCGATCAACCACCCCAACGGTAAGACAGGCCCTCAGACTAGGCGTCGAAGCCGCAGATCAGTACTCTCGTACGGCAAGGCTTCACAACGACGCATGAGAGCCTGTCTTACCGCCCCAAAACGACCAACCCATCGAAGCCCAAAGGCTTCGCAGAACAAAAAAAGAAAAGCCCACTCGAACAAACGAATGGGCTTCGATCAGGAAACAAATTCCTGAAAAAGAAATTTAAGCCTTCTTGGACTTTTCGTAGTTGGCTACTCCGTCGGTCAGCTCTTTGTGGGCTTCATCCATACCACCCCAACCCAGAATCTTGACCCACTTGCCCGCTTCCAGATCCTTGTAATGAGCAAAGAAATGCTCAATCGCCTTCAGCTTGATCTCGGGCACGTCGCCCAGAGTCTTGATGTTGGCGTATTCCTTGAGAATCTTGGCGGTGGGCACGGCCAAGACCTTGCCGTCCATGCCAGCTTCGTCTTCCATCTTCAGGATGCCGAGAGCGCGGCAAGGCACGACCACGCCTGGGGGCAACTTGTAGGGGGTCATGACCAGCACGTCCACCGGGTCGCCGTCGCCCGACAGCGTCTGGGGCACGTAGCCGTAGTTGGCGGGGTAGAACATGGCGGCCGTCATGAAGCGGTCGACAAAAATGCAGCCGGATTCCTTGTCCACTTCGTACTTGATAGGATCGGATTCCATGGGAATCTCGATCACGACGTTGAAGGCTTCGGGCAGGCTCTTGCCAGCGGGGACGTTGTTCAGGGACATGGTCGTCTCAACAGTTTGAGTGAATTGGGGAATTTCTGAGTTTTGCCCGGCCCGACAGCCAACCAACAGTCAATGCCGTCAAGCGGGAAACCGCCCATTTTAAGACCAAGCCCCTTGCGTGTAACTTTCGAACGCGTTTTTGCGGCTCCGGCCCTCAGGAAACCGAGCCACCCACGCGTCGGTGCACCGGCCCCGCTCCCTGCTCCACCGCCAGTCGGACGTCATTGCGCATTCCGAGCGCAAAACCCACTTCGGCAAGGACGAATAGCGGCCCGATGGCCAGACCGATCACATCGTCCACAAAGGCTGGCTTGCGACCCTCGAAATAGTGGCCGACGAGCTGGATCACCCAACCCACTACGAACAGACCTATCCCCGACATCAGCCAGAAAACCGTCGTTTGTGCGGCGCCCCATTGCCCGACGGCCAACATCGCAGCAATCACCAGCGCCATGCAAACCCCATAGCGCAGATCGAGCAGAAAATAGAACACGCAAACCGCCATCCCCACCGCGAAGGCCGCCGTCAGCGGCAGTCCGCCAAGCACCAGCACCGGACGCGACAGCAAAATCACCACGGCCAGCATGATCATCGGCACGCCGACAAGGTGCGTCTGGATATTGCGCGGATCACGGTGATATTCGGCGTATTGCGTGAGCTGGGCGTTCAGGCTTCTCATGGCGATGTCTCCTGCGGCGAACTCGGGCTCTTCCTTGCGAGAAGAACCGAGGTGACAGCAAAAATTTTGCTGCTCCCGCACAATGAGGCAAGTCTTGCGACAGCGCAATCCCGTCCAGCCATGATGGACCGCTTACTCCAGAGCCACCCACGCCGGTGCCTGAAACTCAAAGAACAACTGCCCCGATACGCACAAAAATGCCCTTGTCCCCACCCGCTCCCCGTACCGCCAGACATGTCCGCCGCGTCACCTATCAGGGATACGAACGCGAGGACGGCCTCTGGGACATAGAGGGAGAACTCCACGACAGCAAGGCCGAGGACACGCCTTTCATCCGTGACCCCAGCATCATTCGCCGCGCTGGCCAGCCGATCCACCATATGTGGCTGCGCGTGACCGTCAACCGCCAGCTCGTCGTGCAAGCCATCGAAGCCACCATGGACGCCCACCCGCTTGGAGGTTGCCCCGAGGCGCTGGCGTCGCTGCAATCCATGGTCGGCTGCAGCATGTCGCGTGGCTGGCGCAAGGCCATCCAGACGAATCTGGGCGGCATCGCCGGCTGCACCCACATCCGCGAGCTGCTGTTCAACTTGGCCACCGCCGCCTTCCAGACCATGCCTGCCGTCTTCAGCAGCGTGGGCGACGAGCCACCACGCCACCTGAACCAGTGCACCGGCTGGAGCTTCAATGGCGACGGTGTGAAAGAGTACTTCCCGCAGTTCTACGGACGCAACTCCAGCGCTGCAGTGGAGTGAAACGGCGCAACCGATCAACCGATCACTGACTGCAGCGCCGTCTCGTAGAGACCCGTCAGTTCATCGGTCAGCTGCAGCAACCGCTCGCTGGTGGTTGCTACGTCTTCTAGGCCGCGCGCATCAGGCTGGCGCTTGATCGCGGCGTCAAAGAACACGAACTGCGCCTGGCCCAGTTCCAATGCCATACGAATGTGCGTGGTGGTGATCGGCGCGTCGGCCAACTGCTTGAGGGAGACTTGGAACAGCCCCAGATCGCCCGCCATCTGTTCGCGCACCTCACGGGAGTCAAAACCTGCGGCAATCAGCGTGTAGTTCTTGGCCACCCGCTGGGACAGCATGCGCTGTCGACCAGCCACGTTCACGAGACGCGCGGTCTGGGACTGGGTGAGTTTCTCGAATGCCTCCGTGGCCGTGTTGGCCTGCATGAGCATCTGGTTGGACTGCAGAGATACGGCGAGAAAGCCATCCTTGCTCACCGGAGTCTCCACCATCGCATCAAGCTTGGCCGCGCTCGCATGCACATCGGCTATGTAACGCCCAACCTCCTTGGGCCAACTCTGTCGCTCCAGCTCCGCGAGTCCCGCCTGTACCTGTTGGCGCGTCTGCTGCAAGACCTCACGGGTCCGCTCGGGAAGCGTCTTCAGATATAGTTGCCCGTATGCTTTTGCCATGCGCTGCGACAGCGCGCGAAGCTTGGCCGTCCGGTTGATGGCCGTGGCAATCGCCATGCGCTCTTGAGCCGTCAACGAAACAGCGGCTGGCGCACACATGGCCATGACCAGCAGGCGCACAGCGGTTCTGCGACTATTGCTGCAGCAGACAATCGGCGCGATCAGGGTGGTGTCAATATCGTTCATGAAGCGAATTTTGCGCAAGGACAAACCCTTGAGTCCTGCCCAAGCACACATCACCTGATCCTTATTAACGAATGTGCGATATTGGCGGTACGCGCTCCAGAAATTGAAGAAATTCAAGGCTCCCGCGCAAAGGCAGTTGTAGAAAACATAAAAAATACCCACATGGCAGAACGCGTCATTCCCATCGTCGATCAGCGCAAAGGCGCCTTGCCCGCCGTCGTGCCCGAAGGCGCGGCGACGGTCGTTGGCGCGCAGCTCGTCGACACCCACCAACGGCCTCTGCGGGATCTGCGCATCAGCGTCACCGACCGCTGCAACTTCCGCTGCTCCTACTGCATGCCCAAGGATGTGTTCAACAAGGACTATCCGTACCTGCCGCACAGCGCCCTGCTGAGCTTCGAGGAAATCACGCGTCTGGCGAGTCAGTTTCTGCGCCTTGGCGTGCGCAAGATCCGCCTGACGGGCGGCGAGCCGCTTCTGCGTAAGCACATCGAGCGCCTGGTCGCCCAGCTCGCCGACCTGCGCACGCTGGACGGCAAAGTGCCCGATCTCACACTCACCACCAACGGCTCGCTGCTCGCGCGCAAGGCGCAGGTGCTGCGCGACGCGGGGCTCTCGCGTGTCACCGTCAGCCTCGACAGTCTCGACGACGCGATCTTTCGCGGCATGAACGATATGGACTTCCCGGTCGCGGAGGTGCTCTCGGGCATCGAGGCGGCGCAGAAAGTGGGTTTAGAGCACATCAAGGTGAACATGGTCGTCAAGCGCGGCACCAATGACCACGAAATCCTGCCGATGGCACGGCATTTCCGGGGCTCCGGCATCACGCTGCGCTTCATCGAATACATGGACGTGGGCTCCACCAACGGCTGGCGCATGGACGAGGTTCTGCCCTCGGATGACGTGATCCGTCTGCTGCAGAGCGAGTTTCCACTGGTGCCGCTGGCTGCCAGCTCGCAAGGCGAGACAGCCCGCCGCTGGGGCTATGCCGATGCGAACGGCAGGCATGATCCCTCGCAGGGCGAGGTAGGCGTGATCAGTAGCGTCACCCACGCTTTCTGCGGCGACTGCAACCGTGCGCGGCTTTCCACCGAGGGCCAACTCTATCTGTGCCTCTTCGCCGAGCAGGGCTACGACCTGCGCAGTCTGCTGCGCGGCACTGCGACGGACGATGAACTCGCCGCCGCCATCGCGAACATCTGGCAGGGCCGCCGCGACCGCTATTCCGAACTGCGGGCCAGCCTCCCGCCCGACTCGGGCGAACCTACCAAGCGCCGCGTGGAAATGAGCTACATCGGCGGCTAAACTTCCTTCATTTCAGAAGGACGTCACCATTTCCGATCGCCAACACTCCATCGAGATCAGCCGCGTCACCGGTCTCGTCCTTGCGGGCGGCCGGGGCACGCGCTTTGGCGGCGTGGACAAGGGGTTGCAGCCGTTTCTCGGCCAGCCGCTGGCACGCCGCGCGCTCGACCGGCTCGCGCCGCAGGTGGGCACCGTTGCCGTCAGCGCCAATCGCCATATCGATGAATACGCCCACTGGGGCGTACCTGTCTGGAGCGATTCTATGGTCGACTACCCCGGCCCGCTCGCAGGCATGCTCAGCGGGTTGGAGCAATGCCAGACCGACTGGCTGCTGACCGTCCCCTGCGATTCGCCGCTGTTTCCGCTGGACTTGGCCGAACGCCTGAGCGCTCACGCAGCCGCCGACAACAGCCTCGTTGCCTTCGCCGCCGCTCCCGAAATCGACGTGAGCGGCCAGCGCACGCTGCGCCCCCAGCCCGTCTTCTGTCTGCTGCATCGCGATCTGCGGGACAACCTCGCGCAATACCTCGCCTCCGGCTCGCACCGCGTCATGCACTGGCTGATGGCGCAGCCGCACAGCCAAGTGGCGTTCGACCTGCCGTGCGATGACCCCAAAGCCTTCTCCAACACCAACACACCGGAAGACCTGCAACGGCTTGAATTGGCACTGAACACCAAGCCCACCAAGTGACTATGAAACTTGAAGCCATCCCCATCCGCATCGCTCTGCTCCAGGCCGCCGACGCACCCGCCTACAAGGTGCTGCGCGACGCCTCCTTGTTGCGCACCCCTGAGGCGTTCTCGACCGACTACGCCACGGCGGTCACCCGCCCACCGGCCGTGTATTCGGCGCTGTTTTCGCAGCCCGAACATGGCATGTTCTATCTGGGTGCATTCACCAAAGACGGGCAACTGGTGGGCAGCATCGGCTTCTCGCGCGAGCAGCCGCGCTCCAAGCGCCATATCGGACATATCAATGCAGTCATGATCGATGTCAATTTCGAGCATCGTGGAATCGCGCGACAATTATTGGAAGCCTGCATCGCCCATGCACAAAGAATTGAAGGACTCGAAATGCTCGAACTCGGCGTGACCGCCAGCAGCGAGCGCGCCGTTCGCCTCTATGAACGTGCGGGCTTCCAGCCCTTTGGCAGAATGCCGCGCGCCGTCGTGATCGACGGTGTGGGCTACGACCACCTGCTGATGCTGCGCGCCCTGCCCGGTTGCCCCTCACTGAATGTGTCCGACTGAATGACCTCCCTCTCCACCATCGCCGCCAGCATCGCCCATTCCCACGGAAATGGCAGGAGCGACATGCACGTCGATGCGGTGCGCGACTTTCTCGCGCAGATGATCACGCCGATCACTGACTCCGAACCCGTGGACCTGCTGGCCACGCTCGGTCGCGTCGTCGCGGGTGACGTGATCTCGCCGGTCAGCGTACCGCCGCATGACAACTCCGCCATGGACGGCTTCGCATTTGATGGCGCCCAGCTGCGCGCGGGCGAGCCGCTACTCCTGCGCTGCGTCGCCACCGCGCTGGCCGGGCATGCCTGCTCGGGCATCGTTGCACCCGGCGAATGCGTGCGCATCATGACCGGCGCCGTCATGCCGCAGGGGCTGGACACGGTCGTGCCAATCGAACTGACGTCCACCTCGGACGATGGCCGCATCCAGATTCCAGCCGACGCCGTTCGCGCCGGTGCGAATCGCCGCCGCAAGGGCGAGGACCTCATGCAGGGCGGCATCGCTCTGGCCGATGGTGAACTCGTCACGCCCGCCGCGCTCGGCCTGCTGGCCAGTTTGGGGCTTTGCAAAATCAATGTGCGCCGCCGCCTGCGCTTGGCCTACTTTTCCACCGGCGACGAAATCCTCAAGCCCGGCGAGCCACCATGCGAAGGAGCCGTCTACGACAGCAACCGCTACACCCTGTTCGGCCTGCTGACCCGTCTCGGCATCGAGGTGATCGACCTCGGCACGGTGCGTGACGAGCCCACGCTGATCGAGGCCACCTTCCGCGAGGCCGCGAGCCGCGCCGACGCCATCATCACCAGCGGCGGCGTGAGCGGCGGGGACGCAGACCACACCAAGGCCATGATGCAGCGGCTCGGCGATGTCGCGTTCTGGCGTATCGCGATGCGCCCCGGTCGACCGATGGCGGTCGGCTGGTTGAACCGCGACACCGCAATCGGCGGTCAGCGCTGTCTGCTTTTTGGCCTGCCTGGCAATCCCGTTGCGGCGATGGTCACCTTTCTCGCGTTCGTGCGCCCGGCCTTGCGGCAGATGATGGGCTGCACCCGCGCCGAACCGCCGCGCCTGCGGGCCGTCTGCACCGAAACCCTGCGCAAGCGACCCGGCCGTACCGAGTTTCAGCGCGGCATCGTCAGCCGCGCGGCCGATGGAATGCTCGTGGTGCGGACCACCGGCAATCAGGGCTCGGGCATGCTGAGCTCCATGGTGCATGGCAACGGCCTGATCGTGCTCGGGCATGACCAAGCCAGCATGCAGCCCGGCGACACAGTGGAAGTGATGATGTTTGAAGGCGTGATCTGACGCGAAAAATCGCTCCTCGCCCCAGAAAGCTCTGTTTCAGCGGGCGCAGAATGCGCCCAGCAAACCCAGAATCAGGAGACAGACACCATGCCGTTCACCGCCCGCCATGCCGTCACGCCCCCCACCCGCGACGCCGTCGACCAGCTCAAGGGCGCAACCGTGCTCGAGTTCGGCACCCCGTGGTGCGGCCACTGCCAGCGCGCGCAGCCACTGATCGAGCAGGCGCTGGAAGACAAGGCCGATGTGACCCATATCAAGGTTGAAGACGGTTCGGGCCAGCGCCTTGGCCGCAGCTTCGGCGTGAAACTCTGGCCCACGCTGATCTTCCTGCACAACGGCAAGGAAATCGACCGCCTCGTGCGCCCTGACAGCGCGCAGAGCATTCACGAGGCCATAGAAAAGCTCGCTTGAAGGACGGGTCAGATTCTCCCCAAAGCCTTGTCCACACCCTTGTTCGCCAGCGCATCTGCGTGCTCGTTGCCCGGATCCCCCGCATGGCCTTTGACCCAGTGCCATTCGATCTTGTGACCGGCATTGGCCACCAGTTCATCGAGCCGTTTCCACAGCTCCACATTCTTGACCGGATCCCCTCCGGCGGTGCGCCAGTTCTTCTTCTTCCAGCCGTGAATCCATTCGGTGATGCCTTTGCGTACGTACTGGCTGTCCAGATACAGCGCGACCTCGCAGGGGCGTTTGAGGGCGGTGAGCGCCTCGATCACCGCAAGCAGCTCCATCCGGTTGTTGGTGGTATCCAGCTCACCGCCGAACAATTCCTTCTCCGATTTTCCCGAGCGCAGAAGCGCACCCCAACCACCCGGACCGGGGTTGCCCTTGCAGGCACCGTCCGTATAAATCACTACTTGCGTCACTGAAACACTACTCCTGATGAAAACGATGTGGCTGCGTATGCGCCACCGGCACCTGCGATGGCGCAGGCGCCTTCTGGGCGGCCGAGCGCCAGGACGGACCGATCAATCGCACGCCCTGTACTCGCTTGGTTGCCACTATCACATAGGCTGCGCCCAGAATCGGCCACCAGCGAGCGCCGAGCGCATCCATCCACGCATAAGTTTCCAGCCAATGACTGGAACGCACCGCCGGCCTGTAACAACCGAAACTAATTGAATCCAACTCAAATCCCAGCAGACGCAGCCAGTCGCGCAGCCTTGCGGGAGCGATGAACTCGCCCTTGTCGGGGAGATACAGCGCGCCGCCCAGCCCCAGTCTGCGGTGCAGCCGCGAACGCGCCTGCCGGATGCCCCACAAGCTGAACGGATTGAGCCCGCTGATCACCACCTGCCCCTCGGGCACGAGCACGCGCTCCACCTCGCGCAGTGCGGCATGCGGATCAGTGCAGTCTTCGAGCGCGTGCGGCAGCAGCACCAAGTCGAGGCTAGCTTCGTTGAACGGCAGCATTTCGGGCTCGGCATGAAGATCAGCTTTTTGCAATGATTCTTGCGAATCGTCGGGATGTTCGCTATCGGCAAGCGCCCGCCTCTCTAGTATCATGGCCTGCGTCTGACCCAGTGCGAGAAAACGATGTGGCATGCGATTGGCTCGCAAGCCCGCCAGCCGGGGCATTCCCAGCTGCAGCGCATGGTAGCCAAACCGGTCCGCGACAAGCTCGTCAAAGCGCTCCTGCTCCCACTCCAAGACATAGCGTCCCGGGGGAGTCATAAGCCAGTCGTGCAAACTTATAATTTCGCTGTTCATGAACCTGTTGCCACTGCCCGCTTTCTCCGACAACTACATCTGGATGATGCACGATGGAAAGAACGCCATCGTGGTGGATCCGGGCGATGCTGACGCCGTTTTCGACGTCCTGCGCGGCTCGGGATTGTCGCTGGCAGCCATTCTAGTCACCCACCACCACGGCGATCATGTCGGCGGAGTGGAAGACCTGCATGCAGGCACCGGCGCCCGGGTCTACGGCCCGGCGCACGAGATCATGCCCGATCCGATCACCCGCCTCGTCCAAGGGGATGTGGTCGAAGAGATGGGACTTCAATTTCAAGTCATCGATGTGCCCGGTCACACCTCCGGGCACATTGCTTTTTATTGCCCCGATATGGATGGCACGCCGGTGCTGTTCTGCGGAGACACGCTGTTCTCTGGCGGTTGCGGACGCCTGTTTGAAGGCACGCCCGCGCAGATGCAGACCTCACTCGATGCGCTTACGGCCCTGCCCGGCAATACGCGTGTGTGTTGCGCCCATGAGTACACACTTTCTAACTTGAAATTCGCGCGCGCCGTGGAACCCGGCAACGCCGCACTGCTCAAGTACCAGAAGGATTGCATCGCGCTGCGTGATGCGGATCAGCCCACGCTGCCATCCAGCATCGCCACGGAACTTGCAATCAACCCCTTTCTTCGCACGCGCGAATCCGAAGTCGCCCAGTCGGCCAAGGGCTTCGATGCGCGTGTCAACCCAAGCGATGCGGCGTCCGTCCTGACGGCGTTGCGTGAATGGAAAAACAACTTCCGATGAGACTTCTCCAAATTCTCGGACTCGCCAGCCTCGTCTGGCTCGCTGGTTGTGCGACCAACAATGCCCCCGCGCCCAGCGCGCACAAGGGCAAGCCAGCGACGGAAACCACCGCAGCCGCAAAGCACATTACCCCCGACTATCCCAGTGGGCCCCTGAGCCCGATCTCTCCATACGAGCTGGGTGGCACTAACTACGATGTCACCGGCATCAAGGCCCCGGCCGATCTGTGGGACCGCATTCGTCGCGGCTTTGCAATGCCGGATCTGCAAAACGATCTGGTGCGTGACCGCGAGCAGTGGTATTCCACTCGTCCGGATTACATGTTCCGCATGACCGAGCGCTCGAGCAAGTACCTGTTCCACATCGTCGAAGAGCTGGAACGCCGCGGCATGCCGACCGAGCTTGCGCTGCTGCCCTACATCGAAAGCGCCTTCAACCCGCAGGCCGTCTCGACCGCAAAGGCCGCCGGCATGTGGCAGTTCATGCCCGCCACAGGCACCTATTTCGACCTCAAGCAGAACGCCTTTCGCGATGATCGACGCGACGTGCTCGCCTCCACCCGCGCCGCACTTGACTACCTGCAGAAGCTCTACGGAATGTTCGGCGACTGGCAACTGGCTCTCGCGGCCTACAACTGGGGCGAAGGCAGCGTTGCGCGCGCCATCGCACGCAACGAGAAACTCGGCCTCGGCACCAGCTATGAAGAGCTGAACATGCCCAACGAAACGCGCCTGTATGTGCCCAAGCTGCAGGCAGTGAAGAACATCGTGGCCAACCCGGTTCGCTTCAACTCCGAGTTGCCGCTGATCGAAAACCACCCCTACTTCCAGGCCGTGGACATCACGCGCGACATCGACGTGTCGCTGGTTGCCAGACTCGCCGGAATCCGCGAAGAGGACTTTCGCGCGCTCAATCCTTCATACCACAAGCCGGTGATTCTGGCCGCCGGCACGCCGCGCATTCTGCTGCCATGGGACAACGCACAGGTCTTCCGCAAGAACCTCGAAGCGCACAACCAAGGCCAGTACGCGAGCTGGACCGTCTGGAGTGTGCCCAACACCATGACCGTGGCCAACGCCGCGAGTCGCCTCGGCATCGACGAGACCGATCTGCGCCGGGTCAATGGCATTCCTCCGCGCATGATGATCAAGGCCGGTTCGGCGCTGATGATTCCACGCGCCGCCACCACGCAGCAAGACGTGTCCAGCCAGTTGGCCGACAACGGGCAGATCTCCTTCACCCCCGAGATCGTGAACCGCCGCACGGTCGTGCGCGCCAGCAAGCGCGGTGAGACCGTGGCAGCCATCGCAGCCCGCTACCGGGTCAGTGCATCCGACGTGGCCGACTGGAACGACGTCAAGGCATCCAGCCGCTTCAAGGGTGGCGAACAGGTCACCATGTACCTGCCGGTGCGCCTGACGTCGACCTCGTTCGCCAACAACGCGCGCTCGTCGAAGTCGCATGAAACCGCGTCGCACAGCCGCGCCGCGAGCAACACCTCGGCCAAGGGCAAGGGCTCGACGCGGACACAGGCGAAATCCGCCACTTCCGCGCCACGCAAGACGGCGGCAGCAGCGCCCTCTTCCAAGCGCAAACGCTGAACTCAGACAGCACAAAGGCCAGCAAACATCATCGTCTGCTGGCCTTTTGTCTTTTCGAGCAGGTGTTGTCTACACTTGGAATTTTTCCTTGGCCCGCATCACCCACACATTGTTGTAGGTGAGCGCCAGATTCACACGCGGCGCGGTCTGGTTCTCGCGCAGCCGCGCCACCGCCTTGAGCGCCGTAGCCGGCCCTTCGCCGGGCATCAGCCCATCGGGCGACAGCGTCTGGCGCACCTTCTCGAACGCGGCCAGATAAGCACCACGATCATCGAGCCAATACTGCATCGGCACGATACGCGCCAGGTCGACCGGACCGGCCGTCTGCATCCACTTGAGCGCATGCACCATGGCATTCACGAGCGACTGCACTTCGCGCAAATGCCGCTGGGCAAACGCCTGCGGCGCGTACATGCAGGCACCCGGCATGGGGCCGCCGTAGAAATCCGCCGAGCCCTGGAGCGTGCGGGTGTCAGCAAGAATCCGCACCTCGCCGCGCTGCTCAAGCAGCGTGATCAGCGGATCGACATGGCACAGTGCGTGAATGCGCCCCTGTCGCAGCGCGGTGATCGCGCCGGAGCCATTGCCCACGCCGACGAATTCAACCTGATCGGCCGGAATGCCCACCTGCATCAGCCACAGATTGGCGAAGAACTGCGAGGACGATCCGGGCGCTGCAACGCCGATACGCAACTCCTTGTAGCTGCCGATCGGCTTCTTGGGCCAGTTCTTCGCCGAAGCGGCCAACACCATCTGCGGCGTGCGCCCCATCAGCACCAAACTACGGTAGTTGAACCCCAGAGCCTGCTGCTCGATCAGACGTTCGTACGCACCACAGCCCACATCGGCGCGCCCGCTGCGCACGGCATCAAGCGCTGGAGCCCCCCCCGAGAAATCCTCAATCTCAACCCTGAGGCCTTCGTCCTTGAAGTATCCAAGCCGCTCCGCCACCGTGAGCGGCAGATAGTAAAGATCTCCCTTGCCACCCACCGCGATGCGCAGCGGCACGTTCGAACGTGTACCCACTTGAGCCCGCGCAGTCCACGGGGACCCAGCAGAGCAAGCCACGAGTGCGGATGCCGCTCGCAGGCCCAATTGTCGACGGGTGATGGGAGTATTAGCCATTTGGAAAATGTTGCACCGCAGCAATGATGCCTGAGTGTTGACCCAGACGTCATCAGGGGCAATCCTTGCGGAGAACTACGTAGACCGGAATGACCCGGATAGTTCCCGTGATTCGCACTAAAAATGCAAACAGCTTGATTATCACCAAGCTAACTTGCGCACCAAGCAGACGTCACGCATCTTTGAAGCGCAGTGGTGACTCAGTGATATCCCAGGAAGAAGATGCCCACATTGACCAGAAAGCCCGCCGCCCAGATCATGCTGCGTGCCATCGGCATGTCACCGACATACATCACGATGTAGAGCACGCGCAGAAACACGAAAGCCAGCGCCAGCATGTCAAGCGGAGTCTGTGCCGCACCCAGCTGGTGCGCAATGATGACTGCACCAATGAAAAAGGGGAGAGTTTCGTAACTATTGGCCTGTGCAGCGTTCGCGCGGGCGCGCCAGCCGGATTGCTGGGCCAGCCAGCGGCGCGGATCGTGGTTGTCCGAGTTCATGCTGAAGCTGCCACGTTTGGCCAGCATCGCGCAGACAATGGGCAACAACACGGCAACCAGAATACACCCGTAGGCAACGGTGAAACGCGCGACATGCATGGACATGCTCTTCCCTCTTTCGCTGACGAACGCAGCTATTAAAAGGAGAGCATTTTAGGTCACCAAGACCCCTGCAACGAGGCTCATCAGGGCATACCCTGAGAGCCATAAAAAATGCAATCGCGCGATCTGCTCACGTCTCAGCGACGATCAGCCAGTGCGTGTGCAATCGTGCCCAGATCAACGAACTCCAACTCGCTGCCTACAGGCACGCCGCGCGCGAGGCGCGTGACCTGTACGCCGCGCGGCCTGAGCGCCTCGCCAATGGCATAGGCCGTCGCCTCACCCTCGGCAGTGAAACTGGTCGCGAGAATGACCTCCTGCACCACACCATCGGTCGCGCGATCAATGAGCTTCTTGACGCCTATGTCCTTGGGGCCCACACCGTCGAGTGGCGACAGGCGCCCCATCAGCACGAAATACAACCCCTTGAACGCGCCGGTGCGCTCCATCGCAGACTGGTCTGCAGGCGTTTCCACCACGCACAGCCGCGACACATCGCGCCCCGAGTCGGAGCAGACATCGCAGATCGCACCCTCGGTGAACGTGTGGCAGCGCTCGCAATGACGGATCGAGCTCGAAGCTTCATGCAACGCCCGTGAGAGCACCTGTGCGCCCTCGCGATCATGCTGCAGCATATGAAACGCCATGCGCTGCGCTGACTTGATGCCCACGCCCGGCAGGCGCCGCAACGCCTGGATCAGGGCGTCCAGAGAACTCGTGTCAGACATCGGCGTTTACGATTTCGTTCAAGTGAATCAGTTACCCAAGGCACTACGCCCATCCCACAACACATGAAACTGGCGCGGTCCATGCGAGAACAGCCGCGCAAGGGCCGCCCCACCGCACTGGCTGCGCCCCCTGCCCGCATTGCGCAGCAACGCGTAGAGCGGGGGGGGAAAGGCGCGAAGCGACTCAGGGGGTGTTTCCTATCAGAAAGGGAACTTCATGCCGCCGGGCAGGCTTGGCATGCCGGCGGTGATCTTGCCCATCTTCTCCTGCGAAGTCTCTTCAGCCTTGCGCACAGCCGCGTTGAATGCGGCGGCCACGAGGTCTTCCAGCATGTCCTTGTCGTCGGCCAGCAGGCTCGGGTCGATGGTCACGCGCTTGACATCGTGCTTGCAGGTCATCACGACCTTGACGAGACCAGCACCGGACTCGCCTTCGACTTCGATGTTGCCCAGTTCATCCTGAGCCTTCTTCATGTTGTCCTGCATGGCCTGAGCCTGCTTCATCAGACCGGCGAGCTGTCCCTTGTTGAACATGGTGATTTCCTTTGCTTTTTTGAATGGATTGAATGGGTGAATAAACGGGCGAAAGAGCAATTGTGCGACGAAAGACCGTGCCTGCAGAAAAAGGCCGGTCTTTACCGCCGGATCATGCAGGTCTGATGCTGCCCGGAACGATCTTCGCGCCGAAGTCGCGGATGAGTTGCTGCACGCGCGGATCGCTCTGCACGATGTCTTCAGCCAGCTTCTGGCGCTGCGCGGTCGCATAGGCGTTGCGGCGCGACGGACTGTCCATGACCTTGCCCACCTCCACCGAAATCTGTTTCGTGTGCCCCGCCGCCTCCAGTGCCGCGCGCAGCTTCTCTCGCGCCGCAGGCTGATTCAGTGATTCACGCTCCACGCGCAACAGCCAGTGGTCTTGATCGCGTGCGATCAACTGCGACTGCAGGGCCAGCTCACGCACCAGCGCTTGAATCGAGCCAGCAGCGGCCATCTCCTGCACTGTCTGGTACCAGACCTCGCCCTCGGCGGTGGGAACCAGTCGCTGGGCCGCCGCGCCACCTTGAAGGCTGTTGGGCTGCGTGCGCATGCCCGGCTCGGGGGCATGGCGCACCGGAATGTCAAAGGTATCAGCCTCCAACGCTGGCATGTGGCCGTCATGCATTTCCACGGGTGGATGCGCAATCTCTTCGGGTGTACGCACCGGCAGGCGCATGGCGGAATGGTTTTGCGAAGGCGGCTGCGGATACGGCGCACGTTGTGTCGGCTGCTCATCGTGCGGCGCAGGCGCGGACAGATATGCGGGCTCAGGCTCTCCAGAGGCTTGGCGCGACGCCGTGCGCTCGGGCTCCACGTCGATCACGGCAGGTGCTTGCACCGGAGCAACCGGGGCTTCCGGCGGACGGTCCCGGGGCCGCGAAACCGCCTGCGGCGCTTGACGCTGCTCAACCGCCGGGGCGGTTTCAGCCTGCGTCAGAGTTTTTTTTTCAGCCTCGGCTGGGTTGCCAGCCGTTGATGCAGTGCCTTGCGATGCGCCATCTGAAGGCTTCTTGAAAGCCAGCAGACGCAGCAGCACCATGGTCAGCGCTGCATATTCGTCGGGCGCCAAGCCCAGCTCGGCACGGCCATGCAGGCACATGCTGTAGAGCAACTGCGTCTCGTCGGCCGGCATGGCCATTGCCAGACGCGCCATTTCCTGCGCCTCGGCATCATGTTGATCGATGCTTGCCGCCATGTTCGGCACTGCCTGCAGCACAGCCATGCGCTGCAACACCGTGCTCATTTCTTCCAGTGTCGACGCGGCGGACAGTCCGTTCGTGCGCAGCTCGTCGACCGTCTCGACCACCGTGCGGCCATCGGCTCGCGCGAGCGCATCGATCAGGCGGAACACATAGGTGCGGTCCACGCTGCCCAGCATCTGGCGCACGCCCGCTTCCTCAAGCTTGCCGCTGCCGAATGCAATCGCCTGATCGGTCAGGCTCAGCGCATCGCGCATCGAGCCCCGCGCCGCGCGCGACAGCAGCCGCAGCGCACCCTGATCCGCCTGCACCTGCTCCTCACCCAGCACCTTCGTCAGATGTTCCAGCACCGTCTCGGGCGCCATCGGGCGTAGATTGAACTGTAGACAGCGGCTCAGCACCGTGACCGGCACTTTCTGCGGATCGGTCGTGGCCAGCACGAATTTGAGATACTCAGGCGGTTCTTCCAGCGTTTTCAGCATGGCGTTGAACGCCGTGTTGGTCAGCATGTGCACTTCGTCGATCATGAAGACCTTGAAGCGCCCCTGCACCGGCTTGTAGACCGCCTGCTCCAGCAACCCCTGCACCTCGTCCACACCACGATTGGACGCCGCGTCCAGCTCTGTGTAGTCGGGGAAACGGCCACTGTCGATATCCATGCACGCCGGACACACACCGCACGGCGTGGCAGTGATTCCACCCTGCCCGTCAATTCCCTGGCAATTGAGCGACTTGGCCAAAATACGCGACACCGTCGTCTTGCCCACCCCACGCGTACCCGTGAACAAATAGGCGTGGTGCAGCCGCTGCTGCGTGAGCGCATTGCTCAGCGCCTGAACAACATGCTCCTGCCCCACCATCTCGGAGAAGGTCTTGGGACGGTATTTACGGGCAAGCACTAGATAAGACATATCAGTCGATTCTACGGCCCCTTGAAGGCAATAAATTCCCTTCATTTGCTGCAGTGCCACACAGACTCGGTTTACAATGCCAAGTGACGGGCCCCCTCGCATGGGGAAGCGGCCAAACGGGTCAGGTGGGGAACCAAGCAGCCCTAACTGTGAAACCAGTGCCGAGGTAAGGCTCGTCACCTTTGTTCAGGAAATCTCTTCATCGACAAGAGTTTGTCCTCCTGAAAAAGGAATTCCTCTTTTTTGACACTTGGGTTTGGCACCGCGCAGATGTTTCGCGGCGAGTTTGGCCATCTTTGACCGCTGAAGACTAAACGCAGGTCGTTGCTGCCAACGCCCTTACCCATCCCCTCTTAAACCTTCAACGCTGCATCATTGCTGCTGTTCCTGCTGTCCCGGAGCCTTGTCGGTCGCCAAAATGGTCGCCAGCGTGCTTCCGCCAAGGGCAGCGCAGTCCTTGCCAGGAGGGGCAGTCCATTGGATGGCCACGCCCTGGACGACCGGGCGCACCATGCGCCATGGCCAGAAGCCGAAGCGCTGCGAACCGGCATAGTTCATCACAGCATCGGCTCCGAGGCCCAGCGCCTGATTGGCGAACTTGGGCAGGATGTCCTTCACGCCGCCATAGGTGCCCTTGCCTACTTTGAGCTTTCGGACGGTCTGGAATTTGACGTCCGAGGGAGGTGAGCCCGGAAAGAAACAGAACTGCGCGGCTTCTGCGCTGATCACCGGAGCGGGTTTGGCAGCGCCCGAGCCATCCTGCGCCGAAGCGGGAGCCTGTGCGGGCTCGATTTCCAGTTCATTCTCCGCAGCGTCGGCCACCACTCCAGCGACAACGGGCTGCACATGGCTCTCGTTGGCGAATACGGTGGTCGACATCAGGGCCGCCACCGCGCAAGTTCCCAGCATCTTCTTCATCTTTGAATCCCCCTCGAATGACATATCTCTTGTTTCAGACGGAGTGGATTCTAGAGAGGGCAGACCTCGATCAAACCTGACATCCATCAATTTCACTCGTCAAGCAACAGTTGTCCACGAATGGACTGATTGAGATGCCTTTGACTGGAGCATAGAAGAAAGAAATCCTTTCTTTTGAAGCAATAAAGCCTGTACGCACGGATCCAGGTGCGATGCAACAATTCGCGCACCGAAGCGGGGCACTGCCTCCGGCTCGCGCTCACGTACTCCCCACCGACTTGAAAGGCCTGCTCGCCATGCCCCCCAACGCCGCCCGCTTTCTGCGCCGACCCCAAGGCTCCAACTGGGGGGATTTTGGTGCGGATGACCAACTCGGAACGCTCAATCACCTGACACCCAAGCAACGCCTGGCTGCATCTGCAGAGATTCGCGAGGGCATTTCGTTTTCGCTGAGCCTGCCGCTCAATGTGCCACGCGCGCCCGTGCTCAATCCGCGCCGCAAGGGGCCCGTCATCCGGCCCGCACAGAAGAACGGCGTACCGGTTTATCGATTGCCGCTTGAGCACGACACCCCGGGCGCGACCGATGTGATCAGCGACGACAGCGTCACCTTGTCACCACAGTACTCCACCCAGTGGGATGCGCTCGCGCATGTGGGCTCGATGTTCAATGCGCGCGGTGACGGCCACGCGACGCCCACCGGCTACAACGGCTTCGTGGTGAGCGCGCCCACCCCCGCCGAGGGCCAGGAATTCAAGGGTACGGAGCACCTGTCGATCGCCCCGATGGCGCAGCACGGCATTCAAGGCCGCGGCGTGATGGTGAATCTGCGTCGACATTTTGGTGACGCACCACGCAAAGTAGGTCTTGCAGATCTGCAGGGGATCTTTCACTCAGACGGAATAGAGGTGCGTCCGGGCGACATTCTGTGCCTGCACACGGGGCTTGCCGATCTCGCACTGACGCTGGCGGACGATGAGCAGCAGCGCCTGAAAACCTCGTGCTGCGTGCTCGACGGCTCTGACAGCGCCCTGCTCCAGTGGATCACCGACAGCCGCATTGCCGCGATTGCCGCCGACAACCACGCCGTCGAACGGCGCAACCATTCGCTCACCATCGAGCGCGGGCCACTGCTGCCGCTGCACGAGCACTGCCTGTTCAAGCTCGGCCTGCCCCTCGGCGAGCTATGGCATCTCACGCCGTTGGCAAGTTGGCTGGACGCGCACCAGCGCCACGCCTTTTTTCTGACGGCTGCCCCCATGTACCTGCCCGGTCTGGTGGGCGCGCCCGTCAATCCAATTGCGACGGTCTGATCCTTCAGGTCCCGCATCACCCATACCATCCCGAGAATCAACGGAGACGACATGTCCCTTTCTTTCAGCAAGCCCCTCATCGCGTTGGCGTGTTTCGCGCTCATGCACGGCGTCGCCCATTCAGCGACTTATCCGAGCGAGCAACCCATCACGCTGGTCGTGCCGTTCTCCGCTGGCGGCGGTGCTGACAATGCCGCACGCATCATCGCGCAGGGCATCAGTGAGGTCAGCGGCCAGAGCGTGGTGATCGACAACCGCGCGGGCGCGAGCGGATCGATCGGCGCGACCTTCGTCGCACGTGCCAAGCCCAACGGCTACACCGCGCTGTTCGATGCATCGTCGTTCGCCATCAACCCTACGCTGCGCAAGCTGCCGTACGACGCGAGCAAGGATTTCATCCCCGTCTCGCAAGCGGTGAGCGTGCCCAACATCCTGGTCGCATCGCCCCAGTCGCCCTATAACAACCTGCCCGAGTTCATCAAGGAGGCCAAAGCGAACCCGACCAAGTATTCCTATGCCTCCTACGGCCCGGGAAGCCTCGCGCAGATGGCGGCGGAGTTGCTCAAAAAATCCACCGGCATTCAGGCCGTGCATGTGCCCTACAAGGGCGGCGCGCCCGCGCTGGTCGATGTGATGGGTGGACAGGTCGATGTGTACTTCGCCAATGCGGCGTCGAGCATCACCTACGTGACTGGCGGCAAGCTCAAGGCGCTCGCCGTGTCATCCGCTAAACGCATGCCAGAACTGCCCAATGTGCCCACTATCGAGGAAGCGGGCGTGAAGCCCTTTGCTGTCGAGGAATGGAACGGCGTCTTCCTGCCCTCCGGCACATCGCCCGAGGTAGTCAAGCAACTGCAGGACTATGTACAAAAGTCGCTGGCCCTGCCCAGCGTGCGCGAGAAACTCGCCAAGCTGGGGCTCACACCCGTGGGCAGCAGCTCGGCGGAATTCAGCAAGTTCGTGGCGTCCGAGCAAAAGCGCTGGGGAGAGTTGGTGAAATCCAATGGCATCACCGCAAATTGACAGAATTGTCCTCTGAGTCGCTTTGCCTCCCTCTCGCATTGCATCGCAATGCGGGCAGGGGATGCGAACCTTGCTGCGGGACGGCCCTTGCTCGACGATCCCGCTTGGGGCGCACCAGATTCAAAGACAGCAAGCGAATCGAATCGAATCGATTCAATTCGGATTTTTTCAGGTTGCGCTTGCCTCGACGAACGCCAGCGCGCCCTGCCCCGCCAAACGTCCGGTGGCGCAACTGGCGGTGAGCAGGTACCCGCCCGTCGGCGCTTCCCAGTCAAGCATCTCGCCCGCGCAGAACACCCCAGGCAACGCGCGCAGCATGAACTGCCCGTTCATCGCGGAAAGCTTCACGCCACCGGCGGTGCTGATCGCCTCGTCGATGGGGCGCGCGCCGACCACAGTGATCGGCATGGCCTTGATAGCGCGGGCCAGCACGACCGGGTCGAGCATTTCTTCCTTGGACAGCTGCTCATAGAGCAGCGCGGCCTTGATGCCGTCGAGGTGCAGACGGCTCTTGAGATGGCTGCTCAGACTGCGCGAACCGCGTGGGTGGCGCAGCTCATCGAGCACGCGTTCAGGCGTGAACGCGGGCAGCAGATCAAGCTCGAACGTGGCCTTGCCTGTAGCTTCAATTTCGTCGCGCAGCAGCGCCGACACCGCGTAGATCAGGCTGCCCTCGACGCCCGTGGCCGTGGCGACGAATTCGCCGCGACGCTGGAACTGACGACCCCGGCTGTCAGTGAAAGACACAGCGATCGACTTGAACGGTTGACCGGCAAAGCGCTCGGTGAACAGCGGGCTCCAGCCGATGGCGGGTGAGTCCTCCGACTGGCCCAGCATGCCGCGCAGAAAGTCCCGTCGCGTCTCGCCCTTTTCGCCCGCAGGCGCATGTGTGCGGGCCACATCAAAACCGCAGTTGGAGGCGCGTAGCGGTGCGATCTCGACGCCATCCGCTTCCAACAACGGTGCCCATTTGCCGTCAGACCCGAGACGTGCCCAGCTCGCGCCGCCCAGCGCCAGCACCACGGCCTTCGCGCGCACCTGCACGGGCGATTGGGCGGTGGTGAATTGCAGCACGCGGGTGCCGGACGCATCGTTCGCGCCCCAGCCCTCGAAACGATGGCGCATGTGGAACACCACACCCTGCGCACGCAGGCGCTGCAGCCACGCGCGCAGCAGCGGCGCGGCCTTCATGTCCTTGGGGAAGACGCGGCCCGAGGTCCCGACGAAGGTCTCGATGCCGAGCCCGTGCGCCCAAGCCTGCAGCTCGTCGGCGCCGAACGGCTTGAGCCACGCCTCCATGCTTGCTTGCGCGTCTCCGTATCGCTGCACGAAATGATCAAACGATTCTGAATGCGTGAGATTGAGGCCACCCTTGCCCGCGAGCAGGAACTTGCGCCCAACAGTAGGCATGGCATCGAACACGTGCACCGACACGCCCGACTTGGTGGCCGCTTCTGCGGCCATCAGGCCAGCGGGGCCGCCGCCGATGATCGCAATGTCGCATTGCAGGAGGTCTTGGGTGCTTGGAGTATCTGACATGAAAAAAATCAACCGATCCGGAGCGTGCAGCTTAAGCCAGCGGTGAACAGAAAACTGTCGGCCAATGACCTGCGCGCTCGTGAAAATTCAAAACAGCGAGCCTTGCTCCGGCTCTTCCGGAGCGGCCAGAGTGGGTTGGGGAACGCTTGCAAGGCCCGTATTGTCCGCTCTGGCGGGGGGCTTTGCAGACTTGGCCGAAGCAGCCTCATTCAACAGCCCTGATTCCCGTACTTCGAGAAGCCGCCCATCGCCGCTCAGAAACGCCGCGTGCACAGCACCTTCGTGGCCCAATTGCTGCGTCGTGGCCCGCAAGTAGCGCTGCAACTGCTCGATGAGCTGGGGTTGTTTCTGAGGCGCGGCGGCGGTCTTGTAGTCAAGCACCCACCACTCTGCGCCCCGCTCGGCCGTGGCCTTGCGGCGCACCAGGCGGTCCAGGCGCAGGCTCTGGCCCTGGTACACCAGCGGCGCTTCGTTCATTGCGCGATCAATGACCGAGTGATCCCATGCCCAAGCGCCTTCGCCTTGCAGAATGCGCTGCGCGATACTGGCGGCGTTTTTGGCAGACTCCGCCGTGAGATCGAACTCACGTGCCAATCGCGACACGCGCGCGTCGCTCCAGCCCGAAGCGCACAACTGCGCAAGCGTAGGGCCGACCACTCCGGCCTGCTCAAGCAGTTGGTGCATGGCTTCGCCCTGACGCGACGCGGGCGTCGAGGGTGTGACCTGTGGCAAGGCATCAGTAGCCGCCGTGCCAGTCACTCCGTCCTGCGCATCAGGCTGCGCCGCCGTGTACTCGGGCAGCTCAAGAATACGTGCCACGGCAGATTGCGACGCATCGACCTGCGCCCCCGCCATCTCGGGCGCAGGCAGATCGACAACGCAGTCCTCAAGCCGCGCCCACCAAGTGGCGGATGCAGGCGCCCTGCCCGGCTGCGTCGCCGAGATCACGAAGCACTCCTTGGCCCGCGTCATCGCCACGTAGAGCGTGTTGAGCTCCTCGCGCTTGCGCTCGCGCAGCTCCGATTCGAGCAAGGCCTCAGCGCTCGGCGGCGGGCTCGATTCGCTCGCGAGAAACACGAAATGCTGCGGATATTCATGCTCACCGGGCCAATCGACCAGCGCGCCCATGGTTTCGGCCTTCTGACCAGCCGCGTCGGTGTCGAGCATCAGCACGCACTGCGCCTCGAGGCCTTTTGCGCCATGTACGGTGAGCAGCCGCACGGCGCTCAGATCCGCACGTCCCGGTGCCTGCATGCCGGGGCGCTTCATCGCACGCACAAAGGCATACGGCGTGAGATAACGACCGCCATCGAGTGCCAATGCCGACGCCAGCAGGGCACGCAGATTGGCCAGCACCGCGTCGCGCTGCGTCACAACCGACGCCGCCGCAAATCGAGCAAACACATCGGCATGGCGGTAGATAGCCTGCAGGGCATCGTGCGGCGGCTGGCTCTGCACCCAGCCGCGATACAAATTGAGCCGCGCTGCCGCATCCTGCAGTGGCGCGGAAAGCCGCTCGCCCCCGCGCGCCACTACGTCGAACCACGACGATTGCGCCCACTCGGGCTCGGTGCGCAGCAGCGCGATTTCGGTCAGCGCATCGTCATCCACACCGAACAGCGGCGACTTGAGCGCGCGCGCCAGCGACAGGTCGTGCGCCGTCGACACCAGCGCGTCCATCAGCGCGATCACGTCCTGCACTTCGGGCGCTTCGCTGAGTTCGGTCTTCTCAGGCTGAACGCAGGGAATGTGCAGCGCGCGCAGCGCTGCCTCCATCTCGGCAAGGCGCGCACGTTTGCGCGCCAGCACCATGATTTCTCTGGCGGGAATGCCGCTTCGGATCTGCGCCACCACCCATTGCGCGGCCTGCGCGCTCTCGCGCATGCGCAGCGTCTCCTCGGCCTCGTGGCGTGGCACGGTCAGGCTGTCGCGCCATTCCGCTGGTTCTGTCGCGTTGGCCGATGCGGCGGCGTCATCGCCCGTCTCATCCGCAATCTTGGGTAAGCGCCAGAGCATGCCCGGCACCGTCGATTCGGTTGTGTGATCGCGAAAGCCCGAGTATTCCTGCTGCGTCTGCGCGGCCTGCATTACGTGGTTGACGGCCGCGATCAGGCCCTTGGCGTTGCGGCGCGTGTGGTCGCAGGCGAGCACGTCACCCTCCAGCCCTTCGCGCACAAAGGTCTGCGCGGCAATGAACACCTGCGGCTCTGCGCGACGAAAGCGGTAGATGCTCTGCTTGGGATCGCCCACGATGAAAACGCTCGGCGCACCCGCGCCGCCGCCCGCGCCCGCATAGCCCGACAGCCATGCGTGCAGCGACTGCCACTGCAGCGGATTGGTGTCCTGAAACTCGTCCACCAGCAAATGCCGCACGCGTGCATCAAGCCGCTCCTGCACCCAGCCGCTCAGGATCGGATCGGATAGCAGCTTCATCGCCGTGCGCTCGACATCGTTCATGTCGATCCAACCGCGCTCGCGCTTCAACGCGCCGAACTGCGCGATCAGCACACGTGACAGACGCGCCACGCGCTGCTGATACAGCCAGGCCGTGTGCTGGCGCTGCGCTGCGCAAAGCTGCTGCAGTTCCACCTCGGCGTCCTGGGCCACATCGAACTTGCGCAGATGATTGGTCAGCCGGTCTTCCTTGGCGACGAAGAACGCCGCGCGCAGCAGCGCGAGCCGCTTGTCGGGATCGGGCTGAAGAAACGCATCGACCACCGCATCGGCGGCCTTCTGCGGCGTCTTGGCGCTTTCGCTGCCAAGCGAACCAGAGCGCGCATGCCAGCGCGCGCTCGCGGCCTCGGTCGCCAACGCATCGCTGGGCTTGTCCAACCCTTCAAACTCAGGAAACTGCTCAGTGAAATGCGGCACCGACGCATCGATCACACCCGCCTCGTCTGCCAACGTGAATTCGACGCGCTTGGACAGCGCCGCTTCAAGCGCCTTGTGGGTTTGCGACCGGCCATGCAGCGCAATCGACCGCTCGTAGTCAGCGCGCAAAGCCGCATCCTGCGCCACCGCCGCGAGAAACGGTCGCCACACCTCGCGCACGGCCTCGGCGTCGTTCTCAAGCAGTTCGTAATGCGCGGGCATGCCGAGGTCCTGCAGCACCTGCAGAGGCGCGGTGCCAAGCAGCGCCGCAAACCAGCTGTGGAAGGTGCGGATCTGCACCGGGCGACCGCTGTCCAGCGTCTTGCGATAGAGCGTCTGCAGCGCAACGGCCTGCTCCTTCACACGCAGCGCATCGACGCCGCGCGCGAGCAATTCCTTTTCGAGCTCATGCTCGGGCTTGTCGGCGAAATCCTCCAGCCATTCCTGCAGGCGCTGGCGCATTTCGCCAGCCGCCTTCTTCGTGAAAGTGATCGCCAGAATCTCGTGCGGCTCGGCTCCATCGAGCAAGGCGCGCAGCATGCGCGAGACCAGCATCCAGGTCTTACCCGCGCCTGCGCAGGCCTCCACGGCCACGCTGCGCTGCGGATCGCAGGCAATCGCGTAGAACGCTTGGCGCGAGACCGGCTGGCCGTTGTGCTCGTAGGCGGCTGTTGTCGTCGCTGTTGTGTTGGTCGTCATGCCCAGAAATCCTTGCGACACAGACCGCGCGCCGCGCAATATCCGCAGACCGCGCCTTCGCCGAGTGCAGGCATCTGCGCGCCATCGTCGATGCGCGCCATGTCGCTCAGAATGCCCGCCACCAGCTCATCGCGCAGATGCACCACGTCCTCCTGCTCGAACGTGCGCGTCTCGCCGCGTTCGCCCACGTTCACATAGGCCGCGCGCAGCACATCGTCCTGCAGCAGCGCGGCGTAGAACGCGAGCTGTATATCTTCCGATCCGGCCACGATGCGCTTGCGCGTGACCTGCTCGTTCTCGGTCTTGTAGTCGATCACCAGACGCACCGGCTCGCCACTGCCGCCGGGCCGCGTCACGTCAATGCGGTCAAGCTTGCCGACCAGCGTGAGATGCCCGAGCGGCTGCGTCGCGTCATGCTCGGCCACCTTGAAGCTCGCGCCCTCCTGCTCGTGCCTGGTCAACCAGCGCAGATAACCGTCGCGCAGCGCGGGCCACCCCGCAGAGAACGGCAGAAAGTCGCCCTCGTCCAGATGCAGCTCGCGCGTGGCGCGGGCTGCGCTCTCGTCCATCAGCGCGCAGCGCTCATCAGCGTCGTCGGTGGGCCGCTCGACCAACGCCACATGAAAGTGCTGCAGAGTCGCATGCAGCCAAGTGCCGAAGTCGCGCTTGTCGACCTCGGCATCGAGCTCATCGGCCTCCTGCAGGCGCAGCTGACGCAAAGCATAGAAGCGATACGGACAATGCCGCAGATCGGAGTATGCGGAGGACGACAGCTTGAGCACCGGCAGCACTGCAGCCGATGGCGCGGGCATTTCCAGCAGTTGCACCGGCACTTCGCGCGCCACGCGTGCGTCGCTACCTGCGCGCCCGCCCGCATCCAGTTCCAACGCCAGCACCAGCGGACTCGCAAGCAGCGGTTCACCGCCTTCGTCGCTGGTGCGCCAGAGAATATCGACATGCGGCACACGCATCGCCTGCGCCCAAGCCGCGCGCTGAGCCGCCTCGGACTGTTCGCGCGTGGGCAGGCCCAGATCCTCACGTTGCGTGCGGGTCCATGAGCCCGGTGGCTCGGGTGCCGTCAACATGCGTTTCTCGTCGCAGCCGGGCAGCACCAGCGCGTTGAACGGACGCGCAAGCAACTGCGGCATCGGCAGCACGATGACGGGTGAATCACGTTCGGAATCCGGTCGGAAACGCCCGGCCTCCATCACATCGTTGGCCCAGTTGTTGAACTGCGAAAGCCCCATGCGCCGCTCCGATCCACTGAGCAGTTCAAGGTCGGCCTCCAGCCCTTCGGGCAGACGCAGCTCGGCAAGCACCTTCGCGCCTGCGGGGTCGGTAGTCAGCTCGTCCCAGCTACCCGTCTGCTGCAATTGGCTGCGCAGCGACAGCAGCCATTGGGTCAGCGTCTTCGCGCCCTTGAGCTCACCGCGCCAGGCATCGATTTGCTCGCACAACGCCGAGACCTCCGGCTTGTTCCTCGGTTCGTATTTGCGCGCATGGCTCCATTGCCGCACACCCAAGCCACGCAGCCAACGCTCCAGTTGCGGCAGCGCGGGCACGGTTTCGGGCGGCAGATGCTTGAGCCAGTCGAGCACATCGTCGCTCGCGGCATGCCACGCGGCGGCGCGCAACGTCACCATGATCTGCGCAGCCTTGCGGGTGGTCGACAGCGTCCAGCCGTTCTCGTCCTTGACGGGCACGCACGCCTCGACCAGCAACGCGACGATGCGCCGCGTGAGCGCGCGGTCCGTCGCGGCGAGTGCGACCGGCACATGCCCGTCGGCCAGATGCTGCATCACGCAGGCGGCGGCCAGTTGCGCCTCGTCTTCGGCGTCCAATGCTTCGTGCAAGGCCACCCGTTGTGCGGGTTCGGACAGTGCACCGGAAAACGCTTCGGGCAGCGACACGGCAAACCCCGCATCGCTCCAATGCACGAGCAAGGTCTTGGCCAACGGATCGGGATGAAAGCCCTCAAGCGCGACCAGCATGTGTACGGAATTGCGCACGCCCTCGCCAAACAACACATCGGTAGCGGGAGCCGTGGCAAGCACCCATTCGAGCGCCACCTTGGCGGCGGCCGCTTCGAGCTGCAACGCCTCTGCAGACAGGGGAAGACCCAGATGCGTGCGTGCCGTCTCGGCCCAGGCCTCGCGCTCGCCGGGCGCGACTGACGCTGCGAGCGCGGACAACTGCTGCGCCATCTCAAGCATCAGGCCGAGCATCGCGTCAGTCTGCGCGCCAAAGCCCGCCGCCTCCAGCAGGCTGCGTCCGGTCAGCGCGTCGCAGGCCACATCGAGCTGAAAGCCGCTGCCCGAAGGTGGCTCCGCGCCCAGCATGGTCGCCCAGTTGCGGGTAGTCTCGAAACGCGGCATGAAGCCGTCGGGAAACAGCGCGGCCCATTGCTTTTGCGCCTGCGCCATCAGTTGCGCATACGGAACAAGCACTACGACGCTCGCCGGATGCACGCCGCGCTTTCCTGCTTCCTCCGCCACACGCGTCAACACGCGCTTCCAGCCGTCGGCCACCAGATTGTTTGTCGCTATTACTGTCATAGCATCCTATTGCGCGGCCATACCGTGATGCGGGGAATCAGTTTCTGTCACAATGACTTCTAATGTAAACGCTACAGCCATATCAAATAGCTCTATCGAAGGAAAGCCAATGGCAAACGATCTCATCAAACATATTTCGGACAGCAGCTTCGAAGCCGACGTGCTCAAGGACGCCGGCGCGGTTCTGGTGGACTACTGGGCCGAGTGGTGCGGTCCCTGCAAGATGATCGCCCCGATCCTCGATGACGTGGCCACTGCCTATGAAGGCAAGCTCACCATCGCCAAGATGAACGTGGACGAAAACCGTGAAATCCCCGCCAAGTTCGGCATTCGCGGCATCCCTACGCTGATGCTGTTCAAGAACGGCGAGCTGGCCGCCACCAAGGTGGGCGCGCTGAACAAATCGCAGCTCACGGCCTTCATTGACCAGCAGCTCGCGGCCTGATCCCACGCGCTGAAACTGCTCGCGCCGGGTCTTCGCCCATGTCAACGAAGACCGCGCGCAGCAGCTTCAAACGCCCCCTCTTCGCGCACTTTCCGCCTCGCGCGACAGCGAAATGATGCAAGGCTTGGTAAACAGCTCTGCTATATCGCTCGATTTTCTGTAATAATCCAGTTCGATCTCTTCGCCGCACTTCACCCAAAAGTCACGGCCCTGTTCAAGATCATCGGCTTGCCAAGCGCCACATCCGGCCCGCACGGCTTACAGCTCTCCCAGATTTCAAAATCCGCTCCGCAAGGAGACACCCCATGCACTTAAACGAACTCAAGGCACTGCACGTGTCTGAAGTCCTCAAGCAGGCTGAAGAGCTTGAGATCGAAAACGTCGGCCGCATGCGCAAGCAAGAGCTGATGTTCGCCATCATCAAGAAGCGCGCCAAGGCTGGCGAACAGGTCTTCGCCGATGGCGTGCTCGAAATCCTGCCCGACGGCTTCGGTTTCCTGCGCAGCCCCGATACCAGCTTCACCGCAAGCACGGACGACATCTACATCTCCCCGAGCCAGGTGCGCCGCTTCAACCTGCACACCGGCGACATGATCGAAGGCGAAGTGCGCACGCCCAAGGACGGCGAGCGCTACTTTGCACTGACCAAGCTCGACAGCGTCAACGGCGGCCCGCCGGAGCAGAACAAGCACAAGGTGATGTTCGAGAATCTGACGCCCCTGTTCCCCAAGGAACAGATGCGCCTCGAACGCGACATCAAGTCCGAAGAGAACATCACCGGCCGCATCATCGACATCATCTCCCCCATCGGCCGCGGTCAACGCGCGCTGATTGTTGCCCCTCCCAAGAGCGGCAAGACGGTGATGATGCAGCACATCGCGCATGCCATCACCGCCAACAATCCTGATGTTCACCTGATGGTGCTGCTCGTTGACGAGCGCCCTGAAGAAGTGACCGAAATGCAGCGCACGGTGAAGGGCGAAATCATCGCTTCCACCTTCGACGAGCCTGCAGCGCGCCACGTGCATGTCGCCGAAATGGTGATCGAACGCGCCAAGCGTCTGGTCGAGCTGAAGAAGGACGTCGTGATCCTGCTGGACTCGATCACCCGCCTCGCCCGCGCCTACAACAACGTCGTGCCGTCCTCCGGCAAGGTACTGTCCGGCGGTGTGGACGCCGCCGCCCTGCAGCGCCCCAAGCGCTTCTTCGGCGCAGCCCGCAAGGTCGAAGAAGGTGGCTCGCTCACCATCATCGCCACCGCGCTGGTTGACACCGGCAGCCGCATGGACGAAGTGATCTTTGAAGAATTCAAGGGCACCGGCAACTGCGAAATCCACCTGAACCGCCGCCTGTACGAAAAGCGCGTGTTCCCCGCGATCGAGCTCAACAAGAGCGGCACCCGCCGCGAAGAGCTGCTGCTCGCACCCGAGATTCTGCAGAAGACCCGCATCCTGCGCCAGTTCATGTACAACATGGACGAGATCGAATCCATGGAACTGATGATCAAGACCATGAAGGCCACCAAGACCAACGTCGAGTTCTTCGACATGATGCGTCGCGGCGGCTGATCTCCGTATCACTCCAAAATACAAACGCCCCGCATGCTGCAAAGCGTGCGGGGCGTTTGATTTTGCGGGCCAGCTATTTTAGGCCGACCGCCCATCGGTCAATTGTGGTTGACCAGCAACTCCAGCGCATGCGCCTCGGTCGGCAGCGGCACCTCCCATTTGTGCAGCATCCCGAGCAGCGCGGCATTGGTCAGCGTGGTGTCGCGCTTGCTGTTGCGCGCAAGCAGTTCAGCCTTGCTGGCCTCCAGATGCACCAGCCGAACCGTTGCGCCGTAGTCCAGGCACAGGTCCAGCGACTTGCCGCGCATCTGGCGCGAGAGATGCGTCGCGTTCCAGACAAAGCGGCGCTTGTCGCGCAGCAACCCCTTGGCCTTGTCGATGGCGCGATGTGCCACGGCGCCATCGTTCTGCCCGTGGCGCAAACCGAGTTCAGCACGAGCGTCATCGAACGACACCACGGGCCAGTCCGCGCAATGACTCGCCACCCAGGTGTTCTTGCCACTCGCGGGCAAGCCGCACATCAGCACCACATCAGAGCCCCACTCTTCATGCAGCGCATAGTCGGGATGCAGTTGCGCGCCATGGAAATAGCGTACCGCCGTCTCCGCCGATGCGAACGCGCGCGGCGTGCGCAGACAGCCCTCTTCCTCAGCCATCTCGCGCACCAGATCGATGTTGACCAGCACACCCTCTACGTCCGGGCAGATGCGGCCAACGATGTCTGCGCGCGCCAGCATGCACAGCAGATGCACATCGACCTGCCACGACAGCTCGCGCACGATGAACTCGGGCGAGTGACCGCAACGCGATTCTGCGAACGCGAAGAATGGCACCTGATGCACCGCGATCAGCCGACAGATGTCCTCGCGCTGCAGCACCGGCGCACCTGCTTCCCACAGCGCGATGCGCGCATCCACCGCGCCCCTGCGCGAATGGCCGGGCTGCGCGATGCGGCCATCGTCGCCCACCACCGTGGTGGAGCACTTGGCCACGTCGTGCAGCAGCGCCGCGAAGAATACCGTCTCACGCTCCTGCGCCGTGATCTGCATGTAGTGCGCATCTTCCAACAAGGCACGCACCACCATCTGCGTGTGTGTCCACACATCGCCTTCGGCGTGGTAGACCGGGTCCTGTGGCGTGGTCTTCGCCAATTTCAGTGAAGGGAAGGCGTCGAGACAGGCGGTAAAGTCCACCTCGGCGCCAGGCGGCGGCACGAGTGCTTGCAAGTTTTTCCAGTTCCACATGGGAATCTCCTCAGGCATCGAACTGCGCTTCGCGCGCTCAACGCCATTGTTTGTCGATCGTGCCCGCAAAAATGTCGACGCCATCCCGCAGCCCGTTGGGCACGATGGGCCGTTCGCTGTGGTGCGAGCCGGAGTTCAGAATCACCTGAACGAAATCGGAGCGAACGAACTTGAAGCGCTCCAAAGTCTGGCCGTTCTCCTCGACCTTGATGTACAGGCCTTCCGCGCAATCCGATGGGTCGGTCTGCCGCCAGCACAGCTCAAGATCGAGCTTCTGACGCAGCACCGCCTGCTCGAACTGCGTGCGCCACTGCAGGCTGCGGCCCAGCGATGGCGCAATCAGCGCAAGCAGATCCTTGATGCGCTTGGGCGCAACACCGCTGTAGAGCACCGGCACCGAAACCACCGGCAGATCGGCCAGCAGCGCATGGCGCCTTGGCGTGTCGAGAAAACACGCGCGGCTGCGGTCCCACAGATCGAACTCGGCAAACCAGTGCGGCAGTGCGTCGTAGAACACCGAATGCTTGGCGTACAGCCATTCGCCGTACATCACATAGCGGTCTTCGAGCCGCGAAAGCAGCGCCGATTCATGCGCCCTCGCCCATTGCTTGAAGGCGTTGAACTGGCGCTCGCGGCCGCCCATCTGGTCGACCGCCAGATAGTGGCCGCGCGACTGCAACAGCAGCCCACCGCCAGCCGAGAAGCTCAGCGCCGAATTGGCACCGTCGAGCTTTTCCTCGACCACGATGTGGCGACCCGCCAGGTGTTCATAGGGCACGCAATCATTGTGATCACCGGCCTGCAGGCGCGAGCCCTGCAGGTGCGGCGTGCGCGGATATTTGAGAATGTCCAGATTGGACAGATGAGGAGTTTGCGAAGTCATATTGTGCTTTCTGTGGAGTGCAAAGAAAAGCCAACGACAACGACATGCGCCGCAATGAAGCGAGGGGATGCAACGCCAATACCTGCAAAGAAGCGCAGGAAAAGGGTTGGGAAGCGTGGAAATTCAGCGCGCCACCCGACAGGAGATTCGGGCAACAAGGCATCCACACACCGCAGCGCACACGCGAAAAATCCCTGATGCAAAACCGGGATAGCGTGTGACGAAGTCGTTCAGCAGGAACGTGTGCGGCGGGACATTGGGAGCCTCTTGGAGCGAAATGTGATTGAAATCAAAGGAAGGCCGCGAGTGTAATGCGCCTCGAGACAGGGCCGCAAGCGCGGCGTAGCACAAAAGCATCAGCCCGGCACAAACAGCAGGAAATCAAGCTTGTGACACATTTGCGTCATCCGGCCGCCCTGCAGTGCAACAATACGGCCGGTCGCATCGTGCAGCGACCCAAAGAGACAAACCTCCCAGAGGTGCCCAATTGAACCCTTCGTCATCGCTCCTCTCCTCGCCCAGGATCCAGCCCAGTGCCGTTGTGACGCCTCCGCGTCTCGAGCCGCCGTATGTGATCTTCAACCGCAACCAATGGGCGGCGCTGCGCAGTCCCGATGACCATGTGCCCTCGCGCGCCAGCATCGAGATGTTGGGCGGCGTGAACGATCCGGCACTGCAGATCGAGGTGGAGGAAATTTTTCTTCCGCTCACCCGTTTCATCAACTCCCACATCCGCGCGGCGCATGAGCTGAGCCGCATCGTCTACAGCGGCTTCGACGGCGCGGGTTCATTCCGCGCAACGCCCTATGTGATCGGGGTGGCGGGCAGCGTGGCCGTGGGCAAGAGCACCTTTGCGCGCGTGCTGCGCGCGGTGCTCGCCCAGGCCGTGCCCGGCCGCCGCGTGGAGCTGGTGACGACCGACGGTTTTCTCTACCCCACGCGCGAGTTGCAGGAGCGCGCGCTCATGGGCCGCAAAGGCTTTCCAGACAGCTATGACCTGCCCGCGATGCTCGAGTTTCTCTCGGCCGTGAAGTCTGGCCAGTCGGGGCTCAAGGTGCCGGTCTACTCGCATGAGGCCTATGACATCGTGCCCGACGAATTCGAGCGCGTGGACCGCCCGGACATCCTGATCTTCGAAGGTCTGAACGTGCTGCAGACCAAGAACATCGCGGCGGCGGTGGCGTCCGACTTCTTCGATTTCTCGATCTATCTGGATGCCGAGTCCGCGTTGATCGAAAAGTGGTACATCCAGCGCTTCGTGAAGCTGCAGCGCACGATCTTCCAGCGCGAAAGCTCGTACTTTCACCACTACAAGGACCTGAGCGAAGGCGAGGCCATCCAGGTCGCACGTGGCATCTGGCAGCAGATCAACCTGCCCAATCTGCTCGACAACATAGCGCCGACGCGCGGCCGCGCACGCATCGTGCTGCGCAAGGGCGAGCAGCACCAGATTGAGGAAATCTCGGTTCGTCAGACCTGAATTCGGTCTTCCACGATTGCATCAACACGGCGTTGCCGAATCGATATAAGCTATCGCTGATAAATGCCCTGCCCGTCTGGTGGCGAGCACATACGACAACAGCGAGACAACATGACCGCCTCCACTTCCGGCAATCCCGATCAGGGCCGCAACCTCGGCCTGCTGATCGCCGCACAAGCACTCGGCGGGGCCTCACCGCCCATCATCATTTCGCTCGGTGGACTGGTCGGACAGCAATTGTCGAGCAATCCGTCCGCCGCGACGCTGCCTGTGAGCCTCTATCAACTCGCGCTCGCACTGTGCACCCTGCCCGCCGCGTGGCTCATGCACCACATGGGGCGACGCTTCACCTACATGATCGGTGCGCTGATGGGCGCGGTGTCCGGCGCGGTCGCGGCCCATGGCATCGCGCAATCGGACTTCGTGCTGTTCTGCATCGGCACCGCATGCTCCGGCTTCTATGCGGCCTGCGTGCAGAGCTACCGTTTTGCGGCGGCCGATACGGTGATGGGCGACTCATCGGCGCAGGCACACGCCATTTCGCGCATCATGATCGGCGGGCTGCTCGCGGGCATCATCGGCCCGCAGATCGTGATCTGGACGCGCGATGCCCTGCCCGGAACACCCTTCGCTGGCAGCTTCTACGGGCAAGCCGCGCTTGCGCTGCTTGCCCTGCCGCTTCTCGCCTGTCTACGTCTTCCCAAGGCACAATCGAAAGCGGTTGCAGGCGAGGCACGGCCGCTCAGGGAGATCGTGAAAACGCCCAAGTTCATCGTCGCCGCAGCTGCTGGCGTGGTCAGCTACGGGCTGATGGCGTTCCTGATGACCGCCGCGCCGATGGCCATGGTCGGCTGCGGCCACAGCATCGGCGAGGCGGCGCTCGGCATCCAGTGGCATGTGCTGTCGATGTTCGCGCCGAGCTTTTTCACTGGCAAGCTCATCAACCGCTTCGGTAACCGCACCATCACCTCGCTCGGCCTCGTGATGATCGGCGCGGCGGGCGTGATGGCCCTGCTCGGACTCGACCTGTTCCACTTCTGGGGCGCGCTGGTGCTGCTCGGCGTGGGCTGGAACTTCGGCTTCATTGGTGCGACCTCGCTGGTCACCGAGTGCTACCGTCCAGCCGAACGCGCCAAGGTCCAGGCTCTCAACGATTTTCTGGTGTTCGGCACCGTCGCGACCGCCTCCTTCGGCTCGGGCCAGTTACTCCACACCGTGGGCTGGAATGGCATCAACATGGGCATGCTGCCGCTCGTAGCCATCGTACTGGTGCTGCTGGGGTTGCAGAGCCGCAAGCTCACGCCCGCTACCTCTACTTGAGCCCCAGTCGCGCCAGCTTCTTGATCAGCCCCACGCGCGAGATACCGAGCACGCGGGCGGCTTCGGACTGGTTGCCACCGGACTGCGCCATCGCCTCGCGGATCATGCGGGTTTCGAGCTCTTGAATCGCGGCGTCCATGCTGCCCTGCGTGGTCGATTTTTCAACGGCGGATGAGGTTTCCGGCAACTCAGTGCTTTCGCCGCTCGCAAAGCGCAGCAGATCAGCATCGACCGCATTGCTCTCGGGCAGGATCAGCGCGCCAGCGGATTCGACCACGGCCTTGAGTTGCCGCACATTGCCGGGCCATTCGCGCGTCTGCAGCCATTGCAATGCATCGGCGCTGAAGCGGGCGTTGGGCGTCACGCCGTGCAGAAAGCGCGCGGCCAGCAGGGGCACGTCCGCGCTGCGGTCGGCCAGTGCGGGTGTGCGCAGCACCATGCCTTTCAGGCGGTAATACAGATCCTCGCGAAAGCTGCCATCACGAACCATCGCTTCCAGATCGCGGTGCGTCGCGGCGACCACGCGCACGTCGGCCTTCTTCTCTTGCCTGCCGCCTACCGGCATGAAGGTGCCCTCCTGCAGAAAGCGCAGCAGCTTGACCTGCATGAGCGCGGGCATCTCGCCCACCTCGTCGAGAAACAGCGTGCCGCCATGCGCGGTTTCCACCAGGCCCAGTTGATCGCGATGCGCACCGGTGAAGCTGCCCTTGAGATGACCGAACAGCTCGCTCTCCAGCAGCTCGGCCGACAGCGCGCCGCAGTGAATGATGGCGAACGGCCCGTCGCGCCGGGGGCTGCACTGGTGCAGCGCGCGCGCCACCAGTTCCTTACCGGTGCCCGTGGGGCCGAGCACGATGAGATTCACCGAGGTGCTACCCACGCGCCGCACCATCGCACGCAGTTGCAGCATGACCGAGGCCTGACCGATAAGGCCCATTTCGTCGGGCTGCTGATCGGCTTTGGCGTTGCGCAGCTCGCGCACCTGTGCATCGAGCCGTGCCTTGTGCATGGCGCGCATGACGACCATGCGCAGCATCTCGGGGTCGATGGGCTTGACGAGAAAATCCCAGACGCCGAGTTCCACCGCGCGTAGCGCCACATCGCGATCACCATGTCCGCTGAGCACCACCACCACGGCGGACGCAAAGCGCGGAATGAGCGACAACCCTGCCTCCGGATCCATGCTCGGCGGCATCGCAAGATCGAGCAGTACGACCTGCGGCGTGTCGTTCTCGAAGGCCTGCAGCGCCTCCTCCACATCGCCCGCGACCGACACGCGATAGCCGAGCTGGCGCAGAAACGATGCGCCGAGTCGCTGATAGGCGGGCTCGTCATCGACCAGAAGAATGTGCCCTGAAGCTACAGTCGAAGTCGTCGTTGATGCTGCGGTGGTCGAACTCATGATGCAATGTTCTCGGTCGTGGAAAAGGTCAGCGTGAAGCAGGTGCGCCACGGTGCGCGCTCGGTCAGCTCGGCCGTGCCGCCATGCGCGGCCATGATGCGCGCGACGATGGCGAGACCCAGCCCCGTACCACCGGGGCTGCGCGAGGCGAACGGTTGGAACAGCCGCTCGCGCAGGTCGTCGGGAATGCCGGGGCCGTTATCACAGACATGCACAAGCACCGAGCCATCGCGGCGCTCGGCGTCGATCTGCACGCGCTTGGATGCGGCCGATTGGCGCGCATTGGTCAGCAGATTAACGACCGCCTGATCGAAGCGCACAGGGTCAAGCCGCACGTTGAATGCGTCACCCAGACCAGCGCCCAGCTCCACCTCCGGCATGCGGCGGATCAGCGTGGAAATGCGCGCGGCGATGTCGGTGTCCGCCGTGTGGATCTGCCACGGCTTCGCGTAGTCGAGCAGGTCTTCGGTGAGGCGCGAGATGCGCGCGATCTGCTCGCCAACCTCCTGCCGCGTTTCCTGCGGCGCCATCGCGACCGCCATGGCGATGATGTTGAGAGGATTGCGCAGATCATGTGCGACCGTGGTGGCGAGCGAGCCGAGTTCGGCCAGTCGCGCATTCAGCTGGCTTTCGCGCTCGCGTTGCCGCGCGAGTTCGGAACGCTCGACGTTCGCCGCCGCATCGGCCAGCAGCGTCCCGAAGAGCTCGGCCAGATGCAGCTGACCAGGAGGTGCTTCCTCGAATCCGAGCAGCTGCGTCTGCCACTCGCCCGCATGGCGGGAGCAGACCAGCGTGGGCTCCGCGCCCTGCTCCGCCGTGTTGGCATCACTCATTGCCTCTGCGTTCACATCGCGCGCAATCCGCACCTGAATGTCCATGCCCATGCGCTGCGACAGCGTGGCGGCGGCCTTGCTTTGGAGCTGCTCCATGGAATCGGCCTGACTGAGCTGAACCCGCCACTGTCGCCAATCTTCAGCCGACAGCGTGCCGCCCGGATACACCAGCCGCGACGCGAAGCTCCACACGGGTCCACGCAGCGCGAGCGTGGTGGCGGCCACCGCAATGGCGACCACCCAGCGCGACTCGAACGGCAGCAGCACAGTGAGCGGCACCACCAGCACGCCAAGCACGATCAGAATGGCCGAGGCGAGCGCGCGCCGCGCCCAGATGTTGGCCACGAACACACGGTAGCGCAGGATGCCGTAGACCAGAATCACCGGGTACGCAGGCGCGGCCAGCACCTGCCAGGGATAGACGGGAATCTTGAGCGCCGCGAACGCATAGCCCGACATGGCCATCAGCCCCCAGCCACAGGAAATCGCCACTGCCGCGATCTGCCTGCGCCGCTGGGCCGAGGCCGCATGGAAGAACGCCATCAGCAACGCGAGAATGCCGAGGGCCGCAAAGCATGCCCAGACCAAGCTCGTCATCCAACCCACATGATTGGGCACCACCACCCATTCCACACCAGTGAACGGCTCGAAATGCTCGAACGTGCCGGGCGAGCGCAGCAGCGCATGTAGGGCCGTGAGCGCCGCCCCCACGTAGGCCGCGTAGATCCAGCGGCGATCAATGGGCGAGCGACAGAATATCAGGCAGAAATGCAGAAACGCGGCCGAGGTGAGCGGCAGCGTGGACAGCAGCGCCATCGCGAGCGGCGCGGTTGCGATGCCAAACCAGTTGGGAAGCTCATTGCCGACGATCCAGGTCGCCACCCCCGCGAGAAACACCACCAGCAGCCGCGCCCCACGCACCTGGTGGGCCCAGACCAGCAACACCACGCTGAGAGCGATGGTTTCGAGCAGGGTAAGAAATAACGCGACGTGAATAGCCATGTGCAGCACTGTAAACGGCGTTTACGCCAGCAGCAATCGCGCTGTATACGAAGTTGACAACGGAAACCACAAATCCAATCAAATCAAACACTTGCGAATTGGCATGGTTGCTGCACTACCTAGTGCATGAACACCCTGCACCACTCATCCACCACCGAAGGCCCCGCGCATGCTGCGCTGGATATTTCCGCGCTGGTGGGCGCGACTTCATGGCAGACGCTGTCTCCTGCGATCCGCAGGCGCTTCGCGGCGGCACATGACGACGTGAGCTACGTCGGCGAAATGGAGCTGCGTGCCTCGTGGATCGGCCGCATATTCGGCCTTGCGGCGAGCCTGCTCGGCAGCCCGTTGGCCGCTTCGCGCAAGAACGCTGTGGCCGCCACGGTCAACGTCAGCAACGACGGCCGGGGCGGCGTGGTCTGGGAACGCATTCTGGGCGGCCAGCAGGTGCGCTCGACCAAGCGCCTCGGTCCTGGCGGCGCGCTCGAAGAATGCACTGCAGGCGGCCTCTCCATGCATCTGGACGTGTTCGTGGAAGACGGCGCACTGGTGTTCCAGAGCTGTACTTACTTCCTGCTGATCGGCCGGGTGCGCGTACCCGTTCCTGCCTGGCTCACGCCCGGCACCTGCCGCGTGGAGCACCGCGACGTCGGCCCGGGCCAGTTCCGCTTCACGCTCGACATGCGGCATCCACTGTGGGGCCACACCTTTCACCAAACCGGCGTTTTCAACGACCCGCATCTCCTTTGAAACGGAGGTTTCATTATGACCACCACCACGACAATGACCACCCTCATCTTCTGCGTGCTCGGCTTTCAGACCATGCTCGGCGGATTCGACAATCTCTGGCACCACGAGCTGCATGCGCGGCTGCCGCAGCGGACTTCCGCACGCTACGAACTGCGCCTGCACGCCATGCGCGAAGCCATCTACGGAGCGCTGTATCTGGCGTTCGCCTGGGTGCAGATCCAAGGCTGGTGGGCCATCGCGGTGGGCGTTTTGCTGCTGGTGGAAATGGTGGTAACCATCGCCGATTTTCTCGAAGAAGATCGCAGCCGCAAGCTGCCGCCCTTCGAGCGCGCGCTGCACACTGTGCTCACCGTGAGCTACGGCCTGCTGCTCGGCCTGCTTGGCCCGCGCCTCTGGGATGCGGCACGCCTGCCGACCGAACTGGCGTTCACCTACCACGGCTTCTGGAGCTGGTTCTGCACGCTCGCCTCAGTCGGCGTGACGACCTGGAGCATCCGCAACGCCATCGCCGTGTGGAAAATGGGCCGCATCGCTGAGACTGAAGCGGCCCCGCCCGCCCCGCAAGTGATAGGAGCATCGACCGTACTGGTCACTGGCGGCACCGGATTTGTGGGATCGGCGCTCGTGCGCCAAATGCAGCACGAAGGCCGCCGCGTCATCGTGCTGAGCCGCGACCCGCTGCAGGCACGCGCCAGCTTTGGTAGCGACGTCTGGGTGATCGAGCGCCTCACCGACATCCCCGCCGAAACCCGCATCGACGCCATCGTGCATCTGGCGGGAGCCAACATCCTCGGCGGCCCGTGGACGCAAAGCCGCCGCAACAAGCTGCTGCAAAGCCGGTTGCGCATCACCCGTGACCTGCTCGCCCTGATCGCTCGCCTTGATCGCAAGCCCGAGGTGCTGGTCGCCGCATCAGCGGTTGGCTACTACGGCACGGTACACGGCAGCGCCCGCATCGACGAATCGGCAGCCAGCGACCCCGGCCGCTTTCAGTCAGACCTGTGCGTCGCCATCGAGCGTGAGGTGCAGCTCGCCGAGCGCTTCGGCACCCGCGTGGTCTGCGTGCGCCCCGGCGTCGTGCTCGGTGCGGATGGCGGCGCGCTGCCTCCGCAGGTGCTCGCCACACGGCTTGGTTTCGGCGCCATCATCGGCTCGGGCCGTCAGCCGATGCCATGGGTTCACCTGGACGATCTTGTCGGTCTCATCCGCCACGCCATGTCCGAGCCCGTGCTGCACGGCGCGCTCAACGCCGTCGCTCCCGGCATGGTCTCGCAAGCCACGTTTGCGCGCACACTCGCGACCGTCCATCACCGTCCCCTGTGGATGAAGATGCCTGCGGGCGCGCTGCGCCTGATGCTCGGCGAGATGTCGGAACTGCTGCTCGACGGCCAGCGCGTCGCGCCGACCAAGGCACTGGCCAGCGGCTACCACTTTCAGCACCCTGCCCTGCGCGGGGCATTGGAAGCGGCAGTCTGAGTCACCACACCAATGGTTTGCGGGATATGCTTGTCAGCATCATGTCCCGCAAAACCCTGCTCATCGTCTACCACTCCATGACCGGAGGTACCCTCCAGATGGCCGAGGCCGCGCGCGACGGCGCCGCGCAGGAGATCGATGTCAATGTCCGCCTGCTGCATGCCGCAAGCGCCCAGCCCGACGACGTGCTGCAGGCCGATGGCTACCTCTTTGCCACCCCGGAAAACCTCGCAGCCATCAGCGGCCAGATGAAGGATTTTTTCGACCGCTGCTACTACCCCGCGCTGGATCACATCAACGGTCGCCCGTATCTCACGCTGATCTGCGCAGGGAGTGACGGCAGCAACGCCGCAAGGCAGATCGCCCGCATTGCCACAGGCTGGCGGCTCAAGGAGGTGGCCGAGGCGCTGATCGTCTGCACCCATGCACAGACGCCCGAGGCGATCCTCGCACCCAAACAGATTGGCGAAGACGATCTGCAAAGCTGCAGATCGCTCGGTGAATCGCTCGCCTCAGGGTTGGCGCTGGGGATCTTCTGAGGCGTCAGGTATCACACGCGCGCCATTTCCTGTGCTAGCTCTTCATCGGGTTCCGCCAACGCCGAATACCCCAGTCCCCAGGCCCGCATCGCCTCAAGCACCGGCTTGAGCGACAGGCCCAGTTCGGTCAGCTCGTAGTCCACACGCGGCGGCACTTCGGCGTAGACCGTGCGCTGGACGATGCCGTCGGCTTCAAGTTCGCGCAGTTGCAGCGTGAGCATGCGCTGAGTCGCAGAGGGGATGGCGCGGCTCAGTTCCATGAAGCGCTTTTTTCCGCGCATCAGGTTGTAGATGATGATGGGCTTCCAGGTGCCGCCGACCACCGACAGCGTGACCTCCACCGCGCAGCCGCTTTTGCCGTTGAGTCGCTTCATGAGATATCCGCTCCGGTCTCAATACTTACATTTTTAATACTACCCAACAAATATGTTGGTTCTTGGATTTATCCAGCTTACTGCGCAAGATGACGTTGTGCACCGCGCTTCGCAAATGTCCCTCGGGGCAGACCTCTCTCGCATCATTCATCCCGACAACAAAGGAATCCGCTCATGAAAGCCATTCAACTACAAAGCCCCGGTGGTCTGGAGCGTCTAAAGCTCGTCGACCTGCCCGCCCCCGCCGCGCCTCAGACCGGTCAGATCCAAGTGCGCGTGCACGCCAGCTCGCTGAACTACCACGACCTCGGCGTGGTCCTCGGCAAACCTGGTACGGCCGATGGGCTGATTCCCATGTCCGATGGCGCGGGCGTGGTGACCGCCGTGGGCGCGGGTGTCGGCGACTTCAAGGTGGGCGATGCGGTGGTCTCGTGCTTCTTCCCGACCTGGCAAGCCGGTCGCGCGACGATTGCCGACTTCGTCACTGTGCCAGGCGACGGCATCGACGGCTTTGCGCGTGAGCTGGTGACGGCACCGGCCACCTCGTTCACACATTCACCCAAGGGCTATACCCATGAAGAGGCTGCCACGCTGACTACCGCAGGCCTGACCGCATGGCGTGCGCTGGTGATTGATGGCGGCATCAAGGCGGGCGACACCGTGCTGGTGCTCGGCACCGGCGGCGTCTCGATCTTTGCGTTGCAAATGGCCCGCTCGATGGGCGCGCGCGTGATCGCCACCACGTCGTCGGCCGCCAAGGAACAGCCATTGCTCGCGATGGGCGCATCGGACGTCATCAACTACCACGACAACCCGAAATGGGGTGACGAGGTGCTCAAGCGCACGAACGGACGCGGCGTCGACATCGTCGTGGAAGTCGGGGGCCCAAGCACCCTGCCCCAATCGATCCGTGCCTGCCGCGTCGGCGGCCACATCGCGCTGATGGGTGTGCTCACCGGCTTCGCGGGCGACATCCCCACGGTCGAACTCATGCGCAAGCAGCAGACCCTGCAGGGCCTGATCGTCGGCAGCCGCCAGGACCAGGAGGACATGGTGCGCGCCCTCGAGCGCTTCGACTGGAAGCCGGTGATCGACAGCCAGTACCCGCTCGAGCAGATCGCAGCGGCATTCGAGCACCAGAAAGCCGGCAAGCACTTCGGCAAGGTCTGCCTGAGCTTTTGATTACCTGATTTCGACGCCGGGCAGCAGCTCCATCCCAAGCCGCTGCTCCAGCTCCCCGTAGCTGATCGGGCGGCCCGCCTGACCCTGCGCAGAGTTCTGCTGCCAGTGCGCCCATGCGCGCTTGGAAGTCGCGTCGTAGACCAGCTTGAACAGCTGCGTCGGCACGCTGACACGGTCCTGACCAATGGTCTGCCGACGCGACTCGAAAACCGGGCCGGTGATCACATAGACGTCACCCTTGGCGCGCAGCGCGTAGCTGCGTGTGTCCTTCTCGATCTTGGCCCACGGTCCGCTGTTGTGGGCCGAGTTCTGCGGCACCATGTTGGCCAGGCTGAAGCTCTGCGCCATCGCCTCGGGCGTGGGCATGTCAGCCGCAGGCGCCATGTGACCACGCGCGAAGCCCGATCCCCTGTAGTCATCCAGCTCCGAGCGCTCGCCGCGCGGCAACCGTGCGTCGGCGAAGAAGCGATCAGTGCGCTCCTCACCCTGCGCGTTCAGCACTGACTGCCGGTTGAGCCGCTCAGCCACGAATACCGGCGTGCGCGTGCTGCCGCTGTGCAACACAGCGAAGGCGTTGTAGCAAAGCTCGCGCAGCTTGGGCGCCGTCTGCACACGCGGTGCGATGCCACCGGCGAAGAATTGCGGACAGGCTTCAAAACGTGTTGCTGACAGATCGCCGCTGGGAACCGGTGTCGATGTGGATGTGGACGCCGACGCCGACGTTTGCCCGCGCAGGTAATCCAGTGCCTGCTCCTGCAACCAGGGAAGCATTCCGCAACTGGATATCTGCGAGGCTACTGCAGTCAAGCCCAGCAGCCAGAGGCCAAGGCGACGCAGCGATGAGGAGAGGGAGGAAAGGGAAAAGGCACTTGAGGCACGCGAGCCCGCAGCGTTGCGCTTGCGTGGCTGCTTCTTTTTGTTCTTGGCAGTCATTCGCCTCTGAGTTTATAGGCTGATCATCCCCCTCAAAACGAATTCATAGTCTTTATCAGAGACCCCGCCGTTGTTGACGCAAGCTAATAAGCGGAAGAATTCCGCCTGTCAAACGTAGTTTGATAACGACACAATTCACACACATATTCACACATTTCCCCGGCGCTTCATAGGCGATTGGACGATGTTGGGACGGGTTATCATTGTGATGTTCAACTTGTGTTACCAGCGGGTTGTTACATCCAAATTGATTTATGGCGCATTCAATCAAAAAATAGCGATCTCAGAAAAATTCAAATGCCCATCGACAACAGGAATGCTTGAATGAACCCTCACGCAAGCAAATCGATTTCCCCCCTCCAACTGACAAAGTCTCTCCTTGAAAATCGCAGCCTGATCAAAGGCCTGATCAAGCGCGAGATCGTCGGACGTTACCGCGGCTCATTCATGGGACTGCTGTGGTCCTTCGTGAACCCACTGCTGATGCTGGCGGTTTACACCTTCGTCTTCAGCGTTGTATTCAAGGCCCGCTGGACGGGAGGCGAAGGCTCCAAGACAGAATTCGCGATGATCCTGTTTGCCGGCATGATTGCGTTCAATCTTTTTTCCGAAGGCCTGCTGCGCGGGCCGTCGCTGATACTCGGGAACGCGAATTATGTGAAAAAGGTGATTTTCCCGTTGGAAATATTGCCGATTGTGGTAATAGGCTCAGCCGTTTTCCATTTTCTCATCAGCTTCAGCGCCTGGCTGATTTTCTATTTCCTGCTGATCGGAGTCCCTCCGATCAGCATATTCGAACTGCCGCTGGTGCTGCTGCCGCTGGGGCTGATGTCGCTGGGCCTTGCATGGCTACTCGCGTCGCTGGGCGTGTTCCTGCGCGATATCGGCCAGATCATTGGCGTGCTCACCATGGTGCTCATGTACATGACCCCGATCTTCTACCCCGTCGCCGCGCTGCCCGAGGACTACCAGCACCTGCTAGGCCTCAATCCGCTCACGGCCAGCATCGAACAGGTGCGCAACGCCATGATGTTCGGGGGGCCACTCGACTGGGCCGTGTGGCTGCGCCAGATGCTGATCGGGCTCGTGGCCGCATGGCTCGGTTTCGCCTGGTTCCAAAAGACTCGCAAGGGGTTCGCCGATGTCGTCTGACCTCGCCATCCGCATCGAGCAACTGAGCAAGTGTTACCAGATCTACGCTCAGCCACGTGACCGGCTCAAGCAGATGCTGCTGCCCAAGCTGCAACGCCTGACAGGCCAGCAACCCAAGCGCTACTACGAGGAGTTCTGGGCGCTCAGGAATATCTCGTTCGAAATCCGCAAAGGCGAGGCTGTGGGCATCGTCGGGCGCAACGGCAGTGGCAAATCCACGCTGCTGCAGTTGATCTGCGGCACGCTCACCCCCACGCTCGGCACGGTGGAAACCAAAGGCCGCATTGCCGCCCTGCTGGAGCTGGGCTCGGGCTTCAACCCCGAGTTCACCGGCCGTGAGAACGTCTATCTCAACGGGGCGATCCTGGGCATCGACGAGGAGCAGATGAATGCGGTCTTCGAGCGCATCGTCAAGTTCGCCGACATCGGCGACCACCTCGACCAGCCAGTCAAGACCTACTCCAGCGGCATGTTCGTGCGCCTCGCGTTCGCGGTGCAGATGCATCTGGATCCCGAGATCCTGATTGTCGACGAGGCCCTGTCGGTGGGCGACCAGTTCTTCCAGGCCAAGTGTTACGCCGCCATCCGCACGATGATGGACAAGGGCACGACGGTGCTGTTCGTGTCGCACTCCGCCGCCACGGTCAAGGCCCTCTGCCCGCGCGCCGTGCTGCTGAGCCATGGCGATCTGATCGTCGACGGCCCGGCGAGCAAGGTGCTTGACCGCTATTTCGTGCTGGGCTCGCTTGAAGCCAACGCGGGCAATGCCAGCCAGCCGGACGTAGCAACCGGGCAGGCAGATACTCCAGCCGCAGCGACCATCTCATCCGCCGCGCAGCCCGCATCGCAAGTCGTCTCTCAACTGCAGCCCCCGTTTGACCGCCGCGTGTCTCACCGCGTGGGATCGGGCCAGGCCCAGTTCGTGGAATGCCGCGTACTGGCCGACTCGGACGAAGCCATCGTCGTCGAAACCGGCTCGACCCTGCGCGTGCAGGCCGTGCTCGACGTGCGCGAGGACTGCCCGCAGGAGGGCGAAGTCGGCCTCGTTGTCAGTACCACCGAAGGCGTGGAGCTGTTCGCGATCAATTCCTTTTTCAGCGGCGCCCGCATCCCCGCGATGAAGGCGGGCGAGAAGCGCGTACTCGAATTCGAATTCATCTCTCCGCTCTCCAGCGGCGCGCGCTACCGCATCGACCTCGGCTACCGCATGCCCGTGCAGGGCGAATATGTCGACAAGGTGTTCGCCGCGGCCGGCTTCAGCGTGGTCAATCAGGGCGACCGGATCATTCCGCTGCTCTTCGATGTACCCGGAAAAATCACCATCGCCTGAGTGCAAGACATGTCAACCTATCTTCCTGAACTCAGCATTTCCGACCTGGTGCACGCACTCGAGTCGCGCGATTGGTCCGTGATCGACGAGCGACTCGGCGAGCAACAGTTCGAGCGCCTCGGCCTCGACCGCGCGCTGCGCATCGCCTCCGACCTCGCGCTGCGCCACGGCTCGCTGCGCGGCCTGCGGGTGCTCGACGTCGGCTGCAACAACGGCCTCGTCGCCAAGACGCTCGCGGCGCTCGGCTGCAACGTCGTCGGCATCGACAACGGCGACGTTGACAATCAGGGCCTCTACTCCGATCTGCACAGTCAGACGCAGCGCGCCGGATTCGAATTCCACCGCAAGGACCTGTCCGATTTTCTGGCCAGCGATGACCGCTACTGGGACTGCATCCTGCTGCTGAGCGTGACCCACCACTGGGAATCCGGCTACGCCATGTCGGGCGAACGCCGGTATTCCGACGACGACATCCGCAACCTGCTCGCCACCCTGTTCGCGCGCACCCGCGCCAGCATCTACTACGAATGCCCCGCCAAGGAGCCGGGCTTCGAGGCCGGTTTCGGAGTCAATTTCCTTCTTCGCTATTGCAGCGAATTGCCAAAAATGAGAACGCTGGGACACACGATCGGGCCAAACGGCTATCCGCGTGAGTTCTGGGCGCTGGATATGGAGTAGCAGTCAATGCCCATCAAAAGTCTTGTAGACAATCCGCTGAACAAGGCGGAGTTTTCCCTGGGCCGCGATGTCGAGCTCGTCTATTGCTCGGACAGTTGCCTGCTCCAAACGATGAATGACCGCTCGCGCATCGTTCGTACCGGACAGACCCCTGCCACCGCACTCACGGTGATTCTCGAAGCAGATCGCCTGCTGGTTCCCATTGCAGGAACTCCACGCACGGACGAACACATCCTGGGCGCTCAACACGACCACTCGGACGCTCGTGCGAACTGGACCAAGCTCATCGGCTACTGCCATGCCGCGCTGATGCCGGTCCACAGCGTCTGTGACTGCATGGCGGAAACGCAGATTCTGGAGGGACAGGAGTTCGACGATGCGGGGACCACACCTGCATGGAAGAAGATACGCAGCATCGTCGGTAAAGCCACAAGCCGTGAGCTCGATCACAAGCCCATCGCATTCGATCAATGGCGCATCTGGATGGGCGATCTCGCGCAAGGACTGGATGAGCTGGAACGGCTGGGACTAGCACATGGCGACCCCTATCCCTTCAACGCCGTTCACCATTTGCAGCAGGCCACCTGGGTGGACTTTGGTCACATGACCAGCGACACCGAGCAGCTCTACAAGGATGCGTGGGCTTTCGTGCTGTTCACTGTTCTACACACCCAGAGTCAATGCTCCACGTACAGCCCCGCTTTGCTGCAACGCATTGCATCCGCGATGGCGCAGGCCGATCAACCCGGCCGCTTTGCACGGCTTCGGGCTGTCCTGCTGCAGTCATTTGGCGATCAAGTGCCAATGGACGATGTCCGCGCGCCGGGCCTGATCTTCGTGAAGGCAGTGACGGAACAGAATCAGAGCATATTCATTCATCCTGCCATTCCCCAAGTGGTGCTCAAGGCTGCCACGCAGTATTTCTCAGCTTTCCTTCACCATGTGAAGCGCGGGAATCAGTCATTCGCAGCCTTTCAGACTGAACTGCAGCGCCATCGATTTCAAGAAGAGGAAATGCTGCGTCTCACAGTACCGCGAGCCGAGCATTTCAATCAAATCGAGGCCCTGAGGACCACCTATAGCCAATCCCTCACACACATGGAAGGCGAGATTGCAAGGGGGGAAGGTGAGATTGCGCGGAGAGACGGGGAAATTGCAAGGCTTCAAAAGTCGCTTACAGATCTGAATGTTCAGCTGACAAACCATACGAACCAAATTGGCCAAACGCGCACTGAACTCGACTCGCTCTTCAAACGCCATGAGCAGATATTGAACAGCCGCTCTTGGCGCATGACACGGCCATTGCGCGCGGCAGCCAGGTTCGCCAAATACGGCTTCAACTATCCTGGTGGACGACAGGCACTGTATCGGTTCGCCGCGAATGTCGGACGCAAGTTTCCGTTTCCATTCTGGTTGAAGGCACGCGTGCGTGCAGCATTGATCCCCAAGACGCCCTTGATTGCGGCCCCCATCAGAGTGCCGCAAGCAACCGCACGCGCCACGACTTTCGCGCCAGCGCCCCAGCAATCCAACTCACTGGTGATGCGCCCCGATTGCTGCGGTCTGGTGAAAGACCTGGTCAGCGTCGTGCTGCCCGTCTACAACCAGGCCTACCTGATCGCAGAGTCTATCGACAGCGTACTCGCTCAGACCTACCAGAACTTCGAGCTCATCATCATCAACGATGGTTCCAAGGACGATGTGGAGAAAGTCTTGGAACGCTATTTGGACCATCCCAAGGTACGTTGCTACACACAGGCCAACCAGCGTCTGCCCAAGGCGCTTAGCAACGGCTTCGACTTCGCGCGTGGAGAATTCCGCACCTGGACATCAGCCGACAACATCATGGAGCCACGCATGCTGGAGGAGCTGGTCGCCAAGCTGCGTAGCGATCCCCGCCTTGGCATGGTCTACGGGGACTACTACGCCATCGATGATCGTGGCGCGTTGCTCAAAGACCCGACATGGCGCGCCCACAATCGGCCCGATCCGAAAAGCGCCGAAATCCGCCTGCCGCGCTCCACCGAGACGCTCAACACCGTGCAGGACAATTTCATCGGTCCTTGCTTCATGTATCGCGGCTGGATCGGCAGCTGTATCGGCGACTACGACACCCAATTGGGCGTCGAGGACTACGACTACTGGATGCGCATCAACGCGTTCTTCCCGGTCAGCCACGCAGGCAATGACCGCATGCTCTATCGCTACCGCGTGCATGACAACACGCTGAGCGCCCAAGCGCAGGAACACAAGATTCTGGACAAGGTCCATCTGCTGATGGAATACGAAAAGGCACGTGCCGCGCAGTATGACAAGCCTCTGACCTATGTTGCCGACCAACGCGGTGCGGACTGGCTTGCTCAGCATGGCGTGGCGCCCAGCAGCATCCAACCTTTCGGAGCGCAACTCCCGACCGAAGCTCTGCTCGTACTCGGCAGTCAGACCGCCGAAGAGCACCTGAGCCGATTGCGCGACGAACATCAACCGGTGGCCGTTCTGCTCGATCCTGCGGATGTCCGTTACGACAAGCTGCGCCAGTTGTTGCTGAGCCCGCACGCAATTGCGCTGGTAGGTGACTTCCTGAGCGCGGAGCGTGTGCGGTTGATCGCGAGCTGCCCAATTCTGGATTGCCAGGCACCTAGTGCACTTTCCGCCGTGAACGCGTTTGCAAAGAACCTGATGTTCATTCGCGCCACGCGCGATCCGCAGGACATGCAACGCGTAGTGCCCAAGATCATCCGCCCGGCGCAACAGCGACATGTGCTGCTGCAGGTCGACAGCTTTACGCAAGGCGGCATGGAGAACGTGGTGATCGATCTCGGCCTGTCCCTCAAGAGCAGCGGCTATCGTGTCACCATCGCCAATCTCGGCAAGTCCGGCGACGCAGCGATCAAGGCCGTGGAGCGCGGACTCGACGTCGTGCCGCTGTCTTCGGGCCTGAGCGACGAGGCCTACCTGTCGTGGTTGACCGAGAACCGCGTCGATCTCGTCAACGCTCATTACAGCATTCATGGCGCGGCCGCATGTCATCGCGCAGGAATCCCATTCATCCAGACCGTGCACAACTCCTACGTCTGGCTCGACGCGGAACAGATCACCCGATATCGCGAGGCGGATCGTCATACCACGCAGTATCTGTGCGTATCGGTCACTGCCGCTCGGTATGCGGACGTGGCACTCGGACTCAATGCGGGCAAGATGCGCGTGGTCCCTAATGGCATCGACCCCGAAACCATCGACGCCGAGCGCTTCTCCGAGAATCGTGCCAGCTTGCGCAGCACTTGGGGCGTCGATGGGGATGCACCGGTATTCATCAATGTCGCTTCCATCATGGCCACCAAGGCCCAGTTGCCGCTGGTGAGGGCGTTTGCCCGCGTAGTCGAGCGCCAACCGAAGGCCCGATTGGTGTTGCTGGGCACGTCGATGGAAGCCTCCTACCAAAGCGCCGTGAAGAACGCGGTACGAGACCTCAAACTGCAGAATAATGTGTTGTTCGCAGGTTATGAACGCAATGTGGCACGCTTCTATCACGCGGCTGACGTGTTCGTGCTGCCCTCCTACTGGGAAGGCTGGAGCCTGTCACTCGGCGAAGCGATAGCAAATGGTCTGGGCTGTGTAATCACCGACGTCGGCTCGGCCTATGAATTTGAGGGCCGCGACAACGTCGAGGTCGTGTCACCACCCTTCGGTGACATCACCGCGCTGAACTATCAGAACCTCGGACATTTCGTGTATGGCAACGACAGCAGCTTTGAAGAACGTCTTACCCAAGCGATGCTGAAATCCATGCACCATCGCAGAGGCTCGGTCGACCGCTCTCTGGCGGAAAGGCTGGATCGCGCCATCGCCTATCGCATGTACGCCGACTACTTCTCCACACTATGACCATGAAAAAGAAAATCCTCTGCGTGGTAGGTACCCGCCCCGAAGCCATCAAGATGGCGCCCGTCATTCTGGCGCTTCAACAGGAGTCGTGGGCGGATGTCCGCGTGCTGGCTACGGCGCAGCATCGGCATATGCTGGATCAGGTCAATCAGTTCTTCGGCATCACGCCCGACATCGATCTGGACATCATGCGTCCCAACCAGGCGCTCACCGAGCTCACCGCGCGGCTGCTGATGAAGCTCGACGAGGTGCTGGAGACCGAACGCCCCGACGTGGTGCTGGTGCAGGGCGACACGACGACCGTGATGTCGGTGGCGCTGGCCTGCTTCTATCGCCGCATTCCGATTGGCCATGTGGAGGCTGGACTGCGCACTTGGGACATGCAGAATCCGTTCCCCGAAGAGGCGAACCGGGTGATCACCGGAAAGCTCGCTCGCTGGCACTTTGCACCCACCGAGGGCTCGCGTCAGAACCTGCTCAAGGATGGTGTGCAGGATGCGGACATCGTCGTCACCGGCAACACGGTGATCGATGCGCTGCTGATGAGCGCCTCCAAGGATCTGGAGATCGGCATCGAACTTGATCCGGGCAAGCGCCTTGTGCTCGTCACCTCGCATCGGCGCGAGAACTTCGGCGAGCCGTTCCGCAACATCTGCCGCGCGCTGCGCACGCTGGCCGAGAACAATCCCGAGGTGCAGTTTCTCTACCCGGTGCACCCCAATCCGAACGTCAAGGATATCGCCTACGAATTCCTCGACAAACTGCCCAACGTGGTGCTGTGCGCGCCGCTGGACTATGCACCGTTCATCGCGGCGATGAAGCGCGCCACCATCATCCTGACCGATTCGGGCGGCGTGCAGGAAGAAGCTCCGGCGCTCGGCAAACCCGTGCTGGTGCTGCGCAGCGAAACCGAGCGCCCAGAGGCGGTCGAGCAAGGCGTCGTCAAACTGGTGGGGGCCAACTACGACTTGATCGTCTCCGAGGCTCAGCGTCTTCTCGACGACGAGGCAGCCTACCGTGCGATGGCGCGCGGCATTTCTCCTTATGGTGACGGCAAGGCCGCGCAGCGCATAGCCGAAATCCTTCGACGGGACTGCGCTTGATGCGTCTCGTCTATCTCTCGCCGGTGCCTTGGAACAGCTTTGCCCAAAGGCCGCACAAGTTCGTTCAGTGGTTTCACGATCGAACCGGCGAGCCCGTGCTGTGGATAGAGCCATATCCGACGCGCTTTCCCAAGCTGCAGGACGTCAAACGCCTGCGGGCAGCGGCCGCATCCGACGAACCGCAGAAGGTGCTGATCGAGACGCCGCCGTGGCTCACGGTGGTGAAGACCGGAGGTCTGCCCATCGAACCAATCCCGGGCTCGGCCATGATCAATGCGCCGTTCTGGCAATCCGTGTTTGATGCCTACGAGCGCTTTTGCGACAAGCAAAGAACTTGCCTCGCCATCGGCAAGCCGTCCCTGCTCGCCCTGAGCCTGCTGAACCGTAGACGGCATGCAACCTCGCTGTATGACGCGATGGATGATTTCCCGGCCTTCTACGACGGTTTTTCGCGCGTGGCGTTTGCGCGCCGGGAGCGGCTCATCGCCGCCAAGATCGAGGTCATCTGGGCCTCCAGCACCGCGCTCAAGGAACATTGGGCGCGTCAGCATGACAATGTGCATTTGGTGCTCAATGGACTTGATCTTGCGGCCATGCCGCTACCGCCTGTCGAACAGCCCGCAAATGCTGCACAGGGCAAGGTGTTTGGCTATGTGGGGACCATCGCATCGTGGTTCGATTGGGACTGGGTGATCACGCTGGCCGAGAGCCGACCCGATGACGAGGTACGACTGATCGGTCCGGTCTTCGCTCCGCCCGCACGTACCTTGCCCGTCAATGTCCAGATGCTTCCCGAGCGCAACCATGCGGCGGCGCTTGCAGCCATGCTGGAATTCGACGTCGCGCTGATTCCTTTCAAGAAAAACACGCTCACGGGCTCGGTCGACCCTATCAAGTATTACGAGTACCGAGCCCTCGCCCTTCCAACGCTCTCCACGGATTTTGGTGAGATGAGCTTTCGCGCTGACGAGCCCGGCGTTTTCATCAGCCACGATCAAAGCGATGTGGCCCGATTGGCCGAACTGGGCCTGCGCCACCGTCGTGATCCGGAAATAGCACTGACATTCGCGCAGAACAACGCTTGGGAACACCGATTCGATGCGGCTCGGCAGTTCATCAATATGCAGTGACTGAACCGGCAGGTCGACGCTACGGATTGATTGAGTCAGTATCGGCCTTTAGGCCCACAGCATTTTCCGTGTCGGGCCTACACGGAGGTCTCGCGCTCCGTGCGTAGGATTCCAAGAGGGGTGGTCGTCTGCATCCACCGAATTCAAACGAACCCAAGGAGCGCATGATGATCACACCAGAAAATTCCACATTGGAGTTTTCCACTCGCCTTGCGCTACACGAAGCCGTGCTGGCCCAATTGGTGGCGCTGGTCATGCGGGCGCAAAGCGACCCGCAGAAACAGCTGGCCTCGTTCGAGCAGTCCCTGGTCGAATCCATGGGCACCATCGGACGCACGGACCGGCAGGATTTCTCACTGGATCAGGCGGTATGGATGCGCAACCAGCACGAATATGGAAAACAGCTCGCCACCGAGTTTGCCGCAATGGTGGCCGCCTACATGCCCAAAAACGGAGGCTGACGCTCCTGCGTCCGTCACTCACTTGCCCGCGAGCCGGTCCAGCACCACACCGGCCGCGCACATGCCGAATGTGGACGTCACTGTCACCACCGAGCCATAGCCCGCGCAGTTGAGCGAACCATCGCCCTCGCCGCCAATGTTGCAGGAGGCGTGCGGCGGAGCCACGGGCTCCTTGCTGAAGACGCACAGCGTGCCGATCTTCTTGCCCTCTTTGGGCGATCCGTGGAATTTGCGCAGGCGGTAGCGCAGTTGCGCGAGCAGTGGGTCGTGCGTGGTCTGCGACAAATCGGCCACATCCACCAGATGGGCCTGGCGTTTGCCGCCCGCTGCGCCGATGCTCACGAACAATGTCTTCGTCCGTAGCGCCCATGCTGCCATTGCAGTCTTGGCGCGGATCTGGTCGCAAGCGTCGATCACCGCGTCCACCTTGTCGGGCAGCAACGCAGGCCAGTTTTCCTCATCGACGAATTCATCGACGCAGGTCACCTTGCAGCGGGGATTGATGTGCGCGATGCGTTCGCGCATGGCCTCGATCTTGGCCTGCCCGACGGTGTTGTCGAGCGCATGGATCTGGCGGTTGATGTTGGACTCGGCCACATGGTCGAGATCGATCAACGTGAGCGCTGCCACGCCGCTGCGGGCCAGCGCCTCGGCCGTCCACGAGCCCACGCCGCCGATACCGATCACAGCGACATGCGCGCCGCGAATGCGGGCCGCGCCTTCGACGCCATACAGCCGGGCGAGGCCACCAAATCGACGCTCCAGATCGGCGTCATCGATGGCGGCTGTCCCGCCCTGCTCTTGCTCGTTCACCAAGTTGCCATCACTTCATCTTCGACAGACGCTCTTTGGCGGCTGCTGCGGCTTCCGATTGCGGGTACACGCGAATCAGGTCTTCCAGCGTCTTGCGCGCTGCACGTGTGTCCTTCAACTCCACCTGGCAGTTGGCGATGGACAGCGCGGCTTCGGGCGCACGTGCGTGGTCCGGCGCGTTGGTCATGATCGACTTGAAATTGTTGATCGCGTTGGTGTAGTCGCGCTGCGCGTACTGCGCGTTGCCCAACCAGAAACGTGCGGAAGGCATGTAACCGCTTTGCGGATACTGGCGCGTGAAGGCCGCGAATGCCTGGCCCGCTTCGGGGAACTTGCCCGTACGGAACACGGCAATGGCCGCTTCGAAGTCGCGCTTCTCGGCCGGGTCGGCCTTGAACTCCTTGCCATCGACAGTCACCGAGACCGGTTCGAACTGGCGCAGACGTTCATCGGTCGCCTTGGCCACATCCTTCATGCGCTGCTGCAGGTCGGACACGTCCTTTTGCAACTGCTCATTCTGGCCGCGCAACCGCGCCTGTTCGCTCTGCAGAGACTGAATCTGTGTCTGCAGGTCGAGCAGGCTACGGCGCATTTGCGCTACATCGTCTCCGGAACGCTCTGTGCTGCGCTGGGAGGACTGCTGCATCGCGTCCACGCGTTGCCGCATCTCCAGAATCGCACGTCGTGCCTCAGCATCTTCAAACAGGGCCGCATGTGCCGGGGCACCCAGCAGCGAGCTGGCGCACAGCACCGCAGCCATCAGCGGAAGTTGTGGAGAAAACGAGCGCTTCATCATCAACGGTAAGAGAATTCAACGCGACGGTTTTGGGAGAAAGCGTCTTCGGAGTTGCCTTGCGAAGCAGGCTTTTCCTTGCCGAAGCTCACGGCTTCCATCTGCGAATCAGGCACGCCCAGCAGAGCCAGCGAACGACGCACCGCTTCGGCACGCTTTTGGCCCAGCGCCAGGTTGTACTCGCTGCCACCGCGTTGGTCGGTGTGACCTTCCAGGTTCACCTTCTTGGCATTGTTGGCCTTCAGGAAACGAGCGTGGCCTTCCAGCACGGATTGGTATTCGGACTTGACGGTGTAGCTGTCGAAGTCGAAGTAGACGATGTGAGCCACGCCCACAGGGCCTTGACCGGCACGTGCCGAGCCGTTCATGTCGGCAGGAGTCACGGTGCTTTGACCGGTACCGCTGCCGGCGCCGTTGTTGCCTTGCCCGGTGGTGGAGGTCGCGCCCTTGTCTTCGACGGGAGCGTCATCGAGCTTCACGCCGGAGCTGCAACCTGCCATCAGGGCAGTAATGGTCAGTGCAAGTGCTGCACGTTTGAAATCAAAACGAATCATGAAAGTTCTCCTGGGGAACCAGTGCTATGAAAAAAATTTCGGGGAAAAATACTGCTTACTTCTGATACGGGGCCCATGAGGGTTCCCGAATGTCTCCACTTTGGCCCGCGAGGCGGGCCTTGATCTTGCCGTCCAGCGTCGTCGTCATGAGCGCATCGCGACCGCCATGCTGGGAGGCATAGACGATGAGCTTGCTGTTGGGAGCGAAGCTGGGGCTTTCGTCCGCTGACGTTTCCGTGATGGCCTGTACAGATCCCGACTTCAGATCCATCACGTGCAGTTTGTATGCGCCGCCAACCCGCGAGATGTAGGCCAGGTATTGGCCATCGGGGCTGATCGACGGAGAAATGTTGTAGGAGCCGCTGAAGGTCACGCGCTCGGCACTGCCGCCGCCCGCGCCCACGCGGTAGATCTGCGGCGCACCACCGCGATCGCTCACGAAATAGATGCTGCGGCCATCGGTCGAGTAGACGGGCTCGGTGTCGATACCGCTGCTCTGCATCAGGCGCCTGGGCTCGCCGCCGCCATTGGCGCCGATGGTGTAGAGCTGCGAGCCGCCATCGCGGCTCAGCGTCACGGCCAGCGTGCCGCCATCGGGCGACCAGGCAGGCGCGCTGTTGGAGCCGCGGAAATTGGCGATCAGGCGGCGCTTGCCGGACGAGACGTCCTGCACGTAGACCACTGGCTTGCGCGATTCGAATGACACGTAGGCCAGCTGCGTGCCAGAGGGCGACCAGGCGGGCGAGATGATGGGCTCGGAGCTGCCAAAGGCCAACTGCGAGTTCTCGCCGTCGGCATCCGCCACCCACAGGGTGTAGCGGCCACCGTTCTTGGTGACGTAGGCGATGCGTGTGGAGAACACGCCGCGCTCGCCGGTGAGCTTTTCGTAGATGTAGTCGGAGATGCGGTGCGCGACGAGGCGCAAATCCGCCTGGGTCACCACATAACTCTGGCCACCGAGATCCTGCGCCTTGATCGCGTCCCACAGACGGAAACGCACATCGAAGCGACCATCGCCCAGACGGCTGACGCTGCCCACGGCAAGCGCCTCCGCCGTGCGGGCACGCCAAGCGGCCAGATCGGGGCGCGAGCCCTCATCGAGCTGATCACCTGCCGCATCGACACCGATGAAGACGCCACTGCGCTCCAGATCGGCCCGAATGATCGAGGAAATTTTTTGGGGTGATTGCGCCTCGCCCTTGAACGGGGCTATGGCGATCGGCCGTTGTTTCGTGCCGACGCCCGTGATCTCGACCTTGAACTGCGCCAGCGCAGGCAATGCGGAGAGAGAGGCAATCGCAGCGACAGCTTGTCGCCGGGGGACGCGCAGAGTCTGCGCAAAGGAGGATGTATTGAATTTAGGGAAAATTCGGTCAATAGTCATTGTGTACCAACGAAATACCGTAGACGTGCCGGGTAACAGAGCTTCGCATGTTACACATGGCCTAGCAAGCCATGTGACAAACTGTGCTGAAATCTGTAAACAACGCTGAGCCTTAGAATCCGCCCTCAATGCAATCCCCGAATCATAGCGCTGTGCAAACAAATTTGCCGGGCTCCACTCAATCCTTGTCACTTCTGCAACGTCTGAAGCGGCTGCTGCCTTACTTTGGAAACCAGCGTCTGGGCTGGACAATCGCCCTTGTGGCCACCTTGATTGGTGCTGCCACGGAACCCCTGATGCCGGCACTGCTTAAACCACTGCTTGATCAGGGCTTCACTCAAGGATCGCTCAGCCTCTGGATGGTTCCCCTCTTTTTGATAGGACTGTTCTTTGTACGTGGTCTCGCGCAGTTCTGCGGCGCTTACGCGCTTGCCCGCATCGCCAACGAAGGCATGCTGAAGCTGCGCACCCAGCTGTTCGAGCGGTTGCTGCTGACCAACATGAGCCTGTTCTCGCGCCAGTCGGCCAGCGCGCTCTCGAACACCGTGGTGTACGAGGTGCAGACCGGTTTCAACGCGCTGGTGCAGGCGCTGATGGGCATTTCGCGCGACGGATTCACCGCTGTTGCCCTCTTTGTTTACCTGATTTACCTGAACTGGCAGCTCACGCTGATCGTGCTGGTGATGGGCCCCGCCGTCTCGTGGATCATGAAGACGCTCTCGCGCCGCCTCTACAAGCTCACCAAGAGCAGCCAGCAGGCGACCGACGATCTCGCCTACGTGGTCGAAGAAAATGTGCTTGCCCACCGCATGGTGCGCCTGCATGGCGCTGAAGAAGGCCAAACCAAGCGTTTCAGCGTGCTGAGCCGCAACCTGCGCACGCTGGCGATCAAGTCCACCATCGCCTCGGCCGCCATGACCCCCCTGACCCAGCTGCTGGCCTCGGTCGCGCTGTCCGCCGTGCTGTGCATCGCGCTCTGGCAGAGCCATGGCAACCTGGCGACCACTGACGTGACGGTGGGCGGATTCGCCTCGTTCATCGCCGCCATGCTGATGCTGATCGCCCCCATCCGCCGTCTTGCCGACATGGCCAATCCGATCACGCGCGGCGTCGCGGCACTGGAACGCGGCCTGATGCTGTTGAACGACACGCAAACAGAAGATGGCGGTAGTTACTGCAAGGAACGCGCAGAAGGCAGCATCTCGCTGCGTGATGTGACCGTGTCGTTTGAATCCGACATGATGCCCGCGCTCAACCGCCTGTCGCTCGACATCAAGGCGGGCGAGATCGTCGCGCTGGTCGGCCCATCGGGCGCCGGCAAAACCACGCTGGTGAACCTGCTGCCGCGCTTCATCACCCCCACTTCCGGCGACCTCTCGCTCGACGGCGTGCCGCTCAAGGACTGGAATCTGCCGTCGCTGCGCTCGCAGTTCGCCATGGTGAGCCAGGACGTGGTGATGTTCAACGACTCGATCGCCGCCAACGTCGCGCTGGGCTCGGAAGTGGACGAAACCCGTGTGCACGACTGCCTGAAAGCTGCCAATCTGGCGGGCCACGTGGCGACGCTGCCAAACGGCATCCACACCGTCGTGGGTCACAACGCAACCCAGCTCTCGGGCGGCCAGCGCCAGCGTCTGGCGATTGCACGCGCGCTCTACAAGGATGCGCCGATCCTGATCCTCGACGAAGCGACCTCCGCCCTGGACACCGAATCCGAGCGTTTGGTACAGGAAGCCCTGCAACGCCTCATGAACGGCCGCACGACGCTGGTCATCGCCCACCGCCTGTCCACCATCGAGCACGCCGACCGCGTCGTGGTGATGGAACGCGGCCAGATCGCCGAGCAAGGCACGCATGCCGAGCTGATGGCACTGGGCGGCCTCTATGCGCGACTCCAGACGCATTCATCGGTTCACAACTGATACGTTTTTCACCGTATCTCGCACCAACCGGCGCATAAAAAACGGGCCATGCAATCAATCTGCATGGCCCGTTTTTTGTATGCTGAGCGGATAGATCGGCTAGCAGTTGGTTACCAAGTTCCCTTCTGAGCGGGAGCTTCAGGGGCCACGGACACGCCCGGCACGGAAGAAGCGGGGGAAGCAGGCTTGCGCACCGAAGCGGCCTGCCTGCGCTTTCGGATCGCGTCGTTCACAACCTGCACCATGTCATTGCGGTCGGCCTGCCGCGCAAACTCCGCGGCAGTCAGGCCTTTTTCGTTCTTGATGCTCGGATCGGCGCCCTCTTCGATCAGCAACTTGGCTGCATCGGCCGTGCCGTAGCGCACGGCCATCATTAGCGGCGTCGTGCCGTTGGGCGACGATGCATCGATATAAGCGTGGTTTTCGAGCAGCAACTGGATCATGGGCACAGCCTGATCGGTGGTGCATGAGGCGGCGTAGTGCAGCGGTGTCCAGCCGGTTTTGTTGACATCGCCGTCGCGCGCGATCAGCGCCTTGGCTGCAGGAATGTTGCCCTTGATCGCGGCGATCATCAGCGCACTTTCGTCCTTCTTGTTACGCTGCTCGACCTTGATCTTCTTGGACTGCATCAGCGCGTCAAACGCTCGCTGCGAGTCACGCTGCAGCGCCACGACCAACGCGGGCTGGCCTTCGGGGCTCAGCGTGTTGGGATCGAATCCGCGCTGCATCAGCGAGGTGATGTTACTTGCGTTGTCGCGAATGATGGACGTGAAGAAGTCGTCACTGACGCTGGCGTGCGCACAGGCGGACAGCAGTCCGGCGGACGATGCGGTCAGCCAGAGCATGGTTTGCCGACGGTTGATCATGCTGCGTTGCTCCCTTTGAGAAACAGTTCATCGAAATTGCGGCTGGTTGCCTCGGCGATATCTTGCACGCTGATGCCCTTCACTTCAGCCAATTGCCTGGCAACAAAAGGCACGTAGGAAGGATTGTTCACCTTCCCTCGATAAGGCACGGGCGCGAGATACGGGCTGTCGGTCTCGATCAGGATGCGATCCATCGGCACGAAGGCTGCGACGTCGCGCAGGTGCTGCGCGTTCTTGAACGTGACGATTCCGGAGAACGAGATGTAGTAGCCCAGATCGAGCGCCGCGCGCGCTACCTCGGCTGTTTCCGTGAAACAGTGGAACACCCCGCCTGCCAGGTTGCCAGCGCCGTCTTCCCCCTCTTCGCGCAGCAGACGCAGCGTATCGTCCGACGCGCTGCGGGTGTGGATCACCAGCGGCTTGCGGCAGACGCGCGCGGCGCGGATGTGGGTGCGAAAGCGCTCGCGCTGCCATTCGAGATCGGCCACGGTGCGGCCGCCCTTGCGGTCTTCCATGCCGTAGTAGTCGAGACCGGTCTCACCGATGGCGACCACGCGTGGCAAGGCGGCGCGGGCCAGCAGATCCTCAAGGCTGGGCTCGGTCAAGCCCTCGGTGTCGGGATGCACGCCGACGGTCGCCCAGAAGTTGTCGTAGCTCGTCGCCAACTGGTGCACACCCTCGAATTCCTCCATCGTGGTGCAGATGCACAGCGCACGGTCCACCTGGGCCTCGGCCATGGCGACGCGGATGGGCGTGAGCTGCTCAAGCAGCTCCGGAGTATTGAGATGGCAGTGTGAATCGGTAAACATATCGCGTCAAAAAACAAAAAGCCGGCAAACGTGCTGCCGGCTCGTGGTGCGCTGCGGCGTACAGCGCCCAGTACAAACAATATTCAGATGGTCTGTGTCGGACGATCAGAACCAAGGCTGGAACCCAGAATTTCTTCAATTCGCGTGCGCAGCTGGCGGGACTTGTCGTCCTTCGGAAACTGCACGCCAATGCCCTGCGTGCGATTGCCGGAAGCGCGCGCCGGGGTGACCCAGGCCACTTTACCCGCAACCGGATAACGCTGCGTATCGTCGGGCAAAGTAAGCAGCACGTAGACATCGTCGCCCAGCCGGTACTCCTTGGCCGTGGGCACGAACACGCCACCATCCTCGAAGAACGGGATGAACGCCGCGTACAGCGCGGCCTTTTCCTTGATGGCCAGCTGCATCACGCTGGGGCGGGCGGCGGTGGTAGGTGTGCTCATATCGGGTGTCGGGTATGTAACGCCTTGTTCAGAGCTTCGAGTTTATGGCGTTTTTCGCCTGCGCGACAAGTGCTTCCAGCATCAGCCCCCCGTTGAACGGGTGGTCAGCCGTGCGAGCCTGTTGCGAAAGTGTCTTCGCCCAGCGTGACAAGGGCAGCAAAGCCGGAGCCTTGGGCAGATCCGCGAGCGCGAAATAGCGCGGCTCGGCACCGGCCTGCACCGACAACAGATCATGGCAGAGCTTCTGCAGCGCCTCGATGGCCTGCGCTGGGCTCCAATCGGAGACCGCCGAGACATCGCCGCGCGCCACTGCCTTCGGAAAAAGACTCCAGGCCTGCGGACTGCGGTCGGATTTGGCGAGCGCCAGCGCATCCTCGGGCCGTCCACCGCTCGCACGCAGCAGCGACAGTGCCGTATCGGCGGCAATGCCCTGCGTCTGCAGCCAGGTCACCATCTCGGGCTCGCCCGGCCATTGCATGGTGTGACCCATGCAGCGGCTACGGATCGTGGGCAGCAGCTCGTGCGCGGCCTCGGTCGCGAGCACGAAGCGCACGTCTCCGGGCGGCTCCTCCAGCGTCTTGAGCAAGGCATTGGCCGTCACATGGTTCATCTGTTCGGCCGGATAGACCAGCACCGCCTTGCCGCGCCCACGCGCCGCGGTACGCTGCGAGAACTCGACCGCATCGCGCATGGCTTCCACCCGGATCTCACGGCTCGGCTTGCGCTTCTTGTCGTCGATCTCGCTCTGCGCCTTCTCGGGCAACGGCCAACCAAGCGCCATCATCTGCGTCTCGGGCATCAGCACGCAGAGGTCGGCATGCACATGCACGTCAATGCCGTGACAGCTCTGGCACTGGCCGCAGGCACCCTGCGCGGTCGGCGCATCGCACAACCACGCCCGCACCATGTCGAGCGCCAGACTGAACTGCCCCATGCCCGAAGGCCCCTGCAGCAGCCAGGCATGGCCACGCTGGGCCAGCAAGGTGTCTCGCTGCGCAGCGATCCACGGTGCAACGGTGTGAGAAGTGGCAACGTTCTCGCTCATACGCCCTCCCCAGCGTTCAACAGACCGCGAGCGGCCATCGCAGCCATCACCTGTTTTGCCACACTCACGCGATCCTGCGAGGAATCGATCCGCGCAAACCGTGCCGGATCCCCCGCCGCACGGTCCGCATAGCCTTCAGCCACGCGTTCAAAAAACGTCTCGGGCTGCGCCTCGAACCGATCCGGCGCACGGGCCGCCGCAAGTCGCTCGGCAGCGACCTTGGGCGGCACATCAAACCAGATCGTCACATCGGGATTGCGCAGCAGCGCGGCATCGGGCGCAAGTCCGGTCTGCACCAGCGCCTCCAGATAAGACAGCACCTTCAGATCAAAGCCCCGCCCGGCTCCTTGGTAGGCAAAGGTCGCATCCGTGAACCGGTCGCAAAGCACCACCTCGCCCCGCGCCAGCGCAGGCTCAATCACCAGCCGCAAATGGTCGCGCCGCCCCGCAAACGCCAGCAGCGCCTCGGTCAACGGATCCATGGCCTCATGCAACAACATCTCGCGCAACTTCTCGGCCAGAGGCGTCCCACCCGGCTCGCGCGTGAGCGTGACCACACGGCCCGCATCCCGAAACGCCTGAGCCAGCGCCTCAATGTGCGAGGACTTGCCCGCACCGTCGATGCCTTCAAAAGAGATGAACAGACCCAAGCTCATTTTTCGTTCTTCTTCAATTCAAACATGAAAACCAGTATCAAAGAGCCACCGGATGGACTTCAGGCGCAGCGGGCCAATGAAGCACACAGAGCGCCCCGATCACCCACCACAACGCCGAGAAAGGCCTTCAGGCCAGGCATCGCCGACGCAGACATTCCTCCCGTACGGCAAGGAGGCGCAACAACGCAGGAAAGCATTTATCGGTGCTCCCCAAAAGAATGACCAATCGCGACCAGAAAGGCAGCGTGAGCCCAAAACACTGCCCATTCTAAAGATCAAGAAAAGGCCGGCTCACACAAAGTTAAACCAAGCACATCACCACATCAGCGTTGCCCGCGTTGGTAGCGATTGACGGCCCTGTTGTGCTCGTCGAGGGTGGCACTGAACTGGCTGGTCCCATCCCCCTTGGCGACAAAGTACAGCGCCTTGGTCCGCGCAGGCTGCACCGCAGCCAGCAGCGCCGCCTTGCCCGGCAGCGAAATCGGAGTGGGCGGCAGCCCCGCACGGGTATAGGTATTCCACGGCGTATCGGTCTGCAGATCCCGCTTGCGCAGATTCCCGTCGAACTTTTCACCCATGCCGTAGATGACGGTCGGGTCGGTCTGCAGCAGCATGCCGACGCGCAGGCGATTGGTGAACACGCCCGCGATTTCGGCGCGGTCCTGCGCGCTACCGGTTTCCTTTTCGACGATGCTGGCCAGCACCAGCGCCTGATCGGCTGATTTGAGCGGCGTGTCCGACTCGCGCTGCGACCACGCGGCCTCGAGGCGGCGGTCCATCGCATGCAGAGCCCGCTTGAGCACCGCCAGATCGCTGCTGCCCTTGGCGTAGGCATAAGTGTCGGGGAAGAAGCGCCCTTCCGCCGCCACGCCTTCGCGGCCCAACGCCCGCATGATGTCCTCGTTCGACATCGCGGCCGTATCTTGCTTGAGTGCATCGGCCTTAGCAAGCGCGCCGCGCATCTGTTTGAAGGTCCACCCCTCTACAACGGTCACCGCGCGCAGCGTCGACTCACCGCGTGCAAGCTTCTGCAGCAGCTCGTAAGGTGTTGTCCCGGTTGGAATTTCGTAGTTACCCGCCTTGATCTGCCGGTCCTGCCCCGACAGACGAAACCAGTAGTACAGCAGACGCGCATCGGTCTGTACGCCCGCCTTGACGGCCGCTGTAGCCACACCGCGCGGCGTAGTACCGGGTTCGATCTCCAACTCCAGCGCCTCTCCGGGCGTGTCACTCGCGCGCAGCGCCAAGGGCGCATGCAACCACCAATAAGCGGCACCCGCCGCAGCGAACGCCAACAGCACCAATAAAACGAAGAATCGACGCACAACCCTACCAACTGAATGAATGGAACGGGGCATCATAATTCACCCATGAACCACACTGCGTCAGTGCCTTTCGACGGCGTTACACCTCCTCTTGAACATCTCGGCGTGATTCGCGTACTCGGTGAAGACGCAGCCAGTTTCATCCACGGCCAACTGACGCAGGATTTCGCGCTGCAAAAGCCGGGGGAAGCGCGTCTCGCTGCCTTTCTCAACGCCAAAGGCCGCATGCAGGCGAGCTTCATTGGCATCAAGCGTTCAGCCGATGAAATCCTGCTGATCTGCTCGCGCGACTTGCTGCCCCAGACCTTGAAACGCCTGTCGATGTTCGTGCTGCGCGCCAAGGCAAAGCTCAGCGATGCGACCAACGATTTCACCATTTACGGATTGGCTGGCGGTGCCGCTCCGGTCGATGCAGCGCCGTGGAACGTTGTCGCAAAAGGTGATTCGAGCGTCGTGCAGCTCTATCCCGCAGACGGCCAGCCACGCGCGCTGCTGGTAGCACCCACCGGCTTGGCCGCGCCCGAAGGCCCGCCACTCAGCAAAGAACTCTGGCAACTGAGCGAGGTGCGCAGCGGCGTCGCCACCCTCACCCAGCCGGTGTTCGAGGCCTTTGTGCCACAGATGGTGAACTACGAATCGGTGGGCGGCGTGAACTTCAAGAAGGGCTGCTACCCCGGCCAGGAAATCGTCGCCCGCAGCCAATTCCGTGGAACGCTCAAGCGCCGCACCTATCTGGCGCATGTCGCCGCCAGCGAACTGGCGGTCGGCACCGAGGTCTTCAACGCGGGCGATGCCGAGCAGCCCGTGGGCACCGTGGTACAGGTCGCTGCGTCGCCAAATGGCGGGCTGGACACGCTGGTGTCACTGCAGATCGCATCCGCTCAGGAAGCCTTGCACGCAGGCTCGACCAGCGGCCCGGCGCTGCAGCTGCAGCCGCTCCCCTACGAGCTGCTCGCGGACATCTGAACGCTTTTCAGATCATCCCCCGAGATCCTTCAGATCAGCCGCATTGCATTGCGGCTTGACTTGGGTCTCGTAGCCGAACGAGCGATAGAGCGTCTGCGCCTTGCCCTCGGACTTGGCGATCAGGTTGACGCCTTCCGTGCCGTAGCACAGATGGGCCCGCATGGCGGTGCGGCCATTGCTCGCTTTAAGTCCGTATGGCCCCGTCTCGGAAGCCTGCTTCGCCGAGACGGCAATCGCGTCGTAGCCAACATCGAATGGGCCCTTGAGGCGGTGCTTGAGTTCGTAGCCGACCGGCGCGTCACCGCCGTCGCCGGAGATCTCGGCTACCGGCTCCCTCAGCTCCTTGAGGTCATTGCGGCTTACCTTCACGCAGCACTTGAACTTGCCCTTGCCTGCGGGCAGTTGAAGAAACACCGGCTGATCAGGCGGCAGTGGTTTCGTGAAATGCAGCCTCGCCGCGCCATCCTCGTTGACCGACACGATGCCCGGCACGACCTGAGCAAATGCCGCCGTTGCGCCAAGGCCGAGCATCGCGATGCAACAACGGGTCCAACGCGATGTGGAATGCATGTCAATGTCCATCCGCAGACCAGTGCGGGGGATCGCTCACCAGCTTGTGCACGCCATAGCTGGCGCCCACCGCATGCAGATCCGATGCCTTCTTGATCGTCACCTTCTTGCCCTTGCCATCAGTCATGGTCTTGCTGATCATGCCATTCACATTCATGTCGATGGCGGTGCGCCCGGCGTGATTGGTGGTCAACGACGGACGGTGCACGATGCCGTACGCCTTCACCATCGCCTTGGCGGCGTTGACCGACTTGGTCTTGTCGCCATGATCCCATTCAATGTCCACCCCGGTTCTGGCGGGCACCCGGTCGGGCTGTATCGTGCCCTTGGCAATGTCCCATGCGTAGTGCATGAGGTAGGCCCGCTCAAGTGGCCGGTACGTCGCGATGATGCTGACGCTGCCGCCCGCAGCGTTGATCGCCGTGATGAAGGAATTGACCGCATCGCGAAAACCCGGCGTCAGATCTTCTGTCGAGGTGCCGGTGGGGAATTCTTTGACCCACGCGGCGCCGCTCAGCCGATTCTGGGCCACGGCCGGTGCCGCCGCTTGCGCCTCGGCCAATGTGGCTGCGGGCGTCGCGGCGTTCAGCGCCAGCACGTTCAAGGCACCGGTCGGCACACACGATTGCACATCTGCCGAACAACCATGTGCAAACGCGCTGTGGAACCACTCACGCCGAGAGCTGGTGTTGCCCACCGCTCCCGGAACGATCAATACCGTCATGGTTTCATTCCTTTGAGTTCATGCCTTTTCGCTCAGGCGAATTCAAGCGACAGGTCCTTGTCCTTGGCGGTGAGCGTCACTGAATGCAGTGGCTCGCCGTTCATGGTGCGATGCAAAATCTCGCGACTGATGCCTGCAAGCACGTGATTGGAGAGGATCGCGTCGACCATGCGGCCACCCGATTCGATGTCGGTCGCGCGCGACATGATCGCGTCCACAGCAGGCTTGTCCCACTCGAACGAGATCTGGTGGTTGTCCGACACCCGGCGCTTGATGTGGCCGAGCTTGAGCGCAACGATGCGCGCCAGCATGTCGGGCGCGAGCGGATAGTACGGCACGACGGTCAGACGACCGAGAAACGCTGCGGGGAACACCTTGAGCAGCGGCTCGCGCATTGACGTGGCGAGCGAGGTCGAATCGGGTAGCAGATCGGGATCGCTGCACATGCTCATGATGAGATCGGTGCCGACGTTCGAGGTCAGGATGATCACCGTGTTCTTGAAGTCGATGAGCCGCCCTTCGCCGTCTTCCATGAACCCCTTGTCGAACACCTGGAAGAAGATCTCGTGCACGTCCGGGTGGGCCTTCTCCACCTCGTCGAGCAGCACCACGCTGTAGGGCTTGCGGCGCACGGCCTCGGTCAGCACACCGCCTTCGCCGTAGCCCACGTAACCGGGTGGCGCACCCTTCAGGGTCGAGACCGTGTGCGCTTCCTGAAACTCGCTCATGTTGATGGTGATGAGGTTCTGCTCGCCGCCATAGAGCGACTCGGCCAGCGCCAGCGCGGTCTCGGTCTTGCCGACGCCGCTTGGGCCGACCAGCATGAACACGCCGATGGGCTTGGACGCATCTTCGACCTGCGCACGCGAAATCTGGATGCGCTGGGCGATGGTGTTCAGGCTGTGGTCCTGCCCGATCACGCGCTTGCCCAGCGTGTCGGCGAGACGCAGCACGGCGGCGATCTCGTCCTTGACCATGCGGCCCACGGGAATGCCGGTCCACTCGGACACCACGGTCGCCACGGCCTGCTCGTCCACGGCGGGCAACACCAGCGGGTGCTCGCCCTGCAACTGCTGCAGCTCGCTTTGCGCGGCCTCCAATTCCTGCTTGAGCGCGACGCGTTCCTCATCGCTCAACTCCAACGGAGCCTCCACTGCATCGGCGATCTGCTCAACAGCGTGAGCGGCCGCTGCGGTGTTGGCGATGCTTGCGGCGGCGGCTTCGCTTTCCTGCAGATGCGGCAGAGGCGACAGGCTGCCCAGCGCCGCCTGCGGGTTCAGCTTCTTGCGCAGCTCGAAGACCTTCTGCACCAGCACATGCTCGGCCTCCCAGCGCAACTGGTGTTCCTTGAGCAGCGTGCTCAGCTCGTCCAGCCGCTTGGCGATCTGGCCTGCACGTTCCGCATGGCCGATGCCGATGGACTCTTCGCGCAACAGAATCTCGCGCTCGGTGTTCAGCAGACTCATCTCGCGTTCGATGGCCTCGACCTGCACCGGCGTCGCGTGCTGCGTGAGCGAGACGCGCGCACAGGCCGTGTCCAGCAGACTCACCGCCTTGTCGGGCAGCTGGCGCGCGGGGATATAGCGGTGCGAGAGCTGCACGGCGGACTCGATGGCGCGGTCCAGAATCAGCACCTTGTGGTGGGACTCCATCTGCGCGGTCACACCGCGCAGCATCGCCACGGCCTTGTCCTCGCTGGGCTCGTTGATCAGAATGGTCTGGAAGCGCCGCGTGAGCGCCGGGTCCTTCTCGATGTATTTCTTGTATTCGGCCCAGGTCGTCGCGCCGATGGTGCGCAGATTGCCGCGCGCCAGCGCCGGCTTGAGCAGATTGGCCGCATCGCCCGTGCCCTGTGCACCGCCCGCGCCCACCAGCGTGTGGATTTCATCGATGAACAGAATGATCTTGCCGGGGCTGGCCTGCACCTCGTCGATCACCTGGCGCAGGCGCTGCTCGAACTCGCCCTTCATGCTCGCGCCTGCCTGCAGCAGGCCTACGTCGAGCGTGTAGACCGACACGTCGCGCAGCGGCGGCGGCACATCATTGGCCACCACACGGGCGGCAAACCCCTCCACCACCGCCGTCTTGCCCACGCCCGCCTCGCCGGTCAGCAAAGGGTTGTTCTGGCGGCGGCGCAGCAGGATGTCGATGATCTGGCGGATCTCGTCGTCGCGCCCGGTGATCGGATCAAGCTGACCCTGGCGCGCCTTCTCAGTCAAATCCACCGCATATTTCTTGAGCGCACTGCCCTTGCCGCCGCTGGCGCTGCCCACGGCCTGACTGGCCTCGCCGGCCTGCGCGCCACCGGACATGCCGCTGCCGTCACTAGCCGGCTGATTCTCTTCGGGCGAGGACTTGATGATCTGCACCAGATCGGCGGCCACCCCATCGGGCTGGAGCTTGCGGAATTCGGGTGACATACGGTGCAGCACCGCGCGCAGATTGGTGGTCTTGAGCAGACCCACCAGCAGATAGCCGCCGCGGATCACATCGTCACCATACAGCAGCGTCGCGTAGATCCAGGCGCGCTCGATCGCGGTGTCGATGTGCTCAGAAAAGTCGACGATGGCCGTCGCACCCCGCGGCAGGCGGTCGAGTTCGGCAGTGATGTCTTTTTCCAGCGTCGCCGGGTTGAGCTGGTAGTGCTTGAGAATCTGGCGGAAATCCGAGTCTTGGTCCTGCACGATCTGATGCACCCAATGCACCAGCTCCACATAAGGGTTGCCGCGCAGTTTGCACGTCACCGTTGCAGCTTCGGCTGCCCGGAACATCTGCGTGTTGAGCTTTCCAAACAGATGGTTACGACTAATTTCTGACATCAGTACCTCAAGCGATAACGACCAAAAAGGGAGCGCACTGTCAGAAGTCCGGGCACGGCACTAAACCGCTGAACCGCCCTCTCCACAAAGCCCTCTGCGTTGTGCCATCGTGCGTGGCGGCTCTGTTCCGCCCATGTCGAAATTGCAAAAAATGCGCTTGCACGGGAAACCGCTCCTTCCCTATGCCACATCTCTGCATTAATGCAATCTATTACATCATCACGATTTCACACACATGCACTATCATGGAAGATAGCATATAGAAATGACACTCGTCGAGTTGATAGGAGAGAATGGTGGAAGATTTCAACATCGGTGTGGATTGGACAACACCCATCTCCGAGGAGGCGCCATCCGGGAGAAACACCGAGTACGACACCAAGTTTGCGGAGCTTGAAACTGCGGCCATCGCCACGGCTGAACAGCAGTACGGTGATACGGTGATCGCAGGCAAGGAACCCGACTGGCAACAGATGCTCAAGCTTGCCAGTGAGCTGTCCGCACAGACACATGATCTGCGGGTGCTGCTGCCTTTCACGCGCGCTCTGACCAGGCTGCATGGCTTGGCGGGCCTGCACTACGGCATCGCCAGCGTGAACACAGTGTCACAAAATTTCTGGCAGACGCTGCACCCACAGCTCGAAATCGACGGCGAGCCCGATCCGCAGATCCGCTTCAGCGCTCTAAGCAACTTTGCCGACGTCGAGGGCCTGACTTCCGACATCCGCCAAAGCGTGGTGCTCGCGAGCCATCTCGGCGTCTTCACCGTCAAGGACCTGGAGCGGTTGCTGGAATACGGATCGCTCGACATCAACGGCGTGACCATCACCGACGTGCAGCTCGAACAGATCGTGGCCGATGTGCGCAAGTCGGACGACGCACCCACGCTCGAACTGCCGAGCCGTATCGTGACCGAAATCAGCGCGCTGCAAAAGCACTACACGGAGCAGATGGGCTCGGAATATCAGCCCGACCTCAACGTGCTGATCAGGCCATTGCAGAAGATTTCGACACTGCTCGCCCAAGGCACGGCGTCGGCAAACGAGAACACTGCAACCCCACCGGATGAAGCCGACGCACTGATGGGTGGCGGCATGCATGCGGGCGCGGCGGTCAAGGGGGTGGGCGGCATCAACTCCCGCAGGGAAGCGGTGCGGCAACTGGAGCTCGTGAGTCGCTATCTCGAAATCAATGAACCGACCAGCCCCGCGCCGTTTCTGATTCGGCGTGCCATGAAGTTCATGGAGATGAACTTCATGGACATCCTCAAGGAAATGGCGCCCGATGGCCTGAATCAGGCATCGTTCATCACCGGAGTGGACCCATCGCAGGATGCTTGAAACATCCCACCGCATGAGCTGCGGGCACCACGAAAGGATTTGAAATGCAGTTGCGTCTGAAAGCCCAAGCGGCTTACGCCAACGAGACGCCTCCTCCCATCGAGGGCTTGTTCGACACCGCCGGTGGCACTATCGGGCGGGACCCGCGCTGCCACATGGTTCTGCCGGACCCCATGCGCAGAATCTCGCGCATCCAAGTGCAGATTCTCTGGGAGAACAACGCGTTTCACCTGCTCAACGCGAGCACTTCCAACCCCATCTACGTGAACGGCCGCGAACTCGGCCCGGGTGGCCGCTCTGTGATGGGAGCCAAGGAAGAATGGCGCACGGGTAACTACCTCATCGAGGTCGAACAACTGGCTGACACAACAGTGGCCGCCGCGCCACTGCGGGAAACACCGGCGCAGGCATCCAATCCGCTGCTGCAAGGCTTCACGCCCGCGGCCGCCATTGCGCAAGCTTCCACTCCCCGAACGCCGATTCCCATGGATCCGCTGGCCACGTTCGAGCCGATGCAAGCGGCTGCGATACCAGTGCCGGAAACACCGTTGCCCGAGCCGCTCATCCCCGCGCCCTCCATCGCTCCCGCCATCGCCGCAACGCCCACGTACACCGATCTGCCAAGCCCGGCCTCCGTCATGAAAGGCCCTTTCGACGATTTGCTCGGCGCGCCCGTGGCACCGGACGCCGCTGGTGAACCACTCACCTATCCGTCGCAGACGGCGCACGAGCACCTGCCGGATGATCCCTTCGCCATGGCGTCGCTGCCGACACCGCAGCCCGTGCGTGCACCCGTCCATAGCAGCAGCGTCGGCGACCCGTTTGGCGACCTCATGGGTGCGCCTATCGACACGCACATGTCGAGCGCACCGGCACATTCGATCGGTCATGCGAGCGCGATGCCCCGCGTGATTCCCGATGACTTCAATCCCTTCGCGCTCGGTGGCGTTTCCCGCCGCAACATGGACGATCCACTCAGCGACCTGCTGCGGCCCGGCAACGTCAAGGACATGTTCCCTGAACGCTCGCTCGATGCGATCTTCCAGCCGACCGAGGGTTCCATCGACTCGATGACGGTCGACCCGCTACAGGCGGAGCACCACCAGTCCTTCATGGATGCCTCCACCCACGTGGACCCGCTGGCCCTCTTTTCCGAGGACCGAAAGGAAGACGCGCTGAATCCCGAGATGCTGTTCGGCAACACCGCCATCCGCGAGAAGACACAGAGCGATCACACCTCAGAACTCGGTTCGTACTTCCGCGCGCCGCGCGCTCTCCAAGACCCTGCACCGCCCGGTACCATCGATCCTCTGCAGGCGTTCTCGCAAGCGCCTAGCCTGCCTTCGAATCTGGAGCCGCTCGCGCCCATCGATCAGGGGCTATCATCGCCGCCCACAGCGCAGCCAGCCATACAGCAGTCGCCGGTTCATCAGTCCGCGTCACCGGCCGCGTCGTCCAACGCGGTGAATCTCGACGCCTTCTTCGATCTGAGCGGCGCGCCCGACAACGGCTTGATGGGGCTTGACTCCACGCCGGTTGCTGAGCCGACGCCCGCCCCCACGATTCAGGCGCATGAAGTCCCGATCGCGGCGCTGCCCACACAAACTCCCGCAGCCACCATCGCTGCGGAACCATCGCCCCCACCCACTCCAGCAGCACTCGACGACAACGCCCAGCAACTGCTGGATGCTTTCAAGCGCGGCGCAGGTCTCAACGATTGCCGCTATCCGCAGCAGCTCACGCCCGAGATGATGTTCATGATCGGCCAGATGCTCGGCAACAGCGTGCAAGGCTGCATGGACCTGCTCGGCTCGCGCGCAGCAGCCAAGCAGGAAGTGCGCATAGCAGTCACGCTGATCAACGCCGAGGCGAACAACCCGCTCAAGTTCCTGCCCACCGGCGCAGCGGCACTCGCGCAGATCTTCGGCCCCCGCATGCCCGGCTTTTTGAGTGGCCCGGCGGCCATCGAGAGCGCCCACCTCGATCTGCGCGCGCACGAGGTCGGGATGATGGCCGGAACACAGGCCGCTGTGCAGCGGCTCTTCGAGCGCTTCGATCCGCAAGAGATCGAACAACAGCTCGACGCTCAGGGCCGCCAGCGCACGCTGTTCGCAGCACAGCGCAACGCGCGCCTGTGGGAGATGTATTGCAGCCGCTTTCAGTGGCTCAAGGAAGAGATGAAGAACCAGACGCCAGCGTCGTGGGGCACGGAATTCCACAGTGCCTACCAGAACGAGACGGACAGCATCGACAGAAAAGGACCCAGGAAGTGACGACCATCCCGCCAGCTTCACTCGAAGAGGATTCCGTGGCACTGAGCCACTACTCGCGCTCGCATCAGGGCGACCGCACCTACAACGAAGACGCCTACTGCCACGCGCGTGAAGGCGAGATCATCTCGTTCGCCGTGGCCGATGGCATGGGCGGTGCGGCGGGCGGCATGCATGCCGCGGCACTGGCCATGGCGGCCGTGCGCAAGAACCCGCTGACCTTCGACCCAGACGAGTTCTCCCACCAGATCGTCGCGATATCGGACACCATCAAGCGCGAACAGTCGCAGAACCCCGAGCTGTCGAAGATGTGCACCACGATTGCCGAGCTGCGCATCGACACCTACTCCCAGCGCGCCATCTGGGCGCACTGGGGCGACTCGCGCATCTACTGGTTTCGCAGCGATGAACTGCTCACGATGACCGAAGACCACAGCGTGGTGCAGAGTCTCGTTTCCGCTGGCCTCATGACCGAGGAGGACGCCGCCAACTATCCCAAGCGCAACGTGCTCCTCGGCGCTGCGGGCGCGAGCAGCGAGGTCGGCCCCAGCGTGCTTGATGCACCCGTCGCGCTGGCCGATGGCGACGCCTTTCTGATCTGCACCGATGGCGTCTGGAGCATTCTCAACACTGCATTCATTGAGGAAAGTCTGGTTCGCGCCGTCAGTGTGCAAGATTGGATCAACGCCCTCATGGAAGAGGTCGAGCGCACCGGCAGCGGTGCGAACGACAACTTCACCGCCACCGGCGTGTGGATCACGGCCGACTGCGAAAAGACCATCTCGCCGGGACTCTGAGAGCTGTCTGAACGCTACCCGCCCAGCACCTTGTAGAGATTCACCCGGCTCACCGCGTCGCTGAGCTGCAGGGTGATCAGTGACTGGCGCGCGCCGTAAAGCGAGCGCTGGGCGTCGAGCGCCTGCAGATAGCTGTTCACCCCGTTGCGGTAGCGCGCGTCCGAGAGCTCGTAGTTGGTCTGCGACGCCTTGACCAGCGCGCGCTGGGCGTTGAGCTGTTCGCCGATGTGGGCGCGCACGCTCATCGCGTCTGCCACCTCGCTGAATGCGCTCTGGATGCTCTTTTCGTACTGCGCGATCTGAATGTTCTTCTGGATCTCGGCCACATCGAGCGACGCCTTGAGCGCACCGGCATTGAAGATCGGCAGCGAAACGCTCGGAATGAACGACCAGGTGCGTGTGCCCACGTCGAACACATTGGACAGCGCATCGCTGCCGCGCCCCGCCGCCGCAGACAGCGACACCTTGGGGAAGAACGCCGCACGCGCCGCGCCAATGTCGGCATTCGCGGCCTTGAGCGCATGTTCTGCTGCCAGCACGTCCGGGCGCTTGAGCAAGGTGGTGGACGCGATGGAATCCGGCAGCGCCGCAAGCGCCACGCCGCCGCTACCATCGCTCGATATCGTCGGCAGCAGATCTGCCCCCACATGCGATCCGACCACCAGATCGAGCGCATGGCTCGCCTGCTCGAGCGCCGTGGTGTAGCTCGCCACATCAACGCGCGCGCTCTCCACGCTGGTCTCGACCTGGCTCACATCGACAGCCGAGGCCACACCGAATTCATGCTTGTTGCGCGTGAGCTCCAGCGTCTTGCGCTGGCTCGCCAGCGTCTCCTGCGCGAGCGCGAGGCGCTGCTGGTATGCGCCCACCGTCAGCCAGCCGCTCGCCACTTCGGCGATCAGACTGATGCGCGTGCCGCGGCCCGTTTCCTCAAGCGAGAGATAGCTCTCGAGCGCCTCATTCTTCAGGCTGCGCACGCGGCCGAACAGGTCAAGCTCCCAGCTCGTGAAGCCCACGCTCAGGCCTGCCGAACGGCTGATCTGGCCACGCATGCCGCCGCTTGTGTCCGTCACCGCGCTGCGCGCCGCCGTCTGACTGGCCGTGGCCGCGATGCTCGGAAACAGGTCGGCCGACTGGATCCGGTACTGCGCCTGCGCCTTCTCCACGTTCAACAGACTCACGCGCAGATCACGGTTATGGGCCATGGCCTGATCGATCACCTGCTTGAGCCGCGCGTCGACGAACACCTGTTCCCACTGCAGCGCGGGCAACTCCTGCGCCGCCATGCTTGCCGCGCCGATGGCCGGGGCCACCGACAGCTCCGGCTGCGCATAGTCGGGCGCCATGCTGGCGCAGCCGCCGAGCATCACCGCCATCGCGCAGACCACGGCGCGCACGCTGATCTTCTTTTTCTTGTTCATTGGGTTCATGGCTGCACCACCAGATTCTGTTCGGACGATTGTTGCGATGGGCGCGGCTTGGACTTGAACACGCTGCGCACGATCACATAGAACAACGGCACGAAAAAGATGCCCAGCAGCGTCGACGCCAGCGTGCCGCCGAGCACGCCCGTGCCCAGCGAGTGGCGACCACCCGAGCCCGCACCCTTGCTGATCACCAGCGGCAGCACGCCGAGCATGAAGGCGAACGAGGTCATCAGAATCGGGCGCAGGCGCTGCTGCGCGGCGTGCAGCGTGGCGTCGATCAGCGACATGCCCTGCTCATCCTGCAACTCCTTGGCGAACTCGACGATCAGAATACCGTTCTTGGCCGCAAGGCCGATGGTCGCGAGCAGGCCCACCTGAAAGTAGACGTCATTGCTCAAGCCCCTCAGCGTGGTGAACAGCAGCGCACCCACGATGCCGATGGGCACAGCCAGCATCACCGAGAACGGAATCGACCAACTCTCATACAGCGCCGCGAGACACAGGAACACGAACAGCAGCGACACGGCATAGAGCAGCGGCGCCTGCGAGCCCGATTGCTGCTCCTGGAACGACAGGCCCGACCAGGCGTAGCCAAAGCCGCCCGGCAGATCCTTGACCAGCCGCGCCATCTCGGCCATGGCCTCGCCCGAACTCACGCCCGGCGCGGCCTGGCCGCTGATTTCCATCGACGCCGTGCCGTTGAAGCGCGCGAGCGCTGCGGCCGCGTTGCCCCAGCCCGTGGTCGAGAACGACGAGAACGGAACCATGTTGCCGCTCGCGTTGCGCACCGACCAGCGGCTCAGGTCGCCCGGCAGCATGCGCGCATCGGCATCGCCCTGCACATACACCTTCTTGATGCGGCCCCGGTTGACGAAGTCGTTCACATAGGTACTACCGAGCGCCGTCGCAAGCGTGCTGTTGATGTCGCCCTGCGAGACGCCGAGCGCGCCGGCCTTGGCGTCGTCCACGTTGATGTTGAACGTGGCCGCATCTTCCAGACTGCCATAGCGCACCGCCTGCACCTTGGTGCTTTTGGCAGCAAGCGCGAGCAACTGCTGGCGCGCGGCGACCAGCGCCTCGTGGCCCGCGCCGTTCTGGTCAAGCAGCTGCAGGGTAAAGCCCGCGCTCTGCCCCAGCCCCGGAATGCCCGAGGGCGCAATCGCAAAGATCTGCGCATCGCTGTAGCGCTGCATCATCGCCATGGTGATGCGCCGCCCGATGGCGTTGGCATCGGCCTTGCGCAGGCTCCAGTCTTTCAGGCGAATGAAGCCCATGCCCGCGTTCTGGCCGCTGCCCGAAAAGCTGAAACCCGCCACCGCCATCACCGAATCCACCTCGGGCTGCTCGCGCACATATTCGGACACGGCGTCCATCACCTTGAGCGTCTGCTGCTGGGTCGAGCCCGCAGGCAGCTTGATCTGCACGAACAGCGCGCCCTGATCTTCTTCAGGCAGGAACGAGGTTGGCAGGCGCATGAACAGCAGCGCCATCGCGCCGAGAATCGCGGCGAATACGATAAGGCTGATCGTGCGGTTCTTCGCAATCCGCTTCACCCCACCCGCATAGCCGCGCGACATGCTGTCAAAGCGCTCGTTGAACCACGCGAAGAAACGCCCTAGCGGCCCGCGCGGCGTGACATGGCCGCCCTTTTCAATGGGCTTGAGCATGGTGGCGCAGAGCGCCGGGGTGAGCGTCATCGCGACCAGTACCGACAGCAGCATGGCCGACGCGATCGTCACCGAGAACTGGCGGTAGATCGCGCCGGTCGAGCCGCCGAAGAAAGCCATCGGCAGGAACACCGCCGTGAGCACCAGCGCGATGCCGACCAGCGCGCCAGTGATCTGGCCCATCGACTTGCGCGTGGCCTCATACGGCGACAGGCCCTCCTCGCTCATCACCCGCTCGACGTTCTCAACCACCACGATGGCGTCGTCCACCAGCAGGCCGATGGCCAGCACCATCGCGAACATCGACAGCGTGTTGATCGAATAGCCGAACACCGACAGCACGCCGAACGTACCCATCAGCACGACCGGCACCGCAATCGCCGGAATCAGCGTGACGCGCCAGTTCTGCAGGAACAGGTACATGATCGCGACCACCAGCACAATGGCCTCAAACAGCGTCTGCACCACCTCGTGGATCGAGATCTTCACGAACGGCGTGGTGCTGTGCGCGATCTTGTAGGAAAGGCCGCTTGGGAAATACGGAGCCAGCTCCTTGAGCTTGGCCTCGACCGCGTCGGACACGTTCATCGCGTTCGCGCCCGAACCCAGCTCGATGCCGAGCGCGGCGGCGGGCTTGCCGTTGAACTTGCCGACCGACGAGTACGACTGGCTGCCCAGCTCCACGCGCGCCACGTCGGACAGGCGCACTACGGCGCCGCGGCTGTCAGACTTGAGCACGATACTTTTGAACTGATCTACCGACTGCAGGCGGTTGCGCGACTTCACGGTCGCATTGAGCAACTGGCCCTGCACCGCTGGCACCTCGCCGAGCGAGCCCGAAGACACGTCGGCGTTCTGCGCGCTGAGCGCGGCGGAAACATCGGACGGCATCAGCGAGTAGGTGCGCATCTTCTCGGGATCGAGCCAGATGCGCATCGCGTATTCCGAACCCATGACCTGCACGTTGCCCACACCGTTCACGCGGCTGATCGGGTCCTTCAGCGACGAGGACATGTAGTCGGATATGTCGGTGCCATCCATGCTGCCGTCTTCCGAATGGAAAGCCAGCACCATGAAAATGTTGCCCGAGGACTTGGTGACGGTGACGCCCGTGGCCTGCACGCTGTCTGGCAGCTTGGACTGCGCCTGCTGCAGTTTGTTCTGCACCTGCACCTGCGCGATGTCGGGATTGGTGCCCGAGGCGAAGGTCAGCGTGACCTGCGCGCTGCCCGCCGACGTGCTGCTCGAACTCATGTAGAGCAGGTTGTCGAGGCCCGTCATGTTCTGCTCGATCACCTGGGTGACCGAGTTCTCAGTGGTCTCGGCGGATGCTCCGGTGTAGGTGGCGCGGATCGTCACCGAGGGCGGCGCGATGTTCGGATACTGCTCCACGGGGAGCGTGGAAATCGACAGCAGGCCTGCAAGCGTGATGACGATGGCGATGACCCACGCGAAGATGGGCCGGTCGATGAAGAAGCGTGACATCGGTGGTGCTTCCTCTCAACGCGCGCTGGCCGCACTGGCCGCGCTCGCAGGGGCCTGCGCTGCGGAAGCCTTTGCTGCCGCTGGCTCCACGACCTTCGCGTCCTGCCCCGCACGCGCCGTGCTCGCACCGCCGACGATGACCCTCTCGCCCTCCTTCAAACCGCTGGTGACCACCCATTGATCGTTGATCGCGTCGCCGGTCTGGATCAGGCGCTCCTCGACCTTGCCCGACTCGCCCACCAGCTTGACCACCGGCTCGCCCTTGGTGTTACGCGAAACCACGCTCTGCGCGAGCAGGATCGCGCGGTCGTTCACCGCAGACGGCATCACCGCTTTCACATAGGTGCCGGGCAACAGCAGGCCCTCCGGATTGGGCACCATCGCGCGCAGCGAGACGTTGCCTGTGCCGGTATCGACCGAGGTGCCGATGAACTCCAGCGTGCCCTGATGCGCGTAGCTGCTGCCGTCCTCGAGCACGATCTTCACCGGCACGCGGCCGTTCACCTCCTTGAGCGCGCCGCTGGCGATCTGCTTGCGCAGCGCGAGCAACTGGGCGCTGGTCTGCGTCACGTCCACATAGAGGGGATCGAGCTGCTGGATGGTGCTCAGCGCATTGGTCTGATTGGCCGTGACCAGCGCGCCCGGCGTGAACGTCGAGGTGCCGATGCGGCCACTGATCGGCGCGGTCACTTTGGTGAATTCCAGGTTGATCTGGGCCGCGCGCACCGCCGCTTTGACCGATACGACGACCGCCTCGTTCTGGCGCAGCGTGGCGATGGCGTCGTCGCCATCTTGCTTGCTGATGGCGTCGATCTTCACGAGATTCTGATACCGCTCGGCCTTGGGCTTGGCCGCAAGCACCGCCGCCTCGGCCTGCGCGAGCTGGCCCTTGGCGCTGTCAAGGCTGGCCTCATAAGTGCGCGGATCGATCTGGTAGAGCACCTGCCCCGCCTTCACGCTCTGGCCTTCCGTGAACAGGCGCTTCAAGATGATGCCTCCGACCTGTGGCCGCACCTCCGAAACCATGTGCGCCGCCGTACGCCCCACGAGCGACTGCTCCATCACCAACTGCTGGGCGACCACCGGTTGCACGCTGACCATCGCCATCTGCGCTCCGCCCGGGCCTCCCGGTCCTTGTGCCGCCTGTGGCTGCTTTCCGCAGCCCGCCACTAGCCCTGCGGCGATCAGCGCAAGCGACAAAAAAGAAAGGCGGCTGAAATGCCGCCTGCCGGAAAAAGAGCATGCAAACGAGGCCATCTGACGGGTGCTGAGATTGGAAAGCACCCATGTTCGATTCCAAATGTGCAGGAAGTATGGAATTCCCTGCACTGTCTGCGCATGTCCTGCCGCCCAGTTGACGCCGCGCACCGCTCTGGTGCCCAATCGCCCGGTCTCCACACTTTTCGGGCCAGCCCATGCGACTGAGACTCTCGGTCAAACTCTTTCTCGCGATTCTTGCCGCCTGCGCCGTGGTGCTCGCCATCAACGGCGTGTTCGCGCGCCACTTCTTCACCCGCGATTTTCTGGGTTATCTCAACGAGCAAGGCGTAGAGCGCATGCGCGGCATCGCGCCGCAGGTCGGCGCGGCCTATGCAGAGCATGGCGACTGGGAGTTCCTGCGCACCAACACCCGCGAATGGTTCCACATGATGCGCCCGCAGGACGGCTCGGAGCCACCGGTGCGTGGCGTGCCGCCGGTATCCGACCAGACCGGCGCGGTGCCGCGCCTGGCGCTGTTCGACATGCAGGGCAATCTGATCGCGGGCAACACCAATGCCAGCATGGAGAACGACTCCACGCGCCTGCCCGTGCTGAGCAACGGTACGCAGGTAGGTTGGCTTGCGATGGTTCCATTCCAGAAGGCCATCAGCGCGGGCGATGTGCGCTTCTACGACGCGCAGGTACGCGCCCGGTGGGTCAACGGTGCGGCCTCGGTGCTGGTGGCCGCGCTGATTTCGCTGCTGCTCACCAGCACCTTGCTCAAGCGGCTCAAGGCGCTCACGCAGTTCGTGCACAAGCTCGCGCAGGGCGACTACTCGCAGCGCATCGCGTCGATGAACCGCGACGAGGTCGACCGGCTTGCAAGCGACATCTCCCAGCTCGCCAGCAAGCTCGAGAACATCGAGCAGAACCGCCGCGCCTTCATGGCCGACATCTCGCACGAGCTGCGCACGCCACTGGCCGTGCTCAAGGCCGAACTCGAGGCCATTCAGGACGGCATCCGCCCGATGAACCTCGCCACGCTCGCGCCGCTGCAAAACGAGGTGCAGCAGCTCCACAAGCTGGTCGATGATTTCTACGATCTCGCCGTCACGCAGACCGGCCAGTTCAGCTACGAGTTCGAGAACATCGACCTGCGCCGCATCGTGCAGTCCACCGCCGTCAACCTGCAGGCGCGCGCGGCCGACAGCGGGCTTGCGCTGCAGCTGATCGGCACCGAAGACGCGCCGATCTACATTCACGGCGACGAGAGCCGCTTGCAGCAGCTCATGTCCAACCTGCTCGAGAACGCCATTCGCTACACCGATGCGGGCGGCCGCATCCAGGTGCAGATCCACGAGTCCGGCGGCGAGGCCCACGTCAGCATCGAAGACTCCGCACCCGGCGTCGAACCCGAGCAGCGCGAGCGCCTGTTCGACCGCTTCTACCGCGTCGAGGCCTCACGCAACCGTGCGAGCGGCGGCAGCGGCCTGGGCCTTGCGATCTGCCGGAACATCGTCGAGTCGCACGGCGGCAGCATCCACGCCGAGGCCTCCGCGCTCGGCGGCCTGCGCATCGTCATCCGCATTCCGCTGCAGGCACCACCAACAGGCGCGTGAATATGAGCATCCACATGACGAGCGACGACCAGAACACGCCCACCGGCGGTGCCCTCATTCTCATCGTCGAGGATGAACCGCGCCTTGCCTCGGTGCTCGGCGACTACCTCAAGGCCGCAGGCTTTCGCACCGAATGGATCGCCGACGGCGCGCAAGTGCTCGACGCCTACGCGCAGCGCCACCACGACCTCGTCCTGCTCGACCTGATGCTGCCCCACCGCAGCGGCGTGGACCTGTGCCGCGACCTGCGCGCGCGCAGCGAGGTGCCCGTCATCATGGTGACCGCGCGGGTCGACGAGGTGGATCGCCTGCTCGGCCTGCAAGTCGGCGCGGACGACTATGTCTGCAAGCCGTTCAGCCCGCGCGAGGTGGTGGCCCGCGTCACCGCCGTGCTGCGGCGTTACCGCCACTCGCCCGCGCAGATGGCGCGGGTGCTTGAGATCGACGAGGCCAACTTCGGTGCGCGATTTCGCGGCCGTGCTCTCGATCTCACGCCAGTCGAGTTCCGCCTGCTCAGCTCGCTCGCGGCGTCGCCGCTGCGCGTGTGGTCGCGCGACCAGCTCATGAACCGGCTCTACCCCGATCACCGCGTGGTCGTGGACCGCACCATCGACAGCCACATCAAAAACCTGCGCCGCAAGCTGCTCGACGCGGGCAGCGAGGACGAGCCGATCCGCTCGGTCTACGGCGTCGGCTACCGGCTTGAGGTACTGGACGACGGCGGTTGATCACCCCTGCGCTTTGTTCTTCGCGCCCATCCCACGCTTCCACCGCGAGAACGCGCTCAGGCTGCTGAAACCCAGCAGCGGGGCGATGTCCGAGAGCTTGCGGTCGCCGTAGTCCATCAGCCGCTGCGCCTGCTCGGCGCGGATTTCGTCGAGCAGTTCGGTGAACGTTGTACCGTGCACGAGCAGCCGCCTGTGCACCGTGCGCCGGTCCACGCCCAGATGCATGGCGATCTGGTCTGCGCTGCAGCGGCCCGTGGGCAGCAGCGCGGTGATCAACTGCTCGACCTCGTCGCGAAAAGTGAAGCTGTGGCCCGCGAGATCGTCATGCACCAACTGGCGCACCTGCTGGCGCATGGCGGGATCGGCAAAGTGCAGCGGCGCGTCCATGTCGCTCGACAGCAGCGCTATGCCGTTGTAATCCTGTGAGAACAGCAGGTTGCTGCCGAGGATGCTGCGATGCCATGACAGATTGGCCGGCTGCGGATGCATGAAGCTCACGCTGCGCGGCTGCCAATCCTTGCCGAGCGCGAGGCACAGCGTGTGGTAGAGCGCGCCCATCGCCAGCTCCACCGACTGCCGCCCCGCGCCCACCGACGGCAGCAGCAGTTGCTCGATCACCGCCACGCCTCCCGCTTCGTGGATCTGAGTGGTCAGGCTTTCGTTGTGCAGATAGAGATAACGCGTGAGCGTGTCGAGCGCATGGCGCAGCGTGGGCTCGTCGCGCGCCAGCATGCCCACCACGCCGAACGACGACAGCCGCCGCGTGACCGACAGGCGCAACCCGAACGCCTCCTCGCCCGACACCTCGGCCGACAGCTCCATCAACCGCATCACCGAGGCTGCCGGAATGCGCAGCTCGGTGTTGTCAAAACACGAGCGCGGCAAGCCCACGGCCGCCAGCATATCGAGCGGCACGAGACCCACGCTGGTGGCCAGATCGGCGTAATGGGTGAGGCTGGCGCTGCGCATCAGGGCGGTCATAGAGGTTTTCCCTTGGTGTCCCATAAGGACAAATCAGTGTCCCGAAACGTCAAACACCAGAGCAACTATATCCCTAAATTCAGTGTCATCGGAGACCGCTTCAACACCTTCCTCTGGCGGATTCCAACTACCAAGCCACCCAAGCTTTTGAAAGGCACACCATGAACTTCCTCGACGGCCACCTGTTCCCCGAAAACCAGCAACCGCTGATCATTACCGCCGCGCCCTACGCGCCTTCGTGGATGCCCGATGACTTCCCCGGTGAGATCGCGGTCACCATGGAAGAGCAGATCCAGAAGGCAGTCGACTGCTACAACGCCGGCGCGCAAGTGCTGCACCTGCATGTGCGTGAGCTCGATGGCCGCGGCAGCAAGCGCCTGTCCAAATTCAACGAGCTGATCGCTGGCGTGCGTGCCCGCGTGCCCGAGATGATCATCCAGGTCGGCGGCTCGATCAGCTTCGCGCCCGAGACCGACGGCGCCGCCGCCAAGTGGCTGTCCGACGACACGCGCCACATGCTGGCCGAGCTCGACCCCAAGCCCGACCAGGTCACCGTGACCGTCAACACCTCGCAGATGAACATCCTTGAGCAATTCGACGCGCGCGACATCAAGGGCACGTCGATGGAAGACCCCGCCGTCTTCAATGCCTACAAGGAAATGACCGTGCCCGCGCAGCCGGGCTGGGCCGAGGAACACATCCGCCGCCTGACCGAAGCCGGCATCCAGAGCGCCTTCCAGTGCTACAACATCAACAGCTTCGAATCGGTCGAGCGCCTGATGCGTCGCGGCATCTACAAGGGCCCGCTGGTCATGAACTGGGTGGCGATTGGCGGCGGCATGGACGCGCCCAGCATCTACAGCCTGGCCAACTTCGTGCGCGCCGTGCCGGACGGCGCCATCCTCACCGTCGAGGCCTCGGTGCTCAACGTCCTGCCGATCAACATGATGGGCATCGCCATGGGCCTGCACGTGCGCTGCGGCACCGAAGACAACCTCTGGAACCAGACCCGCACCGAGAAGATGGGCACCGTCGCCCAGATCGAGCAACTGGTGCGCATCGCCAAGGAATGCAGCCGCCCCATCGCCACGCCCGCCCAGGCGCGCGAGATGTGCCAGATCGGCGTGTTCTACGACACCACCGAAGAGTCGCTGGAGAAGAACGGCTTTGCACCGAACCGCAATGGCGGCCAACAAGGCTTTCTGCGCAAGGTGGCCTGAATTTCTTCGTGGCTGAAAGCCACTTGAAACCATAAGACGAACAAGAAAAAGAAAAGAGAAAAGCGCGCGCAGGGCTCGATGGTGGGCTCTGCGCCGCGCATTGAGAAAGAGACAAATGACTTCCACAGCTCCCTCCATCACGCGCCGCGCCTGTCTTGCCGCGCTTCTCGCCACTCTGCCCGTGACTCACGCGCTGGCCGACAGCGCCTGGCCCAGCAAGCCGATCCGCCTCATCGTGCCCGCGCCCGCAGGTGGCGCATCCGACATGATCGCGCGCACCATCGCCGAGAGCCTGCGCCAGGATCTCAAGCAGACCGTCATCGTCGAGAACAAGCCGGGCGCGGGCGGCATCATCGCGGTCGAGACCATGCTCGGTTCACGCGACGGCTACACCTTCGTGCTCTCGCCCAATTCGCTGGTGACCGAGGGCCCGCACAGCTACAAATTCCGCTTCGATCCGTTCAAGGACCTCGCGCCCGTGGCCGAGGTCGCGAGCGTGCCACTGGTGCTGGTGGCCGATCCGAAGCTGCCCGTGAAGAACGTTGCCGACATGGTGACCTACGTGAAGGCGCGGCCCGGCAAGATTTCGTATGCCTCATACAGCCCCGGCACACTCTCGCACATCAAGGGCATGCAGTTCAACAAAGCCGCAGGTCTCGACATGGAGCATGTGGGCTACAAGGGCTCGCCGCCCGCGCTCACCGACGTGATGGGCGGACAGATCCAGTTCATGTTCGACGGCATGGGCACGGCCCTGCCGCTGTTCAAGACCGGCAAGGTGCGCGCGCTCGCTGTCACCTCACCCGAACGCTCGCCCTTCATGCCCGATGTACCGACGCTGGCCGAAGCCGGCTATCCGAATCTCAGCCAGATCATGGGCACAACGGTCTGGTCCACGCCCGACATTCCCGCCGATGTGCGCAACCGCCTGCAGCAGGAACTGCTCAAGGCCGTGGCCTCCGCATCGGTCAAGAGCCAGCTCGCCGCGCTCGGCATGGATGCGGGCAAGCCAAAGCAATCAATGAATGAGCTCGCCGACTTCCTCAAGCGTGAAAACGAGCGCACCGGCCAGGCCTTGCGCGCCATGAACTACCAGCCATGACAACTCCAACCACCAACACGCCCGACACCCCCATCAGTGACCGCCTGCGCGAGAGCGGCTACTGGAATCCCGAGTGGAACAGCTTCACCGAGCTCGACCCCGTGTGGACCGAAAAATTCCTCGACATGGCCATGCACCCCATGACCAAGGGCCTCATCGAGCCCAAGGTCTGGGAGTTCATCTCCATCGCGGTCGATGCCTCCTGCACCCACATGTATGGCCCTGGCACGCGCCGCCACATCCGCCGCGCGCTCGAACTTGGCGCGACCAAGGAAGAAATCGCCGCCGTGCTGCAGGGCGTGAGCGTGCTCGGCCTGCATGCCAACAGCATGGGCGCACCAATGCTGCTTGAAGAAGTCGCGCGCTTTGAAGCGAACGCCAGCACGAACACAGACCAGCCTTCCCGTTGAACCCGAATTGCAGCACTCAGAGAAAACACCTCGTCATGAACACAGCATTTGAGAATCAAGTCGTGCTCGTCACCGGAGCCACCGCCGGCATCGGCCGCGCGGCTGCCGTCGCGTTTGCGCGTGGGGGCGCAACACTCGTCGTGAGCGGCCGCAACGAAGCCGCAGGTGCCACGCTGCAAGCCGAGCTGCAAGGCCTTGGCGCACATGCCCTCTTTGTGCGCGCCGACGTCGCCAACGAAGCGCAGGTCGCGCATCTCGTTGACCAGTGCGTGCAGCGCTTTAGCCGTCTCGACGTGGCCGTCAACAGCGCGGGCCTCGAAGGCGCGCGCGGCTCCATCATGGAGCAGACGGTCGAGAACTACACCGCCGCCTTCAACGCCAACGCGCTCGGCACCTTTCTGTGCCTCAAGCACCAGATGCGCGTGATGAGCGCCCAGAAGTCCGGTGCCATCGTCAACCTCTCGTCCACCATGGGCAGCCGTGGCAACGCGCTCGCGCCCATGTACGTGGCAAGCAAGCACGCCATTGAAGGCTTCACCAAATCCGTCGCGCTCGAAGCCTGCCAGCACAACGTGCGTGTCAACGCCGTCGCACCCGGCCCCATCGCCACCGAGATGCTCGACCGCATCGCGGGCGGCGCGCAGAACCTCCCCATGGTCGCGAGCACCATCCCGATGAACCGCATCGGCACGCCCGACGAAGTGGCCGACGCGATCCTCTATCTCGCATCGAAGCACGCGAGCTACATCACCGGCCAGATCCTGCAGGTCAACGGCGGCAAGACCGCCATGTAAGCCGCTCCGCCGTTCACATCATCCCAAGGAAACCCATGGCCGCAGCCCAGAAGAAAGTGATCGTCACCTGCGCGATCACCGGAGGCATTCACACGCCCTCCATGTCACCCCACCTGCCGATCACGCCCAAGCAGATCGAGGACGAAGCCGTCGCCGCCGCCGAGGCCGGTGCCTCCATCGTCCACCTGCACGCGCGCAATCCCGAGACCGGCCAGCCCTCGCAAGACCCGGCGCTTTTCCGCCAGTTCCTGCCGCAGATTGCCGCGCGCTCGGACGTCATCATCAACCTCACCACCGGCGGCGCGCCCAACATGCTGGTGGAAGAGCGCCTGCAGCCCGCGCTCGAGCTCAAGCCCGAGATCGCCTCGCTCAACATGGGCTCGATGAACTTCGGCCTCTACCCCATGCTCGCGCGCCAGAAGGAGTTCAAGCACGACTGGGAGCGCCCCTATCTCGAAGGCTCGGAAGACCGCGTGTTCCGCAACACCTTCAAAGAGATCCGCTACATCCTCGAATCCTGCGCCGACAACGGCACGCGTTTCGAAATCGAGTGCTACGACACCAGCCACCTCTATACCGCCGCGCACTTCATCGAGCGGGGTATATTGAAGCCGCCGTTCTTCATCCAGTCCGTCTTCGGCCTGCTCGGCGGCATCGGCACCCATCCCGAGGACGTGCAGCACATGCGTCGCACGGCCGAGCGCCTGTTCGGCAGCGACTACTACTGGTCCGTGCTCGGCGCGGGCCGCAGCCAGATGCCGCTGGCCGCCCTGTCCGCCACCATGGGCGGCAACGTCCGCGTGGGCCTCGAAGACTCGCTCTGGGACGGCCCCGGCCAACTCGCCACCAGCAACGCCCAGCAGGTGCGGCGCGTCGTGGATATCCTGCACTCGCTGAATCTCCAGGTCGCCACTCCCGATGAAACGCGCGAGATGCTGCAGCTCAAGGGAAAGAACGCCGTGGGGTTCTGAACTCGCAGTTGCACGGATGACGAAGGCCGCCGGAAAAAACCGTCCCGGTGACCTCTTCTTTTGATGCATTGCCCCAAACGATCAACCGTCCATTCACCGGCAAGAGACGACACCACTTCAATCTCTCCTCGCCACCATCGCAGGCAGCGCAGCGAACTCGCCCACACTTGCCGCCTGCATCAACCGCCGGAACACTGGGCAGTCGAGATGGCTGCTCTCCGGGCATTCGGCAGCATGGCGCAAGCCGTCGCGCACGGCCTTCAACTGGCGGATGTTTCGATCCAGCTCATCCGCCTTCGCGCGCAGCATGCCGCGATCCACGCGCGGCCTTGCGCCGTCCGCTTGCAGCATCGTGCCGATCTCCTGCAACGAAAATCCCGCCGCCCGCCCCAACGCGATCAGCGCCAGCCGGTCCAGAACCTCCTCGCCAAAGACCCGCTGCTGCGCGTGGCGACCGATCGATTGGATCAGCCCTTTCTCGTCATAAAACCGCAAGGTCGAGGCCGCGAGCCCCGAGCGTCTGGATACTTCGGAAATGTTCATGCAGTGCCCCCAATTGTTCGCTTGCGCTCAAGTCGACTTGAGCCTCTACAGTCAACCCGAACTGTAGTCGGACAAGGTTAAACGGAGCATTCATGAGTGATTGGAAATGGTGGGGAGAGGCCTTCGTTGTCGGCATTGGCGCGACCGCATTGATGGACCTGTGGTCCTGGACCCTGCGCCGTATCGGCATCGCGACGCTGGACTACGCGATGCTCGGGCGCTGGTGCAAGCATTGGCTGAACGGCACCTGGTTCCACGCCAGCATTCAGAAGTCTCCGCCGACAAGATTTGAAAAGCCCATAGGCTGGGCCCTGCATTACCTCACCGGAATCGCCTTCGCCACCCTCTGGCTCACCCTCACCAGATGGCCCCCGAGCGGGACATCCGCCCTGCTCTTCGGAGCCATCACCGTGCTTGTCCCGTGGCTGGTCCTGCAGCCCGCACTCGGCGCAGGCATCGCGTCATCACGCACCGCACGGCCATGGATGATCAGAGCGGTCGGCTTGCTCACGCATGTGGTGTTCGGAGCGGGAATGTGGATGGTGCTGTGGGTGTGTTCAATGGTGAGCATGGCTGGTTCAGGCAGGGTTTGAACTTTGGCACCCATCACCTGGCTTTGAGGCGGCGATGTGGGACTATCATGGTTAGAAGTCCAACCGACAAGCACTCATCCAATGCGTGCTATGTCGGGCTTTTCTCGCCGGACACGCTGAACGCATACTGCTCACCAACCGATAGTGGCCTGCGCGAGCTGGCCTGGGTCGAGCCCTCCCTAGTAAAGAGAAAGGGATAGAAGCCAAAACAGGCATCCCCACCCAGGGCCGCTACATCGGACTCCCAACCCGTCCAATACGAGTCACCATAAAACTCCCGCAAACGCTCGCTGAACGCCCATTGCACAAAGGCAGTGTGCCCAACCTCCAGCGATTCCCAGGCCAAGGTATCGGGTGCGAAATAGTGGATCGCGCCCCGGTCGTCGCCCAATCCTCCACCATTGATCGCAAAGAACCCACCCACGACATCATCGGCAACCAGCAGAAACCCATTGGCCCGATCACGATTCCAGCCGCTCAGATCGCGGCCAAGCCTCGCATGCCCGGAGCCCAGCATGCGAAGCCATCCACCATCGATCAGAATACCTCCCGTGTCATGCGCAATCGCACCCAGCGGCGAGCGGGTCGTCACCTGGAGATCGAGCAGCACGGTGTCACGTTCGCTGGAAGGCGCAAGCAGTTCCACATTCAGATCAGCCTCCTGCGCCCAGGTTTGGATGAGCGGCAAAGCGGGGTCTTGTTGATCGATGAGTTCTACAAGTGGTCGCATGGGCTTGGCGGCTAGAGAGCTACGAATGGTGATTCACGCATTTTTGCATAGGCATTCGCGCACAGTACGGGAAGCCGAATCTCACCTCACGGCAGCAGCCCCACTGCACGCAGCTTAGGCTCTTCATAGACCGAATCCTCGGCGGGGTAGCGCAAGCCCGCTATGCCGCTGGCTTTGGCGCGGGCCCAGATGATGCTTTCGCCCGCAGGCAATGTGCTGGGTTGAGACGCGTAGACCGGGTCGTTGAAAGCCGTTGCGGGCGAAACGAAGGTCCAGCCACGCTTTCGGAAAGCGGCAACCAGTTCCGGCAGCGTCGCCGCGTTGATTTCATTGGTGTGCAGCAGCATCACATGCGACGGGCTTCGGCCCAGAACCTGCTTTGCCAAGCCATCGTAGTACGACGCACGGTCAAGCAGATGTTCAACGTATGCAGCCCTGACCCGGGCGGCTTTTTCGTGCGAACCGGCTTTGGAATGCGCTGAGTAGATCTGGTTGTAGTACCAGTCGCTCGCATCCATCGAGACCGGCGCAGGCCGGTAGCCATTGGCCTTCATCCAGACCCGCATGCCATCGCGCTTTTCGGGCGTGTTGCCCTCTTTGAGGTAAGGAAAGCGAAGCATGGGAATCCAGGTGGGAAAATGATTCAGCGCCGCATCGGCAATTCTGACGTCTGCGATGAATTCATCCAACGTCAAATCAGCGGATGCAAGGCTGCGATGCGTCGCCGTATGGTTGCCGACCGCGTGACCTGCCTTGGCCCAATCCATGATGAGGCCCATCCCCCGTTCACTGCCCATGCGCGCCAGCGACGGAAACACCATCGCCGTGACATCCGCATCTTTGAGACCGGCGATGATGCGCTGATTCCACTCCTGCGCCTGCGATTGCGTATCGGGGTTGAGGCCATCGTCAAAAGTCAGACTCAAAGTTTGAGCCCAACATGCCGACGAGAAAAGAACGAGTGACAGCAAGGATGAGAGCGTGCGAAACAGGGGCGACATAGAGGCTGATGAGGTGAGCGCGCAGCAAGCCTGCGGCCTGTTGCATGGGATCTGCGCTCACAAGCGTACCTCATCAGGGTCTATGCCCCCTCGCAGCGTTTTGCAGGGCTCCTGCGGGAAAAGCCGTTGTAACGTATCAAGCCTTGCGGATCCGCATCCCCCGCGCCGCAAAGCCCACGAGGGCCATCGACAGCAGCTTTTCCCACAGCGTGTCGAACAGCGGCACCGGAGAAAGCGATATGGCTGGAGCCGCCGCAACCGCCAAGGTCAACGGAGCGCTTTGCGCCTGCGCGTTGAAATCGTCACCCACATAAGTAACAACGAAACTGTGAGCGCCCGGTGTGGCCGGAGCTGCGAGGGTCAGCGTTGCGGCCCCGTTGATCAGTGGCGCACTGCCGATGGACGTGCCGCTATCGGTGAACTCAACAACTCCTGCGGGCAGTGGTGCTGCCTTGGTTTTGGCTTTCAGTGCTCGCGCTTGCATCTGCGTCACGGTGACCGCGAAGGTGAGTGGTTTCCCCGCAATGGGTGGGTTCGGCGTGGCAGTCATGGAGACCACGGACCCGACTTTCAGCGCGTTGGCAGTCTGAACGTCTTGAGTGGTCTGGAAAGCGGGATCCCCGGAATAGGAAACCGTCAACGGCAGCGCTGTTCCGGCGCTGCCTGGCGTCAGCTTGCACGCGCCTGCGCCGTTCAAGTCTGCGACGATTCGCTTGCCGGTATGCGATACCGGCAATGGGGGCAACCTGATTCCAGACCTGCACAAAGCGCCTTCCGATTCAGGCGTGAGCCTTGCTGAATCCGTTCACCACCCCGGCCTCCTTTGCCCCCTCCTGCGCACCGGTCGGCGCGGCATCCGCCTGCTCCAGCAACTGCGCCGCCATCACCGCATCCGCCTCGTAGTGGCGTGATGCCTTCCAGTAGAAGAACGAGGCGAAGAAGCCGGCTGCGGGGATCACTGTGAGTGCGGTCTGCAGGCTCCAATGGTCGGAGATCACGCCACCGAGGAACGGGCCTACCGCGAGGCCGAACAGGTTGATGGCGAAGGCGTGGACTGCCGCGCCGGTGGAGCGCAGGCCAGGGTGGGTGACGTCGAGAATCGCGCTGACCGAGACGCCGACGGTGCAGGTCATCATCGAGCCACCCGCGAGGATCAGCACGAACTGAGCCATCTGCATGAGCGGCAGCGTGAAGGCGGCGATGAACAGTGTTGCGGTGACGAACGTGGTGATGCTGAGCAGCGCCAGCTTGCGCGAGCCACGGCGGCGGCTCACGCGGTCGGCCACGGCGCCCCAGAACAGCGCGCCAAACGCGCCGATCAGCACCAGCACGGCCGCGTACTTGGCGGCGGTGACGGCGGGCATGCCGTGGTAGCGGTTGAAGAAGCTGGGCATCCACGACCACATGGCGGAGACGACGATCATCTGGAACGAACCGGCGACGCAGAGTATCCACATGGTCGGGCCACGGCTCAGGGTGCGCAGCAGGCGCGCGATCTTTTCCTTGCCGCCGCCGCTTTTGACGCTGGGAGTCATCTTGACGATGACGTTCTTGTAATCGGGCACAAGCAGGAACGCCAGCGCCATGATGAGCCCCGGAAACCCCACCGCGCCGAACGCCGCGCGCCAGCCCCAGTGCTCGGCGATCACGCCGCCGAGCACCACGCCAAGCACCGCACCCACCGAGCTGGCGGCGAAGAACGCGCCAAGCAGCGTGGCATGCAAACGCTTGGGAAACAAGGCGCTGATGAGCGCCGAGCCGACTGAGCCGTAGCCGGTCTCACCGACGCCGACGACGGCGCGCGCGGCGAACAGTTGAGCGTAATTGCGCGCGAACATGCAGCTGATGGTGGCGACGCTCCAGATGGAAGCCATCACGAAGATGCTTTTGACGCGACCAAAGCGGTCGGCCAGCATGGCGACAGGAATGCTGCCGATCGCCACCACCACCGAGATCACCGAGACCAATCCGCCGAGCTGCTTGTCGGACAGGCCCCACTCTTCCTTGAGATGCGGAAACAGCGAGACGATGATCTGGCGGTCGATGTAGTCAGACATCATCAGCAAAAAGATCATCGCGAAGGCGAACCAGGCCCGTGGGCGGCTGACGCTGTCTGCGAGCCCGGCGGCGGAATCGTCCTGTGCGTGGGTGGTAATCATGAAGGTCTCCGTCCCGTGGGGGATGTGATCACGGTCCCGGTCATCGGCCGCGTCGCCTGGTTGGAATTCCGGCCGATGCGCGGTGAATGAATTTCGGTCTACCGTGATGATGATTCAAATCGGGCGTCGTGTCGCGCTGCTGGCAAAGCCACTCAGAACGTGTGGCGCACGCCCGCCATGTAGGCGCGCACGTTGCGGTCTGCGGCCACGGGCGTGGCGTACATCGGGCTCATCGCCATGTTGTCGCCCTTGTTGGTCACGTAGGCACCCTGCAGGTAAAGCCAGGTGCGGCGCGACAGCAAGTATTCGGCACCCATGACAAACTGCGTAGCCTTGTGACCGTCGTTCTTGTTGTCGCGAACGTAGTAGTAACCGGCCAACAGGTTGAGCTGCGGCATGGGTTTCCAGCCGAGGCCGAAGTTCAGCATGTCGAGGCTGTCGGAGCCACCGGGCATCACCGCATGCGAGGGGTTGCGCGCCGCGTAGTACTGGCCGCCGATGGTCCATGCGCCCGTGCTGTAAAGCGCGCCTGCTGCGTAGAGCCGGTTGGTGTTGGCCGTGGGCGAGAAGCCCGCCGCTTCGGCCGCGCGCGTGCCCGCTGCGGCATTGCCGCCTGCAGCCGCCGTGTACAGCGCCACGGCCGTGCCGTAGTTGTTGCCGAAGCCGTTGTAGTACAGCGCCGAGAGCTTGAGGCCGCCGTTGGTGTAGAGCGCCGTCACCGACTGCTGGGAATTCGCCTTGCCGCGCCCTTCGCCGAAGGTGTAGGCGAAGTCGAGCTTGAGGTTGTTCCACACGGGTGCGGTGTACGCCAGCGTGTTGTCGTCGTAGATGGTGCCGAAGGCGACATTGGAGTTGTTGCCGATCCAGGACTTGCTGGCCGCGTTCATCGACACCAGCGCGGTGAGCGTGGAGCCAAAGTAGCGCATGCCGCGCACGTCGGTGTGCATCATCGCCCAGGCGGCGGGAGAGAACTGGCGGCCGAGCTTGATCTCGCCGAAGCTGCCCGACAGGCCCACGGTGGACATCTGGTTGAAGAACGAGGTGGTCGCGCTCGAATTGGGGCCGCCCGCCGTGCCGTTGGCGAGGTTGATGTTGCCGTGCAGATGGAAGGTGGCCTTCATGCCGCCACCCAGGTCTTCGACGCCCTTGAAACCGATGTTGCTCGAGCCGAGGCCGCCATCCTTGGCGCGGGTGTCGGTGGTGTCATGCGCGCTGGTAGGCAGGTAGCCGATGCCTCGGCTGTAGTTGGACATGTTGAGCAGGCCCATGTCCATGGCGCCGGTGATCGTCACGCTGCTCTGCGCCCATGCGGGCATGGCCGTCAGGCACAGGGCCGATGCGACGGTCGCTGTGGTCAGGGCCAGTGGGCCATTCCATTGTTTTGCTTTCAAGTTGTCTCCTGAATCGATCTTTTTCGAGGGTCTTGTCTGCTCGTTTCGAGCACTGTTTTTTGCGCTGCGGGCATTGCTCTGGAGCGCCGCATCGCTGACCGCAGTGTCACTTTCTGGCCGCTTCGGGTTTCGGCTTTTCGTGCCATTGATTTCTCTATCCGCGCCACTAGGGGATTCCGATAAGTCCCTGTGATTAAGGGACTTTCCGACTTTCGGAATGCACATTCGTGCAACGACGAAAGGCCTGCCGGAGGCTTCTCCGGCAGGCCGAATCACGATGTCGATTCAGTGCCTAGATGGCTTGCGGCGGCGACGCTCGCAACTGCTTCTTGTTGACCTTGCCGACGCTGGTCTTGGGAATCTCTGCGACGAAGCAGATGCGCTCCAACTCGGGCACGGCATAGGCGCTCAAACGACGTGCGTTCACGTGACCGAGCAGGTGCTCGCGCACCGCCTGCGCGCTGACCTCGCCCCTGGCCACCACATAGGCCATGGGGCGCTCGCCCCACTTCGCATCGGGCACGCCGATGACGGCAGCTTCCTGCACGCCGGGCACCTGGGTGATGAGGCCTTCGACCTCGATGGATGAGACCCACTCACCACCGGTCTTGATGACGTCCTTCAGGCGATCCACGATCTGCACCACGCCGTCAGCATGCATGACCGCGATGTCCTGCGTGTGCAGATAACCGCCGTGCCAGAGTTCTTCGGAGGCCTCGGGCTTCTTGAAATACAGCGGCGTGAGCGCGGGCGAACGCAGCACGATTTCGCCGCGCGTGACGCCGTCGCGCGGCACGTCCTGCATGTTCTCGTCGACCACGCGGAAGTCCACCATCAGCGACGGGCGGCCGGTGGAGCAGCGCAGCTTGAGATCGTCCTGCGCGGATAGCGGTTCGGCCTGCGCGGGCGTGAGCGCAAGCGAGACGACCGGGCCAGTCTCCGACATGCCATAGCCCGCGAACACGTCCATGCCCTTGGCGAGCGCGGCTTCGCAGAGGCCTGGCGGCAACGCCGATCCGCCGATGATGACTTTCCAGCCTGAGAGATCCTGGCCCGATTTTTCCGCGCCGCTCACCAGCATCTGCAGAATCGTCGGCACGCAATGCGAGAAGGTGACCTTCTCGGTCTCGCGCAGCTTGAGCAGCACTTCGGGCAGATAGCGGCCCGGCAGCACGGTGCGCAGACCGAGCAGGATGGTGATGTACGGAAAGCCCCAGCCGAGCACATGGAACATCGGCGTGATCGGCATGTAGACGTCGGCCGTGGACAGGCGCTGCGAGCCGCCGGGCGAGCACACGCTGAGCGCCGTCGCCATCGCGTGCAGCACGATGTGGCGGTGGCTGTAGCACACACCCTTCGGATCGCCCGTGGTGCCGGTGGTGTAGAAGGTCACGGCCTTGGTGTTCTCCTCGAGCTCGGGGAAGTCGAACGCTGCACTCGCCTTGGTGACCAGCGCTTCGTATTCACCGGCAAAGACCAGCGTGCTCTCGACCGGCTTGCCGTCGTCCGACAGCACGACGATGGTCTTGAGCCTCGGAATCTGGTCGCGGATCTGCTCGATGACCGGCAGGAAGTCAGTGTGCACCAGTAGCACCTCGGCCTCGGAGTCGTTGAGCGTGTAGAGAATCTGCGCGGGCGAGAGGCGCACGTTCACGGTGAACAGCGTGGCGCCCATCATCGGAATGCCGAAGTAGGATTCGAGATAGCGGTGGCTGTCCCAGTCCATCACGGCCACCGTGGTGCCCGCGCGCGTGCCGAGCTGGGTGAGCGCGTTGGCGAGCTGACCGATGCGGCGGTTGAAGTCGCGGTAGCGGTAACGCATCTCGCCGCGATAGGTGATCTCCTGATCACCGTGCAGGCTCATGGAGTTGAGCAGCAACTGCTTGATCAGCAAGGGATAGGTGTAAGCCGATGCGGTGGGCACCAGCAGGTGGTCGGATGGGTTCATTTCAACTCTCTGAAAATCGATGAATCAACGGGAGGGTCGCAGCAGCAGATCGCCATCGACCACGTCCACAGCAAAGGTCACGAGGCGCATACCGGGCGAGCCCACGCATTCGCCACTGCGGATGTCAAAGCGCAGGCCGTGCGCGGGGCAGCTCAGCCGGTGGCCGTCGCAGGGGCCGCTGGCGATGGAGGCACCCGCGTGCGGGCAGCTGTTTTCCATCGCGAAGAACTGGCCGTCCACATTCATCACGAGCACGGATTCGCCCTCCCCCATGAACACCAGCTTGCGCGCGCCGGGTGGCAGCGCGTCGGCCCTGCCTGCGGGAATGGCAGCGTTCGCTGTAAGGCTCATGCAGTGACTCCGTTCGGCAAGGCCTGCGCCATCGCCGCGAGCAGCTGTTCGGCAGGCACGGCACCGGTGATCTGCACCCGCTCGTTGAACACGAAATGCGGCACGCCCTGACTCGGCAGGCTGCAGGAACGCAAACCGGCCGCCATGAGCTGCTCGGGCGAACATTCCACTCTCGCCGCGCGTGCGAGATCCAACAGCACGCGCGCCTGGCCGATGTCCTGCCCCTGCACGAAATACGCGTCGTAGAGGCTTTCGACGAAGTCGCTCATCGCGATCAGGCCGAGCTGTTCCTGCGCCACATTGACCAGCGCACAGGCCAGCGCCGAATTGGGAAAACGTTCGATGCTATCGAACGCGAGCGTAATGCCCACCGGCTGCGCATGGGCCTGCACCTGCGCGCGCCGCGCGAGCACGGCCTCGCGGCTGCCCAGACGCGCCTCGTAGAACGCCTGATAGGCCACGCCCTCGGGTGAAATGTGCGGCAGCAGCGTGCTCGCGTGCCAGCGCAGTTGCAGCGCGATGCCTGGGTCTTGCGCCAGCAGGCCGCGCAAGGCGGTGCGCAGGTGGCGCAGGCCAATCCAGCACCAAGGGCAGATCAGGTCGAGCGCATAGTCCACGCGCAGCGCGGGAGCGCGGTCGATGGTGGTGGTGGTCGTCGTCGTGTCGGTGCTCATGTCGGCGGCCTCTTCAATTCACGGGCGCGCAAGCTCGCCGAGCAGCGCATGCACGCCGTCCCAGCGACCATAGCCTGCAGCGGGATTCAGATGCCCGACCTCGCCCAGATCGGCAAGGCGCGCGCCCCAGTCCTTGGCCAGCCGCTCCATGCTCTCGAAGCGTGCGAGCGGATCGTTGCGGCTTGCGGCGAGGATGGTCGGGAACGGCAGAGCCGCGCGCGGCACGGGGGTCCAACCGTTGGTCTGCAACTGCAGCTGCGTGGGATAGCCCTCGGGAAGCGGCTCGTCGAGATCGGCCGGCGTGGCAAGCAAGGCACCGCGAATCGGCTTTGAAAAACTCTGCCCAAACTGCGCGGCCCAATGCAGCGTGGTGATCACGCCCGCGCTGTGCGCAACGAGCACCACGGGGCCATCCACGCCGCCCAGCGTTTCGACCAGCGCATGCACGCGCGCGGCGCGGCTGAGCTTGTCGTGCTCCAGCGGCGGCACCGTGACGGAGTGCGGCAGTTCCTTTTGCAGATGGGTCTGCCAGTGGTCTTCCACATGGTCGCGCAGACCGGGAACGAGCACGAAGGTGAGATCGTCGGGATAGCGGTACATCTGATTGACTCGCCTCGCTCAGAACGGCCGCGTGCCGATGATGCCCGCGCGCTCCATCTTGCGGTTGCATGCGGGGTAATCCATCACCGCGTAGTGCTGTGTGGAGCTGTTGTCCCAGATGGCGATGCTGTTGGGCTTCCAGCGCCAGCGCACCTGGTACTCGGGAATCTGCGCCTGGCTGATCAAATAGCGCAACAGGTCGCCAGAGCCCGGGCTGTGGTCCTGGCCCACACGCACGCGCGAAGCGGTGTGGAAGTTGGTGAAATGTGTGGTGAAACCGTTCACGTAGAGGATCTTTTCGCCCGTGTCGGCATGCGTGCGCACCACCGGATGCTCGGGATCGGGAAAGCGTTCTTTGAGCGCGTGGCGCTTGTCGGTGGGCATGGCCGCGCCGAAGGTGCACTCGATGCTGTGGCGCGCGCGCAGGTCGGCGATCTGCTCCTTCACCGACTGCGGCAGGCGCTCGTAGGCCAGCACCATGTTGGCCCACATCGTGTCGCCGCCCACGGTCGGGCATTCCACGCAGCGCAGCACCGCGCCGAACTGCGGCACCTCGCGCCAGGTGGTGTCGGAATGCCAGGAGTTCTCGTAGCGCTCGGGAGGACTTTCGGCCGAACGGTAGATCTGCAGCAGGCCCGGATTCTCGGGATCGCTGCCGACCACCGGATGGTCTTCGAGATCGCCAAACTTGCGCGCAAACGCGACATGGTCGGCGCGCGGAATGTCCTGATTGCGCAGAAACAGCACGCGGTGCTTGAGCAGCGCCTTGCGGATCTCCGCAAACAGCGCGTCGTCGTGCGCCGCATCGCTGAGGCTCACGCCGGTGAGTTCAGCGCCGATGGAACAGGCCAGTTGTTCGACTTGCATGGTGTCTTGTCTCCTGTTTTTGTCGTTGGAATTCAGACGGTGAAGATGGCCGATCCGATGATCTTTCGCGCTTCCATGTCGCGATGCGCCTGCACTGCGTCGGCCAGTTCGTAGCGCTGGCTGATGTCGGCGCGGATGCGGCCCGAGGCAACGTGGTCGAACAGTTCTGCGGCGAGCGCGGCCTTTTCTGCGGGGTCGGCCAGATAGTCAGCCGATGCGGGACGCGTGAGGAACAGCGAGCCCTTCATCGCGAGAATCTGCGGGTTGAACGGCGGAATCATTCCCGACGCCGTGCCCACGCAGACCATCAGGCCACGGCGCTTGAGGCTGTTGAGCGAGCCTTCGAAGGTGTCCTTGCCCACGCTGTCGTAGACCACATGCACGCCTTGGCCGCCGGTAATCTCGCGCACGCGCGCGGCCACGTCCTCGTGGCTGTAGTTGATGGTGTGATCGCAGCCGTGCGCCTTGGCCACCTCTGCCTTGGCGTCGGACGACACGGTGCCGATCACGTTCAATCCCTGCAGCTTGGCCCACTGCGAGACCAGAAGGCCCACGCCACCGGCGGCGGCGTGCAACAGAATCGTCTCGCCGCCCTTGAAGTCGTAGATGCGGCGCATCAGATACGCGGCCGTCAGCCCGCGCATGGTGATCGCTGCTGCGGTCTCGAACGCGATCGCATCGGGCAGGCGCATTAATGTGGAGGCGTCGATCAGGCGCTCGGTGCTGTAGGCGCCCAGCGTGTTGTGCGCGCCGGTGTAGGTCACGCGGTCGCCCACCTTGAAGGCCGTGACGCCCTCGCCCACCGCCGTGACCGTGCCGCAGGCATCGCTGCCGATGCCCGATGGCAGCGGCGCGGGATAGAGGCCGCTGCGGAAATAGGTGTCGGCAAAGTTCAGCGCCACGGCGCCATGCTGAAGACGCACCTGGCCCGCGCCCGGCGCACCGACCTCCACGTCCTCGTACTTGAGAACTTCCGGGCCTCCCACTTCGTGGAAACGGGTCATCTTTGCCATGGGGTACTCCAATCAATCAACTAGATATCAAACGGTCGGGGAATGAATGCGCACGGCGCCTTTAATCGTGAAATTGATATTCTTCGAATATGCGATTTTTTTGAGAACGCATTCATCTCGATTCAATGCATTGAACCAATTTCAGCAAAATACCGAAAATCAAATGCGCATTGAAACGGTGGATTGAACTATATGGACTCAGGCAAATAAAATTTCTCTCTTTGCGCCAATTTTTTCTCCAAAAGCGTCACTCATGGAAAACACCTAACCCTTCTGAAGCTCATTTTTCCAAGCAAGAAATCATCCACAACCCATTGAAACAAAATAAAAATAACTCACCATCGAATGGGCTCACGGAGTTGGCACGCCTCGCAGACCAGACGCAAGCCACCCAACAGTGGCGCGAATCGATAAATTACCAAAACGATAAAGCAGAATATTCAAACTAGAATCATCTGCGCGACAAAACGTCTGTACAGAGCGCATATTCTTTCATTGCACAAACACTTTCCACAATTTCAGAAGGTGATGCAGACGCTTTCCCGCTTCTGGCTTTCAATATTCTCCCGAGGTATTCCGATGTCATATTCCGCCCCCATCAAGGACATGCTTTTCAACATGCGCCATCTCGCCGGCATCACCGAGCTGGCGCAGATTCCGGAGTTCGAGGATTTCGGCGAGGACACTGCGACTGCCGTGCTTGAAGAGTGCGCAAAATTCAGCGAAGGCGTGCTCGCGCCGCTCTACCGCGAGGGCGACATCCACCCAGCAAGTTTTGAGGGTGGTCGCGTGACCACCGCGCCCGGATTTCGCGACGCCTATCAGCAGTTCGTCGCGGGCGGCTGGCAGAGCCTGCAGCATCCGTCTGCGCTCGGCGGACAGGGCTTGCCCAAGACCATCAGCGCGGCCTGCTCCGAGATGTTCAACAGCGCCAATCTTGGCTTTTCGCTCTGCCCGATGCTGACCGATGGCGCCATCGAGGCCCTGCTCACCGCCGCCAGCCCCGAGCTGCAGAACACCTATCTGCACAAGCTGGTGAGCGGCGAATGGACCGGCACGATGAACCTGACCGAGCCGCAGGCGGGATCCGATCTGGCGCTACTGCGCACGCGCGCCGAGCCACAGGCTGATAGCAGCTACAAGATCTTTGGCACCAAGATCTTCATCACCTACGGCGAACACGACATGGCGGACAACATCGTCCATCTGGTGCTCGCCCGCGTGGCCGGTGCGCCCGAGGGCGTCAAGGGCATCAGCCTGTTCGTGGTTCCCAAGTTTCTGGTCAATGCCGATGGCACGCCGAGCGAGCGCAACGATGTGCATTGTGTCTCCATCGAGCACAAGCTCGGCATCAAGGCATCGCCCACTGCCGTGCTGCAGTTTGGCGACCACGGTGGCGCGGTTGGCTACCTCGTCGGTGAAGAAAATCGCGGGCTTGAATGCATGTTCGTCATGATGAATGCGGCGCGCTACGGCGTGGGCATTCAGGGTCTGGCCGTTGCCGAGCGCGCCTACCAGCGCGCTGTGGCCTACGCACGCGAGCGTGTGCAGAGCCGCCCGGTGGACGGCAACGCCAAGCACAGCGTGACCATCATCCATCACCCCGATGTGCGCCGCATGCTGATGACCATGCGCGCCTTGAACGAAGGCTGCCGCGCGCTCGCCTGTGCCGCGGCTGGTGCGTTTGATCGCGCCCACGCACACCCCGACGCACAGGTGCACCGCGAGCAGATGGCGCTCTACGAATTCATGGTGCCGCTGGTCAAGGGCTTCACCACCGAGGCGAGTGTCGAGGTCTGCAGCCTCGGCGTACAAGTGCATGGCGGCATGGGTTTCATCGAAGAGACCGGCGCCGCCCAGCACTACCGCGATGCGCGCATTCTGCCGATCTACGAGGGCACGACCGCAATTCAAGCCAACGATCTGGTAGGCCGCAAGACCTGTCGTGACGGCGGTATGCTTGCCCGCACCATCGCCACGCAGATCGCGGAGACCGAGGCCGCATTGCGCACCAGTGGCAGCCTCGTGGCGAGCGTGGTGGCAGATCGCCTTGCCAGCGCGCGCGAGGCGTTTCTTGACGTAGTGGGCTTCATGGTGGCGACCGCCAAGGAGCACCCGAACGAGGCCTACGCGGGCAGCGTGCCCTACCTGATGCTGACCGGCGGCCTGTTTGCGGGATGGCAACTCGCGCGCTCACTGCTGGCAGCCGAGCAAGCCATAGCCGATGGAGAAGACATGGCCTTCATGCAGGCCAAAGTGAGCACCGCGCGCTTCTTTGCCGAGCACATTCTGGCCAAGGCCCCGGCGCAGGCCGACAGCATCCGCCACGGCGGCGGCTCGGTCATGGCGCTCGCGATGGACGCGTTCTGAGAACGTGTTTACGATCTCCACGCGGTCTTGCAGGTGCGGCCTCGGGCGGTCTACTGGGTTGCAAATCCTCGCTTGTAGCACGAGCTATTGCTGCGGTTTGCGCCTTGCAGCCCCTCCCGATCCGCATCCTGCAAGCCTTCGCGCTGAGATCGCAAACACGTTCTGATCGCGCCGCGTCGCCACGAGCAACTCACGCCGGTCGCGTCTGCCGCCACTGGCGTGGGCTCATGCCGAAGTTCACATGGAACCAGCGGGTGAACGAGGCCTGGCGTGAATAACCGGTCAGCGATGCGACCTGGCCGATGGAATAGCGGCTGTTGTTCATGTAGCGCAGCACCAGATTCTTGCGCACGGTGTCGAGCACTTCCGAAAAGCTGGTGCCCCTGTGGTCGAGCTGCCGCTGCAGCGTGCGGGTGCTCAGGTGCATCTGCTCGGCCACGCGCTCGATGCAGGCCTGCTCGAGCGGCATCAGCAGATAGATGTTCTTGCGCACCTCCTGCAGCAGCGCGTTGTCACCGAATGCGCGCAGCGGCATGACCACGCTCTCGGCATAGCGCACCAATTCGGGATCAGCAGCAGGGTTGGTGGCGTTCATGTCCACGGAGCGCAGCACCATGCCGTTGAACTCGCTGTTGAAGCTCACCGGGCAACCGAAAAACTGCTTGTGCTGGTACTGCTCTGCGGGCGCGGGGTGCATGAAGCGCACCTCCTTGGGCGACCACGCCACGCCCAGCACGGCCTGACAGGTGCGCATCGCCACGCCCAGCACCAGCTCGCAGGATTGCGTCTGCGGAATCTGCGAGTCGATCAGAAGCTCGAATCGCAGGATACTCAGATCGCCCGTCTGCTCCAGCGAAATCGCCGTGGCGTCGTTGAGCAGCTTGCGGTATTGAATGGCGCTCTGCCACATGTCGCGCAGGCTGGGCTGGTGGCGCATCAGCACGCCCAGAATCCCGAAGTCCAGCGTCTGCCGGTTCTGCGCCATCTGGATGCCGAACGCCGCGCAGCCCGACTCCTTGGCCGCCAGATCAAGCAGCTTGCACAGCGTTTCGGCCGAGATGTGCCGATCCGACTCGACCAGCGCACTCGCATCTAACCCCACCTGCCTGAGCAATTGATGTGAATTCACGCCATGCAGATTGCAGACGTTCAAAAAACCGTTCAAGGTCACGGTTCTGACCAGCGTATCCATAGCGCATCACCCGAAAAACGTCGCGAAGTTTTAACGACTTCGCCTTGATACCCATCAGGGTTTATACCTCATGGCGTCTTTTGAAAATTAAATGTCGTGAAATGAGAAATTCAAATGAGCCATTTGCCTACAGTGACAGGGCCGCGTCCAGAAGACCAATGGCAGGAGACCCGAGACATGCATAACCTACACAACATCCACGTCCCCACCCGCCGCAGCCTGCTGCGCGCCGCATCGGCCCTTGCGCTCGGTGCCAGCTGGACAGGCCTTTCATTCGCAGAGACCAAGCCCACCGACGCATGGCCCGACAAGCCCGTGCGCCTTGTGGTGGCGGGGCCCGCGGGCGGCTCGGCGGACGCGGTCGCACGTGCCCTGAGCGATCAGCTCAACCGGCTGTCCAAGCACCCCTTCATCGTCGACCCCAAGCCCGGCGCGGCCGGCGTCATCGCGGTCAATGATCTGCTGCAGGCACCGGTGGACCCATACACCCTGATGGTCGGCGTCAGCTCCCTCGTGAGCGAAATTCCGCATATCGTGAAGATGCGACAGGACACCCGCAAAGCCATCGTGCCCCTGGCCGATCTCGCGCGCGGCGGCATCGTGCTGGTGGCGGCGCCCGGCGTCGCGGCCAAGAATCTCGCGGAAGTCATTCAGCTGAGCAAGTCATCACCGGGAGGATTGAGCTATGCCTCCTACAGCCCCGGCACCATGTCGCACGTGGCCGGCCTGCTGCTCGCGCAGGCTACCGGCGCCAAGTTGGAACACGTGGCCTACAAGGGCTCCACGGCCGGCCTCAACGACGTCATGGGCGGCCACACCCCGCTGATGTTCGACGGCCTCGCCACCTCCCTGCCCTTCATCCGCTCGGGCAAGATCAAGGCCATCGCCATCACCTCGCCCCAGCGCTCGCCCCTGCTCCCCGACGTGCCCACGTTCCAGGAATCAGGTCTGCCACAACTCACCTACACCGGATGGATGGGCCTTTGGGCCAACAGCGCCCTGCCCGCCGACAAGCAACTGATGATCCAGCAGTTGGTGCAACAAGCCATGGATACGTCCGAGTTCAAGAACGTGCTGAGCCAGGCAGGCTTCGAACCCGGCAGCCGCCGCAGCACGCAAGCACTGCACACCGAACTACTCGCGGACTATGAGCGGGTGGGGAAGGTGTTGAAGGGGGCCGATATCAAGCTGTGATGGTGGGTTGGCTGGGGTGTTATTCAGACTGACGGAGGCGGGAAATCCGCCTCGAACGCCTGACAGGGAAGCCGAGTGCCGCACCAAGGACAGTAGTTCGCAAAGACGTATTCCCCGTTGATGCACCAGCACGGGTCCTCGTTGCGAAAGCGCTCGAATGAAAAGCGCACCCGCGCATCACGGCAAGTCACCGTATCGAACATGCTCTGGCAGCAGTATCGCGCGACGTGCTGGCGCTGCACGACACGCTCTGGAAACAGCTCATCCAGCAAGGCCCCCGCCCAAGCTTGGCACGGCACACACCCCTCGCAGTGAGACGCCGCCTCGTACATCGCTTGCTCGGGAAAACCAGAGCGCTCGACCTCGATGCACCCCGAAATCGCCAACTGAAGGAGCGCATCCCCGCGCAATCGGTCACGCATGCCTGCAAGGACATGTCTGGCTGCAATGCACGCGGGGTTGATGGTCATGTGGATGGATGGTATTTGATCACATGTGCTTCAATTCCAAAATTGATCCAAGGGTCAGCGGCGCAGGCCTCTGTCTGCCGCGCCATTGGAAGTAGCACCAACTGAACCAACCATGACGACCTCCAGTGCTCTGGTGTGGCTGCGGCGTGACTTGCGCTGTGATGACCATGCCGCTATCTACTACGCGTTGCGCCGCTTTGAAAAGGTGTACTGCGCCTTTGTTTTCGACACGGACATTCTGGACGCGCTACCCAACAAGCAGGATCGGCGAGTGGAGTTCATTCATGCGAGCGTCTTGCAGTTGCATGGGGCATTGAAGGCTCTCGCTGCTGGCTCTGGGGTGCCAGACGGAGGCTTGATTGTTCGCCATGGCCCTGCTGCAGAGTGCATTGTGCAGTTGGCACAGAGTCTGGGCGTGCAAGAGGTGTTGACCAATCGCGACTATGAGCCTGCGGCCATCACCAGAGACCAGCGCGTGGCGCGGGATTTGAATTCGCTGGGCATTGCTTTCAGCGACTACAAAGACCAAGTACTCCTGGATCGCGATGAAGTGCTGACTCAAACAGGCAAGCCCTACAGCGTGTTCACGCCCTACAAACGGGCGTGGTTGCAGGCGCTGAACGACTTTCAGCTCAAACCCTATCCGGTAGAGCGCTACGCCCACCATCTGGCAGCACTGCCTGCCAACGAGAGCATGGTCGCACTGGAACAGCTGGGCTTTGAACGCACCAACTTGCGGGAACTCTCCATGCCTGTCGGCACGCAAGGCGCAAAGCAACTGCTCAAAGACTTTTTGCCACGCATGCATGCCTACCAGGAGGCGCGTGACTACCCAGGACGCAAAGGTGTTTCCTACTTGTCGGTACACCTGCGGTTTGGCACGATGTCGATTCGCCAATTGGCTCGGCTAGCCCAGCAAAAAGCGTTGTATGGCGATGAAGGTGCACAGATCTGGTTGTCAGAGCTCGCTTGGCGAGACTTCTATTTCATGATCCTGTGGCACCACCCGCATGTGATCACGCAGTCGTTTCGCTCGGAATATGACGGTGTGCAATGGGACGATGCACCCGAACTCTGGCAGGCATGGTGCGAGGCCCGCACCGGCTATCCGCTGGTGGATGCCGCCATGCGCCAATTGCACCAGACGGGGTATATGCACAACCGTCTGCGCATGGTGGTGGCGAGCTTTCTGACCAAGGATCTCGGCATCGACTGGCGCCGCGGCGAGCGCCACTTTGCCGAGCACCTCAACGATTTCGACCTGTCCGCCAACAACGGTGGCTGGCAATGGGCCGCATCCACCGGCTGCGACGCCCAACCCTGGTTTCGCATCTTCAATCCCGTCACGCAATCACAGCGCTTCGACCCGGATGGCCGCTTCATCCGTCGCTATGTGCCAGAGCTGGCTCGGGTTCCAGACAAGCACATCCATTTTCCGGCGGGGATGAAACCGCTCAAATTGCATGCCTGTGCAGTGCAATTGGGACAGGACTATCCGCATCCAATAGTCGACCATGCCCGCGCGCGACAGCGCACATTGATGCGGTTTCACTTTCTCAAGCAAGACGCCACAGGGGGGGCGACGCAATTAGAGATTTGAGACGAGTCGGACGGTGCTTGTGCGGATCAGGATTTACAACGCTGCAGATCACCCGAGTCCACGCAAGCATGCGTCGATTTGATATGTACCGAAGGTACTCAGGTCACCGTCCCGCGCTGATGGAACTTCGGTTGATCCCAGCTCTTGCTCACCAGAATGTCCTTGAGCACAGCGACCGCATTCCACACGTCTTCAAAGCCGATGTACAGCGGCGTGAAGCCAAAGCGCATGATCTGTGGTTCACGGTAATCCGGGATCACGCCGCGTTCGATCAGCGCCTGCACCACGGCAAAGCCGTGCGGGTGCACAAAGCCCACCTGGCTGCCACGGTATTTGGTGTCCATCGGCGTATTCAGCGTGAGCGGGAAGCCTTCGCATTCCTGGTTCACCAGATCGATGAACAGCGTGGTCAGTTGGAGTGACTTGGTGCGCAGCTCTTCCATGTGGGTGTCTGCAAAGGTGTCGAGGCCGTTCTCGACCATGGCGAGCGACGTGATGGCCTGAGTACCGCACAGGTAGCGCTTGACGCCCTGATGCGGGTCGTAGTTCGACTCCATGGCGAATGGGCGGGCGTGGCCCCACCAGCCGGACAAAGGCTGCCAGAAGCTTTCCTGGTACTTGGGGTTGACCCAGAGAAACGCGGGCGAGCCGGGGCCGCCGTTCAGGAATTTGTAAGTGCAACCGACGGCATAATCGGCGTTCGCGCCGTTCAGATCGACGGGCACGGCACCTGCGGAGTGACACAGGTCCCAGATCGTCACAGCGCCCACCTTGTGCGCCTTGGCGGTGATGTCGGCCATGTCGTACATGTAGCCGGTCTGGTAGTTCACGTGGGTGAGCAGCACCACAGCGACGTCTTCGGTCAGCGCCGCTTCAAGGCCGGCAACGCCATCCACCAAGCGCAGTTCGTAGTCTGCACTGCCCAGCGAGCTGAGCATGTCCATCAGGCCCTGGGTGATGTACAGGTCGGTCGGAAAGTTGTTGCGCTCGGAGACGATCACGCGGCGCGCGGGCGCCTTTTCCTTCTGCTGGCGCAGCGCGGCGGCCATCACCTTGAACAGGTTGGTGGAGGTGGTATCAGTCACGATGACCTCGTTATCCTTGCCGCCCACCAGGCGCGCAAGCTGGTTGCCGAGCTTGCGTGGCATGTCGAACCAGCCAGCGGTGTTCCAGCTGCGAATCAGGCCCACGCCCCATTCCTGCGTGATGACTTCCTGTGCGCGCTTGAGCGATGCCTTGGGCATGGCGCCGAGCGAGTTGCCGTCGAGATAGATCACATCAGAGGGCAAATCGAATTGGTCGCGCAGCTTCGCCAACGGGTCGCTCGCGTCCATGGCGCGGCAGTCGGCGAGTGTGAGTTTTTGGGTTGTCATGAAAAGTCCTGTCGAGAGATGCGGCCCCCTCTGGATTGTCCGTTCTGGGCATCCGGGGGGCATGGAGAAAAATCGTTCGTGTTTTGTATGTCGCGTGGTCCGTCGCCTTCAACCTGCCGGACGTTCACGCATGGCTTCACGGCCCGGTGCGCTGCCGCTCTTGCGGCCACCGCGAAGGGATGGCAGGCCCAGCATAAACAGCACGAACAGACCGGTGGCGAGCTTCAGGTCGGGTGGCGGCATGTTGGCGGCCAGACACAGCGAGATCAGCTGATAATAGATCAGCGCACCGACGATGGGTGCGAGCAGTTGGCGGAACACCGTCTGGTTGCCGATGATGGCCTCTCCGATCATCAGCGCGGCCAGGCCGTTGATCAGCACGCCGAGGCCCATGTTGATGTCGCCAAAGCCTTGCGATTGCACCATCAGCGCGCCCGCCATGGCGGAGAATCCACCGGCGATGCCAATGCCCACGATGGTGGCGCTCCACACGTTGATGCCCTGTGCTTCCGACATGTCGGGGTTGGCACCCACCGCGCGCATGGCCGTGCCCTTTTCGGTCTTGAAGAAGTAGTTCATCACGAAGAAGGCAATCGCCAGCAGCACGCCGACGATGGCGATCTTGTTCCATGGCGAGCCCGCGTCGGCCACGGGAATCACGTCCAGAATGCTGTCGCTGCCGAACAGCGAGATGTTGGAGCGGCCCATGATGCGCAGGTTGATGCTGTAGAGCATCGTCGTCATCAAGATACCGGCGAGCAGCGTGTGGATGCGAAAACGCAGGTGGATGTATGCAGTGCAGCAGCCCGCGATGAAGCCCGCGAGAATCGCAACGGCCACGGCCAGCCAGGGATTCATTCCCGAAACGATGAGCACCGTGGCGACGCAGCCGCCGAGCGGGAATGCGCCTTCGGCCGTCATGTCGGGAAAGTTCAGCACGCGGAACGGCAGCATGATGCCGAGTACCACAAAGCCCATGATCAGGCTCTGCGCAATGGTGACGGGGATGAGTGCGTAGAACGTCGAGAAGGTGGTTTGAATGAATTCGGTCATGGTGATCAGCTCGCCAGCAACATGCGGTCGCTCTTGGTGGAGAAGTGGGAGATCAGGTCGGGCACGGTGAGGCCCTTCTTTTCATCGGGACCGATCTCCAGTTTCACGCGACCCGCGTCCACCATGAACACGCGGTGACCGAAGTCGATGGCGTGCTGCATGTTGTGGGTGACCATCAGCACGGTGAGCTTGAAGGCCTCCACCGCCTTGACGGTGGCGGCCATCACAAGGTCAGCGGTGCGCGGATCGAGCGCAGCGGTGTGCTCATCGAGCAGCAGCAGCTGCGGCGACGTACTCACCGCCATCACCAGCGAAAGCGACTGGCGCTGTCCGCCCGAGAGCAAGTCGACGCGCGCATCGAGCCGATCTTCGAGACCGAGGCCCAGTACCGACAGGCGCTCGCGATACAGCGTGCGGCGCGCCGCCGTGAGGCCGGGACGCAGCGTGCGCTTTTGCACGCGCAGTTCGGCCAGCAGCATGTTTTCGGCAATCGTCATGCTGGCCGCAGTGCCCTTCATCGGGTCCTGAAACACGCGGGTGATCCGCTCGGCGCGCTTGTGCACGGGCAGATCGGTGACATCCTCATGGCCGACCACCACCGAGCCCGAGTCGAGCGGCAGCGCGCCGCTGATGGCGTTGAGCATGGTGCTCTTGCCTGCACCGTTGGTGCCGATGATGATGCCGAACTCTCCCGTGCCCAGTTTGAGGTTCAGGTCGTTGAGCGCGATCTTCTCGTCGGGCTTGCCGCGATAGAACACCTTGCGTGCGTTTCTTACTTCCAGCATGACTGTCTTGTCTCCTCGGATTCCTGCCCGGACGAATGCACGCTCGCATTCGCCCGGCCCGGATCACATTGCCTTGAATGGGTTTTCGCTGGTATCAATCAATCCACAAAGCACTTGCAGTCCGCAATGGAGGCAGGTGCGGTCATCTTGAAGGCCTTGAGTGCGGAACGCGACACCACGGTTTCGTGGTCAGCCAGCGTGGGCTTCATCGGCGCGATGTTCTTGGGGTCTTCTCCGCGCAGAATGCGCGCGGCAATCTTGCCGGCGTTCTCGCCCACCTTCTCGTAGCGCACGGCAACAGCAGCCACCACCAACCCCTTGTGCACCGGCTCGGGATCAGCCCCCATCAATGGCACGCCGATCTGGCGCGCTGCGGCGGAAACAGCTGGCGTGGCCGGTTGCAACAGGTTGGACGTCGGGTTGTAGAGCACATCCACCTTGCCCTTGAGCGAGGTGATGCGTTGCTGGATATCGTTGGCGTTGTCCACGCCCACCGAGACGATCTTGTAGTTGCTGATCGCGCCCACTTCCTTGACCTTCTCCAGCAGCGCCACATCATTGGCTTCGCCGGGGTTGTAAGGCATGCCGAAGTTCTTGGAGGCGGGCACCAGCTTGTGCGCGAATTGCATCACAGCAGCCATGTCCTGCAGATCGGACGAGCCGGTGATGCCGACGTCACCCTTCTCCCACGACGGCGTGAGCTTGGCCGCGACCGGATCAGTCACCACGCTAAAGACGATCGGGATACCCGAGTTCTGCAACGTCTTCTTGGCTACCTGGGAGACGGGCGTGGTGATGGTCATCATCAGCTTGGGCTTGCCCGCCTGCAGCTTGGCGATCATCTGCGGCAGCAGCGTGGCGTCGAAGTTGGTATGACTCAGTTCGTAGACGACATCCTTGCCCTCTACAAAACCTTCCTTGGTGAGCTGCTTCTTGAATCCGGCCACCGATTCGTTGAGCTGCGGGTGGTCACCAAAATTGGCGATGGCGATCTTCATCGGCTCGGCCCAGACGTTGCCTCCGAATACGGTCAGCAAGGCACCGGCGATCAGCGCCTTGTTGAAGCTTGCGCGGGAAGTGAGAACCATGTTTTGTCTCCTGTTTTGCCCGGTATGCAGGTTGCCGGGATATAAGGGTTGGCGGTAAGTACGAGCAACGCAAAAATAATATATAGTTTGCGTGATCGAATATTAAATTACATACCAGATATAAATCTTGGTAGTTACCCTTGCGTGAAAGGCATGCCAGCGCGATGACCAAAGACGGAGACTCCAAGACCGACGCGGCCTACCAATTGCTGCGCCGCGAAATTTTGGCCGCACGATTGCCCGCTGATACCGCTCTTCGCCCCACGGCGCTCAAGGCCAGCTACGGCCTGAGCTGGACGCCGGTGCGCGAGGCACTGGCACGTCTTGAGGCGGAGCGGCTGGTGGTATACCGACGCAATCGCGGATTTGCCGTGGCGCCCGTGTCCAGCGCGGAACTGGATGATCTGCAACGGGCACGTCAGGCCATCGAGCTGCCGCTTCTGAAGGAGGCCATCGAGAACGGTGACGCGGAATGGGAGGCCACGCTGGTGGCCGCACACCATCGCCTGATCCGCTGCACTTTGCCGGTGGACGACCCTTCCGACGAAACGCTGAGTCAATGGGAAAACCTGCATGCCGCGTTTCATCAGACACTGCTGAGCGCCGCGGTCTCCAAATGGCTGCTGCGGTTTCAGGCACAGATACATGAACAGCTGCAGCGCCATCACCGGGTGCTTGCGATTCTTCCGGTGTTCAAGAACAAACAAGCGGATGCCCAGGAAGCGTTCGCCGCACTGCGCAACGCCATGAGTCCTGCACACCACACCGAGCTGCTCCACGCAGTGCTGGACCGCGATGTGGATCGCGCCCTCATTCTGATGGCCGAGCACGCGGGCACGACGATGGATGTGTTCGAGCGCACCAGTGCCGTTCAGGAACAATTGGCGCAGCGCAAGGCCCTGAAGAGCGATAAAGACGCAAAACCATTGAAAGCTGAGAAAGGTGCGCCAGCAGTCAGAAAGCCTGCCTCCCCGGCGACGAAAGGTGCATCGCCAACCACTCGCAAGCAAGCCAGCAAAAAGCGTGCAGCATGAGCCCAGAGACGGCAACTCCAGCGCCGCCGATCCGCTGACAGGACTTCCGAAACACACAAGAACAGCCCCTCAGGAGACAAGCTCGTGAAGCCACAACGCAACCAACCACGACGCCCCACGCTCGCAGAGATGACAGCGGCACGCGAGCGCATCAACCCGTACGTGCGGCGCACGCCCCTCATCGATCTGGGGCTGCCGCTCAAGGACCGGCGCATCTTCGTCAAGCTCGAGACCTTGCAGCCGATTGGAGCGTTCAAACTGCGCCCCGCTCTCTCCGCCTTGCTCGCTCGCGATCGCGACGCCCTCTCGCACGGCGTGGCGGTGTCGAGCTCGGGCAACATGGCCTACGGCACGGCCTGGGCCGCGCGGCAACTGGGCGTGTTGATGGCCGCGTACATGATGACCGATGCCCCCCTCACCAAGATCGAGGGCGTGCGCAAACTGGGCGGCGATGTACGATTCATCAGCGGTGAGACATGGTGGAACTACATCACCGAAGAAGATGCACCTGACGCGCCCGAACTGCTGATCAACCCCGTCACCGACAACGGCGTGCTCGCAGGCAATGGCTCCATCGGATTCGAGATTCTGGAAGACCTGCCGCGCCCCGACTGGGTGCTCGCGCCGATTGGCGGCGGCAGCCTGGTCACCGGCGTCGCATCAGCCATCCGCGCGCTTCAGCCGGGCGTGCGCGTGCTGGCCTGCGAGGGCGAACACGCGGCGCCCGCCACCGCTGCATTCGCCGCTGGCGAGGTGGTTCAGGTCGATGCGCAGAACTCGTTCATCAAGAGCATCGGTGGGCCCACGGTCGTGCCCGCGCTTTGGCCCATCGTGCGCGAGCTGATCGACGGCACCTGTGTCGTCACGCTCGCCCAAGTGGTCGAAGCCATGCAGCTGCTGTACGCCAAGGCCAAGGTCGTCGCCGAGGGCGCGGGGGCCGCGTCGCTCGCAGCCGCCATTCACGACCCGCGCGTCAAAGGCGATGTGGTGTGTGTGATATCGGGCGGCAACATCGACCCGGTGGACTACATCTCGGCGCTCAATGGCATCGTTCCAGTAGCGCGCTGATCAAAAGCGAGCGGTGCACGACTCCGTGCACCCTATCCGGCCTGACGTTCGAGCGGCGTTTTGAGGAATTGAGACTTGTGAAAGTGCTCGCCTTCGATCACCTGAGCGGGGCCACGGCAACGGGCTGCACCATTCGCTCCGACCGCAAGCACAGCGCCATCGTGCAAAGCTTCATTCAAGCGCGGCGTCAATCCTCTGTGCAGGAATGACAACACGGCGTATCTATATCTGCCATCTACATCAAAGCGACTCGAATTCAATATTCAACACAGTGTTCGCTGAATAAAGTCTGCTCCCAAAGAAACAGGCGCACCCCGCGCCGACAAACCCAGGGAGACAGACAATATGCGACAGATCGATCTGCAGCGCGCCTCGGACGAGGCGCCATTCACACGCTTTCACTGGATCGTCGCGATCTGGTGTGGGCTTGCCATCGTGTTCGATGGCTACGACCTCGCCGTCGTGGGGATCGCCCTTCCCTCGATCATGAAGGACATGGGAGTCGACGCTACACAGGCCGGCTTCATGGCGAGCTCGGCGCTTTTCGGCATGATGTTCGGGAACGTCCTGTTCGGCGGCCTCTCTGAGCGCTGCGGCCGCCGCCTGATGATCTGCCTGTGCATAGCGATATTCAGCCTGTTCACCGCACTCGCCGGGCTGATGCACGAGCCGATCTCGTTCAGCGTGATGCGTTTCATCGCGGGTCTGGGCATCGGTGGCGTGATGCCCAATGTGATCGCGCAAATGACCGACTACTCTCCGCTGCGCATGCGCAGCACGCTGATCACGCTCACCTTCAGCGGCTACTCCATCGGCGGCATGCTGGCCGCGCTGCTCGGCAAGGGCCTGATCGAGAGCTATGGCTGGCAGACCGTGTTTCTGGCGGCAGCTGCGCCGGTCGTACTGCTGCCGCTGATCTGGATGCAGATGCCCGAATCACTGGGCTACATGCTGCGCAAAGGCCAGACAGAAGCGCTCAAGCAAGTGCTCTCCCATCTGAGTCCCGGCTACGTGCCGCAGGCGGACGACCGGTTCGTGCTGTCCGGCACGGCCAGCCAAGCCAACGCAAACCATCAATCGGCTTTCAGCGAACTGTTCAGCGGCGGCCGTGCTTTCAGCACCCTGATGTTCTGGCTCACCTGCTTCATGGCGCTGTTCATGGTGTACGCGCTCAATTCGTGGCTCACCAAACTCATGGCTCAGGCGGGATACAGCCTCGGCTCGGCGCTGACCTTCGTGCTGGTGCTCAACGTCGGCGCAACCATCGGGGCCATCGGCGGCGGCTGGGTGGCGGATCGCCTGCACATCAAACTGGTCACCTTTCTGATGTTCGTAGCCGCCGCCTTGGCGATCACGCTCATGGGCCACAAGCTGCCCACCTCCGCACTGTTCGTGGTGGTGGCCGTCGCAGGCGCGTGCACCATCGGCACGCAAACCATGACCTGCGCATACTGCAGCCAGTTCTACCCCACATCCGCTCGCTCGACAGGAGTCGGCATGATGCTCGGCGTCGGCCGGGTTGGCGCAATTCTGGCGCCTATCGTGATCGGCATGATCGTCCACATGAACCTGCCGCTCGCGAGCAACTTCATGGCCATCGCCATACCTGCAGTCGTCGCGGCATGCACCGTGCTGCTGGTGCAGCATGGCCGTTCCGATCTGGTGCGCAGCCGCGCACTTGCCACTGCGGGTTGAGTCGTCTTATCTATTCTTGTCGGGAATACATGCGCAAACCGAATTCATTATTCAGTGCACCCGGCTCTGCCTAGACTGTCTGGCATCAGATCGCTTTCGTGGAGACAGAGAAAAATGACCCCGACCCCGCGCTTCGCCCTTCCGCCAAGCCTCACCTCGCTACGCAACTACGTGGATGGCGAGTTCGTCGAGACAGAGAAAACCTTTGACAACATCAGCCCACTGGACGGCACGCTGCTCGCCAAGGTGCATGAGGCCGATGCGGCGCTGGTGGACCGTGCGGTGAAAGCCGCACGCAAAGCGCTCACCGGTCCCTGGGGCCGCATGAGCGTGCAGGAGCGCGCGGCCATGCTGTACAAGGTGGCCGACGTGATTGAGCGCCGCTTCGATGAGTTCGTCGCCGCCGAGGTGGCCGACACCGGCCGCCCCATGGCGCAGGCACGCGCACTCGACATCTATCGCGGCATGGCCAATCTGCGCACGTTTGCCGATCTGGGCAAGGTGGCGAACGGCGAGTATTTCGAGACGCGTCTGGCCAATGGGCAGGACCTGATGAACTACACCGTGCGCAAGCCGCTCGGCGTGATTGCAAGTATCTGCCCGTGGAATCTACCGCTGCTGTCGATGACGTGGAAGGCCGGCCCGGCCCTCATCTGCGGCAACACCATGGTGGTCAAACCGTCAGAGGAAACTCCCTCGTCGGCCACGCTGCTGGCTGAGGCATTTGCGCAAGCAGGCGTACCGCCCGGCGTATTCAATCTGGTCCATGGCTTCGGCCCCGGCTCGGCCGGCGAGGCGATGACCAAGCACCCCGAAGTCGACGCCGTGACCTTCACCGGCGAGTCCCGCACCGGCGCGGCCATCATGAAGGCAGTGGCAGACGGGGTGAAGGACATCTCGTTCGAGCTCGGCGGCAAGAACGGCGCCATCGTGTTCGAGGACTGCGACTTCGACAAAGCCGTGGACGGCATCGTCAAATCGAGCTTCACCAACTCGGGCCAGGTCTGCCTGTGCTCAGAGCGGGTGTTCGTGCAGCGCTCTATCTTCGACAAATTTGTCGCCGCGCTCAAGAAAAAAACCGAGGCCCTCACCATCGGCTGGCCCGATGAGGAAGGCGTATTCATGGGCTCGCTGATCTCGCACGAGCACCGCGACAAGGTACTGTCATACTACCGCCTGGCGGTGGAAGAAGGCGCCACGGTGGTGACCGGCGGCGGCGTGCCGAAGTTTGGCGATGCGCGCGACAACGGCGCGTTCGTGCTGCCCACGATCTGGACCGGTCTGCCCGACACCGCACGCTGCATGCGCGAGGAAGTGTTCGGTCCGGTGTGCCACATCAGCCCGTTTGACACCGAAGAGGAAGTCATCGCCCGCGTGAACGACACCCCCTACGGTCTTGCAGGCTGCGTGTGGACCACCAATCTCTCGCGCTCACACCGTGTCTCGCGCCAGTTCCACGCGGGCATCGTGTGGATCAACACCTGGTTCTCGCGTGATCTGCGCACGCCGTTCGGCGGCTCCAAACTCTCGGGCATCGGCCGCGAAGGCGGTCGCCATTCACTGGACTTCTATTCCGAGACCACCAACATCTGCGTGGCGATCTGAAGATGCGCGAACTCATCACCTCCTCCAAGGGCCCGCAGCCGCGCTTTCTCTATACGCCCTGCGTAAAGAACGGCCCGCTCGGCGTGGTCTCAGGCATGGTTGCGCTGGACCCCGACAGCGGCAAGCTGATTGATGGCGACGTAGCCACGCAAACCCAGCGCATCTTCGACAACCTGCATCTCGCGCTGCCCGACTACGGCTTTGCGATGAGCGAGCTAATGCTCGCACGAATCTATACCACCTGCATGGACCAATTTCCGCGTGTCAATGAGGTCTGGGAACGCCAGTTCACGCAGATCGCTCCACCTGCGCGCACCTCGGTCGGCGTGAGCGCACTGCCGCTTGGTGCACTGGTCGAAATCGAATTCATGTTCCAACAAAGCTGAAACACCAGATGTCCATGAACGAAGCAATCCAATCCATGGCGGACCGCCTCTGGCATGCCGAGCAAAGCCATCAACCGATCGCGCCACTGCGTGACGAAATCGCTGTGCTGGGTGGCGACAGCCTCGCCATCGCCTATGAGGTACAGAAGGCCAACACCGCGCGCCGCCTGCAGCTCGGTCACCGTCTTGTCGGTCGCAAGATCGGTCTCACTTCGCTCGCCGTGCAAAAGCAGCTCGGGGTCGATTCGCCCGACTTCGGCGCGCTGTTTGCCGAGATGGCCGTGGGTGATGGCGAAGAGATCGCCTGGAACCGCCTGCAGCAACCCAAAGCCGAGGCGGAAATCTCGCTGGTGCTCGAGCGCGACCTCACGCACGAGCGCCACACCGTGGCCGACATCATGAGCGCTACGGCCTACGCCGTGGCCTCCATCGAGATCGTCGGCAGCCGCATCGCCAACTGGGACATTCGCCTGGCAGACACAGTGGCCGACAACGCCTCGTCATCCCTGTTCGTGATGGGAACGCGCCCAGTCCCACTGCGCCAAATCGACCTCACCGCCTGCGGCATGCGCATGGACTGCCGGGGCGAGCCAGTGTCGGTCGGCGTCGGTGCCGCATGCCTTGGCAATCCTCTGAACGCCGCCGTGTGGCTGGCCAACACCATGGTGCGCATGGGCACGCCGCTCAAGGCCGGCGACGTGGTGATGACCGGCGCGCTCGGACCTATGGTGGTTGCCAAACCGGGGGACGTGTTCACCGCACAAATCGAAGGGCTCGGCTCGGTGAGCGCCCTGTTCGGCAAACAGTCATGAGCACGGAGAAGCGGACAATGAATCAAACAACCATCGAGCAGGCAGCGCAGGTGCTGGATGACGCAGCGCACCATGCGGCCGAGGTAGATCAGTTCAAAGCAGGTCATTTCAATCTGGTCGAGGCCTACGAAATCCAACGCGCCTCCATCGCGCGGCGCATTGAGCGCGGCGAGAAGATGGTAGGGATCAAACTCGGCTTCACCAGCCGCGCCAAGATGATCCAGATGGGCGTGGACAGCCTCATCTGGGGCTTGCTCACCGATGCCATGCTGGAAGAAGAAGGTGCGGTCGTCGACCTCAAGCGCTACATCCATGCGCGCGTCGAGCCCGAGGTCTGCTTCATCACCAAGAAGAGCATTGATGGCCCACTCACCTCGCTCGAGGCTGTCGACTATCTCGAAGCCGTCGCTCCGGCGATGGAACTGATCGACTCGCGCTACCGCAACTTCAAGTTCACCCTCGAAGATGTGGTCGCCGACAACTGCTCTTCAGCTGGCTTGGTGGTGGGCCCCTGGTCGCGCAATTTCGACGCCCTCGCCAACGCGGGCGTGCGCATGCAGATCAACGGCCGCAATGCGCAAGTCGGCTCGACCGCCGCAATTCTGGGCCAACCGCTGCGCAGCATCGTGCAGGCTTCGCGGCTGCTGCATGGCGCTGAAATGAGCCTGCCCGCCGGCTCGCTGATCATGGCAGGAGCCGCCACTGCCGCCGAAGCGCTCGCCCCCGGCGTGACCGTCGAATGCCACATCGGCAGCGGCGCCACCTCGCTCGGCTCGGTGATGTTCCACACGGCGGCCTGACAGCGTCACGCAATTCAAGGAGACAAGCGATATGAGTGACAACGCGACCAAAGCCAGCGTCGTGCAAGGCAAGGCCACACCACGCGGCAAGTTCCCGCACATCAAGCGCGCGGGCGATTTCCTCTACATCTCGGGCACCAGCTCGCGCCGCAAGGACAACACGTTCGAGGGCGTGCAGGTCGATGCGATGGGCGTGACCAACCTCGACATCCGCGCCCAGACCCGCGCCGTGATAGAGAACATCCGCGACATTCTGCACAGCGAAGGCGCAAAGCTCACCGATCTGGTGGAATGCGGCGTGTTCCTCGTGAACATGAACGACTTCGGCGGCTACAACGAAGTCTGGGCCGAGTACTTCGACTACAACGGCCCGACCCGCACCACCGTGGCGGTGCACCAGCTGCCACACCCGCATCTTCTCATCGAGATCAAGGGCGTGGTCTACAAGCCGCGTGCCAACTGACAAGCCGCAACAGGAGACCGACCCCATGCTCAAATACGGACGCGCACTCAATTTCCAACGCTGGATCGATGACAACCAACATCTGCTGAAGCCACCAGTCAACAACGCCCAGGTCTGGAAAGAAGGCGACTTCATGATCACCATCGTGGGGGGCCCCAATGGCCGCTCGGACTTCCACGACGACCCGATCGAGGAGTTCTTCTATCAATTCAAAGGCAATGCCCATCTGGTCATCCTGGACCGCGGAAAGTACGAACGCGTGGAGCTGCGCGAAGGCGATATCTTTCTGCTGCCCAAGCATGTACTGCATTCGCCGCAGCGCCCGGAAGCGGGCAGCCTGTGCTTGGTGGTCGAACATGTGCGCGACCATGGCGAGACGGACGCGTTCCAGTGGAACTGCGCGTGCTGCGGCCACCTCATCAAGCGCAGCGAAGTCACTCTGCAGAGCATCGTCAACGATTTGCCGCCCGTGTACGAGCGCTTCTATGCCACCAGCGAACAAGAGCGCACCTGCACGAGCTGCGGCACCGTGCATCCCGGACGCGACTACAAAACCTGGCACCAGCAGTTGGCAACCTCCAAGGTGAACAACGCACAAGGAGCCGCCGCATGATCGACATGCATTCGCACTTTTTCCCGCTGATCAGCAAGCAGGAAGCCGCAGCGGTCGATGCCGATCTTGCGCCATGGATCGCAGTCGATCCCGGTGCCAGCGAAGGCCAGATCATGGTCGGTGACAAGCCATTTCGCCCTGTGTACCAGGCGCTCTGGAACCCGGACTTTCGCCTGAAGGAAATGGACGAGCAAGGCATCCGCATCCAGATCGTCTGCGCGACGCCGGTGATGTTCGGCTACTCGTGGGAGGCCGCCAAAGCAGCCGATTGGTCGACGCGCATGAACCAGAAGGCCGTGGAATTCTGTGCCAAGCACCCCACTCGCTTCAAGCCGCTGGCTCAGGTGCCTCTGCAGGATTTAAAACTCGCCTGCGCCGAAGCGCTGCGCGCCAAGAAGGCTGGTTGCGTGGGCGTGCAGATCGGCAATCACGTCGGCGACAAGGATATGGACCATCCCGACATCGTCGATTTTTTGATCTTCTGCGCAGAGAACGACATTCCGATTCTTGAGCACCCCTGGGACATGATGGGCAGCGCGGGCCGCATGAAAAACTGGATGCTGCCGTGGCTCGTGACGATGGCAGCGGAGACGCAGCTGTCAATGATGTCGCTGATCCTCTCGGGCGCTTTCGAGCGTATTCCCGAATCGCTCAAAATCTGTTTTGCACATGGCGGCGGCAGTTTTGCCTACCTGCTGGGCCGGGCCGACAACGCCTGGAAGCACCGTGACATCGTGCGCAAGGATTGCCCTCGCCCCCCTTCCGAATACGCACGCCGCATGTTCGTCGATTCGGCCGTTTTTGATCCAGGCGCGCTCAAGCTGCTGGTTGACGTGATGAGCACCGACAACGTCATGCTGGGTTCGGACTATCCTTATCCGCTGGGCGAACAGCGTATCGGCAAGCTGGTGAAGGATGCCTCCTTCCTCGACGCGGCGCAGCGCGACGACATCCTTGAACGCAACGCACGCAAGTTCTTCGGACTCGACACGCCAATTCCTGCCGCAACATGAAGTGATGGCCTCGAATATGCGTGCGCAGTTGCCAAAGGCCAACTCCGCCCAGTCGCTTGGCGGCATCCTGTCAGCCAAATCAATTTCAGGTATGCAATGAGGGCAGAACCCAACGGGCATTGGCCTCAGCATCAGCACACGTTCCGACGAAGGCAGAGTCGCCCGCAGATTTGAATTCCTGCAATCCGAGGGAGGGAATTACCTGCGGAGCAACTTGTCCTCAGCCAGGCGGCACAAAACCTGTTAACTTGGGGCCATGCCCACGTTCACATCCACTTTCGCCAGTCTTTTCGCAGCGATGTTGCTGGTCACCACCATACCGGCCCATGCTGCGCGGCCAGGCCCATTCGAAGTGACTGAGAGCAGATCGGCCATTGGCAACAAGGCCGCAAAACCACCGCGCATCAAGAACCGGTGTTTTGGCGCAGAGCAAATCGACAAAGAGGGATTTCTGTACCCAGACCAGTTGCTTGGCCAGCGTTTCAGTCAATGCCGTATCGCCAACAGCCGCCTGGTGAACAAGAACCGCAAGGAGTGGACGGTGAAATGCGGCAACATGCTGTCGGCGCAGGCGTTCCAGATCAACACCGGGGCCCACTTTCAACTGCACATCGATGCCCGAATACTGGGTGGTGCAATGAAAAAAACGCTGGACTATTCTGCCAAGTCGCTGAAACGGGCTTGCGTCGCAGGAGACAGCCGGCTGGAGTGATGTGGCGCTCCTTGATGAGGCCAACACAGGTTCGCCGATTCTCCTTGTACCGTGAGAATGCGCTCCCGCCTCGCGGTCCGTCACAACCAGATCGAACTCATCAACCAGTCCCTGCTGGTGCTCGCGGGCAGCAAGGCAGGCAGCGGCTACATGGCGAGCGATGCATTCGCCAAGGCCACACGCGCCACCCACACAGATCTCTTAAAGATCGAATGCACCTCGCATGTCGGGACAAACCGGGAGCCAAGATGCGGAGGAGCACCCATGACTACACCCGGTCGCTTCAGCCGCCCTGCAGAAGTTGAAGGGGCGCTGTGCATCTTCATGTGAATTTTTACAAAGGAATATGTATCATATTGTGCTGAATTGACTGAAAATAAAACTGTGCGTTCAGAACAGCCCCCGAATTCGATCGACCTCCTAACGCAGCAACCGCAGATGAGGGCGCTGCTGTCCGCTGCTGTCCGGCAGTCGAGCAATGCACTGATGATCACCAACGCAGACATGACCGGCGATGGGCCGGTGATTCAGTTCTGCAACGCAGCATTGTGCGAAATGACCGGGTATGCAGAGGCCGAGCTGCTTGGCAGGTCGCCTCGAATGCTGCAGGGTCCGCTGACCGACCGGAAGGTCCTCGATGAGCTGCGTGCATGTCTTGAAACGGGTCATGAATTTGCGGGCGTTGCGCTCAACTATCGAAAAAACGGCTCAACCTATTGGCTGGAGTGGAATATATCGCCCGTCAGGGATGAGCTGGGAACCATCAGCCATTTTGTTTCGGTGCAACGCGACATCTCGGCCAGGGTGCATGCCGAACAGGAGCGCAAACTTCTGGCGCAGGCCTTGAACTCAAGCAACGATGCGGTTCTGGTCACAGACAGCGAATTTGCCATCGTCTTCGTCAACCTCGCGTTCGAGCAGATGTCGGGCTATCCGGCGAGCGAACTCCTGGGTCAGACACCCATGTCGATCTTGCGCAGCGGCGCTCATGAACCATCGTTCTATGACCGCTTGAAAGTGGCCTTGGGCAACGGTGAAGATTTCCGGGCGACCTTCATCAACCGACACAAGAACGGTGGTGAGTACTACGCGGAACAGAGCATTGCGGCCCTGCGCGATTCAGGGGGACGACTCACCCACTATGTCTGCATCGCCAAGGACATATCGACCATGGTCCAGCGCGAAAACATTCTGAAAGAGCAGGCTACCCGAGACAGGCTTACCGGCCTATTGAATCGACATGCCGGGGAGGCGGCGTTGCAACGCTGCCAGGTGGACGCTCAAGAAAGCGGTCTGGCCTACAGCCTGATCATTGCGGATGTGGATTTCTTCAAGCGGATCAACGACGAATTTGGCCATTCGGCTGGGGACCGCGTGCTCAAGTTGGTCGCCAACGTCCTTCGGGAGGGCACGGGTGACATGGGCGATGTGGTGCGTTGGGGCGGAGAGGAATTTCTGCTCATCGTCCGCACAGCCGCTCTGAGTGAGGTCATGGATCTGGCTGAGCGTGTTCGTGAGGCAGTGGCCGCCTGCGCCGATCCGGGAGTTGGGCATTTCACATTGTCCCTTGGCGTTGCTCGTGTCTTGGAGCAGGAGAAAACTGAGGCCCTTCTTTTGCGCGCCGACAGCGCTCTCTATCAAGCAAAGCATGCCGGGAGAAATCGGGTCGCACTCAACGTACTCAACGCGTAATACGCAATACGCAATACGCAATGCGCAATGCGCAATACGTGCCGGTAAGGCACGCATTTCTCTCGTCAAGAATCGTTCAGCCACGTCGGCACAGCCATAGGTTCCACCGCCTGATCGAGCGAATAGTCGAATCATCGACCAGACCGTTCGCTCATTCAATCATGCGTGCTCAGAAATCCACGCTCGCCGAAACCACCACCGTGCGCGGAGCGCCCAGCGCCAGGCTCGACAGCAATGGCATGCCCCAGTAGGCCTTGTTGGTGACGTTGTTCACCGTCGCGCGCAAGGTGATCGGATACTCCGCCGCCTTGGTCGAGTAGCGCGCGCCGACATCATAGATCGTGCGACCCGATGCCCAAAGCTGGTTGTCTGCGCTGATGTATTGCTTGGAGACGGCCGTGGCGTTGGCGGTCACGGTGAGGCCCTGCAGGGCCGGCACATCCCACTCTGCGCCCAGCTTGCCTTGCCATTTTGGAACGCCGGTGGCGGTCTTGCCTTGATTCACACCTCCTGCCGTCTGCGTCAGCTTGGGTGCGGTGTAGGCCACGCCGCCCATCAGTCGCACACCGCTCAACGGTGCGCCAAAGAAGCCCCATTCCAGACCGCGATTGCGCTGTTCTCCACCAAACGAATAGACGTTGGTGACCGGGTCGGTGTAGCTGCTGGGGCGATTGATCTCAAACAGGCTGAAGGTGTGCGCAAATCCGCCAAGGTCCAGCTTCACGCCGACTTCCTTTTGCTTGCTCTTGTAGGGAGCGAAGACTTCACCCGCATTGGCGGCGGTCATCGGTGCGGTCGCGCCCTGGCTCAGACCTTGGATGTAGTTGGCATAGACCGATACATGGTCCGTCGCCTTGACCACCAGCGCCGCCGCTGGCGACGTGGCGCTCTGGTCATAGCGTGCGGTGCGCGCCCCGCTCGTGACGCCGAAGGTGTCGCTGACCACCTGCTGGTGGCGCGCGCCCAACGTCAGTTGCACGCGGTCCTCTGCGAATGACAGGGTATCCGCAATGCCGTAGCTGGCCAGACGCACTTCGGTGTGGGAAATGTGCGGCGCGATGAATTCGGCAGCGGGCCCCCAGACCGGGTTGTAGAGATTCGTAGTCCAATCCGCGCCGGGCACACTGCGGCGGCCAAAGTCGTTTTGCTTGTGCGCGTAGTGCGTGGCGTTCAGCGCCCATTGATGTTTGATCGATCCGGTCTGCAGCTTGCCCTTCAAGCCCAATTCTGCGGATTGCTTCTTCTGGTCGAACGCCAACTGGCCCATCGAGGTGCGGTAGTCTCCCGCCGCATTGAGTACCTGGGCGGACATGGCGCCGTTGTATTGGTAGTTCGTCTTGCTCACGCCAAAGGCCGCATAGGCCATGACCTGATCGCTCACGTCGAACTCGCCACGCACCATCACCGCCTTGTCCTTGTTGTGGACATAGGACCAATCCGGATTCAGCAAGGTGTCAGCCTTGGGCGGCCGGGGAATCGCAATGCCCGGTGCCAGATTGATGCCCCGGGTCACGCCATTCACGCGGTCGTCGCTGGCGTAGATGTCCGCAGAGATGCGCGCACGCTCGCCGCGCCAGTCCAGCCCCACCGAGGCCAACTGCACCTTCTTTTCCTGATCGTTGACTGCGCCGTCTCCATTGCGGTAGGCGCCGTTGAAACGGATGCCGAACTGCTTGTCGTCGCCGAATCGGCGGCCCACATCGATGTGCCCTCCGAACTGGGAGTCCGACATGTAGGTGGTCGTCAAACGGGTCAGCGGTTCGTTGCCAGCACGCTTGGGTACGAGATTCACGGAGCCGCCCACCGAGCCGCCCGGAGGCATGCCATTGAGCAATGCTGAGGGTCCTTTCAACACCTCGATGCGGCCGAACATTTCCGGCGTCGTTCGGTAGTACGGGGCCATGCCGTAGAGACCGCCGAACGTCATGTCGTAGGTGTTGGAGGAAAAACCGCGGATCGAATAGGCCTCGCTCCAAGCCCCGGACACGCCGTTGCTGAACACCGTCGGGTCGGTGGCGGAAATCACCTCGGTGATGGTCTGGGCCTGTCGGTCTTCAACGAACTTGTCGGTATAGCTGATGGCGTTGAAAGGCGTCTCCATGAAGTCCTTGTCGCCCAGAAAACCCAAGCGGCCGCCCGACGACACCTGCCCGCCCGCGTAGGGCGCGGTTGGCAATGCGGCATTTTCCTTCACAGTGACCTGCGGCAGCGTGGCCGTGGCTTCCGGGCGCTGGCTTGCAGCGGTCTGGGAGATGGAGTACGGAGCGGCAACGGCCATGCCTCCAAGTGCCACGCCCATCAGCAGCGCGCTTCTGGCGGTCGTGCTGCGTCGCAGGGCAAAAGGAGCTGCAGCGGGATAAGGGCTTGGTGCGTTCGGTGCTACAAGGTTTGAGCGAGTGTGGGTGCGGCGTGTAGACATGCCAGGTTCCTTGAGATGAAGCTTGAAATCGACTCGTTGAATGGACGGCTTGTTGGCTGGGTAGAACCTGGCTACGAAAAGCGATGAAAGGAAAACTATGATTGGAAGACGAGGTAACATTGAAACGTTGAAGCGTCAGCGCTGATAGCCCTTGATGACGTCGTCCATCAGCAGGCCGAGCGACGTCGGGCTAGCGCCGGTGATATACCAGGCATCCGCGTCGACAAAGACCACGCGGCCGTTTTTCCAGGCCTTGGTCTGACGCAGCAGCGGATTGGCGATGCTCTCGGCATTCATGACCGGGCGGCGCTCCATGACCGCCGTGCGATTCACCACATAGAGAATGTCGGGATTGGCCTGTTGAATGAACTCGCTCGAGATCGGCTGGCCATGCAGGCTGGCTTCGGCTGCCGTGTTGGCAGGCTTCACCCCCAACGCGCTGAAGACAAAACCGTAGCGCGACTGCATTCCGAACGAGCTGAAGGCCCCGTTGTTGTGCAGCACGATCAGCGCTTTCTCGGCACGGCCTTCGGTGGTGCGCTGAGCCAGTTGCACCTTGGCATCCAGTTGCGCGGCCTTGTCTTTGGCGATGGCTTCTTTCTCGAAGATGCGTCCCAAGGTCTGCAGATGTGCCTTGACGACATCGATGTGGCCCGTCGCGCTGTTCTTGAAATCCACGTCGTAATGCAGCGTGGGCGCAATCTCGGTGAGTTCCTGAAAGTGATTGGCCTGAATCGGCGTCATCAGGATCAGGTCGGGCCTCAAGGCATGCACCCGCTCCAGATTCGGCTGAACGATAGCGCCGAGGTCCCGAACCTTCGCATCGTTCTTGTACTTGACCAGAAAGTGCGGAACAAAGTCCTTGACCATGCCCGCAATCGGCACACCGAGCTGGTCGAGAAAATCCACCTCGTTCATCTCCAGCGCCGCCACGCGCTGCGGCAGCTTGTTGATGACCGTGGTACCCATCCGGTGCCGAACGGTGATGGGTGCATAGGCACTTGCCATCTGCGGCAGCGCGAGCAGTGTCGCGCTTCCTGCCGCAGAGAGCACAAATTGTCTGCGTTCTGGTGTCATGAGCGTTTTTCCTTTTGTCCTTTGGAGGTGAAGTAATTGCAGACGCAGCCACGGTTGCTGCGCGTGATGTCGAAATCCAGTTCGTACAGCTCGGCCAGACGTGCTTCGGTCACCACCTCGTCGGTCGGTCCGCAGAAACGCAGGGCACCGTTCTGGAGGGCTACGATGTGGTCCGAATAATTGGCCGCGAAATTGATGTCATGAATCACCAGAATGACGGTGCGTCCCTGCTCGTCGCACAGACGGCGCAGCGCCTGCATGATCTGCACCGCATGCTTCATGTCGAGGTTGTTGAGCGGCTCGTCGAGCAGCAGCACATCGGTCTGCTGCGCCATGGTCATTGCAAGAAACGCCATCTGGCGCTGCCCGCCGCTGATCTCGTCGATCCAGGCGTGGCGCAAAGACTCCAACGACAGAAAATCAATGGCCTCGTCCACGGCGCGCCGGTCCTCGGCCGTCAGAGTCCCACGGCTGTGCGGAAACCGGCCGAAGGCCACCAACTCTTCAACGGTCAATCGCATGTTGAAGCCCGGAGACTGGCGCAGCGTGGCGACCCGCCTGGCATAGTCAGCCGTTTTGATGTGGGCGACGTTCTGGCCCTGCCATTCGATCTCACCCGCGCTCGGCTCCAGCAACCGCGCCATCAGCATCAACAGGGTGGACTTGCCCGCGCCGTTCGGGCCGATCAACGAGGTGACGCAGCGCGCGGGAAACGCAGCGCTCACGCCATTCAGCACGGCCTTGTCGCCGTAGGTTTTTTGAAGGTTGCGAACGGTGATCATGGATTGCCTCGCGCACGCACGATCAGCGCGAGGAAGTACGCACCACAGACCAGATTCACAAGAATGCTGACGGTGGTCTTGTAGTTGAAGACATGCTCAACCAGAAGCTGAGCGAGGATGAAGATCGCGATGGCGATTGCGCACCCGAGAGGCAGCGAAAGACGATGCCGGGCACTGGGCGCCAGGGCGTAGACGATGTTGGCGACGAAGATGCCCACGAACGCCGTGGGCCCGATGAGGCTGGTGGAGACCGCGACGAGCACGGCGATCAGCGCGAGATAGAGCCGCAGATAGACCGGCTGCTGCACCCCCAGCGAGATGGCTTGATCGCGACCGAGCGCGAGCACGTCGAGGATCGGCAAGGTCTTGCAAACGACCACGCTGACCAGCAGAACGGCCACGCTCGCGTAGATCAGCGTTTCGGGCCGTGCGCGGTTGAACGAGGCATAACTCAGCCCCTGAAACACCGCGAACTCGCCCGGGCTGATGCGCAATTGCACGAACTGCGTGAACGTGCCGATCACCATCGTCAGCACCAGCCCCAGCAGCAACAAGACGTAGACATCGCCCTTGCCCCGGCGCAACAACCAGCGGTTGAGCCACCACGAGTAACCCAGCATCAGCACCACCGACACCAGGAAATTACCACGCACGCCCAGCATCGTGAGCCCGAGCGTTCCGAGCAGCAGAAGCAACAGCGACTGCCACAGCAGATAGACGGCCTCGTAGCCCATGATGGCTGGCGTCAGAATGCGGTTGCCCACCAGCGTCTGGAAAATGATGGACGAGACCGCCACGCAAATGCCACCAACGACAATGGCCGCAAGCCGAACCAGCCGCTTGGGGATCACATAGTCGAAGTCGAGCCCCGAGCCCAGCAACACAAAGGCCACCGCCAACGCGACGATGCCGAGCGCTATCGACCAACGAAGACCGGCGCGCACTACCGGACTCTCCGCAGTATCAGCGCGAGGAACAGCACACCACCCACAGCGCCTGCCGTGAGCCCGATAGGCACCTCGAACGGGTAGATCAGCAGCCGCCCGATGATGTCGCAGGCCAGCAGCAGCGACGCACCACCCAGCGCCACCAGCGGCAGCGTGCGCCTGAGGTTGTCCCCACGACGCAGGGCGACCCACTGGGGAACGACCAGTCCGATGAACGGGATGGCACCCACTGCGATGACCGAGGCGGACACCGTCACGGCCACCAACACCAGTCCAATCACCGCCGTGGCGGCGTAGCCAAGCCCGAGGCTGGCAGCCATGTCCTCGCCCATACCGAGGACTGTGAAGCGATGCGCGTACAGGTAGGCCAGCACCACCACCGGCAGGATGATGTAGAGAATCTCGTAGTGCCCCTGCACAATCCGCGAGAAGTCCCCGAGCAGCCAGCCCTGCATGCTTTGCAGGATGTTGTTCTGGTACGCGTAAAACTCAGCCAGTGCGCTGAGCACGCTGCCGTACATCAGGCCTACCACCGGCACGAGCACCGTGTTGCGGAACCGGATGCGGCGGATGATGGCGACGAACAGCAGGCTCGCAGCAAGGCAGAAGACCAGCGCAAACACCATCCGGCTGACGATGCTAGCCGTTGGCATCAACGTCAGCGCCACCAGAATGCCGAGCTTGGCCGCATCCAGCCCGCCGCAGGTGCCAGGCTCAACGAACTTGTTGCGCACGATGTGCTGCAGGATCACGCCGCACACCGACAGCCCTACGCCCGTCAGAATCAGTGCCGCAAGACGCGGCAGACGACTGGCGGTGAGCGTCAACCACGCGTCGCCGGAGAGCGAAAAAAGCTGCGTCCATGCGATCTGCCGCGCCCCCACCAGCAGCGAGGCAACGCACAGCAGCAAGAACAAAACCAACCAGCGCACGCGCATCACCGATGCGCTCCATGCGGCTGCTCCGCCGCGATGCGCCAGCCCTTGGCCGCTGTTCTCTGCTTCAAGAAGCGGGCGTAGCGACCATCGCGCTCCCACAGTTGCGCGGGCGATCCGTGCTCGATCACCCTACCGTCTTCGAGCACCACGATCTGATCCGCCATGGTCACTGTGGAGAGCTGATGCGCGATCACGATCAGCGTGCGCTTGCCGCGCAACCGGGCGAGCGCCTGTGCGATGGCTGCCTGGTTTTCAGCGTCCAGCGCCGCCGTGGCCTCATCCACCAACAGAATCGGTGCGTCCTTGATCAACGCCCGCGCAATCGCGATGCGCTGGCGCTCGCCTCCCGACAGGCGCGCCCCGCCCTCTCCCACCTGCGTGTCCATGCCCTGCGGCAGGCGCTCGATGATTTCCACCACACCGGCTTGCTGCGCGGCGTGCAGGATCTCCGCATCGCTGGCATCGGGCTTGCCGATGCGGATGTTGTCGGCAATGCTGCCCGAGAGCACAAAGCTGTCCTGAAAAATCTGGCTGATCTGCCCAGCCAGTTGCGCATCATCCATTTGCCGCACGTCGACACCGCCGATCAGCACACTTCCCTGAGTGACATCGAAAAACCGCGCGATCAAGCGCATGAGCGTGGATTTTCCTGAGCCTGACAAACCGATCAGCGCCGTCATGCTGCCCGGCTCCACGCGCAAGCTCACACCGCGCAGCACCTGCGGCTCGTCAGGCGCATATCCGAAATGCACATTACGCAGCTCGACCGAACCATCCACCGGCACTTGCGGATCGCGCGGCTGCGGCAACGGCTTCACATCGAACAACTCGCGGATCGCGTCCAACTGCGCTCGCGCGCTGCGCAGCACCTCCGCATACCCCGCCACTTCCAGCAAGGGTTCGACATAGCGCACCACGAGCAACAGCGACACGATGACGGAGATGCCCTCTCCCATCGTCAACGCAGTTTGCATCTGCCCGGTCAGCCACGCCATGGCCGCCATCAGCAGGGCCGCGAACACCAGTTGCACGGCCCAGACATTGAGCACGGCCGACAGCGCCGAGAGCCCTATCAGGCGCAGACCCGATTGCCGCTGCCGCTCGACCGCCTGCTCAAGAAACCGCGTGCCACCGCCCTCGCCGTTGAACGCACGCACCACCGACTGGGCCTGCGCAAACTCCACAATGCGCTGGCTGGATTGCGCAAAATCGCGCTGAAACACGGCGTCCGCGTGGCGTGCAAGGCGCGTCGTCCACAGAAAAACGCCTGCCAGCAAGGACAACGCCACCAAGGCGATGGCGCCAAGCACCGGCTTCAGCCAGAACAACATCACCAGCATCACCAGCGGCACCACTACCCCGCTGATGAGCGGCGTGAACACATGCGCGGGAAGCTGTGCCACGCTCATCATCCCCTGCGTGACCACATGACCGATGCATGCGCTGTTCTCGGGCGTGAACCACCCCACGGGCAGCCGCACCACATGCTCGCCAAGCCGGTGGCGACCGCTTTGCAGCACGGCCACGCCCACGCGCACCCCCGCCTGCTCGACATGGCGACGCGCCAACCACGACACCAGCACGCCACCCATCAACGCCGCCAGCCACCACAAAGCGGCGCGCGCATCACCCGCCAGCAGATGCGAGAGCACGGGCACCAGCGTGGTGATGGTCAGCCCGCACCACAGTCCGTAGGCCAGCGTCATCCAGAAGTAGCGGCGCAGCAGAAGAGCATCGTCGCCCAGCAATTGCACAAAAGTTTTCAGCATGGCTAGCGCTCCTTTGGTGCTGCAGATGCGTATCCACCCACGTGCCACAGCCGCGCATAGCGGCCATTTCGCGCCATCAGATCCGCATGGTTGCCCTGCTCGGCGATCTCGCCCCCATCCAGCACCAGAATGCGATCCGCCTGCATGACGGTATCCAGCCGATGGGCGATGACCAGCACCGTGCGCCCTCTTGCAAACCGCGAGAGGGCATCCTGAATCGCCGCTTCGTTCTCCGCGTCGGCCGATGCGGTGGCTTCATCGAGCACCAGCACGGGCGGGTCCAGCAACACAGCGCGCGCGATGCTCACGCGCTGGCGCTCGCCTCCCGACAGCTGCGCATCCTCGCCAACGACCGAGTCGTAGCCGCGCGGCAAAGCGAGAATCCGCTCGTGGATATGGGCCGCGCGCGCGGCGGCCTCGATCTCCTGCAGGCGGGCCGATGGTCGCCCCAACGCGATGTTTTCACGCACGCTGGCATGAATCAGCCGCACCTCCTGCAGCACAAAACCGATGCGCTGGTAGAGCGCCGCGCTTTCCATCTGCCGCAGATCGACACCGCCCAGCGTGATGCGCCCTTCCGTGGGATCGAAGAAGCGCAACAGCAGCCGCGCCATTGTTGATTTGCCCGCACCCGACGGGCCGACGATGGCAGTGACCGTTCCGGGCCGTAGCGCAAGGCTGATGCCGGACAGCACGCGGTGTCCCGACGCGTATGCATAGCCCACCTGCTCGAAGTGAACATCGTGACCCACGGGTACCTGCCGCTCCTGCGGCTTTGGCTGTGGCAGCTCCGGCGCGCCCAGCAACGCGAGCACCCGCTGCGCAGCACCCGTCGCGCCTTGCAGATCGTGCAGCAAGGTGTGCAGCAGCAACAGCGGCGCGCAAATGCCCGGAGCCACCAGAGCGAACGGCAGCACCTGAGCGGGAGTCGCCCAGCCCGCGCCGACGAACAGGGCACCGCTCGCCAATACCACGCCGAGCACCGTCACCGGCGCAATCAATGCGTGGGCATGCGCCATGGATTTCACCAGCGGCCGCGTGAAATCGGTGAAGGCTTGGGCAAACGCATCCACGGCATAGCGATATCCGGCGTGCGTCTGCCCCGCGCCGCCAAAGGCTTTCACCACCGGCATAGCGTCTGCGAACTCGACGGTCGCACTGTTGATGCGACCGAGCCGGGCGACGAATTCCTGCATGTTGGCGCCGCTGGCCTTCATCGCGTGCTTCAGGAACAGAAAGAATCCGGGAAACGGCAACAACGCCATCAGCGCCATGCGCCAGTCCAGCACCAGCAGATAGATGGCCGAGATGGCGGTCATGCCCGCCGCGCGGCCAACGGCGGTGTAGAAATGCGCCGTCAGGCTGTGCAGCGTGGCGATGTCATCCTGCATGGCCTGCTTGACCTCGCCCGACGCGCGGTCGGTGAACCATCCCAGTGGCACGCTCGACAATCTTCTCGCGACGGCGATGCGCAGATCGAACGTGACGCGGTTGTCCGCCAGATGCGCAAGAACCTCTCCCGCCAGCATCAACCCCATGCCCGTGAAAAGGCACAGCAGGCTGAGCACGACGATGGGCCAGACGTCTTCCTCGATGCCCGCCAGCACCGCGCCGCCGATGTGTGCGATGGCCGCAAGCGGCACCAGCGTGAGCATGGCCCCAATGGCGGCCAGTACGCCAGCGGTGATCAATCGCCCACGAATGGGCTTCAGGATCCGGGCGACCGGACCGGGTTCTTTGGCTGCAGGCGCAGCAGCGTCATGAGTGCGCATGCGAGACGAGATGGGAGGTTCTGGGTTAACCAGCGGGGGCAAACCGAAATGGAAACACGAATTAGTTGCATGATACTAAACTAATTCATCAACGCAAGCCATGTGGCCTCATTCGGGCAACGTGAATACGGGACAATCACTCTCAAAATGGAAAACACATGCCCCACAGCAAGCCCGCTTTCACGCCTCCCACACGCGGACGACCGCGCACCATCACCCGCGAAAAGATTGCAGATGCCGGTATCGAAATCGGATTGCCCCACATCACCTTCGTAGGCGTCGCCGCCGCCCTGGGCGTGAGCCACATGGCGCTGTACAAGCACGTGCCCAGCCTGGAAGCCCTCAAGCATCTGGTCGCCGAAGAGATCTTCAGCCGCTGGCAACTGCCGCAGGCCCGCAACCCCAAGCAGGTGGATCTGAAGGAATATCTGCTCGTCTTCACCACGTCCGTGCGCGAGTTCGTCAAAGCCCATCCGGGCGTGACGCCCTACGTGATCCGCCGACTGGCCGCCACACCCGCCATGCTCGAGAAGATCGACGGGCACCAGAGCCACATCGCAGAGGCCTACGGCATCAGCAAAGAGCAATCACGCTGGCTGCTTGCCACCGTGACGTTCTTCTGCATCGCCGCTGCCGATACGGTGTATTCCGCGGCAAGACTGGAGCCCGTCATCGCATCGGACCTGACGGCCGAAGAGGCCGAGATGGAGGCGGAATACCTGGAGGGGGTTGACGCCCTGATCGTTGGCGCGCTGGCACGCTTGAAAAACGGTCTTTTCGAGAGCAGCGCCACTCGCCCCCGCTAGCAACTGCAGCGCAATTTTCAAACGATGAACTTGCTCAGCGAACCGATGCGAACACTGGCCCGATTTTCAAAGCAGAACCGACTGCAAGGCCGTCAATCCGTTTCATGAAATCGTGGCGCTTCTCAGCCGCTTCGCTGCACTGACCATGTTGGTCAGCGCGGGAAGCACTTCCGCCCACTGGCGAGTCTTGAGACCGCAGTCCGGATTCACCCAAAGCCGTTCTACGGGAATGCGCAGTGCAGCCTTCTTCATCAGCTCCACCATGTGCTCTTCGGCCGGGATATTGGGCGAGTGAATGTCATACACGCCGGGGCCAATCTGGTTGGGGTAGTTGAAGTGATCGAACGCGTCGAGCAACTCCATGTCAGAGCGTGAAGTTTCGATGGTGATCACGTCCGCATCCATATCGGCAATCGAAGCGATGATGTCATTGAACTCCGAATAGCACATATGGGTATGAATCTGGGTCTCGTCGCGCACGCCGTTCGCGGAGATGCGAAACGATTCCACGGCCCAGTCCAGATATTCCCTCCACTGCGACCGGCGAAGCGGCAGGCCCTCCCGCAATGCCGCTTCATCGATCTGGATCACGCGCACGCCCGCCCGCTCCAAATCCAGCACTTCGTCGCGAATGGCCAGTGCAAGCTGCTTGCACGAGACCGAGCGTGGCTGATCGTCGCGCACAAACGACCAGTTCAGGATAGTGACGGGCCCTGTCAACATGCCCTTCATGGGCTTTTGCGTGAGCGACTGCGCATAGGTGCTCCATTCCACGGTCATGGGGCGCGGACGGCTGATGTCGCCAAACAGAATCGGGGGCTTCACACACCGCGAACCGTAGGATTGCACCCAGCCAAACTGGCTGAAGGCATATCCATCAAGCTGCTCACCGAAATACTCCACCATGTCGTTGCGCTCGGCCTCACCGTGCACCAGCACGTCAAGACCAAGACTCTCCTGCTCGCGCACACTGCGCTCGATCTCGGCACGCATCGCCCTCTGGTAACCAACCAGGTCCAAGCGCCCCGCCTTGAATTGGCTGCGGGCCTGGCGAATTTCTGGAGTTTGCGGGAACGAGCCAATCGTGGTTGTGGGAAATGTCGGCAGGTTCAATAGCGCAGCCTGCTTGGGCGCGCGCAGTTTGTAGGCATTTTCGCGCTGACCGAGTTGCGCATCGATCTTCGCCACCGCTTCTTGCACCTTGGGATGATTCACCCGTGGCGATGAACGACGGACATCCAACGCGATCTTGTTGGCGTCTAGTGCGTCCTTCACTGAACTACGGCCTTGGCTCAACGCCTTACCCAGCACTCGCAATTCATCCAGCTTTTGCAGGGCAAATGCCAACCATGATTTCACATCGACATCGAGCTGGTCCTCGCTATCCAGATCCACTGGCACATGCAGCAGTGAACACGAAGGTGCCACCCACAGGCGCTCGCCCAACTGCGCTGCCAACGGCTCAATCCAGTCGAGCACGTTGTTCAAATCCGTCTTCCAGATGTTGCGCCCGCTGATCGCACCAATGGAGAGCACCTTGTGGCCTGGCAAAAGCCCAATGAATTGCTGCACATCTTCGCGGCTGCCATTCACCGCATCTACATGCAGCCCCGCCACGGGCAAGTTGGCGGCAAGGTGCTTATTGTCCTGCAATTGCCCGAAATAGCTCGCCACCAGAATTTTCACTCTCGCGGTTTTCAGGTGGTGGTAAGCGGTGTTGAAGGCATACTGCCAGTCCGCATCCAGCTCAGTCACCAGGATCGGCTCGTCGATCTGTACCCACTCCACGCCTTTGGCGGCAAGTTGATCCAGCAATTCGGAATAGATGGGCAGCAAACGAGTCAACAACTCGAGCTTGTTCGAATCGTCCTTGGCCTTGCCGATTGAGAGGTAAGTGACTGGACCGATGATCACTGGCTTGGCGTTCACACCTTGTGCCTTGGCCTCGGCCAGTTGCTCCAGTAGCCGCGAGGCATCGAGCTTGAACTGCGTGGCGGAGCTGAATTCGGGGACGATATAGTGGTAGTTGGTGTCAAACCACTTGGTCATCTCGCCAGCTGCTACACCACCGCAGCAGACGCTGTGCTCGTCGAATCCCTTGGCGGACCGGCCACGCGCCACGCGGAAATAATTGTCGAGCGGATCACCATGAAAGCCCTGCACGCGCTCGGGCAGATTGCCCAGCGTGAAGCTCATGTCCAGCACCTGATCATAGAACGCGAAGTCGCCCACGGGCACCAGATCCAGCCCTTGCTGATGGGCCCAGTGACGCTTGCGCAGCCCGGCGCCGAACGACTTCAGTTGCTCGCCTGAAGACTCCCCCTTCCAGTAGGACTCGAGCGCGAACTTCAGTTCACGCTGCGCACCGATACGGGGAAATCCGAGATTGTGGATAGTGCTCATGGCTCAGAAAAAATGGAATGAATCGAAGATTGACGGCCATCGTAGGATTTGCAATCCATGAAGTAAAATGGTCTTTATTCACCAATAAATGAATTTCATTCATACGAAATAGTGCTGGAACGCATTCATTTGTCCATCGTTCAAGAAGTGGAAAAGCAGGGATCGCTGACCGCCGCAGCCGACGTCCTCTGCCTCACGCAATCGGCACTCAGCCACAGCATGCGCAAGCTCGAAAAGCAGCTCGGCACCGATATCTGGCTGCGTGAGGGCCGCCACCTGCGGCTCACACAGGCTGGCCACTATCTGCTGGCGGTTGCTGGCCGCGTGCTTCCGCAGTTGGACCTGGCCGAAGACCGCTTGCGCCAATACGCACAAGGCGAGCGCGGCGCGCTACGGATCGGGATGGAATGCCATCCCTGCTACCAATGGCTTCTCAAAATCGTCTCGCCCTACCTCACGGCATGGCCCGACGTGGAGGTCGACGTGAAGCAGAAATTCCAGTTCGGGGGCATGGGTGCGTTGTTCGGCTACGAGATCGATCTACTCGTCACGCCCGATCCCTTGGAAAAACCGGGCATCGTTTTTCAGCCGGTATTCGATTACGAGCAGGTGCTGGCAGTCCCCACTCAACATGCGCTGGCACGCCGCGAATATGCCTTGCCCGCTGATTTGAGTGACGAAGTGCTCATCACCTATCCGGTGGCCGTGGACCGGCTTGACATCTTCAGCCAGTTCCTGCAGCCCGCGCGCATCACGCCAAAGCGACACAAGACGATCGAAACCACCGACATCATGATGCAGATGGTGGCGAGCGGAAGGGGCGTTTCAGCCCTGCCCCGCTGGCTCGTCGAGGAATACGCGAACAAGATGGATGTCACCCCGGTACGTCTTGGCACCCAAGGCATACCCAAGCAGATCTATCTGGGCGCCCGCGAATCCGATCTGCAGGTCGACTATCTACAGGCCTTCATCGCCACAGCTCTGGAGCATGACGCAAAAAGGTCGTCATGATCTCAGAGGCGGCGTTTGCAAACTGCGAACTGGTGCGCCTGAACCTGAGTTGACCTTGGTCTGTATGCGCCGTTCACTGCCAGTCCAGCGATTGCCTCGCTATTGCCACCCTTGAACCGCTGGGCAGAAATGTTGACTAAGAAAGCCATGAGTGAACACCATTTCATCCCTGCAGCAGCAACTCGGAAAGCCGACAAGCCCATCTCTCAGGGCAATTCGCGTTCCGCGTGCCCCGCGTATTGGGCAAAGCGCTGAAAGCCCGGCCCATGCATGGGCTGACGCGTCTCCCAAGGCCAACCACCAAATCCAGTACGCTGAAAGTCACGCTTGGCTTGGTGAAGTTCTTCGATGGTGTTGGTGACGTAGACCGTGGAACGAATGACGGGCTCGCCAAGGGGAACGCCTTGCATCAGCATCAGTTGCACAGGCTGAACGCTCCGATTACTCAGTGGCAGCGGAGCTTGTGCGACGACACGAACGCGGCGATTGGCGCCCACGTCTTGCCCGGCGACGAGCAGGCCGTTGCCCTCATAGGCAAACAGCGTGCGTTGGCTATCCGGGCGCGTTGCCGGTGGCAGGGTGATGCGGGCACCGGGGGCGATGGTGATGACCCAGATGGCCAGTTCGGACTGCGGATCGGCAGCCCAGGTGTCGGGTGTAGGCGACAAGGGCTCAATGAAGGGCGCGCTGGCGTCTTCTTGCGGCTGGTAACCACCAGCGACGATATGCACATTTACCCCCTCGTGGCGGTAGTGCGGGATCTGCTCTGCCCACATCATTTTGTATGATGGGCCCACCATCTTTTTATGGCCGGGCATGTTCAGCCAGACCTGGAACAGCTCAAATTCGTTGGGCTGGTCTTGGTGCAAAAGGGGGAACATCTCGGCATGCTGAATGCCACCGCCCGCCGTCATCCATTGCACATCGCCCGGTCCATACCGACCGCTGTTGCCCAGCGAGTCGGCGTGGTCGATAAACCCTCTGCGCAGGATGGAGACGGTTTCCATCCCCCGGTGGGGGTGATTGGGAAAGCCGGGCATGCCGTCTGCGCCCGCATACAGACTGTAGCCGTCGGGGTTGGCGTAGTCTTTGCCAGCGGGGTGGCCTTGGCGATGCTCCAGCGGCACGGCATATTGCGCATCACCCGATGGGTAGTGCTCGATATGGTGGGCACACAGCAAAAACGGATCGATGCCCACCCAAGGCCAGCTCAAGTCCACGCATTCCAAAATGGGGTTGTCAGCGATGGGATGAATCATGAGAAGCACCTGTATCGTTAGAGAGCACAAAAGAACGGGCCAGATGTACGTCTGACCCGCTGGTTTTACCATGCTGGTGCCGGTGAGCAATGATTGGCGGTCATTCGCCATGAGACTTGACCAGCCTCCAAACCGGGAGAGGCTGGCAGTCACGCAAGACGGGTATCACCTCCTGATGAAAGCTCATCATGGTCGGGCCATACGCCGCCAGCCACTCTCCAATCAATTGATCCAGTCAGAAGCAATCACCCGGCACTCGCACACTGCCTTCCATGAGGATGCGCGCGCTGCGGCTCATCAGGGCCTTGGTGACCACCCATTGGCCGTTTTGCATCTCCGCCTCGGCTCCCACTCGCAATGTGCCCGAGGGATGACCAAAGCGCACGGAAGAATGTTCGCCGCCACGTGCAGCCAGATTGACCAACGTACCAGGAATCGCTGCCGCCGCGCCGATGGCGACCGCCGCCGTGCCCATCATCGCGTGGTGCAGTTGCCCCATTGACAGCGCACGCACAAGCAGATCCACATTCTGCGCCTCGACGCGTTTTCCGCTGGATGCCGTGTAGCTCGCGGGCGGTGCAACGAAGGCGATCTTGGGCGTGTGCTGGCGTGTAGCGGCCTCTGCGAGAGTCTTGATCAGGCCCATCTTGAGTGCCCCATGTGCACGGATGGTCTCGAATCGCGCAAGCGCTGCGGAGTCCCCATTGATCACGCTCTGCAATTCTGTGCCCATGTAGCCGATGTCGCGGGCGTTCAAAAAGATGGTGGGAATACCGGCGTTGATCAAGGTGACATCCAAACTGCCGACCCCGCGCACATCAAGGCGATCGACCACGTGGCCAGTGGGAAACATGGCCCCGCCTTCCTCTGCGTCATCGGCTGGATCGAGAAATTCGAGCTGCACTTCGGCGGCGGGAAAGGTCACACCATCAAGCTCGAACTCGCCCGTCTCCTGCGCCTGGCCGTTGGTGATGGGGACATGCGCGATGATGGTCTTGCCGATGTTGGCCTGCCAGATGCGGATGGAGCACAAACCGTTCTCGGGAATGCGATCCGCATCGATCAAACCCATATGGATGGCGCAAGGTCCGACCGCCGCCGACAGATTGCCGCAGTTGCCACTCCAGTCCACCAACGGCCTGTCGATGGAAACCTGGCCGAACAGGTAGTCCACATCGTGTTCGGCACGCGTGCTGCGCGCCAGAATCACCGCCTTGCTGGTGCTCGATGAGGCATTGCCCATGCCGTCGATCTGCTTGCCATAGGGGTCTGGGCTGCCGAGTGTGCGCAGCAGGATGACGTCTCGCGCGGCGCCAGGCTGCTGTGCGGCTTCAGGCAAGTCCTTCACATGGAAGAACACGCCCTTGCTGGTACCACCGCGCATGTAGGTTGCAGGAATCTTGATTTGAGAAGATCGCTTTGTCATGGTCTACCAATTGCTTTTGACTGCTCAGGCCGCGATGGCCGCAGCTCGATTGGACGCCAGAAAGTCCTGGGCAAATCGCTGCAATACGCCACCGGCTTCGTACACTGATACCTCATCCGCCGTATCAAGGCGGCAGGTCACCACCACCCGATCCGTCTGGCCGTTCGAACGGCGGATGATCAGTGCGAGATCGGCACCGGGCGTGCGTTCGCCCACCACATCATAGGTCTCCGTGCCGTCGAGTCGCAGTGTCTTGCGCGTCGTTCCCGGTTTGAACTCCAGCGGCAGCACCCCCATGCCGATCAGGTTGGTGCGATGTATGCGCTCAAATCCCTCCGCAACCACCGTTTCCACCCCCGCCAGTCGCACGCCCTTGGCCGCCCAATCGCGGCTGGAGCCCTGACCATAGTCGGCCCCGGCGATGATGATCAGAGGCTGCCTGCGATCCAGATAAGTCTCCATGGCCTCCCACATGCGCACCACCTTGCCATCGGGCTCGATGCGCGCGAGCGATCCCTTCATCACCTGCCCATCGACGACCGCCATCTCATTGACGAGCTGCGGATTGGCGAACGTCGCGCGCATGGCGGTCAGGTGATCGCCGCGGTGCGTGGCGTAGGAGTTGAAGTCTTCCTCGGGCAAACCCATCTTCGCCAGATATTCACCGGCAGCCGAGTCCGCCAGGATGGCATTGGACGGCGAGAGGTGATCAGTAGTGATGTTGTCGGGCAGCAACGCCAGAGGGCGCATGCCTGTCAGCGTGCGCGGATTGGCCGCTAGCGCACCGACACCCTCCGTATCCCAATACGGCGGTCTGCGAATGTAGGTGGATCGAGCGCGCCATGCATACTGAGCCGCTGCCTTCTGCCCGTCATCCTGACGAATGGCGAACATCGGCTCATACACCGCACGGTATTGGGCAGGCTTCACAGCAGCCTGTACCACGGCGTCAATCTCCTCATCACTGGGCCAGAGATCAGCCAGGCGGATTTCCTTTCCGTCGACGACGTCCAGCACATCACGCTCGATATCGAAACGCACCGTGCCCGCAATCGCATAGGCCACCACCAGCGGCGGCGATGCGAGAAACGCCTGCTTGGCATAGGGGTGGATGCGACCATCGAAATTGCGGTTGCCCGAGAGCACCGCAGTCGCATACAGATCGCGGTCGATGATCTCCTGCTGAATCTTCGGGTCGAGCGCGCCGCTCATTCCATTGCAGGTCGTGCAGGCAAACGCGACGATGCCAAAACCCAGCGCCTCCAGATCATCCAGCAGTCCTGCCTCTTGCAAATACAGTTCCACGGCTTTCGATCCAGGCGCAAGCGACGTCTTCACCCAGGGCTTGCGTGCGATGCCCAGACGGTTCGCATTGCGCGCCAGCAGCGCCGCCGCGATCACGTTGCGCGGGTTGCTGGTATTGGTGCAGCTGGTGATGGCCGCGATGATCACGGCGCCGTCGGGCAGCAGGCCCTTGGCCTCTTCGGCGCGGGCCATTTCCAACTTGATCGCACCGGCGATGCCGCGATCCACAAGCTGCGCCGTCGGCAAGCGACGATGGGGATTGGATGGCCCTGCCATGTTGCGAGCCACGGATGTCAGATCAAACGTCAACACCCGCTCGTAGCGCACATCGCGCAACGTATCCACCCAAAAACCAGCGGCCTTGGCGTAGGTTTCGACCAATTTCACCTGCTGCTCTTCGCGGCCCGTGAGCCGCAGGTAGGCCAGCGTCTGCTCATCGATGGCGAACAGCGCAGCCGTTGCGCCGTATTCAGGGCACATGTTGGAGATGGTCGCGCGGTCGCCAATCGACAGGCTCTCGGCACCCTCGCCATAGAACTCCACATAGGCGCCGACGACTTTTTCCTTGCGCAGGAATTCGGTCAGCGCGAGCACGATGTCGGTCGCCGTGATGCCCGGCTGTCGACACCCCGTCAACGCGACACCGACGATGTCTGGCAGGCGCATCCACGAAGCGCGACCCAGCATCACGTTCTCGGCCTCGAGCCCCCCCACGCCCACCGCGATCACACCCAGCGCGTCCACGTGCGGCGTGTGGCTGTCGGTACCCACGCAGGTGTCGGGGAATGCCACGCCGTCCTGCACATACACCACGGGCGACATTTTCTCCAGATTGATCTGGTGCATGATGCCGTTACCCGCAGGAATCACGTCCACGTTGGCAAAGGCCTTCTTCGTCCACTCGATAAAGTGGAAACGGTCCTCGTTGCGGCGATCCTCAATGGCGCGGTTCTTTGCAAAGGCATCAGGATCGAAGCCGCCGCACTCCACAGCCAGCGAATGGTCCACGATGAGCTGCACCGGCACAACAGGATTTACCGCCGCCGGGTTCCCCCCCTCTTTCGCAATCGCATCGCGCAGCCCGGCCAGATCGACGAGCGCGGTCTGCCCCAGAATGTCGTGGCACACCACGCGCACGGGATACCAGGGAAAGTCGATTTCGCGCTTACGCTCGATGAGCTGGCGCAGGTAGTCGGCCAGATCCGCAGGATCGGCGCGGCGCACCAGATTCTCGGCATGCACGCGTGCGGTATAGGGCAACTGCATCCAGGCATCGGGCGCCATTGCGTCAATCGCCGCGCGCGCGTCAAAATAGTCAAGCCGAGTGCCTGCAAGTGGTTTTCTGTATTCTGAATTCATGGGGTCTGACAACAGGACGGGCGCAGCGCCCGCTCTGGTTACTCGGAAAAATAAGAAGTCGATTCATGCACCGGCGTGACGCATCATGCACGCGCTTCGATGGGCACAAAAGTCTGGTCTTCGGGGCCGGTGTAATTGGCGCTTGGACGAATGATCTTGTTGTCCACGCGCTGCTCGATGATGTGCGCCGCCCAGCCGCTCGTGCGTGCAATCACGAAGAGCGGTGTGAACATGGCGGTAGGCACACCCATCATGTGGTAGCTCACAGCGCTGAACCAATCGAGGTTGGGGAACATGGTCTTCACCTCCCACATCACCGATTCGAGACGCGCCGCGATGTCGAACATCTTGGTCGATCCCGCATCTTCCGAGAGCTGCCTGGCGACCCCCTTGATGACCCCATTGCGCGGATCGCTGACCGTGTAGACGGGGTGACCGAAACCAATCACGACCTCCTTGTTGTCAACCCGCCGGCGGATGTCCGCTTCGGCCTCCTCGGGATTGTCGTAGCGCTTCTGGATTTCAAAGGCCACCTCGTTCGCCCCGCCATGTTTGGGTCCGCGCAGTGCGCCGATGGCCCCCGTGATCGACGAGTACATATCGCTGCCCGTGCCCGCCACCACGCGCGCGGTGAAGGTGGATGCGTTGAACTCGTGCTCGGCATAAAGATTCAGCGAGGTATGCATCGCACGCTCCCAAAGTGCGCAGGGCTTTTTACCGTGCAACAAATGCAGGAAGTGCGCGCCGATGGAGTCGTCTCCGGTTTCCACATCGATGCGCTTGCCCGATGTGCTGAAGTGATACCAGTACAGCAGCATCGAACCGAGCGACGCCATGAGGCGATCGGCAATATCGCGGGCTCCCGGCAGGTTGTGGTCATCCCTCTCCGGCAACGTGCATCCCAGCACCGACACGCCGGTGCGCATCACGTCCATGGGATGACTGGCGGCAGGCAACTGCTCCAGCGCCTGCTTCACGCTTGCAGGCAGGCCGCGCAAGGCTCTGAGCTTGTCCTTGTAGGCCCGCAGTTCTGCGCGCGTAGGCAGCTTGCCGTGCACCAGCAGATGCGCGATTTCTTCAAACTCGCAGACCTCCGCGATGTCCAGAATGTCATAGCCGCGGTAGTGCAGATCATTGCCGCTGCGCCCCACGGTGCACAGTGCCGTGTTGCCAGCCGTCACGCCCGACAGGGCAACGGACTTCTTGGGTTTGAAGATGGAAGCGACAGGCGCTTGCGAGGTCGTGGTGTTCATGCGGGGGTCTCCTGATTCAGATAAGAACAATGGATGGCAACGGGGCGGCCCTGAATGTCGACAGCCACCATTTCAAAGATGCCTTTGAGCACCTCCTCCGGCGGAATGCCGGGAAGATCGGCCAGGCCGGTGACACACACCGTCATGGAGCTGCGCCCGACTCTGCTGACCCAGGCGCGCAAGACAAGACGATGGCCCACAGGCACGGGGGCCAAAAACTCAACGCCTGTGACGCTGACCATCACCACTTCGTGCTCGGCAAGGCTGCGCGCAGCAAGGAAGGCGGCCTTGCTCATCCATTGCAGGCCTTGTCCCGCAAACAGCGTGCCGTGGTGATTGGCAAACGTCGGCAGGATCAACTCCTGCAGTTCTACCGTTCCGTTGGGTGTTGTCATGATTCGCAATTTACGCAAAACTCACGGTTTCGAATAGAACTAAAAAAGCGAACTTTTGCGAACAACCCTCGGTGATTTTGCAAATTTTGCGAATGAATTTCTCAGGAACACCTTTCGATGAAAAAGACTTTCATGGGCGTGAAACTGCGCACACTGCGCTCGGAGCGCGGCTTGTCGCAGATCGGTCTGGCACATGCCCTGGGCTTGTCGCCCAGCTATCTCAACCAGCTCGAACAGAATCAGCGCCCCTTGACGGTGTCCGTGCTCCTCAAGCTCAATCGGGCACTGGGAGTCGACATCCAGCAATTTTCGGAAGATGAGGAAGCGCGACTGGTCGCAGGTCTGCGCGAGGCACTTGCCGATGCTTCAGAGGGTATTGCGCTCCCGGAATTGCAGGAAGTGGCCGCGCAGATGCCAGCGCTCGGCTGGGCAGTCATCGCATTGCACCGTCGCCATCTCGAAGCAATGGAGCGAATCGAGACGTTGTCGCTGAAACTGGGCGATGATCGTTCCGATGCCAGCGTGCTGCGCGTCATGCCCTTCGAAGTGGTCCGCGATTTTTTCTTTCTGCACAAGAACTACTTCGACGAAGTCGACCGCGCAGCTGAACTCCTGGCCAGAGAGTCCAGAGAATCGCGTTCGCATGGCGGCCAGCTCTCGGGTTGGTTGATCCACCGTCTCGAAGAACGCCACCGCGTATCGGTACGCTTTCTGCACGATTCACGCGAAAGCCAGCGCCACTTTGACCCGATCACTCGCGTGCTGCAACTATCCTCGGCACTGGAGCCCGCACAGCAGGCATTTCAACTGGGCACACAATTGGCGCTGCTCGAGATCGGCGACACCATCGATCAACTGATCAATACGCCGCAGTTCGCCAACGACAACGCAGCCCGCCAACTGGCGCGGGTGGGCCTCGCCAACTATTTCGCCGGAGCCCTGCTGCTGCCCTATGGCCAGTTTCTGGAAGCGGCCGAAGATTTGCGATACGACATCGACCTGCTTGGCCAACGTTTCGGTGTGGGCTTCGAGACGGTCTGCCATCGGCTCAGCACGCTGCAGCGGCTTGACGCGCCGGGAGTTCCGTTTTTCTTTGTGCGCGTGGACCGCGCGGGCAACATTTCCAAGCGGCAGTCGGCCACCCATTTTCACTTCAGCCGCACGGGCGGCACTTGCCCGCTATGGAATGTCTATGAAGCCTTCGGTCAACCCGATCATGTGCTGAGCCAACTGGCCAGCATGCCCGACGGTCGCCGCTATCTCTGGGTCGCACGATCCGTCTCGCGCGGACAACGCGGCTATGGTTCTCCGCGCAAGACCTTTTCCATTGGCCTCGGATGCGACGTTCGCCATGCATCGCGGCTCGTCTACGCCAAAGGACTCGACCTCAACGACCCGGATTCCGCCACGCCGATCGGCATGGGCTGCAAAGTCTGCGAACGTGATCAATGTCCCCAGCGGGCCTTTCCTTACGTGGGCAAAGGCCTGAGCGTCGATGAAAACTCGAGTCGTTTCGTACCGTATGGATTTGGCAATTGAATCTTGAGAGTGTTTGTCATTTCGCCCTGCGCCAGCTGCACAGCAGCGCAGGAGTCCAGCAAATACGCTTCGGTGTTTGATCTGCATTAACGCGGGAATCAAATCGGCAGGCTTCGCGACATCGCTGGTTGAAACCACTACATCTAGTGCTTAGCATACACACATAGCACTACATATAGCGTTTCACATCATGTCTGACCGCACCCTCCCTCCATCGTTCGTCATCAAGCGCGATGGCAGCTTGAAAGAGTTCTCCGCTCAAAAAATCTCATCTGCGCTTGCGCGTGCAGGGGGTGCGACAGGAGAGTTCGACGCCAAAGCGGCGCAGAATCTAACCCGCGATGGGGTCCTTGCACGGCTTGCGTTGCATGCCGGGGCGACCCCACGCATCGAACAAATTCAAGACATCGTTGAGGCCGTACTCCTGGATGCAGGTCATCGCCAAACCCTGCGCGCCTACATCGTCTACCGCGAACAACACCGACAACTGCGCGATACACGCAACAGTCTCCTGGACGTAGAAGCGTCGATGAACGAATACCTGCAGCAGACGGATTGGCGCGTCAACGCGAACGCCAATCAGGGCTACTCGCTGGGCGGACTGATCCTCAATGTGTCCGGCAAAGTCGTGGCCAACTACTGGCTCAACCACGTCTACCCACCCGAAGTGAGTCGGGCGCATCGTGAGGCCGATCTGCACATTCACGACCTCGACATGCTCAGCGGCTACTGCGCTGGCTGGTCACTGCGGACCCTGTTGCATGAAGGCTTGAACGGTGTGGCGGGCAAGGTCGAATCCGGCCCGCCAAAGCATCTCACAAGCGCCGTTGGGCAAATCGTCAACTTCCTGGGGACCATGCAAAACGAATGGGCAGGTGCGCAAGCCTTCAGTTCATTCGACACCTATCTCGCGCCCTATGTGCGCAAGGACCGACTGGGCTACCACGAGGTCAGGCAATGTCTCCAGGAGCTTATCTACAACCTCAACGTGCCCTCGCGCTGGGGCACGCAGACGCCGTTCACCAATCTCACGTTTGACTGGGTTTGTCCCGAAGACCTGCGTGAACAGGTGCCCGTGATCGCTGGCGAGGAAATGCCGTTTGTCTATGGCGATCTGCAAGATGAGATGGCGCTCATCAACAGGGCCTACATCGATGTGATGACCACGGGAGATGTCAAGGGACGCGTGTTCACCTTTCCCATACCCACTTACAACATCACCGAAGATTTCGACTGGGAAAGCCCGAACTCGCTGGCACTCTTCGAGATGACTGCACGTTACGGTCTTCCCTACTTCCAGAACTTTATCAATTCTGAACTCAAGCCCCACCAGATTCGCTCGATGTGCTGCCGCCTTCAGCTCGATCTGCGCGAGCTGCTCAAGCGCGGCAACGGACTGTTCGGCTCGGCAGAGCAAACCGGCTCGCTCGGCGTCGTGACCATCAACTGCGCACGCCTTGGCCATGTCCATGCAGGCGACGAAAAAGCATTGTTCGCGCAACTGGATACCTTGTTGGAACTGGGAAAGCAAAGCCTGGAAATCAAGCGCAAGGTGATTCAGCGACTCATGGACCAAGGCCTGTTTCCATACACCCAACGCTATCTCGGAACGCTGCGCAACCACTTCTCGACGCTGGGCGTGAACGGCATCAACGAGATGATCCGCAACTTCACCAGAGGCGCACACGACATCACCACGGAGTCGGGGCACGGTTTCGCCACCCGCCTGCTGGACCATGTGCGCGAGCGAATAGTGGCATTCCAGGAAGAGACAGGCCATATGTACAACCTCGAGGCCACACCCGCTGAGGGAACGACTTACCGTTTTGCCAAAGAAGACCTCCGGCGCCATCCCGGCATTCTGCAGGCGGGCACGCTGCAGAACCCGTACTACACCAATTCATCGCAACTCCCGGTGGGATACACGGACGATCCATTCGAAGCCCTGGAACGCCAGGACGACCTGCAGCGCAAATACACCGGCGGCACCGTGCTGCACCTGTATATGAACGAGCGGCTATCGAGTGCGCAAGCCTGTAGCGACCTGGTGCGGCGCGCGCTCTCGCGCTTTCGACTTCCCTACATCACGGTGACGCCCACGTTCTCGATCTGCCCTACACACGGCTACCTTTCAGGACATCACGAGTACTGCCCGAAATGCGATGAACAGATTCTCAAGCGCAAGCAACATGAAGCGGCTTGATCCACTTTTTCAACCACTCCAAAGGAGTCCCACATGTCCAACCTGATCCAGACGAATCCCAGCGCACAGGCGCACCCCGTTCTGCACAATGAAGAGCGCCAACCTTGCGAAGTATGGACCCGTGTAATGGGTTATCACCGTCCTGTCGCCTCATTCAATGTGGGAAAACAGGGAGAGTTTGCAGAGCGCCTGCACTTCAATGAATCATGCTGCGCACCATTGAACTGAAGCCCGGCCACGGATTCGATACGTCCGTGCATCGACGTGAGTTGCGCGTAGGCGGGCTCACGCCGTTCACCAGCATCGATTTTCCGGGGCGACTCAGCGCAGTCATTTTTGTGCAGGGTTGTCCTCTACGTTGCGGCTATTGTCACAACCCCCATCTGCAGCAACGCAAGTCCGCTTCGGAGATGCGTTGGACGCCCCTGCTCGAATGGCTCCACAAACGAACGGGACTGCTTGATGGGGTGGTCTTCAGTGGCGGAGAACCCACGGTCGATCCGATGCTGAAAGAGGCCATCATGCAGGTTCGCGCACTGGGATTTTCGATTGGACTGCACAGCGCAGGCACACATCCTCGCCGCATGCGGGAGATTCTCCCGCACATCGACTGGATAGGTCTCGACATCAAAGCGCCGCTTGACGATGTGACCAAATACGAACGCATCGCAGGAGCTCGCGCAAGCGCACTGAAGGCGGAGGCCTGCCTGCAGTCGGTACTTTCTTCCGGCATCGAATATGAAGTGAGGACCACGGCACACTCCCTTTGGCTGGACGATTCCGCCTTGCTGCAATTGTCCTGCGGACTTGCAGCGCGTGGCGTGAAACGCTTTGCCCTGCAACTTGCACGTGCAACACCGCATCAACCGGCTCCTCACCAGATCGACTACCCCGCTCCTGCCACGCTGCAACAGATCGACAAGCTATTCCAGCACTTCAGCGTTCGCAACGAGCCCGCCCACACGCAGGGCCGCAACGCAGCATGACTCGATAAAAATGGCGCGTCGAATAGAGGCTTAGAGGTTTCAAATCGCGCTAATCGGGCATCGCATGTGGATGGTCTGCCAAACGGAATCTTCATCACGACACTGATGAGTCACGCCGGGTTTGGTGGAGGCTGGTGTGTTGAAGTGCAGACGTCAGCTTGCACAGGTTCGAACTTGCCAAGGCACTTTGGAACGAATCCGCTTGACGCATGCTTGCGTCTCAAGCGTCAGGTTGCACAAGCGGTGCCGCTTTGGAAAATGCGGCGAGCGGGCTGCATGCCTGATCGACTGCGCTGATCAATGGCCAATTCGCCATGTCGACCTTGAAGCGACGAGCGCTTTCGATTTGGGGGATGAGGTAGACATCCGCGATGGTAGGTGCGTATCCGAAGCAGAATGCACCACGTTGGTTGTCCTTGGCCAGCAAAGCCTCAATGGCATCGAATCCCGCCGTGATCCAGTTTGAGCACCATGCATTCAACTGCGTTTCGTCCGCGCCCAACTGCTTGCCCAGATACTGCAGAATCCTGCGATTGTTGATCGGGTGCACATCGCAACCGATGATCGCCGCCAGAGCGCGTACATGTGCGCGAGCTTCAGGCTCCTTGGGGAGCAAGGCCGGATCGGGGAAGCGTTCTTCAAGCCACTCGATGATGGCCGGGGACTGGATCAGGGTCTCGCCGTCGTCGAGCGTCAGCGCAGGCACCAGGCCCTGGGGGTTCACCCCTTTGAACGAAGGCTGTGCCTGCTCGTCAACACGCAGGTCCACCGGGATGTAGTCCGGCGTCAGTCCCTTGAGGTTGAGGGCGATGCGCAGGCGGTGCGAGGTGCCGCTGCGAAAGAAACTGTAGAGCTTCATTCCCAACGTCCTTATTCGGGCTGACCGACGGTGAGTTCGAGCGTGCCGACGCCTTCCACGCGGCCGGTGATCTTGTCGCCGGGGTGCACGGCACCCACGCCTTCTGGTGTGCCTGTGTAGATCAGGTCGCCGGGTTGCAGGTGGTAGAACAGGGACAGGTCGGCGACGAGTTCGCGGATGTTCCAGATGAGCTTGTCGACGTTGGACTGTTGCTTGACCTGGCCGTTGACGCTCAGCTCGATCAGGCCGGACTCGATCACCTTGCCGGGCATGGGCACGATTTCGGAGGAGACGGACGAGTTCTCGACGTCCTTGCCCAGATCCCATGGGCGGCCCTTGTCGCGCGCCACGAGTTGCAGATCGCGGCGCGTCATGTCGAGGCCGCAGGCATAGCCGTAGATGTATTCATGCGCCTGCTCTGCCGGGATGCGGAAGCCCGCCTTGCCGATGGCGATCACGAGTTCCATTTCGAAATGGTAGTTCTTGGTTTCGGGCGGATAGGCCACGGTCGAGCCCGACAGCGTCAGCGTCTGCGGGGCCTTGGTGAAGTAGAACGGGCGCTCGACGCTCTTGTCCACCGGACGGCCCATTTCGACGGCATGCGCATGGTAGTTGCGGCCCACGAAGAACAGGCGGTGGATGGGCATGCGCTGCTCGCTGCCGCGCACGGGCAGGGATTGAACGGGAGACGGGGACCAGAGGTAGTTGGAAGCGGTCATGGATAACTCGTTTTGAAAATGAATTGAAATGAGATGAGATGAAATTCGTTGGAATGAAGATGCGCGATCAGCGCGGCGCGTCCACCTGCGAGCGGTAGGCGTGCACGGCTTCGTAGATCGGCGTGTCGGCAAAGCGGAACATGTCGAGTGCGGCGCAGCCCGCGTCACACTGCGCGGTGAAGGGTTGCCATGACGGCACGACAAACATGTCGCCACGGCGCACGGTCCACTGGCGGTTTCCGACAGTGACGGTGCCTTCGCCATCGAACACCTGGAACACGGCGGAGCCCACTTCGCGCTTGGTCAGCGTGCGGGCACCGCGCTTCACGCGATGCATTTCGCAGCGGATGGTGGGCAGCACATCGCGGCCGTTGGTGGGGTTGGAGTAGCGCACGGCAGCGTGGCCTGGGCTGATCGTCGCCGGGCAGCCCTCGTCCTCCAGCGCCAGCTGTTCATTTAACGCGCGGTCGGTGTCAACCCAGCGGTAGGCGAGCAGCGGCGTGGCGACGGAGTCCTCCATCTGCGACACCGGGCGCAGACCCGGATAGGCCCAGAGGCGCTCGGAGCGCGAGAACTCGGGCGTGGTGTTCTCCTCGGGGCTGAGCTGCATGCGGCCGTGCTCGAAGAACTGCGATTCGGTGTAGTAGGCGAACGGGATGTCCAGACCGTCGATCCATGCCATCGGTTCGGTGGCCGCGTTGTGGTGCGCGTGCCAGTTCCATCCGCCCTGCGGAAGAAAGTCACCGCGCGACATGCGGATGGAATCGCCGTTGACCACCGTCCACACGCCCTCGCCTTCCACCACGAAGCGGAACGCATGCTGCGAATGGCGGTGCTCGGGAGCATTCTCGCCAGGCATCAGGTATTGGATGGCGGCCCACAGATTGGGCGTGGCGAAGGGGCGTCCGCCAAGCGCGGGATTGGCCAGCGCGATGGCGCGGCGCTCACCGCCACGGCCCACCGCGACGATGCGTCCAGCCTCGTCGGCCAGCTTGAGCAGATGGTCCCAGCGCCACAGATGCGGTGCGGCCTTGCTGCCGGGATGGACGGGCATGAGGTCGCCGATCTGCGTCCACAGCGGCACCAGCATTTCCTGCTCGAAGCCGCGATACAGACGCTCGAGTTCGGGTGTCGGCTCGGGCTGGCCCGGTGCAGACACGGCGGCAAGCTTGAGGGGCGAAGGGATGGCGTTCTGCACATTCTGAATGGTCATGTTTGTCTCCTTCAAGCGGCAACGGCGGTGGCGTTGTCAAGCGCAAGGCAGCGCTCCACGGTCCAGCCGTAGAGCCACTCCATGGCGTCGTAAAAGCGCTCGGGCGAGCGGCCCGTCCACAGGTCGTTGCGCACCAGGCGCTCCACGCCCTTGGCGTGAAAGATGCGGCCCATTTCGCGGGCCGACAGCACCACGCGGGCGGTGCGGGCGATGCGTGAGCGCTCGTAGAGTTGCAGCGCGCTTGGCCAGTCGTGGTCGCAATGAGCGAGGGCTTCGCCTAACGTCACCGCGTCTTCGAGTGCCATGCACGCGCCCTGGGCGATGTACTGCAACGTGGGGTGGGCCGCGTCGCCCAGCAGCGTGGCGCGGCCGAAGGTCCATTGGCCGATGGGCTCGCGGTCCGCCGTGGCCCAGCGCTTCCAGCTCTTGGGCAGATCGATCAACTGGTGCGCGCGCGGGCAGCAGTCGCGGTAGTAGCTCTGCACCTCTTCGCGGCTGCCTTCACGCACGCCCCACTCCTCAGTCTCGCGGCTGTGGAAGGTGACCACCACGTTGTACTGCTCGCCACCGCGCAGTGGGTAGTGCACCAGGTGGTAGTTGGGGCCAACCCAGATGCTCGCCGCGTTCCAGCGCAGATCTTCGGGAAACTCGTTCTTCTCGACCACCGCGCGATACACCACATGGCCCGACACGCGCGCGGGATCGCCCACGTAGTGCTCGCGAACGACAGACTTCACGCCATCCGCGCCGATCAGCGCCTGCCCCTTGTAAGCGTTGCCGTGCTGGTCGAACACCCTGACCACCTCGCCGTCCTGCGCTATGCGTTCGATGCGGGTGTCGGTCAACGTCTCGATGTTGCCGTGCGCACGCGCGCCTTCGAGCAGCGAGGTGTGGATGTCCGCGCGATGAATCACCGCGTAGGGGTTGCCGAAGCGCGCGCGGAACGCCTCGTCCGTGGGGATGCGGCCGACCAGTCGCTCGTCGAGCGCGTCGTGCATCACCATCTCGTCCGTATAGACCGCCCGGCCACGGGCGAGCTCGCCGATGCCGAGCGCGTCAAACGCCGCAAACGCATTCGGGCCAAGCTGAATGCCCGCGCCTATTTCTCCGAGCTCGGGTGCCTGCTCCAGCACCTTCACCGCGTAACCCAAACGCGCCAGCGAGAGCGCCGCAGCCACTCCGCCAATGCCGCCACCCACCACCAACACCGGTAAATCTGATGCACGCATCGTTGACAACGCTCCTCTATCCAGCATGAATTCGAACCAATTAAACAGTATGCTTATTATCAGTGTACTGTCTATTTTTCATAATCAACCACTAGGGTTTATGCTGATACTGTGCTCAAATCCGCCGAAAGAAGACATGCTTGGCGCGCTTCGCATGCGCGCACGGCGCTATGATTCCGCGAGCCAAATTGCCGGGCACGCCGTTGCCATCAGCCCCAAACAACGAGCGCGCCACGGTGCACGACATGAAAAAACATTCCCCTGCCGAACTGGAAAATTACCCCGGTTACCACATCCGCCGCCTTCAACAGATCGCGGTGGCGGTGTTCGTCGAAGAGACCGCCCACTGGGGCGTGACCCCGGTGCAATACGCCGCACTGTCGGCCGTGCTGCGCAAGCCGCAAGTCGATCAACGCACGCTGGCGCGGCTGATCGGCTTTGACGCGTCCACCATCGGCAGCGTGATCGACCGGCTCGAAGCGCGCGGGCTCATCGTGCGCATCAGCAACCCCAAGGACCGTCGCTCCAAGATGCTCGAAGTGACCGCCGACGGACAGCAGCTGCTGCTCGCCGCCGAGCCCTCCGTGCTCAAGGCGCAGGAGCGCATGCTCGACCCATTGCCTCCCGGCAAGCGCAAGCAGTTCATGGAGATGCTGGCGTTTCTGACCGAGGCCAATGGCGACTTCGCGCGTGCGCCGGCCACCGGCCATTTCAAGAGCGGCAGCGAAGGCGACTGATACTGCCTTCTTCCTTGGCATGACGCGCTCCGGTATGCACTTCGCGCATATCAGCCTCTGAGCTTCTCATCTTGTTGCGCGGTAGCCCGACGCGGAGAATCATTTTCAGATTCTTCAATACCGGCAACTGCTGACAACTCACGAGAAAAAGCGTCATGGATAGACTCAAGGACAAGGTCGCCATTGTGTTTGGTGCGGGCCCCAACATCGGCGGCACGATTGCTCACTTCATGGCCCGCGAAGGCGCGCGCGTCTGCGTCACCGACGTGAGCGAAGCCGCCGCCAACGACACGGTCAACTTTCTGCGCGAGCGAGGGCTTGAGGCCTTCGCGATGCAGGGCAATGCCCGCGTCGATGCCGACGTCAAGCGCGCGGTCGACGAGACCATAGCGCGCTACGGCCGCCTCGACATCTCGGTGAACATGGCCGGCCGCGTGCACTGGAGCCATGTGCTCGACATGAAGCACGACGACTGGGACGACTCCGTCGCGAGCTTCGCCACCGCCGCGCTTATCACCACCCAGCACTGCGCACGGGCGATGATCGAGTCGGGCAACGGCGGCAGCATGATCCACATCCTCTCGACCGCCGCGCATTTCGGCGAGGCCGACGGTGCCGCCTACTGCTCGGCCAAGGCCGGGTTGCTGAGCTTCGTGCGTTCGTCGGCGCTCGACCTCGCGCATCTGGGTATCCGCGTGAACAGCGTCACGCCCTGCTCCATGGAGCACCAGCTATGGAGCACGATGCGCGACGAGATGTTCAACCCCGAATGGAAGGTGCCCGCAAACAAGGGCTTCTACTCGCGCCAGGAATACCTCGACCAGATGCCGCTGCGCCGCTTTCCGCGCGCCGCCGATCTCGCGTGGGCAACCGTGTTCCTCGCGTCGGACGAATCGGCCTGCATGACGGGATCAGACATGGCCGTCGATGGCGGACTGCGTCACAAGTACCCCACTTGGTCGCCGGGCCGTCATTACCCGCTCAGCATCAAGGACTACGCCCGCTCCATCGAGTGGACGAAATTCGGTGAACCGCAAGGCCCGCTCACCGACCTGATGGGCGAGCCCGTCTGAACCACCGAATACCCCACCGGAGACAAACAATGAGTCAACTCGACGAACGTCGCCTCGCGCGCGCCGCGCAATTCAACCGCCTCACCGAAAGCGGCCCGGAGACCGACATGGGCAAGCTGATGCGCCAGTTCTGGCAGCCCATCGCGCTCGGTGAAAGCGTGGAAGTGGGCGCGGCCATTCCGCTCAAGATCATGCACGAGGAGCTGACGCTCTATCGCGGCGCGAGCGGCAAGCTGCATCTCGTGGGTGGACGCTGCGCGCACCGCCGCACGCTGCTGCATACCGGCTGGGTCGATGGCGAACAGATCCGCTGCATCTACCACGGCTGGCAGTTCGACAGCACGGGCGCCTGCGTCAAGCGCCCTGCCGAAGCCGACACCGGCATGCCGCGCACCAAAATCGCCGGTTACCCCGTCAAGGAATATCAGGGCCTGGTGTTCGCTTATCTAGGTGAAGGCGACGCGCCCGAATTCGATCTGCCCCGCAAGCTGCTGACCGAGCGTGAAGGCGCCCTCGTCGCCAACGGCATGGAGCGCTGGGACAACAACTGGTTCCAGCAGGTCGAGAACTCGATGGACGCTGTGCACGTGAGCTTCGTGCACATGGCGCTCACCGTGGGCGCTTTCGGCAAGGCCGTGACCACCGGCATTCCCGAGCTCAGCTACGAAGAAACCGCCTCCGGCATACGCCAGACCGCGCGCCGCAGCAAGGACAACGTGCGCCAGAGCGACTGGACCTTTCCGAACAACAACCACATCACCGTGCCGGGCCTGACGCCCGAAGATCCATGGCTCGACGTGTTCGTCTGGATGACGCCCAACGACGATCTGAACACCACGCGCTTCATGATCTACAGCCTGCCGCCGGGAGCCAGCGAGGCCTCGCGCATGCGCTTCAAGACCTACTTCGCCAAGTACGGCAAGTACGACCCGGCCGACCATCATGACGCGTTGTTCGGCTCGCGCGTCTGGAAGAACCCCGAAGACACCTTCGTGGGCCTGACCGCTGCGCAGGACTATCTGTCCATCCGTGGCCAAGAACGCGTGACCAAGCGCGAAGACGAAATCCTGGGTCGCTCGGACCTCGGCATCGTCACGCTGCGCAAGCTGTTCTGGCGCGAGCTCGATCTGGTGCGCGCAGGCCAACCGATCAAGGCTTGGTCGTCGCTGGACGAGCCCGTCGAATTGCCGCACCAGCCCGGAGAAGAGCCCGCAGTCGCCGCACAGGCCTGACGCTCTTTCCCCTGCGCCGCGACGCCGCCGAGCACCGCAGCTCCACGGCGGTGCTCGCGGAGCACTATCTGCCTCCAGGCCGCTCTCCTGTCGGCTTTTCCTCTCGATTCTTTTTCAGGTATGTCGATGCCCGACCTCACCCCTCACGAAGCGCTCCCCGAAGAGCTGTTGATGTTCCGCGAATCCGTGCGCCGTTTTGTCGAGAAGGAACTGATTCCGCTCGAGCACAAGCTGGATTCCGCCGGTCTGCTGGATGACGCCACCGCGCAGCAAGTGCGCGAGCGCGCCAAGGCTGCCGGTCTGTGGCTGCTCGACGTGCCCGAAGAGATTGGCGGACAAGGCCTCTCGCTATTGCCGCTGACCGTCTTCTGGGAAGAAGTCGGCCGCAGCACGGTCGCCTCCTGGGTGCGCGACCACGGCCTCTTCGGCCCGATGGTTGGCCCGATCCTGATGGGATTGAACGAGGCACAGCGCAAAGAATATCTCTACCCCGTCGTCGAAGGCCGCAAGCGCTTTTGCTTTGCACAGACCGAGCCCGACGCGGGCTCCGATCCGTCGACCATGCGCACGCGTGCCGTGAAGACCGAAACTGGCTACCGCCTCAATGGCGTGAAGCGCTTCATCACGCGTGCGGCCAAGGCCGACTTCGCGCTGATGATGGCGGTGACCGATCCCGAGAAGGGTGCGCGCGGCGGCATCTCCTGCTTCATCGTGGACATGAAGGCAGCGGGCGTCACGCTGGCCAGCTCCGAGAAAACCGTGATGGGTGATTCGCCGTGCGAGATCGCCCTGCAGGATGTGGACGTCCCCTTCGGCAATCTGGTGGGTGTCGAAGGCAAGGGCTTCGCATTGGCGCAGGGCTACATCAACCACGGCCGCATCCGTCAGGGCGCGCACTGCATCGGCGCGGCCGAGCGCTGCCTTGGCCTCACGGCCGCGTATGCCTCGCAGCGCACGACATTCGGCGAGCCGCTGTCCGAACGCCAGGGTGTGCAATGGATGCTCGCCGACGGCTTCACCGAGGTCTACGCCTCGCGCCTCATGGTCTATGACGCGGCGCGCAAGGTGGAAGCCGGTGTGGACGCCAAGCTCGAGACTTTCATGATCAAGACCTTCGCCGTGGAGATGGGCTTTCGCGTCATCGACACCTGCATGCAACTGCACGGCGGCATGGGCCTCACGCAGGACACACCGATCGAGCGCTTCTGGCGCGACCTGCGCAGCTACCGCATCACCGAAGGCCCGACCGAGGTGCTGCGCACCACGCTCGCCCGCCAGATTCTCAAGAACTTCGCCTGAACGGAGCGACTCATGAAAGACGCACTGAAAGACATTCTGGTCATCGAACTGGGCACCGTGCTGACCGCCCCCCTCGCGGGCATGATGCTGGCTGATCTCGGTGCACGCGTGATCAAGGTGGAGCATCCCGAGGGCGGCGATCCGTTCCGCCGCCACGCGGGCAAGCTGTACAGCCCCCACTTCGCGGCCTACAACCGCAACAAGGAAAGCATCCAGCTCGACCTGCAGTCGGAAGCGGGCAAGGCCGACCTGGCCAAGCTGATCGCCAAAGCCGACGTGCTGCTCGACAACTTCCGTGCGGGCGTACTGCCGCGCCTCGGTTTCGGTGACGACGTGCTCAAGGCGATGAATCCGCGTCTGATCCACTGCTCGATCACCGGCTTCGGCGCCGAAGGTCCCTACAAGGACCGCCCCTGCTACGACGCCGTGGCGCTGGCCATCAGTGGCCTCGCCAGCCAGAAGCTTGATCCCGAGCGGCCGATTCTCAACGGCCCGTCGCTCTCGGACAACATCACCGGCATGTATGCGGCCTACGGCATTCTCGGCGCGTTGCACGCCCGCGAGCGCACGGGCCGGGGCGAGCGTGTGGAGATCAACATGCTCGAAGCCTCCATCGCGTTCTCGCCCGAAGGCTTCTCGCAATTCACCCGTCTGGGCGCCGCGCCCACGCCGATGTCGCGCGTGGCGATCTCGCAGTCCTACGCATTCCGCTGCGCGGATGGCAGGTTGCTGGCCGTGCACCTGTCATCGGTCGAAAAATTCTGGCTCGCCTTCGTCGCGGCACTGGAACGCCCCGAGCTGCTGACCGACGAACGCTTCGAGACGCCCGCACTGCGCACCCAGCACTACACGCTGATCGCAGAGCTCGTCGGCCAGGTGTTCGCCGAGCGTCCGTATGCCGAGTGGGAAACGCGTCTTGCAGCAGCCGACGTGCCGTTCGCTCCCGTCAAGACCGTCCCCGAAGTCATGCAGGACCCGCAGGTGCAGACGCTCAAGCCGTTCTACACGATTCAGCACCCGGAGCAAGGCAAGCTCGTCGCCATCCATCGTCCGGTGAAGATCGGCGGAGAACGTGGCCCGACCGAGCTGGCCGCTCCGGTTCTCGGCGAGCACTCCGCAGCCATTCGACGCGAGTTCTCTTTGTTCTCTTTGAACTGAGCTTCGCCACCACAAACCCATAAGAGACGCTGAACACCATATGTCCAAACTCGAACTCTCTCTCGCCATCGGCAACTACGACCGCTGCCGCCCTCTCATCGACGGCGCCGTGCAGATCGACGGCGTGAACCCCGTCGTCATGACGCTGTCGCCCGAGGAAATCTTCTTCCGCGCGTTTCGCGGTCAGGAATTCGACATCTGCGAACTCTCGCTGTCCAGCTCCACGCTGCAGGCCGCGCAAGGCAATTTCCCTTACGTCGGCATTCCGATTTTCCTCTCGCGCGCGTTCCGTCACACGGCCATCTACTGCCGCACCGACCGCATCCAGAAGCCCGAAGACCTGCGCGGCAAGAAGATCGGCCTGCCCGAGTACCAACTGACGGCCAACGTCTGGGTGCGCGCGATCCTGCAGGAAGACTACGACATTGCCCCATCGGACGTGACCTGGGTGCGGGGCGGCATGTCACACGCCGGTCGCCCCGAAAAAATCAAGATCAAGCTGCCCGAAAACGTGCGCGTGGAAGACGCGCCGGAAGGCGAGACCATCTCCAGCCTGCTCGCCAAGGGCGAGATCGACGGCTACGTGGCCCCGCGCGCGCCCGACGTTCCGGCCGGCACGCCCCACATCGGCTGGCTGTTCCGCGACCCGATCGAGGCCGCCAAGGACTATTACCGCCGCACCAACATCTTCCCGATCATGCACATCCTGGGTGTGCGCCGTGAACTGGCCGAGCGCCATCCGTGGCTGCCAGGCGCCATCTACAAGGCGTTTGCGGAATCCAAGACCAAGGCGCTGGAGCACCTCTCCGAAACCTCGGCCACCAAGATCACGCTGCCCTTCGTGGAAGAGCGCTTGAAGGAAGCGCGCGACCTGATGGGCGAGGACCACTGGTCATACGGCATCAAGGCCAACCGCCACGTGTTGGAAAACTTCTTCAAGCACCACCACGCGCAAGGCCTGTCGCCGCGTCTGGTCACGCCAGAAGACCTGTTCCACCCTGGCACGTTCGAGCAATTCAGCCTCTGAGGAATCCGCCATGTCCTTGAGCAGCGAACAAATCTTGCAGCAGTGGCATGCTGCGCATCTGGCTCCTTTGTGGAACAGCCCGAACGCGCACAAGCCGCCGCCGGGCCCGGTTCCCAGTCATCTGTGGCGCTGGAACGAAATGCGCCCGCTGATCGAGCTGGCGTTTCAGGAAACATCACCACAGGCCGTGCAGCGCCGCGTGCTGCAGATGCTCAGCCCGGCGGCCCAGTCGCTGGCGGACGAGCACACCTGCGGCAACGTGCTCGCAGCCTACCAGTGCCTGCTGCCCGGCGAGACCGCGCGCCCGCACCGCCACACCATGAACGCGCTGCGCTTCATGCTCGAGGGCTGGGGCGTGATCACGCTGGTAGACGGCAAGGAATGCCCGATGGAGTTCGGCGATCTGGTGCTGACCCCCGGCATGACCTGGCACGAGCACCGCCACGACGGCACAGAGCCGGTGGTCTGGCTCGACGTGCTGGACGTGCCGCTGCACATGCACATGGGCTCGGTGGTGTTCCAGCCAAGTCCGATTACCGAGCCTTCGGTGACCATGCCCGACGCGGCCTTCGCCCATGCCAACGTGGCACCGCTGGTGACACTCGGCCGCACGGACCATTCGCCCGTGTTCCGCTATCCCTATGCCAACGTCGTCGGCGCGCTGCAGCATGCACCCAAGAGTGCCGATGGCTTGCGCCGCGTTCGCTACATCAACCCGCTGAACGGTCGGGGCGCGCTTGCGCTGCTCGACGCCAGCATGATGCAGATCGACGTGGACACGACCTCGCTCCCGATGCGCACGAACGCCAATCTGGTGATCACCGTGGTCGAGGGCGAAGGCGAGAGCCAGGTCGGCGAACAGCGCATCCGCTGGTCGGCGCGCGACGTGTTCACCGTGCCGCAGCACAACTGGGCATCGCACAGCGCCTTCGGGCGGGACGCACGCCTGTTCGTGGTCTCTGATGCCGACGCGATGCAGCGCCTGAATCTGCTGCGCGAAGAACTGGGCACCGCAGCGCCCGTTGAAGAAGAAGGTACAAAATGAAGATCTGCTGGTTCAACGAACACCGCCTCGGCGTGGTGCTGAAAGATCAAGTGCACGACGTCACCGACGCACTGAAGGCGCTGCCCGCGCCGTCCTACCCACAGGTGAGCGGGGATCTGGTCATCGCGAATCTACCCCAGTTGCGCGCGGAGATCGAACGCATCCTGCCCTCAACCACGGCACAGTCCACAAGCGCAGTGCGCTTTCTCAGCCCCGTGGCCCAACCCGGCAAGATCATCGGCGTGCCGGTGAACTACCAAGCGCATGTGGAAGAAGCCCAGCGCGACGTGGCCATCTTCACCAACCGCTACACAGGCGGCGTGAAGGAGCAAGGCCTTTTTCTCAAGGCCAACAGCTCACTCATCGGCTGCAGCGAAGCCGTGAGAATCACCATGCCCGAGCGCCTGACGCACCACGAGATCGAACTCGCGGCCGTCATCGGCAAGAAGGTGTCGAACGTGTCCAAGGAAGAAGCGCTGTCGTGCATCGCGGGCTATTCCATAGCGCTGGATATGACCGTGCGCGGCCCCGAGGACCGCTCGCTGCGCAAGTCGCTCGATACCTACTCCGTGCTCGGCCCCTGGCTGGTGACGGCCGACGAGATCGCCGACCCGCAGAAGCTCGACCTGCACCTCACGGTCAACGGCGAGACCCGCCAGATCACCAACTCGTCGCAGATGATCATGTACATCGCCGAGCAGATCGAATGGGCGTCGAGCTTCTACACGCTGTATCCGGGCGATGTGATCATGACCGGCACCTGCGAAGGCGTGGGCCCGGTCGTTCCCGGTGACGTGATGCATGCGCGCATCGAATCCATTGGCGACATGCGCGTGCGCGTCGAAGCTGCGGGAGCCTGAGCATGTCGGACAACAGCACCACCGCGCACGACAAGCTCACGCTGCGCGTGCAGTCCATCACCCATGCGGCCAAGGACACGTACCTGGTCGAACTCACCGACCCGAACGGCAACCCCCTGCCCTCGGTGACACCGGGCTCGCACATCGATCTGCATCTTGCCAACGGCATCACGCGCTCGTATTCGCTGGTGCAGTCTGGCGACGCGCCCGTGTCCTATGTCGTCGGCGTGAAGCTCGACGCCAAAAGCCGTGGCGGTTCGCGCTATGTGCACGAACAGCTGCGCGTGGGCAGCCTGCTACCGGTATCGATGCCGCGCAACCTTTTCCCGCTCCACGAAGATGCCAAACACACGGTGCTGATCGCAGGCGGCATCGGCATCACGCCGATCTGGTGCATGGCCCAGCGCCTGCAGGCCATCGGTGCATCGTGGGAGATCTGGTACAGCGTGCGTTCGCGCGCCGATCTCGCCTTTGTGCCGCTGCTGCAGGCCATGGGGGATCGCGTGCATCTGCATGTCGACGAAGAGGCTGGCAAGATTCTCAACCTGCCCGCCATCGTCGCCGCCGCACCTGACGGCACACATTTCTACTGCTGCGGCCCCACACCCATGCTGGACGCGTACGAGACGGCCGCTGCGGTGCGTTTCCCGGCAGGGCAGATCCATCTCGAGCGCTTTGCGGCCAAGCAGGCGGCTTCTGTCGATGGCGGCTTCGTGATCACGCTCGCCCGCTCCGGCCGCGATCTCGTCGTGCCGCAAGGCGCGAGCGTGCTCAAGGTGCTGCTGGACAACGGCATCAACGTGGACTCTTCCTGCCAGGAGGGCATCTGCGGCTGCTGCGAGGTCGTCGTGCTTGAAGGCGAGGTGGACCACCGCGACGCCATCCTCACCGAGGCCGAACGTGCCGCCAACAAGACCATGATGGTCTGCTGCTCGGGCGCCAAGTGCTCGCGACTCGTGCTGGATCTGTGATTCTCGATTGCGATGCCAGCATCGCAATCGAGATGGTTCAACCCCAACCAGTCACCACATCAAGCGGCCTTGGCGCGCGGAACCCGAGCGCGCTTGGGTTTTTCCCCCACGGCGCCCTCCACGCTCGCCTGCGCCTGCGCCACCAGATGGATAAGGCAGGACACCAACGTGCTCTGGAAATCATCAAGTGACTCGCCCGATGCGCCCGCGATGGCGTTGCCGTCCTGCATGGCCAGGGTGAAGGAGCTGAGTTTCTTCGGCAGGCCCGGCAGGGACTTGAGCAGCGGCGGCGGGAGGATGCTGCGCCACCAGGTGGAGAGCTCTTCGCGCTGGGTTTCGCGAATGTTCAGGAACTGCGCGCGCGCAGTCTGCTCAGGGACGGATTTTTCGACGCTGAGAATCACGCCGAGCCGCCAGAAATCCGCCGCGAAATATTTGGGCGTGGTGGCGCTGCCGAAGATGCGGGTGACATGCTGCTCGAAGCTCTCACCCGCCATCGGCTTGTTGCGCTCGACAGTCTCGTGGTGCCAGCGCGAGAAGCTGTCCTCGATCATCGCATTGAGCAGCAGGTCCTTGCTCTCGAAGTGCCAGTAGACGCTGCCGATGGGCAGGCCCGACATGCTCGCCACCTTCGCCATCGTCATGCCGCTGTAACCATTGATGGAAATGACGTTGAAGGACGTCTCCAGAATGCGTGAACGCACGGCGGCACTCGACTTGTGCTCGCCATGCTTGCGGGTTCGACTGTTTTCGCTGGTGACCATTGGATTGATTTCTTATGCGGCTTGTGTCGCGGGGTCGGCGGTTAGGTATTCTGCCGCCAACCCCGCGTGCCTCCACAGGCCCTCTGTTTTGGAGAAACAGTGATGGTACCCAATGTTGTGAATCACAGGCCCATCGGGTCGATTTCAGATCGCCATTGCCGCTTGCAACGCGGACACATCCGCCTCGGCTTCGAGGCTCTGGATGCGCTGCAGAATGCCCTGTGCCTGAGCCCGTTTCATGCCGGCGGCGTCGGTGCATTCGAACAGCTTCTTCTGGAACTCTGCGGCCGTCATCGGGTTCTTGGGGTCCCCCTTGGCGAACTCGACCTGCTTGGTAAAGGTCTTGCCGCCCCCCGTCTCGATCTCCACGCGCGCGAAACCGGGACCACCATCCGGGCGCACCAGCGTCTTGTCCTCCACCGTGAAGGTGCGCGCCGTCAGCGCCTTGAGATCCGCGCGCTGCAGCGCTTCGAGTGTGAAATGGCGCAGACCGACCTCGCGGTCCTGAATTGCGGCGGCCACCATCCAGGGATTGCTGAACTGCGCCTCGACAATCGTTTTGGGGTTGCGCTTCTTCTCGATGGGCGCGCCGAGCAACATGATCTCCGCCGGTGGGCTGTAGACCGTGACCTTGGCGATCTGATCCGGGCGGAGGTTGTTTACCGTTACCAGCGCCAGCGTGCCGTCGATGGCGACATGGCCGCCACGGCACGACGGATAGGGTTTGGGTGCAATGTCCGGTCCGGCAAAGCTGGTGCCCAGCCCGCCCAGCAAGGCGTCCTTCGAATACTTGCCGCCGTGGTACTGTTTGAACAAGCCCTTGAGGCCTTCGAGCACATGGTCGGAGCCGAACACGCCATGCTTGGCCAAGCGCGCCGACATCATCCCGCCATAAGCCGCAAAGCCCGCACCGAGGCGCTTGGCGAGCGTGCCGTCGACGCTGGCCTGCGCGTTGCCCGACATCTGGTGATACGCCAACCCCACGGCCGCGACCACCTGCTCACGCGAGAGCTTCATGAGACGTCCGGCCACCATCGTCGCTGACAGGAAACCGTACATCGGCGTGGGGTCCCAACCGACGACGAAGGGCGACACGCCCGGCGAGCCCGCACGGGAGAGGCGGCAGGCGATGTCGGTGCCAACGGCGACCGCCGCGATCAGCTCTTTGCCGCTCACGCCCTTCACCCAGTCGGCCGTGGCCAGCGCGGTCGGGATGGTCACGCAGGACGCGTGCATCAGCGAGGGCTCGAAGGTGTCGTCGAACTCCAGCGCTGCGGCCATGGACGCATTCAGACGCGCTGCGCTCTCCGCTGGTACGCGCACAGGGGTGCCGAGCACCAGGCTCTCGCCCTTGCCGCTGGTTTCGCGCGTCCAATCATAAAGCTGGCGAATGCCATCCGCATGCAGGGCGGGAAGCGCCACTGCCACCGTGTCCAGAATCTGGAACTTGGTCGCCTCGATCACCTTGGCGGGCAGCGATTCATAGGGCGTGGCAAGGCAGTAATCCACCAGCGCATAGATCGCGTCGGGAAGTGCGCGGGATGGCGTCGCAGAGGTTGCGGCCTTTTCGTCCGACAGGGCCCACACCGAGCCGGTCGTGCCACCAGCCGCGAACAGGGCTGCGATGTGAGCAAAGCTTCTTCGATTCAAATTCATGTTGTGACTCCTTTGTTTTTGGTTTTCAAGCCTACGCGGCTGTTGGATCCATAAGGCGCGCAGAAGAACCCATTCTGTCCATGAACATGGCGATCAGCGCCAGCACGAGCGCGACCACCGGCGGACCCCAGTCGTAGATGCGCAGCGGACGGCTTCCCATGGTGGTCGAAAAGCCGATGACGACCACGGTCCAGACCACGGCCACTCCAACAAGAAGGGCGATGTCTCTGGAGCGCACGGCGTACGCGGAGTTCCTCGCGACGACGGGCGCTGCGGTGGCGGCAGGCGGCTGTGCCTGCCATGGAAACCCGGGCTTGGCCCGCAGCTGAAAGAGACCAGCGAAGTTCTTGCCATACGCCAGGATCAGCAGACCGCAGAGCAGCAGCTCCTGCGTGCCGGTGAACAGCTGGCGCGGATGCGGTGACACGAACAGGTTCAGATAGATGATCTGGAACGCAATCCCCGCCATGAAGGCGAGCGCCACCGGCACGAGGATATTGAACAGCAGCATCGAGCCCAGCACGATCTCGAGGTATTTGACCAGCGGATAGAAGCCGACCTCATGCATCTCGCGCATGTAGGGGCCCACGGCTCCTGCCTTGCTGAAATCGGGAACGACGCCGAACACCGCGAAATTGATGCCCGACTTGAGAAAGTGAATCGCGTAGTAGTACCGCAGCCAGAGGATGAGATATTTCCACGGCCCTTGCTCGGCTTTGATCATCTTGTCTCCTTGATTTTGGATTCAATGGTGCGCCACGAGGGCCGCCCGGTCAGTCCCGATTGCGATCACGGTAGAGGTAGAAAATCAGGCCCACCCAAGACGCGATGAAAGCGATGATGTCGTAGTTGCGGATCGGTCGGTAGGTCGTATAGAACAGGCCCGTCGAGCCGATGAAGGCGGCAGCCGTCAGCACGAGGCAGACAATGACGGCGATCCATTTATTCTTGTTCATAAGGTCAGCTCCAAACAAAAGAGGGTTCAAGTGCGATGCGCGCGTCAATCTATGATTCGACGGCCGATGTCCTGCTTGTAGGCCTTCGCTCCGTCCCAGAGCCACAGCGGCTCGAGCTTGGGTTTGACGGCCGCTACGATCCAGCCGCTGTAGGCCAGCAACAGAATGCCGTTGAGGAACAGCTCCTGCGGGCCGGTGAAGTACTGGCGCGGCATGGCGGGCGATGCCACGATGAAGGTGTTGAGCCAGAAGATGTTGACCGTGGCCGGGAACTCCAGAATCAGGCCGAGCAGGGGCATGCGGTTGAAGAAAATCATCGCGCCGGTGACGATCTCCAAATACTTGATCATCTGGTAGAGATAGATGTTGGCGTTGGCCTGCACCCATTCACCACCGATGCCCGGAATATCGGGCACGTAACCCGTTGCTGCGTAACGCAGGCCGGAAAACAGCAGGTGAGCGCCGAAGTAGCAGCGGATCCAGTGAATGATGTAGTACCAAGGGGAGCGGGAAGCCATGGCATTTGTCCTTGTCGTTGGAATGAGAGGGTGGGCAGAAAGTGTCCCGGAAGACACGCACGCTTTTGGCGAAACGTGCTTTCCGCAAAGACATCAGAAGCGCGATGTGATGCCGACGATGATGCCGTTCACTGCATTGCCTGCATTGGGGATCGGACTCTGGAACACCGGCCAACGGGAGTTGCTGTCCTGGGTGAGGCGGGTCACGGCAGCCATTAACATGACCGAGCGACTGAGATCGTAGGTATAGGCCACGCCGTAGCTGGTGGCGTCGCTGTCCTGCGTGCCGCTGGAATACTTTCCAAGCGTCATGCGCACATTGCCGCGCTCGGACACGGGAATCACGGCACCTACCAACTTCACCGATTCGGAGTTGCCGTTCAGCACCCCACCGCCGCTGCCCACCGATGGATCGGCCGCATCGCGATGGATATAGGTGAAGTACGGCTGGATCGGGCCGGATTTGTAGCTTGCACCCAGCGCGTATTCGGTGCTCGACTTGGTGGACCGCACGCTGGCCGTGCCGGGCGTACTGGACGCCTTCACGAGCAACGCGCCGAGGGTCAGCGGGCCGGTCTCGTAATCAACCGACGCTTCAAACAGCTTGGGCTGGGTGGCCGAGCCTTCGTTGAGGCTGTAGGACAGCTTGGCCTGCGCACCGCTCCAGCGTGGCGAAATGTAGGCCAGCGTGTTTTCGGTGCGTTGTGTCGGGTTGATGAGGAAGCCCGTCGACACGCCTTTGCCCGATGCGCTACCCGGTGCTGCGGAGCCGAGCGTAGTCAGGACGCCCCATGCGTCCATCGCGGGCAAAAGCATCGGGTCGAACTTCGGAAAGAAGTTGTAGGTGGGGCCTTCCTGTCGGCCCGCACGGATCGCACCCCAGCTCGCGCCTTGCAGCTCCACGTAGGCCTGACGGCTCCAGAAGCGGTTGGGCGAGCCGTTGGTCGAGCTCGAGGTGCCAGTGTCCATGTTGACGCCAGCCTCCAGACGGGCGGAGGCCTTCAGACCCCCACCCAGGTCTTCGCTGGACAAGAACCCGAGGCGGGAACCCGCACCACCCGCATGCATGGCGGTCTTGGATTGATCCGACGTGCGGTAGTGCGCGATGGCCAGATCCGCCGTGCCGTAGATGCGCACGGTGCTGCTCGGTATAGCGCTGGGTCCCGCGCCCTGCGTCTGTGCCTGCGCCATCGAAATGGCTCCCAAGGCGGTCATGCCGATGATCAGCTTTGTCTTCATGTTGTCTCCTGGTTTTATCTGAATGGCTGTCGCCATTTTTCTTTCTGCGTCGGGCGCAGGAACTCCCCCTGACCGGTCTTCGCCGGTCATGGAAAATGCATGGAAAGGAAGCGCGCGTTTCGCGCCGACCCATCTCCGGGTCGGCTAGATCCGCCGACTCGATTGCACGGATGTCAGGCCATCTGCTTGCGGCTCTCTTGATGGCCGGATGGCACAGCCGCGGGTGCGTCGTCCTCCACGGTGTGCGTGGCAAGCTCCTTGTCAAAGCGCTCGTTGCCCAGCCAGTAGGCAATCGCACTCACCACGCAGATGCCGCCGAAATAGATCGCCACCCACTCAGGATGCTTGCCACCGGATGCGGCCAGCAGCGCGGCCGCTATCAGCGGCGAAAGACCCGCGCCTAGCGTGGAGGCGATCTGGAAGGTCAGCGCAATGCCGCTGTAGCGCACATCGGCCGCGAACTTCTCGCTGATCCAGGTGTTGAACACACCACCCATCAGCGCCTGGATCACCGGCATCGCCAGCACCATGGCCAGCAACAGAGCGCCGAAGCTCGGCTGCTGCACCAGCAGGAAGATCGGCCAGATCAGAACGATGCCAGCGATCGCGCCGGTCAGCATCAGCGGCCTGCGGCCCACCCGGTCGGAGAGCGCACCGAACATGGGCAGTGTGAAGATGTTGAAGAAGTTCGCCACCGTCATCGCCAACAGCGCGCTGGTGCGCGTGTGTCCGGATTCCACCGCGTAATTCAGCAGAAAGGCTGCAGCGAACGTGGAGAACGACAGCGGCGCGAGACCGCCGAGCACGCCGGACAGAATCTGGCCCTTGTTGTAGCGCAGCACAGTGACCAGCGGAATCGCCTTGGGACCACCCTTGGCGGCCTGCGCCTTGCGGGCGGCTTCGTATTCAGGCGTCTCGGTAACGCGCACGCGGATCAGCAGACCAACCACCATCAACAACGCGCTGATGAGGAACGGCACGCGCCAGCCCCAGCTCAGGAACTGCTCGCTGGGCAGCAGCGAAAACGGTGTCATCACCAGCGTGCCAAGCACCGCGCCCGTGGGGCCACCGGCGCTCACCAGACTCACAGCCAAGCCGCGCCCCTTGGGCTTGGCGTGCTCCATGGACATCAGCGTGGCACCGCCCCACTCGCCGCCCATCGCGATGCCCTGCATCAGGCGCAGCAGCACCAGCAGCACGGGCGCCAGCACGCCGACCTGAGCGTAGGTGGGCAGCAGGCCGATCAAGGTGCTCGCCACCCCCATCATGACGAGCGTGACCACCAGAACATTCTTGCGTCCGATGCGATCACCGTAGTGACCGAAGACGATAGCACCCAGCGGACGGGCAAAGTAGCCCACCGCGAAGGTCGCGAACGAAGAAAGCGTCGCGGCGAACGGATCCAGCGTCACGAAGAAGATCTTCGGGAACACCAGCGCCGCGGCGATGCCGTACAGCAGGAAGTCGTAGTACTCCAGCGTGGTGCCCAGATAGCTGGCCAGAATGGCACGCCGCTTTTGCTTTTCACGCTCTTGCGCATCGATGGATTGGGTCATGAAAATCTACTGTCTCGTGGGTTATGCAAATGGGGAAAACGGATGCACGCAATGCCTGCGGACCTCATGGATTCAAACGGGTGGCGATCAGTGACGATGTCAGGTCGGGCGGAATGCGATGCACCTGCATGCCCGCGTGCTCAACCGCCTTCAGGGCCTGCGCGTCTTCCTCGCGGGCTCGCATGCGCTGAACACGCGCAGCTTTCTCTGCGGCTTCTTTGAGCCATGACCGCTGCGCTGCACCAAGCGATTGCCATGTGGATTGCTGCACGACGAGCACCTGCGCGCCGTAGGAATGCCCGGTCAGCCAAAGATGCTTCTGCACCTCGAACAATTGGGTCTGCAGCAGCTGCGAGACAAAGCCTTCCTGCGCCTCGACCTGCCCGCCCTCGATGGCACCACGCACGGCAGATGCCGGAATGGCAACCGGCACGGCACCCCAGGCGGTGAAGGTGTCCGTGGAGGTTTTGGTCGGGAGCGTGCGAACGGTCATGCCACGCAAATCGCTGGCGTCGCGAAGAATGGCCTTGGTGGTGGACAACTGCCGGAAGCCGTTTTCCATGAATGCAAGACCCACCAGGCCGTGCTCGGAAAGACTGTCCAGCAAGGCACGTCCTTGCGCACCTTCGACAATCGCCTCCACCTGGCTGACATCACGCACGGCATAGGGCTGATCGAACAGCTCGAAATTCCTTTGGAGGTCGGCCAGCCCCGTCGCAGCCACCAGCATGATCTGAGGCGCGTCGGCCTTGCCAAGGCGCAGTGCAGCGATCTGCTGCGCCGGGCTCCCCGGGACGGTGCCGGGCAGCACATCCACCTGCAGTTTCCCGCCGCTTGTGCTTGCCACATGGGCGGCGAACTGGTGCAGCGCCTTGCGAACGGAATGGCTTTCCGGGAGATATGCGCGATAGTCCGAAACGCTCAAATGCTGAACGTTCGCCGTGGTCTGAGCATGAGCGGCCGACGCCAACGCCATGCCGAACAGTGAGCAGGCAGTTGCTGTGCGCATGCAATCAGCCGCGCGCGTCGGCGTCGGGCGGGTCACTGCCGCAGCGAGTCGTTCCGCCAAGCCTCGAAGAGGTGCCAAGCGCATGGTTTGTCTCCAGTTTTACGAATTTCCAGTTTTAGGTTCTGGAATATATTTTCTAGAATTTTGAGGCCTGTATTAAACTAGATCAATACAAGCAAACCCATCTCAGCTATGTAAAGATCGCATAGGAATACTTGGTTCGCGAGTGCATGCCCTGCCAGACGGGCTTTGAAATGAAAAATTCCGGTGTTTGCACATTGCAAACACCGGAATTCATCGCCGACGGCGAAGGCTGACGCCTCCAAAAAATCAGCCTGCCGCGAAACGCGCTCTCACCGTTCCGACCTTACCGATATGGGCTTCAAAACTGTCTCCGGCCTCGACACCCACCATCGGTCCGAGCGCACCCGTGAGCACCAGATCCCCCGCCCGCAGCGGGTGCCCCAGCGTCGCTAGCTTTCTCACCAACCACAGCGCGGCATTGAGCGGATGCCCCAGGCAAGCGCTGCCCACACCTTGGGATGCGAGCTCGCCGTTGCGGGTCATGCGCATCTCGACCAGCTTGAGGTCCAGGTTGTCGAGCGGCACCTTCATCCCGCCCAACACCACGAGGCCGCTGGACGCGTTGTCCGCCACCGTATCGGCAAAATGGATGTTCCAGTTGGCGATGCGGCTGCCGACGATTTCGATGGCGGGCAGCACATAGGCGGTCGCATTGATCAGCTCCACCAGCGTGGTGTCGGCGTGCGGCAGGTCGGCGCCGAGCACCAGCGCGACCTCGGCCTCCACCTTGGGCTGCAGCGTGCGCTGCATCGGAATGGGTTCGTCATCGCCGTAGAGCATGTCGGCAAACAGCGTGCCGAAATCCGGTTGGTCGACGCCGAGCTGCTTTTGCACCGCGAGTGAGGTCAGGCCGATCTTGCGGCCGACGATGCGGCGGCCCTGAGACACGGCGTGCTCCACATTGGCCTGCTGTACCGCGTAGGCCAGCGATTCGGTATCTTCCGTCATCTGCTCGCGCAGCGGCTCGATCGGTGTGCGCGTAGCTTCTGCCGTGCGCAGACGCGACGCGAGGTCCTGGATCAGTGATTCGTTGCTCATTTTCTGGTCTCATTTCAGTCGTTCTTGGCCTGCTCATCGGAGCCGAAAATGTTCTTGATCTGGCGGAGATCTTCGATCTTCCCGACCGGTGCCTTGAACTGCAGCATCGGGATGTAGTACTTGATGTAGGCCAGCAGCAGAACGATGTTCATGTACGTGCACCACACGGCCATGAAGAAGCTGAAGATCCGCTCAAAGCGCAGATTCAGCACGATGGAGTTGTAGAACACCACCAGCCCCAGCGGCAGCGCGATCACCAGCGCCAACGGCACAAAGCGGTTGAACACGAGGCACAGGCCCACCAGCAGTTCGGCAACCTTCACATAGTCGAACAAACCGGTCTCGATCATGGTAACCAGCATGACGTTGGAGAGATGCAGCGTGCCCAGCGGCTGCGGATAGATATTGGGCAGGCCCCACATCGGCAGCAGATGGTTGAGGCCGTTGACGATCATCCAGGCGCCGAGCATGAGGCGGAAGAAGGTGATGATCAGGGTGCCGGTGAACCATCCGTTGATCTGGATGGTGTCCTGGCTTGGGTTGTCGGTGGCGTTTTTGTTCATGGTGCGGTCACTTCATGTCTGGTGGGGCGATGCGATGCGATGCGATGTGAGGTACGGTTCATTTGCTGGGCTTGGGCCACGACACCTGATCACAAGTCTTGCCTGCAGGCAGGGCCTGACTCGAAGGTCGCGCCCGGTCCACGATGCGGCCGTCGCGGGTACGGAAGAAGTCCACCGTCTCCATGCTCTGGCCGGTGCTGCCGTCGATGCAATGCCAGACGACGACGTTGAGGCCCTCGGCGACCACGCGGCGGACGCTGTGCTTGATGGGCGCGCCATCTTTGCGGTCGGCCGCGTCGGGCGCGAGATCGATGGTCTTGGACGTCGTGTAGAGTGCCAGCGCCTGCGCGCCCTTGCCCTCTTCGTAGGCCATCTTCATGAAGCCGGCGACGACCTCGCGCGGCATCTTGCCGACGCCCGGGCCGTTGTCTCCCGCCCAGCGTGGATTGGTGGCCATGTTGTGCGCGACGGCGGCGGTCAGCGCAATGCCGACGATGGCCGATAGAGCGTTGAAGGTTCGGGTCTTGATCTGCATGAGTCTCTGTTTCTCGATTGTTATAGGGTGTCTGTTGCCGCGTCACCAACGCATCGGCCACTGCGGCGCGTTCATTCTCGAATCCGTGATCCGGCCCATCAAGACCGGCATCTGCATCTCAGCTATGCGCGATCACCATAGCTCCTTGAGCGTTTCCTTGACCACCATGGCGGCGGCATCCGCCAGCTTGCTGCGCGGCTGCTTGGTTGAAGTGATCAAGCTGATCGTGGCTTCGAGCGGCGGATTGACGATCTTCTGCCACGACAGTTGCGGCAGCGAACGCAGCGACTGCAGGCTGCCCGGCATGATGGAATAGCCGCCGCCACTGGCGACGATTTCGGTGGTGGATGCCGTCGAATCGATCTCCAACTCGATGCGCAGACGCATGCCGAGCTTGGCGGCAGCCGTTTCCACGGCGGGCCTTGTCCACTGGTTGCTGTGCGGAAGAATCAGCGGCAGATCGGCCAGCTCCTGCAGTCCGATTTCGGCGCTGCCCGCGCCTGCCGGTTCCGGCCCGATCAGATACAGTTGCTCGGTGGCCAGCGGCTCGATGGTGAGGTGGGGCGAGCTCGCAGGACTCAGAACCAAGGCAAAGTCCACCTGCCCGAGCAGCACCTTTTCATAGAGCGCGCCCGACAATCCCTCCGTCAGCCGAACCGAGGCCAGCGGGAAGTTCTTCTTCAACAATGGCGCGAGCGTGGGGATCAGAATGCGGCCGATGCTGGGCGTGAGGCCGATGACCAGTTGCCCGGTGTAGACCGAGTCGTTGTCACGCACCGACACCAGCGCCGCATCCATCGTGTGAATCACCGAGCGCGCGTATTCGACGAACTTGGCACCCTTTTCGGTAAGGCGAACGCCCCGGCCATGGCGATGAAACAGGCTGGCCCGCAGCTCCAGCTCGAGCGTGCGCACCTGCCTGCTCAGCGTGGGCTGAGGGATGTTCAGCAGATCGGCTGCCTTGATATAGCTGCCCGCTTCTGCCACAGCCACGAAACTACGCAATTGACAAATATCCATGGCGATTCAGTGCTCCGTTGAAAGGCTGCGGAAAAATCGCAGGCAAGCCATACTCATTCGGAAATGCAGGCGATCAGACGCTCGACGCGTTCGGCCGCGTCCTGCAGTCGCCCAAGCAGCGCCTTGACCTGTTCGCCAGGCAGCTCCACCGGGAACTCGCTCAGGCGCAGCGCCAGCACGGTCTCGCCACGCTTGTTCTGCACCGGAACAGTCAGATGCAGCAGTTGGTAGGTCTGCGCTTCTTCGATCTGCATCGGCTCGTGCATGTCGAACATGGCGGAGACGGTCGAGAGAAAACGCCGCTCCTGCTCTGGCGTGCGATGTGGGCATGAATACAGCTCGAGCGCGGCGTCCAGCGCTTCGGAACTCTGCTCGCCAAGCAGCGACATGGACCAGCGCCGCTCACGCACGCGCTGGAGCTGGTCTCTGGCACGCGCCAGCGTCTCTGCGCTGCACTTGCCAAGGCGCGCCAGCCAGGCATCTTCGGCAATGGCATTGACGCCGTCGACGAACAGCGCGCCCAACGGCGGCGTCAGCGGTGCGCGCGCACCGAGGCGGTTCTTGCCGCGCTGCGCAGTCGAATGATCGGCCACGGCGACGTAGACGGAATCGGTACCGGCCGGTGCCACCACGCTGCAGCCCACGCCCAATTCCTTGGCCACGGCCTCGATCTCGTCGCGCGCCACCTCGGCCAGACGCACCGACTGGAACACATCGCGGTCGTTGACCAGCACCAGCGGCCCCGTGGAAAAGCGGCCGTAGCCGCGCTGGAAAAACAGCAGCGGCAGGGCATCGCGCTCCAGCCCCATCGTCTTGACGGCACCAAGCACGATGAAGTGATCACCGCCATCGACGACGTTCGCGTATTCGCAGTCGATCCACGCCACCACGCCGTCGATGATGGGGTTGCCCGCCGGGCTGGGGTGCCACTTCACCGCATCGAACTTGCGCTCTCCGGGTGCCGCCAGCGTGCGGCAAATGCCTTCCTGATCGGCGGCCAGCATGTTGATGCAGAAGCGCTCAGAGGCTTCGCGCAGCACGTTGAACGAGCGCGAAGTCTTCATCGGCAGAAACGCGACCAGCGGCGGGTGGAGGGACACCGAGGTGAACGTACCCACCACCATGCCCATCGGCTCGCCCGACGCATCAAGGCCGGTGACGACGGCCACGCCGGTCGGATAGTTGCCTAGCACTGCGCGAAACTGGTCGCTGTCGATTGGGGTTTGAACGTTTTGCATTGCTGACTCCTACAGACGTGCCGCAACCAGCATCAGATGATCACGCCGGCCGGCTTGGGAATGCCATACAGCGAGCCCGCGAATGCGGCGTACACCGGGTCTTCCACATTGCAGGCATGGCCCATGGCCACCGAGAGATCACGGAACTGGCGTTGGATGGGGTTGGACAAGCGGTTCGCATTGCCACCTGCACTCTTGAACACCTCGGCTGCGGCTGCAGCTGCGCGGTGCACGGAGCGCACCTGATGTACACGTGCACGTGCCTGCACGGCATCCGTCACGCGTTCGCCGCGCTTGGCCACTTCATAGGCATCGGTGATATCGGTGAGCAGTTGCAGCTTGGCCGCATCCAGATCGGCAATGGCCGCGCCAAGCGCAGACATGTGGTACGGGTTCTGCGTCGCCTTCACACCCATGCGCGAGACACGTTCACGCGAGTAGTCGGAGAAGTGACGCACCACGCCGTCTGCGATACCAATCGATGCCGCCGCAATCGCGCCGGGGAACAGCAGATCGAACGGCACCTGGTACAGCGCCTTGCCCGGCTGGAACTTGCTCGCGTATTCGCGGGAGTTGAGCTTGCCGACTTCCAGCGTGTGGTAATCCGGAACAAAGGCGTCCTTGACCACCACGTCCTTGCTGCCGGTGCCGCACAGGCCCATCACTTGCCAGGAATCCTGGAGGATGTCGTAGTCCTTGCGCGGCAGGACGAAGTGGAAGGGTTCGACGAATTCGTTTTCGGGGCCGCCCTGCTTTTCAGCCTTGCCACCCAGCACCACCCACTTGCAGTGATCGGTGCCCGAAGAAAACGGCCATTGACCATTCAGGATGAACCCACCATCCACACGCTTGGCGCGGCCGATGAAGGCGTAGGGTGAAGCGATCCAGGTGTCCTTGTCCTCGCCCCACACTTCTTGCTGCAGCTTGGGATCGGTCTGTGCGAATTCGAATGGGTGAACACCCACCACGCCGCCCACCCAGCCTACGGATGGAGCGCGCGCTGCCAACTCCAGCAGCACTTGATAGAACTCGCGGGGATGGGCCTCGTCGCCGCCAAATTCCTTGGGCTGCAACATGCGCACCACGCCCGCATCGCGCAGCAGGCGGGCCGCTTCATCAGTGATGTAGCCGCGCTTTTCGCCAGCGTCGACTTCGTTCGCAACGGCGTCTGCCAGCTTGGGCAGATTTTCGATGACGGGGTTCATTTTCAATATCCTCTTGAGATGTGGTTTCTGTCCAGTGGCGCACGTGTGAGTGCACGCTCAACCGGCGGCTGCAGGAGCTTCGATCTCCAGAAACGGAGACAGCTCTTTGTGCTGATGTTTGTGTCCCCAGGTGCTGGTGCGGTCGTAGTAACGCGGCTCCCAGTGCTCATCCACTTCAAGGCCACCCCACCCGTACTCGACCCGGAATGACGATGGCGATTGCAGATAGAACGAGGTCATCTGATCATTGGTGTGGCAGCCCAGCGTGCGCGTGACAGGCACGCCGCGCTCTTCGCACAGATCGAGGCCGCGGCCCACATCTTCGAGCGAATTCACTTCCACCATCAGGTGCAGGAACGCCGCGCGGTTGTTGGGTGAGCGAGCAATCGCCAGCGAATGGTGACGGCCGTTGACGTGATAGAAGTGCGCAAAAATCGGTCCATCCGCCACCGTGTCGGACAACTGGAAGCCCAGCACATCGCGGTAGAAGCGGTCGCCCTCGGCGAGATCCGGCACTGCCAACACCACATGTCCCAAGCCCTGGTCACCTGTGCGGAAACCGCTCATCGCACGACCCGGGCGGAACATGTTGCGAGGACGTATCTGCCCCCAGGCCAGTTCGTGCCGCAGCCCCGCAGGGTCCACAAACCAGTAGTAGCCCAGCACCATGCGCGTGGCAGCCTCCTGCGCGGTTGCGCGCTGCACGTTCACGCCAAAGGCCTTCAGTCGCTCCAGAATCGGAGCAATGCCCGCTTCGCCCATGGTGGCCCAGCCGATGTAGGCGACGCCGTGCTTGTCGCCCGGGTGAATCGCCATGCGATAGGCCATCTCGTCAAAGCGAAGGCGCACCGCTCCATCTGCCTCTTGCGCCACCAGTTCACAACCCAGAACCTCGGGACCGAAAGTCTCCCACTCCTTGAAAGCGGGTGAATTCACGCCGAAATAGGCGAGCGAAGTGATCATGCTGTCTCCTTGTTGTGCGGATCGGTCAGTGCCGTGAACGATCACTCGCCCTTGATGAAGGAAGCCACGTTGCGGTTGAACTCCGCCGTGTGCTCCAACTGCACCCAGTGACCGCAGCGGGTGACCAGCAGCAGACGCGCATCAGGAATCTGGCGCACCAGATGCAGACCCGAAGTGAACGGCACCGTGCGGTCATCACGACCGTGAATCAGTAGCGTGGGAGCCTTGATCTCGGCCAGACGCGCCTGATCGATGCGCACCATGGGCTTGCCGTGGCCGCTCTTCCAGCCTTCGATATGGTCAGGACGCGACATCAGGATGTCCACGCGCTCCTGCACGAACTCGTCGGTCACGTGACGTGTGTCGAACGCCATTGCTGCGATGAACTTGCGCATCGAAACCGGGCCGGGTTCGAAGTAAGCACCTTCCAGCGCCTTCACGCCCTCGCTCAGACCCGTCGCATCGAAGATGCTCGGCACACCGGCCGAAGAGCCGAGCGTGATGAGATGGCTCACCAGATCCGGACGCTCGTATGCGAGGCGAATGCACGACGAGCCCCCCATGGAGTTGCCCACGATCGCCACCTTGCCCAGGCCCAATGCCTCGATGAACTCGGCGAGCGCGCCGCTGTTGTCGCGCTGGTCATACTGGACCGACTGCGACTTGCCCCAGCCCGGCAGGTCCACCGCGAACACGCGAAAGCGCTCGGCCAGGTAAGGAATGTTCGGATGGAAGTTGCTCCAGCCCGAAGCACCGGGGCCACCGCCATGCACGAGCACCAAAGGCTGTCCGCTGCCGGCTTCGTTGTAGTGGATCTCCCAACTCTTGGTCTTGATGCGTTTGCTGGTGTTTTGTTCAGTCAGTGTGGCCATGTGCTTCTCTCAGCGTGATGTGCGCCTCGGTCTATAGAAGGCGCGGTGGGGCATGTATTCGTGCCGGCGAGGTGTCTCTTGATGCATGCAACTTGCGCCACATCAACTCATCGGTTGAGCGATAGTACTAGAATTATTATTCTAGAATTAATAATCGCTTACCCTAATACATTGGCACTTGGAGTTCGGTTATTCGCGTGACGACATTGCATCGCCGAAGCCTGCGGACGCGCTTGGGGCGTCATGGCAGATTCGAGGGCGGAGAGGGAACTTTCCCCAACCCCGGCTATCATTACCCTCATGCGCCGCATTTTCTCCACGGTTCTCGTTCTCATGCTGGTCCTTCGGGGTCTGCTGGGCGATGCCATGGCCATGGGGGTCATGCCGGTGGCAATGCACCATCAGGCTGAGACCGTGTCCTCAGCACATGAGGACGAGCATGCCCATCTGCATGGCATTGCGGCCGTGCAGCACCACGACATAGCGATGGCCGCAGCATCGACTGCGGTTTCGTCTGCTGCGGATCATTGCGTGGACGATTCGCGCATGCAGAGTTGCGGCACGAGCAAGCACACCGGGGCTTCGTGCTCGGCCTGCGACATCTGCAATTCCTCGCTGCATGCGACGGCAGAACTGGTGCTTTCGACCGGAGAGGCACCGCAATCCCTGCAGATCGAACGCGCCACGCGCTTTGTGAGCGCGCAGCCTGCACAGGTGGCAAAACCACCCATCTTCTGAGCTTTCATACCCGAAGTGCGTCCGCCGCTTGCCCTCCAAGGCAACCTGTGGTCGACCCTCAATGTTTGATCAAGCCTTCAGGAGACTTCCATGCGCCCTGCGCATTCCTGCATTCATCTGGCGTTGATGCTGTCAACGACGGTCGCGATGACCTTCGCGCCGGCCGCATCCGCCCAAAACAACCATCTTTCTTCCGACGTGCTGAACACGCAAGCACCCACGCTGCCGCTAACCCACCAGCCACTGCAACCCAGCGGTGACCTCGGTCGCCAGCCGGGCAACTGGAGTGCGGCCAACCAGACCGTCGCCGAGTTTCCGAATGGACACGCGGACGTTCTGCAATGGGAGGCGCAGCAGCAGCAACCTGCGACAAAACCCGCGCAGAAGCCGATTCCGATGACGATGCCCATGCATCAGCAACACCATCAGCACGGAGGCAAGCCATGAATATGCGACGTCTTTCCGTTCTGGCTGCCGCACTGGTGCTCGCGGGCTGTGCGAGCGTGTCGCCCGATGGGCTGCGCGGCGATGTGCAGGAGCAGACGCAGAGCCGCCTGCCCAAAGATGCGCAGTTGCCTTCGGCCAACAGCAATGCCGAGGCTGATGAACAAAAGCGCATTGGTGAATGGTTGCAGAAGCCGGTCGATCAGGACACGGCTGTGCGCATCGCGCTTCTGAACAATCCCGATCTGCAGGTGCAGCTCGCAAGCCTGGCGGTCGAGGATGCAGAGCGCGCTCAGGCGCTGACGCTGTTCAATCCGACGCTCACGCTGGGCCGTTTCACCAACGCGCATGAAATCGAGTTCGAGCGCGAGCTGGCGTTCGGCCTGGTCAACATCATCACCCTGCCCTGGCGTTCGCGCTGGCTCGGTTGGCAGATGGAGCGCTCCACCCTGCAGGCATCGCAGAACGTGCTGACGCTGGCGGCCGACACGCGCCGTGCCTGGCTGCGCGCGGTGGCGGCAGAGCAGGCGCTGATCGCCAACGAGAAGATGAATGATGCGGCCCAGCTCGGAGCCGAACTGGCACGTCGCATGGCCGCAGTCGGCAACTTCAACCGGCTGCAGCAGGCGCGCGAGTTGTCGATTGCGCAGGAGTCTGCGGCGCAACTGGCGCGGGCGCGGTTGAACGCCACGTTGGAGCGCGAACAGCTTGCTCGGCTGATGGGCCTGTGGGGCACGCAGACGGCGTTCGAACTGCCCAAACAATTGCCCGCGATTCCCAAGAGTGCCAGCGAATTGCGCGCAGGTGATGATGCGGAAGCCACGGCGCTGCGCGAGCGGCTCGATCTGCGCGCGCTGCGTCGCGATCTCGACGTGACAGCGGATCGCGGCGGCTGGTCAAGAGTCGGCGCGGTGTTTGGTGACATTGGCGTGACCTACTCCAACAACCGTGCGAAGGACCGCGAGAGCGGCCACGTCGAAAAGACGCGCGGCTGGGAGCTTGAGCTGCCACTGCCGATCTTCGATTGGGGTGGCTCGGCCTCCGCGCGCACCCGTGCCGAGGTGCAGCGCAGCGCCGCACAACTGCAATCCGCAGCGCTGCGTGCGCGCAGCGAAGCGCGCACCAACTGGTCGCGCTACCGCACAGCGTGGGATCTTGCACATCAACAACAGGCCGAGGTGCTGCCGCTCGCCAAGCAGGTGCAGGACGAGACCATGCTGCGCTACAACGGCATGTTCGACAGCGTCTGGCAACTGCTCGCGCAGGCCCGCACCACGACGCAGGTGGTGGTCAACGCCACCAACGCGCAGCGCGACTTCTGGATTGCAGAGACTGATCTGCAACTGGCGCTGACCGGCACCTCGCCGGGCGGCATCGCGCCCTTCGCAGCAACCACATCCAACAGCAACAACAACGAAAGCGGAGGCCACTGACATGCAACGCCGCAGTTTCTTTGCAGGCGCAGCCACCGCAGTGGCCGCCGCATCCGTCAGCCGCGTGGCCCTGGCCGCGCTGCCCGAACCCGCCAGCCAATCGTCGGCCGAGACCGCCGCACCGCTGGTGCCACCCAACGGCAGGCCGTATCGCCCCGTGGTCACGCTCAACGGCTGGACCACGCCGTGGCGCATGAACCATGGCGTGAAAGAGTTTCACCTCGTGGCCGAACCCGTGGTGCGCGAAGTCGCGCCCGGTTTCTCGGTCAACATGTGGGGCTACAACGGCCAGAGCCCCGGCCCGACCATCGAGGTGGTCGAGGGCGACCGGGTGCGCATCTTCGTGACCAACCGCCTGCCCGAGCACACCACCATCCACTGGCACGGCCAGCGCCTGCCCAACGGCATGGACGGCGTGGGCGGGCTCACCCAGCCGCACATTGCGCCGGGCAAGACCTTCGTCTACGACTTCGTCGCACGCCGACCCGGCACCTTCATGTACCACCCGCATGCCGACGAGATGACGCAGATGGCGATGGGCATGATGGGCCTGTGGATCACGCATCCAAAGGCCGCTCATCCGCTGATCGCCAATGTGGATCGCGATTACGCCTTTCTGCTGTCGGCCTACGACGTGGAGCCCGGCGCGATGACGCCGCGCGTCAACGAGATGACGGACTTCAACATCTGGACCTTCAACAGCCGCGTGTTCCCCGCCATCAGCCCGCTGGTAGCCAAACAGGGCGACCGCGTGCGCATGCGCGTGGGCAATCTCACGATGACCAATCATCCGATCCACATCCACGGCCATGAATTCGAGGTCACCGGCACCGACGGCGGCCCCGTGCCCAAAACCGCGCGCTGGCCCGAGGTGACCACCGATGTGGCCGTGGGCCAGATGCGGCAGATGGAGTTCATCGCCGACGAACTCGGCGACTGGGCAATGCACTGCCACAAGAGCCACCACACCATGGGCGCGATGGGGCACGACGTGCCGACCATGATCGGCGTGGACCATCGCGGGCTGGTCTCGAAGATCCAGAAGATCGTGCCCGACTACATGGTGATGGGCGAGCGCGGCATGGGCGACATGGGTGCTATGGAAATGCCCCTGCCCGACAACACCTTCCCGATGATGACCGGCACCGGCCCATTCGGCCCGCTGGAAATGGGCGGCATGTTCACCACGCTCAAGGTGCGCGCGCAGCTTGGCGCGAGCGACTACCGCGATCCGGGCTGGTTCAAGCACCCGCAGGGCACGGTCGCGCAGGAATGGACGGGTGCGCCGCCCGACTCCACCGCCCCGCGCCAGACCGCGCCCGGCACCGCGCCACGCGCGCCGTCCGTGCGCAAGCCGGGTACCGATGGCGGCCACGGATCGCATCATTGAACCAAGGAGTGCACACCATGAATCGAATCTCGTTTTTCACGGCTGCAGCGCTCCTCGCGCTGTCTTCAGCGGCGTTCTCGCACGGTAATGAAAGCCATGCCGCGAACGCGCCCACCGCAAAGGAACAGAAGGACTGGGGCATCGCCGGAGACGCCGACAAGGCCCAGCGCACCATCACCCTGCGCATGACCGACGACATGCGCTTCACTCCCGACCACTTCAGCGTGAAGCGCGGCGAGACCGTGCGCCTGCGCGTGGAGAACAAGGGCGTCGTCATGCATGAGGTGGTGCTCGGCACCAAGCAGTCGCTCCAGGAGCATGCAGATCTGATGCTGAAGTTCCCCGAGATGGAGCACGCCGAGCCCTACATGGCCCACGTCGCACCGGCCAAGCGCGAAGACCTCGTCTGGCAGTTCAACCGGGCGGGAAGTTTCGATTTTGCCTGCCTCATCGCAGGACATTTTCAGGCGGGCATGCGCGGCACTTTCACGGTGACTCAATGATGCCGGAACGCATTCAACGCAACCAGCTAGACGCTTCGAGGAACCAAACCATGTCGAGCAAAAAATCCCTCCTCCCACGCCGCCAACTCATGGTCGGCATCGCCGCCAGCATCGCGCTGACTGCGATTCCCGCTCTGACCAGCACGCCCGCAAAAATAGCAGTCGAAGTCTGGAAAGACCCAAACTGCGGCTGCTGCGGCGACTGGATCAAGCACATGGAAGACAACGGCTTTGCCGTCACCGCGCACGACAGCGGCAACACGGCAATGCGAGCCAAGCTCGGCCTGCCCGCGCGGCTCGGCTCGTGCCACACGGCGCTCGTTGGAAGCTATCTGCTCGAAGGCCATGTGCCCGCGTCCGACGTGCACAAATTGCTCAAGCAAAAGCCCAAGGCGCTCGGCCTCACCGTGCCCGGCATGCCCGTGGGCAGCCCCGGCATGGACGGCCCTGACTACGGCGGCCGCAAGGACCCGTACGAGGTGCTGCTCGTCACCCGCAATCTCATGAACAGCGACGTCTCTACCAGCGTGTTCACGAGCTACCGCTGATCGCTTTTCACTAATCCATTTTTTGAAGACCACACAACAAGGAAACGGCCCAAGGCCACGAACAGCATGAAGCAAAACACCCAACGCTCCACCGCCACCACAACGATTGCCGCGCTCCTGCTCGGTGCGTTGTCCGCCTTCAACGCGCAAGCGCAGGAGCCCGCCAAGATGGACCACGCGGGCCACGACATGAGCCATGCATCCGAACCCGCTGCTGCCCCATCGGCAGACAGCACACAGGTGATGACCGACGGCGAGGTGCTGCGCGTCAACCTCGCCGCAGGCAAGGTCAGCATCCGCCACGCGGCCATCGCCAACCTGAACATGCCCGCGATGAGCATGGTGTTCGCGCTCAAGAACCCGGCCGAGCTCACCAAGCTCAAGGAAGGCGACAAGGTGCGCTTTCATGTCGAGCGCGAAACCGGTGCGCTGCTGATCACGCAGATCGAGGTCGTGGCGCAGTAGCCTACTTTGCGCTGCACGCGGGTGCATACTCGCTATTCATGAGCGACTCACCATCACGCAATGGCAATGGCAATGGCACCCGCGCTGCCCGACTCGCACTGCAGTCCTTGCAGCGCCTGCATGTCGGGCCCGTTGATCTCGCCATCGATGCGAGCGAATGTATCTCCATCACGGCCCCGTCTGGCGCGGGCAAGAGCGTGTTGCTGCGCGTCATTGCAGACCTCGATCCGCATGAGGGCGAAGCGTTTCTGGATGGCGTGGCCTGCTCGTCGATGAGCGCGCCCGTGTGGCGCAAACAGGTGACCTATGTGCCTGCGGAGTCCGGCTGGTGGGATGAATACGTCGCCCCGCACTTTGCCAAGGATTTCGACTTTGCTCTATGGTGCCCCAAGGTGGCGCTGAACCCGGATGCACGCCACTGGCAGGTCGCGCGCCTGTCCACCGGCGAGCGGCAACGGCTTGCATTGCTGCGTGCGATACGCCCGGACTGCAAGGTGCTGCTGCTCGACGAGCCCACTTCGGGGCTGGACCCCGAGGCCATCACGCTCGTCGAATCCCTGCTCCAATCACTGCTGCGCGAGCGCGGTCTTTCCATCGTGCTGGTCACCCATTCGGCCGAGCAGGCAGCACGCATGGCGGCTCGCCAGTTCACCCTCAAGAATGGGCGTCTCGAACGCTGCGACAAGGGGAATGAATGAACACTACCGCCGCCGATGTGAGCTACTGGAGCCTCGCGCTCGCCGCCACGCTGCTGCTGGCGAATGCCGGGTTGTCGCTGGCCTTGAATTTAGGTCTTGCCCGGTCACTGGTGGTCGGAGCGCTGCGCGCGCTGATTCAGCTCTCGCTGGTCGGCGTGATCCTCAAGACGGTGTTTTCACTGCACTCGCCCTGGCTGGTCATGGCCGTCGTGCTGTTCATGCTGGCATCGGCCAGTCACGAAATCCTTGCGCGCCAAAAGCACAAGCTCACCGGCTGGTGGAGTCTGGGCATCGGCTCTGCCGCCAGCACGCTCGCACTGGTGATCACGGGCATGCTGGCCATCGCGGTGCTGCATCCGCACCCGTGGTGGTCACCGGCGGTGGCTATTCCGATGATCGGCATCGTGCTGGGTGCCGTGCTCAACGGCGTGGCGATCACGCTCGACGCGCTGACAACGGGCGTCACCCGCCAGCGCGCGGCCATCGAGGCGCAGCTCGCCCTCGGTGCCACCCGCCATCAGGCGCTGGGCGAACTGCAGCGCTCGGCCCTGCGCACCGGCACCATTCCCACGATCAACCAGATGACGGCCGCTGGCATCATTACCCTGCCCGGCATGATGACCGGCCAGATTCTCGCGGGCATGGCGCCGTTCGAGGCGGCCAAGTACCAGATCCTGGTGCTCTTTCTGCTCGCGGGCGCAGGCACACTGGGCGCGATTCTGGTGAGCTACTGGGTAATCCACCGAGTGACCGATGCGCGCGATCGCCTGCGGCTGGACCGGATTGCACCCGAGCCTGAGCGCAGGAGTTGATGCACGCGCACGCGCACTCGTCATCGTCGAGCACCATGGCCCCTGTCACGCCTCAGGTGAATCACAGCAATTGCCACGATGCACCATGCCGCATCAGTAACGCTGACTCTGACAGGGACGGCACAGGCTGAGCCACGGGCACGCCGGACATGTTCCATGTGACCGAAGCGTCCTCTCCTGAGGATTCCAGGCTGGCGTTGCCCGCGAGATCGGTGGCCGCGCCCGCCGGAATGTTCACCGTCACCGTCCCGCTCGAGATCATGCCCAAGACCTCTACATCGGCCGTCGTGAAACCGCTGACCGGCTCGCTGAAATTAGCTGTGAAGCAAATCGGCGATGCGCTCATCGGGTCCACCAGCCCCATGGACTGATCGATGGAAATCGAAGGCGATGTCTCGTCCAGCAATCGATCCACCCAATCAATTCCAATGGATTCACAAGATCAGCCAACTACAGTGGTGAACAGAAAATCAAAAGTACGGATTCAATAGCCCGATTTCGCGCCATCCCTGCGCTTGGAAAATAGTCCCGCTCCACGACTGCCCTGACTGGCAAATCGCTCCCGTCGAGCCACCTTGGGATCCACCTTGAGCGCGCGGCACCACTCCACGCGATCCTGATCGTGCAGGCGGCGTTGCACCGCTGCCGATTTGCCCCAGATGCTGGCCGCGTAAACAGCATCGGCAGCGTTCAGACCGCAGGCCTTGAGTGCGTCTTGCACGGTCGCGCCCGGTGCCAACTGCAGCGCCCATTCCTGCGTCTGCCCAGCCTTGGCCGAAGTGACGACGGTGATCTGCAGCTCAGCCATAGACCTTCTCGGCGCGCGCGATGAAGGCGTCCACCATGGAGCCCGCAATCTTGTCAAACACCGGGCCGACGATGGCGGCCAGCGCCATGCTGTCGAAGCCGTAAGTCAACTTCAGCTCCACCTTGCAGGCACGCTGCGAGCCGTCACCCACGGAATGGAAAACCCAGTCTCCCTCGAGCTTGGAGAACGGGCCCTTCACAAGGCGCATGCCGACGCGGCGGTTGAGCTCATGCGTATTGCGGGTGATGAAGGACTTGTGGAATCCGCCCAGCGACATGCCGACCTCGGCGGTCATGCCCTGATCATCGACCTCCAGCACCTTGGCGGAGTCGCACCACGGCAGGAACTCCGGGTACTTGGCCACATCGGTGACCAGATTGAACATTTCCTCTGGGCTGTACCAGATCAGAACGGATTTGCTGACTGTTTTCATGAAAATTGCACGGGCCTGCTGGCTCATGGGCTGGCAGGAAATCGGTTCATCGCACCGGATGCCGGGGGCTTTCGGCGCAACGAACTAAAATCGAAGGATTGCGAGACGACAACCCGTTATTGTAGAGAGAGCTTATTCCCTCAGGGTGATAGCCGGAAGGGACTTTAAAACCTCCCGGGTGCGCCGCATCTATTGAACATGGCAACCAAAAAACCAGAAACATCGTCACGCATTGCCGACAACAAGAAGGCGAGCTTCAATTATTTCTTCGAGGAACGCTACGAGGCGGGCATGGTCCTGCACGGCTGGGAGGTGAAAGCGCTGCGCGAAGGCAAGGCCCAACTGACCGACGGCTACGTAGTCATCAAGGAAGGCGAGCTCTACCTGATCGGCTGTCAGATCAACCCGCTTCGCACCGCATCCACCCACGTGAGCCCCGATGCGGCGCGCATCAAGAAGTTGCTTCTGCACAAGGAAGAGATCAAACGCCTGATCGGCAAGGTCGAGCAAAAAGGCTACACGCTCGTACCCATTAACCTGCACTGGAAGAATGGCATCGCCAAGTGCGACATCGCGCTCGCCAAGGGCAAGGCCGAACATGACAAGCGCGACGTGATCAAGGACCGCGAAGGCAAGCGCGAAGTCGAGCGCGCAATGAAAGGCCGCCATCGCTAGGAGCGGCCTGCTGCGCGATTCAACTCCATGAATGCGTGCACGCAATCGGGCGGACCTGCCCTGTTGGTCATCGTCGTCTTGGCTGAGGCCATCACCACGATTTCCATCTTGCAGTTCCGCCCGTACCCCACAACCGTCCTGTAGATCGGTTCACGCAGGCCGCATTGGGTTGTCCCGCTCCATCACATCAGCTCCGCTTTGGAGCTTTTTTTTCGCCCGCGCGAAGCTCTTCTGATCCTATACGCAATGCACATGCGTCTGCATCAACCATTCGATGTGCATCAAGTCCTATCTATTATTTTTAATGATAATCATTCTTTTTTTTATTCATAAAGAACGTTCGCCAAATGCCACCCCATCCGGCTTGCACACTCGAAATCCAACATCACCCCCTGCCCGGTTCGGAATATCCCCTATGGACATCGTCATCCGTTTTTGCGAGATGTACCGGGATCATTGTTGCGCTGGGAATGGGCGGGCTAGGCACTCTGGCGTCGGCGCAGGACGTCACTGATCTCGCCGGCAAGCCAGCCGCCGATCCCCTTCAGTCCCACAATGAACTCCCCACCGTGCAGGTTCAAGGCACACGCCCTGACACCCGTACATATGACCGCGCCGAAATTGACGCCACACCCGAAAGCAACCGGGACCTGACTTCGCTGATTTCCAGCCACCCCGCATTGCGCCTGAATCCATCGACAAGCGACAACGGCAACCACGGCTCGCTGGCACCCGAATCGTTTTCGATATACGGCGAGAGCCCCTACCAAAATCAGTTCCTGATCGACGGCATCAGCAGTACCAATGCCATCAACCCACAGGTCTCGGCCACTGGCTTACAGGCTGGACGCGTTCCCGGATACTCTCAGACCTACAACATCGACACGGACATGCTCGAGCGGGTCGAGGTCCATGACAGCCGCGTGCCCGTGGAGTTTGGGCACTTTCAAGGCGGCGTGGTGGATGCGCGCATCAAAACACCAACGGGCAGCAACCGATTTTCGATCAAGCAGCGTTTCAACAGTTCCAACCTCACCCAGCAGAAGATGCCCGAAGGAGCGTTGGACGACTGGAACAATGGTCAACCGGGATACTCGTCCAACTGGAAAAAGCATTTCACATCATTCGATGGCGATCTCCGTGTGACGGAGGACACCAGCGCCTTGATCTCGATGTCTCGCCGCGACTCAGCCATACAACGCCAGACCCGGGTGTTGGACACCAGCGTACCCATCCCCAATGGCAACGCATCGACGCTTCAGATGCGCGACGAAAGCGACACAGTCGACAACCTGTTCGCCAAGTTCCACACACGTTGGAGTGGCGACACGAAATCCAGCATCACATTCAAATATGCTGACCGCCAGGAAGATCTGGCGTCGAGCGATTTTGCGAACACAAGCTGGAGCAATCGCCAGACCGCTTACGGTGTCGCACTGGATCTTGAACAGTTGCTTGAGAGCGGTAAGTTGACTGCCAAAATTGGATTCGATCAGATGGATGCCTTGAGAGATTCGAGCTCCAATGAATTCACAACTCAGCAATTTGCAGACAAGAGTCTTGCTCAGTATGTCAGTGGAGGCTTTGGCACCGAATCGCTCAACCAGCGCCAAACTACCGCAAAAATGCGAATGGACTGGAACGCATTCGGTACAGGATCCATCCGCCACAAGGTCTATGCAGGGCTGGATGTGCAGAGTACCAAAGCAAGTTTCGAACGCGATGAAGATGCGTTCGCTACTTTGCAAAGCCTGCAGACCAACGGCACGCAGAAGATCACCACACGCACGCAATACCTGGCGGGCACGGCCGGTGTGGGCTACGACACCATGGGGCTGTACTTGTCGGACAGCATGCAATGGGGGAATCTCGGCTGGACGATGAGTGCCCGTGCGGATCATGACAACCTGTTCAACAACACGAATGTCGCTCCGCGCACGCGGTTGGATTGGGACGCATTTGGTGATGGTCGCACTCAACTGGGCCTGGGCTGGGCCCGTTACTATGGTCTGGACATGCTGGGCTTGGCGCTGCAGCAGGAAAAGAGCAAGCTGATTCGCTACCTCGTCCAAAGGGGCGTGGCAGTCGACAAGCCCGCGGGTGAAATCTACAGTTATGCAGGACTGCAGACACCGCACTCTGATGAATGGGCGCTCACATTCACTCAACAAATCTCTCCCTTTCTCGAAGGAGGCCTGTCGCTGGTGCGTCGCAACAGCATGGATGGCGTGACGCAGGATGGCAATGCGACGGATGGCTACTTCTATACCAACGATGCCAATGCCAAAACCAAGTCTGCCGCGATCAGCCTGCGCACATTGAAACCATGGAAGGCTGCGGCAGGCGAATGGAACAGCCGTATCGATTTCAGTTGGCAGAAAACCCGTCGCAACCATGACAGCACGTTGGGCTGGGAGGGCTCCGGTCTTGCGCCAGACGATATCGTCGAAGTCGACGGAGTACAGACGCAGCGCAGGAACAAACCCAGCGCCGAATTCAATCAGCCATATCGCTTGAGCGTGGGAATGACCGGCAAATGGCATCAAGCCGGCATCGCCTGGAGCAATCGCTTCAACTGGAACAGCAGTAAAACCGGCGTTGCCTATCTTGGTACCACCAAGGGTGTCGAACGCTACGGCACTGTGAAACTCGCGTCGTATTGGACATGGGACACGAGCCTGACCTATCAGCCATCCGGCATCAAGGGCTTGACCCTGAGTCTCGATGTACTGAATGCGCTCAATGTCATCAGACCAATTGCCATCGCCAATCCGATCCTGGCCAACAACATACGTTATCAGACCGGCCGCGAGATTTGGTTGAGTGCCGGCTACGCCTTCTGATCTGCAACCCGAAACTTTGACACATTCTTCCCCACATGTTTTCTCGCATCGCCCCGAGTGGAACGCAAACAGCACGTACCGCCATAAGGATTGCCGCGCTGCTGCTGACCTGCACTCATGCCATTGCCCAGACTCCAGCAACGCCCCCTTCACCGCGATCCAATCCCGTCGAAGCCAATGCCACCAGCAAACTGGCGAAACAGGCAGATCCCGACTCCGCCGTTGGAAGACTGCTGCAGCATGCCGACAATCAGGCATTCCCGTGCGGACTTGCCAACGGCTGGGACAACCAGTGCCTTCGCACGCGGTATCAGGGGAAGCCGGAGCAATGGCCACGTCCTGTCATAGACCAAGGCAAATCATGGGAAGAATGGAGCGCCGTTCCCGCTGTTGCAGTTGCAACCGACCCGAGAGAGAAATCCATGCTCGACCTTGGCACTGCACTGTACTTTGACCCCGGTCTGTCTCGCAAAGGTGGCGTTTCTTGCGCCAGTTGCCATCAATCGAACAAATCATTCGGCGACGGACTGGCCCTCAGCGTTGGAGAAGACAAGCTCATGGGGCGCCGACGTGCGCAAACGCTTTTTGCGGCACCGTTCGTGGATCAACTTTTCTGGGATGGCCGAGCGCCTTCCTTGGAAGCACAGGCCAAGGATTCGATACGCAACCCGTTCGAAATGAACAACACACTGGATGCGGCACTCAAACATGTCAACGCGCAGGTGCACTACCGTGAATTGGCGAAGAAATCCCTCGGCCGGGAGGTGATCAACGAAGATGAAATGGTCGCTGCAATCGCCCATTTCGTGCGCACCATCCGACCACCCACCAGTGTTGCCGACCAGGTGATAGAGGGGAACACAGAAGTTCTGACCGACCAGCAACTGCTGGGATTGAACCTGTTTCGCACCAAGGCGCGCTGCATGAACTGTCATCACGGCGCGCTGATGACCGACAACGAGTTTCACGACCTCGGGCTGTCGTTCTACGGTCGACGCAATCAGGATCTGGGTCGTTTCGAGGCCACCCGAAACAAGCAGGATCTGGGCAAGTTCCGAACCCCGAGCCTGCGCGGCGTGTCGCATGCCGGACCATGGATGCACAACGGATTGTTCGCCAACATGCCAGGGCTGATCCGGCTGTACAACACCGGCATGGGCGTTGTGACCGGAGACCCTGCCAAGGACTCATACGTGCCTGCCAAGTCAGCTCACATCCAATCGCTGAATCTCAATGCCGAAGAGATAGATGCTCTGATCGAATGGCTGAAACTGCTTTAGTCCTCAACACGGGCGCCTCACCGACATTCACAAAGGCCCGTCAACAACTGGCCCTTGTGGAATCGAACCCAGACTTTATGTCAATGCCGCCAGCGGATGCGAATGCGCAGGCCATGGGCTCTTGAAGAACGCCTCGACCACGTCACGCTTCACGTCTTCGACGCGCTCGGGATTCCACTTGGGTGTGTGGTCCTTGTCCACCGCCAGCGCGCGAATGCCCTCGATGGTCTCGCTCTGGCCGGGACGCAGGAAGAAGCAGTGACGCACCATGTCGCGCTCCATGCGCAGGTCTTCAGCCAGCGTCATGTCGCGCGCGCGGCGGATCTGCTCGAGCACCACCTCCAGCATCAACGGCGAACGCTTGCGCAGCGCTGCCGCAGTCTTCTGGCACCACTCGTCGCCATCCCTCTCGAGCGCCTGGACGATGTCCACAGCCGTCGGCAGCGCGAAGTACTTGTCGATGTGCGCACGGTTGCCAATGCCGCCCTCGCCCGCCGCCACATACTGCGATTCGATCCACTTCTGCACGGCTGTGCCGTTCGCGAATTGCTCCGCGCCGAGTTGCTCCCACACACCGGCCTGCTTATCGGCAGGCATGAAGCCATCGGCCAGCTTGTAGGCAATGGCGTCAGCACCGTTGAACGAGTCGCCCGTCAGCGCCAGCCACTCACCCACGCGGCCGGGGCAACGCGAGAGAAAGTAGCCACCGCCCACATCGGGAAACAAGCCGATGATGGTCTCGGGCATGGCCATCTTCGTACGCTCGGTCACGATGCGCGCCGAACCGCCCTGGCTAATGCCCATGCCGCCGCCCATGACGATGCCGTCCATGAACGCGATATAGGGCTTGCCCAGCGTATGAATCAAATGATTGAGCGCATATTCCTCGGTGAAGAAATCCTCAAGCTCCGGATTGCCCGTGCTGCCCGCCTTGTGCAGAAAACGGATATCGCCACCAGCGCAAAACGCACCAAACGCACCTTCCTTGCCATTGCCGCGAATCGCGACGGCCAGCACCTTGTCATCCTTCTGCCAAGTCAGCAACGTGGCCAGCAGATCGCGCACCATGCCGAGCGACAGCGCGTTCAGCGCCTTGGCGCGATTGAGAGTGATGAAGCCCACCTGACCACGTACTTCGGCCAGTACTTCTGCCGTCATCTCCGTCATTGTTTTTGTCCTTCCTTGCAAGCCTGCGCTTGTCTTCAACCTGTGAGAGAAAAGGGATCGGAATCCGTTGAGAAGCGAACGTCCTGCATTTGCCTGACGAACAGCCCTCAAGAATAGCGCAAATGGATGATCCGCTGCGTACCGACAATACGCTGTTCCAATATTCGGTCCACAGGATTCAGTACAAGTACTCACTCACAAGGTCGTGGCGGTATAGGTCACCACATTTCCGTAGGTGCCCGAGCCTACCGATGTGGGAGTGAAGGCGGGCACGTAGGTGAAGGTTCCGGTCAGATTGTTCAACATCGGCAATGCAGTTGTCGTCGTGCCATTGCACCCTGCGAGACTTCCGCCCGGATGTTGGACTGTCCCTGTTCCGCCGCTGGTCACGGTGATATCGCTTCGCCCGGGAACGCCGGCGGTTGTGCTTCCTGACACCAACGCCGTTGCACCACTCAAAGCCCCCATACTGCAGGTCAACGTGGTGCCCGCCATATTGGTGAATGCCGCCACCTGCACCACGCCCGCCGTTGTGGTGGGGTTGGTGGTTGCCGCCGTGACCACGAGCGAAGGCGCGATCGAGCCCGCATACGCCTGAGCGTTCCCATTGGTCCGCGCTGGACTAAAGCCCACCGTAAAGTTCACGTCGCTGATGGATGCGTCTGCATTTCCGACGCGCAAGGAAACATACTTTCCAATGGTGATGCTGAAGTTCAGCTGCACACTTGCGGTAATGGTTCCATTGTTGCCAGACACGACCTGTTGGGCACCATGAGCGGCGCAGCCAAGACCTGCCATCAGCGCAGCAATGCCGAGATGCACCAGTCCGATTGCACGCGATGGCATCCAACTCATTTATCGAAACTCCGCGTTGACTTTGAAGCTACCGTTTTCCCAGTCCAGCGTTCCACTGGCCTTGATGGGGAATACCACCTTGGGCTCCGACGTGCCAGAAAGTGCACGGGGTTTGAGCACAATGGAGCGGGTCTGCCCCGGCATGATGGGCGTGCCATCCGGCACCAGCTCGAAGCTTTGACCGGATGCATCCTTGGCATCCAGCGCTCCGTCCAGTCGGCCATGTGCATTGCCAGAATTCGTTACGGTCACGGAAGCGATCGACTGTTGGTCTTTCTGCATCACGCTGGTCTGCGACATCGACAGTACCGGCTGTGCCCCATTGATGGACGCATATACCGCAACCGCCACGCGACCGTTCACAGGCAACGCAAGGCTTGCCCCCCCAGACTGCACCATCGCCTGATAAGCTGGCTGCACACCCTCAATCGCCAGCATGATGCGGCATTCAGTGACAGCAGCATCGGCGGGAACATCGATCTGAAAGCGGAACGTGGCCTTGCTTTGCGCCTTGATCTTGACGGTCTTGCGCTCCAGCGTGACCCAGGGTCTGCAACTGCCGGGTCGAAGCTCGTCAAAGAACTTGAGTTCGCCCTTCTCTGAGTACTCCCAGTCCAGAGTCCTCACAGAAAGCTCGGTAGGCTGACTGTCCTGATTGAAGATCTCCAGCGTTTGCCCTAGGCGCCCACCACTCTTGGCGCTGACCTCAAACCGTGATGGAGAGACGCCGATATCGAACGCACCGGCATTCGCCAATACTGAACCCGTACCGGCCGCAAGCAACAGAACGGTCGAACGACACAGCGTCCGAGCTTTGAAAAAACGGTGTGTGAGCAAATGGGTCAACATGGTCATAGTCCGACCTCGATTTCAAAATAACATTCCAAGGAGATTCCCTTGGCGGCTTGCGGCAACAGTTCGCGCAAGGCGAACTCCATGCGCAACGCAATCGCTTCACTCATATAGGCATCTCGCACAACGCCACTCCACACCTGAACCTTGTCACCGGGGCGTCCACTGCCGGAGGCAAAGTTGCCCTCCGAGCGCCAAGACACCTGCAGGCCTTGCGGCGAACGCAAAGCGTTGACCACCGGCGGAATGACGAAATAGATCCGCGCGCTTCGACCGACATAAGGTGCAGTGGCCAGTCGATACTCGATGCGCCCGAAGTCCACAATGCCTCGCTGAGCCGCCGGAACGCCTGGCACATACTGGTTCAGAGGATAACCATACTCCGACACCATTTGCGGCGACTGAACCAGCGCCCGCGGCGACGCCGAATCGTCAAGACGAACACCTGCGAACGCCGCACCACTGAATGCAGCCGCCATTGCTGCCAGCACCAGTCCGGGCAGGCATGCGGTGATCGAACGTGCAAGAGTCTTCATGGCAGACTGGTGGTATAGGTCACCGTGCCGGTATAGGTACCCGCAGGATAGGCAACCGTGTTGGTGTAGTAGAAATTCATCGTGGACGCCACCTCCGCAGCACCTGCAGCGGTTGTCAGGCTGAAATTCAACAGCGTCTGAGTTCCTCCCCCATTAACGAAGGTACCGTTTTGCAAATCGAATGCCGCATAGGTACCCGACGGAGTGGGAGTAACCGTCCATCCGATGGACGAAAACGGAATCGAATAACCGCTGCAGTTGCCTGCCGAGCATGTCAACGCGGCGGGCGAAGTGACCGTCGTCGTCATAGGCTGCGGAACATTGATGGCCGGAACCTGCATGTACATGCGAAAGGTAACTCCTGTTCCCGTTGCTGCAATCGACGAGCCGCTGCCACCAACCGGCGCGGCATACACCTGCGAATTTCCGGTTGCAGCACCCTGCACATTGAACTGCACCGTATCAACGCCCGAAGCCGCCCCTACACGCAGAGTCAGCGTACGCGTTCCTGTATAGCCCGTCGTCAAGGTAACCACCGCCCCGGCTGTTTCGCCAAGGGCGGCAAGCACCAAGAAGACTGCTGCAACCACGCACCTGCGAGTCACACCTGAGTGTTGATGTTGCATGTGCATGGCGTACTTTCCCATGGGTCGCAATGTCGACTATTACAGCGTCGTGGCCGTATAGGTCACAACGTTGCCGAAGGTGCCTGAGGAAATGCTCGTCGCGGTGAAGCTGGTGCTGTATGTGAACGTGCCTGACAGCGCGCTCAATGCAGCGATTGGACTGCTGGCCGTTCCGTTGCATTGGGTGAGCGAGGCGCCGGGATGCGCTGGAGTCGTACCCACTACTTTGATGTCATCCGTTCCGGGAACGCCACCAACGGTTGCCCCGGCTGCGAACGCCGTTGCACCTGCCAGTGCTGTCAGCGCGCAAGTCAAATTGGCGCCACCCGAAACATTGGTCCATGCACCCGTAACCAGCATGCCGGCAGTTGTGGTCGGATTGGTCGTTGCCACGGTGGTAGCGAGCGACGGTGGAATGGCTCCGCTGTATGCCAGCGAATTGCCTGGAGCGCCGGTCACGGCTGGAGTCACGCCTACCGTGAAGTTCACGTCGCTGATGGTTGCGTCAGCGGCACCGACTCGCAAGATCACGATCTTGGGGACCGTCACACGCACGTTCACGTGGGCTGTTGCGATGGCTGGCGTAGCACCTGGGTTCTGAATGCCAATGGTTTGCTCTGCTTGAGCAAACGTGGCCACGAGAGCCAGTGCGGCGCCAATGGCGAGGGACGACTTGTTGTAATGCTTGCGCATGATTTTTTCCTTGATGATGATGATTTGCATGTACTTACCGGGTGTCTGCAAGCACTGCAAATGCCGTGACTACCCTGTTTGAAGTGTGCCTTGGGGCCACACTTTTTCTCGTGCCTGGCATCACTCACCTCCACCTACCCGGACGACCGGAAGACGAACGTTTGCAACACCTCGCAAGGGAACCTCTACACTGCCATTGCGAGCGGGTGCTGGCCCCCAGGGCAGAGGCACGCTCTCCGCACGCAATGACAATTGATGGCCGCCTGTGGCAACCATCGGAAAATCGAATTGACCAGATGCATCAGTCATAACGCGATAACGACCATCGAGAATTACTTCAACGTTTGCCACGCCGTTCTCGCCGACCTGTTGTTCGCCGTCGTTGTTGACATCCATGAACACGATGCCGCGCACCGTGCCGCCGCCGGCGGATTGCGCATCCCGCTGCCCCAACGTGCCAAGCGACTGCCCCTTGCTGCCGTCCCAACGAAGGTAGACGTAAGCCGATTTGTCATTGGAGCGGGTCATCAGGGCATTGGGCAAGCCTGCAATGTTCTGCATCTGCATACGTGCCTGGTTCAGTGACACAGAAACACCGAAGTGCCAGCCACTGCCCAATGCTGCTTCCGAGTTGAGGCTGCCAGATACACCGCGGCTGGTGAAGAGATTGCTCGTTCGAGATGTGTAGCGCAAAGTGCCCGATATATTCCAGGTCGAGCTCAACCAATACCGCCCCAGCAGTCCCGCCGTCGGATACGTTTGCTGATTGCCTCCGCTGCGATCACGCGCGTAGCCGAGCGTCGAGGTCAACTCCGGACGCATCGTCTCGTATTTGCCGGTAATCCAGTCCTGTTCCCACTGGACTTCTTCACCCGTCGCCGTCGCATCATCAGTCACCAGCGCCTGGTTGCGCCAGACATTGAGCCGCAGTCGCGTTGGCGCCCAATCAAAAAATTTTGTCTGATAGAACGCATTGGCTTGCAAACTGCGCTGCCCATCGGTCATCACATTCTGCGATGCATCGAAACGTCGCTGACTGTTCCAATATCCACTGACACCCACCACGTCATTGCGATTGATGCGGTATTGCGCATTGCCATAAAAACCCCATTGTCTGGAGTTCTGGCGCGTGCTTTCTTTGTCCGGGTTGTACTGAACAGCGTCAACACCCAGCCCCCAAGACAGCCGCGCGGTATTGCCATCCACGCGCCAATAGGCACCGCGGTTGTCCGACGCGATGAGGTTGTCACCAAACCGAAGATTGGGATCTGCCTGGTAGAGACCAAATTCATGGCGCAATCCCGCCAAACGCACACCGGTTTCCAGAAACGCACCGTCTGCCCGGTTGTTGCGTCCCACTATATTCGCACCCGTCTGGCTGTGCAGCCAAGTCAAACGCCAACGATAGTCGCCGTCCTTCACGGGTTCGGTGCCATATCCGATGGCTGTGGCCATGGACGACACACGCTCCACGGCTTCCGTCAGATGCCAATCAGACCAGGACGAGGCGAAGGTATACAAGTTCTGGGGAACCTGGCTCGCCTGAGTGAACTGGATGCCGCCATAGAGCCCGTTGTCCAGACGCTTGGTCCCACCCAGCCATGCCAACGTACCGCCAAACCGCTCAAAACCCGGAAACGGTCCCCCAATCAAACGCCCACGCTCGCCCATGCCGGCTGTAATATCGAAATCGGACCCATAGATACGAGTTGCCGCTCCGCGCACCACGCTGCTGCCCAGAAACAGACGGTAATTGCGCCGCAATCCTTCGGTCATATCCGTGTATTGATCACCAACGGCAGAGTCAGCGAACACCTTGGACGTGATAGGTAGTCCATAGTTTCGAAGAGTCACTCTTTCACTGCTGCGCTGAACCGCATAGCCCAGAATCCCGCCGTTGAACGACTCATCGCCACTGCGCAGACGCCCTTCCGCCTGCAAGCTCCATTCACCGTAGTTCAGCGTTTGCTGCGTGAAGTAAACTCGTTGCCCCCACTCATTGGCCCGATTGTGAAATCCGCCAGAACCGTCATAACTCGAGAAGCCATACCGAGACTCCATGCCAAACGTGCGCAGTCCGAGTCCATCGTCAGATGCCTGCACCGCCGCATCAGAATTTTCCAGCGCTGGAAGTTCATTCGGATCCATGACCTTGTCCTCATAAGCCTCAGGCTGCGCCGCCTTCTGCTTGCGAAGTCGCTCCTGCTCTGCCTGAAGCGGAGTGAGTGACTCGATGTGCACCGCGACCAACTCTCCTTGCTTCGATTCGAACGCTCTTGCATGCGTCACCAGCCCTGCTCCCATCAGCAAAAGCGTCAGTGCCTGACAACTTGGCACCGCCAATGTGCACAAGCGCCTGCGCTGCGCGTTGGGGGAGAGAGCCAGAGAAATGATTTTTAACCTCGACAAACGTAAGAACCGAACAATCTTTCACGGCTCATGATTCAATAGTATTTTTCCATTCGGACCGATGTTAACCGAGAAGTTAGTAATCGTGTCAAAGATTACAAATTTAAGCGTGCAGGTGAAATCTACAAGTTGGATGACTTCCAACACCAGCGTCAGACAACACGCCGCAGGGGGCTCAGGGCAGCCTCAGCCTTGTCATGAGGCACTGAGGTGCTATAAAGATGATCACCTGCAAGCGTCCCTATCAGGTGGAGCCTGCGAATATGCAAGAGTGAATGTGATGCTTTTCACCATCACAAACTCAGCAAACAATAGTCAAACACCATAGTTCATGGTGCCGAGGAGTTTGCCCCTGACTCCTCGTTACAACACAACAATGCATGCCATGCCCTTGGTCGGGCATGGCTCAAGTCCAGATTCAATCCAAAGACACGCCCGTACTTTTGACCACGGAGTCCCAGCGTGTAATTTCCTTCTTGATGTAGGCACCATACTCGGCTGGAGTGGAGCCCAACGGTTCAGTGCTTTGAATGGCCAGTTTCTTGAGCACTTCAGGGTCCTTGAGCGCCTTGTTGAACGCCGCGTTCAACCGATCAATGACCGCCTTGGGTGTCTTGGCGGGGACCATCACGCCCTGCCATGCACCCGACTCGTAGCCAGGCATGCCGCTTTCTGCAAGTGTTGGCGCCTGCGGGAAGTTGGCAAGGCGCTTAGACGTAGAGACCGCGAGCAACTTGAGCTTGCCGTCCTTGATGAAGGCGGACACGGAGTTGATGGTGTCGGTCAAGAAGTCAATCTGCCCCGCGACCAGATCCACGTCGGCAGGGGCACTGCCCTTGTAGGGCACGTGCGTGGCCTCGATGCCGAAGTGCTGCACCACCTGGAAAGCAGCGAGATGAGTGACGTTGCCGTTGCCCGCCGACCCGTAGGACAGATTGCCCTTTTGCGCCTTGGCGTACTGCACGAACTCCGCGACGGTGTTGACCGGCATCTTGGGATTGACAACGAGCGCGAGCGGCACCACGGCGGTCAACGTGACAGGGGCCAGCTCAGTGTTCACGTTGTAGCTGAGCTTCTTGTAGAGTGCCGGGCTCAACGCGATCGACGACGTGTTGTAGAGAACGGTGTGGCCATCAGCCGCAGCCTTGGCGACGAAGGCGTTGCCGATGTTGCCGTTGGCACCCGGCTTGTTGTCCACGATGACAGACTGGCCGAGCTGCTCGCCCACGTTCTGCGCGAGCACGCGCGCGACCATATCGGTGGGGCCGCCCGGCGGAAAGGGTACAACCAGCGTGATCGGCTTGGTGGGCCAGGCGTCGGCGGCATGCACTGCGGGGAAGGCCGCGTACAAGGCCAATCCGAGCGCGCTCCATTGGAGCAGGTGGCGACGTCGTGCGTTCGATGGTTGGGTCATTGTTTCTGTCTCCGTTCGTTGTTGAAATCAATAGGTCTGCGTGTCTTCAACGGCCAGCCAGCAATCGCACGGCGGTGTATTCCATGACGACCTCCTGGCGCTGGTTGTAGACAGTGATTTTTGAAGTGACGACCGCGCGGTTGTTCTTGCTGGTCGGACGAATGTCGGTGACCTCGACCAGCGCCTGGATCGTGTCGCCCACCACCACGGGGCCAAGGATCTTCTGATGCAGTTCGAGCATCGCAAGGCCCGTGCCCTGGATCATCGATTGCAGGATGAATCCTTCTATCAGCGTATAGGTCAGTGCTCCCGGCACGGGCCGTCCCCTGATCGCCCCGCCATCGAATTCCGCATCGATGAAGATGGCCTCGAGCATGCCCGTCACGTTGATGAAGTTGACGAGATCGGTTTCGGTGATCGTGCGGCGGAAAGTGCGCCATTGCTGGCCGACGGCAATGTCCTGCCAGTATGCGCCCTGCCCCATGCGCGCGATGGTGTTCAGTTGATCGGCGCTCGGAAGCGTGTTTGGCAGCGTATGTGTCGCCATGGTTCAGTTCTCCTTGTTCTGTTGGTGAAGCACGGCAATCGCCGCATCGCCGAGGCCCGCTTGCCTGAGCAGTTCATCGGTGTGCTCGCCGAGTCGCGGCGGCATACCAATGGGTGCTTGCGCGCCGTCCATGCGCACCGAAGATCGCGGAAAACGGACCTCGCCCATCGCTTCATCTTTGAGCGACACGAAGAATTCCGTAGCCTGCAGGTGTGGGTCGTTCGGCAGAACATCGAGTCGCGCCACGGCGGCGGCGGGGATTTCAAGCCGCTCGCAGACCTCGAGCCAATGTGCGGTGTTCTGCTGCTTCACGAAGCTGCCGAGCAGGTCGAGCAGCATGTCGATATGGCGCGTGCGCGCGGCCTGATTGGCGAAACGCTCGTCGCTCGCGATGGCAGGCTGACCCACAGCCTCGAAGAAGCGCTGCCAGTGCTGGTTGGTGTACGGCATCATGCAGACATAGCCGTCCAGCGTCTTGTAGGGTCTGCGCGATGCGGCCATCACGCGGGGATAGCCGGGCGGACTTTGCGGTGGATTGAAATGCATGCCGTAGAAATGCTCGACGAGGTTGAAGCCGACCATCGTCTCGTACATCGGCACCTCGACAAAGCAGCCCTCGCCCGTGCGCTCACGCTGGAACAGCGCCGCAAGAATTGCATGCGCCCCCACCAGCCCGCAGGTCTTGTCTGCGGCGATCGTGGGCAGATAGCGCGCCTCGCCGATCTGGCGATCCATCAGGTCTGCCAAGCCGCTCATGCCCTGAATCACATCGTCATACGCGGGCATCCCTGCATAGGGCCCATCTTCGCCGAAGCCGTGCAGGCCCACGTAGATGAGCCGGGGATAGCGTGCACGCAGCGTGTCCTTGTCGAGCCCGAGCTTGGCGAGTTTCTGCGGGCGCATGCTGTGCATGAACACGTCGGCGGTGGTGAGCAACGCCTGCAGCGCCTCTTGCGCGCTCGGCTGCTTGAGGTCGAGCACCACGCTCTTCTTGCTGCGGTTGCTGCCGAGAAACATCGCGGCCATGCCCTTTTCCACGGCCGGGCCGGTGTGGCGCGTGGAGTCTCCGGAAGGGGGCTCGATCTTGATGACCTCGGCCCCATAGTCAGCCAGCACCTGGCTGCTCATCGGGCCAAAGATCACGCTTGAAAGATCGAGCACCCGCACGCCCGCCAACGGGCCTTGGTACGGTGAATGGGTCTGCATCTGCACTGTCTCCTGATCTGGTCATGCCAGTTGTCAGCGCATTGTTCGATACCCATCCAGTCAGTGTCCAATGCTAAAAATCGTCATTCCGATACTGTTTTGATATCGGACGATGGCAACTCATTAGGGTGTTCGCGCGTCCCGCAGCGATTCAATGAGTGTTCCCTACCTCCTGAACTGGCCTTTGGCGTCAATGATCGAGAGGTCCACGAAGTTCAGCCCCGTACGATCACCCGGCCCGTAGCCCACCTCCAATCCGCCAAGGTCAAAGTGGTTCATGCTGGAAAGCGCCGCCACCACCTTCTCGCGCGTGGGCTTGGGGCCTGCGCGGCGCAGGCCTTCGACCAGCACCTTCGCCGAAGCGAATCCTTCCATCACTGACGGCGAAATCGTCACACTGCCATCGGCCTTGGCCAAGGCGGCCGCCTCGCGATTGATGGAGTAGCCCATCGCGCGCTCACTCGGGAAGACCTGCGTCACGATCACCCCACGCACCGCATCGCCCAACTGCTTGGCAAATCCCGAAGAAGCATTGTTGGACACCGTGACCACCTGCATGGCAGAGCCCGCCTTGCGCAAAGCCTTCACGCCATCACTGACGGCCACGCTGGAGCCGATCCAGAGGACGGCCTGCGCATTTTCCTTGATGAGCTGCGGCACGATGGCTGCATAGTCGGGCTTGCTGCGGTCTGCCTTGATGACGGCCACAGGCTGGAGCTTGGTGGCATTGAAGCCCTTCATCGCTCCCGCAAGGCAATCTTCACCGAAGCTGTCGTCCACATGCACCATAGCGATGCGATTCAGGCCCAGCGTGTGCAGATGCTCGACTGCCTTTTCGGTTTCAGCCTGATAGCTGGAGCGCACATTGAACACCAGCGGATTGACCGGCTGATGAAAGACCATCGCGCCAGTAGACGGTGCCACCAATGCGATGCCGTTTTTCGCAAGCAGCGGCAGGATGGCCTGCGTATGCGGCGTGGCACGGCTCATGAACAGCGCCACCACGTTGTCTTGCTCAATCAGGCGTTTGGCGTTCTCACCCGCCAATGGAGGCTCGAACTTGTCATCCAACGTGATCAGCTTGATCTTCTCGCCATTCACACCGCCTCTGGCGTTAACGCTGTTCAGATACAAATTCACGCCAACCAACGTCTCACCCACACTGGCCGCCACTGGGCCCGTGACCGCCGTGGTCTGCCCTATCAGAATATCGGCTCTGGCAGGTTCAGCATCCCATGCGCCCAGCATCAACGTCAAAGACGCCAAGCCGCGTATCCACTTGCGTGAGCGAAAAATCTGCATCGCGTCTCCTTTGTTCATGCCAACAGCCAGCACACCAAAACGGCACTTGCTGGCGAAGCATATACTCACATTTAGAGACAATCAGCAGGGTTTACGATGTGACTGTTTACAAGCGCCGCGCCTGCATCACATGGACGGCAAAGGTTCCTGCATGCTCAGCGCCTCGGACTCACCAGCTGGCCTCGCGCTCGGGCGTCGCGCTGATGTGGTGGATGGAAAGGTCGGCGCCATCGAACTCTTGTTCCTGACTCAAGCGCAACCCCACCGTTTTCTTGAGCACGCCATACACCAACAGGCCCGACACACCTGCCCAGATCACACCCATCAACGTGCCGATGATCTGCGCGCCCAGATGCACTCCACCCAATCCACCAAAGGTTTGGGTGCCGAAGATGCCCGCCGCGATGCCGCCCCACACGCCGCACAGCCCATGCAAGGGCCATACTCCCAGCACGTCGTCGATCTTCAATCTGTTTTGGGTCAGCGTAAACATGAACACAAAGATGACGCCCGCTGCAGCACCCACCACCAGTGCGCCCATCGGATGCATCAGATCAGAGCCTGCGCAGACAGCGACCAGGCCCGCCAATGGACCGTTGTGCACAAAACCCGGGTCGTTCTTGCCCATCAGCAGCGCGGCCAGCGTGCCGCCCACCATGGCCATCAGCGAATTCACCGCCACCAGACCCGAAATCTTGTCCAGCGTCTGCGCGCTCATCACATTGAAGCCGAACCAACCCACCGTCAAAATCCACGCCCCCAGAGCGAGAAACGGAATGCTCGACGGCGGCGTCGCCGCGACGCCCCCATCACGGCGATAACGGTTACGTCGCGCACCCAGCAACCACACGGCGCCAAGAGCAATCCAGCCGCCGACGGCATGCACCACGACGCTGCCCGCGAAGTCATGAAACTCGGCACCGGTGAGCGACTTGATCCAGGCCTGCACACCGAAGTGACCGTTCCAGGCAATGCCCTCAAAGAACGGATACACGACTCCGACAATGACCGCAGTGGCAATCAACTGCGGCCAGAACTTGGCGCGCTCGGCAATGCCACCCGAAATGATGGCCGGTATCGCTGCAGCGAATGTCAGCAGAAAGAAAAATTTGACCAGCGCATACCCGTTGTGCGCAGCAAGCTGTTCGGCCCCCACAAAGAACCCCGTGCCATAGGCCACCGAGTAACCCACCGCGAAATACACGACAGTGGAAACCGAGAAATCGACCAGAATCTTGACCAGCGCGTTGACCTGATTCTTGCCTCGTACCGTCCCCAACTCCAGAAATGCAAACCCCGCATGCATGGCCAGAACCATGACCGCGCCCATCAATATGAACAAGGCGTCAGCGCCCTGTTTCAGTGCATCCATCTCACGCTCCAGCTGAAATTTGGTGTTTATTGGTGCGCAGCAGCATCCCGAAGACGCGCCGCACAGCAATAAAGCAATAATCGCGCCAAAGTGGGGATTCACCTATAAATCACTTCCTGATTGGTGCGATTTGGCCATCGTGATCGAGCTATCTGCACCAGAGCAAAGCAGCATGCGCCGTCACCAATTCCCCTTATTGGTGCAAATACAGCGTATTTGCCAGTCAGCGCACTCTCTTACGCATCGTCGCTGCCAAGCCCTGCAATACAGCAGACAGGAACAGTAAATTCCAAAACCGTGGCGAAGGGAGTGGCGCCCGCTCAGTCGCCACCAAGATAGGCAGCGTATTCACAAAGCTCGCGCTGCTGGTGGCCTGTAGGGCTGTGCGCCAGGCAAGGTGGTCATGCAAACCCTGCCGGAAATGCTTGCAACAAGGAGGACTCAGTCACCGAGCAATTCGCAAATGATTAGGTGATCAACATAAACACGAAAAAAAAGCGCCCCCTTGCGGGCAGCGCTTTTCAGATGAGCGCTGCGGATTGCTCCGCAGCTCTTGGCCGATCAATCGCGCGAAGCGCGCTTGCGGTCGTGTTCCTTCAGATGACGCTTGCGCAGACGCACCGACTTCGGTGTGATTTCTGCCAATTCGTCGTCTTCGATGAATTCCACACCGTATTCAAGCGTGAGGTCGATCGGAGGCGTGATCTTGATCGCGTCTTCCTTGCCGGACACGCGGAAGTTGGTGAGCTGCTTGGTACGCGTTGCGTTCACCACCAGATCGTTGTCGCGGTTGTGGATACCGACGATCATGCCTTCGTACACCGGATCACCGGCCTTCACGAACATGCGGCCGCGGTCATCGAGCTTGCCCAAAGCGTAGGTGAAGATTTCACCGTCGTCCATGGAGATCAGCACGCCGTTCTTGCGACCACCGATGTCGCCCTTGTGTGGCTCGTAGCTGTCGAAGATGTTCGAGATCAGACCGGAACCACGTGTCAGGTTCAGGAATTCGTTGGTGAAGCCGATCAGACCACGCGCAGGAATGCGGTACTCAAGGCGAACGCGGCCACGGCCGTCGGACTCCATGTTCACCAGCTCGCCCTTGCGCTCGCCCAAGGCTTGCATCACGCCGCCTTGATGGGTTTCTTCCAGGTCAGCGGTCACCAATTCGATTGGCTCGCACTTTTCGCCGTTGATTTCGCGGAACACCACGCGTGGCTTGGAGACAGCCAGCTCGTAGCCTTCGCGGCGCATTTCTTCCAGCAGAATGGTCAAGTGCAGTTCGCCGCGACCAGCCACTTCGAAGATGCCGTCTTCGTCGGTTTCCTTGACGCGCAGAGCCACGTTGGAACGCAGTTCGCGTTGCAGGCGGTCCCAGATCTGGCGGCTGGTGACGAACTTGCCTTCGCGACCTGCCAGTGGCGAGGTGTTCACGCAGAAGTTCATGATCAGCGTTGGCTCGTCGATCTTGAGCATCGGCAGCGGCTTTGGATTGGCCGGGTCGGTCAGCGATTCGCCGATGCCGATGTTTTCGATACCGTTGACCAGCACGATGTCGCTAGGGCCGGCTTCGGTCACCTTCACGCGCTCGAGGCCCTGGAACTTCAGGACTTCGTTCACGCGGCCCTTGTAGCTCGCGCCATCAGGACCGGCCATGACCAGCACTTCCTGGCCCGGCTTGAGCGTGCCGGCGTTGATGCGGCCCACACCGATACGACCCACAAATGTGGAGTAGTCCAGTGCCGAAATCTGCATTTGCAAAGGAGCGGTTGCATCGCCCTTCACCGCAGGCACGTGCTTCAGAACGGTGTCGAACAGGGCCGACATGTCGGGGCCCCACTGCTCGCCAGCAGGACCTTCTTCGAGCGACGTCCAGCCATTGATGCCCGATGCGTACACGACTGGGAAGTCAAGCTGCTCATCGGTAGCGCCGAGCTTGTCGAACAGGTCGAAAGCAGCGTTGACGACGTAATCAGGACGCGCACCTGGCTTGTCCACCTTGTTCACCACGACGATGGGCTTCAAGCCCAGAGCCAGCGCCTTCTTGGTCACGAAGCGCGTCTGGGGCATGGGGCCTTCCTGCGCGTCGATCAACAGCACCACGCCGTCGACCATCGACAGAGCACGTTCCACTTCACCGCCGAAGTCAGCGTGACCGGGCGTGTCGAGAATGTTGATATGCGTGTCGTTCCAGCTGACAGCGCAGTTCTTGGCCAGAATCGTAATGCCGCGTTCGCGTTCGATGGCGTTGTTGTCCATCACGGTGTCGACGACTTTTTCGTGCTCGGCAAAGGTGCCGGACTGGCGCAGCAGTTGGTCAACCATGGTGGTCTTGCCATGGTCAACGTGGGCGATGATCGCAATATTGCGGATTTGTGTGCTCATAGCGTTGTTTCCAATATGCCGTGCGTAGCGCGCGGCGTAGAACTTCTTTCCAGAATCTGTTGAATTTCAAGCGGGCTCAGCAGGCGTTCTGGCACCAGCTCCCCCCCAGTGACATGCCCTACCCCGAGCAAGGCGTGCGGACTGTCACCAAATACCGCCACCGCTTCCGAATCCGGCCACGTGCCGCGCCGGCGCATGCCCGAAAGAAATCGTCCCGCATTGTCACTATCGAGCGTGACAATCTCGTGCTGCGCAAGCAGCGTCTCGACCGGATGAACATGCGACAGGCGCTCGTCTTCCGGCATGGCTTCGAGATCGGCCAGCGTCACGCAGCGATCCACGCTGAGGCCACCGGTGTCGATGCGTCGCAAGAATGTGAGATGCGCGCCGCACCCCAATGCGTTGCCGATGTCTTCGCCCAGCGTGCGGATGTAGGTGCCCTTGCTGCACTGAACGACGAGTCGCAGTGCGGGCTTGCCCTCTTGCGTTTGAACGGGCTCAATGGACAAAGCAAGAATCGTCACGTCCCGCGCGGGGCGTTCAATCTCGATGCCAGCGCGCGCATATTCATACAGCGCCTTGCCGTCCTTCTTCAATGCGCTGTGCATGGGAGGGACCTGGCGGATGGGGCCGGTGAACTGCTGGCGAACGGCGTCGATGCGCTCTGTGGTGAGCATGTCGGACGTCACTTCGCGCTCGGCGACCACTTCACCTTCCGCATCGGCGGTGGTGGTGGTCACGCCCAGAAGCGCAATCGCTTCGTATGTCTTGGGCGCTTCGAGCTGAAGCTGGCTGAATTTGGTGGCCGCACCAAAGCATAGCGGCAGAACGCCGCTGGCAAGTGGATCCAGTGTGCCTGTGTGTCCCGCTTTTTCGGCGCGCAGCAACCACTTGACCTTTTGAAGGACATCGTTGCTGGACCAACCCAGCGGCTTGTCGAGCAGCAACACCCCATGCACAGGGCGCCGCTGCACCCTTGTGCGTGGCACGTTCATGCTCAGTCGTCCTTGGCGCGCGAAGAGACGGCCTTGGCAATCAAGGCGTTCATATCGGCCGCGCGTTCGGTGGTGCGGTCGAAATGGAAGTGCAGCGTGGGCACGGTATGGATGTGCAGACGCTTGAACAGCCCATTGCGCAGAAAACCTGCGGACTGGTTCAGCGCCTCTCCGGTCGCTTCAGCATCGCCCACAAGCACGCTGTAGAACACCTTCGCGTGTGCGTAGTCGGGCGTCACTTCGACGCCCTGCAATGTCACCATGCCGATGCGCGGGTCCTTCAGCTCGCGGATCAGTTCAGACAAATCGCGCTGAATCTGATCCGCTACTTTGAAGCCGCGGTTGGGCGTGGTTGATTTCTTGGCTGCCATGCTCGTGCTGACTCCTGCTCACACGACGCTTTACAGCGTACGTGCAATCTCCTTGATCTCGAAGAACTCGAGCACATCACCTTCACGGATGTCGTTGTAGTTACGCAGCTTGATACCGCACTCGAAGCCTTCCTTGACTTCCTTGACATCGTCCTTGAGGCGGCGAACCGACTCCACATCACCTGTGTAGATGACGATGTTTTCGCGCAGCAAGCGGAACTTGCAGTTGCGGGTGACTTGACCGGACGTGATGTACGAACCAGCCACAGTACCGATCTTCGAAGCCACGAACACGGTGCGGATTTCGGCCGTACCCAGTGCCTCTTCGCGTTGTTCCGGAGCCAACATGCCGGACATCGCAGCCTTCACTTCATCCACGGCGTCGTAGATGATGTTGTAGTAGCGGATATCCACATCATTGGACTCAGCGGTCTTGCGAGCCTGAGCGTCAGCGCGGACGTTGAAGCCGATGATGATGGCCTTGGAGGCAATCGCCAGATTCACGTCGGATTCGCTGATACCACCCACGCCGGAGTAGACCATCTGCACCTTGATTTCGTCGGTGGACAACTTGAGCAGCGAGGTCGCCAGAGCTTCCTGCGAACCCTGCACGTCGGCCTTGATGATCAGCGGCAGCGTCTGCAGGCCTGTCGAGTTCATCTCGTTGAACATGTTCTCGAGCTTCGCAGCCTGCTGCTTTGCCAGCTTGGTATTGCGGAACTTGCCAGCGCGGTAGGTCGCGATTTCGCGAGCGCGGCGTTCGTCCGGCAGCACCATGAAGTCATCACCGGCTTGCGGCACTTCGCTCAAGCCCTGAATTTCAACAGGGATCGACGGACCGGCTTCCTTGGTCTGCTTGCCGTCTTCGTCCAGCATCGCACGAACGCGGCCGAAGGTCTGACCCGCCAGAACGATATCGCCCACTTTAAGCGTACCGGACTGCACCAGCACGGTGGCCACGGAGCCGCGACCCTTGTCGAGCTGAGCTTCGATCACGATACCCTTGGCAGCGGCTTCCACTGGAGCCTTGAGTTCCAGCACTTCAGCCTGCAGCAGCACTTGCTCGAGCAGATTGTCGATGCCGGTGCCGGTCTTGGAAGACACCGCCACGAATGGCGAATCGCCACCGTATTCTTCAGGCACGACTTGCTCGACCACCAGTTCCTGCTTCACGCGCTCGATGTTGGCATCGGGTTTGTCGGACTTGGTGATGGCAACCACGATCGGCACTTTGGCCGCCTTGGCATGCTTGATGGCTTCCTTGGTCTGAGGCATGACGCCGTCGTCCGCAGCGACCACCAGAATGACGATGTCGGTAGCCTGGGCACCGCGGGCACGCATGGCCGTGAAGGCCTCATGTCCCGGGGTGTCAAGGAAGGTGACGATACCGCGCGGTGTTTCCACGTGGTATGCACCGATGTGCTGCGTGATGCCGCCGGCTTCGCCCGACGCCACCTTGGAGCGACGGATGTAGTCCAGCAGCGAGGTCTTGCCGTGGTCGACGTGACCCATCACGGTCACAACCGGCGCGCGAGGCATGTGCTCGGATTCGGAGTTCAACACTTCCTCGACCGTGAATGCTTCTGGATCGTCCAGTGCAGCCACCTTTGCGGTGTGACCCATTTCCTCGACCACGATCATGGCCGTGTCCTGGTCCAGCATCTGGTTGATGGTGACCATCTGGCCCATCTTCATGAGCACCTTGATCAGCTCACCGGCCTTCACCGACATCTTGTGCGCCAGTTCCGCCACCGTGATGGTTTCTGGAACGTGCACTTCAATGGCGCGGAATTCGGCTGCTGCGTGTTGTTGATGCTGGTCGGAATGACGATCACCGCCACGGCGACCACCACGTGGACCACCGCGCCAGTTGGAGCGGTTGTTCACACCACCCGAAGCATCGCCACGGGTCTTGATTTCCTTCTTCTTTGGACCATCATTGGCCCAGCTCGAAGACAGCTTGGCGGATTTGACTTCCTTGCCATCCTTGCCTGCCGCAGCACCAGCGGCAGGAGCAGCCGCGTTGGTGCGTGCACCTGCGCCACCGCTGCCAGTAGCGGGCTTGTGCAATGTGCCCTTCTTGGCATCAGCACCGGCGGGCTTGGCAACAGGCTTGGGCTCTTCGGGCTTCTTGGCAACGAGCACCTTCTTGGGTGCAGCCATCATGGCGCGAATGGCTTCAGCCTCCGCCAGAGCCTTCTTGCGACGATCATCCAGATCGGCAGCGCGAGCGGATTCCTCCGCCTGACGCGCCTTGGACTCGGCTTCAGCCTTGGCGCGAGCTTCTGCCTGCGCCTGGTTGCGGGCTTCAGCCTCGGCAACGGCTTCCGCAGCGGCTTCCTTGCGCGCAGCGTTTTCGGCAGCCTTCTTTCCCGCTTCCGCAGCCATGTAGGCGGCAGCGCGTTCTTCGGCTTCACGGTCACGTCGCTCGCGCTCTTCGCGTTCGGAGCGCTGAGTGGCCAGATCTTCTTCCTGGCGACGGATCAACTCGGCATTGTTGCGAGCCTCGACTTCGCGGCGCGCCAATTCCTGGTCCTCTGCGGAATGCTCGTGCTGCTCGTCGTTGACCGCCACGTCGGTATTGCCACCGTCCGTACCGTCTTCACGCTTCACAAAAGTACGCTTCTTGCGCACTTCAACTTGGATTGTGCGAGCCTTGCCAGTGGCATCAGCTTGCTTGATTTCGCTAGTGGATTTTTTCACCAAAGTAATTTTCTTGCGATCTGCACCAGATGTGCCATGACTGGCCTGCAGATAGGCAAGCAGCTTCTGCTTGTCCGCCTCGGTCAGGACATCACTCGGGGATGCCTTTGCCACACCCGCTGTCATCAATTGATCCAGCAGCATGGCAGGGGTTTTCTTGAGTTCGGTGGCGAACTCGGCGACTGTGTTACTCGACATATTGTGCTCGTACCTCCCTGACCTTACTCTTGACCTGTGAACCAATGCTCGCGTGCCTTCATGATCAAGGCTTTCGCGTCATCTGCGGTCTGGCCGGTCAGTTCGGTCAGTTCATCAATGGCCAGGTCGGCCAGATCGTCTCGAGTGTTCACGCCGGCAGCAACCAGCTTGTCGATCTGTTCAGGCGTCAGGCCGTCCAAAGAGCGGAGATCCTGCGATACGCCGTCCACACTCTCTTCGCGTGCGATTTCCATGGTGAGCAAGGCGTCCTTGGCACGGGCGCGCAACTCATTCACGGTATCTTCGTCAAAGCTTTCGATCTCCAGCATTTCCTGCAGCGGCACGTAGGCCACTTCTTCGAGGCTGGCAAAGCCTTCCTCGATCAGGATGTCGGCGATCTCCTCGTCCACGTCCAGCTTCTCCATGAAGAGCTGGCGCGCAGCGCCGGTTTCGTCGGCCTGTTTCTGGGCAGACTCGGCGGCGTCCATGATGTTGATCTTCCAGCCTGTCAGGTCGGAAGCCAAACGCACGTTCTGGCCGCCACGGCCAATGGCGATGGCGAGGTTTTCCTCATCCACCACCACATCCATGGCGTGCTTTTCTTCGTCCACAACGATGGAGGACACGTTCGCGGGCGCCAGCGCACCGATCACGAACTGCGCCGGGTCTTCGGACCACAGCACGATGTCGACGCGTTCACCGGCCAATTCATTGGTCACGGCATTCACGCGGGTGCCACGCACGCCGACGCAGGTGCCGATGGGATCGACGCGCTTGTCATGCGACAGGACAGCAATCTTGGCACGGCTGCCCGGATCGCGAGCGCAGCTCTTGATCTCGAGAAGGCCTTGTTCGATTTCGGGCACTTCGTTGCGGAACAGCTCGATCATGAACTCGGGCGCGGAGCGTGAGAGGATGATCGGCGCGCCGCGCAGGGTGAGGTCGACTTCCATGATCATGGCGCGCACACGGTCGCCATTGCGGAGGTTTTCCTTCGGAATCATTTCGCCGCGACGCAGGCGACCTTCCACACGGCCGGACTCGACAATGATGTCGCCCTTGTCCATGCGTTTGACGGTGCCGGTGAAGATCTTCTCGCCACGGCTCATGAAGTCGTTGAGCAGCATCTCGCGCTCGGCGTCGCGGATCTTCTGCAGGATGACCTGCTTGGCTGCCATCGCGCCGATACGGCCGATCGGCACGGATTCGACTTCCTCTTCGATGAACTCGCCCACCGCAATGCCGGACACGCGGTCCTGCGCATCCATCAGCAGCTCTTCTGCATCGGGGTTCTGCAGACCCGCATCGTCAGGCACGACAACCCAGCGACGGAAAGTGTCGTAATTGCCGCTATCGCGATCAATTGCCACGCGAATATCCACCTCGCCCGGGTAGAGCTTCTTGGTGGCTTGCGCCAGAGCGGATTCCACGGCACCCAACACCACATCGCGCTCGACATTCTTTTCACGCGAAATGGCCTCAACCAACATCAACAATTCGCGATTCATTTCGACGACTCTCCTGTTTCAATCACTTTGAGGCGACTGCCGACTGAGCGCGGCACCGTCCCCGTATATCAAACGTTCAACCCGCCTGCTGGCCCGGTTTGGCGCTACGGCCCTTGAAATTCACAATGGGTGCGAGGCGCGCTTCGCGCAACTCATCCAAGGTGAAACCCAGCGCCTGCAACGGTGCAGGTTCACGTTTCTTGCTCACACGCTGACCGGGCTTGACTGAAGGCGCATCGCTCCAGACCACTTGCCAGCCACCGTTTTCGGCCCGCTCGAGCGTGCCGCGAAATTTCTTGCGATTGGCGTTAATGAGTCCGCCACCAGCCTCGCCGACCGGCTCCTTGAGCGTGACGTCGACTTCTTCGCCTTCAAAGCGCTGGAAATCCGCCTCATGACGCAGGAGACGGTCAATACCAGGCGACGACACTTCCAAACGTGAGTATTCGGCACCATCGACTTCCAGTGCAAATTGCAACTGGCGCGTGACCTTCTCGCAATCTTCCACCGTGATGAATTGCTCAGCCGCTGACACCTCCCCGGCAGTCGGTTGCCACGGAAGGTCAATGGTGATTCTCAAGAGGCCACCTGCGGAGCGTTCGATCTCCACCAGGTCATAGCCTAGCCCGGTCACGGTTTGTTCAACGATTTGCTGCAATGCCACGTATGCGCTCTGTCCTGTTTCTCAAATGCACAAGCCAGACGTCCACCCCCGATTTTTTCAATGCCGGAAAGCGAACGCCCAAAAAAAAGGGCGGTTAGGATCCGCCCGTTTGGTCGTGAAGAGGAGATTATAGCCCGATTACAGGTTTCTGCATAGCATCACGGCACGCATTTTGCATTAGTGATGGTCGTAAAACGGACACTATCGTGTGCTTGTCAAACGCTGAAGCAACGGGGCCGCATGCACATCGGCTGAGATCGCCCCCTCCTGCATCAGACGCTTGAGCAAGGTGTTGATCAAAGCGATCTGCGGAAGCACGGGACCGAGAAAACGCACCTCGTCACCCTCGGAAATCAGCAACGAAGGGAAGGTCTGCACCTCATAGTCATCCATCGACTCCTCCTCGTCCTCGACATCCACCCAGCGGAACTCGACATCCGGATGCTGTGCGGCCAACGCCTCGAACTGTGGTTGGTATTGATTGCACACCACACACCACGCCGCACACAGGCAGATCACACGCCGCACGGGACGCACAGCATCACCTGCAGCATTCAAAGCCAATCCATCAACAACCGACATGGGCAACTCTGTCATCACAATCACTCAACACACAATCAGGAATCCACCTCAGGATCCACGGCGTTCGCGCACGCGATACACATCCGTCGCATCCAGAGACGACGCCTGATTATCCCAAGCGTTGCGAATGAATGTGACCACTGCAGCAATTTCCTTGTCGCTGAGCACATGCAGATAGGGAGGCATGCCCTGCGGACGTGGATTTCCGGCGGTCGCAGGCATGTAACCGCCATTCAAGACCATGCGCACCACGTTCGTGGGACTGTGCAGTGTCACCGCACGGTTGCCCGCCAGCGCCGGGAAGGATTCGCCATCGCCCTGCCCTTTGTCGCCATGGCACGCAGCGCAATTCTGTTGGTAGACCGATGCACCCAACTCCATAGTGCTCCGACTGGGCGACTCCACCTTCTCTGTCGGCACCCGCTGCTGCGGCAGCGCCCGTAAATAGGTCGCCGCGGAACGGAGATCGTCATCATTCAGATACTGCGTGCTGCGAAACACCACCTCAGCCATGGGGCCCGAGACCGTTGCATGCGGCGCGGTACCCACCTTCAACAACCGCTCCACATCGGCTTGTGACCACGCCGCCACACCCGCTTCCTGGGGCGCATTGAGCGCAGGCGCATACCAATTCTGTACGGGAATCAAACCACCACGGAACGCAGCCCCGTCCTGTGTGGCGCCTAGAACATTGCGCGGCGTATGACAGGCGGCGCAATGTCCGAGTCCCTGTACCAGATACGCACCGCGATTCCAGTCCACCGATTGCCCCGACTCCACATCGAACGCGGAGGGTCGAAAAAACATGGCCCGCCAACCCGCCAACGCGACCTGCGTGTTGAACGGAAAATCCAGTGCATTCGCGCGATTGACCTGGTCGACCGCCGGAATACTGCGCAGATAGGCCCAGATGGCGTTGGAGTCCTCGCGCATCACCCGTGTGTAGCTGGTGTACGGAAACGCGGGATAGAGCAAGCGCCCATCACGCGCGCGTCCGTTGTGCAAGGCGCGCCAGAATTCCGACGAGCTCCACTCACCAATGCCATTGCGCAAGGCTGGCGTGAGATTGGTCGAATAGATGATGCCGAACGGTGTCTCGATCGCCAGACCTCCCGCAAACGACGCACCGCCCGCCACCGTGTGACAAGCCATGCAGTTGCCCGCCCGCGCCAGATACTCACCCTTGGCAACCAATGCCGGGGTGATCTGCACCGATTCTTGAGCGTCCAGCGGCGCTTCGCCAATGCGGTTGAGTTGATACACAATGACACCCGTCGCCACCGCAAGAGCGGCAAACCAACCCGCAATCTTCAGAGAGCGCCTCATATCAGCCCCCTCCCATGCCACCACAGCGCAGTGGCAGCGGTTGCTCATGGCGCTCCGCAGGCTTGCCGCCACCCGGCACTGACTGCACAGAGAGCCACGCCGACACGGCACTCACATCCTCTGGCGACATCTGCTTTGCCACGGCTGCCATGCAGTCAGGCTCATGTGCGTGGCGCTTTCCCGCCTGCCATGCCCCCAACTGCCCATTCAGATAATCGCGCGGCAAGCCCAGCAAACCCGGAACAAACGGCTGAACACCCGTCATCGCCGAACCATGGCATTGCACACAGGCGGGCAGCGAGCGCGACGGATCACCATCGAATACCAGCTTGCGACCATGCTCAAGCACGGTTTGGGACTCCAACGATGCAGGCGGCGGCGAATACGGAACCTCCAGAGATGCAAAATGCCCTGCCATCTCGCGCAGATAATCGTCGGTCAGGTTTTCCAACAGGTAGGACATCGTCGGATAAGTGCGTCGCCCATCCCGAAAATTCAGCAATTGGTTGTAGAGGTAGCCTGATGGCTTGCCCGCAATGCGCGGAAAGTAGCCGCTCGTCGTTGAGCGCCCCTGAGCGCCGTGACAGGTCGTACACGCCAGCGTGCGTGTCGCCATTCCATCCGGATCATGGAGCTTCGCAGCGAAATCCGGCGACGCAGCAACCTGCGCACCCACATGGTGTACGGCGAAAGCACCCAGGACAGTCGCCAGCAATCGGGCACGAAAAAGTCGGCTAACCACGGCCAGCGAATGGCATCTTGGTCGCCATCACCGTGTGGAACATGACATTGGCCTCGAGTGGCAAATTGGCCATATAGAGCACGGACTGCCCCACGATGTCCACATCCATCAACGGCTCCTCGGCCACCGCTCCGTGCGCCTGCATCACCCCCTGAGTCATGCGTTGCGCAAGCTCGGTCCCGGCATTGCCCACATCGATCTGCCCCACGGCGATGTCGTACTTGCGGCCGTCAAGTGAAGCCGTCTTGGTCAACCCCATCACCGCATGTTTTGTGGCGGTGTAGGCAATCGAATTGGGGCGCGGCGTGTGCGCCGAGATCGAGCCATTGTTGATGATGCGACCACCGCGCGGCACCTGCGTTTTCATCACGCGGAACGCGTTCTGGATGCAATAGAACATGCCATTGAGGTTGGTATCGACCACGGCCTTCCATTGCTCGATGGAGAGGTCTTCCAGCGGAACGGCCGGCGCGCCGATGCCCGCGTTGTTGAACAGCATGTCCACCCGGCCAAAGGCGCTGACGGTTGCGTCGAACGCATTGCGCACCGACTGCGGATCGGTCACGTCGCAGGTCACAGTCAAGGCTCGTTCGCCCGCACCCGACTGCTGCGCCGTTTCGCGTAGCGGTGTCTCGCGACGACCGGTGAGTGCCACCCGCCAGCCATCAGCCAGCAACGCGAGCGCCGCCGCCTTGCCAATGCCCGAACCAGCGCCAGTCACCAGCGCCACGCCTGAAGCTTTCTTGCCATTCACCATCGCAGGTGCCATCTCCGTTGTTCTATGTTGCATACGCCATCAGCGAGACGACTTGCGCCCCTTGCTCGCACTCTTGCGCGATGGATTTTTGTTGGTCACCTTGGAGCCTCCGCGCGCAGACTTGTCCTGCTTTCCATCCTTGGCACGAGCAGACTTGCCACCGCCACCGCCACTGCGCTGCGAATCATTGTCCCGCGCACGCGCCATGTCGTCAGGACGCGACGCAGAGCGTGGTTGTGAGCGCGCAGTATGACCCACATTGCCACGCTGCTTGGCCGATGCCGCACTTGCAAGCTCGACATCATCTCGCACCAGCCTGAAGTCGATCTTGCGACCATCCAGGTCCACACGGCTGACCTGCACCCGCACGCGCGTGCCGATGGAGTAGCGGATGCCAGTGCGCTCACCGCGCAGCTCCTGGCGTACCTCGTCGAACTTGAAGTATTCGCCGCCCAGCTCTGTGATGTGGACCAACCCCTCCACATAGAGCTCGTCAAGCGTCACAAAGATACCGAATGTAGTGGCCGCAGTGACCACGCCGCTGTACTCCTCACCCAAATGCTCGCGCATGTAACGGCACTTGAGCCATGCCTCCACATCGCGACTGGCCTCATCCGCACGGCGCTCGTTAGCGCTGCAGTGCAGGCCAGCGGCCTCCCACGCTTCAAGCTCACGGCGGGCAGACATCGACAACGGCTTCTGATCGGGCTCCTTCACACGTCCGGCCAATCGCTTGACCAGCTTATCGTAGGCCTCGCCCTGCTCCGGCAAGGTCGGCAGCTTGTACTTGGTGTTGTTCAGGATCGCCTTGATCACACGGTGCACGAGCAAGTCGGGATAGCGACGGATAGGACTGGTGAAATGCGTATAGGCATCGAATGCCAGACCGAAATGGCCGCTGTTGTATGGCGAGTAGATCGCCTGCTGCATCGAACGCAACAGCATGGTGTGGATCTGCTGCGCATCCGGGCGATCCTTGGTCGCCTGGGCAATCATCTGAAACTCCGCCGTCTTCGGCTCATCGCTGACAGTCATCCCCACACCCAGCGCTTTCAGGTAACCGCGCAGAATGTCGACCTTTTCGGGCGTCGGGCCATCGTGCACACGGAACAGTCCTGGATGCCTGGATTGCCCAATGAAGTCCGCACTGCAGACGTTCGCAGCCAACATGGCCTCCTCGATCAGGCGGTGCGCCTGGTTGCGCACGCGTGGAACGATCTTCTCGATGCGGCCGTTTTCATCACAGACGATCTGTGTTTCGGTCGTCTCGAAATCCACCGCTCCGCGCTTCTGGCGGGCACTCAGCAGCGAGGTGTAGACACCATGCAGATTCAGCAGATCCTGCACCCGGTCCTTGCGCTTGGTCGCCTCGGGGCCACGCGTGTTCGCCAGAATCGCCGCCACCTCTGTATAAGTGAATCGCGCATGACTGAACATGACCGCAGGATAGAACTGGTAGGCATGCACCTCGCCCTGCGCAGTGACCAGCATGTCGCAAACCATGCACAGCCGCTCCACATCCGGGTTCAGCGAGCACAGGCCGTTCGACAGCTTTTCCGGCAACATGGGAATCACGCGACGCGGGAAGTACACGCTGGTCGCACGATCGTAGGCATCCACATCAATCGCATTGCCGGTCTCCACATAGTGGCTCACATCGGCAATCGCCACCAGCAAACGCCAGCCCTTGCTGCGCCCCACCTTGGCAGGCTCGCAATACACAGCATCATCGAAGTCGCGAGCATCCTCGCCATCGATGGTGACAAGTGCGATATCGGTGAGATCGACGCGACGGCGCTTGTCTTGCGGCCTCACCTTTTCGGGCAATGCCTTCGCGAGCGCCAAACACTCATTGGAAAACTCATGCGGCACGCCGTACTTGCGCACCGCGATTTCGATTTCCATGCCGGGATCATCCACTTCGCCCAGCACTTCAGTCACACGACCAACGGGCTGCCCATACAGAGCCGGGGGCTCGGTCAACTCGACCACAACCACCTGCCCCGACTTGGCCATTCCAGTGGCTCCCTTGGGAATCAGCACATCCTGACCATAGCGCTTGTCCTCCGGAGCAACCAGCCACACCCCACTCTCGTTGAGCAGACGCCCGATGACCGGATTGTGTGGGCGCTCGACGATCTCAACGACTCGCCCTTCGGGTCGCCCACGCTTGTCGTAGCGCGCAATGCGCACGCGCACCTTGTCGCGGTGCAGCACCGCGCGCATTTCACTGGAGGGAATATAAATGTCTGGCTCACCGTCATCGCGAATGACAAAGCCGTGTCCATCGCGGTGACCCTGCACGGTTCCTTCAATCTCTTCCGATTGATTTGCAGAGAACGGCTGCGAGTGCATTTTTTTGATATACAATCTAAATCTTTCCTGAGATGCCCAGGTGGCGGAATTGGTAGACGCACTAGTTTCAGGTACTAGCGAGTAACATCGTGGAGGTTCGAGTCCTCTCCTGGGCACCAAGTTTAACGACAACGGACGGTAAGCCGCCGAAATCGGGCGGCTTTTTTCATTCTCCGGAAAACTTTTTTCTTTGTCCGACAAGGGATACAGAACAAAGAAAGTTTGCAACTTCGTATTTTCGATAGAAATTTGAATTTACAATTGCAAACGCTTTATAAGCCCAGATGGCGGAATTGGTAGACGCACTAGTTTCAGGTACTAGCGAGTAACATCGTGGAGGTTCGAGTCCTCTTCTGGGCACCAATTACAGAAACCCGATCATGTTTTGCATGGTCGGGTTTTTCGTTTTTCACTCTGTTCTTTGCAAAGGACAGAGGCCGGGAGTTCCGCCCGGCAGCAGGGTCCGCTTTTGCTTGCACACAAAAGGCAACCCAAGATGCGCCTTGAAGGCATGCGGCACTTTGATTCACTCGTGCCGGACACCTCCCGCGTACGGGAGAGGCCAGAGATGGAAATTGATGGCAACGCAAATTTTTGGATTTTTTCTTGAATTGGCCGAAGGGCTTGAAAAGCGCGCTATAATTTCAGCTTCCCTGAAAGCCCAGATGGCGGAATTGGTAGACGCACTAGTTTCAGGTACTAGCGAGTAACATCGTGGAGGTTCGAGTCCTCTTCTGGGCACCAAATATGAGAAGCCGCTGAATGCAAGTTCAGCGGCTTTTTCGTTTCTGATCTTTCAACGTGGAGACCCTCCTCTCGTCCGCTCTAATGAAAAACGCCCTGCATGGCAATCATGCAGGGCGTTTTTCATTTTGTGGCCGCAGCTGCGACCTTGGGCTTACTTCTTAAGCAGCACCTTCAGCGCGCTCTGCAGGCGGCGAGCTGTGGTTTCATCGCTTGCGGTGCCCAGCACGGCAGCCACGTCCTTGCCCCAAGTTTCTTGCGGCGAAGGGTCATTACGGCGTGTGAGCAGTTGCAGTTGGTAGGCGCGGCGAGCGGTAATCTGGTCTGCGGGCGTGGGAACGTCAGCAGCGATTTCCAGACGCAGCAGCGCGTTGGTGTCGGCGGACTTGGCTTCGGAGCCCAGCGCCTGCGCCCAAGCGGTGCGAACCGCTGGTTGGAGCCTACCGAGTTCCTGTGCGGATGGCAGCTTTTCAACGTCGCGGCCTTCCCATGCGGACAGCAGACGGGTCAGCGTCTCGCCATGCGCCTGAGCGGCCAGTTTGCGCAGCGCGTTCTGTGCATGATCCAGTGCATCGCGCTGGGCACGGAATGCCGAGTCACCCAAGCGCGGAGCGCGTGGGGCATCGTCATCACGTCCACGACCGCCGCGAGCATCACGACCATCGCGCGAGAAGCGTGAATCGCCACGGCCACCATCGCGATCACCACGACCACTACGGTCGTTGCGCTCGCCTGGGCGACCTGGACGACCCGCCGGAGCAGCTGCCGCTGCAGATCTGTTGACGCCGGGACGATCATCACCACGCACCGCAACCACCGGACGGACCGGCTTGGCAGTTGCAGGCTTGACTTCAGCTTCACCACCAGCCTCGGCTTCGCCTTCCTGCGGTGCTGCGGCTTCCGCCTGCTCACCCTCTTCTGCGGCTGCAGCAGCCGAAGCTGCTGCAGGAGCAGGAGCCACCTCGGATGCAGCCGCAGCAGCGGCCGAGTTCTTCATGGCGGCGTCAAGCGCATCCATCGCGGTGCGGATAGCTTGTGCATCACCCGAGGCGTTGGCCGCCTCGAGCGCCTTGGCGGCGTCGAGCACGGCCTTGTCGCGGGCACTCATCTGTTCGGATTGACGGTCACGGTCGGCGCTCTTGCGCTGGAACGCGTCGTCAATGGGTTTGCGGAAGGCATCCCAGAGCTTCTGCTCGCGCTTGCGATCCAGCGGCACGGATTGCGCCTCCGCCTGCCAGCGCTGCTGCAGCGCCTTGACTGCGTCGATGCGCAGCGATGCGGCGGAGCTCAGCTCGGCGGATTCGTTGATCATCGCCTGACGACGATCCAGGCTCTGCTTCTGCGCGGTTTCGAGCGGACGGGCCGCGTCGCCGAACACCTGCTTCCACAGTGGCTGCAACTCGGCAAACACCTTTTCGCTGACATGGCCGCCATTGCGCCAACGTTCGCCGAACTGATGCAACGTGCGGCTCATGGCCTTCCAGTCGGTTGACCCGACATGGGCTTGCGTCCATGCCTTGACCTCTTCGACCAGCTCCATGCGGGCACCCTTGTGCTCAGCGGCTTCGGCGCGCACCTTCTCAAGCCAAGTCTCGACGACCTTGTGCGCGGTGTTGCACGCCTCGTCAAAACGCTTCCACAGCGCATGATTGGCAGGTGCACCCTGATCCGACGTCTTCCACTGTTCACGCAGCTGACGCAGGGTTTCCTGCATCTTGCGCCCGCCCAGTTCCTGACCTTCGGGGCGCTTGAGCAGTGCTTCGGCACGGTTGACCAGATCTTCGCGAACCTGATCAGCACTCCAGCGCTGCCAGCCTTCGAGCTCACCGGCTGCGATCAGCGCGGCATTGACCTTCTGCTCGAGCTCGCCATCCACATGGCGACCATTGGCCTTCAGTGCTGCGCGCAGCGCGGCTGCGGCGCCGATGCTGGCCTTGCCATGACCTTCGGCAGTTTCCTGCTCCAGCTTGGCGAGGGCTTCGCGCACGGCACTTTGTGCCTTCTTGCGGACTTCCGGGTCGACCTTGGGCTTGGGAGCCTCTTGAGCGGTCTTGGCAGCTGTCGCATCGGCTTCTGTCGGCTGACCACGGATCACGCGGATCTCGTCAGCCCACACTGGCACGGGCGGCAGCGGCGCATCGGTGCTGGCTGCGGCGGCCGTGGTCTGAGCGAGCGCGGACTGAAACGCATCCCAGACGGCGAGCAACTGCGTGCGTGAACTGTCGAGCATGGGCGGGAAGCGGGCTTCCACGCTGGCCCACGACGCATCGTTCGTGAGTTCCTGTGCGTGTTCCTGCCAACGCTGCACATCGGCCGTCAAGTTCTCCAGCGCACCTTCGGCGTCGCGGAAGGACTTGGTGGACAGCACTTCGATGCGCTGCGCCAGCAGCACCGCGGTTTCGCGCTGCACCTGAACCCGGTGTTGCAGGTCTTCGATGACCTTGACGCGGTCAGCGATCTGCGTCTTGAGCGCGGACAGCGGCTCGCGCGACAGCGGAGCACCGGCCTTGGCCGCGTCGCGCTGCCATGCCAAAGCATCGGCAATCGACAAACGCGAGGCTGCGAGCAGCGTGTTGGCCTTGTCAGCCCACTCGGCGGCAATCACCTCTTGGCCCTGCATGCGCTTGATTTCATCAAGACGTTCGCGCACGGCGCGCGCGGCACCCTTGTCGCGAGCGCTCAGCTCCTTGAACACTTCCTGCAATTGCTCCGGCGCAGGTTGAGTGGCCAGCCATTCACGGATTCGCGAAGCGCGTTCGCCGGACGTGGCAGCGGAAAAAGCGCCACCCGTCAGCGCATCAAGCGGATGCGGTTCACTGGCTTTGGCGGCGGTCGGAACCGCCTCTGGTGCGTCAGACATTTTGTTGCGAGAAGAAAAAGGAAACATGAAACCTATTGGAAATGAATTTGGCTGCTGCAGCTACATCGCCCTTTCGGGCCCCCTCGCCGGCAACCAGCGTAATTTCGCCAAACCTCTATTTTGACGCGGTTTTGCTTCGGCCCTTCAAAGGACATTACTTTGTCAGGCAACCTCTGTGTTGCCAAGCGACTTGACATCACACAGAAATCATTGTGCCGCAAGCTTGAGTTCCGCCTTCGGAGACCACTTCGAATCGGTCGCCTGATCGCTCTGCAGCTTGCCTGCGCCCACAAATAGGCGGTCAATGGGCACCTTGCGACTGGCCAGATAATCACGCACCGCAACACCGCGTTGCAGCGCCAGTTCTTGTGCTGCATTGTCCTGCAACTGTATGTTGTCAAGCAACAGCGATTCCATCTCGGCGTCGGGCAAGTCCTTGGAGAGGCCGACCATGTTACGCGGCTTCTTGATGTCGGCGCGCTTGTAGGTCTCCTTGAGCAGCTCGGAATATTCGCCCGGTTCCACGGCCACCACATCCTTGGTATCGCCACCGTCACGCGTGACCTTGCGGCGCTTCTGCGCCAGCACCATGGCATTCAGGCGCTCGCGCTTGAGACCCGCTTTTTCCGCTGCCGGATCGGCCCAGCCGACCACGGTCATCTTGAGCGCGGGACGATCCGTCAGCGCCTTGGCCACCTTGTCGAGCTGCTCCTGCGCCGACTTATTCAGCACGGAACTGCCCGAATCAAATGCCACGTTCCCCTGCTCATCACCGCCGCCGAATGCACCCGCCAGCAACGAGAATGGCGCCGTCACGGCCTTCATGATCAGATTGCCGATGACCTTGAAGATCACGCCACCCAGACTGAACTGAGGGTCGTTAAGCGAACCACTGATGGGCAAGTCCACGTCGATCACGCCATTGCGGTCGGCAAGCAGCGCCACGGCCAGTCGCACGGGCAGGCTCGCGGGCGCGCCTTTGACCTCATCGCCGAAAGCGAGCTGGTTCAAAATCAGCTTGTTGCTTGCGGTGAGCTGGCCGCTCGGGTCGATCTTGTAGGCCACGTCCATGCTGAGCTTGCCGCGCTCGATGCCGTGCCCGGCGTATTTGATGCTGTAGGGCGAGAGCGGCGGCAGCTCCAGATCGCGCATGCGCGCCTGGATGTCGAGCGCCAACGGCTTGGCCAGCGGATTGATCTTGCCCGTCACCTCCACCGCCGCCGTGCCCTCGGCCTTGCCGCTCAATTGCAGATCGGCCATATCGAAACTCTCAGCCCCCGCAGGCCGCACCGACGAGAACGCGCTCAGGCGGCCATTCAGTTCGGTCAGATCAGTGGAGTAGTTTGGTTTGACGAAGTGGTCGGTGAAGTACATCGCGCCACGCACCAGATTCACTGGGCCAAAGCGGATGATGGGAGCCATCGGATCCGGAGCTTCTGCAGGTGCCGTCACCTGTGCGGTCTGCTTGTCGCCCTTGGTGCTGCTCGCCGCCGAAGCCGCCGGCGTAGGTCCCTTGGCTTTCTTGTCACCTTCAACCGCCACAGGCTGGCCTTGCAAATCCTGAAGATTGATGCGGCCATTCTCCTGAACGATCACGCGAGCGAAGAAATCACTCAACGTGGTTTCGGCAACATCCAGCGTCAGAGGCTTGCCAGGCACCAGATCCACAACCAATCCCTTGAGCGCGAGCGCCTTCCAGTTGAGCAGATCCTGTGCATCGCGCCCCACGGCCAGACCCTTGTCCAGCGCGCTGTCGGCGTCCGCTGCGCGCACGCGCACATCATCCAACCCTAGGCTGCCCTTTACCGACGCCGTCGGGCCCTTGTCGCCCATCAGCAGTTTCACATCACCGTTGAAGCTGCCATCGGCGCGCACCAGACGAATGTTCAGATCCTTGGGCAGATAGGGCTGCACCACATGCAATGGCAAAGCCGTCACCTGTACCTTGCCATTGACCGCCAAAGGCTCGAGTCCCGCACTGCCTTCATAACGCAGGCTGCCGGGCTCGGCGCGGCCTGAGCCCGCCACGCGCGCCGACACCCGGACTGGGAATACCCCGCCCTTCTTCGCCGGAAAAGCAAAGTCGCGCACATTGGCCTGCAGCGAGTTCACGCGCAGCAGCATGGGCTGGGCGTTCGCTGCATCGCGCACGACGACGGAGCCGTCCTTGAGATCGACTTCGCCAAGCGCGATGGTCCATGGTGATTCGGCGTCGCCCTTCTTCACCTCGGAAGCCACAGTGGCAGTGGGCACCGACTTGGACTGAACCAGCCAGTCCTCATACATGAGCCTGCCATCCTGAGCGCGCTCCACATAGACCTTGGGCTGCACCAGAGCCAGCTTGCCGAGCGTCACATTGCGGCGCGACAGGTCGACCAGTGTGTCCTTGAGCGACAGCTCGCCCAACTCCGCGAGCGTGTTGCGCCTGGCTCCCGCGATGCCTGCAGCAGCCAGCGTGCGGCAGCGGTCACCACTTGCCGTGCAGGTCAGCGCTACGTCCTTGAGCGTGCCCTGCCCTACGCTGGCCACCAGACGGTCTCCATTGCGGGCGACGCCGAGATCCAGATCGAGCTGCCCACCCACACGCGCCGCAACGGTACCCGCCAGATACGGCGTCACCCAATCGAGCGGCAGACCGCGCAGGCTGGCCGCGACCTTCGCCTGCTGCAGATCCGCACTGCCGTCGAAGCCCAGTGTGGCCGGTGTCTTGACCGCATTGCCGGACGCGTCGAGCGGCGTGATTTCGGTCTTGCCGGTGAACTGCACCGGCTGCTTCATCGGCCACAGGATGGTTTTGGCATCAAGCTGCAGGTTCTGCAGATTGAAATGCGCCGCCTCACCCACCACCGCCTGATCGCGCCAGTCGATGGTGCCATTGCGTAGGCCGAAATGATCGAGCTGCACATTCCATTCGGGCTGCGCGCCAGCCTTGGCTGCTGGCGTGTCGCCGGATTTGGCATCCGATGCCGAAGACTCCTTGGCCTTAGGTCCAGCGGATGGCTCGTCCGAAGTCGCCATGCCGGGGATCTCGAGTCGCCCATTCTTGTCACGGCGCAGTGCGAAACGTGGCTTGTCCCACTGCAAGGACGCGACATGCACCACCCCCTTGAGCGGTTGCACATCGGTAAGCGCCACATCGAGCTTGTCGAACGCGGCCAACTCCTGCGACTGAGTGTCCGACACCCTGACCTCTCGTAGAGCGAGCTTGCCGCTCACGCCGACCTTGGCGGCATCCTTCTGCTCAAAGGCGAGCTGCAGGTCAGCATCCAACAGACCGGCATTGAGCCGCACAGGCACCGATTTGGGTAGATAAACCGCAAACGGCGCTAGGTCGAAGCCATCAATCTTGAAATTCGCATTCGCCTGACGCGTTTCGGAGAATGGCGTCGCCTGACCCGATGACTCAAACGGGCTGCCGTTGAGAGCGAACGCCAAACGCGGCGTGACCTTGACCTGGCGGTCCGCATTCAAATTGCTCAGGAACGGAATGCTCAAGTCGAGCTTGTCGAGCTTCTGCTTGCGACCGACAACGCGATCATCAAACTCCACCGCCCCATCGCGCAGCACGATGTTGTAGAGCGCAAAGTGCGGCGGATCGCTCGGCTTGTCCTCCGGGGCCTTGGGACGCTCGGCGATGCGCTTGAGGATGTCGTCGAAATCGAACTGACCCTCGGCCACATGGGCCACGCGCACCCTCGGCGCGTCCACCTCAATGGCGTCGAACACCGGCGCCAGCCTCACCAAGGACTGCAGTGCCGCATCTATATAGATACGCCCCACGTCCACTTGGCTGGAGGCACCATCCGCGCTCGCGATCGACAGATCGTGCACCGACAGCTGCAGCGCCCAAGGCTTGAACTGCACCTCGCCCACCTTGACCTGGCGGCCCAGAAATTCCGAGCCGTATCGCTCCACATTGCTGCGCAGCAACGGTGGTACGGCAAGCCAAAGAATCATCCCCAGCAACAAGATCGCAATAACGAACCAGACGACGCGCCTGAGCCATTTGTTGCTTTTGAAAATTGCAAGCGGGGATTGGGACTCGCTTGATGCACTGCTCTCTGATGTCATATCGCAATTGCATCAGAAATTGACGTTCTTGTTTTGTAAACAAGCGCAAAAGTGCACCGATCAATGGGTTTGAACCGGACTTTCGGCGGCAGCCACATCAAAAGTGGAAATCCTTTGGCAGACGCCAAGAAACAAGTAAGCCCGGGGATCAGCAATACCGATCACCGGGCTCGACGGCTGACACAACGGTCTTTGCCATCATTTTGCTGCCAGGGAGAGTTGCGTCCCCAGAGCAGAGAGCAAGAGATTGCTCTCAGAGAGGCTTTTTGGACTGGTTTGATACAGGGGGCACTGCATGCCGACACCCGAAACAAAAGCTGATCCATCCAGCGATGCACTGCATAAAGCAGGCAGTTCGAATCTACGCCCACATCCTCCGGATTGCCAGATTTTTCTCTCAATTGAAAATCGTTATCGATTGGAAGTTTCGTTTTTGAACGATTTTCGCGAACCGTTTCGATCCGCAACTTTTCCAGCAACAAGCCGCGCAAACGCTAAAAACTGTTGAAATACACAGCCTTTGTTAGACAATTAAATTCTAAAGAACTTATTTTTTAGTATTGACCTAGAATTTAGAGAGCTTCTAGAATCCGCCATTCACTAGAAAAGCGGGTTAACCCCAGCCCGCAACCTGCTGCCGATGTCGGCTTCAGTCAGTTCGTCTTTCCTCGCCCACGATCAGATGCGTGCGAGCCAGATCGGAACTTGACCCCCATCCAGGCGAAGAAGCCTGGTAAGGACTGCGCGTGATGACGACGCCCATCCTTGAATCAGGAAACTCTTCAACTCGAGAAAGGAAAGCTTGTGACAGCTTCAGGAAAGATGCTTGCGGGCATTCGCACATTCACTTCAGACGTCGCCGACGGATTCATGGAACTCACTCACAGCAGCTTTGCGCTGTTGGGCTTGGGTGTGGCATGTGTGTGCATCACCATGGCTGCGCGTCCAGATCTACGCGACAAGGGTGAAGAGCACCTGCGCACCTGGCTGTTCGAGCGTCATGTGGCTTCCATCGGTTCACCCATCGAACCTGGCGCGGTGGACCGCGCCACGGCAGCCAATCCCAAGGATCTCCCACGCGAGCAGGCCAAGGTGGCCTTCTGGCTGAGCAAGAAGTACCGCGTCGCGCCCGAGCCGATTGCAGCTCTGGTTTCCGAAGCCTACTCCATTGGCTCGCGTACCAAGCTCGACCCGACGCTCATTCTGGCCATCATGGCCATCGAGTCGAGCTTCAACCCGTTTGCGCAAAGCTCCGTCGGTGCTCAGGGTCTCATGCAGGTAATGACTCGCGTGCACAACGACAAGTACGATGATTTCGGCGGCAATCACGCAGCCTTCGACCCAGTCACGAATATGCGTGTTGGCGTCAAGGTATTGCAGGAATGCATCGCACGCGCCGGTTCGCTGGAAGGCGGTCTGCGCTACTACGTCGGCGCAGCCAACCTGCCCGACGATGGCGGCTACGCCACCAAGGTGCTGTCGGAGCATTTCCGCCTGCGCCAGGTCGCCAATGGCCAGAACGTGTCCACCACGGCCATGACCCCAGCCCCCATGCCGACAGCACCCAAGCCCGCCGCAGCGCCCATGCTATCCACCAAGGCTACTGCACCTGCCGCATCGGATCTGCCTGCGCCAGCCCCAGCCAATGCACCGACCACCGTCGAATCCGAAGCACCTGCGCAGAGCTCGGAAAAAGTGGCCTTGCTCAGCCACTGAGATCAAGCCCGACACTCCCCAGTCAGTTACACTAGCCGAGTACGCGACTGGCGATAGGCGCGGGGCTGCTTCTTCTATCGAATAGCCTTGCCGCTGACGTGGAACATGCCAGGAGGTGATTCCCTCCTGCAAACCACTGGGAAGCGTACCGCACAGGCCTTGGGTTCGTAGATCATTCTGTGAGCCTGCTGCGTTCAGCCGTTCGCCTGGGCAGCTCTTGTCGTCATTCGACGCGCAAGGGACTTCCACCGCATAGGACTGCCATGTATCAACGCAATATTCTTGTCGAACAGACCGATCCCGAACTCTTTGCCGCCATCCAGGCGGAAAATCAGCGCCAGGAACAGCACATTGAGCTGATCGCCAGCGAAAACTACGCCTCCCCCGCAGCCATGTGGGCGCAGGGCACGCAACTGACCAACAAGTACGCCGAAGGCTATCCAGGCAAGCGCTACTACGGTGGTTGCGAGTTCGTGGATATCGCCGAGAAGCTGGCCATCGACCGCGTGAAAGAACTGTTCGGTGCTGACGCTGCCAACGTGCAGCCGCATTGCGGCGCGTCGGCCAATGAAGCTGTGTTCCTCGCCTTCCTGAAGCCCGGCGACACCATCATGGGCATGAGTCTGGCAGAAGGTGGTCACCTGACGCACGGCATGCCGCTGAACATGTCCGGCAAGTGGTTCAACGTGGTTTCCTACGGCCTGAACGCCAAGGAAGAAATCGACTACGACAAGATGGAAGCGCTCGCCCGCGAGCACAAGCCCAAGTTGATCGTGGCCGGCGCCAGCGCCTATTCGCTCGAAATCGACTTCGAACGTTTCGCCAAGGTCGCCAAGGAAATCGGCGCGATCTTCATGGTGGACATGGCGCACTACGCCGGCCTGATCGCCGGCGGCCAGTACCCCAACCCGGTGCCACACGCCGACGTCGTGACTACCACCACCCACAAGAGCCTGCGCGGCCCCCGTGGTGGCGTGATCCTGATGAAGGCCGAGCATGAGAAGGCCATCAACAGCGCCGTGTTCCCCGGCCTGCAAGGCGGCCCGCTGATGCACGTGATCGCAGCCAAGGCTGTCGCGTTCAAGGAAGCCCTGTCGCCCGAGTTCAAGGACTACGCGAAGCAGGTCAAGCTCAACGCCAAGGTCATCGCCGAAGTGTTGACCGCACGCGGTCTGCGCATCATCAGTGGCGGCACACAAAGCCACCTGATGCTGGTCGACCTGCGCGCCAAGGGCATCACCGGCAAGGAAGCCGAAGCCGTGCTGGGCGCCGCCCACATGACCATCAACAAGAACTCGATCCCGAACGATCCAGAAAAGCCGATGGTCACCAGCGGCATCCGCATCGGCTCGCCAGCGATGACCACTCGCGGCTTCAAGGAAGAAGAAGCCCGCATCACGGCCAACCTGATCGCCGACGTGCTGGACAACCCACGCGACGAGGCGAACATCGCCGCTGTGCGTGAAAAGGTCCACGCGCTGACATCGCGTTTCCCGGTCTACCGTTGATTCGCTACCAACCACGTCACTGATATGAAATGCCCCTTCTGCGGCCACCCGGAAACCCAGGTTTCGGAAACCCGTGTGTCCGAGGACGGGGATTTCATTCGCCGCCGCCGCCGCTGCGCGGCGTGTGACAAGCGCTTCACCACCTACGAGCGCCCCGAGGTCAACTTCCCCGCCATCGTCAAGAAGGACGGTCGGCGTGTAGAGTTCGATCACCAGAAGCTGCACGGCTCCTTCAAGCTCGCACTGCGCAAGCGGCCCGTGAGCGTGGAGCAGATCGATTCCGCCATCGAGCGCATCGAGGAAAAGCTGCTCAATCTCGGACAGCGCGAAGTGCTCTCCGCCCGTCTGGGTGAACTGGTGATGCGCGAGCTCAAGAAGCTCGACAAGGTGGCCTACATCCGCTTTGCGAGCGTCTACCGCAGCTTTGAAGACATCGATGACTTCCGGGCACTGGTGGATGAGGTGCGGCCGCAGAAATAGACGCACAGTTCTTTCTGCTGCATTGAACGACGGACGCCATTCGCGTCCGTTGTCGTTTGTGGGGGAACCGCCAGTACGTCAGTACACGTCGCGCCGATATCTACCCGAAGCAGCAAAGCGCTCGAACCCATCCGCTCCGAGCGACTCCTGCAGCGCCCGCTCCACCGCAGCCGCCATGCCCGCCAGACTGCCGCAGACATAGACCATCGCCCCACGCTCGATCCACTCACGCACGGTGTCTTTCGATTCACGCACGACATGCTGAACATAGCGCGGCTCGAGCGCGTCGCGCGAATAGGCGAAATCCGCGCGCTTCAGCCCGCCCTCCGCCATCCATTGCAATACCTCGTCCTCGGCCCAACCATCGGCCTGCCGCTGGCGCTCACCGAAGATGAACCAGTTGTCGTGCACCCCGGACTGAATGCGAGCCTTTAAGTGCGAGCGCAGCCCCGCGTACCCTGAACCATTGCCGATGAAGATCGCTGCCTGATCCACTTGCAGCGACACCGCAAACCCGGGATTTGCCACCAGCCGCAAGCGTACCGTCCCCCCGATGGCTAGCTGCTGCGTCAGCCAACCCGAGGCCAATCCCAAGCTGCCGTCACGTGCCACCTGACGCACCCAAAGTTGAATACACCCCTCCTCGGGCAGCGACGCCACGGAGTAACGGCGCAGCGCCACCGATTCACTGCTCACACGACCATCCACACAGACATCGACCAAAGCGCCCGCCTGCCAGCTCTTGGCCTCCGCCGCCTCTGCCTCCGCTCGCAGCTCCAATCTGAAGATGGGCCGTCCCATACTTCCCGGATTGCAGTGCTCGCGTCTACGCAGCCTGTATGCGGTCAGTGCCTCGGGCCCTGTCGCGTCCAGCAAGGTATCGGTATTCAGCGACCAATGCACGGCGAGCGCATTGCACCAGCGCCGCCAATCGTCCGCACTGTCCCCATCCATGGTGAGCGCCGCCCTCATCGGCGTGGAGCCCGCGCGCTGCAGCGCATCATGCAGTTGTAGTCCAAATCGGCAGAAGTGCGCGTACTCGCGATCACCCAGTGCCAACACCGCAAACTCGGTACTGGTGTCGTGCATGTCGTGCACTCCACGCAAGACGCGCAACAGGCCCCGTGCCTCATCCGGCGGCTCTCCCTCACCAAAGGTGCTGACGATCCAGAGCGTGTGGCGATGGCGCGCGAGGAGCGTAGCGTCGACCTTGACAGCAGAGACCAGCTCCACTGCATGCCCTGCAGCCACGAGCAGCCGGACCGTACGCAGCGCCAGGCTGCGCGCATGCCCTGACTGACTCGCGTGGACCACGGCGATGGAGGGTGCGCCTCCAACGACCTCCAAAGCCACATCGCCGCTCTCGCGCGATCTGCGGCGCCGGTCCAGATACAGCATCCAGCCCGTCACCGCGAACAAAGGAACCGCAAGCGACGCCAGCATCACGATGATGCGCCCCGGCAAGCCAAAGTAGCTACCCATGTGCAACGGGTAAATGGCGGCCACGGCCCTTCGCCCGGTAGGCAACGCTGCAAAGCGCTCGTCCTGCACCACGCGACCGTCGGCCGCGACCTGCATGCGGTTGCGTGCCATTTCGTGCGCAGCATCCGGCCCCAGCCAGTTGAACTGATGAGGTTTCGCGCCGTCTCGCGGCGGCCTGATCTGCACGAACTGCCACGCCCCCGCCTCCTGCTTAAAGCCCTTCCATGCCTGCGCCAATGCGGACTTGGGCGATGGTGCGCTGGCTGCAGACACCTGTGCCGCCGCCTTGGTGGCGCGCGGGGCAACGCCCGCCCAGCCATCGACCACTGCGCGCAGCGAGGTGAAGCCCCAATACATGCCCGTGGCGGAGAGCATCAGATAGACCAGCAATGCCCAGGTGCCGATCACCGAATGCAGCGCCCACAAGAACGAACGCCCCTTGTGTCGCGTGTTCAGATGCAGCCACGCATTGATCGACCATGGCCGACGCGGCCAACGCAGGTAAAGACCCGACACGCACAGCAGCAGCAGGCAGGCCGCCAACGCGCCGGTGACCGGTTGGCCGATCTTTGTGGGTAGCAGCAGCCAGATGTGCATCCGCTCCATGAACTCGAAGAAACCTGCGCCCCGGATCTGCGACTGGATCGCGCCGGTGCGCGCGTCGAGCCAGACCGACTCGCGATGCGCATGGCCCGGTGCAGCCGCGAAGGTGATGCGCGGATTGCCGCCGGGCATTGCCTGCAGCTCGATCCGTTCCACGTGCCGTGTCTCTCCGGCGGACTGCAGCACCGCGAGCAATTCGTCGGGCGCGAGCACGATCGCTGCACCTGTCGCTGCACCGCGCCCTGCACCAGGCGCAGCAGACACCGCACCCGGGTTCAACAAGTCGATGATCTCGCGCTGAAAGCTGATCGCCGCGCCCGACAGGCCCATCACGACCAAAAAGGCACCAGCGACCAGACCGACCAGCCAGTGCAATTGAAAGCAGACTCTCCTGAATGTCATCTCGAAGGCGTTCGCCGCACTCAGAAATCGTGTCGGTAGCCCACCGTGAGCGTTCTGCCCTGCCCTGCAAAGAAGTAGTCATTGCCCACGATCGCGCTTTGCGAGTAGTAGGTGATGTACTTCCTGTCAAACAGATTGGCGACGCCCACCGTCAGTTGTCCATGGTCCAGTTTGTAGCCGACGGAGAGATCGACCAGTCCGTAGCCCGAGAAGCGGTACTTGCTCGCGTCCAGCGTGTTCACCGCGTTGTTGCCGTCGAAGCTGCGCTTGAAATACCAATTCGCCTGCAATGCACTGGTCAGTCGCTCGCTCCATTTGGCGGACCAGTTCAGGCTCAGGCGATCGGGCGAGATGTTGGCGCCGTCCAGCTTGGTGTCAACCTTGCCGTCGCCGTTGATGTCAAAGCGTCCACGCGAATGCGCATAGCCCAGCCCCAGTTCGTGGCTGCTGTTGAGCTGGTAGTTGGAGGTCAGCTCCACCCCGTCGATCTGTGTGCGCGAGCGGTTGGCGATCCATTGGTCGTTGACGTAGGAGATGACCGTTCCCGGCTTCACCCGCGTCTGAAAATAGCTGGCCTGCAGCGCCAGCTTGTCGACCTTGACGCGAAAGCCCATCTCGTAGTTGTCCGCCACATCGGGCTTGAAATACGAGACCATCGACAACCGGGCACCATCCACCGAGATGCCCCGGATCGCCTTGCCCATGTCGGGCACCTTGAAACCCTGCGAGAAATTGGCGAACAGATTCAGAGGCTCCACCGGCGACCACGACGCACCCGCGTTGAACAACGTCTTACCGAAACTGAACTTGCCACCCTCGACGAATTTGCTGCCATAGCGCGGCAGCGTGGTAAAGCTGTCCACATCGACATTGGCATGCTCGTAGCGGATGCCGCCCACCACCTTCACCGATGCGATGGGTGCATATTCCAGCTGCGCAAACGGAGAAATGCCGGTGTAGGTGATGTCGGGAATCCAGAACAGATTGCTGTGCAACAGCTTCTGGTTAGAGTTCTCGTGCATCACGTCGAGTCCGACGACGGCGCGCATGGTCTTGTCCATAAAGTCGGCCGAAGTCAGCGCGATCTTGGCACCGTACTTGTCGAACTTCGCATGGCTTTGGTCGTAGGCCTTGTTGGCGAGGAACTTGGTGTTGCCACGGAACAGTGAATCAACGCCCTGGTAGTACGCAGATGCATTGAGCTTCATGCCGTTCAGATCATCATTCACATAGTTCGCGCCCACGGTCCACGAGTCGTTGTACGGAGCCGAGCCCGGCGGAGCCACGCGTTGCGCACTGGTAGGAACGCCTTTGTCGCGGTCGCCCGAGACCAGCGAATAATGGTTGTCGTTCTTGATGCGGAAGCGGTTGATGGTCAGACCGATATGCTGGTTGTCATCGATCGCATAACCAAGCTTCGCCATCACGTCATAAGAGCGCGAGTCCATCAGGTCGCCCTGATCATCATAGGTCCCGACACGGTTGCCCCAACCGTCAAGATATGCACCTTGATTTTGGTAGCTCAGATTGAGCAGGTAGTCGAAATCGCCCTTGCTTCCGGTGATGCCGTAGGTGGTCTTGTACGACATGGTCTCGCCCTTGAGCTGCGAGGTCGGCGTCGTCGCTTCCGCCGAGACATGCTGGCGCGGCTTGCCACCCTTGGCCTGCTTGGTGATGATGTTAATCGCCCCGCCCATGCCGCCGATACCGTTGGCGCTGTTGGCTCCTTGAATCACCTCGATGCGCTCGATCATCGACGGATCGATGGTCGTCATGTCGCGCCCGATGCTGGTGTACATGGGACTGGATTGCGGAATGCCGTCGACCATCACCAGTGGCTGCAGACCGCGCATGGTCTGGCCGTAGTTGGTCATCTTCTGCATGGCCGGAGTCATCGACGGAATCAGATTGCTCAAAATCTGCGTCGTGCTCGATGTCACCGCGAGCTGCTTGTCGATCTCGTCGCGACTGATGACCCGGATGTTCTGCGGCGCATCCTCCGTCGACTGCTCCAGGCGCGTCACGCTCACCGTCACGGTGGCAAGCTCCTTCGCGTCCTGCGCCGCAGGGGTCACAGCATGCGGCGTGCTCGCCTTGGCAGGTGCGGGGACGACGTCTGGCGGATTCTTCGGAGCGGAGGCGAGGGCGTAGTTTCCGGTACTCACCACACGTGCTCGCAGCCCCGAATCCGCGAGCAGCTTCGCAAAGCCTTCATCCACCGTGTAGGTGCCTGACAAGCCCGGCGCCTTCATGCCCGCCAGCTTGTCCAGATCCACGCTGAGATTCACACCGGCCTGCACGGCAAAGCCCATCAACGCAGCGCCCAGCGGGCCAGCAGGTATCTGATAGAACTTACGCGCCGCGCTGCTCACGCTCTCCTGCGCCTGCACTGCAGGAATGCCTGCGCCCAACGCCGCCGCGCCCATAATGGCGACCACCGCCGCATGTGCCGCCATCGCGACCGGGTGCAGTCGCTTGCTTGTGTCTTGCATGTTGATCGATCCTCGAATCTGTCTTTTGGGTTGCTTCAATGCATAGGACAGGCGAGAAAAGAAAATCGGACACTCACGACGAAAAAAATTCAGAATCGACGTGCGCAAAGCCCATCTCAGGAGCGCACCACCGTAGCCCAGAAGCGTGTTCGCTGCTCGACGCGCACCGGCAGGGTCTGCGCCATCAATACCAGAACGCGGTCCGTGTCCCGCAGCTGGAACACGCCCGAGATACGCAGCTCGGCCACATCCGGCGCACAATGCAGCACGCCATCGCGGTAGCGAGCCACCTCTGCAAGAAAATCCTTGAGACGCATGTTCTCGGCATAGAGCACGCCCTCTGTCCACGCGTCCGCATGAGGCGCCAGCGGCGCAACCTCGCCGATGTTCTGTGCATTGAACGACACCCGCTCACCAGCCCGAACGACGAGCCCGCGCCCGGTGTTGGCGGGCGTGATGCGCACCGCGCCCTCAAGCACCGACAGCGCCGTACTCTGCTCCTGCGTGCGCACGATGAATTTCGTGCCCAGCGCCTGCAGCTCGCCATGGCCCGTGCGCACGATGAACGGCAGATCCGTGTGCGCCCCTCGGTGCGATGTCTCCACCAAAATTTCCCCCGCATGCTGATGCACAAGACGCGCGGAATCATCCATGCGAACGTTGACGGCCGACGCCGTGTTCAAGACCAGACGACTGCCGTCCGCGAGCGTCACGCTGCGCAATTCGCCATGGGCCGTGCGGTACTCCGCGCCCCATATCTGCCAGGGGAGTTGGCGATAGGCCAGCCATCCCAGCAGCGGCGTCAACACCAGCGTCGTGCCTCGCAGCAGGCTTCGGCGGCCCGCGCTGGAGCGCGAACGGTTGAGCACCGCCATTCCCACCGACGATGGCACCGCTTCGAGCTGAAACTTGAGTTGCTGTGCGCGCTGCCAGACATCCTCGTGCACCGGGCTCTGCTCTCGCCAGCGCGCGAGCGAGTCCCGTTCGGCCGTACTGAAATCCGAGGCATGGCAGCGGGCCAGCCACTGTGCGGCCTCGTCGAGAATTCGTGCATCCACCCGGCCCATCTCTGTCAGTCCTCTAGCATCACACGCAGGCATTGCCGAAAACCCTGGGCCATGTAGCGCGTGACCGTTCGCACACTCACATTCAGGTGTGTGGCAATGGCCTCGTACGCCAGGCCATCAAGCTGCGACAGCAGAAACGCCGTGCGCACCTTCATGGGCAACTCGTTGAGCAGCGCATCTAGCTGCGCCAGCGTCTCCAGCAGAATCGCGCGTTCTTCAACCGACAGCACGCTCTCTTCGGGCAGCCACTGCAGCGACTCGAGGTAGGCCTGCTCAAGCGAGCGACGCTCCAGATGGTTGAGCATCAACCGCCTCGCTACCGTCACCAGATAGGCGCGCGGCTCGCGCACCTCCGCCAATGTCTGCACCCTGTTGCCCGTGCACAGACGAGTGAACGTGTCCTGCGCAATGTCAGCCGCATCGTGCCGATTGCCGAGTTTTCTGTGCAACCACGCAATCAACCAGCCATTGTGCACAGCGTACATGCTGCACAAGGCTTGACCGGACTCGCTGTCGGCTTGAGTGGACACAGAACTCTCTTAGGGATGAAAACGATGTCGATTTTACACAAATGCGACTCATTCCTATCTTCAAGCAAGATCGCTTGAAATCTCATCCCCTGCGGGCGTTCAATTCAGAAACAGCCTCGCAGCCGCCACCGAATTCGACGCAAACCACGCGTGGAAATAACTCATGCGCAGCGAGCCCTGTGCGTAGACGGATTCGAGCTGCGTGGCAGCATCGACCCGGTCTTCATCAAGCAGGCGTTGCGTATGCCCCACCACCGGCAGGCTGGTGTCGCAGGTCGAGTAATGAAAGCCATGGCCGCGCAGCATGCCCCACGGGCTTTGCCAAGCCTGCATGCCGAGGCCGCGTAATCGATCATGCTGAGTGACCACGCCGGGAATCACACCCAGCAACGGGGTGCGCAATGCTTTCGAAGGCCAGTGCAGCTCCTGCATCAGCGCGAGCATGCCACCGCATTCGGCCCAGATGGGTTTGTCCGCCTGCCAATGCTGGCGAATGGCTTCAGCGAGCGGCTGGCAAGCAACCAGCGTCTCGGCATGCAGCTCCGGATAGCCTCCGGGCAGCCAGAGCGCATCGCACTCAGGCAGAGCATCGCCCGCCAGCGGAGAGAAAAACTGCAGCGTCGCGCCCTGCTCCCGCAGGAACGCAATGTTGGCAGGGTAGATGAAGCGAAAGGCTGCGTCACGCGCAATCGCGATGCGACGCCCTTCGAGCAAGCGCGTGGGCGCAAGCTCTGACGGCGCGCTCAGCTCCGCACTCCAGCGCTGCTGCCATTGCGACCATTCAAGCCGCCCCAGATCAGACTGCGCAAGCGATTCGGCCACCTGCGCGATGCGTGCGAGCCCGTCGCCCATTTCGTCTGCAGCCACCAGCCCGAGGTGGCGCGACGGAATAGGAGCCTGCTCCTTCTGCTGGCGCATCACCTGGCCGAGCCATGGCACATCGACGGGCATGCTCTTGCGCAGCAGTTCGGAATGGCGTTCACTTGCGACGCGATTGGCGAGTACGCCCGCAATACGCAGACCGGGACGGTAGTTGGCCAAGCCGAACGCCACGGCACCGAAGGTCTCGGCCATCGATGACGAATCAATCACGAGCAAGATCGGCAGATTCCACAGAGCGGCGATGTCGGCCGCGCTGCGTGCGCCGTCAAACAGGCCCATCACGCCCTCGATCAGCACCACGTCGTTGTGCTCGGTCGCAAGGGCAAGACGCCGCTCGACGTCGACCCTACCGCACATCGCGAGATCGAGGTTGTCCACCGGCTGGCCGCTGGCAAGCGCCAGCCAGGTTGGATCGAGAAAATCAGGCCCACACTTGAACACCTGCACCCGCTTGCCCCGCGAGTGCAGAAGATGCGCCAACGCAGCCGTGATCGTGGTCTTGCCCTGCCCCGAAGCCGGGGCCGCCATCAACAGAACCGGACAGGCCACCGGGTTGCTTCAGCGCTGGTTGCGGGAGGGAATCGGCGCGAGGCCGGAATTCACGTCGCCGCACTGGCCGCGATGGCGCAGTGCGTGGTCCATGATCACCAACGCCAACAAGGCTTCGGCGATGGGCGCGGCGCGGATGCCGACGCAGGGGTCGTGACGGCCCTTGGTAATCACCTCGACCGGCTCGCCCAGTGTGTTGATCGAATTGCGCGGGCTGATGATGGAGCTCGTCGGCTTGATGGCGATGGTCACTTCGATGTCCTGCCCCGAGCTGATGCCGCCCAGAATGCCGCCCGCGTTATTGCTCTCGAAGCCCTCGGGCGACAGCGAATCGCCGTGCGTCGTGCCACGCTGCACCACGCTGTCGAAACCCGCACCGATCTCCACGGCCTTCACCGCGTTCAATCCCATCATCACATGGGCGATGTCGGCGTCGAGCTTGTCATACAACGGCTCACCCAGACCCACCGGCACACCGGTGGCCTGCACGCGCACCTTGGCACCGCAGGAATCGCCGGACTTGCGAAGCGCGTCCATGTAATCCTCATACGCTTGCACATTGGCGACGGGCGCGAAGAACGGGTTGTTGGGTACATGATCCCAGCTCTCGAACGGGATTTCGAGCTCGCCAATCTGGGTCATGCAGGCGCGGAACTCGGCACCGTATTTTTCCTTGAGCCATTTCTTGGCCACCGCACCAGCCGCCACAGTCGGCGCAGTCAGGCGCGCGGAAGAACGGCCACCACCGCGTGGATCGCGAATGCCGTACTTCTGGAAATAGGTATAGTCCGCATGGCCGGGGCGGAAGCTCTGGGCGATGTTGGAGTAGTCCTTGCTGCGCTGATCGGTATTGCGGATCAGCAGGGCAATCGGTGTGCCGGTGGTCTTGCCCTCATAGACGCCCGACAGGATCTCGACCGCATCGGCCTCGCTGCGCTGAGTGACATGGCGGCTCGTGCCGGGACGGCGACGATCCAGATCGAGCTGAATGTCAGCCTCGGTGAGCGACATGCCGGGAGGGCAACCGTCGATCACGCAGCCAACGGCCGGGCCATGGGATTCACCAAAGTTGGTGACACAGAAAAGGGTACCAAGTGTGTTGCCGCTCATAAGTCATGCATTATCGCCCGAAGCGTCATGCCCAGACGGGCTGGTCGGTTCCAGGCGGCACCGACGGGTGAGCATAACCAGTGGGCGTTCGCGACAATTGCGCGGCGTGCATCACTGCCACCAGTTCGCCAAAGTCGCTGTCCGCACGCCCAAGCCACGGAGCGACCAGCGCGTCGATCTTCCCCAAAGAGGCAGTCTGCGGATCCACCGGCCTGCGCCCCAGACTCCTGAGCCACTGCGCCACTCGCGCGAGCGACACCTCCACATGCCAGCTGCCGCCCTGCTCCGCCTGCCGCACGAGCGCTGCCTGCACGCCGAAGGCCAGCAAAAATCCGGCGCAGTAGTCCAGAATCTGCATCGGCAAGGCACGCGGTTCCGCACTATGGAAAGCAGCCGCTTCGTCGCTGTTGAGGCCGCTCACAGTCTGCACCAGCGAATCAAAACCACGCTTGTCCGCCCACGGCCCACTGCGTCCATAGGCCGACAGGCTCGCATAGACGATGCCGGGCCGCATTCGCGCCACCGCCTCCACACCGAGCCCGAGCCGCTCGAGTCCACCCGGCCGGTAGCCCTGCACGAACACATTGGCATCGCAAAGCAAGCCGCGCAGCGCGAGACTTCCCACCTCGCTCTTCAAATCGAGCAAGGCCGAGCGTTTGCCGCGACTCACATCGGCAATCGCCTCGATGTTGGGCAGATGCGGCGAGTTGATCATCAACACCTCCGCGCCATGGGCCGCGAGCGTACGGGCGCAGACCGGCCCGGCCAGAATACGTGTGAGATCAAGCACCCGCAGGCCCGCCAAAGGCCTCTCGTCCACCGTCTTCGCGGGCCAGGCGCGCGGTGCGGCATCACCGATCCGGGTGATACCGACGAGCGGCTGCTCCGCAATCGCCGCACGCATCGCGCTGGCCTGCCACTGCTGCGCACTGCGCACGGCAGCCACCACCAGCCCCGCCTGCGTGGCGCGCGTCTCGAAATCGATGGCATCCCAGTGCCCAAGTGCCTCCTGCACCTGAGCGCGCGTCGTACCCTCGCCCTCGGGCAAACCCAATAGTCGCAGCGCGCCGTCGCGGTGGTGCGCAAAGTTGGCATGGATCCGCACATGCCCCGGCCGCCCGATTTCCGCGCCACAGGCGTACAACCCCGAAATCGCCGCCCAGATGGATGGGCGCTCGCCGTCCAGCGTGAAGAAGCCAGTGGTCTCGGCCAGCGCATGCTGCACATCCACGCTGACCTGCTGCGGCTCAGCACCGGGCGTTCGCAAACGGTCGACCTCGGTCGCGGCCAGCGCCACAGCGGCGATCGCCGATTGCGCGGCCACATCGACCGCAAAGCTGCTCTCGAAACCCTGCGTCGCGCCATGGAGCAGTGCGCGCTCCAGTGCAATCATCGGCAGACCCGTCTGTCGCCAGAGCCCGGCCAGGCTTTCATCCGCATTCACATTCATCGCAAGCCTCCACCAAATCATCAGATGTCCGATTGCAGCAGCCGTGCATAGGGGCGGTCAATCTTGATCGGGCCAATCAACGCAGCCCGTCAACGTCCAGCCGAGGCCACCCGATAATGCGCCATGCCCGCCAGCACGCATGACGCATCCGCCAACTCCCCATGGATTTCCGCCGAGGAAGCGGCCGCCATGCTGGGCGTCAAACGCGCGAGTCTCTATAGCTATGTCAGCCGCGGCCTGTTGCGTGCGCAGCGCCTACCGCAGCACCGGGGCAGCAGCTATATGCTGTCCGACGTCTCGCGCCTCGTGCGCCAGCGCGCCACCATCCGCAACCCCGCCAAGCTAGCCCAGTCCGCGCTCGACTGGGGCCAGGCCGTACTGCCCTCGGCGATCACGCGTGTCAATGACGGACAGTTCTTCTACCGTGGCCAGAACGCCGTCGCGCTCTCCGAAGAAGCCTCGCTCGAAACGGCGGCCGCGCTGCTCTGGCGGGACGATGGCGGCCCATCGCCCGTTGTTGCCACGCCAGAATCGCGGATCGGGGAAAGCCCGCCTGAAGACCTTCCCGATGCCGGTCGAGCGCTGTCCCTGTGGTTTCAGGCACCCGCGTCGCTGACGCACAGCGCACCTGCAAGCCATGATCAGCGGATGCGCTTTGTTCACGCGATGTGTTCTGCCCTGCTCGGCCAGCCGCTGCCTGCACAAGATGACGCAACGCCCATTCATCAACGTCTGCAACACCATTGGCACCTGAGCGATCAGGCTACCGATCTGCTACGCCGCGCGCTGGTGCTCTGCGCCGACCACGAACTCAACGCGTCAACCTTCGCCGTGCGCGTCGTCGCATCGACGGGTGCGAGCCTGCACGCCAGCCTCGGTGCGGGACTGGCGGCGCTGTCGGGCGCCAAGCACGGCGGAATGACATCGCTGATAGACCGGCACTGGGACGAATGGCATGGGCCTGCGGCAGATCCACAGGCGCTCGCTCCCGGCCTGCAGCGCCTGCTGCGCGAAACCCAAACGAGGCAAACGCCCAGCTACTGTGCGGGATTTGGCCACCCGCTCTACCGCCAAGGCGACCCGCGCAGTCTGGCCCTGCTCGCCGCTTTGCCGCCGCAACCGGACGTCGCGCGCCTGACCGAGGCAGTGCTCCGTCAAACGGGACTGCACCCCAGCCTGGACTACGCGCTGGTCGCCGTGCAACGTAGCCTGAAACTGCCGCACGGCGCGGCCTTTCTCCTGTTCGCGCTCGGCAGAACCGCAGGCTGGATCGCCCATGCCGCCGAGCAGGTGCAAAGCGGCCAACTCATCCGGCCTCGCGCCAACCCTACTGGCAATGAGGAGCCCGCATCGGCGACGGAGCCTACCGAGTCCGCCGCGGGACGGGTGGTCCGCTTTCGATGAATACCGCAGGCCACATAAATAAGAAATTGATTACATTTGCATTGATAGAATAAGAACAGCCTGTGAGCAATTACAGGCTTTTTTTAATCATTCAAGCTCCCGTCTTCCCTTGCTAGCCACAACCCGCGCGGCGCGTGCCTGCGCCTTGCGGGCGAACCTGCGCGCTTCCAAGCGTCCGTGTCCTGTTGTGCAAGAAGTGGTCTGAAGCCCCTCAAGCCCTGCAACAGCGAACTGCGCGTTTCTCCTCCTTCATGTCCGCTTTCCGCACCACCGCCACCATTGACTGGTTGCAGGCACTGCGCGGCCTTGCCGCGATGGCCGTCGTCGTCACGCACGCTGGCTGGACGCTGGCGCAGCCCGCCCACAAGGAACTCGCGTGGGAGTATTTCGCCCACGGGGCGCTTGGCGTGGACCTGTTCTTCGTGATCAGCGGGTTCATCATGTTCTTGACCACGCGCAGCTGCGATGGCTCGCCGCGCTACGTGGCCGATTTCGCGATCAAGCGCTTTGCGCGCATCTGGCCCTTGTTTCTTGTCGTCAGCCTGATCTATCTGGGCCTCGCTTGGCAAAAGGCCGATGCGTTTCCAACAGCCTACTTCACCGATGTGGCCAGCCAGCTCGTCTTCCGCCCGGTCAGCCCCAAGGCCTCAGATTTCTTCCTGCTGCCGGTGGACGTGGCATGGACACTGTGCTTCGAGGCCTATTTCTATGTGGTGATCGCGATCTCGCTGTTTTCGCGGAAATGGCGCTGGTGGATCGTCGCGGCCCTGCTCACGCCGGGGCTCGTGCTGTATCCGTTGCTGGCTCAGGACTGGAATTTTTCGTTCTACCACCAGAGCGCCATCGCGCAGAGCCACTATCTGAATCTGGCGGTCAATCCGATGGTCTGGGAGTTCGTGCTCGGACTACTGGCCGGTTGGCTCTACACCCGCGACTGGACCCAACCCAAACGTCCGCTGGCGTTCTGCATGATCGCCGCTGCAGGCATCGCGTTCATCGCCATACCGGAGACGCACACGCCCACGCTTTACGGACCGACGATTGAATACGGTGGACTCACGATCTTCGCGATCTTCATGCTGATCGCGCTCGCGAGCAAAACGGTGCAACTGCCCGTCACGCGCTGGCTGGTGTGGCTGGGCACGATGTCGTACTCGATCTATCTCACACACAAACTGGGGTTCATGGCGGCCGCGCAGATCAGCGCCTGGCTGGGCATCCAAAGCGCCAGCGCGCGCGATTGGGTGGGCTTTGCAATCCACCTGACATGCGGGATCAGCACCGGAGCGCTGTTCCACTATGCCGTGGAGGCCCCGCTCTCGGCGCGGGTGCGCAACGCGCTCCTGCTACTGGGCAGGAAGTCGAAAGAAGCGGACTTCGCCAACACGCAGGCCCACCCTGTTTGAGGAGCTGCCGCTCAGGCAGATTCGCTCTGCTCAGGCCAGTCGCGGATATACGCCTTGAGCAGCTTGTTCTCGAAGTTCTGGCTGTCCACCACGGCCTTGGCCACGTCGTAGAAGCTGATGACACCCATCAGCATGCGCCTGTCCATCACCGGCATGTAGCGGGCATGCTGATTGAGCATCATGCGGCGCACTTCGTCCATGTCGGTCTCGAGTGTGCAGGTCAGCGGCGCGTCGTCCATGGCCTTGCGCACGAGCATGGTGCCGACGCTGCCACCATTCTTCTGCAGCGCCTGAATCACTTCGCGGAAGGTGAGCATGCCCACGAGGTCGCCGTGCTCCATCACAACGAGCGAGCCGATGTCCTTCTCGGACATGACCTCAACAGCCTTCGCCAGAGGTTCATCGGGGGTGACGGTGTAAAGCGTATTGCCTTTGACGCGAAGGATATCGCTGACTTTCATGGGGTATCTCCTTAGGGCCAGCTACGCATGAGGCGCGTGCTGGCCGTTTCCTCATGAAATATAGCCCACAATTGCGGGCAATTGCACCACTTTGGAGACATGAATGCCCGGATATTCAGACCCAGGCTTCGACACGCTGTCCTTGCACGCGGGCACGCAGCCCGATCCTGCCACCGGCGCGCGCGCGGTTCCCATCCATCTGACGACCTCGTTCGTCTTCGAATCGAGCGATCACGCGGCCAGCCTGTTCAACCTCGAACGTCCCGGCCATGTCTACAGCCGCATCAGCAACCCTACCAACGCGGTGCTCGAGCAGCGCGTGTCGGCGCTCGAAGGCGGCGTCGGCGCGATTGCGGTGGCCAGCGGCCAGGCGGCGTTGCATCTGTCGATCGCCACGCTGATGGGAGCTGGTAGCCACATCGTTGCCAGCACCGCGCTGTACGGCGGCAGCCAGAACCTGCTGCACTACACGCTGGCGCGGTTCGGAATCGAAACCACCTTCGTCAAGCCCGGCGACATCGGTGGCTGGAAAGCGGCCGTGCGCCCCAACACCAAGCTGTTCTTCGGCGAGACCGTGGGCAATCCGGGCCTCGACGTGCTCGATATCCCCACCATTTCGCAAATCGCGCATGAGGCCGGCGTGCCGCTGCTGGTCGACTCGACCCTCACCTCGCCGTGGCTGATCAAGCCCTTCGAGCATGGTGCCGACATCATCTACCACTCGGCCACCAAGTTCCTCTCAGGCCATGGCACCGTGGTCGGGGGCATCGTGGTCGATGGCGGCAGCTTCGACTGGGAAAAGTCCGGCAAATTTCCCGAACTGACCGAGGCCTATGACGGCTTTCACAACATGGTCTTCAGCGAGGAAAGTACGACCGGTGCCTTCTTGCTGCGCGCCCGCCGCGAGGGTCTGCGTGACTTCGGCGCCTGCATGAGCCCGCACACCGCGTGGCTGATCCTGCAAGGCATCGAGACGCTGCCGCTGCGCATGGAAAAACACATTCGCAACACCGAAAAGGTCGTGCAGTTCCTCGCCAACCAACCGCTTGTCAGTCGCGTCGGCCATCCGATGCTCGAGAGCCATTCGTCACACGCCCTGGCCAAGAAACTGCTGCCACGCGGCGCGGGCTCGGTGTTCAGCTTTGACATCAACGGCAATCGCAACCAGGGCAAGAAGTTCATCGAGACGCTCAAGGTCTTCAGCCACCTGGCCAATGTGGGCGATTGCCGCTCGCTGGTGATCCACCCCGCCAGCACCACGCATTTCCGCATGACGGACGAAGCGCTCGCGCAAGCTGGCATCAGTCAAGGCACGATCCGCCTGTCGATTGGTCTAGAAGATGCAGACGATCTGATCGACGACTTGAAGCGCGCTTTGAAGGCTGCCGAAAAGGCCGTCTGAAACATCACGCAAACAAGACAAACCGAACAGATTTCCCGACCTATTGAGGAGACCCGCACATGCACATCAACGTTCATGGCGACCCAATTTATGCCTACACCGGCGGCAAGGCCTTCGATGCCGCCAAGCCCACCGCCATCTTCATTCACGGCGTGCTCTGCGACCACAGCGTGTGGGCGCTGCAGAGCCGCTACATGGCCAATCACGGCTGGAATGTATTGGCCATCGACCTGCCCGGCCATTGCAAAAGCGGCGGCAAGGCGCCCGAAAGTGTGGAAGAAGCCGCCACGTTCATCGGCCAACTCATGGACGCGCAAGACCTGCAGAAGGCCGCGCTCATCGGCCACAGCTGGGGTAGCCTGATCGCCATGCAGGCGGCGGCGCAGCTCGGCGAACGCGTGAGCCATCTGGTGTTGGTCGGCACGGCGGCGCCGATGAAGGTGTCGCCCGCACTGCTCGAATCGGCGGTGAAGGCACCCGAGCAGGCCATCGAGATGATCAACGTGTTCTCGCGCGCCACGCTCTCGCCGCCCAACGGTGCGGGCAGTTGGGTGTTCGGCGCGGGCAAGGCGCTTGGCCGCCGCGTGCTGGCGAGCAATCGCGACGTCAACCTGCTCTACACCGGCTTCAAGGCCTGCGACAGCTACGCCGGTGGCGAGGCCGCAATGGCCGCGCTCGCCTGCCCGGTGCTGTTCGCGCTGGGCGATCAGGACCAGATGACGCCCCCCAAAGCGGCCAAGAGCCTCATGGACACGGCCAAGGCGGCAGGCAAGCAAGTCAGCCTCGCCAAGCTCCCGAGTGGCCACAACCAGATGACCGAAGCGCCCGACGAAACGCTGTTCGCAATCCGCGACTTTCTGGCGCGCTGAGTACCCTCCGAAACGCCCCAAACCCCTGAAACCCGTCCGGTTTAGGCGACCTGTCTGAACCGGGCGTATAAATCTGGAGACACACGACCCTTTTCAGGAAAGGAGTCCGACATGTCTCGCGCATCCCCCTCCGGCAGTTCGCCCGACAAGTCCTCGGTTGACCCTCGCGAGTTCAAGACCTTCGCCGAGTTCTACCCGTTCTATCTGCAGGAGCACAGCAACCGCACCTGCCGCCGCCTGCATTTTGTCGGCACCTCGTTTTCCCTGCTCTTTCTGATAGGGCTCATCGTCACCGGCCATATCTGGTATCTGCTGGCAGCACTCGTCAGCGGCTACGGTTTTGCCTGGATCGGCCATTTCGTCTTCGAGAAGAACCGGCCCGCGAGCTTCAAGCGCCCGCTCTTCAGCTTTCGCGGCGACTGGGTAATGTGGCGCGACATCCTCACCGGCAAGATCCCGCTGTGAGCACCTTGCGGTAGTGCCCCCGCGAAAACCCCCATTCGCCCGACAGCCAATCGACAGCCTGAAAGGGCACACTGCAAGCAACAGACAACAGCGTGCTCAACGGAGACTATATGAACACACCCGATCAACTCATGCGTGACCGCGTGCGCGCCCTTGCACTGAGCCAGATAAGCCGCCGCCATTTGCTGGCCTTGGCAGGTGGCTCCACGTTGACCGGGCTGCTTCCTGTCGGGGCGTATGCGGAAACCGCCTGGCCATCCAAGTCCGTGCGCTTCGTCGTGCCGTTTGCCCCGGGCGGAAGCTCGGAAATCGTCGCGCGCTCCACGGCGGCCGAACTCACCAAATCGCTCGGTCAGAGCGTCTACGTGGACAACAAGCCCGGCGCCGCAGGCAACATCGCCATGCAGGAAGTCGCGCGCTCGGATGACCAGCACACGGTGATCCTCGGCCACATCGGTACGCTCGCGGTCAATCCCTACATCTTCGACAAGCTGCCCTACGACGCGAACAAGGACTTCAAGCCCGTCTCGCTGCTAGCCAAGGTGCCGAGCCTCTATGTGGTGCATCCCGATGTGCCGGTGAACAATCTGCGCGAGCTGATCGCCTACGCCAAGCAAAAGCCCGGCAAGCTCAGCTACGGCTCGGCCGGCAACGGCAGCGCGGGCCATCTGGCGTTCGAATACCTCAAGATGACGGCCGATTTCTTCATGCTGCATGTGCCCTATCGCGGCACTGGCCCGATGATGCAGGACCTGCTCGCCGGCCGCCTCGACGCGGCATCGGTGGGAGCCGCCGCCCTGCTGCCGTTCATCAAGTCAGGCAAGGTGCGCTGCATCGCCACCGGATCGACCCAACGCCTGCCGCAACTCCCCGACGTAGCAACGGTGGCCGAGCAAGGCTTCCCCGGCTTCGAGATGACGCAGTGGTACGGCATGCTCGCCCCCTCCACGATGAAGCCCGAACACATCGACAAGCTCGCCGTGGAATGCGCCAAGGCCGTGAAGGCGCCCGATTCGCTGAAACGCCTGCAGGGCGACGCAGCAGAGGCCATCGGCAGCACGCCTGCGCAGTTCGCCCAGTTCATTGCGACTGAGCAAAAGCGCTGGCAGAAGGTGCTCAAGCGCGCGGGCGTCAAGCCCGACTAATCCATTGACACTTTGAAATCGAATGCATTCACATCCCATGATGAGGTATGCAAAAAATCACTCTGCCAGACGTTGAGCGCCAAAAGCCTGGGGCGATACTGCGCAGGCACAGCGGCAGCTGTCGCACAGGTGCGCCGGGCGCGGTGCGTTGTGCCTTGGTTCGATGGCAAGCGACGCGTGAATGCCTGCCACCAAACCGGCAAGCAATGACGCTTCTACGGCCCGCTGGGTTCTGTTTGCCCAATCATCCCGGATGCAGCCAATAGTTAGTCAGCACTGCGCATGCAATTTGCCTTATAAAACATAACGGCGAAAGCCTGACCTACAGGCGTTCCGAGTTGGATGGGCGGGCACGCGATATTCCCATGGGGAATTACGTGCATCTGTGCCCACTTGCGCCATCGTAGTTTCTTGAAACGGAAGTGGACCACTTGCCGCAGCCCTCTCCTTCCCACGTCCAGCGTCTGACATCGTGCGACTTCACCGGTCGCGACAAGACCGCCGCGCTACGTGAGTTCTATGGACGCGAATTGATGCGCGTGGACTTGCAACCTCTTGAGGTCACGGCACACACGGCAGGGTTGGATTTTTCCACCACCATGCTGCCCTTCGGCTCCGGGGCCATCTACGCTCACACCCAGAACACTCCCTGCCGAATGTGGCGCTCGCCCGAGATGCTGCGTGACGGCTCTGACGATATATATCTGTTCACGACCTTGCGCGGCAATGGGATCCTGCGTACGCCGCACGAAAGCTACGATGTACCCTGTGGGAGCTATGGCCTGGTCTCCAAAGCCCGAGTGCACGAATTTATCACTCCAAGGGGCGGTGCCAGTGCCTGCATCCAAGTGCCACATGCCGCCTTGGCGCGAAGAGTGCCAGGGCTGGAAGAGGCTCCTCTGGTTCTTTTGCCCCCCAGCATGCCGGAGCCCGCCTTGGCTCTGGGCTATGCGCAAATGCTCGCCAGCAGTTCCTCGCTTTCTACAAGCGTGCTGCAATCGGCCCTGCTGCATTTGCAGGATTTGATGGCAACCATGCTCGCGCCCGCTGCCCGAGGCGCGCGGCCTGAGCCAGAAACGCTGAACGTACCCCGCCTGGCGCTGATCCAGCGCGACATCCGGGCTCGCATCACCCAGCCCGGACTGAATTTGGTGCAAATCGCCCGCATGCACCATCTCACCCCACGCCAGGTCCAACGCCTGTTCGCTGGCGAGGGGACGTGCTTTTCCGACTTCGTGTGCCAAGTGCGGCTGGAACGCGCGCGGGCCATGCTCATCGACCCCGCGCAACGCCACCGCCGCGTTTTGGCCATTGCGCTGGACAACGGGTTTGACGGAGCTTCTGCCTTTAGCCGTGCATTTCGGCGGCACTTCGGCGTATCGCCTAGCGAGGTGCGTGGCCTGAACGGCTGAGGATGCTGCAACGCTCTCCTCCATAGCGGCCCAATGTCGCATTGGGTATGGAAATTGTCGCGCGCGGTAAAGACGGGAAAGAGTGCTTTGGCGAGACTGGCTGTTGCAACAGTCAACAACTCTTCCTTCGCATGAAAAAGTACCATTTCTACGGCCTGCTTGCCGCTTGGCTTGTCAGCACCGGGGTGCAGGCGGCCACCTTCGCCGTCAACGACACCGCCGACCTGCCCGACGACAACCTGACCGACAACATTTGCCATACCAGCGCAGGCTTTTGCTCCTTGCGCGCGGCCATCGACCAGGCCAACGCGCTGCCAGACGACGACACCATCGTGCTGCCAACAGGCAACTACACACTTACGCTGCCCGGCGTTCTCTACATCGGCAGCAACATCACCATCAACGGCGAGAGCCCCAGCACGTCCATCATCAGTGGCGGCGGCACGCGCGCTGTGCTGACCATCAGCGGCGATGCCGTTGTGAACCTTAACAAGTTAGCCCTCACCCAGGGTAACGGAGCGCCGTCGTCGGTCGGAGGAGCACTGAGCGTCGGCAGCGGAACGACCACGCTCACCGAGGTACTTGTATCCAACAGCACGGCCACGGGCGCAGGGTTCAGTCAGGGCGGTGGCATCTACGTGAACGGCACCGGCACGCTCTACCTGTTGGACAGCACAGTCATGAACAACAGCGCCGCCAATGGTGGAGGTGGCATCGGGGTGGCATCGGGCGGGGCAGTTCACGTCATTCGCAGCACCATCAGCGGCAACTCGACAACCAACCTAGGTGCCAACGGAGGGGGGATTGACGTGAAGGGACAACTCGAAATCGTAAACTCGACTGTCTCTGGCAACACAGCAAATACCGGCAGCGGCATTGGCGTGAGCGGTGACGGCAGCGCCAACATTCTCTTCACCACCATCGCCTACAACACGGCCACCTCGGCCAACAGTGGACAGTTGGAATCGTACACGCCCAACAGCACCAGCATCGTGAGCGGCAGTATCATCGCCAACCCGACAGGAGGCGTGAATTGCGCGAGCACGGAGGGCTCATTGACGTCGAGCGGCTACAACCTCTCCAGCGATGACAGTTGCGCCTTTATGACCGCTCAGGGCGACCTCACCCATACCGATCCCTTACAGGCATCACTGGGTTTCAACGGCTACATCAACCGCACGCACGCCTTGCTGACGGGCAGTCCTGCCATCAACGCAGGCCCCACACTCGTGCCGGTGCAAGCCACCACCGACCAAAACCACAAGGCGCGCGTGCAGGCAGGGCGAGCAGACATTGGTGCGTATGAAGCGACCGCAGCCATCGTGGTCAACGTGGGCAACGCATCCATCACCGAAGGCAACGCGGGCACCACCGTGCTTGACTTCCCCATTTCCCTGTCGGCTCCCGCACCATCGGGTGGCATCACCATCACCTGGTCTACGGCGGATGGAACCGCCGCCGCATCAAGCGACTATGTCGCGGTAGCGGGTGGGCAAGTCACCATCCCCGCGGGCGACAACTCAGGAAGCTTGACCGTCACCATCAATGGAGACATTCAGGTGGAGCCGAACGAAACCTTCACGGTCACCCTGGACAGCATTGGTGCTGGAGCCTCGATAGGCACCAGCACCGCGACCGGCACCATTGCCAACGACGATAGCCTGCCACAGCCCGGTAACCCTGAGATTGGCGCAGCACGGGCCGTGCCCACACTGTCAGAGTGGGGGCTGCTGTTGCTTGCTGGACTGCTAGGCGCGATGGGCTGGCGAGATGCGCGAGCCCGGGGTCGACGGCAGTAAAGCGTCTGGTCGTGAACTGCCTGGCTTCTCTGAGACATCGATCTTGAGGAAGATGGCCGCACTCCAAACATTGAAGCGCTGGCTCAACGCAGGATGCTGCACAGCTCGCCTAGCTTGCTCAGCATGACATGCGGTTGTGCTTCCAGCTCCCAAGTCTTGTTGTCCCAATTGACCCAGGCGGTCTGCATGCCCGCCAGCAGCGCGCCCTCCACATCGAGCCGTGCGTCGTCGCCTACATGCAGCACCGCCTCCGAGGAATACCCGGCCTGCTCCGCGCCAGCTTGAAAAATGCGCACATCGGGCTTGGCAATACCAAAGCCCTGCGCACTCAACGCGGCCTTGAAATAGCGTCCAAGGCCGATGCGATTCACGTCAGCATTGCCGTTGGAGATCGCCACCACCGGATAGCGTGCGGCCAAAAACTCCAACGTCTCGAGCGCATCGTCGAACAGCACCACGCGCTGGCGTTCGTCAAAGAAAAGATCAAAAGCGGGTTCCGCCAGTGCCGGATCATCGCCACATTCTGTGAGTGCCGCACGAATCGATTCGCGACGCATGGCGCTCAGATCGAACCGCAACTCGGGCCGCTCCAGCTCCACACGTTCCCGGATGCGACGCAGCGACCGGGAATCCGGATATGCCGCCGAAGTGGCCGGCGCATGTTGCCGCAGCCACTCGGCCAGCACCTCCTCGGCACGCGTGATCGTCGGCCAGACGGGCCACAGCGTGTCGTCCAGATCGATGGTGATGGCTTTGATGCGGGAGATATCGAGTTCATGCATGGTGGGTCAAGGATAGCCTCAGAACACATGCCGTCCGCGCGAAGGGATGTTCCATCGGCGGCGCACCATTGCACTCAATAGGATCTCAATGAGATACCCCAGACATTATTTCTCTTCACAACAATCCACAGGTTGATGTGGCGACTCCGTTCCTCACCACTGACCGCCCGGCGCGTGTACGTGACCAGAAAGTGCACCTTGTTCATGCTCGCCAAGACAGGGACCTTTGATTCATAGCGCGTGGACTTCCAGCCAGTCCCCTGCAACCGGGAGAAGAAATCCACGGGATGTTGACCAGATGTTTCCCAAATCAAAGTCTCCGTCTCGGAAATCATCACGTGCGGAAAATGCAGTCGGGCATCCATGCCCGCCAAGTCCAGTGCATTGAATGCATCCGTGAATTCGTCAAGGCAATTGGACGCTTCCTTGACGATGTCGGAATCCAATGCGATGTCGCTTGTCTCACTGACAAAAGCAAGAAAATTGCTCATGGGATGTCGCAGGCCGTAATGGGGAAGTGCTCCATGGTAGTGCTGAAAGCGTGCTGCATATCGAAATCCAACGATGAAAACGCCCAATCACAAGCCTGCCTGCCCGTCACGAAAAATCCCGTTCAAACAATATTCGTGATCTGCGGCCCACCACACCTTCACGACGGCCTCGGCCTTTGCAAACGCCCTACTCACTCCCTGCTGCAAACTCAACGCCAATAGGTGTGAATCATCTTTCGCACGCCGGCCAATTGAGATTGATCGGCCGCCCAGCCGCGAACCGCTTGAATCAACGGCAACCCACCAGCCACCCACAGCGTCGTATCGGCTTTCTGGTAATCCTGCGTTGCCAGCCAGCCCAGCACCTGGTCGATTTCTGGAGCCGAAGCACCCGGCTCACCGCCACAGATCCATTCCGGCCGGACAACCGGCGTGGGCAGGTCGAATGCCGCACGTTCAGCGTCATCCGCCACCCACAACATCATGGCTGACGATTGCCCCTTGGGCAGCATCTGCGCCATGCGAGCGGCCGCAGGCAAAGCGCAGGCGTCAGCCATCAGAACAACATGTGCTGCAGGTGCAAACGGCCCACTGGAAGGGCTGAGTACGCCAACGCTGCTGCCGGGCCGTGCCTGCCCGGCCCACTGGGAGCCGGGTGATGCGCCATCGCGATCCGGGTGCAACAGCACGTCAACATCAAGCCAAGCGGCGTCCACATCCAGATCGCGAATCGTGTAGGTGCGTCGCGGCATGCGAGGCTTGCCAGCTTGCCACTGCAAGCGGCCATCCTCCATGAGCGACGGCCAGACAGGCTCACAGCCGACGTTCGGCAGCAGCATGCGCACGTGCAACCCACCATTCGCGAACACCCCAAGATCATCCCCCCGCAACCGCAAACGGCGCATTCGGGGGGAGAGCTCCTTGTTGCTGATGACTTGCATGACATGCAATTGCGCCGGACTACGCGGCGCCTGACCATTCCAGACGATGTTCCAACTGCCCTCGGGCCAGGCCATTTCATCGGCAAACTCGCCCAAATGCTCGGTGATCGACAACTGCATCAACTCGCCCATCTGCGAGCTCACTGTTTGCAAGGCGCAATGGAGTAGCCGCGCACCCGCAACTTGAAGCTCCACCGAACCGACCTCCACCAGAATCAAATGCACTCGCTCGGGCTCGACGTGGCGCACCTCCACTCCTTTGTCTCGCCAAAGGGCGACCAGCCATTCAACAAAGGCGGTCGCTCGTGGCAGCGCGATGTTTGCGCTCAGTGGTGTGCTCTTTTCTGCTGTCGTATTCATGGAAAGTGCTGGTCTTGGTACCGCATGCGTTCGCTGGTGGCATGAACTATTTGGACATCTGCCAAGTTTTTTTGATTCTGTCTGTAGGACGGTCAAACATTCCCGAAAACATTTCGAAACCGTGACAAATGCACCACTAATGCTAATGCATTTGAGAATCACTATTATCCACGACGTAAAATGAGAGGCACATCCAAGCGCCACCTCCCTCACCTCCTTTCCCTTCACGTTCTATGCGTCATCTGCAATACACCCCCGTCGTTCAAGCTGTTTTGCTGACCATCGGAGCCGTCGGCTTCGCGTCACCATTGCTTGCGCAAACTACTGACAAGGTTCCAGCCGAGGCGAAAACCATGGAGACGGTCACGGTTATCGGAACGGTCGAAGAGTTGCAGAGTCTGGACTTCTATGCGCCCAATTCGAGCGCGGTGCTGCGCAAGGGCGACTTTCAGGAAATGGGCGCGCGCAAGCTGGATCAGGGCCTGCAATACCAGGCCGGTGTTCTCAGCGAGCCGTTTGGTGGCGACAACAAGGTCGAGTGGTTCAAGATCCGCGGGTTTGACGCCTCGGTGTCTCTGGACGGAACACCGACCACGCCGAATGGCTACTTTGTCTGGAAGCCAGAAATCTTTGGGGTTGAATCCGCCGAAGTGCTCAAGGGCCCCAATGCCTTGGTGTTTGGCGCTGCACAAACCGGCGGCGTGGTGAACCTGGTGACCAAGCGCCCACACAAGGAGCGCGCCCTCGAGCTGAACACGGAAGCGGGAAATCGCGGCCGTCTGGGTCTGAGCGTCGACTACAACAACATCGCCAATGAGGACGGCACGGTGTACTACCGCCTTGTCGCGCAGGCCCGCAAGGAAGACGGCATGCAGCGCGGCACCGACATGAAGAGCTACTACTTCGCACCGAGCGTGACGATGGAGTTCAGCCCACGCACATCGCTGACCCTGCTGGCCAGCGTCCAGCGCGAAGACGGTACGCCCACCAACGGATTCTTGCCGGCCTACGGCACCATCATCGACACACCTTATGGCCGCATCGACCGCCGCATGAACCCCGGCGAGCCCGGATTTGACTACCTCAAGCGCACACAAGCAAGCGCAGGCTGGATGCTCAGCCATCAAATCAACAACGACTGGAAGTTCGCGCAGAACTACAAGTACACCAACCTCGATCTAGACCAGGTGAACACCTTCGCATGGGGATCTGACGGCAACCGCCAACTGATGCGCGGGTACACGTACACCAACGGCAAGTCAAAGACACACTATCTGGACAACCGCATCAGCGGCAAGCTGCGTCTGTCGGACAGCGTGCAATTACTGCCCGTGCTCGGGATTGACTACCTGAAGTCCGACACCGACGGCCTGAACAACGGTTTTGGTTTTGTGCCCGGGCTCGACATGTTCAACCCGGTCTACGGCACCCCGTTCGATGTGACTGGCACACCCTACGGCCTGCACTCCAAGCAATGGGGCGCCTATGCGTCCACCCAGATGCGTGTAGGCAGTCACTGGAACTTCAACGCCGGCATCCGCCATGATCGCGCCAAGAACAAGGGTGCCATCAACGGCGGAAACGCTGGCTACGACGTGAGCAAGAACTCCCTGAACTTTGGCGCGATGTATATCAGCGACATCGGTGTCTCGCCCTACATCAGCTATTCGGAATCGTTCAAGCCCGTCGATGGCGTGGACGGCCACGGAAACGGCTACCGCCCCTATGAAGGCACGCAGCGCGAAGTCGGCGTCAAGTTCGAGCCCACATGGCTGAACGGCGGCAACCTCACGCTGGCGTACTTCGACATCAAGGAAAAGAATGCCTTGGTGTCCGACGCGTCCAACATCCAGTCGCAGACCGGCCAGCGCACCAACAAGGGCGTTGAGCTGCAAGGCAACTTCAAGCTCGGCACCAACACCTCGATGAAGGCGGCCTACACGCACAACGATTCCCGTCAGGACCTGACAACGACCCAGTCCGTGCGCACCGCGCTGATTCCCGACAACGCGGCCAGCCTGTGGCTCAGCCACCGCTTCGATCTGGCCAACAACCAGAAGCTGACCGTGGGCGCAGGCGCGCGCTACACCGGCCAGACCGAAGACCAGCGTTACTACGCCGGTCAGAAAATTTCGAGCTACACGCTGCTGGACCTGATGGTGCGCTACGACATGAGCCGCGAATGGGCGCTGCAGTTCAATGCCCGCAATCTGACCGACAAGACCTACGTCAGCGGCTGCGATTTCTACTGCTACTACGGCGCCGCACGCACCGTGGATGTGCAACTGCAGTACCAATGGAAGTAAGCGTCAGGGACGATGGCGCACCCGCGCAATGGTCGCTGCAAGCCTTTCTGACTGTCGCGTTTCTTGGCATCACCGCCGGAGTGCAGATGAGCGACTACGGCCTGCAGGCCATCTCGCTATCGGCAATCCAAAAAAGCTTTGACATCAGCGACGCCAGTCTCGGCGCATTGCAGGGACTGGCGGGCGTTCTGGTGGGCAGCGCGCTGGCGATTCCGCTGGCTCGCTTCGCTGATCGTTTCCCGCGCAAACGCGTGTTGCTGTGTCTGATCTTCGCATCGACCGCGATGATGGTGCTCAGCGCGCTGGCGCCCAATTTCCCGCTGTTCTTTCTGGGCCGCTCGGCCGCTGGCATCACCGAGTTTGCGATGGTGCCGCTGGTGTACTCGATGATTCCCGACCTCGCTCCACAACGTCACCGCGTCTTGGCCAACCTCGGCTTCGCGGCCTTGGTCTCAAGTGGTGCCAGCGCGGGCTTCTACTTTTCAGGAGACATACAGGCCACCGCCGCAGCCTGGATTCCCGGTGATCTGGACGTCTGGCGCAAGGGCTTTCTGCTTCTGTCAGCAGCCGGGCTGCCCTTGCTGATCGCAGGCCTTTTCACCGCCGATCCGCCTCGGCATGCCAGACAGGAGGACGTTTCAGGCGCGACATCGTTGAGGCAATTCCTGAAAGAACACTGGCAGCCAGTCGCCCTGTTTGTCGGCGTGGCGGGGAGTCTGATGATCGCGGTTCAGGGGCTGAATCAGCTGATTGCCTTGGCGCTCGAGCGCCGCTTCGAAGTCGCGCCCGCGCGCATCGGCGAGGTCATGGGCGTGATCGTGCTGGTCGCAACGCTGGGCTGTCTCCCCGTCGTCGCGGCGCTGGACCGCTGGTTTGCCAAGCGCTTGGGAACCGCCGTGCGGCCGATGATCATGGGCGTCTGCGCGGTTCTTTCCGTGCCCGCCATCCTGATGCTCTTTTCCACCGCCTCGCTGCAGCAGGCCTTTGTGGTGGTGGCCTTGTTTCTCTTCACCACCTGCACCGCCAACGCCCTCGTGCCGACCATGCTGCAGGACGTGGCTCCGGCGGCGTTGCGCGCACGCTGTTTTGCGCTCTGGAGTTTTGTCGTCTCGGTGTTCAGCGCGCTGGGGCCTTTGCTGGCTGGGTTCGTGTCGACATGGCTCGTCTCCGGCCAGATGCTCACGGCCATCGCACTGACCGCCACCCCTGCCCTGCTCGTGTCAGCATTTTGCGCGTTGCGACTTTTTCAGTACACGCGCAGGACCACCGTCAACGCCTGAAGGAAGATGCGTCGGCGCAATGCTGCGCAAAGGCCCAGAAGCGCGCAGCCTGCAAGAACAGCTGCTCCTGCTGATCGCTCTCCTGATGGCCGCTCTCGGGATTGAGCAGCAGCAGCGCCGGTGCTCCGCTGGTCGAGCGTCGTCGGATATTGGCCAGCAGTTTGGCGGGCTCCCAATATGGCACGCGGTCATCTTTGAGACCCGCCGTGCACAGCGTCGGCGGGTAGTCCGCCACCGGCACGTTCTCATACGGAGAAATGGCCGCCATGGCGTCGTAGGCAACAGGGTCCGCCAGCGGATCACCCCAATCGGGACGCAGCAGCGGAACCAGCGGATGATCGGCATCGCTCATGGTGTTGAGCATGTCGACGAACGGCACCTGCGCGATCACCCCGGCCCATTGCCCGGGCTGCATGTTCGCAGCCCCGCACACCAGCAGTCCGCCCGCAGACACGCCGTAGGCAACGGTTTGCGTCCGTGTGGTGTAGCCGATATCGTTCAAATACCGTGCGCATGCGATGAAATCCGTCATGGAATTGCGCTTCAATTCACGACAGCCGCCCTGATACCAGTCGTGGCCTTTTTCAGAGCCACCGCGAACATGCGCTATCGCGTAGCGGTAGCCCGCATCCACCCAGGCCAGTGCAGGCAAGGAGAACACGGGCTCATACGCAATGCCATAGGCGCCATAACCGGTGAGCAGCAATGGCCCAGGCACATCGCCCGCCATGTCTTTGCGCGAGAGAACGGTGATGGGAACAGCCACGCCGTCATCCGCCACAGCCGTGAGGCGCTCGATCCGGTATCGATCTGGCTCCAACCCACTCCAACTCTCTCGTCCCGTCTCTGTGATCTGACCATCACTTAGTCGCACATCCAGCCAACGCGGCGGCTGGGCCAGCGTCTGATGCACGATGCGTACATGCGTTGCGTCCCAGCGCTGCCCGGGCGGGAGTTCCAATACATATGAGGGGTCGTCGAAGACAATGGGAATCTCCCGGCCATCGCGCTGCAACAGCACCAGGCGATGCAGCCCCTCCACGCGCTCCAACCGCACCAGTGTCGTCACAAAGGGCACCACGGCAATGATCGGCACCCCAAGGCGGTGCGGGACCAGAGTGCCAATCGATCGCAGATCCGAGGGGGCCAGCCGCAATATCTGCCGATCCGTCGCACCCTCCGCATTCGTGATGGCGATCAGTCCGCCATCCCACTCATTGACCTCGTACCGAACGCCCCTCTCGCGCGCACGAAGCACCCGTGCAGATGCGCGGGCATCACTTGCGGCGATCAAACGCACCTCACTGGTATCCGGGCCAAACAGAGTCAAGGCAACAAACCCGTCGGCCGACGTGCGCGCCACGCGCATGAACAGCGCCGGGTCATGCTCCTCATGCACCAGCACCGCATCGCCCTCATCGATGGCACTGCGATACAAACGCGAAGGACGGCTCTGCGCATCCCGCCAGATCCAGAACAGATCCCGCGACGACGGCGAGAACGTCAGCCCCCCATAGCCAAATGCGTCCTCCGGCACGATCACCCTGATCACCCCATCCCGCATGTCCAGCACGCAGATGCGGTGACGATCATTCCCGATGAGGTCTTCAGCCCATGCGAAAAATTGGTCGTCGGGACTCTGTTGGTGGTCTGTCGCACGGTAATACGCATGGCCCTGTGCTCGCTCTGCCTCATCCACCAAAGGCTGCACCCGCCCATCCGAATGCTTGCGCAGAAACAGCTTGCGCCCGCTCGCCGCAGACGCATCCACTGTGTAAGTCCAGCCGCTCATGGCTGTGGACGGTACATGCTCAGCACTTTGCACATGACTGGCCATCGAGCGGTAGAACGCGTCTGTCGATGCCTCCAGAGGCGCAAGCATCTGTTGCGCATAACTGCGCTCAGCCTGCAAATGAGTTTGCAGGCGCTGCGGCAGATTCTCCATCGTGCGCGTTCCCAGCTCAGGCACAAATTGCATCCACGCAAACTCATCGTTGCGCGTGCGTCCAAGCTGCTCGATGCGTTTGTCTTCGCATGGAGCGATGGGTGCCTGCACATCGGGCCATGAGGACGCGCGGACCGACTCCGGCGTCCGTGTGGGAGGGTTCAGGTGTTCTTGAGTAGACATCGTTCAGGAAGTCTAGCAGCCGCCCCGCGAGGAATTGGACGGTGATTGCGCAGCCCCCATTCATGCTGAATCGCCTTTACCAAGGCCATCGCTTCCACGAAGGCTCAACCCAAACTCAGCGCTCCTGTCTGCCCAAAAACAAAAGCGCCCCGAAAGGCGCTTCTGCGTTCATTGAATCAAAGCCCGAGGACTCACGCCCCAGGCCCGCTCATCACTTCTTCAGATCAAAGCGATCAAGGTCCATGACCTTGGCCCATGCGGCCGCGAAGTCTTTGACCATCTTTTCCTTGGAGTCCGCTTCGGCGTAGACCTCGGCCAGGGCGCGCAGGATGGCGTTGGAGCCAAAGACCAAATCGACGCGCGTGCCAGTCCACTTTCTTGCACCAGTCTTGCGATCGACACCTTCGTAGGTGCCGTCAGATGTGGCCTTCCACTGGGTGCTCATGTCCAGCAGGTTCACGAAGAAATCGTTAGTGAGCTTGCCAGGGGTCTGGGTCAGCACACCGTGCTGGCTGCCGTCAGTGTTGATGTTGATGGCGCGCAGGCCGCCGATCAGCACGGTCATCTCGGGCGCGGTCAGCGTGAGCAACTGGGCCTTGTCAATCAGCAGCGCCTCAGCAGGGGCCGCAAATTGGCCTTGCAGGTGGTTGCGGAAACCGTCGGCCTTGGGCTCCAGATACTTGAACGAATCCACATCGGTTTGCTCGGCGCTCGCGTCACCACGACCCGCGTGGAATGGCACGGTGACCTGCACGCCAGCGTCTGCTGCGGCCTTTTCCACTCCCGCGTTGCCGGCGAGCACGATCAGATCGGCCAGCGAGATGCGCTTGTCGCCATCAGCGGACTTGTTGAATTCGCGCTGGATGCCTTCAAGCGTGCCGAGCACCTTGGCGAGCTGCTCGGGCTGATTGACCTGCCAGTCTTTCTGGGGAGCCAGACGGATGCGCGCGCCATTGGCGCCGCCGCGCTTGTCGGAGCCACGGAAGGTCGATGCGGATGCCCAGGCGGTGCCGACGAGTTCTTGCACGCTGAGGCCCGATGTGAGCACCTTGGCCTTGAGCACGGCCACGTCGGAGCCGTTCACGAGCGGATGGCGGGCGGCGGGGATCACATCCTGCCAGAGCAGCTCTTCCTTCGGCACTTCAGGACCGATGTAGCGGGCACGCGGGCCCATGTCGCGGTGGGTCAGCTTGAACCATGCGCGGGCAAAGGCTTCGGCGAAGGCCTGCGGGTTCTCGAGGAAGCGGCGCGAGATCTTTTCGTAGGCCGGGTCCACGCGAAGCGAGATATCGGTCGTCAACATGGTGGGTTTTTTGTTGGGGCCGCCGTGCGCATCGGGAATGACGTCGCCGGCATCCTTGGCCACCCACTGGGTGGCGCCCGCGGGGCTCTTTTCCTTCACCCATTCGAACTTGAACAGGTTCTCGAAGAAGAAGTTGCTCCACTGCGCGGGGGTCTGCGTCCAGGTCACTTCGAGGCCCGAGGTGATCGCGTCACCGCCCGAGCCCGAGCCGAAGCTGCTTGCCCAGCCGAGGCCCTGTGCTTCCAGTCCTGAGGCTTCCGGATCCGCACCGATATGCGATGCGGGGCCTGCGCCGTGCGTCTTGCCGAAGGTGTGGCCGCCAGCGATCAGGGCAACCGTTTCCTCATCGTCCATCGCCATGCGGGCAAAGGTGTCGCGGATGTCGCGTGCAGCAGAGATCGGATCGCCATTGCCATCCGGACCTTCGGGGTTCACGTAGATCAGGCCCATCTGCACGGCGGCCAGCGGGTTCTCCAGATCGCGGCCACCGCTGTAGCGGCTGTTGGGCTTGTCGCTGGTGGCGAGCCATTCTTTCTCGGCACCCCAGTACACGTCCTGATCGGGTTCCCAGGAGTCCACACGGCCACCGGCAAAACCGAAGGTGCGAAAACCCATGGTTTCCAGCGCGACGTTGCCGGTGAGGATCATCAGATCGGCCCACGAGAGTTTGTTGCCGTACTTCTGCTTGATCGGCCACAGCAGACGACGCGACTTGTCGATGTTGACGTTGTCGGGCCAACTGTTCAGCGGTGCGAAGCGCTGCTGACCGCGACCGGCACCGCCCCGACCGTCCTGCACGCGGTAGGTGCCTGCGGCGTGCCATGCCATGCGGATGAATTGCGGACCATAGTGACCGAAGTCGGCTGGCCACCAGTCCTGCGAATCGGTCATCAACGCACGCAGATCGCGCTTGACGCCTTCGTAATCGAGCTTGCTGAACTCGTCAGCATAGTTGAACGATTCGCCGAGAGGGTTGCTTTGGGCGGAGTGCTGATTCAGCAGATCCACGCGCAGCTGATTTGGCCACCAGTCGCGACTGGTGGTGGCATTGCCTTCAGCAGCGGTCTGGCTGTTCTGGGCTTGATGGAAGGGGCACTTGGATTCAGTCGTCATGGGGGTTTCTCCAGTTCAAACTTGCAGGGCACCCGGCACCTTGCGGCGCCAGTAGTGATGAAAAGCAATGATCAATGCATCATTGATTGGCATTAATTATGAAGTGGCATGCGCCATTCCGGGCCGTTTTGCCCATTGAATATACGCAAGTCCATCATAGGGAAAAATCACTCGCGAGCACAACCTCCACAGCTCCACTTGTTGATGACGTTCATGCAAAGACAGCAGTGTTTGACTGCAGATGAATGACTCGCGAGCCTGCGACAATGAATACATGCCAACGCCACATGCCGCTACCTACCTCACACCCTCCTCCTCCACGCAAACAGGCACTGGCTGTGCCGTTCTGCTGGTCAATCTGGGCACACCGGACGAGCCTACGGCTCCGGCGCTCAGGCGCTATCTGGCGCAGTTTCTCGGCGACCCACGCGTGGTGGAAATTCCGCGCATCGCGTGGCTGCCCATTCTGCATGGCATCATTCTGCGCACTCGGCCCGCGAAGTCGGCTGCCAAGTACGCATCGATCTGGATGAAGGAAGGCTCACCGCTCGCTGTGTGGACTGCCAAGCAATCCGTGCTGCTGCGCGGCTGGTTGGGTGAGGCTGGTCTGCGTGCAACCCATGTGAGCTATGCGATGCGCTACGGCAATCCGTCCATCGCGTCGCAGTTGGAAGCACTGCAGAAGCAAGGCATTGATCGCGTGCTGGTGCTGCCGCTGTATCCGCAGTATTCGAGCACCACAACGGCCAGCGTGGTCGACGATGCCTACGCCTGGCTTGGCAAACAGCGCCGCATGCCCGAGCTGCGCTTTGTGAATAGCTACCACGACCACCCCGCCTACATCCGGGCGCTGGCCGACAGCGTGCGCGCGCACTGGAGCAAGCAAGGCGGCCCGGCTGACAAACTGGTGATGAGCTTTCACGGCATTCCCGCACGCAATGTGAAACTCGGCGATCCCTACGCCGATGAATGCCGCACGACCGCGCGCTTGCTGGCAGCCGAGCTGGGACACCCGCCCGAGCGCTGCCAGATCACGTTCCAGTCACGCTTCGGCAAGGCCGAATGGCTCACGCCATATACCGAACCCACGCTCATCGCCATGGCCAAAGAAGGTGTGGCGAGCGTCGATGTGATGTGTCCCGGTTTCACTGGCGACTGCCTCGAAACGCTCGAGGAAATCAACATGGAAGCACGCGAGGCCTTCATGCATGCAGGCGGCAAGGAGTTTCGCTACATTCCCTGCCTGAACGACAGCAACGCATGGATCACCGCGCTGAGCACGATTGCGCAGCAACATCTTGGCGGCTGGCCCGTTCGCTGACTGACTGAAAAACCAATTTCAACGACCGACAACAGGCAACATCATCACCACCATGACAGCATCCCGACTCGACGCTTTTCCCATCACCCGCAAATGGCCCGCTCAGCATCCCGAGCGGCTTCAACTGTATTCGCTGCCCACGCCCAATGGCGTGAAGGTGTCGATCATGCTGGAGGAAATGGGTCTGCCCTACGAGGCGCATCGCGTGTCCTTCGACACGAACGATCAGCTCACGCCCGAGTTCATCTCGCTCAACCCGAACAACAAGATTCCCGCGATCCTCGACCCGAACGGCCCGGACGACAAGCCGATGGCGCTGTTCGAATCGGGTGCGATTCTGGTCTACCTCGCGGGCAAGAACGGAAAGTTCATGCCGAAGGACGATGCGGGCAAATTCCGCACACTGCAATGGCTGATGTTTCAGATGGGTGGCGTCGGCCCGATGTTCGGCCAAGTGGGCTTCTTCAACAAGTTTGCCGGCAAGGCCATCGAAGACAAGCGTCCGCTCGAGCGCTATGTGGGCGAATCACGACGACTGCTGGCCGTGCTCGACAAACAGTACGCGGAGCACCGATGGGTGGCGGGCGACGACTACACGATTGCCGACATTGCCATCCTGCCGTGGGTGCGCAACATTATTGGGTTTTACGAGGCCGGTGAGTTGGTGGGGTTCAAGGACTTTACTCACCTGGCCCGTGCCCTCGAGACCTTCCTCAAGCGACCAGCCGTACAGCGCGGCCTGTTGATTCCCGCCGCTCCAATGGACTGAACATCCTTTTTCTACTTCTTGGCAGCGGCATAGGTACCGTGAAGGTGATCGCCGGCTATGGAAAGGTTCCAGTGCGGACGCAGTCTACCGCCGGAGGCTACAGCGACACGGTCACGGTGACATTGGAATACTGAACACCGAGCGTAGAAGTCTCTTGGCGAGTGCATTCAATATAACCAAATCGGAATATTGAAACTGCTTTTTCGTTGTTGAATTCAAAAAACATAAATAAGACAATGGCGATATATCTGGAGATCGGCCACACAGGTTGTTCCGGTGTCGTGCACGGTCCCTCCGCATCGAACCGACCACGGAAGCATGACATGAAAGCTCTCCTCGCCTTTGCGGCAACGTTGACTGCAACCCAGTTGGCGTGGTCCGCCCAGCCTCTTCTCACGCCGCAGGAATTGCAGCCGTTGCTGCAGCAACCTGCAGTGCGCGTGATCGATATTCGCGACCCCAAAAGCTTCGAGCTCGGCCATATCGCTGGTGCCGTGAATGCGCCCTATGGCAAGTGGCGCGGCCCGGCCACCAACCCGGGCGAGTTGCCCGATCAGGAGAAGCTGGTCAAGCTCGTGCAATCGCTCGGCCTCACACCGCAGACGCATGCGGTGGTGATCTCGAACGGCGCTGACGCCACCGACTTCGGCGCGATGGCGCGCGTGTACTGGACGCTCAAGAGTCTGGGTCTGAAAGAGCTGTCGGTCGCCAACGGCGGCATGAAGGCGTGGGAAGCGGCGGGTGCACAGACCACCCGTGACATCGCCAAGATCACGCCAAGCAACTATGCACCCACCTTCGATGCCCAATGGCTCGCCACACGTGCCGATGTACGCCAGCATCTCGATCTGAGCAACGCGGCGCTGGTCGACTCGCGGCCCGATGCGTTCTACCAAGGCAAGACACGCGCCCCGGCCGCCAAGCTCTCGGGCACCCTGCCGGGCGCGCAGCAACTCGACTTCAACCAATGGTTCGAGCCCGGCACGTCCCAATTTGTGAACACCGAAAAGGCCCAGCAGATCGCCGCGAAGATCAAGCGCGAGAGCGGCAAGGACATGGTCGCCTTCTGCAACACCGGCCACTGGGCTGCGACCGACTGGTTCGGTCTGTCGGAAGTCGCTGGCTTGCCCAGCGTGAAGCTCTACGCCGGCTCCATGGTGGACTGGACCCAGTCCACGGATGCGCCCCAGATGGCCAACCAGCCCACGCGCGCCGAATCGCTGGCCTACGACGCACAGCAATGGTGGAAGCGCACGTTCAAGTGATGGAGCGACTTTGCTTCCTTCGCACAAACATCACTACACACAAGAACTCAGCATGAGCACAGCCACCACAACGGCCACGCATGGCGCAGCCACCAGCGCATCCCCCACCACCAGTGGTGCCAAGCGCCTGCCGCTGGCCATCGTCTTTCTCGTCTTCTTCGGCTGGCTGCTCTGGACCGTCTCGGTGCGCCAGGCAGCGCTGTTTGCGGTCGGCCTTGGTCTCGGTGCGGTGCTCGCAGGCAAGCGCTTTGGCTTCACCACCGGGTGGCGCATGCTCATCGAAGAGAAGGATGCCAGCGGCGTTTTCGGCCAACTGCTGCTGCTCGCACTCGCGGCCGCCATGGCCATGCCATTGCTGGGGCACTTCCCCGAACTGACCGCCGCGCTTGGCCCTCCCAGCATCAGTCTGCTGGTGGGTGCCTTCGTCTTCGGCATGTGCATGCAGATCGCGGATGGCTGCGGCAGCGGTACGCTTTACAAGGCGGGCATGGGTTTTCCGATGAACACCGCCATCCTCCCGATGTTCGCCATCGGCAGCTTTCTGGGCAGCCTGAGTCTCGGCTGGTGGCTCGATCTCGGCGCGCTGCCGCCCGTCGGCCTCGTGACGACCTGGGGTTGGCAATACGCGCTTGCGGCCACGCTGGTCGCACTTGCCGCGCTCGCCATCGGCGTGGCGCTCTACACGCGCGGCGCCAATGCCAGGTTGCAGCGCCCGGCCAAGCCGCTGCTCTCGCGTCGCTGGCTGATCGGCGCGGTGCTGCTCGCGGTGCTCGCCACCTTGAATCTGGTCATCGCGGGCCAACCTTGGGGCGTGGTCTACGGCTTTGGCCTGTGGGCCGCAAAAGTAGCCAATGCCACCAACGCCATTGATCTCTCGCAGAACTGGTTCTGGAGCCAACCCGGCAACGCCGCGCGCCTGCACGAGACCGTGCTTCTCGATGTCACCAGCATCACCAACATCGGCATCCTCGGAGGCGCACTCTGGGTCGCCGCTGCCAAGCCTGCATCCGCCAAGCCGCTCACCGGCACGCAATGGGTCGTCGCGCTCGTCGCAGGTCTGATCCTTGGCTACAGCTCGCGCCTGGCCTTTGGATGCAATGTGGGTGCCATGTTCTCAGGTATCTCCACCGGCAGCATCCACGGCTGGATCTGGGTGCCACTTGCGTTTGCAGGCACGATTTTCGGTCTGCGCATTCGCAGGCACTTCGGCATGTGAGCACGCACGGGAGAACTCGAACATGACACAAAAAAGCACCCTCCGCACCCTCTTCTGGCTGGCCCTGCTTGCTTTTCTGACTTGGGACTACTGGGCCTCGCCCAAGGTCGATCTGCGCTTCGAAGCCCCCCTGATCGCTGCGGGATCCGGTCAAGCCGCACAAGGCGGTCACTGCTCCATGCCTACAGGAAAGTGAGCATGCGCACACATTCCATTCAAAAAGCGGCATCAGCACTTGCATCTCAGGTGCATTCGAGCCACAACACCGTTTTGTAGGCCGAGCGCGCATAGTAGTGTGATGTCCAGCACAAAAGAGCCAACAAGCAATAGCATTGCCCCATCCTGATTTGGGCAGCAACGTTGTCGACTGCCTCTACCGCGCTCAGCGCGTTGCTCCGAAAATAAGGACATGCGGCTTCGCCCGACTTTGGCGAAGCCGCATCCCTCAAGAGAATTGAAAGGAAGGACTGTGATGCGTAATATTGTTTCTCTGCGTACCGTTGTGATGGCTGCCGCAGTGGCCGTGGGCAGCATGTCGATGGTGGCATGTACCACCACGAACACCACCACCGCTGCCGCACCGCGTATGGACAGCACCACCATCAACACCCGTGCCAACGCAGCCCTCGAGCGCCTGTACTCCACCGCCCCCGGCTCCAAGGATGTGGTGTCCAAAGCCAAGGGCGTGCTGATTTTCCCGTCGGTGGTGGGCGGCAGCTTCGTGGTGGGTGTGGAACATGGTCGCGGCGTGCTGCGTGAGCATGGCAAAAACACCGCGTTCTACAGCACCACCGGCGCATCCATCGGCTGGCAGATCGGCGGTCAATCCAAAGCTGTGATCTATGTGTTCAACACGGATGAAGCGCTCGCCAAGTTCAAGGCAAGCAACGGCTGGACCGCCGGTGCCGACGCCCAGGTGACCGTGGGCCGCGTGGGAGCCAACTCCTCCATCGACACCCAAACTGCCCAAGAACCCGTGGTGAGCTATGTGTTGACCAATGTGGGCCTCGAAGCTGGCGTATCGCTCAACGGCTCGAAGATCTCACGCGTGGTCGAGTAAACCGGTCGAACTCCGCCAAGCGTTTTTGCCGAGCTTCGCGGATACCTCAAACAGCCACCCTCGCGGTGGCTGTTTGCTTTGTTCTGTTGGGAGTCGTCGCGTCCAGCGCGCCTCGTCAGGGAATCAACGGGCCTTGTGATTCAACGGCGTTGCCAGGTTCGTTCACCGCCGCATCAGCCTCCACCTCGAACCCTGCAGCCCGCCAAGCCTCCAGCCCACCCACCAGAGGTCGCACATTGGTGAATCCGGCACGCTGCAGTTGCTTGGCGAGGCGCGCAGCCGAGATTTCGTGCGGGCAATCGCAATACACCACGAGCCCATGGGCGTGCTGCTCCTGCGGCATCAGTGGTTCGTGGGGCAGGCTGGACTGTCTGGAAATCGACTTCCAGGACTGCGCGCGTGGAATGCGCCCACGCTGGTATTGCGAAACATCGCGCACGTCGATCACCGTGGGGAAAACGCCGTGTGCGTTCATGCCAGCGAGTTCGTGCACCGACAGGCGCGGCATCTTCAGCGAGCGAAGAGTACGTGTGCGCTGCCACCATTTACGCAGCAAAAAAACCACGAATACGAACAGCACCAGCAACAGGCCCCATTTGCCAAGCGCGGAGAGCACGTCGAGCAGGTCCTGTACCGTGCTGCTGAACAACGACCCGAGGAATACGGCCGAGCCCACCCAGATGAGCGCACCCAGCGTGTCGAACAGCACAAAGGTCGAGAGCGGCGTGCCCACGGTTCCGGCCAGCGCACTGGCGATCGAGGCGAAGCCCGGCACGAATTTGGCGATCAACAGTGACTTGGGGCCCCAGCGGCCATAGACCGATTCGGTCTGGCGGATGCAGGCATCGGGTGAGAGCGAGATGCGGCAGATGCGCCCAAGCACCGCGCCGCCGTAGACTTTGCCCGCGCGGTACCAGATCACGTCGGCGATCAGCGCGGCAACCACGGCGATGACGATCAGCATCGCGAGACGGCCCATGCTCGCGCCTTCGAGCGCACCGGTGATCACCAGCACGGGATAGGCGGGGATCGGCGCGCCCAACTGTTCGATGAGCACGTTGAGGAACACGATTCCAAAGCCGAATTCGCGAATGAGATCGACCAGCCAAGCCATTTTGCGGGCACTCCGATGGGGGTGGAAAAAGCACACTGAGGACGGTTCTGCAAATGATGCAGGACGGCAGGGCATGCTAGCCCCGCCCCAGTGTCCTTGCTCAGTGGGGGTTGATCATGGCGTGGTCAGGCGCGCAGCAGGCAGCGCATCACGGCGTCGTACTGTGCTGGCACGTTGAGCGCCGGGGCGTGGCCGCAGCCCGGCACTTCAATCCACTCCAGCAGGCCCTTGGAACCCGGCCCGCACGTCTGCATTTCACGCGCCGTGGCCTCGAGCACGAGATCGGAAGCCTCGCCGCGCAGCAGCAGCACGGGCAAGTCGAGCGCGTCGTAATGCGGCCAGATCCGGTAGTCGTCGGTATGTTCGGTGAACTGCATGACGATGGCCGGATCGTAGTGCGGCGTGACGCGGCCATCGTCCAGGCGGCGCGTGCTGGTCTCGGTGAGTTTGCGCCATTCGACGTCGCTGAGCCAGCCGAAGGGCTTGTACGCAGTGCGGAAGAAGCTCTCGAGTTCGGCCATGGAATCGAACACGGGCGGCTTGCCGACATAGGCCTTAATGCGCTCGATGGCGGTCTCGGCGAGCTGGGGCGCGTTGTCGTTGAGCACCAGCGTGGCGATACGCCCTCGCAGGGAGGGCTCGAACAGGCCCGACGCGCAGACTGTGCCGATGGCGCCGCCCATCGACGTGCCCACCCAGTGCGCGCGGGCAATGCCGAGTGCATCCAACAGCTCACGTGCGACGCGGGCGTAAAAGCGCAGACAGTATTCATCTTTGGGAGCCCTGCTCCACTGGCTGTAGCCCCGACCGATGGTGTCGGGGCAGATCACGCGAAAGCCCTGGCCAGCAAGGAACTGCGCGAGCGCATCCATGTCGCGCCCGGTGCGCGCGAGGCCGTGCCAAGCGATGACGACCGGCGCATCCTGTACACCAGGAGCGCTCCAGTCCATGCAGTGCAGCTCGTAACCGGCACACGGGACATATCGGGAAACGGGAGTGATGGCAGCAGACATGGCTTGTGGGATGGTCAAAGAAAAAACCGGCCGCCGAAGACTTTGGCGAGCCGGTTTCCAGTGTGCCACGGGCTCAGATTGTCACTGCGGTACCTTGATGGAGGTGCCCGCAAATCCGATCTGGTCAGCCGCTGCCGGAGTCGCCTTGAAGCCCGGCACATTGGCTGCGGTAATCGCCGTGGCCGCGCCCGGTGTGCCGCCACGCGGCGTGGTGCGCACGACCTGGCTGGCGGGCAGTGCGGCCTTGGTCTTCAGATGGTTCCACATCGCGTCCATCGCCTGATTGAAGTAGGGATGCAGCGGCACGAAGCGCGTGTCGAAGCCGCCGAACAGCAGGAAGGCGTCGAAGTGCTGCGCATTGGTCACCTCGATGTAGCGCAGGTTGGACTTGGCACCCTCGAGCGTCTGGTTCAGCGCGGTGTAGGCGCGCGCGTTGTGGTTCACAGGAATCAGCGCGTCGCTGCGGCCTGCGACGATGATCACCGGCTTGGTCTTGAGGTTGGCGCTGTGGCGCACTTCCGTCAGGCCGCTGCGCACCGCATCGCTCTGCGCCTTGGTCGGAACGCTCGCTGCCGTGAGCGCCGCGCCCGCTGCATCGACGCCCGAAACCAGCGCGTGCTGGCACAGCGCGTTGTCGAGCCCCAGATCAGCCACGCCAGTGGATGGTGACACCGCGAACGCCCACGATTTCGCGCCGCCCACGGAGTCGTTGTAGATCACTGTGGCGGGCGTGCCGTTCGATGTGCCGTTGGCCGTTGCAAAGCTCACCGCCAGCGCGGCGGGCGCAGCAGCGACGACGTCGCCAGTGGCGCTCGCGGCACCGAAGCTCGCGTTGCACAGATTGGAGTCGGCGCCGAAGCGGCCATAGGCCATGGTGTACATCGCCGACAGAATGGGCCCATTGCCCAGCGCGTAGTGCGCGTTGTGCATCTGGTCGTTGTCGCGCGTCCAGCCGTAGGCGCGCAGCTTGTTAAGCGCATCGGCTGCACGCTCCGCCGTGGTCGTGCCGCTCACCAGACCCTTGGCGGCCAAGCCATCGCAGCGCGCGGTGGCACGCGCCGTCATGGCGGTGAGCGCGATGTAGTTGAAGATCGAGGTCTCGCTGATCGCTGCATCGGGCGCGAGCGCCGCGCAAGGCTGGTAGATGTTGCCGTAGGTGGTGTAGTCGGCCAGCGTCTTGCCATAGCCGGTGACCGCTGTCTCGCCAAACTGGATGCCGTAGCCGCTGGTGGTCGGCATCTCGACCATGGGCTCGGACGCCACCACGCCGTCAATCAGCCCATCGCCATCCTGCTCGGCAGCGCGCAGCACGGCCGCGCCGCCATTGGAGGCCGAGCCGCCGATCACCAGCGTGTTGTCCTTGGTGAAGGGCACGGGATCGTCCAGCTTGCCGTACTTGGCGTTGAGCACGTAGATCGCATAGCGCGCGGCGGTCAGCGTGTCGGTGCCCCAGTCCTTCTCGGGGTTCTGCTGCGACTGAGCATGCTTGATGGCGATGCGGTTCGGGAAGGCGGCGTTGTAGGCCGCGCGTGCCGCATCCGTGAGATTCGCGGAGAAGAAGCTCAGCTTGCCCGCCGCCGATTTGGTAGCGCGCGAGCCATCGATCTTGTTGACCGTGTCGTCCGCCAGATTGTGCAGGCCCACGCCCTTGCCCGCATCGGTGAGCGCCACCGCGCAGCCCTTCTTGAGACCCCATTCGCCCGCCGTGCCGATGGCGCCATACACGCCGCGCGAGCCCGAGGATGGGCCGATCACCACACATGGATTTTTGGCATCGAAGCTGTCGGGCACCTGCACCGCGATCACGGTCTGCTTGCGGCCCGAGCCGTCGTCAAGCACAGCGATGTATTCGCGCCCGGGAATCAGCCCCTCGTTCTGGGTAACCACGCCCGCAGCGGTCACATTGGGGCCGTAGAGCGTGCCATAGCCGCCATTTGCCAGCGGATCAAGAATGCCCCGGTAGTTCGAGAACAGCGCATTGCGGCGCAGTTCCGCCACGGTTGGGTTGGCCGGATCGGCATAAGCCGGAGCCGCGCCGCCAAGGCCGGTCTTGCCAATGCCGCCGGTCAGCAGATCCTGCTGCGCGGCCGTGCTCCCGGTGCTGACCGACGTAGCGGCGTACTGCGTGTTGCTGATCTCCGTGACACCCTGCGGCAGGTCATTGGTCACGTGGTGGGAACTGCCGCCACAGGCCGCCAGCGTGGCGCAGGCCAATGCGGTGAAGCTCCACTGGAGCGTGGCATGGGATTTCTTCTTCGTTGCTCTCGCGTGCATTTTGTCTCCCGACTTGTTCTGACACGCGCCAGTCTCTGGGCGTGCCCATCATTGCGAAGACCGATGGAACCACCGGCAACGCATTGTGGAAAACAAACCGGGCGAGATCACTCAAAGTAAACCCGCATAAGCAAAGGCCCCTAAAAGAAAACCCTGATAGGCCGGGGGAGTCAGCCGCGCTCCAACCACCACTGCTGCGCGCGCAAGGCGATCACCGCACCCGCAACGATGGCCGCCACCGAGATGAAGCTCCCAATTTGCAACATCGAGATCGCGCTCAAGCCCTGCCCCACGGTGCAGCCCATGGCGACCACGCCGCCAATGCCCATGAGCACCGCGCCCACCAGATGGCGCGCCAGATCGGCCATGTCGGCAAAGCCCTGCCAGCGAAATTCGCGCCGCACAAGCGACTGCACCAGCGCACCAAACACCATGCCGAACACCGCCACCACGCCCCAAGTGAGCACCTTGGCCCGGTCGCTGAAGAACAGCAACCAGTCGAGCACATGCGCCACCGGCGCGACGAAGCTGAAGGCCTCGATGCGGCCGGTGTAAGTGGTGGCGTAGAGATGCTCCAGCGTTTCGGGATGCTCCTGCACCTCGCCTACATGGCCGCTCAGCGCCCAGGCCGCCGCCACGCAAGCCCCCACGAGCAAGCCACCGATCAGCACGGGCCAGTCACGCCCGCTGCGCGGGACGCCGAAGCCGACGACGATCAGCACTGCGCCAATACCGCAGCCGAGCATCCAACGCAGCGTGTCCACCGACGCCATGCCCGACGCCGCCAGCCATTCCGGAAGCAGCGTGAGATACGGCAGCTCAACAAACACGCTCTCCAGATACCGCGCGCGCGGTACCGAGGTGATGCCCTTGAGCGTGGCGAACGCGGCCACCGCCATGACGATCAGCACCACCAGCGACTTGAGGCTGCCGCCACCCACGCGCGTGAGATTGCGTGCGCCGCAGCCCGATGCCAGCACCATGCCGATGCCGAACATCAGTCCCCCGACGATGGAGGACAGCCAGAGCACGCGGCGCATTGCGTAAATGGTGTCGGCGGGCTTCACCCAGCCGATGTGGGCCAGCAGCGCAAAGCCACACATCGCGACGCCGATGGCGGCCAGCCACTGGCGCATGCGCATCCAGTCGCCCACATAAACGACGTCGCTGATGGCACCCATGGTGCAGAAACGCGTCTCGCGCATGACCGCGCCCAACACGGCCGACAGGAAAAAAACCGCCACCAGAACGGTGGCGACCAACGAATCAAACTCGGAAACACTCATGCGCCGTATTGGAGCGTTTCGCTCACAACTTCGCAATGGCTATTTACACATTCCCCTACTGGGCTATTCCCTCATTGGGTTTGACGTTTAGCAACTCAGGCTCATTGAGCCTGCGCGGCGCGATCACCTTTTGATCTTTCAACCAGGGCTCGACCAGCTCCCAGATCTGCTTGTTGCCGGCCGACTTGGCCTCTTCGGCCACCGGCGCCCAGCCTGCCACCTTGTACTTCTTCTCTGCGTCCAGCAACTGGCCCTTGAGTCGCATCTCGGTGATGCGGCTGCCCGCCTTGGCGGTCGGGTCGCAGCGGTATTGAAGGCCGCCCACGCGCACCATGTCGCCGCCCTGCTGGTAGTACGGGTCGGGATTGAACAGGTTGTCGGCCACATCTTCGAGCACGGTCTTGATGGTCGCACCGGTCATCTCGGTGACGGTGGCGTAGGAGTAGGTCGTCGCCGTCATGTCCATGAGCCATTCGCGCGTGATGTCCTGACCCGGCAGCAGCGACGTACCCCAACGGAAGCCCGGCGAAAATGCAATCGGACAGTCCTGCACCGCCATCATCGCGTCGAGCAGCAACTGATCACCCGTGCCGTTGAAATTGCCACGGCGATACAGCGTGCCGTCAGTACGCGCCAGCACCTCGGCGAGCTTGGCCTCGTAGGGCGCGCGCACCTTGGTGATGAGCGCCTGCATCTCGGCATCGGCTGGCAAGATGTTCGAGAAGATCGGCAGCAGGCGATACTTGAAGTCGCGGACCTTGCCGTCCTTGACGTTAAAGTCGAGCACGCCAAGAAACTTGCCGTTCGATCCCGCATTGGTGACGATGGTCTTGCCGCCCGCGTTCTCGACAATGGTCGGCACGGGCATGCCGTCGTGCGTGTGACCGCCCAGAATCGCATCGATGCCGCGCACGCGCGAGGCCATCTTCAGGTCCACGTCCATGCCATTGTGCGAGAGCACGACGACAACCTTCGCGCCCTTGCCGCGTGCCTCGTCCACCATGGCCTGCAGGTTTTCGTCCTGAATGCCGAAGCTCCAGTCCGCCACCATGTAGCGCGGGTTGGCAATCGGCGTGTAAGGGAAGGCCTGGCCGATGATGGCGCAGGGTACGCCATTCATTTCACGGATCACATACGGTTTGAACACCGGGTCGCCGAAGTCGGTGGTCTTCACATTCTGCGCGACAAAATCGAGCTTGCTGCCAAAGTCCTTTTCGATGATTTCCTTGACCCGGTCCATGCCGTAGGTGAACTCCCAGTGGCCGGTCATCACATCCACGCCAAGCAGCTTGCAGGCGTCAACCATGTCCTGCGCGTTGGTCCAGAGCGACGTGGCGGAGCCCTGCCAAGTGTCGCCACCGTCGAGCAGCAGCGAACCGGGCCGTGACGCCTTCATGCGCTTGACCAGCGTGGCCAGATGCGCGAAACCGCCCACCTTGCCGTAGCGCTTGGCGGCGCTTTCAAAGTCGAGATAGGAGAACGCATAGGCATCCGCCGTGCCGGGGCGCACGCCCGCGGACTTCAGCAAATGCTCGCCCACCAGATGCGGGCGCTGGTTCTTCATCGCGCCAATGCCGAGGTTCACACTGGGTTCGCGAAAGTAGATGGGGTTGAGCTGCGCGTGGCAGTCGGTCATGTGCAGAAAGCTGACGTTGCCGAATGTCGGAACGTCGTACATGGCCTTGTCGGCCAATCTGCTGTCAGCGTGCGCATAGCGCTGCAGGCCCATGCCTGCCACGCCCGCAGCCGCCAACATCTGCATGAATTCGCGTTTGGAAAGGCTCATGGGTGCTTCTTCTTTTGTTTTTTACGAAGCCTTGCGGCTTCGGTTGGTTGGTCGTTTCGAGGCGCAAAGACAGCCCTGATACTTTGTTGCACAGGCTGGCCGTACATGAGTACTGTCTGCGCCTGTGCGTCGCGTATCAGAGGCAGTCTTGGCGTTGTGGTGGTGGTTCAAACGTCGTGAACACCTCTGCAACCGGAGCCGGCTGCTTCGGGTTCTTTCCTGCTATTTGTTCACTGGCGAATTCGGGTCCACCAGCAGCGCCACGAGGTCCTGCACCTGTCTTTCTGTCAGGATCTTTTCATGTCCGAATCTTGGCATGCCGGAGCAGGCGTTGTAGGCCTTGGCGTTCCAGATCTTGCCCCAGGTGTATTCGACGATGGCCTTGGCTTCGGGGCTGTTCGGGTCGACGATGCCCCGTATCTTGCCGTAGTTGTAGAGGCTGGGGCCGAGCGTGCCGAACGAGATTTCCTGCTTGCTGATCTGGTGGCAGTTGTAGCAGTTGCCGCCGTTGGCGTCGCCGGGCTTGTCGGTCCAGGTCATGCCTCGGCCGTTCTGCGCGAGCTTTTCGCCCTCCTTCCAGTCGCCGAGGAACTTGCCGGCCGTGGGCCATTGCACGCTCTTGAGGTTGTCGGCTTCGAGCTTGGCACCGAGTTTCGCGTCGATGGGCTTGCCCGCCGCATCAGCCGCGCTGCAGGCGGCGTTGGTTTCATCCTGCTTCAGACGGTCCACCTTGGCGATACCCTGATCGCGGAACGATGCCGTGACGATCTGCTGCGTGAGCTTGTCGACGTCTGCGGCGCTGTCGACCGAGGCGCAGCCCAGCACGATCAGCGACGAGGCGACACCCAGAACAGGCAACCAGTGATTACGTTGTGTCATGCTGCTGTCTCCCGTTCTGTTCATCGCTTGATGGCAGGCGCCGTGGCCTCACCGCCCTTGCCGTTCACACCCATGTAGACGCCCAGCGCAATCGTGGCGTCACTCGCGTAGCCCGGATACGGAAAGCGCTGCTGACGGAAGCAGTCATTGAGGCGCCTTTGCATACTCCAGAGCTCGCCCGACGACACGCGGTAAGCAGGCCAGGCGCCGAAGCCAGCGGCGGCACCGGGGTTCTTGGTCAGATTGGGCAGATCCTGCAGACGAATGCGCTTGTCGTCCGCGCCGTGGCAGGTGGCACAGGCAAAGTCGTGCGGCCCACCGCGCAGGTAGAACATGCGCTTGCCAACTTCGTACATCTGCTTTTCCTGCGCGTGGTTCTGCGGCAGGTTGAACTTCATGCCCTTGGATTCGGCGGAAATCCAGGCCACGAGGCCTTCCATGTTTTTCTGCTCGTCCTTGCCGAATGGCGTAGCGGCGATCTGCTTGGCATCCAGCCCCTGCAGCGTCTCCATGCAGGTCAAGAGGCGCGATTCGAGATCCTGCACCTTGCCGGTGTCGGCAAAGTAGCGCGGCAGCTCCACGAACGCCCCCTTCACCACGCCCGGGCCCTTGCCCAGATCACAGCGCTCCATGGAGGCGTTCCTGGGCCCCCGCTTCTGCTTCCACAGCGCTTCACCCTTCATCTCGAACAGCTCGGCGGGATTGCCGTCCTGCAGCATCTCGCGGTATTCCGCGATGCCATCGGCCGTGCTCTTCTGCGCAGCAGCGGGCGATACCGCCCCCAGCAGCGACAGCATTGCGACAGCGGCCAACGGCACAAGGCCTTTCGTGGTACGTCTCATGGGTGTCTCCATTGTTGTTGTGGGAAATCTTGAAAGCGCGAAGCGGGCAAGCGGCAAGCCACGCGGAGCGACTCGGGAGCTTTGTCTCTATCCATCCATCTCGACGCATCCACCCGCGGCCGACGCGCCGGCGGATGCCCCTCCCATCGAGCGGCGAGGTCACTCCAATCAGCTAACCGTGGCCTCGTCGGTGCGGGTCTCGCCCTTGTTGTCCTTCCAGGTCACGGAGAGCTTGTCGCCCGCCTTCGCGCCCTTGAGGTTGAATTGCAGGAACGGGTTCTTCGACACGGCCGGGCCCCACTCGGCGCGAAAAACCGGCTTGCCGTTGAGCGACGCCGACACATCCTGAATGAACCAGGCGGGGATCACCTGACCGTTGGCGTCCTTGCGTTGGCCGGTCTCCATTTCGTGGGACATCAGAACGCGGACGGTGACTTTGTCGCCAGCTGCTTGGGCGCGAATGCGCATCGGATCGGGCATGTTCTTCTCCTTGTCTATCTACAAATTACGCGGGTTCGGTGCGTGTTTTTGTTCCATCAATCAATCGATCAATCAGCCGCCGCAGCCGCCGAGCGTGACCTTGACTTCCTTCTTGGCGAACAGCGCCTTGCCATCGTTGGTGATGGCGACGGCGTAAACGTCGGAGGTCTGGCCGAGCTTGGCGCGCGTGAGGAAGTTGGGCTCAAGTGCGTCGGACACGTCGAACGACGCCACCAGCGTGTTGGGATTCTTTTCCACCAGAATCAGCATGTGCTTGACGCCGGAGAGCGTGGTGGCCGCGCCGAGCGGCACGACCGCGCCGTTCTCAGCAATATCGGGCGCGGTGAGCGTCACGTCCTTGCTTTCGGCGGGAGCACCTGCGCCCATGGCCTTCATCACGTCGGCGACGGTCTTCGCGTCGAACGCAGCCTTATTGAAGGCGAATGCCGTCTGCGGCAGCAGGCCGGCAGCGAGCAGCATGCCCGTCACTGCGGCGGAGTTCTTCACTGCTTGTCTACGTGAAATCATGTCATCTCTCCTTGCGAATCGTTTGTTGAGTCGTTGTGTGTTCAATGTTTAAAAACTGATGCGCGTGGGCCATCACTTGGCCGCGCCCGCAAGCCACTGTGCAATGGACTTGGCCTCATCATCACTCAAACCGGGCTGCGGGGGCATTGGGATATTGCCCCACACGCCCGCACCGCCGTTCTTGATCTTGCCTGTCAGATAGTCCACCTGACCCGCGTACTTCTTGGCGATCTCGCCAAATCCAGGACCGACGATCTTCTGCTCCATTCCGTGGCATGCGATGCAGGCGTTCTTCTCGAGCAGCGCGGTCGGCACCGATCCAGCAGCGGACTTGGCCGGAGTTTTATCAGCAGGTGCGACAGGCTTGGTGTCAGTCTGCATGCCGTGTTGCGCGCCCACGGGTCGATTCTGGTCGGCCAGGTTGCCGTGGTTGTTGCTCGCATGATCGGGCAGCTTGGAGCGCACCTGCGGCTGCGGACCACAGTTGCTCATGCAAGCCACGGCCCTGGTGTCTGGCTTGGCGTTCTTGGTGAACTCGTTGCCGGGCCACATGGCGTGCGCGGTGGTCATGCCGTTGCGGTTGGGCATCTTGGCCTGCACCTCGGCGATGTTCTTGTCGCTGAGCGTGAAGTCCTGCGGCACAACGTCGGCCAGATTCAGCATGTACGCGGTGACCGCATAGACCTCGTCGGGCGACAGCGACTTGGGCGCATTCCACGGCATGGCGCGGTGGATGTAGTCCCACACCGTCGAGATCGTCGACACCTTCATGAAAGTCGTGCGGCCGGGGAACGAAGCGTCCTTCAAACGAGCGACGTTTCCGGTCTTGATGTCGTCCTTGGTCGTGCCACCGATCAGCGGCGAGAACACCTCGTTCGACTCGCCAAACACCCCGTGGCACGAGGCGCACTTGGCCTCCCACACGTCCTGGCCCTTTTCGACCGAGCCCGAGCCCATGGGCAGGCCCTTGAAATCGGGACGTACGTCGATGTCCCACGCCTGCACTTCCTTAGGCGTCGCGTTGCGGCCCACGCCGGTGTACTTCTCGGCCGCGCCCTGCGCAAACGCGCCCGACACGCACAGGCCCGACAGCAGCAGCGCGGCGGTTTTCATGGCTTTCATCCCGGATTTACGCGAGCTGGACATTGACCACCTCCCCGTCCTCACGCAGCGCCCAGGACTGAATCGAGTTGTTGTGATAGATCGAGCGCGAGCCACGCACCGCGCGGTTCTGTTGGTAGGTCGGCTGTACATAGCCGGTCTCGTCCATCGCGCGGCTCTGGATGATGGCGGGCTTGCCGTCCCACACCCAGTCGATATTGAAGCGCGTGAGGCACTTAGCTAACACCGGCCCTTCGAGCCGTGCGGTGCGCCAATTGCGGCCACCGTCCACGCTCACATCCACACGCTTGACCTTGCCACGCCCGGACCACGCAAGGCCTGTAATGTTGTAGAAGCCCTTGTCGAGCAGCATCTGCCCGCCCGACGGTGTGGTCACCACGCTCTTGCATTCCTGGATGCTGGTGTACTGGCGGTGCTGACCATCGGGCATCAGGTCGATGTAGTGCACCGCCTCATCCTTGGTCGCATAGGGCATGTCACCTACCTCGATGCGACGCAGATATTTCACCCAGCTCACGCCCTGCACGCCCGGCACCACAAGGCGCAATGGATAGCCCTGCTCGGGCCGCAGCATCTCGCCGTTCTGCCCGTAGGCCACGATCACCTCGCCCGAGGTGATGAGCTCCATCGGAATCGTGCGCGTCATCGACGAGCCGTCCGCACCCTCGGCGAGGATAAATTTGCCCTTCTTCAGATCAGCGCCTGCCATCTCGAGCAGCGTGATCAGCGGCACACCCGTGAACTCGCTGCACGAGATCATGCCGTGTGTGTACTGCACCGTCGGCACGGCCACATTGCCCCACTCCATGCCGGTGTTCGCACCGCACTCTATGAAGTGAAAACGCGACACTGCAGGCAGGCGCATCAGCTCGTCCATCGTGAACACCTTGGCGCTCTTCACGAGGCCGTTGATCATCAAGCGGTGCTTCGACGGATCAATGTCCCACCAGCCCTGATGGTGCCGTTCGAAATGCAGACCGCTCGGCGTGACGATGCCAAACAACGACTGCAGCGGCGCGAACGAGACTGAGGCCTGGCGCGTCTGCGTGAGCCCCGGGCTTTGGCGACGCTGCACATTGGCTTCATATTTCGACGGCTTGCCGTAGCCTTCGGCAGCCACCGGTTGCCCCAGCCCCTTGGTGTGCGCCGGCATCTCCAGAATGTTTGGATCACCCTCACCCACATTCGGCACGTTCTGCCCGCCCTGGGCCAGCGCCGACGTCGCGGCAGCACCTGCGGCCGCTGCCGCGAACGCACTGCGGATGAAACTGCGACGCCCCGCTTTGGCCTCGGCAAACACCGTAGCCACACCATCGCCTCGCACAAAATTCTCCGGAGCCTTACGCAACCGACCTGTCATCTGGTTTTGCATGTGTTGTCCTCAGGTCTTCTCCATGGGGCCATTCGACACGGAAGTCGAAACCCGCTGTGCCGTTTACTTGGCGCCACCCAGAATCCAGCCAGCCAGCGTGCTCGCATCCGCATCGCTCAAGGCCGCCTGTGCAGGCATCGGAACCGGGCCCCACTTGCCCGAACCACCCGCCTTGATGCTCTTGGCCAAGGCAGCCTGCGCATCGGACTGACCGGCATACTTCTTCGCAACGTCCAGATAGGCCGGTCCGACCAACTTCTTGTCAACCGAATGGCAGGCCATGCACGCGTTCTTCTGCGCCAACGCCAAATTCGCCCAGCTCGGAGCCGCCACGCCCAGACCACCCACCACACACACCGCCGCCAACGCGTAGCCACGAATCCGCTTCATCGTCTTGTCCTTTATCTACATATAAGCATGTATTTATGTAATCAATTATCCAATGTGATCCCCATCAAAAGCCAACGGGTTTTCCCCCGTTATTCAAGAAAGGAATGACGAAACGAACATTGCAAAACAGCCCATCTCGAACGAATTGGATTTCAGATTTCGGATTTCCAACAGCAGCCCACCAAAGCGCAGCGAGCACTCGATCCCGCATCCCAACGGCAAGACAGGCTCTCAGGCAAGGCTTCGCAACAACGCATGAGGGCCTGTATTGCAGCCCGCAAACGACCCACCAATCGTCACCAGAGGTGGCGTAGAACCAAAATCAACGAACGGCAGACCGAGCCAAAGCGACACGTTCATCCAGATAGGCCGCGTAGAAGTCCGACGTGGATCCACCGACCAGCCGAGGGGCAACTTCCCGAGCATCCCGCCCATAGAACAGCAAGGTAGGAGCGGCATCGATCTGCAACTGCTTGACCAACCGCCCATGGGTGACCTCATCCCCCTGCCAGTTGCGCACTGGTTCACGGGACAGAAAATGAATCTGCGTCACCACCCGTCCCGCGCGCAGCTCCGACACCAGATAGTTCTCACGCGCCACTTTGCAGAACGGACAGCCCTGCAATGTCGCGAGCACAATCAACGGCTCACCGCGAGCAAGCGCTTGTGCCAGACTCGCGCGCAAATCAGTCGTCGTGGGCAGTAAGCGCTCCGAGGCATCCTGCGCCGCAGCCGACGCAACCGACGCAATCCCAAACCATGGAACACCAGCCAACGCCACCATCCCACGCACCACCGCTCGGCGATCCACGCGCATCATGGCTTTTCCTGCTCCATCAGCAGATAGGTGTTGTAGGCATTCATTCGGTTGGCTTCCTTGAACAGCGGATAGCCCTCGAAGCGCGACCAGTCGGTGGCTTTGTAGGCATCGTCAAATGGATCAAGATTCTGCGCCGCCTTGGCCATCGCGGTGCGCAGGAATTCGAGATAGTCGCGCGTCAGTTGCATGTCCTTCCCGGGCTCTTCGGACGCAGGGCCGTGTCCCGGCACCATCACCTTGACTGGCAGCTTCAGCAGCGCATCAAGCGCCGCGATCCAATGACGGCTGTCGGCCTGGCCCACATACGGGATGCGCTTGCGAAACACCACATCGCCGATGAACAGCACGCCACTTTGGGGCAGGAACACGGCGGTGTCTTCCGGCGTGTGTGCGGGACCCATGTGCTGCAACACGAACTCGGTGCCACCGATCTTCAGCGTGAGCGCATCCTTGTCCATCCACTCGTCGGCCGTGACCATCTGCGTTGACGCATTGATCCACGGCGCGAGCTCGGTGCGTGAGGCTTCGAGCCGCAGGCGCGCGGTATCGGAGTTGATGTACTCCTTGGCCTGTCCATTCGCGATGATCTTCGCGCCCAGCGCCTTGAATACCTGCAGCCCGTAGATGTGGTCCGCGTGGTAGTGCGTGAGGATCACCGTGCTGATCGGCTTGGACGTGATCGCCTTGATCTTCTTCACCAGCTCCTCGGCCAGCGCGGGCGAGCCGAGCGCGTCAATCACCACCACGCTGTCGTCAGTCACCACAAAGCCCGCGTTCGAAATGAAGTTCTGATTGGCCGGCGAGCCCAGAGCGGAAACGCCCTGCACGTAGTAGACATTCGGCGCGACGCTCTTGACTTCCATCTCCACCGTGGCTGCTTCGGTGGTCGACATGTCGGGAGCAACAGTCACCTGCGCGAGCTGCATGGCAGCACCGTGATCGCCATGTGCAAAGGCCGGAATCTGCAGGCTTGTCAACACGACAACGCCTGCCAACCAACGCGAACCCTGAACTAACATGCGCAGCATCTCCAGTAGTTATTGGATCAGCATCATCAGCTGACGTGAATATCCTTGCTGGTGCTAATATAAGTCACCAGCGATATTTTGGGGCTGGACATACAACCAAAGCAACCCATGCATAAAAAGGAGCCCAATATGTTCAAGCGTGTCTTTCTCGCATTTTTCCTGACCCTGATGGCCGGCCTGTCATTCGCCCAAGACGTCAAGGTGGTCTACCACGTCAACACCGGCGTGGAAACCGCAGCCGCGATTCTCAACAACATCAACAACCATCTGAACGCCGCCCCCAAGGACAAGATCGTCGTCGTCACACATGGCCCTGGCATCGATTTTCTGCTGAGCGACGCCAAGGACAGCAAGGGCCGCGAGTTCAGCGGTCAGGTCAGTGCGCTGGCCTCCAAGGGCGTGGAGTTCCGCGTCTGCAACAACACCCTGCAATCACGCAGCATCGACCCGGCCAAGCTGCTGATGGAGACCTCCATCGTTCCCTCGGGCGTCGCCGAAGTCGCACGCCTGCAGGCCAAGGAAGGCTACGTCTACCTCAAGCCCTGAGCGGCTTCACTTCGGTCTCCCATGCAAAAAGGGCAGCCAATCGGCTGCCCTTTTTGCTGGAGTCGAGCACCAAACGCCAAAGGCGCTCGAACATCAATGGAGAAGAAAAATCTCTGCGCAATCTACCTAACCCGTCTCGCCAAAGACGGGAAAGTTCAGTCGTCCATGGCCATCTGTAGGCATACGCTGCGGCACATCTGCACCACCTTCTCGTTGGTGATGTAGTAATAGATGCTCACCCCTTCACGGCGACGCCCGAGAATGCCGGCCTGGTAGAGCGTGTTCAGGTGCTGGGACATGTTGGGCTGCGTGGTGTCGATGGACGACAGCAGTTCCGACACGTTCTTTTCCCCGTTGCACAGCGCACTGATGATACGCAGCCGCATAGGCGCAGCCATGGCACGAAACAGCTCGGCGGCGTTTTCGTAAACACGGTCGTCATCGATCACTTCGGTGTCCATGGAGGGCTCCTGCATTCGGTTGAGCAACAGCTGGCGGCCAGTGGAATACTTGCCGAAATCAGCGACATATTGATTGCGGCGCGACAGCGGCCAGTTCTTGCGTATAGACATATGGAAAAGTGTAGGCTCACTACCCCACCCCGCACAGAACCGGAATCTGCCACATCTGTTGTGTATCAATGCCCTCAGATTAAAGCGCAAACACATGTTTGCGCGCAACAACATCCCGTCCGGTCAAGTTGTGATCATATTGGTACTTCTGTATTTTTGATGATGTTTTTGAAACCGTTTGCTTGAACATTGCAAGAAGTAAGGAGCCAGACTCCCTAGCGGAAGCAGGCCCCTTTGAGAACGTCAAACAGCTCCCGTTCAGGTGACAGATCGTCCGCGATCACGGTGGATCGACAGAACACCGATCAGTCCGATGATGGCCGCTGCAATCACAAAAAACGCAGGGGACTGTTTGTTTTCCGTTACCTGCACCAGCTTCACCGCCACATACGGAGCCGTGCCGCCCGCGATGATGACGCCAAAGTTCCAGCCTGAGGCCACACCGGTGTAGCGGTATTCAGGCTTGAATAGCAGGGGCAGCAGCGTGTAGGCACTGACCTGGGTTGCCACGGTGTTGAGCATCAGCACCACGTAGGCCCATGTGGCGACCGTCAGGCTTTGCCCCATCAGACCCATCATCGGATAGGTCAGCACGATGTAGCCGATCAGGCCAACGAGCATCAGACGCCGCAGCCCGATGCGGTCCCCGATGATGCCCCCGACCGGCATCAGCAGCGCCGAGAGACCAATCGCCAACGTGGCAACCCAGTACACGCTGCCTGCTGGATAGCCCAGCTGCTTGACCAGATGGATGCTCATGTAAGTCAAGCCGATGTAGGCCGTGCCATTGGTGGCAGCGCTGATCGCGGTGGATTGCAGCAGTGCCTTGGTCTGCAGACGGAAGATCGCACCGATGGGCGAGTGCTCCTTCTTCTCGGGCTTGCCTTCGTAGGTTTCCTTCACCCGGGTACGTGCCCAGATGCATAGCAACGTCAGCGGCAGCGCCAGCAGGAACGGAATGCGCCAGCCCCACGAACTCATCTGCTCCGGCGTGGTGAAGGCGGTGACCACCCCTGCCACGGCTGCGGCCACTGCGAACCCGCCGGTCGAGCCCATGGGAGTGAACGCGCCGAACGTGGCCTTCATGTGCGGCGGGGACGACTCCGAAATGAAGGTCGCCGAGCCGCCCACCTCACCACCCGCAGAGAAGCCCTGCAGCAGCCGCACCAGAACAAGCAAGGCGGTTGCGAAATATCCCAGTTGATCGAACGTGGGAAGCAGCCCCATCAGCGTACTGCCGATACCCATGCAGATCAGCGTTCCAAGCAGCGCTGTCTTGCGCCCGTATCGGTCACCGATGTGGCCGAAGAAAATCCCGCCCAGGGGTCTCACCACATAGGCCGTGCCGAACACCGCCAGCGCGGCCAGAAGCGAGACCGTGGGATCGCCGCTCGGGAAGAACAGCGGCGCGATCACCACCGCCATGTAGCCATACAGACTGAAATCGTAATACTCGATCAGGGTGCCCACGAAACCCGACACTGCGGCGCGCTTGGCGTCGGCAGGTGCTCCGTTCTCACTGGCCTTGGCCACGGCGTCAGCGGTCAGGGTGTTTGCATTCGTCATGATTCATCCATTCGGAAAATGGGTTTGGATAGAGGACGACCCATGGGCCGCCCTGGCGATCACGCCTGCATCCGCATGACGATCTCTGTCGTCGATGTCCACGCAGGTTGTCCAGACGGAAACGGTGAAGATGAAGTGGTTTCAGGGCACGACAACTCCTTTGCCCATGGCCTTGCGCTGACGGACGGCCTCCAGCGCAGCAGGTGTTTCCTCCAACGAGAAGCGTTGCGAAATCAGGGGCCGGATGCGACCTGCTGAATACAGATCCGCCAGCGTCCGGATGTCACCCTCGACCCTTGAGCGCTCGCGCTTCAGGTAGTCGCCCCAGAACACACCGACGATGGCGCATCCCTTGAGCAGCGGCAGATTGAGCGCGATGCGCGGAATCTCGCCGCCCGCAAAGCCGATCACCAGAAAACGCCCACGCCAGCCTACACTGCGCAAAGCAGGCTCGCTGAAGCGGCCACCCACGACATCGCAGACCACATCGACCCCGCGTCCGCCCGTGATTTTTTTCAGCCGCTCGCGCAGATCCTCGTGCTCGTAGTCGATGGTCTCGTCGGCTCCATGAGCACGGCAAACAGCCAGCTTTTCCGCAGACGATGCGGCAGCGATCACCTTGGCACCGAGCGCCTTCGCGAGTTCGATGCTCGCAATGCCCAGTCCACCTGCAGCCCCCAGCACCAGCACCGTCTCGCCTGCCATAAGCTGAGCCCGGTCCCGCAGCGCGTGGTATGCCGTTCCATAGGTCATCAGGAACGAGCCCGCGACGTCGAACGGAAGCCCGGCAGGCATCGCAAAAAGCGCCGGCGGCTGCACGCGGATCTGCCGTGCAAACGCGCCCCAGCCGACGAATCCGATGACCTCCTGACCAGCCACGAGATCCGGAACATCCGCGCCAACCTCCTCAATCACGCCGGAGAACTCGCCACCAGGGCTGAACGGCAGCGGGGCCTTGATCTGGTAGCGATCTTCGATGATCAGCGTGTCGGGAAAGTTGATCCCCGCCGCCTTGACGGCGACCACCACCTCACCGTGGCCCGCAGTCATCAATGGCTGTTCAAGCACCTGAAGCGACGAGGGTGGTCCGAATTGAGTGCACATCAACGCCTTCACATCGGGCCTCCTTTTCTGTTTCTGAACTGGCGGCGAATCACCGACTCCGCCACAAGGGCGGGTTTGCTCTGCCCTTGCAGCTCCACGGTCACGTTGAACAGCATTTGCACACCGCCACCAGCCTCGCTCACCTCACCCAGCACAAACCGGCTGCGCACCCTGCTGCCCGAGCGCACCGGCTGAATGAACCGCACCCGGTTGAGTCCGTAGTTGATGCCTATGTCGCAGAACGGCAACCACTGCGGCAAAAACTCCTCGTAGTGCTTGCCTAGCAAGGACAGCGAGAGAAAGCCGTGCGCAATCGTTCCACCAAACGGCGACTCCTGCGCCGCGCGTTCGGGGTTCACATGAATCCACTGAAAGTCACCCGTCGCCTCTGCGAATCTGTCGATGCGCGTCTGCTCGATCAGGGTCCAGTCGCTGCAATACACCTCGGAGCCGACCTGCGTGAGCAGATCCTCCAGATCACGACAGATGCTTTTCACCACCGGATCAGCCATTGGCATGTTGTCCATCACGCCCTCCTATCGTCCGGTGAAAACCGGATCGCGTTTCTGCAGAAATGCCTGCACGGCCTCCTGAAAATCCGCCGTCATCAGACCCAACACCTGGGCGTGGTTCTCCAACTCGATGGCGGCCTTCAGGCTCGACGCATCGAGGTTCTGCCACATCAGCTTCTTGGTGTGTGCCGTGGCATAGGGAGCGTTTCCGGCGATCTGGCGCGCACAATACAGCGCGCGCTCCAGCACCGCGCCCTTGTCCACCACATCGCTCACCAGCCCGATACGCAAGGCTTCTTCTGCAGCAACCGCACGGCCGCTCAGCATCAATTCAAAAGCGCGGCCTGCGCCGATGAGTCGCGGCAAGTGGTAGCTGATGCCGCACTCGCCTGCGGTGATGCCGATCTTCACCGCGCCCACATGAAATGACGCCTTGGGGTCTGCAAATCGGATATCGGCCGCCAACGCCATCGCCATGCCCGCACCCACAGCGACGCCATTGACCGCCGCGATGACGGCAAGAGGCGTGTCCCGCAGGCGCTGCACCAGCCCGGCAAAGGTCTGCTGCAACTCCATGTGTTCTGCGACGGACGCGCGAACTCCTCCGTTCGCATCCAGCATCGATTTGAGGTTCAGACCGGCGCAGAAGCCGTCGCCTTCTCCCGTCAGGATCAGCACGCGCAGTGAAGCATCGGACAGCACCTGATCGAGCAGGCAGTGAATGGAGCGCAGGTCGGGCAGACTCAGCGCATTGAGTTGCTTGGGTCGTTCCAAGCGCAGCAGGGCAATGCCTGGCTGCACAGTTTGGATGGAAGCTGCAGGTGTTTGCATGTCGCGCTCCCTTTTCAACCCAAGGTGGCCAGCAGCTCTTCGCGCAGCACGCGCTTGAGCAGCTTGCCGTTGGCGTTGCGGGGCAGCGGGTCATGGCTGACCGTGAAGCTCTCCGGCACCTTGTAATCCGCCAGACGTTTGGCGCAGAAGCTGCGCAGCTCAACTGCTTCGGCCTCGCTGTGCTCGCGCAGCGTGATAAACACATGGACCCGCTCGCCCAGCACCGGGCACGGCTTGGCGACCACGGCGGCCTCGAGCACCGCCGGATGCTCGCACAGTGTGTTTTCCACCTCCACGCTGAAAATCTTGTAGCCGCCGCGATTGAGCATGTCCTTGCGGCGATCCATCACGTACAAAAAGCCCTGCTCGTCCACGCGTCCGACATCACCGCTGCGCCAGTAGCCGCCGATGAAGTTCTCGTCCGTCGCCTGCGGGTTGTTCCAGTAGCCCTTGGCGACCATCGGCCCCTTGAGCCACAGCTCGCCGATCTCGCCCACAGGAACCTCGCCACCCTGCTCATCCATGACCGCAATCTCCGCGCAGGGCAAGGACAAGCCAACGCTGTCGAGATGCTCGCGCGTCAGATGCGCTGGCATCACTGCCACCGGCGAGGTCGTCTCGGTCGCGCCGTAGCAGTTGGACAGGCGCAGCGCCGGAAGCCACTGCCCGAGCCGGTCGATGGTCTCCGGCGGCATGGGGGCGCCGCCGAAACCGCCCACCGTCCAGGACGAGAGATCATGCTCGCGATGATCCTCCTGCAGCAACAATAGCTGGTACATCGCCGGCACCATGATGGTGAAGTTGATGCGCTCGCGCGCCGCCAGCGGCAACAACTCGGTTGCCTTGAAATGCGGCACCACGATCAAGGTTCCACCCAGTCCCAGCGTGACCGCCATGATCGCGGCAAGGCCAGTGACATGGCTCAGCGGCACGACGGCGCAACCGCGCACGTTCTCATCAAGCCCCAGCGACTGCGCATAGTGAAGAATGGTGTGCACGATGCCAAGATGCGTGAGCATCGCGCCCTTGGGAAAGCCGGTGGTACCCGAGGTGTAGACCAGCATCGCCAAATCTTCTTCATGCACCTCGACGGCTTGCGGCAGCGGTTCGTGACGAAGCAACGCGTCAAAATTATCAGCGCCACCGATGCCCCCAACCTTCACCTTGTGCTGGAGCCCGGGCGTGTCTTCCATGCCGTTCACAACCTGAACGAGCGAGGCTTCGTGGATCAGCACACGGGCACCGCAATTGCGCAAGATGTATCCAATGCCGGCCGATTGATCGCGCACGCTGAGCGGCACCACCACCGCCCCAATTGCCAGAATGGCGTAGGTGGAGATCACGAATTCCGCACCATTTCCTAGCAGCAGCGCGACGCGGTCACCGCGTTCAACGCCGCGCGAACGCAAAGCCTCAGCCACGCGCAGCACCTGGTTCTCGAGCTGTGCCCAGCTCAATCGCTTCGCACCGCAGATCAATGCGTCGGCATCGGGCCGTTTCTGCGCCGCGTCGCTCCACATCGAGAGCACGTCGCGCGGCCTGTCTTTGAAGCAACGCAGCACGCGTTGGTCGTAATGCTGTTCGAGTCGAATGTTGGACATGCTCAGGCTTCCTGAAAAATTCCGGCTTCTTCTTCAACCGCTGCCCACCGGGATGCCTGGGAAAGCGCCTCGCGGCATTCCCGGGCCATGCGCGCAATGAGCTCATCACAGGTCGGTAGATCGTGGATGAGCCCGACCACCTGACCGGCCCAGACCAATCCGCCATCCACGTCACCGCTGTGCAAGGTGGCACGCCCGCGCTGGCCGGCGACGAGCGGCTGGATCTCGGCGAACTCGCAGCCACCCGCGCGGCGTTCGGCAGCAACGACCTGTTCGGATATGGCGTTCTTGAGAACCCGGCCCGTGTTGCGGAATGAGCGGAAGATCAGGTTGGTATCACGCTCACCCGCATTCACCAAAGCCTGCTTGATATCGTCATGGATCGGTGCCTCGACGGTCGCGCAGAAGCGCGTGCCCATGTTGACGCCCTCAGCGCCCAGCGCCATGGCCGCCGCCATGCCCCGACCGTCGGCAATGCCGCCTGAGGCGATCACTGGAATGCGCAGCGCGCGGACCGCCAGCGGAATCAGAACCAGCCCGCCCACGTCGTCTTCCCCGGGATGCCCCGCGCATTCAAAGCCGTCGATGCTGATCGCATCCACGCCATTGCGCTCCGCCGACAACGCGTGGCGCACGCTGGTGCATTTGTGGACGATGCGCATGTTGCGCCGCTTGGCCTTTTCGATGAACGCGACCGGGCTGTTTCCCGCCGTCTCCAGCACCTGCACGCCGCAGTCGATGGCGGCATCGAGATAGGCCTCGTAGGGCGGCGGATTGACCGACGGGAGAATGGTGAGATTCACACCAAACGGTTGATCCGTCATGCTGCGGCAACGCGCTATCTCGCGCGCCAGCGCCTCGGGCGTCGGCTGCGTCAATGCCGTGAGCACGCCAAGCCCACCGGCGTTGGATACCGCCGATGCCAGCTCTGCCGTGCCCACCCATTGCATGCCGCCCTGAATGATCGGATAACGCGTTCCGAGCAGTTCCGTGATGCGTGTCTTCATGTGATTCATATGCCTTGCATTCACAAAATGGAAAGTGGTCAGATGCCTTGAAACCGCGCTGCACGTTTCTCGCGGAATGCGCTGATTCCTTCACGGAAGTCGGCCGTGCCCGAACACGCGACAAAGCCCTCGGCCTCTGCATCCAGATGCGCATCGATCCCGTGCTCGGACGACTTGCGCAGCAGCTTCTTCATGCGGCCCAGCGCCTGCGTCGGCCCGTTCGCAAGACGCTGCAGCAGGGCCTCGACCTCCGCGTCCATGGATGCGACCGGCACCACCCTATTGACCAGCCCAAGGCTCAGCGCCTCTTGCGCATCGACGGTGTCGCCCAACAGCGCCAGTTGCATGGCGCGGCGCAGCCCCAGCACACGTGGCAATCCCCAGGAGGTGGAGCAATCACAGCTCGCACCGATCAGCGGATAGGCCACCGAAAATCGCGTGCCCTCTGCAGCAATCGCCAGATCACAGGCCAGCATCAGCCCCAGCCCACCACCCGCCACGGCACCCTGCACAGCACAGACCACCGGTGCGTTCATCGAGGTCAACAAGCGGATGCCGCCATGCATTCCAGCGATCAGCTCTGACGCAGCCTGTGCAGGATCCGCGAGCATTTCATCGAGGTCGCCGCCCGCCATGAACGCACGGCCTTCACCGCTGACGAGCACGGCGCGCACGGCTGCATCAGCGGCAATGTTCTTGCACGCCCGATGAAAGCCCGCAGCCATCTCGCGGTTGATGGCGTTGAGCGACGCGGGCCGGTTGAAGCGGATGTGCGCCACCGCGCCTTCGCGCCAATGCAGCACGCTGCCTGAAGTGTTCTTCTCGGGATAGGTCATGCTCAGCCCTCAGGTCGCGCTGTAGTAGACGGCCGTGGCACCGAGGTTCTCGCGGGCCTTGGACAGCTCGGCGCGCGCAATCGCCCGCAGATGCACCTCGTCCGGGCCATCAAAGAAACGCATCGCGCGGCCCCAGGACCAGAGGTAGGACAGCGGTGTGTCCGGCGTAATGCCCATGGCACCGAACACCTGAATGGCGCGATCCAGCACGCGCGTCTGCAGTTGCGCCGCCACCAGCTTGATGGCCGAGACATCAATATGCGCGGCCTTGTTGCCGTAGGTATCCATCTTCCACGCGGCCTGCAGCACCAAGAGGCGCGCCTGATCGATCTCCACGCGTGACTGCGCGATCCAGTCCTGCACGTTGGCGTAGTCACTCAGGTGCTTGCCGAAAGCACGGCGTGTCAGCGCCCGCTCGCACATGAGATCCATGGCCAGCTCGCACTGCCCCATCGTCCGCATGCAGTGGTGCACGCGACCGGGGCCGAGGCGTGCCTGGGCCAATGCGAAGCCCGCGCTCTCTTCGCCGAGCAGATTGCTGACCGGCACGCGCACATTGGTGTAGGTGACTTCGCAATGTCCTTCGGGAGCATGGTGGTGCATGATGGCCACGTTGCGCTCGATCTTGAAGCCCGGCGTGTCCATCGGCACGATGACCATCGAATGTCGTTGGTGGCGCGGCGCGTCGGCGCTCTCGTTCGTCACGCCCATGACGATGGCAAATTGGCAGTTCGGATGCAGCGCGCCCGTGGTGAACCACTTGCGTCCATTGATCACGTACTCGTCGCCCTCGCGACGGATGGTAGTGCAGATGTTCGTGGCATCGGACGAGGCCACGTCGGGCTCGGTCATCGAGAAGCACGAGCGGATCGTCCCGTCCATCAACGGCACCAGCCAGCGCGCGCGTTGTTCCGGCGTGGCGAAGAGGTGCAGCAGCTCCATGTTGCCGGTGTCTGGCGCATTGCAGTTGAAGACCTCCGACGCCCATGGCACACGGCCCATGATCTCGGCCAGCGGGCTGTATTGCATGTTGGACAGACGCGTGCCGGGCTCGTCGTCGCGCAGACCGGGCAGGAACAGATTCCACAACCCGGCCTCGCGCGCCAGCGCCTTGAGCGGTTCGACGACTTCGGTGGGATAGACGCCGCTCGCGGCGATGCGCTCGTAGTCGTGATAGCGCGGCACCACATGGCGGTCCATGAACTGGCGCAGCGTCTGCTGCATCTGCTGCGTGTCTTCTGGGTATTGGAAATTCAAGAACGTCTCCTCAGTCAAATGGCAACCGCTGGCGAATCGATGGCCTCCAGCCCGCGTTGGGCCAAGGCTCTGCCGATGGCGCCCATCTCGGACGCGTTGTCGGCTACGGCATTGCCACGTGCGGCGCGTGCGGCAATGCCCTCGAAAATGACGGCCCAGCGCATGAATGCGAAGGCCCAGTGAAATGGGGTGGCCTGACGTGCCGGGGAGCTGCGCCCGGACTGCTGGTAGTAATGCGAAAGATAGGCAGCCTCCGACGGTATGCCAAGCGCCACGAGATCAAGCCCCCGCAGGCCGCCGAATTCTTCCGGCAACGTGCGCCAAGCCACCGTGTTGAAGGCAACATCCGCCAGCGGATTGCCGAGCGTGGAAAGCTCCCAGTCCAGCACCGCCACCACCTTGGGTTCAGTCGGGTGAAACAGCAGATTGTTGAGCTTGAAATCGCCATGCGTCAGCGTGGTCTCGTCGTCAGCAGGCATGTGCTTTTCGAGCCACGCGAGAAGCTCATCGATGGCGGCGTTTTCGCGAATGCGCGAGAGGTCCCACTGCTTCTGCCAGCGACGCAACTGGCGCTCGAAGTAGCCGCCTTCGCGTCCAAAATCCGCCAGTCCCGCCTTGCGCCAATCCACCGCGTGCAAGGTGGCAAGCGTATCGGCCATGGCCTGATAAATCGCGCCGCGCTCGATGGGCGTCATGCCGGGCAGATCGTTGTCGTTGAATACCCGGCCCTCGACCCGCTCCATCAGATAGAAAGGCGTGCCGATCACATCGTCACCTTCGTGATAGAGCACCATCTGCGGCACCGGCAGCGCGGTCGAGGCCAGCGCCTGCATCACGCGATACTCGCGGTCAATGGCATGCGCCGATGGCAACACCTCACCGGCGGGTTTCTTGCGCAACACCATCCGGCGATTGCCGTAGCTCACGAAGAAGGTCGGATTGGACTGCCCGCCGTTGATGGCCTGCAGTTCCATGCTGCCGTCGAGCACTGGAATGTGCGCACGCAAAAAGGCATCGAGGCGTTCCGGATCGAAGCTCCGGGCGACGGCGGATGTAGAGCTGGTTTGAGTCATCGGGCCAATGAAATATCGGATGCAGCAATGAAGGGCACGCAAAGAAACAGGCACAGTTCTTCCGCAGGCATGAGCGGTTCATGTCTTTCAGAAAGGTCTGTGGAACTGCGTGACAGCGCCGTCTCAGGGCGGCTTGCGTGCTCTTTGCGTGATTTCTTGTGGCGTAGTCGGTCAGCGAACCGACAAGCGCGATGGCCCGAAACCGGCAACGCGATTCAGTGGACGGATGCAGCCGCTGGTGAGGGATGTGAACATGATTTGTCTCCTGTCTTTCATTTGACGCAATCATGCAGCCACCCACCCCACCCGGCCCCACCCGAGGTGGGTGGCTCGGGTTTCCCCCTGCGCCGGGAGTCAGCGATTCACCAGCCCAAGATCACGTGCCCGCGCCACGGCGTCGTCGCGCCCCACCACCTTGAGCTTGGCGTAGACGTTGCGCAGATGCCATTTCACGGTCTCGGGCGATATGCCCAGCACCTGTGCGATGCGCTTGTTGGACATGCTGTGGGCCAGCGCCCGCAGGATTTCCAGCTCCCGCTCCGACAACGGCTCGAGGCTGGATGCATCGGCGGGCTGGTGCACCGGTCGGTACTTCTGCGACTGCTGGTGCAGCCTGTCGACATAGAAAGCCAAAATGGGATCGCTCGCCCCAAGCGTCTCGACGCAGACATCCGCAAGCGACAGCGCCGGATCTCCGAAATCCAGCACGGTCCGCACCAGTCCCAGTCGATGCCCCAGCAGCAGGGCATCGCGCATGACTTCCAGCGCACTCTCGCGATGTCCCTGTCGGCTCAACAACAAGGCGCGCAGCAGCAGCGTCGCACATTGATCCCGCCGCTGAAGCAATGGCGTGTCATCCCTGCCCCGCTCGCCCAATGCGGCCAGTGCCGCCTGGTCTTCGAGATTCGCCTCGTGATAGAGCGCCTGCGTGTACTTCGCTACGCCGAGAATGCGCAGGCTCACCGGGCCACTCGTACTGCTTGCACCATCTGCACTGCTCGCTTCGCCATGTCGCTGGGCCAGCAACTCCAGCTGATGCAGCACCTGACGAGCGCCGTCCATGTCGCGCATCTGCATGAGGCAGCGCACGCGCTCGCTCATCGCAAAGGCCAGCAAGCGATCCAAGGATCGGCGGTGCGCGATCTCCTCGATGCGGGCCAATCCCTCGATGGCCTCGCGCGGATTGCCATCCAGACGGCTCTGCCGCGCGCAAACCAGCGCCACCGTCACCAGCGCATCGGGCAACACCACCCGCTCCGTCGTATCGAGCCGTCCATCAAGCAGTTGGCGCAGCTCTTCGAGTTCGTTGATTTCGTAGAGCACCGCCGCCAGATAGGCCGCTGCATTGCAGGCCATCTCGCTGTGGCGGCCGAGGACTTTTTCCGCATGCGCGAGTGCGTCGCGCAGCACCGACTCGGCATTGCGCACATCGCCCGCGTACAGCCAGGAGAGCCCGCGCAGCGACTGCGTCATCAGATGGCCGAAGGCCGAATCGAGCAGCGGCGTGCCGTCCTCGCGCAATGGCGGCATGCCCTGCAGCACCTCGCGCGCCTTTTCATACTCCGCCGTGTGCCCATACATCCAGCCCAACAGATTGCGTTTGCCGCCAACCAGCACCGCATCGTCCCCTTGCTGTATGGACATCAGATCGGGCATCAGCGCATGCGCAGTTGCGAGATCATCCTCCTGCAATGCCAGAGAAAATGCCAGCAGCACGCAATGGGCGCGGCCTTCATGATCATGCTCGCCGAGCTGGCTGCGCAGCGCGTTCAAGGTCTCGTGACAGGCTTCCAAGCGAAAGTAGCAGAGCTGCGTCCATCCGAACCACAAAAGCAGTGGCGGGCGCGTGTTGACGATGGCCCGGGGCAGTTCGGAAACGGCGCGAACCAATTGCTGCAGCTCACCATTGAGAAACAGCTCGCGCGCCCAGCGCTCCACCCAATCCGCCGCCTGCTCCATGTCCCCGGCCTCTACCGCGTGGTGCACGGCATCGCGCAGATGGCGCCTCGCTCCCAGCCACCTGGACAGGGCCAGATGCGTGGCTTGCCTCTCTTCCTGCGGCAGAGACTTGAAGCGGTTCAGCAGCAGTTCGCGAAACAGCGGATGAAACCGATACCAGCCCTGCCCCGCCACATCCTGCAACGGCAAGACGAACAGGTTTTCCCGCTGCAGCCGCTCCAGCAGGGCCGGCCCCACCAGATCTCCGGCCACCGTGTTGGCCAACGCCTGATTGAAGCTGCGCGCGACCGCCAGCCGCGTCATCGCATGAATCTCGTCCTTGTCCACGCGGCACAGTACCTCGCGGTTGAAGTAGGCTGTGAAATCCTGCGCATTCTGCACGGGCGATGCCGGGGCGCGCGGCTGCAGCGCGAGCAACTGCAGGCCGGCGGCCCAGCCATCCGTATCCTCCAGCAGCTTGCGCGCGAAGGCCGGGCTGCAGGTGCGCGGCTGGCGTGCCTGCAGATATTGCTGCACCTCCTCCAGCGAGAAGCGCAGTTCCCTCGGCCCGATCTCTTCGAGCATGCCTTGGTCACGCAATCGCGCGAAAGTCAATTGCGGCAGGCTTCTGGAGACGATCACCAGCCGCAGCGGCGGCGGGGCAAAGTCCAGCAGCGTCTGCACCACGCCGCTGACGCGCGTGTCGAGCATGTTCTGCCAATCGTCGATCACCACCAGCAGCGGACGACTGCGGGCCAGCAAAGCACGCAGCAACGCAATCGCGATAGCATCCGCGCGCGCCTCGCCGCCCCGGTTGGCGAGCAGCCGCGCCTCGCGCGCGATGTCGCGGTCGACGCGGTCCAGCGAATCGAACAGCGACGTCATCAGCGACTGTCCATCGTCCCCGGGCTGGACTGTCACCCAAGCCTCGTCATGCCCAAAGGTCAACGCCTGCGCGCGCCACTGCAGCGCGAGCGAGGTCTTGCCGCTGCCAGCAGGCCCATGGATCAACAGGCAGGTCTTGTGCCGCGCCTCCGTCAGACGCGACAACAGATGCTTGCGCTCAATGCGCCCAGGCTCCAATCGGGGAGAGGTGTGGCTTGTCTCGATCACTGTATTTATATGGGCAAAGCATGTTTGTCCCCTATGGTGCCACGACTGCTGCCTACAGGCGCTCTATGACCGTCACATTCGCCATCCCCCCGCCCTCGCACATGGTCTGCAGCCCGTAGCGGCCGCCACGTCGATGCAGCGCGTGGACCAGCGTTGCCATGAGCTTCGCCCCAGTGCCGCCCAGCGGATGCCCAAGCGCAATCGCGCCACCGCTCGCGTTCATGCGTTCGGGATCGGCGCCCAGCGCCTGCTGCCAGGCCAGTGGAATCGACGCAAAGGCCTCGTTCACTTCGTAGAGGTCGATGTCGTCCAGCTTCATTCCGGCGCGCTTCAAGGCCAGCTCGGTCGCGGGAACCGGTGCCTCCAGCATGATCACCGGGTCATGTCCCAGCACGGTCATGTGGTGAATGCGGGCCAGCGGCTTCACATTCAGGCGTCGCAGGCCGCGCTCATTGACGATAAGCACGCCGCTTGCGCCGTCGCACATCTGGCTGGCATTGGCGGCCGTGATCACGCCGCCTTCCTGCAGCAGCTTGACGCTCTGGATGCCTTCGAGCGTCGCCTCGAAGCGAATGCCTTCGTCCACTGCATGCATGTCGGAGCCCGGCACGCCATTGGCATCGGCATCGCGCACGGCGATGGGCAGGATTTCCCGTTCGAACCATCCCGCCTTGCTCGCCGCTGCCGCTCGCTGGTGACTTTGCAGCGCATAGCGGTCGAGCGCATCCTTGTCCAGACCATATTGGCGCGCAACCATCTCGGCACCGACGAACTGACTGAAGACCGCATCGCCATACCGCTCTCTGATCGCCGGGCTGTGGTAATGCCCCAGACCCGCCTTCTGCGCAAGCGCGCCGGGACTGCCCATGGGCACGCGGCTCATGGATTCGACACCGGCCGCGATGACCATGTCCATAGCGCCCGACATGACGGCCTGAGCAGCGAAATGGATGGCTTGCTGCGACGAGCCGCATTGCCTGTCGATGCTCGTACCCGGCACCGACTCCGGCAACTTCGACGCCAGCACCGCATTGCGCCCCACGTTGGTGGACTGCTCACCGACCTGACTGACGCAGCCCATGAACACGTCATCGACCGCTGCAGGATCAGCACCGACCTCATCCACCAACGCATCGATGATCTGCGCGGCCAGGTCCACCGGATGCCAACCGGACAGTCGGCCGCCACGACGCCCCCCTGCCGTGCGCCTGGCGGCAACGATGAATGCTTCGGACATAGAACTTCCTTGTCTCCGGATGATTGAAAAAATACGGATCAGTCTATGGCGCAACGGTGAGCGCCCCACCACCCGAAACGGGTGGTGCAGCCCACAACCTGAAAAGAATGAAAAATGAATGAAAAAAAAGACTGCAGTGTCACCTGCAGTCGCTTTGCTTTCAAAGCCTTGGATGGTCAGACCGCCTCGGTCATCTCCACGCCCTTGCGCTTGCCCATCCAGCGCATGAAGCGCGGAATGAACAGCACCATCAGCACGATCACCAGCAAGGTCACCGACATCGGGCGTTGCAGGAAGATCATCCAGCTGCCTTCGCCAATGGACACGGCATTGCGCATCTGCGCTTCTGCGAGCGGGCCGAGGATCATGCCGACAACCACGGGAGCCGTCGGGAAGTCGTAGCGGCGCATCAGCACACCCAGCAGGCCGATGAAATACAGCAGGAACAGGTCGAACGTACTTTGGCGCATGCCGTAGGCACCCACCGTCGCGAAGATCAGGATGCCGGCGTAGAGTTGCGGACGCGGAATCTTGAGCAACTTCACCCACATGCCGACCATCGGCAGATTGAGCACCAGCAGCATGATGTTGCCGATGTAGAGCGATGCGATCAACGCCCAGACCAGCGTGGCGGAGGTCGTGAACAGCTGCGGGCCGGGGTTGATGCCGTAGTTCTGGAACGCCCCCAACAGCACGGCAGTCGTGTTGCTGGTAGGGATACCCAGCGTGAGCAGCGGGATCAGCGCGGCGGTCACGGTGGCGTTGTTGGCGGCTTCGGGGCCAGCCACGCCTTCAATCGCGCCCGTCGTACCAAACTCTGCCTTGTCTGAGCCCTTGGCCAGCTTCTTTTCAGTGGCATACGAGAGGAACGTCGGGATCTCGGTTCCGCCAGCGGGAATGCAGCCGAAGGGCGTGCCGATGAGCGTGCCGCGAATCCATGCGGGAACGGAGCGCTTCCAGTCGCGCTTGGTCATGTACACGCGGCTCAGCTTGTTCTGCGACTCTTCGACCTTGCCTTCGTAGAGCGCGTTGTAGAGCACCTCGGCCACCGCGAACAGGCCCACCGCCACCAGCACGATGTCGATGCCGTCGAGCAGTTCCATCTGGCCTGCGGTGTAGCGCGCGGCGCCAGAAATCTGGTCCATGCCGATGCAGCCCAGCGCCAGGCCGAGGAACAGTGCCGTCATGCCGCGCAGGCTGCTCTGGCCAAGCACCGCACTCACCGTGGTGAAGGCCAATACCATCAGCATGAAGTATTCAGGCGGGCCCAGCTTCACGGCAAAGTCGGCCACCGTAGGCGCAAACAGCGTGACCACGACCGTCGCCACCGTCCCCGCGAAGAACGAACCGATGGCCGAGGTTGCCAACGCCGCTCCCGCGCGCCCGCTCTTGGCCATCTTGTTGCCCTCCATCGCCGTCACCATGCTGGCGGTTTCGCCGGGCGTGTTCAACAAAATGGAGGTGGTCGATCCACCATACATCGCACCGTAGTAGATGCCGGCGAAGAAGATCATCGAGGCCGTCACGTCGACCTTGGCGGTGATCGGCAGCAGCATGGCGACCGCTACGGCGGGGCCGATACCCGGCAACACGCCAACGGCGGTACCCAAAGCGCAACCGACCAATGCCCACAGCAGATTCGCGGGCGAGATGGCGGTTGCGAAACCCTGCATCAATGCGTTGAAGATATCCATCACAGCCACCCTGTTTCTGTCAGGCCTGGCAGATTGATCGCCAGAAATTGCGTGAACAGCCAGAACACTGGAGCCGAGATCAAAAGACCCGTGATCACGTCCTTGGCGAGATTGCCCGGCGACAGCAGGTTCGTCTGATCTTCGCCGCGCCGAAGCCCTTGCACCGCCAGCGCATAGCACATAGTGCAGCCCAAGATGAAGCCGATGTGCGTGATGAGCGCCGCGTTGAGCAGCAGCCCTGCGGAGACCCAGGCAAATGGAATCAGCTTGGCATGCTTGGCGCCACCCGGATCAGCCGCCTGGCGGTAGCCACCGGTCATGGCCTCCCAGATCAGCAATGCACCGCACAGACCCAGCACAACGGCGCATGCCCATGGCATGAAGTTGGGGCCGACACCGCCGTAGCCGGCATCACCAGGGATCTGCAGCGCGCCGGTCGCCATGACGACGGCCACGACAAGAACTCCGACGCCGACTGCCGCCTGCCATTTGGGAGAGGGGATGGACAACTCGTCCAGCGGACTGGCCGCCGACGCTTGGGATACAGCATCTGTCATGATGTTTTGCCCTTGCTATGTGTGAATATTGAGCAATGAATCCGGCATCACACGCGCAACGCCCGTGATCAGGGAACAGTCACCCTGCGCCCGCTGCCTGCAGGGGCGATTTACATATGATTCGAAAAAGAAATCAAGGGCGCTTGCAACATGGCACCCCCGACTACTCACTCAAGCCTCAGACCATGCCGGACTTGACCATCGTGGCGCGCAAGCTGGCGAACTCCTCGTCAACAAACGTGCCGAACGCGTCACCAGCCAACCATGCCGGAGTCCAGCCGTTCTTTTCCATCGCTTCGGCCCAGGCCTTGCTCTTGACGGCCTTCTCAACAGCCGCCACCAGCGCCTTGCGCTGATCGGCGGAGATGCCGGGCGCGCCGTACACGCCGCGCCAGTTGCCGATCTCGACATTGATACCCTGCTCCTTGAGCGTCGGGATGTCCAGACCGGTCAGGCGCTTGGCCGAGGTCACGCCGATCGGCTTCATCTTGCCGGCCGTGATGTACTCAGCAAACTCGCTGTAGCCGCTGCCGCCCACGGTCACGTTGCCTCCCAGAATGGCGGCAGTCGCTTCGCCACCTCCACGGAAGGCCACGTAGTTGATCTTGGCGGGATCGACGCCCACTTCGCGCGCGATCATCGCGGCCGCGATGTGCTCGGTAGAGCCGCGCGAACCGCCGCCCCACTTCACGCTGCCAGGGTCCTTCTTGAGCTGAGCGACCACGTCGGCCATGCTCTTGAACTGCGAATTGGTGGGCAGCACGAACACGTTGTATTCACTGGTCAAGCGCGCAATCGGCGTGGCCTGGCTCAGGTTCACCGGCGGCTTGCCGGTGATGATGCCGCCCAGCATCACGGCACCCATCACCATCAGTGCATTCGGGTCGCCCTTGGAGCCGTTAACGAACTGGGCCAAACCGATGGCACCGGCCGCGCCGCCCTTGTTGTCGTAAGTGACGGAGGAAGCCACACCTGCGTCCTGCAGCGCCTTGCCAAGCGCGCGACCGGTGGTGTCCCAGCCGCCGCCGGGGTTGGCGGGCAGCATCATCTTCACCGCGACCGCCGCGCGAGCAGAAAGCGGCAGGCTGCCGACCGCAGCCAACGCTGCCAGAGATTTCAGAAAGGTGTCTCGACGCATGTGTCTCACTCCTGTTATTTGGAAATTGCACCAGTATCATGCTAAATCAAACTGTCAAATCGCTGTCCACCACATCAGGGATAACACGGATACCCACTGCGCCAGGCGATGCAATCAAGCTGCTAAGGTGCCGCCCATGCAATTGCTATTGGTAGAAGACGACGCCACGATGCGCACCACGCTGCAGCGCTCGCTGGCGCGGCGCGGATTTCAGGTGACTGCGCTCGGCGACGGTTCGGCCGCGCTCGCGGAAATGATCGCCCGGCCCCATGATGCCGTGATTTTGGACCTCACCCTCCCCGGCCTCGACGGCCTTCAGGTGCTGCAGCAAGCGCGCTCGCGCGGTCTGCGCACGCCCGTGCTGGTGCTGACTGCACGCGGCACGGTTGGCGACCGGGTGCGCGGCCTGAACGCGGGAGCGGACGATTACCTGCCCAAGCCATTTGACCTTGACGAACTCGAAGCCCGCCTGCGCGCCCTCGTGCGCCGCGCTGCGGATCAGCAGGAGGGCCAGCCCACCGCACCCTCGCAGATCACACTCGGCGCGCTTCGCTACGACAAGGACACGGGTGTCTTCTATCTGAAGGACGAACCCATGGAAGTCACACCGCGCGAACAGGCCCTGTTGCGCGCACTGCTCCCACACCCTGGCCGCGCGCTCAGCAAAGAGCGGCTCTACGAAGCGGTGTTTCCCGGCCAGCCTGACGTGCAATATGAGGCCATCGAAGTCGTTGTCTACCGCCTGCGCAAAAAGCTGGCTGACACTGGCGTGTCGCTCATGACGCTGCGCGGCCTCGGCTATCTGCTCAAGGTCGATCAGTGAGACGCCGGAACGCGGCAAAGAAGGAGAAAACGGAGAGCACCGAAACAGCCCCGTGGCGCTCCTGGTCACTCCGGCGCCAGTTGCTGGTCGGCATCCTCGTGCCGACCTTGCTGGTGATCTGCTTCAACACCTGGAGCCTGCACCGCAAGGCCTTGGTCGCGCTCAACACAGCCTACGACCGCACCTTGCTTGCCTCCGCCAAAAGCATCAGTGAGGAGCTTGACGTGACCGGCTACGACGACCTCGCCGTGCTGCGCGCCATTGTCCCGTACTCCGCGCAGGAAGCCTTCGAGACGGACAACCAGAGCCGCATGTTCTACCGCATCTCCAATCTGCACGGCGAGCTGATTTCCGGGTTTGCGGAGTTGCCTGTGTGGCGCGGCACCATCCCCGCACGCCCGCCGTATGCAGCGCTTGTTGACTTCTACGACAGCACCTTCCGCGGCGACCCGGTCCGCGTGGCCGTGCTGCTGCAGCCCGTGTCGAGTGCAGAGGGTCGCGGCATGGCCGTCATCCAGGTGGCAGAGACGCTGGAGTTGCGCGAGGCGGCCGCATTGCAGATTCTGTGGGACACCATTGCCAGGCAGCTCGTACTGGTCGGCGTGATCGCTCTCATTGTGGTGCTGGTCGTGCAACGCGCCACACGTCCCGTGCGCCAACTCAGCCAGACCATACAGGCACGCGGAGAGGACGATCTGTCACCCATCGACGGCGCTGCAGCTCCGCGCGAGCTGCAGCCACTGATTGACGCCACCAACGACGTCATGCAGCGTCTATCGCATCTGCTCGAACACCAGCAGCGCTTCGTGCGCGACGCCTCCCATCAGTTGCGCACGCCGCTCGCCGTGCTCAAAACCCAGGTGCAATCCGCTCTGCGCGACGATTTGCCACACCGCCAGGCGCTCGAGGAGATCGGTGGCACCGTCGAGCGCGCCACGCAGCTCGCCAACCAGATGCTGGCGCTCGCCAAGGTCGAACAACTGCGCCAGCAGAGTCAACCTGTCAGCGTGCGCTGGGACGACGTGCTGCGCGACGTGGCGCTGGACATCTCGCCGCTGATCGCACAAAGCGACCTCGACTTCGGTATCCAGACTGACTCGGCCCCAGTGCTCGCCCACGAATGGATGTTGCGCGAGCTCTGCCGCAATCTGCTGCACAACGCGATCCGCCACACGCCCGAGCACGGCACACTCAACGTCACCCTGCAAGTCGACGGCAACGAGGCCATGCTCACCATCGCGGACACCGGCCCCGGCATCGACAACGAACTCGCGACCCGATTGTTCCAGCCCTTTTCCGCTGGAGATGTGCGTGCGGGTTCGGGCCTCGGATTGGCGATCTGCCAGCAGATCGTGCAGGCCATTGGCGGCAGCATCACGCTGCGAAATCGGGCGGACGGCGCCGGAAAGATTCTTGGGCTGGATGCCCGCGTGACCTTACCTCTGTCTCGGACATAGATGACACCCTCGTTTCTGCAAGAATGTTCTTCATTCCGAATGAAGTTCACAATTTGATACGATTTCTATCCGCATGATGTCATGCGGGTAACGGCCCAGCCGATTGTGATCGTCGAAACATGCCAACCATCCAAACCAAAAAACGCGTACTGGTGACAGGAGGGGCCGGGTTTCTGGGCTCTCACCTCTGCGCACGATTGCTGCAAGAAGGACATGAGGTCATCTGCCTCGACAACTTCTACAGCAGCAACGAAGATAACGTCCTTGCGCTGCAAAGGCACTCCGGCTTCCGACTTCTCGAACATGACATCACGTTCCCCGTGGATGTGAAGGTCGACGAGATCTACAACCTCGCGTGCCCGGCTTCGCCCGTGCACTACCAGCGTGATCCGGTGCAGACCGTCAAGACCAATGTACTGGGCGCGCTCAATGTGCTGGAACTCGCAAGACGTTGCAACGCGCGGGTGTTGCAGGCGTCGACCAGCGAGGTCTATGGCGATCCCATCGTCCATCCCCAGCCCGAAAGCTATAACGGCAACGTCAACCCCATCGGCGTGCGTTCCTGCTATGACGAGGGCAAGCGCTGTGCAGAGACCCTGTTCTTCGACCACCACCGCCAATACGGTGTCCATATCAAGGTGGCGCGCATCTTCAACACCTACGGCCCCCACATGCATCCCGACGATGGTCGCGTGGTGAGCAACTTCTTCATGCAGGCCTTGCAGGGCAAGGACATCACTTTGTATGGCGATGGACAGCAGACGCGCAGTTTTTGCTACGTGTCCGATCTTATCGATGGACTGGTGCGACTCATGGCCAGCCCCGACTGGATCACGGGGCCTGTGAATCTGGGCAATCCAGAAGAGCTACAAATTCGCGATCTTGCCGAGCGGATACTCGCGATCACGGGAAGCGAATCCCAACTGAGAATCGAACCTCTGCCGGAGAATGATCCCCTGCAACGCAAACCGGACATCACACTGGCGCAAAGTCTGCTCCAATGGCAGCCGCGCATTTCGCTCCACGATGGACTCCGGATGACCCATCCATATTTTGCGGGCCTCACGCAAGATGCTTGAACACCGCCATCGCGTTGTGATCGTCACGCCGGTCTATGAAGATGCCCCGGCGTGCGCCACGCTGCTCCGGCACCTTGGTGCCTTGTTCGGCAAATCGCTTCTGGTGGTCGCTGTCGACGATGGATCTCCGCGCGCCCCGCTCCGGTTGGGAGACATACCTGCCGATGCCCCCGACACCTGCATCCTCCGCTTGCGCCGCAACGTCGGCCACCAACAGGCCATCGCTACGGGGCTGCATTTCATCGCGCCTCAACTACAGCCCCATCAACGGCTTATCCTCATGGATTGCGACGGCGAAGATGCCCCAGCGTCCTGCTCGATGCTGCTGGCAAAGCTCGAATCGCATGGCGATACGGCCATTGCCGTGGCGCAGCGTGCAAAGCGTTCGGAATCTCTCAAATTCCGTGCGTTCTATGTCGCCTACAAGCTGTTGTTTCGCATGTCCACGGGTCGCGCCATCGATTTCGGAAACTTCATGGTCATGACGCCGCGCGCTGCGCAGACACTGGCGAAGAGTCCGTGGCTGGGCACCCATGTCGCGGCGGCAGCACTGGCATCGGAGTTGCCCCTCCTGCGCGTTCCCGTGGATCGCAGCACGCGCTACCACGGTCAATCGAAGATGAACTTCCCAAAGCTCGTTCGCCACGGCATGAAGGCCATTCTCGTGTTCTCGAAAGACTGCCGCGCCCGCGCCAAAGGGGCGTTTCTGCTGGCCGCTGCGCTTTGCGCAACGCTCGCTGGCGGTGTACGAGTGTTCGATTTCACGTTGCCTGGAATCATGCCGGTCATTGCAGGAGTTGCGGCGGTTGCAACCGTGCTCGCTGCAAGCATGTTGTGGATGGCATGGCTACTCGAACACCGCCACAAGCAACTGCCGGACACGTCGACAGCCGCATACACAGGCAACACCCAAGCGGTTCTGTATACGCCATAGTCCATGAAAAAGTTCGTTCTATCGGTTGCCGGACTCCTTGCCTATGTGATTCTGGCGGTGTCCACCTACTACCTCTACATCCACTATCGACGGGTGGATGTGGTCTTCTACAGTGCCATCGCAGCCGCACTGATCGCGCTGATTCCCTATAGCCTGCTTCTGTGCGCTACACCGTTCAAGGCCTTGACGTCGTTCGAAAAGCTGCAGAGCGTCGCCATCGCCGCGTTGACCGGTTACGCGCTCGCCATCAGCGTGCCTACCGTCATCGACCGTTCACTGTCGTTCTATCTGATTGAAAAGCTGCAGCAGCGTGGCGGCGGCATTCAGCGCGCCAAGATCGATCAGGTGTTCAAGGACGAATATGTTCGCGAGCATCGGTTGATGGATATCCGGCTGACAGAGCAAGTGGCGTCGGGCACTATCGTCATCCGTCCCGACGGGTGCATAAAACTCACCGAGCGAGGCCAGTTTCTGAGCACCGCCAGTCGTTTCTTCCGGCGCCATTTCCTGCCCAAAGAGCGGCTCATCAACGGCGCTTACACCGATGATCTTGTAGATCCCTTCGCCCATTCGGCGCCCGCGCCCGACTATCTCTGTCGTTGAAATGTCGGCATGAGTCTTCAACGCCCCCTCTCTGCGTGGATCAGGATCACGCCCATTGCGCTGGGTATTCTCTGGCTCGCCGCCGCAGCGCATTTGACGGTCAATGGACTTGCTCCACAGGCGCTGAATGCCGACGTGATTCTCAACTCCGTCATGTCGCTGCAGAACGTCACCCTGTTTTACTGGGGTCAAAGTCGGCTGATCAACATCGTCCCGCTGCTCGCCTCGTTCATCCGGGATCCCGCTCTCAATCTGCGTTTCATTCTCTACCTCAATGCGGTGTTCTTTCTGCTGCTTGTATGGATGATCGCGCAGGTCTCATGCCTGCTGACGACGCCTCCATCGCACCGACGGGGCTTCATCGTCACAGCCAACTTTGTCGCGCTGACGTCGTTGATGCTGCTGGCTTTTCACGCTTTCGCGCTCTTCGACCTGGTCATCGGGCATCCTGAATACACGGTTTCGCTGCTTCTGCAAAGCCTTGCGGTGAGGCTGGTCTGGCAAGACAGTCGTTCTTTTTCGCGACGGCCCTCCGCCACAAACTGTGCACTCGCCGTGGCATGCGTTGTCCTCAGCGTAGGCACCAACCCGGCCACCGTGTTCACCATGGGTCTCTACCTCGTGATCATGCTGCTGTGGCGGCGCCAAATCAGCGTCAGCAGCTGGATCCTGGGCAGCTCAACGGCCATTGCCTTTGTGTTCTGGTACGTTGTCGCGCGCATGCACGGAGGCGGCGACTACTACGCGCTGCGTCCATCGCAGATCGTCTCCGGCCTGCGAGCCAGCCTGATGAATCTGGATGACGCCCTGCAAGCACCCTGGATCGGAATCATGCTGCTGAGCTGGTTGGCGCTGACGCTGATCCTCTCGGTCGTCCCCTGGCGATTGCGAAGCACGCGGCCGTTTGCACCGTTGTCACAAGCCCGGTCTGATGCACCTCGCCAAAATCTGATCATCTTTATCCTGCTGGCGTTCGCGGTGGTGTGGACACTGTTTTTTTCGGCCCATTCCTGGGTAGAGCGCAATGCCTACCACTGGCGTTACTTCAGTTTTGCGATATTCGCTATCACGACGGTGATCGCCATCCAGATGAGCAGCCTCGTGGCACGTGCTGGAGTCACCATCACCATGGTTTGTGCCATTGCACTGGGTGTCTGTGCTTTCGTGAAGTTGCACACTCCGGCCGTTCCTTTTGAGCACTACGACATCTATAGAAAGGTGGAGCACGTCGCGCCACAGTCGCAGGTCTTCTACAGTGGCGACTACTGGCTCGTCTGGCCCGTGGTGCACAGGGACCTGATGCGCGGTCTGGATGCCTTCGGCCTCACCTACCGTGGGATCGGCAACGCCCGCAACGCCCATGCGTTCATCCAAAGCCATGTCGACAAGGACACCCCATTGACCGTGCAATGCATCGCCGCCAGCAACGCGGAATGCACCGCCGAAATTCAGAAAATCATCGAACCGTCGCAGCGCACTTGCGTGCAACAGATCAACCGTTCGGATTGTCCCCGCACCGTTCAAGCCCAGCCACACTGAACGCCGCTTGTCGCACAATACGTGGATGAATGATCCCATCGAATCGATGCGCCTGGACAAATGGCTCTGGTGCGCCCGTTTCTACAAAACCCGCAGCGTTGCCGTCGAGGAAATCGGCAAGGGCCGCGTCATGGTCAACAACCAGAACGCCAAGGCTGCCAGAGAACTGCGCGTGGGGGATACGGTCTCCCTGAGGCAGGGCGTGATCGAGCGCATCGTAGTCGTGCAGGCGCTCAGCAACATGCGTGGACCGGCTCCTGTGGCGCAGCAGCTCTACAAGGAAACCGAGGCCAGTTCCAAGGCGCGTGCGGAGGCAGCGGAGCGGCGGCGTTTGGCGCCGGAGCCTGCATCCTCGTTGGTCGAGGGGCGGCCTACGAAGCGGGATCGGAGGCAGATCGATCATGTGAGGCATGAGTGGGACGATCGATGGAGTGCGTCCATCGACGATGAGTGATCGCGGGGCTCTGCTCCCTCTCTGCTCCCTCTCCCGCTTGTCGGGGGTGAGGTGGGGGTTCTTTTTTTGACTTCTGTCGGGGGGGCTTACGGAGTCCGGGAGTTCCGCCCGGTGGCGGAGTAACTTTTTGCTTGCGCGCAAAAAGTTACTGCCCCGCCGGGGGCAGTCCCGGCCTCCGGAAACAACACCCCAGCAGAAGCCAGCAAAAAATCACCCTACTCGCGCAAAGCTCCCCTTCCCAACCGCGAGGGCACCCTCAGCGCCCTCAAAACTCACCCCCGCCTCATTCCTCGTTGAGCAGCTGAGTCAACCTCAGCTGCATCCATTTCGCCGTCTCGTTCAGACTAGTCCCCTGCCGCCAAAGCAATCGCACCACCAGCGGCGGCATCACCATTTCCTCGCAGTGCAACTCGACCAGTTGATGAACAGGCCGCACGTAATGCGCCACGTTCTCGGGAAGAATCGCCCAGCCCACACCTGCGGCCACCATGTCGGCGATCATGTAGGAACTGTCGAAGCGCCAGACCTGCGGGCTGATGATGCTTTCGTCCATGCCATCGATCTGGGCGGCTATCTGGCGGTGGGCTGCCAGGGCTTTGCAGCTCACGTTGTGGCCAGCGACCGCCAACGGATGGTTTTGGGAGACGTAGATTTTCTGCGGCACAGTGGAGACGAAATGCTGGGCGCAGTCGGGCAGCGCTGCGCCTCGGTCGATCTGGAAGGCGATCTGGACGCGCTGCTGCATCACGTAGTTGGCTACCTCGTTCGATGAGCCACACAGGGTGCTCAGCTCGATACCGGGGTGGCGCTCGGCCATTTCCACGAACAGTTGCGCCACCGGCACGCAAGGCAGCGCCTCGTCGATGGCGACGGCCAGCTTGGCGGGTTGACCTCGGGCCAGCACCTGGGCACGGATGTCGAGTGCTTGGGCCTGGGCGAGCAGTTCGCGCGCCTCGGCGAGCATGACTTCGCCTGCGGGGGTGATCTGCAGATTGCGGTTGATGCGCTCGAACAGTTCCAGCCCGAGGTCGGCTTCCAGCAAAGCGATCGACATGCTGACAGCCGATTGCGCGCGCCCCAGCGAGCGGGCCGCTGCCGTCATACCGCCGCAATCCGCCACGGCTACAAAGTGGCGCAGGCGGTCCAGTGTCCATTCGAAATCGGGTTTCATGCATCAATTTTACTGATTACATCAAACTTTATCGAATCATTTTTCTGATGAAAAATACGAACATCCCAAGTCAAAGACGTTTTTCAGGTTCTTTCATGCAAACGCGCTCCAACGCCACTTGCGTCTCTTCCTCCTCTCCCACCTCGAGCCTGCCCGCACACGACGCGAAGCGCTGGCTGATTCTGGCCATCGTCTCGGTCGCGCTGCTGCTGATCGTGATCGACGTGACCGTGCTCTACACCGCGCTGCCCCGGCTCACCCACGATCTGGCGGCAAGCGCTTCAGACAAGCTCTGGATCATGAACGCCTATGCACTGGCCGTCTCCGGCCTGCTGCTGGGCATGGGCACGCTGGGTGATCGCCTCGGGCACAAGCGGCTGTTCATGGCCGGGTTGATGGTGTTCGGTCTGGCTTCGCTCGCCGCGGCCTTTTCACCATCTTCCGGTCTGTTGATTGCAGCGCGTGCGTTTCTCGGTGCGGGCGCGGCGATGATGATGCCGGCCACGCTGTCGCTGATCCGCCTGACCTTCACCGACGAGCAGGAGCGGGCCTTCGCCATCGGCGTGTGGGCGTCCGTCGCCTCGGGCGGCATGGCGTTCGGGCCGGTGGTGGGCGGTGCGCTGCTGGAGCATTTCTGGTGGGGTTCGGTGTTTCTGATCAACGTCCCCATCGTGCTGATCGCGCTGCCGCTGGCCTGGCGCTACATTCCGCGCGGCGCGGCGACATCGGATCGCCCATGGGATCGGGTGGCCTCCGTTCAGGCACTGGTCGGGCTGGTCGCACTCACTTATGCGATCAAGGAAACCGGCAAGCAGTCGCCCGACTGGCAGGCTGCCGCCATCGCGCTGGTGATCGGTGTGGTGTTCGCGTTCAGTTTCTTTCGCCGCCAGATCCGAAGCACCGATCCGCTGCTCGATCTCTCGCTGTTTCGCAACCGCGCGTTCAGCGCCGCTGTGGCCGGGGCCATGGTGACGGCCGCCGCACTGATCGGCATCGAGCTGATGTTCAGCCAGCGCCTGCAACTCGTGCTCGGCTATTCGCCGCTGGAAACCGGCTGGGCGATTCTGCCCTTGCCCCTCGCCGCTTTCGTCGCCGGGCCACTGGCCGGGCGCTGGCTCCTGCGCGTGGGCAATCGGCGCATGCTCGCGGGCGGGCTGGTGCTCGCGAGCGCGGGTATGGCGCTGTTCGCGTTCACCTACCACCTGGCGTCGCCGCTGTGGCAGATCGGGGCGATGGTGCTCATGGGTCTGGGCATGGGCGCGGCCATCACCACGGCGTCGAGCACCATCATGCTGAGCGCGCCCGAAGACCGTGCGGGCATGGCCGCATCGGTCGAGGAAGTCTCCTACGAGCTTGGTGGTGCGCTCGGCATCACGCTCTCGGGCGGGCTGCTGTCGGCCGTGTACACACGTTCGATGCCCGCGCTTTCTGAGCTGCAAGGCCGCGACACCGCCCCCTTGCCCACCACCGTGCGCGACAGCCTCGACGAGGCGCTGATGACCGCCGCGCGGCTGGGCAGCGAGAGCATGCAAAAGCTGATCGACGCCGCGCAAACGGCTTTCGGCAACGCGTTCGACGCGGTGATCCTCACCAACACGGCCCTGCTCTTCGTCGTGGGTGCGGTGGCCTTCGTGAGTTTGAAATCCCGCGATTGAAGGCGGTGCATGGGGCGTGGACTTGAGGGCTTGGCCTAAACTGGCAACAAACGACAACCTCCCCACAGGCCCACGGGTCCACGGGTCCACAGGCTCCACTCCATGCTCTTCATCGCCCTCAAGCTCATCCATCTCTTTTCCATCGTCATCTGGGTCGGTGGCATGTTCTTCGCGCATTTCTTTCTGCGCCCCGCCGTTCAGGAGCTCGAAGCGCCGGTGCGCGTCAAACTGATGCGCGACGTGCTCGGCCGGTTCTTCCAGGTGGTGCTGATCCTCGTGCTGCTGGTGTTGATCTCGGGCTTCGGGATGATTGGCGAAATGCACCGCATGGCCGCAGGGGCTGGCGCGAAGTTCAACATGCCACTGTCATGGATCGTGATGAGCGCACTCGGCCTGATCATGGTCGCCGTGTTCGGGCATATCCGTTTTGCGCTCTACAAGCGACTGAACACCGCCGTCGAGGCCAAGAACTGGCCGGCAGGTGGTGCGGCGCTGGGCAGCATCCGCAAGTGGGTGGCGTTCAACCTGGCGCTTGGACTCGTGATCATCGCGGCCATCCGGTTCCCATTGAGCTGATCGCTCTGCAAACGTAGGCACCGGGCTCGAGCGCGGCCCGGTCACCGGACTCTCCTGAGTCACTCATTCAAGCGCTTCCGGACGGCCATGCCCGTTCGCACCCTCCCCGCAACGCGAGTCAGCCGTTGCCGTTCAAAACCCTCATTGCATCAGTGTCTGGCAGCCGAAAAAGCTCCGTGCAATAATTGCATTCGGAATATTTGATATGACAACTATTGCACAGACAAGCTCATGATGCACAGCGACAGTCCGGTAGTGATTCCCGACGACGAGGGGACCTATTTCTACCAACCCAACGAATACACGCCTACCCAGAGCGCCGGTTTTTTGATGCGCCGAGTGCTGAGTTCCATCCTTCAGCAGGCGGATGCGCAGCTCGAGGTGCATGGGCTGACCTATGTGCAATGGCTGCCGCTTTACAAGCTGCTTTTGTGCGCCGACACCACCAACGCGCAACTGGCCAAGGATCTGGGCATGGACCCGGCTTCCGTGACCCGGGCGCTGGACCGCATCGAGGCCAAGGGCCTGCTGCGCCGCGAGCGCTCGACTTCAGACCGTCGCGTCGTGCATCTAGTGCTGACCGACGAGGGTCGCCGGATCGCAGCTGAGGTCCCGCGTGTGCTGTCGCGCGTACTCAACTGCCATCTGGCAGGGTTCAGCCACGATGAATGTCGGGCCATGGTCTCGATGCTGCAACGCATGATCATCAACGGCGAGGCCATGCGCAGCTCGCCATCGGACGACGCGCCCATGAGGCCGGATACCGACTGCCTCGTTCACCCAGCACCACACCAGAGCTGAACCAGATTTAGCCCCCCAATTTCTCTGACAGACATTCCAACTCACAACAAGATCATGTCACTCTCTCGTTTCAGCGCGATGGACGCGCTTCGCCTTCCAGTCGCCGCCACAGCGCTGTCTGCCGCACTCGTGCTCGCAGGCTGCGCCTCGCAAGGGCCCGACCATCCGGCCTACCAGCAGGTCAACGCAAAGGAACTCGGCCTCGGCTCGCAGACGGAAACCGTCGTCGCCGAGCAATGGTGGAAGCAGCTGGGCGATGCGCAGCTCGATGCACTGATCCTCACCGCGCTCGAAGGCAGCCCCAGCGTCGCCGCGAGCCATGCGCGCTTCGACAAGGCCGCTGCGCTCGCGCAGGCCAGCAGTACGGCCACCGATATCCACGGCAGCGTCTCGGCCAGTGGCACGCGCGAGCACTACTCCGAAAACGGTCTGGTTCCCGCGCCGATTGCCGGCCACACCTACAACACGGGTGACATCCAGGCCGGTCTGTCGTGGAAACCCGATTTCTTTGGCCGCTATGCCGCCGAGCTGGAGGCCGCACTGGGTCAGGCCCGCGCCGCCAAGGCCGACAGCGCCTTTGCCGCCAACCAGATCGCCGAAAAAGTCGCGCGCAGCTATGTGACGCTGGCCCGCCAACTGGCCCAGCGCGAGGTGGCCGAGCGCACGCTCGCACAGCGCAAGTCGCTGCTCGACCTGAGCCAGCAGCGCACGCGCCAGGGTCTGGACAGCCAGGTCGAGCTGACGCAGGCTGAGGCCGCCCTGCCCGATGCCGACACGCAAATCGAAATGCTGAGCGAGCAGATCACCCTCACCCGTCGCACGATTGCCGTGCTCTGCGCGCAGGCACCCGATGCGCAAAACGGCCTCACGCCCAAACTGGAGGCGCTCAAGATCGAGCAGGTGCCGACCACGCTCGGCACCGATCTGCTGGGCCGCCGCCCCGACGTGGTCGCCGCGCGCTGGCGTGTGGAAGCCGCAACGCAGGGCATCACCAGCGCGCGTGCGGATTTCTACCCCGACATCAGCATCACCGCCTTCATCGGCCTGAACGCCATCGGCTTCGACAAGCTCTTCCAGGCCAGCTCGCGCCAGATGGGCGTGACCCCGGCACTGCGCCTGCCGATCTTCGAGGGCGAGCGTCTGCGCGCCCAACTGCGCGGCAAGCAGGCCGATCTGGACTCCGTCATCGCCCAGTACAACGGCACGGTGTTCGATGCGGTCAAGTCCGCTGGCGACGCGATGGCCTCGGTGCAGTCGCTCGAGCGCCAGCAGAAGTTGCAGAGCGAATCGCTCAGCAAGGCTGAACGCGCCTATGACTTCGCGGTGCAGCGCTACAAGGCGGGCCTTGCCAACCAGATCGTGGTGCTGAACACCGAAAGCCAGGTGATCAACCAGCGCCGTCTGGCCGTTGACCTGCGCGCCCGCGAGCTCGATACCCGCATCGCGCTGATGGCTGCGCTCGGCGGCGGCTGGCAGGACGACACGGCCAGTGTGCAAGTCAGCAAAGAGCACTAAGCAGACCACCACCCTATTTCAAAAACCCCGGGCTGCAGACGACGGCAGCCCCAGGCAGCAAAACCAGTTTCAACGAATAACAGAGCGCCGAACATCATGACCGACAACACCAAGCCAGCCACCGCACCAGCACATGCAGCCGCCCCCACAGCCAACCCGCAGGGCCGCAAGAAGGGCCTGACCATCGTGGCCGCCGCCGTCGTGGTGGCTGCCATCGCCTGGGGTGGCTACCACTGGATGGTCTCTCGCAATTTCCAGACTACGGACAACGCCTATGTAGGCGGCAACGTGGTGCAGATCACGCCGCAGGTCGGCGGCACGGTGACCAGCATCGGCGCGGACGACACCGACTTCGTCAAGCCCGGTCTGCTGCTGGTGCAGCTCGACACCGCCGACGCGCTGGTCGCCCTGTCGCAGGCTGAATCGCAGCTTGCGCAAATCGTGCGCCAGACCCGCACGCTGTACGCCAACAACGCTCCACTGATGGCCCAGGTCGCCGCCAAGGAGGCCGATCTCTCGCGCCTGAAGGCCGAGGCCTCGCGCACCGCCGATGACGTGGCCCGTCGCCGTCCGTTGACGCTCACCGGCGCGGTCGGTCAGGAAGAATTCCACCACGCCCAAACGCAGGCCAAGTCCGCGCAGGATGCCGTGGTCGCCGCACAGGCCGCCGTGAGCGCCGCGCGCGCGCAGCTCGACGCTGCCGAGGCCACGACCAGGGGCAGCAATTCGAGCGACTACCCCGCGGTGCTGGCCTCGTCCGCCAAGGTGCGCGAGGCCTATCTGGCACTCGAACGCACACGTCTCATTTCGCCGGTGCAGGGCTTTGTCGCCAAGCGCGGCGTGCAACTCGGCCAGCGCGTGGCCGCCGGTTCGCCGCTGATGACCGTGGTCGATCTGAACAACCTCTGGGTCGATGCCAACTTCAAGGAAAGCCAACTGGCCGACCTGCGCATCGGCCAGAAGACCGAGCTGCTCGCCGACGTCTACGGTGACAAGGTGACCTACCACGGCACCATCGTCGGCCTCGGCGCTGGAACGGGCGCGGCCTTCTCGCTACTGCCCGCGCAGAACGCCACCGGCAACTGGATCAAGGTGGTGCAGCGCGTGCCCGTGCGCATCAGCCTCGCGGCCGAAGACCTCAAGGCCCATCCACTGCGCGTTGGTCTGTCGATGGAAGTGAAGGTGAACATCAGCGACAAGAGCGGCGCCATGCTCGCCGCCGACACCCGCAAAGCCCCCGTGGCGCAGACCGCGCTCTACGGCAACGTCATGCCCGAGGCCGAAGCGCGCATCGCGCAGATCATCGCGGGCAAAAGCGTCGCGCCATTGACCGGCCTGCCAGCGCTTTCAAGCGATGCCGCCCCCGCCGCCAGCGAGAAGCTCGCGCAGGCCAGCGCGCCCGCCAACAACGCAGTCATCAAGTAACCGGACCACCACGTTCCCGCGAATCGAGTCCGCTCCATGACTGCCTCCACCTCCTCCGGCGCATTGTCTGACGACGACAGCGCAGGCCGCGCTGTCACAGCCCCGGCGCCACCACCACAGGCCATGCCTGCACCGCCACAACCCCTGCACGGCGCCACGCTGGTCATGGGCACGCTGGCGCTGTCGCTTGCCACGTTCATGAACGTGCTCGACTCGTCCATCGCCAACGTCGCCATTCCCGCCATCTCAGGCGACGTGGGCGTGAGCCCGAGCCAGGGCACCTGGGTAATCACCAGCTTCGGCGTGGCCAACGCCATTTCCGTGCCGCTCACCGGCTGGCTCACGCGGCGCTTCGGCGCGGTGCGCCTGTTCACCATGAGCGTGCTGCTGTTCGTGCTCACCTCCTGGCTCTGCGGCTTCGCCTCGTCACTGGAAATGCTGATCCTGTTCCGCGTGCTGCAAGGCCTCGTCGCGGGACCGATGATTCCGCTGTCGCAGACCCTGCTGCTGTCGAGCTACCCGGCCTCCAAGGCAGGTGTTGCGCTGTCGCTCTGGGGCATGACCACGCTGGTCGCGCCGGTGGTCGGGCCGCTGCTCGGCGGCTGGATCACCGACAACATCTCCTGGCCGTGGATCTTCTACATCAACGTGCCCGTCGGCCTGCTCTCTGCCTTCCTCACCTGGAGCATCTACCGCAAGCGCGACACGCCAACGCAGAAGCTGCCCATCGACTCCATCGGCCTCGCGCTGCTGGTGCTCTGGGTCGGCGCGCTGCAGCTCATGCTCGACAAGGGCAAGGAGCTCGACTGGTTCGCCTCCACCGAAATCATCATCATGGCCGTGGTGGCGGTGATCAGCTTCGTCGTCTTCATCATCTGGGAGCTGACCGACGCGCATCCGGTGGTCGACCTGCGATTGTTCAAGCGCCGCAACTTCGCGGCAGGCTCCATCGCACTGTCGATCGCCTACGGCGTTTTCTTCGGCAACGTGGTGCTGCTGCCGCTGTGGCTGCAGCAATGGCTGGGCTATACCTCGACGACCGCCGGCATGGCGCTCGCGCCGGTGGGCATCTTCGCGATCATTCTCACCCCGCTCGTGGGCCGCAAGGTCGCCGTGTGGGACCCGCGCGTGATGGCGACCGGCGCGTTCATCATCTTCGCGCTGGTGCTGTGGATGCGCTCGCAATTCAACACCGACACCGACTTCAACCACATCCTGATCCCCACGCTGATCCAGGGCGGCGCGATGGCGTTCTTCTTCATCCCGCTGACCACCATCACGCTGGCCGGACTCACGCCCGACCGCATCCCGGCCGCCGCCGGGCTGAGTAACTTCGTGCGGATTACCGCCGGTGCCATGGGCACGTCAATTGCCACCACGCTATGGGACAACCGCGCCGCCATGCACCACGCGCATCTGACCGAAGGACTCGTGCAGGGCCAGGGCATCTTCGGCGTCACGCTGCAGGGCCTCAAAGCGGCGGGCCTGTCGCAGGAGCAAGCGCTCGCGCAGATCAACCGATTGGTCGACCAGCAGGCCTACACCCGCGCGGCGGATGACACCTTCCTCGCGTCGTCGTTCCTGTTCCTCTCGCTGATCGCGCTGATCTGGCTGACCAAGCGGCCCGCACCGCATGGCGGCGGCGGCGCGGAGGCGTCGGGAGCGCACTGAGCGAACCCGGGGTTCATATCCGCAGAACGGCCAGTGCGCACATCCGGCGCGCTGGCCGTTTTTCTTTATCAGGCTTCGCGCTTCAAGACCTTGCGCCACCACACTCGGCCAGTGTGCAAACAGCTCATGGCAAATGCTGATGATGCAAGCGCTTCGCCCACGTAGACTGCATTCACGCCGCCCCCTTGGCGCCACCGCGAACCAGCACACAGAGCACGAGGACCCCGATGAACACCCGCACTTTCGCCAGCCACGCCGACGTCGAAGAGAAAAAGGTCACCTTCAGTCAGATCTCCGAACACGCCTGGGCCTACACCGCCGAGGGCGACCCGAACACCGGCATCATCATCGGCGACGACGCCGTGCTGGTGGCCGACACGCAGGCCACGCCCGCGATGGCGGCCGATGTGATCCGCCGCATCCGCGAGGTGACCGACAAGCCGATCCGGTACGTGGTGCTCACCCACTACCACGCGGTGCGCGTGCTCGGAGCGAGCGCGTATGGTGCGCAGCAGATTCTCGCGAGTCAGGACACGTATGACCTGATCGTCGAGCGCGGCGAGCAGGACAAGGCCAGCGAGATCGGCCGCTTTCCGCGCCTGTTCAGCAACGTCGAGACCGTGCCGCCCGGCATGACCTGGCCGACCATGACCTTCACCAGCAAGATGACCCTCTGGCTCGGCAAGCTCGAAGTGCAGCTGCTGCAGCTCGGCCGTGGCCACACCAAGGGCGACACCGTGGTCTGGCTGCCGGGAGAGAAGGCGCTGCTGTCGGGCGACCTTGTCGAGTTCGGCGCAACGCCATATGCGGGCGACGCCTACTTCACCGACTGGCCGCAGACCCTCAGCAACCTCGAAGCGCTCCAGCCCAAGGTGCTGGTGCCCGGTCGCGGCGCGGCGCTCACCACGCCCGAGGCCGTGAAAGCAGGCCTCACCGAGACCCGCGAGTTCATCTCCGACGTGCTCGCCAACGTGAGACAAGGCGTGGCCGAGGGCAAGGATCTCAACGCCGTCTACAAGGCCACCTACTCGGCGATGAAGCCCAGGTACGGCCACTGGGTGATCTTCGACCACTGCATGCCATTCGACGTGACCCGCTGCTACGACGAGGTCACGCAGTACACCGACCCGCGCATCTGGACGGCCGAGCGCGACGTGGAAATGTGGAAGTCGCTCGAAGACCAGTGAGCAGCACCTCGTTCCAGGCCGGGAGACATCTGATGAAGCTCACGTTCGACTATCTGCGCCACACCGATCAGGACGCCGCCACACCCGCACGGCACCCGGTGATCGTCGTCGGGGCGGGCCCGGTGGGCTTGGCGCTCGCCATCGATCTGGCGCAGCAGCACGTGCCCGTGGTGCTGCTCGACAACGACAACAAACTCTCGAGCGGCTCGCGCGCCATCTGCTTTTCCAAGCGGTCGCTCGAAATCTTCGACCGCCTCGGCTGCGGTGATCCCATCGCCAGCAAGGGCGTGTCTTGGAAGCTCGGCCGCGTGTTTCTGCAAGACGAGCAGATCTACGAATTTGACCTGCTGCCCGAAGAAGGCCACGAGCGCCCGGCCTTCGTGAATCTCCAGCAGTATTACGTGGAAGGCTTTCTCGCCGAACGCGCGGCGCAACTGCCGCTGATCGACATCCGCTGGAACAACAAGGTGGTAGGCATCGCGCAACATGGCGACCATGCCGAACTCACCGTGGAAACGCCCGAGGGTAGTTACCTGCTGCACGTCGACTGGGTGGCGGCTTGCGATGGTTCGCGCTCCACACTGCGCCAGTTGCTCGGCCTCGAAAGCAAGGGCCGCAGCTTCCGTGACCGCTTTCTGATCGCCGATGTGAAGATGGATGTCCAGTTCCCCGCCGAGCGCTGGTTCTGGTTCGACCCGAGCTTTCACCGAAATCAGAGCGTGCTGCTGCACATGCAGCCCGATGGCATGTGGCGCATCGACTTCCAGCTCGGCTGGGATGCCGATCCCGAGGAGGAAAAAAAGCCCGAGAACATCATCCCGCGCGTGCGCGCCATGCTCGATGCGTCGCCGTTCAAGGGCGCTGAGTTCACGCTCGAATGGGCGAGCGTCTACACCTTCTCCTGCCAGCGCATGGACTCGTTCAGGCACGGCCGCGTGCTGTTCGCCGGAGACTCGGCGCACGGCGTCTCACCCTTTGGCGCACGCGGTGCCAACTCGGGGTTGCAGGACGGCGAAAACCTCGCCTGGAAACTCGCCGCCGTGCTGCGCGGCGATGCGCCCGATGCGCTGCTTAACAGCTACGCCCGCGAACGCGAGGCGGCCGCTGACGAGAACATCCTGAACTCAAGCCGCGCGACCGACTTCATCACCCCCAAGAGCGACGTGAGCCGCTTGTTCCGCGACGCCGCGCTGCATCTGGCGCGCCAACATCCCTTCGCGAGAAGAATGGTCAACAGCGGGCGCCTCTCGGTCCCCGCCACGCTGGGCGACTCGGTGCTGAACACCGGCGATACAGACCGCTTCAGCGGGCTGATGGTGCCCGGCGCGGTGGCCGCCGACGCACCCTTCGTCAAGGGTCAATCGCCCGACTGGCTGATGCGCCAGTTGTGCGACACACGCTTCAGCGCGCTGGTCTTCGGCGATGGCCCCACGGCAAAGGCCAGCCTGCGCGCCATCGCAGATTCGGATTGCGCCCTCCATGTCGTGCGCATTCCGCTCGATGCGGCGCACGCGCTTGCCGCAAGGCGCTACGACGCACAGGACGGAACGACCTATCTGATCCGCCCCGACCAGCACGTGGCCGCCCGCTGGCGCGAACCGCGCACCGAGGCGCTGCGAGCGGCACTGGCGCGTGCGATGTGCCGAACCGCTTCCACCGCCATTGCCTGAGGAGCATCCGCCATGCAGGAAACGCTGATCACCGCGCCGCACATGCAATCCCCAGACGATTTCTACGAGGCGCTGATCGAGGCCCATCAGGGCCTCAGCGCCGAAGAAAGTCAGGCGCTCAATGCCCGTCTGGTGCTCCTGCTGGCCAATCACATTGGTACATTGCAGGTACTCAAGCAGGCGCTTTCGGCGGCCAGGGCGTAGCATCCGGTGCAGGTCTGACCGCGCCCCACTTCACGATATCGTCAGCGCAGTCGAGCAACACACAGCCCCAAGGACAGCCCTTCATGCCAGCAGCCCTCTCCCCGCTTTCCTACCAGAGCGGATTCGGCAACGAATACGCCACCGAAGCCGTTCCGAGCGCGCTGCCCCAGGGCCGCAACAGCCCGCAGCGCGCACCACTCGATCTCTACCCCGAACTGATCTCGGGCACCGCCTTCACCGCGCCGCGCCACGAAAATCGCCGCACCTGGATGTACCGCCGCCAGCCCTCAGTCGTCGCCGGTCGCTACCAGCCCTACACGCAAGCACTGTGGACCACCGGCGGTGACCGGGATATGGCCACACCACCCGAACCATTGCGCTGGCACCCCATCGCTTTCGAGCCTGGCGTGGAGCAGGACTTCGTCGACGGTATGCGCACGCTCGCCGCCAACGGCGACGCCGAGGCGCAGATCGGCATGGGCTCACTGATGTATCTCGCCACCCGTTCGATGGAGCAGCGCGCGTTCGTCAACGCCGATGGCGAGCTGCTCATCGTGCCCCAGCAGGGCCGCCTTCGCATCACCACCGAGATGGGCCTGCTCGATGTGAAGCCCGGCGAGATCGCGCTGATTCCGCGCGGCGTGGTCTTCAAGGTGGCGCTACCCGATTCGGAAGCTGGCGCAGGTCCGTCACGCGGCTATGTCTGCGAGAACTACGGCGCGCAATTTCGCCTGCCCGAGCTCGGTCCCATCGGCTCCAACGGTCTCGCCAACGCACGCGATTTTCTGGCCCCGGTGGCCGCGTTCGAGGAACCCGCCGCGCCGCACGAACTGATCAAGAAATTCGGTGGCCGCTTCTGGCGCGCTCCCACCAAGAGCTCGCCGTTCAACGTGATCGCATGGCACGGCAATCTGGCTCCAGTGAAGTACGACACCGCGAATTTCATGACCATTGGTTCGATCAGTTTCGACCATCCCGATCCGTCGATCTTCACCGTGCTCACCTCGCCAAGCGACACGCCGGGCACCGCCAACTGCGACTTCGTGATCTTCCCGCCGCGCTGGCTGGTGATGGAGAACACCTTCCGTCCACCGTGGTACCACCGCAATCTGATGAGCGAATTCATGGGCCTCGTCTACGGCGAATACGACGCCAAACCGGGTGGATTCAAACCCGGTGGCGCGAGCCTGCACAACTGCATGGTGCCGCATGGTCCCGATGAAGAAGCGTTTGAAAAGGCCAGCCACGCGGACCTCAAGCCTCACAAGCTGGACAACACGCTGGCCTTCATGTTCGAGAGCCGCTACCGCTTCATCCCCACGGCCTATGCGATGAGCCAGGCCCCGCTCGATCAGGACTACGCGGATTGTTGGGCAGGCCTCAAAGACCAATTCAACGGACGCACCGACTGAGCGCACCGCACCCGACACACAGAGCGAGCGAGAAGAAATCATGTACGAAATCGACGCAACCCACGACCCCAAGCGCAAGAGCTGGGTGGAATCGGCCAACGCGGCGGGCACGGATTTTCCGATCCAGAACCTGCCCTTTGGCCGCTTCAGGCTCTCAGGCAGCAGAGATGCGTTTCGCATCGGCGTCGCCGTCGGCGATCAGGTACTGGACCTGCGCGCAACGGGACTCATCGACACCGACGACATGAACGCGCTGATGAACGCCGTCCCTGCCGAGCGCGTGCAACTGCGCAGAAAGATCTCGGAAGGACTCACCGCCCAAAGCGCGAAACAAGCCACATGGCAGAAAGCGCTGGTTCCCCAAAGCGCCTGCGAATACACCGTACCCTGCCGCATCGGCGACTACACCGATTTCTACACTGGCATCCACCACGCGACCACGGTGGGCAAGCTGTTTCGCCCTGACAACCCGCTGATGCCCAACTACAAATGGGTGCCCATCGGCTACCACGGCCGTGCAAGTTCGCTGGTGGTGAGCGGCACCACCGTCAAGCGCCCGAACGGTCAGACGCTCGCGCCCGATGCCAAAGCGCCAGAGCTGGGGCCGTCCAAGCGTCTCGACTACGAGCTGGAGCTTGGCTACTACATTGGTCAGGGCAATGCACAGGGCAGCCCCATCTCCATCGACAACGCCGAAGCGCATCTGTTCGGAGTGGGGCTGTTCAACGACTGGTCTGCACGCGATCTGCAGGCCTGGGAATACCAGCCGCTCGGCCCATTTCTGGCCAAGAATTTTTCGTCCACCGTCGCGCCGTGGATCGTGACGATGGAAGCGCTGGCTCCGTTTCGCTCACCCTTCACCCGAGCCAAGGACGACCCGCAGCCCCTCCCCTATCTGGACGGCCAGCGCAACCGCGAACAAGGCCAGCTCGACATCTTGCTCGAAGTGCTGATCCAGACCGCGCGCATGCGCGAAGCGGGCGAAGCCCCCATACGCCTCACGCATGGCTCGGCGCTCGATGCCGCCTACTGGACGGCGGCCCAACTGGTGACGCACCACACCGTCAACGGCTGTAACCTCCAGGCCGGTGATCTGCTGGGATCGGGCACGCTGTCAGGCTCGACGGAGGGCTCTGCTGGTTCGCTGCTCGAACTGACATCGGGCGGCAAGATCCCCATTCATCTGCCCAACGGAGAAACGCGCACCTTTCTTCAAGATGGCGACACGCTGATCCTGCGCGGCTGGTGCGAGCGCGACGGTGTCGTGCGCATCGGTCTGGGCGAGGCAGCCGGCACCATTCTGGGGTGACGGGGAGCGCTCAGGCGCTCTTGTCCAGTCTGCGCAAAAACACGCCCAGCTCCTTGACCACCTGGGCATCGCCGCGCGCCTCGGCGCAGGCCAGCCCTCGATTCCAAGCAGCGCGCGAGGCCTCGCGGTCGCCAAGTTCGAGCGCTGCTTTGCCGAGAAACTTCCATGCCACCGAGTAGTTGGGGTCAAGCTCTACCGCGCGCTCAAGATGCTCGCGTGCGCGCTCGAACTGCTCAGCCTCGATGTAGTTCTTGCCGAGCGTGTAGCGCAGCAACGAGGTTTCCTTGCCCGAAGCGAGCATGGCTTCGAGTCGCTGGGTCATGTCAGTGGTCATGGTGGTGACTGTTCAGTTCAGTTCAGTTCAGTTCAAATCAAAGCAAATTCGACAGGAATCAGGTGCGCGCGGGCAACGCCAGTTGCTCATGCATCAGGCGTCCCAGCACGCGATAAGCATCTTCGATCAGCGCGGTGAACGGCATGCCGCAGGACAGGCGCAGGAAATGGCCGTAATGCCCAGTGTTGGAAAACATGTCGCCCGGCGCAATGCGCACGCCGAGCGCGAGTGCGCTGTCGTAGAGCCGCGCGCTGCTAATGCCTTCGGGCAACTCGACCCAAATGCTCAGGCCGCCGCGCGGCAGGCTCAGGCGCGTGCCGATGGGGAAGTAGCGCGCAACGGCACGCGCCGCCTGCTCGCGCTGCTCCCGCAGGGCCTTGCGGATGCGTGCCAGATGGCGCATGTAAAAAGGCGTGCCGACCGTGCGCGCGCCCAGCAGCTGCGGCCACAGCGGCATGTTGCGCGAGCGCGAGAACTTGATCATCTGCACCTTGTCGTGCCAGCGCCCGGCATTCATCCAGCCAAGTCGCAGGCCCGGCGCAAAGCTCTTGGAAAGCGAGGCGCAGTAGATCACCGTGCCGTCCACATCCCAAGCCTTGCAGGGCCGGTGCACGCCGGGATCTTCGACAAACTCGCGGTAGATGTCGTCCTCGATCAGCGCCACGCCGCGCTCCGAGCACATGGCCACGATGCGCTGTTTGTGGCTGTCGGGCATGGTCGCGCCCTGCGGCATCTGCAGGTGCGGCACGACGATCACAGCCTTGAGTTCCGGGTAGCTGCGCAGCGCCAACTCCAGCGCCTCCAGCGACATGCCGGTGTGCGGGCTCGACGGAATCTCCAGCGCCCGCAGCCCGCGCGCCTCCACCGCCTGCACGATGCCGTAAAACGTGGGTGACTCGATGGCCACCATGTCACCCGCCTGCGTGAGTGCGTCGAGCGAGAGATTCACCGCCTCCGAGTTGCCCAGCGTCGCCGCGATCTGCATCGGCGGAATCTTGAGTCCGAAGGTCAGTGCATAGCGCGCCATTGCAGCCTGAAAATCCGGGTGCGTGTATGGTGCCGATGGTCCGTTCACCAGCAGGTCAGGCTGCTCGCGGAGCAGCGCAATCGCCTGCCGATTCAGGAACGAAGAGTCGAACAACTCGGGCGCAGGCATGGCACTGCCCAGATCGGCCTTGAATGTGCCGATCAGCCGCGCCTTGTTCAGGTAATCCGAGATACGGTCGCCAATGCTCTCAAAGGTGTTGGCACGCGCATCAAACGGCACCAGCGCCTGCGGCTCGCGCGCAGTGGGCATGTCAAGCGTCTGTCCGCGCACAAAGTAGCCCACGCGTGCGCGCGCTTCAATGAGGCCGCGCGACTCCAACTCACGCAGGATCTGCAGCGCCGTGGTATGGCTCACGTCGTGGCGCTGCCTGAGTTCACGCACTGACGGCATGCGCTCCTGCACCTTGAGCACGCTCGCATGAATGGCTTCGGCATAGTGATCCGCCCAGCGCTGGTACAGGTGTGCAGTGGGCTGCTCGCCCAAGGGAATGTCGTGCAACGCCGATTCAATGGCTGTGGCGGCCTCTGCCAACAATCTGCTGTCCATGATGTATGCGCCTTGTCCTTTCGCGTGCTTCGCAAGCCATTGTGCCGATCACGGCGCTTGACTAACAGATACAGCTTGCACGCAAATCGACCATAACAGAAGCACGCAAACCATACTGTGCTGCGGTGCTCTCGCACTGTGTGTGCCTGTGCTTACCGCACTTCAAAACCTAAGCTTGCAGTCATCCCAACACCCTTCCATCACCAAGGAAAGACCATGGAAACTGCAAGCCTCACCTTCACATTGAAACGCGGTCAGCCGCAAATGCTTTGCACGTCGGACCTGCACTCCCTGCGCTGCACCCAAGGCACAATGCAGTTGGAATGGGAACAGCGCGGTATCCACTTTCAGCATGTGCTCTATGGCGGCGGCATGCCCTGGGAGCCACGGGATTTGCCAGCGGGCACCTGGGTACGGCTTGGCGTCATCGGCCAAGCAAGCGCAACGCTGGTTCAGGAGTCTCCTGTTCAGGAAAGCAGCAATGGCGACCTTCTTGAGTCACTGCTTCGGGCATTGGCCTCGGCCCTCCACATGCCCACCATATTTACAAAACGAAACGGTCGCACGGGTTGAAGCGGCGCAGACCCACACCCATCTTGCACAGAGCCCCATGCGCGCCGCGCAGACTCCTCAAGACAGGCACAAGCGATGAATCTCTCAGAACTGCTGAATGGTCTGCCCATCGGCGACTACTCCGCGTCGCCGCAATCGACCGGCAGCCACTTCCGCAACATCACGCCGCGCCCAGCCAACACGCCGCAGCCGGGCGCGAAGCTGATGTGGGATTTTCTGTTCAACAAGCCCAAGAACACCGAACCGTCCGTTGACATTCCCGTGCGGCGCCTGACGACAACCGAGTTGAACAAGGCACCCGACGGCAGCCTGTATCGCCTCGGTCACTCCACCGTGTTGATGAAGTTGCGTGGCGGCTGGTGGATCACCGACCCGGTCTTTGCCAAGCGCGCGTCGCCCTTTGGCTTCGCGGGCCCCAAGCGCTTTCATGCGCCGCCCATCTCCATCGACGAACTACCCGCCCTGCAAGGTGTGCTGCTCTCGCATGATCACTTCGACCACCTGGACGAACAGGCCGTGTGCCAGCTCGCAGGCAAGACACAGGTATTCCTCTGCACGCTCGGCGTCGGTGATCGACTGGTCGCATGGGGCGTACCGCCAGAAAAAGTGCAGCAATACGACTGGTGGCAAGGCACGGAAATCAACGGTGTACGCTTCACCGCCACCCCCGCGCAACATTTCTCGGGACGCGGCCTCGGCGACGGCAACCGCACGCTCTGGGCATCATGGGTGATCGAAAACGGCGACCAACGCATCTTCTTCAGTGGCGACACCGGATACTTCAAAGGCTTCGCCGACATTGGCCGCCGCTTCGGCCCCTTCGACCTCACGCTGATGGAAACCGGCGCCTACAACGAACACTGGCCCTACGTCCACATGCACCCCGAGCAGACGGTCCAGGCCCACATCGACCTCAACGGCCGCTGGCTCTTGCCCATCCACAACGGCACCTTCAACCTCTCCATGCACGCCTGGTGGGACCCCTTCGAACGCGTGCTCGAACTCAGCCAGCAGCGTGGCATCGCACTCGCCACGCCAATGATGGGCGAACGCCTGAACATCGCTCAGCCCCACACGACAGAACGCTGGTGGAAGCTCCCCATGCAAGAGCAGCAAGTCCCCAAGAAATCCTGCTGCCAACCCGCAACCTGAACAGCAACAATTTGAATTTGAATTTGAATTTGAGTTTGAATTCAAACAGCAACTCAACAAAGCGCGCAGGGCTCTCGATTCCCCACCCTAACGGCAAGACAGCCCCTCAGGCCAGGCGTGAAGCCGCAGACAGTATGTCGATACGGCAAGGCTTCGACAACAACGCATGAGGGGCTGTATTGCCGTCCCAAAACAAGCAACGAAAACAGCGACCTAAGCCGTCCAAGCAGGATTCTCACGGAGACGGGACATGATGGCTACCAGGTGATAGGCCATGGCGTGGCGGGCTCTTACCGCATCGCCTTCCACGATGGCCTCGACGATCCGCGTGTGCTCCCCCCACGCAATCGTCCAATCCTGCTGCGTCACATAGTGCGCATCCAACCGCTGAAAAATCGGTGAGCGCTCGCTCAAATCCCACAGATGCATGCACACCGACGCCAGCGCCGCGTTGCCGCAGGCCTCGGCAATGCTCCCATGCAGCAGCCGGTCGTACTGCGCCGACCCCACGCCCTTGGCTTTCTCGCTCACCGGCTGCACCAGTTGCATCGCCGCGTGCACATTGCGCAGGGCCCGGCGCTGATCGGCGGTAGCGTTCTGCGCCGCAAGCGCCGCGCAATCGGGCTCGACCAGAAGCCGCGCCTCCAGCAACTCGAACGGCCCGACATCGACCTCATCCGCTTGCGCCGCTGCATTGCCTGGCGAGCGTGGGAGCAGCGAGGTCACATAGACGCCGCTGCCTCCGCGCACATCGACAAAGCCGTTGATCTCGAGAGCGATGATGGCTTCTCGGACCGAGGAGCGGCTGACCTCCAGCATCTCGGCCAGATCGCGTTCGGCGGGCAGGCGGGTTCCTACCGGGAATTCGCCCGCTTCAATCTTGGCGCGAATCTGTTCGGCGATCTCTCGGTACAGGCGTTGCGTGTTGGTAGGCTGAAACTTCATGACTTGACGTTGGGGTGGACACGACATTCTGTCGCAAAGCCTCGGGGAGCCTTTTGGCTGTGAGCTTGCTGCCGGAAAATCCGCAGGCGAGATACAGGCCGGAGGCCGCAATCAGCACCGTTCCGAGCAACGCGAGCGAATCCGGCACGAGGCCGAACCACCAACTGCTGATGGCCAGCGCCAGCAGCAGTTGCAGATAGTTCAGCGGCCCCAGCGTGCTGGCCGTCACGCGCCGATAAGCCGCGAGCATCAGCAACTGCCCCGCCACGCTCGCGAGCGCTCCGGCGGCAAGCACGCTCCATTCGGCGCCGCTCGGCCAACGCTCGGGCCAGGCGGCGAGCGTCGCGAGCAACGTGGTGGCCATGCAGATCCAGGACATGTGCGCAAACTGCACGGCCGGTGGAATCTTGCCTGCCAGCACCCTCGTGAGCAACTGAAAGACCGCGTAGCAGCAAGCCGCGAGCACCATCAACATCGAGCCGAAGAACGGCAGCGAACCACCGGGCCGCACGATGCACAACATGCCCGCAAAGCCCAGCCATACGGCGCACCACTGCGCGCGCGACACCCGCTCGCCGAGCCAGCGGCTGGACAGCGCGACCATCAGCAGCGGCGCGGTGAAATAGATCGCGGTCGCCTCGGCGAGCGGCATCGTCACAAGCGCGCCCATGAACGCGGTGCCGACGATGGCGATGCTCACGCTGCGCCCCCAGAGCGCCGGGCTGCGCAGCATCGGCAGGATGCGCGCGGCACGCAGCCCATTGTTGCGTGTGGCCTGCCACAGCCAGCACATCGCGAACAGATTGGTGGTGACGTAGCGCGAGAGATTCATCACCACCGGGCTGTGATGCGCGAGCATCGCTTTGGCGAACGCGTCGTAGAAGGCGAACAGCGACAGCGTGCCAAGAAACAGCACGATGCCCTGCGTTCGCGTGGAGAGCCCCGAGAAGGCTTTCATGGATGGTTGAGTAGAAAAGCGGATGAACGGATGACAGGTTGAATCAGTCCGGCTGCACCACGCCCGCCTGCGCGAGCATCACGTCGCACAGCACCTGGCAACCGGCTTCCAGATGCGCGGGATCGGCGTTCTCCACCTCGTTGTGGCTGATGCCGTCTTCGCAGGGAACGAACACCATGGCGGTCGGCACGACACGCGCCATGTAGACCGCGTCATGCCCCGCGCCCGTGAGAATGCGCATGTGCGACATGCCGTGTTGCTCGGCGGACTGCTCGACCGCATCGACGAGATGCGCCGCAAACGGCGTGGCCGGAAACTCCTGCACGTCCACGACTTCGACGCGCACCTTGCCCTCGCCCGCGAGCGTGGCTGCGGCTTCGCGGAACGTGGCCTCCATGGCGTCGAGTTGATGCATCAACGGATGGCGCAGATCGACGGTGAAACGCACCTGCCCCGGAATCACATTGCGCGAGTTCGGAAACACATGCACTTCGCCCACGGTGCCGCGACCATCGGGCGCAAACCGCGACAGGTTGGCGATATCAATCACGCTGCGCATCAGGCTGGATGCGGCATACAGCGCGTCCTGGCGCATCGCCATCGGCGTCGGTCCCGCGTGTGCCTCCATGCCGGTGATGGTCACGTCATACCAGCGCAGGCCGAGCGAACCGGTCACCACGCCGATGGTCTTGTTCTCGGCCTCCATGATCGGGCCTTGCTCGATGTGCGCCTCCAGATAGCACGCGGGTTGGAGCTGGCCCACGGGCATGCGGCCCGCATAGCCGATGGACTGCAGCGCCTCAGCCACGGTGACGCCCTTGATGTCTCGCGCGGTGAGCGCCACTTCCTTGCCGAAGATGCCGCAGTGCACGCCCGAGCCCATCATCGTCGGCACGAAACGCGAGCCTTCTTCGTTGGTCCAGATCGCGAGTGCGAGCGGTGCTTCGGTCTGCACGTCGGCCTGCTGCAGCGCGCGCATCACTTCGAGGCCCGCCATCACGCCGTAGCAGCCATCGAACTTGCCGCCCGTGGGCTGGGTGTCGATGTGGCTTCCGGTCATCACCGGCGCAAGACTGTTGTTGCGACCCGCGCGGATGCCGAAGATGTTACCCACCTCATCGACCTCGATGCGCAGACCCGCCTCGCGCATCCAGCCGGTCACGAGGTCGCGACCCTGACCGTCTTCGTCCGTCAGCGCGAGTCGGCAGTTACCGCCCTTGGGCGTCGCGCCAATCTGTGCGAGCTCCATGAGCGTATCCCACAGACGTTCGCCGCTGACATTCACGGTTGTTGTTGTCGTCATTTCGAAAGCTTCCATTTGCTTCATCCTCCGGGTGTTCGTCGATTCAAAAAGTGTTTGCATCCGCGTCTTGCAGACCCCGCATCAGCGCGGTGAGGCCTGGCCCGAGCGCCTCGACCATGTAGCCGCCTTCCTGCACCACGACCAACGGCAGGCCCAGCGCGCGCAGGCGTTCACCGACATGCTGATACGCGTCGAAGTCGAAACGCAGCACGCTGATCGGGTCATCGCGATAAGTGTCGAAGCCGATGGACAGCACCACGGCCGACGGCGCAAAGCGCGCGATGCGTTCGATGGCGGTGTCGAGCGCGGGCAGAAAATCCGCCGTGGTCGATCCGTGCGCGAGCGGCAGATTCAAATTGCAGCCAAGACCGTCGCCGCTGCCCGTCTCGTCCGCATAGCCGGTGTAGAACGGGAAATAGTCATGCGTGTCGGCATGCGTGGAAACCGTCAGCACATCGCCGCGCGCATAGAAGATGTTCTGCGTGCCGTCGCCATGGTGGGCATCCACATCAAGCACCGCCACCTTGCCGCCCTGCTGCGCCAGCATCTGCGCTGCCAGCGCCGCGTTGTTCACGTAGCAAAAGCCGCTCGCGCGGTCATGGTGCGCATGATGGCCCGATGGTCGGCACAGCGCATAGGCCATGGACGCGCCGTCGAGCACGGCCTGCGCTGCCGATGCAGCGCTGTGTGCGGATCGCAGAATCGAGCGCCAGCTCTGCGGACCGAGCGGGCAGGACAGGTCGCCCAGATAAAAGCCCGTCTGCGCCACCAACGAATCGGTGCGGCAAGGCACGCGGCGCTCGCCCGGCACGACGCCGGAGTATGGGGAGAGATTGGGGAGAACCTCGATGCCGGGGTTCTTCCCCACATCGGCCAGTGCTTGCCAGCGCGTGTAGGCGGTGCTCAGATAACGGATATAGTCGGCGCTGTGCACCAGATGCAGATGCTCCACGCCCCAGTCGCGCGGAGGGTTCACGCTGCCGCCGCATTGCTGCACGGCGGCGATCAGCGCATGGGCGCGGTCGGGCACATCGGTGGGATGGCAGATGCGGCCCAGCCGCATGAACTGCTGCGGATCGTGCAGCAGCTGGTCGGTATCGAAAAATGCTTGCATGCCTGTGGCGTCCTTCCTCTGCTTCACGCTTCAGTAGCCGTTTGCGCGGTCGACCGCGTGGTGCGGCACCTCGCCCGCACACACCTGTTGCCAGTGCCGCACGGTCTGCTCTGCAATCACCTCGGGCGCGGTGCGCGTGGCAATGTGCGGCGTCACTCGAACCTTGGGGTGCGACCACATCGCGTCGTTGGCGGGCAGGGGTTCGACGTTGAAAGCATCGAGCGTGGCGAGTCCGAGCTGGCCCGCATCCAACGCCACAAGCAGATCGCTTTCGATCAGATGCGCGCCCCGCCCCACGTTGATCACATGCGCGCCGTTGCCCAACTGCGCGAAGCAGTCGGCATTGAGCGCGCCACGCGTCTGCTCGGTGAGCGGCAGCAGGCAGATCAGCGCCTTGAGTCCTTGCAGGAACTCGCCGCGCTGCGCATCGCCCGCAAAGTGCTCGCAGCCTGCTACCGGCTTGACCGGCGCACTGCGGCTCCAGCCACGCATCGGGTACCCAATGGCGGCCAGCGCGCGCGCGCAGTGCGATCCCAGCGTACCCATGCCGGCAATGCCGATCGGGTACTGCGTCGCAGGCTGCACCGCATGTTCAACCCAAGTCTGGCTGCGCTGCTGCGCGGCATAGCGATCCATGCCGCGGTGGCCGCTCGTCACCGCCCAGGTCACATAGGCTGCCATGGCGCTCGCCATGTGCGGATCGCGAATGCGCGCGAGCGGAACTCCGGCGGGCAACGTTGGGTCTTCCAGAATATGGTCGACACCGGCCGCCACTGAATGCACGAGGCGCACATTCGGCATCAGCGGCCAGTGGCCGGGCTGGGGTTCCCAGCACAGCGCCACATCCACCTCCGCGCCATCGCGCAGTGCGTCCGTGCCGCGCACCGTGTCCACAAAACGCAACTCGACGCCCTCGCCAATTTTTGCAAATGCGCCCTGCACTGCTGGTGCGAGATAGTCCATGCACAGGCTGCGGCTCAGCAGAGCCACAACGGTTTCACCATTCACGTTCATGCCATCTCCGGCTCGACTGCCAACTTAGGTATCGCGTCGATCAGACGCTGCGTGTATTCATGCTGAGGCGCGCAGAGCACCTGCTGGCTCGTGCCGTATTCAACGATCTTTCCGCGCTGCATCACTGCGATGTGATCGCAGAGCTCGCCCGCCACGCGCAGGTCATGCGTGATGAAGACCATCGACAGCCCGAACTCCTTGCGCACCTCGGCAAACAGTTTGAGCACCTGCTGCTGCACCGACACGTCGAGCGCCGAGACCGGCTCGTCAGCCACCAGTAGTTCGGGATCGAGCGCCAGTGCGCGGGCAATGCCGATACGCTGACGCTGGCCGCCCGAGAACTCATGCGGGAAGCGGTCGTACGCCTCTTCCTTCAAACCCACGAGCTTGAGCAGATCGAGCGCGCGCGCCTTCGCCTTGTCGGGTGATACACCCTGCGCAATCGGCCCCGATGCGATCGCCGAGCCGATGCGCTGGCGCGGGTTGAGCGATGCATACGGGTCCTGGAACACCATCTGGATCTTGCTCTTGGCGACCGACTGGAAGCGGGTGCCGGGGTTCAGAGTCTTTCCGTTGAACAGAATGCGGCCGCTGTCGAACGAATGCAGCCCCACGAGGCACTTGCCCACGGTGGACTTGCCCGAGCCCGATTCCCCGACGATACCCAGCGTCTCGCCGCGCCGCAGATCGAAGTTGATGGCATTGGCCGCATGCACGCGCCTGCCCTTGCTGAACAGACCGCCGCCGGTGTTGTAGACCTTCTCCAGATCCTGCACCTGCAGCACGAAATGCGCCGCACGCTCCTCTGCCGGTGCGCGCACCACGCCCTTCGGGATGGCGGCGAGCAGCTTCTTCGTGTAGTCGTGCTGCGGGCGCAGCAGCACCTCGCTCGCCGCGCCCTCTTCCACGCACTCGCCCATCTGCATGACGACCACATGGTCGGCAATTTCGGACACCACCCCGAAGTCGTGCGTGATAAACAACACCGCCGTTCCACGGCGCTTCTGCAGCTCGCGGATCAGTTCGAGAATCTGCGCCTGAGTGGTCACGTCGAGCGCCGTCGTGGGCTCGTCGGCGATCAGCAGACGTGGCTCGAGCAGCAGAGCACAGGCGATCATCACGCGCTGGCGCTGACCGCCCGAAAGACGGAACGGGTAGCTCTTGGCGATGAGTTCCGGATCGGGCAAGCCCACATCGGTGAGTGCGGCGATGATGCGCTTGTGCTTCTCGGCCTTGCTCAACGAGAGGTGGGCATCGAACACTTCTTCGAGCTGATCGCCGATGCGCATGACCGGATTCAGCGCCGTCATCGGCTCCTGAAAAATCATGACTATGCGCTGGCCACGCAGCTCGCGCAACTGCTCTTCGTTGAAGCCGAGCAGGTTCTTGCCTTCGAATACGATCTCGCCCGCAACGGGCTCCACATGTGGACGCGGCAGCAGCCCCATGACGCCATTGGCGATCATCGACTTGCCCGAACCCGATTCGCCCACCACGCACAGCGTCTGGCCCGGCAGCAGGTCGAAGCTCACGTTGTTCACCGCGAGTTCGCGGTCACCGCCCTTGGGCAGGCGAATGCTCAGGCCCTTGACCTGCAGTACCGGTTCAGCGTGAAAGTTGTTGTTGGTGCTCATGTCGGATTCCTTTTCTCTTTTTTCTTTTTGCTCATCGCTTTGCATCAGCACGGGCATTGAGGCCGTCGTTCAGACCCTCGCCCACCAGGTTCAACGCCAGCACCGTCAGCACGATGGACAGGCCGGGGAACACCGCCATCCACCACGCCTGGCGCATCACGGTGCGTGCCGTACCCACCATGTAGCCCCAGCTCATCTGGTTGGGATCGCCGAGACCGAGAAAGCTCAGGCTGGACTCCAGCAGAATGGCGCTCGCCACCATCAGCGAGGCCATCACCACGATGGGCGAGACCGCGTTGGGCAGGATCTGCGTAAGGATCACGCGCGGCGTCGATTGACCGGCCAGCAAAGCGGCAGAGACGAAATCGCGCTGGCGCAACGTAAGGAATTCCCCGCGCACGAGACGCGCAACCGGCGGCCACGAGACCACGGCAATCGCCGCCACCATCGATCCCACCGAGGGTTCGAAGATCGCCACCAGCACAATCGCCAGCGCAAAGCTCGGCACCGACTGGAACAGCTCGGTGAAGCGCATCAGCACCGCATCGACCCAACCGCCGAAGTAGCCGGAGATGGCGCCAACGCTCACACCGATCATCAACGAGACCACGGTGGAAACGAGGCCGATGAGCAGCGACACGCGCGCCCCGTAGATCACACCAGCGAGGATGTCGCGGCCCATGGTGTCGGTGCCGAGAAGGCGGCCGTCTGCGCCCATGGGCGGCACGAACGGCGAGTCGACCATGTCCCACGGACCGTACTCGATGAACAGTGGGCCCAGCAGCGCCACGATGGCGACGATGACCACGACCACCAGTCCCACGACGGCGCCCTTGTTGCGGCAGAAGCGCCGCCAGAATGCGTTTTTCATGAATGCTCTTTCGTGTGCGTTGGGCGTGTCAGGACAGTTCGATGCGCGGATCGACCAGCGTGTAGATGAAGTCGGTGATCAGGTTGAACAGCACCGCCATCGCGGAGGTGACGAGGAAGCAGCCCATCAGCAGGTTGTAGTCGCGCTGCAGCAACGCGTCGAACATCAGTCGGCCAATGCCGGGCCAGCTGAACACGGTCTCGGTGAGCACCGCGCCGCCGATCATTCCGCCCGCCTGGATGCCCGCGAGCGTCACCACCGGCAAGAGCGCGTTGCGCAGGATGTGGTTGTGATGGATGCGGCGCGGATGCACGCCCTTGGCGCGCGCGGTCTTGACGAAATCCATCTGCGCGACTTCCAGCATCGACGAGCGCGTCATCCGCACATACACGGCCATGTAGAACAGCGCGAGCGTGAGCGATGGCATCAGCAGATGCAGGAAGATGTCCCACGCGAACGCCATGCCGGAGAGGTCTGCGCCCACGGTGAAGTAGCCAAAGCCCGGCAGCCAGTTGAGCTGCACGGTGAACAGCAGCACCGCCATCATCGCGAGCCAGTACAGCGGCGTGGCATAGAACACGAGCGCGAGCACGGTGATGCCGCTGTCCACCCAGGTGCCCACCTTGCGACTGGACCAAGCACCCAGCGCCACGCCCATGATCAGCGACAGCACGAACGCGCTGCCGGTGAGCAGCAGCGTGGCGGGAAGTCGCTCGAGAATCAGATCGATCACCGGCTGCTGCTGGCGATACGAGAAGCCCAGATCGAGCTGCACCACCTTGCCCAGATAGGTCATGAGCTGCATGGGCAGCGGTTGATCGAGCCCGAACTGCGTGCGCAGCTGCGCGACGAATTGCGCGTCCGAGGCACCGGCCTCGCCCGCGAGCACCGATACCGGGTCGCCGGGAGCCGCCCGGATCAACAGGAAGTTCACGGTGGCGATCATCAGAATGGCGGCGAGCCCCTGAATCACGCGTTTGAGCATCAGTTGGAGTCTGTTCATGCGTCTTGTCCTTTGAGGCGGGCACGCTGGTCATTCGTTCATTCATGGGCACGTACCCGCCGCGCCCCACATGCGGAGCGTTGAGCGCGGGCTCTGCAGCGCAGGCCCGCGCCATCTTTCTCACTTGAGCTTGGCGTAGGCGAAGCTGTCGTTCAGACCGATGCCCGAGCTGATCAGGTTGTCGATCTTGGTACGGTAGAGCGTCGGGAACTTCATCTCGTGCAGCCACGCGACGGGCACCTCATCGACCAGCAGCTTCTGCACTTCCTCGTAGATGACTGCGCGCTTGGCGGGGTCGATCTCGCGGGCACCGGCATCGAACAACGCATCCACCTTGGGGTTGCTGTAGCCCTCGACGTTGTTGAACGGCGAGCCCTTGACGATCTGGCTGGAGATGTAGTTGCGTGCCACGCCGAGCGCCGGGTCGCCGTACTGGAAGACATAGGTGGTGGACATGTCAAAGTCCCACTCGTTGAGGCGCGAGTTCCAGCCCGCCACGTCGGTGGAGACCATCTCCACCTTGATGCCGGCCTGCATCAGGTTCTGGCGGATGATCTCGGCCACGCGCATCCAGCTCTCGCCATAAGGCATCGGCAAGAGGCGCAACGGCTGACCGTTGTAGCCCGACTCCTTGATCAGCGCCTTGGCCTTGTCGAGGTCGCGCTTGTAGTGCGTGACCTTCTCGGTGTAGAATTTCACCGAGCTGTTGAGCGGACCCATCGCAGGCTTGGCGTAGCCGTGCCACGCGATCTTGGCCATGGCCTCGCGGTCGAGCGCCCACATGATGGCCTGGCGGAACTTGGGATTGTCAAAAGGCTTGCGACGATTGTTGAGCCACAGCCACGACTGCGGCGCGAAGAACTCCCAGCCCTTGGTGGTCACAGCGACTCCGGGCAGCGCGGCGAGACGCTTCACATCGAAGAACTCGACGGCACCGCCGGGCACCACGTCCACCTTGCCGGATTCGAACGCGGCCGCGCGCGATGCGGCATCGGGGATCACGTGGAAGTACACGTCCTTCACCGAAGGCACGCCGGGCACGTGGTAGTCCTCGTTGGCGGTGAGTTGAATGTACGAGCCCTTGACCCATTCCTTGAGCTTGAACGGCCCCGTGCCGATGGGCTTGTTGTTGGCCGGATGGTTGAGGAAATCGGCCGCGCCTTCATAGACGTGCTTGGGCACCATCGGCATCGAGCCGACCTCGAACAGGCCGAGGAACGGGCCGAAGGGCTGCTTGAGCTTGAAGACCACGGTGTTCGCGTCGGGCGCGGTGATGGACTCAACCACACCCAGATTGCCGCGCAGACGGGCGTGTGTCTTGCGCAGAAACACGTCCACCGAGAACACCACATCGGCGCTGCTGAACGGCTTGCCGTCGTGCCACTTCACGCCCTTCTTGAGCTTGAAGGTGCAGGTCAGGCCGTCGTCGCTCATCTTCCACGACTCGGCCAGCGCGGGCACGGGCTCGAGCTTTTCGGTCATGCGCACCAGACCTTCGTAGATGTTGCCCGCCACCATCTGCGTGGGTGCGTTCTGCAGAATGCCGAGCATCAGCCCCGGCGGCTCGGGTTGCACGATGGCGTTGATGGTGCCACCGGCCTTGCCTTGTGCGAGCACAGAAAGCGGCACGCCTGCAATGGTCAGGCCAAGACTGGAAGCGGTCAGTTGGATCAGTTCGCGTCGTTTCATGAGTCACTCCTTGAGGAAAAATTCGGAAAATATCGGGACAAAACAGTCCCCTGCCGCAGGTCTGCGGCATGAAAAAAATCGCTGAACGGGAGTCCTGAAAAACAGAAGCGGCGTCAGCGCCGCTTCAGGTCAAGCGTCCGCCATCACGCGTCATATGGAACGGTGCTGCCCGGCTGCAGGCGCTGCTTCATCGCACGCCATTCGCGCGCATGCGGATCGGCCGCGCCCGGCAGGCGGTTGCTTGCGCCTTCTTCGTATTGCCGGGCTGTGAGCTCGCAGACATCAGTGGGCACGACCTGCGTGATCTGGCCTGCGGACTGGATGGCCACCTGCACGCGGCAGGCGCGCTCCAGATTCAACATGTTGATGAAAGCCTCGGCCACAGTCGCACCGATGGTCAACAGACCGTGATTGCGCAGGATCAGCGCCTTGTGCTCGGTGCCCATGTCACGCACCAGACGCTCGCGCTCCTCGTGGTTCAGCGCAATGCCTTCGAAGTCGTGATACGCCACACGGTGGTAGAACTGCAGCGCCCATTGATTGCAAGGCTGCAGACCGCAGGCCATGGATGACACCGCTACGCCGCCGACGGTGTGCGTGTGCACGATGCACGTCGCGTCGTGGCGCGCCATGTGCAGCGCGCTGTGGATGGTGAAACCAGCCGGGTTCACGTCGTAGTCGGAAGGCTCCACCAGTAGCCCATCCACCCCCACCTTGACCAGCGAGGACGCCGTCACGTCACGGAACAGCATGCCGTACGGGTTGATCAAAAACTGGTCGTGGCGGCCCGGAACGCGCACCGAAATATGCGTGTAGATGCTGTCGTCCAGCCCCAGATGGGCCATGAGCCGATAGGCGGCGGCCAAGTCCTTGCGGACGGCCCATTCAGCCTCACTCCACGTTGGCGCGCCCGTGGCGGCAGCGATTGGTTCGATCACGGTGTCGGCGGTTTGCATTGGGTTCATTCCTTCCACCCATCCAAGGTGGTCTGACCACTTTATGCAAACACCGTGCCACCACGCAATCCGGCGTAAACCCCTATCCTCAATGAAGAAAGGCTGCGTGATATTACGTATGCGCCTACCGTATTCGCACCAAAGTGGCCTGACCAGATGGTCAATTTGGTGCATTTGGCAACAATTTTTTCACCGTTTTGGGGGACTGCCTCTGCTTGGTCAGGCCACAGGCTTGCGTGAATGGCAAAGGCACGCTCCTTGCAAAAGAGCACGACATGACCTATTCAGCCTCCGACATCGAACGCCCTGCTTCTTCCATCACGTTGTCATCATCCGTACCCGACACGGCCGCCATCCGCCAGGCCGTGCTCGCGCAGACCGACTATATGAGGGAAGCCCTTATTCAACTCGTGCGCGCACCGAGCCTGAGCGGCCAGGAAACGCCCGCCTGCGAAACTATGGAGGCGCTGCTTGATGAGCTTGGCCTCGTCACCGAGCGCCTGCCGATGAACACCGCCGACATGGCATCGCACCCGCTGTTCAGCTGCCCCTGCAACCCCGACGGCGAGCGCTACAACCTGCTTGCCGTGATGGAACCGCCTGCAGACGTTGAGCCGAACATGGGCGGCAACCTGCTGTTCAACGGCCACCTCGACGTGGTGCCCACCGGCCCCGAATCACTGTGGGAAAAGCAGCCGTTCGATCCCTACGAGAAAGACGGCTGGATCTACGGGCGCGGCGCGGGCGACATGAAAGGCGGCATCGTCTGCGCCCTTGCCGCGCTGCGCACCCTGCAATCCATGGGCTTGCGCCCCGCCTCGCGCATCGGCATCAACACGGTGGTCGACGAAGAAGACACCGGCAACGGCACGCTGGTGACGCTGGGCGCATTGCAGCGCGCACGCACCAAGGCCCGCTATGCAAGCTTTGACGCGGTCGTGCTTCCCGAGCCATTTGCCGAAACGCTGATGTCCGCGCAGATAGGCGTGTGCTGGCTGACCGTGACGCTCACCGGCCGCCCCACCCATGTGGCCTACATGAACCAGGGCCTGAACCCGATTGAAGCGGGCATCGAGATCATGCGAGCGCTGCGTGAGGTGCAGGAGGAATGGAATCTTCCCGAGAACCGCCATCCCGCGTTCGCGCATGTCGAGCAGCCGATCAACATCAATTTAGGCACCATCGAGGGAGGCGAATGGAAATCTTCGGTGCCCTGCACCTGCACCATGGGTATCCGTGCGAGCTTCTATCCAGATCGTGGTGCGCGCGAGGCGATTGAATGGTTCTCGCATTTCATCGAGCGGACGGCGGCGCGGCTCAATCCGGATCTGGTGGTGAGGATCGAGACCAACGGGTTTGCTGCTCCCGGGTGTGTCTACGATCTTGAGCATCCGGCGATGCAGTTGCTGGCCGAGTCACATGAGGCGATGCACGGGGAGGCGCCTCGGCATCTGGCTTGTACGGCGACGACCGATGGGCGGCATTTCCGGTTGATGACGGATTGGGCGGTGACGAATTACGGGCCTGTGGCTCGGAACATTCATGGGGTGGATGAATGTGTGAGTGTGGGGAGTATGGTTCGGGTTACCGAGACGTTGGTTCGGTATATCGTGTTGTATTGTGGGGTGGTGGCTTTGTGATTTGGTTATCTGGTTCAGCGACTGCTGGGGGGTTGCGTACGGAGGCTGGGACTGCCCCCGGCGGGGCAATCACTTTTTGCTTGCGCGCAAAAAGTAATCAAAAACGCGCTTTTGAAGTCATCGGGCGGAACTCGCTGCGTTCCTTCGTCACTCCGCTCAAACAACCGCCGGAAATCAGTGGAGAAAGAGGTGTTTGCGGCACGTCGCTTCGCTCGTGCCGGGGGTGGTTGCGTAGCTGCGTTGGGGCTCAAACGCCCACTGCTCTTTTGCGTGAGGGCATCTCGCGACAGTCAATAAATCGCACGGCACTCGCACTCCAACATCTCGCGATGTCGCGAGATGAGCGCCACGAGCGAAGCGACGTGCCGAATATTCCTTTTATGAAAACTCTAACTCGCGGCGGTTGCCCGAACGGAGCGACGTAGTCGCGCAGTAAGTTCTGCCGCGGGTACTGAAAAGCGCGTTTTGGGTTACCTTTTGCGCGCAAGCAAAAGGTGACTCCGCCGCCGGGCGGAACTCCCGGCCTCCGCGCCCCCCTGCAGGCGCTGAAAAAAAGAAGAAATCTACGTCGAAGCAACGCTCGAAGGCTTCCGATGCACCACCACTACCCCCGCCAAAACACACACCATCCCCAACACAACAAGCGCACTCATCGCATTCCCCAACACCAAAAAATCCAACCCCGCTGTCACCGCCGGCACCAGATAAAACAAGCTGGTCACATTGACCAGATTCCCACCCTGGATCAGCCTGTAGAGCAACAACTGAGCAAACACCGAAGTGACGATGGCGAGAAACAGCACTGGCAGCCAGAAGCTCCAGTTCATCTCCCAACGCAGCGGCTGCACCCGTGCAAAGGCAGCGCAGACCAGCAAGGTCACGATGTATTGCAGCGGTAAGACCTGCTGCGGCGATTGCTGAACGCGTTTTTGCAGCAGCGATCCGGTGGTGATGCACAAGAGCGCACCCAGCGCGAAGGCCATGCCGGTGACGTCAAAGCCGGTGCGCATGAGGCTCTGCCAGACGACCATCACGAGACCGACCAATGCCAGCAGCAGGCCGCACAGGCGCATCGCCGTGAAGCGACGCTCCAACAACAAAAGAGTCAAAACTGGCTGCACGCCGAGCACTACGGCGAGCATGCCGGGAGTGATGCCCATGGACATGGATTCAAAGTAGCAGACCGAGTAGCCCGCGATCATCACCAAGCCTGCGATGGCGATGCGTTTGCGGGTGCCGGGTTCGGGCAGCCAGCGGCGTGGGTTGCCGATCACCGCCAGCAGCACGAGCAAGGCGATGGCATATCGTGCAATGAGCACAGCCGACGCACTGCCGTGGTCCAGGGCCCATCTCGTCACGATGGCGGAGCTGCCCCAGAGGATGACGAACGCGCATGCAGCGACGGTTCCGGACCAAGCCCCGAGGCGTTGGCCTACGGAATCAAACTTTGAAGAAGAAGTAGAAAAAGACATGAAAGATCTCACCTGCTATCCAGACATTGAGTCTGGAAAGAACCAACGAAAAAGCAGGTCACGCCAAAACGCACGCGGATGCACGCAAGGCTCAAGCAGCCTATGCAAGCGAATCAGAAAACGAAAACGGAAAAGAAAAGGCGTGACCAGACCATCAAACCGCGATTTACCCGAGAACGGGTGGCGGATTGGCTGCAACCGCTGTGGGGGGCGGTGGTGCCAAGGTCATGGCAGGCGAAGGCGTGTTGGGAGAATGGTCAAAGCAACGCACGTGCGCGCCAACCGGAGAAATTCCGGTGACGAGGCAATCGAGAGAGAATGCGTTGCGCAATGACATGAAGCCAGTATAGGGCATGCCAATCGTGGTCCGATCAGTGCGAACCCGGATTCTGAGCGCCGTCCGCGAGCGGGTGCATGACGAGCATGGAATCGGCCATGGTGTGGGCTTCGTGCTCGTTGTGGGTGACTAGCACGGCCGTCTGGCCGGTCTGCTTGAGGATGTCACGCACCTCGATGGTCAGGCGTTCGCGCGTAGCCGCGTCGAGGTTGGAAAACGGCTCGTCGAGCAGCAGCAAGGCGGGCGACGGCGCAAGCGCGCGCGCCAGTGCCACGCGCTGCTGCTGGCCACCGGAGAGCTCATGCGGGTACTTCTTTGCGGCGTCGCGCAGACCCACGAGCGCGAGCAGTTCGTCGCAGCGGGCGTGCTGTTCAGCATGGCTTTGGCGGCGCAGGCCGAAGACCACGTTCTGCGCGACCGTGAGGTGCGGGAACAGGCCGTATTCCTGGAACATCATGCCGACATGGCGCTTCTCTGGCGGCAGATGCACGGATGGCGACGACAGCACCGCGTCGCCGAGCCGGATCTCGCCGCCCTGCACCGGCTCGAAGCCCGCAATCGCACGCAGCACCGAGGTTTTGCCGCAACCCGAGGGGCCAAACAGGCAGGCGATGCCGCCCGATTCGACCACGAGCGCGAAGTCGCGCACGACCGGATGCGGGCCGCGCGGCGTGTCGTAGGAGAGGCTCAGGTGGTCGATTTGCAGGGCGGCCGTCATGTCGTCATTCCGGGTGATTTTCCAAAGGTTGCGCGCCCGGCTGCAGCTGGGTCCTCGCGAGCAATACCACGGGCAGCAGGCCCGCGACCACGATCAGCAAGGCCGCTACCGCCCCCTCTTCATAGGTGCCGCGCGCGGCCTCGGCGTAGAGCCAGGTGGCGAGCGTATCGAAGTTCGCGGGGCGCAGCAGCAGCGTAGCGGGCAGCTCCTTCATCGCATCGACGAACACCAGCAGCGCGCTGGTCGCGATGGCGGGTCGCAGCAGCGGCAAATGCACGCGCAGCAGCGTGCCAAAGGCCGTCTCGCCCAACAGGCGCGAGGCCTGTTCCAGCGTCGCGGGAATGCGCTGCAGCCCGGACTCGATACCGCCCACGGGGATCACCAGAAAGCGGATGCAGCAGGCCACGACCAACACGACACCAAGCGCCATCAACGGCAGCCCCGGCAGATGCAGCAAGCGCGCGATACCGGCATCCATCGCCAGCGCGGGGGTGAGCAACCCAATCGCGAGCACAGTGCCAGGGATCGCATAGCCGAGCGTTGCGACGCGGGCCTGCCAGCGCGACGGCGCACGCGTGCTCACGCTGTTGCGCGTGGCCCAGGCGACGATGAGGCCGGCGATCACGGTCACCACCGTCACGCCCAGCGCGAGCGTCAGCGTGTTGCCAAGACTCATCCACAGGCCGGTGGAAACGCCCTGCCCCTGGCTCAGTCGTTTGTAGCTTTCCCAGCACAGATAAGCGGCGGGTGCGGCGAAGCCAATCAGCACCGGCACAGTGGTGAACAGCGCGGCCAGCCATGCCTTCACGCCATGCAGGCGCTCGGGCTGGATCGCACGCATGCGCTGTGCCGAGCCGTAGCGCTGATGGCGGCGCGCATGGCGCTCCATCCACACCAGCGCAACGACGACGAGCAGCATCGAGCACGCGATCTGCGCGGCTCCGGCCAGATCGGTGCGAGTGATCCAGGTGGTGTAGACCGCCACGGTGAGCGTGTTGACGCCGAGGAATTCGGACGCGCCGATGTCGTTGAGCGTCTCCAGCAGCGCAAGGCTCAGGCCCACAGCCAGCGCCGGTCGTGCCATCGGCAGGGCCACCCGGCGGAACGCGCCCCAGCGACTTTCGCCGAGCATGCGCGCAGCCTCCATCAGATGCGCGGGTTGCGTCATGAACATGGCACGCGCGGTCATGTAGACATAGGGGTAGAGCACAAAGCCGAGCACAAATACCGCGCCCCCCATCGAGCGCAGATCGGGCAGCCGCCATTCGCGCGGACTGCTGTAGCCCAGCATCCAGCGCAGCGCGCCCTGCACCGGGCCGATGGGGTGCAGCAGATCGAGATACGCGAACGCGACGATGTACGCAGGCATCGCCAGCGGCAACAGCAGCGCCCAGTGCAGCACCTTGCGGCCGGGAAAATCATGCGCACTGACCAGCCACGCGCAGCCGGTGCCGATCACCAGCGTGAGCACGCCCACGCCCGCCATCAGCAGCGCGGTGTTGAGCGCCGCATCGGGCAGCACGTACTGCACCAGATGCGTCCAGTGCGCCCAATCGGCACCAAGGGCAAGCCAGATCAGCGACACCACAGGCGCAAGCACCCCCAGCGCGATCAGCACCGATGTGCCCTGCCACAAAGCACCAACGGGACGCCGGCGAAAAGCCGAGCGCCCCGTCATGGGTGTTGGGTCAGAAAGCGGGGTCGTGGCCGACTCAGCGGTCAAAGCCCACCTTGTCCACCAGCGCGCTTGCCTGCTTACGGTGCTTGGCGATTTCGGTCAGCGGCAGCGGATCGATCTTCAGCTCGCCAATGGACTGCGCGACCACCGGATCAAGCGCCACGCCCTTGCGCACCGGGTGCTCGTAGTTGGCCTGGGCATACATGTTCTGTGCGGGCTCAGAGACCAGGAACTCCAGCAGCTTGACTGCATTGGCACGCTGCGGCGCGTGCTTGGCGACGGATGCGCCGGAGATGTTGACGTGCGTGCCGCCGCTCTTTTCGTTGGCGAAGGTCGGCTTGATGACCTTGATCGCATCGCCCCACTTGCGCGCGTCCGTGCCTTCTTTGGAGGCCTTCATGTGGCCCACGTAGTAGGTGTTGGCGAGGCCAATGTCGCAGATGCCGCCCAGAATGTCGCGCGCCACGTCGCGGTCGCCGCCGGTGGCCTTGCGCGCCAGATTGTTCTTCACGCCGCGCAGCCACTGCTCGGTCTTGGCCTCGCCGTCATGCGCGATCATCGCGGCAATCAGGCCGGTGTTGTAAGGATGCTGGCCCGCTCGGATGCAGACCTTGCCTTTCCACTTGGGATCGGCCAGATCTTCGTAGCGGAAGCTCTTGAGCGCCAGATTCTTCTCGGCATACAGCACGCGCGCACGCAAAGACAGCGAATACCACGAGCCATCGGCTCCGCGCAGGTTCGCGGGGATCGCGGAATCAAGCGCGGCGGACTTCACCGGCTGCGTCACACCACCTTCCACCAGATCAAGCAGATTGCCCGCGTCCACCGTCATCAGCACGTCGGCGGGCGAGCGCTCGCCCTCCGCCTTCACCCTCTCGAGCAAGCCGTCCTTCACGAACACCGTATTCACCTTGATCTTGCTCTGCGCGGTGAACGCAGCCAGCAGCGGCTGGATCAGCGCAGGCTCACGCGTCGTGTAGACCGTCACCTCGTCGGCTGCGGCCTGAGCAGGTACGGCAACCATGGCTGCCAAGGCGGCCAGCGCAGCCACCGTCAAAGCGAAAGAAAAGCGATGCTTCATGTCGAGTCCCAAAGTGTTTGTGAACGCCGTTGGCGCAGCGCCCGCAGGGAGCGCCTCGTACCGGAATGCCGCGAATAGTAATGGTTCTCAACACAAGCGTGTGAACTAACCCCCAGACAGCGAGGGCTCAATACCCTGCGTCGGGCTCTTAACAGCCCTCAGAATGCATCCACCTCCATGTCCGCACAGGTCATGTCACGAGCCCGCACCACCTGCAGCCAGGCACCGATCTTGGGCAGCTCGTAGCCGAAGAAAAAGCGCATCGCGCTTACACGGCCGACGTTGCGCTGGTCGGAGAGCGCCGCATCCCTTTCCAGCGCACTGCACGCCACATCCAGCCACATCCACGCGATCACCATGTGACCGAAGGCCTGCATATAGGGCACGGCATTGGCCAGCGCCTCGTCCGCATTCTCGTTGGCCCATGCGGCCTTGGTGGCGGAGCCCACATCGGCGAGCGCACGCGTCAGCGCATTCGCATGGCCTGAGAGCGATGCATGCGCCATGGCCTTCTGGATGGTGGCGTTCACCGTCTCGGCCAACAGCTTGAGGCCCGAGCCGCCCAGCATGCGCACCTTGCGGCCCAGCAGATCGGCTGCCTGTATGCCGTGCGTGCCTTCGTGGATCATATTCAGACGGTTATCGCGCCAGTACTGTTCGACCGGAAAATCGCGCGTGTAGCCATAACCGCCATGCACTTGGATCGCAAGTGAATTCGCCTCAAGACACCATTCGCTCGGCCAGCTCTTGGCAATCGGCGTGAGCACTTCGAGCAGCAGCTTGGCGCGTCCAGCCTCGTCCACAGGCGCAGTGCGGCCCTCGTCAACCAGCTTCGCGCAATAGAGATTGAGCGCCAACGCCCCTTCGCCATAGGCCTTCTGCGCAAGCAGCATGCGCTTCACATCCGCGTGCGCGATGATGGGCACGGGCGGCTGCGACGCGTCCTTGCCGCCCTGCCCCACGGGCCGCCCCTGTATGCGCGTCTTCGCATAGTCGAGACTCGCGTAATAGCCCGCAAGCCCCAGCATGGTCGCCGCCATGCCGATGGCGATGCGCGCCTCGTTCATCATGTGAAACATGTTCTTGAGCCCCTCGCCGGGCTGGCCGACCAGATAGCCGATCGCCCCCGCCTTGCCGCGCACGGGATACCTGCCCTCGCCAAAATTCAGCAGCGTATTGGTCGTGCCGCGCCAGCCGAGCTTGTGGTTCAGCCCCGCCAGCGCCACATCGTTGCGCTCGCCGGTCAGCTCGCCGCGCTCGTTCACCAGATGCTTGGGCACGATGAACAGCGAGATCCCCTTCACGCCCGCCACCAGCCTGCCATCCGCATCGGGAATCTTGGCGAGCACCAGATGCACGATGTTCTCAGTCAGTTCATGCTCGCCCGCGCTGATCCACATCTTGTTGCCACGCAGCCGATAACGTGCACCGAGCGCATCGCCCTCAACCCCCTCCCCATCCGGCTCGGCCCGCGTCGCGATGTCGCTGAGCGACGACCCCGCCTGAGGCTCCGACAGCGCCATCGTTCCGGCCCATTGCCCACTGAACTCATTGGCCGCAAACACGCGCTGCTGCACAGGCGACCCCGCGACCAGAATCGCATTGGCATTCGCCGACGTCAGCATGCTGGTGTTGATGCTGACCGACGCACACGCAAAGAACCCATTCGCCGCCGCCTCCACCACATAAGGCAACTGCATGCCGCCCAGCTCATAGTCCTGCGCGGCACTCAGCATCCCGCTCTGCGCATAGGCCAGGCGCGCGTCGTAAGTGCACTGAGGCAGCACCACCCGCTCACCATCGAAATGCGGCTCCTGCACGTCAACGGTGCGATTGAACGGCGCAAACTTCTCGCGCGCGATGCGTTCGCAGGTATCGAGCACGGCATCGAAGGTCTCGCGCGAATGATCCGCAAAGCGCTCGCGCTGCGTGAGCGAAGTGGCGCATAGCCAGTCATTCAAAAGAAAATCAACGGTAAAACGAAGAGCGCTCATGAAAACTCAATCAAAAGTTAGAACGTTCCGGGCCCCCAAACAGCGGGCCCAAGCAGAGTAAAAAATCGCCGGAACTGATAGCCACAATGCCAAGACAGCCCCTCAGGCTAGGCGTCGAAGCCGATCAGGCTTCGTAAAGCCCAAAAAAAAGCCGCCTGCGTCAATCACACAAGCGGCTTCAATCCAACTTAAAGAAACGCTTAGAAAACTTCGAAGACGCCTGCAGCGCCCATGCCGCCGCCTATGCACATGGTGACGCACACCCGCTTGGCGCCGCGTCGCTTGCCTTCAATGAGCGCATGCCCGGTCAGTCGCTGCCCGCTCACCCCATACGGATGCCCCAGCGCAATCGCTCCGCCGTTCACATTCAGACGGTCCGCCGGAATGCCCAGCTTGTCGCGGCAATAAAGCACCTGCACGGCAAAGGCTTCGTTCAGCTCCCACAGGTCGATGTCATTGACCGTGAGCCCCAGCTTCTTGAGCACCTTGGGCACCGCAAACACCGGGCCGATGCCCATCTCGTCGGGCTCGCAACCAGCCACCGCGAAGCCGAGAAAGCGGCCCAGCGGCTTGAGGTTCTTGCGGCTCGCGTAGTCTTCGCTCACCACCACGCAGGCACCCGCGCCGTCGGAGAACTGGCTCGCGTTGCCGGCCGTCACCACACCCCCAGGCAGTGCCGACTTCAAACCGCTGATGCCTTCCTTGGTTGTGCCTTCGCGCAGACCTTCGTCCACGCTCAGCGTCACCTCCTTGGTGATCAGGCCAAGGGTCTTGTCGACCACGCCAGCCGTCACAGTGATAGGCGCGATCTCGTCCTTGAACAGCCCAGCCGCCTGTGCGGCGCAGGCCTTCTGCTGACTGCCCGCGCCGTATTCGTCCATCGCGTCGCGGCTGACGTTGTAGCGCTTGGCAACCTGCTCCGCCGTCTGCAGCATGGACCAGAAAACTTCCGGCTTCTGCTTTGCGAGTTGCGGGTCGACCATCATGTGCTGGTTGATCTCCTGCTGCACGCAGGAGATGCTCTCGAGGCCACCAGCCACATACGCATCACCCTCGCCCGCAATCACACGCTGGGCCGCGAGCGCGATGGTCTGCAGGCCGGAGGAGCAAAAACGGTTGATGGTCAGGCCCGACACGCTGACCGGCAGGCCCGCGCGGATGGCGATCTGGCGCGCAATGTTCTGGCCATCGGTGCCTTCGGGGAAGGCGCAGCCCATGATCACGTCTTCAATGTCGGCGGCATCGATGCCCGCGCGCTGCACGGCATGCTGCACCGCATGGCCGCCAAGCGTGGCGCCATAAGTCATGTTGAGGGAGCCCTTCCAGCTCTTGGCGAGCGGGGTGCGGGCGGTGGAGACAATCACTGCGGAGGTCATTGCAATATTCCTTGTGTTCTATGCGTAGATCGGGGGGAAGCGCTCAAGCCGCTCCGCGTTGTCATTCAAACGTCTTGCCTTGCGCGGCCAAGTCGACGATCAGCTTGGACGGTGCCCAGGCCTTGGCGTCGTCGTGCGGATTGCGCGCAAAGCGCTTCATCGCCTGCACTACGTTGAACAGACCGACCTCGCCCGCATAGTGCATCGGGCCGCCGCGCCAGATCGGGAAGCCATAGCCGGTGAGATAGACCATGTCGATGTCGCCGGACTTGGAGGCGATGCCCTCTTCCAGAATCTTCCCGCCTTCGTTGACCAGCGAGAACACCAGACGCTGCACGATCTCGTCATCCGAAATCTTGCGCTGCGCAATGCCCTGCTTGGCACGGTAGTCCTCGATCATCTTGAGCACCACGGCGCTTGGCTTGGCGTCGCGCTTGCCGGCTTCGTAGTCGTACCAGCCCGCGCTGGTCTTCTGGCCAAAGCGGCCCATCTCGCAGAGCAGGTCAGCGGTTCGGCTGTACTTCATGTCGGGCTGCTCGACCGCGCGGCGCTTGCGGATCGCCCAGCCGATGTCGTTGCCCGCCATGTCGATCATGCGGAACGGACCCATCGGGAAACCGAACTTCTCGATCGCCTTGTCCACTTGTTCGGGCGTTGCGCCTTCGTCGAGCAGGAAACCGGCCTGCTGGCTGTAGCGCTCGATCATGCGGTTGCCGATGAAGCCATCGCACACGCCTGAGACCACCGCCGTCTTCTTGATCTTCTTGGCCAACGCCATCACGGTCGCGAGCACGTCCTTGGCGGTCTTCTCTCCGCGCACCACTTCCAGCAGCTTCATCACGTTGGCCGGGCTGAAGAAGTGCATGCCCACCACGTCCTGCGGGCGCTTGGTGAACGAGGCGATCTGGTTCACGTCGAGTGTCGACGTGTTCGATGCCAGGATCGCGCCCTGCTTGGCCACTTCGTCGAGCTTGGAAAACACCTGCTCCTTCACGCCCATGTCTTCGAACACGGCCTCGATGATCAGGTCGCAGTCCTTCAGCTCGTCATAGGCGAGCGAAGTGGACAGCAGCGCCATGCGCGCCTCGTACTTGTCTGCCTTCAGCTTGCCCTTCTTGACCTGCGCTTCGTAGTTCTTGCGAATGATCGCAATGCCGCGATCCAATGCGTCCTGCTTCATCTCCAGAATCGTCACGGGAATGCCCGCGTTCAGGAAATTCATGCTGATGCCGCCACCCATGGTACCCGCACCGATCACGCCCACCTTCTTGATGTCGCGCTTGGGGGTGTCCGACGGCACATCCGGAATCTTCGACGCCGCGCGCTCCGCGAAGAACAGATGGCGCAGCGAGCGCGACTCGGGCGTCATCATCAGGTTCAGGAACAACTCGCGCTCGGTCATCAGACCGTCTTCGAAATTGCGCGATGTCGTAGCTGCCTGCACCGCATCCACACACTTCGGCGGCGCGGGAAAATTCTTGGCCATGCCCTTGACCATGTTGCGCGCGAACTGGAAATACGCCTCGCCTTTGGGATGCTTGCACGGCAGATTGCGCACCAGCGGCAGCGGACGCGCATCAGCCACCGAGCGCGCAAACGCCAGCGCCTCATCGGCCAGCGATTCTTTGGACGCCGCCAGCTTGTCGAACAGCTTCTGGCCGGGGATCATCGCGAGCATATCGCTCTGCACCGTCTCGCCGGTCACGATCATGTTGAGCGCAGGCTCCACACCGATCACGCGCGGCAGACGCTGTGTGCCACCCGCACCCGGCAGAATGCCGAGCTTCACTTCCGGAAGCGCCACCGCACAGCCCGGAGCGCCCACGCGGTAGTGGCAGCCCAGAGCCAGCTCCAGCCCACCGCCCATGCACACCGTGTGGATCGCGGCGACCACCGGCTTGCTGCAGTTCTCCAGCGCGCGGATCACCGAATGCAGATTCGGATCCTGCAGTGACTTCGGCGTGCCGAACTCCTTGATGTCGGCCCCGCCCGAAAACGCGCCCCCCGCGCCCGTGATCACGATGGCCTTGACGGACGCATCGTCCTCCGCCTTCGCCAGACCATCCACGATGCCCTGTCGCGTTGCGAGCCCAAGGCCATTCACTGGCGGGTTGTTCAGGGTGATCACAGCCACGTCTCCGTGGACTTGGTACTCAGCCGTCATTGCTGTTGCTCCTCGGTTTGGAATAGAGAAAAACGAACGGTCGTCCGATTTTCGAAGAGTCTAACGGGAGTGCGTGACGGGGTTTGTCTCAATCGGGACAAACGACAGGAGGCATTGATAAACGATGCCAACGGATTCCTACGGCGCTTTGCCACTCAGCTTCTTCACAGCGGCCAATGTCTTCTCGACATGCGCGGTCGGATCGCTCCCCTCGTGGGTGAAGACGACCTTGCCGTCCTGACCGATCACGTAAGAGATACGATCTGCCATGCTGGGCTGCGCCGCATGCGTGGCGTCGTAGGCGCGGATGGTCTTGGCATCGGGGTCGGACGCGACTGCAAACTGGTCGCGACAGGCCTCGGTCGAGAACTTCTTGAGCGTGTCGATGTCGTCGTGCGAGATCCCCACCACGGTCGCGCCGAGCTGGTTGAACTGCGGCGTGGCCTCGGCGAACGCGTGGGCCTCGAGCGTGCAGCCCTGGGTGAAGGCCTTGGGGAAGAAATACAGCACGACCGGCCCCTTCTTGAGCGTCGCGCTGATGTCGAAGCTGAAGGACTTGCCTGCCAGAGCTGCAGGCGTAGTGAACGCGGGTGCGACATCGCCAAGTTTAAGCGCTGCGTGGGCTTGAGACAGCGCGCCAACGACAAGAAGGCTGGCGATCAGCGTGTGACGGGCGTGGGAAAGAATGCGCATGGGACGGAACTCCAAGTCATCAAATGTGCGAAGGATGTCTGTGTGCGAACAGGACATCGACGGGCTCAATTTAACCGACATCGCCCCGCGCTGCAGATGTTGAGGCCATGAGCCTCCGTACCTGATTCAGATCTCCAGCCAGTCGCGGCGCACGTCGGTATCCTCCTGTAGTCGCCGTGCCGTTCCTTCAAACACGATTTTCCCTGCCCCCATGACGGCCACCCGGTCGGCAATGTCGAGGGCAATGCCGAGTTTCTGCTCGATCAGCAACACCCCGATGCCATGTGCCTTCAGCGTGAGCATATGCTGCGCCACCTGCCGCGCGGTCATCGGCGCGAGGCCTTCGGTGGGTTCGTCGATGATCACTAGCTGCGGGTTGCCCATGAGCGTGCGACACAGCGTGAGCATCTGCTGCTCGCCGCCCGAGAGCACGCCCGCGGAAACGTCGCGGCGGGTGTGCAGCGACGGGAACATCGCGTACATGTCGGCTATGCGCCAGGCTCGTTCGCTTGCGTTTCGCCGTTGCTTCTGCTCGCCGAGCATCAGATTCTGCGCAACGGTCAGCGTGGGGAAAACGTCGCGGTTCTCGGGCACGTAACCGATGCCAGCCTGCGCGATTTCAAAGGTCTTGAGCCCTGCCAGACTGCGGCCCTGCCAACGCATGTCGCCCTGCCATGTCACCTGCCCCATGATGGCCTTGGCAAGCGTCGAGCGGCCCGAGCCATTGCGACCGAGCAGCGCAACGATTTCTCCGGCGCGCACCTCGAGGTCGATGCCGTCCAGCACATGGCGCATGTCGTACATCGCGTGAAGACCCGTGATCTGCAGTCCGGCGCTCATGACAACGCCGCCTCCTCGACCGGCACGCCCAGATAGGCTTCTTGCACCCGCGCGTTGGCGCGGATGCGCTCGGGGGTGTCGAAGGCAATGAGCTCGCCTTGCGCGAGCACGGCGACGCGGTCCGCAAGGCCGAAGACCACGCTCATGTCGTGCTCGACGGTGAGCAGCGTTCGCCCCTCGGTGACGGTGCGGATCAGTGCGGTGAAGCGCTCGGTCTCACTGCGGCTCATGCCGGCCGTGGGCTCGTCGAGCAGGATCACGCTGGCACCGCCCGCGATGGTGATGCCGATTTCGAGCACGCGCTGCTCGGCATAGCTGAGCTGTGATGCAAGCACCGACGCCCGGTCGGCCAGACCCAGCATCTGCAGCAGCTCATGCGTGCGCGCATTGGCATCGCGCGCCTTGGCCAGCAGACGCCAGAACGCGTAGCGATAGCCCATGCGCCAGAGCACGCTGCAACGCAGGTTGTCAAACACACTCATGTTGGAAAACAGATTACTGATCTGAAAGCTGCGCGCGAGGCCAAGGCGATTGATCTCGAACGGACGCTTGGCCGTGATGTCCGCACCATCCAGCAAGACGTTGCCGGAGCTTGCCCGCGCGCAGCCGCTGATCAGATTGAACAGCGTGGACTTGCCCGCACCGTTCGGCCCGATGAAGGCCACGCGTTCACCGTGATGGATGCTGAGGTTCACGTCGCGGATGATCTCGGTGCTGCCAAAGCGCTTGCGCAGATGGCGCAACTCGAGGGCGTGCGGCGCATGGGAGACGTTGGCGTTCATGGCCTTTTCTTCTCCATGTCGAGCACGAATTTTCCAGTCACACCACCCGCCAGCAGCGGCAGAAACATCACGAACCAATCGACGACGCTTTGCACATTCAACGTGCACCCCAAATAGCGCAGCGTCGAATCGATGTCGCCGTCGAGCTGCGCGTGGTAGATCATCTCGATCAGCCCTGCGGCTCCGTAGATCGCGAGCAGGCCGCAGAAGCTGAGGCTCATCACCAAGCCCCATTTGCGGCGCAGGATACCGCTGCGCCACATCCGGAGTAAGGCTGAAATCATGCCCGCCACACCGCCCGGCGCAAACATCACCATCAGCATAAACGCCAGCCCCAGATACAGCAGCCACGCCTTGGTGAGATGCGAGAGCAACACAGTCGACAGCACCATGAGCACCGCGCCGATCACCGGCCCGAAGAAGAAGCCCGCGCCGCCCAGAAAAGTGAACAGCAAATAGGCGGCGGAACGCGCCATGCCGAGGCTGTCAGCGCCGGTGACGATCTCCAGATGAATCGCCGTGAGCGCGCCGCCTATGCCCGCAAAAAAGCCGGATGCAATGAACGCCAGATGCCGCACGCGCTGCGGGTTGTAGCCCACGAATTCGGCACGCACCGGGTTGTCGCGCACGGCGTTAAGCATGCGACCGAGAGGGGTCTGAGTGAACATATAGATCGCCAGCGTGCAGAGCAGACAGTACGCCGCGATCAACCAATAGACCTGAATCGCGGGGCCGAAAGTGAGGCCGAGCAACGGGGCACCGTAGACCCGATTGATCGCGATGCCACCCTCGCCGCCAAAGACCTCGGGGAACATCAGCGCTACCGCCGCCACCAGTTCGCCGATGCCCAGCGTGATCATCGCGAACGTGGTGCCCGCACGCCGCGTGCAGAGAAAGCCGAGCACTGCAGCCACGAGCATGCCCGCCACACCGCCGATCAGTGGCATCAGCACCAGCGGAATCTGAACAGGCAAAGCGCCCCGCGATGCCCATTGAATCGCATGCACCGCCGCAAACGCGCCCATGCCCGAATACACCGCATGGCCAAAGCTCAGCATGCCGCCCTGCCCGAACAGCAGGTTGTACGAGAGGCACAAGATGATGGCGCAGCCGATCTGCGAGAGCACGCTGATCGCGAGGCTGCTGGTGAAGACCAGCGGCGCAATCAGCAGCACGGCGGCCAGCAGCGCGAACGCGATACGCGAGGCCCGCGGAATGCTCGCGGTCTGCATGGTGCTCGTCATCCTTCACGCGCTCCGAGCAGGCCACGCGGGCGCACCGCGAGCATCACCACCAGCAGCAGAAACGGCAGAATCGGCGCGATCTGTGCGACGCTCAGGCGCATCAGCGACGACGCGGCCTGATCGGCACTCACCGCCCAACCGAGCGCGCCCAGCAGTTGCGCAAACGACAGATTGATGCCGACCGCCAGCGTCTGCACCACCCCGATCAGCAGCGAGGCGACGAACGCGCCGGTGAGCGAACCCAGCCCGCCCACGATCACCACCACGAAGATGATAGAGCCCACCGAGGCGGCCATGCCCGGCTCGGTCACATAGGTGTTGCCACCGATCACTCCGGCCAGCCCCGCGAGCGCACAGCCCGCGCCGAACACCAGCATGAACACGCGCGGCACGTTGTGCCCCAGCGCCTCGACCATCTGCGGATGCGTGAGCGCCGCCTGAATCACAAAGCCGATACGTGTGCGCTTGAAGGTGATCCACAGCGCCAACAGCATCAAGACCGCCACCAGCGTGATGAAGGCGCGAGACTTGGGGAAATGCGTGCCGTACAGGCTGAACAGCGGCCCCTGCAGCACCGGCGGCAACTCATACGAAACCACGGAGCGCCCCCAGACGAGCTGCACGATCTCGAGCACCAGATACGACAGCCCGAAGGTCACGAGCAGTTCCGCCACATGGCCCGAGGCGTGCACACGGCGCAGCACAAAGCGCTCGAACGCCGCGCCCGTCAGCCCGACCAGCACGGGGGCCAGCACCAGCGCAGGCCAGAAACCGACCACACCCGACAGCGAGTACCCCAGATACGCCCCTAGCATGTAGAAGCTCGCATGCGCAAAATTCAGCACTCCCATCATGCTGAAGATCAGCGTGAGTCCCGCGCTCAGCATGAACAGCAGCAGGCCGTAGCTGATGCCGTTCAAAAGCGAGATGACGAGGAACTCGAGGCTCATTGCGTAGTGGAGGAAACGAAAGCAGCAACTCTAAATGAAACCGGCGCGCGTTCCGCAAAGAACGCGCGCCGGTTCATCAGGAAGTGATCTGATCAGAGTCCCGGCAGCTTGTAGTCCTTGAGGTCTTCACGGAGCTTGGTCTTGAGCATCTTGCCGGTGGCACCCAGCGGAATCGCATCGACAAACACCACATCATCAGGAATCTGCCACTTGGCGGTCTTGCCTTCGTAGAACTTGAGCAGCTCTTCGCGCGTCAGCTCCTTGCCGGGCTTGAGCGACACGGCGACGATCGGGCGCTCGTCCCACTTGGGGTGCGGCATGCCGATGCAGGCGGCCATCGCGACCGAGGGGTGGGCCATGGCTATGTTCTCGATGTCGATGGAGCTGATCCACTCGCCGCCGGACTTGATCACGTCCTTGGTGCGGTCGGTAATGTGCATGAAGCCGTCGGGGTCGATGGTGGCTACGTCGCCGGTCGGGAACCAGCCCCGGCCATGCGCGTCTTGCACCAGCGGATTGCTGCCCTTGTAGTAGCTCTGCAGCACCCAATGGCCACGCGCCATCAGGTCGCCGTAGCTCTTGCCGTCCCAGGGCTGCTCGTTGCCGTCGGCATTGACGATCTTGAGGTCGACGCCGCAGAACGCGCGGCCCTGCTTTTGCAGCAGCTTCATCTGCTCGTCCTTGGGCAGATTCAGGTGCTTGTTCTTCAGGGTGCTGAGCGAGCCGAGCGGGCTCATCTCGGTCATGCCCCAGGCGTGCAGCACGGTCACGCCGTATTGGTCCTGGAAAGCATCGATCATCGCGGGCGGACAGGCCGAGCCGCCGATGATGGTGCGCTTGAGCGTGTGGAACTTCAGGCCGTTGGCCGCTACATGGTTGAGCAGCATCTGCCAGACCGTGGGTACGCCCGCAGCCATGGTGACCCCCTCGGCCTCGATGAGTTCGTAGACCGATTTGCCATCCAGCGCCGGGCCGGGAAACACCACCTTCGCGCCCGTGAGCGCCGCCATATAAGGCGTGCCCCAAGCATTCACATGGAACATCGGCACGACGGGCAGCACCGCATCGCGCGCAGAAATTCCCATCACATCCGGCAGCGCCGCAGCAAACGCATGCAGCACCGTTGAGCGATGGCTGTAGAGCGCGCCCTTGGGGTTGCCCGTGGTGCCACTGGTGTAGCAAAGACTGGAGGCGGTGTTTTCGTCGAAATCGGGCCAGTCATATTGGTCGGACTGAGTGCCGATCCACGCCTCGTAACTCACGAGATGGGGGATGCCGCTGTCCGCAGGCAGCTTGTCCGCATCGCACAGCGCGATCCACTTCTTCACCGTGGGGCAATGCGCGTGCACAGCCTGGATAATGGGCAGAAAGCTCATGTCGAAGCACATCAGCTGGTCTTCGGCATGGTTGACGATCCAGGCGATCTGCTCGGGATGCAGGCGCGGGTTGACGGTGTGCAGCACGCGCTCGGAACCGCTCACGCCAAAGTACAGCTCCATATGGCGGTAGCCATTCCAGGCGAGCGTCGCCACGCGATCACTGGGGGCGAGTCCTTCGGCGTCAAGCGCGTTGGCGATCTGGCGCGCGCGGCGGGCCAGATCACGGTAGGTATAACGATGGATTTCCCCTTCCACGCGACGCGAGACGATCTCCGCGTCACCATGGTGCCGCTCGGCAAACTGGATCAGGGACGAAATCAACAACGGTTGGCTCTGCATTAAGCCCAGCATGCTTGTGGCTCCTTCATCTTCACAATGATTGTGATGGTTTGATTGATTGATATCGTAGCGATGATTCCAGCGTGCACTTACGTTTTCCTGTCACTTTCGCGCAAAACGCTATTGCTGCATCGCAGCATCAACTAACGATCTATGGCCCCAGCCCTGACGGGACTTGAATTTCAGGCGGACAATCAATCCATGACCTCTGACCCCGCCGCCGCATCGACGTCTCAATCCCAATCCAAATCCCTTTTCAAGACTGCGGATTTCGCCGGACTGGGCAAGCAGTTCTACACCGCGCTGCAGCCCACGCCACTGCCCGATCCGCACTGGGTGGCGCGCAATCCCGCCGTCGCGCGGCTCGCAGGCATCGACCCTGAATGGCTAGAGACCGACGAGGCGCTGCAGGTGCTAGCAGGCAATGCCGTGCTGCCGGGTACCCAGCCCATCGCCACGGTCTACAGCGGTCACCAGTTCGGCGTCTGGGCCGGGCAGTTGGGCGATGGCCGGGCGATTTTGCTCGGCGAGACCAGCAACGATGAGGAAATCCAGCTCAAGGGCGCGGGCCGCACACCCTACTCCCGCATGGGCGACGGCCGCGCCGTGCTGCGCTCGTCGATCCGCGAATATCTCTGCAGCGAGGCCATGCACGGGCTCGGCATCCCCACCACGCGGGCGATGGCTCTCATCGGCTCGCCCGCGCCGGTCTACCGCGAGGAGCCCGAAACCGCCGCCGTGGTGACCCGCGTGTCGCCGAGCTTCATCCGCTTCGGGCATTTCGAGCATTTCTCGTCGCGCAAGGACACGCACTCACTGCGCCAGCTGGCCGATCACGTCATCGACCATTTCTACCCCGAGTGCCGCAGCGGCGGAGCGTTCGAAAACAACACCTACGCCAATCTGCTGCAGGCGGTGAGCGAGCGCACGGCCGCCCTGCTCGCCCAGTGGCAGGCCGTGGGCTTCTGCCATGGCGTGATGAACACCGACAACATGAGCATCCTCGGGCTGACCATCGACTACGGGCCGTTCCAGTTTCTCGACGCCTACGTGCCCGGCCATGTCTGCAACCACAGCGACAGCCAAGGCCGCTATGCCTTCGACCAGCAGCCGAGCGTCGCCTACTGGAACCTGCTGTGCCTCGCCCAGGCGCTGTTGCCGCTGGTCGGGGATGTCGAGACCGCACGCGCGGCCGCCGCCAGCTATCCCGAGGTGTTCGGCCACGAGTTCAAGCTGCGCATGGCGATCAAGCTTGGCCTGCCAGCCACTGCCTTGCGCTCGCCCGAATTCGTCGAGCTGCTGCAGTCGCTTCTGAACCTGATGGCGCAGGACGCCGTGGACTACACCATCTTCTGGCGCCGCCTGTCGCTGGTGGTGAACCGGCAGGCCGACAATGAGACCCTGCGCGACATCGTCCTGCAGCGCGAGGTGCTGGACGCATGGCTGGTGCGCTATCGTGAACTTCTCGCCGTTCATGGCGATCCCAAGGCACAGGCCGACATGCTCACGACCAACCCGCGCTTCGTGCTGCGCAACCACGTGGGCGAGATCGCGATACGCGCGGCGACACAAGGGGATTTCTCCACAGTGAATACACTTCAGGACATCCTGACATCGCCTTTTGACGAACACCCCGGGCAGGACAGCTTTGCGGATTTCCCGCCGGACTGGGCCTCCCACATTTCCATCAGTTGCTCTTCATGACATACAGCATTGAAAAAACTGACGCCGATTGGCAGCAGACCCTGCGTGACAAGGGCGCAGAACCGCGCGCCTTCGAGGTCACGCGCCACGCCGCCACCGAGCGTCCGTTCACCGGTAAGTACGAAGCCTTCTGGGACGACGGCAGCTACCACTGTATCTGCTGCGGCAACAAGCTGTTCGACTCGTTCACCAAGTTCGACGCGGGCTGCGGCTGGCCCAGTTTCTCGGAAGCCGTTCCCGGATCCATCAAGGAAATCGTTGACCACACCCACGGCATGGTCCGCACCGAAACCGTGTGCGCCCGGTGCGGTGCTCATCTGGGCCATGTGTTCCCCGACGGCCCCGCCCCCACAGGCCTGCGCTACTGCATGAACTCGGCCTCGCTGGATTTCGATCCACAGAAATGACGCCAAAAACCACAAGAACAACGACCCCATGAAACTGCTGCTCGACTTCTTCCCCATCATCCTGTTCTTTGTCGCGTACAAGGTCTGGGGGATCTACGTGGCCACCGGTGTCGCGATTGCAGCCACCGTGCTGCAACTGGCCTACATGCGCATCAAGACCGGCAAGACCGAACCCATGCAATGGGTCAGCCTCGCCATCATCGTGGTGTTCGGCGGCGCAACGCTGCTCGCACACAACGAGAACTTCATCAAGTGGAAGCCCACCGTGCTCTACTGGGTGATGGGCGCGGTGCTGCTGATCGGCCAACTGGTGTTCAACAAGAACTTCATCCGCACGCTGATGGGCACGCAGATCCAGCTACCCGATGCCGTCTGGAAGAACCTCAACTGGGGCTGGACTGGCTTCTTCGCGGTGATGGGCGCCATCAACCTCTGGGTGGCCTTCAACTTCGACACCGATACCTGGGTCAACTTCAAGCTCTTCGGCGGCATGGGTCTGATGATCGTCTTCGTGATCGCACAGGCCATCTATTTGAGCCGCCATGTGAAGGAAGACACCGTCCAGCCCGCACCAGCCAAGGATGCCAAGCCATGATGGATGTGACAGCAGGCAACATGCAGGAACTTCTGCAACGCACCCTGAATCCCACGCAGCTTGAAGTGATCGACGAAAGCGGCCAGCATGCGGGTCATGTGGGTGCCAACGGCACCGGTTTCGGAACGCACTTCCGGATACGCATCGCGTCACCGATGTTTGAAGGCAAGTCTCGGGTAGCCAAGCATAGGCTTGTGTATGATTCGCTGCAGGTTTTCATCGACAACGGTGCTCACGCCATTGCGATAGAAATTCTTTGAATGGGTCGGCGCATGCCGGCCGCAGGACGAGAGTTCTGCCAATAATCTCCTTTTTTTGGATTTCCAATGAAGAAAAAGCTCATGTCCGGCCTCGTGGCCGCTGCGTTGCTCGGCACCGTAGTTCTGCCAGTGTCCGCACAGAACCTCGCCATCGTCAACGGCAAGCCAGTTCCTTCGGCCCGCGCCGATGCCCTGAAGCAGCAAGTGGAACGTTCGGGTCGCCCGATCACCCCTGAAGTTGAAGGCCAGATCAAGGAAGAAGTGATCGCTCGCGAAATCTTCATGCAGGAAGCCAAGAAGCGCGGACTGGAAGGCTCCGCCGAGTACAAGAACCAGCTGGAACTGGCTCGCCAGACCATTCTGATCCGCGAACTGTTCGCCGACTACCAAAAGAAGAACCCCGTCACTGACGCCGAGATTCAGGCCGAATACGACAAGTTCGTGGCCTCCAACTCCGGCAAGGAATACAAGGCCAGCCACATCTTGGTCGAATCCGAAGATCAGGCCAAGAGCATCATTGCCCAGATCGGCAAGGGTGCCAAATTCGAAGAAATCGCCAAGAAGGAATCCAAGGATCCCGGATCCGGCGCTCGCGGTGGTGACCTCGATTGGGCCAACCCCAGCAACTATGTGGCCGAGTTCACAGAAGCTCTGGTGAAGCTCAAGAAGGGTGACATGACCGCCGTACCGGTCAAGAGCCAGTTCGGCTATCACATCATCCGCTTGGACGACGTACGCGACGCACAGTTGCCCAAGCTGGACGAAGTCAAGCCACAGATCTCCCAGCAATTGCAGCAGCAGAAGCTGGCAAAGTTCCAGGAAGAACTGCGCTCCAAGGCCAAGGTTCAGTAATTCATCTGAACCTCATCTGAATCGACGGCAGGTATCGCAGGCCATCACACCAGCGATGCCTGCAGACCACAAGACAGCCCGGTACACGCCGGGCTGTTCTGTTTTTGCCCTCTTCAGCTCAGTCCAGTTCAACGCTTCGTCAACCAGACGAACGCCGAAAGAATCCCCATAAGGATGGGTTGATGCAACAGGTAATAGCTCAGGCTCCAGCGTCCCATTAACGCGAGCCATTGTGTCCCCGCAGGCAGTTTCGCCTTCAGCCAAGTGCTATGCACGCGCTGCAGCCACTGGCCCGCCGCCATACCCCACCACATCACCCCAAGCCAGGGGAAAATCGGCACATAGTCCTCAGTAAAAGGCTTCTGGGTAATCCAGCCCAGCCAGTTCAGCGAACGGCCATTCATCAGCGCGGCCCAGTCCTCGCCTGCCCCGCCCAGCCACATCTGAGCCACCCAAGGCGAGAGCACCGCCAGCAGCCCGGTGAGCCACAGCCAGTGGCCCCAGGACGAGGTCAGCCGCACAATCAACAGCATCGCGGCGATCCCATGGAGCACCCCAAAATAAATGTAGCTCTGCGGAAACATCACGTATGAGCCAGCACTCACCAACAAAGCCGCCGCCACGATCTGGAGCCAGCGTTTGCAAAAGCGCCCCCAAGCCTGCCCCTGAGCCCATGCAATCGACTGCCCGAGACCTGCACAAAATAGAAACAGGCTCACGATCAGCACGCGCTGATTCGTCCAGAACGGGTCGACCAGAAAATTCTGGCGCCACAGGCCAAGATGGGAGAGGTCAAAACAGAAATGAAAGACCGTCATCCACACCATGGCCGCGCCCCGAAGCGCATCCACAACGTCGTACCTGGGGAAGCGCGCGCGAACTGTCGTTGAATCAATCATGGTCCGATTATCCGCAGCCTGCCCTTCAATCCTGCGTTTTGACCACCCTTCACATGCCATCAAGCGACATGAGCAAAGGCGCACATGCCAACTCCACCGAAGGTGTCTCACCTTGCGGTACGTGAGAATGAACACTGCTCAATGAATTCGAAAAGCTTTGGGAACGCTATAGAATATTTTCATCAAACCACTTCATCGAAGATCGCCATGCCGGTTGAACTATTGGTTGACATCGTCAAGCAGGGTCTCCCAGCCACCATCTCGGATTCGATTTCCATCGACAAGCTGCGCATCCTGCGCGCGGCACGACTCATCGAAGCAGACATCCCCCCTCCAGGCGTAGAAGGCGTCGCCATCGTTCACGTCATCACCCACGAAGGCCACTCGCTTCTGAAGCGATTGCGATCCGAGCGAGACATTGTCTGAAGCCTATTTTTACCAATATCGACGCTCCCGCATTCCTACCCAAACTGGATTCCAAATTCCAGCTCTCAATGGCATATTCCCAGACCAAATCACCAGAATAGTTCAACGTACCATCACAGGAATAGATGTGTACATTTTGTCAAGGCCTCTCCGCCACCCCTGAGGCGTGATTGATCAGACACGACAAGAAGATGAAACGGACGGCTATCTAGCAGACGCCGCACAGAAATTTGGTGGTGCCCCTGAAACCAGCGTTGCAGTACTCCGCAAAGGGCGTGACACCGCCAACGATGGCGCCTCACCGAAGGGTGGCATCGAGTCAATAGATGTTCATCCACACCCATGCGCCTTCAGGCCATCCGCGATGCACTGGAAGCCCATCACAAGCGCAAGAGGGGCCTGTCCGCACCATTCTCCTGGCCCGATCAAGATGGCGTGGGCAACGGTGAATCGCATTTCCACGAGTGGCACTTAGCAACACCCCTCCATGGACGCCATATAGCCTCGGCCATCAATGCGGTGTATCAGAACTTCGAGGAAAGGGATCACAGACTCAGTCGTGATGCGACATCGGGAACGTCACGAGATCCAAAAACAAAAGGCCCGCAGGAGAAACTCCTGCGGGCCTTTGCTATCAATGGTCGGAGCGGCGGGATTCGAACTCGCGACCCTCTGCTCCCAAAGCAGATGCGCTACCAGGCTGCGCTACGCTCCGACTAGACTCATATTTTAACCACCATTTCAGCCACTTTTTCGGGGATTTCCAACTTTTTCGAAAAAGGCCATAAATTTGATCCGATAGGCATATGCACAAACCTGAAAAGTCAAAAGCCCCGATTGCGTCAGCAATCAGGGCTTCAACTTGGTTGCGCGAGGAGGATTTGAACCTCCGACCTTTGGGTTATGAGCCCAACGAGCTACCAGACTGCTCCATCGCGCGGTAATTTGTGACAAGCACTCATTTCTGAGCCCCTGAAAAGTCCGCCACCTCTATGTGTGACAAACCTTTTTTGAGACAAAAGCCCTTGAGTCTTTTCGACTCAAGGGCCTGAATCAATGGTCGGAGCGGCGGGATTCGAACTCGCGACCCTCTGCTCCCAAAGCAGATGCGCTACCAGGCTGCGCTACGCTCCGACAAGACTGCTATTCTAACCACCAAATTGCATACTTTTTGGTAAATCAGAAAATTTTTTACATCGAGCTATTGTCCAGTCCGCAGAAACAGCCGTTGATGAACGATCCACTCATGCATGGACCGCCGCGCATCGAACGAGTCAGCGCCTGTTGCCAGTCGATGGCCCCGGCCCCGGCCCGCGCCCTGCCAGATGGCGGAAGGTGATGCGACCCTTGGTCAGATCGTAGGGGGACATTTCAAGCGACACTTTGTCGCCCGCCAGAATGCGGATGTGGTGCTTGCGCATCTTGCCGCCGGTATAGGCGATCAGTTGGTGCCCGTTTTCCAGGGTCACGCGAAAACGGGAGTCGGGCAAAACTTCCGTGACGCTTCCCTGCATCTCAATGAGTTCTTCTTTAGCCATGTTCGATCTCAAAAATACAGAATATGTGGCAGTTGCACACACTTTCGACAGCCCCAGAGCTCGCCACGGCCTTTGCTTGTCTGAGGCATGAGGCGTAGTCACATGGGCTGGAAAGTCACCGCTTGGAGCGCCAATTCAATCCATCTTGAGGAACTCCGCTCCAATGAAGGGGGCGGCATGAAAAGGCAATCGCTAAAGGGTTAGCCCATTATTGTAACTCGGACGGCATCATCACGTCATCGGAGCCCATGTTTGCGCGATCCGCACTGTCGTCGACAAACATGCCAACGGGTTTTCAAGCAGCGAGCGCGTTTGCCAGTGTCTTGATCACATCGGTCTGGCTGATGATTCCCACCAGCCGGTTTTCATCATTCACGATGGGAACATGCCGTCGGCCCTTGGCAGAAAACATAGGCACCAAATCCATGACGTGCTGATCGATGCGTGCAACCTGCACCGGCGAGGACATCAACGAGCCGATAGTCTGCGCCTTCTTTGCACCGCGCCACGGAATAAGTGCCCGCAACTTCCACCCCAATCCTTCGCCCTGCTCCTGAGCGAATTGTTGATGAAGCAGATCGGTGGTGGTGACGATGCCAATGACAGTCTGGTTTTCGTCAATCACCGGCAACGCCTTCACCGACTGCTCCTGCATCAGCTCCCACCCCTCGCTGAGCGACGCGTCTTCCTTGATGGCGTGCACGGGCGATGACATGATTGCATCGCAGCGCAGGTCGCCCAGAGTGCGCTGAAAAGCGGCCTTGGCCGCATGCTGCAAAAGGCTTTCCAAATCGCTGCGACTGATGTCGATCACGCCGTTGTGACTCTTGAGGGCCGCATCGAGATCAGCCTCAATGAACGGACTGGGCTTTCCCTGCGATGCGGCCTTTGACACGGACTCCGCCAATTTGGGGGGCGGATAGGCACGGCCTGTCATACGGTTGTACACAATGCCGACGATCAACAGCAGCACTACATCGAACAGCACGAAACCCAGATATCGACCGGTATGCGTGGCTGGCTCCAGCACCGCAAGCAATGCGAGTGACGCACCTGGCGGGTGAAGACAGCGCAACATCAACATCAACGCCACCGCAGCCCCCACGGCCACCACAGCCGCAAGCACCAATTGTGGCACCAGTTGTGCAATCAACACGCCAACAGCGGCCGACATCACGCTGCCACCAAACACCGACCACGGCTGGGCCAGTGGACTCGATGGCAATGCGATCACCAGAACGGAACTGGCCGCCAGCGATGCCACCATCCAGAGGCCGGGTGGATGCAGCAGCCCCCATAACTGGGCGATGGCCGCAATCGAGCCAACACACAGGGTGATGCCTCCGAGCATGCGCACACGCTCCTTGCGATCGATGGACAGGGGTGCTGGCCAGAAACGACGCAGCCAGTCGGCCGCCGAGAGACGGCTACCCTCGCTGAGTGGGCCCGTTTCTGGAGTACGGGCTGATGCCGATGTGGGCTGAGTTGGGGGAACGCTCGTCATGGATAGGATGAAGGCACTGCGCGCTGGCCAGTCATTCAAAGCAGGAGATACAAGCACCTCCCAAGCCAGCGCCTGTCAGACCATTATCTTGCCTGAGATCAACACAGCGCCACAAGTCAACCATTGCAACTACCATGACGCCGCTCAGCCCGAGGATGGCATATTCCCGTGCAAGGCCACTCCCCCAGTAGAATGGCTTGCTACAAAAAAGGATGCAACCCACGTGTCAGATCGACTTGCCGTTCTCGCCCAGTACCTGCTGCCCAAGCAAGCGCTGACGACTTTGATGGGGCAACTGGCCTCCAAGCGCGCCGGAGGTCTGACCACCTCGGTCATTCGCTGGTTTGTGCAGCGCTACAAGGTCAACATGAGCGAAGCCGCCAACCAGGACATCACAAGCTACGCCACCTTCAACGATTTCTTCACACGCGAATTGCGCGCAGGCTCCCGCCCGCTTGCTGATGCCAAGGCCATTTCGCCGGTAGACGGAGCCATCAGCCAGCTCGGGCCGATCGCCGAAGATCAGATTTTTCAGGCCAAGGGACACTCGTACTCGACCACCGCTTTGCTCGGCGGCGATTCGGCACTGGCCAAGCCGTTCACCAATGGCAGCTTTGCGACCATTTATCTAAGCCCCAGAGACTACCATCGCATCCACATGCCCTGCGATGGCAGGTTGACCCGCATGATCCATGTTCCGGGCGATCTTTTTTCGGTCAATCCAGCAACGGCTCGCGGCGTGCCCGGCCTGTTCGCTCGCAACGAGCGCGTGGTCTGCTTGTTCGACACACCGCTGGGCCAAATGGCATTGGTATTAGTGGGAGCCACCATCGTGGGAAGCATGGCGACCGTCTGGCACGGTCTTGTCAATCCACCGCGCCCCGGTAAGGTGCGCAGCTGGGACTACTCCAACAAACCCGTAAATCTGCACAAGGGCGATGAGATGGGACGCTTTTTATTAGGTTCCACCGTAGTGCTGCTGTTTGAACCCGGGGCCGTGCAATTCCAGAACGACTGGGTTGCGGCGCGCCCCGTTCGCCTTGGTGAGGCAATGGCGAGCTGAGATCGGATGGTGTACCCAGCACCACGTTCAGCCCCCTTTTCTCCGACTAAAACGTTTCCATTGCTTCTTATTTAGTAGCAATAAATCACACATAGGCACAGGGTTTCGGCATCATTATCAAAATGTGCCGGAAACCCGAGGAGCAGACCCGATGCTCAATTGCGTATAATTCCATCCATATGCTACGGTGGGTTATTGCGCTACTCAGCGCGTACTTTGTTCTTGCCTTTGGAGCGTCGGCACATTGCACGGCAGCCTACGGCGCGCCTCAAAGTTCCATCGCGGTCAGCATTGCCACCCAAACTACGGTTGTTCACGTTCACGAAGTGCGTGAGGCGCAGAGCAGCACCAACTCCACCCCTCGAACAGAACTGCCCGCAGTTGGCACCGAGCTACTGCTGCAAGCGCTCGACGATCTGGCTGTTGATCTGCCTGATCTGCTCAGCCCCCCCGATCCATTGCATACAGAAACCGCATTGCGCGTGCGCATGAACGTAGAGCGATTGATTCCGCCGCATTCCCCCTCGCTCAAGCGCAGACCCAAACCTCCACGAGTGACACCCTCGCTGGCCTGACGCTTTCGGCCAGAGCACTCGCACATCCGTTGTGGTCACAGAATGGCCAGACTCGTGCGCCAGACCTTCTTCTGACGGCTCCACCGAAAAGCATTTCAGCGACCTGATCTGTCCGTGGCTTCTCTCAAGTGGAGCCCAGCGCGAACGGATTTCATCGTTCAGGCCAGCCTCTCCCAACACTCCAATCGATGCACTCGAAGCGCGGCCTATTCCAGCGCGCTCCACCCGCATTTGAAAACCAGAATTTCGGCCCGACATCACAAGCGTCGGACCACTCCAAGGAGCCCACCATGCGCCTCACCACTCGCGGAAAAATGGCGGTCACCGCCATCACCGATCTTGCTTCTCGCTCTCACGGACACCCGGTGGCGCTTCCCAGCATCAGCGCGCGACAAGGCATTTCGCTGTCCTATCTTGAAGACATCTTCAGCGCATTGCGCCGTGCCGGCCTCGTGCGCAGCATTCGTGGCCCGGGCGGCGGTTATACGCTGGCACGCCCGGCTGACGAAGTCTCCGTCGCCGACATCGTGAAGGCTTCTGACCGCGCAATGAACGAAGAAGCCGACGACGCGGGAAACAACGTACGCGAAGACTCGCCCTCAGGCAAGATGACCGCAGAGCTCTGGACCAGCTTCCACTCTCGTGTACTGGACTATCTGCAATCCGTCACCGTAGCCGATCTGGTTGCCCAACAAAGCAGCCAATCGGTTGACATACCCAGAAATTCGTCGGCCCGACTGAGTTCAGCCGTCAAGCGCTTGAAGGGTCGATCCGCAGCCAAGACGCAGTTTCCGGCTCAGAACGTGCCCAACTCCGTATTTGCTCTGGCCGCTGCGGGGCTTCGCTCTTGATAGCCTGATGGCTTGTCGCCAAGCCAACGCCAAGACCATAGCTCAGCCCCTTGTAGCTGGAGTTCCGTGGTCTTGGCACATTTCTGCGCCGTCAGCTTGCACGCGTACGATCTCGCACTCGAACAATTCCAATCCGGGCTCAAGACATTCTTCGTGCGACGCCAATGCGTGGCGACTACACTTCGGACATGTCAGACATTTACATGAACGTCGTCCATGCTCTGCGTGCCCATTGGCAGGCTCATGGCGACGCCTATCCGCAGAAGATCGTATTGTCGCCCGCGCAAGCGGATCGCCTGCTGGCGCTGCAACAGGTGGGAATGGTGGCCTTTCCCGATGCGCGCATAACCCCACGCCGAGATCGCTTCATGGGAGCCAGGATTGAAATCGATGCCGCATCGTCTGGTGTCCTGATTGCCATCGATGGCACTGAAACGCCCATTGCACCACCTTCCGAGTCAAAGTCTCCTTTGGAGAATTGACTCAAGCGCTCACATCAAGCATACCTCCGACGGTAACGACCTGTTGAATCGTCGCTGCTGACTGCTGTTCACTCGAACGGAATCGGCAACGCGGAGCCACTCCATCGTCTGCAGTCGATTCTGGCTTCACCGAACGGGCAGAATCTTTGGATCACGGCCTCATTCAATGAAAAACTCCCGACGTGATGCCGGGCGTTTTTTGTTGAGCGTCCCCAAAGACACGCTCCAATTGGTGAAGATCCCGTGCTGCCACCGAAGCAGCAACACGGTCTGCCAGTCATGGATCAGATCAGTGTGATCTGATGGTTTGCCAGCATTGTTGCCAGATCGGTTTGCACGCCGGTCAGCGTCACCACCGTCGTATAGTCGACTCCATCGCCATGGGCATCCACCTGAATCTCGCTACCCGCTGCGGTGGTGTTCACCTTCAGGTACTTGGAGATAGTGTCTCCCGCGTTGATGGTCGCAACACCATCGATGTACATCGCTGCTGAGTCGCCGCCTGTGATGGTTGAATAGCCTTGCAACAGCTCGCTCAGATCGATTCGATCCGTGCCAGTCATCGCTTCCCACGAGCCCACCTTGAAGCCAGTGACCACGTCGCTGCCATTGCCACCCACCGCATCGCTTGCGTTCAGTTCGTGGTAAGCCCGTGTGTCCTTGCCACCGCTTGCGATGACGATCGTGTCGTTGCCTCCACGACCTTCGATCCAATCGTTGCCAGCGCTGCCGATCAGTTTGTCGCCGTACTCCGAGCCAGCCACGCCCTCGATGTCCACCAACGTGGCCTTGATCGAGGAATTGCCCTGCACCGCTGTGCTGCCAAGCTCGACAACGACCGCCGAGCCTGCGCTGCGGAAATCAACGACGTCGAGACCGCCCGTATTGCTCCAGGTCTCGGAATTGCTGGAAGCAGACCAGCCGCCCGAACCGTCATAGGTATGTGCCCCACTTTCGGCAACGAACGTGTCGTTGTAGCCGGTGCCCACTAAGGTACCTGATGTGACGCCGGTGCTCGCCGTCGCTGACAGCGCGTAGGCGTCCGTGCCGTCTGAGGCCACGAGTCCATCCCAGCTGACATTGGACGATGTGCCATTGGTGACCTTCAGCAGCGTGGCCGTGTATGTCTCCGATACATCGAGTCCATAGAAGCTGACAAGGCCTGAGGTGTCATTGACACCATAGCCCGACTGCGCATTGAGGATCTGCGCCGCGACCAGCTGCCCCTTGGAGTCGAACAGCTGAACCGTGTTGCCGTAGTAGACATTGACGCCCTCACTGTCCACGATCTGCAAATGCAGCGCCGTGCCATCGACCACTTCATCAGTGTTCTCGATGTATACAATCTTGCCGTTCTGCTGGGAGACGATCAGGTCCTTGGCACCGTCCCAGTTGTAGTCCATCGCGGCGATGCCGGTGACATTGCTCAACGTTGACGAGAGCACGCTCGTGGACCAATCTCCCGTACCAGAGTTGGAGTAGAGCTTGGCCGTCTGGCTGGACGCGTAGTTGCTGAACTTGACGATATCCATCTGACCATCGTGATTCCAGTCCACCGCCACCGACAGGAAACCTGTGGCGTTGGTCGAGCACACGGAATTGCGTGTCGTCACCGTGGTGGATTCGACCGCCGCACCGGACGTGCTCAGCAGCCCCGTTCCATCGTTGTAGTAGATCATCCCACCAACACCGTTCTTGCCACTGGCAAGGTACAGATCCATGGTGCCATCGCCATTGAAATCCGCCCAGGTCATGGAGGCCGCTGTCGTGCTGTCCTTCTCGTTCTTGTAGAACACGTCGTCGATGGACTGCCCGACACTCAACTTGCCTGTGCCATTGTTGTTGATCACCGAGAGCGTGTAGTTGCCCAGCGCGTCGTCATGTCGCACGATGTCGACATCACCGTCACCGTTGATGTCCACTCCGGACACTTCACCGAAGCTTTCCTGATCGCACTTCGTCATCCCGGCATCGCCATTCTTGTTGCCATCCGGAACTAGCGTGCCGCCGTTGTTGGCAAGGTAGGTGACCGAATTGCCGTACCGATCACCATATGCCAGATCGAGGTAACCGTCGCCGGTCTTGTCATAGGCGATGACAGCGCCCCAGTAGATGGTCTCGTCACCAACGGACTGCTTCTGCGCAGCATAGCCGTTGCCCGAGTTCTTCCACATGATCTGGTACTCGCCCTCGTATTTGTTTTCGGTTCCAAATACGTCGGAAGTGCCGTTGCGATCCACATCGGCGGAGGTCATGCTCACCACAGTGCGCGAGGTAGACTGGCCCTGCACGTTCCCCAGCACGCTGGAGGTGTACGAAGACAGGTCCGTGCTGCTATAGGCATGACGGTTGGCCGCAATGGTCCACAGACCATCATCGTTCAGACCGAACACCAGCGTGTTGTTGGTGACGTCGCCAGGCGCAGTCGCCCAGTTGGTGTTTGCCGAAGTTTCATCGACCTGCTCTGTTTCGATGCCCACGTTTCCGCTGGCCTCGACAACCACGCTGTCCGTGCTGTCTACCAGTTGAGTCACAACATGGTGGCTGCCCACGTTGAGTCGATCCGAATCAGGAACCTGAACGTACCAAATACCGTTTTGCGCATCAACGGCCACGGCACCTGTCTGAGAGCTGTAGGTAATGCCATTGATGGTGACTTCGACATGCTCACCGGCAAGCAGTTCACCGCCGATGGTACCGACGATGAGTGGAGTGTTGTCATCCGTGTTCAACGAGTTCACGCCCATCGACAGTGCGACGTTGACGGTAATGTCGCCCGCTGTTGTGACGTTGCCCGCTGCATCCGTGATCTGGACGGAGTAGGTGTGAGCACTGTCATTGGCCAATGCCCCTGGCAGTGCAAATGTCCAGTTGTTGCCGGTCACCACAGCCACGCCCAGTCGGTTACCGTCCTCATAAATAACAACTTCGTCGCCGGTCTGCAGCGCCTGGCTGAGCGCTCCGGTGAGCGACACGGTACGGTCGTCCGTGGTCGTACCCGAATCAAACTGGCCTTGCTCGGCACCCACGTTGTCGACGTAGTGGATCGAGCTGCCAACCTGCGGTGCCACGGTGTCTACGGTGAAGTGAAGGACTTCACTGGTAACACTTGTATTGCCTGCCGTGTCCCTCTGGGTTGTATGGATGGAATGAGCTCCTTCGGACAATGCCGCAGCAGGCGTGAATGACCACTGCCCGTCACTGCCGACCACTGCCGTTCCGATAGAAGCTCCATTGTCATACACAGTGACCTTGGCGCCAGGCTCTCCGGTACCGCTGAAGGCAGGCTGCGTGTCGTCGGTTGCACCGCCGTCCGCGATCACTCCCACGACGGTACCCACATCGTCCATTGCGGTAGGCGCTGGCATGGTTGCCGGTGCTGTGATATCGACTTGCAGTGTGAACTCTGTCGACGGAGCGCTCACCTGACCGGAGGCATCGGTCGAAGTGGCCATGTAGCGGTATGTACCTTCAGCCAATACGCTGGTGTTCGTGATGCTCCACTTGCCATTGGCGTCTGCAACCGTTTGACCCACCAGCACCCACTCGCTTGCTGAATCCTGAATGTACAGTTTCACATAGGTACCAGCTATTGCCGTACCCTTGAGTGTCGGTGTCGTGTCATTGGTCACCACGTCGGCCGAACCCGGGAGAACTGCTGCGGTCGTGGAGGCAGTCGGCACAACCTGCGTCGTCAAGGCGGCGGCTCGCGTGGCGTACGCAGACGCGACAGCGGTCGTCTCGGTGACCGTGGCGTCATTCACCAATTGCGCAGCCACGTCGTCGGCAACCGTTGCGGTCGAATCAGCTTGAACCGAATCCGCGGCAGGGACAATCGTCGACAAGTCCATTGAAGCGGCGGCTTCTTCTTCCTCGTCCATTCCAGAGATGATCGGCGATGTGGGTGCGTCACCAGCCACCAGGAAGGTGATGACATCGGAAGCCGTTCCGACGTTGCCCGCAAAATCCACAGGGCGAGCCTGGAGGCTGTGCGTTCCCTCGGACAGTAAAACTGTGGGCTCAAAGCTCCAGGAACCGTCACTATTGACCTGAGTCTCGCCGATCAAGGTGCCTTTGTCGAGAATCTGTACAACGGTGACCTCTGGATAGGAAGCTTGACCGGAATAGATTGGCTGGTGGTCATCGGTAATGCCACCTGTCAGCACAGGCCCCTGGATCTCGCCAACATCGTCGTACAACGCCATGTCGTGAACCGATGTCAGCACCGGCGGCTCGGCCTTCGCCTGATAGGTTTTGCTCACCTCCAGTGTAGCCACGTTACCCGCTTCATCCGTGAAGCTGGCCTTGACGTCCAGTGTGAGATCCGCGTCGCTGAGAAGAACGCTGCCGGGCACATTGGTGCTCCATGCATCCCCATTCAATGTCGCTTCGTATTCTGTTCCATCAACGGTCACCACGACCTTTGTGGTCACCGAATCAGCTGGCACACCAGTGAGCGTGCCGGTGATGCTTACGTCAGCTTTCGATTCAGCCTGATTGATGACGTTGTCATCCGTGACGTTGTTGACGGTCAAGCTTGCATCGGTCACCACAGGCGGTGTCGAGTCCGTCGCGTAGGTCTTCGAGGCATCGAGCGTTGAGGCATTGCCCGCCGAATCGGTGAAGGTTGCCTTGACATCCACCGTCAGATCGGAATCGCTGAGCAGCGCGCCGCCGGGCACGCTGGCGCTCCAGGCCTCTCCATCCACTGTGGCCTCGTAGTCCGTGCCATTCACGGTCACTACGACCTTGGTGCTCGCGGAGTCCGTCGGAACACCCTTGAGCGTGCCGTTAACGTTCACGTCCGCTAGTGACTCGACCATATTGACGACGTTGTCATCCGTGACATTGTTGACGGTCAAAGCGGCATCGGTCACCACGGGTGGTGTCGAATCCGTCGTATAGGTCTTCGACGCATCGAGCGTCGCGGCATTGCCCGCTGCGTCTGTGAAGGTCGCCTTGACATCCACCGTCAGATCAGAGTCGCTGAGCAGCGCGCTGCCGGGCACATTGACGCTCCAAGTCTCACCATCCACAGAGGCCTCGTAGTCTGTGCCGTTCACGGTCACGATGACCTTGGTACTCGCAGAGTCTGCAGGCTCGCCCTTGAGCGCGCCGGTGATGGCCACATCGGTCTGCGATTCGGCTTGATTGACAATGTTGTCGTCCGTGACGTTGTTGACAGTCAGGCTGGCATCGGTCACCACCGGTGGCGTCGAGTCCGTCGTGTAGGCCTTCAAAACATCGAGCGTCGCCGCATTGCCTGCCGCGTCGGTGAAGGTCGCCCTGACATCCAGCGTCAGGTCAGTGTCGGCGAGCAGCGCACTGCCGGGAACGCTGGCAGTCCAGACGTCGCCATTTAGCGTTGCCGCGTACTCGGTACCGTTTACCGTCACCACAACAGTGGTGTTGGTGGAGTCAACAGGAATGCCGGTGAGTGTGCCGGTGATGCTGACGTCGGCTTGCGATTCTGTCTGGTTGACGATATTGTCGTCCGTGACGTTGTTCACGCTCAGCTTCGTGTTGGCCACGGACGGAGGTGTCGTGTCTAGCGTGAAGGTGAAGTCCACGCTCGGTTCGCTTTCGTTGCCGACGGCATCCACGCCCGTGGCGGTGATTTCATGCTCGCCTTCCGTCAGCGGAGGTTCGACCGTGTAGCTCCAATGGCCTTCACCGTCCACGACCACGGTACCAATCTGATTGCCGTTGTCCTCGATGATGATGTTGCTGCCAGGCGTGCCCGTACCGGTCAGTGTGGGTGTAGCATCGTCGGTCATTGAGCCGCTCACCAGCATACCCTGATCAGGGCCGACGTTGTCAGTCGCACCGTCGATCTCAGGAACCACGGGAGCCGTCGTGTCGACCTCTAGGCTGAATTCTGATTTCGCAACGTTGCCGGACGCGTTGACTGCTTGCACTGTGTATACGTGCACTCCATCGGCCTGCTGGGGCAGTTCAATGGTCCATTGACCCTTGGCGTCTGCTGTGGTGCTGAGGATGGCTTGATCCGCTTCATAGATCGTCACCGTGGATCCTGCGGTGGCCAGCCCTGTGAAAGTAGGCTTTGCATCGTCCGTGGCCGCACCACTGACGATTTCACCCGTGACGGTGCCCACATCGTCCGTCACTTGAGAGACGGTCAGAGTCACTGGTGTGGTATCAAGCATGAACGTTGCCGCATCGCTGCTCGCGCTAACGTTACCTGCCTTGTCCGTCTGGGTCGTGGTGATGCTGTGGTTGCCCTCAGCCAGCGCCGTGGTCGGCTGCAGGCTCCACTCTCCCTCGGCATCGACGACGGCCGTGCCGACGAGCTTGCCATTATCGTAGACTTTGACCTTGGCACCGACTTCGCCGGTGCCCTTGATGACGGCGTTGGCGTCGTCCGTGACCCCGCCGTTGCTCACTGCGCCGACAACATCGCCCGCGTTGTCCATGATCTGCGCGACGGCAGGCTTGACCGGCGGTGTAATATCGACGATCAGCTGGAACGACACCGATGGTGCGCTGATCTGCCCTGCCGCGTCCGTCGATGTAGCGATGAAGCTGTGCGTGCTCTCGGTGAGCAACGTGGATGTGATGGTCCACGTGCCTTGAGCGCTGGCGATGGTGCTGCCCACCAGCACCTTTGTGCCATCGGCACTTATGTCATAGAGCTTCACCGTCGTTCCCGCGACAGCGGTTCCCTTCAGGGTTGGTGTGGTGTCGTTCGTCACCAGAGTGGCGACAGATTGAGCGCGTGTAGTTGCAGATTCCATTGCATTCTCCGTTTTCATGTCTGCTTGTGTTATCACCTGATCGGTGTTCAAAAGGTTCTCTGCCACGATCAGATCGCCGACGATCAACTCGTTGTCAACCGCTGGCTCCGTTTGTCCGACCGTATTTGCTGTTTCCCCCTCGGGGGTGACCGTATCCGCCAATGCGGTGGCCGATTCATCTGTGTTGGCGATGGCGTTTCCTGTCCCGGCCATGACGGTCCCATCCACATCCGTGGCCGCTTCCTCCACCTTGGTAACGCTGTCCTCCGCGCTAGTGGTAATGTCTTCCGTTTCGGAGATGGCATCCCCCGACTCCGTGGAAGTGTCGACCGCATCGGTGGATGCGTCGACCACGCCATTGGTCGTGACGTCGGTCACTGCTTGGTCCTCGGTGCCAGTCAGATCTTCTCCATCCATGCCACCAATGACTGGAGGCTCCGGGGCATCGCCCGCCAACTCAAATGCAATCGCTGTCGTCGATTCACCAACATTTCCGGCGGCATCCACCGGACGGAATTGGAGGCTGTGATCGCCGACGTCCAAGGCCTCTGCAGGCTCGAAACTCCAGGTGCCATCGCTGTTCACCGTGGCGTGACCGATCACCTCCCCGTTGTCGAGCACGTCCACCCTCGCCACCTCCGGATAGTCTGCGTTGCCGGTAACGGTCGGCTTGGTGTCATCCGTGATTCCGCCATTCGTAATCGCTCCGGTGATGTCGCCAATGTCATCAGTCACCACAACGTTGTGAATGGTGGACGCCGCTGGCCCTGCGAGCTTGGTCTCATAGGACTGATCGCTCACGATCTGGGCCGTATTGCCGGCTGCGTCACTCAGCATCGCCGTCACTTCGAACTTGTGGTCGGGATCCGTCACAAGCTCAGAGCCGGCAACGACTACGCTCCACGAGTTGCCATCCAAGACCGCGTCGTACGTCTTGTCGTTGACATTCACGGAAACGATGGATGCCGCTACATCAGCAGGTAGATTGGAGAGCGTGCCGCTCAGCGTGATGTCAGTCGTCTGCTCCGTCCCGTTGATCACGTTGTCGTCCGTGACAGGATTCACCATCAGCTGAACATTGCTGGTGTCGGGGGGGGTGACGTCCAGTTGGATCACGAAAGATCCGCTGGCAGTGCTCTCGTTGCCCACGACATCGATGCTGGTGGCGGTCAACTCATGCTCGCCTTCGTTCGTGAAGGCAGGATTCACCGTATAGGCCCAATTGCCGTCCGTGCCGACCGTCGTGCTGCCCACCAGACTGCCATTGTCGTGGACGTTGATCGTGTCGCCCGGCGTGCCCGAACCACTCAGAGATGGTGTCGTGTCGTCCGTCACGCCGCCATTCGTCATCGGCCCCTGCACCGTGCCCACGTCATCCCCTACGCCACCGATGCTCGGAGGCTCAGGGACAGTCACGTCCACGGTCAACGCGAACTGCGCGGTAGCCGTGTTGCCCGAGACGCTCAGCGCGTTGATCGTGTAGGCGTGCGCACCCTCGCCTTGCTCGGGTAGCGACACACTCCAGTTGCCGTCAGCATCGGCCACGATACTCGTCAAAGGCGTGCTTCCCTCCAGAATCGTCACCATTGCACCGGCCGTTGCCTTGCCGACGAAAGTCGGTATCTTGTCATCAGTAAAGCCACCGTTGGCGATGGGGCCCTTGATGTCACCCTGATCGTCGAGAACCTGATCGATCAATAGCTCGACGCCCTCAGTACCCACGCTGAACGCGAGCGGCTCACTTGGCTGGCTAATGTTGCCCGCCTCGTCCATCAGCGTCACCGTGATGCTGTGATTGCCTTGCTCGAGGCCCTTTGCGGGCGTCAGGCTCCATTGCCCACTCTCGCCCACCGTCGCGGAGCCGACCACCACGCTGCCGTCGTACACAGTGACCGTGGTTCCTGCCTCCCCCGAACCCTTGAATTCGGGCGTGGAGTCATCGGTGGTTTCGCCGTCGACCAACGCACCTGTCTTGTCGCCTGTCCCATCGATGGCCTGCACCATACCAGGCTGATCGGGCGCGATCGTGTCCACGCTCACCGGATAAACACCGGTCGCGACGCTCTCCTGCCCCGCACCATCCGTCGCGGTGGCGATCAGGTTGTGGATGCCATCCGACAGGTTCTCCGTGTTGATGCTCCACTGGCCCTGTCCGTCCACCGTCGCACTACCCACCAGTATGCGTTCGCCGTCTGTAGTGATCTCGTAGACCTTCACTTCGGTGCCCAGCGTCGCCGTGCCCTCCAGCATCGGAGTGGCATCGTTGGTCGGTTGATTCGGCTGGATGTTGGCACCCATGTCGTCGTATACCCCCGTGATCGATGGTGCCTGCGGTGCTGCACCTGCCACGGTGAAATCCAGTGCGTCTGTCGGCAAGCTGGCATTGCCGGCAGCATCCACCGCTTGCAGTTGGAAGCTGTGCGGCCCCGCGCCCAACGCAGTCTTGGGTTCGGCAGACCATGAACCATCGGCTTGCACCGTGCCCTCGGCAATCACCAAGCCATTGTCCAACACCAGAACCTTGGCAACCTCGCTCGCGACAGTCTTCCCTTGGTAAGTGGGCTTGCTGTCATCGGTCACATCGCCGGCAAGGATTTCACCTTGCTTGTCACCAACGTCATCCATCAAGGCGTGATCGAACAGGATGTCATTGGGATTGGGCGCAGTCGTGTCAACGACATAGATCTGGGTCGACGTCTTTTGAGCACTATTGCCCGCAGCGTCCACGAACTTGGCACCGACCTCCAGTTGACTGTCGGAATCGGCGACCAGTGCGCTGCCGGGAACGCTCACGCTCCACGCGTCACCGTTGACGACACCTTCGTAGTGCTTGCCATTGACGACGACGTCGACCTTGGTGGCAACCACATCGGACGGGACGCCGCTGATGGTTCCAGTCAAGGTCACATCCAGCGCGGACTCCGCCGCGTTGACGATGTTGTCCTCAGTCACAGTGTTCACCGTCAAATGCACGTTGGTGACATCGGGAGGCGTGACATCCAGATTGACCACGAACGGCTCGCTGGAGGAACTCTCGTTGCCCACCGCATCGACGCTGGTGGCCGTCAGCTCATGCGCCCCCTCGCTCGTGAGAGCCGGGTTGAGCGTGAGTGTCCAGTTGCCATTGGCGTCGACTGTAGTGCTACCCACCAGGCTGCCGTTGTCGTAGACGTTGATCGTTTCACTTGCCGTGCCTATTCCAGCCAGCGTCGGTGTCGTGTCGTCGGTCACTCCACCGTTGGTCAGCGGCCCCTGATTGCTGCCGACGTCATCCGTCACGCCACCGATGCTCGGGGCGGGTGGAGCCGCAGTATCCACGGTCAACGTGAACTGCTCGGTGACGGTATTGCCTGATGTGCTGATGGCGCTGACCACATAGGCGTGCGCACCGTCGCTCTGCTCTGGCAGGGACAAGGTCCAGTTGCCATTGGCATCTGCCACGCTGCTGACCAGCGCGTTGCTACCTTCGAATATCGTCAGCGTTGCGCCAGGTGTGGCCTTGCCCACGAAAGTCGGTGTCGGGTCGTCCGTCGATCCGCCGTTGGCGATCAGGCCGACCACATCGCCCTGATCATCCAGAACCTGTTGGACGACCAGTTCAAGCCCTTCCGTATTGACACCGAAAGTCAGCGGATCGCTCGCCAAGCTGGCGTTGCCGGCGGCGTCAGTCAGCGTCACGGTGATGCTGTGTTCGCCGTCCGCCAGTCCACTCGCCGGTGTGTAGCTCCACTCACCATTGGTGCCCGCGGTCGTCGAGCCAATCAGCTTGTCGTTGTCGTAGATCTTGACGAGCGTGCCCACCTCCGCCGTGCCCTTGAACTCGGGATTCGCATCGTCGGTGATGTCGCCGGAGTTGATCGGGCCGGTCTGGTCACCGACATTGTCGAGCGCGACTGGTGCCATCGATGTCGTTGGGACACTCGTATCAACTTGCACGAGGTACTCGCCTGTCGCATCGCTTTCCTGACCTGCGGCATCCGTCGCGGTAGCGATCAGATGGTGAGCGCCATCGGCAAGCGCAGAAACTTCAATGGTCCATTGGCCCGCGTCGTTGACGGCGGTCTCGCCCACTTGCACGCGATTGCCATCCACCACGTCAAAGACCTTGACAACCGTGCCACGCTCGGCCGTTCCCGACAGTGTGGGGGAAGCATCATCGGTGGGAACGCCCTTCTGGATGTTTCCGGTGACGGTGCCCACGTTGTCCTGGACATCTTCGATGGCGGGCGGTTGAGGCTGCGGGCCTTCGACGATAAAGTCAACTGCCGTTGTCGCCACGCCGGTATTTCCGGCCGCATCCGCCGGACGCGCTTGGAATTCGTGATCACCCTTGCTCAGTGCCACATCGGGCTCGAAGGACCACGAACCATCCGGCTGAACCTGGGCCTGCCCGATGACGACACCATGATCCAGAATTTCGACATAGGCGACACCGGCGCTCGCCGAGGCAATACCTTTGTAGACAGGCTTGGAGTCATTGGTGGCCATGCCCGAGATGATCTCGCCTTGCACCGGGTCCACGTCGTCCCATAGCGCCGCCGCCACGTCTTCCCATTCGGTCGGGATCGTGGTCGTGTCCACCGTGTAGTCGTGTGAGACCTGCAATTGCGCGGAATTGCCCGCGGCGTCGCTCAATATGGCTTCGACCACAAGCGTCGCCAAGCCATCCCCTCCCGCCGCCAGGACACTTCCTGGAACGCTTGCGGTCCATGTGTCGCCGCTCAGCGTCGCTTCATAGTCCGCGCCACCGACGGTCACAATGACCTTCGAACCGACCACGTCGCTCGGCACATTCTGCAGCTTGCCTGTCAGTGTCATGTTGCCCTGCGACTCCGCGATGTTCACGTAGTCGTCACCAGCAACCTTTTCCACGCTCAGTTCAACCTTGCTCACATCGGGAGGCGTGACATCCAGCGTGATCACGAACGGCTCGCTGGCGGAACTCTCGTTGCCAACTGAATCCACTGCGGTGGCGGTCAATACATGTTCGCCCTCGGTGGTCAGGGGAGGATTGACCGTGTAGTGCCAGTTGCCATCACCGCCAACCTCTGTGCTGCCAATGAGCATGCCGTTGTCATAGATGTTGATCTGTTCGCCAGCGGCGCCGTTGCCATGGATCGTCGGCGTCGTGTCATCGGTCGATGCACCCGCCGCCAGATCCACTTGCACTGTGCCAACGTCGTCACCTACAGCTTCGATGGCGGGGACGGTCGGAGCCGTGACATCGATCGTCAGATCGAATTTGGCGGTAAGTTGCGTTCCTGCTGCATTCTGGGCTTGGGCCACATAGTTGTGGGTCCCTTCGCCTTGCTCGGGCAGCGCGAGGCTCCAGTGACCGTTGGCATCCGTCAGTGCGGTTCCCAGCACCTTGTCGCCTTCATGGACCGTCACGGTCGAACCTGCAGGGGCAATGCCAACCAGTGTCGGCGTGACATCGTCCGTCGATCCGCCATTGGGCACCGGTTCGATCAACGGAGCAACGTCGTCCTGCGCATAGGAAATGGTCAGAGGTTCGGTGCTGGTGTCAATCGTAAAGTTGAGGCCATCGCTTGGCGCGCTGGTGTTGCCGGCCTTGTCCGTGAGAGTGACCGTGATTTCGTGCGTCCCTTGGGTCAAGCCGGTCGCGGGAACATAGGTCCAAGCGCCATCCGTGCCGACCGTGGTCGTGCCGATGAGGCTCCCCTTGTCGTAGAGCGACACCTTTTCGCCGGACTCGCCCTTGCCAGACAGAACAGGATTGGCTGTGCTCAGCGTCACATCCTCGGAACCCGGTCCTGCAACGACCTTGCCATCGTCGTATGCGCTGGGCATGTCGGGCGTGGCCGGGGGGGTGGTATCGACCAGAACGAGGTACTCACCCGTGGATGGGCTCACCTGTCCCGCACCATCGGTGGCAGTCGCCGTGAGCTTGTGTTCGCCATCGCCCAATGCGTCCGTGACAATCACCCAGTTGCCATTCGCATCAACTTCCGTGCTGCCAACCAGAACGGAACCATCCCACACTTTGACAACCGTGCCCGGAGTCCCCGTACCTTCCAACGTCGGCTTCGTGTCGTCTGTGGGATAACCCTTCTGGATGTTTCCAGTGATGGTGCCAGCGTCGTCGTAGACACCCGTGATGGCGGGTGCCGCAGGTGCAGGGCCGTCCAGTTCGAACGGCAGTGCATCAGTCTGTTCACCCACATTGCCTGCGGCATCGATGGGTTCAGCCTGGAAACTGTGCGGACCCGACGCCAGCGGCAGCTTGGGCTCGAAGCTCCAGGTACCATCGGCTTGCACGACGGCATTGCCAATGACTTTGCCGTTGTCGTAGATCTGAACCAGCGCCACCTCCTTCGGATTGGCCTTGCCGGTAAAGGTTGGCTTGCTGTCATCGGTCTGATCACCCGACTTGATCTCGCCCGTGACCGAGCCGACATCATCCATCAGCACGATGTCATACAGGGAGCCTTTCGCCGGCGCAACCGTGTCGACGAACTGACTCGCCTCGGCAGCCGTACTCGGGTTGCCGGCCGCATCCTGTGCAGCACCCGCAGGCACGGTGACCTTGACCTCACCGCTCGCTGTCTCATTCTGCGTGACGACCAAGGCATAGACCGAACCGCTGATCGCCACGAATTGACCCGCAACACCGCCTGACACCTGCACCTTGCTGGCATCAAAATTCTTGACGTTTTCGCTGAACGTGAAAGTGAAGGTGACGGAGCCGTCGGCTCCGACAATGCCAGCCACATCGTCCGTGATCGTCAAGGCGGGTGCCAGACCATCCACCACCACTTTCGTCGCATCGCTGACATTTCCGGCGGCATCAGTCGCCGTCACCGAAATCGTGTCACCGTCGTGCAATCCTTGATTGGGGATCGTGAAATTGCCGTCCGTATCGACGACCGCCGACAACGTCGATCCACTGGGGAGCTTCACGGTCACGGTCGAGCCGGGTTCCGCGTGTCCTACAATGGGATCCGTCGCATTGACGGGTTCGACCACCGGCGCGTCAGGAGCCTTCGCATCCACCACCACCGTCACTGGATCGCTGTCGACACCCTCCGAGCTGACCGCGACCACCGTGATTTCGTCGTGATCCTTCAAACCGGGATTGGGAACCGAGAACCGGCCATCCGAGCCGACTGTTGCTGTGGCCGTGGAGCCGTCAGGCATGGTGACCCGGACCGTTGTACCGGGATCGGCTATGCCGATGATGGGGTCGACTCCATTGACAGGGTCCACCTGCGGCACATTTGGTTTAACGGGTTGTTCATGTGAACCATTGCCATCGTGCATCATGGCTCCGATAGTCAAAGCAGCCAGTGCTGCATGCCAGACACCCAACACCGCATCGCGCTCATCCGACGGGCCTGGCTCCGACAGCAACGGGTCGATCGACTGGAGGCTGGTAAAGCCGAATGGCACGGAACCAGACGCATCGGCACCACCGCCCAAGTTCAACTGCCACAGCCCCTCAAGGTCATCCTCCAGTACCAGGCTGCTTTGAAGACCGTCCAGTTTCAAAAAGTAGCTTCGCACGGTGACGACCTGACCATTGCTCAGGGTGACGAGCAGATCGTTCCCCTGTCGCGCGACATCCTTGATATCGGCGCGCGTGACATTGAGCTGCACAACAGATGCCTCTTTCAAGTTCACATCAGAGCCCACTCCGTACCTCGATACGGCGGTTTTCTTGCCAACAACAGAAACATCTACCGTTTGCACTGATCCAGTCATTTTTTCTCCCGTAAATCTAAAGATTTCTCTCGTTTTATCGCAAAATAAAACACATCCGAATACAAAAAGGCGAGTCCCATCCATTTGAATGAATTCGCCTTAGAACATCATTCATTCTTAAATTCAAATATCATTCAACCCTACCCTACAGAACATATATCGCCCTAAAAAACAGGTAGAAGATAATTCAAAAATACAGCACACCAAAGATGCAAAGCACTTCACTTGAGAAAGGTAAAACTTGCAGGAAACAACATGCAAAATAATCAATGAAAATATTTCACGAAATTTTCACATTTCCCTTCACGCGCACTCGTCGAAACGAAAAAACAAATTCAACGCGAATTTTTTCACCGAAAAAATCCATGAGGCAACAGCGATCCTGAGAAGCCATCCCAACCAAGACATCAGCACTTGTTTCGCAATAACCGCCTCAACACAAGCCCCTGTCATTCAATAATGCCGAAGGAATCGCATAAATAGTGTCAATTGAATCAATAGTCAACTCAATAAACCAATCCACCCAATATCACGCGACCCACCATTCGTTAACCACCGTCAAATTAACGCCTGACTTGATATTTATCCATATTCCGGCGTGAGAAATCATTCAAATTTTTTACACATGCAGATCTGCGGCATACAAATTCAAAACATTGGAAAAAGAAAAGCCAAGACGTACCACAGTGCCTCAGCAAGTATTTCCAATATGTAAAAAATGGGAATAGAACCCCAATTGATTCAAACTCAAGTGACTCCTGCACCGGTCAAGACGGGAACAAGTGCGAAGCAGGGAGCGGGGCTATAGTTACCGAGAGAGTCTGATTCTTCGGTGGACCGTCCATCTCACTTGAGGCTGCAACACGGGTGCAAATGTCGCCATCTCACTCCTGCATAGAAGGCAACGCAGCGAGGCGTCCTTCTGCTCGATCTAGTCAAACACAGCGACATTCGCTCCGCGGTCGCGCCTGGCGGGAAGGCCAAACGCTCCGACATGAGAAGAGTTGCGCGCTTTCCCAAGGGACACGTCAGAGAAGGTCATCTTCCATCTCATGAGTGACTGAGTTGGATTTCGTCAGACAGCGCTTTGCTGGCGCGGATGCTCATTGCTGCCACTCCAATCATCTTAGCGATCCTCGTGGAGTGCGTGGGAGCGACACCCCTTCAGTCACCTTTTGACGCTGAATATGGCGATCCAGTATCTTCCCGCTAGTCGTGAGACGGTATACAACGCCAACCACCTTTCAGCAGAAGTCCTGCTTGGGCCTGGAAATCTTTTTGAAAACAACGGCCTCGACGTTGACCTCACGGCCTTGCGCGCACTGCGACGCCTCTTGCTGCTGTTCGATATGTCGTGGGGCTGAATTTTCGACTCCTCGGGTGAGCTGCATGTTCGCTCCGAGGCCACGCCAGACTCGCGCGACCTCCGTCTTACCCCGAAGGTCGTCGAACAACCATCTTCGGCATTGTTCGCCCAATGCGCGCACCACTGTTGGTTCAAGCCGATGGAACCCTTTGAGGGCTGCATCAATTCGCTCTTCCTTCAACATATCCCGACTGGCTTCGCGCACAGCGTGGTCAAGCTTTTCGTCAGATCCCCCTCCTCCTGCTCGGCATCCGGGAGTGACCGAGTGGGCAAGAGGATCAACCCCAGTCTCCATCAGCCAGTCGCTACGAGAAAGTCCGCTCGTCCACCACCTTCCGGCCGTCCAAGAGAAGGCTGCCCGAAGGAACCAGTTGTACCTCGGCACGCAGTCGGGTGATGTCTCTGAACACGGTCGTGATGAGCAGCACAAATGCCGCCCCTTGCTCCAGCGACTCCACCTGCAGGGCTACGTGGTCGCCAGCATCGGAATGGCTGATGACCAAACGACACCTCTGCACTTGAGGCACGCGCTGGGCGATCTGGTCAATGTGCGTCGGGTGCACAAACATACCGCGCACTTTGGCGGACTGATCCGCCCGGCCGAGCCAGCCTTCGAGGCGTGGAGCGGTTCTACCGGTGGGGCAGTCACCGGGCAGCATGGCGGAGAGATCGCCGGTCGAGAAGCGGATAAGTGGATAGTCCGGGTTCAGCACGGTCACGACGACCTCTCCGACTTCGCCGTCCGCAACCACGTGGGACGTACCGGGCTGCACGATCTGGACGATGACCTGCTCGTCGAGCACAAAGCCTTCGCGCGCCACGGTTTCATAAGCAATCAGGCCGAGGTCAGCCGTGGCATAAGTCTGGAATGCATCCACCCCATGGTTCCTGAGCCACTCGACTTGACTGGCCGGACAGGCCTCCCCGCTCACGGAGGCGACACGCAGCCCGGGCAGCTCAAGCCCTTGCGCACGGCTCTTCTCGAGCAGGATGCGCAAAAAGCTCGGCGTTCCGCAATAGGCATCGGGCCTCAGCTCCTGCATGGCTGCGATCTGCTGCTCCGTCTGCCCGACACCGGCGGGGAACACGGTGCATCCAAGCGCATGCGCGCCCGCTTCGAACATGAACGCGCCAGGCGTCATGTGGTAGCTGAAGGCGTTGTGCACCAGATCATCGGCACGAAAGCGCGCGGCATGCAACGCACGGCCCATGCGCCAATAGTCCGGTCGCACGCCCTGCGGCTCGTAGATCGGGCCTGGGGAGGCAAACAGGCGCGGCATTCCAGGGCCTTTGCAGAGCGTGGAATACCCCCCGAACGGTTCGCGCCGCAGACCCGCACGCTGCCTCGCAAACAGCTCGGACTTGCGCGTGATGGGAATGCTCGAGAGCGCGTCGACATCGCGCAGCTGCGATGGGTCAACGTCCTTCAACACATCCGCCAGCGCAGGAGCGGCCGCCTGCGCCGCCGTCAAAACCGAGCGCAGCGCAGCGAGTTGCTCCGCCATTCGCTGGTCGGCGCTGCGCGTTTCCAGCGCATCGAAAAATTCGCGAGAAGAAGTCATGGTGAAAGCCATCCGGTGAAGTAACGCAGGCAGGGGCAAACCGCTCAAGCCAACCAGCGCTTGCGGCGCTTGTAGCTCTTGACTTCGCGAAAGCTCTTGCGCTCTTCACCACCCACGCCGAGATAGAACTCCTTGACGTCCTCGTTGCTGCGCAGGTCTTCAGCGCGCCCGTCCATCACCACGCGGCCACTTTCAAGGATGTAGCCGTAGTCGGCATACTTCAGCGCCATGTTGGTGTTCTGCTCCGCAATCAGAAAGCTCACCCGCTCCTTGCGGTTGAGATCCTTCACGATCTCGAAGACTTCCTCGACGATCTGCGGCGCCAGTCCCATCGACGGTTCATCGAGCAGCACCACGCTCGGGTTCGTCATCAGCGCGCGGCCGATGGCGCACATCTGCTGCTCGCCGCCGGAGGTGTAGGCGGCCTGCGAACTGCGCCGGGTCTTGAGGCGCGGAAAGTAGGTATACACCTTCTCGAGGTTTCGGGAAATCTCCGCCTTGTCGCTGCGCGTGTAGCAGCCGGTCAGCAGGTTCTCCTCGATGGTGAGGTGCGCAAAGCAGTGCCGCCCTTCCATCACCTGCACCACGCCGCGCTGCACGAGCTGTGCCGGAGACAGGCTATCGATGCGTTCGCCGCGCAGTTCGATGCTGCCCTTGGTGACCTCGCCACGCTCACCTTTGAGCAAGTTGGAAATAGCGCGCAATGTGGTGGTCTTGCCCGCGCCATTGCCGCCGAGGATGGCTGCGACCTGGCCCTCGGCCAAAGTCAGCGAAACGCCCTTGAGCACGAGGATCACGTGGTTGTAGATGACCTCGATGCCGTTGACGTTCAGAACGATGTTATTCATGCAAAGGTGTCCAACGTGCGGGGATACGAACCAACGCATCCCCGCGTTGAAAGGCCGGAGTCCGGGCTACGAATTGCAGTCTTCGGCTGAGCGACGCGTCTGCTTCTTCTCGGCCAGATGCCTGTCTACCGCTTCCTTGAGCAAGGGCTTGATCACGTTCGGGTCGGCCTGCAGCCAGTCCGAACTCGCGTTCCACTTGCTGCCGTCCCATGTATAGGCCTTGGCCGACGATGGCCCCATGTGGTCCTTGCAGGTAGTGGCGATGGGTCGCATGATGTCTGCGATGCCCAACTCCTCCAGACGCTTCTGGTCGATGTTGAGGTTCTCGTAACCCCAGCGTGCCTGCACGGCGGACATCACCTTGCCCTTGCCGAACTTCTCCTGCGCACGGCGAACGCCTTCCACCGACATCATCGCGTTCATCATGCCGCGCATGTAGAGCGCCTCACCCACCTCTTCCTTCGGCCCCGATCCATTACCCTTGGCGTGCAGCTTCTCGAGCACTTCCTTGGCAATCTTGGAACTGGCGCCTGGCCCAGGCAACAGCAGCACGGCGCTGTAGCCGTCGGCACCGGCAATGCCCTTCACGTCGGACTCGGAGCCCGAAGGCCACACGCCGATCATCTTGTTGCGCGCATAACCCGTGGACTGCGCTTCCTTCAACGCAGTCGAGTTCATCACGCCCCAGCCCCACAGCAGCACATAGTCCGGGCGGCTCTGGCGAATCTGCAGCCACGCGGCCTTCTGGTCCACGCCGGGGTGGGACACGGGAAGAGTAGCCAACTCGACCCCGTTCGCCTTGGCACGTGCGGTCAGCACCGGGATGGACTCCTTGCCGTAAGGGCTGTCGTGATAGAGCAGCGTGACCTTCTTGCCCTTGAGCTTGTCCACACCGCCCGCCTTCTGCGCGAGATACTGGAACTGCGTGTCGGCCGATGCCCAGTGCGTTCCGCCAATCGGGAAGCTCCATTTGTAGGCCTCGCCGTCCGCGCTCTCGCTCACGCCATAGGCTGGTGTGAGGATTGGAATCCTGTCGGCTGCGCCGCGCTCGGTCAGCGCAAACGTGATGCCGGTGGACATGGTCTGGAACACGGTCGCACCACCATGCTTGTCTTTCAGCCGCTCATAGCATTCGACGCCACGGTCTGTGGCGTAGCCCGTCTCGCACTCCTCCCACATCACCTTGACCCCGTTGATGCCGCCGTTCAAATTCACCAGCTTGTAGTAGTCGAGAAAGCCATTGGCCCACGGCGTGCCGCTGGGCGCATACGGCCCTGTGCGGAAAGTCAGCATCGGGAAATACTGCTGTTTGTCCTGCGCTGCAGCGGGCCCCGAAGCGACGGATGCGAGCGCGGCGACCGCTGCGCTCAAGGTGGCAAGGGTGCGTTTCATCGTGTCTCCAATCAGTTGTTTTCATACGGCCGATTCACAGCTGACGCCCCGTTCGGGGACGCCCACAATCAATGAGGAAATGGCCAGATCCTCAAACGTTGTTTTCCGAGAGCCCACAGCTTGCTGAGCCCGTGCGGCTCCACAATGAGGAACCAAACGATGAGTCCCCCGAAGATCATGGTTTCGATGTGCGCGACCGTGGCCGTGGAGATCGTCAATCCAAAGATGGCGCCCAGCGCAGGCAGGGCCTGGCTCAGGAAGATGGGCAGCAGCACCATGAATGCGGCGCCCAGAAAGCCGCCCATGATCGAGCCCATGCCGCCGATGATCACCATGAAGAGCAGGCGAAACGAGATCTCCACGGAGAACGCAGCGGGCTCCCATGCGCCCAAGTGCACGAAGGCCCACAGCCCCCCGGCGATGCCTATGATGAAGGAGCTGACCGCGAACGCACTGAGCTTTGCGTACATAGGGCGAATGCCGATCACCGACGCCGCCACATCCATGTCGCGAATCGCCATCCATTCACGGCCAGCAGCGCTGCGCACGAGGTTCTTGGCGATGAGTGCAAAGAAGATCACGAAGGCAAGGCAGAACAGATACTTGCTCACCGGAGAGTCGATCTGCCACGGGCCAACATGCAGATTGCCCACCGACACCGAACCCGAAGACGAATTGTTGGTGAGCCACTTCACACGCAGGAACAACCAGTCGCTGAAGAACTGCGCCGCAAGCGTGGCCACCGCCAAATACAACCCTTTCACGCGCAAACTCGGCAAACCGAAGATGACTCCGTAGGCCATGGCGAAGAATCCGCCAAGCAGCAACGCGGGCACCTGCGGCATGTCCTGCACCCGCGCCATGACGTTGAACGCGCCATAAGCGCCAATAGCCATGAAAGCACCCGAGCCGAGCGAGATCTGACCGCAGTAGCCCACCAGAATATTCACGCCGAGCGCCGCCAGCGACATGATCAAAAACGGAATGCCGATGGCGCGCAGCACGTAGTCTGACGCCACGCTCGGGATGACAACACATGCGATCACCAGCAAGATGATCAACGCATACCTGTCCTGCGCAATCGGAAGAATCTGCTGATCCAAACGGTAGCTGGTCTTGATCTGGCCATTTTCTCTGTAAAGCATGGGGTGTCTCTTGTCGTTGCGGGGTTGGAGCGTTGGAGCGTTGGAGCGTTGAAGAGGAGGCTGATTCGAGGATCAGACGCGGTCGATGATCTTTTCGCCGAACAGTCCCTGCGGCCGGAACAGCAGGAAGATCAGTGCCAACACGTAGGCGAACCAGATCTCGATGCCGCCGCCGACCAGCGGGCCAAGATAGACCTCGGAGAGCTTCTCCCCCACGCCGATGATCAGACCGCCGATGATGGCTCCCGGCACCGATGTAAGGCCGCCGAGAATGATCACCGGCAACGCCCGCAGCGCCACCGATGCCAGCGAGAACTGCACCCCGAGCTTGGAGCCCCAGATCATTCCCGCCACCAGCGCCACGACGCCCGCGACGCTCCACACGATCACCCAGATGCGGTTGAGCGGAATGCCAATGGACAGCGCCGCCTGGTGGTCATCGGCCACCGCACGCAGGGCGCGCCCGGTGCCGGTCTTCTGGAAGAACACGGACAGCACGCCCACCAGCACGGCGGCGATCAACGCTGCATACAGGTCCTCCTTGTTGATCAGCAGGCCGCCTTCGAAGGTCTGGTCCAGAACGAACACGGGGTCCTTGGGCATGCCGATGTTGATCTGGTAGATGTTGCTGCCGAAGAGGGTCTGCCCCAATCCATCCAGAAAATACGAGATACCGAGCGTCGCCATCAGCAGCGTCGCGCCTTCCTGGTTGACCAGATAGCGCAGCGCCAGCCGTTCCACGAGCCATGCGATCACCAGCATGCACAGGCCCGCGAGCACGAAGGCGATGAGATTCGCCACCAGCAGGCTCTTGATGCCGAACCACTGGGGAATCCACTCGGAGAAGCGCGCCATCGCCAGCGCCGCGAACAGCACCATGGCGCCCTGCGCAAAATTGAATACGCCCGAGGCCTTGAAGATCAGCACGAAGCCCAGCGCCACCAGCGCGTAGAGCATTCCCGCCATCAGACCGCCGAACACAGTTTCCAGAAAGAATGACATGTGCGCCTCCGGATGCGATCAGTGAGTGGTGCCGAGGTACGCCCGGATCACCTCTTCGTTGTGGAGCACTTCATCCGGAGTGCCGTCGGCGATCTTCTTGCCGTAGTCGAGCACCACGACGCGGTCGGAGATGTCCATCACCACCCCCATGTCGTGTTCGATCAGCACGATGGTGGTTCCGAACTCGTCGTTCACATCCAGAATGAAGCGGCACATGTCCTGCTTCTCTTCCAGATTCATGCCCGCCATCGGCTCGTCGAGCAGCAGCACCTGCGGCTCCATCGCGAGTGCGCGGCCAAGGTCCACTCGTTTCTGCAGTCCGTAGGGGAGCTGACCGACCGGCGTCTTGCGATGGGCCTGGATTTCCAGAAAATCGATGATGTGCTCGACGAAGGCCCGGTGCCGCTCTTCCTCGCACTGTGCCCCGCCGATGCCGAACGGGTTACGAAAGGCCTGCGACAGCAGGCTGCTTTTGATGCGCAGATTGCGGCCGGTCATGATGTTGTCGATGACGCTCATGCCCTTGAACAGCGCCAGATTCTGGAAGGTACGCGCCACGCCCATCTCCGCCACCTCACGGCTGCTCAGGTGCTTGAAGGCCTTGCCCTTGAAGGTGATGGTTCCTTCCTGCGGCGTGTACACCCCGTTGATGCAGTTGAGCATGGAGCTCTTGCCCGCACCGTTCGGCCCGATGATGGAACGCACCTCATGCTGGCGCACATTCAGGCTGATGTCGGTGAGCGCCTTCACGCCGCCGAATCGCAGGCTGATGTGCTGCACGTCCAGAATGACGTCGCCAATTTTTTTCTTGCTCATACGGTGGCGACTCCTGCTTCGACTCTCAAAGGTGGGAACGTTCTGGCGTCAAGCAACTTGAGCGTCGCGCTAATGCTGCCGGTTCTCCCGTCCTCGTATTTCACCTGGGTCTGCACGTACTGCTCCGACTGCGCGCTGTAGAGCGCATCGACCAGCACGGAGTACTTCTCGCCGATGAATCCACGGCGGACCTTGTTGGTGCGCGTGAGCTCTCCATCGTCGGCATCGAGCTCCTTGTGCAGCACCAGAAAGCGACTGACCTGACTGCCTGCCAGCAAGCTGTCGCGCGAGAGGTCTTCGTTGACCTTTTCCACGCACTCGCGGATGAAATCGCTCACCTCCGACTTGCCTGCCAGATCGGTGTATCCCGCATAGGGAAGGTTCTTGCGTTCAGCCCAGTTGCCCACGGCGTCGAAGTCGATGTTGAGCATCACGCACACCCGGTCACGCCCGTCGCCGAAGGCCACTGCCTCTTTGATGAACGAGAAGAACTTGAGCTTGTTCTCCACGTACTTGGGCGCAAACATCGCATTGGAGAACGCACCACCCTGCAGCCGCCCCACGTCCTTGACGCGGTCGATGATCTTGAGATGCCCGCTTGCATCGATGAACCCGGCATCGCTGGTGTGATACCAGCCGTCTTCGGAAATCACCTCGGCCGTGGCTTTGGGATTCTTGTAGTACTCCTTGAGCAGCCCCGGCGACTTCACCAGCACCTCGCCGCTGTCGCTGACCTTGATCTGCACGCCATCGCACGGCACGCCAACGGTGTCCGAGCGTGCCTCGTTGTCGGGATGCAGGCAGACGAACACGGCGGTCTCGGTCGATCCATAGAGTTGCTTGAGGTTCACCCCGATGGATCGGTAGAAGCTGAACAGGTCGGGACCAATGGCTTCTCCCGCCGTGTAGGCCACACGCACCCGCGAGAATCCCAGGTTATTGCGCAGCGGCCCATAGATGAGCAGATTGCCAACCCGATATTTGACGCGGTCGAGCCAGCCGACGGGCTTGCGATCTAGCAGCGCCGGCCCCACGCGCCTTGCCACCGACATGCACGAATGGAACATGCGGCGCATGATCGGACCGGCGTCCTCCATGCGAATCATCACGTTGGTGAGCAGGCCCTCGAACACTCGTGGTGGCGCGAAATAGTAGGTGGGCCCTACCTCCTTGAGATCGATCGAGACCGTACTCGCGCTCTCCGGGCAGTTCACCACATAGCCCACCACCAGCCACTGCGCATACGAGAAGATGTTCTGCCCGATCCATGCGGGCGGCAGATAGGCCAGCACTTCTTCGGTGTTCTTCAGGTTGTCGAATTTGGCTCCCGCCTGCGCGCGGTCGATGAGCGATCCATGCGTGTGCACCACGCCCTTCGGATTGCCCGTCGTGCCACTGGTGAAGAACATTGCGGCCACATCGGAGGCACTGCCCGCTTCCACCCGCTTCACAAAGAAAGCCGGATGCAGCTGCGAGAACTGCTGCCCCCGCTCGACCAGCGCATCGAGCGCCGACAAGTCGGGCTCATCGTAATTGCGCAGCCCCCTCGGTTCGTCATACCAGATGTGAACGAGTTGCGGACATTGCTCGCGCACTTCGAGCAGTTTGTCCACTTGCTCCTGATCTTCGACGATGCAGAAGCGAACCTCGGCATTGTTGATGGGGAACACGCATTCCGTCGCCACCGCGTCCTGATAGAGCGGCACCGGAATCGCACCGAGCGACTGGGCTGCGAGCATCGCCGCATAGAGACGCGGACGGTTGCTGCCCAGCAGCACCAGATGTTCGCCCGGCTGCAAGCCCGCGTCATGCAGGCCGCAGGCCAGCGCCTGCACCAGCGTCGCAAGCTCGGACCATGTCGTAGTCTGCCAGATGCCGTACTCCTTCTCCCGCATGGCGGGGGCCTGCGGGCGGGCAGCGGCTTGCTGCAGCATCAACCGGGGAAAAGTGGTTTGCACATCGGCTCCAGGCGGGAAAAATTGCTCAATTCGAGTGGGTGAACGATGAATGGCCGTGCCGAATCGCCAGCGCGAGAAAACATTCCTGCAGCGACCGATCGACCGACCGCAAAGCGACGGCACGGCAGTATTTCCAGTGGGCGTCCGAAAGCGTCGCCCCCAGATGGACGGCTTGCTCAAGACGCTTCATCGCAAGGCGTTCGTGCCCGAAACGCATGCTGCGCTCCAGCAGTTCCACCACGCTGCTCTGCCCGGTCTCGCGTGCCTCGGGTGCCGCTGTTTCGCAGGCCCCGGTACGCATCTGGCGCTTGAGATGGCGCACCTGCTGTCGCCCTCTCAGGGTCGTACCGGATGGAATCGATGTGCTCATTGCGTCACCTCACTCATCATTGGCGCCAACCGGCGGGCGATCCAGCACATACACGGTTCCATGAATCAACGCGATGTGTGCGTCGTCCGAGGCCCGAGAGATCCGCACCTGATAGCTGCCGATCTTTCGCGAGCGGCTGACCTCGTAGGCGTGCGCGATCAGCCAGTCGCCCTCATCCACTGCGGTGGAAATGCTCAATTGCCCATCCACCAACGTGGCAAGCTGTCCATGCGAATTGCAGGCCAGCCCCAGCGCCATGTCGCCCAACGAGAACAGGATCCCCCCGTGGCACTTACCGTTGAAATTGATGTGCTTGCGCTGCACCTTCATGCGCAGCGTGGTGCTTCCTTTGGACGCGGCAACCAACTCCATGCCCAGCAGATTGGCGACGTTGTCTGCGGCGATGTATTTCGACAGTTGTCGATACGCCTCCCTCGCCCCACCGATCTCATGCCGCACACCGCGCGCCGTGCGCTGCGTGAGCACTTGCACCAGGGTGTCGACGCCCTCACCAGTGGTAGCCACGACCTTCAGCACCTCGGGCAGCGCATTCTTCTCCTTGCGCAGCGCAAGCATCGCGCGCAGATCGGCCTCGGTCTTGCGCGAATCAGGAAGGTCGGACTTGGTGACGACGAAGACGTCGGCGATCTCCAGAATCCCCGCCTTGATGGCCTGCACATCATCGCCCAGCCCGGGCGGGCAGACGACGATCTTGGTGTCGGCGTAGCGCGTGATCTCCACCTCGGACTGCCCTGCTCCGACGGTCTCGACGATGACCACGTCGAAGCCCGAGGCGTCGAACAGGTCGATCACGTCAGACGCCGCCGTGGCGAGTCCGCCGAGGTGACCGCGCGACGCCAGCGAGCGGATGAATACGCCCTCGTCCGACTGACGGTCTCCCATGCGGATGCGGTCGCCGAGCACCGCACCGCCCGTGAACGGACTGGACGGATCCACCGCAGCAACGGCCACGGTCAGACCGCGCTCGCGCAGGCAGCGGATCATCGCGGAGACCAGCGTCGACTTGCCTCCCCCCGGTGGTCCGGTCACTCCGATGACATGGGCGCGGCCCTGTTTCGCAGCCATCGCATGACGGATGGCATACGCGGACTCGCCGCCGTTTTCCAGCGCACTGATCGCCCTGCCGATGGCCCGGCGATCTCCCTCCAGTGCTTGTTGAATGAACGCTGTATTCATGGGTTCACACCACGGTCAGAGGATGGCCGAAGCCCAGTTCCTTGCGCAGCGTGCCGCAGATCTCGCCGTGCGTCGCGCCCGCCTCCGCCGCCTTGACGACATGCTCGAAGACATTGGTCTTGCGCGTCTCAGTCGAGCGCGCCAGTTCCTTCAACGCGCGCTCCACATCGGCGTTGGAACGCGTCTTCTTGAACTCCGCCAACTGCCTGAGGTAGCCCTGCATGCGCTCGGGCTGCGGATACTCCAGCGAAGGATAAGTGGCGGGGTCTTCCTCGGTCTGGTAGGCATTGACGCCCACCACCGTCTGCTCGCCCAAATCCACCTTCTTCTGGAAAGCCAGCGCCGAGTCGCCGATCATCTGCTGGACGATGCCCTTTTCCACCGCGTTGTACATGCCGCCCGCCTCGTCGATCATGGCGATGATCGAGAGAATCTTCTGCTCCATTTCGTCGGTAAGCGACTCGACGTAGTACGAGCCACCCAGCGGGTCGATCACATCGGTGAGATGCGCCTCCTCACGCAGAATGTTCTGCGTGGCCACCGCAATGCGGGCCGCCTCTGTCGTCGGCGTGGAAAACACTTCGTCATAGCCGTCGGTGTGCAACGACTGCAGTCCGCCCAGAATGCCCGCCATGGCCTGCGTGGTGACGCGGGCAATATTGTTGAGCGGCTGTTGACGCGTGAGGTCGACGCCCGAGGTCTGGCCGTGGAACTTGAAGCGCCATGAGCGCGGGTCCTTGGCACCGAAGCGCTCGCGGCACAAGCGCGCCCATACGCGTCTGCCCGCACGGAACTTGGCCACTTCCTCGAACAGGCTCACGGAGATGTCGAAGAAAAAAGTGAAGCGCGGCAGGAACTGGTCCGGGTCCATGCCTGCGGCGATGCAGTCTTCCGCATACTGGATGCCGGATGCGAGCGTGAACGCCATGGCTTCGGCCGGAGTGGCGCCCGCCTGCTGCATGTGTTGGCCGACGATGGACAGCGGGTTCCAATTGGGTACTTGCGTATTGCAAAACTTGATGTGGTCGATCACCACCCGCCGCGCACCCTGCAGCGCGAGCCGAAAGAACATGTGATTCGCCACGAAATGCGAGATGCAGTCGCTTTGATTCGACGTGCCGGTGATGCTCGTCCAAGGAATGCCGCGGCGTTTGGCTACTGCCAATTCAAACGCAAGCAGCGTGAACGGTGACGGGTCATTCATGGCAGTGGACAGATGATCGATCGGCACGCCGTCGAGCGCCGTTTCCATGTCCTTGACGTGATTGATCACCGTTCCGCAGGTGCCCAGCAATTCGTGCGGCACCTCGTCCGCGTCGTAGCCACGGAACACGGAATTGCAGGGGATCAGCGACAGCGCGGATGCACCCAGATCCAGGATCTCCTTGACGCGGCTGTTGTAGTCCTCCGGCACGCCAAGACCGATCAGCTGACGCTGCGACCAGCTGCGTCCCCGGTACATCGTCGCGTAGATGCCGCGCGTGTACGGAAACTGCCCCGGGTAGCCAAGCGCATCATCCTGACGATCGCCAGACCAGTCCTGCTGCGTGTAGAGCGGCTTGATCGGAACGCCGGAACGGTTGTGCGTGACGGCATCGCCTTTCACGCCTTGGGCGAATTCGCGCTCCCACTTGCGCAACCCCTCGGGTGCCGTGGCCTGCTTGATGTTCAGAACGTCTGCGCTCATGCCGATTCTCCCTGCAATTGACGACGCTTGGCGGTCAGTGCGATGACGTCAGTGACGACATCGTCGAGCGCTGCCCCCGGATGGAAAACGCGCGCCACGCCCGCCTCCAGCAACTTGGCTTCATCCTTGGCCGGCACGATGCCGCCGACAATGACCTGCACATCCGACAGACCCGCGTTCTTCAACGCTGTCATAAGCTGCGGAACAATCAGGTGATCGGTCGCGAGGGACGAGATGCCGATCACGTCGGCGTCCTCTTCGGTGGCCAGCTTGACGACCGTTGCAATTTCCTGCCACGGTGGTGTATAGATCACTTCCATGCCTGCGTCGCGAAGGGTGGCGGAAATGACGCGGCTACCTCGGTCATGCCCGTCAAATCCAATCTTCGTGACAATCACCCTAGGCGGACGAACTGCCATCTTGTGTCTCCTTGATCAGCCCCACAAATTTCCTTGCCAGTGCGCGTGGGGAATCGCGTCCCTGGGGGTTGAACCACAGCGCCGTCCAGTTGAGGGCACCAATCAACATCAGTCGCAACGCGCGGCGGTCGGCGCGTGGCACGAGCGGCAATTCCTCGACCGCATCGCGAAAAGTTTTTTCGTAGGCCTCGCGCACCTCGCGCAACCGCTCGGCTGCCTCGGGGATGTCATCGGGCAGCACGCGGATCAGGACGTTGGCGTAGTTGCTGTCGCTGAGCACTGTCTCCAGGTGCGCACGGCACAGCGCCTCGAGCCGGTCCCAGGGATCGCGCTCCTTCGCAATGGCCGCCGCCGTCGCGATTTCCAGCTCTTTCACGCCCTCGCTGTACACAGCGACGAGCAGCGCCTCTTTCGACGGGAAGTGGTAGTACAGCGAGCCCGGAAGCATGTTGGTCTCCAGCGCGATCTCCCGCATGGAGGTCGCCGCGTAGCCGCGACTTCCAAAGGCGCGTGCGGCGGCATCCAGCAATTCAGGCAGGCGATTGTCTGAACGGGGTGAGCGGTTGGTGGTTCGTTTGGTGTTCATATAAAAAGCAAACGTTCGTTTGGTGTAGTGTGTAAAAACGATTGATGAAAGTCAACGCACGAAAGCTAGGGATTTCACTACACCTGATGTTGGCTTGTTGGTGCACGGAAACAATATTTCCACCCCCATGGGAAAAAAAGTCCCCCCGACGTATTCCATCCCTTGCCATCATTCCAGTCCGTTTTTCCGGCTGTCTTCACTGCGCCAGAAAAGCTGCATTTGGCCCCGCGCCCCTCCTGTTTGAGCCGGGTCGGGCCACACCACTTTCCGGAAGATGGAGACAACGACTATGAAAATCAGCACACTCGCTTTTGCCATGTCCGCCGTGAGCGCTGCCGCCCTGTTGACCACGGGCGCGCAAGCCGCCGACATCAAGATCGGCGCGGCCGAGGCCTTGAGTGGCGGTGCGGCTCAGTACGGCATTTCGATCCGCAATGCGCAACAACTGGCCGTCGAGCAAATCAACGCCGCCGGCGGCGTGAACGGCGACAAGCTGGTGCTGGTGGTGGAAGACGAACAGGGCAAGAAGGAAGAAGCCATCAACGTCTTCAAGAAGCTGATCTTCCAGGATCGCGTGCTGATGATCTTCGGCCCGACGCTGTCGAACTCGGCGCAGGCGGCTTTCCCGATTGCGCAGGCAGCGAAGATTCCCGCGTTCGGCACCTCGACGACCGCCGACGGCATCACATCGATCGGTGACTTCACCTTCCGCAACGCCGTGACAGAGGCCGACGTGCTGCCCGAAACCGTGAAGGCCACCATCAAGTCCGCTGGCGTGAAGAAGGTCGCCGTCATGTACGGCAACGACGACGTGTTCACCAAGAGCGGCTACGACAACTTCAAGAAGGCGCTGGCTGACCAGAACATCGCCGTGACCACAACCGAGACCTTCGCCAAGGGCGACGTGGATTTCAAGGCGCAACTCACCAAGATCAAGGCCAGCAATCCCGATGCCATCGTGCTGTCCGCGCTGATGGCAGAAGGCGCGCCGATCATGGTGCAAGCCCGTCAGATCGGTCTGAACGTGCCGGTGATCGGCGGCAACGGCATGAACTCGGTGAAGGTGTTCGACCTCGCCAAGGGCGCGAGCGACGGCCTGTGGGTGGGCAGCCCATGGTCTTCGGAAAACAAGACCGCCGAGAATGCCAAGTTCATGGAAAGCTACACGCAGAAGTACAAGACCGCGCCCGACCAGTTCGCCGCGCAGGCCTATGACGGCATCTACATCGCCGCCGCCGCGCTCAAAGGTATCAAGCTGACCGGCAAGATCGAAGCCGACCGCAAGGCGCTGCGCGATGCGCTGGCCACGGTGAAGCACACCGGCGCGACCGGCCCCTTCACCTTCCGCCGCGTGAACGACAAGGCCGGCAAGCCCGCTGGCTACGATGCCGATCAAAAGCCGATCATCAGCGTGACCAAGCAAGGCCGCTACACCATCGCGCAGTGATTCGACTGGGCGATACAGCAACCGATACCGCACCGACCGCCGCGAGCGCGATCCGCTGATCGCGACGGTCACCCTCACACACCCCACGCCCGACCGCGCGCCGCTCACCATGTGGCGGCCAGCGGCAGGCGCGGCGTGCAATCGCAGACGCCAAGGCCCGCTTTGTCATCCCACGAAGGCGGCCGGTCCGCACGTCGGCCCATCGCGGCCCACTGGAACTATCATGCTGGAACAGCAGTTATTCAACGCTCTGTCGCTGGGGTGCGTCTACGCACTCTTCGCGCTGGGCTTCACGCTGGTCTTCGGCGTGCTGGGCGTCATCAATCTATCGCACGGCGCGGTGTTCATGGTGGGCGCATATGCGGCTTTGGCCGCCGTGCAGAATCTCGGCTTTCCGCTGTGGGCCGCCGTCATCTTCGCGTTCGTGATTGCGGGCTGTGTCGGTGCGCTGATCGACGTGCTGGTGCTCAGGCCGCTGCGCAATCGGAATGCGCCGCACCTGATTCCGATGATCGCCACCATCGGCGTGGCCATCGTGCTCAACAGCCTCGCGCAGGGCATTGCGGGTGCGGAGAACAAGCGCTTTCCGACCGACGTGCTGCCGCAGGAATCGCTGGACTTTCTCGGCATCCACATCACCGTGATCGAACTCGGCATCATCCTGCTGTCATTCCTGCTGATGGTCGCGCTGGTGCTGATGATTGGCCGCACGCAGATTGGCCGCGCGCTGCGCGCCATTGCCGAATCGCCCAAGGCCGCGCTGCTGTTGGGCATCAATGTGGAGTGGCTGTTCATCATCACTTCGTTCGTTGCCGCAGGTCTGGGCGGTGTGGCGGGCACGCTGGTGGGTGTCTACTCCAACGCCCTCTTCCCGCTGATGGGCCAGCCCATTCTGCACAAGGGCATCGCCGTGATCATTCTCGGCGGCATGGGTGACATCCGTGGCGCAATGCTCGCAGGTCTGTTCCTCGGGTTCGCCGAGGTGATGAGTGTGGCCTACATCGGCTCGAACATGCGCGATGCCGTGGCATTCGGTGTGCTGTTCCTCGTGCTGATCCTGCGCCCTCAAGGGCTGCTCGGACGCATTCAAGAGCGCAAGGCGTGAGGCGGCACATCCATGGAATACTTTGAAAACTTCTGGCAGATCTACAGCAATCTGGTGCTCACGCTGGGCATCAACGCGCTGCTCGCACTGTCGATCTACCTGACCCTCTCTTGCGGCATGCTGTCGCTCGCGAATGCGGCCTTCATGGGCATCGGTGCGTACACCGCATCCATCCTGACAATGAGCCACGAAGCGCCGTTCACACTGGCGCTGGCGGGCGGCATCGCCACGCCGATGTTCGTCGCCTTCTTTCTCGGCAAGGCGGTGATGCGCCTGTCAGGCGTCTACCTCGCAATGGCGACGCTCGCCTTCGGCGAAGTGGTGCGCATCGTCATCCTCAATGCGGAGGATCTGACGGGCGGCGCGCTCGGTTTGAACGGCATTCCCAACAGCACCGAATGGTGGCATGTGCTGCTCGCGCTCGCTGTGGTGATCGCGATGCTGGCCTGCATGCGCCGCTCCAAGGTGGGCCGCGCGCTCGAAGCCATCAAGGAAGACGAAACCGCCGCCGGCATGATGGGCATCGACACCAACGCCAACAAGATGATGGCCTTCATCCTAGGTGCAGGCATCGCCGGTCTGGCGGGCGGCTTGAGCGCTCACCTCACCTTCTTCATCGGCCCCAACGAGTACGGCTTCGACCGCGCCGTGGAGATTCTCACGATGGCGATTCTGGGCGGTGTGAACTCGCTGATCGGCCCGGTGGTCGGCTCGCTGTTCCTCACGCTGCTGCCCGAAGTGCTGCGCGGATTGAAGGACTTCCGCCTCGTCGTCAACGGCGTGCTGCTGATCGTGATCATCCTGTTCCTGCCACGCGGGCTGTGGGATCCGGCGCGCTTCAGGCGCATGTTCAGCGGCGCCAAGAAGGGAGACGCGAAGTGAGCAAGCATTCAACTCCAACCCCGCTGCTGGAACTCAAGAACGTGTCGCGCCACTTCGGTGGCCTGCGCGTGCTGGAGGACGTGAACCTCCGCGTTCCCGCCAATACCATCTTCGGCCTGATCGGCCCGAACGGCGCGGGTAAAACTACGGTGCTGAACATCATCACCGGCCTGCTGCCGCCCTCGTCCGGCGAGGTGCTGTTCAACGGCGTGTCGCTGGTCGGAAGAAAGCCCTACAAAATCACACAGGGCGGCATCGCCCGCACGTTCCAGAACATCCGCGTCTTCAAGGAAATGTCCCTGCTCGACAATGTGGCTGTGGGCATGCACGCGAACCTGGACTACGGATTCGCCAGCGTGTTTCTGCGCGGCAAGCGCTTTGCGGCAGCCGAGCGTGCGGCGCGCGAGAAGGCGCACGAGCTGCTATCGTGGGTGCGCCTCGATCACAAGGCACACGAGCTGGCCGAGAGCCTCTCTTACGGCGAACAGCGCCGCCTCGAACTGGCGCGCGCGCTCGCTACCGAACCCAAGCTGCTGCTGCTCGACGAGCCCGTCGCGGGCATGAACTCGACCGAAAAGGAAGAGCTGATGCACGAGGTGCGCAACATCCACGCGCGCGGCTTCACTATCTTCATGATTGAGCACGACATGCGCTTCGTGATGGGACTGTGCAAGGAAATCGCGGTGCTGAATTTTGGACGGATCATCTCGCACGGCGACCCCGAACACGTGCGCAACGATCCGCAGGTGATCGAGGCCTATCTGGGCCGCGACGATGACGATGACAGCACCCACGCGGGAGCGGCGCAATGAACCAGCACGCAACGAACAACATGACCGAGCCCCTGCTCTGTGTGCGCGATCTGGCCGTGAACTACGGCCATGTGAAGGCCGTCAAGGGCATCTCGTTCGACCTGATGCCCGGCCAGATCACCACGCTGGTCGGCGCCAACGGCGCAGGCAAATCGACCACGCTGCTCGCGCTCTCCGGCCTCGTCAAAAAGCATGCGGGCCGCGTGCTGTTCGGCGGTCAGGACATCACCACGCTCAAGCCGCATCATCTGGTGGCAAGTGGACTGGTGCAGGTCGCCGAAGGCCGCGCAACGCTCACGCGCCTGACTGTGCGCGAGAACCTGCAGCTCGGTGCCTACACCCGCAAGGATTCGGCCGCCGAACAGGCCGCCGATCTGGACCGCATCTACACACTGTTTCCACGCCTCAAGGAGCGCGACGGCGGGCTGGCGGGCAATCTCTCGGGCGGCGAGCAGCAGATGCTGGCCATCGGCCGCGCGCTCATGGCCAAGCCTCGCGTGCTGCTGCTCGACGAGCCGTCGATGGGCCTCGCGCCCATCATCGTGCAGGACATTTTTCGCACCCTCAAGAGCATCAACCGCGAAGGCCTTACCATCTTTCTGGTGGAGCAGAACGTGCGCCAGGCGCTGAAGATTTCGGACCACGCCTATGTGCTGGAAACCGGCGAGATCGTGCTCGAAGGCAGTGGTGCGACGTTGCTGGGCAACGAGAAAGTACAGGCCGCCTACCTCGGCGGTTGAGCAATGAGCAGCAGAACCAGCATGAGCCATTCGACTGATCACTCCCGCCTGATCAACCCCTTGTTCGCACCCACCGCGAGCGATCTCGCCAAGGCCGTGTGCATCGAGGACCTGCGCGTGCTCGCGCAAAAGCGCGTGCCCAGAATGTTCTACGACTACGCCGACAGCGGCAGCTGGACGGAGGGCACTTACCGGGACAACGAAAGCGATTTCCGGAAGATCCGCTTTCGCCAACGCGTGGCGCGCAACATCGCGGACCGCAGCATCGAAAGCACCATGGTCAGCGTGCCGGTGAGCATGCCGGTGGCGATCGCGCCCACCGGGCTTGCGGGGATGCAGCATGCGGATGGCGAGATTCTGGCGGCCAAGGCCTGCGAGAAATTCGGCATACCCTACACGCTGAGCACGATGAGCATCGCCTCCATCGAGGACATCGCCGCGCATACAACCAAGCCATTCTGGTTTCAGCTCTACGTGATGAAGGACCGCGATTTCATCGGTCGCCTCATTGACCGCGCCAAGGCCGCCCACTGCGGCGCGCTGGTGGTCACGCTCGATTTGCAGGTCATCGGCCAACGCCACAAGGACCTGCGCAACGGCCTCACCGCGCCGCCGCGCATCACGCTCGGCAACATGCTGAACTTCGCGACCAAACCCGCGTGGTGCCTGAACATGCTGCGCACCCATCGCCGCGAATTCGGCAACGTCATCGGCCATGTCTCCGGCGTGGACGACATGGGATCGCTGCTGTCATGGACGGCCCAGCAGTTCGATCCCAAGCTCGACTGGTCCGACATCGCGTGGATCAAAAAACGCTGGGGCGGCAAGCTGGTGCTCAAGGGTGTGCTCGATGTGGAAGACGCGCGCCTGGCCGCCGCCTGCGGCGTGGATGCGCTGGTGGTCTCCAACCATGGTGGTCGTCAGCTCGACGGCGCACTCTCGTCGATTGCCATGCTGCCCGCCATCGCCGATGCCGTCGGCAACCAGGTCGAACTGTGGCTGGACAGCGGCATCCGCAGCGGTCAGGACGTGCTCAAGGCCGTGGCGCTCGGCGCACGCGGCACGATGATCGGCCGCCCTCACCTCTACGGACTCGGTGCATTCGGCGAAGCAGGCGTGACGCGTTGCCTCGAAATCCTCGCAAAGGAACTCGACGTGACCATGGCCTTCTGCGGCCACACCGACATCCGCGCCGTCGGCCGCGATGTGCTGCACCCGGCGAGCATTCCGGCCTGCTGTTGATTCAGGCGTCCTGATGAACCTGCACAGCGTGCCGCGCAATTCGCGAAATTGCCTGCTGCGCCAGCTCCTGGCTCAGCATAGCCTGCTCGGCACACAGCGTCTGCAGCCATTGCACGAAGAGGCGCACCTCTTCGGACTGCGTATTGGTCAGCGCGTAGTACTGGTTGGCCGGGCGTGAGAACACATTGAACAGCGGGCGCAGCGTATCGTTCATAAGCCAATCGCGCACCAGACTCAGCCGACATAGCGCCACGCCATGACCCTTCAACGCGGCCTCGTAGATCAACCCCAGATCCTGAAACTTCGGCCCCTGCTGTGGCTCGGGCCAATCAAGCAAGGCCGCTTGAAACCACGGCTGCCACGGCTCCAGTGCCGAGCGGATCAACGGCGCATGGCGCAAATCTGCCGGGCATCTCAGCGGCGGCAGCGACTTGAGCAGCACCGGCGACGCCATCGGCATGGCCACATCCTGCGTGAGCGGAATGCCGCCATTGGCCACCGCATCCCCGGCGCGGATCTCCACCTCGGCATTGGTTGACGGATAGTCGAACACCGGCGGCACGACGATCAGCTCCACATCGATGTGCGGATAAAGATTCATGAACCCCTGCAGACTCGACGCCAGCATCTGCCGCGCAAACGTCGGCGTGGCGGTGATGCGCAGACGCGTGGTCGTCGCAGCGGGCTGCGCAAACGATGGCAGCGCGATCAGCATGTTGAGGATCGGCTTGGCGGATTCGAGGTACTTCGCCCCCGCTTCGGTGAGAAGGATCGCGTTGCTGCGGCGATCGAACAGTTCCGCACCCACCAGTTCCTCCAGCCCGTTCACCCGCTTGCGGATCGCACTCGCCGTGAGACTCAACTCCCGCGCCGCCCGCTCAAAACTCCCGAGCCGCGCCACGGCCTCGAATCCCCGAAGCGCCTCGGTGGACGGCATGCGCACGCAACCGCGCCTGTTGTGCTGTTCAATCTGCATCTCGCCTTCCCTGCCCCGTCCTGTCTGTAGGTCATGTATACAAGGCCGTATTGTCTACGGGGATGCCGCTCTGAATCGCGTGGAAATACCTACGACCGCACACGCCATTGCGCGGTAGCGGGCTTCAATGCACCGTGCACACCATGCAAGGATCAAACGACCGCACGATGTGCTGTACCGACACGGGTGACTTCTCACCGGGTAGCACCGGTGCACCTTCAAGCGCTTTTTCCAAAGCCCCCGGCGTACCGCCCGCGTCGCGTGGCGAGAAGTTCCAACTGGTGGGCGCGACGATCTGGTAGTTGGCGATGCGGCCGTTTTTCACCACCAGCCAGTGGCCGAGCGCGCCGCGCGCGGCCTCGCCGAGGCCCATGCCCACGCCTTCGTCGGGCAGCTCGCAGGCGGTGAAATACGGGTCACCGGGTTCAAGCGCCTTGAGCCAGCGCTCCATCATCGGCACGACGATGGCGAGTTCGAGCACGCGGGCGATCACGCGGGTGAGCACGCAGCCACCGTGCTTGGCCACCGCGTCGCGCACCAACGGGTGGCCCGATGCGAGCTGGCGCGCGATGGCGCCGGTTTCCACCACCTCTCCGGCCAGGCGCGGGGCCTTGTTCCAGGTGTAGGCGCCGGGCTTGTCGGCGTTCGGCAGCGTCATGCCCTGCAGCGGGTGCAGCGGCATGGGTGCGTCTTCGAGCCATGCGTGCGCGGCGTCTTCGGTGATCGCGAGTGTGTCGGGCTCGACCAGCGTCTGCTCGCTTGCGCGCCAGACGCCCGACGCGAGCGCATGCGCGCCGCCCGGCTGGGAGTAGGCGCCGAAGCTCAGATACAGCCCCGGCCCTGCGCCAAGTTGATGCAGTTCGAGATCGCGCGCGCAGCTCAGGAACAGGCGGAAGTCACCCACGTTCAGCGCCGCGTCATGCCACGCCCACAGCGCATCGAGCGACGACAGAGCCGCCATTTCTTCCAGCGGCGTGGCGAACAGGTGCCGCTCCAGAAACCTGCGGAACTCGCGCAGCTTGGACAGCAGACGGATGCGCTCGGCCTGCTCCACCGCGCGCGAACTGCCGCCGGGGTCAATGCTTTGCGTGTGCGGCCATTTGCCGCCCAACGTGCCGAGCAGCGTGAACCAGCGCTGGCGGGAGGCAATCGCCTCTCGCATCTGTTCGCCGGTATGCGGCGCGAAGCGGCGCACGGCTTCGGCATGCCAGGTGCGCGACGCGTAGACGGGCCGGGTGAAATCCGGCATGAAGAACAGGTAGAAATGCGTGAGGTGATCGGCGAGGTTTTCGGTCGCCTGCATCAGATTGGTCACGTGCAGGCCATTGTCGGGCACGGTGATACCGGCCAGATCCGCCAGCGCCTTGGCGCTCGCGACCGATTGCGAGACCGAGCAGATGCCACAGATGCGCGGCACGTAGACCAGCGCGTCGTGCGGCAGCTTGCCCTGCAGGATCTGCTCGAAACCGCGGTACATGGTGGCATTGACCTGCGCACGCTTGACCGTTCCTGCACGGATGTCGAGCGAGACTTCGAGATCACCTTCCACCCGGTTGAACGGGCCTACGAGCAAACGCGCCATGCGTGAAACCTTCTCTGAACCTTCTTATCTGAGCCGCGTCTTGCGCACGGCGGGCGTCATCACCAGATGATCCGCCGTGGCGTTGATCTTCACGCGCTTGGGCGTGGCGGATTTGGACAGCGATGCGAGCGCGACGAACCAGGCTTTTGGCATGTCGGTGGGCAGGCCAATGGGGATGCCTGCGACCTTCGGCGTGCGGTCGAACGCGTGGCCCGGCTCCTGAAAGCCCGGCTCGGTGCAGGCGATGCAGGCGTAGCCGCCGCGCGTGCACGAGCCCTCGCCGTTCCACAGCCGCGTATTGCAATCGGCGTGCACCTGCGTGCCCTTGCAGCCCATGTGTTCCATCATGCAGCCACGGTCGGAGGGCTTCTCGGCGCTGGCCTTGAACTCGTAGAACTCGTTGCGGGTGCAGCCGTGGTGAACCAGATGATCGGCGTAGAAACGCGGACGCGCGAGCGAGTCCAGATCCTGCTCGGCGAGGCTGTCCGCAGCCAATGCCATCAGGCTTTCGATCACCCAGCCGGGATGCGTTGGGCAGCCCGCAATGTTGATCACCGGCAGCCCGGAGCGCGAACGGAACTCCGCGCCGAGCAGGCCGCCCGGACGGTCATCCTCGTACTGCAGACCGCAGGCATCGGTGGGATTGCTCGCCCCCGCCGTGATGCCGCCCCAGGCCGCGCAGCTGCCCACCGCGACAACATGCCGCGCAACGCCCGCGAGCCTGCGCACCCAGTCGATCATCGGAACGCCCGTGCCCGCCATCACGTGAAAGCGCCCGGTGCCGTTCGGCCCACGCAGCAACGCGCCTTCGATGCAGAGCGCGTCCACGCGCACTCGGCCATCAAGCACGCGGGCGAGCAGGTCCTGCAGCTCGTCGCCCGATTCGAGCGAGAGGCTCGGGTGCCAGAGCAGGTTGATTCCCGCATCGCGCAACTGGCCGTGAAAATCCGTCGTGTCAGCGCACAGCAGCGACATGCTGCAGCCGCCGCAACCGCCGGACTGCAACCAGAGCACATTGAACATATCGGAAGACCTCTTTGACATGCGCGATCAGTTCTCCAACCCAAAGCGCTGCATCTTGGCGCGCAGGCCCACACGCGACAGGCCCAAATCCTTGGCCACGCGCGTTTTGTTCCAGCGATGGTGCAGCAGCGTCTCGCGCAGCACCATGGCCTCGATGACGTCGAGACGCTCGCCCAACGTGCCGGTCTGCGGCAGCGCCGCGTTCACCACCGACGATGCCACGGTCGAGAGCCCCGCCTGACCCTGCAGCACACGCGGCGAAAACGCTGTCGCGGGCAGCTCGCCACCGTCGTTCAGCGCAATCGCACGAGCGATCTCGTTGCGCAGCTCGCGGATGTTGCCGGGCCACGGGTAGGTCATCAGACAGGCCAGCGCCTCGCGGCTCAGCGTCGCGCCGGGGCAGCCAAGTTCCTGGCTGATCTCACGCACCAGCTTCGTGGCAATCGGCTCGATATCACCACTGCGCTCGCGCAGCGGTGGCACGGTGAGGTGGATGCCCGCGATGCGGTAATACAAGTCTTCGCGAAACAGGCCCTCGCGCACGCGCTGCTCCAGATCGCGGTGGGTCGCGGCGATCACGCGCACGTTCACCGGCACCGGCCGTTGCGCTCCAATCGGTCGCACCTCGCCCTCCTGCAACACGCGCAAGAGCCGCACCTGGAACGCGAGCGAGGTCTCGCCAATTTCGTCAAGAAACAGCGTGCCGCCGCTCGCGCGCTGAAACAGTCCGGGCCGGTCTTCATACGCGCCGGTGAACGCGCCGCGCCGGTAGCCGAACAGCTCGGACTCGATCAGCGTGTCGGGAATCGCGGCGCAGTTTTCCACCACGAAAGCGCCCGATGCGCGCGGGCTCGCGTAATGAATGGCGCGCGCGATCAGCTCCTTGCCCACGCCCGATTCGCCGAGCACCAGCACCGACAGGTCGTAGCGCGCCACCTTCTCGGCCATCGCGCAGACGGCGTTGAGGGGGCTCCCCGCACCGCGTTCGATACGGTCGAAATCGAAGACGCTGCGTGCCTGCTCCAGCTTGGCCTGCATGCGTTGGCGCAGCTGCGGCGTGCTGGCGCGCAGCTCCAGATCGAGCTGGCTCATGCCGCGCTGCAGGCTTTGCGCATCGACCGCGTCGCGCACGGTGCGCAGCAGATGGTCGGGCACCCAGGGCTTGAGGATGTACTGGTAAATGCCCGCGTCGTTGATGCCCGCGATGATGTCCTGCGAGTCGGAGTAACCCGAGATCACGATGCGCACCGTCTCGGGCCAGCGCTCGCGCACCTCTTTCAAAAACTCCACGCCGGTCACTCCCGGCATGCGCTGGTCGCAGAGAATCACCTGAATGCTATGGCGCTCGAAGTGCACCCGAGCCTCATCTGCGCCGCTGGCAGTGAGCACCTGAAAATCTTCGTCCAACGTGCGCCGGATTGCATCCTGCGAACGCACCTCGTCGTCCACCACCAGTACGGTGGGAAGGTCCTGCGGATCGTGCACGTCGTCCATCATCGCGCGCGGCTCCACCTCGTCGTGCAACGAAGAAATCCTGAAAACCGTGGCTCGAAAGAATGCTGCCGCATGCGTGATGACTGCCGAAAGGTGTTCATTTCCAGCCCATCAGGCCGATGCAACTGATTGTAATCAAGATGCATCACAACCAGTCGCTCGTGCCGTTAGGGCGTCCATGTACGCTCTTAGCAGATGCGGGGCAATTGCTCGCCGCTCAGCCAGTCCACCATGCGGCGGCCGCCGAAGCGCGTGTTCATCTGCACGAAGTGATGCGGGTCGGTCGTCACCACACCGATGCGCGCCGCGTTGGCGCCGAGCGGATGCGCACGCATCGCGGCCAGCACGGCGGCCTCATGCTCTGGTGCGCACACGGCCAACAGTTTGCCCTCATTGGCGATGTAGAGCGGATCGAGGCCCAACAGCTCGCACGCCGCCTCGACCTGCGGCAGCACGGGAATCGCGGCCTCTTCAAGCACCATGCCCACGCCGGACTGGCGCGCGATCTCGTTGAGCGTGGTCGCGACGCCGCCGCGCGTGGGATCGCGCAGCACACGCACCGCGCCGGGAGCTGCGGCCAGCATGGCGGCCACCAGCGTGTGCAGCGCGGACGTGTCCGATGCGATGCTGGTCTCGAACTGCAGCGACTCGCGCTGCGACAGCACGGCCACGCCATGCTCGCCGATGGTGCCGGAGAGCAGCACCACGTCGCCCTCGCGCGCATTCGCACCGCCGATGTCCACGCCCGCCGCCACCACGCCGAGGCCGGTGGTGCTGATGAACACGCCATCGCCCTTGCCGCGCTCGACCACCTTGGTGTCTCCGGTGACGATGGGCACACCCGCCTCCTTCGACGCGGCGGCCATGGACTTGACCACACGCCGCAGATCGGCCAGCGCAAAGCCCTCTTCGAGAATGAAGCTCGCAGTGAGATACAGCGGCGTCGCGCCCGACATCGCCAGATCGTTGACCGTGCCATGCACAGAAAGACAGCCCACGTCGCCGCCCGGAAAGAACAACGGCGAGACCACATGCGCATCGGTCGCCATCACCAGCCGCGCGCCCGCAGGCAGCGCGGGCGGCGCAAACACCGCGCCGTCATTGCCCTGGCGCAGCAGATCGTTGTCGAAGGCCTTGAGAAACAGCTCCTCGATGAGCTGCGACGCGGCGCGGCCGCCCGCACCGTGGTTCATGTCGACATGCCCGTGCCTGAAATTCAGCGGACGCACGTAGTCCTTTTTAACGGCTACTTTCGCCGCTACCTTCTCCGCCACATCGCTGCTCATGCCGCTGCCCCCGCTTCCATCTCTGCCACCACCGGAATATTCCTGAACCTGCCATATGAATAATGCGCCGCACAGGCGCCCTCGCTCGACACCATGCACGAGCCCACCGGGTTTTCCGGCGTGCACACGGTGCCGAAGATCTTGCAATCGGTCGGCCGCTTCACGCCGCGCAGAATCGCGCCACACTCACAGGCCTTGTTGTCCGCGACCGGCGCGTATTCGAGCGGAAAACGCCGCTCGGCATCGAACTCGGCATACTTGCCGCAGATGCGCAGCGCGCTCAACGGTACTTCGCCCAAACCGCGCCATTCAAAGGCCGCGCGCATCTCGAAGATCTCGTCCATCAGATCGATGGCGATCCCGTTGCCCTCGCGGGTGACGGCGCGGGTGAATTCGTTTTCGACCTCGGCGCGGCCCTCGTTGACCTGGCGGATCAGCATCAGGATGGCCTGCATCACATCGAGCGGCTCGAAGCCCGCGATCACCACTGGCTTGCGGTACTCGCGTGCGAACGGCTCATACGGCGCGGAGCCGATCACAATGCTCACATGCGCCGGGCCGACAAAGCCGTCAAGCGGCACTGTGCCGTACTGCTTCACCTCGGGCGAATTGAGCACATGCGCAATCGCGGCGGGCGTGAGCACATGGCAGCACAGCACACTGAAATTCCTCAGGCCCTGCTGCTGCGCTGCACGGATCGCGGCGGCGGTGGGCGGCGTGGTGGTCTCGAAGCCGATGGCGAAGAACACCACCTCGCGCCCCGGGTTGTCGCGCGCGATCACGAGCGCATCCGACGGCGAATACACCATGTGGATGTCGCCGCCTCGCGCCTTGGCCTTGAGCAGCGAGAGCCCGTCCGATGCCGGCACGCGCAGCGTATCGCCGTAGCAGCAGACGATGGCCTTGTGCTCCAGTGCAAGCCGGATCGCCATGTCGATGCGCCCAATCGGCAGCACGCAGACGGGGCAACCTGGGCCATGAACCATGCGCACATTGGCGGGTAGCAAGCTGTCCACGCCGTAGCGCGAGATCGCATGTGTATGGCCGCCGCAGAACTCCATGAAGCTGTAGTTGCGATCCGGATGGGCCTCGGCGGCGATGCGTGCCGCGATCTGCCGCGCCAGTTCACCATCGCGAAATTCGTCGATGTATTTCATGCTGAGGTCGCCTCCGCCTTCGCCTTTTCGGCATCGCTCATCTGCGCAAACAGGGCCAGCGTGCGCTCGGCCTCTTCAGGATCAATGCGGCCGATGGCGAAGCCGACGTGAACGACAACGTACTCATCAAGCGCGACATCGCCCACCAGCGAGCAATCGATGTTCTTGCGAATCCCACCCAGATCGACCACGGCTCGCGCGTCCTGCAGAATTTCCACAATCCGCGCCGGAATGGCTAGGCACATACAACATCCTCTTCGCTTTTCCGCAGCAGCGGCAACTGCCGCGCCGCCACCCACGCCTGCCCCAGCGCAATGCCCGCATCACCGCAGGAATGCGATTGCGGCCACAGCACCCGAAGCCCGCGCAGCGTGAGCTGCAACTGCACCCGGCGCTTGAGCAGATCATTGAAAAAGCAGCCGCCGCTCAGCACCACCGTGCTGCAACCGGCGCGGTCCGCCGCATTCGCGGCCCAGTCCGACAGGCCATCTGCCAACGCCTGATGGAACCACGCAGCCGCCTCAGGCACCGCCCGCTCGCCGCCATCCCAGGCCAGCAGTTCGGCGATCAGCGGGCGCAGGTCGAGCACGTCGAATGCACCCTTGCGCAACTCGACAGCGCGCGTGCGATTTGCCGGAATCTCGTCCATGAAATGCGCGGCAGTGGTCTCCAGCGCAATCGCCGCCTCGGCTTCCGCCTGCTGGCGCGGCGCAAGTCCCAGTGCCGCAGCGGCCGCGTCAAACCAGCGCCCCGCGCTTGTGGTCATCGGGCTCAGCAGCCCGCGTGCGAGCAGGTTCTGGATCATGCGCGCGCTGGATTTTCCGACCGTGGATTGCGCATGCCCGACGATCTCGTCACCGCGCCCCATCGCATGCAGCGCCGAGGCCAACATGCGCCACGGCTCGCGCGCCGCCACGTCGCCGCCGGGCAGCGCCAGCGGCCACAGATGGCCCAGACGCTCGAACCCCTGCGGATTCACCCGCAGCAACTCGCCGCCCCAGACCGTGCCATCGGTGCCGAGCCCCAAGCCATCGAGCGCGAGACCGATCACCGAGCCGCCGCAGCCAAACTCGGCCATCACGCCCGCAACATGCGCGTGGTGGTGCTGCACGCCAATCGCGGGAACGCCCCACTCGGCCGCGAGTTCATGCGCGAGCCGCGTGCTGTGGAAGTCAGGATGCAGATCGTGCGCGATGGCCTGCGGCATGCCATGCAGCCGCACCAGCTCGCGCGCCGAAGCCTCGAGCGCCACGCAGGCCGTCACGTCGCGCAGATGGCCATGCACGGCGGACCAGTGCACAGCATCGCCATCCACCCAGCAGACGCGGTTCTTGAGCCACGCGCCGAGCGCGAGCACGGGCTGGCTCATCGCGCGGTCCCGTGTTCGTGACGATGGTGGCCGTGGCCATGATCGTGGTGATGGTCGTGGTGGTTGTCATGGTGGTGATCGGCTCCCATCGCATGCTCGATCCAGTGCAGCCACGCGTCGATGCCTTCACCGCTCTTCGCCGAGACCTGCAGGATCTCAATGCCCGGATTCACGCGCCGCGCGAGCTCGATGCAGCGCGCCACATCGAAGTCCAGATGCGGCAGGAGATCGACCTTGTTGAGCACCATGAGCTGTGCGGCCGCGAACATGTCGGGGTACTTGAGCGGCTTGTCCTCGCCTTCGGTCACCGAGAGAATCGCCACCTTCGCGGCTTCACCGAGGTCCCACATCGCCGGGCACACCAGATTGCCCACGTTCTCGATGAACAGCAGGCCCTGATGATCGTGACCATGGCCGTGCGTGTGCAGCTGATTGAAGGCATCGGCCACCATCGGCGCGTCCAGATGGCAGCCCTTGCCGGTGTTCACCTGGATCGCAGGCACACCGGTTTCGCGGATGCGGTCGGCGTCGAAGCTGGTCTGCTGATCACCCTCGATCACGCTGATGTCCATTCCCGAATGACGCGCGCGCATCGCCTTGATGGTCGCGCACAGCAGCGTGGTCTTGCCCGAGCCCGGGCTCGACACCAGGTTCAGCGCCGTGATGCCATGGGCTTCGAAATGCGCACGGTTGCGCCGCGCGATGCGGTTGTTCTCGCCGAGGATGTCGGTCTCGATGCGCAGCGCGCGCTCCTGACTCAGTCCCGGCACGCTCACCCGCGCCGCGCCGCGCCCGTAGTGCAGCTCGCCGTCCTGCTCGCCAGCGGCGGGCGTGGCCTGATGCGCATGGGTATGTGGCTGGGCGTGTCCTGCCGAGATCTCCGCATCGCGGCTGCACCCGCAAACTACACACATGGCTGTACTCCTTCAAAATCACTGAGTTGGCTTGTCTTCGCTTTTTTGGCGACCGCTCTACTGGTCTTCGACAAGCATTTCCGAAACGCGGAATTCCGTGCCCTCAACAGGCTGCAGCTGGTAGCCACCACAATGCACGCAAGGGTCGCCGCGCCGCGCAAGCAGCGAGCGTTGACCGCATGGCAGGCACCAGGCCACGCCGGGCAGTTCCACATAGTCGATGCGCGCGCCGTCAAGCAGCGTGCCCGGCGCAATCGAATCCAGCGCGAACTGCAGCGCACGCATTTCCACACCCGCCAGCTGACCCACCTCGAGCCGCAGCAACGTCACCCGCGCAAAGCCTTCTTGCGCCGCGGATTGCTCCACCACGCGCAGCACACCGCCTGCGAGACTGGCCTCATGCATGTTGCAGCGCTCCGATGCGGCTTTGCTGGGTTTCAATGCGGTAGTTCACACAGGGGTCGTAGGCCGTCATCAGCGCAATGATATGGTCGCTGGGTAACGATTTCTGCATCTCCAATGTTCTCGCGACCGCGCCCTGCGGATGAAAATTCCACTCGGTCGGTGCCACCACGTCGCAGCGGTTCACCCGCTCGCCATCCAACTCCACACGGTGCATCAGCACGCCACGTGCCATCTCGATCCACGCAATCCCGTGGCTCTTTTCAAGCGTGATCTGACCACCGCGCAGATGAGTGGTTTCACGATTGCGCGTCGCAAGACGTGCCACCTCGGCAATGCGTGCACCCATCTTCAGCCATGGGGTGCGATACATGGAGGGGGTACCCTCGCAAAGCCGCGTCCAGCATCCCGTCTCGGCGCTGAGGCCGCGCCATTTCGGCTGATGGCCCGTGGTTTCGCCCGACTGCAGCTGCTGTGCAAACTCTGCGAGCTCGCTGTCGCTGTCGTGCACGCGCAGGGCGGGTGCGCAGCAAACCTCACGGTCTGCCGCGTCTCGCGCCTCGAGCATCAGACGCGCCAACCAGCTCTCGGACTCCTCACTCCACAGCTCCAGCCAGCCATGGGCATCGCGCTCCCAGCCGCTCACCCAAGCTCTTGCCGACATGCCCAGCCAGACCTGCTCGATCCACGGCAAGAGCGAGGGCAGGCCCTTGATCCACTCATCAAGCGGACGGCCCGGCAGCACCGGTGCCTCGCGCAGGCACTTCATGGCCTGCAGATGAATGCGCGCGCCTTCGGCACCGGGCATCAAGCGCCCTGGCCAGTCGAGTGCAATGCGTCGCAGATGCTCGCGCAGCGTTTCCGCGTGCAGGCGTGCAAGTGCAAAATCCTGCGGCTGATTGCCGCAGCCGCGCGCAGCGTCGCAGGCCCACTGTGAGCAAATGCGGTGCGCTTCCGCGCAGTTGCTGAACACGCTGGCCAGCAGCATCGGCAATTGCGCGGCTTGGCTGCCAGGGGCAAGCGAGCTCGCCCATACGGGTCGGCTACTGCGCAGGTTGTCGGGCATCGCCATGCCGGGGCGCACCGTCAACTCACCCGCCAAAGCCATCGACGCATCAAACATTGCCGCCACTCCCGACTGACGAACGACCAAAGAAAAAAGAGCGTCTTGTAGGCGCGACCTGCGCCGTCACTGAATCGCTCTTCGGAACCCACTTTCCCGGTGACACAGACTCCTGCGCAGGCGCATTCAACTGCGGTCTGCGCAGCAACGCCAACACCTGCTGCGCAGTGCCTTCCGCCGCCGCCGCATCCTGGAACTCGAACATCGGAGAGAACAGGGAACAGGCCTCGAAGCTGCCCACGCCGCGCTCCTCGTGCATGCCGAGAAATGCAAAATCTGTACCACCGAGATGTCGAATGCGCTGCTCGCCAACGCGCTGAGGCTCATCGCTGCGCACCAATGGAAGGCACAACAGATTCATGAACCAAGGCGTGACCAGCACTCCCATCGCAGCGGTTTCGTCCGCCATGAGCTGAAACCCCAGCGCGCGCACGCGCAGCGAGGGATTCAGCAACGCCACGCCTTGCATGCGTGACTTTGCGATGTGAATGAAACAGGCCTGCAGCTCGGCCACGCGACTTTGCAGCGCGTGCTCGTTATCTGTTGCGCAGGCCATGGCCTCAAGCATTCTCGGTGAGCACCATAAACTGATCTGCATCGCCATCACATTCGGGGCAACGCCAATATTCAGGCAGCTCCGCGAATGACAGTCCGGGCTCGATCTGCCATACGGGATCGCCCACCGCCGGGTCGTAGACCCACCAGCAGATCTTGCACTCGAGTCGCGCGTTCTGCGGCAGACGCGCGCGCTCACCAAGATAGCTGCCTTCGAATCGGGAAGTGGGCGCTTCATTCGCATGGTCACTCATTGCCATCCTCCAACCACGCCAGCACTTCGCGAAAGCGCTGTTGTGAGTCTTCAAGATCTTCGCGCGCAGCGCGTGCCACGTCAGGCAACGCACCGATCTCCACCGTATTGAGGATCACGGTGTCCTGCGAGTTGTAATACACCACGCGCCACGTGTTGGGCACACAACAGTTGGTGATGCGGCAGTTGCCATATCCGCGCGAAAGAATCAGCACGCGGCCCGTGCCGAGGTGGTGATCCATGAAGCCGATGTCCTCGTTCGACATCGGCAGCAGCGTGAGGTTGATCACATACGCAGGCTGGCCCGCCTGCCACAGCGTGAACTGATCCTCGATCTCGCCGAGCAGCAGCGGTGCGTTCTGCACATTCGGCGGCAGCGGGCCGGACCAGCGCTCCATCGCAGTGCGCTCATCTGCGCGCGCCGCGTCATCGAGAACGCGCGGAATCTCGCCTATCTCCACCGTGTCGCGCACCACGTTGTCGCCGCGCAGATGCAGCACGCGCCAGATGCCCGCGTAGACGGACTCCTGGATCTGCACAGTGATGGCGTCGGGATCATCAGCGTCATCGGATCGCGCCTGAACGCAAGCGCTCACCTCGCCCTCGCCGAGCACGGAGTTCACGAGATCGCGGTCCGCCTGCGACAGATCGGCGAGCGTCACCTCGCGCCGCTCGCCATCGACCAGCACCTCGGCCAATGCGCGCTCCACCGCCTGCAACGCGGCCTTCGCTGCGCCATGGGCCGCGATTTCTTCGGGCTCGGGCAGGATCGGTGCACGGAAAGTGTCCATGCCTTGCGGCATCGCCATATAGGTCAGCTCGTCTTCTTCAATATGACTGCCTGCGCCCACCATGCGCACCGGAATCGGGAATTCGATCATGTCTTGTCTCTCCTGATTTCGGTGCTCAGTGGCACGACGAGGCACTCGCCCCACCCGTGCCGACCACCGGAATGCCAACGGTGGGCGCGCGCGATGTCGGCATCTGCAGCGCAGCGTTCACAGCGCTCAGATACGGCGTCCAGTCGTGCATTCCGCCGATGGCGGTCACATACTTTCCGTCGCGCAGAAACAGCAAAGTCGGCCAGTGGTTCGCTCCGTAGCGCTTGGCGATGCGGTCTTCGGCCGCACGCGGCACGACGGCGAATTCAAACACCTTGTCGGCGCACTTGCGCAGCTCGGGCAGCACCGCCGCCACATCCAGCCCCTGCGGAAAGCGCACGGGATCGCCCGCCAGCAGCACCACGCGGTTGCCGCCCTGCTGCGACCAGGCCTCGATGCTGTCCTCATCTACCCAGGTCGCACCTTGCGAATCCACCAACCTGCACACCAACGGTGCATGTGCCAGTGGTGGTGCATCGGCATCCACGGCGGGGTGCGACGCGGGCCTTGCAATCGGCGTGCTGATGATCACATCCGCCACGGTTTCGGTATCTGTCGTCATGGTTCTTTTCGATTCGATTTGATTTGATTCAGTGCGATGTCGACAACGCGATCAGCTCGTCGCGGCTCATGCGCGAGGGCAATGCAAATGCGGCCTCGGTCTGCGAGACATCGGTCTCGGTGCAGCGCTCAAGCAGCGCCAGCGTGGCGTTGATCTCATGCGCGCGCGTCGCGTCGATCAGCTCAATGGCGCTGTCCAGAAACACCAGCAACCAGTCGCCCGGCGCGAGGTCGTCGCCCACCAGCACGGTGCGCACCCGCTGGATCGCGCCCCGGCTCATGCACAGCGCCATGCCGGGACTGACCGACTCCACCTGCATGGGAATTCCAATGCACATACTTTTCTTTCCGCCTCAAAAAATTCACTCAAGGCATGAAGCGCTCATCGCCCGAGCGGCATGCGGCATCCGCATCGGGCCGCTCGCTTTCGTAGCGCGTGAGACCCAGCTCAGCAAAGGTCACGGCCTCGCGGGTATCCAGCGGTCGGGTGCGCGGTTGCGGATCGCCGCCCCATTCCTTCAACACGGCAAGGCCCTTGGCAAGCGCCTCGTCCATCGCCGCGCGCACGACGGGACGCAGGCTGCCGCCGTAGTCCTCCAGCTCCTGTGGCTGGCAGCCGATCAGCAGCACCTTCTGCGGATAGCGCTCGGTCAACTGAGCGAGCGCAAGCACTTCCTGGAAGCCGGTCTGGTGCAGGCTCATCTTCTTGGCGCCCATGAACTTAGGCACCTCCTCATCGGCCACGCAATGCAGCGTGCCCGGCTCAAGCCCGTAGTCCACCGCATCAAAGATCAGCAGATGCGAAGCCGCCTGCACGAACTGCACGAGATACAGTCCCTGCGTGCCGCCGTCGATGAGCTGCACGTGATCTGCAAACTGGTAACGCTGCTGCAGCGCCTCGATGCAGCGCACGCCGAAGCCCTCGTCGGCCCAGAGCACATTGCCGATCCCGAGCACGCAGATGCTGTGCTGTGGGCGGGTTTCAATATCGCTGTCGCCGTCCTCTGCAATGAATTCCGCATGGCCCATGATGCTCAATCCTTGAAGGTGCGATGACCGGACACCATCGTGCTCACCACGCTGGAGCGGCCCATGATGTCTTCGCGGATCGCCGCATACACGTGCAGGATCACGAAGCAGATCAGCGCCCACATGCCAAGGTGGTGCCAAGTGTGCACATCCTGCGACTGACCGAACAGCGGAACCACCCAGCCGAACAGCTTGTCCTGCCACGAATCGCGCTGCGCGCCCTCGGCATACAGCGCAAAGCCGGTGACCACCATGAACAGCGTGAGCATCAGAAGCCCGAAGAACATCGCCATGCGCGCGAGCGGGTTGTGCCCCACGTACTTGCCCGGACGATCCGTGAGAAACGCATACCACTTGAGCATGCCCAGCACTTCCTTCCAGAACGAACGCGTGAACAGCGGCACCCAGAACAACTCGCGCGCGTGGTGATTGCCCACCACCGCCCAGTAAATGCGCCCGAGCAACCCCACCGCCAGCACATAGCCCGCCGCGAAATGCGCAAAGCGGATGTAGCCCATGAGGTAGCTATGAATCGCCTCGCCCGGCTGCGTGGGCAGTGGCGATCCGATGAAATACCCCGTCACGCACAGCACCGTGATCGCCAGCGCGTTCACCCAATGCCACAGGCGCACAGGCGCCTCGTACACATAGACCGACTTGAGCGAACGACTGCTCGCCAACTCCGCCGCATCACGCCGCTCCTCGCCGGAAAGCTCGGGGGCCGTCTGAGCCGCTTGCGTCATGGCTTGTCTCCTTGTTGTTGATGTGCGAGTCAGAAACGCGTGACCAGCAACGCCAGCCCCGACACCCCCAACCCCGCCGCCATCGCGCGGTTCACCCAACGCGGCGCATTCAGCAACTGCGTGCCCACGGCATAACCCGCACCATGCAGCAGCGCAGAGCCCAGCAACATGCCACCAATCATCGCCATCGCAGGCTCGCCTGTCAGCAGATCATTGCCATGCGCCACGCCATGCAAAAACGCCGCACTCCCCACGATGAAAAGTCCCGCCAAACTGTTCAGATTGCGCCCCAGCAACATCAGCGCCCCAAACAGCGCCACGCTCAACGCGACCCCCATCTCCACGCTGGCCATGCTGATGCTCACCACCGGCGCGAGCAACGCCCCCGCCGCCAAAAACGCGAGAAACACCAACGGCCCAACAACCCGCTTGGCGCCAGGCATAGCGATGCAAGACCAGGTCCCCACAGCCACCATCGCCAGCAAATGATCCAGCCCCATGAACGGATGCACCAGACCAGAAACAAAGCCCTCTTCCCCATGCCCCGGATGCGCCTGAGCCGCCCCAGCCACCAAAGCCAACAAGATGAAAGCCGCACCGCGTGCGTTTGATTTGTTGAACGACATCTCTTCAATCCCCATAAAAATTACCAGCCCCAACCACCGCAGAACCCTCACCCCAGCGCCGCGCCCCAAAAGGCACGAGCGAAGCAAAGTGCCGAACACACCTCTTCCCAACTGACTCGCGGCGGTTGTCCGAACGGAGCGCGCAAGCGCGCAGTGAGTTCTGCCGCGTGCCCCCGCATTCAAAGCGCGTTTTTGGTTACTTTTTGCGCGCAAGCAAAAAGTGACTGCCCAGCCGGGGGCACTCCCGGCCCCCGTAAGCAACCACCCAGCAGAAGCAAAAAAGCCCCCAAACCCATCCCCCGCAAGCGGGAGAGAAAGTAAAAACTCAACGCACAGTGACCTTCACCAACTCCTGCCCCTCAGGACTCATCACATGCGTAGAACAAGCCAAACAGGGATCGAACGAATGCAAGGTCCGAAGAATCTCCACCGGCTCCTCCGGATTCACCATCGGTGTATTCAGCAACGACGCCTCAAACGCCCCGATCTGGTTCTTCGCATCCCGAGGACTTCCATTCCAAGTCGTAGGCACCACGCACTGGTAGTTCTCAATCCGCCCGTCTTTGATGCGAATCCAATGCCCCAATGCCCCGCGCGGAGCGGCGACCACCCCGACCCCCTTGGCCTCCTTCGGCCAGGTTGCCGGATCCCATTTCTCGACGTTCGCCGTGCTCGTATCGCCCGCCTTGATGTTGGCGATCAGCTCCTTGTAGTCGTCCAGCATCATCTCGCCGCAGTACTGCGATTCAAGTGCGCGAGCCAGCGTGCGGCCAATCGTCGATGGCAGCATCTGCTTGGGCGTAAGCTGTGTCTCGGGCAGGCCGAGCGCCTTGGGAATGCCGCTGTTGATCAACGAAGCAGCGCTGTCAATCTGCTCCTTCACGCGCTGGCTGTACTGGTTGCCCTGCAGCGCATGCGCATAGCCCAAGATGTAGCGCGACAGCGGGCCCACCTCCATCGCGTGGCCGCGCCAGCGCGGTGACTTGATCCACGAATACTTGGCGCTTTCGTCGATCTCCTGGATGTTGGTGCGCGAGCCCTTGGTCTTGTCGCCCAGTTCAAAATTCGGCTCGGTCACGCCGTCCCAAGGATGCAGGCCTTTGGTTTCGTCGGCGTACTTGTACCAGCTGTGCGAAACGAATTCCTGCACCTGTTCCGGATCGCGCACGTCCACTGGGTGGATCTTGCTCCAGTCGCCATCCAGAATCGCGCCACCCGGCAGCTGCTGCGTCTCGCTTCTCCCCATCACCTTTTCATAAGTGCCGTAATCCATCACGTTGGTGGCGGCCAGGCCCCCGCCGTACAGCCAGCCCGCGTTCTTATAAAGCGTGCCGATGGCCAGCACGTCAGGCAGATAGACGTTCTTGTTGAACTCGATCATCTCGCGAATGCGGGCCTCGACAAAGTTCAGGCGCTCGATGTTGATCGGCGCGCCTGATGCGCCCGTGCCGTCGATGTTGATCGCGCACGGCACGCCGCCCACAAGGTAGTTGGGGTGCGGGTTCTTGCCGCCGAAGATGGTGTGCACCTTCACCCATTCCTTCTGTAGGTCGAGCGCTTCGAGGTAGTGCGTCACCGCCATCAGATTGGCCTCGGGCGGCAGCACGTAGGCCTTGCTGCCCCAGTAGCCGTTCATAAAGGGGCCGAGCTGGCCGCTTTCCACAAACTTCTTCAAGCGGTTCTGGATGTCGCGGAAATAGCCCGGCGACGAGAGCGGATGTGCGGGCGACACCAGCTGCTGCAGCTCCGACGTCTTCTTGGGATCGGCCTTGAGCGCTGAGACCACGTCCACCCAGTCCAGCGCATGCAGGTGATAGAAGTGAACGACGTGGTCGTGCACTTGCAGCGTCTTGGCCATGATCTCGCGGATCAAATACGCGTTCTTCGGAATGGTGATGCCGAGCGCGTCTTCCACCGCGCGTACCGAGGTCAGCGCATGGCAGCCGGTGCAGACACCGCAGATGCGTTCGACGAACGCCCACGCGTCGCGCGGGTCACGGCCCTTGAGGATCACCTCCAGGCCGCGCCACATCGTGCCAGTGGACACGGCATTGCGGATCACGTTGTTGGAATCGACGTTCACCTCGCAGCGCATGTGACCTTCGATGCGCGTGACCGGATCGACGACGATGCGGCGGCCCGTGTTGTCGAGCTTGAAGCCCTGAGTTTCGATGGCACCCATTTTCTATGTCCTTGTTGTTGTTCTCGTGGTGATCAATGAGCGCTCACGTCGCTGCGCTGGTCACTGCGCTGATCTTCCGACTTGTGCGCCGCACGCTTGATCGCCGATACCGCCGCATGCGCCGCCACGGCCGCGCCCACCGCACCGGCCGCGTAGCCGCCGACCTGATCGGCATTGGCCTCGATGCCGAACTGGTGGATATCGGTCAGGCGGTTGTAGAACGAGCCCTTGTCCCAGAAGCCGTCTTCCGAGCAGCCGATGCAGCCGTGGCCCGACTGGATCGGGAAGCTCGTGCCCTCGTTCCAGCGCGTGGTGGCGCAGGCGTTGTAGGTGGTCGGGCCCTTGCAGCCGACCTTGTAGAGACAGTAGCCCTTGCGCGCGGATTCGTCGTCGAACGCTTCGACGAACTGACCCGCGTCGAAATGCGGGCGGCGGTAGCACTTGTCGTGGATACGCTGGCTATAGAACATCTTCGGGCGGCCCTGCCGATCCAGCTCGGGCATGCGGTCGAAGGTCAGCATGTAGGTGATCACGCCGGTCATCACCTCGGCAATCGGCGGGCAGCCCGGCACCTTGATGATGGGCTTGTCGAAGATGACCTTGTGGATCGGCGTCGCGCCCGTGGGATTGGGCTTGGCGGCCTGCACGCAACCCCAGCTCGCGCATGAACCCCAGCTGATGATGGCCTTGGCATCCTTGGCGACATGCTTGAGCTTTTCGATGAAGGGCTTGCCCGACTGAAAGCAGCTCATGCCATCCTGATTGAGCGGCGGATTGCCCTCCACCGCAAGGATGTAGTTGCCCTTGTACTTGGTCATGATCTCTTCGAGGATCGCCTCGGCCTGATGCCCGGCGGCGGCCATCAGCGTGTCGTCGTAGTCGAGCGAGATCATCGACAGCACCACGTCCTTGGCGAGCGGGTGGGCCGAGCGGATGAACGACTCCGAGCAGCAGGTGCACTCGAGACCGTGCAGCCACAGCACGGGCGTGCGCGGCTTGGTCTCCATCGCATGGGCGATCTGCGGAACAAAGGATGCGCCCAGACCCAGCGACGTGGCGGTGAGCGAGCAGTATTTGAGAAAGCTGCGGCGGGAGATGCCCTGGCGGCGCATCACCTCATAAAACGTTTCCATCGGGGGTCGTCTCCTGTTTTCTGGACGTATCTGCCGATGTCAATGCAATAGCCGGGCCAGCTCCCATGTGCGTTTGCACATATCTCGCCATGGATTTTTTGCGATGCGAAATGATGTGTTGTGATACGGGCTTGCGTGCGTTTCACCCATGACTTGCGCCAAGTCAAAGCCCATCAGTTCCGCGTTAACCCTGAGAAGCAAACGAGCTGCGATTCGCAAGCTGGTCATCCGGTTTGCAGGCCCAACCGGAAGGCAAACTTCCACCGTTTCAGGATGCCGATGGCACTTCCTGCGCGAGCGGCAGTTCAACCGTGAACACCGCGCCACGCTGCTCGGCGTTCTGCGCCGACAGCGTGCCACCATGCTGCTCGACGATGCCATAGCTGATCGACAGCCCCAGCCCCGTGCCCTTGCCCACGGGCTTGGTGGTGAAGAACGGGTCGAAGATGCGCGTGAGGTGCACATCCGCAATCCCCGGTCCGTTGTCGCGCAGCGTGAAGACCGCATGCCCCTCGCGCCGCGTGATCGACACATGCAGCACCGGCACGCGTTGCGTGGGCGCGACGGCGTCGAGCGCGTTCTGCAGCAGATTCATCATCACCTGCTGCAATTGCCCACCGCTACCGGTGACGTGGCACGGCACGCGCTCGTCCCAATGCAGCTCGAATGCGGTGGTCACGCCCTTGCGGATCCAGTGGATCGCGCGCTCGGCCACCTCAGCCAGATCGACGCTGGCGCGTGCGTCCGGGTCCATCGCAGAGAACCGCTTGAGCCCGTTGACGATGTCGGTCGTGCGCTGCGCGCCCTCCATCGTCCCCTCGATCAGCGACGGCAGATCGGCCAGCATGTGGTCTATGCGCAGCTTCTTGCGCAATGCCTCGAGTTGCGCGGGCGGCTCGTGCGCATGCACCGCCGCCAGATAGCTCGACAGGCGCTGCATGTAGCGATCCAGCGCATGCACATTGCCCAGCACAAAGCTGATCGGGTTGTTGAGCTCATGCGCCACGCCCGCCACCAGTCGGCCGAGCGAAGCCATCTTCTCGGAATGGATGAGCTGCTGCTGTGCACGCTTGAGCGCTTCGTGCGCACTGCGCAGCTCCTGATACGCACGCTTGAGTTCCGCCGTCGGCCGCCCGACCAGCACCGTGCCGACATGGCGGCCGTTGTGATCGATGCGCGGCGTGCAGTTGGCATCCACCGGCACGTGGGCACCGCTTGCATCGAGCAACTGCAGCTCCAGCACCTGGCCGCTGCGCTGCGCGCGGGTCTGCGCAAGCACCAGGCGCACGCGCTCCACGCTGTCGGCATCGGCCAGCAGATCGACGAAGGGCGTGCCGCGCAGCACCCCCTCATTGCGTCCCACCAGATCGTTGAGCGCCGCATTGGTCTGCTCGATGCGGCCCTGCGCGTCGCAGACCACTAGCACATCCGACATCGCCGAGATGACGCTGAAGACGAACTGCTGCGACTGCTCTAGCTCAGCGTTCTTCTTCTCAAGCTCGACCTCGTCGTCGATGAGCTGCGAGTACACCTCGTCCATCTTCTGGATGACGTCCATCCATACAGCCTCGTCCACCGCGCTCTGCAAAGGCTCGTCGTCATCCAGCGCTGCGTCAATCTCCAGACTGGATTCGCGCAGCAGTTTCTTCGCGGAAAGTCGTTCGGGGGCCATGGATCGCGCGGTGGATGGGTGAGATGGTCAATTGTAGGTTCCCCAAGGCGATCAGAGCCTCAGGCCGCCTGCGCAACGTCCTCCAGGCCAAACCCCTCGGTCGGCAGAACCACGCCGTCATCAAACTGCAGCACGCGCTCAGGCCAGCGCAGCGCAGCCAGCTTGAAGTCGCGCTCAGGCGCTTTGCCCTTGAGTCGCGCACTCCAACGTGCGCCTACCGAGTAATCGACGCAGAACACATTGCCGTGCTGCCCGTGCCAGGCCATCGGCGCGATCTCTGCGAACAGGTCCTGATCGCCCTTGCCGAGCTGCGCGCGGTCGATGGCATGCAGTCGCCGCCAGTAGTGGCCCACGACCACGGGCACGCCGTCCGCATATTCATCCCACCAGCCCACGCGCTCCACGAAACGCCACTTGCCGCCCGCAAAGAACGGATCGCGTCCTTTGCGCTCCACGCCTGAAGTCAGCACCTTGAGCGGATTGAGCATCTGCTTGTTGGATTCGTTCTCGGCGTGCGCGGCCAGAAATGGCGGCTTCTTCTCGCCATCTTCCAGATCATGCGGCCAGAGCATGCGCTCGGCCCTCATGCGGTCTTCGAGGTGCGTCTCGTGGGCCTGGCGTGCGGCCTCGTCTTCCCAGTGGTCGTACTCGCGCCGCACCGAACCCATCGGCAGCGCGCGCGCCATGGCGATCTGCTCTGGCTGCCAGGCCGCATGGATCACGCGCAGATCGGCACGCTCCAGCGCAATCGGCAGGCCCGCGACAAGGCGCACGATGCGCTCGCGCTGCGCCGCATCGGGCCGGTGGTAGGGAGCGTATTTGACGTTGTCACGCTGCACGCGCTCGTCGAAGAACCAGCCGGAGCCGTCCTTGACATCTTCACGCAACAGATTGATCTCGTGATTGCCGAGCACCGCCACCGCGCGGCCCGATTCGATCAGCCGCTCGGCAAGATCGAGCACCGCCGGACTGTCCGGCCCGCGATCACAGAAATCGCCCACGAACACCAGCGTGCGCCCTTGCGGATGATGGCCGTCGGCGTTGTATCCCAGATGATGGAGTAGTTGGGTCAGCGCGAGAAACTCGCCGTGGATGTCGCCGATGATGTCCAGCGGACCTTCCGGCAAAGCTTGAATCAGACTCATGATGCAAAGGATTTTGTCAGCAAACCAGATGGGCCGCTCTGGCCGAACATATGCCCGCAATGCGACGCCAAAGCCAGACAGAACAAGTGATCAATAAATGAAACATTTTGAACGATTTGCAACAACTTCACTCCCCCACCCTCAGTGGCGGTTTGTGAATAACCATTGCGCGCAGAAAGTAGGGAATTTGTCCGACGCCAATCCCGCCGCGCGGCGTCATCATAGGAAGCACGGTGCGCAACACTTCCGTTGTCGTCGCTACCGAGGAGAAATCACCATGTTCCAGCGCTTCATGAATCCCACCATCGTCTACATGCGCCGCATCCAGAGCGGTCTGGAGGAAGCCCGCATGGCCGCACTGGAACACGAAAGCGCCGCAGAACACCACGCCGCGCTGGCCACCATGTATAGAGAACGCACCCGCCGTCTCCAAGCCGAAATGGCCGTCGTGAACGAAGAACTGGCGGGCCGCACCAACGCCAGACCTGCGGACGAGCCCCAAACGTTGGCAGATGTCGTCTCCGATGCCGAATCAGCCGCCGCACAGGTACACCGCATCACCCCGCGCGTCACCAAACGCGAAGAAGCCGCGCTCGGCCCAAATCCGCAGAGTTTGCTGCCTCAAGGCGCTGCTGGCTGATTGCTGCGCAGCCCAGTCCACCCATCGCATTCATGGCATGCCCCCGTGCCCGCGCGCCTTGCCGCGCGGACCATGTGCTTTGCTTCGCAGTTCGCTGCAGCTTGTTAACATAGCCATACAACGCTGTCCCACGTCTCCCAAGGCGTGACGGACAGCGCAGGCACCAAAGCAATACAACCAACAACAAGCACACGCGGGCCGCCATGCTGCGCCCGATGCCGATCACCACCGCCACCATGAATCTGTCCAACGTCAGTGCGCAAGAGGAAGCCTACCAATACCTCTTGAACGCCATCCGCATGGGCACGCTGCAGCCCGGATCGCGCATCATTGCCGAAGATATCGCCACCGAGCTCGACATGAGCCGCATGCCCATCCGCGAAGCCCTGCGTCGCCTGTCCGCCGAGGGCCTGATCAGCCTGCGCACCAACCGCGGAGCCGTGGTCAAGAAGCTCAGCCGCGAAGAGGTCTGCGAGATCTTCGAGATGCGCGCCGTGCTTGAAGGCCTCGCCGCCTCCATGGCCGTGAAGAACGCCACCGCCTCCGACATCAAGGAACTCGAACTCCTGCTCGCCCGCCTGCGCGCGGTGCAAAACGACCTGCCGCTGTGGATCACCGCCCACCGCGAATTCCACGAAAAAATCAGCGCCCTGAGCCGCGCCCCCCGCATCCTCGCGCAGATCACGTCGCTGCACGCGCTCATCGAGCCACTGATGCGCGTGTGGATCGAATCGTCGCCCGAATCCAAGAACGTCAACTCTGTGCACGAGCGGATTCTGGAAGTCATGAAAAGCGGTGACGCCACCGAAATGGAAAAGCTCATCAAGAAGCATTCGCGCGTGACGGCGGAAGTGATTCTCAAGAGCATGTTCTGACAACTCGGAAACACGTCCACTGAACCATCCATGCGCCCGGAACACCTAGCCTGGTTCAAAGACCTGCTCGAAGGCCGAGCCTCAGTCTCATGGGTGGCGTGGTTCAAACGCCATGAAACCGAACTGGCCAACGAACTGCCTCGCGCCGCATTTCTGCGCTTGAAGTTCAACCACCTGGACGAGGCCGAACCCCTTCTGCGCAAGGCCGGGATCGATATCACCCCATCCCCCCTCGCCAAGCGCGAGCGCCTGTATGCCACCATGCACCCAAGCGTGCTTGATGAAAACGGGCGCCCAAAAGAAACGTTCCGACGCCAATCCCATCACGGTACATTTGGATTTTTTGGGGACGGCGATTTGGCAAAAGGCACAGAAGCTCTGCGCGCTTGCCTGAGAGAGATGAAGGGCTACCCCATCACAACACACGCGCAAATGCTCCAGGATTTTTGCTTTGACGCGGAGATGGAACTGCAATATGGCAACGAGAAAATCGGCCGCACCATGCTGGAACTGATTGCAGCGCTCGAGACCGATGATGATCTGTTGGCACCCTCCATATTCGCTGCACGAGTGGCGCTACAGGCGTAGGCATTCACTGCTCAAACATCGTGTTCCCGATTTCCGATCTTCAGGCTTCAGACATTAATCTGGCGTACAGCCACCATGATCTGGAGACATATGAGCCGCCTCACCGGACAAAATAAGATACGACCTCGCGGACTGCCTCTTAGATTCAGATTGGTGTGAGTCTCGTGTGAATTTGGCCGCAATACAGGGCAATTTAGAGAGCAAAAAAAGACGCCGCACAACGATTTCTCATTGTGCGGCGTTGCTTTGAGTGGGCTGGCGTCAATTGAATGTTCCCATATGATCCAAATAGAATATTGATTCTAACAATTTATCACCATTCTTCATACCCCCACTTGTACCCCCACTTCTAGGGCATTAGAGCGTTGGCTCTTAGCACCCCCTATCGAGCCACCGCCTACGAAGGCGCGTTAAATTCACAGCCCCGACTCCAGCATCCACTAGAGATCCTCTGCAAAACCGCTGAATTCAGACCGGCAAGTTAGCTCACTGCCTATTTGCCCGCTTCTGCGTAGTTTTGCGGCAAGATTTCAAGCCGCATCTGCGGCTTTTTGCTCTTTTGGGGCATGTGCAGGCGCACTCATGCCTGCGCTCCCGTCAACTGCTTTCGCACCAGCCACAGGTTGGACAGGGCAAACATCGTTTGGAGCTTGTTGTCGTTCTTGGCGATACCCCGGTAGCGTACCTTGTTGAATCCGAACTGCTGCTTGACGGTGCGAGACGGATGCTCCACCTTGGAGCGCATGCTGGCCTTGGCCTGCTCGTATTTCTCTTTGAGCATTCCTAGCTTGGTGCCCGTATCGAGCTTCTTGCGCAGGCCTTTGCGCATGGCGATGTGCCAAGTCACTTGCCTGCCTTGATTTTCTGCTCGCTTACCCACGCCTTGGTAGCCGCTGTCACCCAGCGCGTGCCTCTCTTGGCCATGCAGTAGCCTGTGCGCATGCGATATATCGGCTTCGTTGCCTGATGTCGAGACCACGGTGTGCACCAGGCCCGAATTGCTATCGACACCGATATGGCACTTCATCCCAAAGTGCCACTGGTTGCCCTTCTTGCTCTGGTGCATTTGCGGGTCACGCTCACCGCCTGCATTCTTGGCAAAGCTGGCGAAGACAGGGTGTAGTACAGCGCTTCTTCTACTGCTGGGTCTGAGAGATTGAACCACTGCAGCAGCAGATGTACACGCAGCATGGTCTCGACGGCAAAAGCAGGTTTGCCGGTAGCTTTGGGTGGACTGTGGGACTCGATGAGTGTCACCAGCTCATACCAGGGAAGACTAATTCCATCTCGTCCAAGAACTCACGCTTACGCGTGCGTTTGGACTACTTCTCGAATCCGGTATCCAGACTCATTTGCTTCATGTGCGAATCATCTTATGCGCAGAGGTTGACTGGGAGTTTTGCAGAGTTTCCCTATAGCAACACATAGGATGCAAAAGTGATTCGAATATAGAAATTTACTACTACCCTCTACACCAGGCCGGGAACCGGAGTGGAACCTCGTACGAAGGCTGCATAGATTATTAAAGTCACTTATGTATATCGGAGACAGAGAAATACCATTTCCGGGAACCAAAGGCCCTCCAATATGACCATGACAGTCGTGATGCGGCACATGAATATTGATGCTGTACTCCAAGGATTTCGTGCCACATTCAAAGACTGAGCTGGAGAGAAAATCAACTCTCCAAGAGAGGCCGCCGAGCAGGTTATTGCACACACCTTGGAGAGCCAAGTGAAGGTATGGAGAAGCGCTGCCAGATGATGCGAGAGTGGGAAGAATTTATTTTGCGAAAAGCATAAACCTGGTCAATCTAATTCGCCATCTACTCACCCGTGAAGTATCCTTCCTTACAACAGAAGATCACGCACTAGTAATCCACCAATTTATAAGCACAAAAAAACATCAAATCTTGATTTGATAAAATATTTTCAAAATAGAGCCGCCCGATCATCTACTCAAACCTATAACTTAATTACTCCTCTCATCCCCGGAAGAAAGAAGGAAATCAGGCAAATCAAAATCCAATCATTTTTTTAATGCCAAATCAATTTGCTTTACAAGTGAGGGACTCTTAAATATGGCGTCCACAACCATTGATTTATTCATCCTATACTTTTCAGCTATTTTCTCAATATTCTTTATAGATTGCTCAGATAGGGAAAAATTTGCCTGCTTAGTCGCCTTACCCTCTCTGGATTTCTTATTGTAATAATAACGTCTAAAATTTATATCCACCAACTTATTTTGTTCTTGTGTTTTTTCATTGCTCCAGAAAAAAATCATCAAATCGTGAATATCCAGCATATTACTCTCCAAAGAAAAGCATATACCTTTCATTTTGAAATATTCAAATGCAATTTGAATTCTGTCTTTTTCTTCTTTATACCATTTTATGAAATTTACCCTCTGTGCATATTTATGAAAAATTAACTTTGCAATTTCAACAAACCTCCTTTTTATATCCAAAGAGGTGCTTTGCGCATCAATCAGAAAAATTAAAAAATCCTTGTGACCCAATACATGATTTATTTTTCCAGACGCCCTGCTTCTATAAGGAATGAAGTTTGAATCTTTTTTTATAATTTCAATGGTTTTCTCCACCAAAAAATCATGAGACTTTGAGTTCTCTATAAATGAGAGATCATCAACATCAAACCTAGCCTCCATAAAACATCTATTGATTAATTCAATTTGATCTTTACTTGCGTGCGTTTTAATTTTTGAAAGAACTTCAACTTGAATTGCAGACTCGGTCACTCTTTCAATTTCACAATTGATTTCCAAGTATCCAATTATAAATTTTAGCTCTCTGAGGCCAATTTTTACGCCTGGAAAAAAGTCCTGCAACTCTTCTTTGCCAGACTTAGATATAAATATACTCGCATCGTTCATACCTAGGTTCCATGTAGATGTTTTTATGATTCTATATAGATTCTTTTCGCGTGTCTACTAGGCGTCTCTCGCGAAGGTGTAGCTATAGATACGCCATTGTTCTTGGGATAGTGGAAATCATAGATGATATTTGGTTGACGTCTGAGCCAAGGGGTGTGGATTCCGGACAGCCTGCGTGATGTGTTGCAGCACTCATAGTGGCAATAAACCTCTTCCAAGAAAAGATCTTTTAAAAATCAAATTCCTCTATCAAAGACACATCCAATGTCTTAATCATTGGAATTCATCATGCGCGTCTTAAAGCTGAAGGAAGTTTTGCTCAAAACAAGTCTCGGGAAGACAACTCTGTACATGCTCATCAAAGACGAAGCCTTCCCCAAGCCCATCCCTTTGGGATTGCGCGCAGTAGGCTGGTTGGAGTCGGAAGTTGATACCTGGATTCAGAGCCGGATCTCTGTGAGGGATCAGATCCACAATTAATTATTCTCAAGAGTGAAAACAAAAAAGCAAAGGGCAGTCGATTGACTTCCCTTCTCCATATTCCCCGAGGATTTTTATAAAAGGCCCCATGATCCATTTGCTTCTTGCTGTATGTTTAAGTATTATTAATAAGATTAATAAGAAACAAGGAATGAGCATAGGTCAATGCAGCAGGATTAATTCTGCCATTTGATATCTAAAGATGGATATTTTCCATCCAACGCCAAACGTATGCCTCAAACAAATTCAAAGCATACATCATGAAGCGCAATCCTTTCAACACAAACCATCACATTTATACCGAACCTACTTACGAGGGTTATGAGATTCAACTGAAACATGGACTCGTCATCAGAGAGTATTTGGATAAGACGTTTAATATCTTTCAAAAGACCTTGGATCAATATGGGCGTGTTTGCATGCTTCGTTTTGATTTACATGTGCCTGATGACTGCGATCAGATCACAAAGAATAGCAATCAGCTGATGTCCAAATTCATCGCCTCACTTAAAGCAAAGATCAAACACTCTCAAGCTCAAAGCATAAAAGAGGGCAATCGGGTTCACAGTACGGAGGTGCGATTTCTTTGGTGTCGAGAAGTCAGTAGTACTGGCGGGGTTCACTATCACGTCGTTTTACTTCTGAATCACGGCGCTTATAGATCCATTGGCAAGTTTGATCTCAAGAGTGATAACATGTACTCTCGAATTCATGAGGCATGGGGAAGTGCTTTGGGAATGCATCCGGCCGATCTTCTGGGTCTAATTCACATTCCTATCAACCCAACATACTGTATTTTCAGAAATGATTTTCAATCATTTCAAGACGCATTTTACCGCGCAAGCTATTTGTGTAAAATGGAGACAAAAGACTACGAGCAAGGTATCCACTCTTTCGGAGGAAGCCGAATCTGATTTGCCCGTAATAGCATAGAGGGCAAGTCTCCTTATTTCGTATAAGCACTTGCTTTTTTTTGAGGAATTACAGCATCTGGAAAGCAGAATTTTTCTGCCTGCTCAAGCTTTAAACAAAATGTCAGTGTAGAGGCCAGTTGCAGAAATTTTCCTTGAATTGCATGATCTGTCGACGCTACCAAGGCATGCGTGAGTGGTTCAAGAAGATGCGGCGATCGATATAGGAGATGAAAGGGACGCGAGACATATTGCATAACGCAGGCCGTAAGAGATTCCCTGCTCTGCCCTCCCTGCGCAAATACCTCCCGATATCGAGCTCTTTAAGGTTGGCGAGGCGCAAGAGCCCGTCGATATGCCTCTCCTGGTGAAGAGGGTCTGCGAACATCGCTCAATGTGAATACACATTGCAGATAGGTATTGGCATCCGCCCATTTGGCACCGTCGGAATGGAGGTCAAACAGGTTTCGCGTTACCTCCACGGCTTCGGGCCAACGATCTTGAGCGACGGCAGTCATGGCCTCCCGGCTGTCGTCATGGTCGTGCAGGGTGCCATCTTGGGCACCATAGGCATGAAACTCCACGATCCGTGCCGGCGTCATGAATGAAGTGCCTTCGCATTGCTCCCCGGTCGGTTGCGGTTCCCGCTCAGCATGCGCTGCAGCAAAGGAGTCCTGTACGGTATGCAGCACGGAGCCGAAAGCGATCTCACGGATCTGGGTGATCAGGCCGCTGTCCGCATCCTGACGGCCTAGCAAGTACAGATCTGCGACAGTCCATTCCGTGCACCCAAAATGCTGCTTGATGGTGGGATTGTCGATAGTCTTCAGCTGTGCCTGTGGCCGGATTTCTTTAGAGGACACCTTCCACGCAAACTCAAGCCATTCTAGGATCTGGGCCCTGGTATAGACGGGATGCAGATCTGGCGCGCTGGCCATGCCATGCAGGAACTGGAGGTCGCCAAAATGTGACCGTGTCATCAGGTTGCCTTGAACGCTGTTAGCGGTCTTGTTGCAGCCCACAATGGCCTTGGATTGGGCTTTGCGCTCCCCATCTTTGAACAGGCAATACCAGCATGCGGGTTGGGTGGAGAAGCGAATGGTTTGACTGCGACAGACATTCTTGCGGCCCAAGTAGTCGCAGTTGCCTTGACCTTCTTCTAGGCGAAAGGGCGGCAGGTCGTTCCAGCGGACTCCATAGATGACATAAGGCGATGCAAACCCCACGTCGCGACCGCTGCAATAGGTATCAGACGCGAGATTGGTGCGCTCCACATGGCACCACTTACCGAGATGGGTGATTTCCTCATGGACCGGGGTTTTGACTAGAACCCCCAGTTTCCCCGCAATATCGGCCAGCGTCGAGTTGGATTCATTGGTCAGGCGCTCTTCATGGCGGGTGCCAAGAGGGCCTATCTGAAACGCTGCACTCCATCCCCAAGACAAGATCACGGCACCAAGCGCAATCCCCCGCAACATCTTTGAAAACTTCATGCTATGCCCTCCCTTCAGTGAAATTATGGAGAGCAAGCGGCAAAGGATACAAGGGAGTAACTACCGAAATTTCTAGATACTAAAACCACTATTGCTCGAGGTAGCCCGGCAGAACCTCTTGATCCGTTGCCGTCGATTAGCTGAGATTGCAGAAGTCAGTTTTGCAGCGAAAGCGGAAGTAGCCTGCCCTCCGTCGGATGTCGGGTCACTAGCACTTTGTCGACTTGTGAAGTTGCCCGTCGTTCTGACGAGGCCTTGGCCTCTGTGTACATCGTTGCCAAACCGTTATGCTCACACTTGCTCCCCCTCCGCATCCACCAACGTCGCGCGGTGCAAGCGCGCTGAACGGCCCCGGGTATCGAGGAGGCTGGTTAGTTTAAGTTGACGCCTCTATTGAGGCATCGCTGGCTGCGAGTTGCCTCCAGTAGTTTGCCTCAGCTTCTGCCGGAGGGATGCCTCCGATTGGCTTGAGCAGTCGGACGTGGTTGAACCAGTGTACCCACTGCAGGGTGGCCAGTTCCAAGGATTCCCTGCTCTTCCAGGGGCCCCGGCGGTGAATCAATTCGGTCTTGTACAGACCGTTGATGGTCTCGGCCAGCGCGTTGTCGTAACTGTCGCCCCTGCTGCCCACCGAGGGCTGTACGCCCGCCTGATTCAAGCGTTCGGTGTAGCGGATGCTGACGTACTGACTGCCCCTGTCGGAATGGTGCGTCAAGGCATGGGTCGCTGGCTGGCGGTCGTACAAAGCCTGCTCCAAGGCATCCAGCACGAAGTCGGTCTGCATGCTGCGGCTGACCCGCCAGCCCACGATGCGCCGGGCATATACGTCCACAACGAAGGCCACGTACAACCACCCCTGCCAAGTGGAGACGTAAGTGAAGTCCGACACCCACAGCTCGTTGGGGCGGCTGGCCTTGAAGTGCCGGTTGACGTGGTCCAGCGGGCACGGCGCCGATGGGTCCGGCGTGGTGGTGCGCACCGTCTTGCCACGGCGTACCCCTTGCAACCCCATGGCACGCATCAGTCGCTCCACCGTGCAGCGCGCCACCGGGATGCCCTCACGGTTCATCTGCAGCCAGACCTTGTCGGCTCCGTAGACCTGCCAGTTGGCGTGCCACACGCGCTGAATGTCAGCCTTCAAGCCTTCATCACGCAGGGCGCGCGCACTGCGCAATTGCGGATTGCGTTGCCGGGCTGCGTGGCGCCAGTAACACGACGGGGCCATCTGTAGCACCTTGCAGATGGGCTCGACCCCGTAATCATCACGGTGGCGGTCGATGTAGGCCCTCACGACTTGAGACGGCGGTCGAGCTCCGCCTGTGCAAAAAACGCGCTGGCCGTCTTCAGGATGTCATTGGCCCGGCGCAATTCCTTGACCTCACGCTCCAGTTCCTTGATGCGCTGCGCATCCGCGGTGGTGGTGCCGGGGCGATGTCCGCTGTCGACCTCGGCCTTCTTGACCCAGTCATTCAAGGTCTGTGGCACGCAGCCAATCTTTGGGGCAATCGATTCAATAGCTGCCCACAGGGAGGGGTAGTCGGCTCGGTGCTCCTGCACCATACGCACAGCGCGTTCGCGCACTTCCGGGGAGAACTTCGGTGACTTGTTCATAGCTCCATCTTCTCTCGTGTTGGAGCATCCTCAAAACCCGGGGCTGTTCACGCCACAGCCTAGTCCAATAGTCATGTCTGTTCCTACTGATGAAGGTAAGCGCACGGCAAACCCATGTTGACCGCCGATGGCGACCATTGCTGACGATCAGATGTCAGTGGGCTGCCAGCGGTGCGGCAAGAGCTCGTCGATACGGCTGGCCTTGTGCGTGGGCAGCCTTGTGAGCACGTCCTGGAGGTAGGCATAGGGGTCATGCCCGTTCATGCGCGCCGACTGCACCAGGCTCATCACCGCCGCCGCCCGCTGGCCCGCGCGCAGGCTGCCGGCGAACAGCCAATTGGCTCTGCCAATGGCAATGGGCCGGATCTGGTTCTCGATCCAGTTGTTGTCCACGGGCAGTTGCCCGTCATCGACGAAGCGTGTCAACGCCGTCCAGCGCCTGAGGCTGTAATCCAGGGCCTTGGCCGTTGCTGAGCTATCGGGCAGTTTCTGCCGCTGCAATGTCATCCACTGGTGCAACGCATCCAGGATCGGCTTGGTGTGCTGCTGACGAATGGCTTTGCGTTGATCGGCGTTCAGTTCCTTGACCTCGCGCTCGATGTCATAGACCTTGGCGAATTGCTCCAGCGCGAACCCGGCAAGCTGGCTTTTGTTCGCCGCATGGAGGTCAAAGAGTTTGCGCCGGGCATGCGCCAGGCAGCCCACCTCGGTCACGCCACTGGCAATCAGGGCCTTGTAGCCGGCGAAGTCGTCGCAAACCAGTGCCCCTTCCAGTCGCCCAGGAAGTTGCGGGCATGCTCGCCAGCCCTGGACTCGCAGAAGTCATACACCACGGCTTTCATGTCTTCGAACGCCCCTGGCGCGTAGGCCCACAGGTAGGCGCGATGCGTCGCTCCCTTGCCAGGTTTGAGCATTTGCACTGGCGTCTCGTCGGCGTGCAGCACACGGTGGCCGAGTATTTCCGCCTTGAGCGCATCGACTAGCGGCTGCAGCCGCACGCCGCAGGTGCCTACCCACTGCGCCAGAGTCGAGCGAGGAATGGCCAGACCGGCGCGCGCAAAGATGCTTTCCTGACGGTACAGCGGCAAGTGGTCCGCGTATTTGGCCACCAGCACCTGGGCCAGCAGGCCGGTGGTGGGGATGCCTTTGTCGATCACATGCGCTTCAACCGGCGCCTGGGTGATGGTCTCGCATTGGGCGCAGGCCCACTTGCCACGGATGTGACGCTCCACCGTGAACACGCCGGGCACATAGTCGAGCTTTTCGGCCACGTCTTCGCCGATGCGTTTCATCTGACAGCCGCACTGGCAGGTGGTCGAATCGGGCTCGTGGCGGATCTCGCGGCGCGGCAGATTGGCCGGCAGCGGCTGGCGTTTGGGCTGTTGTTTGGCTTGCGGGGCAGCGGCCGCAGGCTGCAGCTGCTCGATCTCCAAGCAGACAGCCGCCAAGTCGGCCTCGATCTCGTCTTCGAGCAAGCTGCGCTGCTCGGCGTTGAAGCGCTCGGACTGTGCGGCGAACTTCATGCGTTTCAAGAGCGCATTCTCGTGGGTGAGCTTGGCGTTGAGCGCCTGGCTGTGGCGTAGTTCTGTGAGCAGCCGCGTGGTCATCTCGCGCAGCTGCTCGGCGCTCAGATCATCCAGGAATTGCGGCTGCATCAACATGACAGGCAGTGTGCCAAGCATGGCACTGCGCTGCCATGCGCAGATCCACCGATTGCGCGCCGGCTTCAGACCATGGTGATAATGCCGGCGTTTCCCATGCGTTGCCAGGGTAGGCCCAGCACCAGGGCGTCAAGCTGGACAGGCTCCAACTGCCACTGCTCATCGCCTGGCGTCGGCCAGACGAACTTGCCCTGGTGCAGGCGGCGAGCGGCCAGCCAGATGCCTATGCCGTCGTGCACCAGCACCTTGATGCGGTTGGCGCGTCTGTTGGCGAACAGGTAGGCATGGTGAGGGTGGGCGGCGCCGAAGACGGCGACTACGCGGGCCAGCGCCGTGTCGGTGCCGGCGCGCATGTCCAGCGGGGCCGTGGCAAGCCAGGCAGCGTCGATACGGATCATTGCCGCAGCACCTGCAACAAACCCTGCAATGCGCGGGAACACTCGCCAGCAGCGGCCAGCGGCCAATTGACCGTCACGAGGGTGCCGTGATGACAGCACTCGATGCGGATGTCTGATGAGCAAGCTGCCGATGCAGCACTTGGGGCAGCTTGTACACCCGCTGCCTGAGGCCCCATCACCGGCGAGCCCAGCGCCACCGCGATGAAGGCGGGCACGGGGTTGGACGGCACCGGATGAGCCTGATGCGCTGGGGCACAAACAGCCTGTGCATTGGCCATTGGCTCAGCCGCTGCATCGGCGCAGTGTGGGGCGATGCCGGACGCATCAGCATGCGCGGTATCGCAGGCGCTCTGGTGCTGGCCCAGACGATGCTCCTTGAGCCAGCGATGCAGCACGTTGGCATTCATGCCATGTTCACGCGCTGTGGCGGCAATTGATGCGCCGGGCTGCTGGCACGCAGCGATCAGTTCAGCCTTGAATTGCGCGCTGTAGACCCGGCGCGTGCGGGGGACACAGGAGCGCGAATGGGGAATCTCTTGAGACATGGTGTGCACGATGGTTTACGTGGACACGATGGTGCTTGCAATTGCTCATTCGGGGTAGATGGGTTGGCCGGACGGATACTGATGAAGTCCTAGCTCAACCTAACGAATTCTCTGGCACCGCCGATATCGGCAATGAGGGCATCAAGAAGCACTTCAAGAAGAGCGAGGCGTACGAGCCACTCTTTGAACTCGTGTGGAATGGTTTTGATGCAAAGGCCGAGCGCGTTTACGTGGATGTCTACGAAAACGATCTGAACGGTATCGACCGCGCAGCGGTAGTAGACGACGGCTTAGGTATCGACTACACCACACTGAAGGCAACGTTTGGCCAGTTCAACGAATCATCCAAACAGGCTGACCCATCGCTGCACGGTTCGCACGGTCGCGGCCGCCTTGCATTTCACGTCATCTGCCGAGACGCCACCTGGTTCACTCGGTCTACAAAGGGTGATGCCCGCATATCAGTTGAAGCCCAATCCATCAAGCATTACAAGGGGCATCACATCAAGGCGGACGAGCAGCACCCAAAGCTTGCGGACAAGCCCCATGGAACAGTAGTCGAGCTGACGAATTTCACAAAAAATCTGCCAGTCTCAGAGACTCTGCGAGAGAAATTTTCAGCTGAATTCGGTTGGTTCCTGGCCGTCCGCGACAGCAAGGAACTGCGCATCAACGACGTGCTGATTTCGGTCCCGAGAAATGAGATCACGAAGCGAACCATAAATGTTCGCGACCACGACTTCGATGTGCAAGTGATCCGATGGGACAACAAGCCAAGCTCTGAGAAGTCTTACATCTACCTGTTCAACTCTAAGAACGAACTGGTCTACAAGGTACTTAGCACCTTGAACAACAAGCCAGGCTTCTTCACGACGGTGTGCGTCACCTCCGCGTGGGCAGATTCATTTTCGCCAACCGCTGATCTGTTCAACCTAGAGGCGAACAGCCTTACGTCTCTGGCTTGGAGAGGGCTGATTCGCCAACTCGGCGCCCTGACCGAAGAGGTATACGAGGACTTCTTGCGCAAGAAAGCTGAAACTGTAGTGGACGGCTATATCCGTGATGGATGCTTTCCTACCTACGCAGGCTTGCCCGAGAGCGAAAGGGAATGGCGGCTCAACAACTCTCGAACGCTTGTCAAGGAAATCTATCTTGCAGACCCACAGGTCTTCAACGCGAGCAAGAAGCAAATCCGGGTCATCATTCGTCTGATTGATCGCCTGGCAGTCTCAAATGAAAACGACGCTCTTCTTGATGTCTTGAATGGCGCTTTAGACCTTTCCCCAGAAGCCGTCCAGAAGCTCAGCGAACAACTGCGCCAGACGTCTTTTGAGAACATCGTCTCTACCATCGAGGTACTGCAACGTCGAGCGACCGCTGTTCAGAAGCTGAGAGTGGTCATGAACGAGCACTATCGAGAGGTACTTGAGACGCCCGATCTGCAGCAGGTCATCGAGAACAACACTTGGCTCTTCGGCCCGAGGTTCGAAACGCTCGGCGCAGAAGAAGACACGTTTACCAAGATTGCCAAGTCCCTGAGGGACAAAGCCGTCAAAAACGATGAGATCGATGAGGCGGACGTGGAGGACAGCACTGACGTCGCGGGAGCACAGCGCCAAGTGGACCTGTTCTTAGCAAGAAAGTACCCAACCCACGACTCGCGCAGCCAGTCGATCCACAAGTGCACCATCATCGAGATAAAGCGACCGTCCATCGCGCTGAACACCAAACACCTGAGACAACTGGAGGACTACGCGCAGATCATCAAGCGCTTTCCCGAATTTTCGTCGGAGAGGACGCACTTTGAGCTCATCCTCGTTGGACGGAAGATTTCCTCTGATGACACGCTGATTCAGGGACGTAAAAACGATCTCATTGATCGTGGAGAGATGGGGCTCATCGCCGAATTACCTCGCATGAAGCTGTACGTGATGGACTGGTACACGCTATTGGACTCGTTCGACTTGTCGAACGACTTCATGCTCGAACACCTAAAATTGCGGCGTGCCGAGTTCGCTGGCGAGTCTAAAGAGAAGCTGATTGCGGAACTGCAGCAGCCACACTGACGAGCCTGTGTTAGGTTGGCCGCCCTCTAGACCGGTTCCGGTTATCGGGGACAGTCCGTCCCCCGGAGCGAGCGACAGCAGCCAGCCTGCACCTGCAATGCCGGGAGAATGTCGAGCGGCGAAAGCATATCCGTACCTTTTTGGCAGCACCTACCCAAAGCTCGAAATCCTGTCTTGTGACTGGTGCCCATTTCCATGCGGCCTAGGAATTGTATGCGCACGTCCTGGTCGCAGAGCTGCGCGGTATCACTGACGACACGATCAGCACGATCGTCGCAGGCCAACGGCCGGGCAACCTAAAATATGACGAAGCGGTCGCGTACGACGTCGCTTCAGCATTGGTGAGGGGCAGTACCTTGCCGGAGATGACCTATCGCAAGGCAGTCGAGACCTTCGGCGCTGACGGTGCTACCGAGCTGATCTATCTGGTCGGACTCTATTGCATGGTGTCCGTCCATCTGAACGCTTTCGACGTTCCGTTGCCTGCCGACTCCCACAATTGAAGCGCTCAGGTTGATGGCTTGGCCGCCAAGGTGGATCGTTTTCTCATCGGGCCACGCATCGCCTTCCACGATCCAGTGTTGGGGCACGGCATTGAAGCAATGCGGTTCGTCCCGCAACAACGCCCAGCCAAGGAAAAACGCGCCATCTCGCATACGCGATGGCGCATTTTTTCGACCGGCGCTGAGCCGCCAGCCATTCGCATGTACTCAGTGTGCAGCCGGACGCACCTGTTTGCCGGGGCTCCGCGCATCCGCGTTGCGTTTGCGTGACCCGTCGGCAGCACGGTCGTGCGAATAGCGGTTCTGCACCATGGCAATCGCAATGAAGGAGCAGACTCCGGGCACGGCAAAGGCGAGGAAAACTGTCGAGATGGGCAGCGACAGCAGAAGGCCTCCAAGCAGCGGGCCGAGGATAGCGCCGACACGACCCAGACCCATGATGGCGCCCAAGGCCGTCGAGCGGGCCTGCGCTGGGTAGAACTGTGCAATATAGACCTGCACGAGGCTTTGTGCGCCGACCACCGCCGCACCGCCGATGGCTACCAGCGCATACAGCAGGATCGGATCCTTGTTGAAGCTCAGCAGAATCATGGTCACCGAACCGGTCAGATACAGCGGCATCAAAAGGTTCTTGATGCCCCATTTGTCGGCCAGCCGTCCCAGCAACAGGGTGCCGACGATGGCGCCGCCGTGCAGCGTGATCAGGAAGGTGAGACCCGACGTCATGTTGAAACCGTTTTCCATCATCAGCTTCGGCAACCAACTGACCAAGCCGTAATTCAGAATGAGGTGAAAAATGATGGCGACACTGAACATGATCGTGCTCAGCCCACGGCTGCTGCGGAACAGCTCGATCAGCGGCAGTTTTGTGTTCGACTTCTCAGTCTCGTAGGGCTCGCTGTCAGGGTCGATTTTGCGGCTCGGATCGATCTTGGCCAGCAGTTTGTACAGCTCTGCCTTGCGGCCGCTGCGGATCAGGGCAAAAGTGGATTCCGGCGTGTAGTGAAACAAAAGTGGCAGCAGGAACAGCGGAATGGCAGCCACCCAGAACACGGACTCCCAGCCGAATCTGGGAATCAGGGGAATGCTGACCAAGGGCGCCAGAATGCCGCCCAGCGAATAGCCGCACAGGACGACGGTGGCAATCGTGGCGCGCTTTTTGAGGGGCGAAAAATCCATCAGCATGGCGATCACGGTGACGGGAATGCCACCGAGGCCGAAGCCGGCAAGCACGCGGAACACTGAGAACGAAGTGGGTCCGCTGGCAAAGCCGCACAGCACGGTAAACACACTGAACAAGATGACGGAGATGCAGATGACCCGCTTGCGGCCTATGCGGTCCGCCACCATGCCGAAGGTGATGGCGCCAAACAGCATGCCGATCAGGCTATAGCTGGCGATGGCACCGGTCTGGATCGGCGTGAGCTTCCAGCTTTCCATCAACGCGGGCACAATCGCGCCATAAATGGCCAGGTCGTAGCTGTCAAAGACAATCAGCAGAAAGCCAATGAAGGCCAGTCGGAGGTGAAACGCATTGAAGCCGCTCTCCTGGATGAACTCGGTAATATTCAGTCGTGTTGCCATGGGGTTGTCTCTTGATATTGGCTGTTTGTGTGTGGCTTCACAGCCCGCTCATCGCGTGCGCACTCGAACGGGCTGATCCGGTGCCAGCGCGCCCTGCCTTCCAGTTCTTCTATCCCGACTGTTTCAACAGGGTGCCATTGCGGCCGCTGGCGCAGCGCTTATGCGCGGGGGTCCGGGATGTTGGTACGCACAAATTCCACGAGGCGGTCCACTGCCTCGATCGCCGCCGGCAAGGTCGGATGGGCCGTCGTAAACATCGGCGGTGCATCGATGATCTCGGCATGGAAGGCGCCGCCCGCGTTGCGGTAGTTGTGGGCGAAGCGCTCGAGTTCGGTTCCCTTGAATGGCGAATCAGGATCGATGTAGTTGTGCACCTCATCGTGCTTGGCTTGAATCCACATCGCCGGTGGCGTTTGGACCTGCTCGCCGCGCTCGAGTATCAACATCGGATTGCCCTCGGCCATGTCGTCCGCGCTGGGCCAGTAACCATCGTGCAGGCCGATGATCTTGGCGCACCAAACGGGGGGATTCGGCTCTGCCAGCAGACTCTTGGCATAGTTGTAGCGGCCAAGCGGATTGATGACCGGCCACAGCATGACGACGCAGCGCACGCTGGCGTCAAAGGTGGCACCGTCCGGCAGCGCAATCGCGGCAAAACGAGGATCGTGCGGTTTCATCGCCACCAGCATCGCCAGATGGCCACCCGAGGAATTGCCGGAGATGCCGACAGCGTCCGGCGTCGTCTTGAGCTTTTCGGCATTGGCCTTGGTCCAGCGGATCGCGTAGTTGACGTCGGCAACCGAGCGCGGGTAGCGGCCTTCCTGCGCTTGACGGAAATCGATGGCGACGACAGTGATACCGCTGCGGGCCAGCGCTTCGTGCACGTGTTTGCCGCGCAAACGGTCGAAGTCGCTCCATGCGCCGCCATGAACTTCGATGATCGATCGAAACGGCCCTGTGCCGTGCGGAACATAGACACGTGCCAATAAAGGCTTGCCGTCGTGGCTGAGGAATTCGATGTCCTCGACGTCAAATTCGCCCGTGTTTTCTTGCGTGTGGTTTTCCATAATTGCTATCTCCTTGGGTGCAATTGAATTGGGTTGGCTGCATGGACTTCGCCGACTGCGTCAGTCCCGCATGGCGTTGCTAGCCTTTGAAGGTCGATTCGACGAGGGCGCGTACTGTGCGTGCGATTGGTTCCGGGTCATCGGCGTACAAGGCATCGAGCGCGACGTAGCGATCCGGGCGCAGCAGCAGCACGCGGGTCTTCTCGTCAGCGCCAAAGGCGTCGTTGATGTCGCGACCGGCCCACTGCGTCCAGATGGTGCGGTGCAGGTTGTAATTTCCCGGCACGATCGCCAGTACCCGCACGCCGGGCAGCATCCAGTTGACTGCCGCGAGCTTGGCGGCCGCTTCCTGTGCATCGATGCCGATGACGAGGATGGCAAAGCCGACGCCGGTCAAGTCGTCCATCGGGTGCAGCGCTCGGTCCAGCGTCTCCAGCATCGGTTGCGGGGCCAGTCGGCCGACGCGCTCGGAGTGGGCAAGCCCAGTCAAGAAGCCTTGCGTGTAGCTGCCCTTGGGCTTGTTTTTCATCTGGGCGTAGTGCTCGGCTACCGACGGAATCATCATCGCGAGGCGCGTGCCGAGGTTGGCCAGACGGGCATGCAGGCCCGGCTTGACCATGAAATGCTTGCCGTTCTTGACGGCCATGTCGATCAACGCACGCGCATGCGGTTCGCGTTCGACTTGGTAGCTCGACAACAGCGCCGGACCCATCTCGCCACGCACGACGGCGGCAATCTTCCAGGAGATGTTGTGGACGTCGCGGAAGGCGCTGTTGACGCCCTGCCCCGCAAACGGTGGGCTCAAGTGCGCAGCGTCACCGCAAAGGAAGATGCGGCGCGTTTGCCAACGGTCAGCGACGCGGGCGTGGAAGCCATAGACCTGCTTGCGCACGATGACGGCATCCTGGTCGGGGCCGTAGCGCGAGAGCAGTTGGCGAATTGCCTTTTCGTCGAGGAAATCGGCGTCTTTTTCATGAGCGTGCAGCATGAATTCAAAGCGCCTGCGGCCATCGGGGCCTGGCAGATTGACGGCCGGGCGGGCCGGATCGAAGTAACCTTTCGACTCGCGGAAGCGGTCCTTGGTATTCTCGAGATCGATGATGAGCCAGCGCTGGTCAAAGGTGGCCCCTTCCAAGGTGGCTCCGATCGACTGCCGCACGAAACTGCTGGCGCCATCAGCGCCGATGACGTAGCGGCTGCGCAGTGTCTGCTCCGAGCCATCGACATCGACAACATGTACATCGACCTGCTCGGCATTCTCGGTGATGCCGACGCACTTAGTATTGAACATGATCGACACGCAGGCCTTGTTGGCCAGGCTCTTGTTCAATGCCGCTTCCAGCAAGGGCTGGACGAAGGCATTGCGGCGAGGAAATCCATATTCGCGCGTCGTCGGGTGCACCGTCTGCAACTGCCGACCGGCAGCGTCGAAGGATGCCAATCCATAGTCGAGTGCAACGTCGGCCAGCACCTCTTTCAATACGCCCGCAGCCTGCATCGTGCGCAGGGCTTCGTCGTCGATGGACACGGCTCTGGGCTGCGCAACGGTCTCCTTGTTGCGCTCGACAATGAGCGTGCGAATGCCCATTTTTCCCAGCAGATGACCCATGGTCAGGCCCGTTGGCCCCGCTCCGACGACGATAACGTCCCAATCAAACATCTTAAAAATCCATGGTTAATATGAGAATTCCATCGGCAAGGCCGGTGGATGCAAAAACAGCCGGGCGCGCGAGTGGCCCGCCGACGCAGTTCAGAGATGGGAGGCCGATGCCAAGCACGTCATGGATGGACATCAAACCCTGCGCCTTGGCAGCCCGGGACAGCAAGGCTGCGGTGACACCGAGGCACATCGAATATCTAAGCTCCATAGCCCTTGTCTCGTAGTTATTTCAGTTTTCTGCTCAACCCCCTCCCGCTGCATGACGCGACATCGGTGGAAAGGACGGTATGCATGCACTTGGTGAAAGAGCGGCGCTTCGTTATGTACCCCGCCAAACAGCGGCGCCTATTGCTGGGCCTATCGCAGCACCGGGCACGCGCCCCGTAGAAAACCGCGCGCACCGACTGCCGCAAATGCGAATGATCGCCCCCGCGGCTGTTCTGCTGAGACTGGCTGAGTGCATGGCTGGATGAATTTGAAATATCTTACTATTTGCGATTATTCTACGATTCGTAAATGACGCATGTCAAGCATGACAAGCGTTTTATCGCAAAAAATAGGATTTTTAAACCGCATGCATCCATGCGTCCTGGGTGCATCGCGCGCATTCACAGTAGGTCTGCATGATGCTGGTGGTCGTGGGCCACTCGAGCCTTGCCTCATCCACGTGGCACGTGGAGATCGCAAACACGCTCCTGGAGATCTGTCCGAAACGGCTACGCAAAGCAGCAGCACATTGAGGCCGCCTTCATTGCCCCGAAAGTTGGTTTGTCGCCTTGCCCTTTTGCAGATACGACGACCATATCCACACCCCTGTCTTGGAGGCACCCCATGATGACCGCCCGTCTTTGTCTGAACGACAAGAGTCAGGCGGTGTGTCTGCCCAAGGTGGCCAAATCCGGCGCCGAAGTGCATGAGGTGTCCATCGTCAGCGTTGGGCACACCCGCGTCATCGCGCCCGTTCAACAGACCTGGGACAACTGGGTTGCACAGGCCAGCGATCCGGATTCAAAAATTCCGGCGCGCGAGCAGCCAGCCACTCAGCAACGCAAGGCGCTGAAATGTTCCGAAATGATCCGATACATGCTGGACACCAACGAGCGCCCACGACTGTCTGGCCTGTCTTCCCGGGATATCAGCCCGGCTTCTTGCCTATTGAGTCAATCAGAACAAATTGTCCCGTCAGACATGTTCTGGCAAAGGGTGCGGAAGGCCCCCCTGAGCGATGCTTGCCTGAATGTCCTCGCAGGCGCGTTCGAGAAGCAGCTTTACCCGCTCCACGCCCAGCTTATCCATGGATTCATTGAGGCCGACCAGCGTCAGGGCCGCCGCCACATCGCCATCCGCGTCAAATAGCGGCATGGCAGCACCCGAGAGCCATGTATCGAGTTCGCCCCGGGACCAATAAAAGCGTTCGTTGCGGATCTCCGTGAGCCGGGAACGGAACTCGGACCAAGTCGTTCCAAGGCCGGCAGCAGCAATGTCGGCGGTACAGGATTCGTAGATCTTCACCAACTGCGCACGCGCCATGAAGGCCAGAATGACTTTCGGTGCCGCCCCCTGGAACAGGGGACGCGGGCGGCCACGCCCATAGCGAAATTGCAGCGCGGGATCTGCGCTTGCACGGTACGTATCCACCAGCCTGGTTTCAAACACGGTTGAAAGAACGGCGTCAAGGCGTGCTTGCTTGGCCAGTTCATCCGCAACCGGCACCGCCGCCAACAGCACCGGGTCACTACGACGCAACTGGAAGTCCAATTCAATGATTCGCGGCCCTAGCGAATAGCGCCCCGCAGAGGCCTTGCGCAGAAACCCGGCATCCACCAGCTCCTTGACGTAGCGGTAGCCCGTCGCACGCGTGTAACCCAGTGCTTCATTGATCTCGTCGGCATGCCAGATCGGGTGCTCTTCTCCGAACAAATTGAGGATTGCAAACACCCGGGTTGAGCTGGTCATAGGAAGGTCTTGTGCGGTCTCTGCCATCTGCGAATCGACGGAGCTGCGGGGATTGAAGGTCAGAAAACTGAGTTTATGAATCTTACCATTTGCGACGAGTGAAGATCAAATGCTTGTCCTTGCCTTCTTTGTTATGTATGATAGTCGCAAATATTGGGATTTTTTAACTCAAGGAGCGATGATGAAGCTGGTTAGTTTTGAGCGACAAGGTAAGAATGGTTTTGGACTCGTCACCGCCGACGGGCAAGGGGTCATCGATCTCGGTGCAGCGCTTGGCAAGCGTTACGCGGATCTGCAGAGCCTGCTGCAGGCAGATGCGATCGAAGAAGCCCGACAGTTTCTGACGCGTGAGGCCGACTTCGCGTTCGCTGACGCGAAGCTGCTGCCCGTCATCCCGAATCCCAGCAAGATCTGGTGTGTCGGGTTGAACTATGGCGAGCACGTTCGGGAGACGGGACGCGAGGTGACAGAGCAGCCCGTCTTTTTCCTGCGCGTGGCCGACTCACAAGTCGGGCACGGTGAAGCCATTCCACGCCCCCCGGAGTCCGTCACGCTCGATTACGAAGGCGAGATCGCCATCATCATCGGCAAGCCGGGACGCCGTATCTCCGAAGCCGACGCATGGGATCACATTGCCGGCTATGCCTGCTACAACGACGCGTCCGTGCGTCAGTGGCAGATGCACACGCAGCAGTGGTGCCCGGGCAAGAACTTCTGGCGTACAGGTGCGTTCGGCCCCTGGATGGTCACAGCCGACGAGATTCCTGCAGGCACGGTGATGACCCTCACCACGCGGCTGAATGGCGTCGAGGTGCAACGCGCGACGACCGAGATGATGCTCCACGACATTCCCCGTCAGATCGCCTACGCCTCCACGGTGGCGCCGCTGCAAGCTGGCGATGTGATCGTGACCGGAACACCCGGCGGCATCGGCGCCAAGCGCACTCCTCCGCTGTGGATGAAGGCCGGGGATGTGGTCGAGGTGGAAGTTGATCGCATTGGCGTCTTGCGCAACTCCATCGTTGACGAGCGCTAAGTGCCTGGATAGCTGAGTCATCCGAACGCATGACCAGCTATCCGCGAACCACCTCCCAAGCCACTCACATGCTGCCGATCAAGCGGCGCCGGATCACCGTCCAATGAATGCAAAGCCTTCCCTTCCTTTGAGCGACCGCTACGACGTAGCCGTGATCGGTCTCGGCCCCGTTGGGGCAACGCTCGCCAACCTGCTCGCACTGCACGGACTCAGCGTGCTCGTGCTGGAGCGCGAGCCGGACATCTACCGGTTGCCACGCGCGATCCAGTTCGATGGCGAATGCATGCGGGTATTCCAGACGATTGGCATCGCCGATCTTCTGCTGCCGGATCTCGTTGTCGCACCGGGAATGAAGTTTGTCGACGCCGACGGGCGCCTGCTGCTCGACTGGCAGCGCTCCACCGAGGTAGGCCCCCAGGGCTGGCATGCGAGCTACCGCTTCCATCAACCGACGTTGGAGACTGAGCTGCGGGCACGGCTTGCCGAGCAGCCTTGCGTCGACGTCCGGCTGCGCCATGAGGTGTTTGCGCTTGAACCAGGCGACGATGATGTCGGCCTGAGACTGGAAGACATGTCCGGTGGGCGGCTGCTTAGCACCCGCGCCCGCTACGTGGTTGGCTGCGACGGCGCGCGCTCGACCGTGCGGCGCTTCATGGGCACCGAACTCGACGATCTGCGCTCGCACGAGCGCTGGCTAGTGGTGGACATCATTCTGCGCAAGGAACGTGCGGACCTCGGCGACCATGCCGTGCAGTATTGCGACCCGGCCCGGCCTGCCACCTACGTGCGCGGACCTGGTGCCCGGCGGCGTTGGGAATTCATGCTGATGCCAGGAGAGGACGCCTCCGTAATGAGCCGCCCCGAAATGATCTGGCAACTGCTGTCGCGCTGGGTCACTCCCGAGGACGCAGATCTGGAGCGGCCAGCGGTATATACCTTCCACTCCGTGGTCGCCAAAGGCTGGCGCAATGGTCGCCTGCTGATCGCCGGGGACGCTGCGCACCAGACCCCTCCATTCATGGGCCAAGGCATGGCGGCGGGTATCCGCGACGCCTCCAATCTGGCATGGAAGCTGGCGGAAGTGATCTCCGGGCGCGCGGCAGACGACTTGCTCGACACCTATGAAACGGAGCGCTCGCCGCATGTGCGCGAATTCATCGAGACGGCCGTTCGTCTGGGGGCCGTGATCCAGACCCAGGACCCTGAAGAAGCGCGCCGCCGCGACCTCGAGATGCGCGCCAACCCACAGGTATTCACAACACCGCAGCCGCGCCTTGGCCCGGGAGTACACGAGGGTGGCGGAGCCGCTGGCATGGTCGGTGAACAGCCCACGCTCTCCGCGGGCATTCGGCTCGACAGCCTGGCGGGATACCAGTTTGCGCTGCTGGTTGACCCGACATGGGAGATTGCGGAAGCACCGAGCGCAGTGAAGGTGCTTGCTGCTGACTCCAGCGCCGCGCGCGACTGGCTGCAACGGCTTGGCGCAGGCGCCGTGCTGCTGCGCCCGGATCGCTATGTGGCCGCTCTGGCATTCGAGCGCCAGGACATCACGCACCTGCTGGGCATGGCCACTGGTTTCGCCTCGCAGTTGGCGACAACCTGAGCTTGATCGCTGAGCTCCCGTGCACGCCTTTCCTGTTTCACCTCTTTGAGCACTCCTATGCCACAACCTCACACGCTTGCGACCCAAGACACGCCCTCGCCCAGACCTGGACTGACTTTCAGCCACATGGGCTTTTTCGTGAACGATATGGCAAAAATGGAGGACTTCTATACGCGAGCTCTCGAGTTCACGGTCACCGACCGCGGCCAGCTCTCAGCTGCGAACGGCCCCATGCAGATCGTGTTCCTGAGCCGCGATCCCGCTGAACACCACCAGATCGTGCTGATGAACGGCCGGCCGGATGAGATCGCTTTCAATGTGATCAACCAGATCTCGTTGAAGGCCGACAGCCTCGCCACGCTGAAAGAGATGCACCGCCGCCTGGTGGCCGAAGGAATGCCCGGCATTGCCCCGGTGACCCATGGCAATTCGCTGTCCATTTATGTTCCGGACCCCGAAGGAAACCGGCTCGAGCTGTATTTCGAGCTGCCGTGGTACGTCTCGCAGCCACTGCGTGAGCCAGTGGATCTGACCCTTTCTGACGAAGCCATTTTGGCCCAGGCGGAAGCGCACGCACGATCGCTTACCGGCTTCAAGCCCCGCCATGAGTGGCGCGCTGAAATGGCCCGGCGCATGGGTCTGGCCTGACACATGAGCGAGATCGCACATTTATTGGCACTGGAAGAGAGACGCCGCAAAGCGATGCTGGACGCAGACGGGCCAACGTTGCGCCTGCTTCTCGCGTCTGATCTGCGGTACGTGCATTCAACGGGCGTGATCGACTCGTTCGACAGCCTGTTTGCCCGCTTGACATCGTCAGAGGTTGTCTACCAACACCTCGCCTTCGAGCAGTTGCAGGTGACTGCCACTGACGATGCGGGCGTGATCTCGGGAGAGATGCATGCCGAAATCCGCAAAGGCGATGAATCGAGACAACTGGCCAGTCGCTATATGGGCGTGTGGCTGCGTCGCGCTGGCGCCTGGCAGTTCAGTGCTTTCCAAAGCACCCGACTGCCGCAGACCTGAGCGTTGCGGTCTTGATGTCCACAACGTGGACAAGTGAAAAGCAGTCCATGCGCGCGTCCAAGTGTCCTCATAGACTGGGTCGAATCGCATAAGTACAGGAGAACTCCATGTCTCGATTCACTGATAAACCGATCGCCGATTCCTCTTCAGGGGCGGACTTTGCCACCGCTGGCCGCAATGCATCGCAGCCGCAGTTTCCGGTGTGCGTCGCGCACCTGAACCGCCTCGATGGGGTAGCGGCATGAAACGCTGGGATGTGCTCATTTCCGGCTATGGGCCAGTCGGCGCCACCTTGGCCATTTTGCTCGGACAGCAAGGCTTGCGCGTGCTGATCCTCGAGCAGTCCAGCACCGTGTTCGACAAGCCACGCGCAATCGGCATGGACCATGAGGCGATGCGCGTGATGCAGGAATGTGGCATTGCCGAAGCACTTGTCGAAAAGACCCGGCCATTTCGCGGCGCGCAATGGATCGGTGTCGACGGCCAGGTAATCGAGGAAATCGATCCCCACCCCGGCCCATTCCCGCTGGGTTGGGCGCCGAACTTCACCTTCATACAGCCGCAACTCGAAACGCTGCTCCGTGAGCGTGTGAGCCAACTGGACACCATTGACGTCAGGCTCGGTTGGAAACTCACCGAGGTGGAGCAAAGTGACACTGGTGTCGAAGTACGCGCCAGCAACGTCGCTTCAAACGACATCATGTCCTTTGAGGCCGACTACCTTCTGGCATGCGATGGTGCCGGAAGTACGGTGCGGACCAAGCTCGGCATTGGCGTTGAAGACCATGTGTTCGATGAATGGTGGATGGTGGTCGATGCCTTCCTGAAACGCCCTGTGGCACTGCCCGAGACGGGCCGCCAGTTCTGCAATCCGCAACGTCCCACCTCTTACATCCCGGGGCCGCAAGGCACGTATCGATGGGAGTTGAAGGTCATGCCACACGAGCAGGCCGAAGACTTCAAGCAGCCCGAGAACATCCTGCGCGCACTGGCGCCTTTTGTCGAAACTGATGCGCTCGACATATGCCGCAGCGCGGTCTACCGTTTTCACGCACTCATTGCCAAAGAGTGGCGCCGTGGCAAGGTACTGCTCGTTGGCGACGCCGCGCACCAGACGCCACCTTTCATGGGACAAGGCCTGTGTTCGGGCATCCGGGACGCCGTGAATCTGGCATGGAAACTGAGGATGGTCCATCAAGGTCTGGCCTCAAGCGCCCTGCTCGATGCCTACGAAGCCGAGCGACGCCCCCATGTGACGACGCTCATCACACGCACCAAGGCCATTGGCGAGCAAATCGGCGAACTCGACGTGGCGCGTGCACGTGAACGCGACGCGCGGATGGTGCAGGAGATGGCTGAGGCGCCCCGGCCGCGCCTGAGACAGAGCCTGATTCCCCTGCTCGACTCGGGCGTGCTGGATCCGCAACGCTCCCCAGCCAGTGGCCACCTGCTGGTGCAGCCCACCGTGCGCAATGCGCAAGGAGCGCTGAGCCTGCTGGACGATCAATTGGCCAACGGCTTCCTGCTGATCACGACCACGCCACAGGCGCAGGCCTGGCTGGGCCCGGAGGAATTGCGCCACTGGAATGAAATTGGAGGGGAGCGTCTGGTGCTGCTCGGCTCAACACAAGCGCCGCTCGCCTGCGAGCTGAGCCCGGTGCTGCGCGAGACAGCGTCGCTCTTTCAGCGCATGGCGCTTGAGCATGGTTTCGAAGCCGTGATCGTGCGTCCGGATCGCACGGTATTCGGCAGCGCTGTCACGCGCGAGGATCTGTGTCGCCTGTTGCGGGCACTGCATGCGCAACTACAACCAACGCATCACAACAGTCAAACCAAACATTACAACGAGGAAGTTCAATGACTACATCGGCAACGCGCGACATGGATGAATATCGCAGCATCTGGACAGATCTTTCCACAACGTCCTTTCGCCAAGGCTTTATTGACGCTGGCGGCATTCGCACGCGCTACGTTCAGGCTGGCCAGCCCGATGCACCGCCGCTGTTGATGCTGCACGGCACGGGCGGCAGTTGGGAAACCTTCTGCGGCAACCTCGGCCCGCTCGCGCAGCATTTCAACTGCATCGCTTTCGACATGGTGGGCAGTGGCCACAGCGACAAGCCCGACATGGGCTACGAAATCGGCGTCTACGTCAACCATGTGCACGCGGTGATGAAAGCCTTCGGCATTGAGCGCGCAAGCTTCATCGGTGTCTCGCTGGGCGCGTGGATTGCAGCGCGCTTTGCGCTGACCCATCCGCAAATGACCGACAAGCTGGTGCTGATTTCTCCGGCAGGCTTGATCAACAACGCAGCCAACATGGCCCATATCGTGGCGCAGCGCAGCCAGGCTGCCGACGCACCCACCTGGGACAATGTGAAGAGCGTCTTCATGCGCCTGCTGATGGAGGAAAAAAGTCGCATCGACGATATGGTGGCTGTACGCCGCGCGATCTACTCGCTGCCCGGCGCCAAGCAGGCGACGAAGAACGTTCTGGTGCTCCAGGACCCAGAGATCCGCCAACGCAACACGATCAGCGAGGAGGAGTGGCGTGAGCTGTCCGCCCCCGTGCTGCTGATCGGCGCAGTGGACGATCCGGATGCCTACCTGGAAACTGCTCAACGCCTGCGCACCCTTTTGCCCAACGCCAGCTACGTGGCGATGCATCGGGTCGGGCACTGGGGGCATTTTGAAGATCCGGTGACGTTCAATCGCGAGAGTCTCGCATTCCTGTTCGGGCGATGACCTCGTTTTGACGATTCTTGGCTCACATCACTCAGTCAAGTCCCTGGCCAAGGGGCTGGCAATCCTGGAGGCCGTCGGGCACCTGGGCAAGGCGTCTGCGGCCCAGATTGCCTCTGCCATGGCCATTCCGCGCCCTACCGCACACCGATTGCTGGAGACACTCTTCGAGCTCGGCTACGTGCAGCGCGAAGGGTTGCGTGATGGATACAGCCTTGCCTTGCGCGTGCGCGCACTGGCGTTCGGTTGTCGCGACGACGACTGGATTGCCGAGATTGCCGAGCCGCACCTCGCAATGCTCAGCGAAGAGGTTGTGTGGCCATGCGATATCGCCACGTACCAGAACGGTGCCATGATGATCCGTGCCACCACGCACCGACGCAGCCCCCTGTCGCTCGAACGCATCTCAAACGGGCATCTGGTCTCGATGCTGGCGACTGCGACGGGGCGCGCTTATCTGGCGTTCTGCAGCGACGCCGAACGGAGCGCCATCATCGAGACGCTTGATAGCACCGACCTTCCCGAACGCGACGATATGCGGCATCCATTGCTGCTGCAGCGCGAGCTGGATGCCACAAGGCTGCGCGGATATGGCGTTCGCATCCGTGGCATACAGCCCAAGACCTCAAGCATCGCGGCTCCTGTGATGGCCGGTAATCTGGTGGTCGCTTGCGTGAATATCAACTGGATCGATTCTGCGGTGGAACTGGCCACGATCCTCCAACGCCATCTCAAGCCTTTGCTGGCTGCTGCCAACGGCATTGCCGCAGCATATTCAAGAGCAATGCATGAGTCAGATTTGACTTCCCGATCACGCACTCAAAAGAAATTTGATGCTGCTGAAACCTCCATAACCATACCTTCTGGCTGTGTCGCAGCAGCCACCAAAAATCCAAGAGGCGCTACTACTACTCAGGATGTGAATCTTTAATTTCCCCGCAAGCAGAGTTTGAAATGTATAACCCAGGAGACAAAATGCTTCGAATCGAAAAAACGGAAATTGATCGCCGCAAGGTGCTTGCAACCCTGGTCGCAGGAGGTCTTATGACTGTCCCGACCTGGGCCAACGCCGCGACATATCCAGCGCGTCCATTGAAGAACATTTCATCGAGTGCCGGCGGCGCAATGGGCGACCTGCTTGCGCGCACCTTGGGGCAGAACCTCTCCGAAATCATTGGTCAACCTTTTGTGGTGGAAAACCGCCCAGGCGCAGGAGGCCATATCGCAGGCGAAGCGGTGGCTCGCAGCAACCCGGACGGCTACACCGTATTTATTGCCGGTGCATCGTTCTTTGCGCTCGCACCGATTCTTTTCCCAACGCTGGCATACGCGCCGGAAAAAGATCTGGTGCCCGTCGGCTATGTTTCAGATGCAATGCACCTCATATTGACCAATCGGCAGATTGAAGCCAAAAGTTTTGAGGAGTTCATGGAATATGCAAAGCGCAAAGGACCAGACGTCAATTTTGGATCAGCTGGCATCGGACATCCTTTGCATCTGTACATAGAGCAAATCCAAAAACGATTCGGCACCAAGATGACGCACATACCATATGGAGGTTCTCCAGCGGCGCTCCAGGCATTGGCTGCAAATGACATTCAATTTCTGGTCAGTGGGGTACCCGACGCCGCCTCTTATAGCAAGCAATTGAAGATCTTGGCCTTTACCGGCCCACAAGTCGACGGGATTGTTCCAGCATCCACGCCCAATCTGAATACGCTATATCCCGATCTGGCGTACTCGGGGTGGACGGCGATGTGGATGCCCAAGAAGACTCCTCCGGAGATTGTCGAATCCCTGGCCAAAAGCCTGGATAAATTGATGAACTCCTCGGCCTATCGCAAAGGGCTTGAAGCCATTGGCAATGTGCCTATGCGTGGAGGTGCGAGCGATGTCAATCGCCAGCTTGCTGCCGACATCCAAACCATGCGGGCTATCGCACGCGAAATCAATATTAAAAGCTAATTCCTTGAAGAGATGACGGCAGTGTAGAGGCTGCGCCAAAAATTCCGGCATCCACACCGACGCCAATCGCTTCACCTGCCCGATCCAATGGAAATAACAATATGGAAATCATGAGCAAAATGAACCTCAAAAGATCAACCCATATTGATTAATCAGCTGTCTTGATTCAGTACCAACCGGCATCTTGCAAAGATGCGTCATTTTTTAACTTTTCATTCAATCAATCAAAACCATGAACGCATCACCTGAAATTTACAATGTTGGCGGTGTCGAACTACCGCGTCCCTTCCAACTGGTACGCCTAGGGCACCTGGGCTTATGGGATCCGAAAATCGAACGCTGCCAGTCCACTTTCGTTGATCTGTTAGGCCTCAGGTACACAGATGATGTGCGAGTGCCCACTGGGGAGGTCATCGGATTTTTCACTACTTGCAACACCGATCACCATGCCCTGATCGCCATGGATCCGACCAATACAGATCCACTGCGCAAAGCATATTTCGATGCTGGAATCACATTGAACCAATTGTCGTTCCAGGTGAATAGTCTTCAGGAGATCAATGACGCGCACAGCTTCTTTCAGCGAAAAGGGGTGGAAATCAGCCGCATCGGACGAGATCTGCCAGGCAGCAACTGGGCAGTCTATGCATTTGATCCGGATGGGCACCGCGTTGAATTGTTCTACGGCATGGAGCAAATCGGTTGGAACGGCCTAAGCAAGCCCGCCGCCATGTACCAGCGACTGCCACATACGGAGTTCGAGCTCCCGCAACGCGCCGAAGCGCTTGAAGTGCAAGAAGCTCTCGCCAATGGCATCGATCTCTGCTCGGGTTTCGGACGCCTGTCCGAGCTGCCCTACAGCCACGATGTCGGTGGCGTCTTGCTGCAGCGCCCTTTCAAAGTGACGCGCGTGGGACCCGTACGCATGTTCGTTGCGGATATCGATGCGTCGGAACTCTTTTACACAGAGATTATCGGCCTGCAAAAGACGCAGGAAGTGATCTACAAGGGACATCGTTGCGTTTACCTGCGTGCGGGAAGCGAGCATCACAGTGTGGCGTTGATGCCGCTTGCACTGCGCGAGGAACTGAAATTCAGCGCCAAGACGACGTTGATGAGCCTGGGTCTGCAGGTCCAGACATACAGCCAGTTGCGTGCGGCGCGAGAGTTCCTGCGCAGCAATGGCCTCACCGAGGTGGAACTGCCCTGTGAACTCCATCCTGGAATTCAATATGCAGCGCATTTCATGCTGGATGACATGCACCGCATCGAGCTGTACTTCGATATGGAACAGATCGGCTGGAACGGTCAGCCATGCCCTGATACAGTGCCCGTGCCTGTGAATGAATGGCCGGAAACGCTGACTCAGACGACTTCGATTTTTGCTGGTCAGATCCGACAAGGACCTATGGCCTGATAAAGGGCGGGGAGTTCTCCCGCCTTGATGGATTGATATGCTCACCGCCTCCAGGAGGCGGTGATTTTTTCTCCGGCGAGGTGGCGATATTGCGCTGTGAGAATGTTCCAGGAAGCATGTACGTCCCTGTCATGCAGCGCGCCACATACGCTGCAGGTCCACTGTTCTGTTTGCAGACCCGCCCTACCTCACAGGTCACGCTCTGAGCACGGTACACATGTCCTGCGATTGGTTGGAGCGCTCCCACCGCAATTGATGGGGACGCGTACCTGCTAACGCATCAGAAATTGTGCAATAGGCCGAATCGAATCCCACTCATGGAATTTGAAGAAGACACTTCCAATGCTCCACCCGATGGGCCGAATGATGCAGGCACTGCGGCTGCATTGCTGGACTTCACGTGTGCGGCCATCGCATAAAGCTCGGTGCGGGCACTGATGAGGTACTTCGCGCCAACAAACGGTTGCTGGAGCCGTGCTTTCTGTCCCGTGGTATTGGTTGCCCATGCGTAGCCGAAGCCGCCGCCTACTCGCCAATGGACATCCGGTGCGTAGACCACGGTCAGTTCTAGCGGACGATTCTGTGCTTGCGTGGTGTCGTCCTTACCGACGCCGTAGTTGGCAGCAAAGATGAAGGGGCCGCTGTCATATTGCGTTTTGATGACCAACGCTTCACGGGCAAACACCGCTTTGGTGAAGTTGTCCTTGGTATACGCGGCACCGATGGCGAAGCCGTTGGACGAATACCGCAGCATGGCGCCATACATCTTGTCGGTTCTGTTTTCACTACCCATCGCATACATGAGGCCGGCACGTACCGCACCGAACTGGTTGTACCACTTGATGGCATTGTTGTAGCGGGCGCCTCCGTAGTGAAGGTCCACCGGTGGTGGTGCACCGGCCTGGCCGGCTGGCCGGCTGAAGCCGGTATAGCCTGACTGCATGCCACCCTCGATCATGGGTGTCCCATCCAGAATCCCCAGATCGGTGTAGGAGAGGTCAGGCATTCGACCGGCCTTGATCGTGCCCCAGGTGCGACTGGTCAGACCAACGCTGGCTTCCCGGTTCCAGAAGGTGTTCGCGTCAAACTGCGTACCCGTGTCGGTGAGAATGCCGGCCTCCAAATTGATGATGGCGGACAGTCCCTCTCCCAGATCTTCCGATCCGCGTATTCCCAGGCGCGAAGGCTTGCTGGGGCTGGAATCCAGCGACGTGCGCGAATGCCCTCCGGAATTGCTCAGATAGGTGACACCCGCGTCCAGGACGCCGTAAATGGACAGGGAGCTCTGGGCTTGGGCGCTGGGCACAAGCAGAGCACTGAGGACACCGAACGCTGCGTGATACGAGATTTTCATGACATTTGTCTCCTGCTTTTATTGAAATTTGGCCGAATACATCTCAACTTTTTGCTCATCGCTTACATAGAAGCTCCTGCTGCCAATCTGGCATGGCATGGATCCAAGGCCGCCGTCGAACTGCACCCTGCGCGCCCTCACCCGTGGTTTGCACGCGTATGGATCTACCGCTGCACCACAACGTCAGGCACGACTTCAATAGTTGATTTTTTAACATCCTATTATTTGAGACAATAGTAATTTCACAAAAACGCAAGGTCAAGAAAAATTTCATTTATGTCGCAAATAACGGGATATTTCAATATTGCACGCCTGCACACAGCACCTGCTTGACAGGCAACGGAAGGCGGCTTCGCACGATCTGTGCAACACAGCAAGCCCGTGAGACAGGCGTCAGACTCCGGTCAGGGCAAGGAAGCTCGTGGATAGGTGAAAGGCCACACTGGGTTTGGCCTGCAAGGAGCGGGTCGGCCCAGTTGTGCCCAGACATGCGCCACTACAAGCGGCACCGACTGTCATCTCGCAAGGAATGGCGCGTCACTTCCCGCAGATGTTTTGGCCGCATCGCAGGCAAAGCGAGCTGCGAGCGACCATCGTTGACGGAACTCACTATTTCAAGGCGTCTCGTAGATAGCCGCCACCGTCGACTCGCTTATACGTGTTGGGCAAGACCTCGCCGACGAGTTCGTTTCACGACGTGATTTCGCAGGCGTATTTGAGATTCCTGAGCAGCACGTCGTTCCGGTGTTTGTGGACAACCGACTCCTGAATTGGAGCCTGGATGTTCGCGCGCAGTACGCCGCCGTTCTAGCCTATTGCTGTAACTACTCAGGCCACCCTCTGGGTATGCCTTGTCCAGTCCGGCGCATATCGACGGCAGGCCGTCTGGGACGCGACCTCTATCGATGCCCAAGGACAGACCGACGGTGAGCACGCAGGGAGAACCGCCGAACAACGTCGAACCCGCGAAGGATCGCTTCCAGCGGGTGCAGAGTGCCAACTATGGGTCTGCAGCGCCAGTTCACAGCCGACCAATGAGCGCTTCACTGGCGGACTGAGTCAACGCTCCTTCGTGTGTTCTGGAATTCAGCGGGATCTCCGATGAGCGACCGCTATCAGCATCCGTAATCATTCAGCTCCTAAAGCTGGATGGCCGCTTTCAGCCTATCGCGAGGAGGCACGCACAGATGCTGAATGATCATGCACTTCTGGCCTCGGCGGCAACTTCTTGCTGGTCATTGCCGGCCACATGCAGTCATTCAGTTGCTGCAAAATTAGGGCTTGCAACAGCTTTCAAGAAGACCTACCAATGGTGAGACAACCTGACTATCAAAATTCTGACGTGCCGAAATGGGCTGCTGTAGATGCTTATTTTTCGTAAAACTTGGCTCCAGAAGATGAGGCGCTACGCTCCGCACTTGCTGCGAACGCCGATGCCGGGATGCCGACACATGACGTATCTGCCGTGCAAGGAAAATTCTTGGCGCTCATCGTTAGTCTCAGCCAAGCCAAGCGCGTGTTAGAGATTGGTACGTTAGGTGGATACAGCACTATCTGGATGGCACGAGCCCTACCAACAAATGGAGTTATCACCACCATTGAAGTCGACCCGGAACGGGCCAAAGTCGCGGCCAAGAACTGTGAATCCGCTGGGTGCGGAGACAAGGTTGACATTCGTACTGGTGCCGCATCTGATGTGTTGCCTCAGCTTCAAGGGCCCTACGACCTCATCTTCATTGATGCGGACAAACCAAACAACCCAAACTATCTGGAATGGGCGCTGAAGCTCGCACGTCCCGGAACCGTCATTGTTGGAGACAACGTGGTTCGAGGCGGCGCAGTCGTGGGCTCGGACAGCCAAGATGGCAACGTCCGAGGAGTCCGAGCATTCATCGATATGCTTTCTAAGAACGAGCGCCTGGACAGCACTGCATTGCAAACCGTCGGTGAAAAGGGTTGGGATGGTCTGACGATATCTATCGTCAAAAGTTAGGCTTTCTACCGTGACTGCACTGTCATGCCGTCAATGACGGCTATGGGTCAGCAGATCCAGTTCGCAGCCGACCAAAGCGAGCCTCGGTGGCGGGCTGGGGCAAAGTTCCTTCGTGCGCTCAGGAGTTCTGCAGGATCTCCGATGAGCGTCCGTTATCGGCGTCCGCAGTCATTGAGCTGTCAAAGTTGGATGACGGCTCTCAGCCTGAAGCAGGTCCTCGAACACCAACTTCAGTTTTGCAGCGAGGCTGTGTGAAAACCCTCTCTCTGACCGAAGTCGAATTCGGTAGAGTTCATAGACATATTGAACACGGGGGTCAATATGTCGAGATACATCGGGGGTCAGGACAGGCAGCAGGTCACGTTGCTGCCGGAGTGCCTGGATGACTTCATTGTAGAAGACAACACCGTTCGGATCGTGGACGTCTTCATCAATGACTTGGACTTGGTCGGTTTGGATTTCGATGGCGCAAAGCCAGCTGCAACCGGCCGGCCTTCGTATCACCCCTCAGTGCTGCTGAAGCTCTACCTCTACGGCTACCTCAACCGAATCCAGTCAAGCCGCAGGCTGGAGCGCGAATGCCAGCGCAATGTGGAGTTGATGTGGCTGACCGGCCGGCTCGCCCCTGACTTCAAGACCATCGCGGACTTCTGGCGCGACAACGGCAAAGGCATTCGCAATGTCTGCCGTTGGATCGTGATGCTGTGCCGCGAGTTGAAGCTGTTCACCGACGCCGTCGTGGCCATCGACGGCAGCAAGTTCAAGGCCGTCAACAACCGCGAGCGCAACTTCACGCCAGGCAAGATCGAACCCAACCAGTGGAGATGCAGGCAAAGACCGGGCGCCTGCAAGACAAGATTCAAAAGATGCGCCAGCGCCTGCAAGACCTTCAAGTCGTCAAGGCGCAACTGGAGACGGTGCCTGATCGGCAGATCTCCCAGACTGATCCTGACGCACGAGCCATGACCACCCACAGCGCCAAAGGCACGGCCATGGTGGGCTACAACGTGCGGACAGACGACAGCGGGATTGCAGCGCTTGTGCCCAAACCCATGACATCCAATGCGCGGGCCGAGGGCCGGTTCCACAAGACAGATTTCATCTACATCGCTCGCGACGACGAGTACCAATGCCCTGCGGGCCAGAGTGCGATCCGCCGCTTCAGTCGCGAAGAGGCTGGACTGCAGATCAGCATTTATTGGTCAAGTGCCTGCCCTGGCTGTGCCATGAGGGCGCAATGCACTACGAGCAATTACCGACGCATCCGGCGATGGGAGCACGAGGGAATCATGGACAAGGCCCAGCAACGGCTGGACCTGATGCCCAACCCGATGACGGTGCGCAAGAGCACCGTTGAACATGTGTTCGGCACACTCAAACATTGGATGGGCTGGACGCACTTCCTGACCCGAGGCATCCAGAACGTGGCAACCGAGATGAGCCTGAACGTGCTGGCGTACAACTTCAAACGCATCCTCAGCATCTTGGGCTTCGAGGGAAGCAAGAAAGCAATGCAGTTGTTGGGCGCATAGGCGCCCTTTGCGGTCGCCGCAGCCCCGATCTAAAGCCCCAAAAGGGCTCCAACATCGCCGTGGATTCTTCCAAACGGCGTCAAGTCGCAGAAATCGACAAATCTGCAACCTGCGTGTGACTCGTGTGGGCTCCCAGCGAGTTATCACACGGCCTCCAGCGGTTGCAGACCTTGGCCCCCGAAGGCTGCAGTATTGCTTACGGTGCAGAAGCGGTCAAAGCTTATGATCCTCCAAGCTGCAGGCATATTTGTTACATAATTGGTATCCATCCTGGGAGCTTGCCTGACGGTTGTGCAAAACAAATAAGCTTCTATGTCCTAAGAACTGCTTGTCAACGTGGTTGATTAATGTCCCGACTAATTAAACCCGCAGATATCCCAGAAACACTTTGGCATGCTGAAACAACATGCCTGCATCTTGCACCGACACTTCTCACTGCCTGGAAGCACTTGCTTCAACATGCTGGACTAGAAGCAAAGGCGCTACAGCCGGTGCCTGAGGGAATAACCGGTGGATTGAGCAAGGAAGCAACGGACGAGCATTTGGCATGGCGTTTCAGTGGTTCGTCGGCACGGGTCCAACTTAGCTTACTTGACCCTCGAGATGAACTTTCTGGGGTGGCAGACGCGTTTGCGAAGGTTTTTTCGGGTGGGACCGTCCTAGTGGCTGATCTGCCTTGTGGCTCTGGCGCAGCTGTTCTGACGCTGCTGACGAGCATTGCTGAGTTACGGCGCCAAGACCGCATCCCACGCAACCCACTGTACGTCAAGGTTATTGGCGGTGAGTTGTCCGATTCCGCTCGAGGCTATGCCAGTCTAGCCATAGATCACATCAGGGAGACATTGGTCGATCAGGCGATATGGGTCTCTGCCGAGTTCCTGCCCTGGGATGCGTTGGATAAATTTTCTACCGCAGACCTGACTAACCGCCTGACCGTGCTTGGCCAAGAATGTTCAGCCCGCCTCATGGTGCTGGCCAATTTTTCCGGTTTTCTCCAGGGAAAGGGGAAATGGAAAGAGGCTCTACCGCAATTTGAAAGCCTGTTAGTACACGGCCGAGCCCACAATAGTTTTGTGCTCTGGATCGAGCCGCAAACGAACAAGGTAATTGGGCAAGGCGGCTTCTTCGCCCGAGCTCTCGGTTGGTTTAAAAAACTGTTTTCAGCACATCAGACGAAGGAAGAGCAAGAGACTCTCGTGGTTGAGAACCTTGGGAAAAGTGTTGCTGGCGTTCAACACCCATTGAAGGACCATCAATTCAACGTTCATCTAGTAATTCAGCGCTTCGATTTACCTTTGAGTGGAGCTAAGGCATGAGGCCGCAGTTACTCGCACTGCGTGCAGCCAATCAGTATCGCACTCGCGACATCATGGCCTACCTTGGACTGCGCTATTACTTCGCCAATCAGTGTGCACGCAGGGATCGCTGGGCTGAGGAGGTGTCTCCACATCTCGTGATAAATCGAAGCAGCAGCGCCTATTTCCAGTCCCTGCACTTCAAGGATATTCGCGTCGACGGCCAAGTAGGCTACCGTGACATCTTTCTGCCCGGACCCAATGAGTCGTTCGCGGAAGCTGCATTGCTCGCTGAATGCAGCCGGCACGCAGCATTTCGCGCCCCCGACTTCGTCTTCAGCTATCGTCTGGCAGAAGGTGAAGACACTCAAGGTCTTTACAAGCCTTACTTCACGGGCCTACAAGAGCGGCAACAACAAATCGCGGCGGTATGTAAAGCCGACGTTGGTCAGATCGTACGCTACACCGACATTAAACGCTTTTACCCAAACATCTCCGGCGAGCTGGCAATCAGCGCCTGGTTGAAGGCGTGCGATGTAGCTCAGATAGCCTCCCTATTTCGTGATTTAGGCACAAAGCTTTTAGCCAACCACGCACTGGTATGCCAGAACGCTGCTCATGGCAAGGGGCTACTGACCGGCCCTATGTTTAGTCATCTGATTGCCAACCTTGTGTTGCGTGATGTTGATGAAACCATGTCCGCAGCCTTCCCAAATCGTTACTTCCGCTACGTGGATGACGTGGTGCTGGTGGGGTCAACAGTAGGTGTTGCCGCAGGCCGCGCGCAATTGGCAGGAATGTTGAGCGAGTTAGGACTTGACTTGCATGACGCCGGAGCCGGAAAGGACTTCGAACTTGCTGCGCGGGATTGGCTGATAGGAGAGGCTGATTTCAGCGGCAACGACTCACAAGGTTGGATGTTCTTCGTCCGCGACCTTAAGCAATTCCTTATTTCACAGGCTCCCTCTCGTGCCAATCTTGCAACCAAATTTTCTGAAGAGGGCTTCCGGATTCCGTTGCCAGATTACAGCGTTGAAGTCAGTGATGCGAGGTATCAAGATCGCTTCTTTGGCCAACTACGGCGTTATCCGTGGCTGCTAAGCAAGATATTCCGGCAGACTACGCCAAGTGCGCTTTTACTCTCTGCGCGGATTCTGCGTACGGAATTTACCGAACGTTTGCTTCATTTCCTTGAGGCCGGCCAAAATTTAGATGTTTACGCGCGCAAGAGAGTCATCTCTAAAATTCGTTATTTCGCAGGCCGACTCCTCTACCTTGCCAAAGCTGAAGATTTGCCTTTGATTGCAGAGCGACTGAGGCAATACCCAGAGCTCGTCATGCTTGCAGAAATACTCCATGCAGTCGGCACACGAGACATAACGCGCCTTCTAAAAATGGGCGGCAATGCAGCCCAATCGGCCGCTCAGCCATTGAAACTTATTCCCGGCGAAATCACTTGCCAAGTCCAATCCTGGGGTCCTGCCGAACGTCAGGGTTTGGCCATTTTGCGAGCAAATGGCATCAGTGTCGCTGGCCCGGCCGACGATGAACTCAATCGTTTCGCCTTGTGGAACGAGCGCGGGCACCAGTTGATGCAGTCAGGTGATCCCTTCATCCAGGAGGTGGCCTGTCTTCATGGGATTTCCAATCATCCCCGCCACCCCGCGATTCTTCAGACAGCGCTAGATCGCGGTGAGGAGCTCGCCTTCGACGCGACGACGCCCATTGATACGTACTGAGCATTCATGGCCATTGCCAGAGTTCTGACCGATCTACTAAAGCGCCCCGGGTCCTGTAGTGGCAGGCTAGTAACCTCTTTGGTTGAAATGCCGCTGCAGGGTGTAAATACCATACACCCATAGATCGGAAAGCTACTTTTCGAGAATTCAAGTCGGCATCGCGAGTTCGACCAGTTTTTTTAAGTGCTTGTCGTTGGGTGTTAGCGCCCTATTGCCCGGCTTCGGACACGCTACGTTGCTACACGCCGTCACCGCGCCAATGTCCGGTAACGGCCGTCGCGGCCACTCAAGCCGCCGACTGCGAATGACTCAGTTCAGCCTATATCCAACTTCGCAGCGCAACCTACTCCTTGCCACAACGATCGTAGAAGCAGTCAACCACCCTGCATATGCGGGAGGCAAATTATCTTCCCAATGTCCCGGTAAAAGAAGCCAGACCGATCCCGCGCATGTAGTCCAAGATCTTGCTCTCCGGCGCCTGTGCCGCCAGATTGATCATCGACCCCGGCTGGTTGTACTTCATCAGCGTTTGTTGCTGCCCATTGACATCCACCGCCTGAATCTCGCCATAGTTAAGAACTGCCCGCCCTTCGCTATTCACTATCCATTGAAAAATCTCCGCTGCGTCCTTGTATACAGGGTGGCGTGCGAACGCCTCTTTCTTGAGAGTCTCAGGGTTGTTCCTCTTTTGAGCAGTCACGATTGCTCCCTCTGATGAACTCAGCTCACGCTGGGCATCGCGTCGCCTCTCGCCCAAAACTCGTTCAAGCTCCTGTATCTGGAACACACGAGAATTGATTTGGTCTTTCTCCGTCGATCCTTGCTTTGGAAGCGCTTGGATCCTCTCGATCCCTCGTTGCAGACGCTCGAGATTTCTACGGGAATCGGGATAATCTTCTTCGATACTTTTTGCGATGCTGTCACGTGATCGCACTGCACTGGTTACTGCAGTTTCTGCATCTTTGGTTGCACGCTCCAGATAGTCTTCTCTCCTGTCCTTAAGGAAGTCATTGCCATCGATGATGGTGCATTTGTACTGCACCACCGTGCGACCTTTGTCGTCCTTGAAACTATCCCAATGGGTACTTTTGCACAGTGGCCGCTTGCCCAGGCCGTTGGCGACTGTCGTGGTGCGCGCACTGTCGATATAGCTGTCCTTGACGATGCCAACGGGGCTTTTGCTGCAAGCAGAAAGAGCAATGGTGGAGCAAGCCACAACGAGGGAGAGTTTTTTCGTAAGCGTCCGGGCACCCCACCCTGATCTACCGCTGGAAGTCGCAGAGGTGGAGTGACCCCTACGTTTTGGAGCCGCAGCAAGCTTCGTCGCCACCGGCCTGGATTGGAGGGCACGGCACCGAACCGAACGAGCAGAACACACAACAATGGCCCGGTTTTGGGCGCAAGACCGTGTGGCAACTTTCGCACTCGTAGAACCATTGGCACGCGTCCGTCGGCATTGTTTCGTTCTTGGCATGCCCACACTCAGGGCACGTCAGAACAGAGTCCAAGATCAAATCCATTACGGCTTTGCCGGGGCAACAGATGACGGGAATCCAGCTTCCGTGGTGGCCTTGGTCAGCACGTCCACCTTGACCTTGGTGTCATCAAAGACCACCGTGGTCTCTCGTTTGGCCAGGTTGGATTTGACGCCAATGACTCCGTCGATCTGGGTCAGTGCCTTCTTCACCGTGATGGGGCAAGTGGCACAACTCATGCCGGGCACCGACAGAGTGACGCTTTGTTGGGCAGCCCAGCCGGGCGTCAGCAGCAAGAGTGCTGCAGTGGTCATGATCAACCGCTTCATGTCGGAGCCTTTCATCAGTAGAACCAGTGGGCGAACAGGGGGAACACCAGCGCGGCCACCAGCAACAGGGTCACCAGGGCAAACAGCACCTTGTAGGAGAGGCTGACCATCGGCCGCTGACATACCTGTCCCGCTTCACAGGCCACAACCGGGCGCCATATCCGGCGCGCCGCAAAGATCAAGGCGATAGTGGCTGCACCAATGAACAGTGGTTGGTACGGCTCCAGCAGCGTCAACGTGCTGATCCATGCTCCAGAGATGCCCAGCATGATCAGCACCAGAGGGCCAAGGCAGCAGGCGGACGCAAGGAGCGCGGACAGGCCACCCGCGATCAAGGCCTTTCCACCGCCAGTGGCACGGGCAGAAATGTCTGTAGATTTTGTTGACATGGCTTAAGCTTAGTCCCGTACATTGGTACGGAGTCAAGCACCATGAGCCTTCCTCTTCCGCATGCCCACCCCGGCTTGACCATTGGTGATCTGGCCAAGGCGGCCGGTGTCAATGTAGAGACCATACGGTTCTACCAACGCAAGGAGCTGATGCCCGAGCCAGAACGGCCCCAGGGCAGCATTCGGCGATATGACCAGAATGACCTATCGCGATTGCATTTCATCAAGACTGCGAAGCGGCTGGGGTTCAGCCTGGATGAGACCGCGCAGTTGCTGCAACTCGACGATGGTGCGAGCTGCGCTCAAGCCCGTACACACGCAGAGTCCAAGCTCGCCGAAGTTCAACTCAAGCTTGCAGACCTGCACCGAATGGAAGCCGTACTCTCTGAACTGATCGATCTCTGCAGTTCTGGGAGAGGCAAAGTCCGTTGCCCGCTGATTGCGGCAATGGAGAGGCAGTCGCCTCCGCTACAGATTTGAAGCAGTGGTGGACTGCCAGCGATGTGGCAAAAGATCATGGATGCGGCTGGCGCGCTGCATGGGCAGACGTGCCATCACATCGCGCAGGTAGGCGTAGGGGTCATGCCCGTTCATGCGCGCTGACTGGATCAAGCTCATGACGGCGGCGGCGCGTTGGCCCGCGCGCAGGCTGCCAGCGAAGAGCCAGTTGTTGCGACCAATGGCAATGGGCCGGATCTGGTTCTCGATCCAGTTGTTGTCCAAAGGCAGTTGCCCATCGTCGACGAACCGGGTCAACGCCACCCAGCGCCGCAGGCTGTAGTCCAGCGCCTTGGCGCTCGCTGAACCTTCGGGCACCTTCTGGCGTTGCAGCAGCATCCACTGGTGCAAGGCATCGAGCAGCGGCTTCGTTTGTTGTTGCCGGATGGCCCGGCGCTGATCGGCGCTGAGCTCCTTGACCTCGCGCTCGATTTCGTAGACCCGACCGAACTGCTGCAGCGCGAACTCGGCGATCTGGCTCTGGTTAGCTGCATGCAGATCGAAGAACTTGCGCCGCGCGTGCGCCAGGCAACCGACCTCGGTCACGCCGCTGGCGATCAAGGCTTTGTAGCCGCTGAAGTCGTCACAGGTGAGGCTGCCTCTCCAGTCGCCCAGGAAGCGCCGGGCATGTTCGCCCGAGCGTGATTCGCAGAAGTCGTAGACGATCACCTTGGTGTTCTCGAAGGCACCCGTGGCATAGGCCCAGAGGTAGGCCCGGTGCGTCTTTCCGTTGCCCGGCTTGAGCATGGACACCGGCGTCTCATCGGCATGCAGCACGCGGTGCTGCAGCAGCTCGTTTCTCATGGCATCCACAAGTGGCTGCAACTGCACGCCACACGCGCCCACCCACTGAGCGAGCGTGGAACGCGGGATCGCGAGACCAGCTCGACCAAAGATCGCTTCCTGGCGGTACAGCGGAAGGTGATCGGCGTACTTGGCCACCAGCACCTGCGCCAGCAGCCCGGTGGTGGGGATGCCCTTGTCGATGATGTGCGGATCGACGGGGACTTGGGTGAGCGTCTCGCACTTCGCACAAGCCCACTTGCCCCGGATGTGGCGCTCGACGCTGAAGACGCCAGGCACATAGTCCAGCTTCTCGGCCACGTCCTCGCCCACGCGCTTCATCTGGCAACCGCAGGCACAGGTGGTCGAGTCGGGCTCGTGGCGGATCTCGCGCCGCGGCAGGTTGGCTGGCAGCGGCGCGCGCTTGGGAACCTTCTTCTCTTCAACCTTGGCGGGCGCCTGCGCTTCTTGCAGCGCATCGATCTCGGTGGCCACGGCTGCCAGGTCGGCCTCGATCTCGTCTTCGAGCAGGCTCTTCTGTTCGGGGTTGAAGCGTTCGGATTGAGCTGCGAACTTCATGCGCTTCAAGAGCGCGTTCTCGTGCGTGAGTTTGTCCAGCAACGCGCTCTGGTGGCGCAGCTGCGTCATGAGGCGCGTGGTCAGCTCACGCAGCTCTTCTGCGCTCAGGCTCTGCAGGGATTGAGGCTCGACCACCATGGGCATCCACTGTGCCAGCACTGGCACACGCGCACCATTGGCGCATGCCCCAATTGGCAAGCACCGGTCTGCGCTTCAGAGTCAGACCACGGTGATGACACCACCGTTGCCAAGGCGCTGCCAGGGCAGGCCCAGCACCAGCGCATCGAACTGGGCTCGGGTGAGCGAGGCGGTGCTTGCCGCATCACGCGGCCAGACGAACTTGCCGCTGTTGAGGCGACGCGCTGCCAGCCACACACCGATGCCGTCGTGCACCAGCACCTTCATGCGGTTGGCGCGTCGATTGGCGAACAGGTAGGCGTGGTGCGGGCGCGCTGCGCCGAAGACCGACACCACGCGAGCCAGCGCCGTCTCGGTGCCCGATCTCATGTCCAGCGGCTCAGTGGCCAGCCACAGCGCATCAACCCGGATCACTTGAGCAGCTCTCGCATCCACACGGCGCACTGGTCGGCCGCATCCAATGGCCAGGTCACCGAGACGGTGGTGGCGCCACGGCGCAGCTCGATGCGGATGTCTGGTGCAAGTGCAGGCCCTGGTGAACATGCCGCTGGCGGCAGCGGCACTGGAACGAATGCGGGGGCCTGGAGTGCAGGCAGCGCGCCACCCGCTTCGCGGCGCCACTTGTGAACGACGTTGGCGTTGATGCCGTACGACAAGGCAATGCTGGCCACCGATGCACCCGGCTCGGCGCACTGAGCAATGATCTGCTGCTTGAGCTCGGCGCTGTGCCGCCGGCGGGTCTTCTTCTTGGCTTCATTCATGGTGTCCACCTAAATCTTTGGTGGACACCATCGTTGCCGCTTAGACCAATCCCTTCAAGGGTGGGATGACCGTGCGCTTACCGCTTCTGGCCGACTACGGATACCAAACAAGCGAGCATCCCTCTGCAAGCGCACCTGCATAGTGGGTTCGAAACGAATTCATGCGTAGGTCGTTGAGCGACTCAACTTGTATGGGTCGACCCGCCTTGATTTGAAGGTCGACAAAGCCAAACCGGGTGAGTTCTGATGTTGCTTTGTCTTCTTGCGAGGTCTCCTCATCCTGCGCCAAGAAGAGGATAACTTTGTGTCTGTCACCCAGCGCAGGCGCATGCCACTCGAAGTCGCAGTGTCCCGCATACGTGGCCTCAGCGCCATACAGAAAAATCTTGGTCATGCTGGTCTGCATTTGGCAATGTTGGTCTTATTTTGACAGGTTCGGGAATGTCTGTTCTTGGTCGAGAACGGCTGGCAGGCCGCGACCCATCACGGTCAATCGGATAGAGGGATAAACCGACATTGACGTACCGACTTCTCTCATCTGTAGGCCTGCTTGGTGCGCAAGGTATAGTGCTTGCCTTACTACGCTAGGTCGCAACACCAGCTCTATGCGCGCAAAGCTTCTAGCCAAAAACTTAGTCTTTGTTGTATTGGTCGCCTCACCACTGGTGCTTGCGGCTGTTTCGACATGCTCTGCACTGATTGCCCCCAATAACACTCCGGCTCCTGTCGCAGCATGGGTGCTCATCACTTTGGCATCAACGATAGCCGCCATTAATTTCCACCTTTCGTTTTTACGCCCGGCTCTGTATGCGAAGCGTCACGGCGGCTCCCTAGCAGACTACAAGCATGCTTCTGGCATTCCCTTGATTGGATCAGTCCTTACTGCAATTGCAGTTGTAGTCGCGTGGGGAAAGCTATGGGTAGCTGCTCTCTGCTTACTTCTACTTCTCGCCGACACTGGGAGTGTGATTTGGCTGCTTGCAGCGCTCGGCCGCGACAAGTCATTCTGGATGGGGCGTCAAAGTGTCTAACCCTTCAGACGGCATGTGCAGTCAGTCCGTGTATTCAACCGCATTGACCGCTTTCTCTGTGGTCACTGTCTGCTCTTGGCCGAGATGCGGCTGTCACTGAACGACCCACAAGAGACATTCATCCGTCAACCACAAAGCGGGCTGTCATTCTCCAATATCGCTAGTGTGCGGCACATGCAGAACGTTCCGCATCGTCGAGTTTGTCCAGTAGGTTCTGCGGGATACATTAACATTAGAGCGCATGAAAACTCTCAATTTTCACAACATAGGCGAAGACGATGGACACTTCTACATTCTCGCATCCTGCGAGTGTGACTATCAGTCTGGAGACCAGTCAATCCCATCTCGCCTTGCGTTGTATTTCTCCCCTACCGAGGGGTTTTCGCGATTTTCAGTTCAATGTTGGAGTTTGAAAGGTGAGAGTCATATGTATTGTAGAGGCCCAGACTATTCACCTTGTCCAGAGGCTGCTCTTCTCGATATATGGGTTCAAGAAAGCGTGCCCGCATATGTATGGCGCCTTTATCCAAAAAACAGATGCATTGATTTTCATAGTTCCTCGCATGAAATTAGTTACCATCAAGCGCGCAAAGAACTCTGCGCCGCTTTGTATGGTTTACGTGTTAAAGCATGGAGCCAAAAGAACATGATTATTAACCCGCTAATTCAACCGCCACCTGGCGGTTATATAGTCGCTGACGCTTTTAGTGCGACACAAGAAAACGCCGAATTCATGCAGGCAGCAATTGATGCCGAAGAGCGCTAACCGAGCACTGCGCGTTAACCGTTCTTGTTTGCATGGTGCTTCTTTTGAGTCAAATTTCTTGCTCCCCCAATAGTGAGTCTAACCCGGCGGTCAAGCCGACCCGCTTTCGGCGGGCCGCTTACCTTTATCATTAGGCTATGAACATGGAAACTACGGTGCACGTCAAACAACTCATCGCTGAAGAAATATTGTTCGCTAATGGAGACGAAGTTTTAGCTGACCTAGGTAATGTAGTAGAGAAAATACGAATACTAGAACGACCCCGCCAACTTATACCAATAATTTTTCGCTGGGCTGAAGAAAATCACCCATACGTTCTCGATGACAATCCATTTTTGCATTTTATTGAGGAAGATATTGATTTTATTCCTGCCCTTGAAGAATCGATCAATCGCAAGCCTACAGCGCTCACCATCTGGATCGTTCACAGACTAGCAAACGGCGAAACTGATCGCTCAAAAATAAATCATTGGGTAGCAATACTTCAAAGAGTTTTGCGTCACCCACGAACCGATGAAATATGCCGAGAAGATACAGAGAGTTTTATTTCTTATCACATTAAGCGGCATGCCTAACATTGCATTCAACCCGGACGGCTTGATCGCCGGTTAACAATTGCGTTGAATGACGGCTCTTGGTCAATGATGCGACCGGCTGCTTCTGGCCGAGATGCGGCTGTCACTGAACGAACCTGAACTGTCTTTCACCAAGCTGACGCTGACTGCGCTTTTGCAGCGGTTGCTGTCGTTCGCGTCCCGGATCTGAGTCCACGATGCGTGGCAAGAAGCAGGCATCGACTCATTCGACCGGCCGTGGGCTTCAATGACCGTTCTCGGGGGCGCAGCAGTCATCTAGTCTCGCAGCCAGCGGTTTACACCGTCCGTAGACAGTCGAATGTCGGCTGCTCGAAGCTTCGAACTGACGGTCTCGACCGAGGCTGTGTGAAAACACTATCGTGTGCGGTCAGGTTGAAAACTCGACCTCTCAGATCGATCTGAGATCGACGATCACGCTGTCGGGAATGGTTTTGCTACTCCCGAAAATGTGACCTTTTTGCGTTTTCACATAGCCTCGACCCAAAGCAGCCTTCCAAGCTGGCGCCGCTGCACCTCGCTCTTGGCAGTTTACGGACAACCCAACCGCGCACGAAGATCACCGCCGGTGTGTAGGGTGCGATCCGCATCAATCTGCCACTACAAAGGCGCGCGGAAGTAGGATAGGTAAACTCTGCGAGAGAGGCCCGTGCTGAAGACAAGTCACCAAAAATGAGGAGCTTGATCATCTGCGTGGTGCGGCTGATCAAGCATACAAGGTTTGCAACTGTCACCCTGCCGAAGACGTCGAGCAGCTATAAGGGAAGGTCCAGGTCATGGTGCTCGTGTTGCCTGGTGCAAAGACATAGCCCTCTGGTGCGGTGGAGGTGACGGTAGCTACGCCCGACTTCAACGCCTCACCATTCGTCAGGAAGTCGCTGTCATCGTAGGCTGCATCGGTCGCATTACGGGTATAGCTGATACTGGTCGTGACGCCAGGCTCGTCAAAATCAGGTTCTGTGGTTAGCAACGGTGCATGTACATAGAACTCCCCATAAATCGGGGTGTTCAAACGGTTGGTATAGGTTGCCAGCACGGGCTCGGCTGTGCAGCCGATAGCAGGTGCGCTGGTGTTGCTGATTGCCACAGGCTGGACGGGCGGCGTGCATGAATAGGCTTGCGTTGTGCAACTGGCTCCCGATGCCAGTTCTTGATTAACAATGCAAGTTCCCGTCTCTGCTGGATTTCCGTTGGCGGTAATGCGCATGCGTTTGCCACTGGTATTGGTGACAGTCAGCAGCGGTGCAGGATCCGAATAGGCCACTCCACCATCTGCAAGCATTCCACCCGCAGGATTAACAAATTCATAGGGTCCTGCTGCGCGCACCGATTCGATCCACGAGCTACCCCCCATGGAAAACAAGCTGACAGCCGCAGCCATTGCTGCGACGGCCATCATACGGTGCTTATCTCCGTGATGGCGACTGCGCCAGGCGAGCACCGCTATGAGCGCAGCCAACACGCCCACTGCAAAAGTTCCCAAGGTCGGAACCGCCATCGGAGTCCCCCCAGCGGGCATATAGCTCAGCGAAATGTCGCAGGTGCCTGCGACCTGATCCGTGATCGTTATCGTCACGGTAGTCGGCTCTGAGCATTTTTCAGACAGCATATCCGGGGTCATTTCGAATGCAATGGGATCGAATTGAAATCCACCAGGGAAGCACGCCTTGTATACGATGGAATATGATCCTGGCGGCACCGAAGCTGTTGCTGTCACTGCGCCCGTTGAAGGTTTCAGCTTAACTCCCGCATTGGAGGCCGGGGTTACTACCGCTAGCTGAAAATAGTTGATGTTTGCTGCTTCGACTTTATCCGGCTCAGACGTGTCGTCAATACTCCAAAACACTGTGTCATTGGCTAGCACGTTGGCGATCAAGGTCGAGGGTACACCTGAAGGCGCACTCCCTGCATCTGGAGTGGTGCTCAGATATGACTTGTCAGACACCAGTTCGCAGGTGTTTGTTGTAGTCATGAAGACAAAGCCAGTGGGGCACACCACTGGAATTAAACCCTGTGCCTGCGCGTTTATCACTCCCCCAAGAGCCAAAAACATACCCAGAAGAATGCGTAGTCGCAACATACAAAAATATGATTTAAATTTTTTCATAGAACTGCCTCTCCTCGATTGAGCTTTCCATTGGAAGTCACCCTAGTGCAGCACAATTATTACTGTAGTTTGTTGTTTTTGGGAAGCATGTTTTCCTATGAGCGATTACTGGTCCGCAATGGTTTTATTTCAATTAATGCAAAAACCAAAGATAATTGAAATATACAAAATGATACGAGTGCTAAATTGTGCTTTCAGAGCCTGCCGGGAAGGGTGGGTCGATATGAGTCTATAGCTGCGCACAGAAGCGGTCGCTCAAGCTGTGCGGAGAGAGCCGCGCAATCGAGTCGCCAGTTCCGAAGGTGAAGTAGCCGTTCAGAACAGGCTGCATTCAACGACTGGTGTTGGCCGATACCCGAATAAGCTGCAACCCAGCGGATGGGGGCGTGATTCAGTACTTGATAAATCTGTCAAACTCCATGCTTGGTGTCCACAATTTTGGTAGCAGGCTTCCTTTTCCCTTAGAAAAGACATGTTACGAAAAATGCAGGTCTGTCAGAATTGTTGATTCACGAACTTAGACCAAATTGGGAAAGCTGATGGCCAGTATCTCCGCCACCGTCCGACGTCGTATCAAGCGTTACGTCCGCCGCAGAGAGAAGATGGTTCGAAACCCTGCTTTTGAAGGGACACCTAGACTCTACCGCTTTGATGCTGCCTTGCGGATTGCGGGGGGTGGTCACTATCACGACAGCATTGCGCAAATCACTGGGCTGAGTCCCACGCAGGCTTATCGCAAGGGCGAACGACGTTTCGGCAAAACCCCTTGGTTAGAGGACATATGGATATTGGCGTCGCCACTAGACGGCGAGGCTGATATCGATATGCATCTCGATTGGCTTTGGAATGCCATCGCTCCGCATAAAGAGTACTTTCGCGAGCTCATCTCGCAAACTACAAGTGCTCACGTCGTTCTGGGGTGCTTTTCTGAAAGTCCGTATCCGTTCTTGTCGGTGAAATCCGAGTCTTTACGCTTATTGCGGGAGTTGGAAATCGGAGTAGCGTTTAACTTCACATGTGTTTAGGTGGGGCTTTCTTCACTTTTTTATTGCCGACACTCAGCGGTACGACTGAATTTGGCCGGAAGTGACTGTCTCGATTCAGTGACACGGACAGAAATTCACAAACACCTCCAAGAAGTACGCATCTGAGTGCGACCATTCACCAAAGGCTGAGAGCTGCCGGTCACCGTATCGACGCAGAGCGACTGCTTCGGTCAATAACGGTCTGCTGCAGGTGTTTTCCAGTGGCTTTGGTAGCTGGTGATATCGTTCTTTGATAGTGCCATGTCAAGCATTGCTGCGTATGCCGATCCCGCGTTAACTTTGGGGGTGCTTCTCGTGGAGACGTATAACTGACACGATCTAGAGGAGCAGCGCTTACACTTAAGGCAGATCCACCCGAACATCTTCCAGGGCAATGGCCATCAACCTGCGAGCCTTGGGCTCCAAACTCACTAAGTACCGAGTGCAACTCAAGGAGTCCATCTTCGAAGTTGCTGCTTCGACGGGCATTGACTCTGTTCGTCTAACCGCCATTGAAGCCGGCCAAGCAGAGCCAACGGGCGACGAGGTGCTGATCTTGGCAGATCACTATCGATGCGACTTCAAATTCTTCATTTCCAATGAACAAGTCGCGCCATTCGAACAAACCGAGACGCTCTATCGTGCACATGGCGACGACTTCACCAAGGAAGATCGTCGTGCGGTCCAAGACTTTCTCTACCTGTGCGAGACGGAAGATTTCCTGATGCGAGAGCTGGGTCGCCCGTCCGAAAATTTTTCTTTTGCTCCGACCGGCACGTTTTTCAAGGGGCACGGAGAAACCGCCGCTGCCAGTCTTCGCGCTGCCTTGAGGCATTCAGACCGAGAGGTTCCCCGCGATGTTTACGCAGAATTTCGCAGCGTAGGCGTTCACGTGTTCCGGCGCAAGCTCGGCAACTCCAATATTTCAGGCCTCTTCATCATGCACCCAGTCGCGGGGAAGTGTGCTCTGGTAAATTACAGCGAGGATATCTATCGTCAGCGGTTCAGCGCCGCTCACGAAATGGCGCACGCTATTTTCGACTCTTCTCAAGGTGCCAGCGTCAGCTTCGATGGCCCGAGTGGATCGGACATGGTAGAACTGCGCGCCAACCGCTTCGCATCGTGCTTTCTCATGCCGCCAGCAGTTCTCGCACGCCTTCCGAGCCCTGTTCAATGGACGGACGCTGACGCGCTGCGATGGGCCAATGAATTGCGCGTAAGTTGTGTCGCACTCGCCATTGGACTCAAAGAGGCCAAGCTCATCGACACCGCGTCATACAACCGCATTAGTAATCTGCGCGTGCCACGTGAGGCAAAGGTCGACCCTGAATTGCCCGATAGCCTCAACGCTGTGCAGCGGGAACGTAAGGCCCGCCTCTTGGAGTCAGGACTCTCCGATCATTACGTGGGTCTTTGCTTCGACGGGTTCAGCATCGGCGTGATTAGCGTCGGTCGTCTAGCCGAGGCGCTGTTGTGCAGCCACGGCGAACTCGCAGAGCTTGCAACCCTTTACGGCAGAACACTCCATGGCCATTGATCCGTCACAGTTTCATTTGGTTAACGTCGCTGACACTTGTTCGGTGTGGAATGTTCTGTCATCGCCTACGCTACATTCCGCAGCGAAAGAAGCACGCTGCGATTTTTGCATCACCAGCTTCGTGCGCTACGAGTGTCTGAACAAGCCACGGAAGAAGACTCCGACGGCTGCGGAATCAGAGCTCATGCGGCGGTTAACGCTCGAGCAGAGTCGTGGCGGCTTTATCGCCCACTCGTGCAGCATTAACGATCTACAGGCGATCAAGTTGCTAGAAAGCCGTAAGCGCCTAGGCAAAGGAGAGCTCTCATCCATCGCATTCGCCATGAAGATTGGACAAGCAGTAATCACCGATGACATGAAGGCTCGCAAGCTGGCACAGGACTCTGGGCACACTCACATCCAGACGACGCCTCACTTGTTCTCTTGGTTGATCTTCAAGGGAAGGCTTGGCGATTCTGACAAGGGAGCTGTAATCGCGCAGCACAATGCAATGGATCGACCTCTGGCCCCTCATCTCGAGACAGCATATGAGATGGCCCTGCAATGCAGGCTCAACGCACCAACATAAGAATCAAACTTGCCTCTCGCTTGCATGTGAGCAATTCCCCAGCCCCAAGCGACAGCCTGCTTATTGGTGAGAAAAAGCTGTTGAACCTTAGAGGACCGGGGACTGCACCTGAATCGCCCCGGATTTTCTAGACACCTCTGAGCCTCAAACTAAGGCCCAATAGGAGGTGCCATGAGTAAACAAAGATATCCCCAAGAATTCAAGACCGAAGCGGTCAAGCAGATCACTGAGCGCGGCCATAAGGTGGCCGATGTTTCTGCTCGGCTGGGGGTGAGTCAGCACAGCCTTTATCAATGGATCAAGGCTCAACGAACGCCTGCCCCTGATCGGCAGGCACAGGTGTCGCAAACCGAGGAGTTGCGACGACTGAAGGCTGAACTCAAGCGAGTCACAGAGGAGCGCGACATCCTAAAAAAGGCCGCGGCGTACTTTGCCAAGCAGTCCGGGTGAAGTACGCATTCATCAAGCGCCATGAAGGCGAGTACAGCATTCGCCGACTGTGCAAGGTCATGGCTGTACACCCTAGCGGCTACTACGCCTGGAAGGCGCAACCGATGAGCCTTCGTGCAAAGGACGATCAACGTCTGTTGGGTCTTCTCAAGCATGCGTGGCTCGAGAGTGGTGGCGTCTATGGCTATCGCAAGCTGACCATGGACATGCGTGATTTGGGCGAGAGCTGCGGCAAGCATCGCGTGGCACGACTGCTCAAAATCGAGGGGCTGCGCTCACAGACGGGCTACAAACGCCGTGCAGGCATGCGTGGAGGCAAATCTGCCATCGTCGCGCCCAATCACTTGCAGCGCCGCTTCGCAGCGGCCGAGCCCAACCAAGCTTGGGTGACTGACATCACATACATCCGCACCCATGAAGGTTGGTTGTATCTGGCGGTGGTGGTTGACCTGTTCTCACGTCAGGTTGTTGGCTGGTCTATGGGCAGCCGCATCGATACTGGCTTGGTGCTCGATGCACTGTTGATGGCCTTGTGGCGTCGCAGGCCCAAGCTGCCTGTCATGGTGCATTCGGATCAGGGCAGTCAGTTTACTGGCCATGACTGGCAGGACTTTCTGCGTGATCACAACCTTGTCTCCAGCATGAGTCGTCGCGGCAATTGTCACGATAACGCGGTGGCTGAGAGCTTCTTCCAGTTGCTCAAGCGCGAGCGTATTCGTCGCCAGATTTACTCGACGCGCGATGAGGCCAGGGCTGATGTCTTCAACTACATCGAGATGTTTTACAACCCCAAAAGGCGTCATGGAACCGCCGGAGATATCTCTCCGGTAGAGTTCGAAAGACGCCATTCCCAACGGCTCGAAAGTGTCTAGAGAATCCGGGGCGATTCATTCCTTTGTTTTCCATGGCCCACGGCGATGGATTAACTCGGCTTTGTAGAGACCGTTGATGGTCTCGGCTAAGGCGTTGTCATAGCTGTCGCCTTTGCTACCCACCGAAGGCTCGATACCCGCCTCAGCCAGTCGTTCGGAGTACCGAATACTGACGTATTGCGACCCGCGGTCGCTGTGGCATATCAGGCTTCCATCGCGCTCAGGCTGTCGGGAGTACAGGGCTTGTTCCAGCGCATCGAGGACGAAGTCAGTGCGCATCGAACTGCTCACCCGCCAGCCCACGATGCGCCGGGCGAACACGTCGATGACGAAGGCCACGTACAACCACCCCTGCCAGGTCGAAACGTAGGTGAAGTCGCTGACCCACAACTGGTTCGGTTGCTCGGCTCGGAACTGGCGATTGACGCGGTCCAACGGGCATGGAGCTTTGCCATCACTGACAGTGGTTCGCACGACCTTGCCACGCATCACCCCGCGCAGTCCCAGCTTACGCATCAGCCGCTCGACTGTGCAACGGGCCACAGTCACGCCTTCGCGGGCCAGTTGCCGCCACACCTTGTCGGCGCCGTAGACCTGCATGTTGGCCTGCCAGACGCGTTCAATCTGTGGCATCAGCATCTCGTCACGGTGAGCCCGAGCACAGCGCTTGTGAGGCGCACGCAGTAACGCCGCGTGCCGACGATACGCCGAAGGGGCAACCTGCAAGACCTTGCAGAGCGGCTCGACCCCATATGCATCGCGGTGCTTGTCGACGAAGGCCTTCAAGACTTCAGGCGGCGGCCCTGCTCCGCCTGGGCGAAAAACGCGCTGGCCAGCTTGAGTATCTCGTTGGCCCTGCGCAGTTCCTTGACCTCGCGCTCGAGCTCCTTCATTCGTTGCGCTTCGCTGGTTGTGACGCCTTCACGCGCGCCGGAATCCACTTCCGCACGCTTGACCCATTCGTTCAGTGTTTGGGGCACACAACCAATCTTGGGGGCTATGGATTCAATGGCGGCCCACAGCGATGGGTACTCGCCTCGGTGCTCTTGCACCATGCGTACGGCACGCTCGCGTACCTCAGGTGAAAACTTGTTTGACTTCGTCATGGCTCAATCCTCTCAGAGTGTTGAGCCTCCTCCATACCCGGGGCGATTCACAGCTTGCTGTCCACACCTAGATTAAAAAGGGCTAGTTCTCGGACTCGTCCTTCCATCTGAAGCCGAATTCTTAGAGCCCAGATGTCTTTGAGCTTAAATGGTGCTTTCTGCCCGACTATCTTGCCTTTGTTCCATGGTTCGCGTCGAGCTGCATGACTGAAGGCTTCCATGATGGTCTCCCATCGAGTTGAGGGGCCTATAGCATGCGCTTAAGTAGTCTCCACGTTGGGATGATGTAATTGACCTATTCTGAAGAGCGGGTTGCAGAAGCAATCCGGAAATGAGCTATCGGCCATGAGCAGACCTCCATCAATGAACGCAACAATTTCTGATCGATCCATGCGCATACGTAAAGCGACACTAGATGACGCTTCGACCATTAGCACATTGATTCTTTCCCAAGCGCATCATTTCCTGTTGCGAGATGACGGTGCAGGTGCAGAAAGCTTCTTGCTTTCGCTTGCGCCTGAAGGGATTGCGCGAAATATCGCTACTCCTGGACTCGACTACTATGTTGGCTTCGCTGGCGATCAGTTGATGGGGGTAGTTGCTGTTCGTCAAGGAACGCATTTATTCCACCTTTTCGTTGGACAACCTTTCCAAAGAGGTGGCGTTGCTAGGGCGCTTTGGTCTTATGTGAAGGATATTTATGAATGGCCCTCTGCTTCAGCGCCGACTACTGTCAATTCAACGCCGTTTGCACTGTCTTTCTATGAGCGCATGGGATTCTGCGAGGTTGGTGCTCGCGTAGAGAAGAATGGAGTTGCGTTCATTCCAATGCAGCTCGCTTAAGCATGAGCCATATTCGTCGATAGTTACAGGAAAACTTCGTTAGCTTAGTTCCCATTTTTGAGTGTGCCTGCAATCTGCTACCGGTCGAACTGGTACAGTCACTATCGGCCAAGTGCTGACGCTCCACATAAGTTGATGAGACATTCGATCATGAAAGACCTTCGCATTTCAAACGATAAAGCTGAGCTGGATGTGCTTCTTATTCACAGCTTTCTTTCCACTGAAACCTCGTGGGCTAAAAATATTCCATTAGAGATATTCTCATAGCAATTGAGAACTCACTTTGTTTTGGGGGATATATTGAAGGCCAGCAAGTGGCATTTTGTCGCGTCATCACGGATAGTGCGACCTTTGCCAATCTTGTCGACGTATTTGTGATTCCAAAGCACAGAGGCAATGGATATAGCAAAGCTCTGATGAGTGCTGTCTTAGCACATCCTCAACTTCAGGGATTACGGCGTTTTACTTTAGCAACCAGTGATGCTCATGGCTTGTATGATGAGTATGGATTTAAATCTCCACTGTATCCGAATTCATATATGGAAAGATACTTTCCGGGCATTTATACTTTGGACCGCTCAGCGGTATAAAGCATGTCTATTGAGGGTCGATCGGTTGAATTCACAGCCAGAAGCGGTATTTGGGCCTCGACTCTCAATCGACCGCTTTTGAAATTTTCTGACACCCACTACGCCGCATGCATCTGTGGATAGACTATCAAGCCTATCAAGGCTGCGACCAAAACAACAACTGGCTCAGGCAGTTTCTTAAATTTCCATAAAGAAACTGCTGTGCCTATGGCCATGCATGCCGTGACACAGTCGCTGATGGAGCGCTGGGAAATTACAACCACTGCACCAACAATTGCGCCGATTGCCGCTGCCGTGACACCGTCTACAAAGGCTACCAATGCAGGTACTTTTCCGTACTTTTTGAAGTATGGAGCAGGAATCACAGTGAGTAAAAAGCAAGGCAAAAATGTTGCCAAAGCAGCCACCATGGCGCCCCAAAATCCCGACACCAAGAAGCCTATGAATCCTGTCGTGATGACCACTGGGCCAGGAGTAATCATGGCTACTGCAACTGCGTCAACGAACTGATGGTCGGTCAACCACGCGTATTGCTTGACCACGCCGGAGTAGAGAAACGGGACGATGGCAAGTCCACTTCCAAAGACAAACGTTCCTGCATAAGCAAAATAGCGCCCAATCTGTACGAGCTTGTCCCAATCAATCCCATTCAGCGCGAAGAACCCGATGACTGGCACTGATGTTGAATGGAGCCTGTGCTTGGACATCCAGTCGGGGGGAGCACGCAGCAGCCACACGAGTACGCCTGAGCCGATGAACAACCACAACTCTTCAGACTGTGTGGCGAAGGTGACGACAGCACTGACGGTGCATATAGCCCAAAGGAGCTTGTCTTTGCCAATGTTCTTTGTTGTGAGCTTGTAGGCGCTGATGCTGATGATTCCAATGACACATGCACCAACGCCGTAAAACACCGCTTGCATCCAGGTCAATCCCCCAAATCGGGTGTAAGCAGCACCTAATGCCACCACCATGACGAACGACGGTAAAACAAAGGCCAACCCTACAAGTGCCGCACCGAGCAGCCGGTAGCGGACGAATCCCAGATAGATGGCCAACTGAGCGGCCAGCGGCCCCGGCATCAATTGGGCAAGAGCCAGTCCTTCTTTGTAATCGGCTTCAGTGAACCATCCTCGGCCCTCCACCAAGTCCCGGTACATGAAGCCAACAAGCGCAACGGGGCCGCCGAAACCCCAAGTTCCGAGGCCCAGCATATAGAGCGTGAGCTGCCAAAGCGTGTATGGCGTCGCGCTATCAGCGGACTCAGGTGTTGATGAACTGGAAGAGACAGGAAATGTCAAGATGAACTCCTACCCGGGTCAATGGCCCGAAATTAGGAGCAGCACTTGGGACAGAGGTTGTCCTTGGTGGCGGGGAGACTGCTCAAGTCCCCAACGACAAAATTCTAACCTTTAACAATGGACTTGCGAAGCCAATAAAATTCGCAAACCCGGCAGATGGTTTGACGGGTTAGTAAAAATACTGTTCAGATACCTTGATATACCCTTTCCTGGTTGGAAGGAAGCAATGAATACCCTGAAGAACTACGGTGTGTTGGCAGCATTAGGGGCCGCAGTGCTATTTGGCGCAGGAACGCCTGCCGTTAAATTGCTGCTTGAGCACGCAAGCCCATGGCTGCTGGCGGGCATTCTCTACCTTGGCTCGGGCATTGGACTGTTGATTTACAGGTTGGTGGCTCGCGCTCCTGCGGTGGAGCTCAAACGCAATGAACTCGGATGGCTGGCTGGAGCAATCATCTCAGGCGGTATGTTGGGCCCGCTGTTGCTCATGACGGGTTTGGCAGGAATGACTGCATCCGATGCCTCGTTGCTACTGAATGCCGAGGGTGTACTCACCGCTGTCTTGGCTTGGTTTGTCTTCAAAGAGAATTTTGACCAGCGTATCGCACTTGGTATGGCTGCCATCGTTGCAGGCGCACTCGTTCTAAGTTGGCCTAGCCAAGCTGGAACGGCAGCCCTTTGGCCATCACTCGCAGTGGTCGGTGCGTGCCTTTGCTGGGCCATCGACAATAACTTGACGCGCAAAGTCTCCATCGCTGACGCGTCCTTCATCGCTATGGTGAAGGGGCTTGCAGCGGGCGTAACCAACCTGCTTCTTGCTTTAGCCACAGGCATCCAAATGCCTTCATTCACCGTTATCTCTGCAGGCGCTGTTATTGGGTTCTTGAGCTACGGCAGCAGCCTTGTCCTTTTTGTCATAGCGCTGCGCAACCTCGGCACAGCTAGGACGGGGGCGTATTTCTCAGTAGCGCCATTTTTCGGAGCGTTGCTTGCCATCGTATTTCTGGGAGATCCCGCTTCACCACGTTTGCTAGTTGCTGGTGTTCTCATGGGTATCGGGGTTTGGTTGCATCTGACCGAAAAGCATGGGCATGAACATTCTCATGAGGCGCTTGAGCATAGTCACGAGCATGAACACGATGAGCACCATCGACATGTGCATGAAGACGGGTTAGTTCCAACAGGAAAGCATATGCACTGGCATCGCCATGAACCGATAACGCACAGCCACGAACACTTTCCAGACGTTCACCATCAGCACAAGCATTAAATTCAAAGCTGATGTACGGAACCGTTGAAGGAACTTCCGCTTTGGGTCGACATCACCCATTTGCGAGCCGAGATAGCGGACTGACATCATCCCCGGGGACAGCCTGTTAGCGAGGGGCTGCTGCTGACCTGAAAACAGTCATTGGGGAAGTGATTGTCTTGGCCCTCTGAATTCAATGGTTTTGCAGAGTCTCCTTAGTGGCGACAAGGCTCACTCCGCTGCTTTGATGGACTGCCGCTGCAAATTTGACTAGAAACGATCTGATTTGTGACTCGTTCTCGGGCCGGCATAGAAATTTCACAACCTCTTCCGGGGATTTCCCAATGAGAGGTAGACGTAAAAATATATGCTCAAGAAAATTATTGCTTAACGTTGAAAGAACTATTCTTAGCGAAGCCAACATATCGTCGCCTCGGTGTGATGCATGTACCAAAACAATGGGCTTACCAATAACTTCAAAGCGTGAAACCATCCAGTCGATTGCATTCTTGAGGCCACCGGGAATTGCACGGATGTACTCGGGGCTTGAGATGACGATGCCATCGTTAGCGGAGACTAATTCTAGAAATTCACGAACTATCAAGGGTGTATTCTCCCCTTCGGCATCAGGCGAAAACACTGGTAATGTATGCAGGTGACAGAAAACTGAGATATCAACACCCAGTGGAGCTAAGTTTTTCATGGTTTGCAACAACGCCGTATTCGTGGATGCTTCACGTGAGCTGCCTGAGATAGCCAAAATTTTCACGATGTCCTCTTTGTGCTCAAACGAATTCAATTTCGCTGCTGGTAGTCGGCTAGGACAGACCTGTGACGAAACGGATGCTGCGACTAACCCCACCCCACACGAATGAAGCCTTCACGACCGGACTTTGGGGTTCCAGCGGCTTAGATGACAGTGGTCAGACCACGCCCGTCCGGTTTCTAGGCGTTGGCAGACAGGTTAACAGCGCAATGAGGCTGAGCACGAAAATCGAACAGCTAAGCACACCAACGCCAGTGCCGAAGGCCGCGCTGACAGCCATTGCTACCAGTGCGGCGCTGCCGATCTGAAAGAACCCCACCAGCCCAGAGGCTGTCGCCGCGTAACCGTGCTCGCTGGCAATGGCCCCTGACACGGCTAGCGACAGCGACGAACCATTTGCGAGACTAACCAAACACATGGGCAGAACCACGGAGCCCGCGCTATGTAGCCCCAATGCCATCACGGCAAGAAATGCTACACCTCCAAGCACAAAGCACTTGATGCCGGCCGCAAGGATGCGGTCGTAGGGCCAGCGATCAAGCAAGCGCTTAGCCAGCAGGTTGGCACCGATGATGCCTGCCGTCAGCGGCAGGTACAGCCAGCCGCTTTGCTCCTCACTCAAGCCTATACGCGCAAACAGAAACGGCGACTGGGTCAAGTAGACAAACCAGGCGCAATAGATTGTGCAGACCACCAAGGTATAGCGGCGAAAAGTTCTGTCACGCAGAACATGATTGAAGCCAGCGAAGGGTGAGGTCCGGGTACGTGCAGCGATGGGGAGCGTTTCCGGTAGCATCACCACCACCATTAACAATGCCCCAACACCGAACGCAGCGACGAACAGGAAGTCGGATCGCCAGCCGAAAGCCGCAGCCAGGTGCCCACCTATGGCCGGCGCCAAGGCTGGCGACAGCGACACCAGCGGGTAGATCACCGCATAGACCTTGGCGGAAGTGCGCTTGTCGCATGTATCGGCGATCAGTGCACGACCAACGACCAGGCCCGCAGCTGCGCCGATTGCTTCCAGCATGCGCCAGGCCAAGAACTGGTTGTAGCTGACCGAGATTGCACAACCCACCGAGCCGACTATGTAGAGAGCGACCCCAGCCAGCAATACGGGCCTGCGGCCATTGCGATCTGACAGGGGCCCGTAGGCCAACTGGGCAATTGCCAGTGCCAACAGGTAGAACGAGATGGTTTGAGGCATTTGCCAGTCGGCCACGCCAAATTCCGCGGCCATGCTTGGCATAGCGGGAAGATAGACGTCTGACGCAATCAGGCCGAAGGCACTCAGCATGGCGACGGTCAGAATGAAGGATAAGCGAGGCATGACAGCTCCCGGCAGCCTGGCGGGCCGGCTGCGCATCAAAGATTCGAAAGGGTTGAGTCCATGCTACGCATTTGCCATCCATGTGAAAATGCACAGAAAAGCAGCTTATTACTGCATATTTGCAGTATGAGCAATGAGGCGATGATGAATTGGGACGACGTTCGGATATTTCTGGCAATTCAGCGCGCCGGCACCTTGCGCGGGGCGGCGCAGCAACTGGTCATCGACCAGACCACGGTGAGCCGGCGTCTGACCGGATTGGAGCGAGCTTTGGGCAGTCGGCTGTTCCTGCGCACCACGGGCGGCTTGGTACTGACCGACACAGGCCTGGAAGTGCTGCGCATGGCCGAGGACATGGAACGCATGGCTGTCTCCTTCGAGCGCCGCGGCGAAGGTGCCGATGCGCGCGTGGCCGGTGAGGTGCGTGTGACCACCACCGACGCCCTGGCGGTGGACTTCGTGGTTCCAGCGATTGAACAACTGCGCGCCAGCCATCCTGAGGTGCGGGTGATCCTGAGCACCACGACTCGGTTGCTCGATCTGGCGCGGAGGGAGGCCGACATTGCGGTACGTACCCTGCGGCCAGAGCAGCCGGACTTAATCGTTCGTCAACTCGGCTGCTGGGAAGTCGGGCTTTACGCCACAGAAGACTATCTGGCAAAACATGGTGAACCGCGCCCCGGGCAAGGCCTTGCGAATCACGATATTGCGCTTTACCAGCAAGGCGTCACCGGCCGGCAAGATGACACGCTGGCGGGTGAATCCAGGTCTCAGGCTCGCGTGGTTGCCGAACTGGATTCGAGTTTGATGCTCGCCACTTTCGTGCGGGCCGGCTTGGCCATAGGCGAGTTACCTGAGTACTTGGCTAGGCGCGATCCTTCGCTAGTACGGTTATGGCCCGAGCGCCGTCGGGCAATGCCTTACGAGGCGTGGCTGGTGCTGCACCAGGACTTGGCACGTACATCCAGAGTCCGTGTCGTCGTGGAAGCAATTACATCGGCTTGGGGGTGCGGATAAAAACTTGGACTGGTGTTATGCCGTAAGTCCGAGGCTCACCCGGTATTCGATGGGACTGAGTGAGCCAAGGGATATCTTGATCCGCTTTTCGTTGTACCAGCGAATGTAGTCGTCTACTACCTGAATGAACTGCGCAATGGTGACGCTCTTCCAGTCCCGAGGATAGAACAGTTCGTTCTTGAGGCGACCGAAGAAGCCTTCGCAAGCCGCATTGTCCGGAGAACAGGCCTTGCGGGACATCGAGCGGATGAGGTTGGCATCGCTCATTCTCGATAGCCAGCCTGGCCAGCGGTAGTGGCCGCCGCGGTCGGAGTGGAGCACGGGCCGGTCAGCGGTGTCCGTCACCGTCTCGATGGCTGCATCCAGCATGGTATTGACCAGTTCCGCGTCAGGGCTCGTGCCAATGGCCCAGCTCACCACCATCCCGTCAAAGCAATCAATGATCGGCGAGAGATAGACCTTGCCGGCGGGGATCTGGAACTCTGTGATGTCCGTGAGCCACTTCTCGTTCGGTGCCGCAGCCTGGAAGTCTCGGTTGATGATGTTGTCGGGCGCGGGCTGATCTCGCCAAGGTAGGACGCATACCGGCGCCGCTTGGGCTTGGCCACGACCAGGCTCTCTTGCTTCATCAAGCGCTGCACCACCTTCTCGGATATGGTGACATCTTGCCTGGTGAGCGAGGCCTGCAGCCTGCGGTAGCCGTAGCAGCGATGGTTCGACTCGAAGATCTCGGTGATGGACTGCCTTACTTCAAGGTACTTATCGCCCACCGCTGCACGGGCTCGATGGTAGAAGTACGAACTCCGCGCAAGACCCAACTGAGCAAGAAGCTCTGGCAAGCCATAGTGCTCCTTGAGGGCGTCAATCAGCAGTGTTTTCTCCCGGTTGGACAGGAGCTGCAGATCGACACCCAGGCCTTTTTTTAACAGTTCATTGGCCTTGTTCAAGAGGTCTTGCTCGAGCCGCAATTGCCTGACCTCGAGCCGCAAAGCCTCAAGCTGACGCTCGAGCTCGTCGCGCTCTCGTACCTGAGGAGATTGATTGGTGTGTTTCATTGATGCGGGTGCCTCCCGTCCCAGAAGCTGGTTCTTCCAGTTGTACAACGTGGGCCTGCTCACGCCAAGCTTCTGGGCAACCACCTGCGCACTTCCCTCACGAGTGCACAGCTCGAGGACCGCCTTCTTCTTCAGTTGCAGCGGCCATGGTGCACAGGCGGCCCTGCCGACAACACGCTGCCGGGACTCGGGGTCCAGCTCATCAATCCAGGCACGCAGCAAATCGCGGCACGGATAGCCCAACGCCTTGACCGTGGAGGCGATGCAGCGCCCGTGCGCGGCGTAGTGTTCGACAGCCTGCGCCTTCTGAATTTGAGAGTACTTCGGCTTCGAGCGCACGTAACCGGACGACAGGTCCAGGCGCCGCTCGTACTCCTCATGCCAGCTCTTCAAAGCGTTCTTCGTCGGGTAGCCCAGCTGGCGGATAGTCGTCCCGATGCGCTTGCCCAGCTTGATGTAGAGCTCAACGGCTCGAATGCGATCGTCGTATGAATACATGAACTGCCTCCTGGCAGTCCAAGTTTTCGTCCGCACCCCCCGCCCACGACCAGTTCATGCTTGCGGCCCAGAAGTTGGAAAGGCCCGGACGCGTAGGCGTCGTAGCTGTTCTGCCGGTCTTCGTAATCGTACTGGCCCATGTATTGGCCCCACTGACTGGGCGTTGCCCAGTAGATACGCTCGACCTGCGAGCCCAGCATGTCCAGCCTCGACCAGGTTCGGCTGGCAGCCAGTTGCAGCTTCCAGTCGTTGTCGAAACGGTGCTCCAAGCGGGTGAAGAGCGTGGAGTTGCGCTGATCCCAGAAGTTCCAGCTGTTGTCCAGGTAGGTGGATCGCCGAGGCGATTTGTGCAACTAAGCCAAAACCATGCAAAACCTGGTACACGCCTTCGATGACTTGCCCGGCGACGTCGCCCTTATGCGGCACACGTACATCGGCCAAACGTATCTACAAGACCCGGAATATGGCACGGGCCGATGTATTCGACTACATCGAAGTGCTCTACGACCGGTCACGCCGCCAAAGGCATCTGGCGGAGTCAATCCCGAGGCGTTTGAGCGCGCCCGGGCGTTAGGTTGAGATTTGTCTTCCTGACCAGGAGCAGCCCATTTCTACGCAAACCTGAGACCACGTGGCTTAGGTTGGCATGGAAGTAAACAATCTTGCAAATTGCTTGCTCATAATGTATGATGCTCATCATGCGAAAATCGTCAGTCAATTTGCGAGCAGTTGCTAAGGAAGCCTCCCACGAGCGCATAGTGAAAGCTGCCGGCAAGGCCATTCGCCGCAGTGGCTATGACGGCACGGGCGTAGCCGACATCATGAAAGAAGCCGGACTGACGCATGGCGCCTTTTATGCACACTTCGAGTCCCGTGAAGCTATGCTTGCTGAAGCGGCAGATCGAGCTGGCGCTGAAGCCAACGCCCTCGCCGCGAGTATTGTTGGAACGGTCCCGTCTGATCAAGCGCTGCAGGCGCTGATTCAGGTGTATCTATCCAAAGAGCATTTGGTGAACATTGAGACGGGCTGCCCCAATTCAGCTTTATGCTCTGAAATGCCGCGTCAATCTCCCGAAGTGCGCCTTGCCGCCACGCGTCGCATCAAGGAGATGGTCGATTTGATCGCTCGCCAGTTTCCGGACTCGGGGCAGCAGGCTGCCTACGAGCGCGCGTTGGTGACCATGGCTACTTTGGTTGGTACCTTGGTGCTGGCGCGTGCTGTCGATGACCCTGCCTTGTCAGATGCGTGGTGTAGCGCTTCGCTGAAAAGCTTGGTTTCTGGCAAAGCTCAGGCTGAAGACTAATTTTTTTACCATGAAATATGATGATCATCATGCGAAATTCGAAATTATCCACCTTGCCATTTCATCCTAACCCAACCTTTTAAGAGCGGTAAAAGCCATGCAAGCATTCATCGTCGAGCGTTATGGGAAAAAAAACGCATTGAAACAAACAGACATGCCAACTCCTGAGTTACGCGATGACGAGGTTTTGGTTGAGATTCATGCCGCCGGAGTCAACCTGATCGACTCCAAAATCCGTGGCGGGGAGTTTAAGTTCATCCTGCCTTACCGCACACCTTTTGTCCTGGGCCACGATTTGGCTGGTGTGGTCACCCGAGTTGGTCCCTGTGTTAGGCAGTTCAAAGTGGGCGACGAGGTTTACTCCAGGCCTGACGACTTGCGCATCGGAACCTTCGCGGAAATGGTCGCCGTCAAGGAAGACTCCCTCGCGCTCAAGCCTAAGAATCTCACCATGGAAGAAGCCGCCTCCATGCCCCTTGTGGCCTTGACCGCCTGGCAGGCGCTCGTCGAAAAGGCCAAGCTCAAGAAGGGGCAGAAGGTCTTTATCCAAGCCGGCTCGGGTGGTGTGGGCACTTTTGCCATTCAATTGGCCAGACACATGGGTGCAACTGTGGCCACCACAACCGGCACAAGCAATGTGGCTTGGGTGAAAGATCTGGGTGCTGATTTTGTCGTCGACTACAAGAAAGAGGATTTTGAAAAGGTCCTGAGCGGCTATGACGTCGTCCTGAATAGCCAAGATGGCAAGACACTCGCTAAGTCTTTGAATGTGCTCAGGACTGGCGGGAAACTCATCACTATTTCCGGCCCCGCCGATCCGGCGTTTGCCGAAGAGATCAAAGCTCCATGGTTTGTGAGGCAGGTGATTGGTCTTTTGAGCTTGGGGACCCGAAGAATTGCAAAACGTCATGGCGTGGAGTTCTCATTCCTTTTCATGCGAGCCAACGGGAGTCAACTCAAGCAAATCGCCTCACTCATCGAATCAGGTGCAATTCGTCCGGTTGTTGACAAGGTGTTTCCATTTGCCTTGACCAACGAGGCTTTGGCATACGTCGAAAGTGGTCGGGCTAAAGGCAAGGTCGTGATCAAGGTTCGTTGAAGCGGTGTCTTTGCCCAGTCATTGCCACGTCTTTTCATATGATGAATGTCATATGTAGTAATCACTTAACACAAGGAGTTTCCTCATGAATATCGAAAATTCAGTTGTTCTTGTCACCGGCGCCAACCGCGGAATCGGTTTGACCTTTACACAAGCGTTGCTCGCTCGCGGTGCGCGCAAGGTCTACGCAGCCGCACGCAATCCGGCGACCCTGACACAGGCAGGTGTCACAGCAATTCAACTCGACGTTACCAACCCCGATGACATCGCTGCTGCCGTCAAAAATGCACCGGACGTTACGCTAGTGATCAACAACGCGGGTATTGCCCAACCCGGCGGTTTTCTGGCGCACGACAGTGAAGCCGTGACACGTCGCATCTTTGAGACCAATGTTTTTGGCATGCTGAACATGAGCAAGGCATTTGCGCCGGTGCTCAAGGCCAATGGCGGCGGAGCCCTGCTCAACGTGCTGTCCGTCGCCTCGTGGGTCAACGATGGTGCTCTCGCCGCCTACTCAGCAAGCAAGTCGGCTGCATGGTCGCTAACCAACGCACTACGCCATGAAATGGCAAGCCAACAAACCCAGGTATTGAGCTTGCATATGGCCTATGTTGACACTGACCTTACGCGTGGCTTCGAGGTACCCAAGACCAGCCCTGAGGACATCGTGCAGCGTGCACTGGATGGCTTGGAAGCAGGAGCAGAAGAAGTGCTGGCAGACGCCTTGACCGAGCAAGTTCACCAGGCCCTGACGGCGTCGCGCCCGTTCTATCTGCCCCAGTCCCACTGAGCGAGCAAAGGAATCCGATCCTGGCCCGGTGGCTTCCGCAAAGCACCGCGATCATTTTTCCCGATGTGGGCCATGCGGCATCTTCCTGTGCCATACCGACTTTGTGCCAAGCGTTCCCCTCAACCAATCACCTCACTTCATCAGAGAAATATATGACCTCAAAAACAGCCCTTATCACTGGAGCCTCTTCTGGAATCGGCGCCGTCTACGCAGACCGACTGGCAGCACGTGGCTACAACCTTATCCTGGTCGCCAGACGCGCAGAACGCCTGGAAGCCCTTTGTGCGCAACTGGCAAACGCGCACGGCGTCAAAGCCGAACCCGTCGTAGCCGATTTGACTCTCGATCAGGATGTGGCGCGCATCGAGACACTGTTGGCCACCCGTGGGGACGTGCAAGTTCTGGTGAACAACGCCGGTATTGCACGTCTGGCCCCTGCTGCCCAGACATCTGCGAACGACGCGCAGGCCCAGATTGCCCTGAACATCACCGCTCTGACACGCCTGACCCAAGCGGCCGTACCGGCCTTTGTGGCAAAAAAGCAGGGCTTGATCATCAACATCGCGTCCGTCCTGGCCATCCACTCGATGGCCATCAGCGCCATCTACAGCGGCACCAAGGCCTTTGTATTGCAATACAGCCGAGGCCTGCAACAAGAGCTGGCCGACACCGGGGTGAGAGTCCAATTGGTGTTGCCCGCATCCACGGCCACCGAGCTCTGGGATTTGTCGGGCGTCCCGCTGGCAGCCCTCAACAAGAGCACCTTGATGACGACCGAACACATGGTCGATGCAGCGCTGGCGGGCCTAGACCAGGGCGAAACGATCACTTGGCCATCGGTCGCCGATGCCAGTCTGTGGGACAAGTACGACACAGCGCGTTCCGAACTATTCGCAAGCACACAAGCAGGGACGCCAGCGCCTCGCTACCAGAACGTTTGATTCCAGCGTACTCGAACTGAGCGTTACTGCGCTCACCATTTTTCATCTCATCAAGGACAACCTATGCTTTTTGAATCCTTCCAACTTCGTTCCACTCCGCTGAAAAACCGCGTCGTGATGTCGCCATTGACGCGCAGCCGTGCGGCCAGTGACAACACGCCTACTAACCTGATGGTCACCTACTACGCCCAGCGTGCGAGCGCCGGCCTCATCATCACGGAAGGAACCTCACCATCGCCCAACGGTTTGGGTTATGCCCGCATACCTGGTCTGTTCAATGATGCTCAGGTACAAGGCTGGAAGCTGGTGACCGAGGCGGTGCATGCCAAGGGCGGCAAGATCGTCGTGCAGCTGATGCATACCGGCCGGGTGTCCCACCAGGCCAATCTGCCAGCTGGTGCCGAGGTGTTTGGGCCATCGCCCGAAGCCTGCCCGGGCGAAATGTGGACTGACACCCTAGGTCTCCAGCCGCATACGCCGCCTCGTGCTATGACAGAAGAGGACATCCGCAAGGTGATTGCCGAGTACGCTTGCGCCGCGCGCCTTGCGATCCAAGCTGGCTTTGACGGCGTTGAGTTGCACGCGGCCAATGGCTACTTCCTGGAGCAGTTCCTGAATGCCAACATCAACCGCCGCACCGATGGCTACGGTGGCACGGCTGAAGGGCGCAACCGTTTGGTGCTCGAAGTTGCACACGCGGTTGTGACCGAGATTGGCGCTGAGCGCGTCGGAATCCGCTTGTCACCCCACGGTGTGGTCAATAGCGCTGGTGCATTCGAAGGTGTGGACGAGCAGTACTTGGCTTTGGTGAAGCAACTCTCCGCACTCGGCCTCATGTACGTTCACGTCCTTGACCACTCCGGCATGGGCACCCCGCCTGTGCCAGCAAAACTAAAGGCCGATCTGCGGGCTGCGTTCAACGGCCCCTTCATCCTCGCCGGTGGGTTCAACAAAGCCAGCGCAGAACAGGCGTTGAGCCAAGGCCTCGCGGACCTGATCGCCATGGGAAGGCCATTCATCGCCAACCCTGATCTGGTCGAGCGCATGCGCCAGGATGCTCCATTGAATGCCCCAAGCTCAGAAACTTTCTACACGCCCGGAGCCAAGGGTTACACGGACTATCCGACGCTCTCGGCTTGAGCATCAGGCATTCCTAATCAGACTCACAGACTTCGTTGCTCTGGGGCCGTTGCAGCTGAATAGCTGACAGCGCAAAAAAAGCAATCGTGCTCAGGGCAGCGAATTCAGTCCTCATCCACTAACCAAGGATTAACTATGAGCAACAGCCACCTCACCGCACCGACACGCTTCGTCGACGTCAACGGTGACAAGTTCGCCTATCGCCGCTGGGGTAACTCCGCGACTTCGCAGCCACCGTTGCTCTTCCTGCAGCACTTCCGTGGTGGTATGGATCATTGGGACCCGTTGATGACGGATGGGCTGGCTGAGGACCGCGAAGTCATCCTTTACAACGGACGTGGCATTGCATCCTCCAGCGGACAACCGCGTACCAGTATCGAAGACATGGCCGATGACGCAGCCAATTTTGTTCGTACACTGGGTTTTGCGCAGATTGACGTCTTGGGATTTTCTCTGGGTGGTTTCCAAGCGCTGGATCTGACTTGGCGTCACCCCGATCTGGTGCGTAAGCTGATGCTTCTTGGCACGGGGCCGCGCGGAGGGGATCCGACGATGGAGCCGAGGGTGCTGAGTACGGCACCACGACTGGTCCCGGTCTTCGAGGACTTCCTGTATCTATTTTTCGGCCGCTCGGCGCAGGCTGAGCAGGCTGCGCGCGAGTTCTGGGAGCGCCGCCATCAGCGAGTCGACCAGGACCCACCTTCCTCACAAGAGGTCTCAAAGGCACAGATTGAAGCCAACATGCTGTACCTGTCCAGGTTGTCGGAGGATGACCCATTCTCTTACCTGCGCGATATCCGGCAGCCGGTCTTCATCCTCAACGGCGTGAACGACGTGATGATCCCAACGGTCAATTCGTTCTATATGGTGCGAAACCTCCCTAACGCACAGTTGTTCATTTACCCAGATGCTGGACATGGCGCGCAATTCCAGTATCCACAGCGTTTCTTGCACCACGCCGTTCACTTTCTCGGTGAATAACGACTGACGAAGTCCCTCGACCTGAAACCAATGATCATGCTGAAGTTTAAATTTTTGCTCTGGATACTTAACCAACTGCTGCAACGACAAATCAAAAGCAATCCGGACTGTGCACGCTACGTCGCAGGCAAGGAACTTATTTTTCAGATCCGTACAGCTTCCGGGGTTGGGCGCTGCTACGCCATCCGTGATAGCGCGATCCGGTCCTCGTCCGGTTTGACTGCGAATCCGGAGTTCACATTGAGTTTCAATAACGCGGCTAAGGGCTTCGAGATTCTCTCTGCCAAAGATAGCCAAGCTGCTTTCTTGAGGGGACTGGGCAGTAAGGACTTGACGATCACCGGTGACTTCTTGGAGGTGATGTGGTTTCAAGGGCTGACTGCATTCCTGCAACCGCAGAAAGTCATTTCCCCCTATGACCGTACCGCGTTCTAAGTCTTCGATCGAAGCAGGCATGCCCCATCGAGGTCCTGAAACTATGCAACGACACCCTGCCTATGGCTTGCGTCCGACTGCTTTGCATAGCTGAGCAGTCATCCAACACGCACGCATGACAGTCGGCAATCGCTGCAATGCAGTCATCTGCCGACCTTTTTCAGAGTAACTGCGAGTCCTCATGCAAAAACAAAAGGCTGCAAACCTAAGTTTGCAGCCTTTGTTCTTTGTGGTACTTTAAGTGGTACAAAACTCAAAATCTTTTACAAGCCTTTGAATTTTAAGCCATCTTGGCGGAAACGGAGGGATTCGAACCCTCGATGAGGCTCTACACCCCATACTCCCTTAGCAGGGGAGCACCTTCGGCCACTCGGTCACGTTTCCAATACAGCTATTCTAACCTACTCCCATGAGGGTTTCGGGGAAACAGCTGTTTTTTTTGGGTCGATCAGGCCTGATCCAGCTCGAATGCCTTGTGCAGTGCGCGCACTGCGAGTTCGACGTACTTTTCGTCGATCACGACCGAGGTCTTGATTTCCGAGGTGGAGATCATCTTGATGTTGATGCCCTCTTCGCTCAACGACTTGAACATCTTGCTGGCGACGCCAACGTGGCTGCGCATGCCGATGCCGACGATGGAGACCTTGGCGATCTTGGTGTCGCCGACGACTTCTTGCGCGCCGAGCTTGGGCAACACTTTCTCCTTGAGCAGGTCGATGGTGCGCTGGTAATCGTTGCGGTTCACGGTGAAGCTGAAGTCGGTCTTGCCGTCCTTGCTCACGTTCTGGATGATCACGTCCACGTCGATGTTGGCTTCGGCCACTTCACCCAGGATCTGGTAGGCGATGCCGGGGGTGTCGGGCACGCCGAGCACGGAAATCTTGGCTTCGTCGCGGGTGAAAGCGATGCCGGAAACGACAGCTTTTTCCATTTTTTCGTCTTCCTCAAAAGTGATCAGCGTGCCGGATACGGCCTCTTCATTGACGTCGATGTCCACGGGCGTGAAGCTCGAGAGCACGCGCAGCGGCACCTTGTATTTGCCTGCAAATTCGACAGAACGGATCTGCAGCACCTTGCTGCCGAGGCTCGCCATTTCCAGCATTTCTTCAAAGCTCAGCGTCGTGAGGCGCTTGGCTTCGGGCACCACGCGTGGGTCGGTGGTGTACACGCCGTCCACGTCGGTGTAGATCAGGCATTCGGCTGCCTTCATCGCTGCGGCAATGGCAACGGCGGAGGTGTCCGAGCCGCCACGACCAAGGGTGGTGATGTTGCCGTCCGGGTCGATGCCCTGGAAGCCGGTGACGATCACGACCTTGCCTGCGTCCAGATCGGCGCGCACGCGTTTGTCGTCGATGGATTCGATGCGGGCCTTGGTGAAAGCGCTGTCGGTGCGCACCGGCACTTGCCAGCCAGCGTAGCTCACCGATTCCAGGCCTTCGGCCTGCATGGCGATGGCCAGCAACGCGGACGATGCTTGTTCGCCAGTGGCGGCCAGCATGTCGAGTTCTCGGTGATAGGCCGTGGAAACACGCGAGGGGGACAGCTCTTTGGCCAGACCCAGCAGGCGGTTGGTTTCACCACTCATGGCGCTGGGCACCACCACCATCTGGTGGCCTGCCCGCGCCCATTTGGCCACGCGCTTGGCGACGTTCTTGATGCGCTCTGCAGAGCCCATCGATGTGCCGCCGTATTTATGAACGATCAGTGCCATGGAATTTTCGAGGTGACGAAACTTTTTTCAATCACGGCGCAAATGGACTGAAGGCTGTTTTGGCGCGCCGACGTTTCGTACAAAAAAGTTGAATCCAAAACCTGTCAATTGTACCAATCGAGCAGGCCGTCTTTTCGTTCGATGAATCCACGCCCCACTTTGAGGTGAATCCGGTGCCCGCGCGTGGTGCAGGCAGCGACCTGATCGAGCAGCGCCGAGAGCTGCGCCGCGCTCGGCGTGGTGGCGTGCGACAACCGCAGCCAATGGCGCAGAACATTCGCCTGCCGTGCACGGCTCAATCCCTGCAAAGCCTTGATGGACGGGGGATTGCCGAGGTTCTGCAGATCCTGCACGGCCAGTTCCTGCAACAGTTCAGCCGCCTGCGCGGCATGCTCTGCGCTGCGCGCGAAGGTGTCGCGAAACTGCGGAAATACGCTCTCGAGCACGGGCAATACATGCTTGCGAATGCGGTTGCGGGTGTAGCGTTCATCCGCGTTTGTAGGGTCTTCCACCCAATCCGCGCCCTGCTCTTTCAGCCAGCGGCGGATGTCCGCGCCGCCGGTTTGGAGCAGCGGCCGGTGCCAATCCACCCCCGCCCGCCCCCATTGCATGGGCATGGCGGCGATGCCCGCGACGCCCGCGCCACGCGAGAGCGCGAGCACGATGGTCTCGATTTGGTCATCCGCATGCTGGGCGAGCGCGGCGCTGCGGATATCGGGCATCTCGCCAAGCATACCCTCCAGCGCGCCATATCGCGCCTGCCGCGCGGCATCTTCGGGGCTCTGCCCATTCGCATGCCTCGCATCGACATGCCGCACCGTGAGGGGCACGGAAAGCCTTGCGCACAGGATGCGGCAATGCGCCTCGAAACCATCGGCCGCCGCCTGCAAGCCGTGGTGGACGTGCAAGGCCTGCACCTGCCCCGGCCAACGTGCCGCACAGGCGATCAGCAAGGCGGTCGAATCCGCACCGCCACTCAGCGCCACAGCCAGAGGCAGCCGCGGTTTGAAAGACTGAAGGGCGGTTTCGAAGGTGATGCTCATGGTGCGCTGGTCAATTCAGTGCAAGGTTATCACCCGGCACCTCGGAAAACACCAACGGCCCCGAAGGGCCGCCGTGGATGGTGTCAGACAGATGCCAGATCAGGCGATCAATCAGGCGTTTTCCGCCTTGGTGTCGTTGAAGCGACCGTAGCTCTGCACGCGCTCGTAGCGACGGTCCAGCAGCTCTTTGGTCTTGAGGTCAGAGAGCTGGCGGTAGGCATCGCCCAGCGCGCGCTTGAGGAACGAGGCCATCTGCTTGTGATCGCGGTGCGCGCCCCCCACGGGCTCGTTCACGATCTTGTCGATCAGACCCAGAGCCTTCAGACGGTGGGCGGTGATGCCCATGGCGTCGGCCGCGTCCTGCGCCTTGTCGCTGGTCTTCCAGAGAATCGACGCGCAGCCTTCCGGGCTGATCACCGAGTAGACCGAGTACTGCAGCATGATGACCTGATCGGCCACGGCAATCGCCAGCGCGCCGCCGGAGCCGCCTTCACCGATCACGGTGGTGATGATGGGCACTTCCAACTGCGCCATCTCGAAGATGTTGCGGCCAATGGCCTCGGACTGACTGCGCTCTTCCGCGTCGATGCCGGGATAGGCGCCGGGTGTGTCCACGAAGGTGAACACCGGCAGCTTGAACTTCTCGGCGGTCTTCATCAGGCGCAGCGCCTTGCGATAGCCCTCGGGACGGCTCATGCCGAAGTTGCGCGCGGCGCGCTCCTTGGTGTCGCGGCCCTTCTGCTGACCAAGCACCATGCAGGGGTGGCCATTGAAGCGGGCCAGACCGCCGACGATGGACAGGTCATCCGCAAAATGGCGGTCACCGTGCAACTCGACGAAATCGGTGAAGATTTCGCGCACGTAGTCCATGGTGTAGGGACGCTCGGGATGGCGCGCGATCTTGGTGATCTGCCAAGGGGTCAGATCACTGTAAATGTCCTTGGTGAGCTGGTGGCTCTTCTTGCTGAGCTGGTCGATCTCTTCCGAGATGTCCACGGCGCTTTCGTTCTGAACATAGCGCAACTCGTCGATCTTGGACTCCAGCTCCGCGATGGGTTGCTCGAAGTCCAGAAATGTTTTTTTAGCCAACGTAATTCTCCTTGGGCGCTTGTCTGCCCCAGTTGCCCGATTTCTCGGAGCGCACGCGATTAAGACGCGTTTGCACGAAATTTGCAACTGTTTGCATCAATGATCGATGTTCGGGTTTTGGACGATCAGCACTGAACAGGCATCGGAGCAAGCGATCTCCAAATATACCAACTTGCAACGCTGCACCAAGGCTTCCACGCCTCGGCGACCTCGCGGGCGTCGCTGCGACTGACCGGCTCCCCCGAGAAATACTGGTTGCTGATACCTTGCAAGAGTGTAGGGTCATCGAGCGGCATCACATTCGGACGCCCCAGATGAAACAACAGAAACATGTCCGCCGTCCACCGGCTGATGCCACGGATCGCGACCAGTTCGTCGACGACGGCGTCGTCGCTCATCCCGTCCCAGTCGCCCACATGCAGACGGCCGCTGTCGAAGTGCAGCGCGAGATCGACCAGATATTCGACCTTGCGCGCGGAAAGCCCCGTGGCGCGCATATCGTCCACCTTCAGACGCAGCACATTGCCGGGGGTCATCTCGGTGGGCAGCAGCGCGAACTTTTCCCACACGCGCTGTGCGGAGGCCACCGCCACCTGCTGGCCGACTATGCTGCGCGCCAGCGTCGTAAACGCGTCACCACGCAGCGTGAGCGAGACATTGCCGAGCTCGGGAATCAGGCGCCGCATCACGCGGTCCTTCTTCATCAGATGCTTGCAGGCCTCCTGCCAGTAACTCGGCGGCTGCAGATTCGGCGCACTGTCGTCGCCTGTTTTCTTGATGGTCGCCATGGCTCAATACTCCCGCACCAGGTTCGGCTGCAGGAGCAATACCGGACATTCACAGGCAAGCAAAGCGCGCTCGCCACCATTACCAGACAGATCGATCACTGAGCGGCCTCCCAAGTGGTGCCGGTCGCCGAGTCCTTGAGGACGACGCCCTGCTCCAACAGCTCTTTGCGGATGCGATCAGCCTCGCCCCAATTCTTGGCCGCCTTGGCAGCCGCACGTGTTTCAATCTGCCCCTCAATGGCCGCAGCATCGAGACCAGACGCACCCGCACCGGCCTGCAGAAAGCGCTGTGGATCGTCCTGCAGCAGGCCGAGGAAACCACCCAGCGCCCGCAGCAACCCCGCCACCTCGGGCGAGTTGCTGCGATTGACCTCACCCGCCAGATCGAACAGCACGGCGACGGCTTCGGGCGTGCCGAAATCCTCATCCATGGCTGCACGGAAACGCGCGGCATAGGCATCGTTCCAGTCCACCTTGACATTGACGGCAGGCACCAGACTCAGCGCCGTATACAGGCGTTTGAGCGCGTTGCGAGCGTCGTCCAGATGCACATCGCTGTAGTTCAGCGGGCTACGGTAATGGGCGCGCACGACGAAGAAACGCACGGTTTCCGCGTCGTATTCCTTGAGCACATCACGGATCGTGAAGAAGTTGCCCAGCGACTTGGACATCTTCTCGTTGTCCACGTTGATGAAGCCGTTGTGCATCCACACCTTCGCCAGCTGCTTGCCGTGGGCACCCTCGCTTTGCGCAATCTCGTTTTCGTGGTGCGGGAACTGCAGATCGGCACCACCAGCGTGGATGTCGAAGGTCTCGCCCAGCAGCGCGCAGCTCATGGCCGAGCACTCGATGTGCCAGCCAGGGCGGCCGAGGCCGTACGCACCGTTCCACTTGGCATCGTCAGGCTCGGTCGGCTTGGCGCTCTTCCAGAGCACGAAGTCGAGCGGGTCTTCCTTGCCGCCCTGCACGGCCACGCGTTCGCCCGCATGCAGTTCGTCCAACGACTTGCCCGAAAGCTTGCCGTAGCCGGGGAACTTGCGCACGGCGTAGTTCACGTCACCGTTCTCGGTGCGGTAGGCAAGGCCCTTGTTTTCGAGTTGACTGATGATGTCCAGCATCTGAGGAACATAGTCGGTCGCGCGAGGCTCGTGCGTAGGACGTTCGATACCAAGCGCGTCGGCATCCTGATGCAGCGCATCGATCATGCGATCAGTCAAGCTGCGGATCGCTTCACCGTTCTCCAGAGCGCGACGGATGATCTTGTCATCGATGTCGGTGATGTTGCGCACATAGGTCACGCTCAGGCCGCTGGCACGCAGCCAGCGCTGCACGATGTCGAACGCCACCATGGAACGGGCATGGCCCAGGTGGCACAGGTCGTACACCGTCATGCCGCATACATACATACGTACGTGTCCGGGTTCCAACGGGGAAAACGCCTCCAGCGCACGCGACAGCGTGTTGTAGATTCGCAAGCTCATGGGATAAAAAAGTAAGTCTGGATGCAGCTTCACCTGCACCGACGGCAGGCTTCAGCGGGGTATGGCGCTCTGAAAACGCCCGCGATATAAGCAGTGACAACAGCACACAGGCATGGCACACCCCTCAGCTACAATTCGACGCAGTATAAGCCCGTGCCGTATTCTTGCGGGTCTCCTCAGTCTTTCCTGATCCCATGAACTCTGCACGCTCCACTGCCCTTTCCCTTCTGCGCCTGGCCATTGTGGCCTGCGCCATTGGCACTCTTGGTGCGTCCTGGGCGCATGCGGAAGACTATTCCAGCATCACCACATTGCTCAAGCAAAAGAAGCCTGAGCAGGCACTGACGGCTGTGGACAAGCGCATCGACGCCACGCCGCGCGATCCGCAACTGCTGTTCCTGCGCGGCGTCGCCCAGACCGACCTCGGCAAGACCAGCGAGGCCATCGAGACCTTCACCAACCTCACCCAGCTCTACCCCGAGCTGCCCGAGCCCTACAACAACCTTGCCGTGTTGCACGCCAAGCAGAACGAGCTCGAAAAAGCCCGCCGAGCGCTGGAAATGGCCGTGCGCGGCAACCCGAATTACGCCGTTGCCTACGAAAATCTGGGCGACATCTATGCCCGACTGGCCGCCGAGTCGTATGACAAGGCCCAGCGCCTCGATGGCCGCATGACCCCGTCTGTTTCGCCCAAGCTCAAGCTGCTGCGCCAGTTGTTCGATGGCGACGCTGCCACCAGCAAAAAATAAGCAAGCATGCCGGCAAGTGGGCAGCCAATGGCTGCTCTGGCCGCGCGCTCTTCGTTCGTTCACCACCGTCCTTTTCATCATCAAGGAGTGAATCCATGTTCTCCCGTCGCAACTCCCTGCTGAGCATTGCAGGCCTTGCCGCTGCCGCCCTGATCGGCACTGCCCCCGCCCTCGCTCAAGACGCAGCGCCCAAGGTCAAGCTCACCACATCGATGGGCGAGATCGTCGTGCAACTCGAACCCACCAAGGCGCCCAAGACCGTGGACAACTTCCTCGCGTACGTGAAGGACAAGCACTACGACGGCACGATTTTTCACCGCGTGATGGACGGTTTCATGATCCAGGGCGGCGGCTTCACTGCCGACATGCAGCAGAAGGCCACCAAGCCGCCGGTTCCGCTGGAAGCCAACAACGGCCTGAAGAACGACAAATACACCATTGCCATGGCGCGCACCGGCAATCCGAACTCGGCCACCTCGCAGTTCTTCATCAACGTAAAGAACAACGACAGCCTTAACGCCCCCAACCCCGATGGCTACGGCTACACGGTGTTCGGCAAGGTCGTGAGCGGCAACGATGTGGTCGACAAGATCAAGGCCGTTGCCACCGGCAACAAGGGTGGCCACCAGAATGTGCCCACAACCCCCGTGGTGATCGAATCCGCTGTGCTGGTGAAGTAAGCTCAACGTCTTTGCCTCACATCATCATTGCAACCCCTTTTCGAAAGAATTTGACATCATGAGCAACCCACAAGTTGAAATGACCATTGCAGGTCACGGCACCATCACCATCGAACTGGATGCCGAGAAGGCACCGAAGTCGACCGAGAACTTTCTGAACTATGTGAAGAATGGTTTCTACGACGGCACGATCTTCCACCGCGTGATCAAGAACTTCATGGTGCAGGGCGGCGGTTTTACGGCCGGCATGCAGCAAAAAACCACTGACAAGCCGATCGAAAACGAAGCCAACAACGGCCTGAAGAACGACAAGTACACACTGGCCATGGCCCGCACGAGCGACCCGCACTCCGCCACCGCTCAGTTCTTCATCAATGTGGTGGACAACGGCTTCCTGAACCATACCGCTCCTACCGCTCAGGGCTGGGGTTATGCCGTGTTCGGCAAGGTGGTCAAGGGCACCGAGATCGTGGACGCAGTCAAGGGTGTGCAGACTGGTCGCAAGGGTTTTCACGACGATGTGCCCAAGGATGACGTGATCATCGAAAAGGCTGTAGTTCTGTAATTCTGGTCTTTGCAACGAAGCCTCTTCGGCTTCGCTTGGCGCTTCTTGTCGAGGTGCCCAAATGGCCCTTCATGCGTTGTTGCGCTTTCTTGCCGTACGAGAGTACTGTCTGCGAAAGTGGCGCAAAGGGACCCTCAGCACAAATCAGATCGACGCATGCTTGCGCGGACTCGGGCGGTCTACGGCGTTGAAAATCCTCGCGATAGCTTCGGCTATCGCTGCGGTTTTCGCCTTGTATCCCATCCCGATCCACACAAGCTGCTTGTCGATCGATTCGTGCAGAGGGTCCCTAGCCTGAAGGGCCATTTTGTCATTGGGGTGTTTGTTCAAACCCCTTGAATTCTGCGGTGGCCCGCTGTTTCAATACCGTAATCGCTTTCATTTTTTCCTTCATGACCTTGCCGATGCCCGCCATTTCGGAATTTGCTGCCCCTGCGGATTGGCGCGTCGTGGAATTTATTTCCGATCTGCATCTGCAACGCGAGGAGCCCGAGACCGTGGCCATGTTCGCGCGTTATCTGCGGGCCTCGACAGCGGATGCGATCTTCATGCTGGGTGATCTGTTCGAGGTGTGGGTGGGTGACGACAGCCTCGACGAGGCGGGCAGTTTTGAGGCCGAATGCTGCGCCGCAATTGCACAGGCAGCCAACGTGCGCCCCATGTTCTTCATGCACGGCAATCGCGACTTTCTTATCGGACAGCATTTTGCTGAGCACACTGGCGTTCAATTGCTCGGCGATCCCACGGTGTTGGTCTTTGCAGGCGAACGCTGGCTCTTGAGCCATGGCGACGCGCTGTGCCTGGATGATGTCGAATATCAGAAGTTTCGTGCGCTGGCCCGCAATCCGCAATGGCAGGCGCAATTGCTGTCGCTGCCGCTGGCCGCGCGCCGTGCACAAGGCAAGAGCGCCCGCGCGCAGAGCGAGGCACGCAAACACTCGCCTGAGGCGTTTTATGGTGATGTGGACACCGCCGCCGCCCTGCAATGGCTGATCGATGCCGGCAGCCACACACTGATCCACGGCCATACGCACCGGCCTGCGGAGCATGTGCTGTCCGGCGACGAAAACGTTCAGGCCAGACGCGTCGTGCTCTCCGACTGGGACCTGGCCGCCAACCCGCCGCGCGCCGAAGTCATGCGACTTTCGGCCAAGGGCTTGGAACGCGTGCCCCTCGTCCCCATGTAGGGCGAATGCCGCCCACTGCCATCACCCAATTTCTGCGCCGCGCCACCAACGGGCTGCGCGCCAAGTTAGCGCCCGTTCCGGAGATTCCGGCCGAGCTCTGGTTGCAGACCGTGCGGCAATACCCGTTTCTAGCGGCCCTTTCCATCGAGGATCAGTCCAAGCTGCGCGCCATCAGCGCCCTCTTCCTGCAGCAGAAGGAATTCACCGGCGCACATGGCATGGAAGTGACCGATGCGATGGCCATCGCCATTGCCGCGCAGGCTTGCCTGCCGCTGCTGCACTGGGGCGACCCGGCCAAGGCACTCGATTGGTATGACGATTTTGTCGGCATCGTGGTCCATCCGGCAGAAGCCGTGGCCACGCGCCAGAGCACAGACGCAGCGGGTGTTACCCACCAGTACAGCCAGGTGCTGCTCGGCGAGGCCATGGAGCGCGGCCCCGTCATGCTGGCCTGGCCCGCCGTGGAAAGCGCCGGACGCGACCCCGAGGACGCGAGCAGCGTGGTGATCCACGAGTTCATCCACAAGATCGACATGAAGGACGGTGCAGTCAATGGCCGCCCGCCACTGCAACTCGGTTTTGCAGGCACGACCACCGCCGCCGAGGCACGCAAGCTCTGGGCCGACTCATGGAACAGTGCGTACGAAGGCTTCCGCGAGAAAGTCATCGTTGCGCAGCGTTTTGGCGGTGAAAAGCCATGGCTCAATGGCTATGGAGCTACCGCACCAGAAGAATTTTTTGCGGTAGCCTGTGAGGCCTATTTTGTGCACCGCAGCCGATTTACAGAGGAGTTTCCTACGCTCGCCCCCCTGCTCGACGCGCTCTTCAAACGCCCCTGAAATCGGTCTTTCCGCTCAATCCACCCACGTCCCGAGCGCCAAGCCGTCACGTCCCGGATCGGCACCACCGCGCAGCCCGCCCGAGGTGATCTGCACACCGTGCACCCAGCCGATGGTGTAGTTGTACGGATTGCGCCCCACCTCGTAACCCTGCGCCTGCAACTCACGCGTGATGAAATGCGGAATACGGTTGCACACGTCGATGGAATTGCTGGTCGACGAGAAACGCGGCGCGGAAATCGCCTCCTGCATGCCCATGCCGTGATCGATCATGTTAAGCAGCACATGCAGCACGCCCATCGCAATCTGCGTGCCTCCTGGCGCGCCGAGCACGATCTCGGGCTTGCCCGCCTTGTCGAGCACGATGGTCGGGCAGGCCGACGAAAACCGGCTCTTGCCCGGCTGAATGCTGCCCGCACGACCCGGACGCGGATCGAACACGCCCATGCAGCCGTTGTAATAAAAACCCATGCCCGGCGTGATGATGCCCGAAGGCATCGCCAGCGAATGCGTGAGCGACACGCAGTTGCCGTCACCATCGACCACGCTCAAATGCGTCGTGTCCTTGGGCACCGGCGCGCCCGGATTCACCCGCACCACTTCAAACCGCTTGCCCGAGCGGATCTCCGCCGCGATCTCCGCAGCATGTTCCTTGGACAACAGCACATCGAGCGGCACATCGACAAACGCCGGATCGCCGATGTAGCGGTCCTTGTCCGACGTGGCCTTTTTCATCGCCTCGCTCAGGAGCTTGAGGTAGTCAACGCTGCCATGCTCCATCGCGCCCAGATCGAACTGCTCGAGAATGTTCAGCATCTCCAGCAGCATCGCGCCACCGCCCGGCGGCTGGTTCGTCGTGATCGTGCGATCACGGTACCGCCCCACCAGCGGCTTCACCCGCTTGACCGCGCACTGCTTCAAATCTTCCATCGACAGAAGGCCGCCAAGCGACTGCAGATGATCGATCATCGAACGCGCCAGATCACCTTCGTAGAACGGTGCAATGCCCTCCGCAGCGATCTGCGACAGCACATTCGCCATGTCCTCATTGACCAACTTCGTGCCAATCAACTTGGGCGATCCATCCGCATTGCAATACAGCGCCCGCGCCTCGTCGCAATACTGCAGCCGCGCCAGATTGCTCACCCGCCCCGCGAGCGGCTTGTCGATCCAGAACGAATACATCCCAGGCCGCACGATGCACCCCTCGCGAGCCCAGCGGATCGCGGGCTCGACCACGGCACTCCAAGGCAAACGGCCATGTGCCGCATGCATCTCGAACAGTCCCTTGAGTGTGGCAGGCACCCCAATCGACTGCGGCCCGATGTCGTTCACCGCGCCTTTGAGGATGAAGCCGAAACCGTCCTTGGTCTCACCTTCCAGCAACGCCTCCCACATATCCTCGCGCGCAGCCAGCGGCGCGGGCGAATGGAAGTCGAAATATTCGTGCACCGACTTGCCTGGCATGTAGACAGCCGCCGTGCCGAAACCGGCGATGCCGCACATCAGCGGATCGACGACCGTCTGCGCCAACGCGCAAGCCACCGCCGCATCCACAGCGTTGCCCCCCGCGTTCAAAATTTCCACCCCCGACTCAGCCGCCTCCGGCTGAGCGCAAGAAACCATAGCTTGCTTTTTCATGTTTGGGCTCATTTTTTCTATCCTTCTTCTTTGGTGAGGTTGCTTGTGTGACGGATTTTGTTTTTTGCTTGGTTTGGGAGTATTCGTTTTGAGGTGACGATATAGGCCCTCATGCTTTGTTGCAAAGCCTTGCCGTACCAAAGTACTGTCTGCGGCTTTGCGTCGTGCCTGAGGGCCTATCTCGTCATTGTTGTGGGTGATTCAAACACCCCCTACTCTGCATAGCTGGTGGTTTGAAATCCAAGACCAGTACCAGTATCGACGTCGGCCCCCACTCCCCGAATTGCATCTCGCGAAGTCGCGAGATGCAGCACGAGCGCAGCGACGTGCCGAACACACCTCTTCAAAACTGACTTCCGGCGGTTGCCCGAGCGAAGTGACGAAGGAACGCAGCGAGTTCTGCCGGAGGTATTCAACGCGCGTTTTTGGTTACTTTTTGCGCGCAAGCAAAAAGTGACTCCGCCGCCGGGCGGAACTCCCGGCCTCCGCTCTCAAAACACCAACCAACGCTAACAATCAATCAAACAAAAAACTCACTTACTACTCAAATTCAAAGAATTCAAAGTAGGCCCCCAAGCAGCCGTATCCCGCTTAGTCACCTCCATCACCTGCGAAGCCGCCCCCGCCATGGGAATCACCATCATGGTCCGCAACTTCTCCTGCACCTCAGGACTGCTGTGAAACGCCTTCGTAGCCTCGTTCAACTTGTTGACGATGGCGGCCGGAGTTCCAGCCTTGGCAACAATCCCGCTCCAACCCATGTAGTCAAAATCCTTGACTCCCAGCTCATTGGCAGCTGGCACGTCCGGCAACTCGGCCAGACGCTTCGGAGCAAGCACCACAAGCGGAACCACCTTCTTGGCCTTGATGTGCGGAAGCGCCGTGCCCACCACAGGCGCCATCACCTGAGTCTGGCCTCCAATGGTCGCCATCACGCCGTCGGGCTCGCCCTTGAACGGCACATGCACCATCGAGATGCCGAGCTTCTTCTGCAACAACTCGACCGCCAGTTGGGTGGAATTGCCCAGACCAGCGGAGGCAAAGTTCAGCTTGTCAGGATGCGCCTTGGCGTACTTGATCAGATCGTCGAGCGACTTGAAGCCCGACTCGGGATTGGCCACCAGCACGAACGGCACGGTGGTCAGCATGCCCACGCCAGTAAAGTCCTTCTCGGGATCGTAGGGCAGTGGCTTGTAGGTGAACTTGTTGAGCACCATCTGCGAGACGCCGCCAAACATCAGCGTGTAGCCATCCGCCGGTTGACTCAGCGCCTGCTGGGCCGCGATGATGCCGCCCGCGCCGGGCTTGTTCTCCACGACGATGCTGCCGCCGATCGCCTTGCCCGCGTGCTCGGCCCACAGGCGCGCCACGGTGTCCGAGCTGCCGCCCGCCTGCTGCGAGACGATCAGGCGGATGGGGCGATTCGGGTAACCAGCCGCAGCGTCCTGCGCCATCACGGGGGCCTGCGCCACCAGCCCCAAGGCCCATACCGACGCCACGATTTTGGCGATGCAGAAATATTTCTTCATACTCACGAATCCAAATAAGTCAATCAACAGCGTCGTGCTGCAAAAACCGCATTATTTGCGTGACATCGCTGTTACACCAGTGAATTCACGAGATACATATATTAGTATTTACTCATGATTGAAAAAGACCAGATGGCCTGGGCCCGCCGACTCAAGGTCAAGCACCTCGAGTCCTTTCTGGTGCTCGACGAGGCCGGCACACTCACCGAGGCGGCTGCCCGCATGCACATGACACAGTCGGCTATGTCGCATTGGCTAGCCGATCTGGAAGAACTCGTCGGCATGCAACTGGTCACGCGTGGGCGGCGCGTGCAGCTCACGCCCGCAGGTGTTCTGGTCAAGCGCCTTGCGATCAGCGTGCTGGGCGACATCGCGCGCACCCACAAGGAGCTGGGCGCAGTGGCTCAGGGGCTGACTGCGCGGCTGCAGATCGGCAGCGTCTGGGCGGGAGTGGCCCGTGTCGTGCCACAGGCGCTGGCGCAGTTTCAAGAGCGTTATCCGCACATTTCGGTCTACGTCACGGAAAGCCCGTTCACCAATCTGCTCGAAGGGCTGGCCAATAAGGAGCTCGACGTGGTGGTCGGGTCGCTAGATTCACGGGTCCATCGAGACCAACTGGAGCACCGCGAACTGTTTGAAGACAACGTCTGTCTGGTCGTTGGGCAGGCCAGCCGCTTCTGGAACAGCAAAGACAAAGTCGTGCACCTGGCCGACCTACAGCATGACAACTGGATCATGCCACCCAAGGGCACGCTGATGCGCACCCAGCTCGACACCGCGCTGCTCGACCACGGCTTCTCCTGGCTGCTACCCAAGGTGGAAACTGCCGCCATCACCACGTTGCAGGCGCTGGTGCACACGGGCGACTACATCGGCGTGTGCTCCGAGGCCATGGCGCAATACCAGGCCGCTCTCGGCAACATGAAGATCCTGCCGCTCGACATGACGATCCGCTTCGGCCCCGTGGGCGTGGTCTGGAACCGGGACAACAACTCCGAGGCCGTACGCCTCTTCGTCGAACACCTCACCGATTCCAGCCAACGCTGACGGATCAGCCCCGTGCCGACGTAGCCTCGGCCGCACGCACGATGCTCTCGGCATCCACGCCGAAGAACGAGCGCAGCGCCGCACGCGTGTCACTGCGGCCAAAGCCATCGGTGCCGAGCGTGAGATAGATGCGCCCGCCGGGTGCGTAGGCGCGCACGGATTCGGGCACGGCGCGCACATAGTCCGTCGCAGCGATCACCGGGCCTTCGGTGCGGGCAAGCAGTTGCGCGATCCACGGCTGTTCACCGCCCGGCTCGCCACGCAGCATGCGCTGCTCGCTGGCCTGACCGTCGCGCGCCAACTCGCTCCAGCTGGTGATGCTCACGACGTCCACCTGCCAGCCGCGCACGGCCAGTGCTGCTGCTGCCTTGCGCACCTCGGTGAAGATCGCGCCCGAGCCCAGCAGGGTCGTGCGCCGATTCTGCGGTGCGGAGGCATTGCCGACGCGTTCGAGCACATAGCCGCCACGCAGCACGCCCTGCTCCACCCCCTGTGGCAGATCGGGCTGTGCGTAGTTCTCGTTCATCAGCGTGATGTAGTAAAAAACATCCTTCTGCTCGACCATCATCTCGCGCATGCCCGCATCCAGAATCACCGCGAGCTCGCCCGCATAGGCAGGGTCGTAGGCCTTGCAGTTGGGGATCGTCGCGGCCACAAGGTGGCTGCTGCCGTCCTGATGCTGCAGGCCCTCGCCGCCCAGCGTGGTGCGACCCGACGTCGCACCCAGCAGAAAGCCGCGTGCACGCTGGTCCGCCGCCGCCCAGATGGCATCGCCCACGCGCTGAAAGCCGAACATCGAGTAGTAGATATAGAAAGGCAGCATCGCCATGCCATGCACGCTATAGCTGGTGGCCGCAGCCGTCCAGCTTGCGATGGCACCGGCTTCGCTGATGCCTTCTTCCAGAATCTGGCCGTCGAGCGCCTCGCGGTAACTCAGCACCGAGCCGATGTCCTCCGGCGCGTACTTCTGGCCTACGCTCGAATAAATTCCAACCTGCTTGAACAGATTGGCCATGCCGAAGGTTCGCGCCTCGTCGGCCACAATGGGCACGATGCGCTTGCCCAGCTGGCCATCCTTGAGCAAGGTGCCCAACATGCGCACAAAGGCCATGGTGGTGCTCATTTCCTTGCCTTCGGCCTTGAGCGCGAACTGCGCATATTGCGCCATCGGCGGCACGGCAATGGCCTCGCAGGCGGTCTGGCGACGCGGCAGATAGCCGCCGAGACGCGTGCGCTTGTCGCGCAGATACCGCATCTCCGCGCTGTCTTCGGTCGGTTTGAAAAATTCGAGCTTGGTCGCCTGCTCGTCGGTAAGCGGCAGATTGAAGCGGTTTCGGAACTCGATGAGATCGGTCTCGTCGAGCTTCTTCTGGCTGTGCGTGGTCATCTTGCCCTGCCCCGCCGAGCCCATGCCGTAGCCCTTCTTGGTATGCGCCAGAATGACGGTGGGCTTGCCGGTTGCCTTGGCCGCCGCAGCATAGGCTGCGTAGATCTTCACGAGGTCATGTCCGCCGCGCTTCAAGCGGTCAATCTGCTCGTCCGTCATGCCCTGCGCAAGCGCGATGAGCTCCGGGCTCTGGCCGAAGAAATGGTCGCGGTTGTAGCGGCCATCTTTGGCCGCAAAGGTCTGCATCTGCCCGTCGACGGTATTGCCCAGCGTGCGGGCCAGCGCCCCGGTCAGATCTCGTGCAAACAATCCGTCCCAATCGCTACCCCACAGCAGCTTGATCACGTTCCAGCCCGCACCGGCGAACAGCCGTTCGAGTTCGTCGACCACCCGGCCATTGCCTCGCACCGGACCGTCGAGGCGTTGCAGATTGCAGTTGACCACCCAGACCAGATTGTCCAGCCCCTCACGCGCAGCCAACGTCAGCGCACTCATGCTCTCGGGCTCATCCATCTCACCGTCGCCGAACACGCCCCAGACCTTGCGGCCCGTGCAATCGAGCAGGTTGCGGTGCGAGAGATAGCGCATGAAGCGCGCGTGGTAAATGCTGCTGATCGGGCCGATGCCCATCGAGCCTGTAGGGAACTGCCAGAAATCCGGCATCAGCCAAGGATGCGGATAGCTTGACAGGCCCTCAGCCCCCTCGCCCGGTGCCACGATTTCCTGACGGTAGTGCAGCAGATCCGCCTCGCTCAAACGCCCTTCCAGGAAAGCCCGCGCATACACGCCGGGCGCGCTGTGCGGCTGAAAAAACACCAGATCACCACGATGATTCTTCTCTTCATCACGCGCATGGAAAAAGTGGTTGAAGCCGATCTCGAACAGATCCGCCGCGCTCGCATAGCTCGCGATGTGCCCGCCCAGCTCACCATAAGCCTTGTTGGCGCGCACCACCATCGCCAGCGCGTTCCAACGCATGATGGAAGCCAGCTTTTCCTCGACCGCCAGATCACCCGGAAACACCGGCTGCGACTCCACGCTCACGGTGTTCACATAGGGCGTATTCAAATCCGGCTGCCAGCCGATGCGCTGCGCACGCGCCATGCGCGCCAACTCGTCCAGCACGAAGCGCGCACGCTCCGGTCCTTCGGTGGCGACCAGCGCCAGAAAGGCATCTCGCCATTCGGCGGTTTCCTGTGGGTTGGCATCCATGGCGTGTGGGGTGATTGAGAGTGAATGGAGGGGCAATGGGGCATTCATTCGCAAGACTGTAGGGAAGGTCTCGCGAAATAGGATGCCGATTGTGTTGGCTTTTGAAGCATTTTCAGCACAATATGCCACTTGATTGAATTTCTGAAGCATATGAAGCTGGATGCCACCGATCTACGGATTCTTGCCGAGCTGCAGGCCGACGGCGCGCTCTCCAATGTGGAGCTGGCGCGGCGCGTGCATCTGTCGCCCTCACCGTGTCTTGCTCGCGTGAAGGCGCTCGAGGCCGAGGGTGTGATCGAGCGCTATGTGGCGCTGGTGAGCGCGGCGACGCTGGGCCTTGGTCTCAACGTGTTCATCAGCATCAGCCTGAAGACCCAAAACAAGGAGGCTCTCGCCGATTTCGAGCACCGCATCGCCGAGCACGACGAGGTGATGGAGTGCTACCTGATGAGCGGAGACTCCGACTACCTCATCCGCGTGGCGCTGCCCGACATTGCGGCGCTGGAGCGCTTCATCGTTGAGCAGCTCACGCCGATTGCGGGCATCGAGAAAATCCGCTCGAGTTTTGCACTCAAGCAGGTGCGCTACAAGACGGCACTGCCACTGGCGTCGCGTTGACACCAACGCGCCTCCGAACTCAGGCAGCCACCGCCGTGCGCTGCTCCAGCCAGCCGGCAAAGGCCGACAGCTCTGCCATGCGCAGCTCGTGCGCGCCTTCGAACTCGCGGTAGGTGAGCGAAAGCGGCAACGCGCTCACCTGCTCGCGGATGAACTCGCCATGCGCGATCGGAATCACGTTGTCCTGCAGGCCCTGACTTACCCAGAGATGCTTTCCCTCGAACGCCGCAGCCGGAGCCACCTGTGCAGCGATCTCGGGCAGCATGCGGCTGTGCAGCGCCATCGCACCCGCCACCAGTTCTGGTCGCGTGAGAAGCACCGACAACGCCATGATGCCGCCCTGGCTGAACCCGCCCGCGATCACGCGCGACGCCGGCACACCCAGTTGCCGCGCGCTGGCTTCCAGCGTCTGGATCAACAGGTTGCGACTGGCGGCCTCCTGCGGATGGTTGATGGTGCGCGACCCATCGGCATTCACCGAGAAATCAAACCACGCATTGGCATTCGGCCCCATGCGGTATGGCGCACGCAGACTCAGCACGTGGTAGGTCTCGGGCACATAAGGAGCAAGCCCGAACAGATCCTGCTCATTGCTGCCAACGCCGTGCATCAGCACCAGAAGCCAAGGCTCGGCCACGGACGCGGAGGCGGGCCGGTGAAGAAAACTCAAAGGGATATCAAGCATGAATTTGGCGGCAGTCGAGGCCGATGGTTGAACGTCGAAGGAGGCTCTTGAATCCATGGATTGTGAACACCCACCAAGAGTTCCCGGCACAGATTCCTGAGGTGCAATCATGGGGATGTCATTCGACGGCGAAACGGACTACCTCGCGTCACCTCGCATATGCCGCAGGACGAGGCGCTGCAAGCAATGTGAGCAGCCGCTCCACGTCGTCCAGTCGATCAATTTCGCTCACGAGCTGCACCACCCGCTCCGTGGCCGTGAGGGGAAGACATCCGGCCACCACATTCCTGAATTTTTGCTCCACTTCGTAGGCGGTAAGCGGATTTTCCGGGCTTCCGCGCCGATGCAGAATTTCGTGCGTGAGCGTTCGCCCATCGCAGGTTTGCAGCTCGATGCGGGCGGCATGCCTGAAAGCTGGGCCCATCGCATCGATGGCCGGGTCTTCGAAGGCCTCGATGCGTTCAATGAAGTCCAGAATCTGCGGATCGACCAATCGATCTTCGTCGTACTGCGCAACGAAAGCCACTCCGTCCAACGCGATCACGGCAAGACCGAAAAACAGATTCATCTGTGCGGCGGTCACGCCTTGCGCGCGGTAAGGCCAGGCGCAATGCACATGGGTCATGTGGCTCACGCCAGCCTTTACCGACGCGATGTCTGCGGCCGCAAGCGCATTCAAATCCATCAACTCACGCAAGGCATCCATCGCTGCATGAATGCTGGTGACGCTCGCGTGTGGCTTGTAGCCGACTTTTTCAATCTCCCAAACCTGTCCCAAACCCTGAGTCAACCGCGCTGCATTGGGCTGGTTGCTGTAGCTCGAAAGGTATCCGCCGTAAGGAGCCTCCAGCACATCGACAATGCCGGTAAATCCACGCTGAGCGAGCTGCGCGGCATACACTCCGCTTTGCGCCGCCCGGCCTGCATGCAAACGTTTGACCATCGCCCCTTCCTGCGCGGCCATCAGACCACCGGCCTGCGAGCCCGCCATCCCGAGCGCATGCTGCATTTGCCTGGCATCCAGCCCCAGCATCCGACCCGCCGAGGCAGCGGCGACGAACACCCCAGACGTCCCCTGCGGGTGAAATCCGCGAAAAAACAGGCTCATTGTGGCCGCATTGCCGACGCGTGTGCCTATCTCATAACCACATGCCAACGCCGTCAGAAACTGCCGCCCGCTACATGGCGATGCGCTCGCCTGAGCCAAGGCGGCAACGACAGGCAATGCGATGGATCCCGGATGCAGGATCGACTCCTTGTGGATGTCATCGAGCTCAAAGGCATGGCCCGCCGTGCCGTTGACCAGCGCTGCACCAGCGACCGAAGTCGCGCGCCCGGCACCAAACAGCGCCGCCACCGGATGCGCCTGCTCCGCTTCGACCATGGCCTGCACATGCTGTGTCCACGGCAAGGTCATGCCGTAGAGACAGCAACCAATACTGTCCAGAAGACTGGTCTTCAGACGCTCCACAGCCCTCGGCGGCAGGTCTTCAAAACGCATTTCAGCGGCAAACGCGGCCAGCGCCTCGGTCGCCCCGGCAAGCAAGGGAACGGTATTCGCATCACTCATGTGGCACCCGCATGTGAAAGACAGATTCGTGAAGAGGATTTCCAAGAGCGTGTTGACGATCTCCACGCAGTCTTGCAGGCGCGGCCTCGGGCGGTCTGCTGCGTTGCAAATCCTCGCAATAGCACGCGCTATTGCTGCGGTTTGCGCCTTGCAGCCCATCCCGATCCGCATCCTGCAAGCTTCGCGCCGAGATCGTAAACACGCTCTAAAGATCCAGTCGATAGACCTTCGCCGCCGTATCTTTGAAGAGCCACCGCTTGTGCTCCGCACTCGCCCCGGATGCCAGTCGCTTGAAGGCGTTCCAGACCACTCCATAACTTGCGGCGCTGCGGTCCACGGGAAAGTTGCTTTCGAACATGCAACGCTGCGGACCAAACGCTTCGATCACGGGATCGAACCACGGCCGCCACGCATCGCCCAGCGCTTGCGAGGATGGCGCTTGCGCGCGCCCGGCAAAGCCGTAGCCGAAAACGGCCGTGCCCAGCCCGCCCAGCTTCACCACCACGTTAGGGCATTCGGCCAGATGCCTCAGCCACGGTAGCCATTCGAGCCGGGCCTTGTCGGCTCGGCCCTCGTAGTCTGCAACGCCCAGCACGCCGCCAATGTGATCCAGCACGAGGGTCGTGTCGGGAAACGCACTTGCCAGATCCAGAACCTCGCGGATTTGCGGGTGATAGACCCAAGCGTCAAAGCTCAAGTCGTGCCGCGCCAATTGCGCATAACCGGCACGAAACGCGGCATCCGCATACAAGCCCTGCATCGCGCGCGGAAGCACGCCGTGTTTGAACGTCGGATGAAAAGCGCCACTGTTGCGAATACCGCGAAAACGCCCACCGCCCGCCGCAACCTGCGCAGCGAGCACCTCTTCAACAGCTTCCCCAAGACGCAGATCCGCATATCCCACCATGCCAGCGGCAATGTGCGTCTTGCTCTGCCGCCGATTCGCCTCCTTGGTGATGGCAACGACGGATTCCGTTTCGCCGACAGGTTGCAACGCTGCCGGACCACTCGTTCGGTAGTTCCAGCCGCATTGCACATAGACCGTGGATTCGATGCGATGGCCCGCACCGTCCGCCAGCAACTCATCGGGAAAGTAGCCACCCCAATGTTCCGAAAAGTGATGGTGCGCATCGATGATGGGCAGATCAGGCTCGATCACCTCTTCACGGCTCGCCGCAAGCCATTCGGCCGCCGGCTGCTGATGCGCAATGACCAGCAGATCGGCATTGTCTTCAGTGTTTTGCATGTTCTTTCAAACTCCGAGGTATGCCTTGCGCACGAAAGGATCTTCCAGCAGCTCTGCGCCCTTGCCCGACTTGACGACTTCGCCGTGCTCCAGCGCATAAGCGTTGTGGGCCAGGCGCAGCGCAAGCCGCGCGTTCTGCTCTACAAGCACGATGGACATGCCCGATTGGTTGAGTCGCCGAATCGCATCGGCAATCTCGGCCACCACCTTGGGCGCAATGCCCAGCGATGGCTCGTCGAGCATCAGCAAACGCGGCCGCGACATCAGCGCACGGCCAATCGCCACCATCTGCTGCTCTCCGCCAGACAGCGATCCCGCCAACTGCGCCCGGCGCTCCTGCACCCGGGGAAACAGCTCGTAGATCATCGTCAGGCTTTCGGCGCGCTCGGCCTCCGACTTGACCGTGTGCGCGCCGATGAGCAGATTTTCCTGTACCGTCATACGCGCAAACAGCCGCCGTCCCTCCGGCGACAGCGCAACACCCTTGAGCACCCGTTGCTCGGTGGGCATGCGCTGCACTTCTTCTCCTTCCACCCGAATGCTGCCGACGCTGTTGGAAACCAGCCCCGCAATCGCCTTCAGCGTGCTGCTTTTGCCAGCTCCGTTAGAGCCGATGAGCGCGACCAGCTCGCCCTTGTTGACCTTGAAGGCCACGGACCGGACAGCCTCCAGCTTCCCGTAGTGAACGCACAGGTTTGACACTTCAAGCATGGGCATATTCGGGTGCTCCCAGATAGGCTTCGATGACGGCTGGATTCACGCGCAATTCCTCCGGTGTTCCCTCTGCAATTTTTTCGCCGTGCACAAGCACCACAATGCGCTCGCACACCTCCATGACGATCGCCATGTGATGCTCCACCAGCAGAATCGTCATGCCATGCTCATCGCGCAAACGGCGCAGCAAGCGCGTCAGCTCGTTGCACTCTTCATGGTTCAAACCTGCAGCTGGCTCATCCATCAACATCATCGATGGACGCGTGGCCAGACCAATGGCAATGCCAAGCTTTTTCTGCAGCCCATAGGCCAGCGTTCCCGCCTCCATGTGGCGCCATTCCTGCATGCCGACGATGTCGATCACACGGTCGATCTCGTTCTGGATTTCACCGCGCGCGAGCAGCGCCGTGCTGCGGCGCATCAACCACTGAGGTGCCGAGCCCTTGATACGTGAGAGCAGCGCGTTCTCGATGTTGCGCTCCACCGTTTCGTTCGCAAACGTGGTCGTCGATTGGAACGTGCGAACCAGCCCGCGAGAGACAATCTCGCTGGGCCGCTTGCCGGTGATGTCGCGCCCCGCGAACAGCACCTGGCCCTTGGTGGGAGCCAGCACGCCGCAGATCGAATTGAATGCCGTCGTCTTGCCCGCACCATTGGGTCCGATCAAACCGGCGATCTGACCTTGCTGGATCGAAAAGTTCAGATTCTTCACCGCTGCCAGCCCACCGAAGTGCTTGGCCAGCCCCTTTACTTCCAGAATGGCTGTCATTGGGAACTCCGTGCAATGCGCAGACGCGACGCCAGACTGGCAATACCGCCTGGCAGAAATCGTAGGATCACGATCAGCGCGGCACCATAGAACATATGCTGCGTCTGCACCGCGCCACGAAACAGTTCGGGCAGCGGTGTAAGCACCAGCGCGCCCAGCACGGGCCCGTAAGCTGACTTGCGCCCGCCGATCACCAGCATAGTGATGAAGGCCACCGACATGCTGGTGTTGAAGGACTCCGGCGAAATGAAGCCTACATAGCGTGCGGTCAGTACGCCCCCCACCCCTGCGAGCACCGATCCCAGCACATAGGCCACAATCTGTATGCGCAGCACATTGATGCCAGTGGATTCGGCCAGCGCCGGATTGGCAGCCACCGCCTCCATCGCATGCCCGAGCGGGCGCTTGAACAGCCACAGCATCAGCCCCAGCGAGGCCACCGCCATCACCAAAGCCAACAGATAGAAGCGCTCGCGTGAATTGAACAGCCAGCCTGCGATCTCCATGGGGGCAATGCCTGCAATGCCGCTGGCACCTCCCGTGATGGGCGCGGCATCGAGCAACACCAATCGCACCAGTTCGGCAAATGCGAAGGTGACCAGCACAAAGTAGACACCCTTCAAACGCAAGATCACCCATCCCAGCAACGCGGCAAGCACCGCCACCAGGAACAGTCCCAGCAATGCCGAGGAGACAATGCCCATGCCGGTCCAGGTCACCAGCAGCACAGAAGCATATGCGCCAAGCGCCACGGGCGCGGAATGACCGAAGGAGAGTTGACCACTGCGATCGATGAGCGACAGCCCGTTGACGATCACGATATTGATGCAGGCCAGAATGGCCATGTGCAGAACAAACTGCCCAGCCATCCAGGGCCAGAGCGCCAGTGCTGCCGCAGCAACGAACGCGGCAACGTGCAGCGGTTTGACTCCTGAAGATGCTCTGTGCCGACTCAGCGGCACTGCAGGTATGGGTTGTACATTGGATCTCATCTCATGCCTCCCCTTTTCCAATGAGCCCGCGCGGGAAGGCCAACATGCCCACGATGACGAGAATGAAGATCAGCATGTCGGCCGTGCTGCTTTCGAGAAACAGCCCCGTATAGCTCTCGAGAAGCCCGAGGCACAGTCCCGCCAGCGCTGCACCGGGAATGCTGCCCAGTCCACCCAGAATCACCACCATGAACGCTTTGAGCAAGGGCGCCTGGCCCATGAAGGGCGAGACGGAAAACAGCGGTGCCATCAAGGCCCCGGCAATCGCAGCAAGGCCGATACCGATACCGAATCCCAGCGGATAGTACAAGCGCGCCTTCACGCCTTGCAGCGCAGCAATGTCCGCATCCTCCACCACCGCACGCAAGCCGCGTCCGATGGCGGAATGCCGCAGAAACACATAGAGCAGCACCAGCACGGCTATGGCAAAGACGATCACATAAAGGCGTGAGTTCGCCACGGTCACGCCCAGAAAGCTGGACGCGCCACTGGCAATGGCGGGCACAGACACGGGGTCCGGTCCAAACACCATCAACGCCACGTTCTGCAGAATCATGGCCAGACCTATGGTGACGATCATGCCGTTGAGCTCGTCCTTGCGAAACGGCTTGAGCACCAGCCATTCCAACAGACTGCCAAATACGATCGCGATCACCACAGTCAGCACCACGGCCAGCAGAAATGGGACTCCCAGATGCACCATCAGTGCATAGGCAGAAAATGCACCCAACATATAGAACTCACCATGCGCAAAGTTCACCATGCGCATCACGCCGAAAACCAGCGTGAAGCCCACGGCCATGAGCAGGTAGAGCATGCCGACGACCAACCCATTGATGGTCGCCTGCCCGAGCAGTAGTTGCCAATCCATAACGCGAAGAACTCCGTTCGAGTTGAGCCAGTTGAACTAGTAGTCAAGCCCGCTGCTTACTTGCAGCCTTCGAGCACAGTGCAGCGCGCGCGCGTCACTTCTGCACCGTTCTTGATTTCGGCGAGATAGAAAGGCACGGCCAGTTGATGGTCGATGCCATAGCGTGACTTGCCCGTCCAGCTCAGCTTTCCAAGCACTCCATCGAAGTCCTTGATCTTTTCGAGCTCTGCGGCCACCTTCTGCGAATCGCTGACCGTGCCCGCGCGACGCATGGCCTCGAACAGCATGTTGGTGAAGTCGAAATATGGTGGGCTGAAGCCATTCACCGACGTCTTGTACTTGGCGGTATAGGCGTCCATGTAAGACCGCGTGGATGGCAGCGAAGGGTCCAGCACGGCATAAACGATCATGCCTTCCACCGCCTCTTTGCCGGCAACCCCAATGATCTCCGACGTGGCCGGTCCACCCGTGCGAACGATCTTCCCTTTGAACCCCATCTCCCGTGCCTGCTTGACGATCAGACCAGCCGTGGAAGGTGAACTGCCGTTGATGTCGATGGCATCGACACCGCGGGAGATCATCTTGGTCAGCATGGGCACGAAGTCGACCCGGTCGCGCTCATAGAACTCCTTGGCCGCCATCGCACTGCCCGCCTTGGTATAGGCATTTTCCAGATCGCGCGCCATCACCTGCCCGGTCTCGTCGTTGGGAAACATGGCACCGGCTTTCTTGACGCCCAGGCTCTTGACGATCCAGTTCACCTGCTGCTCTGCAAACTCCATGGTCGTGTTGACTGGACGGAAACTGTATAGCTTGTCAGCCGTCAGTGCCTTGTCGGTAAAGCCCAGTGTGGAGGTGATGACCTGGTTCTTTTCGGTGATCGGCTGCACCGCCAGAATGGGGGCCGATCCCGTTGGGCCAATGATGTACTTGACCTTGTCTTCAAACACCAGGCGGTTCGTTACCGTCACCGCCTCACCTGCCTGGTACTTATCATCGTAGGGAACGATCTGGACCTTGTACTTCTTGCCCGCCACTTCCAGGCCACCGGCCGCGTTGACCTTGTCGGCGGCGAGTTCCGCTGCGTTCTTCATCGCCTGCCCCCAAGACGCACCCGCGCCGGACAGCGTGACTACCGCGCCGATCTTCAGCGTCTCCTGCGCCGAGGCGTGTGCGATGAAACCGCCCAGAATCATGGAAGCGAGTACGGAAGGTGTGAATCGATTCATGTCGTTGTCTCCAGAATTTATGTGCCGCCCGAAGTGGGTCGTTATGTGGCAAGAAAATTCTGACTGACGAGACCATGACCAGAAAATCACCAATCCCTATGCATTTATTGAGCCGGTGAATAACCGCGCCCGGCATGGATCCAAGCGCGTTATCAATGCTCAGACCAACGGCACAAATTCAGCGTGGAGATGTTCGCGAAAGCTCTGCACAGCAGACGTGAGCGCGACGCGGCGCTCAACCACGCTGCCGTAATTGCGCGTGGCGTGAAAGTCGGCCAGCTCCACGATCACGCGCGATTCGCGTGCGTTGATCTGCGCCATCGATCGCGGCAGAAAGCCCACGCAGCTTCCCGTGTCGAGCATGCCCATGAGGGTGGGCATGGTGGTGGCGGTGGAGGTTTTGAGCATTGCACCGAAACGCGCGAATTCGCCCGAGAGCTTTTCTCGCAGGTTGGTGTAGCGATCCAGAAAGATCATGCGATACGGCAGGATCATTTCCACCGTCACCTGCGACTGCTCCGCCAAGGGATGCTTGGCCGGAACGACCAGCACGATCGGCTCTTCGGCCAACGGCTGGAACTCGATGTTTTCGTAATCGCCATCCATCGCCGTCACGCCGATGTCGGCCATGCCGCCACTGAGGTTGGCCATCAGCATGTCGAAAGGCATGTCGCGCAGAACCACCTGCACATCGGGAAAACGATCGCTGTATGACTGGATGATGTGCGGCAGAAACGTGGCAGCCACCATGGGCGTTGCCGCAATCACCACGCGGTTGCGTGCGGCCTCCGAGCGGTCCTGGAACTGGCGCAGCACGCCGTACAGCCCGGCGAGCGCGTCCTGCGCCGCCGTCCTCAGCAGCTCGCCGTCTTCGGTGGCGAAGACGCTGCGCGTGGTTCGTTTGATGAGCTGCACGCGCAGCACGTCTTCAAGGCGCTTGACGCGGCTGGACACTGCCGGCTGGGAAACGCATAGTCGCTCCGCCGCGCGGCTGAAACTTCCCTCTTCGATCACTACCAGGAAGGTCTCTAGCTCCGGCAGGTGAAAACGCAATTGCGGATGTCTGTTCAATGTGCCCCCACATGCAGCACTCTGGGGTCAACCCTGACAGTAGGGCAAGAACAACGCTGAACAAATTTCCCGGAGGCCGCACACCGCTATCGGGAAGGTGCAGCATACGAGATACTTGCCACTAGTTGCCTTGAATCAAAGACCCGCAAGAAATACTGATGAAAGAGGATAGCTCAAGCAGCGCATTCGCGCGTCATGTGCGCAGCATTTCCACTATCTTTCTGACGGGTGTTTCCGGCTTGGCATCCAGCAGCGCATGGACCACTCGGGTCGCACGCTCGCTGGACATCACAATGCCTGCCGTGCCGTGAAATTTGGTGACGATGTCATCGCGCACAAGTGCGCGCTCACCGCTTCCCAGATTGACAGGAATGCGGCAGGTGAGGGTTTCGCCCGAATCGAGTTCGACGCTCACCGCGCCCGAAAAATGCAGCGGAAACGGCGAATCAGGCTCTTCGATGCAGGTCACGCGACTGGCCAGCGCCAACGTGGCTTCGTCCTTGAGCGCGTCGTCCTCCAGCTCGGCCAGGCCAAATCGCCCCTTCAGCAGACAGGCTGCCACCACGAATTGCGCACTGAACTTGGCTTCGTAATCCGAGCGCGGTACCACCTTGGCCGCCGCAGGCTCTGCCACGATGGGCAGCGTGGCCGCTGGCAACTCGCAGGTGATGCACACGATGCGGCTCTTGTCCGGCACCTGCTCGTGCAGGCGCAATGCCGCTTCGGCAGCGCCGTGGATGAAATGGCATACCGGATAGGGCTTGATCGCCGTGTCCAGCAGGGTCCAGTCACGGCCCAGACCAGCGACGATGGCGTCGTAGTCCACATCGCCCACATGGGTCTGCATGTGGGTTTCGAAGAACCCGAAGCGGCCTTCGTAAGGACGGCGCGGTGCCTTGAAGCCGTTCCTCACCAGATGCGCAGCCGTGATGCCGGCCGATGCGCCCAGCCCGGGATGCAGGCGCTTGGTCCATGCGCCGTCTTCCAGAAACACCTGCACGCTCGCAGACGTGCTCGCCGCGATGCCTTGGGCACCCACGATCTCCGATGCGGACAAGCCCAATAGTTTGCCTGCCACCACCGCCGCGCTGAAGTGCGAGAGCAGCCCCGTCGCATGAAACCCCGCGTGGTGAAAGCCGCCCTTCACCGCCAGCCCGAGGCGGATGCAGGTTTCCATGCCGCTGACATAGGCCGCAATCAGCTCGCCCCAGGATTGATCCTGCACCTCGGCCAGCGCCATCGCGGCTGGCAAGCAGGCCACCGTGGGATGCACGATGCTGCCCGGATGGGTGTCGTCAAAATCCAGCCCATGCATGAGATACGCATTGGCCATTGCCGCATCGCGCGCGGACAGCTTGAGCGAGCATCCGATCACGCTCGCCTCGCCCAACCCGCCCGCCACGGCGATGCCCTTGAGCCCCGGCGCGGCGAACGCAAAGTGGTGCGATGCAAACCCGATGCCGATGGAATCGATGATGTGATGGACCGATTTGTCCCAAACGGGCCGAGGCAGATCGGACGCTTTCACGCCCATCGCAAATTCGGCCAGTTGCTCTGCAATGTTTTCCGCTGGCGCGTGGCTTGCGGTCGTGTGGTTGTGTGCCATGTGAATTCCGGAATGTGTCTCTTGGCCATCCATCAGATGGGAACTTCGATGTCCAGCAATGGTGCGTGCTGCTGCGCGCCGTAGATATCCGTGTCTCCCACCGCGCCAGATGGAATTCGCCGCGCGATGGTGGCCTTCCATGCCAGTGCGGGCGGGTACTCGGTGAACTGCACCGAATCGACGGGCACCCCGTACAACTGCGCAATGAGTTCCGCGCGGATGACGCCCGTGGCACGCACACGTTCGAACAGCTTGAGATCGTCGAACATGATGTCCAGCGTGATGTGGAACGGCCCCGCATTCTTGCTCTTGCAGGCCTTGGCGATGTCTTTCAACCGGGTCATGCGGTGGCTCCGACGGTTTCGTATTCAATGGGGAACATCTTCAGCGGATCGTCAATCTCGATGACGTGCTGGAGCATGAATTCATAGATGGGGCCACGCTCCACATCCGACGGAGAGAACGGAAAGGCCATATTGCCTTCACGACACATGCGCCCCGGAAAGTCGGAATGCAGCAGCGTCACCCGCGCCAGCGACAGCGCGGCGTTGGCGATCTCCTGCGTGGTGGCGACCACCTCGGCGATCAGCGATACCTCGATAGGCTTCGCGTCTTTCGATGGCTCCCATGCGCCCATCACACCATCGCGGCCGTAGACACGCAGCACCAGTTGGTAGTCCTCCGTCGCCAAGCCCAGCGCCTTGACCTTGGTGGCCGTCGATTCGCGCACAAAATCGAGAAAGCTGTCGATCTGCCCGATGAGTCCGGGGTCGCGCGTGGCGGCGATCGTGAATGCGCTGAAACCCACGCGGCGCGCGCCTTCCAGCTTGATAGTGTAGGGCGCTGGCTTCCATTCCATGCCCGTGATGCGCACCACGCGATCCGTGATCGCCGAAAGATTGCATTTCTCGCTGTGCACCACCCCGCCGGGTTCATAGCGGATCACAGGGCTGGCGTTTTCGTGCAGCGCCTGCACAGCCACGGACATGGGCGTGCAGCGCAACTCCGGGTTCAGCGGCTCGGCCTGCACAAAGTCCTCGCCCACGGTTACCAGCAGGCAGTCGTGTTTCTTCGGAATGGCCGCGTTGCAGGCGCACTCCAGCATCTTGCCCGCATACCAGGCGGGTGCCTCCGGAACACCGTGGTGCATCGCCAGCGCCACCCACGGCGCGGGGTCGGTTCCGCGGCCGCCGAGAATCACCTGCGCGCCCGCCGCCAGCGCCTGCCGATAGGGCTCGGGCCCCATCATGCCGACGATGCGCTCCGCGCCCTCGATGTCCTGCGCCTTAAGTTCCGGCGCGTTGCCGAGCGGGCGGATCTTTCCTGCGGCCAACTGCTCAAGCAGGAATCCCTTGTCTTGCTCTGCGTGGATCAGCGCCATCTTGAAGCTCAAACCATGCTCTCTCGCCACCTCGCGAATGATGTCGGCACAGACCTGCAGATGCGGCTCTGCGCCCGCACCGCCGCAGGTTCCCACCATCATCGGAATGCCGTTGCGAATCGCGCCGCGCAGCAGCAACGACAGATCGCGCTTCATCGCGAGCCGCGAGTTGAGCGTCTTGCCCGATCCCAGGTAATGCGGCCCGGGGTCAGAGCTTCCGCCGTCCACGCCGATCATGTGCGGCTTGCGCTCCAGTGCCGTGTTCAGCGAGGCTTCCGGAAAACCGTAGCCCAGAATCCCGCTGGCGGACATCATCCGCACCTCTTTGTTTTGTGGGCTGGCCGTGCTCATTGCGCCCCCTTCTTCCAGTCACCTGCATTCGGCCGACGAAAGCCCAGCGTGTCACGCAGCGTCTTGCCCGGATATTCCTTGCGGAAGATACCGCGGCGCTGCAACTCGGGAATCACGAGACGAACAATGTCCTCATACGTGCCTGGCACGGTGGTGCCCGAGAGCACAAAACCATCGCAAGCGTTCTCGAACCACTCCTGCATCTGATCGGCCACCTGCGTGGGTGTGCCCACAAAGCAAGGACCATCGTTGAGCGTTCCGCGACCCGATGCCTCGACAAAGTCGCGCACCGAAGGGTTCTTCTTGCCACTCACCTGAACGACCTTGTCGCGCAGGCTCTGCCACGACACGGCGGCCAGTTCCTCGTCGGTGAAGGGTTGGTCGTACGGGCGATTGGAGAAGTCGATGTTCAGCGTCTCGCCGATCATCGTGAGCCCATCGATGGGACGCGACAGGCTGGCGATGAGGTCGCGCTTTTCCTTGGCAATGCTCTCCGTCTCGCCCACGATGATCTTGAGCTCGGGCGCGATCTTCAGGCTGGCGGGATCGCGCCCCGCGTTGGCGACTGCGTCCTTGAGCGACTTGTACTGCTTCTTGCCGCCTTCGAGCGTCGGGTATTTGCAGAACACCACCTCGCCCCAGCGCGCAGCAAAGGCCAGACCGCGTCCGCTTTGACCAGCCTGCAGAATCACCGGATTGCCTTGCTGCGAACGCGGCACGGACAGCGGTCCGCGCGACTGGAAGTAGGTGCCCGTGTGGTCGAGTCGGCGCACCTTGTCGGGGTCGGCGTAGATCTCGGAGGCCTTGTCGTTGATGATCGCGTCATCGGCCCAGGTGTCCCAGTGGCCCATGACGACTTCCATGAACTCGTCGGCGCGGTCGTAGCGCAGATCGTGCTCCAGATGCTCCTCATGGCCGAAGTTGGCCGCTTCGGAATCGTTCATCGAGGTGACCACGTTCCAAGCCACACGGCCCTTGGTCATCAGGTCCAGCGTGGCGTACAGGCGCGCCACGTGATAGGGCTCGTAGTAAGTGGTGGAGTATGTCGCGCCCAGACCCAGGCGCGATGTGGCCATGGCCATGGCCATCAGCACGGTGGTGGGTTCAAGCTTGGTGGCCCGCACGCCGTACTTCACGGTGTCGCGGTGGCTGTTGCCGTAGATGTCGGGAAGGGCGAGACGATCATCGAAGAACGCCATGTCGAACTTCCCTTCTTCCAGCGTGCGTGCCACGCGCTGGTAGTACTCGGGACTGAGCGAGTCCGTCATGCTCGATGGATGCCTCCAGGATCCCGCATAGTTCGTGCAGTTCTGGGCCTGCATGAAGGCGATGAGCGACATTTGGCGTGGTGATGTGGACATGTGCGTTTGTCTTCCTTGGTGGTGACTCGGGGCGCCAATGCGGCGCACGGTTGGAAGTATTCGCACAAGCCCTGCACACGGCAATTTCTGGACTCTGATGGACTTATTGATCCGCCGAATAAATGCCGCATATGTTCATTCATTTCCGGCGCTTATAGATCAATTGAAGCTCGCGATTTGTTTTGCGACGCCTCGCGTTTCAAACTTTGACCATCATCAAAGCAGCAACCGAGCAATGCAGCTCTCTCCACTCACAACCCATACTCCCAAGCGCAGCAACGCTCGCTCAGGTTTCGCACACAGTTAAGGACACGACCCCATGAATTTCGACAGCAAGCATCTGCGCCAGGTGCTCGGCGCCTTCCCCACCGGAGTGACGGTGGTGACGACGATGGACGCCAACGGCAACGCGTTCGGCGTGACCGCCAATTCGTTCAGTTCCGTGTCGCTCGATCCGCCGCTCATTCTCTGGAGTCAGGCCAACACATCGAGCAGCCATGCCGCATTTCGCGATGCGGACCGGTTCGTGGTCAACATCATGGCCGACGACCAGATTCCGATTGCCAACCAGTTCGCCAAATCCGGCGTCGACAAGTTTGCGGGCGTGAAGATCAGCGCAGGCATCGACGGCCTGCCGGTCATCGACGGCAGCGCGGCCCATCTCCAATGCCGCAAGGTGGCGGCCTATCCGGGCGGTGATCACACCATCTTCATCGGCATGATCGAGCACATGGAACGCTCCACCCGCAACCCGCTGGCGTTCGGTCAGGGCCGCTACATGGTGACCTTTGCGCATGATCTCGGCGGGCATGTCAGCCAGGACACGCAACCCGCCAACCTCTCGGCCATGCAGGCCGTGCGACTCGCCAGCGCCGCGCTGCCGGAGATCTGCGAAGAGATCGGGCAACGCACGGTCGGCATCGCCGTCTGGGGCAACCACGGCCCCACGCTGGTGCGCTGGGAGCCGTCCAAGAATCCTGTGAGCCCGAATCTGCAGACCGGCGTGGTGGTGAACCTCACGCAGTCCGCCACCGGCCTGGCATTCACCGCGTTCATGAAAACGGATCAGGTACGGCGCTCCGTCGATGAAGAACTCGCCATACGCCGCACATCCGGCAGCCTCGACATGGCCGAGCTGGAATCACGTCTCGCCGACGTCCGTCAGCACGGCCTTGCGCGCTCGGTCGGCAAGGCTCCATCAGACAGACATCAGATCACGGTGAACGCATTCAGCGCGCCGGTGTTCGACGCCAACGGCGACATGGCGATTGCGCTGTCCACTACCTGCCCGGCAGACCGACTCGATCCGGCGTGGGATGGAGAGGTTCCGCGCGCCTTGCTGCGTGCGGCCAAGCGCCTGTCCACCATGCTCGGTGCGAAGTCAGCGTGAGCTACTTCACATGGAAATGGAAAGCGCCACAACTCCCGATTTACTTTCGATTTGACCGCAACGACGATGGATTCGGGAACGTTGCGACCTCACTCTCACATAACAAACCCCAGCAGGAGACACAGTGACTCAACAGTACCAACTCTTCATTGACGGCCAGTACGTCGCCCCCTCCAACGGGCGCACCATGCCCAGCGTGAACCCCTACACAGGCGAAGTCTGGGCACACATTCCCGATACCGATGCCGCCGATGTCGAGCATGCGGTGGCCGCCGCCGAGCGCGCCTACCAGACCGTCTGGCGCCAGACCCCGGGCGTCGCACGTGCGGTGCTGATGAACAAGCTGGCCGGGCTGATCGAAGCGCAGGCCGAGCGCATGTCCATCATCGAGACCACCGACAACGGCAAAGTGATCCGCGAGACCTCCTCGCAGATGAAATGGGTGGGACGCCAGTTGCGCTTCTTCGCGGGCTATGCGGACAAGCTGTATGGCCAGCAGATTCCGCTCGACCAGCCCGATGTGCTGGACTATGTGATGTACGAGCCCTACGGCGTCGTGGGCCTGATCACCGCATGGAACTCGCCGCTGTCGCTGCTCGCCAACAAGCTCGCGCCCGCACTCGCTGCAGGCAATTGCGTGGTGGTGAAACCATCGGAGCACGCATCGGCATCGACCCTTGAATTCGCGGCACTGGTGCAGGAGGCGGGCTTTCCGCCAGGCGTCTTCAACGTGGTGACGGGCGGCGCGCAAGTCGGTCAGGCGCTGGTCAATGCCAAGGGCGTGTCGCGCGTGAGCTTCACCGGCAGCCCCGGCGTCGGTCGCGAGATCGCCGCAGCAGCCGGTCGTCGCCTGATCCCCGTGACGCTGGAACTGGGCGGCAAGTCGCCCAACATCATCTTTGACGACGCCGACATCGGCAAGGCCGTGATCGGCGCGCTCGCGGGCATCTTCGGCGCCACCGGGCAGACCTGCGTGGCGGGCTCACGTTTACTGGTGCAGCGCGGCGTGTACGAGCAGGTCCTCAAGGGCGTGGCGGAACGCGCTGCGCAGATCCGCCTGGGCGATCCACTGGACCCGAAAACCGAGATGGGCACGGTCGCCAACGAGCCCCAGTTCAAGCGCATTCTGGGATCGATCGAACGCGCCCAACAGGTCGGCGCGCGCTTGGTGACAGGAGGCCGCCGCGCCACCGGACCGGGTCTCGACAAGGGCTACTTCATCGAGCCCACGGTGTTTGCCGACGTGAGCAACGACAGCGAACTCGCACAGGAAGAAATCTTCGGCCCGGTGCTGGCCGTCATTCCATTCGATACCGAAGAGCAGGCCATCTCCATGGCGAACGACAGCCGTTATGGCCTGGCCGCAGGCATCTGGTCGCGCGACATCAACCGCGTCATGCGCGTGAGCCGCGCCATGCAGGCGGGCAGCGTCTGGGTCAACACCTACCGTGCCTTGGCCGCGCAGGCACCGTTTGGCGGATTCAAGGAATCGGGCATCGGCCGCGAGCGCGGCGAGGTCGGTCTGCACGAATATCTCACGACCCGCAACGTGATGATCGACTTCTCCAACGCCGAGCGCGATCCGTTCGCCATCAAGAACTGACACCACAATCCAGGAGACAAACGTGCCATTCAACAACCCGCCCAACCATCCGCCGCCAAGGCTGCGCCGCCGCTCGCTTCTGCTCGCCGCAGCAGGCACGGTGGCCGCGCCCTACTGCCGCGCCAACGCCTCGGACTATCCCAACAAGCCCATCAAACTGGTGGTGCCCTTCCCACCCGGCGGCTCCGTAGACACCGTGGCGCGCACGCTCGCGCCGCAGTTGCAGTTGCAGCTCAACCAGCCCGTGGTGATCGAGAACCGCCCAGGCGCCAACAGCGTGATCGGCGCGCAGTCCGTCAAACGCGCGCCACCGGACGGATACACCATCTTGCTGAACGCATCGCTGCAGGTGGTGAACCCGTTGATCATGACTTCCACCACCTACGATCAGGACAAGGACTTCGCGCCGATCACCTATGTCGGCGCGCTGCCCCAACTCGTGCTGGTGTCCGCCAACAGCCCCTACAACACATTGAAGGACATGCTGGAAGACGCACGCAAGCGTCCCGGCGAGGTGCAGTGGGCGACTGCCGCATATGGCGCAGCGGGTCATCTCGCGGCTGAGCTGCTGGCATCACGCGCACAGGTGAAGATGCCCATCGTTCCGTACAAGGGCGGCAGCCCGGCGCTCAACGATCTGATCGGCGGCCACGTGCACGCGATGATCGAGCCCATGGCGTCGGCCTATCCGCAGGTCAAAGGCGGACGCCTGAAGGCACTGGCTGTCACCACCGCCAAGCGACTGCCCGACCTGCCCGATCTTCCCACCGTGGCCGAAAGCGGATTCAACGGCTTCGACATGCCAAGCTGGTACGGCTTCTGGGCGCCCACGGGCACGCCCGCTGCCGCCGTCGCACGCATCAATGCAGAAGTGCGCACGGCCATGCAGGCACCTGCTGTGGTGACCAAGTTCTCGTCGATGTTCTTTCAACCCGTGGCCTCATCGCCAACGGAGTTTTCCACCTTCATCCAGCGCGAGACCAGCCTGTACAAAGACCTGGTCGCGACTGCGAAGATCAAGGTTGAAGACTGAACACCCCCTATCCAGGAGACAACATAAATGAACACCCCCATCCAGAAAATTGGCTTCATCGGACTCGGCGTCATGGGAGAACCCATGTGCGCCAATCTGCTGCGCAAGTCCGGGCTACCCGTCACCATATTCGACCAGACCACAGCCCCCATCGAACGCCTGAAAGAACAAGGCGCAAAGACCGCCGACTCCATTGAAGCCGTGGCCGTGCAGGCCGATGTGGTGTTTCTCTCGCTGCCCTCGATCAAGCAGGTGGAAGTGGTTGCGACAGCACTGCTGAACGCAGCCGTGAAGCCGCGCATGATCGTGGACATGAGCACGAGCGACGTGGCGAAAACGCGCGCCCTCGCGGAAAAAGTGAAGGCAGCAGGGATCGAATATGTCGACGCGCCGGTTGCCCGCACCAAGGAAGCGGCGGTCAACGGCACGCTGTTCATTACGGTGGGGGCCACCCCAGAACAGTTCCAGCAGCTTCAGCCCCTGCTCTCGCACTTGGGTAGCGATGTGCTGCATTGCGGCGGCACGGGCTGTGGGCAGATCGTCAAGATCCTCAACAACATCACGGTGCTGATGAGCGTGAACGCCCTCGCGGAGGTGCTGACCATCGGGCGCAAGGCGGGTATGGACAGCAAGGAACTGTTCGAGGCCCTGTCCAAAGGTTCCGCCGACAGCTTCGTGCTGCGCAACCACGGCATGAAATACATGGTGCCCGACAACTTTCCAGAGAAAGTGTTCCCGGTCGACTACGCGCTCAAAGACGCGTCGCTCGCTCTGGCCTTGGCCGAAGAAGCGGGCTTCAAACCGCACATTGCGCAATACACCTGTGACCTGCTCAAAAGGACACAGGAGGCGGGTTTCTCGCAGAACTACCACCCAGTGATGATCAAACTGGTGGACGGCCGCGCATAGGCTCAAACCTCGCGCCATCGCTCGACGGCCTTCACAACTCGGGCCCGCGATCCATCGGTCGCGGGCTTGGCCATTTCCGCTCCATCTGCGCTTCATTGCCGCCGCGCGCAGACACCTCGACCAGTCATTGCGCACATGAATAAATGAATTGACACCGGCAATTTGTGGGCGATCTCCTGTCTCGCCAGAATTTGATTTCGAGCAAATTCTTGTTTCAAGACAAGTGCTTTGCGAATGACAACGACAAGGCATGCAAGGAGCAAATCCATGGCGATCAACAGGCGTGAATTCATCGGGGCGACGGCGGCCGCCGCTGGTGGACTCTTTTCTTCGAACCCGATGGCCCAGCCCAAGGCCTATCCCGACCGGCCCATCAAGATCATCGTCCCGTTCGCACCCGGTGGCGGCACGGATTTTTCTGCGCGCATCTACAGCACGGCCCTCGCAGAACGCATCGGGCAACCCGTCATCGTGGAAAACAAGCCGGGAGCGGCCTCCACCATCGGCACCAACCTGGCGCTCAAATCAGCCCCTGACGGATACACGCTGCTGGTGATTTCGGGCAGTTACGTGGTCAACCCCAGCCTGTACAAGCTCGACTTCGACCCGGTTCAGGACATCACGCCGATCATCCAGCTCACCGAAAGCGGCTATGTGCTCGCGGTCAACGCCAAGTTTCCAGCGAAGAATCTCGCGGAGCTGATCGAGATGATGCGCGCCCGGCCCGGCGAAATCTCGTATGCATCCAGCGGCCAGGGCGGGCATCTGCAGGTCGTCACCGAATACATGCTCGGCCTTGCCAAGGTGAAGGCCAAGCACATCCCCTATCGCGGCACCGGACCCGGACTGGCCGACCTGCTCGCGGGCACCGTAGACATGATGTTCGGCGGAACCGAGGCCATCATGCAGCATGTGGCGGCTGGCAAGCTGCGCGCGCTGGCAGTGGGCACGCCGCATCGGCTCAGTGCTTTTCCCGACGTCCCCACCGTTGCCGAGGCCGGCGTGCCGGGCTACGACGTGGTCGCATGGCACGGGATGATTGCGCCCAAGGGAATTCCCCCGCACATCGTGGCGCTGCTGAACCGGCACATGAACGAGATCGTCCACGACCAGGCGCTCAAGAAGAAAACTGCTCATCTCGGCGTCGATGGATTTGGCGGCACGCCAGATCAGTTCCAGAAGCTGCTCAAGTTGGAGGTGGATCGCTATGCGCAGGTGATTCGCGACGCCAACATCAGGGCAGGCTCGTGATCAGTCCGAGCCCCTGACGCGTCCGCGCTGTGCCTTGACACTTGAGCGCTGCGTCTTGCTCTGCAGCCTGCGCTGCTGCGAGCCCCAAGTCGGCTTGGTCGCACGACGGGCACGGCGCACAACGGCCACGCTGTCGACGATCTCCTGCAGGCGCTGCAGGCCGTCGATGCGGTTGGCTTCTTGCGTGCGGTGCTGCTGGGCCTTGATGACGATGACGCCGTCCTGCGTGAGCCGCTGATCGCTGAGTGCGAGCAGTCGCTCCTTGATCTCATCGGGCAGCGACGATGCGGACACGTCGAAGCGCAGATGCACAGCGCTCGAGACCTTGTTGACGTTCTGCCCGCCCGCACCCTGCGCACGGATAAAACGGAACTCCACCTCGCGTTCGTCGACCTGCGGTGTCATGCCCATCGCGCTCATCACGCGCCCTCGCCGTCTTTCAAGGCCGCTAGCAAGGCGTCGAGAAACGCCTTGGGGCGCTCAAACTGCACCCAATGTCCGCAATCGGGAACCAGCGCAAAGCCGCGAAAATCCGGTGCCGCTGTGGCGTAAGCCTGCTCCAACGCAGCGATCCATGCCTTGTAGAGCGCGTCCTGCGCGCCGTAGATGGCATGCACCGGACAGCTCACCTGCGGCAGCGAGCGAGCGAGGATGTCGGTGTGCGCCAAGCGACGCCGCTGCATGCGGTCGCGCACTACGTTGGCGACATGCACCTGCAGGGCCTCGCCCTCGATCAGCGCATGGTCCAACAGCATCAACGCGCCGAGGTTGAAGCGGTGCACGTCGAGCTGCTTTTCGGGCGACAGGTGACGCCAGGCTTTAAGCTCGAACTGCCGCTTGGGCACCACACCCATTGCGGGCGCGCCTACCAGCACGAGTTGACGCGCCAGTTCGGGATGCGCAGCGAGTAGCATGCCCGCCGTCATCCCGCCGAACGAGAAACCGACCAGATCGCACTGCTGCAGACCAAACAGCTCGCGCATGCTCTCGCACAGCGGCTCGATGATGGCGTCCGCGTCGCTGCCGACTTCCGGCGCGGCCGAGTCGCCAAAGCCCGGTAGATCGACCGCCCAGACCTGCCGGCCTGCGGCGACCAGATCGGCGATGTTGCGGATCCAGTGCATCCAGCTGCCGCTGCCGCCATGGAACAGCACCAGCGGCAGATCACCCTCGGCCAGCTCGCCCCATACATGCCAGACGATATCGCCATTGGTACTTGCTGTGCGGTACACCGTGGCCGACGCTTCCAGCGGAGCTGCCGATGCGGGCGGCGGCAACTGTGCGAGAACTTCCTCTGACATGGCGCTCACGCCTTCCATCCGGCCATCGCGTCGATTGCCAGACCGTAGCCCGCCACGCCAAAGCCGCACATCACCGCCTTGGCGGCGGCAGAAAGATAGGAGTGGTGGCGGAAGGCCTCACGCGCGTGCACATTGCTGATGTGCAGCTCGATCATCGGCACGCCCGTGCCCTTCACCGCATCGAGCAGCGCCACGCTCGTGTGCGTGTAGGCCGCAGCATTGAACACCAGGCCGCGCAGCTTGCCCTCGGCATGCAGGCGGCCTGCCTCGTGGATCCAGTCGACGAGGTCGCCCTCGTGATTGCTCTGGCGAAACACCAGATCGAAGCCGTGGCGCTGACAGGCAGTCGCGCAGATCTTTTCGACATCCGCCAGCGTCTGCGATCCATAGACCGCCGGTTCACGCGTGCCGAGCAGGTTGAGGTTGGGGCCGTTGAGGACAAAAACGCTTGGGGTCATGGTGTTCTTCTGATGCTGAGGAGAAATCGCCGCACCCGCACCTTCAGGAAGTACTTGCCAGACGCGGGCTGTCAATGGTGATTATCGTTCTCCCAAAACGAAAAACGGCCCCAACGGGCCGTTCGCACGCAAAACGCAGATATCAGCGCAGTATCTCAGCGCCAATTGCGGTCGCGATGGTGGTGATGACGATGACCACCACGATACCCACCACCGTAGTAGACGGCAGGAGGTGCCACCACGACCGGCGGGGCGTAATAAACCGGTCGCGCAGGACGGTAATACACCGGAGGTGGCTGCGGAACATAGACAGGTTGGGGCGCGTAGTACGCCGGAGGCGGTGCGTAGTAATAAGGCTGTGGTGCTGCGACGCCCACGGCCACGCCGGGGACGCCAATGCCGACAGACCAAGACACACCACCGTGCGCCTGCGCAGTACCAGCAGCTGTCAACATTGCCAGAGCCAAGCTCGCACTGGCAGCCAGAGCGTACAGAGAGCGACTTTGGATCATGAAATTCTCCTTGAAACAATGGTGAGAGCGGAAGGATTTCACTGGCGCTCACCGACTTCGGCGTTGGGGTTCTCACTCCATAACGCGCGACATGCCGTTCAGGATGTCATGATCTTTGACAATTGTTGTGTCTGAAAGTTGCAGAGCGCGAGATAGACAGGATGTATCCGTTTGCAATAGCTCGAGAAACACATCTGCCGTGTCGTTCAGAAGTTACAAAACACGACGACTAAGTCATTCAACTGCGGCCGGCGCGACGCGGGTTTCGCGGGCTCATGGTGCGAAAGCCATCCCCCTCAATCTCGACGATGGCCTGCGGTTGCAGCTTGTTGAAGTCGATCTCGCAGCCCTGACTGTTGGGCGTGAAGACCAGCTTGGCGCCCGGTGCGACCGCGGGAACCGTCTGGTGCAGCGGTCGTGAAAGGTCCACCGGAGATTGTGTGGAGCGATAGAGCAGCTCGCTTTTAGCACTGTAAAGTTCATAGCAAGCCGCTTGCGCCTGAGATGTCGACAGAACGCAAAGCAATGCCGCCGCGAACAGGCCGCCAGCGCGCGAAATTGAAGACTTGGTCATATCGCTCTCCCTTCGAACTATTCGGCATCGGTGTGCCGTCATGCATTCCATTATTGCTACTTGGCTCGCAAAAGCCATAGCGGTTTTCAACTAGTTCTGCATCGTCACGTACCAACATGCAGATGAGTGGAGTTCTTCACCTCCTCCATGACCGCGTAGGTCCGCGTCTCGCGCACGCCAGGGAGCTGCCAGAGCACCTCGCCCGCGAAGCGGCGATAGGCCTCCATGTCGGCCTGCCGGGTCTTGAGCAGGTAATCAAAACCGCCCGCGACCATGTGGCACTCCATGATTTCCAAGCGCGTCTGCACCGCTGCGTTGAACTGCTCGAACACATGGGGCGTGGTCCGGTCGAGCAGCACCTCGACGAACACCAGCATGCCCGCACCCAGCAGCAACGGATTGAGCCGCGCCTCGTAGCCGAGGATGTAGCCGTCGCGCGTGAGCCGCTGCACCCGCGCCAGCACGGCGGTGGGCGACAGCGTCACCTCCTCGGCGAGCTTGAGGTTGGCGATTCGGCCATCCCGCTGGAGGATATTCAATATCTTTCTGTCAATCCTGTCTATTTCCACTACAAAAATCCTTTTTCGAATTGAATCATTCGCTATCAACCCTCATATTTTGAACATTAATTCTGTCGCAAAACCGAGATGATCGCCACATACTGAAATTCAGCCACTCACCGCACACCATGAACACTGCCCCAGCCTCTGCTCACCCGGCCTTCGCCCCCCGCGTCCAGCACGATGACGCCCTGCGTCAGGCCATCACCGCCGCCTGCCGCATCGACGAGCCCGAGGCCATCGCCCCGCTGCTCACCATGGCGCGCGTGCCTGCTGACAAGCAGGGAGCAGTGCACGACCTCGCGCTGCAGTTGGCGCGCAATCTGCGCGAACGCAAGTCCGACCAAGGCCGTGCGGGCATCGTGCAGGGGTTGCTGCAGGAGTTCGCGCTGTCATCACAGGAGGGTGTAGCGCTGATGTGTCTGGCCGAGGCGCTACTGCGCATTCCCGACGCTGCCACGCGCGACGCGCTGATCCGCGACAAGATCAGCAACGGCGACTGGGACCGCCATCTGGGCAAGAGTCCGTCGCTGTTCGTGAACGCCGCCACCTGGGGCCTGCTCATCACCGGCAAGCTGGTGGGAACGCACAGCGAGGGCGGACTCAAAGACGCCCTGCGCCGCATCACCGCGCGCGGCGGCGAGCCGCTGATCCGCAAGGGCGTGGACATGGCCATGCGCATGATGGGCGAGCAGTTCGTGACTGGCGAGACGATTGCCGAGGCGCTCAAGCACGCCGCGCCGCTTGAGGCCGAGGGCTTTCGCTATTCCTACGACATGCTGGGCGAAGCCGCGCTCACAGCCGACGATGCCGAGCGCTACATGCAGTCCTATGTGGACGCAATCAACGCCATCGGCAAGGCCTCCAACGGGCGCGGCGTCTACGAAGGCCCGGGCATCTCGATCAAGCTCAGCGCCCTGCACCCGCGCTACAGCCGCGCGCAGCACCAGCGCGTGATGGACGAGCTGTACCCCCGCGTGCTCAAGCTCGCCAACCTCGCGCGCCAGCACGACATCGGCCTGAACATCGACGCCGAAGAGGCCGACCGCCTTGAGATCTCGCTTGACCTGCTCGAGCGCCTGTGCCACGAGCCCTCCTTGCGAGGCTTCAAGGGCATCGGCTTCGTCATTCAGGCGTATCAGAAACGCTGCCCCTTCGTCATCGATTTCGTGATCGATCTGGCGCGCCGCACCGATCATCGATTGATGGTGCGCCTCGTCAAGGGCGCCTACTGGGACAGCGAGATCAAGCGCGCGCAGGTCGACGGCCTGGCCGACTACCCGGTCTACACGCGCAAGTCGCACACCGACGTGTCCTACATCGCCTGCGCGCGCAAGCTGCTCGCCGCGCCCGACGCCGTCTATCCGCAGTTCGCCACGCACAACGCGCAGACGCTGGCCACCCTCTACACGCTGGCCGACCCTGCGACCTACGCACCGGGCCAATATGAATTCCAGTGCCTGCACGGCATGGGCGAACCGCTGTACGAACAAGTCGTCGGCAGCCAGAAGGGCAAGCTCGGCCGCCCCTGCCGGGTCTACGCTCCCGTCGGCACGCACGAAACGCTGCTCGCCTACCTCGTGCGCCGCCTGCTGGAAAACGGCGCCAACACCTCGTTCGTGAACCGCGTGGCCGACAACCATCTGCCACTCGAGTCACTGATCGAAAATCCGGTTGACACCGTCGATGCCGACACGAAGAAGGAAGGCACGGCCGCCCTGCCCCATCCGCGCATTCCTCTGCCGCCCGCGCTCTACGGCACCGAACGCCGCAACTCCGCTGGCCTCGATCTTTCAAGCGAATTCGTGCTCGCGGACATTGATGCCGCGCTGCACGCAAGCGCCACACAGCCGCCCCATGCAGTGCCGCTGATCGCGGGCCGCCGCAGCCAAGGCGAGATCGTCAACGTCACCAACCCCGCCGACCGCCGCGAGCTAGTCGGTCAGGTGCAGGAAGCGACCGAGGCCGATGTCGACGCCGCGCTGACGGCCGCTCAGGCCGCTCAAAATGCATGGGCCGCGACCGCTCCCACCGAACGCGCGGCGCTGCTGTGCAAGACCGCCGATCTGCTGGAAGCCGAGCTGCTACCGCTCATCGCCCTGACGATGCGCGAGGCCGGAAAAACGGCAGCCAACGCCGTCGCCGAAGTGCGCGAGGCCGTGGACTTTCTGCGCTACTACGCCGCACAGGCCGAGCTGCTGCAAAGCGATGCGGCAAGCTATGCGCCGCTCGGCCCGGTCACCTGCATCAGCCCCTGGAATTTTCCGCTCGCGATCTTCGTGGGCCAGGTCTCAGCGGCGCTCGCCGCAGGCAACACCGTGCTCGCCAAGCCTGCCGAGCAGACCCCGCTGATCGCCGCCCACGCCGTGCGCCTGCTGCACCGCGCGGGCGTGCCCGAGGCCGTGGTGCAACTGCTGCCGGGTCGCGGTGAGACCGTGGGTGCCGCGCTGGTCGGGGATGCCCGCGTGATGGGCGTGATGTTCACCGGCTCGACCGAGGTCGCGCGCATCCTGCAGCGCAATCTCTCCAAGCGTTTCGATGCCCACGGCCAGCCGATTCCATTGATCGCTGAAACCGGTGGGCAGAACGCGCTGATCGTCGACTCGTCCGCGCTGGTCGAGCAGGTGGTCGTCGACGTTGTGTCGTCCGCGTTCGACAGCGCCGGCCAACGCTGCTCCGCGCTGCGCGTGCTCTGCGTGCAGGCCGACGTGGCCGAGCGTGTGAGCACCATGCTGCGCGGCGCGATGCAGGAACTGCATGTGGGCGACACCACGCGCCTGGCGGTGGACATGGGCCCGGTGATCGACGAAGAGGCGCGCGGCACCATAGAAGCGCACATCGAAAACATGCGCGCCAAGGGCCACGCGATCTTCCAACCGCAGGTTCAAATGGATGAGCTCGCGAACGGCAGCTTCGTGAAGCCGACGCTGATCGCCCTGAACACCATCGCCGATCTGGGCCGCGAGGTGTTCGGTCCGGTGCTGCACCTGGTGCGCTATGAGCGCGAGAATCTCGATCAGTTGCTCGACCAGATCAACGGCACAGGCTACGGCCTCACGCAAGGTCTGCACACGCGCATCGACGAAACGGTGAACAAGGTCATCGAACGCGCGCAGGCCGGCAACCTCTATGTGAACCGCAACATCGTCGGCGCGGTCGTAGGCGTGCAGCCGTTCGGCGGCGAAGGCCTCTCGGGCACGGGCCCCAAGGCGGGCGGCCCGCTCTACATGCTGCGATTGATGACGCGCCACCCCGCAAGCGCCGCTCGCACGGCCCTCGCGCGCACGGCAGCCAAGGTGCCCGACCTCAGCGCACAGCGCATCCTGCAGGCACCGCTGCAGGCCCTGAGCGACTGGGCCGCACAGCACCAACGCAGCCGCGCACGCACCGCCTGTGCAGCCCATGCCGAATCGGCCTGCGCAGGCATGCTCTGTACCCTGCCCGGCCCCACCGGCGAACGCAACGAATACCGCGTGCTGCCGCGCGAGCAAGTGCTCTGCATCGCCCCCGATGACGATGCCTTGCTCGTGCAACTGAGCGCCGTGCTCGCCGTCGGATCGCGCGCTCTCTGGCCCAGTACCGCGCAGACCCTGCATGCGCAACTGCCCGCTGCCGTACAGCAGCGCATTGTGCTCGCAAGCGACTGGAGCCGCGACAGCGTGCACTTCGACGTGGTGCTGCATGCGGGCGACGACGCGTCGCTCCAGCAGCTCTGCGAACAGATCGCGCAGCGCCCCGGCGCGATCATCAACGTCACGCATGTTGGCAACGACGACCGCGTAGCACTCGAGCGCCTCGTGCTGGAGCGCGCGCTCAGCGTGAACACGGCGGCTGCGGGTGGCAACGCCAGCCTGATGACGCTGGCCTGAACGGAGAGCCCATATCAGGGAACCCACAAGGAACCATTTGCAGGCCCCATAGTCGATATGCTCGACGGTTCATTCCCGAACCGCAAAGAGCACAGATAAAGGCAAAGCGACTTTCCATGGGGCAAACACTGCAAATCGGTCCTCTCACGCTCGCGTGGGCTCTCATCGTTCTTTTCATCGGCTGGTTTGCCAGCACGCATATGGCCGAGCGCCTCGCGCGCAAGCAAGGAGTGAAGATCGAAAAGCATGTCTGGCTGATCGCTCTGCTGGGCCTTGTAGCAGCACGTCTGGCCTTTGTCGCGCAGTACGCATCTGCCTACTCCGGGAGCCTGTGGGCCATCATCGACATCCGCGATGGCGGCTGGGAGCCGGTCGTCGGCCTGATCGCCATCGGCGTCTACGTGCTCGCGCTGTGGGTGTGGCAAAGCAAGGCGGCCAAGGCCGTGACGACGGGTGCCGCGCTGTTCTGCGCGATCTGGCTTGGCGGCACGTTTGGCCTGTCGATGCTCGCGCCAAGCAACGCCACGCTGCCGCAGTTCACCGGCGTGGCGCTCGATGCGCAATCCGTGTCGCTGCCCGCATTGAAGGGCCAGCCCGTGGTCGTCAACCTCTGGGCCACCTGGTGCCCGCCCTGCCGCCGCGAAATGCCGGTGCTGATGGCCGCAGAAAAGGCGCATCCCAACGTACGCTTTGTCTACGTCAATCAGGGCGAAAAACCTGAGGCTGTGCTGCGCTACGTGCAGCAGATCGGCATGAGCCCAGGCAGCGTGGTACTCGACGGCGAGGAAAGCCTGAGCCGCATGGTGCAGCAGCGCGCCCTGCCCACCACCCTGTTCTTCGACGCCGAGGGCAAGCAGGTGGCGGTGCGCTCGGGCGAACTTTCGGCCGCAACACTGACCCAGCATCTCGAACAGATCGTGGGTAGCCGATGAATGACAACCCGAGCACGCAGACAATATACTTTAAAATAGAATGTCTGCATCGTGAAAGATCAGACCCAACACCCCGCAACTGCCGCCCCCGAGATGCCAGCGCTCGACATCCATTCCCTGCGCGCGCATGCGGGCGAAGCCGTTTCCATGCTCAAGCTGCTGGGCAATGAAGACCGCCTGCTGCTGCTGTGCCAAATGGCCGAGTGCGAGCGTACCGTGGGCGAGTTGCAGGCGCTCACCGGCATAGCCCAGCCTACGCTCTCGCAGCAGCTAGGCGTGTTGCGCCGCGAAGGCGTGGTGGACACGCGCCGCGAAGGCAAGTTCATCTGGTATCACCTTGCCGATGGGCGGGCGCTCGATCTGATGCAGCACATTCACCGGCTTTTCTGCGCGAAAGGAGCGCAAGCATGACCACCATTCTCTGGGACTCGTTCCAGCCCGGCCCTGCCCTTGCGGGCGGTGTGCTGATCGGCGTGGCCAGCACCATGCTCATCGTGCTGATCGGCCGCATCGCGGGCATCAGCGGCATCCTCGGCACGCTGATGCAGCGCGACGCCTGGGCGCATTACTTCGGCTGGGGTTGGCGGCTGGCGTTCATCGTCGGCCTTCTTGTGTCGCCCTTCGTGTGGCAACTGTTCGCGCCGCTGCCCGCGGTGGAAATGCCCAGCAACCCGCGCATCATTGTGCTCGCCGGACTGCTCGTGGGCTTCGGCACGCGGCTCGGATCCGGCTGCACCAGCGGGCACGGCGTTTGCGGGCTCTCGCGCCTGTCAAAACGCTCGCTCGCGGCCACTGCCACCTTCATCGGATTCGGCGCACTCACCGTGTTCGTGATGCGCCATGTGCTGAACTGAACCGACCCACAACAGGATCGCACCACCATGCTTTCGATACTTTCCGCACTTGTCGCCGGGTTGATCTTCGGCCTCGGGCTGATGCTCTCCGGCATGGGCAACCCGGCCAAGGTTCAGAATTTTCTGGATTTCTTCGGCACCTGGGACCCATCCCTCGCCCTTGTGATGGTGGGCGCCATCGCCGTCGGCCTGATCGCCTTCAGTTGGGCCAAGCGCCGCAAGACCGCCCTGCTCGGCGAGCCCATGCAGTTGCCCACCGCCAGCGTGATCGACACGCGATTGCTGCTCGGCTCGGCCATGTTCGGCATCGGCTGGGGCCTCGCGGGCTTCTGCCCCGGACCGGCGCTGATGAACCTTTTTACGATGCACAAAGAAGTGGTGATCTTCGTCGTCTCGATGGTCGTAGGCATGCTGCTGCAGCAAACTTGGGCCCGCAAGAAATAGCCAACCATCAGAACCCTGCAGTGAATCCCCAAGCTGCAGCGATCAGCACCACCCACACCGGCGACCAGCGCGCAAACACCAGCAGCCCGAATGCGAACACTGCCAGCGCGAAGTCGGCAGGTGCATGGATGGCGCTGGTCCACACCGGGTCATACAACGCGGCGAGCAGCACGCCGACCACGGCCGCATTCACCCCCGCCATCCCGCGCTGCACGCCGGGACGCGTGCGCAGGCTCTGCCAGAACGGCAAGGCCCCGATCACGAGCAAAAATGCAGGCAGAAAGATCGCGAACAGCATAAGCAGCGCGCTGCCCCAGCCACCCCACACCTGCAACGACGCAGGCAGGGCCGCGCCCAGATAGGCCGCAAACGTGAACAGCGGCCCCGGTACGGCCTGCGCCGCGCCATACCCGGCAAGGAATACATCGTTGGAAAGAAAAGCAGGCACCACAGCCGACTGCAGCAGCGGCAAGACCACATGCCCGCCGCCAAACACCAGCGAGCCCGCCTGATAGAACCGCGCCGCCAGCGCCAGCAGCGGTGACTGCGTGGCATCAGCCACAACAAACGAGGCCAGCAGCAGCCCGGCAAACAGCGCCAGCAGCACAGCCCCCGCGCGCGTGCCGATGCCAAAACTGTCTTGAGCCAAAGCAGTGCCTTGCGGCAGTCGCAGCGCGAATCGACCGATCAGCGCACCCAGCGCCATCACCGCGATCTGCGCCCACGCCCCCGGCACCAGCAGCACCAGCATGGCCGCCGCAATCGCCACACCAGCGCGCAAACGATCCGGACACAGCGAGCGCGCCATGCCCATCACCGCCTGCGCCACCACCGCCACGGCCACCACCTTGAGCCCATGCACGACGCCCGACTGGGCCAGCGCGAGCCAGTGCGTCACCCCAAATGCAAATACGGTCAGCGCCATAGCCGACGGCAGCGTGAACCCGACCCACGCGGCCAGCGCACCGGGCCAGCCCGCCCGCTTCATGCCCAGCGCCATACCCACCTGGCTGCTCGCAGGCCCCGGCAGAAACTGGCACAGCGCCACCAGATCGGTATAACTGCGGTCATCCAGCCAACCGCGACGCTCCACGAACTCGGTTCGGAAGTAGCCCAGATGCGCCACCGGGCCGCCAAACGAGGTCAGCCCCAGCTTGAGAAATGCGATGAAGACTTCGAGCATGGGCCGCGTGGTCTAGAGAATCACCGTGGGTGCATACCCTCTACGCCCTTGCCGTCGCTCGAGCCGCGTTCATCGCCCAATCCCAGTCGATCAAACAGCCCTCCGCCCTTGGCCGCCTCGCTGGGCGTGCGGCCGCTGCCTTGGTCAACCGACTTCATGAAATACGCCAGTCCCTCGACGGCCTCGGCCGTGTCTTCACCGCTGTTCACCGTCGCATCGATATAGCGTTCTTCACCCGTGTACACCCGCACCCAGCTACGCGGGCCGTAGGCCAGCTTTTCGACAAAGGTGAGCGGCACATCGAACGAGGTTGCCGGATAGGCAGTCGCCGTCGGCTGCAAGGATGACTTGTTGCGCACGCGAACCACCTCGCTCGCGCCCAGATGGAAATCCGCTCCGGTCACCCCCGCGCCGGTCAGATCGGGCACGCCGATGGTCAGACGCGCAATGCCTGCACGTGCGCTCGTCCAATCCGCGCCGATCACAGGACACTGGAAGGTGTTCTGCAGATTGTGCTGCCCTTGGCTGCAACCCGAGCGCAGCGGCCGAATGCTCACCAGTTTCGCGCCGGACTCCGACACACCTTCCTTCACCTGCGCCGCAATGTCATTGGCGCTGGGCTTCTTCTCGCTTTTGCCGCTGCTCGCACAACCCGTGAGCGCCATCGCGCCCGCAATGCCCAATGCGCCGAGCGCAATTGCCAACCTTGGCTTCATACCGAGTTCCTCTTTCCTTCGCTGGTCCTGCAACCGGCAAAACAGGAGACATCGACAAGCAACGCTCCCAAAACCTTGAATGGTGAATGATAGAAGAGTCGGCATGCCCAACCCACAAGGCGGGCTGATTGGACCACCTTCGGTAACGCGGGTTTTGAGTGAACTCTCGACTCCACCTATTTGCCCGCACGCAGGTCGACATTGAAACAATTTGTGCTACGCCTTTTAGAATCGGAGCAGTTCAAACATTTCACACGAGGGAGCGTATCCAGCATGGTCAAGTTCACAAGCGCATTGGCGCTCGCAGCAGCCGTGGCGGCAAGCTGCATTCCAGCGGTTGCACAGGCGCACTGCTATTCGATCTACAACGGCAAAGATGAGCTGGTCTTCCAGAGCACGCAAAGCCCCGTCGACCTGCGCCAGCCGCTCGCCGACGCAGTGAAGAAACGCTTCACCGCCGACTCCCGCATGGTCTTCACACCCAACACGGACGACTGCCCCGTCGTGGACAAGACCGTCGCGCCCGTGTCCATCCCGGAAGCCAGCAAGAAGCCCTGAACTGGCTTCAATCCGCGAGGAAGTTCAGCCCCGTCCGTCGCACGAATTCCGCATAGGAGATCGGCGGCGTCACGCGCGTCTTGGCAGCGTTCTCCTGCCAATGCACCCAGCTCTTGCCCGTGCCCGGGTCGTAGACCAGCTTGAAGACCGCCTCGGGCACGCGCACATGGTTTGCACCAATGGTCTGGGGTGACGCGCCAAACACCGGCCCGGTGATCACGAACACATCACCGTCGGCCCGGCGGATGTAGCGCCGCGTGTCCTGCTCGATCTGCCCCCACGCCCCGCCGTTGTGCTTGGGGTCCTGTGGCACCATGTTGGCCAGAGAAAAGCTCTGCGCCTTGCCCTGCTCCGTGGCCATGTCGCCCGCAGCCGCCATGTGGCCGCGTGAATAGCCTGAGCGCTTGTAGTCATCCAACTGCGCCCGGTCCGCAGACGGCAGCCGCGCCTCTGGATAGAACTTGTCTTTGCGCTTGATGTGTGCCCCCGCCTCCAACCCACGCGCATTCAGGCGCTGCGCCACATAGAGCGGCGTTTTGGTCTCGCCGGAATGCAGCACTGCGAACTCGTTGAAGCACAGCTCGCGCAGACGCGGAGCATCTTTGACGACCGGCGGGCGCGAGGGAAAGAACTGCGGGCAATCGCGGAACGATTCCGCCGACGCCGAGAAAGAAAAAAACAAAGAACCCGAAGCAAGCAAGAGCGGCACGGCTCCGAAAACAGAAAAACGCATCGGGCGAGTATGGCATTCAATAAGACATGTCTGACGAATCTCAACATGTCAATCCAGCTAATTTGACGCAATGGCTTGCTTAGAAAGTCCAAGCTTCCCGAGCACTCTTGACATCGTCTTGACGCCCACCCCCGCAGATTGAAGCAGCGCTTGATGCCCGCCTTTCTACATTGAGGCCTTCACAACACGCAGCTTGCACAAGCCAAGCCAGCACCTCATGACGAAACCCGTCGCCATCCTGCAGCACGAAACCAACCAAGGCCCCGGCGTGCTGCTCGATCATCTGCAGCAGCAAAACATTCCCTACCAGATCATCTGTCCACCCGAAGACGGCACCGCGCCGCACGACGCCAGCACCTTTCGCGGCATCATCATCCTCGGCAGCAATCACGGGGTGAACGAACAGTTGCCATGGATGCGTGACGAATGCACCCTGCTGCAATCCGCCATCGCGAGCGACGTGCCCGTGCTCGGCCACTGCTTCGGCGCACAGATGCTCGCCCACGCCATGGGTGCCAAGGTCTCACGCAACGCCTGCCCCAACATCGGCTGGAGCCAGATATGGGTCACCCCAGACGCCCAGCACGATCTGCAGATCCCCTCGCGCACGATGATGTTCAACTGGCACTACGACACCTTCGAAATCCCGCGCGGCGCCACCCGCACCATGTACGGCACTTACTGCCTCAACAAAGGATTTCGCCACGGAAGGAACTGGGCATTCCAGGGCCACCTCGAAGTGACCGCCCCAAGCCTCGAAGCCTGGTGCAAAGAAGGCCGCCACGAACTGCTGTGTGCCAGCGGCCCATCATGTCAATGCGAAAAGCAGATCCTCGAAAACCTGCCCGCGCGCGTCGACGCCTTGCACGCCGTCGCCCGCAGAGTCTACGGCGCCTGGACCCGCCAGCTCGACCGCCCCACGTCGTCCATCATCACCCTGCCGCGCCGCCGCGCCGAAGCCTGCGACTGGGTACTCAACTAGCCAACTAACCAACTAACGCTTGCTGGCCGCACGATCCTTGGCGCTGGCGTAGTTGGCCTTGGCGCGCCGGTTGCACACCGAGCGCGCCTCACCCACCAGATCATCACACCTCTCCCGAGCCACCGAATTGGCCGCCTTGGCTTTGGCGACATCCACCTTGTACGCACTCTTGACACTCGGGTTGGCCCGCGCATTGAGCTGCGCCTTCGCCACCCCCACCCGCCCCTTTGCCTGCTGCTTGCACACATCCCGCGCATTCCCCACCAACGTCCGGCAATGCAGGATCGCGGACTTGTATTCATTGGCAATGCGATGCTTCTCGGCACTGTGCTCGGCTTTGGTCATGGCGAGGCTGGTGGTGGCGAAGATCGCCAGGAGCAGAGTGCTCAGAAATCTCAGTGTTGAACTCATATACGACCTCTTCAAAGAAGCGATGGATAAATCTTGCAAACGATTTAACCGAATCAATAGCCACACGCATTCTCGCGAAGCGGCCACTCCATCGTCAATAGGTGCATTGAACGGCTATCACCCACAATGCCCAACTCCGCGCAGCGTCCATCGAACGGCGCAATGAAAGTCGATTCGAACCGCAAACGAATGTATCCTTGCAACCCAATAGAACAAATTGAACACAGAAGTTACTAATGAGGTATGGCTTGAATCAATACATCACTGAGTTGACTGACCCAAATGCGGTGAGGCAAGCCATTGCGGAGTGCGACCAACTGGGACGAGATGGATTCTTAAAAAAGCACAATTGCAAGAGGTCGTGGAAGCATCGGCTTGAGTACAACGGAAACCTATACGACTCCGACGCTATCGCTACAGCCGCCTTCTCCATTCAGCATCAGCGAAAACCTCGTCGCCCACGTGAACTTCCCGGCTCTCACCCAGATATCAAGTCATTGCTGGCGCACCTTGGTTTTTTGATCGTGACCACACCCAATCCATCGACGGAACTGGTCATTGGCGACGTTTATAAGAGAGTGCAACTGGCTGCACGCTACGGTGGCTCCCTACAACCTGGCATTTGGACTCTCAGCCAATTTCCAAGCATCTTTCTCTTCACGGGCGCGAGCGGCGAAGCCTATGGTTACTCCGACGGCTGGCTTGAAAAAGATGTGTTCCGCTACACCGGCGAGGGACAAGAAGGTGACATGAAGTTCACCAAAGGCAATTTAGCCATCCGTGATCACTACAAAAACCAGAAAGACCTCCTACTTTTCAAAGACCTCGGAAAAGGCAACGGCGTTAGCTTCGAGGGCTGTTTTCAGTGCGCGTCCTGGGAAGAAGTACGCGGCAAAGACAAGAATAAGGTCGAGCGGAAAGTTATCGTTTTCCAACTCATTGCTACAACGGATACCCCCAGTTTTAGCTACGCGACAACCCCTCGCTCAGCAGGCAGTCCAGACTCCTACAAAACACACGCCGAGCTTCGAGATGCGGCGCTAATCGCAGCAGAAACACCAAGCCAACAAAAGCAGGGAAACACAAAACGTACGTGGTATGAACGCAGTCAGCATGTAAAAACTTATGTATTGGCACGTGCGAACGGCATATGCGAAGCATGCAAGAGCGATGCCCCCTTCATGCGGCTAGACGGCACTCCTTACCTCGAGCCTCACCATACTCAACGGATGGCTGACGACGGCCCTGATCATCCACAATGGGTTGGAGCCATCTGCCCCAACTGCCATCGCCGGATTCACTCGGGCGTCGATGGGAAACAATGGAATGAACAGCTTCAGTTGCACATCAAAGCGCTTGAGGATCGATTCACGAACGAAGCAACTCAACAATCCCAACGCCTCAAAAGCTAACATCGCTAAGCGTTTGAAAGAAGCGCTGACTGAAAGCCGATCAGTCAGACCGATGATGGTGCACTGAATCCTTTGCACCCGCACGCTCCCAACAAGCTCCGCGCTAACGCAAAAAAGGCCTGCACCTCAGAAGAGATGCAGGCCTTTCAGAGCCAGAATTTCCAGCAGATCTTATTGGAAGATCACTCCCACTCAATTGTCAATCAGCATGAAAAGTCCTTGTGGAAAACGGGTATCCAGCACCTGCGGCTTTTCGAACCGTCATACATACCGTCAAGTATCGTGCGAGCAGTCAACGCTTGCCGTCAAAGGCCTTCAATGCAGCGACCGCCGCCGTGCCGCTGATATGACCTTGCATTACACCATCGTTCAGCGCTCGCTCAACTTGCGCGCGGCTCCATGGACGGCGTTGAGGTTGAGGTTTCTTGGCAGCCAGTGAGCCCGACGAGGCTGAGCGCGCTTTGACGAGCAGCTTCAGAGACGCATTCTGGCCCGGGTCGCCTACCCCTTGCCTAGTACGCGATTGCAGCGCATGCGAGCCGCTGGAGGGGCTGGAGGGGCTGGAGGGGCTGGAGGTCGGAGTTTCCCTCCCTGCGACATGCGCAAGCATGCGGCAGATCACGTCGTTGCCGTAATTTTCAGTCTCGTACACGGCGTCGAGGTCCATGGCCTTGGCGAGCGCATCGCCGAAAGTGCCCTTGCGCGCCATAGTCACTCCTCCAACCCGAGAGCCCTCAGGCCCGTCACCGCGCTGGTGCCAGACAGCCGGCCGGACGCCACCGCATCGTTGATCGCAGACTTGAGCAGCAAGCCCAGGTCCTGCTTAGATATGGCTGGTTTCTGCGTCGCCTTCGCGCCACTGGCAACGTGCGACTTCACCAGCAGCCGCTGACGTGGCTTGGTATCAAACTCGTTGAGCTCCTTGAGCAGCTCGCTAAAACTCTTCTTCTTGGCAGCCACGTTGGTGCTCCTTGAATAAAAAGGCCGGCGCGGGATATGCGCCAGCAAAACCGCCGCTCAGATCTGGTTGAATCGGTTGCGACGGACGGAGTCGGAGTGGTGAATCAGGTCTACGACGGTCGCAGCCAGCGCGACGACGGCTGCAACGCCTTTGGCCTTATCGGAGCTGACGTCAAGCAGCGTATCGATATCCTCCTTGGTCGCTCCCAGTGCCAACAGGTCGGCTTCGTACTGCTCGCGAATTCGGCGTATGTTGGTTGGACGGCCCTTGCGATTGCCGCTCACGCCAGGCGGGAAGCGGCCCTTGTTGGTACGAGCGGTTGCACTCATACAGGCAACCCATTTGCCACATCGCGCAGCTTCTGCGCCGGCAAGAAAAAGTTCGGCAGGTTCGTAAACCCGACCTTGAGCATGCTGCCGCGCAGTTCGCGCACGCCATCGATGAGCGCGGCTTCCAGCGCACGCACGCGATCGGCCTGGCCGTGCAGCGCCGCTTCCACCTGAGCTGCCTTCATTTTTTGCTCAGCGGCTGCCAATTGTTGCAGCAAGGCCATAACCGGCTGCCCCAAGACTTGAAGGTGCTGCTGAGCTGCCCGCGCCAGGCCTCCGAGATCGTTTGCGTCCGCTTCAAGCAAGTGCAGTGTCGCCGCATCACTGGCTTCTTCGTGACCGGCCAGACGACGGGAGCGGATGGCGTTCGCCTCAACGCGCTTGGCGTTGGCGCGACCAGTGAGCGCATCGACCTCATCGGCGATTTTCCTCCGCTCGGGTTCGCTCGACTCAATCTCCAGCTTCAGGCGTGCGACCTCAGCAGCGGCCTTGGCGACAACGGGATACTCGAACGGCGCGAACAGCTCAATGCACTCGGGAACTTGCACGCGCTCCACAGTGTTGCGAACCGCCTTCAAGGCCTTGCCCACTGATTCAGCCTCCGCCTTGGCGTTTTCGGCTGCCTGAATATTGGCGTGTTCCTGCCAGCGTTCAAGCTCAGCTACTTGTTCAGCGTCATGGTACGACTGTAGCGCAGCACGCGCTTGGTCCAATGCCGCGCGGGCCTTGCTGGTATCTGCACCTGCCAACAGAGCGTCGGCCAAGCGATCGCTGGCGGCCTGCACTGTGACCTGGAGGTTGGAGAGTCTTGATTGGTTCATGGCGTGAGTGTTCCGTCACGACGCCTGATATGCACCACCAACAGGCTCCCTCTAATGCATTGGCAGCGTAAACTCCCGCCTGCATCTTCCCAGTGCCCCCTTCCTGTCCACGATGCAACAGGCTGCCCAATCACAAGGAATATAGTCATCCGACTGCAGATGGGGGCTACAAAATAATTCTCAGTTCGGAATATCGAGCAGGATAACGCGCTCAATGAAGGCTAAAAAGCAACAAGACCAAAGTCAGATCAAGTGGATTTCCGACTTCATTTGGAATATCGCAGACGACCGTCTGCGCGATGTCTACGTGCGCGGCAAGTATCGCGACGTGATACTACCCTTCACCGTGCTGCGGCGACTCGATGCAGTGCTTGAAGCCACCAAGGACGCTGTGCTGGAGCGCAAGAAGTTTCTCGACACCCACAAGGTGGCCGAGCAGGACGGCGCGCTGCGTATGGCGGCGGGTCAGGCGTTCTACAACGTCTCGGAATTCACGCTGGCCAAACTGAAGGCTAGCGCCGCTGGACAGCGCCTGCGCGATGACTTCATTGCGTATCTGGACGGCTTCTCGCCCAACGTGCAGGAAATCCTCACGAAGTTCAATTTTCGAAATCAGATCCAGAAGCTGGTGGATTCCCACGTCCTCGGCTACTTGATCGACGACTTCCTCGACCCCGAGGTCAATCTCGCGCCGCTGCCCGCGAAGGATGCTGACGGCCGCATCAAGCTGCCCGCGCTGGACAACCACGGCATGGGCACGGTGTTCGAAGAGCTGATCCGCCGCTTCAACGAAGAAAACAACGAAGAGGCTGGCGAGCACTTCACCCCGCGCGACGTGGTGCAGCTCATGGCCAAGTTGTTATTCCTGCCGGTGGCCGACCAGATCGAGTCCAGCACCTATTCACTCTACGACGGCTCCTGCGGGACAGGCGGCATGCTCACCGTGGCCGAGGAAGCCTTGCACGAACTGGCAGAGGAGCACGGCAAGGAAGTGTCGATCCACCTGTTCGGGCAGGAGATCAGCGACGAAACCTACGCCATCTGCAAGGCCGACCTGCTCTTGAAGGGCGAAGGCGCAGAGGCCGAGAACATCGTCGGCGGCGCGGACAAATCCACCTTGTCTGCCGACCAGTTCCGCAGCCGCGAATTCGATTTCATGATCTCCAACCCGCCCTACGGCAAGAGTTGGAAGACCGATCTGGAGCGCATGGGCGGCAAGAAGGAGTTCAGCGACCCGCGCTTCATCGTCAGCCACGCGGGCAAAGCTGAATTCAAGCTCCTCACCCGTTCCAGCGACGGGCAGCTCATGTTCCAGGTGAACAAGCTGCAAAAGATGAAGCACAACACGCCACTGGGCAGCCGCATTGCGCTGGTGCATAACGGCTCGGCGCTGTTCACCGGCGACGCGGGCCAGGGCGAGAGCAATATCCGTCGCTGGGTGCTGGAGAACGACTGGCTGGAAGCCATCATCGCCCTACCGCTCAACATTTTCTACAACACCGGCATCGCCACCTATATCTGGGTGCTGGCCAACAGGAAGGCCGAACCGCGCCGAGGCAAGGTGCAGTTGATCGACGCCAGCGGCTGGTCCCAGCCGCTGCGCCGCAACCTCGGCAAGAAGAACTGCGAACTCTCGGACGGAGACATCCAGCGAATCATCGATCTCTACCTCGGCGAAGCACAGGAAACCGCCCAGTCCAAATGGTTCGACACCCAGGACTTTGGCTACTGGAAGATTACCGTCGAGCGCCCGCTGCGTCTGAAGAGCCAGCTCTCTGATGAACGCATTGAGCCCCTGCGCTTTGCCTCCGGGGACGAGGCGCTGCGCGCCGAGATCTATGCCACCCATGGCGAGGCGCTTTATATCGAGTTCGCCAAACGCAAACCCGCCATCGAGGCATGGTTGAAAGGCGAGGACGAGAACGAAGACGACGACAGCGAAGACAGTGAAAGTGGCGACGACAGTGAGGCCTCCACTGCGCGCAAGGCCGTGCCCGCCAAGCGCCGCAAGAAGCTGCTCGACGCATCGACCTGGCAGCGCGACAAGGGGCTGATGGAGGTAGCGCAACGGGCGCAGCAGGCATTGGGCCACGCCGTGTTCGACGACCACAATGAGTTCCGAACCCGATTCGATGCTGCGTGCAAGGCGCAAGGCGATAAGCTTAGCGCGCCGGAGAGGAAGGCGATCTACAAGGCGGTGAGCTGGCGCGACGAAGCCGCACCACCGGTCATCGCCAAGCGCAGCAAGCTCAAGGCGGGCGAACACTTCGAGCCGGCCTTCGATGGCGCGTACCTGGAAATCGTGGGCAAGGATCGCTTCATGATCGAGCACGAGCCCGACAGCGAGCTGCGCGACACCGAGCAAGTGCCGTTGAAGGAACCGGGCGGCATCGACGCCTTCTTCGTCCGCGAGGTGCTGCCACACGCGCCAGGCGCGTGGATCGCCACGGACAAAACCCAGATCGGCTACGAGATTTCCTTCGCTCGCTACTTCTACAAGCCAGCACCGCTGCGCACGCTGGCGGAAATCCGCGCTGACATCCTCGCACTGGAGCAGCAGAGCGAAGGTTTGCTGCACAAGATCGTGGGGCGCGCGTGATGGCGGCGGCGAGTCCCTATCCGAACTACCAGCCGCTTCGTTCGCGCTGGGTACCGCGTGTGCCGGAGCACTGGTCGTTGCTGCGTGCCAAGAACTTCTTGCGGGAAATTGACGACCGGTCGAAAACCGGCGAGGAAACGCTGCTGTCTATGCGTATGCAGCGGGGCTTGGTGCCGCATAACGATGTGTCGGTGAAGCGCATCGCCCCAGAGAACCTCATTGGCTACAAGAAGGCACAACCGGACGAGCTTGTGTTGAACCGGATGCAGGCAGGCAACGCCATGTTCTTCCGCAACCGCCAGCCCGGTTTGGTCAGCCCGGACTACGCCGTATTCCGCTTGCTCCGCGACGACAACCCAGAATATCTTGGCCACCTCTTCCGTTCGTGGCCAATGCGCGGGTTGTTCCGTTCGGAATCGAAGGGGCTTGGGACAGGCACTTCAGGCTTCTTGCGCCTCTACTCGGATCGCTTCACGGCGCTGGAGATTCCGCTGCCCCCGCGCCCCGAGCAAGACCAGATTGTTGCCTATCTCCGTGCACAAGATTCCCACATCGCCCGCCTCATCCAGGTCAAGCGCAATCTCATCAAGCTGCTCACAGAGCAGAAGCTACGCATCATCGACCACGCCGTCACGCACGGTCTAGATGCTTCGGTGACGCTGAAGCCGTCCGGCATCGAATGGCTGGGTGAAGTACCAGAGCATTGGAACGTGGCCTTCATCAAGCACATTGCGGATGTGCGCTTCAGCGGAGTGGACAAGCATTCTCAAAACCACGAAACACCGGTTCGCCTGTGCAACTACACCGACGTCTACAAGAACGACCGCATCACCGGCGATATGGACTTGATGCGCGCCACAGCGACGGAGGTGGAGATCGCCCGCCTGACGCTGAAAGCGGGTGATGTCATTCTGACCAAGGATTCCGAAACGCCGGACGACATAGGGGTTCCCGCCTGGGTGCCGGAGGATTTGCCCGGCGTGGTGTGCGCATATCACCTAGGCCTGCTGCGCCCCGTACCGAATCGCGTGTTGGGCGAGTTCCTGTTTCGCGTCATCGGCTCGGCGCGCACGGCGCAGCAGTTCCATGTTCTCGCCAACGGCGTTACACGTTTTGCACTCGGTAAGCACGATGTGAAAAACGCGGTCGTTGCGTTGCCGCCGGTCGAGGAACAGCAATCCATCTGTCGCTGGATCACCAATAAGTGCCAACCGCTGGACGTCGCCATCGCCCGCACGGAAGAGGAAATCAAGCTGATCCGCGAATACCGCGACCGCTTGATTGCCGATGTGGTCACCGGTCAAGTGGACGTGCGCAGCTGGCAGCCCGGCCCGGAGGACGTGGTGGACGACGCAGCGCTGGCCGCGCGGGGCGATGACCAGGAAGACGTGACAGACGAGGAGGATGGCGATGGCGAAGACTGACACCAGCGAGCGTTGGTTTGAGGCGCGCGTGGTGCGCGGCCTGACCGGAGTGCCGCAGCCCGAGTACAGCAATGAGCTAGCTCCCACGGACTTCGCGGCCACCCACAACGGCTACGTGCAGGGTAAGCCCGCCGACTACAACCGCGATGTGGCGCTGGATGTGGCGCGGTTGCTGGCCTTCTTGCAGGCCACCCAGCCCAGGGTAGTGGACACACTGGAATTGGTGGCGGACGGCATCAAGCGCACCCAGTTCCTTCACCGCCTGCAAGGCGAGATCACCAAGCGTGGCGTTGTGGACGTGCTGCGCAAGGGCGTGAGCCACGGGCCGGTACACGTCGATCTCTACAAGCTGCTGCCCACACCGGGCAATGCCGCTGCAGCGGATGCCTTCGGCAAGAACATCTTCAGCGTCACTCGGCAGGTGCGCTACAGCAACGATTCCGGCAACGAACTGGACTTGGCGATCTTCATCAATGGCCTGCCGGTGCTGACCTTCGAGTTGAAAAACTCGCTGACCAAGCAGACCCTGGCCGACGCCATCGTCCAGTACCAGACCACGCGCAGCCCGCAGGAGCTGCTGTTCCAGCTGGGTCGTTGCGTCGCGCACGTCGCGGTCGATGACGCGGAGGCCGCGTTCTGCACCGAGCTCAAGGGCAAGGCATCGTGGTTCCTGCCATTCAACCAGGGCTGGAACAGCGGCGCAGGCAATCCGCCCAACCCAGATGGCCTGAAGACCGACTACATGTGGAAGCAGGTGCTGACCCGCGAATCGCTGGCCAACATCATTGAAAGCTACGCGCAGGTGGTGGAGGAGGAAGAAGCGGACGCCAGCGGCAAGAAACGCAAGAAGCGCAAGCAGATCTTCCCGCGCTTCCATCAGTTGCGCACGGTGCGCGCCCTGCTGCGCCGTGCCCACGCCGACGGAGTGGGCAAGCGCTATCTGATCCAGCATTCGGCAGGCAGCGGCAAGAGCAACACCATCGCCTGGCTGGCGCACCAGTTGGTGGAGTTGCGCCGCAAGGACGACCCGATGACGGCGCAGTTCGATTCCATCATCGTGATTACCGACCGGCGCGCGCTGGACACGCAGATCGCCCGCACCATCAAGGGTTACGACCACGTTGCGGCAATCTTCGGCCACTCCGACAACGCGCAGGAGCTGCGCGAGTACCTGCGCCGGGGCAAGAAGATCATCGTCACCACGGTGCAGAAATTCCCGTTCATCCTCGATGAGCTGGGCGACCTCTCCGGCAAGAGCTTCGCGCTGTTGATTGACGAGGCGCATTCCAGCCAAGGCGGCAAGACCACGGCGCGGATGCACGAAGCCCTCGGCGGCAAGGTTGCTGAGGAGGAATTCGAGGAGGACAGCACGCAGGATGCGGTGAACGCAGAAATCGAGAAACGCATCGCCTCGCGCAAGCTGCTGGCCAATGCTAGCTACTTCGCGTTCACCGCCACACCCAAGAACAAGACGCTGGAGTTGTTCGGCGAGAAGACCCTGGTCGGCGACAAGGTTCAGTTCCGCTCGCCCGAAGAACTGACCTACACCACCAAGCAGGCCATCCAAGAGAAGTTCATCCTCGACGTAGTTGAGAACTACACCACCTACGACAGCTTCTACCAAGTGGCCAAAACGGTGGCGGACGATCCGGAATTCGACAAGGTGAAGGCGCTGAAGAAAATCCGCCACTACGTCGAATCGCACGACAAGGCCATCCGCCGCAAGGCCGAGATCATGGTCGATCACTTCATCGCACAGGTTGGGGGCAAACAGAAGATCGGCGGCAAGGCGCGGGCGATGATCGTCTGCAACGGCATCGCGCGGGCCATCGACTACTGGCGCGAGGTGTCGGACTACCTCACGCAGATCAAGAGCCCGTACAAGGCCATCGTGGCGTACTCAGGCGACTTCGAGATCGGTGGTCAGAAGAAGACCGAGGCCGATCTCAACGGGTTTCCGAGCAAGGACATTCCGGCCAATCTCAAGCAAGACCCGTATCGCTTCCTAATCGTTGCCAACAAGTTCGTCACCGGCTTCGATGAGCCCCTGCTGCATACGATGTACGTGGACAAGCCGCTGGCTGGCGTGCTGGCGGTGCAGACCTTGTCACGTCTGAACCGCGCGCATCCTCAGAAGCACGACACTTTCGTGCTCGACTTCGCCGACAACGCCGAAGCGGTGAAGGCGGCGTTCCAGGATTACTACCGCGCCACCATCCAGACCGGTGAAACAGATGCCAACAAGCTGCACGACCTGAAGGCCGAACTCGACGGGCAGCAGGTGTATAGCTGGCAGCAGGCGGAGGACCTGGTGGCGCTGTATTTGAGCGGCGCAGACCGGGACAAACTCGATCCCATCCTCGACGCGTGCGTGGCCGAATACACCGACAAGCTCGGCGAGGACGATCAGGTCAAGTTCAAGGGCAAAGCCAAGGCCTTCGTACGCAGCTATGGCTTTCTTGCCGCGATCCTGAGCTACGGTCACCCAACATGGGAGAAGCTCTCGATTTTCCTGAATTTCCTCATCCCCAAGCTACCCGCGCCCAAGGAGGAAGACCTCTCCAAGGGGGTGCTGGAAACGATCGACATGGACAGTTATCGGGTAGAGGCCAAAGCGGCACTAGAGATGGCGATGGCGGACACAGACGCCTTGGTCGATCCAGTACCACAGGGCGGCGCAGGCGTTAAGGGGGAAGCGGAAATCGACAAACTCTCCGCAATCATCAAAACCTTCAACGATCTATTCGGCAACATCCCATGGAAGGACGAGGACAAGATCCGGAAGGTCATCGCCGTTGAGATCCCGGCGCGGGTGGCGCAGGATAAGGCGTACCAGAACGCGCTGGCCAATTCCGACAAGCAAAACGCCAAGCTGGAGCACGACAAGGCGCTTAACCGAGTGGTGCTGGAGCTGCTGTCAGACCACACTGAGCTGTTTAAGCAGTTCAGCGATAACCCCAATTTCAAACGTTGGCTAACGGATTCGGTGTTTGACGCTACCTATTCTTTCCGTTCAATATCGGCGGGGCCTTTGCCGCAGATGAGGGGACCATCATGATGATTTTTGCCCCTGAGATAGCCCCCTGAATCTCTGGACATGGCCCATCGCTTATCTTTCACATAAGCATAGGACTGTATTAATGACTGGGCATACCGAGACTATCGAAGTCATTACCCGAGACTAGCGCAGGCGATGCTGGTCGGCTGCCGAGAAGGCGGCCTTGGTTCGCAAGACCTATGAACCGGGTATGAGTGTATCGCTCGTGGCCCGCTAGGAGTGCCTATCGGCAAGCCTGCTGTTCACATGGCGCAGCCTAGATCGCGAAGGCGCGTTGGTTGCCGTGAGCGCAGGAGAAGCGGTTGTGCCGGCGTCGGAGTTGGTCGCAGCCCGCGCCGAGATTGCCAAGGTGCAACGCGTCTTAGGCAAGAAGACCTTGGAGAACGAGATTCTCAAGGAAGCCGTGGAGATCGCCGTCTCAAAAAAGTGGGTTGCGTGCTCGCCCTTGTTGCCCAGGAACAGCCAATGAAATCGGTCTGTTGGCTGCAGGACGTGCGCGCTCCAATCTGCATGTGCGGCCCGGTGACTGGCGAGATGGCAGCGGTGGCCGCGCGCCGGCTCTGAATGAGTCATTGCTGGCCGACGTTCGTCGCCACATCGCTGAGCTTCCCAGCTACGGCTATCGAAGGGCCGGGGCACTGCTCAACCGGTAGCGACGTTCGCAAGGTCAACAGGCGATGAACCACAAGCGCATTTATCGGGTCATGGCGCGGCATCAACTGCTGCTGCCAAAGGCCCAAAACGACGGCATTCGAGCCATGTTCACGATGGTCAGGTCAGTGTACCCGCGCTTAATATGCGCTGGTGTTCCTACGGCTTCGAAATCAAGTATGAATCGGGCGAAACAGTCACGGTCACCTTTGCCAAGCAGTGGAGGCCATGCCTGTTGAATTCGCCTCCCAATGACGGTCCAGAGGCGCTGCAAAGTCGTCAGCTAGCCATCTCATAACCCAGCCAGTTCCAACAGCTCCGCGGCAGAAATTTCCAGCGCAACGGCAATTTGCAGTACCAATACGATGCCAGGATTTTGTCGTCCTCTCTCAACCGAACTCGCATAACTACGGTCTATCCCTGCCCGATGAGCGAGCTCTTCTTGACTGATTTTTTTTTCAGAACGCACTTGCTTAATAGCCGCTCCTAAGGCGACCAGCTCAGGAAGATCTGCGTATTTAGGGGATGCAATGGGCATTCCTCATCGTCTTAATATGTGGACAATTGCACCACGGACGATCTTCCACATATACTCATCTTGTCTTAACTCATTCAAGATTCACCATGCATGCGTACACATCCATTGCTCAACGACTCAGTCTTGCCCTCCTGATGTGCTGCGGAGCCGTGCAACCCACAGTGGCACAGGTCTATCGCTCACAAACACAAGCATTCGCTGGCCCACCAAATGCCCAGTTGGTGAGCTTTGCTGCTCTCAAAAAAATGACCAGTATCGGCATTGAAAATTTCAAACCCTATCGCGTGTCAGCTCTGCTCAATGCCCGCGACCAAGGGATCGATGCACTGTGCGAGCAAATTGGCTATAACGGCTACTGCGCCAGCGATGTGCCGCGCGTCTATCTGGAAATCAAACTCGACAGCACCGAGAAGCGAGGCCAACTCTATGACTTACGTGGTCAAAGAGGAGCGGCTATTTGTGCCACGGTGGTTTCAACGCCACGAAACGTCAACGGCAACATGAACCTGATCGATTTCACACTAGGCGCGTGCCACTGACAACACCAACAACTGGACCACATCTAAAGGTGTCCAAATACGACCGTTTATCGTCGCCTGCTTTCAACATGTTCAAAAAATAGTGGACACCAGTTTTGAACATGGATAGGATTTGAACATCCTTTTTGAACATCCTTTTTGAACATACTCATGCCATGACCCGCGTTTTCGCCTACTGCCGTGTTTCGACCGCCGGTCAAACAACTGACAACCAAGTACAGGAAATTGCCGCAGCCGGCTTCCAGGTACAGCCGACGCGCGTCGTTGCCGAAACCATCTCGGGCAGCATCGCAGCCAATGAGAGGCCCGGCTTCAGGAAGTTGATGGACAAGCTGGAGGCCGGCGACGTGCTGGTAGTGACCAAGCTCGACCGCCTTGGTCGCAACGCTATGGACGTGCGCACCACTGTGGAGTTTCTCGCCGACATGGGTGTCAGGGTGCACTGCCTTGCGCTGGGCGGCGTGGATCTCACCAGTCCAGCCGGCAAGATGACCATGGCTGTGATCAGCGCCGTAGCTGAATTCGAGCGCGACCTGTTGATTGAGCGCACGCAAGCCGGCCTAGCACGCGCCAAGGCTGAGGGCAAAGCTTTGGGCCGGCCACGTGTCCTCACTGATGCTCAGGAATCTGATGTGCTGCAACGCCTCGCTGGTGGTCAGGCCATCGCTGCTGTGGCACGCGCGCTCAACACCAGCCGCGCCACGATCATGCGCGTGCGGGACGCTCAACCAGCCTAGTCCGCTAGCCGCCCTTCACCAACTCCCACCGAGCATCAGGCCGGCGCGCGTACCGCTGGCCGATGCCCCAGCCCCATCGCACACCATCGGCCGCACAGCACGGCAAGCACAGCAGTCCCATGGCCGTGAGCACCATGGAGGGCTACATCACCGAACCCCGACTGATCACCCTGCGGACGCCCGCAACCATCGCAGGCATCAACCGGCCCGCTGTAGAAGATCGCCTCGCTCATGTTGCTCCAGGAGTTGCCGCCTCATGCACGCGCGCGCATAAGGACGCAAACAGTTGGCGAACGCTCACATGCTTTCGCCACATCGTACGCATCAACTGGCCCACATCGCTGCACTTCAGGCTTGGTCACCACTTTTCGGGTTGGTCACCGCATAAGAACTATTGCAACCAATTGATTTTAAACGGGTTTTTTCATAGCGGTATTTGAACCGGTGACCAAGTGACTAAAGTGACCAGCTCTCCTAGGAGTACATTACTCAGTGTAACTACATGTATCTTAATATGGGGTACATTCTTTTTCTTATGAATAGTTGGTCACTTGGTCGTATCCGTCCGGCCAACCCATCTACCCCGAATGAGCAATTGCAAGCACCATCGTGTCCACGTAAACCATCGTGCACACCATGTCTCAAGAGATTCCCCATTCGCGCTCCTGTGTCCCCCGCACGCGCCGGGTCTACAGCGCGCAATTCAAGGCTGAACTGATCGCTGCGTGCCAGCAGCCCGGCGCATCAATTGCCGCCACAGCGCGTGAACATGGCATGAATGCCAACGTGCTGCATCGCTGGCTCAAGGAGCATCGTCTGGGCCAGCACCAGAGCGCCTGCGATACCGCGCATGCTGATGCGTCCGGCATCGCCCCACACTGCGCCGATGCAGCGGCTGAGCCAATGGCCAATGCACAGGCTGTTTGTGCCCCAGCGCATCAGGCTCATCCGGTGCCGTCCAACCCCGTGCCCGCCTTCATCGCGGTGGCGCTGGGCTCGCCGGTGATGGGGCCTCAGGCAGCGGGTGTACAAGCTGCCCCAAGTGCTGCATCGGCAGCTTGCTCATCAGACATCCGCATCGAGTGCTGTCATCACGGCACCCTCGTGACGGTCAATTGGCCGCTGGCCGCTGCTGGCGAGTGTTCCCGCGCATTGCAGGGTTTGTTGCAGGTGCTGCGGCAATGATCCGTATCGACGCTGCCTGGCTTGCCACGGCCCCGCTGGACATGCGCGCCGGCACCGACACGGCGCTGGCCCGCGTAGTCGCCGTCTTCGGCGCCGCCCACCCTCACCATGCCTACCTGTTCGCCAACAGACGCGCCAACCGCATCAAGGTGCTGGTGCACGACGGCATAGGCATCTGGCTGGCCGCTCGCCGCCTGCACCAGGGCAAGTTCGTCTGGCCGACGCCAGGCGATGAGCAGTGGCAGTTGGAGCCTGTCCAGCTTGACGCCCTGGTGCTGGGCCTACCCTGGCAACGCATGGGAAACGCCGGCATTATCACCATGGTCTGAAGCCGGCGCGCAATCGGTGGATCTGCGCATGGCAGCGCAGTGCCATGCTTGGCACACTGCCTGTCATGTTGATGCAGCCGCAATTCCTGGATGATCTGAGCGCCGAGCAGCTGCGCGAGATGACCACGCGGCTGCTCACAGAACTACGCCACAGCCAGGCGCTCAACGCCAAGCTCACCCACGAGAATGCGCTCTTGAAACGCATGAAGTTCGCCGCACAGTCCGAGCGCTTCAACGCCGAGCAGCGCAGCTTGCTCGAAGACGAGATCGAGGCCGACTTGGCGGCTGTCTGCTTGGAGATCGAGCAGCTGCAGCCTGCGGCCGCTGCCCCGCAAGCCAAACAACAGCCCAAACGCCAGCCGCTGCCGGCCAATCTGCCGCGCCGCGAGATCCGCCACGAGCCCGATTCGACCACCTGCCAGTGCGGCTGTCAGATGAAACGCATCGGCGAAGACGTGGCCGAAAAGCTCGACTATGTGCCCGGCGTGTTCACGGTGGAGCGTCACATCCGTGGCAAGTGGGCCTGCGCCCAATGCGAGACCATCACCCAGGCGCCGGTTGAAGCGCATGTGATCGACAAAGGCATCCCCACCACCGGCCTGCTGGCCCAGGTGCTGGTGGCCAAATACGCGGACCACTTGCCGCTGTACCGTCAGGAAAGCATCTTTGCGCGCGCCGGTCTGGCCATTCCTCGCTCGACTCTGGCGCAGTGGGTAGGCACCTGCGGCGTGCGGCTGCAGCCGCTAGTCGATGCGCTCAAGGCGGAAATACTCGGCCACCGTGTGCTGCACGCCGACGAGACGCCAGTGCAAATGCTCAAACCTGGCAAGGGAGCGACGCATCGCGCCTACCTGTGGGCCTACGCGCCAGGGGCGTTCGAAGACATGAAAGCCGTGGTGTATGACTTCTGCGAGTCCAGGGCTGGCGAGCATGCCCGCAACTTCCTGGGCGACTGGAAGGGGGCACTGGTTTGCGACGACTTCGCCGGCTACAAGGCCCTGATTGCCAGTGGCGTGACCGAGGTGGGCTGCCTGGCGCATGCCCGGCGCAAACTCTTTGACCTCCATGCGGCGAACAAAAGCCAGCTTGCCGGGTTCGCGCTGGAGCAATTCGCCAAGGTCTATGACATCGAGCGCGAGGTCAAGGAACTGAACGCCGATCAACGCAAAGCCATTCGTCAGCAGCACACCAAGCCGATCCTGGATGCGTTGCACCAGTGGATGACATTGCAGCGGCAGAAACTGCCCGATAGCTCAGCAACGGCCAAGGCCCTGGATTACAGCCTCAGGCGCTGGACGGCGTTGACACGCTTCGTCGATGACGGGCAACTGCCCGTGGACAACAACTGGATCGAGAACCAGATCCGGCCCATTGCCATTGGCAGAGCCAATTGGCTGTTCGCCGGCAGCCTGCGCGCGGGCCAGCGGGCGGCGGCGGTGATGAGCCTGGTGCAGTCGGCGCGCATGAACGGGCATGACCCCTATGCCTACCTCCAGGACGTGCTCACAAGGCTGCCCACGCACAAGGCCAGCCGTATCGACGAGCTCTTGCCGCACCGCTGGCAGCCCACTGACATCTGATCGTCAGCAATGGTCGCCATCGGCGGTCAACATGGGTTTGCCGTGCGCTTACACTTGGTCACTAAAAGAAGGCATACCCTTATCACCATTGGATTTTTTGAGTGAGCAACTCAGTGACCAACTAGGTGACCAAGTGACCAAGTCAGTAGCGCAAGATCATGTTGGGCACTTGGAAGAACCTGCCCTTGCCGGTCCTGTTCGGCTCGCCGAAGTGCTTGCGCATGATCCCGGTCGCATCGTTCAGCAGCTTCTTGCTGGGGCTCTGATAGCCGAGCGCCAACAGCACTTGCGTTGCAGTAAGACGGTGGCGAGCCGGATCGGAAAAATCGTACTTGCTGGCGATCAGTTCATCGATCGGATCGCGCTGCTCATGCTGCACGTTGCTGGCGTTGAGCAGGCGCTCCTCATCTCGATCAAGCCACCAGCGCTCGCCAGCCTGGAAGAGCGTGTAGACCTCGGCCCACAGCTGCTGCATGTCGATGCCGTGCTCGCTGTTCACGCCGGTCACGGGCACCGTCCACCAGCGCACGTTGCCGGTGTCATCGGCAAGGAATTGCTCGGGGTTCACCGATGCGAAGAACACAGTGCGGCGCTGGAACTTCTCCTCAGTCCTGCCGTATGGGCGGCGGAATTGATCGATGTCCTGGCTGATGAAGCCCTTCAGACGTGCGATGTCCGCCTTGCGCAGGGTACCATCCAGCTCGCCCAGCTCCACAAGCCAGTGCGAGACAACACTGATGATGGTGTCTTTGTTGGATGGATCAATGCTCGCGTCCACCTTCATCAGGTCGCGCAGTTGCTGCGGCAGTAGTGAGCGAAACCAGGTCGTTTTGCCAAGCGACTGATCGCCCTGGAACACCAGAACACCCTTGCTCCAGAAGCCAGCGGGCATTGCCACCGCCGCAACGGCAGAGATCAGCCAGCGGCGCATCAGGAAGGCGAACAGCTCGCGATCGAAGCCCGGTTTGGTCTCCACGGTTGCCAGCAGATCCGCCAAGCGCGATACACCATCCCATGGCTTGGATGTGATGAATTCCACGGCCGGGTTGTATGGGCGGTCATCGGCGATGCTCATCATGAATGATGGAGTGTCGGTCTTGGCCAAGCTATTCAGCGCGCACAGGCTGATCACGGTGTCGATCGCCTTTGACCGCATGTTGTCGCGGGTACCGCTCTGGCCGGGATGGGTGACCAGCATGTCTTTGCGAATGACGTCATAGCGCACCGTGAACCCGTAACTGTCCAGCAGGAAGCGCAGGTTCGGGATGGTGTTCAGCGGCTTCATGCGCTCGCTTAGATTCGGCCAGTCAAACGGGTCCACCGTCTGCATGTGGTGCACATCCACCACCTCACGGGCTGGCGGCGATGTGTTGGACGGCGCTGGTGAAGCCGCCTCAACGGATGTGCCTGACTGGCTCGTCGAAGCCACGCCCGCGAGCCTGCGCAATTCGTCCTGGACCAGTTGGCGGACTTCTTCATCGCCACCAATGAGGTCAAAGACCGAATCCAAATAAAACTCACCCCAGCCCGCCCAGCCGCCTTCTGGCGCTGGTGGCAAGTTGACGCTGGCGCCGAATTTATCGGCCACCCGCCGGGCCTCTGCTGCGTCCGAACGCTCGGCCAAAATATCGATGCGAGCAGAGGGCCACAGTTCGCGCACGCCACGAACCATTCGTTCCAGCCCTCGCTTGTCATAGGGAAACACGTCTGGATCTAGCTTCGAACCAGAATTGACGCCTTCAAGGCGGCGGAGCTCAGACTCGATGTCATCCGAAAGCATGAGCGCGTACTCAATCGCGCGAGCATCTCTGATGTTGGGGGCGAGCACCACATACGGTACCTCACCCGGCTCCCCCGTCTCCTTGGTCGCCAGGGCGGCATTGATCACCTCGGCGACCGAGCCCGGCCCATTGATGCCGTGCCAGTCGTTGAAATCCTTCGGGCCGGTGACGTTGCCCTTTTCATCCTTGCCGGTGGCGTCGGCTTCACAGAACGGCGGATAGGCCACGATGCCGCCGACCGCCTGCGCGGCCTTGTTGGCCGACTCAAGCCCCGGATTGCGCGGTGTGCCATCAGGCTTGCGGCTCCACAAATCGTTGTCGGCAGCGATCAGGATGATGGCATCTGGATCGCGCTCGCGCAGCGTCTTGGCGACGTTCAGGATGTTGCTGGAGTTGATGCACATGAGCACCATGTGGCCGGTGTCCTCGAAGATGCTGGCGCATGTGGCATAGCCCTCACCGAGGATAAACACCTTGCGGCCATCGATCGTCTGAGGCGTCCCGAAGGAGAAGAAGCACCCAGATGTCTTGCTATCTTGGAGTACCCGTTTATTTTTCTTGCCCGGATTCCTGCTGATGGCCTGCACATTCCAGAGTTTTCCATCAAAGTCATACAGCGGCACCAGCAGCGCCTTCGGGCTCGACACGGCTACCTCTCCAGTGTTCGGATCTGTGCGCTCGATCCTGAACGGGCCAACCTTCAAGCCATGAGATTGAACGCCTTTGCGCGTTAGGTAGTCATGCCCCTCAAACTCTGATTCAGCCTCATCCCACAGCTTTTGAGCGAGTTGGGCGGCGGCTTCCTGCTCAGCAGTGAGCTCAGCCTCGTACTGCGCTTGGCGCTGAGCGGAAGCGGCTTGGCGCTGCGCGATCACTTCAGCCGATGGCTTCTCGAACTTGGAATCATCCTTCCAGCCTGCCGACTTCGCCTCATAGATCAGCGAGCCAAGGCCGACTTTCCCGCCCGGCTTTGCCGACTTCCATGTTGACTTGATTTCCGATGCCGGGCGTGGGTGCTGCGCGCCCCACTCATCCCAAATATCGAAACCCGCTTCGCCCATCTCCGACTTGACGGCGAACGCCATTTTGACCCAGACCTCGCGATCGTGCGGGTCCAAGAATTGAAGCGCGGAGCGTACCCGTTCGGGGTTGGCGTCGCGTAAAGGAACCGTTGGAGTTGAATGCTTGGCGCGGGGCGAGAGGCTTCGAGCCAATGTTTCAGGAGTCAGAGAGGTGCTGATCATACGGCGCTCCCAACGCACGCAGTGCAAGTGTCCCATGTGTCGATCAAGGTACCAACGGCCATGTCAGTGAGGGTAAATGAGGAGATCACGCAGGTTGCAAGGAGGACTGCCTGCAAGGTGCGGCTCTTGTAGATGACAACAGCGATCATTTGGTTGCCCCCGTTGAAGCCCTGGTGTAATCGCCGAGCAACCCAACAAGTACATCTTGGCTCGGCACAGAGTAACGGGGGCCGTTGCCGTCATCAGACGTATGCCATACGATACTCGCGTCTGACCAAGGCACCCAACCAGAACGCGGCTTCTCCCAATAAGCAAATGCGCGTTTCATGCTGGTGCGCCACTTCCCAGGCAAGCGGCCTCCAAGAATCTCGACGCAATCAACCCCATCACGCGAATAGACAACGACCTTCAAGCCATGGCCCTTGCCGCACACAACATTGAGCAAACAGCGCCAGTATTCGATAGGCGTCAGCTCAAACAAAAATTCCATTGCGCTCATTGCAACTCCAATAGAAATTTTGAAGCTGCCAGCGTCGTGACGTAAAATGTATGGTATTCGTATACATCGCATCACTGCACCAGCAGTACCCAGGAAGCCCAACCTTTACAGAGGTTTGGGCTTTCGCATTTATGGGGCGTGTCCCTTCGCCTTAGACTCAGCGATAAAGCGCTGAATCTCGGCGAGAGAGATGCGCGAGGCGCGCGATGAGATCACCACCTTTGAGATGCGACCATTCGATACAAGGCGCGACAAAGTCCTGCGGCCAATGCCAAGCATTGCAGCGGCTTCACTTCTGCGCACCAGTTGAGGGGGGTGATGAATTGCATCCATATGCAGATCATGTCGTCACGACGCCGCGTCGCGCCGTGTTAGGCCACACTCTTTTCAATCACGCTGTTGCTGCTGGCTTTGCGTGCAAGATGCTTCAGCACTGCGCCGCCATGCCAGCGACCGGGCATAACCGGCGCGGGAAATACGCCTGCTTTGGCGTGGCGATAAAGCGACGGGCGGCTCAAGCCCGTCAGCATTTCGATCGCTTTCACCGTCAGCAACGTATCTGGGTGAATTCGGGCCGCTGCAATCTGCGCCAGCGCACGATCCATGATTGAAGTGCTGCTCTGCTTTGCCATAACTGTTTGCTCCAGAAATATTCGCCGGTAAGTCGGCTTGCGACCAACTGTATCGTCACGAACTCCCGCGAGACAAAATGAGGCCGCTATCAAAATTGATGACCACGCAGCCGCTACGGTCAGAAAATGCCGAAGGATATTGGACAAATCGGCTGCTCGTATTCAGCTTATTCAACTGCATAAGAGACGATATTTTTCCAAATATTACATATCACCAAGCATCGGATCATTCGTGCTCGAATCGCCGCATGCTCTGCATCGAGTATTCCAGCGGCGGGCAGGCTTTGTCAGGAGCCCCTCGATTAGGCCAGCGCCGCACTTGCACGGATACGCTGTCGGCACCCACGCATCACCCGGCTCCTGAACATCTGGATCGGTGTTAAGCCACACTGCCGCTGCTTCGGCATCGAGCGCGAAGGGCAATCTACGCACTTCGGCTAGGCACCAGCCAGCTCCAACCGGCTCGCCGTTACAGCACCATGCATGGCGCTCCAAAGCCCCCTCGCCCCGCATACGCTCCAGGATCAAGCCGGCAGTCCCGCAGCGCTCGCAAACATGCTCGAAAGCACTGGTGGCGGCATTCCAAGCCACAACGCGCCGCTCACTTGTCTGCAGCCGTCCACCTGCGGGCAGATTGCGCAGGACGCGGCCTAGCGCCTCAGCGTCGTGGAGCGCCTGCACCAGGTGCCGCTCGTGGCTTGCATCAGGCCGCTGCACCGCGACCTCGATGCTGTGGAGCGGCTTGAACGTGATCGGCGGCTTGCCCTTGCCGTTGCGCCCCTTGCGCCATTCGGCCTCGCGATTCGAGCACGAGACGCATAACCCGTTGACCTTGATGATCCGCAGATCAGTGCGGCCGCAACGAAAGCACGCACCCACATTCGCGTCGGTTTTTCTGAGACCGGGACGCTTGTCCAAATTGTGATCGGCGTGATGTGCGCGTCCGAGTTCACATGCGTGGCATTGTGAGGATGTCTCCGCAGCTGCCCAGCGCTGCGCGCAGGACGAAGTGCTGAGGCTCGCACGGAGAGGCAGGCAGTCGAAATACCTTTGCCCAGGCGCAATATCGAGGGCACGATAGATCGGCAGCTCGATCATGGCGTCTCAGCCGCGCGTTTGGCGAGCTCCCGCTCTGCGACGAGCAGGCCCAGCTTGAAGACCTCGCCAAACGTCGCGTTGTGGTCACGCGATATATCGCGCATGCGCTGAACAGATGCGCGATCGACCGTGAGCGTAATGCGCTCCAGTCCCTTCTCTGCCAATGACTTTTGGTACTTGTGCTGTCGTTGGGCTGCCGTTTGAGGTTGCGGCCCTTCCTTGTTCGATCCTGGCATATCGGTTCATTGTGATGACGTTGCGATGACCCGATCTTGCGGTCACGACGCCCACATGCGTGATCACAACGCGAGCAAAATTCGGAGGCTTCGTGCAAGATGGCCTGTACCAAGAAAGATCACGTGATGCCCCACCTACTGCGGGCGCAGACGGCCCTTCGGCACGAACGAGATGCCTACCTTGACCGCCTGCTCGACGAAGCCATCAGACATCGTGCAGCAACAATTGCGTCAGGCCCCCCTCGCACCTCGACACCGCCGATCGACAAACGGATCATGAAGGCCGTCGAATACATCCATGCCAACTTGGGTGACCAACGAATGAACGTGGCCGGCATCGCCGCTGCTGCCCACGTGTCAAGGTTTCATCTCACCAGGATATTTGGCGCTGCGATGGGGCTCCCGCCGGCTGCCTATGTTCGACAACGGCGCCTAGAGCTCGCCAAGGAGTTGTTGGCGCACCGGCAAGAGATATCAATCGTCAATGTGGCATTGAAAAGTGGCTTTGGCTCACAATGTCATCTTTCCACTACTTTCAAGAAGGCTTACGGTGTGCCGCCGGCCAAGTTCCGCAAGAACTCAGCGCAGCAACAGCGATAGCTGATCACCATGCGGGCCGGAACGTTACCGCCGGCCATCCCCCTCCGCCGCACATCGGCGCCCCAGCTCACCAATGACCCGGCGCAGCGTGCTCTCGGCCTCAGTATCGAGCCCCTCGTTCCATCGGAATTTGCGCCAGAAGAAGTATGCCGCTGTGAGCAGATCACGAGTGCTGGCTGCGCGCAACGCCTCCACCACGCCGCGCGCTATCTCAGCCAATTCATTGATCTCCCTGGGGTCCCCCCTCGGACCAGCGATGCGTTGGCAGAAAGTCTCAAGCTCGTTCCACGGCGCATCTGACGATGGCAAGTGGTCGAGCAATGCTCGACCGGACGTATCGGGCTCAGAGATCGTCATCGATGTCATCCTCATGTACCTCCGCCGCGCGCCGCTTTGCATCGGCGATCAGCTCACGAGCAGTATCACCGCGCCCCCATGCCTCCACCATATCGGCCCAACACTGGAGCATTATTCTGCGCTCGGTCAGATATTTATTGACGTTGTAGATGCTGGCAATCTGGTTGCGCGGTGCATGCGCCAGGCTCATTTCGATCCAGCGTTCATCAAACTTGGCTCGATTGAGGCCTGTGGAGAACGTGCGCCGCAGGTCATGTACGCCGAACGTCTGGAATTCTGGCTCCTCCTTCGCGATGATCTTCACCGCCGCGTCGATCACTCGATTCAGTGTGGCGTTGCTGATCGGCGCATCGTGATTATAACGGCCAGGATGAAGGTATTGGCTGGCGGCGAAGCAGGTGCGGAATGTCGTGAGAATGTCCAATGCCTGATCGCTGAGGGGCACAGCATGCGGCTTTCCGGCCTTCATGCGCGAGGCAGGAATGATCCAGAGCCCCTTGTCAAAGTCAATTTCAGCCCACGTCGCCCCAATGAACTCGTTCTTGCGCACGCCCGTCAACAAAACGAACTTCAGGGCCAGGCGCAGGGTTGGTGTGGTTGCGACCTTCTCCAGCGCAGCGAAGAACTTTCGAATTTCCCCCGGCGGCAGAGCTCGGTCGCGCGGCTCAAATGTGGCAATCGCACTGGAACGAATCGCGTCAGCCGGGTTGGGGACAGAAATGCCGTTCCCGTGGGCATGGCGAAACACCGCGTGCACAACTTCGCGAACGTGAACGCCAACTGCAGGGCCACGCTTCTCCTTGGCATCCAGGCACAGCTGCATCAAGCGTTGAGGTGTAACCTCCTCAAGCTTCAGGCGCCCCAACTCAGGCTCAATAACGCGACGAAAGGTAGAGCGCCGCAGCTCCAAGGTGCTGTCAGCGAGCTGCTCGGCACCGCTCCTGGGATCTGCCTTGAACTCAAAATATTTCGTTGCCCAGCCACCAAACGTCAGGGCCGCGTTGGCCGCCGTGCGCTTCTCCACCTTGGCACGGGATGGCGACGCTCCACGTTCCACCTCCAGTCGCGCCCGATCTAGCAACGCACGTGCCTCGCGCAACGACAAGCTCATCCCATATTCAAGTGCATCGGCATCTCGGGATAACTTGAGAGCGGGATCATATCGGCCAATAGCAAGAGTTTCGCGCCTGCCGTTGAGGCGGTAGTCGTACCGGAATGCTTTGGTCCCGGTAGGTAGCACCGCGACGTACATGCCGTCGCGGTCGGCTACTTTGAACATCTTTTCTTTGGATGAAAGAGCGCCAAGCTCTTTGTCAGTAAGCAAAATCAGCCTCACTTCTGATTCTGCCGTCTGATACCGTCAGCCCATCCAACGGTATCAAAAGCGGCAAATTCGACCGCTTCAAACAATACCGTCACGACACCCGTCGGATTTGCTAGCTTGGGCACAACGGAGTGAGACACCCTGATGCACCCAAGTTGTTATCACGTTTGAGATTTTCGTGATTTATAAGTCTGCTTGAAACAGCGTGAGACGATGCTATTTCACTCCCACTCAATCGTAGCTGGCGGCTTCGAGCTCACATCATAAGTCACGCGGTTGATACCGCGCACTTCGTTGATGATCCGGCCAGAAGTCTTCTTCAACAGCCCGTAAGGCAGCTCGGCCCAGTCGGCGGTCATGAAGTCGCTGGTCTGCACCGCACGCAGCGCCACCACGTAGTCATAGGTGCGGCCGTCGCCCATCACGCCCACGCTCTTAACTGGCAGGAAGACGGTGAAGGCCTGGCTGGTGAGGTCGTACCAGCTTTTGCCGGTGGCTTCGTCGATCCAGTTGCGGAGTTCTTCGATGAAGATGGCATCTGCGCGGCGCAGGAGGTCGGCGTATTCTTTCTTGACTTCACCAAGGATGCGCACGCCCAGACCTGGGCCTGGGAATGGGTGACGGTAGACCATCTCGCGGGGCAGGCCGAGGGCTACGCCGAGTTCGCGGACTTCGTCTTTGAAGAGGTCGCGCAGGGGTTCGAGGAGCTTGAGTCCGAGCTGCTCTGGCAGGCCGCCCACGTTGTGGTGGCTCTTGATGGTGACGGCCTTCTTGCTCTTGGCGCCGCCGGATTCGATGACGTCCGGGTAGATCGTGCCCTGGGCCAGGAAGGTTGCGCCCTTGCTGCCTGCGTTGGCGGCTTTGAGCTTGCTGGCTTCTGCCTTGAAGACGTCAACGAACAAGCGGCCGATGATCTTGCGCTTTTGTTCGGGCTCGGAGACACCGGCCAGTTCGCCAAGGAACAGGTCTGCTGCATCGACGCGCACGACCTTGGCGTGCAGCTTGCCTTCGAACATGTCCATCACTGCGTCGCCTTCGTTCAGGCGCAGCAGACCGTGGTCGACGAACACACAGGTGAGCTGGTCGCCGATGGCGCGGTGGATCAGCGCTGCGGCCACGGACGAATCAACGCCGCCCGAGAGGCCGAGGATGACTTCTTCGTCGCCTACTTGTTCGCGGATTTTGGCGATGGCTTCTTCGATGTAGTCGCCCATGATCCAGTCTTCGCCCGCGCCGCAGATGCCGTGCACGAAGCGGTTGAGCATGGCCGCGCCCTGCACGGTGTGGGTGACTTCGGGGTGGAACTGCACGGCGTAGTAGCGGCGCGCTTCATCGGCCATGCCGGCGATGGGGCAGCTTGGCGTGGAGGCCATGACCTTGAAGCCTTCGGGCAACTGGGTGACCTTATCGCCGTGGCTCATCCAGACCTTGAGCATGCCGTGGCCTTCGGGCGTGCTGAAGTCTTCGATACCTTCAAGCAGCTTGGTGTGGCCGTGTGCGCGCACCTCGGCGTAACCGAATTCGCGGCTGTTGGAGCCTTCGACCTTCCCGCCCAATTGCGTGGCCATCGTCTGCATGCCGTAGCAGATGCCGAGCACGGGAATGCCGAGTTCGAACACGGCGTCGGGGGCGCGGTCGTCCACTTCATAGACGCTGGCGTGGCTGCCCGAGAGGATCACGCCCTTGAGCTTGCCGTCGGCGGCGAACTCGCGCACCCAGTCGCTGGTCACATCGCAGGGATGGACTTCGCAGTACACATGGGCTTCGCGAACGCGGCGGGCGATCAGCTGCGTGACCTGCGAGCCAAAATCGAGGATGAGGATCTTGTCGTGTTGCATGGTGGTTTGGTGCGGGGAAAAACCGGTTGAAAAGAGGTTGTCAGAGTGCGTTCAGATCAAGCAGCGCCACGCCGCTTTTCTTGGCGGCTTTGGCCTGTGCTTCGTCGAAGGTGAGTAGCGGCAGCTTGAGTGATCGTGCGAGCCACAGATAGGCCGCGTCGTAGGTGGGCAGGCCGGTTTCGAGTGCGACATCGAGCACTGCCTTGTGTTGGGCGGGCGCAAGATCATGCAGCTCCACGCGATGGCGGATGGCTTCGAGCACGCCCCACAGTCCTTCGACCGAGGTCTGTGGAATGCGACCTGCGTTGACGCCGCTGGCAATCAGGTTGCCGCACTCCCATTGCCAGAGGTTGGGCGCGTGCGGATCGACCTCGTCGCGACGGATGCGGGCATAGAGTCGGCGCGTGGCATCGCTCGCGTTGTCGGGCAACAACCAGGCGGCGGTGACGGAGGCGTCGAGCACGAAGGTGGTGATCTGGGCACTCATGCGGCTTTGCTCCGCCCCTTGTCGCGCAGCACCGCGACGCCTGCGTCCGCAGCAGGTTGAATGCTCGCCTGCAGCGCTTCGATCTGGCCCAGCTCGCGGGCGATCTGCTCGTTGGAGATGACCGGGCGACGTCGCACCGGCAGCATCCGTACCACTTCCTTGCCATGGCGTGTGATGCGCACTTCCTCGCCCTGCTCGACCAGTTCGATCAGGGCAGAAAAGCGGGTCTTGGCTTCGTAGATTCCGACGGATTGCATGGGCTGGACTGAAAGTCAAAAACGGACCTGAGAATCAGGCACTGACCAGATTCTAACATTCTGACCAGAATTTTCCAAAATTCAGGCCAGAAACCATCTTGGCGAAAGCCATGTCCACGCATCCTCCGCGTTGAAAGGCCGGCGTCGTTCACCGATACTGGCGCTTCATTCCCCACAACGAGTTGAGAGCGAGACAAGCCATGGAAATCAAAAACATCCAGATCAACCGCCGCAGCGCCAATATCACCGAAGGCAAGGCGCGCGCCGCCAACCGCTCCATGTTCTACGGCATGGGCTACAAGGAAGACGATTTCAAGAAGCCGATGGTGGGCGTGGCCAACGGCCACAGCACCATCACGCCTTGCAACTCCGGCCTGCAAAAGCTGGCCGATGCGGCGATTGCAGGCATCGAGGAAGCCGGTGGGAACGCGCAGGTCTTCGGCACGCCGACCATTTCGGACGGCATGTCGATGGGCACTGAAGGCATGAAGTATTCGCTGGTCAGCCGCGAAGTCATCAGCGACTGCATCGAAACCTGCGTAGGCGGCCAGTGGATGGACGGCGTGCTGGTGGTGGGCGGTTGCGACAAGAACATGCCCGGCGGCATGATGGGCATGCTGCGCGCCAACGTGCCTGCGATCTACGTCTACGGCGGCACCATCCTGCCCGGCAAATGGAAGGGCCGCGATCTCAACATCGTGAGCGTCTTCGAAGCCGTCGGAGAAAACGCCGCAGGCAAGATCAGCGATCAGGAACTAAAGGACATCGAACAGCACGCCATTCCCGGCACCGGCTCGTGCGGCGGCATGTACACGGCCAACACCATGTCGAGCGCATTCGAGGCGCTGGGCATGAGCCTGCCCTACTCGTCCACCATGGCCAATCCGCACGACGAAAAGGCCAACTCCGCCAAGGAATCGGCCAAGGTGCTGATCGAGGCGATCAAGAACGACCTCAAGCCCCGCGACATTGTGACGCGCAAGTCCATCGAGAACGCAGTGGCAGTGATCATGGCGACGGGCGGATCCACCAACGCTGTGCTGCACTTTCTGGCGATTGCGCACGCGGCGGAGGTGGAATGGTCCATCGATGATTTCGAGCGCATCCGCAAGCAGGTGCCGGTGCTCTGCGACCTCAAGCCCAGCGGCAGATACCTCGCCGTCGACCTGCACAACGCGGGCGGCATTCCGCAGGTGATGAAGCTGCTGCTGAACGCCGGTCTGCTGCATGGCGACTGCATCACCATCTCCGGCAAGACCATCGCCGAGACGCTGGCCGACGTGCCCGACGCGCCGCCAAATCCTGAAGTGATCCGCCCCATCGACAAGGCCCTCTACAAACAAGGCCACCTCGCGATCCTGAAAGGCAACTTGAGTCCCGAAGGCTGCGTGGCCAAGATCACCGGATTGAAGAACCCGGTCATCACCGGCCCGGCGCGCGTGTTTGAAGACGAGCAATCCGCCCTCGCCGCGATTCTGGACTGCAAGATCAAAGCAGGCGATGTGATGGTGCTGCGCTACCTCGGCCCCAAGGGCGGCCCAGGCATGCCGGAAATGTTAGCTCCCACAGGCGCGCTGATCGGCGCGGGCCTGGGCGAAAGCGTGGGCCTGATCACAGATGGGCGCTTCTCTGGCGGCACCTGGGGCATGGTCGTAGGCCATGTCGCACCGGAAGCGGCTGCTGGCGGCAACATCGCGCTGGTACATGAAGGTGATTCCATCACCATTGATGCGCGCGAGTTACTGCTGCAGTTGAACGTTGCCGATGAAGAACTCACCAAGCGTCGCGCTACGTGGAAAGCGCCTGCGCCGCGATATACGCGTGGTGTTCAGGCGAAGTTTGCGTTCAATGCGTCGAGTGCGAGCACGGGGGCGGTGCTGGACAAGTTCGATCTCTGAGCCCTATGAAAAAAAGGGTCTGGACCGCAAAGTCCAGACCCTTTTTATCGTTCGACTTGATCAGTCAGCGCGGTAATTCGGCGCTTCCTTGGTGATCTGCACATCGTGCACGTGCGATTCGCGGATGCCGGCGGACGTGATTTCCACAAACTCTGCCTTGTCGTTCATGTCCTGGATCGTCGCGCAACCGCAGTAACCCATGGCCGCACGCACGCCGCCAGCCATCTGGAAGATGATGGCGATGACCGAGCCCTTGTAAGGCACGCGGCCTTCGATGCCTTCGGGCACGAGCTTGTCGGCGTTGGGGTTACCAGTGGTGGCTTCCTGAAAGTAACGGTCGGCCGAGCCCTGTTGCATCGCGCCGATGGAGCCCATGCCGCGGTAGCTCTTGTAGGAGCGGCCTTGGTACAGGATCACTTCGCCGGGAGCTTCTTCGGTGCCCGCGAACATGCCGCCCATCATGATGGTGGATGCACCGGCCGCAATCGCCTTGGCGATGTCGCCCGAATAGCGGATGCCACCGTCGGCGATCAGCGGAACGCCTGTGCCAGCCAAAGCCTGAGCCACGCTGTCAATCGCCATGATCTGCGGAACGCCCACACCAGCCACGATGCGTGTGGTGCAGATGGAGCCCGGGCCGATGCCGACCTTGACCGCATCAGCACCCGCCTCGACCAGTGCCAGAGCCGCAGCGCCGGTAGCGATGTTGCCGCCGATCACATCGATCTGTGGGTAGTTCTGCTTGACCCAGCGAACGCGATCAATCACGCCCTTGCTGTGGCCGTGAGCGGTATCGACCACGATGGCGTCCACACCGGCCTTGACCAGTGCCGCCACGCGCTCTTCGGTACCAGCACCGACGCCAACCGCAGCAGCCACACGCAAGCGACCAGCAGAATCGCGGGCGGCGTTGGGGAAGCTGGTCTGCTTGTTGATGTCCTTGACAGTGATGAGACCCTTGAGCTCACCCGCATCGTTGATCACCAGGATACGCTCAAGCTTGTACTTGTTGAGCAACACCTTGGCCTGTGCGGGCGTCGTGCCGTCTTTTTCGTTCACGGTGATCAGACGCTCGCGTGGCGTCATGATCTCCTTGACCTTCACGTCGTAGCGCGTTTCAAAGCGCACGTCGCGGCTGGTGACGATGCCGACGACCTTGCCGCCATCGACCACCGGGAAGCCCGAAATGCCGCGCTCTTCGGAGAGCTGCAGCACTTGCAGAACGGTGTGTTCAGGGGTGATCACCACGGGGTCATGAACAACGCCAGACTCGTGGCGCTTGACCTTCGAGACTTCGGCGGCTTGCTCTTCGGCCGTCATGTTTTTGTGGACCACGCCGATACCACCTTCTTGCGCGATGGCGATGGCCAGACGCGCCTCAGTCACGGTGTCCATGGCGGCGGACACGAGTGGCAGATTCAGGTTGATGTTGCGCGTGAAGCGCGTGGCGAGGGTCGTGTCCTTGGGCAGGACTTGGGAGAATGCTGGCACCAACAACACGTCGTCGAAGGTGAGCGCTTTTCCTAGAAGGCGCATGTGAAAGCTCCAAAAAAACGATTGTACCCGCCGGGTAACATTTCTGCAGAAAGCCGGGAAAAAGCTCTTTGATCCACCCTCATGTCACCGCTACACTTAACCAAATGAAACCGTACAAGCTTCTTTTGTTGACTGTCGCCTGCACATGGGCGGTGGGGGCGTCCGCGCAATGGCAATGGCTGGACAAGGACGGCCGCAAGGTCTACAGCGACCGTCCGCCGCCAGTGGAAGTCCCGCAAAAGAACATCCTCAAGCAACCCGGATTCGGAAAGGCCGCGTCGCAACCCACGCCGGTGCAAAGCGAGACGCCCGCCACGGCTGCGGCCGCTCCAGCCAGCGGTGCAGCCAGCACGCCGGGCCTGCCGCAAGCCTCAGGCAAGGACAAGAAACTGGAAGAGGCCAAGGCCAAGGCCGACGCGGACGAAGCCGCCAAGAAGAAGGCCGAAGTCGACCGCGTCGCCAAGGCCAAGGCTGAAAACTGTGTCCGTGCACGCAAGTCCAAGACCTCGCTGACGTCGGGCGGCTTGATCGGCACGGTCAACGAAAAGGGGGAGCGCGGCTTCATGGATGACGCTGCACGCGAAGCCGAAATCAAGCGCGCAGACGGCGTGATCGCTTCAGACTGTAGCTAGTACCCCACAACAAAGGGTGTAGTTATAGATTTTCCACACTTAGCTTGCATGATTCATAAACCCATGCAATCGCTCACAAAGAATAGGCGGTCACATCCTGGGATGTGACCGCCTTTTTGCTGCGCTGATCTCCCCCTACTTCCTCAACCCTTTCGCGAAAGGCGTCGCGCCAGCGGCGCAAACGACAGGAAGGACAGCGCCAACATCAACAGTCCCCATGCATTCAGCACCGGCACGGCGACCGTCGCGGCGGGCGGAGTCACCGCCTGCGGAGCGACCAGCGCGGTCGGGTCGGCAATGTTGCCGTCGGCCTTCAAATCATCATCCCCCAGTCCACCGTCCTGCAGCGTGAAGCTCACCGTCTGGCCGGACACCGTGGAGGGCACGCGGTACCAGTGCTTGGAGGTGTTGTCTGACGTACGACCCCACTTCCAGAGTTCGGCGCCTTCGGGCAGCGGCTTTGAGTAGTTCATCGTCACCGTGAGGACACCACCGGCATCGCAACCCGTGGCGTTGAGCACCAGCAGGCCATGCGGCAAGCTGGCACCCGCGCTCGGCATGGCGGTGATTCCCTGACTTTGTGAAGTCACGTATTGCGGCGGCGAGGCAAGCTTGCAACCCGCGCCCTGCAGCGTGCCAGTCACGTTGCCGCCCGCGCCGGGAGCCAACTCAAAGCCGGTGCCGGGCGTGACCACGGCGGACACCTTGAAGGAATAGGTCGCGGTGACGGCGTCGTTCACGCCATCGCTCAGGCGCAGGCCCACGCTGGCGTCGCCCTGCACCGCAGCGACGAAGCTGGCCTTGGCAAGCTCGCTGTTGATCGCTGCTGGCGTGCCCTTGAGTTGCAGCCCCGCGAGCTGCGGGTCTGCATCGGTCACACCTTGCACTACGCCGTTGATGACGGTGAGGGTGAGCGTGAGCTGTTCGCTGTCCACATCCGCCACTTTGATAGAGGAGAGGCTGGTGGAGGCACCCACCGCGACCGCCGTAACAGCCGCAGGTACACCGCTGATGGATGGTGGCTGGTTGGCGGGCGCGGCGGCGAAGTTCAACCCCATGACGATAGGGTTATGGTCGCTCGATCGGTAGGCCGTGGCCGCGTAGTAGTTGGCGATCTGATCGGCGGTCTTGTACTCGGTGTTGTAGTCAAGAACCGGTGGCTCATCAGCATTGATGACCCACTTCACCACCTTGCCCACTTTGCCCGCCAGCGAGGTACTCACAAAGATGTGATCGAGCGAGCCCCATAGGCCGCGGAACGAATAGGAATAGCCTTGCGAGACTTTACTGTAGCCGTTCTTCTCCAAGTACGTGACCGGATCTTCTTTGCTGTAGGCGTTGATGTCACCCAGCAGAATCACGTTCTTGGTGGTGGCACGGGTGGGTTGTGTTGCTAGCCACGCACGAAGCTGCTCGGCCGTTTTCAGACGAGCCGGATTGTTCGCTCCCTGACCGTCAAGCTTGTCTTCGTTGTCACCACTGGAGAGCACGCTACCCTTGGACTTGAAGTGATTCACCGCGATGGTGAACACCTCCTTGCCGGTGGGCGCATTGAACGAAAAGGTCTGTGCAATCGGCACGCGGGCTCCACCGACACCGGAGGTGAACGCATCGTAGATCGTCACGTTTGGCACGGCCGCCTGCCCCTCCGGCTTGATGCGATCACGGCGATAGACGATGGCGACGGTAATCGCATCGGTGCCCGCACCAGCCATGGCCACGTCGCTGCCCTGATTGAACGGAGCCTTGATGAAGTCGTAGTCTGCGCCAGACGGCTTGTCGGCACTCGCGTTCATCGCTCCCACCAACAGTTGGATAGCGCTGCTCGCGTCGTATCCGTTGTTTTGAATCTCCATCAGTCCATAAACGTCAGCGTCGAGCCCGACGAGGTTGGCGACGATTTTGGCCTTCTGCCGATCAAGTTCCGTTGCATCGTTGGCACCGCGAATCCCGATGGGCGCACTGCCTGCCGCAGGTGGCGTGAAGACATCTGAAGTATTTCTGCCGGTGTCCCCCACCTGACTGAAGAAGTTGAGCACATTGGCCGATGCAACCTTCAAATCTGCAACACCAACTGCTGCCTTCAAATCCGAGGCCGTAGGGCGTTCGGCACCCGTGAATTTCAACGGCTCTGTAGGTTGCACACGGTAGCTGGTCTCATAGATTTCCGGTGGTGCACTGGCCCTATAGAACTGGTCGAGCACGCCGACGATGGCATCGACGCCATCCCCCGCACGCAACGAGTTGCTGGCCGAGAGCGGCTGACCATTGCGGCCACGCACAGACTCAGGATTCGACTTGCTGCTGTTGTCATCCAGGATGATCTGGCTGCGCTGCATGGTCTTTACATACGCGGCAAAGCCGTCCACGCTGGGTGCATTCACATCCGTGAATTGCGGCAGAACCTGGTCTGGCGACAAGGTCACGTCACCATAACGACCAAGCGTGTAGTTATTGCTGACGACGAGCTTGCCGCCGCTGGTCGCCGAAGTCACTTTGACCAGCATGCCCTCATAACGCTCCCATAACGCAGCATCGCTGATCGGAAGCATGAGTGGCACGGGTTTGGGCAGCACTGCATCGCCAATCACTTGAAAGGCGGTGAGGTTTTTGAGCTGCGTCTGGCTGTTGTACTCGTCGACAGTGCCGGAGACTTGAACCCGCTTGCCCACGGTGGCCGCACTCACGCCCGGGTTGTTGCTCCCGTAGTAGACGAATATGCCTTCGGACGTGGCCGGATTTGCATCGACATCTGCATCGGCTTCCTGCAGCACAAAACCCGAGAGCCCCGGCATATAGGCGGTGACAACCGCGCTCACATTGACGGTCATACCCTGCATGGGCGATTCGTCGCCACTGCCTTGAATGGCCGAAATGCGCGTGATCGACGGAGGCGCTCCCGTGGTGAACGCCAGCGTTTTCACGACCCATGCATTGTTCGACAGATCCTGAACCGGCGCGCCCACCGCCACCACGCTATACGCCGTGTTCGCCTGCAGCGCCACGCCGGGTGTGAGCGTCACGGTCTGGCCGTTGATGGCGACCTTCGATGCATCGGTGACTGACAACGTCGCCAACACGTTCGCGCCCTGGCGCAGCTCGAAGCTGCCACTGCCCACCTTCACAGACTCATTGAAGCTCAACGTGATGCTGCTCGTGGAGGTCGCGACGTCGGTGGCACCAGCTGAAGGCACACTGGTGCTCAGCGTTGGCGCGGTGGTGTCGGCACCCGCGGTCTTCACGACCAGATCATCAATGGCCATGCCATGGTTGGTACCGCTGATGCGTGTGTTCACCCAGCGCAGCCACAGCGTCTGACCATTCGCCCACTGCAGGTTGTTCAGATCGCCACCGAGATTGCCGACGCGACCGTTGTCATTGCCTAAGTTGCTGGCGGTCGTGGCGCCCACTACCGGCGTGGCCCAGCGAAACAGATCACCGGCGTCCTGCCAGCTCGCGACGCTCTCGAAGCTATCGCCGACACCGTACTGCAGCGCCATCGTCTGCGCATTGGTGTTGCCGCCACCGCGCCACTGCTCGCCGTTGAATGTCACATTCAGTGCATTGACCAGCGCGCCAGTGTCGTTCTTCAACGCGAGCGCCATCCAACCCGCGACGCTGCCCGCAGCCGGGTTGTTGAAGGCGCTCGCGGAAATCAGAATGCCGAGTGCGCGCTCCGCCGCTCCAGACGCGCCAAAGCTGTAGAACGCGCCATTGTTGTCGCTGCCCGTACCACTGCGATAGGCGGTGAATGCCGAGTTGTCATGACGGAACAGCGACCAGCCGGTCAGCGTGTTGCCGTTGTCCCAAACATTGGTCGCGCCACTGGTCGCGAGCGTGTCGAAGTTCTGCTCATAGCGTCCGTTGAACGATGCAGGTCCAGCCAATGCCGAGACCGACGTGAGGCCAAAGAGCAGTGCACCGCCGAGTGCCTGCCATTGCGTGCGTGCACGCGTGATAGGTGTCGTGTCGAATGTGAATGGAGAGCGAGTTGTGGAGGCAGTAGTCATGAATGATGTTTCGAAGAATGCCCCACCCTCCCAAGGGTGAGATGCGCGCCATTCTTTCGACACCGCGTGACGCGGTCATGACGTGCGGATCAAAGCTTTCACGATCCGCCAAAGCGATTGCAGACCTCTTGTGTCACACCATCCGGGACAAAAAAAACGGGCCGCACACGGCGGCCCAAGTTCCCACTAACACCTGGATGAAACTATGACTTGCAGCAGATCACTGCAGAAAATTCGGCTTCGCGTAACCCGCAAACTTGGTATCGACCACGGTCTTGAAATCGGCGGAATGGAAAGCCTCTGCCAGATCCTTCGCCCATTGCGAATCCTTGTCCTTGGTCTTCACGGCCACGATGTTCAGGTAGTGATCAGGCGTCTTCTCGAGCACCACGGCATCCTGCAGCTTGAGACCCGAGGAGATCGCAAAGTTGCCGTTGATGATGGCGTACTGCACATCGTCCAGCGAGCGCGGAAGTTGCGCTGCGTCGAGCGGCACAAACTTGAGCTTTTGCGGGTTCTCGGCGATGTCCAGCTCCGAGATGCGCAGCGGGTTCACGTTGGTCTTGACCTTGATGAGCCCCGCCTGCTGCACCAGCAACAGTGCACGCGCCAAGTTGCTCGCGTCATTGGGCAGCGCGATGCGATCACCGGACTTGGCATCGGTCAGCGACTTGCGGGTCTTCGAATAGATGCCCATCGGCGCGATCGGACCTTGGGTCAACGCCACCAGATCGAGCTTGCGGTCGCCCTTGAACTGATTGAAGTACACCTCGTGCTGGAAGAAGTTCGCATCAAGCGAGCCATCGGCCAGCGCAAGATTCGGCTGCACATAGTCATTGAACTCGACCAGCTTGACCTTGTAGCCCTTCTTCTGCAGGAGCGGCACGATGCCGGACTGCAGTTGATCGATGTTCGAGCCCGCCGTGCCGCCAATCACCAGCTGCTTCTTGCCAGCGTCCTGCGCCAGCGCACCACCAGCCAGCCCCAGCGAAGCCGTGGAAACCGCGAGCACCGACACTGCGGCTGCCAACAGGGAACGGCGGGAAGTCGAAACCAAGCTCATGTAGTTATCTCCGAGAACCCTCGCAAGGGCATATGTGTTTGTTGATGGGTATGAAGTATCTCGATCTGGATTGATTTCTCAAAATAATATAAAACTTGATACATATGCCATGAACGCATATAAAGTTAGGTACCACACGGACGAATCATCACCGCTCACATAAAAATAGTACCAATCTATACATCACTCAGGAGTAACGGCCTACACTGCCGCGACTTACAGTGAACATGCAGGTTTGAAAACGTCGAATGACTGCTGTCTTATGACAGTCTTTCAAGACCTCATTCACGATGCTTTCAGTCCCTATCCGTACGTTTCAGAGTGAGCACAATAAAAACGAGGGTGCCTCCGGGCATGGCAAAGAACTCCAACCGTCCACGCTATCAGGATGTATGGATCGGCCTTGCCATTGGCCTGATCTGCTTTGCAGTCTTCAACGCCAATCTCCGCTCCATTGGCGCGGCAGACAGCTACGTGGCGCGGTATCTGCCTCTGTCGATCTGGAAGCACCACAGCCTGGCACTCGAACCCATTGCAGAACAAGTCGCTCAAGGCGTCAAGATTCCGGACTCCCCCAAAGAAGCCATCATCTGGGTCAACCGGGGGCCCAACGGCAATCCGGTATCGCTCTACCCCCTGGTTACACCGCTGCTCGTCACGCCTCTCTATCTGCCGGCGTATCTCTATATGGAGCATGTCGGTTGGCACCCGGGCGTGTTCGATCAGGTCGCGCGCCTGATGGAAAAGCTGAGCGCCTCGCTGGTCGCGAGCCTCACCACCACCTTGCTGTATCTGGTGCTGCGGCGACAGTCCCGCGCACGTACCGCAGCATTGCTGTCATTGGTGTTCGCACTTGGCACGTCCACTTGGGTCATCAGCAGTCAGGCGTTGTGGATGCATGGCGTCGCGCAGTTGCTGGTGACCTTTGCGCTATGGCTCGTCACCGCCGACCGCTGCAACCGATGGAGCGCCATGGGCCTCGGTCTGACATGCGCGCTCATCGCCTGCAACCGACCACCTGATGCGCTGCTGGCTGCAGGCTTCGCTGCCTATGCACTGGTCTGGGCACGCGGGCACTATGCGGCGTTTGCAGCAGGCGCACTGGTGCCAATTGCGCTGACTCTTGCCTACAACCTCGGCATGACCGGCTATGTGATGGGCGGCTACGGCATCGTTGCCCAAGGTGCGCAGTCGGCGGTGACCCTGTCCCGGATTCCGGAAGGCATCATGGCACTGCTGATCAGCCCTGTGCACGGGCTGTTCGTTTTTTCGCCGTTCCTGTTGCTCGTCGTCTTGCGACTGCGGACCGTGATCGCGCAAGCGTCGTCCCCACTGCTCGCACGATGTCTGCTGGGAGCCGTCGCCGTGCAGATTCTGTTCTACGCCACCGTGCATTGGACGCAAGGAGTCAGTTGGGGCCCTCGCTATCTCACCGACATGCTGCCGATCCTTTTTTGGTTGCTGCCTGTGGCAATCCAATCGTTGATGCGCAGCGGGCGCGCGGTATTCATCGTGGCATGTCTTGCATCCATCGCCATGGAAGCTCTTGGAGCGTTCGGATATACAGGTCAAGCGCATGCACAGTCCCTTGCATCGCCCAGCAAGATATCCCCCGCCGAAATGAACAAGATGGAAAAGCGGGCCGCTTGGAAAACCTCAAACGCGCCATTTCTATCCAAGCCCGTGTTCTTCAACGACCTCACTCCCCTGCTGATGGGGTCGATCGAACGTGCGGTTCTCACCCCTTCAGGTTCGATGGTGGTCGAAGGCTGGACATTACTGGGCGGGAAGGCACCCTATGACCTGCATCTGTTGGGTGATGGAAAGAAGCGGTCTGCAGCGACCGCCACGTTTGTTGTGCGTCCAGATGTCGAACGTTCACTCGGAATTGGAACTCCCGTCGGGTGGCGCATGGTGTTTCCGTCAACCGAATACGAGCCCGGACGGCATGTATTCACTGCCATGGTCCGCTCCCACCCCAATGCACAACCCCGCATCCTGCCGAATGTCACCTTCGACTTGAAGGCACCGCCCGACAACGCGACCGTCGCGCCCCTGCAGGGCTCCATCGATTCGATCAGCGTGCATGCCGGCGACACCGTCGACATCGCAGGGTGGGCTCTGGCCCATGGCGACACGCCTGCACAGGTACAACTGCTTTTCGACGGCAAGCCCTATCCGCGAGGCATCACCACATTCTTCGAGCGACCCGACGTGGTGCAGTACACGGCCGTGCTGGCTGCAAGCGGCTGGCGCATCACCCTGCCCGCCAGAGACCTCTCCCCCGGCGAGCATGTGCTCACAGTGCTGGTGCTCCCCAAGTCTGGAGGCAAAGGTCTGGCGCTGCCCACCGCCAAACTGATCATTCCAACCCGCATGCCGCAGCCTCCCTCAGGCACGTGGACGCTGACCGAAGCGGCGCAGTACGCTTCCAGCATGTTGGCTCATCGACAACATGCCGATGGCTACTGGCTGACCGAGCACACACAGTCCCTGCAGTACCGGGACGCCAAGCAGGAGCTGAACATCTTCTCCAATGCGGAAATGCTCGACATCCTCGGACCCGTCGCTCGCGAAGCGGGCGCGCAGGAGATGCTGGCGCGCGCGCGCACGTTCCTGTCCACGCAGATCGAAGACTCAGGCCTTGTGCGCTACCACGGCCGCACAGATCTTGCGACGCACGGCACCATCAGCTGCCGCATCACGCCCGATGCCGATGACACGGCACTGGTCTGGCGTGTCGCATCCAATGGCAATTTGGCTTTGCAGGATCGGGCACTGGCCACCCTGCAGAAGTATCGGACTGCCGACGGTTTGTACCGCACCTGGCTCGCCCCGCAAAATCAATATGAGTGCATCGATCCGGGCAGTGCCCCGAATCCACCCGACATCGGCATTCAGATCCACATCCTGCTCTGGCTGCACCACGCGTATCCCGCGCAAGCACCACCGTTTTGCCGTGCGCTGCAAAAACGCGCTGCAGACGAACGGCTGTGGGTGTATTACCAACATGCCCCCGCCGCCATCGCCATGCGGTTAAAGGAACTGGAGAGCATTGGCTGCCCGCTTGAGTTACCTGTCAATCGCCTGTCCACACAAGTGGCTGGTCAACAGCCTTGGCTGAATGTGATGGCGCGCATTCGTCAACTGCAAGGCAAGCCGATCGACCCGAGCGAGCAGGCCAGCAACAGCGAACTGCTCAAGCAACTGGCCGCCCATGGATTCGCGTCGATCACGCGCGATCCGCTGCTGTTCTTTCACAATGACATGAGCGCTTCAGTGAAACGCTTCTACTGGTCGCGTGACATGGGCTATGCCCTGTGGCTACGCCTGTACCACGACAATGAACGTTCGAAGATAGGCGGCGAAGCAGTTCCCGCGTCGCCGCCTCGCCAGGGAGCGAGGTCGTGAGTGGCCCGTTGAGCGACACGAAAAACGCAAGTGCACGAGGCTGTCTGCGGGTTCTGGGCAGCATACGACTGGACGAAGTACTGGTACTTCAGGGCACGCCGATGATGGGGGCGCTCCTGGCCTCCAGCCAACTGGCTGGCGGATTGCTGTCGACGCAATGGTGGCAATTGGCCGCGCTGCTTGTGGCTGGAAATCTGTGTCTTATGGCACATGTCTTTGTGGTGAACGACTGGGCTGAAATCAAGACAGACATTCAAGACCCGACACGTTCCGCGCGAACCTTTGCGTCCAAAGGGGTGACCCGCACCGCCGTAGGCTGGCTTGCACTTGCGACACTGTTCACAAGCCTGTTGCTGCTGGGGATGCTGAACCGCGAGTCGTTGATGTTCGGCATGCTCATCGTCGCCACCAGCGCGCTCTATTCGCTTGCGCCATTTCACATGAAGGCTCGTCCTATTGGTGGCACCGCGTTGCACGTCATCGGCGGTGCACTGCATTTTCTGCTCGGATACGCCGCCATAGCGCCCGCAACCCTGGATGCCTGGGCCATCAGCGTCTTCTTTGGACTGGTATTTGCCGCCGGGCATCTCAATCACGAGATTCGCGGACTCCAGGGCGACCGGCTGAACCATATCCGGACCAACGCCGTCGTATTCGGGCAAAGGCCATGCTTTGTCGCTGCTTTCATCCTGTTCAGCATGGCGTATGCCCTTTTGCTTTTGCTCGCCTTGCAGGAACGCGTACCGCGCGGGTTGCTGGTCACTGCGCTGCTGTACCCTGTTCACGGCCTGTTCACTTGGAAGGCGCTACGCAACAACCTGAATGCACAAAGCTTGTTGCGGCTGCAGACTTGGTATCGACTGCTGTATGCGTTGGTCGGTGTCTTGATTGCATGGGCGGTGATCTGGCATCAAGGCTGAGGACTCAGCAACATTCGTTTGCGACCTTGCACCGAGCCTCACAACTTGGCGCGTGATAATCCATTCGCTATGCAACCCAGCCCACATTCCCCCTCTGCACCCACCGGCCCCTGCGGCTCCATCACCGATGTGACCGGCATCGAGGTCGGTCAATTCACCGATTCACGCCGCCCGACAGGCTGTTCCGTCGTCCTTGCGCGCAGCGGCGCGGTGGCGGGTGTCGATGTGCGCGGCGCGGCGCCGGGCACGCGCGAGACCGACTTGCTCGAACCGTCCAACCTCGTGCAGCAGGTGCACGCAGTCATGCTGTCCGGTGGCAGTGCCTACGGGCTCGATACCGCGACCGGCGCCATGCGGTGGCTGGAGGAACAAGGCATCGGTCTCGACGTGGGCGTGGGTCTCGTGCCCATCGTGCCTGCTGCCGTGCTGTTCGATCTGACGGTGGGCGACATGAAGATCCGCCCCGATGCGGCGGCGGGCTATGCAGCCTGCGTGGCGGCGTCGCGTGGGGTGATTGAGCAAGGCAATGTCGGTGCTGGTGCCGGGGCCGTGGTGGGCAAGATGTTCGGTCTGCAGAATGCGATGAAGGGCGGCATCGGCAGCGCTTCGGTGCGCGTGGGCCGGGTCACCGTGGGCGCGCTGATCGCCTGCAATGCGGTGGGCGATGTGGTGTCGCCACAGGACGCCGCGCCGCTGGCCGGGGCGCGCACGGACGACGGACAGCGTCTGCGCGACACGCGCCGCGCGCTGCTCGCAGGCGAGGCGCCGCGATCACTGCTGGCGGGCATCAACACGACTATCGGCGTGATCGCCACCGACGCGCAGATCACCAAGGTGCAGGCCCAGCGCCTGGCCACGGTGGGCCATGACGGCCTCGCGCGCAGCATCAACCCGGTGCACACGATGACGGATGGTGACACGCTGTTCGCGCTCGGCACCGGGCTGGTCGATGAAAACCCCGGCATGCTGGTACTCGCGGCGATGGCCGCCGAGGCCGTGGCGCTGGCGACCGAGCAAGCGGTGCGGGCGGCGGGCTCGATCACGCTGCCGAATGGCATGGTCCTGCCAGGCCTGGCCGACTGGCGCGCGGAGGTAGCAGCATGACCGTTACCCAGATGTCGCGCGGACTGCGCAATCTGCTGTTGTCGATCCGCGATCTGCTGGTCTCGGCCGGGCCGCTGGCCATTCTGGGCGTAGCGCTGGTGATCGGTGCGTACTGGTGGCTCAAGCCCACGCCGCCCAAGTCCGTGACGCTCGCCACCGGCCCGAGCCAGAGCGCCTATGCGGAGTTCGGCAAGCGCTATCAGCAGGCACTCAAGGCCGATGGCATCGAGGTCAAGCTGGTCGAGAGCGAAGGTTCTTCTTCCAACCTGCAGTTGCTGCGCGACGGCGAAGTCGATCTCGCGTTCGTGCAGGGCGGCAGTGGCGAACTCAAACCCGAGGACAGCGAGGAACTGGTGTCGTTGGGCAGTCTGTTCGTCGAGCCGGTATGGCTGTTCTACCGCGCCGATTCGGCCAAAAAATTCACCCGCAGCGAACGCCTCGACGGCCTGCACCAACTGCGTGGCATGCGCGTGAACGTAGGCTCTGCGGGCAGTGGCTTGCCCAAGCTCATGGAGCGACTGCTGGATGCCAACCACATCGAGCTCAAGGAACTCTCGCTCAGCGAGCTGAGCCAGACACCCGCGACAGTCGCATTTCTGAACGGCGAACTTGACGCCATCGTGTTCGCATCGGCCCCCGAATCGCTGATGGTGCAGATGTTGCTGCAGACCCCCGGCGTGCAGCTGCTGAGCTTTGCGCAGAACGAGGCCTACAGCCGCCGCTTTCCGTTCCTCACGCCGGTCACGCTGCCTCGCGGCGTGGTTGATCTGGCCAAGAACGTGCCTCAGCGTGATGTGCGGCTGGTGGCGTCGACCACCTCGCTGCTGGCGCGCGAGGGAACCCACCCCGCCCTGCTCACGCTGTTTGCGCAAAACGCGCAGAACATCCACGGTTCGGCCGGTTGGTTCAACCGCGCACGCGAATTTCCGAGCACGCTACATGCCGAGTTGCCGATCGCCAAGGAAGCCGAACGCGCAATCAATGAGCCGACCCCATCGCTGCAGCGCTACATGCCGTTCTGGATCGCCAACCTCATCGAGCGCATGTGGCTGGTGATGGGTCTGTTGATCGCCGTGATGCTGCCGCTGTCGCGCATCGTGCCGCCGCTCTACCAGTTCCGAGTGCGCTCGCGCGTGTTCCGCTGGTACGGCAAGCTGCGCGAGATCGAGGACGAGATGGAAAGCGGCACGTTCGACGGCAAGGAGCTGCTCGGGCAACTCGACAAGCTGGAAACTCAAGTCGAGAAGATCAGCGTGCCGCTGTCCTATGCCGAGGAACTGTATGCACTGCGCAACCACATCCAATTGGTACGCAAGCGCGTGACCTACAAGAGCGCGCAGGCCAAGGAACCTGCATCCATCAACGCCTCGACGGCCGTTTGATCGGGGCTCAGGCGGCTTTCTTGCTGCTGCGCAGCTTGGAGTCCTTGGCGTCCGCAGCGACGGCTCCCAACGCGCGTGCCACAACGCGCTGATCCTCGAGCTTGCGGATCATGCCCTCGGCGTTGAGCTTGTCGAGCATGCGGCGCGTCATCGACTGCGTGCTGGCATCAAGCGCAGTGAACAAAAACAGCGTGTTGTGCGGGCTGACCCAAGTGAGCTGGGTCTTCACGGTGCGCTGATTGGTCGTGAGCTCCACCCACTGACCGACTTCGAATTCGGTGCCATTGCCTGATCTACCGGTTTCTTCCGAGACGCCTGCTGGGGCTTCCAGCGGCACACTCGCGCTGATGTCCAGCGGGGGGGGCACCGCGACTTCAGACGGCGCCAGCGTCTCTGGCGCGGACACAGACACGGGTTCGGTTTCCTGCAATGCCTGTGAAACGGGCATGGCTACTGGAGCTGGCGCCGGAGCTGGTTCCGCAAAAAAGGTCTGCGCAGGCGTCTCCGTCAGGGTCCGCGAGAGGCGCTTCTCCACTTTCTCCACCCTTGCCACACTTCCCACGTGCTGCGGCGCTGGTTCCGGGACCCGGGCGACAGATACCGGCACGGGAGCTGGCGCTGCCGCCTCTGGCTCGACGGGCACATCAATCTGCACGTCGACCCTCGTGCTGCGTTGAAATTCTGCAGCACTCTCGGCGACCTTGTTCTGCAATCCTGCAAGGCGCTGCAACACCAGAGCAATGTTCTGATCGGGCTGCCCCACACTGCGCAGGCCATCGCGCACGGTGAACTGCATTGGTGTCAGCAGCGGCAGAATGCGCTGCGCGTCTTCAGGGTTGTAACTGGGCTGCGCGCACCAGAGAATCTGCGGCACCACGGCGAGATAGCCGTGCGGGTCGCCGCCGGGCTGAATGCCGTGCTGCACAGCATCGCACTGCGCCTTGGCCACCACCCCAGCCCACACGCCGGTGATGAATTCCAGAATGTCAGGCGGAACATTACGCGCCTCGGGCAGTTGGTGGAAATCCTTGGCTAGCCGCGCGGTCAACATCTGCCGCTTTTCGGTTTCGGCCAGGGCCTTCTGTTCATTGTCCTGCTGGCGGCGCAGTTGCTGGACCTGCGTGTTCCATGCACTCTCCAGCGCGCCGGAGACATGCTCGAACGCGCTTGCGTCATGCACTGACATCGTGGCCAGATGCTGCACGGCTGCGTTGACGAGCTGGATATATTTGCGAAAGCCCTTGGAGTCCGGATCCGTGAACGTGAGGCTGCGCTGCGTCAGGTCATCGAGCAGACGCCGCGCAGGGTGCTGTTCGTTAGAGAAAAAACTCGCGTCATGTCGCACCAGTCGCTTGAGTGCGGGCTCCAGGTTCTGCACCGCGCGCTGCACGGGCGCGAGCAACCGGGAATCCTGCGCGATGTGATCCATCATGCGACTGAGCACTTCGGTCGCTGTGCGCGCCGACAGACTGCCATAGGCCGACAGGTTGCCCGGCACGGAGACATCCTGCTGCCAGTTGGTGGCGGGAACGACGGGGACCTCGCCCGCTCGCATCATCGGAACACCAGGGACTGGCTGCGCTACACCGAGGTTGCCCGACAGTCGCCCAACGAGCTTCTCCAACTGAGCGATGTCTTCCATCGCCTCGGAAGCCTGTGCGTTCGAGTAATTCACGGGCGCCGCGTGGCCCGAATTCATCACCACCTGCTGCGCCACCGGCATGACGCGCTGCTGCATCGGCTGAACCGCGTCGTAGGCAAACGGATCGCCACCTGCCGCCAACATCTGGCGCAGAATGCCCGCCGCCAGAATCGCCTCCTGCGGATCGGTGGGCGTAGCGATCATGGGCTGTCCATAGCCCATGGGAGCGATGGGGGCGAGCCCGGTCGCGTTCCAGCCGCCGTGAAGCCCGGCATGCGTGGGCGGCGCGAAATTGCTCTGGGTGTAACCGTAACCCGCAGTTCCACCGCCCTGCGCCATGCCTGCTTGCGAGCCCCCATTGCTATTGCGTTGTGTTCCGGGGACTGACGCCACCATGTAGCCCACTGGGGTGACGCCATGCTCACGCAAGCTTTCGCTCACGCGCTTGTAGGCGGCCGTCAACTCGGGGCCGAGCACTTCGCGCATGCGCTCGATCCAGAGCTGGCGCGTTTCGCTGGAGACTTGGCAGTCATCCACCGCGCGCTGCAAGGCACGGATGTAGTTTTCGGGGCGAAACGGGTTGCGCTCGGGCTGCACGTTCGAGAAGCCCTGGGCGGAACTGACCAGCGTGTTGAGTTCAGCGAGCGCTGCGTCGGTTGCATGACTGGCGATCTGCTGCGCACGGGCCAGCTCGACCTGCGCCATCACCTCGTTGTCATCGACCAGCGTGAGCTCGCCGAAATCCATGCCGGTGTCGAGCGCGGCACGCGATTTGTTGGCCGAACCGCCGCCATCGGAGAAAGTCTCCAGCAGCGCCATCGGGTAACTCTTGAGCAGCGTGGCTTCCTGCTGGTCCAGCGCACGCAGAGCGTCACCCAGATGCATGCGCTCCTGAATGCCGCTGGCCTTCTGTTCGGTTTCGGTGAGATCCGCGCGCGTAGTGCGGATCAACTGTTCCATCAATGCCTCGCTTTCCTTGACGGCATTGACGACGCAAGCGCGAAAAATCGCAGTGGATCGTGAAGCAGGCAAAGACATGACGCGAGGGGCTGGAAAAGTGTAAGTAGTTTTAAGTGAATGCTACTACTTGCAGACCCCAAAAATGTTGGTTTAACCCTTCAAAGTTGAAGTTTACCCTGCAACATTTCAGTTAATTTTATCTATCAACAGCTCGCGTACGGTTTGCAAATTGCAACAAAAAACCGGAGCGACTAGGAATTCCCAATCGCCCCGGTTTGACATATCTCAAAGCGAATTCACATGCGCCAGAGCTGATTACTTCAGTGCCTTGTAGCGCATGCGCTTGGGCTTGGCGCCCTCTTCACCCAAACGCTTCTTCTTGTCAGCTTCATATTCCTGATAGTTGCCGTCAAAGAACACCCACTGCGAGTCGCCTTCGGCGGCAAGGATGTGCGTGGCGATGCGGTCAAGGAACCAGCGATCGTGGGAAATCACCATCACAGTACCCGCGTATTCGAGCAGCGCATCTTCCAGCGCGCGCAGGGTTTCCACGTCCAAGTCGTTCGACGGTTCATCCAGCAGCAGCACGTTGCCGCCCTGAATCAGCGTCTTGGCCAAGTGCAGACGGCCGCGCTCACCACCGGAGAGATTGCCGACCTTCTTCTGCTGGTCCTGGCCGTTGAAGTTGAAGCGGCCAGCGTAGGCACGCGATGCCATCTGGAATTTGCCGACGTTGATGATGTCAAGGCCGCCCGAGATGTCTTCCCAAACGGTCTTTTCATTGGCCAGCGCATCACGGTGCTGGTCAACGAAAGCCATTTTCACGGTCTTGCCGATCACCACATTGCCAGTATCAGGCTGCTCTTTGCCAGCAATCAGCTTGAACAACGTCGACTTGCCGGCGCCGTTCGGGCCGATGATGCCGACGATCGCACCCGCAGGAACAGTCATCGTCAGGTTGTCGATCAGCATACGGTCGCCAAAAGACTTGGAGACGCCGTGAAATTCAATGACCTGTGCGCCCAGACGCTCCGCCACAGGAATGAAGATTTCCTGTGTTTCGTTGCGCTGTTGGTATTCGTAGTCGCTCAACTCCTCGAAGCGGGCAATACGCGCCTTGGATTTGGCCTGACGCCCCTTGGCGTTCTGGCGCACCCATTCCAGTTCCTTCTTCAAGGCCTTGGCGCGGGCTTCTTCGCCCTTCTGTTCAGCCTCAAGACGATTGCCCTTCTGGATCAGCCAGTCGGAGTAATTGCCCTTGTAAGGAATGCCGTGGCCACGGTCAAGTTCCAGAATCCACTCGGCGGCGTTGTCCAGGAAGTAGCGATCGTGGGTGATCGCCACGACGGTGCCAGTGAAACGGTGCAGGAACTGCTCCAACCAGTCAACGGATTCAGCATCCAAGTGATTGGTTGGTTCATCGAGCAGCAACATGTCGGGCTTGGACAGCAGCAACTGGCACAGCGCCACGCGGCGCTTCTCGCCACCGGAAAGCTGACCAACGATGGCGTCCCACGCCGGCAGGCGCAACGCATCGGCGGCGATTTCGAGCTGGTGCTCGGAATCGGTGCCAGCTGCGGCGATGATGGCTTCGAGCTGGCCCTGTTCGGCAGCCAGCGCGTCGAAGTCAGCATCTTCCTCGGCGTAAGCGGCGTACACCTCTTCCAGGCGCGCCTTGGCGTTGTTCACCTCGGCCATGGCCTCTTCCACCGCCTGACGCACGGTGTGCTCAGGGTTGAGTTTCGGCTCCTGGGGCAGATAGCCAATCGACAGGCCAGCCATGGGAATGGCCTCGCCTTCGATTTCCTTGTCGACGCCGGCCATGATCTTCAGGAGCGAAGACTTGCCCGAACCATTCAAGCCCAGCACGCCAATCTTGGCTCCGGGAAAGAAGCTGAGGGAGATGTCCTTCAAGATCTGTCGCTTGGGCGGCACAGTCTTGGTGACATGATTCATCGAGAAAACGTATTGAGCCATGAATTAGTTGTTCAGAAGTCAGGAAAAAAGCGCCATAATTTCGCGCGTAACCCCGGATTATCAGTCCATGAGACAATATCCGTAGCCAAAGGTACCAGTTTGCCTCAAGGCCACAGCACAACAGCTGGGGACAGGGAAGCTTTTTTCCACGCTCCCACTCTTAAAACCTTATCCGCCTAGTGAGCTGGCCAGATGACCCGTAAGTCCTCTGGAACAGGCTGATACCCAGCGCCCCGGATGGGCGCCAATCGAAAATAAATGACATTTGACGAACTAGAGCTGGACCCGGCCATTCTGCAGGCCGTGACCGAACAGGGCTATCAGAACCCTACTCCCATTCAAGAGCAAGCAATCCCCGCAGTGCTTTCCGGCAAGGACCTGCTGGCAGGCGCGCAGACCGGCACTGGCAAGACGGCCGCTTTCACGCTGCCCATGCTCACTCGCCTTGCCAAGGGTACCGCACCTTCGAACAAGTTTGGTGGAAAGGGCATTCGTGCCCTCGTTCTCACCCCCACCCGCGAACTGGCTGCACAGGTTGAAGAATCTGTACGCGCCTACGGCAAGTATCTGAACATCAATTCCTGCGTCGTCTTCGGCGGCGTGGGCATGAAGCCACAGATCGACCGTATCAAGCGGGGTGTCGACGTGCTGGTGGCAACGCCAGGCCGTCTGCTTGATCTGGAGCAGCAAGGATTCCTGGACCTGTCCAACGTCGAGATCCTGATTCTCGACGAGGCCGACCGCATGCTGGACATGGGCTTCATCCACGATGTGAAGAAGGTTCTCAAGCTGGTGCCCAGCGACAAGCAGAGCCTGCTGTTCTCGGCCACTTTCAGCGATGACATCCGCGAACTGGCCAATGGCCTGCTGCGCGATCCGATGTCGATCCAGGTCACACCGCGCAACACCACGGTGCAGCGCATCACCCAGATGATCCACCCCGTCGGTCGTGGTCGCAAGAAGGAAGTGCTGCTGCACATCATTCGCGAGAACGACTGGAGCCAGGTGCTGGTGTTCACACGCACCAAGTTCGGCGCCAACAACGTCGCCGACTACCTCACCAAGAATGGCGTGAAGGCCATGGCACTGCATGGCAACAAGAGCCAGAGCGCCCGCACGCAGGCGCTCAGCGAATTCAAGAGCGGCGAAATCCGCGCACTGGTGGCCACCGACATCGCTGCACGCGGCATCGACATCGATGATCTGCCGCATGTCGTGAACTACGAAATCCCGAACGTCTCCGAAGACTATGTGCACCGCATCGGCCGCACAGGCCGCGCCGGTCGCGAGGGCCACGCCGTGAGCCTGGTCTGCATGGATGAAGAAGGTTTCATGATGGAAATCGAGCGCTTCACCAAGCAGGAAATCCCTGTGCACGTGATCGACGGCTTCGGCCCCGCGCCCGAAGAGAAGGCTGAACCCATTGCCATGGGCCGCCAGACCATCTGGGGTGGAGCAGGCAAGCCTCCAGGACGCGACGTGATGCAGGCAGCTGCCAAGGCCGCCCGTCAGGAAATGATGGAGCGCATCCGCACCAACAAGCCCGCCCAGGGCGACGCACGCGGCAAGCGCGGCGGTGGCGGAAAGCGCCCCAATGCCCCCGAAGGCCAGAGCGAGCGAGTGAACGAAGACGGTTCACCAGCCCAACAGCCCATGCGCGCTGATCGCCGCCCATCGCAAAATCGTGGTGAGCGCGGCGAACGCAGCCATGACCGCCAAGGCCAAGGTCAGGGCCAACGCGATGACAACCACCGCGGGCCACGTCGTGGTCCAGGCCAATCGCTGCAGAACAACAATGGCGGCGCACGTCGCCGCCCGGACGGTGAAGGCAATGGCCGCAATGCCGGCGGCAACAACGGTGGCAACGGCGGTGGTCGTCGTCACGACGACAGCCAGCCACGCGGCGAAAACGCCCACCTTGGCACCCAGCTGGGTCACCTCGGTGGCGGCGCACGCCACAATTCGCGCGGAGCCGGCGCTCAGCCTGACCCAATGCGCACCAGCGTCGACAGCATGGGCGGTGGCGGCCGCCGTGGTGGCGGTGGTTTCCGTGGTGGCAATGGCGGCGGTGGTGGCTTCGGCGGCGGCAACCGTGGCGGATTCGGCGGTGGCGGCGGCAATCGCGGCGGCCGCTTCGGTGGCAACGGTCGCTGATCGCCCCCTCTCGACTGAGTCAGTCGACACACAAGCCCGGCCATGTGCCGGGCTTTTTCCATTCGACGAGCAAACGACAGATAGTCAACATTTGTCGCTCACCCCGCGCCAAATGAACCGATCCTGTGAGAATTCGCCGCGACTTCGCGGCCTCCGCCCCTGCAATCCGTTCTGACGAAATCGCCGCGGGGTAACATCGGCGCCAACAAACGAGTTTTCTGGTCCGCTAGCGACCCATCAACATGACACAGAACACCACATTGCCCCTAGTTGCTCAGCCCGGCTCGCTTGAGCGGCACACTGCGCTCTCCCTGCGGCTTGGCGTGTTGATGTCTGCCGCGTTGCTGGCCGCCTGCTCCAGCACCCCCCTGCCGCCATGGCCAGCCCATCCCGGCGCCGTGACTTCGTCGTCCTCTGCCCGTCAAGCACCGACGCAGGCACCGCAACGACAGGTGCCGCCGCAGCTCGGAACACAACGCGGTCCACAATCGCAGCCCAGTCAGCAGCAAGTTCAGACCGGCGCGGTCTCCAGCTCGCCGTTGTTGCCCAACTCGGTCGACGACCCGCAGTCTACTGGCAACCTGCCCTACAACACCGCCGTCGCAGCACGCTTTCCAGCGCCCGATGTGCGCTATGCCACCCCCGGTCTCGAACAAGGCCGTCGCGCCTTCACCACCAACAACGAGCTCTCCGACTGGCTGAACCAGCTCGCGGCCACCGGCTCGGGCCGCACGCACGCGCAGGTCCAGACCATCGGTTCGTCGCAAAACGGCGTTCCGCTGCAGGCCCTGATCATCACCCAGGCCGCAGGCACCACGCCCGACGCGCTGGACGACTCGAAACGTCCAACCATCATGCTCGTAGGCCAACAGCACGGCGACGAGCCCGCAGGATCGGAAGCCCTGCTCATCATCGCCCGCGAACTGACGCAAGGCCTGCTCGAACCGCTGCTGCAGCGCATCAACGTGGTAATCGTTCCGCGCGCCAACCCCGACGGTGCCGATGCACACAAACGCGTGACATCCAATGGCATCGACATGAACCGCGACCACCTGTTGCTCAACACGCCCGAAGCACAGGCACTCGCCAAGCTCTCCAACGCCTACCGCCCGATCGCCATGATCGACGCGCATGAATACACCGTCGTTGGCCGCTACCTGCAAAAATTCAACGCCGTTCAGAAGTACGACGCGCTACTGCAACACGCCGCCACAGCCAACATGCCTGAGTTCGTGACCAAGGCCGCCACGCAGTGGTACCTCGACCCGATACGCAAGTCGCTGCAGGATCAGCAACTCACCTCCGACTGGTACTACACCACCTCCACAGATTTAGCCGACCGCAGCCTGTCCATGGGCGGAGCACAGCCCGACACCGGCCGCAACGTCAATGGCCTGAAAAATGCCGTCAGCCTGCTCATAGAAACGCGCGGCGTTGGCATGGAGCGCACCGACATCCAGCGCCGCGTGCACGCCCAGGTCACCGCCATCGGCTCGGCCCTGCGCACCACCGCCGAACGCGCCAGCGAACTCCAGCAAGTGCGCTCCTTCGTCACCCGCGAAATCTCCTCGCAGGCCTGCCGTGGCAGCGTCGTCATCGAAGCCGCCCAGACGCCAGAAAAACGCGACGTCACCATGCTCGACCCCAACACCGGCGCCGACACGACACTCAACGTCGACTGGAACTCCTCGTTGCACCTGCGCACGCTCAAGACCCGCCCGCGCCCCTGCGGCTACTGGCTCTCGGCGCAATCGAACACCGCCGTCGAACGCCTGCAGATGCTGGGCGTGCAGGTCATGCGCGTGGCCGAATCCGGCAATGTACTGGCCGACACCTATGTGGAAAACAGCCGCAGCACGGCCGAGCGCCCCGATGTGCGCGGCACGGTTGCAGGCGGTGGCCCCATCACCCGCGTGAGCGTCACCCCCACCCGTAGCGCGATCGACATCCCCGAGGGCAGCTACTACGTGCCCCTGAACCAAACCATGGCCAACGTCGCCATCGCAGCACTCGAGCCTGACTCGCAGAACAGCTACTTCGCCAACAACCTGATTGACCATCTAGACAGCGTCGCCCGCCTCATGACGGTGCCTGCACTGGTTTTCGAAGACACGGATTGATTCGCCGCTCCAACAAAACACGCCCCGCAACCATTCGCTGCGCTGCGGGGCAGGTATGATTGACGGTTGTCATCGGTTGGAGTCCCTCTGGACAACCCCAACCAAGCGAGACACAGACTGCCCATAGCTCAACCGGATAGAGCAATTGCCTTCTAAGCAATAGGTCGGGGGTTCGAGTCCCTCTGGGCAGGCCAAAGATTCGTTCAAAGAAGTCCTACGCCATCCCGAAACCCGCATGCATCCTTGCAGTGCGGGTTTTTTATTGTCCAGAATAATCTGCCAACCTCCAGAGAGATACCGTCAAAATTACGGCACTTCTGACGGTACTTCTTTGTCCCGTCACCGAGATACCGTCAAATGAGGAAATGTTGTCATGGCACTTGCAGATGGCGTTGTTTCACAACTCGAGCCCTCATCTGCGGTTGCCTCACCGAATGAGTGAATCGGGCCGGGGTAAGCGGCGCTACCACACCACAAACTGAAAAGCCTGACAGCAACAAGACATTTTCAGATGCTGCCATCCAGTTTTGCCTGACCGTCAAATACCTGTTCAGTGTGCCCTTGCACCAGGCCTTGGGTTTGGTGCAGTCGTTGTTGAGAATGACCAATCTGACTTGGTCAGCGCCAGAATACAGCTTCGCGCATCCATCCTCAATCGCTTTACCGAGCTGGGCACACCCCATATGGTGGCCGTGGCATAGCTACACGTCTGGGGCTGGGGAAGGCTCGGTCTTGGATGGAGACATGCAACAAAGCCGCGTAGACCTAGTAAACGCGCTTGGAGAGATCAACACCCAATCGCGCAATGGTTCCCAGTGTCAGCTCGGTCATGGCGTACTCCTTCGGATTCCGATTGGACTTCCGTGTTTCCATACTGAGGCTTCGGCATTAGTGATGGACCAGGGAAGTCCCTTCGTATTCAGTTCAAAACAGGGTGATTCACAAGTGCCATCGCCTTCTATCCACTCATAGACCTCAGGGCTCCACGACCCAGGTGGTAGCTTGGAGCAGGCGCCTACACGGGTCCCGCAAATGCCAATACGGATGTACTTGCGATCAATCTTTTCCTGTTGGTGTGCAGTCACGACTTTGTGACGACCAGGAAACTGCCGTTGGCAGCGCGCCTAGGGTCTATTTTCTGATCGTTGGCGCGTCACGCTACTGGATGTATCGATACCGTTCACTACGGCAAATGCTGCGGCATGGCCTTTTGCAAGTCTCACCGGCGGTCTATCTGAGTGGCTTGACCAGCCAAACCGAACCGCGTTCACATGATGAACACGATCAATTCACCAGTTCACAATACGAACATAAAAAAGGGATTTCGCGTATAAGTCACACCTCTTCATCTAAATAGACTTCGCATAACTCCTGTTATCTGCCAGTTTCACCATGCCTTGCTTTGTGCATATTGTGAACTTTTTGACAGGATTGAGGAGGAATGGCCATGTCTGTCATCCATTTGCTCCGCGTGCAAACCGAACACAAGGAAGAAGGAGACACCCATGAATAACAAGCCTCAGACAATGCGTCGTGCCGTGTTGGCCACATTCACCATCGGCGCTGCATTGGCACTGACTGCATTGCCAGTTCAGGCGCAGAGCTCTCCCGGAGTGGACGCTGCCAAGAAGGTGGTGCGCGTAGGCGCTTTTGCGCCCATCACAGGACCGGTGCCGTTCTACGCCACCATCAATCACGCCACCGATGCGTTTTTCAAGGATCTGAACGAGCGCGGTGGTATTCGCGGCTGGAAGGTGGACTATGTGGTGCGAGATGATGGCTACGACCCGGCGCAGAGTCTGGCCATCACGCGAAGGCTGGTGGAAAACGATGATGTGTTTGCGCTCGTCACCAGCAATGGCACGGCAACGAACATTGCCATCATTCCCTACGCACGCTCCAAGGGTCTGCCGGTGATTGCACCGAGTGGCGGTTCACCCAAGATCATTGCCGAAGCGAACATGTTCCCTCTGCTGCCGGACTATGCGCTGTCAGCCGCCTCGAGCGCGCGCTATGCGCTTGATGTGCTCAAGAAGGACAAGATCGCACTGGTCTGGGAAAACGATGAACTGGGCCGTCGCGCCAAGCTGGGACTGGAGATGTACCTGAAATCGCGCAACCTGGCACCAGTGGCGGATGCTTCGTTCGATGTGGCGAGCACCGATCTCTCGGCCCAGGTGCAACGGGTGACGACCGCAGGTGCGCAAGTGGTGCTGCTGTTCGGTGCCAATACGCATCTGGCCAGCGCGCAACGTGCGGCGTCCCGCATCTCTTGGAAGGGTGACTGGTTCGCACCGTTCTTCGTGGCCGATCCTGCTACCTATGACCTGGCCGGGCCGCTGCTCGATGGTACGTATTTCTCTTCATGGCTGCTGCCGGTGAACTCTGATCGTCCCGCGATTGCTGCGTACCGTTCCGCCATCAACAAGTACTACCCCAACGACAAGCAAGGCGTGTTCGGTCTCAATGGATGGTCTGCGGGCTCACTGTTCGCGTTGGCGTTCGAGAAGTTGCTCGACAGCGGCAAGGCCGTGACCCGCGAGAACATCATTGAGGTGATGAACTCTCTGAAGAACGTGCAGGCCGGGGCCACCAATGCCGTCTCGTTCGAAAAGGGAGACCACCGTGGCACGCGTGCCGAAGCCATGATCCGCGCCGAAGGCGGGAAGTTCAACCTGGTGCAGGACTTCACACCCTACCCGGAAAGTGTGTTCAAGGGCGTGGCACCTTCGGGGCACTGACCGGGCCGACACTACTTACAGAGAGCGAGAGAGGACGTAGCTATGTTGCCTGTCATCTGGCAAGGAGTCGTCACGGGGTGCCTGTATTCATTGGGTGCACTGGGGCTGGTCATGGTGTTCAAAAGCTCAGGCATGGTCAACTTCGCGCATGGCGCGTTGGCCGGTCTGGGAGCATTTCTGGTTTATGACCTGCACAGCGGAAGCGCCAACTGGCCGTGGCCGCTGGCGGTGCTCGCAGCTGTGGTGGCATCGGTTGTGATCGCGGCGCTCACCTATGCATCGGTGGCTGGTCTGCTTAAGAAATCGCACACCACCGCGACCATCGGCACGCTCGGCGTGGGGTTGATTGCGCAGGGCCTCATCCTTTGGAAGTTCGGATCAAACATCGTGCGCCTCGATCTGCCCCTGCCCGCGTTCACTATGGATGTGTTGGGCATGAAGATCACTGCATATGACTTGGCGGTGATCCTCTCCACCCTGCTGGTCGTGGCCTTCCTGTTTTCGGTGATCGACTATACGCGTCTGGGCATCGGGTTCCGTGCAGTGGCCACCGATCCGTTCGCTGCGCTGGTGAGTGGGTTGAGCATCACCCGTGTGCACTTGTTCTCGTGGGTGGTGTCTTCCATCCTGGGGGTCGTGGCCGCGCTGTTAATCGTACCCACCACCTTCCTCAGCTCCACCACGGTCACCACCTTCATGTTGCAAGCATTTGCGGCCGCCGTCATCGGGGGCTTCGACAGCCTCCCAGGCAGCGCCATCGGCGGCATTCTGGTGGGCGTGGCATGCAACCTGTTCAGTTTCTACGTGGCCCCGGAACTGCTCAATGCGTTCTTGCTGGTGTTCATTCTGGCTTCGCTGAGTGTGTTCCCCGGTGGCCTGTTGTCCAAGAGGATGGGTAGTCGTGTCTGAAGCTGTGTCAAACGTCGCATCCGCGCTGCCCACGCAGCCCTCCACCCGCACTGCGCCACGGTCGAAAGAGGCGCTGTTCTCCGCTGTGACCTTGGTCGCACTCGCCCTGCTGCCTTTCGGCGTCGAAGGATTCGTGCGCTATGCGCTCACGCTCATGCTAGCCCAGGGCATCTGTGCGCTCTCGGGCACTTTTCTGATCCGGTATTCCGGTGAGGTATCGATCGGCCAGAATTTCTTCATCGCCGTGGGAGCCTATGCATCCGCCATTCTCACCATGCGCTATGGCGTACCGTTCCTACTGAGTGGCGCCATCGCTGTCGCATTGAGTGTGGTCGCGGGGCTACTGTTTGCCTTTCCTTCGCGTGGTCTGTCAGGGGTTTACCTCAGCGTGGTCACTCTGGCTCTGGGGTTGGCGGCGCCCGACTTGCTACTGCATTTCTCGGAGTTCACCGGTGGAGTCGAAGGATTGCAACTCGATACCGCGATCCTGAACGCCATGCCCATGGACTTGCAGCAGTACTACTTTGCGCTGGCAGCGCTGGTGGTGACGGTATTCGTGATCCATCGCTTTCGTCATTCGCGCATCGGACTGATGATTCTCACCGCACGTGACCATCCGCACGCGGCCGCATCCTTCGGCATGAAGGCCAGCACAGCCCGACTCGGTGTCGTGAGCCTGAGCGCCGCAATTGCAGGGCTGGGCGGTATGGTGTTTGCTTTCACCACGTCGCTGGTGTCACCCAACAGCTTCACGTTCTGGAGCTCGGTGATCCTGCTTGTGGGCTCGGTGGTCAGCAACTACTCAGTCCGCATCTACGGCGTGGTGGTGGCGGGTGCCTTCGTGGCACTCATGCCGCAACTGCTCTCCAGCTATGGGCAGATCACCCCCATGATCTACGGCGCATTGCTGCTGGGGATCACATTGATCGCCAATCTTGGGTTGCCAGCCCTGCTGCGCAGGTGGCGCCACAAACATCATGCTTGAAATACCTTCACTCAACACGCGTCACGTGGATCTGCGCTTTGGCGGCAACCACGTGCTCAACGATGTGAGCCTGGATTTTCGCGCAGGCGAGATAACAGGCCTCATCGGCCCCAACGGCGCCGGAAAAACAAGCTTCTTCAATTGTCTCTCGGGCCACTACCAACCCTCCAGGGGCGAGATTGCCTACGCGGGACAGACCTGGAACCAAGTGCCCACGGAGGAACGCGCCCGGCGCGGCCTGGTGCGTACCTTTCAGCACGCGGCACTGTGCCCGGAACTGACGCTGCTGGAGAACGTCACCATCGGGCTCAACACCAGCCGCAGGACGGGGTGGTGGGATGCCTTGCTGCCATTGCCTGAAAGAGTCAGTGACCGTGCCACATCGCAGGCCAAGGCCCGGAAAGCGCTGGAGCTAGTGGGCCTTGGGAGCAAGGCCCAGCTCACCGCAGCCGAAGCCGCTCCCGGAGTCATGCGCTTGGTGGAGCTTGCCCGCGCTGCGGTGAGTGACCCGCGGGTGATTCTGCTGGACGAGCCTGCTGCCGGACTCAACTCCAGCGAAACCGCCGATCTGGCCCGCGTCATCCAACAACTGAAGCGGCCCGACCGCGTGATTCTCGTGGTCGAGCACGACATGGAACTCATCATGGGCATTTGCGACCATATTCACGTCTTGAACTTCGGCGCGGTGGTGGCCTCCGGCACGCCCGCGCAAGTCCAGCGTGACCCGCGTGTGGCGGAAATCTATCTAGGTACTGCCGATGTCTGAGTTTCTGCGCATCGAATCTTTGAAAGCAGGCTACGACGGCAAGGTCGCCATCGAAGACGTCTCACTCACCGTGAAGCAGGGCTCCCTTACTGTGCTCCTGGGGGCGAACGGTGCGGGGAAGTCCACGCTAATGAAATCCATCGCCGGGTTGATGGAGCCATTCTCCGGAAAGGTGCTATTTAAGAGCGAGGACATGACAGGCCGCAGCGCGCAGCGCCTGGTTCGCTCGGGCGTGTCATATGTGCCCGAGGGCCGCGCCATTGCACGCGCGCTCACGGTGAAAGAGAACCTGCTCCTTGGCGGTATGACCCAAAGCAGGCGCGACAACCGCGAACAGTTCGATGCCGTGATCGCGCTCTTTCCCGAGCTGCAGGAGCGGCTGAATGCGCCCTCTTGGCAGCTCAGCGGCGGTCAGCAACAGATGATGGTGATCGGCCGCGCGCTTATGTCGCGCCCTCGATTGTTGTTGCTAGACGAACCCTCTCTTGGACTGGCACCGTTGCTGGTCAAGCGGGTCTTTGAACGTCTGGAGGAACTGCGCTGCGGCGGGCTCACTATTTTGCTGGTCGAGCAGAACTATTGGATTTCGATGAAGGTGGCCGACCGAGCCTACTTCATGCGCAACGGCCGCATCGTCGGCTGCAAAGATGCCCACGAATTGCGTGCAACCAGCAGCCATGACCAGATCATTTCTCTTTATCTCGGCACCACTTCTGAAGCGAGCGAAACAACGTGACTCCAACAAACTCTGAAACATTCCGCATCGGCATCATCGGCTTCGGCCAGGTGGGTCAAGCGATGGCTGGCGTACTGGCGAGGTCGTACGCCGTGACTGTATTTGATCTCCAAATAGACAAAAGCCGCGAACCAGCTCTCGTCAAAGAGTGTCAGGTTGGCGTGGCCGCTTCGGTCGCAGAACTCACTGGTGCGGTGGACGTGGTGATTTTCTGCCTGCCTACGCCCGCAGCCTCGCACGCTGTGGCCAAACAGATGGTCGACTCCGTGCACCCTGGTCTGCTGGTGATGGAGTCGAGCACGGTCACGCCGCAGGACATCTTCGAATTGGACGCCGTGCTGGCTCCACACGGGGCGCGGGTGGTGGACACTGCCGTCATCGGCGGCATCCACGCGCTCAAGCAGGGCCAGGCCGTGTTTCTGGTCGGTGCCGCCGAGGGCGAAGTTGCTACGGTGGATGCCATTTTGCGCACGCTCGCAGCAGAGATACATCATCTCAAACGGCAGGGAGGCGGAATGCGCGCCAAGCTCGTGGCCAATGCCGTGGCCCATGCGGTGTATGTGGTGCTCTCCGAAGCCATTGCAGTGAGTGCTGCACAAGACATTCCCATGGATATCATGTACCGCCTGCTGAACCGCGAGTCGGGCCTGGCACGGCCTTTGACACACCGCATCGGCGAGCGTCTCTTCAAGGGAGACTTCACAGGCGGAATGTCCACCGCCAATGCCCGCAAGGACTCCAAACTGTTCCTGGAGCTGGCCCACTCGCTGAACGTGCCCGTATTTGCCACGCAGGCTGCACATACTGTGTACGACATTGCAGCAAGCGAAGGCATGCACGCCGATGATTACGCCATCGTAGCCACCCTGTGGGAGAAATGGCTCGGGCTCGACTTCAAGACCGGGAGCGCAGCATGACCCCTTCCCCCTCCTCTAGCACGAGCGCATCCCCCCCCATCGACTATTTCGAATCTCTGGATGCGCTGGTCAACATCGAGTTCAAGGCCAAGCGGCCACTGCTGGGGGGCACCCGACTGCGGTTGAATGCAGCAGTGCAAGCGGCTGGCGAGCCCATGACCCTGCAGGCCGCCCGCCTGCTGGCCGATCTGCCACGCGAATCGAGTGTGTTCCTCACCACCGGCGCTGGCAACCCCGACACACTGCCACAGGGGGAGACCGACGGACCTTCTGGCGCGGCGTTTCTGGCCCGTGTGCTGTATGCGCGTGGGCATCGGATCGTGGTGGCAACCGACCCCGCATTTCTGCCCGGCGTGGTTGCTTCCTTCGATGCTGTGGGCTTGAAGGTCGATGCTCAGGGTGCAACTGAGCGCCTGCGCATTGAAAGCTGGCCGCTTGGCGCAGCAGCAGGCGAAAACGCCACACTGGCGCTCCTGGAGCGATATCCCGACCTATCGGTCGCGATCTTCATCGAGAAGCCAGGTCCCAATGATCGTGGCATCTTCCATACCAGCGGCGGCAAGCCCAAGAACCCGGACTCCGTAGCTCATTTGCATCTGCTTGCCGATGCGTTGAACGCCCGCCGACGCGTGACGATCGGCATAGGCGATGGCGGCAACGAAGTAGGCTTTGGTCGTGTGGGGCGTGCTCTCGAAGCCACCATGGCTCTTGCCCGTGATTGTGGGTGCGGCTGCGGTGGCGGCATAGTCAACGCAACGCAAGTGGATGCACTGATCTCAGCCTCCACATCCAACTGGGGTGCCTATGGTCTTGCGGTGGCGTTGGCAATGCTGACGGGCGACAGCAGTGGACTGCCTGCGCTGGAGGCAGTGAGCACCTCCGTCAAAGCCTCGGTTCTGGCAGGCGCAAACGATGGCTACTCTGGTATGAACATCTCCACCGTGGACGGCACTTCCCTCGCAGCGAGCGAAGCTATCTATCGACTGTGCCTGGAAGTGCTGCAACAGCAGGAGACACTGGCATGACCCCCGACACACAACACCTCGAACCGTTTGAACTGCTGGCACTGCGCTATGCACACCACGACCGCAAACGCCGCGACAACTTCATCGACGGCGACCCACACGATGGCTCCATGCCCCTGGACTACTACCTCTGGGTCGCCCGCAACTCGCAGGCCACCTATGTGATCGACACCGGCTTCGACGCTTGCACCGCACAAAAGCGCGGCCGCACGCTGTTGTGCGATCCCGGCAGCGCGCTGCAATCTCTGGGCGTGGAACCCGCCACGGTGCAGGATGTGATCGTCACCCACTTGCACTATGACCACATCGGCAATTTCGGACTGTTTCCGAAAGCCAACTTTCACCTCCAGGACGCCGAAATGGCCTACGCCACCGGGCGGTGCATGTGTAGCGGCAGGCTGCGCCATCCGTATGAGGTGGAGCACATCACCGGCATGATCCGCTGCCTGTACCAGGAGCGAGTGCGCTTTCATCAAGGCGATGCCACACTGACGCCCGGCTTGTCGGTGCACCTGATCGGCGGACACACCCTGGGCCTGCAATGCGTGCGGGTATGGACCCGGCGAGGCTGGGTGGTTCTGGCATCCGACGCAAGCCATCATTACGAACATTACGAAACCGGCCGCCCTTTCCCCAACCTGGTGCGCCTGGACGACATGATCGCGGGCTACGACAAGCTGCGTGCGCTGGCATCTTCGGGCGATCACATCATCCCCGGGCATGACCCGCTGGTGATGCAGCGCTACCCGGCACCCTCACCCCAATTCGAAGGGTTGTGCGTGCAGCTCGACCTAGAGCCTCATAAAGAAGTGCCTCTCGCCCACCTCCAGTCAGCCGAGGTAGCATGACAGCACAAGTGTTCGACTACGTGATCGTCGGCGCCGGCTCCGCAGGCTGCGTGCTCGCCAACCGGCTCACCCAGGACCGTGACGTGACGGTGTGCCTGCTCGAAGCTGGCCCACGTGATTGGAGCCCCTACATCCACATTCCCGCCGGTTTCATCAAGACCTTCGAAAACTCGCCAGTCAACTGGGGCTACCGACAGGAGCCTTCCGAGAGCACCGCTGGCCGGGTGTTGCTGGCTCCTCGCGGCAAGACACTGGGGGGCTCCAGCTCCATCAACGGCCATATCTACAACCGGGGCCAGCCATTGGACTTCGACCGGTGGGCCGAGATGGGCAACACCAGCTGGTCATACTCCGAGTTGCTACCCCACTTCAAGCGCATGGAGCAGCGCATCGGCGAAGGCGATCCCGCATTCCGTGGACGTGACGGCGAGCTGACTGTCACCGATCTGGATCAGCATCACCCACTGTGCGACGCCTTCATACAAGGTGCGCAGAGCCTGGGCATTCCACGCAATGGAGACTACAACGGGGCTACCGCAGAGGGCATCTCCTACGCACAGCGCACCATCCGCAATGGCAGACGCGTGAGCGCTGCGACTGCGTTCCTGCACCCTGCCAAGGGGCGCAGCAATCTGGTGGTTAGAACCCATGCCCATGTCACGCGGTTGATGCTGCATGAAGGGCGCGCCACGGGTGTTCAATACCAACAAGGCGGTGCCACAGGGCAAGCGCTGGAAGTGAAGGCGCGGCGCGAGGTGATCGTCTCTTCTGGCGCCTACAATTCGCCGCAACTGCTGGAACTCTCCGGCATCGGAGACCCCAAGGTGCTGCGCGCACAGGGCATCGAAGTGCGGCACGCCCTGCCCGGCGTGGGCAACGGTCTGCAGGACCACTATGCACCCCGCACCGTGGCACGGGTGAAGAACATGCGCACCATTAACGAGATTTCGCGTGGCCCTAGACTCGCACTCGAGATCGCCAAGTGGTTCACCCACCGCAAAGGCATTCTGGCGCTCTCGCCCACGCTGGTCTACGGCACCTGGCATTCGGGCGTCACGCCCGAGCCATGTGATCTACAGTTCACCTTCACCCCGGCAAGCTATAACGAAGGTGTGATCGGTCGTCTGGCCGACACCCCCGGCATGACCGTAGCCGCGTGGCAACAGCGCCCGCAAAGCCGCGGCTCCGTACACATCAAGGCGAATGATCCGTACCGCGCGCCGCGCATCCACCACAACTACCTGGCGACTGAGCTGGACCAGAAGGTCACCATCGCGGGTATGCGGCTCTCACGCCAGTTGCTTGATACCGAGGCTTTGCGGCCCTACTTTGACCATGAAGAGTTTCCCGGCAAGCAGATCCAGAGCGATGACGAGTTTCTGGATGCCGCACGCAGAAAAGGCAACTCCACCTATCACCCCGCCTGCAGTTGCGCCATGGGCCCCAGAAACCAAGCCGGCTCGGTAGTGGACGAGCGCCTGAAGGTGCATGGGATAGAAAGCCTGCGCGTGGTGGATGCGTCCATCATGCCCAGCATGATCTCGGGGAACCTCAACGCGGTGGTGATGGCCATCGCCGACAAGGCCGCCGACATGATCATGAAACCATAACCGAGCAATCCGACAAACACCGCAGACACCCACAGCCATGACTACCCACATCGAAGCCCCCGCCTACCCCAACGTACCGCTCTTCATCAATGGCAAGTGGCACACCACCGAAAAGACGCTGGACATCATCAACCCCGCGAATGAAACCGTCATCGGCCAACTCTCCTGTGCCACCCGCTTAGACTTGGACGGCGCAGTAGCCGCCGCAAAACGCGGTCTGGTCATCTGGCGAACCACCTCTGCGGAAAAACGCGCCGCCATCATGCTCAAAGCCGCAGGGCTGATCCGCACGCGCTGCGATCACATCGCGGCTGTAATGACCATGGAGCAAGGCAAGCCTATTGAGCAATCACGCCTCGAAGTGCAGCGAGCATGCGACATCATCGAATGGGACGCCAACGAAGGCCGCCGCCTCTATGGGCGCCAGATCCCCGGCGAATACGGCATGATGCACATTGCCTTACGCGAACCCATCGGCGTGGTGGCGGCTTTCTCTCCGTGGAACTTCCCGATCAGTTCTCCCGCTCGCAAGATCGCCGGTGCGCTCGCGGCGGGCTGCTCCATCGTTCTCAAAGCCTCCGAAGAAACTCCCGCCGCCGCCATGCTCATGGTGAAAGCGTTTGAAGAAGCGGGCCTGCCTCCGGGCGTGCTCAATCTGGTGTTCGGTATTCCTGCGGACATATCGTCCCACTTGATCGCCCACCCCGACGTAAGGCTCGTCACCTTCACCGGCTCCATCCCCGTGGGCAAGGCTCTCGCAAGCCTTGCAGGACAGTACCTGAAACCCACGATCATGGAACTCGGCGGCCATGGCCCGGTTTTCATCTGTGAAGACGTCGATGTGGAAGGCGTTGCCCGGAAATCTGCCTTCATCAAATCGCGTAACGCCGGTCAGGTCTGTGTCGCGCCCACGCGGTTCTTTGTGCATGAAAGCATTCATGAACGTTTCGTGAAGACATTCGCACACAACGCGTCGGAATTTCGCATCGGCAACGGGCTCGATCCGCAAACCAGTCTGGGGCCGCTCGCCAACGCGCGCCGCCTGCAATTTATGGAACAGCTCGTAGCCGATGCGGTGGCCCATGGTGCGCAAGTTGCCAGCGGCGGCAAACGACATGGCAACGCGGGCTTCTACTATCCGCTCACCGTGCTTGCCAACATCCCTGACGGCGCACGCTGCATGACCGAAGAGCCCTTTGGCCCGCTCGCACTGGTCAACCCAGTTGCATCACTGGAGGATGCCATCCGCCAGGCCAACAGCCTACCCTTCGGGCTGGCCGCCTATGGATTCACCCACAACGCTGACCACGTAGCCACGATGATGGCCAATGTGGAGTGTGGGAATCTGTCCATCAACCACTTCGTGGCATCCGTTGCAGAGACACCGTTCGGTGGCGTGAAAGACAGTGGCTACGGGCGCGAAGGCGGGGTTGAGGGATTGCAGGCCTATACGACGGTAAAGAACGTATCGCACCTGACCAGGCCGAGCCGGGTATTGGATTGATTGCTCCGCACCATGCGCACACGGTGATGGAAATGTCATCTACCTGTCTCGGCGGGGAAAGGGGGCCGACCGTCAAGGGCCTGGTGCAGGCTACGAGTAAAAGACGCAACGCGAACCACCAGCCCGATCCGGGACAAAGCCGGGTTCATTTCATTCAGGAAGTGCCTCTGCTCAGTCAGTCGACTTTGGCTCCCGATGCCTTCACCACCCCGGCCCACTTCCCAATCTCGCGCTTGATATGTTCTGCAAACTGCGCAGGCGTGCTCCCTACAGGTGCAGCACCTTGGGCCAGCAGCTTCGCCCGTATCTCTGGGGATGCGACCACCTGGGCGATGTCCACCGAAGCCTTCTTCACGATCGCCGCAGGCGTCCCGGCGGGAAATAGAAGGCCGTACCATCCTGTGACCTCGTACCCCGGCACTCCGGACTCAATCACCGTGGGGACCTCGGGGAGTGATGGGTCGCGCTGCGAGCCGGTCACCGCCAACAGCTTGAGCTTGCCTCCGCGCACGAAGGTCATGGCGGACGGCAGCGTATCGATGATGATCTGGATCTGCCCGCCGATCGTATCGGTAATGGCCGCTGCCGTGGTGCGGTAAGGCACATGGACCATTTTGGTGCCTGCCAGTGAATTGAACAACTCGCCGGCCAAGTGATGGGTTGCCCCATTGCCCGGCGAGCCGAAGTGCAACTCACCCGGGCGCGCCTTGGCGTACGCAATCAACTGCGGCAAGGTGCTCACGGGCAGCCTGGTGTTGACCGCGAAAACGCTGGGTGTGGAGGCGATCAGGCTCACGGGCTCGAAGTCTTTGATCGGGTCGTAGGGCAGCTTCGCGTAGAGACTCGGGTTAATGCCATGCGTGGCAGTCACCCCGGCCAGCATGGTGTAGCCATCCGGAGCTGAGCGCGCCGCTATTTCCGATCCGATGTTGCCGCCTGCACCTGTCCGGTTGTCAATCACCACCGGCACATTCCAACGGGCAGACAAGCCGCTCGCCAAAATGCGCATGACGACATCGGTGGTGCCGCCAGCACCGAACGGCACGATGATGCGGATGGGCTTGTTCGGCCATTCTTCGGCCCGTGGCTCGCTGGAAAAGCCCAACCCCAGACAAGTGGTGGCGATGGCGAGTGCGACGTGCACTCTGGTGCGGTGTTTCATGGTTTGCTTGCTCCTATGTGTGCCTGCAATTCCGTCTTCGAAAGAGCTCCAGCACCGTGTTCACAATGTGGATGCTTGAATAGGGTCTCACCAATGTATTCAGACCCAAAAGTGATGTCATGCTACGCAAACAAAAGTAATTTCGCGCTGATTTCGAAAAATATGCTGTGCACAAGATGAACACTCATATCACCGTTAGAGAAGGCACCACGGTGCCAGGCGGAACACAAAGCCTGCAACGCGCCATGGCACTGGTGCAAGCATTGACCCGCAACCAACGCAAAGGCGGCACCGCAGCGCAGTTAGCGATAGCCACAGGTATTGACCGCAGCACTGCGCATCGCATGCTGCAGTGCCTGGCAGCGTCGGAACTACTCCACTTTGATACGGTTACGCGCAAGTACCACTTCGGACGCCTCGCGCACGAGATAGGATTCGCCGCATCCGAGCACGTCGATTTCACAGGTCTCAGCAAACCCGCACTGGCACGCATCTCCGAAGACACAGGTGACACGGTCTTCCTCATGATGCGCAGCGGCGACGACGCCGTGTGCGCCGACCGCTACTTAGGCGTCTACGCGGTCCAGCCCCTGGCAGTGACCGTGGGAACGCGTAGACCATTGGGCATAGGCTGCGGAAGTCTCGCCATGCTCAGCAGCTTGCCACCACACGTTGCCGACCTCTGCCTCCATCAGAACGAACCGCGCATAGCCGCCTTCGACGGAATGAGCGTAGAGCGAATCCAATCAATGTTGCAAGTGGCACGCAGCAATGGATACGTGGCAATGGATGTGATCAACGTCTCCTGCGCTCGTAGCGTGAGCGCCCCTGTCATCAGCAAGACAGGTCGACCCGTCGCTGCCCTCAGCGTCAGCGGCATGGCAGCACGTATGAGCACAGAACGCGAGCAGGCTCTGGGGCATATTCTGCAGACAGAGGCAAAAGCATTGGGCAAGGCCTTTGACGAGCGATTTGCAACGGTGTAGAACACAAGAGAGTCGAGAGTCGTCGCAACTCGGCTGGCAAGAATGAATCAGGAGTAGCAAGCCAACAAAGCGAAGTCGAAAATGAAGTCAAGCACCGCAAAACCGAGATGGGCCATGGCGCCAGGCGTCGGCTACGCAGTAAATCTGCAAAGCAAGTGAGCGTAATGACGCGGGATGGTCTCTATCGTGACTACCAAACGAAAACCCAAACGCCGCCGCAGGTAGCGCATCCTTGACTCTCTACCCTGTCATCGTGTTGTGCGTTCTTCAATAATCACGGAACGCCAAGAGTCTTCAAGAAGACATGCTCAGGGCTCGGCTCAGTTCTTGTGCGTGCTGATGAAGTCTTGCAATCAGCACACCCTCTCTCGCTCCCGTCATCCTGGCCCGGATTGCCGAAATACTCAACCCCGCAATCACCCGCCCGCTCTGTGTCTTGACCGGAACGGCAACCGCCCTCACCCCCGGCAGCCCCACTACATCCATTGCCACATGGCCTTGAGCACGCGCTTTCTGCACGCGTTTACGAATGAGGTCCATGCTCAAGCCTTCAATGGCGGAAATGAATTTTTCATTCCGCAGTAGCACCGCCTCCGCCTCGCCCTCGGGCAGAGCCCCCAGCACGGACAGACTATTGGCGCCGACACCCAGCGGACGGCGCGTGCCCACGTCCACCACGAAGGCGCGTACCGGATAGGCACCTTCCGCCCGGTCGATGCATACCGAATCGTCTCCACTGCGGATCATGAAGAAGGCAGTATCACCAGTGACTTCGGCAATCTTCGAGAGGATCGGCCGCCCGAGCGATCGCAGATCGGTGCGCTCTGCTGCGGCAATGCCCATCTCATAGGCGAGAGGGCCCAGATAAAAACGCCGACTCGTGCCATCTTGCACCACCAACCCTTCCTCCACCAGACATTTGAGCATGCGGTGCGCTGTGGTGCGCTCGATGGCGGCATGCGCGGCCAGTTCCGTGGCCGATGCACCCTGACGATTGCTGACCATCAGTGCGCGCAAAAGCGCCGCCGCGCGTTGCAGACTCTGAGTACCGGAGCGCGACGATGGTTCTGATTTGTCAATCATGATGGCATGTCTACATTGTGAACAACAGATCAGAGTACGCACCCTGTTGGATTCTTTTCTGATCCCATATTCTGACGGCAAAGCAGTCCATTGCTGCTGCAATTTACCAGAACATAGACGTCCACATTGTAATAAACACAGCCAATGCTACGTCGCTGCAAGCACTTCAGGGGATGATTCAATGTTGCCAGCACTCTTCAGGGCCACCATCCTCTCACTCACCGTCTGCGCCACCGCATTGCCTGCCGCAGCGCAACCAACCTCATGGCCCGAAAAGCCGGTGCGCGTCATTGTTCCCTACGGTGCAGGCCAGGGCGCGGATGTGCTGATGCGGCTGATTGCCAATGAACTGCAAAAAGGCCTAGGCCAGCCAGTAGTGGTGGAAAACAAGGCCGGCGCGGGTGGCAACATTGGCATGCTGGCTGCAGCCCAGTCCAAGCCCGATGGCTACACCTTTTTGCTAGGCACCAATGCCACCAACGCGGCCAACGAATTCCTGTATCCCAACATGGGCATCAAGCCAGCCTCGGACTTTGACGCCGTAGCCCTGATCGGCATCCTGCCTTCAGTGCTCACAACCACGGAGCCTAATCTCCCCACCAATGGCATCGCCGCTCTGGTCGCCCAAGCCCACACCCAACCCGGAGCGCTGAGCGTGGGCCTTCCCAGCACGACGGCTATCGTCGTGTTGGCGCAATTGAACAAGTCAGCGCAGACCAAGCTGCAAGGAGTGAGGTATAAGGCGTCCGGCCAGGCACTCACCGATCTGATGGGCGGCCAGATCCCGCTGCTCATCGATACCGTCACCGCCTCGCGCGCCCATATCGCCAGCGGCAAACTGCGCGCACTGGGCCTCACGTCCAGCAAACCCAGTGATGTGCTCCCCGGCGTCAAGCCGATCGCCGAACAAGGCGTGAGCGGCTTCAACGTGGTGGGGTGGGATGGTATCTTCGCGCCTCATGGCACATCGCCTGACATCCTAAAGAAAATGAGCACCCTCCTTCGTCAGGCGACCGAACAGCCTGACACTCGCCGCAAGATGATAGAGATCGGCGTGGAGCCGCTGTACTTGGATTCACAGGCGTTTGATGCCTTTGTCAAAACCGAGCGCAACGTGTGGGGAGACATCATCAGGACCAACGGTATTGCGATTGATTGACGAACGGGGCGTTATTACATATCTCCATCCAAGACCGAGCCTTCCGCAACCCCAGACGTAGCTATGCCATGGCCACTGTTTGGGGTGTGCCCAGCTCGGTAAAGCGATTGAGGATGGATGCGCGAATGTTGAGTTCGGTCACTTGTCGCTCAAACGTGCGGGCCATCACCTTCTCGCCCAATCGTTTGAAGCAATTCTTCTTCGTCCCTACCCCAGATGCACCTTGCGCCACTGGCGGCGGCGCTCTGCGCCGTGCTTCTTGGTTTTCCATTCACCCTCGCCCAAGAATTTGATTCCTGTGGAATCCGCGAGCAAGTGCAGCCCATTGCGGCTTGGACGGTAGCACACCTGAACATTCACACCCTTTTGTCTGCGACACACCGTGCTGTAGTCAGGTGGCCATTCCCAACAACGACTGCACCAAACCCAAGGCCTGGCGCAAGGGCAAACTGAACAGGCATTTGATGGTCAGGCAAAACTGGATGGCAGCATCCGAAAATGTCTTGTTGTGGCCAGGCTTTCCAGTTTGTGGTGTGGTAGCGCCGCTTACCCCAGCACGATTCACTCATTCGGTGAGGCTACCGCAGATAAGGGCTCGAGTTGTGCAACAACGCGCCGCTGACCAGCACGGGCACCACGACCTCCCGGAGCCAAAGCATAACCTTGCAACCGATATCTCTGGGCTAAAGAAAAATTCGTGATCGTAAATGTGGGGGGAAAGCCCCCTTCTACCGGATCAGGCTACGAATCCATGTGCTTATTTCATAAGCATGGCCTAGCTCTTTGTCATGGCGGGAGGTAGCCCATCGCGTCCGCAAAACAAGCGGTCGACCAGCGCTACCCCGCGGTCATTTCGCATGTAATTTGCAGCAACTCCAAGCCATGAACAGAAGGACTTCTTCTTTTGTCGGTACTTTCAAAATTCACATATAGAAAATCCATATTTCATATACATAAATTTCAACAATGTGAGCTCCTCTGGGGCCAAAGATTCGTTCAAAGAAGTCCTACGCCATCCCGAAACCCACATGCATCCTTGCAGTGCGGGCTTTTTATTGTCCAGAATAATCTTGCAACCCCCAGAGAAGTACCGTCAACACTGCAGAACTTCTGAAGGTACTTCGCAGCCCCGTTACTGAGTATGCGACTACGTCTATCGCGTGCACAAACACCACCCAAGGGAATTGGCAATGAATTTCGACATCAAGGACATGCAACTTTTTCTCAAGATTGCAGACACGGGCAGCCTGACGCAAGGAGCGAAGGAACAGGCACGTTCGCTCTCGGCAGCAAGTTCGAGATTGAAATCACTGGAAGGTCAATTGGGAACCAAGTTGTTCTATCGCGATAACAATGGACTGACATTAACCGCTGCAGGCAATACTTTCCGAGTCCATGCAGCCAATATCGTGAAGGAGTATGAACTGACGCGGAAGCTATTTTCGTCCAACCAATCGCATGGTGCCGGACAGTTGAGGGTGCTCGCCAATGCCGCCTCCATTGCGGAGATCGTTCCAGATATCCTTGCAACGCTGCTCAAATCCGATGGCGAAGTCAGAGTGGATGTTCATCCGCGCAATGCCCGGCAAGCTATCCGTGGCGTGCTTGATTTTGAATCCGATCTCGCCTTGATCACCGGCGACGAAGATCTTTTCGAACTCAACTCCATTCACTTTTCCACGGACTACATCGGTGTGATCTTTCCCGTCGGCCACGCGCTCGACCGGACCGAACTGCCTCGCCTGGCGGATGTCGTGAAGCACCGCCAATTGAGCATCTACGGGAGCACGCTGAAAGACTTCATCTCCGAGCATGTCGAAGCGGCGCAACTTCAGGTCGATTTTCGGGTCCTGCTGGACAGCTTTGACCCGATTGCGCGACTGGTAGAAAGCAACGCCGGCGTGTCCATCATCCCGGAATCCGTGGCATTGCGCCTTTGTCAGAAATACCGACTCAAATGTCTGCGGATTAACGAACCCTGGGCCTTCAGGCAGAGGCGCGCAGTGTTCGGCGAGCTTGAATTCCTCTCGTTCCATGCGCGGCAGTTCCTGAACATACTGACGCGCAAATACTTCCCGATCGAAACCCATTCACTGGGCCTGGAAGACATGCTGGAGAGCAGATCCCCCAAAGCGCCTTGAGCCACCGTGCTGTCGCCTATTCCAGCTGGGCGCCCGAGCTTTCCACGCGCACTTTTTCGCTCACGCGGCTGGCTTTGATGAACTCCTGGAATTCAGCCCCCGCTCTTCCATCGACAAAGTAGCTGTTCGGAGTGATGGCGGACGCCACGAACGACGGATCCTTAAGCACCTGCTGGCTGGCCAGAGCCAGTTGACTCCGGAGCTTCTCTGGCAGGTTCGGCGGCCCATAGACGCCAATCGTGTACTGCGCACCGATGTTGGCAATGCCGGCTTCTTCAAACGTTTCCAGTTGGGGAAGTGCGGGCATGCGCTCTTTTGAACCCACGCCCAGACCTTTGACCTTGCCCGATTTGATCTGTGCAATGGCTGCGCTGCTGCCGGTGAAGCAGACATCGATGCGCCCCCCGATCAGGTCCGGAAACATGGCGGCAGACCCCTTGTAGGGCGCGTGGGTCCACTGGATGTTCTGTGTCTTGGCCAGCATCGCTATGGGCAGATGGGTCACCCCGCCAATGCCGGCCGATCCGGCGATGATCTGGTTTTTCCTGCCGTACTCCAGAAACTCCTTGAGATTCTTCGCGGGAAAATCCGGACGCGCTACGAGCACAAGCGGCACTTGCACCAGCAGGATGATCGGTGCGATCTCTTCGGGCACATAGGCCAGTTTCTTGTAGAGAAACTGGCTCTGGGTGATGGGCGCTTCAGTTGCGATCAGAATCGTGTGGCCATCCGGCTCGGCTCTCGTCACCGTCTGCGTGGCGATCATCTCGTTTGCACCTGGCTTGTTATCAACCACGAAGGTCGCATTCATGATTTTCGCAAGGCGACTGCCCAGCATGCGCGCAAGGCTGTCGACGTTGCCGCCAGCGGAGTAGCCGATGACCAGAGTCACCGGTTTGCCCGAATCAGCCGTGCCGGCCATAACATGGGCGAATGGAAATGCCATTCCTGCCGTGATGAGAGAGCGTCGCTTCATTTCTTGTCTCCGTGATTTGAGTGGTCTCTAGACGCCACGCCAACGGCGGATGGCATCTTTCGCTTCTGCAAACTGGCCCTGTTGTGCAATCGGGCTTCTCTTGTTGTTGAATATCGGTGCCGGCGCTGGCACCGGCTCACCGTCCAATAATGCAAACGTGCTGCGGCTTGTGAGATGCGGGCTCGTGCGCGCATCGGCCATGTTCAGCACCGGCGTAACGCAGGCATCCTTGCCCTTGAATATCTCCGCCCATTCATCGCGTGATCGCGTGGCGAACGTCCGCTCAAACGCGGCGCGGATGGTCGGCAGATTCCCCCTGTCGTCACGCGACGGGAGATCCTTCAGACCAAGCGTGTCGATCAGGTGCGCGTAGAATTTCGGCTCAAGCGCGCCGACCGCGATGTGCTGTTGATCTTTCGTCCGGTAGGTGTCGTACCAGGGCAGTGCGCCGTCCAGCGGGTTACTGGCTCGCTGGTCCTGCCACTGCCCCATGTGCTGGCGGCTGTGCATCAGCGACATCAGCACCGACACGCCGTCGACCATCGCGGCGTCGATCACCACGCGTCGGCGCTCCACCCTGGGTCGATACAGCGCCGCGAGAACGCCCATCAACAGAAAGCACGATCCGCCAGCGAAGTCTCCGATCAGGTTCAACGGAATGGCGGGTTTGCTCTCGGGACCGATGGCGTGAAGTACACCCGACAATGCGATGTAGTTGATGTCGTGCCCCGCCTCGCTGGCAAGAGGCCCTTCCTGCCCCCAACCCGTCATGCGCGCATAGACCAGATGCTCGTTTTTTTCAAACACCGCCTCAGGCCCCAAGCCCAGGCGCTCCATGACGCCGGGCCGCATGCCTTCGACCAGCACATCGGCGCTTTCGGCCAGCTCCATGAATTCCTGCTGACCCTGTCCGTTCTTCAGATCCAGCGTCACACGGACGCGGCCTCGCAGCACGGATCCATAAGTGTCAGGCGCACTGCGCGAGGCCGGGTTTTCCACGCGCACTACCTCAGCACCCCAATCCGCCAGCATCATGCATGCCAACGGCACAGGCCCCAGCGCGTCCACTTCCAGCACACGCAATCCGCGCAGTGGTTTGTCGTTTGTCGGTGAGTTCATGCTAAGGGTCCTCTGGGGTCAGGCCCTGAAGGCGTCCATGCCCGTCAGTTCACGCCCTTGAATCAGCGCAAGAATTCCGGGAGTGCCATCAGGAATGGTGAGCGTGCGCACGTCCCTTGCCATCTGCTCGAGCCCCAGCTCCTCACTGAGGCCCATGGCCCCGTGGATCCTCATGGCCAGCGCGATGGCCCGGTCGCAGGCATCCACGGCGTAGCGCTTGGCCATTGCGGACAGGCCATTGGCCCGCGCTCCGTGGTCGATCGCCGAAAGCGCGTTGTAGCAAAGCAGTCTGGACGACATGACCAAGGTTTCAATGTCAGCGAGATCCACCTGGATGGATTGAAACGCTCCGATGTGCTTGCCGAACTGCTTGCGTACACCCACATAGTCTCTGGCCAAATCCAGCGCCTTCTGCCCCAGATGAACCGCCATCAAACCCACGGCAGGGCGGTTGGCCAACCACGTGATCGTGAGCAGTTTTGCAGTGTTCTCATCGTCCGGACAGATGTTGGCTGCGGGAACCCGGCAGTCACTGAAGGAGACCTCTCCCAGCGGTGCCTGGCAAAGCCCGTGCATCGCCACCTCTTCGGCCTCAAAAGGCGACTCCGCGCAGTCAACGAGAATGCGCCCCATGCGATATCCACCGCCCTCTTTCGGAACACGGCAGGTGATGTGGATGACGTCGCATACGGTGGAGTTGGAGATCCACTGCTTGCGTCCGTTGACGACGATGTCATCCCCGCTCCACTCGCCCGTGGTCTTGATGCCGCGCGGATCGGAGCCGCAGTCGGGCTCCGTGCTTCCGGTGGCACCGACCAAAGTACCGGCCATCAGGCCGGGCACAAATCGCTGCTTCTGCTGCTCCGAACCACCAAAATAGATGCGCGTGGTCGTGGCCTCGTGCGGCTGGACGATGAGACCGATCGTGGGCGCAATCTGCTCCATGACCAACCCGTAGTCCAGCATCTTCATGCCCATGCCGCCGCCCTCCTCCGGAATGCGCGCGGAGGTCAATCCGATGTCGGCGGCCTTGGAAAGAATCTCAAGCACATCGTGCTTTGACAGGGCGGTCCTCTTGTTGCGCGCCAACAGCAGTGGCTGCAAGTGTCTTTCGCTGATTTTTTTGGCGGCATCGACCAGCATTTCCTGGTCCTCGGTCAGTTTGAAATCCATTTTGTCTCCTGTGATGCTTTGGTGAAATCAGGGCATCAGCGCTGTGCCTGCTCAGTCACCTCGACCACCACGCGCCCCACCGTGGAAATGTTGAAGAAGCTATCCATGGTTCTGTCCAGATCTTCGAAAGGAATCACCTTGGCGATCACGTCCGACTTCGTGGGTTTCAAATCAGCACCCATGCGATTCCACAGACGCTTGCGCTCGGGCATCTGCAATTGGCGCGACACATTGATTCCGAGAATATCCACCGAGCGCAATACAAATGGCAGCACCGTCATGTGGGTGTCGACGTGGACCATGCCGGCGATGGCTACCTTTCCATATGGCTTGACATTGGCACACAGGCGATCAAGGAATTGCCCGCCGACGTTGTCCAGCGCGGCCGCCAGATAGGCTCCGCTGACCATCGGAGCGGAATCCCGCATGAAATCGTCGCGCAGGATGATCTTGCTGGCGCCGATGTTCTTCAGGTAATCGCTCTGTTCAGGCTTGCCGGAAATCGCAACGACTTCGTAGCCGATATTGGCCAGCATGTTGATCGCCAGACTGCCCACGCCGCCGGTGGCGCCCGAGATGGCGACCGGGCCATCCTCGGGCTTAAGTCCCGCTTTCTGCAACCGGTCAATGGCGAGCGCGGCGGTCAACCCGGACGTGCCCAGCACCATGGCGTCGAACAACGAAAGCGTGTCAGGCAGGGGCACCACCCATTCGGCGGGGACGCGGGCGTAATCCGCGTAGGCACCATCGTGCATGGTTCCAAGCTGATAGTTCGTCACCGCGACCCGATCACCTGCCTTGAAGCGCGCGTCTGCCGATTGGACAACCGTTCCCGAGAGGTCCACCCCCGTGACGCAGGGGCGATCGGTACGCACGTTGCGGCCGACTCCGCGTGCGGCCATGGCATCTTTGTAGGTGATTGCCGAATAGGCGACCTTGATGACCACCGGGCCGTCGTCGATCTCATCCATGGTGAGCTGCTCGAATCGGCAGACGGGCTTGTCACCGATGGTGTGAACTCGAAAGGCTTTGAATTTCTCCATTATTATCTCCTGTATTTTAAATAGATTCAATTGCGGTTCTGATGAGAAAACACAACACCGGACTGAAAAAGATTTCCAATACGATCTTCGGATAATTGCATTCTGTTTTTCAGAAAATTCCGAGTGTCTTCCCCCGTCTTTTTCCCGGTCCAGCGGATACTTCCAGGCGTTTCACTGAGCCGGGGAATGACGCCCGCAAGCGTGATGACTCCAATATCTTCATCCGGTACATCCACCAGCATGTCCCGCGACCTGAAATAATCATCCCCGAAGATATCCTTCATTTTATATACCTTGGCGGCTGGAACGTCATTTTCATCAAGGGCGGACTGAACCACGGACGAATCGTTCCGCCCAGCCCAATGCTGAATGATTTTCTCTATTTCTGACTCGTTGGCATTTCTTGATTTTTGCGTGGAAAATTTATTATTCTCACCAAGCGCCGGATTTCCCATGGCCATCGCCAAGCGTCGAAACACATTGTCAGCCAATGCGGCAATATGAATATATTCACCATCCTTGCACTTGAAAATGGTATTGGGAGCACTATTAGGCAAGCGTGCGCCAGAACGTGTCTCCTCGATACCTTTCTGTGCGTACGCTGGTACGTATGACTCCATAAAGCTGAAGGCTGACTCGATCAGACTGACATCTATCATCTGCCCCTTGCCTGTGATAGAGCGAGCGCGCACAGCCATCAGGCCACCGATCACGGCATATAACGCAGTAACGTAATCCGTCAAAGGCATGGCGACACGCGATGGCGGGCGATCCGGCTCGCCGATCAAATCACGCAGTCCACTCATTGCCTCACCAATGACTCCGTAACCGGGTTTATGTTTATAACAACCGGTCTGGCCATAGCCGCTAATTCGAATCATGATGAGTTGGGGGTTGATTCTTGATAGATCCTCGTAGCCCACGCCCCACTTTTCCAACGTTCCAGGCCTGAAGTTCTCTATGACAATATCGATATCCGAAATCAACTCCTTGACTAGGGATTGGCCTTCCGTTTTCTTGAGATCAATGGAAACATTCAGTTTGTTTCTCAGGATGCTGGCAGCATACAACGACTTTCCATTCATTTCGTGCCCCAGACCACGAATAGGATCGCCATCCGGAGATTCAATCTTCACCACATCCGCGCCAAAATCAGCAAACATCCTTCCACAGAATGGCCCGGATGCCGTCGATCCGATTTCCAGAACTTTCAATCCATGAAGTGCCCCAAATTTTGCCAACGCTTCTTTTTCCATATGCACCTTTCCAAATCGAGGTGATGGCATTTAAACATCTCAACTTGAGGCTGAATATTTGATAATTCAGGAGGGGGGTTTCTGGCAAACAGGAGACCGCCGGATCCATGAAATCAACAAGCCGCAGTACTTGTTGAGAGATATTCAGCAAGATCGCCGTAACGACCGGTTGATCTCGCCTGAACATCCCGCCCATCTCATCGGCCGGGTACCTCCCTTCAGAAGAAATCGGACTCACACCCCCCATTTCGTCATCTGCAGCGTATAAAGTGCCAGCGCTCAATCCATCGACACGAACCACACGCGAGCTGCGCTGTTCGCATCCGCAACTGCGACGAGGACGAGCAAACGGCGGTGGCTTCGCCGCACGCTACACCCTTGATCTTGAACGTACTGTTTGCGCGACCCCATTTGGTGCCCCCCGCACCAAAGCGAGGCAGCGCTTGCACGCGCCACTTCCTCTCAGAACGTCAAGAGAGCATTTCCAACGTCATCAGGCCGACTCCCTCCACCCGCCCCTACTAGCGCAAACCCTTAGACATGGCATGCATGTTGCTTTGTTAAACTCAAATTGGATCCAATTATCCATTTTGAGATGAGTGCAGTGTTCATATGGCACCGTCCGTTCACAGAGTTAGACAGAAGAGATAGGCAACAAAAGCACATGAGAGACTTCCAGAAAACCGGCCGTTCCGTCGTCATGGCTGCCAATGGCATGGCGGCGACTTCCCACCCCTCTTCCACGCTGGCCGCCATCCAGGTGCTGCAGGACGGTGGCAACGCGATGGACGCCGCCATTGCCGCTTGCGCCGTGCAATGCGTGGTGGAGCCCGGCTCGACCGGCATCGGCGGCGACTGCTTTGCGCTATATAGCGAAAAAGGCACGGACCGGATCACCGCTTTCAATGGCGCGGGCTGGGCGCCGAAGAACATCGACGTGGCGGCACTGACGGCCACCGGCGAGAAGTTTTTGCCACGCCAGTCCGCGCATGCCGTGACCGTGCCGGGCGCGGTGGACGCATGGGTGCAGTTGCGCGAACGATTCGGCAGTCAGCCGCTCGCGCGTATCCTCGCGCCCGCCATCGACTTTGCCGAAAAAGGCTACGTGGTGGCACCGCGCACATCGCAGGACTGGCGGATGCAGTCCACATTGATCAACGCCACGCCCGAAGGCCGCGAGCTGTTGATGATCGACGGCGCAGCGCCCAGGCCGGGCATGGTGCACAAGCACCCCCGACTCGGCGCGTCCATGCGCCGCATCGCAGCCGGCGGCCGCAAAGCGTTCTACGAAGGCGAGATTGCCGATAGTCTCGTCGGCTATCTGCAAAGCAAAGGCGGCACGCACACGCTCGAAGACTTCGCAAGCTACCGCGGCGAGTTCGTCGATCCGATCCAGATCGCATACCGCGACTACCAAGTGCACGAGTGCCCACCACCAGGTCAAGGCATTGTCGCGCTGCTGCTGCTCAATATCCTCAAGCAGCAAGCCATCGCCCCCCAAGCCTTATCTGCAGCGCGCTTACAGACCGAAATCGATGCAACGCGCATCGCTTATCGCGTTCGCGATCTGCTGCTCGCTGATCCCGAATTTGCCGACATGGATGTGGACTATGTCCTCTCCGACGAATTCGCGCGCCGCGTGAGCACTGGCGATCTGGCCGAGGCGGTCAGCCAGGCCCAGCGCAGCGAGGCGATCGAACACAAGGACACGGTCTACATCAGCGTGGTCGACAAGGACCGCAACTGCGCGAGCTTCATCAACTCGATCTTCCATCCCTTTGGCTCTGGCCTGATCGATCCGGGCACAGGCATTTTGCTGCACAACCGTGGACAGAGTTTCGAACTTCAGGCAGACCATCCCAACTGCATCGGCCCACACAAGCGCCCACTGCACACCATCATTCCGGGCATGGCCTCCAAGAACGGCCGCATCGAATATGTGTTCGGCGTGATGGGCGGCCACTACCAAGCCATGGGCCACGCACACTTTCTCAGCAAGGTGGTCGACTACGGTATGGACATTCAGGCCGCAAGCGACCTGCCCCGCCTCTTCCCGATTCCAGGCAAGGACGTGGTCGAGTGCGAGCACACCATGCCAGCCGAAGCCACCGATGAATTGACGACCAAGGGCTACCAGTTCATCGCCCCTGCACAACCAGCGATCGGCGGCTGCCAGGCCATCCGCATCGACTGGGACAACGGCTCGCTGCAAGGCGCGTCCGACCACCGCAAGGACGGCTGCGCGCTCGGCTACTAAGCCCTCCGGCAGACCGTTCGCTCACCGCAGTTCAGCATTTCCCGCAGCAGGCCCGAGTCCTGCAGCGTGGCTGAACGCGCTCCAACGACTCCCCCCCGTTTACGTCCGCTTTGCATTCATCACACGCTAGAAAGGTTGCCAGCATGCAGTTCAAGTTCAACAAAAATCTGACAAGTCTGATCGTCGCGCTCGTCGGCGCACATGCAGGAGCCGTCATGGCCAACGAAGCTCCTGAACAGTGGCCAACCCGCGCAGTCAAGATCGTCGTACCGTTCTCCGCCGGCTCGGCCACTGATCTGATCTCGCGCCAGCTCGCCCACAGCTTGAGCGCCAAATTCAAACAGAGTTTCATCGTGGACAACAAGCCAGGCGGCTCCGCCAGCATCGGCAGCATTGCGGTGGCGAATGCACCTGCTGACGGCTACACGCTGCTCATGAGCGGCCCAGCTTCGATGGTGACCAACAAGTTCACGCTCAAGAACCTGAGCTACAACCCGGACACGTTCGAAAAGGTGGCACTTGTCGCCTACACGCCGAACGTGCTGCTGACCAACAAAGATCAACCATTCAAGACACTGGCCGAACTGATCCAGTACGCCAAGACTCACCCCGGCGAGCTGTCCTACGCCTCGTTCGGTGCAGGAACCACCTCGCACATCGCGGGAGAGATGTTCAAGCAGATGGCGGGCGTGGACATCCTGCATGTGCCCTATAAGGGCGCTGGCGACGCGATTCCGGCGTTGATCGCGGGCCATGTATCGCTGTACTTCGACACCATCATGACCGCCCTGCCTCAGGTGAACGCGGGCAAGCTCGTCGCGCTGGGGATGTCTACCGACAAACGCTCCGACATGGCCAAAGACATCCCCACCATTGCCGAGCAGAAGATCCCCGGCTACAACATTGCACCGTGGTATGGCATCGCAGCACCGGGCGGCACGCCCAAGCTCATCGTGGGCAAGCTCAACGCGGCGATCAATGAAGCGCTGAAGAACGCGGAATTCAACAAGAAACTGCAGGGCACCGGCGCGGAACCGATGGGCGGCAGCGTGCAGGACTTCGAGCAGTTCATCGCCAAGGAAACGCCGCGCACGGAGACCATCGTGAAGGCTTCCGGTCTGACGACGAAATAACCGAATCGCTTCGGTGCTGGATGGCGCCAACGGCCATCAGGTCATCCAGCCCATCCTCAGCAACCGATGTATGCCGTCTTCACCACGGTGAAGAATTCCTGTGCATAGCGCCCCTGCTCGCGCGGGCCATAGCTCGACTCCTTGCGACCGCCGAACGGCACGTGGTAGTCCACGCCAGCGGTCGGCAGATTCACCATCACCATGCCCGCCTGGCTGTGGCGTTTGAAGTGTGTGGCGTGCTTCAGCGAAGTCGTCGCAATTCCAGCCGACAGACCGAACGGCGTGTTGTTGGCTTCGAACAGAGCGGCTTCGTAGTCCTTCACACGGATGACGCTCGCAACCGGACCAAAGACCTCTTCGCGGTTGATGCGCATCTCGCTTGTGGTGTCGATGAGGAGCGCTGGCGCCATGTAAAAGCCGTTTTTCTCGCGCTCCAGCCGCTCGCCACCGGCAGCCAGCAGCCCGCCTTCGTGCCTGCCGATTTCCACATAGCTCAGGTCCTGCTCCAACTGCGCCTGCGAAACCACGGGCCCGATATCGACGTCCGCTGCCAGCGCATCGCCCACCTTGAGGGTGGCCATGCGCGCCTTCATCGCATCGACAAACAGGTCGTGAATTCCGTCCGTCACGATGATGCGGCTCGACGCCGTGCAGCGCTGCCCGCTCGAGAAGAAGGCGCTTTGCACGCACAGCTCCACGGCCTGCTCCAGATTCGCGTCATCCAGCACAACCTGCGGGTTCTTGCCACCCATCTCGAGCTGCACCTTCTTGAGACTCTGCACGCACTGCTGCGCAATCCGCGTGCCCACCGCCTGCGAGCCTGTGAAGCTGATGGCATTCACGCCCGGGTGATTCACCAGCGCATCTCCCACCACGCTGCCGCGCCCCATCACCAGATTGAACACCCCCGCCGGAATCCCGCTGCGGCTGATGATCTCGGCCAATGCCCACGCACTGCCTGGCACCAGATCTGCTGGTTTGAACACCACACAGTTGCCGTAAGCCAATGCCGGAGCAATCTTCCAAGCAGGGATCGCAATTGGAAAATTCCACGCCGTAATCAGCCCCACGACCCCCACCGGCTCGCGCGTCACCTCCACACCCACACCGGGTCGCACCGAAGGAATCACTTCCCCGACAAGGCGCAGGCACTCCCCTGCAAAGAACTTGAAAATGTTGCCCGCCCGAGTCGCCTCGCCAATGCCTTCAGGCCGCGTCTTGCCCTCCTCACGCGACAACAGCGTGCCCAGTTCCTCGCGCCGCGCGAGTATTTCGGTGCCTATCTTGTCCAACGCATCCGCACGCGCCTGAATGCCCGACACCGACCACGATGCGAATGCCGCACGCGCAGCACCGACCGCCTGATTCAACTGAGCAGCATCCGCCTGCGCGTACTCGCCGATCACATCGGAGGTATCTGACGGGTTGATGTTCTTCGCGTAGCTGCTGCCAGCAAACCACGCACCGTCGATGAAGTTGTCAAATGGAGAGATCGTCATGAAACACACAACCAAAAAAATGCGCGATCACAACCCAAAGGTCATGAATCGCGCGAGCTTGAAGGAACCAACAAAAACAAGTAGAGCTCACACAATCGCCCTGTCCCTCTCCCGCTTGCGGGAGAGGGACGAACACACCTCTTCAAAACTGACTCGCGGCGGTTGTCCGAACGGAGCGCGCAAGTGCGCAGTGGGTTCTGTCGCGGGACTTGAAAGCGCGTTTGGGGTTACTTTTTGCGCGCAAGCAAAAGTGACTGCGCCGCCGGGCGCGCATCCCGGCCTCGAAAAACCACCCCGCAGCAGAATTAAAAAATCAACTCAAAGGAATAAACAAAGGCATCGAGTCTTCCCACTTGCTGTCCGTGAGCAGACGCTTGCCGGAGCCGTCCGCATTCATCACATAGATCTGCCCATACTGCTGAAAAGTCTGCTCATACAAGGCCGCCTCATCCCGGAAGCCATGCTGCGACCCACTCCACAGAATGCGCCCATCGGCCGCCCATACCGCATGTCCATCGCTGGATTCATGATCAGTGCAGCGATACAGGTCGGTGCCGTCCGGACGAATCGTGTAGACGTCGTAGTTGCCATCTTCACGCTTGCGGGTGAAGACAATGCGCTGGCCATCAGGCGACCAGCCAGGCATGTTGTCCTGCCCGTTGGTGAGCACGCGCACCTTGCGGGTCTCCAGATTCAGAATGCGCAGTCCGCGTTCCGTCTTGCCCCACACGCGATACGCGATCTCCTTGCCGTCGCCAGAATAGGCCGGAAAACCTGCGTTCACATCGCCGCTTTCAGTCAACTGCTCGGCACCACTGCCATCGCGTTTCACACGCCACAGCGCAGCCGCCATGGTGTTGCGCTCGAAGAACCAGTAGCCCAAGCCGAACGACAGCCATTCGCCATCGGGAGACCACGATGGCTGGAAGGCCCCCGCCAGACCCATGCGCACCTTGACGTCATTCAGACCGCGACCTTCAGACTCGAACACCTTGCGCTTTTGCGTGCCATCGCCACGCATGATCCACAGCGACGCGTTGCCGGTCTGCTTGTCGGTATAGGCAATCCAGCCATCGCGCGACATGAGGGGATAGACGTCAACATGGCGGTATTCAAAGTCCGGGTCCCAGCTGAAGAGCGACTTCATCAATGGACGCACAGGCTTGAAGGACACCTTTTCATAGATCACCGATTTGCCATCCGCCGTCCAACTCGGCGCGCGCACGGATGTTTGCTTGACCGGCGCTCGGCCCGACGTGTAGGCGAGACCTTCGTTCGGCCCGTACTTGATGAGGTAACCGATCTCGGTATGGCTCAGATATTGCGGCTGCAGCTTGAGGTCGGTGCCGGTCGTGTGCTCGACACGATCGCCACCCGTGGTCGCATCCACCGACACGATCTGCGAATAGGCCTTGCCGATGTAGTTGGGGCGACGCGCACCCCACGTGGCTTCCACCGTCATCTCATAGAACACGATGCGCTTGCCGTCGAGCGACCATTTCGGGGAGCCAAGGCAGTAACCTGGCTTGCCGACCACCTTGCGAAAACCCGTGCCATCCGGACGGATCGCGTAGATCGCGAGCTCCTGCGTGTGCTCCCAGCCCTGACCCTGATCGTGGCCAGTCCATTCGGTGTTGCGGTCACTGGAAAACGCGATCCACTTGCCATCGGGCGACCACGAGGGACGGAAGTAGCAGTCGGGCTTGCCCTCTTTGCCTCGGACGTCGCCGACACCCGTGAGTTGGGTGAGACGCCCGGAATAGACATCCTTCAGCCAGATGTTCGCGCGGTAGCCATTGCGGGTGGACACGAACGCGAGCAGGCGACCATCCGGCGAGAGTGCAGCGGCGTCATCCATGGAATCGTCCACGATGACGGGGGCCGCTCCCGTACCGTCGGGACGTGCGCGGTAGATGTCGGACTGTCCATCGCCACGGCGCTCGGACGTGAACAGCAACCAGTCGCCATTGCTGGAGAGGCTGGCGTTGTAGTCGAAGGCGCCATCGAGAAGCAACTTGCGCTCGCCGCCACCATCCAGATTGGCGATGTACAGCTCGGACACCGAAGGTGCGATGCGGTTCATCAGCATCACGCCTTTTTTGCTGGCCGCCTGCGTGGTGGCAGTCTGCGCCTGGGCGCGTGCCAGGGTGGTAATAGGCAACTGAGCCACGACGGCGGCCGAGCCCAGCCACCGTAACGATTGTCTGCGATCCATGAAAATGCTCCTGAAGTTCTGATGTTGTTATGGAAACTGTGGAAAGTGGAAACCTGAACCCGGCATTTTTTGTGTCACTCCTCGCGCCGGTGTTCCGCCTGCGACTGACCTCGTCGGTCAATCCACAAAGGTGAGGCTGATGGGCGCTGGCGATTCGGCCGATTGCCCGGTGTCCGTGAGCTTGCCGGACTGCGCGTCCACCCGGAACACGTTCACGCGATTGCTGCGCTCGTTGGCCACCAGCAACCAGCGGCCGCTGGAGTGCAATGCAAAGGTCCAAGGGTTCTCTCCACCACAGGCAAGGGTCTGGATCAGCGTCAGTTCGCCGCTCTCGGCATTCGCTGCGTATACCTGCAACTGGTTCTCGCCCCGATTGCCGACGTAGATGAACCGTCCATCCTGACTGCTGGCGATCTCCGATCCGCTCTTGGTTCCAGTGAATGCCGTGCCATGGGTCGGCAGACTCTGAACCGGCGCGAACTGGCCCTGCACAGCATCCCAACGCAATGAGGTCAGTTCAGCAGTGAGTTCACTCAGAACATGCACGAATCGCTGATCCTTGCTGAAAACCAGATGCCTGGGGCCGCTGCCTGCGGCGGCTACAAAGGCGTGCTCCGCTCCGGCTTCGGTCAGCTTACGGCTCTCACGGTCAAAGCCATGGGCGTAAATACGGTCGGTCCCCAGGTCGGGCACCAGCACATGTTTTGCCCCCGCATCGAGAAACACGCCGTGTGCATGCGGGCTGGCTTGACGGCGGTGGGGCCCGGCACCTATGTGCTGGATGGTCGACACCAATGCCCCCAGACTGCCATCGCTATTCAGCGCGATGCTGGAGACCGAGCCACCACCGTAGTTGGCCACCAGCAAGGTCTTCGAGATGGCATCCAGCCAGAGATGGGTAGGCCCGCTGCCGCCGGTGGATTGCTCGCCGATGGCTTGCAGCGCACCGCTGCGGCGATCGACGGCGAAAGCAGTGACCTTACCGACCGCCGAGCCATCGTCACTGGTCATGTACAGAATGGGGAGCGTTGGATGTGCCACGCCCCAACGTGCCTTGGGCAGTTCGGCCACCGCACCCAACGTGGACAACTGCCCCGTGCCTGCATCAAAGCGCAATGCGCGCAGGCCGTTGCCGCGCACACCTGAATAGACCAGACTGCTACCCATGCCCGGTGCATTCAAAGCCATGAGATCTTCTGCGCAGTATCCGTACTCGCTGACCGAAAGCGCCAGAGAAAAAACGGCAGCGCTGACGATGCTGTGCCAGCGCGACGTGCCCGAGTTCAATGTCCAATTCACGATCTTCAATTCCTGTTGTTCAGCCGCGTGCAAGCTTGTGTCGCAAAGCCTTTTTCGCGTGTCTCCTGATGGATTGAAGAATAGTGAATACGCTATCGAGCGCCACTACACAAAATAGAGATTCACTGGGACTTTTCTTCGCCAAAGCTCTTGCCGCCCCGTGGCATTTGATGTATATCAACCAGCCAAACCGGCGTCACGCGTTTTCCGCATGTGGCTGATGTCGCGCCGTGATTCGGAACTGGCTGGGCGACTGTCCCACTTCCTTGCGGAAGAAGCGAGTGAAATACGCTGCATCCGAGAAGCCGAGACCGAACGCGATCTGCTCCATCGACATATCGCCGAAGATCAGATGCCGCTTGGCCTCGGTGATCAACCGCGCGTGGATCATCTTCGTCGGGCTCTGCTCAGCCACGGATGCGCAGGCGGCTCGCAGCTGCACCAACGACACCGCCAGCATCGATGCATAGTTCTGCAATTGCAGATGCTGCCGGTAGTGCTGCTCAATCAGTTCGCGAAAGCGCTCGATCAGACGAGACTCTTTCGGGCTCGGCCCTTCGTCGGGAATCACCTGATTGAGATGACTGCGGCGCACCAGCATCAGCAAGAGCAGGGTCAGAAGCGCCTCGGTGCCCACCACATGGCCCGACGGTTTGTTGGCAATTTCCTGGACCAACTGGGCAATGATGGCGAACATCTGCTGAGCCGTCTCGGGTTCGTCGGCAAGCGGGACTGTCAGCGGCACCGTCCACAGTCGGCCAAACTCCGGCAATCTGGCGTTGATCTGCTTGAGGTAGGTGACGTCGATGGTCACTACCCAACGGTCCACGTCCATGTCGTAGCGCATGCCGTGCACCGTGTCGGTCGGCAACAGCAACACGCAGGGTCCTTCGAACGGCACGCTGCGCCCTTCCAGGTTCACCGCGCCACTGCCGCTGCGCACAAAGATGATCTGTCCATAGTCGGGATGGGCGTGCACATCGGTTTTCCAACGCCCACGGTCCGTAACATGTCCCACGTTCACGAACCAACTTTCCTCCGTCTCGGCCCGCTCTACATAGAGCCGAACTTTGGGGACCGTCAGGGACGCCTTGTCGTGTCGCGTCGTGCGGTGATTCGTTGCCATCGCGTTGTCTCTCAAAAGTCTGATGTGCGCAAAATGGTAAACGTTCACCGGCGACTTTCGCACCATTCATTCACCCAATGCATGTAAAGACAAAAAAGAAGGCCATCTGCACTGCTCGCAAGTGCAGATGGCCCACCACCAGGAACTGTCGTTTCAGATCTTCTTGGACGAGCGCAGCAGAAAATGCGCCAACGCGGGCAACAGCACCAGCGCGCCGATCATGTTCACCACGAACATGAATGCCAGCAGAATGCCCATGTCGGCCTGAAACTTGATCGGGGAAAGTCCCCAGGTCGCCACGCCCACGGCCAGAGTGATGCCGGTCAGCATCACCACGCGCCCCGTCGATTGCAGCGAGTGCTGGTATGCGGTATGCAGCGGCGCTCCCTTGCGCATCTCGGCCAGCATGATGCTGAGCACATAGAGCGCGTAGTCCACCCCGATGCCCACGCCCAGTGCCACCACCGGGAGCGTCGCCACCTTGAGGCCAATGCCGAGCGCCACCATCAACGCCTCCGACAGTACCGACGTGAGAGCCAACGGAATGATGGCGCAGGCCACCGCACGCCATGAGCGGAAGGTGACGTAGCTGAGGATGATGACCGCCGCGTACACCAGCAGCAGCATGAAACGATCCGCCTTCTTCACCACCGCATTGGTCGCTGCTTCGAAACCCGCGTTGCCAGCTGCGAGCAGAAAACGAGCCTCTTCCGAATCGTTCTGCTGGGCGAATTCTTCGACTGCCTCGCTCACGCGCCGCAGCGTATCAGCCTTGTGATCGCGCAGGAAGACCTGGATTTGCGGCAACGAGAAATCACCGTCAACCAGATTGCGCGGCGCGCGGGAAGCTGCCGTGTTGAGCGCGCCCTGATTGGGCGAGAGCTCAAACCAGCGCGGGTTGCCTTCGTTCATCGCCACCGCGTTCTGGCGCGCGAGCGACGCCAGCGAGCTGGTGCTCTCCACCCCGTCGATTTGCCGCAGGCGCCACTCCAGATCGTCGATGCGCTCCAGCACCTCGTACTTGAGGCCGGACTGCGGCGGCGTCTTCACCATCACCACGAACACATCGCTGCTGGTGGCGTAGTGGTGCGTGAGATAGGCGTTGTCCACGTTGTATCGCGACTGCGGCCTCAGCTCGGGCGCGCCCTCATCCAGGTCACCCACCTGCAGCCCGCGGCTGCCCAGCACACCCACGATGCCCAAAAGCACGGCGCAGATGATCGCCGCCGTTGCCCATTTGCGCTCGGTAAAGCGCGCGAGCATTGCCCAGAAGCCGCCCACGCCAGTCGATCCATGCTCAACGACATCGGCACGCACCGCACGCTGCGCGGCCTTGGCGCTCACGCCGGTATAGCTCAATAGCACCGGCAACAGGATGAGGTTGGTGAACACCAGAATCGCTACGCCCAGACTCGCGATGATCGCGAGTTGGCGGATCGACTGAATGTCGATCACCAGCAACACGGCGAACCCCACCGCGTCGCATGCCAGCGCGGTGAAGCCCGCGATGAACAACCGACGGAAGGTGTAGCGCGCAGCGACCAGTTTGTCGAAGCCGCGACCGATGTCCAGCATCACCCCGTTCATCTTCTGCGCGCCATGGCTCATGCCGATGGCGAACACCAGAAACGGAACCAGCGCGGCGTAGGGATCGAGTGAAAAGCCGAGCAGCGGCAAGACCCCCATCTGCCAGATCACGGCAATCATGGAGCACATCACCACCAGCGCCGTGCTGCGCAAGCAGCGCGTGTACCAGAGCACGATGATGGTGACGATGGCGGCCGCCAGCGCAAAGAACGCCATCACCTCCACCAGGCCTTCGATCATGTCGCCAGCGACCTTGGCAAAGCCCGTCACGTGCAGTGAGATCCTGTCGCTGTCGTACTTGTTGCGCAGCACTTCGAGGCTTTTCGACAGCGCGGCATAGTCCAGCGCATTGCCCGAATCGTCGCGCTCTGCGAGCGGAATGATCAGAGCCGATGACCGGTAGTCCTTCGCGACCAGTTGCCCCACCTCCCCCGAGCGCTCAATGTTCAGCCGCACACGCTGCAGCGCGCTGGCCGATCCATCAAAGCCGCTCGGCATCACCGTTCCGCCTTCGAAACCGTTCTCGGTCACCACCGTCCAGCGCGTCGACGGAGTCCAAAGCGACTTCATCTGCCCGCGCACCACACCCGGCAGGTTGAAGACATCGTCGTTGATCCTCTTGAGCGTGTCGAGATACTCCGCATCCATGATGCTGCCCTCACCCTTGTGCTCGACGACGATCCGCAAGCTGTTGGCCTGCGACACCAGCTTCTTGCGCTCTGCAAGAAAGTTCTGCAGATACGGATGCGACAGCGGCAGCATGCCGTCGAAGCTCGCATTCGGAACAATCCTCGTGGCCTGAAATCCAAGCAGCAGCGTGAACAGCACGCACAGCACGATGACGGCGACGCGGTTGTTGAAGACCAGCCTCTCGAGCCAATTGCCCGAATCCGGATCAAAGGAGTTCTGGTAGGTCACTTTTGGTGGCGGCACCGGGGTTGCCAGATTCACACTCATGTCGCGCTCCTCTTGGCACCGGGTGACTCGGATGCCGTCTGCAAATCAGCCCGCTCCACACGCATCAGCCCCCGTGCACCTGCCAACACCACTGCGCCATCGGGCGTGACCGCCATGGCGCTGAAGGGGTAGCGCTGCTTGAGCCCCACGCCGCTGAAGCTGCGCCCGGAATCAGCGCTCACCAGCAACTGTCCGGCCTGCCCGGCGAGCAGCACGCGTCCGTCATCCAATTGCAGGCCGGCGAACAGGGATGCATCCACCGGCGTATGCACCGTGGCCCACGGCTCTCCCGGCGCGGCGCTATGGAACACCTTGCCGCGCAATCCATACATCAGCAGCGTGCCGTCACGCAGCGAGAGCGCCCCGAACAGGCTGCCCGTGCTGGGCGATTCCGCAGCGGCAAAGACGCCGTTATTGCCCACCGCCCGCAGCAGCAAACCCTGCTCGCCCACCAGCCACTGCTCATCAAAGCGCGCGGCGTGCCCGTAGAGGCTGAGACCGTCCGGGTTGGGCAGCTTCTGCATCTGGGTCTGCCAAGTCGCACCGCCATCGGTGCTCGAAAACGCGAGACCGTAGGCACCGATCACGAGCAGCGATCCATCGGAGCGGATGATGATGTCGGTGAACGGCTTGTCCGCACCTTCGCTCACCAGCCGCATGGCATCTTCGAGCGGGCCCTGCAGGCGCTGCGCCGCCGCACCTGCGCTGGCCGAGGTGTAGGCCGTCTGTGCGGCCTTCAGAGCCAGTTCGGCGGCCGTGCGGCCATCGAGCACGCGCTGCCAGGTGGCACCCGCATCGCGCGTGCGCAGCACCACGCCCATGTTGCCCACCGCCCAGCCTTCGAGCTTGCTTGCAAAGCGCATGCCGGTGAGCGTCACACTCACCGGCACCTCAGCCTGCTGCCACTGGCGGCCGTTGTCATCGGAATAGACGATCAGGCCACGCTCGCCACCCGCTACCAGCCGCAGCCCGGCGCGCGCCACGCAGACCATCACTGCCTGCGTGGGCCGCACGACCTTGAGCGCAGGCCGCGCGAGCGCCGTCTGGCGCTCGGCCGCCTGCGACAGGCAGGGCAGCGCGGCGCATACTGCCGCCAGCAGCACACTGCGGCGTGCGATCCGCATACCGTCGATGCTTGCGGAAATCAACGCACGCCTCCGCTGGACAATGCGCCCGAGCTGTACTTGCTCAGTTCCTTGGGCGTATAGCCGGTGAACTGCACGCTGCCCGTGTCATGCAGCGCCGCAGCGTAGACATAGGCACCGGCCTGCAGGTCATAGATCACGTAGCTCACCGTCATCGACATCGGCTGGTCGCTCGCCAGCAGCGTGTGCGCCTGGCCAGTACGCCAGAGCTTGCCCTGCGCATCCCACGAATCCGATACCACGGCCTGCCACGTGTCCTCGTCCAGATACAGGCGGCGCTTGGCCTGGACGTTGCGCTTGCCTTCCTTGAGCGTCATCTCCACCACCCACACGCGGCGCAGTTCCCAACGCACGGCATCGGGTGCAAGCAGGCCCTTGTTCACCACGTCCTTGCTGGGCTTGGCGAACAAGCCGTTGTTGTTGGCCGGAATGATCAGCTCGCGCTTGCCCACCAGCTTGATGTTGTACTGGTCCTGCTCGCCCTGAAAGAGATTCACGTCGTCAAAACTCACCAGACCACCGCCCGATGCGTCCGGCGCGTCATGCGAGATCGACGGCGACTTGCGCACGCGGCGCTGACCCGGCAGATACTGCCAACCGTCCTTCTGCTTGGCGAAGCTGTCCACATATTCAATCGACAGCAGCGCCTGACCAGAGATTGCAGCGGGCTCCAGATAGTCGATGCGCGTGCGCGAGACCTCGCCGTTGTTTTGCTCGGGTGTGCCCGACGGATCGTAGAAAGGAATGGCGCGCTGCGTGCGCGAGCGTGCGGTGAGGATGCGGTCACCCGATGCGGTCATCACATACTTGTCGCTCACGATGTTGGTGACCTGCCCCCGGTAGCTCAGCGTGTGGTTCCACATCGCCTCGTTGCCGTCTTTCGGGATCGGGAACGGAATGCCGCCGAAGGCGCCTTCCACGGTCAATCCCTCATTGGTCAGCTTGGCGCGCGTGGCGTTCTTGAGCACCTGGTCGTACACGCCCTGCGAGAAATTCGCCGTGCGGTGCGATGGGTAGACGTCGATCTTGAACGCGGGCTGCTTGGCAAACAGAGCCTTCGTGCCTTCGCTGAGCTGTTCGGCATGTTCGCCGACGTTGGCGGCTGTGATGGTCAGGCGCGGCTTCTCGCTGGCATAAGGATCGATGCGGCGGCCCTTGGCATCCGGGTTCACCGCTGGTGCCTTGCCATCCCAGGTGGGGATCGTGCCTTGGGCGTTTCCCGCACGTTCCGCGCCGTAGGGCGTGAGCTTGGCCTTGAGCGCCGCAGCTTCTTCGGGCGTGACTGCGGCATGCGTTTGCGCGGCCGCGAGGAACAGCATTGCGGAAGCGATCTGGATTGTCTTCGTCGTCATTTTTATATCCTTGCTTGGGTGTCTGTGTCAGAACGAGGTTTGCAGGCTGAAGCGGATGTAGTCGCGATCGAGCATGGCTTGCGTGTCGATCTTTCCGAGGTAGCGCACGTAAGACAGATTCGCCGTCCACTTGCTCAGATAAACGCCGGAGATGCCCAGCACCAGATCGCCACCCTTGTTCGGGCTGCCCGCAAACGGGAACGCGGTATCGATCATCGAATTGCCCTTGAACGACCAGCCCAGATTGATCGACGGGCTCAGGTCGAGTCCCGGAAGCACCTGGTAGTAGGTCGGCGTGAAGATCACGCGCGCGCCCACGCTGGTCTTGTTGCGCGTGGTGTCGATGATGCTTTCGTTGCGGTCGATGGACATCACATGGTTGGCCGCCAGCTCGCCCGTCAGACTCGCCCCGCCCCACAGCGCGGAAGGCCCAAGCACGTTGACCGTGGAGAGGTTGGCATGCAGCGTCTTGCCTGTGGGATAAGCGGCGCTGCTTCCCAGATTGGTGTTGGTCTGGCCCGCTGCAATCGACAGCGACCCCTGCTTGGCTGCCAGTGGCTGGCCGAAGCGCACCGACATTTCGCCAGACACATTGGCATCGCCCACCTGCGTGCCGAAGCTGCTGCCGAGAACGCGGATGTTCTGGGGATAGGCAATCCAGTAGCGCTTGTTGGGCACCTGCGTGAACACCTGCGGAGATGTGTCCTGATAACGCAGCGCGTAGAAGCCAAAATCGGTGTCGAGCAGATCACTGTGCGTGTTCAACGCCACGCCGAAATTGGGACTGTGCGAGCCCTTGATCTCGCCCGCGTAGTTCAGCTTCATGGTGCCGAGGTCAAACACCTCACGACCTGGGCCGAGGAAGTCCGCACTGCTGAAATAGCTGCCTGCGGGCGGCAGGCGGGTCGGCTTGAATTTGGCCTGGACGTATGCCTCGACGCTGGTGCTGTCGGTCAGTTGCCAGGTGCCCGAAATCTGCGGCACGGGCAGCGTGGTTTCCTTGGCCGTCGTGCCGGGAATGTTGAGCTTGTAGATGTCGATGGGTGCCATGCCCTTGGCAATGCCGTTGTTGCCGAAGAACAGGCTGGTGCCCCAGATCTGCGAGAACTGACCAGCGCGCAGCGACAGCCGTGTGTCGCCGATATCGACCTTGCCGAATGCGAACAGGTCGAGCAGTTCGATGTTCTTGCCCGCGGCGGTTTGCGTGCCATTCGTGAACTGGTTGTAGGCACCGCTGGTGATGTTCGCGGTGGACGCCGAATTGTTGTCGTTGCTGCGGTTGTAGACCGTGTCATACCATGCGGCCGCACTCATGCGAAAACCGAAGCCATCCTTTTGCACGTCGAACTCGGTAAGCCAATCCATCCGGTTGGACATGAGTCCCTTCTGAATGTTGCGATCACCGTCATCGTTGTTACGCTTGGACGCCGCAGGCGAGACGAGCCCGCTGTCCGGGTTCTTCAAACGGTAACCGCCGCTGTACTTGAGCGTGTTGTCCCAACGAACCTGCCAATCGCCATCGGGGTTCAGGTCCATCGCATGGGCAGCGGCGCCAGCGAGAAGTCCGCCCGCCAGAACGGCTACGGCATGACCCAGTTTGTGCAATTTCACGGGCTTGTGCTTCATGGTTGTCTCCATCTCTTTTCTGTTGTGTCGTCTTCGTCGTTGGATAGGTAGCACTGCGCGCTTGAGGTAATGAGTCCCCAGCGCGCCTTGCGTCAGGAAAGACTTCCGGTCACGTCATCAAACAGCTCGTCCACGGAGAGACGGCGCGGGATGATCTTCTGGTCGAGCGCCCAATCGATGGCCATCTGCAGGCCCTTGCGATTGGCTTCGAGTCCGATGGGTGGAAACACCGCTGGCACGCCACCTTCGGTGAGCGCGCGGCTTTCCTTGACCATGCGGTAGATGTCGCGAACGATGTCCGGGCGGTTCTTGGAGATGTCCTTGTGCACCACGAACATGTGGTTGATAGGCACCACGCCTTCGCGCGCATACCAGGCCCTTGCTGCGGTCTGCGCATCGGGCACCAGCGTGCGCACACGTGGGTCCTTGGGCATGTCCTCACCGAGCAGTGCGGCGTCGAGTTCACCCGCCATCATCATGTCGGGAATGGACGAGCCCTTGGGCAGGCGGATGCAGTTCTCGGGATCGCTGTACTCAGCCAGGTGGCCATCACCCAGCGTCATCCAGGTGACCTTGTCCAAGTCCACGCCATACTCGTGGCGCAGGATGCCGCGAATCCACAGGCCGGTGGTCTGCGCATAGGTGCGCACGCCCACGCGCTTGCCTTCGATGTCCTTCGGATCGAGGTGACCGAAGTCGATATTGAAGCCACCGCAGTGATGCTGAAAGCGACCGGAAATCGGCGCAGGCAGCAGCACATAGGGCTTGTTGTAACTCTTGGCCTGCAGATAGGTGACGATGGCGAGTTCGCCCGCGTCGAACTGGCTTTCACGCACCATGGCCTTGAAACCGTTGTGCGCAGGCGTAGGGCCGCAGAAGTCGAGGTTGACGAGGTCAGACTTCACGCGCCCATCGCGCATGGCCTTGGTAACGGCGTATTCAGCCAGATTGGTGCGCAGCGTTGGCACTTCGATTGCGGTCGTGGTGGTCATGGACGTTGTCTCCTTGTGTCTTGAATATGTGAGAGCAGGTTCAGAGCCGAACCTGAATAAGGACGGGACCCGGTGTGCGCACTGAGTCGGCCATGGCCTTGTGGAAGGCCTCGGCGGTGTCAACGAAAACGGAGGGCACGCCCATGCTCTTGGCCATGGCCTGCCAGTCGATGCTGGGGCGATCGATGTCGATCATCGAAAGCGCCCGCGCGCCTGGAACGCCCGCACCCATGTTGGCGTACTCGGCTTTCAGGATCGCGTAGCTGTTGTTGGCGAAGATGATGGTGGTGACGTTCAGGCCCTCGCGCGCCTGCGTCCACAGCGACTGGATGGTGTACATCGCGCTGCCATCGCCCACCATGCAGAACACGCGGCGGTCCGGGCAGGCCAATGCCGCACCGGTGGCCACAGGGGTCGCATAGCCGATCGATCCGCCCAGATTGTTGATGAGATCGTGCGGCAGCGCGCCCATGGTGTGGCCCATGGATTCGCGGCCGGTGGTGAGCGATTCGTCGACGACGATGCAGTTCTCGGGAATGGAGGCTGACAGCGCATGCGCAATCGACAGCGGGTTGAGCACACCCGTCGGCACCGCCACTTCCACGCGCGGCTGCAGCGCTGGTTTGGTGTGGGCAGCGCCGAGTTCATCAAGCAGAATCTCGAACGCCAGCGCGCTGTCCTCATCGGCTTCGACCAGCGTGTGGACCATCGTGCCTTCCGCCTTCAGCAGACTGGGCTTGTCCGGGTAGCTGAAAAAAGCGACCGGCTCGCGCGTCTCCACGGTGATGATGTGCTTGAAGCCCTTGAGGAACTCCGTGGCCTGGCCGACCGCATACGGAATGCGCTCTATCGGTACCCGCCCTGCCCCGCGCTCGATGCGCGCGGTGAAGAACTGCGAACCCAGACGTGCCCCCGTTGCCGTCGCGATCTGCCCCGCACGCTCCAGCGCCAGACCGCGCGTGGCCTTGTTCGCGAGAATGATCAGCGCGGGTTCGCCCGACTGCAGCACGCACGCGATGTGGGCGATGCGCCCGGCATCGGGCGCCTTGGGCTGCGCCGCTTCGAGCGTGGGCAGCTCGACCTTGGCCGCCACTTCACGCCACGAGGTGTCGCCCGGAAGAATCAAGGTGGCGATCTTGCCGGGGTGTTGCGAAGCCTGCGCCACCGCCTGCGCCGTGTCCCACGCAATCGTGTCGGACGAATCCGCGCGGCGCACCCAGTGCGAGAGCGGACGCGCGAGACCTTCGATGTCGGAGGTGAGCGGCGGGTCGTACTTCAGGTGCGACGTGGAATGCTCGCCGATGATGTTCACCATGCCCGACGACGCACGCTTGGCGTTGTGGATATTGGCAAGACCATTGGCAAGCCCGGGGCCCAGATGCAGCAGCGTGGACGCGGGCTTGTCCTTCATGCGGTACCAGCCATCTGCGGCACCTGTCGCCACACCCTCGAAGAGGCACAGCACGCTGCGCATCTTCGGGTTCTCCAGCGCCGCGAGAAAGTGCATCTCCGACGTACCTGGGTTGGCAAAACAGATGTCCACGCCGTTGTCGACCAGCGTTTCGACCAGACTTTCAGCTCCGTTCATCGCGTCAGTACCCCGCGAGTTCGCGTGCCATGCCGACGACGCCATAAGTGCGTTGCGGCGCGGACATCAGGAAGCGGTAGCCTTCCGAGATCAGGCGACGATGGTTCTTGGCCGTCACATGCGGATTGCCGACCACCACGTTGTGCTTGTGGCAGGTCTCGACGATCTTGCGCATCGCGTCGAGCACTTCCGGATGGTCGTACTGGCGCGGGAAACCCAGTTCCTGGCTCAGATCGCCCTCGCCGATCAGGATCAGGCCGATGCCGGGCACGTTGGAGAGAATGTCGTCCAGGTTCTCGATGGCCTGCGTGCTCTCGCACATCAGGCCCACCAGTATTTCGCCCTGCGGCGCGAGTGGCCACACATCGGCCTTCTCGTAGTACTCGGCCATCGACAGACCCCAGTAGCGGGCGGCATTGGCCGGGCCGTCACCGCGTGCGCCCTTGGGCTCGTACAGAGGCGCGTTCTTCGGGCGGGCATATCGACATGACGCCACCGCGTTGTAGGCCTGCTCGACCGTTGCAACGTGCGGCCAGATCACGCCATACGCACCGCGATCGAGCACCTGTTTGGCGAAAGATTGGTTCATCTCCACGCCGTTGGCAGGGATGCGCGCAATCGGAGTGACGCGCGGCGCGAGCGTCCCGGAGGTCGCGATCTCCTTGCGATTGAGCATGTACTGCAGCGCGTCGCCGAACGCGGAAACGTCGTAGGGGTTGTGCTCCATCTCGAAGATAAGTCCGTCGTACGGCGCATCGCTCATCTCGATGGCGGTCTGCTTATCGAGCTTGGAGAACGCCGCGAATGCGGTCTTTCCGGTTTCGAATGCGCGGATGACGTTGTTGAGGCGGGTATCAGACATGAGTTTCTTCCTTCAGTGGTGTTGTTCGTGGTGGGTGGGGTTCAGTCGGCCGCGTTCCAGTACATGAAGCCCATGCCTTCGCCGGTGCCTGCTGCGGTGCGCCAGCACGGCACGTAATCCACCACGGTCATCTGAGCGCGGGTTTCCTCAAGCGCCTTCATCACGCTCACATACAGCTTGATTTCGGAGGTGCCGGATTGGTACGAGCGGTCATCCACTGCAGCCAGTCCTTCATAGTCGTAGGCGGCCAGCATCTTCATGATTCGATGATCGAACTCTTCGTCATTCACGAAGTGCGAGAGACCACCCGAGGCGAAGATCCCGACGCGCACGTCCTCGGGCCACTCCGTGATCGCATCGCGCAGCACGCGGCCGAACTCGATGCAGCGCGACATCGATGGCTGCGTTGGCGGGTAGAAGCAGTTCATGATCACCGGCACATGCGGCGGCGGGTTGTCCCCCATGATCTGGTGGTAGACAAAGCTGTAGGCGTGCGGCACCACGGGGTACTCGGGCAGCGGCTTCATCCACACGTTATCGGGCCACGCAAACAAATCGGTCAGATCAAAGTCTTCGCGCTGAAAGCGGTTGATCAGATAGGTCGCAAGTTCCGGATGGCAGGGATGCGTGACATGGTGATCGGGCGCATAGACGGCACGCTGCGGCGGCCCGTTGTGCACCTCTTTGCCGGAATAGATGGCGATGGAGGGTGAGTGATCGGTGAATATCTCTTTCTGGTCCTTGCCCAGAATGATGGCCACGTCCACATTCGCACGGCGGTATGCAGCGGCCATTTCATCGAGCGCAGCGCGGCAACGTTTGGCGCGCGCGGTGCGCTCCTCCATCGTCAGGTATTTCTCGAACGCCGCACCGCGATGCGCCTCGAGTTCGGGATAAGTCCAGGTGCGGTTCTGGAACCACAGCTCCGGATTGTTGCGGTCGCGCTCGCCGTTGATCAGCCAGTCCTCGGGCGCCTGGCCCAGCATGCCGCTGTGCGGGACTGCCATTCCGAATACGATTTTTGCCATGTTCTGTTTGAAGATTGATTTTTTTGGACAAAGGGTTCCCCGCGACAGCCCTCGGTCTGTCGTTTTCGGAGAAGTCAACTGGATGTTTGGAGGCGCTTCAGGCGCCGATCAGAAAGTCAATGGGCTGCTGATTTGGCAATGCCAGAGCCCTCCGTGATGACCGCTTGCACGGATTGCGGTGCGGGTTCGGGCGACGCTGCTGGCGACGCCTCATCCAACACCTTGGGCGCCCACTTGGGTTGCAGTAGCACTACGGTGCTGGTCGCGCCGATGAGCAGGAAGATGAAGATCACCATCATCGGCAGGTCATAGTTGCCGCTCACATGCAGCAACCAGCCAGACAGGCTCGCCGACACACCACCTGCCAGACTGGTGGCCAGTTGCTGCACGCCCGTGGTGAGTCCAATTGCCTGCTTGGGAATCAGCGTGAGCTTGCACAGCGCCAGGTTGTTGGCGGTGGCAAGACCCAGAATCGACAATGACAGCACATTCCAGAACAGCGCCGCCTGCAGTGATTCGGTGAACGCGCCCAGCAGCACCGTGCAACCGCCGATGAAGCCTGCCACCACAAAGGCCTTGCGAACCTTCACCGCGTTGTGACCACGGGCAATGACGCGATCGGCCGCCCAGCCGCCAAAAGTGGCCATCAGGGCAATACCCGCAAAGCTGAAGAAGGTGAACAGGCCAGAATTCTGCAGCGACAGGCCGCGTTGCTCTACCAGATAGGCGGGCATCCACGTCATGCAGTAGAACGTGAAGTAGCCGTAGCAAAAGTTGTTGATCATGCCGCCCCAGACCACCGGGCTCGACAGGATGTTGCCCAGCGTGACCGACGATGCCTTGCGCTTGGCGGTGGCAAGTTCCTCTTTGGAAGGGAAGTCGTTGCCGACCATGAACAACCATGGCATCAGCCAGATCATGCCGACCAGCCCGGTTGCCAAGAACATGAATTTCCACGAGTAGTTGACGATGAGCCAGGCCGCAATCGGAGCGCCGATGGCCGGGCCGAACTTGCCGCCCATGGCGAACAGGCCCACGGCAAAGCCCTTGTGGTTCTCACCGAAGTTGTTGCCGATCCAGCGGTAGCTGGCGGGAATCACCACCGCCTCCGCCGCACCGATCAGCAAGCGCATCAGCAGCAGCGCTGTCAGTGCGGTCACCATGCCAGTCACCGCGGTGGCAACACACCAGATACCAAAGCAGATGGTGTAAGGCCACTTCACGCCATAGCGGTCCACCAGCCAGCCCATGGGGAGCTGCATCAGGCCGTAGGTCCAGAAGAATGCAGCGTTGAGCCAGCCGCGATCCACGCTGGACAATCCGAACTCACGAACAAAGTTCTTGTCCGCCAGCGCTGACGACAGGCTGGTGCGATCCACGAACGAGATCAGCAGCCCCAACGACAACAGCGCCAGAATGATCCAGGGGTATGCCGCCCCCGGCTTCTTCGCCACCACAGTGCTTGTCTCCATCATTTTTCTCATTTCAGGTGGCGGAGGCTCTGGCTTGTCACGCCCGGCCGCCGCCACTGTTTTCACACGCTCGAACTCAAACCCGGTACGTCACGCGAGCGTTGGGTACAGCGTTTGCGCCGTCTTTCCAAACACCCATTCACGATCCGCTTCGCTCAAGGAAGCCAGCCCGTCCTGTGCCGTCGCCAGAATTTCCTTGAGTGTGCCCGGTGACGTGGGAAAGTTCGATCCCCATGCCAGCCGCTTTGCACCGAACGCTTCGACCAAGCGCGGGAAGAAGGTCTCGGCGCTCGCCTTGTCCTTCTTCACATCGCCAAAGATGCGCGGCGTGAGCTTCATATACAGATTGGGCAGATCCGCCATGTCGAACAGGCTCTGCGCGTTCTTGTACGGAAGGCCATCCAGTACATCGGGGCGACCGAGGTGATCCAGAATGATGTTCACTTTCGGGAACTTCTCGGCCAGCATGCGCACCTGCGGCAGACCGATGGGGCCCGTCTGAATGCACATGGGCAGGCCCAATTCACTGATCACTTCCCACGCCTTGAAGGACTTGGGATTGTCCAACTCGCTCGGATCAAAATCCTTGGTCGAGCCACCCGTGAAAATGCGCAGACCCGCAAGGCGCTTGTCGGCCCAGCCGCGAATGACCTTTTCGACGTTGTCATCCAACATGTCCACCGAGCCGACCGCCACCAGTCGATCCGCGTACTGGTTGCAACCATCGACCACGTAGGAATTGTCAAAGCCGTAGGTGGTCGACGAATGCACGACGGCGGCCTTGGCCACGCCCGCCGCGTCCATCGCAGCGATCAGCGATTCGACGGTGCTGGGGCGCTCCTGCGACCAGTCCGAGCGCTTGCCGAACAGCGGCGCTGGTGGGTAGCGCGTCTCGTCGTCCGAGATGATGTGCGGGTGAATGTCGATGTAGTTCATGCAGCCTCCAAAGCCGCTGCAAAGCGTTTGCCACGGGCATTGAGCTGTGCATCCAGACGTGGATAGACCCGGCGTGCATTGCCTTCGAAGATCGCCGCGCGGTCCGCATCGCTGAGTGCGGTGCAGGCGTCCAGATAGCGCTTGGTGTCGTCGAAATAGTGGCCGGTGTTGGGATCAGTGCCGCGCACTGCACCGATCATCTCGGAGCCGAACATCACGTTGCTGGTCGGAACCACCTTGGTCAGCAGCTCAACGCCGGGGTGGTGGTACACGCAGGTGTCAAAGAAGATGTTTTCGAGCAGGCCTTCCAGCGGACGGTTTGCCATCTCCAGCGACATGCCGCGATAGCGTCCCCAGTGATAGGGCACCGCGCCGCCGCCATGGGGAATCACCAGACGCAGCGTTGGGAAGTCCTTGAAAAGATCGCCCTGCAGCAGTTGCATGAAAACCGAGGTGTCGGCATTCAGATAGTGCGCACCAGTGCCGTGGAAGCATGGATTGCAAGAGGCAGCCACGTGGATCATCGCGGGCACATCCAGCTCGCACAGCGCCTCATAGATCGGATACCACTCACGGTCCGTCATGGGCTTTCCGGTCCAGTAGCCACCGCTCGGGTCGGGGTTCAGGTTGCAGCCCACGAAACCCATTTCTTCCACACAGCGGCGCAGCTCGGGAACGGAGTTCTTCGGCGCGGCACCGGGCGACTGCGGCAGTTGGCAGACCGGCGCGAAGTTGTCTGGATACAGATCGCAGACGCGACGCACCAGATCGTTGGAGACTTCGGCCCATTCGAGCGATGTGCGCTCGTTGCCCAGGTGATGGCTCATCAGGCCTGCGATGGGCGAGAACAGCGTCAGGTCGCTGCCGCGCTCGCGCTGCAGCTTGAGCTGGCCGTTGCCGATGGCTTCGCGGATCTCGTCGTCCGAGACATGCGCTTCAGCACGCGAAGGTGCACCGGCGGGATTGTCGGCAAACTCGACCTGTTTGGCGCGCCATGCGCGAAACGATGCAGGAACGGTCGTGAAGTGACCGTGGCAATCGATGATCATTTTTCTCTTCCCTCTTGTTCTCAGGCTTGCGGATCAACGAACAGCTCGTTGATGGACATGCGGCGCGGTGTGAGGCCCTGTTTGAACGCGGTGGCTTCCAGCGCCTCGATGGTCTTCAGGTTTTCCTGCAGGCCGTAAGGCAGCGGATCGGCCCCGACGATCTTCTGCAGCGCGCGGTATTTTTTGTCGCCATCCGTGTTGGCTTCGCCGGAGTTCAAACGCTCCAGCCATTCTTTCTTGGCTTGGTCGAAGGCGTTGTAGAGCGACTTGCCAATCCACGGGTTGTCGGCCAGCACCGAATCCTTCACCACGATGGTGCCGTGCATCGGGTAGATGCCGGTACGCGCAAAGTATTCGTTTTCCAACTCCGCAGCGTTAGGCAGCAGGTCTGGATAGTCCGCCTCAACTTCCTTCCAGCCGCCGGTGGGCGCGCCGGTTCGGCCGATGCCAGCCGCAGCGGCAAAGCCGCCAACCAGCTCACCGCTCGCCATCATGTCGGCCAACGAAGTGCCTTCGGGCGCGTGAATCACATTCGACGGCAGCTTGAGCTGCGTGACATGCTCCTCATCATCCACCACCCAGGTGACCTTGGACGAATCGAGACCGAATTCGTCGATCAGCACCTGACGCGTCCAGACACCCGTGGTGACCGAATAAGCGCGCACGCCGACCTTCTTGCCTTCCAGATCCTTGGGGGTGTTGATGCCCGCATCGGGACGGATCAACAGGCCGCCGTGGTGGAAGCGACGAACCACGAAAACCGGCAGCGCCACGAACGGAGCGCCGTAAGCGCGCGCAATGATGTAGGTGGTGGGGGCCAGCTCGCAAACGTCGAACTCGACATCACGCACCATGCGGCGGAACGCGCCGATCTGCGGCTTGACGGTGATGAACTCGGGCTCGACGCCTTCAATGGGAATAGAACCATTGCGGATTGCCGAGGTATGCGGATGTTCCGCGATGGCAATTTTGAGAGGCACTTTCTTGGACAACTTTGTACTCCTTGGGTTCTTGGTCTCTGGCTGCGATGTCTGATTTGAAACGGCACAGAAGCGATGTCGCTATGGGTTGGAAGAATATTGAAATGGCGCCCATCTGCCACTACACAAATAAAACATTCACTGGTACTTTTGGTGTGCACCGAGTCACTCTCCATGCTGCATTCAGACACTCGGGAAAACGCCTATGAATGCGGCTGAATGCCTTTATTCATGCGTGTTTCATGCATTGCACTTTTGTTCAGACACTAGTTTTTCGCGTCGTGCCAACGGCTCGAACCATCGTCGCCACAGCCAACTTATTCCGATGGTTCCAACCCCGCCGAGCACCACTGCAGCCACGGGTCCAATGAGCGCAGCAGCGGCGCCGGATTCAAACTCGCCCAGTTGGTTGCTTGCACCGATGAACAATGTGTTGATGGCCGCCACGCGGCCTCGCATGTGATTGGGAGTTTCGAGCTGCACCAGCGTCTGTCGCACCACCACGCTCACCATGTCCGCGCCGCCCGAGACCACCAAAGCCATCGCCGATAGCCAGACCGATCGCGACAACCCGAACACCACCATACAGACGCCGAACACGCCTACGGAGATGAGCAACTTGCGTCCCACCCCGCTTCGCAGGGGGTTGCGCGCCAGATGGAACCCCACACAAACGGCACCTACCGCCGGTGCCGAGCGCAGCAGTCCCAGGCCCTGCGGTCCGATATACAGAATGTCCCGCGCAAAGATCGGTAAAAGCGCGGTAGCGCCACCGAGCAGTACCGCAAAAAGATCGAGGGATATGGCGCCCAGCAACTGCGGATGCCCCCACACGAACCGCGCTCCCGCGAGCAGGCTCTGCACATTGACCGGCTCTCGTGGTGCAGGCTCATGTTCATATCGAATGGCAAGACTCCACACAGCAGCGGCACAAAACAGCATGGCACAGCTCAAATAGACCGCGTTCGGATTCACCGCAAACAACAGCCCGCCCACCGCAGGCCCGGCGATCACAGCGGTCTGCGTGGCCGATGAGCTGAACGCCGTGGCACGGGCCAGAAGCATCGGCGGCACGAGCAACGGAACCAGGGCCTGCTGTGCCGACATCTGAAATGGCCTCAATCCCCCCAGCACCAGCGAGAGCGCCAGAAGCATGGGCCGCGTCGCCTCGCTCTGCCCGGTCACCATCACCAAAGCCAGTGCCACACAGGCCTGCACGAACAGGCACAGCGCCACCAACCGTGCCCGGTGCACGCGATCCACAACCTGTCCGGCCAGCAAGGTCATGAACAAGGCGGGTGCGAACTGGAAAAGCCCCACCAGCCCCAGCTCCCACGCATTGCCGGTCACGTCATACATATGCCAGCCGATGGCCAGCATCAACATCTGCGTGGCCATGGTCGACGCCGTGCGCGCCCATCAGAAGCGCACGAACGAGGTATGACGAAACAATTCACGCATGTTGTGCGGCCTTCTCGTCAAAACTCGTGGTTCATGCCGAACTCAAAGCCCTGCGACTTCGCACCCGCCGTGCCCACAGGCGCGCCTGGCACGACAAAGCGTGTATTGCCCTTATCGCGAATCGTCGCTGCAGTCGCGTAGGCCACAGTACGCTTTGACAAGTGGTACACATAGCCCAAAGCAAGTTGATCCGCACCGTCGCCATTGACAGATGTGGTGCCCACACTGCCGCCCATCTTGGTGCGGTTCAATGAGAGCTTTGCCTCGTGCGCGCCCCAAGGCACGATGGCTGCAAGCAAGTAGTTGTTTTGCCTTGCATCCCGGTAATCGAAGCGCCGAATGCCCGCCGACAGCTTGACCACTCCGGCATCCCATGACGCAGCCAGAGCGCGATCCTTGAAGTTGGAGATCGTCTTGTCATCGTGCGTGGTGTAGCTGGCTGCAGAGACGAACACCGGCCCCAGATTGATGCCCAACCGCCCACCGATGGAGTCGTGCTGGTCGCTCGCGGAGACCTTGCTTTCACCAAACGCTTTGGTGAAGCCGCCTTCCACGCCCCAACTGTTACGTGGCAGCAGATATTGCACGCCATTGCTTGAGCGCTGAATGCTGTTGGAATTGCTACCGAAGGCGGCCGTCACCGGCGTGGTTCCCGTGGCGCTTAGCGAGAATAATTGCACCGAGCCAATACCCACGTAATTGAACGGATCGAACCGTGACCAGTTGGCGTGTGTTGGCGTGAAATCGCGCCCCATGCGCAATTCGCCCCACTCTGCATGCGAAAGGCTCAGCGTGGCACGACGCTGAAATCCGTCGGGCGATGCGAGCCCGGTATCGGTGCTGAGAAACGACTCCAGCCAAAACGATGCGTTCAGGCCATTACCCAGATCCTCGCGTCCACGAAAGCCGTAACGGCTGCTGGTGTACGAGCCGCTGGCCATCGAGAGTACATGGCCGACTCCGTCCGTGTTGGTACGGCGCACTGCCGCGTCCATTACGCCAAACACCGTGAGCGATGACTGCGCCACTGCCGTGCCGCTGGCGGTCACCAGCGCGCACATCGCCGAACAGGCAGCGATGGAATGAATTGTCTTGGTTCGTCTGGTCATTGTTCCGTGCCCGCCCATACGCGATGGTGGGCTTGCCTCCTGAGGGATGTGTCGATGGAACGCTCCGTCAGGCCTGTACCCTGTACCGCGCGCCGGTCGGAACTGTGCCGAAAAAGTCCCCGCAACGTCTATTGAGTTATGTTTCCGGACGCTTGAGCAAACAGTTAACTCACCGGTCTTTTGATGACAAAACGAGCATGCAAGGACAACGAATTTCGATTCAAAAATCACCGGTCAGCGTGATGCCAAAGCCGGTGATTGGGGAACGCGTGCCTTCTATTGCAGCGGAATATTCGCCTTCTTGATCACGCCATGCCATTTGTCGATGTCTGCCTGCATGCGACGGGTCATCAACTCGGGCGAGCTCTTGTCGGGCCTCATGCCCATCTTGAGCAGTTCCTGCTGCACCTCTGGCGAGTTGACCGCCTTGCCGATCTCGCTAGCCAGCCTATTGACCACCTCGTTGGGTGTTCCCGCCGGAACACTCACTCCGTTCCACGAGCCAGACTCGTAGTCCTTCACACCGCTTTCGTTCAACGTAGGCACATTCGGAAGACCCGGATAGCGCTGCAGCGATGACACCGCAAGCGGGCGGATACTGCCACCCACAATCTGACCGAGCAAGGGAGGCACCATTTCCATAGCCACATGAATGTCCTTGCTGCGCAAGCCAGAAATCACCTCGGCAGTCGTCTTATAAGGAACAACTGAGGCGTCCAAGCCCGTCATGGACTTGAACATTTCAGCCGACAGGTTCTGCGTGCTACCCACACGCACCGTGCCGATGTTGAGTTTTCCGGGATGGGCCTTTGCATAGGCGAGCACATCCGCGACGGATTTGAAGCTGGAGTCGGCTACGGTGATCAACGCCAGATCGAAGGTCGACAGGGATGAGACATGGCGGAAGTCCTTCATCAAATCGTACGGCAGCTTCTTGAAAAGCGCCGATGTCAACGCCGTACCACTGCCTGCCATCATCATGGTGTATCCATCAGGCTTGGCGCGCTGCACCGTCTGCACAGCCACAACCGGACTTGGACGGTTCTCGATCACAAAGGGCTGCCCCATGCTCTCGGACATCTTGCGCGTGACCAGACGCGCGACGATGTCGCCCGCACCTCCGGGTGCGAAGGCTACATACAGGGTCATGGGTTTGCTCGGAAAGACGGTATCGGCTCGCGCAACCATGCAGCTTGCCGCGCATGCCAACGCCACCGCATATCGAAGGATTTTTCTTCTGGAATCGCTCATGCTTTGTCTCACTGCTCAGTTCATTGTTGTCGAGCCAACAATGGTGCATGCACGCATGTGCAGTGTCGATTGAGAAATTCACCTTGGGGGTTGAGGGTTCAGTTAAGCTTGGGCGAGAGACAACGCAACGACCAAAAAAATACGACAACGACGAAATGACCGCATCCCAACTCGATTGGTATCTGCAGATCAATCTCAAGGCACGTCAGCTGCGCCTGCTCGTCGCGCTTGACGACTTCGGCAACCTCAAACAAGTGGCGGACATCTCGCATGTGACAGTGCCGGCTGTCTCCAAGGCACTCTCCGAACTCGAGAAGGGACTGGGCCTGCAGCTCTTCACCCGCACCCATCATGGCCTGCAAGCTACCGCCTATGGTGAATGCCTGATCCGCCATGCGCGCAACATGCTGGTGAACCTCCATCACGCACGCGAGGAACTGCGTGCCATCAGCTCAGGCACCGAAGGCAAGATCCATGTCGGCGTATTTCCGGCGTGGACATCGGCGCTTCTGCCCTCCGCGCTTGCCCGTCTCAAAGAACGTTCTCCCGGCACCAATGTACTGGTCACCGAAGGCACGATCCACACCCTGATGCCTGACCTGCTGCAAGGCAAAATCGACCTGCTGATCGGACGCCTGCCTCCGCGCCATGCCCATCACGAAGTGGATGAACTCGAGCTGCTCGAAGAGCCGCTGGCACTGATGACTGGCCCGGCACATCCGTTGGCGCAGAAGAAAAAAATGAAGTGGTCAGACCTCAGAAACTACCCATGGGTCCTCCCCCCTACCGGATCACAGTTGCGCGATCCGCTGGAACGCATTCTTGAACGCCATGGAATCTCGCTCTCCAACAATTACATCGAAACGCTGTCCACGCACCTGATCCGCTCTTACCTGCACATGACCAATGCGGTGGCGATGATGGCAGCAGCGGTGGCCAAGGACCCCATTCAACCACTCAAAATCCTGCCACTCACGCTGCCACGGCTCATGCGCCCAGCAGGCGTGATGTGGAGTCGCAACCGCCAACTTACACCGGGTGCACAACTGCTGGTTTCATGTCTGAAGGACGTAGCAGACAAGCTGTGACCGGCCACTGCATTGGCGTGGTGAGCGATACCTCCAATGCGGATCCCAACAGAAAAATAAAACGCCAATGTACTGAGAACCATTCTCAATATTGGATATACTGACGGCTGGTGCAATCACAACAGTTGCTCCAAGGTTCTTTTCATCGTGGTTCAGCCAGCGGGTTTCAACAAGCCCGCTGGCTTTTTTTGCGCTTGCACTAGGCACATGGTTAAGCGCCACGCGCCGGCTGCCGGTATCACGACGCTCGTTGCGCTCTTCCATCAAACCAAATCATCGATGCGCGCATGGTTTAATGAATAAAAACGATTCGCATTTACAATGTTTCTAAAGAGTGGTGAAAGATCCATCCATTCGAGGCATCAGAAATCAGCAGGAGCATCAGACATTGGAGGCGAGAGCATCGTGTCATACCGCAATGAAGACATCCAGCAGCTTGTGCTGGAACATGGCGTCTTGCTGCGACGTTGCGGGGCTCTGCAAGGGCGCTGCACGGAGCACGCAATGACCCGTGAGCAAGAAATCGAGCGCCTGCATGGGGAGCTCATCCGCACACGTGCACGGCTCATGGCACGGGAGAGCCTGCTTGCATGGGAGCGCGAAGAGCGTCTGCAACTGCAACGCACTTTGGCAAGCTGGGGCCTGCATGGCACTGTTGATTCAACAGATGCTGAGCCCGCAACGACTGCGCAGGCAGAGTCAGGTACCAACGACTTCGCCCATGCGGACCCTGCCCTGCTCGAGCGCAGCTTGCATGCGGCTGATCTGGTGATCTGCCAAGCAGGCTGCGTTTCGCTCGACTCGTTCTGGCGCGTGGAAGATCACTGCAAGCGCACAGGCAAGGCCTGCGTGCTTGTCGAGCGACCCGATGCGCTTCGCATCGTGCGCGTTCACCCATCCGGCAAGACGGAGCAACTCGCCGCCATGTCATGGAACGAAAGGGAAAACCCATGAGCACCCAATCAAGGACGACCGAACTGTCCACCAGCGCCCTGCTTGCCGAATGGCGCAGACTCACTCATGCGGGCAACGATGCCCGGCAAGCGCAATGCGTTGTGCACGCCTTTTCCTGGCACGAACAGGCGCTGCGCGTCGCACACCGGTTGCTCTTCAAGCACACCGACAGCATCGATGTGCCGGATGACGATCGGCTCGCCGCATTTGTCGTCGCGCATTTGAATCTCGCGGAATGTCTGGAAACGTTGGATCAGCCTTCCAGCGCCGCCGAATGTCTGCAATGCGCTCACAACCGGCTCAAGTCGATCATGGAGAACGAGGACGAGTCGCAATCGATGCGAATCGCTGCGTGTCACCACATTCGCTATACATGGGCCGCATTGAACGAGCACGAAACGCGACGAAGCGGTACGCCGAATACGGTCGACGCCTTGTTGCCGACGGGTCTTCACTGGAGCACGGCACAAAGCACATCGCTGCACTGACGCCCACCGCCAAGCCCGCTCAGGAATCCACGCCTTCTACCCTAACGAGATATCTCCATGCCACATGTCCTTCCGCAACTGCCTTACACCTATGACGCACTGGAGCCGAACATCGACACCCAGACCATGGAGATCCACTACACCAAGCACCACCAGACGTATGTGAACAATCTGAACGCTGCGTTGGAAGGGACCGAGTTTGCGGAGATGCCGGTCGATCACTTGATTGCGCAGATCGATGTATTGCCCGAAAAACTGCAGGCACCTGTGCGCAACAACGGCGGCGGACATGCCAACCACAGCCTGTTCTGGCAAGTGATGTCGCCACAGGGCGGTGGCGAACCCACGGGCGATCTGGCAAACGCCATCTCTGCGGAACTTGGCGGGATGGACACGTTTCGCGCGGAGTTCACCAAGGCTGCACTGACCCGCTTCGGAAGCGGCTGGGCCTGGCTTTGCGTGAACTCGGCTGGCAAGCTGACTGTGGAAAGCAGCGCCAATCAGGACTCACCGCTCATGCCGGGCATCGCGTCGGGCAACACGCCGATTCTGGGCCTCGATGTATGGGAACACGCGTACTACCTGAAGTACCAGAACCGTCGCCCCGAATACATCGCTGCGTTCTACAACGTCATTCATTGGGCAGAGGTTGCACGTCGCTACGCCGCTGCGACATCGCGGTGATCGGCATCTGACCTGCTGACCGCTTCACCGCCCAGACGCCACTACTTCCCCATACAGAAAGAAGAGACGGACATGCTGATCGAAGAGCCTTCCCAGCGCCCAGCCATTGCCTTGGACAGATCACCGTTGCGCCTGAAGACGTGCATAGGACTCGTCATCTGCACGATGGGCCTTCTGGCGGCATGCATGTTTCTGTGGAATGCACTGCAGGAGCAGCAAGCAGCGCGCAACGCGTTGGTTGGCGCAAGCATCGCGGCGTTGGCCACTGCGCTGGGAACGCTGCCTGTACTGTTCGCCCAACGCCCCTCCGAGCGCGTGCAGGACACGCTGTTTGGCTTCGGTGCGGGTGTCATGCTCGCGGCCTGTGCTTTCTCCTTGGTGATGCCTGCGCTGGAAGCAGCGCGCTCGGCCTCGTCATTCTCAGGCAGTGCATGGGGAGCCGGCGGCATCGTGGGCTCAGCCATCCTGCTCGGAGGATTGGCGTTGCTGGCATTGGACCGGCTGCTGCCTCACGAACACTTCATTAAGGGCCGCGAAGGTGCGTCTGCCCAGAAGCTGCGCCGCACCTGGTTGTTCGTCATCGCCATCATTCTGCACAACCTGCCCGAAGGTCTGGCCATTGGCGTCGGATATGCGGGCAACGAAGGCCTGCGCGCCAACGCACTGGCCATCGGCATCGCCATTCAGGACGTACCCGAAGGCTTTGTAGTGGCTGCAGCGCTGTTGGCGGTCGGCTACTCGCGTGGGTTTTCGGTGCTGCTGGGAATGCTTTCGGGGCTCGTTGAACCGTTGGGTGCGGTGATCGGTGCCGCCATGATCAGCAACTCCGTCACCCTCCTCCCGTGGGGCCTTGGTTTTGCAGCGGGCGCCATGTTGTTCGTGATCAGCCACGAGATCATTCCCGAGTCGCACCGCAAGGGACATGAAGCGTTCGCCACCGCAGGACTGATGACCGGCTTCGTGATGATGATGGTGCTGGATACAGCCCTCTGAAGATTCGCATCTGGTGACAGTTTCGCCTCCACGTGCTGCCGAGAGCCGCAGCACGCTTCATGGCAAGCCAGTCCAACTGCGATGACAATAGGCGCATGTCGTCTGCCTCTCCCGAATTGCACTCCGCCGAATTGCTAGCCCAAGTGGCCGCGCTGCCGCCCCTGCCAGGCGTGTATCGCTATTTTGATGCACAGGATGCGCTGCTCTATGTGGGCAAGGCGCGCAATCTCAAAAAGCGGGTTTCGAGCTACTTCGCAAAGAACCACGGTGGCACGCGCATCGGACATATGATCAGCAAGATCGTGCGGCTGGAGACCACGGTAGTGCGCTCCGAGGCAGAGGCGCTGCTGCTTGAAAACAATCTGATCAAGTCGCTGAACCCCAAGTACAACATCCTGTTCCGCGACGACAAGAGCTATCCCTATTTGAAAATCACTGGCGTAGCGGCCAAAGACGGGACGGGCTCCGCGCCAGGTCAGAAGTTTCCACGCGTGGCCTACTACCGCGGCTCGGTGGACAAGCGGCATCGCTACTTTGGACCTTACCCCGGCGCATGGGCTGTCAAGGAGACCATCCTTCTGCTGCAGAAGGTGTTCCGTCTGCGCACTTGCGAAGACACCGTTTTTTCCAACCGCACGCGGCCTTGCCTGCTTTATCAAATCAAGCGTTGCACAGCACCATGCGTCAATCTGATTTCGCCAGAAGCCTATTCGGTCGACGTGGGCCACGCCGAGGCGATGCTGCGCGGCGAGACTCAGGAGCTGCTACAGCAACTCGAGGCGCGCATGATGGCGCACTCCGAGAAGCTCGAATTCGAGCAGGCCGCCGAGATACGCAATCAGATCACGGCGCTGTCTCGGGTACTGCATCAACAGGCAATCGAGACCGTCTCCGACAAGGATGTGGACATTCTGGCCGTGAAGGTGCACGGCGGTCGCGCCTGCGTGAATCTGGCGATGGTACGCGGCGGCAGGCACCTTGGTGACCGCGCCTACTTTCCAACCCATGTGGAAGATGCGACGGCCATCTATCGCGCCGAAAAGGACAGCGATTGCGCCGAGCCGGAAGCCTCAGGAGAGCCCGAGACCGAACAGCTCCCCGTGGCGCAGCAGGTGCTCGAAGCCTTCATCGCGCAGCACTATCTGCACGTGCCCGTGCCGCCCACGCTGCTGGTGAGCGAACCGGTGGACGAGGCGCTGCTCGATGCACTGAGCGAACAAAGCGGCGTGCGCGTGCACGCGGTGAGCCAGCCGCGCGAGCAGCGGCGTGTGTGGCTGGAGATGGCGCAGAAGAATGCGGACATCCAGCTCGCGCGGCTTCTGTCCGAAGAAGGCTCTCAGCAGGCGCGCACCCGCGCGCTGGCCGAGGCGCTGGATCTGGAGGCAGAGAATCTCGATCAGCTCACCATCGAGTGCTTCGACATCTCACACACTGCGGGCGAATCGACACAAGCCTCCTGCGTTGTGTTCCATCACCACAAGATGCAAAGCAGCGAATACCGCCGCTTCAAGATCGAGGGCATCACGGGCGGTGACGACTACGCCGCCATGCGCCAGGTGCTCACGCGCCGCTACAGCAAGGTGGCCGAGGCGCAGCGCGAGGCCGGAGGCGCCGAGGTGGCGGCCGGTCAGGCGCGACTGCCCGATCTGGTGCTGGTCGATGGCGGCAAGGGCCAGGTCAGTATGGCGCGCGAGGTGTTCGAGAGTCTCGGGCTTGATCTCACGCGCATCGTTGGCGTCGAAAAGGGAGAAGGTCGCAAGGTGGGCCTTGAAGATCTGGTGTTTGCCGACGGCCGCGAGAAGGTCTACCTCGGCAAGGATTCGGCCGCGCTCATGCTGGTGGCACAAATTCGCGACGAAGCACACCGCTTTGCGATCACCGGCATGCGCGCCGCACGCGCCAAGGTGCGTGTGGGCGGCAGCAGGCTCGAAGACATCCCCGGCATCGGCCCGAAGAAGCGCGCGCGGTTACTGCAACGCTTTGGCGGTGTGCGCGGCGTGGGTGACGCGAGTGTCGAAGATCTGGCATCCGTCGACGGGATTTCCCGCGAGCTTGCGGAAGAAATCTACCGCGCGTTGCGCTGATCTCCTGCCAAGCCAAGGCCCTGTTTCACACCCCGTGGTTAGGGTCGCTGGCAGGGCTTTGCTTTGCATGACACAATCACCTCATGTTTTTCACCATCCCCACCATAATGACCTGGACGCGCATCGTCGCGATCCCTTTGATCGTGGGGGTGTTCTCCGCACCGCTGGAGCCGCAGACGCAGAACCTGATCGCAACAGTGATGTTCATCGCCTTCGCGATCACCGACTGGCTCGATGGATATCTGGCCCGCAAGCTCAATCAGACGTCGTCCTTCGGCGCATTTCTTGATCCGGTCGCAGACAAGTTCCTCGTGTGTGCCGCGCTCCTCGTTCTGGTGCATCTGCAGCGCGCAGATGTGTTCGTGGCGCTGATCATCATTGGTCGCGAGATCGCCATTTCGGCGCTGCGCGAGTGGATGGCCCAGATTGGTGCAAGCAAGAGCGTTGCAGTGCACATGCTGGGCAAGCTCAAGACGACGGTGCAGATGGTCGCCATTCCGTTTCTTCTGTATGACAGCAAGCTCTTCGGCGTCATCGACACCGGCGTGTGGGGCACATGGCTCATCTGGATTGCAGCGATTCTGACGGTCTGGTCGATGGTCTACTACCTGCAGAAAGCCCTGCCGGAAATTCGTGCTCGCGTTGTCAAGTAGCAAACATCAATATCGCTACATCTGTTGCATCCAAGTCAACCGCAAGAAGACTGCATGCGGTTTTGCGCCGCAAAAGCGGCAACGAGCCACAGAGCCAGCGAAAAATACGACTAGAATTCCTATCCATGCTGTTGCTAAGCGGTGGTCTGTATTGACACCAGCGAACGTGATAGCTTTAATCTGGAGCAGCAATCTGTTGAGCGTTCAGTCTTTCTTTCAGACTGATGAGTTGCCGCAAGGTGGCAACAGAAAACTCCCTCCAGGTATGCAAGAACGAACTAATTCCATCCACTCATTTGCGAGAGGTTCCTTGTGAATAAAACCGAACTGATTGAGCATATTGCTAACAACGCCGACATTTCCAAAGCCGCCGCTGCGCGCGCTCTGGAATCCACGATCGATGCGGTCAAGAAGACGCTGAAAAAGGGTGGCACGGTGTCGCTCGTCGGTTTCGGCACCTTCGCGGTGGGCAAGCGTGCAGCTCGTACGGGTCGCAACCCCCGTACTGGTGATACAATCAAGATCAAGGCAGCAAAAGTGCCAAAGTTCCGTCCAGGCAAGGCGTTGAAGGATGCCCTGAACTGACAGGTTGATTGAAGTGGGTGCTTAGCTCAGTTGGTAGAGCGGCGCCCTTACAAGGCGTAGGTCAGCGGTTCGACCCCGTTAGCACCCACCACTAAATCCCCTTCATGAAGAAACCACCCGAAGAAATTCCGGTGGTTTTTTTGTGTCCGCACGTTTGTAGCGCAGGCACCAGAAGAGTTGACAGGCCGTGGCAAAAACGCATTGGCACTGCATCGTCTGGTGGCTTGCGAGAGAGCAAGGCAGTGAAATCCGCAAACGAAAAGGTACAATCTTTCGATTGCCGTCCATGTTGGGCGACAAGCCTCGTTGGTGGTTGCTGCAAGCAATCGGTACCCAAGGACTCCGACTTTCATCGTCGCCAAGCCGCCTTCGGGAACCAATGCCACACAACGTTGCCACCCCGCCCAAGCCAAGGCGAACGCAAGGTTCGCCTTTTCTTTTGTTGCCAGAAAGATTGACTGACCATGTTTGAAGCCATCCGCAAGCACTCAAAGATAGTGATGTTCTTGCTGGTCTTGCTGATCGTCCCTTCGTTCATTCTCGTCGGTGTGAACCAGAACTACTTCACCGAAAAAAGCCCGGTTGTGGCGCGCGTGAATGGCAAGGACATCACCCAAGCCGATTGGGATGCCGCACACCGCCAGGCGAGTGACCGCCTGCGTGCACAGAATCCGACCATGGACAGCAAGCTGCTCGACTCGCCGCAAGCCAAGTACGAGACGCTTGAGCGCATCGTGCGCGACAAGGTGTACGAGACCGCCGCGCGCGACATGCACTTCGCCACCACTGATGTGCGCCTGGCCCGCGAACTGCAGAAGATTCCGCAGATCGCAGCACTGCGCAAGCCCGATGGCACGTTGGATGCCGAAGCCTACAAGGCACTCGTAGGCGCTCAGGGCCTGACGCCCGAAGGCTTCGAGAACCAGGTGCGCTACGACCTGTCCACGAATCAGGTGATGGGCGGCGTGCTGACCTCCTCCTTCAGCACCGTGCCAGAAGTGAAGCTCGCGATGGATGCCGTCTGGCAAGGCCGCGAAATTCAGGTTGCGCGTTTCGACGCCAACAACTACACCGCCAAGGTCACCGCATCCGACAGCGACGTCGAAGCCTTCTACAAGGCCAACGCACCGCGCTTCCAGCAAAACGAGCAAGCCTCGGTGGAATACATCGTGCTGGACCTCGACTCCGTGAAGGCCACCATCGTGCCGAACGAAGAAGACCTGCGCACCTACTACAAGGAAAACCTCGAGCGCCTGTCCGGCAAGGAAGAGCGCCGCGCAAGCCACATCCTGATCAGCGCATCGAAGGACGCATCGTCGGCCGACCGCGAAAAAGCCAAGGCCAAGGCCGAAGCCATCCTCGCCGAAGTCCGCAAAAGCCCCGGCAGCTTTGCCGACGTCGCCAAGAAGGAATCCGAAGATCCAGGCTCCGCCAAGTCCGGCGGCGATCTGGGCTTCTTCACACGCGGCTCGATGGTCAAGCCCTTCGAAGAAGCTGCCTACGCCCTCAAGAAGGGCGACATCAGCGATGTCGTGGCATCCGACTTCGGCTTCCACATCATCATGTTGACTGATGTGAAAACGCCTCCACGCCCCTCATTCGAAGAACTGCGCCCCAAGCTCGAGGCCGACCTGAAGGACCAGCAGGCACAGCGCAAGTTCGCCGAAGTGGCCGACACGTTCTCCAACACCGTCTATGAACAGGGTGACAACCTGAAGGCCGTGGCCGACAAGTTCAAGCTCAAGCTGCAGACCGTGGCCAATGTGGCTCGCGTCCCCGGCCCCCAGACACAAGGCCCGCTCGCGAATGCACGCTTCCTCGAAGCACTCTTCGCTCAAGACTCGCTGCAGAACAAGCGCTCGACCGAAGCCGTGGAAGTCGGCCCGAGCATGCTCGCCGCAGGTCGTGTGACGAACTACACGCCCGCCATGACCATCCCTTGGGAACAAGCCAAGGACAAGGCCAAGGCGTTCTACGTTGCCGACAAAGCCGCCGAAATGGCACGCCAGGATGGCGACGCCAAGCTCGCCGCATGGAAGGCCGCCCCTGCATCCGCCACCGGCCTGTCCGCACCGATCACCGTCTCGCGCGAGCAAGCACATGACCAGCCCCGCGCCGTTCTCGATGCCGTGCTGCAAGCCCCCATCGACAACCTGCCCTCTTGGGTCGGTGTGAATTTGGGCGCTGCAGGCTATGCTGTTGCCAAGGTCGAAAAGATCGTGCCGCGCGCCGCGCAGGATGCTGCCACCTACCAAAAGGAACAGCAGCAGTACACTCAAGTCTGGTCGGGCGTAGAAGCTATGGCATACTACGAATTGCTCAAACAGCACTTCAAGGCCGAGATCAAGGTACCCCGCCCCAGCGCAGAGTAATTTCATCAAAGCAATAAAAAACTTCGAAGTTCTCAAAACAGACTGAAATATCGCGTTATAATTCAAGTCTGCACTACGGTGGCTGTAGCTCAGTTGGTAGAGTCCAGGATTGTGATTCCTGTTGTCGTGGGTTCGAGCCCCATCAGCCACCCCAAATACCCAAAGCCTCTTGAGAAATCAAGAGGCTTTGTCGTTTCTGCCCTGCCGCCGCATCTCGGCCGCAAAAGCATCCACAAAGATCTCAAAGAAAATGGCCTCGGGCTTTCGCGCAAGGCCATTTTTCTTCAACGACCTGCCTGAGCAGGCTCAATCAGACGATCAGTCCGCTTCGATCTTTGCGCTCTTCACCACGTTGGCCCAGTTCGCGTAGTCGGCCTTCACACGTTCACCGAATTGCTGCGGGTTCTGGTAGTCGGCTGTGGCGCCCTGCTCTTCCGCCTTCTTGCGGAATGCGGGATCTTCCACCACCTTTTTCAGATCGGCGGTGAGCTTGTCGACCACCGCTTTGGGCACGGCAGTTGGCGCGAACAGGCCGAACCACGAAGTCGCATTCACCCCCGCAAAGCCGGCTTCCGCCGTGGTCGGTACGTTCGGCAGGCTGGGCAGGCGCTCCTTGCCAGTCACCGCGAGCACGCGCAGTTTTCCCGCCTGAATGTGGGGCATGAATGGTGGAGCGGTGCCGAAGGTCAGATCGACCTGACCGCCAAGCAGATCCTGCAATGCGGGGCCCGTGCCTTTGTAGGGGACGTGAACCATCTTGATGCCCGCCTGCTGCTCGAGCATTGCGCCTGTCACATGCTGCAGCGAGCCATTGCCGGACGATGCGTAGTTGAGCCTGCCGGGGTTGGTCTTGGCGTAGGCGACCAGTTCCTGCAATGTCTTGGCGGGCACGCTGTCGCGCACCACGATGATCTGCGGCGCGGACATGATGTTGGCGACGGGCTGGAAGTCCTTCTGCTCCCACTGTGGCGCCTTGGTGATGTGTGGCGTGATCACGTGGTAGCCGGAGTACTGCATCAGCAGGTTGTAGCCGTCGGGTTCGGCGCGCTTGACGAAGGTGGCGGCTATGGCGCCGTTGCCGCCGCCTTTGTTATCCACCACCACAGACTGGCCGATGACCGGGCCGAGCGCCTGCGCGGCCATGCGGCCCGCGAGATCGGTCGTGCCGCCTGCCGCTGCGGGTACGACGAAGGTGATCGTGCGATTCGGATAATTGCCCTGGGCACTGGCACTGCCTGCGGCGAACATGCAAAGCGAGCTCAATGCCAGCGCGGCGACGAGTGGACGACGTTGGAAAAACATGGTTTGTCTCCTGTTGATTTTTGGCTGGAACGAAAAGTGAAAAAAGTGTGAGGTGAGACTACAGCTCAGATCGCGCGCGGTTGCTGATCCCGTGCGAGCGCGCGTTCGCGGATGGTGTCGAAATCGACGGGCACGGGATGCGTGTCCAAGCGCTTGCCGGCCTTGACGATCTGGCTCGGTACATCGTGGCCGATCAGCGCGGGCAGGCTTTGCGATGCGGCGATCAGCCGATCCAGATCCACGCCGGTGTTGTAGCCCATGCATTGCAACGCATGAACGATTTCTTCGCTGCAGACATTGCCCGACGCGCCGGGCGCGTAGGGGCAGCCGCCAAGACCGCCGAGCGATGCATCGAACTGGCGCGCACCGGCATCGATGGCCGCGAGCACATTGGACAACCCCATGCCGCGCGTGTTGTGGAAATGCAGGGTGAATTCAGTCTTCGGCCAGCACTTGATCGCATGCGAGGTGATGCGCGCGACCTGCGACGGAAAGGCCATGCCCGTGGTGTCGCACAGCGTGATGCCCTGCACGCCGAGATCGGCAAAGCGCTGCACGAAGCCGAACACCTGCTCCTCCAGCACGTCGCCCTCCATCGGACAACCGAACACACAGGACAGTGACACGTTGACCGGCACCGCGGCCTGCTGCGCCAGCGCGATCACCTGCGACAGCGCGGCGAACGACTGCTCGCCCGTCATGCGCAGGTTGGCGATGTTGTGCGTCTCGCTGACCGACATGACGAGGTTGAGCTCATCGGTGTGCGCGTCGATGGCGCGCTCCGCGCCGCGCATATTGGGTACGAGAGCGGTGTAGACAACGCTCGGCACGCGCTCGATCTCGCGCATCACGATCTCGGCATCGCGCAGCGCGGGGATGGCCGTCGGCGAGGTGAACGAAGACACTTCGATCTTCGCAAGCCCCGTGTGCGACAGCGCATTCACCAGCGCAATCTTGTCCTCGGTTGGCACGAATTGCTGCTCCATCTGCAGCCCATCGCGTGTTCCCACTTCGCACATGCGGATGCGTGTGCCGTTGCCATTCCAGACGGTGCTCATTATTGAATCACTCCCTTGCTGCGCAGCAGCGTGATCTGCTCGTTGGTGAGCCCCGCTTCGGCCAGTACCGCGTCAGTATCGTCACCGAGACCTGGGGCAGAAGAACGCACGCCGCCCGGCGTGCCCGACATCTTGGGGATCACGCCCGGCACCGTCACCGTATAGCCATCGCGCGTCTCCTGCGTGAGCAGCATGTCGCGCGCCTTGTAGTGCGGATCTTCCGCAATGTCCTTGGCGGTATAAACCTTGCCCGCAGGAACGCGCGCCGCGCCCAGCGCGTCCATAACTTCCTGCACGTTGCGATCCAGCGTCCATTGACCGATCGCCGTATCAATTTCGGTGATGCGTGCCACGCGGCCCGCGTTGCTCGCGAGGTCGGGGGCGTCGGCCAGATCCTGCCTGCCGATGGTCGCCATCAACCGCTTGAAGATGCTGTCTCCATTGCCGGCCACCAGCACCCAGCCGTCCTTGCAGGGGTAGGCGTTGGACGGCGCAATGCCCGGCAGCGCGCTGCCCGCAGCCTCGCGCACGGCACTGAAGGCGCTGTACTCGGGGATCAGGCTTTCCATGCAGTTGAACACCGCCTCGTGCAGAGCCACGTCGATCACCTGCCCCTTGCCGCCATGCGCCTTGCGATGGTAGAGCGCCATCAGCACGCCGATAGCACCATGCAGCGCGGCCAGCGTGTCGCCGATGGACACGCCGACACGCACCGGCACGCGGCCCGGCTCGGCCGTGAGATGGCGCAGGCCGCCCATGGCCTCGCCGATCACGCCGAAGCCCGGCAAATCGCGGTACGGACCGGTCTGGCCATAGCCCGAGATGCGCAGAATGATCAGCGCTGGATTGAGCGCATGCAGCTCATCGGGCGACATGCCCCAGCCCTCGAGCGTTCCGGGGCGGAAGTTCTCGATCAGCACATCGGCCTCGGCAATCAGCTTGCGGGCGATGTCCTGCGCCTCCTGCTGGCGCAGATCGAGCGCCACCGATTTCTTGTTGCGCGACTGCACCTGCCACCAGACGGAAGTACCGTTCTTCAGCAATCGCCAATTACGCAGCGGATCGCCGGTTACGGTGGCCTCGATCTTGATGATCTCGGCGCCGAAATCGCCCAGCGTCTTGCCGCAGAAAGGGCCTGCAATGAGCTGCCCCATCTCTACCACGCGCACGCCCGCCAGCGCGGAGGGCGTCAGCTGCGGGGTCGCCAACAGTTTGGCTTGTTCAGTCATTGTTTGTCTCCATTCACAACGTCACTCGTGCGGATAATGTCGCCATTCACCATGCGTGCAAAACGCTCATGCGCGAGGCTGCCATCGCATTTCGGCATGGCAACGCTCCGGCAAGGCGATAATCGGCACTTCATGAAACTCGACCCCATATCCTTGCGCCTGTTCGTGGCGGTGATGGAAGAAAGCGCCATCGCCCGCGCCGCCGCGCGCGAGCACATCGCCGCATCGGCCGCGAGCCGCCGTCTGGCTGAGCTTGAAGACACGCTGCAAGTGGAGCTTTTCAACCGCAGCAATCGCGGCACCGAGCCCACACCGGCGGCCTTCGCCCTGCTCAATCTCGCGCGGGGCGTGCTCAACGATCTGGACGGCATCGCCACTCAGATGCGCGACTACGGCGCGGGTGTGCGCGGTCAGGTACGGGTGGTCGCCAACATCTCGGCAATCACCCAATTCCTGCCCGGCGAGCTGCAGAGTTTCATGGCCGCGCATCCGCAGGTGCAGGTCCAGCTGCAGGAGCAGATCAGCACCAGCGTGGCGCATTCCGTGGCCGAGAATGCGGCCGACGTGGGCATTCTCAACCACGGCAGTTACGGCGAACAGGTCACGCTTTTACCGTACCACGAGGACGAACTGGTCGTCGTGGTTCCCGCTAGCCATGCTCTGGCGCGACGGCGCAGCCTGCGGTTCGCGGAAATCCTGGCGTTTGACATCGTCGGCATGCACCCCGGCAGCGCCATCAACAACCTGCTGATGCGCAACGCCGCCGAGCATGAAATCCCCCTCAAGCTGCGCATTCAGGTCACCAGCTACGATGCGCAGTGCCTGATGGTTTCGGCCGGCCTGGGTGTGGGTGTGCTGCCGCTGGGCAGTGCGCAGATCTATCGCGGCGCGCTCGCGCTGCGCACCATTCCCCTTGCCGAACCCTGGGCCAAGCGCAAGCTCTCGCTGTGTGTGCGTTCGCTCGAATCGCTCTCCGGTGTGGCGCGCCTGCTGGTCGATCATCTGCGCGCAGGTGCGGGCAACGCAGCCCCTTCCGCGTCCAAAACATGAATTCAACACAACAGCCTCCCAAGCGCTGGGATATCTTCTGTCAGGTCATCGACAACTTCGGCGACGTCGGCGTGTGCTGGCGTCTCGCTGCCGATCTGGGCGCGCGCGGGCACCAGGTGCGGCTGTTCATCGACGACGCAAGCGCCCTCGCATGGATGGCGCCGCAGGGCAGTGCGGGCGTGAGCGTGCATCTGTGGCCGCAGCACGAGGCACCTGCGGACGGCCCCGGCGATGTCGTGATCGAGGCCTTCGGCTGCGAGATTCCAACGATCTTTGTCGAAGCCATCGCACGCAAGGCGCAAGGCAACCCGCGCAGCGTGGTCTGGATCAATCTCGAATACCTCTCCGCCGAAAGCTATGTGGAGCGCTGCCACGGCCTGCCCTCGCTGATCATGAGTGGCCCGGCGGCCGGATTGACGCGCTGGTTCTTCTATCCTGGCTTCACCGAACAAACCGGCGGACTGCTGCACGAACCCGACCTGAACACACGCTTGGCCGCGTTTGACCGCAACGCATGGCGGGCACGCCACGGCCTCACGGACGATGACACCGCCTTCTCACTGTTCTGCTACGAGCCCCCCGCGTTCAAACAAGTGTTCGCAGAGCATCGCTTCACGGCCCAATGGCTGGTCACTCCGGGCCGCGCCTGCGCCATGGTCCGCGCCGCCCTGCTGCCAGCCCATCCCGGCAACGCGCAATTTCTTGCGCCAGTAACCCAGCCCGCGTTCGACGAGATGCTCTGGGCCTGTGACCTCAATTTCGTGCGTGGCGAGGACTCGCTAGTGCGCGCGCTCTGGGCCGGTCAGCCTTTCGTCTGGCAGATCTACCCGCAGCACGACAACGCCCACCACGAGAAGCTCGATGCCTTTCTCGACTGGATGCAGGCCCCGCCCTCGCTGCGCGCGCTGCATGCGCTCTGGAACGAACTGCCCGAAGCCCGCAGTACACCCGCCATCACCAAACCCATGCTGGCCGAATGGCAGGCCTGCGTTCAGGCGGCGCGGACCCGGTTGTGGGTGCAAAACGACCTTCTGACGCAATTGTTGGGGTTCGTCGCAGAAAAAAGCTAAAATAGCATTCTTTGCGCCATCAGAAGGCTGCACAAATCTTGTTTGTGCCCAGCCGGCGCGTCCCGCCGCGGACCATGCGTCGGGGTGTCAGGCAGTCAGTCCATCACGACTTCGCCCTACCGCCCCGCCTGTGGAGCGGCCCAACTCGCAGTCAAGCAAGCTATGAAAATCGCTCAAGAAATCCGCGCCGGCAATGTGATCATGCACGGGAAGGACCCCATGGTCGTTCTGAAGACAGAATACGCACGCGGCGGCCGCGGCGCTGCCACCGTGCGCATGAAGCTCAAGAGCCTGATCGGCAACTTCGGCACGGAAAACGTGTTCAAGGCCGACGACAAGATTGACAACGTGATCCTCGACAAGAAGGATTGCACCTACTCGTATTTCGCTGACCCGATGTACGTGTGGATGGACCCCGATTTCAACCAGTACGAAGTCGAAGCCGAAAACATGGGCGACGCCATCAACTACCTCGAAGATGGCATGACTGCCGAAGTGGTGTTCTACGACGGCAAGGCCATCTCCGTGGAACTGCCCACTTCCGTGGTGCGCCAGATCACCTGGACCGAGCCAGCCGTCAAGGGCGACACATCGGGCAAGGTTCTGAAGCCCGCCAAGATTGCCACCGGCTTCGAAGTGGCTGTGCCGTTGTTCGTGGCTCAGGAAGACAAGATCGAAATCGACACACGCACTGGTGAATACCGCAAGCGCGTGTAATGCTTGAGTGTGGACGGGCTCTTGCCCGTCCTGCTTCATGATGAGAGGCTTCCTTGGTGGAGGCCTTTTTTTATGCTTCTGCGGGGTAGTTTTAGGGCGGAGGCCGGAAGTTCCGCCCGGCGGCGGAGTCACCTTTTGCTTGCGCGTAAAAAGTAACCCAAAACGCGCTTTCAATACCTGCGGTAAAACTCGCTGCGTTCCTGCATCACTCCGCTCAAACAGCTTGCCGCAAAAGTGACCCGAAGAGGTGTGTTCGGCACTTCGCTTCGCTCGTGCCGGTGCGCCCGCTGGTGCACTCTTCTTCTCCTCAAGCCGACATGTCCAGCACTACGCGTCCCTCGATGGTGTTGGCGCGCATGCGATTGAAGATGTCGTTGATGTTTTCCAGCCTGTCAGTGCTTACCGTCGCCGCGACCTTGCCTAGCGCCGCGAAGTCGAGGGACTCCTGCAGGTCCAATCTAGAGCCGACGATAGAGCCTCGTACAGTCACGCCGTTGAGGACCATGTTGAAGATCGACAGCTCGAAGCCGCCCGGTGGCAGGCCTACGAGCGACACCGTGCCGCCCCGGCGCACCATGCCCAGCGATTGTTCGAAGGCCTTGGGCGAGACAGCAGTAACCAAGGCGCCGTGTGCACCGCCGATTTCCTTTTTGATGAAGGCTGCCGGGTCCTGCTTGAGGGCGTTGACCACCACCGTCGCTCCGAGTCTGCTGGCGAGGTGGAGCTTGGCGTCGTCCACATCGACGGCCGCCACATTCATACCCATGGCCTTGGCGTATTGCACTGCCATGTGACCGAGGCCGCCGATGCCGGAGATCACCACCCAATTGCCGGGTTTGGCGTCGGTCATCTTGAGGCCCTTGTAGACCGTCACGCCTGCGCAGAGGATGGGGGCGATCTGGATGAAGTTGGCATTCGCGGGCAGCAGGCCGACGTAGTTGGCATCGGCCAATGCGTATTCCGCGAAACCGCCGTTGACGGAATAGCCGGTGTTCTTCTGCTGTTCGCAGAGTGTCTCCCAGCCCCCGAGGCAGTGCTCGCAATGGCCACAGGCGCTGTAGAGCCAGGGAACACCGACGCGGTCGCCCTCCTTCACATGGGTGACTCCCGCGCCCACCGCGGCCACGTAGCCGACGCCTTCGTGGCCGGGAATGAACGGTGGATTGGGCTTGACAGGCCAGTCACCGTCGGCCGCATGCAGGTCGGTGTGGCAGACGCCGCATGCTTCGATCTTGACGAGCACATGGCCCGGGTCGGGGCGCGGGACCTGTACTTCTTCGATGGACAGTGGCTTGCCGAATTCGCGGACGACCGCCGCCTTCATGGTGCTTTGCATGCACAGACTCCTTCACTGAAAGAGTCAGAATGGCACTAATCCAGCAATCGGTCGTTGATTCGAGTCAAGGGTTGAACTCAGATCGGCAGTCCGACCAGATCATGGCCTTGAGTGCCAACAATGCGCACCTTGGTGAACTCACCCACCTTGTAGGTCTTGCTGATCTTCTCGGGCGGCAGCAGGTGCACGACCGCGTCGATTTCGGGCGCATCAGCATAGGTACGACCGACACCGCCCTTCTTGCCCAAAGCGATGGACTTGTCCACAAGCACCTGCATGGTCTGGCCAATGCGGCGCTGCAGGCGTGCAATCGACACCTCTTCAGCCACGGCCATGAAGCGCGAGCGGCGTTCCTCGCGCACTTCCAGCGGCAGCATGCCGGGCAGTTCGTTGGCGGCTGCACCTTCGACGTCGCTGTAGGCAAAGCAACCTGCGCGGTCGATCTGCGCTTCACGGATGAAATCGAGCAGATGCTGGAATTCTTCTTCCGTCTCACCCGGAAAACCAGCGATGAAAGTGCTGCGGATCACGATTTCCGGGCAGATCTCGCGCCAGCGCTGGATGCGCTCCAGATTGCGCTCGCCGCTGGCGGGGCGCTTCATGCGCTTGAGCACATCAGGGTGGCTGTGCTGCAGTGGCACATCCAGATACGGCAGCACCGCGCCCGTGGCCATCAGCGGAATCACCTCGTCCACGCTCGGATACGGATACACATAGTGCAGACGCACCCACGCGCCATACGGCTTGGCGATCTCTCCCAGCGTCTGGACCAGCTCCAGCATGCGCGTCTTGACGGGCTTGCCATCCCAGAATCCGGTGCGGTACTTCACATCCACACCAAAGGCCGAGGTGTCCTGGCTGATCACCAGCAACTCCTTCACCCCGCCTTCAAACAGCGCCTTGGCTTCCTTGAGCACATCGCCAATCGGACGCGACACCAGATCGCCGCGCATCGACGGGATGATGCAGAACGTGCAGCGGTGGTTACAGCCTTCGCTGATCTTCAAGTAGGCGTAATGCTTGGGGGTGAGCTTGATGCCAGCCGAGCCAAATGCACCCGGCACCAGATCAACGAACGGATCATGCGGCTTGGGCAGGTACTGGTGCACGGCATTCATCACCTCGTCGGTGGCATGCGGCCCGGTCACGGCCAGCACGCTAGGGTGCACCTCGCGAATCAGGTTGTCGCCACCGGCCTTGCCAGTCTTGGCTCCCAGACAGCCGGTGACGATCACCTTGCCGTTCTCGGCCAGCGCCTCGCCAATGGTGTCCAGACTTTCCTTGACCGCATCATCGATGAAGCCACAGGTGTTGACGATCACAAGGTCCGCGCCCTGGAAGGTCTTGGACGTTTCATAACCCTCGGCACTCAGTTGCGTGAGGATCAATTCGCTGTCGGTCAAAGCCTTCGGGCATCCGAGGCTGACGAAGCCGACTTTGGGGGTTTTCGTGGGGGACGCTGTTTCGCTCATCCCGCTATTGTCCCAGTTCTGCTGTCGGCATGCCGCCAATCGGTTTCTTAGGGGGCTTTTCAGTGTGCGCCAGAGCCCCGGCGGCGATCAGTGTCTCCCGAACCCCCTCGGCATAGGGCGTTTTTGCAATGGGGCCGATCAACGCGACAAGCGCCGAATCGTCCAGCAGCAGTGGATCAGCGATCAGATAGTGCATCTCCACCAGCTCACGCAGCAGCGGGCTGAACAGTCCCGCCATGCGCAGCATGATTCTGGAAGCTACGCGGCGCCGGATTTTGCGCCGCATCTGGCTCTCCAGCATCGCCAACACATCCATCTGCGTAGTCACGCCCGCTCCTGCCAGATGCCAGCTTTTGCCATAAGCCTTCACATGGCCCAACAGTCGCAACACTACCGGGCCGACATCGGGCACGTAGACAAACTCGTGCGGGCGGTCCAAAGGTCCGATCAGATCCGCAACCTTGCCTGTCGCCGCGGCCTGGAACGCGGAATGAAGCAAACTGGCTTCGACGCCTGGGCCGTAAAAATCCGGCAGGCGCAAAATGGCTGCGCAGATGCGCCCTTCAGCGTGTGCCTGCATCAACAGGTCTTCCTGCTGCTTGCGCATGGCACCTTTGAAGGTATGCGGTTCGCGCGGATGATCCTCCCGCGCCGGATTGCCCCCTTGCACACGGCCGTAGGGATAGACGGTACCGATCAACAGCATGTTGCGCACACCTGCAGCCTCTGCGCTGGCAAGTGTCCTGCGCATCAACTCTGGATGCAGCTCGAATTGCCAGTAGTTAACGCCCACCAGATAGATCACCGTGTGCACACTACGCAGCGCCTGCTCGATCGAGGCTGGCGAGTCGGGGTTCCAAGTGACCAGCTCGGCTTGTGGATCATCTGCGAAAGACATGCGCAATCTGGCCATGTCTCGCCCTATGCAACGGTAGCTGCGGCCTTCGGCCCGCAAGGCGCTGGCAATGCTTTTACCGATGGCACCGGCTGCACCCAACAATGCGATTTCTGACATTTCGATCTCCATATCCTTGAACTGGGAGGTAAGTCTCTGCCCAGACGAAGAAAAAGAAAATTCCCTAAAATTCACTATCAACCATACATTTTTGAATACCATGCGCGACAAGGAACCCAACTGGGAGTGGTATCGCAGCTTTCTCCAAGTACTGGAGTCTGGCTCGCTGTCTGCTGCAGCGCGTTCTCTCGGACTGACGCAGCCGACCCTCGGCAGACATGTGGACAGCCTTGAATCGGCGCTGGGGCTCAAACTGTTCACCCGTTCACAGGAAGGGTTCGCTCCCACTCCTGCAGCGCTTGAACTACATCCCTATGCCGCCAACATCTCAGCCACAGCTGCGGCATTGAGACGAACCGCCAACGGCCACGGAACGCGAATCAGCGGTCCGGTGCGTATCACCGCCAGCGAAGTGATGGGTGTGGAAGTGTTGCCACCAATTCTTGCCAGCGTGCGCGACAAGCACCCCGGTTTGGTGATCGAACTCGTTCTGTCCAACCAAGCCGACGATCTCCTGCAGCGCGAGGCAGACATCGCCGTGCGCATGTTCCGCCCCACGCAAGAAGCACTGATCGCTAAAAATATCGGCAAGATCGAGCTCGGGCTTCATGCGCATTCAAGTTACCTGCTCAAGAACGGTACGCCAAAGAGTCTGAATGAGTTGAAGCGACACTCCCTTATCGGTTTCGACAGGGAAACCGAGTACATCCGGCAGATGCAAGGCAGGCTTCAGGGATTGACGCGCGACCAGTTCGCGCTGCGCTCCGACAGCGATCTGGCGCAGATCGGAGCCATTCGGGCTGCATACGGAATCGGCCTTTGCCAAGTTCCGCTTGCGGCCCGGGATCCGCAACTGGTGCGCGTGCTCCAGTCGCAGTTTTCGATGCCGCTCGACACTTGGGTCGCGATGCATGGCGACCTACGTCACAGTCCGCGTTGCGCGGCTGCGTTCGATGCACTCGTCGCCGGGTTGTCCGACTACATCAGCGCTTGATGCCAAACGCCCCAAGCATCTGCTCGGTCTGCTTCTGCATCTGCTCCTGCATCTGCTGGAACATGGTCTGCGACTGCTCCATGTAATTGCCCATCATGCCCTTGTATATGGGGGACTGAGGGCTCATGAACTGCGTCCACATCTCGGGCGTGAAGCCCTTGGCCTGATCGGCCATCTTACTTTGCAGGTCAGTGAAGGCCTGGATATTCTTCTCCAGATACGACCCCATGAAGCCCTGCATCGCGTTGCCATAAAAGCGGATGATGTTGGCCAGCACGGCTTCGCTGAACATCGGCGCGCCGCCTGCCTCTTCCTCCAAGATGATCTGAAGCAGGATGCTGCGTGTCAGATCCTCCCCACTCTTGGCATCGCGCACGACCACGGTCTCCCCGCCCATGACCAGCTCCTTCACTTCAATGAGGGTGATATAGGTGGAGGTGGAGGTGTCGTACAGACGGCGATTGGGATACTTCTTGATCACGCGCTGCGCTGCAGGGGTTTCGGGACTCTGATTCTCTTCTTGCACAGGCGGCTCCTCGGACTGTTCTACGTTTCGTCAATCAATCAACCAGGGGGCCATCTTGGAGATGGCGCTGTTTGATTCTAGGCAGTGGTCACAAATACGCTTCACTGGGTTTCCCTGATGCGCGTTGCCAATCCATTGTCCTGCAGCAAAAAGCCTCCTCGCGACGACTTTTCAAAAAATATCGCAAGTCCTTTCCGAGCCGGTCAATTTACGTCAGCGTGTCGCGCTCGCATGCAACGCACAGCATCCACCGAATGGCCGGAGGCCCTGATGCCACAGTACATCACGCATGTTTCACTACAGCAGAAACGCACCGCTTGCACCGCGCAAATTAATAAAAACTATCACAAATTAAAATCAAATGTTAATTTACCAATGTATTTTAACTATTTATATTCACTTGTTGATGCATAACAAATAACATTTCGAGACGGTCAAACACATCTGCAAACCCGTCTCACATACCTGCCTCGACCTTGAAAGTGCCCATCATGAATGACCTCCTTGGCTCCGGAGAACTGCTGCTTCACCCCACCTACGAACTGGGCATGGTCGCCCTGTCGTATTGCATTTCCGTGATCGGCGCGTTCGTCGCGCTGACGGCGGCGCAGTACATCCGGCATGGTCGTCAGATCAACTGGCTGAACCTGCTTTCCGCAGGCACCGCACTGGGTGGCATCGGCGTGTGGTCGATGCACTTCACCGGTATGCTGGCACTCAATCTGGGCATGGCCTCGGGCTACTCGGCATTCGAGACCGTCATTTCGCTGATTGCGGCCATCACGGCAACGTCGCTTGCGCTGGCCTATGTTGCCAAGGACGCGAAGAACAACACGCGCGTGCTCACGGCCGGCGGCCTGCTGGGACTTGGCGTCGCGGTCATGCACTACCTCGGCATGTTCGGCATGCGCTTTCCAGGCTACATCATGTGGTCGTGGGGCATCATCGCCATCTCGGTGGTCATCGCCATGGCCGCTGCCAGTGCCGCACTCTGGCTGGCCTTTCGCACCAAGTCCATGGGTATGCGCGGTGTTGCTGCGGCGGTGATGGGCATTGCCGTGTGCTCGATGCATTACACCGGCATGGCCGCTGCCGATTTCGTCTGCACCTCGGTGTCGCAACGCTTCGCAACACCGCAGGGTCTTCTGGTGTTCAGCTCCATGCAACTACCGCTGCTCACGGCAATCGCCGCCATCGGCATGGCCGTGCTGATTGGCTATGACCAGCTATTGCAACGCAATTTTGGCAGTCGCAAGGCACAACGCGCCTGATGGGCAAGGCGGCGTGAGCTGAATTTGCTCTGTGCGCCGCAAGAGGCATCGGGGGAAAAGAGGCCTTCGTTCGCAGGAAGGCCTCTTTTGCATTTCAAGCGATAGCGACGCTGCGGTGCAAGGACGTTGGCCGAGGCGGCCTGCGCAGCAGATAAATGTCCATGATCCAGCCATACTGCTGACGAGCATTACGCCGCTGCTCACTGATGCGCGAAGCCTGCTCGGCCAGTGGCCCGCTCATCAACATCTGCTGCGACATGCCAAGATAAGCGCCCCAATAGATGACGGCATCCGGCTCGCTGACCTGCTCAAACGAGCATTGCCCGTCGAGCATCACGACCAGCGTGTCCACGTCGTCCGGCCAGCCGTGGTCACGCAACTGGCGGCCCGTGGTGACAAGAAACGGAGCACCTATGTCATTGAGCGCAATCCCGTGCGCGCTGCACAGCATCTGCATGGACGTGATCCCGGGCACCACATGCACCTGATGCGAAGCAAGCCCCAGACGCGATGCGATGCGCAAAGTGCTGTCATAGAGCGCAGGGTCACCCCAGACCAGCAAGGCGACGCGCCCGCCGCCGAAGGCTAGCCGCTCTTCAAGACAGTCCGACCAACGCCGCGCAATGGCGTTGTGCCATTCATCGACTTGCAGATCGTAATCGTCGCCCTGCTGCCTGCGCAGCGGCATGTCGAAATGCGCAACGCGCTCGGACGGCACGTCGAGCTGTTCCAACAATTGCAGCCGTACCTGCGCAAGCTCGGCCTTGTTGTCTTCCTTGTGGGGCAGCAGCACCAAGTCGGATGCGCGGATGGCGCGCTCGGCCTCGCGCGTCAGATGATCGGGGTTGCCGGTACCGATGCCGATCAGCCAGATTTCAAGCATCTCAGGCGCACTCATCTTCGCGACCTTCAGGAAAGCGTGGCTCGTCGCCACGTGGGCGATAGCGGCGGTCGTAGTCGTTCGCGTAGAGACGGCTGAGGCCAAAATCCTCTTGGTTCAGCGTCGCGCCGACCAGGATCAGCGCGCTGCGCTGCAGCGCATTGGACTGTGCGGCAACCGCGATTTCGCCCACGCGGGTGCGCACGATCAGCTCATCGGGCCACGAGGCACGCCACACGATGGCAGCCGGGCAATCCGCGCCATAGTGCATCGTCAGTTCCTGCTGTACCTGCTCGGCTACATGGACCGAGAGATGGATCGCGAGCACTGCGCCCGTTGCGGCAAAGGCTGCCAGCGTTTCGCCACTGGGCATACTCGATGCGCGACCCGAGGTGCGGGTGAGCACGACGGACTGGCATGATCCCGGCAGCGTCAGCTCGGCCTCGAGCGCCGCCGCCGCCGCGCTGAACGAGGGCACGCCCGGCGTCACCGTGTACGGCACGTTGTGCTCGCGCAGGCTGCGCAGCTGCTCGCCCATCGCGGACCAGATGCTGAGGTCGCCCGAATGCAGGCGCGCAACATCTTCCCCGCGCACATGGGCTGCGCACATCTCGGCAACGATGCCTTCGAGCGACATCGGCGCGGTGTTCACCAGCCGCGCGCCTGGCGGGCAATGCGCGAGCAGTTCGGTAGGGACCAGCGATCCCGCATACAGACAGACCGGCGACGCGGCGAGCAGATCGCGGCCGCGCACGGTGATGAGATCGGCGGCTCCGGGGCCGGCTCCGATGAAGTGAACTGTCACGTCAAGAAACTCCTGATCAAATCGAAAATGAAGACGACTGGAAGGTGGCGATGGCCAACGTCGCACGCCGATCCAGCGACACCACACGCGGCATCAGCAGTCGAGCGTCTGTTGATGAGGCCGCGCGCGCCACACCGTGCAAGGCCAGCGCCTCGGCCACGCTGCCGGTGCCGAAACGCTGCGCCACGCGCATGGATTGCAGTGCCGTATCGATGCCGCGAATATCGGCATCCGTGCACCACAGCTCCACGGCTTGCGGCAGGTGCGCGTACTTCCATGCGCAGAACGTCGCCCACGCCGGTGTCTGTCGCCTTGCATCCAGAATCGCCATCGTCCAGTGCGCAGATGGCACCCCGTCCAATGCGATCAAACGCCCGGCCTGCGCCCAGCAATCGGCGAACGACTGCACCTCCGCGCCCGCCCTGAATCCCCAACCTGCAACGCACAACGTGCGCATCACGGCGCATTCCAGATCCACTGCACCAGCGGCCTTGCCGCCTGCCAAGCCTGCATGCCGCCAAGCGGTGTGGCCTCACTCCACTGCAACTGCAGCAACTGCCCACCATGGACGCGATGCAGCTCCATAAGCAGCGCCTGCGTCTCGAGTGCAACGGCGTTGACCACCAAACGCCACGGGCCTTGCAAACGAGCACGTAACGCGTCAAACAGATCCCGGTTGAAACCGCCGCCGACAAACACCGCCTGCGGCTCGGGCTGCAACTGGGCGAGCATGGGTCGAGAATCGCCCTGCACCACCCGCAGTGCCGCCGCATAGCGCCGCGCATTCTGCTCGATGTTGGCAACACGCTCTGCGTGCTGCTCCACGCAAACCGCCCGCCCGCCCGCGAGACACCATTCGATGGCGACCGAACCCGATCCCGCCCCGAGATCCCACAGACATTCGCCCCGGCGCGGCGCGAGCGCGGCCAGCGTCATGGCCCGAACGGGGCTCTTGGTGATCTGTCCATCGTGCGCGAATGTGTCGATACTGCGCCCCGGCACGCGCGTAAAACCATCGCCGCCGCGCGCTTCGAATGCACAGGTGAGCGGTGCCTCGAGCACGGACACGGTCGTCGACAGTTCTCGCGCAGTGCCGCTGCAAATGCTTTGCAGATCACCGCCCGCGTGCGAGACCAGCCACATGGGGCTCTCCCCCCAGCCCTGCTCGCTCAACCAGACAGCCAAACATTGCCCCGCAGCACCATCGCGCACCAAACAGACAAAGCGCTGACCTACAGCGAGCAATGGGGTGAGCGTATCGAATGGGCGTGCATGCAATCCAAGGCATTGCGTGTCTTCGAGCGACCAGCCCAACTCACCCGCGATCCACGAAAACGTCGATGGCTGCGGATGATTTTTCCACTCACCCACATCGAGACATCGCGCCAGCGATGCGCCTCCACCGAAGTGAAACGGGTCGCCCGAGACCAGCACCGCAACACGCGCTTGCCCGCGCAGAGCCAGCGCCGGAGCGACGTCGAACGGCACGGGCCACGCGCGTCCGCGCTCGCCCAGCGGCACATCGGCCAACGCGAGATGGCGCGGACTTCCGAAGACAATGCTGGCATCATCCAGATCCCGCCGAGCCGCCGCACTCAAACCGTCCAAGCCGGACGGGTGTATTCCAATGATGAAAAGCCACGGATTGGCCATGACCCAAGTACTCCTGTTAGGCGGCACGTTCGATGCCCATGTTCTGTCGAATCGGCTGGATGCCGCTGGCATCGCCTGCACCTATTCGTTTGCCGGTGCAACGCAGAGCCGCCGCGAGCAGGCGCTGCCCACGCGCGTGGGCGGCTTCGGCGGCATCGTGGGACTGACGCACTATCTGCAAGCGCACAAAATCAGCCACGTGATCGACGCCACCCACCCCTTCGCCGCGCAGATGAGCCGCCATGCCATCGCGGCCTGCGGGGCACTGGGCATTCCTCTGCTGTCGATGGAGCGTCCCCCATGGCAGGCAACGGCCCATGACCAATGGACGCATGTGGCGGATATGGAGGCCGCCGCTTGCACACTGCGGCCCCATCACCATCGCGTCTTTCTCGCCATCGGCCGCAAGCAGCTGCCGATGTTTGCGTCGCTCAGCGCCTCGCACCACTTTTTGCTGCGCGTAGTCGACCAGCCAGATGCTCCACTGCTGCCCGCGCCACACGCACTTATCGTAGAGCGTGGGCCGTTTCAACTGGACGACGAGCTGGCGCTGATACGCACCCATGCCATCGACTGCATCATCAGCAAGAACGCCGGAGGCAAAGACACCTACGCCAAGATCAAGGCCGCGCGCCAACTGCACTTGCCCGTCATCATGGTGAATCGCCCGAGCCTGCCACAGCGCATGCAATGCGAAACGCCCGAAGAGGCTATGCAGTGGCTGCGCAGTCAACTCTGACAACGCCACGCCGCGTGCACTGCGTGCTTCAGTCACGCGCCCGCGCTCCATAGCTGCGCGGTGTGTAGACATGCCGCCCCACCCTGCGCGTCGTGCTGCTGCCGACGATGACCAGCGTGCGCATGTCGGCCATGGATTCGTCGACGGCCTCGAGCGCATGTACCTGCAGACGCTCATCGGCGCGACTCACGTTGCGCGCAAAGCAGATCAGACGTTCCGGCTCGCACTCCTCTTTCAGCACGCGCAGCGCCCGCGCAAATCCCTCGGGCCGCGATGCCGATGACGGGTTGTAGAACGCCATCGCGAAATCTGCCTGCGCGGCCAGGCGAATGCGTCGCTCGATCACGGCCGCAGACCTCAGGTTGTCCGAAAGATTGATCGCACAGAAATCATGTCCGAGCGGAGCCCCAAGACGCGCCGCCGCTGCGAGCATCGCGGTGATGCCGGGCAGCACTTCCACGGCCACTCTCGCCCAGCGCGCGCGCTCTTCGGCGCTCGCCAGATCGAGCACCTCGAACACCGCACTCGCCATTGCGAACACCCCAGGGTCGCCCGACGACAACATCAGCACCTGTCGTCCCTCGGATGCGCAATCGAGGGCCGCACGCGCGCGTTCCAGCTCCTCGCGGTTGTCACTGGCGTGTAACCGCAGATGTTCAAGTCCCGAGAGCCGCGCAATATATGGAAAGTATCCGAACGCATCTGTCGCACTCGCCACCGCAGTGCGCACCTGTTCGGTCATCAATGCATCGTCGCCGGGGCCCAGCCCCACAACCGACAGGCGAGCTTTCGGCAGGGTGATTGTTTTCTCCGTCATGACCATGCCCTCACATGTCGCTGGCCGGGCGTCGGCCCTGACCGTGGACGATGACAATGGCGAAATACGGGCAGCGCTCCGGCGCATCGCGCAGCGGCATCACCTGCTGCTCGGCCATGGTGCCGTTGATCACCAGCCAGCCCTGCTCGAGCTTTCCGAGCTCGGTGAGCAATGCGCGGATACGGCCCAGATGCCGACCCACCTTCATGATGACCAACGCATCGGAGCGCATCATGTGCATACGCAACTGCTCATCAGCCAGCGTCGCGGGCAGCACGCTCATGATGTCATCGCCCCAGGTCACAGGAATGCCAGTCGCATGCCAGCAGCCCACCATGCCGGGAATGCCGGGCAACACGTTCACAGGCACCTCGCCGGCGTGACGCAGGCGCACATACAGATGCATGAACGAGCCGTAGAAGAACGGATCGCCCTCGCAGAGCACCACCACATCCTGCTCGCGCGCCAGCTCGGTCAATCGCGTCTGCCAGTCCTTGTAGAACTCGGAGAGCTGCGCGATGTAGCGCGGATCATTGGCAGGGATTTCGGTGGTCAGCGGGTACTCCATCGGGTACTCGGTCACCTCCGCGTGCAGCATGCCGTTGACGAGCTGCCGCGCCTTTCCCGGATGCCCGCGCTTGCGGAAAAACGCCACATGCCGCGCATTGCGTAGCGTGCGATCGGCCTTCACGCTCATGAGTTCGGGATCACCGGGGCCAAGCCCTACGCAGATGATCTGGCCCTTGCTGTCGTTGCTGCTCATCTTCATCCCCTCACTCAACCGCGCTGGCCAGCGCATTCACGGCCGCCACGGCAATCGCCGAACCACCCAGACGCCCATGCACGATGGCATGGGGAATCCGCCCCCATGCACGCAGCGCGTCCTTGGATTCAGCGGCGCCCACAAAGCCTACCGGGCAGCCGATGATGGCCGCAGGACGCGGACAGTCCGGATCGTCCAGCATATTGAGCAAGTGAAACAGCGCCGTCGGCGCATTACCGATCACCACCACCGCGCCATGCAGATAGGGACGCCAGAGCTCGAGCGCGGCGGCGCTGCGCGTGTTGCCCATCTCCTTGGCCAGCTCAGGCACGCGCTCATCCTGCAAGGTGCAAACGATGGGGTTGTCGGAAGGAAGACGCTTGCGTGTGATGCCTTCGCTCACCATGCGCGCATCACACAGAATCGGCGCGCCGCGCTGGATCGCCGCTTCCGCTGCCTGTGCAAAGTCGGTCGAAAAATGAATGTGCGACGCGAGCTCCACCATGCCGGCGGCATGAATCATTCGGCATGCCACGCGCTCTTCCAGCGGCGTGAAGCGGGCAAGATCGGCCTCGCTGCGGATGATGGCGAAGGACTGGCGGTAAATCTCTTCACCGCGCATTTCATAGGTGTGGGTCATGAATCAGTTTCTGTATATGCTGCGGCTGTTCAAACAGCTCGATGTATGGAATGCGTGGACCCGCGTGCTCTCGATGGCCAGGTCTGTTCACGCGAAGCAGCGTCCGCCCCGCCTCGTCCACGCCACCCGCTTCAACGACGAGCGTCGCATCCGCAGACAGCGCGCAGAGCTTGGCACAGCCGCTCACATGCACATGGATTCCGTGGGGCACATGGGGCGCGATCTCTATCGACAATTCCTGCGCGGCAAAGCGCGCCTGCCCGCAGCGCGGAGCTCCCACGCAGGATGACGTGCGCAGCCGGACATCATCGTCACGCGTGATCCAGTGCGTGGCATCTGAAAAAGGATTGCCACCCGCCAATGCATCTTCACTCACCAGTAACGAGCGCCACGGCGTCACGCGGATCTCCGCATGTTCTGGCATGAGGACTGCCGCAGCGAGCATCGCCGCGGCATCGATGCGCCCTAACGGAACGCCAACCATCCATGCGCCGTGAATCAAGGGCCCAGGTGGGATCGGGGTGCCCATGGCATGCACATCCACCGAGTTCGAATGAACCAGAGAACGCATGCGAACCAGTGGTGGCGCTTGCAGCATGCGCTCGCGCGCAAACCACAGCGCCTTTTCAATGGCTGACGCGACAGCGTGTTCGGCGAAATTGAAAAGCACCGGCTCCGCGAAATCCGCTGCGGACAATGCCATCTGTCCATTGGCCGTCACCCACAGCTCGATGTCAGCCTTCATGCAGCGCAGTCGACGATCAACATCGTCCACCACAAAACCGAACTTGCCGGGAAGCGCTTCGAGCCCCCTGCGCGCCAGCGCCGCCGGACTGAGCCGCTCGACCACCGCCTGCGACAACAAACGCGCCAGCGCATGCGTCGCATCGCCGGCTCGATACAGCGGCGTGCAATGCACGGGCGGCGCCAGATCCACATCAGCATCCGCAGGCACCAAGCATGCATCGATCAGCGCGCAGCGCACCCTGTCCAACTGCGCCTCATCGACACCGCGCAACTGCACATTGCCAAGACGGGTCAACTCGGTCAAAGGCTGTGCATGCGCAAGCGCGAGTTCCGCCAGCACCCGCCACTGCCTAACGGTGATCGATGCACAATGCGGCCGCACGCGAACGATCCAGCCATCCTGCGAACGCATGGGCCGCCATGCCGTGGGACACCAGCCCTGAACCTTGAATGCCTCAGTCGACGGAATGCGAGACTCTCGCGCCATGCAAAACCCACAGTCGATCCGACCACCACCCGTGGCCGCGTGAAAGATGAAATGTGCAGGGGGAATCAAAGGACGGAGACCGAGTCGCGCGCAAGCGCGCACGAGTCCATCAGGCCACATGCATTCCCGCTGCGCCTTGAATCAGTCAGGCCGGTCTCCGGACTTGCAAAGTACAACTCTCCGAGTTGGGAATAGAACGCGCCTTCCCGCTTTCGCAGTGGCCGCCATTGCCGTCAGCAATGGTCTTGCGTTCCAACGTCTTTGCTTACCGTTGCGGGTGCAGTGCAGGAATCACGGACTGAACGATCAATCCACTCACCTGCTTCCCGTTTCACTTCTAGGCGCAGAACGCGCCATGAAACACCTGATGTTTGCGATGATTCTACGCCATGTTTTCGAGACGGCGAGACAGGGAAAACAGGTGAAGGAAGTGCACAAAACAAAAGGACTTAGCCCCTCTCGAAGCTAAGTCCTTGTATCAATGGTCGGCGTGGCGGGATTCGAACTCGCGACCCCTTGCACCCCATGCAAGTGCGCTACCAGGCTGCGCTACACGCCGAAGTCAGAAAGTATACCGTGGTTTGATGCTCCAGTTGCGCAGTCGCCGAGGGAATCGCACGCCAAATAGAATCGTCCTGCGCACACTGCGGCCTTCCGCATTGCCCAACAAAAAAGCCCGCCTCCTCGCGGAAACGGGCTTTTGGAATAAATGGTCGGCGTGGCGGGATTCGAACTCGCGACCCCTTGCACCCCATGCAAGTGCGCTACCAGGCTGCGCTACACGCCGACAAGCCTTAAATTATATAGCGTTTTTCACACCCAAGACAGAAGTGCGCGAATTTCTTGAAGTTCTTTTCGCACCGCCTGAATACTGAGAGGAGCGACCTGCGACATCGCATTCACGGGAGTCGCCATTGCTGCGCCGTACCCATTCGTTTTGATGGAGGGGTCAGCAAGTTCAACCGTATCCCTCTCCACACCATCGGTGATGTCACCCGCCTCCGCATCACCCACAGCAAATTGCTCCACACCTGCCTTGCCAGAATGTGCAAGCTCCTGCAGGCGGTTGCGAGCGCCGCTGATGGTGAAACCCTGATCGTAGAGCAGATCCCGGATGCGGCGCACCATCAGCACCTCATGATGCTGGTAATAACGGCGATTTCCACGGCGCTTCATGGGGCGCAGCTGAGTGAACTCCTGCTCCCAATAGCGAAGCACGTGCGGTTTGACACCGCACAGCTCGGCCACCTCACCAATGGTGAAGTAACGTTTGGCCGGAATGGGTGGCAACACAGTGCTCATGGAAATGTGATGAAAACTTTAGAAAAGCTCTCAAGCCTACTCCAGTCGAAACAGCCCTATTCAAAATGGGGCAGCATTCGCACCATCTTAGTCAGGCTTTATCAAGCGTCTTTGACCTCGCCTTGAATCTGATCCTTGAGCTTGGAGCTCGCGTGAAAGGTCACTACGCGGCGTGCCTCGATTGGAATGGACTCGCCAGTGCGAGGATTGCGACCGGGGCGCGGCGCCTTGGTCCGGATCTGGAAGTTGCCGAAGCTCGAGAGCTTCACGTCTTCGCCGTTGACCAGGCTCTGGACGATCAGATCGAAGAAGGCGTCGATCATGTCCTTGGACTCGCGCTTGTTCAGTCCAATCTGCTCGAACAGCAGATCGGCAAGCTGAGCCTTAGTCAGCGCCGCGGACTCCAGGCTTTCGACCGTGAACTCTCCCATTCCGATGTCGTCATTGAGCGTCATCATCGCAACCTTGCTCCGGTTTTGTCTGCCAACGTTTGAACAATGCCCTGTACGGCGGACTCGATGTCCGCATCGGCCAGCGCCGCGCTGTCAGAACCCAGCGTGAGTCGGATCGCCAGGCTCTTCTCACCATCGGCCAAACCACCGGCTGAACCAGCCTTGGGACGGAAGACGTCGAACAGCACGGCAGAGCGCAGCAGTCCCTTGGGTGCACCGGCATGAATGGCATTCATGACGGCAGCGTGGGTCACATTCTCTGCGACGACCACGGCAATGTCACGCTCCACAGCCTGCTGCTTTGACACAGACTGGAACACCGGTACCTTGCGGATCAGCACCGCGTCGAGATCGAGTTCAAACAGGATGGGCGCATGCGCCAGATCGCGACTTTGACGCCACTTGGGATGCAACTCGCCGACGAAGCCGATTTCGCGGCCATCCAGCACCACACGTGCGCAGCGGCCAGGGTGCATAGCGGGGTGCTCGGCAGGCTCGAAGGTCGCCTGCAGCGGCGCGAGCAGCGCTTCCACGTCGCCCTTGACGTCGAAGAAGTCAGCCTTGGCATCGGTACGCCCCCATTGCAGCTGGTCGGCAGGACCAAAGGCCAAACCCGCCACGCGCATCGGCTGACGGAAGCCCTTCACAGTCGTGTCACTTTCGACCACGCTGTCGTCACGCAGGAAGACACGGCCCAGCTCGAACACGCGAACGCGGCTGGCCTTGCGGTCAACATTGAACTTGAGCACTTGCAGCAGCGAGCCAATCAGCGACGAGCGCATCACGCTCAGGTGGCTGGCGATGGGGTTGAGCAGCTTGATCGGGTTCGGATTGCTCGCCAGCTCCTGCTCCCACTTTTCTTCGACGAAACTGAAGTTGATGGTTTCCTGATAGCCCAGACCGGCAAGCGCATGGCGCACGTCGAAGTGGCCACGGCGGTTTTCCGCACGCAGCTTGGGGCTGATCGGCGCGAGCGGCTTGGAGGTCGGCAGGTTTTCATAGCCGATCATGCGCGCGACTTCTTCGATCAGGTCCTCTTCAAGGTTGATGTCGAAGCGGAACGAAGGTGCGGTCACCGTGAGCGTGCCGTCGCCCTGCTCCGTTGGCAGGCCGAGCCCAGTCAACGCATCGAAGCACTGCTGCTGCGTCAGCGGCATGCCGATGACCTTGACCGCGCGAGCCACACGCAGCGTGACCTTCTTCGCCTCGGGCATGTTGGGCTTCTGGTCATCCATCGCGCCGCAAACAGTCTCGGCCGTGCCGCAGATCTCCTGCACCAGTTGGGTGATGCGCTCAATGTGCTCGACAGTGTTTTCCGGGTCGACACCGCGCTCGAAACGATGACCCGCATCGGTCGAGAAGTTGAAGTGGCGTGAACGACCGGCCACCGCCTTGGGCCACCAGAACGCAGCCTCGATGTAGATGTTCTTGGTTTCGTCCGAAACCGCAGTGGCGTCGCCGCCCATGATACCGGCAAGCGATTCGATTTCCTTGTCATCAGCGATCACGCCAACCTTGAGGAAGTCGTCGATGGTGATGGTGTTGCCGTTCAGGAGTTTGAGCTGCTCACCCACACTGCCCCAGCGCACATTGAGGCCGCCGTGGATCTTGTCCAAGTCGAAGATGTGCGACGGGCGGCCCAGCTCGAACATCACGTAGTTCGAGATATCGACCAGCGGCGAAACGCTGCGCTGACCGCAACGCGCGAGGCGATCGACCATCCACTGCGGAGTCCTGGTCTGCGTGTTCACGTTGCGCACGATGCGGCCCGAGAAGCGACCGCATAGATCGGTCGCTTCGATCTTCACGGGCAGCTTGTCTTGCGTGCCTACCTTGACTGCGGGGAATGCAAGCGGTTTGAGCGGTGCGCCGGTCAGTGCCGAGACTTCGCGCGCGATGCCGTAGACCGACAGGTTGTGCGCGAGGTTGGGCGTGAGCTTGAGCGTGAACAGCGTGTCGTCCAAGTTCAAAAACTGGCGAATATTCTGGCCGAGCGGCGCGTCAAGCGGCAACTCGAGCAGACCACCGTGGTCGTCAGCCAGCTTCAGCTCCTTGGCCGAGCACAGCATGCCGTAACTTTCCACACCGCGCAGCTTACCGATCTTGATCTTGAAAGGCTTGCCGTCTTCGCCCGGAGGCAGTTCGGCACCGACGGTGGCACAGGGAATCTTGATGCCGACGCGCGCGTTCGGCGCACCGCAGACGATGTTCAGCAGCTCGGAGGCCCCCACATCGACCTTGCAGACACGCAGACGATCCGCGTCGGGATGCTGCACGGCTTCCTTGATTTCGCCGACGACGATACCGGTGAACGGCGGCGCAACTGGCTCCAGCTCTTCCACCTCAAGACCAGCCATGGTCAGCGTGTCGGCGAGCTGTTGCGTGGTGAGGGCTGGGTTGCAGAATTCGCGCAACCAGGATTCAGGAAATTGCATTTTTCAAATCTCTTTGGCGTTGATCGGCCTGCATGCTTTGTGTTTGTTGCTTTGAACAGGCCTTGGGAACATCCGGGCGATTGCTTCGCTTACTGGAACTGCGACAGGAAACGGATGTCACCGTCAAAGAACAGGCGCAAATCGTTCACACCGTAACGCAGCATCGTCAGGCGATCAGGCCCCATGCCGAAGGCAAAGCCGATGTACTTCTCGGGATCGAGACCCATGTTGCGCACCACGTTTGGATGCACCTGACCCGCTCCGGAGACTTCGAGCCAGCGGCCAGCCAACGGGCCGTGCTGGAACTGGATATCAATCTCGGCGCTTGGCTCGGTGAATGGGAAGAAGCTGGGACGAAACCGCAGCACCAGATCATCCTGCTCAAAGAAGGTCTTGCAGAAATCGGTGAACACCACCTTCAAGTCTTTGAAGCTCACGTTCTCGCCGATCCACAGGCCTTCGCACTGGTGGAACATGGGCGAGTGCGTCGCGTCGGAGTCCACCCGGTAGGTGCGGCCCGGAGCGATCACGCGGATCTCGGGCATGGTCTGACCGGCATCGATCAGATTGCGGTACTTCTTGACGTGCTGCACAGCGTGGCGCACCTGCATCGGGCTGGTGTGCGTGCGCAGCAGGTTGGGCGCGTGGGCCGTGCCGCCTTCGACGTAGAAGGTGTCGTGCATGGAGCGCGCAGGATGGTCTTCCGGCGTATTGAGCGCGGTGAAGTTGAACCAGTCGGATTCGATCTCGGGACCTTCGGCCACATCGAAACCCATCGAACCGAAGATACCTTCGATGCGCTCCATCGTGACAGACACGGGATGCAGGCCACCCGTTCCACGGCGACGACCTGGCAGCGTCACATCCAGCACCTCAGCCTTCAGATGAGCCTCCAGCTCGGCATCGGCCAGCGCTTGGCGACGCTCTGTCAATGCGGCTTCAATGGCCTGCTTGACCAGATTGATGGCAGCGCCGCGCGACTTTTTCTCTTCGACGGAAAGCTGCGCCATGCCCTTCATGAGCTCAGTCACCTTGCCCGACTTGCCCAGAAACTGCGCCTTGGCGTTTTCCAGATCATTGGGGGTTTGTGCCTGCGCGAACAGTTTCTGCGCGCTTTCGACCAGAGAATCCAACTCGTTCATATCGACTTCTTTTATCACCTAGTGTTCTGACCCATGAGCACTCCGTCCAACAAGGAACGAGTCACGCAAGGGTCAGTACACTGAGAGCTTTTCGATTTTCAAAATAAACAAGGGCTAGCGCCTTTTCAAGCCCTAGCCCTTGCTGTCTGTGCGGGAGGCAATCACTGCCTGAAAGCAGCAATCGCCCATCGCGGAAATCAAGCAGCAGCCAGCTTGGCCTTGACTTGTTCCACGATGCTGCCGAAGGCAGCCTTGTCGTGCACCGCGATATCGGCCAGCATCTTGCGGTCGATTTCGATGGAAGCCTTCTTCAGGCCGTTGGCGAATTGGCTGTATGTCAGACCCAGTTCGCGTGCAGCGGCGTTGATACGGGCGATCCACAATTGGCGGAACACGCGCTTCTTGGTGCGACGGTCACGGTAGGCATATTGCCCAGCCTTCATCACCGCCTGCTTGGCGATGCGGAAGACATTGCCGCGACGACCGCGGAAACCCTTGGAAAGGGCCAGAACTTTTTTATGGCGGGCGCGAGCCGTTACACCACGTTTGACGCGAGGCATGTGTTTTCTCCTTGTTCGTCAGTGAATTACAGGCCCATGCCGGGCAACATTTGTGCGATCGAGCCCATGTTGGTCTCGTGCACTGCAGTTGCACCACGCAGATGGCGCTTGTTCTTGGTGGTCTTCTTGGTCAAGATGTGACGCTTGAAGGCTTGACCGCGCTTGACGGTACCACCCGGACGAACGCGAAAACGCTTCTTCGCGCTGCTTTTGGTCTTCATTTTGGGCATGTGAATGCTCCTGTTCGTTGTGCTCGTGAGGCGTTTGCGCACCATTGCGCAACCTTGTAGGCCCCGAGACACTTCTTGAACGAGTGGATCAAGATCCACCCGGCGGCAGTGCTCGCGCACCGCCTAGTGCCGACAAGCTCCGGTTTCCCGGAACTCATCCGCAAATTCTTCTCATCACTGCTCTCAAGCCGCCTGCCCCGTTGCCGGAGTGCCACTTTCAGCCTTGCCACCCGCTGCTGGCTTCTTGCGCGCAGGAGCGATCATCATGATCATCTGGCGGCCTTCCAACTTGGGAAATTGCTCGATGAGGATGCTGTCTGCCAACTCATCACGCAGTCGGTTCAGCAGCGCCAGACCGATGTCCTGGTGGGTGATTTCACGGCCGCGGAATCGCAGAGTGACCTTCACCTTGTCACCATCTGCCAGAAACCGGCGGATGTTGCGCAGCTTGATGTTGTAGTCACCATCATCGGTACCGGGGCGGAATTTTACTTCCTTGATCTCGATGACCGTCTGCTTGGCCTTCGCCTCAGCAGCCTTCTTCTGTTCCTGGTACTTGAACTTGCCGTAGTCCATCAGGCGGCAAACCGGCGGGTTGGCCGTGGCAGCAATTTCCACCAAGTCAACGTCCATATCGCCAGCCATGGCCAAAGCCTGCTGGATCGACACGATGCCAATGGGTTCATTCTCAGGACCAGAAAGACGCACTTCTGGTGCTGTGATTTCACGATTCAGGCGGTGCTTACGCTCCTCGCGCTGACGACGATCACGAAATTCGGTAGCGATGGTTCTCACCTTCAAATAAAACGCCACAACAACGTGGCACAGATGCACATAGGGCGCACCAAAGCGTTTTCAAGAGAAAATCAAACCTTGGAGGCGATGTCCTGTGCAATCAGGTCGACAAATGCGTCAACCGACATCACACCGAGGTCTTTGTTACCCCGGGCGCGGACTGCCACAGCTCCAGCAGCCTTCTCTTTGTCGCCCGCGACAAGGATATACGGCAGCTTCTGCATGGCGTGTTCGCGTATTTTATACGTAATCTTCTCGTTGCGCAGATCAGTCACCACCCTAAGGTCTTGATTCGGCAATGCTTTTTGAAGCTTTGCAGCAATTTCACGACAATAGTCGGCCTGAGAGTCCGTGATATTGAGTACTGCAACCTGCACCGGAGCCAGCCAAACGGGCAGCGCGCCAGCGTGTTGCTCGATCAAAATACCAATAAAGCGCTCAAGGCTACCCACGATAGCGCGGTGCAGCATGATGGGACGGTGGCGATTGCCATCCTCACCCACAAACTCCGCATCCAGACGCTCGGGCAGGTTGGGATCGACCTGAATTGTGCCGCACTGCCACTCACGACCCAGCGCATCTTTCAGTGTGTATTCGATCTTCGGACCGTAAAAAGCACCTTCGCCCGGCAGGTATTCGAACTCACAGCCCGACGCACGCAAGCCGTCAGCCAGAGCGGCTTCCGCCTTGTCCCAGCTTTCTTCGGTACCGATGCGCTTTTCAGGGCGTGTCGACAGGCGGTAGAGAATGTTGGTGAAGCCGAAATCCTTGTAGACCTTCTGCAGCAGCGCGGTGAACGCCGTCACTTCGTTCTGGATCTGGTCGGGCATGCAGAAGATGTGGCCATCGTCCTGCGTGAAGCCGCGCACGCGCATGATGCCGTGCAGGCTGCCGGTGGGCTCATTGCGGTGGCAGTTGCCGAACTCGCCGTAGCGCAGCGGCAGATCACGGTAGCTCTTGATGCCCTGATTGAAGATCAGGATGTGACCGGGGCAGTTCATCGGCTTGAGCGCGAAGTCACGCTTTTCCGATTCGGTCACGAACATGTTTTCGCGGTACTTGTCCCAGTGGCCGGTTTTTTCCCAGAGAGATTTGTCCAGCAACTGCGGTGCCTTGACTTCCTGATAGCCATTGTCGACGTACACCTTGCGCATGTACTGCTCAACTTGCTGCCAAACCGTCCAGCCCTTGGGGTGCCAGAACACCATGCCTGGCGAATGCTCGTCGATATGGAACAGATCGAGTTCGCGGCCCAGCTTACGGTGGTCGCGCTTTTCAGCCTCTTCCAGCATGTGCAGGTAGGAAGCCAGATCGTCCTTGGTCGTCCAAGCCGTACCGTAGATGCGCTGGAGCATCTCATTGCGATGGTCGCCACGCCAATAAGCGCCAGCCACCTTCATGAGCTTGAAGAACTTGAGCTTGCCGGTGCTGGGCACGTGCGGGCCACGGCACAGATCCTCGAAGTTGCCTTCACGGTACAGGCTCACGTCTTCGTTCGACGGAATGCTGGCGATGATCTCAGCCTTGTAGTTTTCACCCAGGCCCTTGAAGTACGCTACCGCCTCGTCGCGCGGCAGCACGCGGCGGGTGACCTGTTCGTCCTTGTTGGCGAGCTCGGTCATCTTTTTTTCGATGGCTACCAAATCTTCAGGCGTGAACGGACGCTTGTAGCTGAAGTCGTAATAGAAGCCGTTTTCGATCACAGGACCAATGGTGACCTGCGCATCAGGAAACAGCTCCTTGACAGCATAGGCCAGCAAGTGGGCCGTGGAGTGACGGATCAGATCGAGGCCGTCGGCATCCTTGGCCGTGATGATCGAGAGCGCCGCATCCTTGTCGATGGTAAAGCTCGTATCCACAGCCTTGCCATCCACCTTGCCACCGAGCGCGGCCTTGGCCAGACCCGAGCCAATCGACTGCGCCACCTCAGCCACGGTCACCGGGCCGGGATACTGACGCTGGGAACCATCTGGAAGAGTGATTTGAACCATGTTGTTGTGCATTCTCGCGAGTGGGTCGCGACGCTGAAAAACAAATGCGCGGACAGGCCGCGCAAACTTGAAAAAACGGATTGTCGACAAACAGACCTGCACACGAAGGTGCGCGGTCATGCACCTTCAGGCAAGCGGGGGGATCCCCGTAGAGCTTTGCGTTCGCGGTGTCATAACCAAAGGCGCCTTTCTGCCCGTCAAAAGAGGCCACCCGACTCGGGCAACCAGGAAACTCCGAACCTCCAAAGAGGCAATGCCAAGCATTTTAACGCGGAGTGCACAAGGCAGCTCCGTGCAAGCCCCAAACCCGCAACAAAAGCTACGCATTGAACAACTTCAACATCTGTAACTTCAACGTAAAGCTTCGCAAAGCAAGCCCTGACTGACAACGGTTTGCCGCCATCCCTCGTTGAATCAGCACTGCCCCCTGTTTCGATTCGGGGGCTTGAGAGGACTTCGCCATGTTTCCACACTCCCGCCTCTGGCTTGCCGGAGCTGCACTCTCTGCGGTCACCCTGACCGGCTGCATTGTCGCGCCCGTAGGACAGCCCTATTACAGCGACCCATACAGCAACATTCCGGACACGCAAGCCTACGCACCGGTATACGCACCCATTGCACCCCCAGCACCGTATGTGGAGACCATCCCGGTTGCACCCTATCTGGGCGCTGTGTGGATTGGTGGGTTCTGGAACTGGTCCGGCGGTCGCCATACGTGGGTGCCCGGTCGCTATGAACACGGCCGTCCCGGCTATCACTGGCAACCTCAGCGCTGGGACAGAGGGCCGCGCGGCGGCTGGTACTCCCATCGTGGCGGCTGGCGCCGCTGAGGCAACAATCAGACAGAAGGACGGCACCTTTCTGACGGCGCGGGCGTGACGCAAAAGCCCAGCCATCGGCAAACGCACGAATGCAACCAGATCATCTGTTCCCCCACCCAAGAGCGCCACCTGACAACGGGCCTGTGATGGAGCGGTGGCAAGATCACCGTCACGATTACGTGAGTTTCTGGCGCAACAATGGTGGGCGCGCCATGCTCCATCCAGACTAGGCGCCCGGAAGCAGTTCCGGGCGCCTTTTTCATGCGCGTCCATTCCCGGAGCGCAAAACAGAAAAGCCCACGGCAAACTGCCGCGGGCTTTCTTTTCTCCCTGGAGCCTCACTGTCGGACTGACACTGCACCGCGCCCTGTCGGGCCACCCTTGCGGTGCAACGCCACCCCTTCAGAGATCAGTGGAACTGCTCTTCTTCGGTGGAACCGGTCAGCGCCTTCACGCTGGACGAGCCGCCCTGAATCACGGTAGTCACGTCATCGAAGTAGCCTGCGCCCACTTCTTGCTGATGCGACACGAAGGTGTAGCCCAAATCGCGAGCTGCGAATTCAGGTTCCTGCACCATTTCAACGTAGTGCTTCATGCCTTCGCCGCGAGCGTATGCATGGGCGAACTTGAAGGTGTTGTACCAGTTGCTGTGGATACCGGCCAGCGTGATGAACTGAAACTTGTAGCCCAGAGCCGAGAGGTCTTCCTGGAACGATGCGATCTGCGCGTCGTTGAGGTTCTTCTTCCAGTTGAAGGATGGCGAGCAGTTGTAAGACAGCAGCTTGCCTGGACATGCGGCGTGCACGGCTTGGGCGAATTCACGGGCGAAGCCAATGTCCGGCACGCCGGTTTCGCACCACACCAGATCAGCGTAAGGCGCATAGGCCACGCCGCGGCTGATGGCTTGCTCCAGACCGTTCTTGACGCGGTAGAAACCTTCTTGAGTGCGCTCGCCGGTCAGGAAAGGCTTGTCGTTGGCGTCATAATCGCTGGTGATCAGATTGGCCGCTTCTGCATCGGTGCGGGCCAAAACGATGGTGGACACACCCATCACGTCGGCAGCGAAGCGCGCTGCATTCAGCTTTTCACAGGCTTCCTGGGTAGGAACCAGCACCTTGCCACCCATGTGGCCGCACTTCTTCACCGCAGCCAATTGGTCTTCAAAGTGAACGCCAGCAGCACCTGCAGCGATCATGTTCTTCATCAATTCGAAGGCATTCAGAACGCCACCGAAACCGGCTTCAGCGTCCGCCACGATAGGCAGGAAGTAGTCAATGAATTCCTTGTCGCCCGGGTTGATACCACGGCCCCACTGGATTTCGTCAGCGCGCTTGAAGGTGTTGTTGATGCGGCGAACCATGGTCGGCACCGAATCATAGGCGTACAGCGACTGGTCGGGGTACATGGTTTCGCTGGTATTGCCGTCAGCGGCGACCTGCCAGCCCGACAGGTACACCGCTTCCAGGCCAGCCTTGGCCTGTTGCATGGCCTGACCAGCAGAGATAGCACCGAATGCGTTCACGTAGCCCTTCTTGGAGCTGCCATTGATCTTTTCCCACAGCACTTCAGCACCGCGCTGTGCCAGCGTGTTTTCTGGCTGCAGGCTGCCACGCAGACGCACCACATCAGCGGCAGAGTAGTTGCGCTTCACACCCTTCCAACGGGGGTTCTGTGCCCAGTCCTTTTCGAGGGCGGCAATTTGCTGTTCGCGGCTCAGTTGATTGGTCAGCTTGGACATGGAAATTCTCCTAAAAGGAAAGAAAGGTTTGCAAAAGCGGTGGCATCGCAGGGTGGGGAATTTGCTTTGCCGTTGGAGACAACTTTAAGTCTTGTATAAGAGTTGAATTCAATCTTATGTCTTATATAAGAGATATTTTTATTAATTTAAAATCAATGACTTAGCGATTGAATTTCTGAATACGAAATCACATTTCTTGTATCGAGAAAAAATGTCGCAACGCAACATTTTTACTTTTCATGTTGTGAAATTATTACTTCACATAGCGAAAAATGAAATGAATTCGCCATCAGCGCTCGGCAACCCCGCCGCCCACGCCCTTTCTATGCCGCTTCGGCTTCAGGCATGATGCACGGGCGCACAAGCGTCCCTAGCGTCGCGTGCCATCACATCCTCTTCCCGATTTCAGTCACTCACCATGATCAGCCGCTCTGTTGCCTATTCATGCCTGGCTTTGAGCATGATGCTCGTCGGCAGCTATGTTGCGCTCTCCAAGCCTCTGGCGGCGACCTTCCCCATTTTTCTGCTGGCTTGGCTACGCTTCGGAATCGGCGTGCTGGCCATGCCGCATTGGCTGCGCAAGGGAGCCGACGAGCCACCGATGACCAGGCAGACGCGCGGACTGCTCTTTCTGCAGTCGTTCCTTGGCAATTTCCTGTTCACCATCTGCATGATTTCCGGCGTGAGCATGACCAGCGCGACCTCGGCCGGCGTGATCATGGCCTCCATCCCTGCGTGTGTGGCGGTGATGAGCTGGTTGTTTCTGCGCGAGCACATCGCTACCCGCACCTGGGTTGCGGTGGTGTGCGCGGTGCTCGGCATTGCGCTGTTTTCCTTCGCCAAGCCGCAGCATCCGGAGATGGGCGCTGCCGGCTCGGGCAAAGCCAATCTGGAATGGCTGGGCTACACGCTGCTGGTGGCCGCATCGATCTGCGAGGCAGCGTATTCAGTGATTGGCAAGAAGCTCACTGGAGCGCTCGGACCAAAGCGCATCACGTCGCTCATCAATCTGTGGGGATTCGCACTGGCAACGCCGTTCGGGCTGTATTTCGCATGGCACTTCGATTTTGCAGCCGTTCCGGGCAAGATCTGGCTGCTCCTGCTGTTCTACGCCCTCGCCGCCTGCATGTGGACAGTGTGGCTGTGGATGACCGGTCTCAAGGTGGTTCCCGCCGCGCAGGGCGGCATCTTCACGGTACTGCTGCCGGTGAGTGCAGCGCTTTTCGGTGTGCTGGTACTGGGCGAGCACTTCACCCAATTGCAGCTGATCGCCTTTGGCATTGCGCTGGCCAGCGTAGTACTGGCCACACTGCCCTCACGAAACGGCGCAGCGGCATCCCATCACTGACCTCCTCAAACCTGCCTGATCAGAGCTGCTTCGCGCCGATCACGATGCCATCGGCATCGGCATAGAGCCACTCGTCTGGACGCACCCAGACGCCGGAGATCAGCACCGTCACGCCGGACTGCCCCTCGCCGCGCTTCTCGGTGGGCAGCGGAATGAGTGCAAGCGCACGGATGCCGATGGGCGTCTGGCGCAGCTCCGCGATATCCCTCACCGCGCCGTAGACCACGATGCCCGCCCAGCCGTTCTTCGCAGCCGTCGCAGCCACATTGCCACCGACCAACGCGCGGCGCACGGAACCGCCGCCATCCACCACGAGCACTCGGCCATTGCCCGGCGTCTCGACCGCCGCCTTCACGCCGGAGTTGTCCTCGAAGCACTTGACCGTGGCAATGGCCCCCGCGAAAGCAGGCTTGCCACCGAAGTCCTGGAACACCGGGGGCAGTACGCGGAATGCACCCGTATCGTCCTTGAGATGCGCATCGCAAAGATCGCAAGTGCTGATGTTCTGGGCTGGGGTGGATGTCATATGTCTTGCCTTCCTTCCGATGGTTGATTCGTGAACGCAATCAGCGTCTGATCTTTGATGCATCACTGTGCCATGAATCTCACCCATTCAGACTCGCGCGCCAAAGGCAAAACATGACAGTCTGAATTTGCATCAAGCCAACAAAAATGGTCCCCCTCACCCGTCACCATCCAAGGGGAATACCCTAGAAAACCACCCATCGCTCTCTCGAGACGCCGAACTGTTGCCCAAGAGCGCCACCAGGGTTTGTAACCAATAGTTAATTACAGCCGTCCATCGAAAGCCTCTTTGAGAGTGACAGCGCAGAAATCACCACTTTCATTCCCAAAGTCTCCAGAGTGACGCCCAAGAGAAACTGCACCTGCTGAACGTCGAATGTCCTCGCCAGCACAGAAGGAGCAAGAGACGCACAATCACCTATAAATCAGTAGCTTGCAGATCGATCTGCCAGTGATACGTTGAGTGCATTCCCTCTCTCACTTGAACGCCTCTCGGTGATTCATGGCCTCGAGGGAAGCGCCCAATCCGCCTATGCCGCAGCGTCTCAGAGGAGCGATCATCCCAAAACAAGTATCTGACTATCAAACCAGCGGAAACAAATGAAGGCAAAAAATCGTTTCCCCGCCTTGGAAACCCGTTTTTTTCCCATTAGCATCTGCCTCAGCCAGTGGAGCAGCAGCTTTTCGCTGGTGAGTCTTTTCACTATTTCTCGAACAAGGGATATCCAACATGGCAACTGCATCCAAGTCCACCGACAAGGCAGCACCCGCAAAGAAGCGCACACCCAACGCGGCATTCATGAAGCCTTTGACTCCCAGCCCCGCTCTGGCTGCAGTCGTCGGCTCGGCTCCGCTGCCCCGTACGGAGATCATCAGCAAGCTGTGGACGTACATCAAGGCCCACAACCTGCAAGATGCGGCCAACAAGCGCATGATCAACGCCGACGCCAAGCTCAAGGAAGTCTTCGGCAAGCCCCAAGTCTCGATGTTCGAGATGGCTGGCCTGATCGGCAAGCACGTCAAGTAAGCCCAAAAGAGAGCGCTTACCTCAGGGTTGGCGCCGTCTCGAAAGAAACCGACCGGCACTGGCCCGTCGGTTTTTTTTCGCCTCTGCATTGCTGATGGCCCTTGGGTCGTGCGGGTTCTACGCAATAGTTACACGACATGAAGGTGATAAATATTGCGAATGCGATAAATTCGCATTTATAATCGCTTCCAGTACGTTTATTCAACAAGCCAGCTAGGCCTCTTTGCACCATGATCGTCTGTGTTTGCCGCCGAGTCTCTGACCGCGAAATCGCACGCCATGCGCACGCAGGCATGAGCTTCGACGAAATTCAATTCGAACTGGGTGTCGCCACCCAATGCGGTCGCTGCGAGCAGTGCGCCCGTGATGTGGTGTCCCAGTGTTGCGCGTCCGGCCCCGTGGCCGCTCTGCACAACGAAACTGCGCCGAAGACGATCCAGCTTGCCAACTCCATTACAGAGAGCAAAGCATGGAATTCATCTCGACACTCGCAGGCAGTTTGATTCTTGTCGTAGGCTCGGTTTGGTGGGTTCTGCGCAAATAATCAACACCTCGAACACCTCGAATACCCGGCCGCTGACAGCGCTTGAGGATTTCCAAAGCGCCTGTTGGCCGCCTTTTCTATGTCCCAGATTGATCAAATAGACACCACAACACAGGTTGGTCGCAATACGGTCGTGGCGGGTTCCGTTCTGGCGCTTCACATCGCAGCGCTGTGGGCCATTCAAGCGGGCATGGGCAAGCACACGTTGCCGGAAGTCATCACTCCCGTGCAGCTGATCAGCGAGTTCATCACCTCGGCTCCACCCGCTGCACCGCCCACGCCCCCCGCACCGCCGGTCCCCACGCCTCCTCCACCAAAGCCCACGCCGCCCAAGCCTGCACCCACGCCCCCCAAGCCCAAGGCACAGTTGCCGGCGGCCATCAAGGACCCGACACCTTCGCCCAATGCGCCCACAGGCTCGCCGGACGTCATTTCGCCTACGCCTCCGGCACCGCCTGCGCCGCCAGCACCTCCGGTCGCCGCACCCAGCCCGGCTCCCGCCGCGCCTGTGGCACCAGCCGCGCCCAAGATTGAGCTGCCGTCGAGCAACGCAGCGTATCTAAACAATCCGTCGCCTACCTTCCCCGCCGTCAGCCGACGTCTGGGTGAGCAAGGCAAGGTGACGCTGCGCGTGCTGATCAGTGCGCAAGGCTTGCCCGAACGCGTCGAACTCGCCAAATCCAGCGGCTTCGAGCGTCTGGACAACGCCGCCATCGATACCGTCAAGCGCTGGAAATTCGTGCCAGGCAAACGCAATGGCGTTGCCGAGGCCATGGAATATCTGGTGCCCGTCAATTTCGTTCTTCAACAATAAATTTCGTTTCGCAGGAGCTGTTCCTCATGAATTCCCAATTTGGCATCGCCAATGTCTGGATACAAGGTGACTTCGTTACCCGGTTCGTCGCAATTCTCTTGCTGGCCATGTCGCTGGCATCGTGGATCGTCATCATCATCAAGGCGCTCGACATCTGGCGCTTCAAGAAAGACGCCAAAGTGGCGCGCGATTTCTGGCACAGCGAAGACTTCGCCGCCGGCATGACCAAGCTGGGCAGCGACCCGAGCAACCCCTTCCGCATCCTGGCCCTCGAAGGCCGCGAAGCCACTGCCCACCACCGCAATACCCAGGCACATCTGCATGACTCGCTGGACGTGAGCGACTGGGTCACGCGCTGCCTGCGCAACTGTATCGACGAATTCACCGCCCGCCTGCAATCGGGTCTGGCGATCCTGGCCTCCGTCGGCTCGACTGCACCATTCATCGGCCTGTTCGGCACCGTCTGGGGCATCTACCACGCGCTGGTCGCCATCGGCACATCGGGCCAATCAACCATCGACAAGGTGGCTGGTCCCATCGGCGAAGCGCTGATCATGACCGCCCTGGGCTTGGCCGTGGCCATTCCCGCCGTGCTGGGCTACAACGCTCTGGTACGCGGCAACAAGTCGATCCTGAATGGTCTCAACAGCTTTGCACACGATCTGCACGCCTACTTCGTGACCGGTGCCCGTGTTTCCTCGCACGGCGAATCCGGCAAGGTGTTGCCGATCAAGAAGGGGTAATTCGCCATGGCTTTTGGCACACAGGATGAGTCCGATGAAGTGATGAACGAGATCAACATGACGCCACTCGTGGACGTTATGCTGGTGCTACTCATCATCTTCATCATCACCGTGCCGGTGATCAAACACGCTGTTCCAGTCGACCTGCCGCGCGCCTCCAATACCGAGGAAGTGCTCAAGCCGGAGACCATCCGGCTGTCAGTCACCGAAGACGGCAAGTACCACTGGAACGAACTCGACATCACTGACGAGGAACTCGAGCCCCGTCTGGCGGTGGAAGCCGCCAAGGAACCGCAGCCCGATCTGCACATCCGCGGTGACAAGAACGTGCGCTACGAACGTGTGGCGCAGGCCATGTCGGCCGCGCAGCGCACAGGCATCAAGAAGATCGGTTTCGTGACCGATCCGGCCAAGTAAACCGCCATCCAGATCGCACCCACCCAAGGTGCCATCGACATCATCAACGCCTGGCCCCTGCGCCGGGCGTTGTCGCTTCCGGCCACTGGAAACCAACCCACCCATTGATCGATCAATCGATGGTCAAGACTAAAAAACAAACGACACAAAATTTCTCAAATTATTTGCGGAATTTCGCTTGACTCATAAATGAGAACGGTTATCATTCACTCATCGCAAACACAACGGAGAACCAACCGATGTCCGCCACACTCACCGCTTCCACAGCCAACGCCATGCTTGGCTCTGTCAACGCAGCTTTTGGCGGTCAGCGTGCATCGCGCAGCGCGGCACAAGGCATTGCCCATGTGGCCGAAGGCGCATCGGTGGACAGCCGCAACCTGCTGCAAGGCCAGAAGGTCGTGACCATCGCCCACAACGGCGTGCTCTACCGCCTGCAGGCCACCAAGCTCGGCAAGCTGATTCTCACCAAGTAAGCATCCGCAGCAGCACACTCGTACCGAATTTTCGAAGTTTCATCGTGGGGCGACTCCAGGACCTAACTCCGGTCCGAAGGTCGTATTTGCCAGCCACCGAGTCCGCTCCATTAGCCAGGCGCTTTTTTCCCGAAAAGAGCATTTGCCCCACGATCCGCAGTTTGCGTAGACTGACCTCCTCTTCTTCATGAAAAAACCGGCCACGAATCACTTCGTGGCCGGTTTTGTTTTGAGCGTCATCAGCCGGCGCAAGAGCCGAAGCCCCAACGCCATGCAAGTCGGCTTACAGACCGATGGCGGCGATACCCGCCTTGGCGATCTGCGCGTCTTCGGTGGACTTCACACCGCTCACGCCCACGGCGCCAAGGCACTGGCCATCCTTCATGATCGGCACGCCGCCTTCGAGCATGCCCTCGATGGTTGGAGCGCTGAGGAACGAGGCACGGCCGCCGTTGATCATCTCTTCATATACGCGGCTTTCGCGGCAACCCAGAGCTGCGGTGCGGGCCTTGGCGGCGGCAATATGAGCCGATACGGGAGCCGCGCCATCCAGGCGCTGCAGCCACAGTTGGTGACCGCCGTTGTCGACGATCACGATCGTCACGTTCCACTTGTTTTGCAGCGCTTCCGCTTCAGCGGCGGCGGCGATCTTCTTGAGGTCGGAGAGTTCGAGAACGGAGCTGGTCTTCATGATTTGCTTGGGTGATCTGTAGGACTGCATGCCGAAATGGCAAACGGCCAGGAGGAAAACAATGCCCGGATCGAACGCCAGCGAGGTGGCGACGCTCCCGAGCGCGTGAGTGAAACAGAGACTTACTCAGTGAGCATACCCTGCACCCCGGATTCGGGATACCCACGCAGGGGCAAAAGAATCCAAACCAAAAAGTACGGGATGATGCGTGGGTATTGCATTCGGCTATGGTAGACGCCACCTAGAATTTACCTGTCTGCGTCTTGCAGGCTCCAATGGAGAAAACTACAAATGAATCCAGAAGTCACCAACTGGGGCTCCGCCTCCCAGGTGCTTTCGCAAGAAGAGCGCAACAAGGTGTTGCGCAACACCTACTGGCTGCTTGCGTTGAGCATGGTTCCCACGGTGTTGGGTGCCTGGATCGGCGTGTCCACCGGAATTACCGCTTCGCTGCGTGGCGGTGTGGGCCTGGTCGTGTTCCTCGTGGGCGCGTTCGGCTTCATGTACGCCATCGAAAAGACCAAGAACTCCGCTGCTGGCGTGCCCGTGCTGCTGGGCTTCACGTTCTTCATGGGCCTGATGCTCTCACGCATGATCGGCATGGTGCTCGGCTTCAAGAACGGCTCCGAACTCGTGATGACTGCGTTTGCGGGCACCGCAGGCGTGTTCTTCGTGATGGCCTCGCTCGCCACAGTGATCAAGCGCGACCTCTCGGGCATGGGCAAGTTCCTGTTCGTGGGCGTGCTGGTGCTGTTCGTGGGCTCGATCATCAACGTGTTCGTCGGCTCCACCGCAGGCATGATGGCCATCTCAGTCGCGGCCATCGCGATCTTCAGCGCCTATATGCTGTATGACCTCAAGCAGATCATGGACGGCGGCGAGACCAACTACATCAGCGCCACATTGGCTCTGTACCTCGACATCTACAACGTTTTCCAAAGCCTGCTCGCATTGCTCGGCATCTTTGGTGGTGAGCGGGACTGATCTTTTGTTCAATGATGGCTTGGTTCGTCAATCGTGCAGGGGCGGCAAGACGGCCCCTCATGCGTCGTTGTCGAAGCCTTGCCGTTGTGGTGGGTGATCGAAGGCCCTGCAAGCTTCGAAGGCTCGCGGTCTTGAAGACCAGATAGCCCGAAAAAATGGCATCCGAATGGATGCCATTTTTTTCATCCGGCACGAGCGAAGCGAAGTGCCGTAAACACCTCTTCAGATCACTTTTGCGGCAAGCTGTCTGAGCGGAGAGCCGCAGGCTCGCAGAGAGTTTTGCCGCAGGTATTCAAAGCGCGTTTTGGGTCACCTTTTGCGCGCAAGCAAAAGGTGACTCCGCCGCCGGGCGGAACTCCCGGCCTCCGCCCCTGGAATACGCAAACCGGTCGAGAAAGCTCACGACCCAAGGCCGGATCAACAAGATCAGGCCAGCTCAAACACCGCCATGCTCTCCACATGCGCAGTATGCGGAAACATGTTCACCACCCCGGCCGCCACACAGCGATACCCGCCCAAAGTCACGAGCAACCCCGCATCCCGCGCCAAAGTAGCCGGATTGCAGCTCACGTAAACGATGCGTTTGGGCGGCTGCCAGTCCTTGCCCGACTCGGGCAAGGCAGGCGCACCCTCAGCACCGATGCGCGCCTGGTGAATGTCCGCCAGCGCCTGAGCCAGTGCAAATGCGCCTTCGCGCGGGGGATCTACCAGCCACTTGTCGGCATTGCCGTCGGCGAACAGCATCTCGGGCGTCATCTCGAACAGGTTTCGGGCGACAAAGCTGGTCGGCGCGAGCGCTGAACCCTCTGCGCGCGTGGCCTCGTTCTTCGCCAGGTTCTCACGCGAGCGGGCGACCAGCGCCTCGCTGCCCTCAATGCCCACCACCTCCTTGGCCTGTGTGGCGATCGGCAGCGTGAAGTTGCCCAGACCGCAGAACCAGTCGATCACGCGCTCGGTTTTCTTCGCGTCCAGCAAGCGCAGCGCACGGGTGACGAGCACGCGGTTGATGTGCGGGTTCACCTGCGTGAAATCGGTGGGCTTGAACGGCATGTGGATGCCGAAGTCTGGCAGCGCATAGGCGAGCTGCGGGCCGCCCTCGTCGAGCAGATGCACGGTGTCCGGGCCCTTGGGCTGGAGCCACCATTGCACGTCGTACTGTTTGGCAAATGCGCGCAGCTTGGCGAGATCCCCGTCGCTCAGAGGATTCAGATGGCGCAGCACCAGCGCGGTCACTTCGTCGCCGCAGGCCAGCTCGATCTGCGGGAGGGTATCGCGCGCCTGCATCGAAGCGATCAGCTCACGCATGGGCAGCAGCATCGCGTCCACATGCGGCGGCAGGATCTTGCAGGTTTCCATGTCGGCGATGTAGCGGCTCTTGCGCTCGTGAAAGCCGACCAGCACCTTGTCCTTCTTGGGCACATAGCGCACCGACATTCGGGCACGGAAGCGATATCCCCAAGCCGGGCCTTCGATGGGGCGATAAATGGTCTCGGCCTTGACCTTGCCGAGATGCCAAAGGTTGTCCTCAAGCACGCGCTGCTTGCTCGCCACCTGCGCGGCCACATGCAGATGCTGCATCTTGCAGCCACCGCAAGCCCCGGCGTGCAGCCCGAAGTTGGGACAGCCCGGGCGCACGCGTTGCGAGGATTCGTGGTGAATCTCGGTGAGGCTCGCGGCTTCCCAGTTGTTTTTCTTGCGATGCACGTTGGCGGTGACGATCTCGCCGGTCAGCGCGCCGTCAATGAAGACCACCTTGCCATCAGGCCGGCGCGCAATGCCTTGCGCGTCCATATCCATGGAGGTGACTTCGAGCCAGCCCGGCGGCAGATCGGTACGACCTGCCGGGATGGCGGCTTCATTTTCTATCGTTTCTTGATGTTTCTTGGGGGCACTCATAACCTTCGATTGTCTCAGAGCGCGTGATCGACCTGTCACAACAGCCCATATTGATGGCAATATCGAAGGTTTTGTGGGGCCGCGCAAGGGCAAACCCCAAGTCGTAAAATCTGCAACATGAGCAACCCTCACACCAACAAAGACAGCAACGCAGCCGAAGCCCCCGTGCGGCCGACGAATTTCCTGCGCAACATCATCGAGTCCGATCTGGACAAGGGCACCTATGCCCAGCGCCATTGGGGTGGAAATCCAGGCGACGCGGCCCACCACCAGCAGGGCATTGTCGATCCGGCCAAGATCCGCACCCGCTTTCCGCCCGAACCCAACGGCTACTTGCACGTGGGCCACGCCAAGTCGATCTGCCTGAACTTCGGTCTGTCCAAGGACTACGGCGGCGTCTGCCATCTGCGCTTCGACGACACCAATCCCGAAAAGGAAGATCAGGAATACGTCGACAGCATCATCGAATCGGTGAAGTGGCTGGGCTTCGACTGGAAGGACCCGGACGGCCACGAAAACCTGTACTTCGCGAGCAACTATTTCGATTTCATGTACCGCTGCGCCGAGTACCTGATCGAGCAAGGCGTGGCCTATGTGGACGAGCAGTCCGCCGAGGACATGAAGGCCAACCGTGGCGACTTCGGCCGTCCCGGCGTGAACAGCCCGTTCCGTGACCGCAGCGTGGCCGAGAACCTCGCGCGCTTTCGCGACATGCGTGATGACAAGCTGCCTGACGGCGCCGCCGTGCTGCGCGCCAAGATCGACATGGCTGCGCCCAACATCAACCTGCGTGACCCGGCCATCTACCGCGTGCGCCATGCCGAGCACCACAACACCGGCAACAAGTGGTGCATCTACCCGATGTACACCTTCGCGCACCCCATCGAGGACGCGCTGGAGCACATCACCCACTCGATCTGCACGCTCGAGTTCGAAGACCAGCGCCCGTTCTACGACTGGCTGCTCGATCACCTGCGCGAAGGCGGCCTGATCGCCGCGCCGCAGCCGCGCCAGTACGAGTTCTCGCGCCTGAACCTGACCTACGTGGTCACCAGCAAGCGCAAGCTCAAGCACCTCGTGGACAGCGGCCTGCTGAACGGCTGGGACGATCCGCGCATGCCCACCATCGTGGGTCTGCGCCGCCGTGGCTACACGCCCGAATCGATCCGCAACTTCTGCGAACGCATCGGGGTGACCAAGGACTACGCCTGGATCGACTACTCTACACTCGAAGGCTGCCTGCGCGAGGACCTCGAGAACAAGGCCCACCGCGCGATGGTGGTGCTCGACCCGGTCAAGCTTGAGCTCACCAATTGGGCCGACGTCTTCGGCTCGGCCGAGCATCTGGAAAACGGCACCCTGCCCGCCCTGCCGCACCCTGCGGAAGGTGAAGTGGCACCTGAGCGCCACTTCACCCTCGGCCGCGAAGTGTGGATCGAGCGCGAGGACTTCGCCGAAGTGCCGCCCAAGGGCTACAAGCGCCTGTTCCCCGGCAACAAGGTGCGCCTCAAGGGCGGCTATGTGATCGAGTGCACCGGCTGCGAGAAGAATGCCGATGGCAACATCACCAAAGTGCTGGCAACGGTAGTGCCCGACACCAAGAGCGGCACGCCGGGCGCGGACAGCGTCAAGGTGAAGGCGGCCATCACTTGGGTGGGCGTACAGGATGGTCTGGAGGCCGAAGTGCGCCTCTACGACCGATTGTTCACCGACGCGCAACCCGACGCAGGCGGCAAGGACTACCTCGCGCTGATGAATCCGGACAGCCTCAAGGTCGTCACAGCCTATGTCGAGCCCTCGCTCGCCTCGGCGCAACCTGACGAGCGATTCCAGTTCGAGCGTTTTGGCTACTTCGTGGCCGACCGCAAGGACCACGCCGTAGGCAAGCCGGTGTTCAACCGCATCACCGGGCTCAAGGACAGCTGGGGCAAGTAAGCGCTCCTGGCACTCCCAGGCTCACGATGGCAGGCTGACCGCAAGGCAGCCTGCCATTTTTCATTGGTGCATCAACTTCACCGGCCGTTCACATTGGCAATATCTGGTCGCAACAACAACGGGCCGGAAACCAAAAATCTGCCTTGCGTCGGAATCCACCTACAGATCCCGGTCAACATTCATAAGCCAGCAGCGTTATTCTGGTAGGCCCATCATGGATCACTGCCAAAGCGCCGCGACCACCGTGATGCAGACAGAACAAAACCGTGCTCGGCAAGGAGCGCCATTTGATGCAGTCCGCACTTTCCAATCCTCCCGTCCAACACGACAGGCCAACGTGCGCCCCATGCTGCCGCAAGATGCCGCTGAGCGTCCTTGGAATTGCCGTTGCCATCGCCGGTGGGCTGATCCTCACTGCCTGCAATGACAATGGCCAACGCCCACAGGCCAACGCACCCGCCTCCGCTCCGGTCATCGCGCCGGTGCAACCGGCCGCAAGCACCGCGCAAGTGCTCACCGAGGCCACGCCCGTTGCCTACCAGCTGCCCGCCGCCAGCGTGCTCTACCAGATGGTCGCACCCATCGCCCTCTATCCGGACAAACTGGTCGCTCAGGTGCTCGCCAGTGCGACCTACCCCGATCAGGTCTCGGCCGCCGAGGTCTGGATCGCCCAGAACCCGCAGTTGATCAAAAACGATACACGCAACAACGCCGCCAGCGAGAAGCCGTGGGACCCGTCTATCAAAGCGCTGACCGAATTCCCCAATGTGCTCGAGCAACTGGCCTCGAACCTGCCCTGGACCACCGCACTGGGCAAGGCCTACTACAACCACCCAACCGACGTACTCAACGCCATCCAGGTGATGCGCGAGCGCGCCAACAAGGCGGGCACACTCAAGAGCTCGAACCAGCTCAAGGTGACCGCAGCCCCGCAGCCAACGCCCGTTGCCAACTACACGCCGTCGGCCGACATGGAGGTCAACGACTACCCCGAGCCGGTGATTCCGCAGCCCGGCGAGTACATCGAGATATCCGAGAACCAGCCCGACATGGTTTTCGTTCCACGCTACGACCCCGCGCTGATGTATGGCGAGCCCATGCCGGTCTACACCGGCTATCGCTATGCCGTGCCCGCTCCGGTGGTCGCCGGACTCATCGGCTTCGGATCGGGCGTCGTGCTTGTGCAGACGGTGGAGCACCGGCCTTGGGGCTGGCACCGTTGGAACATGCACTGGGGCCAGCGCGACACCAGCGCACGCGGCTGGCACCCGGGCGAGCCGCCGCCACCGCCCGCTGCACGCCCGGCGGTGATCTTCAACAACACGACCTACGTCTCGCGCTCGCCCAGCGTGGTGGACCCGAACCGCCGCGCACAAGACCGACCAAGGTTCACCCCACCGCCACCCCCACCGGAAGCTCAGCTCCCGTCGGCTGCCCCCGAAAACATGCACGACAACCGCAACGCTGCACTGGCCGCCGGTGCCGCTGCAGCAGCTGCCGGAGCCGCTGCGATGGCCATGAATCAAGACCGCCCACCGATGCCGCCCAGCGCTGCGATCCCGCCCACCCCCATGCGTCATGACATGCAGGGCGATGCACACATCGCCCACATGCATGAGCGCAACCTTCAGCAGCAACGGGCACAGGAACAACAGCAGCACCAACAGCAGGAAGCCCAACGCCGCGCCGAAGAACACGCTCGCCAGATGCAGTGGCAACAACACGCGCAGCAGCAACGCCAACAGGAAGAACAGGCACGGCATCAGCAGGAAATGCAGGCCCGCCGTCAAGCCGAAGATCAGATGCGCCAACAGCAGATGCAGGCCCAGCATCAACAGCAACAACAGCAGGAACTGATGCACCAACGCATGCAGGAGCAGGCCCGCCAGCAGCAACAGGCCGAGCAGCAGCGCATGGGCCACATCCAGCAACAGCAAATCCAGCAGCAACAGGAGCAACAACGTCAACAGCAGCTGCAAGCCGAACAACAACGCATGGCGCAAATTCAACAGCAGCGCCAACAACAGCAACAGCAGATCCAGCAGCAGGAGCAGATGCGCCAACAGCAACAACATCAACAACAGATGCAGGCCGAGCAGCAACGCATAGCACAGATGCAACAACAACAACAGCAGCAGGCCCAGCGCATGGAGGCGATGCAACGTCAGGCGCAGTCGCAAGCGCAGACACATGGCAACCGCAATAACGACAGGGAACGGGAGAGGGAGCGCGAAAGAGGTCGCTGAACCCTTTGTCCCGTTTTCCCACCATTGAAAACACCCGCAAGGCCACAGTTCACCAATCTGGCGTTCAAACCCGGCATACTGAGGCGGCCATTTCCCGCAGAGATCCCATTCACCGATGAACGAAGAATCCCCCCCCGACACCCTCCCTCGCCGCCAATGGATGCAGACGCTCGGAGGTGCTTGCCTGCTGTCCGTCCTGCCGCCCGCCTTCGCCGCCAGAACCCGCGCCCCTGAGCCCGATGCCGGAGCCCTGTCGCTGTGGCCCCACGACAGTCGCGTGCCCGGTGGCGTGGTGCGGCTCTCACTCGGCCCCTCGCCGCAGCGGCCCAAGGTGACGACCGGCGACTCGCAGGTGCTTGTGCTCGGCGACATGATCGAGTGGACCGCCGTCGTCGGCATCCCTCTCGCGGCTTCAGTGGGCGAGCAGCATGTCAATGTGCAGACGGACAAGGGAACGCGCGCAGTCGACTACCAGGTGCGGGCCAAGAAATACACCGAGCAACGCCTCAAGGTATCGCCCAAGACGGTGGATCTCTCACCAGAGGACAACGCCCGCTACGAACGCGAGCGCGACCACCAGCAGAAGATCATGGCCACGTTCAGCGACCCTTTCGCGCGCCCGGCCGATCTGCACATGCGGGTGCCGGTGCCGGGGCGTCGCTCCAGCTCGTTCGGCCTGCGCCGTATCTTCAACGGCCAGCCACGCAATCCCCACAGTGGCATGGACATCGCTGCGGCCACCGGCACGCCGGTGAGCGCGCCACTGCCGGGCCGGGTGATCGACGTGGGCGACTATTTCTTCAACGGCGGCACCGTGTGGCTGGACCACGGCGGCGGCCTGCTCACCATGTACTGCCACCTGAGCAAGGTGGACTGTAAGCTGGGCGACGAACTCAAGACCGGAGACGCCTTCTGCAAGGTGGGCGCAACCGGCCGCGTGACCGGCCCGCACCTGCACTGGGGCGTGATGCTCAACCGCACCATGGTCGATCCCGCGCTGTTCATCGACTGATCCGGCCTCAAGCAACATGGGACCCGGGAGTCCCATGGAACCATTCCACCCAAGCCGGGTCTGTCATGCGGTACGGACTGCCGCTGCATCGCAGCCCGCGAGTGGTGGCATCATGCAATCCAACCTTGGCTGACACAGCCGAGGGCGAATTGCCGTTATGGTCCTCTATATCCAATCGAACAGGGAGTATTCGTTCATGAACCCATCCACCCGCCTGAGCGCCCCCATAACCCGCCTCGCACGTCTGGGCGCCGTGGCCGCAGTCGCTGCCGTCGTTTCGGCCTGCACCATTCCCCAGAATAACTCCGTCGCAGCGCCTGCCGCCGCCACGCCCACACCGGCTGCGCCAGTCGCAATGGATCCCAAGCCCATGGAACCCAACTCCAACGCCGCACAACTGCTGCCCCAATATTTCTGGAGCCTCTCGCAGGTCATGGGTCCGGACGGCAAGATGCTCAACGACTGGCTGATCGCCGACAAGGCCGCTCCAACGCTGAGCTTTCAGAACAACCAGGTCAGCGTGCAGAACCTCTGCAATCTGGTGAACGCTGGCTACACCACCAGCCTCGACAAGCTGGAACTGCAGCGCCCCGTCTCCACCATGCGCGCCTGCGTGGACAACGCGCAGATGCTGCAGGAGCGCAAGGTCGTGCAGCATCTGCCGCTGGCGCAGAAGTTCCAGATCGTTCCCGCTGGCAACAACCAGCCGATCCGCCTATACCTGACATTCGCTGACGGCGTGCGCTGGGAGCTGATCGGCCAGCCTACACCCGCCACACGTTTCGGCTCGGCCGGCGAGCGCATCTTTCTCGAAGTGGCGCCAGAGAAAGTCAACTGCAACCACCCACTGATGCGCGACGCCAAGTGTTTGCGAGTACGCGATCTGAGCTATGACAACAAAGGCATCAAACGCGTGACTGGCGACTGGCGCATCATGCAAGGCAGCATCGAGGGATACAACTTCGAGCCGGGGATTCGCAATGTGGTGCGCGTGAATCGCTACTCGCTGGCCAAGAATGGCGTGCTTCCCGCCGATGCACCCACCCACGCCTACGTTCTGGACATGATCGTTGAATCCGAACGCATGCGTTGAGCTTCTTCTTTTTTGATCTTTGAAGGCCAGTTCCTGTTTTTTATGGGGCTGGCTTTTTTGTTTCTTACGCCGCCTGTGGTGGCGACTGGTTGGTCGTGCGGGGGCGCCGATACAAGGCTTGATCCTTCGTTGCGCCTCCTGGCCGTATAGGAGTACTGTCTTCGTCTGCGACGCCTCGTCTCGGCGTTGGGGTGATTGTTCCAGCACCCTGCTCGTTTCACAGCCCGCTGCTGAATACAAGTACGGGCTCCCTCATTCATAAGATCTTCTTATGAAATCTCGGGGAAGTTCTTGTTGGATGGCGCATGGCGTCTCTGTCATTATTGCCTTCATCGCTCGCCGCCTCGCATTTTTCTAATGAATCATGCGGTTGGCGGCGGAATCCGGTCAAAGCGAACTGAGCAACGGGAGACAACCCATGGATGCGAAGGTGGGCGGGATGAACAGCAGCAACGGCAGCAGTGTCAGGATCAACGGTGCCGAACGCAATCGCGAGCACATGCTGGCGCGCGTTGCCGAGGTGCGGGAGCTGGAGGAGCGCACCCGTGTGCGCTCGGCGCGTGCGGCGAAGGCGTTTCATGCACAGGGCAAGCTGCTGCCGCGCGAGCGGTTGGCGCATCTGCTCGATGCGGATCAGCCGTTCTTCGAGCTGATGTCGCTCGCGGGCTACTGCAGTCTGGAAGATCCCGATCCTGCCACCAGCGTTCCGGGCAGCGCGCTGATCGTCGGCATCGGCCACATCAGCGGCGTGCGCTGCATGATCGCGGTGAACGATTCGGGCATCAGCGCCGGGGCGATGCAATCACTCACCGGCCAGAAATTCATCCGCGCGCAGGAGATCGCGCTCGCGCAGAAGCTGCCGCTGGTGCAACTGGTGGAGAGCGCGGGCGGCAATCTGCGCAAGTACCGGGTCGAGCGCTTCATGGTCGGCGGCGGTATGTTCTACAACTTGGCGCGCCTGTCGGCTGCGGGGCTGCCGGTGGTGTCGCTGATCCACGGCTCGTCGGCGGCGGGCGGTGCCTATCTGCCGGGACTCTCCGACTATGTGGTGATGGTGCGCGAACAGGCCCACGCCTATCTCGCTGGGCCGTCGTTGCTCAAATCCGCAACCGGTGAGGAAGCCAGCGACGAGGAACTCGGCGGCGCGGACATGCATGCAGCCACCTCGGGCCTCGCGGACTATGTGGCCGACAACGATCTCGATGGCATCCAGCGCGTGCGCGGCATTCTGCAGCAGATCGCGTGGCGCAACGCCGCACCGGCATCGTTCGAGCCACCAGCGCACGAGGCTCATGAACTTCTGCAGATCATGCCCGTCGAGGGGCGCACGCCGGTGGACATGCGCGAGGTGATTGCGCGGCTGGTCGATGGCTCGGCATTCCACGCGTTCAAGGAACAGTTCGGCGCGGCCACGGTCTGCGGCTACGCGGCCATCGAGGGGCACGCGATCGGCATTCTCACCAACAACGGCCCGCTCGACAGCGACGGTGCCAACAAGGCCGCGCAGTTTATCCAGCTCTGCGTGCAGCTCGGTCGGCCGCTCGTGTTCCTGCAGAACATCACGGGTTTCATGGTCGGCACTGCACACGAACAGGCCGGCATCATCAAGCATGGAGCCAAGCTCATCCAGGCGCTCTCCAACGCCAGCGTGCCGCGCTTCACGGTGATGTGCGGAGCCTCCTACGGCGCAGGCAACTACGGCATGTGCGGCCGCGCATTCAAACCCGATCTACTGCTCTCCTGGCCCAATTCGAAGACCGCCGTCATGGGCGGCGAGCAGGCCGCAATGACCATGCGGCTCGTGGCCGAAGCATCCGCTCGTCGCAGCGGCAAGGCGCTCGACGAAGCGCAAGCCGACGAGGAAAGCGCCGCCATCGTGCGCACCTTCGAATCGCAATCCGGCGCCATCCACACCAGCAGCCTGCTGCTCGACGACGGCGTGATCGACCCCCGCGAAACCCGCGCCTGGCTGGCCATGGCGCTCGCCACCGCAGCCGATGCGCGCGAGCGGGAATTGCATCCGGTGCAGTTCGGCGTCGCGCGTTTCTGACGCGCCCGCACAGCCTTCTGAACATTTCCGATTCACCGGGCGGCCGCGACCCCGTCGATCCGCACCGAGCCCTTCATCCCACACAACGGAGACCCCATCATGATGACACCCGAACACATTGCCCTGCAGGACAGCGTGCGCAAGCTGATCGAGCGCGAGATCGAGCCACATGTCGATGAGTGGGAAGCCGCCGAAATCTTCCCCGCGCACGAGGTCTTCAAGAAACTCGGCTCGGCCGGTTTTCTTGGCGTGAACAAGCCGGTGGAGTTCGGCGGCATGGGCCTCGACTACACCTACGAAATCGCCTTCTGCGAGGCCGTGGGCGGCATCAGCTCGGGCGGCGTAGGCATGGCGATTGCGGTGCAAACCGACATGGCGACACCGGCGCTCACGCATTTCGGCTCGGACGCGCTGCGCGAGGAATTCCTCAAGCCCTCGATTGCGGGAGATCTGGTGGTCTGCCTCGGCGTGTCGGAATCGGGCGCGGGTTCGGACGTCGCCTCGCTCAAGACCACCGCACGCCGCGATGGCGACGACTACGTGATCAACGGCTCCAAGATGTGGATCACCAATGCCACGCAGGCCGACTGGATGTGCCTGCTCGCCAACACCAGCGAAGGCGACATTCACCGCAACAAGTCGCTGATCTGCGTGCCGCTGCGCGAGAACGGCAAGCTGCGCAAAGGCATCACGATGAACAAGATCAAGAAGGTCGGCATGTGGGCATCGGACACCGCACAGGTCTTCTTCGACGACGTGCGCGTGCCCGTGCGCAACTGCATCGGCGAGGAAGGCAAGGGCTTCACCTACCAGATGCGCCAGTTCCAGGAAGAGCGCCTGAGCGGCGCAACACGGCGCGTGACGGCCCTCAACAACGTGATCAACGACACCATCGAATACACCCGCGAACGCAAGGCCTTCGGTCGCTCCATCCTCGACAACCAGGCGGTGCATTTCCGCCTCGCCGAACTCAAGACTGACGTCGAGATGCTGCGCTCGACTGTCTACCGCGCCGCACAGGTCCACATGGCAGGCGGCGACATGACCGAACTCGCATCGATGTGCAAGCTCAAGGCCGGTCGCCTGTGCCGCGAGGTCACCGATTCCTGCCTGCAGTACTGGGGCGGCATGGGCTACACCTGGGAGAACAAGGTCTCGCGCGCCTGGCGCGATCTGCGGCTGATCTCGATCGGCGGCGGCGCCGACGAGATCATGCTGACCATCATCTGCAAGCACATGGGCACCCTGCCCAAGCGCGCGGCCTGAGTCCCATCGAAAGCACGAAGACAAACACAAGGAAAGGCCAGCCACCATGCGCTTTGACACCTTGCTGATCGCCAACCGCGGGGAGATCGCGCTGCGCGTGATCCGCACCGCGCGGCGCTTGGGGCTACGCACCGTTGCGGTCTACTCCGATGCCGATGCGCAAAGCCCGCATGTGCAGGCCGCCCATCTCGCGGTGCACATTGGTGCATCGGCTGCCGAGCAGAGCTACCGCAATGCGGCGGCCATCATCGATGCCTGCAGGCGTTCGGGCGCGCAAGCCATCCATCCGGGTTACGGTTTTCTGTCAGAGAACGCAGATTTCGCTCAGGCCGTGGTGGATGCGGGACTGGTGTTCGTCGGCCCCACTGCCAAGGTCATCTCGCTCATGGGCAACAAGGCGCAGGCCAAGCTCACCATGCAGGCGGCGGGCGTGCCCACGGTGCCCGGCGAACAGGGCTGCACCAGCGTCGCGCAGATTCTCGCAGCAGCCGAAAAGATCGGCTTTCCGGTGATTCTCAAGGCCGCTGCAGGCGGCGGCGGGCGCGGCATGCGCGTGGTGCACGACCCGGCCGAGCTGCCCGAGATGTTTCGCCAGGCACAGTCCGAAGCGGCGAGCGCCTTTGGCTCGGACGAGATCATCATCGAGCGCGCCATCGAGCAGGGCCGCCACATCGAGGTGCAGGTGCTCTGCGACGAGCACGGCACCTGCCTGCATCTCGGCGAGCGCGACTGCTCCACGCAGCGGCGCTTTCAGAAGCTCATCGAAGAGGCACCCTCGCCCGCCGTCAACGCCGGGCTGCGCGCGGCCATGGGCGAGGTAGCGCGCAACGCCTGCCGCGCGATTGGCTACACCGGCGTGGGCACGCTGGAGTTTCTGCTCGACGCCGACAAGGAGCATTTCTACTTCATGGAAATGAACACCCGCCTGCAGGTCGAGCACGGCGTGACCGAGCTGGTGACCGGCCTCGATCTGGTCGAGCAGCAACTGCGTGTAGCGCAAGGTGAGGCACTCCCTTTCGATCAAAACGATGTGGTGATGCGCGGCCACGCCATCGAGGTGCGCGTCTGCGCCGAAGACCCTTGGCAGGGCTATCTGCCACAGGTCGGGACCCTGGGCCTGTGGCAGGCACCCGAAGGCATACGCACTGACGCCGCGCTGCACAGCGGCTCGGTCATCACGCCGTTCTACGACTCCATGGTCGCCAAGCTGCTGGCCCATGCCGACACACGCGAGGCCTGCGCACGTCGACTGCATCTGGCCTGCGAGGAAACCACGGCGCTTGGCGTGCGCACCAATCTCGGGTTTCTGCAGCGCTGTCTCGCGCATCCACGCTTCATCGCAGGTGAGGTCACGACCGACTTTCTCGGCAAGCAGGATCTCCAAAGCACCGAATGGGCACACGCGCCGTCCGAGCATGCACAGGCGACTGCCGCCCTGCTGCTCGGCGGCGGCGTGGGATCGCTCAATGCCCCGGAGCTCGCCGGCGACCGCCGCGACGGCCGCAGCCTCTGGATGCGCGATGTGACTAGCCCCACGGCGACCACATTGCATGAATGCACGGTCGCGCGCGGCGATGCGCCGGACCAGCTCCGTCTGCATTGCCGCGAGGGCCACCCTCCCTCCAAACAAAAGAGAACGCCGCCCGATGCGCCCACGCACACTTGGCACATCAACAACCTGCAGAGCGAGACGAACGCGACCGACAAAAGCGGCACGCTGAGCTTCGCGCTCGACGGGCTCTGGCGCAGGCTGCGCTGGTGTCGCGACGGCGATGCGCGCCTCTGGATACAGGACCGCGCCGACAGCCATGTGTTCGAACGCGTGGTGGACTTCTCCGCCACTGACGATGCCGACGGCAAGGGTGGCGTGCTCAAGGCACCGATGAGCGCACGCGTGATTGCGGTGTTCGTCGAGGCTGGGCAGCAGGTGGCCAAGGACGATCCGCTGGTCGTACTCGAATCGATGAAGATGGAAATGCCCATGCTCGCGCCCTGCGCCGGTCGGGTGGAAAAGCTCAGCGTCGCCACCGGCATGCAGCTCAACGCGGGCCAGCTGATTCTTGAGGTCGCAGAACACGATGCAGCCAGCGAAAAGGAGTCCGCAGCATGAACCCAACATCGTCGGCATCTCGCACCGTTCTGATCGGCGGCGCATCGGGCTTCTGGGGCGACTCGCAGATCGCCGTGCCGCAGTTGCTTGAGCAACCCGGCCTGCAGTATCTCGTGTTCGACTATCTGGCCGAGACCACCATGTCCATCCTGCAGCGTGCCCGCCTGCGCGCGCCGGAGCTGGGGTATGCGGTGGACTTCGTCACCGCCGCCGTCGCGCCGAATCTCAAGACCATCTCGCAGCGCGGCGTGCGGCTGGTGAGCAATGCGGGCGGTCTCAACCCCGCAGGTTGTCGCGACGCGATTCTCAAGATCGCAGCCGAGCAAGGCATTGCGCTCAAGGTCGCTATCGTCACCGGCGACGATGTGCTTGAACAGCAAGCGCAATTCGAGCCATGGCCCGGCGAGGCCGCATCACCAGCCCTGCCCAAGCTGCTCTCCGCCAACGCCTACCTCGGCGCGGCACCCATCGCCCGCGCGCTGGCTGCGGGTGCGGACATCGTGATCACCGGCCGCTGCGTGGACTGCGCTCCGCTCGTGGGCATTGCGATGCACGAGTTCGGCTGGACCGAAACGCAGCACGACCAGCTCGCGCAGGCCTGCCTCGCGGGCCATCTGATTGAATGCGGTGCGCAGGGTTCGGGCGGCCTGTTCACCGACTGGGAACAGGTGCCCGACTGGGCCGATATCGGCTACCCGTTGGTGCAATTGCAAGCAGACGGCGCGTTCGAGCTGTTCCAGCCAAGCGGCCACGGCGGCCTCGTCACGCGGCAGACCGTGGGCGAGCAACTGCTCTACGAAATCGGCGACCCCGCGCACTACGAACTGCCCGACGTGGTCTGTGACTTCACCGACGTGCGCATCGACGACATGCCGGGCCAGGAGACCAGCGGCGGCCGGGTGCGCGTGAGCGGCGCGCGCGGCACCGCGCCCAGCAATCAATACAAGGTCACCGCCACCTATCTGCAGGGCTCGCACATCACGATCATGATGGCGATTCGCGGCCAACGCGCCATCGCCAAGGCGCGGCGCACGGCCGATGCACTGCTCGCCCGCACCCGCACCCAAATGCTGAACTCAGGCTTTGCGGACTACGGTGAAACACTCATAGAGCTGCTGGGCGCAGAGTCCATGTACGGCCCGCACCGGCGCGTAAGCGAGAGCCGCGAGATCGTGCTTCGCATCGCCGCACGGCATGATGACAAGCGCGCCCTCGCCTTTCTGCAGAAGGAGGCTTCGTCTGCCGGCACCTCCATGGGTCCGGGCACGCGCAGCCATTTCGGCGGGCGCTCGGATGTGCAAAGCGTGATTCGCACCACCTCGTTCCTCATTCCCAAGCAGGCGGTGGCGGTGCAATGGAACATCAGCGGCGATACCACTGTGCACAGCGTCACCGCGCATGCCGCACAGCCGACTTCATCAGCGCAGCGCAAGCAGATAGAAGATGCGAAGCCAACGACGACATCCGCATCGCCATCGCAGCGCATCACCGTCGGCGACATCGCCCATGGCCGCAGCGGCGACAAGGGCGACGACGCCAACATCGGCCTGATGGCGCGCGCGCCGCAGTGGCTCGCGCTGCTGCGCGAACAGGTGACGGCAGAGCGCGTGCAGGACTATTTCGCGCATCTGATCGTGGGACCGGTCACGCGCTACGACCTGCCCGGCATCGGCGCGGTGAACTTCGTGCTGCGCCAGGCACTCGGCGGCGGCGGCTCGTGCAGCCTGCGCTCCGACCCGCTTGGCAAGTGCTACGCGCAGATGCTGCTCGACATGGAAATCGACTGCCCCGAGACGCTGCTGCCCGACGCGAGCCACTGATTCTCAACGTGCATTTCTTCACCCAAAGGAGACTGGTCATGAAGCTGCCCCACAACGCCAGCCAGAGCCCCGACGAGGCCACCCGCTGGTCGCGCCGCGACTGGCTGCAATGCGCGGCCGGCACCGGCCTTGCGTCGCTGCTGTTGCCGCAATCATTCGCTGCCCTCACCAGCGACGCTGCGGCTCCGGTGAGCAAGCTCGACAAGACCGTGCGCATCACCGTGGCCTATGGCGCGGGCGGTGCGTCGGATGCCATCGCGCGTTACGTTGGCGATGCCATTGCCCAGCGCGGCGGCAAGGCCGTGGTGGTGGAAAACAAGCCCGGTGCGGACGGCAACATCGCCGCCGAGTTCGTGGCCCGCGCGCCCGCCGATGCCTACAACCTGCTGGTATCGGGCTCGTCCACGCATGCGGCCAACGCCACCATCTACAAGAAGCTCGGCTACCACCCGATGACGGATTTCACGCCGCTCGCCAACATGGCATCGACGCCCTACGCGATGATCGTGAACCCCAAGCGCATCACCCAGACCAGCGCGGCCGAGTTCCTCGCGTGGGCCAAGAAGGAGGACAAGCCGCTGTCGTTCGCGAGCGCCAACGTCGGCGGCCGCATCGCGGGCGAGCGCTTCAAGCAGCTCACGAAGATCAACGCGGTCAACGTGCCCTACAAGAGCAGCGCGCAGGCCATGACCGACCTGATCGGCGGGCAGTTCGACTTCTATTTCTGCGACATGGTCACCGCGCTTCCGCAGATCAAGGCGGGCAATGTGCGCGCGCTCGCGCTCTCCGGCTCGGAACGAGTGCCCAGCCTGTCCGATGTGCCCACGGTCGCCGAGCTTGGCTTTGCAGGCTTCGACGTGAGCTCGTGGATCGCCATCTGGAGCGCCAGGACAGCGACGCCGCCCGCCGTTTCGGCAGCGCTCTCGCAATGGATTGGCGAGGCGCTGTCGGCCCCCGCAGGCAAGGAGTTCCTGATGTCCAAGGGCCTCGTGCCGACACCGGTCGCGCCCGACTATCTGACCATGCTGCAGGAACGCGACACCCGGCTCTGGGGCAAGATCATCATCGACGCTGGCATGCAGCAACCGTGATACAGATCGCCCCTCCTTCACTCCGCTCAACGCGAGGCTATGAGCTGCAGCACCTTCCTGGCGCTGTCGCTCTGAGCATCGTCACGCCAGTAAAGGTGGAACTGCATCGCGGGCAGCGCGGGCAGGCGCACCTGCGAATCGAGCACGCGCACATCCGGCGCAAGCATCTCGAGCGTGCGCGCGGTGATGCCGAGACCCGCTCGCAGCGCTGCACGGATGCCCGCGAGCGTGGAGGTCTGGAACGCGCAATGCCATGGCATGTTGGCATCGGTCAGCGCCTGCACCATGCTGTTGCGGAACGGACAGCTGTTCTCCATGAGAATCAGCGGCACCGAGCTGCCTGCCTGATGGCGATAACGCAGCCCCGCAATCCACGCCAAGGGCGAAGAGCGCAGCAACAGATGCTCGAAGCCCGCATGCGGCACGATATCCAGCATCAGGTCGATGTCGCCCTTGCGCAGCGCTGTGCCCAGCCAGCGGCTCTGCGCCACCTTGATGTCGATACTCAGCGACGGGAAATTCTCGGCGCAGATTTCCAGATAGGTCGGCACCAGCGTATCCACCGCATCGGCGCAGGCACCGATCTTCACCGACTGGTGACTTTCCTGGCTGCTGATCACGCGGTAGGCCTCGTCGTTGAGCGTGACCATGCGCCGCGCGTATTCGAGCAGCCGCACGCCCTCGGTAGTCAGCCGCTTGTTGCGTCCCACGCGCTCGAACAGCGCGCAGCCCACCAACTCCTCGAGCTTCTGCATCTGCTGCGATACGGCCGCCTGCGTGCGGAACACCTTTTCCGCCGCATTGGTGAAGCTCTCGCGCTCGGCCACGGCCACGAAGGTGCGCAGTTGGCCTATATCCAGATTGCGAACGCTCATGTCGCTCCTCGCATCGCCGCGTGGTCGTCGGCAACGCATCCGCAACCACATCCGCATTCGCACCGGATTCGGTGCCGCAAAGGCTTGCGCAAGGTGTCTCCTTCTTTGATCGGTGATGCGCCCCGCAGACAGCGTGCGGGCGTGATTCATTGTAGTGCGCAGCTGCATTTTCATATCGACTCCATCGTCCGTTGAATCCGGAGAAATCACATGTCCACCAACCCATCGAACGACTGGAACAATCTGGTGCTCGTCACGCGGCAAGGCCCTGTCTGCACCATCCAACTCAATCGCGGCGAGTCGCGCAATCCGCTGGGCGGCGGCATGGTGCAGGCTCTTTCTTCCGCGCTGCATGAGGCCGCACAATCGCCCGAGGTGCGCGTGATCCTGTTCACCGCCGCAGGCCCGGCATTCAGCGCGGGCGGCAATCTCGGCAACATTCAGGACAGGCTTAGCGAGCCCGTCGGCACCGATGGCCGCGACCCGCTGGCCGCCGGCAACCGGCAGTACGGCGAGTTCCTTACCCAGCTCGTCAACACGCCCAAGATCACGGTGGCCAGCGTGCATGGTGCGGCCATGGGCGGCGGTGCGGGTCTGGCCTGTGCGGTCGACATCTGCATCGGATCGCCCGCATCCAAGTTTGGTTTTCCCGAAGTCGCCATCGGCCTCGTGCCGGGGCAAATCCTGCCCTTTGTCGCCGCACGGCTTGGCCTGCAGACCGCGCGTCGATTGATGCTCACTGGTCAGCGCATCGACGCGGCCGAGGCCCTTCGCGTCGGCCTCCTCGACTATCTCAGCGACACACCCGAAGCGCTTGCCGGCACAACGCAGGAGGTGCTGCGCCAGTTGCTCTGCGCAGCGCCCGAGGCCAGCATCGTCACCAAGCGCATGCTGGCCTGCGTTCCTACGACACCGCTCGCGGGCAACCCGGCGCTGCCTACTTATCTCGATGCCGCATCGCACTGGTTCGCCACGCAGATGCGCACTGAGGCCGTCGAAGGCGTGAGCGCATCGCGTGACAAGCGCGCGGCGCGCTGGGTTCCGCAGCAGGCGTGACACGGACAGAAAAGATCAAAGGAGACACATCACATGGCATCACTCGAAGGACTCAAGGTCGTCGATCTCTCGCGCGTGCTGGGCGGTCCGCTGTGCGCGCAGATTCTTGGCGACCATGGCGCGGACGTGATCAAAGTCGAGGGCCCCGAGGGCGACGAGACCCGCACCTGGGGCCCGCCGTTCGACGACGCGGGCATGGCGTCCTACTTCGCGGGAATTAACCGCAACAAACGCACGGTGTGCGTGGACGTGGCCGACCCGGCCGGGCGCGAGCTGGTGTTCAGGCTGCTGAAGGACGCCGATGTGCTGATCGAGAACTTCAAGATCGGTACGCTCGAGCGCTGGGGCATGGGTTACGAGGAAGTACTGCGCGCGCGTTTTCCACGCCTCATCCATTGCCGCGTCACAGGCTTCGGCGCGACCGGCCCGCTTGGCGGACTGCCGGGATATGACGCGGCGGTGCAGGCGCTCAGCGGACTCATGAGCATCAACGGCGATCCCGATGGTGTCGCTACGCGCATCGGCGTGCCCATCGTCGATGTGACCACCGGCCTCAACGCGGTGATCGGCATCCTCATGGCGCTGCAGGAGCGGGCGAAAAGCGGCCTCGGTCAATCGGTGGAGTCGGCTCTGTTCGACAGCGCGCTGTTCTCACTTTACCCGCATTCGATCAACACGCTGTTCACCGGCAAGCCTCCCAAACGCTCGGGCAACGGTCACCCCAATATCGCCCCCTACGACACCTACGCCACGGCCACCGAACCCATCTTTCTGGCCGTGGGCAACAACGGCCAGTTCCAGCGGATGTGCGAGGCCGTGGGCCACGCCGATCTCGCGCGCGACGAGCGCTATCTGACCAACGCCACGCGCGCGGTGAACCGCTTCGCGCTCAAGCAAGACCTGCAGGCCGCGTTCAGCGCGTTCGAGGCACAGGCGCTGTTCGAGAAACTCGTGGCGGTCGGTGTGCCCTGCGGCGTGATCCAGAACGTGGTGGATGCGCTCAAGCACCCGCACACAGCGCATCGCGGCATGATCGCCGAGGTCGATGGTTTCCGCTCGGTCGCCTCGCCGATCAAGCTCAGCCGCACCCCGGCAAGCTACCGCGTGAAGCCACAAGAGATCGGACAAAGCACGCTGACTGTGCTGCGCGAAGCCGGACTGACCGAGGCGCAGGTGGCGCATCTGCAGGCCAGCGGCGTGATCCGCCAGACGGCTCAATCAAGCTGAACTCAGCCCGTGCAAAGCGGGCAGTTTCTGCTTTCGCGCAGCCCGTGACCCGCAGGGGCAACTACAGTGGTCCTACCGCCACCCACCGCCAGTTGCACCCCTCCACCATGCCCTACACCGCCGCCGCTCTCCTTTGTCTGGTCGTCCACGTGAGCGATGGCGACAGCCTGTTTACACGCTGTCACGCATCAGGCTCGTCGATCGCTTGGCCCGAAAAAGTACGCATCGCCGACATCGACGCACCGGAACTCAGCCAGAACTTTGGCCGCGAGTCCAAGGCGCACCTTGAAGCACTGTGCCTCGGCAAAGAAGCCGAAATCGCCACCGTCACCCGCGACCAGTACGAGCGCTTGGTCGCCCACGTGCGCTGCGGCGGTGTCGATGCGGCCAGTGCCCAGTTGCAGAGCGGTCAGGCGTGGCTGTACACATGGCGCCACAAGCCCATTCCCGCGATGCAGTCATTGCAGGACCGGGCGCAGGCGCAGCGCCTCGGTCTGTGGTCAGAAGCACGACCGCAGGCCCCGTGGAACTACCGCAAGCAGCATCCCCCGTACAGCCGGGAATGACCCGATCCGCGCTAGGCGCACATATCCGGGCACCAGCGAAAATTCCCCCAGCTTGTTAGCATCCCCTTCGCAGCGCGCCTGCATCGGACTCCGTTCTGCGTTCAGGCGCTTCACACATGGCATCGCGCCGTGGCTGTCGCTCACAACAACGTACAACATCGATCGCAAGCCATCTTCCTCCCGTGCCACAGCCCGTCCAAACTCCTCCGTCCCCGTCGTCCGCAGAGCCGCAAAGCATCTACCGACACTCCGCATTTCTCTCCTTCATGGCATCGCGCCTGCTGGCCGTGTTCGCCACGCAGGTGCAGGCTGTCGTCGTCGCCTGGCAGGTCTACGACCTCACGCGCTCGCCGATGGCGCTCGCCTACGTGGGCCTCGCGCAGTTCCTGCCAATGCTGGTGCTGTTGCTACCCGCCGGTGACCTGATCGACCGCTTCGCGCGCAAGCCGATTCTGGCGACCAGTTGGGCGGTCGGCGCCGTCTGCAGCGCGCTGCTGTGGTGGCTTTCCGGGCATGGCGCTGCGGGCGTCGGTGGCATTTATGCGGTGCTGGTGCTGTTCGGCTGCTCCCGTGCGTTTTCGGGCCCGGCGCTGCAAAGCCTGCTGCCGCAGATCGTCGCGCGCGAGCAGTTGGCGCAGGCCATCGCGGCCAACAGCATGATCATGCGCTCGGCCTCCATCGGCGGCCCGTTTCTCGGCGGCGTGCTCTACGCCATCGGTGGCGGCCAGCTGACCTATGCCGTCTGCTGTGCCTGCCTGGTCCTTGGCACCGCACTGCTCGTGTGGCTCGTGCCCGTGAAGTTCGCATCCCCGCCCGCGCCTGTGCAGGGCACGATGTTCGATCGCTTCGGCGCGGGCATCCGCTTCATCCGCACCCGCCCCATCATTCTGGGCACCATCTCGCTCGACCTGTTTGCCGTGCTGCTCGGCGGCGTGATCGCGCTGCTGCCGATCTACGCCCACGAGGTGCTGCATGTCGGCCCGCAAGGCCTCGGTGCACTGCGAAGCGCCATGGCCATTGGCGAGGTGAGCGCCGGTCTCTACCTCAGCTTGCATCCGTTCAACCGCAAGGTCGGCCGCACCATGTTCCTCGCCGTCGCCGTCTTCGGCCTTGCCAATCTGGTGTTCTCGCTGTCCACGGTGTTCGCGGTCTCGTTCATCGCACTGATGATCGCGGGTGCGGCCGACATGGTCAGCGTCTACATCCGGGGTGCACTCGTGCAGTTCTCCACACCCGACCACATGCGCGGCCGGGTGAACGCGGTCAATATGCTGTTCATCGGCTCATCCAACGAACTCGGCGAATTCCGTGCAGGCACCAGCGCCGCATGGGCCGGCGCCGTGCCAGCCGCCGTGCTGGGCGGTGTCTGCACGCTCGCCGTGGTGGGCCTGTGGTCCCGCATTTTTCCGACGCTGCGCGACGTGGACAAGTTCGAAGAAGCCGCCAGACAAGGAGATCAATGACCCTAGGAAGGCGCGAGCAACGCGAAGTGCCGCACCCTCCTCTTCCCAACTGCCTTGCGGCGGTTGTTCGAGCGGGGCGCGCAGCGTAAAGCGCGTTCTGCCGCAGGTATTGAAAGCGCGTTTGGGGTTACTTTGAGAGCGCAAGCAAAAAGTGATTGCGTCGCCGAGCGCAATCCCGGCCCCGGAACGCAACCACTGCGCTGCGGCAGAAGTCCAGCACTCAATCCAAGTGCACGAGGACGAAAATCTCAGGCCTTGAACGTCCCACTGAGCAGTTCAGGCAAGCGCTCAGCCGCCATGCGGAAACCACAGGCCTGCGCATGTCCGCCGCCGCCCATGCTCACCGCCAGCACCGAGCAGTCGTAACCACGCTGTGATCGCAGACCGGCCTTGATCTGGCCTTCCGATCCGACCTGCCACATCAGTGCAAACGTGCCGCTTTCAGCTGAAAGAAGATCGCCGACGAGGCTGTGGAACGCACCCGGCGCATTCACCATCACGCCCTGCTCGCCATTGAAGTTGACGGGCTGCGCATCGCGCGCGATGTCGGCCGCGAGGTTGCGGAATTTCTCGTCCATGGCAGCGCCGCGCGCGACAAAGGAGGTCAACTGCTCGGGTGTGAAATCGGCGATTTCCTGCCAACGCTGCAGATCAAACGGCTCGAGATCGAGCGCCGAGACAAAGCCGCGCGTCTGCGGATACTGCCAGCGCCACAGATCGCGGTCTTCGACGAAGCGGATGAGTTCGGGCACGGGCGCATCGCCATGAAAGAATTCCCAGGACAGGCGGGCACCGGACTTGTTCATGTCAAAGTGCACGACACCGCAGCGGCAGCGGTAGTTGCCGAGTTCGCGCTGCGCGCTGATGTGGTGATCAAGCAGCACGAGCTTGGCCGCACGTTCGTCGATCTGCGAAAGAATCTCGGCGTTGAACGAGAAGTCGAGGATGTAGACGGCTCGGCCTTCAAGCGGCGGCAAATCGTCCATGGTCTTCACCTGTCCGTGCGTGAGGCCCACACATTCCACCTCACCCTCGTAAAACTGCCAGGCTGCCCACGCCGCCGAGAAACCGTCCGCACATCGTCCGTGGTAGAGGATGAGCGGCGAAGGATCATCGCGCCGGGCCTGCACGAGCAGGGACAAAGGCAGAATGGTCGGACTCTTGGGCGATGCGCTGACAGTGATGTTCATGCTTATCATTGTCATACCAATCACAGGCTATGCTTGTCGCTTATTGACCATTTTTTCCTATCGTCATAGTGTTGTCCGAGAACCGTCCCGCCCCACTGCCCCCCCTCGAATTGCTCTGGCGCGACGAACACGTGGTGGCAGTCTACAAACCTGCGGGCTGGCTGGTCCACCGCACTGGGCTGGATGCGGGCGAAACGCGCTTTGTGATGCAGGCGCTGCGCAACCAGCTCGGACGGCATGTCTATCCGGTTCACCGGCTGGACAAAGGCACCTGCGGCGTGCTGGTCATGGGCCTGCATTCGGACGCCGCGCACGAACTGGCGCAAGCCTTTCAGCGCCACGATGTGGACAAGGAATATCTAGCGCTGGTGCGCGGCTGGGCCCCGCCGCTCAGTGATGTGGACCACGCGCTGCGTCCCGACGATGCGCCGCCCGACGCGCCCGTGCAGGATGCGCACACGCAGCTGCGCTGCATCGCGCGGCTTGAGTTGCCCATCGCGAGCGATCCGCGTTTTGAACACACACGCGCATCGCTCGTGCATGCCACACCGTTCACCGGCCGTCGCCACCAGATCCGCAGGCATCTGAAGCACATCGCCCACCCGATTCTGGGCGACGCCACGCACGGCAAGGGCCCGCTCAACCGCTGGTGGGCCACGCAGTTGGGCCTGCAGCGGCTGTGGCTGCACGCTTGGAAGCTGTCGATTCCGCATCCGGTAACCGGCGAGCGGCTGCATCTGCACAGCGGGCTATCGCTTCGCCAGGCTGGCACGACACCGCCCAACCCGGACCTGCGCGATTGGCATGATCGCGTGCTCAGCATGCCATGGGTGCATGCCAGCGAGGGCGATGATGTCAAACGTTCCGCGTAACGGATTGGAATCGCGCTCTGGTCTGACACGCAATCGCCATCCAGTGCGCCTCTAATGGAGAGGTCATTCATTGCCCGGATCGCCCGGTGCCTGATCTTGGCTCAACCACCAGGAGACACACCATGTCAGCCCCTGCCACCATTCACGGCCTCGTCACCTATCGCGAAGGCGAAGGCGTTCCCATGACCATTCCGGAAGGTCCGGTCGATCTGGACTATGCGCCTGACAGCGTCACAATCAGCTGGATGGACGACTCCAGAACCGCTGGACTCACGGCCATCCCGCGTGATGAATACGACCGCTATATTCGCGAAGGCAAGATCAAATTGCATCCCAAAAAGATGTGAGTGGCCCTGTGCCCCGCCGCACTCCGCCACATTCAACCGTGGTGCGGCACCGCATTGCCCACGCGAGGCTTGCGCTGCACCTGGAGTTCACGAAAGCTCACCACCAGCAGCACGGCCGTGGTGAGCCAGCCCATCACCAGCAGGTTGGCGTAAAAGCCCACGGGCACCAGCGCCAGTAGCGCAATCGCACCCGCGATGTGCGACATCGGCACACAGCCATAGACCACCTGCTTGTAGAACGCGCTGCCCAGCAGATACACCGCCGGTCCGCCGACCAGCGTGAACACCTGCGCGGTGCTCAGCATGCTGTAGGGATGGGCCATCACCAGATCATTGCCCACCGCACTACCGATGATGCCAGCCACCAGCACCACGTGGATGTAATGGAAATACGCCCCGATGCGGCCCGGGTCATCGGATGTGGTGATGACCGTGTTCGCATCCTTGCTCGAGGTGCCGAAATACAGCCACCACATCGCCAGGGTACCGAAGAAGGTGGCACCCAACGCAAGCAGCAAGCCGAGGCCCCAATGCTCCTCCTTGGACAGCACGGCGCCGGTGGCGATCAGCGTCTCGCCGAGCGCAACGATCACGAACAATTGGCAGCGCTCGACCAGATGCGCGCCTTCGATGGTCCACTCGCTTGTCGATGAGCGGCCCAGCCCCGGCAACGCAAAGCCGATCATCGGCGAGAAGTACTCGCAGGCGATGGCCACCAGCCACAGGGCGATGCGCCATTCATGTTCAGCAAACGCGCCCGCGATCCAGAAGACACCTGCGATGCTCAGCCAGCCCAGCATGCGCCGGTAGTTGGGCGCCATTGGGTGCGATGGCCCAAGCAGCCACACCACATAGGCCGTGCGCCCCACCTGCATGGCCACATAACTACATGCAAAGATCACGCCCTTGGCGCCATAGGCCTCGGGAATCGCGCAGGCCATGAACAGTGCCAGCAGCATCGAGACGAACACCACACCGCGAATCGCCGGTGCTTCAGGGTTGAACCAGTTGGTGAACCAGCAGGTGTATTGCCAACCAAGCCAGACGCCGAACCAGAGGATCAGCGTCTCGACAAGCCCGGCGAAGCTCAGGTGGTGCAGCAGCGCATGGCTGAGCTGCGTGACCGCGAACACATAGACCAAGTCAAAGAACAGCTCTTCATAGGTGACCTTGGCATGGTGGCCGTCACGATGGCGCAGCAGCGACAGCGCGCGCGGGCCATTCGAAGAGGATAGAGATGAAGAAGCAGCATGCAGATCCGGGTTGCCGTTGTTGTGATTCATGATGGAACAACTCAATCAAGCGATGCACACCATCATAAACCGACTATTTCAGCGGCAAACTCCCATCAGCGCGAGCACGCCGCTTCACTTCAGTTACTCATGGCGCTTCGCACCTCTCAGCGCATAAAACTGGCGCGGCCGAAGCGAGGGCCGCCGCGCAAGGGCCGCCCCGCCGCACTGGCTGCGTCCCACTCCCGGAAGCGAGAGAGGGGAAGGCGCGAAGCGACTCAGGGGGTGTTTCCTCTCCGTTCACTCCGGCGTGCGAGGGCGCTCGCGGCTCGGGGCCTTGCGCTTCTTGCGCTTGTCCAGTTCGGCCTTCTTGAGTGCGCGCGCCTCTTCCTTGACTGCCGCTTCGGCCAGCCAGCCCTCGTACTCGGCCGGGGTTTCGAGCGAAACACGCCCCAGCACGCCGCCACGAAAATCCGTCAGCACAATCTCAGAGGCCTTCTGCATATTGAGCTTGCCGCCCGGCATCACCGCGCCGCGCTTGCGGGCGATCTTCTCGAGCACTTCGTCGTCGTGCAGCGCGCCGATCTCGGCCGCGTCTAGCCCGAGCTTGTAGCGCTCATTCAGCTGCGCGCCATAGTGCAGCTTGAGGTAGGCGAGCAGATCGAGCACCACGCTTTCCTCGTCGTAGGCATTGCGGCCCACTGCACCGGAAGCGGCCAGGCGATCCCCGCTCTGGCTGACGATGATGCGCGGCCACAGCATGCCGGGGGTGTCCCACAGATAGAAATCGTCGGCCAGCACGATGCGCTGCTCGACCTTGGTGATCCCGGCCTCGTCGCCGGTCTTGGCCTGACGCTTGTCTGAGAGCGTGTTGATCAGCGTGGACTTGCCCACGTTGGGAATGCCGCAGATCAGCACTCGCATCGGCTTCGCGAGGCCCGCGCGCGTGGGTGCGAGCTTGCGGCAGCCCTCAATGAGTTTGCGTGCAGGGGCCGCGTCGGAGGCGTCCAGCGCAATCGCATGCGTCTCGAGCTTGGCGTTGTACCAATCGAGCCAGAGCGGCGTGCGCGTCGGATCGGCCAGATCCTGCTTGTTGATCACCTTGAGCGCGGGCTTGTGGCCGGTGAGCTCGGCCAGCAGCGGGTTGGCGCTGGAGCCCGGCAGGCGCGCGTCAAGCATCTCGATGACCACATCGATGTCCTTGATGCGCTCCTCGATCGCCTTGCGCGTCAGGTGCATATGACCGGGAAACCATTGAATGGCCATGGAACTGTACTTTCACGAATAGAGACTGAATCGGGAGACAAGGATAATCAGGCTTTTGCATCAGCAAGCGTGGCCGCGTGCCGCGCCCCGCCCTCACATGTCTGCCCCCACTACACCGTCGCGCAAACTCGACAACGATGTGCTTTTCAAAGGCGTCATCTGCGCCCTTATCGGCGCGATCATTCTTCTGGCGCCGTATTTTTCCCGCTCGCCGGACGTGCAGGATTTGATGCGCCAAGCCTATATTGTCGGCTGGTTTGCCTTGGCGCTCGGAATTGCCTTTCTCGTGCAATACGCCGTGCGCCTCAAAAAGCGCCGCGTGCTCGACGCCGAAACCGCCTCTTACCTAGAGCAGAACACGCCCAAATCCAGGTCGAAACGTCGCGATAAGTGAGACAAGTGAGCCTCGCGCCGCTCGACGTTCCCCTCCAGCAACTGGCCACTGCGCGCATCACGGGCGAGCTGGCACAAGCACGCCAGCTGTTCGCCGCGCTGCAAAAGCACGCGCAAGCACTCGGCATCGCACTGCGCCGCCCCCCGCCCGAGCCCGACACCTGCTGCGGGCGCGGCTGCAATGGCTGCATCTGGGAGGGCTTTTACGCTGCCACCGAATTCTGGCGGCAGGACGCCGTCGAGGCCTGCCAGCACGCGCTTGCATCCTCGGGCATGATCGGCACAGAATCCGGCAGCGGTCCCTGAACCCACAGCGCCTGCAGTTCACCGGGGCCAGCGCCAACAAGCCATCTTTTTGAAAGCACGAAAAGCACGCCATGGAGACAACCCCCAAAGCCCCCACGACATCGAACGTCCCACGCACCGGCGGCCAGGTCCTCGTCGATCAGCTTGTGCTGCATGGTGTGAAGCAACTCTTCTGCGTACCCGGCGAAAGCTATCTGGCTGCGCTCGATGCGCTGCATGACGCCAAGGTCGAGGTCACCATCTGCCGCCAGGAAGGCGGCGCCACCATGATGGCGGAGGCCCAGGGCAAGCTCACTGGCGAGCCCGGCATCTGCTTCGTCACGCGCGGACCGGGTGCGACCAACGCCTCCGCAGGCATCCACATCGCGCATCAGGATTCGACGCCGCTGATCGTCTTCGTCGGCCAGGTCGCGCGCGGCATGATGGAGCGCGAGGCGTTTCAGGAACTCGACTACAGCGCCGTCTTCGGCACCATGACCAAATGGACCGTGCAGATCGACGATGCCGCCCGCATCCCCGAGCTGGTCTCACGCGCCTTCCATGTCGCCACGTCCGGCAGACCCGGCCCGGTCGTCATCGCCCTGCCCGAAGACATGCTGACCGACATGGTCACCGCGCCCGACGCACGCCCCTACTCCGTCAACGAAATTCACCCCGGCGCGGACGCCATCGCCGAGCTCAAGCAGCGCCTTGAAAAAGCCGAGCGCCCCGTCGTCATCGTCGGCGGCACGCGCTGGAACGAGGCTGCCGTGCAAAATCTCGTCAGCTTCGCGAACCACTGGCAGATCCCGGTCTACTGCTCGTTCCGCCGCCAGATGCTGTTCCCCGCGAACCACGCAAGCTACGGCGGCGATCTGGGTTTGGGCGTCAACCCCAAGCTGCTCGCCCGCATCCGCGCCAGCGATCTGGTCATCGTGCTCGGCGGTCGCCTGTCGGAAATCGCATCGCAGAGCTTCGAGCTCTTCAACATCCCCGAGCCGCAGCAGGCCATGGTTCACATCCATGCCGACGCCAATGAACTCGGCCGCCTCTACCACGCGGCCCAGTCCATCAACGCCACGCCCCAGCCCACGGCCACTGCGCTCGCAGCGATGGGCCAACCCGCCTCCGCGCCGCGATGGGCACAGCACACACAAGACGCCCACGCCGAATACCTCGCATGGAGTGATCCCGCCAAGATCCAGATCCCCGGCGACCTGCAGATGGGTGCCGTGATGGGCCACCTGCGCGAGGTGCTCCCGGCTGACACCATCTTCTGCAACGGCGCAGGCAACTTTGCCACCTGGGTGCACCGCTTCTGGCCCTTCACCTCCTTTGCCAGCCAACTCGCGCCCACCAGCGGCTCGATGGGCTACGGCCCACCGGCAGGCGTGGGCGCCAAGCGCCTGTGGCCCCAGCGTGAAGTGGTGATCTTCGCGGGCGACGGCGACTTCCTCATGCACGGCCAGGAGTTCGCCACCGCCATCCAGTACCAGTTGCCGATCATCGTCGTGCTGCTCGACAATGCCATGTACGGCACCATCCGCATGCACCAGGAACGCGAATACCCCGGCCGTGTGAGCGGCACCGAGTTGAAAAACCCAGACTTCGCCGCCTACGCCAAGGCCTTCGGCGGCCACGGCGAAACCGTGCGCACAACGGAAGACTTCGCCCCCGCCCTGGCCCGCGCACGCGCCAGCGGACTGCCAAGCATTCTGCACTGCTTCATCGACCCCGAAGCGATTACCCCAACGGGGACGTTGAGCGGGATACGGAAGGCGGCCGAGGCAAGGTTGCAAACCTAACGAGTTCACCGCAAGAAAACACTCCATGGGGCCGTTGCATTGCCCTATGGTTGTCTTCAAACAAGTTCAGCCCTTACTTCATCCAGGTTGCTCATCCAATTGCGAGCTGGAACTCTTGTCACTCAGAGTCCTTTCTCAGCATTTACCTAGACAATGCCGCGTGTATTGAGTTGCGGTCATCTTGAATTTCGTCGATATCATCGACTCCTCAAATCAAAAATATGGGGGAGTACATGGGCGCTCGAATTTCATTGCCTCGAACCACTATTGCAGCACTGTCCATCTGCGCGCTGGCACCGTTATCCAATGCATTTGAACTGCATCCCAAACCGCTGAGTACGGAAGTGAAACTTGCCAAGCTCAATGGCATTTCCTTTCGTGCGATATACCCAGCTATCGAATTTGGTGTTCATGCCTTTGCAGATTCTACGCATGAGGCACTTACCAGAATGGCATACGAATGCCCTATGGGCAACTTGATTGACTGTCAGGATGAAGCTTTCGACGTAGCGCCGCTAGGCGTGATCGCAGGGGTGCGCTGGAACGACGATCCGCCGTTTCAGTTCGCCAAGGGACAAGGCAACTATGCGGCCTGCAAAGACCTGATCGACAAACGTGCACAGGAACACAAGGACCCTCCGACCATCAGTTTTTCCTTGTCGGTAATTTGCTGGCGCAATCACTTCAATGCGATCAGCAAGGAGTCCATGGCGACAGGGGCCGTGTTCAACGCGTCAAATGCCACGTTGCTGGCTCGATCGCATTTTGGCGATCTTCAATTTCTACACGCCATGGCGTCAAGATCGCAAGAGTCCCCAGAAGAAACTCAAGAGAAGCTGCTGATGTGGGCCGAGTTCATGTGGCGAGTCCAGACTCACGACAGAACGGAATATCTTCCGGGCACCACGCGCATGGGACGCATTCCCATACAAGGGATGAGCGAGCACTTCCCCACGCAAGAAGAGCGAAGCATTGAGCAACTTTTCACGGTTGGCCGTCCATGGTTACGCAGACAACTTGGCGACATGGCATTCGGCAGCCTGCTGCACATGATCCAAGATAGCTTTTCAGGTGGTCATGTTCAACGAAGAATAAAGAATGACGACAGCTGCGGCATTCCGCAGATCGTGCGATTTCACTCCTATACGGGGCAAGACGCCTCGGCGCACAAGCAAAGCGACAAGATTTCACGAGCCTCCGACAAGATCAGCGCAGGAGAAGCTCCCGTAATCGATATCACGAAGCAACTGATTCAGATGCGTGAGGATCGCGAAATGAATTGGCCATACGTGAGAACCTATCTGAAAAATTGCGTCCTCCGCTTAGCACCAGACGCTCTCATGGCCGACACGCATGTCGATCACTGATGGTCGGGGTTGACTCTGGATGTCATCCGAAGATGATCGCCGCGCCCCTCGAAAGCAGCAATCTCGGCCGAGTGGCTACTGACGCCGCCGTATACTCCGCGCTCAAAATTTAAGCACCTGTGAAATGCTTTTGAAAGACAAAATCATCCGTTCGGCCACCCTCCTCGTCCTTCTGGGCCTGACCGCCTGCGGCAGCAATCCGCCCGAGAAAACCGGCTCGACTGCTCCGACGACGGGCTCGACGGGTGCTGCCCATCCACCCATCAAGATCGGCCTCGCCCTCGGCGGTGGCGCGGCCAAGGGGTTTGCACACATCGGCGTGATCAAGATGCTCGAGGCCAATGGCTTCACGCCTGCCGTGATTTCCGGCACCAGTGCGGGGAGCGTGGTGGGGGCTATGTATGCGAGCGGTATGTCGTCGTTCGAGCTTCAGGAAAAAGCCGTGGCACTTGACGAGGCGAAGATCCGCGATCTGCAGCTATCCTCCGGTGGGCTGGTGCAGGGTCAAAAGCTCGAGGACTATGTGAACGAGCAGGTCCGCAACAAGCCGCTCGACAAGCTGGGCAAGCCGTTTGTGGCGGTGGCGACAAGGCTCGAGGATGGTGAGCGCACCGTGTTCGCCATCGGCAACACAGGTCAGGCGGTGCGCGCATCAAGCAGCGTGCCGGGCGTGTTCCAGCCGGTCAGCATCGGCAAGTACCACTATGTCGACGGCGGCATCACCAGCCCAGTACCGGTGGATGCCGCGCGCAAGTTGGGGGCCGACATCGTGATCGCAGTCGACATCTCGAACAAGGCGCGTGGCGCGACGCCCACCAACATGCTGGGCGCGCTGGGCCAGTCGATTGCAATCATGGGACAGAAGCTCGGCGCTGCCGAACTGGAACGCGCGGACGTGACGATCCGCCCCAAGGTTCTGGACATTGGCCCCGCCGATTTCGGCCAGCGCGCCACCGCGATTGTCGAAGGCGAAAAAGCCGCCGTGGCCGCCATGCCCGAGATCCGCAAGCGCGTGGCCGAGCTGCAGGCGCAGCGCGCGCAGGCGGTGAAGCTGGCGCAGCAGCAGGCCGACGAGGCTCGATTTCAGAAGTGCATGAGTGACCGTTCGAGCATGCAGAAGCTCTCTGGCATGGTGGGGCTTGACGGGGCTTGCGAGAAGCCCTGACGAGAACAGTTGCTGCGCCCTATTTCGCCAGCAACTGATCCGCATCCTTGCGAATCTGCGCGGCGAGCAGGATCGCCTGCTCCAGGCGCCGCTCGAACCACGGCATCAGATCGGCATCCCATCCCTGCGGGACATGCTCAGGGCCGGGAGCAAAGGTGGGCTCACGGATCGGCTCTGCGGGTTCATCCGCATCTATCGTGTCGATGATGATTTCCTTGCCGCTCAATAGATTGGTGATGCGCTCCATGGCACGGGTGAGCGGTTGCTCCAGACGCTCACGATTCAAGTTGCCACGGCGCATGAGCAGCAAGGTCTTCACGGCGGTGAGCTGCGCGAGCATCTGGTAGGCGTGGGCCTGCAGCAGCTCGAGCGGCTGCAGCGGCGGACGCACGGCGCGCGGCTCTTTGAGCGAGCGTTCGGCGGCCAGCACCAGCGCGGTGAGGCTGTCGTACGCATCCTTGCGGGCGAGGCGCCATTTGAGCTCGGGCGTGTTGTCCACGGCGTCGAGCTGGATCAGATCGAGCGCGGTGCGTGCATGGTCGATCTGCGATTTGACGACGCGGCGCACGAGGTTGGGAATCTGCGAACGCTCCCACGAAGGCAACACGTATGAGAACAGCCAGGCGATGCCCGCGCCGAGCAGCGTGTCCACCGTGCGCTCGAACAGCGCGAACACCGTGCTCGACGACGCGCTAATCATGTGCGACTGGATCAGGCCCAGCACGGTGGCCGCCACCGCCGTGTAGAGATACATGCGCAGCGCCAAACCGTGTGCCACCGACTGCGCCACCGTGAGGCACAGAATCATCGCCAGATAGCCGGGATGCAACGACAGGATGGACAGCGCTAGCACGCAGCCCAGCAAGGTGCCGCCCACACGCAGATTGCGCCGCTCCAAGGTCTGCGCGAGCGAGCCGCGCAGCACCACAACGATGGTGAGAAAAATCCAGTATTCGTGCGTGCCCCAGGGCAGCAGCAGCGAGATGACATAAGCCGTCGCGATGGCCAGCGCCGCGCGCACCGCATGCCTGAGCGCCGGAGCGCCCCAGCTCCACAGCGTGTAGAACGGCTTGATCGACCAGGCCACAGGGCTCACGAACAAGTGCCAACTGGTGCGCACCGCAGCGAGATTGGGCTTGCCCTCGCCACGCGCCAGGGCGAACAGGCGCTGCACCTCGTCATTCAAATTGGCCATGCGCTCGGCCAATGAATGCACCAGCGCATCGGGGCTCGGATTGCGCGAGGTGATGAGACGGTTCGGATCGCTCTGCATCGCATCTTCGTCCACGGCCCAGCGCAGGCTCTCGAGTTGCGCGCGATGGTCCATGGGGCGCTCGGGCTTGCGGCCGAACAGCATGGCATCGGCCAGCATGTCGGTCTCTTTGGCCAGCAGAAACAGCATGTCGTGCATCTGCGCGAGCACACTGTGATGACCCGCGTGCTGCTTGAGCGCGTCGAGGTCGAGTGCCCCGGCGATCATGTGGTCGCGCATGTCGAGCACATGCAGCAGCATGGCCGCAAGGCGCTGGCGCGGCAGCGTGTCGGGCGACTCGAACACCACGTCGCGCGTGGACTGGATCTGGTCGGCCAGCGCCGCCTGCCGCGCGAGCAGGCGGCTGATGAGCCCGCCCGCTGCCTCGCTGCGCGTCTCGGGCGTGTCCTCGCCGAATTGCCTTGCCTGCAGGCGCATCAGATCGGCCAGCGACAGCAGCGTGTCCGCCAGCAGCAGCACCCGGTAGCGCGGATTGAGCCAGCGGTGGACGATGCACGAATAGAGCACATACAGGAACGCACCGAGCGCAAAGTAGCCGGTCACGCTGAGCGCCGCCGACAGCCGTTTGACCTCTTCGTTGGGCGGCACGGCCAGCGAGAAGATCATCGCGAACATCAGCGCAATAGCGATGGGCGCACCCCTCTTTCCCCAAGCCATGCCCAAGAACACGACGAAGGTGCAGACCACGATGAGAATGCCCAGCTCCAGCGGCGAGCTGTGCAGCATCTGCACGGCAAAGAACAGCGGCACGCCGAGAATCGGCGTGGGAATCATCTGGCGGAACTTGCCCTTGCGCGGCCCGGCCACGTCGGGCGGGATGGCGACCACGGCGCCCAGCGCCGCAGCCGCACCGGCCTCGGTGCCGAGCACAAGGCCCACGCCTGCAGAGATCAGCAGATAGCCCAGCGCCACGGCATAGCCGTTGGTCATGTAGTAGCTCAGCAGCACGCGCAGAATCGCGCGTGCGTGCGCTTCAAGGGCAACGCGAGACATGCGCGCTGCCAGCAGCTTCATCCAAGCTGCTCCACCGACATGTAGCGCTCGCGCCATGCTTCAAAGGGCATGTCGTCGGCGTCTTCGATGGCGCGTTGCGCGGCCACGGATGTGTCGCTCATCGCCACATAGCGCTGCTGCTGCTCCTGCGTCCACGGACGATTCATGAGCTGATCGCGTGCGGCCTGCGAATGCGCGGAAGTGAACGCGATGAAATTGCTGTCGTACTGCGCAATCAGTTCGCGCAGCACATGGGCCGACGGTGTGGTGTCGGGCGCGTCGAAGAGCTTGAGCGCGGCCTGCAGCGCCTTGGCATGTGCATCACTGCCTTCAGCGGCATCGAGCGTCGCAGCAATCGGCAGGCATTCTTCGAGCACCTGTCGGCCCCAGTCGGCCAGCGCGATGTTCTGGCCATTCTTCACCAATTGCAGGCCAGGCTCGCGGCCTCGCTCTGCGGTCATGTGCTGGTTGTTCTTGAGCTGGGCGATTTCCTCGGGCGTGTCCGGCGGGCTGTCGGAGTACAAACAGTGCAGCAGGAACACATCAAGCACGCGCATGGTGTCGGCATTGATGCCAACCGATTCAAACGGGTCGAGGTCCATCAGGCGCACCTCGACATACTCCACGCCGCGCTCGCGCAGCGCGTGCAACGGACGCTCGCCACTCTTCGTCGTGCGCTTGGGGCGTATGGTGCCGTAGAACTCGTTCTCGATCTGCAGCAGGCTGGTGCCGAGCTGGTTGTATTCGCCACCAGGGTTGCGCACACCGATCTGCTCGTACGCAGGATACGGACGCGTGAGTGCCTCGTGCAGCGAGTTGGCATAGCCTTCCAGCCCGTTGTAGCTCACAGCCAGCGTGGCCTGTGCATCGCTCTGATAGCCAAGACGGCCCATGCGCAGCGAGGTGGCATGCGGCAGATACAGCGCGCGCTTGCCATCACCCAGCGGTTTGAGCGCATGCTCGCGACCCTCAACAAAGCTTGGACACAGCGCGGGCGATGCGCCGAACAGATACAGCAGCACAAACGCATGGCGGCGGAAATTGCGGATCAGGCTGAAGTACTCTTCGCTCGTCACACCGGGCAGCGACCAGTTGTAGTGGATACCCGAAATCGTCTGCATGCGGCGACCATAGCGATGGCCTAGCCCCATGCGGTAGACGCTCTTGGAGCGGCCCGAGTTTGACAGACCATAGCGGCCAAGCGGAATCGTCTCGTCCGTGGGCAGCACGCAGGGCATGCTCGAGACCCACAGCGTTTCATCATTACAGTGCGAAGTCAGCTCGCGATGCACGAACTGGTGCACCTCGACCAGTTCGTCCAGGCAAGCCTGCACGGTGGGCTGCACGCCAGTGATGAGCTCGAGCTGCGACTCGCTGTAGTCGGTGGTGATATGTGGATGTGTCAGGGCAGACCCCAATCCCTTGGGATGCGGTGTCAATGCCAGAGCGCCAGTGGGCAGTGCCCTCAACCCCTCTTTTTCAATGCCGCGACGCATGCCCGCCAAGCGCTCCTTCGAGAGCGCGGCGATGTGCTGTTGCAAGGTATTTGTCATTCTGTGTGCGCTTCCATCACTGATGTGAGGGGGTGGAACTTAGCACGGAGTGCTACTGCCTGCCGAAATCCGACTCAAGCGCCTGTCGGAATCGGGGAAACCGTCCTTGGGCTGCAATGATTCCTCAAATTGAGGTAAGCAGCCTGCCGGATGACTTCCCGCTTTCTACCTGGCAGCTTGTCCGTCAGCGCCCACTCCTTACGGCGGCGATGGCCTTTTCGAATTCGTGCGCTCCCTGCTCCATGCCGCCCGATGGGACCTTCTCGCCACGGCGATCCGTGACGGTCGCGAGTTGCTCGGCCAGCTTCTCCGGAACGTCGGCACCCACACCCAAGTGGATTCCCTCGGTCATAGTAATGTGCGCGGCCTCGAACGAGCCTGCACCCGCTAGCAGGATGGTGCGTGTGGGCGCGCTCTCGTGGGCCAGCACCAGCATCGCCGGCACGACCGATTCGGGCGTGAGCGCGTCCAGCACCTGCTCGGGCATCAGGCCTTCGGTCATGCGCGTATGGGCCGTGGGCGCGAGGGCATTCACATGGATGCCATACTTCACGCCCTCGATGGCCAGCGTCTGCATCAGCCCGACCTGCGCCAGCTTGGCCGCGCCGTAGTTGGCTTGGCCGAAGTTGCCGTACAGTCCCGTGGACGAGGTGGTCATCACGATACGGCCGTACTTCTGCTCAATCATGTACGGCCACACGGCCTTGCAGCAGTTGGCCGCGCCCATCAGATGGACGTCGACAACCAGACGGAAGTCCGCCATGTCCATCTTCGCGAACGACTTGTCGCGCAGGATGCCCGCGTTGTTCACGAGGATGTCCACCCGTCCCCAGGTGTTGATGGCCTGTTGCACCATGCCCTGCACGGCGGCGAAATCAGTCACCGACGCGCCATTGGCAATCGCCTCGCCACCGGCGGCGCGGATCTCGGCCACCACGGCCTCAGCGGCGCCTACCGATCCACCGCTGCCGTCCACCGCCCCACCCAGATCGTTGACCAGCACCTTGGCGCCGCGTGCGGCCAACGCCAGCGCGTGCTGCTTGCCCAGACCGCCACCCGCGCCGGTCACAATTGCCACCTTGCCATCAAAGCGAATTGCCATACTTTTTGCTCCCGATCAATTAGCGTGCAAGTTGCGCCCGGCCACGGAGTGTGGGGAAAAGGCCAACCCGCATCGAACCGCACGCATGTTAGTACGTCAATCGCCGCAGCAGCCACGATTTGGAGTCGCGTTCGCTACAGGTTTGCGCCAGATCGCAGCCCGCCTTGAGTCCTAGGGTTATCCCTTGATTTGATGGACAACTATGTGGATAACTGTGGACATAACGGGTATTTGATGCGTAAGTCATTGATTTACAACAAGTCACATTCCGACGCACATTTTTTAGGCATGCCCCGCGAATTCATTTTCCTGTCACGCCCGCCTGCCAAGCGACTGGCGAGCGGGTTGTTCAGGCAATCGCTGCACAATCCTGTGGATAACCGTGAACAAGGCCTGTATTGGGGCTCCAACCCTTTGATTTCAAAGGACTTCAATCCCAATGCTCAATTTTTGGGCAAAAGCAAAAATTGTTATCCCTGAGCGCATTGGACAATCATGGGGATAACTCTGGATAAACGCCAAAATATCGCGCCAAGTCGTTGATTTTAAATACTCACACTTGCATCGCTCAAAAAATGGGCAGCGCGTGCCTGTGCGGTTTTGAACCCTTTTGTTTGTGCTAGCCATTTTCCACGCGCTAAGATAGATGGTTCCGTGCCTTGCTTTCAATCGTTCGCCATGAGTTCCATCCCCAACGTCGCTCCCTTCTTCATCGCCAAAGTGGGTGACGACGGCACACAGGTGGACGCATGGCCCGATCAACCGCTGCTCGCCTCGCTTGAGCAAGGTGGCGTAGACTGGCCCAGCTCCTGCCGCAACGGTACCTGTCGCACCTGCATCGGCTTTCTCACCAAGGGCGAGGTGCGCTACGAAATCGAGTGGCCCGGGCTCTCGCCAGAGGAAAAAACCGAAGGCTGGGTGCTGCCCTGCTGCGCCTATCCGCTGACCGATCTGCACATAGAAACCAGCTCCATCTGACGCCTTGCTGCAGGCAATCCGGGCTGCTCTCTGATTTCATTCGCCGCACTGCCAGCGCAGAGCATCGGCAGTGGACTAAAATTGCGTCCTTCGGGATTTGGAATCCCTCAACCGGGTGGCCCGCTGGCCGCATCGCATGTTCTTTAGGGGCTGCCCGCAACGGGCCTTTTTGCCACATCCGCTGAAACGACACATCGTTTCGCTGGCAAGAAGCACATGGCCGACCGCTGGGGAACTGCCGTGCCCAGCAGGACGCACGGCCTCCATCGAAAGCTTCGCATGAATTCCCCCATCAAGCCCGTGCCGGTTTCCTCCGTCGAAGAAATCGTCGCCGAAATGCGCGCTGGCCGCATCGTCATCCTGGTGGATGAAGAAGACCGCGAAAACGAAGGCGACTTGGTGCTCGCCTCCGACCATGTGACGCCCGAGGCCATCAACTTCATGGCCAAGTTCGGTCGCGGCCTTATCTGCCTGACGCTCTCGCGCGAACGCTGCGAGCTGCTGAACTTGCCGCCCATGGTGGCACGCAACGGCACCAAGATGGGTACCGCCTTCACCGTTTCCATTGAAGCCGCCGAAGGCGTGACCACCGGCATCTCTGCCGCGGACCGCTCGCGCACCGTGCAAGCGGCCGTCGCCAAGCATGCCAAGGCCGCCGATCTGGTGCAGCCAGGTCACATCTTTCCCCTGCAGGCTGTGGATGGCGGCGTGCTCATGCGCGCCGGTCACACTGAAGCCGGTTGCGACTTGGCCGCGATGGCGGGCTGCTCGCCTTCTGCCGTGATCTGCGAGGTGATGAAGGACGACGGCACGATGGCGCGTCTGCCCGATCTGCAGCTGTTCGCCGCCGAACACGGCCTCAAGATCGGCACGATTGCCGACCTCATTCAATACCGCAGCCGCCACGAATCACTGGTGCAGAAGGTCAGCTCGCGTGAGCTGGAAACCGCCTTCGGCACTTTTACCGCACATGCATTCCATGAAGAAACCAGCAACGCGGTGCACCTGGCACTCGTGATGGGGTCATGGGGCGACGACGACTCCGTGCCTGTGCGCGTGCACGAGCCGCTGTCCGTGCTGGACTCACTGGAGATCAACCGCTCTATGCACTCATGGGGTCTGCAACCCAGCCTCGACTACATCGCAAGCCAAGGCAAGGGCGTGGCCGTGCTGCTGAACTGCGGCGAGAGCGGTGAGCAACTACTCGAACAATTCGACGGCAAGGCGCGCTCGGCGCACGCCCCCGAACGTGGCCGCATGGACCTTCGCAGCTATGGCGTGGGCGCGCAGATCCTGCGCGAAATGGGCGTCAAGAAAATGCAGTTGCTCGGCCAGCCGCGTCGCATGCCCAGCATGGCGGGCTACGACCTCGAAATCACCGGATACATCCCCAAGGACTGAACATTATGCAAGGCGCAAACAAAGGCTCCGACATCAACCTGGACGGAGAAGGCCTGACGATCGGCATCGTTCAGGCCCGCTTCAATGAAGACATCACGAACGCGCTGTTCGACGCCTGCCATGCAGAGCTGATCAAGCTCGGCGTGGATGCCAACAGCATCGACCACATCACCGTACCCGGCGCGCTGGAAGTGCCGCTGGCGCTGCAGACGCTCGCCAATCGCGGTGAATACGACGCACTGATCGCACTCGGCTGCATCATCCGCGGCGAAACCTACCACTTCGAACTGGTGGCCAACGAATCTGGCGCGGGCGTGACCCGCATTGGCCTCGACTACGACCTGCCGATCGCCAACGCCATTCTCACCACCGAGAACATGGAACAAGCCATCACCCGCCAGACCGAAAAGGGTGTCGACGCCGCACGCGTGGCCGTGGAAATGGCGCTGCTGGTCAACCAGTTGGCGATTCCCGAAGACGAACTCATCGATATCCTGAACGGAGAGCAACCAGAATGAGTGCCCTGAACGCACCCCGCCCTCCCCGCCAGCCGCGCAAGGGCATGACCAGCACTGGAGCGCGCAAGGCTGCCTCCAAATCGGGCCGCAGCCGCGCACGTGAGTTCGTGCTGCAGGCCCTGTACCAGTACATCGTGAGCGGCAACGACGCCAACGATATCGACCTGTTCACGCGTGACCTCTCGGGCTTCAACAAGGCCGACATTGCACACTACGACGCCGTGCTGCATGGCTGCATCACCACCGCCGAAGACCTCGACAAGCTCATCGAGCCCAAGCTCGACCGCAAGCTCTCCGAAATCTCGCCCATCGAACACGGAGTGATGTGGATCGGTGTGTATGAGTTCCAACACTGCATGGATGTGCCATGGCGCGTCGTCCTCAACGAATGCATCGAACTCGCCAAGGAATTCGGCGGCACCGACGGCCACAAGTATGTGAACGGCGTGCTCAACGGCCTCGCCCCGCAACTGCGCCCAGTCGAAGTGACAGCCGACAAGCAAAAGGCACCAACAGAAGAATCCGGCGAATAAGCACGCAAATGAAGGCCAACAGCCCCCGCTCCCGCCAGCCGGAGCGGGCCTGAGAAGCGCAACGGGCGCATGAACCTTCAGCCCCGACGCCAAGACAGCCCCTCAGGCCAGGCATCGAAGCCGCAGACAGTACTCTCGTACGGCAAGGCTTCGCAACAACGCATGAGGGGCTGTATTGGCGCCCCCCTGAACGACCAGCCCATCGAAACCACAAGGTTTCGTTAACCCCAAGACACAGCGAAAACAGCGAAATGAAATTCTCACAGCGCGCGGAACGTATTGAACCTTTCTACGTGATGGAAGTGGCCAAGGCCGCGCAGCAACTCGCCCGTGAAGTCGCTGGCACGAACAACCCGATGATCTTCCTGAACATCGGCGAGCCTGACTTCACCGCCCCGCTATTGGTCCAGGAAGCCGCAGATCGCGCGGTGCGCGCTGGCATCACCCAGTACACGAATGCGTTGGGCCTCGAAGCACTGCGCGAGAAAATCAGTGAGTGGTATCTCACCCGCTTCGGCGTGAACGTTCCTGCGCGCCGCATTGTGGTCACGGCCGGTGCTTCGGCCGCGCTGCAACTGGCCTGCCTCGCGCTCATCGAAAAGGGCGACGAGATTCTGATGCCCGACCCGAGCTATCCCTGCAATCGCCACTTTGTGAGTGCAGCCGATGGCAATGCGGTGCTGATTCCCACCACCGCTGAAGAGCGCTACCAGTTGAGCGCCGCCAAAGTCGAGGCCGCATGGGGCGACAAGACGCGCGGCGTGCTGCTCGCCTCGCCATCGAACCCGACCGGCACATCCATTGCACCCGATGAGCTGCGCCAAATTCACAAGGTGGTGAAGGAGCGCGGCGGCATTACCATCATCGACGAGATCTATCTCGGCTTGTCGTACGACGACGCCTTCGGCCAGACGGCGCTCGCCATTGATGACGACATCATCAGCATCAACAGCTTCAGCAAGTACTTCAACATGACCGGCTGGCGCCTCGGCTGGATGGTCGTGCCCGACGCCATGGTGCCGGTGATCGAGCGCATGGCGCAGAACCTGTTCATCTGCGCGAGCACCATCTCGCAACATGCCGCGCTCGCCTGCTTCGAACCCGACAGCATCGCCGAATACGAACAGCGCCGCGCGCAATTCAAGGCGCGCCGCGACTACTTCATCCCCGCGCTCAACGCACTCGGTCTGTCCGTACCCGTCATGCCCGATGGCGCGTTCTACGCCTGGGCCGACTGCACCGAGGCCGCGCAGAAGATCGGCGTCGATGGCAGTTGGGACTTCGCACTCGAAGTGATGAAACGCTCACATCTCGCAATCACGCCGGGCCGCGATTTCGGCACGGCCGACACCCGCCGCTTCGTGCGTTTTTCGACCGCCAATTCAATGACCCAGTTGCAAGAGGCGATTGCCCGCCTCCAGCAGCTCATCGGCTGAACGCGAAGTTGAAAGAACGACGAGGCCACTCCGAATGAACAGGACAAACCACAACAAAGGTGAAACGATGGCATTCGAGTGGCCCGTCAGAATCTACTGGGAAGACACTGACGCCGGTGGCATCGTCTTCTACGCCAACTACCTCAAATTCTTCGAACGCGCCCGCACCGAATGGCTGCGCTCCATCGGTTTCGGCCAGCACGACATGCGGGAACAAACCGGTGGAATGTTTGTCGTAACGGGAGCCGATCTGCGCTATCACCGACCCGCGCGGCTCGACGATGAACTGATTGTTACTGCCGCTGTCAGCGAAACGGGCAGAGCTTCGTTAACAATAGAACAGAAGGCGCTTCTCAAGTCAGCGCAGATGAACCAGGCAACCTCTCCCGTACTTTTGTGTGAAGCGTCCATCCGCATCGGCTGGGTGGATGCAGGCACGATGCGTCCTTCGCGAATTCCTGGCCCTCTTTTGGAACAACTCTCATCATGAATCAAGATATGTCCATCGCGAGCCTGGTGCTCAATGCCAGCTGGGTGGTTCAAATAGTCATGCTCCTGCTGCTCGGTGTCTCCGTCGCAAGCTGGGCAGCCATTTTCAGAAAGCTGTTTGCGCTCAAACGCGTCAAGGCACTCAACGAAGAGTTCGAGCGCGAGTTCTGGTCAGGCAACAGCCTGAACGATCTCTACGCCAGCGCCGCGCAGAACGCCAAGCAGGCCGGCCCGATGGAACGCATCTTCGCCAGCGGCATGCGCGAATACCAAAAGCTGCGCGAGCGCCGCATCAGCGATCCCGGCACCCTGCTTGACGGCGCACGCCGCGCCATGCGCGCGAGCTTCCAGCGCGAGATGGATGTGGTCGAATCGAGCCTGTCCTTCCTCGGCTCTGTCGCCTCGGTCAGCCCGTATGTCGGTCTGTTCGGCACGGTCTGGGGGATCATGCACGCGTTCACCGGCTTTGCCGGCATGGAACAGGTCACGCTCGCCACCGTCGCGCCAGGCATCGCCGAAGCGCTGGTGGCCACCGCCATCGGTCTGTTCGCGGCCATTCCCGCAGTGATCGCCTACAACCGATTCGCACGCGACATCGACCGCGTCGCCACCCACCAGGAAACCTTCATCGAAGAGTTCTCCAACATCCTGCAGCGCAACCTGGGCGGCCAGCCCGGCACGTCTTCGGGTCACTGAAGCGAAGGGAACACGCTATGCCCGTAATGGCTTCCCGAGGCGGCTCCCGCCGCCGCTCCATGAACGAGATCAACATGGTTCCGTTCATCGACGTGATGCTCGTGCTGCTTATCATCTTCATGGTCACCGCACCCATGATGACGCCCAGCTCGGTCAACGTGCCCTCGGTCGGCAAGGGCGCGAAAACGCCCAAGACCTTCGGCCAGGTCATCGTCCAGAAGGACGGCAGCATCACACTCAAGACCGACGGCAGCGAACGCAGCCTGTCGCTGCAGGCGCTCGGCAATGCCGCACGCACCTGGCAAAAAGAGCAGGAAGAAGGCACACCCGTGCTGATTACGGCCGAGAAGACCGTCAACTATGAATCGGTGATGAAGGCCATGGACGCGCTGCAACGTGCAGGCGTCGAACGCGTCGGACTCACCGTGAAATCGTCTGGCAACTGACCGATCAAACAAGGTCCAGCCGCCCAATCACTGAATGCTATCTCTCAAAGAACGCGACCAATTTGCCCCGCCCCGTCCACCTGGACGCATGCGCGCAGTTGCCCTCGCCGTACTCGCCCATGCCGTGCTGATTGGCGCGCTCACCTGGGGCATCAGCTGGAAGAAGAGCTCCGACGCGCCCGCATCGGAAGCGGAGCTATGGGCGGCGCTACCTCAGCAGGCCGCACCGCGTGCGGTGGAACCACCGCCACCACCCAGCCCGCAGCCTGAACCGAAGCCTGAACGGACACCGCCTCCGCCGCCCCCACCACCTCCTCCACCGCCGCCAAGGCAACAGGTCCAGCCCGACACGCGCGACGCCGACATTGCGCTCGAGCGCAAGAAAAAGCGCGAAGAAGAGGAAAAGGAAAAGAAGAAACAGCAGCAATTGCAGCTCGAGAAAGAGCGCAAGGAAGAGGAGCGCAAGGAGCGCCTCGAAGAGCAGAAGAAAGAAAAACTCGAGCAACAAAAGAAAGACAAGCTGGAGCAACAGAAAAAGGACAAGATCGAAAAGGAAAAGGCCGAGCGCGAGAAGGACCGCAAGGAGCAACTCGAACGCGAAAAGGACAAAAAGGAACAGGCCGAGAAGGACAAGAAGGAAAAAGCCGAGAAAGCCGAAAAGGCAGCCAAGGCTGAAGCCGACAAGAAGAAGGCTGCCGAGGAAAAGCGCAAGTCCGACGCCGCAGCCACCAAGGCGGCCGATGCCCAGCGCGAAGCCAATCTGCGCCGCATGGCCGGCATGGCCGGAGCGACCGGAGGCGCCAGCGCCACTGGCAACGCCACACACAATGCAGGCCCTGGTGGCAGCAGCAGCGGCTCGGGCTCAGGCGGCCCATCCGCAGGCTACGCGGGCAAGGTCGCGGCCAAGGTGCGTCCGAACATCACGTTCCCTGATGCGATCACCGGCAACCCGCGTGCCGAAGTGGAGGTGCGAGCTTCACCGGACGGCACCATCGTCGGTACTCGCCTTGTCAAATCGAGCGGCAATCCGGCCTGGGATCAGGCTGTGATCCGTGCGTTGGAGAAGACCGATACGTTGCCCAAGGATACGGATGGACGGGTGCCGTCTTCGCTGAGCATCGGGTTCAGGCCTAACGACTGATCGGCGTGTCAGTTGAGGTGCGCGGTTTTTTCAACAGCTGCTGGGGCGTTGATTCCCGAGGCCGGGACTGCCCCCGGCGGGGCAATCACTTTTTGCTTGCGCTCAAAAAGTAATCAAAAACGCGCTTGGAATTCGGGGTCACGCGGCAGAACTCACTACGCGACTGCGTCGCTCCGTTCGGACAACCGCCGCGAGCTAGGGGTCCACTAAGAGGTGCTTGCAGCACTTCGCTACGCTCGTGCCGGTGCACCTGCTGGCGCACCTTGAGGCTCTGGATGCATTCAGTTGAAGTTTGAATTTGAATTTGAATTCAAACAGCAGAACCCCGAAGCGCGCAGGGCGCTCGATCTCTCACCCCAACGGCAATACAACCCCTCAGGCTAGGCGTCGAAGCCGCAGACAGTATGCTGATACGGCAAGGCTTCGCAACGACGCATGAGGGGCTGTATTGCCGCCCATAAACGACCAACGAACCGAACCTACCCACACCCACTACACTCAAAACACCAATAGCAGTGAAAGAAAACATGAGACAAAGAATCGAACAGAGTTTTGGGGAACAGGGGTTGATGTCAACGTTGGGGGCTTCGGTGGTGCTGGTGGAGGACGGTCTGGTCCACATCGAGCTCCCCTTCTCCAAAGCCGTGACGCAGCAACTTGGCTATGTGCATGCGGGTGCCATCACCAGCGTGCTCGACAGCGCTTGCGGCTACGCAGCGCTCACCAAAGCTCCGCCCGACCACGAAGTCGTCACGGCCGAGTTCAAGATCAACCTGATGCGCCCGGCCATCGGCGAGCGCTTCATCGCCATCGGCAAGGTGCAGAACGCGGGAAAGATGCTGACAGTCTGCACGGGCGAGGTGCGCGCCATCGCGCAGAACGGCACGGAGAAAGTAGTGGCGCTGATGCAGGCCACGGTGGTGAATGTGAAGCGCTGAACCCCGTTGGAAGATGGTCGACAATAAAAAAAGAGCGCCCTTGGGCGCTCCTTGTCTCGATGCTCGCTTGCTGCACAAATCAGTTTTCGCGCTGCTCCAGCATGCGGTTGATACGCAGTGCCACCAGCGTGCAGACCACCGCCGACAGCAGATACAGGGACACGGCCACCAGACCGAACTTGGCTGACAGACCCAGCGCCACCAGCGGCGCAAATGCGGCGCCAATCAGCCAAGCCAGATCGTTGGACAGCGCGGCACCGGTGTAGCGGTAGTGCGAGGTGAAGTTGTTGGTCACGGTGCCCGATGACTGGCCGTAGGACAGGCCCAGCAGAATAAAGCCCGCCAGAATGAAGATGTTATTGCCGGTGGAACCCGCGCTGAGCAGGAACGGCGCTGCCAGACTGAAGATGCCAATCAGCAGGGCCATGGTGCCCAGCAGGTTGCGGCGGCCCACCTTGTCGGCCAGCGTGCCCGAGATCACGATGGCACCCGCAGCGAACACCGCCCCCACCATCTGCACGTTCAGCACGTCGACCATGGACTGCTCGGAATACATCGAGATCCACGACAGAGGGAACACCGTCACCAGATGGAACAGCGCGAGGCTGGCCAGCGCGGCGAATGCGCCCAGCAGCACGTTGCTGCCCTGGTTGCTCATCACCTCGGTCACGCTGACTGGCTCGAGCTCTCGGGCTTGCAGCGCGTCGGCATAGGACTGGCCGACCACCAGACGCAGGCGGGCGAACAGCGCCACGACGTTGATCGCGAAGGCGACAAAGAACGGATAGCGCCAGCCCCAGTCAAGAAACTCGCTCACCGGCATGCTGCTGTACAGATAGGAGAACAGCGCGGCGGCGATGATGAAGCCGAGCGGCGCGCCGAGTTGGCCGATCATCGAATACCAGCCACGCTTGTCCTTGGGCACGCCCATGGCCAGCAGCGACGGCAGACCGTCCCACGAGCCGCCGAGCGCCAGACCCTGACCGATGCGCAGCACGATCAGCACGACGATGGCGGTGGAGCCCACCGATTCATAGGTGGGCAAAAATGCCATACCCACCGTGCACACACCCAGCGCCAGCATGGACAGCGAGAGCTTGGTGCCTCGTCCCCAGCGCCGCTGCACCGCCATACCAATGGCCGTACCGATGGGCCGCGCGACGAAGGCCAGCGCGAAGATGGCGAAGGCCATCAACGTGCCGTCCAGCCGCGACATGAACGGGAACAACGTGAACGGAAAAACCAGAACGCAGGCGATACCGAAAACGAAAAAGTCGAAATATTCGGATGAACGCCCGATGATCACGCCGACGGCGATCTCATTGGGAGTGACATCCTCGTCCGTGTGCGCACGCGACAGAGAGTTGGCGTCTTCAACGCGTGGCACGGAATAGGCTACGGAACCGCTGCTCATCGAAATGCTCCTTGCTCCAGATCTGACATTTTTGTCAGGCCTCGTTGCGGTACTCGTGCTCACCGCGATAATGTGAGGCCTGACGCAGTTCTACACCTGCGGTATTGCCGCCACAAGTCCGCAAACACTGACATTTTTGAAGGGGAAACCCTAGACCTTTGTCAGCCTTTCGCTCTTTTGTGGTGACAAAACGCCTGTAAGTCCTTGTCCCACTTGATATTGGACAAATTGTCCAATCGACATATTTGGTAACGGGTTTACAGTCTCGGATGTCCAGTAATCCGCGTTAACACTCAGGGGACTAACCCTGAGCCGCGCGACTTTGTCCATTCCAAACATGTCCAAAACCAAGGAAACCCGCAGCCCCGCATGGCTGGGCGCGGCAGCTTTGACAGCCCTTCTCACGGGTTGCAGCAAGGCCGTCGTGCTCAATCCCGCCGGTGATATCGCTGCTCAGCAGGGGCAACTGGTGATCACAGCCACGTTGCTGATGCTCATCATCATTGTTCCAGTGATCTTTTTGACGCTGTTGTTCGCCTGGAAGTACCGCCAGTCCAACACCGAAGCGCGCTACGAACCCGAATGGCACCACTCCACCAGCCTCGAGCTGGTGATCTGGACCGTTCCACTGCTGATCATCATCGCGCTCGGCGCGCTGACCTGGATCAGCACCCACAAGCTTGATCCCTATCGTCCGCTGGACCGCGTGTCGGCCACCAAGGCGCTCGATCCCAACGTCAAGCCGCTGGAAATCCAGGTCGTGTCTCTGGACTGGAAGTGGCTGTTCTTCTACCCCGAGCAAGGCATTGCGACGGTGAACGAAGTGGCGGCGCCCGTGGATCGTCCGATCCACTTCAAGCTGACCTCGGCCAACACCATGAATGCGTTCTACGTTCCTGATCTGGCCGGCATGATCTACACCATGCCCGGCATGCAGACCGAGCTCAACGCCGTGATTAACAAGGCGGGCGAGTTCAAGGGCATGTCGTCGCACTACAGCGGCGCTGGCTTTGCCGGCATGAGCTTCAAGTTCAAAGGCATGGCCGACGAAGACTTCGCCAAGTGGGTCGATCAGGCCAAGTCCGAAGGCAAGCCGCTCGACGCAGCCGCTTACCTGAACCTGGTCCAGCCCAGCGAACGCAACCCCGTGGAGCGCTTCGCCAGCGTGGCTGATGGCCTGTACAACAAGGTTCTCAACCGTTGTGTCGAAGAAGGCAAGATGTGCATGCACCACATGATGGCCATCGATGAAATGGGTGGCGAGGCCTACATCAAGGCCGCAGGCCTGAACCTGCCGCAGGACGTATGCACCGTCCAGAACGCCGACAGCGTTGTCGCCCTGCTGGACTCGCAGCGTGCGCAAGCCGCCGCTGTCGTGCAGTAATGAAGATTGGAAGAGACTCAACAAATGGTGTCTGAACAAACAACCCCGGCAGCTCACTGGCTGCTCGGACGAATCACATGGGACCAGATTCCCATGACGCACGAGCCCATCGTGCTCATTACCTTCATTGCTGTGATGCTTGGCGGCCTCGTCATGCTGGCCGGCATCACCAAGTTCCGCCTCTGGGGCCCGCTCTGGAGAGACTGGATCACGTCGATCGACCACAAGAAGATCGGCATCATGTACATGATCCTGGGCATCGTGATGCTGGTGCGCGGTTTCTCCGACGCGGTGATGATGCGTCTGCAGCAGGCCATGGCCTTCGGCGACAACATGGGCTACCTGCCCCCTCATCACTACGACCAGATCTTCACCGCCCACGGCGTGATCATGATCTTCTTCGTGGCGATGCCGTTCGTGACCGGTCTGATGAACTATCTGGTTCCTCTGCAGATCGGCGCACGCGACGTGTCGTTCCCGTTCCTCAACAACTTCAGCTTCTGGATGACCACTGGTGGTGCCGTGCTGGTGATGATCTCCCTGTTCCTGGGCGAGTTCTCCACCTCCGGCTGGCTGGCGCTCTCCAACCTGGGGCACCAGAGTGGCAGCACGGGTCTTGACTACTACATCTGGGGCCTGCAGGTCGCGGGTGTGGGGACGACGCTATCCGGTATCAACCTGATCGTCACCATCATCAAGATGCGCGCGCCCGGCATGAACCTGATGAAGATGCCCGTCTTCACATGGACTGCTCTGTGCACCAACGCGCTGATCGTTGCCTCGTTCCCGGTGCTGACCGCAGCCCTCGTTCTGATGTCGCTGGACCGCTATGTCGGCACCCACTTCTTCTCGAACGACTTCGGCGGCAACCCGATGTTGTACGTGAACCTGATCTGGATCTGGGGTCACCCTGAGGTCTACATCCTGATCCTGCCTTGCTTCGGCGTGTTCTCGGAAATCGTGGCCACGTTCTCGCGCAAGCGTCTGTTCGGCTACACCTCGATGGTCTACGCCACGGTCTGTATCACGATCCTGTCCTACCTCGTGTGGCTGCACCACTTCTTCACGATGGGTTCCGGGGCGAGTGTGAATACCTTCTTCGGCATCACGACGATGATCATCTCGATCCCGACGGGCGCCAAGATCTTCAACTGGCTGTTCACGATGTACCGTGGCCGCATCCGCTTCACGGTGCCCATGCTGTGGACCATCGGCTTCATGGTGACCTTCGCCATCGGCGGCATGACCGGCGTTCTGCTGGCCGTTCCTCCAGCCGACTTCGTGCTGCACAACTCACTGTTCCTGATTGCCCACTTCCACAACGTAATCATCGGCGGTGTGGTGTTCGCCGTGTTCGCGGCCATCAACTACTGGTACCCCAAGGCATTCGGCTACCGTCTCAACGAGTTCTGGGGCAAGGCCTCGTTCTGGTTCTGGCTGGTGGGCTTCTGGGTCGCCTTCACACCGCTGTACATCCTCGGTCTGATGGGCGTGACACGTCGTGCCAACCACTTCGAAGATCCTTCGCTGCAGATCTGGTTCGTCATCGCCGCGCTCGGCGCAGCATTGATCGCCGCCGGCATTGGCTGCTTCTTCATCCAGCTGATCGTGAGCTACTTCCAACGCGACAAGCTGCGTGACGAAACGGGTGACGTGTGGGGTGGCCGTACGCTGGAATGGGCTACTTCGTCGCCTCCTCCACAGTACAACTTCGCTTTCACACCCGTGGTGTATGAAATCGACGCATGGCACGACATGAAGAAGCACGGCTACAAGCGTCCGCTGACAGGTTTCAAGTCCATTCACATGCCTTCGAACACCGGCGCAGGCGTAGTGATCTCGGGCCTGGCCACCGTATTCGGCTTCGCGATGATCTGGTACATGTGGCCGCTGGCGATCGTTTCGTTTGCCCTGACGGTACTGGCCGCGATCATCCATACGTTCAACTACAAGCGTGACTACTACATCCCTGCGGCAGAAGTGACCGCGACGGAAGAGCTGCGCACGCAAGAACTCGCTAAGGCCGCTGCAAGCCATGTCTAATTCGTACACCAACGCCATCGGTCCACGCGAGTACCACCTCGCCGAGGAACCCCATCCGGAAAACGGCACCGCTCTGGGCTTCTGGCTCTACCTGATGAGCGACTGCCTGATCTTCGCAGCGCTGTTCGCCACCTGGGGCGTGCTCGGCAACAACTATGCTGCCGGCCCCACAGGCAAGGAACTGTTCGACCTGCCGCTGGTGGCCATCAACACGGCCTTCCTGCTGCTGTCGTCGATCACCTTCGGCTTCGCCATGCTGCAAAAGCAGCAGAACAAGCTGGGCGGCACGCTGTTCTGGCTCGCCATCACCGGCCTGTTCGGTCTGGCGTTCCTGGGCGTGGAACTGTACGAGTTCTCGCACTTCATCCACGAAGGCGCGGGCCCGACACGCAGCGCGTTCACCTCGGCGTTCTTCACCTTGGTGGGCACCCACGGTCTGCACGTGACCTTCGGTCTGATCTGGCTCGTCGTGCTGATGATCCAGCTCTCCAAGCACGGCATCAACCCCGCCAACAACCGCCGCCTGATGTGCCTGTCGATGTTCTGGCACTTCTTGGACGTGGTCTGGATCGGTGTTTTCACATTCGTTTATCTGATGGGAGCCCTTTGATGAGCGCAGCACACAATCACGCTGGTCATCATCATGACGACCACGGTCACGACCACCACGACGAAGGTCCGCACAGCACGTTCTCGGGCTATATGACGGGCTTCATCCTGTCGATCATTCTGACGGCGATCCCGTTCTGGCTGGTCATGGCCGACATCATCACCGACAAGAAGACTGCGGTGCTGGTGCTGGGCGGCTTCGCCGTCGTGCAAATCGTGATCCACATGATCTTCTTCCTGCACATGAACGGCAAGGTCGAAGGCGGCTGGACCATGCTGTCCACCATCTTCACGATCATCTTCGTGGCCATCGGCATCGCCGGTACGCTGTGGGTGATGTTCCACATGAACACCAACATGATGCCCAAGCATGTCATGCCGGACGCACCACCGGCACAGACCGCTCCGGCACACCACACCCCTTGACCAACCCGGTCACCTCGCAGGGCGCCAGCAGGCGCTCTGCCATCAGCAAGGCGATTCTCACGATTGTGGGCATCGCCTTGTTTTTTAGCTTCGTCACGCTCGGCACCTGGCAGGTGCAACGCCGCGCGTGGAAGCTCGATCTGATGGAACGCGTGGAAACCAGGCTGCATCAACCGCCGGTTTCCGTCTCGCAACTGCTACGCTCCGAGCCCGTTGCCGACATCGGTGAGAAGCATGCCTACCTGCCGGTCTTCGTCGAAGGCCAGTGGCTCGCCGACAAGACCGTTTTCACACAGGCACTGACCGAGCTCGGCGCAGGCTTCTGGACCATCACGCCGCTTGAGACCGCAAGCGGCCAGGTCGTGCTCGTCAATCGCGGCTTCGTGCCCGAAGGCCAGCGCGCGTCCGCCCAGCCGCCCGAGCCCGGACAGGGCAACGCCCGCGTGGAAGGCCTGCTGCGCGCGGCCGAGCCGGATGGCGGATTCCTGCGCAAGAACGATGCGGCCAACGGCAAGTGGTACTCCCGCGATGTGGCCGCCATCGGGCAGGCACAGGGCCTTGCCAATGTGCAGCCCCTCTTCATCGACCAGGGCATTCCACAAGGTGCCCATGTGAATACGGACACGCCCACACCGGCTAACGCCATGCAGGGTCCCTGGCCGCGCAGCGGAATGACCGTGGTGAAGTTCCACAACAGCCACACCGTTTACATCCTCACTTGGTATGGCCTCGCGCTCATGGTGCTGGGTGCGGCATGGCTGGTGGTGCGCCATGAGCACAAAAACGCGCCAAGGCCCTGACTCGGCAGCCGACGCTTGATTTGGCGACAATCCTGCCTCATGAACACCAGCAGCGGCAGCATTGTGGACACGACCGGCATCCCCGCGCGAGCCCTGCGCTCGCCCGCGACGCATGCTGGTCTCAAAAATCTGCACCTGCTGATTCAACTGCGCTGGATTGCGGTGGTCGGTCAGATCTTCACCATCGAGGTGGCCCACTACACAATGAACCTGCAGTTGCCGGTGCAGGAAATGCTGATGGTGGTGGCCTGCCTTGCGGCCTTCAACGTGGTCACCATGCTGCGCTGGCGCACAGGGCGCGGCGTGCGCAATGTGGAGCTGTTTCTTGCGCTGCTGGTCGACGTTGCCGTGCTCACGGTACAGCTCTACCTGAGCGGCGGCACCAGCAACCCCTTCGTCTTCCTGTACCTGCTGCAGATCGCCGTGGGCGCGATGCTGCTGCGCGGCGGCTACATCTGGACGATTGTGGTCGTCACGGCGCTGTGCTTCTTTGTGCTGAGCATCCACCATATCAACCTGCCCATCGCGCACGACCCGATTCGCGGACTGGCAAGCCCCTATGTCATTGGCCTGCTGGTGTGCTTTGTGCTCAACGCGACGTTGATCGTCGTGTTCATCACGCGCATCGCGCGCACCCTGCGCCAGCGCGATGCACGACTGGCCGCAGCGCGCCAGCGCGCAACCGAAGAGGAGCATGTCGTGCGCATGGGCCTGCTGGCCTCCGGCGCGGCGCATGAACTGGGCACACCGCTGTCCACCATGGCCGTGATTCTGGGCGACTGGAAACGTGAGCCGGCGCTCGCAAAGAACCCCATGCTGCTCGAAGAGATCGCCGAGATGCAGGTGCAGGTGCAGCGCTGCAAGAAGATCGTGAGCGACATTCTCATGTCCGCAGGCGAGGCGCGCGGCGAGGCATCGACCGAGACCACCGTCTGCCGCTTTCTCGACTCGCTCGCCGCCGAATGGAGCCGCACCCGCTACGTGAACACCTTCGTCTACGACAACCAGTTCGGCGACGACCGCCCGATGGTGGCGGATGCCACATTGGAGCAGATGGTATTCAACGTGCTCGACAATGCCCGGGACGCCTCGCCGCACTGGGTGGCGCTGATCGCCGAGCGCACCGAAACAGCGCTGGTCATCACCGTCTGCGACGACGGTCCTGGGTTTGCGAAGGAAATTCTCGCCCAGTACGGCAAGCCCTATGTGTCGAGCAAGGGCCGCCCGGGCGGTGGTCTGGGCCTGTTCCTCTCGATGAACGTGGCCCGCACATTGGGTGGCAGCGTCCACGCACGCAATCGCGCGGACAGCGGCGCGGTGGTAACGATCACGTTGCCGCTGGCGTCCATCGTCCTGCCCGAGACGAGCTCTGCCCCGAAGACAGAAACAAAGACGAGAACAGAGACAATTTCCGAGATTGGCCAGTCCCATGCAGAACATTGATGCCCCGATTCCGGACCCCGCAGGCGATCCGCAGGACGAAGAACAGCGCCTGCTCCTGATCGTCGAAGACGATGAAGCCTTCGGCCGCACCCTCGCTCGCTCGTTCGAACGCCGTGGCTACAAGGTGCTGCACACCGACAGCCTGGAGCACATGGAAAAGCTGCTCGAAACCCACGATCCGGGCTATGCCGTTGTCGATCTGAAGCTCAAGGGAGAAGCCACCGGCCTCACCTGCGTGCGCAAGCTGCACGCGCACGATGAAGACATGCTGATCGTCGTTCTGACGGGCTACGCCAGCATCACCACCGCCGTGGAGGCCGTGAAGCTCGGAGCCTGCCACTACCTCGCCAAGCCCTCCAACACCGACGACATCGAGGCCGCCTTCGGCCACACCGAAGGCAATGAAGAGGTCGAACTGACCAACCGCTCCAGTTCCATCAAGACGCTCGAATGGGAGCGCATCCACGAGGTGCTGGCCGAGACCGGCTTCAACATCTCCGAGGCCGCGCGTCGCTTGGGCATGCACCGCCGAACGCTTACGCGCAAGCTGGAAAAGCGCCGCGTCTAGCGCGGTACGGTTCGGCTCACCGCCAGCTCCGAATTGCGGTATCGCGGATCGTGGCTCACATCGTCGCCGAGCCAAGTCAATGATGGCACCGGATGGTCTTCGGACGGCAGTTCCACCTCCGCGACGACGAGGCCTGAAAGCTCCTGCTCGAACACGTCAATCTCGAACGTCAGTTCATTCACAGGCAGGTAGTAGCGCACTTTCTCGATGCGCCCCAGACTGGCGAAATCGGCCAAGAGCACTTGCGCATCCGCCAGCGGAATCTCGTATTCAAACTCGGCACGCGAGAGGCCGACGGTCTTGCCCTTGAGCGTGAGGAATCCCTTGTCGCCCACGACGCGCACCCGCACGATCATGCCGTTGTCCGCGAGATAGCCTTGGGCCATACGGACACCCGTCAGCCCCGACACGATGGAGCGGTCGCGGACGAGGAATTTGCGTTCGATTTCTGTGGGCATGATGGATTCGGCAAGGGACACGATGACAGTCGCCACTGTACCCACGAATCAAGCCAGCTTTGTCTTCAGCGAACCACCATCGACACGCCGAGCAGCAGCAATCCCATCATCAAACAACGCTTGAACCACAACGGCGACAGCCGCGAGCGCAGCCATGTGCCCATCTGCATGCCCAGCAGTGCGGGCACCAGCAGCAAGGCCGACCGGCCCACATCGCCGGTGTTGAAACTGCCATTCCAGGCCAGCCCCGCCGCGAGCGCGAGCGTCGACACCGTGAAGCACAGGCCCATCGCCTGAATCAGCTCGTCGCGCTGCATCTGCAGTGATTGAAGATAGGGCACTGCAGGCACCACAAACACGCCCGTGGCCGAGGTGACAAGCCCTGTCGCCGAGCCCACCACCGGGCCCAGCCATGCCTCCTGCCCTGCCGCGACGCGCCACTGCGCCCCGAGCAGAACCCAGCCCGAGTAAACGATCAGCGCAATGCCCAAAGCCACGGTAGCCCACGCGCCCGCAGGTGCTCCGATCAGCAAAGCGCCCACCGCTGTTCCCGCACAGATGCCCAATTGCATCGGCCCCATGCGCCTGAACAACGCGGGCAAGGATGTCATCGGCTGCATCTGCCAAAGATTGGTGACCAGCGAAGGCACCACGAGCAGCGCCGCCGCTTCGGCCGGCGGCATGCGCAGGGCGAGCAGTCCCATGGCGACGGTCGGCAGGCCCAGCCCCACGACGCCCTTGACCAGCCCCGCCAACAGGAACACGCCCATGGCCATCAGCAACCACACAGGCAGCGCTGCACTCCATTCAGATACATTCATATACAACACTTCCGCCCACAATGTCGATCACATGGACGAGATTGTGTGCAACATGGACGCCACTGCCAATTCGGTTCTGCCGGGTGCCGCTCCGGAAAAACCGAAGGTTCACCTGCCCCACTAGAGAGCAGCACATGGTTTCAGTGGAGGCCTCCTCCAACCTGACGCGCACGGAAAAACACTCCGCAGGAAAGCTGCTTGCCGTATCTGAGAAAATGGCGACTATGACTCTCAAAGCCCCCGAACTGCTGCTGCCTGCCGGCTCGCTCGACAAAATGCGCGCCGCCTACGACTTCGGCGCCGACGCAATCTACGCCGGCCAGCCACGCTACAGCCTGCGCGCCCGCAACAACGAATTCCGCCTCGAGCAGATCGCTCAGGGCATTCAGGAGGCGCATGCCCGGGGCAAGAAATTCTTCGTCACGAGCAACCTGATCGCGCACAACGACAAGGTGCGCACCTACATCCGCGACATGGCGCCCGTCATGGAGCTCAAGCCCGACGCGTTCATCATGGCCGACCCGGGCCTGATGATGATGGTGAAGGAAAAGTGGCCCGAGGCCGAGATTCACCTCTCCGTGCAGGCCAACACCACCAATTACGCAACCGTGAAGTTCTGGCAGAAGGCCGGCGTCTCGCGCATCATCCTGTCGCGCGAGCTGAGCCTCGACGAGATCGAGAAGATCCGCCAGGAATGCCCCGACATGGAGATCGAAGTCTTCGTGCACGGCGCGCTGTGCATCGCCTACTCGGGCCGCTGCCTGCTCTCGGGCTACTTCAACCGCCGCGACCCAAACCAAGGCACTTGCACCAATGCCTGCCGCTGGGAATACAAGACGCACGACGCCGCCGTCGACCCCAACACCGGCGAAGCGCTTGCGCAGACGATGGAGAACGGCTTCAGCTTTGAAAAAGCCCGCGAAGATGCCGATTCGCAATTCAGCACGTGCGGCAACGGCGAGCGCCATCCCAAGGCCGATCAGGTCTATCTGATCGAGGAAATGGGCCGCCCCGGCGAAAACATGCCGATCATGGAAGACGAGCATGGCACCTACATCATGAACTCCAAGGACCTGCGCGCCGTGGAGCACGTGGAGCGCCTGGTGAAGATCGGCGTGGACTCGCTCAAGATTGAAGGCCGCACCAAAAGCCTGTACTACGTGGCACGCACTGCGCAGGTGTATCGCCGAGCGATCGACGACGCGGTGGCCGGTCGCCCGTTCAACCCCGAGCTGATCACCGAACTCGAAGGCCTCGCCAATCGCGGCTACACCGGCGGTCTGATGGAACGCCGTCCGTCGCAGGATTATCAGAACTACGAAACCGGCCACTCGGTGCTGCAGCGCAGCCACTTCGTGGGTGAGGTGCGTGGTTATGCGGATGGCCTGGCCGAAGTGGAAACCAAGAACCGTTTCCAGGTGGGCGATACGCTGGAGATCATCCACCCACAAGGCAACCGCCAAGTGAAGCTGGAAAAGATGTTCAACATGGATGGCGAGCCCGTCGAAGTCGCGCAAGGCAACCCGATCCGCGTGCGCATTCCGCTCGAAGGTCCTGTCGAAGGCGCTCTGATCTCACGTCTGCTGAACGCCTGACCCTCCCCTATTTTTGATTTGACAAAGGCCCTGATGTCGGGGCCTTTGTCCTTTGTTTTGCTGCAATGACTTACGAACTCCCTGCCAACGCCAACCCCGACAACAAACTCGAAAACCCGACGGCCGACGACATCGTCGTGCTGCCCGAACTCAAGGCCTACATCGACCCGCTCACGCCTGACGAATACGAATCGCTCGAGCGCAGCATCATGGACGAAGGCTGCCGCGACTCGCTGGTGCTGTGGGGCAATATCCTGATCGACGGTCACAACCGTTTCGGCATCTGCGAGAAAAACGGCCTGAGCTTCAACACGATCCAGAACACGCGCTTCAAGAGCATGGAAGACGTGCACCTGTGGATGATCGACCAGCATCTGGGCCGCCGCAGCGTCTCTGAATTCCAGCGCGGCGTGCTCGCCCTGCGCAAGCGTGAAATCATCGCCGAACGCCGCGCCGCAGCGGCCGCCGCAGTCGTCGCCGCCAAGGCCGAGGCCAAGGAAGCCAACGGCGGCGAACAGGCCCCATGGGAAGGCGATACCGACCCCGTCGTAGCCAAGGCGCTCGCCAGCGTGGCCAAGGTGCCGGACGATACGCTAGACACCCGAGAGTCCCTCGCCCGCGCGGCCCGCCTGACCGCAAGCCAGGTGAAGATGATCGAGACGATTCAGGAAAACGCCGCCCCCGAAGTGGTGGCCGCCGTGAAGTCCGGCGAACTCTCGCTCAACGCCGCCGCCGTGGTGTCCTCCCTGCCCCAGTCCGAACAGGCCGCCGCCGCTCAAGGCGGGGCCCAGGAACTCAAGGCCGCCGCCAAGCGCGTGCGTGACTCCAAGAAGAAGCCCAAGGCAGAAGCCATGGAGTCCTCTGCGGACGACGCGGAAACATCAGCTGACGCAGCACCCTCCGTAGACGAACTGCGCAAGCGCGTGACCGAGCTGGAGTCAGAAAACGAACGCCTGCGCCAGCAGGTGAAAGCGCTGCAGGATTTGTTGGCTGAGCAGGCTTGATGTCTCTGGGCCTGCGGCCCTGACACTGCAGAGTTTGGGCGCACCATGGACACAACCGACGTGAGTCAACTGTGTCCATTTTTCTGCTCGATACGCTTCACACTGATCGCTGGGAATGGTCACAATGCCCATTCATCCATTGGACCACCCCGCGTACAGGGATCGCCCTGATCGTCATCGATGTTCAACAAGTCCTGTGCACCTTGCGTCTTGGTTTTCCAGTCGTGCTTCTGGAGGACGCTCACACCAGCGCAGGTAATGCTGCGCTGTCTTCCCAACAGATCATCGCGCATCACAACGCGACTCTCAGCAACAGCAGCAGCTTTGGTCCACGCGTGACATTGCAGACCGTACAGCAATGGACATTCGCTCAACGTGGGGTGCACGCGATCCAACGAACCTGCGACGACGGTGGCGGAATGGCAGCGCAAGAAGTCATTGAGAGTCTTAAAGCGCGGCTTGATGCCACGCGCGAATTCAAGAAGTCCGCAGACGAATCTTGATCAGACGGCAACCAGTCCTTCATTTATCCTTCAGAAAATCCCTACCCTCCGCCAGCGGCGCAAACCGATACGTCGCGGGCGTTCTACTGAGCTTCACCGGCGCGCCCAGCCCTCGGTACTCACCCATCTGGATCACCATTTCACTGTGCTGTGTATGCGGTGCTTCCAGTGCCTGCTCAACGTCGAGCACCGGCGCAGCAGGCACGCCGATGGACATGAGTTCGTCAGCGAGTTGCACGCAGTCTCGGGTGGCGAGGGCCTGCTCCAGCAGCGCTTTCAACGCAACGCGATTCACCGAGCGCTGACCGGCGGTGGCGAAGCGCTCATCGGTGCCCAGTTCGGGTTGGCCGAGATGCTCGCACATCAGCTTGAACTGGCGGTCGTTGCCCACTGCGAGAAAGATGGGCGATGTGCCGGTGTTCACCACGTCATACGGATAGATGTTGGGATGCGCGTTGCCGGTACGCTGCGGGATCTTGCCGTTCATGAACCAGTTGGCCGCATGTGGGTGCAGCAGCGAAATGCCCGAGTCATAAAGCGACGCGTTGATGAGCTGGCCCTTGCCGCTGCGCGCGCGTTCGTGCAGCGCGAGCAGCACGCCGATGACGGCGTTCATGCCGGTCACCATGTCGACGACCGGAAGTCCCACGCGCAGCGGGTCTCCGCCAGCTTCGCCATTCACGCTCATGATGCCTGCCATGGCCTGGATGGCAGCGTCATATCCGGGCAATGCGCCGAGCGGGCCATCTTCGCCAAAGCCCGAGACGCGGCACCAGATGAGCGCCGGATACTCGCGCTGCATCTGCTCCCAGCCTATGCCCCATTTTTCCATGGTGCCGATCTTGAAGTTCTCGACCACCACGTCGGCCTCGGCCATGAGTTCGCGCACACGCTGCTGGCCCTCGGGCTTGGCGAGGTCAAGGAACTGGATGCGCTTGTTGCGGTTGAGCCCATAGTAGTACGAGGCCACGCCGTCGCGAAACGGAGGTCCCCAGGTGCGCGTGTCGTCACCCTGCGGCGGTTCCACCTTGAGCACGTCAGCACCATGGTCGCCAAGGATCTGACCGCACAACGGCCCACCGAGAATGCGCGAGAGATCGAGCACACGCAAGCCCTGAAGCGCGCCCGCGCTTGGCAACTGGGTCATCTTTGTTCTCCTGATTTCTTTTCCATCGACCATTCAGTTTGCCACTGTCTGGCGCTCCGTGCCGTTTTCACCAAGTCAGTCGACAGCCCGCAGAGAATCTGCCATACCGTATCTCCTTGTGCCGTTTCGAGAATCGAGTTGCCCGTTTGCCCGTTGCGCATCAGTCCAGCGTCACGCCGGACTTTTTGACCACGCTGCTCCAGCGCTCCACTTCGGAGGCTATGAATTTCGAGAGATAAGCAGGCGTCGTGTCTCCGCCGCGCTCCAAACCTTGAGCCGCGAAGGCCTTTTTCACGCTGTCGGAATCAAGTGCCTTGGCAAACGCGTGGTTGAGTGCCTGCACACGATCGGCTGGAATGCCCTTGGGGCCGACCACGCCAAAGAACACGCTCACGTCGTAGCCCTTGAGTCCCTGCTCGGCAATCGTCGGAATATCGGGCATCGCGGTGGAGCGTTTGGCGGTCGCCACACCAAGTGCCCTCACCTTGCCGGCCTTGATGAACGGCATCGCGGTGAGGATATCAGTGAAAGTCATGTCCACCTGTCCCGCCAGCAGATCGTTGAGCGCAGGCCCCGTGCCCTTGTAGGGCACGTGCATCAGCGTGGTGCCCGCGAGTTCGTTGAACATCACGCCGGCCAGATGCGATGATGCCCCATTGCCCGACGAGGCGAAGCTCAGCTTATTGGGCTTGGCCCTGTCGAGCGCGATGAGCTCGGGCACGGTCTTCACCGCGAGGCTCTCGCGCACCACCAGAATGTTGGGCAGGTAGCCCACATACATGATGGGCGCGAAGCTCGTGCGCGGGTCGTAGCCCATCTTCTTGTAGAGGCTCTGGTTGATCGCCAGCGGCCCCGAGGTGCCGAACATGATGGTGTAGCCATCGGGCTTGGCACGCTCGAGATATTCTGCGCCGATGTTGCCGCCCGCGCCCGCCTTGTTCTCCACGATCACGCTTTGGCCCAGTTCCTTGCCGAGCTCTACGGCGAGCACGCGCGCCATGGCATCGGTCGGTCCACCCGGCGGGAAGGGCACGACGAACATCACCGTGCGCTCGGGAAATTTCTCGGCGGCCAAGCTCTTGGCCATCGGCAGACAAGCTGCCGCAGCGGCGGTCATCGCCAGAATGAATTGACGCTTTTTGAACATCTGTCTGTCTCCTGCTTTTTTGTTGGAAGTCTGTGGCGATCTTTCAAGACCACGCCGCCGGTATCACACCTTCATCGCTGAGCGGATCACGCGGCAGCAAGCGATGGACCACCACCAGTTGCGACAGTCGCATGCGTTCCGTGGAGCCGGTCTTTGAAGCCTCCCACGCCATGGCGATGGAGGTCGTGCAGCAATACAGCGCCGTCGCAGCCTGGCGCGCAAGCTGGTCCAGCCCCTGCTCCGCCACCTTCTGGGCGAGCGCGCTGGCACGCGAGAGCGCTTCGCGCAAGACCTTTTCATAGCCCGGTTTGAGTGACGCTTCGGACAGCAGTCCAGACAGGTATTTCTGCAACACCGGCAACGAGCCCTCACGCTTGATCGCGCGGATCACATCGAGCGCGACGATATTGCTCGTGCCTTCCCAGATCGAGCCCAGATGCGCATCGCGCACGAGGCGCGGATCGCTCCACTCCTCGATGTAGCCACAGCCGCCCCGCACCTCCATCGCATCGCCGGTGACCTTGCGCGCATCGCGGCAGGCGCGGAACTTGATCATCGGCGTGAGGATGCGTAGCAGCGCGTAGGCCTCCTTGTCGCCCGCGTCAGAGCGTGCCAATGTCTGCGCGGTCTGAAACACCATGGTGCGCGCCTGCTCGGCCGGCACGCGCAGTTTGTCGATCTGGCGGCGCATGAGCGGCATGTCTTCCAAACGCTTACCGAAGGCGATGCGTGCGTGCGCGACATATTCCGCCTCGGCCACCGCGCGACGCATCATGCCGGCGGAGCGCACACCGTTGGACAAGCGCGAGTTATTGACCATGTCGGCCATCTGCACAAAACCGCGACCACGTTCTCCGACAAGCCATGCCCTTGCGCCTTCGAGCGTGATCTCGCCGCTTGCCATCGAGCGCGTGCCCAGCTTTTCCTTGAGACGGATGATCCGGTACTGATTCGTGCTGCCATCGTCCAAATAGCGCGGCAGCAGGAACAACGAGATACCCTTCATCCCCACAGGATCGCCATCGACGCGTGCCAGCACCATCGCAAATTCGGCATCAGGGTTCGAGCAGAACCACTTGTCGCCCACCAGCCGCCACGACCCATCGGCGTTCGGGTAAGCCATGGTCTCGGTGTTCGAGATGTCGGAGCCCGCCGCCTGCTCGGTCATGAACATGGCCCCCTGGGCCTGCTCATCCCAATCAAGCGACAACAGCTGCGGCAGATACTTCTCCACCAGCTCCGGGGTACCAAATTTCTTGAGCGTGCGGGTGAGCGAATCTGTCATCGACAGCGGACAGCACAGCCCGAACTCAGCCTGCACAAACAGATAGGTCAGCGCGTATTTGACGATGGGTGGCAGCTTGCCCTTCCAACCCAGCATGTCATCACGGTGCGACATCGCCTGCAGGCCGAACTCGCCATACGCGACGCGCTCCATCTCTTCGTAGGCCGGATGCTTGATGATGCGTTGCAAGTTCTCGCCCGAACGACTGCGGTGCTCGAGCTCGGGCGGGTTCTTGTCCGCAATGCCCGCCAGATCATCGAGCCGCCCTCCCGCGAGTTCGCCCATGCGCGTGAGGTGCGGCAGCAGGTGCAGGAACAAATCCTCGGGCAGATAGAGCTTGAGCAGCGACTCCATCTCGCTGTCGGTGACGTAGAAGTTTGCACCGCGACGATCCGGCACTGGATGCGCGTTACTCGCAACGGGCTTGCCCGAAGGCGTGTGCACAGCACCTGTCGCACCTTGGACGGTGGCAAATGCCACGCGATTGGTCGACTCCATTTTTTCGATTGCCTGCATGTTTGTATCCTTCCATCCTATGGTGTTCAGGTGATGCTTACAGCCGATTCAAAACGCCCCAAATCACCGTACATGCCCTTATTTCATCTCCCACCGTGATTCGCGTCAAATATTATTAATATCTTGTTTAATATCTTTTAAATATTATTAAATTTCGCGGGCACACCGCATGATCGGCATCCTGATGATCGAAACACGACTGCTTCGCTATTTCGTGGCACTGGCCGAAGAGCTGCATTTCGGGCGCGCCGCGACGCGCCTGTCCATCTCGCAACCTCCGCTGAGTGTCGCCATCAAGCAACTGGAAGAACAGGTGCAGGCTCAACTTTTCGAGCGCAACAGCAAGGAGGTGCGCCTCACCGCAGCGGGCGAGCACCTGCTGCCACGCGCGCGGCAGATCCTCTCACTGACCAGTCAGGCCGCACAGGAAACCACCGATGTCGCGCGCGGTGTGCGTGGACATCTGCGCGTGGGATTTGTCGGCTCCAGCCTCTATCGTGGCGTGCCGCAGGCGCTAGAGGCGTTTCAGAAACAGCACCCGCAAGTGCGCGTGGATATGCTCGAGCTCAATAGCGCCGAACAGTTGCAGGAGTTGCAGCAGGCGCGCCTTGATCTGGGTCTGGTGCACTCCGTTCAGCCGCCCGAAGACATCAGCAGCCAAATGCTGATGGAAGAGCCGTTTCTGGTGGCTATACCGGAAGGCCATCGACTTTCGTCACGCAAAGAAATCGATCTGTTGGAATTGAAGGATGAACGGCTGATCCTGTTCTCCGCTCAGGTGTCGCCGGTTTATCACCAACGTATTTACCAAATGTGCCAGAGCCGGGGGTTCACCCCCGAAATCCGACACGAAGTACGGCATTGGCTATCCGTACTTTCGCTGGTCTCCTTGGGGCAAGGCGTGGCGATCGTGCCCGCCGCGCTGCAGCGCGTGGGCATGCCGCGCGTGACTTTCAGTCAGTTCGTCGGCGATCAAGCCACCTCGGAACTGCTCGCGGTATGGCGTCGCAAGCCGACGAACCCGCTGGTTCAGTCATTGCTGGGCTGTTTGCAGACCGCCGTGGACGACATTGCAGTGCATCCCCTGGATTGATGATTCAGGCCAGTTGCGCGACGATCATCAGTTGATGGCTACTCCTGCGCTCGCGTAGCCGATCACTGTGTTAATCAGCGCCAAACCGGTAGAGGTTATGGAATAGACGAGCAACATCCGTGTTCCCGCCGTAACGGGAATTGCCAGCCCTGTAGCCATTCCGCTGGAAATCGTTCCGATAGAGACAATCCCGGTCATGGAAGGTCCAAGAGTCACCAATGCGCCAGGGACAGCGGTGAAGATATTGTCAGGCGTGCTGGATTGATACAGCTGGGCCGTGACGGCGACTGTCGTTCCGATTAAAGTCAATGCCACCGTACTGCTGAAAAACCCACTGATCGAGGTGATGGTTCCGTCTCTGGGAACGGAAAACGCCATGCTAGCAAACGAGGTGGCGTCAATCGTTGCTCCCAGCATTGTTGTACTGGGAGAGGAATTACCAAAACCTATCGTGGAGTAGGCTCCCGCCAATCCCCCGGCAATAGTCGTCACGGTAATCGGCGCACCAGATGCAAACGGAATGATGGCCCCGTTTCCCACCCCCCCTGTGGGTCCGGTCGGTCCCGTTACCCCAACAGCCCCTATGGGCCCCGTCGGTCCCATGTCTCCAGCGGCACCTGTTGGGCCGGTCGGGCCCATGCCGCCTGTGTTTCCTGCCGCTCCAGTAACGCCCTGAAGGCCTTGAATCCCCTGAGCCCCCGTCAAGCCCACTCCAGTGGGACCTGTGGCACCTGTTGCCCCTATGGATCCTGCCGGCCCCGTGACACCAATCACCGCAGAAACATCACAAGTACCCAACAGCCCCGTGCTGTCGCGACACACCACATTCGTGTAACTCGCCGCAGTGGGCAGGCCCGGCAACTGCACTTGTTGCCCCGATAACACCTTGATCGCAGGGATGCCGCTGTCCGAATTGATCGACACTCCTGCACCACTCGCAGGTGTGATCGTGATGTCGTCTGCGGACCAGGCGCTGGTGGCGACCAGCGCGGCAAACAGCAGCACATTCAGTTGGAAATGTCGCTTCATGAATGCTCCGTGAAGTAAGGAAATAGGTTCAGGAAGACTGCTTGCATCAATGCCAAGGACGATTCGGCGAAGAGCCACGTCGCGCAGCACGCAAGCCACCGATCAGTCCCAAGCTCAGCATCAAGAGACCGAAAGCAAAGCTGCCCAACGTCGGCACGGCAGCCACAGTAGCCACAGGCCCCACTCCGTTGATGGGAATCGCGCCCAACTGCCCCACCGCCGGACAGGTCACCGAGTCCACCCGAGTCAAGCTACCGCCCGCCGCACTGACAGAGCCGTTGTTCGTATATTGCTGCGCCAGTTGAATGGCGCTGCCCGCCATGTCCAAACTACCGCCCGCCAAAACTGAGAGATTGCGCACGCCTGTGGTGCTGGCTCCCGAGCCCTGCACGGCAGCGCCTTGGATAAGGAAATCGGTACACCCTAATTGCATGGTGCCGCCAGCCAGATTGATCTGCGAACCTGAAGGTACATTCACATCGGCCTGCACCGATGTGCCGACAACCGAACTCAGGCTCAGCACCAAACACGGTGTCCACCCAGCTAGACGACGACGGCACTTACTGAAATCTGAAGACATGTATGTCACCTTTTCCAGATACCGAGCGCCCAGGACACTCGCCATGTTCGGGGATGCAGAACAACCGGCAGACAAAGACCGCAAATATCGAAGGCATCAACTGAGGCCGGACTCGAAGCACGACTGAAAGTCGGCAAAAACCGGTGCCTCAGCTCGAAAGAATGCGTCTACAGCAGCCCACCGAGAATGCTGGACACCTCATGAGGTCCTTGAGGTGCCCGCAAGAAAAAGCTTCAAAGCCACTGCACAAAGTGGTCCCAAACAGAGACCAGCAGGGTTTTGCATTTATTCAACGAAGTCATGGGTGAGGCCGCGACAACTCGCGATGTATATACGATGCAGTAATTGTATCCAAAGGATTCTCAAAAGTGAACGATTGTTACAATGTAAAGCAGCTAGTCATTTATCAGCTTGACGAGATCAACCAGCGTGCCAAAAGCGCCAGCGACATTACTCCAATGAAGATGGCAACGAAACGCCAGGGTAGCCTCGCACGATGCCTCAGTGAGGCAGCAGCATCTTCATGCGCTACGGACAAATGACCCATTTCCACCATGAACATGCGCTCTGCGATCTGGCGAGATTGTTCGCGCGCCTCAACCATCATCTTCGCAATGGCATGGCGCTTGCCCCATCGCGCCTGCCCCTCACTGAGCCATGCCTCGCGAAATTCTTCTGACCACGCCTGATGTGGCAGCAGCTTGGCGTGGCGGCTGACATCCGGGGCAATCACCAACGGCACGCCCTGATATGACAGCATGCCGTCGGGCAGATGCTCCTGATCGACCCAGATGCTGCAGATCTTGAGCGGATAGCCAAAGAGCCTGGATGACACATCCTCGGACAACATGCGAGAAGTGCACGAGCGCAGATGCGTCCGAAGGGCCTGCGTTGGCGGTGACAGGTCGACTTCATCCACCGTTTCGCTCCAACACCGCAGGGCTTTGGCGAGCGCTTGCACATCGTCATAGCGCAGCAAGTTGGCGGGGTCGTAGACCACCTCGGCAATGCGCAGGCCGACATATTCTGGTTTATGCAGATCCGCATGCGCCTGAATCACCCCTCCACAGGTGAAGTGGCCACGCTCGAAGAGTTCGCGCTGCTCGGCGAAATAACCCGACAACGGATCGCCATGTTCAAGCGTCGGCGGACGTGCGCTCCACATGGCCGAGCGCACAACAGGTTCGAGCGCATCGGCGCGTTCGTGGAACACGGTATCGCGATCAGCACGGAGCGGCTTCAGCGACTGCGTGGGACTGCCCAGCACCCGCAGGTCGATGAGCTGCTCAAGCGATGCGGCGAGATTGGCACCCTCAGTGGTCCAAGCATGTGCAACGATGCCAGGGAGCTTGACCACCCCGAGGCTTGTGGCACTATATTCAGGAAAGTTGACGATACAGACCTGCGAACCCGGCTTCAGCGTCCGCATCGACCACACTGGCGGCGAACCCACGCTGCGCCCGATCCATTCGGCCAGATAAAAGCTCAGCAGCATCAACGTGTCGCCGTCAAGCGCATGTACGTAGATCTCGCGCCCGGCTTGGCTGCGCAGCGAGCGCTGTCTGTCCAGCCATTGCTGGATACGAGTCACACTGGCGATCGAATAGTCCAGCCCAAGCAGCGTTTTCAGCTTGCGCGAGGCACGTTTCAGATGGACCGGAGCGGCGTCATTGTCCAAAGCCCAGACACTCTGTCGGGCGACGAAATTCAGGGGAAGCTGCATGAGCGGGGGAAACACGCAAAACCAGCGGCACTGGCTCGGAAAAAACAAAAAGAAAGCCGCAAAAAACCGATAGTCACATCAGCGCGCCGGGATGTTTGCATCACCCGGCAAACACGCCGTCTCACGCGGTTTCTCGTGTCGAAAATGGTCCGGATACGTCGCAATTCATTACAAAGTGTACTCAACCTGATAGCCAAGTCGGGATTTGGAATGCGCCAAGACACATAAATAACTGTACAAAATAACAGTAACCATGGATACTTGATACTGTTTATTTAACCAGTATTTCAAAGCCATGGAAGTAGCCATCGTCATCGAAGTCACCCTGCAGGACTGCACCGGTATCGACCTTTCCCTGAAAGAACGCGCCGAGGCCCGATTTCAACGCGAAATCGAGAAATTCTTTCCCGACGAGCAAAGCATGCTGGATGCCTGGCGGGCATACGCTGATGCTGCCGAAGGCGGAGAAATCAACCAGGAGCAGGAGAGACATGCCCGCATCTGGCTCAAGGCGTTTGACAAGGCTCGACAGGCGGGGTTTCAGGGGATTTCGGTGGAGGAAGCGTATTTCGATGTGCGCATGAGCTGAGATCGTCTGCGCACTCCCACACCCTGCCTCACCCATGAAGCAGGCAACAAAAAACCCGCCGAGGCGGGTTTTCTGATTTGTGCCTGTTGGCGTGGGAAGGCTTAGACCTTCGCAGCCACTTCAGCATACTCTTCGATCTGGTCGAAGTTCATGTAGCGGTAGACGCTGGCCTTGTCGGCGTCAATCACACCCATTTCAGCCAGGTACTCTTCCTTCGAAGGCAGTTTGCCCAGACGCGAAGCGATGGCGGCCAGTTCGGCGGAGCCAAGGTACACGTTGGTGTTTTTGCCCAGACGATTCGGGAAGTTACGGGTCGAGGTGGAGATCACCGTTGCGCCTTCGCGCACTTGTGCCTGGTTGCCCATGCACAGCGAGCAGCCTGGCATTTCCGTACGTGCGCCGGCGGTGCCGAATGCAGCGTAGTGACCTTCCTTGATCAGCTCGTTCTGGTCCATCTTGGTGGGCGGTGCCACCCACAGCTTGACCGGAATGTCGCGCTTGCCGCCCAGCAGCTTGGCTGCAGCGCGGAAGTGGCCGATGTTCGTCATGCAGGAGCCGATGAAGGCTTCATCGATCTTGGTGCCAGCAACTTCGGACAGGTACTTTGCGTCGTCCGGGTCGTTAGGGCAGCAGACGATTGGCTCTTTGATGTCGGCCAGATCAATCTCGATGACGTGCGCGTACTCGGCATCCTTGTCGGCTGCGAGCAGGTCGGGCTTGGCGAGCCATGCTTCGACCTTTTCAATGCGGCGCTCAAGCGTCTTGGCATCTTCGTAACCCTCGGCGATCATGTTCTTCATCAGAACGACATTCGAGCGCAGGTATTCGGCGATGGTGTCAGGATTGAGCTTGATCGTGCAACCAGCGGCGGAGCGCTCAGCGGACGCGTCAGACAGTTCGAACGCTTGCTCGACCTTCAAATCTGGCAGGCCTTCGATTTCCAGGATACGACCCGAGAATTCATTGATCTTGCCAGCCTTGGCAACGGTCAGCAGACCTTGCTTGATGCCGTACAGAGGAATCGCGTGCACCAGATCGCGCAGAGTCACGCCGGGCTGCATTGCGCCCTTGAAGCGCACCAGCACGGATTCAGGCATGTCCAGAGGCATCACACCGGTTGCAGCGCCGAACGCCACCAGACCGGAACCTGCGGGGAACGAGATACCGATCGGGAAACGGGTGTGCGAGTCGCCGCCAGTACCAACGGTGTCGGGCAGCAGCAAACGGTTGAGCCATGAGTGGATCACGCCGTCGCCAGGACGCAGGGCCACGCCGCCGCGGTTGGAGATGAACGCAGGCAGCTCGCGGTGGGTCTTCACGTCCACTGGCTTGGGATAAGCAGCGGTGTGGCAGAACGATTGCATCACCAGATCTGCAGAGAAGCCCAGGCATGCCAGATCCTTCAGCTCGTCGCGGGTCATCGGGCCGGTCGTGTCTTGCGAACCGACCGTCGTCATGCGTGGCTCACAGTAAGTGCCGGGGCGAACGCCCTGACCTTCTGGCAAACCCACTGCACGGCCAACCATCTTCTGGGCCAGCGTGAAGCCCGCCTTGGTCGCTGCAGGAGCTTGCGGCAGGCGGAACGCGTTCGATGCTGGCAGGCCCAGAGCTTCACGAGCCTTGGCCGTCAGCGAGCGACCGATGATCAGGTTGATACGGCCACCGGCTTGCACTTCGTCCAGCAGCACGTCAGACTTCAGCGAGAAGTCAGCCACCTTGGCCCCGCTCTTTTCGATCTTGCCGTCGTAGGGGTAGATGTCGATCACATCACCCATTTCGAGCTTGGACACGTCCACTTCGATCGGCAGAGCGCCCGAGTCTTCTTGCGTGTTGAAGAAGATGGGAGCGATCTTGCCGCCGAGCGTGACACCACCGAAGCGTTTGTTGGGCACAAACGGAATGTCCATGCCGGTCGCCCAGATGATGGAATTGGTGGCCGACTTGCGCGAAGAACCGGTACCGACCACGTCGCCCACGTAGGCGACGAGGTGACCCTTCTTCTTCAGGTCGTCGATGAATTGCATCGGGCCGCGCTTGCCGTCTTCTTCGGGCTTGAACGCTGCGTCGGGACGCGTGTTCTTGAGCATCGCCAGATAGTGCAGCGGAATGTCGGGACGGCTCCATGCATCGGGAGCCGGCGACAGGTCGTCGGTGTTGGTCTCGCCAGGCACCTTGAAGACGGTGACAGTGATCTTCTTCTCGACTTCGGGGCGCGAAGTGAACCACTCGGCGTCGGCCCAGCTCTGCATCACTTCCTTGGCCTTGGCGTTGCCACCCTTGGCCTTGGTGGCCACGTCGTTGAAGAAGTCGAACATCAAGAGTGTCTTCTTCAGCGCGTCAGCAGCCACACCAGCGACTTCGGCGTCGTCCAGCAACTCGATCAACGGGTGCACGTTGTAGCCACCCACCATGGTGCCCAGCAGCTCGGTGGCCTTGGCCTTGGAGATCAGCGCAACCTTGACTTCACCGTGCGCCACGGCGGCCAGGAACGAAGCCTTGACCTTGGCAGCATCATCCACGCCTGGTGGAACGCGGTGGGTCAGCAGGTCCAGCAGGAACGCGTCTTCGCCAGCGGGCGGGTTCTTGATCAGCTCGATCAGATCGGCTGTCTGCTTGGCGTCCAATGGCAGTGGGGGGATGCCCAATGTGGCACGTTCTGCCACATGGTCACGGTAGGCTTTCAACATGGTCTACTTCTCCGAAGGTTTTGGTTTTCAATCAATCTTGTGGGGCAACAACCGGCAAGCCTCTGGCTGACCATCGCGTGAATGGCCTCTGGAAACCTGCCTGAGTATTCAGTCCTGTACTACAGGCTCACTTCGTGTTTAAGCCTTCAAGCAGGTTGGGCTGAGGATTCTTCTTCATCGCCTCGGCCACGGCCACCTGGTTGGGGTTCATGCATTCATCCGCCATACGCTGACCCTGCTTCTGGTTCAGCAACATGGACTTGTTGGCAATCTGCACCCAGACAGCGCCGGCCTTGATGTCTTCCAGACGCACAGCGCCGGTGGATGTTGTAACGGGCTGCATGTGGTATTTGAAATTTTTGCCGCTCACGTGGAACCGGCCAGGGGAGTTCACGTCCTTCTCGATGTCCACAAAGGCACCGAGTTCGCAAGGCATGCGGCCTGTTGCAACAGTATCGGCCAGCGCCAGTTCAGTCGGCGAGAGTGCGGCTTCGGCGGCGGCAAAACCAGTGGCCACTTGAGTCGCGGCGCTCTTGAGCTGCGTGCGGCTGCTGTTGGCGGCTGTGGTCTTCTTGGGAGCTGCAGTCGTCTTCTTGGCGGCTGTCGTGGTGGTCTTCTTGGCCGCAGGAGCTTTCGCCGCAGTCTTGGGAGCCGCCTTTTGAGCGGGCTTGGAGTCAGTTTGTGCCATGGCAATGGCGGGTGCGATGGCGATCAGGGCGGCAGCGACGAGGGTCTTCATGGGGACTCCTGCAAAGGAAAAATGAGTTGATGGGAACCAAACATTAAAAATAACCGATTTATGCTTCAACGGCCCCATCACCCGTAACAAACCATTGGCGCACATCCAACGGCACAGGGCGCCCGGTCTGGTGAGCACGCTCGAGCACCTGCCAAAAATAACGGTAGCTCGCACGATCGTGCAGAACGCCGTCTTCGCTGATGGGAGCCCAGTCAGCAGCCACGGCGGCAGAAATGATGCGTCCGGCACGTTCGATCTCGACCTCATCGGGCGCAAGCGCCGCCAGAATCGGGCGAATCTGCGCCGGATGAATGCTCCACATGCGCGTGTAACCGAACTCGCGATTGGCCTTGCGGGCTGCAGCCTGCATGGCGTCGGGGTTGCTGAACTCAGTGACCACGCAGTGCGACGGCACCTTGCCATGCGCATGACAGGCCGACGAGATCTCTAGCTTGGCGCGCACGACCAGCGGGTGTTCGAACTGCCCCGCCGACGTCATGCCAGCAGAAGGAATCGCACCACCATGCGCGGAGACAAAGTCCATCAGGCCGAAGCTCAGGCTCTGGATGCGCGGATGCGAGGCAATGTCGAAGGCACGGTGCACGGCTGCGGGCGATTCGATCAGCGCATGCAGCGGCAGGTGCTTCGCTCCGGCCGCGTCGAGCGCGCGGGCGGCGATCTCGACGTCTTCGAACGACTCCACCTTGGGAAGCATGATGTGGCAGAGCCTGTCGCCCGCTTCGCCCGCAATCGTGGCGATGTCGTTGGCGAACGCGGCATGGTCGACGGTGTGCACGCGTGCGGCGACACGGGCGCCGGGCTGCGCTTCACGGGCCAGTTGCGCTACCAGCTTCGCGTGTTCGCGCTCAAGGCCGACGGGCGCGCCATCTTCGCAGTCGAGCGTCACGTCGAACACCACATGGCCGAACTCGGCGCGCATCTCGTCCTGCAGTTGCAGACTCTTGCGCATGCGGACTTCAACGCCGCTGTAGTGATCACAAACGGGAATGTGTTGCTGCCCGGCCTGCGCTCCGAGCAGGACAGTAGCGGGATGGGCTTTGGCGGCAGGCGTCGTCATACGGGGCGCTGGGCAACAATGAACATGCGCGGGAAGGCCAGCAATCGCTTACCGTCGCTGCGCACGGGATATTCAGCATCGACGCGTTTTTCGTAACTCGCAAGAAACTCGGCTCGCAAGTCGTCGGAAAGCGGATCGACAAAAGGTTTGAGTCCGGTGCTGCGCACCCATTCCACGATGGCTGCTGCGGACTCCATCGGATGCTGGTACACGGTGTGCCAGACATCCACCTGCGCGGCATCGTGGGCCAGCAGGTCGTAATACTCTTGAATGCTGAGCAGCTCGGTGCGCAGCTTGCTCACATCGCCAATGGCCTCGTTGTAAGGCGATTCGGCGGCCAGCTCGCGCATGTTGCGGTGCGTGGGCTCGGCGCGGTTGTCCGGCATCTGGATGGCCAGGACGCCACCGGGCGCGAGCGCACGGAACAGGCGCGGGATCAGCGTTTCGTGATCACCCACCCATTGCAGCGCGGCATTGGCATAAATGAGATTGGGTGCCGATCCTGAAGAGGTCTCCGGCACCCAATCCTTGATGTCTGCGGCCACAAAGCCCACGCCGGGGAGCCGCTTTGCAGCGCTCTCCAGCATGGCTTTGGAGTTGTCCACGCCGATCGCACGGGCCTTTGGAAAGCGTGCGACCAGCAGCTCGGTGGAATTCCCCGGCCCGCAGCCCAGATCCACCACGAGGGATGGATCGCTCTGGGGCACGCGCGCCAGCAACTCACGGGCCGGGCGCGTGCGCTCGTCCTCGTAGCGGCTGTAGAGCTGGGGGTTCCAGTCTTGCATGAGTGGACTGTGGTTACCTGTGGATTACAGCAGGTGCTTCACGCCGTCTTGTTCGCCTTGCAGCTCAGCCAGCGTCTTGTTGATGCACTCTTGCGAGAATGCGTCGATTTCCAGACCGGTAACGATCTTGTACTCACCGTTTTCAGTGGTGACGGGGAAGCCGAACACGATGCCGGCAGGAATGCCGTATTCGCCGTTCGAAGGCACGCCCATGGTGACCCATTCGCCGCCCGAGCCCAGAGCCCAGTCACGCATGTGGTCGATGGCAGCATTGGCAGCCGAAGCAGCCGACGACAGGCCGCGAGCAGCGATGATCGCGGCGCCACGCTTGCCGACGGTTGGCAGGAACACGTCCTTGTTCCACTCTTGGTCGTTGATCATGTCCTTGACCGACTTGCCATCAACCGTTGCGAAACGGTAGTCAGCGTACATCGTTGGCGAGTGGTTGCCCCACACGGTCAACTTGCGGATGTCGCCGACGGCGAAGCTGGCCTTGGCAGCCAGTTGCGAAGCAGCGCGGTTGTGGTCCAGACGCAGCATGGCGGTGAAGTTCTTCGCTGGCAGGTCAGGAGCCGACTTCATGGCGATGTAGGCGTTGGTGTTGGCGGGGTTGCCGACCACCAGAACCTTCACATTGCGCGAAGCAGCAGCGTTCAGGGCCTTGCCCTGAGCCGTGAAAATCTGTGCGTTGGCAGCCAGCAGGTCGGCACGTTCCATGCCTGGACCACGTGGACGGGCACCCACCAGCAGAGCGTAGTCGGTGTCCTTGAAGGCCTGCAGCGGGTCGCTGTGGGCTTCGATGCCAGCCAGCAGAGGGAATGCGCAGTCTTCCAGCTCCATGATCACGCCCTTCAGCGCGTTCTGAGCCTTTTCGTCGGGAATTTCGAGCAGTTGGAGGATGACTGGCTGGTCCTTGCCCAGCATTTCGCCGGAAGCGATGCGGAACAACAGGGCGTAACCGATTTGACCTGCGGCGCCGGTAACGGCAACACGAACGGGCTTCTTGCTCATGTGAAAAACTCCAAAAAAATGAGGACAGTGTTGGTGCCAGGGTTCACTTGACTCCGCTCAAAACAACAGCAGCCCGTGACCCGCAATCACAGACCAAGAGTGTACCGCTGATTTCTGAACAGGGTCAATTTGTCTTATGTCTTATATAAGATATGATGACAGGTGAACGTTTCACTTTGATTACCCCATCGATCCCTCGATCCGGCCCTGCGGCAATGTCCTCCAACCCCACCCCCTCCCCTCTCTCATCCGCAACCCAAGCGGGAGGCGGTGGCGCGACTCCCGCATTCAGCCCGCTGTATCAGCAGATCAAGGGACTGATCCTGCACAGCCTGCAGCACGGTGAATGGAAGCCCGGCGAGGTCATTCCGAGCGAAATGGACCTCGCGGCGCGCTTTCGCGTGAGCCAGGGCACCGTGCGCAAGGCCATCGATGAGTTGGCCGCCGAGAACCTGCTGATGCGCCGCCAGGGCAAGGGCACGTTTGTGGCCACTCACGCCGAACGCCAGGTGCAGTACCGTTTCCTGAAGCTCATGCCCGATGTGGGCGACGCCCGCGAGGAAGGCCCCGCCCAGCGCACCATCCTCGAATGCAAGCGCAGCCGTGCGTCGGTGGAGATCGCGCGGGCGCTGCAGCTGCGCACTGGCGATCCGGTGATCCAGGCTCGCCGCATTCTCTCGTTTGCGGGCGTGCCGACCATTCTCGAGGACATCTGGCTGCCCGGACAGGCCTTCAAGGGCCTGACCGCCGAGCAGATGGCCGAGTACCAAGGCCCCACCTACGCGATGTTCGAGCTCGATTACGGTGTGCGCATGGTGCGTGCCGAAGAAAAAATCCGCGCGATTGTCCCTGATGACGAGCAGGCCAATCTGCTGCTGGTGACGCAGCAGACCCCTCTACTTTCCGTAGAGCGGCTCGCGTTCACCTACAACGATGTTCCAATGGAGTTACGACGCGCACTCTATAGAACTGACACACATCACTATCACAATTCGTTAAGCTGACAACAGGGTTTACAGCAACGCCCGACTATGGAATAAGCATTCCCCACAACCCGGTGACATTGGGTTGCAATAGAATTTTGGGTTGTCCGCATCCGCGATTACAACGCAGTTACATCCACGAAAGCAAATCCAGACATGACTGAGCAAGCTAAAAAGCGGCCTGAGTTCCGCAATATCAACGTATTCACGGACCTCCCGTCTTATCGCCTGCCGCCTGCCGGCATCCTGTCGATCCTGCATCGCGTGAGCGGCATGATCCTGTTCTTTTTGCTGCCGTTCATCATCTGGATGTTCGACAAATCCCTGTCGTCCGAAATTTCGTACGGCGACTTCACCTCGGTCTTCCAGGGTTCCTGGGGCTGGCTGGCCAAGCTGGTCTGCCTGGGTCTCATCTGGGGTTACCTGCATCACTTCTGCGCCGGCGTTCGCCACCTGCTGATGGACATGAATCATCACATGGTGAACAAGGAATTCGGCAAGTCTTCCGCTCTGGTCTGCTTTGCCATCAGCCTCGTGCTGACCGTGGCTCTGGGCGCCAAGCTGTTCGGCCTGTACTGATCGGCCATCTCTCCTCACTTCTCCTCACGATAAGGAAAAAGAACCATGTCCGTGAATTACGGCTCCAAGCGCATCGTAGTTGGTGCGCACTACGGTATCCGCGACTGGCTGGTCCAGCGTGGCACCGCCGTGCTGATGGCACTGTTCACCGTCGTGCTGCTCGCACGCGTTCTAATGATCTCCGGCCCCATCGGCTATGAAGCCTGGGCAGGCGTGTTCGCCCCTCAGTGGATGAAGTTCCTGACTTTTGGCGTGATCGTGTCACTCGTGTGGCACGCATGGGTTGGCGTGCGCGATGTGTGGATGGACTATGTGCCGGCCACCGGCCTGCGTCTGGTCCTGAATGTTTTCACCATTGTCTGGTTGGTGGGCTGCGCAGGCTGGGGTTTCCAGGTCCTGTGGCGTCTGTAATCGAGACACGTCTCCGCGATTGAAAGAAAAGAATGAGCTATTCCAAAGCAAATATCACCAAGCGCAAGTTTGACGTCGTGATCGTCGGCGCTGGCGGTTCCGGCCTGCGCGCGGCGCTGGAGCTGTCTCGTGCGGGTCTGTCCGTGGCCTCGCTGTCCAAGGTGTTCCCGACCCGTTCGCACACCGTGGCAGCCCAGGGCGGCGTGTCCGCATCGCTCGGCAACATGTCCGATGACAACTGGCACTACCACTTCTACGACACCATCAAGGGCTCCGACTGGCTGGGCGACCAGGACGCCATCGAGTTCATGTGCCGTGAAGCACCGAACGTCGTGATCGAACTCGAACACTTCGGCATGCCTTTCGACCGCAACCCTGATGGCACGATCTATCAGCGTCCGTTCGGCGGCCACACCGCCAACTATGGTGAAAAGCCTGTGCAGCGCGCCTGCGCCGCCGCTGACCGCACCGGTCACGCCATGCTGCACACGCTGTATCAACAGAACGTCAAGTCCAAGACCAACTTCTTCGTGGAGTGGATGGCTCTGGACCTGCTGCGCAATGCGCAGGGCGACGTGGTCGGCGTGACCGCCATCGAGCTCGAAACCGGCGACCTGTACGAACTGCACGCCAAGTCCGTGCTGCTGGCGACCGGCGGTGCTGGCCGTATCTTCCAGGCATCGACCAACGCCTTCATCAACACTGGCGACGGTCTTGGCATGGCGGCTCGCGCTGGCATTCCTCTGCAGGACATGGAATTCTGGCAGTTCCACCCCACCGGCGTGGCGGGTGCGGGCGTGCTGCTGACCGAAGGCTGCCGCGGCGAAGGCGCTATTTTGCTGAACAGCGAAGGTGAGCGCTTCATGGAGCGTTACGCTCCTACCCTGAAGGATTTGGCTCCACGTGACTTCGTGTCGCGCTCGATGGACCAGGAAATCAAGGAAGGTCGCGGCTGCGGCCCGAACAAGGACTACATCCTGATGAAGCTCGACCACCTCGGTGCCGAGACCATCCGCAAGCGCCTGCCTTCCGTGGAAGAAATCGGCCACAACTTCGCCAACGTCGACATCACCAAGGAGCCGATTCCTGTGGTGCCAACGATTCACTACCAGATGGGCGGCATTCCGACCAACATCAACGGCCAGGTCGTGGTGTGGGACGGTCAGCAAAACCAAGTGGTCAACGGCCTCTACGCCGTGGGCGAATGTTCCTGCGTGTCGGTGCACGGTGCGAACCGTCTGGGCACCAACTCGCTGCTCGACCTGCTGGTGTTCGGCAAGGCTGCCGGCAAGCACATCGTTCAGTTCGTCAACGGTTTCGGTGACCATCACCAAGTGCCTGCCGACGCTTCCGAGCGCACTCTGGCCCGCCTCAACCAGCTCGATGATTCCAAGGAAGGCACCTACGCCCAGGACATCGCTGGCGACATCCGCTCCGCAATGCAGACGCACGCCGGTGTGTTCCGCACGCAAAAGAGCATGGACGAAGGCGTCGAGAAGATCAACGCCATCCGCGAGCGCGTGGGCAACGTCACACTCAAGGACAAGTCCAAGGTGTGGAACACGGCCCGCATGGAAGCGCTGGAAGTGGACAACCTGATCGAAGTCGCTCAGGCCACCATGACCTCCGCCGCCGCACGCCACGAATGCCGCGGCGCGCACACTGTGTATGACTACGAGCATCCCGCTGACGATCCAAACTTCCCTCTGGGCCGCAACGACAAGGAATGGCTCAAGCACACCCTGTGGAACAGCAGCGACAACAGCCTGTACTACAAGCCAGTGAACCTGAAGCCCCTGACAGTGGAGAGCGTGCCTCCCAAGGTCCGCACGTTCTAATCCAGCAGCCCACGAGAAGAGATTCAAAAAATGAAGCGTACTTTCAAAATCTACCGCTACGATCCCGATAAGGATTCCAAGCCCTACATGCAAACCGTGGAGCTGGAGCTCGACGGCCATGAGCGCATGCTGCTGGATGCACTGGTCAAGCTCAAGGAACTCGATCCCTCGATCTCGTTCCGTCGTTCGTGCCGCGAAGGCGTGTGCGGCTCGGACGCGATGAACATCAACGGCAAGAATGGCCTTGCCTGCCTGACAAACATGAAGACCCTTACGGGCGACATCGTTCTGAAGCCGCTGCCAGGCCTGCCAGTGATCCGCGATCTGATCGTGGACATGACGCAGTTCTTCAAGCAGTACCACTCGATCAAGCCGTACCTGCAAAGCGACATCTACACGTCCGCCAGCAAGGAACGCCTGCAGTCGCCCGAAGAGCGCGAAGAGCTCAACGGTCTGTACGAGTGCATTCTGTGCGCAAGCTGCTCGACGAGCTGCCCGTCGTTCTGGTGGAACCCCGACAAGTTCGTGGGCCCTGCCGGTCTGCTGCAGGCTTACCGCTTCATCGCCGACAGCCGCGACACTGCCACCGAATCGCGTCTGGACAACCTGGAAGATCCATACCGCCTCTTCCGTTGCCACACCATCATGAACTGCGTCGATGTGTGCCCCAAGCACCTGAACCCGACCGTCGCGATTGGCAAGATCAAGGAACTGATGGTTCGCCGAGCCATCTGATGACCATGGCACAAGAAGACACATTGCTCGATGAACGCGAAGTTTCGCTGCTGCGCTGGCGCTCGCGCCGTGGTCTGGTGGAGAACGATCTGTTCATCGAACGCTTCTTTGCCACCTACGGGTCGCGCCTGACCGCAAGCCAGGCGCGTGGAATTTCAGTGCTGATGGATCTCTCCGACAACGATCTGCTGGACCTCTTGCTTCGCCGCAAGGAGCCCGAAGGAGACCTTGCCACGGATGAAATCCGATCAGTGCTGGAGCAACTACGCCCGCGTGCCTGACGCGGAGTGCAGATCCTGCACACAGATGTAGGTTAATTATTGAAGGAACTGGAAATGAAACTGGCAGACAACAAAGCGACGCTATCGTTCAGCAACGGCAGCCCGAGCGTCGAGCTCCCCGTGTACCAAGGCACCATCGGCCCGGACGTGATCGACATCCGCAAGCTGTATGCTCAGACCGACATGTTCACGTATGACCCGGGCTTCCTGTCCACGGCGTCCTGCCAGTCGGCCATCACCTACATCGACGGCGACAAGGGTGAACTGCTGTACCGCGGCTACCCCATTGAGCAGTTGGCCACCAACTGCAACTACCTCGAAACCTGCTACCTGCTGCTGAACGGCGAGCTGCCCGATGCAACGCAAAAGGCCGACTTCGAAAAGCTCGTCACCAACCACACCATGGTCAACGAGCAGATGCAGTTCTTCCTGCGCGGCTTCCGTCGTGACGCACATCCGATGGCTGTGCTGACCGGTCTGGTGGGTGGTCTGTCGGCCTTCTATCACGACAGCACCGACATCAACAACCCAGAGCACCGTCAGATCTCGGCCATCCGCCTGATCGCCAAGATGCCTACTCTGGTGTCGATGGCATACAAGTACGGTGTGGGTCAGCCTTACCAGTACCCACAGAACAACCTGTCCTACGCAGGCAATTTCCTGCGCATGATGTTCGGCAACCCTTGCGAAGAGTACAAGGTGAACCCGGTCATCGAACGCGCCATGGACCGCATCTTCATCCTGCACGCTGACCACGAACAGAACGCGTCGACCTCGACCGTGCGTCTGTGCGGCTCGTCGGGCACCAACCCGTTTGCAGCCATTGCCGCTGGCGTGGCCTGCCTGTGGGGCCCCGCTCACGGCGGTGCGAACGAAGCCTGCCTGAACATGCTGGAAGACATCCAGCGCATGGGCGGCGTCGCCAAGGTCGGCGAGTTCATGGAAAAGGTCAAGGACAAGACGTCCGGCGTGAAGCTGATGGGCTTCGGTCACCGCGTCTACAAGAACTACGACCCACGCGCCAAGCTGATGCAAGAGACTTGCAACGAAGTTCTGGCCGCCCTGGGTCTGGAAAACGATCCCCTGTTCAAGCTCGCCAAGGAATTGGAAAAGATCGCTCTGGAAGACGAATACTTCGTGTCGCGCAAGCTGTACCCGAACGTCGACTTCTACTCCGGCATCGTGCAACGCGCCATCGGCATTCCAGTGAACCTGTTCACCGGCATCTTCGCTCTGGCACGCACCGTCGGCTGGATCGCCCAGCTGAACGAAATGATCAGCGACCCCGAGTACAAGATCGGCCGTCCACGCCAGCTGTACACCGGCTCCGTCCGTCGCGACGTGCCTGCAAAGCGCTAATCCGCTTTCCGGCAGTCCGGCAGTCCGGCAGTCCGGCAGTCCGGCAGTCCGGATCTTCTGATCCACAAAAGCCCAGTGGCCCACGCCACTGGGCTTTTTCTTTGTCCACATCGCATCCTGCTGTCTGTTTCAAAAATAACAATTTCACCACTTGGTTAACAATTTGGCATGAATGGTGCTTCTATTGATTCGTACAGCCAGTCTTTCGGCTTGAATCAAGGTAACAACTCCATGAACAGTTCGCGTATGCAACACCTCTCGGTGCTGCTTCTCAGCGTCGCAGCCTTGTCCGCCTGTGGTGGCGGCTCCTCCAGCACCAGCGACAACGCTTGGACCAACCCCACAACCCCTGCTCCCTCGCCCAATCCCGACATCGGCGAAGGAGGTACCGGCGGCACCTGGCCCGGCACCGGGACGGGCACGGGCGGTGATGGCGGAACGGACACGGGAACTGGCAACGGAACCGATTCCGGCAGCGGTACAGACAATGGATCCGGAAGTGGCTCGGGCACCGGCAACGGATCGGACTCAGGCTCCAACCCGGGTTCGGGAAATGGTTCCGGAAGCGGTTCAGGCAATAGCCCGGATACCGGCACCGGCACAACACCAGCCCCCTCGCCCAGCCCAACTCCCTCGCCGTCACCATCACCTTCACCGGCACCCGAGCCCGCCCCGTCGCCAGCGCCCACACCGGCTCCCGCGCCGTATGCCGAGCCCACCGGCGCACTGATTCCGGCACTGTCGGCCAAGGCCTTCTACGACACAGACAGCACGGGCAAGACACGCACGGTGCGCAACGACCTCGGCGGCTCGCTGCCCGGCATGGTGCAGTTCGCGCAGAACCACACGGTCGATCCGTCGGGCAATGAAGCCAAGGAGATGCCGCGCCTGACGATGTCTCGCGAAGCGATGGTGCTCGTCACACCTGATCCGTCGCTCACCGGCATCACATCGATGCAGGTCACGGTCACACTCAACGGAGCCACCATGGGCACCTTGGCGCTGCGCCATCCGGATGCGATCTTCCGCTCCGATTACGCAGGCACCGACAACCGTCCCGACTATGTGTACTCGCGCCGCGCATGGACCGGCGTGCTGCCATGGCAATGGGTACAACCCGGTATGGAACTGCGTGTGGCCGATAGCCAGAACCGCACCGGAAGCCTGCTGGCGAACGCCATTGATTTCGGTGGAGCGGGCGAGCTCGTCGTGCAGAGCATTCGCCTCGGCATGCTGACGACCCCGCCCGTGAGCGATTCAGATCACTGGTTCCGCTCGCATCCCCAAGACGCGGCCACCGACTATTTCCAGACAGTCCCTGTCTCCAAGCTGACAGCCTCGTATTACGAAGATGTCACTTTGCCAAAAGTGATGGTCGCCACCGGCGTCATCTACGACACCAAGAGCGCAGTCAACGGCGGCTGGTATGAAGGCGACATGCGCGAGAACACCGCCAAGTCGACCTTCAGCGTGGGCATCAACATGTCCAACTACGGCGTGACCAGCTCCAGCATGGTCACGCAGAATCAGCCGCAGACGATCCAGACGGTGACGATTCACCATGCGCGCGGCGTCTATGCCAACGGCACACAGCCGCATGGCTATAGCGGTGGCAACAGCATCCTCACGCTGGCGACCAGCCAGGGCAACGAGTTCAGTCATGAGATCGGTCACCACTATGGCCTGGGCCACTATCCGGGCCAGAACGGCGACAACTATTTCTGGTCAGCGCACCACCACGACAGCGGCTGGGGCTTCATCGGTTATCGAAAGCGCATGCGCACTGGCATCCAGTGGCGCGAGAGCGTGAGCTGGGGCCTGAGTGGCACACCCAAACTGGACGAGACCTACCCCTTCGCACCCGACGCGATGGCGGGTGGCTCGTTCTCAAGCTCGCTCTCCAAATACACCCACTACACCGGCTACAGCACCAAGCGCGCAATCCAGCCGGCGCTGTCGACCAAGGCCGTTCCCGACAAGGACGCCACCAGCGGCTACCGCATGTGGAATGCATCCACACGCACGATGGAAGACAAGGCCCCGACGGTTCCCACCAACCAGCCAGAGGTCTGGTACAACGCGGCCAAGACCTTCTCCAAGCCGCGCCTGTATGGCGTGCCGGTAATCACCATCCTCGGCGGCTACGACCCGCAGACCAACAATGCGCTGCTCTATGCGCCGCTGCGTGGCAACTGGGGCAATGTGTTCAATCTGCCGACGGCTTCAAACATGACGACCGAGCCGCGCAACTGCTGGCTCGACGTGAGCTTCGCCGCCGGCAACACACAGCGCATCGCAGTGGCGGGCAAACGCATGAACAGTGGAGGTACATACAACGCCAACAAGCTGCACGTGAATCTGGCGCAGGCCGAGAAACCATCCAAGGCGCAACTGCAATGCCAGACGCCGGGCGCCGTCGTCCAAACACTGTTCACGCTCGACATTCCGCAGTACACGACCACCATGCCCGCGCCCGCCATCGTCGGCAAGGAATATGGCTACTCGGCTCTGCGCGCCATCGAACTGCCGACTCTGGACGCCTCGCTGCAGGCGCTCTCGGGCAAGAACGTGCTCACGCTGACCACGTCTGACCGAACGCTGCTCGACAGCTACCGCGACAACGCGGGAGAGCTTTCTTCCATCGCACGCACGCAACTGCAACGCTACGACGATCAGCAGACCACAGGCCAACGCCTGAACCGCTGGATCAACAGCTACTCCAAGGATCTGACCAACGGTGTGCCCGAGGCACAGACGGCTCTCGTGAGCTTCGTGCGTCAACTGGGCTTCACGGAATCGCCGTTGATTCCTGCCGCTCAGACCATGAAGATGGCAAAAGGCTACTGCATCCAGAAGTTCGGTACCAGCGTGCGGGTTGCGGGCGTCGCGCTATGCACTGGCAGCACAGACGATCAGTGGGTGCTCGACGCACGCGGCGCTATCCATAGCCGCTCCGATCTGGGTCTGTGCCTGACGGACCAAGGCGGCAACAGCAGTGAGGTCACACTCACCGCATGCGATGCCACCAAGGACAGCCAGGCGTGGATCACCACCACCGCCAACCGCTACTCGCGCGGCGGTCGCTGTCTGGACCTGAATCAGGGCTTCCTTACATCGGACAACACCAACAAGCTGATTACCTACAACTGCTCTGGCGGTGCGAACCAACTGTGGAGCGGACTGGTCGCCAGCAACAGCCTGCTGCTGACCATGTTGAGCAACGAAAACATCGCCCTGCTTGAAGCGGCCGAACTCGCGACCAAGCGCGTCGCCGTGAAGCGCCGCTGACCATCACAACGAGGGGGGAAGAAGAAAGGCCCGGCGATGATTCGTCGGGCCTTTTTTCATTTTTGCTGCAATACGTGGCTCACAGCGACGCCTTGTCCCCACGACGGCCAAAGCGCTCGCGGTAGGTGTTCGGCGTGATGCCGAGCTGCTTGGAAAAAAGATGCCTGAGTGCCTGCTCCGACCCCAGCCCCGAGCGCGCCGCGATGGTCTTGAGCGGCAGGCTCTGGTGTTCTTCCAGCAGTTGCTTGGCGCGCTCCAATCTGGCCGATTCGACGAACGCGACCGGCGTGAGCCCACATTCCTGCACGAACAACCGGCTCATGTGGCGCTCGCTCATCGCCACCTGCCCGGCCAATCGCGACATGGGCAGCGGCTCTTCGAGGTGTTGAAGAATCCACTGCTGCAGGCTCTGCACGCTGCGGTGCGTGGTCGACTGGCTGGCGAGCCGCACGCTGAACTGCGACTGACCGCCGGGACGCTTGAGGTACATGACCAGATCGCGCGCCACCTCCAGCGCGAGCGCGTGACCGAAGTCTTCCTCCACCACCGCGAGCGCCAGATCGATACCCGCCGTCACGCCCGCCGAGGTCCACAGCGCTCCATCGCGCACATAGATCGCGTCGGCATCCACATCGACGCGCGGAAATTTCTGCTGCAAAGCGCTCGCAACACTCCAGTGCGTCGCGGCGCGGCGGCCATCCAGCAGGCCTGCCTGGGCGAGAAAGAAACTACCCGAGCACAGCGAGATCAGCCGCTGAACCTCCGGCCCCACACGCCCAAGCCATTGCACCAGACCTGCGGATTCACCCAGCACACGCTCGATGTGGCGCGAACCGACGATCACCACCGTGCAGCCCGGATCGGCGCCCCGCTCCACATCATCAAGCGAATACGTGGCCTCGAGCGACATCAGCGTGTCCGAACGCACCATGCCGCGCTCGGCCGCGACGATGCGCACGGCATAGCCATCGGGCCGCCCATGCCCGCGCAGATGCACATTGGCATAGTCGAAGACCGACATCGGGCCGATGGCCTCGAGCGCCTTGAAGCCGGGGTAAACGACCAAATCGACGCGATGCGCGCCCGCGTGACGATGTTCCATGGGATTGCGGCAGAAAATCCAAACGCACCAATATAGCGGTGTGACAACTTCCGGTGTCCTGAAGTGCTTTTGCCATTCAAATCCGGACATATCGCACTGGCTTACGGACATTGCAGGCTTTCTCGCGCGCACGATGTTCTAAAGTAGCCCATTCCATTCAGATTCACATTTCGAACATTCTTCCGGAGAATCCATCATGAAATCCCGCGCCGCAGTTGCCTTCAAAGCCGGAGAACCCCTGCAGATCGTCGAGATCGACGTCGCGCCCCCGAAGAAGGGCGAAGTGCTCATCAAGATCACCCACACCGGCGTCTGCCACACCGACGCGTTCACGCTGAGCGGCGACGATCCGGAAGGCATCTTCCCTGCGGTGCTTGGCCACGAAGGCGCGGGCATCGTCGTGGAATGCGGCGAAGGCGTGACCAGCGTGAAGCCCGGCGATCACGTGATCCCGCTCTACACCGCCGAGTGCGGCGAATGCGTGTTCTGCAAGAGCGGCAAGACGAATCTCTGCGTATCGGTGCGCGCCACGCAGGGCAAGGGCGTGATGCCCGACGGCACGACGCGTTTCTCATACAACGGCGAGCCGATCTATCACTACATGGGTTGCTCCACCTTCAGCGAGTACACCGTGGTGGCCGAAGTCTCGCTCGCCAAGATCAGCCCTGATGCCAACCCCGAGCAGGTCTGCCTGCTGGGCTGCGGCGTGACCACCGGCCTCGGCGCGGTGAAGAACACCGCCAAGGTGCAGGAAGGTGACAGCGTCGCCGTGTTCGGCCTCGGTGGCATCGGTCTGGCGGTGATTCAGGGTGCCAAGCTGGCCAAGGCCGGCCGCATCATCGCGGTCGACACCAACCCCTCCAAGTTCGATTTGGCCAAGACCTTCGGCGCGACCGACTGCATCAACCCCAAGGATTTCGACAAGCCGATCCAGCAGGTGATCGTCGAGATGACGACCTGGGGCGTGGACCACAGCTTTGAGTGCATCGGCAACGTGAACGTGATGCGCGCCGCGCTGGAATGCGCGCACCGTGGCTGGGGCCAGAGCGTGATCATCGGCGTGGCTGGTGCTGGTCAGGAAATCTCGACCCGTCCGTTCCAACTGGTGACGGGCCGCAAGTGGTTGGGCACGGCGTTTGGCGGGGTCAAGGGGCGCAGCCAGCTGCCGGGCATGGTGGAGGATGCGATGGAAGGCAAGATTCAACTCGCGCCGTTCGTCACGCACACCATGGGGCTCCCGAAAATCAACGAAGCCTTCGACCTCATGCACGAAGGCAAATCCATCCGCTCCGTCGTCAATTTTGCCGAGTGATTTTTTGAGACCTTGCGGCCTCGATTCGTCAGTCGTGCGGGCGTGACAAGACAAGCCTTCATGCGTCGTTGCTCACGCTTGGCGTACGGGAGTACTGTCTGCGCGTGAGACGCCTGGCCTGAAGGCCTGTCCTGTCATTGTGGTGTTTGTACGAGGCGCGGCTTTCTCTGCGTTGTCCGATATTGGAAGCCATGCCTGTTTTGGATTTTTTATGACTGCTTTGACTCTTGAGCTCAAGAACGCGCACGCCTGTTTTGGCGGTGCCCAGCGTTTTTACGAGCATGCGTCGCGTGAGATCGGGCTACCGATGAAGTTCGCGGTCTATCTGCCGCCTAAGGCGTTGATGGGCGAGAAGGTGCCTGCGTTGCTTTATCTCGCAGGGCTGACCTGCACCGAAGAGACCTTCATGACCAAGGCGGGTGCGCAGCGTCTGGCTGCGGAGCTTGGTCTCGCGCTGATTGCACCGGACACGAGCCCGCGTGGCGCGAATGTAGCGGGCGAGGCGGATGCCTGGGACTTTGGCGTGGGCGCCGGTTTCTATCTCGACGCGGCGCGCGAGCCGTGGGCCAAGCACTGGCGCATGGAGAGCTATCTGATGAGCGAACTGCTGCCGATGGTCTGCGACAAGCTGCCCATCGATGCCACGCGCATCGGCATCTTCGGCCACTCCATGGGCGGGCATGGTGCGCTCACGCTGGCGCTGCGCCACCCTGGTGTTTTCAAGAGCGTGTCGGCGTTTGCGCCGATCAGCAATCCGGTGAACTGCCCCTGGGGCCAGAAAGCCTTCACGGGCTATCTGGGCGACGATACCGCCGCCTGGGCCGCACACGATGCAAGCGCACTGATGGGTACGAAAAAGCTGGCACCCTACCCCGCAGGCATCCTCATCGATCAGGGCATGGCCGACAAATTCCTCATGGAAAAACAGCTCCTGCCCGAGGCCTTTGAGACTGCCTGCGCCAACGCCGGCCAGCCGCTCACGCTGCGCCATCAGCCGGGTTATGACCACGGCTACTACTTCATCCAGACTTTCATCGAAGACCATCTGAAGCACCACGCTGCGCAGTTGAAGTGAAGTTGCAGAGGGTGCCGCGCGTTCGGTTCTGTTTTCAGTTCAAAACAGCACGCCCTGCCCCCTTGCCAGCGCGGGCCGGTACTGCGAGAGATCGAGTTCGGTGCGCTCGCGGTTCAGGCCCAGCTTTGCGCAGGTCGTGTTGAAGCGCTGGCGCAGCATGTCAGCCCAGATACCCGAGCCCTTCATGCGCGAGACGAAATCGCTGTCGTAGCTGCGCCCCGCCATGCGCGCGGCCTCGTCCACGCCATGCAGATCCTGCACGCGGGCCAGCACGCGCGCGGCGCGGTCCGGGTAATGCTGCTGCAGCCACTCGCGCATGATGTCGTTCAGCTCCCACGGCAAGCGCAGCACGGTGTAGAAGGCCGACTTCGCACCCGCGTCGCTCGCCGCCGCCAGCACCTGTTCCATGTCCTCGTTGATGAAGGGAATCTGCGGAGCCACGCTCACACCCACTGGCACACCCGCCTCGGCCAGAGCGCGGATGGTGCGCAGGCGACGATACGGCGCTGCAGCGCGTGGCTCCAAAATTCTCGCGAGCTGCGCGTCGAGTGTGGTGATAGTCACATAAGCCGCCACCAGCTTGGTTTTCGCCAGTTCGGCGAGCAAGTCGAGATCGCGCTCCACGCCGCTCGATTTGGTGATCAGCGAAAACGGATGCCGCGCATCGCGCATCACCTCCATCACCCCGCGCGTGAGTTTGAGTTCACGCTCGACCGGCTGATAACAGTCCGTTGCCGAGCCAATGTTCACGATCGACGGCCGGTGCGACGGCGATGACAACTCCTTGCGCAGCACCTCAGCGATGTTGCGCTTGGCAATGATCTTGGTCTCGAAGTCCAACCCCGGCGACAGATTCAGATAGCTGTGCGTGGGCCGCGCGTAGCAGTACACGCAGCCATGCTCGCAACCACGATAGGGGTTGACCGACTGCTCGAAGAAGATGTCGGGCGAATCATTGCTCGACAACGCGCTGCGCGCCTCTTCCAGAATCACCTGCGTGGAGGGCGCGGCACCGGTAACGTCAGTATCCTCATCCCCCCCCCACCAGACGTCGTCCTCCAGCTCCCGCGTGCGCGTCTTGGCGAAGCGATGCACCACCTGCGTGGCAATGCCTCGGCCCTTGATGGGCGGCTCGGGTTTGCGTGCAGGAGTGTTCATGGAGTTTAAATTACTGTTTATTTATACAGCAATTTATCCGCCATTCGCCACAAATTCAAGCTTTTGACCTGCTTGCAGCAGGGTCGGCACAAACTGTTCCCGGAACGAAGAAATAGTCAACCAGTTGACCATCCGCCACCGTGCGACATTGCGAGTTTTGCGCCATTAGCAGATAGAGTGGGAACCTTTTTTCGTCTTCAAACTGCTGACTCAAGGAGGCTCAGACATGGTCACCAACAAACCACCCATCACGCTGTCCTCGCTCGACGTGGACCGCATCGAAGCACTGCTGGCCGCCATTCCCGCCAGCGCCCTACCCGGCAAGGCCGAGTTACAGGCCGAGCTGGATCGCGCAGACATCGTCGCACCCGAAGAAATGCCGCCCAACGTGGTCACGATGAACTCCATCGTGCAGTTCGCCATCGTGGAGACCGGCAAGGAATTCGTGCTGAGCCTCGTCTATCCGCGCGACATGGACGGCAGCGCCGACAAGATCTCGATCTTCGCGCCCGTGGGCAGCGCACTGCTGGGCTTGTCGATTGGCGATGAACTCGCCTGGCCCGGCCCCGGCGGCAAGCCGATGACGGTGCGCGTCAAACAGATCGTCTATCAACCAGAAAGCGCGGGCGAGCTGCACCGCTGATCGTCCAACGGACGGCCGCAAACGAAAAAACCGCAGTACATAACGACTGCGGTTTTTTCATGGTGAAGGCAAAGGCGATTCAGCCAATCCAGTGACTGGCCAGCGCCACGCCGCCGCCCGCGCCGATCAGGCTCAGTTGCCAGCGCAATGCAGTAGACCAGGTGGGCACATGCTGCTCAACCTTGAGGTACAAAAACTTTCCCGCCAGCACCGACAGCACAAACGCAGCCACCATGCCGAGCAGATGCAGGATGGGGTAGTCAGGCACCCATTCCGACACCACCGCATTCACCAGCAGGCAGATCGAAAAATGGATCAGAAACACCGAGTACGAGATGCGGCCCAGACTCTGCAGGCGCGAGGTGATCGGATCGAAAGGCCTGGCGAGATTGCCAAACAGCAGTTGCGCGTGCGTGGTGCCGTCTTCGTGCGCGGGGCGCATCAACACCATCAGCACCAGCGCTGCGGTCATCGCCACGGCGATGCGCCCACGGAATTCGAGCCACAACGCGGCGCATCCGATTACGCCAATCAGCATGAACCACAACGTCCAGCGCTTGGAGCGCGTGCCCCAGAACGCCATCATGCCGAGACCGTATGCGCCCCAAAAGTAGATGCCCCACATGTCCCAGTCGGACACTCGATTCGCGTACAGCAGCGACGCGCAGACACCCACAATCGCAAGCAACTTCGTCATGCGGGCACGCACCAGATCGGAGAGTTTGAGCGTGCGCATGGCCGCGAACAGCATCACGGACATCACGAACAGCTGGAAGTCGATGGCAACATACCAGACACCCGCCGAGAGCGCCTCTTCGCCCACGATGTCCTGGAGCAGGAACGCGTTGGCAATGAGCTGCGGAATGGTAGGTTCGCCAGGAACCGAGGGATGGTCCATGATGGAGCGCACCAGATCGGACAGCAGCACCGCCACGATCAGCGCTACGGCATAGGGAACTACAAGGCGGATGAATCGCTTGCTGATCTGCTCGGGCGCGTTATCGAACCTTGCAAGGCCCTTGGGAGCCAAGCTTGCAGCGGCCAGATAGCCACCAAGCACCAGAAAGATCTGAACGGCCATGCGAGCGTATTCACTCAGCCATTCGATGGTGTCAGGCAACAGGGAGTGGGCCACATTGGACATGGGGCCGTAGAACGCGAGGTGATGCCAGACGATGGCAGCACAAGCCAGACCCTTGATGCAATCAATGGATGCGTTTCGCTTTACGGAAGACATTGGTGTGTTTTCTTATAGTTCCGGCCGGACAGGAGCACTGGGCAACCCGGCAAAGGAGGGATTGTCCGCCTTTTGCAAGAAAGCTGCTGATGGCAACGAAACCCACATTTCGTCACCGCCCCGCGCCATCAGCCTGGTCCGGTCTGAAAACACCGAAAGCATGGGGTATCGGCCTGTCTTCGAGCCGATACCCTGTTCAACGCGCCAATGCGCAATTTGGTTTACTTGGATTCAGTTCGCGCCAGAATCTTGCGCCGGGTGACTTCGTCCTCGGTCAACTCGAACCACATTGCGTTGAGCACCGCGAACAATGCCGCCAGCGGCAGGCCCAGAAGCCATGCGAAATACCACATGATGAACTTTCCTTTTCAGTATGAATGGGTTTCGCCCTTGATGATGGCCATCGGGTCCACCTTGCCGCGAAGGATGCGATACACCCACGTCGTGTAGGCCAGAATGATCGGCAGGAAGATGATGGCGCACACCAGCATATTGAACAGCGTCACGTGGCTCGACGACGAGTCCCACACCGTGAGGCTGAAACGCGGATCGACGGACGATGGCAAGATCACCGGGAACATCGCAGCACCCACGGTCAGGATGATGCAGGTGATGGCAAGGCCGCTGGCCAGCAGCGTCAACCATTCGCGGCGGGCACGCATGCCAATGGCCGAGACCAGAGGCAGCAGCAGGCCCAGCGCAGGCAGCAGCCACAGCACCGGCTGCGCCTTGAAGTTCGCAAGCCATGCACCATTGACCACCGCAGCGGTCTTGCCGAGCGGGTTCGAAGGACCCACCGTGCTGATCGCGCTCGTGATTTCGTAACCCTTGATGCCCACGCTCAACCACACGCCAGCCAGTGCAAACAGCACCGTAGTCAGCACGGAGGCAATGGTGCCCCAACGCACGGCGCGAGCTGTCACATCGCCTTCTGTCTTGAACACCAGCCAGGCCGCGCCATGCATCACCAGCATGGAGAGCGACACCAGACCGCACAGCAGCGCAAACGGTGTGAGCAGGCCGAAAAACGTGCCGTCGTAGTAGATGCGCAAGTCGTCCGAGAAACGGAACGGCACGCCCAACAGCACGTTGCCCATGGCCACGCCGAAAATCAGGGCGGGCACGATGCCCGAGATGCAAAGCACCCAGTCCCACTTGTTGCGCCAGGAGGCCTCCTCGCGCTTGCTGCGGAACTTGAACGCCACGGGGCGCAAGATGAGCGCAACCAAAATCACAAACATCGCCAGATAGAAGCCCGAGAACGACACGGCGTAAAGCTGAGGCCAGGCTGCGAAGATCGCGCCGCCGCCCAGGATCAGCCACACCTGATTGCCCTCCCACACGGGGCCCACGGTGTTGATGACGACGCGGCGCTCGACATCCGTCTTCGCCGTAGCGCGCAGCAGCGCCATCGCTCCCAGATCGAAGCCGTCCATCACCGCAAAGCCGACGAGCAGAATGCCCAACAGCAGCCACCAGATGACGCGCAGCACGTCGTATGAGATCAGTTCATGCAAGATCATTTTGATTCACTCCTTGCTCGCATTCAGCGCGCACGCGCCAGCTTTTCGATCATCGGCTCGTAGAAGCTCAGATGCGGTTCGCTCACATGTTCGGGCCCCTTCTTGATGGCCTTGAGCATGAGCTTCATCTCAATGATGAAGAGCAGCGTGTAGATCAGGATGAAGCCCAGAATCGTGATCAGCAGCGTGGTCGCCCCCAAGTTAGAGACAGCCATCGCGGTGGGCAGCACGCCCTCGATGATCCAAGGTTGACGACCCAGCTCCGCCACCACCCAGCCGCATTCCGCAGCGATCCACGGCAGCGGAATCGACAACACCGCGATCTTCAGCAACCACGGATACGCGTCGAGCCTGTGGCGTGCCGACAAGTAGAAGAAGGTTGCTGTCAGCACGATGAAGAACATGCCCAGCGCCACCATCACGCGGAACGCCCAGAACAGTGGGCCAACGGGCGGCACTGTGTCCATCGCCGCCATGTGAATCTGCTCGTCCGTGGCCTTACGCGGGTCGTCCACATAACGCATGAGCAGCAGCGCGTAGCCCAGCGATGCGCCCTTGTCCTCGAACTTCGCCTTGGTCTCTGCGGGCACGGCCGCATCACCCTTTGCTGCTCGGATGGCCTGCAGCGCGTCGTAGGCCTGAATGCCATTGCGGATATGCCCTTCGGCATTCTTCACCAGGTCGTTGATGCCCGGAATTTTGGTGGTCAGCGAACGCGTTCCGATCAGTCCCATGGCCCATGGAATGTGCACGGCGTAATGGGTCTCGCGCGCCTCGCGGTCGGGAAGACCGAACACGGTGAACGATGCCGGTGGCGGTTCGGTATCCCACATCGCCTCGATGGAGGCAAGCTTCATCTTCTGGTGTTCGGATGACAGGTAACCACTCTCGTCACCCAGCACGACAACCGACAGCGAAGCCGCCAGACCGAACGATGCAGCCACTGTCAACGAACGCTTGGCCAAGTGCACATGACGCCCCTTGAGCAGATACCAGGCCGACACGCCGAGCACAAAGATCGATGCCGTCACATAACCCGCCGACACCGTGTGCACAAACTTGGCCTGTGCGACCGGATTGGTCAATACCGCAAAGAAGTCGTTCACCTCCATACGCATGGTCTGCGGATTGAACACCGCGCCCACAGGGTTCTGCATCCAGCCGTTGGCGATCAGAATCCACAGCGCGGAGAAGTTGGAGCCCAGCGCCACCAGCCAGGTCGCGATCAGGTGCCCCACCTTGCTCATGCGATCCCAGCCGAAGAAGAACAAGCCAACGAAAGTCGCCTCCAGAAAGAACGCCATGAGGCCTTCGATCGCCAGCGGCGCGCCGAAGATGTCGCCCACGTAGTGGCTGTAGTAGCTCCAGTTCATGCCGAACTGAAACTCCATCACCACACCGGTGGCCACGCCCATCGCGAAGTTGATGCCAAAGAGCACACCCCAGAACTTGGTCATGTCGCGCCAGATCGCGCGGCCTGTCATCACATACACCGTCTCCATGATGGCGACGAGCACGGACAAGCCGATAGTGAGCGGTACAAACAAGAAGTGGTAGAGCGCCGTTATCGCGAATTGGAGCCGCGATAAGTCGACAATGTCGAGGTCCATGGGGAGATCCTTTCTGTCGCTGGTTCAAAGGGTGTTGTGATCCGTTGCATGCAGAACATATGACGCAGCGTTGGCTCTCAATCGGCCCAATGCCTGCGCAAACTCCTTGGTTCCAGAGAGCGCCTGACCCGCTATGCGGCCCTGCTCCATCCAGATCACGCGATCGGTCATCTCGGCCTCACGCCTCCAGTGCGTTGCAAGCACCAACGTGCGGCCTTCGGAGGCGTCCCACAGCCGCTTGAGCACATCGTTTGCAACATCCGCATCAAGCCCCTCCGTCGCTTCATCAAGCAGCCAACAATCGGCCGCGCTGAGCATCAAGCGCGCCAAAGCCAGTCTGCGCGCCTGCCCTCCCGACAGTCCCAGGCCGCCCTCGCCCAGCTGCGTATCAAGTCCTTGCGGCAGCACACGTATATCCGACCCCAAACCCGCAGCATCAAGCGCATTCCACAAATTCTGATCGTTTGCGTGAGGCGATGCAAGGAGCAAATTGTCCCGCACGCTGTCACGAAAGAGTTCGGTACGCTGCGTCATCCAGCTACCGCTCAACGCAGCAACGTGTCCTGCACTCGCCTCGATTTCGCCAGCAACAAGCGACAGCAGCGTGGTCTTCCCCGAGCCACTGGCCCCGATCAATGCCACACGCTCGCCATGGCGCAGCTCCAAGTTCAACGGGCCGATGGCGTGATGCCGTTCATACGCTGCACTTGCGCTATTCAACTGCACCGAAAATCCCGCTTCCGGCTGCCGCACATGCAGGTTGGAATTTTCAAGGGGTGGCTCATCATTCAACACCGCCCCGAGACGCCGCACGGCCAGCAGCGTGCGCCCGGCCTCAGTGGCCCCGCGCCGCAATGCGGCGAACGGCTCCATCGCCGACAGCGCCAGCAATACGCCGAAAGCCGCAACGGCCGCGCCGATGCGCTGCACCTCCACAAGCCACGCCATCGCGAGCAGCACGCCACAAAGCGTCAACGCACTTGCGATGCCGTAAGCGATGGTGGCGCGAGCCTCCACGCCGAACAGCTCGGCATCCGCCTTGGCTGCACGCTTGTCCGCTGCCATGATGGCATCACACTGCGCCTGCAAGCGCCCCGCCATCAGCAGTTCGGTCTTGCCCGCCACCATGTCTACCGTCTGGGCGCGCAATCGCTCCGTGCCCATAGCGCGCCGGATGGCTGCCTTGCGGGTGCGCGAAGCCTGCCAGATTGCAATACCCCAACCCGCGCCCAACAGCCACAACCCCGCCAGTACGCCAATCCACCACGTCATCAGGCTCAGGCCCAAGGCCAGCAGCACGACCGCGCCGAGCGCCGCGAACGCGGGCACGATCCAGCGCAGATAGATGTTGTCGAGCGCATCGACGTCCGCCGTCAAGCGCTGCAGCAGTCGTGCGGGACGCTGCAGCAACCAGTGCGCTGCCTGTGGACGCGACCATGCGCGGAACAGTCGTACACGCAATGCGGCAAGCGCTGCGAGCGTCGCATCGTGCGTGACGAGTCGCTCTGCATAACGCGAACCGGTGCGCCCGATGGCCAGCAGGCGTATGCCCGCCGAAGGCATGAACACATCGAATACCAGCGCCACCGCAGGAACCAGCCCCGCCATCGCCGCGGCCGTGATGAACCAGCCCGACAGGCCCAGCAGCGCCATACCCATCAGCACTGTCAGCAGGGCAAGCGACGCACCGCCCAGCCAGAGCCTGCGCGAGCCCGTGGTCTGCATGGCGCGCAGCACTGCGCACCATTCGCGTCCATTGCGACGGCTCTTCATGCGCCTTCCTTCAAGCGGATCACCCGATCCATGCGCAGCGCCAAACGAGGATCGTGCGTGGCAACGATCAGCGTTCTGCCCTTGGCGATCTGCAGTAGCCCCTCCGTCACCTGCTCCGACGTCTCGGGATCGAGATGCGCCGTCGGCTCATCGACCAACAACAGACCCGCCTGCTCATTCACCGCCAGCCGCGCCAGAGCGAGGCGCACCACCTCTCCGCCCGAAAGCCCGCTGCCGCCTTCGCCGAGGCTGGCCACAGGATGGTCAGCAAACATCTGCGCAAGCGCGGCCAACTCCACCGCCCGGATGACAGCATCGGCGCTCACCGCCGCGCGCCCCAAAACCACATTGCGCTGCACCGAGCTCGCAAACACATGCGTCTGCTGCCCCATCCATGCCATGCGCGAGCGCAGCGCGGACGCCGTGTCTTCGCCCAGCGCTTCGCCATCGATATAGATGCTGCCGCGCTCACTCGCTATCAGGCCCGCCAACTGCGCAAGCAGCACGGACTTGCCTGCCCCGCTCGGCGCCCACAGCGCCACATGCTCGCCAGCGGCCACATGCAAATTCAATTCAGCAATCGCCACCGCATGTCCCGGCACGCCGACCTGCAGGGCATCGATCTCCACCGAGACAGCGCAGCGCGAAGGCTGTTCGCGCAAGGACTTCGCACCGTGCTCCACGCCCACCACGGCTACCGCCTGCCGCTGTACATCATCCAGCGTCTTCAACGCCGCCTCGCCCGACGCCTTGTCATGCCAGACCGCAGAAAGCTCACGCAAGGGATCAAAAAACGCGGGCGCAAGCATCAGCACAAACAGTGCCTGCGAAAGCTCCAGCTTGCCGCCCCAAGCGCCGAAGTGGAGAGTGCCCAGCAGGTGAAAACCCACATAAACCGCCACCATCGCCACACCCAGAGCAGAAAACAGCTCCAGCACCGCAGACGACAGAAACGCAATGCGCAACACCCGCATCGTGCGCTCGCGCAGCGACTCGGCATGCGCACGCAGTCGTTCGACCGTCGCATCGATCGCACCCAGCGCACGCAAGGTGCTGAGCCCACGCAGCCGGTCCAGCAGAAACCCGTTCATACCGCCAATCTCGACCATCTGCTCTTCGCTTGCAGACCGCGCACGCCAGCCCACAATCGCCATGAACACCGGAATCAACGGCGCGGCTATCAGCAGAATAAACGCCGCAACCCACGAGAAATATCCCACCGCCAAAGCAAACACCAGCGGCACGCAGCGCACCTTGAACATTGCCGTCTGATATCGCGACAGCCACGGCACAATGGCCTCAGCCTGCTCAGCCATCGCACTCGCTACCTGCCCCGAAGGCGCCTGCGCCCGGTCCATCGGTGATGCCTTGGCAATGGCATGAATCACCTGCCCACGCAACCGGCTCAGTTGTTCCCGTGCCACCATCTGCGCACGCAGCACGCCCGCCCCATCCAGCACCGCCCGCAGCACGCCTACAGCGAGCACGCCCAACACCAGCGGCAATACCTGCGCCAGCACGCCACCCGCCTGGGCCGATGACGAAGCAGACGCTAGCGACACCCCACCCGCCGCCATGACCTGCACCGCCTGCGCAATCCACCACGCCTGAGGCAGCCACAACAGCGCCGCCAGCATCTGCAGCATCGCGCCCGCGCGGGCGGCGCTGGCGGACACCACTGACTGACTGACGGACGACGAGGAGACCTCCGAGCGACTGGACATGAACGCTGTGTCTTGTGAGTTAGAAACTAATATGAATTTACTGATACTAGGGTTAGTACTGTCTGCCAAATACTCACCGGATAGGGAAGGAAAGATGCACGCTTTGATATAAGTCAAGACTTAAATGACGGGGGATGGAAGGTTCGGTGACTATTCTCGATACATCCGCCTCAAAATGCGGCGACATTTCAATACATGCCACCTTTGACGCGAACTTTGGGTAGCAGCAACCAATCTGCAACTACTGGCTATCCCCCGCCCGCCACCCCCAACAACCACTCCCTCAACGCCCGAGCCGCAGGCCTCAACTCCGCTTGCCGGTGGTGTACCAGGTAATACGCCTTACCCACAGGCAGCCGCATCTCACGAAACGGCTCCACTAGTGCCCCATCGCGCAGCTCTGCCTCAACAAGAATCGCACTGCTCAACACCGCCCCCTGTCCATGCCGCGCGCTTTCAATCGCCAGTGCCGACTGGTCAAAATGCTGCCGCGTGATGCCCGCAATCTGGGCTTGGGTCAGGTGGCTGTAGCGAGCAAGCCATTCGTCCCAGTGCGGCAAGATGGTGGTGTTGAGCAGGGTGGCGCGCACGAGATCATGAGGGGTCTGAAGCGCTATGCGTTCGACATAGGCGGGGGTGCAGTAGAGGCGCGCTTCATCGGAATAGAGCAGGTCAACCTGCAATTGCGGGTCGTTGCCGTTGAAGTGGCGGATGGCCAGGTCTGCCCGGTCGCGGTCGAAGTTTGTGAGGTCGGTGGTGGCACCGAGGTGCAGGGAGACTTCGGGATGCAGCGTCAAGAACTCGGCCATGCGCGGGGCGAACCATTTGGCAGCGAGCGTCGGAGGCATGGAAAGCCAGACTTCGTTGGACTGGCTCAGGCGCAATTGGTCGCTGGCCTGCTGAATGCGTGACAAAGCGGGCTGGATGGCGGCCCAGTAGGTCTGGGCGTCGGCGGTGGGCATGACCTGGCGAACGCTGCGCACGAACAGGGGCGCACCCAGCCATTCTTCGAGCTTCTGGATCTGCTGGCCTACGGCTCCTGGCGTGACGTGCAGCTCCTGCGCAGCGAGCGTGAAGCTTTTGTGGCGCATGGCGGCGTCGAAAACAACGAGGGACTTGAGGGGAAGTGGTGCAGTCATGAAATAGAAATTCTATGGTATGACGCAGATTTAATCGTTTGTCAGCAACACGGCGATTCTTGAACAATCGGTATTTTCCAATCGGATTCACGATAGCCATGCCGCTCTGCTCGATCTGGGGAGTCTATTCATGAACCAACCCTCCTCTTCCACCTCCGGGGTTTCCTCGCTCTCATCACCCATCGCGCCCCACACCACCTCATGGACGCTGGTGTTGGTCGCCGCCGCGATTCTGATGATCACCATGGGCTCTCGGCAATCGCTGGGGCTGTTCCTCTCGCCGATCAACTCGCACACGGGTCTAGGCATTGCCAAGATCAGTTTTGCGATGGCGATTGCACAGTTGGTGTGGGGTGCAATTCAGCCGATCTTTGGCGCGATTGCAGATCGCTGGGGGCCAGCGCGGGTGATTGTCTTCGGTGCGTTTCTGCTGGCTGCTGGCAGCGCGCTCACCACGCAGGTCACGAGCGAATGGGGGCTTATCTTCGCCATCGGCATTCTGAGCGCGGCGGGCGCGGGGGCGGGGAGTTTTTCGATTCTGATCGGCGCCACGGCGCAGCGCATTGCGCCCGAGAAGCGCTCGTTTGCGGGCGGCGTGATCAACGCGGGCGGCAGCATGGGGCAGTTCATCTTTGCGCCACTCAACCAGGCGGTGATGTCGTCCTTTGGCTGGATGCAGGCGATGTGGATGATGGCCGTCGTCGCGCTCACGACCGCGCCGATGGCGTGGTGGCTGCGCGGCGCGCCCCCTAACGCAAGCACAGGCAAGGGCCATGCAGTGGATGGCAACGCGCTCACCCTGCGCCAGCAACTCAAGATCGCGCTGCGCGACAAGAGCTACTGGTGCCTGCACGCCGGATTTTTCACCTGCGGGTTTCACATCGCGTTTCTGGTCACGCACATGCCGGGCGAGGTGGATCTTTGCGGGCTGAGCGCAAACGTGGCGTCAACCTCGCTCGCGCTAATCGGGCTTGCCAATGTGGTGGGAAGTCTGGTGGCGGGCGCGATGGGTTCACGCGTGCGCATGAAGATGATCCTGTTCTGGATGTATGCCTCGCGTGCAGTGGCGATTCTGGTCTTCATGGCCGCGCCGAAGGAGCCGATCACGTTCTATCTCTTTGCCATCGTGCTGGGGTCAACCTGGCTGGCAACCGTGCCGCCAACGGCCGGGCTCACGGCAAAGCTGTTCGGGGCGCGCTATCTGGCCACGCTGTTCGGGCTGACGCTGTTCACGCACCAGATCGGTGGATTTCTGGGAGCGTGGCTTGGTGGGCTGGCCGTAGTGGCGACGGGCAACTACGACTGGATCTGGTGGGCCGACGCGACGCTCGCCGTGTTGGCGGCGCTGGTCAATCTGCCCATAAAGGAAGAGCGCCCGAAGGCGCTCATTCTGAAAGCTGCGTGAGCGTAGTTTTTACAGCTTGAGGCGGTCCCGCGCCGCCGCGTATTCCCGCTTGAGCCTAGCCACAAACTCGGCCGTCGAGCTGATCTTGTCGATGCTGCCGATGCCCTGCCCGCTGCCCCAGATGTCCTTCCAGGCCTTGGCTGCGCCGCCGCCGAAGTTCATCTTGCTGGGGTCGGATTCGGGCAGATTCTCAGGGTCGAGACCGGCCGCGCGGATGCTGGCGGCCAGATAGTTGCCGTGCACGCCGGTGAACAGGTTGCTGTAGATGATGTCGTCGGAGTTGCTGTCGACGATGGCCTGTTTGTAGGCGTCCGAGGCGCGGGCTTCTTCCGTGACGATGAAGGCCGAACCGATGTAGGCGAAGTCGGCTCCCATGGCCTGTGCGGCGAGCACCGCGTCGCCAGTGGAGATAGAGCCCGAGAGCGCCACCGGGCCATCGAACCACTGGCGGATTTCCTGGATCAGCGCGAACGGGCTCTTCACGCCCGCGTGGCCGCCCGCACCGGCGGCGACGGCGATCAGGCCATCGGCGCCTTTTTCGATGGCCTTGCGCGCGAACTTGTTGTTGATGATGTCGTGCAGCACTACGCCACCCCAGCTATGCACGGCCTGATTCAGGTCTTCGCGCGCACCGAGGCTGGTGATGATGAGTGGCACCTTGTACTTGGCGCAGACCTGCAGGTCGTGTTCCAGGCGGTCATTGCTCTTGTGCACGATCTGGTTGATCGCGAACGGAGCAGAAGGGGTATCGGGGTGGGCCTTGTCCCAGGCGGCCAGCGTTTCGGTGATCTCGGCCAGCCAGTCGTCGAGCTGCTCTGCCGGGCGTGCGTTGAGCGAGGGCATTGAGCCGATGATGCCGGCCTTGCACTGCGCAATCACCAGCGCGGGTGTGCTGACGATAAACATCGGCGATGCGATCACGGGCAGCGCGAGCTTTTGCAGCACGGGGGGCAGCTTGGACATGGCGAGAGTCTCCTGAGATAGGGGGTGTTATACGGGTGTTGTCGTGACGAGGTTGTTGCCGCCGATGCTCTGCGTGAAAAACATCGGCGGCGGTGCACGATCAGATTGCGATCAGAACGCTTCTTGCGGCAGTGCCATCACGGTAGATGCGCCATCGACAACGCTGTCGCGCAGCGCGCCGGTCTTCACGAGAATGTGATCGGCGTAGAAACGTGCGGTGGCGATCTTGGCGTCCATGAACAGCTTGTCTTCGCCCTTGGCGGACAGATCCTGCGCGATGAGCAACGCGCGCGCGAGCTGCCAGCCTGCGACCAGATTGCCGGCAAGCATCAGGTAAGGCACGCTGCCTGCGTAGACGTCGTTGGGCGAGCTCTTCGCAGCACCGGCCATGAAATCCACCACATCAAGGAAGGCCTTGCGTGCGGTGGCCAGGCGTGCGGCGACGGCCCTGGCGTTGTCGCTGCCGTTGGCGATCAACTCGGCTTCGGTCTTCTCGATCTGCGCGGCAATCGCCTTGGCGGATGCGCCGCCGTCGCGCGTGGTCTTGCGGCCCACGAGGTCGTTAGCCTGGATGGCGGTAGTGCCTTCGTAGATGGTCAGGATCTTGGCGTCGCGGTAGTACTGCGCTGCACCAGTTTCTTCGATGAAGCCCATGCCGCCGTGCACCTGCACGCCCAGGCTGGTGACTTCGAGGCTCATTTCGGTGCTGTAGCCCTTGATCAGCGGAACGAGGAATTCGTAGAACGTGGCATTGTCGGCACGCACTTGCGCATCGGGATGGGCGTGCGCTGCGTCATACGCGGCAGCGCCGGTCAGCGCCATCGCGCGGCAGCCTTCGACGTAGGCGCGCATGGTCATGAGCATGCGGCGCACGTCGGGGTGGTGAATGATGGTGGCGCTGCCCTTGACCGAACCATCGACCGGGCGGCTTTGCACGCGGTCCTTGGCGTAGGCCACGGCCTTCTGGTAGGCACGGTCGGCCACGGCGATGCCCTGCACACCGACGGCATAGCGCGCGGCGTTCATCATGATGAACATGTACTCGAGGCCACGGTTTTCTTCGCCGACCAGATAGCCGATGGCGCCGCCGTGGTCACCGAACTGCAGCACGGCGGTGGGCGATGCCTTGATGCCCATCTTGTGTTCGATGGAGACGCATTGCACGTCGTTGCGGTCGCCGAGCGAGCCGTCCTTGTTCACCATGAACTTGGGCACGACGAACAGACTGATGCCCTTCACGCCTTCGGGCGCACCCGCCACGCGGGCGAGCACCAGATGGACGATGTTGTCCGTCATGTCGTGCTCACCGTAGGTGATGAAAATCTTGGTGCCGAAGACCTTGTAGCTGCCATCGGGCTGCGGCTCGGCCTTGGTGCGAACCAGCGCGAGGTCAGAACCCGCCTGCGGCTCGGTCAGATTCATCGTGCCGGTCCACTGGCCGGTCACGAGCTTTTCGAGATAGGTGGCCTTGAGCTCATCGCTGCCTGCAGTGAGCAGCGCTTCGATGGCGCCGTCGGTCAGCAGCGGGCATAACGCAAAGCTCAGGTTGGCGCTGTTGAGCATTTCGATGCAGGCAGCGCCGATGGCCTTGGGCAAGCCCTGACCGCCAAAATCAACCGGGTGCTGCAGGCCTTGCCAACCGCCTTCTCCGTATTGTTTGAAGGCGTCCTTGAAACCCGGCGTGGTGGTGACGACACCGTCTTTCCACGACGAGGGATTCAGGTCACCGGGCACATTCAACGGAGCCACCACGCCTTCGCAGAGCTTGGCACATTCCTCCAGCACGGCTTGTGCGGTTTCAAGACCTGCGTCTTCGAAACCGGGGATCTTTGCAACCTGCTCGATGTTGGCGAGGTGCTCGATGTCAAACAGCATGTCCTTGAGGGGTGCGACGTAGCTCATGGTGGTAACTCAATAAAAAATTGCAAAAACTGGCAAAAAAAAGGGCATCACGCAGGATGCCCCGTTTTGTATCGCCGTCGGCTTACAAGGCCTTGACCAGCTCAGGCACAGCCACGAACAGGTCGGCCACCAGACCGTAATCCGCCACCGAGAAGATCGGCGCTTCTTCGTCCTTGTTGATCGCCACGATCACCTTGGAATCCTTCATGCCGGCCAGATGCTGGATCGCGCCGGAGATACCGGCTGCGATGTACAACTGCGGCGCAACGATCTTGCCCGTCTGGCCGACTTGCAGATCGTTGGGTGCGTAGCCTGCGTCCACCGCTGCGCGGCTTGCGCCGATGGCTGCGTTCAGCTTGTCGGCCAGCGGCGTCATCACTTCGGTGAACTTCTCGGCCGAGCCCAGCGCGCGACCACCGGAGACGATGATCTTGGCTGCTGTCAGCTCGGGACGATCGTTCTTGGTGACTTCGCGGCCCACGAAGGCGCTCTTGCCGGAATCGGCCACTGCGGCAACCGTTTCAACGGTAGCGGAACCACCCGTTGTTGGCGCTGCATCAAAGCCTGTTCCGCGAACGGTGATGACCTTGGTGCCGTCCACAGACTGCACGGTGGCAATCGCGTTACCCGCGTAGATCGGACGCTCGAAGGTGTCAGCCGAAACCACCTTGGTGATGTCGCTGATCTGTGCCACGTCCAGCTTGGCAGCAACGCGCGGAGCCACGTTCTTGCCTGCGGCTGTGGCGGGGAACAAGATGTGGCTGTAGTTCGACGCGATGGCCAGAACTTGGGCAGCAACGTTCTCGGCCAGGCCATTCTTCAGGCTTGCGCCTTCAGCCAGAATCACCTTGGAAACGCCAGCGATCTGGGCTGCGGCTTGGGCTGCAGCGGCTGCGCCTTCACCAGCGACGAGCACATGAACATCAGCGTCGCAGGCCTTGGCGGCGGTAACGGCGTTCAGCGTGGCGCTCTTGATCGAAGCGTTGTCGTGTTCTGCAATAACGAGTGCGGTCATTTCAGTTGTCTCCTCTTCAGATCACTTTGGCTTCGTTCTTGAGCTTGTCGACCAGCGCTGCCACATCAGGCACCTTCACGCCAGCGCCACGCTTGGCGGGCTCAGAGACCTTCACGGTCTTCAGACGCGGGATCACATCAACGCCCAGGTCTTCAGGCTTGAACGTGTCCAGCTGCTTCTTCTTGGCCTTCATGATGTTCGGCAGAGTCACATAACGTGGCTCGTTCAAACGCAGGTCGGTGGTGATGACGGCAGGGATGTTCAGGCTCAGAGTTTCCAGACCCCCGTCCACTTCACGCGTGACCGAGACCTTGTCGCCAGCGACTTCGACCTTTGAGGCGTTGGTGGCTTGGGGCAGATCGGCCAGCGCAGCCAGCATCTGGCCGGTCTGGTTGGAGTCGTCGTCGATGGCTTGCTTGCCGAGGATGATCAAACCGGGCTGTTCCTTGGCGATCAGCGCGTTCAGCAGCTTGGCGACGGCCAGAGGTTGGAGCTCTTGCGTTGTCTCGACCAAGATGCCGCGATCCGCGCCGATGGCCATCGCGGTGCGCAGGGTTTCCTGGCACTGCGTGACGCCGCAGGACACCGCGATCACTTCCGTGACCACGCCCTTTTCCTTCAGGCGAACGGCTTCTTCGACGGCGATCTCGTCAAACGGGTTCATCGACATCTTCACGTTCGCAATGTCCACACCCGTGCCGTCCGATTTGACTCGGACCTTCACGTTGTAGTCCACCACGCGTTTGACAGGGACCAAAACCTTCATTGCTGCGGCTCCTTAAGTTTATTGACTGGTTCAGTTGACGTGTACGTAAACTAAATCATTCTATCCCGCACCGCAGCAACTGCGGATACTTGATTGTCGAATGATCCGTTTTTTCAAAAATAGAACGGTCGTGCTTTTATGACCTATATCGTAGCAGATATCTTTGGAAATGAGTTCTGAGAAAAACTCCGCCAGTCACGAACGTGACGCATTGCTGCATCTGTTTCGCGAAGCGCTCACTCTGAAGAAAGCCCTGCCACCGATCCGCCCTTTTGAGGCGAATGTGAAAGTACCGCACCCACGGCGCCTGCGGCATCTGCCAAATGCAGTACGCGTTGTGGATATGGAATGTCGATGCCCGCCTCGCGCAGGCCCTTGAGCATGGCGACGTTGACGAGCGATTTGATGTTGGCCGTGCCCGCCGACGGATCGTTGATCCAGAAGTTCAGGCTGAATTCGATGGCGTCCGCGCCGAAGTTCACCAGATAGGCTACGGGCTCGGGAGTCTTGAGCACCCGCTCCTGTGACCTCGCGGCGTCAGCCAGAATGCGCTGGACCTGCTCGACATCGCTGTCGTAGCCCACGCCGATATTGGTGGTGATGTTGAACTTCATGTCGGCGTCAGTCAGGTTCTCGACGCGTTGCGTGATGATGCTTTCGTTGGGCACGATGGACTCGCGGCCGTTGCCCGCGCGGATCAGCGTGTAGCGGGTCTTGATGTCGGTGATGCGACCCTCGAAGCCATCGACGCGCACGTTGTCGCCGATGCGCAGCGAACGCTCGAGCAGAATCACGAAGCCGCTCACGTAGTTGGCCGCGAGTTTCTGCATGCCGAAGCCCAGACCCACGCCCATGGCACCGCCGAGCACTGACAGCGCCGTGAGATCCACACCCACGGCCGAGAGCGCGAACAGCAGCGCAACAAGCAACAGCAGCGCGCGCGTCATGTTGACGAACACCTTGCGCATCGAGAGATCGGACACGGTCTCGTCCAGCACGCGGCGCTCGAACGTGGCCGAGGCCCAGAGTGCGGCCACCAGCATCAACGCGGCGGAGAGGCCGCCCTGAATGAGCGTGAGCAGGCTCAGTTTGGTCTTGCCGAACGCGAGCGAAATGCCGTCGAGCTCCTGCATGACGCTCGGCAGCAGGCCCAAAATCCACAGCACGGCAACCGCCCAGGCCGCCCACGAGAAGATGCGTTCGACCAGCCGCGCGAGGCTGGAGTGAGGGAACGTGGCTGCGAGCACGCGGGCGATCCAGCGGATCAGCACCAGCGAGGTGAGAATCGGCACCGCCACGCGCAGGATGAATACCGGCTGGAACTGCTCGAACACCAGCCGCGAGGCATATACCAGCACCAGCGCCACGAGCGGAAACATCACCCCCATCGTGGGTCTGCGGCCGAACCAGATCGACTCCGGCGCATCGGGCCCGCGCTTACGGCCCAAAAGCATGCTGATGACATACGCCAACGCCAGGCAGCCCAGCAGCACCGCCACTTCGAGCCAGGTCTGGGAACCACGAAATTCCTGCTGCAACCGATCAAACCATTCCATGCTTCTCGTTCCTTGCGATGGTTCGAATCAGGCGTTCTTCCAGACCGGTTTGCGCTTTTCAGCGAAGGCGCGCGCGCCTTCCTGCGCATCGGCATCCATCATGTTGACGGCCATGGTCTGGCCCGCGAGCTGATAGGCGGACTCGATGCCCATCTCCCGCTGCTGGTGAACCAGCGCCTTGCCCATCGCCACAGCGGTGCGCGGCTTGGCGACGATGGAGGCAACTAGCTTCTCGACTTCCACATCCAGTTTGTCAGCACTCACTACGCGATTCACAAGACCCTGCTCGAGAGCGGTCTTTGCGTCGATGAAGTCGCCGGTGAGCAGCATCTCCATCGCCACCTTGGCGGGCACGTTGCGCACCAATGGCACGCTGGGCGTGGAGCAAAACAATCCATATTGAATGCCGCTGGTGGCGAAACTGGAGTCGTCGGTCGCGACCGCCAAATCGCACTGCGCCACCAGTTGGCAGCCTGCGGCCGTCGCCATGCCTTTCACCTTGGCGATCACCGGCACGGGCAGCTTGTGGATAGAGAGCATCATGCGGCTGCATTGCGCGAACAGGTCCTGATAGAACGGCAGCTCGGGATGGGCCGCCATGTCCTTGAGGTTGTGACCGGCGCAGAAGGCCTTGCCGCTCGCGGCGAGCACGACGACGCGGGTCGATTCGTCCTTGGCGATGGCAGCGAGCGCCGACTGCAGCGCAGACAGCATCTCGTGGCCAAGGGCGTTGAAGCGCTTGGAATCATCGAGCGTCAGCGTGACCACGCCACGGGAATCGCGCTCTGCGCGCAGCGGGCCTTCGGAGAATGGGGTGGTGTCAAATGTCATGGTCGGTCAGGATTCGGGGCCCGTGCTGCGGTCAACAGGCCGGAGGCGAAATCCGAATCTTGACACAATCAGACTGGCACGGAGGAGATCAGGTTCAGAGATCGGCCAGCACCCGGATATGCGCCTCTACGCTGCGCGAGAGCGGCCCCATCATGTAGCCGCCCTCAAGGCAGGAGACGATCCGGTTGTTCGAGAAGCGCCGTGCCACGTCCTTAATGCGCTGGGTGATCCAGGTGTAGTCCTGCTCGGTCATGCCGAGCTGGCCCATGTCGTCCTCGCGGTGGGCATCGAAACCAGCGCTCACGAAGATCATCTCGGGCTTGAAGGCTTCGAGGCGCGGAATCCACATCATCTCGACGATCTCGCGGATGTCCATGCCCTTGGTATAGGCGGGCACCGGCACGTTGACCATATTGGCGGCCGGACTTTGGTCGCCGCTGTAGGGATAGAACGGGTGCTGGTAGATGCTGACCATGAGCGTGCGGTCGTCGCCCGCGAGAATATCTTCGGTGCCGTTGCCGTGGTGCACGTCAAAATCGACCACGGCCACACGCTTCAAGTGGTAGCGGTCAAGCACGTACTTGGCGGCGATCGCCACGTTGTTGAAGAAGCAGAAGCCCATGGCCTTGTCGCGCGTGGCGTGGTGACCCGGCGGGCGCACGCTGCAAAAGGCGTTCTCGATCTCGCCCGACATCACCGCATCGGTCGCCGCGATGGCCGCCCCGGCGGAGCGCAAAGCGGCATTCCACGTGTGGGCATTCATGGAGGTGTCGGTGTCGATCTGCTGGTGGGACGGGCCTCCGGCGAGTTGTTCCTCCACCACCCGGTCCGACATTCCGCGCACCGAGGCGACATACATGCGATCATGCGCAAGCTCTATGTCGGAGAGGGACGCCAGAGGAGCCTCATATCGCTCAAGCGCATCGGCCACGCCGGTGACCAGCAGGCGGTCTTCGATGGCATCAAGGCGCGCGGGACACTCCGGGTGACCTGGGCCCATTTCATGCTTCCAGCAGTCGCGATGGGTAAAAAATCCCGTCTTGCTCACAGTCATTGAGATGTCTCTTGTAATTTTCGAATAACGTCAGGCCATGCACGCACAGCACAAGATCAAATCACTTCTGGATCAGCTTAACACGGTGATCGTCGGCAAGGAATCTCAGGTTCAGGACTGCGTTGCATGCCTGCTGGCAGGTGGGCATTTGTTGATCGAAGACGTACCCGGCGTCGGCAAGACTACGCTAGCGCACGCGCTGGCCAGCACCTTCGGCCTGCGCTTCTCGCGCGTGCAGTTCACTGCCGACTTGATGCCCAGCGACCTGACGGGCGTGTCGATCTACGAGCGCGGCAAGGAAGCCTTCATCTTCCACCCCGGCCCGGTGTTCGCGCAGGTGCTGCTGGCTGACGAAATCAACCGCGCCAGCCCCAAGACGCAGAGCGCACTGCTCGAGGCCATGGAAGAGCGCCAGGTGTCGGTGGAAGGCGAGACGCGCCCCCTGCCCCATCCGTTCTTCGTGATCGCCACACAGAACCCGCACGATCAGCTTGGCACCTTCGCGCTACCAGAGTCGCAGCTCGACCGCTTTCTGATGCGCATCTCGCTCGGCTACCCCGACCGCAATGCCGAGCGCATGCTGCTGGCCGGATCGGACCGCCGCGACATGCTCGACCAACTGCAGCCACAACTCTCGCTCGACGAGTTCGAGCAGTTGCAGCAGGAAGTGCTCAAAGTACACACCTCCGACGCGCTACTCAACTATGTGCAGGACCTGATCACCGCCACCCGCTCGGGCCGCTGGTTCCTGCAAGGACTGTCGCCACGCGCAGGCATCGCGCTGATGCGCGCGGCCAAGGCGCAGGCGCTGATCAGCGGACGCGACTATGTGGCACCCGACGACGTGCAGGCCATCCTGCCGCAGACCGTGGCGCACCGGCTGATTCCCGTGGGTGATGCGGGGCGCGGCGCGGTCGAGCAGGTGCGCGCGATGATCGAAGCCACGCCGCTGCCTTGAACGCATGAAGTCCTTCAGCCCCGCTTCAGCCAGCCCGCTGGTGCCGCAGCCGCAACCGGGTGCACCAACCGGGCACGGCCTGCTCGCCATGATTCGAAGGCGCTGGCAGCAATGGTGGAACAGCCGCCTACCACGCACCAACACGCAGCCCCTCACCCAGCGCAATGTCTACATCCTGCCGACCGGCGCGGGCTGGATGCTGGCGCTCACCTTGCTGCTGCTGCTGATCGGCTCGATCAACTTTCAGCTCAATCTTGGCTACCTGCTGACATTTTTGCTGGTGGGCTGCGTGGCGGTGAGCATTTACGTCTGCCACTCCACACTGCGCGGGCTGCAGATGCATCTGCTCGATCCGGCACCGCAATTTCTGGGCACCGGCTGCACGCTGGAGATCCAGCTGAACAGCTCGCGCAAGCAGCCCCGCCACGCCATCGGCATGACGGTCTACGGCAGCACCAACTGGGTCTGGGCCGATGTGCCGGGCGCAGGCACCGCTGCGGTGCAGATCGCCTTCAAGCCCGCACGGCGCGGCCTGCACGACGTGCCCACACTCAAGGCCGAGACCCGTTATCCGCTCGGCACCTTCCGCGTCTGGACGATCTGGCGCCCGGCCGCGCAGGTGCTGATCTACCCCGAGCCCGAAAAGCCCGCCCCGCAGCTGCCACCCGGCGAGGCCCGTTCAAATGGCGCGGGCAATGCACCCACGCGCGGCATCGGCGAGTTCGATGGGGTGCGCGCCTACCAGCGCGGCGACCCACTCAAGCTCGTGGTTTGGAAGAAGGCCGCCAAGTCCTTCGCCGCCGGATCAGATGAACTCGTGAGCCGCGACGCCCAACAATCGCAGCAACAGGAACTGTGGCTCGACATGGCCGCAACCGGACTGCAAGCGCCCGAGGCCCGCATCTCGCGCCTGACCGCATGGGTGCTGCAGGCGGACCGCCTTGGCATCGAATACGGCCTGCGACTGCCCGGCCGCGAGATCAGCCCCGATACCGGTGCCGCGCACCGTCACCGCTGCCTGGAGGCTCTGGCGCTGTGCTGAACATTCCGTCCACTCGCTCCCATTCATCCGCAACGACCACGCTGGTCCAGCGCCTGAGCTCGCTTCCACGCGAAACCCGCGACACGCTGTGGCTGCTGCTCGTGGTCGGCTGGGTGATCTCGCCGCTCACGCCGCATGTGCCGGTCTGGACCATGCCGTTCGCCTACGCGCTGCTGCTGTGGCGCGCCTGGCTCGCATGGACCCAGCGCCCGCTGCCCAACCGCTGGATCAAGGGTGGCCTGCTGCTGATCGCGCTGGTGCTGACCATCGTCTCGCACAAAACCATCGTCGGACGCGATGCAGGGGTCACGCTGATCATCATGCTGCTGGTGCTCAAGACGCTTGAGCTGCGCGCGCGGCGCGACGCGATGGTGATCTTCTTTCTCGGCTTCTTCACGCTGCTCGCCAACTTCTTCTTCTCGCAGTCGCTGCTGGTGGCCATGGTGATGCTGCTCGGCCTGCTGGGCTTGCTCACCGCGCTCATCAACTCCAACATGCCCGTTGGCAAACCGCCGCTTGCGCAGAGCATGCGCACGGCGGCCTGGATGTCCCTGCTCGGCGCGCCCATCATGCTGGTGCTGTTTATGCTGTTTCCGCGCATGGCACCGCTGTGGGGTATGCCGGGAGAAGACCCCAGAGGCCGCAGCGGCCTCTCGGACGAGATGAAGATCGGCAGCATGGCCTCACTGGTGCTCGACGAGAGCGTGGCCATGCGCATCAAGTTCGACACGCCGGGCGGCCGCCCACCCGATCAACGCCATCTGTATTTCCGTGGTCCGGTGTTGTCGTACTTCAACGGACAGGAATGGTTTGCAGGCAGCACCTACGAAGCGCGCGCCAACAACGGCGGTGGAGCGTCCCCCACACAGCTCACCGTGCGCGGCGAGTCGATCAAATACGAAGTGACCATGGAGGCCAATCGCCGCAGCTGGCTGCTGCTGCTCGACGCGGCGGACACCCCCCCGGTGCTGCCCGCAGAGATGCGCGCACGGATGACGCCGTCGCTGCAGTGGATCGCGAACCGCCCCATCGTGAACGTGCTGCGTTACACCGCAGAGAGCCATATCGACTTCAGCAGCGGGCCGACCGAGCGCACCAAGGAGCTCAAACCCTTCGTGCAACTGCCCCACGGCTTCAACCCACGCACGCTGGAGCTCGCCCAGCAGATGCGCGCCGACCCCACACTGCAGGGCAAGGGCAACATGGCCTATGTAAACGCCGCGCTGCAACGCTTGCGCACCGGCGGCTACACCTACACGCTCGAGCCAGGACTGACCGGCACGCACAGTGCCGATGAATTCTGGTTCGACAGCAAGATGGGCTTCTGCGAGCACATCGCCTCGGCCTTCGTGGTATTGATGCGCGGCCTCGACATCCCCGCGCGCATGGTGTCTGGATACCAGGGCGGAGAAGTCAACGGCTACGACGGCTACTGGACCGTGCGCCAAGCCGACGCCCATGCGTGGACGGAAGTGTGGATCGAGAGTCGCGGCTGGATGCGCGTCGATCCCACCGGGGCCGTGATGCCGTCGCGTGTGGGTGAATACCGCCGTCTGCAGACACCACGCGGCATATTCGGCGACGCGATGGACACCGTCATCAGCCCCACCATGCTCACACAGATGCGTGCAGCCTGGGAAGCGGTGAACAACCGCTGGAATCAGTGGGTGCTGAACTACACGCAGGAGCGTCAGCTCAATCTGCTGCGCTCGCTCGGCTTCGAGACTCCCTCATGGCAGGATCTGGCGCGCCTGCTCGGCCTCATCGCCGGGCTGTCCGCGCTGATCGGCGTGGCTTGGTCGCTGTGGGAAAAGAACCATCAGGACCCGTGGCAACGTATGCTCCAGATAGCTCGGCAAAGGCTCGTCAAACTCGGCATCGACCTGCCGGTCCACCTGCCGCCCCGCAGCATGGCGCGGCGCATTCGCACCGAGCGTGCAGATGCCTCGCTTGAGCCTGTCGCACAATGGTTGCTGCGCGTGGATCAGGCCCGCTACGCAGAGAAGCCCGAAGCCGCGCTCTCGCAACTGCAACGCGATTTGCGCGGACTGTCCTGGCCGGGTTCCTCCACTGCGACGAGCACGCCCGCACGACCCACCCGCGCATGAGAGCACTGCCGGTCGCCATCGCCACCGCCGTGCTAGCGCTGGCAGGCATGGCGGCGCTGGGCACCGTCATCGTGGCCCGCATGCCCGACTGGCTTGTAGCGCCCGCCACGCCACGCGCAAAGCCTTCAGCGCCGCGCTATTTCGCTCGTGACCCGCGCGCGATGGAGCTGGCGGAGCGCATCGCCGAACATGCCTCGCTCGATCCGCAATGGACTCGCCAAGCCGTCGGCGCGGCGCGTGCCGTCGAGCCGATCAAGCAACTGGTGCTGCCCGCCCCTCGCGCACATGCCAGAAAGAACTGGCAGGCCTACCGCGCCCGCTTCGTTGAGCCGATCCGCATCCGCACCGGAGTGCGCTTCTGGCAGGAAAACGCCACAGCGCTGGAGCGTGCCGAGGCCGAATACGGCGTGCCCGCCAGCATCATCGCGGGCGTCCTCGGCATGGAGACCCTCTGGGGCCAGCAGACTGGCCGCATCCGCGTGCTCGACGCGCTGGTCACGCTGGCCGTCGAGTTCCCCGAAGCCCACCCGCGCGCGGCCGAACGCCGCGCGTATTTCATTGCCGAACTCGAGCAATTCCTGCAGCTCATGCATGCGCAAGGCACCGATCCGCGCGAGCCACGCGGCAGCTATGCGGGTGACATGGGGCTGCCCCAATTCATGCCATCCAGTTGGGCGCAATATGGCGTGGACTTTGACCACGACGGGGCCATCGACCTGTGGAGCGCAAGCGATGCGATTGGCTCGGTCGCGAACTATCTGAAGGCGCATGGCTGGTCTGCGGGCCAACCCGTGTACTGCGCTACCGATCTCGCGACGACGCCATCGTCGTCACTTGCCACTGGCGGCCTTCAGCCCATGCACACCATGACAGCGCTCGAAGAACATGACATCCATCTGCAAAGCGACTGCGCACAGCGTCTTTCACCCGACACGCCGCTAGCACTGGTCGAGCTGGAAAACCGCGAGCGCCCTTCCACTTGGATTGCAGCCACAGGCAACCTGCGCGCCCTCACGCGCTACAACCCGTCGCGCTATTACGCGATGGCGGTAACGAAACTCGGCACAGCGGTGCAGGCTGCGGCGATGGAAACCAAACTGCCAGCCCAGTGAAGTCCTTCAGCGACGCGCTGAAGGCCAAAGCTTGTAGGGCGGAGTCCCGCTCGCCGGTTGAAACACCGCCGCCACGCCCAGTTGCACGTCCTGAATCCCTTGAGCGAACTGTTCCAGCACGCGGGCCTGTTCGGGCGCTGAGATGCAGCCTTCCAGATACACCACGCGCGCCTGGACCGTCATCCACAATGTCGTCTGCGACACCGGGGAACGTTGTGTCCAGGCCGATTTGAAGGCCTTCGCAATGTCCTGATCGTAGAGGTAGGAGTTGTGTCGGCTGCATTGCCCGGCAAGCCAGCAGCTCGTGCCGCGCTCGACGCGGTGATGTTCCTGAGCGCGCAGCTCGGTCGCCGTGATGCGTGGCCCCAACGGCTCGGGACAATCGGCAAGATCGTTCGAGATCTGAAAGAACGGGTCATCGAAACGATTGCGCAGCTCAAGCTCACCCGCAGTCTGCGCATGCACCGCGACCGCGAAGAGCAAACCGCTCAGTGCCATCCATTGCTGACTCGAAGAACGCATAGATCACTCCTTGTCGTTCATCGACCCACGTGCCTCGTCAAGCGGCGGGCCGCACCATCTTGCAGGTCGTGGGCTGCTCGGCCTTTTCGGCAGGAATTTCGCGGATCACGCGAAAGCCGTAACCCGAACCTTCCACGTCGAACTTCACGCCGAGCGAGCCCATTTTTTCCATCATGCCAACGACGAGGTTCTGCTGGAACTGGTGATCCGCCGCGCGCATGCGACCACGGCGGCCATAGAGCGTCACATCCGCGTTCTCAAGCTGGCGCGCGATGGCAACCACATCGCTCGTGGTCTGCGCGCGCTCAATGGCTTGGGCAAGCGACTCGATCATGAGCTGCATACGCATGTGGACGTAGTCGTCCTGAGGCTTGGGAAAGCGCGTGCGAAAGGCCTTGTAGAAGGCCTCGCTTTCCGCGGTTTGCACATTGGGCAGCCAGTCGGCCACCGCGATGACCTTGCCCACGCCCGCATCGCCGAGTGCCGCGGGTGCGCCGAGCGCGTTGCCGTAGAAGGTGTAGAACATGCCCTCGAAGCCCACGTCACGCGCGGCCTTCACGAGCAGCGTCAAGTCGTTGCCCCAGTTGCCGGTGATGACAGCCTGCGCGCCACTCGCCTTGATCTTCACGGCATAGGGTGCGAAGTCCTTCACGCGGCCCATCGGGTGCAGCTCCTGCGCGAGCACCTTCACGTCCGGGCGTTGCGACGCGAGCTGCTCGCGCGCCTCGCGCAGCACGGCCTGACCGAAGCTGTAGTCCTGACCGATCAGGTAGACGCCCTTGAGCGCCTTGTCCTCGCGGATCACATCCATCAGCGCGGCGATGCGCATGTTGGCATGGGCGTCGAAACGGAAATGCCAAAAGCTGCATTTCTCGTTGGTGAGCGAAGGCTCTACCGCCGAATAGTTGAGGAACAGCACGCGCTTGTCGGGCTCACGCTCGTTGTGCTTGTTGATCGCGTCGATCAGCACTGACGCCGTGGCCGACGAGTTGCCCTGTAGGATCACGCGCGCACCGTCGTCGATGGCTGCACGCAGTGCCGCGAGCGCTTCTTCGTTCTGGCCTTTGCTGTCGTAGCGCTGCAGTTGCAGGCGAGCGCCGCTGCGCGCATTCACGCGCTCGATGGCCCATGCGATGTTGCGCAGCACCGCCTCGCCCGTGTTGGCGAACGGGCCGGACAGGCTTTCCACCATCGCCAGCTTGAGCGGCGTGGCACCCACACCACCAGCCGCCCGAGCGGACGTCGATATCGAAAGCGAAGCGATGCCTGCACCGAGTGCGAGAGTACCGGCCTTCAAGGCCGAACGACGGGACGTGTTCATAGGGGATCAATCCGCCTTGGCAGGTGCTTCTGCCGCTGGTTGTTCTGGAGCGACAAGCTCGGGCAAGGGTGCCTCCTGAATGGGCTGTGCCTTCTGCACCGTCACGGGTGCGGTCACCGGAGTGGCGATGGGCACGACTTCCACCGTCACCGGTGAAGCAGGTGTCTGCGTCCTTGTCGGCTTGTAGGATTGGACTCCGGCGTCCGATTGCAGATCCATGATGGCACGGGCCTGCGATTCGGAGTTCGGCGATGGCGCGCTCTTAGACGCCACCGGCACGTAGCGGTCGAACAACTGGAAGAACAGCTCATAGAAGCGCGGGTCGGCCACGGTCTCGCTGCCCACCTTGACCAGTGTGTCCTCTGTGGCGCTTACCGGCAGCGACAAGGAGCCAATCGCGCCCACGCCGAGCGATGCGGAGTTGTTGATCTTCTTGATCACATAGCGATCCTGCAGCGCACTGGCATAGGCGGCGGTCTTCTCGTCGCTCTTGCCTTCGGGGGCGCATACGACGCGCATCTCGACCTGGTAGTGAATCTCATTGTTCGGCTGGAAATATTTGCGCCCGGACACCAGCTCGTCGGTAGCCGTGTTCACCAGATAGCCCTGACTGAGCAACGCACGACGCGCGGCCTCGCAGGTCTTGGTTTGTGACGCGTTGACATGCCGGGTGTACATGCTGGTGTTGTCAAAATCAGCCGGACTGAAAGGAGCGGCCTGGCGATCAAGACCGGGCATGGAAGTGGGCAGCGAGGAACATCCGACCAACAGGACGGAGCTGACTGCAACGCTGGCAGCCAGCCAGAAAGAGTAACGTGGTTGAAGCATACAAAACTGGGTCGCACGAGGCGATCTAAAAAATTTGGCAGACATGGCTCTTGAAATGCCTGACTTCTCTCCCATTTTCTCAACAAGCGCGCGACATGTTCAAAAAATGTTCTGAATCCCACAGGAGTCTAGAGATGATTTTCGCACCCGTTATCGGCCGTCATGCAGCATTTGGTATCCCTCGCGTTTCCGACGAGGCTGTGCAGCGCTTTCTGCGCAGCACATTGCAGACTGCCGCACCCGACAAGAATGTCCATGTGAGCAAGGATGACAATGGTGCTGTCACGCTGCAACTCGACGTTCCGGGCTTGACCCGCGAACAGCTGCAGATCCGCATCGAGGGCAAGCAAGTGCACCTGACCAGCATTGAAGGCGCACCGCGCAGTGTTCGCAGCAGCTGGGAGCTGGCGGATGAGATCGACACCGCTGCCAGCACTGCAAAACTCGAAAATGGGGTTTTGACGCTGACGCTTTCCAAGCTTGCGCCTGTCGACAAGAGTGTGCAGCTCACGATCAACTGAGGCGTTCTTTCTTCATTCATCGAGACAATTCATATAGCAAGGGAAAGGCGGTTTTCGGACCGCCTTTTTCTTTTTCTTTTTTAGACCAGCGATTGCCCTATCTTTCGCAAGAAACGCTCGCATGATTCGAGCTGTTCGATATCTACATACTCGTTCGGTTTGTGCGCTTGCTCTATCGAGCCCGGGCCGCACACTACCGTGGGGATGCCCATGTTGAGGAACAGCCCAGCTTCGGTGGCGTAGGCCACCTTGCGTTTGTGCTGGTCTGCGGTGAGTGCGCGCACGAGTTGGGTGATGGCGGCATCTTCGGATGCGTCGAAGGCCGGGGCGTTGGCGCCGATTTCTATGTCGATGCGGGCGTCGGCGAATTCCTTGCGCATGCGGGGCAGCAGTTCCGTCTGCACGTAGGCATCGACTTCGCTTTGGATGCGTTCGGCCGACATACCGGGCAAGTTGCGGAATTCGTAGACGAATTCGCAGAGATCGGGGATGGTGTTGATCGCAATTCCGCCCTGAATCTGGTTGGTCGTCATTGTCGTGAACGGCACGTCGAAGAACTCGTCGTAGGGACCGTGTTCCTTGAAGTGATCGGCGATGTCGCGAATGCGGCAGATCAGGCGGGCGGCGTATTCGATGGCGTTCGTGCCGTTCGGCGTGAGCGATGAATGCGCTGCCCGGCCGTGCACGCGACAGCGATGTACGTTGATGCCCTTGTTGGCCACGACGACCTGCATGCTCGTGGGCTCTCCCACCACGCAGCCGTCGAATTTCGCGCCGCGCAGTTGGAGCTCTTTGAGCATCACCGGCGCGCCCACGCAGCCCACTTCTTCGTCGTATGACAGTGCGAAATGCAGTGGCTTGGTGCGAGGCATCGCCATGAATTCGGGCACTAGCGCGAGCCCTGCGGCGATGAAGCCCTTCATGTCGCAACTTCCGCGTCCGTAGAGGCGGCCATCGCGCTCGGTCAGCGCGAAGGGCTGGCTATCCCATTGCTGGCCGTCCACGGGCACCACATCGGTATGGCCCGAGAGCACGATGCCGCCCTCCGTTGCGCCATCGGCTGCGGGCAGCGTCGCGAACAGATTGGCCTTGTCGCCTGCGGGCGAGTGCATCAGTTCAACGCGTGCGCCTTGGGTCACCAACGCATCGCGCACGAATTCAATGAGTTGCAGGTTGGAGTTGCGGCTGGTGGTGTCGAAGGACACCAGTTTCTCCAGCCATTCACGTGTGTTCATCCAGATCATCGACAAAGTGTACGCCCCGCCGATGACTGGATTTCATTCGTGGCGCAGCGCGTCAATCGGATCAAGCCGCGCCGCACGTCGCGCAGGAAAGTAGCCGAACACCACACCAATCGCCGCAGAGAACACGAAGCTCAGCAGGTTCACCCCCGGGCTGAACAGGTAGGGCACCTGCATGAGCTGCGAGAGACCGAGCGATGCCAGCGTCGCAAGGACAATGCCGATCAGGCCGCCAATGGCCGCGAGCACCACGGCCTCGATAAGGAACTGCAGCAGTACGTCGCGTTCAAGCGCACCAATCGCCAGTCGCAAACCGATCTCGCGCGTGCGCTCGGTCACGCTCACCAGCATGATGTTCATGATGCCGATGCCGCCCACCAGCAGGCTCACTGCCGCGACTGCGCCCAGCAGCATGGTCAGCACCTTGGTGGTGCCCGAGAGCGTGTCAGCGAGCTGCTTGGTGTCGAGAATGTTGAAGTTGTTCTCGTCGCCTTTGGCGAGTTTGCGCTGCTCGCGCAGCAGGCTGTTGAGGCTCGCTTTCACGCGCTCGGGATCGCTCTCGTCCTGCATCGAAATCAGCAGCGTATTCACCCGTGTGTTGCCGGTCAGGCGGCGCTGCATGGTCTTCAGCGGAATCAGCACCATGTCGTCCTGGTCGTTGCCGAAAGCGCCCTGCCCCTTGGAGCCGAGCACGCCGACCACTTCGCACGAAAACGCCTTCACGCGCAGGCGTTCACCAAGCACGTCATCCTTGCCGAAGAGCTCGCGGCGCACCGTCTCGCCAATGACGCAGACCGCCGAACCGGCCTTCATTTCATCGGCGGTGAACTCCCTGCCCTGCACCAGCGACCAGTTGCCGGTGATGAGCCAGGCATTGGTGCTGCCAATCACGCTGCTCGACCAGTTGCGGCCGCCAGCGACCAGCGTGGCGGCAGAGCGTGCCTCGGGCGCTACCGCCAGAATGCCACCGATCTGTTGCCCGATGATGTCGGCATCCGTGTCCTTGAACGAGGGCGCGGTGGCCGAACCCGGCCCCATGCGCTGGCCGGGGCGCACCTGCAGCAAATTGGTGCCGAGGCCCGAAATCTGATCCTGCACCGCGCGCGTCGCGCCGTTGCCGAGCGTGACCATGGTGATCACCGCGCTCACCCCAATCACGATGCCGAGCACCGTGAGGAACGAGCGCAGCAGATTGCGGCGGATGGAGCGCAGCGCCAGCCAGATGGTGTTGAACAGCATCAGTGCGCCTCCGCCCGGTTGGCCCGCAGCATGAACGGCTCGTTGGGCACATCGCTGTCCATCATGCCGTCCTTGAAGCGCACGATGCGCCGCGCGTAAGCCGCCATGTCGGGCTCGTGCGTCACCATGATCACGGTGATGCCGTGCTCCACATTGAGCTGCCAGAGCAGCTCCATGATTTCGCAACTGCGCTGCGTGTCGAGGTTGCCGGTGGGTTCATCGGCGAGCAGCACCAGCGGCTCGGTGACGATGGCGCGCGCAATCGCCACGCGCTGCTGCTGGCCGCCCGACAGCTCGGACGGACCATGGTGCTCCCAACCTGTGAGGCCCACCGCAGCCAATGCTTTTTTCGCTGCTGTGTGGCGCGCTGCAGGTGCCTCGCCGCGATACAGCAAGGGCAGCTCGACGTTCTCCTGCGCCGATGTGCGCGGCAACAGATGAAAGCCCTGAAAGACGAAGCCAAGGTACTGGCGACGCAAGAGCGCACGCTCGTCACGCGTGAGGTTCTCGACATGCGCGCCCTTGAACAGATACTCGCCGGTGGTGGGCCGATCCAGACAGCCGATGGTGTTCATCGCCGTCGACTTGCCCGATCCGCTCGGCCCCATGATGGCCACGAAGTCTCCCTGTGCGATCTGCAGGTTCACGCCCTTGAGCGCCTGAAACGCGAGCGCGCCCATGCCGTAGGTCTTGGTCACGTCGCGCAGCTCGATCAACGGTGTGGCGTGCGTCGTCATCCCTTGGCTCCCGCCACGCGCTGATCGGTGATCACGCGCATGCCCGGCTGCAGTTGATCGCTGGTGACCTCGGTACTGCGGCCATCGGAGATGCCGGTGTGCACCAGCACCGGACGCGCCGTGCCTCCCTCGTCAACCCAGATGCGGCGCTCACCAGCGGGCAAGGCGGGCTCGTCGCCGCCCTTGCCCGATCCGCCCATGCGCGGTGGGCGCGGCATGAGCTGCCCCATGATGCCACCGCCGCTACCGCCCTTGGCCTTGTCACTGCCCGCGCCAGCGGGGCCCGAAGCCGATGCCGGTGCTCCCGCGGCCGCAGCCGCGCCCGAGGGCATGAAGCGCAGCGCCGCGTTCGGCACCAGCAGCACGCCCTTACGCTGCGTGGAGACGATGGTGGCCGATGCTGTCATGCCGGGGCGCAGCGTGCGGTCCTCGTTGTTCACGTTCAAGCGCGTGGTGTAGGTCACCACGTTGTCGGTGGTTGTCGATCCGAAGGCCACGCGCGCCACCTTGGCGGGGAAGCTGCGGCCCGGATAGGCGCTCACGGTGAAGCTCGCCGTCTGGTCCTGCTTGACGCTGCCGACATCGGCCTCGTCCACATTCACATCGAGCCGCAACTGCGACAAGTCTTCGGCCAGCGTGAAAAGCGTCACGGCCTGCAGCGACGCGGCCACGGCATTGCCGGGCTCGACCGCACGTGTCAGCACCACTCCATCGATCGGCGACACGACGGACGCCTTGGACAGATTGGTCTCGTCGGATGAGAGCGCGGCCTTGGCGTCACGCACCGAGGCGGAGGCCGAATTCTGCGAGGCAATCGCGCGATCCAGCGTCGCCTTGCCGGTGTCCATCTCACTGGCTGCGGGCACTTTTCCGCCGGAAATGCGATGCACCTCCTGCAGCCGCTTGAGGCTGGCCTGCGCTTCGGCGACGGTGGCGTTGGACTCGGCTAGCTTGGCCTGCGCGGAAGCGAGCGACGCGCGCGAACGCTCCACTTGCGAGCGCAGCTTGGTCGGATCGAGCTCGACCAGCACCTGGCCCTTTTTCACATGGTCGTTCACATCGACCAGCACGCGCACCACCGTGCCGGAAAGCTCACTGCCGATGGTCACCGAGCGCGTGGGCTGCAGCGTGCCATTGGCCATCACGGTGAGCGTGATGTCACCCTTGGACGCTGGCTGACTCACAAACTGCGGCGCGGCCTTGGCAGCGCTGTTTTTGCTCCACGCATAGCCTCCGCCTGCCGCCACCACGAGCGCGGCCACGCCGAGCCAGACCGTCGTGCGTTGCCACCATTTGCGCGATGCGCTGGTTCCCAGAAGATCACGCTTGGCCTGTTCTGCGGAGGTGGATGATGGGTTCTGATTCTGGTTCGGTTGCTGCTCGGTCATGGCTTACCTGCCTGAGAAATCTGTGAATCGGTGTTCGTATCAGTACGGGAACTTTCAGGCGACCAGCCGCCCCCCAGCGCCTTGTACAGGCGCACATGGTCCTGCAACAGGCTGGCCTCGGTGCTCACCACGCCATCCTGCGCCGAGAGCAGGCTGCGCTGGGTCTCCAGCACGGTCTGGAAATCCACCAGCCCGCTGCCGTACTGCTGCTGCGCGAGCAGATTGGCGTTCGCAGCCGACTCGGCCGCGATGCGCAGTTCCGCCAGTTTGGCGCCGTCGCCCTTGACGGTGGCGAGCGCGTCTTCCACCTCCTTGAGCGCCGTGAGCACGGCAGTTTGATAGCTGCTGCGCGACTGCTCCAGCGCGGCGATCTGCGCCTCGACCTGAGCACGCAGCGCGCCGCCGTCGAACACCGGCACCGACAGCCCGCCCAGAATCGACGCAGCCACCGCGGAGCCACCGCTTAAAGCGCCCAAGGTCGCAGCTCCAAGCCCCATTGAGCCGCTCAATTGAAGACGCGGATAGCGCGCTGCCTGCGCCTGATCGACCCGTGCGAGGGCCGCGCGAACCTGTTCGCCCGCCTGCCACACATCGGGCCGCTGCCGCAGCGTGTCGACGGGAAAGCGCAGAGTCAGTTGCTGCGGTGCCTGTGGCATGTGTTGTATCGCCGCGAGTTGCTGATCGAGCGCCTCGGGCGTCTTTCCTGTCAGCACGGCGAGGCTGTGACGGCTCTGCGCGATGGAGCTTTCAAGCGCGGGCAATTGCGCCGCCGTCTGCTGCACCTGGGTGCGCGATTGCTCGACGACGAGCGAGGTCGTCAGCCCCGCCTGCCGCCGCCATTCGGTGATCTGCAACGTTTCGCGCTGGCTATTGAGATTGTTCTCGGCGATCACAAGGCGCTGCTGCGCGCCGCGCAGATCGACATAGGCCAGAGCCACCTCGGCCGAGAGCGACACGCGCGCGCCTTCGAGCGCCGCGCGGGTCGCCGCAAGATCCGCCTCGCTCGCCGCGACGCCTGCCTGCAGCTTGCCAAACAGATCGATCTCCCAGCTCGCATCGAGCCCCGTGCTCAGATAGTTCGCGCTGCGGTTGTTGCCCTGCCGTGAACGCTGGGCCGAAGCCGATGCGCCTACGCTCGGCAGCAGGCCCGCACGCGTTTGCTCTGCCTGCGCCCGTGCCTGAACGACCGCCTGCTGCGCACTGCGCAAACCGGGATTGGCCGCAAGCGCCTGTTCGATCAATGACGTCAACTGCGCATCGCCGAGCTGCTGCCACCAACGCGCCAGTTGCTCATCTGCCCCCGCCGTCTGCGATGCGCCATGCCCGGACCAGCCCTGCGGCACGGCGACCTGCGCGCTCTCACCGGGCAGGCTGCGGTCAACAGACAGTGTCGAGCAGCCAGCGATCAGCACAGCCAGACCCAGCACGCTCAGGCGCGCGAGATGCGTGGCTCCCGTTGGCGGCAACACCCGCCGTGAAAAAGTGGATGGAGAAAAGATGTGGAACATGATTGACTTTCGACCGCCTCGCCGCTGCGCACTGATCTCTCACTGGTGCGCTGTTGATCCGGCAAGCAGGACTCCCTCCGGGCTGCGGGAGCGCTCACAGGAGCGCCCCTGATTTGTAACTTCATGTCTATTGTCGCCGCGCCTTTTATCGCCCCCACTTCGGGCGTGTGAAGCCTCTGTAAACGATCAAGGAAATCGCGAAGACGTCCACTGACTTACACGGGCTGTCATCCGACAGATTCCAGGCGGTAGCTTGCGAACAATACCTGCATATCAACACGTCTATCGGGACGCTCTGTCCCAGAGATCGACGTAATGATTTCTCGATTCGGCGACACAATGCATCCATCTCGTTTTCCAACCCAACCACTCCGATCAAGGAACCCGCAATGGCAAAAGTTCTCGTGCTCTACCACTCCATGTACGGTCATATCGAAGCCATGGCCGACGCCATCGCCGAAGGCGCCAAGAGTGTGCCCGGCGCGGAGGTGACGATCAAGCGTGTGCCCGAGACCATGCCTGCTGATGCGTTCAAGAACGCTGGCGGCAAGGCCGATCAGGCTGCACCCGTGGCCTCCCCGTCCGAGCTGGCGGAGTACGACGCGATCATCGTCGGCACCCCTACCCGCTTCGGCAACATGACCGCGCAGATGCGCAGCTTCTGGGACCAGACCGGCGGCCTCTGGGCCAAGGGCGCACTGGTCGGCAAGGTGGCGAGCGTGTTCGTCTCCACCGGCACCGGCGGCGGCCAGGAAATGACGGCCGTGACCACTTGGGCAACGCTTGCCCATCACGGCATGCTGATCGTTCCGGTGGGCTACCGCTTCCCAGAGCAGACCAACTTGACCGCTGTAAAGGGCGGCAACTCGCCCTACGGAGCCACCACCATCGCTGGCCCGGACGGCTCGCGTCAGCCCCATCCCGATGAGCTGAGCATCGCGCGCGGTCAGGGCAAGGCCGTGGCCGAGCTCGCGGTGAAATTGGCCCGGTAAGCTGATTTCATTCCGAAGCAACAACGGCTCCCTCGGGAGCCGTTTGTTTTTGTGCGCAGGCTGTTCAGACCAGCGTATCAAGCGGCCAGCGCGGCTTCACGTCGAAGGCGTATTCCACGTTGGCCTGCTCGCGCCCGGCCTGCAGGCGCATCGCGGCGGCCATGGCGATCATTGCGCCATTGTCGGTGCACAGATGCAGTTCGGGATAGTGCACGCGGATCTTGCGGCGCGCGCAGGCGTCGTTGAGTTGCTCGCGCAGCAGCTTGTTGGCCCCCACGCCACCGGCCACCACCACACGCTGCATGCCGGTCTGATCGAGCGCTGCCAGCGTCTTCTTGACCAGCACCTCGACAATCGCTGCCTGCGTGCTCGCAGCCAAGTCGGCCTTGCGCGCTTCCAGTTCATCGCCGAGCTTCTTGGCTTGCGTGAGCACCGCCGTCTTGAGACCCGCAAAAGAAAAATCCAGATTGCCCGAATGCAGCAGCGGCCTTGGCAGCTTGAAAGCCTTCGGATCGCCACCCTCGGCCAGCTTGGAGAGCACCGGGCCGCCCGGATACGGCAGGCCCATGAGCTTGGCGGACTTGTCGAAGGCCTCACCCGCTGCGTCGTCGATGGTCTCGCCCAGAATCTCGTATTCGCCGACGGCATCCACGCGCATGAGCTGCGTATGCCCGCCAGACACCAGCAGCGCCACAAACGGGAATTCAGGCGGATCGACGCTCAGGAACGGCGACAGCAGATGCCCTTCGAGGTGGTGCACGCCAAGCACCGGCTTGTCGAGCGCCGCCGCGAGCGAGCAGGCCACGCCCGCGCCCACCAGTAACGCTCCGGCCAGACCCGGGCCGCGCGTGAAGGCGACCACGTCGACATCGGTCAACGAAACGCCTGCGTCCTGCAGCACCTTCTGGGTGAGCGGCAGCGCGCGGCGGATATGGTCGCGGCTGGCCAACTCGGGGACGACACCGCCGTAGGCGCGGTGCATCTCGATCTGGCTGTGCAGCGCATGCGAAAGAAGTGTGGGCACACCCCCATCGTCCGGCACCCGCACGAGGGCTACGCCGGTTTCATCACAAGAGGATTCGAACCCCAGAATCAACGAACTCATGGAGCCTAAGTGTAGTGGCGCGCGGGATTCAAGTCGGCCAAAGGGGCAAGGCACGCCCTCACTCGTGCAGGAGTGACGCCAGCAGGACGAAGCGTCCCGCAGCGCCCGGCTTCGCTCAGGACATCGCGTTGCCGGTGATGTACTGCTCCATCTGTTCGATCAGAAATTTCTGCTGCGACATGATGTTCTTGACCAGATCACCGATGGAGATCAGCCCCACCACCTTGCCGCCGTCCACCACGGGCAGATGGCGGATGCGGTTGTTGGTCATCAGCCCCATGCAGTCCTCGACGCTGTGGTGCGGCTCGACAAAGCGCACGGCGCGGGTCATCACGTCGGAGATAGGGGTGTCGCCCGACGAGCGCCCCATCAGCACCACTTTGCGCGCGTAGTCGCGCTCGGAGAAGATGCCCTCGATGCGGCCGTTGGCGTCAAGCACCATCAACGCGCCAATGCCTTTGTCGGCCATGAGTTTCAGCGCGCTCAGAATCGTTTCGGCGGGTGAGACAGAGTACACCTGAGCTTCAGGCTTGGACTTTAGAACTTCGGCAACCGTCGTCATATCGAGCTCCCAGATCAGACAAGTGGATGAGTCATCGCTTGCTTGCGAGTGCGGTCGTTGCAGTCTTCCATTCATTCATGGCAGGCCATTGACAATGAATTAAAGATTCAACACAAAGACAGTGTTGACCAAGCCGCGCCATTGCGCAACTGGGCTTCATCCCGATCAGGGTTTACCTCTGCAACGCAATGCAACAACCCTGCCGTCGCAGGCGATTTTGCTGGCAAAAAAATAGCCGCGTCCCTTGCCGGGAGACGGCCATATTTCATGGGATCGACCGGGTCCGCTTCAAGCAGCCCGGGACAGAATCAATCAGCGGCGATTGCCCAGAAAGCTCGTGCCCATCTTGAGCAGATCGCCAATGCCGACCTGGCCGTCACCATCCTGGTCGAGCAGGCTGCCCAGCAGACCGCCACCCAGACCGCCCTGCTGCTGCACGCGCGATTTTTCCTGACCCAGCATGTTGCCCAGACCACCAGAGTCCATGCCACCTGCGCTCACGCGCTGCGCCAGGAACGCCATCACGATGGGAGCCAGCATCTGCAGCAACTGGCCACCGCCCGCGCCAAGTCCCGTCGCCTGACCCACGCCCGATTCGGCACGATCGCGATTGGCACCGAAGATGTGACCCAGAATGTCGCCACCGGCCGACGCACCGCCGCCACCCGCGCCACCACCCAGCACGCTGCCCAGCAGACCGCCCAGTCCGCCCGCACCAGCGCCACCGGCGCCAGCGCCGAGCACGGAACCCAGCAGACCGCCCAGATCGAGGCCGCCCGCGCCCATGGCCCCTTGGGCCGCAGGCAGGTGATCGCGCTCCAGCGCGCCGAACAAGGCCTCCGCACCACCCGGCTGCTGCGCGTTGTGGCCCAGTGCGCCAAACAGCATCGGCAACGCAGCACCGACAGCGTTGTCGGCATCCGCGGTACTGGTGCCCAATTGCTGGGCAATCTGCTGCAGTGGCGCACCACGCAGTTGCTCCATCAATTCGGCGGCCAGGGAAGATGTGTCATTGGTGGTCATGGACGGTCCTTCAAGAAATGAGTCCACGCAGCCGGACTGGCCACGGGGAAGCGATGTTATTCGGCGAATAGGAATCTACACAGTTGCATGTCCCTACTGATGACAAACGGACGATAGTTAACAAATCGACCCAACCGCATATTCTGCACGGGCTGGAAGTCCGTCACGGAAGCGCAGGTGAAAAAGCAATGTCACCCAAGTTGGCAGGCGGCCTACTTCAAATACCCACGAAGAACCTCGAGCACCGGCTCGAGCTCCAGCGCCGCCTCTTTGCTGTGCACCGCCACATGCTCACGCACATGGCCTTCGACGAGCTTGGACATCAGCCCCTGCGTCGCGCCACGAATCGAGGCGACCTGCTGCAGGATGGTGCCGCAGTCGTCCTCGGCATCGAGCGCGCGCTCCAACGCCGCGACCTGCCCCGCGATGCGTCGCACGCGGGCGAGCAGCGCCTTCTTGTCCGAGATGGTGTGAGACACGACAAAACACTCCTTGCGAAAGAGAAGGTAGGATAGGGGGGTACCCTATATTTCAAATACAACATGACTACCCCATTGTCGCCCCGAATGCCGCTGGCCGCCGCGCATTCGCACCAGTTCGGCACAGCCAACCCCATGGCCGAGAAGAACACGCTGCGGGCCACCCTCATCACGCTGGTCATGATGGTGGTAGAGATCACCGGTGGCTACTGGCTCAATTCGATGGCGCTGCTGGCCGATGGCTGGCACATGAGCTCGCACGCGCTGGCGTTGGGCATGGCTGTGATTGCCTACACGATGGCAAGACGCCTCGCGAGTGATGCGCGCTTCACCTTCGGTACCTGGAAGATCGAGATCCTCGGCTCGTTCAGCAGCGCGCTGCTGCTGTGCGGCGTGGCGCTGCTGATGTTCGTGCAGTCCGTCGAGCGGCTGTTCACGCCCCAGCCCATCCACTACGACGAGGCCATAGCGATTGCCGCGCTCGGCCTGCTGGTCAATCTGCTCTGCGCCTGGCTGCTCAAGGATGCGGACCATGGTCACGATCACCATCACCACCACCACGGTCATGGACATGCCCACGGACATGCTCACGACAACGACCACCGCGACATGAACCTGCGCGCGGCCTATGTGCATGTCATGGCCGACGCCGCCACCTCAGTGCTCGCCATCGTCGCGCTGCTCGGTGGCAAGCTCTGGGGCGCGCAGTGGCTGGACCCGATGATGGGTATCGTCGGCGCGGTGCTGGTCTCCGTCTGGGCATGGGGTCTGCTGCGTCAATCCGGCCGTGTGCTGCTCGACGCCGAGATGGACGCGCCCGTGGTGCAGGAAGTGCGCGACGTGATCCGGGTCGATTTCCCGCAGGCCGAGATCATTGACCTGCATGTCTGGCGCGTCTCCAAGGACAACTACGCCTGCATCGTCGCACTTTCAAGTCCCACCCCGCTCGCGGCCGAGGCGGTGCGCCGCGCGCTGTCCATCCACGAAGAACTGGTGCATGTGACCGTTGAGGTGCAGGCCACCTCGGGCATGCCGATGGCGCTAGCTTGAAAGCTCCAGCCGGAAACCCACGCCGTAGACCGAGCGGATCAGATCGGCCGCCGGGTCCACCGCCTCGAGCTTGCGCCGCAGGTTCTTGATGTGGCTGTCCACCGCGCGGTCATTTACCGAACGCGGATCGTCATGCAACCGTGCCAGCAGCTGGTCGCGCGTGAACGCATGGCCCGGTGCCGACAGCAGCACCCGCAGCAGCCGGAACTCCACCGGCGTGAGTGGCAAGAGCGCCCCCTTGTAATAAGCGCGGTAGGCCTCGACATCCATGCGGATCGGCGACTGGGCGCTCAGCCTGTCCTGCTGCCGGTCGCTCTGCACCTGCACGCGCCTCAAAATGGTGCGCACGCGCGCGATCACCTCGCGCGGGCTGAACGGGGTCTTGCAGATGTAGTCGTCCGCACCCGATTCGAGCCCGTCGAGCCGGTCCGCTTCCTCCACTCGCGCGGTGAGCATGATCACCGGCACGTCGCTGAAGCGGCGCAACTCCTGGCACAGACTCAGGCCATCGCGGCCGGGCAGCATCAGGTCCAGCAATACCAGATCGGGACGCGTGTTGCGCACCTGGTCGATGACGGCCGCGCCATCGGCAATCCAGCTCGCCTCGAAACCAGCGGCGCGCAGGTAATCCATGAGCAGCGAAGCGAGCTTGGGCTCGTCCTCGACAACCAATACGCGAGCGGTCATGGCCGATTCCGGATTCGCGGGCATCATGCGAGCGCCTCCTCATGCGCAGCGTCGTCGCGCGAGAGCGGCAGGCGCACCGTCATCAGCAGCCCCCCCAGGGGCGAGTGCCGCGCCTCGATCTCACCGTCATGCGCTTCGATGATGCGGCTGCAGATCGCCAGGCCCAGCCCCGCACCGCCACTGGCACGACTGCGCGAGCCTTCGACACGGTAAAAGCGGTCGAAGATGCGCGCGAGATGCTCGGCATCAACGCCGGGCGCGGAGTCGCTGAAGCGCAGTACCGCCTGGTCCACACGGGCCCCGACGGTGATCACCAGCGCTCCGCCCCGGTCGGTGTAGCGCAGCGCATTTTCGAGCAGGTTGCAGATCAGCTGCTTGAGCCGCCGCGCATCGCCCTGCACCACCAACTCCTTGGCATTGAAATGCACATCAAGCGCAATACCCGCATCGGCCAATCGCTGCTCGTACGCGGGCACCACGGCGCGCAGCAGCTCCACCAGATCGAGCGGCGTGTGCTGAAAGGTCATCGCGCCCGCCTCGGCGAGCGACAGGTCATACAGATCGTTGACCAGCTTGTTGAGCGTCGCGACCTCAGCCTGCAGCGACTGGATCGACTCGCGGGAGAGTGGGCGCACGCCGTCCTCCATGGCTTCGAGTTCGCCGTGCAGAATGCCAAGCGGCGTGCGCAGTTCGTGCGACAGATCCGCCATGAAGTCGCGCCGCATGCCCTCGTTGCGCTCCATCACGCGCGCCATGTGATTGAAGTCCGAAGCGAGCTGTCCAACCTCGTCGCGCGGCCCGTTCGATTCTTTGGCATCGACGCGGATCGAATAGTCGCCAGCCGCGAGCCGCCGCGTCGCCTTGGCCATCTCACGCAGCGGCTTGAGCAGCATGCGCGCCACCCATAGCGCGACCAACGCCGCCATCAACACCGAGACTGCGCCCATGGTCCAGCTGGCGCGAAACTGGTTGCGCTCGAAGCGCACATCGCCTGCGGCCGTCACGCTTTGGAACGGCAGAGTGACAACATAACCGACGGTCTTTCCATCCACCTCCAGTGGCTCGAGTTTCCCCTTGCCACGCGTGTCGGAAAAGCCGACGACGAAATTCCCGTCGGCATCGAGCAAGGTGGTGCGCAACAGTACGCCCGTGAGTTCGGCGAGTGGCGGAGACGGATGCTCTGCGTGGTGATGCCCCTGCGCATCAACCTGTGGGGCGACATGAGGATCGACGGTGGGCAGGGGCCGCAGCAGGCTGAACCAGCGCCGACGCTCGCCGCGCAGAAAATCCCAGCTGCTGCCATTTTCCTTGTAGGCCTCGATGATGCGTGGGCGCGCGGCCTCCAGCCGCAGCGCTTCCTGCTCGTTCAGATAGCCGATGAAGCCGCGGTTGAAGCTCCATTGCGCAGCCAGCGCCATCGCCACGACAACGCAAACCGCTGTGAACAACACTGCCAGAAACAGCTTGGCAGTGATGCCCGGCGCAAACCGGCTGAAGGAAACTTTGGTCAGAAAACCTACCCCAATGGGACCAAGGGCTCTCGCAGGAGCGCCCCAGCCATGAAAACTGGCCATTAAACATCAATCTTTTGGATCACCCCATCAACGGGTTTCTCGCTACGTGAACAGCTGTTCCAAAGCCCGAGAATGTCGCAGCCCCCGTTTGACTCCAAGGTTTCTCCCATTTTGGCGTTCACAATGAACGCTTACACGTGATTTGCGCCTTTCCATGAATTCAGCAGCTCCAGTCAAAACCGCCCGAAACGCAGCCCGTTGCGAGCACCCTCACAGCCCAACCGCATGGATTGGTGCGCAAAGTTCCGGTATTTCACGTCTTCTGCTGATTTCCAGCTGCGTGCTCGCGCTTGCCGCCTGCTCCGACAAGAACGCCAAGACCGCAGCACCAGCAGGGCCCGCCGAAGTCGGCGTCTTCACCGTAAATCCCGAACGCCAAGTGGTCACCAACGAGTTGCCCGGCCGCACGAGCGCATTCCTCACTGCAGAAATCCGTCCCCAGGTCGGTGGCATTCTGCAAAAGCGCTTGTTCACCGAGGGCGCGACGGTCAAGTCCGGTCAGGTGCTCTACCAGATCGATCCGGCCACCTATTCCGTCGCAGTTCAAAGCGCCGAAGCCGCGCTCTCCAAAGCCCGCGCCTCTTTGGGTACGGCACAGACCAATGCCAAGCGCAATGCCGAACTTGTCAAAATCGATGCGGTGAGTCGTCAAGTGCATGACGACAGCCAGGCCGCCGTGCTGCAGGCCCAGTCGGACGTGGCCGTGGCCACCGCCAATGTGGAGACCGCGCGCATCAACGTCGGCTACACCCAGATCAAGTCGCCGATTGCCGGGCGTACGACAACCTCGTCGGTCACCCCCGGCGCGCTGGTCACAGCCAACCAGACCAATGTGCTGACCACGGTCTCACAGATCGATCCGCTGTATGTGGACTTCACCCAGTCGAGTGGCGAGGTGCTGGCACTCAAGAACGCCCTGTCGTCCGGCCGCCTGCAAGGCACTGGAAAGGACGAAGCGCGCATCAACATCAAGCTCGACGACGGCAGCGACTACGCCCACCCCGGCCGTCTGCAGTTCAGCGGCGTGAACGTGAACCCGACCACCGGAGCCATCACCCTGCGCGCCATCGTGCCAAACCCCGATGGGCTGCTGATGCCCGGCATGTATGTGCGCGGCATGCTCCAGAACGGCGTGAACGAAAGCGCCCTACTCGCGCCGCAGCAGGCCGTCACGCGCGACCCGGCCGGCAACGCGAGCGTGCTGGTGGTGGGTGCCGAGAACAAGCTTGAGCGCCGCCGCATCGTCACCGGCGCGGCCGTGGGCAGCCGCTGGGAAGTGGTCTCGGGCCTCAAGGCCGGCGACTCGATTCTGGTCGACGGCACGCTGCGCGTAAAGGAAGGCGACAAGGTCAAGCCCGTGCCGTGGACACCGCGTAGCGCCAACAAGGCCGTGACGGGAGATGACGACAGCACCCCTGCAACGACGGCACCAGCTCAACCGGCGCAATCCGCCAGCGCCGCTGCATCGCGTTGAGAGACTGATTCACCATGGCTCAGTTCTTCATCAACCGCCCCGTTTTCGCGTGGGTGCTCTCCATCGTCATCATGCTTGCGGGCGCAATGTCCATCTGGACGCTGCCTCTTGAGCAATACCCCGACATCGCGCCACCGCGCGTGACGCTCAACACCATCTACACCGGCGCCAGCGCCGAGACGGTAGAAAACTCGGTCACTCAAGTGATTGAGCAGCAGCTCAAGGGCCTCGACAACCTGCTCTACATGAGCTCGATCAGCGACTCCGCAGGCCGCTCGCGCACCACCCTCACCTTTGCTCCCGGCACGAACATCGATGTGGCGCAGGTGCAGGCGCAGAACAAGCTGCAGGGCGCCGTCAACCGCCTGCCTGATTCGGTCAAGAGCCGGGGCGTATTCGTCAACAAGGGCGGCAACGACTATCTCGTCACCTACGTGTTCACCTCGCCCGATCCCAGCGTCACGCAGGTGCGCATCGGTGACTACCTGACCAGCAACGTGGTGGACGTGATCGCCCGCGTGGACGGTGTCGGCGACGTGACCGTGTTCGGCACCAACTACGCGATGCGCATCTGGATGGACCCGGCGCTGATGGAAAAGTACGCGCTGATGCCCTCCGATCTGGTCACCGCGCTCAACAACCAGAACGTCCAGGTCTCGGCCGGTCAGCTTGGCCAGTTGCCCGCCGTGAAGGGCCAGATGCTGAACGCGACGATCACCGCGCGCTCCAAGCTGCAGACCATTGATGAGTTCAAGGACATCGTGCTCAAGTCCGCACAAGACGGCTCGGTCGTGACCATGGCCGACGTGGCCCGCGTCACGCTCGAAGGTGACAACCTCACGGTGAAATCCATCCTCAACGGCCAGCCCGGCGCGGGTATGGGCATCGTGCTGGCCGACGGCGCGAACGCCATGAAGGTGGCCGAAGACGTACAGAAGAAGCTCGATGAGCTTTCCTACTATTTCCCCGACGGCATCACCGGCGTGATCAGCTCGGACAGCACGCCGTTCGTGCGCGCCTCCATCGAAGAAGTGGTCAAAACCCTGGCCGAAGCCATGGTGCTCGTGACGCTGGTGATGTTCGTCTTCCTGCAGAACTTCCGCGCCACGCTGATCCCCGCGATTGCTGTGCCGGTCGTGCTGCTGGGCACCTTCGGGGTGCTGTCGATCATGGGTTATTCGATCAACATGCTGACCATGTTCGCAATGGTGCTGGCCATCGGTCTGCTGGTGGACGATGCCATCGTGGTGGTCGAAAACGTTGAACGCGTGATGAGCGAGGAAGGCCTCGGTCCCAAGGAAGCCACGCAGAAATCGATGGCTGAAATCACGCCTGCGCTGGTCGGCATCGGCCTCACGCTTTCGGCTGTGTTCATTCCGATGGCCTTCTTTGCGGGCTCGGTCGGCGTGATCTACCGCCAATTCTCGGTCACCATCGTGGCCGCGATGGCGCTGTCGGTGTTCGTGGCGCTGACGCTCACCCCCGCGCTCTGCGCCACCCTGCTCAAGCCGATGGCGCACGGCCACCATGACCGCCCGATCCGGCGCGGCCCGCTCGGCTGGATCGACCGGTTCTTCCGCAGCTTCAACCACCACTTCGACACCAAGGCCAACTGGTACCAGAGCTCGGTGGGCAAGCTGCTGAGCCGCTCAGCCCGCATGATGGTGATCTTCCTCGTGCTGGTCGCCGTCGTGGCCTGGCTGTTCCATCGCCTGCCGACCTCGTTCCTGCCCGACGAAGACCAGGGCTTTGTCTCCGCCAGCATCACACTGCCCTCCGGTGCGACCGATGCGCGCCTGCAGGACGTGATGGACGAAATGACCGACTATTTCCGCGCGATTCCCGAAGTCGACCGCGTGAACGCGATCTCGGGCCTGAACGGCAACCAGAACTCGGGCAATATGTTCGTTCGCCTGAAGCCTTGGGACGAGCGACCGCTCGCAAGCCAGTCGGCTGCGGCCATCGCCAACAAGGCCACCAAGGACCTGCGCAAGATCCGCGACGCCCGCATCTTCGTGATGCTGCCGCCCGCCGTGCGCGGTCTGGGTTCAAGCTCCGGCATCAACTTCATGCTCAAGGACTTGAACGGCCTCGGCCATGACGAGCTGATCAAGGCCAGGGACACCATGGTCAACGAAGCGCGCAACATGCCTGCGCTCTTGAACATGCGCACCTCGAACTTCGACGACACGTCCGAGCTCAAGGTCGACATCGACGACCGCAAGGCCGCCGCGCTCGGACTCTCGATGACCGACATCAACAGCGTGCTCTCCAGCGCGCTGGGCGGCAACTACGTCAACGACTTCATCCACTTCGGCCGTGTCAAACGCGTCTACATCCAGGCCGATGCGCCCTACCGCATGCTGCCCCAGGACATCCTGCAATGGTCGGTGCGCAACAAGAACGGCGAGATGGTGCGCTTCTCGTCGTTCGCCAGCACTTCGTGGACCAGCGGCTCGCCGCAGCTCATGCGCTACAACGGCAGCCCCGCACTGGAAATGCTGGCCAACACGCCGCAGGGCGTGAGCTCGGGCGATGCGATGAAGGCGGTCGAGGCCATCATGCAGAAAATGCCATCGGGCATCGGCCTTGAGTGGACTGGCGCGTCGCTGCAAGAGCGCCAGTCGGGCTCGCAGGCACCGCTTTTGTATGCCGTCTCGATTCTGTTTGTGTTCCTCTGCCTAGCGGCGCTGTATGAAAGCTGGAGCGTGCCGTTCTCGGTGATGCTGGCCGTGCCGCTCGGCGTGATCGGCGCTCTGCTCGCGACCTACACGCGCGGCATGTCCAACGACGTGTACTTCCAGGTCGGTCTGCTCACCACCGTGGGCCTCGCGTCGAAGAATGCGATTCTGATCGTCGAATTCGCAGTGCAGCTGCAGGAGCGCGGCATCAAGATCATCGACGCCACGTTGCAGGCCGTGCGCATGCGCCTGCGCCCGATTCTGATGACCTCTCTGGCCTTCGGCTTCGGCGTGCTGCCGCTGGCGATCGGCACCGGCGCGGGCGCGGGTGGACGTCAGGCCATCGGCACGGCCGTGCTCGGGGGCATGATTTTCTCCACCCTGCTGGGCATCTTCTTCGTTCCGGTGTTCTTCCTCGTGGTCCGCAACCTGTTCGCACGCAACAAAGCCAAGGCAGCGCCCGCCGCAGCCCCGAACGACGCACCGCATACCGCACCATGATGATGGAATCGAATCTCTTGTCTTCCCTGTTTCCCCGCTGGCGGTCCGCGGTCGTTCTCAGTGCTCCGCTGATGCTCTCGGCCTGCATGTCGCTCGCGCCTGAATACCAACAGCCGCCCCTGCCCGTGCAGGACACCCTCGAGCATGCCAAATCGACGGCCGCGCTCTCGCCCGACCAAGAAGCCGCCGTGCGCATCGACGAGCACAACGGCCCGATGGCCTGGCAGGACTTCATCGCAGAGCCGCGCCTGCGCGAGCTGATCCGTCAGGCGCTGGACAACAACCGCGACCTGCGCGTGGCCATCCTCGCCATCGAGAAGGCGCGTGCGCAATACGGTATCGAGCGCGCGGGTCTGTTCCCCTCGGTCGCCGCCACCGGCGTGGGCAACCGTACCCGCACGGCGGACGATCTGACCACCGCCGGCCGCGCGAACACCACCGGGCAATACAGCGCGCAGCTCGGTTTCAGCAGCTACGAGATCGACTTCTTCGGCCGCGTGCGCAACCTCAACGAGGTCGCACTGCAGGAGTTTCTGCGCACCGGCGACAGCCGCCGCAGCGTACAGCTCAGCCTGATCGCCGAAATCTCCAACGCCTGGCTCACGCTCGACGCCGACGCGCGCCGACTGGCCCTGGCGCGCGAGACGCTGCGCACCCGCCTCGAATCGCTGCAGCTCACCGAGCGCAGCTACGAACTCGGTGCGGCCAACGGCCTCACGCTCGCGCAGACCCGCAGCACGGTGGATTCAGCACGCGTCGATGTCGGCACATACACCTCACAGCTCGCACGCGACCGCAACGCGCTCGCCCTGCTCGTCGGCGATTCGGTGCATGAATCGCTGCTGCCCGCCAGCGTCAGCATCGCCAAGGCCGTCAAGACGCAGCCCGCGCCACTCGGCACCGGCCCACGGACCTCGGAACGGCTGTCCTCCGTGCAGGTGATGCTGCCCGAACCGGTTGCAGCGCTGCTCTCTGTGCCGCAGGAGTTGCCGTCGTCCGTGCTGCTGCAGCGCCCCGATGTGCAGGCCTCGGAGCGCACGCTGCGCGGCACTTACGCCAACATCGGCGCGGCGCGCGCCGCGTTCTTCCCGTCGATCACGCTGACCTCATCCATTGGCGTGGGAAGCAATGCGCTGTCCAGCCTGTTCGATGGCGGCAACGGCACCTGGTCGTTCATCCCGCAGATCCGTTTGCCGATCTTCGACGCAGGGAAGAACCGCGCCAGCCTGCGCGTGGCCGAGGTCGCGCGCGACACTGCCGTCGCGCAGTACGAGAAAACCGTGCAGACCTCTTTCCGCGAAGTGGCGGACGCGCTGGCCGACCGTTCGACGCTAGACGGCCGCATCGCCGCGCAGGGCTCAATGGTGGACGCAACGAAAAAGGCGCTAGAACTCTCGGACGCCCGCTACCGCCTCGGCGCCGACAACTACCTCTCGGTGCTCGATGCCCAGCGCTCGCTCTACACCGCGCAGCAGACCCAGATCACCTTGCAACTGGCCGAACAGGTCAATCGCATCACGATCTACAAGACGCTGGGCGGGCAGTGGCGTGACGACGTCATGTCGGAAGCCAACGCCACGGAGTGATTCAGCGAGTGATTGCCCGCTGGACGATCACACGCGGAACAGCATCGCCGCCGCGTTCGCTTCAATCGCGAGGCCTTGGCCCACGGGCCCGAGACGTTCGGCCGTCTTGGCTTTCACATTGACCTGATCGACGCGCAGGTCCAGCGTCTTCGCGATCACCGCGCACATCGCCCCGATGTGCGGCGCGAGCTTGGGGGCCTGGGCGATCACGGTGCTGTCGATGTTGCCGATCTCGTAGCCTTCGGCGCGCACACGGCGCGCGGCCTCGGCGAGCAGCACATCGGACTTGGCGCCCTTGAACTGCGGATCGGTATCCGGGAAATGCCGCCCAATGTCGCCCAACGCAGCCGCGCCGAGCAGCGCATCGGTGATCGCGTGCAGCAGCACATCGGCATCCGAATGGCCCAGCAACCCGAGCGTGTGGGGAATCTCCACGCCGCCGATGATCAGCTTGCGGCCCGGCACCAGCGCGTGCACATCCCAACCTTCGCCGATGCGGAACGGGGGAAACTTCATGTCTTGGGAACTCATGTCTCGCTTTTCTCGCTATACATCGGACGACTCACCGGACGGTGGGCACGCTGCCAGAAGATGGCTTCGGCCAGCGCAAAATCCTGCGGGTAGGTGACCTTGAAATTCTGCGCACTGCCCGGCACGAGCAATGGCCTGTGGCCCGCCGCCTCCATGGCACTGGCCTCGTCGGTGATGCCCGCGAAGTCCTGCGCCGCGCGGGCCTCGAGCGCGTCGTGCAGCAGCCCCGCGCGGAACATCTGCGGGGTCTGCGCGAGCCACTTGTCGGCGCGTTCGATGGTCGCCGCGCTGCGGCCATCGACGGCGAGCTTGAGCGTGTCGGGCAGCGGCAGCGCAAGCAGGCCGCCCACCGCATCAGGCAGACACGCGTCGATGAGCGCATCGATCTCGGCGGGAGTGATCAGGCAGCGCGCGGCGTCGTGCACCAGCACCCAGTCGTCGCGCGTGGCAGTCTGGCCTGCGAGCAGAAATCGCAGTCCGTTGAACACGCTGGACGCGCGCGTCGGCCCACCGCCGTCGATCACGTTCCATGTCGCACCGGCCTTGCGCAGCGTGCCGTCACCCGGCGTGACGACCACATGCACACCCGCGATGCGCGGCACCGCCGCAAACGCGGCCAGTGTGTGCTCGACCAGCATTTTTCCGGCCAGCGGCTCATATTGTTTGGGCTGTGCCGTGCCCGCACGCGCACCGACTCCGGCGCATGGCAGCAGCGCAAAGCAGCGCGCGCTGGCGGCGTTACTTGCTTGTTGTGCTTCGTTCGAATTCATGTTGCCCGGATTGTAGACAGCGGACTACCTGTTCTGCCGAAGTCACTACCCAGCATACGAAATGCAGGTTCTTTAAAATAGCGGCTTGCATCCCCCCGCTGCCTTCGCAACGGGGTTTTTGTCGTTTTCGTCGTTCCTGCCCAGCCACTGCCGACTGCATTCCCATGGATCTGCCCAAACTCTCGCCCGGAAAACGTTTTGCCATGCCGCGCCCCGCCGGTTCGGCCGATGCGCTGCTGCTCGCGCGCCTGGCCGAGCGGGAGAAATCGCACAAGCGCGTGGTGACCATCGTTACCGCCGATGCGACAGACGCACGCCGCCTGATCGACGAGATGGAGTTCTTCGCGCCCGAGCTGCGCTGCGCGATGTTTCCCGACTGGGAGACCCTGCCCTACGACACCTTCTCGCCGCATCAGGACTTGATCAGCGAGCGCCTCGCGACACTGTGGCGTATCTCGCAGGGCGAGGCCGATGTGGTGCTGGTGCCCGCTACGACCGCGCTCTACCGCGTCGCACCGCCCTCGTTTCTCGCGGGCTACACCTTCCACTTCAAGGCCAAGCAGAAGCTCGATGAGGCCAAGCTGCGCGCGCAGCTCACGCTCGCGGGCTATTCCCACGTCTCGCAGGTGGTGAGCCATGGCGAATACGCGGTGCGCGGCGGGCTGATCGACCTGTTCCCGATGGGCTCGACCGTGCCGTACCGCGTCGACCTGTTCGACAACGAGATCGACACCATCCGCACCTTCGACCCGGACACGCAGCGCAGCCTCTACCCCGTGCCCGAGGTGCGCCTGCTGCCCGGGCGCGAGTTTCCGATGGACGACGATGCGCGCGCCAAGTTCCGCAGCCGCTGGCGCGAACTGCTCGAGGGTGATCCCACCAAGAGCCGTATCTACAAGGACATGGGCAACGGCGTGGCGACGGCGGGCATCGAGTACTACCTGCCGCTGTTCTTCGACGACACGGCGACGATGTTCGACTACCTCGGCGCCGACACCACTGTCGTGCTGCATGGTGATCTGGAAGCCGCGTTCCTGCGCTTCTGGCAGGACACCAAGGAGCGCTTTCGCCTCGTTCAGGGCGACCCCGAGCGCCCGGTGCTGCCGCCCGAGACGCTGTTCCTGAGCGCCGACCAGTTCTACGCGCGCGCCAAGGACCATGCACAACTCGCGATCCGCCCGAACGTCGAGGACGTGCCGGACAACGCGCACTTCCAGAAACTTGGCGACCTCTCGGTGATCCGCGGCGCGGAAGACCCGCTCGCCAAACTGCAGGCGCACATCCTGTCAGGCCAGCACCGCGTGCTGCTGCTCGCCGAAAGCGACGGTCGCCGCGAAAGCCTGCTCGATTTTCTGCGTGCCTCGCACCTGAATCCGCCCGCGTTCGATTCGCTTGATGAGTTCCAGCACACGCAAGACGAAAAGATCGGCATCGCCACATCGACGCTCGCCACCGGCTTCAGCTGGATCGAGGGCGGCATCGACTTCGTCACCGAGACCGAGCTGTTCTCCGCCACCGGCACCGCACGCCGCCGCCGCAAGCAGGAGCAGGTCAGTGACGTCGATGCGCTGATCAAGGACCTGTCAGAGCTGAAGGTCGGCGACCCGGTGGTGCACAGCGCGCACGGCATCGGACGTTACCTCGGCCTGATCAACATGGACATCGGCCAGAAGAACCCCGACGGCACGCCCGCGATGCAGGAGTTCCTGCACCTCGAATACGCCGACAAGGCCGCGCTCTATGTGCCGGTGAGCCAGCTGCAGCTCATCAGCCGCTACACCGGCGTGTCGGCCGACGAGGCGCCGCTGCACAAGCTCGGCAGCGGCCAGTGGGAAAAGGCCAAACGCAAGGCCGCCGAGCAGGTGCGCGACTCCGCCGCCGAGCTGCTCAACATCTACGCGCGCCGCGCCGCCCGCCAAGGCCATGCGTTCCGCTTCAACGTGCAGGACTACGAGCAGTTCTCCAACGATTTCGGCTTTGATGAAACCGCAGACCAGAAGGCCGCAATCCACGCCGTCATTCAGGACATGATCAGCCCGCAACCGATGGACCGGCTGGTCTGCGGCGACGTGGGCTTCGGCAAGACCGAGGTCGCGCTGCGTGCCGCTTTCGTTGCGGCCATGGGCGGCATGCAGGTGGCGTTTCTCGCGCCGACCACGCTGCTGGCCGAGCAGCATTTCCAGACGCTCATCGACCGCTTCTCGAAGTGGCCGATCAAGGTCGCCGAGGTCTCGCGCTTCCGCTCGGGCAAGGAGATCACCGCAGCGGTCAAGGGCATCGCCGAGGGCACGGTGGACATCGTCGTCGGCACGCACAAGCTGCTCTCCGAATCGACCAAGTTCAAGAATCTGGGCCTGCTCATCATCGATGAGGAACACCGTTTCGGCGTGCGCCACAAGGAGCAGATGAAGGCCCTGCGTGCCGAGGTCGACGTGCTCACGCTCACTGCCACGCCGATTCCGCGCACCATGGGCATGGCGCTTGAAGGCCTGCGCGATCTGTCGGTCATCGCCACTGCACCGCAGCGTCGTCTGGCCATCAAGACCTTTGTGCGCAACGAGGGCACGGGCGTGATCCGCGAGGCCGTGCTGCGCGAGTTGAAGCGCGGCGGCCAGTGCTACTTTCTGCACAACGAGGTCGAGACCATCCAGAACCGCAAGCAGAAGCTTGAAGAAATCTTGCCCGAGGCGCGCATCGCTGTCGCCCACGGCCAGATGCCCGAGCGCGAGCTGGAGAAGGTGATGCGCGATTTCGTCGCGCAGCGCTACAACATTCTGCTGTGCTCGACCATCATCGAGACCGGCATCGACGTGCCCACCGCCAACACCATCATCATGAGCCGCGCCGACAAGTTCGGACTGGCCCAATTGCACCAGTTGCGCGGACGCGTGGGCCGCTCGCACCACCAAGCCTATGCCTACCTGATGGTGCCCGACATCGACGGCCTCACCAAGCAGGCGGCCCAGCGGCTCGAGGCCATTCAGCAGATGGAGGAACTCGGCTCGGGCTTCTACCTCGCGATGCACGACCTCGAGATTCGCGGCGCGGGCGAAGTGCTCGGCGAGAACCAGAGTGGCAACATGATGGAGATCGGCTTTCAGCTCTACAACGAGATGCTGTCCGAGGCCGTGGCCGCGCTCAAGGCGGGCAAGGAACCCGACCTGCTCTCGCCGCTGTCCGTCACCACTGACATCAACCTCCATTCGCCCGCCCTGCTGCCCGACGACTACTGCGGCGACGTGCACCTGCGCCTGTCGTTCTACAAGAAGCTCGCGACCGCCAAGACGACGCAGCAGATCGACATCCTGCTCGAAGAAATCGTCGACCGCTTCGGCAAGCTGCCCGTCCAGACGCAGACGCTGATCGACGTGCACCGCCTGCGCGTGATGAGCCAGCCGTATGGCGTGCAGAAGGTCGACGCCGCACCGGGCGTCATCCATATCACCTTCAAGCCCCAGCCGCCGATCGATCCGATGAACATCATCCAGTTGGTGCAGAAGAACAAGCACATCAAGCTCGCCGGCAACGACAAGCTGCGCATCGAACGCGAACTGCCCGACCCCAAGGACCGGGCGCATCTGGTGCGGGACATTCTGCGCAGTCTCGGGCAGCCGCTCACCAAGGCTCCCGAGGCCGCGAAACATTAATTGTTTGCAACCAAACCAAGCGTCGGCACTCGAGATCCAAAGCGCTCTCTATCTCGCATGAATAGTCATTGCAATCGTGTGTTGACGCCCTCACCGTTGCCCCGGTATGTTCCGCAGGCGACGAGAAATCAAGAAACGCTCAGGAGATGCACGCATGGAATTCGATGAAGCAAGCAGGCTGGTCACGACCATCAAACACTGGCACCACCGGTTCGAAATCCATCCGGGTGTGATCACCCCGGGTTCCTACGACCCGGGATTTCTGCTCGACATGCTGTCACTTCCAAGCGACCTGAGCGGACAACGGGTGCTGGACATTGGCCCATCGGACGGATTCTTTTCGCTCGCAGCCCGTCGCCTTGGCGCGCATGTCGTGGCGGTCGATTACCGTTCCAAAGATGCTCACGGCTTCGGTGTCATGGAGCGCATCTCCGGTGAGCCTTTCGACTACCACTGCAGCAATCTCTACGACCTGAGTGCCAAGACGCTCGGAACCTTCGATCATGTGATCTTTCTCGGAGTGCTCTACCACCTGCCTGACATGGTCAAGGCGCTCGCCATTGTCCGCTCGCTGTGCCATGGCACGATGTACCTGGAAAGCCATGCCGCCAATGACATTGAGCAGAACGTCGCATTGGCTCGCTACTACCGTCATGATGCGCTAGCGGGCGACATCACCAATTTCTGGTCACCCAACGCCGCCTGCATACGCGACATGGCACAGGACTGCGCTTTCGACCTAGTGTCCGACACGACCTGGGGAGACCGCTACCTGGGTCGATATACGGTCAATGAAGACCCTGCGCGCAAACGCAAGCTCCAACTGGGCTACGGCTTGCTCAGATAGGCTGCCTTCCATCTGAAACTCTCCCACCGGTGATGGGCTGCGCTACAGTAACTGCACCATGCTCATCGTGGAAGCCGCCATCAGCCTCATCGCCCTCGCCATCGCGCTTTGGTTCAGGCCGTGGCGCATGCTGGCGTCCACGCGGGTGCGCACACCCGAAGGCCCCCAGCGGCGCAACTCCACGCTGATCAGCCCGCTGCTCGCAACGCTGGTGATTCTGCCGTGGCTTTGGGCCCTGCCCTCGCTGATACACATGCCCTTGCCGCTGCAGCTCTCGGGCGCATGCTGGCTGGTGCTGTCACTGGGTTGGCCGCTGGCGATTCCGGTGCTCTGGATCGTCGCGCTCTGCGCGGCCCTGCTCTCGCCCGCGATGAGCTGGGAGGAGGCCGTCAGTGCCGTCACTTGGCTGGGTGTCATCCCCGCCACGCTGGCCCTGCTGCTCGGGGCGCTGATCCGGCGTTTCACCGGCACGCGTCTCTTCGTCTATGTGCTCGGGCGCGCGTTTCTGGGCACCGTCGCCTGCGTCTTCGTGACGGGGGCGCTCGCGCAATGGAGCGGGCACGTCCTGTCCGTTGAGGTGGACAATGGCCTTTCGATGGTCGCCCGCTGGCTCATGGCTTGGAGCGATGGCCTCCTCACCGGAATGCTGACGGCCATCTTCGTCGCATTCAAGCCTGAATGGCTTGCGACCTGGTCGGACCGGCTGTATCTGCCCAAGCCCCCTTCTGGCGAGCATTGACCGGAAACCCACCCCTGTTTTGATCCATTTTTCGCATGCGGATCATCTCCACTTCCGGGCCATTCCTCAATCGCACTACCATTACGGCTTTCCTTCAATTTGCATTGCGCATTGGTTCCCCAAAATGCCCCAAGCCACAGAATTTGCCCCCGGCCTCGTCCTGCGCGCAGTCACTGCGCCTCTCAAGCTGGCTGACTACAAGCTGATCGCATTCGACATGGATTCGACGCTCATCAGCATCGAATGCGTGGACGAGATCGCCGACGCCGTGGGCCGCAAGGCTGAAGTGGCGGCCATCACCGAGGCCGCCATGCAAGGCGTGATCTCCGACTACAAGGAAAGCCTGCGCCAGCGCGTGGCCCTACTCAAGGGCGTGACCGCGGCCGACCTGGACCGCGTGTTCACCGAGCGCCTGCAGTTCAACCTCGGTGCCAAGGAACTGATCGACGCAGCCAAGGCGGCCGGCCTCAAGACGCTGCTGGTTTCGGGCGGCTTCACCTATTTCTCGGACCGCGTGAAGGCGCATCTGGGCATCGACTTCGCCCGCTCCAACATGCTGGAGATCGAGAACGGCGTGCTCACCGGCCGCATGGTCGATCAGGCCTGGGGCGACATCTGCGACGGTGCCGAGAAGCGTCGCACACTGCTCGAGATGGCCTCGCTCATGGGCATCGACCCAAGCCAGACCATCGCCGTGGGCGATGGCGCCAACGACCTGCCGATGATGGGTGAAGCCGGTCTCTCGGTGGCCTATCACGCCAAGCCCGCGGTGCGCGCGCAAGCCAAGGTGGCAATCAACCAGGGCGGCCTGGACCGGCTTCTGGAAGTGGTTCGTTGAAAAAGTTGCCTCGACGACCTTCTACCTTGTGGTTATTAAATATCCATTCTTTATATGAATATGAATTTAAAAACGAGGCAATCGTCAACCGAACGAATTACACTGGCGTTCTGTTACCAGTCACAAGCGCAGGTTGAAATCAACCAACCCGCCGCGAAGGACGCCTACAAAGAAACATCTTTTTGAGGATCATCTGGACATGTTGAAGAAATCTCTGACCGCACTGGCTCTGGCAGCTCTGGCCTTTGGCGCGAACGCCGCCGACGTTCTCAAGGTCGCCGCCACGTCCGTGCCGCACGCAGAAATCCTGAACTTCGTGAAGCCCCAGCTCAAGGCCGACGGCGTGGATCTGGAAATCAAGGAATTCAGCGACTACGTGCAGCCCAATGCCGCCGTGGAAGACAAGCAGCTCGACGCCAATTTCTTCCAGCACAAGCCTTATCTGGACAGCTACAACAAGGACCGCAAGTCCTCGCTGGTCGAAGTGCCCAACGGCAAGGTGCACGTGGAGCCCTTCGGCGCCTACTCCAGCAAGATCAAGAACATCAAGGATCTGAAGAACGGCGCAACCGTGGCGATTCCGAACGACCCATCGAACGGCGGCCGTGCGCTGATTCTGCTGGCCAAGCAAGGCCTGATCGAGCTGAAGGACCCCAAGAGCCTGACGCCCACGCCGCTCGACGTGGTGAAGAACCCCAAGAAGCTCAAATTCAAGGAACTCGAAGCCCCTCTGCTGCCGCGCGCGCTGGGTGATGTGGACATTGCTCTGATCAACACCAACTACGCCATCGAAGCCAAGCTGAACCCGACCAAGGACGCGCTGTTCATCGAAGGTGCGGATTCGCCTTACACCAACATCGTCGCCGCCCGCGCTGACCGTGCCAACGACCCCATCATCGCCAAGCTGATGAAGGCCCTGCACTCGGCCGAGGTGAAGAAGTTCATTCAGGAAAAGTACAAGGGTGCAGTCGTTCCTGCATTCTGAGTGACTGACACGGAAATCGCGAAGGGCGGATAATCCCGCCTCTCGCAGCCAAGCCCAAAGCGCTGTTTCGACAGCGCTTTTTTCATTGGCGGATCGGATTTTTCGTGAACGACACCGTAACCAACAGGGAGCCAGACTCCAGCCCATCGGCAACAACGCCCACCGACCTCTTCAAGGCCGGTGTGATCGCCTGCCTGCCCACCATTTTAGGCTACTGGAGCATCGGCTTCGCGGCGGGCGCCATCGGCACCGTCTCGGGATTTTCGCCGCTAGAGATCACGCTGCTCTCGGGCCTGCTCTATGCGGGATCCGCGCAGTTCCTGTTCTATTCGCTCTATGCGGCGGGCGCGGGTGCGCTGTCCATCGTCGCCGGTGTGCTGCTGATCAATCTGCGCCACATTCTGATGAGCTCGTACATGGCGATGTACTTCACCCGCTCCACCGCGATGCAGAAACTCATCGGCGGCGCGCTGCTCACCGACGAGACCTTCGCGGTCGCTGCGCAATACGGCAACAAGCATGGTGATCTGCCCTTCGCATGGCTGCTCGGGCTCAACGTGACCGCCTGGCTCAACTGGATCATCGCCAACCTCATGGGCGCGCTGCTCGCCTCCGCCTTGCCCGAATCGCTGGTGCACGGGCTCGGCTTCAGCCTCGTCGCCATGTTCATCGCCCTGCTCTTGATGACCTGGCTCGCAAGCCACCAGCGCATGCTCGAACTCGTGGCCGTAGCGGTCGCCGTGCTGGTGGTGGCCGTATTCGTCAAGCGGCTTGATGCCAACGTGGTGATCCTGCTCGCCACGGTGAGTGGGGCCACCGTCGCGACGGTGCTGCTCAACCGAAAATCAAACCGCGAAGAAGGTCCCAAAGCATGAGCACTTCCGGCTACGTCGCGCTGCTCGTCAGCGCCCTCGTCACGCTGCTCCTGCGCGTGCTGCCCATTCTGCTGATGTCGCGCATCCGTTTAGGCATCACCGCCCGCAACTGGCTGGGCTTCATCCCCGCCGCCATCATGGCCGCCATGGTCGCAGCCGAGTTGATCCTCAAACCCGAGTGGAGCAGCACGACCGGACTCAGCATTTCAGCCCTCGCAGCCGCCATCGCCACCGTTTGCGGACTGGTGTCGCGCAGCCTGTTCGTGACCGTGCTGGCCGGTGTGGCGGCCTTCATGGGTTTGCAGTACTGGCTGGGCTGACAGGCCAGCCCACAAAAAGAAAAAGCCGTCATCCTTTCGAGATGTCAGCCTGGATGAAAAAATTTTCGCTGCAGCTCAGTCTGCCTGCAGCCCCTGATAGACCCACCATGCCAGCACGAACATCATCGCGCCGGTGAGCGTGTCGAGCACGCGCCAGGCCTTGGGATTGGCGAACACGCCCTGCAACTTGCGGCCGGCAAACGCCAGCACCACGAACCAGGTCAGGCTCGCGCAGGCTGCGCCGATCACAAAGTACCACTTGTACCAGCCGTCCTGCTGCGCGCCGATGGAGCCGATCAGCACGACGGTGTCGAGATACACATGCGGGTTGGCGAGCGTGATCACCGCCAGCGCGCTCAGCACGGTGAGCAGACTGCGCTCGGCCTTGGTGCCGGATGCGTCAAGCTTCTGGTCGGCCGCAAAGAACGCGCGATGCCATGCGAACAGGCCATAGGCCAGCAGAAACAGCGCCCCACCGAGTGTGAGGTAGTGCGCGAGCGTCGGTGAAGCGCCGAGAATCTGGGCCATGCCCGCCACGCCCACGGCCACCAGCAGCGCATCGCTCACCACGCACCACGCCACGCAAGCGCGCACATGCTCGCCCTGCACCGCCTGGCGCAGAACATAGAGATTCTGCGCACCGATGGAGACGATGAGCGAGAGGCAGACGGTAAAGCCTGCGAGCCACGAAGAGGTTGCTGCGGTCTGGAAGAACATGGGGTCGATTTTGAGTCCACCATAAATTTAAGTAAACTTAAAATCGCTAACGCATATTAAGGATTACTTAATGCTCGATTACGCCGGACTGGAAGCCCTCGCAGCCGTGGTGCGTGAGGGCAGCTTCGAGCGCGCGGCGCGCAAGCTGCATGTCACGTCATCCGCCGTTTCACAGCGCGTGAAGCTGCTGGAGGAACGCGTCGGCCAGGTGCTGATCCTGCGCGGTTCGCCCTGCACCGGCACCGAGGCCGGCAAGCGCCTGTGCCTGCATGCCGAACAGGTCGCCCTGCTCGAAAACGAGCTGCGGCGCAGCAACCCCGACCTGCTGAGCGACACCCGCATTCCCACGCTCAAACTCGCGGTGAACGCCGATTCGCTCTCCACCTGGTTCATGGATGCGATGGCCGAATTCACCACCGGCAGCAACGAGCTGCTGGACCTGCGCATCGACGATCAGGACCACACCGCCCAGCGTTTGAAAGAAGGCGAAGTGATCGCCGCCGTCACCGCCACGGGCACCACGATTGCGGGCTGCAACACCTGGCCTCTGGGTACCATGCGCTACGTTGCCGCCGCCAGTCCCAGCTATGTGGCGCAGTACTTCCCCGATGGCGTGACGCCCGCCGCATTGGCCCATGCACCCATCATGACCTACGACCGCAACGACAAGCTGCAGGACCGCTGGATGCACCAGTACGGCCTGCAGGCGGCACGCTCCGCCCCGCCGCGCCACTTCATCCCGTCCAACTACGGCTACGTGCGTGCGTGCGAGGTCGGCATGGGCTGGGGCATGCATCCCACGGTGTTGATCGAGCAGCAGCTTGCGCAGGGCACACTGGCGGAACTCGTGCCGCGCAAGCCGCTCGACGTGCCGATGTACTGGGCCCATCCGCGCTCGGCACAGGCCTCGCTGGAGCGGTTGACAGGGTGTGTGATGAAGGCGGCGAAGTTGTGGCTGGAGGGAGCTTGAGTGGGGGATGATCAGATTTTTTGGGTGGAATTGGTTGCAATAGGCTGAGAGCTGACATAAGAGCTTCAACATCGAGTGTCGGCGGCGATCAACAGCTGAATTTGATGGTCTCTGGCTGCAATCTCCAAGAGTCGGCATTCAAGGATTTCCGCAGCCCTTGTCGGCGACCACCCCGACCCGGCCCCTTGGCGACGATTCACCATTCATTCAGGCAAAATCCAGCTGATAGGGGCAGCCTGGCGTCAGGTCTGCCGGGAAGCCCACCTTGAAGAATGGAACAACATCAATGGCACTGACGAGAAAGGGCGAGTTCATGTATGGGACGACGTCCGGCGACACCCAAGCCGAGCTGCGCAGCTATAGCGTTGCGAATGGCCATGAGGCCGTCCGGTTTGCCTCGTCCAAATGCGATTGCGGGTGCCGGACTTTTGCGCTGCAGACCGATGAAGAAGCCGGCGTGGCAATCCGCACCTGCAGCGACTGCGGGCAGGAACACCTCATGGGCGACAGCGCGGACTACGTTGAAGAGGCCGCCCCCGAGGCACACGTATGCGTGTGCGAGAACGAGGTGTTCGAGCTGGTGTCCGGCGTCTCCGTGTACAAGGGCACACATGACGTGCGCTGGTACTACATCGCTTGCCACTGCGTGGAATGCAATCTGGTTGGGGTCTTCGCAGACTGGAAGTGTGAAGCGGGTGATGCGGCGGCCTTCCTCGCCAAGGTATGAGCGCGCCCCACGCAAAGATCCCACTCGCAGGCTCGAGCGGCCGAGGAGTGTCCTGAGGTGGTCGGTAGACTTGGCGGTATCAATGACGGCAATCGCTGCACAGCCGAAATAGGCTGTGAGCTGCTCGTCGGCCGCCTTCCCATGAATGACGCTGCCAGGAAGAGCAGACACTTGAAGGCAACCGGGCTCGCCACTCATATCTGAAAACCCGATGCAGCCAGCGAGGTCAACATCCCAAGCATTCCGATACAGTCTATTACATGTCAAAAGTCAATGCCACCACTGGCCGTTTCCTGACCTATGCAGGCCGCGCTGGATGGCGACTGCGGGCATGCCCCATCAACCCAGCCGCCAGAGACAGAGGAAACAGGAGACTTCGAGTTGCAGCCGACACCGCCCATGCCACCTCCGTCCAAACAGCTGCAGACCGATACGCAAGCTCTGCCCGTCGATGCAACTGTACTTTTCGTAGCACTGCAATATCAGTTGCTTGTGGCCGTAGAACAGTGCCACTACCTCATGCCCGGAGAGTGTCTATGGATTGAAGCCATGGGCGATGTCACCGTGCCGGGCAAGACGCAACTTGAGGTCAAGCACTACAGCGACAAGCTGACCGACAGCCACCAGAACTTCTGGAACACGATCCGGAACTGGCTGCATGAGCGGTTTGACCGCAGCAGCTACAAGTCGCTGGTGCTTCTGACGACTCAGGAGTTCGGCGCCCAGAGCCGCCTCAAGGACTGGAACATCCTGACCGCTGTGCAGCGGCTTGAGCGCATGCAGGAAATCGGCAACGACGGGGCTGGCACACAGCAGACGCAAATGGAGGAGCCACCCGAGCCGCAGGACGAGGCGATCCAAACTGCTGAAACCACGGCCCGCAAGCCGTCCAAGGCGCGGGCACTACAGCAGGAGGTGCTAGCGCCCGAGAGCCGCGCGGCGCTGATGGAGGTGTTGGAGCGCATGCTCATCATCCCGGGCGAAGAGGCCCTGCCTGAGCGCATCGACAGCTACAAGACCCGCTACCTCAAAGCCATACGACCGTCGCTGCAGCAACAGTACCTGGATGACTTGCTGGGCTTCATGTTCAGCACCGAACTCGTCCTGAACGGCTGGCAGATCACCCACGAGGCGTTCACCGCCAAGCTGACTGCTCTGCACTCCTCGTACATGAAGCATCCGGCAGAGTTCCCTTTGAGAGATCTTCGGCCACTGGAAGAAAAAGTCGATCTCGACGAAATCAGGCCCATGCTCTTCGCCAGGAAAATCCTCGAGATCGAGGGCGAAAAATATCTCAAGCACGCGGCCCTGCACCGCCTATTTGCGCAGGACACGATTTCCGGGCTCCTCAAGGATCAGATTCCCATCAAACCCTCTCTTGACCTTTATCTCCACAACCACCGCAGCAACCATTTTGTGGAGCGGGAAGCGGCCATTGTGGATTGCGACGGCCTGCAGGACGACGCGGCCCTCAAGAAGGCGTCACTTAGGTTCTACCTGGCACGTCTGAGAGCTTCGACGGAACCTTTTTGCGCCATGACCAACACCATGCCGGAATTTCGCAATGGCATTTATCACATGCTGGCAGACGAGACTCCCGAAAACAAGAACGATGAATTTCACTGGAAACTCTGGGAATGATGGATACCGCCGCCGATCATCTCTATATCCTGCATCGCAACGCCTTTGCGCTGGCGCCGGTAATCCAGAGCTTCTACCTGAACTGGGAGCCGATGGAGAAAGACATCCTGCTGAGCTATCTGGTTCTTCCCCTGGTGTCGTTTCCCGCGATGCAGGAGTATTTGCATACCGCCAATCGAACCAGTTCGATCCGGACCATGACATCCGACTCTTCGCGGTTGGTCGGTCTGGCGCTTCGCATCTCGGAATATGCGCCCATTACCAACAAGGCTCTTTTGATACTGCGCGCGGATGCAAGCCTTCAACTCAATGACGACCTGTCAGTTCTCGCCAGCGAAAACCGGCAGTCGGAGAATGCAGACCCCAAGATGCTGCGTTATGCGCGTCAGCTCGCCATGGTATTCAGGAATGAAAGCGTCGTGACCATTTATAGAATGCTGGGATTGAAGTCGCTATGAAATGTTATGTCCGATATATCGGTGTGATCGACCAGGAAAATGAGGCGCACAGCGTGAAGTTCAAGCAAGGCTTGAATATCATTACCGGAAAATCTTCGAAGGGCAAAAGTGCCATTCTCGACATCTTCGATTACTGCATGGGCAGCTCAGAAGACACGATTCCGCAAGGCATCATCACCCAGCGGGCGAAGATATTTTTCACCGTATGGCGCTTTTCCGGGATGGCGGTTGTCGCCGGCCGCAGAGCAGACAACGCCAACCAATGTTTCCTGCGAGAAGTCAGTGGCGAGCAGGCCAAGCATGTGCTGGCCTACGTCAAGGACGTGGACAGCTTCTTTACCGCGCAATACCAGCTTGCCCGGATCGAATTCTCCAAGAGCCTGGGACGCTACTTCGGCGTCACCATGGACGACATCGACACGGACCCGCTGCAGAAGCAGCTCATGCGTCAGAAAAGCCCGACGCCTTCCATCCGAAGTTTTGCCTCGTTCATGCTCCAGCATCAAAACCTGGTAGCCAACCGGCATGCGATCTTTTACCGCTTCGACGAAAAGCGAAAACGCGAACAGGCCATCGATCACTTCAAGATCTTCATGGGGATCGTGGGAGAGGACTATTTCGATCTGGCCAAGGAACTCGCCGAAGCAGAAACTGAGCTCAAGCGTGCCCTGGCCGTCATCCCCAAGCAGGAGCAGATCAAATCGGCCGGCATTGGAGAGATGGCGGGCTACCTGCGTGAGTTCCACGCCCTAGCGGGCACGCCGCTGACAGAGTTGACCGCCGAAGAAATCTGGATGCGGCCGGCGCAGGCCCTGGAACGCTTGACTGGTATCGCCGTCACGGTCGATGGGCAGTCCGATACCTTCGACGCGACCCGCAAGGAACTGCGCACACGCAAAGCCGAGCTCATGGCCGATATCCAGAAGGCCCTGAACACGCGCTACCTGCTCGACGTCTCGACACAGCAAGTCGAGGGATTCACCGGTGCCATGACGGATCTGCCCATCCCGAAGGCGACCCATCTGGACCATGCCGTGTGCCCGGTCTGTGCGTCACCCTCGGAAGCCGCCGAAGATGAGGCCAACAGACTCTCGGCGGCCATCCACTGGCTCAACGGTGAGCTGAAGGTCTCGGCCTATGCCCGCGAGGGCTTTGGCCAAGAGCGTCGGGACATCGACGAGCAACTCAAGAAGGCGCGCCAGGCCTTGCGGCAGGTCGAAAGCACACTGCGTCCACTGGACCAGGAGGCCGACCGACTGCAGCGCTCGAAGTCTGTCGATGCAGCAGCGCAGAAAGCCAAGATCAAGCTAGAAATCGCCATTGAGCGCCGCATCGAGAGTCCGCCCACGGAAACCACGGAGTTGGTGAAGTTGCTCCAGGACCGGGTGGCGGACCTGAAATCGAAAAAGGCTTTGCTCGATGTCGCGCCCCGGCTGCTGGCCTTGCAACGCGACATCAACCGGCGCCTGGAGATCGTCGGCACACATTTCGACTTCGAGGACTCCTACAAGAATGGATCCCTGAAGTTCGACATCGATTCCTTCGACCTATGGCATGAGACACCGGGGGTAAACGGCGCGCCGGAGAAGAAAGTCTTCCTGCGGTCGATGGGCAGTGGCGCGAACTGGCTGTATTCGCACCTGACGCTGTTCCTGTCCCTGCACTACCAGTTTGCGGCCTACGCCGACTGCAAGCTGCCGCCCGTGCTGTTCCTCGACCAACCGACGCAGGTCTACTTCCCCTCCGCCGATTACGGTAAGGAATTCAATGCAGCCCAATTGCGCGCGAACCAGGACGACACATCCGCCAGCGCGCCCGGCAGCCCGCAGCCCGAAGAGAATACGGACGAGCCCGCGACACGCACCGCGAACTCGCCTGTGGACACGCACACACGCATCTCGACGGCCGATGACGACTTGAATACCGTCGCCAAGATGTTCACCGTCCTGGCCAAGTTCTGTAACGACACGGCACAGGAGGTCGGCAACAAGCCGCAAATCATCGTCTGCGACCATGCCGACAGACTGGAGCTTGGCGAGGGCTACGACTTCGAGGACTTCGTCGCCGACCGCTGGCGTGACCGTGGCTTCATCGCGACGTGACCCTGCAGCAGACCCAGGCCTACATCGGCCCGCCCGCATCGCCTGGATGGACCTGGCAGGCTTTGACCTGGTGGCTTACTGGGTCAGTTCCAGATGGAAATCAACACCCAGCCGTAACGGCCCAATCAACTGGAGAGCTTTCATTTCGGCTGCGTGAACACTAGGGCAGGTCTGAGCAGGTCACCCATCGAACTCGGGTGTCGGGTTTCGCATTCGATGCAGACGTTGGAGGCACCGAGGGCGACGACGGCAATCGCTGCAATGAAGCCAGTGCGCGCTACCTGAGCCGCCCTCAATCCAGCGCCCTGCATTCGAGCAGAAACGCCGCGATCAGCCGCGCATTGCGCCGCTCCTGCAAGCAGTACAGATACTCGTCGATGACGGGCACCTCTTCCTCGAACGGCAGCACGAGCAGATCCGGATGCGCCGATGCCTCGTGCCGCGCGAACACGCTCACGCCCATGTTGCGGATCACCGCCTCGCGAATGGCTTCGCGGCTGGTGATCTCCAGCGCGCGCTGCGGCGTGACGCCCGCATCCGCCAACATCGTCTCGGTCTTCTCGCGCGTCATCGAGCCCAGCTCACGCATGATGAGCTGGCAACTCGCAAGCTGCGCCACGCGCACCGCACGCTGCACCGCCAGGGGATGCGTGCGGTGCACGACCAGCGCTAACGGATCGGAGCCCAGATGCAGGCGCAGCAGGCGTGCGTCAGTCTCCTTGTGCGATGAGGTCGCCAGATCGACGCGGAATTCGCGCAGCGCCTCGCTGGTCTGGCGCGAGTTGCCGGTGCCGATCACCACATCGACGCGCGGATAGAGATCCTGAAAGCGCTTGACAATGCCCAGAATGTAGTACGGCGCGGTGGCACCGAGGCGCAACTGCCCGTGATTCATATCGCCCGCATTGCGCAGCGCGAACTCGACATTGCTCTCCTGCTGCAGCAGCGCCTCCACCATCGGCAACAGGCGCACGCCGTCGTCGCTCACCGCCAGGCGACCACCCTGCCTGCGGAACAGCTCCACACCGTAGTGTTCTTCGAGCGCACGGATCTGCGTGGTCACCGTGGGCTGGCTCAGCCCCAGCTGCTTGGCCGCGAGCGTGATGCTGCCGAGCCTCGCGACCATGAAGAAAGATTTCAGTTGCATGACAAACATGTGAATCTGCGCAGAACTTTTCGGGCTGAACGGATGCCGCATTTCACCATAGGGAAGCGACGCAAATCCACCAATACCCGGTTTGGAAAATTTCGATTGCGTGACACAGACATTTCATATCCGTTGCCTACATTCGTGCTCATTCCAAATCCGGATATCCGATCTCGGATATGTCATTTCACCCAACCACTGAAATCACCCAAGTCATGCGCACTACTCTTGTTTCCTGGTCCCGTCGCGCCACTCTGGCGACCGCCGCCGCTGCCGTCACGCTGGTCGGTTTCACCGGCATCGCGCACGCCGCCAAAACCGAACTTCTGGTGTACTCGGCGCTTGAAGCCGACCAGATCAAGGCATACAAGTCCGGTTTTGAAAGTGCCCATCCCGAGATCGAACTCAAGTTCGTGCGCGACAGCACGGGCATCATCACCGCCCGCCTGCTCGCGGAAAAATCCAACCCGCAGGCCGACGTGATCTGGGGTGTTGCCGCTACCTCGCTGATGCTGCTCGACAAGCAAGGCATGCTGCAACCGTATGCGCCCAAGAACCTCGCCAAGGTGCGCAGCACCATGCGCGATCCCAACGCCACGCCGACCTGGGTGGGGATGGACCTGTGGTCGTCCGCCGTGTGCTTCAACACCGTCGAAGGCCAGAAGCGCAAAGTGGCGGCGCCCACAAGCTGGGCCGATCTGACCAAGCCCGAATACAAGGGCATGGTCTCCATGCCGCATCCCGCATCGAGCGGCACCGGCTACCTGATGGTGGCCGCATGGCTGCAGATGATGGGCGAGGACAAGGGCTGGGCCTACATGGACGCGCTGCACCAGAACATGGGCGTGTACACCCACAGCGGCTCCAAGCCCTGCCGCCAGGCGGGTGCTGCCGAATTCCCGATCGGCCTGAGCTTTGAATACCGCGCGAACAAGACCAAGAAGGACGGCGCGCCCATCGACATCGTGTTCCCCAAGGAAGGCCTCGGCTGGGACGTGGAAGCCACGGCCATCATGAAGACCAGCAAGAAGCAGGAAGCCGCCAAGGCCCTGGCCGACTGGTCCGCAACCCCCGAAGCCAACAAGCTCTACGCCGCCAACTTCGCCATCCTCGCCCTGCCCGAAGCACAGGAAAAGATGGAGTTCGTTCCAGCCAACCTCGAATCCATGCTGGCCAAGAACGACTTCAACTGGTCAGCCGCCAACCGCGACCGCATCCTCACCGAGTGGACCCGCCGCTACGAAGCCAAAGCTGAAAAGAAGTGAGAACAAAGCCCTGTGCAAATCCAGACCCGGACTTGGATCCCGACCCAAGCCAACAAAACTCCGAAGCGCGCAGGGCCTTCGAATCCACCACCCCAACGGCAAGACTGCCCCTCAGGCAAGGCGTGGAGCCGCAGACAGTACGTACGGCAAGGCTTCGACAACGATGCATGAGGGACTGTCTTGCCGCCTCAATGCGACCAATGCACCCACACCCAAACAAAAATGCTCCACATCGAACACATCGTCAAAAGCTACAACGAAAGCACTGTGCTGCGCGGCATCGATCTGGACGTGGAGGCAGGTGAGTTCGTCAGTCTGCTCGGCCCCTCGGGCTGCGGAAAGACCACGCTGCTGCGCATCCTCTGCGGCATCGAACGTGCCGATCAAGGGCGCATCCACTTCAACGGCGACGACATCACTGGCTGGCCCGCAGCGCGTCGCGGCTTCGGCGTGGTGTTCCAAAGCTATGCGCTGTTCCCCAATCTGACGGCTGCGCAGAACATCGCGTTCGGCCTCAAAGGCCAGTCCGCTTCCGCCGTGCGCGAGCGGGTTGCGGAGATGCTTGCGCTCGTCGGTCTTTCCAACCAAGCGCAGCGCTACCCGGCGCAGCTCTCCGGCGGGCAGCAGCAGCGCATCGCTCTGGCCCGCGCGCTCGCGCCCAAGCCGCGCCTCTTGCTGCTCGACGAACCGCTTTCTGCGCTCGACGCCCAGGTGCGCACCGAGCTGCGCAGCGAGATCCGTGAGCTGCAACGCAAGCTCGGCATCACCTGCATCATGGTCACGCATGATCAGGAAGAGGCGCTGACCATGGCCGACCGCATCGTGCTCATGCACCACGGCCGCATCGAACAGCAGGGCTCGCCCGAGCAGCTTTATGCTCAGCCGATCAGCCACTTCGCCGCCGGTTTCGTGGGCCGCATGAACCTGCTGCCCGGCGTAGCGCTCGACGAGCGCCATGTGCAGATCGGCAATACGCGCGTGGTCTGCGTCAACCCGATGTTCGGCGCAGGCGAGAACATCCTCGTCGGCGTGCGCCCGGAGAGCGTGGTGCTGCATCCCGCGCATCCCACCGCACTGACCAATCTGTTCCGCGCCCGCGTGATGGAAACATCCTTCCTCGGCCCGATGGTGCTGGTACGGCTCTACAGCCCGTCGCTGGATTGCCAGATCGAAGCCCAGTGGCCACTGCGCCACGACAGCCGCCTGCCCGACTGGCTGCAGGGCGAGGTACTCGTCGAGTTGCCCATGCCCGCGCTGCAACCACTGGCCGCACCAGAAGCCCTGCAGCGCAAGGCCGCATGAAGCTCTCCATGAACACGCGCATGAACGTCCACATATCTTCAGCCACCCTGCCTTTGCCCATCCACGGAACGGCCGCCGCGCCAACTAGAAATCCCGCAAGTGCGCAGCGCCGCAGCCAGCCCGCAGGCCCCGCCCAAACGCCGCAGACATCGCCCGTCAACTGGGAGCGCATCTGGCTCGGCGTGCTGGTGTTCGCGATGCTTGCCGTACTGCTGCTCACCGTCGCGTTGCCGGTCGGTGCGCTACTCGGCCACAGCTTCTGGACCAACGACAGAACATTCAGCGGCCTGTCGCAATACATCGCCTACGCGCAGACGCCCGGCGTCGCGCGCTCGCTGTTCAACAGCCTCTGGCTCTCGGCCGCTAGCGCCAGCATCTGCGTGGCGCTAGCCTATGTCTATGCCTACGGCGTCATGCGCACCTGCATGCCGCTGGCGCGCTTTTTCCGCGCGATTGCGCTGGTGCCGCTGCTCGCGCCGTCGCTGCTCATGGCCATCAGCCTGATCTATCTGTTCGGCACGCAGGGCATTCTCAAGAGCCTGCTGATGGGATCGACCGCCTATGGCCCATTCGGCATCATCCTCGGAGCTGTGCTCTGGACCTTTCCGCATGCGCTGATGATTCTGTGCACCACGCTGGCCTCGGGCGACGCGCGTTTGTACGAGGCCGCGGCCACGCTCGGTGCCAGTCGCTGGCGCAGCTTCTGCCAGGTGACCCTGCCCAGCAGCCGCTACGGACTGATGATTTCGTGGATCGTGGTCTTCGTGCTTGTCGTCACCGACTTCGGCGTACCCAAGGTCATCGGGGGCAACACGCAGATGCTGGCGACCGATATCTACAAGCAGGTCATCGGGCAGCAGAACCTGTCAATGGGCGCGGTGGTGGCGATGCTGCTGCTCGTGCCCGCAGGCATCGCATTTGCGGCGGAGCGCCATCTGCGCTCGCGCCAGTCGGCCACCATGGCCGTGCGCGCCGTTCCGCTGAAACCTCAGCCACATGCCCCGCTGGATCGCGCGCTGCTCGTCTATTGCATCGTCATCGCGGGCGCGCTGCTCGCTGTGCTGGGCACGGCCATCTTCGCGTCGTTCGTGACCTACTGGCCCTACAACCTCAAACTGAGCCTCAAGAACTACCAGTTCGACATGATGGACGGCGGTGGCTGGGCGAGCTATGCCAACTCGCTTTCGATGGCGGCGGCAACGGCGGTGGTGGGCTCACTGCTCAGCTTCCTCACCGCGTATCTCGTCGCCAAACCCACTGGCTTTGTCCGCGCACGCCAATGGCTGCAGGCCATCGCAACCATCCCCATGGCGGTGCCGGGTCTGGCGCTGGGACTGGGCTACATCCTGTTCTTCAACTCGAACAGCAATCCGCTGCATTTTCTCTACGGCTCGCTCGGCATTCTGGTGCTCTGCAGCGTGGCGCATTTCTTCTCGGTCGCGCACATCACCCAGCTCGCCGCGCTGCAGCAACTGGATCGCGAATACGAGCTCGTCGCCGATTCCATGGGCGTGCCGTTCTGGACGGTGCTCTGGCGCGTGCACCTGCCGGTGTGCCTTCCAGCCATCATGCAGGTGGCGGGCTACTTCTTCGTGAACGCGATGACCACGGTCTCGGCCGTCGTGTTTCTCTACTCGCCCGAGACCACGCTCGCCTCGGTCGCCGTGCTGGCGATGGACGACGCCGGCGACGTAGCCCCCGCCGCTGCCATGGCCACAATGATCTTCGTGACCGCCGCAGCGGGCCGCATGCTCATCGGTGCGGCCGATGCATGGCTGCAGCGGCGCACCCAGCATTGGCGCCATCGATGAACGCTTCGGTATTTTCTCTCTCCTGATTTTGAATTGATTCCATGAACATGAAGCAGCACTACGACGTGATCGTGGTCGGGGCGGGTATCGTCGGCCTGGCCCACGCATACACCGCAGCCCTGCGTGGACTGAAGACGCTGGTGATCGAGCGCGACGCGGCCTGCCTGGGTGCGTCGATTCGCAATTTCGGCTTCGTCACCGTCACAGGCCAGCGCGCTGGGGCCCACTGGTCACGAGCCATGCGCTCGCGCGACATTTGGGCCAGCATTGCGCCACAAGCCGGTATCGACGTAGTGCAGCAAGGCCTCTGGATGACGGCCCGCCGCCCGGCTGCGCACGCCGTGTTGCAGGCCTTCATGGAGACCGACATGAGCGCCGGTTGCGAGCTGCTCAGGCCCGAGATTGCCGCGCAACGGCATGGCGCGCTCAACACCGTCGGCCTGCAATCGGTGCTCTACAGCCCACACGAGTTGCGCGTCGAATCACGCACCGCCATTCCGCGCCTCGCGGCGTGGCTGCACGAGGCCAAGGGCGTGGACTTCCGCTTCGGCGAAGCGGTGGTCGAGATCGACACGCCGCGCGTTCGTACCACGCGCGGCGAATACGCCGCCGAACGCGTCGCCGTCTGCACCAACGCCGCGCCGGGTGGACTGTTTGCGCCCATATGGGAAGAGCATGGCGTGCGCCAATGCCAGCTGCAGATGCTGCGCCTGCGGCCGCAGCCGGGCTTTCAGCTGCAGGGCTCGGTGATGGGCGATCTGAGCCTGATTCGCTACGAGGGCTATGCGGCACTCTCGCCCGCCACGCAGCTGCGGACTCAGTTGGAAGAGGAAGAATCCGCATCGCTCGCCCACGGCATCCACCTGATCGTGGTGCAGAGTGCGGATGGCACGCTGGTGGTTGGTGACTCGCATCACTACGGTGCGGCCGTGCAGCCGTTCGCAAGCGAAGACGTCGATGCGATCATCCTGCGGCATCTGCGCGAAACGCTGCGCCTGAGCGAAGCCAATGTGGTCGAGCGCTGGGTGGGTACCTATCCATCATCCTCGGCCGTGCCGTGCATCATCCATGCGCCAAGCGACGCGGTGCGCGCGGTGACAGTGACCAGCGGCTCGGGAGCGAGCACTGCGCTGGGTCTGGCGGAAGAAGTCTTCGCCGCCTGGTGAGCACTGAATCAAGAAAAAGTAAGCAAGAATCGAGGCGGAACCCCCAACACCAAAGGCTCCGCCCCGTTCTCTTATCGGGGCTGCTCGCGCCATCTTCTCTACCCTGCGAGTGCCCACTTTTTTGTGATTTGCCGATGTGCCCTCCATCTGAAACGTTGCGATGCAACGCTCCAGAATTCAGGAGACGACACCGGCGCCTCACCTCCCTCTACGAAGTCTTTCCTTCATTCTTTTTTTTCAGTGACAGCCAGCTTCCGCCAACGCAGCGAACACCACGCGAAGCTTCGTCTCGCAGTCTTCGCGAACACGATCCCGCACGAGCTGCCCCGTGCTCCATCGCCGCACCTCGTCGGTGGACCACACGGTAAACGCCTCACCTGCATGACGACCGCAGGGCGTGCTGCCTGTCTTGGCCCCCGCAGATGTGTTGGCTGACGTATTGGCTGGAACAACCACAGGCTGCGCATTGCGGTAGATGAATGGCTGAGCGCGCAGCTTCTGTGCGAAAACATCGCAAAGCGCATGCGCGATTTCATCGGCAACGCCGCCAATGCGTCCACATGCAGGGAATGACTCATCGACCTTGAAATCCACCGCCAAGCCGTCTTCGTTGCGCAGCACCTGCACGCGCGCATACCGGATGGCAGAAAGCGAATCGGCGAGCACCGCGAGACCATCCACGCTGCATGCCATCACATGCTCCGCATCGCTGTCATGCAAGGCCATGGAGAGACTGGCGTCTGCCAACCTGTCATGCAGAAAATGCGCGCTGTTGAAGGCGTTCACGCAGTTCGTCGCAAGCCAGTCGAGCATTCGGTCCAGCCGACGCACAATGTCGTCATACTCCAACACGTCGCCCCAGAACGTGCCCAGCCCTCGGGCCACGAGCACGCCGCTTTCCTCATCGACGCCGCCATTGATCGCGTACAGCAGCGCCTTGGGCAGATTCACATGCCCCGCGTCGAGCAACACCTGCTGTCCGAGACGCAGCGCTGGCGCGCTGGAGCAGACCACGTAGTCATCCCCCAGATGACTCCGCAGACCCGTATCGTTTTCGAAGCGGATCACACCGGTCTCACGCGCTACCTCGCTGCAGAAATTGCGAAAACCGCGCGGCAATGCAGAAGACCAAAGCGCTGCGACATTCGGCAGATGCTCTGCCGTGCAATGGCGCAACGCCTGCAGCCAGCGGAAGGTGGTGCGCGTGACCAGCGGCTGCGCGTCCTGCGCCATGCCTGCGAGACACTCGATCAGCACGGCCGCATCACCGCTTTCGGCATTCGGTTCCGCGCCGCAAAGCAGCCGCATATTGGAGAGCTTGAGCAACCACTCGTCAATCAGCAACTGCGCCTGTTGTTCGTTCAACAGGCCCTCATCCATGTCGCGCTGGATGTAGACATCAAGAAACGCCGACGCGCGCGCTGAGGGAAACGCTGCACCATTGCTCTCACCGGCCAAAGCCATGGCGGCCAGCGTCATCCACTGCACCGCTTCGTGCGCATTCGCCGCAGGCCGACTGATGTCTACGCCTTGCGAAAGCGCCACGTCGCGCAGCTCCTCAAGCGCAAGCATCTGTTCCGACAGGCTACGCCGCTGCTGCATCAGTTCCTGCGTGAAGGGCGCTTCGTTCAACGCGCGCAGCATCTGCCTGCAGTCGCTGCGCAAATACTCCACGCCATAGAGCGCGATGCGGCGATAGTCGGCCGCAAGGGCGCAGCGGCTCAAGGGCTCGGGCATTCCATGCAGCAAGCCCGCCTCGTGCGCCGCGACGATCTGCGGTGCATGCACGTCCAGAAAATTCAGGCGACGACCCGCGCGCTGCACCTCAATGCCCGCAGCACTGCTTTTGGTGGACGACATCCCAACAGCACGCAAGGCCGCACTCAGTGCGGGTGGCATGGGCGCTTCATCTGCTGCGTCATCCCTTGCGGCAAGAAACTCCGCGCCTCCCGAATAGGTTTGAACATTCGCTTGAATGAACTTACGGACATCCGCGCTGGTCTGCCACGTTCCGGATTGGAAGCGACGCCAGGGACCAGACGTGTCGGAGTTGCTTGTGCTGTATGTGATGGAGTCCATCATTCAGGCCATCCCATTTTGCGAAGTAAAGGAAAGATCAAAAATCAAACTTCAGCAAGGTTATCCAGCCAAACGCAAATCCCATGATGAGTAAATCAAGACAAACCCAGCATTTACAGTGATTGACAGAGGAGAAACACGAACTTGCAAATGCCGAGACGAGCTCACTTTTCAGGACATTTTTCCTACGCCGATTTTGTGAATTGCAGTCACCGAGTAAGGAATATTTATGCCCATCCGCAACCGAACTCTTTGATCAGCAACAACGCATGGATGCCGAAGCACTGGGAAGCTCCTCTATTGAACAGCGCCGTTTCAAAGCCGCTGCAAATACTGCACGACACAACGACATCACCATCAGCCCACATGCCGCCCCATTTCCCATCCGCCACGACAGATTCCCTTCACTCAACCATCACGCCCTTGAATGCCGTCAGCATCAGACATCTGGTGCAAGACTTCTACTCTGACGTCATGCAGCACCCGCTGCTCGGCCCCGTGTTCGCCAAGGAGTTGGGGGTTCGTCGGGATGCGCATCTGGATCGCATGGTTGATTTCTGGAGTACCGTGATGCTGGGGTCACGCAGCTTTCGTGGCAACCTCGTGCAACGCCACAGGCAGTTGACCGATGTGAATCCCGCGCACTTCAACGCGTGGATTCAACTGTGGGCCCAACACACCAGTGGGCGCTTCGATAGCAGCACGACCAACAAACTCAGGCGCGTGGCGCATGACATCGGCAGGCAACTGTTCGTGAGCTATTTCGATGGGTCATCCGTGCGCCGTGCACATGCGGATGAAAAAGTCCATGAGCACGTGCACGCGCAACCGTCCCCCCGTGCGCACTGAGTTCTATCGACGAGACTGCTGAGCCCTGCGCAAGGGCTCCAGCAAATCACTCAACCCATTGTGATCGATCTCGAACATCAGTTGCAGCAACTGACCGATGCGCCCCTTGGGAAAGCCTTCTCGCGCGAACCAGTGCAGATAGTTCGCGGGCAGATCGGCAATCACCGTGCCTTGGTGTTTGCCAAAGGGCATGGGGGTGGTCAGCAGTTGTTCGAGGTCTTGGGGAGTCACGGCGGCACTGTCATTTCTGAAGGAATGTCCGCTCGATTCTAGAGCCAGCTGTCCCGGCTCTCCACCTGACGATCACCGGCTCAGTCCGCCTGGATATGCGCCTTCTCTGCGACAACCTTCATCTGCGGAAGCTCTTGCTGCGTGCGCGCCAGCAATTGCGCTCCATTGGACCACGAAGGATTCAAGCCCACGTCACGCAATTTTTTCTGAACATCCGGCTGCGCCAGCACATATTGCAGAGCTGCCTCCACCTTGTCACGCACTGGCACAGGCAGTCCGGCGGGTGCAAGCAGGCCGAACCACGCTTCAGACGCGAAACCGGGATAGCCGCTTTCAGCCACCGTAGGTACATCTGGATAGAGCGGATGCCGCTCAGCGCTCAGCGACGCAATGGCCCGGACCTTGCCCGCGCGCACTTGCGGCAGCGATGCGACCACTGTGTCGATACCAACAGGCACCTGTCCGCCCATCACGGAGGTCAGACTCTGGGCACTGCCATTGAACGGCACGTGCGTCATCTTCGTCCCCAACGCCGACTGCAGCAGTTCGCCACCAAAATGTGCCGATGATCCGCTTCCAAACGATGCATAGCTGATCGTGTTGTCCGGCTTGTTCGCAGCAGCCACGAGTTCCTTCAGTGAACGAATTGGGACTTGCGGATTCACCACGACCAGTTGCCCCATGGTTGCGACCGAGCCCAAATAGGTGAAGCTCTTGAACGGATCGTAGGCCAGCGCCTTGCGGATCGACGGGTTCAGCACCAGTGTGGAACTGGAGCCCAGAAACAGCGTATAGCCATCCGCCGGAGCCTTGGCTACCAGTGCCGCTGCCACAGTGGTGCCAGCGCCCGGCTTGTTCTCGACGACGACGGATTGGCCCAGGCGCTCGCCCAACGATGTGGCAAGCAAGCGCCCCAGGATGTCTGTCGCACCGCCCGCGAGAAACGGAACGATGAGCTTGATCGGACGCTGGGGATAATCGGTCGCGGCCTGACTCTGAGCGGCCGCGATCAGGGGACTCGACACGAGGGAAATCAATGCGCATGCCGACACGGCGGCACGCAAGAAGCTCTTACGGGAAATACGCTGCAACTCTCTCACCTGTTTCTTTCTTCGTACTGTTGAAAACCCAGCAACGCGCACCCGAGTTGCTACCCCAAATCAAAATCTCTGAGCGCATCCGCGCAGTGACGCCTTGTTCAACCCAGCAACGGACTGCGCACCTTTGATGCCCCGCTCGCCAGGTCATATGCATGCCCCAGTTGCAACACGCCAAAGTCATCCTGCGTACGCCCGATGATCTGCAGCCCCACGGGCCGCCCGTCCGCGTCGAGACCTGCGGGAACCGACAACGCAGGCAACCCAGCCATGGTGGCGCCGATCACCGTCTGCATCCAGCGGTGGTAGGTGTCCATCGACTGACCGCCGACCGCATGCGGCCAGTCCAATGCGGCGTCAAACGGAAAGACCTGTGCGGACGGCAACAGCAAGGCCTCATATTGAAGATGCAGGCGGCGCAGACATTCGTACCAAGCCGAACGCACACGTGCTGCATCGAACACCTGCATGGCGGTAAGCGCCAAGCCCCGCTCCAGTTCCCACACGGCTTCGGGCTTGAGCAAGCGGCGTTTGGCCGGATCGTCATACAGCGCACGATTGGTACCCGCAAACTGAAAGCTGCGCAGGTCGAGCCAGGCGCGCCACAGGCTTTCCATGTCGAACTGCGGCAGGACGCGGTCGACTATGCAGCCTATCGCTTCGAAATGCACAAGCGCCTTGTCGCACACCTCAAGCAGGCCGGGTTCGGTCGGCAGGTGCCCGCCCAGATCGCCAAGCCATGCGATGCGTGCGCCCTTGAAGTCGCGCACAAGCGGTGCACGAAAGTCGATGTTGGCAGCGCGATGCGTGAGCGGAAGGCGCGCATCGAAGCCCCCCATCACCGACAGCAGCAGCGCGAGATCGGGCACGTTGCGCGCCATCGGTCCGCCGACGCTGAATTGCTGAAAAAAGATCTCGTCGGTCGGTCCGTGCGGAATGCAGCCCACCGAGGTGCGCATGCCATACACATGGTTGAACGCGGCGGGAGTGCGCAGCGAGCCCATCATGTCCGAGCCATCCGCCACGGGTAGCATGCGCAGTGCCACGCACACGCCTGCACCGCCGCTGCTGCCTCCGGCAGAGAGCGACGGATCGAACGCGTTGCGCGTGGTGCCGTACACCTCGTTGTAGGTGTGGCCGCCGAGGCCGAACTCCGGCGAGTTGGTGCGTCCCACGAAGATCGCGCCCGATGCCCGCATGCGATCGAAGACCACAGCATCGGTCTGTGACACCTGGCCCTTGAAGATCGGCGAGCCCTTCGTCGTGACCATGCCCTTGGCCGGCATGATGTCCTTGGGCGCCTGCGGGAACCCATGCAGCACGCCCCTGCTCTCGCCGCGCGCGAGGTCCGCGTCCAGCGCACTGGCCTGCGTCCGCAGCTGTTCGCGCGGCAGACTGGCGACGATGGCGTTGACCTGCGGGTTGAAGCGGTCGATCTGCGCGAAGTACGCATCGAGCACCTCCACGCACGAGACCTCGCGCGCATGGATGGCGCGCGACAGCTCGGTCGCTGCAAGCTCCACGATGCCGCCGGTCGCGGGCGGCTTCCCTGGTTGAGTGGAATCGTTCGTCATGTTCGGTTCTGTCTCCTGATCGGGGCGAGTCCTTGCGATAATTTCCGATGAATGGAATAGAAAACCGCATCGGCGATGTCATCGCTTCGTCACGATGCACTGTAGGGTCAGTCCGATTTGCGCACAATCGACAAATCTTCCATTCACCGTTGCGTTTCATGCAAAGCTCGCGAGCCTCCTCCCTGTTGTCGGCCCAGTTGCAGGACACCGCCCTGCGCTATCTGCTGGAGGTCGTGCGCAGCGGCTCGGTAAGCGAAGCGGCAACGCGGCTCAACGTCACGCCGTCCGCCGTGAGCCGACAGATAGCCACGCTCGAAGATCTGCTCGGCGTGCCGCTGTTCGAGCGCCGGCCACGCGGCATGGTCGCAAGCCCCGCGGGCGAGGTGCTGGCGAATCACGCGCGCCGAAATGCGCTCGAAGCCGAGCGCGCGGTATCGGACATCCAGGCGCTGCAGGGCCTCAGGCGAGGCATGGTGCGCATCTGCAGTTCATCGGGGTTTGCGATCGAGTTTCTGCCTCGCGTGATCGCCCAATTTCGCGAGCAGTATCCGGGCATGCAGTTCCAGCTGCGGGTGTGTGGTCCGCAGGCCGCGACGCAGGCGCTGCTGCGCGGTGATGCCGACATCGCGGTCACCTACAGCCGCACGGCCGAGCGCGACATTGCCGTGGCGTATCGCGGCGCGGCCTCTATCTATGCATTCATGCGCCCGGATCATCCGCTCTCACAACATTCGCATGTCACGCTGCGCCAGTTGCAGCCGCATCCGCTAGCCCTGCCCGATGCGGAAAACACCGTGCGGCAACTGTTCGACATCGCCTGCAGTCAGAAAGGTCTGGTCTTCGACCCGGTACTGGTCTGCAACCAATTCGAGGCACTGATGCATTTCGTGCTGTATGACGGCGGGGTGTCGATTGCGGGCGGCATCACCGTGCGCGACCGCGTGCTGCGCGGCGAGTTGCATGCCGCGCCAATCCGCGAGCGCGGGCTCTCCAGCCGCAATGTTGAGGTGCAGACCATGGCGGAGCGCACGCTGCCCGAAGGCCCGCGTGCGTTCATGCACTACCTCATCGTGCAGCTCGAATCACTTGCCGCCGAGAAGCTGCATCGCGCGTGACGGCGCACCGAAATCAGGTGCGACGACGCGGGTGCAAAGGGTACGCCGGATCGGTATAGCCCGGCGTGGACGGATGGCCTGGCGCGACCAGTTCGTCGACAAGTCCGTCGTCTTCGGGCGTGACCACGTAGTCGAGCGCTGGGAAATAGTCCTGCCACTGCGCGAGCGTGCGCGGACCCGCGATCACCGAACTGATAGCGCGATGCGCGAGCACCCAGGCGGTGGCGAACTGCGCAAGCGAGATGCCGCATTCACCGGCATGCTGCTTGAGGCGCTGCGCGATCTGCAGGGATTCTTCGCGGAACTCGGTCTCGGTCATGCGGCGATCGCCACGGCCCGCGCGCGTACCTTCCTGCGGGGCCTGGCCCGGCAGATACTTGCCGGTGAGCACGCCGCGCGCGACCGGGCTGTACGAGGTCACGCCGATGCCGAAATGCTCGCAGGCCGGCAGGATCTCGACCTCGGGCATGCGGTTGAGCAGGTTGTAGTACGGCTGGCAGACCACCGGGCCGGGCATGCCGATCTGGCGCGCACCGTGCACCATCTCTCCAATGCGCCACGCGCGGAAGTTGGACAGCCCCCAGTAGCGGATCTTGCCATCGCGCACCAGCGTGTCGAGCGCGCGCAGCGGCTCTTCCATATCCATGCCGTTGAAGTCGCGGTGCAGGTAGAGGATGTCGACGTGATCGGTCTGCAGCCGCGCCAGACTCGCCTCGACCTCGCGCAGCATCCACTTGCGCGAATACTGGCCCTCGTTCGAACGATCCGACATGCGGTTGCCGAGCTTGGTGGCCAGCACCCATTCGTCGCGCCGGCCCTTGAGGATCTGGCCGACCATCGATTCGGACGCACCCTTGGTGTAGACGTCCGCCGTGTCCATGTAGTTCACGCCGTGCTCGCGCGCATGGGCCACGATGGACGAGGCTTCGGCCAGCTCCGTCTGGTCGCCGAACATCATCGTGCCCAGGCACAGCGCGGACACCTTGAGCTGGCTCTTGCCGAGATTGCGGTATTGCATTCCTGTTGTCTCCTTCGTTCTTTTGCTGATCAGTAATGCGGCGGGCGTTCGTTGACGATGGCCTGACCTGAACCGGGTGCGCCCGATTCTGGCAACTGCTTGCGCAGATCGGCCACCACGCGGATCAGATCGTCGATCTGCTGCTGTTGCCGGTAGATGGTGAGGTTGAGCTGATCGAGCAGGTCTTCGGTGAAGCTGGCCTTGATCTCGAGATCGCTCAGTCGCTGGTCGGTGGTTTCGTTGAAATCGGACATGTCGTATCTACCCCATGCGGACCGGAAGTGCCCACCGTATCACCTTGATGTGACCACGGCGTGCACGTCCGTCCCCGCGTGTGGGTCGCCAGCTCAGGCGGCCAGCGCCTTCTTCAAGCGCGCAATGCCTTCGCGGATCTTGTCGACATCCGCCGTTGCGAACGAAAGGCGCAGCGTGGACAGATCGGGGTTCTGACTGAAGAAAGGAGCGCCCGGCACAAAGGCCACGCCTTCGGCAATCGCGCGCTTGGCAAGCTCGTTGGCATTGCTTTCCTGACCCCGTGCGCCGGTGAGCTTCACCCACATGAAGAGACCACCCTTGGGCTGCACGAACTCCACCGCATCGCCGAGTTCCAAACGCAGCGCATCGCCCATCGCCTTGGCGCGTTCCGCATACACGGCACGCACGCGCGCGAGCGTCTGCGGCATCACACCCGACAGCAGATACTGCGCCGCGGTGGCCTGCGCGTAGGTACTGGTATGGGCATCGCTGAACTGCTTGCACATGGTGGCGCGCGCCAGCAACTCGGGATGGGCGATCAGCCAGCCGATGCGCAGCCCCGGGCACAGCACCTTGCTGAGAGAACCGCAGTGCGCCAGCCATTCGCGGCTGCCGGGCACGCTGGGCGAGAGCGCAAGCAGGCTCGCTGGTGGGGCTTCACCGAAGTACAGATCACCATACGGGTCATCTTCCACCACCAGCACCTGGTGCTTGACCGCCAACTCCAGCACCTGCTTGCGGCGCTCCAGCGAGAGCGTCGCGCCGCTTGGGTTGCCGAAGGTAGGGATCAGATAGACCAGCTTGGGCTGGTGCTCCACGATGAGCTTCTCGAGCGCATCGGGCTGCACGCCATCGCTGTCGACGGGAGCACTGATGACTTCCGCACCATAGAGACGGAAGCACTGAATCGTTGCGAGAAACGTCGGGCCTTCAACGATCACCTTGTCGCCGGGGTTGATCATGGTCTTGCCGAGCAGGTCCAGCGCCTGCTGGCTGCCGGTGGTGACGATCAGCTGCTCGGGCGCCACATCCTTCGCGCCCTTGGTCGCCATGAAGGCCGAGAGCTGCTCGCGCAGCGGCTGGTAGCCCTCGGTCGCTCCGTACTGCAGCGCGGCACCGGCCTGCGTTGCGAGCACTTCTTCCACCGCAGTCTTGATGCCGCTGACATCAAACATGGCGCTGTCGGGGAAACCGCCGGCAAAACTGATGATGCCGGGCTTGCCCAGCAACTTGAACAATTCACGGATCGCCGAGGTCTCGACATTGTTTAAACGGTCAGCAAATTTCATTCCACAAATCCTTGGAAATACTTAGGGCAACTTATCGCAATATTGCCCCATTGTCTTGCATTGGACGACTCCACGAAGACGCTCGACTTTTCGGCGGGTCGGCTTGCAAGAATCACCAAATCAACTCGCAAATTCATTCGACTACACACGCAATCAGCCGCGCTTGTTTCAGGCACCCATCAGAAGCGCCCCTTTTATCATCACTACAGTGTTGTTTGCATTTCATAGTTTGAAAAACTCCGATCTGCGGGACGATGTTCGATCATTTTTCGGTTGAGAGTCAATTCGATCACTTCTGATTCCGTAATATGAAACTTTGATATAACTCAATAAATTGAAATCTATTTGATCGCAATTTGATAATTAGAAAAGCAATTGGTAACACTTGGGAAGGGATCTGAACATTGAGGCCGTTCTGTTCACTTATGTCCTCAGGAGTGTGATATGCGATCCTTCAATTTCTTCACCCAAAAGCCTGTCTCGCTCGCCGTTGCTTCCGCTCTGGTGATTCTGCTGACCGGATGTTCTTCCGGCGGCTCCCTGCGCAGCGACGCAGGCGGCACGTCGGGCAGTGGCTCTGGTACTGGCATCACCGATGGCAGTGGTTCCGGCTCTGGCAGCGGCAATCTGAACGCTGGCGATGGCGGCACAGGATCCGGCAGCGGCACAGGCACCGATTCTGGCTCAAATGCACCTGGGAGCGGAAACAGTTGGGCGGGCTCGGGCTCCGGGTCGTCCGGAAGCGGTAGTTCTGGCGGCGGCACCATCGTTGCTGGTGGCGGGAACACTGGTGGCGGGAACACTGGTGGCGGGAACACTGGTGGCGGGAACACTGGTGGCGGGAACACTGGTGGCGGGAACACTGGTGGCGGGAACACTGGTGGCGGGAACACCGGTGGCGGGAACACTGGTGGCGGGAACACTGGTGGCGGGAACACTGGTGGCGGGAACACTGGTGGAGGCACCGTTGCAACCGGCCCTCTGCAGGTCATTCGCGATGTCAGCACCGGCGCTGCGGGCGTGGTGTCCGGCGCATCCGGCGCCGTGGGTGATGTCGGCTCCACCGTTTCCAACGTGCTGAACACGGCGCTCGGCAACACGGTACTCGGTGGCGTATCTGCCCCGGCCGGCGGCGTGGTGCAAGAAGTCGGTCAAGCGGTCGGATCGCTCGCCACCGGCGTGGCTGGCGGCCTCGGACAGATCGGCACCAATCCCGACCCCATCGGCACCACACTCAGCAGCCTGGATCCGACCGTGGGTCACGTGGGCCATGCGGTATCGTCTCTGGGCGACACCGTCAGCGCGCTGGACAAGCCAGAGCTCGGCATCGTCGGTGATGTGGCCGGTGTCGCCGGTGGCGTGGTCGATCAAGTGGGAACCACGGTCACCAACCTCGGCACCACGGTTGGCACCATCGTCGACAGCTCCGGCGTGCGCAATCTGACCACAGGCGTAGCCGGTGCTGTCACCCCGCTGCTCTCCAACACCATCGGAACCGTACAGAACCTGGGCAACGCCACAGGTCTGGGCGAGCCGGTGACCAACATCCTGACTCTCGTGGGCGGCCTCGTGACCACCACGGGGAATGGACTTGCTGCGACTCAAGCACCCATCATCACTCCCACCGGCAATCTGGTGGCGGCAACGGGTGAAACAGTCTCCGCACTCGGCGGTGCCACATCGACCAACAGCGCCACGGGCAGCGGCCTGCTTGGCGGATTGCTGGGCAACACGGTTGGCACAGTCACCAACGTGGTCAGCGGCGCAACAGGCGGCACGACCGGGGGCACCGCCACTGGGGCACTGGGCGGTGTCGTTGGCACTGTCACCAATGTCGTTGGCGGCCTGACCGGTGGCCTCACCAACGGTTCGGGCTCCACGGGCGGTGCGGCTACCGGCGCATTGGGCGGCGTGGTTGGCACCGTCACCAATGTGGTGGGCGGCCTGACCGGCGGCCTCACGAATGGTTCAGGCTCCACAGGCGGTGCGGCCACCGGCGCATTGGGCGGGGTGGTTGGCACCGTCACCAACGTGGTGGGTGGACTTACCGGCGGGCTGACCGGCGGCACCACAACAGGGACAGCCACAGGCGCTGTTGGCGGCGTGGTCACCGGTGTGGTTGGCACAGTCACCAACGTGGTGGGCGGACTCACTGGTGGACTGACAGGCGGCACCACCACCGGCACTGGCACAGCCACCGGGGCGGTCGGCGGCGTGGTGAGTGGTGTGGTTGGTACCGTAGCCACCGTGGTCGGTGGTGTGACCGGGGGTCTCACAGGCGGCACGACAACCGGTACGGGCACCGGCGCAGTCGGCGGCGTGGTCAACGGTGTGGTCGGCACTGTCGCCACCGTAGTCGGCGGCGTGACTGGCGGCCTGACAGGCGGAACGACGACGGGAGGCACCACCGGCACGACCACTGGCGCCGTCGGCGGTCTGGTAGGTGGTGTGGTCAACACGGTCACTGGCGTAGTCGCCGGCGTGACCGGTACCGTTGCAGGCGCAACAGGTACCACTACAGGCACGACTTCCACTGGAACCACCACTACCGCAGGCACCACAACAGCGGTGGGCGGCGTGGTGACTGGTGTGCTCGGCACCGTGACTGGCCTGCTGGGCGGCACGTCGACCACCACCGCTACGAACACCACCACAACTACAGTTGGCAGCACCGGCGGTGGCCTGCTTGGTGGTCTGCTTGGAGGCAAAAGATAAGCGTCAGGGTTTGCTCTCTCTCCATTTCTAATGAGTCAGCACAACCGTAACAGTGTGTTTCTTCGGAGGCGACTGTTGCTGTTGTGTTTTTCGATAGGCGCCTAGCAACACGCGGGGACCGCGCCACCAGTCACGACAAGAAGGTCGATCATGTATTACCCCGCCACTTTCTCTCTCAGACTGCCAGCCTTGGCGGTTTTTTTGTGTTTTTCGCCCCTGCTCAGCCATGCGCAATCCGCAACGGCAGGCGGCAACCCTCTGAACACCCTGCCCTCCGTGCCCGTGCCTCAGCCGCAGGCTCAGGTACCGCTGCAGGTGGCCCCACCGCAGACTCAGGTCGAGCAGGTGCTCGCCCTCAAGGTGCAGACCACGCGTGTCGATGTGCAAGGCGTGTCCGCGATTCCGTTCGAGGAGGTCAGCGCCCTGCTCTCGCCACTCGCCGGCGGTACACATACGATTGCCGACCTGATGGCTGCCGCGCAGAAGGTCACGGCGCTGTACCAGGAACGCGGCTATGCGCTGTCGTTCGCCTTTGTTCCGGCGCAGGATTTCGCGGGTGGAGTCGTGCGCTTCAGCGTCGTCGAAGGGTATCTGCAGCGCGTGGAGCTGGAAGGTGATTTTGGCAAATCCGAATCGCTGGTGCGCGAGATCGCCGAGCCTCTGCTCAAGGAACGCCCTCTCACCTCGGCCACTTTTCAGAAGCAGACGCAGTTAATGACGCGCCTGCCCGGCATCGAGATTGCAGCCATCGCCAATCTGCCCACTACGACGGACGGCGCCACGCCACTGGTCCTCAAGGCCAAGCACAAGCCGATCATCATCTCTGTGGGTGGCGAACTGCGCAAGCCAACCTCGCGCTTCATGGCCAATCTGCTGATCAACGACCCCTTCTGGCAAGGCAGCCAGTTCCAGTTCTCGACCCTGCTGCGCAACCCGAGCGACGAGCGCTTCCTCTCCTTGGGTTTCACACAATTGCTCAATGCCTCAGGCACCGTGGCCCGCGTGAGCTATTCCGACTTTCGCAGCCACAACGACCCGCTCTCCAAGCTGCCGGGCATCGACGACAACACCTCGCAGCGCAAGCTCGACCTGAGCGTGACGCATCCCTGGATCGTCGCAGGCAACGAGCAGCTCAGCACCACTGCCGGTTTCTATGGCCTGAACTACCGCAAGGAGTACTGGGTCCCCGCCAACTCAATCAGCATCCATGACGAGGAACGTGTACGCGCGCTCTATGCGCAGGTGGCTTGGTCGAAAGCCGCTGCTACCGTGGGTCGTTCGGCCAATGTCACACTGACGCAAGGCATCGACGGACTCGGCGCAGGCTTTGACCGAGGCAACAATGTGGGCCAACCCATGCTGGCCAACCCGGCCAAGCTCGACTTCACGCGCGTGAGCGGCGACTACTCCGAGCGCCACCGCTTTGCCAACAAGCTGGGCGCGGCGTTCGGTTTCGGCGGGCAGTATTCGGGCGACATCCTGCCTACGCCCGAGCGCGTGTCCTTCGGCAGTTCGCGCTACGGACGAGGCTATGCACCCGGCGAGTTTTCAGGGGACAAGGGCATCGGAGCGAACGCCGAGATGAACTACCAGTTTGGCATGGACAACCAATGGCTCAAGAACATCGAGCCCTATGTGCTCTACGAATGGGCCAAGCTCTGGCAAAACACTTCGGGCACCGTCGCCACGACGATGAAGTCCGCCAGCGCAGGCGTGCGCCTGGCCGACAACAAGCACTATTCGCTTGATCTGTCGGTTTCCAAGCCACTGGGCGCGCGCACAGCCAACAACCCCGAGCGCGCGCTGCGCTATGGCCTGATCCTGAGCTACAACCTCGACTTGTAGCCTCGCACCATCACCCTGCCTTCATGGTGCTGCGACAATGCGGCACCATGAAACAGAGCGACATCGAGCCTTTCTTCGCCACGCTGAAAGCGGCCAACCCACAACCCAACACCGAGCTCGAATACACCTCCGTGTTCGAGCTGCTCACCGCCGTCCTGCTGTCCGCGCAGGCCACCGACGTGGGCGTGAACAAGGCCACGCGCAAGCTGTTCCCCGTTGCCAACACGCCGCAGGCCATTCTCGATCTCGGTCTCGATGGCCTCGAGAGCTATATCAGAACCATCGGCCTATACCACAGCAAGGCCAAGCATCTGCTTGAGACATGTCGGATGCTCATCGACCACCACGGCGGCAAGGTGCCACAAACGCGCGAAGAACTGCAGGCCCTTCCGGGCGTGGGTCGCAAAACCGCCAATGTGGTGCTCAATGTCGCCTTCGGCCAGCCAACCATGGCGGTCGACACCCACATCTTCCGCGTGAGCAACCGCACCGGATTGGCCCCTGGCAAGGACCCGCTGGCCGTCGAGCTGCAACTCATGAAGCGCGTGCCGGACGAGTACGCGGTCGACTCGCACCACTGGCTGATTCTGCTCGGCCGCTACGTCTGTCAGGCCCGCAAGCCACGCTGCTGGGAATGCGTCGTCTCGCCATATTGCGATTTCACGCCGAAAACCATCTCTGTTTAAGTAGATACGCCTCCCGTGGATAAAGTCGCTCAACGGCGCGTTGACTGACATGACCGATGCATATTGGAGGAGAACAATCCAACAAAAGACTCCAACAGCACGGTTCATGAAAGGCCTCAAGCCATGGGAACAACGACTACACCAACTCCCTACCCAGATGGCGGCGCGCCGCTCCAGCCCGGCGTCTACTCAGCGCACGAAAAACGCCACCGCATCTTCGCGATCATGGCCGCCTCTTCGGGCAATCTGGTGGAGTGGTTCGACTTCTATGTCTATGCGTTTTCTGCGCTCTACTTCGCTGGCGCGTTCTTTCCCAAGGCCGACCCCACCGTTCAGTTGCTGAATACCGCCGGTGTGTTCGCCGCTGGTTTTCTGATGCGCCCCATCGGCGGCTGGCTGTTCGGCCGCATCGCCGACAAGTATGGACGCAAGCTCTCACTGTTGATCTCAGTCGCCATGATGTGCACCGGCTCGCTCGTCATCGCCTGCCTGCCCACGTACGCACAAATCGGCGCATGGGCGCCGTTTCTGCTGCTGGTCTGCCGCTTGTTCCAGGGCCTGTCGGTCGGCGGTGAATACGGCACCACGGCCACCTACATGAGCGAAGTGGCACTCAAGGGCCAGCGCGGATTCTTCTCGTCCTTCCAATACGTCACGCTGATCGGCGGCCAGTTGCTCGCCGTGCTGGTCATCGTGATTCTCGAAGCCATCTTGAGCGATCAGGAGCTGCGCGCCTGGGGTTGGCGCATTCCTTTCGTGTGCGGTGCCGTAGCCGCCGTTGTCGCATTGCTGCTGCGTCGCACCCTGCATGAAACGCAGACCGATGCCGCCAAGAACAACGAAGAGGCAGGCACCATCCGAGGCCTGTTCCGCCACCACACCGCTGCCTTTGTCACCGTGCTGGGCTACACCGCAGGCGGCTCGCTGATCTTCTACACCTTCACCACCTACATGCAGAAGTATTTGGTGAACACCGTGCACCTGCCGATCAAGACCGCCAGCTACGTGATGACCGTGGCGCTGTTCCTCTACATGTGCATGCAGCCGTTGTTTGGCATGCTGTCCGACCGCATCGGCAGGCGCAACAACATGCTGCTGTTTGGCGCGCTCGGCGCATTGCTTACGGTGCCAATTCTCACCGCCCTGCAGCACACGACCAACCCCTACGTGGCGCTCGTACTCATCATCGTGGCGCTGGCTGTCGTGAGCTTCTACACCTCGATCAGCGGCATCGTGAAGGCCGAAATGTTCCCGCCCGAGGTGCGCGCGCTCGGTGTCGGTCTGGCCTATGCAGTCGCCAATGCCATCTTCGGCGGCACGGCCGAATATGTCGCGCTCTACCTCAAGGACCAGGGCCACGAATCCTCGTTCTTCTGGTACGTCACGGTGATGATGGTGATCGCCTTTCTGTTCAGTTTCCGCCTGCCCAAGCAGGCTGCTTACCTGCACCACGATCACTGAGAAACAAGGGATGTCGGTTCGCAAATCGCGAAACCAACATCTCAGTAAGCGCCAACTTTCATCACATGCTTTGCATGCAGGAGAACTTTGTAGCAATGGATTGATTTGCAAGCGCAAGCCATTATGATGGGGTCAGTTTCAAACCAATGCGACTGGCCATGCCGCCGAACTCCGATTCGTTTTCCCAAGCCTTCGAGAGCAGCGTCCTGAATGACGGCACGATCAGCGATTCGCGCCCTGTCGCGGTGTCCACCAACTCAGCCAGCCTGCGTCGGTGGCTCGATGAACTCAAGCAACGCCAACCTCTGCCCACGGCCTTGGGCCAGGTGGTGCAGAGTTTTGAACTCCCACTCATCCGTCTCGTGCAGCGCGACGCAGCCGCTCTTTCCGACGAGCGCCACGCGTCCCGCAAGCTCATCGACACGGTGATCGAGCGCGGTCTGCGCTACCCCGACGCAAGCTCCGAGAAATTCGAGCGATTCATCGCGCTCGCCAACCAGACGGTGCGCCATCTCACCACCCTGCCCGTGCATGACGCCGCTGCCTTCGAGCATATGCATCGCATGTGGAATCGCGCCTGGGAAAAACCTTCCTCAACCAGCCTCGCGGCGATGGCGGCAGCAGGCTATCCGGATGCCTTTCAGGATTTGATTCGCGAGAACGCATCGGCCTTCGAATCGCTCCCGACAGCGCGTTTGGCGCCCGCGTTATGGCTTGAATTTCTCACAGGACCATGGGCCAGGGTTGCGGCACATTCGCAATGCTCGACCAACAAGCAGCGCGCCGGAAAATATCTGACGATGGCACCCGTACTGCTCTGGTGCGTACAGCCCGACATCGAACGCGACGACGCCCGTCGGCTACTGTCTTGGACCAGCGAACTGGCCAATCTGGTGGGTGAAGGACTCGCCAGCGTGGGATATCGGGAAGTCGACATCGCACCGATGCAGCAGCGGATCACGCGACTGCACGCCCATCTCGCAAAAATTGCAGAGACAGAACCACAGGAAACTGCGGAGACCGCGACCGAACTGCAAACGCCGACCAACGCAGATGTCGACATCCACATCGAGCCATATCAAGCCGGTCAATGGTTCGATATGTGGATCCAGCAGCGTTGCATCCGTACGCAACTGACCTGGGCCAACAGCACGCTGTCATCCTTCATGTTCACCGCGCAGGACGGCAGCACGCAATCCCTCACACGCCGCATGCTCGACAGCCTCGCCGACAAGCAAAGCCTGCAGCGCGTGCAAGACCCGGACACTGCACCCGACAGCGCGTTCTATAGTCAAATGCGGCACAGCACGTACTGAATCAGCGCCCACCATCGGCAGAATCAGGCCGGGTTGCTGCCATCCACCCCAGCCGATTCAAAGCTCGCCATCTCGCGCAAGATCACGCAGGCCGATTCCAACAGCGGCCACGCCAGCGCCGCACCGGAACCTTCACCCAGACGCAGTCCCATGTCGAGCAGCGCCTCGCCTTGGAGCAAGCGCAGCATGTGCGTGTGGCCCGGTTCGCCCGAGCGGTGTGCGAAAACGCAGCGCTCCAACACCGCTGGTTGCAGGCGACTGGCTACCAGCACGGCGGCGGTGGTGATGAAACCATCCACCACGATCACGCGACGCTGCACAGCGGCCTCTAGCACCGCGCCAGTGAGCGCCGCGACCTCAAAACCGCCGAGTGCGGCGAGTGCCTGCAGCGGCGCGGTCGCATCGACGTTGGCCCGCAGCGCAGTCTCCAGAATCTGAAGCTTGCGAGCCACGCCCGCCGCGTTCAAACCCGTGCCCGCGCCCGTGCATTCGGCCAACGAAACGCCACCCAATCGCGCGAGCAGCAACGAAGCGACCGAGGTATTGCCGATGCCCATTTCGCCAAGCAGCAAAGCGTTGCCCGGCATGTCGCGCACCAGTTGCCGACCGTTCGCGATGGCCTGTTCGCACTGCACCATCGTCATCGCGGGGCCCGCGCTCGCGTCCTGCGTGCCCGCGGCCACACGGCACGAAACGAGTCGCGGTGCGCCCTGCTTGTGCTCACGCAGCGGGATCTCGCGCGCCACGCCGCAGTCCGCTACCGTCAACGCCAGACCGTTCTGGCGCGCCAGAACGCTGACCGCCGCACCGCCTGCCAGAAAGTTCTCGACCATCTGCCAGGTCACGTCGCTCGGATAGGCTGACACGCCCTTGGCCGCGAGGCCATGGTCTGCCGCGCACACCAGCACCTGCGGCTCGTGCAGCACGGGCTCTTCGGTGCCCAGAATGGTGCCGATGCGATGCGCCAGCGTCTCGAGCCGACCCAGTGCGCCGAGCGGCTTGGTCTTGCTGTCGATGCGTCGTTGCAGTCTGGCGCTCAGCGCCTCATCGGCAATCGATGCAATTTCGGGAATCATCAGCATAGTCATCTGTCTTTCAAAATCTCTTCAATTCAACGCGAGTGCAGCGGGATCGAACCACTCGCCCACGCCCTGCGCCATGCGCTCGAACACCGCGTCGAGCGTGGTGGCACGCTCACCGAACAAGGCCTGCAGCACGTTGGCGTCTTCGAACATGCCATGCAAATACAGCCCCAGCACATTGCCCGCACCGTTCTGCCACGCTACACCCGGAATCACCATCCGGGCGACGTCGCCCGCAGCTTCCATTGCGGGATGCTGCGCGGTCTGTCCATGGTGGATTTCATAGCCGCGCAAGGCCACGCCAGACAAGGTCTTCCAGCCACCAAGCACATCGCCGAAACACGTGTCAGTCAGTTGCACGGTCTTGTTCTCTTCAAAGCTGGTGACCAACGGCAGCAGCCCCAGCCCCGGCGCGTTGCCATCCACGCCGACGGTATCGATCAGCGCCTCGCCCAGCATTTGCAAGCCCCCGCACACACCCAGCACCATGCCGCCCCTCGCAGCATGTGAGGCGATGGCCGCATCCAGCCCCTGCGCACGCAGCCAGGCGAGATCGGCTGCGGTGGACTTCGAGCCTGGCAGGACGATCCAGTCCGCGCCTTCCACATCGGCCGGACTGCGCGCCCAATTCAAACGCACGCCGCTCACGTTCTTGAGCGGCTGGAATTCATCGAGATTGCTGATGCGCGGATAAGCGATCACCGCAACCCGCGTGTGCACTGCGCCCGACGTGCCCTGCGCACGATCATCGAACACACCGTCTTCTTCGGGCAGACCGTGATTCCATTGCATTGGAATCGTCGCGACCACTGGAATGCCCGTGCGCTCGAAAAGCATCTGCGGCGCAGGCGCGAGCAGCGTAGCGTCGCCGCGGAACTTGTTGAGCACAAAGCCTTTGATGAGCGCCTGTTCATCTTCTGGCAGCAGCGCCCACGTGCCAAAGAGATGCGCGAATGCACCACCGCGATCGATGTCGGAGACCAGCAGGCAGCGCGCATCCGCATGCCGCGCCACGCGCATGTTGACCACGTCACTCGCATGCAAATTGATCTCGGCCGGAGAGCCCGCGCCCTCGATCACCACCACGTCGTTCTCGGCGCGCAACTCATCGAGCGCCGCCGCGATCTGCGGCCACACTTTCTGGCTGCGGCCACGCCATGGCAGCGCCGTGAGCTCGCGGCTCACCTGCCCGAGCAGCACGACCTGGCTGTGCGTATCGGCCTCGGGCTTGAGCAGCAACGGGTTCATGCGCACATCAGGCGTCGCGCGTGCGGCAAGCGCCTGAAAATACTGCGCACTGCCGATCTCGCCGAAGCCGCCATCGTGCGCCGAGACCACACGCGCGTTGTTGCTCATGTTCTGCGCCTTGAACGGCGCAACCCTCAAGCCTTGATTCGCGTACCAACGACACAGCGCCGTGGTGAGCCAGCTCTTGCCCGCCCCGCTCGTCGTGCCCAGAACCATGATGCAACGTGCACTCATCCGATGACTCCCTGTATCCAACCATCTCTCAATGCTGCCTGCGACTGTGGCGGCAGCACGCCCGCCCGTACATGCTGCGGCAGACCGAACGATGCGCAATCGCGCAGCTTGATGCCACAACTGCGCAGCGCACTCAGCACCTCGTCCATGCGGCATTCCTGCGGCAGTCGCGCGGTGAAATAGTTAGAGAGACTGCCCGGAAGCACCGACCACCCGAGTGACTCACACAGCGCGATCTGCGCGCGCTTCCAATCGCTCAATGTCGCGAGCGATGCCTTCAGCCAACGCTGCACCTCGGGCGCGATCCAGCTCTCGAGCATGGTCACGCCGTGCGACCCGACGGGCCATGATGCCGACATCGCGCGCAGCACGGCGAGGTGCTCCGCCGACACATGCGCGGGCGCAATCGCATAAGCCGCGCGTACCCCCGTCAACGCGAGCGCCTTGTTCGGCGTCCAGAGCTGCCAGGCGGTGCTCGGCAGGCGCGGCGTCGCGCCATCCAGCATCAGCGGCACATAGGCGCAATCGAGCACGCGGATGTCGTGCGTCGCGACGGACTCATCCAACCAATCATCAATGGCCGCATCGCGCGAGCCCAGCGGGCTCGCCGGCTCGCAGGCCCAGTGCAGCGCGGGCGAATCGCTTGCTGCAAGCTCCAGCTCCCAGACCCGCGCACCCCGCGTGTAGTCGCCATAGCCATGCTGCGGCACGCGCGCATGGCGAAAGCCGATGCGCGCCGCGAAGGCACTGATGCGCTGCATGAATTCGCTCGCGCTCGCGGCCAGAACAATGCGATCCGCATCGACTCCATGAAACGTACCAAGCCACTCTCGCAACTGCGTGTAGTGCGGATCGGGATAGTGCGCGGCATCAACGTTGCGCAACGCGGCTTGCGTAATCTCGCAAGGCCCGCATGCATTCGCATTGGTCGAAAAATCATGCCGCGGCACGCCCTTTGCATCCGGCCCGCCGTGCACCGATTCGGGAATGGCCTGCAGCATCATGCGCGTACCACCACCATCGACACCAGACAGAAAACCGCCAGCATCACCACGCAACCCACCGCACGCGAGGCGATCGCCGCACTGCGTGCGATGTCACCCGGCTCTGCGTTGCGCCCTTCCGGATTGAGCACATACACCTCGGGTTTGGACAGGCGCACACCAAGCGCCAGCGCCATCGCAGCCATCGGCCAGCCGCTATTGGGCGAGGGGGTCTTTCGCGCATTCGCAACCAGTGCGCTCCAGCGTTCGCAGCCCGTCACGCACCACAGCGCCACGGCCGTGATGCGCGCGGGAATCCATGACATCACATCATCGGCCCGCGCGGCCCACTTTCCCGCCCATTGCCAGTAACGTCCGCCGCGCATTCCGGGGTAGCCCCACATGGCATCGGCCGTGTTCGCAAAACGATAAAGAACCGCGCCCGGCAGCCCGGCGACGACGAGCCAGAAGATCGGCGCGATCACCGAGTCATTGAGATTTTCAGCTAGCGATTCGATGGCGCTTTCGCGCACCTGCACCTCGCCAAGCACCTGCACGTCACGGCTCACCAGTCGGCCAAGCTGCGCCTGACCTTCGGACAACGAGCGCGCCAGTGCATCCTCCACTGCCGTCACTTCCGCGTGGAGCATCTGCCAAGCCAGCATCGGCTTGATCAACAGGCCCAGCAGCACACAAGCCAGCCACCACGGCGCGTAGCAAAGAATTGCCGCCTGCAGCAGCACCGCCACAGCCACGCCGATCAGCGCGAGTACGCACCAGCATACGGCCGCGCGCCAGAAGCTCGTCATGTCGCGGCCCGTGGGCTCGGTCGGCGCAGTGGCGTTGCCCACGCGCTGCAGCGCACGCCCCATCCACACCACGGGATGCCAGCGTGCAGTGGGCTCGCCCCACCAACGGTCAACCACGAGCGCGATCAACAAGGCCAACGCGAAAATTCCGCCTGTCTGCAAAATACCGTCCGCCTCCATCAATCCTCGATGCCGCGCTGCGCGGGAATGCCTGCCTTGAAGGCATGCTTGATGAGCTTCATCTCGGTGACAGTGTCCGCCACGTCGATGATCTCCTGCGGGCAGCGGCGGCCCGTCATGCACACATGCACATGGCGCGGACGCTCGGCCAGCGTGGCCAACACCTGATCGAGCGGCAACCAACCGTAGATCAGCGGATAGGTGATCTCGTCGAGCACCACCAGAAAATGGTCACCCGACATGATCACCGCGCGCGCGCGTTCCCAGCCTTCGCGTGCAAGCTCGGCGGAATGTTCAAGGTCGCGGCTCTTCCAGCTGAAGCCATCACCCAGCCCTTCGATGGGAATGCCCAGACTCTCAAACATGCGGTGCTCGCCAAAGCGCGCAGTCGGCACCTTCATGAACTGGAAGATCTTGACCTTCTTGCTGCGGCCATGGGCGCGCAGTGCGAGGCCGAATGCCGCCGTGCTCTTGCCCTTTCCATCACCCGTGTTCACGAGCAGCAGGCCGCGCCGCTCGCCGTCGGGCTTCTCGTAGCTTTTGTCCACTGGCGGATTTTCGATTTCCATTTTGCTTGTTCCGTTGTGTTCCGTGCGGCTTCGCACGATTGAATGGAGTAGTGGTTCAGGCCGGTGCCTTGTGCCGCGACCGCCAATGCGGCAGAGCGACCCAGACACCATCGACCTGCTGCACGCGGATGCGGCTCTCAAACACTTCTTCGAGCGCCGCATGGGTTGCGCGATCACTGCACGCACCGTGGTGCTGCACGCGCCCGTTCGCCATGATCACCAGATCATCGGCCTGCAACGCAATCGACACCTCGTGCAGCACGCTGACCACGGTGCTGCCCGCGTCAACAAGATCGCGCACCGTGTGCATCCAGTCGGTCTGATGGGGAGGGTCAAGATTCGCGAGCGGCTCGTCCATAAGCAGCACCTCGGCCTGCACCGCGAGCGCACGCGCCAGCAGCACCCGCTGACGCTCGCCACCCGAAAGTTGAGAAAGCGGACGGGCGCGCCACTGCCATGCCTGCGTGGCCTGCAGCGCCTGCTCGACCGCATCGAAATCTGCCTTGCCCGGCGGCGCCAGCCAGGCCTGATGCGGCAAACGACCGAGCATCACCACATCGTGGACCTGAAGCTCTTCCATCGCGACTTCGTTCTGCCCGAGCCAGGCCATGCGGCGCGCGCGCTCGCGCACCGGAATCTGGTGAAACGGTATACCCAGCAGTTCGATATCGGACTGCACCTTGGCATGCTTGAGCAACCCCGATACCGCCTTGAGCAACGTCGATTTTCCCGCACCATTCGGCCCGACGATGCTGGTCCAGCGACCGGCGGGAATGTCGAGATCGATGCCATGAAGAATCTCGGCATCGCCCGCACGCACGGTGACGTTTCTTGCGCGGATCGCCCATTGTGTCGAGGTCATAGGCCACCTCCCGCACTCGACGAGCGGCGGTGCATGAGCCACAGTAGATAGGTACCGCCAAGTGCTGCGGTGAGCACTCCGACTGGCAGTTCCTGCGGCGCGATCAGCCAACGCGCGAGCACGTCGGCCGCCAGCAGCAGCACCGCGCCCATGAGGCCCGAGAGCAGCACATGCCATGGATGCGTCACCCGCACCATCGAGCGCACCAGATGCGGCGCGGCCAAACCAACGAACGCAATCAGGCCGGTATGCGCCACAGCAGTTCCCGTCGCGAGCGCCATGGCGGCAATCAGCCCCGCGCGCATCGGTCCGAGCGGGAGGCCCAGACTAGCGGCCGTCGCCTCACCCAGCGTCAGCCCATCGAGCGCGCGCGCCAACGCCCATGCCGTCACAGCGCACAGCAGCCAGCTGCCAAACATCATGCCGACCGCAGACCACCCGACGAACGCCGTCGTGCCGAGGGTGAAGGCTTGCATCGCCTGCAGAATTTCCGGCGAACTGAGTTCCACCAGATCGCGAGCCGCGCCCAGCACCACGCCCACAATCACACCCGCAAGCAACAAGCGCAGAGTGTGCTGAGCGCCGCGCGCCAGAATCAAAGTGAGTATGACTGCACCCGCCGCACCCACAAAGGCCACGCCGGTGATGCCCATGCGCGCCAACAGGCTGGCCGATGCGGGCGCGACGCCGAGCCACGTCATTGCGAGCGCTCCGCCAAGCGTGGCGCCCGATGCGCTTCCCAGCAAATACGGATCGGCCAACGGATTACGGAACAGCCCTTGCGCGATGGCTCCTGCAAGACCCAGCAGGCCACCAGCCAACCACGCGCCGACGGTGCGCGGCAAACGGATTTCCGTGACGATCTGCCGCGCCACGGGGTCGTCCGCCAGATGCATCAGGCTCTCGAAACCCGTGCTGCCCACAGCCGCGCCAACCGCGATCAGCAGCACGCTGATGAGTACCAATGCCAGCATCAACCATGCGGCGCGATGGCGATTGGAGCTGAGTGCAGGTATGTCGGACAAGGATGCAGCCATGGATGAACTCATGGCGCCTTGTCCGCCAGACAGCGTGCCATCAGCCGCGCGGCTTCGGCCATGCGCGGACCGGGGCGCACCAGCACGTCGGACTCGGCGGCGTCGAACGAGCACACGCGCTTTTCGCGCACCGCCCTCATCGCGCCCCAGCCCGGATAGGTCTCGGCCTCCTGCATGCTGCGATTGCCGATCATGATGACGTCGGGATTCGCGCGCACGATGAATTCAGGATTGAGTCGCGGAAACGGCCCGAGCGATGCGGGTACGACATTGCGCGCACTGAGCCGCGTGAGGATTTCGCCCATGAAGGATTTCTCACCCGCCGCATAGGGACCGCGACTCACTTCAAAATAGACCCGCACGCCCTTGACGCGCGCGGGCAGCGATTGCCGAGCGGCTTCCACCGCCGCGTCGATCTCGCGCCAGGTGCGCTGGGCACCCTGCTCCGGCGGCACATGCAAGATCGCACCGACGGTGTTGAGCACCCGCTCGGCATCGGCCAGTTGGCGCGGCTCCATCGCGACGACGGTGAAGCCCAACGCCTCCAACCGATCACGTCCACGGCCGCTGGTGGACATCAGCACCAGGTCGGGCTGGAGCGCCACCACGGCCTCGATGTTGGGATCGATACCGCCGCCGACCTTGGGCAACTGGTTCACCGATGCGGGCCAGTTGGAATAACGATCTGTGCCGACGATGCGATGGCATTGCTGCAGCGCGCAGACGCTCTCGGTGAGCGACGGCAGCAAGGACACGATGCGTTGCGGCGCTGTCTTGAAATCAAAGGTCTTGCCCCGATCGTCGATGATCTGGACCGCATGCGCCGAAGCGACAAAACCGTCCAAGATGAGCGCTGCCAATGCAGCACGCCGGACCATCGTTGCCATGCGCGCAAAACGGGATGGGGCACTGCGAACGCCGCTCGATTCACTCATCACTCACTCGTCCTTCAAACTGAGCGGCAAGCCCGCCGCCATCAACGTCACACGGGCGCAGGCGCTGGCGACCTGCTGGTTCAGCAAGCCCAACGCATCCACAAAAGCACGCACCTCGCGCCCCATCGGAATCACACCCAGACCGATCTCGTTTCCCACCAGGATGACGGGTCCGGGCGCTTTCCTCACGGAGCGCAAAAATGTAGCCGATTGCGCCGCCCAATCGTGCCCGCTCACGTCCGCAGCTTCCATGGGCATGAGCCAGTTGGTGAGCCAGAGCGTGAGGCAATCGACGATAAGCAGCGTGTTCGCATCAGACTTCACGGAGATCAGCTCGCCCACCGCACGCGGCTCTTCCAGCGTGAAGAGGCCCGGCACGCGCTCGGCCCGGTCGCGCTGATGGCGCGCGATGCGCTCACGCATCTCGTCATCCCACGCCTGCCCTGTCGCGATCAGGCCAGCGCGATGCGCAGAGCACCCGGCAAGCCACTGCCGCGCGAGCAGTTCCGCGCGACGCGACTTGCCGCTTTTCTGGCCGCCCAGAATCAGCTCGCTGCGTGCAATGGTGTTGCGATCGCTGTCGATGCCGTGTCTTGTCGTCATGCTGATTCCATGCGGCCTTGTGCTGCGTTCAAACGGCCGCGCTTACTGCGGCGCCCACTTCAGACCGACGTAGAGCGTGCGGCCCGGCGTGGCGTAGTTGCGTGCGAGCTGGTAGTCCTTGTCGGCGATGTTGTTCACGCGCGCAAGCAGCGTGAAATCGCGGCCGATGTTGGTGCTGGTGTAGAGGTTGAACACCGTGTAGCCGCCGAGCATGTTGTTGCCCGAGGAGCTGTCGTAGCGGCGTGATGCGGCGTTCATTTCCGCCCCCACGGTCCAGCCAGCGATGTCGGTGTCCGCACTCAGCTTGGCGTAGCGCTTGGAGCGACGTGCAAGCTGACGGCCAGTATCCAGATCATGCGGATTCTGGAAATCGACCGAGCCGTTCAACGACACGGGGCCGAGCTTGTGCGCGGCGCTCAGCGTCACGCCTTCGTATTCGGCACGGCCCACGGCCTGATAGCAGCCCCAGGGCGATGGGCAGGTGCCCGCAGCGCCGTAGACAATCAGGTTCTTCACGCGGTTGCGATAAGCCACCACGCCCGCGCTGCTCGAGCCACGCGTCCAACGCGTACCAATCTCGATATTGCGGCCAGTCTCGGGCTGCAGCGATGCATCGCCGTATTCGCTAAAGCGCTGGTAGAGCGTCGGCGCGCGGAACGAGGTACCGCCCGCGGCCGTCACGCGCCATTCGCTGTTGATCGCGTAGCTATACGAGAGACTGCCGGTGCTCTTGCCGCCGAATTCGCTGTCGTCGTCACGGCGCAGATTGGCCTGCAGCGTATGCGCTCCGGCGATCAGGCCGTAGCCGAGCGCGAGTGCGTTCTGCGAACGATCACGTTTAAGATCGGGCGCAAACGCCGTCGCCGGGTTGTGCAGCTCGTCTTCGCGACGCTCGAGCGCCGCAGTGAAACGGTGCACGCCCACGCGGTACTCGTTCTGGAACAAGTAGCTGCGCACCGTCGTCTCAGTCATGTAGAAGTTCGGCTCTGAGCTGTACTTGGCGTTCGACTCGTTGACCTGCACGAGCGTGCTGTAGCGATCGCTCCACTTGGCATCCCACGACAGCGCGGCGGTACGCAGCTGGTTGTGGTTGCGGTCGTCGTTCGTGCGGCTGACGGTGTCGTCGTACTGCGAATTCAGATTGCTGGCCAGGAACGAGGCCTGCAGGCGCTGGCCGGGCGCGAAGTTCCAGCCCACGCGCGCGTTGCCGGAGGTGCGCTTGTAGCCGTCATCGTCGGGGTTGACGGTGGAGATGGGACGGGCGTTGAAGCCATCGCTGCGCTCATGCGAGACGCCGAGCGAATAATCGAACGCGCCCGCGCTGCCGCTCACTCCGGCCTCCGCCGTGCGCGTGCCTTGGTTGCCGAAGCCCACGCCCACATAGGGCGCTGGCTTGCCCTCGCCCTTCTTGGTGAAGAGCTGAATCACGCCGGAGACGGCGTCGGAACCATAGACCGCAGCAGCCGGGCCGCGCAGCACTTCGATGCGGTCGATCTGCGAGAGCGGGATCTGCTCCCACTGCATGCCTCCCACCGATTGCGAATCCACCCGCACGCCGTCGATGTAGACGGCGGTGAAGCGATTCTCACCTCCACGCACGAACACGCCAGCGTTGGCACCCGGGCCGCCATTGCTCGAGATCTGAACGCCCGGCACGCGCGAGAGCACGTCCGCCACGCTCACGGCGCCGCTCTTGCGCAGCGTCGTCGAGTCGATGATCGATACATCGGCCACCAGATCAGAAAGTGGCTGCTCCACGCGCGTGGCGGTCACCACCGTCTCACGCAGTTCGGATGCCGTGGCGGCCTGGGCCACCAGCGTCTGGGCAAAAGTAGGAAAACAGGCGGCAAGCGCCAAAGGCAAAGCCGCAGAACGGGCCAACACAACAGAACGAGTTGTCATCATGGACAAAAATTGGAGGAATCACCGCGTCCGACCTCCCCGTCGGCACAATGGCATCACAGCCTTGGGCGCGCGAGAAGACCCTGCTGACTCCATGCCATCAGGAAACGCGAGCACTCAAGACCACCGTGTTGGCCGGTATCCGGGCTGGCGGCACACTCCTCAACCGCCTTCCCGCGCGCTTGTTCAAGGCATGCAGTGGCTGTGCTGGCGAAGAGGGAATCCCTGTGGGATTCGTCCGCTGACCGTTGCGGGGGCAGCGCAGGCTCGGGGTATTTCCATGGCGGAGACCCGTCCCTGCTTCCCGTTGAACTGCGGCGTGTGAACCACGCCGCGAGCACCAACGACGTAATTTTACGATTGTTTATGCCGCGATCCGTACAATAGTATTTGTATGGCTCCACCATCCTCCCTAGATCAGATCTCCGAGCGCGTTGAGCGTCTGTTGGTTCGTCATGCTGAATTGCAGCGCACCAACGCGTTGCTGTCCCAGCAGGTTCTGACCCTGACGCAAGAGCGCGACTCCCTCAAATCCCGCCTTCAGACGGTTCGCCACCGCATGGATTCGCTGCTGGAGCGGCTGCCCGATATTCCGGATTCGAAAGACGAAGCGTCATGAAGCAGATCGAGGTCAAGATCATGCAGCAGAGCTATTTGCTGAGCTGCCCCGAAGACCAGGAAACGCGCATGCTCAGCGCGGTCGAACGCGTCGATGCGGCGATGACTCGCATCCGTGATGCAGGCAAGGTCCGCGCGCGCGAACGCATTGCCGTGCTGGCTGCACTCAACATGGCGTTCGAGATAGCCGACCACGAAACTGCGGCATTGGCGGCCAAGGAACAGACGGATGCCTTGCTCGCTGCGGTTGCCACTGCAGCGCCCGCAGCCACGCACACCACGCCGACGCTGAGCGAGGACGACGAAGCCCGCGTGCGGGGCCTGCTGCAGCGTCTGGATGAAACACTGGGCGACGACGGCCGCCTGCTCTGACGGCACGTACTTCTGTAAAGAAGTCCAACAACGTCCGAGAATTGACCTCAGCTATTCAAAGGACGCCCTCCAGACAACTACAATGGAGGCGTCTGCGATGCTGTCGGGCTTTATATTTCCTTGAACCAATGCTCCCTGAGCACGGGCTTGATACATTACCTGATGAGCGTGATCGTCTCGCGTCAGATGAACCCAATGTCAGGTTGCTCTTGCCCACCTGAACCCCCGGTTCAGGATGACGGCTCGGCGGCGTTTGCAGACACCTTATTCCAAAAAATGGCTCCTTGACCTCGTCAGGAGCCATTTTTCATTCAGAGCGTGTTTGCGATCTCAGCGCGAAGGTTTGCAGGATGCGGATCGGGATGGGCTGCAAGGCACAAACAGCAAGCAATAGCTTGGGCTATTGCGAGGATTTGCAACGCAGCAGACCGCCCGAGGCCGCGCCTGGAAGACCGCGTAGAGACCGCAAACACGCTCTCATGGTAGACACCAAGGCGCGGGCTGCTGATGCACAACACCCCACCAAAGAGCCATTGCGCCCAACGCCACCAAGATCAGCCCCGCAATCCGGGAGCCCCAGGCCTCCCAGCGCGGATCACGCACGCGTTCGCCCAGACTGATCCAGAGCCAGCGCCCCGCCAACAGCCAGATGCCACTCGCCACGGCAAACAGCGCCATCGAAAGCGCACCAGCGGCGGGCCCACCACTCAGGGCTGCCAACAACAGTGCGGAATACAGCAGTCCGCAGGGCATGAAAGCCCAACCACAGCCCACTGCAAAAATTCCACCGGGGCGTGAGACCACCGGCTGGACGCGTTGCCAGAGAGTACGTCCGGCAGACTCCATCCACGCGGGCGCATTCAAACGCATCAACATCATCAAACCCCAGCCGATGATGACCACGTGCACGATGCTCCAGACGGGCCGCAGCGCGCTCGTACCCTGACTGAACCACGCAAGCCGGTCCATCGCGTAGGCGGCCATGGCCCCGACGAGCGAGTAACCCAGAATGCGCCCGAGATGGAACAGCAACGGGCGCAGCCAAGAGTGCCCGTTGCGCACGAATTTCACGACATGGATGCGATCACCGCCCTCCTTCGAGGACTGCAAAAGCGCGCTGCACGGGGCAGCACACATCACGAGGCAATGTGCCCCCCCTAGCAATCCCATCAGAAAGGCGGCCGAGGCAATCGCCCACATGGCCGGTCAGATGATGCGCGAGAAGCGTTCGCGGTTGCGATTGCCCTGCAGATAGCGGTCAAACAGCATGGCGACGCCGCGCACGAAGTGCCAACCCATGGCGGTAACCTCGATGCTGTCTTCGTGCAACCTGACCAACCCCTGCTCCTGCATGGCCTCCAGTTGCTCCAGTTCGGGAGCGAAGTAACTGGAAAAATCGATCAGCCAAGCCTGCTCGATGGACTCGAACAACAGCTCGCCCTGACACATCAGCGCCATGATGACCGAGCGACGCAGCAGGTCGTCGCGCGAGAGCGCGAGCCCGCGCACGACTGGCAATCGCCCATGGTTGATGCAGTCGTAGTAATCATCCAGCGTCTTCGCGTTCTGGCTGTAGGTGGCCCCAACCTTGCCGATGGCCGACACCCCTAGCCCTATCAGATCGCAATCGGGCTGCGTGCTGTAACCCTGGAAATTGCGATGCAGACGCCCCTGACGCTTGGCAATGGCCAGGGAATCGTCGGGTAGCGCGAAGTGATCCATCCCGATGTAGACAAATCCCGCCTCCTGAAACACCTCCAGCGAACGGGCCAGCATTGCGACTTTGGCGGAGGGCATGGGCAGATCGTCCGAGAGAATGCGACGCTGCGGCTTGAAGCGCTCCGGCAAGTGGGCGTAGGCATACAGGGCAATCCGGTCCGGCCGCAGCTCACAAACCTGAGCCAGTGTGCGCTCGAAGGATTCAGGCGTCTGGCGCGGCAGGCCATAAATCAGATCCACGTTCACCGAGTCGAAGCCGATCCTGCGAGCCTCTTCCATCAGCTGGAAAACCTGCTCGGCTGGCTGCTCACGGTGCACGGCCTTCTGCACCTCGGGATCGAAGTCCTGCACACCGAAGCTCAATCGATTGAACCCAAGTTGGTGCAAAAACGTCAGGCGATCATTGTTGACAGTCCTTGGATCGATCTCGATGGAGTACTCGCCGCCGGGTTCAAGCACGAAATTCCGGCGGATCATCGACATCAGATCCTGCAAACCCTCATTCGACAAAAATGTCGGGGTGCCTCCGCCGATGTGCAATTGGCTTACATGCTGATTGACACCACAGTGTTCAGTATGCAAATCGATCTCTCGACTCAGATAGCGAAGATACGCTTCCGCCCGCTCCGGATGTTTGGTGATAATCTTATTGCACGCACAGTAATAGCAAAGAGACTCACAAAACGGAACGTGCACATAGAGGGACAATGGCAGCGCTTTGGCATTAGAACCAATGCGCCGCTGTTGCAGAGCGAGGATATAGTCATCTTGACCAAACGCTTCAACGAAGCGATCTGCCGTTGGGTAGGACGTATAGCGGGGCCCGGAAACGTCGAATTGTCGAATGAGTTCGGGAGTAACAACAGGCATAGCGGATTCCATAGGTTCTGCTGTTACTGTGCCGCACCTGTTCGGAAATGTCCTTGATACAAGTCAATTCACTTTTCTTGTAGGCTGGGACAATCCTTCCTGCTCTTTCCATAAATGCCAACGGTAGAGGGGCAAGTGGACTATCCACTTCCAATAACCGATAACTTATATAAGGCGCCATTGCAATGACACCGCAAACCATCAAAGTCGCATGCTCCAACTGCAACCTGCGAGAACTTTGTATGCCACTCGGCCTGTCCGACGATCAACTAAAAAGACTCGATGAGGTGGTCGCAGTTCGTCGCAGGGTCAAGCGCGGCGCAACGCTGTTTCGCAATGGAGAGCCTTTCACATCGCTGTTCGCCATCCGCACAGGCTTCTTCAAGACCTGCGTGGCGACCGAAGATGGTCGCGATCAGGTCACGGGCTTTCAGATGGCCGGTGAAATCATTGGTCTTGACGGCATCGTGAGTGATCGCCACACCTGTGATGCCGTTGCGCTCGAAGACGCCGAAGTCTGCGTCATGCCTTTCGACAACATTGAAGAACTCTCCCGCGAAGTCAAGGCGTTGCAGCACCACGTGCACAAGATCATGAGCCGCGAAATCGTTCGCGAGCATGGCGTGATGCTGCTTCTCGGCAGCATGCGTGCCGAAGAACGCTTGGCCGCCTTCCTGCTCAATCTCGTGCAGCGCCTGCACGCACGCGGTTTCTCACAATCGGAACTGGTGCTTCGCATGACCCGCGAAGAAATCGGCAGCTACCTTGGCCTGAAGCTCGAAACGGTGAGCCGCACGTTCTCCAAGTTCGTTGAAGAAGGCATTGTGGAAGTCAAGCAGCGCCATGTGCGCATCATTGATGCCACCGCACTGCGCAACATCGTCAACAGCCAGCAAACCTGCCACTGAAAAATGACAGCCCCCTGAGTCGCTGCGCACATTCTCCCGCTCTACACATTGCTTGCGCAATGCGGGCAGGGGGACGCAGCTCTCCCTGCGGGGCTGCCCCTGCTCGGCAAGCCTCCGCCTAGGCCGCGCCAGTTTGATGCGCTGCGAGCGACGCATGGCGCCACGGGTAACTGACTCGCTGCCACCCTCCTCTGAAGGCTGCGGCCGAGAGTGCTCTGGACCTTGAATACTCTGGTCAAAATTTCAGGTTGAAAACTTCGCGCAGTCTGCTGGGCGTTCATCGCAGGGAACGGGGCATCGGTTGACCTCGAATGGCGACAGTGACAGCAAGGTGGTCAACCCGCTTGCCGCCATGATGATGGCCCAGAACGCGAAGAAGGCAATGGTGTAGACGCCTTGCCTCGACATGTTCAACGGCTCATTGAACCACTCCAGTGCCTGCGGATCCACAAAGGCAAAAACAAACATCTCCATCACGCCCGCCATGAGAAAGGCGGGCCATGTAATCCACATGAGTCGTTGGGCTTTCATCGCGTAGTCTCCCTGTGCTTTGAATTGCTTAAGTTCGGTGTCCGATGCCGCGACATGCTGTTCATGCGGCCTGCATCGTTCTTCACATGCCAAGAACGTTAGCATCGCCCTTTGCGCGTGTACATAGCGCAAGCCCTGACACCAAAAAATCGGCAAATCACCGATCCGTCTGATGCATGGAATCGTCCTCCGTCGCGGCGTGGTTGCGCCCCTTCACTGCGGGCAACATGCTGCGATCACTGTGCTGCTGACGCAGCGTCTCGTTGATCTTCAAGCCGCGCTGGTAATAGTCTTCCTCCACCACGGGGTCCGGCGTGCGAATGGCCAACCACAGGGTGACGAAGCCCGCTACGACGACGATGGCCGGTCCGGAGATGATCAACCAGACATGCGCATGACGCCACCATGGCAATGCAGGGGGCTGGCACTGAGCCGTGTCCAAAATTTCAGGAGTCGTGCTTTGCGTGTTCATTGAGGTTCCTTCTCTTCGTGAATGACGCTGGTTGCCTTGCGCCATCCACACAGTTTCACTAGCCAACTTCTTCCTGCCGCGTCAACGCGGCACCAGGAAGACCGATTTTTCATTCACCTTGGCACCATCCTCCTGTGCAGCCACTTCGAACATGACCTTGTGAGAACCTGCCGCCGCGGTGCCGTATGGAATCTGCAGACGCACCAGCACCCACTTGGATTCCGCCGGCCCAACGGTCAGATCGGGATCGGCGATCGCCATAATGCCGTCCAATCCAGTCGCGCTGATGTGATAGCTGCGCTGACTTTCAGTGGCATTCATGATCTGCAAGCGATATACGTTCTCGAGCTTGCCTCCCGCCACAATGCGCGAAAGCGCTGCTCGGTCACGCACCACGTCGACCTTCAGCGGCGTTCTGCCAATGAGGCTCACCATCATTGCGATGCACAGGCTCACCAGCACCGTGCTGTACAACAGCACACGTGGACGCAGCACGCGTTTGAACATCTGCGACTGCGTGAGCTTGTTCGCGATACCGTTCTGCGTGCTCAGGCGGATGAGGCCGCGCGGATACTCCATTTTGTCCATTACGGAGTTGCAAGCGTCGATGCACAGGCCACAGCCGATGCATTGATACTGCAGCCCATTGCGAATATCGATTCCGGTCGGGCAGACCTGAACGCACATGCTGCAGTCGATGCAATCGCCCAAGCCCTTGCTCTTGTGGTCCACCTTGCGGGTACGGGGCGCGCGCGGCTCGCCACGCTCCGCGTCGTAGCCAACGATCAGTGTGTCCTTATCGAACATCGCACTTTGAAAACGTGCGTATGGGCACATGTACATGCAGACCTGCTCGCGCATGTAGCCCGCATTGCCATAGGTCGCGAACGCATAGAACAGCACCCAGAACAACTGCCATGTGCCATGCAGGGCGAGCAGTTCAGCACCCAGTTCGCGGATCGGCACGAAATAGCCCACGAAAGTGAAGCCGGTCCAGAGCGCGAGTGCGATCCAGACGGTCTGCTTTGTGATCTTCTTCCAGATCTTCTCGAAGGTCCAGCCGCCGCGATCCAGACGCATACGCGCGCTGCGATCACCTTCGACCTTGTGCTCGATCCACATGAAAAGCTCAGTGTAGACCGTCTGCGGACAGGCGAAGCCACACCACAGACGCCCAGCCACCGCCGTGAACAGGAACAGCGACAGAGCCGAGATGATCAGCAAACCAGTGAGATAAATGAAGTCCTGCGGATAGAGCACCAGCCCGAACAGATAGAAGCGCCGGGCATCCAGATCGAAGAGCACCATCTGGCGCTCACCCCATTGGAACCAGGGCACGAGATAGAAGAACGCCTGCGTCAGGAACACCAGCAGCCAGCGCCAACGCGCGAACACGCCGCTGATCGAGCGGGCATAGATCTTCTTGTGCGCCTCGTAAAGAGAAACACTTTCGAGCTGCTCCGCCTCGGACACTGGAGTTATTGGAATGACCCGTTTTGGAGCGTTGTCACCATCTTCTGACGCCATGATCTCTATCTTCGTGGAAGTTGTAGTTCTATCTATCCGACTCTTGAAGCGACAACGCCAGCCGTCCTCTTGTGAAGGACTGGCCGGCGTTGTTCTTCATTTTCTTTTCAGCGCAATTACTGCGCAGCCGACTTGTTCGACAGGCCCCACACATAGGCCGCCAGCACCTTGATCTGGTCTTCGGTGAGCTTGTCCTTCTGTGCGGGCATTTCGTTCATCTTGCCCTTGGTAATCATCGCGACAATGGCGTCTTCGCCATAGCCGTGCAGCCAGACATCGTCGGTCAGGTTCGGAGCGCCCAGCGCCTGATTGCCCTTGCCGTCCATGCCGTGACAGGCCGCGCAGACCGCGAACTTGGGCTTGCCGAGAGCGGCCTTGATGGAATCGCTTGGGCTGCCCGACAGACTCAGCACGTAGTGTGCGAGATTGCGGACATCATCGGAACCACCGACCGCAGCGGCCACGGGAGCCATCACGCCCATACGACCATCGTGAATGGTCTTGTAGATCTGATCAGGCGCACCGCCGTGCAGCCAGTCACCGTCGGCCAGGTTCGGGAAGCCCTTGCTGCCGTGCGCGTCCGAGCCGTGGCACTGCGCGCAGTTGTTCATGAACAAGCGGTCACCAATGGCCATGGCCGACTTGTCGCCCGCCATCTGCTCGATGGACATCGAGCCGAAACGCGCGTACTGAGGAGCCCACTGCTCGTTGGTCTTCTGCACTTCGGCCTCGTACTCGCCCTTCTGCGTCCAGTTCAGCTTGCCGCTGAATGCGCCCAGACCGGGATACGCGGCCAAATAGGCCAGCCCGAAGACGATGGTGATGACGAACAACCACATCCACCAACGAGGCAACGGGTTGTTCATCTCGGTCAGGTCCTCGTCCCAGACATGGCCTGTGGTGTTGTCGCTGGCCGATACCACCTTCTTCCTGGCGGTGAAGATGAGCAGCAGCAGACAGGCAAGAATGCCGACAACGGTGATGCCTGCCACGTAGATCGACCAGAAATTACTGGTGAAGTCACTCATGGGATTTCTCTTTGTTCTTTGAGAGGACCTCAGTCCTCGATGAAGGGAAGTTGGGCTGCTTCGTCAAACCGGTTCTTGTTGGCGCGACGCCAGGCCCAGACCCAGATACCCACAAAGCAGATCAGCGATGCCACGGTGGCGACGCTGCGCATGGTCGAAATGTCCATGGTTTTCTCCTTCTTTCCTTACTTCAATGCACGGCCCATGACCTGCAGGTATGCGACCAGCGCATCCAGCTCGGTCTTGCCCTTGAGCTGCTCGGCAGCGCCCTGGACTTCTTCGTCCGTGTAGGGCACGCCCACCTTGCGCAGCGCGTTCATGCGCGGTGCGGCAACGCTTGCATCCACCACGGTCTTTTCCAGCCATGGGTAGGCCGGCATGTTGGACTCGGGCACCACGTCACGAGGATTGTTCAGGTGAATGCGATGCCATTCGTCGCTGTACTTGCCGCCCACGCGGTGCAAGTCAGGACCTGTGCGCTTGGAGCCCCACTGGAACGGATGGTCGTAGACAAACTCACCCGCCACCGAGTAGTGGCCGTAGCGCAGCGTCTCGGCACGGAATGGACGGATCATCTGCGAGTGACAGTTGTAGCAACCCTCGCGAATGTAGATGTCACGTCCAATCAGTTGCACCGCCGTGTAGGGCTTCACGCCCTCCACTGCCACCGTGGTGGACTTCTGAAAGAACAGCGGAACAATTTCCGTCAATCCACCGATGGCGATCACCAACAGGATCAGGACGATCATCAGGAAATTGTTGGTCTCGATCTTTTCGTGAGAAAAGCCGGTCGTAGCCTTGTTTTGAGCTTCAGACATTCAATTACTCCACTATCAGGCGTGCGCTGCGTTCGCGGCGGGAATGCTCACATTGACCGAGCGACCGGAGATCGCTGTCATCCAGACGTTCCAGGCCATCACCACCATGCCGCCGAGATACAGCAGACCGCCGAGCAGACGGACGGCATAGAAGGGATAGGTCGCCTTCACGCTTTCGACAAAGGTGTAGGTCAGCGTGCCGTCCGGATTCATGGCGCGCCACATCAGGCCCTGCATCACACCGGCGATCCACATCGCGGCGATGTACAGCACGATGCCGATGGTCGCCATCCAGAAGTGCAGTTCGATGGCCTTGGTCGAGTACATCTTGGATCCACGGCCGAACAGGCGCGGGATGAGGTAGTACAGCGAGCCCATGGTGATCAGGCCCACCCAGCCCAGAGCGCCGGAATGCACGTGACCAATGGTCCAGTCGGTGTAGTGGCTCAGTGCGTTGACAGTCTTGATGGACATCATCGGACCTTCGAAGGTCGACATGCCGTAGAACGACAGCGAGACGATCAGGAAGCGCAGCACGGGGTCGTCGCGCAGCTTGTGCCATGCGCCGGACAGCGTCATCATGCCGTTGATCATGCCGCCCCAGCTCGGAGCCAGAAGAATCAGCGAGAACACCATGCCCACGGACTGGGTCCAGTCAGGCAGCGCGGTGTAGTGCAGATGGTGCGGACCCGCCCACATGTAGGTGAAGATCAGCGCCCAGAAGTGAACGATGGACAGTCGATAGCTGTACACCGGACGACCGGCTTGCTTGGGCACGAAGTAGTACATCATGCCGAGGAAGCCCGTGGTCAGGAAAAAACCCACGGCATTGTGACCGTACCACCATTGCACCATGGCATCCTGCACGCCGGCATAGGCCGAGTAGCTCTTCATCCAGCCTGCCGGAATGGCCGCGCTGTTGACGATGTGCAGCAGCGCCACGGCAAGAATGAAGGCACCGAAAAACCAGTTGGCGACGTAGATGTGCTTGACCTTGCGCATACCCACGGTTCCGAAGAATACGATGGCATAGGCGACCCAGACCAGTGCGATCAGGATGTCGATGGGCCACTCCAGCTCGGCGTATTCCTTGCCGGAGGTGTAGCCCAACGGCAGCGAGATGGCCGCCGCGACGATCACCAGTTGCCAACCCCAGAACGTGAACGCCGCTAGCGGCGCGCAGAACAACCGGGTCTGACAAGTACGTTGAACAACGTAATAGCTTGTGGCAAACAAGCCGCAACCACCGAACGCGAAAATCACCGCGTTGGTGTGCAAAGGCCGTAGACGACCATAGCTCAGCCACGGAATGCCGAAGTTGAGTTCTGGCCAGGTCAGTTGGGCGGCGATGATCACGCCCACCAACATCCCCACCACCCCCCACACGACGGCCATGATAGAAAACTGCCGCACAACAGTGTCGTTGTAGTGCGATACACCTGCTTTTTGCGATTCCATCGAGTACCTCTTATATAGCGGTATCAGTTTGAAACAGCGTCAACTTTTGGGCGTTGACGCACATCAACCGTCTTTCAAAATTCGTTCAGCTTCTTGATCTACATTCTCGAACTGGCCGCGATAAACAGCCCACCAAAGTCCGCCGAGAACGATCAGAACAAGCACCACGGAAAGCGGTATGAGCAGGTAGAGGATGTCCATCAGATCGACTCCGTGGCGAGTGCGGCCACCCGTGCGGCTGGCCTGTTGAAGGAAGAAGCGGAAGTGGTCTCGCGAACGGCGACCAGCCCAGGCGCGCGAGCCAGTCGCGCGGCATTGAGCACCACCAGCAGCGAGCTCGCAGCCATACCCAATCCGGCAAGCCATGCAGGCATATAACCGGCAATCGCAAGCGGCACGCAGATGGCGTTGTAGATCGCCGACCACAGCAGGTTCTGGCGCACGACGCGCATAGTGCGACGTGCGAGCAAGAGTGACTGCCAGACCAGCTCAAGCTGATCGCCCATGACGACGAAATCGGCGCGAGATTGCGCGAGCGGCACCGAGCGGCCGAAGGCGAACGACACATGCGCGCCCGCGAGCACGGGGCCATCGTTGAGGCCGTCACCCACCATCGCGACATGCTTGCCTTCGGCCTGCAGTTCCCGCAACCTCGCGAGCTTGTCCTGCGGCGTGCAGTCGCCATGCGCATCGGCAATGCCGACCTGCCCTGCCACACGTTGCACCACCGCCGCGTTGTCACCCGACAGCAGTTCGACATGAATGCGCTCGCGCTGAAGAGCTGCGATCACCGCCGTCGATTCCGAGCGCAGGTCCTCGCAGAGTTCAAAGCGCAGTGCCACACTTCGCACGCCCTGCACTTCGAGCGAAAGCACTACCTCCTGCATGCCGTCCTCGCGCGGAGCAGCATCGGAAAACCTCGCGGAGCCGAGCTTCACATTCAGCGTTTGATCTGGAAAAGCAGGATGTCTCGCAACCGCCATCACGCCCGCTCCGGACACTTCCTGCACCGACTCCAGCACCCACTTGTCCACTTCGGTCGATGCCGCCCGCTCGCTGCCGAACCCAACCACCGCGCGCGACACCGGATGCAGCGACTGGCGCGCCAGCGCAACAGCCAGCGCCAGCGGCCACGGGACGCCAGCGTTCGCAAACTCCTGCGTGGAAAGCACCGACAACCCGTCGCGCGTCAGCGTTCCTGTCTTGTCGAACACCACGGTGTCCACCAAGGCGAGCGACTCCAGCCCTTGCAGATTGCGCACCAACACGCCGTTGCGCGCCAGAGTTCCGGCAGCGGTGAGCATGGAAACCGGCGTCGCCAGCGAGAGCGCACAAGGACAGGTGACGATCAGCACCGCTACCGCCACCATCGCCGCATGGCTCGGGCTGGTCGGCCACCACCAGATGGCGGCAGCGAGCGCCGCCAGCATCACGCCGATCAGAAACGGACGCGCCACCTTGTCGGCCAATTGCGCGAGGCGCGGCTTCTGCAGCGATGCGTTCTCCATCAGCGCAACGACTTGCGCAAAGCGCGTGCCATCGCCCATCTGCTCCACCCGCATTTCGACCGCCGCGCGCAAGTTGTAGCTGCCGGCGCAAACACCGGCGCCAAGCGGCTTGCTCACGGGGCGAGACTCGCCGGTCAAGAGCGCCTCATCGGCCTGCGTCTCGCCCACAATGATGCGCCCATCGGCGGGGAAGGCCTCGCCCGGCAGCACGCGCACGGTGTCGCCCAACTTTAGCCGCCGCGTAGTCACCCGCACGAATTCGCCGGTGATGGCATCTTTGCGCTCAACACTGTCCGGCAAGCGGTTGGCCACGGCCTCCAGCGCGCCCGCCGTGCGATCACGCAGGCGCAGCTCCAGCAACCTGCCCGACAGCAGGAAAAACACGAACATGGTGAGCGAGTCGAAATAGACCTCGGCACCGAAAGGCCCATTGGGATCGAACGTGCCGAGCGTGCTCACCACAAAGGTGATCAACATGCCGAGCGCCACCGGCAGATCCATGCTCACGCGGCGCTCGCGAATGTCTCGCAGCGCGCTCGAGAAGAACGGGCCGCACGCAAAGAACATGACGGGCACGCTGATCACCCATGAGGCCCAGCGCAGCAGCGTCTCCATCTCCTGCGAGAGATCCCCCGGCGTCGCCTGATATGCAGGCCACGCGTACATCATCACCTGCATCATGCAAAAACCCGCCACCAGCCAGCGCCAGAGCGCGCGGCGGCTTTCGCGCAGGCGCTGCTCGCGCATCAGCGCGTCCATCGCGGGCAGACTGCGGTAACCGGCCTTGCGCACGGCGGCCATCCATTGCGACGGCAAGACCTGGGCAGGATTCCACACCACGCGCGCACGGTGGGTGGCTGCGCTCACATCAACCTCCAGCACCCCAGGAACCTGCTTGAGCGCATCCTCGATCGAGAGTGCGCAGGCCGCGCAATGCATGCCATCGAGCACGACAAACGACTCCCAGAGGCCCGTCGTCGGCAGCTCCCGTCCGAAGGAGCCCCACTCCTCGGGGTCATCCAGCAGCGTGACATGTGCATCCGTTTCAGCAGCCCCGGACACTGGGGCCTGCAAAGACGAAAAATCTTGCACTATCGCCTGCTTATTGGAGTTGCTGATTGACATAGGACGAAAGATAAATCTCAAGCCCCCAATGCAATTTGACTTGAATCAAGAGTCCAGGCCCTGCTCGCACCTATGCTTCAGTTAACAAGCCGTTGCAAGCAACAGTGCTCACTGATTTATCAATGATCCTGCGACTTTTTGGCCGCGGATACTCTCAAGGAGGTTCTCTATGTACAAGCGCATCCTGATAGCCACTGACGGCTCTCCTCTGTCCGACAAGGCTGTCGAATCCGGCCTCGGCCTTGCGGCGCTGTGTGGCGCATCCATCGTGGCCCTGAAGGTGGTGCCGCGCTATCCCCGCAGCTACTTCGAGGGCAGCGCGCCGCTGAACCGTGACGAGGTCAAGCAGGTCGAGCAGCGCTGGAGTGACGCGGCTTTGGCCGAACTGGGCGAAATCAAGAAGCTGGGCACCGAACAAGGCATCTCGGTGAAGTCCGTCGTCGCCAAGTCCGAGCTGATCGCCGAGAGCATCATCTCCGCTGCCACCAAGAACAACTGCGACCTGATCGTCATGGCCTCCCACGGCCGCAAGGGCATCAAGCGCGTGCTGCTGGGCAGCGAAACCCAGCATGTGCTGACGCACTCGCACATTCCGGTGCTCGTACTTCGCTGAGCGTTTCAGGGCATTCGACCAAAGGCAGCCACGTGCTGCCTTTTTTTCATGGAAGCACGATGGGCGTAGAGCCGATCAAGGTGCTTGAGCGTGGACCCGTCAAAATAGGCAGGGCTGGCTCTTTTGACCCGGCCACGTTTCTGCGACAGTCCACCTGAAAACGACGCCCACTCCGGAACGCAAGCCCCATGTATATCCCCGCCCACTTCGCCGAAAGCCGCCCCGAGCAACTGCAGCGTGTCATCCGCGAGCACCCGCTCGGCACGCTGGTCACGCATGCAAATGGCCAACTCGATGCCGACCATCTGCCGTTCGAGTTCGATCCCGCCGTGGGCAAGCACGGCCAGTTGATCGCCCACGTCGCCCGCGCGAATCCCGTATGGCAGCGCTGCCCCACAGGCACGCCAGTGATGGTGATCTTTCGCGGCGCCGAGTCCTACATCTCGCCCAACTGGTACCCGAGCAAGCATGAGACCCATCGGCTCGTGCCGACTTGGAACTACGAAGTGGTGCACGCGCACGGCGTGCTGACGATCCGCGACGATGAAAAGTTCGTGCGCCGCGTCGTCGCCCTGCTCACGCGCAAACACGAGGCCGCCGAGCCTAAGCCATGGAAGATGGGCGATTCCGCGCCTGATTTCATCAACGGCATGCTGCAGAACATTGTCGGCATCGAGATCGCGATCACCGCGCTGACGGGAAAATCCAAGCTGAGCCAGAACCGCGAGACGCGTGATCTGGTGGGTGCCGCAGATGCGCTGCAGGCACGTGGAGAAACGGAACTGGCGGAGCTGATGCGCCCCGCCAAGTGATCACACTAGACCGACGAGTCAGCGCGCGAACAAGCCCTTGTGCTGATCGCGCAGCAGGTTCTTCTGCACCTTGCCCATGGTGTTGCGTGGCAGTTCGGTGGTGATGAAGCAGCGTTTGGGAATCTTGAAGTTCGCGAGTTGTGACTTGAGCTTGGCGATGATTTCCTCGCCGTCCAGTGTCACGCCTGGCTTGGCAATGATTACCGCGATGCCGACTTCGCCGAAGTCCGGATGCGGCACGCCGACCAGCGCACTTTCGGCGACGCCCGGCATGTCGTTGATGTAGCCTTCAATCTCGGCCGGGTAGACGTTGTAGCCGCCGCTGATGATCAGGTCCTTGCTGCGGCCGACGATGCTCACATAGTCGCGCTCGTCGACCTTGCCCACGTCGCCGGTCTTGAACCAGCCGTCGGCGCTGAACTCTTCCTTGGTTTTCTCGGGCATGCGCCAGTAGCCCTTGAACACGTTCGGGCCCTGCACCTGGATGTTGCCGATCTCACCCTTCGGCAGCGCCGCGCCCGCGTCATCCACCACGCGCAGGCCCACGCCGGGCAGCGGAAAGCCCACCGTCGCGCCACGGCGCTCGTGCTGGTTGCCGTAGCGTGCATCAGCGGCGTAAGGGTTAGATGTCAGCATGATGGTCTCGCTCATGCCGTAGCGCTCGAGAATGGTGAAGCCCGTGCGGTCCTGCCACTCCTTGAAGGTCTCGATGAGCAGCGGCGCGGAACCGGCGATGAACAGCCGCATGTGGCTGGCCTGCGCCTTGGTCAACGTGGACTCGGCCAGCATGCGCACATACAGCGTCGGCACGCCCATGAAGACCGTCGCGCGCGGCATGGCGGCGATGACGGCCTTGGGGTCGAACTTGGACATCCAGATCATCTTGCTACCGTTGATCAGCGCGCCGTGAATCGCCACGAACAGACCGTGCACGTGGAAGATCGGCAGTGCGTGGATCAGCACGTCGCCCTGCTTGAAACCCCAGTAATCCTTGAGCATCACCGCGTTGGACAGCAGATTTCCATGGGTGAGCATCGCCCCCTTGCTGCGGCCGGTGGTCCCGCTGGTGTAGAGAATCGCAGCCAAATCGTCGGCCAGCCTCTCGACCGGCTGGTGCTTGTCGCCGAAATGCGTGGAGCGCTCAAGCAGCGTGCCGTTGCGGTCCTCGCCGAGCGTGAAGACATATTCACAACCGGCCTTGAACGCGATCTTGGACACCCAGCCGAAATTGTTCGGCGTGCACACCACGACGGCAGGCTCGGCATTGCCGACGAAGTACTCGATCTCAGCACTCTGATACGCAGTGTTCAGCGGGAGAAACACATAACCCGAGCGCAATGTGGCCAGATACAGCAGCACCGCCTCGACCGATTTTTCGACCTGCACCGCCACGCGGCTGCCTTCAGGCAGATGCAGCGAATCGAGCATGTTGGCGATGCGGGCGCTCGCGCTGTCGAGGTCGCGCCATGTGTAGTTCAGCGGCTCGCCGCGCGGCGATGCAGCCTCGATGGCGACCTCGTCGAGGTTGGCGGGAAACGCTGCGCGCAGCGCGGAAAACAGGTTGTTGTTGGACATCGTCAAAAGCTCACTTCCGGAAAAACTCACTCAAACTGGCACATCAGGCCGCATCCACAAAATCTTGCAGTATGCGTTCGCGGTCGCCATCCAGCGCTGGCGGATTGCGCCGCACCGTGGAATCGGCGCCAAAGCTCGCCACCAGCGGATTCGACGCCACCTGCAGCGCGGCGCCACTCGGCGCCTGCACGCTCGCAATCATGCCGCGGGCCGCAATCTGCGGATGCGCGACCGCTTCAGCCACCGAATGATATTCACCTGTGGGCACACCGTGGTCAGAGAAAATACGGAGCCAGTGCGCGCGCGGCTCCTGCACGAGGCGTTCTTCAAGCAGCGCCTTCAGCTCGGCTTGATGCTTGCAGCGCTCGGTGTTCGAGGCAAAACGCGGGGCGTCGGCCAGCGCAGGCCGCTCGATCAGCCCGCACAGCGTCCTGAACAGCGCATCGCTGCCCACCGCGATCACGAACCAGCCGTCCTGCGCGGCGTAGACGTCGAACGGCGCCATCGACGGATGCCGCGAGCCGATGGGCCCCGGCACGCTGCCCGTCGCCGACAGCCGCGCAACCGGATTCTCGAGCAGCGCAATCTGGCAGTCCAGCATGGACACGTCCACCCGCTCGCCCTGCCCCGTGCGCGCCCGGCGCAGCAGCGCCGACTGGGTGCCGATCACCGCATACAGCCCCGCGCCCAGATCGCCAATAGACACACCCACGCGGCACGGGCCGGAGTCAGCCGTGCCGGTCACGCTCATCATGCCGCTCATCGCCTGCACCACCATGTCGTAAGCGGGCTTCTCGCGATACGGCCCGGTCTGGCCGAAGCCCGAGATCGACACCAGAATCAGCCGGGGAAAGCGCGCATGCAGCTCCTCCCAGTCGTAGCCCAGCTTCTCCATCGTGCCGGGGCGGTAGTTCTCGACCAGCACATCGGCCTTGGCAAGCAGGCGCTCGAAGATCTCGCGATCCGCGTCAGCCTTGAGGTTCAGCGCAATCGATTCCTTGTTCCGGTTCACCGACATGAAGTACGCCGATGTGCCATCCACAAACGGCCCGATGGCGCGCGAGTCGTCGCCCACGCCAGGCTGCTCGACCTTGATCACGCGCGCCCCGAGATCACCCAGCGTCTGGGTGCACATGGGCCCGGCCAGCACTCGGGTGAGGTCGATCACCGTCACGCCCGAAAGGGGCAAATCCACTGCAGACTGGTTCACTTGCCTACTCCTGCAACCGCACCTGAATTTTCGGTAATGGTCTTGTACTTCTTGCCGTCGTCGATGGCCCAGGCCTTGAATTCCTCGGGCGAGCCCGTCGGCCATGCGACATTGCCCTGCTTCTCCAACTTGGCCTTCACGTCGGGATCGTTGAGCGCCTGTGCGGTGGCGTCATTGAGCTTCTTGACCACATCGGCTGGTAGATTGGCCGGGCCGTAGAGGCCGAACCAGATGCTGAAGTCAAAATCGTTGATACCCGATTCCTTCATGCTCGGCAGATCGGGAAACAGTGGCGAACGATCCGCCGTGGTCACCGCCACCAGTCGCAGCTTGCCGCCCTGCGCCATCGGCAGCACCGAGGGCGGAGTGCCGAAGGTCATGTCCACATCGCCCGCGCCCACCGCCTGAATCGATGGTGCGCCGCCCTTGAACGGCACATGCAGCATGTCGATGCTCGCCGCGTGCGAAAACGACGCGCCCGCCAGATGCGTGACCACGCCCGTGCCGGACGAGGCATAGGTCAGCTTGCCCGGCTCTTTACGTGCCAGTTCGATCAGTCCCTTGACGCTCTTTTCGGGGAAGTCCTTCTTCACCGCGAGCAGCATCGGCGATTTGGCCCAGCGCGCGATGGGCGTGAAGCTCTTCACGCCGTCATAGCGCGCGCTCTTGTAGAGCAACTGATCGGAGCCGTAGAGGTTGGAGCTGCCCAGCAGCAACGTGTAGCCATCGGCCTGCGCACGCGCCACCAGATCGGACGCGATGGTCGTGCCCGCTCCGGGCCTGTTGTCCACCACGATGGACTGATTGAGCGCGCGCCCCATCTTTTCACTCACGATGCGCGCCACCGCATCCGCCCCGCCACCCGGCGGAAAGCCCACCAGCAGCGTGATCGGGCGATTGGGATAGGCAGCACCCTGCGCCAGCGCAGAGGTACAGACGAGCGCGGTCATTGCCGCCGCAAGGGCAGTCTTCAACTTCATGGTTTTGTCTCCGTTTTGGTAGTGTGTCTTCGAGCGTGAGATGTCCTCAGCGCCCTTTGAAGACCGGTTTGCGCTTTTCGCGCCAGGCGGTGCCGCCCTCTTTCAAATCGTCCGAATGAACGGTCTTGAATACGTCGCGCGCAATCGCGTCGGCGTCGTGCTGACCGCGTGCGATCAGGTTCAGGTGTTTCTTCATGCCGAAAAGCGGCAGCGGCGCCATCGCGCTCAGCGTGTCGGTCAGCGTGGTGACGGTGGTCTCGAGCGCGTCCGGCTGGACCAGATGCGTGAGAAAGCCGCAGGCCTTCATCTCATCGGCCGCCAGCCGCTCGCAGGTGAGGAACAGGCGCTTGGCCGTGTCGAGCCCGAGGCGGGTGACATAGCGCTCCAGCCCCGCCTGATAGAAATGCAGCCCGAGGCGCGCGGCGGGCATGAACATCTCCGCTCCATTCGCTCCCACGCGGAAATCGCAGGCCAACGCCATATCGGTCGCGCCACCGTAGACGCCGCCATGCACCACGGCGATGGTCACCGCACGGCACTGTTCGATGGCATCCACCATCTCACCAAAGCTGCTGCCCTTTTCCTGACTGTTCTGAACCTCTGATATATCATAACCACTGCAAAAGTACTTGCCTTCGCTGCGCAGCACCAGCACCCGCACATCGTCGGACGCATTGATCTTCTCGACGTGGGAAATGATGATAGGCAGATCTTCGGGCGCAAGGCGGTTGGCGACATCGGGCCTTCTCAGCGTGATGGTGGCAACGTGATTTTGCAGGTGCAACTCGGGCGTCATGTGTATCATTAGCTTCAACAGATATATCTAATATTAGAAAATGAGCCAGCATATCGCACATACAGAGAAAACCCTAGGTCTGTCAAGCATGCAGGACCGGATTCGGCTGGCGCTGGAGCAAGACCTGCGCAGCGGCGCACTATTGCCCGGCGACCCCATCGATGAGCAGGAGCTCTGCGAGCGCTTCCAGGCCTCGCGTACACCCGTGCGGGAAGCGCTACTGCTGCTCTCCGCCAAAGGCATGATCAGCATCCTGCCGCGCGCCGGCATCTATGTGCGCCAGCTGGAAACCCGCGAGCTGATCGCGATGATGGAAGGCGTGGGTGAACTCGAGGGCGTGGTCGCGCGGCTGGCCGCCAACCGTATCAACAACGACCAGAAGGAGCGCCTCAGACAGGCGCTGGAAGACACCCGTGCCTGCGCCCAGGCGGCGGATTCTATTGGCTACGAGCAGGCCAACGTGCAGCTGCACGATCTGATATATCAATCCAGTGGAAATGCCTTCATCGTCGAACAAACCCGAGAGGCACGCCTGCGCGTGGCGCCCTATCGCGGAAAAATGTTCGAAAAGCCCGAACGCCTGCTGCGCTCGCAGGCCGAACACGAAGCGGTGGTCACGGCCATCATCAACGGAGACAGCGAGGGAGCAGCGGAGGCCATGCGTAACCATATCTCGGCAGGCGGACGCGCGTTTGCCGACATGGTGCTGGCAGCGCCCGTGCCGCAGCAGACCATTCAGTCAAAACGACGCAAGCGCAAGGTGTGATTGGTGGAGCGGTCCAGGACAGCAACGTCATCAACGTCAATGCATCTCGATCCACAACCACAGCGGAAAGACAGCCCCTTAGCCGCGACGCGCAGCCGCAGACAGTATGTCGATACGGCAAGGCTGCGCAACAAAGGATAAGGGGCTGTATTTCCGTCTCACCAAGGGTAGCCACACCCAACCGAAGCCGCAAGGCTTCGTAGAGCGCGCGCGTGTGGTTGAGAAGCAGTTACTCCAGCTTGGCGCCGGAAGCCTTGACTACTTGCGCCCAACGCTTGACTTCGGCGCTGACCATCTTGCCGAAATCCTGCGACGACAGTCCACCAAACTCCGCGCCGTTGCTGGCCCACGCAGCCTTCACTTCGTCGGCCTGACCGAGTTTGTTGAACTCCTCGACGATGCGCGCCGCCATTTCCGGCGATGTGCCCTTGGGAGCCCAGAGGCCGTACCAGGTGGACACCGTGTAGTCGGGCAGACCCATTTCGGCAGCGCAGGGCACGTCGGGCAGCGCGGGGTTGCGTTTGGTGCCCGAGACCAGCATCGGCTTGATGCGGCCGCCCTTGATGTGTGCGGCGGAAGATCCCAGACCGTCAAACATCATGTCGACATTGCCGCCGATCAGATCCTGCAGCGCCGGACCCGCCCCACGGTAGGGAATGTGCGTGATGAAGGTATTGGTCTGCAGCTTGAACAGTTCGCCCGCCAGATGGTGCGAAGTGCCGGAGCCCGCTGAGCCGTAGTTGTATTTGCCGGGCTTGGCCTTGAGCATCGCGAGGAACTCGTTGAAGTCCCTGGCGGTCACGTTGCGCGGATTGACCACGACGACCTGCGGCACCTTGGCCAACAGCGCAAGGGGCACAAAGTCCTTCTCGATGTCGTAGTCAAGCTTGGGATACATCGACGGTGCGATCGCATGGTGCACCGCGCCCATGAACAGGCCGTAGCCATCGTGCGGCAGCTTGGCCGCGATGCTCGCGCCCACGGTACCGCCTGCGCCACCCCGGTTGTCGATGATCAGTGCCTTGCCGGTGGATTTGGAGAATTGCGCAGCCAACGGACGCGCAAAGGCATCCGTGCCACCACCTGCCGGGAATGGTACAACCACGGTCACCGGCTTGCTTGGCCAACCGGATGCCGCTGGATCGGCTGCGAAGCTGCGGCCTGCTCCGGCCATCATCAAGCCTGCCGCGCTTGCGGCACGCAGCACATCACGTCGTTGCATATTGCCTTGCGCGACCGCCGCTTCGCCCACGGTTGCGCCTGCCTGGAATGCGTTGTTGCCTGGCATGGTTGTTCTATCTCCTCGTTCTTCTCGATTGGATGGATGGTGCGTGCGGCACACGATTTGGAGACGCACACGCAAAATGGGTAGACCCTCAATGATCCGCAAATGTGAACATTTGTAGTCAATCGCTTTTGCTATTGACAAACCAAGGTTCACATCAGCATCCAACATCCACGGGCTTTCCCGAAGAAAATGAAATGGTGTTGTCGACTCTCCTGCGTTCAGCTCAAAGACGTGCACCTGTTGCGCGGTTGCAGCAAATGCTCTAATTCCATTCGTGATCTCTACAGAATTCCTCAGTCACGGCACAGCGCATCGATCTCGCTCGAGACGGGAACACGTCCCTCGTGCAGCTGGCTGCGGTGCTTGTCCAGCTTCTTGAGGTCGTAGAGGTAATTCACCATCATCCCGAACGACTGCTTCATGCCCTTGGACGACGGATCACCCGCCCAATTCAGCCGTTCGACGCGAGCGCCGTTGCCCAAGTGAAAGCGAGCGACCGGATCGAGCGGCTTGTCGTCCACCATACCGCGCCCCAGATAACGGGCCGCGCATTCGGTGACGAACTGGCGCACGGGCGACTTGGCATCGAGCTCGAGCGCATGCGCATCAGTGGCAGCCAGCACATGGGCGGACTGCGGCGGCTCAAAGCCGACCGCGCGCCCCAGATCAGCCAGCCGTTTCTCGTCCAGCAGGTCGAGCTGCTGCGCACAGTTCTTGTTCAACCACGAGCGGAAGCCCGGAATCGGCGACAGCGTCGCAAAGCGCTTGAGCTTGGGAAACTCCGCCGTGAGCGTCTCCACCACATGCTTGATCAACGAATCGCCAAAGCTCACGCCACGCAGACCCGTCTGCGTGTTGCTGATCGAATAGAAGATCGCGGTCGTCGCCTTGCTGAGATCGGCGGCCTCTGCAGATTCGTCGAGCAGCGGCGTGATGCTGGGCGACATGTCGGTGACCAGCGCCACCTCCACGAAGATCAGCGGCTCATTGGGCAGACGCGGATGGAAGAACCCATAGCAGCGGCGGTCGCTGTCGAGTCGGTTCTTGAGATCGGCCCAGCTGCGGATATCGTGCACCGCCTCGTATTTGATGAGCTTCTCGATCAACGACGCGGGCGAGTCCCAGGACAGGCGCTTCAGGTCCAGAAACGCCACATCGAACCAGGTCGCGAAGAGCTGCTCGAGCTCCGCCTCAAGCGGCATCAGGCGCTTGTCACCCTTGAGATGCGGCAGCAGTTCCGCACGCAGATCGACCAGAAACCGCATGCCACTCGGAAACACCGCAAACCGCTGCAGCAGCCGCGTGCGCGGAGAGGTCAGCACGCGGCGCAACTGGGCCTCTGCTTGCGGCGCATCGGGCGTGCCTACGGCGGCCTCGTACTTCTGCTGCGCGTTCTTCACGCGCGTGGCGTCGGGCGTGAACTGCTCGCACATCAGCAGCCACAGATCGTGGCGCTCCTCGGGCGTGGCTTCGGCATACCAGGCGGCAACGGCTTCAGCGCGACGACCACCCTCCACCTCGCTCACACGCGGCGCGACCACCTCCTGCAAATCAGCCAGCACGCGCCTGAGCGCACGCGGCGACAACGCCTCTGCGCCGCGCCTCAGCGTGGCCTCGAGCCGGTCATGGGTCGAGCGCAGCGCGCCTGTGTCCTTGCCGGCTCCCTTTTCGGAGGAAGCGTCAGATGCTTTCGAATCACCGCCAATAAGACGAGCGACGTTGCGAGACAACCAGGTAGTAGCGGCATTCATAGGGCGATCCGGGAAGAATGGAGACGTGCCAGCTCGCGCAGCGCCTCTCGTTGGGCAAAAAGGTGGTTGCGCATGGCCTGCTCGGCTGCGTCGGGGTTGCGGCTCTTGAGCGCAGCGAACACGGCCAGATGCTCAGAAAGACTGTTGTCGAGCCGACCCGGCGCATGCAACTGCTGCAACCGCGCGAGGCGCAGGATCTTGCGCAGATCGCCAATGCTCTGCGCGAGCCAGCGGTTGTCGGCCAGCGTGATGAAGGCTTCGTGGATGGCCAGATTGGCCGCGTAATATTCGTTGATGCTGCCCGCGTCGGCGTGGCGCTGAAGGCGCTCATGCAGCAGCTCAAGCGCATTGATGTCGGCCTCGGTCGCGTTCTGCGTTGCCTCGTAGGCGGCACGCCCTTCGAGCAAACCGATCACCGGAAAGATCTCGTCCACATCGCGCTCAGTGATCAGCGCCACAAAGCAACCACGACGCGGCTCGTGCCGGGCCAGCCCCTCGGCCACCAGCACCTTGAGGGCTTCGCGCAGCGGTGTGCGTGAAATCTCCAGCCGCTCACACAGCCGCACCTCGTCCAGAAAGCTGCCGGGGGCGAGCGTTCCGTCGAAGATCAGCGCTCGCAATCGTTCTGCGACCTGATCGTGCATGGAGTTGATAAGCGTGCGCATGGCTACCTCAAACAGTCCGGACCCGTGACCAGAACATCAATCGGCACATTCATATACAACGCGAGAGCCCACCATCCTGCCGACATCGGTCGTCAACGGATGACAAAATGCATTCGCATGTGTAATTTTCCATAATTATGAACAAATGCGACGATCAATGCCACTCGGGTATTCACGCAGACTCGTCACTGCCTTGCAACCACGGTTGCATGTCTTTTCCAATGCGCGCCGCCAGACGCTTGAGACGCGGCAAATAGCGGCTTTCGAGCTCGCTGGACGACACGGCCGCACGCGGGAAGATCAGGTTGATGCCGCCCACCAATCGATGCGCACACAGAATGGGCACAGCGATGGCCCCGACGGCGGCCTCCCTCTCCCAGTCGCCATCGTTCACCGCATAGCCTCGCGCACGCGTTTCGGAGATCAGCATGTCGACCGCGGCGCGGTCGCGCGCCATCGCACCCACTGGATCGTCGCGCTGCATGAGCAGCGCGAGCAACCCTTCCAGTTCCGCCTCCGAACAGGCCGCCAGATAGGCTCGGCCCATGGCGGTGAAGAACAGCGGTAGCTTCTCTCCAATCATTCCGCGGTGCTGCGACAACAGACTGAAGCGGTGCGTGCTTTCGCGCACCACCATAAAGCCTCCCTCGAGCGCGCCCAGATCGCAGGGCCACATCAGGTCCGGCAAGGCCGCCCGCATCAACGGCAGCGCAACCTGCTCGACCCAGTCGTCATGCACAAAGCCCTCGCTCAGACTGCGCACGGCAAAGGTCAGGTAGTACTGTCCCTCCTTCTCGCCGCGCCGCACGAACCCATCGGCGCGCAAGGTCTCCAGCAAGCGCTTGACCGTGGTCCGGTGCACGCCGCAGGTTTGCGCCAATTCAGTGGTCGATGCGATTCCACCGGGTGCACGGTTCAGCGCCTGCAGCACCTGAAGCCCGCGCGAGAGGCTGCGCACCTCCTTGTAGTCAGCGTCCGCAAAGGAGGCTGAAATCCCGCGTCGTGTAGACATGCAAGACTCGTCTTAAGGGTTAGCTCGAAGGTTTATGTGCACCTAGTGCACGCAGTTCTCAGTGTACCGGCACGCCTTGAGAATTATCAAAGCTTATCGCCTTTCACTGATATTTCTCACGGAGACGCCTCATGACAGCCACCCCAACGAGACAGCATGCATCCGACTCTCACGACGTGATCATCGTCGGCGCGGGTCCGGTGGGTTTGACCATCGCCAACACCCTCGGCATCGCCGGCGTCAGCGTGCTGGTGGTCGAAAAGCTCGATCAGGTGATCGACTATCCGCGCGCCATCGGCATCGACGACGAGGCATTGCGCACATTGCAAGCAGCCGGTCTGGCCGATCAGGTGCAGGCCCACATCACACCCGATCACTGGATGCGCTTCTACACAGCCAGCGGTCAGTGCTTCGCGTCGATCGAACCACGCACCGACGAATTCGGCTGGTCCCGCCGCAATGCGTTCATCCAGCCGCAAGTGGACGAAATTCTCTTTCAGGGCCTCAAGCGCTTCGCGCATGTGGAGGTGCTGTTCGGGCATGAGTTGCAACGGTTCTCGCAGACCGATGCTGGCGTGGAGGTCGTCGTGCAGAACGAGACCGGCCAACAGCGCACCGCATCCGCACGCTACCTGGTCGCCTGCGACGGCGGCAACAGTTTGGTTCGTCGCACGCTCAACATCCCCTACGAGGGCCGCACCAAGCCCAATCAGTGGATCGTGGTGGACGTGCGCAACGATCCGCTCGGCACTCCGCACATCGACATGCACTGCGATCCCGAGCGCCCCTACGTCTCGGCCGCTCTGCCGCACGGCATCCGCCGTTTCGAGTTCATGGTGATGCCGGGCGAGACAGAGGAAGAACTGTCCAAGCCGGAAAACCTGGCAGCACTCATGCGCAAGGTCGTCGCCGATCCGGACAAGGTCGACTACATCCGAAAGCGCGTCTACACCCACAACGCGCGCCTGGCCGCACGCTTTCGTTCGGGCCGCGTGCTGCTGGCTGGCGACGCCGCACACATCATGCCGGTGTGGCAAGGTCAGGGCTACAACAGCGGCATGCGCGACGCGGGCAATCTGGCATGGAAACTCGCCATGGTCGTCAAAGGCCAAGCCGATGCCGCACTGCTCGACACCTACGAGCAGGAACGCCGCGCCCATGCGCGCAGCATGATCCATCTCTCTGAAGTGGCGGGCGATATCTTCGCGCCCGAAAGCCACACCGTCGCCAAGGTGCGCGACACCGCCATGCTGGCGCTCAACGTGCTTCCGCCCGTCAAGCAGTATTTCGCCGAGATGCGTTTCAAGCCCATGCCACGCTACGAACAGGGTGTGGTGCTGCACCAGACTGCCACCAGCAACCGTGGCGCAAAGATGCCATTCGGCGGCTTGCTGGACGGCTCCGGCAATACGCCGATGAGCCGCTTGCTCGGCCTGATGGCAGAGAAGAAGGAATCGCTGGTCGGTCGCCTCGTGCACGGCCTGCAGGTGCCCGAACCCAGCCCCATCGGCCGCATGTTCATCCAGCCGCGCATGACCACCACGTCCGGCGAAACCGTGCGTCTCGACGACGTGATCGGTCTGCGCTTTGCCATCATCGCGTGGGGCACGGATCCAAGCTACGGCATGGACGCGTCGGCACGCGAGTTCTGGCAACGCCTCGGCGCACGCTTCATCCGCGTCATGCCGACCGTTCAACTCCAGCACGCATCAGCAACCAACGATGGCGTAATCACCCTCGGCGATGCGCAGGGTCGCATCAAGGACTGGTTCAGCACGCAGACCAAATCGATCGTGTTCATACGCCCCGATCGCTTCGTGGCCGCACTCGCCTCGCCCCAGGAAGTGTCCGACGTGACACAACAACTCGCGCAGGCTCTGCACGCTCGCATGGAGGTACTGGCATGACCTACGCTTCCTCCGCACGCCGCGCAAGCCGCGCGTTTCTGGGCATGTCGCATTCGCCGCTGCTGGGACTCAACCCCATCGACGATGAGGACCAGATGGCCATCGACGTCGCCGTGAGTGCCGCGCGCACGTTCGTGCACGAGTTCGAACCCGAGTTGATTGTGCTGATCGGCCCAGACCACTACAACGGCTTCTTCAACGAGCTGATGCCTCCCTTCTGCATCGGCTCCGAGGCCACCGCCGTGGGCGACTACCTGTCGCCTGCAGGCCCGCTCAACGTCGCACAGGACAAGGCACTCGCCCTCGCTAAACACCTGATGGACGACAACTTCGACATGGCGGTGTCGCGCCGCATGCTGGTCGATCACGGCTTCTCTCAGGCACTGCAGTTCCTGTGGGACGACGAGATGAAGACGCCGCCGGTGATCCCGATCTTCGTGAACTCGGTCTCCCAACCCAGCATCGCGCGCCTCTCGCGCTGCCGCACGCTGGGCCAGAGCATCGGCCAATTTCTCGACACCCTGCCCGAGCGCACCCTGCTGATCGGCTCGGGCGGCCTGTCGCACGAACCACCAGTACCCACCATGGAGCACCCCGACCCCGCCATCCGCGAGCGCATCACCAACAAGCGCATGCCTACGCAGCAAGAGCGCGACGCCAAGACCGAGCGCGTGAAAGCCGCAGGCATGGCGCTCGCCAATGGTGACGACTGGATGAAGCCGCTCAACCCCGAGTGGGATCGAAACTGGATGCAGGCCATGGCGAGCGGCGAGCTCGATGCGCTCTGCGCGATGAGCGAGGAATCGATCTCGCAGCAGGCCGGCAATTCCGCGCACGAATCCAAGACCTGGCTAGTGGCCCGCAGCGCCTTGCCGCTGGATACCGAGTTGCCCTGCCCGCTTCAGACATACCGCTGCATGCCCGCACTGATCGCAGGCTACGGGGTGATGTTCATGCACACCAAAAACTAAAAATTTGACGAAAAACAGCTGAGAAACAGCTGAGTTCAACCCCACCGTTCAACCAACCCCTTCAACACTCCATGAACGCTCCAACCCAAGACATAGAACGCTGGGCCGAACGCCTTCGCGAGGCAGAAGCCAACGCAGCGCCCATCGCGCCAATGCGCGACGAAATCACGGACAACGAGACGGCCTACGCCGTGCAGCTCGCCAACGTGCGACACGCGCAATCGCAGGGCCGCCGCATCGTCGGCCGCAAGATCGGCCTGACCTCGCTCGCCGTGCAAAAGCAGCTCGGCGTTGACCAACCCGATTTCGGCACGCTGTTTGCCGACATGATCTATGGCGACGACGAGCCCATCCCGCTCGCGCGCACGCTGCAGCCCAAGGTCGAGGCCGAGGTCGCGCTGGTGCTCGAGCGCGACCTCGATCTGGTTGACGCCACGTTGGTCGACGTGATCAACGCCACGGCTTACGTGCTCCCCGCCATCGAGATCGTGGGCAGCCGCATCGCCAACTGGAACATCCGCTTTATCGACACCGTCGCCGACAACGCATCGAGCGGCCTCGTCGTGCTCGGCGGCGTACCCACCAAGCTCAACGCGCTTGATCTCAAGCTCTGCGAAATGACGATGACGCGCGGCGCCAACACCGACACAGACATCGTCTCCAACGGCAACGGCGCAGCCTGCCTCGGCCATCCGCTCAACGCCAGCGTCTGGCTGGCCCGCAAGCTCGCGAGCCTCGGCACGCCGCTGCGCGCAGGCGATCTGGTGCTGACCGGCGCGCTCGGCCCGATGGTGCCGGTGCAGGCGGGTGACCGCTTCGAAGCACGCATCACCGGCGTGGGCAGCGTGCGCGCGCAATTCGGTCAGTAAGCAAGCACTTTCTCGTTCTCAACAGGACGTTCAAACGTCCATTCCAGAAGACCACGGAGACATTCATCATGCGCAATCGCCGCTCCTTTTTCGTCCGCTCCACCACCTCGGCCCTGGCCCTCGCCGCCAGCGCCGCACTGCTGCCCATGCAAGCACAGGCACAGCCTGCAGTCGCCACGGGCAGCTTCCCATCCAAAGCGATCACCATCGTCGTGCCGTTTCCCGCAGGCGGCATCACCGACAACGTGACGCGCACGCTTGCCACCAAGGTCAGCGACCAGCTCGGCAAGCCTGTCATCGTCGACAACCGCCCCGGCGGCGGCGGCCAGATCGCAGCTGGTGCCGTGCGCCAGCAGCCTGCTGACGGCCATACGATCTTCGTCGGCGCCACCGAGATGTTCGCGATCAACCCGACGCTGTACCGCAACTTCTCGTACGACCCGAACAAGGACTTCACGCCGGTCACCCCGCTCGCCTCGTCGCCACTGGTGCTCGTCGTTCCGGCCAACAGCCCGATGAACAGCCTGAACGACGTGATCCAGCAGGCCAAGACACGCACCAACGGCCTCACATTCGCATCGCAGGGCGTGGGCTCCATCGGCCACCTGCTCGGCGAAATGTTCCGCACCAAGGTCGGCGGCAACTTCAGCCACGTCGCCTACAAGGGCTCGGCCCCCGCGCTGCAGGACGTGATGGGCGGCCAGGTCGATTTCATGTTCGACCCAGTCATCACCACCGCCCCGCTGATCGTGGGCAAGCGCCTCAAACCCATCGCCATTGCCGCAGACAAGCGCTCGCCGCAGATGCCCAACGTCCCCACCATGGCCGAACTCGGCGTGAACGGTGTCAACGCCGGCGTGTGGTTCGGGGCCGTCGTCAAAACCGGCACGCCCGCCCCCATCGTGGATCGACTCAACCAGGCCTTCGCAGCCGCACTGAAAGACCCTGAAGTGCTCAAGCGCTTCAACGAACAGGGCATGCAGAGCTTCGCCTCCTCGCCCGAGGACTTCGGCAAGTACATGCGCAACGAGCAGATGCGCTGGTCCGCACTGGTCAAGGCCAGCGGCGCATCCATCGACTGATGAAGTCGCGGCCTTTCATCGCACGTTGCTTCTCCAACGAAAGACAGATCTCATGACCAAAGAACTCACTGAATCCACCACCAGCCGCTTCATCACCATCACCGAAGACGGCAAGCCCCTGCAACTGCACTACAACGATGTCGGCGCCGGAGAAAAAGTCGTCGTCATGCTCCACGGCTCCGGCCCCGGTGCGAGCGGCTGGGCGAATTTCCATCGCAACATCGAACCGCTGGTCAACGCGGGCTATCGCGTCATCCTGCTCGACTGCCCCGGCTGGAGCAAGAGCGACACCATCATCAGCACCGGCTCGCGCAGCGACCTGAACGCCCGCTGCCTGAAAGCCGTGCTCGACCAACTCGGCATCGCCAAGGTCCACATCATCGGCAACTCCATGGGCGCGCACAGCGCCGTCGGCTTCGCGCTCGCCAACCCGCAGAACGTCGACAAGCTCATCCTCATGGGCGGCGGCACCGGCGGCCCGAGCCAGTTCGTTCCCATGCCAACCGAAGGCATCAAACTCATCGGCGCGCTCTACCGCGATCCCACGGTCGAGAATTTGAAGCGCATGATGAACGTCTTCGTCTACGACGCGAGCAGCCTCACCGAAGAGCTTTATCAGCAGCGCCTGGCCAACATCCTCGCGCGCCGTGATCATCTAGAAAACTTCGTCAAGAGCCTGCAGGTGTTTCCCAAGCAGTTCAGCGACTACGGGCACCGGCTCTCGGAGATCAAGGCCAAGACCTTGGTGATCTGGGGGCGTGATGATCGTTTTGTGCCGCTCGACGTGGGACTACGCGTGATCTGGGGGATTCCGAATGCGGAGATGCACATCTTCAACCAGTGTGGGCACTGGGCGCAGTGGGAACATGCGGAGGTATTCAACTCGATGGTGACGGGGTTTCTTCCACGTTGATTTTTTCAACGCGGGTTGGGTTCATTTTTTGGCTGATCGAGGAGCGGCTGGGGGGGTTGCTTACGGAGGCCGGGACTGCCCCCGGCGGGGCAATCACTTTTTGCTTGCACGCAAAAAGTGACTCCGCCGCCGGGCGGAACTCCCGGCCCCCGCCCTCAGCCACGCAACAGAAGCCAAAAACAAGAATGAAAAATCAAGAACGCTGCTTATGAGCCCACCCCCACATAGCAGCCCCCGCCAAAATCATAGGCAAACACAACCACTGCCCCATACTCAACCCCAAAGACAGAATCCCGAGAAAATCATCTGGCTCCCGGAAGTACTCCGCGATGAACCGGAACAGGCCGTAGCCAACGAGGAAGGCAGCCGACACCTCCCCCAACTTCCGAGGCTTGCGCGCATAAAGCCACAGCAGGACAAACAGCAGCAAACCCTCCATCAAGACCTGATAAATCTGCGAAGGATGGCGCGGCAACATCGAGCCGCTCTGGGGAAACACCATGCCCCACGGCAGGTCGGGCGATGAGAAGCGGCCCCAAAGTTCGCCGTTGATGAAGTTGCCGATGCGGCCTGCGGCAAGACCGGTCGGAACGCAGGGGGCGACGAAATCGGTCACTTCGAGCCAAGGACGTTTGCGCGAATGGGAGAACCAGATCATCGAGGCGATCACGCCGAGCATGCCGCCGTGAAAGCTCATGCCGCCCTGCCAGACGAAGAAGATTTCCAGCGGGTGCAACAGGTAGTAGCCCGGTTTGTAGAACAGGCAATAGCCCAGCCGTCCGCCCACGACCACGCCGACGACGCCGAGGAACAGAATATCCTCCACGTCCTTGCGCGTCCAGGCGCGGTCTCCTTTCATGGAGGCATAGGGTTCGTGCTTCAGGCGCCGGGTTCCGAGGAACATGAACAGGCCAAAGGCGACCAGATAGGTGATGCCATACCAGTGGATGGCAAGTGGGCCGAGTTGCAAGGCCACGGGATCAATATGCGGGTACATCAGCATGGGCGGCATTGTGCCGCATGCGTCTGTCCGTATCGGGACACACGGGTTTGAGCCTTGATGCCGACAAGGGCCTGCGGGCCATTTCTGCATCTTGCCAAAATGGCAGAATCTATGCGGTCAATGTCATTGTTGCCACATCCATTCCGCCCCACACTTCTCCCATGCCACGGAAATCCGCAACGCCCTCACCCGCCCGATCACGCCGCGCCAGCGAAGGCCATCTCGTGGTCTGCGTGGGCTATGAGAACGCTATGAGTCTCGACATCGCCGGGCCGCTGCAGGTGTTTGCGACGGCCAACGATGTCCGCATCAAGCAGGGCCTGCGAGCGTGGTACCGGCCACAACTGGTGTCCGGTGATGCGTCAGGTGCGGTGACCACCTCGAGTGGCCTCCGGATGCTGGTCGATGGCAATTGGCGCGATCTGGAGCTGCCCGCCAACTCTACGGTTCTGATTCCCGGTGGCGATGGTGTCGATGTGATCCAGCACGACGAGGCGCTGCGTGCGTGGATCAGACACATCGAGCCGCACGTGATGCGGCTGGGTTCGGTCTGCTCTGGCGCGCTGGTGCTGGCGCGCGCCGGGCTGCTCAATGGCATGGCGGCGACTACGCACTGGTGCCGGGTCGATCAGCTGCGCGAGATGAATCCGGACATCGCAGTGGACAGCGACCGGCTGCACACCTTCGAGGCCGGGCATCCGGTCTATGGCCATCTGTTCACCTCGGCGGGCGTGACGGCCGGCATCGATCTGGCGCTGGCTCTGGTCGAGGCCGATCTGGGACGCGCTTGTGCGCTGGCCGTGGCGCGGCAATTGGTGATGTTCATGCGACGGCCCGGTGGGCAGGCACAGTTCAGCCCCTTGCTTGCACCCGAGACCACACAGGCACCGCGTCTGGCGCAACTGCTCGACTGGATTCCGGGGCAGATCGGAGCCGACCTCAGCGTGGGCCGGCTCGCTGAAAAGGCCTGCCTGCCGCCGCGTACGCTGGCGCGGGTGTTTCAAAAGGAGCTGGGCACCACGCCCGCCAAGTATGTGGAGCGCGTGCGCGTCGAAGCTGCCTCCGCGCTGCTCGGGCAGCAACAAGCCTCCGTGACTACCGTCGCGCGGCTGTGCGGGTTTGGGCATCCCGAGAACCTGCGCCGCAGCTTCCATAAGCATCTCGCGGTAAGCCCGCAGGCCTTTGCCGAGCGTTTTGGCTCTAGCTCTGGCTCCGGCTGATTTCCCTCCTCAACGCGATCCGTTTCCGTCTTCATTTCCGCAGCGCCGAACGTGCTGCGGCCGGGCCTTCCTGCGCCTTTCGTTTTTTCTCCGTGGAGTCCACAACCCATCATGATGATTCTTCGTCGCCACCCCCAACTCGCCGTGCTCAGTGCAGCGCAGGCGCTCTACTGGTCCTGCTCCATCATCGGCATCGCGTTGACGGCGCTGATCGGCCAACGCCTCGCGCCCTCGTCGCTACTCGCAACCTTGCCGCTCGCCCTGCTGGTGCTTGGCAACCTGCTGGCCGTGGGCGCGCTCGCGCGCTGGATGCAGCAGCGCGGACGACGCCGCGGGCTGCAGCGCGGTGCGGTGTTCGGCATTGCGGCCGGGTTGCTCGCCGCCTATGCCGTGCATGCAGCGAGTTTTCTGCTGTTCTGCGGCGCAATGCTGTTGCTTGGCGTATATCAGGCATCTGCCGGGTTCTACCGATTCGCTGCGCTCGACGGTGTCGACGCCCGGTACAAGGGCCGCGCCGCCGCGTGGGTGGTGGCGGGCGGCATCGCCGCAGCCCTGTTCGCGCCCGGTGTGGCACTGCACGCGGTGAACTGGTTTGCCACACCGATGGCGGGAGCGTACGTGTTCATCTCGGTGCTGGCGCTGTGCGCCTTGGTGCTGTTGAGCTGGCTGCCGGAGAGCGTCTCGGCCGCGCCCGTCAGTGCGAAAGCAGCGCCATCCAACAAGGCGCTGCGTCGCGAGCTTTGGTCGCGCCCCGCCATACGTCAGGCACTGAGCATCACGGCTTGCGGGCATGGGCTGATGATTCTGGTGATGAACGCCACGCCGCTCGCCATGCATGGCCACGGGCACGCGCTGGGCACATCAACGCAGGTGATCCAGTGGCATGTGCTGGGCATGTTTCTGCCATCGCTGGTAGCTGGCTCGCTGGTGGATCGCTGGGGGGCTCGGCCGGTCGCGTGGACAGGCGCTTTGCTGCTGACGGCCAGTGCGGCGCTGGCCTTGAGCGGGCTGTCGGCCACGCTGTTTCTGATCAGTTCACTATTGCTGGGCGCAGGTTGGAATCTCATGCTGCTCGCGGGTACCACCCTGCTCACTTTGGCGCATTCGCCCGAGGAGCGCGCAACCGCGCAACCGATGATGGAATGGACTAACAGCGCCGTCGCCGCCATCATGTCGTTCAGTTGCGGCGCACTCATGCAGACGCTTGGCTGGCAGGCGATCAATGTGTTCGCGCTGGTGGTTCTGGTGGGGGTCGCGTGGTGGCTCTGCAGGCCCATAAATGCGAGTCAGAATCACCCAATCCGCAATACCGGCTAATTGACTTTGCGAAGAGCGATTCGCCCGTCATACTTCGGGTTTATCAGTATCCCAAAAAGAAAGAAGATCACCATGCAAGGTATCCCCGAAGTCATCGAAAGCCTCAAGGAATTGCTGCGCGGCGAACTCGCTGCGCGCGACCAGTATTTCATCCACTCGCGCCAGTACGAAGATCAGGGCTTCGTGCGCCTGTATGAGCGCATCGGCCATGAGATGGAAGAAGAGACAGCACACGCCGACGCCATCCTGCGCCGCATCCTGATGCTCGAAGGCAAGCCCGACATGCGCCCGCACGCATTCGAGCCCGGTGAGACCGTGGTCGAGATGCTCAAGAAGGATCTTGAGACCGAGTACACCGTGCGCGCCAACCTCAAGGCGAGCATGGCGCTGTGCGAGCTGCACAAGGACTACGTAAGTCGCGACATCCTGCTCGCCCAACTGCGCGACACCGAGGAAGACCACGCCTACTGGCTCGAAAAGCAACTCGGCCTGATCGATCTGATCGGCCTGCAAAACTATCTGCAGACGCAATCGTCGACATCCGCTGGCGCCTGATCCAAACGGGACGGGACTGAGTGCCCGCTCCGTCCTAGTCCTCCTTGAGCTGCTCGAACTGCTCCGCCAGAAAATCCAGCAGCGCGCGCACCGCAGGCAACTGCCCGCGACGTGACGCGAACACGGCGTGCACCAGCTCGCGCCGTGGCTCCCAGCCGGGCAGTACCTCCACCAGCGCGCCGCTCGTGCACAGCTCCTGCACGAACATGCGCGGCAGCTGCACCACCCCCACACCCGACTCGGCCGCCGCACGCAGCGCCAGCAACGATCCCGTCACATAGCGCGGTTGATGGCGCACATCCGCGCTCGCCCCTTGGGGCCCGAGCAGCAGCCAGCGGTGATGCTCTTTGGGAACGCCGACATCCATGCTTGGCCAGTCAGACAGATCGGCAGGCCCGAGCGGATTGCCACCGCAGCGCGCCACCAACTGCGGGCTGGCGACCAGAATTTGCCCACGATCGGCGAGCACGCGCATCACCAGATCGCTGTCTTCGAGCGGTGGCGGGCGCACGCGGATCGCCAAGTCCAGCCCCTCAGCCACCACGTCTACCCGGCGATTCGTCTCCTCCACATGCAGTTGCACGCGCGGGTACTGCGCCATAAACGTGCCCAGCATGCTCCCCACCCGCGACGCCAGCAGCGCCACCGGGCACGACAGCCGCACCAGCCCGCATGGCTCGGCATGCAGCATCGCCACCGACTCCTCCGCCGCTGTCGCCTCGGTAAGCATCGCTCGACAGTGCGCGTAGTAACGCTTGCCGACATCGGTCACCGCAAAGCTGCGGGTGGAGCGCATCAGCAACTGCACGCCCAGCCGCTCCTCGAGCTGCGCCACTCGGCGACTCAGCTTGGATTTGGGAATTCCCAGCGCCCGGCCCGCTGACGCAAAGCCGCCGTGCTCCACCACCCGGGCGAAGTAGAAGAGTTCATTCAGATCCGGAGCAACCATCGGCAAGCCACTTTTCCGTCAAAGTTATCGTTCCATTATTGAAACACTGATGCCGATTATTGCTTACTTATCAAATCATCGTTCCAAACACATAATTCATACATGTTCAACGGCAGGCCACAAGCAAATGCAGCAGCCCGCCACCCGAAGGAGTCACGCCATGCTGAAGAAAGTCATTGGAATCTACGATGCACCCCGTCCACACTGGGTGGGCGACGGTTTTCCCGTGCGCTCGCTGTTCAGCTACGGCGACCACGGCCGCGCGCTGAGCCCGTTCCTGCTGCTCGACCACGCGGGCCCGATGTCATTCACACCCACCACCGCACCGCGCGGCGTGGGCGTGCATCCGCACCGGGGTTTCGAGACCGTCACCATCGTCTATGAAGGCGAGGTGGCACACCGCGACTCCACCGGCGCGGGCGGCACCATCGGCCCCGGCGACGTGCAGTGGATGACCGCTGCCTCAGGCATCCTGCACGAGGAGTTTCACTCCGAAGCCTTCACCCAATCCGGCGGCATGCTGGAGATGGTGCAGCTCTGGGTCAATCTGCCCGCCAAGGACAAGCTCGGTGCGCCCGGCTACCAGAACCTGCTGAACCGCAACATCCCCAGCATCGCGCTGCCGGATGATGCCGGACGGGTCCGTGTGATCGCAGGCGACTTCGGTGAAGGCCACGGACCCGCGAAGACGCACACACCCATCAACGTGTGGGATGTGCGCCTCGCAGCCGGAGCCACCGCCGAGCTACCTGCCATCCCCGGCCACACGCTGGCTGTGGTGGTATTGCACGGCACAGTGCTGATCAACGGTGACCAGGTGGCGCGCGAAGGTCAGTTGGTGCACCTTGAGCGCGACGCCGACCGCGTCCTGCTCGAGGCCAACAACGATGTGACGCTGTTGTGGCTCTCGGGCGAGCCGATCAACGAACCCGTGGTCGGCTACGGACCATTCGTGATGAACACCAAGGCCGAAATCGAAGAGGCCATGGAGGACATGCGCACCGGCCGCTTCGGGCAGATCCCGGCCACGATAAGCGTGACAAGCGACAGCGCAGCGCAGGCCCACTGAGCACGCGCCGCCCGTCGGCGCCCCATGCAGCCATCCCAGGCGTTGCCCTCCTCGGGGCAACGCTGGGAGCACTGCACGCCAGAGATTTCAAACACCTCTTTTTTCCCAACTCGCCTTCAAACCCGTTTTTCAACCAAGGAGCATTCATGACCCGCAAAGACTACGCCCGCCTCGACAAAAACAACGCCGCCGCTCTGCTGGTGGACCATCAGGCCGGCCTGCTGTCGCTGGTGCGCGATATCGAGCCCGACCGCTTCAAGAACAACGTGCTTGCGCTGGCCGATCTGGCCAAGTACTTCAAGCTGCCGACCATTCTGACCACCAGCTTTGAAAACGGCCCCAATGGCCCACTCATGCCCGAACTGACCGCCACCTTCCCCGATGCGCCCTACATCGCCCGCCCCGGCCAGATCAACGCCTGGGACAATGAGGAATTCGTGGCCGCCATCCGTGCCACCGGCAAGAAGCAGCTCATCATCGCAGGCGTGGTGACCGAGGTCTGCGTGGCCTTCCCCGCCCTCTCGGCCCTCGCCGAAGGCTTTGAGGTGTTCGTCGTGACCGATGCCTCCGGCACCTTCAACGAACTCACCCGTCACAGCGCCTGGAGCCGCATGGAGCAAGCCGGTGCCCAGTTGATGACCTGGTTCGGCGTCGCCTGCGAACTGCACCGCGATTGGCGCAACGACGTCGAAGGACTCGGCACGCTGTTTGCCAATCACATTCCGGACTACCGCAATCTGATGAACAGCTACGGCGTGGCATCTTCAGTGCAGGCAAAGTGACCCCCTCACACCCGTGAAAAAGCTCCTCGGTCAGGCCTTTGGCCTTTCAAAGGAGCTTTGTGGTTCGCGTCGTCCAAGGCGCTCGATTCCTCCGATCAACGAATCGAACCACGCTTGCGACAACGGGTGATCGCAGCACCCGCTGCAAACAAAGCCGCGGCCCTACAGGACTGCTGACCAGAACTGTGGCCAGTTGCACTACCAAAATCGTTGCTGCGGCATTCATGCGCACGGACTGACCCGGCACTGATCAGAGACACTTTGGAAGGAGCAAGCCCCCTGGAGCGAGGACGAAAAATATTTCGACTGCGCTTTCGATCTGGATGATGCGCGGGCATCGGCGGGCCCGGGTCGCTTGGCTCAGAAACCACCCGTTTCAGACTCTCCCTGGGGTCATATAACGCCACTATCTGCCTGAGCAAAATAAAACCGCTCTCTCGGGAGCGGCTTTATTTCTGCAGCGCCACCTGACGCGGACGATCATCCCGCGTCAGTGCCATGTGCTTCAGTCTTCCAACAGTGACGCGTCCCGCACCGCGCCTTTATCCGCCGACGTCACCAGCTTGGCATATGCCTTGAGCGCAGTGGACACTTTGCGTGGGCGCGGCTTGACTGGCTTCCAGCCAGCGGCGTTCTGCTCTTCGCGGCGCTTGGCGAGTTCTTCGTCGCTCAGCAGCACGTCGATGGTGCGGTTGGGAATGTCGATGCGGATCTTGTCACCGTTGCGCACGAGGCCAATCGCGCCGCCTGCGGCCGCCTCTGGAGAGCAGTGGCCTATCGACAGGCCGGACGTGCCTCCAGAAAAGCGTCCATCCGTCAGCAGCGCACAGGCCTTGCCCAGGCCCTTGGACTTGATGTAGCTCGTGGGGTAGAGCATTTCCTGCATGCCGGGGCCGCCCTTGGGGCCTTCGTAGCGCACGACGACCACGTCACCCGCCTTGACCTTGTCGGCGAGGATGTTCTCCACGGCTTCATCCTGCGACTCGACGACATGCGCCGGGCCTTCGAACACGAGGATGGAGTCGTCCACGCCCGCAGTCTTCACCACGCAACCGTCGAGTGCGATGTTGCCGGTGAGCACCGCGAGGCCGCCCTCTTTCGAGAACGCATGCTCGTAAGAGCGGATGCAGCCTTCGGCGCGGTCGGCGTCGAGGCTGGGCCAGCGGGTATTCTGGCTGAACGCGACCTGCGTGGGGATACCCGCAGGGCCTGCCATGTAGAAGGTCTTGACGGCCTCGTCCTGCGTCTGGGTGATATCCCATTGCGCGAGCGCTTCTTTCATGGTCTTGGCGTGCACGGTGGGCACGTCGGTATGCAGCTTGCCTGCGCGGTCCAGCTCGCCGAGGATGGCCATGATGCCGCCTGCGCGGTGCACGTCTTCGATGTGGTACTTGTTGGTGTTGGGCGCGACCTTGCATAGCTGCGGCACGGTGCGCGAGAGGCGGTCGATGTCGCGCATCGTGAAGTCGATCTCGGCTTCCTGGGCGATGGCCAGCAAGTGAAGAATCGTGTTGGTCGAGCCGCCCATGGCGATGTCGAGCGTGATGGCGTTTTCAAACGCCTTGAAACCCATGGAGCGCGGCAGGATGCTCACGTCTTCCTGCTCGTAGTAGCGCTGGCACAGATCCACGGCCAGGCGACCGGCGCGCTTGAAAAGTTGCTCGCGGTCGGCGTGCGTAGCCACCACGGTGCCGTTGCCCGGCAGCGCCAGACCCAACGCTTCGGCCAGGCAGTTCATGGAGTTGGCGGTGAACATGCCCGAGCAGGAACCGCAGGTCGGGCAAGCCGAGCGCTCAACTTCGGCCACCTCGGCGTCGCTCACCTTGTCGTCGGCGGCCATCACCATGGCGTCGATCAGGTCGAGCTTCTTGATCTGAATGGTCTTGGTGCCGTCCGCTGCAGGCACGGCCAGCTTGACCTTGCCAGCTTCCATCGGGCCACCGGAGACGAACACGACGGGGATGTTCAGGCGCATAGCGGCCATCAGCATGCCTGGGGTGATCTTGTCGCAGTTGGAGATGCAGACCATCGCGTCAGCGCAGTGCGCATTCACCATGTACTCGACCGAGTCGGCAATGATTTCGCGGCTGGGCAGCGAATACAACATGCCGTCGTGGCCCATGGCGATGCCGTCGTCCACGGCGATGGTGTTGAACTCCTTGGCGACACCGCCAGCGGCTTCGATCTCGCGGGCGACAAGCTGGCCCAGATCCTTCAGATGCACATGGCCCGGCACAAACTGCGTGAACGAGTTGACCACGGCAATGATGGGCTTGGAGAAGTCGCCATCTTTCATGCCGGTGGCTCGCCACAGCGAGCGGGCACCAGCCATGTTGCGACCGGCGGTGGATGTTTTGGAACGGTATGCGGGCATCGTGGTTACTGAGAAGAAACTTGAAGAAAGACTTTTCCGGGCTGTGAGCACTCTCGATGAGGCCAGCCAATTTATCAAAAAAGTTCCATGGGCCCGCAGGGTACGCCGGGTCAGGTGCCCGGCCGCAGGGTGGGGAAGCCTTGTGGGCTCCTGCGAAAGCGCGCCGGACGCAAATTGTCGATTATCTCGCAGCGCCCGCCCTGCTTCCCGAGAGGGGCCATAGGCATTCGCGCCACGCGGGCGTTTGCGATGGCTTTACACAGTACACATCAGGTTCACACAGGCCGGATGCAAGATCCGCCCATGTTTGAAGTCTCGCGAACTGCCAGTCCTTCAGCGCCTGTCGCCGCGGCCCATGGCTTGCTTGGCCCGGTCGATGCGGTCCTTGCGGCGCTGGTCCATCTTTTCCATGGCCTTGCGCTTGGTGTAACCAGACGCATCAGCCCACGCCCACCAGATCGCCGAGACGGCAAACGGGGAAAGCACGGCCCACCATGACCAATTGACTACGGGACTGACATCGAGATACTTGAGCAGGACCAGCAAAATCCCCAAAACCAATGTGTACACGGTAGGTTCCTCCAGAATGCCTTGTCGATTTTTTCGATTGCGCGTGTAGATTGCATCCGATAAGTAAAAACTCATCCGACCCGGAGACCGAAATTTCTTGAACGGGATCATCGATTCCGGTCAACCCCGATCACTACAATCGCATTAAGTAGCAGTAACTGTAACCCACGGAAGATAGGAAAAGAAGATGAAGCGCTCCCTGATCACTCTCGCAATGACCCTCGCAGTGGCAGCCCCAGCCTTCGCTGATCAGGCTCTCGCAACGTCGAAAAACTGCATGGCCTGCCATTCAGTCGACAAGAAGCTGGTTGGCCCTGCCTTCAAGGAAGTGGCCGCCAAGTACGCAGGCAAGGCTGGCGCAGTGGACACTCTGGCAGGCAAGATCCTCAAGGGCGGCTCCGGCGTATGGGGTCCGGTTCCCATGCCCGCGAATGCACAGGTCAACGACGCCGAAGCCAAGAAGCTGGCCGAGTGGGTGCTGACGCTGAAATGATCTGATCGATCATTCCACGATGCGGCGTTTCGACGTCGTTCCCCCAAGAAAAAAAGCGCCGTGCTGCATGCATTTGCAGCACGGCGTTTTTGTTTGGACTACCCGATTTGAAGATCAGAAGCGATCGCCAGACGGCTTGAACGATCCGACATCGACATCCGCCACGCGGCTTGACACCGGTGTGGACACGCCGCGCCCACGCAGTTGGTCTTCCAGTTGGCCCATGAAGGCGGCGGTCACGTTCTCAGCCTCTGCCGTACGCGCCATCACGCGGGCTTCCATGGCATCCATGCGTGCGTTGAACAGGTCCTGCTGCTGACGCTGCTGGGTTTCCAGAAACTGGCGCAGCTCGGTGAAGCGCGACAGCTCTGCCTTGTCGGCCAGCTCGCGTTGGGCGGCCATTTCTTTGACGTGGCGACGTGTCTCCACCAGCACCGAGCCGTGCAGCGTGAGCACGTAAGCCAAAAAGAATACGCAGAGCAGAATCGTCAGCCCCAGCATGATGGCGCCGAGCGGTGCCTGGATTTCGGTCACGCCAAGCGACACGGTGGTGGGGGTGACCAACGTGTTCCAGTTCAACACGGCGAGCGCCGCAATGACGATGGAAATCAGCAAAAGGATGATGGTTCTTGAATTCATGGATGCAAACTCCCGCAATGCAGAGTCTTGCCAAATCAATTGGCGATGGGAAACCTTGTTTGTATCCTATGACGCGCACTCGCTGTGGATTTGGCGGATATTTCCGCCCGAGTCCTACAGATTGTTGACAAAACGGCGACATAAAAAAGGCCAACAACCGTGAGGTTGCTGGCCTTGCTACTGAAAAGCGTTCTACACCGCAGCCAATCCAATATCAATTGGTTTCGGCCAATTGATCCAAGATGGCGGGATTTTGGTAAGCACATCACATCGCTTCGCGATATGAGTGCTTCCCAAATCCCGCCACGTGCGCTGTGCAACAGGCCGCTTCGCGCCCCGCTTGGATCAATTGGTTTCGGCCAATTGATCCAAGATGGCGGGATTTTCCAGCGTGCTTGTGTCCTGGGTGATCGCTTCGCCCTTGGCCAGTGAACGCAGCAGGCGGCGCATGATCTTGCCGCTGCGGGTCTTGGGCAGGTTGTCGCCGAAACGGATGTCCTTGGGCTTGGCGATGGGGCCGATTTCCTTGGCGACCCAGTTGCGCAGTTCGGTGGCGATGGCCTTGGCCTCTTCGCCGGTCGGGCGGCCACGCTTCAGGACCACGAAGGCGCAGATGGCCTCGCCGGTCACGTCGTCGGGACGGCCCACCACGGCGGCTTCGGCGACCAGGTCCGTTTTGGAAACCAGTGCGGATTCGATCTCCATCGTGCCCATGCGGTGGCCCGAGACGTTCAGCACGTCGTCGATGCGACCAGTGATGCGAAAGTAGCCGTTGTCGGCATTGCGCACCGCGCCGTCACCCGCAAGGTAGTAGCCCTTGAGTTCTTCGGGGAAGTAGCTCTTCTTGAAACGCTCCGGGTCATTCCAGATCGTGCGGATCATCGACGGCCAGGGCTTCTTGATCACCAGAATGCCGCCCGCGCCATTGGGCATGTCGTTGCCCGCCTCGTCCACGATGGCGGTGGTGATGCCTGGCAGCGGCAGCGTGCAGGAGCCCGGCACCAGCGGCGTCGCACCCGGCAGCGGGGTGATGACGTGGCCGCCGGTTTCGGTCTGCCAGAAGGTGTCGACGATGGGGCAGCGCTCGTGGCCGATATTGCGGTAGTACCACATCCAGGCTTCGGGGTTGATTGGCTCGCCGACGCTGCCGAGGATGCGCAGGCTCGACATGTCCCAGTTCTTCGGATGCACCTTCTCGTCCGAATCCGCTGCCTTGATCAGCGATCGGATGGCCGTGGGCGCGGTATAGAACGTGGTGACCTTGTGGCGCTGGATCATTTCCCAGAAACGGCCAGCGTGCGGGAACGTGGGGATGCCCTCGAACACCACCTGAGTGATGCCGGCAGCCAGCGGGCCGTAGGTGACATAAGTGTGGCCGGTGATCCAGCCGATGTCGGCCGTGCACCAGAACACATCGTCTGGCTTGGCGTCGAAGGTCCAGTCCATCGTCACCTTGGCCCACAGCAGATAACCGCCGGTGGCATGCTGCACGCCCTTAGGTTTGCCGGTGGAGCCGCTGGTGTAGAGGATGAACAGTGGGTGCTCGGCCTCGACCGGCACAGGAGCACACTCAGTGCTCTGCCCCACCATCATCTCGCCGAAGGTCTTGTCGCGACCGGCCACCATCTTGCAGGCGGTCGGGGTACGCTCGAACACGAACACGTTCTTCACGCCCTCGCAGCCACCGGCATCGATGGCTTCATCGACGATGGCCTTGAGCGGCAACTCCTTACCGCCGCGCAGTTGGTAGTTGGCAGTCACGACGGCAACGGCACCCACGTCCACGATGCGCTCGTTCACCGCCTTGGCCGAGAAGCCGCCAAACACCACGCTGTGTGTCGCGCCGATGCGGGCACAGGCCTGCATTGCGACCACGCCTTCGATGGTCATCGGCATATAGATCAGGACACGATCATCTTTCTTGATGCCGTGCGCCTTGAGCGCATTGGCGAACTGACTCACGCGGGCGAGCAGCTCCTTGAAAGTGACCTTGGTGACGGCACCATCGTCGGCTTCGAAGATGATGGCAGTCTTGTTCTCGGTAGACGTCCCAATGTGGCGGTCGAGACAATTGGCGCTCGCGTTGAGCTCACCGTCGGCGAACCACTTGAAGAACGGCGCGTTGGACTCGTCCAGGGTCTGGGTGAAGGGCTTGGACCACTGCACGTTTTCACGAGCCAGACGAGCCCAGAAGCCTTCGAAATCTTTCTCGGCTTCGTCGCAAAGGGCCTGGTATCCGGCCATGCCAGACACCCGGGCAGCCTTCACAAAATTATCGGCGGGCGGGAACACGCGGTTTTCCACCAGCACGGACTCAATGGCGCTCATATCTTTGTCTCCAAGGTTGACTACTTGTGCAGATAATATCGAACGTCGCTCTTACGTCACCCTGACTCGGGAATTCGCCGCAACTCAGGTTTTCCCGAGGTTGAGGATTTCGTTGGCGTTGATGATGGCCGTGGCGATCTCGTCCATGGACATGCGCTTGGCCATCGCTTGCGCACGGATCAGGTCGTAAGCCGCGTCTTCAGAAATACAACGCTGCTGCATCAACACCGCCTTGGCATCGGCCAGCCGGCGCTGGCCTGCCAGCTTGGTTTCGAGCTTGCGGATCTGCTTGGTCTGATTGGCCATTTCATGCTGCACACCGCGCGCCACCACCAGCGTGGAAAGCACGCCGAACGAGCGCACCGGCGACGGCATCACCGCATGCGCGCCAAGCTCCAGCACCGTTTGCACGATGGTCGGATTTTCATAGGTGACGATGGCGATTACCGCGGCCCTCATCTCCGGCGTTCGCCAAGTCATATCGCGGTGGATCACATCGGGGCGCACCGCGATGAAGACCACATCGGTCACATCGGGAAGCACCGGTGGTGGTGGCCAGAAGGCCTGCGTCTGGCAGCCTATGCGCTGCAGTTGCTGAATGAGATGCAACCCGTCGGAATCGTCCGGATGCAGCACCGCCACGCGCAAAGTGCGCAGATCCCCCAGCAGCGCCGATCCCGACGGCCTGCGCCGATTGCCGGACTCCACCTCAGTCGCCCCCCGCAGGCTCGTCGATCTGATTGGGCAACTTCACCGTCCAGTCGCCCAACGAATGCGTCACAAGATAGGGGTCGGGATGCACGGCCCGCGTGGCCTCACGCATGATGGTGAATTGCCCGTTCGGATCCACACGCCCAATGCGTGGATAAAGGCAGGTGTGATGGTTGCGCTCATCGATGCGCACCTTGCCCTGCGGCGCCTGAAACTCACTGCCCAGCAGGTGTGGCATGAGCAGATTGATCTCGTCGCTTCCCGCAAGCCGCGCCGCGTTGGCGAACAGATGAACCTGAAAATACGCGGCTTCCCAACAGAGATTGGGCATCACGCCATGGCCGAAGCGGCGGCGAAAGCGCTCAAGACAACGCTGGTTCACATCCGTGCGGATCGACTGGAAATACGGCGCCGCCGTGAAATGCCCCGCCGCCGTGCCCGGCAGCATCTGCGAGATTTCTGCTTCCGAAGTGGTGAGACTTGCAATCGGCATGCGCTGTGGGTCAAAGCCTGCATCCGCATAGGCCTGATAAAGACTGTTGGTCGAATCACCCACCACAGTGGAAAAAATGAAGTCCGGCTGTTTGGCCTTGATGTCTTCCAGAATCGGTTTGAAATCCAGCGCGCCCGCATCAAGCTTCACATAGCGCTCGCCCAGCAACGCGCTGTCGGGACGCTGCTGGATCAGCTCCTTCATGATGCGGTTGGACTCCCACGGATAGATGTAGTCCGAGCCGATCAGATACGCGCGCGCACCAAAGTTCGCCGTCATGTACTCGGCCAGTTGCACGCTGTTCTGATTCGGCGCCGCGCCCGTGTAGATGAGGTTGTTGAAGAACTCGAAACCTTCGTACAACGTGGGATAGAACAGCAGCTTGTTCCAGCGCTCGATGATCGGAATCACCGCTTTTCGGCTGCTGGACATGTAGCAGCCGAAGATGGTGTTCACGCGGTCTTCGACTATGAGTTTTTCGGCCAGCGCTGCATATTGGCGTGGATCAGATTGCGCGTCGTAAATCACGGGCACCACTTCGCGCCCATCCACGCCGCCCGCATCGTTGACCTCTTCAATGCCGAGCAAAGTCCCTTGCAATTGCGATTGACCAATGCGCGAAGTCACGCCTGTCTGCGAGAACAGCACACCGATTCTCAACGGGTCCTTGTTGGCCAATTTGTCGTCCTTTCGTTCGTACTCCACTCTGACCGATTTCGATGCCTTTTGCATTCCGGTATTCCCCCAATCAGTGCACGCATCAGCGCGCCAGACGAGCAATCAAACCCGTGAGGCGCAGCGGCAATTCCAACGGATTGCGTGCCACCAGATACTCACCTTGGCCGTAGATCTGGCGCATCTGAGAAGCGTCCACTTCGCCCACCCCCAGCGCCGCCACATGCACACCAGAGCGCTGAGCCGAACGCACGGCGGCGCGTGCGTCGGCCGCCAGATATTGCGGGTCGAACACGTCGACGTCGGATGGCACGCCATCGCTCACCACCACGATGGCACGATGTCCTACAGGCTCGGCAGCCACGATGTGGCTCGCATGCCGCAATGCAGCGCCAAGCCGCGTTGAATAGCCCGCTTGCAGCGCGTTGATGGCGCGCTCGCTTTCGGAATCAAAGGTCTGTGCAAACTCCAACAATCGGAAGTAGGAAACCGACTTGCGCGTGTCGGAATGAAAGCCGTGAATCGCAAGCCGTACGCTACGCCGATCCACACGGCGCGCCAGCATCACCAACGCCTGTTTTTGCAGATCAAGCAAACTCAGATCGCCCTGCCCGGCAAGCGTGTCATTGCAGGACTGCGACAAATCCACCAGCACCAGCAGGTTGAGCAAAGGCGCGGCGCGGCCCACATCGCGAAAGATGTTGGGCGACGGATCACGCCGCGCGCGGCGATCCACGCTCCAGTCGATGGCCGCATCCAGATCGAGCTCATCGCCCTGCAATTGCCTGCGCAGGCGGATATGGCGATCGGTCCTTACCGAGGTTCGCCATACGTTGCGAATACTTTGGGCCGCATCTGCTTTTGCGCGGCTGTATGTAGGCAACAGCAGCGGTTGACGCTCATAAACCGAGCACCAGTCCGGGCGTGCACGCTCCAGACGGCAATCCCATTCGGGGTAAAAAAAAGGGACCGGATCGATGGGTTGGCTGATCTGCACCTCTTGCTGATCGCCGTCATCTGGCGCTGCGGACTTGCGCATTTCCTGCTGGCGCATCTCCACATGCGATTGCATCTCGGGCGGCGGATCGCTGGCGTTCTCGCCCAGATCCCACAGAAACATGTTGTCGTCGCGATAGGCCGCTGGCACGTGAAAGGTCTGCAGATTCATGCGCAGCCGCATCTGGCCCAAATCATTCGCCAGAATCGAGGCAGCATCGCGCAAAGGCTGAGGTCGATTCAGATCGCCGCGCTGGCGGATTTCATTGAACAAGGTGCGGGCCTTGATGATCCAGCCGTGATCGTCCGCATAGGTCTCATCGGCCAACGCACAATGCAGGCGCGCAAGTAAGCCCGGAAAATCATCGTGCAACTCCACAGGCGCGAAGGCTTCGGAAAACCAGCGCTTCACCCCGGGAAACTCTTGCCCCAGCAAGCATTCAACCCGTGCATCTTCCAGCGCGCCCACCACGGCATGCCCCATGGGTTTCAAACCGCGCCCGGATTGCTTGCGCGGTGAATACCGCCAGTGCGCTGCGGCATGCGCAATGGCCGCGCGCTGCTGGCTCCAGTGAGCAGCATCCGCAAGCATGGTCTGGCTGTCGGGCAGAAACAGGCCGTGCTCCGCGTCGAGCACCGGCCTGGCGAGCGCGCCATGCGGCACAGGCTGTGTGCGCAGTTGAACGGCGATGGCGTCACCACTGAGCATGTGCAGCAGCCAGGCCAGCGAAGGCAGCGCGCTGACCGGCTCCGACTCAAAAGCAGGTTCGCTTTGCGCGCTAGTGTGGGGTTCAGAAATGCGCATCGACAAGGTTCTTCAACGCCCTGAGCAAATCCGGATCGTCATTGAGCGGCCGCACCATCGCCAGATCGCAGGCGGCAGTGGGCTGCATGCCATTGCGCATCAACCGCCCCGCATGAATCAGCATGCGGGTAGACATGCCCTCTTCCAGCCCCCGCTCCACCAATGCACGCGACTGGCCGGCGATGGTGACGAGCTTGTCAGCCAACACGTTATCAATGCCTGCCTCATGTGCGACGATTTGCGCCTCCAGTTCCGCAGGCGGATAACCAAAGTCCATCGCCAGAAAACGCTGGCGCGTGGACTGCTTCAAATCCTTGGAGTGGCTCTGGTAACCGGGGTTGTACGAGACAACGAGCTGAAAATCCGGATGCGCCGAGACCAGCTCGCCCTTTTTATCGAGCGGCAACTGACGGCGCGCATCGGTGAGCGGGTGAATCACCACCGTCGTGTCCTGCCGCGTTTCCACCACTTCATCCAGATAGCAGATCGCACCGTGGCGCACCGCCTGCGTCAGCGGACCGTCGTGCCAGGTGGTGCCATCCGCATCCAGAAGATAACGACCCACCAGATCAGCAGCCGTCATGTCTTCATTGCAGGCCACGGTGATCAACGGGCGACCCAATTTGAAAGCCATGTGCTCCACCAGACGCGTTTTTCCGCAACCTGTAGGGCCTTTGAGCATCAACGGCAAACGCAGCGCGTAGGCGGCTTCGAACATCGAAACTTCCTGATCAACCTCGTGGTAATAAGGTTCTTCAGCAATGCGATAGGCGTCGAGTGATGAATTCATGGCGATCAAATGGAGTCTGATGGATGCGGGTCAACGGTGCTTTGCGGGCTCGTTCGGAATCCCCTCTATCGGGCATTCCGGAGTACCGACGGTGCTGCGCGTGAAGGACTCCACCTGCTCGCGTGCAGCTTCTGGATCGTTGATCCACTTGGCATAGAAGCTGTATGGACATGCCGCCACGCCCTTGGCTTCTTCGCCGGAACTGATCTTTCCGGTATAACCACGGTGTAGCAGTTTGAACAAGTGGTTCTGCGATTGGCCGTTCTTGCGTGCATCGCGGATCAGGAACTTCGAGAGTTCGGCGTACTGAACACCCATGTCTTCTTCGCCACATTCACCGAGCGTGCGCCCGTCGAAACCGATGATGGCCGAATGCCCGAAGTACGAATACACGCCGTCAAAACCCGCAGCATTCGCCACCGCCACGTAGACGTTGTTCATCCAGGCCATGGCCTTGGAGACCATCACCTGCTGATCCTTCGCGGGGTACATGTAGCCTTGGCAGCGCACGATGAGTTCCGCGCCCTTCATTGCGCAGTCACGCCAGATTTCGGGGTAGTTGCCGTCATCACAAATAATGAGGCTGATCTTCAGACCCTTGGGGCCTTCGGTCATATAGGTGCAATCGCCCGGATACCAGCCTTCGATGGGTACCCAGGGCATGATCTTGCGGTACTTCTGCACGATCTCGCCCTTGTCGTTCATGAGGATGAGCGTGTTGTACGGAGCCTTGTTCGGGTGCTCTTCGTGGCGCTCTCCGGTGAGCGAGAAAACGCCCCAGACCCTGGCTTTGCGACAGGCCTCGGCGAAGATTTCTGTCTCGTCACCGGGCACGGTCGAAGCCGTTTCGTACATCTCCTTGGGGTCGTACATGATCCCGTGGGTGGAGTACTCGGGGAAGATCACCAGATCCATGCCGGGCAGGCCCTGCTTCATACCCACCACCATGTCGGCAATCTTGCGCGCGTTCTCAAGCACTTCGCCTTTGGTATGCAGGCGCGGCATCTTGTAGTTGACTACGGCCACGCCGACGGCGTCTGCACTGCTGGAAATATCACCATGTCGCATCGTTGCTCTCCATTGGGTTGGTTAAGGAACAAAAAAATCAAACTGTCAGGAACGCACTGACCTTGCTCTGATCCAGCGTTGCACGCTCTTCCTCGTGAACGATCCGCCCTCGGTCAATCACGAGAAACCGGTCGGCCAGGTCGAGCGCAAAACTCAGCACCTGCTCGGAAACAAGAATGGCGAAGTTGCGCTCACGCCTGAGCACATTCAAGATGCGTGCCATGTCCTTGATGATCGACGGCTGTATACCCTCGGTCGGCTCATCCAGAATCAACACGCGCGGATTGGTCACCAACGCGCGCGCAATCGCCAGCATCTGCTGCTGACCACCGGAAAGATTGCCGCCCTTGCGGTCGCGCATCTCGGCCAGCACCGGGAATGCGGCGTGCACGTAATCGGGCACCTTCGTAGTGCTGCGGTTGCTCCGATCCATCGCCACCAAAATGTTTTCTTCCACGGTGAGTTGCGGAAAAATCATGCGCCCCTGCGGCACGAAAGCCATGCCACTGCGCACACGCTGATAGCTGGGCTGGCCCGCGAGCTGCTTTCCATCGAGCGAGATGCTTCCCTGCTTGGCAGGCAGCATGCCGATGATGGCCTTGAGCAGCGTGGTCTTGCCCATGCCGTTGCGCCCCATGAGCGCGACCGCCTCGCCCGCGCCAACCTGGAGCGAGACCTGGTGCACGACGTTGGATTCGCCATACCCGACCTGAAGTTGGTTTACGTTAAGCATTTTTCCCACCCTTCAATGCCCCAGATAAACATCAATCACACGCGGATCGTTCTGCACTTGCTCCACAGAGCCTTCGCTCAGCAAGCACCCCTGATGCAGCACGGTGACCTTGTGCGCGATGCGTTTGACGAAGTCCATGTCGTGCTCGATCACGATCACCGACTTGCCGCTGGAGATGCGCTGCAAAAGCTCGGCGGTCTGCTCGCGCTCACGCGGGCTCATACCGGCGACGGGCTCATCGAGCAGCAGCAGCTTGGGCTCCTGGGTGAGCAACATGCCGATCTCAAGCCACTGCTTCTGGCCGTGGCTGAGCTGACCGGCTTTCTGCTCCAACATGTCCTGCAAGAAAACCTGCTCGGCAGCGGATTCGATGGCTTGCCGCGCCTTGGCATCGCGCCTGAAGAACAACGAACTCAGCACGCCCTGACCTTGCGGCAGCGATATCTCCAGGTTCTCGCAGACGGTGAGGTCTTCGTAGACAGACGGCGTCTGGAACTTGCGCCCAATGCCGAGCTTGACGATGCGGTCTTCGCTCATGCGCGTCACGTCCTGGCTGCCGAAAAGAATCTGACCGGACGTAGGCTGCGTCTTTCCACAGATCATGTCGAGCAGGGTGGTCTTGCCCGCACCGTTGGGGCCGATCACCACACGCAACTCGCGCTCATCGACCGACAGGCTGAGGCTGTCCACCGCCTTGAAGCCGTCGAACGAGACGCCCAGATCACGCACATCGAGAATCTTCTGCGCGGCGCAATCGCCAGCTCCCGCCACTGTTGCGCGTGCATGCCCGTTGGCACTCGAAAAGCCCTGCGGCGACAAAGCCATGGTGGTGGTATTCATGCGCGCACTCCCAGCACGTTGATGTTTTCAGGGCGCCTCTTCTCTCGCGTCAGCATCCAACGGTCGAGCAGCCCGAACAGTCCGTTGGGCAGCACCAGCACCACGATGAGGAACAGCGCTCCGAGGAAGTACAGCCAGGTTTCGGGAAAAGTCTCGGACAGGTAGGAGCGCAGAAAACCCACCAGCACTGCACCGACCACCGCGCCGACGACCGACAGACGCCCGCCCACTGCAGCGAAGATCACCATCTCCACCGAGGCCACCACACCCATCGCATTCGGCGCGATTAGCCCCACCTGCAACGTGTAGAAAGCTCCACCCAAAGAGGAGAACAGGGCGGCTAACGCAAACACCGCCGCTTTGATGTGCGCAGTGTTGTAGCCGCTGAAACGCACACGCCCTTCCTGGTCTCGGATGGCGATCAGCACCTTGCCGAGGCGACTGCGCGCCACGAACAGTGCCGCACCAATCACGGCGGCCAGCACGAACACCTCGACAAAATACAGCACACGCTGCGGGCCGTCACCGGTGATGGGCATCTGCATCAGCGTGCGGAAATCGGTGATGCCGTTGGCGCCGCCCGTATCGCCCTGCTGGCCGACGATCAGCACCGTCATGGTGAGTGCCAGAGCCAGCGTGACGATCGAAAAATACACACCGCTCACACGCTTCTTGAACACGGCGTAGGAGAACAGATAGGCCAGCGCAGCGGGCAGCACGACGATGAAGAACAGCGTCCAGCCAAAGCGCCGGAAGGGCTCCCACCACAGCGGCAGTTGTTCCACGCTGCTCCACACCATGAAGTCAGGCAGCTCTGGGGCCGAGGCTTCGAGCTTGAGGAACATGGCGAGCATGTATCCACCGAGCCCGAAGAAGATGCCCTGCCCCAGACTCAGCATGCCGCCGTAGCCCCAGGTGAGCACGATGCCGATGGCCACGAAGGCGAACGCCAGATACTTGGACATCAGGTTCATCCGGAACGGATCAAGCACGAAGGGCACGATACCGAGCAGCAGAATCATCAGCACGACTGCGCTCACGATTTCCAATTTGAGTTTGTTCTCACCCATGGTTTCAGCTCCTGGTGCGCGAGGCGAACAGCCCTTGCGGACGGAAATAGAGCACCACAATCACGAGCGCGAGAATGCTCACCCGCGCCATCGATCCGCTCATCAGGTACTCCAGAACGGTCTGCGATTCGGCAATTGCAAAGCCCGACAGCGCGGTGCCCAGCAGACTCTGCACGCCACCGAACACCACCACGATGAAAGCGTCGACGATGTAGAGCTGGCCCGTACCAGGGTTCGTGGAGCCCACCATCGTGAACACACTGCCCGCAATGCCCGCCAGACCCGATCCCAGTGCAAAAGTCATCGCATCCACCCGCGCGGTGTTGATGCCAACGGCAGACGCCATCGGCCGGTTCTGCATCACCGAGCGCACCTCCAGCCCCCAGCGCGTGCGGTAAAGCAGCCAATACACCGCTATGCCCACCACCGCCGTCAGCGCGATGATGAAGAGCCGGTTGAGCGGAAACTGCATGTCCGCCGTGGGCTCCCATGCGCCCGCCAGCCAGCCCGGCAGCGGCACGCTCACCTCCTGTGCGCCGAAGAGGCTGCGGTAGGTCTGCTGCAGGATGAGGCTCAGTCCCCAGGTGGCAAGCAGAGTGTCGAGCGGACGGTTGTAGAGAAAGCGGATCAGTCCACGCTCAATCACATAGCCCGCTGCAAAAGTCACGGCAAAGGCCACCGGTATCGCGATGAAGAGATACGCAGCCAACCACCATCCGGGCAACAGGTGTTCGCACACCTTTGCCGTCAGATACGTGGCATAGGCGCCCATCGCCATCAACTCGCCATGCGCCATGTTGATGACGCCCATGAGGCCGAAGACGATGGCCAGCCCGAGCGACATCAGCAACAGAATGGTGAACAGACTGATGCCGTTGAAGGCCTGCATCACTGCAATATCGAAGCTCATTGCCGTGCTCCGTCGTCAGAACTTGGGGAAGGGGTTTGGCGCAATCAGATCGGGCGATTCCCACACCACGTCAAACTGCCCGTCAGCCAGCGCCTTGCCAACGCGCACCTTCTTGTAGACATGGTGGTTGCTCTCGTGCACCCGCACCTTGCCCTCGGGCGCATTGAGCTCGATGCCGGCCGATGCGGCAATCACCTTTTCCGGATCAAAGCTCTTCGCTTTTTCGACGGCCAATTTCCACAGATGCACGCTGTTGTAGGCCACTTGCATCGGGTCGCCGATCACACGCTGCGCGCCGTACTTGGCCTTGAAGGCTTTCACGAAGCGCTCGTTCACCGGGTTCTTCAAACTCTGGAAGTAACCCATGCAGGCGTAGTAACCCACGGCGTTGTCACGGCCGATACCTTCGACTTCGTTCTCGGACACCACGGTGGAGAGCAGCACCTGCTTGGTGCCATCCAGGCCTGCCGCGCGCAGCTGCTTGTAGAACGCCACGTTCGATCCGCCCACCACCGTGCTGTAGATGCAGTCCGGTTTGGCGGCCTTGATCTTGTTGATGATCGAGGAGAACTCAGTGTGTCCGAGCGGCGCGTATTCCTCGCCCGCCACCTTGCCTCCTTGTTTTGCAATCGCCTGCTTGGCGATCTTGTTGCAGGTGCGCGGATAGATGTAGTCAGAGCCCACCAGAAAAATCGACTTGCCCTTTTCCCGGATCAGCCACTCCGTCGCCGCTACCACGGATTGCGTGGCCTCCTGCGAGGGGTAGAGCACATGCTTGTCCTGCTCCTGGCCTTCGTAGTAGGTGGGGTAGTACAGCAGCCCCTTGCTCGCCGCAAGCGCTGGCAGCACGGCCTTGCGCGAAGCGGATGTGTAGCAGCCGATGATGGCGGCCACCTTGTCGCGCTCCAGCAGCTTGCGGGCCTTTTCAGCAAAGACGGTGTTCTCGCTCGCGCCGTCTTCCAGCACGATGTCGATTTTCTTGCCCAGCACGCCACCCGCAGCATTGATCTCTTCGATGGCCATCTTTTCAGCGTCGACCAGAGACGCCTCGGCAATCGCAATCGTTCCCGAGAGCGAATGCAGCAAGCCCAGCTTGACCGTCTCCTGAGCGAAAACAAGGCCCGGCATGCCCGCGCCCACACCCGCCAGAACCGTTCCGCCCATCGCGCCCACCAGTACTTTGCGCCGGGAAATGTTTGAGTCCATGGAATCCGCCTCCTGCTCCATCGAGCTGAGTTGAGAAACGCCGCGCCAAACGACGCAGCGACCTACGAATCCCGCAGGCAGATACCCAGGTCCGCACAGACGTGCGCACGCGCAACCCCGGTGTGGGGAAGTTCAAGGCATGTAGGGAGGGAAATCAAAAACAAAAAAAGCTCAAGCCAAACAAGTTGGCTTGAGCTTCATTGCTCGGGACGCATCTGGCAGCACTGGCAGATCGGTCCCTGTATCTGATAACGATGATTCGTGTAGCAGATTTTAGAAGCCCCTGCGGAGCAATACAAATCCGTAGTTACCCGAAATTTTTCAATATATTTTCATTACCTTGCAGGCGCAACGTCACGCGCCGCATGGACAATACGAGCGCATTTTTCCTCCAACTTCCTCACACTCATGTCGAGCAAATCCTCCTTGCCGAGCGCTGCCCTGCGCCCGCTCCCCGCGTTGATCTTCGCCAGCCGCTGGCTTCAACTGCCCCTGTACCTCGGTCTCATCGCCGCGCAGGGCATCTATGTCTTTCACTTCTGGGTGGAACTTGTTCACCTGATCGAAGCCGCCTTCGGCAGCACCGCTGCGCTCGACAAGCTGGTCACCAGCATCGGGTACAAGACGACCGCGCCGATCACCACGCTCAACGAGACCGTGATCATGCTGGTCGTGCTTGCGCTGATCGACGTGGTGATGATCTCCAACCTGCTGATCATGGTGATCGTGGGCGGGTATGAGACCTTTGTATCGCGCCTGAACCTCGAAGGCCATCCCGATCAGCCGGAATGGTTGAGCCATGTGAATGCGTCCGTGCTCAAGGTGAAGCTGGCCACGGCGATCATCGGCATCAGCTCGATTCATCTGCTCAAGACGTTTATCAATGCGGACAATTATTCGGACCGGGTGCTCATCGCTCAAACGGCGATCCACATTACCTTCCTGCTCAGTGCCCTGGCCATAGCCCTCACCGACCGGCTCCTGAGCCAAAGCCACAGCAGCGACAAGTCGCATTGATTTTTGCTTTTTTTATTTGAAGCCAGAGGCGTTTGCTTCTGGCTTTTTTTGTAGTGTGTACGACGCCGTTGGCGTCGATGGGTTACCCGTGCGGAGGCGGCAATACAGCCCTTGATCTTTCGTTGCGCCTCCTTGCCATACCGAAGTATTGTCTGCGTCGGCGACGCCTCGTCTCAAGGACTGTCTTGCCGTTGGGGTGATCGTTCCAACGCCCTGCTTGCTTCTATGGCCCGCTGTTTGAATACCGAGTCCGGGACTGTCTGCGTTCAGGTTGGTTCTGCTAGTTTTTCTCTGATGGCCTTGGCTGTTTCCTTCGCCTTGTCGTTTTCTGCCTTGAGGCGGGCGATCTCTTCGGGGCTTACGCGGTCTACGTTGGAGTAGTCGAGTTTCCATTCCCAATGGCCGCTCCAGACTTGCGGCGATTGCACGGTGGTGCGGGCTGCGGGGGCGGTTTCGAGGACACGCAGAGCGAGCTCGAGCGTGGCGCGTTGAGACGCTTGGTCGTGCGGTTTGCCTGCGCCGTTGCCGAGCGGGAAGTCAGAGAACAGAAAGCGTGGCACGCCCACGTATTCGATGATGTCCTTGGCGCAGCCCATGATGACGGTGGGGATGCCTGCGGCTTCCAGCGCGCGGGCGGTCAGGGCGATGCTTTGGTGGCAGATGGGACAGTTGGGCACAAGCACAGCGACGTCGGCGCCTTCTGACTTGCAGCGTTCGATGATCCGCGGAATGTCGACATCGAGCGTGTGTCGCTGGCTGCGGTTGGTCGGCACGCCGTGGAAATTTTTCGTCAATCGTCCGATGCGTCCTTCTTCGACAAAGCGACGCATCAGCGGCAGCGGAAACCACGCGTTGCCGTCTTCCATCGAGGTGTGCTTGCGGTCGATGCCAACATGGGCAATGCGCAAGTCGTGGTCCACTGCGGTGTCGCCCATGTAGGGCTCGTAGAACTTGGCCGCTGCGTTGTAGGGTGCGCCAGGGCCTTGCGGACCCTTGTCGGGTTGGTAGGGCGACGCGGTGGTGAGCAGCGCCACGGTGCATTCCGCCAGCGGTTTGGTGAGCGGCGTAAATGGCACCTCTGCATAGTGCGAATAGCGATACGGGTTGTTGTAGCCCAGCGCCAGATACCAGTCGCGCGTGCGCTGCATGTAGGGCACTGGCACGTCGCCGGAATGGGCCATGCCGAGGCCTTCGCTGGATTCGGCGTTGGCCTCTTCCACGCTGGGCAACTTGGGGGCATTGCTTGTCATGTCTTGCTTCTCCAAAATGAATCGGTCTATACCTGTGCGATGCCTGCCTGTTTGGCAATCGCCTTGAAGCGCTGGATCTGCTGCTGGATCAGCGCGGTGATTTCCGCTGGTGACTGCAGCATCAACTCGCCGCCGAGGCTCTCGTCCGCAAAGCGTTTGGCCTCGTCGGTCTGCTTGATTTTTTCCACCGATTGCGCCAGTGTCTGGCGCAGCGACTCGGGCGTTCCCTTGCGCACGAAGAAGCCCACCCAGCTGTAATGGTCGTACTCAGGATAGCCGCATTCGCGCACGGTTTTCAGCTCAGGCACGGCATGGTGGCGCTGCACGCTGGTGATCGCGAGCGGACGGAGCTTGCCGGCCTTGATGCTCGTGATCGCGCCACCCCAGTCGAGCAACCCGGCTTGCACCTGGTCGCCCATGAGATCGGCCATCAACGGTGCCTGGCCCTTGTACGGAATGTCTTGAAACTTCGCGCCCGCAAGGCTTGCGAGATAGGCCGCACCGAGCTGGTAGCCCTGCGAATAGGTGCCCACGCTGACGGCTTCCTTCTTCGAGCGTGCGATCAGATCCTCAAGCGATTGGATCGGCGAATTGGGGGCCACGGCGTAGACCGCTGGTCCGCGATATAACCCCGTGACCGGCGTGAAATCGCCGACCGAGTCGTAGCTGATGTCCTTGAGCATGACCGGATTCACCACCATCAGCGAGATGTTGCCGAGCAGGATGGTGTAGCCGTCGGCGGGCGCGCCCTTCACCGTACCTATGGTAATCAGGCCGTTACCGCCGGGTTTGTTCTCCACCACGAAGCTCGCGCCGAGCGCCTTGCCCGCACGCTCGCCGAAGAAGCGGGCCGCCGTGTCCGAGCCGCTGCCCGGCGTGAACGGCACGATGATGCGCACCGGCTTGCCCGCGAATTCGCTTTGCGCAAGCACGTCCTTCAGCACCGTGGCGCCAAGCGTGGCAAGCGCCGCCGCACGCAGCACGTTGCGTCGCGAGGTCAGGGTCGAGGCGGTCTGCAGATCGATGCGGGTGCTCATGGCGAAGGCTTCCTTTTCCAAATCACGCTGAATGAATGAACGGTTCCGGCTACTTCCGGGCTGTCAAGTGCGAGCGCTCAGCGCCGCGATGTCTTCATCCTGAAGGCCCATGGCGCGCAGCACCTCCCCCGTGTGCTCGCCAAGCCGTGGCGCGGCGGAGTGGATCACGCCACCGCCGCCCTCCTCGCCTCCCAGATGGAACCCGGGGCCGACCAGCATGTGCGTGCCGAGCGGCGACACCACCGTTTGCAGCACCTGACGCGCACGCAGTTGCGGGTGGTCCACGATCTCGTCGATGCGCATCACGCGAGCGCAGGGCACGTCGGCACGCTCGAGCACCGGCTCCCAGTATTCCGGCGGTCGCGCACCAAAAGCCGACTCGATGATCTCGCGCAGTGCGGCGCGGTGTTCGTAGCGCGTGAACCAGTCCTTGAAGCGCTCATCCTCCAGCACATCCTCCCGGTCGAGCGCTGCAAACAGGCGCTGGAATTGCGCCTCGGTCATCGCCGCAAGCACGATGTAGCCATCGCCGCATTGGAAGCGATCGGCCGTGGGCTTGCGGCTCATCGAGAGGTTGCCGAACTGACGCTGCGGCGTTTGGGTGATGGTGAAGTCCGCCACCTGCGTGGACAGAAAACTCAGGCTCGCGTCGAGCATGGACACGTCCACATGCTGACCTAGCCCGGTCTGCGTGCGCTGGTACAGAGCGGTGGACACGGCGAAGGCCGCCGTCATGCCGCTGAGCACATCGCAGAGCGCAAAGCCCGCACGCATGGGCCCATGCTCGGGCTCGCCGGTGATCGACATCACGCCTGACATCGCCTGGATCTTGCCGTCGAACGCCGGCGTGTGCTTTTCCGGCCCCGTATGGCCAAAGCCCGAGATCGAGCAGTAGATGAGGCGCGGATTCAGCGCCCGGAGCGCCTCGTAGCCAAGGCCCAGCTTGTCCATGACGCCCGGGCGGAAGTTCTCCCAGACGATGTCAGCCTCCTGCACCATCCGCCCGATGAGCTCGATGGCCGCGGGCTGCTTGAGGTCGAGCACCACGCTTTGCTTGTTGGTGTTCACCGCCATGAAGGCCGGGGCCATCTTCTGCGCGGCGAGTTCCTTGTTGACGGTGATGGTGCGCGTGTCGTCGCCCGTGGGCGGTTCGATCTTGATGACCTCCGCGCCCTGCAACGCGAACTGGTGCGTAGCGAACGGCCCCGACAGAAAGCGTGTGAAATCCAGAATGCGAAGGTTTTCAAATGGTCTAGACATGGTGGCTTGCGTGCTCCTGTGCTGCGACTCCGGTCTCTGGCCGATGGCGAAAAGCGCTCTATTTTGTTCCAATATTCAGAACGTCATTTCATATTTTTATTTTAGGAACGAAGCGGATATGGGTCAACACGGCAGGCCCGGTGTTTTCCCTGCGGGCTGACGGATTCCCGATATCGATAGCTGGAAAATGCATGTGAAACGGTGATGAGGAACCGCCGGTTCAGCCTTGGCCTTCCCACCTTATAGACACGAAACGATCCGATTATTGACATCCAAAGATGCAATGGTTATAATTCAAGGATGTTTCACAACCTGCCATGCAGGTAATTCGCTGTTTTTTGCGGTGAATACCCCTGCCGGATAGCGTTTACATTCTTTGTGAGCCCACTCCGGCGCCTCGGCCGAATTTCCGGCCCTGATGCCCTTCGCGTCCCGTTGCTCGGCAACTTTTGGACGCTTGTGTGAACCGCGGCAGTCCACTGCCCAGCATGTCTATCGACATCCTGCCGCTCGCACGACCCGCAGGCCCTTGCGCAACTTTGACGTTTGCCATCCGGGCCGCTCTTGGTCACTTATCTCAAGTGTCCGCCCCTCTCCGACCGGAGACAAGCGCGGGGTCTCATGGGCCCTGCGCGCTTCTTGTCTTCGGTCGCCGCATCAGGGAATCGCGGTATGGCAACGCAGCTTCGTTCTGGCGTTGCCGTCATTTCGGTCTTCGTGTTCTGACGGCTTTCAGTCGGCGTCAGGACGAGTTCAACCCCGGGTCTTCTCGCATGCGAAGCGGACCCCTCACGGGAGGACCCACAACGTGGCCAAACAAGTCATCATCGATCATGTGTTCAAGGTATTCGGAGACGAACCGGATGCCGCGCTCGCACTCGTCCAGCAGGGCCTGAGCAAGCAGGAAATTCTTGCGCGCACCGGTCAATCCATCGGCGTTTTCGACGCGAACTTCACCATCGAAGCGGGCGAGATCTTCGTCGTCATGGGCCTGTCTGGCTCGGGCAAGTCGACGCTGGTACGCATGCTCAACCGCCTGATCGAACCCACCGCCGGAAGCATCCTCGTGGACGGCCAGAACATCAATGCATTGAGCGATCGAGACCTGCGAGCATTGCGCCGCAAGGATATCTCGATGGTGTTCCAGTCGTTCGCGCTGATGCCGCACATGACGGTGCTCGACAACACGGCCTTCGGTCTTGAACTCGCGGGCATCGACCGCACGGAACGACTTGCCGCAGCGCAGGAAGCGCTTGAGCAGGTGGGTCTTGGTGCCTGGGGGGCGAGCTATCCCGACGAACTTTCGGGCGGCATGCAGCAGCGCGTGGGTCTGGCGCGTGCGCTGGCGTCCGATCCGTCGATCCTGCTGATGGACGAGGCGTTCTCCGCGCTCGATCCGATCATCCGCACAGAAATGCAGTCGGAACTGCTGCGCCTGCAGCAGATCAAGCGGCGCACCATCGTCTTCATCTCGCACGATCTGGACGAGGCCATGCGCATCGGCGACCACATCGCCATCATGAAGGACGGCCACGTGGTGCAGGTCGGCACACCTGACGAGATTCTGCGCAGCCCGGCCAACGACTATGTGCGCGAATTCGTGCGCGGGGTGGATGCTGCAGCGGTATTCAAGGCGGCGGACATCGCGCGCCAGGCGCTCACCGTGGTGTCCGAGCACGAGAATCGCGGTTGCCGCGCGGCGCTTCGCCTGCTCGAAGATTCCGACCGCGACTACGCCTATGTGCTGAATGCGCGCAAGCGCTTTCTCGGCGTGGTGTCGTCACAGTCGCTGCGCGATGCACTGCAAGGGCATCAAGGCATGCGCGGATTGAAGCATGCGTTTCTGCCTGACGCCGAGCCGCTGGCCAGCACCACACCCGTAGCCGAACTCTTTGGTGCCGTTGCCGCTCGGCCGTTCGCACTGCCAGTGGTGGACGATGACGGCAAGTACCTCGGTGTCGTCAGCCGCACCACGATGCTGAAATTCTTGGACCGAGACACCCCGCCCGTGCCACCGCCGCAAAAGGAAATCCCGACGATCACGCTGAACACACAAGCCGCCTCGTCCGCATCCCACGCCACATCCACCACAACACAAGCATAAGGAGGCCCATGAATGAGTGAAAAAATCGTCGTCACACAGAACACCACCGAACCGAGCGCAACCGATCCATGGGCCAGCGCGACAGAAAGCACGCCAGTGGATGCGGCCACTGCCAACACGACCAACGCCGCGGCCGATCCCTGGGCCGAGACTGCGGCGGCACCTGCCCACTCCGGCGCTGAAGCAAATGCCGCCTCCGTCGATCCATGGGCCACGCCCGACACCGGGGCTGCCGATCCCTCGGCCGGTGCCGATTGGCTGGATGCGGCCGCTGGCACCACGCCCCTCCCCACCGATGGCGGCGGCGGTCTCGCGCATCTGTGGAGCCAGATCACCGCAGGCGGCCCACATGTGCAGGGCTGGATCAACGACGGGCTGACCTGGGTAGTCGAGCACTGCCGCCCGTTCTTTCAGGGCGTGCGCATGCCTATTGACGCAACGCTCAACGGCGTGACTGATGCGCTGCTCGCCGTGCCATGGCCTTTGCTGCTCGCCATCATGGCGCTCGTGGCGTGGCAGTTCGCGGGCCGCGCGCTGGCCATTGGCACCGCCGTGTCGCTGCTGCTCATCGCCATGCTCGGCATCTGGCCCGATGCGATGGTGACGCTCGCACTGGTGCTCACCTCGCTGCTGTTTTGCGTGATCATCGGACTGCCCGCCGGTATCGCGCTCGCGTCGAGTGACCGTGCGCAGCGCCTCACACGCCCATTCCTCGACGCCATGCAGACCACGCCCGCGTTCGTCTATCTGGTGCCGGTGGTGATGCTGTTCGGCATCGGCAACGTGCCCGGCGTGATCGTGACCATCGTGTTCGCGCTGCCGCCGCTGATCCGACTGACCAACCTCGGCATCCGTCAGGTGCGCCCCGATCTCGTCGAGGCCAGCCGCGCCTATGGCGCATCGCCCATGCAACTGCTGTGGAAGGTGCAGCTGCCGCTCGCCATGCCGTCAATCATGGCCGGCATCAACCAGGCGCTGATGCTCTCCCTGTCGATGGTGGTGATCGCTTCGATGATCGCCGTAGGTGGCCTCGGCCAGATGGTGCTGCGCGGCATTGGCCGCCTCGACATGGGTCTGGCGACGGTCGGAGGCCTTGGCATCGTGCTGCTCGCCATCGTGCTTGATCGCATCACGCAAGCGATGGGACAGACCCAGCGCGGAGGAGCGCACTGGTGGCACACGGGGCCGTTGGGCCTGGTGCTGCGACTGGTCCGCTCCAACGACAAGGCAGCCCCTTCCAGCCCAGCGCCTGAGCCATCGCTTCGACAAGCCGTTGGCAAGCACGCCGCCTGATCTTTCACGCCCAACAACAAGGAGAAAACACCTATGTTCCAAGGACACACATTTCTGTCGCAATGCGCGCGCGCCAGCGTGGCGGCCACTGTCATCGCACTGACTGGCGCATCGGTCATGGCCGCATCAGACCTGCCCGGCAAGGGCGTGAAAGTGCAGCCGCTCAAAAGCTCTATCGCCGAAGAAACCTTCCAGACCCTGCTGGTGATGAAGGCGCTCGAAAAGCTGGGCTACGAGGTGCAGGCCATCAAGGAAGTGGAATACCCGACCGCCCATATCGCGCTCGCCAACGGTGATGCGACCTTCATGGCCGATCACTGGAATCCGCTGCACGCCGACTACTACAAGAACGCGGGCGGCGACGCCAAGCTCTACCGCCGGGGCATCTTCTCTGCCAATGCGGCGCAGGGCTATCTGATCGACAAGAAAACCGCCGACCAGTACAAGATCACCAACATCGGCCAGCTCAAGGACCCGAAGATCGCCGCGCTGTTCGACGCCGACGACGACGGCAAGGCCGACCTCACTGGCTGCACACCGGGCTGGGGCTGCGAGGCGATGATCGAGCACCAGCTCACTGCCTACAAGCTGCGCGGCACCATCACCCACAAGCAAGGCACCTACTCCGCGCTGATCGCGGACACCATCACGCGCTACAAGGCCGGCAAGCCGATCCTCTACTACGCCTGGACGCCCTACTGGGTGAGCAACGTGCTCAAGCCGGGACAGGATGTCGTCTGGCTGCAGGTGCCCTTCTCGTCGCTGCCCGGCGAGCAGGCAGGCACCGACACCAAGCTGGCCAACGGCAAGAACTACGGCTTCATCGCCAACAACCAGCAGATCGTCGCCAACAAGGCCTGGGCCGAGCAGAACCCCGCCGCCGCCAAGCTGTTCGAGATCATCAAGCTGCCGGTAAACGACATCAACGCGCAGAACTATCTGATGAGCCAGGGCCAGGGCTCGCAGGCCGACATCGAGCGCCACACCAACGCCTGGATCGCCGCGCACCAACGCACCTTCGACGCGTGGATCACACTCGCCAAGGACGCGGCGGCGCCCCGTCCCTGAACGAGCTGACAGCCCATTTCAACAAACAATTCAAAGGAGCCAAGACAAGAATGATGAGCCAGAATTTCCCCCAAACCGACCACACTGCTGCTCAAGGCACACCGTCTCGCCGCAAGGTGATTCACCAGTTTCTCCGCCTGAGCGCGGTCGCGATGGGGTTGAGTCAGGTACCCGTCATGGCGGCCAATGCGCCAGCCGATGATGCGCTGCCCGGCAAGGGCATCACCGTCACGCCGGTGAAAAGTTCGCTGGCCGAGGAAACTTTTCAGACGCTGCTGGTGATGAAGGCCATGCAGCACCTCGGCTATACGGTCAAGCCCTATGAGGAACTGGAATACCCGCTCGCACACATCGCCGTGGCCAATGGCGACGCCACCTTCATGGCCAACCACTGGAACCCGCACCACTCCGAGTTCTACAAAGCCGCGGGCGGCGACGCCAAGCTCTATCGCAAGGGGGTGTATTCCGCCGGTGCCGCACAGGGCTACATGATCGACCGGAAGACGGCTGAGAAGCACGGCATCACCCAACTGTCCCAGCTCGCCGATCCCAAGCTCGCCAAGCTGTTCGACTCAGACGGTGACGGCAAGGCCAACCTCATCGGCCCCAACGCGGGATGGGGTGGCGAGGCGGTGGTGTGGCACCAGATCGATGCCTTCAAGCTCAAGGATACGGTGCACTACACCCAAGGCAACTACCCCGCGCTGATCGCCGACACGCTGGCGCGCTTCAAGCAAGGTAAGCCGGTGCTCTACTACGCTTGGACACCCTACTGGCTCAGCAACGTGCTGCGCCCCGGACAGGAGGTCGTTTGGCTGGAGGTGCCGTTCTCGTCGATGCCTGGCGTGCAGTCTGGTGCGGACACGAAGATGCCCAACGGCAAGAACTACGGCTTTCCGCTGAACAACGAGTACATCGTCGCCAACAAGGCCTGGGCCGAACGCCATCCGGCGGCCGCACGGCTGTTCGAAGTCATGAGCATTCCGATCAACGACATCAGCACCCAGAACCGCCTGATGCACGACGGACAGAACCAAAGCGCCGATGTCGAGCGCCATGCGAACGGCTGGATCAAGGCACATCAGGCCATGTTCGACGGCTGGATCGAAGAGGCCCGTCTGGCCGCCAAGGCTGCCACAAAGTAACCTCAATTGCAACTTGATGCTACCAAGTTGCACAACGTGGAGACAAAAGGTGCGCAAACAGGCTTCGCCCCTCGAAGCCTGCTTTTTTCCACTGCGACATTCTGGTGTGTGCCTTAGCATGTGCATTTGCCGAATCACTCGTGGTGCTCCATCGCCCCATTCATGCGCCGACTGTCTCTTCAAACCAAAGCCTTCATCGCCCTCACGATCCTGCTCGCAGTGATGATGGCGCTGTTCATCGGCTTCTCGCGCCTCGGCCTGCAGCGTGGCCTCGGGCCGTATGTGGCGGAGATCGAACTGGCACGCATGGACTGGCTGGCGGAGCGGCTGCAGTCGGTCTACCGCCAGCATCACAGTTGGCACCCACTGATCGAGCAACCTGCTCTTTGGCGTGCACTGCGACGTCCGCCGGGCAACTGGATTGCGCCGGAGGAAGCGGAACAACGTGGCAATCCCGGTTTCCCCTTTTTTACGAATCGACCAACTACACCAACCCCTGTCGCGTCCGCACCGCTCATCCTCCCGCCCACCAATGCGTCGAAGCCAGCACCCGCTGCCATCGGCAGACCTGTCGACGGACTGGCCAGGCGCCTGTCGCTGTTGGACGCAAAGGAGCAACTGATCGCTGGCAGTCCTGCACAGCCTGGCAATGCACGCACAGCGCTCAAGGACGAGGGCGGACGCACCATTGGATATCTATTGATGAACCCGCCCGAAGGCTTGGAGCGAGAGGCCGACAAGGCCTTTCTAGAAAAGCAGCTCGGCTTCGTGCTCTGGACCGGGGCGGCGGGCCTGCTCCTCGCCCTGCTCCTGTCGGTCTGGCTTGCTCACCGCTGGCTGCGCCCCATCGGCGTGCTGGTGACGGGAGCCAAAAATCTGGCTGCAGGACATTTGCAGACACGCATTCCCGAGCAGACAGAAAGCGAAGAATTCTCTCGCCTGATCCACACCTTCAACGACATGGCGCAGCAGCTTGACAGCATGGAGACTTCACGCCGCCAGTGGATTGGCGACATGGCGCATGAACTGCGCACGCCGCTCACCGCCATGCGCGCCGAGATCGAGGCTGTTCAGGATGGCGTGCGACAGTTCGATGACCACACCGCTGAGCGCCTGCATCGCCAGCTCATGCGGCTCATTCAACTGGTGGGCGATCTGCGAGCCAGTGTCGATACCACCACCATCGCGCCTGCAAAGATGGAACCCATGCAGCCGATGATTCAGCTCAGCGAGGCGATTGCATCGCTGCAGACGCGTTTCGATCAGACCAACATCTCCATCGAACTCAACGAACCACGCGAGTGGGCGCTTGCCGCCAACGCACCGCGTGTGCGCGGCAATGCTCAGCAACTGCACCGCGTGTTCCTCAACCTGCTCGAAAACTGTTTGCGCTACACAGACCACGGCGGCGAGCTGAGAATCGTCGCCTCCGGTCAACGCGACAAGTCCGGCGCGCATCTGCTGATCGTGTTCGACGACACCAACCCCGGCGTATCCGAGCAGGAGTTGCCGCATCTTTTCGAGCGCCTGTACCGCACCGAATCGTCCAGACAACGTGCAAACGGTGATCTGGGCGGCTCCGGCCTCGGCCTTGCGATCTGCCGCTCCATTGTCCAGGACCATGGCGGCCAGATCGACGCCGCGCAATCCCCGCTTGGCGGCCTTCGCATCACGCTGACCCTCCCTTTGATGGAGAAGTGACATCATGACCAACAACCAGAGAATTCTCATCGTCGAAGATGAAGCCGACATCGCCAACGTGGTGCTCGACTACCTGCGCCACGCAGGCTACGACGCGGAACATGTAGCCGACGGCAACGCGGCGCTTGAACGCCTGCTCGGCTCCAACCCTCCCGATCTGACCTTGCTCGACGTGATGCTGCCGGGCATGGACGGCCTCGAAGTGCTGCGCCAGACCCGCAAAAACGGCGACGCACTGATCATTCTTCTCACCGCCCGCGTCGAAGAAGTCGACCGCCTCATCGGTCTTGAGCTCGGCGCGGACGACTACATCTGCAAGCCGTTCTCGCCACGCGAGGTGGTCGCGCGCGTCAAGACCGTGCTGCGCCGTCGCAAGCCCACCGCAGGCGCAGCACCCGCAGACACCGGCGCGCTGCAGCTCGACGACAACCTCTCACAGGTCTCGCTCTACGGCAAACCCGTGCCGCTCACGCACCGCGAATACCGCCTGCTGCAAACGCTGATCCAGCACCGCGACCGCATCCTCTCGCGCGCACAGATGCTCGAGCTGTCCTACGACGAGGACACGCAGGACCTCAACGAGCGTTCGGTCGACAGCCACGTCAAGAACCTGCGCAAAAAGCTGCGCAGCGCTGATCGCAGTGGCCACGACTGGATCCGTTCGGTCTATGGCGTCGGCTTCGCTTTCGAGCCGCCGGATGCAGGCGGACAAGCCCGTGTGTCGACTTGGGAATCCCTTTGACCTCAATGTGACTCGGCATGGCCCCTAGGCATTGCGCAGCCAATCGTACAGGGCTCACCAAGGCCTGAGCGTGGTCGGCCCCACACCCGCCGCCCTGGCACCGACGATGTGTGCGACTTACTGGACCAGGGCGTCGAATTCAAGATCAAGCGTGGCAAGGGCAAAGGCCTTTCCTTTTCAATCGATTTCCAAGCCCCTGACAGATGGTGTTTTTTCGCGCCGGCGTACCATCTATTGGCAGGAGGTGCCCCATGGAATACGCCGATCACCCCATCGTCGCCCTGTTTCGCCAACGCGCTGAACAGTTGGATGCCGCGCGCGAACCTCGAGATGCAGACGAGGCCATCGTCAAGCTCGCAGTCTGGATGTCCGAGAACATTGATCGACTCGACGGTGATGACATCGAAGCTCTTGTGCAGGTTGGTGGTTCCATGTTTCGTGAGCAACTGCGCCGACGCATGATCAGGAGAGTGAAGTAGGTCGGCCCGGACGCCTTGATCGCGTCAACCCCAAGGATGACGCGGTGGTCGGCCGACCCGCACTCACGGCACCTGTCACCAACTCATAGATTGCCGACCATATTCCCCGGCACGACCCACGCATCGAACTGCTCGCCCGTCACATGTCCGCTGGCAATCGCTGCGTCGCGCAGGCTGGTGCCTTCCTTGTGCGCCTTCTTGGCGATGTAGGCCGACTTGTCGTAGCCGATGTGGGTGTTCAGCGCAGTCACCAGCATGAGCGAGCGGCTGACCAGCTCGGCGATGCGTTCGCGATTGGGCTCGATACCGACCGCGCAGTGCTCATCGAAGCTCACCATGCCATCCGCGAGCAGGCGCACGCTCTGCAGGAAGTTGTGCGCGACCAGCGGGCGGAACACGTTGAGCTCGAAGTTGCCCGACGCGCCGCCGAAGTTGATTGCCACATCGTTGCCAAAGACCTGCGCACACAGCATCGTCATCGCCTCGCACTGCGTGGGATTGACCTTGCCGGGCATGATCGACGAGCCGGGTTCGTTCTCGGGAATCGATAGCTCGCCGAGACCACTGCGCGGACCGCTCGCGAGCCAGCGCACGTCGTTGGCGATTTTCATGAGGCTTGCGGCCAGCGTCTTGAGCGAGCCGTGCGCGTGCACCAGCCCGTCGCAGCTCGCGAGCGATTCGAACTTGTTGGGCGACGTGATGAACGGATAGCCGGTGATCTTCGCGATCTCGGCCGCCACGCCTTCCGCATAGCCCTTGGGCGCGTTGAGCCCCGTGCCCACCGCCGTGCCGCCAAGCGCCAGTTCGTAGAGATGCGGCAGCGCTGCGCGGATGTGCCTTTCACCATGCTCAAGCTGCGCAACCCAGCCCGAAATTTCCTGCCCGAGCGTGAGCGGCGTCGCATCCTGCAAATGTGTGCGGCCGATCTTCACGATGTCGGCAAACGCCTCGCTCTTGGCCTTGAGCGTTGCGTGCAGTCGTGCAATCGCGGGCAGCAGTTTCTGCTCGATGGCCGTCACTGCCGCTACATGCATGGCCGTGGGATAGACGTCGTTGCTCGACTGGCTCTTGTTCACATCGTCGTTGGGGTGTACAAGACGCGACTCGCCACGCTCACCGCCCAGCAGCTCGCTCGCACGATTGGCCAGCACCTCGTTGACGTTCATGTTGGTCTGCGTGCCCGAGCCCGTCTGCCAGACCACGAGCGGAAACTCGTCCGGGTGTTTGCCCGCAATCACCTCATCGGCTGCAGCCAGGATCGCTTGAGTCTTCTTCTCGTCAAGCAGCCCCAATTGATGGTTCACCGTGGCCGACGCGCGCTTGACCTGCGCGAGCGCGTGGATGATCTCGGCGGGCTGCTTCTCGCCGCTGATCTTGAAATTCTGAATCGAGCGCTGCGTCTGTGCGCCCCAGAGCTTGTCTGCGGGAACGTCGATCAGCCCGAATGTGTCTTTCTCCTGCCGAATAGCAGTCGTCATGCGAAAACTCCTTTGAATGTGAGTACATACCAAAGCGGCACGTTTGGCTGGAGAACAAACATGGCGATTTGCGGCCATTGGCTAGTGCGTTCCGCTTGAAAACGAAATGCCGTGCATCGCGCGCGGCATCCCGACCATGCTATCCGAGCGACCAGAAACCATGATGGTGCGACAGGCAAACGGTCCTCAAAGCAGAGTAGAAAATCTTTCACCACGGACCGAGTGATTTGTTTCTAATTGTCTCAACCCCCCTGTGGTTATTGACCGTTGAATCTTCTGCTCCCTCCGTACAGACAGGCTCGACGCCGCTGTCCCCAGGGAAAGCGACGTCCGAACGGCCCGCCTTGAAATTAGTAGTTACGAATTCCACGGCGACTCGTCACACGATCCCGAAATAATCTGCGCCGTTGCATATGGATATTCGCCAACAGCGCTAATTCTGGGCACCGTCCAGTGAAGCCAATATCAATACCAATTCCTATCCCCTTTCACTTCAACTCAGGAGACTTCATGCAATTCCTTCGCGCCCGCATTGCCGTTCCCGCCGTCTTGGCAGCTTTGACACTTGCCGCCCTGCCCCTGACCGCTTCGGCCCAAGAGATGCCCGCCCGCAAGGCAGGCCTCTGGCAAATCACCACCAGCGGCACGACCGGCGCCAACAAGAATCCCGAGCAAGTGATGCAGCAGTGCGTGGACACCGCCAGCGACCAGGCGCTGCAGAAGATGGGCTCCGGCATGATGAACAACATGAAGTGCGAGAAGAACGAGAACAAGAAGGATGGCAACAAATACACCGGCCATGCCATCTGCCAGATGGGCCCCTCCAAGATGGAGAGCAAGAGCGTGACCTCGGGTGATTTCGAGAAGGAATACACCATGACCGCCGATTCCACCTTCAACCCGCCGATGGCTGGCATCTCAAGCTCCAAGTCCGTCATGGTCGCCAAGTGGGTGGGCCCCTGCAAGGCCGACCAGAAGCCAGGCGACGTGATCGTCAATGGCCAGAAGATGAATCTGCTGAACATGGGCCAGCCCCAGAAAAAGTAAGGTTCCCGGGAACTTCTGCAAGCGAAACAGGGGCACCCGAATGGGTGCCTTTTTCATGGCGGTTACATCGAGGGCACAAGGCCGTGCGGGTTCCGTAGCGCGGGACACCGCCGAGTCCTCTATAAGACTTCTCGGGTTTTCCCTGCAGGCGTTGGGCGCTTCGGCGGATAATTGACGGGTTTTCCCTGCGCTTCCCCCGGCGCTCCCATAAACCTAGCAAGCTTCACGATGACCACAACCATCCGCCAGCAGGACCTGATCGACTCGATCGCAGGTGCCCTCCAGTACATCAGCTACTACCACCCCGCTGACTACATCCAGCATCTGGCCCGCGCCTATGAGCGCGAGCAAAGCCCTGCGGCCAAGGATGCGATGGCGCAGATCCTGACCAACTCCAAGATGTCCGCCACCGGCCATCGCCCGATCTGCCAGGATACCGGCATCGTCAATGTGTTCCTGAAAGTGGGCATGGACGTGAAATGGGAAGGCTTCACCGCCGGTCTCGAAGACGCCGTCAACGAAGGCGTGCGCCGTGGCTACAACCACCCGGACAACACGCTGCGCGCGTCCGTCGTGGCCGATCCTCACTTCGCGCGCAAGAACACCAAAGACAACACACCTGCGGTGATCAACGTGCAGATCGTTCCCGGCAACAAGGTGGACATCATCGTCGCGGCCAAGGGCGGCGGCTCGGAGAACAAGTCCAAGATGATCATGATGAACCCGAGCGACAGTCTGGTCGATTGGGTTCTGAAGACCGTTCCCACGATGGGCGCGGGCTGGTGCCCACCTGGCATGCTGGGCATCGGCATCGGCGGCACGGCTGAAAAGGCGGTGCTGCTCGCCAAGGAAAGCCTGATGGAAGACCTCGACATGTACGAGCTTCAGGCCAAGTCCGCTCGTGGCGAGAAGCTCGACCAAGTGGAAGAGCTGCGCCTTGAACTGTACGAGAAGGTCAACGCTCTGGGCATCGGCGCGCAGGGCCTCGGCGGCCTCGCGACGGTTCTGGACATCAAGATCAAGATGTACCCCACGCATGCGGCCTCCAAGCCCGTGGCGATGATCCCCAACTGCGCCGCCACACGCCACGCACACTTCGTGCTGGATGGCTCCGGCCCCGTGTACCTCGACGCTCCATCGCTCGACCTGTGGCCCAAGATCGACTGGGCACCGGACTACAACAAGTCCAAGAAGGTCGACCTGAACACGCTGACCAAGGAAGAAGTGGCAAGCTGGAAGCCCGGCGAGACGCTGCTGCTCAACGGCAAGATGCTCACCGGCCGCGATGCCGCTCACAAGCGCATTCAGGACATGCTGGCCAAGGGTGAGCCGCTGCCCGTGGACTTCACCAACCGCGCGATTTACTACGTCGGCCCGGTCGATCCAGTGCGCGACGAAGCCGTCGGCCCCGCAGGCCCGACGACTGCCACCCGCATGGACAAGTTCACCGACATGATGCTGGAGCAGACCGGCCTCATCGCCATGATCGGCAAGGCCGAACGCGGCCCCGTCGCTATCGAATCCATCAAGAACCACAAGAGCGCCTACCTGATGGCCGTGGGCGGCGCCGCCTACCTGGTCTCCAAGGCCATCAAGCACGCCAAGGTGGTGGGCTTCGAAGATCTGGGCATGGAAGCCATCTACGAATTCGACGTGGTCGACATGCCCGTGACCGTGGCCGTGGATTCGGGCGGCACCAGCGCGCACATCACCGGCCCGGCCGAATGGAGCAAGCGCATCGCCTCTGGCGAGTTCAAGGGCATCGCGGTCGCGGCTGAATAAGGCGGGCCCACCCTCCCCCCACAAAAAATCCCGGTACGCCGGGATTTTTTGCTTTGTGGATCAGAGAAAACTCTTCACCATTTGTCGTCGCTGGACTTCACCGATGCGGGTGCAGCTGACCCTTCCTGTTGCGTCACGCGAGCCTGGCGAGGGGGCGGTGCAGGGGCCACGGTTACTGCCTGCGCATCTCCCATCGCGCCCTTGGCCACGGCAACTTCCTTGAGCTGTTCGCGTACCTGCAGCGCGCCTGCGGGCAACTGGTCGAGCTGACCACGCACGTTCTCGAGGCGGCCATATGAAAAATTCGGCGTCACGCGGTCAGTCATCAGATCACAGCATGGAGACTCCACACGGCCAAGTCGCTGGCCCGTCTGCGGGTCCTTCATCTCCGCGCCCACGTACACCATGGCGTAGCGCGTGCCCTCCTTCATGAGCTGGCCGCTCTGGCTCAGTACCACGTTGACGCCGTCGTGCGACACCACCGTCACCGAGAAGGTACGGCGCATCACCGAGGTGATCGCATAGTCGGGCTCGGGCAGCTTGAGTTTGAACACTGTGCCGTCGGCCACGCGGAGCGCATTTCCAAACCGCTTCAAGAGTATCCCCTCCGTCATGCCCGGCAGAGTCCACGCGTCTGCCGATCACTTGTTCTGCATTGTGCCCCGATCCTTGCAACTGGAGACTAAGGTCGATATGCAGTCGACTGTAAGCATCCATGAGTTAATAGCTTTACAAAACACTACGAAACAACAGCCCACACAACCGATGTCAGCACCCACCGCCAGCCCTGTCCTCGCAGTCCTGTGACTCGCAGACAAAAGGCGTCGGCACACTCACAAGCCAAGTCCTGCGAACGACAAAGGACACAACATCCCCTGTCCGAAACTTGTGGAATCAAACGGCCGCTTTCGTCCAGTCGTTCAACATCAAAATTCACCGCCAACGCGATCCAGAGGACTCACATTTCGTGACCTTGAGCCCCGTCCCCGCAACCTGTTTGCGGCCCAGGACTTGACCTGAACACGGGCTTGAAAAACATGGCCTGCATACGATCAATCGATCACTTTTGCCGCAGGACCTTCATGCTCCGGAACATCGTCAGACTCGCGGGCCTCGCTGCCATTTCGATCATGCTGGGCGCTTGCATGCTGCCCGAGAAATTCGCCGTCGATATCGACTATCTGGCAGACGCCAGCTACCACTACACATTCACAGGAACCGCCGTCAACGTGGCCGCCGCCGTGCAGCAGGCCAAGCTCGGCGGCCTCAACGACAAGGCGCGCAAAGACCTCGACAACGAGGCGCGCAAGATGCGCAGCAATCCGGAAGTCAAGAAGGCCTTGCACGTCGGCAACGGCCGTTTCGAGCTGCAAAGCGAAGGCCAGCGCGCCGCAGGCGAATCCACGCATCTCTTCAACTTCCTGCAGGTCATGACAGACCCGAACACCGGCGTCACCACCATCGCCTCCAACGCCATCAAGGACGGCGATCTCAAGGAGCTGTCCACCCTGCACATCCAACCCAACGGCACGCTCAACATACATCTGCCGAGCAACGTCACCGTGATCTCGCACAACGCTGACTCCACACCGATCTTCGGCAAGGGCAACTATTCATGGAACATTCAGGAACTGAGCCAGCGCCCGGTCATGACGATCCGCTTCACGAGCGCGCAAGAGAGCGCCGCAAAGAACGCGGGCCGCCCCAGCGTGCAGAATGCCGAGCCATGTGATGCCAAAGACGCCGACTGCGCACCCGACGCCGTCCGTCCCGAGCCACCGCAGAGGAGTCTCCGCATGCTGAACGCCACCACGATTCTCTGGCCCTTGTTCGCACTCGCCGCCTGGACCATGTGCATGGCACTGAACCTAGCCTTCCGCCGCGTGCGCGCCACCCTGCGCGACGAAGCGGACATCGCCCAGTTCGCTTACGGCGAGTCCGGTCCGCTACCCGAAGCCATCATCCTCGCCAACCGCAACTACATGAACCTGCTCGAGCTGCCAATGCTGTTCTACGTGGTCTGCGTGATGATCTATGTGACAGGCGTACAAAGCACCTGGCTGGTGACTTTGGCCTGGGCCTATGTAGTGCTACGCGTGCTGCACACCTTCGTGCACCTGAGCTACAACGACGTGCTGCACCGCTTCGCGCTGTTTGCGGCAAGCAATGTGATTCTCACGGTGCAGTGGCTGCTGCTCGCGGCCGCCCTGTTCGCGCAAGCCTGAGCCGCGGCCATCGGTGGCATCTGCGCATCGACATCGTTCGCAATGGCGCTGTACGATCCATGTCTGAACCGCTGGCGGAAGCATCGCTGCACATCGCAGATTTTTCCCGAAGTGGCCTGATCAACCAAGGCAGACAAGACATGCACAACAGTTCCGTCAAGCGCACCGAGCAGACGCTCGCAGCCATCCAGGACGCAGGCGACGAAGGCCGCCGCATCTTCACCCATGTGTATGAGCAGGCCGCACTCGCCGCGGCCCGCGCATCTGATGAGCGCGTGCAAAGCGGCATCTCGCTTGGCCCGCTTGACGGACGCATCATATCCGTCAAGGACCTGTACGACATCGCGGGCGAAACCACTACGGCGGGCTCCGCTGTGCTCAAGAACGCCCCGCCTGCCAGGCAAGATGCGGTGATCGTCCAGCGCCTGCGCCAGGCCGGTGCAGTCATCATTGGCAAGACCAACATGACCGAGTTCGCGTTCTCGGGCATCGGCATCAATCCGCACTACGGCACGCCGGGGAATGCCCGCGACGTCACGCGCATTCCGGGCGGCTCGTCCTCCGGCGCGGGCGTGGCCGTGGCGCGTGGCCTGTCAGAAATCTCCATTGGTTCCGACACTGGCGGCTCAGTGCGCATTCCCTCCGCGTTGAACGGCGTGACCGGCCTGAAACCCACGCAGAACCGAGTGCCACGCGATGGTGCCTATCCGCTGTCGTTCAGCCTGGACAGCGTGGGCCCGCTGGCCCGCAGCGTGCTGGACTGCGCGCAGGCCGACGCCGTGATGAGCGGCCAGTCCCTTGCCTCGCTGCCCGCACGTGAGGTACGCGGCCTGCGCATCGGCATTCCGCGCGGATTGCTGTTCACCCAAACCGACGCCGCCGTGCAGACCGCCTTCGATCAGGTGATCGCCGAACTCTCGCGCAACGGCTGTCGCGTGGACGACATGCAGCTCGACGACTGGTGCGCAGCGCCTTTCAAGCTGCAGGAAAAAGGCACGCTGATCGCCGCCGAGGCCGCGCACATCCATGCCGAAACATTGGCCACCCAGCCAGGTGCCATCGACCCTTTCGTGCTCGCCCGCATCCAGCGCGGTGAAACAATTGCCGCCGCGCACTATGTCGCCGTGCAACGCGCCCGCGCGCAACTGCTGCAGACATTGGACGCCCGCATCGCCGATTGCGACCTGCTGATGCTGCCGACCGTCGCCATGGTCGCGCCGCGCATCGACAGCCTCGCCAGCGCCGAGGCCTTCAATCAGGCCAACATGCTGGTGCTGCGCAACACCTCGGTGTTCAACTTCTACGACTTGCCCGCCATGTCGCTACCGATCAACGTCGGCTCCAACGCACTGCCCGTGGGCCTGATGGTCGTCGGCCAGCGCAAGCGTGATCGTGATCTGCTGGCGATCTGCGCAGCGTTGCAGTCGCAGCTCGAATCGCTGCGATAAGTCCTCGCGTCCGGCATCACCACAAGGCCCGGAGCGCGGCCTCCGGGTCCTGCATGAAGGCGTGCATGACCTTGAAATGCTCGGTCTCACGGTACTCCACTGGCCGCACACCGTCCAAAGAAAACTGGTAGATGAGCGCACCCGGATACGCCATCAGAATCGGCGAGTGCGTCGCGATGATGAACTGGGAGCGCTGCTTTACCAACTCGTGCATGCGCTTCATCGCAGCGAGCTGACGTTGAGGTGAGAGGGCCGCCTCGGGTTCATCGAGGATGTAGAGGCCCAGACCTCCAAACCGCTTTTCCAGCAAGGTGATGAACGACTCGCCATGCGATTGCTCATGCAGCGAATGTCCGCCATACGAATGAATGATCGGCGGTCCGAAGGAGGGTTCGTCATCGAGATGTTCGATCTCGGAGGCCACGTTGAAAAAGCTCTCTGCCCGCAAAAAATAGCCATCGCGCGGCCGCTTGAAACCCTTGGCGATCCGCAGACACTCATGCAAGTCAGAATGCGACGCGCGCGTGGAAAACTGAAAATTCCGACTCCCACCTTCCGCATTGAACCCCATCGCCACCGCAATCGCCTCAAGCAACGTGGACTTGCCTGTGCCATTCTCGCCGACAAACAACGTCACCTTGGGATCAATCCTCAATCGATCAAGCTGACGCACGAACGGCAGATTGAATGGATACACATCCGGCGAGGGAACGCGGTCCCTGACGATAGAGAGGTCGATGATGAAATCACTCGCGATCATTCGAGGGCCGTCCTGAAAATGAATTGATGCGATGATGCACCAATCGATTCAGCCGAGCCGGTTTCCCCAAACAACTCCGACATGACCCCACCCTTCTCCCAAGCCTGCGCCAACAATCAAGCACCCATCCTCGATGTGCTGAAAACCGCGCTAGCTCACAGCACCAGCGTGCTGGAAATTGGCTCCGGCACAGGCCAACACAGTGTCTTCTTTGCGCCGCGCCTGCCACATCTCACATGGCAAGCCAGCGATCTGGAACAGCACCATCCGGGCATTCTCGCGTGGCATGGCGAACGGCCTTCGGCGAATCTGCGTGCGCCTGTCGTGGTCGATCTGGGCGACGCGCATACATGGCCCCATGGGCACTACGACGCAGTTTTCACCAGCAATACAGCGCACATCGTCTCGTGGGAGCTCGTACAGAATCTCTTCAATCTCGTCGGGCAGCACCTGCCCTCGGGCGGGCGGCTGGTGATCTATGGGCCGTTCAACTATGACGGCGCTTTCACCAGCGACAGCAATCGCGCATTCGATGCCATGCTGCGCCAGCGCGATCCGCAAAGCGGCATCCGCCATTTCGAGGACATGATGCAACTCGCGCAAACGCATTCGCTGAGGCTGCTGGCCGACCACGCCATGCCTGCCAACAACCGCACTCTGGTGTTCGAAAAGACGGTGTGAAATTTCCGTGAGATCGGATCACAGGCCCGATTCACTCCTTCCTCTTGTCCTACGCATTGACGACACAAACGCGGCTATCGTGAGGAAATAAAGATTCCGGCCACTGGCCTGTTGACGGCCCCTGTCAGCGCCATTCAGGCCACCTCCGCGAGGAACCCACGATGCCCAAGGAAGTTGTTCAGTCGATAGACGTAACCATCGAATTTGATGGTGCGCGATGCATCCATTCACGCAACTGCGTGCTCAATCGCCCCGACGTGTTCGTGCCCAATGTGGCGGGCGCGTGGATTCATCCGGAGGCGGCCACGGCCGCCGAAGTGCTGGAGATTGCGCACAATTGTCCCTCTGGCGCAATCCAGTGCAAGGCCCCCAATGGCGACGCGATGGAAAAGGCTCCCATCGTCAATCTGGTACAAGTGCGGGAAAACGGCCCGCTCGCGTTTCATGCACCACTGAACATCAAGGGCTGCGATGAGGGTTTTCGCGCCACGCTGTGCCGCTGCGGGGCGTCGAAAAACAAGCCGTTCTGCGATCAATCGCATGTCGACATCGGGTTTCAAGCCACTGGCGAACCGGCGGTTCAAAAATTCGAAGCGCTCGCGCAACGCAATGGCCCCTTGATCATCGACCCGACACCCAACGGACCGCTGCATGTCTCCGGCTCGCTCGAGGTGGTGAGCGGCACCGGAACCACCACGAACAAAGTCACCGACACGTGGCTCTGCCGCTGCGGGCATTCCCAGAACAAGCCCTATTGCGATGGCAGTCATGTGAAGGCCGGGTTCACGGCCGCCTGATATCGTTTTCTCTTCTAACTTTTCGACAGGAAACATCATATGAGCAAGCCTCAGATCGGCATCATTGTGGGCAGCAATAGCCAGTCTTCGATCAACATGCAACTGGCCAAGGCACTTGCCAGGCTGGTGTCCGCCGATGCGGATATTGAAATCATCGACATCACCCCACTGCCGTTCTACAACCGCGACGATGATGTCCACACGCCCAAGGCCTTTGTGGATTTCAAGGCCAAAGTGGCCAGCAAGGACGGCATCCTGTTCGTGACGCCCGAGCACAACCGATCCATTCCCGCGCCGCTCAAGAACGCACTCGATGGCGGCAGCCGACCCTTCAAGCAAGGAGCGTGGAACAACATTCCTGCAGGCATCATTGGAACGTCCACCGGCGGGCCTGCCACGTCAATGGCGCAGCAGCATCTGCGCAATATTCTGGTGTTCCTTGACATGCCAACCATGGCGCAGCCAGAGGGTTTCATCCAATGGAAGGAAGGACTCGTCGATGCGGACGGCAATATCGGCGAAGCAAGCCATCAGTTCCTGACCGGCTGGATGCAAAAGTTCCTCGCTTGGGTCGCTTTGCATCCACGCAAGAAGTAAATAGCACTTGGTCGATGCGGCAGCAGTATCACATCAGGCACGATGCGAGTGGCTCGCAGATCTGGGATGTGCATAGACTTGTCCGGCTCACGCGTGATCTGCCCGTGCAGCGGATCGCGCTTGCCGACATTCGCGAGATGCACGAGGCCTACTGGTTCGACGACCGACACCCCACGACGCTGGAGATCATCGACCACATGCGCCTCGCGCAGCAGGCCGATCTCGCCTATCCGATCATCCTCTGCCCCAAGGGGCGCATCATGGACGGTATGCACCGCGTGTGCAAGGCCGTGCTCCATGGCGATGCGGACATCGCAGCGGTTCAGCTTCGGGCAATGCCCGAGCCCGACTACGTGAACGTGTCGCTTGACGATCTGCCCTATGACTAGCCCCTTGTGCATCTGCGGAATTGCCGCCGTGGGCGAAACTGAGCATCAGACATAAGGAGTGCTGCATTTTGAACGACATGTCCAACGAAGAAATTCGCTCGATTCTGAGCATTTGCCTCTTGGCTGCATACGCCGACAACGCCAAGCATGACCGCGAGCGTGACCAGATCAAGCAAGTGGCCGATGCGCTCGGTCAGCACGAGCAGGTCAATCTTCCGAGCCTCTACCAAGACGTTCTGCTGCGCAGGATTCAGTTGCCCGCCGTCGTCGCACAGCTCACCAATGAACAATCACGCCATCTCGCCTATGAAATGGCGGTCTGCGTCTGCGATGCGGATGGCCAGACCAGCGCCAAGGAAACCGAGTTTCTCGCGCAACTCAAAACCGCGCTGGGCATGAGTGCACCCGCTGCGCCCACCGTCGAGACACACGCACAGGTGATTGCCGATGCACCGCTGCAAGTCGGTCTCGCGCCCATCATCATCGAAGATCCCGTCATGCCGCCGGGTCAGGCAGCGCCTCATCCTGAGGCCGCCGATTCACTCGAGAAAGCGAATACCGAGCGCAAACAAAGCTCGCTGTCCGCACAGGAGATGGACGCCAAGATCCTCAAAGCCTCCATCGTCAACGGCGCCATCGAACTGCTGCCCGAGAACCTCTCGACGCTTGCGATCATTCCGCTGCAGATGCGCCTCGTCTACCAGATCGGCGAGACCTACGGCTATCAGCTCGACAAGGGCCACATCAAGGACCTGCTGGCCGCGCTCGGTGTGGGCCTGACCTCGCAGTACCTCGAGCAGGCAGGCCGCAAGCTGCTCAGCCGCGTGCTGGGTGGCGGCATCTTCGGGGGCGTGGGCCGCCAGGCGGTGAGCAGCGGCATGAGCTTCGCGTCGACCTATGCGCTCGGCCATGTCGCCAGCCAGTACTACGCCGGTGGCCGCACACTCAGCACCCAGATGCTTAAGAGCACCTATGAACACATCATGCAGGACGGACGCGCGCTACAGTCGCAGTACGCCCCGCAGATGCAGGACATGGCACGCAATCTGAACACCGCGAAGATCATGGACATGGTGCGCGGTCGGTGATTTCCATTTGTCTCTGCGCGTGATGCAACGTCCCATCGGGACGCTGCAAGATACCTGCAAAAGCACGACAATGGCGGACTGATTTGCACGTCTGTGCTCGCAAGCATTCGGGAGTTCATCCGGCCATGTCCTCATCCATCCAAGCCTCGCCCATCGGCGTGTTCGACAGCGGCGTTGGCGGCCTGAGTGTTCTGCAGGAACTGCGGCGCGAACTCCCGCATGAGAATTTCGTCTATTTAGCCGATACAGGCAATGCGCCCTACGGCGAACGCGGCGATGCATTCGTCAAGCAGCGCACGTTGGCAATTGCGCGCCATCTGCTGGAAGCGCACAGAATCAAGGCGCTAGTCGTCGCCTGCAACACCGCAACGACTGCCGCCGTCGCCGAGCTGCGCGCGGCTTTTCCTGACCTGCCGGTGATCGGCGTGGAGCCCGCGCTCAAGCCCGCAGCGAGCAGCAGCCAAACGCATCGTGTTGGCGTGATCGCCACACGCGGCACAGTGAACAGCGCACGTTTCGAGCAACTGCGGCAGGCGTTTTCGGACGGCACAGATTTCCGCGTGCAAGCCTGCGATGGGCTCGTGCGCGCCATCGAACGCAGCGTTGAAGAAGACCCGGACACGGGCACCTCCGTCCTGGAAATCCGTGAGCTGTGCGAGCGCTACACCAGCGCCTTGGGCAGCTTTGGCGTGCGAACCGGAGACATCGACACGCTGGTCCTCGGTTGCACGCACTACGTGTTCGTCAAGGACGAACTGCGCAGACTGCTGGGCCCGGATGTCCACATCATCGACACCGGAGCTCCCGTCGCGCGGCAGACGCGCCGCATTCTGGTCCAACGCAACACGCTGGCCGACGAAGATGGGGCGAGGGCTCCGGAGGGCCAACTGCATCTCTACACCACAGGCCGATTGAGCGCGCTGCAAGCGGCAGCCGAGCGTTGGCTACAGCTCGCACCTGAGCATTGCTCCGCATTGTCCGCCTGAGGCGAGTCGACACCGTTCAGGAGATCAGAGATCGCTCCATAACGGCTCACCGCCGTTGTCGAGATAGGTGAGGTAGAGGCGCGTGTCGAGCTCGAACTGATGGTAGTCCGGCTCCATGTGGGTGCACAGCTGGTAGAAAGGCTTGTCGTGGTCCTTCTCGCGCAGATGCGCAAGCTCATGCACGACGATCATGCGCAAAAACTCTTCCGGGCCTTGGCGAAAGAACGAGGCCACGCGGATCTCGTGCTTGGCCGCGAGCCTGCCGCCCTGCACGCGCGACATGCTGGTGTGCAGCCCCAGCGCATGGCGAACGACGTGGATCTTGTTGTCGAACAGCACCTTGTTGATCGTGCCTGCGTTGCGCAAATAGCGCTGCTTGTATTCCTGCGTGAAGTCGTAGAGCGCCTTGTCGCTGCGCACCGAGTGCACGCTGCGGTACTTGCGCGCTAGCAGATCACCAAGCTTGCCCTGATCGAGCAAGGCTTGCGCCTGCCCTTTGAGCGAGGGCGAATAACCGCCCAGATAAGGCAGGTTGGTGCGCGAGAGCAGAGGATTGGCGTTTGAGGCCATGCAATCAAATCAAAGCCCGCCGAGTGGACACTGGCGGGCTTTTTTCCGTGAAAGTGAGTCGTTGGATCAGTGCAGATGGCGCGGACGGCGACCACCGCCACCATGACCACCACTGCCTGAACCGCCAGCACCACGCGGCGGCTTGCCGATTTCGAGCGAGTTCACCAGATCATCGAAACGCTGGTTGAACAGCTTGTCGATCTCGGCGACCACACCGCCCAGTTCGGAGGCGTCGAAGTGGCGCTCCATCATGTTGATGACATCCTGCACCAGCAGATCACGCTGCACTTGCATGATGGCCGCTGGTGTCGGACCGACGAACAGCATCACGAAGTCGTCACGCGCCTCGACACCTTCCGGGGGACCATCGCCATCTTCGTCATCGAACTCGGCGTCATAGAACGTCACCTCGATGGCGGCGCCCTGCTCGGCCAGCTCGTTCAGGCCCATGCACATTTCGTCGAGTGACTGACGGAAGTCGTCATCGCCGCGAACGGTCCAGCACATCTGGAGCATGTGGGCCTTGGGATCGAACTGGATGCCAGGCTCTTCCTCGTAGGCGCTCGCGGCACCTGCAGCCAGCGAGCGTGCGCCGGCGTATTTCCACAAGGGCGTCAGAGCTTCCTGCAGCTGATCGAAATCGACATCGCTGCGCAACTGCACCTGACCGTGCACATGGATTTCGAAGGGTGCGTTGTAATGTGACATATTGAGATTCTCGACTGGTGCCCCGAGCCGGGATCGAACCGGCACGCCCCTTTTACGGAAGCGGCGGATTTTAAGTCCGCAGTGTCTACCAATTTCACCATCGGGGCGCCTGATACATGAGGAGACCAGCTTACCGCATTGCGCGGGGCTTCGGCCCGAGTATCAGTACTCTTGTGTCCTGATCGGTATGGCGCATCGACGTATGTTGCAAGCGCCTGAACAACAAAAAAGGGAAGCCTTTTGGGCTTCCCTTTGGGATATGGAGCGGGAAAACGGGTTCGAACCGTCGACCTATACCTTGGCAAGGTATCGCTCTACCAACTGAGCTATTCCCGCATTTCATCTTCTCATCTTGCGAAGCGAAGATTCAAATTCTATCACATTTTTTTGGTCGTTTTCCGCAAGTTTTTCAACTTACCTCCTACAACCCAAGACAACTCTCGTTGTCCTTGCCACCAATCATTGGAGGCGCGAGCCGGAGTCGAACCGGCCTAACCGGATTTGCAATCCGGGGCATAACCGATTTGCTATCGCGCCTTGATCTCTACCTACTGCAATCCAACCTACCGGCCAGACCGCCCAAACCTGGAGCGGGAAAACGGGTTCGAACCGTCGACCTATACCTTGGCAAGGTATCGCTCTACCAACTGAGCTATTCCCGCATTTTTATCGAAGCCTCACAGTATATACCGTGTTTGCTGCGATGAATGAATTGTAGCGCAGTTTTTTGGCCTCTCAGGCAAATCCGCATTTTTTTTGAAAAAATCTGCTGATGGTCGCTTTTCAAGCCCTTTCGGCATCCATCGGACAGACCGCAGCAGACTTCTTCAACTCACTTCATTCATCCGGTTTTCACACTATTCAGTGCTTGACCGAGCCAGCATTGGTCGCAGGTGCAGCGGGAGCAGCCGGGGCCGCCGCCGCTGCTGCGTTGGCCGCAGCGATTTCCTCGTCGGTCAGCGGAACAGGCTGGCGAACCAGTGCCACTTCCAGCACCTTGTCGATCCACTTGACCGGAACGATCTCCAAGCCGCTCTTCACGTTGTCCGGAATCTCCTGCAGATCCTTGACGTTCTCTTCAGGAATCAGCACGGTCTTGATGCCGCCACGCAGCGCCGCCAACAGCTTTTCCTTTAACCCGCCAATCGCGGTGACCTCGCCACGCAGGGTGATTTCACCAGTCATCGCGACATCAGCGCGAATCGGGATGCCAGTCAACGCCGACACCATGGCCGTCGTCATCGCGGCTCCAGCACTCGGGCCGTCCTTGGGCGTCGCGCCATCGGGCACGTGGATGTGGATGTCGCGCTTCTCGAACACCTGATCCTTGATGCCCAGGCGATGGGCGCGGCTGCGCACCACGGTGCGTGCAGCTTCGACGGATTCCTTCATCACATCACCCAGCGAACCGGTGCGCGTGACACCGCCCTTGCCCGGCATGGTCGCGACTTCGATGGTCAGCAAATCGCCACCCACCTCCGTCCACGCCAGACCTACGACCTGACCGACCTGATCTTCCTTCTCGGCATGACCATAGTTGTACTTGCGCACACCAAGGTATTCCGCGAGGTTCTCGGCATTCACCTTGACCTGCGGAGTCACCTGCTTGAGCAACAACTGCTTGACCACCTTGCGGCAGACTTTGGATATCTCGCGCTCGAGGGAGCGCACACCGGCTTCACGTGTGTAGAAGCGAACGATGTCACGTACCGCGCTCTCCTGCACTTCAAGCTCTTCCGCCTTGAGGCCGTTGTTCTCCATCTGCTTGGGTAGCAGATACTTCATCGCGATATTGGTCTTCTCGTCTTCTGTGTAACCGGCCAAGCGAATGACTTCCATGCGATCAAGCAGTGCTGGCGGGATGTTCATCGAGTTGGACGTCGCCACGAACATCACATCCGACAGGTCGAAATCCACTTCCACGTAGTGATCCGCGAACTTGTTGTTCTGCTCGGGATCAAGCACTTCGAGCAGCGCGGACGACGGGTCGCCACGGAAATCCATGCCGAGCTTGTCGATCTCGTCGAGCAGGAACAGCGGATTGCGCGTGCCAGCCTTGTTCAGACTCTGCAGCACTTTGCCCGGCATCGCACCGATATAGGTGCGACGGTGGCCGCGAATCTCGGCCTCGTCCCGCATGCCGCCAAGCGCCATGCGAACGTACTTGCGACCCGTGGCCTTGGCGATCGACTGGCCAAGCGAGGTCTTGCCCACGCCTGGTGGGCCAACGAGGCAGAGAATCGGCGCCTTGACCTTGTCCACGCGCTGCTGCACCGCGAGATATTCAAGGATGCGGTCCTTGACCTTCTCAAGGCCGTAGTGATCCTCGTTCAGCACGTCTTCCGCGAACTGCAGGTCGTGCTTGATCTTGGTCTTCTTGCTCCACGGCAGACCAGTGAGCACGTCGATGTAGTTGCGCACTACGGTCGCCTCGGCAGACATGGGCGACATGAGCTTGAGCTTTTTGAGCTCGCCCTCGGCCTTCTTGCGCGCCTCCTGAGGCATGCGGGCAGCCTTGATCTTCTTCTCGATCTCCTCGATGTCGGCACCTTCTTCGCCTTCACCGAGTTCCTTCTGAATGGCCTTGACCTGCTCGTTCAGGTAGAAGTCGCGCTGGTTCTTTTCCATCTGGCGCTTGACGCGGCCACGGATGCGCTTGTCGACGTTCAGAATGTCGACCTCGCGCTCGAGCTGCTCGAACAAGTTTTCGAGACGCCCCTTCACATCGGCCATGTCGAGCACGAGCTGCTTGTTCTCAAGCTTGAGCGGCAGATGCGCGGCAATGGTGTCTGCCAGACGGCCTGCATCGTCGATGCTGGAGATCGACGTCAGAATTTCCGACGGAATCTTCTTGTTGAGTTTGACGTACTGGTCAAACTGCTGCATCACGGCGCGGCGCAGCGCCTCAATCTCGGCTGACTTCGGATCGTCAACGGTCGGCGTCTCCATCGGAGTGACGCTGGCAAGAAAATGCGTTTCCGCATCGTTGATCGAATCGACCTTGGCGCGCTGCTGGCCTTCGACCAGCACCTTCACGGTGCCGTCGGGCAGCTTAAGCATCTGCAGGATGGTGGACACGCAGCCCACCTCGAACATGTCCTCGACGGACGGCTCGTCTTTGGCAGCGGTCTTCTGCGCGACCAACATGATGCGGCGATCCGCATCCATGGCAAGTTCCAGCGCCTTGATGCTTTTGGGGCGGCCCACGAACAATGGAATGACCATGTGCGGGAACACCACGACATCCCGGAGCGGGAGCAGCGGCAGATCAATGGGGGTTGCGGGCAATGGAGTGTTTCCGGACATTCAAGATCCTTTAATGGCACCCTGGAGTTGAGGCCGCGGGTCCAATTTTCAACCCACCGCATCCCGAAGGCTGCGGCGGGTCACGGTCTCTGGCTGCGCGTGCAACGGTGCGACAGCCAAATCAAGTGATTTGCTTCAGGCCGTCTTGGCTGCTTCGCGGTAAACAAGCAGCGGCGACTGGTCTTCTTCGATGGTGGATTCGTCCACAACGACCTTTTCCACGTTGTCGGTGGTCGGCAGATCGAACATCGTGCCGATCAGCGCCTGCTCCATGATCGAGCGCAGACCACGCGCACCGGTCTTACGGGCCAGCGCCTTGCGTGCAATGGCCTTGAGTGCAGCAGGACGAATCTCAAGATCCACGCCTTCCATCGCAAGCAGCTTGCTGTACTGCTTGACGAGCGCGTTCTTGGGCTCGGTCAGAATCTGCACCAGTGCGTCTTCACTCAGTTCGGCCAGCGATGTGACCACGGGCATACGACCAACCAGCTCAGGAATCAGACCGAACTTGATCAGATCTTCCGGCTCGATTTCCTGGAACACCTCGGAGACCGAGCGCTGCTTCTTGCTCTTGACCATCGCGCCAAAGCCGATGCCAGACGCTTCCGTACGGTTCTCGATCACCTTCTCGAGGCCCGCAAACGCGCCGCCACAGATGAACAGAATGTTGGTCGTGTCAATCTGCAGGAAGTCCTGATTCGGATGCTTGCGGCCGCCTTGCGGAGGCACGCTCGCCATCGTGCCCTCGATGAGCTTGAGCAGCGCCTGCTGCACGCCCTCGCCCGACACGTCACGGGTGATGCTGGGGTTGTCGGACTTGCGCGAGATCTTGTCGATTTCGTCAATGTAGACAATGCCGCGCTGCGCCCGCTCCACCTCGTAGTTGCAGCTTTGCAGCAGCTTCTGAACGATGTTTTCGACGTCTTCACCCACATAACCGGCCTCGGTCAGTGTGGTGGCATCGGCCATCACAAAAGGAACGTCGAGTTGGCGTGCGAGTGTTTGTGCAAGCAGCGTCTTGCCGGAGCCGGTCGGGCCGATCAGCAGGATGTTGCTCTTGGAGAGCTCAATGTCGTCCTTACCGGCCCGGTCCTTGTGACGCAGACGCTTGTAATGGTTGTAGACGGCCACGGCGAGCGTGCGCTTGGCCTTTTCCTGACCAATCACATAGTTGTCGAGGTTCGACTTGATCTCTGCAGGCGTGGGCAGATCGCCACGACCTTCGCGACCGTTGTCGCTCGCCTGAGGCTCATCACGGATGATCTCGTTGCACAGATCAATGCACTCGTCGCAAATAAACACGGACGGACCGGCGATCAACTTCTTCACCTCGTGCTGGCTTTTGCCACAGAAGGTGCAGTAGAGGTTTTTCTCGCTGGAAGAGCCTTTTTTCTCGGCCATGGAAACAATGCCTTATGACAAGGAACGTAGTCTGATGATAACGAAATAAAAAACGGCGCTTCTCCTGATGCCTTTTATGGGTTTTCTTCCGGTCAAAAACCGAACGAAATCACCATTTTTGACAGTGGCATCAGGGAAGCGCCATGCCTTTGGTGGCTACGGCGCCGCATTCGGCGCCAACACCCATCAAGGACGCTTGGAGATGACCTCGTCCACGAGGCCATATTCCTTGGCTTCCGGAGCCGTCATGAAATAGTCACGCTCGGTGTCGGACTTGACCTTCTCATACGACTGCCCGGTACGATCTGCCAGGATGCGGTTCATCTGCTCCTTGGTGCGCAGAATGTCGCGCGCGTGAATTTCGATGTCGGTTGCCTGACCACGGGCGCCACCCAGAACCTGGTGGATCATGATCTTGGAGTTCGGCAACGAAAAACGCTTGCCCTTGGCCCCTGCCGCCAACAAGAATGCGCCCATGCTGGCCGCAAACCCGCAGCACAGCGTCGACACATCAGGCTTGATGAATTGCATGGTGTCGTAGATCGCCATGCCGGCCGTCACACTGCCGCCGGGGGAATTGATGTAGAACGAAATGTCCTTGTCGGGATTTTCACTCTCCAGAAAGAGCAACTGCGCCACAACGAGGTTGGCGGTCTGGTCGTTGACCTCGCCCACCAGGAAAATCACGCGCTCCTTGAGCAGACGCGAGTAGATGTCGTAGGAACGCTCGCCGCGTCCCGACTGCTCGATCACCATGGGAACCATGCCCAAGGCCTGCGTTTCCAGTGCACTCATGTATTACTCCAGAGAGATATCGTACGAAATTGGTACTAACCGTCCCAAATCGGCTGGCTGCGGGTCGCTTCGAACTCCGCCCGGCCTCAACCCATTCAGGTCACCAGAAATGAAATGGGGCTTGCACAGCAAAGTACAAGCCCCAATCATGGCTTTGACTCACCGCCATCATAGCGGCAAGTTCAGGATGCCCCGACGTATCAGGCCTGAGCGCCCATGAGATCGTCGAAGGAAATCGCCTTCTCGTTGACCTTGGCCTTTTCCAGCACGAAGTTGGTCACGTTGTTTTCAATCACAACGGCTTCCACATCGGCCAGACGGTTGCGGTCGCTGAAGTACCAACGCACCACGTCTTCTGGCTTCTCGTAGGAAGCCGCTAGCTCGTCGATATGCGCCTTCAGTTGCTCGGGGGTAGCTTCCAGCTTGTTGGCCTTGACCAGTTCAGCCACCACCAGGCCCAGACGCACGCGGCGCTCGGCTTGTGGGCGGAACACGTCTTCAGGGATCTCGGCCTTGTCGGCGTCCTTGATGCCGCGTTGCTTCAGATCGGCAACTGCGCTGTCACGCAGACGCGCGATTTCGGCTTGCACGGAAGCGTTCGGCAGTTCCAGCTCGGCCTTGGACACGAGAGCGTCCATCACGGCTTGCTTGTTGCGAGCCTGCAGGCGGAACTTCACTTCGCGCTCGAGGTTCGTGCGGATGTCGCCACGCAGACCGTCCACTGTGCCGTCGGCGATGCCGAGCGACTTGGCGAACTGTTCGTTCACTTCGGGCAGGTGAGCGGCTTCGATCTTCTTGACGGTCACGAGGAAGTCGGCAGTCTTGCCGGCCACTTCCTTGCCGTGATAGTCCTCAGGGAAAGCCAGCGGGAAAGTCTTGCTTTCGCCAGCCTTCAGGCCACGCACTGCGTCTTCGAATTCCTTGAGCATCTGGCCTTCGCCGACCAGGAACTGGAACTCTTCAGCCTTGCCGCCAGCGAAAGTCTCGCCGTCGATCTTGCCTTCGAAGTCCACGGTCACGCGGTCGCCGTCTTCAGCACCAGCGTCCTTGGCACGTTGTGCAAAGGTGCGGCGCTGCTTGCGCAGGATGTCCAGCGTCTTGTCGATCGCGGCGTCGGTCACTTCAGCGGAAACCTTTTCCACTTCAGCGGAAGTCAGATCAGCAATCTTCACTTCGGGGAACACTTCGAACACAGCGTCGAACGACACTTCACCTTCCGGTGCGCCGTCCTTTTCGGTGATGCGGGGCTGGCCGGCAACACGCAGATTGGCTTCGTTGGCAGCCTGGGCAAATGCCTCGCCGACCTTGTCGTTCATCACTTCGTACTGAACGGAATAGCCATAACGCTGAGCCACAACGCTCATCGGCACCTTGCCCGGACGGAAGCCGTCCATCTTCACGGTGCGAGCCAGACGCTTCAGGCGCGAGTCAACTTCGCTCTGAATCGAGGCAACGGGCAGGCTCAGCGTGATCTTACGCTCGAGCTTTTCAAGATTTTCAACAGTTACGGCCATGGTAGTTCCTAGTATCAGGGCTGTGGACCGAGCTGACTGCAGTGCAAGCAGTCTGCACCGTGTTCCGCCAAAGTCTCACGTGTCTCGTGCACGAGGCTCGCAGCTCCATCAAAAAGCTGGCGTCTCGCCCACATCAATATCTAAAACTTAGATTTCTATCGCGCGAGCAAAAAGCCAGACGAAATCTGGCCCGGGATTGCGCGAAGCCAATGATTATACCCAGCGCGGTTGGGGATGGGCCTCGGGATTCCCTCCTCCCGCTCTCGAGACGGCACTTCCCGAATGAAAACCCAATCCATCGAGGTGCAGCCCATCGCCGTTTCAAGGCATGGAAACAGCCGCACCTCAGGCTCGGCTACGTCATGGATTTCCGGACGTCGTGAACAAACTGTCACCAAATCGCCCAATCCTCGATCGCACAGTTTGCGCGAGCCGCTGGATACAAACCAACACGAATTTTCGACAAGACGGAAGGCCATCCGTTTATTTTATTGTTACTACGCAATAATCATGCTCACGGTCATCGAAACTCCAACCTTCCAAAGAGAGGTCGCACACATCTGGAGCGAGTCCGAACGGCTCGACTTCATCGTTTGGCTTGCCGAGCATCCTCCCGAAGGCGACGCGATACCAGGCACGGAAGGCGCGCGCAAGGTCAGATGGGCTGCCATGGACATGGCAAACGCGGCGGGGCAAGAGTGATCTACTACCGCCAGAGCGCCGATGGATGCCTGTTGCTGCTAACGATCTATGCAAAAGCGGAACGGAGCTCGGTGACCCCCTACGACATCAAAAGGAAAAACCGAGGATGAAATCCCAGTAGGACCTCCAGCACATCGACATTGAAAAAATGCTCAAGTCCGCCGAAAAGGATGCTGGACATCCCATCCCCAGCATGTGTACATCACTCAAAGAAGCCAGCGCCGGTCAATTCGCCGTCGTCCACACACCTGAGACGATCACGGCCCGCAAACGCGGGCGCCCTGTCGGCAGCACGAAGGCGGACGCCAAGAGATCCACCACCATCCGCTTCGATCCGGACGTGCTGGCGGCGCTCAAATCGACGGGCCCCGGATGGCAGACACGCGCCAATGACATCCTGCGTGAAAAATTGCTCAAGACCACCGTTTGAACCAAGCCCAGCCCCAGACTCTTCGCTAAGCCACAAAACAAAAGCCCGTCCACTTCTTCAAGTGGACGGGCTTTGCCGTATCCAAGGACTGGGCCCGATTCAGTATTCGGGCACCAAACTGGTGCGCGGGGCGGGACTCGAACCCGCACAGTGTTGCCACCGTCAGGACCTAAACCTGGTGCGTCTACCAATTTCGCCACCCGCGCGGGTTGTTCATTGTCTCGGCGGGGTCGGAATTATTCATTCCTGCGCCACCGGAAATTGGTGAATCGGGGATTCTAGCCGGACTTTGGCATCGAAATCCCCCTTCTCCTCTATTATTCCTGCTGGGGCTTCTTTACCCGAAACCACGCAGCGTACATCGCAGGCAGAGCAAGCAGCGTGAGCACCGTGGCCACGATCAGTCCGCCCATGATGGCGACCGCCATCGGCCCCCAGAACACACTGCGTGACAGCGGGATCATGGCGAGCACGGCGGCTGCGGCCGTCAGCACGATGGGGCGCATGCGGCGCACTGCGGATTCGATGATCGCTGTACGGGCAGGCACGCCCTTTTCCCGGTCGAGCTCGATCTGGTCGATCAGGATCACCGAGTTCCGCTGGATCATGCCCATGAGCGCGATCACGCCAAGCAGCGCGACAAAGCCGAACGGCCGGTTGAGCAGCAGCAGCGCCGCCGCCACACCCGCAATGCCGAGCGGTCCGGTGAGGAACACCAGCACCGAGCGGCTAAAGCTATGCAACTGCAGCATGAGCAGCGTGAACACGAGGAACAGCATGATCGGTACACCCGCAACGATGGAAGCCGAGCCCTTGCTGCTTTCCTCGACGGCACCAGCCACCTGGATCAGCGCGCCGTAGTCGCCCTGCTCCTTCCACTTGGCTTCGAGCGCCTTGAGCTGCGGTTCGAGCTGCGCGGTGACGGTCGCACCCTGCAGGCCTTCGACGATTTCGCCCTGCACGGTGATCGCGTAGTCGCGGTTCCAGCGCCACATCACGCCGGGCTCCCAGGTGAACACCGGTTTGGCGATCTGCGTGAGCGGGATCGACTTGCCGCTGGCCGTAGGCAGATAGGCATTGGCGATGTCGGAGATCGCTTCGCGCTCGTCGGGCGACTGGCGCAGCACGATGTCAATGAGCTTGTCGTTCTCGCGGTACTGACCGATAGTCGTGCCGCTGAACATCGTGCGCGATGCCTGCGCGATAGCCTGACTGGTCACGCCGAGCGCGCGCGCCTTGGCCTGATCGACCTCGAGGCGAACGACCTTGACGGACTCGTTCCAGTTGTCGTTTACGCCCAGCATGTTGGTGTTGGCGCGCATGATGGCCTTGACCTCGTCGGCGCGCTTGCGCAGGTGATCCGGGTCGCTGCCAACCACGCGGAACTGCACCGGATAGGGCACTGGCGGGCCGTTGGGCAGCAGCTTGACACGGCCACGCACTTCGGGAAATTCCTCGGCCAGCAGCTTGGGCAAGCGCAGACGGATCAGCTCGCGCTGCTTCAAGTCCTTGGCCAGCACGATGTATTGCGACACGTTGGTCTGCGGGAACACCTGATCGAGCGGCAGATAAAAGCGCGGCGTGCCCGAGCCGATCCAGGTCGCGACGCTGGCGACGCCCTCCTCCTTCATCAACCGGCTTTCGAGGCGCTTGGTCACCTCTTCATTGGCCGCGAACGAGGTGCCTTCCGGGAACCAGATATCGACCATGATCTCGGGACGGCTCGAGTCCGGGAAGAACTGCTGCTGCACCTTGCCCATGCCCATGATGCCGGCCGCGAAGATCAGAATGGTCGCGATGATGGTGATCCAGCGGTGGTCCACGCACCAGCCCACGACGCTGCGAAAGCGCGCATAGAACGGTGAATCGAACAGCTCGTGCGGGGGGGCGTTCGGATCGTGCGGTTTCACCTTGAGCAGCAGCGTGCCAAGATAGGGCACGAAATACACCGACACCAGCCACGAGAGCACCAGCGCGATGACCGTGACAGCGAAGATCGCGAACGTGTACTCGCCGGTCACCGACTTGGCGATGCCGATGGGCAGAAAGCCCGCCGCCGTGATCAGCGTGCCGGTCAGCATCGGCTTGGCGGTGACGTCGTAGGCATAGGTGGCGGCGGTGACCTTGTCGTGGCCCTCCTCCATCTTTCGCACCATCATCTCGACGGCGATGATGGCGTCGTCCACCAGCAAGCCGAGCGCGATGATCAGCGAGCCAAGCGACACCTTGTGCAGCCCGATGCCGAAGTAGTTCATCGCAAGAAAGGTGACGGCCAGCACCAGCGGAATGGTGATGCCGACCACCAGCCCCGGGCGGTAGTCGATGTACCAGCCGAAGCGCCCGCCCTTGTGCAAACCAAGCGAGATGAAGCTCACCGCGAGCACGATCACCACGGCCTCGATCAGCACCTTGACGAACTCGTTGACCGAATTGGCCACCGACGCGGGCTGGTCCTGTACCTGCGCGAGCGTGAGGCCGACGGGCAGCGTGGTCTGGATCTGGTCCGTGGTTGCGCGCAGGGCCTTGCCAAGCGCGATGATGTCGCCGCCCTTGGTCATGGAGATGCCGAGGCCGATCACGTCGCGCCCGTCAAAGCGCATCGTCACTGCCGATGGATCGACATAGCCACGATGCACCTCGGCGATATCGCCAAGGCGGATCTGGTTGCCATTGCTGCTGCCGCCACGGATAGGCATGGCGCGCAGCTGCTCCACGTTGTTGAACTGGCCGCCCACGCGCACTTGCACCACGTCCTGAGGTGTGTTGACGGCACCGGCGCTTTCCACCGCGTTCTGTGCTCCGAGCTGCTGCAGCACGCTGTTGAAGTCGAGCCCCATCTGCGCGAGGCGCTTCTGCGAGACCTCGACCCAGATCTTCTCGTCCTGCACGCCGAACTGCTCGACCTTGGCCACATCCTTCACGCGCAGCAGTTTCTGGCGCGTGTCGTCGGCGAAGTCCTTGAGCTCGGCGTAGCTGTAGCCATCACCCGAGAGCGCATAGATCACGCCATACACATCACCGAAGTCGTCGTTGAAGAACGGTCCCTGGATGTTGCCCGGCAAGGTGTAGCGCATGTCGCCGATCTTCTTGCGCACCTGGTACCAGACGTTCGCCACCTCGGCGGGTTTGGACGAGTCCTTGATTTCAAAAATGATCTGCGATTCGCCGGGCTTGGAGTAGCTGCGGATCTTGTCGGCGAACGGCACCTCCTGCAGCGTGCGCTCGAGCTTGTCGGTGACCTGCTCGGCCACCTGCTGCGCGGTCGCGCCGGGCCAGTAGGTGCGCACGACCATTGCGCGGAAGGTGAAGGGAGGATCTTCGTCCTGCCCCAGCTGGAAGTAGGCAGCGAAGCCCAGCAGCATCAGCACCACCATCAGGTAGCGCGTGAGTGCGGAATGGTCGAGCGCCCATTTCGAGAGATTGAAGTGCTTCTTCGGCTCAAAGTCCGGAGACGGATTTTCCGTGGACATGCGCGGCCCCTATCCGTCAGTGGGTGCTTGCAGCGGAGGCTGCAGGCTGTGCGGCTAAAGCTGGGGCGGCGGCGGGCGCTGCAGCCGGTGCGGCGTTGGTCGTGCCCTTGGGCTGGTAGACCGTGACCTTCTGGCCCGGTGCGAGCACATGCACGCCCGTAGCAACCACCTGCATGCCCGGCAGCAGCCCGGCGGCGATCACCGCCTGATTGCCGTCCGCCGTGGCGACCTGCACCACCTGCGACTTGACCGTGCTGGTCGCGGCGTCAAACACCCAGACCGCCGTTTGACCGCCTTCCTGACGCAGCGCCGTCGTCGGCAGCGAGATCGCCATGAGGCCCTCGCGGCCCAGCACTTTGGGCTCCACATAGACCGTCGCGCCAAGCGGCGGCACCTGCGCGCCGTCGATGGCCACCTTCACGAGGAAAGTGCGGGTGACCGGATCGGCACTCGCCGCCACTTCACGCACCTTGCCGCTGAGTCCCGCGCCTTCGGTCCATGGACGGATCGAGACCTCCTGGCCCACGCGCACCCGAGAGACCTTGTCTTCCGGCACCGAGAACACCGCGTCGCGCGCGCCGTCCTGCGCGATGCGCACCACTGGCGTTCCGGCCGAGACCACCTGCCCCGGCTCGGCCTCGATGCTGGTGATCACGCCCGACACATCGGCCACCAGACGCGTGTAGCTCGCCTGATTGCCCTGCGACGCGAGCTGCGCGCTGGCCTGATCCACCGATGCTTGTGCGGCCTTGAGCGTGGCCTCACGGCGCTCAAGCTCGGCGCCGCTGATGAAGTTCTGCTCCTTCAGTTTGGAATAACGCTTGAAGTCCGCCTGCGCCAGATCGCGCTGCGTCTTCGCCGCGTTCACCTGCGCCTGCGCGGCCTGCGCCGAGAGCTGGTAATCGCGCGGATCGAGCTGCGCAAGCACCTGGCCCGCGCTCACATGCTGACCGAGTTCGGCCTGCCGCTGCACGATCTTGCCCGGCACGCGAAAGCCGACGCGCGACTCCACGCGCGCGCGCACCTCGGCCGAGTATTCGAGCTGGGCGTGCAGGGGCGATGCGCCCACGGTGAGCAGCTTGACCGCACGAATCGGCTCGGGTGCCGGCTCCTTGCGCGAACAGCCAACAAGGGCCATCCCGGCGATCAGCGCGATGGCCAGCGGGAGCGGACGCACCCAGGAAAACGCCACGGCTCGGGGCGCTGAGAGGGTCCGATCGGGCTCGCCAAACGGGGAATCGCTGGTGCTAGGGCTCATGTCCGCATCCAAATAGATAATTAATGACTGACTGGTTAGTAATCTATGAGAGGAGCTATTGCCTTGTCAAGCTCCACAATAGAGGGGTGAACCCGTCCCAGCCCCCCTCCCCGATCTCAGAGACCCCGCATTCCGCGACCGCCATGGCCGAAGCCGTCACGCACTACGAGAACTTTCCCGTGGCTTCGTGGCTGTGCCCGCCCGCGCTGCGCCAGCCGATTGCGGCCATCTACGGCTTTGCCCGCACGGCAGACGATCTGGCCGACGAGGGCGATGCGCAACCGGAACAGCGCCTGCGCGATCTGGCCGACTATCGAGCGGAACTGCAACACATCGCCGCCGGAAATCCGCCAAGCCCCCGCTGGCAGAAGGTGTTTGGCCCGCTGCAGGTGCAGATCCGCGAACGCGCCCTGCCGGTGCAGTTGCTTGACGACCTGCTTGACGCGTTCATGCAAGACATCGTCTACACCCGCGATGGCCGCACCTATGCGGACCAGCGCGAGCTGCTCGACTACTGCCGCCGCTCGGCCAATCCCGTGGGTCGGCTGCTGCTGCATCTGTATGGGGTGAACGATGCGCGCTCGCTGGAGCAAAGCGACGCGATCTGCTCCGCCCTGCAGCTCATCAACTTCTGGCAGGACCTGAGCGTGGACCTGCCACGCGGCCGCCACTATCTGAGCGACGAGGACTGTGCCCGCTTCAACGTGGCGCGCACGCAGATCGCCGGACAGCACCGCAGCGCCGACACCGACCGCCTCGTCATGCACAACGCTGCTGCCGCGCGCGCGCTGATGATGTCCGGCGTGCCTCTGGTGCACACGCTCAAGGGCCGCATCGGCTGGGAGCTGCGCATGGTCGTGCAGGGCGGCCTGCGGATTCTCGACAAGGTTGAGGCGCAACGCGGCGGCAGCCTGCTGGCGCGCGCCACCGTGAAGCCCTGGGACGCGCCGCTGATGCTCTGGCGTGCGCTGTGGATATGATCAGTTCGGTGCGAACAGCCTGAGCAGCCGGTCCAGTCCGCCCTGCACGATGCGCACATTGGCCGCATCGTGCAGCACGGGCTTGCCGTGAAAAGCAACACCGAGGCCCGCCGCTTCGAGCATCGGCACGTCGTTCGCGCCGTCGCCCACCGCAATCGCCTGCCGCATCGATACACCCAATCGCGCGCAGACCTCCTGGAGCCGTTCACGCTTGCCGATGGCATCCACAAACCGTTTGCCGGGCTGGGGCAGCACATTGCCGGTGAACTGGCCGTTCTCAATCTCCAGCACATTCGCGTGGATCTCGTCGAGCCCCAATCGCCCGATCAGCGCATCGGCAAAATAAGTGAAGCCGCCCGAGATCAGCACGCAATGCAGTCCATGCGATTGGCAAACGGCCAGCAGCTTCTGTGCGCCATCGGTGAGCGGCATGTGCTCGTCGCGCACCTTGGCGAGCAGGCTCTCGGGCACGCCCTTGAGTAGCGCCAGCCGCGCGCGCAGGTTCTCGGCGAAATCGACATGCGCGCCCTGCATGGCCGCACGCGTCATCGCCTCGATCTGTTCCTTACGGCCCGTGAGCTCGGCAAGCTCGTTCACGGTTTCCGATGCGATCAGCGTCGAATCCATGTCGAACGCGATCACACGGAAGTCGCTCAGCGCCAGCAGCAGCTTCACGCCGCGCGCCAGCAACCCATCATCCCGATTGCCCACCGGCGCCCATGGCGCGTCACATTTCCTGCTCATGTTTCCTGCTCACGTCTGACCGCCCTTCTGCGTGCCAAGCCAATCCACGAACCGGCGTGCGGTGGCCGCCACCGGGTTCTCGGTTTTATAAAGCGCATACAGCCCCGCGCCAGTCAGCCGTGGCTGATCGAACAACGGCTGCAGCCGCCCGCTCTGAATGTCGTCTTCCACCAGACACCACGGCGCAAGCGCAATGCCCAGATCGTTCATCGCCGCCTGTGCGCTCAAAAAATGGTGATCGAACACCGGCCCCGGCAACTGCTGCGGCACCGCAAGCCCCGTGAGCCCGAACCAGTGCGGCCAGTCGCGCATGCAACCGCTGACCTGCAGCAACGGCAGCCCGAGACAGTCCGCAGGCTTCTTCACCCCATGCTTCTTGATGAAGCGCGGCGAGGCCACGGGCAGCAGAAAATCATCGAGAAAGCGCACGCAGGTCTGCTCGGCACGCTGCAGCGGCCAACGCATGATCAGCACATCGTTGGCAGCATCGGCCTGCTCGATGAAGCGGCTGTTCACCGTGGACAGTTGCACATCCACGCGCGGCTCCCAATCTTGAAAATCGGCGAGGCGCGGAATCAGCCACTTCATCGCGAGCGACGGCGTGGTGCAGACCCGCAGAATGCGCGGCGCATGCGGTGACTTGACGGTCTGCGTGGCGGTCGAGATGCGGTCGAGGCACGCCTGCACTTCCAGAAAATACTCGCGCGCGTGCGGCAGCAGCACCACGCCACGTGCCTCGCGTGCAAACAGCGGGCCGTCGAGGTATTCCTCCAGCAGGCGGATCTGCTGGCTCACCGCGCTGTGGGTAATGCTCAACTCGTCGGCAGCCGCCGTGAAATTGGCATGGCGCGCCGCCGCTTCGAAGGCACGAAGCGTCTTGAGCGGTGGCAGCGTGCGTTTGACCATGCACAAATGTGACAAATTGATGACTATCAAACCATCTTAGTGGACGGAGCTATAAGAAAAACTAACCGCAACCCTTAAAAATTAGCGCTGGCTCGCAGGGACGTGCTTTCCTATCATCGATTCGCGGGACCGATCCCGTGAAAAGCTGGTTAGAAATATGGCATCCATCACCATCGACGGCATCGTCAAGCAGTTCAGCGGCAACACCGTGCTGCAGAACCTTTCCCTGCATATCCCCGACGGCGCGTTCTACACGCTCCTCGGCCCCAGCGGCTGCGGCAAGACCACACTGCTACGCTGCATTGCAGGCTTCTACGATCCTGACGCGGGCCGGCTGCTGTTCGACAAGGACGACGTGACCCGCGTGTCCACCCACCACCGCGACATCGGCATGGTGTTCCAGGACTACGCCCTGTTCCCCGACAAGACGGCCTTCGACAACGTCGCCTACGGCCTGCGCGCGCGCAAGGTCGCCAAGCCCGAGATCACCCGCCGCGTGACCGAGGCGCTCGAAAAGGTCGGCCTCGGCCAGCTCGCCGATCGCTATCCCGCGCAGATGAGCGGCGGCCAGCGCCAGCGTGTGGCCCTCGCGCGTGCGCTGGTGATCCGCCCGCGCGTGCTTCTGATGGACGAGCCGCTGTCCAATCTCGACGCCAAGATGCGCCTGCAGATGCGCGACGTGATCCTGGACCTCGTGCGCGAGGCCGGTATCACCACCGTGTTCGTCACCCATGATCAGGAAGAAGCGCTCGCCATGTCGGACCGCATCGCCATCATGGACCGCGGCCGCATCGCGCAACTCGGCACGCCCGAAGAACTCTACGGCACGCCCGTCAACTCCTACGTGGCCGACTTCATCGGCTCGGCCAACGTGCTGCCGGTGACCACCCAGCCGGTCGTCTCGGGCAATCCATCGCATCTGCGCTACGAACTCGCCGCTCGCTCGCTCGACGGCGTGCTCGACGGCGGCCAGCAGATCGGTGCCAAGGGCGTGCTGATCGCGCGGCCCGAAGACCTGTCGCTGATGGCCCCAGCCCCGCATGTGCCCAACGCCGTGCTTGGCCAGGTCATCCGCCGCCAATACCTCGGCTTCAAGACCGCCTACCGCATCCAGCTCGACGCGGGCCCAGAGATCCGCGTTGAACTGCACGCGGGCAACACCGTCGCTGACTTCCACGCGGGCGACAAGGTGCAGGTGCTCGTGCCCATCGACTGCCGCGTGGTCGCGGCCTGAGCGGGGAGCTGCATCATGAAAATCAAATGGTGGCCCTGGGGATTTCTGACGCTCGTGTGTCTGGTCCTGCTCGGCTTCTTCGTGCTCTACCCGCTCGGCACCCTGTTCAGCAACAGCGTGCTCAACGACGAAGGCGGCTTCTCGCTGCAGGCCTTTGTTCAACTGATGAATGACAGCGAGTATGTGCAGGCCTTCTGGAATACGCTGATCCTCGGCGTCAGCGTCACCTTCTGCACGGTGCTCATCGGCGTGCCGTTCGCCTACATGGTCGCGCGCTACGAGTTTCCGCTCAAGAATCTGGTGGCCGTGCTGCCCATCCTCACCATCGTGATTCCCGAAATCATCGTCGGCCAATCCTGGCTGCTGGTGCTCGGCAACAACGGCCTGCTTACCAATTTTTTCGCCGATCACGGCATCGAGCTGCCCTCGTTCTACGGCTGGACGGGCATGGTCTTCTCGATGACGCTGGTGTACTACACCTATATCTACCTTGGCGTGCTGGCCGCGCTGCGCGGCTTTGACGGCTCGCTCGAAGAAGCGGGCCTGAGCCTTGGCACCTCGCCGCTCGTCACCAAGTGGCGCGTGCTCGTGCCGGTGATGCTGCCAGCGGTGCTGGTCAACGCGCTCGTGGTGTTCACGCTGGTCGTGGGCAACTTCGCGCTGTCGATGCTGCTCGGCAGCCGCGTGCCGCTGCTCTCGGTGATGACCTACAACACCTTCGTGAGCGAAATGGGCGGCAGCCCCGCGCTGCAAAGCGCAATGTCGGTGGTATCCATCGTCATCGTGGCGGTGGTGCTGTTCGTGCAAAAGCGCGTGGTCGAACGCAAGATCTACACCATGACGCAAGGCCGCGCCCCCGCGCCGGAGCGCGTGCGCTCATGGGCCTCCGCGCTGTTCACCAGTTCGGTGGGCATCGTCATTCTTGCGTCGCTGCTGCCGCTGATCGTGGTGTTCATCGCCGCCTTCACCGCGACGAGCGGGCCGGTGATGCGCTGGGGCTCGTGGTCGCTCGACAGCCTCACGCGCGCCATCCGCCACGCGCCCGAGCCGATCATCAATTCGCTGCAGTTCTCGTCGATTGCCACCGTTGTCGGCGTTGCCTTCGCAGTGCTGGTGAGCTACCTCACCATCAAGAAGCGCAACGCCGCCACGCAGTTGCTCGACTACATCGTCGTGCTGCCGCTCACCATCTCGGGCACGGTGCTCGGCATCGCGCTGGTGCAGACTTTCAACACCGGCTGGCTGGTGCTTGCAGGCACCTCGGGCATCATGGTGCTGGCCTACGCCGTGCGCCGCCTGCCGTTCGCGGTACGCAATGCGACATCGACGCTGTTCAACATTCCGGAGTCCATCGAAGAGGCGTCGATCAGCCTCGGCGTGTCGCCGCTGATGACCTTCTTCAAAGTGATCCTGCCCGCAATGAAGGCCTCGCTGATCTCGGCCGCCATCCTCATGTGGGTAACGACGATCTCCGAACTGTCGGCCTCCGTTGTGGTCTACAGCGGTGGTCTCGAGACCATGCCGATTGCCATCTTCCGGCAGGTCGATGGCGGACGCCTCGGCCTCGCATCGGCCTACGGCGCTGCGCTGGTGACGGTGATCCTTGTGCCAATATTCGTGTCGATCAAGGTCTTCCGCATCAATCTCTTTTCAAGCAAGTAAGCCCTTTCATTTTTCATCCATAACTCAGGAGCGAGGCCATGAAATTCAAAGCCATTTTTCAAACCACACTCGCGGCCCTCGGCCTCGTCGCCAGCATGGCCCACGCGCAAACCGTGGTGCTGTACTCGTCGAACAATACCGAGACCATCGAGACCGCGCTCGACGTGGTGAAGAAGACCGCGCCCAACCTCAAGGTGCAGCAGGTCACGGGCGGCACGGGCTCGCTGATGAAGCGCATCCAGGCCGAGGCCAAGAACCCGCGCGGCGACGTGCTCTGGAGCGGCGGCTTCGGCACGCTGGGCGCATACAAGGACCTGCTGCAGCCCTACAAGGGCCCGGGCCTCGAACACATTCCGGCCGAATTCCGTGGCCCGAACGACCTGTGGGTCGGCACCAATGTGCATGTGATGGTCATGATGGTCAACGAGCGCCAGCTCAAGGGCAATGCCGCCCCCAAGACCTGGTCCGATCTGATGAAGCCTGAGTGGAAAGGCAAGTTCGCGATCACCGACCCCAGCAAGAGCGCGACGGCTTACATGCTGGTCTACGGCCTGCTCAAGCAATTCGGTAAGGACGGCCTCGAGAAAATCGCTGCCAACGCGGTGGTCACCTCGTCGTCCGGTACCACCTACAAGGGCGTGGCTGCAGGCGAGTATCCCGTAGGCCTGACCATTGAATACGCCGCACAGGAATACGTGGCCGGCGGTCAGAAGGAGATCAAGCTGGTCTACCCGAGCGAGGGTAGCTACCTCGCTCCCGAAGGCATGTTCATCGTGAAGGGCGCGAAGAACATGGACGCGGCCAAGACGCTGTACAACGCGCTGATGAGCAAGGAAGTGCAGGAGGCCGAACTCACCAAGAACTTCCGCCGCCCGACCCGCACCGACATCCAGGTGTCCAAGCTCACGACGCTGCCCGACCTGAAGTCGATCAAAATCTTCCCGTTGAATCAGGAAGCCGCATCGGCCGAGTATGAACAGCTGGTCGCGCTGTGGAACATCGCGGTGAGCAAGGCGCGCTGATCGTCCCCTGGGTTGATTGAGCGAAGGCGGCTGAACTCCGGTTCAGGCCGCCTTATTCATGTCCACCCGCTGGGCCTTTTCCAGAATCTGCGCGAGCACCTGCGGCACCTGTTCGGCCGCGCGGCACTGCATGCGCGCCGCCGCGCTCTTGTGCTGATCGATGCGTGAAAGCAATTGCACCACCGCCAGATCCATGCGTTGGTAGCTCGGCAACACCAGCCCGAGCTTGTGGTCCTTCACCCAGTCCGTGCAATAGCGCTCCTGCGGCATGGTCCACGCGTTGCGCACGACGATGGGCGGCAGGCCCATGTGCACGGCCTCGCTCAGGCTGCCGCTGCCGGGCTTGCCGATGAAGAAGTCCGCGAGCTGCATGCTGCGCGCCATCGCGCGCGTGTAGCCCAGCACGACAGTGGGAGCGTTGCGCTTCATGGCGCGCAAGGCCGTTGCGAGTTCTTCATTGCGCCCGCAGACCAGAATCAGCTGCGTGTCTGTCAGCCGCCGCGCGATGGGCAGCATGGCTCTCGAGCCTTCCGCCCCGAACAGCACGAGCCCCACGGGCCGCGACGGATCAAGCCCGAGTGCCGCTCGCTCGGCATTGCGATCCACCGGTGCCACGTCATGAAACTGCTCGCCAAGCAGCATGCCCGACACACCCCACATGCGATGTGGCGCCATCCCCGCAGCGCGTGCCTGTGCCAGCGCATAGGGCGAACCGCACACAAGAATCTGCTGCGTCTGGGGCTCCGCCCAGAAGCGCGGCGGACAGTCCGCGAGATCGGTCATCACGGTGACGAACGGGCTCGCCGGTTGCGCTGCGGCCAGCGCGTCGGCCATGGCGCGGTTGAAATTGGGGATCAACGAAACCACCATCGCAGGAGCCTGCTCACGCCAATACGCGGTGAGCGACTGCACGAGCGAGCGATGCCCGAACCGGATCATTTGCTGCAGCACCCGCAGCTCCTGCGACAGCCCCAGCGTCCAGCCACGCGCAAGCCGCTTGTTGTAGACGTCCTCGGGCTCCATCCCCGTCCAGTGACGGAAGCGCGCGTTCGGATCGAGCACCTCGAACAGATGTGTGCGCTTGACCCGCCAGCCCAGCCCCGCACGCGCAATCGCCGATTCCAGAGCTAGCGAAGAGGCCCGGTGCCCACCGCCAGCGTTGAAATAGACCAGTTCAACAACCGGCATGTCAGACGGTGGTTGCTGTTGCGGATTCAACTTCATGCATCGCCTCCTCATCCATCGCCTTGTCCTTGCGTGCCAACGCTGCAGACTTCATTTCATCGGCCCACTGAATGATCTCTAACCGCCCGTCCGAATGCTCGGCTAGCGCTGTAAGGCTCTCCACCCAGTCGCCATCGTTGGCATAAAGAATGCCGTCGATGTCGCGCATCTCCGCATGGTGAATATGTCCGCAGATAACGCCCTGCAGTCCGCGCTTTCCCGCCTCGCGCGCCACGGCATTTTCAAAATCACCCACATAGTTCACCGCGCGCTTGACCTTGAGCTTCAGATACTTGGAGAGTGACCAATACGGCAGTCCCATGCGGGCACGCATCGAATTCAGATGCCGGTTGAGCTTGAGCGCGAACTCATAGAGCGAATCGCCCACGTAAGCCAGCCACTTCGCGCACTGAATCACGCCATCGAACAGATCCCCGTGAATCACCCACAGCTTGCGCCCATCGGCGGTCTCGTGAATCCAGTCCTCGGCGACATGCACGCCGCCAAAATCCAGCTGCAGATAACGCCGCGCAAACTCGTCATGATTCCCCGGAATGAAGATCACCCGCGTGCCCTTGCGCGCCTTGCGCAGCAGCTTCTGCACGACATCGTTGTGCGCCTGCGGCCAGTACCACTGCCGCCGCAATTGCCAACCGTCGATGATGTCGCCCACCAGAAACAGCGTCTCGCACTCGGTGTGTTTGAGAAAATCGAGCAGCGCGGCGGCCTGACAACCAGGCGTTCCCAGATGCAGATCGGATATCCACAAAGTCCGAAACCTTCGCGGCGGCCGCGACGCCTCGAACATGTCGCCGTGCACATCGGGCGGCATGGCCGACGAGGATTTCCAAGCATTTAGCAAAGCATCTTCGCGTTTCATGACTTTGCATGGTGGGGATGGGAAGAGACAGGGACGTGAAGGATTCAAGGCATTTTGATGACGATGGGGGGGGAAATCACGCATCTCAGTTCGTTGAGCGCCGCCGCTGCCGCCGACTTTTTCTCCGTTTTGGGGACTTGCTGCGTCGTTGAGGGCGGAGGCCGGGACTGCCCCCGGCGGGGCAATCACTTTTTGCTTGCGCGCAAAAAGTAATCAAAAACGCGCTTTTGAAGTCATCCGGCGGAACTCGCGGCGTTCCTTCGTCACTCTGCTCGGACAACCGCCGGAAGTCAGTCTGGAAGAGGTGTTTACGGCACTTCGCTGCGCTAGTGCCGGGATGTTTGCATAGCTGCGTTGGGGTTCAGACGCCCACTGCGCTTTTGAGTTTGCAATGCTTGAACGACCGCTCGCAAATCACGCAGTTCCTGCACACCAACATCTCGCGAAGTCGCGAGGTGAGCGCCACGAGCGTAGCGATGTGCCGAATGCTCCTCTTATGAAAATTCTGACTCGCGGCGGTTGCCCGAGCGGAGCGCGCAGCGCGAAGTCGAGTTCTGCCGCGGGTATTGAAAACGCATTTTTGGTGACTTTTTGGGCAAGACCAAAAAGTTACTCCGCCGCCGGGCGGAACTCCCGGCCTCCGCTCTCAAAACACCAACACAACCAGTAAAACACTAAAAAGAAAATCACACCCCACGTCCATGGGACAATCCCAAGAATATGAATCCGGAACAGTACGTCCAACAAAAAGCCGCCAGCTCAGGCAGCAGTTTTTACTACGCCTTCCTGTTCCTCCCGGCACAGCGACGCGCCGCCATCACCGCCTTCTACGCCTTCTGCCGCGAGGTCGACGACGTGGTCGACGAAGTCTCCGACCCCGGCGTCGCGCGCACCAAGCTCGCCTGGTGGCAGGCCGAGGTGAGCCAGGCCTTCGCGGGCAAGCCCACGCATCCGGTGATGCTGGCAATGATGCCGCACGTGCCCGCCTTCGGGCTCGAAGAGCGGCAGTTCCAAGCCATCATTCAGGGCTGTCAGATGGATCTGGAGCAGACCCGCTATCTCGACTTCCCCGGCCTTACACGCTACTGCCATCTGGTGGCGGGCGTCGTGGGCGAGGTGTCGGCAAAGATCTTCGGCCAGACCGACCCCAAGACGACGGAATACGCGCACAAGCTGGGCCTTGCGTTCCAGCTCACCAACATCATCCGCGATGTGGGCGAGGACGCGATGATGGGTCGCGTCTACCTGCCCGTGTCCGAGCTACAGCAGTTCGACGTCAAAGCGCACGAGATCACCAACCGCAAGTATTCCGACAACTTCACCAAACTGATGCGCTTTCAAGCTGAGCGCGCGCACCAGCTTTATGACGAGGCGCTGGCGCTGCTGCCCGACACCGACCGCCGCGCGCAGAAGCCCGGTCTGATGATGGCCAGCATCTACCGCACGCTTCTGCGCGAGATCGAAAGCGAAGACTTCAAGGTGCTGCACCAGCGCATCAGCCTTACGCCGCTGCGCAAGCTGTTGCTGGCGTGGAAGATGCAGGCGCTGGGGCGCATGTAAGCGGTGTCCAATCCATCGAGTAGCGCCGTCAAACGGATTGCGGTGATCGGTGCGGGCTGGGCCGGCATGGCAGCCGCCGTGGGCGTGGCCGAGGTGGGCCATCAGGTGAGCGTTTTCGAAGCAGCACGCACGCTGGGCGGACGGGCTCGGGCCGTGCAGGTTGATGACGTATCAGCAGGCAGCAGCAAACCTCTGGTGCTCGACAACGGCCAGCACATCCTCATCGGCGCGTATGCCGAATGTTTGCGGCTCATGCGCAAGGTTGGCGTCGATCCTGACAAAGCGCTGCTGCGCACGCCGCTGACACTGGTGTTTCCCGATGGCGGTGGTCTGCAGTTGCCGGATGCGGCACCGCCGTTTGACGCGCTGCTGGGCATTGCTCGCACACGCGGTTGGTCGGTACAGGAAAAATTCGCCTTGTTGATGCGTGCCGCCAAGTGGCGTCTGCAGGGTTTTCAATGCAGCGCATCGGCCAGCGTGGCCGACATCTGCGCCGGTCTGCCCACACGGCTGATGGATGAGTTCATCGATCCGCTGTGCGTATCCGCACTCAACACGCTGGCGGTCGATTCGAGCGGGCAGGTGTTTCTGCGGGTGCTGCGCGACAGCCTGTTCAGCGGGCGCGGCGGCTCCAATCTGCTGCTGCCGCGCCTCGATCTGGGCGCGCTGTTTCCGCAGGCCGCGAGCAACTGGTTAGTGGCGCGCGGATCGGACAATGTGCAACTGGGCCGACGCGTGCAATCACTGCAGCGTGAAGGCTCGACGTGGATGGTGGATGGAGCCGCGTTCGATGCGGTGCTGCTTGCGACGCCGAGCGCGGAAGCCGCGCGGCTGGTCTTGAGCGCTGCCACGCCCCACGATCAGGCCATGCATGACTGGGCGGCCTGCACGCAGGCCCTGCAGTTCGGCGCGATTGCCACGGTCTACCTGCGGGTGCGTGGTGGCGACAACAAGGCACTGCTCGCGCATCCGATGACCGCGCTCCGCTCAAGCGCGACACGTCCGGCGCAGTTTGTGTTTGATCGCTTTACGCTTTATGGCGATTCGGGCGTGCTGGCCTTTGTGGTGAGTGCGTTCAACGGCGAGCGCGAAGCGCTGGTCCAGCAGGTGACGCAGCAGGCCGCCGAGCAGTTGGGATTGCACGACCTGGAGCATCTACAGACCTTGGTGGAAAAGCGCGCCACGTTTGCCTGTACACCGGGCCTGAAGCGCCCCGCCATGCAGATCGCGCCGGGTCTGCTGGCCTGCGGCGACTATGTCGCGGGACCCTATCCCGCTACGCTGGAAGGCGCCGTGCTCAACGGCAGCGCGGCTGCCGCGTTGATCACGAACTGACCTTCAGCGCCGCCGCCTTGCGCGGCAGCACATCGGCGAGCTTGATGACTTCCATGCCGGTGTTGGTCCAATAGCGCTCCAACGAATCGGTGCGCTCGATCAGCAGTCGCTCCACCAGCGGCTGCAGGCGCGTGGTCACCGGATCGGCCACCAGCACATAACGCGCATCGGCGTCGTCCGAATCGCCTGCGGCGGTCTCGTTGACCTGCACCACCCAGTCGAGCGCGGTCAAGGCATCCAGCGCGGGCACCAGTTGCAGGGACTCCACACCCAGTCGCTGAGCGGCTTGCGCAGCCGTCAGCCCGTATTGGGGACTGTCGCGCTCGGCATGCAGTTGCTGCAACAACTCCACCGCCAACAAGAAGTTCCAGCCCGGCCCACCCGCACGCCGCGCCACCCCGGCCAGTAGGCTCGGCAGATACGCGGCGACCACCGCGCCGAGCAGCACGATGACCCAGGCCACATAGATCCACAGCAGCAGAATCGGCAACGTCGCGAACGTTCCGTAGAGCACGGAGTAAGTAGGCACCGACGACAGATACAGCCCCAGCACCTTCTTGGCCACCTCGATGCCTATCGACACGAAAACACCGCCCGCCCATGCATGCCGCCAGTGCACCAGCGTGTTGGGCACGTAGCGATACAGCCCCGCCATGCCGGCAGCCAGCAGCACGAATTCGATGGAATCAAAAATGAAACGCGTGCTCTGCGGCAGCGCCTGCCCGATGCCGCGCGAGGCCGCCGAGGCCATCGAAGTGGTGAGCGTGAGGCTGATCGCCAGCAGCAACGGGCCGAGCGTGATCGCGGCCCAGTAGATCAGCACCCGCTGGCCGAGCGGCCTGAGCTTGGGCACGCGCCAGATGTTGTTGAGCGTGCGGTCGATCGTAAGGATCAGCGCGAGCGCAGTGATGAACAAAATGCTCAGGCCGACCGCTCCGAGCCCGCTGGCCTTGGCCGAGAACTGCGTGAGGTAGTCGAGCACCGAGCGCGCGATGGTATCGGGAATCAGGCTGTCGACCAGCCAGCGCTGCAGCAGCTCCTGCATCTTGCCGAACATCGGAAACGCCGTGAACACGGCCAGCGCCACGGTCACGAACGGCACGAGCGCGAGCAGCGTGGTGAAGGTCAGGCTGCTGGCGGTGAGTCCCAGCCGGTCCTCGCGAAAGCGTTCGCGCAGGGTGTGGGCCGTGGTGCCCCATGGAAAGTGCGAGAGTTCTTCGACCCAGACTTCGAGGCGCGCAAGAATGGACGAGAAACTCAGACTCATGGTGGCTATGATGGCAGGTTTGATAGAACGATTGCTGCGGTCACCCGATGATGGCCGCGGGCGCCCATCTTAACGAACCCTTTCTCGCCCGCCTACATGACTGCATCAGCCCCGAACGACTCCGCTGCACCCCTCGCCGTTCAGGGCGACGTGGCAATCACCCGCTGGCTCGCGGTGGGCAGCCTGCTGGGCCTGATCGTGCTGAGCGTGCTGTGGGAGTTATGGCTCGCTCCACTGCGCCCGGGTGGTTCGTGGCTGGTGCTCAAGGCGTTGCCGCTGTGCATTCCGCTGGCCGGATTGCTCAAACGTCGCATGTACACCTACCGCTGGGTCAGTCTGGTGGTCTGGCTGTATTTCACCGAAGGCGTGGTGCGTGCATGGAGCGACAAGGCTCCGGGCAACTGGCTCGCGATGATCGAGATTGCGCTGTGCCTGCTGCTGTTCATCGCGTGTGCGCTGCATGTGCGGCTGCGCCAGAAGGCGGCGCGTCAATCCACCGCCAAGGCGGGGTGAATCACCCCACCATTGCCATGCCAAAGCACGCCGACTAAATTCAACGGATCGAGACGGCGGAATGTTCCGCCATCGTTCGCTCCGACACGGGAACCCTTACATGCCATCCACTGCACTCCTCGACCGCCTGCGCCAGATCATCGGCGCGAACAACGTATTGACCGAGGGTGATCTGATCGCCTACGAGCAGGACTGGCGTCGCCGCGCGCGCGGCAAAGCGCTGGCCGTGGTGCGACCTGGCAATACGCAGGAAGTGGCGTCCGTGGTTCGTGCCTGTGCCAATGAGAAGGTAAGCATCGTGGCGCAAGGCGGCAACACCGGCCTCTCGGTCGGCTCCACCCCCGATGAATCCGGCCAGCAGGTGGTGCTGAGCCTCACGCGCATGAACGCGGTGCGTCACATCGACCACGCCAATCTCACGATGACCGTGGACGCAGGCTGCATTCTGCAAAGCCTGCAGGAAACAGCGGATCGCGAAGGCTTTCTGTTCCCCCTTTCGCTCGCCGCCGAAGGCAGTTGCACAATTGGCGGCAACCTCGGCACCAACGCCGGCGGCACGCAGGTCGTGCGCTACGGCAACACGCGCGAGCTGTGCCTCGGGCTCGAAGTGGTCACCGCGCAAGGTGAGGTCTGGGAAGGCCTCAAGGGCCTGCGCAAGGACAACACCGGCTACGACCTGCGCGACCTGTTCATCGGCAGCGAAGGCACTCTCGGCGTGATCACTGGCGCGACGATGAAGCTCTACCCCAAGCCCGCAGCGCAGCTCACCGCATGGGCCGCCGTGCCATCGATGCAGGCGGCAGTGCAGTTGCTCGGCCTTGCGCACCAACAGCTCGGCGCGGGGCTCACGGGGTTCGAGGTCATGGGCCAGTTCGCGCTGAGCTTCGTCGCGCGCCACATGCCGCAGCTGCGCATCCCGTTTGCCGATATGGAGGGCGCGCCCTACTGCGTGCTGCTTGAGAACTCCGACAGCGAATCGGAACACCATGCACGTGAACGCTTCGAGGCCCTGCTCGAGAAGGCGCTTGAGGACGGCTGTGTGCTGGACGCAGTGGTCGCCGAAAGCCTCGCGCAGGCGCATGAACTCTGGCACATCCGCGAGAGCATTCCGCTCGCGCAGGCCGAGGAAGGCCCGAACATCAAACACGACATCTCCATCGCCGCATCCCGTATTCCTGACTACGTGGAATATGCCGACGCCCTGCTCAAAAGCGAGTTGCCGGGCGTGCGCATCGTGAACTTCGGCCACCTCGGCGACGGCAACCTGCACTACAACGTGCAGGCCCCGGCCGAAGGCGACCCCAAGGTCTTCATGCGCGAGCACGAAGACCGGGTCAACCATCTGGTCTACGAAGCCGTGGCGAAATTCGGCGGCTCATTCTCCGCCGAGCACGGCGTGGGCGAACTCAAGGTCGACAAGCTGCAGAAATACCAATCACCCGTGGCGCTGTCGATGATGCGCGCAATCAAGACCGCGCTGGACCCGCAGGGGATCATGAATCCGGGGCGGGTGTTGCCGGTGGTGATGGACTGATTGGCGTCGATCAGGAAACGACCACCCGCCAACTATCTCGCAGCTGGCAGATCAATACCTTCGAGGGCAGACTGAGTGCGGACTATGATCTGTCATGTCACTTTGCAGCGTCGCCCGGAGCATTCGCCATCACATTCTTCACATTGGGTGTCCATGGGATGATATGGCCCTCGCCCAGATCGGTGAAGGTCATCTGCCGACCATTGCTCAGTAGCCAAACGCGTAGACCGTTGCGGCCCGGGTCGATGACCACAGCGGCGGCCTCCTTGCCACCCTGGTGCTGCCGGTTGCCAACAATGCTCCAGCGTCCGCCCTCCTTGGTGAGTGGACCGACGGTCTCGAGGTTCTTGATTACAGTGTCATAGCGATCGCCAAGCAGTTTCTTCAGGCGCTCCGCCAAAATGCCCTGTCGCAGGTAGTCCTTGCCATCGTTCGGATACTTGCCTAGATACGATCGCAGACTGTCCAGCGTGGCCTCGCCAGGTGGCGACGTATAGGCGTGAATCTGTTCGGCGACACTGGGAGTTGGCGGTGGAGCCACCGTGGGGGCTGACGCCTCAATCACGGGCCCGATCGCCTCGCCCTGAGCGGCCGAGGCCTGCGAGGCTGAGGATGACGCGCCACCGGCCCCCTCCTGCGAGTTTTTAGAATCGCAGGCACTGAGGCTCAGGGTGATGGCGCAGGCCAACAGACAGGGTTTCCATGACAAACGTTGATTCACATCCACAAGTATCTACCTTTCATGGCATCGAGGCCGAGAACGATTCCGATCAGGCATGGAATCAATCGCACACCGAAGCTCCAAATATACGGAAGTTCATTTTCAGGCACTTGTGCAACCCACTTCCTCCTTAAAAGTGACACCACCCTTCGAATTGTTTCAATTCGCAAAGATGCTTCTTGCACCCACGTGTAAGACTCTCATGGGCGTGGCACACTAAGCACTGTCTACTTGTTTTTCCTGTACTTGGTCACCCGCTGATGTACAGACTGTATCGGTCCCCCAATGAGCACGAATACCCCGCTGCGCCCTGTGCGTTCCCAGTACGAAGATTTTCTGCGTCACGTCTACGAGCATGGCGTGGCGAAAACCGACCGTACCGGTACGGGGACGCGCAGCGTGTTCGGCCATCAGATGCGCTTTGATCTGGCAGAAGGCTTTCCGCTGGTCACCACCAAGAAGGTGCATCTCAAGTCCATCATTCTCGAGCTGCTGTGGTTTCTGCGTGGCGACAGCAATGTGAAGTGGCTGCAGGAGCGCGGCTGCACCATCTGGAACGAATGGGCACGCGAAGACGGCGACCTCGGCCCGGTCTACGGAGTGCAGTGGCGCAACTGGCCCAAGCCCGATGGCGGCCACATCGACCAGATCGCCGAGGTGGTCAAACAGCTCAAGTCCAACCCGGACAGCCGCCGCATCATCGTGAGCGCCTGGAACGTAGCCGACCTGCCCGAGATGGCGCTCATGCCCTGCCATGCGTTCTTCCAGTTCTACGTGGCCGACGGCAAGCTCAGTTGCCAGCTCTACCAGCGCAGTGCGGACATTTTCCTCGGCGTGCCGTTCAACATCGCCAGCTACGCGCTACTCACCCATATGCTGGCCCAGCAATGCGATCTGGCGGTCGGGGATTTCGTTTGGACCGGCGGTGATTGCCATATTTACAACAACCATTTCGAACAGGTCGAGACACAACTGACGCGCACGCCATTCGCCTATCCGACGCTGCATATCAAGCGCCGTCCCGACTCCATCTTCGACTATGAATACGAAGATTTCGAAGTGCTGGGTTACGAACACCACGCCGCCATCAAGGCGCCGGTGGCGGTTTGAGATTATGTTGACGCCTTGACCAATGAGACCAAGAGGGGAAGCGCCATGCAAATCAATCTGATCTTCGCAAGAGCCGACAACGGCGTCATCGGCAAGGACGGCCTCATGCCCTGGCATCTGCCGGAGGACATGGCGCATTTCAAGGAACTCACCGTGGGCCGCCCGGTGATCATGGGACGCAAGACCTGGGACTCCCTGCCCGAGCGCTTCCGCCCCCTGCCCGGCCGCACCAACATCGTCGTCACCCGCCATGAAGTCTGGCAGCAGGACGGTGCCAAGCCCGCCACCAGTCTCGAAGACGCGCTCGCCATCGCCAGCCAGAGCGCCGACACGGTCTGGGTGATCGGCGGCGCGCAGATCTATGCGCTTGCCCTGCCACTGGCCCAGCGCGTGGAGGTCACCGAGATCCACCAGAGCTTCGAGGGCGACGCCCACGCGCCCGAACTCGGCCCCGAGTGGAAGGAAACCGCACGCAGCGATCAAGTCGCAGCGAACGGTATGCGATTCAGCTTCGTGACCTACGAGCGCGAGACCGACTGATCGATCCATCGATCCACCTCAATCCTCCGAATGACACCATCAGCAGTGTCACCCGCTGCGGGCTCATAGAATGCCCGTATGCAAATCGCCACCTGCAATGCCTAATGCAACATCAAAACGTGTCAAGACGTCCCAATCGGAACCTATATAAACTATTGTCAAACAACAGTTTTTAGCCATCTCATACCCCACCGTTTCAGGACATGTCGGGCTTGCTTTGTAGCTGGCTTCGTAGCTAGAATTTGTAGCCAGGGACGTAGCTAAGAAGTTGATGTTGCGCCTCTGCTCGAAGCAAAAGAGCTGTTGAAGACATGCCCTCGGCCTATCGTCCCCCGAGAGCGCCCGGAGGACATCAAGGTGGCAAAAAGAGGCAAGAATCTACTGACGCCGGTGCAGCTCCAGCACTGGGTGCGTGCACGCGAACCCATCGCCAGAACCGACGGCGACGGGCTTACCTTCACCCTGTCTGCGGCCGGTACGGCCACCTGGGTTCTCCGCTACCAGTTCGGAGGGCGCTCCAGAGAACTGACGCTGGGCAACTACCCCGACATCAGCCTCCCTGCCGCACGCCAACTTGCACGCGAAAAGCGCGTTGAGATCGACAAGGGTGGCGACCCCGCGATCACAAAAAAGCAGGAGAAGATTCGCGTCCGAACCACCTGGAGTGTTCGAGAGCTCGCCGAGGACTATCGCGAGAAGATTGTTGTGGCACTTGCGGAAAGCACTCAGGAAGCCCGCAACGCAGACCTCGACCAGGTGATCATTCCCAAGCTCGGTGCCATGCTGGTCACGAGCGTGACATCCGCAGACATCGTCGGCATGATCGCCGATTCAGGGCGGACTTGGACGATGTGCAAGCGGCTTCGTTCGACCTGCAACCGGCTGTTCGCCCATGCCCTCGGGAAACGGCTCATCCATGTCAATCCAACCGTTGGAATTGATCTGATCTCGGTCATTGGCCAACGTCCTCCCGTACGCCGCAGGTTGATGCTGTCTCAAGACGAGTTGCGGACGCTGCTGCCAGACATCAACTCCATCGGCATCGAAAACGCCCTCGCCTTCAGAATCCTGCTCGCAACCTGCGTGCGGACGATCGAGCTTGTGAAGGCGCAGTGGGCCAACGTGGATTTGGACAAGGGCACCTGGATCGTCACCGAAGAAACGGTGAAGACGCGACGCGGCTACGTAGTACCGCTGTGCCCGACAGTCGTTTCATGGTTCCGGGAGCTGAAGAAGTGTGCCGGGGACTCGCGTTGGGTTCTTCCCGCTCGTCGTGGTCACAGACGCGCCAGACTCGGTGGGGACACCCACGTCGGCAACAGCACACTTTGGGCAGCGCTGACCCGCAGGTTTGAAAGAGGTGGCCTGGACATCCGGAGATTCACCCCGCATGACACCCGGAGTACGGTGAAGTCACACATGAAGGCCATGGGCGTCTCCAACGAGGTGTCCGAAAGATCTCTGAACCATGTGCTGAAAGGCATGGAAGAGATTTACGACCAGTACGACTACCTCCCGGAGCGTCAGGCTGCACTCGAGTTGTGGGCGGCCTTCCTCCTGGCTTGCGAACAGGGACTTCCCTGGACCGTCGTACCCCTGCGCCGGGCCGCCTGATGGCAACGGCTGCGCACGGGTAGCCTTTCATTGAACCGCGACCGGTGCCTCCAAAACGGCAGGATTGGTGCGCCTGACCAGGCCGCCTCCTGCCAGCGCCCACAGCGTCAACACGTCATCAAAGGCCCGAACATGCTGCGGGCACTGCTCGAGCCACTTGATGAGATCCCTGGCCGTCGCGCTTGACGGGTTGTCATGCATCGCCGTAAAGAGACGCCACGCGTCATCGAAATCCGGATCGCAAGACTTGCGAGTGATTTCAAGCATGTCTGTGTCCATCCTGTTGTCGTCATCGTTGAGAAGACGTTCTCCTCTGCCCACTAAGACGGCTCAGGCCATCCGGTGTTTATGAGTTCACTGGCTTTTGGTCAGCTATCCGTGCATTTCTTCGCAAAAACACACTTGCGGCACAGATTTGGTGCGCAAGTGCGCAGAGGTTGAACACTTCCTTCCAGGATCGCCTTCCGACGATCAACCAAGGCCTCGACCTCCGCGCCATCCAGCAGGGTCACCTTGTGCGCGGTGCGGCGACCTTCTCCGGTCTGCACAACCACATAGCCATGCCTGGCCACGGCTTCGCCAGTCTGCTTCATGATGGCCACCCGCTGAGCGGACAGCTCAATCACGTCCGAGCGGTAGGGACGGTTGACCCCACGGGTTTTCAGCTCCACCAGCACGAGAACCCCGCTCTCAAGTCGGTAAGCGCGATCGACCTTGGCCGTCAGAACAGTCGGGCCGTCGCCACGAAACAGCTTCTCGGCGTAGGCCAGTTCGGCCCGCCGCAGCTCCCTGGGTAGCCAGTCGCTCCGCCGTCGGCGCCACCCCAGCAGCAGCCAGACAACGAATGCCGACAGGGCCAAGGCCACGAGACCGCGCTCAAACATCGCCCTTCCCTCCCCGATCGGCCAGGGTCTTCGCGGCAATCCAGACCACCGGCCTGAGCAGCCCCCGCATAGCCCGCACCAGAAGAGGATGGCATTCCAGAAAGCGGCAGACGCCCGGGGCAGTTCGGTAGTAGGCAAGGATGAGCGCGCGACCGAGCCGCGTGGGACGCATCACCCGGTCCCGGAACGAGCGAAGCGTCGTGACCTCCTCCCCCGCCCCATAGACCAGGGTGGCGATGAAGCAGCGTCCCCGGCGCTCGATCTGTCCCTCCAGAAAGAACCGACGATGCTCGCGGTCACCCCGTTTCATGGCGACAAGTTGCTGTGCCGAGCGTTGCGGACCATACCGGTGCTCGAACAATACGAGCCGCTCGCAAACGCCCATCTGCGCAAGTTCGGAAGCGCTGACCCCTGCGCGTCCACCCCGAGCTCGAGAGGTCTGGCCCCGATTCATCGCGCCGCCCTTCCGCGGTCGAGACCGGATCGCCAGCGGCAGTACTCTCGATCCACCAGGTAGTCGACCAGCGCGGCTGTCCGGCGCCGGCGCACATGAGGCCACCAGCGCACGACCAGCCAGAACAGCACGGCAAACGACAAGGTGGCGGGCACCGCCGCCCAGCCCAGCGTGACGGCAAAGCCGCCGGCCGTCGCCGCAACGATGACGGCATCCGAATCGGTTGGCCGGCAAGCGTCATCCTCGCGCAGCTGGTTCGTTGCTTCACCCGTGGCGTGATCCATGAGGACCAGCACCCGCCCGGGCCGATCGCGCTCAACGACGATGCTGACTTCGTCGCCCAGTCTCACGGGGCGCTCCATTTTCCTGAGCAGGAAGTCCGCGACCTGCCCGTTGGCCAACCTCACTCGAAGGCGATACGCATCCTGATCGGCTTCCCGGGTGACATCGTCCACCCAGCCGTGGATGAACATGAAGTTCGATTCATTCATGGACGTTCTCCAGGCAAGGCTAGTTCTCGAGGGGCGCGGCAAAGACGTCAGCGGCCGCAGGCATCTCGAAAGCCGCTGCGGACACGCCACTGACTGCAACCCCCGCAGCGGGCGGCACGGGCACCGCCGGGCCGCCCGCCCCATTTGCGGCTTGGCTGAACTGCCCAAGCACGGCCTCGTGCGCCAGGAGACGCAAGCGGTTGATGCGCTTGGTACCCTTCTTGAAGCGGATCAGGTCGTCGTAGAGCCGCGGGTCATCCTCCCGATCCAGCTCGAATAGCATCCGGATCGTTTCCAGCTTCGGGGACACGGTGTCGTTCATCACGCACCTCCCTGCACCGCGACCACCGGTGCTCCCAGGAGCTTGGGCGCGTGGTTCATGCCGGCGATCTGGAAACCGCGGACGTTGGCATGCAAGGGATCCTTGACCTCCAGGATCTTGTGCTTGGGGAAAGCCTCCTTCACCGCCTTCTTGAACAGGTATGCGCCCCCACCCACCAGGATGATGTTCTGGAAGCTGTAGCTCGCGTCGATCCAGCGCATCATCGACGCCACGGCCTGCTGGGCGATCGAATGCGCCATGGGCATGGCTCGGGAGATGTCGTAGGGCTTCTGGTAGATCACCGGGTTCTTGCCCGTGCGCAGTGCCAGGTCGATGGCCTCGATGTCGTTGTACGGCGTCCCGATGTCGTGCCCGATCTCGGCCGCAATAGCCTGCAGGATGTCGAAGACGCCCCGGTTCACCGAATGGCTCTTGGCCTGCACCAGGCGCATGCCCCTGGCCACCAGCCAATCGAAGGTCCGGGAGCCCGGATCGAGGATCAGGCTCTGCTCCCGCTCGATGGTGGCGCCCTTGCCATGTTGGACGGCGAAGTCCACCAGGGCGCCTTGGGGCTGGGCGATGGCCAAGGCCTTGCGAACCACCACGGTCTTGCCGTTTCCGATGTCGTGGGTTCCGGTCACGGCCTTCTCGAGTGCGGTCTTCTTCGTAGTGAGTGCCGCCACGGGCAGCCCCACGACCAGCAGGTCGATCGACGGCTGCTTCATCAGGGCCAGCGCGCCGCGCAGCAGCGCCATGTACTCGGGCGTCTCGGTGTAGCGGTCGTGCATCTGGGTCGCGCGGAAGGTATCCGCCGCCAGCTCGACCTCTGGACCGACCTCGTAGAAGAGACCGTTGATCGGGATGGCCACCGTCTTGCGTCGCTCGTAGCCGGGCTGGGCGGACGGTTCCCGCATGCTTGGATAGGCGACTGACGGGAAGCTGGCGCAGCGAATTTCGCTGCCGGACGCGCTGATGACGTACTTGGTGTTTCCGAAGCCGACGTCGACGGCTCTGACGACAAAGTCCATGAATGACTCCTGTATGGGTTCGAGAGGGGTCAGCATCGGTTTGTCGATGCGACCGTTCCACACGGAAATCGCTGGGGAAAGCCTCGTTCTCGCAATCAGCTCGGACTGTGTTCCCAGCCGATACGAGCCGAGGCCGTGTGCAGGTCGAGTACCTCCGACCACGCCGCCCCGCGTCTTCCGTGTCGGACTACGGTCTCACTGGATCGGACGTCGTCAAGACCACGCTTTCAGCGCCGAGGGCGCTCCCAGGGGTCAATGGGCATCGAAACCCTCACGATCAAAACCAGAGGCAGGCAAGAGCAATGTCAACCCCAGGCGGCGGGCCATTCCGGAGGGCTTTCCAAAAATAAGCGCCCCTCGCGTTGCAATTTCAAGGGCCACCCGCAAACGCCGCCGTTCTGGCGTCAAGTGGGTGGCGCGGCCCTGCTCGTCATTGACCCGATCGCGGCCTGGGTGTGAACTACAGTCTCCCGAGGCCTCCTGGCCTGCTCCATCGCGGAGCGAAAGGCGTTGCGGTCGTTACCCGCCTCTTCAAGTCCCGATCCATGAATCGGGCTCGGCATGGCCCCTTGAGCCCATGCCCGAAGTGTTTCCCCCGTAGAGCAGCGCAGTGCATTGCTGGCAGTCATCTGCCAGACGTTCCCCGAGAACGAGTCCTGCGTTCGAGCAGTTCCCCGGCCGGCACCTGATGCCGCGCCGCTGTTCCCGTCATCCCTTCGAGCACGCGCACTTCGCGCAGCACATGGCTGTGTTGGCCCCTTGTTGGGCTCCCCATGTGCCCCTCGCTCGTGAACCTCGCACTGCCCTGGACTTTCGGTCAAGGGGCGGACCCATGCAGGGGGATGACGCTACGCATTCAGAGGATTGATCCCCCATGGCGCGCAAGGCCAGACCTTGGCGCCGATGTTGTTCCCGGCCCATGAGGCGGGACGGCATCCCAACTCTCGACGAACGCAGAAATGCGAAAGCGAGACGGATCACCGTGTTCATTTTTAAGAACGACCGAGTCGGCTGACGCGCATCCCGCGCCTCACCGGCAAACCCCTGGGTAGGCATGGCGCGCTCGTGGTCGCACGCCTTGCTGAAACACCTGACCACGCATCGCCCGCGCATCGGAATCCGCGAGGCGATGAACCGATGGATTCCACCCCATTCCCGCTGTGCGCCGCCGGGACGGCTCACGGCACTGCTGTCGGAGATTTGCCATGTCCAGATTCAACACACAACACGCCCCCCGCCGTGTCCAGGGTTCCCTGGGCGCGTGGCGTGACGCCCACCATCACCAGCCGCGCCGCGACCAGGAGCGCGCCACCCTGTCGCCGGAGCAAGCCCTTGAACGGCTGCGGCCCGGCCACGCCGATCCCATGCGTGTGCTTGACCTGCTGATCACCCTGTACAACGCCCAGCACACCGCACGGGAGAAGACCGTCTCGCACAAGACCCGGCAGGAGCGCGCCGACTTCCTGCGGCGCTTCTTCCGCGACCTGCACCAGAAGGCCGGTTTCAAGATGGTGCCCGACCCGCGCAACCTGGGGGATCGCCACATCCGGGCCATGGTCGCCGTCTGGCAGAAAGAGCGGCTGGCGCCGGCCACGATCCAGACCTACCTGAGTTTCCTGCGGGGACTGGCGATGTGGTTGGGCAAGCCGGGCTTCATCCGCAAGCCGGATCACTACGGCCTGACGCCCGCCGAATACCAGCGCCACGAAAACGCCGAGCGCGACAAGAGCTGGACGGCGGCCGGCATCGACATCGACGCGGTGATCGAAGAGGTGTGCCTCTACGACCGCTACATCGGAGCGTCGCTCAAGCTGATGCGCGCCTTTGGCCTGCGGAGGAAGGAATCGGTCATGTTCCGACCGCATCGCTGCGTGGTGCCGTTCGAGGCCACGGGGCTGCCGTCCGAAGAACGACAGGCCGACAGCTACGTGCGGATCAAGGAAGGCGCGAAAGGGGGGCGGCTGCGCTTCGTCCCGCTGGATTCAGCGCAGCGCATGGCGGCGCTGCGTTTCGCCCAGGCGCTGGCCACGGATGACGACGCACACATGGGCGATCCCCGCCGCAGCCTGGATCGCAACCTGCGGCGCTTCGACTACGTGATGGGACGCTTTCAGCTCACCAAGGAAGGGCTGGGCGCCACGTCGCACGGTCTGCGGCATGAAGCATTGATCGACCACTACAGCGCGAAGGCCGGGGTTGCACCCCCGGTGCGCGGCAGAACGGACGTGCCCCCGGATGTGGATGCGCAAGCCAGGCTTTCGGCTGCCCGCTTGGCTGGCCACAATCGCCCCCGCGCCTCGGGAGCTTACTTAGGGGGACTGCTGGCGCGGCAAGCGGCGCAGAAGGCCCAGCCGCCAGACGCGAAGCCGAGTACGCCGGGCGATGAAGAGATGCCCGAGGAGCGCTGAACCGTAGGGGTGCGCGCTGCGCCAAAGAGAACGGGGGCATTGCGGCCCCGTTCCCACATTCCGCAAGGATCACCCGGCCTTGTCCATGCGCCGGCGCAGTCCTTCCCGGTAAAGGATGGACCCGATGCGGCACAGCAAGGCCGCGTCGTCATCGGAGAGTTCGAGGCCGTCCATCCAGGTGGCCAGTTGAACGATGGCCTCGTCAATGGCTTCGGCACTGCCGGTGATGTCCAGCACTTCGGCCTGCGCCTCGAACTGCTTGATGATGGGATGATCCTCGCTCATCGGGTCACCCATTGAAGTTCAGGCGCTCCCGCGCCCGTCGGAGACGGCCAGATGGCCGTCTTGGGCCAGTCATTCAGATGATCCATGCGTGTGATTCTTCGAGCGGAAATGAGGCGGGTTTGCGCCAGCATACGCTCGAAGGTGCGATGAATGAAACGTCATGAATCGCAGCCACGGCCAGGGCTGCCATCCATCTGGGGCTAGGCGAGCAGTTGCTCGGCCGTCTTGCCGCTGGCCAGCGCCTCGACGAACCATTTGGGCTTGCGGCCAAACCCCGACCATGCGTTGCCCGCATCATCCTTGTACTTGATGCGTGCCGGGGCGCTGCCAGCACCCCTGCCCGCTTTCGGCTTGGCCTTGGTGCTGGCCTTCGCCTCCTTCTTGCCGCCGCGAGCCAGACCGAGGTCGGCGGCCGTGAAGCCATAGTAGGCAATGGCGTCCTTCATCTTGGCCGCCACTTCTGCTTTCTCGGATGCGCGGATGGCATCCGCCTCCTGATTCAGCTTGGCGATTTCCCGGTCGATCTCTTGCAGGGTGCGTTTGCGTGCCATGAGCGCTTTCGTTGCAGCTTGTCCGTCTGACGCCGGGTCGGCAAAGCCGCGTCCGGGGTTGTCCCAAGTCTATCGGAGGATCAGCCCTTGCCCCGATGCGCCCCGGACTACGCCGGAGACACCCCGAAATCCTCGTCGGGCAGGATGGCGCATCTCATGGATGGCACCGCCCCCGAAGCGAGTTCTTCTTCGGCAACCGCGTAGCGAGAAAGCGCCGCGCATCGGGCCAGCGACTCGTTTTCCTCGGACACCGTGCCGATCACCACACCGCACCCTTCACGGCTGACCCACACGTTCCAATCCTTCATACCATGGCCTCCTCGGCTGCAGGCTCTGCGTGGGCATCGTCTTGAGAATGCCGGAATCCGAAGCGCGCCCAGGTTCGAGGATCGACCTCGATGGGGCCGGTTCGCTTGCTGTCGAGGTTGATGACCACGCCGTGCTGGCCCAGTCCGCCACGGGAGAAAAGTTCGTAGAGCAGCAGCGCACCGAAGCGCACGGCCACGTCATTGACGAACAGCCCCTGCGAGGCCAGCGACATGCGAACGGAGCAAGATGGCTGGTTGTCCTCCACGACCGTCTCGTCGAGCAGTTCCGGGAAAAGCTCGGTGACGCACGGCAGTCTCGGGGCATCGCCCGCGTTGCGCAGCACAGCGTGGTTGTCCGGCTGGCCCAGCACCACTTGGGCAGTGGTTTCCGTGTTGCCCAGGTCGAGCCAGTAGCGACACGGAACGTGATCGCGGAACAGGAACTGATGCAGGTTGCGGCGTGCCACGCGGCTATCCACGCAACTGATCAGGATGTCAGCGCCACCTGAAATCCGGTGCCCCTCCACGTAGTCCTCGTAGCGCATCGGGTAGGCGTCCCAGTCGAGGCCGTAGAACTGGTTGAGCCGATGCACCGTCACCAGCGCCTTGTATCGGCCGAGGTCGGCGGCGCTGTACAACTGCCGCCCGACATTCGCCTCGCTCACCCGGTCGGCGTCGAAGGCCTGCACATGCAGCCCGTACGGGTGGCCGAGGGCGCGCATCGCAATGTCCAGCCGGGCAAGGCATGTCGCCATCTGCGCGCCATTGCCCCCCACCCCGACCAGATGGCAACGCACCCGGCGCTCCAACAGTCGGGGATCAATTCGATGTTCCATGCACAGCCTCCATGACGTGTTGCACTCAGTGTCCCGCGCCGGGGGCCGCTTTCAAGCGCCTGTCCAGCGGCGGATGACGCTGCGCATCCAGCGGTTCGGCCAAGGGGCGGATTCCTCGCCGTCCACCCTGTCCGCAAACGCATCAGGCCCCGGCCACGGGTGGCGCGGCAAGTCCTGGTACAGGCCGTTGATCACCAGCCGGAACCGCGCCATCGGCTTGGGCTGATCCAGCAGACCGAACACCCCCGCCACCTTGATGCCCTGGTCGTCCCGGTCGTCGTCGGCTGACCAGAACGCCGGAGCCCGTCCGTGCGTGTGCAGGTCCACGGCCACGGTTTCGTCGTCGGCCATCGGTGGCCTTCGGTAGTCGATGCGAACGGGTGAGGCCCGCACTGCCTCGCAGAACGCCAGTCGCAGCCGCCCGGTGCCGCGCGAGTAGATCAGCACACCAGCGGCTTCATCGGGCAGGTGCTTGCGGCCATGAGCGACAAACGCCTCGATCAGCGGGATCGGCAATTGGCCGAAGCTGAAACGCAGGTGCTCCCGGACTTCACCGTAGGGCAGGCGCATCGCCGGGGTATCCAGGCTCAGTGCGGTGATGCAGTCGAGCCAGTCCAGCCGGGTCTGGACGAACCAGCCGTTGCTCGCCACGATGATGCGCTGGCCGTTGGCCATGTCCGGCAGCGGGCTGAAACGCGGTGCGGCCACCACCGGGCAGGAGGCCAGCAAGGCTTGATCGCGCACGTCCATCATGCGGCCCCCTTGCGGTCTTTTTCTCCGAGCAGCCCGCCCAGCGTCGTCTTGACATCGACCAGCACGCGCTCCGGGAAGCGGGCGAAACGCCGGTCGAGCATGTCGCGCCAGAAGGCATAGGCGCCGCCCCGGTAGCGCAGCAGCTTGCCGGTCACGTTCGGGTGGGTGAAGTAGGAGCGGAAGAAGGCATCGTTCCAGGCTTCGATCTTCTCCACCGTGGTGCCTTCGGGCTTCGGCACATTGCCTTGGCAGATACCGCCCTGCCCATTGACGTTGAAGAATGGGGCTTGGTACAGCGGGGTCTGCGGCGTCGGGCGGCGGCTTCCCTTGACGGCCCAAACGCCCCACGTCCGGCTCGATGCCGCGAAGACCAGCCCCGGCAGCGGCACCGTCTCCCCGCGCTCGCCACCGCCGAAGGCTTCGGCATGGTCGCCATCCACCCGGAAGGCAATGTGGCGGCGTGCAGGCGGTACCCACCACAGGATCAGGTCGCCATGCACGTAGAGCACCGTCTCGGGCAGGAAGCCGCTGTGGGCCACCCGCTGGAGCAAGGCTGCGGCCAGTTCGCGTGCCGCCTGCGCGGTCATGGCGCGGCCCGCGCCGATCACCGGCGCACCGTCCACGGTCATCACCTCGTGGACGGTGGCCAGCGCGCCGCCGTTGCGGCCGTGGTAGAGCAGCACCGCCTGATCGAGCGTCAGCACGTTCTCGGTCGGGGTGTGGATGGAAAACTCGGCTTCGTTCATCTTGGAATGACCTCCTGAGAACAGTCTCAGTCGCTCAGGGCGTGAATCAAGCGGTCGATCAGCGCGATGGCCTCAAAGCGCAGGCCCAGGCGGGCAAAGCAAGCACCGAGCGCGCCGGGGTCGTCGAGCGAGATCACTGCCTCGCCCATGCGGTCGCAGAACTCGGACTGGTGCGCGAGGTTGAGCAGGTCGTCGTAGATGCGCGTCGTGATGTCGGCCTCGTCCCAGGACAGCACGGCCCCGAAGCCGATGTACTCGCCGTCGATGTCGGGCCGGAAGCTGTCGTCCAGCGCCAGCTTGGACAGCGCCAGTGCGTCGGCGACGATGGCGCGCATCGCAGGGTCGGTCAGGGTCTTGGCTGCACGCCGCAGATCGCAGAGTCGCAGGGCCGCCTCGCCCTTGCGCCGACGCCTCCCCTTCTCCGGTCGCACCAGCCAGCGCCGCGCCCACTCGGGATAGGCGGCGTCGAGCATTGCGCGGGTGACCATTTCGTCGCGCATGGCCTCCCGGTCGGCTTCGTTGTCGTCCTCGCACATCATGTCGAGCGCGGCCTCTTCGTCCGACTCGCCCTGCCAGTACAGATAGGACGACACGTCGTCGGCAATGTCGGGGGTGAAGACGGGATAGACGTAGCGGCTCTGCTCGCGCAGCACCTGCAACACCGTGGCCCCGAGGCCCGGCATCGCCGTATTCAGCGCTTCCAGTTGCCGGCCCACCGGCCATTCGCTCTCGTGGTACTCGCACCAGTACAGGTCGAGGTAGGCGTAGGCGCTCTGCTTGCCTTCTCGGCTGGCCGGGTGGTGCTGGTGCTCGTCGAGCACGTTGATCGCCACACGGGGTTGCAGGCAGTGCAGCGGCCCGATCAGGCGCTTGATCCAGGCGTCGATAGCCTGCTGGCAGGCTTTGAGCGGATCGGGTTCGTTCGCGGGCAGCGCATCCTCATGCACGATGCCCGCATCGATCAGGCAACGGCACAGCCCCGCGTTCGCCTTGGCCTGCGAACGCGAGGCCACCGACAGCGGCACCTTCCCACTCAGTTGAGGCAGCGCCAGGATGGGCATCGCGGCGAAGACTGGCCTGTCCATGCCGATGTTCAGGTTCGGCGTCATGCCACCGGCGCCAGCATGTCGCTTGTCGCCGCCGAGCGGTGCGGGCGCGCATCGAGGTGCGGCTTCGCCAGGGTGGCCTGGGCGAACCGGCTCATCGCCGTCGAACGGGCCAGCACGCTACGGCGCGACAGCGCGGCGGACAACTTGGACTGCGCGCCGCTCGCCCCTGCCTCGTCGGCCTGAATCGTCGCCAACAGGGCTGCAAGGCGCGGGCCGGCCTCGCCGCCTTCGGCCTGCACCCCGGCAGGCGCAACGCCTGCGCCCTTGGTGCCGACCGCCTTGCGGAAATTGAACTCCTGCACGCCGTCGCGCACCTCGCCGGGCTCGACCTCGGCGCTCACGAGTTCGGGGTACTGCGCGCTGTAGAGGTCGCGCACTTCGCGGGGTTCGAACCCCGGCACGTCCGGCAGCATGATGCCGTTGTAGCGGAAGGATCGCCTGATTTCGAGAACTGCAATCGACATGGTGTTTTGCTCCTTGGTTCGGTGAGATGGCGGTCGCCTTCGACCGCCTTGGAATCCAGTCTCTCAACCGAAGGGGCGGTTGCAAGCCCACGTCGCGGCGCTTCGGTGGCGCTCAACCGAAGAGGTCGTAGGACTCGGCACCCGCCGTTGCTGCGGTTGCCGCAGCGGCGGGCGTGGCGCTCGTGCAGGCGGTGTCGGCTCCCTCGTCGTCATCCTCTGCGGGCGTCGCCTGGACAGGCATGTTCGCGGGGCTCGCCACCTTGCTGGTCACGCCGGTGGCGGCACCGGACTTGGCGGCCTTGCTCGCCGCATCGCTGGCTTTCTTCACCGAAGCGGCCTTCGCCGCCTCGATCACCTCCTTGGTCGCTTCCGCCTGCTGCGCGAGGCTTTGGCGCACCTCGCGGTAGCCGGTCAGCGCCGCGATGAAACCCTCATCGAATTCCTGCGGGGTCGCCGTCAGGCTCAGGGGCTGCGTCAGCGTCGGCTCGCTCACGTCCTTGCGCGGCTTGGGAATCACATTCACGGTCAGCCGGCCCGACTTCTCGTCGGCGCTCACCGTCATGGTCAGCGTCGCGGTCAGGGCCAGCGCATAGAGTTCTGCAAACAGGGTCATGTCACGCTCCTTCAAAAAAGAAATGCCTTCGAAGACCATGCTACGAAGGCATCGGGGGTTTTCCAGTGGCTGCGGCGCTCACGCCGCCAGGGCGGCGTCCTCCGCTTCCTCTGCCGCATCGGGGTCGAGCGGTTCGACTGTGGGCTGCTCGGTCTTGCGTGGATAGCGCATGACCGCCGGGACGGTGCCCTCGTAGGCGAAGTTCGGCACGGCGAGCAGGGCCTTGATGAAGTCGGCTTTCTTCTTCTCGCGGGCCAGCTTGTAGAGGCTCGCGCCCATCTTCGCTTTGAGGCCCACTTCGACGGCCAGCGCCTCTAGCTCGCTCAAGGTGAACAGTTCAAGGAAAGTGGCCTCCCACTTGAAGTGCTTGCCTTCATCGACCCGGAGATAGTTCAGCAGCGCCTCCAGATCCTGTGTGGTCACGCCGAACGCTGCGGCGGCCGTGATCGCCAGCGTCAGCCGCTCCAGGTGCTGCGCGTCGATGGCATCGACCTCTTGCAGCAGGCCGCGAAAGCCCGTTCCCTCCATCGCACCTGCGCCGGCGATCCGGCTCGCCGCCTGCCCGTACTCGGTGCTGCGCACGTCACGGGCCCGGCCCAAGCGCGCCAGCGCGACCATCACGCGCCGGTTGCGTTCGGGCTGCACCATGAGTTCCTTCGCGGCCCATTTGCGCCACTGCATGAGCCGGTAGTCCACGACGCGCTGCGGCGTCTTGTTGCTCGGCGCGGAGGCGGGCTTGGCATTCGTCCTTGACGCCGGCTGGCGCTTGCCGCCTTGGGCCTCGGCCTTGCCGGCCTCCCTCTCCTGCGTCGTGCACTCGCGCTGTGTCTTCACCCACGCGGCGACCTTCTGGCTGTTGCACGCCGCATCGAAGCACAGCGAGGCCATCACTTCGCCCTGCGTCCCCGGCAAGACCGAAACGGCACAGCCGAAGGAGGCGCATCCCTTGCAGGCCGCGTACTGCGCCGGGCCAACGCCAAGCGCGCCATCTTCGGCCACAGGCAGCGGCGAGAAGCCATCTGTCGCCCTGACGATGCGGACAACGGGGTACTGGTCGCCCAAGCTCGCGGCCTTGGCCTCGACGGCCTGCTGCGTCAGTTCGTCGTAGTGCGTGGGGTGCTGGCAGAAGCCGTCGCCCAGGCTCGCGTCGAACAGCCCGGACTGGCGGGACGAGTTGTGCGGGCAGGCCGCACACTGCGCGGTGTCGAAGATGGCGTCGGCCAGACGGCGGGCGAAACGGCCAAGCTGCTCCTTCAAGACGCCCACCGGCACCTTGTGCGCGATCACGCCGGTCAGCACGGTGTCCTGCTTCTCAGGCGGCACCCCAGCGAGCAGTTCGGCGTGGCCCAACTGAATCTGGCGGTGCGTGAGCGCCTTCAACACGGCAGGCGTGCAGGTCAGCAGCGCCAGCCGGCGCTCCAGCAGTTCGGGCTTCCAGCCGAGCGCTGCCGCCGCCTCGTCCTTGTCGCCCTTGTGGCGCATCAACTGGCTGCGGGCGGCTTGTGCTTCCTCGGCGTGCGACATGGCGGCACGGTGATGGTTTTCGATGGTGGCGAAGGCTTCGGCCTGCTCGTCGCTCAGTGCCTCAATGACGACGGGCATGTCGTAGTTGTCGCCGAAGACGGTCTGGGCGGCGCGCCAGCGGCGCTCCCCCGCCACGATTTCGTAGCGGTCGGTGCCGGGGATCGGGCGAACAAGGATGGGCTGGATGACGCGGCCGGCAGCGCGCAGGCCATCCTCCAACTCGGCCATTTCGGCCGGGTCGAAGTATTCGCGGGGGTTCTTGCCCTGCACGATGCGGCGCAGCGGCAGGGTGGGATGGTTCGGTGTGTCCATGACGGTCTCCTGATGGGATGCCTTCATGCTCTCGCGGGGCGGATCGCTTTCAAGGGCATGCGTGCCTCACCGGCTCGTCTGCGAACCAGCCCCCTGGGTTGCCGCGATCAACTCGTCCGCCGCCTGCTGCGCCCAGCGCAGGCAGTACGCCAGCGAGCCGTCATCGTGGTGCATGGCGTTGAGTTCGGTCTGTTTGCCGCGTTCGATCCGGTTCCAGGCGCGATCCGCTTCACGCAACAGGTGCGCGACTTCGCGCAAGGCGTCGCGGTCGTTCAAGGTGATCCGGTCGAGCAGTTGCTGATCCAGCTTCATGGTCAGGCCTTTGTCGAATGGGTGCGGCCCGTCATGCGTTTCAGGCGCGCCGCCAGTTGTCGGTGATGGTCGGGAAACCGGGTGAGGTTCGGGTCGCTGTTCGCCTGCTTCCACCAGATGCTGGCGTAGTCCTGGATCACGGCGTTGTAGCCACAATCCGGGCCGTCTTCGTCGAACTCGGCGCACAAGCGCTGGATGGCCTCGCGGTGGCCGAGTCGGCGCGGCGATACCAGCGCACCCGGCGTCCAGCCCCCCAGGCTCCGCTCCGTTGTCCTGTTTCTCGACGAACGCCTGCCGGGAGAAGTCCGGAGCACGACGCATTGAAACGGTGCCTCGGCATTCACCGCATGGCACACTTTCCAGAACCAATCACTTCAGGAGGCACGACGACGACATGAGCAAAGGCATCAAGATGCGCGCGGCACGGGATCGCCATGGACACCGTCACACGGTCGAGGAACTGCAAGGCATGACGGATGGGGGTGGTACCGCGCCGGATCTCCGTTGCGACGATCCGTTATGTGGCTGCGATGTCCGGTTTGTCCCCCGCTACCAACAAAACAGAGCCAATCGCATCGAGCCTGTCGATGTCCCCGCCTACATTGGCCTGACCCGCGGGTCTGAACATGCCGCAGGGTGCCGATACGACGCCTCGGGCAGCCTGAAGATCATTGCGGCGCAATCAGACCCGGAGTTTCTGAACGCCTTGGAAGACGGGAAGCGGGAACTGCGTCTGCTCGCCTTGCACAATGGACTTCGCAAGCACGGACTGTCGGGCAATGCGCCGACAGTCAATGGCAGCGGCCCCGCCGCCGGAACGACCAAGACGGCAACCGAGGTGATCGCCTCGGACAAGCGGCTCGACAGTTATCTACGCACCACGGCGGACATCCTGGTCCTGCGCGCGATGTGCGAATCCGACACGCTGCTTGCCGCCGAACTGCTCCTGCGATTGGGCACCAAGCGGCTCCCCTGGAAACAGTTCTTCTTCGAGCATGATCGCTTCGATGAAGCCTGGGAACTGGTTGCCAAGAGCGGCAACAACCCCTATCCAGTTGCCCTGGTCGGCTCAGTGCGGTCTTTCCATCAGCCGCCCACTGGCGCCGGGTACAAGAGCAGCTTCCTCAACTGCCGGCCGCTGTATCGCAAGACAGATGATCCCCTTCGGGTGGAGTCGTTCGAGGTCAGCATCGCGCACGCCGATGCTTCCTGGCTCGGTGGTTTCCCGCCAGATGCCCAGATTGTCATGTTCGGTCTCTGGAAGGTGAGTGGCCCCGTCGAGAACTCCGCCCCCGACAAACGCGACCGGTCGCGGGCCATCACCTATGTGGCCCACAAGCTGACGCTCACGCCAAAGTTCAAGAAGCAGATCGTCCTCATCACCTGAGCGCCACACAACGACAAAGGAATCCCGTGATTACACGCGGCCACTACATCGGCGAAATCATTGACGAACTCAGCACCGTCGCACAGCAGGTAGCGATGCGCAACAGGCTGGGTCTGACGGACTTGACGGTCTATGCCGAGAACTTCTTCCGGGACATCCTGAATGTTCTTCTTGGCAGCCATCTGCAGAACCTCAATCAGGAGCGCTCCAATGAACCCGGGCTGGATCTTGGGGACGAAAACCTCAAGCTCGGAATTCAGGTGACATCACGGTCGGATGCGGCCAAGGTGCACTCGACACTGCAAAAGATCACTGGCGGCCAGGCCGCCAAGTTCACTGAAATCGTCGTACTGGTGGTTGGCAGGAAGCAAGGCTCCTACACACTGGACCCTGCGCTGTGCGCCCCATATCACTTTGGTGTCGACAACATCTGGGATATGGATGATCTGGCGCGCAAGACGGTGGGCCTGCCAATCGACGCGCTGCAGAAGCTGCACCAACTGATCCGGACCGAGATCGCCCGTCTGAAGGTCGAGCTTGAAGTCCCCAACGAGGAAGGGAAATATCCCACCTCGGGGTACGACAAGTGGGAGGCTCGGGTTACGCCCAAGGTGGGCAACGGCGAAGCCTTCATCGACTACCTGCGCGATGAGGTCGGCGCCGATCTAAATGACAAGGAGACCAAGGAGATCCGTCAGGCGCTCCAGAGGCTTGGAAAACGCCTCTCGCGACTGCCAAGGATCACCCGAGAATTCCTGGTCATGCTCTATGAACGCAGAGAGACGGGAAAATCCCGCCGGTTCCAGGACGCATGGACACATGCGCTTTACAGCAAGGTGGAACGCGAGTATCGGGGCGCAGACCTCAAGGGAGAGCTGGACATCCTTAAACATGCCGGATTCGTGAGCATTGACGGCGAAGACCCCTACAACTACGGACCGCCAGAGATTGGCATGCGCATCACGTTTGACAGCGACGATCTGGCCACCCAGTTCCTGACTTTCATCAAAGCGAAGCAACTCGACTTGCGGAAAGTAGTCGGCACGGTCGATCTGTCCGTGTTCTGAAACACCGCTTCGCGACAATCCCGTTTGCCAGGATGCCAGGCAACAGGGGCACGCAGCGCCGCTGAAGATGCCCATCCATACGCAACGGCACACGCGGGCTTTGGGACTGAGCGATGTCGAGTGATAAGGTAGGAGGTTGCCGCCTGCCTGTGCCGTTGTCCTCATGCCCTTGCTGTCCTATACCGTCTTGAGACTTTTCAAATCGCCGCGTGGTCACCTCGCCGAGATTTCCCGAGCACGTGACAACAGCGAAATGCGAATGAGCGAGTGGGTCTGGATCGCGGAGCGGCACGTCATGACACTCCAACGGCAAGCAGGGCGCGGCGCCCTCGACTTCGAAGAGGGCCGCTTGCACCTCAAGGACAACGCCGGTGAGCTGCGTTGGTCGAATGGCGAGATCGAAGTGCTGAGTCGCGTCGTCGCCAAACTACCTCCACAGTCACGGAACTTCCTGGACTCGCACCTGACCTGACGTGCGATGCCGCTGTCCATTCGATACCATAGTTGCACTGGTCTGTCGCGACCTTCCACTCCATGCGTGGCGAGGGCCTCCGGCCGCCTCCGCGAACACGCACGGAACGGGCCGCGCCCAAAGGACACGCATGAATCTCAACCCTTCGTGTTGGCGCTCCTATGCTCTCTGAAACCTTGCAGCGGATGGCTCAGACGCTGCCATTCCGGTCCTACTCCGACGACGAGCAGCGCTGGCTCTCCGTCACGACAGAGTTTTCCGAGCGAATCCATACCCTCGCGGATAAACTCCTGGCATCGCTTCCCGGCGATCTCACCCGCCGTGTCGTGACGGAGTCCAAGCGCGAGGTTCTTTGCAGCAGGAAGCCGACTGTCTCGGTGGCCGAGTTCCGCTTGCGCCCTGCGAACGGCTACTACGCCAAATTGAACCGCCGACTGCCGCGTCCCGAGGATCCGCACGGCTTCGACGCCACAGGCCTTGCCGTCTCGATGGCACTGTGCCGGGGGTTTGCCGGGCAAGACAACGCCACCCTACCGTTCGTGGCCCTGGACTTCGAAGTCTGGGGCGCGCACGAACGCACCTGCTTCGCCAAGCTGCTGCGCGATCATCGCTACCTCATCGAGATGCTCGTCACCCGCTCCGGTGCAGCCCTGTTCACCTCATGCCCCTTCAAGAACGTCGAGGCGGGCGAGTACGTCTCGACGTTCGAAGAACTCGAACTCTATTTCGAGAACGAGGTGGACCCCGAAAACCAGTTCGCACTCCAGTGCAAATTCGGTCGCCATGCGCGTGAGGCGGACATCAAGCACTCATTGCAGATCGCGCTCGCGCTGTATGACGCGACGATGGGTTATTGCCTTCCTCAGCCCCAGCGGGAACGCATCCTGGAACATGGCTGCTTCGCCGTACGCCCACTGGGGAAAGAGGGCTGAGGCGTCTTGCCGCCTGCGACGATCTGTGGGTCACAGACTGCGCACGGGACACGCCTGAATCACGATACCATCGCCCTGACGCATGGCGTGAATGGCCTGGTGTTCGTCGACGAGGATGCAGGGCTTGCCCGTTCGGCGACATTGATCCTGCACGCGCCAATAGTCGCCGTGGCTGATGCAACCGGTGCGGCAGATCAACAATTCCACCTCTTGCAAGTTGGCGGCATCCACATGCGCCTCCTGCTCGACCGGCGCTGTCGATGCATTCTCCCGGGGGGCGAACGCGCTGCATTCATCCATCCTCCCTGCTCCGTCGCGTGCCGGAAACTCGACTTCCGGCGGGGAGGACGGACGGGCTTCGCGCCGGGATTCCCTCCCCCAGCGCCAGCGGGTTTGCTCCCGCAGCAACGCCTCGATGCGTCCCATCAGGTACTCGATCTGGCGCGCAAGCACGGCCCTACGTGGCAACCCAGGTGCCATGGCTTCCAGGCGCATCCGATCCTCACGCTCGAACTGCAAGGCGGTCACCCGGATCACCAGTTCCGCGCGCAGGCGCACCTGCTCCGCCTGCAAGGCCTCGATCAGCGCAGCCTGCTCAGCGATCACGCTGCTGCAGCGCGTCTGCGCCTTGCCGTACTGGGACAGCAGCACGGCCAACTCCGACCGAGCCGGTTTGCGATCGAGCGCACTCCCCAAACTCGCCACGCCTTCACCTCCAGGGACAAAGGACATCCACGCCCAAATCCAGGGCCTTCTTTCTGAAGACGGATGAACCGAAAGGATGTTTAGTCGGCGAACCGCAGGACTGTGAGCGACCGCACATCCCGCCAATGTCGAAAACGACTTGATCCGCCTCGAATTGCTCCTCGCCCACGATGGGTGAAGAACCTACGGTGATGGTTCGCCCACACCGCCCGCCATCATCCAGTGCTGCCAGCCCTGTTTCACCCGTCGTCGCCGCCCCAAGCTCACGAGTCGCATGTCGAGTTGCAACTGCCGCTTACTGAAGTGCAGCGGGCACTTCACCATGACGATCTGACGGCGCTGCCCAACCGCCGAGGACTTCGACACGCCTGTGATCAGCCCCGGGGGAACGACCCGCCGAGGGCACTCTCCCGCGCGATGATCTGGAAGACTTCAAATGGATCAACGATACCCATGTCCACGCCGCCGGAGACACAGTACTGCGGTACTTCGCAGCCGCATTGCCTCGGGGCCCTCGGCCAGAAGACACGGTAGCGCGCCTCGGCGGCGGTGCGTTCGCGGTCATGTTGGCCGGTGCGGCGGACATGGCTGCCCTCTCACCTCGACCCGTCGAACTATCGCGCGAAGCGACGCAGGTACTTCGTGGGCTGACAGGAGCAGCCCAGGCCAGCCTTTCATCCCCTGAGCTGAAGGCTGTCGAGCAACACGACACGCACAAACCCCGACCGGGCCAGTGTTGCGGATGGCGTTGTCGCCGTTGTCTCGCCCTGGCGTTGAAGCCCGCGTGGCCTGAGTCCATACTGACACTGCTTCTTGCGGACATCGTGTCTGCGCAGCCCTCAACACCGCCCATCGTGGGTGGTTTGAAGTCCAGCTCCGCTGGCGTCGCGGTCGTTACCCGCCCTCTGGTCGCCAGATTTTCCTGGCCGGTCCGCTGCTGCGACGGCTGACCCTGTAGCCGGGCTTCGTGCCCTACATCCGGCCAGCCGGATGCGCTTCCTTCGCATCGACTCAGTCGATGCCCGAGCTTTTGCCGCCTGGCAGGAGCGCTGGTCCCCATGCGCAAGCACGGCGACACCACCCTGGCACACCGCAAGGTGCTGCCACCGAGCCGCTTGGCCCTTCCAGGCTGAGCACACCCGAACGGGAACACTGTTTCCCGTCTGGGGATGGGTGTTCCCTTTACCCGAAGGAGAACACCATGTTCGCATCGATCGCAACCCGATCCGTCGCACGCACCTGCGTGCTGTTGGGCGGTTCCGGCCACAGCCGGCCGCTCACCGTGCAGTCGCGCCCCGTGGCCGCACTGCTGCGTCCCCTGCCGTCTTCTTCGGATACGGCCGGTGGCGCTCTTCCCTCGCGCAGCGAAAGGAGTTGAGCATGCTCGGCTCTTACCGCAAGCGCATTGCCGCCATGGCGATCCAACTCGCCAAGGATGACCCTCAGTTGGTCAAGGAAGTCATCGCCCGTCTTCGCGAGTCGGGTGACATCGAAGCCGACGATCTGGTCTATCTGGACCGGATCGCCGACCGCTGGATCAGGATTGCTCAGGAGAATCAGGTTCGGGGCCAACGACAGTAAGTCGTGGGGGTGGCAACACCCCTTTGGCCCTGGCCATTTCCACGGCGATCTTCTCCAGCAGATCCGGCCGTTCCTCGCCGAGCACGTTGGTCCATGTGGCCATCGCCGCCTCGACGTCGGCCTGCGTTCGCACGCCGTCGAAGTCGATTCCGAGCTTTCGGAAATCCTCGACTTCGGCGGGTGTGAACCGGAGTGAATCGCCTGTGCGCAGCATGTTGTCGCTCTCCTGAAAAGGGGCAGCGCTCAGCATAGCCCCGCCGCACACCTGCGCAACCCTAGGGAGATCCAGTCGTCTCCCGGTCGGGGACGAGTGCCTCCCATTTTCTTGAAAAGGAGAGTGCCATGTCCCCTGAGAAACGTCCCCGCCCGAAGCGTTCGGGCATCGAAACCGAGGAAGAACGCACCTGGGTCGAGTTCTACCGGCGCGTACGCAGCGATGCTGCACTGGCCGCCGAAGTGCTCGTCCAGCTCGAACGAGATGTCGAAATGAAGCGCAGCCACCTGGCCCTGTACCTATCCTGCAAGGAAACCTTGCGGCGCGAGAAGGCACGCCAGGCAAGACACAAGCGCATCGGCTTCTTCGTTCGCTGGTTGACCCACACCTTGTTCGTCATGCCGTGGCAAGCCCTCCGTGAATTCGGTGGAGAGAGCCGCGACATCGCAATCGAGATGTTGCCCGAACCCGAGCGTTCCAACCGGCAGGCTCCCCTGCCGCCTTCCTCACCCGGCGTTGCCACGCCGACCCGCCGCAGCCGCAAGGCCCGGCCCGATGCCCCTGCCCCCGCAGAGGCTGGCGCGGAGAAAGCCGAACCAGCTTCCTCCTGAGCCGCGATGTGCCCACGCGACCTGGCGTCCTCCGACGCCGGTCCGTGCGGCCTCGCCCTGCCGCTCCGCGCCACACCCCCGATTCCCTGCCCCGGCCCCTGGCCGCGGGCGCTTCACCCCTGCCGCTGTGCACATGCACGGCGGCCTCCCCCCTGACTTTTCGCTCACTCGAAAGGAGCCCACCCATCATGAGTACCGTTTCCGACATCCTGCGCTCGATCGAGCACCGCGCCGAACGCGCCATCGCCCAAGAGCTGCACCTGATGATGGAGCAGGTCTTGAAGATGCGCACCAGCCTCGTCCTCGAGGACAGGAACCACGCGGATGCCCTGCTGTTGAAGCTGGATCGCCTGCATGGCGACCAAGTCGTGCGGCCGATCGACGCGGCCAATGCGCCGCCGCTGCCGCCCTTCCCGCCGCTCCCGTCCCTCGACGACATCCTGCCGTCGGCGCCGAGCGACTACGAGGTGCGCCTCTTCGATCGCGACTACGGCGACCTCGAGGACGTGGCCGTCGTCGAGAGCTTCACGCTGGCCGTGCAACTGGCAGTGGATCGGCACAAGGCAGATCCCAACGATCTGACCGAGGCCGACTGGACCGATGGTCGCGGCACGCTCACCGTGCGCTCGCACCACGGCACCGTCCTGGTTCGCGTCGAAGCGATTGAGACGCCGATGCCGACCGTCGACCTGCACGTCGCGCGGGCGTGCATGGCGCTCGAACACGGCGACCACGGCCCGGCCCGGCAGCTTTTCACGGCGCTGCGCCAAGCCGCTTGAGGTGAGCCTCGGCAACGGGCCGTCGCGCGCTTTCCAAAGCGCGTCCGGGCCGTCCACGCCGACCGACCTCTGCCCCCCAGGCCACATGGCCTCTTTCACCTACCCGACGGGGATGTCCTCCCCGCCGGGCGAGGGCATCCCCTTCTTCATCAAGAGTCGAGCATGTCCTCTACCCTTTGGGCCGACGCGCCCACACCGGTCCTTGCGACCGAGCAGTTCCCCCGCATCCTGGCCGCCGTGATCGCGGCCGATCCGCGCGACCGCAGTGTCCTGCGGATCTTCGGCATCCCGACATCCGTCGAGACCGAGCACACCCCGGGCGCCCGCCCGCAGATCGCCCTGAAGCTCTATGAAGGGTTGATCCAGGCGGTGCTGGACAGCGGCGTGATCTATTCGCTGCGCAACGTCCGGGTCGCCGACGACTTCTACGTCGAGTACCTCCGCGAGCAACGCAGCCTGTGGCTGAAGTACCAGCAGATCCTCGGTTCGCGCCTGCTGATCCGGATGACGGATGAACAGGCCGAATCGTTCGAAGAGACGGTCCGGCAATTGCAGGCACCCGAGCCCGCGAAAGCCGCAGAGACGGAGCCTGCATCGCTGCAAGGCGAGATGGCCCTGCTGCGGGCCAAGGGGCAGCGCATCGAGCTGCCCGCCCGGCGTCTGCAGCACTACGCGCACATCAAGACGCTGATCCTGAACGCCGGCGGCGTCTACAGCCGCAATGGCTTTCAGTTCGGCGCGGCGATCGACGTGACCCAGGTGCTGAACCGTCTGCGGGGTGGCGAAAAGCCCAACCCCAAGAAGGATCGGCAGGCCTTCTACACCCCGGAAGATGTCGCCGCCGAGACGGTGGCCTGGGCGATGGAATGCCTGGGCGATTTGACCGGCAAGCGGATGCTCGAACCTTCCGCAGGGGAAGGCGCACTGGCCGAACCGGCCCGAGCCGCCGACGCCAAGGTGATCGCCGTGGAGATCAATGGCCCGAGCGCGCAGATCCTGCGCGACAAGGGTTTCGAGGTAATAGAGCGGGATTTCCTGTCCCTGAGCCTGGCCGACATCGGTCTCTTCGATGTGGTCATTGCCAACCCACCGTTCAGCAAGGATCAGGACATCACCCATGTGATCCACATGTGGCGCTTCCTGCGTCCTGGCGGCGTGCTGGTCAGCCTCACCTCGCCGGGATGGCGCACCGGGCGCACGAAAGCGCAGCGCAACTTCCGCGCCTTCGTGGACAACATCGGCGCCGAAGTCGAAGCCTTGCCGGCCGGTGCCTTCAAGGCTTCGGGCACGAAGGTCTCGGTGCTGCGCCTGCGCGCCGTCAAGCAGGTCGAGGGCGCGCTTCAAGGCAGCCATCGGCAAGGATGAGGTGCGCCATGGCGAACATCACCCTCAATGCCGAGCGGCAGCTCTACGTGCTCGACCACGGCCACGGCTACACGTGCTTCGGCTTCGCCAACGCGCGTGACCATGCCAAACAGATGGCCGAGCGGCTGAAGCGCCCCGAGCTGGCCTTTGGCGAAACGGACTTCGGCGCTCTCAGCGGCTACCAGAAGTACCTGGCCGCCGTCGACGCCTGGGGCCAATCGGCCCTGAGCCGCAAGACCTACTTCGACCCGGCAACCGATCCCAAGGCCGCCCGGGTTCTGGAGCGGTGCCGCGAGAACGGCGCCAAGGTCCGCCTGATCCAGGGCGACACCGAGACGGGCCGGACCTGGCTCGATGAGCATGACGTGGTCGGCCGGATCGGCCGCTCGACGGGCACGCTCAAGGTGCCGCTCCTGGTCGAGCCCGGCGCCGATGGCGGAACCGCCATCCTGTCGGCGTGCCTGCTGGCCATCGTCGATTGGCGGAGCGGGGAGTTTCTCTTTCGTCATGCCCGCTACCGTGCGCCGGATCTGCTGATCCGGCCCAGCGACGACGCCGAGCGCCCGTGGGATGTGCTGCACGACGAACGGGTCGTGGCGCGCTTCCAGGATATCGGCAAGGCCGGCGCCTACGTCGCCTTCATGCGCGGCGAGACGATCGAACCGCGCATCTTCCAGTAATCCCTGTCCGTCCGTGTGACGGGCAGTTCTTGCGCAGTGCCCCGAGCGGGCGCTGCGCCCAGGAGGACTCTCATGACCCCGTTCCACAACCCGGACGTCGCGGCGCGGCGTCCGGCCGAGATGAACCTCGAGACTTTCGAGCGCGGGCCGCTGCTGCGGCAATTTCGGCTCCTTGCTGCAACCGCCGATTCGGAACCGCGTCCGACTGGCCACGCCTCACTCTGAGTCACAACTTTGACTCTTCTGCAGCCCCGATCACCATGACAGGTGATCGGGGCTGTTTTTTGGGAAGCCAGACATCCCTGATCCGGCATGGCGAGCACCCGCACCGGCACCTCAGCCGCCACCCGAAAAGCCCCTCGCCAGCGGTCTCCTGCGGATGGCACCCGCGCCATGGCATCACACAGGCCAGCCGCTCAGCGCGAGACTTCGTCATCACCCCGGCTTCATCAACGAAGCCATTCCGGTCCCTCCGGCGTCGCGGTCGACACCCGCCCTTTCCGCCCTTGCGCATGCAACGGGCACCCTCCCATCCATTCGGGACACCGATCCCGAGGGAGGTTCGGTGTCCCTCTTTTCAGGAGAACACCATGAGCACGCTTCACATGGATCTTTGGACGATGCTGAACGCATCGATCCGCCACATCGGCAAGACAACGTTGCGCGCCATTGCCGCGAGTTCAGCGCCGAAAGCGCACTCGAGCAATGACGCCAATGGCACGGAATTCGACGCGCGCCAGCTCAGCCGTGCAGGTCTGCTGCGCGAACTGCTGGCGCCGGTGTCGTCCGTCAGCCAGGACGAGATCTACCGGGTGTGCGACGTCGATTCGAGTCGAGCCCTGCCCGCCTCACTGGAGACCACGGTTGCTCGACGTCTGCAAGCAGCGCGCGAACTGCTCTGCCGCGACATGCTGGACGATCTGCGGGGCCGCCCCGTGATGGATTCACCCAGGCTGCTGGCCGAATGGCTGCGCCTGCACTGCGCTGCCCTCGACTACGAGGTCTTCCTCGTCATCTACCTGGATGCGCAGCACCGGCTGATCACCATCGAACAGCTCTTTCGGGGGACGCTGACCCAGACCTCGGTCTACCCCCGCGAAGTGGTCAAGGCTGCGCTCGCCCATCACACTGCTGCGGTCGCTTTCGCGCACAACCACCCCAGTGGCAGTACAGAGCCCAGCACGGCGGATCAGCGGCTCACCCAGCAGCTCAAGACCAGCCTGGCACTCGTCGACGTCCAGGTCATCGACCACTTCATCGTGGCCGGCGACCAGCACTACTCGTTCGCCGAACACGGGTTGATCTGAGCATGGGCACGAGAAGACCCCCGACCTGCCCGCTGTGCCAGGGGCCAGGCATTGCCCTCGGCAGCCTTGGCCGCCTGCACTGGTACCGCTGTCGCCACTGCGGCATGGATTTCAGCCGGGCTGCACGCCCGAAGAAGCCGCACACGCCCGCCGTTCAACCGGCACGCCCAACCATCCAGGAGCATCAAGCATGAGCCGACACCTCACCCGATCCCGCCACGGCGGCCTGCCCGTCCTGGTGGTCGCCGGCTACGACCGACCGCTGCGCGAACTCTTCCTCCACGTCATCCGGGAAGGCTCGGATGCTGCCCCGAGGGATGCGGCCGAGGCGTTCATCTACGACAGCCTGGATGAGCCCCAGAAGGACTGGACCGACATCAACACCTTGACCGAGACGCTGGCGCACCTGGACATCAAAGTGCCGCCAAGCGTGATCGAGCAGATCTACCTCGACCAGACCTTCAACGTCGGCAACCGTTACGTCGAGCACCCCGCCGACGAGACGGGCGACGTGGAAACCTGCGGCCCGGACTGAGCCAGCGCACAAGAATTTGCTACGCATAATTTGACAGGCTGCCTCGACGGGCCATTTCCTCCCTGTGGCCTTGCAGCCCTTTTCCCGCCTCGGTTCGCGCCGAGGCGGTTTTTTTACCGGCAAGAGTTACCACCACCCTCATTCAAGGGGTTGGAACCATACGCGAGCCCGCCAAACCGTGCCCCATTCCCACTCGCGTCCAGACAGCATCAGATCCGTGACGCCACTCAACCGGAAGATCAAGACGATCCAGCCTTGGAGCGAGATCGATTCAACTCGAACGCCTGGTACTTCTGCCGCACATGCGCATCCGAATACTCGTCATCGACCGCATCGTCGACGCTGCCGCCATTGAGTCCCTGGATGCCGTCAATGACGCCGCCCCACAACTGGCGGTCGCGTGACATCCCAATGAAGCCCAGCAGGTAGCGATCCAGATGGCCTTTGCCAGGAGATGCGATTTCCGCGCTGAGTGCAGCAAGGTAGTCGGTCTTACGTGTGCGCTGCCATTCGATGCAGAAACCCGCGCGATGGCACAGTTCGCTGTGCAGGACGAGCATCGTGCGGCCATTGCCGTCAAGGAACGGGTGGCCATAGGCAAACAGCCCCATCACTTCGCCCGGTCGCTGCCGTAGCGCCGCCTTGTCCTGCCCAATCCGCAATCCCTCCTCCACCGCCCGTCGGGCATCGAACGGGTGACAAAACAAGGTATCACCCTTGCGTATGGCAATGTCGGGGGTTGTGGCCGCTCGATCCTGTCCGGCCCAGGGGTAGAACGCTGAAAACAGGATGCGATGCACCGCGAGAAAGTCCTCGTAGCCGAGTGTCCTGCGCTTGGCCACATGACCCAGCGCCTCGTCGAGACCGGCACGAAACATGGTGTGTTCGAGCTCGCGCACGATCTGCGGATCCTTCTCACCGTATCGATTGCGCAGGTAACCCGCTTGGTCAAAATCCTTAAAGGGATCGAACACGCTGCTTGCGCTCCCTCAGGTGGTTGATCGTCAGCGCAGCGACGTCCGTCGTGGATATCTTGCCGGCACGCTTCAACGCGATCAGCAGGTCTTCAGTACTGTCCGCGCGAACATCATCCCCAGCCAGTCGGGTGACGGTTTCGGCCCACTGATCCATGGCATTGGGGGTGTAGACCACCTTGTATCGGCGAGCCAGTTCCTGCACGAAACGAGCGACATCCACCGTGGGAATTGCCAACGGTGTTGCCTTGTAGCTTCGAGGCTTGCGGCGACGGCTGCGGAACTCGACGCGCTTCCCGTCCACGATCAGTTTGCGCGAAATCCGCGGCGTGTCTGTCTCGACCACAAGTGCAGGCTCGTTAAGGCCTGCGGCGTCCCTGGGGAGCCCCTCCTCATGAAGGATGACCCCCCATTTCTGGGCGGCCTCACGAATGATCGCCTCAAGACTGCCCAGCAGGCGCACTCGCCCGGCCGGGGATTCGCGCTGGGCCTTGGCATAGATACCTGCCCCAAGACGTACCAGTTCCCCGCCGCGCAATAGAGCATCCAGGGCATGGGAGACCTGTGTCCGCCCCCCCAGCGCGGCCACGTCGGAACGCAGAACCACCGTGCCAGAACGACGCCTGATCGACTGCCGCATCCGATCTTCAAGCTTCATGTTTGGCTCCTCTTGTGTTCGCCAGAGCATTTTAACATTCAGACCAAAGAAAAGCAGCTTTCACCATACCGGACAACATCTTACAGTCGCATTCCATGCCGGACATCCGGCATCATTTGTCAGATAGAAACCCCATCCCACCCTACGAAGCAGCCGAGCTCGCCAGCACTCGATCACCCTGCGCCTGGCACAGCCCATCCAGATTGATGACCGCATCGGCCATTGACGTCAGCTCGGGCGTCTGAGAGATGTAGATCTCCCGGGCATACCCACCCAGGCGCAGCACTTCCCGCTTCATCGCCATGAACATCCGCTTGCGCGCCGGATCCAGCGCGCCGTCCGCTTCGTCGCTGAACAAAGTTCCGTAGCAGCGCCCGCTGTTCTGGCCGAGGTACAAGGCCACGGCACGCACCAGACACTCGTTCACCCAGACCCTCTCGCCGCCGCTCATCTGCTCCACCCGTTTGCTCTGTCCCGATTCACCGTCGTGGACTTCGATGGCAAAGCCCTCACGCTGCTCGCCCTTGCGCGTTTCGAGCTGCGTCAGCAACGACACCGTGAAACGCGGCCCGTAGCAGGCCAGAAGCAGGTCGTTGGCCAGCCCCGCCAGCGTAGGGCCAGCGTCGTCGATCGCCAGCGCAATCACGCCGTCGTTGCTCAGGCACTTGGCCAGCAGGTTCCAGCTTCCCAATTGCGACTCCACCAGAGCGACGCGCGCCGCCAGCTGGTGACGTTCGCTCCGGCGCTCACGCAGCTGACGATCCAGCGCTACCTTGACCTCGACATCGCGGATCGCCTGCAAATGCGCGCGCTCGGCTTCGACGGCCGCTGTTTGCGCTCCCGCTACCGCACGCTCCGCTGCTGTCAGCCGCTGCTCGTCGAACGCCGGGGGCAAAGCGGCCAGTGCCGCATCCAGCCTGTCGAGCGACTGCCGGTAGTACTTGGCCTGCTGTTCCTGCTGGGCCGCGAGCGCCTCCAGAACCTTGGCAATGTCACCGCGCTCGGTGACTTCTTCCGGGGTTTCATCCTTCCCGTCGTCGCTACCCCCCACCTGCAAGCCGGCCAGCTCGCCATCGATCTCTTCGCAGCGCAGGCGGGCCTGGCGAAGCTCTCCGGCCCGTTCCGCCAAACGGCCGCACTGCTCCGCCCGGCCGCGGGCCACCGATTCCCGCCACTCGGCCCAGGCCAGGGCCTGCGGCCCGCTCTCGAGGTCACGCCGCTGGGCCGCCAGCGCCGCCTCCTGCCGCCGCGTGGCCGCCCGATCATCGGCAAGACGCCGGATCGCGCCCTGGGCACTCGGCATCAGCGCCTGCGCCTCCCTGGCGTCACCCAGCAGCTTGCATTGCCCTTGCAGATCGGTCCCGGCGCAGGGCACCTCCCGCGTCAGGCCGATTCGGCGCGCCAGGTCTTCGGCCCGCAGGGCGGCCTGCCCGGCTTCACGCTCGATCGCCTTGGCGCGAACGCCTGCCGCCTCCAACGCGCTGTCGCAGCGGGCCAAGGCCTGGACCTGCTCACGGGCTGCCCGCACCCGTTCGCCATGCGCCGCCGCCACAGCTTCGGCAAGCTCCAGACGCCGGACGGCCCGCTGCACGCCCGCCTCGTGCGCCAGAACCGCATCGCACTGCTGCCGCTGGCGCGCCAGGGCCTGCACCCGCGATGCACGCTGTGTCCGGCGGGTCGCGGCACGTTGTTCGAGCCGCTCCAGCCGCTGTTGCTGGCATTTCTTCTGGGAGGCGATGGCTTCGATGGCCTCTTTGCCGGTGCGGATCAGCGCTGTGCGCTCGCTGCTCATCCGACTGCGCACCGTCTCCGTGCCGCGCGCCTGCTCCCGCACTGCGCGCTGCTGCGCCAGGCGTTCGCGTGCGGCCTCCAGGGTCGTTTGCGCCGCCTTCAGGGTGCCGGCGAGTTCGACCACCCGCTTCGGCGCTTCTTCCAGGCGCTGCCGCTCGCCATCCTGGCGGCCGATCTGCTCGTCGAGCGTGGCCTGTTGCTGGCGCATGGACACCAGACCGGCTTTCAGCAGATCGGCCACCTGCGCGGCCTTCTTGCCTTCGTTGCGGATCTCTTCCTGTCCCAGCAGGTCGGCCAGCAAAGTCTTGATCTCGCCGTTCTGGTAGCTGCTGAGCTGCCGCTTGCCCTGGGCGCTGAATGCGGACGTGAAGAAGGTCTCCGCGCTGCCCAGCAAGTATTCGACGCACCGCACATAGGTGCCGGTCTTGCCGTCCGAGACCGTTCCATCTGGCAACTGCACGGGCCGCCAGCGCCCCTCGTCGTCGGCCTCGAACAGGAAGGCATCGGTGGCCCGCCGCCCATTGCTGCGGATCACGACCTGCGAGCGGTAACGCCGCCCCTCGTGCAGCCACAGCAGATCCTTCTCGGCCTCAGGCAGGCACACATGGTCGTAGTAGGAAAAGCCCCCGACGCCAGCCGCCCGCGACGGCATGACGAGGAAGGGGTGCAGGTTGTCGAGAATGGTGCTCTTGCCCCGGCCATTGGCGCCGGCCAGTGCCACGAGTTCGGCATCGCCGGCAAGACGTTCCAGGTCGAGGGTCAGCACATCCATGCCGAGGCCATCGCGGATACCGCGAAAGCCTTTGAGGGTCAGCGAGAGGGGATACATGGCATCGGGCTCCAAGGATCAGAGCCTTCAGCTTGCCCCCTGTTCAACGCGGTTCAAGGGTCTGGCTTCGCCACGGTCTTCGAATCAGCCATGGCTCTGGAGCCCCAGAGCCAGACGGCGCCCGGAAACATCGCGACATGCTTGCGCCTGGCGCTGCTTGGAAGGCGAGCCAGCCCCCTTTGCGCCCGGGATGTATATTGATTTTGTCGCAAAAGCGGTTTTTATAGCAAAATAGAACAACCCATAGCGAAATGGTTGACCATGTCCGACACCTTATTGGGCTTCCACCGACTCGCTGAGATGCATGGCATCCAGCTGGTGCAGCCGCTGTTCACCCGCAGCCGGCTGGGGCCGGTGCGCCAGCGCGAGACGGCCAATGGCCAGGAAACCCGCATCTGGACGGCCCAGTACCAGCCCGTGGACAACTTTCGGGGGCACTTCGAGTTCGGCCTGAAGTATGAGCGGCTCAGCTTCGAGTTCTTCTCGCGCCTGTTCGATCGCCTTGACCCGGAAGAGGTGGCGTCATGGGTGAGAGACGAGCCTACCGGCAGCTACGCCCGGCGAGCGGCGTTCTTCTACGAATGGTTCACCGGCCGGCAACTCGCCGTGCCGGACACAGCGCCCAACGTGGGCTATGTCGATGCGATCGACGCCAGCCTGTATCTGGCGGCTCGGCGGCCAGATCGCATGCGGCGCTGGCGCGTCAACAACAACCTGCCGGGCTCACGCGAGTTCTGCCCGATGGTTTTTCTCGGTGCCCCCGAGCAACGCGAATGGCTCTACGACCTGGCAGCCGGCGTGCAGTCCCTGGATGACACCTACGGACCGGAATTGCTGCTGCGCAGCGCGGCGTGGCTCACGTTCAAGGAGTCCCGGGCCAGTTTCGCCATCGAGCACGAGGCGGACAAGCAGGACCGGGTGAAACGTTTCGCGGCAGCCATCAGTACGTACAGCGGGCGGATGAACGATCCGATGGCACCGGAGCAGCTTCTCAAGTTGCAGCAAACCGTGCTCGGCGAAGCTGCGTTGCGGGTTGGCATCCGACAATCGCCAGTGTTCGTCGGGGAACGCAGCTTCATCAACGAGATCGTCCACTACGTCGCACCGTCCGAGGAATGGGTCGATGGCATGCTCGACGCCTTGCGCGGGTTCGAAACGCGCACGCAAGGCACCAACGCCGTGGCACGCGCCGCAGCCGTGTCGTTCGCCTTCGTCTACCTGCACCCGCTTGCGGATGGCAATGGCCGGATCCACCGCTTCCTGATCAACCACCTGCTCGCGGCCGACAAGGTGGTACCGGCCAACATCATCGTGCCGGTGTCGGCGACGATCGCAGGCTCAGCCAAGGGGCGCGCCGATTACGACCAGGCCCTGGAAGGGTTTTCGCGTCCTTTCATGCAGGTCTACACCGATGGCTATCGTTTCGGGACAAGGCGGGTCTGCCCTGACGGGGTCGAAACCAATTTCGAGTTCCTCCGCTCGGAGGATGCGCAACACGCCTGGCGCTATCTCGATCTAACCGAGCAGGTGCGCTACCTGAGCGGGGTACTTCGCCAGACGGTCGAACAGGAAATGGCGCAGGAAGCCCTGACGCTGCGCCAGTACGACGATGCGCGGGAGGCGATCAAGAACTTCGTGGAGATGCCGGACCCGGATGCGGACCGCATCATCCGATCGCTGAAGGAAAGTGGCTGGCAGGTCAGCAACAAGCTGCGCAAGACCTTGCCTCAAGTCTTCGCCGAAGAGGGTGCCTTCTACGGCAGGCACGCGCAGATCATCGCAGCGGTGCGAGCGGTGTTCGAAGACGAACAACAGGAACGTGAGGGAGCGTAGACGGTGCGGGCGCCGTGAGGCACCGACGTCTTCCGGCAGGCTGCCCCTCGGGTCAATCTGGCCTGCTTCTCCAACTCGACGCGATGGACTTGCTCCCAGGGATAAGAGAACGCGGCCCAGGTGGGCCGCCCCGACTACGACGAGCAGTCCCTGCTCGAATGCAAGGTGTTCAAGCGCATGCTCGAACGCCTGCACCCTGTGCCCGCCGAGGCCCTGTCCAGCCTGATCGTGAAGTCCTTTCCCCACGATTTCGGCAGCTACCGCGAAGTCTGCGTGCGTTACGAAGACACCGACCCGGTGGCCGCCGGCTACGCCTTCAACCTAGAGCGTGACACGCCCGAGCAATGGGATGCCATCGCGCGCTACGAGCTGATCTGGTTCGAGCGCCTGAACGTCCTGAACCGCGCCGTGCGCAAGGGTGAGATGGCGCCGGACGAAGTCCCGGCACCTTACCGCGCTCAGCAACTGCCGGCACTGCCTGCCGAACACACGTTCAGCCAGCTGCTCGCTGCCTTCCCGCTCTGATTTTTCCGCCTGGGTGCGGCAAACGGGTCAGTAGCCCTTGCTGTGGTGTTTCGGACCCGCCGCCAAGCCATACGAATCATGGGGATCGGTGGGGTCGTTACGTTGCCTGGTGGCAATAAACGGCGAAATCCCAGTGCTTGCGAGGCGACTTCCGTGGGCCCTTCCACCCCATGCTCTTGAGATATCTCGCGATGAACCAGTTCAGGGAACCATGCCCGACAAGGAGAACCGTACCATGCAGGGATGCCAGGTCCGCCAACCGCTCGGCACATGCACGGGCTCGCTCCCTCGCCTCCTTGAATGGCTCGGCATTTGCTGAATATCCGACCGCCCACATCAGTCTGAACAGAACCGACCATACCGCCAAGCCCAGGCGCGGGAAGCGCCAGTTCGCATAGGGCATGCCCATTTCCCGGAACAGTGGCTCGCAGGCGCCGATATTCTCCATGCCCAGAGCTCTGGCCGACTCCAGCGAGCGAGGAAGGCTGCTGCACACGACGAACGCGCAACCTCTTGCCTGTTCGATTGCCGCCTGAGGCGGCCGATGCCGCGCGTCGATGCCGACGGCATCGTACTCGGAAACCCAGACTCCGAAATCTGTGGCGTTTACCCGTCGATCCCTGTCGATCATCGGCAGCCCATGCCTCAGCAACACAATCTGTACCGGACGACTTGCCTGCACACTATCCCCTTGAATGATCTTTGCTTGACCACAACGAGCGGTCCCCTTCCTCTTCCCAGAGGTTGCGCGGCTTACGAATCGATCACATAGCTGCGCGCACGGTATGCAGCAAACATACCAAGAAGATCAGCCGGGATCAACAGCCCAGCCAAGACAGCCGGCCACACAGGATGTGCCATATTGCGAGAAAGACCATCCGTAAGCCCCTTCTCCCTATGGACACCATTCCCCGCACCCTGCTTCATGGTTCCCACGACAGATCCATCGACCGACTCAATCCCGTTCACGGGGACGAACACGCACCCTTCGGCCCGGCCCTGTACCTGACAGAAGACCCTGACGTTGCGAACTGCTACGTCCGCGGCACCGGCGCCATCTATGCCATCGAGCTGACCGGCAACGGCCAGCTCACCATTCCGATGAATGCTGCCTGGCGAGAACTCTCCGTGGATGCAAGGCTTGCCATCAAGAAGCTATTCAAGGCAGCGGACTTGCCCATGCCAAGCGGCGTCAGCAACGCCAGGGAGATTCTGGATAGCGTCAGGCCCGCGATGGACAAGCGCCAGCGCAACGAATTTCTGGCCACCGAAGGGATATGGATGCTCTTCGGGCACATCGACGCCATGGAGGACAGCGGCCTGTGCGATCGAGCCATTCAGTACGCGCTGCTCTCCAGTTCCGCCATCGCCTCTCAGCTGCAATGGAAGAACCCACGGCACGCCACGTAATTGACGACTTCACCCCGCTTGTCTTGCCGACTGGCGACGCGGAAATCACCGAAACACTCACACGCACTCGACTTCCCTTCCCAGGACTTCGTCCGGTTGCCCGGAGCCTCCAGACTCAGGCTCTTTCGTTCCGGCAGACCTTGACAGCAGTTGCTCCGCGATCTCCGCTGGCGCACGTTCCGCCAGCGCCTCCAGGCATTCAAGAACACAAGTCGGCTCGACCCCGCTCAGATCGGCCCAGCGCCGCACCTTGTCGGCCAGCGAGGTCAACTGACTGATGCCCGGGGCGCGAGCGCGCACGATCGGCACGATCCGACCTTCGAGTTTTGTCTGCGCCGCACCGGCCAGCAGCTTGGCAATCGCAGCGCGGTCAACCGCGTGGCGATCTTCGTCGGCCACTGTCCAGCGCACGCGTACATGCGCCCCGTCGATGCTATGGCGGGCCGCAGCTTCGCGCAGCACGTCCAGGTCGGGCCGCCCTTCGAACACGATGTCGATGGTGCGGCGTGCCGGCGTCGGCACCAGCTCGCACGCCGCACCGTCAGGCGTCACTTCCCACAGCAGGAACCCCTTGTCGCCCTGCTCGCCGAAATGGAAGCGCCCGATGGAGCCCGCATACGCGATGCACTGACGGCCCTCCGGCCCCTCCTGTTCCCAGTGCTGATGCCGGTGGATGTGCCCCAGCATCACGGCCTGGGTCTCGGCGCTGAACAGCACCCCGGTGCTGAACTCATGGTCGAAGCCCGCCATCGGCACACCATGTTCGCTGACGCTGCCGAACACCGTCCCGTGCGACACGGCAATCGTCGGCACGCCATGCTCCTTTGCCCGCCGGTTGATGGGCGCGAAGCCTCGCAGCAGGAGGGCCAGGTGTTCGCCCACGGCCTGCGGCGCTTCAACTGCGCCGACGGTCGCGGCCACCACGGCCTTGTTGATGGTCGGCACGCAGGTGAGCAGCGCGCGAGCACCGGCCGGCACCATGTCGAAACGCCAGCCCGTCGAGGACATCCACCGGCCATCCCCCATCAAGACCACCTGCTCGATGCACTCGGCCACGTGAACCGAATGACGCGCCCCCAGCAGGCCGAACACGGCCAGCGTTCCGGGCGGTTCATGCGAGAAGGTTCCTTGCAGCATCAGCACCGGACAATGATCGGCCAGGCGGCGCACCTGGGCGCACAGCCGCCGCGTGGCGGGCTCGTGCAGGTTCAGACCGTGGTCGGTTGCGTCCCCTGAGATGACGGCCGCCTCGACGCCCTCGGCGATCGCACGGTCGATGGCTGCGCCAAAGCAACGGTCTGCTTCTTCCAGCGTCGCCGCGCCGTAGTGCAGATCGGAGAAGTGCGCGATACGCATGCTCATTCCCTCCCCGCCAGCGCCCCCACGGCGCAGTCGATCTTGTCCGCGTAGCCCTCTGCGTCATTCGCATAACGCTCGACCTCATCCCAGGCTCGGCCGCGGCCATGCGGATTGATCTTCCAGCCCCGGCCCCAACGCCGATCCGCGTAGCGCTGGAAGCTCTCGCGATTCACACCCATGGCCTCGACACGGTGCAGCAGTTGCTCCAGCGTGGGATGGCCCGGACGCATGGGTGGCTCTTCTTCGGCGTGGCTCGGCTGAACGTCTGACACCGCCGCGCTCGCATCTTGCGCGTGGGCTCGGGATGCCGCGCCTTCCAGCACTTGCTCGGCCACCGACGCCTGCATGATGGCCGCCTCGTCATCGTCACCGTCGCGCAGCAACGCTGTGACGTCGATCGGCGCCTCCAGCTCGATGATCCACTGAGGGACACGCACAGGCCGCCCCGTCTCGTCGATGTGCGGCACATCGCGCAGCACCTTGGTCAGATAGAAGGTCTCGCGTGCGCGGCCCAGGAAGCCCGAGATCCGCCCGCCGCGCATGTGGCCGATGGCCTGGAAGCGCTGGATCGCGTTGGACATGGCGTAGAAGCTGGTGGTGGGCAACTCCAGCGCGCTGATCGTGCGGATGCCCGGAATGAAGAACAGGAAGCGGCCGGTCAGGTTGCACTGGCGCGCCTGGTACTCCGGGCAGGACTCGGGATCGCAGACCCCGCCATTCTCCTCGCGCAGCATGGTCTTGCGACCGCCGAAGATGCGGATCGTGCGGCGGCCCGTGTTGTCCGTCGGGATCGGCGCGTGGCTCATGCAATGGCGCGTCAGGCCATCGGCCGAATACTGCGACCAGAAGCGCTTCTCATGCGTGCCCCAAGCCGCCATTTCATGCGGCATCACGCTCTGCCAGTGGTCGGCCGGGAACACGACGGGGAAGCGGTACAGGCGCCGCCCCTGGCCGCGGTCTTCGCCGTAGGCGTCGACGATCTGTCGCGCGACCTCGGGATTCGGGAAATCGGCCGCACGCACGGTGAACCAAGGCAGGTTGCGCGGCACCAGCGGCGACTTCAGCTGCGGCAGCGCCTCTTTCAGGAGGCGTTCGATCTGCTCGAACGAGTGGCCATCGGCCACGCCCTGCTTGTAGATTTCCTTGGCCTGAGGCACCTCGGCCGCACGCTTGGTGAGCACCATGATCCCCGGCCGGATCTTGCCGCCGGTGGGGATGCGGGCCGGCCCCTGGCCCAGCAGTGTAGGTAGTGCGGGCACGCCGCCTTGGACAGTGACGATCGCGTTCGCCATGGTTCGCTCCTTCATGAATGCCGGCTCATGCCGACGATTCATGTTCTCAGCGGACCCTCGCTGTTCAAGTGGCCGCGCGGCGGCGCTTGCGCCGCTGGAAGTCAGGCGGGACTACAGTGCCGTGACAGCGGTGCAAAGCGCGAAGGATGTCACCCGTGGTGTCAGCGTTCGCGTCGCCAGATCCCGATGAAGTCTCGGCTTCCGTTCACAGCACGCGAGTAGAGCCACGGCGGTGTCAGCTTCTCGTGGGGCAGCGACCAGATCGGCTTGGGGGCGTGGACATGCTCGTTGCCGACGAAGATGTACTCGTCGCACGAGGCGATGATCGCCTCCTCGTCAACCCCGCTCGAGCCGCCCCCCGCATGAGGCCGACCAGGATCGAAGCGATGGGTCACCCAGCACGCAATGACGACATCGGGGCGGTACTGTTCAACCGCTGCGGCGGCATCCAGCTTCTCCACGTGCTCGCCATAGGGCACCGTGGGTTGGCGAAGGGCCGCATAGTGCGACTTCACCCGCTCATCCTCCTGCTGCCGGTTGTCCGTGGCGGGGATCGCCAGCGCTTTCGCGAGCGCGCCGTGCCCTGCACCGATCTCGATAGCCCGCCTGCCACGGATGCGCTCGCGCAGGAACGAACACAGTTCCTCGGTCGGGAAGCTGTACAGGCCGTGACGCACGCCGAAGAGCAGCCGTTCCTGCGGCGTGGTGTCCTCCAGAACGCTGGACGGGATCACACGAAGGCAGCGTTGCTCGTCCAGCAGCAATCCGGAAATGTCCCGCACCTCGGCCGGATCAAGGATATGAGCGTCCATGGGGGGGATTTTCGCAGCTGACTAGCGCAATGCCCGTTGCCCTCACGCTCTGATGGCGGCCGCAAGGCAGGCGGCAGGCAAGTGAGCCTCGTCCAAAACGCAACTGCGCTTTGGTGAGCGTGCTGGCGAGTCTCACTGCAGACCTGGATATTGCCTTTCCGCCGGACCTGCGTGCCGAACATGCCATGCCTTTGCCCGCTGCTGTGCAGACCACATTGCCCGGTAGCGTCCCTGCTGCGCGATGAGTTCATCGTGCCGACCTTTCTGCACGAGCCGGCCGTCGTCGATGACCAGGACCCGGTCGGCTGCCGCGATTGTGGAAAGCCGGTGGGCGATGACGATGACCGTACGGCTCTCCACCAGCGCGTCGATGGCCTGCTGCACGGCCAATTCGCTCTCGGTATCGAGCGCCGCGGTGGGCTCATCAAGGATGACGATGGGCGCGTCCTTGAGCAGGGCGCGGGCGATGGATATGCGCTGGCGTTCGCCGCCGGACAGGCGCGCGCCGATGTCGCCCAGGCGCGTATCCCAGCCCTGTGGCAGGCGTTCGATGAAGTCCAGGCATTGCGCAGCGCGAGCGGCCTCGCGCACCGCCTCGTCGCTTGCATCGGGGCGAGCCATGTGGATGTTGGCGATGACGGTGTCGTCGAACAGGTAGACGTCCTGGAACACGGTGGAGATGAGGCCGTTGAGTACGTCGGGCGTCATCTCGCGCAGGTCGACGCCGCCGATGAGAACGCGACCCGCTTGGGGGTCGGCGTGGCGCATCAGCAGACGGGTAATGGTGGTCTTGCCCGAACCCGAGGGGCCCACCAGCGCGGTCATGCCGCGCTCGGGCAGATCGGCGCTGAAGTCGCAGAGAACAGGCGCGTCGCAGGCCGGATCCTGGCCGGCGTAATGGAAGCGTACGCCTTCGAACTGCACACCGAAGCTCGTGGGCGTGCGCACCGGCACGCGCTGCGGCAGCGGGGACACGGCCAGCAGCGCCTCGATGCGGTCGAGCGCCACCTCGACCAGCTCGACGATGTTGGTGTAGCTGAGGAAATTGGCCAGCGGCTCAGAGAAGCGTACCAGCACGACCAGCCATGCGGCCAGCAGGGCCGGCTCCAGCGTACCTGTGGCGACCCAGCTCGCGCCCGGTGCAGCCGTAGCGAGCAGGCCGAGTTCGACCACGCTGGCAAAAATCATCTTCGGCCCAGCGGCCTTGCGCTGGCCGATGGTCTGCACGCGCTCGACCTGCGCAAACGAGGCCTGCAGCGCGACGGCCTTTTCACCCTCGCAACGCGCGGCGCGCAGTACCGGCAGGCCCTGTGTGTATTCGACGATGTCGGCGTTGGCGCGGCGGTGGGCGTCTTCCAGCGCGCGCATGCCGCGCGCTTGGTAGGGGCGGCGCCAGCGGTACAGCACGACGACCGGCGGGTAGACCAGCAGCAGCGCGAGCCCCAGACGCCACTCCACGAACATTAGTGCCAACGCCAGCACCGGCGGCATCACCAACACCTGCGCGATCAAGTTGGCAACGGTCAGGGTGTAGTTGAAGTTCTCGTCCACGTTGCCCAACAGGGCTGCGTTGAGTTCACCCGCGCGCTTGTCCTGGATGGCCTCAAGCGGCATGCGGCGCAACTGCTCGCCCAGCCGCGTGCGCAGGGCGTGAGTCGCGCGTGCCATGTGGCCTTGGAAGTCGAAGCCCTGGGCGCGCCAGCGCAGCGCGGAGGCGATCAGCGCCAGCGCCATGAAGGCGAGCAGCCAGCGTGATGCGGCTGCGACGTCGGACGCGCGTTGCGCGGTTACCGACAGAGCGGCGAGCATCGGAAACACGCAGGCCAAAGCCAAGCCCTGTACGGCGGAGGCAGCCACCAGACCGGCGAGGCTGGCGCGCAACGCCTGCGCCTCGCCGCCGGTGCTGCGCAGCAGGCGATGCAGCAGTTGGCGCCAGGTGGCGAGGGGGGCGATGTTGGCAATGGTTGCAGTACTCATGGCAGAGCTCGGGCCGGTGTGGCGTTGAAGGGTTGGCTGGCGCGCTCGTCCACCGCAGCGTGGATATCCACGCGCGGCAGCGCCCGCCAGGCCCAGGCGATGTAGGTGGCGTAGGCAGCACCTGCAAGTCCGAAATGCGCCGCGTAGCCCAGGCGCGCCGCCGAAACGCCGGCCAGCGCGCCGAGCACGAGGCCGCCCAGGCTCTCTGCGCACATCACCAGCGTGAGGTCGGTGCCTGGCTGGCGGCCGACGACGGCACGGGTGAAGACGGTGAAGAAGCCCATCGATGCCACGCCGTCGGCCACCGCCTGCAGCGCTGGCAGCAGCACGTAGACCCAATCCCACTCGATGCCCGATGTCGGCAACCACGTGATGCCGAGGCCACCATGGATGCACACGGCCAGCAGACCGAGCAGCAGCGCCAGGCACAGGCCTGCACCGGCCGCCACACCGCGCGCGGACAGCCCCTTGCGGCCAAGCAGCCAGGCGCCCAGCGGAGCGCCCACCAGTCCCCACAGCCCCAGGTTCACCGCGGTCATGATGCCCACCTGCTCCAGCGTGACGCCGTGGTCTATCCAGAAGCTCTTGACCATGGATTCGCTGGCGGCGCTGGCGCTCTTGAACAACAGGGCCAGCGCAAGCAGCGTCCAGGGGTGCGTGCGCTCGAAGAAGCCGCGCATCCGCACCCGCGCCGCATCGTCCCGGGCTCGAAGTTCGAGTGCACCATCGGGTGTCCGCGTCGCCGGCATCATCCGAATCGCCATGGCGGCCGCGACGATCATGGCCGACGCGCAGGCGAGCATGAACGTGGCCCAGCCCGCCGTGGCGCCGGCCAGCAGTAGACCGGATCCGCCCGCCAGCATGCCGCCCGTGAAACCGGCGAAGCGCAGGGTGTTGATGCGCGCGGCGCCGACTGCCCCCCGGCGGACGATGGCATGACGATCGGTGGCGACATCCTGCGTTGCGCAGGCGGCGGCCAACAGGGTCAGCAGCACCAATCCGGGCAGGAAATGCGTACGCAGATCCACCGCCGCCAGGGCGGCGTAGGCCAGGGCCGCGACAAGTTGCGTGGCGACGATGACGCGGCCGCAACCCAGCCGCACCGCCAGGCGCTCGACTGGCGCGGCCCACAGGAACTTCAGCGCCCAGGGCAGAAAGGTCAGGCTCACCAGGCCGATGGTGTCCAGCGCGGCGTCATGGCTGCGCAGCCACGCCGGCAAGCCGAGCCAAGCCAGCCCAGTGGGCAGGCCCTGGGCGAAGAACAGGACGGCCAGCAATACGTCGTCGCTGCGATGGGTCTGAGGGGCGGGAGTGGTCATGCAGGGGCCTTTGAGCCGGGAGTGGTGTGCAAGGTCCAGTGCTGGGCGCGCTCGTAGCCGGCCCACAGGCGCGCATAAACGCCTTGTCCTACGCCCATGCCCTGCCCTGCCAGCAGCGCCTCGTGCGTGCCGGATTCGGCCAGGCGGCCGCGGTCGAACACCAGGATCTGGTCGGCGTCGCGGATGGTGGCCAGGCGGTGCGCGACCATGAGCACCGTCTTGCCCTGCATCAGGGCCGACAGCGCCTGCACCAGTGCGGCCTCGTTCTCGGGATCGGCAAAGGCGGTGGCCTCGTCGAGCACGAGGATGGGCCGGTTTTGCAGAATGGCGCGGGCGATGGTGATGCGCTGGCGCTGTCCGCCCGAGAGGAACACGCCACGCTCGCCGGCCGGGGTGTCGTAGCCGCGCGGCAGCGCGCTGATGAACTCATGCGCCTGCGCCGCGGTGGCCGCGGCGATCACCTCGTCCATCGTCGCATCGGGCAAGCCCAGGCGGATGTTGTCGGCGATGCTGCTGGCGAAGAGGAAGGTGTCCTGGAAGACGAAGGCCACGTGCCGCATCAAGGTGTCGGCGCTCATATCCCGCACGTCTACGCCGCCGACGAGCACCCGGCCGGCGTTCACGTCCCAGAAGCGCGGGATCAGGCGCGCCACGGTCGTCTTGCCCGCGCCCGAGGGGCCCACGAGGGCGGTGACTGTGCCCGGCGCCGCGCAAAAGCTCACGTTGCTCAAGGCGGGCTCGGTGGCATCGGCAACGTAGCTGAAGCTGACGCGTTCGAAGCGCACGCTGGCGTCTGCTGGCGTGCGCGCTTGCGCCGCCGCGGGCTGCGGCAGAACCGGCAGTTCCAGCACCTGCTGGATGCGGCGCACTGAGAGCATGGTCTTGTCCACCAGATGCATCAGCGTCATCAGCGGCAGCATGGCCTCAGCCACGCCGGCACCCAGCAGCAGCACGGCCAGCCAGGTGCCGAAATCGAGCCGACCGGCCTGGAACAGCCAGCCGCCCAGCGCCAGCAGCACGGCCAGCGTGGGCAGCGCGCTCATGGCCGCCATGCCGAAACGGGCGCTGAATGCCACGCCCGCGTACCAACGCACGAGGACGCCCAGGTAACTGTCGAGGGCGCGCTGGTAGCGGCCGAAGGTGGACTGGCCGGTATCGAAGGTGCGCACCACCGGCATGGCCTGGACGAACTCCACCACAGCGGCGCTCACCTGTTCGCGCGCCTCGTTGTACCGGCGCACCATCTCGACTCGATCACGCATGGCCAGGCTCAGCACGGCCAGGCCTGCCAGCACGACACCCAGCGCGGCCAGCGCCAGACGCCAGTCCAGCGCGAACATCAGCGCCAGGCTTGCGAGAGGCGCCACGGCGGCGCGAGCAAACAGGGGAGTGCTGTCTGCAACGAAGACATGCAGCGCATTCACGTCGTCCTGCATGACCTTGGCCAGCGCACCCGAGCCCAGGCGCTGAACCTCACCCATGGACACGCGGGCCGCATGCTCGGCCACCCGCGTGCGCAGGATCGTCTCCAGCCGGAAGGCAGCGTAGTGTGACTGGTTGAAGGCCGTGATGCGCAGCACGAGGAACAGCACCGTGCCGACCGCGGCAAGCGCCAGCCAAGGCCATGGACCTGAGTCAGTCGCTGCGAGCAGCGCGCGCACCATCCAGGCCAGCGCCCCGAGCACGACGAATTGGCACAGTGTGGCCAGCGCAGACAGGGCCATGGCGAACTGGATGCCCCTGCGCACCGGTTGCATGATCCGCCACGGGGAGGCACGCACCGATCGAGGCGTTGGTGCTGCGGTGTCACCCGCCTGCGGATCGGCTGTGGGAGGCAGTGCCGAGCGATCGGCGGTCGCGGTGTTGGACGTGTTCATGACGGACGGGCCGGTGTAGGAGCCGTTGCGGGAGCCGGCGGGGTCGACAGGCGGGGGCGCCAAGCCAGCACCACCGACGCGAGGGCGGCGACGGCGCCGACGAGCAGCGTGTCGCGCATGCCCAGCGCGTCGGTCAGCAGCGGCGCCAGCGTGGCCGAGCCCATGCTGGACAGCATGAACACGCTGAACTGCAGGCTGTAGTCGGTTCCTGCGCTGGCGGGGTGGACACGGTCCATCATCAGCGTGGCGAGCACCACGTGCAGCGGCGTGTAGCACAGGAAGTAGAGGCACACGGCCAGCGTCAGGGCAGCGTCGCTCCCGCCAACGCCGCCCCAGCCGGCCCAGGGGGCCAGCAGCGCCGCACTGCCGAAGAGATTGATGGCCGCGGCCATGACCAGTGCGCGCCGCCGCCCCCAGCGTGGCAGCAGCCAGCCGGCCGCCAGCGCCGAGCCCGCCGAGAGCAGCGAACCGGCAACGTTGGTGACCAGGCCGATGCGCTCCATGCCCCAGCCTGACGCCACCAGCAACGGCGTCACCAGGCCATAGGCCAGTCCCGACGCGAAGGGAAACAGGAGCAGCACGAACAGCCAGCCGATGCCCCCGGCATCGGGCCAGAACGTGCGCAAGCGGCCGTACAAGGTGCGCGCTGCGAGCGGCGTCAGGCGCTGCCCGGGCTCGCTCAGCCAGGCGAGCTGTGCGAGCGATACGGCCGTGCCCGCGGCGAGCCACCCCATGCACGCGCTCCAGCCGATGCTCGGGTAGGCCATCACCAACACCCCGCCGCCGAGCAGATTCCCCAGCAGGCCGCCTGCCGTCTGGATGCCATTGCCCAAACCGCGTTCGGTCTCGGGCAGCGTGCGGCAGGCAATGGCGTCGGTGGCCACATCCTGCGTCGCCGACAGCACGGCGACGAGCACGGCCAGCGCATAGACGGCGGGAAAGTCCACGACCGGATCGAGCGCCATCATGGCCAGCGGCGCGAGCACCAGCCCGGCCTGAGTGAGCAGCAGCCAGCCGCGGTAGTGGCCCAGCCGGGTCCAGCCGAAATGATCCAGCAGCGGCGCCCACAGGAGCTTGAAGGCCCAGACCGTGCCGAGCAGATAGATCAGGCTCACGCGCGACATGGAGGCACCCTGCTCCTGCAGCAGCGCAACCAGTGCCACCGACAGAAAGCCGAGCGCGAGGAACTGGGTGGTGTAGAGACTGCCCAGCAGCCACCAGGTGCCGGCCGGGGTGCGCAGGCGTGTCGTCGTCGCAAACTCGGTCATGGCAACTCCGCTCCATGGGAACTCTGGCAGTGGCGGCAGGCATGGATCTCGACCATCGGGTGATGGATGCCGGGCAGGCCGGCGAGCGCGGCCTTGTACACCTCGGTGGCGGCCGGGCCGTGACTGACCACCGAGGCTGCGAGCGTCCAGGCGCCCTGGCCCACCGACCACAGGTGCAGATCGGTCACGCGGCTGCCGGCCACCGCTTCGAGCCGGGCGCTCACCTGGCGCCGCAGTTCGGCGGGACCTTCGGCATCGAGCAGCACCGCGCCGGTCTGGCGCAGCAGTCGGACGGCCCAGCGCGCCACCACGCCCAGTGCCAGCAGCGCAATCAGTGGATCCAGCCAAGTCCAGCCCCAGGCGGCGAGCAGACCGGCGATGGCGGCCACCGACGTGACGGCATCGGCAAGCACATGCGCCAGTGCGGCACCGAGGTTGTGGTCATGCACGTGGCCGGGGTGGTCGCGAGGATCGTCGTGTCCGTGTCCGTGGTCGTGTTCATGATCGTGCGCACCGCCCAAGAGCCAAGCGGACAGCAGGTTCACCGCCAACCCCAGCACGGCCACGACCAGGGCTTCCGTCGGGCGCAGCGGTTCGGGACTCAGCAGGCGCTGCGCTGACTCGATGGCGGTCCACACCGTGGATACAGCCAGGATCAGGGCGCTGGTGTGGGCCGCCAGATCGTTGATCTTGCCGCTTCCCAGGCTCAGGCGCCGGTCACGGGCGTAGCGCCGCGACATGGCATAGGCGCCAGCCGCAAGGCCCAGTGCAACGGCGTGTCCCCCCATGTGCACCCCGTCGGCCAGCAGCGCCATGGAGCCCGTCCACCACCCGGCGGCGATCTCCAGGCCCATCACCGCGACGGTCAGCATGGCCACCATGCTGACCCGGCGCTCGGCCGGGCGTATCCCCTCCTGACCGAAGTCATGGGCGTGCGCCAAGGCATCGGCTTGCGGGCAGGTTCGGGACGCCACGGGCAGAGAACTCATGATGGCGTCGCACATCAGAAGAACTGCCAGGTGAAACCCAGCCCCACGGTCCGGCCGCGCGTCGGCATGCCCACATTGGCATTCGGGGTGAAGTAGTAGACGTACTGGTCGTAACGCTTGTCCTGCAGGTTGTCCACCCACAGATAGAGTTCGCCGGCGCCCGAGGCGATGCCGACACGCGCGTCGATCTTCTGGAAGCACGGCAGGAAGATGTGGTTCTGCGGATCGTTGGCACGCGTGCTCATGACCCGGTAGGCCAGCAGCGTTGTGAGCTGCGGCGAGGCCAGCCCCATGAAACCGGGCAGCGGCCGGGTGTAATTGACGGAGAGCTTGCCGCTCCAGCGCGGCACGTCCGGCACGCGGTTGCCGGTGGCCACGTCTCCGCCGGACACGCCCGTTACCGACCGGGTGATGGTGGCATCCGTGTAGACGGCGCCGCCCTTGAGGGTGAGACCGGGCGCCGCCCGCCACTGGCCTTCGACCTCCAGGCCCCGGGTTCGCGTATCGGCGTTGATCGCCTTGGTCGCGAAGGTGGTGTAGTCGTAGCCCAGCATGTGATCGTCGCGCACCCGGTTGAAGAAGGCGGCGGTGGTCCATGCGAGACGGCGGTCCGCACTTTCGAACTTCATGCCCAGTTCCAGGCTGTCGACCTTGGCGGCCTTGAAGGGATCGCCGTCGGCAACCTGCGAGGTCTCGTCCTGGAAACCCTTGGCCTTGTGTCCGTGGGCAAGCACGCCGTAGAGGTTGGTCTGGGGGTTCAGCGCCCAGGACAGCGCCACTCGCCCGGTCGCGTACCGGTCGTCGAGCGAGCGGCTGTCCTGAGTAGCCGGATAGCCGGTGGTGACGAAGCTGGCGTCGTATTTCTTGCGCTCCTGCGTGTAGCGCAGACCGCCGGTGAGTTTCAGCGCGGCCGCGAGCGGCACCGTGACTTCCCCATAGGCCGCCTCGCTGCGCGTCTCGAAGTCGCGCAGGTTGTCGGTCATCCCACCGACCGTGGTGTCGTACTCGCGCTTGGAGCCGTACAGATTGACGCCCGCCACCCAGAACGTCGCGGCTCCGGGCAGCGAGGACAGGCGCAGGTCCTGGTTCCACGCGGATTCGTCGCGGCGATATTGCTTGAGGTACTCGGTGGGCATCCCGAACACGGTGGCCGCCACTATGCGGTCGGCCCCCGAGGTCTGATCTTCGCGGCGCTGCTGGAATGAGGTATGAGACGTCAGCCTTGCGCTCGCCAGGTCGTGATTGATTTCCAGCGCGTGCCGGTGGCTCTTCACGTCAGCACCGAAAAGGCCGGGCGTCGCGTCCAGGCTGGGCGGATCGCCATAAGGCCGCAGCAGCATCAGGCCGACCTTGTCCTTCTGGTCCTGGTGCTCGGTGGACAGCAGCACAGATGTCGCGGCCCGCGGCTGCCACAGCACGCTGGCGCGCAGGCCGAGTTCCTTGGCCTTCATGATCGGCTTGCCGGTCTGGACGTTATGGACCACGTCGTCCGACTGCTGGCTGCGCAGCGCGATGCGCGCGCTCCAATCCTCGGCGAGCGCACCGCCCATGGCGCCCTCGATCAGCCGCTGCCCCTCCTGCCCGGCCTCGACGCGCGCATAGCCATCGGGTTCGCGGGTAGGCTTGCGCGTGACGATGTTGATGGCGCCGGCTTCGCTGTTGCGGCCGAAGAGCGTGCCCTGCGGCCCCTTGAGCACCTCGACGCGTTCCACGTCCAGCATGGGCAGCGAAGCGTTGCGCGCCGACAGCGGTGTACCGTCCAGATTGACGACAACCGAACTGTCCTCGCTGCTCACCTGGTACAGCGACCCCACGCCGCGCATGCGCACGTTGGCATCGCCGAAGCCGCCCCAGGCATTGACCTCCACGCCAGGGGTGTCGCGCAGGGCTTCTTCGAGCGTGGTGAGGCGCCGCTGCTCCAGCTCGAACCCCTGAACCGTGCTGACGCTGAACGGAACGTCCTTGGCGCGCTCGGCACCGCGCCGGGCAGTGACCGTCACCGCGGGCAAGGTCTTGTCCGGCTCGGTGGCGGGCTGGGCTTGCTCGACCACCGCGATCACGAAGCGTCCATCGTGTTCCGCGATCTGGAGGGGGTGTCCCGCAAGCAGGCGATGCAGCGCCCGCACTGGCTCGAAGCGGCCGCTCAGTGCAGCGGCCGGGGTTTCAGCCAGCCCTTGGGGCCACTGCAGCGGACGCTGAACCGGAACGCCGGCCTGTGCTTCGAACAGCTTCAGCGCGGCCTCGAGCGGCTGGGTTGGAATGTCGAAGGGCAGCTCGGCGGCCAGGCAGGTCCAATGGATCGATGCGAGTGCGACAAGTGCTGAGATGCGGTGGGCTTTGTTCGGGCGGGCTTGGAAGGGTGTCATGAGGAAAGATGGGGAGCGGGCATGGACGAAGAGGAGCTTGTGGAGGACGCCAGAGGGCGGTCATTCCCGAGCGAAGCGCACGCGCACGATCGCGGGAAGGAGTTTGGCGAGCACCGGTATGTGCGCTATCCAGGGGCCCAGCCGCGCAGGGAAGGTTCTGAAACGGCGGTAGGGCTCGTTCTGCACCGAGTCGATGTGTGGGCACCATGCCCTCAGCACGGTCTCGATTTCGTCGCGATTGATACCCCAGGGCATGGGCGGGGCGCGGTAGTGGCTCGTGATATCGAGCCCGGCCATCGTCTTGCGCGAGAACCAGCGCGGAATGGTGTCGAACATGAGTTCGCCCCCTTTGAAGCGCCTCGCCATCGCCGAGATCAGGTACCCAACCTCGTCTTCGGGGAAATACATGAACAGGCCCTGGGCGGTGACGAAGACACCGTTGCTCGCCTCGACCTCATCCATCCAGCTCAAGTCGAGCGCGGAGCGCACAACATGGCGGCATCGCTCGCTGGGTGCCAGGTAGCGCTCGCGCACGGCAATCGCGTCCGGCACATCCACACACAACCAGCGCACCCGTCCATCGTCGCAGCGCTGGAACTGCGTCTCCAGCCCGCAACCGAGTTCGACCACCGTGCCGCCGGGATGCGCGGCGAGCCACGGACGCAGCGCCTCGTCGAACATCTGCGAGCGGGTGGCGTGCGAACTGTCGGGACGGCCGAAATGGGCCCGGTAGTCAAAAGCGATGGACTGGAAGATGCGCTCGGCCGCCGGATCACGAAACCAAGCATCGGGCCGCAGGGATTCGGTGGCGCGGTTGTGCAGCGTCCACAACATGGTCTGCGGTACGCCGCATAGCACCGGCGTGGCATCAACTGCGGAAACGGGATTGAGCGGTGCTTGGGACATGAGTCGATCAAGGGAATTCGATGGATCCGTGGTGGTGCAAAAGCAAACGCCCAGCCCCTCGGACCCACGCAAGGAAAAGTTACAACCCTGTTCAATAATAATGATTCGTATTACGATTGCCACCCGGAACGGGCTCATTGCTGCCCGCATCGGATCAACGGAGGCAAGAGGAAGCGATGCAGTGATGCCCAGGGCCAACGCAGCTACTTCGATACCCCATCTCCTGGCCACGGAGATGATCAGAGACCCCAGCGAAGCCTTGGGGCTGGACCTTGTTACGTCCAGTCATCGGCGGGTGGCGACGCGAGAGGGCGTGCAGCTGATGCACTGGTCCACGCGTCTGGCCAACCCGATCGATCTCAGCGTGCTCGATGACAGCGGGTTCATCCATTTCAGCTACGTATTGCTGGGCGAATCCCTCGCGGTGCTGAACGGCATGAAGGGGCAAGGTGTCGGCCGGCGGATCGACGAGCGTCAGGTTCACGCGGCCAGTGGCAACATCGCTTTTGGCCCCGATCAGTGCTGGCGATTTCACCAGCACGGTGTCTATGAGAGCGTTGGCGTCATGGTGCGACATGACGCATTCGAGGAACTGATGGGCGACGCCGAACCGACGCTGCGTCGTGCGCTATCAAATGGACTGTGTTTTGAGACCGGGCTCCGCGGCACGGAATTGCATGCCACGGCCCAAGCATTGGCGCACGCGATGCGGTACCGTCCGGGCGACGGCGAATCGTCAGGGGACCGGCACCCCTTGTGGCTGCAGGCACAAGGACTGACGCTGGTGAGCCTGCTTTTGGAGGCGCGGGCGGATATAGGTGGCACAGGCGCATTGGACCGAGCAGATCAAATGCGTCTGGCCCGTGCGCGCGCGCATCTCCTGTCCGATCTGTCGCAGCCTCCGCTGATCCTGGATGTGGCGCGCGAGAACGGGCTGAGCCCGGCGAAACTGAAGCGCGGGTTTCGCGCGCTGTACGGCTTCAGTGTGTACGGCCTGTTCCAGCATGAGCGCATGAACGAGGCGCGGCGCCGCCTGCTGAGGGACGATACCAGTGTGTCGGCAGTGGCGTGCGATCTGGGCTACTCGAACATGAGCCACTTCTCAGCGGCATTTCGCAAGCAGTTCGGCGTCAATCCGGGAGAGGCCAGACGGCGCGGCCGATGATCCAGCTGGCAATGGGCTCCTATGCGGATTTCTGCTTCCGAGTGGTAGTCGGATAGCCGAATGCGAAGAAGAAATGAGATACGCGAATCGTCCCGTGCGTGGGTGCAAGCGCGGCATCCCGCTCGTGTTCCGTATCGAAATCCGCCCCCGTGAACATCGCAGAAGGCCGGGCATAAGGGAGGCCCGAAGGCAAGCGCCGCAAACGCAGAAACGTGGCAAGCGCAGCGTCCTGGAGTGCCTCCCTGATGGGTGGCACCACCTCAGGCTCCGGATCCAGCAGAACTCCCACCATGGCCGCAACGGCCTCCTTTCTGCTATAGATGCCCGTGACGAATCGCCCCAATCCCTGGTCTTGTAGATAGTGGTCACGGTGTTTCTTCTGGCGACCCAGGCGTTTGAACTCGAAGACCAGCTTCATGCCGCGGACGTCATCGTTCCAGCCGTAGACAATATCGGTCCGACGCTCCTCAAGCATCGCGCCAGTGTTCGGATCAACGTCCCCGATGATGTCTTCGGCAGCCCACATACCGAGCAAGCCGCGTTCCCGTGCGACGTGGTTCTCAACGTACACCTTCAGCCGTTTGGTCAGCCCATCTTCCTTCGTCTTGGGATTGAAATCCGGGCGCGGCCGTCCCGCCAATTCTGTCCAGCCCTGACGCAGCGCCTCCACGGCCTCCGTGGCCGGCTGGATCGGAAAGGCAGCAAACCAGTCGACTGGAGACATCATGCCGTCGCCTCCCCCTTCTCGACGGATTGGCGCACTTGCACACCACGGACGATATGCTCGGCATCTCGAAGAGCCTTTCGCACTGTCCAGTTGCGCTTGGTTAGCGGCCGCACAAGGTACAGCGCGCCATCAACCCAGAGATGCACATCCGGCACCAGGCAGAGGAAGTCTCCCGATGGAATCGCGCAAAGCCCCGCTTTTCTCAACTCGGCGAGTGTCGCAAGCACCAACTCGTCATTCATCGACGCGCTGACCTCGGGCCTGTCAGTGGAATCTCCCAGATACGAAATCCGCACGATGCCTGACGGCCCAGCGCGACTCGGATCGTTCGCAACCACATCGACACGGAATCGGCCTTGGCCGCGTGCCTTCGTTCTCCACGCAGTCAAGGCATTGGCGAGTGCCTGCGCATAGATGCCGAAGTCCTCGGCGCTGGCCCTATGCTGAGCTGGGGTATCCAAACTTTTGAAACTGCGCGGCCGCACAGAGGGCATGAGGACGCGAACCGATTCACGGATCAGCGTCTGCTCTTCACCGGAGAGTCCGAAATAGGAAAAAACCGCCGCGTCAAACTCGTCACGCAACTCGTCGTAGCGGGATGCTTGCTCAAGTTCGGGCAAGGCCATCAGTTCCGCCATGCGAGCCTGAACCGCCAAGAGCGCGTCCCGTGCCGCCGCCGGATCCGGCGCATCCTCTGGCACAAAGAACGGGAAGGTTTCGACGTCAGCCAGATGCACGCCGTTGCGTTCGCACAGCATCTTCCAGCCACGCATCATGAGAAAGTAGCGGGCGAGCGTCGAGCGCAGATACGCCGCAGTGAACTGAAGCAGGGCAGCGTCCTCCTCGCGGCCAGCGATCACACCGATGCTGTGGGTGAAGGAGGCCTGCCCATCGTAGTAGACCGCGCGAATGTTCTGCTCACCCTTGGAGAAACCATCCGGAAAAAGCACTCGCGGTCCATCGAAAACGGCACGCACCCCTTCGTTCAAACCCACGACCGTGTCCTGAGCCTCAGGCCACTTGGCTAGCAGTTCGGGATGAAGAACAGGCGATCCCGCACGCAGCGCCACAATGGGCACGAATGGCATCTTGCGCAGCTCGCCGGGATCGACAGCCTCACGGCTCTTGTCATGGAGATGGATCCCCTTTCGATATACCCAGCGCCGAAACTCGCGGGGCCCACGCCAGAAATCGGCAAACGTACCGCGCAAGGTCAACCGCGTCCAGATGGACAGGTCACTGGCATCTCCCCACATCATGGCGACAAGCAGTTGTGGATCCTCGGCAACCGAGCGGGTCTGCAGCGTGTGGCGATCGGCGGACTGCATGGTCAACCGACCGAGGGCAAGACTAAGGTCGGCTTTCGGCACCAAATAGTCGAACGTCTCCCCAAACGGAATGTGACTCAACAAACCATCCGGACGTCTCTCCCCCAGGAAGATATGGCACGTGTTTTCAGCCGTAGGAAACAGCAGCCCCTGCAGATCGCCAAAGTTGATCAGGCGCGACGGTCGGTATCCCTTGAGAAGGTGAGCGACAAAGTCCGCGCTGGAGGCGCCAAGAAATTGGCCGATGGGAAGGATCAGGCAAGCTCTACCGCCTTCCGAGAGAAATTCAAGCGCGCGCAGCGCGTAGGCACCGGCGATCTGCCGCCGTGCAAAAGGAACACCAGCGCGATCCGCCCAGTCATCCGCCGACGTTCGGCTCTCGCCCTCAGGTTCTGCCCAGGGAGGATTGGAGATGACCAATGAAAAACGGCGCGTGTGGAACGTGTGGGAAGTCCGGAAGAAGTCGGCCCGTTGGCTGCCATGGGCGAGGTTGCTCCCATTGAGGGAGGGCAGCTTCGTTCCATCGCGCTCCTGTGCCGCCAAGATGTCCGCTGGGGCCAGCCCCTCAAGGAGGGATAGGTACAGGCTGAAGGCCGTCACGCGGCACGCCATGAAATTGATGTCGCCGCCAAAGATGCTGCGCTTGAGGAGCTCACCCCGCTCGGCGAATCCGAGTTGCCGCCCCTGCCGCGCCTCGCACAGTGCAATCAGGCGACGATAGGCTGTGGTCAGCAGGATGCCTGAACCGCAGGCTCCATCAAAAATCGTCTCCGCCAGCGGATCGGGCGAGGCCATGAGCGCCTGTTCAACCGCCAGCATTGCCAGGTTGCGGGGCGTGTAGTAGGCGCCATCTTTGGCCTGCTGCTCTGGCGTCAGAAACTTCTCATAGAGACCGGAGAGCAATTCGACGGGGATGTAGCTGAAATCGTAATTCCAGAAATCGCCCTGCCCCGTCTCCATGTCGGTTCGGCGCAGAAACTGGTTCAGAAAATCGAATCCGTCATCTGTGAGGGCGGTCCAGGGATCGTGCCGGTCGTCGCCCAGGAAATCGCCATTGAAATCTCCGCGCAGACGATCGACCAGCACGCGCACGCCCTCGCGGTCCATTCGCGCAACGAGGTCATGAAGCTCACCGACATCGCGACGCCCGCGATAGGTCACTCCAACAATCTCCCGATGCTCCAGATAGGAGATGAAGAGCACCTGCCCCATGAGCAGCTCTGCCCATCGCTTGCGGTCACTGGTCTTTGCAGCGCCACGAAAACCAGTACCCGCAAGTTTCGACACTGTCACCGACAAGTTCGCAAGCAGCTTGCTGTCCACCCGAGCCTTGACGTCGAACCAAGCCGGCAGCCTTCGCGACAGATTCGCAGTGGCGACGTCGAGGGCGGAAAACGGACCATCCGGCCTGGCTTCTTGCAAACTGAAACGCTGCTCAGCCTTCTGGAGCTTTCGTACCGGAAGCGCAACCGCTTCGCGGTCGCGCAGCTCGATCACCACCGTTGCCAGGTTCTGATTCCAAATGCGTTTGCGGACATCGTCGAGCGCAGAAGCCGACAAAGGCTGGTCATCCGCCATGAAGACAACGGTTGGCACGCCTTCCACCACGAAGACCGCCTGAGCCCGAACGGCCCCGTCCGGCTTGAGCAGCGACTTGATCTCCAACGCATAAGGGTGCGCTTCGGAGATCGCCGCACCGCGGACGTGAAGCGCCGCAGGCTCGGCGGCATAGCCGAGCCTGTCCAGCCACTGCTTCAGCACTGCGCCCGCCACGCTACACCCCTCTGCGCATCAAACCGTGCCTACCACGCACTGCGACGCTCCAAGCTTGGCGGCTCATGCCGACCTCCTCTGGCGGGGGCGACTCACCGCCTTGACCGTCGGGGTATCGCGCGTGGCAGGCAAGGAGAAAAGATCGAGTTGACCAGCAGCCACATCAGGCAAGGCAAAACCGTCCCGCAGGACAGCAAGGTGCGGATCGAGACGAACAACGATGGCATCGGCTTCGGACGGCAGCGACCCATCATCCAGAAAGAACCATGCGCCTCCGGGAGCCAACGCCAAGCGCCGGCCCCAAAGCGCAATGAAAGAGGTTGATCGCAGTGCCTTGCGCAACTGGGCGAACGCGCCTTGATGCGTCTGCAGCTCAACAGCAAACTGGTCGCGAAGAAGCACGGCCAGCCGAAGAACGAGGATGGTTTGCCAACTGAACTGTGCAGGCGATCCTTTCGTCTTCGGACGCACGTCCGCCGGCACCAGCGCACGTCGACTGGTCCACTCGCGAAGCTTCTCTATCGAAAGGCCCGTAAGCTTCGATGCCACCGGGGTCGGAACCAGTCGCATAGCCATCCTTTCAACAGAGTTCGCCAACGTCGGGTATGGTACCCGATTTCCTCCAAAGGTAGGGTACCGTACCCGAACTTTTCCTCCCTCGGAGGACGCCGTGTTCAGCACACCGCACAAGCAGGCAATGTCGGCATCGGCTGATCGGTCCACCAGGTCCAGGGCGGCGGCGATATCCGCGCAATCACCTGCATTTTGGCCGCACGTTCCTTTGCCTCGGCGAACGCGCTGACCACGTGAAGGGCGACTGGCTCGGCGCCGGTGTCAGTCAGCAGTGCGTTCGGAAACCCCGCCGTGCTCCTCGCGTCGTAACCCAAGGGCTTGATGAAACGCCGCTGTTGTTCCACCAGGGCGTGGATGAGTTCAATTTCGTGCGCGCCCTCCACCGGAATCCAGTGTTCGGTCGTCAACATCAAGCTCAACGCATCCACTTCATAGACGTGCTCACGTTTGGCACGGATCAAGGCCGTCAACACCAAGCGCGGCCGGTAGCCCACATCTGCGTCCTGCACCTCGAAGTACGCCGCATAGGCCCGCCGAGCGCGCTCCCAGGTCTTGTCGGCGATGAGCAGCGGCGCGTCGGGCATGTGCTTGATCCACACGCGACGCCCGAACGCTGTCGCCTCGCAGGTCTTGAACTCGCCCAGAACCACCGCCAGCGGCGAATGGCCATCACGAGGTTGCAGGACCGCGAGCTTATCGCGGCGGCGCTGGGCGGCCGCAGCTTTCGAAGCTTCGCTGAAGAGCTCGGGAACATGAAGGCGTTGAGAAAGCGGCTGTCCCTTGACGATCATCTCCGCCGCAGCCTCCAGCAAGTGCTTGCAGATGACACCCTGGTTGCGCTTGCCCGCCATGGCGGGCAACCAGCGATTGAAGCCCGCCCGTTCGAAAAGGAAGTGCGTCAAGGCGCGCAGGCTCATCCGGCGACGCGGGACGTTGATCTCACCCGGATCATGGGGCTCGCCCGGCGCGACACCCCGTCCGAGGACGCGCACCCACGGAAAATCCACGCGCAACTCGACGCTGCCCGCCAGGGTCTCGATGATGGCCTCCCCCATCAGTTCGCCGAGCCCGGACTGCTGGGCATCCGGCTCATAGGACGGGCACTGCGGATGATGCTGCCCACCAGTGCCCGGCATGCGCTTGACGACGTACTGCCGGTGGCGCGCCACGTACATCTCGACACCGTCAGGCACGCACAGGCAACGCGGCCGATCCACCCCCTCGCGCACGCGCGCCAGAACCTCCTGCAAGCGAGGATCCAAAGCGTCATACACCTGTCCGGCGATGGAATAGCGCTGAGCGTCCATGGAGGTCTCGAAAAGCCCATCGTGCCGCCAGCAAGGCAGGAACGCCATCCAAAATCACTGCTCTATCGGCCCGATTTCGATGTCAGCCCCCGTGTGCGCGGTGCAACCAGATGAAGGTCTACGGAGTCGAATACCTTGTAGCAATACGAGGGTTCACCATGACCACCAGAACGTTCCGCGCGCTGTGCTGTGTCGCAGCCTTGTCGGCACCCGTGCCGCCTGCTGCAGCCGACGTCGGGGTGCAGTTCGTCCATCCCGAGCACTATGCCGACGCGGGCGACTACGGCGTGCGCTCCCAGCGCAACCTTGAGTCCATCAGGCGGCACCTGCAGGCCCTGGGAGATCGCTGCCTGCCGGCGGGCCATACGCTGGACATCCGAATCACCGACCTCGACCTGGCGGGCCGACATGAGTGGTGGCGCCCTGGCACGTACGATGTGCGCATCATGCGCGGTGTCACGTGGCCGCGGGCGGACCTCGAGTACCTCTGGAAGGACGCTCAGGGCAAGGTACTCGCCGAACAGCAGGAGCGTGTTTCGGACATGGACTACCTGTCTCGCAGTGCCTTTGTCCGCTCCGATGGCGATCCGCTGGTGTACGACAAGGCCATGCTCACCGAGTGGTTCGAGCGGCGATTCTGTCCGCAACACCGTGGCTGAGGCACCCGCGACAAAGCGCAGCCACGCGGTCAATCCAGGCGAATCCGAGCCTTGTCAAGTCGGCGAGAAGCGCCTACATCGGGTCGAACCCCACCCGCCGAAGGACTGGCGCGCAACCCGCCAACGCCTCGTCCAACGTCAGCACCTCCTCAATGTGATGGGCGCCCGGTGTCAGACGGCCAGCCAGCAGCGTGCGAGCCACCCAGGCGGCCACCGCAGCCGTGCATGCCGCCTCCCCCTCTCCGGCGACGGCCCAACTCGCGCGATCCCCAGCCTGGCTGAGGGCATCGACCTGGACCATGAATCCATTGCCGCCGACCGGCGCATGCGCGGCCGCCCAGGCCAGTGACTTCGCCAAGCCGTCCAGCGGCAGCCACCGCCGAACGCGCAGGCGCGCCATCCAGGCAAAGGCCTGCGTCACCAGCCGGGAATCGAAACACAGCCAGGCAGCGGCCGACTGCAAAGCCAGGGTACGCGGCAGCGTGTGCTGCTCCGAGAAGTCGAAGCGGTAGGCGGTTCTTCGGCCGTAGGGCGCTGCGAGCCGCACCGGCCGCGAATCGCCAAAGGCCCGAACCGCTCTTGGACCGGCTGGGGTCTGGAGCGTGAACGCGGCGCCCAAACGGTCCAGCGTCCAGCGGATGGCGGCCAGGCCGTGGACCTCGCCTGCACCCAGCAGCACCGTGACGTCCACGTGCCGCAGCGGCCCCAGGTGGTCGCAGGCTTGGCGCACCAGCAGATTGGTGAGCCCCGGCGCGACGCCGACGCTCAGGACCGCACAGGAGCGCCGACCTTCGCCCAGCGCCCATCGGGTCTGCACTGCATCCAGCACCGAAGCCGTGGCCGAGACGTCGACGTAGTGAACGCCGGCGGCCTGGCACTGCGGGGCGATTCGCAGGCTCGCTTCTTCGACGCAGTTGACCACCACGGTGATTCGGTGCGGCAACACCTCGATCAGCGAGAAATCCTCATCACGCAAGGCAACCGCCGTCGTCCGAGGGCCATGGGCCTGGCAGAACGCGCGAGCCCGCTCCAGGCTGCGTCCAGCGACCAGCACATGGCAGGGGCTGTCGCGCAGCAGGGCGCGGACGATGCCGCCCCCCACCGCGCCATAGCCGCCGACAACCAGTACCGCCGGGTCGGCGACCACCGTCACGTCATCTCTCTTGTTCGTCATGACGTGGACGCTCCTTGCCGCAGACGGCGTCCGGCCAGCGCCGTGCACAGCGCGAGCGCCGCCAGTGCACCCAACATCGCCGCGTCGCCAAAACGGTCAAGCAGCAGGCCCGCCACGGGCGGCACCAGCACGCGGCTCAGCGCGAACAGCCCGGCCTGCAGGCCGTAGTCGGTGGCCCGGCAGGCATCGCGAGAGAACTCCATCATCAAGGCAAAGGCGAGCGAAGACGCCAGCCCCATCGCCAGGGCCAGCGCGGCGCTGCCCGCCAACAGTCCCCAACGCGCCTCCACGCCAAGCTGAAAACCCAGGACAGCGGCAAACAACCCGAGGGCCAGCACATTGGCCCACGCCGACAGCCACGCCATCGACATCAGGCGCTCCCGCCGCACCCAGCCTGCCGCGAGGCTGGCGCCAGCGCCCAAGGCCCCTCCCCCCACACCGGCGACCAGCGCCACCTGCGCAGCGGGCAGTCCATGGTCCAGCAGCAGCGGTTTGAGGAACACCCAGGCGGCCGCGACGAAAGGAAACTGCCCGGCCAGCAGCAGCGTCCAGGCCGGCGCCCCCGGCTGCTGAAAGAAGCCTCTCCAGACACGCCAGGGCGCCAGCCTCGACACGGCGGCCCCTGAAGACATCGCCTGCGGCGATGGAGCGGATCCACGGCCCAGCACAGCGACGATCACCAAGGCGCTCGACACAGCTGCGGCCAGAATCAGGAAAGGAAGCGCCCAGCCCCTGGCCTGCTGGAGCAGCAGCATGAGGCCACCGCCCACGACTGCACCTGCAAACGTGGCCGCAGCGCGGATGCCGCCGGCCAGCGGCCGGGCCTGAGGTGGCAGCAGCCCGATGGCCAGCGCCTGCACCGGGATGTCGGCCCAGGTGGACAGCAGGGCCGCCAGCAGGGCCAGCGCAAAGAGCGTTCCCTTGCCGGCATCCTCACCCACTGCCGCCAGAGCCAGCAGGCACAGCGTGAAGCCGCCGCCCGTCAGCCAAGCCCAGCGCTGCCAGGCCAAGACCCTGTTCGACGGGTCGAACGCTGGATCCGACGACAAGGCAGAGCGCCGCCGGAGCAGCCAGCGCTCCACCGGAATCGCCAGCAGCGCCTTGAACACAGCGGGCAGACCGGCGAGTTGAAAGACACCGATCTCCGTACCCGACCAACCCTGTTGCCGCATGATCAATGGCAGGCCCAGCCAGAGGTAGATGGCGGGCGCCGTCAACGCAAAGTTCACCCAACCAAACAGCAGCTGCTGGACGCCAGGACGCAGCGTACCGTTCATGGCACCTCGCGCCGCGCCACGACGACCTGCTGCACGGCCATGGGAAACTGACCGGACGCGAATTGCTCGATGCGCACGAAGCCGACACGCGCCATGGCCGCAGCCAGCTCCCCCTCATGCGTCACGTGCCGCCCGAGCATGCGCAGCGGCAGGTACCACGGCACCACGCTGCGCGCTCCACCCTGCTCCTCGGGCAGTTCCGCATGCACCGCCACCAGCACGCCACCCGGTCGAAGGGCGGCGAGGATCTTGCGCAGGGCGGATTCGATGTCCGGCACAAAATGCAGCACCGATGAGCACCAGATCAGGTCGTGGTCCGACCCGATGTCGTCCGCGGCCAGGCTGCCGCCGCGCGTGGACAGCCGGTGGCCAAGCCCCCGTGCCATGATGTTCTCGGCCGCCACGGCGACCGTCTCGGGGAAGTCAAACACGACGCCCTGAAGGTCCGGGCGCCGCTCGGCCAGCGCGATGGCCACCAGACCCGGGCCGCCACCCAGATCGAGCAGGCGCTGCGCCCGCTGAAACTCCGGCAGGCGCGCCATCACCTCGACGGCGGCCGGCGCGGTCACCGCACGCTGCTCCTGCGCGATCTGCACCCGCGCGGCGGCCGCCCACTGCGCTGCGCCACCGGAGGGGCCGTGGTCAGCCGAAAGCGGGAGCTTCGGCACGCCCGGACCGTGGCGGACATGCTCACCGAGGCTGTCGACGAACCCGCGCATGGACCGCAGCCGGAACAGCCAGGCCTTGGCGCAGGACAGCTCCGAGCCGTGGCCAAGATAGGTCCGCACGCCCGCTTCAAGGCGATAGGTCGGCTTGTCATCGGTGGCGCCGTCGTCATCGACCTGGCCTTCGTCGTGGTCGCGGCCATGGCCTTCGCGCTCCAGCACCCCCATGCTCCACAGGAGTTCCAGCAGATGGGCGGTGCCGACGGGGTGCAGTTGCAGGCGCTGCGCCAGCGTCGCGGCGCCGGCCGGCTCGAAGAGCGCATCCAGCACGCCGAGTTCGACGGCAAGCCGCAGGCCCTCGGCCTGCACGGGAGCGACCGCCAGATCCCACCAGCGGCGCAGCTCATGTGTTTGTTCGAGATTCATGAGATCGGCTCCCTGTCGATCAAAGACGGAAGGTCAGGCGCAGCCCGGCTTCGCGGGGTGGGCTGTAGATCGTGATCGTGCTCGCGGGGAACCCGATCACGTCGTAGTGCTTGTCGGCAGCGTTGTTGACGTAGGCCGTCAGTTCGGTGCGGGTCCACGCATAGCCGGCCGACAGGTTGATGACGGCATACCCCGACCGCTTGTTGGCCGCCGTGTTGGCCGCGTCGACGTAGACCTTGCCGGCGCCGGCGGCCTGGGCCTGCGCAAACCAGCCCGAGGGCGCGTCGTAGCGCACGCCGAGATGGCCGTTGATGTCGGGCGCAAAGGGGTTGCGCTTGCCGGCGTGGTCGTTGGCGCCGTCGCGAAACTCTCGGAAGCGCGTGTGGTTGAGCCCCAGCCCCATCTGCGCCTGCCAGCCGCTGCCGACCAGCCAGCGCAATTCGGCCTCGGCGCCGGTCGAGCGGGCCGAGGCGGCGTTGGTCATGAACACCTGCCCGGCCACCGAGCCCATCTGCTGCACCTGCATGTCGTCGATGTCCATGCGGTAGACGGCCGCGCTGTAGCGCAGGCGCCGGTTCAAGAGGTGGCCCTTGGCGCCCAGTTCGAAGGCACGCACCTTCTCAGGCTCATAGCGGCGATGGGTTTCCGGCGCGAAGGCATTGAATCCCCCCGCACGAAACCCGTCGGACACGCTGGCGTAGAGTTGCGCCGCAGGCTGCCACTGGTATTGCAGCGCGAGCTTGGGGCTGGCATGCGTCCAGCTCCGCGTCTGCTCGCTGCCGCCGGCCAGTGCAAAGCGCATCTCGTCGCGCTCGACGCGCAGGCCGGCCTGGATGGACCACAGCGCCAACCCCAGCGCCGTCAGCGGCACGTCCCAGTGGGTGAAGACGGCAGTGGAGTCCCCCTTCTGCGTCGACCGCGTGCGCGCCAGTGCGAACGGCGTCTTCTGCTCGAAGTTCAAGGCGTTGTCTTCGCGGTCGAGGTAGACGCCGGCGAGCCAGCGCGCCTCACCGGCCTTGCCCTCCAGGCGCAGCTCCTGCGACACGGTCTTGAAGTGGTAATCGCGCCCCAGGTGCAGGAGATCGGCCGGCTGGAAGTCGGTGTCCTGAAGAATGCGGTCGAAGTACTCGTTGTGTGCCGTGATCGAGCGCAAGCGCAGGTCGTCGGCCAGCTCATGGGAGACATCCAGCGACGCCGAACGGGCCTGGGATCGGTTCCAGCTCTCGGTTCCGGAGCGCACCCTCTCTCGTGCACCGCCCGTCGGCCCCCACAGCGAACCACCGTCGTCGTACTCACGTTGGTTCAGCCGCAGCGTGGCATCGGTCCGGGCGCTCGGCGTCCAGCGCAAGGCCACGCGGCCGCCCTTGCGCTCGCGGTCATCCTCCTTGCGGCCAGAGTAGGTGTTGTCGATGAAACCGTCCTGCCGAGCGAATTCGCCGGCCACGCCCAGGAAGAGCGTGTTGTCCACCAGGGCCCGGCTCGCATCGAAGCGCAGGGCCTGCTTGTTGCGGCTGCCCAGGTCGAGCGAGACGGCGGCATGCGGTTCATTGCCCGGTCGACGGGTGACGATGTTCACCACACCGGCCTCGGCATTGCGTCCATAGAGCGTCGACTGAGGGCCGCGCAGCACCTCCACGCGTTCTACTCCCAGCAAGGCGTCGTCGAAGCCCAGCCCGCGCAGCGTCGCCACGCCATCCACCACCAGCGCGGTCGATGACGAAAACGAGGTGACGTTGGCCGACAGCCCGCGCATCACCGGCGGCTGTGCGCCCGACTGCCCCATGGTCTGGAACGCAAAACCCGGGGTGATCGCCGCCACGCCCTCCAGACCGCGCACACCGTCGGCTTCGAGCTGCTCACCGTCGAAGACGGACACGCTGGCGGGCACACGCTCGAGCGTTTGAGACTGCTTGTTCACCGTAACGGTGACAGCCGGCAGCACGTGCTCCCGTTCCTGCTCCCGCTGCGGCTCAGGTGCCTGCTGCGCCGTCGCCGACAGGGCTGTCACCATCAGCGGCAGCAGCCCGCTTGCCCGCAAGTAGAGGGTGGGCATGAGTCGTTCTCCTTGAGTATCAGACGACTTCCATGCTAAGAAGCAATGAGAATTGTTCTCATGTAATTTCGATGGCAATCGGGAGGGTTTCGTATGCAAACGGGAGCGAGGTTGGGCACGAAGGTTGAAGAGGCGCGCGCCGTGGGGACGACAGGCCGCCTTCCCATCTCAGGCAACGGCTGCTGGATCGACCGCGCCACACTCGACGATGGGCTGACGGTGGTTCGCTCGCACTACCAACCGACGCGGGACCTCGCCGAGGCATCCACCCAGAACGAGGCAGGGCCGACACTGGTGATCACGTACGGCTTGTCGGGCGAGTCCGGCTTCGTGGCCGAGGATGGCGCCAGCCTGCGCTTTGGCGCCGGACGCACCACCCTCGCGGCCTTTGCTCACACGCGCGGCGAGCGGCACTTTCGGGCGGAGACGGCGGTTCGCCAGCTCAGGCTGGTGCTCAACGGCAACGCGCTCTCGCGCTACCTCGGCGAGGCGGCCATGACGCACTTGGCCAGTCGCAAGGGAATTCGTCTGCTGGGTGAGCACCCGACGACGGCCTGGTGCCGCACTCTGCTCCATCCGCTGCTGTCGCCCGAAGCGGCAACGCCCGTGGATCGGCACATCGCCGCCCTGACCCTGGCGGCCGAACACCTGCGCCCACTCATGCCAGCATCGGTGCCGAGCACCTCATCCCTGCGCCTGAGCGCAGCCGACGTGGAAAAACTCTCCCGAGCCCGCGATCTGATGCACACCCAGATGGATCGCGCGCTGACGATTCCGTACCTCAGCGTCACCGTCGGGCTCAACGAGTGCAAATTCAAGCAGGGGTTTCGTGAGCTCTACGGCGCCACGCCGCACCAGTTCCTGTTTGAACTGCGCATGCGGCGAGCACGAACGCTGCTGCAGTCCGGCTGTCAGGTAGCGCAGGCCGCCTACGCGGTCGGTTACAGGCACCCGGCCAGCTTCAGTGCGGCCTTTGCGCGCTACTTCGGGCAGGTGCCCAAGTCGGTGAGCCCGGGTTGACATCCCCGAGCGGGAGGACCCTCCCCAGCACAACGCGAAGAAGCCTCGTCAAGATCATGCCAAAGTCATGCACATGTCTTGATTCCTTTCATAGCGGGTGGACTGGATCAGGGTCAATGCAGAACACGTGGAACTTCGGTCGTTTCGGCTTCGCCGCCATGATCGCGTTCAGCCCGAGTTGCGCTGATGGCTTGGCCGTGCTGGCGCAGCAGTTGGGCAATCTCCCTGCGCTCACCATGAGCCGACTGAAACTGCGCCAGCGCGAGAAGCGAGCGGTGCATGTGGCGCGATGCGGCCTGGCGCAGCCCGGGATGCGCCTGCGCGTCGTTGATGACCGCCAGCAGGCTGCCGTGCGCATGACACAGGGTCGCCGAGGCTTCGGGCAGCCAGCCGGCACGGGCCTGCGTGTCGGCGAGATTGAAATGGCTCACCATGGCAGCGGCCAGTGCATCGTCGGGAGTCGGCCACTGGTTGAAGTGCGCGAGCGCGAAGACCCGCGCCGCCTCGCAAACGGCGAGTGCCCGCAACAACTCGCCGCGGCGGAACAGATCCTTGCTCTGGCGGGCGAGCTCCTCCCAAATCTGTACCGGCCCAGGATGGGGTTGGGGAGCAAATTCCGGAGAACTCACGGGTTGCCTCAACGATCACCAGGCCGGGATCACTTGGCCTGGGCCAACGCCTTGTCAAAGCGGTCCTTGCCCATGGCAAAGGTCGCCTGCTCCTTCGCCGCTGCGGCCTTGGCATCGGCCAGATTGACCGGCTTACCAGCCTGGATCACACCGACCATACCCATCATCTTGTGTGGCTGGCAGGCGTAGAGGTAGACGCCCTCCTTCTCGATCTTGACCTTGAACTCCTTGTCCGGGTCACTCTTCCAGCCGGTCGCGCCCGCCGGCACCAGCAGCGAAGCGCTGTTATGAGCCGCCTTCTCGGTCGGAGTGAAGATGACCGTGTCACCCACCGCCACCTTGACGAAGGCGGGTTCAAACACCATGGCCCCATCCTTGCCGGAGCTGAGCATTTTCACGGTGTGGTCCGAGGCTTGCGCCGACGACATGGCCGCCAGCAACAGAAGCGCGCCCAGGAAAGTGCTCGGGCGATGGGCAACAGAAGAGCGGTGGGAAACAGCAAGAAACATGGCAAAGCTCCTTCACGGGCAAATGGAATTCAATCGCTTCATCGGTCCGGCTGGTGCATGCCGGCGCAATCCGGGCAGTAGCCGTAGAGAACCAGCCTGTGACGGCTGAGCTTGTACGCATGGGTCGCAGCCACATCCAGCAGCAGCCCCTCTATCGCTTCGTTGCGAAACTCGTCCACCCGACCGCACCCGAGGCAGACCAAGTGATCGTGGTCGCCGCCCTCGTTGACTTCGTAGAGTGTCTTGCCCGACTCGAAAACGTTGCGGGACAACAGGCCGGCCGACTCGAGTTGTGACACCACCCGATACACGGTGCCCAACCCCACGTCGCTCCCTTGCTGGACCAGCCGCCGAAAGACATCTTCAACGGACAGATGACGTTCGCTACCAGTGCGGAAGATCTCCATAACGAGGCGACGCGGCAGGGTTACCTTCAGGCCGACACTTTTCAGATCCTGGTTGTCCGTCCCCTCAATGGTCCTCATACACAGATACCGATTTGTTGAATACGATCTCGCTCCACAGGCCTTCGCGACCATCGCTCATGGCAGCCCACCACTCTGTCAACCAGGACGTCCAATCCGTGAGTTTGTTTAGCTCGAGCGGTCTTTCCACTCAACTCTCTTTGGAACCCCGTCCGCACCCAATTTGCACAGATCAGGTCGGCAAGAACCCGGTGGGGGCAGAAGCCAGCTATCACTGCATGCCCGGTAAGCACCGCGGCAATACCTTGCTCAGCCCCCCGGCTCGGTGACGAAGCCCAGCTTCAACACCCCGGCCTTCTGCACAGCCGCCATCACCTTCACGACGCGCTCGTAGTCCACCTTGCGATCGCCGCGAATGAAGATTTCAGGCTGAGGCTGCTGCGTGGCGGCCGCTTCAAGGCGTGAGGTCAGTTGCGCCTCATTGATGGTGTCGTCGTTCCAGTGCAGCGCTCCGTCGGCGGTGACTGAGACATTCACGCTCTCGGGTTTGACAAGGTTGGGAGTATTGTCCGCACGCGGCAGATCCAGCTTCACCGAATGCGTGAGCACCGGCACCGTGATGATGAAGATAATGAGCAGCACCAGCATCACGTCCACCAGCGGCGTCATGTTGATCTCGCTGACCATGTCGTCGCTGCTGTCGAGTCCGCTTCCAAAGGCCATGGCGGTACTCCTCAAGCCTGGGCCAGGGCGCGTGCGGGCACGGCCTTGCCGTTGCCGGCCCCATTGCCGCGCGCCACCGGTGCGCCGGTCAGAAAGTAGGCGTGCAGTTGCCGAGCGAATCGGTTGAGCCTGCCCAGCATGCCCTTGTTGACCCGCATCAGCGCGTTGTAGCCCAGCACGGCGGGGATGGCGACGGCCAGACCAAAGGCCGTCATGATCAGCGCCTCGCCCACCGGGCCGGCCACCTTGTCGATGCTGGCCTGTCCTGCCACGCCGATGCCCACCAGCGCATGGTAGATGCCCCACACGGTGCCAAACAGGCCGACAAAGGGCGCGGTGGCCCCTACCGAAGCCAGCACCGACAGGCCACTTTGCAGGCGCTCGGCGCTCTCGTCGATGGCACCACGCAGGCTCTCGGTCAGCCATTCGGCCAGACTGATTTGACCGTGCAGGTCTTCCCGATTGCTGGCGTGGTGGTCGATGGCGGCCTTGCCCTCTTCGGCCAGGTGGCGAAACGGATTGCCCTCCGCATCACCACCGAGCATGTGCAGCCCCTCGCCGAAGCTGTGCGCATGCCAGAAGTCGGCCGAGGCGCGGGCCGAACGGCGCAACTTCACCACACGCCAGACGCGCGTGACGATGATGAACCATGAGGCGATCGACATCAGCAGCAGCAAAACAGCCACGGTACGGATCACCGGATCGCCGCCGCTCCACAGCGCGGCAATGCCATATGGGTTGTTGGTCATGGAGTGAGTCCTTTCTTGGGGAACAGGGAATGCATTTCGGATGCCGCGCCTACGAATCCAACTGGAAATCGAGCGGCTGCACGTACCAGTACGGAATGGGCTCATCGCCCCGCTTGGCGGGGACGTAGCGCCAGCGGCGGATCGCCTCCAGCGCCGCATCGTCCAGCCGCGGGAAGCCGCTGCTGCGTTTGAGCTTGATCTGACCAACGCTGCCGTTAGGCAGGATGTACACATCGAACAGCACGCGGCCCTCTTCGTGCAGGCGGCGCGACTGCGCCGGGTATGCCGGGGCGGGGTTGTTGAGCATGGCCGCGTCCGCGCGTGGTGGCGTGACGGGCGCGGCGGGTTGTTTGGCCTCAGGAGCGGCGGCAGGTGGCGCCGCCTGCGCAACAGCCGCAGTTGCCGCCTGCGGCTGGGCGGCTGGCTCGGGCGGCGATGCCGCCACAGCACGTTCCGAGGGTGGGGCTTTCGGGGGCAGCGGCGTCGGCCGTCGGCGCGGCACTGGCGTGGGCCGAGGCTGCTGCGCCATCGGTAGCGGCTTGGGCTCGACCGTCGCGGCAGGCGCCGATACCAGCACCCCCACTACCGCTGGCGGCGTGGTCAGCACCGGGCTGCGGTTCAGCGTGGTCGTCAACCACCACAGCGCGGCCAGATGTGCGGTACAGATCAGGACGAGTGGCGCGCCGTGTTCCCAGGCCAGGCGATGCCAATGTTCAGCGTGGAATGATGGGGAGGATCGCGTCACACGGGCGCCCTTTCGTTCGGTCTTGTCTTTGATGATGGGTTCGAGTTCGATGTCGGACGCAGGGCGAACGCCGCAGGGCCCCTCAGCCACAGGGGAGAGATTTCGCAGAAAGAGTGGTGCCATGCTCATCCCCTCAACGCTCCAGGTTCCACACCAGCTTGAGCATGGCGCGGGTCTGGTTGGGAAGCAGATCGCGTTGCGCTCCCGTGTAGCCCAGACGGTCGAGTGAGAAAATGAGCTCCCGATCGGATGCCAGCAACCAGCGCAGGCGCGCGCTGACACCCACTTCGTTCGACACGTTGTCCCACTGCAGCAGCAGGCTCTGCGCCAGGCGCGTGTTGGGCGTGTGATCGAGTCGCAAGGTGGCCGTACGAACGGTGAAGCTGCCCGCCGGCAGGCGAATCGCGTTCCTGGCCAGGCCGGCCCGCCAGCCCCAGTACGGACTGGGTTTCCAGGCCAGTTGCAGGACCTGGTCGTCACGGTGGCCGTCGTAGTACCCGCCGCTGCGCAACTCCGCATGTGCCGAAACCGGGCGGGACGCCGAAGTCTCAAGGTAGCCGAACAGGTAGTGCCAGCCGTAGCTGCCGGGCTGCACGGTGACACCGGGCACCGGGGTGTAGGCAGAGGCCAGTTGGTCGCCCTCAAAGAACACTTCGACCATCGCCGTATCGCCCGCCGCATTGATGTAACCCAGCTCGGGATTCAACAGCCACGAGTGCTCGCTGCCGTCTTGCTTGCGCCGAAAACTCCAGTCGAGTTCGGGGATGATGCTCTCGCCCCTGCGCGTGCGATGCCACCACCCCAATTCGCCCTGCCCTCGCGTCACGCCGGCTTCGGCGAGGTAGCCGAGGGCCGGATTGAAGCGTGCATCGATGTGCTGCACTTCGGCATTGCCGGTGAGACCCACGTTGGGATACTTCACGCTGGCGCCCCAGGAGCGGCCGTTGCCCAACCCGGCATTGCTCGATTCCAGCATCCAGGCATGCGTCTCCAGGGTCTTGCCCCCCTCCCCGCCCGGCGGCGCCCAGTTGGTGTCCCGGAACTGGTAGTCCACACCCCACAGGCTGCTGCCTGAGGTACCTTCAGGGTTGCCGCGGGTGGCCATCAGTCCTACGCGGCTGCGGCTGTCCAGCGGACGCGCGACGCGCAACACCGCCACTTCGGCGGCGCGTTGATTGGGCTCGCCGGGCTCCGTCGGCCCTCCCGCCACGCGTGCGCCGAACAGGCCAAAGTCAGTCCCGGCGAGCTGGCCCGAGAACTTGAGACCGGCATCCAGGCTGCGCCTTCGCCCGGTCGCGTCCAGCCCGACCCGGCGCGAGTAGTACGGGATGACGGCGCTCTCCACCAATCCACCGAAGGTGAAACGCCCCGCGTCTTGCAAAAAAAACTCGCGTTTCTCGGGGCGAAAGAGTTCGAAGCGCGTGAGGTTGACGGTGCGCTCATCTGCTTCGGCTTCACCGAAATCGATGTTCAACGCGGCAGTCGTGCGCAGCCCCGAGGGACTCTCGTGAAACACTTCCAGGCCGGGCTCCAGGCGCTGCCGCGCCCGGCCGGTACCCGACGCGGCGGCCGACTCGCTGGTGGCGCGCAAGGATGTCTTCAGGCGCAGCCCCCATCCGTCCTGGTCCTCGGCAACGACAGCCGGCATGGGCAGGGCGTCGCCCAGGGAGTACACCTCCTTGTCGGGCTGGATGCCGGCCAGCCGCACACGCTCGCTGCCCCGCGGCATCCAGCGCTCGGCATTGACGCGCCAGTTGCGCACCTCGTCCCCGCTGACTCGGCGCCCGCGCCCGAACACCGACAGGGGGATCGTGATGTCGGCACTCCAACCATCGGCCTCGATGCGCGCCTCGCTGCGCCACAGCGCATCCCAGTCGAAACGCATCTGGCCGCCGTCGAAGATCAGGGCGTCGAACTGGGCACCGTTGGCATTGACGGCGAAGAGGTAGCCGTTGCGGCCGTCCCCATCGGGGTCGAACACCAGCGTTACCTGGTCTTCGGTGAGCATGCCCTCCACGTCCCGGCGCATCTGCTGCGCCACGATGGCAGAGGGCTCGGGGTCGTAGGCATGCACGTGGATGTGCAAAGCCTTGCCGTCGTGAGCCATGCGCAATTCGGTTCGGCGAGTGGGGGCACCCCCAGACACGGGAGCCACCTGGACGAAGCCGCCGATCGGTGCCGCATCAGCCAGTGATGACACTGGATCGCCAGCGGGCGTCGTCGCAGGCAGACGCACGGCAGCGGCCAAACGTGTCGGCGCTGGAGGAACGGAATCCTGCGATGCCATCACCGAAGATACGGTCAATACAACGGCGAAGGCTGCTGCCCGGCGGACAAGGCCAGACCTGCGCCCACCCGTGGGCGCATGGTGCCGAAAGCCGGCCGGGCAATGCGTGCCGAATGGTCTGCCCATGAGGTCACGCAGCCCTGTCCTGCGTGGCTGCCTTCTTGGGCAACCCTGCACCGTCGGCGGGCCGATCCGCCAGATCCCGAGCCGCCAGACGCGCACGCCCCTGGCGCTTCTTCCACCAGATGATCACACCGGTAACCGACAGCATGGCCACCACCAGACCCATGGTGCAGATAAACAGCTTCATCGGCAGACCGGCCACGACGCCGCCCACCGCCGCCATGTGCAGGCTGGTCAGCCAGGTTCGGATGGTGTCGCCGCTGGCCACGCCGGTCGGCAGCCATAGGCTTTTCAGGGCGCCGGTGTCGGCATCGAACACCACGCTGGAGCCACCCCAACGATGACTGACGTCGCGGCTGCTGATCACGTTGTAGCGATAGAGGCCACTGCGCGGATCGTGCATCAGCGCATCCTCGCGCTGGATGGTGAAGCCCTGCACCCGGGCCTGCTCGGCCATCAGCCGGCGGCCCAGTTCGCGCGCTTTGTGCCAGCCGATGGCGGGATCGATCTTCGGCGCGGGCAGCGCTTGCAAGGTGCCACCGTCGGGCTGGTGCCTGAAGACGGCTCTCATCACCGGGTCGTACACCTCGGAGAGGTTGAAGGCCACGCTGCTCCAGGCCAGCACGAACAGCATGGCCCACATCCACAGGCCGCCCGCGCGATGCAGATCGAAATTGACCTTGTAGCTGCCACCCGTCCAGCGAACTCTCCACGAAGGCCACCAGCGCGTCAGCCAGGGCTTGCCGCCGGTCTTTGCCGCGGAGTTCGATTTGGGCCCCTTGCGCACCGGAGCCGGAAAGGTGAGGTACGCACCGACGAAACAATCCAGCGTCCACAGCAGCGCGATGACACCAAAGGCATAGCTGCCCACCACACCCAGTGCGAGTTGGTAGTGCAGCCGGTAGATGAAGGGCATCAGGTTCTTAAAGCCCTGGGAGATGTCGCCCCAGTTGCGCTCGCCCAGCACGCGGCCGGTATACGGATCTACGAAGACCTGGTTGTTGGGCAGATCGGGCGCGATGCCCGTGGCCGGGTCCGGCAGCGCGAACACGCGCAGCACCAGCGCGTGCCCCGGTTCAACCGCCAGCGGGGCATAGGCCACCAATGCCTGCGGATAGGCTGCCTGCACCCTCTCCCGCAACACCAGCGGATCCATGGGCGCGGCATCGGGTGCCGGTGGCATCACGCGAAACAGTTGCGGGCTGATGGCCGCTTCCAACTCCTCGTTCCAGGCCAGCAGCGCCCCCGTCAGCCCGGCGACCAGCAGAAAACCCGCCATGACCAGCCCAACCCAGCGGTGCACCAGCACGAGCAAAGGACGATCGATGCCCCAACGCAGACGAGCGACTCCAATCCGCCCAATCGTCATGACACGGCGGTCAGATTCGCAGCCGGTGACTTCTGCAGTGTGCGTTCGGCAGGCGTCTCGATGGCCACGACCTGTCCGTTCTCCATGCGGATCAGGCGATCGGCCAGATGGAAATAGCGGTCGTCGTGCGAGATCACCAATACCGCCTTGCCCTTGATCTTCAGCTCAGGCAGCAGCTCCCGGTAGAACACATCCTTGAACACCGGATCCTGGTCCGCGGCCCATTCGTCGAACACCAGGAAGGGCCGATCTTCGAGATAGGCGACCACCAGGGCCAGCCGCTTGCGTTGCCCCTGGGACAAGGCCCGCGTCGTGAAGGCCCCGTTGCGCACCTGCACCTTGTGCTGCAGGTGGAGCTTCTCCAGCAAGGCGTTGCCTTGCGCATCCAGTTCGGCCGATGCAGCATCAAGCATTTGCTCGAACAGGTGGAAGTCCGAAAAGATTGCCGAGAAGCTCTGGCGGTAGCGATCGCGGTTTGCGTCGCCGACCGGCTCGCCGTTGATCAGGATGGCGCCCTGCTCCGGCCGGTACAGGCCCACCAGCAGCTTGGCCAGCGAGGTCTTGCCGCTGCCGTTACCCCCCACCAGATAAGTGATTTGCCCGGGTGAGAAGGTCAGATCGACGGGCCCCAGGGTGAACAGATCGTCCACACCTTCATGGTAGTAACGGTGACTGACCCCCTGCAGCACGGCGCTCTCCAAGCCAGATGGAGTCTCGGACGCGGCATCGCGCTCGGTGTGCTCCAGCTGCTGCGTAATTTCATCGATGCGGGCACCGGAAACCTTGGCCAGATTGGCGCGCGGCAACGCGATCAGCAGGTTCTCCAGCGGCGCCACCATGTACACAAAGACCAGCGCGAAGCCGGTCATGATGCGCCCCCGCTCGGGCACGTCGCCCACGAGCACGAACAGCACCAGCCCGATGAAGCCGTAGATCAGGAAGTTGCCCCAGGCGGAGGACACCAGGAACACCGACATGCCGAACGCGCGTTCTCGCCGCACCGTCTCGATCGAGCCACCCAGCACATCATCAGAGAATCGACGGCGCTTCGCAGCATGCAGACGCAGTTCCTTGGCCCCCTCCATCAGCGAGCGGAAGTGGTCGAACAGGCGATCCTGCTCCTTGGATGCCACGTCCAGGTGGCGGATCGCCCGCAGGTGCGCCAAGTGGTAACCCAGCGAGCCCAGCCCGATGACCAGCACAGCCGCGAGGAAGATCTGCCAGGAGAGCCACGCCATGTAGACCAGGCATCCCGACACGATGATGGCGTTGACCAGGATCGTCGGGAAGCTCACGAAGAACTCGGCCACCTGCGTGCTGTGCTCCGACAGGGCCGACTGCACCTTCGGGCCGCCGATCTCCTCCAGCCGGCGAAAGTCTGCCGCGATCACCCGCGCGGAAATGAAGCGCCGCAGGTCGGCATGGGCACGCTGGTTCAAGCGCTCAAACAGCACCGACGCCACCATCTGGCTCAACATCGCTGCCACCGCGAAGGCCGCAAAACGCCACGCCAACATCATGTGCTCCGCCGAAGACGTCGCCGTCAAGGCCGCGTTGATCTGCGTGAGGAGCAGCACGCTGCATGCACCGCTGGTAACACTGGCCAACGCCGCGGCGATCAGCAGCTTGCGCGACTGTTGAATCAGATAGCTAAGCAAACCGGTTCACCTTGAGAAGAAATGGAAGGGCGGCGGAAACAGCTCGCGTAACCGCGCGTTCTGGAGCCAACAACACGAAGACGAGCAGCATGCTCATTTGTTTAGCTGAACATCCACCCGGCCAGAACGTCATGGGTGCATGAGACATCTCTATCAGATCCATCCCCAAGTTGCCTTTCGCGAACGAAGGAACAGCACCAATCCGGGGGAAGCCCATTGATTCTCCTGCTCGCGCCTCTGTTCCAGGGTGAATGGGCCGCCCATGGCGAGACGCTCGCCTTGGCTTCCCATTGGCCGTCCGAGGGAGTCCCCATCTCCCGCTTGGTGAGCCACGACTCGCTGCTTGGCGATGCGATTCGGCGCTACGCGACCCACCTCGGCGTCACAGGCAATGACCTGCGCGCTGCGGCCTCCGCCTGGAGCCTGGACTACCTGTGGGCCTTGCTGCCACCGACCGCCGCCGCGGCAAGCGTGCTGCAACACCGATTTCCGATGCACGCGGACGACGTTGCGTTGAGCCTGAACGATATCGGCACCCCCGTCCGTTTTCACATCAGGCATGAAGGCCACGCGATGCCCGGCACCCCGGCAACTACCCGCTATGCCCCGCTGCTGGAGGAGCACCTCGACCCGCTCTTCAAGGCCATCGGCCGGCAGACTCGCCTTGCGCAGAAGATTCTCTGGGGCAACGCGGCACGCTACCTGGAGGTCATTCTCGAGCAGGCGCTGGCACTGACCAACAACGCCGATCACATCGCCGCGGACCGGGAAACATTGCTGCAACAGCCGACACATCCCGATGGCCGTCCCAATCCCCTTTACGGCCGGAAGCGCACGGCGGTGCATGTCGAGGATGGGGCAGCCAGCACCATCACCCTGCACCGTCAGTGCTGCCTGTTCTACCGTGTGCCTGGTCAGGACTACTGTGGCGCCTGCCCGCTGGCACCGGCGCACCGCGCAGACGGTCGATACCTTGGTCCGACGGGACAGCCAGATTGAAATTATCCACCCCGGTCATCGCGCCCGGATGATGACCCGTGCGATCAACCGTGGTGGTCACTGTAGAGCGCATGAACCTGTTGGTGAATGGCCAGATCGACGGCCGACACGAGGCTTCCGATGGAGGAGGGCAAATGAAAGGCGTCGCTGCAACGGCGAATCCGCGGGAGAAAGGCCCAACCAGACCCTACCCCCACCGCAGAACCGCCACCGTGCCAGCAATGCGACACGGCGCAGCCCGGCTCATCGGATTCAACTCCGCTCCATTTTTCTCTGCAAGCGCGCCTTCTATCAGCGCTGCAGTACGGTGCGTTTCAACCCTGGATCGCGCCTGATCTCGTCCTCACGGAACGGGAAGCGCAGCCAAGCCTTGCGGGCATACCGGGCAACCGGGGCCGCACCTTGACCGCCGACCACTGCGGCTTCGTCCTGGCCGTGTGCAAGCAGCGTGTGGGCCTCCACTCCGAAAGAACCGAAGCGCACCACCTGAAGGTAGCTGTTCGCCAAGGAGTCCGGCCCCATTCGGTTGCCACCGTCATCATCGCAGGCCACGGTGAAATAGCCCGCCGAATGACATCCGCCATAGATCGGATAGCGATGCCCGCCGCTTGCCACGAAGCGACGGTTACCCAACGCCTCATCCAACGGCCAGCCTTTGGCACCAAACTCCAGCACGGTCACAGCCAAAGCCTTGGTCGCCCGTCCGTCGCCCACCTGCAGCTTGCGAGGCGAATCCAAGGGTGCGTCGCCGGAAAACGCGACCCCGTAGAGGTCGTCGGCCGGAATCTGCTCCAGGCGAGCCCAGAGCGCCTCCCAAAGCAAGGCACCACGGTCGTCAGCATTGGCCTTGTTCGACCAGCGGCGCAGGACTGTGCAAGCCCGTCCGATGTCGACCTTGCGCACCGCTGACGAAACCTTCACCAGCCCATCCAGCCCCGCTGCCTTCAGCGCGGCGGCATCCAGTTGGACCAACCGCTGAGCACAAGCCTGGGCGAGTACCTCATCCTTGAACAGTTCGGCCGAATAGGCCCGTGGCGTCAGCACGTCCCTCATCGCGCGGCGACTCAGGGCTTCGGCCGATGCGGCCTGCCACTGGAGCAGATCAAGCGCCATGTGGTGCCCCAATCTACCCCGCAGCCCCAACGGCTGGCGCTCGCCACCCAACAGTGAAGGAAACCCTTCCAACGGCTGGCGGACACTGCTGAGCCAGTAACTGTCGTTCATGTTCGCCACATAGTCTTCGCGCAGCAGCCAGGGCAATGCAGCAACCGGCATGGCACCCGGCTGCACCGCGGACAAATCGGCCCGCCAATCGCAGGCCGAGCGACTGCCGTCGAGGACGGGAGTGAGCGGATCCACATTCGCGAAGCCCGTTGCCAGCGGCGTCATGCACGCCTTGCGCAGATCGTCCGGGGCATTGGGCACCGCTCCGACATCGCCGTACCAGACCCGCCCGTCCCCTTGGCCAATGGCCACCGTATTAACCCATGGCACGGCCGCCTCGCGGCGCTGGATCGCGATGAAGTCATCCAGCGACTTCGCCTGATTCCAGTAGAAGAAATTGCGGAAGATGCGAAAGTTCTCCGCATTCACATCCCGAATGACCAATGCGTGGGCCGAGCCCCAGCCGAAGGCGGCGTTGTGGTCACCAAGATCCACCATCGGTCCGAAACGGGTTCGATAGAAGGTGCGTGTCAAGCGGCGCACGCGCCCATCATCCCCACGCACGTCAACGCCAACCTCGTACGCCATCATTTCCTCGGTCTTTCCATCGACCCGATAACGCGTCGGATCGGCTTCATCCAGCGCCACATCGAACAGCCCGAAACGGCGTGCTTCCGAGACCGTATGACTCCAGGCCACATGATCGTTGAAACCGATCATGACCACCGGCACACCCAGAAAGGCGACACCCGCCACATCGACCTTGCCGGGGATCGTCAGGTGCATCTGGTAGAAGCGATCCGGCCCGCCCCAATACCAATGAGGATTGCCAAACAACACTGCTCCGTCACCCCCCGTGGCCTCGCGGCCGAAAGCGAGGACGTTGCTGCCAATGCCGGGCTGCGTGCCTATCCTTTGGGCGAGCCGAGCGCGCAGCGCTGTATCGCCCCCCTTCCCCGTTTCAGCCACTGCTGCGGACTTCGTGGGCTTGGCGTTGGCCATCTCGGTCACGAACTTGGCATAGCCCGCGGCAATCTGGGCCGCATACATGCGCCGATGAATGTCGTCCGCCGTGATGTCCCGAACCCAAGCTTGCTTCAGGCATGACCGACCGACGGCCCGAGCACGGCCGTTGCGAGCATCCGCAAGATAGCGGTTGTAACCCGCAGCAAATCCGTCGATGAGTTCATTCAGCTCGGGCGGATGCTGCTCCCGGTAACGGGCCAACACGACGTCATCAGCGAAGGCGCGGAAGAAGAAATCCAGATCGACATTCTTCGGCCTTCCGAAGGTGGAGTCCCGCGCCGGCCTGCCATCGGCCCCGAAGAACCAGGCGCGCCTCCCCTCGTAGGTGACGAACGCTTCGGCCAAGGTACACAGCGCGTCCTGCGCCTGGACATAGCCAACGCCGATCCCGAGCTCACGCCAACTGCCCGCCCGCAGATGCGGAATGCCATCCGTGGTGCGCCGAATTTCGACACCTGTCACAACCGACTGCTCCAACGGCACGCGCTCCTTCGCATGCGAGCCCCCCGCCAACAGCAGCAGCCCGCCACAAAGCATCAACGCCCAAGCGCGCCATGCAAGCGCGCCTCGCCCCACTCCCGACAACCCGCTCAAGAAGAACACGCTTCAAACCCTTCCAGTACGTTCACCACATTGACTCCGATCTCCTCTACCGCGTAGCCGCCTTCCAGCACAAACACCGTGGGCAGCCCGGCGCGGGCGATGTCCTCGCCGACCCGGAGGTAGTCGTCACTGCGCAATCGGAACCCGGAGATCGGGTCGGCCTCGAAGGTATCGACCCCCAGCGACACCACCAGGGCATCGGCGCGGAAGTCGCCGATGGCGCGCAGCGCATCCGCCAGCGCCGCACGCCAGACTGGGAGCTCGGTTCCTCGCGGCAACGGAATATTCAAATTGAAGCCACATCCGGCCCCCACCCCCGCCTCGTCGGCATAGCCGAGATAAAACGGGTACTCGGTTCGCGGATCGCCGTGAATGCTCGCGAAAAAGACATCGGCACGCTCGTAGAAGAGGCTCTGCGTGCCGTTGCCGTGGTGGTAGTCGACGTCCAGCACCGCCACCCGCTCCGCACCGCCGTCGCGCAGCGCCTGCGCCGCGATGGCGGCGTTGTTCAAGAAGCAGTAGCCCCCGAAGAAGTCATGGCCGGCATGATGGCCTGGCGGACGCGTCAGCGCGAAGGCCGACTTTGCGCCTGAGCGGATGCATTCGACGGCAGACAGCGCACACGCCGCACCACCACGCGCAGCACACCAAGTACCGCTGGTGAGCGGCGTACCCACATCGAATGAGAACAGACCCATGCGTGCCGCAAAGTTCTCGGGCAGGACGTCGCTGCGATGTTGCCGCACCGGCCAAACCGAAGGCAGCGCATCACGATTCCCGTGCGCCGGATCCAGGGCAACCCACTCGTCCCAGGCGCCGCGAAGGAAATCGACGTAGCGCGGCGCATGAACCCGGTACAACGCAGAATCGCCGCAAGGCAACGGCGCCTCGATGGCACCCAGTCGACGCCGCTGCAGTTCGTCTAGAACGCGCTCGGCTCGCGCCAAGACCTCGAAGCACGGCACCAGCTCGCCACGGAACATCTCCAGCTTGCCTTGGTGATGAACGTGATCGGCATTGAAGAACGTGATCATGCCGGCTCGTTCCCAACCACGTCAGACAGCCCGGCCATGTGCGCCAGCCCCTGCCGCAGCGCCGGGAACAGGCTGTTGTTGAAATTGTTCCAGCGCAATTCCAGGATGGTGTCCCGCGGATCGATCCGGGTATTGAGCACGTCGACGATCACCTCGCCGGAATCGATACCGTTATCGACGTAGTGAAACGATGCCCCGGTCATGTCCACCACCGGCACTGGCTTCACCTCCATCGTCTGCCAGTTCACCACCTTTTTCCCCTTTGCCCCATGCAGCGCATCGAGGGTTGCATAGGCACCCCGGCGCTCGTAAGGCGACTCGATCCGGGTGATGCCGGGGTGGATGTTGACGATCTTGCGGTCGAACGGCGCGCCCGGACGCACCAGTTCATCGAGGATCACCAGCAATCCGTCCAGCACCACGAGTTCCGCGCCCAGCGTCAGCAACTTGTCCAGTAGGCGAGCCTCGAAAGCGCTCTTGCCCGCAACACGCTCAGCCGCGTCCAGGGGCAGCCGGCGGTATGTCGAAGGGATGGCACACAGCAGATCGTTCACCCGCCGCCCACCCACCTCGAGCGCCGGCGGATAGAACCACTGCCTGCCAGGTTGATACGAAAAGCCGTAGTCCTTGACTGCCACCCCGTCCCGAGCCGACTCCTCGTCGTCGTCAAACACGACCGCCTCCAGGGAGTAGGCATCCCCCAGCCCCGTCCCATTCAAGGCTTCGACCAGGTCCTCGAGCGGCGACTTCATGTAACGCCGCTCCCCCTTGTACTCGATGTACTGCCCAGCCTTGTCGGCCGCCGCATTCCTCAACGACCAAATGTAAACAAGCTTCGTCTTTGCCATCTGCGCCCAATCGCCAAAAAAGTTGAAGGAAGAAATGACCCGCATGCCCGCACCCGAGCGCCCCGACGCGACGGCAACGCAGCAGCACTTCCGTGCCCGATCACGAAGGAGGGCGCTCAACCCTCCAGACAGATCGACACATCACGCATGCAAGACGAACAACCAGCTCGATTGTTTAAGAACCACCCCCCGAAGAAAGCACTCAGGCTGGTCGACTAAACAAACGCCGGGGCACCCCGTCTAGGTATCTGTAATCCGGCCGGACATGTGGTCGGCAACTTGGCGCACCCATGTGGTGCCAACCCAACCTGACAAAGGAGTGCGGCATGCTCATTCATGACTTCATCGGCATCGGCTTCGGTCCATCCAACATCGCGCTTGCCATCGCCCTGGACGAGAAGCGGCAGACCGGCGCCCACAACATCAGCTCACTGTTCATCGAACGGCAAGCCGCCTTCACCTGGCACCCGAACATGGTGCTTGATCACGCACACATGCAGATCTCCTTCCTCAAGGATCTCGCCACGCTGCGCAACCCGACCAGCCGCTTCACCTTCGTCAACTACCTGCACGAAAAGCAGCGTCTGCAGGACTTCATCAACCTGAAAACCTTCTTCCCCAGCCGCCACGAGTTCAGTGACTACTTCGCTTGGGCTGCGGCCCAGTTCGAGGATCGTTGCGTCTATGGCGAGGACGTAGTGGAGGTGTTGCCGGAGAAGCGCGGCGGCGAAGTCGCCCTGCTGCGCGTGCGCTCACGCGACCAGGCCGGCGAAGTGCATGAGCGCCTGGCCCGCAACCTCGTCGTGAGCGTTGGCGGCACCGTTCATGTGCCCGAGTGCTTCCGTCCCTTCAAGGACGATCCGCGAGTCTTTCATTCCCACAACTACCTGCGCAGCATCGCAGCCAATCCCGATGCCCAGAAGATCGCCATCATCGGCGCCGGCCAGAGCGCTGCCGAGATTTTCATGGATCTCCACGGCCGGCCCAACACTCCCCAGGTCGACCTCGTCATGCGCGCCCGGGCGATCAAGCCGTCCGACGACAGTCCCTTCGTCAACGAGATCTTCAACGTCGATTTCGTCGACCACATGTTCAGCCGCACCCCGGCCGAGCGCGTTGAACTGCTGCGCGAGTTTCGCCATACGAACTACGCCTGCCCGGATCTGGAATTGATCCAGCAGATCTTCAAGGTGTTCTACGAACAGAAGGTCAAGGCAGAGACACGCCACCAATTCCTGCGCCGACATGAGGTTAGGGATGTCCGTGCCACCAACGACGGCGTGCACCTGACGCTGCATGACCTGAACAGCGAACGAACCAGCACCACCCGCTATGACGCAGTAGTACTGGCGACAGGCTACGAGCGCGAGTACCACAAGACCGTGCTCACCTCCCTGGCTCCGCATCTCGGCAGCTTCGAAATCGACCGTCACTATCGTCTCCAGACCGCTCCCGATTTCCACCCGGCGATCTTCGTGCAGGGCGCCAGCGAACCAACACACGGCCTGAGTGACACGCTGCTGTCAGTGACTGCGGTGCGTACGGGCGAGATCGGTGAAGCCTTGTTTTCAACGACACAGTCTCCCAAGCAACGAATGGCAGTTAGCGCCCTCTGATTGGGCCTGCTCTTGCCTCCTCCCCAGCACTTTATCCTCCAACCAAGCTAACTAGCCATGCTCAATCTCAGCAATCTGTATGAAAGAGAGGTGCCTGTCGCACAACTCACCCCAATCGCGCGCGCGCTCCAAGCGGGCCTTCTCGGGTTATTTGTCACCAGCATTGCCTGCGCTGCCGAGTCCGCGGATACTCAAAATGAACCTCTGGAAGCCACATTACCGGTAGTGTCTGTTAAGGCAAGAGCTGATCAGGAAACGGCGACAGGACCGGTGCAAGGCTATGTAGCGAAGCGTAGTTCCACCGCAACAAAAACCGACACTTCGATCCTTGAAACGCCGCAGTCAGTTTCGGTGATCACTAGGGAGGAGCTTGACGCGCGCGGAGCAACATCGGTCATCGAAGCCATCCGCTATGTGCCTGGTGTTCTTGCGGAAACCTACGGTCGCGATGATCGAGGCTTTGAGTGGTTCACCATCCGTGGCTTTGAGAACATCTACTCTGCCAGCTATCTAGATGGCTTGCGCCAGCCGGGAAGTGGTTACACAAGCCAGCAGAACGAACCCTATGGGTTGGAGCGGATTGAAGTTCTTCGCGGTCCGTCATCGGTTATGTACGGCCAGGGCGATGCTGGTGGCGTAGTGGCGCGCGTAAGTAAGCGCCCCGATGCAGCCCCCAACAATGAAGTACGGGTTCAAATCGGCAACTTCGGCCGACGAGAGTTGGCAACTGACGTAGGGGGCCTCCTCTCAGAGGACGGAAGTTTGATGTATAGACTGATTGCACTCGGCCGTGACAATCAACCACAAAACGACTATCCAAACTATGACGATAAACGTACGAAGCGCGTCTACTTGGCTCCGTCAATTACCTGGCGTCAGTCTGATGACACTTCATTGACTCTGCTTTCTGATTTTCTGGATATCCGCGCGGGGACAAATGCGACCGAGTATCTAGGACCGGGCCAACAGCGCTCCGGAGTGCTAACCGGTGAGCCGGCTTTTGATCGACACAACCAACGGCAATGGAGTCTTGGGTATCAGTTTGAGCATCGACTCAACGCCACATGGACGTTCCGTCAAAACATGCGCACGGCGTCGAACAATGTCGACACCCGGTTCGTATGGGGCTGGGGCGTCGAAAGCGCAGACACCCTGGGAAACATGACGCGCGATGCCTACGGCCACTATGAGTCGATGCGTCACACGGCCATTGACAATCAGCTGATGGGACGGTTCCAGCTTGGCGGTATTGAGCATACAACGCTATTGGGCCTAGACTGGATTCGAATCAATTACAAAGCCAAGGCCACAATTGGCGCGGCGCCGGGATTGAATGTTCTATCCCCACTCTATGGTCTCGCCGTATCCGAACCGCAAACAGCGTATTCCGACTCACAAGACGTTCAGCGGCAAACCGGCGTGTATATCCAAGACCAGATGAAGTTGGGACAGCATTGGCGCCTGAACGCGGGTTTACGTCATGACTCAGTCCAAACCCGCAGCAGTGACCACCTAACTGGCACCAGCACTTCGGTTAATGACTCAGCGGTCACAGGACGCCTGGGAATAAGCTATCTCACGAGCTCCGGATGGGCGCCGTATGCAAGCTACACTGAATCGTTCCTGCCTCAGACCGGTGCGGATTTTTCGGGCAAACGCTTCGATCCTTCCCGCGGGAAGCAGTATGAAGTGGGTGTGAAATACCAACCTAATCAGGGCAATGGTCTGATCTCTGCCTCGCTATTCAACCTGAGTAAAACGAACGTACAAACAACCGACCCGGATCATGTGGGCTACGCGGTTCAGACTGGCGAGATCCTGTCACGCGGCTTGGAAGTGGAAGTCAAGCAGGAGATAACCCGAGGATTAAACGTTTCCGCGCAATATACCTTGAGCAAAACTGAGGTCACACGCAGCAACGATATAGATCTTGGGAAACGTCCCGTCAATGTACCCCAACAGATGGCTTCGGCTTGGCTGGACTACCGTGTTCAGGGTGGAGATCTACGCGGGCTCGGCTTCGGTATGGGAGTACGCCACGTCGGCAAGCGTTACGCTGACAGTGAGAACCTCGTGACCATTCCGTCGCATACGCTGATGGACGTGGCGATCCGCTACGATGCGAAGCAATGGTCTACCGTGTTGAACATAAACAACGCACTTAATAAAGATTATGTTGGATCCTTCGCCTATGGCTACTATCCGGGGGTCAGACGAACGGTCAACCTGAGTACGACATATCGCTTCTGATATTTGTCGTGGCGCGCCATGCGGCAATTCCAACTTAGAGGTGGCCCCGTTTGCTTGGACTGGAAATCCCCTCGGTTAAGTGGAGCCCTGCGGCGTAGCGTTATCCACGGCGCCGCCGCCCGCTCTGTAGTCGGCCTTGCAAAACTGCCACAACCCCGATGAACACTGATCAAACCTGGCAACTGGGGATGGTCAGAACTCCCAGGTTTGTGTGGCTCAAGGAGGCCGCCAGCCGCCTGGCCCTCAGCACCGAGCCTTCATAATCCGCCGTCCTTGCCTGGGGGAGCTTGGGGTGGCCACAGACGGGGGAGTTTGCACTGGCCATCGGGGTGCTGAACCGCAGGCAGCCGCCGAGGCGCTGCGGCGCATCGGCGCGCTGTACAAGATCGAGCAAGAGATCCGCAGCAAGGCGCTCACAGGTCAAGCCAAGCGGCAGCACCGCTTGACCCACAGCAAGCCTCATGTAGACAGCTTCTTCGCAGGCTGCCCAGACTTGGTCGGGCCGATCGATCGTCAGCTCGCGCAGCAGGTACGAATGGATCTGCTCGCCGGCTTTCTTGCGACTGGTGTTGGGCTTGCGGTTGAGCGCTTCAATGCCCCTGCTCCCCAGGGACATCCCCTGCAGCTTCATCGCCGCCAGCGCCATGCGCTCTTCGGCTTGCATCTGTTGGAATTTTCTAGTCATCGTTACACCTTACCAGAGGGGCAAGGTGTTGCACTCCAGATTTGAGACCGCCCGGTTTTTAAGACAGTAACTGTACTAGAGCCATCGAAAGCGCGTCATCATTCATCATTTCCGAATGTGCGGACACCAGTTCTGTCGATGCTGCGGGTTGCCCCAGTTGCGCATACAGCGCCAGTCGATGGCTTTCTGGACGATTCGAATCCCACCAACAATGGGGAGCAACAAAAGTCGGGGGCAGCGCGTCAATAGACCGAGCCAGTTCTCGGAGATATCTTGCTACGCAAAAACCTCGCGCCAGCAAGTCTGGCCCAACGCCTGCTATGCCCATCTCCAACTTAGGTAGTGCAATCGCGTCCGGCGCTTTCTCATCTGCAACCAACTCTCTCAAAATGCCAGCGACAGTCTCCTCAGCGCTGTTCTCGGCACGCATTATTAACTCATCAAATCGATTCATATACGAATTCGGTAGCACTGTTTCAACAAACTCTCGTAACGACTCCTTCCAGTTCTCCTCCTGAGCTTCATCTGTTCCTGGAATGAGTGGATCAACAAGACTCAGCATTGCGACGTGCTCGCACTGAGTCTCCAATTGGTTTGCAACCAACGACGCCAACGCTCCTCCAAGCGACCAACCAAGCAGGTAGTAAGGGCCTTTGGGCTGGATATGCCGAATGGACTGTGCGTAGTCTGCGGCCATGGTTACAAGAGATTCGTCATGGTGATCATGATTTAGAATCCTTCGGCACGAGACTCCGAAAACCGTACGGACCTGATCCAAATGCCGTGCAAGCGGCAAATATGGAAATGAGGTACCTTCTCCCGCATGGAGACAGAACAGCGGAGATCTGGTCCAACACAGGCTATTAAGGCGAGCAAAGTGCTCTGCGTTGTGGCGTACCGTCTCTCGATTCTTCAGCATCCCTGCCAGAGTAGGTCGAGCCATCACATCTCGTAAAGTTAGGCTAGCTCCTTTGGCTGCGGCAACAAGTCTGAGCGCGCGAAGAGAGTCCCCGCCCAACTCGAAGAAGTTGTCGTGCCGGCCCACGCGCTCCACACCCAGCACCTCCGACCAGATCCTGGCCAGCGCCTCTTCCACCTCACCCTGCGGCGCTTCGTACTCCTGCCCGCTCTCGAACCCCGGCTCCGGCAGCGCCTTCCTGTCCACCTTGCCGTTGGCATTGAGCGGCAAGCTCTCCACCGCCACGATCGCACTGGGCACCATGTAGTCCGGCAACGCCCGGCCCAGCCGCTCGCGCAGCTCGCTCACCTCAATCACCTTCCCGGCCTGCGCCGACACGTAACCCACCAGCCGCGCTCCGCCCGGACCTTCCTTGGCCACCACCACCGCTTCCCTCACCTCGGGCTGCGACAGCAACTGCGCCTCCACTTCCCCCAGCTCAATCCGGAACCCCCGAATCTTGACCTGGTGGTCGATCCGACCCAAGTACTCCAACTGCCCTTCGCCGTTCCACCTCACCAGGTCCCCCGTCCGGTACAGCCGACCTCCCGCCTCACCGAACGGGTCCGCCACGAAGCGCTCCGCGCTCAGACTCGGGCGGTTGAAGTAACCGCGGCCCAGTAGCTCTCCGCCGATGTAGAGTTCGCCCGCCACGCCCTGCGGCACTCGCTCCAGAGATTCGTCCAGCACGTAAGCTTGCGTCTCGGAGATGGGCTGCCCAATTGGCACTTGGCTCTGACCGTCATCCCGACAGGTCCAGCGGGTCACGTGAATGGTGGTCTCGGTCGGCCCATACAGGTTCTGCAGGCTCACACCCTTGAGCCGACGCAGTGCTTCGCTCTGCGTGGCCGCCGGCATGGCTTCGCCACCGCAAATCACATAACGCAGTCGTGTCTGCGCCTCGATGCCTTCATGTGCCAGGAAGGCCTGTAGCATCGCAGGCACGAAGTTGAGCGTCGTGATCTCATGCTTGAGGATCAGATCGGTGATCCTCGCTGGATCTCGGTGATCTCCCGGATTGGCCACCACCAGCCGCACGCCGGCGGTCAAGGGCCAGAAGATCTCCCATACCGACACGTCGAAGCAGAACGGTGCCTTGTGCAGCACGGTGTCGACCACCGTCAGGCCGTAGGTCTGCTGCATCCAGGTCATACAACTGCTCAGTGCCCGATGCCGGATCGACGCCCCCTTGGGCCTGCCCGTCGATCCCGAGGTGTAGATCACATACGCCAGGTTCTCCCCATGCACCGCCACATCAGGGTTGTGCATGGGCTCCTTCGCCAGATCCAGCCCATCGAGCTCCAGCACCACCAGCCCTTCGGCCACCGGGAGGCGCTCCTTCACCGCACGCTGCGTCAGCAGCAGCCCAATCCCACTGTCCCCGACCATGTAGGCCAGCCGGTCCGCCGGGTACTCCGGATCCAGCGGCACATACGCTCCGCCCGCCTTCAGTATCCCCAACAGCCCCACCACCATCTCGAGGGAGCGCTCCACCGCAATGCCCACCTTCACTTCAGGCTTCACACCCAGCTTGATCAGCCGGTGCGCCAACCGGTTGGCTCGCGTGTTCAACTCGCCGTAGCTCAGTACCTCGTCACCAAAGAGCAGTGCCACCGCTTCAGGATGGGCCTGGGCCTGCTGCTCAATCAGCCGGTGCACCGGATCAGCACCCGGGTAACGCTGCAGGTTCTCGCCCCAGCCCTTGAGTTGCTGACGCTCAGCGTCAGTGAGCAACTCCACATCCCCACCGCTTCCTGTGGCCGATCAGCCAATGCTTGCAGCAGCGCCACGTAGTGCCCCGCCATCCGCTCGATCGTGCTCGCCTCGAACAACTCCTCGGCGTAGGTGAAGCTCACACGCACCTGGCCGTCGGCGTCTTCGACCGTGTCAACTGTCAGTTCAAACTGCGCATGCTGTTCGCCCAGCGCATAGTCTTCCAGCGTGAGTCCGGGCAATTGCTGCAGCGCCCGATGGTCTTGCCGCTGGTGGTTGAACATCACCTGGAACAACGGGTTGGTGCCCAAGTTGCGCTCCGGCTGCAGCGCCTCGACCAATTGCTCGAAGGGCAGATCCTGGTGCGTCTGCGCACCGAGGGCAGCTTCCTTGGCCTGCTTGAGTACTTGCGCCAGACTCAACCGCCCACCAATTACGTTGCGCAGCACTTGCGTGTTAACGAAGAAGCCCACCACGCCTTCGGTCTCCACGCGGTGACGGTTGGCTATGGGTACCCCACCCGGATGTCTTGCTGGCCGCTGTAGCGGTGGAGCAGCGCTTGCACCCCGGCCAGTAGCACCATGAACAGCGTCGCCCCTTCGGCTCGCTCCCGCTGGTGCAGGCCCTGCACCAGTTCGCTCGGCAGTTCGAGACCATGGCGGGCCGCACTGTAGACGCCATCAGCCTTGCGAGGGTGGTCCGCCGGCAATTGCAGCACCGGGTGATCGTCGCCCAGTTGTGCTTTCCAGTAAGCCAGTTGCCGGTCCTTCTCTCCGGCTTCCAGCCAGTTCCTCTGCCACACTGCGTAGTCGGCGTACTGGATCGGCAGCGGCGCCAGTTGTGGCGCTTGCCCTTGCACCTGCGCGCGGTATTGCGCCACGAACTCGTCGACGATGATCTGCATTGACCAGCCGTCGGAGATGATGTGGTGCATCACCACCACCAGCACGTGCTCGTCGGCCGCCTCCCGGATCAGCCCCACTCGCAGTAACGGGCCCGCTTTCAGGTCGAAGGGGGTCTGGTGCAGCCGCGCCGCGACCTCTCGCACCTTCGCCTCGCGCTCTTCGTCAGCCACCGCACTCAGGTCGATCTCTTCGATCTGCGCTTGACCATCCGCCTGGATGACTTGCTCAGCCAGCCCGTCTTCCCCCGCTCGGAACACCGTGCGCAGCGATTCGTGCCGCACCACCAGTGCTTCGAAGTTCGTCTTCAGCGCTTCAACATCCAGATCGCCCCGCAGCTTCAGCGCCCCGCTGATGTGGTACGCCGTGCTCCCAGACTCCAGCTGCCACAGAAACCACTGACGTACCTGCGCGTAGGAGAGAGCCAATGGGACGCCATTCCTCCCGGCCGGATAGATTGGCAACTGCCCGAAATCGATCCCCTTATCCTTCAGAACCTCCAGAAATGCCTTTTGCTTTTCTTGGGGAAGACAGGCGAAGCGCCTGACGATCTCATGCTTATCAATTTTCATTCAAGTCTCCAGAAGCTCCATGAGGACAGCCATTTGCTCAATATCCGAAGCTCTTTCGGTTGTCGCCATTTTTCGGGTTAATTTCCCGGCCAGCAGAACCGGCGTGGGACTCTCAAAATAGTCACGTAGCGGAAGGCTGACCGAAAAGCTCTCCAGCAACTTTGTCTGCAACCTCAGAACGGTTAGCGAATGCCCGCCCAACTCGAAGAAGTTGTCGTGCCGGCCCACGCGCTCCACACCCAGCACCTCCGACCAGATCCTGGCCAGCGCCTCTTCCACCTCACCCTGCGGCGCTTCGTACTCCTGCCCGCTCTCGAACCCCGGCTCCGGCAGCGCCTTCCTGTCCACCTTGCCGTTGGCATTGAGCGGCAAGCTCTCCACCGCCACGATCACACTGGGCACCATGTAGTCCGGCAACGCCCGGCCCAGCCGCTCGCGCAGCTCGCTCACCTCAATCACCTTCCCGGCCTGCGCCGACACGTAACCCACCAGCCGCGCTCCGCCCGGACCTTCCTTGGCCACCACCACCGCTTCCCTCACCTCGGGCTGCGACAGCAACTGCGCCTCCACTTCCCCCAGCTCAATCCGGAACCCCCGAATCTTGACCTGGTGGTCGATCCGACCCAAGTACTCCAACTGCCCTTCGCCGTTCCACCTCACCAGGTCCCCCGTCCGGTACAGCCGACCTCCCGCCTCACCGAACGGGTCCGCCACGAAGCGCTCCGCGCTCAGACTCGGCCGGCCCAGGTAGCCTCGCGCCAAGAGATCACCACCAATGAGCAACTCACCGGCAACGCCAGAAGGCGCAGGGTTTAGATCCGCATCCACTACCCATAGCGCCCGTCCTGCCAAGGGTGTGCCAATCGGCATTTGCAGCGGCAGCAGCTTGCCCCCGCTCACGTAGGGGTGGCAATCCAGGATCGAGGCTGTCACCGTCGCCTCGGTCGGACCATAGGTGTTCAGCAGCTTGACGTGCGCCAGACCCGCTGCACGCCAAGCATTGAGACCTTCCGGTGGCATGGCTTCGCCGCCAGCATGAAGCTGGCGTAACACGCCGTAATCATGGATGCCTTGCCGGGCAAAGTCCTGCACCAGCAACAGCCAGTACGCCGTCGTGATATCCACAACACTGATCTGCTTGTCTAGCAGTTGCTGATGAAACGTGGTGCTATCCCACAAAGCAGGACCGCGCAGCACCACGGATGCCCCCTTGACGAGTGGTGGGAACAACTGCTCGATGCAACCATCGAAGTTCAACGTGGCGAACTGGAGCATCCGATCTGCATTGGTCAGACCGAAGAAGTCAACGGCCACTTGAGCGTGCTCGACCAAACTGTGATGAGGAATGCCAACGCCCTTGGGCCTGCCCGTCGATCCCGAGGTGTAGATCACATACGCCAGGTTCTCCCCATGCACCGCCACATCAGGGTTGTGCATGGGCTCCTTCGCCAGATCCAGCCCATCGAGCTCCAGCACCACCAGCCCTTCGGCCACCGGGAGGCGCTCCTTCACCGCACGCTGCGTCAGCAGCAGCCCAATCCCACTGTCCCCGACCATGTAGGCCAGCCGGTCCGCCGGGTACTCCGGGTCCAGCGGCACATACGCTCCGCCCGCCTTCAGTATCCCCAACAGCCCCACCACCATCTCGAGGGAGCGCTCCACCGCAATGCCCACCTTCACTTCAGGCTTCACACCCAGCTTGATCAGCCGGTGCGCCAACCGGTTGGCTCGCGTGTTCAACTCGCCGTAGCTCAGTACCTCGTCACCAAAGAGCAGTGCCACCGCTTCAGGATGGGCCTGGGCCTGCTGCTCGATCAGCCGGTGCACCGGATCAGCACCCGGGTAACGCTGCAGGTTCTCGCCCCAGCCCTTGAGTTGCTGACGCTCAGCGTCAGTGAGCAACTCCACATCCCCACCGCTTCCTGTGGCCGATCAGCCAACGCTTCGACGATACCGGCGACGGCAGCCTGCGTGTACTCGCACAGCCGCCGCGCACCGATGGACTTGCTGACCTGCCCCACCAGTTCGAAGCCTTGCCCCAGGTCGTCCACCGACATGCCTGCCGGATAGTTGGTGCGCTCCGCCCCGCCCAGCGACTCCATGCCGTCCCACGCAAGGATGGCTGCCTCCGCCTCCTGCCCTCCGCTGTAGCGGTAGTTGAACAAGGCCGAGAACAGCGGCGTGCCACCCGGCAGCCCGCTGCAGCGCTGTGCCAGCGACAGACTGGCGTGCTCATGGTTTAGCAGACCAGTCAGCACCGCATGGGTCTCGCGCAGGCTCTGTGCCACGCTTCTCGCACCCAGCTTGATGCGGATGGGCAATGTATTGATGAACATCCCCAGTGCCCGCGCTGCACCTTCACCACCCTGCATGCGCCCGAACAGCACGGTGCCGAACACCACGTCGTTCTTGCCCGTGGTCTTGGCCAGCACCAGGGCCCATGCCAAGTGGAATAAGCTGGCCGCACTCACCCCATGCCGCCTGGCTTGCTGCCGAATCCGCGCGGACAGTTCCGCCTCCAGTGGCAGCTTCACCTCTTCAATGTCGCTACCATCACCCTGCACGTCCAGCAGCCCGAACGGCGCCGTCGGCTCATCCACGTCGCCCAGCATCTTGGTAAAGAAGGCCTCATGCTCGACCGGACTCATGCCCAGCCGTGCCTGCGCCACGAAGCGCCGGAACGGCACCGGCTCAGGCAACTCCGCCTCCCGGCCTTGCTGGATCAGGGCAATCTCTTCGACGATCAGATCAAGCGTCGTGTGATCCAGCACCAGGTGGTGGCTGGGCAACTGCAGCAGCCAGCGCCCTTGCTCCGTGTCATGCGCTGCCACAGCCCGGATCATCGGTGCCTTCCGCACATCGATGCGATGGTGCCGGGGATCAACTTGTTCGTTCAGCCGCTCGGCCACGTTGCCTGGGACCGCATCCTGAAGCCACTCGATCTGCAGGTGGGCCTGTCGATGGACGACTTGCACCGGTTCCTTGAGCCCTTCCCACAGCACCGCCGTGCGCAGGATGTCATGGCGCGCAATCACCCGATTAAAGCAAGCGATGAAGTGCTCCAGTCGCCCCCGGCTGTCGAAGCTCAACAGACACGAGGTGACATAAGCATCGCCCTGCTGCTGCAACATGTGGTGGAACAGAATGCCTTCCTGCAGCGGCGCTAGAGGATAGATGTCCTGGATGTTGGCCGCACCACCCGGCACTGCCGCTTCCATGCACCTGATTTGCTCCGCGTCCAGTTCGACCAGCGTCAACATCTCAGGCTGGATTGCCTGGCAATCCAGCGGGATGAGGTTGGGTGGAACAGCTACTTCGCGACGATCCTCGTTCTGCGCAACAACCTGTGCAAAGGACGACAGTTCAGGCTGCTGGAACAGCGTGCGCACTTGCACGGCCATACCTTGTGTGCGCATGCGCTCAAGCACACTCAAGGCCATCAACGAATGCCCGCCCAACTCGAAGAAGTTGTCGTGCCGGCCCACGCGCTCCACACCCAGCACCTCCGACCAGATCCTGGCCAGCGCCTCTTCCACCTCACCCTGCGGCGCTTCGTACTCCTGCCCGCTCTCGAACCCCGGCTCCGGCAGCGCCTTCCTGTCCACCTTGCCGTTGGCATTGAGCGGCAAGCTCTCCACCGCCACGATCACACTGGGCACCATGTAGTCCGGCAACGCCCGGCCCAGCCGCTCGCGCAGCTCGCTCACCTCAATCACCTTCCCGGCCTGCGCCGACACGTAACCCACCAGCCGCGCTCCGCCCGGACCTTCCTTGGCCACCACCACCGCTTCCCTCACCTCGGGCTGCGACAGCAACTGCGCCTCCACTTCCCCCAGCTCAATCCGGAACCCCCGAATCTTGACCTGGTGGTCGATCCGACCCAAGTACTCCAACTGCCCTTCGCCGTTCCACCTCACCAGGTCCCCCGTCCGGTACAGCCGACCTCCCGCCTCACCGAACGGGTCCGCCACGAAGCGCTCCGCGCTCAAACTCGGGCGGCCCAGGTAGCCTCGCGCCAAGAGATCACCACCAATGAGCAACTCACCGGCAACGCCAGAAGGCGCAGGGTTTAGATCCGCATCCACTACCCATAGCGCCCGTCCTGCCAAGGGTGTGCCAATCGGCATTTGCAGCGGCAGCAGCTTGCCCCCGCTCACGTAGGGGTGGCAATCCAGGATCGAGGCTGTCACCGTCGCCTCGGTCGGACCATAGGTGTTCAGCAGCTTGACGTGCGCCAGACCCGCTGCACGCCAAGCATTGAGACCTTCCGGTGGCATGGCTTCGCCGCCAGCATGAAGCTGGCGTAACACGCCGTAATCATGGATGCCTTGCCGGGCAAAGTCCTGCACCAGCAACAGCCAGTACGCCGTCGTGATATCCACAACACTGATCTGCTTGTCTAGCAGTTGCTGATGAAACGTGGTGCTATCCCACAAAGCAGGACCGCGCAGCACCACGGATGCCCCCTTGACGAGTGGTGGGAACAACTGCTCGATGCAACCATCGAAGTTCAACGTGGCGAACTGGAGCATCCGATCTGCATTGGTCAGACCGAAGAAGTCAACGGCCACTTGAGCGTGCTCGACCAAACTGTGATGAGGAATGCCAACGCCCTTGGGCCTGCCCGTCGATCCCGAGGTGTAGATCACATACGCCAGGTTCTCCCCATGCACCGCCACATCAGGGTTGTGCATGGGCTCCTTCGCCAGATCCAGCCCATCGAGCTCCAGCACCACCAGCCCTTCGGCCACCGGGAGGCGCTCCTTCACCGCACGCTGCGTCAGCAGCAGCCCAATCCCACTGTCCCCGACCATGTAGGCCAGCCGGTCCGCCGGGTACTCCGGGTCCAGCGGCACATACGCTCCGCCCGCCTTCAGTATCCCCAACAGCCCCACCACCATCTCGAGGGAGCGCTCCACCGCAATGCCCACCTTCACTTCAGGCTTCACACCCAGCTTGATCAGCCGGTGCGCCAACCGGTTGGCTCGCGTGTTCAACTCGCCGTAGCTCAGTACCTCGTCACCAAAGAGCAGTGCCACCGCTTCAGGATGGGCCTGGGCCTGCTGCTCAATCAGCCGGTGCACCGGATCAGCACCCGGGTAACGCTGCAGGTTCTCGCCCCAGCCCTTGAGTTGCTGACGCTCAGCGTCAGTGAGCAACTCCACATCCCCCACCGCTTCCTGTGGCCGATCAGCCAATGCTTGCAGCAGCGCCACGTAGTGCCCCGCCATCCGCTCGATCGTGCTCGCCTCGAACAACTCCTCGGCGTAGGTGAAGCTCACACGCACCTGGCCGTCGGCGTCTTCGACCGTGTCAACTGTCAGTTCAAACTGCGCATGCTGTTCGCCCAGCGCATAGTCTTCCAGCGTGAGTCCGGGCAATTGCTGCAGCGCCCGATGGTCTTGCCGCTGGTGGTTGAACATCACCTGGAACAACGGGTTGGTGCCCAAGTTGCGCTCCGGCTGCAGCGCCTCGACCAATTGCTCGAAGGGCAGATCCTGGTGCGTCTGCGCACCGAGGGCAGCTTCCTTGGCCTGCTTGAGTACTTGCGCCAGACTCAACCGCCCACCAATTACGTTGCGCAGCACTTGCGTGTTAACGAAGAAGCCCACCACGCCTTCGGTCTCCACGCGGTGACGGTTGGCTATGGGTACCCCCACCCGGATGTCTTGCTGGCCGCTGTAGCGGTGGAGCAGCGCTTGCACCCCGGCCAGTAGCACCATGAACAGCGTCGCCCCTTCGGCTCGCTCCCGCTGGTGCAGGCCCTGCACCAGTTCGCTCGGCAGTTCGAGACCATGGCGGGCCGCACTGTAGACGCCATCAGCCTTGCGAGGGTGGTCCGCCGGCAATTGCAGCACCGGGTGATCGTCGCCCAGTTGTGCTTTCCAGTAAGCCAGTTGCCGGTCCTTCTCTCCGGCTTCCAGCCAGTTCCTCTGCCACACTGCGTAGTCGGCGTACTGGATCGGCAGCGGCGCCAGTTGTGGCGCTTGCCCTTGCACCTGCGCGCGGTATTGCGCCACGAACTCGTCGACGATGATCTGCATTGACCAGCCGTCGGAGATGATGTGGTGCATCACCACCACCAGCACGTGCTCGTCGGCCGCCTCCCGGATCAGCCCCACTCGCAGTAACGGGCCCGCTTTCAGGTCGAAGGGGGTCTGGTGCAGCCGCGCCGCGACCTCTCGCACCTTCGCCTCGCGCTCTTCGTCAGCCACCGCACTCAGGTCGATCTCTTCGATCTGCGCTTGACCATCCGCCTGGATGACTTGCTCAGCCAGCCCGTCTTCCCCCGCTCGGAACACCGTGCGCAGCGATTCGTGCCGCACCACCAGTGCTTCGAAGTTCGTCTTCAGCGCTTCAACATCCAGATCGCCCCGCAGCTTCAGCGCCCCGCTGATGTGGTACGCCGTGCTCCCAGACTCCAGCTGCCACAGAAACCACTGACGTACCTGCGCGTAGGAGAGAGCGCATAATGCCTGCAGAAACTCGTGGCGTGCAAGAATTGGGAATTGCCCAATAACCAAGCCTTCGAGTTTGATTTTTTGATAGACCGCGCGACGTTGCTCAAGGTTAAGTTGAGCAAAACGCTCCGCGATTTGATAGGTCGTCAAACTATTCATTCTGCAGCTTCCAAACTATCAATGAAGGATTCGATATCAGAAATGGACTGGGCCCTGGATCTAGGGTGCAAGGAATCAGGCAGAATTGACGCCATGCTTGCCAGAGTCGAATAACTGAAGACTTCTTGAATTGCCAAATCGGTATGTAAGGATGATTGGATCCGTGCCACCACCTGCACGGCCATCAACGAATGCCCGCCCAACTCGAAGAAGTTGTCGTGCCGGCCCACGCGCTCCACACCCAGCACCTCCGACCAGATCCTGGCCAGCGCCTCTTCCACCTCACCCTGCGGCGCTTCGTACTCCTGCCCGCTCTCGAACCCCGGCTCCGGCAGCGCCTTCCTGTCCACCTTGCCGTTGGCATTGAGCGGCAAGCTCTCCACCGCCACGATCGCACTGGGCACCATGTAGTCCGGCAACGCCCGGCCCAGCCGCTCGCGCAGCTCGCCCGCCTCGATCACCCGCCCGGCCTGCGCCGACACGTAACCCACCAGCCGCGCTCCGCCCGGACCTTCCTTGGCCACCACCACCGCTTCCCTCACCTCGGGCTGCGACAGCAACTGCGCCTCCACTTCCCCCAGCTCAATCCGGAACCCCCGAATCTTGACCTGGTGGTCGATCCGACCCAAGTACTCCAACTGCCCTTCGCCGTTCCACCTCACCAGGTCCCCCGTCCGGTACAGCCGACCTCCCGCCTCACCGAACGGGTCCGCCACGAAGCGCTCCGCGCTCAGACTCGGGCGGTTGAAGTAACCGCGGCCCAGTAGCTCTCCGCCGATGTAGAGTTCGCCCGCCACGCCCTGCGGCACTCGCTCCAGAGATTCGTCCAGCACGTAAGCTTGCGTCTCGGAGATGGGCTGCCCAATTGGCACTTGGCTCTGACCGTCATCCCGACAGGTCCAGCGGGTCACGTGAATGGTGGTCTCGGTCGGCCCATACAGGTTCTGCAGGCTCACACCCTTGAGCCGACGCAGTGCTTCGCTCTGCGTGGCCGCCGGCATGGCTTCGCCACCGCAAATCACATAACGCAGTCGTGTCTGCGCCTCGATGCCTTCATGTGCCAGGAAGGCCTGTAGCATCGCAGGCACGAAGTTGAGCGTCGTGATCTCATGCTTGAGGATCAGATCGGTGATCCTCGCTGGATCTCGGTGATCTCCCGGATTGGCCACCACCAGCCGCACGCCGGCGGTCAAGGGCCAGAAGATCTCCCATACCGACACGTCGAAGCAGAACGGTGCCTTGTGCAGCACGGTGTCGACCACCGTCAGGCCGTAGGTCTGCTGCATCCAGGTCATACAACTGCTCAGTGCCCGATGCCGGATCGACGCCCCCTTGGGCCTGCCCGTCGATCCCGAGGTGTAGATCACATACGCCAGGTTCTCCCCATGCACCGCCACATCAGGGTTGTGCATGGGCTCCTTCGCCAGATCCAGCCCATCGAGCTCCAGCACCACCAGCCCTTCGGCCACCGGGAGGCGCTCCTTCACCGCACGCTGCGTCAGCAGCAGCCCAATCCCACTGTCCCCGACCATGTAGGCCAGCCGGTCCGCCGGGTACTCCGGGTCCAGCGGCACATACGCTCCGCCCGCCTTCAGTATCCCCAACAGCCCCACCACCATCTCGAGGGAGCGCTCCACCGCAATGCCCACCTTCACTTCAGGCTTCACACCCAGCTTGATCAGCCGGTGCGCCAACCGGTTGGCTCGCGTGTTCAACTCGCCGTAGCTCAGTACCTCGTCACCAAAGAGCAGTGCCACCGCTTCAGGATGGGCCTGGGCCTGCTGCTCGATCAGCCGGTGCACCGGATCAGCACCCGGGTAACGCTGCAGGTTCTCGCCCCAGCCCTTGAGTTGCTGACGCTCAGCGTCAGTGAGCAACTCCACATCCCCCACCGCTTCCTGTGGCCGATCAGCCAACGCTTCGACGATACCGGCGACGGCAGCCTGCGTGTACTCGCACAGCCGCCGCGCACCGATGGACTTGCTGACCTGCCCCACCAGTTCGAAGCCTTGCCCCAGGTCGTCCACCGACATGCCTGCCGGATAGTTGGTGCGCTCCGCCCCGCCCAGCGACTCCATGCCGTCCCACGCAAGGATGGCTGCCTCCGCCTCCTGCCCTCCGCTGTAGCGGTAGTTGAACAAGGCCGAGAACAGCGGCGTGCCACCCGGCAGCCCGCTGCAGCGCTGTGCCAGCGACAGACTGGCGTGCTCATGGTTTAGCAGACCAGTCAGCACCGCATGGGTCTCGCGCAGGCTCTGTGCCACGCTTCTCGCACCCAGCTTGATGCGGATGGGCAATGTATTGATGAACATCCCCAGTGCCCGCGCTGCACCTTCACCACCCTGCATGCGCCCGAACAGCACGGTGCCGAACACCACGTCGTTCTTGCCCGTGGTCTTGGCCAGCACCAGGGCCCATGCCAAGTGGAATAAGCTGGCCGCACTCACCCCATGCCGCCTGGCTTGCTGCCGAATCCGCGCGGACAGTTCCGCCTCCAGTGGCAGCTTCACCTCTTCAATGTCGCTACCATCACCCTGCACGTCCAGCAGCCCGAACGGCGCCGTCGGCTCATCCACGTCGCCCAGCATCTTGGTAAAGAAGGCCTCATGCTCGACCGGACTCATGCCCAGCCGTGCCTGCGCCACGAAGCGCCGGAACGGCACCGGCTCAGGCAACTCCGCCTCCCGGCCTTGCTGGATCAGGGCAATCTCTTCGACGATCAGATCAAGCGTCGTGTGATCCAGCACCAGGTGGTGGCTGGGCAACTGCAGCAGCCAGCGCCCTTGCTCCGTGTCATGCGCTGCCACAGCCCGGATCATCGGTGCCTTCCGCACATCGATGCGATGGTGCCGGGGATCAACTTGTTCGTTCAGCCGCTCGGCCACGTTGCCTGGGACCGCATCCTGAAGCCACTCGATCTGCAGGTGGGCCTGTCGATGGACGACTTGCACCGGTTCCTTGAGCCCTTCCCACAGCACCGCCGTGCGCAGGATGTCATGGCGCGCAATCACCCGATTAAAGCAAGCGATGAAGTGCTCCAGTCGCCCCCGGCTGTCGAAGCTCAACAGACACGAGGTGACATAAGCATCGCCCTGCTGCTGCAACATGTGGTGGAACAGAATGCCTTCCTGCAGCGGCGCTAGAGGATAGATGTCCTGGATGTTGGCCGCACCACCCGGCACTGCCGCTTCCATGCACCTGATTTGCTCCGCGTCCAGTTCGACCAGCGTCAACATCTCAGGCTGGATTGCCTGGCAATCCAGCGGGATGAGGTTGGGTGGAACAGCTACTTCGCGACGATCCTCGTTCTGCGCAACAACCTGTGCAAAGGACGACAGTTCAGGCTGCTGGAACAGCGTGCGCACTTGCACGGCCATACCTTGTGTGCGCATGCGCTCAAGCACACTCAAGGCCATCAACGAATGCCCGCCCAACTCGAAGAAGTTGTCGTGCCGGCCCACGCGCTCCACACCCAGCACCTCCGACCAGATCCTGGCCAGCGCCTCTTCCACCTCACCCTGCGGCGCTTCGTACTCCTGCCCGCTCTCGAACCCCGGCTCCGGCAGCGCCTTCCTGTCCACCTTGCCGTTGGCATTGAGCGGCAAGCTCTCCACCGCCACGATCACACTGGGCACCATGTAGTCCGGCAACGCCCGGCCCAGCCGCTCGCGCAGCTCGCTCACCTCAATCACCTTCCCGGCCTGCGCCGACACGTAACCCACCAGCCGCGCTCCGCCCGGACCTTCCTTGGCCACCACCACCGCTTCCCTCACCTCGGGCTGCGACAGCAACTGCGCCTCCACTTCCCCCAGCTCAATCCGGAACCCCCGAATCTTGACCTGGTGGTCGATCCGACCCAAGTACTCCAACTGCCCTTCGCCGTTCCACCTCACCAGGTCCCCCGTCCGGTACAGCCGACCTCCCGCCTCACCGAACGGGTCCGCCACGAAGCGCTCCGCGCTCAAACTCGGGCGGCCCAGGTAGCCTCGCGCCAGGCCGATGCCACCCAGGTACAGCTCACCCGCCACACCGGCGGGCACCAGGTTCAGGCCTTTGTCGAGCACATGCGTCTGGATGTCACTGATCGGCTGGCCGATCGGCACTTGACTGCGCCCATCGTTGCGGCAGGTCCAATGCGTGACGTCGATGGCCGCTTCAGTGGGACCGTAGAGGTTGTAGAGCCCGGCTTGCGGCAGACGCTTGAACACGTCGTTCTGCGCTTCGGCCGACAGTGCTTCGCCACTGCACACGATGCGCGTTAGGCTGGCGCAGGCTTCGATGCCTTCGTGCGCGAGGAAGGCTTGCAGCATCGAGGGAACAAAGTGCAGCGTGGTGACGTGGTGTTGTCGGATCAGTTCAACCAGGCGTTGCGGGTCGCGGTGATCGCCCGGCTTGGTCACAGCCAGTCGGGCACCCGTCATCAATGGCCAGAAGAACTCCCATACCGACACGTCGAAGCTGAAGGGGGTCTTCTGCAGGACCGTGTCCAATTCGGTCAGCCCATAGGTTTGCTGCATCCACTCCAGACGGTTGTAGAGTGAGCGGTGTCGGTTGGCAGCCCCCTTGGGCCTGCCCGTCGATCCCGAGGTGTAGATCACATACGCCAGGTTCTCCCCATGCACCGCCACATCAGGGTTGTGCATGGGCTCCTTCGCCAGATCCAGCCCGTCGAGCTCCAGCACCACCAGCCCTTCGGCCACCGGAAGGCGCTCCTTCACCGCACGCTGCGTCAGCAGCAGCCCAATCCCACTGTCCCCGACCATGTAGGCCAGCCGGTCCGCCGGGTACTCCGGATCCAGCGGCACATACGCTCCGCCCGCCTTCAGTATCCCCAACAGCCCCACCACCATCTCGAGGGAGCGCTCCACCGCAATGCCCACCTTCACTTCAGGCTTCACACCCAGCTTGATCAGCCGGTGCGCCAACCGGTTGGCTCGCGTGTTCAACTCGCCGTAGCTCAGTACCTCGTCACCAAAGAGCAGTGCCACCGCTTCAGGATGGGCCTGGGCCTGCTGCTCGATCAGCCGGTGCACCGGATCAGCACCCGGGTAACGCTGCAGGTTCTCGCCCCAGCCCTTGAGTTGCTGACGCTCAGCAGCAGTGAGCAACTCCACATCCCCCACCGCTTCCTGTGGCCGATCAGCCAATGCTTGCAGCAGCGCCACGTAGTGCCCCGCCATCCGCTCGATCGTGCTCGCCTCGAACAACTCCTCGGCGTAACGGAAGGTCGCCTTGACATCGCCCGTTTCACTCTCAAGCGTTTCGAGCGTTAGCTCAAACATTGCAGCTTCAGCTTCGAAATCCAAACGAGAAACAGTCAGGCCAGGCCATTCGCCAAGAGAACGATGATCCCGCCGGACGTGGTTGAACATCACTTGGAACAACGGCGTTTGACCAAGGTTGCGTTCGGCCCCACTGGCCTCGACAAGACGTTCGAACGGGAGATCCTGATGGGCCTGTGCGCCGACCGAAGTATCCCTGGCCTGGGCCAGCAGATCTGTCAACGTCATGCGTGCATCGACTACTCCGCCCAGCACCAAGGTGTTCACGAAGAACCCGACCACTCCCACTGTTTCTGTGCGATTTCGGTTAGCGATAGGAACACCGATTCGGACTTCAGCCCCCCCTGCGTAGCGGTAAAGCAAAGCCTGGAACGCTGCCAGAAGCACCATAAACAGGGTTGCCCCATGCCCCGTGGCTACGCGCCTCAAATCAACCAAGAGATCGACCTTCAAGTCGACCGTGTGCAAGGCTGCTACATACCGTCCATCAGGCTTTCTCGGATGATCCGCTTGCAAGGCAAGCACATGATGCTCATTACCGAGCTGCCGACGCCAATAGGCCAATTGTCGCTCGCCTTCAGAACCTTCGAGCCACTGGCGCTGCCATACGGCAAAGTCGGCATATTGAATGGTCGGCGCTGACAGGCTCGTTACCACCCCATGCACGGCACCCCGATATAGCTCAGCAAGTTCATCAAGGATGAGCTGAACCGACCATGCATCCGAAATGATGTGGTGCATCACCACGAGCAGTTGGTTTTCGCCACGCCCCAGTTCAAGCAGTACGGTCCGAAGCAGGGGCCCGTGCATGAGATCAAACGGCATATCGCAGGCACGCCGAACCTCTTCATTGATTCTGAATGCGCGAGACCCGATGTCAACCGCGCTCAGATCGACACGCGGTAACTGAACGCTGGCGGCCGGCCGGATGAACTGTTCGACCCTCCCGTCGACACCATTTTCGAAGACCGTTCGCATCGACTCGTGACGGTCCACGAGAGTCTGAAGGCTCTCATGGAGCGCCGGCACGTCGAGATCACCTTTGAAGTGCAAACCACCGCAAAGGTGGTAAGCAGAGCTCGCTGGATCAAGTTGCCACAGAAACCACAATCGCTGCTGGGAAAATGACAAAGGAAGACTTCCGTCATTTACGGCGCGGCGCGGGATTGTTGGCAGCACCTCAATGGCTTGCGCCTCACCGCGCAAGCGCTCTTGTAACTTCGCGAGTTGCGCTGGCCCCAGCCTCGCTCTGCGTTGGGCAATATCTTGAATGTCAGGCATGATATGTTCTCAGACGCTAGCGGACGCGTCAGCGGGAATCGAGGCAAGAAGATCTGCCTGCTCGATCTCCTCGATCAATTTGGTTTCGACGACGACCGCAAGCGCAGCAATCGTCGGTTCCTTGAAAAAGACTGCCGGCGGTAGATTCGTGCCGTAGACGCCCCGCACCTTGGCGAGCAGTTGAATGGCGAGCAGCGAATCCCCTCCCAGTTCGAACAGGTTGTCGTGGACGCCGATAGCAGAGATACCAAGGGACTCACACCAGATATTGGCGATCCGATCCTCAAGATCTCCGACAGGCGCGACGTACGCTGTCGAAAGCGGTGGACGGGGGTGGTGTCGACTGACCACCTCATTCGTGGAGGTCATGACCGCTGCCGCAAAAACGTCGTCATCCGTCATAGTCAGGCGGGCAACCAGATCAGTCGTCGAAACGATCGACTGGGGCAGCGATGGCCCGTTAACGATGCGCTCGAAGGCCAGCGCCCCCTGATCCGGTTCTATCCCGACCTGCTCCGACAGTCGCATGCCGCCAGCCATGCCGACCTCGCGCCAGCCGTCCCAATTGACCGAGACCACCATCCGACCAGAAGTGCGCTGCGTAACAGCTGCTACTGCGTCCATGAAAGCATTGGCAGCAGCGTAGTCGACCTTGCCGACCCCTCCCGCCAAGCTTGCCAACGACGAGCATAGGAGCACGAAGTCCAAAGTCTCTCCCGCCAAGGACTCCAGCAACGTCTGCGTCCCACGCACCTTAGAAGAGAACACTTGCTCCACCAAGGAGCGAGTCCTCAGTGGGATCACACCGCCACCAGCGTGCCCTGCGGCATGAATGACCCCATGAACGGCCCCGAAGCGCTGCCGCGCCACTTCGACCACCTTATGCATCTGATGGGCATCAGCGACATCGGCCTGTAAGACCATCACCTCGGCACCAAAGGACTCCAACTCAAGGAGTCGCGCCAACTTTACCCCATGGTCATTCGCGTGCTCCCCGGCCGCCAATATTGCAGACCACTGGTCCCTGGGCGGCAGGACCGTACGCCCAACCAATACTAGGCGCGCCTGCCAATGCCGAGCCAAATGTTCCGCCAGTGTGAGCCCAATGCCACCCAAACCGCCTGTGATGAGGTAGACACCTTGCTTCCGCAGCCGCTGGGCGACCGGAATATCACGGCGTGCGGGCTCGAAGACCTTGATCCAGCGATGGGGGCCACGGTAAGCCACAGTACCCCCTACCCTCGTCGTATGCATCTCTGCAACGATCTGATGCACGAGACGGTCTGTCCCATCATCGCCAACGGGCAGAACGACATCGACGAGCCGGCACAATAGCTTCGGGTACTCCTGTGGAATGACCTTGCACGGCCCTTGCAGGGTGGCCTTTTCGGGACACAAGGGCTCGGTACCATTCACATCCTCCACCTGATTGGCTACCACGGTGATTGCAACCTGACGCACGCCCGCAAGAGGTTTCACGGTATCCAACGCCTGTGCCAAAGCCAATAAGGCGTAAAAGCCGTGTTCCAGTGCATCTCCATGCGCAGGAATACCCGCAGCGTCGAGACTCCACAGGTGGCAAATGTCGGTCACAAGACCGTGCCGCACCTCAACCGCTCTCAGCAGTTGTTCAAAGTCACTCCGCTCAGCGGGTCGCAGTTCGAAGTGATCTGCGTCCAGTTGCCTGAATTGCACTCCTCGGCCAACGCATACGACCAATCGCCCTGCGGCCCGCAAATGTTCGACCATGCGCCTGCCGACGCCTATCGCATCCCCCAGCATCAACAGGACACCGCCTTGGTCTGCCGCAATGCAAGGAGTGACGGGATCAGTACGCTGCCAAACGGGCACGTAGAACCAGTCGGCTAACTCACGCCGGTCGATTGCCCGGTTCACCACCACAGCACCAGCGGCATCTCCTCTCGGTGCCTCAACCCAATACGACTGGTGTTCAAACGGATAACTGGGCAAAGGCACCCGGCGAAGGTTGCCGTGGTCAGAAGCCATGCCGGCATCGAGTACCACTCCGTGCGTCCAAAGCTGAGCTAGGCAGCGTAGCGGCTGTTGCGCGCTTGAAGCGGGATCGCGAGGATGACACTGAGATGCAAGAACAGCTCTGCGCGCACCCACCAGTGGATGCCGCCGAGCAAGACCACTGAGGCCGTCCCCTGGACCCACCTCAAGCAGCATACGGTCTGGTTTGGAGAGCAACTCGCCGAGACCGTCGGAAAACCGCACGGTGCCCCGCAAGTGCTGTACCCAGTAGTCGGCGCTACAAGCCTCTTGAGGCTTGATCCAACGGCCTGTCAAATTGGATACAAAGGGAATCTTCGGCGGGCTCAAGACGATGCGCGAAACCATCACCCGGAAATCAGGCAGAACAGGGTCGAGCAAATGAGAGTGAAAGGCGTGCGAGACATGCAAACGCCGCGAGGCAACACCACGCTCGACCAATTGGCGCTCGACAGCATCGATCACCTCGACAGGCCCTGAGAGCACACCCAGTTCGGATGCATTGACCGCAGCGACATCACAGCCAACAGCCAACAGGCGCAGCTCTGCTTCTGGCTGGCTCACAGCCAGCATGGCCCCAGATGCCGTGGACTGGATCAACCGACCGCGTGCTGCCACCAGCTCAAGTGCGTCCTCAAGTGAAAACACACCAGCAAGGCAAGCAGCCACGTACTCGCCAATGCTGTGCCCTAGCATTGCATCGGGCTTAAGCCCCCAACTCATCCAGAGCTGCGCCATGGCGTACTCGATCACGAACAGCGCCGGCTGAGTGATGGCGGTCTGAGCCAAACGCAAGGTCGCCTCGTTCCCCGATACAACTTTCGGATAAATCAGTTCACGAAGGTCCAAGGCCAAATGTGAGGCCAGGCGCACGCAGCAACGATCCACCGTGTCGCGGAACACATGTTCACGCTCATAGAGCGAACGCGCCATGTCGACATGCTGCGCCCCTTGGCCGGGGAACAAGAAGGCCACCGTCGGGCACTCCGACAGAACGTGTCCGCTGACGAATGAAGCGCCGGTACGAGAGGTCAGCGCGCCTATGGCTTCGGCATGCTCGCGAGCGAGCACCGCAGCCCGATGTCCAAAATGCTTGCGCCCCCGCCTCAGGGTATGCGCCACATCGGACAAATTCTGCTCAGGACGCTGACCAAGGTGTCGTGCCAATTGTTCGATAGACCTAGTCAGTGCCTCCTCGCTGCGAGCCGAGAGAAAAAGCAGCTCGGCGCCATTCACGTGCGGAGTGCTGCCTTCGCTCATCGAGGGCGCTTCTTCCAAAATGACATGCACATTGGTTCCGCCCATACCAAAGGCACTGACGCCGGCCCGGCGCGGCATCTCGCCCGCAGGCCACGGCCGCGCTTCGGTGTTCACATAGAAGGGGCTGTTGGCAAAATCGATCGCCGGATTGGGTTGTTCGAAGTTCAGGCTGGGCGGCAACGTCTGGTGCTTGAGCGCCAGAACGGCCTTGATCAGACCGGTAACACCGGCGGCCGCATCAAGGTGACCGACGTTGGTTTTCACTGACCCAATGGCGCAGTAGCCTAGCCGGCTCGAACCAGTGCGAAAGGCCTGCGTCAATGCGGTGATCTCAATCGGGTCGCCAAGCGTGGTGCCCGTGCCATGCGCCTCCACGTAGCCGATTGAGTCCGGCGACACCTCTGCCATCGCTTGTGCGGCCAGAATTACCTCCGCCTGACCATCAACGCTGGGAGCGGTGTAACCCACCTTCGCTGCACCGTCATTGTTGAGGGCAGAGCCTTTGATCACTGCATGGATCGTGTCACCCTCGGCCAGCGCATCGCTCAGGCGCTTAAGCACCACGATGCCCGCACCGCTACCGATCACAGTACCGGCCGCCCGAGCATCGAAGGCGCGGCAGTGACCATCAGGGGATAGGATCGCCCCGGGCTGGTAGTGGTATCCACCGTCCTGCAACAGATTGAGCCAGACACCGCCGGCCAAGGCCATGTCGGTCTCGTGATTCAACAGACTGCGACATGCCAGATGCACCGCGACCAGCGAAGTCGAACAAGCTGTTTGCACAGAGACCGCCGGACCACGCAGATCCAGTTTGTAGGCCACGCGGGTTGCCAGAGAATCCTTGTCGTTGCCATTCATCAGGCCCAGCAGCGAAGCAATGTCACTGAAACGCCAGTCCACTCCCGCCAGCAAGTGACGCAGCAAATAGACGTTGGCACCGCTTCCCGCGTAGACGCCAAAGAGCTTCGTCCGGTCGCCTCCGGCATGGCCTGCATGTTCGAGTGCGTGCCAAGCAGTTTCTAAGAAGATGCGGTGCTGCGGATCGAGTTGCTCGGCATCTCGCGGTGAATAGCCGAAGAATCCAGCATCGAACTGGTCTATTCCCTCCAGCAAGACCCCAGCCTTGACATATTCCGCATCGGTCAGGTCGGACTCGGACACACCGCGCTCGCGCAGCTCTTGGTCTGCAAATGCCGTCACTGATTCAACACCGTCGCGAATGTTCCGCCACAGCGCATCGATGTCGTTAGCCCCAGGAAAACGGCCGGCCATGCCAACGATGGCCACTTCGACGCCGCTTGCGTTGTACTCAATGGAGCTGCTCATGTAGGAGTCCTTTCGGCGACGGGTTTGCGCACAAGAAACGCTCCCTTCTGTCTGCGCGCGCGTTCTTCCACACGCTTGGTATCTGTGGCGGGCTGACGCCCACCTTCGCGCAAGAACCCAGCCGCTGCCCCAACCGTCGAATACTTGAATAGGTCAACCACCGAGACCTCCACCTTCAGTTCCTGCTCAATACGACGATGCACTTTCAGCAGCAGCAGAGAATGCCCGCCGACATCGAAGAAATTGTCGTGCCGGCCCACGCGCTCCACACCCAGCACCTCCGACCAGATCCTGGCCAGCGCCTCTTCCACCTCACCCTGCGGCGCTTCGTACTCCTGCCCGCTCTCGAACCCCGGCTCCGGCAGCGCCTTCCTGTCCACCTTGCCGTTGGCATTGAGCGGCAAGCTCTCCACCGCCACGATCACACTGGGCACCATGTAGTCCGGCAACGCCCGGCCCAGCCGCTCGCGCAGCTCGCTCACCTCAATCACCTTCCCGGCCTGCGCCGACACGTAACCCACCAGCCGCGCTCCGCCCGGACCTTCCTTGGCCACCACCACCGCTTCCCTCACCTCGGGCTGCGACAGCAACTGCGCCTCCACTTCCCCCAGCTCAATCCGGAACCCCCGAATCTTGACCTGGTGGTCGATCCGACCCAAGTACTCCAACTGCCCTTCGCCGTTCCACCTCACCAGGTCCCCCGTCCGGTACAGCCGACCTCCCGCCTCGCCGAACGGGTCCGCCACGAAGCGCTCCGCGCTCAAACTCGGGCGGCCCAGGTAGCCTCGCGCCAGGCCGTCGCCGGCCACATACAACTCGCCGGCCACACCAATCGGTGCAGGACTCAGCGAACCGTCCAGCACTCTTAGGCCGAGGTCCGGGATAGCTACGCCGACCGGGCTGCGCTGGCCTTGCAGATCCGCTTCGGTGATGAGGCGGTAGGTGACGTGTACGGTCGTCTCCGTGATGCCGTACATGTTGACCAGTTGAGGGAGCTGGTCTCCCCAGTGTTCGATCCACGGGCGCAGCCGCTGTGGATCCAGCGCTTCGCCTCCAAAGATCACGGCACGCAGCGCCAAGCACTCGTCGTAGAGGCTAGGCACATGCATAAGCTGACTGAAGGCCGAAGGCGTCTGGTTGAGAACCGTCACCCTGTGTCGGCGCAGTATCTTCAGGAAGTCTTCCGGCGATCGGCTGACCCAGTGGGGCACGATGACCAGCTGTCCGCCGGTGCACAGCGCACCGAAGATCTCCCAGACCGAGAAGTCAAAGGCGTAGGAGTGGAACATCGTCCAGACGTCATTCGTACCGAACCGGAACCATGCATCGGTGCCGCTGAGCAGCCGGGTAACGTTGCGATGGCAAAGCTGAGCCCCCTTGGGCCTGCCCGTCGATCCCGAGGTGTAGATCACATACGCCAGGTTCTCCCCATGCACCGCCACATCAGGGTTGTGCATGGGCTCCTTCGCCAGATCCAGCCCATCGAGCTCCAGCACCACCAGCCCTTCGGCCACCGGGAGGCGCTCCTTCACCGCACGCTGCGTCAGCAGCAGCCCAATCCCACTGTCCCCGACCATGTAGGCCAGCCGGTCCGCCGGGTACTCCGGGTCCAGCGGCACATACGCTCCGCCCGCCTTCAGTATCCCCAACAGCCCCACCACCATCTCGAGGGAGCGCTCCACCGCAATGCCCACCTTCACTTCAGGCTTCACACCCAGCTTGATCAGCCGGTGCGCCAACCGGTTGGCTCGCGTGTTCAACTCGCCGTAGCTCAGTACCTCGTCACCAAAGAGCAGTGCCACCGCTTCAGGATGGGCCTGGGCCTGCTGCTCAATCAGCCGGTGCACCGGATCAGCACCCGGGTAACGCTGCAGGTTCTCGCCCCAGCCCTTGAGTTGCTGACGCTCAGCGTCAGTGAGCAACTCCACATCCCCCACCGCTTCCTGTGGCCGATCAGCCAATGCTTGCAGCAGCGCCACGTAGTGCCCCGCCATCCGCTCGATCGTGCTCGCCTCGAACAACTCCTCGGCGTAGGTGAAGCTCACACGCACCTGGCCGTCGGCGTCTTCGACCGTGTCAACTGTCAGTTCAAACTGCGCATGCTGATTCCCAATGGACACTTCGGACACCGACCAGCCTAATGGCCGCTGCAATGGGGAAAGATCCCTCTGTAAGTGGTTGAACATCACGTCGAAGAGCGGAGTTGCGCTCAGATTGCGCTCCGGCCGCAACGCCTCCACGAGCTGCTCGAATGGCAGTTCCTGATGCGCTTGAGCATCAAGCGCGGCCTCCCTGGCCTGCGCCAGCATCTGGGCAAGGCTCATCTGCCCCTCGACGCTATTGCGCAGCACCAGCGTGTTGACGAAGAAGCCGACCACACGCTGAAGCTCGGCACGCGAGCGATTGGCCACCGGCGTGCCAACACGGATGTCGTGCTGCCCGGTGTAGCGATATAGCAGCGCCTGGAAAGCCGCCAGCAACAGCATGAAGAGCGTGGCGCCATGGGCTTCCGCCTGCGCGCGCAACCCGACCGACAGCCCCTCGGAGAGGTCAAAGCCGTGTCGCCCAGCCCGGTACCGGGCAACCGCCTGACGTGGATGATCGACAGACAAGGCGAGAACCGGCTGCGCTTCGCCCAGCGGCACGCCGAGCTGTTTCACCCAGTACGCCAGTTGACGCGCTCGCGCCTCCTGGTTGGGATGGTCGTGCTGCCAAGCCGCGTAGTCCGCATACTGAATCGCGGGAGGTGGCAACGCCTCATCACCTGCGTGTCGAGCCGCATACAACGCAGCCAACTCATCCACGAGAACCTGCATCGAAGCGCCATCGGAGATGATGTGGTGCATCACCAGCACCAGAATGTGGACCTGATCTTCCAGCCGCACGAGCGCCGCACGAACCAAGGGACCGACCGTCAGATCGAAGGGCTGCACCTGGAGCGCTCGCAGTGTTTCTGAGGCGTGAGCTTCGCGCTCCTCGTCCGCCGTGCTGCGAAGGTCGAACAACTGAAGAGCCAAGCCCCCATTTCCCCGAACGATCTGCTCGACCTCACCATCCGGCCGTGCCCGGAACACGGTGCGCAGGGACTCGTGGCGCTTGGCCAAACCATCGACGGCCATGCGCATTGCTTCAGCATCCAACACGCCCGCAATGCGCAACGCGCCCTGAACGTGGTAGGCGGTACTTTGCGGATCGAGCCGCCACAGGAACCACTGCCGCTGCTGGGCCGAGGACAAAGGCAAAGGCTCGGCGCGACGCTCAGGAGGCAGAACAGGAATTCCGGCCACCGACGTCCGGACACCGGCCTTCTGACAAGCCCGAATGCCATCGGCCTGCCGCCCAAGGCGCGGCAACTCAAAAATCTGCCTGATCGGGAAGTCGATTCCCCATTTCTGCGAGATGCGCACAGCCAGTTGCACTGCAGCCAGCGAGTTGCCACCGAGGGTGAAGAAGTGCGCGTCGTTGGCGTATGTCCGCGTCGACTCGTGGCCAAGTACTTGGCGCCACATGCCAGCCAGCATCTGCGCCGTCTCATCCTGAACGGCGTCATCGCCAGTGGCCGGATCACCACCGGTCCGGCCTTCGCCCGTCACGAAACGTCCGCTCTCAAAAAGCGCATAGGCATCGAGCGAACGCTCCGCCCAACCTCTGCGGCAGGCAGCGCGCTGCAGCTTGCCGCTGGACGTTTTGGGCAGCGCTCCGGGGTTGAGGAGTACGACCGCCTTCGGCGCCTCGCCGCACTGCTCGCTCACTGCCAAGCTCAGAGCATCAACCAACACCTGCGGAGGCACGAGTTTCTGCAAACCGCGCGATACCTCGGCTGCGACGCCGATCCCCTCCTGCCCATCCAAATCCACCGCGAAGGCCGCCACCCTGCCCTTGCGCACCGCTTCCACCTCGGCCTCGACCACGCGCTCGATGTCGTGCGGGTAGATGTTGTGCCCACGCACGATGATCATGTCCTTGAGCCGCCCGGCCACGAAAATCTGACCCTCGTGCATGAAGCCCAGGTCGCCGGTACGCAGCCAGCGGAGCCCGTCGCGCTCGACGAACGCTTCCGCGGTTTCGCAGGGCTTGTTCCAGTAGCCCGCCGCCATGCTGGGCCCCGTAGCCCAGATCTCGCCAATGGCGCACCCAGGAGCGACTTCTCCGGTCTGCGGGTCGACGATCCGAACTTCATGATCCGAAGGAACGCTGCCGCAGCCGACCAAGGCGGCACCGTCGCCATCGACTGCCACCTGCCGCCTCGCGAGCGCCTCGGTATCGAAGCGACTCACCACCATGCCGCTGCCCCGACGCCCTCCGGTGATGAAAAGCGTGGCCTCGGCCAGGCCATAGCAGGGGTATACCGCTCCGGCGCTGAATCCCACTGGGGCATATCGCTCGATGAACGCGTCCATCGTGTCTTGCCGCACCGGCTCGGCGCCGGTGTAGGCCACGCGCCAACTCGACAGATCCAACCCCTCGGTCTGTGCCTCCTTGACCCGATCCAGGCACAGGCGGTATGCAAAGTCCGGGCCACCGCTGATCGTTACCTTATGACGCGAAATCATCTCCAGCCAACGCACCGGACGCTCCAGGAAAAAGCGCGGCGAAGACAGCACACAGGGAATGCCGCTGTAGAAGGGCTGCAGCAGTCCACCGATCAGGCCCATATCATGGAACAGGGGCGACCACACGCCGAATTTGTCATCGGCGCCAATCGAGAGCCCCTCACGGATCGCCCGTTCGTTGGCCATCAGATTGCCGTGCGTCACCATCACCCCCTTGGGGGCTGAGGTGGAGCCGGACGTGTACTGCAGGAAGGCGACGTCCTCGCTGGCAGGTTGATATGACTGCCAATTGCCTGCAGCGGCCGGATCGACTTCATCCACAGCCACCGCCGCCGATACACCAAACTGGCCGGCAGCAGCACCCACCAAGGCTTGGAGTGAACTCAAGGTCAGAATGCCCCGCGCCTGCGCATCGGCGGCAATACCTGCGAGTCGAGCGAGGTGCTGAGGGCGCGTCGACTCCGGCGGAAACACCGGCACCGCGATCACCCCTGCGTGGAAGCACGCAAACATACTGACCGCATAGTGCTCATCGTTGTCGAGCAGAATCAGTACCCGGTCGCCCTTCTCGAAGCGGCCCTGCAGCACGGCGGCGAGCGCTTGCACGCGCTGCCCGAAAACACGATAGCTCAAGGCCGTTTCGACGAGATGGTCGTCGCGTTCTGCCACGACGGTCAGTGCAATGTCCTCGGGCCGATTGGCGACGAGTTGCTGCAGGCGTTCAACAAAATTCGCAGGATGAACAAATGCGTTCTCTTGCGACACGGACTGTGTCGTCATCAGGTTTCCCTCACTCGTAAATGCGCTCAGGATTCGCCCATATGAGGGCGGGATCCGACCCCGTCGCTGAACACAAAGCACCACTGGTTGATCAGCGGTAGAGACCCGGATTCAAGCTGCGCCCTTCGTTCAACCCGGAATATCGACTCATTCACCACTTCATTTCTCCCTTGCCGTCCGGTTGCCACGCCAGGGTGGCGGCATAGCCGGGCGGCGAATCAAGGCGAAGGGCGCTCACGCGAGGCCAGTCCATCCCTTCGTGGCGTATGTCATAGGAAGCCCCCTCGGCAGGTCCGAGCTTCAACACCGAGAGTTGCTGCAGATGCTCCGCAACACCGAGGCCCAGAGCCTTCAACACCGCTTCCTTGGCCGTCCAGCACTCGAAGAAGTCGATGTGCCGATCGTCCGACAGTCGGCGCTCAAACACCGACAGCGCCTGGGCCGACAAGCCGATCACATCGCAGCGCGGATCGCGACGCTCGATGTCGACACCCACAGGCGCGCGCTCGGACAGGGCGATCAAGGCGAAGCTGCCTGCATGGGACACGTTGAAGAAGACGGGCGGATTGGACGAGCAAGCCGCCTCCAGGCGTGGCTTGCCATATGGGTTGGTCACGAACCTCAAGGTCTGCGGGCGGCAACGCAGACGCGCACCCAGCAGTCGCCGCAGAGCCACACGCGTGGCCACGAAGCGGACCTTGTCGTCATGCCTGTGGAAGCGCAGTGCGCGCACGCCCTCTTCTTCGCTCAACAAGCCCCAGTCGGCGTCTGACAACGGCGCCGCCAGATCGAGCGCAAGCTGGAACACGTCGATGCCGGGCGGCAGCGAATCAGGCAGACGCCGCGGCTGCATGGCACACCCCCGCAAACTGATGCGTCAACTCCCGCACCACCGCAGCAACCACCCGCTGCTCGTGCTGACGAATGAAGAAATGCCCGCCATCGAACCAATCAAGCGTGAACATGCTGCCGGCCTCGCGCCGCCAGGCCTCGACACGCTCAGCGGCAATGTCGTCTTGCCGCCCTGCAAGGGCGTGCATCGGCACGGAGAGTGGCTCGCCCGCCTGGTATCGGAAGCTCTCGCAGACACGGTAGTCCGCGCCCAGGGTGTCGAGCGTGAGGCGCAACAGTTCGTCGCTGGCCAGCACCTCCTCGGGCGTACCGCCCTGCTTGCGCAGGTCGGCGATCAGGGCCGCATCGTCGCCCTTGCCGGCAAACCGGTCCGGATCGCGGCGCGAGGGCGCAGGACTGCCAGACACGAACATCGCCCGGGGCAGGGGCTTGCCCAGGGCCCGCTGGTGCTGCGCCATTCCGTAGGCTAACAAGGCACCCATGCTATGACCGAACAGGGCATAGCGACCTTGCATCGCCGCCGCCTGCTCATCACAGATCTGCGCCACGAGCCGCCCGAAGTCCTCGACGAAAGGCTCGCCCAGGCGACCGCCCCGCCCCGGCAGTTCCACCGGCACCACGCGGATCCACTCCGGCAGCAGACGGCGCCACCGCAGGTACATGGTGGCGCTCGCGCCCGCACACGGCAGGGTCAGCAGATCGATGAACGGCGACCTCATGGAACCAGTCATCAGGCAGTCGCAGCAGCAGACTGGGCAGCTTTCTCGGCCTGCTCGTCCATCCATTTACGCAGCGACAGCGGACGCATGTCCGTCCACGTCTTTTCGACGTATTCGAGGACGGTCTTCTTGTCACCCTTGACCCCTTCAACGGCTTTCCAGCCGCCGGGTACGGCCTTCCAGTGGGGCCAGATGGAGTACTGTTCTTCGTGGTTGACAAGAACGATGAAAGTCTCGTCCTCACGGTCAAAGCAACTGGTCGACATGGGCATCCTCGTGCAGTGAAGAGAAAGCGACCTCACGCTTTGCCGGCCCGTTTGCCGACACGCTGGTCACTGCCTTCAAAGACGAGACAGCCGTCGATTTGTTTAGTCGCAGAACATCTCACGCCGGCCCATGGCGAACCGGAAACGAGGGAGCCGATCGTCGCAAGGCGCGCAGCGCCTCCCCTTGGCGACACACGCGAAAAGCACAGGGACAAAGAATGCGCAAAGAAGCACCGCCGACGCAAATCGCGACGTCAATCAGTGATCTCGTTGATTCCGGAAGCGATGAACGTCACTGGTCGGGTGCAATGGACCCGACGCTCGACTGAGAGCAGGAAAAACCCGACTTCTAGCGCTCGCCGTCGGGTTTCGTACAGCCGGGGATGTCGATATCGTTGGCAGGAGGAACCAGACCTGCCATCAGCCACAAGCGACCGGCCTTGTCGTAGGCTTGACGATGGGCAGGGTCGGCAGCAAGCCAGTGTGCCAGCTCGACCTCGGCGGCTGCATCCAAGCCTTGGTGCTCATGCTGGCGCATCACCCAGGACCAGGCGAAATCCCAAACCGGATCCTGCTTCGGATTCACTTCTTCGCCCATTGGCTGCCTTTTGAACACTGGGTGGCTGATGGCGCTATCAAATAGCACAGGTCATTGAATGATGACAGCTATGTGACCAAGACGCAAAACCCACGGGACGCCTGTGCGCCCTACCCCTTTTATCCGACGCCCCACGCAACGGGGCTTGGCAGCGTTATGCATCGTCCAGCAAATCGCGGCACGAGGCGATGGCTTGTGTTGCGTCCCTGAGCATGAAGTTCACAAGTGTGGCAGAGCATCCCAGTTGCTGCGCAATTTCGCGCTGCGTCAGCCCGCCCAGCCGGTAGAGTTCGAATGCGTGCCGCGTCCTCGGCGCCAGGGTTCCGAGAACCCTGTCAATGGCATCGAGAACTTGCCGCTCATGCAGACAACGCTCCGGGACACAACCGCCCGCGACCTGTGGAAGCTCCCCGTCCTCAGTGTGGATGCGGTACGTCGACTCGACAGCCTGGCGACGGCAGTGGTCGAGAGCCAGATTGCGGACCACTTGGCAGCAGTAGCAGTAAGGCTTGTCCACATTGCGCGCACACGCACCTTCGACAAGCTTCAAGTAGGCGTCCTGCGTCACCTCGTCCGCAATCTCTGGGGTGCCCACGATCTTCTGGGCGATGCGGCGGAGTTGCGCTCTGTGCGCAACGAAGACCTCCTTAAGCGCCGCTCCCGGCGAGTCCATCGGCATTGCAGCGCCTCTCTATTCAGGTGAATCGTTGTTTTACTTGCACATCATAACTGCGAATAATTCTTATTCACATGGCGCAAGAAGTCAACCGTTCCGACCGCATCCAGTGCTTGACTCAAGGCCAAGCGATGGAACTTGCGCACCGTCACACTGAACCCGAAGTACAAACTGGCGCTTGGAACCACCGGTCTGCGCTTCGGCCATGGTGATGAACATGGTGCAATGGGCCCGTTGCCGGGCCGTTGTGAGCCAACGGTGCGACTGCGTCCCCATCAAGGGCAATTCGCTTCAGCTCGTCACTCGATCCGACAGTTTGGTGCGGGAGAAGGGAGTCGCAGGGATGTCCGCGTCCGGATACAAGTCGGTCATCAGCTCGACCGTATCGGGGCGAGGCGGCAACAGCTCGCGGACAGCCTGTTTCTCGGTGATGCCCAGGATGAGCCCGATCTGCTCTTCGTCCGCTCCGCGGGCATCCAGGCGCAGCGCCACCGTGCGTCTCAAGGCCACGGCCGACAGACCTTGCATGTTGACGCGCTTGAAGATCTTGCGATAGGTGTCGAGCATCTGCCGGCACAAAAAGCGGGGACGGCCTTCGGCATCAAGGCAGTGCACGACGTAGGGCAGGCCGGCATCGTTCAGGAAAAGCCGGGCAGAGGCGTCGAACCCCCGGTAGGTCTCGCCCGCCTGCGGCGCCCTGCCCTGCTGGACAAGCCGATGGTCCAAATAGGCATCGATGGCCTTGATGGCCGCCGAACTCCGAAAAAACAGCGGACGCGGCTTCCGGTTGACCGACACCTCCGTCCGCATCTCGGAGCAACTGCGAACCGAGCCATCCGGATTCAGGTAGTCACCAATCTCAAGGCGGGCAACCTCCAGCGGTCGCGCACCCGTTGCCAGCACGATGTGGATGAGCGCCATGTCCCGCAAAGGCATCGGGCTGCGCAGGCCCGCGCGGCGGATGACCGTCCATACATCCTTGTCGGTAAGGATTTGCGGTTGCGCCGGCGGGCGCAGCTCACCCGCCTCGAAGCGGACAAGGGCAGCCTCGACGTCATCCTTGTGGGCGCGCAACTTGTGGACGTAACCCGTGGCCTCCGGATTGAACCCGTCGATTCCGACCTGTCGCTGCAACAACCTGGCAAGGCGCTTGACCCGATGTTCGATGGCAGTGCGGGTCAGGTGGTAGTCTGCGGCGACGGTGTCATAGGTCTCCCCGGCAAGAACTGCCCTCAGAATGGCGATGGACAGGCGGGTCGACTCACTGTGCATTTCAGGCGCGTGGCATACGGATTAACCTGCTTCCGATGCTCTCGTTGCACGCCCTGGCGAGACAGCCGAAATTCACCCCAAAGAAGGGAGAACTCGACATCAGCTCCGGACCGGCCAACAGTCCCGTCGATGCCTGGGCCCGCCAGCCCAACCTGCGTCGATCCGCGTCGCCCATGCACGCTCCACCAGTTGCACCCCCGTTCGAGGGATCCTTCGTGGTGGGACAAAGGCGTTACCGCCTGAACCAAACCTTCAGAACCCCCTCCTCGCCACCCACTCGGCAGTGATCGCCGCGATTCAAATCGGTTTGCCTTCCCGGCTGGCAGGCTGACGGGTAACACCACCATCCCCATCCGACCGCCGTTCGGGGGCTTTGAGAGAAGCGTTTCTGCTGCCATCGGGACACGCGGATCAAAGCGCGAGACACTGACCGGGCTCATGGGCCATCGCGGCCCGACGCTTGTCCTACGGGACATTCCGACACCGATCGGCGTCGCGGTCGATACCCGCCTTGCGACACGAACCTGCCACCCCGCCGCGCACGCGGGGGCTGGCAGAAACATGCTGCTCGCGCCGCTCGGCGCGCGGACATCGCTCGTTGCATCCCCTTCAGGACTTCCATCCCGACACGGGACTTCCTTCGAGGCCGCGCTGCATCGGTCCACTTCTTCAACCCTCATCGAGGAGCTCCACTCCTCATGACGGGACGGGGGACTCCTTGTTTATCAGGAGTCCTCAAGATGGCCAAAAAAGCCACAGATATCTCAGCGTCCTATTGGCTTCCGGGTTTCGAGCCCGACGCCACGCCATCCAACAGGCTGGTCGGCGCCTCGAATGTGCCGGCTGCGGAAACCCAGGCGACATCGATTCCGGGGCCGGTCACCAACGCCAGCCGCGATGAAGCCGCCGAAGTCCATGTTCTTCATGGGCGGAACTGGTGGCCCGCCGTCGCCGAAGCGAGCAGCACTGCTCGTGAGACCGTCCCGCCATTTCGCCCCGCCGATCTGGACGGCCTGGGGAGCGCCGTGGCCAAGTTCGACGCCAACTTGCGCGCGATCGAGATGCTGACCCGCATCGAAACCGAGCGCCGCCCGCCGGACAAGGACGAGCGCCGCGCCATGGTGCGCTACACCGGCTGGGGCAGCCTGCCGGCGGCCTTCAACCTCGCCGGCAAGGAACCGGCATGGACCGCACGAGCCCAGCGCTTGCAAGCCGTGCTGGACGAAACCGACCACGCGTCTGCACTAGCCTCCGTCAACAACAGCCACTACACGTCGCTGGACGTGGTTGCCGGCCTGTGGGCGGCGGTTCAGCGCTTGGGCTTTGCCGGTGGACGCGTCCTCGAACCCGCCGCCGGCATCGGCCACTTCATCGGCGCCATGCCGGAAACGCTGCAGGCCAAGTCACAGGTCACCGCGGTGGAAATCGACCGCCTGTCGGGTCGAATGCTGCAGGCGCTGTATGCGCCGGCCGGGGTCGCGGTCCATGTCGCGCCGTTCGAGAGGCAAGCCTTCCCGAATGGCTGGTTCGACCTGGTCATCGGCAACGTCCCGTTCGGCAACTACAAGGTGCCGGATACGAGCAACCGGCCTTACGCGGGCTTCAGCATCCACAACTACTTCATCGCCCGTTCGCTGGACCTGGTTCGCCCCGGCGGCCTGGTGGTCCTGATCACCAGCAGCCACACGCTGGAGTCTTCCAGCACGGTCGTGCGCCGGCATCTGGCCTCGCAGGCCCACCTGCTGGGTGCGATCCGCCTGCCCATGGGCACATTTGCCGAACTGGCGGGCACGGAGGTGCAGACCGACGTGCTGATCCTGAAGAAGCGGGAAGAGTCGGAAGTGCTCGACGGCGACTGGATCGAACGTACCCAGGCACCCGATGGCCTGATCGACCCGAGCCATGGGCGGCCGTACATGCAGGTCAATGCCTGGTACGCCCGGCACCCCGAGTGGGTGATCGGCCGCCTGCGCATGGAAAGCAACGGCTACGGGGAAGTGCCGACAGCGGTCTTCGAGGGCGACCTCGCTGCCGCCCTGTCCAAGCGGATCGCGATGTTGCCCGAGGGCTCCTATCGCGCCGCCAAGGCGACTGCACGGATCGTGCACGCGCCTGAGCCTGCGGAACCTGGTGCAAGGCCAGGAACCTTCCGCATCCGCAACGGCTGGATCCACCGGGTGGACGGCGGCTCGCTCGTCGATGTCCACGAGCAGTTCAACGCCACCCAGCGGGCACGGATCACCGGCATGTGCGCGATCCGCGACCATGCCCGGGCCCTGCTGGACACCCAGTTGGCCGAAGACGGAGACGACAAGCTGCGGCCCTTGCGGTCCATGCTCAACGGCACCTACGACCGCTATGTGGCGAAGTACGGCTGCCTGTCGACGCGGGCCAATGCGCTCGCGTTCCGGCGCGACCCGGACTATCCGCTGCTGCTTTCGCTCGAGCACTACGACGAGGAAACGGATTCCGCCCGCAAGGCGGCCCTGTTCACCCAGCGGACGTTGAAGCGCATCACGGCGCCGACCTCGGCCGACGAGCCGACGGCGGCGCTGGCTGCGTCGATGCAGTGGCGCGGTCGCGTCGATCCTGGGTACATGGGAGAACTGCTGCGCGCTCCGGCAGACGCGGTGACAACCGCGTTGGCCGAAGCCGGGCACATCTTCCACGACCCATCCGACGACGAATGGAAGACGGCCGACGAATACCTGTCCGGCAACGTCAAGGTCAAGCTCGAGCAGGCCAGGATGGGTGGCGAGGCCTACCGGCGCAATGCCGAGGCCTTGGAGCGCGTACAGCCGGAGGACCTGCCGCCGGCGTCGATCGAGGTTCGCCTCGGCGCCGTCTGGATTCCGGCGGCTGACATCGAGACCTTCCTGCAAGAGGGTCTGGAACTCAAGGACTGCAAGGTCACCTATTCGGCCGAAGCAGGCGCCTGGTGGGTTCAGTACTCGGAATGGTCGGTGCGGCAAAGCGTCAAGGCGACCCAGGAATACGGCACCTCGCGCATGAACGCAGTGGAGCTCGTCCTGTGCGCGCTCAACGTACAGACGCCGACAGTCAAGGACTATGCGCCCGAGAAGGACGCCTACGTGGTCAACCCTACGGAAACCTTGGCCGCCCGGGAGAAGCTCGGCCTGCTGAAGGATCGCTTCGCCGCCTGGGCCTTCGAAGACATGGGCCGGCGCGAGCGGCTGTGCGCGCTCTACAACCGCCTGTTCAACGCCACCCGGCCGAGAACCTACGACGGTTCGCACCTGCTGCTGCCGGGCTTCTCGCAGTGCTTCAAGCTGCACCCGCAGCAGCCGAACGCGGTGTGGCGCATCGTGCAGTCCGGCAACACCGGGTTGTTCCACACGGTGGGCGCCGGCAAGACAGCGGTGTGCGTCATCGCCAGCATGGAGCTGCGCAGGCTGGGCTTCGCGTCCAAGCCCTGCCATGTGGTTCCGAACCACATGCTTCAAAGCTACACGGCGGAATTCGTCCGGCTCTATCCCCAGGCCTCAGTACTGATGGCCACGAAGGAAGACCTGGAAGGTGACCGCCGTCGGGAGCTCGTCTCGCGCATCGCCACCGGCGATTGGGATGCGGTGGTCATCACCCATTCGAGTTTCGAGCGTATCAAGACATCCCCCGAGTTTTCCGAGGGGTTCATCAAGGAGGTCATCCATGACATAGAACTGGCCGTGCGTGCGGCCAAGAGTGAAGACCGATCCAACCGGATCGTCAAGCAACTGGAGAAGATGAAGAAGAGCTGGGCCGCGCGCCTGGAAAAGTTGTCGGCGCAGGAACGCAAAGACGACCTGCTGACCTGGGAGCAACTGGGCATCGACTGGCTGTTCGTGGACGAAGCCCATTTGCACAAGAACCTGTTCCGTTTCTCCAAGATGCGGGTGGCGGGTCTGCCGATGGCGAGTTCCGAGCGTGCCTTCGATCTGTACCTGAAGACGCGCTACACGATGCAGTTGCACGGCAACCGCCAGCGTGGGGTGGTGTTCGCAACCGCGACGCCCGTGGCCAACACCATGGCCGAGATCCACACCATGCAGCGCTACCTGCAACCCAGGCGGCTCGCCGAGTTGGGCCTGCAGCAGTTCGATGCCTGGGCCGCTACCTTCGGGGAAGCGGTCACGGGGTTGGAGATCGCCCCGGACGGCAGCGGCTACCGGATGCACACGCGCTTCGCGCGCTTCATCAACGTGCCCGAGCTGATGTCGATTTTCGGGGAGGTGGCGGACATCCAGACCGCCGAGATGTTGAAGCTGCCGGTGCCCAAGCTGCGCGGTGGAAAGGCCCGCACCATGGCCTGCCCGCCGAGCCCGCAGTTGAAGGCTTTCGTGCAGACCCTGGTCGAACGTGCCGCGGCAATCCGCAGCGGTCATGTAAAGCCCGACGAGGACAACATGCTGGCGGTCACCAACGACGGCCGCAAGGCAGCGCTGGACTTCCGGCTGATCGCGCCCTCGGCGCGGTTCGACACGGAAGGCAAGGTGGCCGCGTGCGTGCGTGAAGTGTATGCCATCTGGCAGCGCACGACGCCAACGCGTGGTGCGCAGTTGATCTTCTGCGACATGTCGTCTCCCAAGGGCGGCAAAGCCTTCAGCGTCTACGAGGATCTGCGCATGCGGCTCATTGCCGCCGGCATTCCCGAAGAAGAGATCGCGTTCATCCATGACGCAGACACCGACGCCCAAAAGGCGAAGCTCTTCAAGGCAGTGCGGGAAGGCCGCATCCGCGTGCTGATCGGCTCGACCCAGAAGATGGGCATCGGCACCAACGTGCAGGACCGCCTGGTCGCCCAACACGACCTCGATGCGCCATGGCGCCCGTGCGACGTGGAACAGCGAGAGGGCCGCATCCTGCGGCAAGGCAACATGAACGAGGAGGTAGACATCTTCCGCTACGTGACCGAAGGATCCTTCGACGCGTATTCGTGGCAGACCCTGGAGACCAAAGCACGCTTTATCGCCCAAGTTATGCGGGGGGACCGGGGCATCCGCTCCGTCGAGGACGTGGCGCTCGCCGCGCTGTCCTATGCCGAGGTGAAGGCCCTGGCATCGGGCAACCCGCTCATCATCGAAAAGGCAGGCGTGGACGCGGAGGTAGCCAAGCTCTCGACGCTCCACTGGGTGTGGCGCAACCAGCGCTATGCCAACGAGCGTGAGGTGGCCGATCTGCCGCTGCTGATCGCGTCGCTGGAGAAGAAGCAGGCGGCCCACGAGGCCGACCTGTTCCGGATGGAACCCCAAACAATGGACAACATCTCGGTAGAGATCGGCAAGCAGCGTTTCACCGGCCCGGATGCGGTGGGAGAAGCGTTGCGAGCGAGGGTGCTGGCGGTGAAGGAGGAAGCCACCCGTGGCCGGCTGCACGTGGATCGCGTCGTCGGTCGCTTCGGCGGGTTCGACCTCAGCATCGTCTGCATCAACGGCGAACACACGCCGGTCTACCACCTGACGGGCAACGCCGTCTACGAGGCAGCGCCCTACCAAATGGGGCCGGCCCTCGTGGCGGGCCTGCTCGCCACGCTCGACACCGTCAAGGAGTCGGCCGACAAGGCCGGCACCCTGCTGCAGACACGCCGCAAGCGCCTGGTCGACCTGCAGGTCGAACTCGGCCGGCCGTTCGAGCATGCGCTTCGCCTGCAGACGCTACAAGCGCGGCAGGCTGAACTGATCGAGCAACTCGACCTCACAAAGGACGAGGCCGGCAGCCAAGCGGCGGACGCCGATACTGGCGCAGCACTCGTCGCTGCATGATGGACTCCCCCCGGTCGCAAGGCTGGGGGGATTTTTTTCGCTTCGTTAGAAAAGAGGACTGAAACCGTTTCTAAAACGCATTAGAAGTCTTTAAGCCAACCTGAAGTTGACATCAAGACCATCAAGAAGTATGCTGAAACCAACCCAATATCAATCTAGATTGATTTCAACATGCCTCGCCCTCTTCAATTGAACCAGACCGCGCCTTTCGCGGTGAAGGATGGCGCCCAGCGCATCGGCGAACGGCTGACGCTGGCCCGCAAGCGCCGCCGGCTGACCCTGCGCGAACTGGCGTCCAAGGCGGGCATCAGCTACGACACCGCGCGGGCGGTGGAAGCCGGCAACTTGCAAACCGGCTTGGGGGCCTACCTGGCCATGCTGTGGGCGATGGGCCTGGAATCCGAGATTCAGGCATTTGCCGACCCCGAACGAGACGAAGAAGGCAAGCAACTGGAGATCACGCGCCTGCCGCAACGGGTCCGCCACCGCAAGGAAAACCTCGATGGCGAGTTCTGACCAGCGCGCCTACGTCTACCTCCAGTTGCCGCAGTCTATGGAGGTCGTGACGGCGGGGTTCTACGAACTGGCTTTCCCGCAAGGGGTGCCGACGGGCTCGTTCGTCTACAACCCGGCCTATCTGCAACGCACCGACGCGGTGCCGCTGGAGCCCTACGAATTGCCCCTGGCGCCCAGGCGTACGCAGACGGTCAAGCTCAAAGGCATCTTCGGCGCCCTGCGCGACGCATCTCCCGATGCCTGGGGCCGTCGCATCATCGAGAAGCACACCGGACGAACCGACCTCACCGAGGTCGACTACTTGCTGCACTCTCCCGAAGACCGCGCGGGCGCCCTGTCCTTCGGTCGCAACAAGCTGCCTCCCGCCCCGATCCGCAAGTTCAACCAGGTCATCCAGCTGGAAGCCCTGCTCGCCGCGGCCGAACAGTTCATGGAAGACGAGGCGGCTGGCCGGCCGGGCGTGCCGGAACAGATGCGCGAGCTTCTGCAGCCCGGCACCTCCATGGGCGGCGCCCGGCCAAAGAACGTGGTCGAGGATGCCGAAGGCTTGTGGCTCGCCAAATTCCCGGACAGGAGCGACAAGTGGAACAACGCGCGTGTCGAAGGCGCGATGCTTGCGCTGGCGCAGGAGTGCGGCCTGCGCGTTGCCAGGCACCGCATCGAGACGGTCGCCGGCAAGGACGTGCTGCTCGTGCAGCGCTTCGACCGCACGCTGACCGCTGACGGCTACCTTCGACATCGCATGGTCAGCGGCCTGACCGCGCTGGACGCGGAGGACTCGCATGGCGATCGGGCCAAGTGGTCCTACCTGCTGCTGGCCGACGAACTGCGGCGGCGCAGCGCACGATCGGCTCAAGACCTTGAAGAGATCTTTCGGCGCATGGTGTTCAACGCCCTCATCTCGAACACCGATGACCACCCTCGTAACCACGCCTTGATCGCGACCACGGACAAGTGGGAGCTGTCACCGGCGTACGACCTGACGCCCAACCCGCTCACCAGCGCCGAAAAGCGGGACCTCGCCATGACCTGCGGAAGCTTCAACCGCTACGCGAACCGCGCCAATCTGCTCTCGCAACATGCGCAGTTCAAGCTCTCCCTGGCGCAGGCAACAGACATCGTCAACCAGATTCAGCAGGTGGTGACGGCGCGCTGGCATGCGGCGCTACGGCAACAAGGCGCAACGCCCGCCGACTGCGACACGCTGGCCGGCGCATTCAACTATCCAGGCTTCGAACTGGATCCCGTCGTGGTGCTCGCAGATCAGTAGACCCACCCACCCGGCTCGTGCAATGTTCCAAAGGAAGGATGCGTCCATGCCCCCCTCACCCGAAGCACTCGAACAAGCCTGCGCGGACTACCGGCAGTATCTCCACGCGATCCTCGAGCCCGCGATGGCGGAACTGCGGGCCGATATCGCTGCGCGGAGCGTCCAGCTGCATCGGATCTTCGGCGCCAACCTGTTCCTCGCCCATGCCGTCGACTACATCCTGGCGATTCGCAAGACAGCCGGCCTCGATGACCGCAGGAGCGAGTTCGTCCGGCGTTTCGATGAACTGTTCTGCGTGGACGGCGCACGCCTCAGCAATCGGAAGTTCGAGCTCATCGATGCCATCAACAACGCGCTCAAGCACATCCGGCTCGACCCGGAGCGGTACCGTGCGCTCGAGCAGCGCTACGGCCCGATTTCCTTTCAGAGCCTCTACGAAGAAGAAGGGCGCGTGCTGTGCCTGCTGGAAGGCTACCGCTTTGACTACGTCCGTGTCGTGCTGCTTCCTGCTTGCCAAGCCTTGCTGAACTGGGCGTTCGAGACCACCGAGGAGGTTCTGGAATTCGCCCGCGGCGAGTTCCAGATCAGCCGCTGGTCTGCCGACGACGAGTTGATGGCCTCGGACGATCCGGCCGATGCCATTGATCAGATGATCGTCCGCTGCAACCCCGAGTGCCAGTACTGCGGCGAGCACGAGCAGGACTGCTACTGCGCGGAGTTCGTCTTCGAAGGCGAACAAGGTCGATTCGAACCGCTGTTCCACGCTGATTTCGACTTCGATACGGTCATGTCCAGGATTTCGGGGGCATACGCCCGGAACACATGAGACAGCCTCCGCCACCAGAGGCCAAGGACAAAGGACGAAGCCGACGCAGCGCTCGTCGCTGCAGGACGGAATCCCCCGGTCGCAAGACTAGGGGATTGTCCGTAGCCAGCCCGCTGGATCAGGCACGGGATACCCGAGGGACGCTCATCTCTCAGCGCCACCTCAAGCAGTTGAGCTCGCTACGTGTCCAGCACAGTGACCGGCGCTTGCGGCATTCTCACAGCATTAGTAAAATTTCTGGCACAGTTTTTTATTAGCAACAACCGCTATTTAAGCCGCCTTAACTTACGCGCCATGCCCACCAGCGACACCTCGCAAGACACCCTGCCGACGAATCCCAGAATCGGGCACTACGTGTCGACCGTGGCCTTCGACGAAACCGTCAACGCCTACGTTCCGCCCGCCCTGCCTCCTGAACCACCACTGGCACTCTCTGCGCAGTTGCTCCAGCGGTTGAGCGAGGCCGACCGGGCGATCGGCCGGCTCGATGGCGTGGCCATGCTGCTCCCGGACAAGGCGCTGTTCCTCTACATGTACGTCCGCAAGGAGGCGGTCCTGTCCTCGCAGATCGAAGGTACCCAGTCCACCCTGGACGATCTGCTCCAGTTCGAGAACGCGGCGCTGGCCGGCAAGCCGCTCGACGACATCACCGAGGTGTCCAACTACGTGGACGCGATGATGTACGGACTGGATGTCCTGCGTGACCCGAAGGGATTGCCACTGTGCCTGCGCCTGCTGCGGGACATGCACGCTCGTCTTCTTCAGAAGGGGCGCGGGCAAAACAAGAGTCCTGGCGAATTCCGCCGCTCCCAGAACTGGCTCGGGGGCACCCGGCCGGGCAATGCCCACTATGTGCCACCGCCGGTTGGCGAAATGGAAAAGTGCCTGGGAGACCTCGAACGCTTTCTCCATGACGATTCCGCCATCATCCCGCCGCTCATCAAGGCAGGCATGCTGCATGTGCAGTTCGAATCCATCCACCCATTCCTGGATGGCAATGGGCGTCTGGGCCGTCTGATGATCGCCCTTTTCCTGGTCGAGAAGAAGATCCTTCACGAACCGTTGCTGTACCTGAGCCTGTACCTCAAGACCCATCGGGAGCAGTACTACCGCTTGCTGCAGGACGTTCGGCTGCGCGGGGACTGGGAAACCTGGACAGAGTTCTTCCTCACCGGCGTGGCAGAGACCGCCAACAACGCCTATGAGAGTGCCATGCGCATCGTGGCCCTGTTCCAGACAGACAGGGAACGCATTGCAACCTGTGGCGAACAGACCAACTCCATGCTCCGCGTGCATGAACTGCTGCAAACGCACCCGTTTCTCAATGCCGCACAAGTCCAGCAGAAGGCCGGCCTCAGTGCGCCTACCGTCAACAAGGCCTTCGAGACGCTGGAGAAGCTCCAAATCGTGGGTGAGATCACCGGCAAACAGCGTGGTCGTGTCTATGCCTATACGGAGTTCCTGAAGATCCTGGAAAGCGGAACCGAGGTGCAGCCGCCTGCCCAGCCTGTGGGGTAGCCCATCATGAGCAAACTCACGCCCCGCGAGAAAGCCTCGCAGCGTTTCGCGTGGATCTTCTTCGCTGCAGGCTGCCTGCTGACAGGCGCGCTCCAGGCCACCGTGGGCCTGTACTTCACGCACCACTACTTCGTCGCGCACTTCCTACTCGGACTGTTTCTGCCCTTTGCCTTCTTCGGCATAGGCGGCATGCCCTTGACCTTCTGGATCGGGCTGGCGCTCACCGCCACTTGGCATTTCGGTTATGAGTTCTGGGAAGACCAGCTCGATCGCCCGGTCTACACGCTGGACTGGGATCAGATCATCTCCGGCGCCTTCGGCCTGGTTGCAGCTTGGCTGACCTACCGCGCGTGGAATCGCCGTTTTGATCGCAGCGCCGCCGCAGACCCAAACCAGTAGCACACCTTCAGCCGATAGGCCATCGGCCACCAGACTGAAGTCGAATCCAGACGGGTGACCGACCGGGTGTGCCGATCACCCGTCTGCCGCGCCATCGCCTCCTTGCGCTTCGATCCATGCACGGATGTCCTCCGCGCGCCAGGCGGTGATGCGCCCGGATATCTTGACGGGTGCGGGGAAGGTCTTCGCCCTGACCTTGCGCCACAAGGTCGAGTGCGAGAAGGGAAGGAATTGCAGCAAGCGCGCTTCACGCAGGAAGCCGGTTTGCGGCAGGACGGGCGGTGCGTCCTGGGAGACGCGTGCAGGCCTTGACGCCTGCCAGGACGGGATTGCGGTGGGCATGTTCGGTTCCTCATGGATGCCGAGGTTCATGACCCCCTCTGTCGCGATCGTGCTAGGCCAGGTTCGATACGATCGCTAGGGAAGCAAACACAGGACATGCCGTCGGCTTCCCGGGCGACGGCAAAAGGGCGAAATACACTCATGGCTGGCCTAGCGGCCCGCTTCGAAGAACAGGAGAAATGAACGATCTCGCGCTGGATCGGCGAGTCTCTTTCAGCAGGGCGGGTGACGTCCGCTACGTCCGGGCGTGACGGTCACGCCGCGAAGAACCAGGCCCTGCCCGCTTGCGGCGCGGGAAGGCATGACTGGTTCCGGTACGGTAACGCACGTCACGACAGCCACGCAACACCCCTTGCCACGCTACGGCACGACACCACACCCAAACGCCCTGTTGGCGCGAGAGATGGGTGGCGCAGGGCACACAAGCCGCCCAAGCAGCGGCCTCCACCGGGCTCAGTCATCGACCTCGGGACCGCTCTGCGCCTCGGGAGTGGGCGTCTCGAGCACCAAGGACTCAACCCGTTGATCGAGAGGCTCGTCCGCCACGGCGGTGAGCGTTTCAACGGTGCCCCGTTCGGCGAGATCGTCAGCCGCATCCGCGTCACCCTCATCATCCCCTTCAAGCCTCGCGCGCACAGCCCCAGGGGAAGCCGATGCGCCACCGGCAGCGGCCGCAGCCAGCGCGTTCATGCGACGGCGCAGCCCCGTTGCCAGGCTGCGCGCCGAGTTCGCCACGTCACGAACCTGGCGCTTGAGCGTTGCTCGCTGGATGTCGAGCGCCTGGGTGGTGATGACCTCGTGGATCTCCAGCGTCTGCAACAAGGGCATCAACTGGTCGAGCTTGCCGATCAGGTCCAGGTAGCGCCGGCCGGTCGAGGAGATGATCCCGACCTCGATTTCCAGGGCCTGCGTGTCGTAGGTGGCCGAACTCGTGATGCCGTTGGCCTGGAACAGCGCTTCCGCACCGTCGATGGCCTTGTTGAGCGCTTCGGCCACCGTGTCGATACGCGCCTTGATGGCCGCCTCGACCTTGGCCACGTCGTCCGAATCCAGGCGCGTGCGCGCCAGCACGGAAATGAAGTGGGCGTTGAGCTGCAAAGTGCTGAAGAAGCGCACGAACAGGCGCTTACCTTCGGCGCTGGTCAGACGCGTGACCACCTTGATGCTGGCGGCTTCGACGCGCCGGAAATCCACCTTCGCCTCGCGCGCCAGGATGCGTGCGTTCACCGCGCCTTCGTCGGTCTTGACGATCTGCGTGCCGGAGAATGTAGTTGCCATGGGGATACCTCTCTGCTGTCGACTTGACGCAGATCGTCCTCGCCTGGCAGGTTCAACTCCACCCGAATATCCCGTCCAAACCGCCCGAATTTGCCATCACCTGGTGGACTTCGCCGCCGGAAGGATTGACCGACCGAAGTCCGCGCGGCAATCTTCGACGCATGCAGTAGCTGGCCCTGCGCACCACCCTGGCGAGCCCTTGAGTCCACCGTGGATCACGCCGTGATCCCCGCCGCCATCGCTTTCCCGTTGGCGGCCGAGTCCCGCACCGAAACATGCTTTCGAGGCGGGAGCTCTTCGCTCCCGTGCCGAAAGCAGTTTTCTCAGCGGTAGCTGGCACACCGTCATCCGGCGGATCGTCCGCCCCAAGCCAGCCATTCTCTTCACCGGCCGATGTCCTTTGGGCATCGGCCTTTCCAACCCCGTGGGGCATTCGCCCCCTGGGTGCGTCGTGCCCCCTATTTCTTCAGGAGGCCACGATGTCGCGCACAAACCTTCAGCCGGTCACTGTCCGCACCGGCGACACACCGCTGCCGCCCCGCCATTTTCCCTATGTGGCGTACGCAGCGAACAACCCACAGGCGGTGGAGTACCAACTCGATACCAGCGGCGACGAGCCCGTCGAGTGGACGGAAGAAGACGTCGTCTTTCTCCATTGCCTGCTGCTCGACGAGTTGAACGGATTGGCAGACCCCGCCACGCCGCTCGAGGAAAAGCTCGACACCCTGCGCTGGGTCTTCACAGATCCGGACAAGGACGACAAGCCGTTTTCCTTTGCCAGTTGCGTGCGCGTCGTCGGCTGCAGTCCGCTGTCGACCTACACCTACTGCGGCCTGGTCGATCTGGAAGCCTTCCGCGACCTGCTGCTGTTCAACGTCCGGCGCTGGATGCGCGAGTCGCTCAACCGCTTTCCCCCCTGGGTGAGCGACGCGCTCTCGCACAACCTGCAGTGGGCCTCCACGCGGTTGAGCAAGAACCCGCAGTGGATCAACGAGCAAATCAAACGCAAGACCATGCAAGGCGACCTCTTCGTGTGAAAGCGACCCTTGCAACCCTTCTTCGAGGGCCTTTGCGGCCCTCATTTCGTATCGAAGGAGACGTCATGACGACGTTGAAAGACATCCTTGCCCTGCTGGCCATCCTGGCCTGCTACGGCATCGCCGGCCGCATGGACTACGACGACGCCGTGCGTCACGAAGCGTACATGCGCGGCAGAAGCATCGAACGGCTGGCCTGCGCCCATGACGTCCACCCGACGCGCACGTACGCGCCGCCGGCAGACCGCAACGCACTGGCAGCGGCCGCCCCGGATCGCGACTGCGAGATGACATCTTTTTAGGAGAGGCAATCATGCAATTGCACATTCACCGCCAGAACCCCGCCACCTTCAGCTCGCTGCAGCGCGTGCGTGGCCTGACTGAGATCGAGTTCCTCGTCAAGGAAAGCGAAGTCCTCACCGGCAACGCCGGCCGCGTCTTCGTGATCTCCGGCGCCGACCAGTTGGCGTACCGGGTGCGCTGGCACCCCGCGAACATCGAAGTCGAACGACTGGATGCCGACGGCGCGATTCTCGATACCCAGCACCTGCTGCCAGGTGACTTCGCGACGCACAGCGTCGTCGAGGCCCTGATGGCCGGTCAGCTCTACACGGCACCGGTGCGCACCGCGCACTGACCGTTCTTCATTCAACCTCTGGCGGGCCTGCTCCCGCGAGGGAAGCGGACCCGCTTGCACTCACAGGAGCAAGCCATGGAACACGTCCATGTCCGCATCAACGAAGAAGGAACGCTGCGCAACCAGCGCTACGCGTTCAGTGACCGGTTCACGCTGATCACCGAGCTGCTTCAAAACGGCCGCCGAGCCGGCGCGACGCTGATCGAGGTCAGCTACGACCCCATATCCCAGACCCTTCGGGTTATCGACGACGGTCACGGCATCGATGACTTCAGCAAGTTGCTGACGTTCAACGAATCGGGTTGGAATGAAGCCGTGCAGGCCGAGGAACATCCCTTCGGCGCGGGCTTCTCGCGCTGCCTGTACGCCTCGACGCGCTGCATCGTCACTTCGCGCGGCAAGCGCATCGACTTTGAAACCGAGAATGCCTTGTCGAAAGCGCCGATCGCGGTCGAGGAAGTCGGCGACGATCGCATCCCCGGGACGCGCATCGAACTCCACGGCGTGGACTTGCCGGACCTGGCGTCCCGCGTCGAAGAGCTATGCAAGGGATTCGCCGTGCCCATCGAGTTCAACGGCAGGCCGGTTCCTCGCATGCATGCGCTGACCGAGTTGCGTCTGCTGGCGACACCGATCGGAGACATCCACCTGATCGGCACACACAGCGGCCGGCACGCCTCGGGGATCGTGGCCTACCTGCAGGGCTTTCGCGTGATGACGCTGCCCAACTACGTCATCTACGACGAAGCACCAAACGTGGTTCATCTGAACTCGAAGGAGTTTCTCGCGCGCCTGCCCGACCGGGACACGCTGATCGACGCGGACGTCCAGGAGGTGAAGATCCGGGAACAAGTCCGGATGGCGTGGCGCGAAGCGCTCGTGCACCGTAAGGCGCAGCTGGCGTCCGCGGAGTTCGTCGAGGACTTCTTCGACGTCATGCGGTTTCACCGGCACCTGGATCTGCTCAACGATGCCTCGGCATTGCCGCGCCAGGTCTGCGAACGCATCGAGGGCTACCCCATGCAGTCGAACTCGCCTTATGGCTGCTACCTGCGCCAACCCCAAGCGCCCCTGAGCCGCGCTCAGGTCGAGCAAGAACAGGTGAAGCTGGTCAAGCTCGACTGGATGGACGGCACGAACAGCGCGAAATGGATGCTGGCACGGGCCAAGGGCTATGTCGTGCTGGGTAGCACGCAGTTGGACGACGGGCACTGGATTCACCCCTATCTCGTTGACTTGAACGAGCAGGCGATCGAGGTGACGGCAATCAATCAGCGCATCGAATCGTCCATCGAAACCGAGTGGCTCTCCGCCGAGGTCATCCTGTGCGATGAGGTTTCCGTGCGCATGGGCGAAGCGTCGGTCACCCTGACCGATGAAGGCCTGTACCACGAAGGCCGTTTCTACATCCCGAAAGGCGAACACTCCGGCCTCGTGGTCCAGCAGTGTGCGTCCTATGTCGACGACAACGACAGATCCTACGAATCGGACATGCATGCCGACATGGATGCGCTCGAACATCTGATTCGCCGCCTGCGCATGACCGATCCGGTCGAAGCGATGCGCTCGCTGCTCAAAGATCTGCAGTCGAACCGCTATCCGTGCCTGCACGGGCAGACCTTCCAGGTCCGCATCGAGCAGGACGCAGATGAGCATGCGGTCGAACTGATCGCGTGAATCGGGCGTTGCGGCGGGGGTGATTCACCCCTGCCCGTGGCGCTGATTTTTCAGGGGAGCGTGCGGATGCACCTCCCCCTGTCTTCAACGCTGGCCATTCGGCCACGTACCCAGCCCGCACGTCCGCCAGCCAAGGCGCTGACGTGCGTCTTGCCCAGTCCCGCATCCGAGTCTGTTCGCCTTCGCGATACGACCTTGCGCCTGGGCGTTTCTTCATGGAGATCACCATGACCAACGAAGAGTATCAGCGTCGCATCGACGACGCGAAGGCCCGGGCCCATGGCCGCTGGCCGGAGATCCTGCTGCACCTGGGACTGGAACCCCGGATGATCAAGAAACGCGCCAACATGCCCTGCCCTTTCTGCGGCGGCGAGGATCGCTTCCAGTTCACGGACAAGTTCCGCGAAGGCAACTATCACTGCCGAAGCTGCGGCGCCGGCGGCGGGTTTCAACTCGCACAGCAGGTGACCGGCATGGACTTTCATGACGTCCTGGTGGCGGTGGAGCGATACCTCGGCCTGAATCCAAGGCCTCAGGCGCCCCGCAGCAGCGAGCCGTCCGATGAGTACATGCGAAAGCTCGTGCGGCAGATTTGGAACGAGTCGCAGCCCATCAGCCATGGCGATGAGGTCGACCGCTACCTGACGTCGCGCGGATTGGCCTTCCCCGAGTACCCCTCGGTGCTGCGCTTCCACCCGAGACTGGCCTACTACCGCAAGGACGAACACGGCAAGTCGCGCAAGGTTGCCGAATATGCCGCGATGGTGGCACGCGTCGATGGCCCCGATGGGGAGATTCGGGCAGTGAATCGAATCTACCTGCCGAACGGCCGCAAGCTCGGCACCGACGACACCAAGAAGGTGCTCGGCTCCGGGATCGCCGGCCTGCCCGTCAAGCTGTTCGAAGCGACCGACGAGTTGGTGGTCACCGAGGGCATCGAGAAGGGGCTGGCGTTGCACCTTGCAACGAGCAAACCCACCTGGGCGCTGCTCGGCGCGGGCAATTTCGAGCAACTCGTGATTCCCGACAGCGTGACCCGGCTCTGGATCTACGGCGACAACGATGCTGATGGCGATTTCACGGGTCAACACTTCGCTTTTTCACTCGCGCGGCGCGCCAGACGAGAGCAAAAAGAAGGTGTCCGGCGTGAAGTCCAGGTGTTCATCCCGAAGTGTCCCGACGCCGACTGGTCGGACATCTGGTTTCGCCGCTGGCAGGCCCGGTTGCAGCAAGCCCAAGTGCGGGAGTCCCCGCCACGGCCTGCCGCGCGGGTGAAAGCCAAGCTCCGGCAAGCCGCATAACGGCCTTGAGGGTGCAGCCACGCGCTGCACCCGCCTTTTCAGTGGCATTCGCCTGGATGCCAGCGAAAAGGTTTTCCCCGGGAGCCCTGCTCCCACGGTAGTTGCCGCACCAGCCACGCCCCTGGCGTGACGAAGGCAGCCTTGAAGCCCATGCGCGACCTGTTCGCGCCGTCATCGGGCCAGCCATCCGGCCGGCCTTCATCAACCCCAGCGGGGACGCGCTCCCCGCCAGGGGTCGGCCGTCCCCGCCTTTCATTTGGAGATTCCCATGAAAAGTGGACGTACCCTCACCGCACTTGCCCAGGAACTGGATCGTCAGCTCGCCGGCAAGAAGGACTATGTGGTCCCCTCCCCGCTCGTGCACCACACGACGCGCGAAGACGGCGATACCGTGCTGGCAATCGACGCACCCGAAACGCCGCGTCCCTTCGAGGTCACGCCGCTGGCTCGCCGCCAGCTTGCCGACAAGCTGAAGATTCCGCTTGCCTACTTCGAGCGGATGCGCACGGAGCAACCGGCACTGCTCGACCGCAACGTCAACACGTGGCTGCAGCAAGAGGAGGCTCGCCCCATGCTGCGCACGCTCGATGGCCGGGTCCGTGCCGTGCTGTCGAACCGCTACCGCTGCCTCGACAACGTCGATCTCGCCCAAAGCGTCCTGCCCGTCCTGGGTCAATTCCAGGACGGCACCTTCGAATCGGTCGAGCTGACCGAGACACGGATGTACATCAAGTTCGTCCTGCCCCGTTTGCAATACGAGATGCGGGTGGGCGACGTGGTGCAGGCCGGCATCGTGGTCACGAACTCCGAAGTCGGCCTCGGCACGCTGGCCGTGCAGCCCCTGGTCTACCGGCTGGTGTGCAGCAACGGCATGATCGCCGCGGATCAGTCGATCCGCAAAACGCACCTTGGGCGGGCCCTGGGCAACGACGATGGCGTGACGATCTTCCAGGAGGACACGCGCCAGGCCGACGACAAGGCCTTCTTCCTGCAGGTGCGCGACGTCGTCCGCTCCGCGCTGTCCGAAGACACCTTCAGGCAGATCGCGATGAAGATGCAGAAGACGATGGGCATCGAGCTCAAGGCCAGCCCCGTGAAGACGGTCGAGGTGCTGCGCCAGCGCTACACGCTGAGCGAGGAGGAAGGCGACGGTGTACTCAACCATCTCATCAAAGGCGGCGACCTGTCCGGCTACGGCTTGGTCAACGCGGTGACGCGGTACAGCCAGGACGTCGAAGACTACGACCGGGCCACGGAATTCGAGGCCTTGGGCGGCAAGCTCATCGAACTGTCCGGCCGCGAATGGAAAGGTCTGGCCGAAGCGGCTTGATCCGATAGACGGTGACGGGCGTGGGAGGGATGACCTCTCCCACGCCCGTCACAAGCATTTCAGGAGCAAAGAACATGGGAATACGACACTACCCTGACAAGGTTCGCGTCTACGTGGACATGGATGGCGTGATCGCCGACTTCGAGTGTGCCGCGCGTGCGCATGCCATGGAGCCTTCGCACTTCAAGCGCGTCGCAGGCGCCTTCCTCGACCTCGATCCGATCCCCAAAGCGGCCGAAGCCATGTTCGCCCTGGACGACACAGGCTACTGCCTGGTCTTTACATTGACCGAGACCCCGCGCAGCAACTCCACACGCTACCACCGACATCCTTCAACCTGGGCGGAATGCCACTCATAGTTGACACTCAATCGATCTCCTTGATTTGAAAATGCCGACAATTCGGTCATGCTTCTTTACTGCCAGTTCCGGCAATTCAAGACATTTTCGTTTCGGTTTCAATTTCGTGATGAGAAGCCGGTGTCTATACGCAAGTCCCGGCTGCTACGTGTTTTGCGGATCGCTGCCAACTGGCGGCCGTTGACCGTCTGTATACCCGCCGAATAGTCTGGACTCCAACGACGCATTCGCTTGGCGGGTCATCCACCTGACGATGAAATTGGCATTCGACTGCGTGTCTTTTCAAAGACTGTGTGGAGAATGCGATGGGTCGACTCGAACTCTCGCATGTTCAGATCGCGAATTTGAACATGCTCCTCTTGATCGCCGAATGCGTGAAGCGCGATCACGCGATCGCTTGCAGCCGATTCGGACTCGACGCAGACCAGGCTGAGTTCCTCGCCACGCTGGCTTACCAGGAGATCCTGGTGCTCGTGGCCCATTTGGGTGACGAGTGCCTGTTCCCGCCACGCACCGACCTGATTCAGGTGCTCTCCTGGCCGCCGCAGCTGGCCAACGCGATGCTATTGGCACACCCGCCCCAACCGAGCCGCCCGGCGCGCCCGAACGAGGCCACACCGCCCGCTTCGCTCCCCCCCTGTGGCGAGCAGTTGTCCGAATGAACCACGAGCGCAATCTGCTCCACGCACAGCGGCACATTCGCGCGCTCGCTCTGGCCACCGAATGCGCAGAACTCGGCGCCCGGATCCGCACCATGCAGTTGCTGACGGGCCTCTCGCCCAGCCAGTTGCAACACCTCTTCCGCCACCCCTTGAGCGGCCCCCGCCGCGGGCGCCACCCGGACTCTCGCGAGTGGTACCACACCGCCAATCTGCTGTGCCGCACCGAAGCCTCCATCGTCGTGGTGCTCTTCAGGCGCCTGGCCGCACGCGGCATCGATCCCCCCAACGCCCTCATCGGCGCCTACCGCCACTATGCCGCCGCTTGCAAGACGGCGCCGCGCATCACCTTCGATCGCGCCTTCGATCTCGTCGCCCACACCACGGGCCGCTGGTTCGTCACGGGCCGCAGCTTCTCGGTGTTCACCTGCCCCGAATGCCGGAGCGAATACCTGACCAGCCTCAGCCTCGCGCCGATGACCAACCACGAATGCCCCTTCTGCAAGCTGCTCAAGCGCTACACGAAGGATCCGCGCATCCAGGCGAGCTATCCCGTGCGACCCACGCCACGCGTCGCCCAGATGCTGTGGATCCGCTCGCTCTGGTTCGAGCCCCGGGGCGAGCAGCCAAACGCGAATTCGGCCTGATCCGGCGTCATTTCCCAGTGGGCAGTTGAGGCCGCGCGCCGCACGATGGGCCATCCCATGTCGCGTCCGAGCCCAACCCGATGTCCGCCGATTCGACCAGCCCGCCCTCCGGATATGGAGCGAGCCTCGCAGAATTCCGCTATCCCTCCGTCGATCCCGGCATTCCCGTGTTCGAGGTCGATGCGCTGCTCGACGCGCATCGGGAATTGATCGACCGGATCAAGCTGTGCTTCGGGATGGATCGTGCCAGCTTCGAGCAGTCGGTGCGGCCGCTGTTGCAGCGCTATGCAGCCTTCGTGCATCTGTTGCCCTGCACCGCCGACAACTACTTCCACGAGCCTGGCGGCCTGCTGCGCATCGGTCTGGAAACCGCGTTCTATGCGCTCCAAGGCACCGATGCCCACATCTTCTCAGGACGCGCCACCATCACCGAGCGGCGCAACCTGGAACCGCGCTGGCGTCAGGCCACCTTCATCGCCGGCTTGTGCTGCGAATTGCATCGGCCGCTCAGCCACCTCATCGTCACGGACGAGGCGGGCAACGAATGGTCGCCCTACCTCGGCCCTCTGACCGACTGGCTCAACACGCACCAGGTCACACGCTACTTCATCAAATGGCGCCCGGGTGCCCTCGAAAGCCGATCGCTCGGTCTGTTCGCGCTGCCCCACGTCGTCGCCGCCGACGTACTGCAAGACCTCGCCAACGGCAACACGCAGATCGTGCCGCACCTGCTCGCCACGATCGCCGGCCTCCCGATCTACCGGGATCACAACGTCCTGGAGACGCTTGTCCGGCGCGCACTGGCCCTCGTCATCGACCGCTTCCTGCTAGCCAGCGCGGAACGCTACGGCAAGCCTCTGCTTGGCTCCCATCTCGAACGCTACCTCGTCGATGCGCTGCGCCGCCTCGTCGTGGCCAACGCGAGCTGGACACCGAACGCGGACAAGTCGCGGGTCTGGTACGGCAGCGACGGGATGTTCATCGTCTGGCCCAGTGCCGCGGACGACGTCCGCAAGCTCCTGGAGGCCGACCAACTGCCCGGCATCCCGAAAGCCCCGGAAACCATCCTCGAGGTGCTGCTGACCGCCGGGGTGCTCTCGGCGCAAGAGGGCGGCAAGGCAACCTGGCTCATTCATCCGCCGACCGGCAAGACGGCGCTCGAAGCCGTCAAACTCAGCGCACCCGGCATCCTGTACGCCGAGTTGGACAAGCTGCCCGAGGCCTTGTCGCTGTCACTGCTGACGCCGCCGCCTCCCGCCGGGCCATCGGCATCGCCCACCTCGACCGCAAGCGCCCCGCAGGTTTCCCCAACGGCGGCCCGACGCCGCATCCGCACGGCCCCCTCCGACACGGCAGAGACACAAGCCGCCGAACCGCCGCCAGAGCAACTGCCGCTCAGCGCTGCGCCGCTCTCGGCTCCGTCCGACCAGGGCACCTCCCCAGCAACCAGCGACCCGACGCCCTCGGATCCCCCCGCACCGGCCGCGCCCCCCGAATCCCCCAAGCTGCTCGCCCCATTGCGCCTGCCCTTGACCGTCCGCGATGCGCTGCAGGACATCGTCGCCACGCTCGGCGGCGCAGAGGAAGGATGGTGGGCCGCATTGCCGGCGCAAGACGGTCTGTTCATTCCGCTCGCGTCGCTGGCCACGCGCAAGCTGACGCCCCCCGCAGCCATACGTGCGATGAACGAGGCGGGAATGCTCGTCACGGCCTCACCCCTGACCCGCTCGTTCCAGGGCCAGGAAGTCGTCGGCATCCTGCTCGCGGCTCGGCACGTGCAGGGCATGCCGCAAGCTGCGGCAAGCGGAGCGCAGTGACATGCTGGCGCGTGCCTATGAAATGCCCTGGCGCCGCGCCTATGAGGCCTACGCAAGCTCAGCCTGGCTCGTGGCACTGGTGGCAACGGTCATTGCATCGGCGCTTTCGCACGTGCCAACGCAAGTGGCCATGCCCCTGGCGCTCACCTGCCTCGCCATGGCGGTGTGGCGAGCGGCACAAGCGGCGCACATCATGGTGTTGCGCGCGGCGCTCACCGGACGGGCGATGCAGGTCATCGGCCCGGTCGAGCAGGAGAAGCTGACCGGGGATCCCGGGCAGGTCTTCCTCGGCTTCGGTTTCGATTGGCTGCCCCAGCATTCGCAGCGCCTGTACGAACTCGCCAAGATCGATTACCGCCGCTACACAGCATCGCCAGCCCTGCTCAATCTCCTCGGGTACAAGGTCACGCCCCAGCCGGACGCCGAGATCGGCCTGCCGTACATCCATGGCGTCGAGCCGCGCGAGCGCGCGCTGTACCGGCCTTTGCAGAACTTCGAGGGGGGCACCCTGTTGGTCGGGACCACCCAGGCCGGCAAGGGCGTCGCGCTGTCGAACCTGGTCACCCAGGCCATCCGTCGCGGCGATGTCGTCATCGTCATCGATCCGAAGAACAGCCGACGCCTGAAACGCGCGGCCATCCGGGCCTGCGAGCGCTACCGCGATGCGGACACCTTCATGGAGTTCCATCCGGCTTTTCCGGAAGCGGGTGTGCGATTGGACTTTGCCTTCAATTGGCAAAAACCCACCGAGCTGGCGTCACGTGTGCAGTCCATCCTGCCACCGGACACCGCGGGTGCTTTTGGCGCCTTCTCCTGGGATGCGGTCAACGTCGTCGTCCAAGGCCTCGTGGATCTCGAAGAGCGCCCGAGCCTGGCCAAGCTGACCCGCTACATCGAAGGGGGCATCGAGCCCGTGCTGGAGCAGTCGCTGCGCCGCTTCTACGAGACCGAGTTCCGGGACGGCTGGCGCGAGCACCCGGAGATGAAGCGTCTGCTCAACGAGGCCCACAAGGGCAACATCAAGCGACCGTCCGAAGCGGCCAGCGCCGACCTGATGGCCTTCGTGGCCTTCTATGAGCACCACGTGCCGCAGAGCCAGCGCAACAAGGTGATCGACTCGCAGGTGCGCGTGTTCAGGCACAACAGGGAGCACTACCAAAAGATCACGGCGAACCTCCTGCCGATCCTGTCGATGCTGACCTCGGGCGATCTGGGCCGCAGCCTGAGCCCGGATCCGTTCGACCCCGCCGACAAGCGGCCGATCATGAACTTCGAGAAGCTGGAGCGCGGCGGCCATGTGCTCTACATGTGCCTGGACTCTCTTCCTGATCCGTCGGTCGCCTCCGCCATCGGCGCCCTCGCGCTGGCCGACCTCGCCGCACGCGCCGGCATGCGCTACAACCTGGGCGGCTACCGCCGTATCTCGCTGTTCGTCGACGAGGTATCGAATGTCATCAACCAGCCCTTGATCGAGATCCTGAACAAGGGGGCCGAGGGTGGCATCTTCACCACCTGCGCCATGCAGACGCTGGCCGACCTGGCCAAGCGTCTGGGCAGCGAAGACGCTGCCCGCATGGCGCTCGGCAACCTCAACAACCTCATCGCCCTGCGCTCGAAGGACCGGCCGACGCAGGACTTCGTCGTCGAGACCTTCGGCAAGACGGCCATCCATTCCCTGCGCGTCGGTATGGGTCACGGCGCCGACGCGCACCTCGGTGACTTCTCGGCCAACTACTCAGCGCAGATCAGCGAAACCTTCGAGGAAATGATCCCGGCCGACGTGCTCGGCAAGCTGCCCAACCTGCAGTACTTCGCCTCGGTCTCGGGCGGGCGCATCATCAAGGGCCGCTTTCCGATCCTCGACACGGAAACGCCCTTCCCGGAGCCGCTCCAGCGGCTGGCGGCATGATCCGCGTCATCTCGATCGCGGCGCTGACCCTGCTGCTCATCTTCGTGCTGTACCTGCCGGCCGCGAATCCGCCCGAGCGGTTCATGGCCCAGATCCGCAACGAACACGGGCTCAATACGGCGTTCTGGGGCGAGGCCCGGGCCGAAGGCATCCTGGAACGCACCCTGGCGATGAACCAGGCTCTGAGCGGCGCCAGTCCAGTGCCGAACGCCACGCAGGCGCCACACACCGACCGCATGGCCGAAGCCGTCACCCAGGAAATGGAGCGCGTAAACCAACGCTTCTTCGGCAACGCCTATTTCCGCTCGATCGACGCCCTCCTGTTGCTCGCCACCTTTCGCCTGGCCGCGCTGGTCGAATGGCTGCCCGTACAGGCGTTCGTGATCCTGGCACTGGTGATCGACGGCCTGATCGTCCGCATCCTGCGCTCCAAGGAATTCAAACCGCATGACCCGGAATGGTTTGCGCTGCATGCCAGCGCGTTCGTGCTGCTCGCCTGTGGCAGCGTCGTGGCCTTCCTCGTACCGCTCACCATCGCGCCGCCCCTGTTGGCGCTCGTGCCGGTCGTCGGCACGCTCTTTCTGAGCCGCGTCATCGCGAACTTCCACCGGCAAGGTTGAGTGCGGTGCAGTCGAGCAATCCCGCGCGCAACATCGGCTGCTCTTGCCCCGACACCCGGAATGCGTCCCTCGGACTACGAACTCAAATCGAAACCCGACATCAGCGCAATATCCGGTCGAGCTGTGGGCGCAAAGCTGGAAACCGCTGTCCCAAGGCCACCACCGTCTCCGCCTGCAAGCGGAGCAACTCCGCGATGTCTTCAGCGACCTCCCTCACCCCGGCCGTCAGGTGAATATCGACGATGTCTCTGCTCACCCGAGCCTGGCTAGGAATCAGCAGCAGCGACGATTGGCTGACCCAAACAGGTAGTTCGATCAGGTAGGCGGCACCGGCCAGCATCGCCACGTCAGCCAGGACACGATGGTTGCGTGGCACCTGCAAGACGAAGAACTGCTCCAACAGCCAGCGCCATGCCGGTGCATTCAGACAATCCAGCGAGAGCTGCGCTCGCAACGGCATGGCCCGGCCGATCTCGCGAGCGATGTAGGCTGCACCCGCCAAGTGATGGCTGCCCCCGCCGTTACAGACGAACAGCCGACCATCCCAGGCCTGGAGCATGAGGGTGTCCGAGCCAGGCGAATGGATCAGACGCACCTCCCTATGCCGGGTCATGACCGCGAAGCCAGCTTCATCGGCCGACACTTTCAGATACGCCGCATAGTCGCGCCCGAAGTCCTGAACGCTATCGAAAGACCGATCTTCCGATTGGCTGTTGCATATCCCTTCAACTTCGGTGATGTCGAAATCGAAATCGGGAACCCGGATCGTCTCGGCAAGTGCGCCACACGGATTGGTCACACGCGACTGGTTGCCCTGCACTCCCTTGAAGCACCACCCTCCGTACGTTGATTTGTCGATGGAGGGTGAAGTCTGCGCAAGGTGGTCCCACATCACGGTGGATCCCTTGAAGATTCCTGCCCTGCGGCGCAGCGGGAACACCAGGTCCATTTCCCCTTCCAGCCGACGAACGCCCTCAACCAACTTCCGCCATCGCTCCCCCCGAAACCTGGACAGTGGCGTAGGCCAGCGCAGCCATCGGCGCCATAGGGGCCACGCGTCCGCCTGAAGCACGGCCACGGGGAGGTTCTCGTCCTCAATTCGAGCTTGACTGAGCAAGCAATGCTCCATGTTCAACAGCAATTCCCCTGTTTGAGCTATTTCAGAATCATGAGAGACAAGCTTGCCAAGTCTGGCAGGCAATGACAATCATGCTTGGACGCTCGTCAGCCGCAAGCACACCGGGCCGCAAGATTAGGTCCAGTGACGAATTCGCAGTCAAAGCCCCCGAATTCGACCGAGACCCGAGGGAACTGCATCGGTACGCTTCTCCCCATGCCACATCGAGAGGTCACCAGCATGCAACCGGTCACGAACACCCAATCCAGCGAGGCGCAAGCCGGTCAATCGTCTTCGGGCACACCGGAGACTGTCGAGACACGCCTGTGGATCGAGGAACACACGTGGCTGTACGGCGTGCTCAAGAGTCCCTTGAACCAGGCGCCGACCTTTCGCTTTCCCGACCTGATCAGTGCGTGCGTCACGGCCGTGCTGACGCCCCCGGAAGGCTATCGCGCGCTGTTCACCTATCTCGGCACCCAGCTCGTGCTGCGCGACCCCGCCACGGCACGGCGCCGCGAAGCCATGTGGCGCCCCCAATACGAGCAGCTGCAAGACGTGCAACGCTCGCCCGCCAATCAACATCCCAACCCCAAGTTCCAGCTCGACCAGTTGACCACCGCCGCGGTGGCGCTGTGCAGCGAGGCCGACCCCACTGGCGCGTTGGTGCTCAAGTACGCCCGCATGAACATGGCTGAACGCGCCAAGCCCCGTTTGCAGCAAGCGAGCGGCTGACGCCACGTCGCGACCCAACCCGCTCGCTCACCTGCGCACTTACCCGCATACCCCACCCGCCTGAATCACCCCGCCTGCCCGACGCAGGCCGACCCGCTGCCTACCCCGACCGGCCTTCCGGTCCTACCACTCCCTGGTCCTTCCGCCATCGCGGAAGGTGGTCTGGCTGTCGAGAGGTGATTCATGCCCCGCCAACTGCTCGTTGCCGTTTGCCTGCTGTGCGGCGTGTCCGCCAGCGCGCACGCTTGCTGGAATGACATCGCCCAACGCCATGGCATTCCGGCAGATCTTCTCTATGCAGTCGCGAAAGTCGAGTCGAGCCTGGATCCCAAGGCGGTCAACCGTTCGCACTTCCAACGCACGCGGTCGGTCGACATCGGCCTCATGCAGATCAACAGCCGGCATCTGCCCCAGTTGGCCCGCGAGGGCATCACGGAAACTCGTCTGTTCGAGCCCTGCACGAACCTCGATGTCGGCGCACGGTTGCTGGCCGATCTCTTCGCTCGCAAAGGTCTCAGTTGGGACAGCGTCGGCGCCTACAACGCCGCCTGCACCGAACTGAAGGGAGAAGCCTGCACGCAGGCCAGAGCGCGCTACGCGTGGAAGGTGTACCGCCAGTTGCCTGGCAACAGGCCGGCAACACGCCGGTCGCTCACACCTCGCCGGGATGAAGCAAGCCCAGCAGCACGCCCGACGATTCCCTTGCTAGCCGTGCGGGTGGCGCCATGACGATCCGTCAAGCCACCGTCTCCATGCTCTGGTCGCTTCCGATCATGGCCACCTCGCTCATGCTGTCCTCATGCGCGAATCCGGTTGCACGGGCGACACATGCCCCCACCGCGCTTGCGTCCGCCCCCCAGCTTGCGCAGATCGGCTACGGCGCGCAGGCCGACTTCGTTCAGTGCGTTCCACCGCAATGCCCCCTGCGCACACCCAAGACCATCGGCGCCGCCCCGGCCCCCGAAGTGCCGTCGGCAGCAGCCCCAGAGGTTTCGCCTTCATCGCTGGCGGTCAGGCCCGTGGAACCCGCCCCTGAAGCACCCCGCACCAGCATCGGCTCTCCTGTCACCGCGGAACGAATGAGCTGGAGCGTGCCGTTCGCCTTCGGCAGCGCGCAGCTCGGCGCGACCGCCCAGGCCGTCATGCAGAGGGTGATCGACGCGCTGCCAGGCGATTCGCGCGTCACGATCGCCGGCCGCACCGACGACATCGGCCCTGGCGCCGTCAACGACGCGCTGGCTCAGGCGCGTGCCGAAGCGGTGCGCGATCACCTTCTGCGCGCACGCCCGGCGCTGGCGCCGGACATCACGGTGCAGGCGCAGGGCAAGTGCTGCTTCGCCGCTGCCAACGACACGGCAGCCGGGCGCGCCCGCAACCGGCGCGTCGAGGTCGTCGCGGAGCCTGCTGCGTCCCCGCCTTGAGCGGCTGGCACGGCCCTCGTCACGACCTGCATCCCCACCCGCATCTCACCCGTTTTTCCCCCGCTTCGACCCGCGTTCGCAACCCGCTCATCGACCCGCTCCGACCCGTCCGCGCCCCGTCTCTCGACGCTCATTTCAACGGAGGTCTTCCATGAGCACTGCAACGCTTGCGCCGTCCCGCCTGGACGTGCGCCGTCCCCTCGCCTTCCTCACGCTGCTTGCGCTCAGCCTGCTCGGGCTGTTCGCGGCTTTCCCGAGTTATGCCCTCGACCTGGTGGGTTTCACCGGCATCACCGGCCCCCTCACGTCAGCGCTGACGCAGATCTCGGCCCTCGGGCCCGGCATCAAGGCTCTGGTCGGCTTCGTCGGTTTCGTCGTCGCGCTGATCTCGCTGGCTGCGCTGCGCAACTTCGGTCCCGTCTTGTTCTACGTCGGGCTGGCCATCTTCGGTGCCGTGGGCCTCGTGATCGCCGGCGCGATCATGGGCGCGGTCATCTAAGCCGGGCTCGGGTCCAGGGAGTCCGGCATGCGCACCGACACCTACATCCCGCGTCGTCTCGACGACGCCTGGAAGATCGGCTTCTGGGACGTCGATGTCGCGGCGCCCGTCTTGTTCGCCTTCTTCATCGGCTACGTCTCCGGCACCAAGCTGTCCTTCGCCATCAGCATGGCGGTGGGCATCGCGGTGTCGCGCTGGGTCTCGAAGCTGAAGGCGGACAAGCACCCGGCCTTCGCCGTGCACTGGCTGTGGTGGAACCTGCCGAGCACGCCGATGACGGCGCTCGCGGCCACCCCACCCTCCCACATCCGCCGCATGGTCGGCTGAGCCGGGAGGACGCCATGGACTTCGAACGGCTCAATGCCGACCGCAAGGAACTCCAGCGCCGCAACCGCGGCCTGGGCCTGGCGGTCGGCGCCCTCGCTATCGGCCAGATTCTGACGCTGATCGCCCTCCTCAACGTGCTGGGGAGTGAGCGCACGGTGATCGTGCCGCCCACCCTCAATAAGTCCTTCTGGGTCACCGACGAGAAAGCCAGCGGCACCTATCTGGAACAGATGGGCACCTTCATCGCCTGGCTGGTCCTCGACGTCACGCCGGCAACGATCGACTGGAAGAAGGACGTCCTGCTGACCTACATCGAGCCGTCGCAGCACAACGAGCTCAAGTCGCGCCAGGAAGTCGAGGCCGAGCGCCTGAAGCGCATCAACGCCACCACCGCGCTCGCGCTCGAGCAGCTCGTGCCCGACAGCAACGGCCAGAGCGTCGTCATCCGCGGACGCCTGCGCACCCTCGTCAACGGCGTCGAGACCGCCAACGAACCGAAGGCCTACCTGGTCGAGTTCAGCTTCGGTGGCGCGCGCATGCACCTAAAGACCTTCAAGGAGATCCCGTATGCGACCCACTGACCCCCGCACCGGGGCGCTCCGCGTCGCGGTGGCCCTCGCCCTTGCCTTCGGACTGGGCAGCGCGAACGCGCTGCAGGTGATCGACACCCGCGACGGCGCGTCCATCGAGGCCATCCTGTCGATCCAGGAGCCGACCCGCATCCGCATCGAAGGCGCGCCCATCACGGACGTCTTCGGCAACATCTACAGCAGCGGCTGCACAGCGGCGCAGGCGACGACGGCCCTGCCCGCCGGCATGGCGCCCTCGGCAGGCACAGGCCCCCAAGCCGCCTCGCCGATCACACCGGCGATCAACCCGGCCGGCGAGATCGTCATCGAGTGCGACCGCGACAAGGGCGAGATCTACGTCCGCCCGGTCGGCGACGGCAAGAAGCCGATCAACCTTTTCGTCTCGTCGGCCCGCGGCACCTACACGCTGCTGCTACGCCGCGCCGACACGCCGGCCGACACCATCGTCATCCGGGACAAGGCGGCGCTGCAGCGGCGCGCCGACGCCAGCGCGCCGCGCCCCGCGCCGGGCAGCGCCGCGAGCCACGTGCGCAGCCTCAAAGCGCTGCTCGTGGCGATGGCCTCCGAGCGCGCACCCACCGACATCCAGGTCGAGGACATCGGCCAGCCCATCACGCTGTGGCGCGAAGCGCGCTTCACGCTGGAGCGCACCTACCGCGGCCGCGGCCTGGTCGGCGAGCGCTATGTGCTCCAGAACGTGAGCGAGGCGCCCATGGTGCTGACTGAGCAGGAGTTCGACCGCGAGGACGATGAGGCCGGCAGCGTCGTCGGCGTTGCCATCGAGCACCACAACCTGCGGCCGGGCGAACGCACGCTGGTCTTCGTGATCCGCCGGGAGGTGCAGCCATGAGCGGGCACATCCCTCCGGTGCGCGAACGCGCCGGCAACGCGCTGCGCGGCGTGGTTGACAGGCTCTCGCCGCGCCAGCGCCAGTACGGGTTGCTCGGCCTGATCCTCGTCGGTGGCGTCGGCCTGCTGTGGCTGATCCTCTCGCTCACCTCGTCCCCGCCCCATGCGACCGACGCCAAGCGGCAGGATCAGCCTGGCAGCGTCACCAACATCGGCGTCATGCCGCCGGGAACCCAGGTCAACCCGGTCGATCAGTGGGTCGGCACCGCGGGCCGCCGGCTGGCGCAGTACGAGTCGGAGCGCGATGAGCAGAGCCGCCTCAACAAGGAACGCTCGGCCTTCGAACAGCGCACCATGCAGCGCTTCTCGGAGCTGGAGCAGAAGCTCACCTCGGCGAACCAGGCCGCGGCGACGCCCACGCCCCAAGCGCCAACCCCTGCCCCACAAAGCGCACCCCAACCCGCGCCGCAGCCGAGCCCGCAACCGTCGCCGACGACGATGCCGCCGGGAACACCGGACCCGGGCACCTCGCCCGCGCGACCCACCGTACCGGAAGCGCCTCGCATTTCCCGCGTCTCCATCGCGCCGCGCGAACGTGCCACGGACAACGGTCAACCTGCGCCCACCGGCCCCCAGGCGACCGCTGGCACTGCCGATACCGCCAAGGCGAACGAGGCCCGCACAGTCTCGACCTTCCTGCCGGTCAGCTTGACCCGAGGCACGCTGCTCGGCGGACTGGATGCACCCACCGGCGGACAATCGCAGAGCAATCCGCACCCGGTCCTCATTCGCCTTTCCGACAACTCGATCCTGCCCAACCGCATGCGCGGCGAGTACCGCGAGTGCTTCGTGATCGCCGCCGGCTACGGCGACATCAGCAGCGAACGCGCCTACCTGCGCACCGAATCCCTGTCCTGCGTGCGTGCCGACGGCGCCGCGCTCGAGGTGCGCATCCAGGGCACGGTCTACGGCGAGGACGGCAAGGTCGGCCTGCGCGGCAGGTTGGTGACCAAGCAAGGCCAGATGCTCGCCAACGCACTGCTCGCCGGCGTGGTCAGCGGCATCGGCCAGGGCCTGGCCACCTCATCCACCGAGTACAGCACCTCGGCCCTCGGCACCGTGGCCAGCGCCTCCGGCGCCGAAGCCTACCGCGCCGGGCTTGGTACCGGCGTCGGCAAAGCGCTGGACCGCCTCGCCCAGTACTACATCAAGTTGGCCGAGAACACCTTCCCGGTCATCGAGGTGGACGCCGCGCGTGAAGTCGACGTGGTGATCACCAAGGGCGTGCGTATCGACACGCCGATGACGACGGCGACCACCAGCCGCGCCAACACATCCCCCGCCAATCGCTACCTGGAGGTCGCTCATGATCCCGACTACTGAGGGCGGGCACGCAGCGCCGTCCACGCGCCAATCCCAACCCGTATCCCCAACCACGCCCAGGCGCCTCGTTGTCACCGGCGCGCTGCTCGCACTGCTGGTCGCCCCAGGCCTTGCGACGCAGGCCCAGGCCGCACCGGACGAGAGCGCCCGCCTGCGCAGCGCGCTTGAGAAGGCCCACCCGGGCACACGATTCACCGACATCGCACCGGCGCCGGTCAAGGGCCTGTACGAGGTATGGATGGACGGCAACGTCGCCTACGTGTTCGCGAGCGAGCCGCGCTACTTAGTCTTCGGCCGGCTGTTCGACACGCAAACGATGCGCGACCTGACCGGGCCGAAGCTCGCGCAGCGTGCTCAGTCGGATCCGGCCAATGCCGCCGCTGCGGCACCGCAACCGATCGCCTTCGACCGCCTGCCGCTGCAGGACGCCATCCGTACCGTGCGCGGCACCGGCGCCCGCAAGCTCGCCGTCGTCAGCGATCCGGCCTGCCCGTACTGCAAGCAGCTCGAAGCGGAGCTCGCCGGCATCGACAACGTCACGATCTACACCTTCCTCGTCCCCTACCTGGGCGAAGCCCGTCCGATCGCCATCTGGTGCGCCGCAAACCGCGAGACCGCCTGGCGCGACTGGATGGCCAAGGGCGATGCCAGCCTGCAGCACACCGGCGCGCCCTGCGCGCACCCGATCGCGCGCAACCTCGCGCTCGCCCGCGGCTTCGGCATGCAGGGCACGCCGACGCTGATCTGGGCCAACGGCGAGCGCACCGAAGGCTTCATCGACCGCGCCGCGATCGAGGCACGCCTCGCCACGACAACGGCAACGACGGGGGGCCGGCCATGAACTCGCGTCTACAGATCGGCGCTCGCCTGCTCCCGCTCGTCGCCGTGCTCGCCCTGAGCGGCTGCATGTCCATGTCGGGGCTGGGTGGCGACTCCAAGTACGCCTGCAAGGCACCGGACGGCGTGACCTGCGATTCGGTTTCAGGCACCTACGCCAACGCGGTGGCAAACAACCTGCCGAGCCTGCGCAAGCGCCAGACCGCCCGCAGCGCCACTCCGGTTGAACGTCAGGTGCCGGCGCCCGCGGTGCCACGCGACGGCCTGCCGGCTGCCGGTGGATCTTCGTCTCAGGAACAAGGTTCGGCGCTGCGCGCGCAGGCCCGCTACCTGCGCCTGTGGGTGAAGCCCTGGGAAGACATCGACGGCGACCTGTACGACCAGGCCCACGTCTACGTCCAGATCGACCAGGGCCGCTGGCTGATCGACCACGTGCAACAGCGCATCCGCGAGGCCTACACCCCCTTGCGCCCGCCGCCGGCGGCGAGCAGCGCCCCGACCACAAACGACAACGCAGCCCGCAGCGACGCAGTGCCCGCCATCGCGCGGCCCTCGGCCTTGCTGCCCGGACTGGGAACAGACAACACCCCGGAGGTGCCGCGATGAAAAGCCATCACGCCGGATGGCGCCCTCTGCAACTGCCTTTCGGGCTGGGCGTCTCGCCCGACAGCCCGGCTGAGCAGTTCGCTGCCTGGCTGCCCTACATGGGCTACCTCGACGCCGAGTGCATCTTCGCCAATCGCGATGGCATGGGCTTCATGTTGGAGCTGATGCCGCAGTCGGGCGCCGATGACCGCATGGCCGAAGTGCTCGTCTCGCTTTATGCCAACTGCCCCGCGGGCACGGGCGTGCAGGTCCATCTGTTTGCGTCGCCGCACATCCGGCCGCAGCTTCGCCGCTACGCCAACCTGCGCGTCGAAGACGAGGATCAGCTCGACAAGGCCCAGCACTGGGGCCGCCCGGCGCGCAACGAGAACCTGTTCCGGGCGCTTGCCCGCCAGCGGGTCGGCCACCTGCTGGCCGGCGCCCAGAAGTCGCTCACCGCCGGCTTTCACTACACGATCCGCGACTTCCGCCTGATGCTCTCGGTGACGCTGCCGAGCGACCCGGAGAACCTGAGCAAGCGTGACGAGTTGTTGGCGCTGCGCGACTCGATGGCCTCCACGCTGCGCTCGGCCTCGCTGCCCAATCGCGTGTGCGACGCGGCCGACCTGATCAACTGGTGCGCGATCTTCACCAACCCGGATCGGCTGTCCAGCACCGACGCACCCGACCTCAACTACGACGACGGGCGCGAGTTGCGCGACCAGATCGTTGATTTCGACACCATCCAGGATCCACACCCGAGCGGCATCAACTTCTGGAAGGAATCCAGTCCCGAAGTCCTCGAAGCGCGCTTCTATTCGATCAAGTCCTTCCCCGAGCGCTTTGCGTTGTGGCAGATGGGCTCGCTGATCGGCGACCTGATGCAGCCGGCGCTGCAGTACAGCGCACCGTTCCTGCTCACGCTGGGCGTTCACGTCCTCGACCCAAACGCGACCAAGCAGGTCGTGACGGCGAACCATGTCCGCGCAACCCAGAACGCCAAATCGAAGATGGCCGACGTCATGCCGGACGTCAAGAAGAAGCTCGACGACTGGACGGCCGCTGCCGATGCGATCGACACCGGCGGGAACCTGGTCAGCATGTACCACCAGCTCGCCATCTTCTCCAGGCCGGAGAAGGCTGCCGCGGCCCATGAAGCGGCCAACGCGATCTGGCGCGGCCGCGGTTTCACCTTGAACGCCGATGCGTACATGCACCGGCAGGCGCTGCTCGCCAGCCTGCCGATGACCCTGACCGAGCGCTTCCACAAGGATCTGGCCAAGATGCGCCGGGTCACGCGCAAGACGATGGCCAACGCCATCCACCTTGCGCCGCTGATCGCCGAGTGGCGCGGCACGCGCACACCCGCGCTGGTCTTCGGCGGCCGGCGCGGGCAGTTGATGACGCTGGACCTGTTCGACAACGACCTGGGCAACTACAACTTCGCCATCATCGGCGCCCCCGGTTCGGGCAAGTCGGTCCTGATGAACGAAATGGCGTGGTCCTACCGCGCCATCGGGGCCAAGGTCTGGATGCTCGACCTCGGTCGCTCCTTCGAGAAGCTCTGCCGCAAGGCGCGCGGCACCTACATCGAGTTCAAGCCCGATGTGGACATCTGCCTCAACCCCTTCTCCATCGTCCAGGACATCAACGAGGACATCGACATGCTCGTGCCGGGCATCTCGAAGATGGCCTCGATGCAGCACTCGCTGGAGGAGGTCCAGTACAAGGCGATCTCTGCGATGGTGCTCAAGCTGTGGCGCCAGTACGGCCAGGATCTGACCATCACCGGCCTGCGCGATGCCTTTCGCACCGGCACGCTCGAAGAACTCGGCGCGATCAACGACCAGCGCATCAAGGATCTCGCGATCATGCTCAACCCCTATGCAAAAGGGGGGCAGTACGAACGCTTCTTCGAGGGCCGCGCCAACGTCGATTTCAGCAACGATTTCATTGTCATTGAGAACGAGGAGTTGAAGCGCCGCCCCGACCTGCACGCGGTCGTGAACATCCTGCTGCTGCATCAAATCACCGGCGAGATGTACCTGACGCGCAATCGCAGGAAGGTACTTTTTATTGACGAGTTGAAGCAGCAATTGGGCGACATCGGCGCCGACGATCCGGTGAAGGCCGCCGTGGTCGAGGAAGCCGCGCGCCGCGCTCGCAAGTACGGCGGAGCGCTGGGCACTGCGACGCAATCGGCCGACGACTACTACGGCTCGGCGCAGATGGAAGCGGCGTTCAACTGCTCCGATTGGGTCTTCCTGTTGCGGCAAAAGCCCGAGTCCATCGAGATGCTGGACCGCAAGGGCCGGCTCACGATGGACGAGCCGAAGAAGCGGCTTCTGAACTCGCTGCGCACGGAAGCCGGTGCTTTCTCGGAGCTCTACATCTCGTCGCCCGTGGGCGAGGGCGTGGCGCGCAACATCCTCGACCCGGCAACCCACCTGCTCTTCTCGAACAAGCTCGAGGACAACGCGCCGATCGACGAACTGCGCGCCCAGGGCTATTCCATCGACGAGGCGATCGCCACGTTGCTGCGCCAGCGGGGGCACGCCCTATGAGCACGTCCGCCCAACCGCCCGAAGAAAGGGGCTCTGCTGCTCCTGGAGAGGATGTCGCGCAGCGACACGCGGGGCGTCCAGTGCCCGCGCGCACCCTCTTCATCGCCAATGCGCTGATCAGCCTGATCGTCGTGGCTGGCGCACTGCTCGCCTACGACCGCCAGGTGATCCGACCCGCACGAACCATCGGCGTCGTCGATCTCGCCGAGGTGTACCGCGCCCGGGAAGACGAGTTCACACGCCGCCTCACGACCGCCCGCTCGGAAGAAGAACGCCAGGCCACGCTGCAGATGGCCCGCACCTTCGCCCAGCGGCTGCCCGTGGCACTGGAAAGCCTGCCCGCCGAGTGCGGCTGCCTGGTGGTCCTCAAGACCTCCGTCGCCGGCCCCTCCCCTTACACGGTCGATCTCACGGCGCGCCTGCGCCAGAAGGTGGAGACGCCATGACCATCCTGCCCCTTCCCGAACTGCATCAGCCCGACCTGCATCAGCCCGACCTGCATCAGCTCGACCTGCATCAGCCCGCGCCACGCCCGCGTGGCATGGCTCGGCTGCGCGATGCCGCAGCGGATTTCCTGCGCCACATGCGCCGGCGCTGGTACCTCTACCTGCCGGTCTTCGCCATCTGGGCGCTGGCCTATCTGCGCCTGTTCTTCGACGCGACGCCCCGGGTGCCGTTGCTGTTCAACTGGACGCCGAGCCTGCCCTACAAGGTCGCGCTCCTGCATCCCGGTCAGCACGCCCTGCGCCGTGGCGACTTCGTCGTCTTCGCGTTCGCCGGTGACGGCGCACGCGACTACCCGGGCCTCGCCGGCCAGCCCTTCTTCAAGATCGTGCGCGGCCTGCCGGGCGACACGATCACCGTGGTCGGACGCGAAGTGCGGATCAACGGCGAGCCGGTCGGCATCGCCAAGACCCATGCCTTCGACCGGCGGCCGCTGGAACCCATCGCCGCCGGCGTCATTCCCCCGGGGTGGTTCTACGTGCAGGGCCTGAGCCTCGATTCGTTCGATTCCCGCTACCGCCAGTCCGGCCTCGTGAAGACCGAACAGGTGATCGGCGTGGTCGATCCGCTCTATTGACGGGAGCAGCCATGGTCCACCGCTCCCGCACCACTCGACTGATCCGCTTCGCGCTGCTCGTGGCGATCGCCGTGCTCTCGGCGCTCATCGCGCTGCTGGCTTTCTCGAGCGCTCACGCCCAGACCAGCCCGGCCCGCGGCGCCATCACCGCCGAGGGCGACATGCCCATGGCCGACTTCCTGGCGCTGCTGCAGCAGATCGCGCCGGCCGCCGCCGAGGGCGCCAAGGTCTATCTCGGCGCCTACCGCCTGCAATGCGGCCGCACCTTGAGCACCGCCGAGCTGCGCCACGCCCTGGCCCGCGAAGGCGGCGATCCGGTGCTGATGGGCTTGATCCGCGCGACCCAACAGCAAGACCTGGCCGCGCGCACCCAGCTCGTGCGCCAGATCCGCTGCCCGGCCGGAGGTGTGCGATGAGACGCATCACTGTGCGCTTCTCGGCCCGCGCAGCGGGGGCTGCGCTGCTCCTGGCCATGTCGTCCGCACGCGCGTTCGACGCCGGCGTGATCGGCCCCACGTACGACATTGCCGAGCCGCACCTGCTCAAGTTCATCGAGCAACGGCTGCGCCAAAAAGAGGCCAGCGGCGAGTTGCGCCGGCTGCAGGAGGAAGCCCGCCATCGCGGCATCGACGCCGTGCGCCATCCCGAGCCAGTCGCGGGCCTGTCCACGACGCAGGCCAAGCGCAGCTTCTATTACGACCCGACCTACACGCTCGAGCGCAACGTGCAGGACAGCCAGGGCCGCTTGATGTTCGCGGCAGGCACCCGCGCCAATCCGCTGGACATCGTCTCGCTGCCTCGGCGCCTGCTGTTCTTCGATGCCCGCGATCCGCGCCAGGTCGCCCAGGCCCGCCGACTGATCGTCCAGTACGACGGCCACGTGAAACCGATCCTGACGGGCGGCTCCTACCTCGACCTGATGCAGGCCTGGCAGTTGCCGGTCTATTACGACCAGCTCGGCATGCTGACCAGGCGCCTGGGCATCCGGCAGGTGCCCGCGCTGGTCTCGCAGGAAGGCAAGCGACTGCGCATCGACGAGTTGGAGGTGACACGATGACGTGGCTTCGCCTTCTTCTCGCGCTCCTTGGGGCACTCGCCGCGCTGCCGACCCAGGCCGCCGGCGCGGCCACCTGCGTCGGCCGCTTTCCGAACCCCATCACGGACATCTGCTGGTCGTGCATCCTGCCCCTGTCCATCGGCAGCGTGACGCTCGGCAACATCGGCAGCCAGGAGGACATTCCCAATCCTTCGAGCCCGCTGTGCAGTTGCGGCGTCAATCCGACCATCGGTTTGTCGATCGGATTCTGGGAGCCGGCGCGGCACGTCGAAGCGGTCAGGAAGCCTTTCTGCCTGGTCTCTCTCGGCGGCGTCGACCTCGACCCGGGATTGCCTGCACCCGAAGCCGCTCGCTTCACACGCCCCGAAGGCGATGGCGACGGCGGCAGCTTCTACCAGGCGCACTTCTACATCAACCCGGTGATGTACTGGCTGGAGGTCGTCACCGACTTCCCCTGCCTGGAGAAAGGCTCCTTCGATCTCGCCTACATGACCGAGGTCGATCCGCTCTGGGCGGACGATGAACTCACGCTGATCCTCAACCCGGACGCCGTGTTGTTCGCCAATCCGGTTGCCGTGGCGGCCTGCGCTGCAGACTGCGTGGCGGCCACCGTGGGTTTCGGCATCCGCGAGATGTTCTGGTGCGCCGGATGCCAAGGGGGCATCTATCCGCTGGATGGCCATGTGCCCTACCACCTGGGTGGCGTGCGCACCGCCGCGCTGCTGGCCCAGCGCCTGACCGCCAAGATGCACCGCGAGCTGATCGCCTGGGGCTGGCATGGCACGCCTGGGCTGTGCGGTCCCTACTTCCTGCCGGTCATGGACAAGACCGCCTACAAGACCCAGCTCACCTACCCGATCCCGAACACGGACAAGGAAGGCGGCCGCTGCTGCCAGCCCTTCGGGCGCACCACGATCACTTGGGGAGCGGGCAAGGAATACCCGGTTCGCGGCGAAGACTTCGCTTTCATGCTGTTTCGCAAAAGGAACTGCTGTGTGGGCTACTGAACTTCTCATGGTCCGCCGGCTTTCCGGATTGGGCACCCCCATGGCCGCACTTCTGGCGGCGTTCGTGTGGGTCGCGGCCGCAAAGGCCCAGCCCACACCGACGGTCACCGAAGCGGACATCGAACGCGCACGCCGCGACACGCCCACCGTCACCGAGGAAGACGTCCGCCGCGCACAGCGGCAACACGCGACTCTGCCGCCGCTTCCGACGCCGAACGCCGCGCCACGCATCGACGCCTTGTCCAAGCCGCTGACGCAAGCGCTGCCCGATCTGTCGGCGATCGCGGGCGGCTACGCCGCGGACCCGCCACCGGCCGAAGGGATCGGCTCAGGCCCCGGTCTGCTCGTCTTCGCCAGCCTGGGCATGCCCGAAGCGACGCTGACACGCCTCGTCGATCAAGCAGCGCAGGCCCGCGCCGCCATCGTCCTGCGCGGTCTGGCTGGCGGCTCGCTACGCGACACGGTGGCCAGGGTGCAAAAGCTCATCGGCCCCCGGCAGGTCTCGGTCCAGATCGATCCGCAGGCCTTCGACCGCTACGCGATCAAGCGCGTGCCTGCCTTCGTCCTCGCCCGCAACGGCGAACAGCCACAGGCCTGCGCCAGCGGCACCTGCCCGCCGCCGACCGACTTCGTCAGCACGGCGGGCGACGTGACCCTGGACTACGCGCTCGAACACATGCGTCGCGCGGCGCCGGCCTTCCAACGCGAGGCCGGCGTGTTTCTCGCCCGCCTGAAGCGATAGGGAGGATTGCCATGCGCCGCCTCATCATCTGGTTCACCCTGTTCTGCTTCGTCTCGACGCAGACCTCCGCGCTCGCCCAGTCCAGTGCAGAAGGCACTGCAGCCGGCCAGGCCGCCAACGCCGCCGCGCGCCCCTCAGTCAATTCGACCAGCGCCACCAGCGTCGTGCCCGGCTACACGACCACGCCGCCTGAGTCCGCCTACTACGGCCAGCCCAGCCTCTCCGGTGCAGCGAACAGCCGCCTGGCAGCGTGCGCCGCCACGCCCAACGACCCCAGTTGCCAGGCGCAAACCGGCGCCATGACCTCTGCGAACACGCCGAGGACGCCGGTCTCGGCCTACGACCCTTCGGTGGCCGCCGCACGGAGCATCGCCGCCAATCCCAACAGCGTGCTGGGCAGCCTCGCCAGCTACTACTCCGGGTGCACGACCTCGGATCTCACGACGCTGGCGGGCACCACCTCCAAGATCTGCCAGCGCTACACCGGCATCGGCAACTACTCGACCCGCCGCGATCTGACGGTCGAGGTCGAACTGACACCGAGCTGCAGCGATGGCGCCTGGTTCGCGCATGCACAGGCCAATCGCAACGGCGCCGACTACATGGTGGCCGAAGCGCAGTGCCGCATCCGCGCCGATGGCCTGCAGCACTTCCGCTTCTACGCCGCGGGCGGCCAGGGCGCATGCATTGGCTGGCAGGTGCTCGACCTGCCAACCACGCCCTCATCGCAGGCCGCGTTCGTCACGAACCTGTCGCCGCACTGGCAGGGCTACTGCTGGAGCCCCTTCCAGGTCGTGATGATGCCTGGCTCCGGGTGCATCGACGGCAACTGCGCCTACACCTTCCAGTACGGCACGCCCGTCTATGCGTGCCCCGCCGGCAGCGTGCCGGGGAACACCTTGTCGCTCGGCGATGGGGGCGGCACACTGGGCGGCGCCGACGAGTGCTTCGTCATCAGCCAGCCGGATCCGGACAACGGCTGCACGGCCGGCGGCTCGGCGGTCTACCTCGACGTCGGCATGCGCTGCGCGATGCCGGGAGGATCGGCCACGCTGACCGGCGCCGCGGGATGGACGCTGCCTCTGTCCTTCCGTCAGCCGACCATGGATCAGCATGAGACGGACACCTGGGTGGATCGCAGCGCCACCCTGCCGGCCGGCGGCCGCTGCAGCGTCGCCACGGCCGATCGCTGTGTCGATGGCCCGGGCAGCAAGATCATCGACGGCCGCACCGTGACGCGCGCCTGCTGGTCCTACGAGCGCACGCTGAGCTGCAGCTCGGGCGCGGAAACGAACGAATGCGCGGCGCTCGCCAGCAGCGGGTGCACGCCGGCCGCGAGCACCTGCAAGCAGACCAACGCCGAGACCGGCGCCTGCGAGGTCTACCAGGACACCTACACCTGCCCGGCCCCGGCGCAGACCACGACCTCGGTGTCGAACTGCCCTGCGAACGTGTTCTGCCTGGGCAGCTCCTGCTTCAACACGACCTACACCAACGACGCGGATTTCGCGCGTTCCATGTCGTTCATGGAAGCGGCGCGCGAGGCGGGCGTCTATCTCGACCCCGACAACCTGCGCGTCTTCTCCGGCGAGGCCGGCTCGTGCCGCGACCGCCTGCTGAAGAACTGCTGCCAGTCCGATTCCGCCGGCTCCGGCATGAGCAACCAAAGCATGTTCGGCGTCGGCTCGCGCCTGGTCTTCGACGTGCTCATGAACTCGGAGAACCGCCAGTTCCTTTACCAGGGTATGCAGGCACTGCTGATGAGCGGTGGCTTCTCCGGCACGTTCACGACCTACGGCGTCACCTTCGCCGTGAATGGCGCGGCGCTGCCTGCGGGCTCTTCGGTGCTTTACGCCGGAGACAGCCTGGTGGTCGCCTTCGATCCGTGGTCGCTCGCCATCGCCGTGGTCATCTACATCGTGATGTCGATGATGTCCTGCAACGAAAGCGAGGGCCGCATCGCCATGCAGGAAGGCGCACGGCTGTGCCACACCGTGGGCACCTATTGCTCCTCGTGCATCCGCATTTTCGGGAGCTGCGTCTCGTGCATCGAGCACACGACGGGCAAGTGCTGCTTCAACAGCGTGCTCGCGCGAATCGTCAACGAGCAGGGACGCATGCAGATCGGCAAGGGCTGGGGCAGTGGGGAGAACCCGGACTGCTCGGGCTTCACGATTGACCAGCTGCAGGCCCTCGACTTTTCGGCGATGGACCTCACCGAGTTCTACGCCTCCATCGTGCCCACCCTTCCCAACGTGGGCGCGCTCCAGTCGGGCAACGCCACCCGATCCACCAACTGCTACTACGGACAGGGGCGCTGCCAATGAAAACCTCCACCTTCCTGGCGCTCGGCGCGCTGTGCCTGCCGCTTCTCGTTCATGCCGACGCGCCGGTCCGCACACCGGCCCCCGACGCCCGCCCGGTGATGTTCGCCGCGCTGCGCGCAACAGACGGCAAGGCCTACGGCGTGCTCACCGGCGAGATCGCCGACGCGATCACGCAGCGCTTCAAGGCGACCTCACCGATCTACATCGACGTGTCGACCGAACGGCGGTACGCCCAGCCTGGCTGCGCACGCTTGAAGGTGAGCTTCTGGCAGGACGGCGTGCTGCTTCCCGGCGCCGCCGCGCCGCGCCGCCAGACGGTGGACGTCGGCATCAACTACTGCCTGGACGGCTTGCCGCCCCGCTCGCTGCAATAGGAGCCGCCATGCAACGCCGCACCCTGCTTCGCCTGCTCCTCGCATTCGGCATGTCGACAGTTCTGGCCGTCTCCTCGGCTCATGACGGTAGCGCGACCTATTGGCGCGACGCCTGGCGAGGCTGGCATTTCTATGAGGATCCCTCACCCGACGAGAAGCCGGCCACGCCCCCGGCACCGGCTGCCTCCGCTGCGCCACCGCAACCCGCGGAAAAGGCAAAGGCGGCCCGCGCCCCGGAACTTGAAGACTTCGAACGCCTGCAGAAGACGTTGGAGGAATACCGCAACGTCGCGATCATGCGGCCGACCGAAGCCAACGTTCGGCGCTACATGGAACTCGAAGCGAAGGTGGTGAACCAGGCGTCCACCTTCGCCGACGTGGCGCGTCGCGTGGCCTGGGCCACCCCGGAACTCGACCCGACGCTGCAAGGCCGCCCGGTCAACGCGAAAGCATTGGAGGTCTTCGAGGAGACGCAGCGCACCGACCGCTCGCGCACGGTGGCCCAGTTGGGCAAGGACCACGTCCTGTTCTTCTTCTACCGCTCCGACTGCCCGTACTGCCACGCCTTCGCCCCCGTGCTGGAAGCCTTCCAGGGCCGACACGGCATCCAGGTCGTCGCCATCAGCATCGACGGCGGCCCCATGCCGGGCTTCCCATCGGCCCGCCGCGACAACGGAATCGCGACCGCCCTGCAGGTGTCGCAGGTGCCCGCCGTCTTTCTCGCTCAGCCCTTCAGCGGCCAGATCACGCCCATCGGCTTCGGGATTCTTTCCGAGGCCCAGTTGCTTGAGCGCATTGCCATCGTCAGCAGCCCGGAAGGCGTGGCGATGTTGCCCAGCGCGACGCGCCGCCTGGCGCTGCCATAGGAGAACTCCATGAGCATGAGCACAACCACCCCACTGCGCCGTGTGCTGGCGGCTTCCGTCGCCGCCAGCCTGGTAGCGACCTCACCGACGCTGCGCGCCGGCGATCTCAACGCCGAGGTCAACAACATGTTCAACAACCTGGGGGCCATCGGCAACTACACCGCGCCCGGCGCCTTCAGGGGACAGGCCTACAACACCTACACGGGCGGCAATTTCATGATGCGCTCGCCCAACAAGGTCTACCAGCTCGCGGCGATCCAGTTCCCCAGTGCGAAGGCTGGCTGCGGCGGGATCGACGTCTTCGGGGGCAGCTTCAGCCACATCTCGGCTGAAGAGTTCAAGAACATGCTCAGGAACATCACGGCTGCGTTGCCCGGGATCGCGTTCCAGCTGGCGCTCGAAGCCGTGTCGCCCTTGCTGGGGGGCCTCACCAAGTGGGCCAAGGGCTTGGAGACCTGGATCAACAACGCCCGCATCAACTCCTGCGAAACCGCCAAGGCCATCGTCAGCACCGCGGCCGAATCCGTGGGCTACAGCTCGCAGGAGGCCTGCGCCGATCTGGCGGTCGATCTGGGCATGGAAAGCGACCGCGACGCAGCGCGGCGCCGCTGCGCCAGCGACCGGCCCAGCATCCTGGCTTCCGCGCGCAGCTCCGGCGACGCCAACATCCGCAACAAGGCACCGTTCGTTGGCAACCTCACCTGGAAGGCTTTGCAGAAGACGGGAACCTACCTCGACGACAACGAGCGCGAGCTGATCATGAGCATCGTCGGCACAGTGATCTACTACCCCGAAGAGTCGGGGCGCGATCCCGAGACCATCGCGCCCACGCTGACCTCGATCAGCCAGTTGCTCTACGGCCAGGCAGCGGGCAGCGGCAGCGATGTCGTCCAGCACCTGCTGCGTTGCAACGACTACTCCTCGTGCGACGTGGTGACCGTGAACACGGGCTACAACCACACACCTTTCACCGCGAAGGTCGAAGCGCTGATGCGCTCGATCGCCGAGAAGATCGCTACCCGCACCGCGATCCCGAACAACTCGGCCGAGGTCGGCTTCGTCAACCAGACCACGGAGCCGGTCTACAAGATGCTCTCGATCGGCACGAGCATCCCCGGCTCGGGCCTGGCCGACAGCTTGATCGGGCAGTACCGCGACCTGATCGCCGCGGACTACGCCTACGTGTTCCTGGAGCGCAATCTGCGCTTGGGCCTGGCCGCCCTCGACAAGGACTACACGCTGCAGCAGACCCAGCGCGAGCAAGCACGCGACATTCGCCAACGGGCGCTGACCATGCTTTCCCAGATCGCCCAGGAAAAGAACACCCTCTACCAGAAGGTCGGCTCCGTGCGGGCCGTCTCCGGCCATCTGGAAGAGCTGGAACGCCAACTGCGCTCCAGCATGCCCCAGCACGTCATGGACATGCTCGGGCAGCAAGCTGCCTTCATGGCGCGCTGAGTCTCGGTTGATCGGGGAGAACAGCCATGTGGGAGATTTACGCCTACCAGAACTCGGCCAGCCTGTTCGGGGTCTTCAATGCAGCAGCCGCTATCCATGCTTCGGGCGACTATGCGTCCGCCGTTTCCGCAGTGGCCTTCTGCGGCTTCATTGCCGCCCTCATCGCCTATGCATTTGCACCCGAGAAGCTCCAGGGCTGGAAGTGGCTCGCCACCGTCGTGCTGGTCTTCTCGCTGCTGATCGTTCCCAAGGTGACGGTCGGCATCGTGGACAAGACGGGCAGCGCCCCGGTTCAGGTCGTCGACAACGTGCCCTTCGGGGCGGCCGTGCTCGGCAGCCTCACCAGCACCATTGGCCATACGCTGACGGGCCTGTTCGAGACCGCCTTCCAGGTCATCCCCGGCGCCGGCGCGCTGCCCAGCGAACTCAGCTACGAACGCAATGGGCTGATGTTCGGTAACCGGCTGATCCGAGAAACCGGTGGGGTCGTGTTCCAGGATCCGAACTTCCGCACCGACCTGATCAACTTCATCCACAACTGCACCACCTACGATCTTCTCGACGGAACGATTTCGCCAGCCACGTTCTCCACCTCGGACGATGTCTGGTCCCTGATGGCGCCCCCCAATCCAGCGCGCTTCACGCCGCTCACCAATGCAACCGGAACGACGGTCGACACCTGCACCAACGCCTACGTGAATCTGAGTGGCCGCGTCCCGGCCCAGATCAGCCGCATCCAGGGGCAACTCGCCTTCCGGCTGAATCCCACCTTGCCCAGTACTGCCGCCGCCAGCGTGATCGCCGGTCAGGTCCAGCAGGCTTACATCAAGAACAGCATCGCCTCGGCATCCGCCACTGCGGCGGACATCATTCGCCAGAATGCGATGCTCAACGCCATCGCCGATACCGGCCAGATCGTCGGACAGAAGGTGAACGACCCGGCGGCCATGGTGCTGGCCGTGGGACGTGCCCAGGGAACCGCTCAGCAGAACGCTGCCTGGATCAATGCCGGCAAGATGGCCGAGCAGGCGCTGCCGGTGTTCCGCAACGTGATCGAAGCAGTGACCTATGCGCTCTTCCCGCTCTTTGTTCTCCTGCTCCTGCTGACCAGCGGGCGGGAGACCCTGATGGCCTTCAAAGGCTACGCGGCGATCCTGATCTGGATTCAGCTCTGGCCTCCCCTTTATGCGGTGCTGAACTACATGGCCTCGATCTACGCGGCCTACGACATTGCGGCAGCGGCCGATCTCGGGACGGGCATGAAGGGGCTCACGCTGCAGACCGCGTCCAGCATCTACTCGCGCACGATCTCCGGTGAGGCGGTGGTCGGCTACTTGTCGATCAGCATTCCCGTCATCGCCTGGGCAGCATTGAAGCGCATGGAGAACTTCGGCACGGCCATGGTCGGCGGGCTTTCCGGACTGCAAGCGGTACTGGGATCGTCGACAGGGTCGGCGGCTCTCGGCAACACCAGCCTGGGCAACGTGTCGATGGACCAGATGCGCCTGGCCCCGAACCGCACCTCGGCTTTCATGGGCAGTTGGCAGAATGACCTCTCCGGCGACACCTTCTCGTCGAACGCCCTGACCGGCCGAACCGCCGTCAGCCTGTTGCGCAACCAGGGGTTCGCGTCGCGGGTCGTGTCGATGCGGGTGTCCGAGCAGGATGTGCAGCAAGCTGGCCGGCAGGTCGATGCCGCACGCGGCGAAGCCGTGACGGCAACTACCGAGAGGTCGGCGGCGTTGTCGGAAGTGTTCTCGCGAGGGCTGAGCAAGTTACGCTCGACGCGCAACAGCCAAGGCTCAACATCGAGCAGCTTCGAACAACTCGGCGACACGTTGAACAAAATGGATCAGGTCGTTCAGACCGTGGCGCAAAGTACCGGGCTCAGCCAAGCCCAGGTTGCACGCCTGGCATTCGGCGCTGCGGCCCATGCGGGTCTGGATGGAAAGATCATTGGTGGTCAGATCCGCGCAAGCGGCGACAAGACCTACCAATCCAGTCTTTCTGCCCAAGAGCAGAAGGCACTCAGTAGCTTGACAGGCGAACAGTTGGTTGCCTTCAAGCAGTTTGGCGACCGTGTGTCCAGAGACTCCAGCGTCATCCAGGCAGTGTCGAGCGATGCCAGAGAAGCCCGTGAAATGTCGGCAAGGCTCAGCTCGACGACAGCGCGCTCCGAGCGCGCAGACGCTACTCTTGCTGATCGCACGAGCTTCGCCGAACGCCTCTCGGTTGCCCATGAGAAAGGCGAGACCATTTCCATCGACATCGCCCAGGATCCGCACAACATGGAGATGTTCCTGCGCTATGCCCAAACCTACGGTGGCAACAGCGCTGCGGCCCATGCCTTGATGTCGGCGGAACTGGCTCGGCAATCTCTGCGCCCGAACCGCACACTTCACGATGGGAGCAGCCTACCCACCTCATTCGGCGAAGTGCGTGAACTTCATCAAGAGCAACTGAGGGACACCGCGCTCACTCCCAACATCTCCGCAGCGCACCGTGCCCACCTTCGCGCGACGGCTGGCCATGGAGCTGACCCAAGCCGTCCGCTGCCGCAGAGAACGCAACCGCCTTCACCCGTCAGAGAGGAAGTTCGACAACGAGCGGACCAGCTTCGCGGAGACACCACCGGAAGAAGTAACGAGTTCGACAGGAAGGCCGAGATCGTCAAGACGGACGACGGGACGTTGGAGTCCAAGAAGTCATTGTTAAGACGGTCCACAAAGCAGGTCTACAGCGACGTGGAAGCGACACTCGACAACACCAAAGAACTCGTGGAGAAGCTGATCAAGTCGAAACGGGAACCCTAACGATCCCAGCGACGCAGCGGCGAATCTCCCTTAAACAAGGAACCGGAGGCACCTGAGCCTCCGCTACCCCAGCCTTGTCTCGACCTACATCCACTTCGACCAACACCGGTCAGCGCCGCTGCGAGCGGGGCGGAAATCATGAGGCCGAGTCCCATCATCAATACAGCGACTCCCCACTTATCGTTGGACGCAATGGAGACAAGCAGACCGACCGCCGGCCCCATCGACAGGATCAACAAAAAGAAGCACTTTCTCATATCGACTACCTCCTGATGTCAGCTTATCCGCAGCTGATCAATCTGCAACCGCAGCGGCGTCGAGGGGAACAAGTCTCCAAGCGCAAAGTGCCCGACTCTGATGCGACCACTGAAGCGCCACGCTCAGTCAACTCTGCTCGATCATCAACGAACCGTCGACACCAACAGCCATTGCACTTTTGCACTTCAGGGCACTTTGTTGCGCAATATGAAAAATCATGGATAAATGCTCGGCATTCAGTGCCAGCGCTCAGATGAATATCCTCCCCTCGTCCCATCCACGCAGCCCGTTCGGGTACGCCATCCTTGGCGCATCGCGTTCCCGCGCCTTGACCGACGGGCAGCCCAGGTCATCTGCCAACGCACGAAGCCAAGAACGCTTGCGCTGCGCGAAGTCTCACGGCGGACCTCAATCCACGACAATCACCCAAAGCCAGTGGCTAGCTACAAAAGTGATGGACGCTACGGTCGTGTCCCTGCATGTCATTCCATCTCGCCTCAACTTTGTAGCTAGATCTGTAGCTAGAGCCAAGAATAAGCAGGATCATCTAAAAAACACAAACTATATCAATAGGTTATAAAAACAATGAAACTTGCCACCTGGAACATCAACTCCCTCAACGTTCGCCTGCCACAGGTACTGGAATGGCTGCAGGCCAATCCGGTCGATGTGTTGGGACTGCAGGAACTCAAGCTCACCGACGACAAGTTTCCCCATGATGCCTTCGAAGCACTGGGCTACCAAAGCGTCTGCTTCGGGCAGAAGACCTACAACGGCGTGGCGCTCATCACGAAGAAGTCGGCCGACGAAGTGGTGCGCAACATCCCGCTGCACGAGGACGAACAAGCGCGCGTGATTGCGGGCACGGTGGAGACCGATGCGGGTCCACTGCGCGTCATCAACTGCTATTTCGTCAACGGCCAGGAGCCGGGCAGCGAGAAGTTCGCCTACAAGATGAAGTGGCTCACAGCGCTCGAGAACTGGGTGCGATCCGAGATGCAGAAGCATAAACGTCTGATCATCATGGGCGATTTCAACGTCACGCCCGAAGACCGCGATTCCTACGACCCGGTCGGGCTCAAGGACACCATCCACCACACCGTGGAAGAGCGCACGCACTTCCAGAACCTGCTTGGCCTCGGACTCACCGACGCTTACCGTATGTTCGACCAGCCGGAAAAGAGCTTCTCGTGGTGGGACTACCGCATGCTGGGCTTCCAGAAGAACCGGGGCTTGCGCATTGACCACATTCTGGTGAGCGACGCGCTCAAGGGCTCGGTGACGGCCTGCACCATAGACCGCACGCCGCGCAAGAACAAGCAGCCAAGCGACCACACGCCCGTCGTGGTGACACTGGGCTAAACCCTTTCAAACGCTTTTTCAGCGAGATTCGCTGCCTGGTGGAGATGCTTCGTCCTTGGCAGGCCTGCAGATCGGTGCGGACTCGGGCAAGGGTTGGCTTTGTGCGAGCGCCTCGTCCCGCGCCTTGATGCGGCGGGTCTGCTCGGCGAGTGCCTCGGGATCCATGTCCGCATCGCAGATCGGCAGTGGTTTCAACGCGGCATTGCCCTGACGCATAACCTTGTTGTTGGACAACGAATCCCGACGAGCCGCACCCGACAAGGCAGCGGGAGCGCTGGAGTCCGCTGCGCTCGGCGCAACCTCGGCGGCTGGAGCTGGAGCTGGAGCTGGCACAGGTACAGGCGCAGGAGCAGACTGCGGCGCGGGCATTCTGCGCAGCTCCGGCGCTGCGGAAGCCGCCGCAGGAGCTTCCTCGCGTAGCGCCCTCTCCTCCTTGGCCGCCGCCTTTTCCCGCACTCTTTCGGGAGCCGGTTTGGGAATGACTGCGCTGTTCATCGAATCTTCGGCGCGATTGGTCTTCTTTTCAGCTTCGGCCGGGGCCTGAGCGGGTGGCTCTGGCATCGGTGCTGATGCAGCAGGTGCAGACACTGGCGCGGTGTCGAGTTGCGGTGCTCCGGGTTCGTCGAGATGCTGCAGGGTCAGCCAGCCGACCAGTCCGATCATCGCCACGCTGCCGAGCGCGTGGCGCAGCCAGCGACGGTCGTTGGCGGCCTCGCCGCGCGGTTTCTGTGCTTGCACCGATGCGGCTTCGGCACGTCTGGCAGCCATCTCCCGGGCACGGGCGAGCACGCGCTCGCGGCTGTCGGCGCTCGGTCCGCGATCTTCCGCGACCGCCTCGCGATACAGCGCGACGAGCTGGTCGTCGGCACTACCGTCTGTGGCGTGGTTCTCCGTGGCGCGATCGGTCATGCCAGCACCTCCAGCGCCTGGCGCAGCTTGGCGCGGGCGTAGCGCAGACGGGTCTTGGCTGTCTCCTGCGGCACGCCGGTTGCGGCGGCGATGTCGGCCACGCTGAGGTCGCCCTCGGCCTGCAGCAGAAACGCGGTGCGCTGGTCTTCGGGCAGATCGGCCAGCGCATCGAGCAGCGCGCGTGCCAGATCCTTGCGGCCCTGCAGTCGCTCGGGCTCGAAGCCGGAATTCGCAAACAGGGTTTCGGCGAGCGACATGGCTTCGGGGGAGTCCTCGTTCAGGCTGAGCTGCGGCCGGTGGCTACGCCAGTGGTCGACCAGCTTGTGGTGCGCGAGCGTGAACAGCCAAGTGGTGAATTTGGCCTTCACCTGGTAGTTCGAAGCCGCGTCCACCACAGCGAACCAGACCTCCTGCCCCAGATCATCTGCCAGCGCCGGGTTGCCGGTGTTGCGAAACAAATAGCGCCAGAGACGCTTGCCATGGCGGTCATACAGGCTTTCGAATGCCGCGGCGCGACCACCGGCATAGGCCAGCATCAGCGCCTCGTCGGCAAGAGATTGCAGTTCAGACTCCACCATGCCGGGCATTATGCAAAGCCAGAAGCCCCGCCGCCCCGGCTGTGGAGAAAATCGCACAGCCCAGAACCGAATCAGCTTACCAGCGCGGAGGATCGGGGACAAAACCGTTGTCCCCTTGCGCGGGAAAGGGATTCGGTGTTCGCTCGCCGCGCGGCGTGGGAATCACGCCCTTGGCGACCAGGTTGGCATAGCTGTCGTAGCGAAAACGCACGACCTGCTCGGGCCTGCGGGTAGCAGCGTCGAACTCGGTGTTCGAGGTGTACGAGGTTTCGATCGAGCCGTGGCCCGTTCCCAGGCTCGGGCTGGGACTTGGCCTGCGCTTGGCGGCGAAGTCGGCGCTCTTTTCCTCCGCGCGCGGCTTGGCGGACTCGGCAGCGACCACGGGTGGCTGAGCGCTGGGCGCTGGTGACGCATTGGGCGCTGGCGACGCGGGCGCGGTGCTGGCCCGTGCATCGGCAGCGGGTCCGTCGTAGCGGCCGGACTTTTCGCTCTCTTCCTGTATTGGTGAACGCCGCGAGATGGGCGGTGCCGGGCGCACGGGCTCAGGCATACGCTCACGGAACAGCGCCACACCGATCACCCCCACATCGCGCGGACGGCCGGTACGGCTGGCGTAGGACGCATCGCTCTCCGAGAAGTAAAAGGCGGCAACCTGGCTGTCGCTCTTGCGCCAGCCGGTGATCGCCCAGTTCTGCCATGGGCTGAACACGTAGCCGTCATCGGCCGTGGCCGAGGCGCTCTTGCCGGTGATCGCATTGACGCCATCCACGCTGATGACCGCCATGATGCGGCGTCCCGTGCGGTTGGTGATGTCGATGGAATAGTTGGCGCCGGGCCTGCCCGCCACCCAGTACTCGCCCTGATGGAGGTAGACCGGCAACACGCGTCCGCTGTTGCGCTCGACCAGCCGCACGTCGGCCAGTGTCGCGGCCTGTGCCGCAAGGGAAAGACCGCCCAGCAGCGTGGTGCCGATCAGCAGTTGAACGACGGTGCGGCGAAGTGTGAATGTCGAAACCATGATGGCTTGCTCCTCGAAATGGATGAAGGACATCCACTGAATCGGAGCAAGCGCTCAAACGGGGTGAAAATTTCCAAATAAATTTGAAAAGCGCCCCGTAGTCCTTCATCACACTTCGTCTGAACCCCGGTGATCGTCCAAGCCCAACTCCTGGATCTTGCGCGTGATGGTGTTGCGGCCAATGCCCAGACGCTGCGCCGCCTCCATGCGGCGGCCATGCGTCTCGTGCAGCGCGGTCTTGATCAGGCGCGACTCAAAGCGACGCGTGAGAATGTCCCACACCTCCGGGCGGCCTTCACGCAGCAGCTCCTGCGCCTCGACTTCGAGCGAATGCTCCCAACCCGCCTGAGATACGGCTGCGCCATATTCCACCGACTGTGCGGCTGTCGGCGCGGGATAGACATTGCCATAGCCTCCCACCATGCCTGAGCCATTGATGGGGCTCGGCCCGGGCGCGTGAAAGCTCGCCGCGGCCGGAGCTTCCGACACCGCTTCTGCAGCAGGCGAGACGATGCCATGGGCTGACGGCGCTGCAGCGACCGCAGGCGCCGACGAAGTGTCGAGCGAACCCACCGGCGCATTGAGCACCTCGGGCGGCAGATCCTGCACGGAGATCACCTGAGCAGGCGCCATCACGGACAGCCAATGGCAGATGTTCTCGAGCTGGCGCACGTTGCCGGGAAAGTCAAACGACTGCAGGCGAGCCAGTGCGGCTTCGGAAATGCGCTTGGGCTCGACGCCCAACTGGCGTGCGCTCTGCTGCAGAAAGTGGCGCGTCAGGCTGGGCACGTCCTCGCGACGCTCGCGCAATGCGGGCAGGCGCAGACGGATCACGTTCAGGCGGTGGAACAAGTCCTCGCGGAACACGCCGTCTTTCACGCGGGTTTCGAGGTTCTGGTGTGTCGCGGCAATCACGCGCACGTTCGCCTTCACGGCCGCATGGCCGCCCACGCGGTAGAAATGGCCGTCGGAGAGCACCCGCAGCAACCGCGTCTGCAGATCGAACGGCATGTCGCCGATCTCGTCGAGGAACAGCGTACCGCCCTCGGCTTGCTCGAAGCGGCCCCGGCGCTGGGTCTGCGCGCCGGTGAATGCGCCGCGCTCGTGGCCGAACAATTCGCTCTCCAGCAGATCCTTGGGAATGGCGGCGGTGTTGATCGCCACGAACGGCCCACCCGAGACCGGCGAATGCTTGTGCAGCGCACGTGCCACCAGTTCCTTGCCCGAACCCGACTCGCCCGTGATCAGCACGGTCACCGCGCTCTGGCTCAGGCGGCCGATGGCGCGGAACACGTCCTGCATCGCAGGCGCCTGACCGAGGATTTCAGGCGCAGCGGCCTGGCGCTCTTCGGCCACTTGCTCGCGCTGGCTTTCTTCCACCGCGCGGCGAATCAGCTCTACCGCCTTGGGCAGGTCGAACGGCTTGGGCAGGTATTCAAACGCGCCGCGCTGCAGGGCGGAGACGGCGCTGTCGAGATCCGAGTAGGCCGTCATGATGATCACAGGCAGGCCGGGCTGCAGCTCGCGCAGCTTTTCGAGCAGTTGCAGGCCCGAGCCGCCAGGCATCCGGATGTCGCTGACCAGCACCTGCGGGCCGCTGTGTTCGGAATCACCGGCCGCGATGTCGGCCAGCGCGTCCAGCACCTCGCGCGGGTTGGAGAAACTGCGCGTCGGCAGGTTCTCGCGCGCCAGCGCTTTCTCTAGGACGAAGCGGATCGAGGGGTCGTCGTCTACTATCCAGATCGGCTTCATGTGTATCTACTTCCTTGTTGAAGGGGAATCATTCCCCCGTTGTTTTCAAGGACCTCAAGGCAACGGGATGAGGATACGAAAGTCTGTGCGTCCTGGAACACTGTCGCATTCGATCAGGCCATGGTGGCGCTGCACAAAAGTCTGTGCCAACGTCAGTCCAAGACCCGAACCCCCATCCCTGCCCGTGACAAGAGGATAGAAGATTCGCTCCTTGATCGTCTCGGGCACACCTGGTCCGTTGTCGATCACATGCAAATCCAATGCCAACCGATAACGTTGACGACCAAATGTTACTTGTCGTGCCACACGCGTGCGCAAAATGATCTGTGCATTGCCGGCCGCGATGCGCTCGGTCAGCGCCTGAGCCGCGTTCTGGACGATGTTCAGCATGGCCTGAATGAGCTGCTCGCGGTCGCCCCGGAACTCGGGAATCGAGATGTCGTAGTCGCGCTTGATCTCGAGGCCGCGTGGAAACTCGACCAGCACAAGCGAGCGCACACGTTCACAGACCTCGTGGATGTTCACGTCGCCCACCTGATGCGGATGGCGGTGCGGCGCGAGCAGCCGGTCCACCAGACTCTGCAGCCGGTCGGCCTCGTGAATGATGACCTGCGTGTACTCCTGCAGATCGGGCGACGGCAGATCCATCTCCAGCAACTGTGCCGCGCCGCGAATGCCGCCGAGCGGATTCTTGATCTCGTGCGCGAGATTGCGGATCAGTTCCTTGTTGGCAAGCGCCTGCTCGCGCAGCCGCTCCTCGCGGTCCTGACGCGCCTGAGCCTCGAGCGGCCAGCATTCGACCAGCACATCGCCGCCCTGCTCCACGCACGACAGGTGGACATGCACCGGCAGCGGATCCTGCGGCACGCGGCGCAGGCCCGACTCGAAGCGCAGCGCAGCGAAATCCGCGCCACGTGCGCCCGACAGGGCATTGCGAAGAATGGTGGGGTCGGTGAAGAAGCCGCTGAAGTCAACGCCTTCGAGCGTGCGGCGCGACTGGCCGAGAGCCGTCTCGAGCGCGGCGTTGGCGAACAGCACAGCGCCATCCGCGCCCAGTACCGCTACCAGTGTGGAGACCAGATCAAGCGCCTGATAGCTCTCGGCCGGATTGTCCGAAAAACGCAGCCGAGGGGTCTGATCAGAAGGCGAAATGTTCTTGGATGAGTTGGGGGACACGTTGTTTATTTCAGGCGCGAGAGCTCTCGCTTGATACCTTCCACGTCGGCTTCCGCACGCGTCATGCTGGACTTGATGTCGGCCGTGCGCTCGATGTAGCCCTGAGGATTGCGCATCTCGAGAGCCGACTTCTGCGGAAAACCGTCGTTGTATTCCTTTTTCAGGTCATCGTAGCGGGACTGCGCCTTGCGGAGTTCGGCCTCCAGAATCGCTCGCGCATCGGAATCACGCGCCTTCTGGTCGGCGTTCTCCACCTTGGGTGCGCTGGACGGTGCGCCGGACGTTGTCGAAGAACTGCTGCGCGGTGCGGCAGAGCCACCACCGCTCGATGGACGCGAACCTTGTAGAACCGTCACGTTGCCGCCCTCTACCACCTTGCAACCACGCTGCTTGGCATCATTCGCGTTGTTGGTGTATTCGTTGCCGCAGCGGTAGATCCGGTCCTGGGACCAGGCCATCGGCAGCAACGCCACCGCAGTAAAGAGAGCAACCAGTGTTTTTTTCATGAATTCCTCGCGTGACAGGCGTCAGCTCAACAGGCCCCGACGGGCGCCACCCCCCGCCACATGTAGCCATATGCAAGCCACCGACGATAACAGAGCATGCTGTCAATGACCCCAAAAGGCCATGATCGTTCCTCCAGAACCGTTGCGCCAATGAAAAAAGCGGCCGTCAAGCCGCTTTGTTGCAAATCACTGGTGCGCCGGGCTGATCGTTCAACGATTCAGCCCTTGCTCCGGCTGACTTACAGCGAGAAGTACATGTCGTACTCGACTGGGTGAGGCGCCATGCGGAAGCGCTGCACTTCGGTCATCTTCAGCTCGATGTAGGCGTCGAGCATGGAGTCCGAGAACACACCGCCCTTGGTCAGGAAGCCGCGGTCCGCGTCGAGTGCTTCCAGCGCCTGATCGAGGCTGTGGCACACGGTGGGGACCAGCTTGTCTTCTTCGGGTGGCAGATGGTAGAGATCCTTCGTGGCGGCTTCGCCCGGATGGATCTTGTTTTCCACGCCGTCCAGACCCGCCATCATCAGTGCGGAGAAGCACAGGTATGGGTTGGCCAGTGGATCGGGGAAGCGTGCTTCGATACGACGGCCCTTGGGGTTTGCGACGTAAGGAATGCGGATCGAAGCCGAGCGGTTGCGCGAGCTGTAAGCCAGCTTCACAGGTGCTTCGAAGCCAGGAACCAGACGCTTGTAGCTGTTGGTGCCGGGGTTGGTGATGGCGTTCAGCGCACGGGCGTGCTTGATAATGCCGCCGATGTAGTACAGAGCGAACTCGGACAGACCTGCATAGCCGTCGCCAGCGAACAGGTTCTTGCCGTCTTTCCAGATCGACTGGTGAACGTGCATGCCGGAGCCGTTGTCGCCAGCGTAGGGCTTGGGCATGAAGGTCGCGGTCTTGCCGTAGGCGTTGGCCACGTTCCAGATCACATACTTCATCTTCTGCGTCCAGTCGGCGCGTTCGACGAGCGTGCTGAACCTGGTGCCGATTTCGTTCTGGCCAGCGCCAGCCACTTCATGGTGGAACACTTCGACTGGAATGCCCAGAGATTCAATGATCAGGGACATTTCAGCGCGCATGTCCTGCGTGCTGTCAACGGGAGGAACCGGGAAGTAGCCGCCCTTGGTAGTGGGACGGTGGCCACGGTTGCCGCCTTCGAACTTGGTGCCTGTGTTCCAAGGTGCTTCGTATTCTTCAATCTCAAAGCCGACCTTGCCGGGTTCGTTGGTCCAACGCACGCCGTCGAAGATGAAGAATTCTGGCTCCGGTCCAAAGTAAGCGGTATCGCCCAGACCGGAAGCCTTCAGATAGGCTTCAGCGCGCTTGGCAATGGAGCGTGGATCACGGTCATAAGCCTTGCCGTCGGATGGTTCGACCACATCGCACTGCAGGAACAGCGTGGTTTCTTCGAAGAAGGGGTCGATGGCAGCGGTGCCTGGATCGGGCATGAGTTGCATGTCCGAGGCTTCAATGCCCTTCCAGCCAGCCACGGAGGAACCGTCGAATGCGTGGCCCGAAGTGAACTTGTCTTCGTCGAAATGCGAAACGGGCACAGTCACGTGCTGCTCTTTGCCACGAGTGTCGGTGAAGCGGAAGTCAACGAACTTGACTTCGTTTTCCTTCACCATATTCATCACGTCTGCAACGGTCTTAGCCATTAATGTTCTCCAGGGAATGAACGCGTATTGAAAACAGAGTTCTTGGTTAGCAGAATGCGTGCCAGATTGCGGCGCTCCATGCACCACCACGAGGCACTGTGTGCCGTGGAGCCAAGACCTCGTGCACACATTCATGAATCGCACCAAAAAGGTGCTTGTTTTGAGTTTCCTCAGGTGCTCATCGATTGCGCACCATTTCAGGGCCAAGCTCCGCCCCAATCTTGTGCAACGTCTCCACGAGCATTTTCCAGGCTGCCGGCACCACATCGGAAGCGCCTTTGACGCCCAGTTCGATGTGTCGCCCGTGCACCGGATGGTCCACGCTCGGCAAGCTGAAAACCTTGATTGTCGGGTATATAGACTCGATTTCAAGCATGAGTGGGGTCAAAGTTGACTCCATCGCGCGGTACACGATTACGGAATGTTCAGTCTGTGGCTCGCGGTGGAACCATTCGACGCAATAGTGCTCAAGCGCCCACTCGATCATCGGCCAAGCCATGACAGGGAAACCGGGCACAAAATGCACCATGGCACCACCGGAACCATCGCAGCTGAAGCCGGGTATCTTGTTGTAAGGATTGGGGATGATGCGCGCACCTTCCGGGTACACGCCCATGTTCAGGCGGTGCAAGTTGTCGGGCCGCTCGGGCTCGTAGGGCTTGCCCTCCTCGCGCGCCACGTCCTGCATGCGCTCGCGGATCAGATCGGCGGCTTTCGGATGCAGCGCCAGCGGCCGCTCCAGAGCAGCCGCCGCACATTGGCGGGTGTGGTCATCGGGCGTCGCTCCAATGCCGCCACAGCTGAACACCACATCGGCACTCACAAACGCGTCACTCAGCGTACGAGTGATGCGCTGCGGGTCGTCACCGACATAGTGTGCGTACGACAGCGCCAGTCCACGCGCAGACAGCAACTCGATCACCTTGGGCATGTGCTTATCCGCACGCTTGCCCGAGAGAATTTCATCGCCGACGATGATGAGTCCAAATTGGGGAGTCACGACAGGTCCCGCGATTCGCACCTTCAGCGGTGACGAATCGAAAAGTGGTTGATCTTCAATTATTGCCCGGCTTGGTCACTGTTTCGTCTGGCAACGCCACCGGAATATCTCCGGGCAATGCTGCGGGCACGTCGTCAGTCACCACCATCACAGCAGGCACCTCGACGGAAGTCTCATTGCGCTCCGCACGAAGGCGCTCGAGCGCCGCAAGGCAATAGTGCGTGAACCAGAGCGAGGAGAAAGCGAATACCAGCGTGTAGATCCAGATGGCCACCGGAATCAGTAACAGAAACGCCGCAGCGAACACCACGGCCGACGCCCACACGAGACTAGGCGCTGCGCCCAGAAAACCGCAGACCACGCCGATTCCGAGCAGGCTGTAGCGATGGCGGGCGAAGATGGCCTGGCGCTCCTCTTTGCTCGCATGCTCGGAGAGCGCGTCAAAGCTCATCACCCGATAAGTGAGCCATCCCCAGATCAGCGGCGGCAGCACCAGCACCAGCGGCGGAATCAGCCACAGCGGCGACGACACCACCAGCGCCACCAGCGCCACCACGGTGGACACGGCGGACCAGAGCACACTGGCCAGCAGCGAAGCGCCCTTTTTGCGCGCCAGCTGAGGGAATCGCCTTTCTGCAACCAGATTCACCAGCGCCGGAGTCATGAACACTGCCACGGACAGCAAGGCAAACAATACGATCACCGGAACCGCCGCCAGCACCACGAGCAGGGGCGCAAGGTACTCAGTGATGTGGCTCCAGCCCATACTGGCAAGCCAGTTCCAGAGTCCGCTCAGCAGCCCGGAGTCGCCCAGCATCTGCTGGACGCTGGCAATGGCGGAATCCCAGAAGAAATAGGTGCTGACGCCCGCGATGATGGCGATCAGTAGCAGGGGCATCAGCGACAGCACGATCACCCGGGGAATCAGGCAATAGGCGGCTGCGCGCCAAAAGGAATCGAACAAGGAAGACATCTTCATGGTCCCAAGAATAACGTGGGACACGCACGCGTTCAGCCGCGTCCCACCAGCCGGAGAATTCCGAGCCACTGCTGTGACCAGAATCCGCCTCCATAGTTGCGTACTTTGCCGTCCGCACCGGGGACGACTTGATCCTCAATGCCCGTAGGATCAAAGCGCAATTCAAAGTTCGCGGTCTTGAACAGCATGTCCCAGACAGGCAGCAGCACGCCGAAATTGCAGCCGCGCGCAAGTTCGATCGAACGCGGCAGCGACTTGGCAGGCCGATGCGGATTGCCCATGGTGGCCTCGACCAGCGAGACAGCATGGTGACGGCGATGAAAGCGTGGGCTGATCCACAGCCGCTCGCCCAGTTGGCCAAACCAGATGCGCGCGTTCGCGTGGTGCAGATTCTCGCTGAGCTGTGCAATCGCGACGATGGCCACGAACTGCCCCGGAGCCACTCCGATCAACTGCGCAACGAGGACGATGATCACGTCACGCAATACGTCGTCGAGCAGATGGTTGCGGCTGTCGGACCACTTGGTCATCTGTTGCTGCGAGTGATGCAGCGAGTGCAGCGCCCACCACCAATTGAAGCGATGCTGGCCACGATGGATCAGGTAATCCACCAGATCAAACACAGCAAGATACAGCAAAAAGCTGACCCACGGCAGATCCGTCACGCCGGGCCAGAACGCATCGATGTTGTAGGTGCGCAGGCCTTCGACACGAAGCGCACCGAACAGGCCGTCAAACAGCGGCGTGAGCGTGAAGAACAGCACCAGACGGAACAGGCCAAGACGCTGGATCAGCGTATAGAGGATGTCGATGCGGATGGCCTTGCGGTCGGTGACGGCCTCCACCGGCCGCCAACGCTCGAGCGGGCCGATCACGACGACGATCACCAACACCTGCAGCAGGCCTACCAGCAGCCAGCCGGTCGCGTCATAGCCGTCCTCCAGCAGATTGGCCATGCCCAACTGGAACATGACCGGCTGAATGACGCTCTCGAACAGCCACTGCTGCACCGAGTTGAAAAGCGATGTCCACCACTCCACGATTCTGTCCTGCCCTCTGCTGATACGATTTATTCAGGTTTATTTCGGCTTGCGCGTCCAGCCCGCGTAGTCCGGATGTTCACGCAAAGTGCGGAAACAGAATCCGCGCTGCTTGAGGCCCTTGATCAACGGTTCCAGCACGGTCGGTGCCCACGGGTCCTGACGCGACCAGATGCCCAGGTGCGCGAGCAGGATGTCGCCACTGCGGATGTTCGCCAGCGCCTGATCCAGCAGGCGCTGGTTGGTGTATTTTTCGCTGGACAGCTCATCCCCCAGAAAACCTGCAGGAGCCCAGCCGACATGCGCATAGCCACACGATTTAGCCGCCGCCAGCAAGCGCGGCGAGGTCTTGCCACCGGGCGCGCGGAACAAAGGCAAGGGCTCCTTACCGGTCATCGCACGCAGGCGATCTTCGGAGCGGCCGATCTCCTCGCAATACTGGGCCGCTGTCATGGTGAACTGCTGTCCTTCACGTGGCCCGGCCGATGGCTTGACCTTGAAGGACAGATCCTGCCCCTTCACCACATCGCCGCGCCAGTAGACATGGTCATAAGTGTGCGACGCGAACTCATGCCCCTCAGCCGCGCGCGCCTTCCACCATGGCGCCCATTCGTTATCCAAACTGCTGCCGCCCGTCTTGGTAGCCTCATTCGCTGCAAAGAAAGTGACATGCACCTGCTCGCGCCTGAGCACATCGGCGATCAGCGGCGCGACGCCCATGTGCCCTGTATCGAAGGTCAGATACACCGGCTTGTCGCAAGCAGGGGCCTGCACCGCCATGGCGGCAGTCGAGACCGCCAACAGCAACACACACAAAGACTTCAGACGGATGGTCATGTGATGCAAGAGTCTCGATAAACGGACAAGTTCAACGCTTGGCGTGGTTCAGCGTCCAGACACCGTGCGGCGACTTGCCGACGTTAACTGACTGGATGACCTTCTTCTCATGCGTGTCGATCACGAGCAGCTTGCGCGCCCAGCGTGCGCCCACATAGATGTAGCGGCCATCGGCGGAGACGTCCATGCAGTCGGGGCCACCGGGAGCTGCATAGCTCTCGACGGCCACACGGGTCGCCATGTCAATCTTGCTGATCGAATTGGCCACGCGGTTGCTCACATAGATGTGCTTGCCATCTCCGGCGCCGCGAAACGCGTGCGCACCCGCGCCGGTAGGAATGATCTGCACGCTGCGCGCGGGCTGTTCACTGGAGATGTCGAACACCTCCACGCCCTTGCCGCCTGTGAGGCCAATGAACAAGGTCTTGTCATCAGGAGACCCATAGAGATCCGCAGGCATCGGGCCAGTCTTCACACGCCATTTGATTTTCTGCGTGGCGATATCGATGGCCACCAGTTCATCGCTGTCCTGCATGGTTGAGTACACCGTGCGGCTCTTGCTGTCGATCCAGAGGTGGCTTGGCGTCTTGGCCGTTGGTACGCGCTGCACCAATGTCAGATCCTTGCCATCCCAGCGATAGAAGTCAATGTGATTGAGTCGGTTCGCCGCAGTGACGAACCACTTCATGTCCGGGCTGAAACGCAAATGATAAGGGTCAACAATGCCCGTCACCGTGCGCTGCACCTGTGCAGTCTTGGGATCAATGAAGGTCAGCGAATCACCGAGCGCATTGGCGATGACCACCGACTTTTCGTCAGGCGTCAAATATAGATGATGCGGCTCCTTGCCGGTGGTGATACGCTGGAGCTCGACCCACTTTTCAGGATCGATGACGCTGACATTCGCGTCCAGGGAATTGAGAACAAAAACAGGCGGAAGACTCGCCTTGGCGCCCATCATCGTGAACGCCGCCAGCAGAACTATGCCCGCCTTGTGCCAAACCTGATACTTCACAAAAAATCCCTTTTTCCGATCCGACGACGTGGGTCCTCACATGGCGCGAGGCACCCCATTGCGCAGTCGACATGGCTCGGAGTGTAAGCGGGCTTGACGCGTTTATTGACGGATGACCGTGATCGCCAATCAGGATGTTGCGGTCAACTGACTAAGCTCACCGATGGTCAACCAACGCCACTTTCCTGGCGGCAAATCCTCCGGCAGATCCAGCGTTCCGATGCGTGAGCGATGCAGCCCTTCCACCCGGTTGCCGACGGCCGCGACCATCCGTTTGACCTGATGGTATTTGCCTTCGGTAAGAGTCAGCTTGATCGTGTTCGGCCCCGTTTGCTCACATGCAGCAGCGCGCACATGCTCGTTGTCGTCATGCAGCATCACGCCATCCAGAAGGCGCTTGATCTGGTCGGCCGCGACCTCATGCTTTGCCGTGACGTCATACACCTTGGGCACATGGCGCTTGGGTGAGTTCAAGCGATGGATGAAGGGGCCATCGTCCGTCAGGATCAGCATGCCGGTCGTATCCTGATCAAGCCGACCCACCGCTTGCACGCCCTGCACATTGCTCTTGCTCGGACGCTGGCGCAGCGGGGCGGGTAGCAACGTGAAGATGCTCGGATAGGTAGAAGGCTTTTGCGAGCACTCAGTGCCCGCAGGCTTGTGCAGCAGGATGTAGGCCTTCTCCTGATATGGCCAGTCCACGCCCTGGATGCGCATCCGCAGGCCCTCTTCCTCAACGTCTTCGCTCGCATCGGTATGCACCAGGGGCTCGGTATTGTCCGCTGCGTACAAAGCCACATGTCCCTGCTGCACCAAACCGGCACATACGCGGCGGGTACCAAATCCTTGTGAGTAGAGAATGTCCTGAAGTTGCATGGCGTTCAGCGATAAGACGGAGGAATGAAGAAGGCGATCAAGGCAGCTGTTCCGTCAGACCCGCTTGTCGTCGTACAAAGCAAAACGCCCCTAACTCATCAGAGCTAGGGGCGGTTTGGGCTGTAAGAGCCTGACGATGACCTACTTTCACACGGGAACCCGCACTATCATCGGCGCGAAGTCGTTTCACTGTCCTGTTCGGGATGGGAAGGAGTGGTACCAACTTGCTATGGTCATCAGGCATAACTGGGTGTCATGCAGACTTATGGTCTGCACAACGAATTCATAGAGTCTCAATCAGCTGAGGTTGTGTCCAGACTGTTTCACTGAACTTAATTTGATTGCGTACTTGGCATAACTACAAGTCTTTGAATTTATCAAAGTTATAGGGTCAAGCCGCACGGGCAATTAGTACTGGTTAGCTTAAAGCATTACTGCTCTTCCACACCCAGCCTATCAACGTCGTGGTCTACAACGACCCTTCAGGGGGCTCGAGGCCCCGGCAGATCTCATCTTGAAACGAGTTTCCCGCTTAGATGCTTTCAGCGGTTATCTCTTCCACACATAGCTACCCTGCGATGCCACTGGCGTGACAACAGGTACACCAGAGGTGTGTCCACTCCGGTCCTCTCGTACTAGGAGCAGGCTTCCTCAAATCTGCAGCGCCCACGGAAGATAGGGACCAAACTGTCTCACGACGTTTTAAACCCAGCTCACGTACCTCTTTAAATGGCGAACAGCCATACCCTTGGGACCGACTACAGCCCCAGGATGAGATGAGCCGACATCGAGGTGCCAAACACCGCCGTCGATATGAACTCTTGGGCGGTATCAGCCTGTTATCCCCAGAGTACCTTTTATCCGTTGAGCGATGGCCCTTCCATACAGAACCACCGGATCACTATGTCCTGCTTTCGCATCTGCTCGACTTGTCAGTCTCGCAGTTAAGCACGCTTATGCCATTGCACTATCGTCACGATGTCCGACCGTAACTAGCGTACCTTCGAACTCCTCCGTTACACTTTGGGAGGAGACCGCCCCAGTCAAACTGCCTACCATGCACTGTCCCCAGTCCAGATAATGGACCTAGGTTAGAACCTCAAACACACCAGGGTGGTATTTCAACGTTGGCTCCATGTGATCTAGCGACCACACTTCAAAGCCTCCCACCTATCCTACACAGATCTGTTCAAAGTCCAATACAAAGCTACAGTAAAGGTTCATGGGGTCTTTCCGTCTTTCCGCGGGGAGATTGCATCATCACAAACATTTCAACTTCGCTGAGTCTCAGGAGGAGACAGTGTGGCCATCGTTACGCCATTCGTGCAGGTCGGAACTTACCCGACAAGGAATTTCGCTACCTTAGGACCGTTATAGTTACGGCCGCCGTTTACTGGGACTTCAATCAAGAGCTTGCACCCCATCATTTAATCTTCCAGCACCGGGCAGGCGTCACACCCTATACGTCCACTTTCGTGTTTGCAGAGTGCTGTGTTTTTAATAAACAGTCGCAGCCACCGATTTTTTGCAACCCCATTCAGCTCCCTCTGTACGAGTTCACCTACTAGGGGCATACCTTCTCCCGAAGTTACGGTATCAATTTGCCGAGTTCCTTCTCCTGAGTTCTCTCAAGCGCCTTAGAATACTCATCTCGCGCACCAGTGTCGGTTTGCGGTACGGTCGTCAATAGCTGAAGCTTAGTGGCTTTTCCTGGAAGCAGGGTATCACTCACTTCATGTGCAAGCACACTCGTTATCACCCCTCATCTAAGCCCGGCGGATTTGCCTACCGGGCACGACTACAGGCTTGAACCAACATATCCAACAGTTGGCTGAGCTAACCTTCTCCGTCCCCACATCGCACTATTGATCGGTACAGGAATATTGACCTGTTTCCCATCAGCTACGCATCTCTGCCTCGCCTTAGGGGCCGACTCACCCTACGCCGATGAACGTTGCGTAGGAAACCTTGCGCTTACGGCGAGCGGGCTTTTCACCCGCTTTAACGCTACTCATGTCAGCATTCGCACTTCTGATACCTCCAGCATCCGTCTCCAGACACCTTCACAGGCTTACAGAACGCTCTCCTACCACGTGCAATAAATTGCACATCCGCAGCTTCGGTAACTGGCTTAGCCCCGTTACATCTTCCGCGCAGGACGACTCGATCAGTGAGCTATTACGCTTTCTTTAAATGATGGCTGCTTCTAAGCCAACATCCTGACTGTTTTAGCCTTCCCACTTCGTTTCCCACTTAGCCAATTTTAGGGACCTTAGCTGGCGGTCTGGGTTGTTTCCCTCTTGAGTCCGGACGTTAGCACCCGGTGCTCTGTCTCCCAAGCTGTACTCTGCAGTATTCGGAGTTTGCCTTGGTTTGGTAAGTCGCCATGACCCCCTAGCCAAAACAGTGCTCTACCCCCGCAGGTAATACTTGAGGCACTACCTAAATAGTTTTCGGAGAGAACCAGCTATTTCCAAGTTTGTTTAGCCTTTCACCCCTATCCACAGCTCATCCGCTAGTTTTGCAACACTAGTCGGTTCGGACCTCCAGTACCTGTTACGGCACCTTCATCCTGGCCATGGATAGATCACTTGGTTTCGGGTCTACACCCAGCGACTAAAAACGCCCTGTTCGGACTCGGTTTCCCTACGCCTCCCCTATTCGGTTAAGCTTGCCACTGAATGTAAGTCGCTGACCCATTATACAAAAGGTACGCCGTCACCCCTTACGAGGCTCCGACTTTTTGTAAGCATACGGTTTCAGGATCTATTTCACTCCCCTCCCGGGGTTCTTTTCGCCTTTCCCTCACGGTACTTGTTCACTATCGGTCGATGATGAGTATTTAGCCTTGGAGGATGGTCCCCCCATATTCAGACAAGGTTTCTCGTGCCCCGCCCTACTTATCTGCAGCCTAGTACCACCACTGGGTTTTCACATACGGGACTATCACCCACTATGGTCGGCCTTTCCATGCCGTTTTGTTAACCCAATGACTATCACTGCAAGGCTCTTCCGAATTCGCTCGCCACTACTATCGGAATCTCGGTTGATGTCTTTTCCTCGAGCTACTTAGATGTTTCAGTTCACTCGGTTCGCCTCGCAACCCTATGTATTCAGGTTGCGATACCCTTGCGGGTGGGTTTCCCCATTCAGAGACCTCCGGATCAAAGCTTATTTGCCAGCTCCCCGAAGCTTATCGCAGGCTATCACGTCTTTCGTCGCCTATCATCGCCAAGGCATCCACCATATGCTCTTAGTCACTTGACCCTATAACTTTGACATCTCTTTCGAGATGACCCAATTGTCAGATCGCAGACTTGTTTTGTGAGGTCTCACACCTCACGCGTTATGCCGTAATGTGAATGATTTTCTTAGCTGTAATCCATCTCTGGATCACTGCTTTGAGAACGATTCGTCATTACTTGAATTAAACAAAGTTATTGTCTATTCGTTTTGACGCAATCAAATTTGTTGCTAGCGGCACGGTGCAGTAAAACCTTTACGAATTTCTGCTTTCCGCTAACAACGCTGATTTCGACTCTATGAATTTTTAAAGAACAGCCGTATTGATCCGGTAATCCGGGTCAACAACAAAGCAGTCTGTCTCCAAACTGCTTTGGTGTTGATTTTTTATCTTGATAAGTGTTGGTGGAGGATGACGGGATCGAACCGACGACCCCCTGCTTGCAAAGCAGGTGCTCTCCCAGCTGAGCTAATCCCCAGGATTTCTTCCTCGACCAGAGTGTTGGCGCTTCCAATAAAGAGTTTGGTGGGTCTAGTTGGGCTCGAACCAACGACCCCCGCCTTATCAAGACGGTGCTCTAACCAGCTGAGCTACAGACCCATTCCTCAACCAGAGCAACAGGTCCTGCTGCTCAGCCTTGGCTTGTTCCAACAACCGATAAGTGTGGGCGTTCAATCTTGAATGCTGTTTTCCAGAAAGGAGGTGATCCAGCCGCACCTTCCGATACGGCTACCTTGTTACGACTTCACCCCAGTCACGAACCCCGCCGTGGTAAGCGCCCTCCTTGCGGTTAGGCTACCTACTTCTGGCGAGACCCGCTCCCATGGTGTGACGGGCGGTGTGTACAAGACCCGGGAACGTATTCACCGTGACATTCTGATCCACGATTACTAGCGATTCCGACTTCACGCAGTCGAGTTGCAGACTGCGATCCGGACTACGACTGGCTTTATGGGATTAGCTCCCCCTCGCGGGTTGGCAACCCTTTGTACCAGCCATTGTATGACGTGTGTAGCCCCACCTATAAGGGCCATGAGGACTTGACGTCATCCCCACCTTCCTCCGGTTTGTCACCGGCAGTCTCATTAGAGTGCCCAACTGAATGTAGCAACTAATGACAAGGGTTGCGCTCGTTGCGGGACTTAACCCAACATCTCACGACACGAGCTGACGACAGCCATGCAGCACCTGTGTTCAAGTTCTCTTTCGAGCACTTCCTCATCTCTGTGGAATTCTTGACATGTCAAAGGTGGGTAAGGTTTTTCGCGTTGCATCGAATTAAACCACATCATCCACCGCTTGTGCGGGTCCCCGTCAATTCCTTTGAGTTTCAACCTTGCGGCCGTACTCCCCAGGCGGTCAACTTCACGCGTTAGCTTCGTTACTGAGAAAGTGAATTCCCAACAACCAGTTGACATCGTTTAGGGCGTGGACTACCAGGGTATCTAATCCTGTTTGCTCCCCACGCTTTCGTGCATGAGCGTCAGTGCAGGCCCAGGGGATTGCCTTCGCCATCGGTGTTCCTCCGCATATCTACGCATTTCACTGCTACACGCGGAATTCCATCCCCCTCTGCCGCACTCAAGCTATGCAGTCACAAATGCAGTTCCCAGGTTGAGCCCGGGGATTTCACATCTGTCTTACATAACCGCCTGCGCACGCTTTACGCCCAGTAATTCCGATTAACGCTTGCACCCTACGTATTACCGCGGCTGCTGGCACGTAGTTAGCCGGTGCTTATTCTTACAGTACCGTCATGGGCCGCCTTTATTAGAAGCGACCTTTTCGTTCTGTACAAAAGCAGTTTACAACCCGAAGGCCTTCATCCTGCACGCGGCATGGCTGGATCAGGGTTTCCCCCATTGTCCAAAATTCCCCACTGCTGCCTCCCGTAGGAGTCTGGGCCGTGTCTCAGTCCCAGTGTGGCTGATCATCCTCTCAGACCAGCTACAGATCGTCGGCTTGGTAAGCTTTTATCCCACCAACTACCTAATCTGCCATCGGCCGCTCCGTCCGCGCAAGGTCATTACTGATCCCCTGCTTTCATCCGTAGATCGTATGCGGTATTAGCAAAGCTTTCGCCTCGTTATCCCCCACGATCGGGCACGTTCCGATGTATTACTCACCCGTTCGCCACTCGTCAGCATCCGAAGACCTGTTACCGTTCGACTTGCATGTGTAAGGCATGCCGCCAGCGTTCAATCTGAGCCAGGATCAAACTCTACAGTTCGATCTTGAAATTTAAAGTCTCTCGACTTGCTCAATACAAATAGGAATTGAAGAAGAAATGATCTTCCTACAATTTTACTGTTTGCATGAGCGTTTGTAGTGACAAGCACTAGTCCCGAAGAACTTATGCATTCGCCATCAAACGCCCACGCTTATCGACTGTATATTTTTAAGGATCCACCGCAATCCGAATCGCTTCGTCTTGCTTGACTCGCTGTGATCAGCTAAGCCTTGAATTATAACACGTTTTAAAGACCTGTCAAACTTTGTGGTTTTTGCAGACCGACCAGATAACCAGTCAAACCCCGCATCCACCAACCGCCGTTTTCGTTTCCGTCATCAGCAGCGAAGCCTTGTATTCTACACCGGATTCTGAGACCCGGAAGAAGAAATCCAAGATTTCTTTTTTCCCACCACCCAGAGCATCACCAGATTACCGGCAACCACCCCTAGTAGCGAAGCCCTCTATTCTATACCGGTTTTTGAACCAGCCAGAGAACTTTGAGAACTTTCTTCAGATCCACCCGCCTGACTTTCGGATCACTCCTTACTTCAACGCGTTATCCCTGAGGAAGGGCGCAAGTATAGCCCCATTTAATTGCCAGAAAACAAAAAGGGAAAGATTTTCATCTTTCCCTTTTCATTGGCCGACAGCCTAATCAACGCGTCAGACGCGCCACTTCTCCATGAGCTTCTCTGGTGTGAGATTGTCATAGGTCTCGAACGGCTGGTGGATCCAAGGGTTCGTGGCCAGAAAGTCCACCGAGTAGTCAGGGGTGAACGTCGACAGGGCCTTGGTCCAGATCACAGCACTGCGCAGCTCTGTAATAGGCTGGTAGTTGTTCTTGAGCATGCTGATCACCGCGTTGAGCGTGTGACCAGAGTCAGCCAGATCATCGACCAGCAGCACGCGGCCGGCGATTTCACCCTTGGGGGTGGTGATGAAACGAGCGATGTCCAGATGCCCCTGCACCGTACCGGCTTCTGCGCGGTACGAGCTGGTGGACATGATGGCCAATGGCTTGTCGAAAATACGGCTCAGCATGTCGCCAGGACGCAGGCCACCGCGTGCAAGGCACAGGATGGTGTCGAATTCCCAGCCGGACTGATGCACCTTGAGCGCCAGTTTTTCAATGAGGTTGTGGTACTCGTCGTAACTGACGTATAGATGCTTGCCGTCTTCTGTCAACATAGATAACTCCTGATTCAATAGCAGATGTCGCTGGTCTTACTGCGCACAAATAGCGAAATGCACTCTTACTCAGCAGCGTAGGGGTTGTGCACCAGGATCGTGTGGGCACGGTCCGGGCTGGTGGAAATCATGGCGATGGGCACGCCCGTAACTTCCTCGATGCGTTCGAGATACTTGCGCGCGGTTACGGGCAAGGCGTTGTAGTCGGTCACACCCACTGTGGACTCGGTCCAGCCGGGGATGGTTTCGTAGATGGGAACACAACGGGCAATGTCATCAGCGCCCATAGGCAACAGGTCGATACGCTCGCCGTCGAGCTCATAACCCACGCACAATTGCAGCTCGGTCAAGCCATCGAGCACGTCGAGCTTGGTGATGCACAGGCCGGACAGGCCATTGACCTGGGCGCTGCGCTTGAGCAGTGCCGCATCGAACCAGCCACAACGGCGGCTGCGGCCAGTGGTCACACCCTTCTCTGCACCCACTGTACTCATGTGATAACCAGGTGTGCCTTCCTTTTCCCAATCCAGTTCCGTCGGGAAAGGGCCGCCGCCAACGCGTGTGCAATAGGCCTTGGTGATGCCAAGGATGTAGTGCAGCATACCTGGGCCTACGCCGGAACCAGCTGCGGCATTGCCTGCCACGCAGTTGCTCGAGGTGACATAGGGATAGGTGCCGTGGTCCACATCCAGCAGCGTGCCTTGTGCGCCTTCGAACAGCAGATTGGCACCGTCCGCGTGGGCTTCGTTGAGCTCACGAGAAACGTCAGCCATCATCGGCTTGAGCAGCTCTGCGTGGCGCATCGCTTCTTCAAACACCGCTTCGAACTGAACTGCGCCGTCCTTCATATAAGGCTTGAACGCATCACCGAACTGGAAATCCTTGGAGCCAAGGAAGGTCAGCAGCATGTGGTTGTAGAGGGCCAGCAGTTCGCGCAGCTTGGTGGCGAAACGCTCAGGATGCTTCATGTCCTGAACGCGCAGCGCACGGCGGGCGATCTTGTCTTCGTATGCAGGGCCGATGCCGCGACCAGTCGTGCCGATTTTCTCAACACCGCCACGCTCGCGCGCCGCTTCACGGGCCACGTCGAGGATTGCGTGGAAAGGCAGGATCAGCGGGCAGGCTTCGCTCACACGCAGGCGGTCACGCACTTGCACACCAGCCTTTTCAAGGCCTTCAATCTCTTCGAACAACTTTGCGGCGGAGAGCACCACACCGTTGCCGATGTAGCACTTCACACCGGCGCGCATGATGCCGCTGGGAATCAGGTGCAAAGCGGTCTTCACGCCGTTGATCACCAGCGTGTGGCCCGCGTTGTGGCCGCCCTGGAAGCGTACGACACCTTGTGCGCTTTCCGTCAGCCAGTCGACCAGCTTGCCCTTGCCTTCGTCACCCCATTGGGTGCCGACGACCACGACATTACGACCCTTGCTTGTCTTCATTTCGAATCCGATCAAATACTAAAAAACCAAACGTCAGATAGCGCGCACGACCCAGCGGTCGGCTACCTGCACCAATTCGCGGTCACAGTGGAATTCGTCCACTTCACTTTCGTGTCCCGGAAGAACACAAACAACTGTCTCACCCTGTTGACGCAGGGAAGCAATGGCCTGTGCCACATCACCATCCACACCCCAGGGTGCACGGATGGCAGCCTTCAGCGGCTTGGGCGCCACGGCACTGACAAGTTGCTTGATATCCAGGCTGAAGCCCGCTGCGGGACGGTTGCGACCAAACACTGCGCCGACTTCGTCGTAACGACCACCACGGACCAGCGCATCGCTTGCACCTGGCACATAGATCGCGAAACGCGCACCGCTGTAATACGCATAGCCGCGGACATGCGCCAAATCGAAAGTCACGCGCGCTGAACTGATACGGGCCGCAGTGGTGCGCAGATCGTCCAACACCGGCTTCACACCGGCGATATGGCCGAGCGCTTTTTCGGCCTCATCAAGCACCTTGACGTCGCCATAGAGTTGCAACAAGGTCAGCAGACCTTCACGCGACTGCTCAGGGAAGGACTTGGTCAGCTCCCTGAGCTCGCTCGCGTCCTTGACTGCAAGTGCGGCGTGCACGTGTGCCAGTGTCTGAAGACCTGCGGGCACGCCCGCAAGCAGACTGCGCACGATGCGCACATCGGCCAGATCCACGCTCGGGTTCTGCACTTCGGCGACGCGCAGACATTCCAATGCAAGCAGCACGGATTCAATGTCAGCTTCGATGCCCGAATGACCATAGATTTCGGCACCGAACTGCAATGGTTCGCGAGTCGCGTGCGGACGGTCTGGCAGCGCATGCAGCACTGGACCGCAATAGCACAAGCGGGTGACACCCTTGCGATTCAACAGATGGGCATCGATGCGAGCGACTTGCTGCGTCGTGTCGGCACGCACGCCGAGCGAGCGGCCGGAGAGCTGGTCGACGAGCTTGAACGTCTGCAAATCCAGCGCCTCGCCAGTGCCTGTCAGCAGCGATTCCAAATGCTCCAGCAACGGCGGCATTACCAGTTCGTACCCGTATCTACGGGCTGTATCTAGCAATCCACGGCGAAGTTCTTCTATGCGCCGAGCCTCTGAGGGCAATACATCGGCGACGTGATCCGGGAGGACCCAAGCAGACATGAGAAATGGGGATGCTGTTAAAAGCGTGATTCTACCGGACTGCTTGAAATCAAGCAGCATGCTGCGGGTCTTCCATTACACAAGCAGCAGAATGACGACGCCCACAGCAACGGCCAGAAGACCCAGAAAACGGATCTGACCATCTCGCAATTGCGCAATGGCGGCCATTGCCCGACGCCAGTTGAGCGGCGACACCAAAGGCAACAAGCCCTCAAGAATCAGCACCAGGGCGGTGGAGATCCAGAGGGCTTGCAACCAGTCCATTTCAAGAAAAATATTCAGAAATGGATCGAAACGCCATCACCTGCCGCTGCGGGCCGTGCTTGCGGGTGCGGTGAAGTTCTTGAAGAACTCGGACGACGATGGATCCACCACCATCACGTCGCCCTTCTTGCCGAAGCTGGCCTTATAGGCATCGAGGCTGCGGTAGAACTGCGCGAATGAAGGATCGCGGCCGAATGCGTCTGCATAGACACGCGAGGCCTCCGCATCGCCCTCGCCCTTGACCTTCTGCGCATCGCGATAGGCCTTGGCAACGATCACGTCACGCTGCTTGTCGGCATCAGCGCGGATCTTTTCGGCCTCGGCGGAACCCGTCGAGCGCAACTCGTTGGCCACGCGCTGACGTTCGGCTTCCATACGGCGGTAGACGGACTCGGTGATGGCTTCCACATAGTCGACACGCGTAATGCGCACGTCCACCACATCGATACCCCAAGGTTTGGCACCACGCACAGCCTCCAGTACCTCACGCTTCACATCGGCCATCAGCAGTTCACGCTTGCCGGAGAGCAACTCCCGCACAGTGCGGCGGTTGACCTCTTCCTGGAAGGAGTTGCGTACCACACGATTGAGCTGGATGGCACCCGATGCTTCGTCTGGACCCACATTGCGGATGTAGGCCGACGGATCGGAGATACGCCAGCGTACATACCAGTCGATCACCACGCGCTGCTTTTCAGCAGTGAGCATCGACTCCGTGTCCGTGCTATCCAGAGTGAGCAAGCGCTTGTCGATGTAGCGCACGTTCTGGAACGGCGGTGGCATCTTCACATTGAGCCCTGGCTCGGTGATGACTTCCTTGATCTGTCCAAGCGCGTACACCACGCCGAACTGACGCTGATCCACGACGAACAGCATGGAGCTTGCCAGTGCCAGAGCGATCAGCAGCGAGGTGATCCAAAAACCTACTTTGTTCACGACTTCATCTCCCTCTTATCGCGCTTCGCGCTCACGCGAACGATTGCTGTCGCGGGCACGTGGGTCAACATTTGGCACGGCCGCGCTGGTTGCTGCGGCCGGTGTGGCTGGAGCCGATGACTCTGACCCGGCGGACGCAGCATTGTTCGAGGCCTGCGAGACCGATTGCATGATCTTGTCCAGGGGCAAGTACAGCAGATTCGAGCCCTTGCTCGACTCCACCACCACCTTGGTTGCGTTGGAGTAGATCTGCTGCATCGTGTCGACGTACATGCGATCACGCGTGACCTGCGGAGCCTTCTGATACTCAGTCAGAACCGAGCTGAAGCGACCTGCATCACCCTGCGCGGTAGCCACGATCTTCGCCTTGTAGCCCTCGGCCTCCTCCGTCAGACGTGATGCAGAACCCGCAGCACGCGGGATCACGTCGTTGGCATAGGCTTGCGCCAGATTCTTCAGGCGCTCACGCTCTTGCCCAGCCTTCAGCACATCATCGAACGACGCCTGCACTTGCTCGGGAGGACGCACCCCCCCCTGCTGCAGGTTGATGCCGACGATTTCAACACCGATCTTGTAGCGATCAAGAATGGTCTGCATCAATTCACGCACACGCGGCGCGATCTGGTCACGCTCGTCGGCGAGTGCGGAATCCATCTTCATCTTGCCGACCACTTCGCGCACCGCCGTCTCAGCCACCTGCACCACAGTGCTTTCCGGATCGCGGCTCTCGAACAGCCAGGCGCGTGCATCGCTTAGTCGGTACTGAACCGCGAACTTGATTTCGACGATGTTCTCGTCTTCCGTCAGCATGGCCGATTCACGCAAGCCCGTGCTCTTGATCACACTATCGCGGCCCACATCGGACGACCGGATACGCGTCACATACACCAGCTCATGCTTCTGGATGGGGTACGGCAGACGCCAGTTCAGACCCGCACCCACGGTCGACTTGTATTTGCCGAACTGGGTGATGACAGCTTGCTGACCTTCCTGCACGATGAACACGCCCGTGCCAAGCCAGATCACAGCCGCCACAGCAGCGATCACGCCAACACCGATTCCTGCACCCTTCATACCGGGCTGAAATCCACCGCCATTGCCGCCATTGTTGTTGGAGCCCTTGTTGCCCCCACCGAACAGACCAGAAAGCTTGCGGTTCAGATCACGGAACATTTCATCCAGATCCGGCGGCTGACCGCCCCCATTGTTGTTGTTTCCCTGTCCGCGCTGGCGGCCATCAGGAGGCTGTTGACCATTGTTCTGCGGAGGACGCGGCTGTTGATTGTTGTCCTGCGGCGACGACCCGCCGCCATCAGACTTGTCGTCACCACGCCCCCAGCGAGGGTCATTCAGATTGAACATCCCGCGTATGCGCTGAGGCAACGTGGCCCAACGAAATGCGATGTTGTCAGAGTTCATGCCAGATTCTCTTCTTCTCTTAGACGCTTTGATAGGAAGGTATTGTGCCAATCAATGCTCTTCAGGCTCAAATTCAGCAGCAGGCTCAGGGGACATCGACCGATTGCGGAGCGCCAGTGCGGCACTGGCGAGCTCCTCACGCAGTGCAGCCAAACCCTCGCCCTTTTGCGCACTCACGAAAACGCGCGGCATGCGGCGGCCGTCGAGCTCGTACTCGTCGCGCATCTGGCTGGGCATTTGTTCGGGCGGAATGGCGTCGAGCTTGTTGAACACCAGCAACTGAGGAATGTCCTCGGCACCGATTTCGGCGAGCACGCGCTGCACCTGCTCGATCTGCTCGGGGAAATGCGGGTTGGATGCATCCACCACATGCAGCAGCAGATCGGCCTCAACCGCCTCTTGCAAAGTGGCTTGGAAGGCATCGACCAGACCGTGAGGTAGATCGCGAATGAATCCGACAGTGTCTGAAATGGAGATCGACCCGACCTCATCTCCCAGATACATCTGGCGCGTGGTCGTATCCAGCGTCGCGAATAATTGGTCTGCCGCATACGCGCGAGCCTTGACCAACGCGTTGAACAGCGTGGACTTGCCTGCATTGGTGTAGCCCACCAGCGACGCGCTGAAGACCTCGCGTCGCTCGCGCTGACGGCGCTGCGTGTTGCGCTGCTTCTTGACCTTGACCAGCCGATCTTTGGTGCGTTTGATCGCATCATTGATCATCCGGCGATCCAGCTCGATCTGGGTTTCACCCGGTCCACCCCGCGCACCGATACCGCCGCGCTGGCGCTCCAAGTGAGACCAGCGACGCACGAGTCGGGTGGCGAGGTATTGCAGTCGCGCCAGCTCGATCTGCAACTTGCCTTCATGGCTGCGTGCACGCTGGGCGAAGATTTCGAGAATCAGCAGGGTTCGGTCGTTCACCGGCAAGCCGAGCTCACGCTCGAGATTGCGCTGCTGAGCAGGACTCAGCGCCTGATCGAACAAAACTTCTTTGGCGCCATAGGTCTGGGCCAAAAGGCGAATTTCCTCCGCCTTGCCCGAGCCCACGAACAGCGCCGCATCGGGCGCCTTGCGCTTGCAGGTGATGCGCGCAACGGGCTTCAAGCCCGCCGTTTCGGCCAGCAAGCCAAGTTCTTCGAGTTCCCCATCGAAATGGGGAGCCCCGAAATCGACCCCGACCAGAATGACCGGGGCATTGCCTTGCACAGGGACTTCTTCTTCAACGCTCAAAGTCTAGAGCCTTCTATAGAAACTCTCGACCCGACGGTCGAAGAGTGACCGCCATGCAGATGGCGGCTTTACTGGTTGGTTTCAGCGTCAGCGTTGTCGGCCGTGGAAAAATTCACAGCACGACCGGGGACGATGGTGGAAATGGCGTGCTTGTAGACCATCTGAGTCACCGTGTTGCGCAGGAGCACAACGTATTGGTCGAATGACTCGATTTGACCTTGCAGCTTGATACCGTTGACCAGATAGATCGAAACGGGCACATGCTCGCGACGCAGTGCATTCAGAAACGGGTCTTGCAGAAGTTGGCCTTTATTGCTCACGATATTCTCCGTGTTCTCAGAGCGTTGTTGTAAACCGACACCTTACCACAGCGTCCCAGCCCCACACTAGGCAAGGGCTTGAACGGTTGTTGTTTTGGTGCTAGTGCCTAAAAATTATTTGTCGGCGTAGGGATTATGTGAGGTCTTCATCTCGATTCGCAAGGGTGTGCCCACGAGATTGAATTCCTTACGGAAGCGGGTTTCCAAAAACCGCTTGTACGCATCCGTCACGTGCTCCAGCGAATTGCCATGAATCACGATCACTGGCGGGTTCATGCCACCCTGATGCGCATACCGCATTTTGGGACGGTACATGCCCGACTTCTTGGGCGTCTGGAACTGAACAGCCTCCAGCAGCAGGCGCGTGAGCACCGGCGTCGGCATCTTGCAGGTGGCCGCCTTGTAGGCTTGCAGAATCGACGTCCACAGCGGACCGATGCCTTGGCGCTTGATGGCCGAGATGAAATGCATCGGCGCAAACTTCAGGAACGACAGACGCGTTTCGATCGACCGCTCCAGCAACTGACGCTGGTAGTCATCGATCGCATCCCACTTGTTCACGGCGATCACCACCGAGCGCCCGCTCTCCAGAATGTAGCCAGCGATATGAGCGTCCTGATCCGTCACGCCCTGCGTGGCATCGATCAACAGCAGCACCACATGGGCCGATTCCACTGCCTGCAGTGTCTTGACCACCGAGAACTTCTCGATCGCCTCGAACACCTTGCCCTTGCGGCGCAGGCCCGCCGTATCGATCAACTCAAACCGCTGACCCAAGCGCTCAAATGGCACCGAGATCGCATCTCGCGTCGTACCCGGCATGTCGAACGCAACGAGACGCTCCTCACCGAGCCATGTGTTGATCAGCGTGGACTTGCCCACATTCGGACGACCGGCGACCGCCAGACGGATGACGCCCTTATCGGCATCATCCTCGTCCTCGCCCGGCTCCGGAAGATTGAGTTGCGCGAGTGCCAGTTCGACCAAGGGGCGAACGCCCTGCCCGTGCGCTGCGGAAATCGGATAGACCTCGCCCAGACCGAGCTCATAGAACTCGGACATGTGCATGCTGTCCTTCAAGCCCTCCGCCTTGTTGCCCACCAGCAAAGCGGGCTTGCCAAGGCGGCGCAGATATTTGCCAATTTCGTGGTCCTGGGCCGAGAGACCGGCACGCGCGTCCACCACGAAAATGACGACGTCAGCCTCTGCAACCGCCTGCTGCGTCTGCTTGGCCATTTCCTTGAAGATGCCACTGGAGGCATCAGGCTCAAAGCCACCAGTGTCGATCACGATGTACTCGTACTTGCCCTGGCGGCCATTCCCGTAATGCCGGTCACGCGTCAATCCGGCAAAGTCGGCAACGATGGCGTCGCGCGACTTCGTCATTCGATTGAACAAGGTGGACTTGCCCACATTGGGGCGTCCGACCAAAGCTATAACTGGCTTCATGTTGTATTGGTTGTTTATTCAGGCCTGAAGCCGTAGATTCCACCGTCGTGGGTAACCACGACGAGCGTGCCAGCCGCAGCCACAGGGGCAGCGGCGACACCAGATTTGTCTGTCGAAAGACGGTTGAGCGGCGCGGCATCTTCACGTGCAAGCATGTGCACCTCACCCGTCGAGTCACCGATCACCACAGAACGGCCCAACACCAGCGGTGCCGTCAGCTGACGATAGCGCAGACGATTGCTGCTCCAGACCTTCGCGCCATCTGTCCGCTTCCATGCGATGACCGTGCCATTGCTTTCGACACCGTAGACGGCATTTTCGTCACCATCAATACCATCGCTGCCCGCAGCGGATTGCGTCCAGACCACGGCGCCGCGCTCCACGTCGATGCAGCCCACGGATGTCTGGAAGGCGCGTGCGCAGATGTTGTTGCCGATGCGGCTGGTTCGGCCTGCGATCTCCACCAGACGCTCGACGTCATTCGTGCCGCGTGGACTGGCCAGCGGGGCTTCCCAGCGAATCGAACCGTTGTCGGGGTTAAAGCCCACGAGGCGCCCGGCCAGACCGGTAACCAGTGTATTGCCCACCGGCATCAACACGCCCTGCTGACGCAGCACCAACGCCTCACCAGGACGCTGCTGCACCCACAGACGCTGACCCGAAGCCGCATCATAGGCATAGACCGAGCGGTCCGCCGCCAAGACGAAGATGCGATCACCCGCGACCAGCGGAGCGGTAAACACCTGAATCGGCAGTTGCTTGCGCCAGATCTCGCGACCGCCCTCTATGGCAATCAGCTCGTTGCTCTTGCTGACGACAGTGCTCCAGCGCCCATCGCTGCCCACACCGGCCGACAGCGGCGTACCCAGACTCACGCGCCAAGCGACCGCGCCCGAGCGGGCGTTGAGCGAAAGCACCTCGCCCGCATCCGACGCGACGGTGACCGTCTCGCCAATGACGCGCGGCTCGAGAACCATGCCCTCGACCTTGCCCATGCTGGCCTTCCAAGCCTGCAAAACCGAAATTACCGGCACATTGGGGCCGAGGTCGGCAGGCTTGGGGGCTGCCTTGCTGAACAGCGAGCACCCACTCAGCGCCAGAGCGCTGGCCAAGACACCGATTGTGAAGACGCTGCGCGACTTGCTAGAGAAACTCATTTTCACTGACTACTCCCAGTTGTTTGCGCCGCGGCAACCTGCACCTTCGCGCCCAGCGAATTGAGCTTGGCCTCGATCACGCGGCGATAGCTGGAGCGTGAATCGAGTTTGGCATGGGCCTCTTGATATGCCGCAACCGCCGACTTGGCATCGCCGCTCAGCGCCAGCGCATCACCCTTGCGGTCAGCGAAGGAGGCTGCGAATTCGGGAGGGATGTTGCCTTCGAGCTGCTTCAAAGCTTCAGGATACGCCTTCTGCTCAATCAGCAAAGAAGCAAGACGCAGACGGGCCAGCGATTTCTGGCCTTCGAACTTGGCGTCCTTGGCCACCCATTCGAGCGCAGCCTTGGCGCCGTCGATGTTCTTGGCCTCGACCATCACCTTGGCAGCAGTCAGACCCGCCTGCGCGGCCTGCGCCGTGCTCGGGTAACGCGACTTCATGTCGTCGAAGGCGCGCTGCACGCGCTGCGCGTCGTTGGCCTCGGCAGCCGAGTCCACTTCGTCGAACATGACGGCGGCCTGCATGCCCTGGCGGTTCTGCCAGTACTGGTAGCCGTTCCATGACGCAAAGCCACCGCAGACCACCACCACCACGGCAGTGATCAGCGTGCCCCACTGTTTCCAGTAGTGCTTGAGCTGGTCTATCTGTTCCTGTTCTTCGAGGTCAAAATGATTGGCCATGATGATGTGTTCCGCTGCTTGTGCTTGAAATACTGGTTAACCGGTGATCTGAAGAGTCGCCGCCCACTGCGCTGTCGTGGCGAGCGGCTGCTCGGTCTGTTGTCCATCGCCATCACGCAGCGACTTGACGGTGACTGCGCCGCGCGCCATTTCGTCCGAGCCAAAGATCAGTGCAAAGCGTGCGCCACTGGCGTCCGCCTTCTTGAACTGCGACTTCATGCTGCCCATGCCCTCGCCCGCCGTGGTCGGCGTGTGCATCTGCACGCTCACGCCTGCCACGCGCAGAGCCTGCAGCACCGCCATCACGGCCGGTAGACTACCCGCATCAGGAACGATGGCATAGACATCGGAGACAAGCGCGGGAACGGTCTGCTCCTGCTCCTTGAGCAGTTCCAGCACGCGCTCCACGCCCAGCGCCCAGCCCACGGCCGGAGCGGGCTTGCCGCCGATCTGCTCGATCAGGTAGTCGTAGCGACCACCGCCGCAGATCGTACCCTGCGAGCCGAGCTGCGTCGTGATGAACTCGAACACGGTGAGGTTGTAGTAGTCCATGCCGCGCACCAGACGCGGGTTCAGGGTCCACTTCACGCCGTTGGCGTCCAGAATCGATTTGACGGTGTCGAAATGCTTGAGCGATGCCTCGCCAAGGAAATCGAACAGACGCGGTGCGGCATTCACCATGTCCTGCATCGCCGGATTCTTGGTGTCCAGAATGCGCAGCGGGTTGCTGTAGAGGCGGCGACGCGAGTCTTCGTCGAGCTGGTCGACGTTCTTCTCGAGATATTCGATCAGAGCAGAACGATGCGCCTTGCGCTCGTCAGGTTGGCCAAGGCTGTTGAGCTGCAGCTCCACGTTCTGAAGACCGATTTCCTGCCACAGGCTGTGGGCGAGCAGAATCAGCTCGGCATCCACTTCCGCGCCGGGAAAGCCCAGCGCCTCCGCACCAATCTGATGGAACTGGCGATAGCGACCACGTTGCGGCTTCTCATGGCGGAACATCGGGCCCATGTAGTACAGGCGCTTGCCACCTTCATACAACATGGTGTGCTCGACCACTGCGCGCACCACGCCGGCGGTCGCCTCGGGACGCAACGTAAGTTGCTCGCCGTTGAGCTTGTCCTCGAACGAGTACATCTCCTTCTCGACGATGTCGGTCACCTCGCCCAGACCGCGCACGAACAACGCGGTCGGCTCGACGATGGGCGTGCGCATGTTGCGGTACGCAAAGCGCGCCATCAGGTTGCGGACCTTGTCTTCCAGCCACTCCCACTTCGCAGATTCGGGAGGGAGAATGTCGTTCATTCCCTTGACGGCCACCAATTTCTGAGTCTTGCTCAACTGAAATACCTTTGTTGTCTTAAGCACGTGCAACCGGGTTGCCGCGCCTTGTTCATTCTGTGAAAAAGAGAGATTCTCGCCTGAATGCGAAAGGGCACTCCGAAAGCAGTGCCCGATCGCGTCAATCCGATGCTCGTTTCTCTGCTCCCGCGCCCTCAGACCACCGGATTGGCGCCGCCGAAACGTTTGGCGATATAGCCTTCCACCACCTGCTGGAATTCCTGGGCGATACCCTCTCCACGCAGCGTCATCGCCTTTTCACCGTCAATGAACACCGGCGCGGCAGGCGCCTCGCCCGTGCCCGGCAGGCTGATGCCGATGTCAGCATGCTTGCTCTCGCCGGGGCCGTTGACGATGCAGCCCATGACGGCCACTTTCATTTTTTCCACACCGGGATAGCGACCACGCCAGACCGGCATCTGCAGACGCAGAAAATCGTCGATTTGCTTGGCCAGTTCCTGGAACGTCGTGCTGGTCGTGCGACCGCAACCCGGGCAGGCCGTGACGCTCGGCACGAACATGCGCAAACCCAGTGACTGCAGAATTTCGGAAGCGACCACCACCTCCTGCGTGCGCGCCTCACCCGGCTGGGGCGTGAGCGATACGCGGATGGTGTCGCCAATGCCCTCTTGCAGCAGCACCGACAGCGCAGCGGTCGACCCGACGATGCCCTTGGTGCCCATGCCGGCCTCGGTCAGACCCAGATGCAATGCATAGTCGCAGCGCTTCGAAAGCGCGCGATAGACCGCAATCAGATCCTGCACGCCGCTGACCTTGCACGACAGAATGATCTGGTCGCCATTCAGGCCCATCTCTTGCGCGCGCTTGGCGGAGTCGACGGCTGACGTGATCAGCGCCTCGTACATCACCTGCTTGATATCCCAAGGCTGCGCACGGCGGCTGTTCACATCCATCAGGGTGGCCAGCAGCTCCTGATCGAGACTGCCCCAGTTCACACCAATGCGCACGGCCTTGTCGTACTGGATGGCGGCTTCGATCATCTGACCGAACTGCCTGTCGCGCTTGTCGCCCTTGCCTACGTTACCGGGGTTGATGCGGTACTTGGACAGCGCCTTGGCGCAATCCGGAAATTCGGTAAGCAGGCGGTGGCCGTTGTAGTGGAAGTCGCCCACCAGCGGCACGTTCTCGCCCATGCGATCAAGCTGCTCACGGATGTAGGGCACGGCCGCAGCCGCTTCCGGCGTGTTGACGGTGATGCGCACCATCTCCGAGCCCGCACGCGCGAGTTCCTTGACCTGAATCGCGGTACCCACCGCATCCACGGTATCGGTGTTGGTCATGGACTGCACGCGCACCGGCGCGTCACCACCCACCGTGACTACACGGTCACCCCACACCACCCTGGCCTGCCGCGATCGACGGGCCGCGGGGGCCGACATCGCAACAGGTTGATCCGAAAGGGACATTTTTACTTCACCTCAAAACGCGCGACCGAGCCGCGCGGGTAATTACTCATCGACATTGGCTGACCGCGCACGATGACGTCCGTGGCGTCCGGACGGCCTACAGTCACATTGAACGGAGGCGCACCTGTCGGCACAACGGTCTCACCAGCCATCAGTTCACGCTGCAGCACCACGCCATTCACAGCGCTCACGATCTTGACCCACGAAGCTTCCCGCGCCTTGATTTCCAGAACTCTGGATGCATCTCCAGCGACCGCAGCACTTGCCACCGCCATCACAGCAGGAGCAGCAGGTGCCGGGATAGCCACTGGAGCGGGCGTGGCGGGGGTGGGCATGGGTGTGGGTGCCGGGCTAGCCACGGTCACCGTTTCGCTCGCCACGGACTCAGCCACTGCAGCAGCCTCACGCGGCTCATTCGTAGCTGCGTCGCCGGAGGATTCTGGTGTCGATGCACTGCTCTGGCCTTCCGCGCCAGAGGATGAATCCTTGTGCGGAAAGAATGCCACCGCCAGTGCACCGACCAGCAGCACGACCACGGCAGCGCCGATCCAGCGCGACTTGTTGGGACGCTCCAGCGAGCTTTCCATCTTGAAGCGGCCGGTCGGATCCTTGAACGATGCGTTCAGTCCGCGGGTCACATTGAGCGCCTGCGGAGCTCCGGATGGCAGCAGTGCCAGCACCGGCGCAGGTTCGATCTTCAACGTGCGGCACACGCTGGCGGCCAGCGCGCGCATGAAAACGTTGTCGGGAAACTCGTCATAGCGGCCCGTTTCCAGCGCGTCGATCTTGCTGACCGGCACCTTCAACGCCACGGCAAGCGCTGCAATATGCACCCCTGCTGACTCGCGTGCATCACGCAGAATTTCTCCTGCCGAGACTCCCGCGTACTGAGCTTGGTTCATGTCGTCTTCAGGCACTGCGGCACCCATGCCCTGCTGCTCACTCATTGAAAGCCCCTCTCTCGTAGGCCAGCATTTGTTTGGAATCCGGGAAACGTTTGCGAAGCTGGTCGGCGAGTTGGCGCGCAGCCACGGGATCGCCTAACCCACGCTCGACCTTGATGCCCAGCCACAGAGACTCTGCGGTGGAGAAATTGCCGTTGTTCACGCGGCGCACATAGAACTGTGCACGTTTGAGGTCACCCTTGTCGAACTTCAGTTTCGCCACTTCGTAGCCAAGAATCGGGTTGCCCGCATCGAGTTCATAGGCGCGCGTGAGGATCGGTTCAGCCTGATCCGGTTTGCCCGCCCGAACCAGACAGATGCCCTTGGACATCTGCGTCTTGTTGCGAGACTGATAGGAGGGCATCGCGAGCGCCTGATCGAACAAGGCCTCGGCCTTCGCAAACTGCTGCTTTTCGCACAGTAGCCAGCCAAGGTTGTGCATGATGTCCGGATCGTTCGGGCGCATGCTCTGCGCGCGATTGAGGCTGTCTTCGGCCTGATTCAGGTCATTCAGCTGCATGTAGATCAGACCACGCAGATGGTAGGCATCGACAAACGAGGAATCGAGATTGATCGCCTGACGGACCTCGTCGAGCGCCACCGTCGGTTGCCCGCCCTGTAGATAGTTGACGGCGAGCTCGAGACGTATACGGGCACGGCGGCGTACATCGGTATCAACGGAATTGGCCATCTGACTGCTATCGACTTCACTCGTGGAGGTCGTGCTCACGCAGCCACTGAGGCCCATGGTGGCGACAAACACCGTAGCTGCAGTACATCCCACCAGCCCCGCTCGCCGCCATTCCAAGCCCCAACCGTTCATACTGATCCCCTTGTATTGTTCACGCCGCAGGCCGGATCTCAGGAGATCGGCTTGAGCTCGATGGTCCGGAGCTTGGCCATGCGCTGCTCCACCTTCGTACGATCCCGGACATCGCCTGCCAGCTGACCACAGGCGGCATCGATGTCATCACCACGGGTTTTTCGCACCGTTGTAACGATACCCGCATCGGACAACATTTTTGCAAACGTCGTCACCTGAGCCGCACTGGAGCGCTTGAGCCCAGAGGCGGGAAATGGGTTGAAGGGTATCAGGTTGAACTTGCAGGAGACATTGTCTGCCCCCTGACCGCGCACCAGTTCTATCAGCTGATTTGCATGTTCCGCCTGATCGTTCACGCCGTCGAGCATGCAATACTCAAATGTGATGAAGTCACGCGGTGCGTGCTCGAGATAACGGTTGCAAGTCTGCAACAGTTCCTTGAGTGGATATTTGCGGTTCAGCGGCACAAGGTTGTCGCGCAGCTCGTCATTGGGCGCGTGCAGCGAGACGGCGAGCGCCACCGGGCAATCCAGTGCCAGTTTGTCCATGAAGGGCACGACGCCCGAAGTGGACACCGTCACCCGACGGCGCGACATGCCATAACCGTGGTCATCCAGCATGGCGCGCAATGCGGGCACCAACGCCGAATAGTTCTGCAGCGGCTCACCCATCCCCATCATCACCACATTGGAGATGACGCGTTCATCGGTATTGAAGCGCTTGCGCAGGAAATGCTCGGCGTACCAGAGCTGGGACATGATTTCGCCGGTCGTCAGATTGCGGCTGAAGCCCTGATGCCCCGTCGAGCAAAAGCGGCAACCGACCGCGCAACCGGCCTGCGAGGAGACACACAGCGTGCCACGGTCATCCTCGGGAATGAAAACGGTTTCGACCGCATTGCCATCGCCTACGTCGAACAGCCACTTGATCGTGCCGTCGGTGGAGATGTGTTCGGTCACCACGGGCAAGGCCGTGACATGCGCGATACCGCGCAATTTTTCACGCAACGACTTGGCCAGATCGCTCATCTGGTCAAAATCGCTCGCACCACGCTGGTGAATCCAGCGAAACAGCTGCGTGGCGCGGAAACGCTTCTCCCCCAGACCTTCGCAGTAAGCGGTGAGGCCGTTCAAGTCAAAGTCAAGAAGATTCGTGGTCATAACGCAAACCAGTCCATGTCCACGCGGGAGAGAAGAGTTTCAAAAAATCCAGCTTGCACGAGAGTGAGACTACCCCAATCCCGCGCAGTTCCCGAATCAACGAGCGTAGATGTTCATGCCCGGGAAGAAGAAAGCCACTTCGGCAGCCGCTGTTTCAGCAGCGTCGGAGCCGTGCACGGCGTTGGCGTCGATGCTGTCAGCGAAGTCAGCGCGGATCGTGCCGGGAGCTGCCTTCTTAGGATCGGTGGCACCCATCAGTTCGCGGTTCTTCAGGATGGCGTTTTCGCCTTCCAGAGCTTGGATCATCACAGGACCGGAGATCATGAAGTCCACCAGATCCTTGAAGAAAGGACGCTCTTTGTGAACGCCGTAGAACTGCTCGGCTTCCAGACGCGACAGGTGAGCCATGCGAGCGGCCACGACCTTCAGGCCGGCAGCTTCGAAGCGTGCGTAGATTTGACCGACCACGTTCTTCGCAACTGCGTCGGGCTTGATGATGGAGAGGGTACGTTCGATAGCCATTTAATGGTTTCCTGTTGAAGTGTGGACTTTTTTGCCCGAAGAGCAAAACCGGGTATTTTAGCTTTTCGCCAAAACCTTGGCGAAGGCCTTTTTGCAATGGGTGAAATGCGACGCCTCCGAAGAGACGCAAAACGCATGCAAAAAGGACGCGAAATCTTCGCGCCCCTGCATTTCACCGTCATGAAAACTTAACGATCGCGACGGCGCGGACCGTTGTTACGCTGCTGCTGGCGCTGACGCGAGAAGCTGTCGCTGCCGATGTAGCCGACCGACGTCTTCATCGGATCGGGCTGCGAAGAACCGCCACCGGACTTGCCGCCGCGACCACGATTGCTCTGCTTGCGATCACCGGTGGAGGCACGGTCCTGAGCGAAATAACTACCCCCTTCGCGCTGTCCGCCCTGACCGTCGCCTTGGTTTTGGCGATTGCCACCACGGCCACCATTGCCGAGCGGACTGCGCAAACCGCCGCCGCCACGGCGGTTATTGCCACCGCGGCCCTGCCCTTGGCCTTGGCCCTGCGCACCACCACGTGTGTCGGCATTGCCACCCGTGCGGTTATCCATCACCTCATCGGCACCGGCCGCCGCGACCAAGGCGCGGATGTCGCGCTCATCGAGCTCCATCCAGGCACCGCGCTTCAAGCCGCGAGGCAGCATCATCGCGCCGTAGCGGATGCGGATCAGTCGGCTCACAGCATGTCCAACGGCTTCCAGCATCCGACGCACTTCGCGGTTGCGCCCCTCGGAAATGGTGACGCGATACCACTGGTTCGCTCCTTCGCCGCCGCCATCCTCGATGGAGCCGAACGAGGCCATGCCGTCCTCGAGCTGCACGCCTTCGCGCAGGCGGTCCTTTTCTTCGTTGCTCAGCGCGCCGAGCACGCGCACAGCGTATTCACGCTCCAAGCCGAAACGGGGGTGCATCAACTTGTTGGCCAGTTCGCCAGAGCTGGTGAACAGCAGCAGACCTTCGGTATTCAAGTCCAGACGACCGACTGACTGCCATTTGCCCTGTACAAGACGGGGCAACTTTCGGAAAACTGTTGGGCGATTCTGAGGATCGTCGTGCGTAACCACCTCGCCCACAGGCTTGTGATACGCCAACACACGCATCGGCGGCGGTGCGATGCGATAGCGGATCGGCTTGCCGTTGATCTTGATCTGGTCTCCGAACTGCACGCGCTGGCCCACGTGGGCCGGCTCGTTGTTCACGGAAATACGCCCCTCAAGGATCAACTGCTCCATCTCCAGACGCGAGCCCAACCCCACCTGCGCGAGCACCTTGTGCAGTTTGGGCGTTTCGGCCTGCGGCGGCAGCACGCGCTTGGTCGGAGCAACGGTCTCGTCCTCCTCGTCGCGGTCCATCTGCCCCGACACCACGTCGGCAAACTGGTAGCCATCTTCGGCCCCGCCAACAGCCTGCGAAGGACGGCGGCCGTCACGGCGCTCACCGCCACGGTCATTGCGTTCACCGCGATTGTCATTGCGCTGGCGACCGCGATCGTTGCCGCGCTGATTGCGATTGCGGCGCTCGCCGTCAAGTGGCGAAGCCTGCTGCTCTTCGGATTCACCGGCTTCGACTGGAGATACATCAGCGATCAATCCAGCGGGCACAGACTCTGCTTCCATGACAGGGGCGGTCACCTGCGGCGGCTTCTCGGCCTTGTCTATCACCGTGTCAACATCTGCCGCAGATGGCTTAGCAGCCACTTGCACATCCGCCTCCACCTCAGCCGCCTTGGGCTTTCGTGGAGCGCGCTTGCGCTTGGGCTTTTCTTCCCCGTCGACGGACTCCGCCACAGCCTCAGTTGGAGCGGCTGTTTCGGCGATGGCAGCTTCGTCGGCCTGTGCCTTGGTCGTGCGACGGCGGCGCGGCTTTTTCTCTTCCGGCGCCGCAGTCGGCACTGGGTTCTGCTCATCGGCAGGTTGTTCTGTTGAATCGTTCATATCTTCTTTTCCGCGTCGTCGTCATCTTCGCCGGAACGAGGAGGCTCTTGCAGCTCCTGCCCGGTCGACTCCTGCGCAACGCTTTCGCCCGAAGGCGGTTGTGTTGGGGGTACTTGCGTATCCGTCGTCGTATCTAGGTTGTCTTCTTCGGCAACAGCCGCGACGGCTTCCGTCTCGGCTTGTGCATCCTGTATTTCGCTGTACTCGTCCTGCCCGCCAGTAGGCGCTGGCAATGAACCCAGCCCCCCCTCGGCCACTTCATTCTGTTCTGCGCGCTCGGTGGACTCGTCCACTGCCTGCGCCAGATCCGACGCCTCAGCCATCACCTCGCCCATCGCGGAATCGGCAAACTCCAGAGGCAATTCGCCCTCCGGAGTGAGCGGACTCAGTACGCCGTCCACCGCCTCTGGTGTCGACTCCGCAACCTCGCCTTCAGCGCCCGTGTCCAGCAGATTGCCTTGAAGCGCGTCTTCCTGCGCCTCTGTGCCCAGCGCGTCAAGCATGGCAGTCTGCGTGGCCGTGCTCTCCAGCACCGGGAGTTGGTCGAGCGACTGCAATCCGAGATCATCCAGAAACTGCCGTGTCGTGGCGAACAGCGAGGGACGACCCACTGTTTCGCGGTGACCAATCACCTCCACCCAACCGCGATCCTCCAACTGCTTGATGATCAGGCTGTTCACCGTCACACCGCGTATGTCTTCAATGTCACCCCGGGTGACCGGTTGACGATATGCAATGATCGCCAAAGTCTCCAGCGTTGCGCGTGTATATCGCGGCGGTTTCTCAGGGTGCAGCCGATCAAGATACTCACGCATCTCGGGTCGGCTCTGAAAGCGCCAGCCAGTGGCCACAGGCACCAGCTCCACTCCGCGTTGTGCCCAATCGAGTTGTAGATCAGTCAGCAGGCCCTTGATGGTGTCGGCGCCCAGCACATCGTCAAACAGCACGCGCAATTCACGTACGGTCACGGGCTGTTGTGCACAGATCAACGCGGTTTCAAGAACCCGTTTGGCATCCAGCGTATTCATGGTTCCGCAGTTCCGGGAAAGGAGCAGCGCCAAGAAAACCGGCAGCGGCTCGACAAGAGAGAACGCATGCGGCGCTATCTGCCGCGATAGAAAGACTTTGCTGAAATCCCGGAGGTGAATCCATCAACCGGGTGTCGACAGCATCTGCGTATTGTAACGCAGCCCCCAGAAATCAAGCGCGCCACGCATGTCTTCGGGTAGCTCGGCGTGAAAAACCAACTCCTTGCCAGTCACCGGGTGTGCAAACGCGAGCCTGAAGGCATGCAGCGCCTGCCGGTTCATCTCACCCACCGACCGTCCACCATACATCGTGTCCGCCAGCAACGGATGATGGACCGAAGCCATATGCACACGGATCTGGTGGGTACGCCCGGTGTGCAGCGTACAGCGCACGAAGCAACCCTCTTCCACGCTGTCGAGCACGGAGATGTCGGTCTGCGCGGTCTTGCCCGGATGACGATCCAGCTCGACCACGGCCATGCGCAGGCGGTTGCGTGGATCACGCCCAATGGGCGCATTCACATAGCGCTCACGCGCTCCCACCCACGGGCGGTGAGCAATCGCCAGATACTGACGGCTCACCTCGCGCGCGGCGATCATGCGCACCAGCGCGTCCATGGTCAGACGCGTGCGCGCCACCACCATCAGCCCGCTGGTGTCCTTGTCTAGTCGGTGCACGATGCCCGCGCGCGGCAGCGTGCGGGCCTGCTCGTCGCGGCCCAGCAAAGCATTGAGCAGCGTGCCACTCCAGTTGCCTGCAGCCGGATGCACGACCAGCCCCGCCGGTTTGTTCACCACCAGCAGATGCTCGTCCTCGTAAACCACGTCGATGGGCAGATCCTCGGCCTTGAACGCTTGGCTCTGCTGGGTGGGCCGCATTTCGACGCGCAGCCGGTCGCCTGCTGCGACCTTGGCCGCCGGCTTGACAGCCTGTTTGCCGTTGAGCTCAACCGCTCCGGCCACCTGCAGCTGCTGCAGATAGCTGCGCGAAAACTCGGGCACGCAATCGGTCAGCACCTTGTCCAGACGGATCTGGTGCTGCTCGCTGGACACGACAAACTCACGGACCTCGGCAGGCTCGCTCGCAGCGCCGTCCGGCTCGTTGTCGTCATCGGATTCCTGCAAAACAATCGGGCTGGCGTTTGCACCCAGCCCGTTGATTGCGTCAATGTCATTGCCCGGCTGCGCAACCTGCGTTGCGGCAGCTGCGGGCTTCTTCTTGCTTGCCAAGATCTTCGTCAGGTCTTGGGGATCAGCGCGAAGGCAGGTAGCGCGACGGATCAACCGGCTTGCCCTGACGTCGGATCTCGAAGTGCAGCTTCACGCGATCGGTGTCGGTAGAGCCCATTTCGGCGATCTTCTGGCCCTTGCGCACGTTCTGGTCTTCCTTGACCAGCAGCGTCTGGTTGTGCGCGTAGGCCGTGAGGAAGGTGTTGTTGTGCTTCAGAATGATCAGGTTGCCGTAGCCACGCAGGCCAGCACCCGCATAGACCACGCGGCCATCGGCAGCCGCCATGACCGGATCACCGGCCTTGCCGCTGATGTCGTAGCCCTTGTTGCGCGCTTCGTCGAAGCCAGCGATCAAGCCACCGCTCGCGGGCCACATGAAGTTCAGATCATCCCCCCCTGCGGCAGGCGCCGGAGTGGGGGTCGGTGCTGGAGTAGGCGCAGGAGCGGATGCAGCAGCAGAAGCGGCCGAGGCCGCCGCAGCAGCCGAGGCCGCGGCCTTCGGTGCCGTTGGAGTCGTGCTCACGGGACGGGTCTCGGTCGCTGCGGTGGTGGTCGACGGATTTTGCCCTGGCGGCACCACGCGCAACACCTGACCCACCTCGATCACATTGGCGTTCTCGAGATTGCTCCAACGTGCGACGTCCTTCCAGCTCTGACCATATTCCAAGCCGATGCGGATCAGGGTGTCACCCGGCTTGACGGTGTAATAACCAGGCTTGCCCATATTCTCGTAACCGGGAAGGGTCTTGGGATCGATGGCGGGGGTACCGCTCTGTCCGGAGCTCGACGACCCGGAGCCGACCGAGGTTCCACGGTCCTCGACGGGAGCCCTGTTCACCGAGGTACTGGTACAGCCGACCATCAGCATGGTGGCCGATGCGGCGCAGGCCCAAGCTACCAGACTACGCGATAAATTCATAACTTCATTCCTTCAGGCGACCCCCGATTTTAGGGGGACGAAATTCACGGCCTCCAAAACGGTTTGCTTGAGACCCGCGGCGGTCTTGTCCACCACGAGAAGTATCTGCTTACCATCCGGGCCAGCCATGGGGGCGACGAGGCGGCCACCCACGGCAAGTTGATCACACCATTGTTCAGGCAATTTTTCACCACCGGCCGCCGAGATGATGGCTGCGTAGGGTGCCCCCTTGGGGTAGCCCAGCATGCCGTCACCCAGAATCAGATGCACATTGGTGAGTCTGAGCGGGCGCAGGTTGTCACGAGCCTTTTCGTGCAACGCACGAAGCCGCTCAATGGTATACACCTCTTTGGCAATTCTCCCCAAAACTGCGGCCTGATAGCCACAACCGGTGCCGATTTCGAGCACCCGCCCGAGACCCTCGGACTTGACCACCGGCGCGCCCAAGAGCAATTCCGCCATGCGCGCGACGATACTCGGTTTTGAGATCGTTTGCCCCAGACCAATCGGCAAACTTGTATCTTCATATGCCTGATTGACCAACGCACTGTCAACAAATCTGTGCCGCTCGATCGCCCCCATGGCCGCGAGCACCGGAGCCGAGCCAATGCCCGAGTCGGCGAGGCGTCGCACCATGCGTTCTCGCACGGTCGACGAATCCAGCCCCACACCCGCAGGAGCCGGTGCCACCCGTGGCACGACGCGCGCCGGATTGCCCATCACCGGCTTGATGCCACCGGTCAATGCACCCGGGCTTGGGCTGGCGCTCGGCAGGCGAGCCGGGAAACCCGGTCGGCGCTGCTGGTTCATGCGGGCTCCTTGCCGGGCTGCTGCAGCGATTGCCCCCAGTAGCCCACGCGCTCGTGGTCAGTCAGATCGACCTTGAGCGGCGTCATTGACACATGTCCATGTGCAGTGGCGTAAAAGTCCGTCCCTTCCGCCTCGTCGAAGGCTGCACCCGCGCTGCCGATCCAGTACATGGTCTCGCCGCGCGGACTCTGCTGCTCAATCACGCGTTCGGCTGCATGGCGACGGCCCAAGCGGCACACGCGCATGGGCTTGAGCACCTCAAAGGGCATGTTCGGAATATTCACATTGAGCAGCCACGGCACGCCGCCCAGGTGCTTGCCTGCCTCGAGCTGCTGCACGAATTCGCGTGCCTTGGCGGCTGCAGCGTCCAGCTCGCCCCAACCCTTGTCGACCTGCGAGAAGGCAATCGCCGGGATGCCGAACAGATAGCCTTCCATGGCCGCCCCGACGGTGCCCGAGTAAATCGTGTCGTCGCCCATGTTGGCGCCGTTGTTGATGCCAGCAACGACCAGATCCGGCTTGTAACCCAGTAGCCCGGTGAGCGCAATGTGCACGCAGTCCGCAGGCGTGCCGTTCACATAGCGAAAGCCATTGGCAGCGCTGTGCACATAGAGCGGCGAATGCAAGGTCAGCGCGTTCGACTTGGCGCTGTTGTTGTGCTCGGGAGCGACAACCTCCACATCGGCAATGGTCTTGAGGGCATCGTACAAAGCCACAATGCCTGGAGCCTGATAGCCGTCGTCGTTGGAAATGAGAATCTTCATGGTCTCAAATGCTGAATACCGGATTGTAGATTGGGCAGAACGTCAGCCCATCATTGTGATACGTGTTCATGAAAGAACTCTGGTTGTTTGCCCTTCCTGCCGGGTCGCACAGGGTCAGATTCGCGGTATCGTGAGTGTCCCACGAGCCATGCATTCCCCCTGAAATGTTGACGACAACCTCCCGCCGCCTGTGGCTGATCCGCGCCGCGCAGCTCTCCGCCATGTCCACGCTGCCGCGCTGGGCATGGTCGCAGAACGCAAAACTCCAACACAACCCGTTCAGTCTCGGCATCGCGAGCGGCGACCCATCGCCCGACGGTTTCGTGCTCTGGACCCGGTTGCTGCCAACAGCCGCTCCACCCGCAGGTACGGCCTTGCCACTGGAGATGTTGAACGCGCTCAGCACCCAGACCGTGCGCTGGGAAGTCGCGAATGACGAGCAGTTCCGGCAGATCGTCGCACGCGGCACGGCCAATGCCGACCCGCTCTTCGCCCACAGTGTGCACGTGGAGGTACGCGGCCTGCCGTCCGGCCGCTGGTACTTCTATCGATTCATGCATGGCGACGCGGTCAGTGCCACCGGGCGCACCCGCACCGCCCCGGCCGCGCACGAGTTGCCCGAACACCTGCGCGTGATCTACGCCTCATGCCAACGTTGGGAACATGGTTTTTATTCCGCCTGGCGACACGCGGCCACGCAATCGCCCGATCTGGTGCTGTTTCTTGGCGACTACATGTACGAGTACGCCTCCCCCGCCAATCCCGAGGGCATGGCGCGCATACATCACCTGCACCTGCCGCACACGCTAGCCGACTTCCGCGACCGCTACGCGCTGCACAAAAGCGATCCCGATCTCCAGCTGGCACACACCGTCGCCCCATGGACTGTCACCTGGGACGACCACGAGGTGCAGAACGACTATACCGCCAGCCAAGGCAAGGGCGGAATGACGCCCGACTTTTTGCTCATGCGCACCGCCGCCTGGCAGGCGTTCTACGAGCATATGCCGCTGCGCGCCTCGACGCTGGCAGCCAACGACGGCTTTCACAGTCTGCAGCTTCACCGGCGCTTGCAATGGGGACGCCTCGCCAACATCCATCTGCTCGACGCTCGCCAGTACCGCGACCGGCAAGCCTGCCGCAAGATGGACGGCGCCGCCAGCGCGGTACACCCCGACAAATGCGCTGAACTGCTCGATCCCGCACGCAGCTTTCTCGGCACCGATCAGGAACGTTGGCTGGAGCAAGGCCTGCTCGCCGACGCACAAAGCCACAATCCGCGCTGGAGCGTAATAGCCCAACAGACGCTGTTCTCGCCGCGCACCTATCCGTCGGGCACACAATCCGCCGACAGCTGGGACGGCTACCCCCCCGCCCGTGACCGCCTGATCCGCGCCATCGACGCCCACCCACCACGCAACACGGTCTTTCTCGGCGGCGACATCCACCAGAACTACGTCTGCAACGTCGAAGCCGTCAACGCCCGCGAACGCGACGGCAAGAAGCCGCGCGTCATCGCCAGCGAATTCTGCGGCACCTCGATCAGCTCTCGCTCCGGCACCACACAAGACAAGGTCGACGCCATCCGCCAACACAACCCGCACGTGCTCTTCGCCCGCAGCGAGGAACGCGGCTACGGCCTCTGCGACATCACGCCCGGTCAATGGACCACCACGCTCAACGCCGTGGCCGACCCGCTGCGTGCCGAGAGCGCCGTACGCGAACTGGCCAAGTTTGTAGTGGAGGACGGGAGAGCCGACATTCAGTTCGCCTAGGGTTCCTAGCGCGCCCCCCGCCTACACCGTGGATGCCGCTGATTTCGCAAGCTGCCGCAGACTCACCTGTGTGTCAACCAGCGACTGAATGGGCACGGACACTCGCTTGCCAATCAGCTCTCTCGCGGGGCGCATCTCGCGCCCCAGATTGACTGTGACGGCCCCGGTGACGACACCCTCGTTCAGCCCCCAGAACATGAAGCTGCTTGCGAGCGAATCACCGCGCCGAATCCAATCAGTTGCGCCCATGTCCCCCGCAAACTGCACGTTCATGCCGCATTGGTCGGTCCAGAACCACGGCGGCGGCAGTGGCTCGGATTCCAGCCCCAGCAAGGTGCGAGCGGCAGTGACCGCCTGCGTGTTGGCGTTCTCCCATGTTTCCAGTCGACGCCAACGGCCGTTGGCATCGACCGTCACGGTGACGTCTCCGGCAGCCAACATTCCGGGCACTGAAGTCTGACAACGCGCGTCGACCACCACCGATCCGTTCAGGATGTTGACACCGGCGGTTCGCGGCAAGGCGTCGTCCACCACCGCACCAATGCCATAGATCACCAGATCGCCCTCGACCTCCATGCCGTTTGACAATGACAGACGAATGCCATGAGCGTGACTGGTCACAGCTTCCGCAGAAGTACCCAGATGAAAACGCACACCCCGCTGCACATGCGTATCGTGCAGCAGACGACTGACGGGTTCGGGCGCGTTGCGCGACATGACACGCGATGCGGGGTCCACCACTTCCACCCGCAGGCCCAACTCGACCAGACTCGAAGCCAACTCGAGTCCGATGACCCCGGCCCCTACCAGCACGGCCCGCACCCCGCTCACGAGCTGCGAGCGCAGGCGCGTCGCATCCGCCATGGTGCGCAACACATGCACCCGTTCCCCCAACACGTCGAGCAGTGGCAGTCGACGGGCACGCGAACCGGTGGCGAGAATCAGAAAATCGTAGTCCAGCCAAGTTCCGTCGGACAGTAGCACTCGGCGCAGTTCAGCGACAATTTCCACCGCGCGCATGCCCAGTTTCAGATCGACCTGAATGCTTGAATAATGCGCAGCCTCCCGAATCAGCACCCGAGCGCCCTCCGGATGCACCAGTGCATCCTTGGACAGCGGCGGACGCTCGTAAGGTGGATGACTCTCCTCGCCTACCAGCGTGATCGTTCCGACATGACCGAGCTTGCGCAGCTCCATCGCGGCCATGGCACCCGCCTGCCCCGCGCCGAGAATCACCACGCGCGCGTTGAATGGATCACTCATGATGCGACTCCCGTTGGCAGGTCACGCTACTACAGCGACAAACCACCAGCCACATGGCGAATTCCACGAATACCCAGCCCCGCATCGGCCTGGATCATCACGCCACTCAGCGTCCGGTTGTTCTGGCGCGAGGCCAGCAGCACGAACGGCCCCACGAAATCTTCGGGCGACGGAAAGAACTGCAGCGGCAGGATCGCCTTGATCGCATCGGGCGAGCGTGAATCCATGATGCGTCGCCCCTCCTGTCCAAGTGCCTGCGGGCCACGCAGATCGGTATTCATGCCGCAAGGGCCGACGCCGTTGACCCGCACCTTGGGCGCAAGCTCATAGGCCAGTTGGCGGATAAGCCCCACCGTCGCGTGCTTGCTCGCCGTATACAGCGGCCCGCCGCCGCCGGGGTAGAACGACGAATTGGACATCGTGAAGATCATGCAGCCCTCGCTCTTGACCAACTCGGGCGCAGCCGCCTTCGCCCCAAGCAGGTAGCCCTTGACGTTCACCGCGAACAATTCGTCGAACCCCGCCGCCAGCGATGCTGCATCGGTGTCCAGCACGCTCGCACCGTGGTCCCAGATCGCCGCATTGCCGATGAAACAATCAAGTCTTCCAAACTGCGCGGCGGCGGCCTCGACCGCTCTCGCGTTGTCCTCCGGGCTTCTGACATCGCCCTGCACCGCGACGACCTCATCGCCGAAATGGCGCACAAGTGAGTCACACTTCTCCTGAGATCGCTCCAATATCGCAATGCGCGCGCCCTCCTGCACAAAGCGCTCCGCAATGGCCCAGCCCAGCCCAGAGCCTCCGCCCGTAATGAGTACCACCTGGTCCTGCAACCAGCCGTTCATATGGCTCATGTCGTCACCTCCAGCGTCAGGCAGACCTTGCCGTCAACGAGTGTCACGGGATAGGTCCGAATGGCATCGGTGGCGGGCTGACACAGGGGCACGCCAGTGCGCACACAGAACCTCGCCGCATGCAGTGGGCACTCGACGGTGCCATCGTCCTCGACATAGCCTTCGGACATCGACGCGTTTCCGTGGCTGCACCGGTCATCCACCGCAAAGTACTCTCCACCGATGTGAAACAGCGCAATTTCCAGGCCGTTCACATCGATCTTGAGCGCCCCGCCCTCGTCGACCGCACCGACCTCGCATGCAACAACCGTGTTCGTCATTCCCTCACCCCCTCACTTTTTTCAGAACAGCACACTCAGGTTGTGCGAAGTGATCACCACCTGATCCAGCGTGATTTCACGAAAGTAGATCTGCCAGCCATGGGCCGTGCCAGCGGTGCGGCGAATCCGGTCCACGCGCTTGCCGATGTAGGTGTTCAAATCGCGCTCCTTCTGCGAGCGGTGCAGTACATAGTTGCAGCGCACCTCGTAACCATCGCCATCGGCCGCCGCGCAGATGCGCTGATTGGTGACCAGATGGCGCGTGCGCGAAGGCGGCTCCTCGGCCCACGCCATTCCGGTCTCCAGACGCGCGATGCGGCGTTCGAGCTGACTCCATGTCTCGTTGAAGATCCATGTGGTCGGCGGCTGAACGCTCTTGCGGCGATCCCGGGTCTGCGCGTTGGTGGTGCTGCGCATGAAATAGCGGACATCATTGGCCATCACGCCAAGCCAATCGCGGAATTTCCAGTCGTCCAGAAACTCGGCCTCCAGATAAAGAAAATCCGTAATCTCGTGATGAAGAACGGCGTCCAACGCGGGCGATGGGGCAATGGAGTCCTCAGGGATTTCAGGGGTTTCGATGACGGCTGCATTCATTTGACCAACTCCAGTTCGTAGCTGCGGCTTCTTTCGTGCACCTCGGCCCAGGTGTCGCACACCAGCAGATCGACCCAATGCTTGTAGAGCCCGCGCGCAGCGGTCTCCGAGAAGATGTAGTTGGTGACACCGGGCATGTCGTCGCGCATGCGTTCATTGCCCAGCCCCATCTCGAGGCACAGCTTGGTCGAGCGCGCGAACTTGCCGCGCAGCACCTTCTGGATCTCCGTCCAGTTCTCGGAATCGTCCTGCTCCAGAAAGCCTGCGGGACCGAAGGCCCGTGTCTCGCTGCGCTCGAAAGCCTCTTTAACCTGTTCCGGCGCGGCCTTGTCGGCGATGCAGAAATTCCAGACTTCCACCTGATTCGGCCCGCGCGGATGCCACACGCGCAGCGTGGCCGTTCCGTTGAGCCAGCTCATCGTGGGGAACATGTTGTTATGCCCCGCCAGACGCAGCGCCCGCACCTCTCCCAGACGTTCACGCGCCTCGTCCACCGTGTCACGGAAATACTGGGACACTTCACCATCAACCCACACGTTCGCATCAGGACGCTCGGTGAAGAAGAATCCGCTGCCATGTCCGCGCTCGCCGTACTGCACTGCGTCCTTGGCCGTCTCCCAGACAGGCCTTGCCGTCTGGCCCGATCCCAGATGCCGATCATCCCCATCGGGCTTCGCGCCCAGCACCTGTACCGCCGAGACGTGCGAGAACAGCGCGTGATACTGGTCCGATGCGAATTGCTCCGCTGGCAGCTTCCAGTTGCAGTCGATGGTCCATTTCTGCACACCGCCGATGATCTCGGTGCCGCCCTCGCGGCGGTCCAGCACACCGTCCAGGTACCACGCGATGTCGCCCATGTACTCTTCAAGCTCGGGAGCCTCCGGGTCCCAGTTGCCGAAGATTAACCCCTTGTACTCACGCACCCGGGTCACCTCGCGCAGGCCCCACTTTTCCTTGCACAGCCCCTGCGGGTAGGCCTTGGGCTCGAGCGGCACATTGACCAGAGCACCATCCACTCCGTAGCTCCAGCCATGGTAGGGGCAGGTGAAGGCCTTGGTGTTGCCGCTGTCCGCATGCGAAACGCGCATCGAGCGATGGCGGCACTGGTTCAGGAATGCCTTGATGGAACCATCTTTCTGCCGCACGACGACGATGGGATCTTCCGCCATGTAGGTGTTGAAGAAATCACCCCCCTTCGGTATCTGGCTGACGTGGCAGAGAAACAGCCACGTGCGTCCGAAGATGCGCTCGAGCTCCAGTTCGTAGAGCTCGGCATTGGCATAGATGGCGGGATGAATGCGCCCGGTATGGACATCGACCATTCCCTCGATGTCTTTTGAACTGATCTCCATGGTGTCTCCTCACTTGGGGGCTCTCGGCCCGTTGATTCAGTCCGGAAATAGTAGGGACGGCCCCCTGCCGCGTGAAATACTTTCTTCCTCTCTCATGATCGGAAAGTCCGATGCATGCCGAGCCACTTCTTGGAGCGGCATCAACACACGGTAGCGATTTCGACGGAAAAATTGCTGACCTCCAAGCGCTTGGCAGATCGGATATTGCGATGCACAAAAACGTCAGATCACCCGAATCGGGTAGTCCCGAGACACGTCCTCTCTCACTGGAAGACTGATGGACTTCCGTCGCCTGCGCTACTTCGTTGCCGTGGCCGAAGAGCTCAGTTTCACCCGCGCGGCCGAGCGGCTGCACACCTCCCAGCCCTCGCTGAGCGAACAGATCCGCAATCTGGAGGATTCGCTTGGGTTCACGCTTCTCACCCGCAATCCACGAAAGGTGGAATTGACTACGGTGGGGGCCGTGTTTCTCGATGAAGCCCGTCAGGTGCTGCGTCAGGTCGAGTACGCGGTGGCCCGCACGCGCTCCGCCGCAGAAAAGACAAGGGAAAGCCTGAGCATCGGCTTCGTCCCCTCCGCCGAGGTCCAGATCTTCCCCGTGGTGCTCCCCGCCCTGCGCCTTCAATATCCACGTGTGCAGGTGGTGCTCAAGAGCCTCACCCCGCCCGAGCAACTGGTGGCGCTGACCAACGGAGACATCGACATCGCCTTCACCCGGCCACCGCTGGCCTCCGGAAAAATCTTCTGCGAGGTCATCCTCAGCGATCCCCTGCGCGTCTTCATGCACAACCGCCACGTCCTCGCCAGATCGGCGAAGATCCAACCGAAGCGCCTGCACCTGCTGCCCCAGATCGGCACCGACGCATCCTTCAGCGGCGCGCTCAGCGAACTCACCGAAGCCTATCTGCACCGCCACGGCGTGCGGGCCGGGGAAATCCAGGCGTCATCCAACATCCTCATGAGCATGAACCTCGTGGCCGGCTGCTTTGGCTACGCGCTGCTTCCGGCCTATGCAGCGACCTTCACCCCGCGAACCGTGGTCTCGCGTCCTCTGGTGGGCTCTGCCCCCACCATCGACCTGATCATGGCCTGCGCCAAAGAGGTAAATGCCCGCTCGCCTGTGCTCTCGGCGTTGATGGCGCTGGTGCGCGACGCCATGAATCCCACATCACGATGAAGTCATGTCGCCCGAGTTGACCAGCCGATTCGACGCAATCTCTTTCCGCCTCGACAACCACGTCCGCATCCATTCCAGCGCAGGCTTCTCAATGCAGAACCACGACAAGGCCGCGAGCACAAGAGTCAACACCAGCGACAGCGCAACGCAGACCTCCAGCGACCAACCTTGTACCAGTGATATCTGCGTCACCCCCTGCTGGATCGGAAACGCGTAGATATAGGTTCCGTAGGAAAGATCCGCCCGAGGTCTGCCACGAATGCAAGCGGCTCCGGCGAAGGCCAGATACATACTCAGGCAGCTCAGCCCGATCCAGACACCCGTCTGCACCCACAGGAAATCGGTGGACCAGCGTGCCGCGACCAGCGCCACCGCGCCCAGCAGCCCATGCCACCAGTGCACCCTCCATCGAGCCCTCGCCCACGCACTGCCGACAAAGAAATAGACGCCAAGTGAAGTGAACTGCCGAAGCGACCACAGCTCTTTGAACCATTGTGACGCGGCTGCCGGCGCATCAGGCCAGTCGAGTCCCGTCGCAAGCAACCAGATGGACACCAGCGTCAACGCCATGGCAACGTAAGCCCAGCGCCACCAACGGATGAGCGTCAGCGATACCAAGGCAAGCAGCAGATACATCGCGAGCTCATAGCGGATCGTCCACAACGAGCCATTGACCGCACGCGCAAACGGGTTGTTCTCGAATACCCCCGGCAGCACCTGCACCGTCGCCAGTCCCGCCGCGTTGTTCAAGAAATTGCTCCACGTGACAGGACTGGCCCAATACGCCGTCTGCGGCCAAGTCGTCATCAGTGCGCCAATCACTGCAATGGAAAACACAGTGACGCAAATCAGCCCTGGGTAGATGCGCCCCACCCGCTTGGCAGCAAAATCCAGCCATCCAACGCTGCGCTCCCAACTCTGGGCGATCAGGTATCCGCTGATGACAAAGAAGACGCACACTGCCGCCGAACCAAGGCTGTGCCCCATAAACGGAATCGGCATTTGCAGATGGTAGAGATAGGATCCATGGCTGAACAACACGGCCACGGCAGCCAGCAGACGCAGCAGATTGAAATTGTTTTGATGATCTACGGAGCTAGACACGGCTGAAGAAAAAAAAGCGAGTGAAGAAAGACCCGGCAACGAGCAAGGGCCGAATGCGCCCGCCGACTGTAGCGCAAACCCGCGTCGCAGAGCCGTCACGGCTGGCAGACGGCAAACCACATCAGGATTCCCCTTCCCCGAAGTCGCGGACAATATCCGCTTCCAGGAACACGAACGGTCAGTGAAGTCGACAGCAATGAACGAAAAGTCAGAACAAAAACAGGTCCCCGCAGAGTCTGATTTCAGCGCTCACACGCCGATGATGGCGCAGTATCTGACGCTGAAATCAGGGCACCCCGATACGCTGCTGTTCTACCGTATGGGCGACTTCTACGAGGTGTTCTACGGCGATGCCGAGAAGGCCGCTCGGCTGTTGGATATCACGCTCACGCAGCGGGGGCAGTCGGCTGGAGAGCCGGTCACCATGGCGGGTGTGCCGTTTCATGCGCTCGAGAACTATCTGGCCCGCCTCATCAAGATGGGCGAGTCCGTCGCGATTGCCGAGCAAGTCGGCGAGGTCGGCGCGAGCAAGGGTCCGGTCGAGCGCAAGGTGGTGCGCGTGGTCACGCCCGGCACGCTGACTGACTCTGAACTGCTGTCGGACAAGAACGAATCGCTGCTGCTGTCGGTACATCAGGGGCCGCGCGCCAAGGCGGGGCTGGCGTGGCTCAGTGTCACGCAGGGCGTGGTGCACATGGCCGAATGCACACATGACGAAGTGGGCAACTGGATCGCGCGCATCGCGCCGAGCGAGGTGATCTACAGCGCGGGTGTCACGCAGCGTTTTGAAGAGCAGCTCGTCGCGCTGCGCCACAGCGGCGTGCTGACCTGCCCGCTCAGTCTGCGCCCCGATTGGCAGTTCGATGCCGCGCTCGGCGAGCGCAAGCTGCTCGAACATCTCGGCGCCGCCAGCCTGCAGGCTTGGAATGCCGAAGGCCTGCAGCAGGCCCACGCAGCGGCCGCTGCTTTGTTGACCTACGCGGAACACACGCAGGGCCGTGCCCTCACCCATGTGCACGGCGTGCGCGTGCAGCGCAATGGCGAGCTCATCAACCTGCCCGCCACCACGCGCCGCAATCTCGAGCTGACCAAGACGCTGCGCGGTGAGGATTCGCCCACGCTGTTTTCGCTGCTCGACACCTGCATGACCGGCATGGGCAGCCGATTGCTCAAGACCTGGCTGCTCGAACCCAGCCGCGGCCGCAGCGAGGCGCGCGGACGACTGTCGGCCATAGGTGCCTTGCGCTGTGCAGGCAACAACAGCCCGTGGCAATTGCTGCGCGGCGAGCTCAAGGGTGTGTCCGATGTCGAGCGCATCACCGCGCGCATCGCGCTGCGCCAGGTGCGCCCGCGCGAGCTTGTTGGGCTCTCCAAGACGCTGGAAAAATCGCACCTGCTCTCGCAGTTTCCACGCCCGCCAGAGCCGGTGCTATCGCAACTGTTCGATGACCTCGTTCCGCCCGCCGACTGCACGCAACTGCTGCGCGCCGCCATCATGGAGGAGCCCGCTGCGCTGGTGCGCGACGGCGGCGTGATCGCTACGGGATTCGATGCCGATCTCGACGAGCTGCGCGGCATCCAGAACAACTGCGACGACTTTCTGCTGCAGCTCGAAACCAGTGAGAAGGAACGCACCGGCATTCCGAACCTGCGCGTGCAGTTCAACCGGGTGCATGGCTTCTACATTGAGGTCACCACCAGCTATCTGGACCGCGTGCCCGAGAACTACCGCCGCCGCCAAACGCTCAAGAACGCCGAGCGCTTCATCACGCCCGAACTCAAGACGTTCGAAGACAAGGCCCTGTCAGCCCAGGAACGTGGCCTTGCGCGCGAAAAGTTTCTGTATGAACAGATCCTCGATCAGTTGCAGGCCCATGTGCCTGCGCTCACTCGGTTGGCCGGGGCGCTTGCCACCATCGACGCGCTGTGCGCGCTGACCGAGCGCTCGCTCACGCTGAACTGGTGCGCACCGCAATTCGTGCCAGAGCCCTGCATCGACATCGACGCGGGTCGCCATCCGGTGGTCGAGGCCAGGTTGGCCGAAACATCGTCCGGCGCGTTCATTCCGAATAACACGCGCCTGAACGCCAACTCGCGCATGCAGATCATCACCGGCCCCAACATGGGCGGTAAATCGACCTACATGCGCCAGGTGGCGTTGATCGTGCTGCTCGCCAGCATGGGCTCGTACGTGCCCGCGATGGCCTGCCGCCTCGGCCCCATCGACGCAATCCACACGCGCATCGGCGCGGCCGATGACCTGGCCAACGCGCAGTCGACCTTCATGCTCGAGATGACCGAGGCCGCGCAGATCCTGCACAGCGCCACGCCGCACTCGCTGGTGCTGATGGACGAGATCGGACGCGGCACCAGCACCTTCGATGGCCTCGCGCTCGCCAGCGGCATCGCCACGCACCTGCATGACCGGACCAAGGCGTTCTCGCTGTTTGCGACGCACTACTTCGAACTCACCGAGCTGTCCACGCGCCACGGCCATGCCGTGAACGTGCACGTGGGCGCGACAGAGTCGGGCAACGACATCGTCTTTCTGCACGAAATCCAGCCCGGCCCGGCTAGCCGCAGCTACGGTATTCAGGTCGCCAAGCTCGCGGGCGTTCCCACAGGCGTGATCAACCATGCGCGCCATACGCTCGACGCGCTCGAGGCACGCGCGGGTGAGGACGAAACCCAGGTCGATTTGTTCGCGCCACCGCCCGAGCCCGAACACACCGCCGTCAGCCAGGTCGAGCAGGCGCTCGGCAACATCAACCCCGACGCCCTGAGCCCACGCGAGGCGCTGGATGCGCTGTACCAGCTCAAGCGGCTGCTGCCTTGAACCGTGCGGGGCTGACCAAACAGCCCCGCTTCACGCCGCCCTGCCGCATTTCACGCCCTGAATTGCGCATCCCGTCGCATCGGGCTCGCGCCCCATGCGGCTCACGCTGAACATCGCTCCATCTCGGTTTCATCCAGCCCAAGGAGCGATCAGTATGTCCCATGTCCACCACGTCCCACACTTCGCCGCGAACGGCTTTGACCCCATCGAACGTGCAGCACAGAGGCGCGCAGGTCGCAAGCTCGGCTGGTTCATTCACGCCACCGTCTATCTGCTGGTGAATCTCGGCCTGATGGGCCTGTCGTTCAGCCATGGCAGGCATTGGTCGATCTATCCCGCATTTTTTTGGGGCATTGGCCTGCTCGCGCACGGCATGAGCGTCTGGCTGCGGCCCACGCGCGGCGCACTCTGGCATCGCATGGTGCAGAAGGAACGTGAAGCCTTGCTGCGCGATCAGGGGAAAACTCAAAGCGACAACGCATCTTCCTCGCACTGAGATGCGCGGCTCCACTACCATGCATACCATGCAGCGCCATCCTCTTCCACGTGAGCCCCCGCGTGAACCCGCGCTTGTGCCCATGTTCGCTCGCCATGGCGCGGCGACGGTGTCGGTGTGCCTGCTCATCACGCTGGTGCTGACCTTGGCGGGCTCCAGCACTTGGGATGTGAATCTGGTGTATTCGCTCTCCATCGGGCTGCTGAGCTGGCTGGTCATCGAGCTCGGGCGCCTGCGCTTCGCCCAGAACCGCGACATACCCTGGCCCCAAGGCTGGCGCGGAATGATCGTGGTGCTCGCGGGCGTGCTGATCGGCTTTGGCGTCGGCTCCCTCATCGGCCAGAGCTACCAGCGATATGTGCAGCCCGATGCACATCCGGAGCACTTCGACCTGTGGCTGCTGCCGATGATCATCACCGTGGTCACCAGCGCGCTCATGTCCTTCGTCTACTACGTGGTCGGCAAATCACGCTATCTCGAACTGCAAGCCGCGCAAGCAGAAAAGCAGGCCACCGAAGCCCGGCTCACGCTGCTGCAGACGCAGCTCGAGCCGCACATGCTGTTCAACACGCTCGCCAATCTGCGGGTGCTGATCGCGGCCGATCCGGAACGCGCCCAGATGATGCTCGACCACCTCATCGACTACCTGCGCGCCACGCTGGGCAGCTCGCGCAACGCCGAGCATGCGCTGCGCGACGAGTTTGCACGGCTGCACGACTACCTCGCGCTCATGCAGATCCGCATGGGCAAGCGGCTGACGTTCACGCTCGATCTGCCCGATGCGCTTTCCGACATCTGCGTGCCACCCTTGTTGCTGCAGCCGCTGGTGGAAAACAGCATCCGCCATGGTCTGGAGCCTCAGGTTCAGGGCGGCGCCATCGTCGTCACGGCACGCGAATGCCTTCGCGCGCAACAGCCGTTCGTGGAGCTGACCGTCAGTGACACCGGTGTCGGTCAGGCTCACAATGCCAGCCCCACGAACCCGCGCGCAGGTCAGCCCTTTGGCACGGCCCAAGTCCGCGAACGCCTCGCCACGCGATACGGCGATGAGGCAACCTTCGAGTTGACCGCAAGAGCGCCGGAGTCCGGCACACTTGCACGCATCGTCTTCCCGTTGATCCGACCATGAACCCATCGATGGACCTCGCCCCCCGCGCACTGATTGCCGAAGACGAGCCACTGCTCGCCCAAAGCCTCCAGCAGGCGCTCGCGAAGGCATGGCCCGAATTGCAGATCAATGCGATGGCTGAAGACGGCATTAGCGCGGCGCGGATCGCGCTCGACATACGCCCAGATGTGCTGTTCCTCGACATTCGCATGCCAGGCCAAAGCGGCCTCGAAGCCGCCGCCGAGATCGCCGATACATGGCCCGAGAACCTGCCCTTTCCCGCCATCGTCTTCATCACCGCATATGACCAATATGCCGTGCAGGCTTTCGAGGCGCAGGCCGTCGACTATCTGCTCAAGCCCGTACAGCACGCACGCTTGGCGCAAACCGTGCAACGCCTGCGTGCAGGGTGGCAGGCAAGGCAAAACCATCCAACCACCGATCTGCTGGAGCAGACAGTGCAACAGTTGCTGCGCCTGCAAGGTGCGATGGCATCCACAACCCCACCCGTTGCGGCACCTCTCCACATCCTGCAAGCCAGCGTCGGCAATCAACTGCACATGGTGCCGGTGCAGGACGTCGTCTATTTCGAGGCGGCCGACAAATACGTGCGCGTACTCACGCCAAGCCATGAATACCTGCTGCGCACGCCGCTCAAGGAACTGTTGCCGCAATTGGACGCACAGGCGTTCTGGCAGATCCATCGCGGCACGGTGGTGCGTGCGGCCAGCATCGCGCAGGCGCAACGCGACGAGTCGGGCAAGCTCACGCTGGTGCTGCGCGAGCGCCCCGAAAGGCTGGCCGTCAGCCGCCTCTACGCCGCCCGCTTCAAGGCGATGTGAGCGTCAGCACGTCGTCCCAATCGACGCCTTCCATCTCGTCCCAATGCGTGACGATCACGCAGCGCCTCGCTTCACCGAAGCGCTCGATCTGGTCTTCATGTGTGAACTCTTCCAACGTTTCCTGCACATAGCGCATCGACGGTTTGTCGAGCGCGGCGAGCGGCTCGTCGATCAGCGTCAGCGCCGCACCGCTGGCCCAGGCTGCCGCCATCCAGAGCTTGCGAAGCGAGCCGGTGGACAGCGCCAGCAATGGCTTGTGCATGTGCTCGTTGAGCGCAAAGCCTTCGATATGGCGCTCGAAATCAACCTCCAGCCATAGCGGATAGACCTTTGCACGGCGCGCGATCCAGTCTCGGCAGGTCGATTGAGATTCGGCCTCGCTCAACACCGTGCGTGGATGCTGCCAGAACAAATCGGCCGCCAGCGGCTTGCCTGATGCGGCGAACGGATATTGCACCTCGCCGGAACGCTGCTTCAACTCGCCCGCCAGCGTGCACAGCAACGCAGTTTTTCCAACGCCCTCATCGCCCTGCACCAGATGCAGTCCCGCCGCCCATGCGTGATCGGGGCATGTCAGTTCCGGGCCTGCCGCAAAGCCGAAGCGCAGCACGCTGGTGCACAACATGACAGGCGGGGAGGACGAGCGGGGATCAGTGGCATTCATGGTGTGGGGCGCAAAAAGGCAATGGTTCAGGCGAAAATGCGAGCCCGATTCTCCCTCATCATGAAGTGACCGCCGTGCCCGCCCAACCCCTCGACTATCTGATTTTTGACTACAGCGAAGACGAAGAAGGCAACGGCACCTGGGATGCGATGGCCAGCGTGCCAGAGGCCCGACTTGCCGCATTGACGGCCGAGATCGAATCCATTCTGCGCTGGGCGGGTCGCGCATTTACCGGACGGCGCGGAGTCATCGAAGATGGAGCCGACTGGGATTTCGATCTGCAGGCGCAGAGCGATGCGGGCGATCCGCTGCTTGCGGAATTTGACGCAGGCGCGGGTCGCTTGTCCATCGCGGCCTCACCTGCTGGCCACACGACGGTCACGCTGACAATCTCGGGCAGCACCGCGTTTTCAGATGCGTTTCGCGACACCTTCGAGCTCGATAGCGACTGAACCGGCTCAGCGGTCCTTGGCCGCGATCGCGTCGAAGTCCTTGTCGAGCCTTGCTAGTGCATCGCGGATATGCGCTCGGCGCGTCTTGATCCAGTCGCCCTGCGCCGCGAGCTTTGATCTCGTCTCGCCCAACATGCGCGCCATCTCAGCAGGCTGAGGCCCGCCCGATGTGGTGCGGTCTTTCACAATGGCGACGGGGTCCAGCGTGGAGCGGAACTCCTGCTCGCTCATCGGCAGCTCCGTGCCGTACTTCGAATCCTTCATCGCCTGCGCGTAGATCCTGCGTGCCTCGGCATACGGAAAATCCAGCGGCTTGATGTTGTGGTTCTTCGCATGCGCGACCACCTCGGACGCAAAATGGTGCCCATCGCGGAACGGCAGCTTGTACTTGCGCATCAGCACGTCGGCCAGTTCCTGCGAAGCGGTCCAGTCACTGTTGAGCTCTTCGAGCGCGCGGTCCGGGCTGATGACCAGCGCCTTGAGCACGCGGTCCCAGCGCTTGAGTGTCGTGATGCCGCTGTCCACCATGGCGGCATTCTGCTTCACATCCTTGGGGTCGCTCATGCCGGGCGTGATGTTGTGCGTCTGGATAACCGGGCCCATCGCCAACGTCACCGCCGTGGACGCCTCGCTGCGCGTGTCGTTGAGCAGGCCGGGGTTGCGCTTTTGCGGCATGGCGCTCGAGACATAGGTGTTGCCACCGCCCTCCTCCAACAGAATCCACGGACGCGGTTGCGCGTACTGCGTCATCACGTCTTCGACGAAATTGCCCGCACGCAGCGCGATGCTGGTGACGATGGATGCCACTTCGACCGGCTGGTCCATCGACGAGATCTGCGCGGCGTCATACGCGTTGTCGACCAGCGCCTCAAAGCCCAGATACTGTGCCATGCGCTTGCGATCCAGCGGCCAGCTCGTGCCATTGAGCACCGTGGTGCCCATCGGCGAGCGGTCGACGCGCGCATAGGCCTCGCGGATGCGGTCGGCATCGCGCAGCAGCCCGGCCGACAGCCCGAGCAGATAGTGGCCGTAGCTGTTGGGCTGAGCGGCCACGCCGTTGGTGTAGTTGGGCACGATGGTGCGCTCATGTCTTGCGGCCAGCTCCACCAGCGTCGTCGATGTGACGTTCAGCTGATCGGACAGATCGAGCAGCTTGTCGCGCAGCATGGCGCTGCGGAAGGTCGCGTGCATGTCCTGGCTCGAGCGGCCCGCGTGCAGCAAAGTGACGTCCTCGCCCGCCGCCTTGATCAAGAGCGGCTCGAAGGTGATCACGCTGCTCGGGCGCTTGCCGCCCGGCTGGCTACCCTCCGCGATGACCTTGGCTACGCCGGTCGCCAGACGAGGTGCCATGGCCCTGTCGAGCAGGCCCTGTTCGGAGTTGATGACCAGCGTCGCCTTGTTCATCTCGCCAAGCCAGAAGAACGGATCGCGCAGCTGATTCGCGGCAACAGGCTGCGCAAAGGCAGCGTGCGCGCCAAGCAGCAAAAGCGCGGCGGCAGAAATGGAGGACAGAGAAGAAAGGGTCGGCTTCATGGCGGTCTCACTTCGTCATTGGGTTGTTGTTGCGGGCACCTCGTCCCAGCTTCCAGCCACGTTCTTGAGCAGCGTGTTCACCGCCGCCAATCGGCGGTTGCGCACGTCGATCAGATTGCGTTCCGCGCTCAACACGGTGGCCTGCGCGCTCAGCACATTCAGATAGGCGACGATGCCCGCCTTGTACTGGTTGTTGGCCACAGTCAGCGCCTTGCGCGCGGCGGTGGCGGCAGCGGTCTGCACGACCAGCTCGCGCGAGAGCGCGTCTGCGACGACGAGGTTGTCCTCCACTTCCTGCAGTGCGGTGATCACCGTCTGGCGGTAGGTGGCCGATGTCAGGTCGAGCTGCGCGCGCGCCGATTCGACGGCCGCGCTGCGCGCTCCGCCATCGAATATCGACATCGCCAGCGCCGGGCCCAGCGACCAGAAGAGATTCGGCGCGCTGAGCAGATTGGACAAGCCGGCCGCGCGATAGCCCGTGCTCGCCGACAGCGTGAGTGACGGGAAAAACGCCGCGCGTGCCACGCCGATCTGCGCATTCGCTGCGGCCACACTGCGTTCTGCCGAGGCGATGTCCGGGCGCTTTTCCAGCAGCTGCGATGCGAGAACAGCGGGCACGTCCGGTGGCGCTGGCAGCTCTGCGGTTTCCAGCAGGCTGAAGTTGGCGGGCACCTTGCCAAGCAGCGCGGCAAGCGCATGCTCGTACTGCGCGCGGGTCGACTCTGATTCGATAAGCTGGGCCTCGGTGCTCTTGTACTGCGACTCGGCCTGCGCCACGTCGGCAGACGATGCGACGCCTGACTGGTAGCGGTTCTTCGTCAATTGCCAACTCTGCTCGTAGGCCTCGAGCGTCTGCCGGAGCAAGCGCTGCGACGCCTCGGCCGCGCGCAGCGAAAAATAGGTCTGCGCCACCGACGCTTCGAGCGACAGCTGCGCCGCCGCGAGGTCGTATTCGCTGGCCTTGGCGCTCGCCTCGCTCGCACTCACCTGCCCCGCCACGCGGCCCCAGAGGTCCAGCTCCCAGCTCGCGTTCAGGCCCAGCGAGTAGCTGTTGGCGATGGTGCCGCTGCGCGCAACGGTTTCGCCCGTGGTCGAATCCGTGTAGTTGCCACCAGCCGATTTCGAGCGCGTTCCGCTGCCGCTCGTGCCGATGGTCGGAAACAGCGAGGAGCGGCTGCTGGCGACCGACGCCGTCGCCGAACGCACTCGCGCCGTTGCCTGCGCCAGCGTCTGGCTGCCTGCCTGCGCTTCGTCCTGCAACTGGTTGAGCGTGGCGTCGCCATACAGCGTCCACCAGTTCTGCGGCACGGGCGCTGCGGCGCCTTGCGTGCCATTGCGCGCGGGCTGCCACAGGCCGGATTCGACGCTCAGCTTCGCAGCCTCCTTGAACTGCTCCGGCACGTCGAGAGACGGGCGCTGATAGGGCTCCTGCGTGGAGCAACCCGCGAACAGCAACGCGGTGGCCAACAGGCTCAATGCAAACGGTCTGGTCATTCTTTTCCGATGGTGATGCGTCACGGTCATTCCCCCGTTTGAATCGCTGGCGACGATGCGGGCACGGGCGCGGATGAGCGCAGCCCTGCGGGCCGATGCGCCCAGCCATTGACCACACGGTTGCGCACGCGCTCGAGCAGCACGTAGACGACCGGCGTGGTGTAGAGCGTGAGCAGTTGGCTCACGAGCAGGCCGCCCACGATGGCGATGCCCAGCGGCTGGCGCAGCTCCGCGCCGTCGCCGCGCCCCAGCATCAGCGGGAGCGCGCCGAAGATCGCCGCCATGCTGGTCATGAGGATGGGGCGCAGGCGCAGATCGCAGGCGCGGTAGATGGACTGCGCGGGCGTGGCGTGGCCGCCTTTTTCGCGCGCGAGAGCAAAGTCGATCATCATGATCGCGTTCTTCTTGACCAGCCCGATCAGCAGGATCACACCGATGAAGGCGATCAGCGAGAACTCCGTCTTGAACAGCATCAGCGCAAGCAGCGCACCCACGCCCGCCGACGGCAAGGTCGAGAGAATGGTGAGCGGATGCACGAGGTTTTCGTACAGGATGCCGAGCACCAGATAGATGGTGAGAATGGCCGCCAGAATCAGCAGCGGTTGCCCGGCCAGCGCCTGCTGGAACGCCCCCGCCGTGCCGCTGAAACTGCCGCGCACCGACACCGGCACACCCAGCTCGGCCACGGCCTTGCGGATCGCATCGTTGGCCTGCGAGAGCGACACATTGGGCGCGAGGCTGTAGCTCACTGTGCTCGCGGGCGTGCCGCCCTGATGGCTGACCGACAGCGGTGTGTTGGTCGTCGTGATTTTGGCGAACGAGGTGAGCGGCACTTGCTCGCCGGTGTTGTTCACGAAGAAGAAACCACGCAGCGTTTCCGGGCTCTGCAAAAAGCGCGGTGCGGCCTCCATCACCACGCGGTACTGGTTGAGCGGGTTGTAGATCACGCCGACCTGACGCTGGCCGAACGCATCGTTGAGCGTCGCATCAATCTGCGACATGGTGAGGCCCAGCTTCGACGCCGCATCGCGATCGACCACCAGCGTGGTCTGCATGCCGTAATCCTGCACATCGCTGTTCACGTCTTCGAGTTCGGGCAAGGTCGAGAGCACCTGACGAATGCGCGGCTCCCAGGTGCGCAGGTCGGCGATGTCGTCGGCCTGCAGCGTGTAGTCGTAGGCCGCCATGCTCTGGCGGCCGCCGATGCGAATGTCCGTCTGCTTGATCATGAAGAGCCGCGCGCCGGGCTCGTCCTTGAGCTTCTCGCGCAACCGGCTGATCACGTCGTCACTGGACACCTTGCGCTCGGCCAGTGGTTTGAGTGACATGAACATGTTGGCCGAATTGCGCTGGCCGCCGCCGGTGAAGCCGGTCACATATTCCACTGCAGGGTCCTGCTGGACGATGTCAAGAAAGCGCTTGATGCGCCGCTCCATCGCCTGAAAGGATGTCGCCTGATCCGCGCGGATGAAGCCCATCACGCGGCCCGTATCCTGATCGGGGATGAAGCCTTTTTCGATCACTCGGTAGAGTTGCACGTTCAGCGCGATCACGCCGAGCAGCACCAGAATCACCAGCGGTTGGTGGCGCAGACACCAGGCCAGCGTCTTGCGATACACGCGCATCGATCCTGCTTCAAGGCGGCCGATGGCGGCAGAGAAACGATCCCATGCGCGCATGATGCGGCCACGTGGTCTTGTCTGGGTCTCACCCTCATCCTCGGGACCGCGCAGCAGCGCCGCGCACATCATCGGCGTGGTGGTGAGCGACACCAGCATCGACACCAGAATCGCCGCCGACATCACCACCGCGAACTCGCGGAAGAACCTCCCGACGATGCCGCCCATGAACATGATGGGCACGAACACCGCAATCAGCGAAATGCTCATCGATACGACGGTGAAGCCGATCTCGCGCGCACCATCAAGCGCCGCGCGCACAACGGACTTGCCGCGCTCCATGTGGCGCATGACGTTCTCGACGACGACGATGGCATCGTCCACCACGAAGCCGGTGGCCACCGTGAGTGCCATCAGCGAGAGGTTGTCCAGCGTGTAGCCGCACAGGTACATCACGCCGAAGGTGCCCATCAGTGACACCGGCACAGCCACGGCCGGGATGACCGTGGCGCGCCATTTGCGCAGGAACAGGAACACCACCAGAATCACCAGCGCGATGGAGATGACGAGCGAGCGTTCGACCTCCACCACCGACGCGCGCAGCGTGGGCGTGCGGTCAGAGACGATGGTCAGATCGATGGCCGCCGGGATCGACGCCTTGAGCTGCGGCAGCAGCGCGCGCACGCGGGTCACGGCCTCGAGGATGTTGGAGTCCGGCTGTTTGAATACCTGCAGCAAAATGGCAGGTTTACCGTTCATCACGCCGTAGTTGCGCACGTCCTGCACCGAATCACTCACATCGGCCACGTCAGACAAGCGGATCGCATTGCCTGCGGACCATTTGAGCACCAGCGGTGCATAGTCTGCAGCCACGCGCGCCTGATCGTTGGTGGCCACCTGCCAGTAATGGTCTTCACGCTCGACCGCGCCGAGCGGTCGATTCGCGTTGGTGTTCGAGATCGCGGTGCGCACCTGCTCGAGCGACACGCCGTTGGACGCAAGCCGCACCGGATCGAGCTCCACCCGCACGGCGGGCAGCGCGCCGCCCTGAATCGAGGCCTGCCCCACGCCCTCGACCTGCGAGAGCTTCTGCGCGAGCACAGTCGAGGCCGCGTCATACATCTGGCCGCGTGTGAGCGAATCGGAGGTCAGCGCGATCATCAGGATCGGAGCGTCTGCCGGGTTCACCTTGCGGTAGGTCGGATTGCTCGGCATGCCCGAAGGCAACAAGGTGCGCGATGCGTTGATCGCCGCCTGCACGTCGCGCGCGGCGCTGTCCACAGTGCGCGTCAAGTCGAACTGCAGCGTGATGCGCGTGCTCCCGAGGCTGGAGCTCGACGTCATTTCGTTCACGCCTGCGATGGCACCTAACGCCCGCTCAAGCGGCGTGGCGACGGTCGCGGCCATCGTGTCGGGGGCCGCGCCGGGCAGGCTCGCGGTGACCGAGATCGTCGGATAGTCCACTTGCGGCAGCGGCGCGACCGGCAGCAGAAAATACGAAATCCCGCCCGCCAGCGCGAGGCCAATCGTCAGCAGCATCGTGGCGATGGGCCTGAAGATGAACGGCGCCGACAGACTGGACCAGCTCTTCATGGCGCTTCTCCAAGGCGGCGTTCTTCCTCCTCCTGCTCAGGATGGTTGAGCTTCACCGGCGGTAGGCCGCGCTTGACGCGCCACTTCTCCACCCAGCCCTCAAAGGTCAGGTAGATTACCGGCGTGGTGAACAGCGTGAGCAACTGGCTCACGATCAAACCACCGACCAGCGTGACGCCCAGCGGATGGCGCAGCTCGCTGCCCACGCCGGTGCCCAGCATCAGCGGCAGCGCGCCAAGCAGCGCAGCCAGCGTGGTCATCAGGATCGGGCGGAAGCGCAGCATGCAGGCCTGGAAGATCGCGTCATGCGCGTTGCGACCCTCGTCGCGCTGCGCCTCGAGCGCGAAGTCGATCATCATGATCGCGTTCTTCTTGACGATGCCGATCAGCAGCACGATGCCGATGATGGCGATGATATCGAGATCAAGCCCGAACAGCAGCAACGCAAGCAGCGCCCCCACCGCCGCCGATGGCAGCGTGGAGAGGATCGTCACCGGATGGATCGTGCTCTCATACAGCACGCCCAGCACGATGTACATGGTGACGATGGCCGCAAGCACCAAGAGCAGCGTGCTAGACAACGAGGCCTGAAACGCGAGCGCCGCTCCCTGAAAATTCGCATCGACTGACAGCGGCAGTTTGCCCTCGCCGCGCATGGACTTCATCACGTCCTGCACAGCTTGCACCGCATGTCCGAGTGATACATTGGGCGCCGTGTTGAACGAGATCGTCGCCGCAGGCAACTGGCCCACATGGTTGACCGACAGCGCCATGTTGCGCTCTTCGATGGTGGCGATCGAGGTGAGCGGCACCGGCGGCCCGCTCGACGACGCGACGTAAATCGACTGCAGCGCCTCGGGCCCGAGCTTGAACTGCGGCGCGACTTCGAGCACCACGCGGTACTGGTTGGACTGCGTGAAGATGGTGGAGATCAGGCGCTGGCCGAACGCGTTGTAGAGCGCAGTATCGACGCCCGCCACTGTCACTCCGAGACGGCTGGCCTGCGCACGATCGATCTTCACGTAGGCCTGCTTGCCCTGGCTCTGCAGATCGGTGCTCACATCGAGCAGCTGGTTCAAACCTTGCATGCGCGTCACCAGGTCCTTGGTGCTCGCGGACAGCACATCCATATCGGGCGACGAAAGCAGCAACTGGTACTGCGTGCGCGCCTGGCGGTCCTCGATGGTCAGATCCTGCACCGGCTGCGCAAAGAGGCGAATGCCGGGCACCTGATTGGACTCATCGGAGAGACGCCGCACGACGGCCGCCACCCCATCGCGCTGGCCGTGCGGTTTCAGATCGATCAGCAGGCGGCCGGTGTTGAGCGTGGTGTTCGTGCCGTCCACCCCGATGAAAGACGAGATCGACTGCACCGCCGGGTCCTTGAGCAGTTGGTCGACCAGCGCCTGCTGGCGCTCGCCCATGGCGGCGAACGAGATGGATTGATCCGCCTCGGTCGTGGCCTGAATCGTGCCCGTGTCCTGCTCGGGGAAGAAGCCCTTGGGCACCGCAAAATACAGCAGCACGGTGACCACAAGCGTCGCAAGAAAGACGATCCAAGTCAGGCCGCGATGGTCGAGCACCCAGCTCAGCATGCGGCCGTATTTCTCGATCATGCCGTCGAAAAAGCGGCCCGTGGCTCGGTACAGGCGGCCGTGGTTTTCTTCGGGCGTATGTTTGAGCAAGCGCGCGCAGAGCATGGGCGTGAGCGTAAGCGAGACCACCGCCGAGATCAGGATGGAGACGGCCATCGTGATCGCGAATTCGTGAAACAGACGGCCCACCACGTCGCCCATGAAGAGCAGCGGGATCAGCACCGCAATCAGCGAGATTGTCAGCGAGATGATGGTGAAGCCAATCTGCTTGGCGCCCTTCAAGGCGGCCTGCATCGGCGGCTCGCCCTTCTCCACATAGCGCGCGATGTTCTCGATCATCACGATGGCGTCATCGACCACGAAGCCGGTCGATATCGTGAGCGCCATCAACGTCAAATTGTTGATCGAGAAGCCCGCGAGATACATCACGCCGAAGGTGCCGATGAGCGACAGCGGCACGGCAAAGCTCGGAATCAGAGTGGCCGACGCGCTGCGCAGGAACACGAAGATCACCGCCACCACCAGCCCAATCGCCAGCATCAGCTCGACCTGCATGTCCTCGACCGAGGCGCGGATGGTCACTGTGCGGTCGGTGAGGATCTGCACATCAAGCGACGCGGGCAGCGTTTCCTTCAACTGCGGCAGCAGCGCCTTGATCGCATCTACCGTCTGGATCACGTTGGCACCGGGCTGGCGGCGGATGTTGAGGATCACACCGGCCTGCGAACCCTGCTCGGGATTCGCGGCCCAAGCGGCGAGGCGGGTGTTCTCGGCCTCGTCCACCGTGTTCGCCACGTCGGACAGACGGATCGGGTTGCCGTTCTTGAACGCGATGACGAGATTGCGGTACTCGGCGGCGGACTGCAGTTGGTCGTTCGCATCAATGGTCGATGCGCGCGACGGGCCGTCGAAACCACCCTTGGCACCCTTCACGTTGGCGGCGGCAATGGCCGAGCGCACATCGTCGAGCGTCATGCCGTAGCTCGCGAGCGCCGTGGGATTGGCCTGAATGCGCACGGCGGGGCGACGTCCGCCCGCAATCGCCACCAGCCCCACGCCCTTGACTTGCGAGAGCTTGGGCGCGAGGCGGTTTTCGACCAGGTCATTGACACGGATGACGGGCAACGACGGCGAGGTGATCGCAAGCGTGAGAATCGGTGCGTCCGCAGGATTGACCTTGCTGTAGGTTGGCGGCATCGGCAGGTCGCTGGGCAGCAAATTCGAGCCCGCGTTGATGGCGGCCTGCACCTGCTGCTCGGCCACGTCCATCGACATGTCGAGCGAGAAGCGCAGGCTGATGACTGACGCGCCGCCCGAGCTGACCGAGGACATCTGATCGAGCCCCGGCATCTGCCCGAACTGGCGCTCGAGCGGCGCGGTGACATTGGAGGTCATCACATCCGGGCTTGCGCCGGGATAGAGCGTGGTGACCTCGATGGTCGGATAGTCCACCTGCGGCAGCGACGAGATCGGCAGCAGGCGGTAGGCCAGAATGCCCGAGATCAGCACCGCCACCATCATCAGGGTGGTGGCGATGGGCCGCAGAATGAAGAGGCGCGAGAGATTCATGTGGGCTGCCCGGTTTGGTGCTGCTGCGTTGGTAGCGTATGGCTGCGCAACACCTGATCAACGGCTGGCCGCTGAAGCGGGAGCCATCGGGGCGGACGGGGCCGATGCTCCTTCGCGCGGTGCGGATGCATGCTCGCGCGGACGCGATGCGCCGGACTCGGGGCCACCGCCGCCCGCCTCGCCGCGCGCGGCGCGCTCCTCGCGCATCTTCTGGAAGAAGGCCTTTCGTTCCTCAGGCGTCATGTTGGCCACCTTGGCGCGCACCTCGGGCGGCAGATTGCGCGGCATGCGCGGACCCGCAGCGTTGTTCTGCACCGCCTGATCCACCTGATTGACCTTGTCCGACGCGATGATGGAAACCTGCGCGCCTTCGCGCAGACGGTCGATGCCGTCAGTCACCACCTGATCGCCAGGCTGCAGATCGCCCTGCACGCTCACGCGGTCGCCATCCGTCACGCCCACGGTGATCTTGCGCTGGGTGACGGTGTTGTCGGGCTTGACGAGGTAAACATAGTTGTTCTGCACCGCCGTCGCTGGCACGGTGAGCGCGTTTTCGAGCAGATTCACCTGCAGCTTCACGTTGACGAACTGGTTGGCGAACAGTCTGGCATCGGCGTTGTCGAACGCGGCCTTGGCCTTGACGGTGCCGGTGGTCGTGTCGATGGTGTTGTCGAGGGCGTTGAGGCGGCCCTTGGCGAGCATCTGTTTCTGGTCGCGATCCCACAACTCCACGGGCAGATCCTGCCGATCGGCGATGCGGCGGGACAGCGTGCTCACATGCGCCTCGGGCAACGCGAACACCGCGTCGATGGGCTTGATCTGCGAGATCGTGACAAGGCCATTGGTGTCCGATGGGTTGACCACGTTGCCCAGATCAGACTGGCGCAGGCCCAACCTGCCGGATATCGGCGCGGTCACGCGGGTGTAGCTCAGTTGCAGCTTGGCGGCATCGACCTGTGCCTTGTCGGACGCGACCGTTCCCTCGTACTGGCGCACCAGCGCGGCCTGGGTATCAACCTGCTGGTTGGCGATGGAATCCTGCGCCTGCAGCTCCTTGTAGCGCTGCAGATCGAGCTGCGCATTCTTGAGGAGCGCCTGATCGCGCTGGTAGGTACCTTGCACCTGATTCAATGTCGCCTGAAAGCTGCGCGGATCAATTTCGGCGAGCAATTGCCCAGCCTTCACATCGTCGCCTTCCTTGAAGTGCAGCTTGACCAGCTCACCGCTCACCTTGGCCCGCACCACGGCCGTGGCCCGCGCACTCATGGTGCCGATAGCGCTGACCAGCACGCGCATATCGCGCTGGTCCACCACGCCAGCGGAAACCGGTTGCGTCTGCGAGTTGCCCTGCGCACCTCGCGGGCCGCCTCGGCCACCGGCCGCACCGCCCGACTTGGGCGCCGCAGCCGTTGCCGCGGACGCATCCGCCGCCTGCTTCTTCTGATACCACCAGTACCCGCCGCCCGCCACCAGAGCCATCGCCGCAACCGTCACGATCAGCCCGGTTCGGGCCCTGCCTTTCACAAAGGTCTGGGAATGGGCAAGGTTAGGGGCTGAAAGTGGGCGATTGGGCATGTGAGCCTTGGGAATAGGACGATTCTTGGCGAATGATAGCCACGCGCTGTAAACCGTTGGTTAACCGCCAGTTTCCGTTTTGTCATCACAGCAAACGTTCGGAATCCGGGCCGACTACACTTGCGGGTTTCCGATTTCTAATTTCTGCACTGTTATGACGTACTGCGTCGCCATCAAGCTCAACGCCGGGCTGGTTTTTCTCTCCGACTCCCGCACCAATGCGGGCCTCGACCAGATCAGCTCCTTCCGCAAGATGATGGTCTATGAAAAGACGGGCGACCGATTCATGGTCCTGCTGTCCGCCGGCAACCTGAGCATCTCCCAATCCGTGCGCGAGATCCTGCAGGTCACCAAGCTGCGCGCGCACGAAGACGACGAAGCCATCACCATCTGGAACGCCACCAGCATGTTCGACGTCGCCCGTGTGCTGGGCGCGGCCGTACGCCGCGTCTACGAGCGCGACGGCGAGGCGCTGCAGCGCTCGGGCGTGGATTTCAACGTGTCGATGATCATCGGCGGTCAGATTCAGGGCGAAGGCATGCGCCTGTTCCAGGTCTATTCCGCGGGCAACTTCATCGAAGCCACCGCCGAGACGCCCTACTTCCAGGTCGGTGAATCCAAGTACGGCAAACCCGTGCTCGACCGCGTGATCACACCCGAAACACCACTCGACGAAGCCGCCAAGTGCGCGCTGGTGTCCATGGACAGCACGCTCAAGTCCAACCTCTCAGTGGGCCTGCCGCTCGATCTGGTGCTCTATGAAGAAGGCCAATTCGCATCGGACAAGATTGTTTGCATAGACGAATACAACCCCTACTTCCGCATGGTTCACGAAAGCTGGGGCCAACGTCTGCGTCAGGTGTTCGACAGCATCGAGGACCCCGCCTGGAATGGAGGCGTCACAGACGTGCCGATCCGCGTCGAGCCGCATCGCAGCCAGCATCTCAAGAAGATCACCAGCCCCGACGAAAAGCTGATCTGACCCGCCCCTGCGCTTCGCACGCGATCAAGACACCACAAGAGACAAACAGATCACCCATGCCAAGCCGCCCCACCATCGTCTTCTCGCACGGCAACAGCTTTCCGGGCAGCACCTACAACGTGCTGCTGAACGACCTGCGCCAGCGCGGCTTCGACGTGAGCGCGGTCGACCGCTTCGGCCATGAGGAACGCTACGAAGTCACCAACAACTGGCCCAATCTGGTCCAGCAACTGGCCGACTTCGCGGGCGAACAGGTCGAGCGCACGGGCCAGAAGGTCTACCTCGTTGGCCATTCACTCGGCGGCATCCTGAGCCTCATGGCGGCAGCACGCCACCCGAAACTCACCTGCGGCGTGCTGCTGATCGACTCCCCCATCCTCAGCGGCTGGCGCGCCAGCGCGGTCAACATGGTCAAGCGCGCTCAGGTCGTGGGCTCCCTCTCCCCCGGCAAGATCAGCCGCGCCCGCCGCAACACCTGGGCCAGCACCGAGGAAGCCTTTGAGCACTTCCGCCACAAGAAAGCCTTTGCCCGCTGGGACGAGCGCGTGCTCTGGGACTACGTGACCCACGGCCTCGTGGACCACGCCGGAAAACGCGTCCTCGCTTTTGATCGCGCGGTTGAAACGGCGATCTACAACACGCTGCCCCACAACCTCGCACCGCTGCTGAAAAAGTATCCGCTGCAGTGTCCGGCGGCGTTCATCGGCGGTCTGGAGTCGGTGGAAATGCGGCAGGTCGGGATGGCGCTTACCCAACGCGTCACTGGGGGGCGCATCATGATGGTCGATGGCAGCCATCTGTTTCCTATGGAGCAGCCTCATACCACGGCTGCTGCTGTGGAAGCATCTCTTCGCAATCTTGCCGAGGTAGTGCTTCGGGGGTGATGCTTGGTGCGCGTGCTTTACTGCGTGCCGTGTTTTCTTTTCCGCTGACTGATCTGGGTTCTATTGCTTGGCTGAGGACTGCTGGCCGGGAGTTCCGCCCGGCGGCGGAGTAACTTTTTGGTCTTGCCCAAAAAGTCACCAAAAATGCGTTTTTTAATACCCGCGGCAGAACTCACTGCGTGCCCTTCGGGCACTCCGTTCGGGCAACCGCCGCGAGCTAGAGGTTCACTCGGAGGTGCTCACGGCACATCGCTTCGCTCGTGGCGCTCATCTCGCGACTTCGCGAGATGTTGGGGTGCGAGAGTCGTGTGATTTGCAAGCTGGGTTTAGCATTGCAAACTCAAAAGCGCAGCGGGCATATGAACCCCAACGCAGCTACGCAAACACCCCGGCACGAGCGCAGCGACGTGCCGCAAACACCTCTTCCAGACTGATTTCCGGTGGTTGTCCGAACGGAGCGACGCAGTCGCGAAGTGAGTTCGCCGGATGAATTCCAAGCGCGTTTTTGATTACTTTTTGCGCGCAAGCAAAAAAGTGATTGCCCCGCCGGGGGCAGTCTCGGCCTCCGCTCTAAAAAAAGAACAGAGGCGAAAAAATCAAGCCTCAGACCAAGAAACAACCCCAGTCCAAGCGGTGATCAAAACGATCACCCCAAACACAATCCGGTAATAAGCAAACGGCACAAAGCTGTTCGAGCTGATGTACTTCAGCAACCACCGCACACACAGCCAAGCGCTGATAAACGAAAACACCAGCCCCACAGCAAACAAAGGAATGTCAGCCGTAGAAAGCAACGCCCGCTCTTTGTACAGGCTGTAAACGCCAGCACCAATCAGCGTAGGAATCGCCAGGAAGAAGGAAAAGTCCGTCGCCGTCTTGCGCGAAAGGCCAAGAAACATGCCTCCGATGATGGTCGCGCCGCTGCGGCTGGTGCCCGGAATCATTGCTAGGCACTGCACGAGGCCGACCTTGAGCGCGTCCATCACCGTCATCTCGTCGACCGAGTTCACCCGCGCGACGGCGCCGCTCGCGCTGCGCTTTTCGGCCCAGAGAATGATGAAACCGCCCAAGATAAAAGTGGTGGCGACCACGGTGGGTGTGAACAGGTGGGCCTTGATGAACTTACCGAAAATCAGCGCCAGCACCACGGCAGGCAGAAAACCGACGATCACGTTGAGCGCGAACTTCTGCGCGCGGCGCTCGGTGGGCAGCTCGATGATGGTGGACTTGATGCGTTCCCAATACACGAGGATCACCGCGAAGATCGCGCCGGTCTGGATCGCGATGTCGAAGACCTTGGCCTTCTCGCCGTGAAAGCCGAGCAGTGCGCCCGCAAGTATCAAATGACCGGTCGAAGAAATGGGAAGGAATTCGGTCAGCCCCTCGACCACACCCATGATGGCGGCCTTGAGCAGTAAAAGCAGATCCACGTTGTTATCCAGATTTCAGGCGAAGGTGCTGATTATGTGCGGTTCGCGTTACGGAAAGTTCCTGCACCTCGCGTATAGCCGCATGCGGAACGTAAGCAATTGCAGCACACTGCCTACACAGCCCCGATACGGGGGCTGGTAACGTTGCATCCCATGTCCGCTCCAACGCCCCAACCCAATCACGCCCCTGGTCCCGCAGCCGCTGTCTGGGCCATGCTGCTGGCGCTCACCGCCGGATTTGCGCTGAGCAACGCCTACCGCACCGTGGCCGCGATTCTGGCTGCGCCGCTGTCCGCCGAACAGGGCCTGTCCCCTCAGGCGCTGGGTATTTTCGCGGGCAGCTTTCATCTGATGTTCGGGGCGATGCAGCTGTTCATGGGCATCGCCATCGACCTGTGGGGCGTGCGCCGCACGGTACTGCTGGCCTCGCCGCTGGCCATCGTCGGCGCGGTGATCTCCGCGACCGCGCCTGGCTACGGCACGCTGCTGATTGGGCAGTCGCTCATCGGCATCGGCTGCTCGCCGGCATTTCTGGCCTGCACGGTGTTCATCTCGCGGCATTTTCCGGCGTCGCGATTCGCGTCGGTGTCGGGCATTGCGATGACGGTCGGCACGCTCGGCATGCTGTTCACCGGCACGCCGCTCGCGTGGCTGGTGCAGAGCACGAGCTGGCGCATGGCATTCACAGTACTGGCCGTGATGTCGGCCATCGCCTGGCTCTGCATCTGGCGCACGGTGCACGAGCCTGCCCTGCCCGCGAGCACCAACGCGCGCAAGGAAAACATCGGTGAGGCCGTTGCGCGCTTCGGCTCGCTGTTCATGATTCCGCACACCTGGGGCATCGTGGCGTTGGGCTTTGTCTGCTATGCCGCCTTCATCAGCCTGCGCGGACTGTGGCTCGGGCCGCTGTTGATCAGCCGGTACGGCTACTCGCTGGTGCAAAGCGGCAACGTCGCGCTCGTGCTGTCGCTGGTCGCGCTCTGCGGACCGATGGCGTTTGGCCGCCTCGACCCCGGCCCCGCGCACCGCAGGCGCTGGCTGGTGGTCTGCACGCTGCTCTTCTCGGTCTTGTTCGCCATGATCGGATTCACGCACAACGCATGGGGCAACATTGCGGCCGCGCTCGCCATCGGCTTTCTCTCGGGCTATCTGATCCTGCAATACGCTGATGTGCGCAACGCCTACCCCGCAGCCCTCACCGGCCGCGCGATGGCGGCCTTCACCATGGCGATGTTTCTCGGCATCGCGGCCATGCAATGGTTCACCGGCCTCATCGCGTCGATGGCCGAGGCCCGCGCGCTCGAACCCTTCGGCCCGGTGATGTACGGCATCGCCGCGCTGCTGGTACTGGCTGCGCTGGCGTTCACGCTGCTGCCCTCACCACCCAAGCATCCGGCCGCGCTGCAACCGCATCAAAGCTGACTCACCCCAGCGCCGTCACCGCGATACAGCCACGGCACATCGAGCAGCCGCTCGCCGAGCAACCGCAGCGACATGTCGCGCCCGAAACGCACAAAGCCCGTCGCATGAAAGATCCGCCCGTTGCGCCGCGAGCGCTCCTGCACGCGGGCATTGCGCTGCCACCGGTTGAGCGCATATCGGCGAAGGCGCAGATCGACCTCCAGATCGTGCATCGACAAGGCCCGTTGCAGCTCCGCCGCATCCTCGATGGCCATGCCCGCGCCCTGCGCGAGATACGGTCGCATCGGATGCGCGGCGTCGCCGAGCAGAGCGACGAGCCCCTGCGCCATTTCCTGCGGCCCGCGCACCGGCGGCCGGTCCGACAGCGGCCACAGCCGCCAACCGCCACTCACCGAAGGCACGGCGCGGATCAACTCCTGCAGCGGCGCGCAGGTCTGCGACAGCGCGGCCTCCAGATCGCCCGCGTTCGCCGCATGGTCCCAATGCTCCAGATCGGCAGGCGCCTCGCCATGCCGGATCGCCACTACATTCATGAGCTCGCCCCGGCGCAGCGGATACTGCACCACATGCAGCCGTGGCCCGAGCCAAGCGGTGACCTGCTGCGAGCGCAGCGCCTGCGGCAGATCCGCCTGCGGCACCACCGCGCGATACGCCAGATGCCCCGAGCTGCGCGTGGCCGTCTCGCCCAGCAGCCGCGCCCGCGTGCCGCTGCGCAGCCCGTCCGCGCCGACCAGAGCATCGCCTTCGACCAGCGTGCCATCCTTGAGCCGCACCGTGACCACCCCATCGCCCTGCTGATGGTGCTCCACCGGCTGATCGAGATTGAGATGCACCGAAGACCGGTCCTTCACCGCGTTGAGCAGCAACTCATGCAGATCCGCGCGATGGATCGTCGCATAGGCCGCCCCATAGCGCGCGATGACCGAAGCCCCGAGCGGCAGCGCAGCCAGCTCTCCGCCCGACACCGCACTGCGCACCTGCAACCGATCCGGAAACGCAGCCACCGCCTGCAACTCGCGATGCAGCCCCCAAGCCTGCAATCGCCGCACCACATTTGGCCCGATCTGCACACCCGCCCCCACCTCGGAAAACGCAGGCGCCCGCTCGAACAGCCGCACCTCCCACCCCGCAATCTCCGCCGCCAACGCCGCCGCCAGCCCACCAATACCGCCCCCGGCCACCAGAATCTGTTTTTGCATGGGCAAGATTGTGATGCGGCTACGGCAGGGAAGACAAATCGGACGGAAATAGTTGCCTGATTCAGGTCGATACTGCGTGCTGAGCGGCGAGCCCGCCCATCGACCGAAGTCGGTCGACGAAAGACACGAGCGAAGCGAAGTGCCGAACACACCTCTTCAGATCACTTCTGCGGCAAGCTGTCTGAGCGAAGTGACGAAGGAACGCAGCGAGTTTTGCCGCATGACTTCAAGCGCGTTTTTGATTACTTTTTGCGCGCCAGCAAAAAGTGATTGCCCCGCCGGGGGCAGTCCCGGCCTCCGTAAGCAACGCCACAGCAGAGGCCAGCAAGAAATCGAAAAACCAGCCCCCACCCCAGCCCTCCCCCGCCAAGCGGGAGAGGGAGCAAGTCCGACGCCGGGGAAGAAGCCAGGGGACCCGCTTGGAAACAGGCTGACTCAGTCAGCCAACAACTGCCTCAGCACATAAGGCAGTATCCCCCCGTGCCGATAATAATCCACCTCAATAGGCGTATCAATCCGCAGCTTCACCACCACCGTCTTGCGCGTCCCATCGGGCCGCGTGATGATCAACTCAGCATCGCTCTGCGGCGCCAGATCCGCAGCCGGCACGACATCGATGAACTCATTGCCCTCAAGCCCCAGCGACTGCCAGCTGTCATTGCCCATGAACTGCAACGGCAGCACACCCATGCCTACCAGATTGGAGCGGTGAATCCGCTCGAAGCTGCGCGCGACCACGGCCTTGATGCCCAGAAGCTGCGTGCCCTTGGCCGCCCAGTCGCGGCTTGAGCCCGTGCCGTATTCCTCGCCCGCGAGAATCACCGTCGCGCGGCCTGCGGACTGGTACTTCATGGCGGCGTCATAGATCGGCATCTTGGTCGTACCACCATCATCGTCGCGGTACAGCGTCACGCCTCCCTCTTCGCGCGAGCCATCGGGCAGCGCGGGAATCATCAGGTTCTTGATGCGCACGTTCGCAAACGTGCCACGCATCATCACCTCGTGGTTGCCGCGGCGTGAGCCATAGCTGTTGAAGTCGGCCTTCTTCACCCCGTTCTCGAGCAGCCATTTGCCAGCCGGAGAGGTCTCCTTGATCGAGCCTGCGGGCGAAATGTGATCTGTGGTGATTGAGTCGCCGAACAGCGCCATCACGCGCGCATCGCGCACCGCATACGGGCTGCCGGTGGTGACGGCGGGTTCCTTGAGATCGAGTGTGAATCCGTCAAAAAACGGCGGCTCGGCGATGTAGGTGCTGTCAGGCCAGGTGTAGGTGCCGCCGGTCACGCCCTTGATCTTTTCCCAGAGCTTGCCGGGCTCGCTGCTGACCTTCTCGTAGTTCGCGCGAAAGGCCTTGCCGTTCATCGCAAACTTCATGAGCTTCTGCACTTCGTCGGTAGTCGGCCAGATGTCGCCCAGATAGACGTCGCGGCCCTTCTTTCCCTTGCCCACAGGCTCGGTCATCAGGTCCTTGCGCACATTGCCCGCGATGGCATAGGCGACCACCAGCGGCGGGCTGGCGAGGAAATTGGCGCGGATGTTCGGGTGGATGCGCGCCTCAAAGTTGCGGTTGCCCGAGAGCACAGCCGCGCAAACCAAGTCGTTCTGCTGGATCGCCGCGTTGAACTCCGGCAGCAAATCACCCGCATTGCCGATGCAGGTCGTGCAGCCATAACCGGCAATCGAGAAGCCCAGCTTTTCCAGATACGGCAGCAGACCGGATTCGGTGAGATACAGCGTGACCAGACGTGATCCGGGCGCGAGCGATGTCTTCACATGCGACTTCACCGTGAGCCCCGCCTCTACCGCCTTCTTGGCGAGCAGACCTGCGGCCAGCATCACGCTCGGGTTCGACGTGTTGGTGCAGCTGGTGATGGCCGCGATCAGCACGTCGCCGTTGTGCAGATCGATCTGGTTACCCTCCAACGCCGCCACGTTCGCGTCGGCGATCTTGAGGCTTTGTGGCTGGTCGTCCACCACCGGCGTGTTGGACACCATTTCCACCACATTCTGTGGCGCACCTGCGGGAATGGGCTTGGGGTTGGGTTCAGCCACCTCGCCCTGGCCATTGATGTGCACGCGGTAAGTCTTGTCGAGCTTGTCGAGCGCCAGGTTGAAGCCGTTCTGCGCGGCGGGCGCGGTGAACAGTTCGGTGAACTTGTCGGCTACATGACCAATCTCGATGCGGTCCTGCGGGCGCTTGGGTCCAGCCAGACTTGGAGCAACCGTACCCAGATCGAGCTTGACGACATGCGAATAGTCGATGTCGCCGGGATTGGCCACGCCGAACAGACCCTGTGCCTTGAAGTAGGCCTCAAAAGCGGCTATCTCTTCCTTGGTGCGGCCGGTTCCCTCGAAATAATCGATGGTCTTTTCGTCCACCGGGAAGAAGCCCATGGTCGCGCCATATTCTGGTGCCATGTTGCCGATGGTCGCGCGATCGGGCACCGAGAGGCTGCGCGTGCCTTGGCCATAGAACTCGACGAACTTGCCGACCACCTTTTCCTTGCGCAGGATTTCGGTGACTGTAAGCACCAGATCGGTCGCCGTCACACCTTCGCGCAGCTTGCCGGTGAGCTCGAAGCCCACCACATCGGGCGTGAGGAAGTACACCGGTTGACCGAGCATCGCTGCCTCAGCCTCGATGCCACCCACCCCCCATGCCACCACGCCAACGCCGTTGATCATCGTGGTGTGGCTGTCGGTGCCGACCAGCGAGTCGGGGTAATAGACATCGCCCTTGGCCTTGTGGACGCCGCGCGCCAGATACTCCAGATTCACCTGATGGACGATGCCGAAGCCCGGCGGCACGACACCGAAGGTGTCGAACGCCTGCATGCCCCACTTCATGAATTGGTAGCGCTCCTTGTTGCGCTGGAATTCGAGTTTCATGTTCAGGTCGAGCGCGCTTTTGGTGCCGTAGTAGTCGACCATGATCGAGTGATCCACCACCAGATCGACGGGCACCAACGGCTCGATGGTCTTGGGCTTCTTGCCCAAGGCCTGCGCGGTGCTGCGCATGGCGGCCAGATCGGCGAGCAGCGGCACGCCAGTGAAATCCTGCAGCACGACGCGGGCAACGACGAAGGGGATTTCGTCGGTGCGTTCGGCGTTGGGCTTCCAGTTGGCAAGCTGCTCCACATGCTCCGACATCACCTTCTTGCCATCGCAATTGCGCAGCACCGACTCAAGGACGATGCGCAGCGACACCGGCAAACGGTTCACATTCGGGAACTGCTTGGCGAGCGCGGGAAGGGAGTAGAAGCGGCCTTTGGATGACTTGCCGGAACCGGCAACAAAGGACATGAGGGTGGATTCAAAGGCGTGGCGTGATTCGTGGGTCTTGGCCATGGGGTGGGCTCCGTTTGAAATCGTCAGCTCACATTCTGGCAGTCACTGAGATGTTTCGCCATCGCACGAAAATAACCGTGCGACACCGCAGGCCTGTTTGCTCAGAAAACCTTTTCCGACAAGCATTTAGCGAGCACGCCCTACTCAATTCCAGGCAATCCCCTACATTGATCACAAAAATCAGATCGAGGGGGAGTGCATCGCGCGGCGCCTTCTGGCCTTTGCAGATCTCCGGACTCCACAGACCCCAAATGCAGCTCGAACGAAAGGCCCCTGCTCTAAATTCAAAATGACAAAATTGCCCCGCGCCATCGAGATATCATGAATCGAGATCCCCGAGAACATGCAGATTCAGAAAAGCCACCAAAGTTCAGACAAAAAAGTTAACCGAGCTTTCCATATAGGATAGACAAGGAAGTAGAGAATCACACCGGCGTTGCACCAATGAACCACTCATGCCGGGCTAACACACCCGGCACCACATTGGTCGTAAGCAATACCCACAATGGTGCAATCAAAAGCTGAATTTCCGCGCAATGATCAATGAATTGCCAATCATTTAGGCATCCGGCAATCAGCCAAAAGAAAAGTCCGCATTTAGCGGACTTATTCTTGAGAATCGAAGAGCCAGTCGAATCATGCCGACCGACGTCTTGCGACATCGATCTTGGAGACTGCCTCGCCGAATCAAATGGCGAACTGCTCGCGATCCTGGTTCTGAATCCACTTCGGAGCCTTGCCACGGCCAGTCCAGGTTTCGCCAGTTTCAGGGTTGCGATACTTCGGGGCAACCTTCACGCCGGAAGTAGCCGAGCCGCTGCGTGCACCGCGACCTGTTGGGAAAACGTCCTGAGCGGTCAGGCCGTATTCAGCCACCAGACCACGCACTTGAGCCACAGCAGCCGAAAGCTCCTGGCGACGCGCGTCATTGATTCGTTTTTCAAGGTCTTCGCGTTGCTTCAGAAGGTCTTTGTAGCTATCTGTCATGGTTGTGCCAATCAAGTGAAATTAATGAATGTGAAGTGATTATATAAACAAAATCCCGCCCTCATTCAATATGGGGTGAATTCACGGATTCTTTACACACTACCGCGGCTTTGTTGCACAAATCCGGGCCGCAGCGGTAGTAGGCTCGGATGATGAGTGAGACGAACTGGGGACGGCGCAAGTACCGCACCACAAACTGGAAGGCGTACAACGCAGCACTGAAGGCTAGAGGCGACTTGAGCATCTGGCTGGATAAAGACATGCAGTGGCTGGCTCCTGCGAGCGGCAAGCGTGGGCGCAACCAGACGTTCTCAGATGCGTCCATCCAGTTTTGCCTGACCATCAAATGCTTGTTTGGCTTGCCCCTGCGTCAGACATTGGGGCTGGTGCAGTCGCTGCTCAAAATGGCTGGCCTACCTTGGGCAGCCCCCGACTACAGCACGGTGTGTCGCAGACAAAAAGGTATAAATGTTCAGGTGCACTACCGCCCAAGTGGCAACGGCTTGCACATGCTTGCCGACTCCACAGGGATCAAGTTCTTGGGTGAAGGCGAGTGGAAAACAAAGAAGCACGGCGCCGAGCGGCGCCGTCAGTGGCGCAAGGTGCACCTTGGCATAGATGCAGAAAATATGCAGATACGGGCCATGGTGGTGACCACCAATGAAGTTGGTGATTCACCAGTAGCTGCAGGGCTACTGGGCCAAATACCAAGCCATGAAATAGTTGCCAGCTTTACAGGCGATGGCGCGTACGACACAAAAGACGTGCATGAAGCCTGCCACCACCGCAAAGCCATCCCCGTCATTCCTCCTCGCAAAGGCGCAAGGTTGCGCAAAGGTCTGGCATTCGCGCATCGCAACGAAGCGGTCAAAGCGTGCAAGAAGTTGGGCCGTACTATTTGGAAGCGCTGGAGCGGCTACCACCGTCGGTCCTTGGTGGAGACGAAGATGAACTGCTTGAAGCGCCTAGGCGAGAAGGTGATGGCTAGGACGTTTGAGCGACAGGTGGCCGAGCTCAATGTCCGGGCATCCATCCTCAATCGCTTCACCGAGCTGGGCACGCCCCAGACGGTGGCCGTGGCATAACTACGTCTGGGGTTTGGGGAGACTTAGCCTCAGACCGATTTATGCAACAAAGCCCACTACCGCAACAAAGCTCAAACAAGGGGCATATGGATGACATTTCAGACCAGCACTTCTGAGCGGTCCGCTCATGCATGGCGTCTGCAAAAGACCTCCTCATTGATTCAGTTCGTTACTAATCTACGCATTAACGCCCAGCTTCATGCCGGCAATAGGCCGACGATGGAGCCGAGCATTGCACGCATGAAAAAGGGGGAGGTGTCGTCCTGAGAGACAATCAGTCTCAACGATTGCCCGAACTCAACAAACCCTCCGCTTCATGGCCAATTACTTTATCGGCGACATTCAAGGATGCAATGCCGCCCTCACCCGCCTGCTGGAACACATTGATTTTTCCGCCAGTCGAGACACGCTTTATCTGCTTGGCGATCTCGTCAATCGCGGCCCCGATTCAGCAGGTGTGCTGCGCCGGGCGATGGAGCTCGGAGATAGCGTTCGCGCACTCCTTGGCAATCACGATCTTCACCTGCTTGCAGCGGCGCACGGCGCGCGCCATCCATCGCGTCGCGACACACTGGCAAGCGTGCTCGACGCCAATGACCGGGACGCGATGCTGGAGTGGGTACGCCACCAGCCCTTGGCGCGCTCGTTTTCGCAGAACGGCGAACAGATGCTCATGGTGCATGCGGGCGTACTTCCGCAGTGGAGTTTCGACGACACTCTGGCCTATGCAGACGAGGTGCGGCAACTGCTACAGGGCCCCGACCTGCCTGCGTTCCTGACGCAGATGTACGGCAACCTGCCCGACCGCTGGAGCGACGATCTGCGCAGCACCGACCGGCTGCGCGTGATCATCAACGCACTCACGCGACTGCGCTTTTGCTCGAGCGAGGGCGCCATGGATTTCGCTAGCACCGAGAGCGCCGCCACGCCACCCGAAGGCCTGATGCCATGGTTCGATGTACCGGGCCGCAGGACGGCCGACACGCTGATTGCCTTCGGCCATTGGTCCACACTTGGCCTCGTGAACCGCCCGCACCTGCTGGGGCTCGATACGGGCTGCATCTGGGGTGGGTGCCTGAGCGCCATGCGCATCGGCACCACGCTCGCGGACCGCGAGCTGTTCGATGTGGAATGCGAACAGGCGCAGAAGCCGGGGAATTGAAGCTCCCTGAGGTGCTTCGCGTCTTTCCCCCGCTCTCGAATTACTACGCAAATCGGCAGGAGAACGCAGCCGTCGCTGCGGGGCGAACCTTACTCTGCTGCCCTCGTCTGGGACGCTCCAGCTTCATGCGCCGCAGGCAACTCACTTGCGACTATGCCGCCTCCGATGCAAGCCGCGTTCGCATGCCGCTCGACAGCCAATGTGACCCGTCGCTCAACCCCGCCATCACATCAACGGCATGATGATGCGCGCCGAACTCCTTCAACGCCGACGGGCCGCCCACCATCAGCGCAGCGCCCCAGCCGTTGACCTCCTCCACCCGCTCGGCTCTGAGCGCCACACCGTGCACGCCCTGCACCGGCCAGCCGGTGTGCGGATCGAGGACATGGTGCAACCTTTGACCATTGCGCATGAACGCTCTTTCGTAGTCGCCCGACGAGGCCACGATACCGCGCCCGACAAGTGACAGACGGCCGAGCAATCGCTGCGGCGCATTCGGATCGCGCACACCCACACGCCAAGGCTCGCCATGGTTGGTTCCTGAAATCAGCACATCGCCACCGCCGTTGATCAGTGCATCGCCCAGACCCGCACGCTGCAGGCTCGCGAGACCCGCCTGCAGAATCGGCAGCTTGGCGACGCCGCCCAGATCAAGCGCCATGCCTTCGCGACGCAGAAACGCGGTGCCGGCGAGCGGCTCCAGCACCAGATCGCGCATGTTGACCAATGCGATCTCGCGCGCCACTTCGGCATCGGATGGCACATGCTCCTTGCCGGGCTCAAAGCTCCAGCCACGCACCGCACCGATGGTGATGTCAAGCGCGCCGCCGGTCTGCTCATGCAGCCGCTTGGCCTGCTGCAACACCGCCATCACCTCGGGCGACACACGGGTCGGCGTGCTTCCCGCAAATGCCGCGACGCGGCTTATCTCACTGTCACTGCGGTAGCGGCTCATCTGTTGCTCAAGGCCCTGCATGCGCGCGATGGCCGCATCGATGGCCTCGAACAGCGAAGACAGCTCTGCCGCGTTTCGAGCAGGCACCATCACATCAACGCGCGTGCCCATCAGCACCCGGCTGCGTTTGGCGAGGCGTACCTTGGACTGTGACTCTGCATCCGCAGCCAATGCCCAGTAGGGCAATGCACCGAGCAAGGGCAGCGCCAGCACCATCCGCCTGCGCGCGTTGGTCGACAAGTCAGCGTGCGCGCGATCCTGTGTCGTCATGAGGCCTCCATCCGATTACTTCGACAGACCGACCATGTGGTCCACGGCCGCCTTCACGTCATCGTCCGACATGGTCGGCGCACCGCCGCGCGCGGGCATGGCACCCTTGCTGCCGTTGAAGCCTTCGATGGCGTGCTTGTAGAGCGTGTCCGCACCTTGCGCGATGCGCGGGCCCCAGTCTGCCTTGTCACCGATCTTGGGAGCACCCGCCACGCCGGAGCCATGGCACAGCGCGCAGGTCTTGTTGTAGGCGCTCTTTCCGAGCACGTTCTCGGGTGCGGCCGGCGCGGCTGCGGGGGCTGCCGCTGGTGCCGACGCGGGGGCCTGCGGAGCCTCGTTCTTGCCGCAGGCGGCCAGCGCCAGAACCAATGCCAACGATGCCAATTTGAATGTCGTGGAGCTCATCTCTCTATTCCCTTCCTTGTTTGAAAACCTGTCCGGTTGCCGCGATGCGAGAGCCTGAATCCAACCCTCTCTGCCTTCAACTCCAACAACCGTGCAACTAGTGTGATCCGTTTTACCTATTGGTAAATTGATCTGTCTTAAGGAAAAAAAACGGTCGCGATGTGACGATTCATTACCCGCTCAAGACGGGATATGAAGTCACAGAAATGCTTAGCCACTTACACCACACGATCCTCCAGAGCCTGCGCCGATGGCGCGTCGGCGTGGTCGTCTGGTTGATGCTCGGCATGGGCGCAGCCTTCGCTTCGCCGCTGCTCAATCCTTCGCGCCTCGAGGTGGTCTGCGGCACCCATGGCAAGGCCAAGCTCGTCGTGCACGACGACAATGGTGTCGGCAGTAAGGCCCGCCCCGCGAGCGTTCACGGCATGGACTGCACGCTGTGCGCCGCACACTCGATGACACCAGGCTCCATCGACAAGCCGGTCGAGTTTCCCGTCAAAAATTTCAATGCATCGGTCACACCACAGCTGGTGTTCCCCATCGCACCGACCGCAGCGCCGCCGCCCGCGCGAGCACCCCCTTCACGTGTTTCCCTTTTCTTTCAACAGTCCTCAGAGAGGCCGATATGAGCCAGGAAAAAACAGATCTGCACAACGACAACTCCGGTATGGGCCGTCGCAGATTCATCAACACCGCCGCGCTGGCGGGGCTTGCAGTAGGCGCCGTGGCCTGCAATGACAACAAGGCCGCAGCACCCAGCGCGGCAGGCCCGGCAACAGCGCCCGCACCGGTTCCTGCCGCGCATGCCGGAGCGAACGTGCACCTCAAGCCCGGTGAGCTCGACACCTACTACGGCCTCTGGAGCGGTGGCCACACCGGCGACATGCGGGTGCTCGGTCTGCCATCGGGTCGCGAGCTGCTGCGCATTCCGTGTTTCGTGCCCGATGCGCTCGTCGGCTGGGGCATCACGAATGAATCCAAGGCCATCATGGGCACCAAGGCCGATGGTCATCTGAAGTATTTCGTGGGTGACACGCACCACACGCACGCCTCGTACAAGGACGGCAACTACGACGGCCGCTATGCGTGGATCAACGACAAGATCAACTCGCGCGTGGCCCGCATCCGTCTCGACTATTTCGTCTGCGACAAGATCACCGAACTGCCCAACGTGCAGGGCTTCCACGGCATCTTCCCGGACAAGGCCGACCCGGTCGATCCGGCGATCAACTACACCACGCGCGTGTTCTGCGGGGGCGAGTTCGCAATTCCACTGCCCAACAACGGAACCGATGCCAACAAGCCCGAGAAGTACCGCTCGCTGTTCAGCTGCGTCGATGCGGAGACCATGGAAGTGCGCTGGCAGGTGCTGCTGGATGGCAACTGCGATCTGGTCGCCACGTCGTATGACGGCAAACTCGCTGCCACCAACCAGTACAACACCGAGAACGGCATTCACTACGAGGACATGATGTCCGCAGAGCGCGACGCATGTTCGTTCTTTCACATCGGCCGCATCGAAGAGGCTGTGAAGGCGGGCAAGTTCAAGACCTTCGGCAACTCCAAGGTGCCCGTGGTTGACGGAACGCATGAAGCCAACAAGGATCCCAAGACCGCGCTCGTCGCCTACGTGAGCGTTCCCAAGAACCCGCACGGCGTGAACGCCACTCCCGACGCGAAGTACTTCATCTGCGCGGGCAAGCTCTCACCCACCGCCACGGTGATCGAACTCGCCAAGGTGCTCGACTGGTTCGACGGCAAGCTCGAGAAGCTCGACAGCGCCATCGTCGCGGAAGTCGAACTCGGCCTCGGTCCGCTGCACACCGCTTTCGACGGACGCGGTAACGCGTTCACCACGCTGTTCCTCGACAGCCAGGTCGTGAAGTGGAATGTGGACGCCGCGATCAAGTTCCACGCGGGCGACAAGAACGCCAAGTATGTGGTCGACCGCCTCGACGTGCACTACCAGCCGGGCCACATCAACGGATCGCAATCCGAGACGCGCGCGGCGGACGGCAAGTTCATCGCCGTGGGCTGCAAGTTCTCCAAGGACCGCTTCCTGCCCGTGGGACCGCTGCACCCCGAGAACGAACAGCTCATCGACATCTCCGGCGAGAAGATGGTGCTGCTGGCCGACCACCCGGTGCGCGGCGAACCGCACGACTTCATCATCTTCAAGCGCGACCTGCTCAAGCCCAAGCAGGTCTATGCGCTCGACGATTCGCCAATTGCCATCAAGGACCCCAAGGAGTCTGGCGTGTTCCGCAATGGCAAGAAGGTCACGGTGAAGCTCACCTCGCAGGCACCCGCGTTCAGCATGCGCGAGTTCACCGTGAAGAAGGGCGACGAAGTGACGCTGATCCTGACCAATCTGGACAAGGTCGAAGACCTGACCCACGGGTTCGCGATCCCCAAATACAACGTCAACTTCATCGTCAATCCGCTGGAGACCAAGTCGGTGACCTTCATCGCCGACCAGCCCGGCGTGTTCTGGGCGTACTGCACGCACTTCTGCCACGCACTGCACCTTGAAATGCGCACGCGCATGATCGTCGAGGCCTAAGCGGTAAACAAAGCAGGTGTCGGGAATGCCGACCGGCACCTGCAACCTCGACCTGCAAATTCGGATAGAACCATGTTGTTGCCCAGGCGAATTCTCCGCTCCCTCTGGACCCTGCTCCTCCTCTCCCTCTGGCTCGCGGCGGCTCCGTCCGTGCACGCAGGCAGCGGTGCCTACGAAGCCGAACTTCCCGCCGACGTCCACACCAACAAGGACATGTGCTCGCTGCTGCCGTGCAAGGACGTGTTCCCCGGCGCTGCGCATTTCTCCGAACGCAAGGGCCAGCCGCCCTACGTCGAGGCCTACGACAACGACACTTCAGCCAAGAAGCTGCTCGGCTACGTCATGCTCTCCACCGACATCACGGACACGCCCGCCTACTCCGGCAAGCCCGTGGTGACGCTGATCGGCATGGACGCCAGCGGCCATTTCGTCGGCGTCAAAGTGCTCAAGCACTCCGAACCCATTCTGCTGCTTGGCATTCCCGAGTCGGCACTGATCAACTTCAACAACCAATACCTCGGCAAGTCGGTCGCTGAACGCATCGAGGTTGGCCCATCGCGCCCCGACGAGGGCGTGGTCGGCCTCGACGCGATTTCCGGTGCGACGGTCACCGTCATCGCGCAGAACCAGGTGGTGCTGATGTCCGGTGCCGCCGTCGCGCGCCAGGCCGGCATCATCGCGCCCATCGTGCGCGATCCGGCGCGTTTCAACACGCTGGGCCAGAAGTTCAACTGGCAGCAGCTCATCGACATGGGCGCAGTCAAGCGCCTCGTCGTCAAACCCGAACAGGTGGACCTGCCGCGCGATGCCACGCCCTTCATCGACCTGTGGTTTGGCGATCTGAACCAGCCCGACATCGGCCGCAGCCTGCTCGGCGAAAACGGCTTTGCGAGCCTGCAATCGCGCATCCAATCCGGCGAGAGCGCCTTCTTCATCGTGCGTACTGACGGCGCAGAATCGTTCAAGGGATCGGGCTTCGTGCGCGGCGGCATCTACGACCGCGTGCAGGTCAAGCAGGGACCGGACTCATTCACCTTCCGCGACCTCGACGCGTTCAATCTCTACGGGCTCGAGGCAGAAGGCGCTCCGCGCTACACAGAGTCTTCGATCTTCGTGATCCGCTCGTCCTCGTTCTCCGCAGCCCATCCCTGGAAGCTCGCCTTCCTCGGCAACCGCGTGGATCGCGCGACTGGCCACCGCAGCTTTGCGGTGTTCGAATCAAAATACTGGATGCCGGCCCAATTGCTGGACGGCGGCCGCCCCAAGATCGAAGAGCCCGACGCGCCGTGGGTGCGTGTTTGGAAGACTCAAGGGCTGAAGATCGCCCTCTTCGCCGTGCTGCTCGTGGCGCTCACCATCGTCTATGCGCTGCGCGAAAAACTCACGCGCCTGTCCAACCACAAGAACAAGTGGCCGGTGAACGCGTTCAAGTATTTCTTCTGGGCTGCGAGCATTGTGTTCGTCGGCTTCGGCGCGATGGCACAGCCCTCCATCACCCAGGTACTGACCTGGTTCCACTCGGTCTTGTTCCAGTGGACCTGGACACTGTTCCTCACCGATCCGTTCATCTTCCTGTTCTGGATCTTCATCATCGCCACCGTGTTCCTGTTCGGGCGCGGCCTGTTCTGCGGCTGGATCTGCCCGTTCGGCTCACTCTCCGAGGCGCTCTACAAGGTGGCGCGCGTGCTCGGTCTCAAGCGCTTTCAGTTCCAGTTGCCGCAGGTCTGGCATGACCGGCTCAAGTGGCTCAAGTACGTCATCTTCTTCGGCCTGCTTGCGGTGTCCATGTTCGACATGACACTGGCCGAAAAACTCGCCGAGGTCGAACCCTTCAAGACCACCTTCCTCGTCGGCATCACCAACCGCGCATGGCCTTACGGGCTGTTTGTCTGCACGCTGCTGGGTCTGTCGCTGTTCATCGAACGGCCGTTCTGCAAATACCTCTGCCCGCTCGGCGCATCGCTCGCGATTCCCAGCACCTTCCGCTGGTTTGGCTTGAAACGCAAGCAGGACTGCAACAGTTGCAAGGCCTGCGCCGTGGGCTGCGGCGCGCAGGCGATTGACGCCACCGGTCGCATCGACCACCGCGAGTGCCTGCACTGCCTCGACTGCATGGTGCTCTACACCGACGTGAAGGGCTGCCCGCCCCTCGCCAAGGAGCGCAAGCGTCGCGAAAAGGAAGGCCTGCCGCTCACGCCCATCGGCAAGAACGGCTACTTCATTCCCATCGTGCCCGAAGCCAAATGGCAGGAGCAGATCAGCGCCAAGGCCCTCGACGGACCGGACCCGCGCATGCCCACCAATGCTGAGCACGTGAGCGCGTTGAACGAGACCACCGGCATCCGCCATGTCGTGATGGAAGTGCTGGAACACATCAACCCATGGAGCGCCACCGGCTGGGCCCGCCATCGCCTGTTGAGCATGCTGGCCGTGCCCTGCCTGATCGCGGTGATGGCTGCCTGGGTGCTGCTTGCGATAGGCCAGATCTCGACCACCGTGATCATCGTCGCGTGGTTTGTCTGGAGTGTGATCGAGGTGCTGCTGCGCCTTGCCGGTCGCCGCTATGTGAAGGACGGCGCATGGTGGTTGAGCCGCTACCGCTACGCCAACCTCATGGACATGCTGGCCTATGTCGCGTTCAAGAACCTGCTGATCGGCGCGGCCCTGCTGATCGCGCTGCGTGCGGTGAACTGGACGGTCGCATGAGAAAGTCAGACAAGGTTCCCCGTGCAGCCAAGGCATTGTGGAGCGGCCTGCTGCTTGCGTTCAGCAGTGCGAGCTGGGCCGCCACGCTGAGCGTCAAGCCCGGCGAGGACATCGCCGCAGCCGTGCAGGCCGCCAAGGCCGGTGACGTGATCGAGGTCGCGCGCGGGCAGTACCGCGTCAACCTCGTGATCGACAAACCGCTCACGCTGCGCGGCATCGACCGCCCCACACTGAGCGGCGGCAACACCGGCGACACCATCCGCGTGACCGCGCCCGACGTGGTGATCGAAGGGCTGATCGTGCGCGACTCGGGCGACAGCCTCAAGGACCAGAACGCGGGCATCTATCTCTGGCCCGGTGCGCACCGCGCCATCGTGCGCCACTGCGATCTGACCTACAACCTGTTCGGGCTGTGGATCGAGAAGGCCAACGACGTGCTTATCGAGCACAACCGCATCACCGGCAAGCGCGACTACGCCTCGTCGCAGCGCGGCAATGGCGTTCAGCTCTACAACACCAAGGGCGCGCGCATCCTTCACAACGACATCAGCTTCGTGCGCGACGCGCTGTATGTGGACGTCTCGCACCATGCGGAGTTTCGCAGCAACAAGCTACACCACAGCCGCTACGGAACGCACTACATGAACTCCTACTACAACCTGTGGGAGGACAACGACACCTACTACAACCGGGGCGGCCTCGCGCTCATGGAGGTGCGCAACCAGATCGTGCGCAACAACCGCGCCTGGGGCAACTCCGACCACGGCATCATGCTGCGCACGTTGCAGGACGCGGTGATCGAGAACAACGTGGTCGCAGGAAACAACCGCGGCTTCTTCATCTACGACGTCGAGTACATCAAGCTCACCGGCAACCTCGTGGTCGACAACGTCGTCGGCGTGCACCTCTCGGCTGGCTCGACCCGCAACGAGGTCGAGCGCAACGACTTCATCGGCAACCGCGAGCAGGTGCGCTATGTGGGCTCGCGCGACGAGCGCTGGGGCGTGAAGGACGGCAACCACTGGAGCAACTACCTCGGTTGGGACCGCGACGGCGACCGGCTCGGCGACGTGCCCTACGAGGCCAACGACATGGTGGACAGCCTCACCTGGCGCTACCCCGGCATCAAACTGCTGCTCGCTAGCCCCGCCATTCAGGCGCTCAAGCTCGTGAGCCAGCAATTCCCGATTCTTCGCATGCCCTCGGTGGTCGATCCCCACCCGCGCATGCAGCCCGGCAACACACAATGGAGAGATTGGCTTGGCAAGCATTTCAACGGGCAATGAGCCCCCCGCAGGCGGCATGGCATCACCTGCAATCGCCATCCGTGCGGTAAGCAAGCAGTTCGGCGACTTCACCGCCGTGCGCGAGGTGAGTCTCGACATCGCAAAGGGAGAAATCTTCGGCCTCATCGGCCACAACGGCGCGGGCAAGAGCACGCTGTTCAAGATGATGCTCGGACTGATTCCGCTGACCGCTGGCAGCATCCGCATCTCAGGCCAGGACATCATCGGACCCGAGGCCCGCAACGTGCGCCGCCACATCGGCTATCTGCCCGAGAACGTGGTGCTCTACGACAACCTCGACGGTCTGGAAACGCTGAAATTCTTCGCGCGCTTGAAGAACGCTCCGCAGTCGCAGTGCGCAGCGATTCTCGAGAAGGTCGGTCTCGCACACGCAGGCAAACGCCCCGTGCGTGCCTATTCCAAGGGCATGCGCCAGCGGCTCGGATTCGCGCAGGCGCTGCTCGGCTCGCCGCGCGTGCTGTTTCTCGACGAGCCCACCAACGGCCTCGACCCCAAGGCCATCCGCGAGTTCTATACAACGTTGCGCGAGCTGCAATCGACCGGCGTCACTGTCGTCATCACCTCGCACATCCTCGCCGAGATGCAGGAGCGCGTGGACCGCCTCGCCATCCTGACGGCGGGCGAGATCCAGGCGCTCGGCACCGTGCAGGAACTGCGCGACCAGTTGCACATGCCAATCACCTTTGAGATCGATCTGGTGGTGCAGGACGCGGGCAATGTGGCAGCGCAGCTCAGGCAGGCCACCGGCTTCGACGCACAGGCCACCGACTATGGCCTGCGCCTGCAGTGCGACCGCTCATACAAGCTCGCAGTGCTCGGTGTGCTGACCGCGCAGGGCAGCGCCGTCACCGATATCCGCATGCGCATGCCGTCGCTGGAAGACGTGTTCTTCGGTCTCAGTGAATGACAACGACAACAACAAGAAGATAGGACGCACATGCAGCTTCAACCCATACTGACCGTGGCCACCAAGGAGTTCCGCGACCGCATCCGCAATCGCTGGGTGCTCGCCGTGGCTCTGGTGTTTGCCGTGTTCTCGCTCGTGATCGCCTATTTCGGCGGCGCGCAGCAGGGCGTGGTGGGCTTTCGCTCCATCGAGATCACCATCGCCAGCCTTGTGAGTCTGGTGATCTATCTGATCCCGCTGATCGCGCTGCTGCTCGGCTTCGATGCCATCGTCGGCGAGCGCGAGCGCGGCTCGCTCGACCTGCTGCTGTCGATGCCGATCACCCGGCTTGAACTGCTGCTGGGCAAATACCTCGGCCTTGCTACCGCGCTGACCGCGTCGATGGTCGGCGGCTTCGGGGTGGTGATGGCACTGTTCTTCGGCAAGATTGGCGCGCGCGGGCTGTTCCACTTCGCGGGTTTCATGTTCAGCTCGGTGCTGCTCGGGCTCGCGTTTCTGAGCATCGCAGTGCTGCTGTCGGTGATCGCCCGCGACCGCACCCGTGCCTCGGGTCTGGCCATCGCCGCATGGTTCTTCTTCGTGCTGGTGTTCGATCTGTTGATGCTGGGCCTCTTGGTCGGCACGGGCGGCAGCATCGGCGGCGATGCCTTCACCTGGCTGCTGCTGCTCAACCCGGCGGACGTGTTCCGCATCCTCAACGTCTTTTCGCTCGACGACGTGCGCACGCTCTACGGCCTCGCCAGCATCGTGCCACCGGCCCTCGGCAACCCGTTCGCCATGGGCGCGGTGATGCTGGTATGGATCGTCACCCCGCTCTTGCTTGCTCAATGGAGATTCAAATCATGATGACCGCCTACAGCACTCTCACTGTTCGCCTTCTCGCCGCTGCAGCCCTTGCTGCATCGGCCCTGACGCTGACCGCCTGCGGTGACGATTCAAAGTCCGTGCAGGCCTTGGGGCCGGTGGAAATCGACCGCTCCACCAGTTGCTCGCTCGATGGCATGCTGCTCGCCGACTACCCCGGCCCCAAGGCACAGGTCCTCTACGCCGATCAACCCAAGCCCGCATTTTTCTGCGACACCATGGAGCTGATCAACCAACTGCACGCGGGCGAGCAGGTGCGCGCCGTCAAGGGAGCCTATGTGCAGGACATGGGCAAAGCCGACTGGAATCAGCCCCAAGGGAATTGGATCGATGCGAAGACCGCGCTCTACGTGGTCGGCAGCAAGCGCCACGGCTCGATGGGCCCTACGATTGCGAGCTTTGCGCAGGAGGTTGATGCCGCGCGCTTCGTGCAGGAGTATGGCGGCAAGCTTATGAAGTTCGGGGAGATCAAGCCGGGCATGGCCGACCTGAGTGGGGGGGCGCTGCACGACACGCGCATGTGATTTCGGTGCAGCAAGGCAGCTCGGCCCATCGATCAGGCCCGCTGCCAATGACGGTTTGCGTCAGTCCGCCATTGCCGCTGGAGCAGGCGCTGGCCTGAACAGTGCGGCAATCTTGCGCTTGGTCTTGATGTTGGAGGACACCCCTCCGCGCGCGGGTTGCGCCTTGGTGGCCGTTTCCCAAGTTGCGGGCTCGGCCTTTGGTGCGCTTGCCTCGTAAGGCTTGTCAAAGAACGGGTCCTGCGGCTGCCGATAGCCCCCGCGACCGCCGCCCTCACCGCGGTAACCGCGAGAAGAAGAGCCCGAAGCACCGAACGAGGACGAGGACGAGGATGCTGGCGAGCGGGAATCGCTATCGTCACCACCCCAGGCACGACGCCCGTCGTTGAAGCGACCACGTGGACGCTCGTCGTCAAGCTCGAGGGCTTCAACGTCGATCTTCTTCTTGATGAGCTTCTCGATGTCGCCGACCAATCGCGAATCATGCGGAGTCACCAGCGTCACGGCCAAGCCAGACGCGCCCGCGCGACCGGTACGGCCGATGCGGTGCACATAGTCTTCGGCGTTGAACGGCACGTCGTAATTGAACACGGCAGGCACATCTTTGATGTCAAGACCGCGCGCAGCCACGTCGGTGCAGCACAGCAGGTTGACTTCGCCGCTCTTGAAGGCTTCGAGGGCCTTCAGGCGCTCGTCCTGGCTCTTGTCGCCGTGCAGCGCTGTGGCCTTCAGGCCATCACGCTCCAGCGCACGCGTGAGGCGCGCACAACCGAGCTTGCTGTTCACGAAGATGAATGCTTGATTGAGCTTGCGGTCCTTGAGCACCTGCTTGATCGCGCGGCGCTTGTCGTCGTCGGTGGACGCGTAAAAGCGCTGCTCCACCGTGGAAGCCGTCTCGTTGGGACGCGCCACCTCGATGGTGACCGGGTCCTGCAGGTAACTGCCGGCGAGGCGCTTGATCTCGGGCGAGAACGTGGCCGAGAACAGCAGCGTCGTGCGGGTCTTGGGCAGGTAGGACAGGATGCGCTGCAGATCGGGCAGGAAGCCGATGTCCAGCATGCGGTCCGCCTCATCGAGCACCACGTACTCGACCTGGTTGAGCACCACGTTCTTGGCTTCGATGTGGTCCAGCAGACGACCCGGGGTTGCCACCAGCACTTCGACGCCCTTCTTGAGCTCGGCGGTCTGTGGCTTCATGTCCATGCCGCCGAACACCACCGTGCTGCGCAGCTTGGTGTACTTGGCGTACATCGCCACCTGCTGTGCCACCTGGTCGGCCAGCTCACGGGTAGGCAACAGCACCAGCGCGCGCACCGGGTGGCGGGCCGGGGAAACCGAACTGGTTTCATGCTTCATGAGACGCTGAAGCAGCGGCAGCGAGAATGCTGCCGTCTTGCCGGTGCCGGTCTGGGCGGCACCCATCACGTCCTGGCCCGCGAGGACAACAGGGATCGCCTGCTCCTGAATGGGCGTCATGAACTCGTAGCCCATGTCGGCTACGGCACGCTTGAGCGGTTCTGCAAGCGCGAGGGAAGAATAGGCTTGTGTCATTAAGCCTCTATTGTCGCACTTTGGCGCAATTCACGGGTTTTCCACATGCCAAGCCCTGCCAAATCTCTGGCAAGAGGCCAGCGAAACACCCGTTTTCTGCACCCAAAGTCACGATCACAAGGACTGTGTGTTGAAGGTATCGCAAGACTGGACGCTACCCGTCTTGAGGCCGGTACTGAACCAGCGCACGCGTTGTGCACTCGATCCATGGGTGAAACCGTCCGGGCGCACCGTGCCCGTCTGTTCACGTTGCAACTTGTCGTCGCCGATCGATTGGGCCGCGTTGATCGCGGATTCAATATCGCTCTGATCCAGCCAGTTCTTGGCCTGCTGCGAATGGTTGGCCCACACGCCGGCATAGCAGTCGGCCTGCAGTTCCAGACGCACGGACAGCGCATTCTGGTCACGCTGGCTCACGCGGCCACGCATGCTGTCCACCTTTTCGGTGGTGCCAAGCAGGGTCTGCACATGGTGACCCACTTCGTGAGCGACCACATAGGCACGGGCAAAGTCACCCGGCGCGCCGAGCTGGCGGCTCATGGTGTCGAAGAAACCCATATCCAGATAGACCTTCTGGTCACCCGGGCAGTAGAACGGACCCATGGCCGACTGGCCCGTGCCGCAGGCAGTGGGAACCGCGCCACGGAACAGCACCAGCTTGGGCTCACGGTATTGCGCGCCGCCTTGCTGGAAAATCTTGGTCCAGACATCTTCCGTCGATGCGAGCACAGTGGAAACAAACTTGGCCTGCGAGTCATCCGCCGGCGGCGCCTTTGCCGGGCCTTGCTGCTGCTGCACCTGAGGCTGGCCACCACCAGAGAGCATGCCGATGGTCGTGAGCGGGTTAATGCCGAAGACACCCCAGCCGATCAGCGCGATCACCACCGTGCCAATGCCGATGGAGCGCCCGCCGATCATTCCGCCGCCGCCACCCCCCCCGCCCTCGCCACGGCGGTCTTCCACATTGCTGGATTCGCGATTGCCTTCCCATCTCATTGTCGTATCTCCGGTTTGAACTGTGCTTGCTGTCGTGGGTGCAGGATGTTACGCCGAGAAAGCCCAGCGTGCAGCGCAAAAAGCTGTTGCCTCAAAGAAACGCGATTGCCATCGTGGGAGTTGACAATAATTTGCCTCACCCCAGTCGTAGGACGCCCCCGCAATCTAAAAACAAAAAGAAAACGGAACGGAACACTGTCCCCGCCCGCCGGAGCGGGTCCCCGAAGCGCAGCGGGCCTCCGAACCACCAACCCCAACGCCAAGACAGCCCCTCAGGCTAGGCGTAAAGCCGCAGACAGTATGCCGCGGCAAGGCTTCGCAACGACGCATGAGGGGCTGTATTGGCGCCCCCAAACGACCAACAAAACTCAAGCCTTGGGTAAAGTCACGCCGACTTGGCCTTGGTACTTGCCGCCACGATCTTTGTAGCTGACTTCGCAAACCTCATCGCTCTCAAAGAACAACACCTGTGCGCAGCCTTCGCCTGCGTAGATCCGTGCGGGCAGCGGCGTCGTATTGCTGAACTCCAGCGTCACATAGCCTTCCCACTCCGGCTCAAACGGCGTCACGTTGACGATGATGCCGCAGCGCGCATAGGTGCTCTTGCCAAGGCAGATGGTCAGCACGTTGCGTGGAATGCGGAAATATTCGACCGTGCGCGCCAGCGCGAAGCTGTTGGGCGGGATGATGCAGGAATCGCCGTGGAAATCGACAAAGCTCTTCTCGTCGAAGTTCTTGGGATCGACCACGGTGCTGTGGATGTTGGTGAACACCTTGAATTCCGGCGCGCAGCGGATGTCGTAGCCGTAGCTGCTGGTGCCGTAGCTGATGATCTTGCGGCCATCCACCTGGCGGACCTGCCCCGGCTCGAACGGCTCGATCATGCCTTCGTTTTCAGCCATGCGGCGGATCCATTTATCGCTCTTGATGGACATCCCAATTTCTCCAGTCACAACAGTATGCAGCGCAGCCGGACAACCCGGCGCACTACTAAAAATATAGCGTATTGCGTAACCGAGGGCTACGCCGAACTGGATATTTTCACCGCAAAACCAGGAACGACCGCGATGAACCCGAATTTGCCGGGTTGGCGGTCAGTGCTTCAGGCGATCACGGTGCGCTCGATCAAACGGTCATCGCCGAGCACGATCATCGCAAACAGCAGCTCGTCCAGACTGCGCGCCTGCGAGGTGCGGCGTGCGACGAGCGGCGTTGCCTGCGGGTTGAGCACCACGAAATCGGCCTCGCAGCCCGGCTGCAGATTGCCGACCACGCCTTCGAGCCCCGCCGCTCTAGCCGCGCCCGCCGTGTGCTGCCACCACAGCGCCTGTGGGTTGAGCGACTGGCCTTGCTTGGCGTTGCCCTCGCGCCCCACGTAGTAGGCCGCGAGCATGGTGTGTAACGGGCTGAAGCTTGTGCCGCCGCCCACGTCGCTCGCCAACCCATATTGAAAGCCCGCTGCGTCGGCCCGCTGGAAATCGAAATAGCCACTCGACAAAAAGAGATTGCTGGTCGGGCAGACCGCGGCCGCCACGCCGCGATCCCGCATCAGTGCGCGATCCTCGGCGTCGAAATGGATACAGTGCGCGTAGATCGAGCGCTCGCGCATCAGCCCGAAATCGTCATAAATCGACAGATAACTGCGCGAGGCGGGGAACAGCTCGCGCGCCCAGCGGATCTCATCGTGGTTCTCGGCCACATGCGACTGGATCCACACATCGCGATACTTGGAGGCCAGCTCGCCAGCGCCTCGCAGTTGCGCATCGGTGCTCGTGGGTGCAAAGCGCGGCGTGATGGCGTAGCCGAGCCGGTCCACGCCGTGCCAGCGTTTGATCAGCGCCTCTGTGTCAATCAGCGACTGCTCGGTCTGGTCACGCACGCCATTGGGCGAATGGCGATCCTGCAGCACCTTGCCCGCGATGATGCGCATGCGCCGTGCCTGCGCCTCGGTCATCAGCGCGTCGACTGAGCCGGGATGCGAAGTGCAGAAGGTGACCGCCGTGGTCACGCCGTTGCGCAGCAGCTCGTCCACGAAGAAGCTCGCGACCTCCTTCGCGTAGGCGGGGTCAGAAAAGCGAGATTCGTGCGGGAAGGTGTAGTTCTCGAGCCAGGGGAGCAGGCCATCGGCGGGGGAGCCGATGACGTCGGTCTGGGGGTAGTGGATGTGGAGGTCCACAAAGCCCGGGGCGATGATGCGGCCCGGGAGGTTGGTGATCTCATTTCCCTTTCCCGCGTACCGGGGGCTCAGTTCGCTCCAGCTGCCTGCGGCTTCCACGCGTTGTACGCCGTTGGTGTCGGGGACGGTGGCGAGCAAGCCGTCTTCTTCGTAGAGGGCTTGGCCGGTGGGGGTGAAGTGCAGGAGGGATGAGCGGTAGAGGGGCATGGGGTGGAGCTTATCCAATGGGGCGTGTGCGCGGCATGTTTTTGCGCGCATAGAGGTCATAAGGAATTCTTATTTTCTTTTTTTGGGCCGCTGCTGTTTGTTTGAGGACGGAGGCCGGGAGTTCCGCCCGGCGGCGGAGTCACCTTTTGCTTGCGCGCAAAAGGTAACCCAAAACGCGCTTTGAAGTCATGCGGCAAAACTCTCTTCGCGACTTCGTCGCTCCGTTCAAACAGCTTGCCGCAGAAATGACCTGAAGAGGTGTGTTCGGCACATCGCTTCGCTCGTGCCCGTTGCATCTCGCTTTCGCGAGATGCTCCCACTCTCTCTAGTTGCGCTTGGGTGCCTGCACGCCTTCCGCGAGCCAGTCCATCTGCAGGATCTGTTCGTCCGTCAAGGCCTTGCCTGCGGGGATTTGTTCGGCTCCGGTGTTGTCTCGGATCGCCTGTTTTCCTGCGCGGAAAGGTTGGAGCTTGCCTGTGGCAATGTCCTTTTCACGAGCCTTCACCTCTTCGCGAACTGCTGCCGGGATCTTCGCGTTGTAGCCATCCATGCGGATCATGCCTTCGCGCACTCCGCCCCAGCGGTCCTGGCTTTTCCAGGTGCCTGCGCCCACGGCTTTGACGCGGTCGGCGTAGTACTGGCCCCATTGGTGGGTGATGGAGACGAGCTGGGCGTCGGGGCCGACGTGGTTCATGTTGGAGTGGAAGCCGATGGCGTATTTGCCACGCTCCTGGGCCGCGCCCATGATGGCGGTGGATGCGGTCTGGAATGCGACGACGTCGACGCCTTCGTTGAACAACGCCATCGCGGCTTCGCGTTCCTTGGGTGGGTCGAACCAGACGTCGAGCCAGATCACCTTGACCACGGCCTTGGGGTTCACCGAGCGCATGCCCAGCGTGAAGGCGTTGATGCCCTGCATCACCTCGGGAATCGGGAAGCCCGCGACGAAGCCTGCTGCGCCTGTCTTGCTCATGCGCGCGGCCAGTACGCCCGAGAGGTAGCGGCCTTCGTAGTAGCGTGCGTTGGCGGTGGCGACGTTGTCGGCACGCTTGTAGCCGGTGATGGACTCGAACTTCACGTTCGGGTAGTCCTTGGCGACGCGCAGGGTCGGCTCCATGTAGCCAAAGCTCGGGGTGAAGATGATCTGGTTGCCCGATTTGGCGAGGTCGCGGATCACGCGCTCGGAATCAGCGCCTTCGGCGACGTTTTCGACGAAGGTGGACTGCACCTTGTCACCGAGGGCTGCAGCCATTTCCTTGCGGCCGGCCTCGTGCTGGTGCGTCCAGCCCGCGTCAGCAATCGGCGAGACATAGACGAACGCGGCTTTCACCGGTGCCGATGAAGGCGACGGCGCCGCGGCTTGCGCTGAAAAAGTGGGGGAAAGGAAAAAACAGGCGGCCGCGAGCCCGGCAGCGAGGTTTTTGTACATGGTGTTCCTCTACATGGTCCCGATGAATCGCACAAAAAGAAAAGCTGCCGGGACAGCAGCTTTTCGTGCATTGAAAGCGCAGATTGTACGCGCGCCGCAAAAAACTTACGGATTCGTCGGTGCACCACCCTCATACCAGCGCTTGAACATGTCGCGCTCGTCATCGGTCAGGCCGGCCGGATTGCCGAAGGGCATCTTCTTGAGCTGCACGACCTGAGTGTAGATCTGCTGTGCGTGGCTCTTGACCTCTTCGGGCGAGTCGAACGAGATGTTCTTCTGCGCGATGGTCTTGGCGCTGTGGCAGACCACGCAGGCCTTTTCCATCACGCCATGCACTTCGTTGTAGGTGGGCACACCGGTTGCTGCAGCAGCCACCGGAGCGGCACCCGCCGCTGCAGGAGCGCTGGTTGCCGCAGGGGCGGTCACCGCTGCCTTGGGTGCAGGCTTGAGCCAGGCAGCCACGCCGATGATGACCAGCACGCCGACCACGGCATAGGGCCATGGGTGGCTGTTGCGGCCCAGCTTGAAGCCGTGGCGCAGCACGAAAAACTGGCGGATCGCGGCGCCAGCGAACATCATGAGGATCAACACCAACCAGTTGAGGTCGTGGTTGTAGAGCCAGCCGTAGTGGTTGGATAGCATGGCGAACAGCACCGGCAGCGTGAAATAGGTGTTGTGCACCGAGCGCTGCTTGCCGCGCTTGCCGTGGATCGGATCGACGGGGCGACCGGCCTTGAGATCGGCAACCACCGTGCGCTGGCCGGGGATGATCCAGAAGAACACGTTGGCGCTCATCGAGGTCGCGAGCATCGCGCCCATGAGCAGGAATGCCGCCTGTCCAGGGAAGATGTGGCAGGCGAGAAAGGCCGCAATGCAGACCAGCACCAGCACCATCGCGCCGACGATGCTGTCACCGTTCTTGCGCTGACCGAACACGCGGCAAATGCCGTCGTACAGCAGCCAGAACACCACGAGGAACGCGAGCGCCGCCATGATGGCCATGCTGCTGGACATCGGGTTGGGACTGGCCGGATTGACCAGATAGATGTTGGCGTTCCAGAGATACGAGACCGTCAGCAGCGCGAAGCCCGACAGCCAGGTGGTGTAGCTCTCCCAGTAGAACCAGTGCAGATGATCTGGTAGCTTGGGCGGCGAGACGTTGAACTTGACCGGGTGATAAAAGCCCCCGCCGTGCACGGCCCAAAGCTCGCCCGAGACGCCGTCGCGCTTCAGACTCTCGTCGACCGGCGGCGTGAGGCTGCTGTCGAGAAAGACGAAATAGAACGAAGAACCAACCCAGGCAATGGCGGTGATGACGTGGAGCCAGCGCAACAGCAGATTGGCCCAGTCGAGAATGTAGCTTTCCATGGCTCTCAACCTTACCTGCTCACCACTGCGGGCGCTCTGAGCAGAAAATTCTGGCCACGCACCTTGGTTTTTCCGGACTCATCCAGATCCCTGGGCACCGCTGCGACCGACTTTTGCAGACACAAAGTGTATACAAAACAAGAAGAACCCGCCATTCAGCCAAGCTAGGAATTACCCTAGATCACCGAACTTTTTGACGAATCCAAGTAGACGGATTGCAACAACTGTGCCGCAACTGCGACCGCAATCACCTCGGGCTCCTTGCCCGTGATGCCCGGCACGCCGATGGGACAGGTGATGTGCGCAATCTCGTTCTCTTCAAACCCGCGCTGGCGCAGCCGACTCGTGAACACCGCGCGCTTGGTGGCGCTGCCGATCAGCCCCACAAATGGCAGATCGCCGCGCTCGCGCTGCCGCTTGAGGCACGCTGCGACGATGTTCAGGTCTTCCGCATGGCTGAAGCTCATGATCAACACCCGCGCGCGCGCAGGCAAATGGTGCACGGCAGCCTCGACCGGATCGGAATGCTCGCACTCCACCTGCGGCAGCACATCGGCAGGAAACACGCTGTCGCGGCTGTCGATCCAGCGGATGGCGAACGGCAGCGTACCCAGCACATTCACCAGCGCATGCCCCACATGCCCGCCGCCAAACAGCGCCAGCGGATGCAACCCCGGCAACAGCCGCTCCCTCAACCCGTCGCGATGCAGCGCATTCACCAATTCAAAGCGCAGATGCACCACCCCGCCGCAACACTGCCCCAGACTGGGGCCCAACGCCCAACGACGAACAAAACCTTCCTCTTCTTCCCCACTGGCAGCCAACAGATTACGCGCCAGCTGAATCGCCTCCAGCTCCAGATGCCCGCCACCAATGGTGCCCAGCACCGCCACCTCCCCACCAAGGACCGCCATCCACGCCCCCCGCTCACGCGGCGCGGACCCCTGAGTCGATTCCACGCTCACGAGACAGGCAGAAGCGGATTGCAGATGCTGCAGCAGACGTTGAAGTGCGACGGACAAGACAGTGACCCTCGTGGTTTCCGGATAATCCATGCGGGCCAGCAAAACTTGGCCGCGTCCGTACGTATTTAAACAAAGAAATGCCCACTCTTGCGCCAATCCGCCCCAACGCCAGCCGCAAAGCCAGCAACCAACGCTTCGCCTGGCTGGCCGTGCTGCTCGCCGCCATCGGCATGGCCGCGTTGGTGCACTATGTGGAAACGCGGAAACCAGCAACGCTGACATCAACACCAGCACCAACGCCCGCCACGAAGCCCGCATCGCCGGCCGCGCCCACACCACCCGGCCTACCGATCACCCCTCCGACCCCACAGGTCGACACACCCAAGCCACCCACAGCGTCGGCCGGCAAAACGCCCAAGCCCCCAACACCCAAACCGCCGCCCAAAGCCAAAGCTGAACCGGAAAACGCCTCCCACGCCACTACCCCGCGCACCTACAGACAAGACGCCGCTCGCCACCTGTACGCCAGGAACGCGGCCCGCATCTACAAAGGCAAGCTGCAGCCGCTGCTCTATGCCGTCGGCGTGCTGCAGGTCCATCTTGACCAGAACGGGAAAATCAAAAAGTTGTATTGGATGCGCGCGCCGAAACATGCGCCGGAAGTCATCCGGGAGATTGAACGCACGGTGCGGGCGGCGGCGCCCTATCCGGCCCCTGTGCGCATGGGGGGCGTGGTGTACACGGATACCTGGTTGTGGGACAAGTCGGGGAAGTTCCAGTTGGATACCTTGACTGAGGGGCAGTTGTAGGGGGGCGTTGCCTTGCTTGCCCCCTGCAACCGGGGTGTCGGTTTTTTGCTTTCTTGTTGGGTTCTGCTGTGGGGTTGAGGGCGGAGGCCGGGACTGCCCCCGGCGGGGCAGTAACTTTTTGGTCTTGCCCAAAAAGTCACCAAAAATGCGCTTTGAATACCTCCGGCGGAACTCACTGCGCGACTGCGTCGCTCCGTTCGGACAACCGCCGGAAGTCAGTTAGGAAGAGGTGTGTACGGCACATCGCTGCGCTCGTGCCGGGGGCGTTTGTGGAGTTGGGTTGGGTCACACATGCCCACTGCACTTTTTTGCGAGGGTGATCTCGCGGTACCAGCAAATCGCACAACACCGATGCCCCGACATCTCGCGAAGTCGCGAGATGCACGGCACGAGCGAAGCGACGTGCCGAAAGCACCTCTTATGAAAACTCTGACTCGCGGCGGTTGCCCGAACGGAGCGACACAGTCGCGCAGTGAGTTCTGCCGCGGGTATTGAAAGCGCGTTTTTGGTGACTTTTTGCGCGCAAGCAAAAAGTTACTCGCCCGCCGGGGCGAGACCCGGCCTCCGGCCTCAAAAAAGCACCCAAAAGCCAGAAAAACAAAAAATCAAGACCCCCGATAAGTAGAGTAACTCCAAGGACTAACAAGCAAAGGCACGTGGTAATGCTGATCCACATGCGCCACCCCAAAGTCCAAACTCACCTTACTCAAGAAACTAGGCTCAGGCAACACAACGCCCAAAGAAGAAAAATAACCAGCCACATCGAAGGTCAACCGATAAGTCCCCACCTTCAACGTGGAGTTGTCGAACAGCGGCGCATCCGTCCGACCATCATGGTTCAACGTGAGGCTCTTCACCAGCGAAGCCCCGCCCTCACCGTCGGTGGTGAAAAGCTCCACCTTCATGCCCGCTGCGGGACAGCCGTTCATGGTGTCCAGAACATGTGTACTCAGGCCCATTGGGATAACTCCTTAAACGTTGGATGGATTCCACTATATCTCTGTCGACCAAAAGTGTATACAATTTTTGTGAACTTGCAGTGCAAACATTCCCTAGCTAGGCCAACATGGAATCTTCCTCCGCCACCAGCACCATTGCCGAATCGCTGACCCGTGCCATCGTCGAGCACAAACTGCTGCCCGGCACCAAGCTCGGGGAGCAGAAGCTGGCCGATCACTTCGGCGTCTCGCGCACGTTGGTGCGTCAGGCGCTGTTCCAGCTTTCGCAGAACCGTCTGGTGACGCTGGAGCCCGCGCGCGGCGCGTTCGTCTCCACCCCGTCGGTAGAAGAGGCTAAACAGGTCTTCGCCGTGCGCCTGATGCTGGAGACCGCGATGACGCGCACCTTCGTGCGGCAGGTCAAGCCCGCGCAGATCAAGGCGCTGAAATCCCACATCACCGCAGAAAAAAAGGCCATGGAACGCAACGACGTCGGCCAGCGCACCGAGCTGCTCGGTGACTTCCACGTGGTGATGGCCGAGCTCATGGGCAACGGCGTGCTCGCGCAGCTGCTCGGCGATCTGATCTCGCGCTGCGCGCTGATCACGCTGATGTACCAGAGCACCACCGCCGCCGAACATTCGCACGAGGAGCACGAGGCCATCGTCCACGCGCTCGCCAACAAGGACGAGGAGACCGCCGTGCGCCTGATGCAGGAACACTTGTTGCATGTGGAGGAAGGCCTCACCTTCGACCGCGACATGCCCACGAGCGACCTGTCCATGGCGCTCTCTTCGGTCACGAACTAACCCGACTCCACCATCGCCATGACATACGACGCCAGCGCCCCCTATCCTCGCGATTTGACCGGCTACGGCCGCAACACGCCGCATCCCGAATGGCCGAACAAGGCGCGTGTGGCCGTGCAGTTCGTGCTGAACTACGAAGAAGGCGGCGAAAACTGCGTGCTGCACGGCGACGCAGCGAGCGAGCAGTTCCTCTCGGAAATGTTCAATCCGGCCGCTTACCCTGAGCGTCATATGAGCATGGAAGGCATCTACGAATACGGCTCGCGCGCAGGCGTGTGGCGTCTGCTGCGCGAGTTCGAAAAGCGTGATCTGCCGCTCACCGTCTTCGGCGTGGCGACCGCCTTGCAGCGCCACCGCGAACTGGCGCAGGCCTTTGACGAACTCGGCCATGAAGTGGCCTGCCATGGCCTCAAGTGGATTCACTACCAGGGCGTGCCCGAAGAGATCGAACGCGCGCACATGGCGCAGTGCATGGAGATCTTCGGCGAGCTCTACGGAAAAAACAGCGACCACGGCCTCGGCTGGTACACGGGCCGCGACAGCCCCAACACCCACCGCCTCGTGGCCGACAACGGCAGTTTCACTTACGACAGCGACTATTACGGCGATGATCTACCGTTCTGGATGACGGTGAAGAAAACCGACGGCGGCAAGCACCAGCAGCTCATCGTGCCCTACACGCTCGACTGCAACGACATGCGATTCGCGCTGCCCCAAGGCTACTCATATGCCGATCCGTTCTTCCAGTATTTGAAGGACACCTTCGACGTGCTCTACGCGGAAGGCGATGCCAACGGCGACAACGCACCCAAGATGATGAGCATCGGCATGCACTGCCGCCTGCTCGGCCGTCCGGGCCGCATCACCGCGCTGCAGCGTTTTCTCGATCACATCCAACAACACGACAACGTGTGGGTGGCACGCCGCATTGACATCGCACGCCACTGGACCAAGCGCTTTCCCGCGCCCGCCCTCTGACCGCCGCCACGCACGCACCTATTGATGAAGATGAACGGAGACGACGCCATGCCACTCACCATAGAACAACTCAACGCCGCCGATCCTGCAGCGGGCACGCAGCTGCTGGATGGCATCTACGAACACTCGCCATGGATTGCCACGGCGGCGATGGCAGAGCGTCCGTTCAAATCGCTCGCGCATCTCAAGTACGCTATGGCCAAGGTGGTGAACACCGCTGGCGAGCAGCCACAGCTTGATCTGATCCGCGCCCACCCGGAACTCGCGGGCAAGGCCATGGTGTCCAAGACGCTCACGGCCGAATCGACCAACGAGCAGAGCAAGGCCGGCCTCACCCACTGCACGCCCGAAGAGTTCGCGCGCATCCAGCAACTCAACGCCGACTACAACGCGCGCTTCGGCTTTCCGTTCATCCTCGCCGTGCGCGGCCCGCGCGGAACCGGGCTGCAGAAGCAGGAAATCATCGACACCTTCGCGCGACGCCTGGACAACCATCCGGACTTCGAACGCGCCGAGGCGCTGCGCAACATCCACCGCATCGCCGAGATCCGACTGAACGACAAGTTCGCGTTCGAGCCCATTCTCGGCAACGACGTGTGGGACTGGCAAGAGCGCCTGTCGCAGCACACCGACAAGGGCTATGACGAGCTCGGCCAGCTCACCGTCACCTACCTCACCGACGCTCACCGCGCATGCGCCCAGCGCATCAGCCACTGGATGCGCGACAGTGGTTTTGACGAGGTCGAGATCGACGCGGTCGGCAACGTCGTGGGCCGCTACAAACCCGCCAACGAAGGCGGAAAATACCTGCTCACCGGCAGCCACTACGACACCGTGCGCAACGGCGGCAAGTACGACGGTCGCCTCGGCATCTTCGTGCCCATGGCCTGCGTGCGCGAGTTGCAGCACCAACACAAGCGCCTGCCCTTCGGCATCGAAGTGGTGGCGTTCGCGGAAGAGGAAGGCCAGCGCTACAAGGCCACCTTCCTCGGCTCGGGCGCGCTGATTGGCGACTTCAAGCAAGTCTGGCTCGACCAGAAGGACGCGGATGGCATCACGATGCGCGAGGCCATGCAGCACGCAGGTTTGTGCATCGACGACATCCCCAAGCTCAAGCGCAATGCAGCCGATTACCTCGGCTTCATCGAGGTACACATCGAGCAGGGCCCGGTGCTCAACGAGCTCGACATTCCGCTCGGCATCGTCACCTCGATCAACGGCAGCGAGCGCTATGTCTGCGAGATGATCGGCATGGCCAGCCACGCAGGCACCACGCCCATGGACCGCCGCCGCGACGCCGCCGTCGGCGTGGCCGAACTCGCGCTGTATGTGGAGCAACGCGCCGCGCAGGACGGTGACAGCGTAGCCACTATCGGCCAGCTCAACGTGCCCAACGGCTCGATCAACGTCGTGCCGGGCCGCTGCCTGTTCAGCCTCGACATGCGCGCGCCGACCAATGCCCAGCGCGACGCGATGGTCAAGGATACCCTCGCCAAGCTCGACGAAATCGCCAAGCGCCGAGGCCTGCACTACAAGGCCGAAATGTCTATGAGCGCCGACGCCGCCCCCAGCGCGCCCGAATGGCAAAAGCGCTGGGAGAACGCGGTCGACGCGCTCGGCGTGCCGCTGTTTCGCATGCCCAGCGGCGCGGGCCACGACGCGATGAAGATCCACGAAATCATGCCCCAGGCCATGCTGTTCACGCGTGGACTGAACTCGGGCATCAGCCACAACCCGTTGGAATCCACCACATCAGACGACATGCAACTGGCGGTGGACGCGTTCACCCATGTGCTTGAACAACTTGCATCCGAAGGCGTGAAGGCTTGAGTGCCCTTCCTCCATCACGACACTGAGAAAAAAGGAAAGCCATGACCCAAAACCGCCAAGCCACCTACGCCGCACTCGACGCCTGGATCGACCAGCATTTCGATGAACAAGTGCGCTTTCTTCAGGCACTCGTCCAGGTCCCCACCGACACGCCTCCCGGCAACAACGCTCCCCACGCCGAGCGCACGGCCGAGCTGATCAAGTCCTTCGGTTTCGAAGCGGAAAAACACGCCGTACCCGAGCAGGACGTGAAGGACTACGGCATGCAGTCCATCACCAACCTGATCGTGCGCCGCCCCTATGGCGACGGCGGCAAGACCATCGCGCTGAACGCCCACGGCGACGTGGTGCCGCCCGGTGAAGGCTGGACGCATGACCCCTACGGCGCCGAAATCGTCGACGGCAAGATGTACGGCCGCGCGACGGCGGTGAGCAAGAGCGATTTCTCGACCTTCACCTTTGCGGTGCGCGCACTCGAAGCGGTGGCCAAGCCAGCCAAGGGCAATGTCGAGTTGCACTTCACCTACGACGAAGAATTCGGCGGCCTGCTCGGCCCCGGCTGGTTGCTCGAAAAGGGGCTGACCAAGCCCGACCTGATGATCGCCGCAGGCTTCAGCTACGAAGTCGTCACCGCGCACAACGGCTGCCTGCAGATGGAAGTGACGATCCACGGCAAGATGGCCCACGCGGCCGTGCCGGACACCGGCGTCGACGCTCTGCAAGCCGCCACCGCTGTACTCAGCGCGCTGTACGGCGAGAACGTCAAGTACAAGCAGGTGCTCTCCAAGGTCACCGGCATCAAGCATCCGTATGTGAACGTGGGCCGCATTGAAGGCGGCACCAACACCAATGTGGTGCCCGGCAAAGTCGTGCTCAAGGTCGACCGCCGCATGATCCCCGAAGAGAACCCGCAGGAAGTCGAAGCGACCATCCACGCGGTGATGCGCAACGCGATTGTGGAGTTCAACGCGCTGCACGGCTTCACCGGCGAAAAGGCGGTGAGCATCGACATCAAGCAGTTGGTGCTGGCCAATGCAATGACGCCGCTCGCCGGAAACAAGCCGCTTGTGGATGCCATTCAAACGCATGGCGAGGTGGTGTTTGGTGCGCGTCCTCCGGCTGTCGGAACGCCTCTTTATACCGATGTGCGCTTGTATGTGGAGCGTGGGATTCCCGGTGTGATTTATGGGGCCGGGCCTCGGACTGTGTTGGAGTCGCATGCCAAGCGGTCTGATGAACGGGTGGAGTTGGACGACTTGCGTCGGGCTACCAAGGTCATTGCTCGGTCTCTTGTGGATTTGTTGGGGTGATTCTTTGGCTTCTGCTGCGGGGTTAAGGGCAGAGGCCGGGTCTCGCCCCGGCTGGCGAGTAACTTTTTGCTTGCGCGCAAAAAGTCACTCCGCCGCGGGGCGGAACTCCCGGCCTCCGTAAGCAACCACCCAGCAGCAGCACAAAAAACAAAAAGAACAAGCGCAGTTTGAGTGCGCCAAAACTCAATCAATGTACCGAAGCCCAGCCGCAGCCAACGGCTCCCGCATCGAGTACATATCCAGCCCCAAAACACCGGAAGCAAGCTTATCCCGCTTGGCAGCTTCATTAGCCTCCCGAGCCTGCGCCGCAACCAGCGTGGAAGCGGCAACAGAACGCGGCACACACACCACCCCATCATCATCAGCAACGATCACATCGCCCGGCGTGACAAACGCCCCTGCGCACACCACAGGCACGTTCACAGAACCCAAAGTAGCCTTGATCGTCCCCTTGCTGCTGATCGCCTTGCTCCACACCGGAAACTGCATTTCCGTCAGCGTCTTCACATCCCGCACGCCCGCGTCGATGATCAGCGCGCGCGCTCCGCGTGCCTTGAAGCTGGTCGCGAGCAGGTCGCCGAAATAGCCGTCGGTGCATTCCGCGGTGATGGCCGCGACCACGATGTCGCCGGGCTGGATCTGTTCGGCGGCGACGTGCATCATCCAGTTGTCGCCGGGGTGCAGCAGCACGGTGACCGCCGTGCCAGAGACCTGCGCGCCCGCGTAGATCGGGCGCATATAGGGTTTGAGCAGGCCGACGCGTCCCATGGCTTCGTGGACTGTGGCGGAGCCCAGTGAGGCAAGGGCGTCGGTGGTGGCGCAGTCGGTGCGCGCGATGTTGCGGTAGACGACTCCAAGTTCGTACATGGTGAGTTCTCCTTACAGGCCCTTGGCCTTGAGTTGTGCGTCGAGTCGTGTGAACACGCGGCGGGCGTTGCCTTCAAAAACCATGTGGCGTTCAGCGTCGCTCAGGTTGGCGGTCGCGTTCACATAGCGTTTGGTGTCGTCGTAGTAGTGGCCGGTCTGCGGATCAATGCCGCGCACGGCGCCGATCATTTCGCTGGCGAACAAGATGTTCTTCACCGGGATCACCTTGGTGAGCAGATCGATGCCGGGCTGGTGGTAGACGCAGGTGTCGAAGTAGATGTTGTTGAGCAGATGCTCTTCCAGCAAGGGCTTCTTCATTTCCTGCGCGAGGCCACGGAAACGGCCCCAGTGATATGGCGCCGCGCCCCCGCCGTGTGGCACGACGAATTTGAGGGTCGGGAAATCCTTGAACAGATCGCCCTGGATGAGCTGCATCACCGCCGTGGTGTCCGCGTTCAGATAGTGCGCGCCGGTGGTGTGAAAGCAGGCGTTGCAGCTGGTGCTCACGTGGATCATCGCGGGGATGTCGTACTCGACCATCTTTTCGTAGATGGGGTACCAGTGACGGTCGGCGAGCGGTGGGCTGGTCCAGTGGCCGCCGCTCGGGTCAGGGTTCAGGTTGATGCCGACGTTGCCGTATTCCTTCACGCATTTTTCGAGCTCGGGGATACAGGTCTTGGGATCGACACCGGGCGACTGCGGCAGCATGGCCGCGCCAACAAAATGCTCGGGGAAGAGTTGCGACACACGATGGCAGAGCTCGTTGCAGATCGCCGCCCAGGTGCTCGATACCTCGAAGTCGCCGATGTGGTGGGCCATGAAGCTGGCGCGCGGACTGAAGATGGTCAGGTCCGCGCCGCGTTCCTTCATCAGACGCAACTGGTTGGTCTCGATGGATTCGCGCAGCTCGTCGTCGCTGATCTTCAAGTCGCTCACGCGAGGCTTCTGCGACGGGTCGTTGATGCCCGCTATTTGCGCGTTGCGCCAGTTCTCAAGCGCCTTGGGGGCCGTGGTGTAGTGGCCGTGGCAATCGATGATCATGTGAACTCTCCCCTTCTTTGTCGTTGAAAAAAACGTTCGAACGAAGCGCCTCAATCCGCCTTGATGTTCGCGTCGCGGATGACCTTTTCCCACTTGGCGGATTCGCTCTTGAGGAAGGCTGCCGCATCGGCCGAGGACGACGGCGTGATCACCGCGCCGAGGGCATTGAGCCGCTCGCGCGTGCCTGCATCGGCCAGTGCCTTGAGGGTTTCGGCGTTGAGCTTGTTGACGATGTCAGCCGGTGTCTTGGCCGGGGCCATCAGCACCCACCAGACGCTCGCGTCAAACCCAGTGACACCCGCCTCCGCCATGGTCGGCACGTTGGGCAGCATGGGCGCGCGCTTCTCGCCAGTCACGGCCAGCGCCTTGAGCTTGCCGGACTGCACATGCGGCAGCACTTCAAGAGGATTGAGCAGCATGAAGTTGAGGCGACCGGAAATCAGATCGATCAGCGCAGGCGAGCCGCCCTTGTAGGCAACATGCAGCGCGTCAAACTTGCCGACCGATTCAAACAGCGCACCGGCCAGATGACCCGAGCTGCCATTGCCTGCCGAGCCGTAGTTCATCGCGCCGGGCTTGGCGCGCGCGGCGGCGACGAGTTCCTGCACGTTCTTGTACTGGGCGTCGGCAGGCGTCACGAGAACCAGCGGCGCGTAGCCGATGCGTGCGATCGGCGTGAAGTCGCGCAGGCCGTTGAACGACAGGTTCGGGTACAGCGTGTTGTTGGTGACCACGCCGTTGGCGCCAACCAGCAGCGAATATCCATCCGCTGGCGACTTGGCGACGTTCTCGGTGCCGATGTTGGCGTTTGCGCCGGGCTTGTTGTCGACGATGACGGGCTGGCCCATCTGCACCGCCAGTCGCTCGGCCACGCTGCGGCCCACGGTGTCCACCGCGCCGCCTGCGGCGAAAGGCACGACCACGCGCACAGGCTTGTTGGGATACGGTGCTTGCGACCAGGACGCCGCGCTCGCGCACAGCAGCACCAGGGCCATCGCGCCACGGCGGCGCAGTTGTCGGGTAAGTTGTTGGGTGACCAGGGTCTTCATGTCTATCTCCTGAATGGACTTTTCTAAGGACCGCAGAGTAGACACAGAAATTTCGCCCGCCAAGATCATTCCACACAGTGAAACGGCGACTTCAAAAACTCGACAGCCCCGCCGGATGCGAATCCGACGAGGCTGTGTTCAGCGGTCGCCTTGATCAGGTCAGCGTTTCAAGCGTCGCAAGCCGAATACCAGCAGCACCAAGCTCATCAGCCACAACGCCGCCTCACTGAGCGACGGCACCGGTTGGGCCGTCCCCTCGATGGCCGAGGTGACGATCTGCGTCATCGTCATGCTGGTAGCTGCGACCTGCGCGTCGCCCGAGTAGCTCGCGACGATGGTGTGTGTGCCAGCAGCGAACGCGGGCGCACTCCAGCTCGCGCTGCCGCCGACGAGCGGCACCGAGCCGATGGGCGCACCGTTGTCGGTAAAGGCGATGGTGCCGGTGGGCACGGCGGGGGCGGCCTTGGCGCGCTTGCTCAGGCTCTGCGCCGCGACCAATTCCGTGCTCACCACCACGTTGAAGGCCACTGCATCGCCGGGCCGCGAGGGGTTGGGCGTGGAGGTGAGTGTCACCGTGCTGCGGAGCTTTTCGGGCTCGGGTGCGGCGGCCACGTCGAGGGTGTAGGCACGTTCGGCCACGCTGCCCTTAGCGTCCTTCACCTGCACGGTGAACGCGAAGAATCCGCTGGCCGTGGGCGAACCGCTCAACGCGCCGTCACTGCCCAGTTGCATGCCGGGCGGCAGGCTTCCGGCGACGATGCTGTAGGTGTATGGCGCGGTGCCACCAAGCACCGGCAGGCTGCCTGTATAGGCCTGGTTCTGCGTGCCGCCTGCGAGCTGCGGCAGCGTGAGCGCGAGCGGCTTGATCACAAAGGTCGCCATCACCGATTTGTGGTCCGTGGGCCAGCCCGAAAGCGGCTCGAGGATCGGGTCTTCACTGGTCTCGGCAACGCGCTGGTTGCGCAGGATGGACTTGCGCGGACCGACCACGGTCGCGCCCTGAAGGCTCAGACGCGCGTCGGGCTGATAGAACACATAGTCGATGCGGTCGCGCTCGTCGGCGTCCGGCGCCCAGGTGAGGCTGGACGTGGGTTTGAGCGGATTGTCCGACGGCCAGGTGAAACCGGGATGGGTGACCGGATTCGGGAACTTCACGCGGTAAGCATCCAGATAGCCCGCCTGCTCCAAGAGCGTCGTGCTCTGCCACGGAACGACCGTTCCGTTGTGGTCATAGAGCGCCTTGGTGGCCTCGTTCCAGTCGAGGTGCGAGGGCTCGTTGAAGTCTCCCGCCATCACGACGAGGCGACCCTTGTCGCGCTCGAGTTTGGCGTCGGCAACGAACTGGCGGATCGATTCGGGGCGACCCGATTTTTCGTTGAGATCCAGAATCAGCGGCACATCGGTGATCGGCCCACTCGGGATCTTGTTCCAACCGTATTCGCTGGTCGGATTGCCCGACGGTGTGCCGCCGCCATAGCCGCGCGGCAGATAGCAGACGTACCACTGATAGGCCAAGTGTCCCGAATAGACTGCGACCGGCGTGCCGTTCACATTGATTACCGCTTTGGAGAAACGGTTGAACTCCGAGGTCTCGATGATCGGATAGCGCGAGACCACGCCCACGTCCTTGTCCGGCCCATAGGAGTGGAACAGATAGCCGCGCTTGGCAAGGTCATTCGCAAGTTGCGCGCCGTAAGCCTGCCCGGTTTCGCTGAGCGTGACCACGTCAGCACCGCTGTCGCGGATCACGTCGGCGATCATGTCGGGGCCACCCGCGCCCACGCCCGTGCCACGCAACCAGACGTTGAACTGCAGCACTTTGAGCTCGGTGGATTTGCCATCGAAGGCCGGTGGCCCGATGAGCGTGGAAGGATCGATGGGCTTGGTCTTCACCTCGAACAGCACGGGCGGCGCCATCCATTGGTAGCCATCGTTGGCCAACAGAAAGGCGGCGTAGGTGCCTTCCGCAAGACCCGTCACATCCCACTGCCCGCTCGCGCTGGTCGCGTATTTGTACTGGGACGATGAATTGGATTGTGCAAAGCTCCAAGGGCCGTCACTCTTGACGCCGGGGCCGTCTTCATAACGCCAGACGCCGATCCAGTTCTTGGCCGCTGAAGCGATGCCGCCGTATTGCAGCGACACGCTCGCGCCGACGTCGTAGCTGCGCAGGTTGCTTGTCAGGCTGCCCGCCTCGCGCTGCGCTGTGCCGTCTTCCGTCACCCAGAAGACGATGGGCGTGGACAGCCACGCATAGCCGTCGTCGGCGAGCAGAAACGCCACATGGCGACCCGGCGCGACACCCTTGAGGCTGACCTCGCCCGAGGCCGTCTGCGGGAGGTAGGCCCATTGGAGAGAGCCCTGCCCGCCATTCGATGCACGGTCCCATGCGCCATAGCGCGTACCTGAATCGGGATAGGACCAGATGCCGACCCAATGCGTCTTGCCGGGCGTCGCGATGTTCTGGAAACTCGCCTTGATGGCCTCATCGCGCTTGTAGATGGTCTTGTCGAGTTGCCATTGCACGGAAGCAGCAGCGCCTGCCTGTTGTGGCAACATCCACGCCAGCAACATGCAGATGCATACCATCCAGACCCTGAGCGTTGCTGCGCGCAGGGTCGTACTTTTCGCTCTTTTCGATACTTCAATCATGTGGGATTCGCTCGTTCAACCATTTCGCACGCCATGTGCCGCGCGCCAAGCCCGGCAGGTTAGTCAACGTGAGTTACATGCAGATGAAAGAGCGATGACGATCCAGCCCCGCACGGTGTTTGGGCTCAGTGAGAACTTGCATGCCTGATTCCGACATCGATGCCGACGCCCCCACGGTCACGGTCACGGGCACCACGGTCACCGCCGTGCTGCGCGCATTGAGCTTGCTCGATGCGTTTGGCGAGCACGATGCGCAGCTCACGCTCGCCCAGCTCGCGCAGCGCACGCAGCTCGCCAAGCCCACCGCGCTGCGGCTGGCGCGCACACTCTCGGTCGCGGGCTATCTGGTGGCGCTGCCCGGTGGCGTGTGGCGGCTCGGGCCTGCGGTGGCGTTGCTCGGCGCGCGCTACCAGCGAGCCTTTGATCTGCGCAATGTGATCGAACCAACGCTGCATGCACTCGCGCAGGCTACGGGACACAGCGCCTCCTTCTTCGCGCTCGAACATGGCAGACGTGTGCGGCTGCTGCGTGTGCGCGGTGCCGATGGATTCGTGAGCCCCACGCGCGTAGGCGAGCCGCTGCCACTGGATCGCGGTGCGGCCGGTCAAGTGATTCTGGCGTTCACCGGACACCTCGGCGATCTCATGGAGACCATCCGCCAGCGCCGCTACCACGCCACCGTGGGCGAGGCCAATGCGCTGGCCGCGAGCATCGCCGCGCCGGTGTTCGCCGCGCGCGGTGCGGTCATTGGCGCGTTGAGCCTGGCCGTGCCCGCGAGCGACGACGCCAACGCCGAGCTGCTGCGCCATGCCGATGCCATCGTCGAAGCGGCCAATCGCCTGTCACAGACGCTGGCGGCAGCACGTTATGCCGATCAGGAAACCATCGTGCAACGCAGCCACTGGCATCCATAACTAACTTTTGGCACGTTTGAGAAACTCCTTCGGCACCTTCTCCGCATGCCGCAGGTCCACATGTTCTTTGAGAAAATCCAGCACCGCGCGCGTGCGCAGCGGCAGGTGGCCGGGCTTGCCGACGTAGAGCGCGTGAATGGGTTCGAGGTCGCCCGCGTTGTAGTCTTCAAGCACGGCTTCGAGCCGCCCAGCCTGCAGATCGTCCCACGCGTGGTAGAGCGACAGCCGCGCGAGCCCCGCGCCGTGCAGCGCGAGATTGCGCATCGCCTCGCCATCGTTCACCCGCAGCACCTCGCCCATGCTCACATGGATGCGCTCGTGGCCCTTGCGCTTCTTGTCGCACAGCGGCCAGTGCGGCACGGCGCGCGGATAGTTCCAGCCGATGCGCACAAAGCGTTCGAGATCATCCGGATGGCGCGGCCTGCCGATGCGATCCAGATACTCCGGCGAGCCCACGATCAGTTGTCGCGTGCGGCCCAGCAGTCGCGCCACGTTGTCGGATGAGGGCAGGCTGCCCCAGCGGATCGCGATGTCGGCGCGAGCCTCGATGAGATCGACCACGTAATCGGTGAAGCTCAGGTCGATGCGCAGTTCCGGATAGGTCTGCATGAGCAGCGGCACCAGCGGAATCAGCAGGCGCTGGCCGGTGGCGGTGCTCGCGTTGATGCGCACCACGCCCGACGGAATGCTGCGAGCAGTGACCGAGGTTTCCAGCTCGCTCAGATCGGCCAGCACGCGCTTGCCGTTGTCGGCGAGCTTGCGGCCCTCGGGCGTGAGCTGCAGATGCCGAGTGGAGCGCTGCAGCAACTGCACGCCGAGCCGCGCCTCGAGCCGCGCGACGATCTTGCTGATGGCCGACGGCGACACATCGCTTCTGCGCGCAGCCTCAGAAAAACTGCCGAGTTCCGCCACCCGCACAAACACCTCCAGTTCGCCGGAGCGGTTGATCTCGGTGCCGAGCTGACCGGACTTGGGCGCGGGCGATGCGTTTCTGGTGGCCATGGTTCGTGGATGAAAAGCGGTTGATTCATTCCATGATGGCACAAGTCCTGTTCCCATGTTCCGGCTACACAAAACTGTGCGCGACGTGCAAAGTACAACCATCGGGTCTCGCCATCACGCGAGATTCGCATCTCCACGCAAACGCACCTCCCACAAGGAACCCTTTCATCATGCCCGCCTCCCTGTTGGCTCTGGCCGCTGGTGCCTTTGGCATCGGCACTACCGAATTCATCATCATGGGTCTGCTCACGCAAGTGAGCCAGGACCTGCAGATCTCCATCCCCACGGCCGGCACGTTGATCTCGGGCTACGCCATCGGCGTGGCCATCGGCGCGCCGCTGCTCACCCTCGGCACCCGCACCTGGCCGCGCAAGCAATTGCTGCTCGCGCTGATGCTGATCTTCATCGCGGGCAATGCCGCAGCGGTGTTCGCCCCCACCTACGGCTGGCTGATGGCCGCGCGGGTGCTCACCTCGCTCACGCACGGTACCTTCTTCGGCGTGGGCGCGGTCGTGGCGACTGGTCTCGTCGCGCCCGAAAAGAAGGCATCGGCCATCGCGCTGATGTTCTCGGGCCTGACGCTCGCCACCCTGCTCGGCGTGCCTGCGGGCGCGTGGATCGGCCAGCACTTCGGCTGGCGCATGGCGTTTGCGGCCGTGGCGGGCGTGGGCGTGATCGCCTTCCTCATCCTGTCGATCTTCGTGCCGCGCGACGTGGCGGCCCCCGCCCCCTCCTCGCTCAAGCAAGAGCTGGCAGTGCTCGGCAATGCGCAGGTCTGGCTCGGGCTGGGCATCACCGTATTCGGCTTTGCGGGCGTGTTCGCGCTCTACACCTACATCGAGCCGCTGCTCACGCAGATCACCCACATGGGCAACCAGCTCGTCGCGATCACGCTGCTGGTATTCGGTGCGGGTCTGGCCATCGGCAACTACTACGGCGGCAAGCTGGCCGACCGCGGGGTGATGCGCGCGCTGTTCATCACGCTGGCTGCGCTGCTCGTCGCGCTGATCGCCGGTCGCTGGACCTTCGGCAGCCCTTGGGTCGCCATGGGCTATGTGCTGCTGCTTGGCATCGCCGCGTTCATGACGGTGGCTCCGATGCAGATGCAGGTGCTGCAATCAGCCGGGTCGGCGGGCTCGAACCTCGCGTCCAGCCTGAACATCTCGGCCTTCAATCTGGGCAATGCCCTGGGCGCCTGGGTCGGCGGGGCGGTCATCGCCGGCGGCCTCGGCCTGCTGTCGCTGAGCTGGGCGGCGGGCGCACTAACCGTGGTCGGACTGGTGCTGACCGGCGTGAGCCAATGGCTGGCCCAGTCATCGAAAAGCACACCTGACCAAGGCGCGCTGCAACCGGCACGCTGATTCCCCACTGGCGCAACTCACGACGCGGCACTGTGGCAGCATGGCGCATTGCCTGCCACCGGGCTCATTCACTCGAGGGAGTCATCGCCATGTCGTTTCGCCACAAAGCATTGCGTCGCACGGTCGCTGCTGCCGTCGCACTGTCCTCCACCTTCGCGCACGCCGCCGGGCCTGCAGCCACATCGCCCACCTATCCCGATGCCGACGCCAGCGATCCCGCGAGGCTGGGCTGGATGGTGGGCTCGCCACCTCCCGCTGATCGCATTTTGCGGTTCGAGGATGGTTCCTACTTCCAGTTTCCGGCCATGCGCTGGAGCGTGTCGCACTTCCGTCAGCTCATGCCGACGGTGAACGTTTCGCGCGGCTTGGGGCCCGCCACAGCGCTGCCCCAAGCACTGCGGGACGACATCGACGACCTGGTCTTCCAGCCCCTCGGCACCGACAAATCGATGACCTGGAAAGAATCGCTCAAGGCCAACTACACCGACGGCATCATGGTGCTGCACAAGGGCCGCGTAGTCTATGAGCGCTACTTCGGCGTGCTGCGTGCGGACGGTCAGCATGGTGCGATGTCGGTGACCAAATCGTTTGTCGGCACACTCGCCGCCATGCTCAGCGCCGAAGGCCAGCTCGATCCGTCGCGCCGCGTGTCCGACTACGTGCCCGAACTCGCGTCCTCGGCATTCGGCAGCGCCACCGTTCGCCAAGTGATGGACATGACCACCGGCATCCGCTTCAGCGAGGACTATGCAGACCCCCACGCCGAAGTCTGGGCACATGCCGCCGCCGGCAATCCGCTGCCCAAGCCCAAGGACTATAGCGGCCCGCGCAGCTATTACGATTTTCTGCAGACGGTGAAGCCGCAAGGCGCACACGGCGAAGCATTCGGCTACCGCACAGCCAACACCGATGCGCTCGGCTGGATCCTGGCCCGCGTGAGCGGCAAGAGCGTGGCCGAGTTGCTGTCCGAGCGCATCTGGAGCCGCCTTGGCGCCGAGCAGGATGCCTATATGTCGGTCGATTCGACCGGCACGCCGTTTGCAGGTGGCGGCCTGAACACGGGGTTGCGCGACCTCGCCCGGTTCGGCGAAATGCTGCGTAACGATGGGGTCTTCAATGGTCAGCAGATCGTGCCCAAGAAGGCGGTGGAAGACATCCGGCGCGGCGGCAATCCGGCCGACTTCGCGAAGGCTGGCTACAAGCTGCTGCCGGGCTGGACCTACCGCGACATGTGGTGGGTCTCGCACAACCCGCACGGTGCATTTGCCGCACGCGGCGTGCATGGCCAGACGATCTGGATCGACCCGAAGGCGGAGATGGTGGTTGCGCGTTTTGCCTCGCATCCCGTCGCGGGCAATGCAGCCAACGATCCCATCTCGCTGCCCGCGTACCACGCGCTGGGGGTGCATCTGATGAAGCAGAAATGAGGTCGCAACCTCGCTCTCGCGCATCCAGATCGTGCAATTGCTTTCCACTATCTGGTTTCCTCCTTTCAGCTGAAGCGGCCTGAAACCGGGTCGCACCAGCCCCGGTGAAGGGCCAAAGCCCTGCCTGCCCCGTTCCTCCAAGCGCCGAGAAAATGCCAGCGCAACTGCGTCGTAGCCGCTTGCACACGCGATTTGTCGCGCACCACGGCGGGGCGCACCTGCTTAAAGCGCGGCCCAGGCACCGGCGTGGGGTGCGCTAGGGTTTCCCGGGGGATGCGCGCCCACTTGTTTTGTATACACTTTTTGTATGAATTATTGTGCGCAAAGTTCTTCGCAGCATGCTGGCTTGAACCTTGCATGCAAGCGCACTCAAGCATTGTGTAAAGCACAGAGGTAGTAGCCCCATGTCATCTTCCGTCCATCCTGTCGATGAAAAACTCCCACTTGGCAAGGTCACCACGCTGGGTCTCCAGCATGTGCTGGTCATGTATGCAGGAGCTGTCGCCGTCCCGCTGATCGTGGGCCGCGCGCTGAACCTGGCGCCCGAGCAGGTCGCGCATCTGATCTCGGCCGACCTGTTCGTCTGTGGTCTGGTCACGCTGATCCAGGCCATGGGCGCCACCCAGTGGTTCGGCATCAAGCTGCCCGTGATGATGGGCGTGACCTTCGCGTCCGTCGCACCGATGATCTCGATGGCGCAGTCCACCGGAGGTCAGGCCGGAGCCGGGCTGATCTTCGGCTCGGTAATCGGCGCAGGCATCATCTCGCTGTTGATCGCGCCGCTCATCAGCCGCATGCTGCGCTTCTTCCCGCCTGTGGTCACCGGCACCATCATCGCGGTGATCGGCATCAGCCTCATGCGCGTGGGCATCAACTGGATCTTCGGCAATCCCGTAGGCCCGACCGCGCCCTCCGTGCCCAACCCCGAGCATCTGAAATGGCTGGCCGATGCGCAGGCCAATGCCGGAGCGCCCGGCTCCTCGCTGCCCCCCATCCCCAAGGGATTTGCGGTGGTTCCGACCATTCCGAATCCCAAGTATGCGGATCTGGCCGGTGTCGGCATCTCCGGCGCGGTACTGGTCACCATCCTGCTGATCGCACGCTTTGGCAAGGGCTTTCTGGCCAACGTCTCGGTGCTCGCGGGCATCGTGGTGGGCGGCATCATCACCGCCGCCATGGGCCTGATGGACTTCAACAAGGTCGCCAAGGCCGAGTGGTTCGACCTCGTGCTGCCGTTCGAGATCGCCACGCCGGTGTTCGACCCGATCCTGATCCTCACCATGTCACTGGTGATGGTGGTGGTGATGATCGAATCCGTGGGCATGTTCCTCGCGTTGTCCGACATGACGGGCAAGGAAGTCTCGCAGGACGACCTCACGCGCGGCCTGCGCACCGACGGCCTTGGCACCCTGCTGGGCGGCATCTTCAACACCTTTCCCTACACCAGCTTCTCGCAGAACGTGGGCCTTGTCGCTGTCACTGGCGTCAAAAGCCGCTGGGTCTGCGTGGCGGGCGGCGTCATCCTGATCATTCTGGGCATCCTGCCCAAGATGGCCGCGCTGATCGAATCGCTGCCGACTGTGGTGCTCGGCGGCGCGGGCCTCGTCATGTTCGGCATGGTGGCCGCCACCGGCATCCGCATCCTGAGTAATGTCGACTTCCAGAAGAACCGCAACAACGCGATGATCGTGGCCGTCTCCATCGGTGTGGGCATGATCCCGCTGGTCGCGCCCAATTTCCGCCAATGGATGCCGCACGCCATCCACCCACTCATCGAATCGGGAATTCTGCTGGCGTCGCTCTCTGCGGTACTATTGAACATCTTCTTCAATGGCACCAGCGCCGACACCTCGGCTGCTGTGCGAGCTGCGGCACAGGCCGATGCGCACTGAACCACAAACCAGTACCAGCCCGCATGTCTGAACCCTTTACCCAAGGGACCTGACACCAAGCCCTTGCGCTGCATGGCGCCGGGGCTTTTTGTATTCTTTTGTTGCAACCACGCTAGGGTTCAGCCTAGCGCGAAAGGCTGGTCAGGCTGGAGTAAGCTCTGCCAGACTTTCCCCTTTGTTCAGTAGTAAGTAACGTATGACCCAGAACTTGTCTGCAGCAGAAGCTGCATTGCGCGAAGCCGCCCTCGAATACCACCGCAACCCTTCCAAGGGCAAGATTTCCGTCACGCCGACCAAGCCGCTGTCCAACCAGCGCGACCTGTCGCTGGCGTACTCGCCCGGCGTGGCCTATCCGTGTCTGGACATCGAAGCCGATCCGTCGCTGGCTTCAGAATACACCTCGCGCGGCAACCTGGTGGGCGTGATCACCAACGGTACGGCCGTGCTGGGTCTGGGCGACATCGGCCCGCTGGCCAGCAAGCCGGTCATGGAAGGCAAAGGTTGTTTGTTCAAAAAGTTCGCGGGCGTGGACGTGTTCGACATCGAACTGGCCGAGCGCGATCCGGACAAGCTCATCGAGATCATCGCCTCGCTCGAGCCCACGCTCGGCGGCATCAACCTTGAAGACATCAAGGCCCCCGAGTGCTTCTACATCGAGCGTGAACTGTCCAAGCGCATGCAGATTCCGGTGTTCCACGACGACCAGCACGGCACCGCCATCATCTCCAGCGCCGCCCTGCTCAACGGTCTCGAACTTGTGGGCAAGCAGATTGATAAGGTGAAGATCGCCGTCTCCGGCGCGGGCGCTGCGGCGATTGCCTGCGTGGACGTGATGGTCGGCCTCGGCGTCAAGCGCGAAAACGTCTACATGGTCGACTCCAAGGGCGTGATCTATGACGGTCGCCCCGGTGGCCTCGACGAATCCAAGCAACGCTACGCCCAGAAGACCGACGCGCGCACGCTGGCCGACGTGGTCAACGGTGCCGACGTCTTCCTCGGCTGCTCGGCACCCGGCGTGCTCTCCGCCGACATGGTCAAGACCATGGGCGACAAGCCGATCATCCTCGCGCTCGCCAACCCCGAGCCGGAAATCCGCCCCGAGCTGGCCAAGGCCATCCGCCCCGACTGCATCATCGCCACCGGCCGTTCGGACTATCCGAACCAGGTGAACAACGTGCTGTGCTTCCCCTATATCTTCCGTGGCGCGCTCGACTGCGGTGCCACCAAGATCACCGAAGCCATGAAGCTCGCCTGCGTGCGCGAGATCGCTGCACTGGCCAAGGCTGATGTGAGCGATGAGGTGGCCGCCGCCTACCAGGGCAAGGAACTGAGCTTCGGCCCAGACTACCTGATCCCCACGCCGTTCGACACCCGCCTGATTCTGCGCATCGCCCCGGCGGTCGCCAAGGCTGCACAAGAATCCGGCGTCGCCACCCGCCCCATCGAAGACATCGAGGCCTACCGCGAGAGCCTGACGCGTTTTGTCTACCAGACCAGCATGTTCATGCGCCCGGTGTTCGCCGCCGCCAAGGCGAATGTCCAGCGAGTCGCCTATGCCGAAGGTGAAGACGAACGCGTGCTGCGCGCCGCACAGGTCGCCATCGACGACGGTCTGGCCAAGCCGATCCTGATCGGCCGCCCCGCCGTCATTCAGGCCCGCATCACCAAGGCAGGCCTGCGCATGCAGCTCGGCAAGGACGTGGAGATCTGCAACCCCGAGGACGATCCGCGCTTCCGCCAGTATTGGGAGACGTACCACAAGCTCATGGGCCGCGACGGCGTAACGCCCGAAGCCGCCAAGGCCGCCGTGCGCCGCTCCAACACCATCATCGCTGCACTGATGGTGCATCTGGGTGATGCGGACGCGATGCTCTGCGGTCTGGTCGGCAAGTTCGACGCCCATCTCGGCCATGTGCGCGACGTGCTGGGTCTGAAGGAACAGGCCACCCAGCTCGCCACCGTGAACGCAGTGATGCTGGACACCGGCACGCTGTTCATCGCCGACACCTACATCAACGAAGACCCGACCGCCGAAGAGCTGGCCTCCATCGCGCTGATGGCGGCCGAGGAAGTGCACCGCTTCGGCCTGCCGCCCAAGGTCGCGTTCCTCTCGCACTCCAACTATGGCTCGTCCACACGCCCTTCCGCCCTCAAGATGCGCAAGGCCCGCGACCTGTTCCAGAAACTGGCCCCGCATATCGAGTGCGACGGCGAGATGCACGGCGACGCAGCCCTGTCCGAGAAGGTCCGCCACAACACGCTGCTGGAGACCACGCTCTCCGGCTCGGCCAACGTGCTGATCTGCCCGAACCTCGACGCGGCGAACATTCTGTTCAACGTGCTCAAGCAGACAGGTGGACATGGCACGACCATTGGGCCGATTCTGCTCGGCGGTGGTGGTGCGGCGGATGTGCTCACGCCTTCCGCTACCGTGCGGCGGGTGGTGAATATGACTGCGTTGGCTGCGGCCAATGCGGCGGGGAAGCATAAGGGCTGAGCCCTTCTTTCACCCCTTACGGGTTAAGCCCTGTTACCCGTTCTCTGGGTTATGAAAACGCTGCGTTTTTTCGCGGCGTTTTTCTTTTGTGAGGCTGGCGGCTGCTGGGGGGTTGCTTACGGAGGCCGGGACTGCCCCCGGCGGGGCAATCACTTTTTGCTTGCGCGCAAAAAGTAGTCAAAAACGCGCTTGGAAGTCATCCGGCGGAACTCGCTGCGTTCCTTCGTCACTCTGCTCGGACAACCGCCGGAAATCGGTTTTGAAGAGGTGTGTGCGGCACGTCGCTTCGCTCGTGCCTGAACGCTTTCGCAGTTGGGTTGGGCAGCAAATGCCCACTGCTCCTTTTTGCGCGAGAATGATCGCGCTGCCGTCAGCAAACCGCACAACACCAGCGCACCCACATCTCGCGAAGTCGCGAGATGATTCGGCACGAGCAAAGCGACGTGCCGAACATTCCTCTTAGGTAAACACTGACTCGCGGCGGTTGTCCGAACGGAGTGCCCGAAGGGCACGAAGTGAGTTCTGCCGCGGGTATTGAAAGCGCATTTTTGGTGACTTTTGGGGCAAGACCAAAAAGTTACTCCGCCGCCGGCGGAACTCCCGGCCTCCGCAAGCAACCACCCAGCAGAAGCAAGCAAGAAACCGAATACCAGCCCTTGCATGAGGGAGAGGGTGAGCCTGCTCTCTTTGTCCGGTTGTACTTTTCCAAAGAATGAATTAGCATTCATACCATTGTGAATCACCATTCATTCTTTCATGGCCTATCGTCAAACCGCCGCCGTTGAGGCACGTCTTCAAGACAACCGCACCCGTATTCTCCAAGCCGCCCGCGCCCTCGTCAGCGAAGGAGGATGGCAGGAGGCACAAGTGGCCAATGTGGCTGCTACTGCAGGAATTGCCACGGGAACGGTGTACCGGTATTTCCCGTCCAAGGCGGAGTTGTTCGCCGAAGTCCTGTCACGGGTGTCGCAGCGGGAGGTGGATGTGTTGTCCGACATCGCGGCTTCCGGTGGGTCGGCTGCTGAGCGCTTGCACTCGATGGTCACCACCTTTGTACTGCGGGCGATGCGCAACCCGCGACTGGCGTATGCGTTGATTGCCGAGCCTTGCGACAAGGCGATTGACGAGGAGCGGTTGACCTATCGCGCCGCCATCAGCGAAGTGATCCGGGCGGTGATTCTTGAGGGTCAGGCCGACCGCAGCATGCGAGGTGATGTGCGTGCCGACGTGGCCTGCACCGTGATCGTCGGCGGGTTCATGGAGGGGCTGATCGGGCCGCTCTCGCCGCTGGCAAATGCATCGCAGTTGAACGAGGCGGAGCAGCGCATCGAGATCGCAGCCCTCTCCGATCAGATTGCGGCGCTGGCTTGTGCGAGCGTCGCCACACCGGGGCGCTGAACCCCATCAACATCCATTCGATCACCAAGGAGACAAGACCATGAACCAGTCCACTTCCAGCGCATCCCTCATCGCGCCCACTGATCGCTACCGCACGCACGAGGTGCGCAATCAGGCACAGCCCGCAAGCGGGTTCAATGCGTTTTCTGACGATGCTGTACTCACCGCCGCGATTGCACGGGAGGCCGCGTGGGCGCAGGAGCGCTGCGCCTCGCTCGGTGCACTGGCAGGAGATGCAGGCGTGCAGGAGCTTGCGCGTCTGGCAAATCGCCATGATCCGGAGTTGAAGACGCACGACCGCTTTGGTCACCGCATCGACTGGGTGGAGTTTCATCCGAGCTGGCATGAGCTGATGTCGCTCGCGTGGAAGCATGAGGTCCCCAACCTCACTTGGCGCACCAGCGAACAAGGCGGCCACTACGCACGCGCAGTGCTCTCCTATCTGTGGAATCAAGTCGAGCACGGAACGGCCTGCCCCACCGGCATGGCCTATGCATCGTTCGCGGGCTTTTCGGCAGAACCGGCGCTCGCGATCTGGGCGGAAAAGTCCAAGGGCACGCAGTATGAATTCAGCCGCCGCGAAGTGGGCGACAAGCCGTCCGTGGTGATCGGCTATGCGATGACGGAAAAGCAAGGCGGCTCGGATCTGCGCGAGACGCAGACCACCGCGCGCTTCTCGCATTCGGCCGACTACCATGGCGCGACGGCGCACTGGTACGAGCTGACGGGCCACAAGTGGTTCTGCTCGGTGCCGCAGTCCGATGGCTTCTTCACGCTCGCCAAAGTCAACGGCGGTGTGACCTGCTTCTTTCTGCCGCGCACTCTGCCGGATGGCGCGTTCAACCGCTTCTTCATACAGCGCTTGAAGGACAAGGCGGGCAATCGCTCCAACGCGTCGAGCGAGATCGAATACGCGGGCACGCTCGCGATCCGCGTGGGCGAGGAAGGCCACGGCATTCGCGAGATTCTCTCGCACGCGCATCTCACGCGCCTCGATTTCGCGGTGGGCTCGGCCGGGCTGATGCGCCAGGCGCTCACGCTGGCGCTGCAGCACACCACCACGCGCACGGCCTTCGGTGGTGCGATAGCAGATCGCCCGATGATGCTCAACGTACTGGCCGACATGGCCGTCGAAACGGAAGCCGCAACCCTGCTCGCGCTGCGCGTGGCCAAGGCGACCGATGGCATGGAGACCAACGCGCACGAAAAACTGCTCGCCCGCGTGGCCACGCCCGCAGCCAAATTCTTCAACTGCTCGCGCGCGCCCGCCATCGCCTATGAGGCGCTGCAGTGCCATGGCGGCAACGGCTTCATCGAAGAGAACCCGATGGCGCGCCTGTACCGAGAGGCGCCGCTCAACAGCGTCTGGGAAGGCACGGCCAACATGATGTGCATGGACGTGCGCCGCGCAATGCAGCGCACACCTGAAACCCGCGACGCGCTGCTCGCCGACTGGAAGCGGATCGCAGGCCAGGACGCGCGCTTCGACCGCATGGCAGGCAACGCGGGGCAGCTCATCGAAGCGGCGCTCGCTGACGAATTCCTTGCACGCCCGATGACCGAAGCCGTCGCGCGCACCATTCAAGGCGCTGAACTGCTGCAGCACAGCAGCACCGAGGTGATTGATGCGTTCTTTGCGACGCGCGTCGGACAGTCCGGCAACGACTGGGGCGTGCATCTCGGAACGATGGGCGGCCGGGTCAGCGCCGATGCGGCGCGGCGCATCGTAGGGCGTGCGAACGTGTTCGGCTGACAAGGCTCCCGCGACAAATGCGGAGACATGAGGATACGGGAATACCCCTATCCAGACATCAAGCAATTCTTATTGAAATGATTTGAATTCAAATCATTTCATAAAATTGCCGGCATGAACAACAAGGATTTCACCACCCCACGGCGTCGCGTCGGCTTTCGCCTTGTGGGGCTTTCGCGCCGATGGAGACACTTGCTCGACACCCGACTGGCAGCCGCCGGCCTCAGCGACGCCGTCTGGGCGCCGCTGTTTCACCTCTCTCGCCTCGGTGACGGCATATCGCAAAGCGAACTCGCCGCCGCCATCGGCATTGACGGCTCCAGTCTCGTGCGCCTGCTCGACATGCTGGTCGCCCAGGAGTTGGTGGAGCGCCAGCCCCATCCGACCGACCGCCGCATCAAGCTGCTGAACCTCACGCCCAAGGGCCGCACCACGGTGCAGTCCATCCGCAAGCGCCTCGTGGTGCTTGAGGACGAGTTGCTCGTCGGCCTCGATGATGCAACGCTCGAGACCCTGCTCAGCGCCTTCGATGTGATAGATCAGCGCATCGCCGCACTCCATGACCAATCCTGAGCGGAGCGTCGCATCGCACGGCCGGATGCTGGTGCAAATGCTGGCTCCTGCGCGGCTGCGTGAGAGCCTGTCGCTCAATCGACCTCCGTCCGTGCGCAACGCCACGGTCGCCGGCATGCAGGCGACGATTGCCGTCGTGATCGCGGCGATCGCGCTGCATCTCTCGCCGTGGCCGCACATGGCGGGCTTTGCCGCACTCGGTGGCATGGCCGCGCTGTTTGGCCGATTCGCCTCGCCATCGAAGCGCCGCAGCATGGTGTTCACGGCGGGTTGCATGTTGACCGCGCCCGTAGCCGTGCTGTCGTCGTTCGCTCTACTGGGCATCACCCCGGTGGGCATGCTACTGCTGCTCTCGGTGGTGGCGGGTCTGCTGGCCGCCGTCGCGCACCGCACGCAAATTGGCGCACCCGGCGCGGTGATCTTCGTGTTCGCTGCCAGCGCCGCCATCAGCCCCATTTCCACAGGTGCCGAATGGGCTGAGCGCGTGCTCGCCACCGGAGCCGGTGCGCTTATCGCGACCATCATCTGCGCGCTCACCGACCATCTGCGCGATCTCGATGTGCGCCTGCCGCCACCTCCATCGGTCGCGATGTCAGCCCCCCTTTCGGCAACGCCCCCCTTCTCGCCCGGCTATGCGCCGCAGTTCGCTATCCGGGTCGCCATCTGCGCCGCGATCTCATCGCTGATCGCCTACGCAATGGACTGGTCACACCCCGCCTGGGCCTCCATCGGTGCGATCGCCATCCTGCAGGGCGTGCACCTGCCCGGCACCATCCACCGCGCATGGCAGCGCACGCTCGGCACCATCGTCGGCGCGTTCATCGCGTGGGTGATTCTCTCGGCTCATCCCTCGTTCTGGCAGATCCTGCTGGTCGTGGCGATCTTCCAGTTCGTCACCGAAATCATCATCGGCTACAACTACGCGCTCGGCCAGATCGCGATCACGCCGATGGCGCTGCTGATGACAGCCCTCTCCGGCCACTCGGGCGCCACCGACATGGCGGTCTCGCGCATTTACGACACAGCCCTCGGCGCGCTCGTCGGCATTGTGTTCGCACTGGTGCTGTCGTCGCTCGATGAACGCATGCATCTGGCGCGGCACCACTCGCGCAAGGCCTGAAGCGCGCACGCAAAAAAGGCCGACACCTTGCGGTGTCGGCCTTTTTTCGTCCAAGGACGCGATCCGCTTACTGCTTCACGGCTTCAATCTGCGCGACGATGCGCACATTCTTCGGGAAGCCGTACTGCACGCCGTAGTCCACGCCAAACGCTGTACGGTCGATGGTGGTTTCAAAGTCGCCACCGCAGACTTCGCGCTTGAGCATCGGGCTTTCATAGCAGGCGAATTGGTTGGCCTTGAAGGTCACGGGCTGCGTCTTGCCCTTGATGGTCATTTCGCCGGACACCGAAACCACCTTATCTCCGTCGAACGTGAACTTGTCGCCCACGAACTTGGCTGTCGGGAATTTCTCGACGTCGAAAATGTCCGCGCTCTGCAGGTGCTTGTTGAACGGCGCCGTGCCCGAGTTCACCGAATCGATGTGCAGCGTGAGCTCGACCTTGCCGGTCTTGGCGGTCTTGTCCAGCTGCACAGAGCCTTCCTTCTTGTCGAAGCGAGCGCGGTTCACGCTGGCGCCGAAGTGGCCGATCTCAAAGGTGGCAAAGGTGTGCGTCGGATCAATCGCATATGTGGCGGTCTGTGCCTGAGCGGCGGAACCGATGAAAGCAGCAGTGGCAGCGAGGGCGAAGAGGAATTTACGCATCAAAAATACTCCAGTCAAAAATTCGAAAAATCAAAACGGGGAGAAAAACAAAAAAGAAGAACTAGCTCAGATCTTGGGAACGCCGGTCAGTGCCAGTTTGAATTTCACCTGCACGTCGTCCGCCACCATCGAGGTGTCGGCCCATTCGTTCTCGCCGATCTTGAAGGTCAGACGCTTGATCGCGAAGCTGCCTGCGGCCGTGGTCGTCGCACCGCTCTGCGTGAGCGTGACCGGCACCACCACATCCTGGCTTGCGCCCTTGATACTCAGCTTGCCAGCCACTTCATACTTGCCCCCGCCCACCGACTTGATAGCCGAAGACTGGAATGTAGCCTGCGGAAATTTCGGCACGTTAAACCACACGGACTTCGGCAGTTCGGCATCGGTTTCCTTCACGCCGAGCGTGGCACTGCCGGTGTCGATGGTGAACGCCACCTTGCTGGTCGCGAGCTTGGCGGGATCAAATGACACCTGCGCATCGAACTTCTTGAACTTGCCTTCCACCGGCACGCCCATCTGCTTGCTCACGAACGCGATCTCGCTTTGAGCGGGAACCAGCGCCTGCTGCGCCTGCGCGGCCGGTGCTGCCATCAGCAGCGCGGACCCTGCCAATATCACACCTGCGCCAAATGCAGAAAACGACTTCTTCTTCGACATCATTTCATTTCTCCTTCACAAGGAAACATTCGGTTGAGAAGAGGCGGAACAACGCCCCTCATTCGGAAACTGAAAAAACGGGATTCAGGCACGACCCGGTAGCATGCGGCCGAGCAGACCGTCGCGGTCGATAAACTGGTGCTTCACCACCGCCGCCACATGCATCACCACCAGCGCCGCCAATGCATAAGCACTGTAGGCATGCCATGGCTTGATGGCCTTGGCGAATTCAGGATCGGCTGCCACGAAATCGGGCAGCGGCAGCGCGCCGAACAGCACGATCTGAAAGCCCGATGCCGAGCTGTAGGCCCAGCCGATCAGCGGCACGGCAAAGAACAGCGCATACATCAGAAAGTGCACGGCATGGTGGGCAAACTGCTGCCAGCCCGGCATGGTGGCGCGCACCTTCTCGGGAAGCGGTGGCGGGCGATGCGTGAAGCGCCACAGCAGGCGCAGCACTGACAACGCAAGAATCGTGACACCCGCCCATTTGTGCCAGTTGTAGAGCTTCAGACGCTGCGGCGAAAACGGCAGACCCGTCATGTACAGGCCGACGCCGAACAGGGTGACTAACGCCAGCGCCAGTACCCAGTGAAAGGCCTTGGCGCCTGCGGAATACCGCGTCGGCTGATTTTGCAAAGCTGCCTGCATAAAGAAACTTCAATCCCTCACGGTCAAATCGCGGGTCTGTCAGGATGGCTGCCGTGTTCTCGCCGTCCTGACGTCAATGAACTGAAGTCTAGAGTCGGTCTCATGCACGAAGTTTCAATGAAATTGTCGTTTCAATTCAAAAAATGTGAATTTATCAGCATAAGCTCATTGCCCGAGGTTAGATAAAAAAGGTCATGCAGATTGACCATGAGCGATCTGCACTGCCGGTCGATGCGCCTGCATCGCTCAAACAAAAAAGGTGGCGCACGACTGATTGTCATGTGCCACCTTGCATGCAGAAGAACCGTATGGCGTCACGGTTCCAGCCGACGTTTAGCCGCGACGGCGCGCTCCGAATCGCGTAGCCACCAGACCCACCAGGCCCGAAAGCATCAGCAGAATCCAGCCGCCGCCGACGGGCACCGGAGTCGCGGCAACAGCTTCTTCAGCACGCTGCTCATCAGTGTCTGTGGCCGTGTTATTGGCGGCGTTCGGATCGATGGTGTCGGTAGGCTGCGCCACCTTGGCCGTATTCACCAGTGCGCCGGTGAATGTCGATGGCACGGACATGATCAGCGTGTAGGTCGCAGACGCACCAGCAGGCAGACTGACCTTGTCGTTCAGCGCACCGCTTCCGCTGGCCGCACAGGTAGTGCCACCTGCGGACGCGCAGGTCCAGCTGGCCTTGGTGATACCTGCGGGCAGCAGGTCACTGACCGTGGCATCCGTGACCGCGTCGGGGCCAGCGTTCGTGGCAGTGATGGTGTAGGTCACGTCCGTTCCGGGCTTGTAGCTGGTAGCGCCGTCGGTCTTGGTGATACTCAGATCGGCGGAGTTCTGCGCGTCGGAGTCCGTGGCCGTGTTGTTACCCGGGACCGGGTCGAGCACACCAGCGGGTGATTGCACCGTGGCCGTGTTCACCAGCGTGCCGGAGAACGTCGACGGCACCGACATGACCAGCGAGTAGGTTGCGGAAGCACCAGCGGGCAGGTTGACCTTGTCGCTGAGCGCACCGCTTCCACTGGTCGCGCAAGTCGCGCCACCCGTGGGCGCGCAGGTCCAGCTCGCCTTGGTGATGCCAGCAGGCAAGGCATCGCTGACCGTGGCGCCCGTCACCGCATCCGGTCCTGCGTTCGTGGCGGTGATGGTGTAGGTCACATCGGTGCCGGGCTTGTAGCTGGTGGCACCGTCGGTCTTGGCAATGCTCAGATCGGCCGATGCCTGTGCGTCGGAGTCCGTGGCCGTGTTGTTCGCGGGATCTGGATCGACCACGCCTGCGGGCGAGTGCACCGTAGCCGTGTTCAACAGCGTGCCAGAGAATGTGGTCGGCACCGACATGACCATGGTGTAGATCGCGGTCGCGCCTGCGGGCAGGTTGACCGTGTCGCTGAGCGCGCCGTTACCGCTGACCGCGCAAACGCCACCGTTGGACACGCAGGTCCAGCTGGCTTTTGTAATGCCTGCTGGCAGCAGGTCGCTGACCGTGGCGCCCGTGGCCGCATCCGGGCCGCTGTTGGCGACGGTGATGGTGTAGCTCACGTCCGTGCCGGGCTTGTAGCTGGCTGCGCCGTCGGTCTTGGTGATGCTCAGATTGGCCGATGCCTGCGCGTCCGCGTCCGTAGCCGTGTTGTTGGCGATGTCGGGGTCAATCACACCTGCTGGCACCTGCACCGTAGCCGTATTCGCCAACGTGCCGGAGAAGGTGACAGGCACCGTCATGACGAGAGTGTAGGTCGCCGTCGCACCCGAGGCCAGATTGACCTTGTCGTTGAGCGCACCGGTGCCGTTGGCCGTGCAGGTGGAGCCCGTCGAGGCCACGCAGGACCAGCTCGCCTGCGCGATGCCTGCGGGCAGCAGGTCGCTGACCGTGGCACCCGTGACGGCATCCGGACCCGCGTTCGTGGCCATGATGGTGTAGGTCACCTCCGTGCCCGCGACGTAGATGCCGTTGCCGTCCGTCTTGGTGATGCCCAGATTGGCGACGCTTTGCACGCTGGTGACGCTGGCCGTGTTGTTGGTCAGATCGGCATCGACCAACAGCGGCGTGTTCTCGGGAAGTGCCACGGTGGCCGTATTCACCAGATTTCCCGTGTAATCGGCGGGAACGTCCATGGACAGCTTGTAGGTAAGCGTCCCGTTGAATGGCACATAGGCTGTGGCGACATCAATGCCTCCGGTTCCTGCGGCCACCCCGCAGGAGGCATTGCCCGCTGCCGTGCAGGTCCACTGGGCGCTTGTGATGCCAGCGGGCAGCGCATCGGTCACGCGAGCGTTGGTGACGTCGAACGGCCCATTGTTGCTCACCACGATGGTGTAGACCAGCGGGCTGCCTGCCACATAAGAGCCTGCGGCCTTGGTGATCGCGAGATCGGCCGGGAAGTCCAGCGATTGCGCGGGACAGTTGGCTCCGTCATTGGATTCCGCAACAGGTGAAGCCGACAGGCGGGTGCGCACGCCCGTGTTCACGTCGATGTAGTAGAAGCCCGAGCCATCGTTGGCCGTGCCGAACAGACCGTTGGTCGCACCAAACTGCGCACCCAGTTGCGCACCGGTGGCGGTGGCATATGCGGTTCCGATGTCGGTGACCGTGCCGGTCGTCCCATTGATCTCGATCTTGTAGAGCTGACCATTGTTGCCCACCGAATACAGCACGCCGTTGACGAAGGCCATGTCAGACACTTCGATGGCCTTGCTCAAGGTGATAGAAGTGAAGGTTCGCGTATTCACATTGACGACATAAATCGTCTTGGTATCGCCCTGCACCTTGATATAGTAATTTCCGGCAGTATCAAAAGTACCACTGGTAAATGCCTTGAGGTTTCCTGTTGGCAACCCACTCACATTACCAACAACTGTGACAGAACCATCGGGATTGACGCGGAACAAAGTGTTTTCTTCGTATTTCATTCCATAGAAATACTGATCCACCGGGTTGTAACCCAGCGCGTTGTAATTGGCCCCACCGGTCGCGCCCAAATTGCTCAAAGTGGGTGGATTGGTACTGACATCGATACTGTTGAAAAACGTCTTGGTGTCATTGCCAGCCGCGTTGGAGACATACAGCGTGCCATTGCACGGCGTCTTGGTCTGGGCTTCGGCCTGCCCCCACACAGCGAGGCACAGCATCGATGCAAAGGTCACGCGCAGCATACGCGGAGAGATCAACTGATTGACCTGATCGAACCACCCTCCATATTGGCGACCCAAGCCCTCTGGGGCTGGAGTGAATCGCATGCTCCGGACAATGGGAAAAAACAATTCATTTCCCTTTTTGATATTAAGTAAATGCATTTCAATAATCCATAGTGAACCTCCTCAATATATATATAAAGCCTTGAGACAAACAGTGGGTTAAATTAACCTGCCAGATTATTTGACTCCGCCAATGTCATTTCTTGCAAACAGCCCATTGAATATTCGCAAGCATAATCAGAATATTGTGAACTACGGAATTTTCATTCATCGAAGAAGAATCAACCGTCCATACAAAACTGCCAGGCGGACCTGCGCAGAGGACTCATCAAGCCTCAGCCGCTGGAAGCACCATCCGCCCCTCGCGCAGCGCCTTGAGCAGTTCGTGCGGCGTCGCGCAGATGTGGGCCTCGAGAGCGAGCGCCGCGCGTGCGTCATGGCCGGACATGGCGAGCTCGAAGATCTCCGTGTGCTCGGCGTGCACATCACGCACGGCACCCGGCAGTTCGATGGCGAACGAGCGATAACGCTCGATATGTCGCGACAGCAGCTTGAGCACCTTGCGCGCCCAAGGCGACGGACGACCGTCGAGCAGGGTTTCGTGAAAGCGCAGGTTCAGCGCTTCCCAGCGTCCGCGATTGGCGCGCGTGAGCGGCTGCTCCACGGCGGCCAATTCTTCGTAGCTTGCACGCAGCCGCGCACGCCATGCGTCGTCGCCATGGCGTATCGATTCGCGCAACGCGTTGGTCTCGATGTGCACCCGCAGCCGCGTGAGGTCTTCGAGATCATCAATGGCAATCGGCGAGACGCGAAAGCCGCGCTGCCCTTCCGCCGAAACCAGCGCGTCGCTCACCAGCCGCGTAAGCGCCTCGCGCAGCGTGCCCGCGCCCACGGCATAGGTCTGGCGTAGATGCTCCACGCGCAGCTTGCTGCCGGGCAGCAGGCGCCCCTCGATGATGTCGGTGCGCAATTCGGCATAGGTCTGCTCGGTCAAGGTGCGCGAGGTATCGTCGCTGCCAATGAAGCCGTCAGTCTCCTGCATCGACGCGACTTGAATATATGGGCGTTTGGCCATTCCCTCTCACTCCCTCTTTTGCTGTGGCGTGCGATCACGCGTACGTGAAAGCCTGTAGCTCAATTGTGGTCGCGTCATGCCAAGTGCGCGCGCGGCTGCCGCAAGATTTCCGCCCGCGCGGCGCACGGACTCCTGAAGCAATCGATCTTCGAGCCCATCCAGCGTCAATCCCTGGTTGAGCATGGCGTCGTAGAAGTCGGTTGCGCCAGCCTTCTTCTCGCTTTGCGTGGACGTCTGTTCATCGCTGCACAAAAAGCCCTGCGCGTTCACCGAACTTTGGCCCGCGTCGCTCCACTGGGGGAACAGCGCGGTCACGTCGATCAACTCGTCAGCGGACGAGAGGATCAGGCCGCGCTCCATCAGATTTTCCAGCTCGCGCACATTGCCGGGCCAGCGATGACTGCGCAGCGCTGCAATCGCCCTGTCGGTCAACCCCGCCACACGCGTGCCATGTAGGGCCGAGAACTTCTGCAACAGATGCATGGCAAGCGATTCGATGTCATCCACCCGCTCGCGCAACGCGGGAATGCGGATCGGATAGACGTTCAGCCGATACAGCAGATCGGCGCGAAATCGCCCCTGCTCCACGGCCTTTTCGAGATCCACATTGGTAGCAGCCACCACGCGCACGTCGACCTTGATCGGCTTAGCGCCGCCAAGGCGTTCGATCTCGCCGGTCTGCAGCACTCGCAGCAGCTTGGCCTGCGCGGGCAGCGGCATTTCGCCGAGTTCATCAAGCATCAGCGTGCCACCATTGGCGCGCTCGAAGCGGCCGATGCGGGTGGCGTTCGCGCCGGTGAAAGCACCCTTCTCCGCGCCGAACAATTCGCTTTCGATGAGCTCATCGGGCAGCGCCGCGCAGTTCACCGCGACGAAGGGCTTGTCCGCGCGCGGGCTCATCGCGTGCAGCGCGCTCGCAAAGCGTTCCTTGCCCACGCCGGTCTCCCCCGTCAGCAGCACCGTGACTTGCGTGGGCGCTGCCTTGCGCAGCAGTTCCACGGCCGACTGGAAGGCGCGCGACTGACCCAGCAGCGGCCCCTGCGCATCTTGGGGTTGCAGCCGCGTGCGCAGTGCCTCAACCTGCGATTGCAGCTCGTCCAGACGTACCAGCATCGAGTCCGGAAGATAGTCGCGCGCGAGCTGTTCGCCATCGGGCCACTCGTGAACAAAGCGCCCTTCGATGAGGCAATGCGAGTGTCCACATGCCTCGCATTGCAGCTCCTTGAACAGCACCTGCTTGCGAAAGAAGGCACTTGAATAACCGGATGCATAGCCCAGCAGCATCCAGCACGCAGGCTCGCTTTGCGGGCCCCACTCGCGCACCTGTGACTCGGCCTCCCAACTGTGCTCCCAACGCACCTCACAGCGCAGACGTCCCGCCTCCTCGTCCACATCGAAGACCAGCGGCGTCGCGCGCACCGCACCTTCGAGCCGGTGCAGTTGTGGCCCCACCGCGAACATTTCGAACAGGCTGCCGTTGGGCCGTATCTGCCGTGCCAGCAGCGCATCGCGTTCGCCCGCCGCGTAACCACCACGCATGAGCACACGCCGCGTGTGTCCGGGGCCAAGCGTGTTCATCAACTCCTTGCGCAGCTCCATGAGCGACGCGGAGTGCATCAGCAGCATGCGCTGCCCGGACAGCCAGATCAGGCCGTCGTCGGTAGAGAAGCGCACCAGACTACGCAAATCGGCATCCGGCGGCAAGGGAGGTATCGAATGGGACATGTCATAACTATCGATAAAACAGTCCTCCTTGCCTATTCGGGCTGACCCGTGCCCGCCTCTCAAAGTGATCAATTCATCACGTGATGAAACCCCGATTCACCAATTGATCATGCTGCGGCGCAGCAATAGACACCCACGCGACGCATTCAATGCAAAGTCAGCCGGGGAAAGTGTCCGCCTCACGACAGACACACGTCAAACCCTAGGGACTAACCCGTGTTTTATCGATAAATCCAATTCTTGGCACGCAGCGTGCAAACCCATGAGCACCGACCTGCAAGGAGTGCGCAATGGATGAATCGAACACCACAGCCGAACGACTGGACCTGCCCAAGGTGGATCTCACGCAGCGCAGCGTAAACGTGCTGCGCCGCCGTGCCAACGGATTCATCGAATTCGAATTCTCGGTGGGCTGGCCCGAACTGGTGGTCGAACTGATGATGACCCGAGCCGACTTCGAGCAGTTCTGCAGCAGACAACAAATACCCGTTCCGCAAGGCACCTGAAGCCGCCCCGCCATCCATCTACTAACCACAGGAGACAAGGCCCATGAACATCGAACTGCAGGCGCGCGAGATACAGCCGCAGCGCCAGACTTTCGCCCGCGTTGCAGCGCACACCGGCGACAAACCGGCATCGCGCTACTTGGAAGCCATGCTGGGCGCACAGCCCGCAGAGCACTTCCACTACAAGCCGACGTGGGAGCAAGGCTTCGAGCTGTATGACAAGCGCCGCACGGCCATCGTGATGAATGACTGGTATGCGCTGCGCGATCCGCGCCAGTTCTACTACGCATCATGGACCATGGCACGCGCCCGCCAGCAGGACGCCATGGAGGCCAATTACCAGTTCGTCGAATCGCGCCAGCTCGCACAGAAAATGAGCGATGCGCTGCGTGCCCAAGTCTGCACCGTGCTCCTGCCATTGCGCCACGTGGCCTTCGGCGGCAACATGAACAACTGCCAGATCTGCTCGCGTGGCTACGGCACGGCGTTCACCGCGCCTGCGATGTTCCATGCGATGGACCAGCTCGGCGTAGCGCAATACCTCACGCGCCTCGGCCTCACGCTCGAAGAGCCCGGCGCGCTTGAGGCCGGCAGGAACGACTGGCTGCAGGTCAAAGCATGGCAGCCACTGCGCCAGTATGTGGAAGACAGCCTCGTGGTGCTCGATCCGGTGGAGCTGTTCATCGCGCAGAACCTCGCACTCGACGGTCTGCTCTACCCGCTGCTGTTCACCCAGTATGTAGACGATCACCTCGCAGTGAAGGGCGGCACGGCCGTGGCGATGCTGACCAATTTCATCCCCGAGTGGCACACCGAGTCCGCGCGCTGGATTGATGCCGTGGTCAAAGTTGCGGCGGCCGAATCCGAGCACAACCGCACGCTGCTCTCAGGCTGGTACAGCCGCTACGTGGAGCGCGCCGCCAGTGCGCTCGCCCCCATCGCCGCACTCGCGCTGGGTGACGACGCCGAGCGCGCCCTCGCCGATGTGAAGACTGCTCTCGAAGCCCGCGCCCGCAAAGCCGGGCTCGACGTCTGAGCCCCACCCGCCACGGAGACAAACCACACCATGACCGCACAAAACAGCACGCAGCCGCGCTCCAAGGTGTTCATCGCCTTTCAGGACAACGAGGAATCGCGCCCCGTCATCGAAGCGGTGCTTGCCGACAACGCCGAGGCCACGGCGGCATACACACCCGGCCTCGTAAAGATCGACTGCCCCGAGCGCCTCGTGATCCGCCGCGAGCGCATCGAAGAAAACACCGGCCAGCCCTACAACCTTCAGCAGCTGCAGATCAACCTGGTCACGCTTTCGGGCCATGTCGATGAAGACGACGACGAGTTCTCGCTGAGCTGGGGCCGTTGATCGGCCACCCGCAATCTTACCGAACTCTCACCTCACCCCCGCTGAATCAACACACGCCAAGGAGACATCATGGACACCCCCGTGATCAAGAAGAAACTGGGCCTCAAGGAACGCTACACCGCAATGACGCGCGGCCTCGCCTGGGACACCACCTACCAGCCGATGGACAAGGTGTTCCCCTACGACAAATACGAGGGCATCAAGATCCACGACTGGGACAAGTGGGAAGACCCGTTCCGCCTGACCATGGACGCCTACTGGAAGTATCAGGGCGAGAAGGAAAAGAAGCTCTACGCCGTGATCGAGGCCTTCGCGCAGAACAACGGCCAGCTCGGCGTGACCGATGCGCGCTACATCAACGCGCTCAAGCTCTTCATCCAAGGCGTTACGCCGCTCGAATACGGCGCGCACCGGGGCTTCGCGCACGTGGGCCGCCACTTCACCGGCGCGGGTGCCCGCGTGGCGGCGCAGATGCAGTCCATCGACGAGCTGCGCCACTTCCAGACCGAGACGCACGCAATCAGCCACTACAACAAGTACTTCAACGGCATGCACAACGCCACGCAGTGGTACGACCGCGTGTGGTTCCTGTCAGTGCCCAAGTCGTTCTTCGAAGACGCGATGACAGCGGGCCCGTTTGAGTTCCTCACCGCCGTGAGCTTCTCGTTCGAATACGTGCTCACCAATCTGCTGTTCGTGCCCTTCATGTCGGGCGCTGCGCACAACGGTGACCTCTCCACGGTGACCTTCGGCTTCTCCGCCCAGAGCGATGAATCACGGCACATGACGCTCGGCATCGAGTGCATCAAGTTCATGCTTGAGCAAGACCCCGGCAACGTGCCTATCGTGCAGAAGTGGATCGACAAGTGGTTCTGGCGCGGCTACCGCCTGCTCACGCTGGTTGGCATGATGCAGGACTACATGCTGCCCAAGCGCGTGATGAGCTGGAAGGAAGCGTGGGAGATGTATGCCGAGGAAAACGGCGGCGCACTGTTCCGCGACCTCGCGCGCTACGGCATCCGCGAGCCCGCCGGTTGGAAGGAGGCCTGCGAGGGCAAGGACCACATCAGCCATCAGGCGTGGAACACCTTCTACAACTACGCGGCCGCTGCACCGTTCCACACCTGGGTGCCCGAAGACGAAGAACTGAAATGGCTGTCGGAAAAGTATCCGACGAGCTTCGACCAGCTCTACCGCCCGCGCCTCGAACATTTCCGCCGCGAGCAGCAGGCGGGCAAGCGTTTCTACAACACGACGCTGCCGATGCTCTGCACCACCTGCCAGATCCCGATGGTGTTCACCGAGCCCGGCGACCCGACCAAGATCTGCTACCGCGAATCGACCTATCTCGGCGACAGGTACCACTTCTGCAGCGACGGCTGCAAACATGTGTTCGACGACGAGCCCGAGAAGTACGTGCAGTCCTGGCTGCCGGTGCACCAGATCTACCAGGGCCACTGCTTCAAGGAAGGCACCGATCCCACCGCTGAGGGCTTTGAACCACTGGCCGCCGTGCTCGACTGGTATGGCATCAACGTGGGTCGCGACAACTTCGATTTCGAAGGTTCGGAAGACCAGAAGAACTTTGCCGCATGGCGCGGCGATTCTCCCAGCAATGCAGCCAAGGAAGGGGGCGCGACATGAGCGTCAAGGCACTCTACCCCTACACCTTCAAAGCCAAGGACCGCCGCGAGAACTTTCCCGCACCGCTGCTCTACATTGGCTGGGAAGACCACCAGATGTTCTGCTCGCCCGTGTGCCTGCCGTTGCCCGCCGAGACGCCATTCGGTGCGCTCTCGCAGGCCGTTCTGCCCGGCGTGTTCGGCGCGCACCCGGACTTCGCGCGCATCGACTGGAGCACGGTCGAGTGGTTCAAGTCGGGCGAGCCATGGCAGCCCGATCCGGCCCGCTCACTGGCCGACAACGGCCTTGGCCACAAGGACGTGATCCGCTTTCGCACGCCTGGCCTCACGGGCATCGCGGGCTCGTTCGCCTGAGCCGACATCATGAGCTTTCAACTCACACTGGAGCCGCTCGGCGCCACCATCGAGGTGGAAGAAGGCCAGACCCTGCTCGACGCCGCGTTGCGCCAGGGTATCTACATTCCCCATGCCTGCGGGCATGGGCTCTGCGGAACCTGCAAGGTGCAGGTCTGCGACGGCGAAGTGGACCACGGCGCGGCCAACCCGTTCGCGCTGATGGACATGGAGCGCGACGATGGAAAGACGCTCGCCTGCTGCGCCACGCTGCAGGCGGACACCACCATCGAGGCCGATATCGAGGACGAGCCCGACGCGCTGATCATCCCGGTGCGCGACTTCTGCGCGACGGTCACGCGCATCGAACAGCTCACACCGACGATCAAGGCGTTGCACCTCCAACTCGACAAGCCCATGCAGTACCAGGCGGGACAGTATGTGCAAGTGCGGATTCCGTCGCTGGGCCAGAGCCGCGCGTTCTCCATCGCCAACGCGCCCGATACAAAGGGCTTCGCAAGCGAGATCGAGCTCAACGTGCGCCAGGTGCCCGGCGGCGCCGGAACCACGTGGCTGCACGAGGCTTTGAAGGCGGGTGAGCGGATCGACATCGCGGGCCCGTATGGCCGCTTCTTCGTGCGCCACTCGGCTGCCCAACCCATGGTCTTCATGGCCGGTGGCTCGGGCCTCTCTAGCCCGCGCGCGATGATTCAGGAGCTGCTGGCGCGCGACTGCAATCAGCCGATCACGCTGATCTACGGCCAGCGCAGCCGCGAGGAGCTGTACTACGACGACGAGTTCCGTGCGCTCGCCACGCAGCATCCGCACTTCACCTACATCCCTGCGATCTCGGGCGATGCGGACGTCAGCACGGGTTGGGACGGTGCACGCGGCTTCGTGCATGAGGCGGCGCGCGAGCACTTCGCGGGCAACTTCTCGGGGCGCAAGGCTTACCTCTGCGGCCCCCCGCCGATGGTCGAGGCCTGCATCGCCACGCTGATGCAGGGACGCCTCTTCGAGCGCGACATCTACACCGAGAAATTCATCTCGGCCGCCGATGCACAGGGCACGCGCAGCCCGTTGTTCAAGCGCGTGTGAGCGAAGCAGAGACATCGCCATGTGGACCCTGAACACCACCCCAAAGCACAGCGTGCACGTCACGCTCACCGACGAACGCTACGACTGCCACAGCAACGAAAGCCTGCTCAAGGGCATGCTGCGCCTGGGCCGCAAGGGCATTCCGGTGGGCTGCGTGAACGGCGGCTGCGGCGTCTGCAAGGTGCGAGTCGTTGAGGGCTCGGTGAGCCAGCTCGGGCCCGTGAGCCGCGCCCATGTGAGTGCAGAGGAAGAGGCCGCAGGCTACACCCTCGCCTGCCGTGTTGCCCCTGCCGAGGCCGTGTGCCTCGAAGTAAGTGCGCGGCTTGCGCGCCCGTTTTCCAAATCCTGCAAGGACGACAACAAGATCGTTCTCAACAAGTTGGACGCCAAGTCAGCGTCCATGGATCCCGCCAATCAATCACCAACCACCTGACCACAACCAAGGAGACAAGCAATGGGAGTACTACGCATCGGACACGCAAGCATCAGAGTGATGGACATGGCCGCCGCCGTGAACCACTACGAGAAGGTGCTCGGCCTGAAAACCGTCATGCAGGACAAGTCGGGCAACGTCTATCTCAAGTGCTGGGACGAGTGGGACAAGTTCTCGCTGATCCTCACGCCCAGCGACAAGGCGGGCCTGAACCATGTTGCCTACAAGGTCGAGAAGGACAGCGATCTCGAAGCCTTCCAGAAGCGCATCGAAGCCTTTGGCATCGCCACCGAGATGCTGCCCGAAGGCACGCTGCCATCGACCGGCCGCATGCTCAAATTCAACCTGCCGAGCGGCCACGATTACCGCCTCTACGCACACAAGGAACTGGTGGGCACCGACGTGGGCAGCACCAATCCCGACCCATGGCCGGACGACATTCGCGGCTCCGGCGTGCACTGGCTCGACCACATTCTGCTGATGTGTGAGATGAATCCCGAGGCGGGCATCAACACGGTCGAGGAAAACACCCGCTTCATGGCCGAATGCCTTGATTTCTTCCTGACCGAGCAGGTGCTGGTCGGCCCTGAGGGCAACATACAGGCCGCCACCTGGCTGGCCGTGACCACAACACCGCACGACATCGCCTTCGTCGGCGGTCCGCGCAGCGGCCTGCACCACATCGCCTACTTCCTCGACTCGTGGCACGACGTGCTGAAGTCGGCTGACGTGATGGCCAAGAACAAGGTACGCATCGATGTCGCGCCCACACGCCACGGCATCACGCGCGGCGAGACCATCTATTTCTTCGACCCGAGCGGCAACCGCAACGAAACCTTCGCGGGCCTCGGCTATCTCGCGCAGCGCGACCGGCCGGTGACCACCTGGACCGAGGACCAGCTCGGCTCCGCGATCTTCTATCACACGGGTGATCTGGTCGCCTCCTTCACCGACGTCTACACCTGATCCGCAGCGTCGAGAAAACAAGGGAAAACAAAGAAAGACACAAGGAGCATCCACCCATGAAGAAGATCCACCACGCAGTCGCAGCGGCTGCGCTGGCAGCGCTGTTGCCAGTCGCAGCCCAAGCCGAGGGCCACTACGTGCCCGGGGTCGAAGGCATCCAGGCCGCAAGCGCACCGCCGCCCGGCATGTACTACCTCGGCTATCTGGTCAACTACGACATCAACAGCTTCCGGGCTCCTGGCAGCAGCGACAACCTGCCCGGCCACAACCGGGGCACCGTCACCGCGCTCGCCAACCGCTTCGTCTGGATGACGGGCACCAAACTGCTCGGCGCCGACTATGGCATGGAGGCCATCGTGCCGGTGATGCGCACGTCGCTCACCATCAACGCGGCCGGTGTCTCCGACAGCCGCAGCGGTCTCGGCGACATCTACGTCGGCCCACTGGTGCTCGGCTGGCATGGCGCGCAGTGGGATGCCGTGGCCGCTGCCGGCATCTGGCTCGACAACGCGAGCACCAGCCACCCCGCATCGGCCGGCAAGGGCTTCAAGAGCACCATGCTGACGGGCGGCGCGACCTACTACTTCGACACAGCGAAAACGGTCTCCGCATCGGGCCTGATGCGCTTCGAGCGCAACGGCAAAAACGACGCGGGCTTCCGACACGGCAACCAGATCTCGCTCGAATGGGGCGTGGCCAAGAACTTCGGCACCGTGCAGGCGGGCGTGGTCGGCTACAGCCAGTGGCAGGTGAGCGACGACAGCGGCGTCGGCGCAAGCCGCGACCGCTCATCGCGCCACGCCATCGGCGCCGAGCTGGTCTATCCGATCCTGAGCGCGGGCGTGTTCCTCAAGGGGGCTCTCTACAAAGAAGTGCGCGCCGAGGCAGGAACCGGAGCCTACCCCAAGGGAACGCTCGCGCGCTTCACGCTGGTGAAGGCGTTCTGACCGAAAGAAGCAAGAGAGGAATCAGCCATGCAGAACCCGAATCACAGCGCAGACGCCAACCTCTACAGCGTGACGCAACGAGTGATCGACGCGAACGCCGCGCTGCGCGCCGTGCAGGCCGCCATCCGCCATGCCACGCAGCTGGGAGTGCGCGTGAACGTGTCGGTGGTGGACGCATCCGGCGTGCCAGCGGCCTTCGCGCGCATGGCTGGTGCGCCGCTGCACTCCATCGACATCGCCATCGACAAGGCCTACACAGCGGCCAGTTTTGGCCTGCCCACAGGCCAGTGGCAAGAAGCGCTGCAAAGCCATTCCGAAGCCGTGCGGCGAGGCCTGGTGCTGCGCCCACGCTTCGTGGGCTTTGGCGGTGGCCTGCCAATGGTCGAGCGCGGTGAGCGCATCGGCGGCATCGGCGTTTCCGGTGGAAGCGAAGCCCAGGACACAGGCATCGCGCAGGCGGGTCTTGCCGAATTGGGCCTGTCCATCTGACAACAACCAGGAAAGAGAGAGAACATCATGAAAGAAATCAGAAACTTCATCAACGGCGAGTACGTCGCTTCCGGCCGCACCTTCGACAAGCATTCCCCGTTGACCGGCGAAGCCATCGCCAAGGTGCACGAAGCCAACCGCGAACAGGTGAACGCTGCCGTGGCCGCCGCACGCGCCGCGCTCGACGGCCCCTGGGGCCGCATGACCGTGACCGAGCGTGTGGAAAAGCTCTACGCGCTGGCCGATGGCATCAACCGCCGCTTCGAAGAATTCCTCGCCGCGGAATGCGCCGACACCGGCAAACCGCGCAGCCTCGCAAGCCACATCGACATTCCGCGCGGCGCGGCCAACTTCAAGATCTTTGCCGACGTGGTGAAGAACGTGCCCACCGAATTCTTCGAGATGAGCACGCCCGACGGGCGCGGCGCGATCAACTATGGTTACCGCACACCCGTCGGCGTGGTCGGCGTGATCTGCCCGTGGAATCTGCCGCTGCTGCTGATGACCTGGAAGGTCGGCCCAGCGCTGGCCTGCGGCAACACCGTGGTGATCAAGCCCTCGGAAGAAACACCACAGACCGCCGCGCTGCTAGGCGAGGTGATGAACGAGGTCGGCATTCCGTCCGGCGTGTACAACGTGGTGCACGGCTTTGGCCCCGATTCGGCAGGCGAGTTCGTCACCACGCATCCCTATGTCGACGCCATCACCTTCACCGGCGAGACCCGCACCGGCGAGGCCATCATGAAGGCCGCCGCCAAGGGCGCGCGCCCGGTGAGCATGGAGATGGGCGGCAAGAATGCGGCCATGGTGTTCGCCGACTGCGACTTCGACGCGGCCATCGAAGGCACGCTGCGCTCGGCCTTCGTCAACAGCGGCCAGGTCTGCCTCGGCACCGAGCGCGTGTATGTCGAGCGCCCGATCTTCGAGCGCTTCGTGGCCGAGCTGAAGAAGCAGGTCGAGGGCTGGAAGATCGGCGTGCCCGAAGATGCCGACACCCAGCTCGGCCCACTGATCAGCAAGGAGCACCAGGACAAGGTGCTGTCGTACTACCGCCTCGCCGTCGAGGAAGGCGCGAAGGTGGTGACCGGTGGCGGCGTGCCCGACATGGGCGCGCAGTATGCGGGCGGCTCGTGGATCCAGCCGACGATCTGGACCGGCCTCTCCGACAACGCCCGCGTGATGAAGGAAGAGATCTTCGGCCCCTGCTGCCACATCATGCCGTTCGACAGCGAGAACGAGGTCGTCACCAAAGCCAACGACAACGTCTACGGCCTTGCCTGCGCGATCTGGACGCGCGACGTGTCCCGCGCGCACCGCATCGCGCAACGCATGAAGGTGGGCATCTCCTGGGTCAACAGCTGGTTTCTGCGCGACCTGCGCACGCCGTTCGGCGGCAGCAAGCAATCGGGTATTGGTCGCGAGGGCGGCGTGCATTCGCTGGAGTTCTATACGGAGCTGAAGAATGTCTGCATCAAGCTCTGAGCTGGTGATGGAGCGCAACCCCGAAATCGCTCACAGCATCAGCGCCGCAGGCATCCGCACCAACTACCACGACGTGGGGCGAGGCGACCCAGTGCTGATGATCCACGGTTCTGGCCCCGGCGTTTCCGCATGGGCCAACTGGCGGTTGGTGATGCCCGCGCTCGCCGAGCGCGCCCGCGTGATCGCGCCCGACATGGTGGGCTTTGGCTACAGCGCGCGCCCCCCGAACTTCACCTACGGCATGGACGCGTGGGTGCACCAGGCCGTGGGCCTGCTCGATGCGCTCAAGATCGAACGCGCCGATCTGGTGGGCAACTCGTTCGGTGGCGGGCTGGCGCTCGCACTCGCCATCCGCCATCCCGAACGCGTGCGCCGACTTGTGCTCATGGGCAGCGTCGGCGTGCCGTTTCCGATCACGCCAGGCCTCGATGCGGTGTGGGGTTATGAGCCCTCATTCGAAGCCATGCGCAAGCTGCTCGACATCTTCGCGCACAACCGCCGACTGGTGAACGACGAGCTTGCCCAGTTGCGCTACGAGGCCAGCATCCGTCCGGGCTTTCAGGAATCTTTTTCGGCGATGTTCCCCACACCGCGCCAGCGCTGGGTAGATGCGCTCGCGAGCAGCGAGGCAGACATCCACCGCATCCCGCACGAGACGCTGATCGTGCACGGCCGCGAGGATCACGTCATCCCGCTATCCAACTCCATCACGCTCGCCAACTGGATCGCGCGCTCACAACTGCATGTCTACGGCCACTGCGGACACTGGACGCAGATCGAGCACGCCGCGCGCTTCGCCAGACTGGTGGGTGACTTTCTCGCCGAACCGGAACCGGAATCTCACTAAGGCTGACCCATGAGCACACACATTCCTCTTCAACAACTGGGCGATGAGCTGTACGACGCGCTCACCAACCGCCAGATGATCGAGCCACTGTCCACGCGCCACCCCGACTTGGGGCTAGACGACGCCTACGCCATCCAGCAGCACATGCTTGCACGCCGGATCGCTGCGGGCGAGCGCGTGATCGGCAAGAAGATCGGCGTCACATCCAAAGCCGTGATGGACATGCTCGGCGTGTTCCAGCCCGACTTCGGCTGGCTCACCGACGGCATGGTCTACAACGAGGGCGAGCCCGTGCCCGCCGCCACGCTCATCCAGCCCAAAGCAGAGGGCGAGGTCGCCTTCGTGCTCAAGAAGTCGCTCAAAGGCCCGGGCGTGACCGCCGCCGACGTGATCGCCGCGACAGAAGGCGTGATGGCCTGCTTCGAGATCGTCGACTCGCGCATCCGCGACTGGAAGATCAAGATCCAGGACACCGTGGCCGACAACGCGAGCTGCGGCGTCTTTGTGCTCGGCGACCGCCTTGTCGAACCGCGCGATGTGGACCTCGGCACCTGCGGCATGGTGCTCGAGAAGAACGGCGAGATCGTCGCCACCGGCGCGGGCGCGGCGGCGCTCGGCCACCCCGCCAACGCGGTCGCCTGGCTCGCCAACACGCTGGGCGCACACGGCATCGCGCTCGAAGCGGGCGAGGTCGTGCTTTCGGGATCGCTCGCCGCCATGGTGCCGGTGAAGGCCGGAGACAACCTGCGCGTGACCATCGGCGGCATCGGCGGCTGCTCGGTCCGTTTCATTTGAAGTTTAGAAGATCTGAAGATCTGAAGATCTGAAGACAAGTTTGGAGACTTATCCCATGCCACTCGATGCAAAGACCATCGCCCTGCTCGCGGAGCACCTCGAAACCTGCGAGCTCGAAGCCCGCGACACCCCCAAGATCACCGACGAATACCCCGACATGGACTGGGACGACGCCTACGCGATCCAGGACAGCATCCGCGCGCGCAAGCTCGCACGCGGTGCGCGCATCATCGGCTACAAGGCGGGCCTCACCTCGCACGCCAAGATGAAGCAGATGGGCGTGGAGTCGCCGGTGTTCGGCTTCCTCGCCGACTACTTCAGCGTGCCTGAGGGCAGCACCGTGCAGGTCAGCGAACTCATTCATCCCAAGATCGAACCCGAGATCGCCTTCGTGATGAAGCGCGCACTCAAAGGCCCGGGTTGCAACATCGCCGACGTGTTGGCCGCTACCGACTTCGTGCTGCCCGGCATCGAGGTCATCGACAGCCGCTACCGCGACTTCAAGTTCGACCTCAAGAGCGTCGTCGCCGACAACACCTCCGCCGCGCGCTTCGTCGTCGGCGGCCAGGCCCAGCGCCCCGAATCGGTGGACCTGCGCACCGTCGGAATCGTGCTCGAGAAGAACGGCCAGCCCGCAGCGCTAGGCGCCGGAGCCGCCGTGCTCGGCCACCCCGCATCGGCCATCGCCATGCTCGCCAACCACCTCGGCAAACGCGGTGAAGAGATCCCCGCAGGCGCGCTGATTCTCTCTGGCGGCATCACCGAAGCCGTGGCCGTCGCGCCGGGAGACAACGTCTGCCTGCGCGTGCAGGGCATGGGCAGCATCACACTGCGTTTTGCCTGATCGAAGCCGTCAACAACGCAAGGAGACAAGCCATGCAACGCCGCCACTTCATGGCCGCTGCCACCATCGCCGTGATCGGAGACATCGCACACGCTCAGACAGCGGCGCCCTATCCCGCACGCCCCGTGCGCATGATCGTGCCGTTCCCTCCCGGCGGCCCCACCGATGTGATGGGCCGCATCGCCGCAAAGGCCATGGGCGAGCAGCTCGGCCAATCCTGCATCGTCGAAAACAAGGCCGGTGCGGGCGGCAACATCGGCACCGATGCCGTCGCCAAAGCCGCGCCGGACGGCTACACCATCGGCCTCGCCGCCATCAGCAGCCTGGCCATCGCGCCGCACCTCTACGCCAACCTTCCCTTCAACGCCGAGAAGGACTTCGCGCCTATCTCGCTGGTCGGCACCACACCCTGCGCGCTCGTCGTGCATCCAGGCGCGCCGTTCACCGATCTCAACGGCCTGATCACCTACGCCAAGGCCCATCCGGGCCAACTCAACTACGCCACCTCGGGCATAGGCACAAGCAACCACCTCGCAGCCGAGCTGCTGCAGTCCTTCACCGGCATCCAGCTCACCCACGTGCCCTACAGGGGCTCAAGCCAGATCGTGCCCGACCTGCTCTCGGGCACGATCATGATGAGCATGGAAAGCTCGCTCGCCACTACGCTGCAGCACATCCAGGCCGGCAAGCTGCGCGCCATCGCGATCACGTCGCCACAGCGCGCCGGGGCGCTGCCGCAAGTGCCTACCGTCGCGGAATCCGGCTACCCCGGCTTCGCCATCGAAACCTGGTTCGGCCTGGTCGCCCCTGCAGCCACACCACAGCCCATCCTCCAGCGCCTGGCCACCGCATGGGCCACCGGCGCAAAAAGCGCCGAGGTCCAGACCACCTTCGACCACATCGCCGCCAACCTACGCACCACAGATCCCGCGCAGTTCGCGGCCTTCATGCGATCAGAAAACCAGCGCTTCGGCAATTTGATCCGCCGCACCGGCATCAAGGCCGAATAGCGACAGCCACCGACCCAACCCGTCACACAAAAGACAAGGACTACCCATGCCATTCGCACAAATCTACATGATCGAAGGCCGCACCGAAGAACAGAAAAAGGCCGTGATCGAAAAAGTCACCCAAGCCCTCGTCGACGCCATAGGCGCCCCTCCCTCCAACGTGCGCGTATGGATCCACGACGTTCCTAAGGAAAACTGGGGCATCGCTGGCCAGAGCGCCAAGGAGCTCGGCCGCTGATTGTTGGCATTGCCCCCGATACCGACCTCTCCAAGCATCGCTCAAGGGCCACCGGCAATTGTGTAGAATATAAGGCTCAGGAGGTTTGGGTGAGCGGTTTAAACCAGCAGTCTTGAAAACTGCCGAAGGGGTGACCCTTCCGTGAGTTCGAATCTCACAGCCTCCGCCAGGACGATAAAACAAGCGCTTTTTTAGGCGCTTTTTTTACGTCCACTCGAAGGCGATTGACCCATATAAATCAACGTATTACGCTGTAATATATGATGATATATACAGTACTTCCGCGATTGGCATTCAGCCCGAATTCATCGCCTAGTCAAATTTTTATGGCCTATAGGATGGCCTATAAGATTTGCCATGGGTAGGCGCATCCTCGAAATGACAGCCATAGAAGTCTCGCGTTTACGGGACGACGGGGCCTATGCCGTTGGTGGCGTGTCTGGCCTATACCTTCAGGTCATCGGCGGCTCGCGCGTATGGGTCTATCGGTTTGTCCATCTGCGCCAGCGTCGCCGCATGGGCCTCGGCAGCTATCCATCGGTAGGCCTGGCCGCTGCGCGCGAGGCTGCACGAGCCGCCATGCAAGTGCGCAACTCAGGCGCCGACCCGATCACGTCTCGACAGAAGGAACGCGAAGCTGCCCGCACGGCCCATGCGATGCAGCTCACTTTTGCCGAAGCAGGCGAAGCGTTTGTGCTCGAGCATGAAACCACTTGGAAGAACCTCAAGCACGTCCAGCAGTGGCGCGCCACCTTGGCCACCTATGCCTATCCGCAGTTCGGCAAGCTGAACGTATCCGAGATCGAGCAAGCGCATGTTCTGCGCGCCCTCTCCCCCATCTGGAAGACCAAGACCGAAACCGCCACGCGCCTGCGCGGCCGGATCGAGCAAATCCTTGATTGGGCCACCGCTCACGGCCACCGCACCGGTACCAATCCAGCGCGATGGCGCGGCCAGCTCGAGCACATCCTGGCCAACCCCGACAAAGTAGCGCCGGTCCAGCATCACGCCGCCATTCCGTTCGGTCAGTTGCCCACCGCGTTTCGACTCATCGCCGCCATCAAAGGCCAATCCGCGCGCGCCTTGCAATTCCTGATCCTCACTGCCTCACGATCAGGCGAAGTACGCGGCATGCGCTGGGCGGAGGTGGATTTGAAAGTGGCCCTTTGGATCGTGCCCGCCGAGCGCATGAAAGCAGGCAAGGAACACCGCGTGCCCCTCTCGCGCCAAGCCATGAACATCTTGCGCACACAGCCGCGTCGCCAGAATGCGGACGGCACAACAGATGATGAAGACTATGTGTTTCCATCCAACCGACTCGGCCCACTCTCCGATATGGCGTTCACCACGCTGATGCGACGGCATGCATTTGATGCCGTGCCGCACGGCTTCCGCTCGACGTTCAGAGATTGGGCCGGAGAAACCACGCACCACCCGCGCGATGCGGTGGAGCTGTGCCTTGCGCACAGCATTGACACGAAAACCGAGGCCGCATATCGGCGCGCGGACATGCTGAAAAAGCGCGCCGTAATCATGCGGGAGTGGACTGACTATGCTGCACCCCACCTTAAAACATCCGCACTTGAAGTTTTTATACCAGCGCGTCGTTGGCAATCGGCCTCACACGCATCGCAGATGGATTGCCGCCTGGCACAGGACTGACAACTAGGCGCAGATTGCGCCAATCGTCGGTGTTTCCCTTGAGCACGCATTCGAATACGGCGTGTGCGATGTTTGCCGCGACTTCCGAAGCGACGGCAGCATCGCCTGCCACAAATGGAAACGCCCGACGCGGTGCGACGGGCACAAATATTCGAAGGACTATAGATCACTCAGACAGCCTCGCTGCGCGCGGCCTCCTTTAGATCAGCTTACTTCAGACGTCACACGGCGACGCCTGCGCGCAAGCCCCCCGCAAGGCACACGCTCAACGCGTCAGACCCAAACCCAACGAACCCATGGCGGGCACAGGAGCTGCACCACCTGTCACAGGAAAACCCGGCGACGCGAATACTGCATGGTGTAGTCCCCCACCGCCACGCCCGCAGCCACCGTGACGGCACCGGTCGCCGGATCGAGTGTGATGCCGTTGGGCCAAGTACCGACCGTCGTCACCATTGCATTGCTGCCTGCTGGAGATGCGTCTATGCCGCTTGCTCCAAAAAGTACGTCATTGGCGCGGATATCCGCGATGGCCACGCCACCGACATCGGTCGTCACCGTGCCGCTATCCGCCATGGGGCCGGGCGTGATGCTTAGGCCAACCTGAATGCCGACTCCGTCCTGAGAAGTATTCGTGCCATTGAAGAACTGGCCGAACGTGAGCTGGGTGCCTCTGGCTGAAGGCCCCGAGACCGATACGGTAGCGGTGTCGATCATGAGGTTGTCGATGCTGGTGATGCTGACTTCGGCAGTAGTGCCGTCTGCCTTCAGGTTGCTTGCCATCATTATCGCCGTGTTGTCCAGACTATAAAAGACAATCATGGGGTCGATCACGGGTGCAGCAAAATGGATGACGGCCTTGGATGGATCAGCGGCCGTGGCGCCTCCTGCCGGAGCGCGCACAAGCAGCGTGTCAGGGTACTGTCCTGCGCTAGAGACTTGCCATGCTGTGGTGGTTTGCGTCAGAAAGATGGTGGTGCGGGCGTCCACCTGATCGATTAGCAGATCGTCTCCCTGCAACACGCCGCTCACCTGCGTTTGATCCTTGACGCTCTTCGACGGGAAGTTCGTCCAGTAGTCGGCGGCATGGGCCCCCGACAGGCCACCGCACAGCACATAGACAATGCCCAGCGCGCGAACGATGGTAGCCAAACTCCTGCTTTTCCGGCCTCCGTGATGGGTTGCCGTACATGATTCGCTCAGCGGCCGTTGCGGGTTGTTCAATCGAGCCATACATTCCTCCCTGCAATCCTTTTAGGATTCGGAGGGTGTCACGACGGCCCTTTTGTCGCGCTCACGCAAAGCAACTACACACGAGCTTTAACGCATGTTCACATTGCGTTAGAAAGCACTGGTAGCGGGTGCAATTCATTGGCAACGATCGAGGCGGGTCGTGTGAGATCTCGATCTCGAATCCCTATCTCGCACGTCGACGTCCATGCCCGTGCCCCGTCCCCGTTCACTGAGTGCTCGAGCTTCACGTGGAAGACATCTCGTTGAAGTAAGAATCACCCGAAGGCGGCGACGCCTACATAGCCGATGCGCGAACCGATCCAATGATGTTGTCGCGGGTGAACTATTCAGAATGCGCCTCCGGAATGCCGCGCATCAATGAGATCGATCACCGTTCATCACGTCAATCCCACCGCTGGATTACATAAGATACCCAAAAAAACATTGATACCTAGAATGAGCCCAATGCAAGAAACCACCAATGCATTGTCAAGACCAACTAGCGCTCCGCGGCATCACGCTCGTCGCGTTAACGGATTCACGGCCATCGAATTGATGGTCGTTGTGGGCATTCTCGCAATCCTAACCGCTCTTGCGGCCCCCAGCTTCGTCCCTGTCATTGAGCGCTGGCGTGTGCGTCAGGCAAGTGAATCGCTTCAATCAACGCTGTTCATGGCCCGCTCAGAAGCCATCAAGCGAGGAGGAAACGTCGGAATTCAGAAGAAGCCACAAGGTACTGCCGGATGCACCTATGCGGCAACCGAGGCCGACTGGGATTGTGGCTGGTACGTTTTTGTCGACACGGACAAAAATGGGTCAATGGATGCCGACACGACCAAAGAGCCTCGCCTGCAGGATGTGCCGCCATCCAAGGATGTTCAGATCAGTGTCACGCCTTCAGGACAGAGCATTCGGTTCGATCGGTACGGAATGATGCAAGACAGTAGTGGCAGCAATGCCACCGTCGTCTATAGCTTCCTGGTTTATCCATCCAGCGTGGGTGTTGGTTCCCAAAACGCCATCGCAGTCTGTTTCACTCCTGGCGGAAGACTCAAAACCGTTAAGTATCACTCAGGTCCACCCCAATGCAGCTGACATATTCCTCCAAACAACGTCAGCAGGGCATTGCCCTGATCGAGGCGCTGATTGCCATTCTCATCATCGCGCTCGGCATTCTCGGCGTAATGGGTGTTCAGATGCGGACCTTGAGTGACACACAGACCGGCGTACGCCGCGCTCAAGCGATTCGATTGATCGAAGACTTCAGCGAACGACTGAAGGTCAACCCCAACTCGATGCACAACATCGACAGCTATGCCGCCTCTTGGGGCGACAAACCGACTTCGTCCAAAAACTGTCTCACCACCACTTGCAACAACTCCGAATTTGCCAAATTCGAAATCGCGCAATGGAAAGCCTCCGTAAGCCAGCTGCTGCCCGGTGGAAACGCAACGGTTTTTGTGCCTGAAGCCAAAGGCTCGCGTGACAATCGCCGCGAACTTGGAGTCATGATCAGCTGGCGTGAAAACGAAGGCAGTGACAAAGCCGATTTCCTGAAGGGTCTCAAAGACACCATTTTTGACGCAAGCACCGTCAGTTGCGAGAAGAACAAAACCTGCCACCTGCAGTTCATTTCTTTGAATGGGCGTTGTGCGCCCTACCGAGTCAAGGAGAGCGACCCTTTGTTCTTCTGCTCAAGCAGTTGAGCAACTCCATCGCTCAGATTTTTCCAGTCCATACCCGCGCGATTGTTTTCGTATGCACAGAGCCCTTACTACCGCTGCTTCGTCCCCAAAGGCATTGAACCGCCAGCACTTTCAACACGCACGCTACCCAGCCCGTGTGGGTCAGTCAGGTTTCACTCTTTTGGAGTTGATGGTCGGCATCGCGATTGGACTCATGGCTGTTGCAGTCGCCATGGGAGCACTTATGGCCTCGCGAAGCGTGTCTGGCACAGTCAGCGATGTCAGCCAATTGCAGCAGCAATCTGCCTACGCCTTCAGAATCATCGGCACCCAATTGCGTCACGCCGGTTCACTACGGTTGAACCTGGCTCCCCTCAAGAGTTCAGGTGACGCCATCGATGCTTATGAGGGTGTGGCCTTTGAAACCACCGTGGATGGATTCAACCCGACGACTGACACACTCTCGGGAATAGACAACCCCACCGGGGTCCAGTATGCGTTGACAACCGGTTTTCGCAACTATTCAGAGAAGCTCTACAACAAGTCCAGTGAAGAGTCCATGCTTCGCAACTGCCTTGGACAAGAGAACAGCAGCACGCTTATTCAGAGCCGTTTTCGCCTGAACGAAAAAACCAATGAACTTGAATGTGCCGGCAGCGGAGAGGCTCAAGCTCTGGTACAGAACGTGGCGAATTTCAGGGTTCGCTATCTGCGTCAAACCGAACCTGCGCCCTACGGCGATCCGCTTATCCAGTATGTCAAGGCCGCCGATGTGAGCAACTGGAAAGAAATCACTGCAGTTGAAATTTGCATTGTGATGTACGGATCTGAAATCATCGGAACCCCTGCGTCGTCCAGTTCTTACTTCGACTGCGCGGGCGACGACGGCACAAGCAAAAGTATCGACATAACTACCCTTTCTGCGCCTCGCACAAACCGCATTCACATGGTGTTTCGCAATACTTATCAAATCCGCAGCCAAGGCCTGCTGGGCTGATCAACTGGAGTCAGCTACTCATGCCATTCAAGACAAAAACACCCCACTCGCGGCAACGTGGTGTCACGCTGTTCATCGTGATCATCTTCGTCATGCTGTCGATGCTGCTTGCGCTTTGGGCATCCAGAACATCTCTCTTCAACGAAATGATCGTCGGCAATGATGCCGACTACCAGCGAGCCTTTGAAGCTGCCCAAGCATTGATGCAGGATGCAGAGCTGGATATTCAAGGCAATGCCTCAGACGGAAAAGAATGCCTCCCCGCATCCGATAGCGCCGCAACAGTGTGCCGCACCGGTAGCACATTGAAGTTTCCTCTGGAAGCTCAGGAGACTTCCATTTTGCTGGCAGATCTTGGAGTTGTGCCACTCTTTTGCAAGGATGGCATTTGCCTCAAGCGCACAGAATCGCAAGACTTCTGGAATGACCCGAGCGTATTGAAGCAAATGGCCGCAAACGGCATCGGTGCACGTTATGGCCAATACACGGGAGCCAAGACAGGCTCCAACCGCAACCCACTCCTTGAGTCCACGAAAGATACTGCCGCCGACAAAGGTGGTTGGTACTGGATTGAAATCATGCCGTATGTGGATGAAGTCGGAAACACCAACTTGATGACCAATGTCAGCTCCAACAGTCTGGATCTGAATCTCAAACCTCGCGTGGCATACCGCATCACAGCCATTGCGTATGGTCGCAAGTCCGGCACGATGTCAGTCTTGCAGCAGACTTATAGCCGCACAAAGAAAAAAGACTGATATCTCTCGGATTTTCACATTTCTGCCGACATTTGAATTTGCAGAACTCAAGAGCAGAGGGATGCTCTGGAAACGGAACACATCATGATGAAGAAGCAAGCACATTTCAAGAAGACACTGCTGGCGTCGATGATCGGTATTGCACTCGCGCAGCAGCCTGTCCTGGCACTGGATTTCGCCCAATCCCCGCCAGGAACGATTGAGCCATACATTGCTCCCAACCTCATCATCTCTGTCGATGACTCGGGAAGTATGAACTATCGATTGGATCAGGAAAGCGCCACTGGCGCCACCAATAACACCACACCCAACGGCACTAACAACACTTGGCTCAACACTAGCCGGCGCATGAACGTGCTCAAACACGCGTTGAATGCCGTCTTCTCAGACACGACGCTGCTTCCCGACGGAAAAATCCGCTTGTCCTGGCAGGCGATGTGGAACAACGGAAAATCCCCTGGCGTGGGAGCGTCCAAAAAAAGCGGCAATACCACGAGCAACGCGGGAGCCAACAGCGTCGACAGCGCTAGCAATGGCGTGAATTCGATGCGAGTTCTGGATGATGCACATCGAACCAACTTCAAGTCGTTCATTAGCAGCCTCTCGCCTGTGAATGGAACGCCATCGCATTGGATGTTCAGTCAGGCAGATGCCTACTTGCGCCGCTCGCTGAGCACCAACGGGCCATGGGCAAGCACACCGGGAAAATCCGACAATAATACTTATCTGGGGTGCCGTCGCAACTATCACATCATGATGACGGATGGTCGCTGGAACAGTGATGCATCTGGAGGAAACAAAGACGGGGTAAGTTCCTTGACGTTGCCGGATGGCGTGGTTTTCAAAGACACAGCCCAGACAAAGTTGTATCGCGATACACAGTCCGACACGCTGGCTGATTGGGCGTTCTACAGCTGGTCAACAAATCTTCAGCCATCCCTCTATGACCCCAATGCCGAAGGGAAGCAGGTGCCTCTTTCCAAGGAGTATCGCCAAGCAGCCGCTACGCGAAATTTTGGAAATGACAGCAAAGGTAAGGCCGCCGTATTGGACAAATATTGGAATCCGGAATTTGATCCGGCGAATTGGCCGCACCTCGTAACCTACACCATTGGTTTCAGTGCGATGTCATATACATGGCCTGGTGCCAACACCATCTCAGCACCATCAACGATGGTGCCCTTTGGATACGACGGCAGCTTTCCCGACTTCGTCACGGGCAACAAGACCTGGCCAGCAATGTCTGCCGAAAATGTACGCGCATTGGATCTGTGGCATGCAGCGGTGAATGGCCGTGGCCGCTTCTATGCTGTTCAAAAGGGTGAGGATCTCGAAGCCGCATTCCGCGACATCGTCAAGGCGATGAACAAGGAAACAGAACCTGATCGCGGTTCGATCGCCACCAGCGGCAGTACCGTCACGCGCAATGGTGTGAACGTCTACGTTGCAAACTACGACCCACGCAAAGCATGGAGCGGTTGGATCGAAGGAAAGACCATCAAACCTGATGGCACCACCATCAATGCGACGGGCTGGGGCACCAAGACCACGGCGGATTGGCTCAATGCAACATCCTTCAGTGTTTCCAATCGGTTGATTCTTTCTTGGGGAGATTCTCAAAAGCGTGGCGTCCCCTTCAAATGGGCCACCAACGAAAGCAACCTGAGTACAGCCCAGAAGGCATTCTTCAACGTAAAGTCGGACAACAGCACCGACTCGCTGGGTCAGGATCGTCTCAACTATGTTCGCGGAGATCAGACCAAGGAAGGCACGGAAAGCCCCTTGGACTACACGACGAAACCTTTCCGTCAACGACAGTCGCGCCAAGGCGACATGATCAACTCCAGCATCTGGTATGTGGGAGCGCCGGTGAGCAACTACTCGCTCAATGGATACACACAGTTCGTCCGCGACCAGAAGGCCCGTCAACCGATGATTTACGTCGGTGCCAACGATGGCATGCTGCATGGATTCAAGGCGACCGACGGCGAAGAGAAAATTGCGTACGTACCGCGCGGCGTTATTCCAAACTTGGCCAAGCTGACCTACACCACATACAACGACAACCACAAATATTTTGTGGATGGCTCACCCATGAGTGGTGATGTGAATCTGAACCCGGAAAGCAGCAAGGATGCCGATTGGCGGACCATGCTCGTTGGCACTCTCGGCGCAGGCGGCAAGGGCTATTTTGTACTTGATGTCACAAAGCCAGAAACCCAGTTCTCCGAAACGAACGCATCCACGCTGGTCGTTCAAGACCGAACGCTGAGCGCCACAGAAACCTTCGCCACGGATTGCTCAACATTGACCGTTGCCACCCAACAAACCGCATGCAAGGAAAACAAGGATATCGGCCACGTCTTTTCCACACCAGTCATCGATGACGTCAATATTCTTCGTTCCACGCAATTCGTGCGCATGAACAATGACCGTTGGGCAGTGGTCATGGGCAACGGATACAACAGTACCAACCAGCGCCCTGTTCTGCTCATCCAGTTTCTGGATGGCAACAAGGAACTGGTGCGGATTCCTGCTACCGCCGATACGGTTGCCACCGGATCGACCGTCAACACCACCGACAATGGTCTGTCCTCCCCTCGGGTCACCGACATCAATGGCGATGGCAGACCAGATGTGATCTATGCGGGCGACCTCAAAGGCAATATGTGGAAGTTCATCGTGGCCAGTGCGGACACGAGCGAATGGAAGGTGGCATTTGACGGCAAACCGCTCTACACAGCAACCGGCCCCTCCGCGCGAGGCTCCGACCGCAATCAGGTGCAGCCGATCACCGCGGCCCCCACGTTGCGAGCCAATGATCGCAAGAAGACCATCACGGTCAACAATAAGGAAGAAGTCGTTCCCGTCGCAGGCATGATGGTTGCGTTCGGCACGGGCATGAACATCACGACAACAGACCCCGAGAACACCAAGGTCCAGACCCTGTACTCCGTTCTGGACAACACGCGATACAAGGCTGTGGGCAAACATGTCGAAGTCTGCACGGCTTCCGGCGATGCGGACTGCAAGATCACAAGCGATGAGACGCCAAAGTCTGTCACCTTTGACAAACTCTTGAAGCGCGGGCTTGATGACACCGCCATCACCGGCTCTGATCGCAACTTCTGGGTCGAGGACAAGACAACCAATGGCGAATTGAATTGGGCCGTCTACAAAGGCTGGTACATGGATCTGACGGAGACCAGTGAACGGCTGTTGAAGCAGATGAGCTACTACGATGCGAGCAACATCCTCGCAGTATTTACTCAGGTACCGGCAAAAGGTACTAACGATAAGGCCGCCGAAACGATCGAAAGCTGCACTTACACGTCAGTGGACAAGGAACGGCAGTACCTCACTCTCGTCAATATCATGGATGGAAAGAAGCCTTCCATTCCTGTCTTTGACGTGGATGGCGACGGAGCATATACCGGCGATGACGGAGGCGGCATAAAGACAAAGATCAACCCTGGTGCTCAGACCTTGATCGACAAGAAGGACACTATCATTCCAACGAATGACACATTGGAAATGGCTCCCATGCCAGTGAATTCGCTGCGCCCAACCTGGCGGCAACTGCGCTGATTTTCAATCTCACCAGAATGAAAACGCTACATATCATGAAGATCAACCGACAGACTGGCTTCACGCTCATTGAAGTCATGATCGTGGTCGCCATCGTGGGAATTCTCACAGCGATTGCGTTGCCAAGCTATGACGAGTATGTCCGGCGCGGGCATCGCGCCGATGCCCGCGCCGGGCTGCTTCAAGCACAACTCTGGATGGAGCGAGCCGCTACCGCCAACGGTGTCTATCCGACAACTCTTTCTTCGGCACTCACTTGGTCTGGAGACAAGACGAAGCGGTATGACATTGGACTAAAGGATGGAAGCAGTGCCGATGCTTTCACACTGACAGCGACACCCAAGCAAACCGACAAATGCGGAACCTTTACATTGACCAACACTGGAAAACGTGAAAATGACAACCTTGCAGCCGGTCTCACCTTCGAGGACTGCTGGAGAAAGTAGCTGAACCCATCCAGTCACGGATGAAAACGATGCGCCTGCTGGTTACTCCACAGGCGCTTTTTTTCTGCATGGTACAAATTGGATCAACGTAGGAGGACATCTACTTTTGGACGCTTGTGCGTGTCCAATGACTGCAAGCCATGCTGTGTCATGGACAATTCAGCCATGCTCGGATTCTGACGCGCCCTTCAGCGCTGCATCGGCATCCCCAAAGGATAGCGTTTGATTCATGAGCGATTTCGACCACGCCCCTCCTCTTCAACGAGCGTCTGAATGTTCGGCTCAAGCTCTACGCCAGTGGAGAATCGTGAGCATGCTTGCTCTCGTGGCGCTGCTCCTCACCGGCTGCGCCACCAACAAACTTCCCACCCACGTCGACCGCCCCATCTCCCACGCAGCGGCACCGGCAGGCAATCTCCCACTCACCCAGATCACCCAATCCCGCAAGCAAATGGAAAACAAAGCTGGTGCAACCGCATCCGGCTTCATGTTGTTGACCGGGCCGCAGACGGCATATGGCAGTCGTCTCGCATTGATCGAGACTGCGCGACAGTCACTGGATTTGCAGTACTACGCGATTCATGCGGATGCAAGTACGAAGCGATTGATGCTAGCGGTAGTGCAGGCTGCGCGGCGTGGGGTAAGGGTGCGGATTCTGCTGGACGATTTTCATGGCACGGGGCGCAATGCGCTGGTGATGCGGATGGCGTTTGTGCCGAATGTGCAGATGCGGATGTTCAATCCGTTGGCCGGTGATCGGGAAAATCCGGTGAGTCGCATGTGGCATGCGGCGACCGATTTTCAGCGAGCGCAGCAGCGCATGCACAACAAGCTTTTTCTCGCCGACAACGTGATGGGCGTGATGGGTGGGCGCAATCTTGGGGATTCGTATTTCGGGAACGCGGAGTCCAACTTCATTGATGCAGATGTGCTGATTGCAGGGCCGCTGGTGCAGGATCTGTCGCGCAGTTTCGACGAGTACTGGAACAACGAGCGAGCGTATCCGGTGCAGTCCCTGATTGAAAAGAAGGAGCTGGACCGGATGCGCGCGGAGTTTACGAAACGCGATACGCAGTCCGAGGCGAATGGCGGAGAAAAAGCGGCAAACGCCGAGCCGCAAGGCAATGCATCCTCATCAGACATCCCACGCACTTCCGGTACAGCAAGGCCACAACCACCCGACGGCGAGCCTCGCCCCAGTGCCAAGGATGGCCTCAGCAAGGCGCAACGCTCGCAGGTGTGGGATATGGCGGCGCTCGATTTGAAGAAGGCACCGCTGATCTGGGCGAATGCCATCATGCTGGCGGACAAGCCAGGCAAAATTCCTGCGGTGGATGCCGAAGGGAAGACCGACCCAATGACCGCGCAGACCTCGACGACCACCAGCAGTCTATCGGCCACGAAGCTACGAGGGACCGCGACGCAAGACATGCCAAGCAGTGCAGCGCAGCCATCGCCAGCATCACAGGCGGAGAGCGATGATTCGGTCGTGGACGGCCTCATCAGTCTGATCAACTATGTACAGAAGGATCTGCTCGTCGTCTCGCCCTACTTCGTTCCCGGCGAGAGGATGATGGCAGTGTTCAAGGCTGCGGTGGACCGGGGCGTGCGTGTGCGCATCCTCACCAACTCGCTCGCCTCCAACGATGCGCCAGTTGCACACATCGGCTACGCGCGCTACCGCGAGCAGTTGCTCAAGAATGGCGTGGAGCTGTACGAACTCGTCAGCGACCCAAGCAATTTGCGTGCGGCCTTTGGCATGGGCAGCACGGGCAGTGCAACGCCGCACGCACAACGCGTGATGCTGCATTCCAAGGTACTGGTGCTCGACGGCAAGCTCACCGTCATCGGGTCAATGAACCTCGATCAGCGCTCCAAGCTGCAGAACACGGAAATCGCAGTGCTGGTGCGCAGCAACAGGCTGTCTGCTGAAACGACGCGCCTCATCGAGCCCGCACTTGCGCTCGGCTCCTGGCATGTGGTGCTGGAGAATGGTTCACTGGTATGGAAGCCGCCGCAGAACAGTGACCTAAGGGAGGAAAATGCAGATCCCGACACAAGCCTGCCGCTCAGGATGATGCTGAAGATCATCGCGCCGATGGTGCCCGACTCCGTGCTGTAGCGCTCGGGTTGAAACCTCAGTGCGTCAACTGCCAGTCAACTTCCCGCTGACTGGGCTCGGTCACCTCGAATGGTCCGTGCTGCGTCTTGAGCCAAGCCGTGATGTCACGCTGATTGCGCATGGTGCGCACGTGATTGAACGCGTCCTCGGCTTGTGGAAAACGTCGGCGCAGAAGATTCAACCACTGCTTGAGTCGACCTGCACGCTGTGCCGGCTCGAGGTCTGCACACACCATCTGCCAGAAGCGGATGATGTGCGGCCCGAGGTCATTCCACTCAACGATGGTGGCGGGCAGGTTGCCTGCGTCCACCGAACGGATCGCAAGCGCGAGGCCGGGATCAGCCACGATGCCGCGACCCAGCATGATGTCGTCGCAACCTGATTCGCGGCGGCAACGCAAAGCGTCGTCCACGGTCCAGATCTCGCCGTTGGCAATCACGGGAATTTTCACGGCGTCGCGAATAGCGGGGATGCGCTCCCAATAGGCAGGCGGGCGATAACCATCGGCCTTGGTGCGCGCATGCACAACCAGCTCACATGAGCCTCCACCCGCCATGGCCTGCGCACAGTCGATGGCAAGGCTGTCGTCGTCGTAGCCGAGGCGCATCTTGGTCGATACGATCATGTGCGCCGGCACGGCGCGGCGCACCGCTTCGACGACGCGGCCGATGCGATCAGGCTCGCGCAGAAGCGAGGCCCCACCGCCGTGCCGGTTCACGACTTTGGCGGGGCAGCCGAAATTCAGATCGACGCCGAAAGGCCCCAGTTGCGCGAGCCGCGCCGCATTCTCGGCGAGACTCTCGGGGTCGGAGCCCAGCAACTGCGGACGCACCGGCACGCCGGACAGCGTTCGGCAGCCATTGTGCAGCTCGGGGATGTAGCGGTGAAAGACATGGTCTGGAATCAGCCTGCCGGTGACGCGAATGAATTCCGAAACGCAGCGATCCGAGCCGCCCACCCGGGTCAGCACATCGCGCAAGACGAAATCCAGAAGCCCCTCCATCGGGGCCAGCAGCAATTGCATGGCAGATGCTCAGAAGTCGGCAAACTCTGCAGTCGCCGTGGACTCGGCTTGGTGCCTGACCACTGGCGACTCTGCGGTCACCCGTGTACCTGTCGCTTCAAACGTACCTCTTCGACCTTCACGCCAGCGATGACGTGTGTCTTGGCGGTGGTCATTTCGCGCTTGAATCCGGCCATTTCGTGAAAGCGCAGCGCGCGCTCGTTGCGCAGCGGCACCCACGAGGTCACGGTTGTGCAGCCTTCTTCTTGAAGGCCATCACGCGCGGCATCCCACAAGGCCAGACCCACGCCCTTGTTCCAGTGCGTGGGAGAGGCATAGATGGCCCAAATTTCGCCTGTGGTGGGGCGACTCTTTTCATCGCGTGAGCGATCAAACCCGACAAAACCAACGATCTTGTCACCGTCAACGGCAACCTGAACCTGAGGTTCGCAATACTCGATGGCCTCGCGCCAGTATGCCTGACGCTTTTCCACCGAAGACATGGATTTCAGTTGGTCGTCGGGAACCAGCCCTCGGTATGCCTCCAACGCGGAAGCAGAGTGAACCTGGGCAATGGCTTTGGCATCGCGAAGTGTCGCGGGACGAACCTGAATACTGGACATGGACTGAACGAAAACGTGTGAAACAACGAAAAACCCAACATTCTCGCAAAAATGTGGGTTGGACTCACGCGCTCGTTTGTTTCCATAGCGCCCAAGCTGCTTTTTCCATGTTCTGCTTGCCTAAATGGCCAACATGGTTCATAGAAGCTTTGCTGCGCCAATTAGGAGCAGACGGGGAGCAGACGGCAGCACCTGAACGGGGCACTGCCGCGTTGCGCTCAACACCCCGAAAGATGTTCAGAAGAGTTTGCGCAGCAACGACATGATACGGTCAAATTGAGGGCCGTAAGGCGGATAGAGCATCGCGCCCATCGAAAATCGTGACTGCACGAGCACCGACTTTTGATGGCTGAAACGCAGGTATCCCGCCTCTCCGTGGTAGCCCCCCCAACCGCTGTCCCCCACCCCGCCGAACGCCAGACCATCGTGGGTGATGTGCATGAGCGTGTCATTCACGCTCACACCGCCGCTGACCGTCTGCTTGAGCACTGAATCGCGCACTGCATCGCTTCTTCCAAACCAGTACAGCGCGAGCGGCCTTGGCCCGTTGTTGATCAGCGTGATGGCATCGTCAAGCCGGTCATACACCACCACGGGCAGGATCGGGCCGAAAATCTCCTCCTGCATGAGCTGCATGTCCTCCGTCGCGCCAAACACCAGCGAGGGAGGCATCTGCCGCGCCACGCCATCGCCGATGCTCGTGGGCGGCGGTGGTGGCGTGCCGGGCTGCTGCGCCAGCACCTGCACATCGGCGCCCAGCGACTGCGCTTGCTGCAGCATGTTGCGCAGCCGCGCCAGATGGCGCGAATCGATGATCGAGGCGTAGTCCGGGTTACCCTCGAAGTAGGGGAACAACTTGGCTACTGCAGCGCGATACGCCTCAGTGAACGCGCCCTCCTTGCCGCGTGGCAGCAGCAGATAGTCGGGCGCAATGCAGGTCTGCCCGCCGTTGAGCAGCTTGCCATGCGCGATCTTGAGCGCCGCGTCGTCCATGTCGCAATCCGCGTCGATGATGCACGGCGACTTGCCGCCCAACTCCAGTGTGGTCGGCGTGAGATTCGTGGCCGCCGCCTGCGCCACCTTGCGGCCGACCTGCGTGGATCCGGTGAACACCAGGTGATCGAACGGCAGCGATGCCACCAGCGCGGCAATGGCCGCATCGCCTTGCACTACACACATCTCGTCAGGGGCAAAGAATTGGGAGACCAGCGTTGCCAGTTGCGCCGAGGTGTGCGGCGTGAGCTCGCTGGGCTTGATCATGACGCGATTGCCTGCGGCCAGAGCATCGATGGCCGGACCGAGCGCGAGCTGCACCGGATAGTTCCAAGGCGCGATCACGCCCACCACCCCCAGCGGCTGAGTCTGTACGCGCGCGCTTGCGGGCAACAGGTACAGCGGCGTGCGCGCGCGGCGCGGCTTCATCCATTTGGAGAGCTTCTTGAGCACATGCGAGAGCTGCGAGCGCAGCACGAAGAAGTCAGCCACTTCGGTGAGCCGCTGCGAGCGCATGCCAAAGTCCGCCTGCACGGCAGCGGCCAGCACAGGTGCGTTTTCATCGATCAGCTTCTGCAGCCTGAGCAGTCGCTCGCGCCGCACGAGCAAGGGCACATCCACCTGCGCTCGGCTGGCTTGGCGCTGCAGCTCAAACAGTTGGCGAATGTCCTCGGGATGCGTGTAGCTGGTCATAGGCTGATCATCATATCGGCGTGCGCAGGCGCGTCTGTGAACTACCCCGACAGCGTCGCCGAGAATTTGTATCAAACCTCAGCGACACTTGAATCAAGCCAAAGCCCATCGCTCAAAAAAAGCGCCGCCAAGATTTCTCTCAGCGGCGCTTTGCCATTGTTGACGATCACACAGGGCAATCGGAAGTCAGATCATCAGTGAACTTCGCGTGGCTGCACGTCCGTCACGTCGGGTGAAGAACGCAGGCCCGTGCCGCGCAGGGAACTGCGCGAGCCGGCGTCATCATGCGACGCATCGCGCGGTGCGGACCAGCGGGCCGTGCTGTTGTACACGGTGCTCCAGCCCGAGCGGGGATCCATGCGCATGGCCCACGGAACCATCGGTTGTCCCGTGAGCTTGGCCCACAGGGCGCGCGCACCCCACATGAGCGCCAGCAGCATGGCCGCTGCGAGCACGCCGAAGAAAACCACCACAGCGCCAGCGATGACGATGAGGCGCAGAGCCAAACGGATCAATCCGGACAGCAAGTCGTTCAAAGCAATCTTTCCTTTCAAACCTGATCTGCGCATCCCCACGGGTGAGTGGTGGATGCGCACCTTCATTTCAGCATCATGCCGCTTCGCGGGCTTTGCCGAACTCGAATACCCCCGGGTCCTTCACAGGATCCACGGAGACCGGAATCACGCTCTTGGGCGGATATTTACCCTCCAACAGCAATTTGGACAGCGGGTTTTCGATACGTTGCTGGATCGCGCGCTTGAGCGGACGAGCTCCGAACACCGGGTCGAAACCGACCTTCGCCAGTTCGGCCATCGCGGCAGGCGACACGTCGAGGTGCAGATCCATCTTCTCGAGTCGCGATTCGAGCAGCTTGAGCTGGATGCGCGCAATCGATTCGATGTTCTTGGCATCAAGCGCGTGGAACACCACGGTCTCGTCGATGCGGTTCAAAAACTCAGGACGGAAGTTGTTCTTGAGTTCGCCCCACACGGCTTCCTTGATGTCTTCCGAACTCTGACCCACCATGCTCTGGATGAGCTGCGAGCCGATGTTGCTGGTCATCACGATCACCGTGTTCTTGAAGTCCACGGTGCGGCCCTGACCATCGGTCAGGCGACCATCGTCGAGCACTTGCAGCAGCACATTGAACACGTCCGGATGCGCCTTCTCCACTTCGTCGAGCAGCACCACGCTGTAGGGCTTGCGGCGAACGGCCTCGGTCAGATAACCGCCCTCCTCGTAACCCACGTAGCCCGGAGGCGCGCCGATCAGGCGAGCCACCGAATGCTTCTCCATGAACTCGCTCATGTCGATGCGAATCAGATGATCCTGGCTGTCGAACAAAAAGCCCGCCAGCGCCTTGCACAGCTCGGTCTTGCCCACGCCTGTGGGGCCGAGGAACAAGAAGCTGCCCAGCGGCCGGTTCGGATCGGACAGACCCGAACGCGAACGGCGGATGGCGTTGGCCACGGCGGCAATCGCCTCGTCCTGGCCTACCACGCGCTCGTGCAACTTGTCTTCCATCTTGAGCAGTTTGTCCTTCTCGCCCTGCATCATCTTGGAGACCGGAATGCCGGTTGCGCGGCTCACCACCTCAGCGATTTCTTCCGCGCCCACCTGCGTGCGCAGCAAGCGGTTCTTCTTGCCTGCCACGCCTTCGGCCTGCGCCTCATTGTTCTCGGCGGCTTTCAGCTCACGCTCGAGTTCGGGCAGCTTGCCGTACTGCAGTTCGGCCACCTTGTTGAAGTCGCCCTTGCGCTTGAACTCATCGATCTGGATGCGGATATGGTCGAGCTCCTTGCGGATCTGCTCGGAGCCCTGTGCGGCAGCCTTCTCGGCCTTCCACACTTCCTCCAGATCGGCGTATTCGCGCTCCAGAGCGCTGAGGTCTTCCTCGATCAGTGTCAGGCGACGCTGCGAAGCCTCGTCCTTTTCCTTCTTCATCGCCTCGCGCTCGATCTTCAGCTGGATCATCCGGCGCTCAAGCTTGTCCATTTCCTCGGGCTTGGAGTCGATCTCAATCTTCACCTTGGCCGCCGCCTCGTCGATCAAGTCGATGGCCTTGTCGGGCAGGAAGCGATCAGTGATGTAGCGCGCACTCAGCTCGGCTGCGGCGACGATGGCCGGGTCGGTGATGTCCACCCCGTGGTGGGCCTCGTAGCGCACCTGCAGACCGCGCAGAATCGCGATGGTGTCCTCGACCGATGGCTCCTCGACCAGCACCTTCTGGAAGCGGCGCTCAAGCGCGGCATCCTTCTCGATGTACTTGCGGTATTCGTCGAGCGTGGTCGCTCCGATGCAATGCAGCTCGCCGCGCGCCAGCGCTGGCTTGAGCATGTTGCCCGCGTCCATCGCGCCCTCGGCCTTGCCTGCACCGACCATGGTGTGGATTTCGTCGATGAACAGAATGATGCGGCCTTCCTGCTTGGCCACATCGTTCAGCACAGCCTTCAGACGTTCCTCGAACTCGCCGCGGTACTTGGCACCAGCCAAAAGGCCCGCCATGTCGAGCACCAGCACGCTCTTTTCTTTGAGCGACTCGGGCACTTCGCCAGCCACGATGCGCTGCGCCAGACCTTCCACAATGGCGGTCTTGCCCACGCCGGGCTCACCGATGAGCACCGGGTTGTTCTTGCTGCGGCGCTGCAGCACCTGGATGGCACGGCGGATCTCGTCATCGCGGCCGATCACCGGATCGAGCTTGCCGCTGCGGGCGCGCTCGGTCAGATCGAGCGTGTACTTCTTCAACGCCTCGCGCTGGCTTTCACCTTCCGCACTGTCCATCGTCTGTCCTCCACGCACGGCGTCAATGGCCGCCTCCACGCTTTTACGGGTCAATCCATTTTGCTTGGCCAGTTCAGAGGCCTTGGTGCCGGTGTCGGCCAGCGCAAGCAGAAACAACTCGCTCGCGATGAACTGGTCGCCACGCTTGATGGCTTCCTTCTCAGTGGCCTGCAGCAGCTTGTTCAGATCGGGGCCGATCTGCACCTGCTGGTCCTGGCCCTGCACTTGCGGCAGTTGCTTGACGGCGTTTTCCGCCGCCGTAGTCAGCGAGTTCACGTTCACGCCAGCCCGCTGCAGCAATGAGCGCGGACCATCCTGCTGACGCAGCATGGCAGTCAGCACGTGAATGGGATCGATATAGGGGTTGTCATTGCCCAGCGCGAGCGATTGTGCGTCTGCGAGGGCTTCCTGAAATTTGGTGGTCAGTTTGTCAATTCGCATGGTGTTTTTGTGTTTCCGAATGGGAAGTCATTGCGAGATATCTGATATCCGATAGGGGAATTTTCAAGACCTTTGCTTGCAATAGTCTGAATTCGGGCATGCGAAATACGCCGCACCGCCTGCAGGCGGTGATCGGTGCTATCGAGTTTTTCAACTGCCGTTTTTCAAGTATTGCGCCGCCGATACGCGCAGGGCGTAGGAGCAACGCCCTTTCAACCAGTCGCAAGCAGCGCACGCAACGGGCTAGACGCCCGATTTCTTCGATCCGCCCGCCGAGCGTCTCTTCGGAGCCGCTGGCTTTTGCATGGACACTGGCAGCAGCCGGTCGCGAAAGAACAACCCATTGGTGCGAAATTCGGCCAGCGTGGCGTTGAACCCGCTGCGATAGTTCGGTCCAACCCAAGCGCCAAGCGACACCAGCCCGTCGCAGACGATCTGCCCGTGGTATTCCAGCAGCCCCGCCTCGATGATCGCCCCGCTGTCCCCCATCAGCTCCTTGAGCGGCGTTGTCAGGCATTTGACGGCATAGCCCGCCTCCCGGTCACCGGTCTCCAGCAGCACGCTGTAGCCCGTCGTATCACGCAGATAGACCCAGTGGTTCACGCGCAGGCTGGCGACTGCCTGCTGCATGTCTTCCGGCAGCTGCTCCCCGGCCTGCGCCATCGCGGCCATCGCCTTCGTCAGCAGTGCGGGATCCTTGGCAATGGCATTGCGCGCTGTGGTCATCAACGCCAGACCGTCCACTTGCGGGCCCGCCTTTTTGAGCAATCCACCGGACAGCGCTGCATATCCCAGCAGCGTCTGGTAGTGGTCAATGAAATGCAGGGCCTGACTCTCTTCAATCAACACGATCACGTCTCTCCAATATGCGACTCAAACGGCGGGCGTGGACCAGCGGGCCAGCGCCTCTTCGTCGCTCACCCGCGCATCCACCCAGCGCGCGCCTTGGGGCGTCTGCTCTTTTTTCCAGAACGGAGCGAGCGATTTCAGGTAGTCCATGATGTACTCGCAGCCCTCATACGCCCTGCCACGATGCGCGGAGGTCACCGCCACCAGCACGATCTGGTCCAGGGGCTGGAGCAGGCCGACCCGGTGAATCACCCGCACGCCAAACAGCCCGAAGCGCTCGACCGCCTGATCGATGATCGCCTCGATGGACTTCTCCGTCATGCCCGGATAGTGCTCGAGCTCCATGCTCGCCACCGCATCGCCCTCGTTGCGGTCGCGCACCGTCCCAACGAAGGCGCAGACCGCGCCCACGCGCGCATCACCGGCGCGCAGCACGGCGACTTCGGCAGAGAGGTCGAAGTCCTCGGCCTGGACCGAAACACGGGGCGGGCGGGCATTTTGATGGGGAATATTGGCACTCATGGCGAAATTGTGACCCAAAGCGCTAGCATTGGAGCATTGAATTGACTGACATCCATGGCCACCCAAACCATCAGCACCGGCGAGTACACGCTCTACCCTTCGCCCCAAAACCTGCACCGCGTGGTATTCGAACACCAGAAATTCGTGCCCCATCCCTACGCACTCATCCACCTGCCCGACTTCCACTTCGTCGGCCGCGTAAGCCTGTTTTCGGCGCATCGCGTGGCCGACAACAAGATGGGACAGATCGTCACCTGCGAACTCGCGGAAGATCTGGTGCGATTCGAGCGCCTGTTCACGCCGGACTGATCAGGAAAAGCACGACATGGACGACACCTCGCAGATCCAACCACCGCCGAGCTTCGTGGAAATCTATGCCAGCCGAAGTGGCAAGCTGCTCATAGCCAAACCGGAACTCGTCGCGCGCTACGAGCTGTGCGAAGATCTGGCCACGCATCTGACGGAGCAGGCATCGATGCTCTATCACAGCGGCAACGAATCGGAAGAAGGCGTGCTCTCGGGGATCCACGCCGGACTGGCAGCGGAAGGCTCGGTCGTGCCACCCAATGAGGCGCGCTGGATCACGCTGCGTCTGGCCGAGCTACTGAACTGGCGCTCGCCCAAACTGCCCGAGTTCGACGCCTCCTGACAACATTCCACGCAGTGGTTGCGCGCAACTGTCTACAGTTGCTACACTCTCGCTCCATGCCTTGCAACTTTGCCAACGCCCACACCACCTCGCGCACTCTGTGCGTGACGTGCGCTGCCGTGGTCGCCAGCAAAGCCAAAAAACCAAAGCTCGTCTGACCGGAGCTGAGGTTCCGTCCAGATGAGCGACGGAACCGGCAAGGCAGCCTCTTCTCTTTTTCTCCCCCAGCATTTACCGACAGGCACTCCGCTGTCATCTGCCGAACCCAACCGTCACGCGTCTGGTCGGTGGTGATTTTTTGCGGTCTTTCATTTCTCAATCTGAAAGAGCTTGTCATGCCATCACTCACTTCAACACATCCTTCGTCGACATCCAACTTCGCAGGCCTGTGGATTCCGCTCGTCACCCCGTTCCATGACGGCGCCGTCGACCACAACGCGTTGCACACGCTGACCACGCGCATGAAGCTCGCGGGCGTCACTGGCTTCTGCGCCTGCGGCTCGACCGGCGAGGCCGCCGCGCTCTCGCACGAAGAGGAAGACGCCGTGCTCGCCACCATCCTCCATGCAGCGGGCGGACTGCCGGTGATCATGGGAGCGGCCGACTGCCACATGGGCCGCATGCTCAAGCGCGTCGAACAGCTGAACGCTCAGCCGATCACGGCGCTGCTCGTGCCGCCGCCCACCTACATCCGCCCGTCGCAGGCCGGCCTGCTGCAGTGGTTCACCCACATCGCCAACGCGAGCACCCATCCTGTCGTCATCTACGACATCCCCTACCGCACCGGCGCCACGCTGGAATTGGCCACCCTGCGCACGCTGGCCAGGCACCCGAACATCGTGGCGATCAAGGACTGCGGCGGCGACGCGACCAAGACGCAGGCACTGATCGACGACGGCCAACTGCAGGTGCTGGCCGGTGAGGACGTGCAGATTTTCGCCAGCATGTCGCAAGGCGGTGCGGGCGCGATTGCCGCAAGCGCGCATGGCCACACCGAGCATTTCGTCACGCTGCTCAGGCTGCTCGCCGCCGGTGATGTAGTGTCTGCTCGCGCGATTTGGTACGCGCTACTGCCGCACATCCACGCGAGCTTCGAGGAGCCCAATCCCGCGCCGATCAAGGGCTGGCTGGCGCATCAGGGCTGGATGCGGGCGGAAATGCGGGCGCCGATGATCGAGGCTTCCACCGGACTGGTGGAACGCATGGCGCGCATCGAGATGCCTCTGTGGCGCGAAGCAGCCTGAGCGTCAGCGTCAGAATTCGAATGTGGACGACAGGGCCAGCGTGCGCGGCATGCCCAGCGTGGCAGCGTAGCGGCCCTGTTTCCAGTAGCGCTCGTCGGCCACGTTCTTCACCATGGCGCGCAGCGTGAGCGGCGTGGTGCCGAGTCGGGTGACGTAGCGTGCGCCAAGGTCGTAAACGGTCCAGCCCGACACCTTGGCGAGGTTGGTGGCGTCGGCATACACATCACCGGAATGCGTTGCGCGCGCGGTGAGCGTGAAGCCCTGCAGTTCAGACACGTCCCACTCGCCCTGTAGTGCCAATTGCCTGCGCGCAACGCCCACGGGGCGCAACGTCAGGCCGGCTGCATTCATCGGGTCCCGGACTTCGGCATCCATGAAGGTAGCCCCGCCGAGCAGGCGCATGCCCTTGGTCAGCTCACCGAACAGATTGATCTCCAGACCGCGATGGCGCTGCTGGCCGAACACGCCGAAGGTCAGCGTGGACGGATCAATGGTGGCATAGGGTTTGGTGATCTGGAACACGCTCAGCGTACCGCCGAAGCGCCCCGCATCGAACTTCACCCCGGTTTCGAACTGCCTCGTGCGGTACGGCGCAAACACCACGCCTTGATTGGTCGTGCCGTAGGGTGCCGTCTCGCCCATGCTCAGCCCCTCTACATGGTTGGCGTAAAGCGAGATCTGCTGCGTCGGCTTGAACACGATGGCCACCATCGGGCTGTTGACCGATTGGTCGTAGTGCGCGGTCGCCATGTCTAGCAGCGCAAATCCGGTCGCGCTGTCGGACTTCACGCGCTGATGGCGCATGCCCAGCGTCACCAGCAGTTGCCCTTCCGCGAATGACAGTGTGTCCGCTAGCGCATAGCCGGGCAGCGAGTTGCGCGAGCTCCATGCCAGCGGGCCAACGGGTTCGACGGCATTGCCGGGCGGCGAAATCAGAACCATGTCGTAGATATTGGACAGACCCGCGCCCCCGCTCAACCCCGCGACGTGAAAGTCCGCCGTGCTCGTGCGCCGAAGATCCGAGGCCGTGAGCGACCAGTGGTGGCGCACCGGTCCAGTATCGAATTGGCCCTTGAGTCCCCACTGGCTCGAGATGGTTCGCTGTCGCCAGCGAATCGGCATGCCCGAGTAGGCGAAACGGCCTGAAGCATCCACAAACGGTTCGTCCGCGACCAGCGCCGAGGACGCATCGCGTGATTGACCGATGGCACCGAACACGGTGAGATGCTCGGACATATCCCACTCCACGCGCCCCATGAGTGCGGTGTCCTGCGCGTCCTGAAAATACCAAGGCTGCGCGAAGTTGCGCTGCCCGTCTGGAGCGACGGGTACGGGGCCGCCAACCCGGCTGAAATCCACGGCTCCGCCTGCTCCATACAACCGCTGCGTCTGGCGGATCACGTCAAGCGACGCACGCAGCCGCTCGCTGTTGAAGTCCATGCCGATCGACAGGTTGCGCGAGCGGTCAGTCATGTAGTCACGCTGCATGTCACCCTGCCGCGCACCCGCGTTCACGCGCATGCCGAAGACGTTATCCATGCCAAAACGCCGGGCTATATCGGCGTTGAAGCCGAACAGCGAATGCGAGGCAGAGCCCATGGTCAACGAGGTGAGCGGCACATCGCCCGCACGCTTGGAAATAAGGTTCACCGCGCCACCCACCGCGCCGTCAGGCGACATACCGTTGATCAGCGCCGACGGCCCCTTGAGTACCTCGGCGCGCTCGACGAACTCGGGCGAGACCCGGAACTGGCCGAGGATGCCAGGCAGGCCATTGAGCGACATCTCATCGTTCTCGACGGTGAAGCCGCGAATCATCAACGTGTCGAGGCTGGTGCCGTCGCCATATTCCTCGCGCACCGATGGATCAAGGTGCCCAATCACCTCCGAGATGCTGCGCGACTGGCTGTTCTGGATCGTGCTGCCGGTGAAGCTGGTGACGCTGAAAGGCGCATCCATCACATCCGTCTTGCCCAACACGCCCAGATACGCCCCGCGCGCAACCTGGCCGCCCGGATAAGGACCAGGAAGATCACCGGGAAACTCGGCAGGCGTTCGCACCTGCACCTCCGGCAGTGCGCCTGCGTCGGCACTCGCGTGCGGGCCCCATACACCAAGCACCAAGACTACAGCCACCGATTTGTAGAAGGAATGAAATCGCGGCAGATGCACTGAGCGGCTCTTGTTCTGGTTGTCATGCCAAATGGCATATGGACAGGATGTGATCACCCACATCTGTAATGAAAAGGTAATTTTGATAGTTTTATTATTATTTATGTTACTTCACATTGCACAAATGCTCGCGCGACACGCAAGGAATGGCGCACGGGTTTCCACCTCCAGAAATCCTGCTGCAGCGCGAGGGGTAGTCATTACGGCCTGTGCAGCCTATACTTATCCAAATGGCTAACTATTCATCCACCGTCAGCGACATCTTTCAGGCGCTTGCCGATCCCACGCGCTGCGCCATTGTGTGTGCACTCGTGGGCGGTGCGCAGTCGGTATCCGCGCTGGCGGCACCGTTCGATATGGCGCTGCCATCTTTCATGAAGCACATCAGCGTACTGGAGCGCAGCGGCGTGATCCGCAGCAGCAAGCTCGGGCGCACACGCACCTGCGAACTGGTGCCCACACGGCTGGCGCAAGCAGAGCACTGGATGGCCGAGCAGCGTGCGCTGTGGACAGCCAGGTCCGACCGAATGGTCGATTTTGTCGAGCAACTTCATCAACAGGAGCAACGTCATGACTCAGAAACCAAGCGATCAGGTCGCCACTGAAGCGAACGACCTCATCATCACCCGCACCTTGCGTGCGCCGCGCTCCGCCCTCTGGCGCGCCTGGACCGATCCAGAGCTGCTCAAGCAATGGTGGTGCCCCGCGCCGTGGACGACCGAGGTGCACGCCTTCGACCTACGCGCAGGCGGTGCATTTCATACGTTCATGCAGGGGCCGGACGGCGGTACGAGCGACAACCCGGGCAGTTTTCTCGAGGTCGTTCCGCACTCGCGCATCGTGTTCACATCGCTGCTGCTTGCCGACTGGCGCCCCCACAAGCCTTGGTTGCCATTCACGGCCATGATCACGATGGAGGACACTGGCGCTGGGGGCTCCCGCTACACCGCGCGCGTGATGCACCCCGACGACGCGACGCGCGAGCAACACGAGAAGTTGGGCTTCTTCGATGGTTGGAACACTTGCATCACGCAGCTCGACGACTTTGCTTTGACGCTGCGCTGAGGGCTAGTCTGCAGGCCGATCCTGCAGGCGCAGCAGCATGCGCTGCACCTGCCCATGTGTCCAAGCCCCGCCGCGTGCGGCCGGAATGCCGCGTTCGTTGAGTACCTCGGCCATGCGGCGGTGCGTGAGGTTTTGTGCGACCAGTTCGGCAAACCGCTGTTGATGCAGCTCGGCAAACGCGTCGGCGTCAGCCTTGCGTTTGGCGACGGTGGCGCGGATATTGTCCGAGCCCGCAGCGCCCAGTTTCACGCCACGCGCCTTGGCTTCTGACAGCGCCTTGCGGGTGCGTGAGCTGATGGACTCGTCGATGGTGTCACTCATGCCGATGCTCCATCAACCGCCGGTCACAGGGGGGAAAAAGGCCACTTCGTCGCCCTCCTGAATGGCCGCGTCGGCCTTGCACATCACCTGATTGAGCGCCATGCGCACGGCACGGTTTGGAGCGAGCGCGGCGGCCGCCGCATCGCCTCTGGTGCGAATGAGTTCATCTCGCAGAGCGCCCACCGTTTCAGCACCGGTTTGCAGGCTTTCCGCGCCCGTGCCAAAGGCCTCGCGGATCGAGGCGAAATACAAGACGTTGATCTTCCGGGTCATGACCGCTTCCTCGCTCATTGCAACAACTCCGACATGGGGATGAAACGCACCACATCGCCTTTCTTCACCATTGTCATCGCGGGATTGTCGACCAGCCCATCGCCCCAGACCGCCGAGGTGAGCACGCCCGAACTCTGGTTACGGAACAACTCGAGCGAGCCCTCTTCGTTCAGTCGCACACGCAGAAACTCGCGGCGCGCATCGGACTTGGGCAGATCGAATGCGGCCTTGGCGTACAGCGCGCGCGGAGCCACGCTCTGCACACCCTGCAGCCGCAACAGGAACGGACGCACCAGCATCAAAAACGTGACGAAGCTCGACACCGGGTTGCCCGGGAGCCCCATGAAATGCGCGCTGCCACCCGCTTCGCGACGGACACTGCCGAACGCGAACGGCTTGCCGGGCTTCATCGAAATCTTCCAGAGATTGAGTTCGCCCAGTTGTTCGACGGCAGGCTTCACATGGTCTTCCTCGCCCACCGAAACCCCGGCAGTCGAAAGAATCAAATCGTTGCCTGCAGCAGCCTCCTGCATCACGCGAAGGGTGGCCTCGCGGTTGTCAGGAACGATGCCGCAATCATTCACCTCGCATCCGAGCCGCGTGAGCAGCGCGCGCAGGAAGTACCGGTTGCTGTTGTAGATCGATCCGGGTGGCATGTTCGCAGGCGCCACATCACCGGGCATGACGAGTTCATCCCCCGTCGAGAACAGCGCCACGCGCGGCCTGCGTGCCACCTGCACTTCAGCGAGACCGATGCTCGCGAGCAGACCCAGCGCGGCGGGATTGAGCCGCGTGCCCGCGCGGAGAATCGTGCTGCTGCGCGCGATGTCTTCACCCGCGCGGCGGACCCACTGGCCGGATTTGGGAATCGCGAGAATGCGCACTCCGCCCTCGACCGCCTCGGTGTCTTCCTGCATCACGATGGCGTCCGCGCCAGACGGTACCGGCGCGCCGGTGAAAATGCGCGCGGCCGTGCCTGCAGCGAGCGGCGTACCCACTCGCCCGGCGGCGATGCGCTGGCTCACGGGCAGCAGCACTCCCGCTTCAGTGATGTCGGCGCAGCGTACGGCGTAGCCGTCCATCGCGGAGTTGTCGAGCGGTGGCACCTGCAGTTCGGAAACCACATCGGCCCAGAGCACGCGGCCGTCAGCGTCAAAGGTGTTGACGATCTCGTCCGTACCGACACGCGCGGCTTGCGCGAGCACGACGGACAGCGCCTCGTCCATGGGCATGAGAGGGTGCATGTTCAAAGCCGGTTCTCCTGATGGTTGGTGGCGGGCGGCACGTACTCGAACCGCGCACCGTTCGCGAGCATCCATTCCACTATATTCGCCGGATCATTCAGATCGAGCACGGGCAGCGTGCAGTCATCCGGCAGGCAGTTCGCATCGTCTGTTGCAATCGCCTGAATGTCTGCATCTTCCGGATAACGCAGCGTGCGCGGTTTTTCATCAGCGGCGGGCTCGCGCCAGATTTCGATCTTGGGCAGATCACTGCGCTTGAAGCCTTCGACGATGGCCCAGTCCACCGAATGATCCAGTTCGGCCAGCATCTCGTGCACGGAGAGGTCGTCACACGGCTCCTCGAATTCGCGCATCAGCGCCAGACGCCTGTCGGACACTACGAGCACTTCGAACGCGCCCGCCTTGCGGTGCCGCCAGCTGTCCTTGCCCGGCACGTCGACATCGAAATCGTGATGCGCATGCTTGACCACCGAAACACGCAAGCCGCGCGTTCGCAAAGAGCGAATGATCTGCTCCAGCGCCGTGGTCTTTCCCGCGCCTGAATAGCCTGCAAAACCGATGGCCTTCATTCTTCGTCTACCTGGTCCATAAAAAGCAAACCGGCGCATGCCAAACAGCAAGCGCCGGTTCCATTGTCACCGCAGGTTATTTGCAGTGTTCAGCGATGTAATCCTTGACCTTCTGCGTATCCGACGACATCACCACCACGCGCTTGGGCAAGGCTTCGATGCCGTTGAACTTGGCCGGGCGGTCAGGCTCGCGGCCCAGCGCCTCTTCGATGGTCGCGGCGAACTTGATCGGCAAAGCGGTCTCAAGCACGATCATCGGCGTGCCGGGCTGCAGATGCTCACGCGCCACCTTCACGCCGTCGGCTGTGTGGGTGTCGATCATGTCACTGAAGCGCTCGTAAGTGTCCTTGATCGTCGCGAGGCGATCCGCGTGCGTGCTGGTGCCGCTCTCGAAACCGTACTTCGCCGCTGCGCACTTGAACGCCGGATCGCCGCTCAGATCGAACTTCCCGGCCTTGCCGACGCCATCGACGAACAGCGATGTCAAACGCGCACCGTCGCGGCCTACCAGATCGAACACGAAACGCTCGAAATTACTGGCCTTGGAGATGTCCATCGACGGGCTCGAAGTCTCATACGTGTTCGCCGCGCCGCGCACCTGGTAGACGCCCGTGCGGAAGAACTCGTCGAGCACGTCGTTCTCGTTGGTGGCCACCACCAGCTTGTCGATCGGCAGACCCATCTGGCGCGCCACGTGGCCCGCGCAGATATTGCCGAAGTTGCCGCTTGGCACCGTGAAACTGACCTTCTGGTCATTGCTCTTCGTTGCCTGCAGATAGCCCGCGAAGTAGTACACAACCTGAGCAAGCAGTCGTGCCCAGTTGATTGAATTGACCGTGCCAATCTTGTACTTGGCCTTGAATGCGTGATCGTTGGAGACGGCCTTGACGATGTCCTGGCAGTCGTCGAACACCCCTTCAATGGCGATGTTATGGATGTTCTCGTCCTGCAGACTGAACATCTGAGCCTGCTGGAACGGGCTCATGCGGCCATGCGGGCTGGTCATGAAGACGCGCACGCCCCTCTTGCCGCGCATCGCGTATTCAGCCGCACTGCCGGTGTCGCCACTGGTCGCACCCAGAATGTTCAGCTCTTCGCCACGGCGCGCCAGTTCGTATTCGAACAGGTTGCCGAGCAGCTGCATCGCCATGTCCTTGAAGGCCAGCGTCGGGCCGTTGGACAGGGCTTCGATCCGCAAATCGCCGTCGAGCGTGCGCACCGGAACGATGGCTTCGGTGCCATAGACCTCCTTGGTATAGGTCTTGGCGCACAGCGCCTTCAGATCGGAGGCGGGAATGTCGTCGATGTAGAGCGATAGAATTTCGAACGCCAACGCGGCGTAACCCTGCGATGCGTAAACGTTGCGCAGCGCCGTGAGCTTGGCGTCATCGATCTGCGGATAACTATCTGGCAGATACAGGCCGCCATCGGGCGCGAGTCCTTCGAGCAGGATGTCACAAAAGCGCTTGCGGTCAGCGTGACCGCGCGTGGAGAGATACAGCATGTCTTGCCTGCCTCAGTTCAGTTCTTCCTTGCGGATGCGATTGATCGGAGCCAGCACGGTCGGGAGGCCCTGGATCTCGGCCAGCGCACGGTCCATGTCGCCTTCGCGCGTGTCATGCGTGAGGATGATCAGGTCGGTCTGCGTGGAGCCTTCACCGCCGACTTCGTCGGCTTCGCGCTGCAGCACCGCGTCGATGCTGATGCCGGCGTTCGCCAGAATGCCCGTGATCTTGGCGAGCACGCCCGCTTCGTCGGACACGCGAATGCGCAGGTAGTAGCTGGTGACCACCTCGGCCATCGGAAGCACCGGGAGTTCGCCACCGGCGGCGGCCAGCGAGCTCGACTGGAACGCAAGCGGCGGCACGCGGTGTGCGGGATCGGCGTCGTGCAGACGCGCGATGTCGACCAGATCGGCCACCACGGCGGAAGCCGTAGGTTCGGAGCCTGCACCCTTGCCGTAGTACAGCGTCGTGCCCACGGCATCACCGTTGACGACGACGGCGTTCATCGCGCCTTCGACATTGGCGATCAGGCGCTTGGCCGGAATCAGCGACGGGTGCACGCGCAGCTCGATGCCCTTGTCGGTACGCTTGGTGATGCCCAGCAGCTTGATGCGGTAGCCCAACTGCTCGGCGTACTTGATATCGGCCGTCGACAGCTTGGTGATGCCTTCCACATAGGCTTTGTCGAACTGCACCGGGATGCCGAACGCGATCGCGCTCATCAGCGTGGCCTTATGCGCAGCGTCCACGCCTTCGATGTCGAAGGTCGGGTCGGCCTCGGCGTAACCGAGACGCTGGGCTTCCTTGAGCACCACGTCGAAGTCGAGGCCCTTGTCGCGCATCTCGGAGAGGATGAAGTTGGTCGTGCCGTTGATGATGCCGGCGACCCACTGGATCTGGTTGGCGGTCAGACCTTCGCGCAGCGCCTTGATGATCGGAATGCCACCAGCCACAGCCGCTTCGTAAGCCACGATCACGCCCTTCTCGGCAGCCGCCTTGAAGATTTCCGTGCCGTGGACGGCGAGCAGCGCCTTGTTGGCGGTGACCACATGCTTGCCTGCGGCAATCGCCTCGAGCACCAATGCTTTCGCGATGCCATAGCCGCCGATCAACTCAACGACCACGTCGATATCGGGATTGGCGATGATCTCGCGCGCATCGCCCACCACCTTGACGGCATCGCCCACGACTGCCTTGGCGCGAGCCGTGTCCAGATCGGCCACCATGGAAATCTCAATGCCACGACCCGCGCGGCGGCGAATCTCATCTTGATTGCGTTGCAGCACCGTGAACGTGCCGCTACCCACAGTGCCAATGCCCAACAGGCCTACCTGGATCGGTTTCATATACGAGTTTTCAGTCAGTCATCAAAGGGCTGCACGCGCGCCTCAAACATGTGCACGTGCAGAAAGGGAAAAAAGAAAAATCAGGCGGCCTGTTCCTTGGCGCCCTTGGCTACCTTGGCCGGGGCAGTTGCCACAGCCACGCTGCGCGGCTTGTCAGTGCCGTGACGCTGGCGGTACTTCGCGAGAAACGTCGCCAGTCGGCCGATGGCCGCACGCAGATCCGCCTCATGCGGCAAAAAGACGATGCGGAAATGGTCCGGGTGTGGCCAGTTGAAGCCCGTGCCCTGCACCAGCATGACCTTGGTTTCCTGCAGCACCTCGAGGAAGAACTCCTGATCATCCTTGATCGGATAGACCTCGGGATCGAGACGCGGGAACATGTAGAGCGCGCCCTGCGGCTTCACGCACGAGGCGCCGGGGATGGCGTTGATCAATTCCCAGGCCAGATCGCGCTGAATGCGAAGACGACCGCCTTCGCAGATCAAGTCATTGATGCTCTGGTAGCCACCGAGCGCCGTCTGCACCGCCCACTGACCGGGCACATTGGCGCACAGGCGCATGTTGGAGAGCATATTCAGGCCCTCGATGTAGTCTTTGGCTGCTTTCTTGTCGCCCGAAACCACCATCCAGCCCGCGCGATAGCCACAGCTGCGATAGGCTTTCGAAAGCGAATTGAAGGTCAGCGTCAGCACGTCGTGTGACAGGCTACCGAGAGGCGTGTGCTTGGCGTCGTCGTAGAGCACCTTGTCATAAACCTCGTCGGCGAATATCACGAGGCCATGTTCACGCGCGATCTCAACGATCTGCTGCAGCAGTTGCGTGCTGTAGAGCGCGCCGGTCGGGTTGTTCGGGTTGATCACCACGATGCCCTTGGTGCGGGGCGTGACCTTGCGGCGGATGTCCTCGATGTCGGGCATCCAGCCATTGCTCTCGTCGCACATGTAGTGCACGGGCGTGCCGCCAGAGAGGCTGGTCACCGCCGTCCACAGCGGATAGTCCGGCGCGGGCAGCAGCAGTTCATCGCCGTCGTCCAGCAGCGCATTGGTCGCGAGGCTGATCAGCTCCGACGCACCGTTACCCAGATAGATGTCATCCAGCGTAACGCCTGTAATACCCTGCTTCTGGGTTTCATGCATCACCGCCTTGCGTGCGGCAAAGATGCCCTTGCTGTCGGAGTAGCCTGCCGAGGTGGGCAGGTTGCGAATCATGTCCTGCTGGATTTCCTCGGGAGCATCAAAACCGAACACCGCCAGATTGCCGATGTTGAGCTTGATGATCTTCTGACCGTCTTCCTCCATTTTTTTCGCCGCGTCCATGATCGGCCCGCGGATGTCGTAGCAGACGTTGGCTAACTTGGCAGATTTAAGGACGGGTTTCATGGCAAAAATAATGGCTGAAATGGCACCTGGGTGCGTCCGCACCCCGGCGAAACCTATAATTTAAGCACAGTTCCCCCAGCGCCGCGTCTCGCAAAACCTTTATTTGCCTATCGCGCGCCTATCCGATCGTGAGAGTCCCCAATGAAACTGCATGCCGACCGCTTTGACGTCCAGACCATCAGCGGCTACGGCCCGGACTGGGTGGCGATAGACAGGGAAGAATTCAGGCACAGCCTGATCATCGGATCGCGCGGCGAGCGCATCGAGTGGAACTGCGAACGCTTCGAGGACCTGACGCCCGCACACTTCGCCCAGCTGGCCGACCTTGGCGCGGAAGTGGTAATTTTCGGCAGCGGTCAGAAAAACCGTTTTCCGACTCCGGCATGGCTCGCTCCGCTCATGGCCAAACGGCTTGGCGTCGAGTCCATGAACACGCAGGCAGCCTGTCGTACGTACAACATTCTGGCCGGCGAAGGCCGGCACGTAATAGCTGCGCTGCTACTGGAAAAAAAGCAATAGATTAACGCGATCAAATTGCATTTTTGATAGCTGGCAAAAATGAACGAATCAGGGTAAAATCATGGGTTGTCGTCGGGGGACTTTTCACAAGAGCAATAAGAAACTTAATGCTCCCGACTTTTCAACGACTACATAGAGAGATTGAAGTGCCATGGCGATCGTTGTCAACAAACCCCTTCCCGAATTTGAGGCCAACGCGACTGGCGGAATCAAGGTATCCAACGCCTCGCACTTGGGCCAGATTCTGATCCTGTACTTTTACCCCAAGGACAATACGCCCGGTTGTACCACGGAAGCTATGCAATTCCGCGACAAGTACAAAGATTTTGTCAAAGCGGGTGCAGCAGTGTTCGGCGTATCCCGCGATAACATGAAGTCCCATGACGACTTCAAGGAAAAGCTGGAACTGCCGTTCGAGCTGATCGCGGATACCGAAGAGAAGATGTGCCACATGTTCGGCGTGGTCAAGAACAAGATCATGTACGGCAAGAAGGTCAAGGGCATCGAGCGCTCGACCTTTCTTGTTGGCCCTGACGGCCTGCTGCTGCAGGAATGGCGCGGTCTGAAGGTGCCCGGCCATGTGGACGACGTGCTAAAGGCAGTCAAGGCCATCAAGGTGCAGGACAAGAAAGCGGCTTGAAATCCCACGCTTGTGTCAAAGCATCACGGCGAGTGTGCATAATGGATCAATGCCATTGATTTTCAGCAACGCGCACTCTCAATTCGAAAGCCGCCCGGGTTTCCTGGCGGCTTTTTGCTTTCCTGAAGTTCACTGAGTTCCTTTGTTAGCGAGGCTTTCAATCACCATGCCCCTGCCACCTGCACCGACCAAGCGCGCGGCGCTGCTCTCCCCCGAAGCCCTCCGCCAAAGTGCCTCCGCAACGAGCACACTCGAATCAGACAGCGAGACGGAAAATCTGATTGGCAGCGCTGCGGCGCTTGAACCCGCTTCGCGGGCAAGCACCCCGCGCACCCGCAAGAAGGCTGCTCCGGTCGCCAAAGCGTCCGCCGCATCCGCAACACCTGTGACGCCTGCCAAACCAACACTCAACAAGTCACCCGCATTCAAGGCACCTGCGGCGCCGACTCCACCCCCCGTTGTCGCAGCGCCCGCCATGCAGGCTCGTGCCGAACCAGCGAGCGCCTCGGCCAACAAAGCCACCGCCGCAGCCAAGGGCAAGGCACGCACCGACCGCAAGTCCGGCCCGAAGAAGATGTTCGTGCTCGACACGAATGTACTGCTCCACGATCCAACCAGCCTGTTCCGCTTCGAAGAGCACGACATCTTCCTGCCAATGATCGTGCTGGAGGAGCTGGATGCGCACAAGAAGGGCATGACCGAAGTCGCCCGCAACGGTCGTCAGGTCAGCCGTACGCTGGACGCTCTGGCCGCCGCTGACGGAGAAGACATCGCGCTCGGGCTGCAGCTGAATGCGACCGGCCAGAAGGCCGCCAACGGCAAGCTCTACTTCCAGACCTCGCCACTCGACTACACCCTGCCGTCGAGCCTGCCCCAAGGCAAGGCCGACAACCAGATCCTGGGCGTGGTCGAGGCTTTGCGCCACCAATACGCCCCGCGCGAAGTGGTGTTGGTGTCCAAGGACATCAACATGCGCGTGAAGGCACGCGCGCTGGGTCTGGATGCAGAGGATTATCAGAACGACAAGACGCTGGAAGACGGCGACCTGCTCTATTCCGGCGTGCTCGCACTGCCTGCGGACTTCTGGTCCAAGGCGGGCAAGAACGTCGAAAGCTGGCAAAGCGGTGTTCACACCTACTACCGGGTCACCAGCCCGCATGTAGCACAGATGATGATCAACCAGTTCGTGTACTTCGAGGCTCCGGGCGAGCCTAGCCTGTACGCCCGCGTCACCGAAATTCGCGACAAGACTGCCGTGCTGGAGACGCTCAAGGACTATGGCTCTCAGAAAAATGCCGTATGGGGCGTGAATACCCGCAACCGCGAGCAGAACTTCGCGATGAATCTGCTCATGGATCCAGAAGTCGACTTCGTCACTCTGACCGGTACGGCCGGTACCGGCAAGACGTTGATGGCATTGGCAGCAGGTCTCACACAGGTGCTCGACGAGCGCCGCTATACCGAGATCATCATGACGCGCGCCACCGTGAGCGTGGGTGAAGACATCGGCTTTCTGCCCGGCACCGAAGAGGAAAAAATGGGTCCATGGATGGGAGCACTTGACGACAACCTCGAGTTCCTCGCCAAGGGTGACGGCGGCAATCCGGGCGAATGGGGCCGTCAGGCCACGAACGAGCTGATCCGCAGCCGCATCAAGATCAAGAGCATGAATTTCATGCGCGGTCGCACGTTCCTCAACAAGTACGTGATCATCGACGAGGCGCAGAATTTAACGCCCAAACAGATGAAGACCCTGATCACCCGCGCGGGCCCCGGCACCAAGATCATCTGCATGGGCAATCTTGCACAGATCGACACGCCGTACCTGACCGAAGGCTCATCCGGCCTGACCTATGCCGTCGACAAGTTCAAGGGCTGGCCTCACAGCGGCCACATCACCTTGGCGCGCGGCGAGCGTTCGCGTTTGGCCGACTTCGCGAGCGAGGTGCTGTAAGGCATGGCGATTCCGTGGATTGCAGCGCTCAAGATGGTGCCTTGGGGCGAGGTCATCGAGGCCGCGCCTCAGGTCATCAAGGCTGCCAAGGGATTGGTCAAAAAGAAGGATGCTGACGAGCGGCGCGAGGAACAGGTGGCTGCAGCCACTGCTTCCGCAGAGCGGCTCTCGCCACCTACATCCTCCGGCGAACTCGCGCTGCAGCAGGTCCAGCATCTGCAAAGCCGCATCGAGTCGCTGGAGCAGTCACAGCGCCAGTCGCTGGAAATCATCGAGAAGCTGGCCGAGCAGAACGCCCAGTTGGTGACCACCGTGAGCGCCCTGCGCGTGGGTGCGCAGCGCCTCGTCTGGGCCTGCGCCGTGCTCGGTACAGTGTCAGTGGTCGTGGTGATCTATCTGGTGATGAACGCCTCAAAAACTTGAAGCCTGAATTCAGTCGTCACACTGTTTCACTCCACTCGCAAAGCACTCCTCCGCGATCAATGCGGGAGAGTGCTTTTTTCTTGGGGCGATGCGCCAGCCGCGCTGCACTTTCGCAGCATCAGAAAATGGCGGATGCTGCCGTATGCCTCGTCGTGCTCCCAGTGGAGCGAACGCAACAGCGCCTGACCTTCGGGCCAAGTCTCGCTGTCCTTGAGCGCCTCGAACGAGAAGTCACCCGCCTGCCCGCCAACGAACACACGAAACCAATGCAGATCTGCGTCAAGTGGCAGTGCCTCGATGGCGGCCTTCAGACGATCCCAGAGTTCCGGGCAGCGCAAGCGTTCACCACGCACTTGCCATGGTCCCTCAAACAATTCGTAATCCTGACCGTGGATGCACCAGCGCTCGGGTTCATCCGCATCAGCATCCCCGTCTTCGCTCTCGTCGTGCACATTCCAGATCGCCGCCAGCAGCTCGTGCAGCGCACCGGTCGCAAATGATTCGAAAGCATATTCGATGGCTTCGCGATCTTCCTCGCCGATGCCTGGAAAGACCTCGATGATTTCACGTCCATCTTCCAGATGGACCACGATGGCCAGCGTGCCCATCAGATGATCACGGCGAAGCCAGTCAGCCGTCACGCAGGGCAGTTGGTCGAAAGGCAGAATCCAGCCGCGCACGAGTGGCCCCACCACGCCATGCGCCTCCAGCAACGTCGCCAGCATCTGCAGCGCCAGCGGAATCTCTTCTTCGACGTTGGTTTCAGAACTCATGCAAGCATGTTCCCCTGCCATTTCGCAAACTCAAATGGACGCGACTCAATACTCGTCGCCTGATCCCATCGCCAGATTCTCGAAGCGCGTCTGGTTCTTCTGGAAGAACAGCTTCACTGAGCCGGTCGGGCCGTTACGCTGCTTGCCGATGATGACCTCAGCCACATTCGGTTCTTTCGAATCCTTGTTGTAGTAGTCGTCGCGGTAGATGAACATGATGATGTCCGCATCCTGCTCGATGGCGCCCGACTCGCGCAGATCGGACATCATGGGGCGCTTGTCGGTGCGCTGCTCCACCGATCGATTGAGCTGCGACAGCGCAATCACCGGGCACTGCAACTCCTTGGCCAGCATCTTCAAACCCCGGGAGATTTCACCGAGTTCGGTGGCTCGGTTGTCAGCACTTGCCGAGCCCGAGCCGCTCATCAGCTGCAGGTAGTCGACCACGATCAGACCCAACTTGCCGCACTGACGCGCAAGACGCCGCGCATTCGCACGCAGCTCAATGGGCGTCAGGCCTGGCGTTTCGTCGATGTGCAATGACACGGTGCGCAGACGTTCGATGGCTTCCGTCAGGCGCGGCCATTCCTCGTCGGTCAGCTTTCCGGTGCGCAGATTGCCTTGGTTCACCCGGCCGATGGAGCCGACGATACGCACCGCCAGCTGGGCCGCCCCCATTTCCATCGAGAAGATGGCGACAGGCAGCCCCTCGTTGAGCGCCACGTGCTCGGCAATGTTCACCGCGAACGAGGTCTTGCCCATCGAGGGACGCGCCGCGAGCACGATCATGTCGCCCGCCTGCAGGCCGCTGGTCATGCGGTCAAGATCGGCAAACCCGGTGGGGATGCCGGTCACATCCATTGGGTTGTCGGCCTTTTCCTGAATGTCGTCAAGCAGATCGACCACCAGTGTTCCCAGCGACTGGAAACCCTGCTTCATCTTCGAGCCTTCTTCGCCAATCGCAAAGATCTTCTGCTCGGCCTCTTCCAGAATGTTCTTGACCGGCTTGCCCAGCGGGTTGAAGGCGTTGGTCGAAATCTCGTCGCTCGCCGTCACCAGCTTGCGCAAAATCGAACGCTCGCGCACAATCTCCGCATAGCGCCGGATGTTGCTCGCGCTCGGCACATACTGCGCGAGCGTGTTCAGATACAACAGCCCGCCGATTTCCTCGGACTTGCCGAGGCTCTGCAACTGCTCATACACCGTGATCACGTCGGCCGGCTTGCTGCCATTGACCAGCGTGGCAATCGCCGAAAAGATCAGCCGGTGCTCGTTGCGGTAGAAATCCCCATCCACCAGCAGATCGCCCACGCGATCCCAGGCGTTGTTGTCCAGCAGCAACCCGCCCAGCACACTCGACTCGGCCTCCACCGAATGCGGAGGAATGCGCAACTTGGCCACCTCGCGATCCACGGAGAGCGCAGGGTCGTTGACGGGAAAATCAGGCACGTCGGCAGACATCGGATCACAACACTTTCAGAAATCGAACAGGCGATGCTAGTGGTTCAGGCCAAACCTGTCACGCGGGAATTCATGAGCACACAACCTGGCATTCCCCAAGCAGCGGGCCCGCGAAGCACAACGGGCCTCAGGACAAAAGCACCACAATGCCAAGACAGCCCCTCAAGTCAGGCGTCGAAGCCGCAGACAGTATGTTCATACGGCAAGGCTTCGCAACCACGCATGAGGGGCTGTATTGGCACCCCAAAACGACCAGCCACCGAAGCCAAAGGCTTCGTACAAACAAACCAAAACCAGAAAAACAAAAGCCGCCCCAAGGGGCGGCCTTCAAACTCAATTCAAAGAATCGAATTAAGCGTGTTCGCCGTAGACGGACACATTGACTTCCACAACCACATCGGTGTGCAGTGCAACGCTCACGGTGCTGTCGCTCACGGTCTTGATAGGACCGTTAGGCATACGCACTTGCGCCTTGGAAACTGCAAAGCCCATGCGGCCCAGTTCTTCAGCGATGTCGTGGTTGGTCACGGAACCGAACAGACGACCGTCAACGCCGGACTTCTGTGTCAGCTTCACGTTTTGACCAGCCAGCTTTTCGCCAGCAGCTTGAGCGGTAGCCAGCTTCTCAGCAGCAGCCTTTTCCAGTTCGACGCGCTTGGCTTCGAACTCAGCCTTGTTCGCAGCAGTAGCGCGGCGTGCCTGACCCGTAGGGATCAGGAAGTTGCGAGCGTAGCCGTCCTTGACCTTGACGATTTCGCCGAGGCTACCCAGGTTCACAACCTTTTCGAGCAGAATGATTTGCATAGTCGTGCTCCTTAGATCTTGTGCTGGTCGGTGTAAGGCAACATGGCCAGGAAGCGAGCGCGCTTGATGGCTGTGTTGAGCTGACGCTGATAAATGGCACGGGTGCCGGTCAGACGTGCAGGAATGATCTTGCCGTTTTCAGCGATGAAGTCACGCAGGGTGTCGACATCCTTGTAGTCGATTTCTTCGACGTGAGCAACTGTGAAGCGGCAGAAGCGCTTGCGCTTGAACAGCAGCGACTGGGTGTTGCGCTTAGGACGCTTGTCCTTGTTGAATTTCTTGAACGTGGCCATTTGTGAGCCTCTTGAAAATTAATTCTGTTGAATATCCTGGATGTGAAAAACCACACCTTTGCCATTGCGCGGTGAAGCGAGAAAGCCGCTGAATTCCCAGCTACTTCCCAACGCTTGGCGTGCGAGTCGCTCTGCGAGCGCACCGAACGCCACCGCCTTGATGGCTGTCTTGACATCACGCTGGACTCCGGCTTCCTTTTGTTGTGACTCATGCTCGAGTCGCAGGTCAAGGGCGGGCAATCCGGCGGGCGTGTAGCGCAGGGATTGAACCTCTGCGATGCAGGCCGTCAAGACAATCTGGTTTTTCACTCCTCCTGGCTGTCGGATGAACGTTGTGGTTGATTAACGCTCGTTGGAAACAGCGGCTTCGGCCTGGCTGGCCTTGCGTGCTTCTTCGCGTTCCACAGTCTTCATCATCGAAGAAGCGCCAGTGTCGGCCTTCTTCTTTTGAACAGTCAGGTGACGCAGAACGGCGTCGTTGAACTTGAACGCGTGTTCCAGTTCAGCCATCACAGCCTGATCGGCTTCGATGTTCAGGCACAGGTAGTGCGCCTTAGCCAGCTTGTTGATCAGGTATGCCAGTTGACGGCGGCCCCAGTCTTCCACGCGATGAACTTGACCACCGCCTTGGGTGATCATGCTCTTGTAGCGCTCGAGCATTGCGGGAACCTGCTCGCTTTGATCCGGGTGGATCAACAGAATGATTTCGTAGTGACGCATGCAAACTCCTTATGGATTGCTTTGTTGCAACCACCCGCCGCGTCTAGTCAAAGCGGTGTGGCAAGGGAACTCAGCATTCTAGTATCGAATTGGATTCCTGTCCAGCCCCACCTTGAAACCGGGTTATCAGGGACCCCTCTTTCCTTCAGGCCATCAACCCCATTGAAAATACGGGGTTCGCCCCCAACTCCCGGGGACTGTCATTCATTTCACAATACAACGACATGTCCGAACAAAAGTACAACCCCTCCACTGAACCTGTCGATCCGACCATGCCTCCCGAGGAGATCGAAGCGGCGCAGGCGGCTCAGGCGGAAGACGAGCTGAGCACGCTCAAGGCGGAACTGGCCGAGCTCAAGGCCAAGAGCGCCGATCTGGCCGACCAATATCTGCGCGCCAAGGCGGACGCCGAAAATATGCGCCGCCGGGCCGACGAAGAGGTTTCCAAGGCCCGCAAGTTCGGCATCGAGAGCTTTGCCGAAAGCCTGCTACCCGTGGCGGACAGCCTGGATGCCGCTCTGGCAATCCAGAACGCCACAGTAGAGCAACTGCGCGAAGGCTCCGACGCCACGCTGCGCCAGCTCACTTCGGCGCTGGAGCGCAATAAGGTGGTCGCGATCAACCCGGCCGCCGGAACCAAGTTCGATCCACACCAGCATCAAGGCATCAGCATGGTGCCTGCCGATCAGGAAGCCAACACCGTGGTGAGCGTGCTGCAAAAGGGCTATCTGATCGCTGATCGCGTGCTGCGCCCCGCCCTTGTGACGGTCGCCGCACCCAAGTAAGCAATTGCTATCAAACCTGGAGCATCGCAAAAATATTTGCACCCAGTGACTTGAAGGTTTTCAACTTATCCACAAGTAACTGGTCATCCAAGCCAAACACACCAACTTTTCAAAATACGGAGAAATCAACATGGGAAGAATCATCGGCATTGACCTCGGCACCACGAACAGCTGCGTTGCCATCATGGAAGGCAACACCACTCGCGTGATCGAGAACAGCGAAGGCGCCCGCACGACGCCTTCCATCGTTGCCTATCAGGAAGACGGCGAGATCCTCGTCGGCGCATCGGCCAAGCGTCAGGCCGTGACCAATCCCAAGAACACCATCTTCGCCGCCAAGCGCCTGATCGGCCGCAAGTTCGACGAGAAGGAAGTGCAGAAGGACATCGACCTGATGCCCTTCAAGATCATCAAGGCCGACAACGGCGACGCATGGGTGCAGGTGCGTGACCAGAAGCTGGCTCCTCCTCAGATCAGCGCCGAAGTGCTGCGCAAGATGAAGAAGACCGCCGAAGACTTCCTCGGCGAGCCCGTCACCGAAGCCGTGATCACGGTGCCTGCCTACTTCAACGACGCACAGCGTCAGGCCACCAAGGATGCGGGCCGCATCGCTGGCCTCGAAGTCAAGCGCATCATCAACGAGCCTACGGCTGCTGCTCTGGCCTTTGGCCTCGACAAGCACGACAAGGCCGACCGCAAGATCGCCGTGTATGACCTGGGTGGCGGCACGTTCGACGTGTCGATCATCGAAATCGCGGACGTGGACGGCGAAAAGCAGTTCGAAGTGCTGTCGACCAACGGCGACACGTTCCTCGGCGGTGAGGACTTCGACCAGCGCATCATTGGCTACATCATCGACGAGTTCAAGAAGGATCAGGGCGTGGACCTGTCCAAGGACGTGCTCGCGCTGCAACGCCTGAAGGAAGCTGCTGAAAAGGCGAAGATCGAGCTGTCGAACTCCGCTCAGACCGACATCAACCTGCCCTACATCACGGCAGACGCATCCGGTCCGAAGCACCTGAACATCAAGCTGACCCGCGCCAAGCTGGAAAGCCTGGTCGACGACCTGATCGAGCGCACCATCGCTCCTTGCCGCACCGCGATCAAGGACGCTGGCATCAGCGTGTCGGACATCAACGACGTGATTCTGGTCGGCGGCATGTCGCGCATGCCCAAGGTGCAGGACAAGGTCAAGGAATTCTTCGGCAAGGAACCACGCAAGGACGTGAACCCCGATGAAGCCGTGGCCGTGGGCGCCGCCATTCAGGGCCAAGTGCTGTCGGGCGACCGCAAGGACGTGCTGCTGCTGGACGTGACGCCTCTGTCGCTGGGCATCGAAACCCTGGGCGGCGTGATGACCAAGATGATCGCCAAGAACACGACCATCCCGACCAAGTTCGCGCAGACCTTCTCGACCGCTGAAGACAACCAGCCGGCCGTGACGATCAAGGTGTTCCAGGGCGAGCGTGAAATCGCCAGCGCCAACAAGGCACTGGGCGAGTTCAATCTGGAAGGCATTCCTCCGGCATCGCGTGGCACGCCACAGATCGAGGTGAGCTTCGACATCGACGCCAACGGCATTCTGCATGTGGGTGCCAAGGACAAGGCCACCGGCAAGGAAAACAAGATCACCATCAAGGCCAACTCGGGCATCTCCGAAGAGGAAATCCAGAAGATGGTGAAGGATGCCGAGCTGAACGCAGCCGACGACAAGAAGAAGCTGGAACTGGTCCAGGCCCGCAATCAGGGTGAAGCCGCAGTGCACACCGTGACCAAGAGCCTGTCCGAGCACGGCGACAAGCTGGACGCTGGCGAGAAGGAAACCATCGAAGCCGCCGTGAAGGCCTTGGAAGAAGCCCTCAAGGGTGAAGACAAGGCCGAGATCGACGCCAAGACCACGGCCCTGATGGAAGCCAGCCAGAAGCTCGGCGAGAAGATGTACGCCGATCAAGCGGCTGCAGCCGGTGCCGCTGGCGCTGCGGGTGCAGCAGGCGCTGCTGGTGGTGCATCCGCCGGTGCTGCGGCCGCGGACGACGACGTAGTCGACGCCGAGGTCAAGGAAGTCAAGAAGGGTTAAGCCGCGAGAGCGCGCTGACCACCAAGCCGCCGCGCTCGGTTCCCCCAAGGAGCCAGCGCGGCGTTTGTGTTCCAACTACCTGCTGACGAAATGTCCAAACGAGATTACTACGAGGTCCTCGGTGTTCCCAAGAACGCCTCGGACGACGAAATCAAAAAGGCGTATCGCAAGCTCGCGATGAAATACCACCCTGACCGCAATCAGGGGGATGCCGCCAAGGCAGCCGAAGAGAAGTTCAAGGAAGTCAAAGAGGCTTACGAGATTCTCTGCGTCTCCGAAAAACGTGCCGCTTACGACCAGTACGGCCACGCCGGCGTGGACCCGAACATGCGCGGAGGCCCCGGCGCAGAAGGCTTTGGCGGCTTTGCCGAAGCGTTCGGCGACATCTTCGGCGACATGTTCGGCGGCGGCGCTGGTGGTGCGCGCAGTGGTCGCGGCGGCCGTCAGGTCTATCGCGGTAACGACCTGTCGTACGCGATGGAGATCACGCTCGAAGAAGCCGCCAACGGCAAGGATGCGCAGATCCGCATCCCCTCGTGGGACGAGTGCGAAACCTGCCACGGCAACGGCGCCAAGCCCGGCACCCAGCCCAAGACCTGCGGCACCTGCCAGGGTTCTGGCGTGGTGCAGATGCGCCAAGGTTTCTTCGCTGTCCAGCAAGCGTGCCCGCACTGTCGCGGCACCGGCAAGATCATTCCCGAGCCCTGCACCTCGTGCCACGGCCAGGGCAAGATCAAGTCACAGAAGACGCTGGAAGTGAAGATCCCCGCCGGCATCGACGACGGCATGCGTATCCGCTCGACCGGCAACGGCGAGCCCGGCTCGAACGGCGGCCCTCCGGGCGACCTGTACATCGAGATCCGCGTGAAGAAACACGAGATCTTCGAGCGCGACGGTGACGATCTGCACTGCGAGGTGCCCGTGAGCTTCGCGACCGCAGCGCTCGGCGGTGAAATCGAAGTGCCGACGCTGGCTGGCAAGGCCGCCATCGACATCCCCGAAGGCACTCAGGCCGGCAAGCAGTTCCGCCTGCGCGGCAAGGGCGTCAAGGGCGTACGCGCCAGCTACCCCGGCGACCTGTACTGCCACATCATCGTGGAAACACCGGTCAAGCTCACCGAGTTCCAGCGCAAGCTGCTCAAGGACTTCGATGAGTCGCTGAAAAAGGGCGGCAGCAAGCATTCGCCATCCACCGAAACGTGGACCGACAAGCTGAAGAACCTGTTCAGCTGATCTAGACTCCATTCTCAGTACCGAGGGCCATGCTCTGTTGATGCAGAGCATGGCCCTTTTTCATGAGGGTGCTGTCTGACACCCGCACGCGCTGGCTTGCCGTATGGTTTCCGCAGTTCCCGGTTCTTGAGAATAAAAACAGGAAAAATCATGCAATCTTCCGTGCCCATGCGCGAATTCACTTTGCGCGGCGTGCTGCTCGGCGCGCTCATCACGCTCGCCTTCACGGCCGCCAATGTCTATCTGGGCCTCAAGGTCGGACTGACCTTCGCCTCGGCGATTCCGGCGGCGGTCATCTCCATGGCCCTGCTCTACAAGTTCAAGGATTCCAACATCCTTGAAAACAACCTCGTGCAGACGCAGGCCTCGGCCGCAGGCACGCTTTCGGCCGTGATCTTCGTGATTCCCGGGCTCGTGATGATGGGCTTGTGGAGCGGCTTTCCGTTCTGGCAGACCGCGCTGATCTGCGCTGCGGGTGGCACGCTGGGCGTGCTCTACACGATTCCGCTGCGGCGCGTGATGGTGGTGCAGTCCGCACTGCCCTACCCGGAAGGCGTCGCGGCCGCCGAGGTGCTGCGCGTGGGTGACGCACAGCGGCACTCAGAGACAGCTGACGCCGCCCAGCGCTCGGGCGCGATGCGCGAGCTGGGCTGGGGCACGGGCATGGCGGCGGTGTTCGGGCTGTTCAGCGGCGGCTTCCGACTGCTTGGCGATGCGGTGAATTTCTGGATTCCTGCGGGCTCCACCGTGTTCCGTGTAGCGGCGGGATTCTCCCCGGCGCTGCTCGCTGCGGGCTATCTGATGGGAATGGCGGCCGGCATGGCCGTGCTGCTCGGCGTGGTGCTCTGCTGGTTTGTGATCGTGCCGTGGCTCACGGCGGGCATCACGCCCGCCGATGGGCAGACCATCGTTGCATTGGCCGGTCAGGTGTGGTCGCAGAAAGCCAAGTTCGTCGGCGCAGGCGTGATCGCCATCGCCGCGCTCTGGGCGCTGATCACGCTCGCGGGTCCCATCATCGCGGCCATCCGCGCCCAACCGGCTCGCACGCAAACGGCAAGCTCAGGCCAACGTGACGAGACCGATGTCGACATGCCGCGCAGCTGGATGCTGATGATCGGCCTTGCCGCCCTCGCCGTGCTGTTCCTCGTAGTCAACTACTTCATCGGCGCGCACATGACTGCTCTGTCGGCCGGATCGCGCTATGGCCTTGCCGCGCTCTGCGTGGTGTTCGCCGCGATCTTCGGCTTTCTCGTGGCCGCCGCCTGCGGCTACATGGCCGGGCTCGTCGGCTCCTCGGCCAGCCCCATCTCGGGGATCGGCATCATCGCCACGGTGTTGATGGGGCTCACGCTGCTGGCCCTGAGCATGCTGATCCCGTCGTTTCACGAGAGCCTCAGCGGCAACCTGGGCGTGGTGCTCGTGCTGTTCATGGTGTCGGTGATTCTCGCGATGGCCGCGATTTCCAACGACAACCTGCAGGATCTGAAAACCGGCTACATCGTCGGCGCGACGCCGTGGCGTCAGCAGATGGTGCTGATCATCGGCTGCCTCGTCGGCGCGCTGGTCATTCCGCCGGTGCTCGACCTGCTCTACAACGCCTATGGTTTCGCAGGCGCTCTGCCACGCGCGGACATGGACCCCAAGCTCGCGCTCGAAGCCCCGCAGGCCAATCTGATGAAGCAGATCTCGACCGGCATCTTCAGCGGCTCGCTGGACTGGTCGATGCTCGGCACCGGTGTGGTGCTCGGCCTCGTCGTCATCGCGCTCGACTGGCTGCTGCGCAAGTCAGGCCGGGGCGCGCTGCCGCCGCTGGCCGTTGGTCTCGGCATCTACCTGCCGCCCACCATCGGCGTGACGCTGACCATCGGCGCGTTGCTCGGCTTCGGCATCCAAAAGGCGCTCAAGAAGGTTGGCGAACGCAAGGGCTCGGCATGGATCGCCTCAGCCGAAGAGCGCGGTCTGCTGCTCGCATCGGGGCTCATCGTGGGCGAGAGTCTGATGGGATTGGCGATTGCCGCCGTGATCGGCTTCAGCGGCCAGAATGCACCACTCGCGCTGGTGGGCGAGGGCTTTGGCGCAGCGCCGTGGCTGGGCCTGATCTACTTCATCGCGCTGACGACCATCTTCTACCGCAGGGTCGTGGCACGTTGATGTCGGGCAAGCCCTTGCCGCAGTGACGCCACATATCCGGCAAGGGTCCGCAGTTCATGCTGAAGTAATGATAAAAATCAGATTGTGGTTTTACGGCGACGCCTAATGTGTGCACCTCCTACATAGTGAGGTCCCCACGGTGTCTACCCCACATACAGAAGCAACGCCCCATCACGGCATTCCCATTTCGGCCAACGACGCGCTGATCGGAGCCCATCGCCCGGCTCCCGAGCTTGTCTGTCCGGCCGGCAGTCTTCCAGCTCTGAGGGCCGCCGTGGACGCGGGCGCGAACTGCGTCTACCTCGGGTTGCGCGACGCCACGAACGCGCGCAATTTCGCGGGTCTCAATTTCGACGAGCCGGCCATTCTCAAGGGCATCGCCTACGCCCACGCACGCGGCTGCAAGGTGCTGCTCGCGCTCAACACCTACCCGCGCGCCAGCGCGCCCGAGCCATGGCATGCCGCACTCGACCGCGCCGCGCTGTGGGGGGTGGATGCGGTCATCCTCGCCGATCCAGGCCTCATGCGTTATGCCTGCAACCGCCACCCTGACCTGCGGCTGCATCTCTCGGTGCAGGGCTCGGCGACCAACCATGCCGCCATCAACTTCTACCAAAAGCAATTCAACATCCAGCGCGCCGTGCTGCCGCGCGTGCTGTCGATGGAGCAGGTCAAGCAGGTGATCGAGCGCACCTCGGTGGAGATCGAGGTGTTCGCCTTCGGCAGCCTGTGCGTGATGGTCGAAGGCCGCTGCGCGCTCTCGTCCTATGCCACAGGCGAGTCGCCGAACACCCACGGCGTGTGCTCGCCCGCCAAGTTTGTGCGCTGGCGGGACACGCCAAGCGGCATGGAGTCGCGCCTCAACGGCGTGCTGATCGACCGCTACGATCCCGGCGAGAAAGCGGGCTATCCCACGCTCTGCAAGGGCCGCTTCAATGTGGGCGACGAGAGCAACTATTACGCGCTCGAAGAGCCCACCAGCCTCAACACGCTGGAGCTGCTGCCGCAGCTCGTGAAGCTGGGCGTGCGCGCCTTCAAGATTGAGGGCCGCCAGCGCAGCCCCGCCTATGTCGAACAGGTCACTCAGGTATGGCGCGATGCCATCGACCACTGCGTCGATCAAGGCCACCGCTACTCGCCCAAGGCGATCTGGATGACAGTACTCGACCAGCTCGCCGAAGGCCAGCAGCACACGCTGGGCGCCTATCACCGCCCCTGGAAGTGAGCCTCGCTCCAACCAACGCAGCCACTCATCAGCCACGCACGAAGGACGATGCACCATGCAGCTCTCACTCGGCCCCCTGCTCTACTACTGGTCCCGCGAAGACGTGTTCGCGTTCTATCAATCCATGGCAAGAACCTCAGTGGACATCGTCTACCTTGGCGAGACCGTGTGCTCCAGGCGGCATGAGCTGCGGCTCAAGGACTGGCTCGACATCGGCTACCTGCTGCGCGACAAGGGCAAGGAGGTGGTGTTCAGCACACAGGTGCTGCTCGAATCCACGGCCGAGGTCGGCCAGATGCACAAGCTCGTCGCCAACGGCGATTTTCTGGTCGAAGCCAACGACATGGGGGCCGTGAATGCACTCGCAAACGCGCAGCCGTTCGTCGCCGGCCCCCACCTCAATCTCTACAACGCAGATTCCCTCAACTGGATGGCCCAGCTCGGCGCGTTCCGCTGGGTCATGCCGCTGGAGATGCCCGGCGATGAACTCGTCGCCATGCTCGCGCGCACCGCCGCGCCGCTGCAGACCGAGGTGTTCGCCTACGGCCGCATGCCGCTCGCGTTTTCCGCGCGCTGCTTCACCGCAAGGCACTACAACCGGCCCAAGGACGACTGCGGTTTTGCCTGCCTGGAGCACCCGGACGGCCAACTGCTGAGCACGCGCGAGTCGCAGCATTTTCTTGTGCTCAACGGCACGCAGACGCAGTCGGCACGCATCCACAACCTGATTGCCGAGGTGCCCGAACTCAGCACGCTGGGCGTCGAGGTGCTGCGCCTGAGCCCACAGTCGCGCAACATGGAGCAGGTCATCGAGGCCTTCGACATGGCGCGCAACGACGTGCACGAATCCAGAGCCGCAAGCGAGCTGCTCACCACCGCCATGCACGACAGCGCCTGCAACGGCTACTGGCACGCCAGACCGGGCATGGACCTGCAGGTGCCCGCTCCGTAATTTTGAATCGCCGCGACATGAACATCACCGCCATCTCCGCCACCACGCCCCCCATCGCCGTACCCGCACCACTGGGCTCGCTGCTCTCGCGCCTGCCTGCCTTTCCCGGCTCGCTACTGCTGGTCACGGCCATCAACTTCATGCTGGCAAAACAATTGCCGAGCGACGTGAAAGCGCTGCTCAAGGGCCGACACCTTTCGATCCGCGTGACCGATGCGCGCGTCGCCTTCGACTTCATCTGCGACGGCGAACGCTTCGTTGCGAGCGCGCCGAAACAAGAACCTAATCTGATCGTGAGCGCATCGGCATGGGACTTCGTGCAGCTCGCGCAGCGCAAGCAGGACCCCGACACGCTGTTCTTCAGCCGCAGGCTCGTCATGCAGGGTGACACCGAACTGGGCCTCGTCGTGAAGAATGCGCTCGATGCGCTGGAGCTGCCGTTGCTCGACCCTATGCACTGGACGCCGCGTGCCATGCTTTCGCGCTGGACTGCGGGGAAGCGCGATGCAGACTGATGCAACACCATCCAACACGATGCTGCCGCTGGTCTATTCCTGCTCCGGCTGCTCCAGCGCAGCGCAGCTCGCTAACCATGTTGCATTGCAGCTCGACAGACGCGGCACGGCAGAGATGTCCTGCATCGCGGGCGTCGGCGGTCATGTGCCCAAGCTCGTGCGACTCGCCCAATCGGGGCGGCCCATCATCGCGCTCGACGGCTGCCCGCTCAACTGCACCGCCAACTGCCTCGCACAGCATGGCATTCAGGCCGCTCGCCACTACCAATTGCACGAGCAAGGCGTGAAGAAACGCGCGCATCAGGACTTCAAACCCGAGCAGGCGCAGCAGGTGCTCGCGCATATCGAGGCGGACCTGCGCGCGCAGCCACTGGTCCGCACCGAAGCCAAAGCCTGAGCCGCCCATGCCACAACGAATCGTGATCGGCATTTCTGGCGCCAGCGGCGCGGTCTATGGCGTTCGCCTGCTGCAGGCGCTCGCCGACATTCCCAATGTGCAAGCCCATCTGGTGGTGTCAAACGCAGGTTGGCGCACGCTGCGCCACGAGCTCGATCTGACGCCCGCGTACGTGCAGAGCCTTGCCGATGTGATGCATGACAACGACAACATCGGCGCGAGCATCGCAAGCGGCTCGTTCGCTGCGCACGGAATGGTGATCGCGCCCTGCTCGATGCGCTCGCTCGCCGCCATCGCGCACGGCCTGGCCGACAACCTGCTGACGCGCACCGCCGACGTGATGCTCAAGGAACGCCGCCGCCTGATCCTGATGGCGCGCGAGACGCCGCTGCACCTCGTGCATCTGCGCAACATGACGATGGTGACGGAGATGGGCGGCATCATCTGCCCGCCCGTTCCCGCGTTCTACCAACACCCTCAATCCATCGACGACATCGTTCGGCACAGCGTGGCGCGCGTGCTGGACCTGCTCGGCTTGGAGCACGCCCTCGCCACCGCGTGGCCGGGGCTCGCCCTTTGCGACGCCGACACTCCCGCACCATGAGCTACCGCGATCTGAGAGATTTTCTGAACCAGCTGGAGACGGACAACGAACTCCGGCGCATCGACCAAAGCGTCTCGCCCTACCTGGAAATGACGGCGCTTTCCGAGCGCGTGCTGCGTGCGGGTGGCCCGGCCCTGCTGTTCGAGCGCCCTCAGGGCCACAGCATGCCGATGCTCGGCAACCTGTTCGGCACGCCGCAGCGCGTGATGCGCGCATTGGGCGTGAGCGATCTGCAAGGCGTGCGCCAGCTCGGCGAGACCCTCGCATCGCTCAAGGAACCCGAGCCGCCGCGCGGTGCCAGAGAACTGTGGCAACAGCGCAGCCTGCTCAAGAGCCTCTGGAACATGACGCCCGCGCGCGTGGGCCGCGCCCCGTGCCAGCAGATCGTCATCGAAGGCCCGGACGTCGATCTCACGCAGCTGCCGATCCAGCACTGCTGGCCCGGCGACGTCGCCCCGCTCGTCACCTGGGGGCTGACGATCACACGCGGCCCGCGCAAGGCACGCCAGAATCTAGGCATCTACCGCCAGCAACTGCTGTCGAGAAACCAGCTCATCATGCGCTGGCTCTCGCATCGCGGCGGCGCGCTCGACTTCGCGGACCACTGCAGGCAAAGCCCCGGCACGCCCTACCCGGTGGCGGTGGCCATCGGCGCTGATCCGGCCACGCTGCTCGGCGCGGTCACGCCCGTGCCCGACAGCCTGTCCGAATACCAGTTCGCGGGCCTGCTGCGCGGCTCCCGCACCGAAGTGGTTGCCGCACAGACAGTTCTGCTCGACGTGCCCGCCACCGCTGAGATCATTCTGGAAGGCCATATCCACCCCGATCCCGCGCACCCAAGCGGTTGGCAGCACGCCATGGAGGGACCCTACGGCGACCATACCGGTTACTACAACGAGTGCGCGGAGTTTCCCGTATTCACCATCGAGCGCATTACCCGCCGCGAGCAGGCGATCTACCACAGCACCTATACCGGCAAGCCACCCGACGAACCGGCCGTGCTCGGTCAGGTGCTCAACGAACTCTTTGTGCCGCTGCTGCAGCGCGCGTTTCCCGAGATCGTCGATTTCCACCTGCCACCCGAAGGCTGCAGCTACCGCATGGCCGTGGTCAGCATCCGCAAGGCCTATGCGGGCCACGCCCGCCGCGTGATGATGGGCATCTGGAGCCATCTGCGGCAGTTTCTCTACACCAAGTTCATCGTGGTGGTGGACGACGACATCGACGTGCGCGACTGGAAGGAAGTCATCTGGGCGATCACCACCCGCATGGACCCGGCGCGCGACACCATGATGATCGAGCGCACCCCCATCGACTACCTCGACTTCGCCTCACCAGTTGCAGGGCTCGGCAGCAAGATGGGACTGGACGCCACCCACAAATGGCCCGGCGAGACCACGCGTGAATGGGGGTCGACCATCACAATGGAGGCAGACGTCACTACTCGCATGCATGCGCTGGCGGATGCGCTCGGTTTGTAGCCATCGCCAAATCAGTGGGCGCCCATCACCTTTTGGGCAGTAATACATCGCAAATCGCGATGTCAGACTCAGAATATCGCCATAAAATGGCAGTTGCATTCTGTTTTCACGATTACTACACCCGCAATGAAAAGCTCCGAGCGCAGTTTTGCGCGCCGCATCGACCTGACCTCTCTGCAGCTGTTTGTCGCAGTCTGCGAGCTGGGCAGTATCGGCCGTGCGGCGGAGCGTGAGTTCATTGCTGCATCGGCTGTGAGCAAGCGCTTGTCCGATCTGGAGACCACCGTCGACACAGCCCTGCTGTATCGCCATAGCCGCGGCGTCACGCTCACGCCTGCGGGTGAAAGCCTGCTGCACCATGCACGCACCGTGCTGTTTGGCCTCGAGCGCATGCAGGGCGAGCTCTCGGAATACGCGGACGGCGTGCGCGGCCATGTGCGCATGCACGCCAACATTTCGGCCATCGTGCAGTTTCTCCCCGAGGATCTGGGCGCCTTCGCGAGCGAGCACACACAGGTCAAGATCGACCTGCAGGAACACCTGAGCCAGGAAGTGATGAACGCGGTGCGCGACGGCGCAACCGATCTGGGGGTGTGCCACACAGGCTCGTCCGACGATCCAGAAGGCCTGCAAAGCCGCGCCTACCGCAATGACCGGCTGGTCGTCGTCATGCCGCAGTCGCATGTGCTCGCCAAGCGCGAATCCATCACCTTTGCCGAAGCCATGGAATGGGATATCGTCGGCCTGCAGGCGGGCAGCAGCATCAGCCTCGCGATGCGCCAGGCCGCAGGCCAGACCGCCAAGCCGCTGCGCCAGCGCATGCAGGTCACCAGCCTCGACGCCATGTGCCGCATGATCGACAACGGCCTCGGCATCGGGCTGATTCCCGACCGCGCTTTCGCGCTGATGCATGGCATGGGCCATCTTGCAGCGATCGCGCTCAACGAGCCCTGGGCAGAGCGCCAACTGCGTGTCGTCGCCCGCGATTTCAACGCATTGCCAGTCACAGCGCGACTATTGGTAGAGCATCTGACGCGGCCACTGGCGGCTGAACACCAGCCGCTAGCCGCCTGAGCAAAAGCACGAGCTCGCTGGCTCCCGCACAAGAATATTCGAATCCCCACCTTCAGAACCCTACGAAAGAAAAGAGCACATCATGGGACGCACTCTCTACGACAAAGTCTTCGATGAACATGTGGTTCACACCGAAGAAGACGGCACCGCGGTTCTCTACATCGACCGCCATCTGGTGCACGAAGTGACCAGCCCGCAGGCGTTCGAAGGCCTGCGTGAGGCCGGCCGTAAAGTCTGGCGTGTGAGTTCCATCGTCGCCACCGCCGACCACAACACGCCCACCACCAACTGGGATCAGGGCTACGACGGCATCACCGATCCGATCAGCAAGGAACAGATCACTACGCTCGACAAGAACATCGCATCGGTCGGCGCTGCGGCGTTCTTCCCGTTCATGTCCAAGCGTCAAGGCATCGTGCATGTGATCGGCCCCGAAAACGGCGCCACCCTGCCCGGAATGACTGTGGTCTGCGGCGACAGCCACACCTCCACGCACGGCGCATTCGGCGCGCTGGCTCACGGCATCGGCACATCCGAAGTCGAGCACGTAATGGCTACGCAGACCTTGCTCGCCAAGAAGGCGAAGAACATGCTGGTGAAGGTCAACGGCCACACGGCTCCTGGCGTGACCGGCAAGGACATCGTGCTCGCCATCATCGGCAAAATCGGCACGGCGGGCGGCACCGGCTACACCATCGAATTCGCGGGCGAAGCGATCCGTGACCTGTCCATGGAAGGCCGCATGACAGTCTGCAACATGGCGATCGAAGCCGGTGCGCGCGCCGGCATGGTGGCCGTGGACGACAAGACGATTGCCTACGTGAAGGGTCTGCCGCTCTCGCCCACCGGCGTGGAATGGGATCAGGCCGTGGCGTACTGGAAGACGCTGCACACCGACGCAGATGCCAAGTTCGACCACGTTGTCGAACTCGACGCCAAGGTCATCGTGCCGCAGGTGACCTGGGGCACGTCGCCCGAGATGGTGCTCGGCGTGGACGCCAGCGTGCCCGATCCGGACAAGGAAAAAGACCCGAGCAAGCGCAGTGCCATCGAGCGCGCGCTGACCTACATGAACCTCGAACCCGGCAAGCCACTGAACGATGTGTTCGTGGACAAGGTGTTCATCGGCTCCTGCACCAACAGCCGCATAGAGGACATGCGCGAAGCCGCTGCCGTGGTCAAGAAGCTCGGCCAAAAAGTGGCAAAGAACATCAAGCTCGCGATGGTGGTGCCCGGCTCCGGCCTCGTGAAGGAACAAGCTGAGCGCGAAGGTCTGGACCAGATCTTCAAGGCCGCCGGGTTCGAGTGGCGCGAGCCTGGTTGCTCGATGTGCCTCGCGATGAACGCCGACCGCCTCGAGCCCGGTGAGCGCTGCGCCTCCACAAGCAATCGCAACTTCGAAGGCCGCCAAGGCGCGGGTGGCCGCACCCACCTGGTGAGCCCGGCAATGGCCGCAGCAGCAGCGATCCACGGACATTTTGTCGATGTGCGCAAATTTGCGTGATGATATGAAGTCTCAACCCATTTTTTGGAGAAATTTCACATGACCAAGTTCGCCATCGCCATCGCCCTGATCAGCACTTTCGTCCTCGCCGGTTGCAACACCGTCAAGGGCGTGGGACAGGACGTTCAGCGCGCCGGCGGCGCGCTCGAGCGCGCAGCCGACAAATAAGGCCAAGCCAAGCGGCACGCCGGGTTGGCGTGCCGCCAGAATTTCAGGACCGTTCAGATGCAAAAATTCACCGTGCACAAAGGCCTCGTGGCTCCCATGGACCGCGAGAACGTCGACACCGACGCCATCATCCCCAAGCAGTTTCTCAAGTCGATCAAGAAGACCGGCTTCGGCGTGAACCTGTTCGACGAGTGGCGCTACCTCGACCACGGCGAGCCCGGTCAGGATCCGGCCAGCCGCAAGCCGAATCCCGACTTCGTACTCAATGCGCCCCGCTACAACGGCGCATCGATTCTCATCGCACGCCGCAACTTCGGCTGCGGCTCAAGCCGCGAGCACGCCCCGTGGGCGCTCGACCAATACGGCTTTCGCGCCATCCTCGCGCCCAGCTTTGCCGACATTTTCTTCAACAATTGCTTCAAGAACGGCCTGCTGCCCATCGTGCTGCCCGAGTCCGTGATCGACCAGTTGTTCAACGAAGTGCAGGCCTTCCCCGGCTATGAACTCACCATCGATCTGGATCGCCAGGTCATCGTGCGCAGTCAGGGCGACGAGATTCCGTTTGACGTGATTCCGTTTGACGTGATTCCGTTTCGCAAATACTGCCTGCTCAACGGCTTCGACGACATCGGACTGACGCTGCGCCACACCGACAAGATCAAAAGCTACGAAGCGGCGCGCCTGGCTTCCAAACCATGGCTTGCGCACACGATGCCCGCTTCGGCGTGATTTCTCTTACCCTCCTGCGCTGTCGGCAGAGGGTAGAAAACAGAACAACCAACTTGAACCATTCATCATGAAAATCGCAGTTTTGCCCGGAGACGGCATCGGTACCGAAATCGTCGCGGAAGCCGTTAAGGTGCTGGACGCACTCGACCTGAATCTGGAGATGGAATCGGCATTGGTCGGCGGTGCGGCGTTCGACGCGCATGGCCACCCACTGCCTGAATCCACTCTCAAGCTCGCCAAGGAAGCCGACGCCATCCTGTTCGGCGCCGTAGGCGACTGGAAGTACGACAAGCTCGACCGTCCGCTGCGTCCCGAGCAAGCCATTCTGGGCCTGCGCAAGGCGCTCGGCCTGTTTGCCAACTTCCGTCCCGCGATCTGCTACGAGCAATTGGTGAACGCGTCGAGCCTTAAGCCCGAACTGGTCGCAGGTCTGGACATCCTGATCATCCGCGAGCTGACCGGCGACATCTACTTCGGCCAGCCGCGCGGCAAGCGCACGGCCGTTGATGGCCACTTCCCCGGCGCCGAAGAAGCCTTCGACACCATGCGCTACTCGCGCCCCGAAATCGAACGCATCGCCCGCGTCGCCTTCGAAGCCGCCCGCAAGCGTAACAAGAAGGTCACCAGCGTCGACAAGGCCAATGTGCTCGAAACTTTCCAGTTCTGGAAGGATGTGGTCACCGAAGTGCACAAGGACTATCCGGACGTCGAACTGCAGCACATGTACGTCGACAACGCCGCCATGCAACTGGTGAAGGCACCCAAATCGTTCGACGTGATCGTCACCGGCAACATGTTCGGCGACATCCTGTCCGACGAAGCCTCAATGCTGACCGGCTCCATCGGCATGCTGCCTTCGGCCAGCCTGAACGACAAGAAGCAAGGCCTGTATGAGCCAAGCCACGGCAGCGCACCCGACATCGCCGGCAAGGGCGTTGCCAACCCGCTCGCCACCATTCTGTCCGCCGCAATGATGCTGCGCTTCTCGCTGAACCAGGAAGAAGCCGCCAATCGCATCGAAACCGCCGTGAAGAAGGTACTCGAGCAAGGTCTGCGCACGCCAGACATTTTCAGCGAAGGCACAACCCGAGTCAGCACCCGCGAGATGGGCGACGCCGTGGTGAAGGCGCTGGGCTGATAGCCCAAAGTCACCCGCGCTTCAAGCAACAAGGGCAGCCAAGAGGCTGCCCTTTTTCACTCCAGATCACCCAACGGCTCAGCCCGCAAAGGCCCAGAGATCTACCGATGGATTGCTGTCGGCATTCACGAGGCGCAGCACAGCCGGAGCGTAGTCGCTATCCTGCAGCGCATAACCGTTGATAGAAACGGGCAGACCCGAACAGCCAGTGGTCGCCAACTGGATCTTCACCGCCTGCGCGACGCTGGCTTTGGCAAACTGCCCCGAGATCTTGCAACTGCTGCTGCCAGCACTCACTTTGCCCGATGCATCCACGGTGAACATGGCACGGCTCTGGTCTGCGAGCAGCAGCACGTAGGTGCCCGCCACCTCCCCCAAAGCCATTGCGGCGCTGTTCAGCACCGTCGTGCTCGCAAAGACGATGGCCGTATCGCTGGCGATTCCACCACTCGCCATCCAGGCCTTCTTCTCGCCAGATTCGCGCGAATAGATCGAGGCGGCCTTCTCGTTATTGCCGTTCAAGACGACGAGCGCCTGACCATCTGCGGCCGAATAGTACTTGCCAGCGAGCAGCTCATCGCCGCGCGTGACCGACACCGCATACACGCCCGCGCCCGACATGGCAGGCACAGCGAGCGTCGGGGCGTTCGACGAGGACGATCCACCGCCGCAGGCCGTGAGACCTGCGGCCATCATCAAAGAAGCCAGCACAGTGACTGGCCATGCTTGTTGTTTCATGCAAGCCTCCCTCATTGGCCCTTGAGGGTTTGCAAGCGCAGGCGCAGCCATTCCTGCGCAGCGGGGCGGTGCTCATAGCCGAACTGCATGGCGGATACCGCCACCTTGGAGGCTACGATCACCGATTCGTCTTCTGTCTGTGTCGCGTTCGGTTTGGCCGTGTTCACGACCGCGCCCATGCTGTAGACGCCATTGGCTACGCGAAAGCCCAGTTCGTAGGCGTTGTAGGTACCCACGCGCGAGAAGGCAAAGCCTGTGTCGCCCGCAATCGCCTTCGGGAAATTCACGTTCAGTGCCACTCCCTTGGCGAGCAGCGGGCCGCTGCCCTTCTGCGCGACAAGGCTGGCGAGCAGCTTGACGGTCAGGCCCGCGACGATCTTCGAATTCGGATTGGCCAACTGGCTGTCGTCGACGGTGTTGCTGTCGGCGCTCAGCGCAATCGCCGGAATACCACGGATCGCGGCCATCTGCACATTGCCGATGGTGCCGGAATTGACAATCAGCGAACCGATGTTCTGCCCTTCGTTCGGCCCGGAGAGAACCACGTCAGGCACTCCACCAAAGCGTTGCTTGGCCAGGATGTCAAGGCCATACAGCGTCGCCATCACCGGCGTGCCATGCACATAGTGCCAATCACCTCCGGTATAGCCGTCCTTGGTGAATGCACCCGCCGCAGGTGCCCCGATGGGTGCAGCACCGTTGTGGCAGCCATTTTCCTTGGTGATCTGCGCATCGTTGTCGGCGTTGATGGTCGTAGAGCTGTACATCACGATGCCGGCGCTGCGTCCGCTTTGCGGACTGCACGGCACGGATACCACCACGTTGTGGCCCGCGCCCTTGAGACCGTCATACAACGCCTTGACATTGCTGGTCAGCCCGTCGTCGTTGCTGATCAGCACATTGAGCGCCCATGCAGGCGATGCCATCGCCGCCCCCGCTACGGCCATGGCCAGAACTGTTTTTTTCATTTCTAAAGATGTGAGTCAAACAACCCAATTACTGTAGAAAGACCGCATGACACTCGAATGTCGATTCCATGATCGTTTCGTGAATTCAAAATGAAAAAGGCAGCCACGAGGGCTGCCCTGTCATGTGCCAGAAGTGTTCGATCAGCTGTTGTCTTTGACCGTCTTGCTCGCCCCGTTGACCTTTACGGATGCGATGCCTTCATCTCGCGACTTGGCCGTGGCATACATCTGGCTGCTGCCGATGACTTGGTGGTTCGCCGCCTTCAGGTTGAAGAAGGACTTGCCGTTTGTGGCTTCCTTGCGCTCATAGCGCTCCTCGAGCCCTGCATTGGTCTGCACGGACGCGATGCCGTTTTCGGCCGAGGCCTTGGTCTTGTAGAGTTCGCTCGTGAGAATGGTCTCCGCGTTGCCCGCCTTGAGGACGAAGCGGAACTGCCCGTCACTGCTCTTGCTGAGTTCAAACCAACCTGCCATGGATCACCTCCGGAAAATAAGTGAATGAAAGGATGAAAAGGATTCGAAACGCACGTTCGGACTGCGAGAAACGGTAGTAGTCCACGCAATCGCCACAACAGCATATGCCGAACTACCAAATGAATTGCAAAAAATGTTGCGCCACAAAAACACCACAAAACAGGCATCTCCGCTACAATGACCGCCTATGTTTGCTGCTCGCCCGTTCGCCCTGAACACTGCCCCTGCCAACCTGGCTGGTTTGGCTGCGTGCGCAACCATCATCTCCAAAATCACGACGATTAAGGGCTGACCCAGCCTGGTTCGTCGTGCGCCCTTCCTGGCCTGACGAGCCAGGCGAGCAGTCCCGATCGGGGTCACTGTTTTACTTTGAAAGGGCGTTGAAAATGAGCAAGTTGGTAGGTTTGGTCGGCTGGCGTGGCATGGTCGGCTCGGTTCTCATGGACCGCATGCAACAGGAAAATGACTTCGATCTGATCGAGCCCCTGTTCTTCTCCACATCCAACGCCGGCGGCAAGGCTCCGGCGATGGCCAAGAACGAAACCACGCTGCAGGACGCGTTCAACATCGACGCCCTCAAGCGCTGCGACATCATCATCACCGCCCAAGGCGGTGACTACACCACCGAGGTTTTCCCCAAGCTGCGCGCCGCAGGCTGGAATGGCCACTGGATCGACGCCGCCTCCACCCTTCGCATGAAGGATGACGCAGTCATCATTCTCGATCCGGTGAACATGCCCGTGATCAAGAACGCCCTCGCCAAGGGTGGAAACAACTGGGTGGGCGGCAACTGCACTGTCTCCTGCATGCTGATGGGGGTGGGCGCACTCTACAAGGCCGGTCTGGTCGAGTGGATGAGCACACAAACGTATCAAGCCGCATCCGGCGGCGGTGCCCAGCACATGCGTGAGCTGCTCACGCAGTACGGCACGCTGAACGCCGAAGTGAAGGCCCTGCTCGACGATCCCAAGAGCGCAATCCTTGAGATCGACCGCATGGTGGTGGCGAAGCAACGCAATCTGTCGGCCCAAGAAACGTCCAACTTCCTGGTGCCACTGGGCGGCAGTCTGATTCCCTGGATCGACAAGGATCTGGGCAACGGCATGTCCAAGGAAGAATGGAAGGGCATGGCCGAAACCAACAAGATCATGGGTCTGGGCGAAGGCTTCGGCACGCCGGCGATCCCGGTCGATGGTTTCTGCGTGCGCGTGGGCGCGATGCGTTGCCACAGCCAGGCACTGACCTTCAAGCTCAAGAAGGATGTGCCCGTCGCCGACATCGAGGCCATGATCGCTGCCGACAACGAGTGGGTGAAGGTGGTTCCGAACAACAAGGAAGCCACGATCAAGGATCTGACCCCTGTGGCCGTAACCGGCACCATGACCATCCCTGTAGGCCGCATCCGCAAGCTCGCCATGGGCCCCGAGTACGTCGGTGCATTCACCATCGGTGACCAATTGCTGTGGGGCGCTGCCGAGCCACTGCGCCGCATGCTGCGCATCCTGCTCGACGCGTAACACTTGATGGCAATCACCTCTCAACGGTCAGAATTTCGTGATCGGTGGGAGGTGAAGATACAATTTGCGACAGGCCGTTGTCCAATACCAACATATGAAATAGCGCTTCTCTACCAAACGAGTGGAGAGTGAAGTTGGAGTGTCGCATCAGCTTGTCAGTGCAAAACATTGATGCTATGGTGCTTTTACATATTTTCACGACCCGTAGTGGATGACACCAAAAGAAAACCTATTGCGTCATCTCAAAGCCCAATAAATCATCAATAAGTTGCACACATGCATCGCTGGAAATTTTCTGTTTTGGCGGCTGCTGCCATCGTATCCACCGGCCTGTTCACAGCCGATGTTCACGCTTTGGCGCTGGGCCAGATCCATGTGCGATCCGCTCTGGGGGAGCCATTGCGAGCGGATATCGACCTGCCTCAGGTCTCTGCGGCAGAAGCCGAGTCGTTGAAGGCCTCCACGGCCACGCCCGACGTCTATCGAGCTCAGGGACTCGAATACACGCCGTCCGTCAACGACATCCGCGTGCAGTTTCAACGTCGCCCGGATGGCACAGGCGTGCTCCGCTTGAGCAGTTCCAAGGCGATCAGCGATCCCTTTGTGGATCTGGTGATCGATGCCACGTGGGCATCGGGCCACATCGTGCGCAGTTACACCATGTTGTTGGATCCGCCGGAGCTGCGCCGCCCTGCCGCACCGCAAACCACTGCTCCGCAGATCAGCTCGCAGGAATCCCGCTTCTCCGAGCGTCCCGAATCCGCTCCCATCGTGGTCCCCGCACAGCGCAACCTGCCACAGATCCAGGAACGCCGCGCTCAGGCACCTACGCAACGTGTTGCTCCGGCACCGGCACCAGCCGCCGAATCGTCAGGTGGCGGTGAAGAGGTGCGCGTGCGCAGCGGTGAAACCGCCGGCCGCATCGCCGGTGCCCATCGCCCTGCAGGCGTGTCGCTTGACCAGATGCTGGTCGCCATGATGCGCGCCAACCCGAACGCTTTCATCAACGGCAACGTGAACCGTCTGCGCGCGGGCACCGTGCTGCAGATGCCGACCGAGTCGCAGGCCCAGGCCGTGACTGCGGGCGAAGCCAAGAAGATCATCGCTGCCCAGAGCCGCGACTTCAACGAATTCCGTCGCCGTCTTGCGACTGCCGCGCCTTCTGTCGAAGTGGCAACACCGCAGCGCGCGGCCAAGGGTTCGGTGCAGTCCCAGGTCGACGATCAGAAGCCTGCCACGGCCTCGTCCGACAAGCTCACACTCTCCAAGGGTGGCGTGCAGACTGCGAAGAAGGACGAGAAGCTCGCCCAGGATCGCCAGTCGAACCAGAATGCCGAGCGCATGGCCGAGCTGTCCAAGAACATCTCGGAGTTGAACAAGGTTGGTGCCGCCGCAGGCACGCCTGCAGCCACCGCCAGCAAGCCCGCCGATCTGCCCGCAGTGGCCACCGTGCCTGCAACAGTTCCCGGTGCGGGCGCTACAGCGGCCCCCGCCGTGCCTGCTGCATCCGCAGCCGCAGCGCCAGCAACCACGGCTGCCAGCGCAGCGGCTGCAGCTGCCGAGGCCGCCTCTTCGGCAGCCTCCGCTGCGGTCACCGCTGCCAGCTCCGCAGTCACTGCGGCCAGCGACGCCGTCGCAGCCGCCTCCGACGCGGCTTCGTCAGCCTCGGCACCTGCGCCCAAGAAGCGCGTCATCGTGCCGCCACCACCTCCTCCGCCAGAGCCCACTTTCTTCGAGAACCTCACCGAAGACCCGCTCATGCTCGGCGGCCTCGGCGTCGCTCTGCTCGCCCTGCTGGGTCTGGGAGGCTACAAGATCGCACAACGCCGCAAGGCCGCGTCGCTCGCCCCGTCCGACAGCTCGATGATGGACAGCAGCCTCGCGCCCGACTCGTTCTTCGGCGCAAGCGGTGGTCAGCGTGTGGACACCGCCAACAGCGGCCTGTCCACCGGCTCATCCTCGCTCGCCTATTCACCCAGCCAGCTGGATGCGGGTGAAGTCGATCCCGTCGCCGAAGCCGACGTGTACCTCGCCTACGGCCGCGATCTGCAGGCCGAGGAAATCCTTCGCGAAGCCGCTCGTGTCAATCCCGAGCGCACTTCCGTGCATGTGAAGCTGGCCGAAATCTACGCCAAGCGCCAAGACCGCAAGGCGCTGGAAGCACAGGCCCGCGAACTGTTTGCCCTGACCCAAGGTCAGGGCGTGGACTGGGCGCGCGTGGCCGAACTTGGCCGAACACAGGACCCGGAAAACGCGTTCTATCAGCAATCCGTCGCTCGCGCCGCTGGTTCTGCCGGTGTTGCAGCAGCCGTTGCTGCGTCTTCGAAGTCCGAGCATCTGGACTTGGACGCACCTAGCACGCTGCCAGTGCAATTCCATTCGTCCGCCCCGGCACCTGTCGCGGTCGCTGCACTGGATGATCTGGACCTCGACCTGAATCTCGGCACGTCCGCCTCGAACGCTGCCCCGCAGAACCACCAGTGGACTCCGCCTATTGCGCCTTCGCCAGCAGAGACGGCTGCAGCACCCAAGCTACCCGACTTCGAGCTGCCATCGCTGTCTCTGGATACACCAACGGCACCGGCTGTCTTTACACCTCCATCAGCCCCAGCTGCGGCATCGAATGGTCTGGACTTCCAACTGGATGACCTGTCGTTCAACAAGCCCGCTGCCAGCGCTGCTGCAGCCGCTGCGGAAGCTGCCCACTACGTCGAAACCACGGCTCGTCAGCCGCTGGAATTCGATCTGGGCGGCATCTCGCTCGACCTGAACAGCGCCACCAGCGCCCAGCACCCGACGACCGCACCAGCACCGATGGCCTCGCTGTCCGGAGCCGCGATGCCGGATGATCCGCTGAACACCAAGCTGGCGCTGGCCGAAGAGTTCAACGCCATCGGCGACAGCGAAGGTGCCCGCACCCTTGTCGAAGAAGTGATCGCCGAAGCCTCTGGCGAGCTGAAGCAGCGCGCTCAGCAACTGCTCTCCAAGCTGGGTTGATTTTGGCCCCTGCGCGAGCAAAGTCACCCAGTGTGATCCAATCGCTCCTCACAAGGAGGTTTCGATGCGGATCGCATTGGGCGTAAGTTACAACGGTCAAGCCTACAGCGGCTGGCAAAGCCAGCTCTCCGGCAACACCGTACAGGATCACCTCGAAGCGGCCTTGGGCCGCTTTGCTACTCATGAGATATCCACTCTCTGTGCGGGTCGCACCGACACGGGAGTCCACGGCGTCATGCAGGTCGTCCATTTCGACACCGAACTGCAGCGCGCGCCGTTTTCCTGGGTGCGCGGCACCAACACCTTCCTGCCACCCGACATTGCCGTGCAATGGGCCCAGCCCGTGCCCGACGAATTTCACTCGCGCGCAAGCGCCGTGGCGCGGCGCTATGCCTATGTGCTACTGCAGTCGCCCGTGCGCCCCAGCGTCGAGACGGGTCGCGTCGGCTGGGTGTTCCACCCGTTGAATGGCGAAGCCATGGAGCGTGCCGCGTCCCACCTGCTCGGCGAGCATGACTTCACCTCATTGCGTGCCTCCGCATGCCAGGCCAAGTCCCCCGTGAAGACCATGCAGCGCATCACCATCTCGCGACGCGGTGCCCCACCGGGCCGCATCGAAGACGAGCGCAACAGCCTGCATCACTTCACGCCCTGTTATTGGCGCTTCGAGTTCGAGGCCAACGCCTTCCTGCACCACATGATCCGCAACATCATGGGCTGCCTGATCGCCGTCGGCCGAGGAGACAAGGAGCCGGAATGGATGATCGACGTTCTGGCTGCCCGCTCGCGAGACGCCGCCGCCCCCACGTTCTCGCCGGACGGTCTGTACTTTCTTGGCCCCGTCTATGCCGAAAAATGGGGATTGCCCACACACGCGCCTGCGTATGATTGGCTTCCCTGACATCCCGACCTCCCCAGTCCGTCACTCACACTGACGACCTTATCGCCATGGACAAGCACCTAGAGGACTCGAATCCCTCCGTTTCCGCCCTCCCCGCCGCGCGTACTCGCATCAAAATTTGCGGACTCACGCGTGAGCAGGACCTCGACGCCGCCGTAGCCGCCGGTGCCGATGCCATCGGCTTCGTGCTGTATGCCAAGAGCCCGCGTGCCGTCACGGCCCTGCGCGCCGCCGAGTTGGCGCGCCGCCTGCCGCCGTTCGTCACGCCGGTGTTGCTCTTCGTGAATGCGCCAGCCGAAGAAGTCATCGCCGTGGCGGACCAGGTCCCCGGCTCCATGCTGCAATTTCACGGCGACGAGACGCCAGAGGACTGCTGGCTCGCCAGTGGTCAAGGCCATCGCCCCTATCTGCGCGCGGCCCGAATTCCATTGGGCTCTGGTGCGACTTCGTTCAACCTCGTAAAATACGCGGAAGATCACTCTCAAGCCCGAGCCATCCTCCTTGACGCCCATGTCGACGGATTCGGTGGCGGTGGCAAAACATTCAATTGGTCACTCCTTCCACCAAGCGTAGCCTCTCATCTCGTTTTGTCTGGTGGACTCACGCCTGCAAACGTGACCGATGGCATCTTGCAGGTACGGCCGCGTTGCCTGACGCTGGCCGTTGATGTGAGCTCCGGCGTCGAAGCCGATGCTCCCGGGGGCGGTACGCTCAAGGGCATCAAGGACGCCGACAAGATCCACCGCTTCATCGCCGCCGTACGAGCCGCCGATGCAGCAACTGCTTGAATTCTCTGACCATGTCTCAATACCAATTCCCTGACGCACAGGGCCACTTCGGCCCGTATGGCGGCACCTTCGCCAGCGAAACCCTGACCCACGCCATCATCGAGCTGCGTGACGCCTATGCCAAGTACCAGAACGATCCGGAGTTCCTGCGTGAATTCCGTTACGAGCTGGCGCACTTCGTGGGCCGTCCCTCGCCCGTCTACCACGCTGCACGCACCAGCGAGGAAATGGGCGGCGCGCAGATCTATCTGAAGCGTGAAGACTTGAACCACACCGGTGCGCACAAGATCAACAACGTGATCGGCCAGGCCATGCTCGCCAAGCGCATGGGCAAGCCGCGCATCATTGCCGAGACCGGCGCGGGCCAGCACGGCGTGGCCACGGCCACGATCTGCGCGCGCTACGGCCTCGAATGCGTGGTCTACATGGGCGCCGAAGATGTGAAGCGCCAGAGCCCCAACGTCTACCGCATGAAGCTGTTGGGCGCGACCGTCATCCCGGTCGAGTCGGGCAGCAAGACGCTCAAGGACGCGCTCAATGAGGCCATGCGCGACTGGGTCGCCAATGTCGACAACACCTTCTACATCATCGGCACCGTGGCCGGTCCGCACCCCTATCCGATGATGGTGCGCGACTTCCAGAGCGTGATCGGCACCGAATGCCTCACGCAGATGCCCGAGATGCTCAAGGACCAGAAAATCGCCGCTGAGCACCCCGACGCCGTCGTCGCCTGCGTGGGCGGTGGCAGCAACGCCATGGGTATCTTCTACCCCTACATCCCGCACGAAAAGACGCGCCTGATCGGCGTCGAAGCGGCCGGTGAAGGCCTTGACAGCGGCAAGCATTCAGCTTCGCTGCAACGCGGCTCGTCGGGCGTACTGCATGGCAACCGCACCTTCATCCTGCAAGATGAGAACGGCCAGATCACCGAAACCCACAGCATCAGCGCGGGCCTCGACTACCCCGGCGTCGGCCCCGAGCACGCCTGGTTGCAAGAGATCAAGCGTGCACAGTACGTCGGCATCACCGACAAGGAAGCGCTCGAAGCCTTCCACTACCTGTGCCGCACCGAAGGCATCATTCCCGCGCTCGAATCGAGCCACGCGTTTGCCTACGCGATGAAGCTCGCCAAGGAAATGCGCAAGGACCAGTCTATCCTCGTGTGCCTCTCGGGCCGCGGCGACAAGGACATCGGCACCGTGGCGGACCTGACCGGCGGCGAATACTACGACCGCCCCAGCATGCGCGGCCACACAGTCAAGGGAGGTCCTGCAGCATGAGCCGCATTGACGATACATTCGAAAAACTCAAATCCGAGGGCCGCTCGGCCCTGATTCCCTACGTCACCGCCGGCTATCCATTCGCCCAGATCACACCCTCGCTGATGCACGGCATGGTCGAAGGCGGTGCCGATGTGATCGAGCTCGGCGTGCCGTTCTCCGATCCCATGGCCGACGGCCCGGTGATCCAGAAGGCCGGTGACCGCGCCATCGCCAATGGCGTGAACCTCAAGCAGGTACTCGCCCACGTGCGCGAGTTCCGCCAGAAGAACCAGACCACGCCTGTGGTGCTGATGGGCTACGCCAACCCGGTGGAACGCTATGACCAGAGCCACGGCGTCGATGCCTTCGTGAACGACGCGGCGCAAGCTGGCGTCGACGGCGTGCTGATCGTCGACTATCCACCGGAAGAAGCCACCGACTTCGCCGCCAAGCTGCGCGCGAAGAACATGGATCTGATCTTCCTGCTTGCCCCCACCAGCACACCTGAGCGTATGCAGCAGGTTGCGGACATCGCGACCGGTTACGTGTACTACGTGTCGCTCAAGGGCGTGACGGGTTCGGGCGCGCTCGACACCTCGGCTGTTGAAGCGATGCTGCCAAAAATCCGCGAACACGTGAAGATCCCCGTGGGCGTGGGCTTCGGCATCCGCGACGCGCAGACGGCGGCGACGATTGCCAAGTTCTCCGACGCGGTCATCATCGGCAGCAAGATCATCCAGCTGCTCGAAGACCAACCCCACGAAAAGATCATCCCTCTGGCGGTCGATTTCCTGCGCGGCGTGCGCAAGGCAATGGACGCATAATCCCGCAGTTGCGCCTCGTTCCGTATTTCACAAAATGAAATGAACTGAGGCGCTTGCGTATTGGAAAGGAAACCTATGTCCTGGCTCGAAAAACTGCTGCCATCCAAGATTCAGCAGACAGATCCCGCTGAACGCCGCCAGATGCCCGAAGGCCTCTGGATCAAGTGTCCCAGCTGCGAATCCGTGCTCTACAAGAACGATCTGGAACTCAACCAGATGGTCTGTCCGACCTGTGGTCACCACCACCGTATCGGTGCGCGTGCACGTCTGGACGCCTTCCTCGATCCGGAAGGCCGCTACGAAATCGGTCAGGAAGTGCTGCCAGTCGATCCGCTCAAGTTCAAGGACAGCCGCAAGTACCCCGAGCGCCTGAAAGAGGCGCTCGAACACACCGGCGAGACCGATGCGCTCATCGTCATGGGCGGTGCGGTCAAGAGCATCAACGTGGTCGCGGCCTGCTTCGAATTCGAATTCATGGGCGGCTCGATGGGCTCGGTGGTTGGCGAGCGCTTCGTGCGCGGCGTCGAAACCGCCATCGAACAGAAGGTGCCTTTCATCTGCTTCACCGCCACCGGCGGCGCGCGCATGCAAGAAGGCCTGCTCTCGCTTATGCAGATGGCCAAGACCAACGCCGCACTCACACGCCTGGCCAAAAAGGGCCTGCCCTACATCAGCGTTCTGACCGACCCCACCATGGGCGGCGTCTCCGCAGGTTTCGCCTTCGTGGGCGACATCGTGATCGCCGAGCCCAAGGCCCTGATCGGCTTTGCCGGCCCACGCGTGATCGAATCCACCGTGCGCGTGAAGCTGCCAGAAGGCTTCCAGCGCGCCGAGTTCCTGCAGACCAAGGGTGCCGTCGACTTCATCTGCGACCGCCGCGAGCTACGCCAGACCATCGCCCAATCCCTCGCGATGCTGCAGCGCCTGCCAGCCGACTCCGTGGCCTGAACCCGCAACGCCCGTTATCAAAACGAAAAGCCGCCAGCTTCGCAAGGAGTTGGCGGCTTTTTCCATTGCCGTGTATTTCTCTCAACCGTTTACGGTGTTGGCAGCTGGCGAATCAATCTGCCGGTGACCGTCGCATTTCAGAAAGCCGGGAGCCATCTCACCGCATTGCCTCGTCGGCTACCTCCCGACGCGAGCCACTGATACCGTGCGGCGCAGTACACCTACCCTCAGGCCCGCAGCCAGCATGCTCAACAACACCAGCGCCCATTGGCCCAGAGTCGGTACAGGAACAGCGGCAACCACCGGCACTGCCGTTGGCACCGTCGCGCCGACCGGATCGACGATTTCGCCGTTCTTCGCGCCATCCTCATCCCCCACCGCACCATCAGTCACATCAAACTCCGTGGTGTTGCCCGAGGTGCTCAGGTTGTCCGGTGCAAAGAAGCCGGCCTCACTGGCACCTGCCGTTGCCTTGCCGTACTTGGCCGCGCCGTGCACGGGCGCAGGCCAGTCCACCCGCATATGCACCGTCGCACCGGCATCACAACCCAGCAGTTTGAACTGCAGCATGCCGTGCGGCAGGGTCTGGCCTGCGGGCAAGGTGGCGGGAGCAGGCACAAAGGCGCTGCTGCTGGTGTCAAACCTGCAGCTCGCACCGCCTCCAGTGAAGCCGGCAACCGCCGTACCTGCGCTGTTGCCTGCAGCTGGCATGGTCGTACCGCTCAGACTCTTCTGCACGATGGAAAACTGTGCGGTGACGGTACGGTCGGCGGTCACATTGGGCAGGTTGCAGCTGGCAGCAGTGCCGCTGCAATCGCCACTCCAGCCAGTGAGCACATAACCAGTTGTCGCAACCGCCGTGCAACTGGCCGCGCTGCCATGGGCAACCGTGGCGGGCGTACAAGTCACCAAGCCACCTGCAGGCGGATTCGCCGTGGCGTTGACGCTGTAGTTCAGCAATTCAAAGGCGGCGGTGACCGTGCATGCACTCGTCACAGCGCCTGTGACGTAGTTGTCAACGCCCGCAGCGGTGATTGCCCCGTTGCATCCGCCCATGGATGCCGTGCGGTAGCCTTGAGCGGGTACCGCCGTGCAATTGGTGCTGCTGCCTTCAAACACGGTGAGCGGCGTGCAAGCCACCGTTCCACCGCCAGCGGAAACGGGGCTCACTGAATACAACGGCGTCATCGTCCAGCTCGCATCCACTACGGCATCGCTGCTGAGCAGCACCGTGCAGCTGGTGCCTGTGGCGCCCGCGCAATCGCCGCTCCACTGGCCGAACACCGCACCTGGCGCAGTAGGGGCGGCATTGATGACAATGCTGCTGCCTGTGGGATAGCTCACTGCGCCCACAGGAGCGCTGCACGCCACGCCAGTGGTGGTGGTGGCTGTGGCGGTCAGACTACCCATCGTCGACGTGTTGCCGATGCTCAGGCTGCGCATGCTCAGCGCCGTCAGCAACGGCTGACTACCACCCGCTGCGGCATCACCGTCAGTCTGATGGCTGACGGAATCTCCACTGATCACGCCCACACCGGAAACCGTGCCTTGATTGGACAAGGTCACATCGCCAGAACACAGCGCATCAACCAACACTTGGTAGCTGATCTTCAAGCTGTCATTGACGGCCAGATTACCGCCTTGCACCGCATTGGCCCCTGCCCCCAAACGCAGGTTGATGGTGCGTGTGGCGGCGTTGTAGTCAGCCGCGTCATCTCCCGCAGCATCGGTGACACTTGCACCCGCAATCTTGAGCGAACCTGGAATCAGGCTGACTCCGGTGGGCAAGGGATTGGCGTACACCACGTTTCTCGCATCTTCTGTACCCGTGTTGTTCACCGTCACGGAATACTCCAGCACGCGCCCAAGCTGCGACGGGCCTGGATTGAGGCTAACCACCTCCATCTGGCTCGACCCCAATGAGGGGCGGTAGGTGGCGATGGAGGTGACAAAGCTCGTCAGGTAATAGACATCACCCGTCGACGTGGCGCTGATCTTGGCGGTCGTGTCCCCACCGTTGAGCAGGTTCTTGACATCAACCACATCGATGTCCATGCCAGACAAACTGCCCGCAGCACCCGTGGTTTGGGGCAAATCACCCACTACGCTCACAGCAGTCCCAAAATGGCTGCGCGTGCTGTTGAAAAAATTGTCCTGTGGGTTGAGCGCATTGCTCAAAACCGTGCCGTTGAATGACAAGCTATCTCCAGTGGAGGTGATATCCCCTTCCAATGCGACGAGGCCCAGTTTGGCGTCAAACGCAGCCGATGGAACTTTGAAACCGCTCAAGCTGGCGTTGACCGGGCTCCCACTGCCTACCGGGTCCAAGCCATCAAACACTGCCAGATTGCGCAGCACATCCCCATCCAGTTCATACAGCACGACCATCCACCAGGCGGCAAACAGATTGGCGTTGCTCACATTCGAAAGCGGAATAAGGTCAATGCCGCCCAACTGATAAGCGCCCGTTCCGTGCTCTTGCACCAACGGGGTGATGTCGCTGAATGATCGATAGCTGTCATTCACGGCAGTTTGTGTGTCAGAACTTTGAATGACCTCGCTGAAAACGCCCGGGCGCGCCAATGTGGCATTGAGCCCCATGTTGGTGGCCGCCGTTCTATTGGCGGCCCAATAGAGATATGCATGCGTGACGCGCGCGCCAGTGGGCAAGTTCAGCACTGCAGTGCTTCGAGCTTGTGCGGCGGAAATGGATGTGCTGGCTTCGGCCTGGCCCATTGCAGGTGAATCGGAGCGCCAGAAGACGTCAATCGCTGAATCAGCTGTGCTGGTGCCACACGCACCCAAGGTGCCGACCACGGGAGCGGGGATACCGGATGCGCAATCCTGGCCCAAGGTGTTCCCGATGATCACGAAGTCACCGTTTTGAGTGACTTGCGTACGCAGCACGGGAGCTGCGTGAACCGTTGCGCTCCACACCAGCAGGCTCAACAAAACTACAAACAGAACAGCCGCATCCAACCATCGTGACGGCTTGAACGGATGGTGTCCCGTATTGAAAATTGCACGGTTGACGGTCTCTGACAAAGCGCAGGTGGAACGGATCATGATGACTGAACAAAAAGCCAAAAAAGGAATACGCTCCAAGTGGAGCCCGCACCTGCGCTACGTGAGTCGCATGATTTATTGTTACATATTGAATCAATAACATCAAATTAAAACATCTAGTTCATAGACGACGAGGTTTGCGCGTGGTTCTCACGAGGGCTGGCACTGATGCGTGTTTCGCAGCTACCAGATACCTCGCCAGACGATCGCTCCATTGCCAGCCATGCAGCAACACCTGCAGAAAGATTCCGTGCTCTGAAATTCGCTTTCCTGACGCTCATAAAAAAAACCGCCAGCGTCCGCAAGGGCGCTGGCGGTTTTTTGGTGGACCAGACCTCAACCGGCAGCAATGCTGAGCACGCTGGCTTGCAGATGCTGAAGCACGATCATCAACACTTGAAGAACGACCAAGGCAAGCAGCGGTGAAAAGTCAATCCCACCCATCAGCGGCACTACGCGACGGATCGGTCTGAGCACCGGTTCGCACAATCGCTCCAGCACAGCCGTGATCGGCGAGCGCGACTGCACCCAGGACAGGATCGCGTTGATGATCACCAGTCCCATCATTCCCGAGATCGCTGCGCGCGCCACGCCAAACACCGCCATCAGCGGAGCGAGCACAAAGGCTGCGCTCGCGCCCACGAACAGCGACAGAATCAGATACTGCACCAGCTGACCGAGAAATGCGCCGATCAGACACGACAGATCCCAGCGCCCAGCCGATGGCACGAACTTGCGCAGCGGAATCACCAGCCAGTCCGTCAGCACGAACACGAGTTGGCCCACCGGATTGGCGAAGGAAATGCGCTGCATCTGCATGTACAGGCGCAGCAGGCAGGCACCGGTGAACAGCCCACAGGCAATGTCCAGCAACAAAGAGACAATCTGAAAAATCATGGTGTTCAAAACTAATTCCGCGCACGCATCCGAATGAGCGCACGCAACGTGGGATGATAGCGATGCAGATCGCAACGTACGTCACATGCCCCAACAACTGACACTGTCTTCCCTGCCGCTGTTCCCGCTCGGCACCGTGCTGTTTCCCGACGGAGAACTCTCTTTGCGCGTGTTCGAGGTGCGCTACCTCGACATGGTCCGCAAGTGCCATCAGGCGGGTGCGCCTTTCGGCGTAGTGGCGCTGGAAAGCGGTACCGAAGTCCGCCGGGCAGGCGCGCCGCAGGAGCAGCTCTACCGCGTTGGCACGCTGGCCAACATCGAGGAACTGCAGACTCCGCAGGCCGGTTTGCTGGCGGTGCGCTGCAAGGGAAGTGAGCGCTTTCACATCGACAACCAGCGCTTGCTCGGTCACGGCCTCTGGGTGGCGGATGTCACGATGATTCCAGCAGACCTGAACGTGGCCGTTCCCGAAGAGTTGAAAAGCTGCGCCGACCTGCTCGCCACCGCGCTGCAGTCGCTGCGCGAACGCACACCGGAAGCGGCTGCCTCTCTGGCCACGCCGACGGCTGCGCAGCTCGATGACTGCGCATGGGTTTCCAACCGCTGGTGCGAGCTACTGCCGATGCCGCTCGAACTCAAGCAACGCATGATGTCACTGGACAACCCGCTCGCGCGTCTCGAACTCGTCAGCGACGTGCTTGAGAAAACCGGCATCTCGCGCTGAATTTTTTCTTTCCAGAAGCTCAGGCCCCGCGCACACGGTACTCCTGCACATAGCCGTGCAGGCCGCTGCGCAGCACATTCGGAGCAGGCGCTGGACCCAGTTCTTCGACCCATGCGTGCAGCCGCTCAAGCTCATTGAATGACAGCACGACCGCTGTCTGATGCACCACGCGCAGCTGTGGATGATCGGTGGCCGAAGTAGTCTCGTCGTTCGCAAGCCATTCCTCGAACAGCTTCTCGCCAGGTCGCAAGCCGGTGAACACGATGGGCACTTCCGTCTCGGTGCGACCCGAAAGGCGGATCAGCAGGCGCGCGAGCTCGACGATCTTCACCGGCTCGCCCATGTCGAGCACATAGATCTGCCCCGACTGCCCCAGACGACCCGCCTGCACCACAAGCTGCGCGGCCTCGGGGATGGTCATGAAATAGCGAACGATGTCGGGATGCGTCACCGTCACCGGCCCGCCGCGTGCGATCTGCGAGGTGAACAGCGGCACGACGGAGCCGCTCGATCCCAGCACATTGCCGAAACGCACCGCGACGTATTCGGTGATCGGATAACGGTCCGCCATGGCCTGCACCACGCGCTCGGCAAGCCGCTTGCTCGCGCCCATGATGCTCGTGGGATTCACCGCCTTGTCGGTGGAGACCAGCACAAAGCGCTGCGCCCCGCACTCGCCCGCCACGCGCGCGACGTTGAGTGTGCCCAGCACATTGGTGCGCAGCGCCTCGACCTCGTTGCTTTCCTCCATGAGCGGCACATGCTTGTAGGCCGCCGCGTGGAAGATCACCACCGGATGGTGCTTCTGGGCAATCGCCAGCATGCGTTCGTGCTCGCGCACATTGGCCGTGTAGTAGTTGCCGAGCATCTCGGGATGCGCGATGCGCAGCTCCTGCTCCAGCGTGTAGATGGCCGCCTCGGACACGTCCACGCACACCAGGCGCGACACGCCGAAGCGCGCGACCTGTCGGCAAAGTTCCGAGCCGATGGAGCCGCCCGCGCCGGTGATCATCACCGTCTGGCCCGACAGCCATTCGGCCAGATCGCCCGCATCGAGCGCCACCGGTGTGCGGCCGAGCAGGTCTTCCAGATCGACCTGCCTGAGATCGGTCGCGGGCGAGTTGAGCCAATGGTCGGCCGTCGGCATGGTCAGCAAATTGAGCTGCGAGCCCGACCAGCGCAGCAGCACCTCGCGCCGCAGCGCCGAACCGGGCACGCTCGCCAGCAACACGGAGTGCACGCCGTGCGCCTCGGCGATGTCTCCGAGCTGGTTGATCGTGCCGAGAACGCTCACGTTCTGCAGGCTCTGGCTCACGTCCTGATCACGCGGCGAGACGATGCCCACCACCTGCCAGGCCTGCGATCCCTTAAGCGTGCGCAGTGCCTGATCGGCCTCTTCCAGCGTGCCCGCGATGATCAGCGACGACTGCCCGCCCGCACCGCCACGCGCATGCCGTTGCTCGGCGATGGAGCGCCAGGTGGCCCGCGCACCGGCCAGCATCGCAAGCACCAGCAATCCGAAAATCGGGAACACCGAACGCGCAAAGCCCGGGTAGCGCAGCACCATCACGCAGGCCACGGTCGCGAGCACGCCGAGCAGCACGCCCCAGGCAAGCTGGCGCAGATCCGCAAGCCCCACATAACGCCACGCCTGCCGCTGCACGCGCGCCACGGCCAAGCCCACCACCATGCAACCGACGGCCCATGGCATGGTGTCGAGCGCCATGGTGCGGTACTCGGCAGGCAGCTCGAAATTGAAGCGCAGCCAGAACGCAATGCCCCAGGCGAGCGCCACCATGACGATGTCCGCCAGCGCGAACAAGACCTTGTCGCGACTCCAATGAATTCCATTCACACTCATGATTGCCGCCTTTGCGGACCCACAATTGCCCAAACCGTGCGTGCGAGGATCGCCAGATCACCCGTCACGCTCTGATGCGTCACATACTCGAGATAGAAGCGCTGCTTGATCGGCAGGATCTCCTCGACATACGTGCGCTCGACATCGCTGCTGGCCGCCAGCATGCGCTCCTCGTCACGGAACGCAATCGCCGCGTTGTCGGTGATGCCGGGGCGCACCGACAGAATTTTTTCACGTGCCGCCTGCGGATACTGCGCCATATAGCGCGGCACCTCGGGCCTCGGCCCCACGAGGCTCATGTTACCCACAAGCACGTCGATGAGCTGCGGCAACTCGTCCAACTTGCTGCGTCTGAGCAGCCGTCCTACAGCGGTGATGCGCGCATCGCCCGCCGCCGTGACCTGCGGCCCCGAACCATCCGTCACCCGCATGGTGCGGAACTTGCGGATGCGAAATGGCACACCATGCCGCCCCACGCGCTCCTGCCGGAACAGCAGCGGCCCGGGCGAGTCCAGCCTGACGGCAATCGCGCAGGCCACGAGCAACGGAGAGAACACCAGCAATCCGAGCGACGCGCCCAACACATCCATGGCCCGCTTGGCGCTCACCGCATCTCCAGCGCAGAGCGCACAGCCGCGACCACCCGCTGCACATCGGCATCCGTCATGCGCGTGTAGATCGGCAGCGACGCCGTGCGCTCGTAGACCGACTGACTCACCGGAAAGTCCTTCGCGTCGAGCTTGCACGACTCGCGCCAGTAGCTCTGCTGGTGCAGCGGAATGTAGTGCACGCTCATGCCTATGCCCTGTTCGAACATACGCTCGATGAAGGCGTCGCGATCCACGCCCTCGGGCACGAGGATTGGATAGAGATGCCATGAATGCACATCGCCGTTTTCCGCGTGCGGTGGCCGCACGACGTTCATTAGTGCAAACGCGGCATCGAACTGGCGCGCGATCTCGGCGCGGCGCTGCTGCATATCGCGCACACGCTTGAGTTGCACGAGGCCAATGGCCGCCGCGATGTCCGTCATGTTGTATTTGAAGCCCGGCGCGACGATGTCGTAGCGCCAAGCGGGCACCTTGGAATTGAAGCGCGCGAACGCATCGCGGTCGATGCCGTGCAGGCGCATGGTGCGCGCCCGCTTGGCCAGCGCCGCATCGCGGGTGACCAGCATGCCGCCCTCGCCCGTCGTCATGGTCTTGTTCGCGTAGAAGCTGAACACCGCCGCGTCGCTCGCGAGCGTGCCGATCATCGCGCCGCGATGCGTGCACGGCAGTGCGTGGGCGGCGTCCTCAATCACCTTGAGGCCATGGCGATGGGCGATGTCGAGAATCGCCGTCATGTCGGCGCTGCGCCCGCCAAAGTGCACTGGAATGATGGCCTTGGTGCGCGCGGTGATGTGCTTTTCGATCTCGCGCGGATCGATGCAAAGGCTATGCTCTTCGATGTCCACCAGCACCGGATCGGCACCGAGATAACGGATCACTTCGGCACTCGCGGTGAAGGTGTGGGTGGTCGTGATCACCTCGTCTCCGGGGCCGACGCCCGCAGCCTCAAGCGCCAGATGCAGGCCCGCTGTCGCAGAGTTCACCGCCACGGTCTCGAGCGACGCATCGCCGAGAAACTCCGCGAACGCCTGCTCGAATCGCTTGGTCTTGGGCCCCGTGGTGAGCCAACCGGAGCGCAGCGTGTCCACGACCTCAGCGATCTCCTCCTCGCCTACATCGGGCAGGGCAAACGGCAACAGGGTTTGAGCTTCGGTCATCGGAGTCTTCATCACAAAGGTTTGGCAAGCGTGCACAGCACATGCGTGCGCAGCAACGGAATGGCATTCAACAACGGATACAGCGCAGGACTCATGCGGCAGGCCGCACGGCCCAGAGGCGGCGCGAGCGTGATGCGCTCGCTGCGCACGTGCGCCTCCGGAAACAGCGCGCGCACGCGCGTGAGGGGCACCGCACGCACATCCGGATTGCGCGGATTGTCGTAGACAAAATCGTGCCAGAGCACCACCCCGCCGGGCCGCAGCCAGCGCCACGCCTGATCAGCGATCTGCTGCTGCACCGTATCGGAAAGAATCGAGGAAAACACCGTGAACAGCACGATCACATCCTGACTCTGCGCGGGGATGTCGAGCGTCAGCGCATCGGCATTCCAGATGCTGCAGCTTGCAGGCAACACGGCGCGCGCGGCCTCGGCGCGCTCCGCGAGCAACTCGATGCCCTGCAGGCGATCCGGCGCGACGCCAAGACGCAGCAGATCCAGCAGGTTGCCGCCGCTGCCGCAGCCCAGATCCAGCACATCGAGCGCCCCCAAATCTCTCAACCCTTTTTCGGCAAGCATGCGCAACATCTTGCGTTGGCGTTCCTGCCAGACGGCAAGCGCATAGGGATCGCTCAGGCTGTAGCGGTTCGCATCGCGCGCGCCGTCGCGGCGGGCGTAGCGGTCGCGCACGTTCTCGGCTTCGCGCGCTGCGGTCGATGATGTCGGTGCGTCGTCGTTCATCGCGTGAGCGCTCCCCACTGCGGCTGCGGCCCGCGCCCGAGCAGCACATCGCGCCAGCCGCAAAGCGATCCCCAGCCGTAGCCAAAGTGATAGGCCGCGATGACGCCGATGACGCGCGTCGCCATGCCGGGCTCGAGCTGCGAGCGCATCCCCCATAGCGCCAACATCAACAGGCAGGCATAGGCCCCCACCAGCAGCCCCAGTGGCCACGCGGCCACGGTGAATGCCAGCACCAGCGCCACCAGCAGCGCGACGACAAACACCGCAGGCACCAGATGCCGAAGCGCCGCCGCCTGCCCGTGTTTCTTCATGACGAACGGCTTCCAGTACCCATATTGCGAATACTGCTTGAACACCAGGGGCAGCTTGCCACGCGGGAAATAGGTCGAGCGGATGGTCTTGCTCTGCCAGATGCGGCCGCCGCTTTTCTTGAGGCGCAGGTTGTGCTCATCGTCCTGATTGCGCACCAACTGCTCGTCAAAGCCACCCACTTTCGCGAACGTGGCGCGCGGCCAGCAGCCGAGATAGACGGTGTCCACCTCGCCCTCGTATTCCAGATTGCGCGACAACGCCCCGCCCGCCACCCAGGGCGACTGGAACGCCGCCGCCACGGCCTTCTGCATGGGCGTGCGACCCTCGGCATGCCAAGCACCGCCAACGTTGTCCGCCCCCGTGCGCGCGAGCGTGTTCACGCACTGCACGAAATAGTCGCTCGCGTATTCGCTGTGGATGTCCAGCCGCACGATGATCTCGCCGCGCGACTGCACTATGCAGCGGTTGAGCCCCGGAGAGACGATGCGCTGCGGGTTGTCGGTCATCTGAAAACGCGCATCCTTCGCGCACCAGTCTCCCAGCAGCTCGCGCGTGCCGTCGTCACTTGCACCATCGGCGATCAGCACCTCGATCTGCCAGCCGTGCGGCAACTGCATGGCCGCCACATTGGCGCAAAACGCGACGATGTGCTCGCGCTCATTGCGGCAGGGCGCGATCACTGACAGCAGTTGCGGAATGCCTGGCTGCAGATTCACGCGCCCTCCTTGTCGGAGCAACGGAAATAGTAGTGGTAACGGTGCATGGGAAACACGCCGCTGTCCACCTTGGCAAACCGCTCGCGCATGTGGCCAACCAGCGCCGAGCGGCGGGTCTGCCACTCGGATGCGATCTCCCAGAAATGTCCGTCCGTCAGGCGGCGGCGGCATGGAATGCGCAAGCCAATCGACAGATCGATAAAGCGGTTATGGATGCCGAAACGCCCCATGAATCCCGCCCACGGAAAATGCCCCGGCAGAGAGATGAAGGCCTCCGGCGCAAGGCTGCGGATCGCATCAAGATTGGGGCCGAACTGATCGAACGGCATGTGCTCGAGCACCTCGCAGCACGAGACCACATCGAAGCGCTCACCCGCGAGAATCTTCGGCAGCTCATGCAGCGGCGCGCACACGTCGGGCTTGAGCGCGGGGTTGATGTCGGCAGTCACCACCTCGATGCCGGCCTGGCGCAGAAAGGTCGAGACAAAGCCGTTGCCGATGCCGATCTCCAGCACGCGCTGTGGACGGAAACTGCGGATCTGCCGGATCTGATACGACATGGAGTACAGATGCTCAGGCGTGAAGTTGCTGTCGTCCGTGTAGTGCGAACGCGAAAGTGACGCTTCACGCGCTGCGCCCACCTTGCCTTGTCTGCTCATAGATTCCCGTTTTCAACAAACCTCAAGTATCCGTCCGTGCCGCGGCCCAAGCCATGACGATGTAGCCCAGATACACACCAGCGGCGCTGATAGCGTAGGCAATGGCCACACCGATCAATCCGCTGATGGGAAAAACCAACACAACCGACAGCAGCGCGCAGGCGAACAGCAGGCATTGTCCAAGCAGACTCAACCCCAGCCAGCCGCGCCACGGCAGCATGAAGGCGAGAGGACTCGCCACCAGCCGGATCATGCCCAGCGGCAGCAGCCACATCACCATCTGCGCCAGCACCGCGCCCTGCTGCGGAAACACCAGCGGCAGCAACAACGGCACCAACAGCGCCGCGACTACATGCGCGCCCAGCGACAATGCCGCCATGCGCTTGATCGCCTGACGCAGCAGCGCGATCAGCCCCGTTCCCGCACCTTGCGCCACCACGCGCGAGCGCAGTCGATCCGCGAGCGCCAGCCCGAACAGGCTGGTCGGCAGCATCGCAATGCGCAACGCCAGCGCCGCCGTTCCGGCCGCCGCATCGCCGCCCATCGCACCAATCAGCAGCACCTGACCGTGATTGGCGCTCACGTTGAGCAGAAAGCCCGGCAGCTCGGCACGCACAAACGGCAGATGAAAGGCCGCGACGCGTTTGGCGTCAGTCCTGCGCACGCCATCGTCCCCCGAATTGTTCGCCAAACCCAAAAGCCGCGCCGCCATCCAGCCCATCCATGCGGAAAGCGGAATCGACCACTCGATGCCATCCCGCCAACCCAGCGCCCAAGCCAGCAGCAGAACCACCACCATGATGATCGCGGGCCCGCTGCGCAGTGCCGCCGCACGCACCACGTCGCCGCCGCGCGCGCATAGGGATGCGAGCACCAGCGTGGCAGCCTGCGGCGCGAGCGCGAGCGTGCTCGCCCAGAGCCAGAGCGGCACGCGAACCCATTGATGCACCACCGCCAGCGCCGCGAGCAACAGCGCGCAGATCCCCCACGCACTGCGCTGCGCCAGCAAAAACAGCGCTGCCGCGCGGCGCTGCCTGCGCTCCAGTTGGCCCGCATATTCAAGCCGAAAGGTGATCGCAGCCGACAGCATGGCCGACAGCGCCAGCCCCTGGCCAAACGCGCCGAAGCGCTCGGCCCCGGCCCACCACGACACCCACCAGGCGCATGCGAAAAAAGACCCGTGCTGCGCGAGCGTCCAAAGCGCGGCACCGCCCACGCTGCGCGCCCAGTGTGGGCTGGCAGCGTGTTTTGCGGAGTCGGCTTGCGTGCTCGACATGGCGGTCAGGCCGTGCGGCGGCCCACGCCCTGATATTGAAAGCCGAGGCGCTTCATGTCAGCGGGTTCGAACAGATTGCGACCGTCGAAGATCACCGGTTTCTTGAGCAGCTTGCGCAGCGCGGGGAAATCCGGGCTGCGGTAGACCTTCCATTCGGTCGCGATCAGCAGCGCATCAGCGCCCTTCGCGGCCTCCATAGGATCGGCCGCAAACTCGATGGACGCCTTCAGCCGGGCCACGTTGTCGCCGGGCATGAGCTGCTCGAGAGAGCGTACTTGCGGATCATGCGCTCGCACGTTCGCACCCGCAGCAATCAGCTTGCGCACGATATGGCGGCTCGGGGCTTCCCGCACATCGTCGGTCGCGGGCTTGAAGGTCAGGCCCCAGACCGCAATCGTCAGGCCCTTGAGCGAGCCGCCGAAATGCGCGATCACGCGATCGACAAAACGCTCCTTCTGCCCGTCGTTGACGGTCCGCACCGCCTCGACCACCCGCATGCGCTCACCCGCCTCGCGCGCCGTGTGGCAGATCGCCGCCACGTCCTTGGGAAAGCAGGACCCGCCGTAGCCCAGCCCCGCGTAGATGAAGTCGTAGCCGATGCGGCGATCCGAGCCAATGCCCTTGCGCACCTGCTCGATGTCGGCCCCCAGCGCATCGGCCAGATTCGCCATGTCGTTCATGAAGCTGATCTTGGTGGCCAGCAGCGCGTTGGCCGCGTATTTGGTGAGCTCTGCACTCTTCACGTCCATGACGATCAGGCGCTCGCGGTTGCGATTGAACGGCGCATAGGCCTGGCGCAACAGCGTCTCGGCCTTGCGGCCTGCGGCGTCGTCACTCACGCCAATCACCACGCGGTCTGGCCGCATGAAATCCTCGACCGCCGCCCCTTCTTTGAGAAACTCGGGATTGGAGACCACGGCGAAGTCCGGAAGCCTCTTGGCCAGATCAGCGCGCTTCTTCAGCGCACGCTGAATCGCGCCGCGCACCTTGTCGGCCGTCCCCACCGGCACTGTGGATTTATCCACCACCACGAGAAAGCGCGAGAGATGCTCGCCGATCTGCTCGGCCACCGCCAGCACCTGGCTGGTGTCGGCGCTGGAATCTCCCTTGGGCGGTGTACCCACGGCGATGAAAAGTAGATCCGCATGGCGGACTCCGGCCTTCATCTCGGTGGTGAAAACAAGGCGGCCAGCGGCCAGATTCTTGGCGATCAGCTCGGAAAGCCCTGGCTCGAAGATCGGCACTTCGGCCTTCTTGAGGCGTTCCACCCGGCCCGCATCGCGCTCCACGCAGAGCACCTGATTGCCCAGTTCCGCAAAGCACGCGGCCGACACGAGACCTACGTAACCCGCGCCAACAATGGTGATTTTCATAAATTTCTGCTCGCAACAATGACAGTCGAAAGCCCTTGCGAGGCTGTTTCTGGCGCATGGACTTAAAATTGAAGGTTTTCCAGTGCGCACGGCCCCGGCAACGGAGCTTTGACCGCCGCTATTGTCACCCTTCCGGGCAACCACCGAATTCTTTATGTCATCCGATCAGCCTACGAACACTCCAGCAGTCACCGTTGATGAGAACAAGCTCGTCGCAGAGCGCCGCGAAAAACTCAAGGTGCTGCGTGAAGCGCAGGCGGCAGGCAAAGGCGTGGCATTCCCCAATGACTTCAAGCCCTCTCACCGTGCTGGCGCTCTGGCTGCCACCTACGGCGAGACGGAGACCGAAGCGCTCGAAGCGCAGAACCTCACCGTCAGCGTAGGCGGCCGCATGATGCTCAAGCGCGTGATGGGCAAGGCCAGTTTCGCCACCGTGCAGGACGCCACCGGCCGCATCCAGCTTTACGTGACGCGCGACGCCTTGGGCGAAGACGTCTATGCCGACTTCAAGAAGTGGGATCTGGGCGACATCATCGGCGCCGAAGGCACGCTGATGAAGACCAAGGCGGGCGAGCTGTCCGTGAAGGTCACGAAGATCCGCATGCTCACCAAGAGCCTGCGCCCCATGCCCGACAAGTTCCACGGCGTAGCGGACCAAGAAGTGAAGTACCGCCAGCGCTACGTCGACCTGATGACCGACGAGGATGCACGCAAGCGCTTCATCGCGCGCAGCAATGCCGTCTCGGGCCTGCGCAACTTCATGGTGCAAAACGGTTTTCTCGAAGTCGAGACGCCCATGCTGCACCCGATCCCCGGCGGCGCGAACGCCAAGCCCTTCGTCACGCACCACAACGCGCTCGACCAGGAGATGTACCTGCGCATCGCGCCCGAGCTGTACCTCAAGCGCCTGATCGTCGGCGGCTTCGAGCGCGTGTTCGAGATCAACCGCAACTTCCGCAACGAAGGCATCTCGGTCCGCCACAACCCCGAATTCACGATGATGGAGTTCTACGCAGCGTACTGGAACTACCAGGACATCATGGACTACACCGAAGCCATCGTGCGCGACGCTGCCAAGAACGCGCGCGGCTCGCTGGTGTTCGAGTACGGCGGCAAGGAAGTCGATCTCTCCAAGCCATTTGAGCGTCTGACGATCCCAGAATCCATCGTCAAGTTCACCGACGCAGGCGACAACGTCACCAACCGCGACTGGCTGATCAACGCGCTCAAGAAGCTCGGCATGAACGAGGAAAAGGACAAGCTGTCCACGCGCACGCTGGCCAGCCTGCAGGTGTTCTATTTCGAGGAAGTGGTCGAAGAAAAGCTCTGGCAGCCGACCTTCATCATGGAGCACCCGACGGAAATCTCGCCGCTGGCCCGCGCCAACGATGACCGCCCCGAGGTGACCGAGCGTTTTGAGCTCTACATCACCGGCCGCGAATTCGGCAACGGCTTCTCGGAGCTCAACGACGCCGAAGACCAAGCCGCACGCTTCAATGCGCAGGTCGATGCCAAGGACAGCGGCGACGACGAAGCGATGTATTTCGACCACGATTTCGTGCGTGCGCTCGAGTACGGCATGCCCCCCACTGGCGGCTGCGGCATCGGCATCGACCGCCTGATGATGCTGCTGACCGACAGCCCGAGCATCCGCGACATCATTCTGTTCCCCGCGCTTCGTCGCGAACAGTAACAGTTTTGGGCGGGGCGGGTTACACTGGTTCTCCGACGTTCGCAAACGTTCACATCGCCAATGGCTGGTTGCGTGCCACTGGCGGCGTACCAACGCGAATCTTTGAGAACCCATGAGCCAGCTACTCAACGAACCCAGTTTGAGCACAGCCCAGTCCTCCTCTTCCGACCGCCCGTTCTCGGTGCTGTTGGTGGAGGATCTCGCATCAGTTCGCGCGCAATTGGCGAACGAGCTGCGCCGTGCGGGCATCTCCGAAGTCCTCGAAGCCTCTGACGCCGAACCGGCGCTGCGGCTTTTCGAGCTGCGCCGCCCGGACATGGTGCTACTGGACATCCGCCTTCCCGGCGCGCATGACGGCTACTGGGTTGCCCAGCGCATGCGCGAGCTGGAGCCCGGCGGCTGGACTCCCATCATCTTTCTCTCCGGTCTCGATGGCGACCTCAACGTCTGGCGAGGTATTGAAGCCGGTGGCGACGACTATCTGGTCAAGCCCGTCAAACCCATCGTGCTCGCTGCCAAACTGCGCGCCATGCGCCGCCTGCATGAAATGCGCCGCCGCCTCGTCACCCTGACCGACGAGCTGCACGTGGCGAACCAGCGCCTCAATGAAATGGTGGAGATGGACCCGCTCACGGGTCTGGTCAACCGGCGCGGCTTTGACCGTATCCTGCACACCGAAATCATGGCCGCCCGCCGCGACCACGCACCGCTCACGTTGATGCTGTGCGACCTGGATCACTTCAAGCGCTTCAACGACACCGCAGGTCACGTGCAAGGCGACGCCGCCCTGCGCGACGTTGCCCGCGTGCTGCGCGAAGTCTGCGTGCGCCCGCGCGATGTAGCATCGCGCTACGGGGGCGAAGAATTCGCCCTCATCCTGCCCAACACCCCGCGCGCTGGTGCCATGACCTTCGCCCGCGCCTTGGGCGGCCTGCTCAAGACCCGCGACATTCCCCACCCCGACTCGCCCATCGGCCCGGTGCTCACCCTTTCGGGCGGTATCACCACTTGCGTGCCCGACGACACCACCAGTGCCATCACCATGGTCATGCGGGCCGACGAAGCCCTATACGCCGCCAAAGCCCAAGGCCGTGATCGTTTCTTCAGCTTCGAAATGCAGATGGACACGATAGAACAACGCAAGCGTTGACTCTTCTGTTTTTGTTTTTGCTCTGTGACGGACGTTGAGTCCGTGCATTGTTTGGCAATCTTCGTTTTAAGAGGCCATATCGGCACCTCAAAACGAAGCACCGGCCGAAGCCACAAGGCTTCGTCCCGAACAAGCACCAGAACCAAAAATGTTAAGGTCCTTCACTGACCAAAATTTCAAACTTTAGAAAAGACATGGCTCTTCGTTGGAGAACTTACTTGCCGGATTGGACGCAGGACTCGTTGGATCTGATCGTTCCCGGCTTCCAGATCGTGCTGATCATCGCCGCCGCCGTGCTCCTGCACAGCATGTTCAAGCGCATCATGAACCGTGCGGGCGACCACTACCAGTTCCCGCACGAGCTGACCACACCGGTCACCGTCGTCGTGCGCTGGCTCATCATCCTGAGCGCCCTGCTGCTCGTGCTGGAGCGTCTGGGCGTTTCCGCATCCGTGCTCTGGACTGCCTTTACTGGTTTCGCCACCGTCGGTGCCGTTGCGTTCTTCGCAGCGTGGAGCGTGCTGTCCAACCTGTTCTGTGCGTTCTTGATTTTCGTGGTCGGCCCGTTCCGCGTGGGCGACCACATCGAGCTGCTCGACACCGCCGAAAAGCTCGGCGCGGTGGGCAAGGTGGTCGACATCAACCTGCTCTACACCACGCTCGAAGACTCGACCGCGCCCGAACCCGGCACGCTGCTGCAGATTCCCAATGCACTGATCTTCCAACGCGTGGTGCGCCGCTGGCCCGAGGGCAAGCCGCTGCCGCAGAGCAAGCTGCATCAGCCACCCGCCGCGCCGTCGGCAGCCAACGCGAATGCCGAGCCGACACCGGCGCCCAAGGCCGCGAGCTTTCCTTGAGAAAATCGGTTCAAAGAAGCCGCACGATCGGATCAAGCAACTGCATGATCACTCGCCCAACGAGATCCCGATGTCTCGCGCAGTCGTGATGAGCTCATGATCAAGTGGCACCGTGCGCTGCGCATTTGCAACGTCACCCAACGCCACGCTGCCGATCTCGCCGTGCTGCAGCGTGACCATGCGGCACCATTCGCGCGCGAGCACGAGTTGTGCGGCGCGGTGACCAAAGCGCGTCGCGAGCACCCTGTCGAATGGTGTGGGATCGCCGCCGCGCTGCAGATGGCCGAGCACCGTCGCGCGCACCTCGCTCTTCAGATGCGGCTGCAGGCGCTCGCGCAGCACATGGGCCACGCCGCCAAGGCGCACGGGGTCCGGACTGCCTTCCACCCGCTCGCGCACGGTGAGGCTGGCGCCACTTTCCTTCGCGCCCTCGCCGATGCAGATGATGGTGTATCGCTGGCGCAGTTCGCGCTCGCGGCAGCGCAGGGCGATGGCCGCGATGTCGTAGTCGATCTCAGGCAGCAGAATGATGTCGGCTCCGCCCGCAAGACCTGACTCAAGCGCGATCCATCCTGCATGTCGGCCCATGGTCTCGACGATCATCACGCGGTGATGGCTGTTGGCCGTGCTCTCGATGCGATGCAGCGCATCGGTCACCGTGGCCACCGCCGTGTCGAAACCGAAGCTGCGCTCGCAGTGCGCGATATCGTTGTCGATGGTCTTGGGCACGCCCACACACTGCAAGCCCACGTCCGCGAGCCCATGCGCGAGCGACATGGTGCCGTCGCCGCCGATCACCACCAGCACATCAAGTCCCAGCGCTTTCGCATTGCGTGCAACGAGTTCCTTGGTCGCATCGTCGCGCAGCGGGTTGGCACTGTTGCTGGTGCCCAAAATCGTGCCGCCGCGATGCAGGATGCCCGAAACCTGATCCCACGACAGTGCCTGCACGCGCGGCGTATCTTCCATCAGCCCCTGGAATCCATCCTCGATGCCAAACACCTCGCACTGCCCTTGGCCGATCAGCGACTTGGTCACTGCGCGGATCACTGCGTTGAGCCCCGGGCAATCTCCACCACCAGTCAAAACACCAACGCGCATGACGACACTCTCCTCAAAATTTCAAACTGCAAGCATCATCCCATGACTCACAATGCGGCACAGCCTCCAATGGACGTCGCTTCAATGCGCTGGCGCTCCGGCTCCAGCGTCCAGCGCCGGTTGTGGAAAGCATGCACGCTGTCGCGGTGGGCAATTGACACTAGCCCGCCGTGCTTCTCATCGACGAGCTGCACCAGTTGCCGATAGACATGCGCCTCGGTCGGATTGTCCATGGCACTCGTGGCCTCGTCCGCGAACACCCACGCGGGGCGCTTGAGCAGCACGCGCGCAATCGCGAGTCTCTGCTGCTCGCCACCGGAAAGCACCGCGTTCCACACATTGCTCTCGTCGAGGCGCGTTTGCAGCTTAGGTAGTCTGGCGTTATTCAGTGCTGCCAAAAATTGCGCATCCGAGTACTGCGATGCTGGCTCCGGATAAGCCAGCGCATCGCGCAGCGTTCCCTCCGGAAAATAGGGGCGCTGCGGAATGAACATCGCATCCTGCGGTCGCTCGACGCAGCCCTTTGCAAAGGGCCAGATGCCCGCGAACACCCGCATCAGCGTGGATTTTCCGCTGCCCGATGGCCCGCTGATCAACACATGATCACCGGGTTGCACGCGCAGCGCGGCGTTCGCGAGAATCACCTCGCCCTGCGGCAGATCGACCTCGAGCGAAGCGGTCTCGACATGGTTGCCCATCGTCAGCTCCGCACCGTCACGGGCATGTTCGCTCTGCAGCTTCAGACTTTCGTCAAAACCCGCGAGACGCTGCGTGGTCGCGCGCCATGCGGCGATGTCCTGGTAGTTGTTCACGATCCAGCTCAGCGAGTCGGATACTTGACCGAACGCCGATGAAATCTGCATGAGCTGCCCCAGCTGGATCGCGCCGCTGAAGAAGCGCGGCGCCGCAATGATGAACGGGAACACCACTGCCGCCTGCCCAAAGAAGGTGGTGAACCAGATCAGGCTTTTCTGCTTGCGTATCAGCGCCAGATAGTTGCCCAGCACGTCACTGAAGCGCAGATTCAGACGTTCGCCTTCCACACGTTCACCGCTGTCCAACGCAATCGCCTCAGCATGCTCACGCACGCGGATCATGTAATGGCGGAAGTTGGCCTCGAACTGCTGCTGCCGATTGTTGAGCAACACCTGCGGCGCACCCACCAAGAAGGTGATGGCCGTGCCCACAAGGCAATACAGCACCGCCATCCACACCATGAAGCCCGACACCTGCCAGGTACCGCCGCCCAGCACCTGTGGTGCAGCCACTTCCATCACACCACTCAGGCCCCAGAGAATGCCCACGAAGCTCACAAAGGTGACCAGCGCATTGAGCAGTCCCATCGACAACAACACGGTGTAGGTGGTGAACAGATTCAGGTCTTCCTGAATGCGCTGATCGGGATTGTCCGGCACGTTGCCGCCACCGAAGCGCGCGAGCTCCAGCCGATAGAAGGCCTTGGCTGCAAGCCAGCGCGAGAGCATGCACCGGGTGAGCCAGCTTCGCCAGTTCAATTGCAGCAGTTGTGTGAGATAGAACTTGTAGACCGCAATCACAATGTAGATCGCCGCGAGCCAACAGAACTTCCAGAGCTGCTGCCAGAACACGTCCGCCTGCTTGTTCTCCAGCGCGTCGTAGAACACGCGATTCCATTCGTTGAGTTGCACCAGCATGTACACCGTGCCCAGATTCAACGCAATGATGGCGATGAGCAGCCCCCATGCCTTGCCCTTTTCCTCTGACACGAAATAAGGACGCGCCAGTCCAATGGCCTGGCGCGTGACATGTGCGGCATTTTGCAGCTTCTGCTTCAGACTCATGGCGACCTTTTGTGGTGTGGATTCTTGCCCTGCGCACATCATGGCGCGGCAGTCTGAGGCGAAGCTTAAACCGCTTTCTTTCAATATGCGTCCAGCGATGGACAGCGCAGGGCATGGAGCTGCCTGTGGGGCGCGGCGCCGGACATCGCCTCGTTCATCTCGCCTGACTGCAGCCACCCCAGTGCCAACTGCCAACTGCCAAAGGCTGCACTCGAAACGGTCGTGAAAGAATGCGAAGTGTCCTATGCCCTCCACACCCAACGCGGTGGGCGCAACACGGATATGTGTTCGCTCGGCAAACGGGAAGTAGCCCAGCAACCGCTCCAGTGCCTCGCGTGTGCCGAAGGCATCGTCCTCCATTCCGATGGCGAGCATCGGCGAACGCATGCGCGCACAGCGTTGCACCAACTGCTTGCGCTCGTCCAGCCGGGCCAAAGGACGGGTGCGCCCCCATGCATCCTCGAGGCGACGCATGCGCTGCGTCCAGTCATGCACGACACCACTGGGCGTGTCTTCAAGCCATCCCAGCCGCTTTCCGGGAAAGTAGCCCAGAGCGGCGCTCAGCAACGGCATCACGACCTGCCACTTCCACCACATGCGCGAACGCTGTACCGGAACCACTTCCCACCATCCCGTCTCTGGATCTGACCCGCAGCTTCGTCGCCGTCGGTCGGCGCATGAGCATCACGCAGGCGGCCGAGGATCTGTTCGTGACGCAATCGGCCGTCAGCCGCCAGGTTCGCCATCTCAAGGAGGCCATCGGTGCGTCGCTGCTGGTGCGTGGCCATCGGAGCATTCAGTTCACGCCCGCTGGCGAACGGTTGTTCCAAAGTGCGGACAACAGCCTGCGACAACTGCAGGACGTGCTGGAAATGCTGGATGCGAAACAGCAGCGCAAGACCGTCAAGATCACGGCGAGCATCGGCTTCACCGCGCTGTGGCTACTGCCGCGCCTGATCCGTTTTCAACAGCAATGCCCCGATGTGGATGTGCGCGTGGCCGCAGGCACCAAAATTGTGAGCATGAACACGCCGGGCATCGATCTGGCCATCCGTTACTGCACGCTGCGCGATGTACCCAAAGGCGCGCTGCGCCTGTTCGGCGAGACGCTGGTGCCGGTGGCCCATCCCTCACTCAAGGTACAGCGCCTCAACACGCCGGGACAGCTCACCAAGCAGGTGCTGCTTGAGTTTGACCTCCCCGGGCGCCCGTGGCTGCATTGGCATGGCTGGTGTGCCGCACGGAGTATCGAGCTGCCACGCGATCAGCGCATGCAGCACTACAACCAATACGATCAGGTGATTCAGGCGGCGATGGCAGGGCAAGGTATCGCCATCGGTCGCCATGAACTCATTACGCCTATGCTGCTGGACGGACGGCTGGCGGCCATCGGCGCGATGGACGTTGGTCTCAGCCCATTCAGCTACTGGCTGGTGAAGTTCGCGGAGTCACGTTCCAAAGGTAGCGGCGATGCCGGTTCGGCCGACGCACTCGTGCGTTTCATCGCGTGGATCGAACAAGAAGCCAAGGATCAGGGAAGCAAATCCAGCGCGTGCATGTAGGCGGGCTGGATCATGAGCTCATCCCACGGCTGAGGCAGCGTTTCGGGCAGCAGCGCCACGCGGCGCGCCTCGCTGTTTTTGTCTGACTTCCACTGGCCTTTGGCGAGCGCCTTGTCCATGTCGGACAGGAAATCATCCACCAGCTTACCGTCGCCCACGCTCTGGTTGCAGAGCAGCACCATGTCACAACCAGCGTTGAGTGCGGCGCAGGCGGCTTCTGCGTAACTCAGCACACTGCCGTTGATGCGGCGCGCGGCTTCCATGCTCAGGTCGTCGCTGAAGATCGCACCGTCATATCGCAACTGACCACGCAGAATGTCTTGCAACCATTTGCCGGAGAAACCGGCTGGCCGCGCATCGACCTTTGAATAGATCACGTGCGCGGGCATCACGGCCGTGAGAACACTGGAGAGCCATAGGTACGGCGCCGCATCGTCGGCCAGAATCGCCTTGAGCGTGCGGGCGTCGACGGGGATGTCCACATGCGAATCGGCCTTGACAAAGCCATGGCCGGGGAAATGCTTGCCGCAGTTGGACATGCCCGATTGCAGCAGTCCATGCATGAGACTGCGGGCGAGCGTCGCCACCACGCGTGGGTCACGATGGAAGCTGCGGTCGCCGATCACACCGCTCTCGCCCCAGTCGAGATCGAGCACCGGCGTGAAGCTGAAATCCACGCCGCAGGAACGCAGCTCGCTGCCGAGCACATAGCCCGCAGCCGTTGCGGCATCCATCGCACGCATGGCGCCAGAGCCTTCGCGGTGCTTGCTGCCCTTGCCGTCGTCCATCCACATTTCGCCGAACGCGCGCATCGCGGGGATGTGCGTGAAGCCATCGGTCTTGAAGCGCTGCACGCGGCCGCCTTCATGGTCCACGGAGATCAGCAGATCGGGCCGCACAGCCTTGATGTCGGCGCACAACTGCAGTAGCTGATTGCGGCTGTCCCAGTTGCGGGTGAAGAGAATCATGCCGCCGACCAGCGGATGCGCGAGGCGCTTGCGATCCACGTCGGTGAGCTGCTTGCCAGCGACGTCGATGATCAGCGGAGCGTGGATGGCGGAGGGGGTCTGGCTACGGCTCATGGGGTATTTCTCAAAGGGGCGCGATTCAGGTCGATGGCGGCAGATGCTCGACGACGCAGAAGCTCGCCGCATAGTCGGTTTCGTCGGTCACGGTGATGTGCGCGGCGAGACCCTTGGCTTCAAACCAGGTCTTGAGCTCGCCATGCAGCACGATCACCGGCTGGCCGCTCGGCAGCTTGGAAATTTCGCAATGGCGCCACGTCATCGGCATGCGCATGCCGAGGCCGATGGCCTTGCTGAAGGCCTCCTTGGCGGAAAAGCGCGTGGCGAGATAGCGGATACCGCGCTCGGGCCAGCGCTCAGAGCGCGCTCGCCAAGTCGCCAGTTCGGCTTGCGACAGCACCTTTTCGGCGAACCGGTCGCCATTGCGCTCGAGGCTCGCACGAATGCGGCGCACGTCGCAGATGTCGGTGCCGATTCCGTAGATCATTTTCTGGCCGCCATGCCGGCGTCGATGCAGCCCTGATAGGCGCGCACCGTTTCGGCGTATCCGAGTTCGAGCGCATCGGCGATCAGCGCATGGCCAATGGAGACTTCGAGCAGGCCCGGCACACGCGCGACGAATTCGGGCAGGTTGTCGCGGTTCAGATCGTGTCCGGCGTTGATGCCGAGCCCCGCATCGAGCGCGGCCTGAGCTGCTGCGGCATAGGTCAGCAGTTGCTGTTCCTTGTCCGGCGTGGCCCAGCCAGCAGCATAAGGCTCGGTATAGAGCTCGACGCGATCAGCGCCCACGGCCTTGGCTGCGGCCATCTGTTCAGGCACCGGGTCCATGAACAGGCTCACGCGCACGCCAAGTGCACGGCATTCGTCAATCAGCGGCTTGAGTCGCTCGGCATCCTGCGGGAAGGTCCAGCCGTGGTCGCTGGTGAACTGCTCCTCACTGTCTGGCACGAAGGTCGCCTGGTGCGGACGCGTCTGGCGGATGAACTCCATGAGGTTCTGCGTGGGGTTGCCCTCGATGTTGAACTCCGCTCTCGGCCACTGCTTCATGAGCTCGGCCAGCTCATACACATCGCTCGCGCGGATGTGGCGTTCGTCCGGGCGTGGGTGAATCGTGATGCCCTGCGCGCCCGCTTCGAGGCACAACTGCGACGCGCGCGTCACGCTGGGAATGCCCAGATGCCGCGTGTTGCGCACCAGTGCGACCTTGTTGATGTTGACCGACAAGGCGGTGCGGGAAGAATGTGATGTCGTCATAACGATTGCAGATCCATCATGAGCTGGCGGGTGCGCAGCAACTGGCTACCGCAATGGTATTGCAGAAGCGCGCGCAATTGGGATTTGAGTTCGCTGGCCAGACCTGCGCCAATGAGCACACGCAGGGTCGTGGTGAAACTCGTCGTATTGTCAGCGAGCGCATCGTGCAGTGCGCACCAATGTGCGCCAGACAGCGAAAATCGCTCGCCCGATGCGGCCCTGCGCAGCCCGCCCTCCGCGACCAGCGCATAGCGGGCATTCGGCTCGAGCGGCGAAAGCGTGGCGGTTTCCACATGCAGATCGGGCAGCAGGCCGATCTCGCGCAGCAGCACCAGCTCGAAGCTGCGCAGCACGGGCTCGAGTGCATCGCCATGCTCACTGGCCAGCACGCGCACCACGCCCGCGTAGATGTCGAACAGCGGCACATGCGTGTCTTCGCGCGCCAGTAGCCGCATCAGCAGTTCGTTGAGATAGAGGCCCGAGAGCAGCGCATCGCCCGAGGGCATGATGTGGCCGCCGACCCATTCTGCAGATTTGAGCGCATGGATATCGCCATGGCCCTCGCCTGAGATGCCATAGCTCACCCGAAGCGGCTGCAGCGGCAGCAGCACAGGGCGAAAGTTGGAGGTCGGCTTCTTCGCGCCCTTGGCCACCAGCGCCACGCGCCCGTAGCGGCGCGTAAAGGTCTCCAGAATGAGGCTCGATTCGCTCCAGTCGTATTGATGGAGAATGAACGCCGGTTCATCACTGATGCGCTTGGTCGCCATGACCCCTTCGGAATGGTTGCCTGAACCTGAACCTTGGCTTTATTCGTAGCCGAACGAGCGCACGCGCGCTTCGTCGTCAGCCCAGCCGGAGCGAACCTTCACCCAGACTTCAAGGAAGACCTTGGCGTCCATGAGCTTTTCCAGCTCCTGCCGCGCTTCGGTGCTGATGCGCTTCAAGCGTTCACCGCCCTCGCCGATCACCATGGCCTTGTGACCATCTCGTTCGACCACGATGGTCACAGCGATCTTCATGAAGCGCTTGTGCTGCTTGCTCTTTTCTTCCTCGAACTTGTCGATGACGACCGTCGAGGTATAGGGCAGCTCGTCGCCGGTGAAGCGGAACAGCTTCTCGCGCACGGTCTCGGACGCGAGGAACTTCTCGCTGCGATCGGTGAGCTCGTCTTCGGCGTACCACCAGGGCTGCTCGGGCAGGTATTTGCCGACGATGCCGAACAGGCGCTCGATGTCGCCCTTGTTCTTGGCCGACATCGGCACGAATTCCGCAAACGGATGGCGCTCCTGCATGTCACGCAGCCAAGGCGCGATTTCAGCGCGGCGGTGCACGGTGTCGAGCTTGTTCGCGACGAGCAGCGTGGGAATGCCGGGCTTGAACAGGCTCAGCACCTTGGCATCGGCCAGCGTGAAGCTGCCAGCTTCGACCACGAACAGGATCAGGTCCACGTCGCCAATCGCACCCATCACGGTCTTGTTGAGCGACTTGTTGAGCGCCGTGCTGTGACGGGTCTGGAAGCCCGGCGTGTCGACGAAGACGAACTGAGTGCTGTCCTTGGTGCGGATGCCGGTGATGCGGTGGCGCGTGGTCTGCGCCTTGCGCGAGGTGATCGACACCTTCTGGCCGACCAGCGCGTTCATCAGCGTGGACTTGCCCACGTTGGGCTTGCCGACGATGGCGATCAGGCCGCAGCGCTGGCCTGTGGTGTCCACTGGCGCGGCGGGAGCGGCGGAAGCTGCCGAAAGGGCCGGGACCGCGCCGGGCTTGGCGCCCGCCAGCATGGCGTCCAGATCGGGATTCAGCCCGTCGGCGGGAGATTCCGAGCCCTTGGGCGCCGGAGGTTTTGATGCATTCGTCATGCGTGTTTTGCTTTCAGTTTGGCAAGCAGAGCACCTGCAGCAGCCTGTTCAGCCGCGCGGCGTGATCCGCCCTTTCCGTGTTCGATCAGACCGAGTTCCACAATGTGACCTTCGACGTCGAAGATCTGATTGTGTGCAGCGCCCGCCGTTCCCACTACGCGGTACTGAGGCAGATGCATTTTGCGACCCTGCAGCCACTCCTGCAAGGCGGTCTTGGAATCCTTGGCGGCGGCCTGCTTTTCGGGGCTCAGGTCAACACCCTCGAAAAAGCGATGCACCAGCGCCTGCGCAGTCTCGAAATCGGCATCGAGGTAGACCGCGCCGATCAGCGCTTCCACCGCATCGGCCAGAATCGAGGGGCGCAGTTTGCCGCCGGATTTGGATTCCCCTTCGCCCAGACGCAACACGTCCGAGAGTTTCAAACGCATCGCGATGCGGTGAAGGGAATCCTGCTTGACCAGATTCGCACGCATGCGCGAAAGATCACCTTCGGGAAGATCCCGAAGGCGCTGATACAGCATGGTGGAGACCGCCAGACTCAGCACCGAATCGCCGAGAAACTCGAGGCGTTCGTTGTGATCTGCGGTAAAACTGCGATGCGTGACCGCGCGCTGCAACAGTGCGGGGGTCTTGAAGGAATGCTGCAGACGATCCTGCAGAGCTTGAAGTTCAGTTGATAACACTACTTGTTCGAAGAGCCTTGGAATTTATAAAGCAAGTATGCGGGCCCATACAACGGAACTTCACGAGAGTAATCATAAGAAACAACTACTTTTTCATTCTCTTTAGTGATTTCCAAATCTGACGAGCTAACAGAAGTAATATTGTCGATATCCGCTGATCGTTGATAAGCAGAACGCACATCTGCAACCGTTGTACCCGCAGCCGCAGCCTTTTTTACGGCCTTGTTGATCGACTGCCACTCTAGAAAAACCGGCAATGATTTTGTTACTACATAACCAATGGACACAAACACCACCAGAAGAAACACCAGACTGACAAACGATAGCCCACGCTGACGCGAACGTGGTGCGGAGATGCGGTGCATTGCCATATCTGTGTTTCCCTCTTGAATTGAAATGTGAAAGCGTTGATCCAGAAAATCAGTTGAACGAACCGATGCGCTTGAAATTACCGAAATTCATCCAGATGAAGAAGGCCCGGCCGACGATATTGCCTTCCGGCACGAAGCCCCAATAACGCGAATCCAGCGAATTATCGCGGTTGTCGCCCATCACGAAGTACTGGCCTTCGGGCACCTTGCAGGTCACGCCCTCGACACTGTAATTGCACAGGTCTCGGTGCGCGAAATTGCTGGCGCCTTGCACGAAGGCGGGCACGTCCTTGTTGTTCAGCACGTTGTGCGTCTTCTCGCCGATCTTTTCCTGAAACTGGCTGAAGTAACGCATGGCGTCCTCTTCAAAAAAGTCAGGGAGCGCCGATGTGGGCACGGGCTTGCCATTGATGGTCAGGCGCTTGTTCAGATACGCGACCGTATCGCCGGGTGTGCCGATCACGCGCTTGATGTAGTCCACGCTTGGCTGCGGTGGATAACGGAACACGATCACATCGCCCGGCTTTGGCTTGTTGCCCTCGGTGACGCGGGTGTTGGCCACCGGCAGACGCAGACCATAGGTGAACTTGTTCACGAGAATCAGATCGCCCACCCAGAGTGTCGGATACATGGAACCCGACGGAATCTTGAATGGCTCGAAGAGAAAGGAGCGCAGCAGGAACACTACGAGGATCACCGGGAACAAACCAGCAGTCCAGTCCAGCCACCAAGGCTGCATGATCAGTTTCTGCTGCGTCGCCTGCAGGTCATCCGCGCCATCGGGGCGAATGCCCATGCGCTCGAGCTCTTCGCGGCGCTGCGAAGTGGATGCGGCGAACACCTCGGCCGCCTTCCTGCGACGCGGCAGAAAGTAAAAGCGCTCGGCCACCCAGTAGACGCCCGTCACCACAGTGGCGAGCAGCAGGAGCAGCGCGAAATTGCCCTCGATCGCCCCCACGTACCAGGCACCGATGTAGCCCACAAAGGCTGCGAGGATCAAAGATGTCAAAACTTGCATGGGCAGATGCCTTCTTCTTCCTGAATCGTCTTCTTCAATCTTCGACTTGCAAAATAGCGAGGAACGCTTCCTGCGGTACTTCGACCGAGCCAATCTGCTTCATGCGCTTCTTGCCGGCCTTCTGCTTTTCGAGCAGCTTGCGCTTGCGGGTGATGTCACCACCGTAGCATTTTGCCAGCACGTTCTTGCGCAGTGCCTTGATGGTCTCGCGCGCGATGATGTTGGCGCCGATGGCAGCCTGGATCGCCACGTCGAACATCTGACGGCTGATGATCTCGCGCATCTTCGCGGCCACCGCGCGACCACGGTAGGTGGCCTGTGTGCGGTGGACGATGATCGACAGCGCATCGACCTTCTCGCCGTTCAGCAGAATGTCGACCTTCACCACATCAGACGCACGGTACTCCTTGAACTCGTAATCCATCGACGCGTAGCCACGCGAAACCGATTTGAGCTTGTCGAAGAAGTCCAGCACGATTTCGCCCAGCGGCAACTCATAGGTGAGCATCACCTGGCGGCCGTGGTAGGCCATGTTCATTTGCACGCCACGCTTCTGGTTGGCCAGTGTCATCACCGGGCCGACGTACTCCTGCGGCATGTACAGATGCACGGTCACGATGGGCTCGCGGATTTCCTGCATGCGACCCTGCTCCGGCATCTTCGATGGGTTTTCCACCATGATGACTTCGCCATCGCCCTTGACCACTTCATACACCACGCTTGGCGCGGTAGTGATCAGATCCTGATCGAACTCGCGCTCAAGGCGTTCCTGCACGATTTCCATGTGCAGCAACCCAAGGAAGCCGCAGCGGAAACCAAAGCCCAACGCCTGGGAAACTTCGGGCTCGAAACGCAGCGACGCATCGTTGAGCTGGAGCTTTTCCAGCGCATCACGCAGCGCGTCATATTGATTGGCTTCGGTCGGATAGAGACCTGCGAATACTTGCGGCTGGATTTCCTTGAAACCCGGCAGCGCTGAAGCGGCTGGGCCCAGATTGTTGGGCAGCTTCTTTTCCAGCGTGATGGTGTCGCCCACCTTCGCAGCCTTCAATTCCTTAATGCCAGCGATGATGAAACCCACCTCGCCCGCCTTGAGCGAATCGCGCGGCAAGGTCGCCGGTGTGAACACGCCGAGGTTGTTGGCTTCGTAGGCGGCGTTGGTCGCCATCATCTTGAAGCGCTCGCCCTTCTTGAGCTCACCATCCACCACGCGCACGAGCATCACGACGCCAACGTAGCTGTCGAACCAGCTGTCGATGATCATCGCGCGCAGCGGCGCATCGGGGTTGCCTTTTGGCGAAGGAATCTTGGCGACAACGGCTTCGAGAATTTCGTCGATGCCCATGCCAGTCTTGGCCGAGCAGGGAATCGCATCCGTCGCGTCGATGCCGATCACGTCTTCGACTTCCATCTTCGCGTTGTCCGGATCAGCGTTGGGCAGATCCATCTTGTTGAGCACCGGCACCACTTCCACGCCGAGCTCCAGCGCGGTGTAGCAGTTCGCCACAGTCTGTGCTTCAACGCCTTGCGAAGCGTCGACAACAAGCAGTGCGCCTTCGCAGGCAGACAGCGAACGCGACACTTCATATGAGAAGTCAACGTGACCGGGCGTATCGATCAGATTGAGGTTGTAGATCTGGCCATCTTTGGCCTTGTACTGAAGTGCAGCGGTCTGTGCCTTGATGGTTATCCCACGCTCTTTCTCGATGTCCATCGAGTCCAGCACCTGGGCTTCCATCTCACGTTCTGCAAGGCCTCCACAACGCTGGATCAATCGGTCAGCGAGCGTGGATTTGCCATGGTCGATGTGGGCAATGATCGAAAAATTTCTGATGTGGTTCATCAACGGGAAACGACAAGTATTTGAATTGCAAAGACGCGGACAAGAAAAAAGGGCGCGTCAAATAGCGACGCGCCCTAAACCAACAATCTTTGGCAACTGCGATAGTTGGAGCTTCATTGTAGGCAAAAAGGCCTGTTCGGGAAGCCCATCCGACCGCGGTGGAGGGCCGTTGCCGCATTGCAACGGGGCATTTATTCACAGGTTATCAACAATTCTACCACGATCTTCCTGAACAACTTGTGCGTGATCTGTGGACTGCTTGTGCATCAAATGGGTTCATCCCACATCATGAGGGAAAGCCGATTTTTTATACACATATTGATTGTAGAAATGCCGCCATTCTATAGAAATCTGCAGAAAGAAAGTTGAGGGGCTGCGTGGCGGAAACCGCAAAAAACCCGGAAATCGCAGAAAATCACTCCCCTCCAAGTCCTCAAAAGCCCCACTCCCGAGATCGGGATGGGGACTTCACAATGGTTTTCAGGTAGCGCGGCCAGCCCGGAATCCGTCAACGCGAAGGGCGAATCAGCGCGTATTGCGCCCATTCCCCACGGCGATACAGCACATTGATGGGCTTGTTCTTGTCCGCCTTGGCCAGCGCGGCATCGAAGTCCTTCACGCTGTGCACCTCGGTGTTGGCCACGCTCAGAATCACATCACCTTCTCGCAGTCCTGCACGCGCCGCCGCTTCAGCCACTTCGGTCACGCGCACGCCACCCTTGATCTTGAGTTCCTTGCGCTGCGCATCGGTGAGATCCGACACCATCAACCCCAATTGCTCGGCAGCCGCCGAAGCCTTGGGCTTGGCATTGCCCGATCCGCCCTTGCCTGCCGCAGCAGCCTTTTCGTCGGGCTCGACTTCGGCAATGGTGATCGCCAGATCACGCGCTTGACCGCGACGGAACACGGTGACGCTCGACTTCGTGCCAGGCTTGGTGTTGCCGACGAGACGCGGCAGATCAACGGTCTTCTCGACAGTCTTGCCATCGAACTTGGTGATCACATCTCCTGCTTCAACGCCCGCCTTTTCGGCCGGAGAGCCGACCTCGACGCCACGCACCAGCGCGCCCTGCGCTTTCGGCAAGCCCAGAGATTCAGCGACGTCCTTAGAGACCTGCTCGATCTGAACGCCAATACGACCACGCGTGACGCGGCCACTCACGCGCAGTTGGTCACTTACGCGGATCGCTTCATCGATGGGAATCGCGAACGATATGCCCATGAAGCCGCCCGAACGTGAATAGATCTGGCTGTTGATGCCCACTACTTCGCCACGCATGTTGATCAGCGGGCCACCCGAATTGCCGGGGTTCACAGCTACATCGGTCTGGATGAGCGGCAGATAATCGCCGGTGTCCCGCTGCTTGGCGCTCACGATGCCTGCGGTCACCGTGTTGTCAAGACCGAATGGCGAGCCGATGGCAATCACCCATTCGCCGACCTTCAGCCGGTTCACATCGCCCACTTTCACTGCGGGCAAACCAGTCGCGTCGATCTTCACCACGGCCACATCGGAGCGCTTGTCCGCGCCGATGATCTTGGCCTTGAATTCGCGTTTGTCGGTCAGCGTGACAATCACTTCATCCGCACCTTCGACCACATGCGCATTGGTCATCACGTAGCCATCGCCGCTCAGGATGAACCCCGAGCCGACGCCACGTGGCTGCTCTTCAGGCTGCTGGTTGCGGCGCTGCGGAGATTGCTGCTTGGGAATATTGGGGAGCGGCACGCCGAAACGCTTGAAGAACTCGCGCATTTCTTCGTCCATGCCGGTGCTCGTCTCGCCCGGAGTCACGCGCTCGGTTGTTCGAATATTTACCACGGCGGGGCCCACCTGATCCACCAGATCGGTGAAGTCAGGAAGACCGCGTGCTGCGGCCGCAGGCTGCGCCACCGCAGACTGCACTGGCGCCATCGACACACCGAGCGTCAGGGCCGTCGCCACCGCGAGCGCATAACCATGCAATGTTTTCTGATCAATCCTCAACATCTGAACCTCTCAAGGTATTCATTTGGACGTTAGCAAATAGGCCGCTTTCCCTGTGAAGGACAATGCGCCTTTTGGTTCCCGCCGCGCGGTCACTTTCAGCGACGAACAACGCTGCGGCGTATAACCATCAATGTGGCATCTGCTTTATAGCCGATGCAAAGAGGTGCAGCGTGGCCAGTGGCACTTCGCCAACCATGGTGACCCAAGCATCGCCAGCGACCCTGCCCGAGAGCGTGTGCGTTGCACCCAACCGCAACTCTTGGCCGTTGTATGCGTGACGCTCTTCACTGTAAGGCTCCAGAAATACGGAAAGGCTGGCCAAACCATCGGAATAGACGCACTGCACGCTCGCAACACGCAACTGCTGCACATTGGACTTTGCTGCAACATCGGGCTTCTGCTTTTCTGCGCAGTTCAGCAGCACAAACCCCTCCACGGGAATCGGCAGCGTCCAGCCATGGGCCTCCAGTGAGGTAGCCGTGCGCGACTCAGTGATGACGCGGTAGCCCACGACGTCATTCATCATGGCTTCGATCTGCACGCCTCCCACAGGAGTGTTCATGTCTAGTTCTGAAAAAGCCGCCTGCTCCAGCACGCGCCCACCGGACGTGACGGTCTGCCATTTCAGGACCAGCCCACTCGCGTGATCAAGCCACACGCGATATCCGAATCGCCACGGATCGCGCGGACGCAATTGCAGCAAATCGGCGTCCTTGCTCGCGATGCGCTCATGCCCGCTCAATTGCACGGCGTAATGCGCGAGCAGCGATTCACCGCTGATGCCTTTGGCGCGAACAAATTTGCGCGGCATCTCGCGCGATTCGATACGCACCACACGGTCATTGGGCGAGAAGGTGCGGACCTCTGCATTCTGGCGATAGACAATGCGCGGTGTGCCGCTCAACGCTTCCAAGCGCTCGATCTGGCGATGTCTGTCACAGACATGCCAGACACGCGAGCTGCTCATCACTCCCGACGAGGACATCACCACAAAATTGCCACTGTAAGTATTCAGATCAGTAGCTTGGCGCATGCGCTCCAGCCAACCAAGCACGTCGAGTTGCTGCAGTTGCTCTCGCGTGAACGTGGGTGAGACGCAGTCCGTGGAACTGGAAGAAGTGACGGCAGCCGCAGACGCCGTGAACGGAAGAACGAAAAGCCACACAACGCAAATGCTTCGCGCGGACAGCCATCCAGCACACCACCGAACCGGCGTCCACAGACTCATCCACTCACCGCTCGGTATGCTTCTCAAGGCTCAAGATCCAATCATCGACACGATGGCTGGTCGCCATGCACTCAGCGCGCAGGCGCCTCGAAAGTGGCGTTGCGCAGGAAGCCCGCAGGCATCTGCAGCGCAGACGTGCTGCCGTATTGCTTGTGCGCCGCCAGCAGCTCGTCCAAACGCGGATCGCGAATCATCACCGGGCCCGGCCCTTGCGCCGCCTGCACCGGCAAGCTCACTGCCACCTGGTTGACGCCGCCTTGGCTCGCGGCCACCGGTGCCGCTGCCAACTGCATACCGGCAGGCACTCCGGGTTGCGACGCGGACAGCCCCGTATAGGCATTCCAGCCAATCGTCGCCACTGCAGCCAGCGAGGCAAAGCCTGCCACCATCTTCCAGCGGAAAACCTCGTTGTTGGCCGCCTCTTTGGGGTGCTCCGCGACCACCGGATTGGCCGTCTGCCTCGGTTTGATCGCTTGGGGCACAGGCTGCGCAGCCGTGGACGCCACCTGCACGGCTTCTCCTCGCTGCAGTGGCGCGGCCTTGGCTTCTTCGGCCCATTGCGCTCGCAGACGCGACACCATGTCGCAGCTCACCGGACGCGCCAGCTCCGAAGAGCGCATCACGTCGCCGATGAGGTGGAATTCGCGCCACGAAGCACGCCCCTCTTCGGAATCCACATATGCAACGACCTGCGCGCACTGTGCACTCACCAGCTCGCCGTCGACCATCGCCGACAACTGCTCACGCATCACAATATCGTCATTCATGGTGTCACCTGCATTCACTGCATTGCCTGTTCAGATTTGCCTTACCAACGTTTGCCCGACTGCTTCTCCAGAAGCGGCCGCACTCGCGCTGAAATCGCTTCGCGCGCCCGGAAAATGCGGGAGCGCACTGTGCCGATCGGACAATTCATGGCCTCGGCAATTTCTTCGTAACTCAACCCCTCGATCTCCCGAAGTGTCACCGCTTGACGCAAATCTTCGGGCAGAGCCTCCATGGCGGCGTTCACCGCTGCTGCAATTTCCCGAGCAGCCAGCACGGTTTCCGGGGTCTCGTCCGTAGTTAGTTCAAAAGGATTGCCAGAAGTTTCATCATCGTCATCATTTGATCGCAAAGCGGTTTCGGTGATGATCGGATTGCGTTTGAGATCGACCAGTGCCTTCTTGGCCGTGTTCACCGCAATGCGGTAAAGCCACGTATAGAACTGTGCATCACCGCGAAATTGGTGCAGTGCACGATAGGCTCGCAAAAAGGTTTCCTGCGCGATGTCCGGAATCAGGTCCACATCCCGCACCATGCGACCGATCAGCCGCTCAATACGGCGCTGGTACTTCACCACCAGCATCTCGTAAGCTCGCTGATCACCCGCGAGTGTGCGCTCCACCAGCTGCAGATCGCTGTTGGTTTCGGGAGCCTGCTCGGTTTGGGATGAGGTCATGTACTGATCGTTGTCGCGCAGAGTGAATCTGGCATCGTTCTTGGTCTGACCTGAGCGGTCAGTGCGCGGAAAGTTCGCCGACGGCGCGCGAATATACCGCACGTCGCAAGGCCAGCCAATGCTGTGGGTCGGTCTCACGCTCCAGCCACAGATGGATGCAGTGTGCTGAACCGAAGTACCTCACCTGCACCAGCAGCATCGACTGAAAATCAAGCCGCACTTCTGGCGCCCGGAACAAAACGGACTTTCCCGTTCGCTGTTGCCACTCCCACTGCACCCCATCCCACCGGATGCTGCCCAAACAGTAGCCACGCCACCAGTGAAAAGCGCTTGTCGTCGTCAACGACCACAGCGAGATCGCCGCTATCCATTTGAAAGAAGCTGTTGTCGACCCGTCGGTCAGCGCCCACCACATCAGCAACACCAACTGCAGCAAAGACAAACTCGCCAGAACCCATAGAAGCCGAGTGGACCTCAGCAGTTTGAACCGCAGGGCCGGAGCATGCAGATGCAGGCGCAACTGTGATGAGGCCCTCACGTTGCGACTGCCGGAAGGCAGCTACGGTGATCCGGGGAAATCGACACGCTGCACACCCCGATCAGTGCGCCATCAGGCGCGCTTGAACACCAAGGTGCCGTTCGTACCGCCAAAGCCGAAATTGTTCTTGACGGCGATGTCGATCTTCAAGTCGCGGGCCGTATTCGCGCAGTAATCGAGATCACACTCGGGGTCCTGCTCGAAGATGTTGATGGTCGGCGGCACCTTTTGGTCGCGCAGCGCCAGCACCGTGAACACGCTCTCGATGCCACCCGCGCCACCCAGCAGGTGACCAGTCATGGACTTTGTGGAGCTGATCACCGTCCGCTTCGCATGGTCACCCAATGCGGCCTTGATGGCATTCGTTTCATTGATGTCACCCAGCGGCGTGGACGTACCGTGTGCGTTCAGGTAATCGACCTGATCGGCGTTCACTCCCGCGTTGCGCAGCGCATTGAGCATCGCGCGGCGCGGGCCATCCATGCTGGGCGCGGTCATGTGACCTGCATCGGCGCTCATGCCATATCCAGCCAGCTCGGCGTAGATCTTGGCACCACGCGCCTTGGCGTGTTCGTACTCTTCGAGCACCATCACGCCAGCACCTTCACCCAGAACAAAACCGTCACGGTCCTTGTCCCAGGGACGCGACGCCGTCTTCGGATCATCATTGCGGGTGGACAGCGCGCGCATCGCGGCAAAGCCGCCCACGCCCAAAGGAGACACCGTGGCCTCCGTGCCACCAGCGACGACCACATCGGCATCGCCATATTCGATCATGCGTCCAGCCTCGCCGATGCAGTGCAAGCCCGTTGTGCAGGCAGTCACCACCGACAGATTGGGGCCCTTGAACCCGAATCGCATGGACACATGACCTGCCACCATGTTGATGATGGAGGCAGGAACGAAGAACGGCGTGACACGGCGTGGGCCGCGCGCAGCCAGTTCTGCGTGGGTATTTTCGATCAGCGGAAGCCCGCCAATGCCGGAGCCAATCACGCAACCGATGCGCGTGGCCAAGTCTTCCGACAGAGCTTCGCCAAGGGGCAGACCAGAATCCAGCACTGCCTGCTCTGCAGCCGCAATGCCGTAGTGGATGAAGCTGTCCATGGTGCGCGCATCTTTGGCGCTCATGTACTTCTCCACATCGAAACCTTTGACCTCGCCCGCAATTCTGCAAGAGAAATTCGACGTATCGAACTTCGTGATGAGGTCAATGCCGGATTGTCCGGCGAGAAGGTTGGCCCAGGCTTCGTTCACCGTATTACCTACGGGAGTGATGCAGCCCAGACCGGTCACGACAACGCGACGACGGCTCATGCGTTCAAACTTTCTGCTGATCTTTCAAAAAACCTGGTCAGGCCTTTTGATGGGTGTTGGCGTAGTCGATGGCGTTCTGCACCGTCGTGATCTTCTCTGCGTCTTCGTCAGGAATCTCGATGCCGAACTCATCTTCCAGAGCCATCACCAGTTCGACCGTGTCCAGGGAATCAGCGCCCAGGTCGGCCACGAAGGACTTTTCGTTGGTCACTTGGGACTCTTCCACACCGAGTTGTTCGGCAATGATTTTCTTGACACGTGCTTCGATATCGCTCATGGTTTCCCTCAGGGGGTTGTGAATGAATCCGCGATTTTAACCGTTTCGGACAATTACCCTAACAGCCAGCCGTACGGACGAGGCGGCACCAACCAATTTTCAATTACATGTACATGCCGCCATTGACGTGCAGCTCCTGCCCCGTCACATAGCCGGCACCCTTGGATGCAAGATAGGCTACAGCATGAGCGATGTCGCTCGGCTGGCCCAGATCACCCATGGCAATCTGCGATTTCAGAGCAGCCTTCTGCTCGTCTGGCAGGCTTGCCGTCATGTCTGTCGCAATGAAGCCCGGAGCCACGCAATTCACGGTGATTCCACGGCTTCCCAATTCCCGAGCAAGAGCACGGGTCATACCCGCCACACCGGCCTTCGCGGCAGCGTAATTAGCCTGCCCCGGATTGCCGGACGCGCCCACCACGCTGGTAATGCTGATGATGCGGCCAAAACGCTGCTTCATCATCGGGCGAATAGCCGCACGACTTACGCGGAATACGGCCTTCAGATTCGTGTCGATGACAGCATCCCAGTCGCCGTCCTTCATGCGCATGGCCAGTGTGTCACGGGTGATGCCCGCGTTGTTTACCAGCACATGCAAACCACCGAACTCCTTCACGGTGGCGTCAATCAGCGCATCCACAGCTTCGCCGTCGGTCACATCGAGCTTCACGCCCCTTCCGCCCCTGGCTGCCAGAGCGTCGTTGATGCGCGCAGCACCATCATCGGAGGTAGCCGTGCCGATCACGCGATAGCCGCGCTCGGCCAGCTCAGCCGCAATGGCGGCGCCGATGCCGCGCGTTGCGCCAGTGACCAGCGCGATTGGTGGAGTTGTTGTTGTTTCGCTCATGCCAGCAATTCTTTAGTTTCTGCCAATGTGGCCGGATCGTAAATGGAAGCTCCGACCATTTCAGCGTCAATGCGCTTGGTCAGACCGGCCAGCACCTTGCCCGGACCACATTCAATGATATGCGAAACGCCGCGCGCCTTGAGTGCTTGCACACATTCAACCCAGCGCACGGGGCCAAAAGCCTGGCGATACAGCGCATCGAGGATCTTCGCGGGATCAGTTTCCACCGACACATCGACGTTGTTGAGTACGGGGATCTGCGGCACAGCCAATTCGATGCCGGCAAGTGCCTCGCGGAGCTTTTCAGCGGCGGGCTTCATCAGGCTCGAATGGAACGGAGCCGACACCGGCAACAGCAACGCGCGCTTGGCACCAGCGGCCTTGAGCAGCTCGCAAGCCTTGTCCACACCGGCCTTGGTGCCTGCGATCACGGTCTGGGCCGGATCGTTGAAATTCACGGCTTCCACCACCTCAACAGAGCCCGCACCAAAGCTAGCGGTGGCCTCGGCACAGCCCGCAACGACCTTGCCTGAGTCGAGACCCAGAACCGCCGCCATGGCACCGACGCCGACAGGCACCGCCTCCTGCATGGCAGCAGCACGCAGGCGCACCAATGGAGCTGCCTGCGCCAGCGTCAATACGCCGGACGCCACAAGGGCCGAATATTCACCAAGCGAGTGACCCGCAACCGCCACAGGCAACACGCCACCCTCGGCACGCCACACGCGCCATGCAGCAACACCTGCCACCAGCATCACGGGCTGGGTGTTGGTGGTGAGCGCCAGCGCTTCCTTGGGGCCTTCGTGAATCAGCTTGGCGACGTCTTCACCAAGAGCGTCGGAGGCTTCGCGCAGCGTCTCGGCCACGATGGCGTTGTCGCCCCAGCCGTCGAGCATGCCCACGGACTGCGAGCCCTGGCCCGGGAATACGAATGCAAAGGTTTTGGACATCTTGAATCGGTATTTTTGTAGTTGTACGTATCCGCCCTCGGACTCACCTTGACTCGGCAAGTCCGGAGCAGCTCCTTGCGCTCACAGCTTGAGCAGCACGGCGCCCCAGGCGAACCCACCGCCCACCCCTTCGAGCAGCAGCGTCTGGCCGGGCTTGATCTGACCCGAGCGCACACCGTGGTCCAGCGCCAGCGGAATCGATGCCGCCGACGTATTGCCATGCTGGTCCACCGTGACAATGACCTTGTCCATGGACAGCTTGAGCTTGCGCGCAGTGCTTTGCATGATGCGGATGTTGGCCTGATGCGGAATCAGCCAGTCGATGTCGGCCTCCGTCATATTGGCCTTTTCAAGCGTCGCACGAGCCGCTTTTTCAAGCACGCCCACGGCCAACTTGAACACGGCTTGACCGTCCATCTTGAGCAGAGGATCTCCCAGAATCTGGCCGCCGTAAACATTGCCTGGCACGCAGAGAATGTCCACATGGCGACCGTCGGCATGCAGATCGCAAGCAAGGATGCCGGGCTCGTCCGAGGCTTCCAGCACCACGGCACCGGCGCCATCCCCAAACAGCACACAGGTTGTGCGATCGGTGTAGTCCAGTATGCGGCTGAACACTTCCGAACCGATGACCAGCGCACGCGTGGCAACGCCCGACTTCAGCATCGAATCGGCCACGGTCAGCGCGTAGACAAACCCGCTGCACACGGCTTGCACGTCGAACGCGGGACAACCGTGGATGCCCAACTTGCCCTGCAGGATGGCCGCAGTGGATGGAAACACCATGTCGGGCGTTGAAGTAGCGACGATGATGAGATCAATGTCTTCCGCTGTGATGCCCGCAGCCTCGATGGCCTTGCGCGCAGCCTCCAGCGCGAGATCGCTGCTGGCCACGTCGCGCTCGGCGAAATGGCGTGCTCGGATGCCTGTGCGTTCAACGATCCATTGATCGGATGTCTCGATGCCTTGCTCGGCCAGTTGGGCCACGAAGTCATCGTTGGTCACACGGCGAGGCGGCAGATAGCTGCCTGTGCCCGTAATACGTGAATAGCGTCTCATTAATATCTGGCCGACGTTTGTATCGAACTAACTAAACAGATGCAGATGCCGCACCAGTCGCCAGCAGCGGAGCCGCATGGGCAACTTTGGTCCGAACGCGATCAAGCAGGTTGTTGCGAGCCGCATCATACGCCCGGTTGAGCGCATGCTCGAAACCTATAGCGTCTGCAGAGCCGTGGCTCTTGAACACCAGACCACGCAGGCCCAGCAGCGCAGCGCCGTTGTAGCGACGATGGTCCATACGCTTCATCAGCGCAGATAACACCGGATAGGCCACGATGGCAGCCATTTTGGTGAAGATATTGCGTTTGAACTCGCTCTTGAGCCCGCCCACGATCATCGAAGCGACACCCTCGGTCGCCTTGAGCGCCACATTGCCCACAAAGCCGTCACAGACCACGATGTCCACGACGCCCTTGAAAATGTCATTGCCTTCCACGTTACCGTAGAAGTTCAGATCGCCCTGCGCACCCGCCCGACGAAGCAACTCGCCGGTCTGCTTGATGACTTCATTGCCCTTGATGACCTCTTCGCCGATATTGAGCAGGCCTACCTTGGGTTGTTCGCAATCCTGCAGCACTGACACGAGCGCCGAGCCCATCACCGCGAACTGCAGCAAATGCTCGGCCGTGCAATCCACGTTCGCCCCCAGATCGAGCACCGTCGTGGCGCCGCCTTTTTCATTAGGCATCTGAGTAGCGATGGCAGGACGGTCGATGCCATCAAGCGTCTTGAGCAGGTAACGGGCAATCGCCATAAGAGCGCCGGTATTGCCCGCAGAGACAGCCACCTGGGCCGCGCCATCCTTGACCTGCTGGATCGCCACACGCATGGACGAATCCTTCTTGCGGCGCAGCGCAGTCTCGACAGCGTCGTCCATAGCCACCACCTCGGTGGCATTTACGATGGTAATGCGCTCGTGTTTGAAGTCCCGCAGACTGGCCTCCTGACCCACCATAAGAAGATGGACATCAGAATGTTGCTCGAGAAATTGGCGGCACGCGGGAAGCGTGACGCTTGGGCCATGATCGCCCCCCATGCAGTCGACAGCCAGTGTGATCATTTAGGCGAATAGTCAGACAGCGAAACCGTCCGAACGAAAAAATACAAATGTCAAAAACGACGAAAGCCCGCGCTACCGGCTTGTAGCAGCGGGCTTCGAAATGCCGAAAGCCTCGAAGATCAGGCTTCGGACTTGTTCTTCAGCACTTGACGGCCACGGTAGAAACCGTTGGGGCTGATGTGGTGACGCAGATGCGTTTCACCAGTGGTGGGTTCCACAGCAGTGCCCGGAGTAGTCAGGGCATTGTGCGAGCGGTGCATACCGCGCTTGGATGGGGACTTCTTGTTTTGCTGAACAGCCATGGTGGCTCCTACGGTCTGAAAAGGGTTGGTAAAAAAACGCGATCAGCCCATTAAAGACACGTGTGGGATTCGCGCGAAGCCCTTGATTATAGCTGAATTGAAAGCGCAGCTCAATTTCGTGTCTACGGGCCGATGTCAAACCGCATGAATCAACGCTTTTTATCGTTGTCCTTGCGCAGTCCCGCCAATGCAGCAAAGGGATTGGGCTTCTGGTTGCTCGCCTCCTCGAAATCCTCGTCGCTGGACTCGAGCGTCACAGGCGTGGGGCATTCGTCATGGCGCGGCACCACCGGCAGCTCCATGAGCAACTCGTCTTCGATGAGCTGACGAAGATCGAACTCACGACTCAGGACGAGCAGGTCTTCTTCGCATTCGTCATCCAGCGCCTCGGCGGTGGCTTCATCGGCCACAAATCGGAATTCCCGATCAATATCAAGGGGCACATCCACCGGACCAAGGCATCGCTGGCATTGCATGGGCACGGTCGCATGCACGACCAAGTGCATCCAGACCTGTGCGCCAAGCCCAGCCACCGTGCGAATTTCGCCGTCGGCCGTCCAGTCCACCATCAGATCAGGATGCAGCCCCTTGGACTCTTCCGCGAGGCGCTTGTACTTGAGCAGCGAGTCATGGCGGGACAGGTGTCCACCGGCCTGAGCGAAGGCCTTGATGTCCAGCCGATCTGGGGAGTGTTCCTTTGTCATGCGAGCAGTGTAAGAGAATCGGGGCATGCAGCAATCCACATTCCCATCCCGCCCGTTGATTTTGGGATCCACCTCGCGCTACCGTAGCGAACTGCTCGCGCGCCTGCGCATTCCGTTCGAGACGATTGCACCCCATGTCGACGAAACGCCACAGCCCGGAGAAACTCCGCAGGATCTGGCTCTGCGCCTTGCCGCAGCCAAGGCGCAGGCCGTTGCGGAACAGTTTCCGAACGCCGTGGTCATCGGCTCCGATCAGGTGGCCGACCTCAACGGCAAGCCACTGGGCAAGCCCGAAACCCATGAGCGCGCCGTCGCCCAACTGCAGGAAATGCGCGGTCACGCCATGGTCTTTCACACCGCCGTTTCCGTCGTGTGCATCGCGACCGGATTCAGCGCGATCGACGTGGCCCCCGTCCATGTGCGCTTTCGCGACCTGAGCGATGACGAGATTGAGCGCTACCTGCGCGCAGAACAACCCTACGACTGTGCAGGCAGCGCCAAGAGCGAAGGCCTTGGCATCTCCCTGCTCGACGCCCTCGACAGCGACGACCCAACCTCGCTGATCGGGCTACCGCTGATCCGCACCTGTCGCATGCTGCGCGCCGCCGGGCTGGTACTGCCATGAGCACTGAACAACAAAACGCCAAGGGCAGGCTGTATCTTGTTCCCGCGCCTCTGGATTTCGGCTGCGACAGCCAAGCACCACTCACCGACGCGCTGCCCGATGGCACGCTCAGGCAAGCAGCCGCTCTGACCCACTGGATCTGCGAGAACGCCAAGAGCACCCGCGCCTATCTGAAACGCGTGGACGCAGTCCATCCGCTCGCCAAGGTCCTGCAGGAGCAAACCATCACCGAGCTGCCGCGCGAAGTACACAAAAAAGGAGACCACGGTGGTCGTGGCAACGTGCAATTTGACGCTAGGTCGATGCTCGCAGCCGCACTGTCGGGCGAAGACATCGGCCTCATCAGCGAGGCCGGCATGCCCGCCGTGGCCGATCCCGGCAGCTCCGTGGTGCGCGCGGCGCATGACCTCGGCATCCAGGTGGTACCGCTCGTGGGCCCGGTTTCGCTGCTGCTCGCGATTGCTGCCAGCGGGCTGAACGGCCAGAATTTCGCATTCGTCGGCTATCTGCCACAGGACAGTGCCGAGCGAGCCAAGCGCCTCAAGGAGCTGGAGACGCTGGCCGTCAAACACGGCCAGAGCCAGCTGTTCATCGAAACACCCTACCGCAACGCCGCCGTCTGGCAGGCGCTCATGCAGGGCCTGCAGCCAAACACGCGTCTCGCGATTGCCAGCGGCCTGACACTTGCGACCGCCAACATCCAAAGCCGCCCGGCCCTGCAATGGCGCGATTTACCCTGCCCTGCAGACAACCGCACGCCCACGGTGTTTTTGATCGGCACCTGACGCAGCAAGTTCACCAAAAACAAAACGGCGCGGTCAGTGATGACCGCGCCGTTTTTCATTCAACAAGCGATTCAGCGCAACTGCAGCGCCGACGACTGCAGTGACTTTGCCGCCCCCGCACCCATCGCCGCGCCAAAGCGCTTGACCAGTCGCTCGGCCACGTTGTCGCGCTTCGTGTAGTCCACCACTTCCTCGGCCTTGACCACCTCCCGGGCGACATAGTCGAGGTTGCCCATCTTGTCAGCCAAGCCCATTTCCACCGCCTGCTGGCCGGTCCAGAACAGGCCGCTGAACGTTTCGGGGGTTTCCTTCAGGCGATCGCCGCGGCCGGTCTTCACCACCGAGATGAACTGCTGGTGGATCTGGTTAAGCATCTGCTGCGCATACTCACGCTGGTGTTCGGTCTGCGGGCTGAACGGGTCGAGAAACCCTTTGTTTTCGCCTGCAGTCAGCAAGCGGCGCTCCACACCCAGTTTCTCCATAGTGCCAGTGAAACCAAAGCCATCCATCAGCACGCCGATGCTGCCGACGATGCTTGCCTTGTCCACGAAGATCTCGTCCGCTGCTGCGGCAATGTAATAGGCCGCTGACGCGCAGGTCTCTTCCACCACAGCGTAGACCGGCTTCTTGTGCTTGGCTTTCAGACGCACGATTTCATCGTTGATGATGCCCGCCTGTACCGGGCTGCCGCCGGGCGAGTTGATAAGCAGCACCACGGCCTGTGCGCCTGAATCCTCAAACGCACTGCGCATGGCGGCCACCACGAATTCGGCGCTGGCTTCGTTGCCCGAGGCGATTTCGCCCTTGATGTCGACGACGGCGGTGTGCGGCGTGGTCTTGCTCGTGGCGCTGGTTTCTTTGGAAAACAGGATTACGGCAATGGTAATGATCACCAGCAGCCAGGCCAGTCGCATGAAATTGCGCCAGCGGCGTGCGGAGCGCTGCTCCTTGAGCGTCGAAAAAACCAGCTTTTCCAACACATCGCGCTCCCAGCCTGGAACGCCGGAGGATTTGGATGCAGCGGCGGATGCCGGCTTGCCGGAGGCGGTTGCGTTGCCCCACAGGTCCGGTGCAGCGGGCTCGGAGCTCTCTGACCCGGGGAAATCAGGGCGTGTGGGATCGGTCATCAATCAAACTCTACTGGTTGCAAGTTGTCTGCGGTGTGCCAGCGGACGACGCCGTCCGCCTCGCTGAGAGGAATCTTCACCAAACCACCACGGCACGGGCCGCCGCCGCATTCCCCCGTGTCGGGCCGATAAGCCGCGCCATGGGTAGCGCACAGCAGCCATTGCCCAGTGTCGTCGAAAAACTGATCCGGCTGGTAGTCCATTTCCATGGGGACATGCGTGCAGCGGTTGAGAAACGCGTGTACCCGCCCCTCGAAACGGATCGCGAACGCGCGGCAGCTCTCTCCCGCGAAACGCACATCGAACGAGACCGCGCGCCCACCATCAACCAACGCGTCGCTGGCGCAAAGCTCGATGCCCGTATTGGCTGCAGTGGGGTTCATGCTGTAGTCCCCACTGGATCATGCATTGCCGAGCAACCACTGATGCAAATTAGCAACAGTTTCAGCAACGAACACGGGGCGGAACTCCGCAAAACCGGCGGTGTCGTGCGCGCCATAGGCCACACCAACGCTCGCGCAGCCCGCCAGCACGGCCATCTGCAGGTCATGCGTGGTGTCGCCGATCATCAGAGTGCGCCCGGGCTCGATGCCCCACTGCTCCATCAGCTCGTTGAGCATTTGCGGATGCGGCTTACCCGCAGTCTCATCGGCCGTGCGTGAGCCGTCGAACACGCCCTGCAGCTCCTTGGATTCGAGCACGTGGTCAAGTCCGCGCCGACTCTTGCCGGTCGCCACAGCCAACAGATAGCCGCGTTTGCGCAGGTCGTCCAGCATCGGCATCACGCCGTCGAACAGGTTCAGATCGTCGTGGTGCTTCAGATAGTGATAGCGGTAGCGGTTGGCGAGCTCTGGGTATTTTTCCACCGGCACGTCGGGCGCAGCCTTGGCGAGTGCGGGCTCAAGCGCCATGCCGATCACCCAAGCGGCGTCCTTGTCGCTTGGCACCGTGCCGCCTACGTCGCGCACTGCCTCCTGAATGCTCTGCACGATGCAGGCAGTGGAGTCATACAGCGTGCCATCCCAGTCGAAGGCAATCAGGTCAAAGCGGCGAATGTGGTTGTCAGGCATGGGGAGCAACGGGTTCAGTGGTCAGAAAATCGGCCAGCTCGGGCGGCAGCTCGGTGCGCAGCTCGCACCGCTCGCTGGTCGCCGGATGATTGAACTGTAGCCGCCATGCATGAAGAAACATGCGCTTGAGCCCCTGCTTCTGCAGTCGCTTGTTCAGATCGAAGTCACCGTACTTGTCGTCACCTGCAATCGGATGGCCCTGGCTCGACAGATGCACCCGGATCTGGTGGGTGCGCCCAGTCTTGATGGTGACCTCAAGCAGAGTCATCGCTGGGAGCCCCTGCATGGGACGCGGAGGATAAGTCGAGCGCACCTTCACCAGCGTGATTGAGCGCATGCCGTCCGGATCGTCCTTGGTGGTCGTGCGCACGCGGCGCTCGCCGTCTTCCTGCAGGTATTTGTGCAGCGGCGTGTCGATCACCTTGAGCTTGGCCGGCCAGGCGCCAGTCACGAGTGCCAGATAGGTCTTGCCGGTCTCACGCTCGCGAAACTGGTCCTGCAGCGCCACGAGCGCCGAACGCCGCTTGGCGACCAGCAGAATGCCCGAGGTTTCGCGGTCCAGCCGATGGACCAGTTCCAGGAACTTCGCACCAACGCGTGCCTGCCGCAATTGCTCGATCACGCCGAAGCTCACGCCACTGCCGCCATGCACGGCAATGCCTGCCGGCTTGTCGATGGCGAGCAAATGGTCGTCTTCCAGCAACACTGGAAATTCTCGGGGTGGTGCGGGGCGTTCCGCCTTCTCGGCGACTTTTTCGGAAATCCGCACCGGCGGCAAACGCACCTGATCCCCTGCCTCGATTCGGGTATCGGCACTTGCGCGGCCCTTGTTCACACGCACCTCGCCACTGCGGATGATGCGATAGACATGCGTCTTGGGAACACCTTTGAGCTCGCGTATCAGAAAGTTATCGAGACGCTGACCAGCGAATTCCGCATCGACTTCAATGATGCGTACTGAGGATGTGGATATTGGGGCGGCTGGTTTTGCCTGTTTGCCCTCTATAATGTGTTTCACCTGCGCGACGAATGTGTAAGTGGTTGATTTGTCTGGAGTTTAGTCCACCCAGCCCAGTGAGTTGCGCAGTATGGTTGATGCCCATAGATGTCTTACGCGCAAAAATTGCTGGCGATTGCCCTTTAAAGCCCGTTCGATGTCAGTGGCTAACACATTGAAACACTGAATACGGAATCTGAGTTGGTCCCGGCCTGAATATTGTGAGGCGCGGTGACCAGCGGACAAAGCGATAACAAATATGTGGATTTTGACGGCCTGGATCATGTCACTGAGTCAAAGGTTGAAGCCTTTGGCAGGGGCATTGCCTGCGCCGCAATCTTTCATTCGGATCGTGCCCAAGGCTGTTTTCTTCACGGTAAAGCAGCGCGCAATCCGCTTCGCCTTCATCCATGCCCCCCCTTTGCATCTGACGCGTCTGTCATTGACATCACTTTGACGCGTCAGCCCTAGGTACTTCCGGCAATTCCTTTCGTTTCTCTGCGTTGGCCAGGCATTGGCGGCTCTGTGTGAGCCTGTTTTTGTCATGGAACTTGGCGGGGCGAGCAGCTGTGATCACGCAGCGCGTCGACCCGCATACAACAACGAAAAGGAAACGCATCATGAAACGGATGCTCATCAATGCCACGCAGCCCGAAGAACGCCGCTTGGCCATCGTCGACGGCCAGAAGCTGCTGGACTACGAGATCGAGATCGAGGGACGCGAACAACGCAAGGGCAACATCTACAAGGCGGTCGTGACCCGCGTCGAGCCATCGCTCGAAGCCTGCTTTGTGGACTACGGCGAAGACCGCCACGGCTTCCTGCCCTTCAAGGAAATCTCCAAGCAGTATTTCGCCGAAGGCGTCTCGCCCAGTCAGGCCAAGATCCAGGACGCGATCCGCGAAGGTCAGGAACTGCTGGTTCAGGTCGAAAAAGAAGAGCGCGGCAACAAGGGCGCAGCCCTGACCACCTTCATCTCACTGGCCGGCCGCTATGTCGTGCTGATGCCCAACAACCCACGCGGCGGTGGCGTTTCGCGCCGTATCGAGGGTGAGGACCGCGCCGAGCTCAAAGAAGCGATGGACCAGCTCGACTACCCCAAGGGCATGTCGATCATTGCGCGCACCGCCGGCATCGGCCGCACCGCGCCCGAGCTGCAGTGGGACCTGAACTACCTGCTCAAGCTGTGGACCGCCATCGACGGCGCAGCCAAGTCGGGCCGTGGAGCCTTCCTGATCTATCAGGAATCGAGCCTCGTGATCCGCGCGATCCGCGACTATTTCAACGGCGACATCGGCGACATCCTGATCGACACCGACGACATCTTCGATCAAGCGCATCAGTTCATGTCGCACGTGATGCCCGAGCACGCATCGCGCGTGAAGCGCTACCGCGACGACGCGCCGCTGTTCAGCCGCTTTCAGATCGAGCACCAGATCGAGTCCGCCTACTCGCGCACCGTGACCCTGCCTTCGGGCGGCGCCGTGGTGATCGACCACACCGAAGCACTGGTTTCGGTGGACGTGAACTCGGCCCGCGCCATCAAGGGCGGCGACATCGAAGAAACCGCCACCCGCACCAACCTGGAAGCCGCTGACGAAGTGGCCCGCCAGATGCGTCTGCGCGATTTGGGCGGTCTGATCGTCATCGATTTCATCGACATGGAAGAGTCGAAGAACCGCCGCGAAGTGGAAAACCGCCTGCGCGACGCCCTGCGCCAGGACCGCGCACGCGTGCAGTTCGGCTCGATCAGCAAGTTCGGCCTGATGGAAATGAGCCGTCAGCGCCTGAAGCCCGCTTTGTCCGAAGGTGCGCACATCAACTGCCCACGCTGCGGCGGCTCCGGCCATATCCGCGACACGGAAAGTTCGGCTCTGCAGATCCTGCGCATCATCCAGGAAGAGTCCATGAAGGACAACACGGCCGCCGTGCACTGCCAGGTGCCGGTGGAAGTGGCTTCATTCCTGTTGAACGAAAAGCGCACCGAAATTGCCAAGATCGAGCTCAAGCAGCGCGTGAACGTGGTGATGATTCCAAACAAGTCGCTCGAAACGCCGCACTACAAGCTCGAGCGCTTGAAGCACGACGATCCGCGCCTGGAAGACCTGCAGGCCAGCTACCAGCTCGCCGAGGAAACCGAAGACCAGACCAAGGTGACCCGTCGCTCGCAGGAGCCGACCAACAAGCAGACCCCTGTCATCAAAGGTGTACTGCCTGATGCACCGGCACCGCAGGTCGAGCCACGTCCCGATGCAGCCGCCCGTGCAGCCGCACGCGCCACCGGCCAGCAGCCACAGCGCACCGGCACAGCCGCTCCAGCGACGCCTCCAGCGCCAACGCCCGCACATCCAGCGCCAGCACGTCCACAGGAAATGGGCTTCATCGCCTGGCTCAAGAGCCTGTTCGGCTTTGGCCCGGCTGCCGCACCTGTTGCCGCGCCCGCACCAGTGGCTGCACCAGCAGCCGAAACCCGCGAACCGCGCCGCGAAGGCCGTGGAAATGATCGTCGCCGTGGCGGCAATCGCGATGGAAGCCGCGATGGTAATCGTGACGGTAACCGTGAAGGCGGCCGTGACAATCAGCGCGACGCCAACCGTACCGAAGGTGCGAATGGTGAATCCCGTGGTGAGGGCCGCAACGGTCGCCGCAACGAGCGCAATGACCGCAGCGCCAATGGCGAGCCGCGCCAGCCACGTGAAGGCGGCGAAGCTCGCAACAATGACCGCCGCAACGAGCGCAATGACCGCGGTGAGCGTGCAGAAGGTGAAAACCGCCGCGAGCCCCGCAACGGCCGTGACCGCAACAACGAGCAGCGCAATGCCAATCCGGCGTTTGACGCGTCGGCACCCGCAGGCATGCCATCGGATGACACGTCCGCAGTGACCGGAGATCGTCCACGTCGTGAACGTGGCGAACGCGGAGACCGTGGTGAACGCGGCCAACGTGGCGAGCGCCGTGAGCGTGGTGAGCGCGCTCCGCGCACCATCGACGCGAACGCCGCAGCACCCGTGGCGGAAAACCTGCCACTGATGCCGATGCCCGACATCGACCTGTCGCTGAACAATCCGGTCGATGCGAACAACGACGGTGCCAATGTCGAAGGTGCATCGACAGCGCCCGAAGGCGAACGCCGCGAGCGCCGCTCGCGTGATCGCTACGGCCGTGACCGTCGTGGTCGCAACAACGGCAATGCGGAAACCGGTACCGAGTCCGGCATGGACACGCAAACCCCTGCTGCCGAAGTGCAGGCCGATGTGATCGTCGCCGCCTCGTCCACGGAAAACGTGGTCGCGGGCGACGAGCCAGCGCGCCGCAGCTACTTCTCGCAGAGCACCGCCGTGGCCGTCGCCGCTGTGGAGCCTGTAGTGGCTGCTCCGGCACCAGCGCCCGCTCCGGCGCCGGTAGCGGAAGCCGCGCCTGCGCCGACCATCGTGGTCTCGCCCTCCGCAGAAGCCATTGTCGTTCCGGCAGCGCAGCCAGTGGTGGTCGCCAAAATCGCTGAGGCAGTGACTGAAGTGGCTCAGGACGTCGGCATGCCGCGCGTTCGCAACTACGAACTGCCCATGCAGTCGCTGAGTGAGCTGGCAAACGCATCGGGTCTGCAGTGGGTGAACTCCGACGCCAACAAGATCGCCGCAGTGCAAGCCGCGATTGCCTCCGAACCCAAGCCGGTGCATGTGCCACGCGAACGGCCTCCGGTGGTAGTGATCGACGAAGGCCCGCTGGTGCTGGTCGAAACCCGCCGCGATCTGAGCGAACTGCGCCTGCCGTTCGATCAGGAACAACAGCAGCAACAGCAGTAATCTGCACTGAAACCCGAGCGTCACAAACGCCGGGGGTTGGTCAAAACACCCCGAACGCCTGACGCGTTACGGGGTGTTTTTCATGGCACGCCCAGAATTCAACCCGACGCTCCGTGACGAAATCCGATTGCAGGCGAAAATCACCCCATGCTGTTTCTTCTCTCCCCAGCCAAGTCACTGGACTACGACACGCCCCTTGCTCCCGATCTCGCGCACACCCAGCCCCAGTTCGTGCCGGATGCGCAAAAGCTCATCGACGTGCTCAAGCAGAAGTCTCCACAGGAAATCGCCTCGCTCATGGGCATCAGCGACACGCTCGCGGGTCTGAACGTCGCACGCTACGCCACTTGGAGCCCCAAGTTCACCTCCAAGAACTCACGCCAGGCCGTGATGGCCTTCAATGGCGATGTGTATGAGGGCCTGCGGGCGCAGAGCCTGTCCACCGACGATCTGGCATGGGCGCAAAGCCATCTGGCTATCCTGAGCGGCCTCTACGGCGTGCTGCGTCCGCTGGACCGCATGCAGCCCTACCGCCTCGAGATGGGCACGCGGCTGGAAACCAGCGCTGGGGCCACGCTCTACAAGTTCTGGGGCAAGCGCATCGCCGAGCATCTGAACAAGCGCCTGCAGGCCGACACCACGCCGGTCGTGGTGAATCTGGCCTCGCAGGAGTACTTCAAGTCCGTGGACCTCAAGACGCTCAAGGCGCGCGTGATCGAATGCGTGTTCGAGGACTTCAAGAACGGCCAGTACAAGATCATCAGTTTCTATGCCAAGCGCGCCCGTGGACTCATGGCCCGCTTCGCCATCGAGCATCGCGTCACGACACCGCACCAGCTCGAGGCCTTCGGTATCGATGGCTATGCACTGCACACGGCATCGTCTTCGCCAGAGCGTCTGGTGTTTCGCCGCAAGCTCGCGGAGAATTGAGAACGTAGACCGTCACACACCAGGCAAAGGAACTCCAGCACCATGCCTTCTCGTACAAGCAGCCACAGCGCCGCCACTCAAGCGCAACAGCCCATCACGCCCGAATTGCGCCGGTGGATCGTTGCGCAAGCACAGGCGGGATTCACCGCCCCCGCCCTTCTCAAATCGATGACGGATTCGGGTTGGAACGAGGACGTCGCCATCGATGCGCTGGAAGTGGTTCTGCGCGAGCATCTCCACACTGTCACGGTGCAGAGCGGCCTGCCCGAAGCCAGCCCGGTGCCCGAGCCGCTGCTGGAGGAATCACCGCTATTCATTGATGTCGGTGACCGTCAGGTGGAAGTGCTGCTCGAGGTGGCCACTCCGCGCATCGTGCTGTTCGGCAACCTGCTTTCGCGCGAAGAATGCGAGACGCTCATTGATGCCGCCAAGCCTCGCATGGCTCGCTCCAAGACGGTGGAGACCAAGACCGGCGGCGAGGAAGTCAACGCCAGCCGCACCAGCGAAGGCATGTTCTTCCAGCGCGGCGAAATCGAGATCGTCAAAAAGCTCGAGGCACGCATCGCCAAACTCGTGAACTGGCCGTTGGAAAACGGCGAGGGTCTGCAGATCCTGCGCTACGGGCCTGGTGCGGAGTACAAGCCTCATTACGATTATTTCGACCCCGCCGAACCTGGAACCGCGACCATCACCAAACGCGGCGGCCAGCGTGTCGGCACGCTCGTGGTGTATCTCAACAGCCCGATCAAGGGCGGCGGCACGGTTTTCCCCGACATCCATCTCGAAGTCGGTCCGCGTCAAGGCAATGCCGTCTTCTTCAGTTACGACCGTCCCCACGCCAGCACCAAGACCCTGCACGGCGGCTCGCCCGTGATAGAGGGTGAAAAATGGATCGCCACCAAGTGGTTGCGCCAAGGCGAGTTTGTCTGACCCTCATCCAAACATCCATTCATCCATCCTGTTTTCGCGAATGAACGTTCCATCCTCTCCCGACTCGCCCGAACAATCCCCGCTTGGCAAGGCGTCTGCGTACGCGGACCAATACGACGCCACGCTGCTGTTTCCCATCCCGCGGGAAACCAAGCGCAAGGAAATCGGTGTCGACGACAAGGCCCCTCCCTTCTTCGGTGCCGACCTGTGGACCGCCTATGAAGTCTCCTGGCTCAATGCCAAAGGCAAGCCGCAGGTCGCACTCGCGCACTTCACGATTCCCTGCGAGAGCCCCAATATCGTGGAGAGCAAATCCTTCAAGCTGTATCTCAACAGCTTCAACAACAGCCGCTTCACCGGCGTCGAAGAGGTGCGCGACGCCATCCGCGCCGACGTGAGCGAAGCCGTCTGGCGCGGCAGCGATGCGCCTCGCACCATCGGTCTCAAGCTGGTGCTGGCCGAGAACTTCGAGCAAGAGCGCATGGGCGAGCTCGAAGGCTTGCTGCTCGATCGTCTGGACATCGACTGCGACCAATACTCACCAGCACCGGAACTGCTCACAGCGAATCACGGCGAAGCGCCGGTCAGCGAAGAGCTCGTGAGCCATCTGCTCAAGAGCAATTGCCTCGTGACCGGGCAGCCGGACTGGGGCAGCGTGCAAATCAGCTACAGCGGCGCGCAGATCGATCAGGAAGGGCTGCTCAAGTACATCGTGAGTTTTCGCAATCACAACGAATTCCATGAGCAGTGTGTGGAGCGGATTTTCATGGATATCTGGACGCGGTGTCGGCCGATCAAGTTGTCGGTGTATGCGCGGTATACGCGGCGGGGAGGGTTGGATATCAATCCGTTGCGGACCAGTCATCCGCAGGCTTTGCCTCGGAATCTGCGGAATGCCCGGCAGTGATTCCCTGACACTGGGCCTCATTGAGGCCTGAGGCCGGAACTGCCCCCGGCGGGGCAGTAACTTTTTGCTTGCGCGCAAAAAGTCACCAAAAACGCGCTTTTGAATACCTGCGGCAAAACTCGCTGCGAGCCTGCGGCTCTCCGCTCAGACAGCTTGCCGCAAAAGTGATTTGAAGAGGTGCACACGGCACTTTGCTACGCTCGTGCCGGTTCTAGAAAAGCGATGCGCTCTCGCCGCTTTTTTGCTCGGCCCTCGCCTGCTCCACTTCGTCCTGCGGCAGCAGATTGCCTACTCGCACACCCAGCAGCCGCAAACGTTTGTGCAATGGCACGCGCTTCAAGCACAGGCCTGCAAATCGGCGGATCGTTGCAGCGTCCTGCGTGTAGTCGTCGATGGACTGATCGCGCGTGGCGATTTTGAAATCGTCGTAACGCAGCTTGATGCCTATGGTTTTCCCCGCGTAGCCTTTGCGCTTCAGGTCGGCCGCCACCTGCAGGCAGAGTTCGGTGAAGATGCGGCCCAGTTCTGCCTTGTCGTGGACGGCGTGGAGGTCGCGGTCGAAGGTGGTTTCGCGGCTCATGGAGACGGGTTCACTTTCGGTCACCACGGGGCGGTCGTCGTGGCCATGGGCTGCCGCGTGGAGCCATGCGCCGTAGCTTTTTCCGAAGTTCGCGATCAGCCAGTCGCGTGGCTTGGCTGCCAGTTGGCCTATGGTTTCTATGCCGTGGTCCTTGAGCTTCGCGTCCGCCTTGGGGCCTACGCCGTTGATCTTGCGGCAGGCGAGCGGCCAGATCATGGTCTCGAAATCGCTTTCGTGGACGATGGAAATGCCGTTGGGCTTATTGAATTCACTCGCCATCTTGGCGATCTGCTTGTTCGGCGCCACGCCTATAGAGCAGGTCAGGCCTGTCGCTTCGAAAATGGTCTTCTGCATCAACCGAGCGAGCACGCGGCCGCCCTCGCGCTGACCTCCAGGGACATCGGTGAAGTCAATGTAGACCTCGTCCACGCCGCGATCTTCCATGCGTGGAGCCATCGAGAGAATGATGTCTTTGAACTGCCGCGAGAACTTGCGGTATTGCGCAAAATCCACCGGCAGCATGATGGCCTGCGGGCACAGGCGCGCGGCCTTCATCATGCCCATGGCCGAGCCTACGCCGAACTGGCGCGCGGCGTAGGTGGCGGTGGTGATCACACCGCGTCCCACGTAGTCCTTGAGCAGCGGAAATTCGGCGATGGGAATCTCGCAGAGCCTGTCGCCGTACTTTGCAACCAGCGCATCGTCTTCCGAACGCCGACCGCCGCCGATGACTACTGGCAGGCCCTTCAGCTGCGGGTAGCGCAGCAGCTCGACGGAGGCGTAGAACGCGTCCATGTCGAGATGGGCGATGCGGCGAATGAATGGTGGCGTTGAAGCGCTGCGGAGGGCGGTCACATCGCTATTGTTGCCGTAATGGCAGCACGTTTCCAACGCAGGGGAAATCAGCTCCCGAATGCGCAGATCAGCACGAGTCCGACCAGCACCAGCGAGATGCCGATCTTCTCCGGGCGCGAGAACGATTCGCTGAAGAACTTGCGCGAGACGATGTAGCTGAACACCACCTCCACCATACCGAGGGTCCTGACTGACGCGGCGCTCTGCATCGCGTAGGCCGTGAACCAGGCGAGCGAGGCGGCCGCCCCCATTGAGCCCGCCACCATCGACAGCTTCCACGCACGGAACAGCGGCGCAAGGCCGCGTTCGGTTCGCAATTGCACCCAGGCACCCAGCCCCACCGTCTGCATGGCCTGCGCAAACAGCACGCCCCATGCGCCCGAGAGCCACGGCGTCTCGGCATTCAACTCGATGGCAGCGCCGCGAAAGCCGATGGTCGCAATCGCAAAGCAGGCCCCGCAGACCACACCGTACATTGCCGATTTGGAGAGCCATGCAGAAAGCGAAAACAGTTGCCCGCGCGGCGGCAGCGAAAGCAGAAAAACGCCAAGCGTCGCGAGCACCATCGCAAACAGCGCCCACGGTGTCGGCAGCTCATGCAGGAAGACCGCACCGAACAACGCGACCTGCAACACCTCCGTCTTGGACAGCGTGATCGCGACTGCGAAATTGCGCTCCTTCATCGCAAGAAGCAGCGCCGCCGTGGCCGCCACCTGAAAGAACGCGCCGAGTGCAATCCAGCCGAAATACGCGCCACTCATGTGGGGAATCGACGGCCTCTGCTCGGGCCAAAAATAGAGCAGTCCGAGCCAGACTGCAGCAAAAGGGAGACCGTAGAGAAAGCGAACCAGTGTGGCCGACAGTGTGCCCAGCTCCTGCGTGAGCGAACGCTGCGCCGAATTGCGCACCGTCTGCGCAAGCGCAGCGAACAGTACGACCGGCACCCACAGCCATGCGTGTTCAATCAGAGTGGAGGTGGCTTGCTGGGCTGTGGACATGGGCGGGGGCAGACTTCAAAGACGGTGCGGCCTGCGCCAGACGCGACGCATGCGAAGTCTGCAAGCATAGCGGCGCACCGTCCCAAAACAGCCCTCTCGTCGCACCATTTGACGACGGTAGCCGAACCAGCCAGCGATGTCAGGCCGCCTGACGTTTGAACGCGAGCAGCTTGGGGATGAAGCTCTGCACCACATCGCCGTTCTGATTTTTGGTATCGCAGCGGATGCGCACGATGGCTCGATCTGGTCTGGAACGCGAGGGAATGATTTCCAGCACTTCGGATTCGAGATGCAGCACGTCACCGGGCCGCGTGGGCAGCGGCCAGCGCAGTTCTTCGACGCCCGCGCCGATCACCCCCCCAGACATCGGAAGGCTCTCCACCACCAGCTTCATGGTGATCGACGCCGTGTGCCATCCGCTGGCGGCAAGGCCCTGGAAAAAAGTGTTCTTCGCCAGCTCGGGGTCGGTGTGAAACGGTTGCGGATCGAACTCGCGTGCATAGGCCATGATCTGCCGCGCATCAAGCAGGTACTCGCGGCTCTTGAATTTCTGACCGACGAAGAGATCGTCAAGGTAAAGCTTTTCGCTCATGGAAGATAGCTCCTTACTGCGGCTTATTCATGATATTCATCATACTTCAATCCATGATGGTCATCATGCCACCGATAGACAGGAATACACTTGAGGCCATCACAACCCAGCAAAGCCGCCATGCGCTACCCCGCCAGTGAAACCGCGCAGAAACGCGAACGCATTCTTGACGAGGCTGCCCGCCTGTTCCGCGAGCGCGGTTTTGCCCGCGTGGGCGTCGCCGAGATCATGCAGGCCGCTGGCCTCACGCATGGCGCGTTCTATGCGCACTTCACATCAAAAGAGGCGCTGGCCTCGGAGGCGCTTGCGCGCGCCTTCACTCATTCCGAGCGCCGCCTGTTCCGCAAGCGCCAAGCCGATGACGACCTCAGGCAACGCTTTGTGGAGCGCTATCTGAACCGCGCGCATCTGAGCGATCCGGGCGATGGCTGCCCGCTGGTCTCGCTAGCACCCGAGGTGGCGCGCAGCGCTGCGCTCCAGGACAGTTTCACCGAAGCGCTCGAAACCATGATCACGCGGATGGCCGAGTCCTTCGACTGGGCCGATGACCACGCACGCGAGCGCTCCATCACCCTGCTCTCCACCGCCGTCGGCGCACTGACGCTGGCCCGCGCGGTCAACAGGCCTCAGCTTGCCAACGAACTGCTCAACACCGTGAAAAGCCAGTTGCTCCAGCAAAGCGGCTGACCTCCACAAACGACAAAGCCGCCACGCAACAGCGCGGCGGCTTTGTGAGCTAGTCAGCCAGTTGGCTTACTTGCGCACCACCACGTCCACACGACGTGATGCGGCATTGGTCGTGCCGGTATCGGTCGTCTCAGCGGGCTTTTCCAGCACCGTGCGATCAGCAGGAATGCCAGCCGCCACGAGTGCGGATTGCACGGCCTGCGCGCGTTGCTTGGACAGCTCTGCGTTCTTGACCGGGTCGCCCGTAGGATCGTTGAATCCCGAGACAACAGCCTTCGCGTCGGCGTTGGCCTTCAGGTAGTCGACGAAAGCCTTGGACTTGTCGTTGAATTCGGTGGCGACATCGGTCTTGCCGGTGTCAAAGAACACGCGCAGCATCGGCAGATCCTGCGCCATGCTGTCGATCACGGCCGCCCCCATGGGTATACCGACAGCGGTATCGCTGGCCGCAGCAGGCGCCGGAACAGCGGCCACCGATGCGGGAGGTGCTGTTGGAGCCGGTGTTGCCGGAGCGGTCGTGGAAGCTGGTGGTGGCGTGTCCACGTCGGTCTTCTTCTTGCTGCAGTAGTTGATGCCGAAGATGACGATCAACGCACCGATGATCCACGGCAGCCACTTGCCAAGACCACCGCCCGCACTGCTGGCCGCTGCAGCGGTTTGCGATGCAGCTGACGAAACACTCGCCGCTCCCGCACCGACCGCCGCCGTTCCAGCCAGCGCCGCTCCGAGCAGTCCGCGCCCGCCTTCCGCAAGCGAGGCGACTTCGGCAGGCAGCACGGAAGGCACGGAACCTCCGGGCGTCAAAAAGGAAATGAGCTTGGGCAACATCGCGCCCACCACGCCAACCACTTGGTCGCGTGGCAGACCGAGTCGCGACACGATGGTGGACAGCAGACCGCCACCGGCGCCCGCACCAAACATGGACTCCACTTGAGTACCGCTTGGCACCTGCGGGGTCGACGAAGTACCGAGCCAGCTTTGCACCACACCCTCAAGGCCCTCACCACGCAAACGCGTCAGGAAGCCGGAAATCCCGCCCGAAGCAGGGTTGGTGATGAAGGCCAGCAGCATCTGCGCAATGGATTTCGCTTGATCTCCGCCGAGACCGAAGCGTGTACCAATCTCTCGAATCAGGTTGTCCAGCATGTCCGCACTCCTATGTTTGGGTTGGAAACCGCCGGGGACGTGGCCGGACGGATCGACGGAGTTTGGAATCAGAAAACCGGGTTGCCTGTAGGACATAGGCTTGCTGCACTGCCGCAGCGTAAATCAATGCAAATTCCTCAAGACCGGATAACACAATGACACATCTCCAGCACGCAAAAACCACATTCAGCGCCCCAGTTGACGTTGAGTTGGCAGCCATTTAAACTTCAGGAACGATCATTCCAATATTGAATTCGATATGCGAAAAAAGGAATTCGAGCCCGACGATATTGCCGATGCCGCCATGAATGTCTTCTGGCAGCGCGGCTACGCCGCCACGTCCGTGCAGGATCTGGTGAACGGCACAGGCCTGTCGCGCAGCAGTCTCTACAGCACTTTCGAAAACAAGCAGGCCCTCTATCAGCAGGCGCTTCGCCGCTATGCAACCGTGACCACGGCAAACGTCGAGTTGTTGGCGGGTGACGCTCCTGCCAAGGAACTGATTCGCGAACTGCTCCTGCGCATCGCAAGTGACGAGTTGCAGGACCCGCAGCGCCGTGGCTGCCTGATCGCCAATGCCTCGCTCGAGCTGGCGGGACATGACCCGGCAGTGGCCGAATTGGTCACACACAATCTGCAGAGGCTGCAGAAAGCGCTCGAAAAGCTGATCCAGCGTGCACAGAATACTCAGGAAATCTCGCCCGACAAGTCCGCCCGCGCGCTCGCCCGCTTCGTGGTCAACACGATCCAGGGCATGCGCGTGAGCAGCAAAGGCAGCACGGCCGCGCAGCGCAAGCAGTGCCTGCACGATGTGATCGAAGTGACGCTGTCGGCACTCTGACCCCCGCAGCGCGACAGGTTCTTTCGCCTGCCGCGTTTTTTTCCACCAATTCAGGAACGTTCGTTCCAATATTTTTATTTATCGCAGCACTATGCAGGATCTCAACAACACAACCTCCGTCGCCGTTCTCGGAACAGGCACCATGGGCGCACCCATGGCCCGCAATCTGGCCCGACGCGGCTTTTCCGTGCGTGCATGGAACCGCACTTTCGACAAAGCCCGCGCGCTCGAGGCCGATGGTGTGGCCGCGTTCGAGCATGCAGCCGATGCCGTCGACCGGGCAGACATCGTGATCACCATGCTGAAGGATGCCGACAGCGTGATGAACGCCATGGAGTTGGCCGCCTCCGGCCTCCGGCCGCATGCCCTCTGGCTGCAGATGAGCACCGTCGGCATAGCCGGAACCGCCCTGCTGCAGGCCCATGCGCGACAACTCGGGCTGAACTTCTACGACGCGCCGGTGCAAGGCACCCGGCAACCGGCGGAGCAGGCACAGCTCATCATCCTCGCGTCGGGACCGCTCTCGCATCGCAGCCAGGCGCAGGCCGTATTCGATGCAGTGGGCAAACGCACAATCTGGGCATCAGAGACGGCCGGTGAAAGCAGCCGCCTCAAGCTCGCCCTCAACCACTGGGCCTTCTCGCTCACCCACGGTCTGGCAGAGAGTCTGGCGTTCGCGCAGGCGCTAGGCGTCGATCCCGCGCTGGTGGTGAATGCGGTCAGCGATGGTCCGATGGACAGCGGCTTCTTTCAGGCCAAGTCCGCAGCGATTCTCAAGAACAACTTCGCCGCGAGCTTCAGCGTGGTGAACGCGGTGAAGGATGCGCAACTCGTCGTGGACGCAGCGCATGATGCGGGCCTGCGCCTCGATGGAGCACAGGCTGGCCTGCAGCGCTTCGAGCGCGCACTCGCCGCAGGCCATGGCGACAAGGACATGGCGGCATCGTTTCTCGCGTGATGCGTACCGACCCGCAAGGAACCACCATGACCTCCACCCACCTGCCCCACTCCGACACCCGACTGCACCACGCCAACGATGGGCACCCCCTTCCGATCTGGAAGCTGCTGGTCTTCACCTTCGCGGGCTTTCTCGCAATCACCACCGAAACCATGCCCGCTGGTCTGCTGCCGCAGATCAGCGCCGGCATGCACATCAGCGAATCCATGGCGGGGCAGTTCATTACACTGTACGCGCTGGGTTCGGTGCTGTCGGCGATTCCGGTGATCGCCTTCACCCGCAGTTGGAATCGGCGCCCGCTGTTCATGCTGGCGATTGCCTGCCTACTGGTCTTCAATGTCGCGACGGCGCTGTCGACCCACTACGGCTTTACCTTGTTCGCGCGCTTTGTTGCGGGCATGGCCGCGGGGGTGATCTGGGGGCTGCTGGCCGGTTATGTGCGGCGGCTGGTCGCGCCCGCGCAACTGGGCCGCGCCATGGCCATCGCCGGTGTGGGGCAGCCGATTGCGCTGTCCATCGGCGTGCCGCTGGGCGCCTGGCTTGGCACGCTGTTTGACTGGCGCGCGGTGTTCTGGATCATGGCCGCGCTGGCACTGGTGCTGCTCGCCTGGATGCGGATCGCCATACCGGACTTCGCCGGACAAAGCGCCGCCCATCGCCGCCGCATCCACCACATCGCGAGGCTGCCGGGCATCCGCCCGATTCTTCTGGCCCTGCTGGCGTGGATTCTGGCGCACAACATTCTCTACACCTTCATCGCGCCGTATCTCGCATCGGTGGGGCTGGACCAGCGTGTGGATGCGGTACTGCTGCTCTTTGGCGTCACGTCGATGTTCGGCATCTGGATCACCGGCCTGTCCGTGGATCATCGGCTGCGCAACGCCACCCTGCTGAGCCTCGCGCTGTTCGCGGTGGCGGCGCTGCTGCTGGGCTTTGCCAACGCGTCCGCGCCGCTGGTCTATGCAGGCGTGACGCTGTGGGGCATCACCTTCGGCGGTGCGCCCACCCTGCTGCAGACGGCTCTGGCCGATGCGGCCGCCGAGAATGCCGATATCGCGCAGTCTATGCTGGTCACCGTGTTCAACCTCGCCATTGCCGGAGGCGGCGTGGTGGGTGGCCTGTTGCTGCAGCATCTCGGCGCTGGCGTGCTGCCATTCGCCCTGACCGTGCTGGCGGTGCTCGCGTTCTACATCGTCTGGCTGTCGCGAACGCACGGCTTCCGGCCCGGGCGTCGCGCGCTGGCATGAAGCCTCAAAAATGCCGCCTCAGTACTGAGGAGTATCCTTCGTCGGGAAGGTGCCTGGCAACAGGATTGCTGTGTTCACATTCTGGATGTTGGTGTGGCCGCAGAACGCCATGCTCACATCGAGTTCCTTGTGCAGGATCTGCAGCGCCTTGCTCACGCCCGCCTCGCCGAAGGCCCCCAGGCTGTAGGCCATGGCGCGACCGATCATGGTGCCGCGCGCGCCCATCGCCCAGGCCTTGAGCACGTCCTGACCACCGCGAATACCGCCGTCCATCCAGACCTCAATCTGCTGGCCAACCGCGTCGACGATGGCGGGCAGCGCGTGGATCGACGAAGGCGCGCCGTCAAGCTGGCGACCGCCGTGGTTGCTCACTACAATCGCGTCGGAGCCGCTTTGCACGGCCAGACGCGCGTCCTCCACGTCCATGATGCCCTTGAGAATCAGCGGACCGTCCCATTGCTTGCGAACCCAGGCAACGTCTTCCCAGGACAGGCGTGGATCGAACTGCTCGTTGGTCCAAGCGGCCAGCGAGTTCATGTCGCTCACGCCCTTCACATGGCCCACCAGATTGCGGAAAGTGTGGCGCTTGGTGCCCGCCATGGCCAGGCACCAGCGCGGCTTGGTCATCAGGTTGATGAGGTTGGGGATGGTGGGCTTGGGCGGCGCAGTCAGGCCGTTCTTGATGTCCTTGTGACGCTGGCCGATCACCTGCAGGTCGAGCGTGAGCACCAGCGCGCTGCACTTGGCGACGCGTGCCCGGTCGATCATGCGCGTCATGGCTTCGCGGTCGCGCATCATGTAGAGCTGGAACCAGAACGGTGCCGTCGTGTTCTCCGCGATGTCCTCGATGGAACAGATGCTCATGGTGGACAGGGTGAACGGAATGCCGAATTTCTCCGCTGCGCGCGCGGCGTGGATCTCGCCGTCTGCATGCTGCATGCCGGTCAGGCCCACGGGTGCAATCGCCACCGGCATCTTGGCCTTCTGACCAACCATGGAGACTTCAGTACTGCGACCTTCCATGTTCACCGCCACGCGCTGGCGCAGCTTGATCTTCTGGAAATCCTCGCTGTTGGCACGGTAGGTGGTTTCGGTCCACGAACCCGAATCCGCGTAATCGTAGAACATGCGCGGCACGCGCTGCTCCGCGACTTGGCGCAGGTCCTCGATACAGGTCATTTTGGAGAGTTCAGGCATGGCAGTGTTCCTCGGCGCGCGGCAAGGCGCCACGGGTTCTTATCTGGAATCCGGCAATGGTAGCGCCGCACAACGCGCCCCGGTTTGAAGCCTGCTGTGCCCTGTTTGAATTTTTTTCAGCGCCGCGCCAGCGCCACACCGGCAATCGCCACCAGAAAACCGATTATCTGCATGGCCACCATGGTCTCGCCGAAGATCAGCCAGCCCTGCAGCGCCGACAACGGCGGCACCGCCAGCAGCAGTGCCGTGGTGCGCGTGGCCTCACCCCGGCGCATAAGCCAGATGAGCAGCGTGGTGCCTGCCACCGAAAGCACCAGCACAGCATAGGCCAGATAGCCCCAGAGCAGCGGCGAGTTGTCCCAGTGCGGCTTGCCGAAGATGAGCGCCATGACGGTCAGCACGATCACCGCGCCGATGTTCTGTACCGCACCGGCGCTGCGCAAATCATTGGCCGCGAGCGGTGACTTCTGCACCATCGATCCCACCGTCAACGACAGAATGCTGCCCGCCGCAATCAGCACCACGGGCAGCGACAGCGCCGACGCATCGGCCGCAGCCAGCCGGGGCCAGAGCACCAGTGCGACGCCGCCAAAGCCCAGCGCCAGCCCCAGCCAGGTCGTTCCCGACAATCGCCTGTGCAGTACCAGCACCGCGATCAGCGCGGTGAACAAGGGCTGCAGCGCGCCGATCAACGCCATGATGCCCGCAGGCATGCCCTGGGACATGGCCCACCAGCTCGGGCCCAGATAGAAGCCGCTCATGAGCGCGCCCGCCAGCAGGTGCAACCCAATGCTTTTGGCGCCGCGCGGCCACGCCACCCGCGCCCACCATGCGGCGGCGGTGAACACCACGCACACCAGCGAAAAGCGCAATGCCAGAAACCAGAACGGATCGGCATGAGAGGCCACGCCCCGCCCGATCAGAAAGCCGGACGACCAGATCAGCACGAACAGGAGCGGAGCGAAGGTATGCAGCACGTGTGGTTGGGGCTTGGTTTTTAAGGTGCGGACGAGATGCCGAGCAGGATGCGCACGAGCCTGCTCGGCAGCGCTCACCCGCCTGCCTAGTCGATGGTACAGACTTCGCGCTACTTCTGCTGACTCTGCTGACGCACGCCCGCGCCACGCACTTCCACCGCCGTCTCGTCCAGCACCTGGCCCTTCGCGTCGATCAGCTCGACCTTGTAGCGCCCCGGCCATGGCAACCAGCCCCAGCGCGCACCACGTCCCTGCTCCTTGCCATTGAACAGCCAGCGCACGCCGTCGGGCGCATCGGTCGCGATGAACTGCACGCGCTGGCGTGCAGGTGGAATGTCAGGATCCAGCGCGACGATGGTGCCCGAGACCGGCGAGAGAATGCGCGCGGGCATGCCCTGCGCTACAGCCTGCGTTGCGGCCTTCTTGCCACGCGATGATGACGATGTTGAAGACGCTTGCGCGGCCGCCGACTCCACCGAATCAATGGCGAACAGCTTCTGCTCGGTGCCGCGCAGAAACCATTCTTCGCGCGGGCTCTCGAGCCAGCTACCAGCGGTATCAAGCGCGCCGAACTGCACGGCGGTCTTCACCACGTTCGCGGGCGGCTTGGGAATGCGGTTGCGTTCGCTCCGGTGCAGCCAGACCATGAGCTCGGCCCAGATCGGCGCCGCGCCACTGGTGCCGCTCACATCATGCATGGGCGCGCCGCTCGCGTTGCCCACCCACACGCCCACGGTGTAGCGCTGCGACCAGCCCAGCGCCCAGTTGTCGCGCATGTCCTTGCTGGTGCCCGTCTTCACCGCCGTCCAGAATCGCGTGTTGAGCACGCTGTCCGTGCCGAAGGTGCGCACGCGCGCATTCGTGTCGCTGAGCATGTCGCCCACAATGAAGGCCGCGCCCTCATCAATCACCTGTTTCGATGCGGGCTGCGTTGGGCTCTTGTCTTTTGTTATTGCCGCAGGCTGCATCTGCACGCCCGTCCAACGCCCGCCATTGGCGAGCGTGCGATAGCCATTGGTGAGATACAGCAGCGGAATCTCCGCGCTGCCAAGCGCCAGGCTGTAGCCGTAGTAGCCGCCCGATTCGCGCAGCGGCATGCCCAGCGCCTTGAGCTGTTCATGAAAGCGGTCGGTCCCCACCATCACCAGCGTGCGCACAGCCGGCACGTTGAGCGATGCAGCCAGCGCCGTGCGCGCCGAGACCCAGCCCTTGAAATGGCGGTCGTAGTTCTGCGGAATGTAGAGCCCGTTCGCAGTCGGGATGTAGGCCGGAGAATCCTCTATCAGCGACGCGGCAGTCAACCGCTTTTCGGCAATCGCTTCGGCATAGAGAAATGGCTTGAGCGTCGATCCCGGTTGCCGCCACGCGAGCACGCCATCCACTTCCGAGGCCTGGCTCAACATGCCCGACGAGCCCACCCAGGCCAACACCTCTCCGGTGGCGTTGTCGAGCACGACGATGGCCCCGTCCTCCACATTGCGCCCACGCAGCTCGCGCAGATGGCGCGTGAGGGTCTCCACCGCCACGCGCTGCAGCGGCGCGCTGAGCGTGGAGCGCAGCCGCGCCGATTTCACGTCCGTGCCTTGGTTGCGCAACTGCGCCAGCAACTGCCGCGAATAATGCGGTGCAATGCCCTCGCTCGGATCGAAGGCGCGGCGCTGCAACGCACCCGTTGTGAACAGATCGAGCGCATCGCAGCTCGTGGCCTGCGACTTGCGCATGTCCTTGAGCACGCCGCAGGCACGCTCTGCCACCTGCGCGGGTCTGGCATTGGGCGCGCGCACCAGCGCCGCCGCCACGGCCGCCTCGCGCTCGTCGAGGCCATGCGGAGCCTTATCGAACAGCGTGCGCGACAGCGCATCGATGCCCACCAACTCGCCGCGAAACGGCACGAGATTGAGATAGGCCTCGAGAATCTGGTCCTTGCGCCAGCGCCGGTCCAGCACCTGCGCGGCCACCGCCTGCCCCGCCTTCTGCACCACCGTGCGACCGCCCGGCCCCTGCCGCCAGTCGCCATCGAGCAGACCCGCGAGCTGCATGGTGATGGTGCTCGCGCCACGCGTGCGCTGGTTCCAGAGATTGCCCCAGGCGGCGGACGACACGGCACCCCAGTCCACGCCGCTGTGTTCGAAGAAGCGCTTGTCCTCGCTCAGCACCAGCGCCGTGCGCAGCGCGGGCGACACATCGGCCAGCGCAATCCACTGACCGCGTCGCACGGTCGCATCGGTGCGGATGCGCTGAATCGCCTCGCCCTCTCGCGACAGGATCTGCGTCTCGGACGAACGAAAATCCTGACGCACCTCTTCGTAACTCGGCAAGGCACTCGCCTGCGGGGCGAACGCCAAAGCAAACAAGGCCAGCAGCGCCGACACGGGTGCACGTCGGCACGCCGAACCATGCGAGGAAACTGCAAGCCAGAAATTCATGAGGGAGAAGAAAGAAGGTTGCCATCGCATTCAACCAACGACGCCAGCACGGGACATGGGCGCGTTTGTTTGAATGCCGTGGGGGAAATTATCCAACATGGTCATTGCAACCACGTTCTTCCCCTCGGCCGCTGAAGGCGCCGGATACGGTGATTGGATCGGTGATGATCAAACAACCACGTATGCGGTCGGCTCCGCAGATGTGCGACGCCCGTCTCAGATACCCATGTCCATCACGTCGTATCGAAACCGGAGCGCTGCATCACCGCCAAACGGTTGGACTGTCTTCCTCGCATCAGCGCTGGCGCTCCCGCAATTGGCCCAATGCACAACGCACTGGAACTTCAGCACCGATGCGAGGCATGCGGCAGTCACCGGAGATCTGGTGTTTGCGTTGCTTCGCTTCAGCCCCATCAATGTAGCTGGCACACATGACGGTTGCGTGACACATCGGCTGCGCAATAGGGACAATCAATTCTGCTGCGCGCGGATCCGGGCCGCATCGCACCAGCGCTGCGCAATGTGCGGAGCAGTCACGCAGACGGTCTCGTGCGTCACCGTCGTCACCGCGCGCTCGAGCAACTGGATGTCAGCCTCGTGCTGGCGCGCGACATGCGGGTCTTCAAAGAAAATCGCGCGCTGGCAGCGCCGGTCGAGCACCAGATCGGCGATCTGCGCATCGCCACCGAGCGGGCCGCTGTTGAAGCGATACACCCATTCCTTGTCCTCTGGCCAGCCCTTGCTCCACGCGAGCTCGTTGAGCCGCTGCCCGGTCGTCCCCGTGCCCACTCGGCGGCCAAAGCGCGACAGCAGTTCGAAGTTGCGATCCACAAACTCCAGCATGGTCGGCTTGAGCGCATCGTGCGCGATCAGCGCAACGGTCTGATTCTCAAAATCATGCAAGCGATCCGCAGCCGGATCCCGCGGCAGGCCCGCATGGATGCGCTCCATCTCCAGCCAATCACGCGCGCTCGCCACAGTCGAGAGAAACGGCTTGGAGTGAATCAGGCACTGCCGTTTGAGCGCCAGCGCCTCGGGAAAAATCGACGACGGGTCCACAGGGTCAATCAAATAGATCGCACCGTCCAGCGTGCGGCCTTCCTCGGGCATACCCACCACCTCAGCCACCAGCTTCATCAACCCGCCACGGCTGCCACGCGGATAACGCTCCAGGGGCGCATAACCCGCCAACATGCCCATCTGCGCAATCGCATCGTAGGTACGGCCCACCGCATGAAATCCGATCTGGAGTTCTCGAATCCCCGCCTCGGCATGGCGCAGGAATTCAAACAACGCACCTTCCACATTCTGGTGGTGCAAACGGTTGGCGGCGAGACCGATCAGCATGGCAAGACTTCTGGGGCAGTTGGAAAAGCGCCATTGGAACATGTATGCAAGACCGTAACGAGAAGTGCTTCGTTTGCCCCAAGACATCATCGCTCATCCATCGGGCATGCACTGCGGTTTGGCATCAAGTGGGCACACGGATCGGGCTCGGAATTTGCATACACCGCTCTTCGTATGTCGACGGCGAAAGTTCGGTCGCATCCGGCGACTCACACACGCCTCAAAACCACAAAACAGGGGAAATCCCGCATCGGGCTATCCCGAGTGTATCGATGCCGGGGCAAATACAAACCGCTGCAAAGCCCGCGCTCATGCGGGTCTTGCAAATACATACCAAACGCATGAAATCATTGCCAAGATTGCATGCACATTCCGCCGATGTGGCGAGAAATCAGGAGATTTGTATGCACCGAGCGCCCACCAGCCTCTCTCCAGAATCTGCTCTGCTGCCATCGAACAGCACACGCAGGGACCTGCTTCGCAACGCACTCGGCCTCGCCGCAGGCAGTGCGTTGGTGGGCACCAGCCACTCCGTCTGGGCGCAATCAGCGGGCTATCCGGATCGTCCGCTGCGCATGGTCATAGCCTTCCCTGCAGGAGGCGCCACGGACATTCTCGCGCGCACGCTGGGGCAGTCCATGGGCACGCATCTCAAGCAGTCCGTGGTGGTGGAAAACAAGCCCGGAGCAGGCGGCATGATCGGCATGGAGGCCGGTGCGAAGTCCGCGCCCAACGGCTACAACCTGTTCCTTTGCGCGCTCACCAATCAAGCCATTGCGGGACATCTCTACCCCAAGGCCACATCGGACATCACGCGCGATTTCGAGCCCGTTGCATTGCTCGCCAACGGCGCGCACATTCTGAACGTGCACCCTTCCGTACCCGCAAGGAACATGAGCGAGTTCGCGGCCTGGCTGAAGGCCAGCGACGGCAAGATCAACTACGCATCGCAGGGCAACGGCACGCTGTCGCATCTTGAGGCCGAACTGCTGCTGCAGACGCTGGGCGTGCCGGCCGTACACGTGCCGTATCGCGGCAGCTCGCAGGCGCTGCCGGATCTGATCGCAGGCAACGTGATGTTCATGTTCGACAGCGTCGCGGCATCGCAGCCCTTCATCAAGACTGGGCAGTTACGCGCCCTCGCCGTTACCTCCGGCCAACGCGTTCCCGTCTATCCCGATCTGCCTACCGTGGAGGAAGCCGGTGTCAAAGGCTACAACGCTGACAACTGGTTCGGCCTGTATGCCCCAAAGGGCACGCCCGCAGACATCCGCGATCGCCTGTCCGACGCGGTGCAGAAATCACTCGCCGAAGCCGCATTGACCGAAGGCCTTTTGCAGAAGGGATTTGTGGTCCACTTCGACAACGCACAACGCTTGGCTGCCGTGACCGCCAGTGACCGGGCCAAATGGGGCGCAGTCCTCAAGGCGGCCAACATCACGCTGTGACGAGCACCGCCTTTCGCCCACCTTCGCTGACTTTCACGAGCCCCCGAAAATGATGAACTGGAACCTGCCCTTTCCCTCCGCGCGCCAACCTGTCGTGGCACGCAATGTGGTTGCCACATCGCAACCACTCGCCGCACAAGCGGGTGCCCAGGCCTTTGCGCGCGGTGGCAATGCCATCGACGCAGCCCTTGCCGCCGCCATCGCGCTGACCGTGGTCGAGCCAACCATGAATGGCATCGGGGGCGACGCCTTTGCACTGGTGTGGGATGGTGCGGCCTTGCATGGCCTGAACTCCTCGGGGCGTTCGCCAGCGAGCTGGACACCCGAGCGTTTCGCCGGTCTCGCCGCCATGCCCATGCGCGGCTGGGACAGCGTCACCGTGCCCGGTGGCGTGGCCGCATGGCATGCGCTGTCCGAACGCTTCGGCAAGCTGCCGTTCGAAGACCTGTTCCGTGATGCCATGCGCTACGCACGCGAAGGCTTCCCCGTCAGCCCTGTGATCTCACACCAATGGGCGCAGGCTGCCAAAGAACTGCACATGCAGCCGGGTTTCTCCGAATTCATCCCGCAGGGCCGCGCTCCGCGCACCGGCGAAATCTGGAAATTCGCCGCACAGGCCGACACTCTCGAAGAAATCGCGCGCACCCGTGGCGAGAGCTTTTATCGCGGCGCGCTCGCACAGAAGATCGCCGCCTTCGCTGCGGAACATGGCGCGGCGCTCAGCCTGTCGGATCTTGCTGCCCACCAAGCGGAATGGGTGGACCCGGTGTCTGTCGCATTCCGGGGACATGAGGTTCACGAGATTCCGCCGAACGGTATCGGCATGGCGGCACTCATCGCCGTCGGTGTGATGGACCATTTGCCGTATGAAAAAACCGCCCCGGGCTCCGCCGAACGCATGCATCTGGAAATCGAGGCCATGCGCCTCGCGTTCGCCGATGCGCACATGCATCTCGCCGACGTCGACCACATGCGCGTGACGCAGGAACAACTGCTCGCCCCCGCCTATCTGCGCGAGCGCGCCCGCCTGATCGATCCCGAGCGCGCGGGCCAGTACGGCCCAGGCCAGCCCCCGTCCGGGGGCACCGTGTATCTATGCGCGGCCGATGCGGAGGGTCGCATGGTCTCGTTCATTCAATCCAACTACAAGGGCTTCGGCTCGGGCGTCGTGGTTCCGGGCACCGGCATCGCGCTGCACAACCGCGCTCTTGGCTTCGTCACCACGCCCGGCCATGTCAATCAAGTGGCGGGCGGCAAGCGGCCACTGCACAGCATCATCCCCGCGTTTCTCACGCGCGGCGGTCAGCCCGTCATGGCGTTTGGCGTGATGGGCGGCAACATGCAGCCCCAAGGCCATCTGCAGATGGTCATGCGCTACCTGGTGGAAGGCTGGAACCCGCAGGCCGCATCCGACGCACCGCGCTGGCGCATCGACGATGCGGGGCAACTGATTCTCGAGCCCGCCGTTCCGCAGGCCGTCGTGGAAGGCTTGCGGCGCATGGGGCACACCCCGAAGATCATGGTCCCCGGCAATCTCGAATTCGGCAGCGCCCAGCTGGTGGCCCGCCTCGATGCGGACATCAGCGGCACCACCGATGCGGTCTACGCTGCCGGGTCGGACCACCGACGCGACGGGCAGGCCGTCGGCTACTGAGTCGCAACGAGCTCGCAGCACTGCCATGACAGCCCATCGCGGCCGCATGTCCAACGACGTCTGCCAGCGCATTGCGGACGAGATCGTGCTCGGTCATTTCACGCCCGGCACGCGGCTGGAGGAAGCCATGCTGGCGGAGCGGCTCGGCGTCTCGCGCACGCCCATCCGCGAGGCGCTACGCCAGCTGGCGACGCTCGGCCTGATCGAGCTGCGCCCGAACCGCAGCGCCACGGTGGCGCTGATCACCGAGGACCGCCTCACGCATCTGTTCGAATCCATCGGCGATCTTGAGGCCGCCTGCGCGCGCTACGCAGCCATGCGCATGACGGAGGCTCAGCGTTCCCAATTGCGCGACGTCCACGCCGAAGGCTTCGCTGCCATGCAGGCATGCAATGTGGTGCGTTATCACGAGCTCAACAGCCAATTGCACGACGTGATTCTGCAGGGTTCGCACAATCCCGAACTGATCGAGGTGACGCAGAACCTGCAGAAGCGCGCGAACGCCTACCGTCGCAACCAGTTCATGCAGATCGCACGCGTGGCGGCTTCATACGAAGAGCACTGCGGCATCGTCGAGGCGCTGCTCGCCTACGACGCGGCCAACGCATACCGGCAGATGCGCGCGCACGTGCATCATGCGCACGATGCAGCCTCGGGACTGCGGGCTCTCTCGGTCGATAAAGCGGCAGTTTGAAAGCCGCTCCGTACCTCGAAGTCAGATTACCCCTGCCGCCGCCCGGTACGGATGCACCTTCACACTCCACTCCCCCGCCTGCACCCTGCGCCCGTAGTGCCTCGGCACATCGACCCGGATCTGGCGCGATGCGGGAATGCTCGTCTCGTATGCGCACACGAGCATTCCCTTCTCATCGAGCAGCTCCCAACGCGCCCTGTCCGCCGCCGCATCGCTGATCGCGATGGCAAACACGGCAGAGCCTTCGTTCATGCCGACATGGAATTCGAACCAGTGCTCGAACTCGGCCTGCTTTGCGGGCGTGGGAAACGCGCGTGCGCCGGGCTCGAAGCCCTGGCTGTCGTGCGCGCAGACGCTCTGTGACAGCACAGGCCAGACGACGAAACGCAGGAAATGCTGGTCCATGACCCGCGCATTCATGAAACGGCCAGTCTTCACGAAGTCGCGGATCAACTGCTCGACGTTTTTGAACACGCCCTGCGCGCCGCCCCACATGCCCGCGAGGATCAGCTCGGTGTGCGAGTAGCGGTCGCGCATGGTGTGGAACCATTGGCCGCTCGCGATCCACTCATCGACGGCGGCGCGTTCTCGATAGGACACCAGCGAGTCGGCGTCGCGGATCAGAAAGCGCTTGACTGTGAGATCGCTCATCACGAAGAAGCGCCAGTAGAGGCCTGACAGTTCCTTCTGCTCAGCACTCACCTGCACCACTTCGGCACCCTTGTCCCTGAGCTTCTGAACGACCGCAGCGGGCACGGTGTCGTCCACGTAGAAGCGGCAGGTCCATTCGGGATAGATGTCTTTGGCCAGATCGACGTTGATCAGCGAGGTCTCGCAGTAGCGCGGCAAGCCGCCGAACAGCGAGTAGGCGATGACGTTCTCACCGCGCTTGCCGGGATCGAAAGTCGGTGGTGTGCCCTCGATGCGCGCCACCGACGGCTCGCCCGCTACCTGATCGCGCTTGGACTGCAGCGCGAGCGCAGCGTATTTGCGCAGCTCTTCCTGATTCTTCAGATGGTGGCAAACCTCGGCGAGGCCATCGTAGATGTTGGTGTTGACGCTTGCACCGCTGACCTCGATGGCCTTCTGGTAATGGCGAAATGCTTCTTCATGCAGGCCACAACGCAACGCGCTGTAGGCCAGATCCATGAGCACCGACGCGCGGCCCGGCACCTGAGCGTTCACCTTGAGCATGTGTTGATAGGCACCGGGAAAGTCCGCCTGACGCATGAGCTCCAGATATCGTCTGGAATGATCGACTAGCGATAGGTTCTTGCGGCGCGCGTAGGCACTGGTTTTCTTCATGGTTTGTTCGACTGGTTCGGTCACTGCTCCTCGACGCCGTCGCACGTTTTTCAATGCATTGCTTAGCGTTGAAAACCGGTGGCGACGTCCCCTGACGAGTATGGTCACATCGCGGCTGTCGAGGCAAACACGATCACCGACAACAAACCTCCATTTCCCTCAGAAATCACAAGCGTCCGTGCAGAAAAAAGAAAGCCGACCCGGACGGACTGCCTTGTCGGCAGCGGTCCGGATCGGCCTTCATTGAAGCGCGGGTCGTGGGCTTACTTGCCGCCCACCACCTTCACGTTCGCGTTCGGTGATTCGCCGAACATCTCGGGCGCATAGAGCGCTTCCACGCGGCTTGGTGGCATGGAGAACTCACCCGCGTTATTCAAGCGCACGGTGTATTCCATGCTGATCGTGCCCTTGGGGATGTACTGGTAGTAGCTGCGGAAAGACTCGAAGCTGCGTTCTTCGAACGCGGGCCATGCCCAGCCTTCGCGCTTCTCGCCCTTGGTCGCGATCTCGGAATCGCGACCCAGACCGCCGCCGAGGATGGTGGCACCGGCCGGGATCGGATCAGTGATGGCCACCCACGTCATGTCGGCGCTCGCGTTCACCTCCAGCTTCACGCGCAACACGTCACCGCGCGAGAAGGTGTTGGCGGGCAGGGACTTGTCGGCCTGCTCAACCGGCGTGACCGTCTTCTTGATCGCGTAACCGGCGGCGAACGGCTCCTTCAGTCGAATGGCCGCGATTGACTGCACGGTGAGCCACGGCTTGCCGCTGCCGACCTGTGTGACGTTCAGGCTCTCGGGTGCGGGCGTCCACGGCAGGAACATGGTGTTGTTCTTGAAGTTGCCCGGCGATGCGGGTGCGCCGAACCATGTCGTCTGGTTCGGTGCACCGCCCGCATCGGTGGTCTTCACGCGCTCGACCTTGCTCCAGTCCACCAGCGCCGAGTTCGCGCCCAGTGTGGCCTTGGTGAAACCCGCGACCGGCGTGGACTCATGCACCGCGCTGAATTTTTCAAGTGCCAGGCCGCCCCAGAAATTGGCCGAGGTGGTGTGCCACGCGCCGTTCTGCTGACGCAGGATGAAGCCATTGGCGATGCGGCCGATGTCGTCCTTCCACGCCGGGTCGTTCATCACCGCGATCAGCAGGCGCGCCATGTTGACGTCGCCGTTCTGCATCAGCCACCACCAGTAGTCGTCCTTCTCGGTGCTGAAAATCACCTTGGTGCCCTGGAACGACAGGCGCGCACGCAGGATCTGCGTGGCCTCGGCGATCTTCTGCTCGCGCTCGGGCACATCCTTCATACGCTGCAGCACCATGAACCAGTCGAGCACCGAATGCGTGGGCCACTGGTTGGGCGTGATCTGAATGCTGGTGAGCATGCGCGGCGTGGCCTTGCCGTAGCGCGAGAGCGCCTCGACCGCCGCTATCTTGCGCATGTCCAGATCCTTGCGCGGACTCCAGAAACTGCGCTGGATGCGGCCTTCGACAAACGCGGTCAAGCCTCGCACCATGGTATCGAACGCTTCGGGCGGCAGTGTGAATTCGGGGTGCAAGCCCGAGGCCTCGTTGGACGCCGACAGCAAATAGGCGGTGAGCGTGTCGCTGCCCATGCTGGAATCGCCAGCGCGCGGCGGGAAGTACATCGCAAGACCGTCGCCGTCCAGATAAGTCGGCAGCTGCGACATCACCGACTGCCACATCGCGCCATCGCGCAGGCCAACCGACTTGCTGGTCTTCTGCTCAAGACAGATGAACGGGTAGTTGATCCACCAGTCGCGCACCGCCGGCAGGCCTTCGGCAAGTTTGGGCTGCAGCGCGAGCTTGAGGCCACCGCGTCCGGCAATCGCATCGGCGGGCGGCGCCACGCTCATCGCGACGCTGCCGTCCACCTGCATCAACGTGCCCTGCTGCACGGTCAGCGGAATCGCGGGGATCAGCTTCTGCGTCACCTTGAGCGCATCGCGCGCACCTGCGGCCCCTCCCGCAGTCACATCACGCGCCTCGATCTCCCACATCAGCGCCTGCGCGCGGGTTTGTGCGAGCTGCGCGGGCGCGGTCACATTCCAAGCCACTTCACGCGAGTCATTCGCAGGAATGTCCACGGTCTGCTTGTCGAGCGTGAGCAGCGCGGCGCGCGGCGTGACCTCAACCTTCATCGCGTTCTTGGTGGTGTTGCGCAGCGTGATCATCGCGCGGAACTGGTCGTCCTCGCGCACCAGCGGCGGCAGGCCGCTGATGATCTGCAGGTCCTGCGTGGCGCGGATCTCGGTGCTGCCGGTGCCGAACAGGCTCACGCCCGCATCGGCCACGGCTACGATCTTGAACGTGGTCAGCGCATCGTTGAGCGGCACCTCCACCTTGGCCTGACCATTGGCGTCGAGCTTGATCGAGGGGGTCCACACGAGCAGCGTGTCGAGCAGTTCGCGCGCCTGCAGATTGCCGCCACCACCGCCCGCGGGCACAGCCTTCTTGCCGTAGTGCCTGCGGCCGATGATTTCCATCTGCGCGGTCGATGTCTCCACGCCCCAGGAGCGGCGCTGCAGCATCGCTTCAAGCAGGTTCCAGCTGGTGTTGGGCTTGAGCGCCAGCAGCGCCTTGTCCACCGCAGCCAGCGCGATTTCCGCACCGGCGGCGGGCTTGCCGTCGGGCAGCGTGGCCGAGATCGTCACCTGCGCCTTGCCGCGCACCGGGTAGCTTTCCTTGTCGGCTGCCACCTTCACGTCGATCTGATGCCCCTTGGTGCCCACGCGCAGCTCGGTCATTCCGAAGCGGTAAGCGGGCTTGGACAGGTCAACCATCGCGGTCGGCGCGACATATTCCTTGCCCTCGTACCAGAAGGCATTCCACCATTCACGTGGCGACTTGAAGCCCCAGGTGAAGAAGCTGTACCAAGGCACCTCGCGCAGCCGTCCGCGCAGCACGAATACGCTCACATAAACGTTCGGGCCCCAGGCTTCCTGAATCTTCAGATTCACCGTCGGGTCCTGGCCGTTGAGCTGCACGACCTCGGAGCTCAGAATGCCCTCGCGCTCCACCGTCACCAGCGCGGTGGCGTAGCGGAACGGCATGCGCACTTGCAGCTGGGCGGTCTCACCGGGCTGGTAGCTCTTCTTTTCGGGTAGCACGTCGATGCGGTCGTGGTCCTCGCCACCAAACCACAATTCGCCCTGACGCGTGACCCACACGGTGGCGGCGGCCAGCGACTCGTTGCCGTCCTTGTCGCGCGCCTTGGCAATCAGTTCGACTTCACCGGCCTCGGATATCTTGGCTTCGCAGAGCACCAGACCACGGCTGTCGGTCTTGCCAGTGCAGACGGTGCCCAGATCCTTGGTCTCGGTCTTGTTGTCGTAGCTGTAGAAACCGCCCACCATGCGCTTGCGGCTGGTGGTGGTGATGCGGGCCACAGCCTGCACTTCTACCGGCACGCCGGTCTGCGGCTTGCCATCAAGCGCCAGTGCCAGCGCCTGGAACTTCATCTTGCTCGATGCCGATACCCAGCCCTCGGTCTTGATGCCCGCGATCACACCAGCGGGCCAAAGCGTCTGCGTGCTGCGCAGCGTCTGCACCTCGCCATTCGGATCGGCATAGGTTGCCTCCAGCACCATGTCCTGCGGTGCGCGCGATTGCGGCACCTTGTCGATGGTGACCGTGCCCGTGCCCTTGGCGTCGAGCGTCACGGGCAGTTTGTCAGCGATCACGCGGTTGTCTTCCGACGAGGTAGGTTCCTCGTTGTCGCTGTTGCCACTGGGGTTTGCATCGCGCTTGCGCGGCGGCTGGAAGCTGAACATCTCGAAGTCGGAAAAGTTCATGCTCTTGCCGCGCACCATCGACGACACGCGCACCGGCAGCCGCGCCGCCGGGCCGCCCGAGACGTAGTTGATCTGCACATCGACCGGCACGCTGCGGGTGCGCACCAGCGGCTTCTTGTCGGTCGGCGTGACGCGGCCATCAAACACCGGCAGGCGGAACTCTTCCACGCGGAAACTGCCCGAGCCGAAGCTGCGCTCGTTGCCCTTCACATTGCCTTTCAGCTCGACTCCGTATTCGCCAAGCTTCGCTGCGGACGGAATCTTGAAGCTGCTCTCGGCGCTCAGGCCACCGGTCGTGGTCTTGCGCCATTGCAGTTCTTCGGTGAACTGCTGGCCGCTGCCCAGATGGGTGACGACCAGCGTGGTCGGCGTGGCATCCGGCAGGCCGAAGCCTTTCATGTTCTGAGTGCGCAGATAGTGCTTCATCGACACGGTCTCGCCCGCGCGCAGCAGCGTGCGGTCGAACACGGTGTGCGCCACCTGATCGGGATCACTCTCGCTGCTCGTGGGCACGTTGAAGCGCCACGGCTCGATGCCACGCTGCCAGTCGCTCCAGGTGAAGGCCATGTCTTCCACGCCATCCGCGCCCTTGGCACGTGCGCTCACGAAGTAGGCGCGGCTGTAGTCGTCCTCGCTGTTGCAGGTATCGGGCTGGGACGGGAGTGCGTCGAACTTCGCAATGCCTTTGGCATCGGTGGTCGCATGGGCCACTTCTGCGCCGCTGCAGCTTGATACGCGCACCACCGCACCCGGCACCACCTGGCCCTTGTCGAGTGTGGTCACCCAGGCCTCGGAATTCTCGCGGCCGAGCTTGAAGTGCACCGCCAAATTGGTCACCAGCGCCGAGGTGCGCACATACATCGTGCGACCCGCGCCAAGCTCTTCGCTGAGCAACGCCTTGCCGAGCATCGGCGACGCGATCTCGACCACGTGAAAGCCCACGGGCAGCGGAATACCCACCACTTCGAAGGGACGCGGATCGGTGCTGTGGGTCTTGGGCACATCGAGCGTCTTCACATTGCTCTGGCCGCCAAGCAGGGACAGCGCACGCGTCTGCACGGTCGAATCCCGCTCATTGCCTTCGCCCTCGAGAATCTTGGGCAGCGCGCCCTTCACGTCCTTGCGCGCGATCTTGCGCGAGATGGACCATTCGTTGTACTGCTGCACCTTGCGGTACCAGCGGATGATCTCCGCGTCGCTGCCGGGCTTGAAGGTGCTGACCTTGGGCGACTGGCTCTGCGCGGTCTTCGCGGCCGTGGCCGCATCCAAGCCGCTGACCTGCAGTGCCTGCTCCACATTGCGCAGCGTGACCGGCAACAGCGCCGGACCCTCTGGGCCTTCCGCAAAGCGCTCGACGATGCCGAAGGTCGCAGCCGCAAACTTGGCAAGCGGCGGCATCTGGCCCGCTGCGACCGCAAGCGGGAAGCTCGCCGCGTTGTCCAGCGTGCGGCCCGAGGCATCCTGGAAGCCCTTGGGCAGCTCGATGGTGAATTTGGTGCCGGGCGTGAACGGTGGATCGAACTGCACGCTGCTCAGCACCGAATCGGCATCGGCCGCGTCGTTGCCGAGGTTGGGTTTGACCGACCCGGAGGATGACTTGAGCCGAATGCCATCTGCCAGCTTGCGCGAGACCGGTGCGTTGAAGTTGATCAGCATCGGGCGGATCGGCAGACAGCCCGACTGCGCGCTCTCGCGCTCGCAGGTGAACTCCGCGTGGAAGGGCTCGCGCACCTTGTACGAGAAGCGCTTTTCCTGCGAGTTGGCCACCCCGCTCGGCGTGGCGACGCCCTTGCCGAAGACGATCTGCATGTCCGAGCCCGACGACAGGCGACGGTTGCAGGACAGCGTCACATACGAGAGTGGATCGCGCGCGGCGTCCCTGTCGAGCCCCTGTGCTTTCAGCAACTCCTCACGTTGCTTTCCCTCGATGAGCTGCACCGGAATGCGCTCGCCCACGCCGCTCGCGACGCACCAGACGTTCTGCTTGATGCTGTCCAGTGTCGCGCCGCCATTGAGCGTGAGCGTGAAGTACTGTTCTTCGTCGATGGACTGATACGTGCCTGGCTGTATGTAGCGCACGTAAGGACCGCCAGTGCTGAACTGGTAGCTCTTCTGGCCGCTGATCTCCGCATCGCTTGGCGACTTGAAGCCCGACTTGAGCGTTGCCGCGCAGCGCACGCCTGGGGGAAGGTCCTTGGCAAAGTCGTAAACCCATTCGCGGTCGCCGGTCCAACGGCCCGTGCCCTTGCCTGCATCCGCGTTGTCGCACGACACAGTGAGCGGTGCGGCCGCCTTCGGGTCGCCGAAACGCACGGCCGCGCTGTCGAATTTGGCCACCAGTTGCCGCACGCGCGATACCTCGCCTTGCGGCGACAAACTGGTGACGGTCAATGCCTGCGCCGCGCCGGTCGCCATGAGCGCCAGCGTCAGGAGTGCTCCGCGAAAGCGAGTAGTGCCTGTTGTCATATGGAATTCTCGAAAATCCAGAGGAATGCCGCCACAGACCTCCTCCGATCTGCAGTGCGGCATTGCGAGCGTTTGGCGTGATTTTGCTTGAGCGCGCGCCCGAGCCCGTGCGCCACCCTCGGGCAGCCACGCGCATGGCGCACGGCAGCAAGCCGCGCCAGTCCAATTGCTAGCAACGAATATAGTCTGAATGCCCGTCGAATATCGCCCTGGAGAACACAAACAAAATCAGATATCAGTTACCAAAAATCACAATGTAGCAAGGAAATGCAATCGCCTACAGCGCATGAAACGGGCACGGCGAGGGCAGCCGCGCAGGGGCCGCCCCTCCGCGCTGGCTGCGTCCCCTGCCCGCCTTGCGAAAGCAATGCGAGAGCGGGGGAAGGCGCGCAACGCCTCAGGGGGTGTCCTTTTATTGCGGCTGGAATCCGCTGGCTTGGATGATTTTTTTCCAAGCTTGGGTGTACGCGTGCTCGCGCTTGGCGAGCTGCACCGGGGTCAGGTACTCGACATTGATGCCCATGGCGGTGAGCTGCTCGTGCACATCGGGCATGGCAACCACCTTGGCGAGTGCGTGCGAGAAGCGTTCGATGAACGCAGCGGGCGTGCCCTTAGGTGCGTAGACGCCATAGTAGGGCAGGTCTTCGAAGCCCTTGAGGCCGAGCTCCGCGAACGTCGGCACATCGGGCAAAGCGGCCTGGCGCTTGCCACCGAGCACGGCCAACACGCGCAGCTTGCCAGCCTTGTGGTTCTCAAGAAAATCCTGCACCGAGCCGATGCCCGCCGGAATCTGGTTGCCCAGCATGTCGGCGATCATCGGCGCGCTGCCGCGGTACGGCGCGGCCAGCAGGTCCAGCTGGTAGCGCTTGCCGAGCAGTTGCACCAGAAATTCAGGCGTGGAGGCCGGTGCCGGAATGCCCACGGCGCTCTTGCCATGGCCCTGCTCCTTCACCCAGCTCACGTAATCGGAAAAACTCTTCACGGGCGTGGCCGTAGAGACCGCAAAGCAGTTCACGAAATTCGCAAAACCACCTGCGGGCATGAAGTCACGGTCGGGATCGAAGCCCGGCTTCTTCACGACCTGCGGGAGGATGGAGATGGTGTGGTCGTGCGTGACGAACAGCGTGCTGCCGTCGGCCGCAGCTGATTTCAACACCTGTGCCGCGATCTGCCCGCCCGCGCCGGGGCGGTTGTCGACGATGACGGTCTCGCCAAGCTGGTCCTTGAGCTTCTCGGCCAGCAGACGCGCGATTGCGTCGGTGCCGCCACCGGGAGGAAATCCGACCAGCAGGCGGATCGGCCTGTGTCCCTCTGCAAGGCTCCATGGCGCATGGCCTGCTGCCGTGGCAGCCAATGAAAATTGAAGAACGCGGCGGCGAGAAATGCGCATGAAGATTCCAGAGGTTGCGGACCAATCCAACCAGCAAATATCAGGCCAACGGTCTGGCCAAATATCAGGCCAGACGAGCCCGGTTCTTCGCGATTTGCAGGCGCACCTGTGCAGGAGCCGTGCCGCCCAGCGTGTTGCGCGCGTTGAGCGAGCCTTCGAGGCTCAGCGCCTCGAACACGTCGGCTTCGATGTTCGGATTGAAGGCCTGCAGCTCAGCCAGCGGCAGCTCGCTCAGATCTACGCCCTGCTGCTGCGCCAGCTTCACGGCGTGCGCGACGGTTTCGTGGGCATCACGGAATGGCAGGCCCTTCTTGACGAGGTAGTCGGCCAGATCGGTGGCGGTGGCGTAGCCCTTTTGCGCTGCGGCACGCATGTTGGCGGCGTTGACGGTGATGCCGCCTTCCTTCTTGCCGGAAGCCGGGTTGATCTGGCCGCCGATCATCTCGGCGAAGATGCGCAGCGTGTCCTTCAAGGTGTCCACCGTGTCGAACAGCGGCTCCTTGTCTTCCTGGTTGTCCTTGTTGTAGGCCAGCGGCTGGCCCTTCATCAGCGTGATCAGGCCCATCAGGTGACCGACCACGCGGCCGGTCTTGCCGCGCGCGAGTTCGGGCACGTCGGGGTTCTTCTTCTGGGGCATGATCGACGAGCCAGTGGTGAAGCGGTCGGCAATGCGGATGAAGCCGAAGTTCTGGCTCATCCAGATGATCAGCTCTTCCGACAGACGGCTCACGTGCACCATGCAGAGGCTCGCAGCGGCGGTGAATTCGATGGCGAAATCGCGGTCGCTCACGCCGTCCAGGCTGTTCTGCGACACGGCTTCCATGCCAAGCGATTTGGCGACGCGTTCGCGATCCAACGGATAGGTCGTGCCGGCCAACGCGGCCGAGCCCAGCGGCAGCACGTTGACGCGCTTGCGTAGGTCGAGCATGCGGTCGGCGTCGCGCTTGAACATTTCCACGTAGGCCAGCAGGTGGTGCCCAAAACTCACGGGCTGGGCGACCTGCAGGTGGGTGAAGCCGGGCAGGATCACCTCGACGTTCTGTTCGGCCACTTCGACGAGCGAACGCTGCAGCTCCTTGAGCAGGCCTTCGATCAGGTCGATTTCACTGCGCAGCCACAGGCGCACGTCGGTGGCGACCTGGTCGTTGCGGCTGCGGCCGGTGTGCAGGCGCTTGCCCGCATCGCCCACGAGCTGCGTGAGGCGCGCCTCGATGTTCAGGTGCACATCTTCCAGATCGAGCTTCCATTCGAACGCGCCGGATTCGATTTCCAGCGTGATCTGCGCCATGCCCTTCTGGATGGAGGCCAGATCGGCCGCGCCGATGATGCCCTGCGCCGCCAGCATCTCCGCATGCGCCAGCGAGCCCTGAATGTCTGCCTGCCACATGCGCTTGTCGAAGAACACGCTCGACGTGTAGCGCTTGACCAGGTCGCTCATGGGCTCGGAAAACAGGGCCGACCAGGCCTCCGCTTTGGTGGCGAGTTGGTCTTTTGATGGTTGCGATGCTGCAGAAGATGACATGAGAGGGCAATAATCCGGTTTGTTCCGACACCCGAGAAAGCCGGATGCCGCAATGCAAGAGACCGAAATTTTATCGACCCTTCCGCCCCTCAGCCAAAAATCGCCCGAACGCCCCTTCCGCGAAGAGCGGATGCAGGTGTTCGACGCCTGCCATATCGGCGTCGTTCTGCGCGCCGTTCTGTTCGTGGAGGTGGTTCTCGCCGTGGGGGTGATGTTCCACGCCAACTCGCCAGCAGACTGGCTTTCGCGGCTGGCGCTGGTCACCGGCGGAGCCCTGCCCTCGACGCTCGGCTGGCTGCTGTGCACCTGCGCGCTCAAGAGCCAGCTGCAGCGGCTGCCAACGGCCATGCAGTACGCACTTGGCACAATGTTGGGATTCATTTCGGGAGTGAGCACCTGCAAACTTCTTGCATGGGTGCTATCCGACGCGGGTGAATGGCCGCAACTTGCAAGTGGCTTTACTGGCGGGCTGATGGCTCTGGCACTGGTGGCTGTGCTGCAGATGCGTGCACGAGGCAGAACGCCAGCGGCCACCACCGCGCGGCTGACCGAGCTGCAGGCCCGCATCCGGCCACACTTTCTTTTCAACACGCTCAACAGCGCCGTGGCCCTTGTGCGCGAGGAGCCCGCCAAGGCCGAGGCACTGCTCGAAGATCTGAGCGACCTGTTCCGCCATGCGCTGATGGAGCAAGGCACCGCGTCCACGCTGGAGGAGGAAATCACCCTCGCCCAGCGCTATCTCGACATCGAACAGGTGCGTTTTGGCGAGCGCATGCGCGTGCAGTGGCAGCTCGACCCCCAGGCGATGCAGTCCACGCTGCCGCCGCTTTTGCTGCAGCCGCTGGTGGAAAACGCCGTCAAGCACGGCATCGAGCCCTGCGCGCGCGGTGGCAAGCTGCGCATCAGCACCGAGCTGCGCAATCGCCGGGTGATTCTGCAGATCACCAACACCGTGCCCGACGCCGCCGAGGGCGAGGGCGAGGGCGAGGCCCACGCCACGCGCGGCCACGGCATTGCCCTGGCCAATGTGCGCGAGCGGTTGCGTTTGCTGCATGACGTGGATTGCGACTTCAGCGCAGGCATGCAAAATGGCCTGTATCGAGTGCGCATCGCCCTGCCCGCCTCTCAGTCAGACACTCACTAACTCCATAGAACCCTCGAGCGGAATGAACATCCTGATCGTCGACGATGAAGCGCTGGCCCGCAGCCGGCTTCGCACGCTGCTGTCCGACTGCCAAGCCGACTACACCGTACAGGAGGCCGCACACGCCGGCGAGGCCCTGACCGTGCTGCAGCAGCGCACGGGCGCGGGCATTGATCTGGTGCTGCTCGACATCCACATGCCCGGTCAGGACGGCCTGTCGCTCGCGCAGACCATCCAGCAAATGCCCAGCCCGCCCGCCATCGTCTTCGTGACGGCGCATGTGGACCATGCGGTCAGCGCGTTCGAACTCGATGTGGCGGACTATCTCACCAAGCCCGTGCGTCTCGCGCGACTGCAGCAGGCCCTTGCCAAGGTGCAGCGCCTGCCGCGCGCGCAGACGCAGGCAGCGACGGTGTCTGTGCAGGACAACGAGGCCTCCATCGTCATTCAGGAGCGCGGCCGCACGGTGCGCATACCGATGACCGAGGTGCTGTATCTGAAGGCCGAGCAGAAATACGTGACCGTTCGTACCTTCGCGCGCAGCTACATTCTGGACGGATCGCTGTCGGAGCTTGAAGCACGCTACGCCGAGCATTTCATGCGCGTGCACCGCAGCATGCTGGTCGCGCGCCGGGCGCTGCGTTCACTTGAAAAACATTACGACGCCGAGGAAGGCGAAGGCTGGGCCGTACGCCTGCAAGGCTTGGCTGAGCTGCTGCCCGTCTCGCGCAGGCAGGTGACTGCCGTGCGCGAGGCGCTCACCCTGCGGTGAGGATGCACTTTTCAACTCAGTGAACGTGAGCAGCCTTGCTCACGAGGGTCACAATCAGAATTCCCGCCACGAGCCAGGCGATCTGCGCAAAGGTCTGAGCCGCCGAGAGGCGCTTTTGCAGTTGCGGAATCAAATCGGCCAGCGCCACATAGATGAAGCTGGCGGATGCGATCACCAGCAAGTACATCAGGCCATCGTGCAGTTGGTTGAGCAGGAAATAGCCCGCAAGGCCACCCAGCGCGGTCACCGCACCAGCCAGTGACACCTTGATCAGCGCAACGCGGCGATCGACACTGCCCCGACTCATCACCACCAGATCGCCGATATGGTGCGGCACCTCGTGCGCCAGCACCGACACGGCCGCGACGATGCCCAGCCGCATGTCGGCCATGAAGGCCGAGGCGATCAGCACGCCGTCTCCAAAGCAGTGAACGCTGTCGCCGGTGAGGATGGACCAGCCTCCGCCCTGTTTGCCGTGCGTATGTGCATGCCCATGTTCATGATGCTCATGCTCATGCTCATGGTCGTGGGCATGGTCATGCTTGTGAGCACCCGCTTCGTTGCGATGCGCATCGTAGTGCTCATGCCCGTGATGCCAGAGCTCGGCCTTGTCGAGCAGAAAGAAAAACACCAGCCCCACCAGCAGAATCGGGAACAGTTCGTGCGCATGCGCATGGCTTTCCTCGAAGGCCTCGGGCAGCAGATGCATGAAGGCGGTAGCCAGCAAGGCCCCGGCAGCCAGACTCAGCAGATGCTGCGTTCCCACGCGATTTCCATTGCCCAGACCAAAGCGCATCAACAACGCGGCGATCCAGACACTCCCAATGCCAGCAGCCAGTGTGGCAGTCAAAATTGCTATTAATTGCATAGCTTCTTCCCGCAGGCAGGCAGCACCTGCATGGTTTATTTCGTCAACAAAAAAAGCCCCGTAGGGCTTGAGGCAACGCTGAACAAGTCACTCGCGTTCCGCGCATCTCCGATTCGGGCGATCTGCGGCGTTGCAAATGCTCGCAATAGCGGTAGCTATTGCTGCGCTTTGCGCCTTGCAGCCCATCCCGACTCGGAGCGCGCAAAACACGGTGACTTATTCAACGTCGCCGTGTTCCTCCTGCCTGGCTGCACGCTGGCTGAGCGGGGACGCCACCAAAAGGCACATTGTCCTCGTTTTGGCAGACCCCGACAGCGGCTGGGAGATCGTTGAAAGAAAGCGATCAACTCACCCCGTGCGTCTTGAACCACGCCAGTGCGCGCTTCCAGCCATCCTCGGCCGCCTCCTTGCGGAAGCTGGCGCGGTAGTCGGCGTGGAAAGCATGCGGTGCATCCGGGTAGATCACGAACTCGGATGCCTTGGCGGCAGAAGAGCCCTCTTTGAGAGCTGCTTTCATCTTATCAATCGTGTCAAGGGGGATGCCGCCATCTTTTTCGCCATACAGCCCCAGCACCGGCGCCTTGAGGATTGGCGCAAGATCCACCGGGTGCTTGGGCGTATTCTGCGTGGCGTCGCCCACAAGGCGCCCGTACCACGCCACCCCCGCCTTGACCGGGCCATGCGCCGAATAGAGCCAGGTGATGCGGCCGCCCCAGCAGAAGCCGGTGATGCCTAGCTTGCCGATGTCGCCACCGTTCGCCCCGGCCCATTTCACGGTCGCGTCGAGATCGCCCATGACCTGCGCATCGGGTACCTTGGAGATCACCTCACTCTGGATCTTGGCGATCTCGCCGTATGACATCGGATCGCCCTGGCGCGCGAACAGGTCTGGCGCAATTGCCATGTAGCCCTCCCTGGCGAGGCGGCGGCAGGTGTCGGCGATGTAGTCGTGCACGCCAAAGATCTCTGAGATCACCAGAATCACCGGCGCGTTCTTCTTGTCCTTGGGCACCGCTCGGTAGGCGTTGACCTGAAAGCCGTTGACCTCGTAATGCACATCACCCACGGTGAGGCCCTCGGCCGAGGTCTTCATCGCCGTCTGCGCACAGACCGGCACCACCGCCGCCGCATAACCCGCACCCAGCGCCACTTTCAGCGCCGTGCGGCGCGATGCGCCCGATTCGTTGGATTGGCCGGGCAAAAGCGAATCGAAATCGCGTTTCATGTCGTCATGCTTCATGCGCTATCTCCTGTGGATGATGTAGGTGGCGAATGCCATGGGAATCAGTCTACATGGACGGATGGACACACCGGGCGTTGGCCCCGTGAATTCAGGCGGTTTCGGTGAAGGTTCCGCCTCCGCCCCACGATGCCGGATCGGGACTCCAGCGCGTGCCTCCAACATCTTGTCCATCCTGCACATCGAACAGCGCCTTCACCAACTCGCCCAGATCCACCCCAAGCGCCTGCCGCGCCGCCGCATCGCCGCCATCGCGCGCATCGGCCGCATTCGCAAAACGCACGAACTGCGGCCAGTCGGCGGACAGATGCCTGACCAGCAATTGCGCCAGATCGTAGGACAACATATTGCCCTCATCGGGGCGTTGGAACGAGTAGCCTGTCCAGAACTCCTGGATCGTGCGTGTGTTCCAGAACTTGCGGTGCATGGCATCGCGCTGCTTGGCCGTATGCCGGTGGCGCTGCCCGCCGCTCAGGTGCTCCTCGGTATTCACCGCAAGGCCTTCGTTGAGCCACAGCGGAATCGACAGATGCATGAGACTGCCATGCGTGAGTTCGTGCACGATGGTCGGCTCGATGTCCTTGAGATCATCCGCCTTGCGCGTCACGAAATGCCCGCAGCCATCGTTGATGAACATGCCGCCGCTGAACGCGAATTCGCCCTCCTGCGGGTAGTAGCGCGAGACATAGTCGTAGTAGGTCTCCTCGTCATCGAAGACCAGCAGAATGTCGTAGCCACTGCCCCCGGGCTCCTCAGCCACACCATCGAGCACTGTGACGATACGCTGCTGCGCCGCGTTGATGAACTGCGCTGCAGCCACCGCCACCACCCCCTCCAGACTCGACAGCACAATCGCACTGCCTCGCCGCACCAGCCGGTAATGCGAGCCAAGCGCTGCACGCAGATGCACCAACCACGCAACCTCGATCTCACCCCAGACCCGATCGCACTCACCCGCATCGAAGATCTCGGCAGCCCACTCCCGCACCGCATCCCAGTCCGGCACAGGCAGGCCCTGTTCGACGATCAGCAACTCTTCGAAATCGAGCGGCTGCACGCCTGCGGCTTCGATGAATCGTGGCAGTTCGGCTGGACTGTCGGTCACTGCCTTGTCGGTGGTTTGCGTCGACGCTGCAGATGGCAGTAGCCGGCCAAGCAATTTCTGGAACATGAAATCAGGCGACGATGCGCGTTGAAAGCAGGAGGAATTCTTGGCATCGTATCAATCCGCCGACCACCTTGTTCGTCAGCGCGCGTCGTGCGAATGTATCTGCAGCGCCTCCAAAAACCGCGACACCATGTTGTAGGCCGCCACGGTGGCTGTCAGTTCCACCATCTGCTGCTGCGCAAAATGGCTGGATACGGCGGCGAACACATCGTCCGGCACCTGCACGTCGCGCGTCATCGCATCCGTATAGGCGAGCACCGCGCGCTCCAAGTCGCTGAACAGTGCTGCATGCGCGGGCCAGTCGACAAGCGCGTCCAACTGCGCCTGCGTCATGCCTTCCTTGAGCGCGATGGGGGCGTGCTGATCGGCTTCGTAGGGGGCGCGGTTGAGATGGGCGACGCGCATGATCACCATCTCGCGCAGGGCCCCGTCGAGCGTCGACTTCTGGCGGATGGCGGTCAGGTAGTTGAGCCAACCTTCCGCGACCGATGGGCTGTTGAGCAGCATCTGATAGAGGTGCAGGATACTGCCGCGCTCGGCGACGATGCGATCGGCCAGCGGCTTGACGGCGGGGTTGGCAGGATCGGCATAGGGAATACGGGCCATGGTTCCGGTGTGTCCTTGAACAAAATGAATGAATAAAAAAAATGGTGATCAATCGCTGGTGACGATCTTGCGCTTGACCAGATCGGCCATCACGTCGGAGTCCTTGCGCACGCGTGCGGTGAAGACCTCGGGCGCGCTGGCCACCACGTCGAACGCGTTCTCCGCAAACTTCTTCGCCACCTGCGGATCGTGCATGGTGTCTTGCGTCGCCTTGAGCAGCTTCGCGCGCACATCGCCGGGCATGCCCGGCGGCGCGACGATGCCGATCCAGGTGGGGAATTCAAAGCCGGGAATCAGTTCGTTCATCGCGGGCACATCGGGCAACAGAGCCGAGCGCTTGGGCGAGCTCACCGCCAGCGCGCGCAGCTTGCCCGCCTTGATCTGCGGATTCATCACCGACAGCCCCGCGAACGCGTAGTCGACATGGCCGCCGAGCAGGTCGGTGAGCAACGGGGCGGCGCCTTTGTAAGGCACATGCTCGGTCTTGAGACCTTTGGCGATGGAGAGCTGCGCGCTGTTCACATGCCCCGCTGATGCCGTGCCCGCCGAGGCGTAGGACGCTTTCGGGTTGGCCTTGAGGTAAGCGACCAGTTCATCGAAATTCTTCGCTGGCATCTCGTTGCGCACGACCAGCACCTGCGGCGTGGTGACGAGCAGGCTCAGGTAGTCGAAATCCTTGAAGGTGTCGAACGGCAGGTTCTTCACCGTGTGATGGTTCACCGCCTGTGAGTCGAGCGCCAGCATCAGCGTGTAGCCATCGGGCTTGGCGCGGTGCAGTTCGCCCGCGCCGAGCGAGCCGCTCGCACCGGGTTTGTTCTCGATGACGATGGACTGGCCGAGCTTCTCGCCGAGCGTGTTGCCGATGATGCGGGCTGTCTGGTCCACCGCCCCGCCGGGGGCGAACGGCACGATGAGACGAATCGGCTGGCTGGGATAGGTCTGCGCCCATGCGGTCGGTGCGCCCGCGCAGGCGAGAGCCATGCAGGCTGCGGCAAGCCAGTGGCGGCGTTTCAATGTCATGTGCTTGTCTCCTTGTCGTTGTGATTTGAGTTGCGGTGGCGAATCAGCGCGTTGCGGCAACGAGGCCACCGTCGACCACGATCTCGGTGCCGGTCACGTAGCGGCTCTCGTCCGATGCGAGGAACAGCGCCGCATGCGCCGTGTCCCAGCCGGTGCCCATGTGCTTCATCGGCACCTGGTTGTTGCGGGTGTTGATGAAGCCTTCGGTATCGCCCTTGGCGTATTTGGCAGCCAGACCTTCAAGCAGCGGCGTATGCATCAGCCCCGGCACCACGCTGTTCAAACGGATGCCTTCGGGTGCATGGATCACGGCAGTGGTGTGTGTGAAATGCAGCAACCCCGCCTTGGCCGCCGCGTAGGCCACCTGCGGCTTGCCGATGTAGCGCAGGCCTGCGACGGACGCCACGTTGACGATGGCGCCGCCGCCCTGCGCGCGCATGTGCGGGATCACGTATTTGCAGCAGAGGAACGCGCTTTTCAGGTTCACCTGCATCTGCGCGTCCCACACCGCCTCGTCCATGTCCACCGGCCCACCGGGCTGCGACAGGCCCACGTTGTTGACCAGAATGTCGATGCGGCCAAAGCGCGCCATGCAGGCCTGCACCGTCTTTGCCACCTGATCGGAGCGGGTGGAATCGCAGGCCTCGACATGCGCCTGCCCGCCCTCCTCGGTGATGATGCGCCGCGTCTCCTCGGCGTTCGCGAGCACGAGGTCCGTGCCGAACACCTTCGCGCCCTGCCGCGCAAACAGCACCGCCGTCGCGCGCCCATTGCCCCAGCCGTCGGCCACCGCGCCGCAGCCCATCACCAATGCCACCTTGCCCGTGAGATCCAGCACCTTGTCGTCTCCTTGTGTTTTGTCGATCAGGCATCGTAGGCAAACGGTATTTATTTTTGAAATTCTTTCTGTCTATCCATTTATAGAATGAAGGCATGAATATCTCGCCACGCCAACTGCGCATGTTTCTCGCCCTGAGCGAGTCACTGAATTTCAGCAAGACCGCCGAGCAGCTGTTCATCACCCAGCCCTCGCTCAGCAAGACTATCCGCGATCTGGAGGATGCCCTCGGCGTGACGCTGTTCGAGCGCACGACGCGCAGCGTGCAGCTCACCGACAGCGGCAGGCAGCTCGCGACCGTCGCGCGCACGGTGATCGGCGAATATGACGCGGGCCTGCTGCGTATGCAGAACGCCGCCGAGCGCGAGGCGCAGCAGTTGCGCATCGCCTCCCTGCCCTCGCTCGCCAACGTGATGTTGCCGCAGGTCTGTGCACAACTCGAAGCCCGCCGCAATGCCCCGCGCATCACCATTCACGACTGCTCCAACAGCGCAAGCATCGAGCGCGTGCTGAACTACCTGGTGGACTTCGCGCTCGCTTCGGTCGCGCCATCGCATCCCGAGCTGCAATACGAGGAAATCCTGCGCGACCGCTTCGTGCTGCTGTCCTGCGGTGCATGGCGAAAACGCATTGCCGACGAGGTGAAGCTCGACGATCTGCTCCAACTCCCCGTGATCAGCATGACCGACGCGAGCACCGCGATGCGCTACATCAGCGCCGCGTTTCTGCAGCGCGGCGTGGAGTTCCGGCCCAAGATGCAGCTCGATCAGGTGGGCACGATTGCGGGATTCGTGAAGGAAGGCACGGGCGTGGCGGTGCTGCCGTATCTGGGCATGATGCCGATGGTGAGCTTAAAAGGGATGAAAATCTCGTCGATCACCGACGGGCCATTGCGCTCGGTGGGAGTGGTGACGCGCAGGCAGAGCAGTCTGTCCACGATTGCGGACGAGGCCATTGCCGAAGTGCGCGGGGTGGCGACGCAACTACGGGAAATGCATGCCGAGTGGCTGCTGCCACCCCGCATTTGAACAACGTGGAAAACCGTTCCGCCCACCAACACTGACGGGCGAAACGATTGGCGCTCAGTGCGCCTTCTCCCAGTTCGGCCCGAACCCCACTTCCGCGAGCAGCGGCACCTTGAGCTTCGCGATGTCGGCCATCAGGCGCGGCACCTCGGTGCGCACCCATTCGACTTCCGATTCGGGCAGCTCGAACACCAGTTCGTCGTGCACCTGCATGATCATCAAGATACCAGGCTTCTTCGCCTCCAGCTCCTTCTGCACCGCAACCATCGCCATCTTGATGAGGTCGGCGGCCGTGCCCTGCATGGGCGCGTTGATCGCTGCGCGCTCGGCACCGGCGCGGCGCGGGCCATTCGGGGAGTTGATCTCGGGGAGATACAGGCGGCGACCGAACACAGTCTCCACATAGCCCTGCGACTTGGCCTGCAGTTTGGTCTCGTCCATGTACTGCTTCACGCCGGGGTAGCGCTGGAAATACTTGTCGATGTAAGCCGCTGCGGCCTTGGTCTCGATACCGAGATTCTTGGCAAGGCCAAAGCTGCTCATGCCGTAGATGAGGCCGAAGTTGATGACCTTGGCATAGCGGCGCTGCTCGCTCGTGACCTGATCGACGCTGACGCCGAACACCTCGGCGGCGGTCGCCTTGTGCACGTCAATACCGTCGTGAAAGGCGCGCAGCAGCGATTCGTCGCCACTGATGTGGGCCATGATGCGCAACTCGATCTGGCTGTAATCGGCGCTGGCGATCACACGGCCCTCGGGCGCAACGAAGGCCTCTCGCACGCGGCGGCCTTCGGCAGTGCGCACGGGAATGTTCTGCAGATTCGGATCATTGCTCGACAGGCGCCCGGTCACCGCCACGGCCTGCGCGTAGTGCGTGTGCACGCGGCCCTTGGCGTCAGCAAGTTGCGCGATCTTGTCGGTGTAGGTGCCCTTCAACTTGCTGAGACTGCGGTGCTCGAGCAGCTTGGCGGGCAGCGGGTAGTCTTCGGCAAGTTTTTCAAGCACTTCTTCATCGGTCGAGCGCGCGCCGGTGGCGGTCTTCTTCACGACCGGCATGCCGAGCTTGTCGAAGAAGATTTCACCGAGTTGCTTGGGGCTGGCCAGATTGAACGGCTGACCCGCGATCTCATAAGCTTCGGACTCGAGCTGCACGATGCGCTGGCCGAGGTCGTGGCTCTGCTTGGCCAGTTCCGCCGCGTCGATCAGCACGCCGTTGCGCTCGATGCGGAACAGCACTTCGCTGGTCTGCATTTCCAGCTCGTAGATGCCGCGCAGCTTGTCGTTGGCTTCGAGCTGCGGCCAGAGCACGTTGTGCACATCGAGCGTCTGGTCCGAGTCTTCGCACGAATACGCTGCGGCCTTTTCCACAGGCACCTGCGAGAACGGAATCTGCTTGGCGCCCTTGCCGCACAGGTCTTCATACGTGATGCCGCTGCGGCCCGTATGGCGATCGGCCAGGCTCGACAGACCATGTGGCTTGTGCACTTCGAGCACATAGCTCTCCAGCATCGTGTCGTGCAGATAACCACGCACGTCGATGCCTTCGTTGGCGAACACGTGGCGGTCGTATTTGATGTGCTGGCCGAGCTTCTTCTTGGCCTCGTCTTCCAGCCAGGGCTTGAGCTTGGCGAGCACCAGATCGAGCGGCAGCTGCTCGGGCGCGTCGGGGCCGTCATGGGCCACCGGCACATAGGCCGCGTTGCCGGGCTCCACGCTGAAGCTGATACCGACGATGCGCGCCTGCTGCTCGTCGAGCGAGGTGGTTTCGGTGTCGATGGCGGTGAGCTTGGCGGCGTCGATCTTCGCGATCCAGCGGTCGAGTTCAGCCTCGGTCAGCAGCGTTTCGTAGACCACGTCGCGGTGCTGGGCCTGCACCGCGATTTCGGTGGTGATGGCGTCTTCGGTCGAGAACAGATCGTTCTGCCCGTCATCGGCTGCCTGCTTGGCTTGCTTGGTTTGAGCCGCGGGCTTGTCCACTGCACCAAGCGAGCGCGCGAGGCCCTTGAAGCCGTATTTTTCGTAGAACGGCTGCAGTTGCACACCATCAGGTTCGCCGAGCGTGATGGCATCGAGCGCCGGAAGGCCGGAGATGTAGTCATCCAGTTCACAGTCGGTCTTCATCGTGACCAGCTGGCGGCTGAGTGCGAGCTGGCCGGAGGCGATGGCATCGCGCAGGTTCTGCCCCGCCACGCCCTTGATGTCCGCGGCGTTCTCGACGAGCTTGTCGAGCGAGCCGTATTCGAGCAGCCACTTGGACGCTGTCTTGGGGCCCACCTTGGTGACGCCGGGCACGTTGTCCACGGTGTCGCCGACCAGCGCCTGAAAGTCGACCATCAACGAGGGCAGCACGCCGAATTCTTCGGTCACGCCGGCTACGTCGCGCTTCTTGCCGTTCATGGTGTCGATGATGGTGATGCGCTCGTTGACCAACTGCGACAGATCCTTGTCGCCGCTCGAGACCACCACGTCGATGCCCTGCTCGGCAGCGATGCGCGCGAGCGTGGCGATCACGTCGTCGGCCTCGACCTTGGGCACCGCCACGACCTTCCAGCCCAGCATGCGCACCACGTCGTGGATCGGGTCGATCTGCGAGCGCAGGTCGTCGGGCATGGGCGCGCGCTGCGCCTTGTATTCGGTATAGATCTCGTCGCGGAAGGTCGGGCCGCTCGCGTCGAACACGCAGACCGCGTAGTCGGCTGCCACTTCTTTGCGCAGCGCCTGCATCATGTTGATCATGCCGCGAATCGCGCCGGTGGCCGCGCTCGTCGGGTCGCCCGGCACGGCACGCAAGTCAGGCATGGCGTGGAAGGCGCGATAAAGGTAGCTGGAACCATCAACCAGCACCAGTGTCTTGGAATTGCTCATGCCGCCATTGTGCCGCGCTGAGGCTGTCCGATGCTGGGCCGGGTTGAGCCTGCACAGCCACAGCGGCACAAAAAATGACAAATCGGTGAGTGAGCGCTCTACAATTGCACCCATGCGCGCCGCCAAAGTTACCTCCATCGCCCTGCTGCTGACCATTCTGGCCAGCGGTTCCGTCCTTGCCCAGCCCCCGTCTGCGGCCCCCGCCCAGCTCACCCCTGAGCAGGTGGAGCTGCTCTCCAAACAGGAGGCGCAAGAGCAACAGGCGGAAGGCCGCAAGAACCAGCGCATCGAGCGCATCACGGTTGAAGACGGCGGCAGCCGCGTTGACGAACTGCGCGTGGGCGGTCAGACCAAGAGCATCACGGTCAAGCCTAAGTCCGCCGAAGGCGGCATCCCCGAATACGAGGTGACTCCCAATAACGGCGTGCGCGACGCAGGCCCGAGCAAGGCCGGTGCCGACTCGTTCCAGGCGCCCCGCGTCTGGACGCTCCGCAAGTTTTGATTCCGCTTCAGAACGACAAATACCGTTGCCCGGCAGTCAGATTTGACCGACTGCCTGCACAATAGCGGGTTTTGCGCGATGCAGGCGGGCCTTCGGGCCCAACGTTCCAGCCTCGCGGTTTCTTCATCCCATTTGTATTCCTGCTGATCCATGGCCGTCTTCACCGAAGTCTCCAACAAAGAGGCGCGCGAACTGCTGCGCCGGTTGCAACTGGGCACGTTGAAGGAGCTGCGCGGCATCGAAGGCGGCATCGAAAACACCAACTACTTTCTCACCTCGGATCAGGGCGAATACGTGCTCACGCTGTTCGAGCGCCTTACCGCCGAACAACTGCCGTTCTACCTGCACCTGATGAAGCATCTGGCGCACGGCGGCGTTCCGGTGCCCGATCCTGCGGCCAACAAGAGCGGCGACATCCTGCACAGCGTGGCGGGCAAGCCCGCCGCCGTGGTCAACAAGCTGCGCGGCAAAAGCCAGCTCGCGCCCGAGGCCGTGCATTGCGCCGCCGTGGGCGCGACGCTTGCGCGCATGCATCTGGCAGGCCGCGACTACGATCGCATCCAACCCAATCTGCGCAGCCTGCCCTGGTGGAATGAGACCGTGCCGGTGGTTCTGCCCCACATCGGCGATGCGCAAAAGGTGCTGCTGCAGTCCGAGCTGGCCTACCAGAACCACATCGCCCAATCGTCGGAATACGCCGCCCTGCCGCGCGGCCCGGTGCATGCCGACCTGTTCCGCGACAACGTGATGTTTGACGGCGAGGAACTCACCGGCTTCTTCGACTTCTACTTCGCGGGCGTGGACACTTGGCTGTTCGACCTCTCCGTCTGCCTGAACGACTGGTGCATCGACCTGCCCACCGGCGTGCACGATGCCGTGCGCGCAAAGGCCATGCTCGACGCCTACCAGACCGTGCGCCCACTCACCGCCGCCGAGCGCACACTGCTGCCCGCGATGCTGCGTGCGGGAGCGCTGCGCTTCTGGATCTCGCGTCTGTGGGACTTCTACTTGCCGCGCGAGGCCTCGATGCTCAAGCCGCACGACCCCACACATTTCGAGCGCGTGCTGCGCGAGCGCATCGCCCATCCGATCGTTCCGTGACACCCCCTGAGTCGCTTCGCGCCCTCGCCTGGACCGTGCCAGTTTCATTCGCCCCTGAAGCGCTTGGCACCTGAGGCAAGAAATCCACCATAGCCCTGAATTGCCACGGGGCGTGGCGACTTGGGGTACAGTCCCTGCCTGAACGTGCCCACTGGTCGCCAACGTTCCTCCGGCGACCCCGAGCCACCGTCATGACATGGCCCAGATGCACGCACACATCCACGTCTTCCCATGAAACTGCATATTGTTCCGGCTCGCACTGGCGTTGATTGGGTTCGTCAGGGCATCCGCGTCTTCTGGCGCCAGCCGCTGGCGCTTACCCTGTTGTTCTTCACGACCACGGCGGCGATGTCACTGCTGTCCGTGCTGCCCCTGATCGGCCCAGCCATCGCGCTCGCGCTTTTACCCGCAGCCACGCTGGTGATGATGGAGGCGGCGGCCGAAACCAGCCTCGGCCGCATCCCCACGCCCGCGCTCATCCTCCACGCCTTTCGCACCGGCCGCCAGCGCCTGGCCGCGCTCGCCGTGCTGGGCGGCATCTACGCACTGCTCTTCTTGGTGATCATCGGCCTGGCATCCATCGCAGATGGTGGTCAGTTCGCGCGTGTGTATTTCGGCATCGAGCCGCTCACGCAGGAGGTCGCGACAAGTGGCGGCTTCGTCATTGCCACCTGGATCGTGATGGGGCTGTACGTGCCGCTGTCCATGCTGTTCTGGCATGCCCCCGGCTTGGTTCACTGGCATAACGTGCCACCTGTGAAGGCACTGTTCTTCAGCGCGGTGGCCTGCGCCCGCAACATCGGTGCGTTCACCATCTTCAGCATCGTGTGGTTCGGCGTGTTCATCGGCGCAGGCATCGTGGTGAGCCTCGTGGTCACGCTGCTGGCCGTCGCTGGCCTCGGCAACGCCATCGTTGCCGCCATGATGATTGCCTCCGCGCTGGTGCTGGCCTCGATGTTCTTCACCTCCATCGTCTTCACCTTCCGCGACAACTTCGAGCCACCGGAACGGCCAGCGACACAGAACACCGAGTTCGTCGACTGAGTTTCAGAAGCAAAACGCCCGACACATGTTCGGGCGTTTTTCAAGGCGCATTGATCCGGTGGAGATCAGAACGTGCCCGGGTACAGGCCGCCATCAGCCAGGATGTTCTGGCCCGTGATGTAGCCCCCATGCGCGCTGCACAGAAACGCGCAGATCGCGCCGAACTCCTCGGGCGTGCCGAAGCGCTTGGCGGGCACCTGCGCGGACGCCATCGCGCGCGCCTCGTCCTGCGACTTGCCGGTCTTCTGCGCGGCAGCGTTGATCGTGGAGGCGAGACGGTCGGTGTCGAACTTGCCTGGCAGCAGGTTGTTGATCGTCACGCCCTTGCCCGCAATGGGGCTGCGCGCCAGACCCGCCACAAAGCCCGTCAGGCCGCTGCGCGCGCCATTGGACAGGCCCAGAATGTCGATGGGCGCCTTCACCGCGCTGGAGGTGATGTTGACGATGCGCCCGAAGCCGCGCGCCGCCATGCCGTCCACGGTGGTCTTGATCATCTCGATGGGCGTGAGCATATTGGCGTCCACCGCCTTGATCCACGCGTCGCGATCCCAGCTGCGGAAGTCACCGGTCGGCGGGCCGCCCGCGTTGGTCACGACGATATCGAAATCTACGCCCGGGCCACCGACGGCGGAAAACGCGGCATCGCGGCCAGCCTGCGTGGTGATGTCCGCAGCCACGGCGATCACCCTCACGCCATGCATGGCGCGCGTGCGCAGCCGCTCGGCCGCCGCCTCGATGGCATCTGCCGTGCGTGCCACGACAACCACGTTCACGCCTTCGGCCACCAGCGCGTCGGCGCAGCCAAAGCCAAGCCCCTTGCTCGCTCCCGACACCAGCGCGAAGCGCCCTGCAATACCCAGATCCATGTTGATTTCTCCTGATGATTCCAGCGGAATACTAGCCGCTGCCACGCACACCTGCGCGTGTGAAAACAAATATCCCGGCAATCACCAGCACCGTACCCAGCGCAATACCGGTGGTGAACGGTTCGTCGAGCAACCACACGCCCATAAGCACCGTCGACAGCGGCCCGATCAGGCCCATCTGCGACACCATCGCCGAGCCGATGCGCTCGATCGCCATCATCGTGAGCAGCACTGGCACCACCGTGCAGAGCACTGCGTTGAGCACCGACAGCCAGATCACTTGCGGCGCCACGGCAAACGCTGCCGACATGGGCCTGAGCAACAGAAACTGAAGAATGCAGCAGATGCAGGCCACCGAAGTCGCCAGCCCCACCAACCGAAGCGACCCGATCCGTCGCACCATCTCCCCGCTGTACACCAGATAGATCGCATAGCTGATGGCCGAAAGGAACACGAGGAATACACCCCAGACCACACTGCTGCCCGAGACCTTCACCTCCTGCCCGAACACCGCAAGCACGCCCACATAGCTGATGAACATGCCGAAGGCCTGCACCTTGGTGATGCTGCGCCGGTAGAGAAACCAACTGAGCACAACCACCAGCGTCGGCGTGAGATACAGAATCAGCCGCTCCAGCCCCGCCGTGATATAGGCCAGCCCCGCAAAGTCCAGAAAACTCGCAAGGTAGTAGCCTGACACGCCCAGCCCGATGACCCCAAGCCAGTCCCGCCGCATAAGCTGCGGTTTGCCCCGGCTCGCCCACGCCGCCATCACCACGAAGAACGGCAACGCAAACAGCATCCGGAACATGATCAGGGTGACCGCATCCACCCCATGCCGATAAGCCAGTTTGACGATGATGGCCTTGCCACTGAACGCAATCGCGCCCACCATGCCCAGCGCAATGCCAACGGCCAGGCCTTTGGCGGGCGCGGCGGAATGAGAGGAGGAAGAAACGGAAGTCACGGAAAAAGTAATAGCTGGGTTGCAACCCATTATGAGTGCCCAGACATGAACGCCCCGTCCGCAGAGCGACAACCCAGCCATCGTGAACCAGAACAGCACAATTTGAATGTCTTCGGATCCCCATCGTAGCGGGCCAAAGACGCATTCAAAGCACCCCGATCAAGCACCCAAACGCCGAGAAATGCTTTCAGGCTAGGCGTCGCCGACGAAGACAGTACTTCCGTACGGCAAGAAGGCGCAACAACGCATGAAAGCATTTCTCGGCGCCCCCGCACGGATAACTAGTCGCTGCTAAAGGCAGCGTAAAACAAACAAGACAAACGAGACAAGCAAGAAAAAACCCCGGTCTTGCGACCGGGGTTTTCAAGGGAGAGATCGCGTAATCACTCCATCAGTCTTCCACGAAGGCTTCCTCACGCTTCTTGCTCACGGCCGGCAACAGCACAATGATCAGCAGCAGCAAAGCGGCAGCCAGCAGGCCGGCGGAGATCGGACGTGTCACGAACACGCTCCAGTCACCACGCGACAGCAGCAGCGCACGGCGCAGGTTTTCTTCCATCATCGGGCCCAGGATGTAACCCAGCAGCAGAGGCGCAGGTTCCACGCCCAGCTTGTAGAACATGTAGCCGATGAAACCGAACAGACCCACAAGCCACACGTCAAACGTGTTGTTGTTGGTGGAGTACACGCCGATCGCGCAGAACAGCACGATGGACGGGAACAGCCAGCGGTAAGGCACGGTCAGCAGCTTGATCCAGATACCGATCAGCGGCAGGTTCAGAATGATCAGCATCGCGTTGCCGATCCACATCGAAGCGATCAGGCCCCAGAACAGTTCCGGGTTGCTGGTCATCACCTGAGGACCAGGCTGGATGTTGTGGATCGTCATCGCACCAACCATCAGCGCCATCACGGCGTTGGGCGGAATGCCGAGTGTCAGCAAAGGAATGAACGAAGTCTGCGAACCGGCGTTGTTGGCGGATTCAGGCGAAGCCACACCGCGGATATTGCCTTGGCCGAACGGAACTTCACCGGGCTTGAGCTTGGTCTTCTTTTCCACCGTGTAGGCAGCAAAAGCCGCCAGCAGCGCGCCGCCACCAGGCAGGATACCCAGAGCAGAACCCAGAGCCGTACCACGGATCACCGCAGGCAGCATGCGCTTGAAGTCTTCCTTGGTCGGGAACAGACCCTCCACCTTGGCGGTGAACACTTCGCGTTCGTCGTCCGACTTGGACAGGTTGGCAATGATTTCACCGTAACCGAACACACCCATCGCAATCACGACAAAGTTGATGCCGTCGGTCAGTTCAGGAATGTCGAAGGAGTAACGTGCCACACCGGAGTTCACGTCGGTACCGACCAGACCCAGCAGCAGGCCCAGAACGATCATGCCAACCGCCTTGAGCAGCGAGCCCGAAGCCAGCACCACGGCGCCGATCAGACCCAGCACCATCAGCGAGAAGTATTCAGCAGGGCCGAACTTGAAGGCCACTTCGGTCAGCGGAGGAGCGAAGGCTGCCAGAATCAACGTACCCACGCAACCGGCGAAGAACGAGCCCAGACCAGCGGCTGCCAGTGCGGGCCCCGCTCGCCCTTTTCGGGCCATCTGGTAGCCGTCGATCACGGTCACCACGGAAGACGATTCGCCTGGCAGATTCACCAGAATGGCAGTGGTCGAACCACCGTATTGCGCGCCGTAGTAAATACCGGCCAGCATGATCAGCGCAGCCACGGGTGGCAGCGCGTAAGTTGCAGGCAGCAGCATGGCGATAGTGGCCACGGGGCCCACGCCTGGCAGCACGCCGATCAGAGTACCGAGCAAACAGCCGATGAAGCAGTAGATCAGGTTCTGGAAAGTGAATGCGACGCCGAAGCCCGTCGACAAGTTATGTATCAGGTCCATGTTCTAGTGTCTCCAATCAACCTGCGATGAAGCTAGGCCACACAGGGAATTGCAGGTTGAGCGCCCACACGAACGCCACATAGCTGCCAGCAGCCAGCACCGTTGCAAGAAGGAACACTTCCTTGAAATTGAAGGTGCTGCCAGCCAAACTGGAGACGAACACCAGACCGTAGATGGCAACGATCAGCCCCATCGCCGGCACACCAAAGGACGGCAGACCTGCGAGCAGGATACCGAACAGCAGGTTGGCGCCGATGATGAAGACGATCTGCTTCCAGGCCCACTTGCCGACCTTGTCGCCGCCTTCAGTTTCCACAACCGTGGACTTGAACATGACGGCGCCACCGATGATGGCCAGCAAAATACCCAGCAACAAGGGGAAATAGCCCGGGCCCATACGGGCACCCGATCCCACGCTGTAAGTGGTCGCGCCCCATGCGAACGCAACACCTACGGCCAGGAACATCAGGCCGGCAAAGAAATCTTTCTGACTCTTTATTTTCACAAACAAGTCTCCCGAGAAAAGGATAACGACCCGCGGATTGTCAGTTGCGTGTCAGTCCAAATCGATGTGGATTCCACCTACAGCCAGATACAAGTTTTCCCTAAGAGACAAGCGGCTTGCGAGCGTGTTGCCTCTTGAAATAAGCTACGTAATAACACGCAGATCTCACTCGAAGGAGGGCGACATCGACAAGTACGTTGACGAATCACTCAAACCTTTGCGAACCGCAGATTCGGCGGGTCTGCGCTCGGATTTGCGAAAGAGTCGATTGCGAAAAAACAAACGCCGTGTTGGTTTTATCAACACGGCGTTCTTATTGCATTCTTTCGCGGCCTCGCTGGACTCACTCCAAAGGCGGTGTAGCCGCAATGACCTCTTCCATCGTCGTCACGCCCTCGGCCGCACGCATTGCACCCGCAAGCCGCAACGGCCGCATGCCATCCTTTACGCCCTGACGCCGGATTCGGTCGATGGACGGAGACTGATTGACCTGATCCTTGAGCTCCTCACTCACAGTCAGCAGTTCATACAGACCCATCCGGCCACGGAAGCCCGTCATCCGGCATTCGAGGCAGCCCACGGGTTTGTAGGCGCGGTATTCGCCATTGAACTTCCAGGGCTTGATGACCTCCGCCAGTGCTTCGGGCAAGGCCTCTTCGTCCGGCGCCTTGCACTCCTTGCACAGCGTGCGCACCAGTCGCTGAGCCAGCACGCCGAGCAGGGTCGCGTTGATGAGATAAGGCGCCACGCCCAGCTCCATCAAGCGCGAGACGGCGCTCGGCGCATCGTTGGTGTGCAGTGTCGAAAAGACAAGGTGCCCCGTGAGCGCCGCCTGCACCGCCATTTCAGCGGTTTCCAGATCGCGGATTTCGCCGACCATGATGATGTCGGGGTCCTGACGCATCAGCGCGCGCAGGCCTTCGGCGAAGTTGAAGTCGAGCTGCGACTGCACCTGCGTCTGGTTGAAAGACGCCTCGATCATTTCGATCGGGTCTTCGACCGTGCTCACATTCACCTCTTCCGTTGCGATGCGTTTGAGCGTGGAGTACAGCGTCGTCGTCTTGCCCGAGCCCGTGGGCCCGGTCACCAGAATGATGCCGTGGGGGCGCCGCACCAGCGTCTCCCAGCGCTGCGCATCGTGCGGCGGAAAACCGAGCGCGCTCAGGTCCTTGACGGTGTTGTCGGGGTCGAAAATCCGCATCACCATTTTTTCGCCAAATGCCGTGGGCAGCGTCGACAGACGCATTTCCACTTCGTCACCGCTCGGGTTGCGGGTCTTGATGCGACCGTCCTGCGGACGGCGCTTTTCGACTACGTCCATGCGACCGAGCAGCTTCACGCGCGCGACCATGGCGTTGAGCACGCTCATCGGCATCTGGTAGACCACATGTAGCACACCGTCGATACGGAACCGGATCACGCCCTGCTCGCGGCGCGGCTCCAAGTGAATGTCACTGGCACGCTGGTCAAAGGCGTATTGCCAGAGCCAGTCCACCACGCGCACCACGCCCTGGTCGTTGGCGTCGAGCTGCTTGTTGGCCTTGCCCAGCTCCACCAGTTGCTCGAAGTTGCCGCTGGCGGCGTTGCCCCCGGCCTTCTGCGCCTGCCAGACCGATTTGGCCAGCGCGAAGAACTCAGCCGTGTAGCGCTTGATGTCTTCGGGATTGGCCATCACCCGCTTGACCTTGCGGCGCGATTGGCGCTCGACCTCGCCCACCCAGTCGCTGATGAATGGCTCCGCCGTCGCCACCGTGATCTCGAGATTCGAGGCCTGCACCGGCAGTATCTTGTGGCGCTCCGCGTAGCTCACGCTCATCGCCTCGGACACGCGGCCCACATCGACCTTGAGCGGGTCAATGCGCAGATACGGCAAGTCACTGTGCTGCGCCACGTATTCGGTAAGCATGTAGGTGTCGAGCGGCTTGCCGTCACTGGAGCGCACCATGCCCACATTGCCCAGACGCACCAGCGGATGCTGCACGCTCTCCGCACGCGAACAGCGCTCGATGGTGCGCTCGGCCGTCTCGGCATCGATCACGCCCTCCCTGCGCAGCCACTTGACGATCGTGCGCCAGTCCAGCGGACCTTCATGTTTGCTGCGTATTGGCGTTCCGGTTGCGCCTGCTGTCGTGCTCATGTTCCGCTCTCTTTCCCTGTTCTTTTGGATGTGCGCATTGATACCCGTCCCTCACGCGCGCTCAGGCTCAGTCTTCACCGGCTTGAACACACGCAGCCACTTGGGCGCGGGCAGGTCCCAGCGGGTCTTCGCTTCCTCGGCTCTGGCCATCAGCTCTGCGCGCGTCGGGCGGGTGGGCGTGCGCTGCGCGAGCACGATGGTATTGCCTTCGCGCGTGGGCTTGAAGGCCCAGAGTGCCTCTTCGCCAAAGGCCTCGGCAAGCTTGGCCACACTGCTTTCGTAACTCGACGAGCGACCAAACAAGTTCACCGTCAGCACGCCATCGTCGGTGAGCAGCGCGCGGCAGTCCTTGTAGAACTCGGCGCTGTCGAGCACCGGGGCCGCCGCGTCGTGGTCGTACAGATCAACGGCCAGCGCATCCACCGTGCCCAGCCATTGGTCGTTGCGGATTTCCAGTGCCGCATCGCCGAGCACGACTTCGAGCTTGGCGCTGTCGGGCGGCAGCTTGAACCATGAACGGCAGACGCTGATGACCTGCGGATTGAGCTCGACGACCGTGCTCTTCATGCGCAGCTTCTTCACGCAGAACTTGGTGATCGCGCCCGCCCCCAGCCCCAGCTGCATCGCGTGGCGACGCGACACACGCTCGGGCTCGACGAACAGCAGCCAGGCCATCATGCGCTGCACATATTCAAGATCGATGTCGAACGGGGCTGCCATCTTCATCGATCCCTGCACCCAAGGCGTGCCCAGATGCAGATAGCGCGCGACGCCATCGTCGGAGACGCTCACTTCGGGCAGTGAGGTTGCAGCGGTTTGTTTTTTTCGGGTAGTCAACTCTTCACACCAATCCATGGGATGCCAGCGCCTCGCGCCAGGCATTCAGTTTCTTTTCAAAGCTCTGAGACGCATTGGCCGGACTCGTGGACGGCAAACGCAGCGACGCGATTCTGTCATCGTCGTGTAAAGACATGCTCCGGCGCACCGCCTTCGCGTGGCGAAAGCTCTCCCCGCCATTGTGGGCGATGGCAGACAGTTGCGGGAGCTGCTTTTGCAGCGCAGCAAAATCATTCACCTGCGCATTGCGGATGTCAGTGTCGAGGCTGCCCTCTCGCTCGCAGGCCGCATACACGTCCCAGACACCGAGGCGCCGCTCCAGCAGCCACCGGCAGCGCGCGGCATAGTCGGCGCGGTCGGGCAGCGGATACTCGGGCCAGAGCGCCGCCAGGATCTTCCAGAAATGATTCTGCGGATGACCGTAATACTGCGCTGCCCGAAGCGATGCCACGCCCGGAAAGCTGCCGAGCACCAGCACCCGGGTCTCGGACGCCACCAGCGGCGGCAAGCCGGTGAGCAGCGGCGGTGCGGAATCTGTCATGGACGCGCCTCCAGCAAGGCCTTGAGCCGTGGCAGAGCAGCCGCCGCGTTGGCGCTGCTGATCCTCGCCAGCTCGTTCACATCGATGCCGCGCAGCCCTGCCAGCACCGCGCCGATTCTTGGCAGCTCCGCCGGCGTATTGCGCGCCTGCGGTACGCCCGCTTCGCGCTGTTCGGCCGTGACGTAGAGCCAGTGCGGGGGGATGTCTGGCGCATCGGTTTCGAGCACCAGCGCGTCGAGCGGCAGTTGCTCCGCCAGGCGCCGCAGCTGCAGTGCCCGCTCAAACGTCAGCGCGCCGCCAAAGCCGAGCTTGAATCCCATCGCGACGAAGGCCTCGGCCTGCTGCAGACTTCCGTTGAACGCGTGCGCGATGCCGCCCTGCACCGGTACCTCGCGCAAATGTTTGAGCAGCCGGTCGGCGGAGCGGCGCACATGCAGGATCACAGGCAAATCGAAGCGCCGCGCCAGTTGCAGTTGCGCGCGGTAGAAATGCTCCTGTCGTGCCGGATCAAGCCCCGGTAAGAAAAAATCAAGCCCGATCTCGCCAATCGCCACCAGCCGGGCGTCGCTCCGTGCCTCGTTCAGCGCTTCATCGAGCGCGGCCAGATCGCCCTCCGCAGCGCGCGGCGTGTAGAGCGGATGAATTCCGAGCGCATAACTGTCGCTCCAGCGGTGAGCTGCCTCGCGCGAGGCCTGCCAATTGTTGCGCTCGACGGCCGGGATCACGCAATGCGCCACCCCGGCGATGCGGGCGCTCGCACGCATGGCATCTGCATCGGCCTGCCCACCATGGGTGACAAATTCGTCCAGATGACAGTGGGTGTCGATCCAGAACGGTGAGGGTTGTGCGGTCTGCATGACAGGATGATGCCGCAGATCGGAACGCACCGACGGCAAACGGGCTACCCGCCAGATTGCCAGCCGGATCACCGACGCCATGATGTGAACCTGCGCAACATCGGTCAACTCCTTGTAAGACGAAATCCAATTCGGTGTGCGCGGCCTGGTAAACCGTGCTACTGTGGCTCTCAAGCCATTGAGGAACTCTCTTTAACCGCTTTGAAGGAGGCTCCGCGCCACAGCACGCTTGACGCAGAGGTCTCCAGCAAAGGTGCCGTATGCCCCGGATCGCCCGTTACAGCAGCTCACGCCGCGACCCTGTCCCCGCCGCCGAGGACACGCCGCTGACCGCTGGTGCAAGCACGGTGGATGAGGCACCGCATCAAGCCGAGCCTGCATCCCCTCCTCCCACGTCTCGCCGTCGCCTGCATGTCGCTTGGCTTCTGCTGATTTTCGTGCTCTCGATGAACGCGGGCGTGCTGGGCTTCTGGGCCTACGATCAGAAACATCGTGCACCGCAGCAAATCACACAGAAGGACATAGACGCGGCCGTCCTGCGCACGCTGCAGACACAAACCCTGCCCTCGCCCACCGCCAAGGCCGCCGCCAAAATCGCGCCGTCGGTCGTCCATGTGGTGGGCTACACCCGCACCAAGCGCGGCACCGAGATCGAGCGCGGCGAAGGCACGGGCGTCGTGGTGGTGGACACCGGTGTCATCCTCACCAATCTGCATGTGATCAATGGTGCGCGCCGCATCGCGGTGCAGTTCGCGGACGGCAGCACCTCCAATGCCGAAGTCATCAACGTGCAGCCCGAGAACGACCTTGCGGTGCTCAAGGCTACCGAGGCCCCCGACGACCTGCAGGCCGCCACCATGCGCTCCACCGAGGGGTTGAACGCGGGTGATCAGGTGATCGCCGTCGGCTTTCCGTTCGGCATCGGGCCGTCGGTGTCGGCTGGCGTGCTCTCGGGCTTCAAGCGGGAATTCCAGTCGCCCGAAGGCAAGCAGAGATTGCGCAATCTGATTCAGTTCGACGCCGCAGCCAACCCCGGCAACTCCGGTGGCCCGCTCGTCACCATGGACGGCGAGGTCATCGGCATCGTCACCGCGATTCTCAACCCGACCGCATCACGCACCTCGCTCGGCATCGGGTTTGCCGTGCCCATCGAGAACGCCGCCAAGGCGCTCGGCTCGCCCCCTTTCTGAACCCGCACTGCATTCAGCGCGCAAGGATGAACACGATGGAGATCACCAGCCCCACCACCCCACCGACCGCCGTGCTGATGGAGCAGATCCTCTATGAGATCAAGCGCGTCGTCGTCGGGCAGGACCGCTTTCTGGAGCGCGTGATGGTCGCCATCCTCGCGCAAGGGCATCTGCTGGTCGAGGGCGTTCCGGGCCTCGCCAAAACGCTCACCGTGAAAACGCTCGCGGCCACGATCAACGGCAACTTCCGCCGCATCCAGTTCACCCCCGACCTCGTTCCCGCCGACCTGATCGGCACGCGCATGTACAACCAGCGCACGGGCGAGTTCAGCACCACGCTCGGCCCGGTGTTCACCCATCTGCTGCTGGCTGATGAAATCAACCGCGCACCTGCCAAGGTGCAGAGCGCGCTGCTCGAGGTGATGCAGGAGCGACAGGTGACGATTGCAGGCGAGACCCACCGCGTGGCCGCTCCGTTTCTCGTGATGGCGACGCAAAACCCCATCGAGACCGAAGGCACCTACGCGCTACCCGAGGCGCAGGTGGACCGCTTCATGATGAAGGTGGTGATCGGCTATCCGAGCGAGGACGAAGAGTTCGTGATCGCCGAACGCGCGCTCGCCCCCGCCGTAGCCGTGCAGGCCGTGGCGAGCACCGCGCAGCTCGCGCAGTTGCAGCGGGCGGTGCGCGAGGTCTATGTCGACCCCTCGCTGCTGCAATACGCGGTGCGGGTGGTGGCGGCCACGCGCAATCCGGGCATCTACGGCCTCAAGGACCTGAGCGGCGCCATCGCCTGCGGAGCCAGCCCCCGCGCCACCATCGCGCTGGCCGAGGGCGCGCAGGCGCTGGCCCTGATGCGCGGACGCAGCTACGTGCTGCTCGAAGATCTCAAGGAGCTTGCTCACGACGTGCTGCGCCACCGCATTTCGCTGTCCTACGAGGCCATGGCAGATGGACGGAACGTCGATGCGCTGATCGACCAGATTCTGGTGCGCTTGCCCGCCCCGGCGCGCACGGCCGACATCACCGGCAAGGAGGCACGCCGTGCCTGAATCGTCCATTGCGCCCAGCATCACGCGGAACGCCGAGCAGTTGCTGCAGCGGCTTGAATGGCGCGTGCTGCGGCGGCTCGACGGACTGCTGCAGGGCGACTACCGCACGTTGATGCGCGGCACAGGCATCGATCTGGCCGACCTGCGCGAATACCAGCCGCATGACGACGTGCGCCATATCGACTGGAACGTCACCGCACGCCTCGGCACGCCCCATGTGCGCGTGTTCACCGAAGACCGCGAGATGACCGCCTGGTTTCTGCTGGACCTGAGCGCGTCGGTGGATTTCGGCCCGCCCGGTCGCACCAAACGCGACCAGCTCACCGGCTTTGTGGGTGTGCTTGCGCGGCTGTTCACCCGGCGCGGCAACCGCGTGGGTGCCGTGCTGCACGGCGGCGCCGCGCGCGACCGCGCCCTGCCCGCACGCAGCAGCCGCACGCATGTGCTGCAGCTCCTGCACATGCTGATGGCGGGTGGCTCGCATCCCAAGGCAGCCACTGCCGAATCGGGCGGTACGACGCAGCTGCATCGCCTGTTGCAATCCGCACAGGGCCTGCTGCGCCGCCGCTCGACGGTGTTTCTGGTCTCCGACTTCATGAGCGAGCCCGGTTGGGAAAAGCCGCTCGCGCGGCTGGCCGAACGCCATGACGTGGTCGCCGTGCGGCTGCTTGATCCGCTCGAGCTTGAGCTGCCCGACATCGGCCTTGTCTGGCTCTGCGATCCCGAGACCGGCGAGCGTCTGCACGTAGACACGCACAGCAGCGGCTTTCGCAAACGCTACGTGCGCCTTGCAGCCGAGCGCGAAGCGCAGTTGCGTGCCGCCCTCGCGCAGGCCCGGGTCGACACGCTGCAGCTGGCCACCGATGATGATCTGCTCGACTCCATGGTCCGCTTTCTGTCTCTGCGCGGGCTGCGAACCAGCCGGTTCATGCGGCCCGCCGAAACCGAGCCGCTGGCCGTGGCCACGCACTGAAACGCATCAACCTACGGGAAAGAAAGGAGCATCAGCAACATGGCATTTCTCTGGCCCACCATGCTTTGGCTGCTGTTGCTCCTGCCGCTTCTGGTGCTCATGTACTGGCTGGCGCAGCGGCGGCGCAAAAGCACCGCACTGCACTTCCCCGCGCTGGCGCTCGCACGCGAGGCCATGGGCACGGGCCAGCGCATTCGCCGCCACATTCCGCCACTGTTGTGCCTGATCGGACTGGTGGCGTTGCTGGTGGCGGCGGCACGGCCGATCGCCACGCTGAGTTTGCCGCTCGAGCAGCAGACCATCGTGCTCGCCATGGATGTCTCGGGCAGCATGCGTGCCAATGATGTCGAGCCCAATCGTCTGGCGGCCGCGCAGAACGCGGCCAAGGCCTTCATCGCCGCGCTGCCGCGCAATGTGCGCGTGTCGGTCGTGGCCTTTGCCGGAACCGCACAGATCGCGCAACTGCCGACGCAGAACCACGACGATCTGAATGCCGCTATTGACTCGTTTCAGCTGCAGCGCGGCACCGCCACAGGCAACGGCATTCTGATGGCGCTGGCGGCAATTTTTCCGGGCAGCGGCGTCGATCTCGCTGCGCTCTCGGGGCGCGAGGGCATGTTCGCGCGCAGCATCGACGAGGTCATCGGCAGCAGCCCCGGTGCGCAGCGCATGCCACCCGCGCCGGTGCAGCCCGGCTCGTACAACTCGGCCGCCATCGTGATGCTCTCGGACGGCCAGCGCAACACCGGCGTAGACCCGCTGCTCGCGGCGCAGTGGGCGGCCGACCGGGGCGTGCGCGTCTACACCGTCGGCGTGGGCACGCCCGAGGGCACGGTGATCGAATTCGAGGGCTGGTCGATGCGTGTGCGCCTCGACGAAGAAACGCTCAAGACCGTCGCCAAACTCACCAAGGCCGAGTATTTCCACGCGGCGACCGCACAGGATCTGCTCAAGGTCTACGAGACACTGCACTCACGCCTGACGCCCGAGAAGCGCGAGACCGAGGTCTCCTCGCTGCTCGCGCTGGTCGGCGCGCTGTTCGTCATCCTCGCGGCCACGCTGTCGCTGTGGTGGTACGGACGGGTGCTATGAGGTTCAGAGCCGCGCTCAAAGATTGCCAGCGACGAGGCGCAGCACGCGATCGCAACGCGCGGCCAGTGACTCGTCGTGCGTCACCATCACAAAGGCCGTTCCGCGATCACGCGCGAGCTGCATCATGAGCTCGAACACCGTGTCTGCCGTCTTGCGGTCGAGATTGCCGGTGGGCTCGTCGGCCAGCACGCAGGCCGGCGTGGTGACCAGCGCACGCGCAATCGCCACGCGCTGACGCTCACCGCCCGAGAGTTCCGCCGGGCGGTGGTGCACGCGCTGCTCCAGCCCGACGGATTTGAGCATTGCGTCGGCGGCTTCCAGACAGCGCTCGTGGCTCCAGCGGCGGATGCGCAGCGGCATGCCGACGTTGTCGCGCGCGCTGAATTCGGGCAGCAGATGGTGGAACTGGTAGATGAAGCCCAGATGCTCGTTGCGCAAGCGCCCCTGCTTGTCGGCCGACAGCAGCGCGAGGTCCTGGCCCATGAGTTCGACCTTGCCGGTGCTCGGTGCATCCAGCCCGCCGAGCAAATGCAGCAATGTGCTCTTGCCCGAACCCGACGCGCCGACGATGGCCAGCGTCTCGCCCGCATACACGTCAAGGTCGACGCCATGCAGCACGGTGACGTCGAGCCGTCCCTCTTCAAAACGCTTGGTCAGCCCGCGCGCACGCAGCACGATCTTCTTGTTCTTCTCGTTCACATCACTCATAGCGCAGCGCCTCGGCAGGGTTCACGCGGCTGGCGCGCCAGCTCGGATACAGGGTGGCCGCGAAGGCCAAGATCAGGGAAATGACGGCAATCGGCATGATGTCGCTGTACTGCGGCTCGCTCGGCATCTTGCTGATCAGGTAGATGTCCTTGGGCAGGAAGGTGGTGTGCAGCGCACGCTCGATGGCCGGCACGATCACGTCGATGTTGAACGCGATCAAGAGGCCCAGCCCCAGTCCGGCCAGCGTGCCAATCACGCCGACCATCGCGCCCTGCACGACAAAGATGCCCATGATGCTCTTCGGGCTCGCGCCCAGCGTGCGCAGGATGGCGATGTCGGCGCGCTTGTCGGTCACCGTCATCACCAGCGTGGACACCAGGTTGAACGCCGCCACCGCGACGATCAGCGTGAGGATGATGAACATCATCCGCTTCTCAAGCTGCACGGCCGCGAACCAGGTCTTGTTCTGCTGCGTCCAGTCACGGATCAACAGGTGGCCCGACAGCGAATGCGCGAGCTGCTGTGCCACTTCGGGCGCCTGGTGCAGGTCCTTGATCTTGAGGCGGATGCCCGTCGGGCCTTCGAGGCGGAAGATCTTCTCCGCGTCCGAATGGTGCATGAAGACCAGCGCGGAGTCATATTCATAGTGGCCGGAATTGAAGGTGCCCGCCACCTTCATCTGCTTGATGCGCGGCACCACGCCAGCGGGCGTGACCTGACCCGAAGGCGCAATCAGCGTCACCAGATCACCGGGAAACACGCCCATGCTGCGCGCAAGCTCGCTGCCCAGAATCACGTTGAACTCGCCGGGCACCAGCGCCTTGAGTCCTTCCACATGCTCGGCCGCCATGTCGGTCACCTGGCCTTCGAGCGCCGGATCGATGCCGCGCACCAGCGCGCCCTTGACCTCGTCGCCGCGCCCAAGCAGCGCCTGCGCCGAGACGAATGGCGCTGCGCCCACCACGTTGGGGTTGTCACGCGACTCCTTGAGCGTGAGCGGCATGTCCGGCAGCGCGGCCCCCTGCGGCGCGAAGACCTCGATGTGCGAGACGACGCCGAGCATGCGGTCGCGCACTTCCTTCTGAAAGCCGTTCATCACGCTGAGCACGATGATGAGCGCCGCCACCCCGAGCGCGATGCCCAGCATCGACACGCCCGAGATGAAAGAGATGAAGCCGTTGCGCCGCGTGGCGCGGCCCGCGCGGGTATAGCGCCAGCCCACGGCCAGTTCGTATGGAATTTGCATGGTGGTTGGAATCATGACGCAGACCGGTTGGCTCTGTGCAAATCACAAAATCCGGCCCACTTGTGCACATGGATTGTGGCATCCCGGACAATAGACCCCATGTCGGACGTCCCCCATTTACTCATCCCCTTCGCGGCCAGCCCTTCGCCCGGCTGCCAGCAGACGCTCAAGGAACTGCCCCTGCCGCATCTGAATCGATTGCTCGCACGCATGACGCTTGCGGGCACCGATGTCGGCGAGGAAACCGATTTCGCCCCACCGCACGAACGCGCGCTCGCACGCGCCCTCGGCCTGCCCACCGCCAAGAATGGCATCACGCCCTGGGCCGCATGGCAACAGCGCCATCTCCGCGGCGAGGCGATCAGATCGAAAGCGTGGGCTTACATCACACCCTGCCAATGGCATGTCAGCACCGACCATGTGACGATGCTCGACCCCGCCGATCTGCAACTCACGCCGTTCAGCTCGCGCGCGCTGATGGACCTGCTCGCGCCGTGGTTCGCCGACGATGGCATTGAACTCATTTACGACGAGCCCATGCGCTGGATCGCCAGCGGCGACGTGTTCGAAGGCGTGTCCGCCGCCTCGCTCGACCGGGTGATCCAGCGCGACGTGCGCTCGTGGATGCCGCTGGCCGACAACGCCGAACACACGCGCGCCATCCACCGCCTGCAAAGCGAGATGCAGATGCTGCTCTACACCCATCCGCTGAACGATGCACGCGCCGAGGAAGGTCTGCCGCCCGTCAACACCTTCTGGATGCACGGTGCGGGCCGCCTGGCTACCGTCCCGTCGGCCAGCGCCGCGCCGCTGGTTCCAAGCGGCCTGCGCGACGCTGCCCTGCGCGAAGACTGGAAGCAGTGGGCCGCGCAGTGGCGTGAGTTGGACGCGGGTGCAGTCGCCGAGATCGAGCACCATGTCGCAGCGGGCGGCAAGGCCCGGCTCACGTTGTGCGGCGAATGCAGCTCCATGCAGTTCGAAACCGCCGAACGCGGCTTCGGCCAGAAACTCAAAAGCCTTTTCTCCAGACCGCAACGCTTTCTGGACCTGCAAAACAAGTTATGAAAATCATCGCCAGAGACATTCCACCGCGCGTCGTGTGGACGCTGGAGCAGGCGGGCGTGCATCCGCTACTCGCACGGCTCTATGCCGCGCGCGGCGTGCGCAACAGCGACGAGCTCGACGACGCCCTCGCGCGCTTGCTGCCGCCATCGGGCCTGCGCGGCATACGCGAAGCGGCCGCGCTGCTGGCCGATGCGATTGCCGCCGACAAACGCATGATCATCGTCGCCGACTACGACTGCGACGGCGCCACCGCCTGCGCCGTGGGCGTGCGCGGCCTGCGTCTGCTGGGCGCGAAAAACGTGGACTATCTCGTGCCCGACCGCGTGGTGGACGGCTACGGCCTCACGCCGCCGATCTCGCGCCGCGTGCACGAGCGCAATGCCGACCTGCTGATCACTGTGGACAACGGCATCGCCAGCGTCGATGGCGTGGCCGAGGCCAAAAAGCTGGGCTTGTCGGTGCTGGTCACCGACCATCACCTGCCCGGCCCCACGCTGCCACTGGCCGATGCCATCGTCAACCCCAACCAGCCCGGCTGCGAGTTCGAGAGCAAGTCCGCCGCCGGTGTCGGCGTGATGTTCTATGTGCTGATGGCGCTGCGTGCCGAGCTGCGCGAGCGTGGCGTGTTCGACAAGGCCACGCAGCCCAAGCTCGAACCCCTGCTGCCGCTGGTGGCGCTGGGCACCGTGGCGGATGTGGTCAAGCTCGACAACAACAACCGCCGCCTTGTTGCCCAAGGTTTGAAGCGCATCCGCGCGGGCCACATGCCGGCGGGCGTGGCGGCGCTGTTCAAAGTCACGGGTCGCAAGTCCGAGGAAGCGACCACGTTCGACTTCGGCTTCGGCCTCGGCCCGCGCATCAACGCCGCCGGGCGGCTGGACGACATGAAGCTCGGCATCGAGTGCCTGCTCACCGACGATCCGGCACGCGCCGCCGATCTGGCCGGACAGCTCGACGCCATCAACCGCGAACGCCGCGAGCTTGAAGGTGGCATGCGCGAGCAGGCCATGCTCATGGCCGAGACGCTGTTCGATGAAGGCGAGGAACCGCCTCCCGCGATCAGCGTGTTCGACCCCGACTTTCATGAAGGCGTGGTCGGCATCGTCGCCTCGCGTCTCAAGGACAAGCTGCATCGCCCGACCTTCGTCTTCGCCGCCAGCAGTGCGCCGGGCAAGGAGCATGAACTCAAGGGCTCGGGCCGCAGCATTCCCGGTTTTCATCTGCGCGATGCGCTTGATCTGGTGGCCAAGCGCCATCCGGGCGTGCTACTCAAATTCGGCGGCCACGCGATGGCGGCGGGCTGCACCGTGGCCGAGGAATTCTTCGACGTGTTCGAGCTGGGCTTCGCTCAGGTCGCGCAGGAATGGCTCGACGCCGCCACGCTCACCCGCAAGCTCGAAACCGACGGCCCGCTCGCGCCCGAATACTGCCGTGCCGAGCTCGTCGACGTACTGCACCGTGAGGTCTGGGGTCAGGGCTTTGCGCCGCCGACCTTCAGCGAAGAAGTCGAGATCGTGAGCCAGCGCCTCGTGGGCGAAGCCAAGAACCACCTGTCGATCAAGTTGCTGCACCAGGGCCAGCCGGTCGACGCCATCTGGTTCGGCCACACAGAACCCCTGCCCGCCCGCGCCACGCTGGCCTTCCGCCTCGACGTGAACGAATGGCGCGGCGAGCGGAAGGTGCAGTTTTTAGTCGAAGGTTGGGCGGACTGAGGCGGGAATATCGCGCCGAGATCAAGCCGTCTCGAACGCTTTGATCTCCTCCAGCAATCCACCAAGCCACGCCATGAATACCTGCATGCGCCGCGAGAGCTCCGCGCGGTGGGCGAACACCATGTTCACCGGCAGTGAAGGTGGACGATGCTCTGGCATCACCTCCACCAGTTCGCCCGCCACAAGATGCGCACGCACGTCGTAGCGCGGAATCTGAATCAAACCCAGCCCAGACAATGCGCAGGCGATGTAGGTTTCTGCATTGTTCACGGCCACGTTGCAGGACATGGCGAGTGTGTGCAGCTTGCCGTTCTCAAGCCACTCCCATGCGGCGGCACGGCCGCGTGAGGGTGAGAGATAGTTCACCGCCTTGTGTTCATGCAAATCCTGCGGTGAGTGCGGTACGCCGAACGCGGTCAGATACCCGGGACTGGCGCAATTGATCAGCTCAAACGCACCCAGCGGCCGCGCCACGAGGCTGGAGTCCGCCAGTTGGCCTACCCGCAGCGCGCCGTCCACATTCTCCAGCACCAGATCGACGGCGCGGTCCGTGGAACCCAGATCGAGCTCCAGATCGGGATGCGCGCGAAACAACGATGACAACGCGGGCGCGATCACCAGTCGCGCGATGCGACTCGGCACGTCCACGCGCAAGCGCCCGACCACACCGGTACCCGACGGGCGAAAACGCTGCTCGATGTCCTGCATGTCGTCCACCAGCAACCGGGCGCGCTCCATGAGGCTCTCGCCATCCAGCGTGAGCGACACCTTGCGTGTGGTGCGATGCATCAGCCGAACGCCAAGGCGCGCCTCCAGTTGTTGCACAGCCAACGTCACCGTGGGTCTCGGCATGTCCAGCTGATCGGCTGCCTGAGAAAAGCTGCCGGTCGCTCCCACGCGCAGAAAGATGCTCAGCAGGTCGATACGGTCCATGGCGATTTATTGTTAGTAATTTCTGAATAAACAAGAAGCGAAATGGTAATTTATTTTGCTTCTCATGCCCAATAAGCTGCCGTTCTTCGCATCGTTTTCGTCTCAACCCCTTTTGACACAGTGAGGAACGCACACATGACCAGTCAACACGATATCCGCGGCAAGGTCGTCCTGATCGCCGGTGGTGCCAAGAATCTCGGCGGCCTACTGGCCCGCGATCTGGCACAGCAAGGCGCCAAGGCGGTCGCCATTCACTACAACAGCGCTGCCAGCAAGGCGGATGCGGACGCCACCGTGGCCGACATCCAGAAGACCGGTGCGCAAGCCCTGGCTCTGCAGGCTGATCTGACCACCGCAGGTGCCATGAGCAAACTCTTCACCGATGCCATTGCGGCCGTGGGACGCCCCGACATTGCCATCAACACCGTTGGCAAAGTGCTCAAGAAGCCGCTGGTGGATATCTCCGAGGCGGAATACGACGAGATGAGCGCAGTGAACGCCAAGTCGGCATTTTTCTTTTTGAAAGAAGCGGGCAAGCATGTGAACGACAACGGCAAGGTCTGCACGCTCGTCACCTCGCTGCTGGGCGCGTTCACACCGTTCTATGCGTCCTATGCTGGCACCAAAGCTCCCGTCGAGCATTTCACCCGCGCGGCGGCCAAAGAGTTCGGGGCACGCGGGATCTCGGTCACCGCAGTGGGCCCTGGCCCCATGGATACGGCATTCTTCTATCCCGCCGAAGGAGCTGACGCCGTCGCATATCACAAGACCGCTGCAGCCCTCTCACCCTTCTCGAAAACAGGCCTGACAGACATCAACGATGTGGTGCCCTTCATCCGTCATCTGGTAAGCGATGGTTGGTGGATCACGGGTCAGACGATTCTCATCAACGGCGGCTACACCACCAAGTAAGCAGGCTTATGCACCCCGGCAGGCAGAGGTTGTTCTACTTCTGCTTGCAATTTGAGCACCTGATCCGACACATGAAAATGTGGCGATGCTGCACGTTCAGCATTGCGCTCATAGAATGGGTCACGTGTCTATTCCTTCATCCACCCCACTCAACGCCGATCTGCACTGTCACTCCGTAGTGTCTGACGGCACACTCACTCCGGAAGCCCTCGCCGAACGCGCGAGCGCCAATGGTGTGCAGCTCTGGTCGCTCACCGATCACGACGAGATCGGCGGCCAGCACCTGGCGCGTGCCGCCGCGCATGCCAACGGCATGGACTACCTCACGGGCACCGAAATCTCCGTCACCTTCGCCGACAACACGGTGCACATCGTGGGTCTCGGATTTGATCCGGACGACGAGCAACTCACACAAGGCTTGGCGCTCACACGCGGCGGTCGCGGCGCACGGGCGCAGGAGATTTCAAGGCAGCTCGCCGAAGTAGGCATTCACAACGCATACGACGGTGCGCTCAAGTACGTGGGCAATCCCGAGCTGATCTCGCGCACGCACTTCGCACGCTATCTCGTGGAAATCGGTGCCTGTCGCGACACCTCGGAGGTCTTCCGACGCTACCTCACCGAAGGCAATCCTGGCTTTGTGCCACATCGCTGGGCAACGCTTTCCAACGCCGTGCGTTGGATCCGTGACGCGGGCGGCATGGCAGTGATCGCCCACCCGGCGCGCTACCGCTTCACGGCCAACGAAGAATACGCGCTGTTCACCGAATTCAAGAAGCACGGCGGCGAAGGCGTGGAGGTCGTCACCGGCAGCCACACCCCGTCCGAATACAAAACCTACGCCGACATGGCGCTGGAGTTCGATCTGGCCGCATCGCGCGGCAGCGACTTCCATAGCCCCGATGAGTCGCACACCGATCTCGGTACATTGCCCCCCCTGCCAAGCCAACTTACACCCGTGTGGGAAGTGATCGCCCACCGTATTCAGCGCCGCCTGACCTCCTCCGACTGAACCTCGCGGTCCTCCAACAACAAAGGCAAAGCCATGGCGCAGTATTTCGAAATCCATCCAGAGAACCCGCAGCCGCGACTGCTCAAGCAGGCCGTCGCCATTCTGCAGAGCGGCGGCGTGATGGCAATCCCCACCGATTCGAGCTACGCCCTCGTCTGCCAGCTCGATGACAGCAAGGCCGTCGAGCGCCTGCGCCGCATCCGCCAGATCGATGAAAAACACCATCTCGCGCTGCTGTGCCGCGACCTGTCGGAACTCTCGAGCTACGCCCGCGTGGACAACCGCCAGTACCGCCTGCTCAAGCAGGCGACGCCCGGCCCTTACACCTTCATTCTCGACGCGACCAAAGAAGTGCCGCGCCGCGTGAGCCATCCACAGCGCAAGACCATCGGCCTGCGCGTGCCGGACCGCAAGGGCACGCAGCTGTTGCTGGAGATGCTCGGTGCGCCGCTGCTGGCCTCGACCTTCATCCCGCCGGGCGAGACCGAGCCGCTGAACGACCCCGAGGAAATCCGCGAGCGCTTCGAGAAGCTGATCGACGGCGTGGTCGATGCTGGCCCCTGTCCGCAGCAGCCGACTACCGTGGTCGATCTCACGCCCATGGAAAGTGGCGGTGAAGCGGTGGTGGTGCGTGAGGGGCGCGGCAGCCTGTCCGTATTGGGGCTTTGAAGACCGTGTTGCCGCCCTGACTCAAGGCGGTACCAATACGTTTTTGGGGCTTCGCGCCCTCCCCCTCGCTCAGGTCTGCGAAAATGGCCGTGTGGACGCATCCAACCTTATCCAAACCATTCTGATCTACGCCCTTCCGGTGCTCTTTGCCATCACGGTACACGAGGCCGCTCACGGCTATGTGGCCCGTCACTTTGGCGACAACACAGCACTGATGATGGGTCGGATCACCCTCAACCCACTCAAGCACATCGATCCCATCGGCACGATTCTGATGCCGCTGCTGCTGTATTTTGCGACATCGGGAGCCTTTCTGTTCGGCTACGCCAAGCCGGTCCCGGTGAACTTTTCGCACCTGCGCAACCCCAAGCGCGACATGATCTGGGTGGCACTCGCAGGTCCACTAGCCAACTTCATTCAGGCCATTCTGTGGGCGTTGGTGCTGATCGTTCTGGTGGCCTTCGACGTCAACGAGCGCTTCTTCCTCGCCATGGCCAAGGCCGGCGTGATGGTGAATCTCGTGATGTGGGCGTTCAACCTGTTTCCGCTTCCCCCGCTCGACGGTGGCCGCGTGCTTGTCGGCCTGCTGCCCTGGAAGCAGGCGCAATGGTTTGCCCGTTTGGAACCCTATGGCTTCTTCATCGTGATGGGCCTCGTCATCATGGGCGTGGTGAGCACGTTCTGGCTGCAGCCGTTGATGGCTGCAGGCTACTACGTCATCAGCCTGCTGATGCTGCCGTTTCGCGCACTCCTGCTCGGCTGAGCCTCGGGCTCCCCCGATATCCTGCTTTTTTGAATTTTCATTTCAACCATGTCCGTCACCCGCTTCCTCACCGGCATCACCCCCTCCGGCACACCGCACCTCGGCAATTACGCTGGCATGATCCGTCCCGCCATCAAGGCCAGCCGCGATCCAGGCGTCGAGAGCTACTACTTCCTGGCCGACTACCACGCGCTCATCAAGGCGCATGACCCCGAGCGGGTGCATCGCTCGACGCTGGAGATCGCCGCGAGCTGGCTGGCGGCGGGGCTCGATCCCGCGCAGGTGACCTTCTACCGCCAGTCGGCCCTGCCCGAAGTGACCGAGCTGACCTGGTTTCTCACCTGCGTCACCGGCAAGGGCATGCTCAACCGCGCGCATGCCTACAAGGCCTCGCAGGACAAGAACACCGAGGCCGGGCGCGACATCGACGACGGCGTGACCGCAGGCCTGTTCATGTACCCGGTGCTGATGGCCGCCGACATCCTGATCTTCAACGCCCACAAAGTGCCCGTAGGTCGCGACCAGATTCAGCACATCGAGATGGCGCGCGACATCGCATCGAGCTTCAACCACCTCTACGGCGAACACTTCACGCTGCCCGAGGCCGCCATCGAGGAAAACGTGGCGACCATCGCAGGCCTCGACGGCCGCAAGATGAGCAAGAGCTACGACAACACGATCCCGCTGTTCACTCCGCGCGATCAGCTCAAGAAGCTCGTGGGCAGCATCGTGACCGACTCCCGCGCTCCAGGCGAGCCCAAGGAAGTGGAGGGCTCTGCGCTATTCCAGCTCTACCAGGCCTTTGCCACGCCCGAGCAGACCGAATCCATGCGCCGCGCCTATGCCGACGGCATTTCCTGGGGCGACGCCAAGCAGGCGCTTTTCGAGTGCATCGATGCCGAAATCACGCCCATGCGCGCACATTACGACGATCTGATGGCCAACCCTGAGAAGGTGGAAGCCGCGCTGCAGATCGGCGAAGAGCGTGCCCGCGCCAAGTCCCACCCCTTCGTGCAGACCCTGCGCGAAGCCGTGGGCCTGCGCAGCCTGCGCGCAGGTGCTGGCAACAAGAAGGCTGCCAAGGAAGCCAAGGTTGCGCTGCCAAATTTCAAGCAATACCGGGAGGCCAATGGCAAGTTCTACTTCAAGTTCGTGGCGGCCGACGGGAAGCTGCTGATGCAAAGCGTTGGATTCACCGCACCAAAGGAGGCTGGCCAAGCCATCGGACAGTTGCAAAAGGATGCGGACTCGCTGGCGGCATTGGCCTCGCAGGTCACCCTCGCAGAGGGTGTGAGTCTGGCGGATGTGCAGGCTGCATTGGAGGCTTTGCGCAACGCCGCCTGACCGATAGAGAACAAGGCGACGAAGGCATTACACCGCAGTCCCTGCCTCCGAATTGGTGCACGATCTGCAAGAAATTTGCGGAAACACAATCGATGTATATCAAGCAGGAATCAGGGCTGTTACAGGAGCGGTTAACAAATGTTAACTTCGCACCATGAATGTGCAGTTCAGCGGTCTGCTTTCTATACTCAGGCGAAGCTTTTTCCCAATGCATTCCTGCAAGGATTTCCATGCGTATTGTGGCTCTGGATGATGACGCACTGCAGCTCGAGCTGTTCAAGCGTGCCATAACCGACATGGGGCACTCGTGCCACACGTATCAAACCGGTTCGGCCCTCATGAAGGACATGCGGCGCGACACCTTCGATCTGTTGCTGGTCGACTGGCACCTGCCAGATACCTCGGGCCCTGAGGTGGTGCGCTGGGTGCGCAAGCACGTTGGGCTGGATCTGCCGATCCTGTTCGTCACCAGCCGTCAGGAAGAGCGCGACATTGTCGAAGGTCTGGACTGCGGCGCCGACGATTTCATGGTCAAACCCGTGCGCGTGGGCGAGCTCACCGCGCGCGTAGGTGCCCTGCTGCGCCGAGCCTATCCTGCGGCCGTCAACGAAGTGCTGGAGTTCGGCCGTTACCGGTTTCTGCCTGAGACCCGCACGCTGGAGATGGACAGCAAGCCCGTCGAACTCAAGAACCGCGAATACGACCTCGCTCTGTTCCTGTTCCAGAACATGGGACGTCTCCTGTCTCGTGATCATTTGCGAGAAATCATCTGGGGACAGACCAGCGACGTGATCTCTCGCTCGCTCGATACGCACATTTCGCGCCTTCGCAGTCAACTCGACCTGCGGCCGGACAATGGCTTTATCGTGACAGCCGTCTACGGAATGGGTTATCGTTTCGAAGCCGTCAAGCCCAAGAGCGAAGACGCTTTGATTTCTATGTAATCCAGAGCCCCCCTGCACCATGGGACCGGACACTCTGTAGGATAGGGTCACCAGCGCGCGCCAAAGTGCGAAGGCTGGAATAATGATGCTTGTCCGGGAGGAAGTACTGTGGTTCGTTTGCTGAGTCATTCACCGCCGAAACAACTGATTCTCAGGGCCGTGGCAGTTGCTGCCACGGCCCTGCCGCTGTTCGCGCTGGCCAATCCTGACGGATTCATCGAGCATCGCGTGAAGCAGGGTGACACCCTGGAGCGTCTGTCCACCGACTTCTACGGGGACGTCAAGCTCTGGCCCGAGTTGCAAAAGTACAACCAAGTCTCCAATCCCAGACATCTGCAACCAGGATCGATTCTTCGCATTCCTGTCAAATACCTGCCATTGCAATCGGCAGAGGTGAGTTTTGTGCAAGGACAGGCAACGGTAGCGACCACGCCGGGTGCGGAACCTGCTGAACTCAAGGCTGGACACAAGCTTGGCGAAGGTGCCGAGATCAAGGTGGCTCAGGACTCATTCGTTACGGTCAAGCTGGCCGATGGCAGCCTGATACGCATCCTGGCTCAGTCCGACGTACAGTTGCAGCAACTGCGCCGCAAGGGTCGTGCCGGCAGCCTGCAATCGGTGTTGGAGATGCAGAAGGGTGGCGTGAACGCAACCGTCGGCACCGAGCCCGACCCCACCCGCAAGTTTGAAGTCCGCACGCCGCGCGCCACCACCAGCGTGCGCGGAACCACTTTCGACGTCTCCCTTACGGACGGCGGCAACGCGCTATCGTCGGTCACCCATGGCACCGTCTCGGTGCAGGGCAGCGACAAGGCCAATGCGGCCTTGATCAATGAAGGACAAGGCATTGCCGTCAATCGCGACGGGCAACTCGGTCAGGCCCAGACGCTGCTGCCATCGCCAGACCTGACCAAGCTCCCCGAAACGATGGAAGACTCGAACTTCCTGAGCTTGCAGCTTGAACCCGTTCAGCAGGCGAGCGCATATCAGGTGCAGATCGCGCGCGACGAGTCGATGTCCGAAGTATTGCGAAGTGGCACCTTCCCGTCCGCGCAGGTGCGCATGAAGCTCGTGGACGATGGCGACTACTACATCCTCGCACGTGCCATCGACGATCAGCAACTGCCCGGTATGCCGGCCAAGCGCAAGCTCAAGGTCAAGACCCAACCGCCACCACCGCTGTACCAGCAACCCGCACCGGGCGGCACGACATCACGCACATCCGGCACGCTGCAATGCACACCGGTGAGCGGAGTACAGACGTATCGCCTCCAGGTCGCGGCCGATGTGGCCGGGTTTGCCCAGCCGCTGCTCGATCAGAAGAATACCGGCGACTGCAGCGCACTCCTGTCCAGCCTGCCCGTGGGCAGCTATCTGTGGCGTGCAGCAAGCATTCGCCAATTGGCAGACGGCTCGCCCGATCAAGGACCGTTCGCTCAGCCGCAGGCCTTCAAGCTCGCGAACAATCCGGCAACGCCCGATCTTTCTGCCATGAACAGCGCCGAGGATGTTCCCGGTCTGCATCTGCAATGGCCCGGCGAGGCCGATCAGACTTACCGCCTGCAGCTAGCGCGCACCGAGGACTTCGCTCAGATCCTCTCTGACGAGAAGCTCGACAAGCCGGTGTGGGACGCCACGGACGTGAAGCCGGGCACCTATTACGTGCGCATCAAGACACATGACACCGCCACCGGTCTTGAGAGCCCATTCTCTGCGGCCCGGCAGGTGCGTGCTGCGGCCGAAGTGCAAAGCGGTTACGGCGTACCGCTGACCTCGTCCGACGGCGAACCGCTCACACGCAAATGACACGCCGGTGTCATTGAGCGCATGAGTCCCTTTCGCCCCACCAGTCGCGCGCAACTCCAGCAACGCGAGTGGTCGCTGCTCACCGTGGTGCTGCTCTGCCTGGTTACCTGGCTGTGCATGAATGACGCGCTGCAGCGCGTTGATCACCTGATTCATGATGCAGGCGGCCGTCTGCATGCGCCCAAGGCCAATCGCGACATCGTCATCGTTGCCATCGACGATCGCAGCATCGAAGCCATCGGCCGCTGGCCATGGCGTCGTGCATTGCATGCGCAATTGCTCGACCAGATCACCGAACAATCCCCGCGCGCGCTCGGCCTCGATGTGCTGTTCAGCGAGCCCGACGCCGACTACCCCGGCGACGACACCATCCTGTCTCAGGCGATTGCACGCAACGGCAGCGTCGTGCTACCCATCATCCGCAGTACCGATGAATCGAGTGCGTCGGTCGATGCGCCGCTGCCCGTGATCCGCCAAGGAGCAGCGCAGTTGGGCCACGTACATGTGCAGGTGGATTCGGACGGTGTGGCCAGACGCCTCTATCTGTTCGAAGGCCCCGCAGGCGCCATGCGACCACACTTCAGCCTCGCGATGCAATGCGCTGCTAGCGCACAGGAGTATCCCGGTTGCGACGGATCAAGCGTGCCCCAAGCGGCCGAAGAATGGCAGCGCAGCAAATTGCGCGTGATTCCATTCGCCAAGGGCTCCAAGTCGGGACCGACGTTCACGACATACTCCTACATTGACGTGCTCATGAAGCGCGTTCCAGTCGATGCGTTTCGCGGCAAATATGTGCTCGTGGGCGCAACGGCCACGGGTCTGGGCGACATGTTCGCTGCCCCCGTTGGCCCGTCCGCAGATCGCGTTCCGGGTGTCGAGTTGGTGGCCCATGTGCTCAATGCACGCATGGAAGGCATGCGCATCATGCCCGCTCCTCAGACATGGAATCTGGTGTTCAATCTGCTGCCCGTGGCCGCATCGCTGATCGCCGTGCTGCTGCTCGGTCCCTTCGCCGCACTGGCCGCCTGCAGCCTGATGTTTTTGTTCATGCTGCTGGTCGGAGCGGTCACCACACTTGCCACCGGCTGGCAGTTCTCGCCCGCCTCTGGAATGATGGGCGTGCTGCTGAGCTATCCGCTGTGGAGCTGGCGGCGCCTGTCTGCTGCTGCCATGTTTCTGAGTCAGGAAATGCACGACCTGACGCTGGACGGCATGAAACTGCCCGCTGCACCCGCTCCCCGCTCGAACCGCATCCTGCCCAGCGACTTTTTGGAGCGCCGCATTCACGCCGTCGAGCAGGCCACGCAACAGTTGCGAGAGCTGCACCATTTCGTGAGCGACAGTCTGCGCCAACTGCCCTCACCCACCTTCGTCTGTGACAGTCTCGGCGTGATCACACTGGCCAACGCCGCGGCTTCGCGGCTGGTGGAGGACACGACGGCAGATCCCGTCGGTCACGCGCTCGCCGAACTCCTCTCCGAGTTGGTGCACACCGAATCGGGCAAACCGCTGCTGTCGCTCAACCCGCTCAGATGGCCCGAAATCCCGAGCCAGCAGGAATGCCGCGACGATCAGGGCCACTTTTTCCTATTCCTGTGCAAACCGTTTGCGGCCAGCACCAATGCGGGATGGCTTGTGACGCTCGTGGACCTGACCGACATGCGCCGTGCGCAGAAGCAGCGCGACGAGGCGCTGAACTTCATCTCGCATGACATCCGGTCGCCCGTGGCGTCCATCATCACGCTGCTGGAGATGCATCGCGAATATCCCGATCAGGTACCGTTTTCCGAGCTGCTGCCGCGCATCGAGCGCTACGCCCAGTCATCACTGTCGATGGCCGAAGGCTTTGTGCGCCTCGCCAGTGCACAGTCGCAGTCCTATACCCTCACGACCTTCGACCTGGGTGCGCTGCTCGAAGAAAGTGTGGATGACGCATGGGCCAATGCGCAGGAAAAACAAGTACAGGTGCGCCTCGAAAGCAAACCCGATGTGGCCGCCTGCTGGGGTGACCGCAGCATGATCGGGCGTGCCATTGGCAACGTGATGAGCAATGCGCTCAAATTCAGTCCGCCGCAGACCATGGTGCATTGCAACCTCTTCACCGAAGGCGAGGACTGGGTGATCAGCATTCGCGACGAGGGTCCCGGCATTCCCGCCGAAAAGCGCGCCTCGCTGTTCGAGCCCTTTCGCCGCCTGCATGAGAGCAGCCATCCCGGCATTCAAGGCATTGGCTTGGGTCTCGCACTCGTACGCACGGTGATCCAGCGCCACAGTGGTCACATCGACGTGGTCAGCGAACCCGGCACGGGTACGGAATTCCGCCTGCATGTGCCCAAGAGCATGCCGGACGCGGCCTGATGCAGGTACAGCCTTTTCAACGCTCCTCAGCACAAATCAAACAAGAACACCCGCGCGGCGATGCCCCCGGCAACCACGTCATGGTCCGCGACGCACACAGTAGCCAAAAAGCAGAAAACCAGACATCGTCGAACCCAACAGGTATCCTCTCCCCAACAGCGGACCAAGCCAGAGCAGCGGGCCGCCAACCCGTTCCCCCCAACGCCAAACGACCAACCAATCGAAGCCGAACAAACTTCGTAACGCCCACAACATGACCCCAGAACCCCCAAATGAAGAATGGCTGGAAAACGTCACATTTGACGAGCTGAAGATAGGTCAGAGGGCCGGCTTGGTGCGCACGCTCTCGCAACGCGACATCGAAGCCTTCGCAGCCGTTTCTGGCGATATCAATCCCGCGCACATGAACCCGAATTTTGCTCAGGGCACCCCATTCCATCAGGTCGTCGCCCACGGCATGTGGAGCGGCGCGCTGATCTCAGCGCTGTTCGGCACTCAGTTCCCCGGACCCGGCACGATCTACCTGTCGCAGGAGCTGCAATTCACGAGTCCAGTGCATATTGGAGACACGCTCACGGTGACCGCCACCGTCGCGGAAAAGGACGATGCACGCCATCGCGTGCTCATGGATTGCGAGGTCCGCAACCAATCGGGCGAGTTAGTTCTCAAGGGCCGCGCCAAGCTGCTCGCGCCCACAGAGAAGCTGCGCGTTCAGCGCATCAACGCGCCGCTCATCGCGCTCTACGATCCCGAGGCGCGCCACCAGCAACTGCTCGCGCTCGGCAAGGATCTGGCCGCCGTGCGCTGCGCTGTCGTTCATCCCTGCGATGCAGGCTCGTTGCGCGGTGCGCTCGATGCAGCCCAACTGGGTCTCATCATCCCCGTGCTGGTCGGCCCCGAAGCCCGTATTCGCCAAGTGGCCGATGAGGCGAACATCGCGCTCGATGGCATCGAGATTCACTCCACCGAACACAGCCACGCCGCCGCCGCATTGGCCGCCGACATGGCTGCACGCCGCGAGGTCGAGATGCTCATGAAGGGCAGCCTGCATACCGATGAATTGCTCAAGGCCGTGCTCGCCAAGCCCGAGCTGCGCACCGGCCGCCGCCTCTCACATGTGTTCCGCTTCGATGTGCCGGCGTACAGCAAGCCGCTGTTCATCACCGATGCGGCGATCAACATCCAGCCCACGCTCGGCGAGAAGATCGACATCGTGCAGAACGCCATCCGCTTCGTGCAGGTGATGGGCGTAGCCACGCCCAAAGTCGCCATCCTCGCGGCCGTGGAGACCGTAGCCGAGAATATGCCCGCCACGCTCGACGCCGCAGCGCTGTGCAAGATGGCCGATCGCGGCCAGATTCAGGGCGGCGAGCTCGATGGCCCCCTGGCCTTCGACAACGCCATCTCGGCCGAGGCAGCACGGATCAAAGGCATTCAATCAAAAATTGCCGGACAGGCCGACATCCTGCTGGTGCCCGATCTCGAAAGCGGCAATATGCTTGCCAAGCAACTCGAATACCTGGCGGGCGCATCGGGCTCGGGCATCGTGCTCGGCGCACGCGTTCCCATCGCCCTCACCAGCCGCGCCGACGGCCCGCGCGCACGCGCCGCGTCCGCCCTGCTCGGCCTGATGATGGCGCATGACGCGCGCAGCAGATCGGCCGCCCCCAACACACCGACGCAAACACCAAAGGTCTGAGTCAGCATGGCGATTCTTGCAATCAACGCGGGTTCATCCTCGCTCAAGTTCTCGCTGCACCCGGTACTCAACGGCCAGGTGCTGCCCGAGATTCTGGCGGGGTCGGTGCAGGGCCTGCAGCCCGGCGGCACACCCGAATTCGGCTGGACATACCGCGACGAAAAGTTCAAAGGCGAGCTGCTCATTCCTTTCGGCAGCACCGCCTTCAAGGCCTCGCTCGATGAGCTGCGCGCGCTCGTTCCAAAGCTTGAAGGACTGCCCGAGATCCAGGCCATCGCCCATCGCGTGGTGCATGGCGGTGGCATCTACACCAGCAGCGTTCTGATCGACGACGCGGTGCTCGCGCAGCTTGCGCAGTTCAACTCGCTCGCGCCGCTGCATCAGCCGCACAACCTTGAAGGCATACGTCGTTTCCGAGAAGCATTCGCGCTCGTGCCGCAGGTGGCGTGCTTCGACACCGCGTTCCACGCGCATATGCCCGAGCTCAACTACGCCTTCGCCCTGCCCCGCGAACTGAGCGCACAGGGCGTGCGCCGCTACGGCTTTCATGGGCTTTCGTACCAATACATCCAATCAGTGCTGCAGGATCACAGCGCACGCGCCAATCAACGCGTGGTGATGGCCCATCTCGGCAGCGGCGCAAGCCTGTGCGCCACGTTGAACGGCACCAGCATCGCCACCACCATGGGCTTTTCAGCGCTCGACGGTCTGATGATGGGTTCGCGCTGCGGCAGCATCGACCCCGGCGTGTTGCTCTACCTGATGGAGCAAGGCTGGGACCACCCACGCATCGAGAACCTGCTCTATAAAGAGAGCGGCCTACTGGGCGTCTCCGGCCTCTCCGCCGACATGCGCACGTTGCGCGCTGCCAGTGCCAGTGCCAGTGCCAGTGCCAGTGCCAGTGCCAGTGCCAGCAAAGATGACCATGCCAGACAAGCCATCGCCCAATTCACCCACAGCGTGGTGCGAGAAACCGGCGCGCTCGTTGCCTGCCTCGAAGGACTCGACCTGCTCGCCTTCAGCGGCGGCATCGGCGAAAATGACCCCGCCCTGCGCGAGGCCGCATGCAGACACCTCGCTTGGCTGGGCGTACGCATCGACGAACGGCGCAACCGCGAAGCCCAAGGAAGAAACCCGACCGCCATCCATGCAGAAGACAGCGCGGTGGAAGTCTGGGTCATCCCCACCGACGAAGGCCGCGTAGCCGCAAGAGATGCCGCAGCCCTGCTATGCATTGTTTGATTTGATCTCCACGCGTCATTCATGCGCGACCCGGGCGAGTGACCGCCGAGCAAAGACCGCCCGCAGCGTTGGCGGTGTTCCCTCCGCAGCGCACGAGAGGGGGAACGGCTCAGGGGGTGTTCAGAATTCTCATACGAAAAAGCCTCAAAGCATTTCTGCTTTGAGGCTTCACGTTTTGGTGCGGCTGGCAGGAATCGAACCCACGACCCCTTGGTTCGTAGCCAAGTACTCTATCCAGCTGAGCTACAGCCGCTAAGCTTCGAATTATATCGGAGTTTTTCGACCCGAAATCAAATTCGCCTTTTTTTTGGAAAATACTTAGCAAATACCCTTTGAGCCATTGGACCCGCCCCCAAGCGTGTCAAATTACAAATCTGCTTGCCCCATGCAGTCAATTCGTCAATGATGCTTTCGCTCGCCGTCAGCCGCTCGGATGCTCTGACCTGCATGATCGGAACGGCAGCGCAAGCCTGCGGCTCCGCAAGGAACTGCTGCAGCCAAGGATGACAACGTTGGAAGGGCCGAGCCAATCCGGCCCGCCAAGTGTGAGTGCAAAGAACCAAGAAATGACGACGGATTCCCGAACGCATGCGCATGCGACGATACCCTCCGGCGCGATGTGGGAGCAACTATTCCATCGTAGCGCCAAGCCCGGCCTGAGCCTTCAGGGCCAGATCCGCGAAATGTTTGTCGATGCGATTCTGGCCGGTGTGCTGACGCCCGGCGACAGCGTTCCTTCCAGCCGTGAACTCGCGCGCCACTTGAGCGTGGGGCGCATCACTGTGGTACTGGCGTTCCAACAACTGACCGAAGAATCCTTTCTGCTGAGCCGCCAGCGCAAGGGCCACTTCATCCACCCCGACGTGCTGCAGGGCCGCAAGCTGCAGACAACAACCGCAGCAGCCGCCGCTGCCGAGCCCTCCAGCGACAGCTCGGCAGTTCATCCCACCGATTGGAACCAGCGCCTGTGGCTGCGCCCGAGCCAGCAGCGCAGCATCGTCAAGGAACAGAACTGGCAGGATTTTCCCTACCCGTTTCTCTACGGCCAGTTCGACAAGGACCTGTTCCCCACGGCCGCATGGCGCGAGTGCTGCCTCAAGGCGCTGAGCGTGCTCGACATTCAGCAATGGGCACCCGACTACATCACACGCGACGACGACAGCCTGATCCACCAGATCCAGACCAAGGTGCTGCCGCGCCGGGGCGTCTGGGCCTCGCCCGAGGAAATCATCATCACCGTCGGCGCGCAGCATGCGCTCTACATGGTGGGCGACCTGCTCCTACGTGACGACTCGCACGTCGGCATGGAAGACCCCGGATACCCCGACGCGCGCAACATCTTCACCAGCCGTACCTCGCAGCTCAAGTACATGCAGGTCGACGGCGACGGCCTGCCGCTGTCCAGCGATCTGCGCGACCTCGATTATCTGTATGTCACGCCCAGCCACCAGTGCCCCACGGGCGTGACCATGCCGCTTGAGCGCCGCCACGCGCTACTCAACATGGCGCAGGAAGAGGACATCATCCTCATCGAGGACGACTACGAAAGCGAAAGCAGCTTCGATGACCAGCCCGTCCCCGCCCTCAAGAGCCTGGACCGTAGCAACCGCGTGATCTACGTGGGCAGCCTCTCCAAGAGCCTCGCGCCGGGCCTGCGCATCGGCTACATCGTCGCCGCTCCCGAGCTGCTGCAAGAGCTGCGCGCACTGCGCCGCCTGATGATCCGCCACCCCACCACCTTCGTGCAGCGCACGCTGGCGATGTTCATCGCTCTGGGGCACTACGAGGCGCAACTGCGTCGCCTTGCACAAGCGCAGAAGGAGCGCCATGCGGCGCTCATCACGGCCATGGAAGAGCACCTGCCCGAATGTCGCATCACACCGGTGCGTGGCGGTGGCTCGTGCTGGGTGCAGTTGCCGGATCACGTATCTGCAATGGCGCTGGCGCGCAGCGCGGCAGAGCATGGGGTATTGATCGAGCCGGGGGATATTTTCTTCAAGTCGCCGGTGGCGCCGGGGAATTTCATTCGAGTGGGATATCAGTCCATACCCGCCCACAAAATCCCCCAAGGAATACAAGCCCTGTCCGCCGCAATGAAGTCGGTTTGATTTTTTGTTTGTTTTTACGAGGTCTGATGGCTTCGCGCCAAGACAGCCCCTCATGCGCCATTGCGAAATCTTGCCGAGCAGGCGTACGGTCTGCGGCTTCGACGCATGGCCTGAGGGGCTGTCTTGGCGTTGGGGCGGAGAGTTCCAACGCCCAGCTTGCTTCGTGGGCCCGCCGCTTTAGAAGGCACTTTTGCTGCCCTTTCGGCTTTCTACTCAGTTTGAATTCTGAAATGAAAAAAGCACCGCCAACGCTTTCGCGCGGCGGTGCTTTTGCTCTTCTTTCCTAGCTCTTACTTGCTCAGCTCTTCTTGAGCTTGACTGGTTTGAAGTGGGTGGACATACGGTCTTCCGGGGCCTTGCCGCCATTCACCAAGTGGCGGATGAAGTAGGCAATCAGCAGGATGCCCAAGCTCACCACACCCAGGGCCAGCGGGGTGCGCTGTTCGGGGATGAAGGCCATGGCGATCACGATGGAGGACATGCCTACGATGGCGAGCCAGGTGAGGTAGGGGAAGCACCACATGCGCACCTTGAGCAGGTGCGGAGCCTCGCGCTCAAGGCGCTTGCGCAAGCGCAGTTGCGAGATGGCGATCAGGATGTAGACGAAGATCGCGACAGTGCCATAGGAGTTCACGAGGAACGCGAACACGGTGTCGGGCGAAACGTAGGACATCACGATGGCGCCGTAGCCGAACAGCGTGGCGAACAGGATGGCACGCACCGGCACGCCGTTCTTGCTGACCTTGGCCAGGGCTTTCGGCGCATCGCCGCGCTTGGTCAGTGCGAACAGCATGCGGGACGAGGCATAGAGGCCCGAGTTCAGTGCGGAGAGCACGGCAGTCAGCACGATGGCGTTCATGATCTGCGCTGCAGCGGGCACGCCCATGGCGTTGAGCGCGCTCACGTAGGGCGTCGCGATGTCCTTGCTGTTCCATGGCACGAGGCAGGCGACAAGCAGGATGGAGCCCACGTAGAACACCAGCACGCGGGCGATCACCGAGTTGGTGGCCTTGGCGACGGCCTTCTGGGGTTCTGCGGTTTCGGCGGCGGCGATCGTCACGATCTCGGCACCGAAATAGAAGCCCGTTGCGGCGACCGCGCCCGTCAGCACCGGCACCCAGCCGTTCGGTGCGAAGCCGCCGTGCTGCGTGAGGTTGGCAATCTGCAGGCCGTGCGTGCCGGGCGTCCAGCCAAGCACGTGCACGCCGGCAACGAACAGGAACACGACGATGGCGGCGACCTTGATCGACGAGAACCAGAATTCGAATTCGCCGAATGACTTCACCGACACCAGATTGGTCAGCGTCAGCATCACGAGCAACACGAGACTGATGATCCAGCCGGACACATCAGGCAACCAGTAGCGCAGCAAATCGGCGCCCGCAACCGCTTCGAGCGCCACCACGATCACCCAGAAATACCAGTACATCCAGCCGGTCAGAAAACCGGCGAGGCGCGAGAGACCGGGGCGGTCGGAAAAGGCTTCACGCGAGTATTCATAAAACGAGCCGCCGCCGGGCATGGCGCAGGCCAGCTCGCCGAGCATGCGCATCACCAGCACGACCAGAAGGCCGGTGATCAAAAAGGAAATGACGGCCGCAGGACCCGCCTGTTTGATGACGACGCCTGAGCCGATGAACAGACCGGCTCCAATCACGCCACCGAGGGCGATCATGGTCATGTGGCGTTCTTTCAGCCCGGTCGAAAGCCCCGACGCGGAGGTTTGGGGGTTATGCATGTGATGTCTCCTTGTTTTCGGATGTCCTGACTCTGCCCTTGCTGTGCAGTGCTTGGTCTGGATCTCAGACATGAGCGCACAGCGTGGCCGGCTCCGGTATCTGCGTCCGGTTGTCCGTTGCGAGTGGAGAAGTCAGCGACGAGCACAGCCACACGCGCCAAGCTCCTGCAGCGTGGCGACGTGGTACTCGGAACTGATGGGTGCCTTGCGGCGGGGTGATAGCCCTGCTTCGATCAGGCCGCTTTGGCCAGGGCCGGGCGGTTCTTTCGGAAGGCGTTCTTCACGACGATCTTGCCGTCCTTGAAAGTAAAGATGTCGACCATGCGCGCTTCCACCCGTGAGCCGTCGGCGGCCGTGCCCTTGAAGGTGCTCTCGGAGACACCCCGGTCACCATTCACCCAGTGGTCGCCATCCAGCCATGCGGCGTCGGGGAATGCACCCCAGGCGGCCATGAAGCCTTCGCGGACCTGCTCGCGGCCCACGAAGCTCTTGCCCAGTTCATCGGGGCCTGCGACCGCGTGGAACACGCAGTCATCTGCCATGAAGCTCATCAGCGCGTCGATGTCGTGCTTGTTCCATGCGTCGGCAAAACGTGCCAGAAATTGCGCATCGGGTTGGTTGGCGCTGTTGCTCATGCTGTCTCCTTGTCCTTCAAAAAGCATACTGCCGTGCGCACAGAAAAGCGGCGCGCGGCAAACGAAACGATGGAGCGGATATTAGGCAAGCTGGCAAGGCTTTCGTAGAACCAGCGCGGACCTATCGTTAAGTCCAGCGATTTTTGCGAACAAAACCGTCCTGTCTGGACCTATGGAAACTTCTCCTCTGGCGCTAACTGCGCTGCAGACGGCTGGATATGCTGACCTCCACTGTCGCAATGCGTTCTTTTCTTTTTGCCCGAGCGCATGGTGACGACCCGGAATTCAGAACTTTTGGACATTGACGCCGTCAGCGACCGCCGCGGCGCAAAAAGGAGACCCCACGATGAAGGCAGAGGACGTGCGCCCCAGCTACATGCGCCCTTACGACCCACAGTACGACCCGCTCGTCATGCCCAATCCGGGTCAGGGTACGGGTTATGCACCTACTTACTGGGTGGGTACGGCAGGCGTTCCGCCCGAAGATGACGGCCCGATCTCCGGCGACATCGAAGCCGATGTGGTCATCGTCGGCTCGGGCTTCACGGGCCTCGCCACCGCCCTCTTCCTCGCTCGCGAACATGGCATCAAGGCCATCGTGCTCGAAGCCAACCAGAGCGCCTGGGGCTGCACCAGCCGCAACGGCGGTCAGGGCCAGAACGCCAGCGGTCGCCTGTACCGCTCGGGCTGGGTCGAGCGCTGGGGCAAGGAAACCGCACTCCAGCTCGACGCCGAAATCCGCGAAGGCTTTCAAACCTTCAAGGATCTGGTCGCGGAATTTCCCGAATGCGAACCGCAGCCCGGCGGTCACCTCTATATCGCCCACCGCGAAAAGAAGATGGACTTTCTGCGCAGCGAAACCAAGCTGATGCGCGATGTCTTCGGCTACGACGCCAAGATGCTCAGCAAGGAAGACGTGCAGCGCGACTGGGTGAATGACGCTGACAGCTTCGGCGCCATGCACGAGCCCGATGGCATCGGCGTTCACCCACTCAAGCTCGCCTTCGCCTACATGCGCAAGGCCCGTTCGCTCGGAGTGAAGATTCACCCCGCAAGCCCCGTGCTCGATGTGGAAACCAAGAACGGCGTGCACTATCTGCGTACACCCGGCGGCGTGGTCAAGGCCAAGTCGGTGGGCTTCGCGACCGGCGGCTACACCAGCAACAAGCTGCACCCGCAGCTGCGCAACAAGATCATGCCGATTCTCTCGAACTCGCTGGTCACGCGAGCGCTGACACCCGAGGAACTCGAAGCCACAAACTTCAAGACCACGCAGGTCATCACCGACACGCGCACGCTGCGCTTCTACTACCGCCGCCTGCCCGACAACCGCGTTCAGATCGGCAGCCGCAGCGCCATCACCGGTGCGGACGCACCGAACCCGGTGCACATGGCAAAGCTCGTGGACGGCCTGCACCTCAAGTTTCCGGCACTCAAGGGCATCAAGATCGATTACTCGTGGTGGGGCTGGGTGGACGTGAGCCACGACATGATGCCGCGCATCACACAGCCCGATCCCAAGGAATCGATCTTCTACGCAGTGGGCTACGGCGGCAACGGCGTGTCGTTCTCTGCACATGCCGGTCGCCGCATGGCACAGCGCATCGCGGGCAAGCATCTGAAGGCGTTCGAGCTGCCCATCTACAACTCGCCACTCGAATACCCGAACGTGTTCAACACGGTGCGCGCCGAAGCGTTCGCACCCTTCCGACGCATGGGCCAGCGCTTCCTCTACCACTGGTATCACTACCAAGACGAGCAAGGCTGATCCGCGCCATTCAAAGGTCGTAAACGTAGCTCCCGCTGCGATTTCCGGAGGCTCATTCCGCAAGGAAGGAGTCTCCTTTTTTCTTTTATTTTCAACAACTTAAGAATTTTCATTGGCACGTGTTTTGCAGTGCAACAACAACTCCGACACGGCCGCTCCAAAGCCGTGCATGGAGCCTCTTGTTCAACTCTTGCGAGCACATCAGTGAAAGCACCTACCCGTCACCTATGCACGTCCGGCGCGCACTTTCCATCCCGCGCTGCACCATCGCGATGCACGCTCTGTGCAAGGCTTTGCGGGCTACGCGCCCCATCCTCACACTCGGTTGCATGGTCGCGTTTGTTCAACAAATCTTGCCCCGATAAGCCACTGGACCTAACGATAGACACCAACTGGCCCTACAGCCTGCACTCGGTTGCTCACTACAGTGCAAATGGAAAGCTCACAAATACACGTGTGCGGGCTTTCGGATTCGGACCAGAAAAGGGGTCGTCAAGGTATACAGGAGTGATGTCGGCAGGGAAGTGTTTTTCTGGTTTTGTAGTTCAACCGATTTCGTTCTAAAACAATGGAGACAAGCAAAATGACAATGCAAAAACGGTTTGTGCTGAAGGCAGGCATCGCAGCGGCAGCGCTGGCGATCACGGGGGCCGTGTGCGCCCAGCAGAAGACAGTGACGTTCGCGAACCAGGACATGCTGGTTCCGCTGCGTCTGGTCATGGAGTCCGGTGAGATCGAGAAGGAGACCGGCTACAAGATCAACTGGCGCATGTTCTCGGGCGGCGGCGACGTGATCCGTGCCATGGCCTCGGGCGACGTGCAGATGGGAGAACTCGGCTCGAGCCCGCTCACCGCTGCAGCCAGCCAGGGCCAGGACATCAAGCTGTTCTGGGTCTCCGCCGACATCGCCAGCGCCGAAGCCCTGGTCGCACGCGACGGCAGCGGCGTTACCAGCCTGAAGGGCATGGAAGGAAAGCGCATCGGCGTGCCTTTTGTCTCCACTGCGCACTACCAGCTCATCGCAGCGCTGGGCAAGGAAGGCGTGGACGCGCGCAAGGTCAACATCATGAACATGCGCCCACCGGAAATCGCCGCCGCGTGGGAACGTGGTGACATCGACGGTACCTTCGTGTGGGACCCGGTGCTCGCCAAGGTCAAGCAAAAGGGCAAGGTGCTGGCCACTTCGGGCTCCATCGCGCAAATGGGTTTCCCGACGTTCGAAGGCATCGTGGTGACATCGAAGTTCGCCCAAGAAAATCCGGAATTCATGGTCGCCTTCGTGAAGGCTCTGAACCGCGCGAGCGCTCAGGTCCGTGACAACCTCGCCAAGTGGACACCCGAGTCGAGCGAAGTGAAGGCCATCGCCAAGTGGTGCAAGGCCGACGCCAAGGACGTACCTGCCGCCATGGCGCTGTACAAATTCCCGAGCGCCGAAGAGCAGCTCAACGCACAGTGGCTGGGCGGCGGCGCGGCCAAGGCCATGAGCAACACCGCGACCTTCCTGAAATCGCAGGGCCGCATACAGGAAGTCAAACCCGACTATTCCGCATTCGTCACTGACGCGTATGTGAAGAAGGCGCTGAGCAAGTAAGCCACGGCATCGCGAACGGCCGCCTCGATCTCCTGCTCCAACCGGAGGCGGTGGCGACCTTGGATCACTCACCTACGTCAATTTCTTTTGGAGAGCGGTGTCATGCCAACTCTGGACATACGCGAACTGACCGTCAACTACGAGGTCAAGGGCGGCCATCTGCAAGCCCTCGCGCCCGTCAACCTGACCATGCATGACGGCGACTTCGTCGTCGCGCTGGGAGCATCAGGCTGCGGTAAAACTACATTGCTCAACTGCATGGCTGGCTTTCTTGCGCCCTCGAGCGGCGAGATTCTGCTGGATGGCAAACCCATTCAAGGCCCCGGTGCGAATCAGGGCGTGGTGTTTCAAAAACACGCCCTGATGCCGTGGCTCAACGTGGTCGACAACGTCGCGCTGGGTCTGCGCATGCGCGGTGTCGATTTGAAGACTCGCACCCAGATCGCCGAGGAAAAGCTCGGTCTGGTCGGTCTGCAGAACTACACCAAGCGCGCGGTCTACGAACTCTCGGGCGGCATGCAGCAGCGCGTGGGTATCGCCCGTGCGCTGGCCAACGACCCCGCCCTGCTGCTCATGGATGAACCCATGGGCGCGCTCGATGCCTTCACCCGCGAACAGGTACAGGAAATCCTGCTCAGGGTCTGGAAGGCCACCAACAAGATGGTGTTCTTCATCACCCACTCTGTCGAAGAAGCGCTGTTTCTGGCAAGCCGCCTCATCGTCATGAGCCCCAGCCCCGGACGCATCTCGCATGTCTACGACGACATGCCTTTCTGCCACGATTTTCTGCGCACCGGCGACGCCCGCGCAGTCAAGTCGCGCCCTGATTTCATCAAGATGCGCGAAGAAGTTCTGAGCCTGATTCACCACCGGGAGACAGATCATGTCTGAAGCCGCCACCATGACCAATATCCCCGTCAGCACCCCCAAGGCCACGCGCGTCAGCCCCCAGCAGACGCCTCCTTCACAACCCAAGGGGCCCGTGAAGACCAGCCGTTTCAAAACACCGGGCGAAGGCTCCAGCGTCGGCATCAGCATCGTCACCGTGATCGTGCTGCTCGCGCTGTGGTTTGCAGCCACCAATCTCGGCTGGGTCAAACCGCTCTTCCTGCCAAGCCCGCAAGCGGTCTTTCAGCAGTTCTATGAGTACCTTACCGGGCAGGCCAACGATAAACCGCTGTGGCAGCATTTTTCTGCCAGCCTGCTGCGCGTGACAGTAGCGTTCTGGCTGGCCTTCATCGTCGCCGTGCCGCTTGGCATCGCAATGGGCATGTCCCGCGTGGCACGCGGCATCTTCGATCCACCAATCGAGTTCTACCGCCCACTGCCACCACTGGCCTACCTGCCACTGATCATCATCTGGTTCGGCATCGACGAAACACCCAAGATCCTGCTGATCTTTTTGAGCTGCTTCGCGCCACTGGCCTTGGCCGCCCGCGCAGGCATGCGCAGCGCTGCACAGGAGCAGATCAACGCGGCCTACTCCATGGGTGCGAGCTACTGGCAGGTGATCCGCTACGTGATCATCCCCGCCGCGCTGCCGGATATCCTGATCGGCATGCGCATCGCGATCGGATTCGGTTGGACGACCCTGGTCGCCGCCGAAATGGTAGCCGCCAACGTCGGTCTGGGACAGATGGTGCTCAACGCATCGAACTTCCTGCGTACCGACATCGTCATCATGGGCATCATCGTGATCGGCGTAGTGGCGTATATATTCGACCTGTTCATGCGGTGGGTGGAGAAGCGTCTGGTTCCGTGGAAGGGACGCATGTGATCCGACCTGTGGGGTGAGGAGTCGGTGCCCTCCTCTTCTACTCTTTGGCCGTCATCTTTGTGATGGCCGTTGACGGGGGCACCTTTGGGGCAGGTGATGGCGGGTTTACAGCACGCCCGTCTCCTTGCGGATAGTGATTCGGGCGGCTCCATTGGCCGCCCGTTTTTTTGATTCTGTTGTGGGGTTGCTTACGGAGGCCGGGACGGCCCCCGGCAGGGCAATCACTTTTTGCTTGCGCGCAAAAAGTAATCAAAAACGCGCTTTGAAGTCATCCGGCGGAACTCGCGGCGTTCCTTCGTCACTCTGCTCGGACAACCGCCGGAAATCAGTTTGGAAAGAGGCTTGTTCGGCACATCGCTACGCTCGTGTCGGGGTGTTTGTGGAGTTGGGTTGGAGCGCAAACGCCCACTGCTCTTTTTTTCGAAGATGATTTCGCTGTTGCTCGCAAATCGCGCGGCACGAGCGCAGCGACGTGCCGAATGTTCCTCTTATGAAAATTCTGACTCGCGGCGGTTGCCTGAACGAAGCGACGCAGTCGCGAAGTGAGTTCTGCTGCGGGTATTAAAAGCGCGTTTTGGGTTACTTTTTGCGCGCAAGCAAAAAGTGACTCCGCCGCCGGGCGGAACTCCCGGCCTCCGCCCTCAACAAAGCCAGCCAGCTAGCCAGCAAAAACTCACCCCCGACACAACAACTCAGCAACGCCCAATAACAAAGCCTCATCCACATGCTGATGTAAATCCACAGCCAACCGCTGACGATAAAACACCCCCAAATCCAACCCCACGCCCAAGGCGCAGACTTTGACATCCCCCGCCCGCTCCCGCGCAGCAAGCACCTGCCGCAGATGCTGATCGAGGTAATGCTCATCGTTCACCTGGTGCGTGGCGGTATCCATAGGGCAGCCGTCAGAAATCACCATGAGGATGCGGCGGCGTGCAGGTTGGGCGAGCAGGCGTTGGCAGGCCCAGTCGACCCCTTCGCCGTCTATACCTTCGCGAAAGATGTCGGGTCTGCGCAGGGCTGCTATGCCGTGGCGGCCGTGGCGCCAACGTTTTGCTGCATCTTTGAAAATGATGTGCAAGCGCTCGTTAAGACGGCCGGGAAATTGCGGTTGACCCGCCTTTTGCCAGTCGCGGCGCACGCGGCCGCCGTTCCAGGCATTGGTGGAGAAGCCCAGCACTTCGACGCGCGCACCGGCCATGTCGAGGGCGCGGCCGAGCACGTCAACGAGGATGGACATGGGCTTGGAATAGCTCTTCATTGAGCCCGAGCAGTCGAGCAAAAACGTAACCGCCGTCTCGTTGATCGGGCACTGCATCTCGTCCTTGAAGACCTCGCGCAGTTGGGGGTCGCTCACGAGTTGCGAAAGGCGTCCGGCGTCGAGATGGCCCTCTTCCAGGCCGAAGTTCCAGCCGTCGCGCTGATGGGTTGCAAGGCGCTGTTGGAAGTAGCGCGCAATGCGGCCGACGTGCAAGCTGGAGCGGGCGATTTCGTCGTCCATCTGCTCACGGAATTCAACGAGCTGGGCATGGCGGATCAGCTCGGTTGCGGGTTCTTCGCGGTCGTACTTTCGGGTGAACACTCGGTAGGTCTGCGCCGAGCTGGCCCAGGCGCGGCTGTCACCGGTCTGGGCGAGGGGGAGTTCGTCGAGATTCTGCGATTCGAAATGCAGCGGCAGTGCAAAGCTGCTGCGGCGCTTGGGGTTGCCGTTACCGCGCGGAGCCTCTTCCTGCGCGGCGCGCACGGCCTCGCCCACCCAGCGGGCCACCGCGAGTGCGGGTTCGCTGAAGGCGGTCTGGTCGTCGCGGTGGCGGCGCAGTTGCACCCAGTAGCGACCAAGGTGCGGCGACATGCCCATGCGCGTGGCTTCGATGGCGTCGGACATGCGATCGGGCATTTCCTGATCAGTCAATCGACTCCATGAGACCAGCGCCACGGCGAACAGCAGAATGCCCAGATCGCTTTCGGTGAGCCCCGAATCCATGAACGATTGCGCCCAATGCAGAAAGCGCAGCCGCATGTTCTCGCGCGCGCCGGGCCAGGTGACGGGCACGAGGCTTTCCACGCGCAGTTGTTCGAGCAGCTCGAAGATCAGCCGTTCGATGGGATCGGCGGGCAGGTGCGTGCGGTGCAATTGCGCATCGCTCAGCGACAGGCGCAGGCCCACGCTGTCGAGCAGGCCGCGCTGGTCGGCGAGTTGGGCGGGAACGTCGGCATGGTGCGCGGCGGGCAAGGCCTGCGGCGTGGTGCCTGCGTACAGCGTCTGGCCGCTCCATTGCAGCGATGCGTCGCCGGTGATGGCACGCAGCAGTGCGCCGCCCCAGGCTTCCATTTCTGCAAGCGTCGGATCGTGGGGGTTGACGGGCACCTTGGGAGCTTCGGGCAACGACGTATCGCCGATCAGCTCCTGCCCCATCTCAGCCAATGTGCACCTGCAGGGCTGGGTCGTCGGCGCGCGCGTTCAGCTCCTGGCCGAAGCAGCGCTGAAAGTATTCGGCGACGATGGTGCGCTCTGCTGGCTCGCACTTGTTGAGGAAGGTGAGTTCGAACGCGAGTTTCACGTCGTGAAAGATCTGCGTGTTCTCGGCCCAGGTGATGACCGTGCGCGGCGACATCAAGAGCGACAGGTCGCCCACGGCAAAGCCCTTGCGCGTGAGGTTGGCGAGCGCCACCATCGCGTCGATCTGGTGACGGCCCTGGGCCGTGTCCATTTCCGGCACGCGGGCGAGCACGATGGCGGCCTCTTCGGCGGGCGGCAGATAGTTCAGCGTGGTCACCAGATTCCAGCGGTCGAGCTGGGCGTGGTTGAGCATCTGCGTGCCGTGATACAGGCCCGAGAGATTGCCCTGACCGAGCGTGTTCATCGTGGCGAACAGACGGAAGAAAGCATGCGGTTGGATCACGCGCTTCTGGTCGAGCAGCGTGAAACTTCCCTCGCGCTCGAGCACGCGCTGGATCACGAACATCACATCGGGACGGCCCGCGTCATATTCATCGAACACGATGGCGACCGGGCGCTGCAGCGACCACGGCAGGATGCCTTCCTGGAACTGCGTGACCTGCTTGCCATCCTGCAGCGTGATGATGTCCTTGCCCACCAGATCGAGGCGGCTGATATGACCGTCGAGATTCACGCGCACGCAGGGCCAGTTCAGGCGTGCGGCGACTTGTTCAATGTGTGTGGACTTGCCCGTGCCGTGCATGCCCTGGATGACCACGCGGCGGTTGTGTGCAAAGCCCGCGAGGATCGCCATCGTCACCTGCGGGTTGAAGCGGTAGGCCGTGTCAATGCGCGGCACATGGTCGCTGCGCTCATCGAACGCGGGCACACGCATGTCAGTGTCGATGCCGAACACCTCGCGCACGCTAACGGTGGAGGTGGGCTCAAGGGAGGTCAGGTCAGTCATCATCTGCTCCAGGTGGAACATCGTCGTTGATGCGGGCAATCGCTTGCGCTGCGGCCTGCAGCTTGGGGAGAAAGGAGAGCGCCTTCTCTTTCGAGAAACGCATGATCGGCGCCTGCACCGCCAACCCCATATTGGAGTTGCCGTTGTGCGATGGCACCAGCACGCCGAGGCACAGCAGGCCCGGCAGGAATTCTTCGTTGTCGAATGCGTAGCCCTGATCGCGCACCTTGTCGAGTTCAGCATCTACCACGTCGAACGTAGTCAGCGAGTTGTTGGTGAAGCCCTCCAGCGGAGCGGCCGACAGAAGACGGCGGCGCTGCGCAGGCGCCATCTGGCTGAGGAACAGCTTGCCGGTAGCCGAGCAGTGTGCGGGCACACGCGAGCCGGGTTGCAGATAAAAGCGCAGCGGTGCGGGCGTTTCCACGCGATCGAGATACAGCACCTCGCTGCCCGAGAAGGCGGTGATGTTGCAGCTCTCGCCCAATTCATTCACCAGATGGCTGAGCACCGCATGGCGCGCACCATGGGTGGTGTTGTTGAGCAGGACGTTCTCGGCCAGACGCATCAGGCGGCGGCCCGTGGCGTAGTGGCGGCCGTTGCCTTCGCGCTGCAGGATGCCTGCGGTTTCGAGCTGCGTGAGCATGCGGTGCATGGAGGGCTTGGGCAGACCGGTTTCTTCCACGATGGACTGCAGCGTGAAAGGCGTGTCCTTCTGCGCGATGACCTCCAGAAGCGCAAACAGACGCAGGTTGGGTGTGTCCCCATCCAGTTTGGTCGTGCTGATGTCGGTGTTCTTCATAACGCCATCGATCATATTGAGTTCCGTTTTTTGAGTCAATTTATTCCGAAAAAAGAAATTTCTTGCTTTTTGGCGAACGCATACCTTAGACTTGCGTCCGTAATTTCTTTTTTTGGAACTTTAAGTTCCGTTTTTCCATCTTCCTCAAGGAGACAAAGATGACCAAAGCCCAAGCTGACAATCGTAAGGTGGTTGAAGGCGTCACCAAGATGACCCCGTCCGAAGCCTTTGTGGAAACCTGCGTTGCCAACGGCGTGACCGAAATGTTCGGCATCATGGGTTCGGCCTTCATGGACGCCATGGACATCTTCGCGCCCGCCGGCATCCGCTTGATCCCCGTGGTGCACGAGCAAGGCGCCGCCCACATGGCCGACGGCTATGCCCGCGTCTCGGGCCGCCACGGTCTGGTGATCGGCCAGAACGGCCCCGGCATCTCCAACTGCGTGACCGGCATCGCCGCCGCTTACTGGGCACACAGCCCCGTCGTGATCGTGACGCCTGAAACCGGCACCATGGGCATGGGCCTTGGCGGCTTCCAGGAAGCCAACCAGCTGCCGATGTTCCAGGAATTCACGAAGTACCAAGGCCACGTGTGCAACCCCAAGCGCATGGCTGAATTCACCGGCCGTTGCTTCGACCGCGCCATGTCCGAAATGGGACCGACGCAGCTCAACATCCCACGCGACTACTTCTACGGCGAAATCGAGTGCGAGATTCCAAAGCCCATGCGTGTGGACCGTGGCCACGGCGGCGAAGCCAGCCTGGAAGCAGCCATCGAACTGCTGAAGACTGCCAAGTTCCCAGTCATCCTGGCTGGCGGCGGCGTGGTGATGGCCGATGCCGTTCCTGCGGCACAAGCGCTGGCTGAACGTCTGGGCGCACCCGTGGCCACTGGCTACCTGCGCAACGACGCATTCCCCGCCAAGCACCCGCTGTGGGCCGGCCCTCTGGGCTACCAAGGCTCCAAGGCCGCCATGAAGCTGATCGCTCAGGCCGACGTGGTGATCGCTCTGGGTTCGCGCATGGGCCCATTCGGCACACTGCCACAGCACGGCATGGACTACTGGCCCAAGACCGCCAAGATCATTCAGGTCGAAGCGGACCACACCAACCTGGGTCTCGTGAAGAAGATCTCGGTCGGCATCAACGGCGACGCCAAGGCTGTCGCTGAAGAGCTGGTCAAGCGCCTGGCCAACGTGAAGCTGGACAGCGACGCCACCAAGGCCGCCCGCGCCGACACTGTTGCCAGCGAAAAGGCGGCATGGGAAAAGGAACTGGACGGCTGGACGCACGAGCGCGACGCCTACAGCCTGGACATGATCGAGGAAGCCAAGAAGGAAAAGACGCCTACCGGCGGCGAGTACCTGCACCCACGTCAGGTTCTGCGCGAACTGGAAAAGGCGATGCCTGCCCGCGTGATGGTCTCCACCGACATCGGCAACATCAACTCGGTGGCCAACAGCTACCTGCGCTTTGACGAGCCACGTTCGTTCTTCGCACCCATGTCGTTCGGCAACTGCGGCTACGCACTGCCCACCATGATCGGCGCCAAGTGCGCAGCGATGGACCGCCCTGCCGTGGCCTACGCTGGCGACGGCGCATGGGGCATGTCGATGATGGAAATCATGACCGCTGTGCGTCACAACATCCCGGTCACCGCCGTGGTGTTCCACAACCGCCAATGGGGTGCCGAGAAGAAGAACCAGGTGGACTTCTACAACCGCCGCTTCGTCGCGGGCGAACTGGAAAGCGAAAGCTGGTCCGAAATCGCCAAGTCCATGGGCGCTGAAGGCATCGTCGTCGACAAGCTCGAAGACGTGGGCCCGGCTCTGAAGAAGGCCATCGACATGCAGATGAATGAAGGCAAGACCTGCGTCATCGAAATCATGTGCACACGCGAACTGGGCGACCCGTTCCGCCGTGACGCGCTGGCCAAGCCAGTCCGTCTGTTGGAAAAGTACAAGGATTACGTGTAATCCCCCTGAGTCGCTGCGCGCCTTCCCCCCAGGGGGACGCCGCCAGTGCTGCGGGGCGGCCCTTGCACGGCGGCTGCTGGCCTGAGCGCCGCGCCGTGCATGGATTCTGCCCTGAACAGGAAATCACATTCCGGCTTGCCGGGATGTGCCCTCACCCCAGCCCTCTTTCATGCTTGCATTGCATTGACCGAGAGGGCTGGGGTGAGGGTGACAGCGGCGTTGGAAAGAGCGCAACGTCAGGCACCAGACAACAGAACAATCAACCATTCAACGGACTGGAGACATCGCCGTGGCTTCCAACCCCAATCTCACCGTCGCCGTGGACAACACCGCGCCCAAGCCCCGCCCGCATCTGGATCGTTTGATCGCACTGGCCCGCGCCAAAGGTGCGATTCCCGTGGCCGTCGCCTATCCGTGCGATGCGGGTTCGCTGCAAGCCGCGCTGCAGGCGGCGGATGCCGGCCTGATCAAGCCCCTGCTCGTGGGCCCGAAGGAACGCATCGAAGCCGCTGCGGCGCAGGCCAGTCTCGATCTGGGCCAAGCCGACATCCACAGCACCGCCGACGACCCACGCGCCGCCGCCGCACAAGCCGCAGCGTTGTGCCGTGACGGTGCCGCCAAGGCGCTGATGAAGGGCAGCCTGCACAGCGACGAACTGCTGGGCGCGGCTGTCGCCAAGGAATCGGGTCTGCGCGGCGGTCGCCGTGCGAGCCATGTGTTCGTGATGGACCTACCCGGCTACGAGCGCCCGCTGCTCATGACCGACTGCGTCGTCAACATCTTCCCCGACCTGATGGCCAAGCGCGACATCGCACAGAACGCCATCGAGCTGGGCAAGGCCATCGGCATCCAGACACCGCGCGTGGCGGTGCTCTCAGCCGTGGAAACCGTCAACCCCGCCATCCCCGGCACGGTCGATGCGGCGGCGCTCTCCAAGATGGCGGATCGCGGCCAGATCACCGGCGGCATCGTCGATGGCCCGCTCGCGTATGACAACGCGATCTCGCTGCGTTCGGCGCAGAACAAGGGCATCACGTCCGAGGTGGCAGGTCATCCCGACGTGCTGCTGGTGCCCAGCCTTGAGGCCGGCAACATGATCTACAAGCAGTTGGTCTACATGGCGGATGCCGAATGCGCGGGACTCGTGCTCGGCATGCGAGTGCCCATCGTGCTGACCAGCCGGTCCGATTCCGTTGAGGCACGGATTGCGTCTTGTGCGCTGGCGGTGCTGGCAAGCTGACTCCTCAAAACCCAAGTTGCTTTCGAAGTCGACCCCCTGCAAGGGTCTTGTATGTGCCGGAGCCCTTCAATGTGCTCCGGCATTTTTTTGCTTTTGTGTTTGCTTGGTTTGGTTGGGTCGGTCGTTTGGGGGGCGGCAATACAGCCTCTCATGCGTTGTTGTCGAAGCCTTGCCGTATCGACATACTGTCTGCGGCTTCACGCCTAGCCTGAGGGGCTGTCTTGCCGTTGGGGCTAGCGGCTCGGACTCTCACTGCGCTTCGTGGGGCCGCTCCGGCTGGCGGGTGCGGGTACAGGTCAGTTCTTTCTCAAACAGCGATGCTGGCGCCGTTGACTGCTGCTGCGTTGTCCGATGCGAGGAAGCCAATGGTCTGCGCGATTTTTTCCGGTGACGTCCATTGCGTGAAATCGGCGTCGGGCATGTCCTTGCGGTTTTGCGGTGTGTCGATAATGCGGGGCAGGATGCAGTTCACGCGCAGCCCTTGCGCCTTGAACTCGGCAGCGAAGGATTCTGTCAGGCGGATCTCGGCGCTTTTGGAGGCGCAATAGGCCGCCATGTTCGCGCCGCCGGTGAGAGCAGACTGGGCGCCGATGTTGATGATGCTGCCCGCGCCCTGCGCGACCATTGTGGGGACGACGCCGTGCATGGTCTTGAAGACCGAGCCTGCGTTCAGTGCCATCAGGTGTTCGTACTGTTCAACCGCATCGGCGGCAATCGACGAGCCCATGCTGAAGCCGCCCGCGATGTTGCAGAGCACGTCGATGCGGCCGAAGCGCTGCAGCGTCTGCTCACATGCTGCGCGGATGCTGGCGGCGTCGGTCACGTCGCAGGCGATCGCCAAGAGGCGCGCATGTGCATCGCCAAAGCGTGCCTGCAGATGCTCCAGATGCCGCTCGAGCGCCACGACCTGGAAGCCCTGCTCCAGCAGATGCGTGACCACGGCGGAGCCCAGTGCGCCACCCGCTCCTGTGACGATGGCGGTTTTGCTTTCGTTGTTCATGAAGTAGATGCCTTTGTTCGCTTGCGCGGGTTCTGAATCGGAATGCGCTCATCATGGCATCGAGAGAGACGCATTCCCTGCATGCCCATGCACGCAGGCGGGATGCTGAATTCCTTCACTCCCTCATTGCGGCTGCGCCTGCGGCCCGCGCACCAGGCCGCCCGGCAGCGCCCCCGTCGCCTCACCGTTTCGCATGATGACCTCGCCGCGCTTGAGCGTCGCCACATAGCCCTCGGCGGTCTGATTCAGGCGACGTCCACCAGCAGGCAGATCAAAAGCCACATACGGCGGAGGCAGGCGCAGCTTGTCGAAGTCGATGATGTTCACATCGGCCAGATAGCCCGGCGTGAGCTGGCCCCGATCACGCATGCCGTAGATCTGCGCGGTGTCGCGGGTCTGTTTCTTCACGATGTGCTCGAGCGACAGACGCGGACCGCGCGCACGGTCACGCACCCAGTGGGTAAGCATGTAGGTTGGCATGCTCACGTCGCAGATGTAGCCGCAGTGCGCGCCACCATCGGCCAGGCTCATCATGGTCTGCGGATGCTGCAGTTGCGTGTGCAGCTGACTCAGGTCGTTGTAGGCGTAGTTGAAGCTCGGGAAATAGATGATGCCCTTGCCGTCCTGCGCCATCAGCATGTCGTAGGCGATCTCAAGCGGACTGCGTCCATCGCGCTTCGAAATCGATTCGATGCTGAGCTCCTGCGGCGGCTCGTAGTCGGGCTCGGAACCGAGCGCGTACATCTTCTGAAAGCTCTGCGTGAGATAGGCGAGCCGCGAATCGAACTCGGCCGATCCGAGCAGCGCCTGCATGTCGGTGAGCTGCGCGCGCACCTGCGGATCGCGCAGACGCTGAAGCTTTTCTTCCCACGCGAGCGGTGCGAGCTGCTTCCACACATCGTGCGCCATGAAGGGATGAATCGAGCCCTGCCACGCCATGAGAATGCCCGCTGGCCGACCGGCCACCGCGCCATAGATCGGCACGCCGTCGCTGTGCGCCTGATCAAGGCTCTGCAGCAGCCTGCGCCAGTTCTCCGCCGTGCCATCGGTCTGCACCAGCGCGAAGGCCACAGGCAATTGGTTGTCCATGGCGATCTGGCGCAGCCATGGGAACTCCGTCTCCATCTGGTAGTGGTTGGACGTCATCTGGAACACGCCGTGCCCCACTTCCTTGATCGCCTTGGCGATACCCAGAATCTCGTCGGGCGTGGCGAAAGTGCCCGGCGGGAACTTGCGCGTCTCGTACTTGTGGATGAAGGTGCGGGTGGTGGAGAAGCCCAGCGCACCGGCCTTCAAGCCGTCCTTCACCACGTTGATCATCTGCCGGATGTCGTCGGGCGTGGCCTCGTCGTGCGTGATGCCGCGCTCGCCCATCACATAGGTGCGCACGGCGGAGTGCGGAATCTGCGCGCCCACGTCGAGCGCACGCGGCATGCGCGCCAGCGCGTCGAGGTACTCGGGGAAGGTCTCCCAATCCCAGCGGATGCCTTCCGACAGCACGGTGCCCGGAATGTCCTCCACACCTTCCATCACGCGGATCAGCCAGTCGCGGCGATCCGCCTTCACCGGCGCAAAGCCCACGCCGCAATTGCCCATCACCACGCTGGTCACGCCGTGGTCGGTGCTTGGGCTCAGGTAAGGGTCCCAGGTCGCCTGCCCATCGAAATGCGTGTGCACATCGACCCATCCCGGAGTGACCAGCGCGCCATTCGCGTCGATCTCCTGTTTGCCCGCAGACAGCTTGCCGCCGACTGCGGCGATCTTTCCATCCTGAATCCCCACATCGCCTTCAAATGCTGGCTGGCCGGTGCCGTCCACAATGCGGCCGCCTCGAATGACTGTATCGAACATGACTTCTCTTCCTTTGTCTCTTCCTGCCTGAACCGAGCACCCGCTCGGTCCAGCTTAGTCCAGCTTGATTCCGGCGGCCTTGATGACTTCGCCCCACTTCGTGCTGTCGCTCGCGACAATGCGCGCGAACTCCGCCGCGCCCGCGCCAGAAGCCTCGTTACCCTGCGTTTCAATCAGCGCCAGCATCTCCTTGGAACGCGATACTTTGCTCAGCACCGCGCTGACTTTCTCGGTCAATGCTGGCGACATCTTTCCCGCACCGAACACACCCTGCCAGCCGACAATGTTGATGCCATCCACGCCCTGCTCCTGAATGGTCGGCAGATCGGGCAGTGCCGACACGCGTGTGGGTGTGGCCGCGCCAATGCCCTTGGCCTTGCCCGCTTTGATCAGCCCCACCGCGCTCGCCGTTCCGTCAAAGTAGATCTGCACATCGCCCGCCACCAGCGCGCGCGACGCATCGGTCGCGCCCTTGTAGGGCACGTGCAGCATCTTGATTCCGGTGCGCATCTGCAGCAGCTCGGCGTTGAGGTGCGAGGTCGATCCCGGCGAATAGCTGGCGTAGTTCAGCTTGTCGGGATTCGCCTTGCCGTAGGCCACCAGTTCCTTCAGGTTGCCGAACGGCGCGTTGGGCGAGGCGATCAGCACCGTGGCCGACTTCATCACCTGCGCAAGCGGCGTGAAATCCTTCACTGGGTCATACGGCAGCTTGGCGTAGAGATGCGGATTCTGCGTGTGCGTGATGACGATGGTGTAGAGCAGCGAATGCCCGTCCGGCGCGGAGCGCGCCACGTCCTGCGCACCTATGAAGGTGGATGCGCCGGGCTTGTTCTCAATGATGACCGGATGCCCCTTGAGCTCATCGCTCATCAGCTTGCCGAGCATCCGCGCGGCAACGTCCGAGCCCGATCCAGCAGGCAGCGGAACGACGATGCGGATCGGCTTGCCGGGCTGTGGCCAGACCTCGTCAGCCGATGCGGTTGCAGTTCCGAACAGCCCGAGCGCGCATGCACTCATGGCCAGACTGGAGCGTCTTGTGTACTTACGAACCATGGTTGTCTCCATGTGGGTGGATGGACGCCTCTGCGGCATGGCATGCCGCCGCCGCGCCGCTGAAACGTCCTTTTGAAATTCTTAATTCACCTCAATGCAAGCGCTTGCATAAAATGATACGTGCAACCGGGGCGGATAAGATTCGGTAGATACCACTAGTCATTTCACAAATTTGTGAACTGCATCCGATTGCGCCCATGAACAAGAACGCCCAGACCTCCGTGGCCAAACCCGCCTCGCTCGCCGACGTCGCCACCATGGCGGGCGTCTCCACTGGCACGGTCTCGCGCACGCTGAGCCGCCCCGAAATGATCAGCGAGGAAACCCGTGATCGTGTGATGCTCGCCGTGCGCCAACTCGGCTATGTAGTCAATGGCGCGGCGCGCACGCTTGCCATGCGACGCAGCCACACCATCGGGGCGGTCATCCTCAAGTTCGGCAGTTCCAACTTCGCCCAGGTGGTGGAAGGACTCGAGAGCGAGGTCGCAAAGAAGGGCTATACCCTGCTGCTATCCGCCCCCGTGCCGGATGGGAAGACCGAGTTCGCCGCGCTGGCCGCGATGCTCGCGCGCGGGGTCGACGCCATTGCGTTGCTCGGCTTCGAAGGTTTGGAAGAAGCCAGTGGCATCCTCTCGCGCTACCCCGCCCTTCCGCATGCGCATCTGTGGGGCAATCCGCAAAGCGGCGGCCACTGCATCGGCCTCGACGAGGCGCACAACGGCCACATCGCGCTGGATCATGTAGCAGATCTCGGCCACCGCGAGATCGGCCTGATCTGGGGTCAGGTGTTGGGCCCACTGCGCTACCGCTCGCGCCATCGCATGCAGGGCGTGAAAGCCGCCGCCAAGAAACGCGGCGTGCGCATCATCAACGCCGCCTGCGTGCACACCGAACATGGATTCGAACAAGGCCGCACCGCCGCGGAACAGATACTGGCCGCGCACACCGGCGTGACCGCCCTGCTCTGCGCAAGCGACTACCTCGCAGTCGGCGCGATCCGCGGATTGCAACAGAACGGCGTGCGCGTACCCGAGGACATCTCGGTCGTCAGCTTCAACGACAACGATTTCTCGGCCTACATGAACCCGCCCCTCACCACCGTCCACCTGCCCATCCGCGAGGTCGGCATGAAGGCCGCGCACTATCTTCTCAGCAGCCTAGGCGAGGATATGGGCGAGGACGCGTACGTGCTCGAAGCGAGCCTGAAAGTACGCGGCAGCAGCGCGGCGGAGGGTGGAGAAAAGCCTGCCGCACGCAGCAAGAAAAGAGGGGCCTGATCAGGCCAGCGCGCCCTCCAGCCGCTCGCGCACCAGCGCCACGTCTCCCGGCGCAAAGCAGCCGATGAAGACCAGCACGGATTCTGCAATGTCGGCAGCCGCCGCATCCGCGATCCGCACGCGGCCTCCGACCACATGGAGCTCCTGGGCAGCGGGCTTCTCGAGCACATGGACCACTCCCTTGGCGCGCAGCGTTCCCGCAGGCAGCTCGCGCAGCACCTGCTTGAGTCGTTGCTTGTGAAATCGCTGCGTCGTGCGATGGGCAAACGAGCTGATCGCGTTATGCAGCAGCGCATCGGCCCCCCACCGCTTCCAACCGCCTCCGTCATGGCCGAACGGACGTTCGACACGCGGCGCTGCATCGAAAAAAACGGAGGATGGAATGTGGCCCATCTCCGCGCGAAACAGTGCCGCGCACGGCGCGATTTTCGCCAACAATTCAGCCACGTCTTCGACATGCTGCGTGCTCACCAGATCGCACTTGGTGAGCACCAGTGCGGTGGCACCCGCAATCTGTTGGCGCAGCATGTCGCCGATCATCAGATCGCGCAGCTGCGTTTCGATATTCGACACATCAACCGTCACCACGACCGCGTTCAGACGGAACGCAGCATCCAGCATGCCAACCTGAGCGATACGCATGGGATCGGAAACACCGCTGGCCTCGATCACCAGCAGATCGGGGCGTTCCTCGCGCTCCCCGATGGCCGCAAGCGCCTGCACCAGCTTGTCGCCTATAGAGCAACACACACAGCCGTTTTCCAGCTGAATCACATCGCTGCTGCGCGCGCGGATCAGCGTTGCATCGATGTTGATCTCGCCAAAGTCATTCACCAGCACCGCGACGCGGCGCCCCTCGACGTTGGTAAGCAGACGATTGAGCACCGTGGTCTTGCCCGACCCCAAATAGCCGCCCACCACCACCATGGGAATCGGTACGGGCGTCATCGTCTGCATGGCATTCACTTGGCCGGTGCTTCAAAGACGCGACCGCCCAGCACCGTGCCCCAGACTGGCACGTCCTTCAGCCCGGATGCGGGCACGGCGGACGGGTCCTGCTCGAGCACCGCGAAGTCCGCGAACTTGCCGGCCTCAATGCTGCCGATCAGGTGATCGAGCTTGAGCGTCTTCGCCGCGCCCATGGTCACGGCATGCAGCGCATCATCGACCGACAGGCGCTCTGCCTCGCCGAGCACCCGGCCCGATGCAGATACGCGATTCGCAGCGCACCATGCGGTGAAGAGCGGGTTGAGCGGCGTGATCGGCGCGTCCGAATGCATCGAAAAGGTGATGCCCAGCCGGCGTGCCGTCTCCGCAGGATTCATGCGTGCGGCCCATTCGGTGCCCACGGTCTGCGTGGCGTGCGCGTCACCCCAGTAGTAGAGGTGGTTGGAGAAGAAGTTGATGCACATGCCGAGCTTCGCGGCACGCTCGAGCTGTTCCCGGTCGACCAGCTGGCAGTGCTGCAGCGTGTGGCGATGGTCTTCGCGCGGATGCTTTTGCAGCATCTCCTCGATCACATCGAGCACGACCTCGGTAGCCTCGTCGCCGTTGGTGTGGATGTGCAGTTGCAGACCCGCCGCGTGAAACGGCGTGAACAGATCAAGCAGCTGCGACGGCGGAATCAACCACAGACCATTGGGCTGGCCGCCGAAATACCCGGGATTGCGCAAGCGAGCGGTGAAGCCCTGGATCGATCCATCGACGATGAACTTCACCGGGCCGAAGCGCAGCTTGTCGCTCTCGTTCTGCCGTGCCGCGAGCACGCGCCCAGCGCCGCCCTCTGGGTTGCGCTGGGGTGCAAACGCTGGAACTACGCGCATCGGATAGGCATCGTCGGCCGTCACCGCGTGCAGGGTCTGCAGCCCGACGTCGGAGAGATCGCTCACCAGATCGGTCGCGGTGGTCACGCCCGCCAGTTGCGCGACGCGGCCGAACTTCCAGATCGCCGAACTCTGCTCTGCCGCTGCGAGCGACATGGACTTTCCGAGCAACTTCTGCACCGGAAACATCGCGGCAAACTCCTGCAGCTCGCCAGTAGGCTGGCCGTTCGTATCCTTGTGAATTCCGTCGATGTCGGTGTCCTCGTCTATGCCCGCCATCGCGAGCATGGCCGAATTCACGTTCATCAGATGCACGCTCGCATGCATGACCACGATGGGCCGCGTGGCGGAGACGGTATCGAGCTCGTTCACCGACAGCCGCGCGGTGCCGAACAGGATGGGATCAAAGCCCCAGCCGAGCAGCGGCGCGCTCGCATCGGTCAGTTGGGCCTCTGCCTCCTTCAAACGTTCGAGCACCGCATCGAGCGTGCGCAGTCCCTTCCACAGCTTGCCGTCCGGATCGCGTCGGTCAAAGTAGCCCAGATACACCGCATCCCACATCGCGCCCTCCATCAGATGGCTGTGCGCCTCGATGAGACCGGGCATGAGCACCTTGTCCTTGAAGCGGTCCACCCGCTCGGCATCGGGCCATGCTGCCATGTCCGCCTCAGTGCCGACCGCGGCAATTTTTCCGGCCTGCACGGCCACATGGGTTGCAGCGGGCTGTGCCGCGTTCATCGTGAGGATCTTGCGTGCCACAAAGATCCGGGCGCCGCCGCCGTCTTTTGCTGTCATGTTCATCTCGAAATTCATTCTCGGTTCCTGTGTCCGATCACACAGTCTTTGCTTGCACCACCGGACGTGGAAGCAGCCACTGGCCCACGCATAGCACCATCAGATTCACGGCCAGGCTCACGAGGCCAAGGTTCACACCGCCGAAATCAGGCTGCTCCACATACATGGCGATTGCCGAGAGCTGACCACACAGAATGCCCATGCCCACCGCCATCGGGCGCAGCTTCTTCTTGAACAGAATCGCGAGCACACCCGGGAAAAATTGCGTGACGCCGTAGTACGCCGTATTGATGAGCGTGAGCATCAGATTCGGTGTCGCGAGTGTCATCACAATGGACATCAGCAGATAGATGACGATCACCACCTTGCTCGCGAACTTCTGTTTCTGCTCGGGCACAGAAGGCATCAGATTGCGCGTGACGATGGGTCCGATCGCAAGGCAAATGCCCGCCAGCACCAGCAGACCCGAGAGCGCCGCACCCGCCGCCACCAGCCCCAGCAGCCAACCGGGCAGCAGACGCGTGGCCGCCGCGAAGAAGGCCTCGTTGGGCGATGCAAGCTCCAGGTTCTGGCTGATCGCGTAGTACGAGGCAAGCACCAGGAACGGGTACATCAGCATGTACAACGGCATCACGATCTGCGTGCGGCGGATGGTATTGGCGCTCTTGGCGGTGAAGAAGTTCTGGATCGCGAACGGCATCATGTAAAAGCCCAGCGACTGAAAGAAGATCGTACTCATCGAGAAACGCAACTCGGTCGGATTCATGTGATTGCTGACTTTGGCGCTGGCAGCCTGGAACACCTCATCCACACCCACATGCATACCCACGGCCACGCCGGTCACGATGATCGCGGCGAGCATCAGGATGTCCTTGAGGATGGCGATGTACGACATCGCGCGCACTCCGGAAATCGCGATGTAGGTAAACGCGAGAGCGGCCGATATCAGCACCAGATGCAGCGGCGTGAAGTCCCAGCCAAGGCCCTTGAGCGCGGCCACGAGACCAGTGAACTGGAGCTGCCCCCATGGCAGCAGAAAGATGATGGCCGAGGCCGCGACGATCAACTCAAGCGCGCGGTTCTGGTAGTGCCCCTTGAACAGATCGGGCAAGGTGATCGCGTTGTGCCGCGCGCCCGCCTCCCAGATCTTCGGACCCAGAAAATAGCCGAGCGGATAGGCCAGCAGGATGTAGCCCAGGAACCAGACACCGTACGTCGGGCCCTTGGCATAGATGCCTCCGGGAAAGCCCACCATCGTGCCGATGCTGTAGACCTCGCCCGCAGCCAGAAAGAACACCAGCCACGCGCCGAACTGCCGCGAGGCCACGAAGAAATCATGCACGCTCTGATCACCGCCGCCCCTGCGCGAGCGGATAGCCAAATAGAGCGAATACACGATGAAGCCGAGAAAAACAATGGAAGCCATGACGTCTGCTCCTTCTCGGCTCAGTGTTCACCGTGCGCCACGAGCGCCTCGGGTTCGTGGCGGTCGAACAGATACCAGACCGCATACATGCAGGCCGATGTCAGCACGAACCAGACAAAGATCCACAGATAGATGAAGGGCACGCCGAACAGGGAAAGTTCAACCGTCGACACCCAGGGAAGCAGCCCGACCACCGCGATGTACGGTATACCGAGCCCGATAAGCACTTTGAACATTGTTTGTCTCCTGTAGTGAATCCGGCAGGCACGTTCCGCCTGCCGATGGCTCGCAAATGGCTTGCAAGACCGCTTGTCGAACGCATGTTAGAAACTTTGTTCCTATAATTCAAATGCAAAGTTTGCTAGAAAAGCATGAATGAAAATCATGGATTCCCAGAAACTGAAACACCTGCTGGCCGTTGTCGAACACGGTACCTTCTCTGACGCGGCGCGCGCCGTGCACCTCACGCAGCCCGCGCTCAGCCGCAGCATCCGCGCGCTGGAAGATGAACTCAAGGCCCAGCTCTTCGACCGGGGAGCAAGACGCGCGCGGCTCACCGTCTTCGGCGAGGTCGTCGCGGAACGTGCGCGGCGCATCCGCCTCGAGATGACACAGTTGCAGCGGGACATGGAACTGCTGCGCGGCGCCAAGGAGGGTCACCTGAACGTCGGCTTCGCCCCCGGCCCGGCCGCGCTGCTGCTCACGCCCTTTCTCATCCACATGGCGCAGCAGCACCCGGCCATCAAAGTGCGCACCGAACTCGGCGCCACCACCGCGCTGCTGGAGCGACTTCACAGCGAATCCATCGACGCCATCGTTGGCGACAGCTACATCCTGAATTCCGCCAACAATGTGGCTGTCGAACCTCTCGGCCATCTGGCCGCAGGTCTCGTCTGCCGCGGGGGCCACCCCATCCTGCGCCACAAACGCGTGGACTTTGACACCATGCGCCAATACCCGCTCGCCACCACCACACTGAGCACCGCCATCACCCGCCGCCTCACCGACCTCTGGGGCCCAGAGGCCGAGCAGGACAAGCTCTTCACCCTGCACTGCAACGACCTGGACACGCTGCGCGACGTCACCCTTGCGAGCGACACCCTGCTCTTCGGCATCCTCGCCGTCACCCGGCGGGAACGCGCCAAAGGCACCATGGCCGAAGTCCCCATCCCTATCGACCCCCACCGCTACGGCCGCTACGGCATCGCCAGAATCGCGACGCGCACGCGCTCGCCGGCACTTGATGTGCTGTACGCGTTCACGCGGGAATATTGGGGGGAGATGGAGGAGGATTGAGCTGCGGCGGGACAAAGGCCCAAAGCAGAAAGCCCGTGCAACTCAAAGTGAATCGTGCTGGAGGCCTCGATGCAAGACACCCGCTGCAAAAGCCATGAACGTACCTGCGCCAATCGCATCACATTGCGGATCGCGCCGTTCATCACAAAGCCTGCGAAGCCCTTCTTGATCGCTGTCGCCACCATCAACTCAGCGATCAGCGCATCGACCAAGGTTTCTGGAGCAAAAAAAGAGCCCCCTTGAAGGAGGCTCTTTTCATTTTCAAGCTATCCCAGCAGAGGGAAACACCCCTCTTCGCGCAATGCGTCAACGCACTGTCGACAGCTCACGCCAATTGAGCGACCGTGTTCGCTGTGTAGTGAACGCTCCAGTGAGCTTTTGCTGATTCCCCTTGCTGTCGCCGATCCACGATTGCACCTTGCCATTCACGTTGAAGAAGCTCATGTCAATGATGAGACTATCCTGCGCCAAATAGCTCACGATGTCATTGGTCGAATTCTTCAGGACTGATGCCCCGTTGGCGAAATTGACTGCATATACGTTGCTTCGTCCTGATGGATTGCATGCATCGCCTGCAGGCAGGACCGATGAGAAACCAACAATACCGTTGTACGCGGTGGTCGTTCCTATAACGCGCCAACCCACGTTGCTGGTAACTCCCAAGTCGATCACCCATCCCGCTTTGCCTGCCATGTTGGCCTTGGCGGGGCTGGTTCCATCAGTACTGGTCACCACAGCAAAATCTGTGCGCAACGCTGGCCAATCCTCCCCGTCCGAGGCTTTGGCAGCGAACTGATCGGAGTATCCATCGATGATGGCGTAGAAGGACTGAGCCTGAGGGTCACTGATGTCCGACCCATCCAGCAAACGACCCGTGCCAATCATCACAAAGCGATTGCGAGTCCAAGGATCGATCTCGATCAGCGGTTGAGTCGTGATGGGTTGAGCCGCGCCAAGCGTGGCGCTTGATGTAGTCGGTGAAGTGAACTTTGCAATGATTGTAGGAGCCAGGTAGTTGCCACCCGCATCAACCTTATTCAGTGGGAAACGCCATACACGCCCCTCCAGATCGCCAACGTAGATGGCGTCCGAGACAAAGTCCATGTAATCCAGCACGTATGCTGCTGGGCGGGCCATACCGGTAACGGCTGTCGTTCCTGTGGTGATGTCCTGAAGCAGCGCGCCATTGGTTGGATTCACAATGAAGATGTGGCCGATGCCGTCAGCATTGTTGTAGCCGGAGGAAAACACGACGACCCATCCATACTTGGCTGTTTTCACAACCACAGGGTCACCAAAGCTGTAGCCCATGTTGATGCAGTTAGTGGTACATGTTCCGCCCGATGCCGTTGGCAGCTTGTTGCGTGCAGGGAACTCCCAGAGTACCTTGCCCGCGACAGCCGCTTCTGTAGTCATCAGCGAAGGATCTGTCACATCCAGTGCATAGTAGCTGCGGCCACCCTTGCCAAGACCACCGATGAGAACCGTGCGCCAGTCGGAAATGGTGGCATCCGCTTGGGTTGCACCACCCGCACGCGCAAAGTCAATGTCGAAATTCAACGCTGTGGCATCGACATAATTCCGGTGCACATATGTTGGGTTGCCCAGTCTGGCGAGCAACCCATCGCTGTCGGCGGACAGACTCTTGTAGAACAAGGTGCTGGGGATGTAAGCGAACAACTCCTGCCCAGCTCCGGTATCCAGCCCACCCTTGAAAGCGTGCAACATGCCGTCGTTGGCGCCAACGTACAGCGTGGTTGGGCGAGCCTTGTAGGTGGTCTTGAATGCGCTGTAACCGGGATTGAAAATGTCCGCGTACCTGGCCAACGGCGCACCAACGGCCGTGATCTTGGAGTTCACGATGTCGCCCAGACGACTGCGCACTATGCCGGTGGACATGGTCGTCGAACGGACCCGGTATCCGTTGCCTTCGTTGGTGTAGTCACCGCGCAGAAAGTTGACGTAATTGGATGCGTCATCACCCGATACATAGCTGGTATTCAGCAATGTCTTCTGTTCGTCACTGAGGCTGGCGTAACGAAACGGAATACCGCTGGAAGTACCATTTGTGGAGGTCGTTGTTGTGGCAATGAAACGTGCGTTGTTCCAGCCACTGCTGCCAAGTTGGTTCTCAAACACTTTGCGCGTTGTCCAAGTGGCCGTAGGCGAGACCACCGGGTCTCCCGAACTGGAGATGGTGATTGAGCTGCCTGTGACCTCACCGCTCCAATCGGAGGAATCGTATTGGGCGGCGTAAGACGCCACGCTGTCTCCAACGACCTGCTTGGAAGCCAGAGAGAAGGTCGTGGTGTAAGACTTGATGTCGCCGACGATGCTTTCAAAGGCACGTGTCAGGCCCGATACCAATGTGTCTGGGCGACCGCCCGTGAAATAGTTGTCGGGACGCTTCTGAGAATTCGAGGTACTTGTGCCGACCGTTTCTCCATTCGTGTACCACCATGCCTCCGGGATCGGAGTGGTCGCGGAGTAGCTGCTTTCTTTGTAGTTGCTAGGAACCTTCATGCCGCCATACTTGGCCGCCATGTAGAACTTGTTGTTCTGCTTGTAGGCAGCATTTTCCATCACGTCTACCCAATAGGTCTGGACGGTCTGCTTGCCTGTGGTCTGCGGTTTGGTGGCGTCGTCCGGTCGAATGTCCAGAACGTTGGCCTGATAAGCCAAGCCGGCCATGTAGTCAGGAGAGTTCGTAGACCCGGTATTGGCCGCAGCATTGGACGTGATCCCCTGCATGCCTCGCACCCATGTAGCGGATTTGTAGGCAGTGAAGAAGGTGGCATCGTTCCCAAAGGCTGGAATGGGCGGCTCTTCCAAAGCAGAACTCGATTGCGAGCGATCATCTCCCGGAACGTTTCTGTCCCGGTGGGTATTCACGTCCCCGATACCGAGAATGAAGTTGCGTTGGCAGGAGTACTGAATGGGATCTGCACTTGTCCAATTGGTAATGACGGGAAAACCATCCAGCCATTTCTTCTGATTGCTCACAAAGGTATTGAGCAAGGCAGTCGTGTTGGTAGCCGCTGTGGGCGCACCATCAGTCGATGTGGCCGAGCCTTTCAACCAGCTCCATGTGGAGACGTTGTCCAGATTGCGGTAGTAACGCAGCGCTGCGTAATACAGCTCGTTGACCGGGTCAATCGATTTGTACTTGCCTGGATAGATCTGCCCGAATTTGTTCAGGTAGTTGACGACTCCACTGTCGGCAATCGTGATCTGATTGCTGCTGCTGGTTCCTGTGAGCCCCGTCGTTGCAGTGGCATCGGCGCTGTCCGGATTGCGGACATAACGCCCGTCCGTGCTGCTCCATTCGGCCAGCGTGTTCGCAATGCTGGGTTGTCCCGGCTGAGGTTGTGTGGGTCCCACAAACTTCTGCCGTGCTCTGAGCACCGCACCATCGCGATAAACGTTGTCGTCGTTCAGATAACCAAAGGCACTGAAACGAATTTCATTCGAGTACTTCTGAATGAGACCTTCTGGCTTGTAGTTGCTGCCATACGCAACGCAATTGCTCTCGAGCCCGACAGATGAAACACAGACCTTCACCCGAACCGTGTAGCGTTTGGTTGTCGAGCCATTCGTCACCGTCATGGTGAAGCCTTGGGCACCGACTCCCATGGTCAACGTCTTGCCACTCCCCCAATCTGTGGCGCCGCCCGCCTGAGCTGAGGTCAGCGTTCGCGCTTTCCAAGCTGAGCTGCCGTAGTGATACGACTTCTGGAGAATCGTATTGCCAACCTCATCAACCACGCGATTGCCACCTGTCATGGCCCAACGGAATGGGTCAATGGTGGACATGGTGGCCCAGTTCAGGAAATTCCCGCTCCACGTGCCAGAACACGCGTGACTGGTGGCCTTGCTCGTGGGATTGAAGTAGCTGTTGTCGCCCTTGGTGGCGTCGATGGCAACTCCGCCAACGGTGGTGTACGCGGACGTATCAGCAACGTAGGTGTAGCACTTGTCCGGATCGAAGTAGCCCAGAAAAGTCTTTGCCACGTCGTAATCGTCGATATGTGCGGTGCTCTCTGCCGTTGGGTATTCCACCGAAAGGGCCAATGCCAGATTGCCCGGCACATTGGTTGTGGACAACACCGGCTGGTCCGCCAATGTGACGACAGCCATGGCGTGCAACGGAATGGCTCCAGTGATGACGCATGCTAACGCACGCTTCCAATGGGGCTTGGACATGATCTTCCTCCTGATGGGGTGCTTGTGTCGCACCGCTTACACTTCTGGCTTGGTGAAGGTGTTCTGGATGAACACCTTGGTATTGCGTGGCCCAAGCACGCGCGCGGAAACGCGGAAAACGGGCTGCACTTCCGGCTCGGCGTTGTTGCTCAAATGAGCGCTTCCACCAGTGGGCGGTCGTTCAAAAACGATGCAGTTGGTGGCACTGGCCAATGCCGTCGGCACGTTGCAAAGGCGCTCGATGACATAACGGATCTTGACGTCGCTTGTTGCGCCTGTGAGATCGTTGGAAGCCACACCCACTGTCGCAAAGACGGAATCGTCAACCAGCGCCAGAGGAATGCCCTGATCGTTGGTGGCCAGCGTCACCGGGCTGTAGTTCACATTGAGAATGGCATTGCCTATCGCTGCAGAGCCCTTGGGAAAGGTACTTGCCACAGCCTTGGCGACCGCCTGCTCGGCTTGATTCACCAGGTCGCGGCGAAAAGCAAGATTGCCGGATGTAGTCAGCGCCGTGTTCATCGATCGCATGACAGCGAGGCCGCCAAGGATCAGAACCAGCAGCACGACAAGCGCCAGCACCAGTGCTGCGCCGCGTTCGGAGTTGCGAGATGCTTTCATGAATGATTAGCTTGAAGTGGAGAGCTGCACTTCCTCAGCGGGCAGCAGCCGCATCATCATGGAGCGCAGGGGAATCGTGGTTTCAACGACCCGGTGGGTGTAGTAGCGGTTGGCGTCCGAAATAGAGACGGTGGTGCTGCCCGCAACTCCATCCAACAGCGTGTAGCTGTCACTAGCCACCATCTGGTTTTGCCGAACGGTGCTGCGCAGCAAAAGCGACACGCGCACCGCAACGATGGAACGCATACGGGTTGGGGGGGTCTGGGCAATCAACGCATCTAATGCGTAGTTGCCGGTGGGCGCCTGCCACGTTGGTGCAGGAGACTTGGTGATGTCGTCCGCATTGCTGTTGACGCTGTACGTCGCACGCATGGCGACAACACCTTCCATCAGTGCCTCCGATGCATCCTTCCCCGTCGATTGCAGCAGATCGTAGCTGTAAAGAGTGCTGTCCGATCCCACCCCGAAAACCTGCATACGCACACTGTCCACAGAGCCGATACCGGACAGGATGGCTTTGCCACCAGAGTTCAAAGTCAGCGTACCAAGAGAAACTGTGCCATCTGCGGACTGATCGCTGAACAGCGCGCCCCCAAGCGGCAGAAAAGTCTGCCCGGCAACGTCTGCAAACGGTGTTTTCGCACCACCATCCACTTGCGTCATGATGCAGTCCTTGGTGCCGTCACGGCTTACCAGTACTACGTCGTTCTGATGGATGCTCACCGTATTGGTCAGGTACAGTTGGCCTCCCGAGTACGTGGCGACGTTTCGCGGCACGTCGCCAACGTTGTGGAGCCCGGCCATCGCAATCAGAACGTCAGAGCCACCCTGCGATTGCCCTTGGCCAATCAAGAGCGGGGCCAGACGCAGGTCGGTGATACCGGCCGAGCCTCCCATCACGTTGGCGAACGGCGTGGGCAGTGCAGCAGTTCTGGGGAGAATCTGTACGCCGTCACGCTTGGCGTTGATACGGCACCCCATCGCCCCTAAGTTCCAATACTGACTGAACCCGGCACCCGCACTGCGCAAAGAGTTGTCGAGGATGGAAGCGGTGAATGCGCCGCCTTGGCTCATGTCGTTGGAACTGGTAGTGACGCGCTCATGCGTCTGGCTGACGACCATCATTCCCATCACGGCCAACGTGACGATCAGGCCAATCGCCAACGCCACCATCAGTTCGATGATTGTGAAGCCTTTTTGCAAGTGGGCACGCAAGGAGACTGCGTCAGGTTTGAATGTGGAGGCCATGGTCAGAAGTCGGGCCCTGTCAGAGTTACTCGAGTGGACAGTTGGTTGGTGTCCGACTGACCTCGCGTTGGCGGACGCCATGTGATCAGGATGTCGGCAGTGCGACTCATGCTGCTCACTGCCGTGATGGTCCCGCTTCCATTTGGCAACCGATCCGCTACATCTTTTTGCCATTGGGTCAGATCCGCCGACGTCAAGGTCACTGAAGCGTTCTGCCACATACTCGTGACTGCACCATCCGCAAGCAACGCCGCGCGATTGCGATCATCTGACTCGCTGGCCATACCGATGGCGCGCGTCTGCAGCCCAATCAAACCAAGAACGCCAAGCGAAAACAGTAGCACTGCAATCAGCGATTCGATCAGCGCAGCGCCGCGCTGATCCTGTCGACTGGAACGTATTGAAGAAGAATGAATACTCATGTTGGGCATCCGTCCGGATACTTGGAGATGTCTTTGTCTCGGTCACACATACGGACTGTCCCCCCCGTGGAGATGAGGACTCGCAGACGACGTTTTGCGCCGGTCATGGTGATGTCGAAGGACTCGTTGGCTGTGGTCGGCAAAGAGCAGGCGCCACCCGATGGCCCGGGCGATGCGTTGGCGCTCAGACGGCCAAGACTGTTAAAGCAAATAGCGGACGGTCCGCTGATGGTCACACCCTCGGCCACATCACCGAGCACCCCTGAATTGAGCAAAGCCGCAGTCTCGCCAACCATCAGCCCTGGCACCGTCAAAGTGGCCCAGTACTTGCCGTTGGACGTAACCGAGAACGAGGAGGTACTGCTGTCCACCTTGGCGTCCGTCAGAAACAGCACCACCGGCTGCCCACGTGACAGCGCGTCAGCACGCGCGCTGCGAAATCCGTTCTGCAGAGCGTTGGCGACCGCGCGCACCTTGTTGTTGCGCACCCATTCCGTCAACGATGGCACCGCCAAGCCCAGCAATATTGCCAGAATGGAGATGGCCGTCATCAGCTCGACCATCGTGAAGCCTGCCATCCGCCGGGAAGAACGCAGCGGCTTCAGCACACCTGCCCCTTTTTCATAGTCCAACCTGATGCACATGAGGCCCAACCACTGCGCGTGCTTGTCGTGGCACGCGTGCTCTGTTGATTGACCGTGTAGGTCAGCCCTTGTCCAACAGCCTGAATCGTGTAGGCGGACGCAGTTGGTGTGCCCGAGCACGACAACGTGAAGGCGCTTACCTTGGAACTGGTTCCACAAGGCGTGGTAACCGACCCCGACGTCGCGTATGTTCGGAAATTGGAGTAGTGGCGCTCCATTTGGGCCTGAAGGGTTTGCAGCCCAGCCGTCCCTTCCGTCACCTGTCCGCGAAGAACAAACTCTGTGTACGACGGATAAGCGACAGCAGCCAGGATGGCAACGATGGCCACGACGATCATGAGCTCGATCAGCGTGAAGATTCGTCTTTGCGTTATTACTCAACTCGAGCTCTCTATTACGGTAGTCATCACGAGATGACTGAATCAGGCAGGGGCGAGCGGCGTTACCGCACCACAGATTCCAACTCCGCCGTGCCTGCGCGATCAATTGTTTTCAGCTGATGCACAGATCGTTTCTTTGCCACGGTTTTTTTCCTTGCGTAAATGTGAGGTCGCCGCGCGCATAGCGGCCAAGGGCTCCGACAGATCGACGCCGAGTGACTTGGCGAATCGCGAACACGGATACGGACACGCCGTGTTGTGCGGCATCTGTGCAGTACGCTGCCCGCAGGGAATGACCGCTGATGTTCGCTGCGGTCGCCTCACCTCGTGCTTGGGTTGCCAGACTCTTGAGAGCCAGCGCCACGTACTGCAGCCCTCCTCACCCATTCCACACGGATGAGCTTCATCCGAACGATCCAGAATCGCAGGATGCGCCGCATTGCGCGCTGCGCCTTTTATTCTGAAATGCAGCTTTCCGAAGTACTGCGCGCGGAGGTTGTGAGTGGGTGTTGGGACTTGGCTGACACCCAAAACGGGGCGCCGCGCATTGTGCTGATTCACCCGCGCGCGCGTTCGGCTGCAGAGTGGAAGGAGAAGAAGCCCGCTCGGATCACTATGCAGGCGTACTTCCGAGAGGCTGCGCGCGCTTGGATACGACGACCTGCACTTTCACGACCTGAGGCACTCCAGCGCTTCGTAGATGATCAATGCGGGGGTGGATCTGTACACTGTCGGCGCGGTGCTGGGGCACAAGGACGCGCCGGGCACGAAACGATACTCGCACCTTGCGACGGGGACCATTGGCAAAAAATCCCAACCACCAAAGAAAAAGGCCGCTTGACGCTATTCTATGAATAGCAATCAAGCAGCCTGCATTCTGGCGGAGAGGGTGTCCGAATTTTCAGGATTTCAGAAAACCTCAGAAAGTCTCATTTCCCCATAAATGGCGGACACCTGTTGCTATTCATTTGTCTCACGTAATCGCTTATATTCTCGCTAAATCTCATCAAAATTGATGGGTAGGTTGATGGGTATGAAAATCGAGTGAAAGTTATACGGAGTAGAAATGTCACGAAAAGCAACTGAACTTGGAGCGCTTGCTGTTGGCCGGTTGCGTGAGCCGGGTTTGCATGCTGTTGGTGGCGTCTCCGGGCTCTATTTGCAGGTCAGTGCAAAGGGCGCTCGATCATGGATCCTGAGGGCCATGGTGGGCAAGAAGCGCAGAGATATGGGACTGGGCGGATTCCCTGACGTTCCACTCGCTGCGGCCCGAGAAAAGGCCCGTGAAGCGCGTGCAAAGATCGATCAAGGAATTGACCCCATCCTCGACCGTGAACGCGCCTTGAGCGGGCTGCGAGCTGAGCAAGCCAAGAGCATGAGCTTCGAGGCTGCGTGTCATGCCCTGATCGATGACAAGAGCGACGGATGGCGCAACGCAAAGCATCGTGCGCAATGGACCGCATCACTTGAAACGTATGCCTTCCCATTCATTGGCAAGGTGCTGGTTTCGGACGTTGGCCAAGCGCAGGTGCTGGCCGTGCTACGTCCCATTTGGAAAGAGAAAACAGAGACTGCATCGCGTGTGCGTAGTCGCATGGAGCAGGTGTTGGACTGGGCCAAAGTGCAAGGCCTGCGAGATGGTGAGAATCCGGCCAGATGGCGCGGGCACCTGGACAAGCTCCTGTCAGCCCCCAAGAAGATCGCCCGCGTAACGCATCATCGTGCGCTTGCCATTGATGCGATGCCAGCTTTCATGGAGGCTCTAAGCCATCGTCAAGGCTGTGCGGCGCGAGCATTGGAATTCGTGACTTTGACGGCGGCGCGATCTGGTGAAGTCCGTGGCGCTCTATGGTCTGAGATGGATCTCGACGGAGCTGTGTGGACGATACCGGCTGAGCGCATGAAGGCGCACAAAGAACACCGCGTCCCGCTGTCACCGCAGGCGCTGCAGTTGCTCAAGCAGATGCCCCGCATCGAAGGCAATGAACTGGTGTTCCCAGCCCCTCGCGGCGGGATGCTCTCGGACATGACGCTGTCGGCTGTCATGCGTCGCATGGAAGTTGATGCGGTCCCACACGGTATGCGCTCGACATTCAGAGACTGGACGGCAGAGCGGACCAGCTATCCGCGCGAGGTCGCAGAGATGGCACTGGCTCACACAATCGGGAACGCCGTAGAGGCCGCATATCGACGTGGTGATCTGTTTATGAAACGAGCTGAAATGATGAACGATTGGGCTGTGTTTTTGGAAAAAGCGCTCAAAACACAGTCATAAGCATCCTCAGTCGCCCTGTAATTTGAATCCGAGTATTTTTAAAAAGAGTCTGTCATGAAAAGCAACCATGGATTCTTGAAGCATTGGGAACTTATCCAGCAATTCGACTTGCTTGATGCTGCAATGCTTATGGCCGGAATTGAGCCATCCACAAAAAACAAACAATCGGAACTAAATGGACGAGTTGAAGTTTATGAGCGAGCAATTGCAGAGGCAATTCAACGAGCCAATGAGTATGCATGGCATCACGCTCGACAGATTGACATGCTTATGCTGGACTCAAAGATTAACGAAGATGCTCTGAACTCACTTCGAGGCGTATCAGAAATTTGGGAGATTTCCGGGCAATATGACCAGTTTTTACCGACTTTGGAAATTCGTCAAAGCGTTGTCAGAGTTAATGAAGATCCTGAGAACGTACCCATATTGCTACCTATAGATCCGTGGTACACCGCCACGGTCTATGGCAATGACTTCAATGAATGGATTCAGCGGATAGGGATCGAGTCTGAGTTTTTTTTCAAACACACTCAGGCGATCCTCGTCACCACCCGGTCAGATAACTGGGACTCTGAGCAAAGCAGACTGGAAGCTGAAAAGAGATCCGAAGCGGCCATACCATTGGAAAGCGCAAATGCATTTGCAGAGAAAATTGGCATCTCTGACATGCCGCTATCAACTCGGGAACGCAATACCTTATTGTCAATCATCGCCGTGCTCAGCAAAGAAGCCAAGATCGACTACTCGCGCCCAGCAAAAGCTGCCTCATTGATCAAAGACCTGACGATTCAGCTTGGATTGAATGTTGGCGAAAGCACGATCGAAGGACACCTGAAGCGTATTCCTGACGCTCTTGAAGCCCGCATGAAATAAGGATCCTTTGGGCAATTGCCTATCTGCCTAGGCAACTGCCCCCATCTCTAGGCCCAAAATACTTCAATTGCTCCATCCCCGCACTGATTCAACGCGGGTCCAAACGGAGCAATCAATGGCATCAGTTCAGTCCTACCGTCCCAAGCAAGCCGCCGAGATGCTGGGCATCGGTTCCGCAACCCTCTGGCGCTGGATCAAGACGCGCCCAGACTTCCCCCAGCCCATCCGCCTGTCCGCTCGCTGCACGGTGATTCCCGCCGACAAGCTGATCGCATGGCGTGATGCGCAGGCCGGAAAGTGAGGTGCGGAATGTCTTGCGTAATCTCACGTCGTCGCTATACTGGTGGCAAGCCGAGAGGCCCGGTGCTTGAAAACACCTCTGGTTCAGCGTTTGCAACCCCCATCGAAAAGCGGGGTTTTGTCATGCCCAAAATTTCCGGGCTGGTGCGTTTGCGCGCATCATCTCCCATGGTTTCGGGCGAGATGGGGCTATCCGCGAGGACGTCCGCACGGCTGAACCCGTGTTTTCAACATCTCGTCCACCCTATGCGCTTGAAAACGCAAACGGTGGTTTCCCCTGATTCTCCAGCAGGAATCCAGACCATGACCGTCATCACCAAGGCCAGCCGCCGCGCTGCCATCACGCCCAACAAGGGCACCCCTATCCAACATCACGCTGATGCTCACAATGCCCTGAGCATGGCCGTGCATTACCTGTCCCAGCCACAAGCCAACGTGGCCGGAGCACGCCGCAAAGCTGTCCAAGCGCTCGCTGCCCTGCGCAGTCTCGATCTGAGCACGGAGGGCTAACCCATGACCACCAAGAAAAACGCCGCTGGCTCAGCGGTGCAGGCGGAGCCTTGCCAAGAAGAACGCCGAATGCTCGCGCTGCAATGCACAAGGGACATCAGCGCCATCGCTCAGGCGGTCACGTTGATGGCCGATGAGGTTGATGGTGATGTGAAGTTTGAAGGCCTGCTGCGCTGCTTCGGCACACGCATATTCGCTCTCAACGGAATGCTGATGGCGTACCTTGATGAGGACGGCACCACGGCCAAAGAGATGCACCAAAAAATCTTTGGTTTGGCAATCCCATACGAGGGAGGTGCAGCATGAAGACCACCATCAAAGACGATGCTGCAAAGGTCGCATTCGACGTTGCAAAAAGCAAGGTTGTAGAGGCAATGGCGATTGCCCGCAAGGCAGTGGAAGATGCGGGAACAGATGCCGAATTGGGGCCGTTCGTCTGATCGATTGGTTGGACGATCAATTCGAGGAAGCTGCTTTGCGTGGTGAGCCCGCCTATGACTCTCTGGAAGATTTGAGCGGTCATATCGCATCGACGCTTGCCATTGTGGGGATGGTCAACGAGAGCAAAGACAACATCATTTTTCATGCAGTTGAGACCATTCTCGGCGTTGCCAAATCCACACTGGACACGGCCTTTGACGCACTGTTCAAGGAGCATCTTGCGGCAAGGAAGGTGGCACCATGACTCACCCAATTCCATGGCATGAGCTGGAGCCGGGAGATCACCGGATTTGCTGCCCAGCCTGCGGCACCAAGCCCCGCAAGAAGGATATGGGCGTGACGATCCTCTCGCACGACCACGGCATTGCGCACTGCTTCAAATGCGGCCTGATCGTCAGCAAGCGCGACGAGAGAGAGCTTTCCGACACTGAGCGCAAGGCCTACAAGCGCCGCATGGATGCACTCAGGAAGCAACACGACGCCGAGCAGCGCGAGAGGCAGGCTCAGGCCGCTGCAGAAGCTGGCCTGCGCTGGCTTGCATCCGCTCCAGTTCTGGATCATCCCTACCTCACAGCCAAGGGCGTGAAGGCCCACGGTCTGCGGGTTCTGGATGGTGTGTTGCTGGTGCCGGTGCGTGACTCGAATGGCGTGCTGCACAGCTTGCAGACCATCGACCGCAGTGGCGACAAGCGCTTTCTTTTCGGTGGTCGCGTGAAGGGTTGCTATCACTCGATTGGCAGGCCATCGGGGCTCATCGTGATCGCAGAGGGCTATGCGACGGCCAGCACGATCCACGAGGACGCGGGCAGCGCCGTAGCGGTGGCATTCAACAGCGGCAACCTGTTGCCAGTCGCCAAGGCTCTGCGCGCCAAGTATCCGTGCATCGATCTGTACATCGCCGCTGATGACGATTGGACGACACCCGGCAACCCCGGCCTGACCGCCGCCACGGAAGCCGCTCGCGCTGTCGGTGGCCTGCTGATGAAGCCTGATTTCAACGGCCTGCAACGTGGCCCGAAGGACTCAGATTTCAACGATTTGAAGCGCCTGATTCAAGAAAAGGAGGCATCGCAATGAATGCCATTACTGACGCCTTTGAGATGGCTGAACATGTGCCCATGGATCGGGTGGTGCTGGTGAGCGGTGCGGACCTGACACCCCAGCCGGTTGCATGGCTCTGGAAATACTGGCTCGCACTCAAGAAGCTGCACATTCTGGCGGGCGCTCCAGGTCAGGGCAAGACGACGATTGCATTGGCAATGGCGGCGACGGTGACGATGGGGGCCGGTGGCCGGATGGTGATCGCTGCGAACAAGGCAACGTGCTGATCTGGAGCGGCGAAGACGACCCCGCCGATACGCTGCTACCTCGATTGCTGGCCGCCGGGGCTGATCGCTCGCGCTGTCACTTCGTCAAAGGCGCAATGCGTGATGGTGTGGTGGTGCCATTTGATCCAGCCCGCGACCTCCAGCAACTGCGGGAAGCCATCGACGTTATCGGAGGTGTTCGCCTGCTGGTGGTTGACCCTGTCGTGTCTGCCGTGACTGGCGACAGCCACAAGAACACCGAAGTACGCCGAGCACTGCAACCACTGGTTGATCTGGCCGACGCCTGCGATTGCGCGGTGCTGGGCATCACCCACTTCGCCAAGGGCGGCCAAGGTACTGACCCAGCTCAGCGCGTGGTGGGTAGCGTGGCATTCACTGCTGTTGCTCGCATCGTGCTGGTTGCTGCCAAGGTCAAGAGTGCGGAGGATGGCGAAGACGCACGAATTCTTGCTCGTAGCAAATCCAACATCGGCCCGGACGATGGCGGCTTTGAATACCACCTTGAGCAGAGCGAGCCGCTTCCGGGCATTCAAGCATCCCGTATCGCGTGGGGCAAGGCGGTGCAAGGCAGTGCGCGTGACCTACTGACAGACCCCGACGAGGAGATTGAAGAAGTCGCCGCAGGGAAGACGGATTTGCCGATGCTCATGTGGGCGGAACTCAAGGACGGTTGTCGCCAGAGCAAGCAAGTTGAAGCAGCAATTGTCGGCATGGGCTACAGCAAAAAGCAGGTTCGGACGGTGCGCGAGAAGATGGGAGTCAAGCCGCGCAAAGGTGGGGTTGGGGATGGTTGGTACTGGTCACTGCCGGACGGATTTATCCCCAAAACCGAATGGCTCGCGGCAGTGGGTGAAACCGAAGATGCCCTCGAAGATGCCCAAGGTGCCCAACTTTTAAAACAGGGCATCTTGGGCACCTTCGGGGCATCTTCGGCAGAAAACGCCAGTGACGTGAAGACGGAAACTGCCGCTGACGTTGACAGCGATGAGGAGTTCTGATGACCGCCGCCGCCATTTTGGAGACTCTCCGCGATGCTGGTTTGCAACTGAACTTGACCTCGGAACACACGATCAAGGTCAAGCCCGCAACGCTGCTGAACGACGAACTGCGCACGCTGATCCGCAGCCACAAGGACGAGCTGGCGAAGCTGCTGGAGGCTGAGATTGACGCCCATGAACGCGGGCTCGATGTCTGGAAAGAACAGACCCGCTGGCGTGAGCGATCCACGAGCTATTACATGCATCACATCGGCTGCGCTGATTGCATCGCTGCTGGCCGTGGCGCCGGGTATGGCGAACGCTGCGCGGCTGGCGCGGGGCTGTGGAAGGCCTACCAAGACGCCAGCAAGCGCAAACCCTTGAACTGAACCGCGCCGTCATGGGCCGTGAGATTGGCTCGCCCGTGATGGTTGCAATAACCGCCATGAAAGTTGCAATAAATGCCATACAAACCAAAATTGTCGCTACAATCCCCCGCAGTGCTTGAGCTTGCGGGATGCGGCTCAACGCCACTTCATCAGCAGCGCGGGATGCCTGCCGAAGTCGATTCAGTGCCATTGCTGGCGCTGTTATTTGCTTTCGGAAACGGAGTCCTATGACGCTGCACCATTCCCTCCCCTTACTTGAAGTTCGCTCGCAGGCACAAGGCCTGATCGAAGGCTATGCATCGGTCTTCGGCGGCATCGATTGCTATTCCTCCTTCATCGTGAAGGGTGCATATGCGGTCTCACTCGCCCAGCACCATGCAAGCGGAACCAACCCGGCAATGCTCTGGGCACATGACATGTCCCAGCCCATTGGCCGCTGGACATCCATCACAGAAGACGCCCGAGGCCTGAAGGTCACCGGGCAAATCAATCTGCAAACCGAGGGAGGCCGTCGCACCTTCGAGCACCTGCGTGCTGGCGATGTGAACGGCCTGTCTGTCGGCTTCAACTACTCCGACGACGACACCGAGTTTTCAAACGGAATCACCTACTTCAACCGGGTGGATCTGCAAGAGATTTCCGTGGTGTCCGTACCCGCAGACACATCAGCGCGCATCAGCGCAGTCAGGTCGCCAATCGCCAAGCCCACAACCATCCGGGGCATGGAAGAAGCGCTCGAGCAAATCGGCTTCTCACGACGAGAGGCACGAAGCATCGCCGCGAAGGGATTTGCCGGTCTTGGCATGCCCGACGAATCCGAAGAACTCATCGCGGCCATCCGTGCCGCAGCCGTCTCCTTTGAAAGGAAATAAACCATGAACCTCGAAGAACTGAAGCCTGTCCTGCGTGAATTCACCGATGCAGCCAACAAGAAGATTGATGCAGCAAACCAGCGCGTGAAAGCGGTCGAGGAAAGCCGTGATGCAATCGTGGCAAACCTGCGTGAGCTGGAGCAGCACGTAGCCGGACAAACCTCCCAAGGTGGTGCTGTGCGCTCTGCTGGTCACAGTGTTGGCCCCGAGCTGGTGCGGTCGCTCGATATCGATGGTCTGCGTAGCAGCGTAGCCAAGACAACCCGTGCGGGTCTGGCGGGTTTCTTTGCCACTCGCTCGGCCATCACAAGCGACAACCTCCCAACGCTGGCCCAACGTGACCCCACGATCTACGGCCCACTCTCCCGCCCATCGAGCGTGCGTGATCTGCTCCAGGTGCAACCGACCGCAGCGGGCGCAATCGAGTATGTGCGTGGCTCTCGCGCCGGAGCTGCTGGTATCCAAGCGAATGAAGGCGATGCCAAGGCAGAACTGTCAATGAGCTGGACGCTGGAGACCACCCATGTCCGCACCATCGCATGCTGGATTCCCGCATCCCGTCAGATTCTCGATGATCAGGTGGCTCTTGCCGAGTACATCGATCTGGAGTTGCGTGATGCGCTACGCCTGACCGAGGACTCCCAGCTCTTGGCAGGCGATGGCACTGGCTCCAACATCCACGGCCTGATGACTAAGGCCACGGCATACAACCGTGCGCAGGTAGGCGACAAGGCCAACGACACCATGCGCCGCGCAGTGACTCAGATCCAGCTCGCCCGAGGTGTGGCATCCGGCATTGTCATCAATCCGGTTGCACTGGAACGCTTGGAGCTGGAGAAGGACGGCGAAGGCCGCTACCTGTCCACCTTCGCTGTGACTGACTCCAATGGCCGCACAGTGGCTTGGCGTGTGCCGGTGGTGGTGTCGGATGCGATGACCGAGAACGGTTTCCTTGTCGGTGATTTCGCCCGCGCTGCCAAGCTCTACGACCGTCAGGAGGCGACTGTGGAGGTGGCAACGCAACACGCCGACTTCTTCAGCCGCAACCTCGTGGCGATCCTTGCAGAGGAGCGCGTGGCGCTGGCTGTGATGCGTCCCGATCTGCTGGTGCGTGGCGAGTTCGCTGCACCCTGAGTGACACCGTGCCGGGCGGGCCAAGACACCCGGACGTGGATTAGTCGGTGAGTGCCACGATCAAGAAAACCCCGACAGTCAGCGGCTAGCGGATTGGCTAGCGCGGTTGGCAGAAAGCCCGCAGGGTCACGCCTCGCGGGCTTTCTTCATGGAGAGGGGTGGTCTCGAAGTTGACGGACCTCCCTACAAGGACCGGCATGAGACCACTTTTTTTACGCTGTCAGGATAGAAAATTCGTTTTTTAGGGGTAGCTGATTGCGGCCCCATCCACCGCTAGGCCGCATACGCGCTGAATTTCAAACAACGCAGATTGGGATGCTTGAACTAGGGAGTACTCGTGTTTTGGACCGTTGGCGAGGCCGTAGCGGTGATTGCCAACTGCTTGGCGACACCAAGCGCCTTCATTTTTGCAATTCGCTCTGACTTTGTCGCACGAGCAACATACCACTCCTGATCTAGCAGATGAATCAGATTCAACAGCGTTTCAGCCTCTCCGAGTTCAACATCAACCATCAAGCTCACGTCTTGTTCAGGATGAGCTCCAATGTTGCCGACACTCTTTACCGCCATCATCGCATCGTAGAGGTCAGCATCACACAGGTTCTTGACGGCTTCCAGCTCTTGGTGGAGCGTTCGCTTACCAGCTACCTGAAAAAAGTCTCTCACCATCCCCTGTAGAGCGCGACGAGCCAACGTAGCTGACGCCTTAGGACTAAGCGATGAGATCAAGGATGCTTCGTTGTAATCCTCTGCTACATGTTTTGGAACGTAAATTGAAAGCGGCTGCGAAGAAGTTGGTAGGAACGTGAATTTACCAATACCAACCGGCCTTTTTTCGACAAATGTATAGCCGCCGAGTTTTGTCTCTACGCGCCGTCCGTGAGTCGCAGTGACTTCAAATGACTGCTTCTTGCACGACGTATTCGGGCACTCAATGAGCTTGTACCCTAGTGAGATCACTGAGCCGTCCAAGGTCGATCGACACCAAACCATCGTACTTCCTTGGTCTACGTTCGGCTCCGTGATCACTGTGTGGGCGCCACACGATGGGCAAGTCCAAGGGAAGTTGGCCACAAGCACCTCACGAATTGATGGGTAGATTGATGGGTACAACAAAAAAGCGCCCCAGAAGGCGCTTGTTTGCTAGTGACTTGGCGGAGAGGGTGGGACAACCGTTCCCGCTCCTAAAAAATCTTATAAATCAACTACTTAGATGGTAGTTGTTGTAAAAATTTTGCTACCGGCATTGCTACCGATGCGGCGAATTGTAGCAAGGTTTTTGGCTGTTCTTTGAAGTTGCCAAATTTTCTTCAAAAAACTTTTCCTCTACCATAATCAAATAACTTGAATTTTTTACTTTACTACTTCTTCCATAGCATCCAAAGCTTTGAAGAACTCTGAAGGCTTCATATCTAGTGTCTCAATGATGCGAGCCACATTGACGAGAGCCAGATTTCGCTCTCCTCGCTCCACCCCACCCATGTAGCTACGGTCAATCCCACAGGCATCTGCAAATGCTTCCTGTGTCATTCCGCGTAGCTTCCTGAACTGACGCACAGCTAGACCAAATCTAACTAATACGGGTGGGCGTTCTGCTGAGGGTAAGGGTTTACGAGCCATGCCCCTATGGTCATTGTTTACGGTCCAAAGGACCACGGTCCATAAGAACACGGCCCATGAGTACCATTTTTTGGTAATATTCGTGAACGGCTGTTGCGATGTGTGATAGCTATTCATGGAGACAAAATTGAACAAGCTTGGACTTTTGTTTGTGGCTCTTTCTCTTGTTGGGTGTGCAGGCTCACCAACTTTGGAAATTCATAACCCTGAAATCTTCGCAACACAACAACCTTTGGTTGATGACGATGGCATTCCTTTGGCTTTGCCTGTCAAACATTGGGCAGAAGGCAACAGTCGCATGGTTGATTAAATAAGCAATAAAAAAGACAAACAAAGGCAATACATATGTTCATCTTGGAATTTCTTGCAGAACACGAAAAAATCATTAAGCAAATTTTTTGGATTGTATTGCTTTGTGGTTTTGCAATCGCTTTTGTCATTTTCAGAAGACGACTGCACGGAATATCAGAAGTCAGCCGCACGACCTTCTCCGATGCCAATTAGGCAGGCCGCTCACGAATCCAAAATCGCAGGCCAATGTCGGCGTGCGAAACAACTCATGCTATGCGTTGCATCCCGGATGATTGCAATCTGATAAACCTTGCAAGATGCCACATGCCTCTATTCGTCGAGCGCCCGAGCATTTTTCACGCAGCGAGAGCAAGTGCCGCTTCAATTGCAACAGCGCTTCGACGCGATCTTCGGTCTGACGAATATGGGCATCCAGTAGTGTATTGACGTCGCCGCAGTCCTGAGCAGGGTTATCTCGTAGGCCCAGCAGTATCCTGATTTCGCTCAGCGTCATGTCAAGCGAACGGCAATGACGAATGAACTGCAAACGCTCGATGTGCACATCGCTGTACAACCGAAAGTTGCCACCGCTTCGCGCTGGCTTTGGCAGCAGCCCTTCCTTTTCGTAGTAGCGGATGGTCACGACCTCGCACCCAGAGCGCTTGGCTAGATCGCCAATTCTGATTTCCATGCCTCAATCTCCATTTATCACTTGACTCTATAGTAACTATAGAGTTTTTAATGGAGGTTGTACAGAAGATTTGAAGGAGTTATCCATGAGTGAATGCGCTTCAAAGGCGTGTGGCTGCTCGGCTGGGCCGATCATGCAACCCACGACACAAGCCCCGCCGACAACCGGATCGGCTCAAGCGGTGTACCGCATCGAGAACATGGATTGCCCCACGGAAGAGGCGCTGATCCGAGGCAAGCTGGTTGGGCTGGCGGGTGTGGTTGGTCTTGAGTTCAACCTGATGCAGCGTACCTTGACCGTGCAGCACGAATTGCCTTCGCTGTCTCCCGTTGAACAGGCACTGAAGGCCATCGGCATGCAAGCTGTGCGCATGGATGAGGCGTCGGCTGGGCAGACAACCAAGCTGTCCATTGCCAAGATGGATTGTCCGACAGAGGAAGCATTGATCCGCAACAAGCTCGGCACCGTGGCCGGGGTTACCGGTCTCGATTTCAACCTGATGCAGCGCACGTTGTCGGTACGCCATGCTGACGGGGTTCTGCCGGATGTGCTTGTGGCACTACAAGCGCTCGGATTCGAGGCGCAGGTCGAGGACAAGGCCATGGCCGCGTCGCCATCGGCGTCCCCTGTGACAACGCAGACCAACTGGTGGCCACTCGGTATTTCCCTCATCGCCGCATCAGCGGCCGAAGCGGTCTACTGGTTCCACAACGGCAATCATTGGTCGGTCGTCATTCTGGCGCTTGTAGCGGTCTTGACGGGAGGCCTGTCCACCTACAAGAAGGGCTGGATCGCGCTCAAGAACCGTAACCTCAACATGAACGCCCTGATGTCGATTGCTGTCACAGGTGCCATGTTCATCGGCCACTGGCCCGAAGCTGCGATGGTGATGGTGCTCTTCGCGCTGGCCGAGGTGATCGAGGCCAAGTCATTGGATCGCGCCCGCAACGCCATCCGTGGACTGCTCGACCTGACCCCGGAGCAGGCCACGGTGCAACAGCCTGACGGCACCTGGCGAGAGGCAAGCGCCAAGCAAATCGCCATTGGCAGCCGAGTCCGGGTCAGACCGGGTGAGCGCATCGCGCTCGATGGCGAGGTGCTAGACGGACGCTCCACGGTCAACCAAGCCCCGATCACGGGCGAAAGCCTCCCGGTCGAGAAGTCCCCCGGCGATCCGGTGTTTGCGGGCACGATCAACGAATCCGGTTCCTTCGAGTACCGCGTTTCCTCCTTGGCCAGCAACTCCACTTTGGCCCGCATCATTCACGCGGTAGAGGCTGCACAAGGTAGCCGTGCGCCGACCCAGCGTTTTGTCGATCAGTTCGCCCGTTGGTACACGCCTCTCGTGTTCGCCCTAGCCATCGCCGTCGCACTGCTGCCCCCGCTTTTCATGGGCGCGGCATGGATGGACTGGATTTACCGTGCACTGGTTCTGCTGGTGGTTGCCTGCCCATGCGCCTTGGTGATCTCCACGCCGGTCAGCATCGTCAGCGGCTTGGCCGCCGCTGCCCGCCACGGCATTCTCGTTAAGGGCGGTGTCTATCTGGAAGAAGGCCGCAAGCTGCGCTGGCTGGCTCTGGACAAGACCGGCACAATCACGCACGGCAAGCCTGCTCAGACCGATTTTGTCGCATGGGGTCATGCACTCGCCTCGGATAGCCGCAGCATCGCTGCCAGTCTGGCGGCCCGCTCAGACCATCCGGTATCCAAAGCGGTGGCGCAGGCTGCGCAGCGGGATGGGGTTGCCTTGCTCGACGTGGCCGAGTTCAGCGCGCTGCCCGGTCGGGGTGTGCAAGGCCAAATCGACGGGGAGACCTACCATCTGGGCAACCACCGGATGCTGGAAGAGCTGGGGCAGTGCACACCAGAGCTGGAGCAGCGCATCGCAGCGCTGGAAACCGCAGGCAAGACCGTCGTGATGCTGGTGGGCGCAAAAGGGGTACATGGCTTATTCGCCGTTGCGGACACCATCAAGGACAGCAGCAAGAGAGCCATCGCCGAGCTGCATGCTCTGGGCATCAACACCGTGATGTTGACCGGCGATAACCCCCACACGGCACAGGCCATCGCCGCACAAGCCGGCATTGACCGCGCGCAAGGCAACCAACTGCCCGACGACAAACTGCGCGAAGTGGAGCAATTGTCCAGAAACGGCAAGGTTGGCATGGTCGGTGATGGCATCAACGACGCACCGGCCTTGGCGCGTGCGGACATTGGCTTTGCAATGGGAGCGGCGGGCACAGATACCGCTATTGAAACCGCCGACGTGGCCCTGATGGACGATGACCTGCGCAAGATTCCGACCTTCGTGCGCCTGTCGCGTGCGACAGCACAGGTGCTGATGCAAAACATTGTGCTGGCCCTTGGCATCAAGGCGGTATTTTTGGTGCTCACCTTCACGGGTCACGCGACCATGTGGATGGCTGTGTTCGCCGATATGGGTGCCAGCTTGCTTGTTGTCGGCAACGGCTTGAGGTTGTTGCGCCGATGAGCTGGAAACTCTTTCTCTATGACTGGGGTGGCCTGAACATCGCGTTGTTTCAAGCCATCAACACAGGCACGCCCGCCACGCTGAAACCACTGGCATGGTTCTTTGGCCTCGTGGGAAGTTACTGGACAGCGCCGCTGATGCTGTTGGGTCTGTGGTGGTGGTCGAAATCGGCTACAAACCCGGCGCGTGGTACGGCCGTTCGGCATCGCCTTATTGGTTTTAGCGCGGCCTTCTTGCTGGCGTTATTGGTCGCCACCGCCTTGAAGCTATGGTTCGACTTTCCACGCCCGCCTGCCGTCCTTGGCGACCTGGCGCGCGTCATCGGGGACAAAGAGCTTCACTACAGCCTGCCCAGCGGGCATGCCACCTATGCCGCGATGGTGGTCGGCGCGCTCTGGCCTTTGATGGGCCGCCGTGGTCGTCTCAGTTTAATGCTGTACGCCACATTGGTCGGCTGGTCGCGCATCGCGGCCGGAATGCACTTTCCGGCCGATGTGTTGGCGGGGTGGACGCTGGGATGGAGCTGCACGGCACTCGCCGGGTGGTTGCTGCCGTTGGCCGCCCCTGTGTGGCAATCGGCCCGCCGCACATCGGCTTGGGTCTGGTTCACCGTGGCCGCCAGTGCTGTCATGACCGATCAGCTCACGAAGTTCGCCATCATCCGCACGTTTGCCTACGGTGAGCAAGTCGAAATCACCCCGTTTTTCAACCTCGTTCATGTCCTGAATCCGGGTGCGGCATTCAGCTTTTTGGCGAACGCTGGTGGCTGGCAACGTTACTTTTTCATCACGCTGGGTCTGGCTGTTTCTGCTTGGCTGGGGCGCATGCTGTGCCAGCAACGGCCACGTCTCGAAGCGATGGGCTACAGCCTGATCCTTGGTGGTGCGCTCGGCAATGTCGCGGATCGTGTGCTGCGTGGATCGGTTGTCGATTTCCTCGACTTCCATTGGCAGCTTGTGCACTGGCCCGCCTTCAACCTCGCAGATGTGGCGATCACATCGGGTGCTGCTTTGCTCATCATGCAGATGCTAACCCAAGGCAAGGCGGTGGACACCGGCGCAAATGGGAATTATAATCATTCACAATGATATAATCCGAGAGTTTCCATGACTTGCCGAGCAACCTATCGCTGGCTGATGACTTTGCTGTTGGCGACTTGCGCGTTGATTGGCGGGCCAAGCTACGCAGCCGACACCACCGAACTCAAAGCCAAACAGATTTGGCAGCTTCTGGACTACGTCGCCGTCGATTACGGCGGCGCGGTCGCCAACGGTGCTGTCCTGAAAGCGTCGGAGTACGCTGAAATGCAGGAATTTTCAGCGACAGCCGAACGTCAACTGGGAGAATTACCTGACCAGACCGACAAGGGTCGCTTGTTGCAACAAGCGACCGCTTTGCGTGCTGCGGTAGCTGCCAAAGCCGATCCGGCCAGCGTAGCAAAACTGGCGCACGCGCTGTCCAGTGCGGTGCAAAAGGCGTACCCGTTTCCAGTCGCACCGACTGCCATGCCGGTCTTAGCGAAGGGAGGGCAGTTGTTTCAGGCCCAGTGTGCGGCCTGTCACGGTCAGCAAGGGCGCGGTGATGGCCCCCTAGCGGCATCCCTCAACCCCAAGCCGACCGCGCTGGCCGATCACATGCGGGCGCGCGAGCGCAGCTTATTCGCGCTACACCAAATTATCAGCAACGGTGTCCAGGGCACCGCTATGCAGGGCTTTGGCGCGTTGTCGGATGAAGACCGATGGGCATTGGCGTTCTTTGTTGGCACGCTACCTTATACGCAAAGCGACAAGGACGAAGGAGCCAAGCTCTGGCAAGCCAACGCGCAGGTTCGCCAGACGCTCGCCAGTCTGGATGTGCTGACGCAAACATCTGAGCATGTCTTGGCGGACAGGCTGGATGAGCCTTCCGCCAGAGCCCTGACGGCCTATTTGCGCGCCAATCCGAGCGCGCTGAATATCAGCAGTCCGAAGGGCACCGCGATTGCCAAAGCCAAACTCAGTGAGAGCGTGACGGCATTGCTGGCTGACGACCGTGCAGGTGCGACCAAGCTAGCCTTGTCTGCTTACCTCGATGGCTTCGAGCCGGTCGAACCGGCGTTGGCCACTCGCAATCGGCCGCTGTTCGAGAAGATCGAAGCCGCGATGGTGTCCTACCGGGCATTGATAGCCAATGGTTCGCCTGCCGATGTGCAGACAGCGGAGCTGCATTTGCGCGGCTTGCTGGATGAAGCGGACAAGGTGCTTGCCCCCTCCGACGACGATGCCGTGGCGGCCTTCATCGGTGCGTTAACCATCTTGCTACGTGAAGGATTGGAAGCCCTGCTGGTGGTCGTTGCCATGCTGGCGTTTCTCAAGAAAGCCGAACGGAAAGACGTATTGATCTACGTGCATGCAGGCTGGGCATCCGCGCTGGCCGCAGGCGGCATTACATGGGCAGTGGCAACTTACTTGGTCGGCGTCAGTGGGGCAAGCCGGGAGCTAACGGAAGGCTTTTCGTCACTCTTTGCCGCCGTGGTCTTGCTGGGTGTGGGCATGTGGATGCACCAGAAGAGCGTTGCCGGTCGTTGGCAGGTCTACCTCAAGGAAAAGCTGTCTTCGGCGCTCAACAAGCGCACGGCATGGTTCTTGTTTTCGCTGGCCTTCGTCGCCGTCTACCGTGAGGTGTTCGAGACGGTGCTGTTCTACGCAGCGCTCTGGACAGAAGGAAATGGCTGGCCCCTGCTGGCGGGCTTGGGCACTGGCATGGGAATCCTGGCCCTGCTGGCAGTCGTGCTGCTGCGCACCAGTGCGCGCCTGCCGATTGGCCAGTTCTTCGCTGCCAGCTCACTGCTGGTAGCCATACTTGCCGTGGTCTTGGCAGGCAAGGGCATCGCAGGTCTGCAAGAAGCAGGGTTATTGCATACCAGCCCAATATCGATCCCACGCATTGATCTGCTGGGCATCTATCCGTCGTGGCAAACACTCTCAGCGCAATTCGCTGTGTTATTCATCATTGTGGTGGTTTTTACGATCAATTCGCGGTCATCGCGTCAAATGGCAGTACAAAAAAGCTGATTTGACGGCGTGAATAGGTGAATTGATGCCGCGATGAGCGCCGTCATCCTCGAATCCGTGCTGACCATGTAGAGGCCAGTTTTTCTTTTACATCTTGGACAGCAGTCGTATTCCATCTGCGCGCAATTCCCCCTTGGGAGAAATATGCCGGTACAAGGTCTGTCGCGTGATGCCGAGCTCTTGGCACAGGTCGCCGACCTTAGTTTCAGTCTGCCCCATTGCCGCCATCGCCAGGCGCAGCTTGGCGGCGGTCATCTTGAAAGGCCGACCACCTTTCCTACCGCGCGCCCGCGCCGAGGCCAAGCCCGCTACTGTGCGCTCTGCGATCAGCTCGCGCTCGAATTCGGCCAGTGCGGCGAAGATGCCGAAGACCAGTTTGCCAGCAGCGGTCGTCGTGTCGATGGCCGCACCGTGGCCGCTCAGCACCTTGAGACCGACGCCACGCCCAGTCAGATCGTGCACGGTGTTGATCAGGTGCCGAAGGTCGCGCCCGAGCCGGTCGAGCTTCCATACGACCAAGGTATCCCCTGAACGCAACGCCTTCAAACAGCTCGCCAAGCCGGGACGATCCTCGCGCTTGCCGGATGCCTGGTCTTCGTAAAGATGCGCCGGGTCGACATCGGCGGCGATCAGCGCGTCGCGCTGCAAGTCAGTGGCCTGGGAGCCATCCGCCTTCGATACCCGCATGTAGCCGATTAGCATGTCATACCTGTCACATATACGTTCGATTATGTGACAGTATGCGCCGGAAAGTTCTAACCGTCAAAAGTTGTCACTTAACCCGTCATTCTGTCTAAGACATGCAAAGGGCCCATTAGGCTCGTAATGTGACAAAAATTCCGGGGGGATGCCTTCCTTTGCAAAGGTGGTGCGCAACTGTTCCAGGGAAGCGGGATCGCGCCGACCATAGGAAGCCAACGCGAACAGCGAGCGTGCCGTCTCGGGGTCGTGCCGCGCTTCAATGATCGCCTCACTGATAGCTTGGACCGCCCGTTGCCAGTGATTGACGGGTTCGGGCTTCGGCGCTTTCGCCGGCAGACCACTGGTGAACCCGGTTTGGGGCTCGGACCAGAACAGCTTTGCATGCTCGCCTGGCGGGCTGATATCCCTCACCTCGATCAAGCTGATTGCCGTTGCCGCCGCCTCCAGCATCTGCAACCGTATTGCCGGGTTCAGGGTTTCATACGGTCGCCACAGACTTTGCCCAGCACGCAGCAGATGCCCGCAGCCTTGCCAGACTTGGCGAAGATACCCCGCGTAGGTTCCGCACGCCGAAAGCGGGTGTTCAGCTCATCGAGCAGCGTGCGTAGCAGTCGAAACCACAAACCAGCGTGGATGCGTCGGCGCGGCAGTTCCACATGGCCGGTCGTCAGTGCCTGCCAGGTACGCCGGTCCATCACTGCAATCGCGTCGCTGGCGGTGCGCGACGCAGTGTCGGCGTTCTCCCAGCCGAGAAACCGCCCAGGCACGCCCCAATAGGATTCCAGCCAGCAGCCATGCAGCGGGCAGCTCAGCATCAGGGGCAGCTTCCATGCAAGCAGTACGGCGTGGTTTGCCGGGTCGTTCAGACAGAGCGGACAGGCGCGATGTATCGGCTGGCTGGGCAGCCAGGCACGCCAGCTCGTGATGGATCGCGTCCTACGGCGGAGTTTCGGCAGCAGCACCGAGAGCTGGAACGCATAGGTTTCCAATGCGTCTGGAATCTGATCATCAAGGCTGTCCAGTAGCCAAGGCACCCAGCCGGCGAAACTCATGCAACGCAGCCGGTCCGGCTCGATGCCGCTCCGCTGGGAGAGCATCGCCAACAGCGCCAGTGGTGGCGCGGTATCCAGGTCATCAACCTGAGCGTGACCAAGATCGTGCTCCAGCAGCTCGGACACCTCCATGTGATAGCAAAGGGCCACGCGGTTGAGCCACGAAGACAAGGCTTCGCCTTCTCTGGGGGCCGGATGCAGTGGCCAGCGTGGCGCTGGCTTCACATCAGTTCCCGCTCGAATTGCCGCCGCCGCTCGCTGGGGCCGGTGTAGTCGGCCATGCTGAGCGTGCGGTGGTTGATCGCTTCCTCTCCGCTCTCCACGGCGACGATGGCCGCCGCCATCAGCAAGTGCGCCAGTTCGCCTATGGTGCCCTCGCTGCGTGTGAGCAGGTAGCGGGCCATGTCCAGCGTGGCAATCGACGAGGGTCGCCGCAGTGGAAGCGAAGCGGCGAAACTGGCCAGCAGTGAGCAGCAATCGTGATTGGCCTCCCATACCGGCAGCATCATCGGCTCGAAGCGATTTTCCAACTGGTCATCGGAGCGGATGGCCAGGTAGGCGTCGCGCGTGCCGACCCCGACCAGTGGGATGCGCAGTTCATTGCCGAGGAAGCGCAGGAGATTGAGGAATTCCCGGCGATTGACGCTGTTACCGGCCAAGACGTTGTGCAACTCGTCGATCACCAGCATGCGCACGCCGACCTTGCGCAGCAGTGCCAGCGCCAGTTGTTCCATTTCTGGCAGCCGTGGGCGCGGTCGCAATGGCGCACCCATCGCCGCGAGCAGCGCGACGTAGAAGCGGATTACCGACGGTTCGGATGGCATCTGCACGACCAGTACCGGAATGTGCTCCTGGTCGGCGTCGGCTCTGGCCGGATGCGTGCGCCGGAACTTCTCGACGATCATCGACTTGCCGTTGTTGGTCGGGCCTACCAGCAGCAGGTTGGGCATGCGTTGCTTGTTTGGCCACGCATACAGGGTTTCCAGCCGGTTCAGCGCCTCGACTGCTCGCGGATAGCCGATCCAGCGGTCGGCGCGAAGGCGATGGATGCGTTCGTCCGCCGGGAGACGGGCCAAGCCCTGGGCCGCCGGCAGCAGGTGGGACAAGTCGATGATGGGATATTCTTCCACGGCTACCACTCCTCAATCTGGTCGAACGGTTTGGCCGGCAACTGGTTGTCTGCCTGCTGCCCATCCATGTCAGCGCCCGGTGGTGGCGTGGTTTTGACAGGCGGTGCCGTTGCCTTGAGATGCTGGCGTCGATCCGCGTCGCGCCGCGCCTTGCGCGTAGCCTTCTGCGCGGTGGTAACGATTTCGCGCATCTGGCCGATCATGCGGAACAACGCCGACTCATCCACCTGTTCGCGCCCTTGCTGCCGCAATTTCGCCAGCGCCTGTCGTTGTTCCCAGAGGGTGACAGCCGGGTGCGACAAGGTACGGTAGGGAATTTCCAGGTAGTGCTGCCCCTCTGGTTCCAGCACCCATATGCGGCTGATGTCGCGCGGGTCGCGCCGGATCAGGAACGCAGGCAAGCGGTCCCGCCGAGCTATCCACGGCTTGAGCGCATCGGCGTAGTAGTGGATGTGGTCGATGACGAAGCCGGTGCGGGTCAGCGTGCGGCGGATGATGGGCAGAAAATCGACCAGAAAAGCCGTAGCGCGAGTGATGACGGTTGGCACGCCGGTCCGCGTGATAGCTTCGGCCCAGCGCGCGGCCGGCGGTTGGAGCAGGCCGTTGTGCACAGAGCCGTGATAGGTGCCGACCGCCAATGTGAGCCAGCGCTCCAGCTCGCGCAGTGTCAGGGCGGCCATCTTCTCGGAGGCGTATTCCCCGCGCTGGTCAGGATTGGAGAAGGTCGTCCCCGGCAATTCGTCGTGGATCATCTGCATCGCCGTGCCGATGATCCGTTCCACGATACCGCCGTAGTGCGGCTGCCCGAGCGGGCGATAGTCCAACCGGATGCCATGCTGCTCGCAGCCACGGCGCAGCGCCTCGCTCTTGAACTCAGCCGCGTTGTCCAAGTAGAGCAGTCTGGGCTTGCCGCTCATCGGCCAATCCATCTCTACGTTCAACCCTTCCAACCAAGGGCGCTTGTCGCAGGCGGCATGCACCAAGCACAAGCCGACCGAGACGGCGGACGGGGCTTCCAGCGTAACGACCATGCCAACCACGCAGCGGGTGAATACGTCGATGGCGAGGGTCAGGTACGGACGGCCAATCGGTTGCCGGTCGCGCTCGTCCACCACGATCAGGTCGATGACTGTGTGGTCGATCTGCACCTGCTCCAGCGGCGCGGAGACGGGTGGCGGAACACCACCAACACCTTGCAGGTCGCGGGCGGCATCTTGTCCTTCCCGGCGGTGAGTGACCTCGCGCGGATCGAGGCCGGCGATCCGCAGTGCCACCGTGTTGCGCGCCGGCACCCGCAGCTTTTGCAGCTTGCACGCCCGCACAACTTCGCGGTGGAACGCCGCCAAGCTACGCTTCTGCTTGGTCAGGAAGCGCTTTTGCAGTAACTCGCGGATGATTCGTTCGACCGACTCCGGCAAGCGGCCTTTACCTTTGCCACCGCTCGACTGCCCAAGAGCCAAGTCAGTGACCAGCCCCGAACCTAGCCGGGCACGGCGGATCAGGACGTAGACCTGCCGCCGGGACAGCCCCAATGCCTGGGCTGCCGCGTCGGCCGCTTCATGCCCAACCGTCTCCGACTGCGCCAACGGCCCAATGATCTCCGCACGACGACGCGCACGCTCCCATGCCTGTTCTGGCAGGGTGGCCACGCCGTGCTCGGTAATCGGTGCGGTATCGGTCGCCATGCTCACCTCGCTTTGGTGCACACGAGTATTGAGCATAGACGAGTTTTGTGCAGAGGAATCCTGATATCGGGTTATCAGGAGCCGTATGCACAACAGGCTTCAAACCGCGCTGAATGGTGCAGTCGTCTTCTGAAAATGACAGCTTTCTGGAAAAAAATATTGCTCTTTGTTTGTGTGGTTGCAGTCTCTGGCTTTACTGCTCAATTTATTGCTAAAGACATTGGTGTTTTAATTTTTGTGTTTTATTGCCTATATGTGTTCTTTAGTTTTTTTAAAGAGCATTTTTACGACTAAAAAAGTAGGAGTTATGATGAAATCTATGAAGCTTTTGGGTTTGGTTTTTAGTTCTGTTCTGCTGGTTGCTTGCAGTCAAGATGTCCGTGATATCAAGATGTCTCAAATCACGGCAGAGCAAAAAGAACAAGCTCTTAAACAAATGAAGCCTGATGATTTTCAAACGGTGAAAGCTTATCAGCTTGGCCAATTTAAGGGTATGCCTGGTACTGATGTTGACCGTAGCTTCAATGAAATGATTGAATTCGTAAATGAAGAAATTAAAAAGGAAAAGTCCAAAAAGTAGGCATATCCACACCAAGAAAGACCCTTCGGGGTCTTTTTTTGTTTCTATAGCTAGATAGATGGCTTGAGAGTTATTATATTTATAATTATATTTCAATAAGCACCTTGCAAAAGGTTAAGAATTAAAGGATGATTCATGCTACGAATGTTTGGTGAAAGCTGAACTTTTCCAGATCTTATTAAATCTATTTTTTAACTAATGCAATGGGAGTATTAAATTGATAAGTAAAGCATCTGAATTACTTGAACTCTTTATCAAAGAAGAAACCAAGAAATTAGAAGGCATTAAAATGCCACATATGCCAACATTGGGAAGTGCATATGAAGAAGTAACGAAGCAAGGCATAGATAAAAATTTTTCGATACCTAAACATTTAGATTTGAGTGTGGTATCGGGATTTGTTTCAATTGGCGGAGAACTATTGCCCGAACAAATTGATTGCATGCTTGTTCATGGGAAGGGTATGAGATATGGGCTAACTGATCAATATATCTATGATATTGAAAATATTCTATGCATCTTTGAGGTGAAAAAAAAATCTCAAAAAAGCAGACTATCTTGATGCAATAAATCATCTTGCTAGTATTCGCAAGAAGTTTGCTAATAATTTTGAGCACAAGTTAATTCATGAAGGATATGAACCAGATATAACTTCAGCAAGAAGAACTTTTTCTCAAATAACGGGGAAAATAGCTCCCGAGAATTATTCTGGTATACATGGTTTATCCGAAAGTGACGGCATTCTTTTTTACTGTCTTGTTCAAGAAGCACTTGCACCGATAACCATTATTCATGGTTACGATGGATACAAAACTGAAAATGGATTGCGTAAAGCTTTTATTGATATATTAGAAGAGCAGAAAAATAAAAACAATACTGGATTTGGAATTCCAAGCATTCCATCTTTGGTTACATCAAATAAATTTTGCATTGTAAAAGGCAATGGAATTCCATTTTTACCGATAAAAAATAAAGATGAATGGGTAGCCACTTTTTCTACACGCCACAACTCTGCAAAGCTTATTCTTGAGTTAATTTGGTCAAAAATATCTTTTTACTTTGATATGAGGATGCCATGGGATGACGGTCTTCATATGGATAGTATTGAACCTCTTTTATTAGCTAAAGCAGTTCGTGTTGGTGATAGAGCTGGATGGATGTATAACTCAATTGAATTAAAAGAAAGTCGCCTTGAGCGTGAGGATGTGGAGGTTTGGAAACCTGCTTCATTGATGAAATCTGAAATTTCAGCAATAAATATAATGGCGATGCAAGGAGGCTACCTTCCATTAGATGAAGGTATGGACGCTTACCTTAAAGATAAGCATCAAACTACACTAGATGAAGTTAGTCAAAAATTGATTCTTACAAGACTGTTTATGAAAGATGGTGAATATATTCGCCCAATTCACCCTCAAACATATGTATTAAATGTCAATGAAAATACTGGATATGCCTCTTCTGAAAGAGATAGATTTGATCTTTGGTGCGAAGAAAACGGTTTGAAGACAAATTATATGGTAATAGTTTTTCTAGAATAAAAGCCAATGCCTATACCAAGGGGCGTTTGTTTGTTAGAGAAGCAACGCGAAACGCTCAAACGAATGACCTACCGCCTGTAGGGCCCCTATGCTAAAAAATTTAAAAATTCCATAAAAACCAGGTTAAGATAAGCTATAAAGAACTTTTTTGGAGGTTAAAGAGATGGCTAAAGAATTGACATTGGCAGAACTTCAAGCACAGATTGAAGAACTTCAGAACAAGGCACAAGCAATCATCCAAGCTGAAAAAGCTGGGGTCATTGAAGGAATGAAGGCTCAAATTCTTCAATACGGCATCACTGCAAGTGAGCTGGGCTTTAAGACTTCTGAGGCTGCGAAGTCTGCAAAAGCTTCTGGAGCTGGTAAGACTGCAACCGTTCCAATGTATAAGAACAAAGACAATGAGGGCGAGACTTGGCACGGTGGGAAGGGTCGCTTGCCTCTCTGGTTGCAAGCTATTTTGAAAGAAATTCAAAAGACAAAGCCAGAGGCAGGAAACCCAGAATTGAAGCAATGGCTTGATGAAAACGGCTATAAAATTTAATAAAAAAATCCAAGTAAAAAGCCCCAAATTCTGGGGCTTTTTTGTTATCCATTTATTCTTGGTTTTTTAATTTGTATTTAGTGTATTTTGGCATGTTCATTACAAATTCATTTCTATTTTTAACTTCTTGATATTCGGTGAGTATGTTTTTGCCTTCAACAACAACTATACCAATAGGGCAGGAATGAAGCAAAGAAGATAAGACGACTTGGAAATAAGCTATTTTAGACAAGTCCACATCAATATCATTCATTCTGATAGCTATTGATTGGTAATGAATATCCTCAAACCCTTTTATCAATTCTTTAATTGATTTCATATATGCAAGAATTAAAGAGCCAGCCCCGCAGCCTGTATCATCTCCAATCCAAAAATATTTATCCTCGCTGAAATCATCTAATTTATGGTGAGATATGTTTATTTCTGCTTGGAATAAAGCTAAATCTCTAGGAGTAAAATATTGACCTAAATTTGTGTTAGCTAAATTTTTTGTCTCAATAAATTCAGTCATCAAATCATCATAAGCTTCACCAGCCATGACTGCATCTATTAAACTTAAAGAGCAATTTTGAATTTCTTGAATGTGCTTTTCAGCAATATTTTTATTGAAGTCAATTTCTGTATATTTATAAGCGATAGGAAATTTTAGCTTGCCAGATTTTTCAATAAGCTTAAAAGCTACTTGATAAACCAATGCAATAGTTTTAACTTCTTTAATGCCTTTAATATTAAAATCGTTAATCAGCTTTTCAAGGTTGTTAAAAAAATCATTCTTCTCTTGCATTTTTTTCTCTCAGTTGTAAAAGAATGTATTTTATAGAAAAAAACCCCATCTCTGGGGCTTTTTTATTCTTCTTCTGTTGCTTGGGTTTCGTTATTTAGCATCTTATGTAAGTTATTAGTGACTGCTGGAAGAATGTATTTTTTCTTGTGATTAGTAAAAGGTAAGCTCGATTTAACTTCTTCATCTTCAATCCAAAACTTATACTCTGGATTGATAAATATTGCTTCTTCTGCCCTACTTAAACCAAAAATATATCCATAATTTTCAATTATCCAAACAGGGTTTAAATAGTATCTTGTTTTTCCTGTTTTTGGATGTTGCCACTTTTTGCCCACTTGTTCTAATTCTAATTCTGTAAAGTCTTTTAATTGCTTCATATTTTCTCCTTAATTTGCCATATGATAAATTCAATATAGCAAGATAAAACCTTTTGTCAACATTGATTTATTTAATAAATTTGCTATATTGAATAAATCATATGGCAAAGGATAAATAAAAATGAAAATTAAACATGGCAATTACAGCAGAGCATTGGCAAGCAATGGAAGGCTTGGTGGGCTGGCAAGAGGTAAGAAATATGAAAATAAAAGAAGACAATCACAAGAGCTTTATATTGCTAATATAAAAATAACAATTAAAGAGATTGCAGAAAAAGTAGGGGTTTCCATTGGCTTTGTTAGCGACTGCACTAAAAGCCAATTTATGAAGAGCTTAAGGTATTCTCAAAAATTTACTATTCAAGACTTGTTAAAACTGAATGATGAACAATTCCAAGCTTTAACACTTCAAGATGATATCTTGCAAGACTTAGCAAAGATGGAAAGAATTAAAAAGAGTGACGACTACAAACAATTAAAACGAGATAAATTATTGAAGTTCTAAACATAAAGCCCCTTCGCTGGGGCTTTATGTTTATACACTCTTTTAATCACCTATTGTTTTGACACTGAAACCATTTTCATTAAACTCAAGCTCTATAAATCCAAGACTATGCAAAACATTAAGCATTGTCATAAAGCATTCAAATTGTTCTTGGGTTAAATATTCTGGAACTGTTTTGATTAGTTCTAAAATTTCAAAAATCTCTTCAATTTTATTGTCTACTATTTCGTGTAATTTGCTCATTTTTATTGTCTCCTTTATTGTTATTGTTTTATTTTTATCTTGCCAAGTCTTTTTTTCTCTGCTTCGTTTTCTCTTGATAAAGCCAAGTCTCTTTGTGCTCTAACGGCTATCAACTGAGCTAATAGTGCCCAAACTTTTCTTGGGTCTTTCTCTGAATTCATCAAAGCTTTCAAAGAAAGCATCTTTGCACTCAAAGAACCTGAAGAACCAGAGCCAGAACCACCACCAGAGCCGGAGGCCATAGAAGAAGCTCCAGGCTGTTTTTTCTGTGTGGTTGAGGCTTGGGTAGCTGTGAAAGCTTGAAGCTTGTCAGAGAGAGTTTTAGAAGGTTTGAAGGCTGGAACCTGTTCCCCAAGGGAGGGGGGTTGTGCTGTTGGCAACTTGCCAACCTTTGGCACATCTATAGATTTATTCTTTATAGAGCCTTTGAAATTCAAGCTTTTATTCTTGAAATTTGGAACTTTATTGAATGTCTTTTCGTTGTAATCTGCTCTAAATTTAATCCCATTGCTTAAGCTGGTTTGGACTTTCAAAAGCTGGTCTGGGTTTAACTTTATGGGCTGATTGCTTGATTGTTTAAGTAATTCTCTATAGTCTGCCTTGCTTGTGAAGGCAGGACCCTTTAGGCGAATTGGCTTGTCTTTGCCTGTTGGAATAACAGAGATGTAATCATCTCCAATTCTTGAGACTTTCCATTTTAAATCGTGCTGTAAGTGTCTTAAAAGGTCGCTTCTGTTCTGGATTTCGTTGTTTTTTACTTTGGAAACTAGATAAGCTGAAATCTTTTCTTTTCTTGTTCCTTTCTCAAATACATCAAATTGAGCTTTTAAGAGACTTGGAACTACTTGTTTAAACCCAAGCTTGTCATTCTGTATTTTTTGAAAATCTTCAAAAAGTCTTTTTGAAGCTGGTCCAGGTGGGGCAATATTTAAAGCTTTTTGAGTTTTGGCGTCTTGTTTAGCTGTTAACCAATGAAGCTCAACATTACCTTTTTCCCTATGCATTACCCACAAAACCGGAGCACGGTTTTCATCTAAACCAGGCAGAAAGGTTTTACGAAAATCTTTCATTATTTCCTGTATTTGCCTTGCTGTAGGCTTTTCATCGTTGCGGAAAGATATGACACCGCTTGTGTATTTGTTTTGTCTTTTATTGCTGTCAATTAAAAATGCAACGGCATCTTTAGACCCTTCCGATGTTGTTAATTCATTTAATAACACTGGTGCAGGGTCTCTAACTTTCCCATCCTTATCTTTTCCAAGAAGATAAGTTATTGCTCCACGGCTAGGGCCTTTCCCTACATTTTTAAAAACTTTAATTATCATTTAAGTTCCTTGTGTATTGTTGTTTTTTTAATGTCTTAAATGATGTAAGAATTTCTTGAAATTCTTCAATTATGAAAAGCTCGCCCTTGTTAATTCTGTGAGCAATTTGGTTTAAATTCACTCCAATTTTGTTAAGTTGATTTAATAGTTCTGTTTGTTGCTTGATGTTTGCTTTATGAACTTTTTCATATAGCAATTTATCACGACAATATTTAGCTGTTGAGCATCTTTGAGATGTTGCTTTATCCTCAAGTTGTTTCATCTCTTCACTGCTAACACGAATATGCAAGCTTCTATCTCTTAATTCTCCAAGCTCTCCACTTCTTCCAGTTCTTATTTTTTGCCTACTCATTTTTTGCCTTCTTTTCTTAATTTTTCTTGTTCTCTTTTTTCAGCCTCTTCTCTTTCTTTTTCTGCTTTGTGTCTCTCATTCATTTTTAACATTGTGAGTTTTACACTTAAAGATGAAAGCAAATATTCTTTATATTTAATACTGATGTTTTCAATTTTAAATTTCTCTAAAATCTCATCAACCTCAATTTTCAATTCTGAAATTACTTGGTCTAAATTCATAAATATTCCTTTGCTTTATTATTTTTATTAGTGCCATCAGGCTAGGGGTCTGGGTCTCCCAGAATACAAACAAAAAATCTTTTTTGTTTATTACGGTCGCTAGAACGGTTATCTTGCTTATGTATTACTATCTTATTTAATGAATTTACAAAGTCAAATATATAGACGATAAAAAAGCCACCTTTAAAAGATGGCTTATGGTTGGTTTTTATAATTTCTTAATTTCAAATTTTGTGCCGTGATCTTCAATTTCAATAATTCCAAGTAGCTCCATAAATGTCAGTATCTCACCGGCTTTATTGAAATCTTCTTTTGAAAATGCTTCTTGATTGTCATTCATTAACCTTATTGTTAATAGTATTTCATTGGCTCTATTGTTAATTATTTCCATTCTTTTTTTATTCATATTTTCTCCTTTTGTTGTTATATGATTTATTTTATTTAACTCTATCTACTTTAAAATTTTGATCTTTTTCTTGTTGTTTTTCTTTGGTTTTTTCTAAGTTCTTATTAAGCATTTTGTCTATTTCAAATAGACTAATCCCGTCTTGTCTTTGTTCGTAATTTTGAAAAGGTGACGATGCTATTTTTACTAATATGTAAATAATGCAAATCCATAAAAATAAGGATGAGTAGATTAGAAACATATCCATTTCTATAGTGCTACTTGATGAATGTGAGCTACCGAACAATAAGCGTCCAACAAACTTTACAGCACCGACAACAAAATCAATAACAAAATTACTCATAAATTCCTCTTTTCTTTTTATATATTTATTAAGGTAGCGAAATAAAAATAAAAATCAACTTTTTTCAGATAAAAAAAGCCCCGAAGGGCTTTGAGTTGGTTGGAAGTGCAGGAAGTTTGAAGGATGTATAGAGTTGGTTTTTACCGTGTTTGAGCGATTTTTTCTATTGGGTGATGTGCTGGGTAGGGTAGAGGCTGAAAAGCTCACAGTGGCGGTTTTTTGTCGCTTCGCTCCTACTACTATTAAAAAGATGATTGTTCTTAGTTCCTATATCTCCCCCTTCCGTCCCCAAAGGGGAAACATCCTAGCCGGATGGGAAAGATTAAAGGCTAGAACAAGTCTAGCCTTTATCTTTGATGATGGTTTCGTTTCACTTCACCAAATACCCTTTGTTTTATCCAATATTGAAACAAATACCAAATTTGTCTTTTTTCCCTCTCTTAAGATATGCTTAGGATTGAGCCAGAGAGGGAAAAAGTTTTCCCTAACCCGTGCCAAATTTTAAAACTCTAATGAGTTTTGGCAAAGGTGGGACTTTTTCCCTCTCTGTGATATGCCTAAAAACTCTTAATTTTTATCAAAAATTCTTAGGCATATCGCCGTCGTGGGGTGGATAACATTAAAGCTGTATCACACTTAAACAGTTCGCAATGCTTTAAATTGCTCTAACCAGGTCTGTTATTAGTCTTCTGTGTTGCTTTGTTAGATTACCGTTCTAGCAACTTAAAAACACTTTTGAATGCAGTTTTTACCGCATTTAAGGCTAGTCCGTTAGCCAGTGTTAATTTACACTTACTCTTTAAACCATTGCTTAAATTTCAATGTAAAAAAGGACTTATTGTCATTGCCTCACTTCACGAGTTTTCTGTGTTTTATTTAGATATACGAACCGAGAGAATGAACCGACGAATAATATATCTTTATATATTTAAATGTATTTTTGTTTATTTGTCAAATGCAATAAAAAAAGCCCCAAATAAGGAGCTTAATTTTTTTTGACGAATTTTCTTTTTGCCTTGTTTAGATGATATCTAAACATATTAGTTATTTCGTTTTCTTTGTAGCCTTCCATCATAATTCTTTCAATATTCTCAATATCATCATTGTGAAATCGCTTTAATTCGCTTTCTGTCCAGTTCATCATAAGATTTAATTGGATTTGCTTTGGATGATTGTAATCAAGCTCTTTTATTTGAAGAAGCAGGGTGGTTTTTTTATGGATGAGAAAAATTATCTTTTTAACATCGCTCATTGTTAAAATTAGCTTTGACATATAGAGCCTTTTATTTTTGTTATATCTCTATGATAGCTTTTATTTTTTCTTTTTTCAAATTCAATGAGAAGTAATGTTTTTTTTCACAAAAAAAAACAGGCCGAAGCCTGCTTAATTGAATTTAATAAAACACAATTCAAAATTCAGTTTTATAAAGCGAAATTTTTACAAGGTTATAAATTTTTTCAAAGGTTGGGAAGACTGTTTCTGCAAGCTCATCAACAGTTAATGTCTCTGTATATATAGCAACATTAACATTATCTAATTCGTGTCCGATTAGCTGGCAACGATGTTCCAAGCTCACCTTATCTTTTAAAAGCTCATTGTTTACGAACTTTCGCAAGCTGTGAAAAACAAGTTTTTTTCTTGTAATTCCTGAGCCTTTTACATTTCTTGCAAATTTCTTACCGACTGCATTGCCCGTTCCTTTTCCTTCCTTTTCCACATATTTAAAGACTTTATCTGTTTTACTATCTAAAAAATCTTTAATACGATTAAAAACCAATGGATGAATAGGAACTTCACGAATGCCTGCAAGTGTTTTACTATCTCTTATCGTTATGTAATTAACACCATTAGGACTAATTTTAAACTGGTCTTTTTTAAGGTTTGTAATCTCTCCGATACGGCAACCTGTAAATAAACCAAGGATTACGGAATTTGTATAGTCTTTATCTTTATTTTTTTGTTCTTTGAAAAATTCACTCTTAAAGAAAAGCTCTATTTCTTCTTTTTCAAAGATAGCATAACCACCTTTTAACCTTTGTTTTTTTGTTAAAAGTGCTCTGTTTTCTGCTGGATTTTCTTGTCTTGTATAGCCTTGTTTTTTAGCAAAGTTATATAAAGCACGAACGATTGATATTTTGTTATCTATCGTCCTAACACTATTACCTTTTTCAGCTAAAAATTCCTGATACCTTGTTATATCGCTGGGAGTAATTCGGGTAATAGGTGGATTTTTTAAGAACTTTGCAAGCTCTGTAATGCAGTTCCTATAAGCAATTGCTGTTGCCTGTGTCAGTTGCTTACGGAGTAAGAAGAACTTTTCTAGCAACTCGCCAAGCTTCAAGGCCGTAGGGTCATCCTGTGGAACTTGTGGGACGGTTGCAGGTGCTGAGGCTTGTTGAACCTTCTGCATCATCTGCAAAGCTTCCATCATCTGGCGATGGTCATCAGGGTCATCTGCTTTGAGGATGCCCCGCGACAAATCTATTTCGTATTTTTCTGGGGTGACTTCATCACTCAGGAGGTGGGCGAAGTCTCCGATAGTCGGCTTTTTGCTCATTGTCAAGCTGTTTAAAAAGGTTACAGCTCGAATGATAGCTACTCGCTTGTAGCTCGTTCTCAATGATTTCTTAACCTGCTTGCCATCTATGCGAGTGTGCAGGTAGTAGCTAGAACCCAGAAGATAGATAGGTAAACCGAGCATGAATTGCTACCAGTTTTGCTACCATCTCAAAAGAGAAAAGCCTCGTAAGTCGTTGACTTACAAGGCTTTTTTCATTCTGGCGGAGAGGGTGGGATTCGAACCCACGGTAGCATTGCTGCTACGCCTGATTTCGAGTCAGGTACATTCGACCACTCTGCCACCTCTCCGCGACTCGAAGCTAGTATTCTAGCAGGAAGTTTCAGCCGTCCCGGGGAAATCAGGAACAATTCTTCAAAACAGCATCCAAAGCAAACGGACAATTTTGCAAATCGCACTTCCGCTTACGGTATGACTCCGATCGAACTTCTCAAGGTACTATGAGCCGTGGGTCCGCGCAATTCGAAGAAACGTAGCTGCGCTGAATACTTCAAAGATGTCGAGTGAGGGAAAGAGCCATGCCCATTGACAGCATTCGGCAATGGTGCCGGCAAGCATTGGCCATCTCACGCCAGCCAAAGGCGGGCATTCCGCAAGCCCCCATGCCGATGATCGTGGGATCGCCGCGCTCCGGCACCACCTTGCTGCGGTTGATGTTGGACGCACATCCCGCGTTGGCGATTCCGCCGGAAACCGGCTTTCTCGCCATGCCACTGCCGGGGGCCGAAATCAAAGACTGCAGAGCCTGGTTTGCGCATGCGATCACGCATTTTCCGCCCAACGCTACGGGCTGGGAAGATTTCGGAATCGACTCCAACGTTTTCGAGCGCGCAGTGATGGAGCTGGAGCCATTCAACTTCGCAGAAGGCTTCCGGCTCTTCTACCGGATGTACGCGGCGCGGTTCGGGAAACAGCGATGGGGCGACAAGACGCCGCTGTATTGCCTGCACATGCCTGCGCTGCAGAAGTTGTTGCCGGAGGCCCATTTCATCCACATCATTCGGGATGGCCGAGGCAGCGCCGCGTCACTGCGCAAGCAATGGTTCTCACCCGGCGAATCGATGGCTGTGCAAGCCCAATTCTGGCGCGCCAACGTCGTCACAGCCCGAGAGGCGGGAGCCCTGCGTCTGCGCTATCTTGAAGTGCGCTATGAAGACCTGATCACGAACACCGAAGTTGAGTTGCGACGACTGTGCGACTTCATCGAGCTGGATTTCGATCCAGTCATGCTGAGTTACCACGAACGCAGCGCTGGCAGACTTCTTGAGCACCAGCGCCGCGTTACCGCCGACGGGGTAGTGATCGTGGGAGAGACGCAGCGACGGGCTCAACAAGTCCGAACGACTCAGGCGCCGAACAAGCAGTTGCTTGCGTCATGGCGCGATGATCTTTCGGTTCGAGAGATCGAGGAGTTTGAGTCCGTTGCCGGAGATTTGCTGCGTGAGCTGGGTTACGCGGTCTCCACACTGAACTGAGGCCGACGTGATGACGACGGTGCACTTCCACACGGCGAGGTGATCCCGCCGTGTGGGCCATCCCTTGAATCAGCCCGTCAGCCTCAGAACGACACCGTCGCCGACACGCGATAAGTGCGTGGTGCACCCGGCATGGCAAAGCCGTCGGAGAACATGCCGATCCAGTACTTCTTGTCGGTCACGTTTTCGACGCTCGCATTGAGGCGCAAGGGAGTCGTGCCGAGCTTGGTTTCGTACTTGGCCATCAGATCGAGTCGCGTCCACGATGGCACGCGCAGCTTGTTGCCCGAGTCGACCCACTGGCCATCGGTGTAGAGCAGTCGGCCGCCGGCCGTCAGGCCTTTGACCGGCGTGTCCCAATCCAGGCCGATGCGGGCGCGCAACTTGGGTACGCCGTGGTTTTCGAGACCCGTGTTCATCTGACGGGACTTGATGTATTCCACGCCACTGAGCAACGACAGTGTCGGAGCGATCTTGCCGAAGGCGCTCCATTCCAATCCGCGCAGACGTTGCTTGCCATCGAGCACTTGGTAGTTGGCGCTGTTGGTGATGACCGATGGCTTTTCGATCTGGAAGGTGCTGACCGTGTGCGTCATTTCACCGGCCTTGATTTTCACGCCGAACTCGCCCTGCTTGGTCTGCATCGCGTCCAGAGATTCGCCTGAATTGGCGTAGCCCGTGCCGACGATGCGGCCCGGCTCCAGGCCTTCGGTGTAGTTCGCGAACAGCGAGATGTCGTCACCCCAGGGGCGCACGATGACGCCGGCCATCGGTGAGAGATGGCTCTTGCTGTAGCTGGATGCGGCGCCGCTCACCATCGGTGTCTTCACGCTCTGATGGCGCAGGCCCAACGTGACGAGCACCTTGTCATCGGCGAAGGCCATGGTGTCGGCCAGCGCGATGGAGCGGAACTCGTTTTCGGTGGTGTAGCCCTTCCAGACGGGCGCGGCCGGGAAGGTCGGCGTCGTCGGGTTGTACATGTTGGTGGTGTAGCAGTAATTGCACGCCGTGTTGTACGTGCCTTCCTTGTGCTTGAGGATGTTGAATGACAACTGCATGCGGTGCTGGACGCTGCCTGTAGCGAACTTGCCGATGGCGCCGGCCTCAGCCGTGCGACGCTCGGACTGGGTGTGCACGTTGTAGATGGCGCCGCGCGTGGTGCCGTCCGCGCCGGTCACGATGGCGCGGGTGCCGAACAGCAGGCCCTTGCCTTCCGCCTCGGATGCACCGAGCGCAAAGTAGCCCTGCCAGTTGGAATTGAAATCCACCTCGGCGCGGGCCAGCAGACCGCTGTTGTCGTACTTGCCATGCGTGCCGCGAAACATGTTCACGTCACCCTTGGGCGGTGATAGCACCATGCCCACGCCGGGAATGGCCGCACTGCCCAGAAAGCTGAACATACCGGGGCTGCCGCCGTCGATGTTGTTGATGCTGTTGTAGGCATCGAGCGAAAGGCGGAACTGGTCGCCCAGATAGTCGATGCCGAGCGCGCCGACCTTGCGCTTTTGCGACTCGCCTTCGGCGCCCATGTCACCCGATCCGTAGACGCCGTTGAAGCGCACACCCAGACGCTGCTCCGGCCCGAAACGCTTACCTACATCGGCGTGCACCTGGAAGTACGAGTCCGATACATAGGTGGTCGTGAGGTCCGCGATGGGCTGCGACAACGCGCGCTTGGTCACCATGTTCACCGAGCCCGCGACGCTCGCTAGCGGCGGCATGCCCGACAGCAGCACGTTCGGGCCGCGCATCACTTCCACGCGCTCGAACATCTCGATCGGCACGGAGTTGGCGGGCGCGATGCCGTAGAGGCCGTTGGTCGCGATGTCCATGGCGGTCACATCCAGACCGCGCAGATTGAAGTTCTGGAGCAGGTGGCCCTTGTTGGTGGTAAAGACCACTGCCGCATCGTTTTCCAGCACATCCTGCAGCGACAGCGCGGACCAGTCTTCCGCCAGCTCACGGGTATAGGCGTTGACGTGCACCGGCGCATCGACGATGGACGTCGCGCCCAGAATGCCCAGACGCGCACCGTTGGCGGCCTTGCGGCCCGGGGCAAGCGTGGGCAGGTCTTCGCGTTCGTACTTGTCGCGCACGTTGACTTGCGGAAGCGATGCGGGCTGCCCGGCCTGCGCTTCGGGAGTGGCTTCGGCGCTCGACTGTGCCAGCGCGGCAGAGCCTGCACTGGCGGCGATCAACGCCAGAACGATGGCATTGAGCCGGGGGTTGAATGCGAAATGTGATTGCATGAGCGAGAACCTTTGGATGATGAAACCGGAGCTGAAAACCAATGAATGGCTAGTCTTTTTTGTGGCGCACGGCCAACCAGCCGAAGAACAATGCGAGCAGCGCGCACAGGCCTTCGAGCAGCAGAAAGTTGGGTTGATAGGTCTTGTAGGCCGAGTCGCTGAAAAGCGATGGCGCGAGGCACTGCAGTAAGGCCAGCGAGGGCACCAACGCATTGCCCACGGCGGCGATCCACAGCAGCGCCTTGGCTGCGTGCTGCGCGCCGAAGCGGAATGCGTAGGCCACGCAGCCGAACAGCAGGAGGTAGAACGTCCATTGATGCACGTGGTCAACATTCCCCACATGCGGCGCCAACAGGCGCGACGCCACCAGCGTGGCCGGCAACGCGGCCGCACTGCCCACGCAGATGCCGAGCGTGGCGCTGGACATGATGCGCACATGCCTCGGGCGCGCTTCGATCTCGCGCGTCTTGCGCAGCCGCTTGGTGCGGGTTTCGATCCACAGCACATTGCCCGTGTAGAAGATCAAAGCACCACTCAGGCCCAGCAGCACATACAGCACGCGTACCGGATTGCCGCCGAAGCTGCCAAAGTGCAGCGAGAAAAAGCTGATGAGCGATGCACCCAGCGCACTGCTTTTTTCACCCGGAAAGTAGATCCGGTCGTAGATCTCGCCCGTTCCCAGATTCACGAACGCAAAGCCATGTTGCGCGCCGCGCTTGAAATGCATGTCATCGGTACCAGCGACCCGCAGCAGCGTGCGTTTGGCTCCAAGCCCCACGTATTCGAGCGACTCTGGATCAAAGCCCGGCGCTTGCTCGCGCACCTTGCGGATCAGCTCCGTGGGAGGGAGCCACAGCGACCGCTCGACGGTGGGATGCTTGATGCTGTCGCGCTGCACGGTGGCCTGCAGTCCGTCGCGGTAGATGAATTGGTCCTGCGCGTCGTAAATCCAGTCATGCAGGCCGAACACCGCCGCGCTCAGCGCGATGACCAGATGAAACGGCAGGCTCACCACGCCGAGCAGGTTGTGCACGTCGAGCCACATGCGCTTGATGTTGGGCCCGATGCGCAGGTAGAAAAGATCCTTCACCAGCGACGGGAGCAGCACGACGATGCCCGACACCAAGGCCAGCGCATACAGGAGCGACACCACGCCGATCACCGGCTCGGCCCATTCCAAAGGCAGCGGCAAGCCACCTTTGCGATGCAGGTAGTCCACAAAATTGCCGCTGTTGTCGCTTTCCTTGCCAAGCCCTGCGTCATGCACCTTGCCGTCGCTTTTCAGCTCGTACCAGTGCTCGCTCTCCTTGGCCGAAAGGCGCAGCAGCGGCGTCTCGCTGTCCGCGCTCGGCAATCGCAGACTGAGACGGCCCTTGGCATCGGGATGCTGGGCAAAAAACTGCTGCAGCGCGCGGTCGGGGTCTGGGCTGACATCGGCCTTGGAGACCGCCGTCTGCGTCCATTGCCGGATCTCGGGCTCGAGCATCGAGAACGCGCCCGCATAAAAAGCCACGTATAGCATCAGCCCGCAGACGATGCCCACCCAGCTGTGCACGGCCAGATAGTCGCGCAGGGTTTGCGCCTTGATCTTCATTGCATCACCCACCACATCCCAGCGGCCAGCGCATTGGCCGCGAGCAGCCAAACCAGGCAGCGCAGCCGCGTGCCCGCCAGAAAGCTCAGGCACAACACCGTGCACCACAGCGGCACCACCAGCCACATCGCCACCTGATCGCGCGCGGGCGAAAACGCGGGCCCGAGCCCCGTGTACATCAGCAGCCAGCTGATCCAGAGCGACAAGGGAAAGCCGAGCACCAAACCCGCAATGCCCTTGAAAAACAGATGCCTCGGAGCGGTCTCGCCAGACTTCTCATCGCGGACCGTGTCCACGTTCTCATCGAGCACTTCAGCGTTCATGCCCCGGCCCTCGTCTTCTTTTTCGGCGCATGCCACCAGCTCACACAAGGCACAGCCAGCATGACCAACGCGAGCACGCACGCAATGGCCTCCGCCAGCCCCAGCCCCGCATGAGTCAACGCGGAAACACCGGCAACGAAGAACACCGCGCCCAGCGCAAAGCCGACACGCCCATGCAACCGCGTGTCAAAACGTGGAGCTGCGAGACACAGAAACCACCCGGAGACGATGGCAGCCAACCAACCCAGAACAAGCATTTGCCGCTTCAATCACTATTTGAAAGATGCAAATGATATTGGTTTGTATTACCAATGCGAAATAAAGTGTTGCAAATTTACATCTTGCAGACGCTCACCACCCGTGTGGCAACGGGTGGTGAGCGTCACTCGTCAGGATCAGTGTTTGCGGCGCAAGCTCACCAACGCGAGTCCCGCCATCACCAGCGAAAGCAGCATCACCGCCCACTGCTGCAGCGAAGGCACGGGCATAGCGGTAACCGCTGGCGGGACAGTGACGGGCGCACAGGTGACCACCACGTTGTTCACGTCGGCGGTGATGGCTGCGCCGCTAGCGTTGGTCACAGTACAGATCTGCGCTGCCGGTTGCTGCGCAATGGTCACGGCATAGGCTGTGCCCGAGAGCAGCGGGTTCGTGAACGTGAACGTGCCGTCGGCGTTCATCACCAGGGTGTCGGTGCCGTTGTTGGCCAGCGTGATGCTCGTGCCCGGCAACAGGCCGCTGAGCGAGCCGCCGACGCGGTACAGCGGAATCCATTTGGCATGCACCGTGACATCGGCGTTCACCAGCGCGGCGAAGTCATAGACCTGCGTGGTTTGAGCATCAGAGTACCAGCCATCGAATACAAAGCCGCTGCGGACCGGATCCGCCGCTGGTCGCGTCGCCTGGCCGTCAGGGCCCAGCTCCTGCGATGCGATTGCCGAGCCGCCGGCGGTATCAAAACTCACCGTGTACGGACCCACGCAAGTCACTTCCACATTGGTGACATCCGCTCCCGGCGTCGCAATGGTGCCAGTGCCCGCCGCATTCACCGTGCAGCGCTGATTGACCGGCTGGAGGCTCACCTGAACCGAGTAGGCCGCTCCCTGCACAAGCCCTTGCGGAAACTGGAAACGCCCATCGCTTGACATACTGACGCTGCCGAGGCTCGTGTTGAGCGTCAGTCCCAGCGTGCGCCCGGAGGCCAGTCCGGTGACGTTGCCGCTCACGTAATACAAATTCGCCGTCCATTTGGCGTACAGCGACAGATTGCTGGTGACCGGTGTGTTGAAGTCATACGCCGTGGTCAGTGCATTGGTCGTATACCAGCCCGCAAAGCCCTCACCGGGTTTGGTTGGTGGCATAGGCACGCTGGCCTTCTGCCCGCTCAGGACCGTCTCGCTGGGAACATGCGTGCCGCCGTTGGGCACATAGGTCACGACGTAGTCGCATGGCTGGCCCAAAGCTTCGAATTTAACGTTGGTGAGAATGGGCGAAGCTGTCGTGGTGCCGCTTTCAGACAGCCGCACCCTCAGGTTCAGCGGAGTGGTGAGACCCGCCACATTGCTCGCGCACATCTCGTTGACCAGCGCCTGCGGGCCACTGCCGCGCACCATGTTGAGTTGCGTGGCGGACAACACGACATTCGTGTCGATGTCGATGATTTCGGCAAGCAGGCCCGTGTTCGCATCCACATCGTCCGTCCACGTTTCCAGCGAGACGCGATAGGTCTCTCCACGTGCGAGCCCCGTGAAGTCGCGGCTCGCCTGGCCCTTGGGACGTGCGCCCGCTTCGTTGAGCCAGATGGCATTTCCGCCGCCGGGAAATGGAAGTGCGCCGGCAGGCGGCGATGCTGACGGAGCCGCACGCAGGGCTGCGCCTGTGAAAGTCCAGCCAGAGCAGACCGGATCCCAGTTGGTGTTCACATAGATGCCTGCCGTGCCGGTCGCAGTTCGCGTATTGGCGCTATTGAAAGTGCCCGCCGTGCAACTGGCGAAGTTGTCTGTCGGCAGGATCACGGACTGCGCCTGCGTGTTCCCGGCCAGCAGCGTGCCGGTCATAAGCACCGCCATCACCCATGCCTGACGCGCTTTCGATCCCTTGGTTGAGCACCACACGTTCTGCAAACCGTCAATCAACTTTCGCATCCACCCAATGCGTGCACCCATGGCGTCAACCCTTTGTTACGTATTCACAAAGGACCGATTATTCACAAAACGCTCGTTTCTCAAAATGGAATTTATCGATGTTTCAAAATAGATCACAGTTGACTATTTACCACCAACCTGCACAGCTCACAAAGGAAACGCCCCCCGCCCGTAAGCCCGCTGCATGCCCGACACGAACGAGTCCTCGCACCCCCACGCCAGATAGCCGACGATCAGCGAGATGTCATCGCTCGCGTAGGCTGCGAGGTCGGCGCTTCCCGTCTGCCGGATCACGGTCTTGTAGAAGCGTTCGCGGGCCTGTTCCTGCAGGGTCTCGAGTGGCTTGTGCTCCCGTGCGGGCAAGGTCGCCAGCATCGCATCGAGCGCGCGGTTGGCGCGGGTCCACTCGCCATCAAAGGGATTGGCATCGCGCTGATCCAGATACTCGTCCAGCGCCTCATCATCGGCCAACGCGTCGCTTTGGATTTTCACGTTGCGCAGTTCGCTTAGCCAGTGTCGGGCGCTGTCGAGATTCAATGGCATGGACTTCTCGTTCAATGGAGGGTGAACGGGGCACTATAGCCGCCACGCTGATGACCGCCACTGCATACAATGATTCCGCAATCACCCCTGCGCAAGGAGTCTCCATGGCCGACTTTCCCACCGACATCTACACCGAACCGGAACCAAGCACCGACACACTGGCGCACTTGGGGCCGCTGTCGAACATGGCGGGGATCTGGGCTGGCACGCGCGGGCTGGACGTCAATCCCAAGGCCGATGGACCCGAGAAGCAGGCGTTCATCGAGCACGTGCAAATGCAGCCGATCGATGCGCAGACCAACGGACCGCAGCTCTTCTACGGGCTGCGCTATCACACGCAGATTTTCAAGCCCAACGATCCCGAAACCTTCCATGACCAGGTGGGCTACTGGCTGTGGGAGCCCGCCACCGGCTCCATCATCCAGACACTGACCATCCCCCGTGGCCAAACGGCGATGGCGGTGGGCAAGACCACGGCCGATGCGAAGAGCTTCACGCTCGAGGCCGTGCGCGGCTCGCTGACCAACGGGATCTCGTCCAATCCGTTTCTGGAATACGCGTTCCGCACAGAGCGCTACACGATCACCGTGACCAAACACGGCGACGGCACCTGGTCGTATGAGCAGGACACGCTGCTCGTCACGCCAGACCGCAAGGATCCGTTCCACCACACCGACCGCAACACGCTGCGCAAGGTGGGCGAATGCACGCTGAACCCGACCGCATTGGCAGCACTGGCGGATCGCGCAAGCTGACAGCATCAGCCCTGCTCATTCCACGATTCCGACGCAAAAAAACGGGCCACAAGGGCCCGCTCTGAAGTCACCTCTGCGGTGATAGCACGCTACATGAAACTCGGTGGGTTCTCAGATCCCGCGCGTCAGCATCACACCGGCACGCCGATCACGATAGTGCCGGTGTAGCCCTTCGCCACCGAGCCTTCCAGCGTCGGGGTCTGCTGGGCGATCTGGGCGGCGGTGTTGTCGCCAAAGACGTTGTCGGAGGCAATGGTGACCTGCGAGAGGTTGCGCACGCTGGCGCTGTAGCCGGTGGCGTTGTTGAACACGGTCGTGCAGATGTCCTTGGGCAGGGCCATCTGGGAGGTAAGGATCTTGTTCTTGTAGCTGGTCGCCTTGGCGAGGCTGGGGTAGATCTCGAAATGGATGTGCGGCCAGCGGCCCGAGTAGCAGGCTGGGAAGATGGTTTCGAAGGTGACCTGCCCCTTGCTGTCGGTGACCTGCACGCCGCGCAGGTAGTTCTCCTTGAGCACGTCGTTCGAATACAGCGTGTAGGTGCCGTCGCGCGTACAGTGCCAGATGTAGATGGCATAGCCCTCCAGCGCCGCGCAGCTCGCGTTACTGTTGACCACCGAGATCGTCAGCGTGAGCGGCACGCCCTGCGCGGTGCCGGTGGCGCTGCCGAAGCTGCTGCGGATGTCGCTGCGCACCACGCCGCTGAGCGCCAGCACGTTGGCCACCGCGCCATTGGATGAGTTCGAGCCGTCGCCAGGATAAGGGCCTTCGGTTTCCTGCGGGTCGGCGATGCACGATGACGTCGTGGTGGATGTGTCGGTGTTTGTGGTGGTCGTCGTGTCGGTCGACGTACCTGTGGTCGTTCCGGTCGTGGTGGTGGTACTGCTGCTCGAATCGGTGGTGCTGTCGGTGCCGCCACCGCAGCCACCGATCAGCGCGACGGTGCCGCTGGCGATCAGTCCACCGAGCAGCATGCGCCGGCGTGGGTCGCGTAGCGCATCGACGATCAGGTCCTGCTGCAGACCGCCGTCGTGATCGTGCTGGTCGGCGGCGTGGGTGTTGGTTGCTTTGTCGTTCTCGTACATGGTCTCGTTCCTTTCATCCCGGGTTTGAAAGTGAACTCTAGGCAGCACATGTCACGGGCGTTTGCCCTTGTGTGTCAGGCCTGACAAAAAGTGTGAAAACGCCATGGCTATACTGCGAGCGCGCCCTCCGCCTATCTCATCATGGACCTTCATTCACGCATCCTCGTCGTCGACGATGACTCCGAACTGCGCAGCCTGATCACGGGATTTCTCTCCCATCACGGCTACCACGTGGCCAGCGCCGTGGACGTGGCGGACATGCGCGCACAGCTCACCCAAGACAGCTTCGATCTGGTCATTCTCGACGTGATGATGCCCGGCGAGGACGGCCTGAGCGCCGCGCAGTCGCTGACCGATGCGCCCGATGCACCGGCCGTCATCATGCTGAGCGCGCTGGGCGCCGATACTGACCGCATCGTCGGGCTCGAGGTCGGCGCGGATGACTACCTTGCGAAGCCCTGCAATCCACGCGAGCTGCTGGCGCGCGTACGTGCGGTGCTCAGGCGCCGTCGCGGCGGTGCGCAGCGCCACATGCGCTACGAATTCGGCGGCTGGGTGCTGGACCTTGGCCGCCACAGCCTGCGTGACGCGGAGGGCATCGCCATCCATTTGTCGGACGGCGAGTTCGCGCTGCTGCAGACGCTGGTCGAAAACCCCGGCAAGGTGCTGAGCCGCGACTCACTGCTCGACATGGTGCGCGGCAACGACGCCGACGTGGCAGTGTTCGACCGCGCCATCGACAGCCAGATCAGCCGTCTGCGTCGCAAGCTCAACACCCGCACCGACGAGACGCTGATCCGCACCGTGCGCAACGAGGGCTATCTGCTGGTGCCCGAGGTGTCGCTGCGATGATGCGGGCCCTCGCACGCACCGGCCTGCGAACGCGCATCCTCGCGCTGCTGGCCTTGGCTGTGTTGCTGACCACGGTACTTGCGGCGCTGCTGCTCATCAGCAACGACCGCCGCCCTCCGGGGCCTTCTGGACCGTCCGGACCGCGCGACATGATGGGCGAGATGGACAACCGGCGGCCACCCCCAGCACAACCCTATGCACCACCGATGAATGAACGTGGCGAGCGACGCGAGGACCGCCCTCCTCCATCGGCCAGCGTGCCCACCACGCGCTTGCTGTGGGTGGCGCTGATCGGTCTCACCGCCATTCTTCCGCTGGGCTGGCTGCTGGCCTCGTCGTGGACCGGATGGCTGGCGCGGCTTTCCGAATCGACGCGGCAATTCGGCACCGCGCGCACGTCGAATCCGCTGCCCGTGAACGGGCCCGCCGAACTGCGCGAGGCCGCGCAGTCCTTCAACGAAATGCACGAGCGCGTGGGCCGTCAGTTGCTGGATCGCACGCAGATGGTGGGAGCGATCGCGCACGATCTGCGCACACCGCTCACGCGCCTCGCGTTCCGGCTTGAAGAGCTTGACGAGCCACTGCGCAGCCGCGTGGAGACCGACATGCGGGAGATCAATATGCTGATCTCCGCGGCGATGGAATTCATCCGCGACCAGAGCCTGCAGCGCAACCACGAGCGTCTGGACATGCGCCTGCTGGTCGAAGGCGTGGCCGATGATCTGGTCGACATGGGCCACGATGTGCAGGTGGAGCCGGGAAGCCCGATCACGCTGACCGGCGACCCGCTGGCGCTCAAGCGCGTCGTCGGAAACCTGCTGGACAACGCGCTCAAATACGGCCACTCGGCACGCGTACGATTGGCGGTGAACGACGGCCAGTGCGTGCTGCAGGTCGACGACGCCGGCCCCGGCATTCCCGAGGCGTTGCTGACCCGCGTGTTCGAACCGTTCTTCCGCGTGGAGGCATCGCGCAACCGCGAAACCGGCGGCATGGGCCTCGGCCTCGCCGCAGTGCGTGCCATTGTCGTGGAACACGGTGGCAATGTCTGGATCGCCAACCGCAGGGGCGGTGGGCTGCGAGTGACAGCGCAGTTGCCCCTGGGGAATGCGGTGCGTGAGGAAAGACTGTGAGCAGACCGCTACTGACACGTCTACGTCCAGGCAATGCTACCTTCGCATCAGTTCACGGCGATGCTGTTCGATGCGCAGCACATGTGCCATGTAGCGCGCGCGATAGAACCGAGGAGTGATGCGCGCTCTCAACCCTTCGACTTCATACCGGTCCGCGCTCCGGTAGCGCTTGCGTTCGCGAAGAAATTCCGGGAGCCTTCTCAACCCATCTCTGTATGTTCTCCACAGCAAGCCAAAGCGGCCGTAGAGTCCATGCCGACCAATGGACAAACAATGCGCCAGAACCAGCAACGGTCCAAGTCGCAGAAACAAGCTGACAGGCAGCAACTTGGCATGCATCCAGATCGAATTGCGCAGTCCGTGATAAGTGATGAAGGCGCTTACATTTCCTCCAGAGCTGCCTTGCCCCTCATGCAATGCAAGCACCTCGTTGAGGTAAGCCGTTTCGTAGCCGAGTAGCACCGCACGCAGAACCAGATCGGTGTCTTCGCAATAGCAGAAGAAGCGCTCATCGAAATAGTAGCCGGATATCTGGTGCAACTCCTCCAGCATGCTGCGCTTGAGCAGACAGCAGCCGCCCGTCGGGCCCACGAGCGTGTCATCCACCGTGTGACGATCCGCAGGCATCAGGCTGCGATAGAGCGCAATGCCCAGCGTGTCCACATCCTCCGGATTGGAGAGCTTGTGCATGCGTGCGCCCACCATGCCAATGTTCGCCGGTGTCTGGGCGGCGCAATTCAACATGGCTGCGGTCCAGGCTGGCATGGCGACTGCATCGCTGTTGAGAAGCAGGATATGCAGACAATCAGGGAGCTTCATGGCCTGGTCTATCAGCAGATTGCAGCCACCTGCGAATCCAAGATTCTTGTCTGCGCGAATGAGTTGCAGCTCTGCCCCGATAGCGGGCAGATCAGCCAACATGGCGTGCAAATGTGCAGCATCCGGTGCATCGGAGCCATTGTCCAGAATCAGGATGCGCCCCGGAATCTCCGAGCCCGACAGAATGGACTCGATGCAGCGCATGGTCTTGCACGCCGTGTTGAAATTGATGACGAGAAGCGCAGCTGCGCCATTCACCCGGCCGCTCCATGACTCGTCTGTGCTCCGGTCCCGAACCAGAAGTGAAGTGATCGTGCTCATGGCAGCAAGCCCTTCCACGGTATCGAGACATAGGGCGCGGCTCGGAACACCACCGCTGCACCCTGTTGTCCCGACTCCCCCTGCGGGACAACATCACCGGAATGTCCTGCGCGTGGTGGCCAGGCGAGATCGAAATGCGAGAACTCCCAGCTCAGCTGCGGGCTGTAGTGCGGATCTTCTCGGGGAGATTGCAGCCATCGCGAGCGCCATAGTTCCAGATCATGCGCATCGCAAGGCGCAGACGCGGCGAAACCCCAACGCTCGTCATGCAACTTGTGATCCATCTCCATGCCTGCGTCAGCCGCCCACAGGGTGCGATAGCCTGTGGCCTGAACACGCATGCACAGATCGGCAACGGCGTAACGCAGACTTATCCAATCGCCACGAAAACCGTGAACCGACTCGAATGCAGAACGTCGAAGTGCTACGCAGGCCGCCGACACCGCATGAAAATTCTGATTCAGCACCGCCTTGCCGAAGTAGCCCTTGAAGCGTGGTGCCAACCCATAGTGCGCCGACAGCAACTGTCCCTGAGAATCCACGAACAAGCCCGCATGCAACAGCCTCCCACGTACACGGCCACCGCGTTCCCATAGTGGCACTCCGACCACGCCCACGCCGATGCGCAGCGAGTGCGCAACCAGCAACGCAAGTGCATCGTGACGACGCGGATGCACGTCACTGCCGGTCAGCATCAGCACCTCGCCGGTCGCCCTGCGTGCCGCCGCGTTCACCCGCTCCACCACGGTACTGCCCGCTCGGCAACCCAGCCAACGTTCGCCGAGTGACGCGCAACGTGCCTCCAAGCGCTCATCTTCGGCCTCAGTCAATCTCTCACCTGCAATCCACAGCAGTTCTATTGGCTCATTCTTCGCTGACGCCGTTGTGTGCGCCCGGCTCGCACTGACGCGGTGAAGGTCTTCCCTGAGTGATCTGGAGAGATGTTCGATATTGGCCGACGCCTTGCGCACGCATATGATGACGCTCACTCGCACAGAGGTTGAAGCGGACGACATCTCATAGTGGTACCCGTGACCGACGAACCGTATTGCGCCCTCCTGCCCAGTGCGCGTCAGGTGGGCATTGAGAGCCCCCTCACCAGCTGTGGCGGCATAGGGCTTGGCATCCATGTTCATCGACGTGCTCTGACTGTGCTGCCGCCAGTGGTAGAGCACCCGGGCGATGTGCACGATCTGATGGGGCTGCAAACGTTCGATGCAGCGCAGCGCGAGATCGTAGTCCTGCGAGCCCTCGACGCCCGGACGAAACCGACCCACATCCAGAACCAGCGTGCGACGATACACACCCAGATGGGACACTAGGTTTTGCGAGAGAAACAGGTCGTAGTTGAAGGCCGATTTGAAATAGGGAGACGAGCGCCTGCCTTGCTCATCCATCTTGTCCTCATCGGAATAGAGGAGCCCCGCCTGAGGATGTTCCTGCACTGCGCGGGCCACCCAGTACAGCGCATGCGCTGGCAGAACGTCATCGTGATCGAGCAAGGCGACGAACTCGCCCTCGGCCATCTCCAGCGCCGTGTTCGATGCGGCGCAGATGTGACCATTGCTCGCGCGAAATGCGAGCTTGATGCGCGGCTCCCTGCGTGCCAGCTTTTGCAGCAAGGCACGCACACGCGGGTCAGTGGATGCATCGTCGGCAATGCACAGCTCCCAGTCTGGATAAATCTGATCCATGACGGAATGCACGGCCTGCTCCAGCCATTCAAGTCGCGGGTTGTAGACCGGCATCACGACCGATATGCGAGGACGGTGCGTCCAAGTCCGCACATCGGCTGCGAGCGCCACACGCTGTTCCTCCGCGAGCGTATCGAACTGCTCGCACCAACTACGATAGTCGCGCCCGATCCATCGCTGCGGAATCGTGCGCGTCATCTCCTTTACCAGCCGAAATCGCCACGCATATCCTTGCCAACCCTCGTGTCGCCACAACCCGCACAGCAGTCGCAAAGTGCGCATTGGGCCACCACCCAGTCGCAGTGCGCAGGTAACCTCCTCAAGCAGAAGCCGTCCCGCTCCGCGCCTACGCGAGGACGGCGTCTCCTTTGGCGGGGTGGCGGAAGGAGTAGACGAGTTCATTCGCCAACCGGGTAGGTTCGCGCACGAGCCAAGCGCTGCGCAGCAGTGCCTGGCCAGCGCACTGCATGCTCCGGCAGATCCGTCACCTTGCGAGCCAAAAGATAGGTGGACAGGAAGCCGTCGAACACTGGCATTTCGACGGACGGGAACTGCGTCGAGAGCATGGACGCCGGCGGATGAATCCTCGCGGGCAACTCCATGCCAACGTCCATCACATCGAAACCCATCGACGGCCCGAACAGTGCGCGCATGCCTGAGTCGGAGATGCGCCAGAAGTCATTGGGCGCGGCATGTATGGGCCAGGTCTGAGGTGCATGGTGGAAGGTCAGGCCACCAATGCGCAGCACTTTGTTGATTTCTGCTGCGACCACCCACGGAGCTTCGAGATGCTCCATGACGTAGCGGGAAATCACCGCATCCACGGATCCTGGTGCGAAATACTGGCTCAGAGCATGCGCATCTCCCACCACGTCCACGCCTTCACCAGGATGGATATCCAACGCCACCACCCGGCACTCCGGCAACAGGCAATCGGTCCATTCATCGGGGTGCGCCTCTCCACGCCTTCCCCCGATCACCACCACCGTGCCTCCACACTGCTTCATGAGATCGCGAAAGCGATCAAGGCAATGCGCGGATGAAGGGGTGTCAGGCTTCGGTGCATTCAAGTGTGGGGGCAACTCGAGCACCAGCCGCACTGGTGTCGGCAGGCCGATGTCCACCTCCAGTTCGACAGGACGGAACGCCGAGCACTTGAGATAGGCAGAAAATCCGCAGTCCCCGCTGCGGGGAAACTGTGGGAACCATGCGACCACATCAGGACGCGGGTGCAGCAATGCCTGCTCCCTGAATTCTCCGGACACCAGATGCACACTGCGAATCTCGTGTTCTCCGGCATGCACCCAGCCTCTGACGAACACCCCATGCACATCGCACCACATCAGGTCCACCAGATGCACCAACTCAGAGGCCTTGAGGCGATCTGCCAACTGGTGATGGCGACGCCATTCGGCGAGCTCGCGGCACACTCGCTGCCATTTTTCCTGACGCTGTGCATCGGGATGCCGACACACGCCAATGCCAAGTACCGCATACGCTTCGTGCATGCGATCAAGCGATTGCCGAGCATGCATTGCCGAATGAAAACGGGCGATCCAGAAGTCAAATCCCAGATCGACATCCTCGAGGGCACAGACCTCCCAATCTCCATCACACAGCAATGTCAGAAGGCCATGCGCGCGCAGCGGATGATGCTCCATCGCACCGATGATGCGCTCCACCATGGGATAGTTTCCACGCGCATTCTCGTCTAGCGCCAAGCGTGCTGCCGCGCGCGCGAACACGGGAACATCCGCAAGCCCCTGAGCCATGGACTGCCAATGCATGAAGGCAGCGTCCGGATGCCCGCTTGCCGCTGCGACCAGCGCCAATTCCATGCGCGCTGGTCCTTGCAGCGAGGTCGATTCGATGAAGCAGAAGGCGCCGATCCGTGTCTCGTGCTGCATCAGCGCCAGCGCCTGCTCCAGACCGCGTTGAGCGACCTCCACGCGGCCTTCGACACGTGCCAGCATGGCCAGGTGATAGGACCATGCGCCCAGAAAACTCGGCAGGTTCGCCACATAGCTTTCAAAATCGACCAACGACAACGCATGCTCGAGTACGGCTGGCCTGATCAGTCCATCCTCGTCCAGCAGCCTGGCGAACGCAGTCGACTTGTCGCGCCAGTTGCGCGCCGCCTCAAAATCACCGCTGTTCATCAGTGCCTTGAACAGTCGATATGCATGGCCCGTCAGCACGGGCGAGAGAGACTCCACCTCATCGGCGTTCGCCAGCGCATCACTCAGATAGCGCCTCAATGCACCCATCCAAGGTTCGTGCTCCGCGTCCTTGCGGCGGCCCGAAAGAGCCATGGCTGTGCCCGCGCTGGCAATCAAATGGCCGCCTCTGCTGACCACCTCCACCGCCTCGAAGCCTGCACGCAGCAATACATCGCGCAGCATGTCGGCGGTGAACAAGCAGTAGTGTTCACCGGGAAACAATCTCGAATAGATTTCAGACGGGTATTCCAGCGGCGTGATCGAGTCCGCATCAGGCGTGCTGAATACCGCCACGCTCAGCGCATCGGCCATGGCCAAGCGCACATCCGTCGCAAAGCTGACAGGATCCGGCACATGCTCAATCACCTCGCATGCCAGCAGCAAATCAAAGCGCTGCGCGTTCCCGGCAAGCCAGACCTGATCGAGGGCCACCGGCAACACCCTGCCGCCGAGCCAGCGTTCGTGAAGCATGGGATGAGGCTCGAACCCCAATGCGGGAACGCCCAGCACCCGCTCCACGAGATGCAGCGACGCACCCAGCCCACATCCGACATCGGCATAGGTGCGCAAATGCTGCGGCAGATTCTCCATGAGCATCTGCGCAATCGGCTCCACGCCCGCGCCCAGCTCCGCATAGAACTTCACGAAACCTGGGCCGAGATCCCCCGCATAGGTGTTTTCATGCACATCGGAGAACAGGCAACGGCATTGCCGACACCGCCAGAACGGCACCCAATCGCCGCGCCGGTGCAAATGACGCGCACGCACCCACTGCACGGTTTCTGTGTGTCCGCAAAGAGCGCAGCGGGGGCCTTCCGAGTAGTCTCCGAACTCGACCAACGAAACAGGAAAAGCGGATCGGTCGGCATGCATGGTCACCCCCCTTGGGCCTTGATGAGCAGTTCTCTAGGTGTCAGTAACCTTCAAACAAGTCTGACAAAACGTGAACCGCATCTTATTTGCATGCCGAGGAATCAAAAAGCTACATTTATCTATGGGCAGTGGTGTGTGGATTGGTGATGAATCGTGTGCGCATCAGCGCTGCGGCATGTCCTTCTCGGTATAACAAAGACTCACTGTCGCATCACCCGGTATCAGCGGCATGCTGGTGTTCCAGACGTCCCATGCTGCGATCATCGCGGTGAGGCGCTCGGGCTGCACGAGGGCGAGGTTGGCGCGTTCGCGTTCGTCGCTCTTCAGGTGGAAGAGGTAGTCGATGCCATCAACGCGCAGGTACTTCCAGTCGCCCTCGCGCATGGCGCGCTGACCACGGTGGTTCATGCGCCAGAAAAGCGCGCGGTCGTTCAGCGAAACCGCGTCGCGCAGCAGCGGCGCGAGCGATTGGCCGTCCAGCGGATAGTCGGCGTGCGCGGTGGCACCGCCGAGATCGAGCATGGTGGCGGACCAGTCCATGGTCATGCAAGTCTGGCGGCTGACCGTGCCTGGCGCGATGCCGCGCGGCCAGTGAGCGATCCATGGCACGCGGATGCCACCTTCGGTGAGGTCCATCTTGCCGCCGACCAGTGGCCAGCTGTCTGAGAATCGCTCGCCTCCGTTGTCGCTGGTGAAGACGACCAGTGTGTCCTCATCCAGCCTGTGCTGTTGCAGCGTGCGCATGATGCGGCCTATGCCTTCGTCCATGTGGTGGATCATGCGGCGGTAGCTCTCGACATTGCCGCCGTGCAGGTGGTAGATCGCCTGTTGGTTGTCGACCAGCTCGCGCGACAGTGCCTCGTCGTCGCGCGTCTCCCAAGGCCAGTGCGGCGCGGTGTAGTGCACGCTCAGAAAGAACGGCATGCCCTCCTTCGCGCCCTCGGCCATGCGGTCGATGAAGTCCACGGAGCGCTCGGTGATCAGGTCGGTGAGGTAGCCTTCCTGCTTCTTCTCCTCTTCACCTACCCACAGGTCGTGCTGGCCGTTCGCGCCGCAATGGGTGAAGTAGTCCACCCCGCCCGACATCGGGCCGAAGAATTCCTCGTAGCCCGACATCAGCGGGCCGAAGTGCGGCGGATAGCCCAGGTGCCACTTGCCCATGAGCGCCGTGCGGTAGCCCGCATCCCGCAGCAGCGAGGGCAGTGTGGGATGCGCGGGTGGCAGACCCAGTTCGGCATTGCCGCGCGTGTTGGTGCGAATGGGTTCTTCCGCTGCACCACGCAGGCGGTACTGATACCGCGCAGTCATCAGCGCAAAGCGCGTGGGCGAGCACACGGGCGAGTTGGAATAGCCTTGAGTGAGCCTGAGGCCATTCTTCGCGAGGCGATCAATCTCGGGCGAAACCGCGCCGAACGCCGCATCGCGCCCGCCATAGCAGCCGAGATCGGCATAACCGAGATCGTCGGCCACGATGAAGACGATGTTGGGGCGCTGCTGTTTTTGTGGTTGCACTTGCTTTTGCATGGCTACGCTCGATGCCATCACGAGCGGTAGCCGGATTCGCGGATCACCGGCTCCCATTGCTTGCGATAGGCGGTGATGCGCTGGCGGGTCTGATTGGCCGAGCTCACGACCGGGTCGAGATTGCTTGTTTTGAACAGGCGCACAGTATCGGGATCCTGCATCACCTTCTGGATGAGCGCGGAATAGCGCTGCACCTGCACCGCTGGCATCGAGCGCGGCGCGAAGAACGTGCTCCAGCCCTCGGCGCTCAGATTCACGCCGGATTCCTTGAGCGTCGCGACCTGCGGCACAGCGGAATGGCGGTGCTCGCCCGACACGGCCAGAATGCGCAACTTGCCCGACTCATGCTGCGGCAAGAGGACGTCGAGCGTGTCCACCGCCACCGGCACCTGTCCGCCGATGAGGTCGGTGACCAGCGGTGCCGAGCCCTTGTAGCCCACCGCCTCGGCCGTCACACCTGCCTTCTGGCCGAGCATCAGCGCAAAGAAATGCGGCAGACTGCCCGTGGCCGGAACACCGATGTTGGCTTTCTGTGGATTCGCCTTGAGCCAGGCAAGCAAATGCGAGAGCTTCTTGACCGGCACGGCGCTCGACACCGCCACGCCGAACACATAACTGTTGACCTCGCTGACGGGCACGAAATCCTTGTCGGCGTCGTAACCCACATCGCTCACCACCAGCGGCGACACCACCATCACCGCGGGATTGGCCAGCATCAGCATGGGTTGGTTCGCGGGTGCGGTCTTCACATACTGCGCGGCCACGCGGCCACCGGCGCCCACCTTGTTCTCGACGATCACCGGACTGCCAAGGGCCCCCTGAAGCTTGTCGCCGATGATGCGTGCTACCCGGTCGCTGCCGCCGCCCGGCGGATAACCGACCACGATGCGCAGCACCGGGTCCTGTGCGGATGCGAGCAACGGCCAACCCAGAGAGCCCGCCAGTACGGCGGTGGATTGCGCGATGAATTGACGACGATGCGGTGCTTGGTGTTGCTTCATGATCGAAATTCCGTTGCAGTGAACGAGTTGACTATAGACGTGGAGAAAGAAGACCGGCGAGACCGGTGTATGCAAGATCCAAATGAGCTTGCGCGATTTTTCAATCACCGATGGTTGAGGATGCGACGACAATTGTTCAAATCAACCATGCACCGTGTTTTCCCGCATGTCGCCTTTGCCTCCGCCGTCCTCCACGCTCATCCAACCCGAGCATCCTCCCGAGCTGCTGCTGTATCGGCTCGCCAAGCTCAGTGCCGCGTCGAGCCGGGTGGTCACACATCTGTGCGAGCGCCGCTACGGCATCACGCGTCGCGAATGGGGCATGCTGATGTGGCTTGCACACGAGCCGGGCATCCAACCGTCCGTGCTGGCCGAACGGCTGGAACTTGACCGCGCACGCGTCTCGCGTGCGCTCAATTCGCTGCAGAAAAAGGGACTGATCGCTCGAACCCACAACACCTCGAATCGCCGCGAAGCGCTGCTGCATCTCACGCAGCCGGGCATGGTGCTGCACGACGAACTCTGGCCACAGATCCGCGCAATCAATGTGCAGTTGATGAACGATCTTTCGACCAACGATGTGCAGGCGCTCGACCATGCGCTGCAGTCACTGCAGCAGCAGGCGCAGGCGATGGAGCGAAGGCCTGACGACAGCGCGCTATACCCCTCGCGCCGGGAAGGCAGCAGGCACGTGTAGTGCACGCTGCATCAGCGCATGCGGCGGCGTCGCAAACCCATCGCGGCGGCCATCGCCAGCAGGGATGACAGGCTGATCAGCGCCCATTCGCCGAGCGTCGGCACCGCAGCGGCGTTCACCGTCACCGGCGGCTTCAGCACCGGCGTCACTGCGGTTGACGACACGTTGGCCGCACTCACACCGGCCACCGGATTGGCGCTGGCTGTTGCAGTGTTACTGACCTGGCCGGAAACCGTATCGGAAGCAGCGATGGTGTAGCTGGCCGTGGCGCTCGCGCTTGCACCCTTGGCCAGCACGCCAGGTTGGTTGTTGTCGGGCCATGTCACGACGAGCGCAGACAGCCCCGCCAGGGGATCATCGATCTTCACACCCGCCAGCGGCACGTCGCCGATATTGGTGACGACGATCTGGTAGCTGATCACATCGCCCGCGTCGCCCGTCAGGAGCGATTGGTTGGTGTTGGCCACCGTCGCGGTCTTGATGATAGAGAGCAAGGGGTGTGGTGCCAACGTGGGCGTACTCACCGTATTGGATGTCGCGCTCACGGCCTGATTTCCGGGCGACGTGCCACTGGCCATGGCGGAGTTGTCCACCTTGGTGTTGGTGACGTCCTGCGTGGTGATGCTGAAGCTGGCGGTCGCGGTGGCAACCTCTCCAGCTTTCAGCACGCCGGGCGCTGCCGGATCGGGCCATATGATGGTCATGCCGGTCACGCCGGGCAGTGCGTCGCTGATGCCTACGGCATGCAGCGTCGCCTTGCCCGTGTTGGTGACGGTGAATGAATAGTTGATGACATCGCCCGCATCGCCGATGATGGTGGAGCCATTGATGTCGGCCACCGCATCCTGCTGCTTGACGATGGTGAGCGCGGCCAGCGTATTGCTCATCGTGCAGACGGCTTGTGTGCCGATGGCGGAATCGACGGTCACGACGCCTCCTCCGCCGACTTGCGCTCCGATGCATGTCAGCGCCTTATCGTAGACGGCCGCGCCAGTGATGGACTCGGTCAGCGTGTAGACCGCGCCCGGCGTGACCACGGTCGCTGTGCCGGACTGGCTTTGCCCGCCAGCATCGTTGGCGAGCGAAGTGGCCGTGGAGGTCAGTGCGATGGGGGCTGCGCTGCCCTGCGGCGCAGCGGTCAGCGTGGCGATGTCACCCTCCTGCGCGCCGTTCCACTGCTTCACCAGCGTGAGCGTGGACTGGGTCGTGTTGGTGTTCACCATGGTGCAGACGATGGGGGCCGTGTTCACACTCACGCTGCCAATCTTGACGCTGTACTGCCCGGTGCCCAGTGAGGTCACCGTCGTGTCTCCAGTGCAGCTGAGGGCTTGGCTGTAGGTCGCGCTGCCCAGACTGGTGAGCGTCTCGCTGATGCGGATCTCATCGGCGGCGAAGACGGTGAAGGGCGTGGCATCCTGGTTCACCTGCCCCGGCACTCCGGTAGCTGTCGATATGAACGTGTCGACCTGCGTCGCACCGTTGTCGCGCGTAGCGGTCAGTGTCGCAGTGTGGCCATTGGTTGCGCCATTCCACTGCTTGGCCAGTGCGAGCGTGGTAGACGCACAAGGGGAATCAGTGAATGCCATGAAGGCGTTGTCGAAATTCAGGTAGTCCGTGATCAGGACTTCATAGGTGATCTGGTGACCGGGCACGACAGCCGTCGAATCAGAGAACTTTTTCCATGTCTGGTATCTAGGATCCACTTGGCTGCCATTCGCATCCGTAGAGCCAATACTGACATCGACTCTTTTCAATTCAGTGGGATTTCCATTGATATCCAACACCGATTGATCGAGGATGCGGATGTACCCGCTTCCGGTCATCCAGGAGTAATCCCGCACCGAGAAAAAACCGTAGAAATCCACGTTGCGCGCCACCGTATCCGTGGCGCCGCATGTGGGCACGGTAAAGGTTTGCGAAACGGTGTTTTGACCCACGATATCCAGATAGTGCTGTTGCGCGTTTGCCGCATGGCCGTCTTCGGCATCCATCACAGGACCACCGATGTAGCCGGTACAGGCATTGCCGCCATCGACGGTCACGACGTTCGGCTCATTGCCTGCCCCGACGATCCAGGGGGCTACGGATCGTGGATTACCGGTTCCACTGTAGTTGTTGCCGCAGATAGTGGGCGGGTTGTTTTCGAACCCGTTGTTCACGATGAGGTTGGGGCCCATGGACTGCGCGGCACCAAAGGATGGAAGCAACGCGGCAATGACCAGCGCTGCCATGGATGTGTATTGAGTCATTGGCTATCCTCCCTGCGAGATGAGGGCTCGATATCCACGCCCATCGCTCTGAACGGAATGATAGCCTAAATACTATTGAATAAAACAATTCAATTATAAATAACATTTACTGACACAATGAGACACAGAAGAGCGCAACAAATGCGCTGCAGCATGAATTCAATGGGCATTGAGTAGAATCGCGCCGCCGCTGCACAATACGCACGCAACGGTGCAGCCACCCACCACATGCCATTTCCCGCCACGTTCGACGGGCCTCGGGACACCCTTCACGCCACCCCGCCCATGCTGCGCTACCTCGCCCAAGGTGGCGAAGTCGGCCGCAGCCTGCTTGCGCAGGACTGGCATGGCAACCCGCTCGGCCCCCCGACCAACTGGCCGACACAGCTGCACGACACGCTGCGCATCACGTTGCATTCGGAATTTCCGCATATCGTGTATTGGGGCGAGACCTTGTGCACATTCTGGAATGATGCGGCGCGCCATTTCTTCGAAGGACAGCATCCGCAGGATCTGGGCAAGCCGCTGGCCGAGGTGCAGCCCGATGTGATGCCCACGCTGCATCCATTGCTCGCGCAGGTGTTTGAGAGCGGCCGGGCGGTGCTGCAAAGTGACATCGAGCTGCTGTACCGGCGCGCCGACTACACCGAAGAAATCCACGAGGTTTTCTCGTACAGCCCGTTGTTTGACGCTGAGGGGCTGGTGCGCGGCATCATCGCACCGGTCTTCGATGCGACGACGCGCGTGCTAGGCGCGCGGCGCATGGCGATGCTGGCCGATCTGACCGGGAGCACGCGCGGCGCCCGCAAGCTCTCGCAATACTACGCGGCACTTGAGGCTTGCCTTGCGCGCCATGCGCGCGATCTGCCGCTGTGCGCACTGTATGTGCCCGATGGCGAAACTCACCCGCCTCGATGGCTCCAGCAAGTGAGCTGCGGTGCGGGCCGTAACGGCCTTCTTCCTCTATCACTGCCACCGGACTCGAGCACCCCACAATCCATCACCGCCGCGCATGCGTTGACTGTGGCGATGCGCGGTGCGCCGCGCCTGCAATTGCTGGGCGCCTCGCAGGTGCTGCTGTCGACAGGGTCAACACCGCACTTTCGACAGGTGGCTGTAGTGCCGATTCCGGAGCCCAATGCGGGGCGTCCGCCCTGCTGGCTGGTGGTGGCACTCAATCCGCACAAGCGGCTTGATGCCGACTACGAAAATTTCCTCACGCTGGTCGCCACGCAGATCAGCCAGGGGCTGGCCGACACCTCGTCGCTGGAGCGCGCTGCTGAGCGCGCGCTCGCCGAGATCAGCCAGCGCGCGCGACTGACCACGCTGGGCGAACTGGCTACGTCGATTGCGCATGAGATCAACCAGCCACTCACCGCCATGGTGCTGGATGCCAACGCATGCGCACGCTGGCTCGCCATGCAGCCTGCCAATCTGGGCGAGGCAACGGCGGCCGCGCGCCGCATTGCCGCAAGTGGCGACTACGCAGGCCAAGTACTGGCGCGCATTCGGGGGTTTCTGCAGCGCACCCCGAGCGCGCACGAGCAGGTCGATCTGGCACAGGTGGCGTGGGACAGCCTGCGTCTGGTGGCGGCGCAGGCGCGGCGCTTTCGCATCGAGTTGCGCGTGCGGATTGCACCCGCGCTGCCACGCACCTACGCGGATCGCACGCAGCTGCAACAGGTGCAGATCAACCTGCTGGTCAACGCGGTCGATGCACTCAAGGCGTTGCCCGATGAACGAGCACGCCGCATTCACCTCAGCATCGACACGTCCCGCTCAGCGCGCGATGGCGAGCCATGCCTGCGCGTAGCGGTGGCAGACACCGGCCCCGGCATTGCCCCCGAGCGGCGCGAGCGCATGTTCGACGCATTCCAGAGCACCAAGCCCGAGGGTCTGGGATTTGGCCTTGCGATTGCGCGCTCCATCATCGAGGCGCACGGAGGGCGCATTCATGTTGGCGAATCCGACTCGGGCGGCGCGCTATTCTGGTTTGAATTGCCTGCCGAGGTGGTGCGATGACAGCGCCCGCATCCACACCGCAGATGGAAAGCGGACTGGTCTATGTGGTCGACGATGACGCGGCCATTCGCACGGCGCTCGACAGCCTGCTGCGCTCGTTGGGGCTGCGGGTACAGGTGTTCGCGCGCGTAGCGGATTTTCTGGCACGCGACGCCGCCGAGCCGGGGCCGACTTGCCTCGTGCTCGATGTGCGGCTGCCGGACATCAACGGGCTCGATCTGCTGCACGCGGCGAGCCGAACCGGTGGCCACCCGCTACCGCCCACCATCATGATCACCGGCCATGGCGACATTCCAATGAGCGTGCGAGCGATGAAAGCCGGAGCCGTGGAATTTCTGAGCAAGCCGTTTCGTGAGGGCGATCTGCTGCGCGCGATCAACGAGGCGCTGGTCCGTGATCGCGCCGAGCACCATGCGCGCGAGGAGCTGACCATTCTGCGTACGCGCTACGCCAGCCTCACACGACGTGAGCACGAGGTGCTGCATGCGGTGGTCGATGGTCTGTTGAACAAGCAGATCGCCGCACAGCTCGGCATGAGCGAGGCCACGGTCAAACAGCACCGCGCACAGGTCATGCGCAAGATGGGCCTCTCCACACTGGCCATGCTGGTGCGCTCCATGGAGCGGCTGATCCGCAGTACGGATGGTCTTACCGGCTCAGTCGGCACCAATTCCGTGCAATCCGGCACCTGATCGCGCTTGTCGACCTCCTACCAAAGGCGGATGGCGCGACGCGCGGCTGTTGCCTATGCTCGGACACTTCGATTTCTTCCCCTTCCCACCTTCAATCCGCGCCCCAATGGCGCGCTGACCATGCAAGCATCGACTCTCCGCCCCGCCGCCGCTGCGCGCGCGCTTCTCTCCGTGGCCGCTCTCGCAGCCCTTGCCACCACTGCCCATGCGGCCGAACCGCTCAAGGTCGGCTTCATGTACATTGGCCCGGCCAGCGGTGCGGGCTGGTCGTATGCGCATGAACTCGCGCGCCAGGAAGTGCAGAAGAAGTTCGGCGACAAGATCCAGACCATCTTCGTCGAGAACGTGTCCGAGAACGATGCGGAGCGCGTCACCCGCGACCTCGCCGGTCAGGGTGCCAAGCTGATCTTCGGCGGCGCGTTCGGATTCATGAATGGCATGGTCAAGGTGGCGGACGACTTCCCGAAAGTGGCCTTCGAGCACGCCACCGGCTACAAGACCGCGCCCAACCTCGGCATCTACGACATCCGCACCTATGAAGGCGCCTGCCTGAACGGCGCCATCGCGGGCAAGATGACCAAAACCAATGTGCTGGGCGTGGTCGCACCGGTGCCGATTCCCGAGATCATCCGCAACATCAACGCCTTCACGCTGTGCGCGCAGGCGGTGAACCCCAAGATCAGCACGCGCCTCGTGTGGGTCAATACCTTCTACGATCCCCCCAAGGAAGTGGAAGCCGCGAAGACGCTGCTCGCGCAAGGCGCGGACGTGCTGATGCAGAACACCGATTCGCCCGCCCCGCTGCAAACCGCCAAGGCCGCAGGTGCCTTGGGCTTTGGCTGGGACACCGATATGACCCAATGGGGTGGTGATGCGCAGCTCGCGGCGGCGCGCCTGGACTGGAGCGTCTACTACAGCAAGATCATCTCCGACGTGCTGTCCAACCAGTGGAAGCCAGGCAACGTGTGGATCGGCATGAAGGACGGCGCGATCCACTACGACAAGTTCAGCCCCAAGCTGCCCGCCGATGTGCGCAAGCTGGTCGATCAGCGCGCCAAGGACATCACCTCCGGCAAGAAGCCCGTGTTCTTTGGCCCACTCAAGGACCAAAGCGGCAAGGTGCGCGTGGCCGCAGGCGCAGAGATGCCCGATGCCGACAAGCTGCAGATGAACTGGTTGGTGCAGGGCGTCACCGGATCGCTGCCCAAGTGATGTACCACGTCGCAACCCCGGATAGCGTGCGCGAGATCGTTGCAGCCGTGCGCCTGCTGGTAACGGACTTCGACGACCGAGCTACGTTCCCCGTGGTCGGTCAGGGCGGACGCACATTCGCATTCTTTCCGACCGCCATCACCGACAACATTCCGCCGCTCTCGCCCGAGCTGACAGATGCAGTCTGCCTGCTCGCGCGCCTGCATATCGACCCCGCCGCTCAGCCGACACTCGGCGTAGGCGAGGAGGACCGCGGCGCGATGATCATCGCCGACATCCTGCGTCAGTACCGCCTGCCGCGCACGCTAGCGCGCTGGACGCCGAGCGGCGGCCCCGGTGAAATCATCGTGCCGCTGACCAATGAATATCTGGCCGAGGGCAGCACCCACATCTATCTGAATGGCGTGCGTCACGGCGACCGCGTGCTGCTGGTGGACGATCTCATCAGCACCGGCGGCACCATGCTTGCGCTGGTTCACGCGATTCGCGAAGCCGGTGCAGATGTGGTGGACGTGTTCACCATCGGCGAGAAAACCGAGAACGGCGGACGCGCCGCAATTGCCGCTGCGTGCGGCGTGCAGGTCAAGACGTTGCTTGCATCGGACATGCGCGAGCAGGCTGGCGAGCTGCGCTCACGGGTGCTGCACGTCAACCTCGGACGCATCGCCCCCGACGTGCTGACCGAGGTTGCCGCGCACTTTATGCCGGGCTTCTGCCGCGCCGGATCGGGTGATCCGACCTGCGCATCCCTCCATGACGACTCTCCCACGAGTACACCCGCAAGCCTCACCTGACATGTTTCCCACCACCCTTGCGCACTACGACGCGCGCTGGCACAAAGCGGGCGAATTCGCCCCCGTCCGCGCTCCCTACACCACGCACTACCCCGTCGAGTTGCTCGACGGCAGCACGCTCGAGCTGCCGCTGCGCGCCCTGCCCAGCGGCGGCGGCGCCATCGCACTGCTGATGTCGAACCAGACGCCGTTCGAAGTCGAGGACGCGCTCGCGCCGCTGATCGCCCAAGTCGCCAGCACCTTCTCGCCCGACTGCGTGGCCGCAGTTCCCACCATGGGCCTCGACTACGCGCGCCTCACTGCGCGCAAGCTCGGTCTCCCACACTACGTCGCCATGGGTCTGTCGCGCAAGTTCTGGTATGACGAGGCGCTGAGCGAGCGCATGAACTCGTCGACCAGCCCCGATCAATACAAGAAGCTTTACCTGGACCCCGCCCTGCTCAAGCGTCTCGAAGGCACGCGCGTGGTGCTGGTCGACGATGTGATCAACACCGGCACCAGCGCGGTGGCGGCAATCCGCCTGCTCGAGCGCGCGGGTGCCGAGGTGGTCGGCCTCGCGGTTGCGCTGACCGAGGGCTATGCATGGCGCGATGCACTTGCCGAACTCGGGCCGTACTGGCCGCACAAGGTGCGTGCGGCGGGACACATTCCGGTGTTCACTCGCGCGGACGGAGGCTGGGAGCCGATGCCCGGCTCCATATAGGCCTGCAGCTGAGTCTCAGTTTTCAAACGCCTTGCGGATTGCTTCGCGGTCCGCTCTGCCGCCCTGCAGCATCAACGTAAGCAGGATCTTGGACTTCTGTGCGCTCAGGTCACCCGACATCACCGCACCCGCATCGAAGGTGGTCTTGCCGCCGCCGTCAAAACCGTAGAGCGGATAGGTGCGGCCATTCGGTACGCGGCTCGCAACGACGACAGGCACACCCTTCGAGAGCGCATATTTCACCGCCTCGAACATCGACACGTTCATGTTCCCCATGCCCACGGCCTGCACCACGATGCCCCGCGTTCCGTTGTCCACCGCATAGCGGATGAAGCTGCCGTCTGCGCCCGCATACATCGGGAAGATATGCACCACCGGAAAACTCTCGGTCGTGAGTGCAATGTGCATGCGGCGCAGCGGCGCGCGCGAGAAGACCACCTTGTCGTCCCAGACCTCGCCGAGCCAGCCGTAGTTGCCGCCCTGAAAAGTTTCGACCGCAGCGGTGTGCATCTTGGTCACACTGCGCGCTGCGTTGATCTCGTTGTTCATCGCCACCATCACGCCCTTGTCGCGCGCCTCGGGCGTGACGGCGATTCGGATGGCGTTGAGCAGATTGCGCGGGCCGTCAAAATCCGGCGACGAGGCATTGCGCTGCGCGCCGATCAGCACCACGGGCTTGGACGACTTGACGGTGAGGTCAAGCCAGTAGGCGGTTTCCTCCATCGTGTCTGTGCCCTGGGCCACCACCACGCCCGCGACCTCGGGGCGCGCCAGTGTCTGCTCAACGAGCTTGGTCAGCCGTGCCCACCAGTCGTTGGTGATGTAGTTGGCGCTCATCTTCGAGAAGTTGTTGACCTCGATGCGCGCATACTTGGACGCATCGGGCACGCTCTGCATCAGATCGTCGCCCGAGATCGCGGGCACCACGCCCTTGGTCACCGGATCGATCTTCATCGCAATCGTGCCCCCAGTAGCGATGAAGACCACGACCGGCTTTTCCTTGCTGTCCTGCATCTGTGCTTGGGCCTGAACATCGGGCATCACCGCCATCGCGCAGCTCGCCACCAGCCCCAGCCCCGCACGCGTCAGCCATCGCTGCATGAGTGTTGTCATCGCTCTTGTCTCCGTCAGTTGATATTGGTTTTGCCATTGCAGTATGCGGACTCCGTTAGCCCATGGCAATCACTACGGCTGACGAGTGACATCGCGCCGACAACGCAGAAGGCCCGGTTCGGGCGTGAACCGGTGCCTTCGAACAACGTTGATAAATTGAGTCCTGCTTGCAACTTTCACGCGAACGGATCGCTGATGGAGCCCACGGTGGTCGTGTTGTTGTCACCCTCGCTGTCATCCGTCACCTGACAAGAGATGGTCTTGCCGTCCATCGTCATAGCGCCCATCTTCGCGCTATGCCCACTCGCACAGCTGATGAAGCCAGCGACACACCATCGCCGAACGGCGTTGCCCGTTCAATTTCTAAAATACGTTGCATACCCCTCACCTTCATGCTGTGTGAAACCAGCCCCTCCATGAGAAAGGAGACCGCATACCCGGTGTTGGACGCCTCAGAAAATGGCTCCCAAACCAATACACACAAACACAATCAATCCGTTTTTTGCGATTTAACATTGGTTTACGGATTCATGCCAATGGGTTCAGGGTTGGCGTCCACGAACTCAATCAACGCGGACCTGGACTGCTTCAATACACTCGCAATGGCACGCCACAGCTTGATTTCGCGCTCATCAAATTTATTGATCGGTTTGACCTGAAGCCATCCGAAGTACTGCTTTCGTGCTATCAAATTGGGGGGGATTTTTTGTACCAGAGAAGCAAAACCCATAGAGACAAGCCATACGCTTCATGGACAGCAACGCAGCCATTTGAGATCATTGACGTAAATGAATGTTTCAAAACTTTGGTTGAGGGCGTTTCTGCATGGACCGAGCGCAATGGTATGCGTCGATTCGAAGGCTGCAGCGATTTCCTGACTGATGCAATGGGGTCCAGAGCAGCATCGTGTCCAATCCGCATTCCTATTCGCCCGCTGCGCCGGCCGCCCAGGCCACTGGTGCAACGTCGCTGTGGATGAGTCTGATCTACCGCCCCGCCATCAATGCTGCGTTGCTTGGCAGTGCCGTGTTTGCGCTGTGCCTGTTTGGCATTTTTTCGCGCACGGGCGGTGACCTGGCCTCCTATTGGCCCGCCAACGCTTTCTTGCTGGGCATCCTCATCCGGTATCCGCACTTCTCACACCGCTGGGCATGGATAGCAGCAGCGGCTGGCTACTTTCTGGCAGATGCGATCACTGGCTCTTCGCTCAGCAAGAATGTGCTGCTGAATCTGGCCAACCTGTCCGGTGTGGCCGTCGGCTACTGGATTTTCCACAGAGCAGAACGCTCGATGAACCGGCTGCAGACCACTTCGTCGGTGCTCTACATGCTGATGGCCATCGTGGGCGCAAGCGCCATGTCCGGCCTGCTGGGCGCAGTGGCGATGATCCATCTGTTCAACGATACCGTGCTCAAGGGCTTCGCGATTTGGTTCGCCACCGAGCTGGTGAACTACATCGGCTTTCTCCCGCTGCTGCTGTCGATTCCCTCGCGCAAGCAGTTCCCGTCACAACCCTTGCGCTGGCTGGCCCGACAAATCACCATCGAGAAGGTCTCGCCCGCCATCGCGCTGGTGCTGTCCGCCGTGTTCGGTCACATGGTGGGCGGCCCCGGCGCCGTGGCGTTCACCATTCCGGCGTTGATGTGGTGTGCGGTCAGCTACAGCCTTTTCACCACCGCATTCATCACCTTCTGGGTGAGCGCTTGGTCGCTGATCAGCATTATCGTGAACACGCTGACCGACTCGCATGGTGTGCTCAACCGCGATCTGGTGATGTCGGTGCGCATGGGCCTGTCGCTCGTGATGCTCACGCCCATCATGATCGGCAGCGTGATGGTGGCCAACCGTGCGCTCGTCAATCGGCTCAAGGTGCTTGCGGATCACGACGAACTCACCAACCTGCCCAACCGCCGCGCGTTTCTTGAAGCCTCGACGAGCGCCCTGCAGCGACTCAAGGAGCGCTTGGAGTCGTGCTCGGTGCTGATGATCGACATCGACCACTTCAAGTCGGTGAACGACCGCTTCGGCCATGCCGCAGGGGACGATGTGCTGCGCCGTCTGGGGCAGCTGTTTGGTGAATGTCTACGCCGTCAGGACATCGTCGGACGCCTTGGCGGCGAGGAGTTTGCCGTGTTCATGCCGCGCGCCTCGGCAGCCGATGCGCTGCAGGTGGCCGAGAGCATCCGCATCAGCCTCGAAGTCACACCTATCACAGTGCCCGGACAATCGCAACCGCTGCTTTGCACAGTGAGCATCGGCCTCGCATCGGATCGTCTATCGACCGTGACTTTGGACACTATGCTGGTGCGCGCGGACCAGTGCCTCTATAAAGCCAAGCAACAGGGGCGCAACCGGGTCATCCAGGTTTCGATTTCTGACTGAGGAGGCGGGGCGCTGAGCCCCAAAGCAGAACGGGCCGACACAATCAAGCGCCGGCCCGTGCTTCCTCCCCACCATTCAATCGAACTTGTGTTTTCTATTCGATGTTCGGCCCGTCCCTCAGGACCATGTTCCGTGGCCACGTCCACACGCCACTTTGTCATCTGATTCGGCAGCTGTTTTCCGCTTGCCTCGTCCACCCACACACGCTTCTTCCACGTCGAGCGATCAGCTCGCCCACCCCAGCAGTGCTTTGAATGACGTTTCTTGCAATGTCTACATTGCATTTCGAGTACATACAGAATGAAACGCCAATACCATGTACGAATTACACAAGGAATTTGATAGTTTGTCTGTCCCCTAAATAGGTGAATTTGAGGCGAAATGTATTGAAGGCGCTACATAAAAATGCAGTTTTAGATTAGCAAAAACCCTTAACCACCTTTTCTCAAGTCGAATTCGTGTTTGTTACATCTTCATCGTGACACGTCCGTCAGAAAACGAGGGGCCTCAAGCACACTGCACGCCTGTAATCGCCCGTTCAAGTCTGCTCAGCGCAGGTGTCCCGTCATCAGGAACAGGGGATATGCACGGCCATTGCGTTGCTGGACTTCTGCGATGGGCTGGAATTTGATATCGACCAACCCCACCTCAGCGGCCAAGGCCCGCAGCGCCTCGGGGTCGAACCCATGGTGCTGCACGCCCTTCTCGGCATTCTCCTCGGGCGTGCCATGGAACGTGCCGTCTTCCGCAAATAGATCCACCAGCGCAATGCGGCCGCCGGGTTGCAGCAGGTCGGCAAGGGCACGGAAGGTCTCCGCAGTATCGGGAATGTGGTGCAGCACCATGCAACTGACAATCGCGCTGTATTGCCCCAAATGCTCCTTGGAATACTGCGCGACGTTGCCCAACACGGTGCGGATGTTGGCATGGCCCTTGGCATCGAGAACCGCGAGCATCGGCTCCGACATGTCGATCGCTGTGACCTGTGTCACCTTAGACGCAATAGCCGTTGCCAGCAGCCCGGTTCCCGCGCCCAAATCGAGCACGCGATCGTCGATACCAAAAGCCACCTCGGCCATCAGCCTGGACGGAACGACCATCAGTTGCTGACTGGTTGGCCGCTGGTCCCAATCGGCGGCGGCTTGGTCAAAGTGGGAACTTTGCGATTTGGATGCGGCGGTTGTGCTCATAGTGACGACCATTATGCAAAAGTGCTCGCCATCCAACGCGAGGCAGCGCGGTCAGCGTCGACCGATCGCGCTGCAGGCTCACACTCAGATCGTCTTGCGACGACGTACCAATGTGCCGACACCAGCCACCATGGCCGACAGAAGCACCAGGGCCCATTGACCGAGCGTGGGCACGGGTGCCACATCCCCTGTCACCGATGGAGGCGCAGCGACAATCAACTCCGCCGAGCCTGATGACGTATCCACGGGCGTGTCGACCACGTTCGGAGCCGAGGCGGTCGCAGTGTTGATCACCTTGCCAGCCTTCACGTCGGCAGCCGTGATGGTGTAGGTTGCGATGGCGGTGGCCGACTCCCCAATTGCGAGAACGCCCGGCTTGGCCGAGTTTGGCCAGGTGACGCTCAGCGCGGACAGGCCCGTCATCGGATCCTTGATGGTCACGCCGCTCAGGTTCACGTTGCCCGCGTTGCTCACCTTGATCTGGTAGCTGATCATGTCACCGGCATCGCCGGAAATCTTGGAGCTGTTGGTATCGGCCGCGCTGGCGGTCTTGACAAGGGCCAGCTTGGGACTTGTGGTCTGCACCGTGGTCTCGCTTGATGCGTTGACCGAAGGCACTGTCACTCCCGCTACTTTGTCCGCTGCGGCCGTGGCTGTGTTGACCACCCGTCCAGCACCCGCATCTGCCGCCGTGACGGTGTAGCTGCCCTTGAGCGTAGTGCTCTGCCCAACAGCCAGCGTGCCGGCATTGGCCTCATCCGGCCACGTCGTCGTCACTCCGGTCAGGCCAGGCAGCGGATCGGTGACGGTCACGCCTGTCAGTTTGGAATCACCGGTGTTGGTGACCGTGACCACGTAACTGATCACGTCGCCTGCATCGCCCTTGAGGCCCGAGTTGTTGGTGTCCGTCACACTCGACTGTTTGGTGATGCCAAGCGCCGGACTCGGCGCCTTGGTGGGCGTGGATGTCTCGTTGGATGTCGCCGCCGGGTTCACGCCCGAAATCGGGTTCGAGGCCACCGTAGCGCTATTGTTCACCTTGCCTGCAGCGACATCGGCAGCCGTCACCATGTACGTGGCCGTTGCCATGGCGGACTGCCCCACCGTCAGCGTGCCGGGCTTGGTCACATCCGGCCAGTGGATAACCACGCCCGAGAGCCCCGGCAACGGATCAGCCAGCGTTACCCCGAACAGCGGCGTGTCGCCCGTGTTGTTGACCACAAAGCTGTAAGCGATGAGGTCACCCGCATCGCCGGACATGCCAGTGCCGTTGGCGTCTGACAGCGTCGCGCTCTTGGTGATGCTGAGCGCCGGATGTGCGGCATGCGTCGGCGTCGTGGTTGATCCGGTGTTCGATGTGACGGCCGTCCGGGAGTTGACGGTGGAGCCGCTGGCGGTAGCGACATTCGTCAGCGAACCTTCATCCGCGTCGGCCTTGGTGAGCGTGTAGACCGCCGTGGCCTTGGCGGTCTGGCCGGGCAACAGCACTCCGGGATGCTTGGCATCCGGCCACTCGTAGTTGGCTGCCGGCAGCGTGCCAAGAAGCGGATCGTTGACCGCCACGTTGGTGACCGTCGCACGGCCAGTATTGGTGATCATGAAGCCGTACAACACCGTATCGCCAGCATCCCCCACGATGGTGGAGGCATTCGCGTCATACGGTGACCCTGCCGCCTTGGTGAACTGCAGCCCCGCGATCGTGTTGGTGAAAGTGCAGATCGACGGACCGGGGTTACCGGTGGTAGTGAACACCCCTCCCGTGACGATGCCCGCAGCATTGGTGCAGGAGATTGCGGTGTCATAGAACGCTGGTGTACCTCCCGCCGTGGGGCCGGTCATCGCTTCTGCCAAATTGAAGGTATGCGCACCCGCCGCGATCGTGAATTGCGCAACGTGCTGTTCCTCGCCCGCCGCATCGTTGGCCACAGTCGTCGCGCGTGTAGCGAATTGCAATGGTGTTGCGTTTGCCGAATCCACGATGGTGATGTTGGCCGCATCATCGACTTGCGCACCTTGCCACTGCTTTTTCACGATGAGCGAAGGCAGGGCCGTATTCACCAGCGTGCAGGTTGACTCGGTGGGCGGTGCGGTGGGGTCGGTATCGATGATGAAGCCAGTCTGTGCATCGCCACTCACGATGATGCCGGGGTTGGTGCAGCTCAGCGCCTGGCTGTATGTGGTCAGTTGGGAGGCAGGAAAGCTTTCCTTGATCAGCAGCTTGTCACCGGCCGGTGCAGTGAATGGTGTGGTGTCCGTCGTGGTGTTGGTTCCGGTCGCATCCGCTGTGGAGGCCAGAGAATCGACCACACTCAGATCCGCTAGATCACCATTGTTCGCACGCTTGACGCTGATGGTCGACGCATCGCCGACGATGCCCGTGCTCCATTGCTTGACCACGGTGATCTGGGTGGAGGGACAGGTGAAGTCTGCGAAGCTCAGTTGCGCATTGTCGAAGTTGGTGAAATCCGAAACCGTGGCGCGGTAGGTGATCTTGTGACCTGGCACCACCTGCAGAGTGCCCGACACCTTGCGCCAGACCTGATCGTGCGATGGCACGACGACGCCCGCCGCATTCTTGGGATACATGTTGCCGTTGGCGTCATCGGGCGTGTCGATATGGCCCAACACCTTCTGCGTGGTCTCGTCGAAGATCTCGATGGTGCCGGAGCCCCAGCGGTTGTCGCGAATCGAGAAGTCCCCCGAGAAACTGATACTGCGTGGAGTAGCATCCTTGGAGCCGCAACTTGGAACATTGAACCTCTGCGAGATCGTGTTGTCGCCATTCTGGATATCGAGATAGTGCCGAAGCGTGCCAACCGTCTGGCTTTCGGCGTCCAATGTCGGGCCACCCATACCGTACATGCAGGTCTGGTCGCCATCGACCTTCACCACATTGGTGGGGGCGCCGTCGCCAACCACCCAGGGCTCGACGCCCCATCCCAAATTGTTGCCGCAGCTTGCGGGCGGATTGTTTTCAAAGCCGCCGTTGACGATCAGGTTCGTGCCTGCTGCGTGCGTCGTACTTGCGCCGAACAGCAGCAAGACTGCCAGATGAACCGGTTTGACGGACAGTTCCCACCCTCTGTGTTTTGTATTCATGATGCTTCATGGTTGATTTCACGGAATACGTCTGATGCGTATGACTTGTCGATCGCCCAACGGCATGCGCCGCCAGCTCCTGCAATCGCTCATGAATCGTATGAATATCAAAAGGAGTGAATACCAACATTTATCAACATTCGCGAGCGAATTTGACGCTTGTTGACTTGCTATGCAACGGCCCGTCTGGTCTTTGAAAATTCTGAATCCAAGTGTTCAGAAAAATGGGGACCCTGACTCGTCAAGGCCGCGCTTGGCAGCACATTCAGATACGCCGCCCACGAATCGCACGGGTACGGCTCATACGCGGGGCAAGCGTGCGAGATCGGCCCTGAAGTACTTACGCTGTGCCACCTCAAGTGAAGTCAGCTGCGCCTCGAGATGACGCCTTAGTTCGACGGCTGCATCCCATCTGCCTTGCAGCACGAGCTGCCAAAGGTGTTCCAGCATGGCAGCACAGCGTTGAACGGGAGATATCGTTTGGCCATCCACGTCCTCGCTCACGGCATCCAGCATGCGCGCAGTGAGCGTGATCCAGTCGGGCAAGGACGAAGGAAGCAGCAGTTCACACAAAGAGCGCAATTCGCGCTGCGCAGGGTCACTGGCGTCGCCATTGCTTTGCGCGAGATCGGCGCGCAAACCCTTCAGCGACCAGACCCCTGCAGTCCAATCGGCCAGCGTTGCTTCATCAATCTGGGAGCAAGCATCCGCGTCGTCCGGACTCACCGCCGCACCGCGCGCAATACGGCAGATGTAAATGATGTTCCAGTAGGAGCCAGAGCCCAGCCCATGCCGCCGCGCAAGCGCCTCGCCGGTCAGAATCCAGCGTACGGCCAAACGCCGCCCCGCCGCAGCGCCAAGCCGCGCCTGCAGCGATGGCGCGAGCAGCCACAGCGAGTAGCCAAGGTTGGATGCCACGGCCTCCATGAGCGTGAGCGAATCAGTCTCCACCGCGCAGACCAGGGCAAGCTGCATGTCACGCAGCACCTGTTGCGCGCTCTGCCCATGCGGCTGCGCCGTGGCACCCAAAAGCAGCGCCCGCCGCGCGAGCGCCCGCAGATTGAAATACTCCGCCGCCAGCCGCGAACTCAGCCGCAGCGGCGCGACCTCGCCCTCGAAGCGATCGCGCATCTGCTCAAGCCGCATCAGCGCCGCCGCGCTGCGATTGTCCTGATGGTCACACCACGCGAGCCCGATCTCGGCTATCGCCTCGAGCACCGGCATGCGCCGCGTGAACTCGTCGTCTGCATCAGATGCCATGGGCGCGCGGCTGCGCTGATGCAGTGACTTGTACAGGGCGCGTGCACGATCACCGTCCCGCGCCAGGCGCGCATAGCGGGCCTGCAGATTCAGCGCCCAGAGCCGCGAGGCGTCACACCCGTCTTCGCCTCCCCGCACCCGAGCAAGTCCGTCCATCACCTCGCGCACGGACAGCCGCCCCTCCTCCGCCGACTGCCTGAGCACAAACACCCGCATCCAGCGATCAAGCCGCGCTTCCAATTCTGCGTCGGCAGTCGCATCGCCCGCCGCTTGAAACGACCCCGCCAATCTCGCAAGCAGTTTCTTCTGCTGCACCAACGTCAACAGCTTCCCATCCACAAAAAACTGTAGACGCGCCGCATCCGCCTTCGTCAACCAGAACGGCCCATGCACCCGCCCGCGCACCGACAGCGTGAAGACATCCGCCGCCGGATTGCCACCCCAGCCCACCGCCATGCCTGCTCGTGCAAACAGCGCAAAGGCCCGGCTCAGCGCCATCGGAAACGCATGGCCCGCCTGCCCCAAGAAATGCAACCGGTAGACCGGCACACAGGGCTCGCCAGAACGACGCGCCACAGCCAATGCGAGCAGCAGCAACGCGGCAAAGCGCGACGCACCGGCATCGGCTACGCGCCACGGAGTCTCGAGCGAGATCGGGATGCTGTGGTTCTTGGTCGTCATGAGCACGCGTTACGAATGTTATGAGTAGCTATTTTACGAAAACGCAATCCACGGGCATTCTTGCGGCCGTCGACAAAACACCTTCTTTCCCTCCCACACATCGAAAGCCGCACACCATGCACCGTCGTCAATTCCATCTTCGGGCCATCAGCGCCCTGAGCGCCTGCGCAGCCGCAGCCTTGCCGCTGGCCGCCTGCTCCACATCCCAACCGAAATCACCGTCCGGCCCCTATGCCGACATCGAAGCGCAATCGACCGGTCGACTCGGCGTGGCGGTGCTCGACACCGCGAGCGGCCACTGGGACGGTCAGCGTCTGGACGAACGTTTTCCGATGTGCAGCACCTTCAAATGGCTGGCCGCTGCGCATGTGCTGCAGCGCGTGGATCAGGGGCGCGAGCAGCTGGAGCGCCGCATCCGCTTTGGCCGCGATGCGCTGATCGAGTACTCGCCGGTCACCGAATCACAGGCAGGAAAGAACGGCATGACGCTCGCCGAGCTCTGCCACGCCGCCATCACCGTGAGTGACAACACGGCCGCGAACCTGATTCTCGACACACTCGGTGGGCCGCAGGGGCTCACCGCCTTTGCACGCTCGCTGGGCGACGACGTCACACGTCTGGATCGCTGGGAACCCGCATTGAACGAAAGCAAGCCGGGCGATCCGCGCGACACGACATCACCGCGCGCCATGGCCACGCTGCTGCAGCAACTGGTGCTCGGCGATGCGCTGTCATCCGGCAGCCGGGAGCAGCTCACGCGCTGGCTGCAGGCCACCACCACCAATCGCGGCCGTCTCGCGGCCGATCTGCCCACGGGCTGGAAAATCGGCACGAAAACCGGCTCCTCGGGCAATGGCTCGGTCAACGATGTGGGCGTGTTCTGGCCGCCCCACCGCCCGCCCATCATTGCAGCGGTCTACATCACCGCAGGCAAGGGAAGCAGCAAAAGCATCGAGCCCGCGATTGCCACCGTCGCACGCCGCATCACGCGCGGCGCATGAGGGCTTCGCAAAGACCCACAGCGCCTGAAGCTAGCGCGCATTGAGCGAGGGCTGCCGCGCAAGAGCCTCCCCGCCGCGCTGGCTGCGCCCCCCTCTCTCGAAACGCAACGCGTTTCGAGAGAGGGGGAAGGCGCGAAGCGTCTCAGGGGGGGGCTATCCCCAGCAACCCTTCGACGAGTTCGCGCCGCGCGAGCTTGCGGGCGTTGCCGCGCTGCCAGTGGTAAATGTCGTAGCCGTTCGAATAAAGCAGCGCGCCATCGGCCAGCACGTCAAATTGCGCGACGTGGCTGGCGATCTCCTCGGCCGCAGCGTTGCGCCCTGTCTGCGCGATGAGCTTCCATGACGCGGGCACGAGATTGCCCGCGTATTCGGGATCATTGCGTACCTTGGAGAGTTCGATGCGCCGACCATGCAACCACAGTGTGCCGAGATCCTGATCGAGCTCCGGCGTGCGCGGCCCGCCCGCCGAGCGCAGCGGCTCCTTGCCGTAGAGCATCGAGAACACGTTGAGGTAACCGAACACCGCCTTGCCCAGACGCAGCGGCATCAGAAATGCATCCTTGGCCGCGCCGCCCGCCTTTTCGTGCAGCGGCTTGTCGGCCGGTCTGCGGATCGAATAGAGCACGCGGTCTTCGGAGATGCGCGGCGCGACGAAGTCCCAGGCCGCATCGTCGAGCAGGCTGTCCATCTCGCCCGCCTTGTAGTCCACCCAGTGCACGGCCGACTGACCAAGCCCGACGACCGCACCCGAATCCGCGTTGCGTGCGAGCCCCCATGATTGATAAACCACCGTGGCCTCGGCGCCGGGCATGGCGGCAGGCGCGGCGTCGATGCTGTCGCCATGCGTGATCGCGCCCTTCTGCGTACCCTCTTCGTCATAGACTTCGAGGTGCGAGGTGCCATCGCCATGCATGATGGCGAGCACCACATGGCGCGTCTGCGGCAGATAGGCGAGCCCCAGAATCTGCGCCTGCTGCCTGTGGAACAGACGGATTTCGCGCTGTTCGTCGAGGTAATATTTGAACAGACCCACCGTGCGCCCCACGTTCATCACGTAGTAGATGGTGCGCGGCTCGCCCGCCTTGCAGACATGCAGAAAGCGCGCAGGCGCAAGGTTGCCATCGCCGCCACCGCCGCGGCCCCACAGCGCCGGACCGATCAGGCCCTTGCTGTCCTCGCGTTCGGCATATTTCCACGAGGTCGTGCGCTGTCGGTCGGCTTCGCGCTGGAGCATTTCCTTGGCGAAGGGAGAGATGATCTGTGACGACTTGCCGTCGGCCTCGTGCAGCCACAGCTCACCACCGGAAATCACGAGAAATTGCTGGCTCAAAGTCGGCTCCCGGAGTCAGAGAATTGGATTTCTGCATTCAAACCATGGCAAGCGCAGTGATGACTCACCACCGCCGCAATGGCTCGGATATCCCCGATTTATATCCCAAACCGATTTCAGCTACCTGCCAGCGACACCAACGAAAAGGCCGACACGAGGTCGGCCTTGCCCTTCAATGCAGGTTTCAGAGCGGGCTCAGAGCGCCGTCAATGCGCGCTCAACCGCGTCGCGCTGGGTGCCGTATCCCTGCGCAGCTTGCCCACTTGCGCGGGCAGATCGGCCCAGGGCTTGAGGCCGTATTGCTCGCGCATGGTGTTGAGCAGCGTGGCGATCTGCGCGTCGCTCAGGTTGTGGCGGAAGGCCGGCATGGTGCCGATCGTCGGCGTTGCGGCCTCCTGAATGCCGTTCAGGACCACCAGCGCCGCGTTGTTTGGCGAGTCGGAGTACAGGTTGGTGTTGAGTGCCAGTTGCGGGCGCACGCCGAACATGCTGTCCTTCACGCCGGTCGCATCGCTGTGGCAGCTTGCGCAGGCGCCTTCAAACAGGCGGTAGCCATCGTGGTCAAGTGCAAACTTCGACTCCTTGAACTTGCCCGCGACGAAGGCCTCGGCATCGCCGGGCTGCGCGTTCGCATCCTTGAACGACATGATGTAGCTCGAAAGCGCCTTCAGGTCCGCATCGCTTTGCTGCGACAGGCCGTGGATAACCGGCGCCATCGGCCCTGCTGCCGATCCGTGGCGCGGCGAGAAGCCGTGCTTAAAGTAGGCATACAGATCATCGGCCGTCCAGGGCATGGGCGCGCTGGTCTTCGAGGTGAGCGCGGGAACGCTCCAGCCATCGAGCGTGCTGCCCGCGAATTTTTCCGAGCCGCCCTTCTCACCCGCGAACTGGTCGCGTGGCGTGTGGCAGGCGCTGCAGTGGCCCAGACCTTCGGCGATATAGGCACCGCGATTCCACTCGGGCGGCTTGGTCGCGTCTTCCGGCAGCGGGCCCTTCTTCAAATACATCCAGTTCCACGCGGCGATACCGGGGCGCACGTTGAACGGGAAATTCAGCGCGGTCTTCGGCGGCTGGTGCTTCACGGCGGGCTGCGTCATCAGATAGGCGTAGAGCGACTTCATGTCCTTGTCGGTCACGTGGGTGAACGAGGTGTAGGGAAACGCCGGGTACAGGTACTGGCCGTCGCGGTTCACGCCATGGCGCATGGCGCGCTCGAACGCCTCATACGACCAGCCACCGATGCCGGTGTCAGCATCGGGCGTGATGTTGGTCGTGTAGATCGTACCGAACGGGCTGGCAATGGGCAGCCCGCCAGTGTTCTTCGTGCCACCCGGGGCTGTGTGGCAGACCGCGCAGTCGCCCATGGCGGCCAGCAGCTTGCCCTTTTCAATTTGCTGTGGCGCGAAGCTGCCTGCCGCCGGTTGGGCTGCGGGCTCGATGGCGGGTTGGTGGGTCAACGCGAAGAAGCCGCCGATCACGATGATCAGCAGCGCCAGCACGATGAAAAACAGTTTCTTCAAGGTACGCATGATGTGTGCTCCCCTTCTTTCTTATTGGCTCGCAGCCGGGGCTGCAGCGTTGGCGGCCGGTGCCGAGGACGCGGCGGGCGCACTCTTGAGCGCGGCAAGCACACGGCTGGGGATGAATGGAACTTCGCGAAGGCGCACGCCGGTCGCGTCGAAGATCGCGTTGGAGAACGCCGCAGCGCTCGGCACCGAGGCCGACTCGCCCGCGCCCATCGGCGCTTCTTCGGGGCGCTCGACCAGTTGCAGATCGATCTCTGGCAGCTCGGGGAATCGCAGGATCGGATAACCGCCCCATTCCAGCGCCGTCACGCCCTGCTTGTCGAAGGTGACGAATTCCTTGAGCACGCGGCTCGTGGACTGCACGATGTTGCCGTGGGCCTGATGGCGCACGCCAGCCGGGTTGACCATCGCGCCTGTGTCTTGCGCCACAAAAACCTTCTCGGCGCTGACCTTGCCGGTCTGGCGGTCGACGACCACGTCGATCACCCACACGCACCATGCCGCGCCGTAGCCCGGAAACTTGCTGTGGAAGTAGCGCGCGTAAGCAAAGCCGCGACCCTTTGCAAGGCGCTCACCTGCGGGCGCCGGGCTGCGGAATGCGCGGCCTGCCTGCCAGTTCGATTGCTTCTTGACGGCCTCAACCAGCGCCACGGCACGCGGATCTTTCAGATAGCGCAGGCGGTATTCAATCGGGTCCGCACCAGCCGCGTAGGCGCACTCGTCAATCCAGCATTCGTGTGCAAACACATTGGGCAGCGCGGACACGCCGCGCATCCACGAAGCGCGCGCAATCGGTGCGGCGTCCTGGCTGATGATGTGGCGCTTGGGGTATTCGTACTGCGGCACTGCCGTGCGGTCGCCCATCTCCTGCACCACGGCCTTGTTCTCGACCTTGCCGGTCAGAAGCAGCGCAAGCACGGTCGCGCCGTTCGACGGGTAGCAGGTCTTGAAATCGTAGCCCGTGACATGGCCCTGTGCATCGAGACCGCCGCGCACGCGGATCAGCTGCGCTGTGCCCTTGGGCTCCCACGCATGTTCCTGCTCGCGCATGAGCTGAACGCGCACCGTCTTGCCGGTAATCTTGGCGAGCAACGCGGCATCGGCGCTCACATCGTCGGCACCGTTGCGGCCATAGCAGCCCGAGGCCTCCATGCGCAAAATGTTCACCGCGTCGACGTCCATGTCGAGCAGCTTGGCGACGTCCTTGCGCATGTCGTGCGGATTCTGCGTGCCGGACCAGACCTCGGCCTTGCCATCCGCCACACGTGCCACTGCGCACGACGGGCCGATGGAAGCGTGCATGTGATACGGCCACACATACTCGGCCTCGATCACCTTGGCGGAGTCCTTGATGGCGTCGAGCGCACCGTCTTCCACCACCAGATCGCGGTCCTTCTTGGGCAGATCGGTCAGCGTCTTGTGCAGACCGGCGAGCGACAGATCGGGGAGCCCCGCCCACTCCTTCCACTGCACCTTGAGCTGCCGCATGGCCGCGATGGCCTGCTCTTCGCGCTCGGCCACCACGGCCACGAAATCGCCCTGCACCACCACGCTGAGAATGCCCGGCAGATGCTTGACCGAATCCTTGTCGACCGACACCAGCGCGCTGCCAAACGGCGCTGCCGCATCGGCACCCGCATACGGCGGACGCACCACGCGCGCATGCACCATGCCGGGCAGGCGCAGGTCGTGCACATAGGTGAGCGCACCCAGCACCTTGTTCGGGATATCGACACGCGCAACCGACTTGCCCATCTGCTTGTACTCGCTCGGCTTGCGCAGCACGGTCTCGGTGTTGAGCGGCAGCTCCAGATTCTGGCCCTGCACCAGCTCGCCATAACCCGTCTGCTTGCCACCCGCATGCGCCACGCCATCGCGCGTAGTGATTGCCGTAGCTGGCACACCGAGCTTCTGCGCGGCCAGCGCCACCAGTTGCTCGCGCACCTGCGCCGCCGCCTGACGCAGCGGCTTGGCGGTCACCTGGATAGTCGCGCTCGCAATCGTCGGACCCTGGTCGGGCGTCTTGAACGTGTGGCCCAGCACCATCGTGACCTGCTCGAAAGTCACGTCCAGCTCATCGGCCACCATCTGCGCGAGCGCGGTGCGAACGCCGGTACCCAGATCCACGTGCCCGCAGAATGCCGTCACCTGGCCATCCGTGCCGATGGCGATGAAGGTATTCACCCGGTTGTCCGCAGGCACGGGAAAAGCCTTGGCAGCGGGTGCAGCGGCAGGTGCCGTGTTCTGCGCGAACAGATGGGTCGCAGTGGCTGATGCCACCATCACCAGACCGCCTGCCTTCAACAACTGACGGCGGGTGAGTTGGATCGGAAGCCTGAGGTTGTTGTTGATGTCATTTTTCATGATCACACAGCTCCCTTTGCCTTGTTGCCGCCTTGCGCAATCAGCTCGCGGGCCCGCGCCGCAGCGCGCATGATTTCCACATGGGTGCCGCAGCGGCACAGGTTGCCCGACAGCGCCACCTTGACCTGCTCGTCATTGGCCGTGGGTTGCTTGTCGAACAGCGCCACCAGCGCCATCACCATGCCGTTGGTGCAGTAGCCGCACTGCGCGGCCTGCTCTTCGATGAATGCCTGTTGCACGGGGTGCAGCGTGATAGGGGCAATGCTTGCGGGCTTGGCCGCGTTGCTGGCCTCGATGGCCGCCTGACCGAGCATCTGCAACTGCGCATCCTGCGCCACACCGGCCTTGGCCGCCGCCGTCGCTGCAGGCGAAAGACCTTCGAGCGTGGTGACATGCGCGCCTTCCACGACGCTCAAAGGAATCGAACACGAACGCGCGACCTTGCCGTCGATGAGCACCGAGCAGGCACCGCATTCGCCGAGGCCGCAGCCGTATTTCGGACCGTTGAGCTGCATGTCGTTGCGCAGCACGTAGAGCAAGGGCGTGTCCAAAGCGACGCCCTGCAGCTCGACCGGCTGCTCGTTCAAGATGAATTTCATGTGGTAGTTCCTGACTTCTGGGATGTCGTGGGTCATCCCGGGAGGTTTGATTTTTGCTTCGCGCGCTGGCCGCAAGAGGCGGCGAATTCCTACAGAACCTGTAGTCCAAGTTTGCGAAGTGGTGTTTGCCAGAGGCGGCAGACAGAAAGCGAACGAGAAGGCGAACGCGGCGCACGCGGCAGTTCGCTGACGCTTGAATCGACAAACTCACGCGCAGCGAAAGAGACTTGTCTCGAAGGTCTTCGCCAACGGGCGGCATGGGCCCGTCATGAAATTCATTTTATGGATGAAAGCGAGATGGCGCGCGGGCTGCGCGCCAAGCCTGATCAGCAGACGCGGCCTTTTTCAATCCTTCAGCAGCTTCTCTCGATTTCTGAAAGCGCTCACCTGGCGCGTGCCGCCTTGCTATTCTGCCCGGCAGCAAACCAGTCCACCACCCATTGCCGGAATGCCGTCATCGCGGCCGTACTGAACTGGGCCGAGGGCCGCAAAAAGTAGATGCCCGTATCCGCATTGAGCTGCCACTGCGGCAACACCTGCACCAGGGACCCGTCTGCCAGCGCAGGCTTGAAAAGCCAGCTTCCACCCCCAACGATTCCCACGCCCAACGTCGCGGCAGTCAGCAGCGTTTCGCTGTCATTGCTGATCATGCTGCCGTTCACGGTCAAGGTGACGCACTCCTCGCCGCGCATCAGCTTCCATTCGGGATACGAGATGAAGCCGGTGAAGCCCAGACAGTTGTGCCGGGCCAGATCATTGGGCTGTCGCGGCTTTCCATGGCGCTTGAGATAGACCGGCGCCGCGCAGAGGATGCGTTGATGTTCACTCAATTTGGTGGCCACCAACCGGCTGTCGGCCAGTTTGCCGATACGAATGGCGGCGTCGAATCGCTCGCCGACGATGTCCACCATACGGTCGGCATATTCCAGCTCCAGCACCACCTCGGGATGCGCGAGCGAAAACTCCGCCAGCATGGGCGCGAGCACGCGTCGCCCCATCGCCGCCGGGATGGACACGCGCAGGCGCCCACGCGCCTGCACCGCCCCCTGACTGGCCTCCGCCTCGGCTTCCGAAATCAGGCTCTGAGCCTCGCGCAGCCGCTGCACAAGGCGTTCGCCCTCCTGCGTCAAATGCAGCCTGCGCGTGGTGCGCTCTACCAGCCGCACGCCAAGGCGGTGCTCGAGCGTTTTGAGCCGCTTGGTCAGCACCGAGGGATGGCGCTGCAGCAGATCCCCCGCCGCCACGAACGTGCCCTTCTCCGCAAGGGCGAGCAGGGTGGCCAGTTCATCGGCATGCTGACTGTCGGTGGCAAACATGGGGGCATCGCGGTGGTCGTTCAAGAAGTGAGAATGATCGCACCTTGCGAGCGTCCCTGCTCGAGTTCCTCATGCGCAGCCCGCACATCGCCCAGCGCATGGCGGTGCCACACGTGCGGCGTGATCACGCCCTGCACCACCGCATCCAGCACGTCCTGCGCGCGCTGCTGGTACTCCGCAGCGGTGGCGGTGTGCGCGGCCAGCGAGGGGCGCGTGAGATAAAGCGAGCCCTTGGCATTGAGCGTCGCCACTTCAATCGGCGCAGGCACACCCGAAGTCGCGCCAAACGACACCAGAAGCCCGCGCGGGCGCAGGCTGTCCAGCGATGCGTTCAGCGTGTTGCGACCAATGGGGTCATACACCACATCCATCTTCGCGCCGTCCGTCAACTCCTTCACCTGGACGGCCATGCGCTCGGCATCGAACACCAGCACATGGTGGCAGCTCGCAGCCTCTGCTCGCGCAACGCTCTCGGGATTGGAGACCACGCCGATCACGAAAGCACCGAGATGTCTTGCCCACGCGCACATCAACTGCCCCACCGCACCTGCCGCACCGTAGATCAGCACGCGCGATCCGGGTCGCACGTCATACGTCGTCTTGAGCAGATACTGCGCCGTGATGCCTTTGAAAAGCACGGCCGCTGCGTCTTCGTGGCTGATCGAATCCGGCAGTTGGACGAGTCGTTCTGCCGGAAACAGACGCCCGCTGGCATATGCGCCGACCGGCCCCGTCGCATAGGCCACACGCTCACCGACTTGCACGTTCGTCACGCCCTCGCCAACGGCCGCCACCACACCCGCGCCTTCGAGTCCCAGCCCTGACGGCAGCGACAGTGGCGCGCCGCCTTTGCGCTGCAGCACATCAAGCGGATTGACGCCGATCGCCGACTGCTCGAGCCACACTTCGCCACGGCCCGGTGCCCGCACCTGCACCGCTTCCAACTGCATGACCTCGGGACCACCTGTCACATCGATTCGCACTCTTGTCGCCATGTCAAAACCACTCCGCATCGTTGCTGAAAAATTGATATGACAAGGTTACGCAGGGGGATGACCGCAAGCAATCTGGTTGACTGCAGTTGAATGCTGCAACACATGCAGCAATCTTGTGACAAGGCCTGCAGGGAAGCACTTTCCGCTAGGTAGAAACCAGATGGACAATCTGGACGCTCGTCAACATTATGGGGATTCAAATACAACATCAATAGCCACCGAAAGGCACGCGAAAGGCACGTCATGACAGCCATGTCCGCTACGTCTCCCTCCGGTAAAAAGAAGCTCCCCGCAGCGTTTCTGATCCTTGGTGCGATGGTCCTCGGCATTCTGATGGGATGGATGGTTTTCGCCAACTTCCCCGACAAAAATGCAGCCAAAGAGATCGCAGGCTACATCTCCATCATCTCGGACGTGTTCCTTCGGCTCATCAAGATGCTGATCGGCCCGCTGGTGTTCTCCACGCTGGTGGTCGGCATCGCCCACATGGGCGATGCGGCTTCTGTGGGGCGCGTGTTTCTCAAGGCGATGGCATGGTTCGTCACCGCGTCGCTGGTGTCGCTGGTGCTGGGCCTGATCCTCGCCAACGTGCTGCAGCCCGGCCACAACCTTGGCTTGCCTCTGCCCGATATCGGGGCGTCGGCCAACTTGGCAACGGGCAAATTCACGCTCAAAGACTTCGTAAGTCACCTGATCCCCAAGTCGTTCGCCGAAGCGATGGCCAACAATGAAATCCTGCAGATTGTGGTGTTCTCGATGTTCTTCGGCGTGGCCCTCGCCGCGCTTGGCGAGAAGGGCAAGACGCTGGTTGCCGCCATCGACGAGCTCTCGCATGTGATGCTCAAGATCACAGGCTACGTCATGAAGCTCGCACCGCTGGCAGTGCTGGCTGCGATGGCTGCCACCGTGGCCGTCAATGGGCTCGGCATCCTGCTCAAGTTCGCCGTGTTCATGGGCGACTTCTACCTCGGCCTGTTCCTGCTCTGGTCGTTGCTCGTGGGTGCGGGTTTCGTGTTCCTCGGCCCGCGCATCTTCAAGCTGATCGTGCTCATCAAGGAAGCCTTCATGCTGTCGTTCGCCACGGCCAGTTCCGAGGCGGCCTACCCCAAGATTCTTGATGCGCTCGACCGCTTTGGCGTCAAGCGCAAGATCTCCAGCTTCGTGATGCCGATGGGTTACTCGTTCAATCTCGACGGCTCGATGATGTACTGCACCTTCGCCACGCTGTTCATTGCGCAGGCCTACGATATCCACCTGCCGCTCGGCACCCAGATCACCATGCTGCTGATCCTGATGCTGACCTCCAAAGGCATGGCAGGCGTGCCGCGCGCATCGCTCGTTGTCATTGCCGCAACGCTCAACCAGTTCAACATTCCCGAGGCCGGCCTGCTGCTCATTCTCGGGGTGGACACCTTCCTCGACATGGGCCGCTCCGCCACCAACGCAGTGGGCAACTCCATCGCCTCGGCCGTAGTTGCCAAGTGGGAGGGCGAACTGCTGCCCGAAGGCGAAGCCGAAGCGCATGCCCGCAAGCTCGACGCGGAAGCCGCGCGCGAAGCCCAACCTCTGCCCACGCCTGACGTGGCCTGATGGCGGAGGCTACCCATGCGCCACCATGCTCTACTTCGTCGTACAGCGCTATGCCTGACCACTCTGCTGGCCTGCGGCACAGCCGCGCTGGCCCAGACACCTTCGCAGGATGCCGCAGCCGCCGCCAGCAGCGCATGGCTCAGCGGCATCATCGCTCCGGTCAACCTGAGCGGCACGCTCGCCAAGGTGCAGGAGTCTGGCCACATCGCGATTGCGTATCGCGACAGCTCCGTGCCGTTCTCATACCTCGATGCACGCGGTAAGCCGATTGGCTACTCCATCGAACTGTGCAAATCGCTGGTTCAGGCCGTTCAATTCGCGGTGCACAAACCGCTGGAAATCCGGTGGGTTCCGGTCACCTCGGCCACGCGATTCGAGGCCATCACCTCGGGCAAGGCCGATCTCGAATGTGGCTCCACCACCAACAACCGTGAGCGACAGAAGACGGTCGCGTTCTCGCCGACCTTCTTCGTCGCGGGCACCAAACTGCTGGTGCGCAAGGGCTCGCCGGTGCGCGACTACACCCAGCTCAAAGGCAAGAAGGTAGCGGTCACCTCGGGCACGACCAACGAGAAGACACTGGGTGATCTGTCGCAGCGCTTCCAACTGAACCTGCAGATCATGTCGATGCGCGACCATGCCGAATCGTTCGCGCAGGTCACCAGCGGCGCAGCCGATGCGTTCGCGACCGACGACGTGCTGCTCTACGGACTGATCGCGCAAACGCCCAATGGGCGAAGTCAATATGTGGTGGTGGGAGACTTTCTCTCCTACGACCCGTATGGCCTGATGTTCCGCAAGGACGATCCACAGCTCGCCAAGCTCGTCACGGATGCTTTCCAAGCCCTGGCCGCCGATGGCGAGATCGAGCGCCAGTACCGACGCTGGTTCCAGCGCAAGCTGCCTTCGGGGCAAACGCTGAACCTGCCCATGAGCCCGCAGCTTGAAGTGATCCTGGAAAGTCTTGCGGCCACGCAGAAGGAGTGAGTATCAGCGCTCGCGCCGCCTTCTGCGGAATGCAAGCCATGCGGCGATCGCGGTGAACGCGAACACGATGAACACAACGATCCAGAAGCCGTGCTCATCCTGCGCGAGCGGAATGCCGCCCACGTTCATGCCGAACAGGCCCGCGAGGATGTTGATCGGCAGCGCGAGCACGGTCACCACGGTCAGTACAAACAAGCTGTTGCCGTTGTCCTCATTGACGGCGGCGGCCACCTCTTCCTGCAGGAACTTGATGCGCTCCTGCAATGTCAGCATATCGCGCAGCATCAGCGAGAACTCTTCACTAGCCGCTGCAAGTCCCTGGCGATCATCCTCGCTCATCCAGGCCGGAGGGCGCTGCAGCAAGCGGAACAGCGCTGCAGGCTCCGGCGCAAGCAGACGCTGCAGCCGCACCAGCAATCGCCGCAGCTTGCCGAGTTGCGCGCGCGGATGATCAAAGCTGCGCGCAAGAATCGCGTCCTCGATGCGATCAACACGCGTCGTCGTCTCGCGCACCACCTTCACGAGCACATCGGCCTGCGTGCGCATCAGGTGCTCCAGAAGCTCGGCCGTCGTAGCGGGACTGTCGCCGCCGCGCACCGCCGCACGCAAATCGTCAACTGAGCGCAACGGCTTGGAGCGTGCAGATACCACCAGCTTGTCATTCACGCCAATCCACAGCGTCGCCAGATCAGCGGATTCGAAGTTGAACTCGAAATTCACATCGTTGAGCACCGCGACCAGCCAGTCGTCTGCGCGCTCGATGCGTGTCGATGTCAAGCCCTCCTGCAACGCTTCGAAGAAGGTGTCCGGCAACGCGGCATACCGCTCCAGCCAGCGCTGTGAGAGCGCGTTGGAGAGATTGAAATGCAGCCAGAGAAATTCCTTGTTCTGTCCAAACTCGTTCTCGTCACCATGCGATGCCAGCCACGCCGCTGCTTCGGTGGCCGTAACCGGTTGCGCAGGTTCGCTTGAGCCTTGAAAGAATCGCCAACCGCAGATCAGTCCGGCATCCGGTGCGGCGAGCGGCCTGTCCGACAACGCGTCACTCACGCCGACTCCCCTGCCTCAGAGCGCATCGCATCGTGTTGTGTTTGAAAAAACCAACAGACTCCGCAACCGGGGGGGCGATGGGCAAATCCGAGAGGCGCGCGGGGTGAGGGGCTGAGTGTCATGTCGTGCGATGGAAACTCTGCATCATTGACGCACCATGTGACATTTTCATGACAGCAGTTGCTCGCGCCCTACAGTTGCAGTGCGGCATGGGGCATCACGTTCAAAGGGCTTCAACTACACATGCTTGCACATTGAAACATAGTGAATGCACCAAAATGCATTGATTCATCAACACTATCAAATACACTTATTCAATAGAATTGATGATGAAAAGGGGAGGTGGGAGAGGCGCGAGAGTTGCGGCTGCAACCCGCGCAGCGGCAAAGGCGGAGGCGATATCAACGCCTCCGCCTGGGCTTCGATGGGGACTCAAGTGGAGCCTGCATACCATGCAACGCCATCTTTGAGTGTGCGACTGATCTCACCTCGCTCCAACAGATAGTTCAGGCAGGCCTGTGCCTCGCCGGTGGCCAGATGAAAGTGAGTGGAACTGGCATCGATGGGCCGAGAGAACAACGCGGCGAACGTATCCACCACGCGCATGGGCTGCTGCGAGAGCACCTCGCGCAAGCGGTCGAACGACTTGTGCTGGCTCTCGCGCAGATGCGAAAGACGCGCATGCAGGCCGTGAAAACACTCGTCGTGCGCAGGCATCACCAGCACGTCATCGGGAATGTTCTTCTCCAGCCAGTCGAGCGACTCCATCCAATCGGCCATGGGATTTGCCGCGGGCTCCAGCGGATGCACTGACACGTTGGACGAAATGCGTGGAAGCACCTGATCGCCCGAGATCAGCAGCTTGTCCTTCTCGTTGTACAAGCACGCATGTTCGGGCGAATGACCACGCCCGATCACCACCCGCCAGTCACCCTCGCCGATGCGGATGTTCTGCCCGTGCGAAAGCCGCTGGAAGCTGTCGGGCAGCGTGTAGATCATCTTGCCGAACGCACCGAAGCGCGCGCGGTACTTCTCGATGGCAGCATCGGGCCAGCCTGCTTCATGGAAGTAGTCAACTGCATCCTTGGGAGCCTCGCGGTTCATGTCGGAGACTGTCACCCGGCAGCTCAGATACTCGAGCCGCGACATCCACAGCCGCACGCCAAAGCGCCGCGTAAGCCAGCCCGCCATCCCCACATGGTCGGGATGCATGTGCGTGACAAACACGCGCGTGAGCTTGCGATTGAACGGCGGTGCGGACAGCAGCCGGGTCCAGATTTCCACGGTTTCCTCGGTACGCGGCCCGGTGTCCACCAGCGCGAGTCCATCTCCATCTTCGAGCAACCAGACGTTGATGTGGTTGAGTGCCATCGGCATCGGCTGGCGCAGCCAGTAGACACCCTTGCAGACTTCGCGCCAGTGGCCTGCAGCCGGGGCCTCCATCGGGTAAGAAAGATTGGTTTGCGGCATCTGTGGGTTTCCTGTGACTGTCGGGGTGGTGTCGTCCACTTCGTGGTGTCTGCACATCATGCGCCGAATTCAGCTTTACGAAAAACAACCGCTGTCACCTTCATTTCAGTCGAGAGGGCTGACGTGCACTCTTGCAGGGCGGGCAGACGCCCGAAATTCAGCTTGCAAGCCCGGCCAAATCCAGCAAAATGGATTGCTTGCCTGTGAAGGATCATCGGTGCCTGCACTTGAGGTTCCACGTGCCGCGCATCGAGTGCTTCCCCGATGCGCTGCGCCACGCAAGCGAGTAGGCTGATTTCTCATTTCCGTTCGCAAGATGAAAGAAGGGCTCGTATGAACCAAGTGTCCTCCGTCCCGCAGGCCCGGCGGGAAACGCTGCGCGGCGTACTGCCGCAAGTGGCTGAACTGCTTCAAAAGCGTCGCGCCAATGAAATCGATGATGTGGTGATTGACGATCTGGTGTTGCTGCACTGGCTGGAGTGGGTAGGCGGTAGCCTTCAACTGACCACCACGGGCAAGAACATCTGCAGGCAGCTGTTCGAATAGCACGGCAGAGTCACCCGGCAGAAAGCACAACAGGGCGCACAAAGCGCCCTGTTGTCATTGTGAATTGACGATCAGACCCGAACTACAGCGCGCCGTCTCCCAGAACAATCCCCTCGCGCCGTGGATCGGCACCACCCTGCAGCACTGATTTGCCATCCTTCGTCACGCGGATGATGGTGGCCACACCGCTCGATTGCGCAGCCGTGTTCACTGTGTGACCCTTGGCCTTGAGGCCGTCGACCAGCGCCGTCAGATCGAGCGACGTATTCGAGCCATCGATGCCCGTGGTCGCGCTATTCGATGCGCCCGTGTTGACAAGCGAGGTGGCCTGCTGTGCATCGAGCCCCCAGTCCAGCGCGCCGACCACGGTCTTCATCACGTACTGGATGATTGCACCACCGCCAGGTGAACCCGTCGCCATCACGAAGTCGCCGGGCTTGTCGCCCTTGAACACCAGCGTGGGTGCCATGGTGCTGCGCGGGCGCTTGCCGGGTGCGACGCGGTTCGCAATCGGCGTGCCTGCGGAATCCACCGGCGCTGCAGAGAAGTCAGTGAGCTGGTTGGTCAGCAAAAAGCCGTTGACCATGTGGAACGAGCCCATGCTGGACTCCACCGTCGTCGTCATCGACACCACGTTGCCATACGCATCGACCACCGACAGATGCGTCGTGCCATGCTCCACGGTCTTGTCCACACCGAGCGGCACGGTTCCCAGATCGCCCGCCTGCGCGGTGCCCATGCTCTTGTCGGGATTGATGAGCGCGGCGCGGGCTTTCAGGTAGTCCGCATTGAGCAGCGTGGGGACGCCACTTCCAGGAAGCGGAATAAAGTCGGTATCGGCCACGTACTTGTCTCGATCAGCGTAAGCGAGGCGCTCGGCTTCGGTGAGCAGATGCACGCCCATCACGCTCGGCACTCCGCCCTCGTTGGTCGGATTCATCGGTGCGTACTGCGCCATGTTGAACTGGCTCAGAATGCCCAGCCCCTGCGCAATGGCGATGCCGCCCGACGAGGGTGGCGACATGGTGCACACATGGTAAGTGCCGCGGTAGTTCACGCAGACCGGATCACGCTTCTTGGCCTTGTAATTTGCCAGATCGTCGAGCGTCATCAGACTCGGGGTGATGGGCGTCTTCGCCGCATCGTCACCCACCGACTGCGCTGCCTTGGCGACGATATTCTTCGCGATGTCGCCGGTATGCAGCCCGTCCGCCCCCTTGCTGGCGATGGTACGCAGCGTGGCCGCATAGGGCTTGTTGGTCATCACCTCGCCGGTCAGGCGCGGCGTTCCATCGGCCTTGAAATAGGTGGCCATGGCGTTAGAGTCGAGTGCAAGACTGGTGGCATTGCTCTTGATCGCATCGCCCAGCCGCCCCGGAATCTTGAATCCGTCATCCGCAAGCTTGATGCCCGAATCAAAGAGACCATTCCATGCGAGTCGACCATGCTCCTTCTGCGCCATCTCGAGCATGCGCAGCACGCCCGGCACGCCGATCGAGCGGCCACTGCGACGCGCCGATGGCACGGGCGCGGACGAGTTCGGATCGGCCTGATCCTGTCGCGCGAGGTAGTAGCCTGTGGCCGCCGCTGGTGCGGATTCGCGGCCGTCGTAGGCGACGACCTTTTTGGTCTTCGCGTCGTAATAGACCATGAATGCGCTGCCCGCAATCGTGCTCGACTGCGGCTCTACCAAACCGAGCACGGCCTGCATGGCGACCGCTGCATCAACCGCCGTTCCTCCTGCCTTGAGCACCTCGCAACCGGCCTTGCTTGCAAGCGGCGTGTTGGCCACGGCCATGTAGCTGTTGGACTGCTTGGCCTTGAGCCCCAGACGATATCCGGACGCCGCTTCGGGCGCTGCAGGGTCACCCGTCACGCCCGAGCCCACCACGACCGATCCGCCCGAGCTGCTGAGCACCGTGCAACTCTTGGCATCGGTGTCCACGCGCAACTCGTTTTCATCGTCGTGGTGGTTGCTGCTGTTGCAGCCCACCAGCAGCACCGCGATGGCCATGGGTGCCAGCGGCCACAATTTTCTTGTCTGCATAGTTGTCTCCTTTTGTGTCGATATCGTGGATTTCTTCAGCGCGTCCCTTCGGTGGCTGACTGGGCCACTGGAAGCCAAGGATCGGCATGACACGGTATCAGCTGTTTCTGGCAAGCTGTGTCGGTGATTGCCCCAAAGTGGTGAATCTGGATTCATCACCGTCCCAATGCAAACGGGCCCCAAGCGTGCTTGGGGCCCGTTTGCAGTCTTGTCAATGATGCTCGCAGGGAAATCAGTTCAGCGAGCGGATCGATCACTCCCGTGGTGTTTCCACACGCCCGTCGGGGTGCCTGGCAAACCGCTTTTCCTTGCCATGCGTGTGCGCATGCGAAGGCCAGGGCCAGCCACCAAACTGCGTGCGCTGGTAGTCACGCACGGCCTGCGAGAGTTCCTGTTCGCTGTTCATCACGAACGGTCCGCGCGCCACCACCGGCTCGCCAATCGGCCGACCCTGTAGCAGCAGCACTTCGATCACTTCGCTGCCCTCGTTCTTCATCGGCACCGGCAGATCGGAGCGCAGTACGAGCATGATGCGCTGATCGAACTTGTGCTCACCCACGGTCACGGTCTTGCCACTCGTGAGGTAGATCGCACGGTTGATTCCGACCGATGCGGCAGGCAGCGTCAGGCTCGCGCCCGGCTCCACGCGGACGATCCAGATCGCCACATCGGCATCAGGTTCGCTCGCCCATGAATCGCTCGGAGGACGCAGAGCCTTCGTCGCTCCGGAACCACCGGCTGCTGCCGCATCGACGGGCACATAATCGCCCGCGATCACCTCGACCTCAGAGCGACGTCCTTGCGCATCGGTCTGCACCGCATGCGGAATGTCATGTGCCCAGAACATGGTGAAGTCTGGCGGCACCATCTTGCTTTTGGCGGGCAGGTTCAGCCACAGCTGGAACAGGTCCAGCGTGTTGACCTTGTCCTCGTGCACCATGGGGAACATCTCGCCATGCTGCACGCCCGCGCCAGTAGTGAGCCACTGCACGTCCCCCTCGCCGTAGCGCGCGGTCGCGCCCAGCGAATCGGCGTGATCGACCAGCCCCTTGCGCACGATGGTCACGGTCTCGAAGCCGCGATGCGGATGGGCGGGAAAGCCCGGCACATCGTCACCGTGGTACATGCTCCAGCCGTCCTGACGGCCGAAGTCCATGCCGATGTCGCGGCCCTTGAGCAGTGCGGGATCGGGGCCCAGTTGGCCGTTGCCCTTGGGATAGAGATCCTGGTGGTAGGCACCAAAGATGAAGGGATCGATCCCCGGCAAGCGCCCCTCGATGGCCTGCGCACTCAGAATGAGTGCCTCGTTGTTGCTGACTCCGTTCATGGTATTTTCTCCTTGCCCAACGCGGCGGGACGCTGCTCGATCCGCGACTGGTTAGGTATTGAATATAGAGGCTAAATCCACGATTGCAATACCCTATAAATCCTTGGACGGAGCCAACACCTCACCGATCAGTGCAGGCTAGCAACGTCGGTGAAATCTGAGACAGCGTGGCACAGCCGGTCTGCGCCATCGCCAGTTCCAACTCCGAGCGCAGCAAGTGCAGCATGTGCGCTACCCCGAGCATGCCAGCCGTGGCGAGCGCATGCAGTTGCGGGCGCCCAACCATCACCGCTGTGGCGCCGAACGCAATCGCCTTGACGACGTCGGTGCCCAGACGCACGCCACTATCGACAATCAGTGGAATCGACGCGGGCACGGCCGCGCGGATCGCAGGCAGCACATCGATGGGCGAGACCACACCATCAAGCACACGCCCACCGTGATTCGAGACCACGATGGCATCCGCCCCCAACTCCACCGCCCGCTTGGCCGCGCTGGCCGACAAAATGCCCTTGACCACCAGCGGCAGACGTGTCTGCGCGCGCAGCCAAACCAGCTCGTCCCAACCGGGAGCCTGATGGGCCAGTGGCGTGCCGAACAAAATGTGCTCGCTCGTCAGATCACTGGTCTGCGTCGGCTGCTGCTGGCTGCCGCGCAGGTTGATTGCCTCCACACCGGGGGGCAGAGGAAAGCGCGAGCGCTTGATGTTGGCATCCACCGTCCACACGACGGCCTCGTACCCCGCCGTCTCCGCACGGCGCACAAGGTTCAACGAGGTGCTGCGCTCGGGCTGGCTGTAGAGCTGAAAGTACAGCGGCGCACCCCGCCCCAGCTCGCGCCGTGCCGCTTCGGCCGCCTGCGCGATGTCTTCGATGGTGTGCGTGGCGAGCGTGCTCACCATCATCGCCGTCTGCATCGCCATTGCGGCGCGCACGGTCGCAAGCTCGCCGTCTGGATGCATCAGCCGCTGGTACGCGACGGGGGCAAGCAAGACCGGGCTTCGGAGGGTCTTTCCCAGCAGATCGACACGTGTGTGCGCATCCGACAGATCGGGCAACGGCTCAGGCACGAGGCGGATGGCGTCGAACGCCGCGCGGTTGTGCGCCACGCTCAGCTCCTGGTCCGCACCGCAGGCAATGTGCGCCCACGAGGCCCGCTCCACATGGTGCAGCGCATGCCGCTCATAGTCGCTCAGCGACATGATGTCCGCCGGGACGCGCTGCCACGCGGGCCGCACCGGCTCGCCCAAGGCGTTCAGGGATGAAGGTGGGATCTGGCCGTTGTCGTTGCTGCTGCTGTTGCTCATGTCGGTCGCCGTCGGGATTCAGCCCTCATTCTCGACGATCCGCAACCAAGGCCAGCGCTCCTGATAGCTCAGTGCCTTGCGCCGGAACTGCACCGGGTCAGGAAAGCGCGGATTGATCCGCAGAATCCCGGCTGCCAGATCATCAAGCGAATCCGGCGCATACAGCTCCCCACTTGCCACATCAACACCCACACAGGTGCAGGCGACAAGATAACGGTCGATTCCGTCGCGCGCGCTTTTCAGTGGCGGATAGGGTCGGCCAAAGCGCTCGGGATACCAGAGATGCACGCGTGCCTGGTTGCGCACTTCGATCTTCACGTCCAGGTCGGCGCAAGCTGTCCCTACCTCCCGGATCACGCGATCCTCGGCCTCGTAGGAAAGGTCGGAGTCATCGAAGTAGAAGATGTCGTAGTCGCTCACGCCCCGGTCTGCAGGCTGGCCGCTCGTGGTGTTCCAGAGGGCTTGAAAAAGACATCCCGCAGTGAGGTGGCACTGCGGAATGTCCAAGGACCGAAGCCTCGAGAGCAGCGAGGCGTTGACGGGATTGCACCGCGCGATACGAATGAAGTCGCGTGCAGAAACTTGCGTGGAAATCAGGGCCGGTGTCATGCCTCCATCTTGCCACGCGCAGGTTTCCGGGCACTCCGTCGAACAACCGACGCAGTGCCTCAGGACATATGTCTATTGAAGGCCCATGGACCAATTGGCAGCGCTGCTGTTGGCTGGATTGGACGAGGTAGGAGTCGCACGCAACATGAGCATGGACGCATTTGTAACCGATGCTGTGTTCGATGCATCCGTGCACGATGTCGCGGCACCCAAAATCGAACAAGTGATGGCCGTCGCTGTACTTCCGTTCATCACTGTGAACACCCATCCTCTTGTCGCATTTGCCCCGGTACCGCTGTTGTTCGGAGCCCCGTCCAAGACAACCTTCAGACCTTTGAGCGTTCCCGCCACGGGCACAGGAATTGCGTCGAATTCACTGACCGCAGTTTCAATCCCGTGCACCCCAACATACCTGGTTTGACTTGTGGACAGCGAACTGTTGATACTGAGCCCAACGAACACCGCCCCTGTACCAGCACCCGTCGGACCTTGCAGGCCTTGCGCACCTGTCGGCCCTGTAGGGCCTGTCGGCCCCGCCACCGTACTCGCCGCACCCGTTGGCCCTTGAGCGCCCGCTGGTCCTTGCGCCCCCTGAGGTCCTGGGACCGTGCTCGCTGCCCCTGCAGCACCCGCTGCGCCTGTGGCACCCACCGCACCCGCTGCACCTGTGGCACCCACCGCACCCGCTGCACCTGTGGCACCCACCGCACCCGCTGCGCCTGTGGCACCCACCGCACCCGCTGCGCCTGTGGCACCCACCGCACCCGCTGCGCCTGTGGCACCCACCGCACCCGCTGCGCCTGTGGCACCCACCGCACCCGCTGCGCCTGTGGCACCCACCGCACCCGCTGCACCCGCTGCACCTGTGGCACCCACCGCACCCGCTGCACCTGTGGCACCCACCGCACCCGCTGCACCTGTGGCACCCACCGCACCCGCTGCGCCTGTGGCACCGGTTGCGCCTGTGGCACCCGCTGCACCCGTCACGCCTGTGGCACCCGTCAGGCTACCTGTCGAAACCCAGGTTGTCGCGGTATCCTTACGGTACAGAAGTCCACCAGAGGAATCCAAATAAGAGTCCCCAACATTCCCGAGTTCGGGTGCAGGAGCTCCGGTACCTTGCAAGACGCTGTTGCCAGCGCCCCCAGTGGTTCCAGTAGCGCCTGTATTCCCTTGAGGACCCGTGGCTCCCGTAGCGCCTGCACTCCCTTGAGGACCTGTAGCTCCGGTCAAACCAGATGATCCCGACAATCCAATCGCCCCGGTCGCACCCGTCGGCCCAGTTGCACCCGTCGCCCCGGTGGCTCCCGTCAAACCAGCGGGACCGGCATCTGCAGAAAGCTCGCCTGCGGCGTTGCTCTTGACATAACCGCCTGTCGGTCCGAGACCCGGAATAGTGACCTTTCCGTCATTGGAAAAGCCTGTAATGGTTGCGCCCTGTGGCGTCTTGATCGCGACGCCGTTGGCCCCGGAGATGGTCACCTGAGCATGTGCGGAATAGGTGCTGGCAAGTGCCACGAGACCTGCCAACAAGGGGCTGATGGCGAACTTGCGGGAAACGGAGATATTTTTTTTCATGACAAGTGATTCCTGCCTAAACGAAAGAATGAATTCGAAAACGAAATGAATGTTTGGGGGCGGTTCAATCGGGCTTGCGACGCGATGTACCTGATCTGCGACGCGACAGATGTGCCGCTGCGGCAAGCAGACCCGACAGCAATGCAAGGCCAAACGGTCCCGTGACCGGCACAGGCTTCGTGACCGTTGGGGTCGTTGGCGTGGGAACTCCAAACCAGTTCACTGCCGCACCAGTGATGACATTGGTACCTGTGGGTGCCAAGCGCTGTCCACGCGACGCGTCGACGCCACTGACGCCAACGTTCGCGATGGTCTGCCCGCCACCCGTCGGCAAGGTGAGGTAGGCGGTCCCGCCTTGTCCGGTCAGCGTGACTCCGTTGAGCGTTAACTGCCCTGTCACTGTCTGCTCGCTGCCCGACGTGAAGTTGAGCGTATGCCCCGCCACCGTCGCCGACAGCGCGTTGAACGTGGTGTTGCCGGTAAAGGTGGTGCTGGTGTTGGCGCAGGCATTGCTTGCCGTGACGATGCTGCCCGCGCCGCTGAACGTGCCGCTGTTCTCCCAGCCCACAGTGACTTCCAGCGTCGCGTTGGCGGCAGTGAACGTCACGCCCGAGCCGATGATGACTTTGCCGATTTTCGTGAAACTCGCCCCGGTGGCATCGAAGGGTCCGTTCACCACCAGATCGCCGCAGTCGAGATCCATTGAGGCACCAAAGCTACCGCCTGCGGGATCGACGGTGTAGCCCGCAGCGTAGACCATTGGCGCGGCAGTGGCCATGCCCGCGAGGCAGGCAAGCGTAGCCGTGACCCGGCGTGGCACGCGCCAGCTCGCAACCGTTTCGCCCCCTGTCGGTTCCGGCTTGAATGACAAAAGCTCTCTGTTCATCTTTTTATTCAATTGATAGTGGAATCAATGAGTCCGCGCGCCCTGGCATACCGAGCACACGTCCCGCTTCACCGACTCCTGTCTTGAGACGCCGTTTTGCCAGCGACGCCGTGTGCATGGCTCGCCAAACGGCTGGTGCGCACGCGCAACCAGCCCGAGAGTGGGTGTAAACGAATGTTAAAAAATCAAAAAAGAATGCGCCCCATCCGTTCGGATGGGAAAACGCAGATGTGCAAAGAAAAATGCATCGGGCACCCAAGGGAAGCCCCACACCTCGGCAAACCGGAATCGGTCAGCGCGACGCGGGAATCCGCAGATGCACCGCCAAGCCGCCGCCCTCTGCCAGACTGGCGTGCATGTCGCCGCCATGCAGCTGCGCGATGGAGCGTGCCAGATAGAGCCCAAGACCTGTGCCATCGGCCGAGCGGGCCTGCTCTGAGCGGAAGAAGCGCTCGAACAGCAAGGGGAGTTCCGCCTCGGAAACGCCATCCCCCCAGTCACGCACCGTGCAAACGATGTGCCTGTCGCCTGCACGGGCGAGGGAGACGGAGATCGCCGTGCCACTCTCTGTGTACTTGCATGCATTGGAGAGCAGGTTCTGCAGCACGTGTTCCAGCAGATTGGGGTCGCCCATGCAAACGTAGTCATGGGCGTTGCCCTCAGTCTCCATGAGCAGAGGGCGCTCGTGCAACAGGTGTGCGTTGGTGGCAATCACCCGCCCCATAAGCTCGGCCATGTTCAGTGGCTGGGCCTGCAGGCGCACGGCGCCACTATCGAGACGCACGCTGGTGAGCACGCTGTCGATCAGTTTGTTCAGATGCTCGACCGTGCTGCGCGTGAGGTTCATCTTCTCGAGCACGAGTTCAGAGTCGGCAAAGCCCGAATCTGGCGCGCTGCGCGCGGTGCGCATGAGGCGCTGCGCGGTGGAGTCGATCACGGCAAGCGGCGTGCGGAACTGGTGAGACACGAGCGAGACGAAGTTGCGATAGGTCTCGGTGGCAAGCTGTGCCTGATGCAACTGGTGCACGGTGAGCTGCAGCGTGTCACGTTGCTCGGCGATGATGCGCAATTGTTTGCGCTGATGCGAATGCGATTTGAGCAGTTGCCACACGAGCACGCCCCCAGTGAGCAGCACCACCGAAAACGCCGCAAACGCCGCCCGGATCAGCTCGCCGATCTGCTCGAGCTGCTGACTGCGTTCGTCTCGCTCCACCACCATGACCTGATTGCCTGCAGCGGCCAGTGCGCGGGTCAGCGCCGAGAGTGCCCGGTGTACATCTGAATCGCGCGGCTGGTCGACGATCGAGCCGGTGTCCACCGCCAGAAAATGATCCACCGCCGCGAGCACTGCGTGCTCATGATCGAAGTGCTCGAGCAAGCGCTTTTGCGGGCCATCCTTCAGTACGGTCAGACGGCTGAAGAACAGGTCTTCCTGCAGCGACAGCTCGTCGCGGCTGATGAGGCCCTGCCGAAACCGCTCGTCGTCGCGCTCAAGCTGAGTGCCGTGGTTCTGCGCCTGCGAGAGACTCCACAGCGTGTTCTTGGCTTCACGAATATTGAGCTTGCCGTACAACACCACCAATTGCCACGCTACCGCAACGCTGAACGCGAAGAACAGCAGCGCGATGCCCAGCAGCAGCACCCAGCGCCGACGCGCCCGTCTGGTGTCAAGGATCGGAGGCGGTACGGCCAAAGACTCCATCACGCAGCGCCATCAATGCCGCGCGGAAGCAGGCATGGCGATATCGTTCCACGCCACGGACATGAGCATGGCCACCAGTTCGGCTTGGCGCTTGGTGTCGGTCTTGCTGAAAAGATTGCGCAGGTGATAGGCCATGGTGGCCGCACTGACGTTCATCTGCTCGCTCATCTCTTGCTTGGTAAGTCCATCGATGAGCAGACTGGCCACCTGCATTTCGGTGGGCGTGAGCGAAAAGCGCCGCGCCAGCCCTGCGCGGTTGTGCAGATGGCGTTGTGACAGGTCCGACAGAAAGACGACAAACGACTCATCGCGCCGCGCCTGCGACGCCCTGCGCTCGCCAAGGGCCAGCAGAGAGACCTGCCAGTTCTTGGGCGTCGCTCCGTGCGAGGTGATATCCACCTTTGCAGCCTCTCGGTCTCCGATCAGAAACTGGCGCACATCCGCATGCTGGACGATGTCGCCGTGCAGCACGATCTGCCCGGCCCCGCCCACCGACAGCAGACCGTGCTCCGCATCGCGGCACAGACTGTAGGCAGCACGATTGGCGAAACGCACCCCCAGCGCCGCATCGCACACCAGCGCGCAGTGACTGATTTTGTCGAGCACATTGGTCCATTGCAGCAGTTGCTCGTTCGACTGTTGCTGCAATTGCGTGAGGTAGTTGGACTGCATGCGCCCCACCTGCGCCAGACGCGATGCGACGCTTGCCAACAGAATGTCGTAGTCCACCGGCTTGACCAGATAGTCGTCCGCCCCGGCCCATTTGCCGCGCAGCACATGCTCGCGATCTGCCAGCGCGGTGAGCAGCATGAACGGGACATCGCGCAACAAATCTCCCGTACGCAGTTCGGACATGAATTCAAGCCCGCTTTTCCCGGGCAGGTTGATATCACAGACGATCATCGACGGAGTCAATTGTGTCAACAGGTTCTGCGCTTTCGCCACATCGGGCACCCCAATGGGCTCATAGCCTGCCGCGCGCAGTTCGTCGCAGAGGTCACGCAGCAGGGACGGCTCGTCTTCCACGCACAAAATGACGGGACGGATTGAGAATGCGCACATGGATGGATTTTTCATGGCCGCCTCATAGCCCGACGGACTGAACCGTCAACTGTCGCAACTGCCAAGCCCAACGGTGGTCGTATTTGGCATCGCGTAGCGTGCTGTCACTGCTGCGCGGGTAGACGATCCACAGCGGACCCTTGTCACGCCGCGTGAGCACACTGCCATCCATGGACCACGCAACGATCACTGGCCAGCGCACAAAGTCCTCGGAAGGAATCGTGATCACATACCCATTGAGCGCCTTGGCCTGCACGATGCTGCCTGACCTCAAGCTGATGCCGACCGCTTTGAACACGTCGGTCATCAGCGGCCCGGTGAAGGTCTTCACGCCGTCGGTCCACGCCGTCACCGTCCGGACGGACTGCTGAGGCAAGGAAGCAAGCTGCCTGGCGCTCACCGTCACGGGCTCACGAGATGGAGAGAGAATTTCGAGATTACCCGTCGGAACCGCAACTTCCGCCCTGGCTACCGCGAAGCCGCCGACGCACCACCACGCCATGGCCGCAAATCGCAGCCCTCTTCTCTTGATCCAGACCTGTCTGGACTCGGTTGCCATGTTTCCAGCCACCCCATCACCCCTGTTGCGAGCTCGCTCCCGAGCCCAGTCATTGGTGCGCGTTCACTGGAACCTCAAAACCTACTGAATTCAAGTGATCGTTCGCAAATATGTATCCATTAGATACCCCGAGTTGCTATTTGCATATCACTTAAATACGGTATTTTGGACAATATAACTTACCAAAAAACCTTCGCGTTGGAGTTCCCTGGACCTGAAAATATCTGCTCCGGTGGACCCCGTCATTCGCCATAAAAATGGTTTGTCTGCACTCACTCTCATTAATCAGCAATACGGGTTGCAGAATTCAAATAGGCTTCCGAAAAATCAGCATCCCCCCACAGTCGCCACAGAGCGGCGCGGATCTTCAACGGACCGGTCCACTACGAACTTGACCGGGAGAACACCTGGCGCGCGTGCATGCCGCAGTCACTGCCAGTGTTTTCCTGCTGCTTTGATGTCCAATGGGAAAGTGCCGAAACCTGCAGCGAGACCTGCCAGGATCAGAAGACGCACGGAGCAGGCACCTCACTCCCTGCGGCCAAAACAGGCCGTGAACCGGTTCATTCTTCAGGAACGACAGGGCGGCTCGTTCGCAACAGGAACGTGAAAGTGCGCTGCTTGATGCAGTATCAGCGGGCCGCCTTCGCTTGCTGCGTTCGCGAACTCACGCGCGACTGCAGCGTTGCCAATAGTTCGGGCGGCAGGAACTTGAATGCCAGCTGGAGCAGAAAATAAGCAATCAGCCCATCGTCCAACCACCCCAACACGGGGATGAAGTCGGAGATGAAATCCACGGGGCTCACCACATAGAGCGCGGCCAACACCGTCACAAGCTTGGCGGCCTTCGGCGCGCGCGGGTCACGCAAGACGGCCCAGGCGAGCAGCAGCTCCTTGCGAAACATGGTGAACAATCGACCCAGCTTCCACATGGTGGTACCTCCGGTGGTGGATGACAGACATACTAACTCTTGGTTTGCTTGCTCTGGGCTGATGTTTCTTCGCTTGATTCTCCCAATGAGGGGCGGAGGGAAAGATCGGCTGTGGCTGACGGAATAACGTGTGGGCGGGGTGGGGGATAACAAGAGATTGTCGATTTTTATTATTTTTTTTATATGTAACGACTTGGAAGGGTCGTTGTCTTTTTGGGGGATGTTGGGTGATTGAGGGCTGAGGCCGGGACTGCCCCGGCGGGGCAATCACTTTTTGCATACGCGCAAAAAGTAATCAAAAACGCGCTTTCAATGCGGGGGCACGCGGCAGAACTCACTGCGCGACTGCGTCGCTCCGTTCGGGCAACCGCCGCGAGCTAGAGGTTTACTAAAAGGTGCTTGCGGCACATTGCTGCGCTCGTGCTGGGTGTCTGTGGAGAGGGGTTCGGTGCCAAATGCCCACTGCGCTTTTGAGTGTGCAATGCTGAAACGGCCGCTCGCAAATCACGCCGCTCCTGCACCCCAACATCTCGCGAAGTCGCGAGATGCACGGCACGAGCGCAGCGACGTGCCGACCACACCTCTTAATTAAACACTGACTCGCGGCGGTTGTCCGAGCGGCGCGCGAAGCACAAAGCGAGTTCTGCCGCGGGTTTTCAAAGCGCGTTTTGGGTTACCTTTTGCGCGCAAGCAAAAGGTAACTCCGCCGCCGGGCGGAACTCCCGGCCAGCAGCTCTCAAAAAACCCAAGCCGCGCCAAGAAAATGGAGCAAAGAGAATCAGCCCGCAGTCAGCGCAACCACCCCACCCATATAAGGACGTAACACCTCAGGCACAGTCACAGACCCATCAGCGTTCTGATAGTTCTCAAGCACCGCCACCAGCGTGCGGCCCACTGCGAGGCCCGAGCCGTTCAAGGTATGAACCAGTTCGTTCTTGCCAGCGGCGTTCTTGAAACGTGCCTGCATGCGACGTGCCTGGAAGGCTTCGCAGTTGGAGATCGAGCTGATTTCGCGGTAGGCGCTCTGGCCGGGCAACCAGACTTCGAGGTCGTAGGTCTTGGCAGCGCCGAAGCCCATGTCGCCGGTGCACAGCGACATCACGCGGTAGGGCAAGCCGAGCTTCTGCAGCACGGTTTCGGCATGCCGGGTCATTTCTTCCAGCGCTTCGTAGCTCTTCTCTGGATGCACGATCTGCACCATCTCGACCTTGTCGAACTGGTGCTGGCGAATCATGCCGCGCGTGTCACGGCCGTAGCTGCCAGCTTCGGAACGAAAGCACGGCGTGTGCGCGGTAAGGCGGATCGGCAGCTCGGCTTCGGTGACGATCACGTCGCGCATAAAGTTGGTGAGCGGAACTTCACTGGTCGGGATCAGATAGAGCGCCGAGTTGTCGGGCACGGGCTCGCCATCCTGGCCGCCCTTCTTCGCGGCAAACAGGTCGCCTTCGAATTTGGGCAACTGGCCGGTGCCGCGCAGCGAATCGGTGTTCACGGCGTAGGGCACGTAGCATTCGGTGTAGCCGTGCTCGCCGGTCTGCAAGTCGAGCATGAACTGCGCGAGCGCGCGGTGCATACGGGCGATGCCACCCTTCATCACGGTGAAACGCGCGCCCGAGAGCTTCACGCCCATGTCGAAGTCAAGGCCAAGCGGCGTGCCGACGTCGACGTGGTCCTTGGCCTCGAAGGCGAATGTAGGCGGTGTGCCCCATTTGCGCACTTCGACGTTGGCGTGTTCATCGGCGCCGACCGGCACGCTTTCGTGCGGCAGATTGGGCACGGCCTGGAGCATGCCGAGCATTTCCGACTGGATCTGCTCAAGGCGCGTGGCCGACGACTCTAGTTCGCCCTTGAGCGCCGCGACCTCAGCCTTGGCGGCTTCCGCGGCGTCCTTCTCGCCCTTGCCCATCAGCATGCCGACCTGCTTGGACAGCGTATTGCGCTTGGCCTGCAGTTCCTCCGTGCGTTGCTGGATGGTCTTGCGTTCGGATTCCAGAGACTTGAAAGCGTCCACATTCAGGAATGCCTGTGGCTTTTTGCGGGTCTCGAGACGAGCGACGACCGAATCGAGGTCTTTACGGAGTTGGAGGATGTCTAGCATAGACCGCCGATTTTAATGGAGCGGCCGAAGCGGGGCGCCAAGCGGCAGAAATTCGCCGTGTCGCCGATGCCCATTCGCGACGTTGCGGGAGGGCACCGGGTGTGGCAGGTGCAGCGAAAAGCCCTCCGAAGAGGGCTTTGCATGTATCGCTTGGAACTCACCAATCAGTTTGAAATCGATTCCGTCGACAGATCGATCTCCGGCTCGGGCACACGGGTAGCGAGCACCTTGTCGATGGTTTTGCCATCCATGTCGATGACCTCGAAGCGCCAGTTTTCCCACTGCACCGCGTCGGTCTCGGCGGGCAGCTTGCCGGTGAGGAACATCAGCATGCCGCTGAGCGTGTGGTAGCGGCCACGATCTTCCTCGGGGACACTGGCCAGATTCAGGCGGTCCTTGAGTTCCGGCACGGGGATGTGGCCGTCGAGCAGCCAGCTGCCGTCATCGCGCTGCACGGCCCAGGACGTCTCTGGGTCGCGCGGCTGGAATTCACCAGTGATGGCCTCGATCAGGTCCTGCAGCGTGACGATGCCCTGCACTTCGCCGTATTCGTCGATGACGAAGGCCATCTGCACGTCGGACAGGCGGAACTCGTCGAGAAGTTCCAGACCGTTGATGGTTTCGGGCACGTACAGCGCAGGCTTGAGCGGCTGGTCAACCAGATCGCGGGCTGCCGGATCGCGCACCGCACGGGCCAGCCACTGGCGCGCATTGATCACACCCAGCACGTTTTCCATGCTGCCACGCACCACGGGAAAGCGTGCATGGTCGGACTCTTCCACCAGCTTGAGGTTGGCCTCGAATGAATCTTCGACATCGAGGTAAACGACATCGCCACGCGGCAGCATGAGCGAACCGATCTGGCGGTCGTCGAGGCGGAACACGTTGCGCACCATCTCGTGCTCATGGGTTTCGATCACGCCCGCACTTGTGCCTTCTGCCAGCACGGCGTGGATTTCATCCTCGGTCACCGCGCTGTTAGAGCCTTCCTTCACGCCCAGTGCACGCAGCAGACCCACGGTGGAGCCAGCGAGCAGCTTCACGAACGGCTTGGTAGCAATCGCCAACCAGTTGATCGGGCGTGCAACGATGCGCGCCAGCGTCTCAGGGTAGCTCTGGCCCAGACGTTTGGGCACGAGTTCGCCGATGACGATGGAGAAATAGGTAATGAGCACCACGACCAGGCCGGTCGATACATAGCCCGCCATCTTGGCTTCCATGCCCATCTTGATGAGCCAGATGCCGAGCGGCTGCGCCAGAGCCGCTTCGCCGACAATGCCGTTGAGCACGCCGATCGAAGTAATGCCGATCTGGATGGTGGAGAGAAAACGCGTGGGATCTTCACCCAGCTTGACGGCTGCCTTGGCGCCGCTATCGCCCTCATCGATAAGTTTTTGCAGACGCGTCTTGCGCGCAGAAACCAAGGCCAGCTCGGACATGGCAAACAAGCCATTGAGCAGGATGAGGGCGAACAGTATTGCTATTTCCATGATCAGGGAGACCGATGTACTCCCCCGGTGTAGAGAAGCCCAAATTGTATGAATTTGCGCGACCCCGGCTGAACGAGTACCCGGCGCGCGCTACGGGCATCATAGTGCGCGTTGTGGCCGCGTTCATGAAAATTTGAGGAAATTGCGATGCAATCCTACACGGGCTGTACGCTTGATGCTCTCAATTAAGGAGCTTCATTCAAGCGTTGTATTGTCGCATCAGCCACTGAAAAGTCTCAGCGGCCAGTCTCCGGGGCTTTGCGCACTTCGATTTCGAGGCCGGTCGCAGCATCGATCTTGAGGCCCTTGGGCAGCGGGAACTTGAGCGTTTCCTCCACGCCATCCATCTTGCGCACCGACGTCGCACCCAACTCCTTGATGCGGTGGATCACGTCCTTGACCAGCACCTCAGGTGCCGACGCGCCGGCCGTGAGACCCACGCGCGCGATGCCGTCGAACCACTCGTGCTTGAGTTCATCTGCGCTGTCGATCATATAGGCCGGTGTGCCCAGACGCGCTGCCAGCTCGCGCAGGCGATTGCTGTTGGAACTGGTGGGACTGCCGACGACGATCACCAGATCGACCTGGCCGCTCAGCAATTTCACGGCGTCCTGACGGTTCTGGGTGGCGTAGCAGATGTCCTGCTGCTTGGGCTCGCGGATGCTCGGAAAACGTGCGCGGACGGCGGCGGTGATGGCGGCGGCATCGTCCACCGAGAGAGTGGTCTGCGTCACGACAGCCAGACGCTCGGTCTGCCCCGGCGCCACGGTGACCACGTCCTCCAGGTCCTCGACCAGATGGATACCCTCGGAGAGTTGGCCCATCGTGCCTTCCACTTCGGGGTGCCCCTTGTGGCCGATCATGATGAACTCGTAGCCTTCCTTGGCAAGCTTGGCCACTTCCACATGCACCTTGGTCACCAACGGGCAGGTTGCATCGAAAATCTGGAAGCCGCGCGCCTCTGCTTCGCGCTGCACGGCCTTGCTCACGCCATGGGCGCTGAAGACCAGCGTCGCACCTGCGGGCACGTCATCCAGCTCTTCAATAAAGATCGCGCCCTTGTTCTTCAGGTCGTTCACCACATAGGTGTTGTGCACGATCTCGTGACGCACATAAATCGGGCGGCCGAACTTTTGCAGCGCGCGCTCGACGATCTCTATGGCACGGTCCACTCCGGCGCAGAAGCCGCGCGGCTCGGCGAGAACGATTTCCTGGGGTTTTTGCATGGGGTCTCGTGGGTCGCTTCTTCTATGTTGGTGATGTCGTGCGGATGCGGCTCAGAGCACGCCGATCAGTTGCACTTCAAAAGTCACGGGCAGTCCCGCCAGCGGATGGCTGAAGTCGAACAGCACGGCTTTGTCGCCCTCACGCACTTGCAGCACCGTGCCCGCGAAGGTACCTGTGCCGTCGGGCGTGGGAAACTGCACCACATCGCCGATGGTGTACTGCTCCATTGGATCGCCCAGCTCGTTGAGCGCCTTGCGCGCAAGCCATTGCTGCATGTCGGGGTTGCGCTCGCCGAAGGCCGCGCCCGCAGGCAGCTCGAACGTGGCACGTGCTCCTTCGGCCATGCCCAGCATGCGCTCCTCGACCGCCGGTGCAAGTTCGCCAGTTCCGAGCGACAGTGTGGCGGGCAGACCACCAAAAGTATTGATCACGTCACCGGCCGGCCCCGCCAGTCGATAGTGAAGTGTAAGGAACGAGCCGGGTTGCACCGTAGGCACGGCGGAATCGGAAACGGGAGTGGAACTTGACATGAATGGCCTCGCAAAACAGCCACCATTGTAAAAAATCGGGGATTCCCTTATGAGTCCGCCTAAAGAAAGCGGTGTTGACATGCCCCTCAAAGACCTCCCCGCCGAATCCCGCCCCCGCGAAAAACTGCTCTCCCGTGGCCCGCAGGCCTTGAGTGATGCGGAATTGCTCGCGATTGTGCTGCGCACTGGAATCAAGGGGAAAGGCGTTTTGCAACTCGCGCAGGAGCTGATCACCCCCGATACCGTTGTTCCCAATCCAAGGCAGACAGTGCCCAGGGTAGCCGAAGCAACACCGCACCACTCTGACGTGAAGACCACTGGATTTTCCGGTATCTCGGGCCTTCTGAACGCAAGCGGCAGCGATCTCAAGAAAATCAAGGGGCTCGGACCCGCCAAACGCGCAGAATTGGCCGCCATCCTCGAATTGGCACGACGAACCTTGGCCGAACAGCTGTGCAGGGACACGGTTTTTGACTCACCTCAAGCCGTCAAGCAATTCCTCCAACTGCATCTGGCCGCCAAGAACCACGAAGTCTTCATGGTGCTGTTTCTGGACAGCCAGAATCGCCTCATCGCGATGGAAGAACTGTTTCGCGGCACGCTCACGCAGACCAGCGTCTATCCCCGGGAGATCGTCGTTCGCGCCCTGCACCACCACTGTGCCGCTGTCGTCCTCTCCCACAACCATCCAAGCGGCAGCACCCATCCAAGTCCGTCGGATATCCAGCTCACGCAATTGCTCAGATCAGCGCTGGCGCTGGTGGATGTGCGCGTTCTGGATCATTTCATCATCGCCCCTGGCGCTGCGCTCTCCATGGCGGAAACTGGTCACATGTAGCGCCGGCGCGGGGCCAGCGGATCTGCGACAGACTCCGCGCCCATCAATGCAATCGATCGGGTGCGATTTTTCACCCCGGCGGTCGAGGAGGCTCCTTCAATGCGGTAAAAACGCTATTGTTCTTCTCCGCGCCATGTCAGACATCAAAATCCGCTCTCTCGCCGACCTCAAATCCCTGCGCAAAGCCATTGCAGAGGCTGCCGAGCGAGAGGCGGCTCGCAAGCACGCGCTGGCCGAGGCGCATCGCAAGGCGCAACGCGAGCAGAACTTGTTTCGCGAAGCCATTGGAAACGTCAAGGCCCTGCGCGGACAAAGCGACCGATTGTGGTACACCCCTGAGCCGCCCGAGCCCCTGCCCGTGCAGCGCGAACTCGATGAGGAACGCGTGCTGCGCGAATCGCTCAGCGACGCCTTCGACGTGAGCACGCTGCTGGACACCGACGATCAGCTGAGTTTTCGCCGCCCTGGCATCGGCCCTGATGTGACAAACAAGCTGCGCGCCGGGCACTGGAGCATTCAGCGCCAGCTTGATCTGCACGGCCTGCGCACCGACGAGGCCCGCGAGGCGCTCGGCGAATTCATCCGGCTGTCGTTTCGCACCGGTATCCGCTGCGTGCGCGTGGTACATGGGAAAGGCCTCGGTTCGCCCGGAAAAATGCCGGTGCTCAAGGGCCGCGTGCAAAGCTGGCTGGTACAAAAAAAGGAAGTGCTGGCCTTTGTTCAGGCGAGGCCCGCAGAAGGTGGAGCAGGTGCACTTGTCGTGCTGCTCCAGCCGTCGCAGCGCCGATAAGGACGCCCCCTGAGTCGCTTCGCGCCTTCCCCCTCTCTCGCCTGGATCGCGCCAGTTTCAGACATTGCCGACATCAGTAGTTCCGTGAACAACGGAGTCCGCACAGTTCGTCAACCCGGCCTCTTTCTACCTCGTAACCGAGATTGAGATCGTGTCACAGTGAGTGAGCATTCATGAGTCATTGAGCCAATCCCTCCCTGTTTTTCGCTCGCTCGCGCGACCATCGGCGCTCGCGTTTGATGCGACAAAAACATCGAGGGGGAAGTTTCATGGCGAACAACACGGCAATCGTCGCACGCAGTCTCTGGTGCGATCCGATGGAGCAACTGCTGCTGCAGGTTCAGCATTCGCAGCGCTTTCACAGTGAGGTACAAGACCCGTTTGCTCTACCGGAAGCGGCAGAGATCGACCTGCAATCGGGCACGAAGATCCTGCGCGATCAGCTTGATCTGTGTCTGCCCGATCCGCTGCCACTGGTGATCTCGCGCAGCTACTCCAGCCAGCACAGCGACAACAAGACCCCTACGCCCGTCGGGCTGCTTGGCCCCGGCTGGTGGCTACCGCACGAGGCCTCGCTGTGCCTATGCGACGATGGACTAGTGCTGCACAACGGCCCGGCCAGCCACCTGACGCTGCCCGCACTCGCTCCCGGCGAAATGACCTACAGCGCCGAACACCGGCTCTGGTTGGTACGCGGCGGCAGCGAGCAGCTCGAAACACGCTCACGCCATCCCGCTGCCGCGCTGCGCCTGCTCTGGCGCAGCCTGCATCCGGGCGACCGCCGCCGTTCATCCTTCTTCTTCGTGGCCCACCACGCACTTGGCCCTTGGTGGATCTTCGGGCCGCATCGTGATCAGGCGCTCGTGCCCGGCCAGCGACTGCCGCTGCGGGTGATTCGCGACCGCTTTGGCCGCATGCTGCAGTTCGGCCACGATCCGCACACAGGCCTCGCGACGGTGGCGGAAGACAGCTCGGGCAGGCAGTTTCGCCTCGAATTGAAATACTTCCCCCAACTCGTGCGCAAGTCGGCCGATGGCTTTGGTGCAGAACTTGGCTGGCGTATGTTGGGCGTGCACATCATCCGAGACGCGCATGTGCAGGAAGCGCATCCAATCAAACCGCACCAGCCCCCCATCGTGCGCTACGAATACACCATGCGAGGCGAGCTCGCGGCTGTCTATGGACGCAGCGAAACGCTGCAGCACCACTTCGAATACCACACACTGCAGCCCGGCCGTATCGTGATGCATGCACGCGCCGGTCGCTCGGATGTCGCGTTCGACTACAGCGATGACGGCCAGGTTGTCGAGCAACGCACCTCCGGCGGGCACAAGCTCCGCTTCCAGTATGGGGAATCGAACACCACCACCATCACCGACAGCCTGAATCGCCAGCGAGTATTGCAATTCGCGAAATCGGGAGAAGCACACCGCGCGGTGCGCCTCAAACGCGCCGACGGCAGCAGCGTGGGCCGCAAATTCGACGAGCAGGGACATTTGATCACGAGCACTGACGCACTAGGCCGCACCACATACTTCGAGCGCGACGAACTCACCGGCCAGCTGCTGTGCGTGCGCGAGCACGGCGGCAAGGAACGGCAGATGGTCTACAACGCACAAAGCCAGCTGGTGCGCGTCACGCTCGCATGCGGCACCGAGTTCCGCTACCAATACGATTTGATCGGCCGCCTCGTCGCCTCCACCGGCGCAGCCACGCGCACCACGCGTCTGCGCTACGCGCATGATGAGACCCACCTGCCCAGCCTCATAGAAGACGCACGCGGCGACAAGCTGCAATTGCAATGGACGCCGGAAAGTCTGCTTGCGAGCATCACCAACATAGACGGCCAGACCCTGTACCTCGAACATGACCGCTGGGGTCAGCTCATTCAGCAGCAAAGTGACGGAGCGCCCCGCATCCGCACCCTGCGCGACAACCACGGACGATGCGTGGAGCGCACCATCGGCGCCAACCCGCCGACCGTCTGGCAGTACAACCCGGCCGGTGACCTGATCCACCTGCGCGACGCCGCCGACAACCACCTGCTCATCGAACGCGACACCCATGGCCGCGTGCTGCTGCAACAGACCGCAGGCCAGCGCATCGAGTACCGCTACGACGCCGCCGGTCGCCTCATCGCGATCAGCGGCAAGAAAGGCGGCACCCTGCGATTTGCCTACGACAGCATGGACCGCATCGTCGAGCTGACCCACGCCAACGGCAGCGTGCAGACCTTCCGCTACAACACCGCGGGCGAGCTGTTCACACCCGGCAAGACCCATCCGCCCCGACATGTCGAGGCCATCGCCCACAAGCGACTGCCCAAGCCCGAGGAAGCATCGCGCTCCTGAAAACGATCAGGCCCGACAAAGCGCGATGCCTTGCCGGGCCTGAAGTCAAACGCTGCTTCGCGTCAGATCATTTCGACAGATCAACCTTGTACTTGGACGCGCCCTTGCCCGAGCCATCATCGGCAGTCAGCAGCGACACGTTAGCGAGCCCCGCTGCCTGCGCCACCGCAATTGCGCCAGCGCCCGAGCTGAACACCACGTCACCAGCAGTCTTCACCTGTGCGAACTTCCAGCTCTTCGCACTGCCATTGCTGGCGCGCGTCACCTTGGCATTCTTCTTCACATAGTCGATCACCACATCGCGGTTCGCATCGGGCGATGCCCAGATGGTTGACGATCCGTCGAGCTTGGGAATGAAGCTCTTGCCACTCGTCGCGCGGTAGTTATTGGTCGCGATCACGAACTCCTTAGCCGCGTCGATGGGCTTGCCCAGATACGTGAGGTTCTTGATGCGACCGCCCACGGGCTGCGTCACGTCGATCTCGTACTGCACGTCGGGCGTGGTGAACATGTCGAAGTTGTAGCCCGGGAAGCTGCTGATGAGCTGCTGCTCTGTGGTCTTAGTCGGATCGATCTGGTTGAAGCGCTTGGCGGCGGCCTCAAGCCAGTCCTTGATGTCGGCGCCGTTGACCTTCACCGCATAGACCGTGTTCGGATAAAGATACAGATCGGCCGCGCTCGAGATCGACAGCGCACCCGCCGCCACATCGGTGTAGTCCGCCGCACCCTGAAAGCCCGACTTGAACGGTGCGCTCACCGAAAGCACCGGCAGGTCCTTGTATTGCAGGAGGTTCGACTGAATGTAGGTCGCGACATAGTCACGCTGCGCCTGATTCACGATCTGGATCGCACCCGGATCGCCCACATCGGCGAACAGCGTGCTCATGCGGAAATCGGTGGTGCCGATGGGTGTCTTCACATAGGTGATCGCGGCCTGATGCTGGGGCTCGACTAGCGGCGCAATGCTGCTGTCGGCATCCACATACACGGTCTTGCCCGCTGCGTCCTTGCCGGTCTGTATTGTGCGCAGCTCGCTCTTCGACTTGGTCTTGTCAACGCTCCACGCCTTGCCATCCCACTTGAGCGGCAACTGGATCACGCCCAGCGCCTTGCCCCACGAACTCGCCATCACCGCAGGCACGCCGTTGACCGTACCGGCTTTGTTGTCCACCCCCGACTGCGAGAAGGCGGGCGTGACCGCCAAATCAGGAAAGACGCTGTGCTGGTGGCCCATCACCATCGCATCGATGCCCGGCACCTTGGAGAGATGCAGCCCCGGGTTCTCCATCGACGCGGAATACGGGCTGGCATCGAGCCCGCCGTGCAGCAGCGCCACCACGACATTCGCACCCTTGGATTTGAGCTCCGGAACATACTGATTGGCCGCTTCCACCGCGCCCTGCGTGTAGACCTTGCCCTCCAGATAACGCTTGTCCCAGTTCATAATGCCGGGCGTGGTGAAGCCGATCACGCCGATCTTGATCGGCAGCTTCACCTCCTTGCCGTCCGCATCCTTGGCCACCAGCGTGCGCTCAAGAATCGCATACGGAGCCACCAGCGGCTTCTTGGTCTTGCTGCTGTACACATTGGCCAGCACGGCGGGGAAGCCGTTGCCCGCGCACTTGAGCTTGGAGTCCACGCCTTCCACATCCATGCCGCCGCCAAGCACCTGATTCAGGAACGGCAGGCCGTAGTTGAACTCGTGATTGCCCAGCGTTCCCGCATCGAAGCCCAGCGCGCCCATGGCCTTGTACATCGACAGCTGCTGCATGCACGGAATGGTCTTCACCACGGCCTCGTAGTCGGCCAGCGCCGTGCCCTGAATCGTGTCGCCGTTGTCCACCAGCAGCGTGTTCGCGAACTCCTTGCGGGCCGCACGCACCAGCGTCGCCGTACGCTCGAAGCCGTAGCTCTTGTCCTCGGCCAGCTTGAAGTAATCGTAGCTGCGCACGTTGAAATGCAGATCGGTGGTCTCCAACACCGCCAGCGTGGCGGTTGCGGCCTTGGTGGAAGGCGATGTGTCGTCGTCACCATCGCCTCCACCGCAGGCGGCGAGCAAGGACGCTGCGGCGACAGCGGTAAGCACGTGACGGCGAGACGCGATGAACAAAGAGAATTCAACGCGGCGCTCGAAAATTGAGGACATATCGGGCTCTGAACAAGAAAACCCGGAGTTTGGAAAATTGGCATGACACCGCCGTGACGTTGCTGTAGCACCTCACTTTGCGGCGCGCCTCCTTCACCAGCGGCGGCCGCACAAGAGCCGCATCGCCGCGCTGCTTGCGAACCCCTCCTGCGCAGCGAGAAAAGGGAAAGGCGCGAAGCGACTCAGGGGGAACTATCTGTTTCTCATCCAATCAGCCGTCCCCATGAAACTCTGATTGAGCCGCTCGCGCAGCGCATCCGGCACACCGGTTTCTTCCATCGCCTGATTCATGCACGCCACCCATTGGTCGCGCTCCTGGATACCGATGGCGAAGGGGAAATGGCGCATACGAAGGCGCGGGTGGCCGAAGCGTTCCTGATAATAGTCCGGGCCGCCGAGCCAGCCGCAGAGGAACCAGAACAGCTTCTGCCTTGCGTCATCCAACGCGGGGCCGTGGGCCGCGCGCAGTTCCTTGTAGACCGGCTCCAGATCCATCAGGTCATAAAAACGCGTGACCAGCGCCTGCACCTTGGCTTCGCCGCCCATCCATTCGAAAGGCGTGGCGGGAGTGTTTTGATTCGGGGATTCTTCTGGCATGGCGCGCGGTGCAATCTGACGGGAGGTGAATGAAGAGAGACAAGCAAAGATTGTCCCGCATTCGTCGCTGCATGCATGGCACTGCATGACAGGTTTCCACGCCTCAGATCAGGATGGGCGACGCGTTCCAAGCTGGCACATGAAGCTGCGCTTCCAGCATTTCCGGAGTGTTCGACTCCTCCTGTTCATCCGTACCATCGTCCGACTCTTCTTCGCCGGGAACAACCTCCACCGGAGCCCCCTCGGAATCCGCTGCAAGCCATGTTTCCGCATCGGCCGTGGCGAACAGCACGGCCGTCACGACAAACACGGCCAGCACCAGAACGAACGCGCGCAGCCAGCTTTCAAAATAGTGACGCGAGAGCTTGCTCATGACGGCAAACATCCAGAGCGAGGCGATCAGGCTCATCGAGAAATCGCTCACCCATGCGGGCACGTCGCTGTCGTCAGCGATCTTTATCCAGAACATGACACTGTAATAAGCCAGCATCGGCAGCAACAAGGCCCAGGTCAGCAGCGCAAACCATGCGATCACCCGGCATGCAGCCTGCGCCGCGCCGAGTCGCGCACGCGGCGCAAAACACCAGGCAAGCCAAAGCGTGACCAGGCACAGGCTCCATTGAATCAGCCAACCCTGGTAGTTGAACTGAACCTCGCCCGAGAGCGAGAGCCGATCGAACAGCACATCGAGCCCGCTGGCGATCAGCGTCAGAAAGGCGAGCTGCCACGGACCTGGAACGGCATCGAGCGCGATGCTTGGGCGCAGCAGGAAGGACGCGCGCATTCCCTCGAACGTCCATCGGAAGAACGAGACGGGGCGCGCCGCCGCCACGGCGCTCACCGATGGACTCGGTGCGGGTGGTTCGGGCGGCGATTCAAGCGGTTTGGTATCGGCGAACAGGTCCGAATAATTCTCTGTCAATTTCTCAGTCATGTGAAAAGTCACCGCAGGCGAGCATAACGGAGCCGCACGCCCTCTGCGCCTCCGTGCAAACTTTTACTGCGCCGCGCGCCGCAGCGTATCCACCACCGGTCTGCGCAGTACCTCGCGCAGACCCCACCATCCCGCTGCCAGTGCCAGCAGCGCACCGCACACCGCGCCGACGAAGGGAACCCACAGCGGTGCGCTCCAGCTGAAGTCGAACACATAGCGCGCCAGCGCCCAGCCCACAGCCACGGCCACCACGCTGGCGAGAAAGCCCGCGAGCAAGCCCACACCCGCCAGTTCCGCGCGCTGCACCTGCCTGAGCAACCGCCCACGCGCGCCCATGGCGCGCATGATGGCAAATTCGCGCGCACGCTCCTCACGCGTGGCAGTGACGGCCGCGAACAACACCACCAGCCCGGCCGCCAGCGTGAAGCCGAACAGAAATTCCACCGCGCGGATCACCTGCCCGAGCACGGTCTGCACCTGCTGCAGCGTGGCGCTCAGGTCCACATTGGTGATATTGGGAAACTCGTGCACCAGCGCGTTGTCGAAGCCCTGCTTGTCGGGCGCACGGTAGGCGGCGAGATAGGTTGCAGGCACATCGGGCAGGTTCGCGACGGGATACATCACGAAGAAGTTCGCGCGCATCGACGCCCAGTCCACCTTGCGCAGGCTGGTGATCTTCGCCTCGTTCTGGATGCCGCCGATGTCAAAGCGCAGCATGTCGCCGAGCTTCAGGCCCAGCGTCGTGGCAATGCCCTCCTCCACGCTCATGGCGCCCTGCTCTTCGGCCTTCCACACGCCGCCGACGATCATGTTGTGCTCTGGCGGCTGTGCCGCGTTCGAGAGATTGAACTCACGGTCGACGAGGCGCTTGGCGCGGTCCTCGGCGTAGTCGTCGGGGCTCACGTCCTTACCGTTCACCGCGACAAGGCGGCCACGGATCATCGGATACCAGTCGAACTTCTGTACACCCGCTTGCTTGAGTGCGTTCTGGAAACCCTCGGCCTGTTCGGGCAACACGTTGATCACGAAGCGGTTGGGCGCATCGGGCGGCGTGGCCTTCTGCCAGCTGCTGATCAGGTCAGTGCGCAGCAGCACCAGCAACACCAGTGCCAGCAGGCCGACCGCCAGACTGCTGACCTGCACCACCGCATAGGCCGGTCGCGCGGAAATCTGCCGCGTGGCGAGTACCAGCCAGCGCGGCGCGGTGGCCTCATTCACCAAGCGCCGCAGCGCCTTGACCGCCAGCCATGCCAGCGCCGCAAACACCACTACCGCCGCCGCAAAGCCGCCGACCGCGATGCCGCCGAGCTTGAGATCGCGGCTCACCGCCATCAGCAGCACGGCGAATCCGACCATGCCCAGCCCCAGCACGAAGAGCGATGCCGGTTTGAAGCCACCCAGATCACGTCGGATCACCCGCAGCGGCGGCACCTGCGCGAGCTGAAGCACCGGCGGCAGGCCAAACGCGAACATCAGCGTAAGCCCCACGCCGAGGCCGAACAGCACCGGCCAGAAAGTCGCGGCTGGCAGCACGGCATTGACCAGCCCTGAGAACATCCACACGAACACATAGTGCACCGCAAAGCCCAGCGCCACGCCAAGCAGGCTGGCAAACAGACCGATCAGCGCGAACTCGATGGCGTAGGCCCAGGCAATGGTGCGCTGGCTCTGACCCAGTACGCGCAACATCGCGGAGGCATCCAGATGCTCGTTGGCAAAGCCGCGCGCGGCCAGCGCCACGGCCACAGCGGACAGCAGGGCCGCGAGCAGCGCCACGAGATTCAGAAAGTTCTGCGCGCGCACCAGTGTCTGGTGCATCTCGGGGCGGCCGCTGTCGAGCGATTCCACGCGCACGCCGCGCACCTCGTGCCCGTCCACCAGTTGCGTCGCAAAGTCCTTGAATTGCTGCACCACGCGCGGCACATCGCCCGCCACCGCAAAGCGGTAGGTGATGCGGCTCGCTGGCTGCACGAGGCCGGTCGCCGTCAGATCCTGCGCATTGATCAGCACGCGCGGCGCAAAGCTCATGAAGCCCGCGCCACGGTCGGGCTCGAGCGTGATGATGCGGGTGATCTTCAGACTCGCGTCGCCAAGCAGCAGCGTGTCGCTCAAGGCGATGCCGAGTGATTCGAGCAGCGGCGCATCAGCCCACGCCTCTCCGGCGGCAGGAATGTCCTTGGTCGCCGCACCGGGCTGCGCCGTCTGGGTCGCCACCTGCAGTTGACCGCGCAGCGGATAGCTGCCGTCCACACTCTTCAATGCCACCAGCTTGCTCTCGCCGCCTTGGGCATCGCTCGCGCGCGCCATGGTGGGAAAGCTCAGCGTCGCCGCGCTGCGCAGGCCCAGCCTTTTGGCTTCCTGCACAAAGGTGTCGGGCGTGGCGTTGTCACTCACGATCACCACATCACCGCCGAGCAGTTGCAGCGCATCACGCTGCAGGCCGCTCTGCAAGCGGTCCGAAAAGAAACCCACCGACGTGAGCGCCGCGACCGCCAGCGTCACGGCCACGATCAGCAGACGCAGCTCACCCGCGCGCACATCACGCCAAAGAGTGCGCCAGCCCAGAGTCCACGCAGAGATGTTCATGAAGGCAGATCCCATCGATCAAACATAGCGGACCGCCGACGGCGGGCGGCAGAAACCCCAAAGCTGCATGCCCGCCTCATCGGCAAGCTGCAGCGCGAGCGAGGTCGGCGCGGAAATCGTGGCCAGCGCCGGAATGCCCACGCGGGCGCATTTGCGCACCAGCTCGTAGCTCGTGCGGCTGGTCATGACCACGAAGCCCGGCGTGCCCAGCTCCTTTGCCAGCGCGAGTTTGCCGATGAGTTTGTCAAGCGCGTTGTGGCGGCCCACGTCTTCCATCACATGTTCGATCGTGCCATCGGGCCTGGCCCAGCCGGCTGCGTGCAGCGAGCCCGAACGCGCGTTCAGCGCCTGCTTGGCCGACAGCGCGGAAAACGCAGCATTGATCGCCGCCACCCCGAACTGCTCTCGCCACGCAGGCGACGGCACCTGCTCGGGGTGCAGGTCGAGCGCCTGAATACTGTCGATCCCGCACACCCCGCAGCCGGTGCGCCCGGCGAGCGTGCGGCGTTGATCTTTCAGGCGGGCGAAATGGCGCGACGCGATCTCCATGTGCACCGCACAACTGGCGTCGGGCGTTCCAGCTCCGTGCACCTCGGTTTCGACGTCACGGCAGTCGTCCGGGCTCTCGACAATGCCCTCGCTGATCGCAAAACCCACGCCAAACTCGACCAGATCTCTGGGGCTTGCCATCATCACGGCGTGCGAAATGCCATTGAAAACCATGGCCACCGGCACCTCGGCCGAGACCTCGCGTGGCACCCATTGCCCCTCTTCGCTCCCCGCTGACCACAGGCGCGCCTGCACCTGAACCAGCGAAGGCAGCGTCGTGCCGGGCATGTCCGCCATCGGACAGGCGGCAGACGCGGCGGTTGCGGCGGACGAAGAACTCTCAGAATTTTGCATACCACAACGATACCAGCGCGCCACTGGGCAGTTCCCCCAGACCTCCCCCTCATTGAGGGAATTGATTCAAGCAGTTAAGATCATCGCAACTCGTCTCCAAGCCACGATGTCCAGCACATCCAGCCATTCACCGCGAAAGCGGGCATGCACTCATGATTTGCTGCGACGCAGCAAACGGCTTCCATCGTGTCTTCGAACAGTTTTTGGTCCTCCAGCGCCCACCGGCACTGGGGGTTTTGGCATCGGCTCATCGGCTGATGTCGGAATCAAGCCAGTTATCACAAGCTGCTGCGATGAATTTCTCACCACTAACACCAAAGGAGGATCTGTCATGGACATGAACAGAAGACACTTCTTCCGCATGAGCGGGGCGGGCCTGGTCGGCTCCAGCCTCGTGGCCATGGGCTTCTCGCCCACAGCCGCTCTTGCGGAGGTGCGTCAGTTCAAGCTTGCGTCGACCACGGTCACGCGCCAGACCTGTACGTACTGCTCGGTCGGTTGCGGCATCCTCATGTATTCGCTGGGCACGGGCGGCAAGAACGCCAAGTCCTCGGTGATCCACGTCGAGGGCGATCCGGACCACCCGGTGAATCGCGGCACGCTCTGCCCCAAGGGGGCAGGTCTGCTCGACTTCATCAATAGCCCCAACCGCCTGCTGTACCCTGAGTACCGCGCTCCCGGCTCGAACGAGTGGAAGCGCATGTCCTGGGACGAGGCGCTGACCCGCATCACCAAGCTCCTCAAGGACGACCGCGATGCGAACTTCGAAGCCTCCACGAAGGACGGCTTGAAGGTCAACCGCTGGCTCACCACCGGCATGCTGGCGGCATCGGCCGCGAGCAACGAAGCCGGATACATCACACACAAAGTGGCCCGTTCGTGGGGCCTGCTCGCATTCGATAACCAAGCCCGTGTTTGACACGGCCCGACGGTGGCAGGTCTTGCCCCGACGTTTGGCCGTGGAGCGATGACGAACCATTGGGTCGACATCAAGAATGCGGACGTTATTTTGATCATGGGCGGCAATGCCGCTGAAGCGCACCCATGCGGCTTCAAATGGGTCACCGAAGCCAAGGCGCACAACAAGGCGCACTTCATGGTGGTGGACCCGCGTTTCAACCGTTCAGCGTCGGTAGCGGACTTCTACGCGCCGATCCGGTCAGGTTCGGACATCGTGTTCCTCGGGGGCATGATCAATTACCTGCTCGCCAACGACAAGATCCATCACGAGTACGTGAAAAACTATACGGACTTCACCTTCATCGTGCGCGATGACTATGAATTCGTGGACGGCATCTTCTCGGGCTACAACGAAGAGAAGCGCGTATACGACAAGAAAACCTGGGACTACGAGTTGGGCGAAGACGGCTACGTCAAGACCGACCCGACACTGCAGCACCCGCGCTGCGTGTACCAGTTGATGAAGAAGCACTACGAGAGCTACACGCCAGAGCGCGTGGAGAGCGTTTGCGGCACACCTCAGGACAAGTTCAAGCACGTGTGCGAGCAGTTCGCGTCCACCGCTGTTCCAGGCCGCGCCGCGACGATCCTGTACGCGCTCGGCTGGACGCAGCATTCCACCGGCGCACAGATCCTGCGTTGCGGTGCGATGGTGCAGCTCTTGTGCGGCAACATCGGTATCGCTGGCGGCGGCATGAACGCGCTGCGTGGTCACTCCAACATCCAGGGTCTGACTGACCTGGGCCTGCTGTCCAACAGCCTGCCCGGTTATCTGACGCTGCCGATGCAGGGGGAACAGGACTATCAGGGCTACATCACGAGCCGCACGCAGAAACCTCTGCGCGCCAATCAGATGAGCTACTGGCAGAACTATCCGAAGTTCCACGTCAGCCTGATGAAGTCGTGGTGGGGCGCTTCAGCGACTGCGGAAAACAACTGGGCCTACGACTATCTGCCCAAGCTGGACAAGCAGTACGACATGCTGCAGTACTTCCAGCTGATGAACGAAGGCAAGGTCAACGGCTACATCGCGCAGGGCTTCAACCCGATTGCGGCGCTGGCCAACAGCACCCGCGTGCGTGATGGCCTCTCGAAGCTGAAGTTCCTCGTCATCATGGATCCGCTGGCGACTGAAACCTCCGAGTTCTGGAAGAACTTCGGCGAGTTCAACGATGTGGATACCGCGTCGATCAAGACCGAGGTGTTCCGTCTGCCGACCACCTGCTTCGCTGAAGAAGATGGCGCAGTGGTGAGCTCGTCTCGTGTGCTGCAGTGGCACTGGAAGGCTGCGGAGGCTCCGGGTGAAGCCAAGACCGACGTGGCCATCATGTCGGCGCTGCACGTGCGCCTGAAGGCCATGTACGCCAAGGACGGCGGCGCGTTCCCTGATCCCATTGCGAATCTGGACTGGAAGTACGCACAGCCTGCTCATCCTTCATCGGAAGAGATCGCCAAGGAGTACAACGGCAAGGCGCTGGTCGATCTGGTCGATCCGAAAGACCCGACCAAGGTGCTGCGTCCGGGCGGCCAGCAAGTCTCCGGGTTTGCAGAACTGCGCGACGATGGCACCACGGCTTCGGGCTGCTGGATCTACGCCGGTGCATGGACTGTGGCCGGCAACCAGATGGGCCGCCGCGACAACTCCGACCCGACGGGCATCGGCAACACGCTGAACTGGGCCTGGGCCTGGCCAGCGAACCGCCGCGTGCTCTACAACCGCGCTTCTGCCGACGTGGCGGGCAAGCCGTTCAACCCGAGTCGCGAGCTCATCAAGTGGAATGGCAAGGCCTGGGTGGGTGCTGACGTGCCGGATACCGGTGTGGGCATCGCGCCCGAAACCGGCAATGGTCCGTTCATCATGAACCCGGAAGGCGTCGCACGCTTCTTCGCTCGCAAGGGCATGAACGAAGGCCCGTTCCCCACGCACTATGAACCGTTCGACACGCCGATCGGCAAGAACCCGATGTACCCGAACAACCCCAAGGCCACCAGCTCGCCGGCGGCACGGGTGTTCCCGCACATCTGGGAAACCTTCGGCAAGGCGGACGAGTTCCCGCACGTGGGCACAACCTATCGTTTGACGGAGCACTTCCACTACTGGACCAAGCACTCGCTGGTCAACGCCATCACGCAACCGGAGCAATTCGTCGAAATCGGCGAATTGCTGGCCAAGGAATTGGGCATTGCCTCGGGCGACCGGGTAAAGGTGTCCTCCAAGCGTGGGGCGATCAAGGTGAAGGCTTTGGTCACCAAGCGCATCAAGCCGATGAAAATCGAGGGCAAGATGGTGCACCACGTGGGGATTCCAATCCACTGGGGCTTCAAGGGCGTGACCAAGCCGGGTTATCTGGCCAACACGCTCACGCCTTACGTCGGAGACGGCAACAGCAACACGCCGGAATTCAAGACCTTCCTCGTGAAGGTTGAGAAGATCTAATGAGGAGCCACTGATGTCACTGCAATCACTCGATATCATGCGCCTCTCGGCTACGACGACCCCGCCTCCACAGGCGCGGTCGCCACAGTCCGGCGAAGTCGCCAAACTCATCGACGTCTCCAAATGCATCGGCTGCAAGGCTTGCCAAACGGCATGCATGGAGTGGAACGATCTGCGCCAGGAGCCCGGTGAATTCCACGGCACCTACGACAATCCGACCGACCTGACCGAGAACGCGTGGACGGTGATGAAATTCACCGAATACGACAACGAGGCCACGGGCAATCTGGAATGGCTCATCCGCAAGGACGGCTGCATGCACTGCGCCGACCCGGGCTGTCTCAAGGCCTGCCCATCGCCCGGAGCCATCGTCCAGTACACCAACGGCATCGTGGATTTCCATGAGGAAAACTGCGTTGGCTGCGGCTACTGCGTCACTGGTTGCCCGTTCAACGTGCCGCGCATCTCCAAGAAGGACCACAAGGCCTACAAGTGCACGCTGTGCTCGGACCGCGTGGCCGTTGGGCGCGAACCGGCCTGCGTCACCACCTGCCCGACCGGCGCCATCATGTTCGGCACCAAGAAGGCAATGAAGGATCAGGCTGCGGAACGCGTGAAGGACCTGAACGAGCGCGGCTTCAAGGAGGCCGGTTTGTACGATCCGCAAGGCGTGGGCGGCACGCATGTGATGTACGTTCTACACCATGCCGACAAGCCGTCGCTGTACGCCAACCTGCCAGATACGCCGAAGATCAGCCCGATGGTCGGACTGTGGAAGGGTGTTGCCAAACCGTTGTCGATGGCGCTGCTCGGCGCCGCCGCCATCGGCAGCCTGTTCCACTACATCACCAAGGGACCGAACGAAGTCTCCAAGGAATTGGAAGACGAGGAAGAACGCAAGGACCGTGAAGCCGAAGCCAAGGAGAATCAGCCATGAGACGCAATCCTCGTGACCTGCAACGCTACAACGCCTCGGAGCGCCTGAACCACTGGGTGGTGGGCATCTGCTTCATTCTGCTGGCACTCTCCGGTCTGGCCTTCTTCCATCCGGCGTTCTTCCCGCTGACCATGCTGTTCGGCGGTGGCCCGTGGACGCGCATCCTGCACCCCTACATCGGTGTGGTGATGTTCGTGTTCTTCCTGGTGATGTTCTTCCGCTTCGCCAAGCTCAACGTGATCGAACCACGTGACGTCGAGTGGCTCAAGAACGTCAACAAGATGGTGGACGGCGACGACCACGACATGCCCGAGCAAGGCAAGTACAACGGCGGCCAGAAGGTGCTGTTCTGGGGCCTCGGGATCGGCATGCTGATGCTCATCGTCTCCGGCGTCATGATGTGGCGCGCCTGGCTGAACCTGCCCGTGGGCGTGGTGCGCATCGCCTCAGTGCTGCACGCCGTGGCGGCCGTGTGGATGATCGGCCTGATCATCATGCACGTCTATGCCGCCATCTGGACCCGCGGCACCATCCGCGCGATGCTCTACGGCACGGTCACACGTGCCTGGGCAAAGCAACACCACCGTGGGTGGTATCGCAAGATGACGGGCGACAACAGCTAACATAGCGTTGCCCCTGCCCTGCCGCTGACTGTTTTTTGGCAGTCAGCGGCATTGTTTTTTGGGAGTCACTTCACAGTGTCAAGAATTCTTCAACCGGGCGAAATCGAATCGCTCGACCGCACCAATCCGCAGCGTATCCGTCTTCCACAGCCCGCGCAGCTGTTCGCCGAGCGCGCCGCGCGCCTCGAACAGAAGGCCGATGGCAACCCCATCGCCGACTACCTGCGCTTTGTCGCGCAGATCGTGCGCGCCCAGCAGAAAGCCGCTGCCAGCGTGCAGACCGCCGCGCCCGACGCCGTGCTGATCGCGCAGGCGCAGGAACATTCCATGCCGCTGTTGCCCGCCGCGAGCCACATCGATCCGGTGTGGCAGGACGTGCTGGTGCAACTGCTCGACGAGCTGGACCACGCCCCCCATGTGCCCGATGCCGTCAAGCCCATGCTGCAATCGCTGCACGCCATGGACGCCGAAGACCGCAACACGCTCGCGCGCCGCGTGCTGGTGGGCCTGCTGACCGAAAGCTCCGATCTCGCCGCCGCCCCCGTGGTGATGGCCGCGCTGCAGGTGACCTTCGCCGACCGAGCAAGCCGCCTGCAGGAAAGCGACGTGCCCTACACCGACCCCGCCTCGATCTGCCCCGTCTGCGCGACCGCGCCGGTGGCCAGCGTGATCCGCATCGGCGGTCGCGACGCAGGGCTACGCTATCTGCACTGCGGCACCTGCGCCACCGAGTGGCACATGGTGCGCGTGAAGTGCACCCACTGCGAAAGCACCAAGGGCGTGCGCTACCAGAAGGTCGATGGCGGCGACGAGACCGTGCTGGCCGAGACCTGTGACGTGTGCCACACCTACCGCAAGATCGCCAATCAGGAAAAGGACCCGTTCGCGGAACCGCTGGCCGATGACCTCGCCACACTGATGCTGGACCTCTTGATGAGCGAGACCGACTTCGCGCGCGCCAGCGTCAACCCGCTGCTGCCGATGACGGAAACCGACGCAACGCCCGACGACCACAACGCCTGAGCGCAAATCCATGAGCACTGCCGAACACGCCCCGACGACCTCCTCCGCAGCCCGCCTGCCCGCCGTGGACCGCGTGCTCGGCACGCCCGCGCTCAAGGCGCTCATCGCCGAGTACGGCAACACCGCCGCCACTCAGGCCGTGCGCGCAGCCATTGACGAACTGCGCCCCGCTGCACTGGCGGGCGAAGTGGCGGCAGAAAATCTGCAACCCGACGCCATCGCGCAGCAGGCGGCCTCACGCCTCGCGCAGAAATTCGCGCCGCGTTTGAAGGCCGTTTTCAACCTCACCGGCACCGTGCTGCACACCAACCTGGGCCGCGCGCTGCTGCCCGATGCAGCGGTGAACGCGGTGGTGCAAGCACTCACCACGCCCGCGAATCTGGAGTTCGATCTGGCCACGGGCGGGCGCGGTGATCGCGACGATCTCGTCAACGATCTGCTGCGCGAGCTGACTGGTGCCGAGGCCGCCACCGTGGTCAACAACAACGCGGCGGCGGTGCTGCTCACGCTCAACGCGCTGGCAGCGAAAAAGGAAGTGATCGTCTCGCGCGGCGAACTCGTCGAGATTGGCGGTGCCTTTCGCATCCCCGATATCATGAGCCGAGCGGGCGCCAAGCTCGTCGAAGTGGGCACCACCAACCGCACGCACGCCAAGGACTACGCCGACAACATCACCGACGACACCGCGCTGCTGATGAAGGTCCATTGCAGCAACTACGAAGTGACGGGCTTCACCAAGAGCGTGACCGAAGCCGAGGTGGCCGCGATCGCCCATGCGCGCGGCCTGCCGCTCGCCGTCGACCTGGGCAGCGGCACGCTGATCGACCTCGCGCAATACGGCCTGCCGCACGAAGCCACGGTACGCGAGACGATTGAAGCAGGCGCGGACATCGTCACCTTCAGCGGCGACAAGCTGCTCGGCGGCCCGCAGGCCGGCCTCATCGTCGGCAACAAGGACCTGATCGCCAAGATCAAGAAGAACCCGCTCAAGCGCGCGCTGCGCGTCGGCAAGCTCACGCTCGCCGCGCTCGAGCCCGTGCTGCAGCTCTACCTGTCGCCCGAACATCTGGCCGAGCGCCTCACCACCCTGCGCCTCTTCACCCGCCCACAGGCGCAGATGAAGACGCAGGCACAGGCACTCGTCGCGCCACTGCAAACCGCAGTTGGTACTGAATACGAAGTCAGCACCGCCCCCATGCTCAGCCAGATCGGCAGCGGCGCATTGCCTGTGGACACGTTACCCAGCTACGGCCTCGCCATTCGCCCAGTCCACATCAAACGCGCCGGCCGCGCCTTGGGCAAACTCGAAGCCGCCCTGCGCAGCCTCCCCCGCCCAGTCATCGGCCGCATCTCCGACGACACCCTCTGGCTGGATCTGCGCTGCTTGGAAGCCCGCGACGAAGCCACATTCACACAGCAATTGACAACGCTAGAAAGCGCGATGAACACGCCCTGACAACACAAAAACAGGAAGCATGAAATCAGCAAGCTCAGCAGCGCGCAGGGGGGTGTGAACCACCACCCCAATGACGAGATGGCCCCTCAGGCTAGGCGCGAAGCCGCAGACAGTACCGCCTGTACAGCAAGGCTTCGCAACAACGCATGAGGGGCCATATCGTCACCTCAGCACGAACAGCACACCAACCAAAAAAAGCACATGATCATTGGCACTGCAGGTCATATTGACCATGGAAAGACTTCGCTGGTTCGGGCTCTGACGGGCGTGGAAACCGACCGCCTCCCCGAGGAAAAACGCCGCGGCATTTCCATCGAGCTGGGCTACGCTTACCTGCATGCCGACGACGGCACGACGCTCGGCTTCGTCGACGTCCCCGGCCACGAAAAACTCCTGCACACCATGCTCGCCGGCGCCACCGGCATCGCCCACGCCCTGCTCGTGGTGGCGGCCGATGACGGCGTGATGCCGCAGACGCGTGAGCACTTCGCGGTCGTCTCCCTGCTGGGCGTGCAACAGGCCACCGTCGCCATCACCAAGGTGGACCGGCTCGACACTGCCACCCGCGCCGAACGCATCGCCGAAGTGCGTGCCGAAGTCACCCAACTGCTCGCCCCCACCGCACTCGCGGGCGCACCAATGTTCGAGGTATCCGCCATCACCGGCGATGGCATCGAAGCGCTGCGCCAGCACCTGCTCGCACGTGCCCTTGAACATGACGATGGCACCGCAAATATCGACACGCACGCCTTCCGCATGGCGGTGGACCGCTCGTTCACGCTCACCGGCGTCGGCACCGTAGTCACTGGCAGCATCACCCACGGCACGGTCTCGGTCGGCGACGAGCTCACGCTGAGCCCGAGCGGAAAGACCGTGCGCGTGCGCGGCATCCATGCACTGAACCGGCAGGCCACATTGGCCACGCGCGGACAACGCAGCGCCTTGGCGCTCGCGGGCGTGGCCAAGGACGAAGTGCATCGCGGCGACTGGATCAGTGCCAGCCACATCGCGCTGCACACCGAACGCCTCGACGTCGAATGCACACTCTGGCCCGACGAAGAACGCGCGCTGCGCTCGGGCACACCCGTGCATGTGCACCTCGGCACCAGCGACGTCACGGGCAGCATCGTGCTGCTGGGCCGCACCACGCTCGAGCCCGGCGCCGCCGCGCTCGCACAGATCGTGCTGCACGGCAGCCTGCCCGTGTGGCACGGTGATCGCGGCGTGCTGCGCGACGCCTCTGCTACCCGCACCCTCGCGGGCATACGCGTGCTCGACCCGTTCGCGCCGCAGCGCTATCGCAGCACAACAGAGCGCCTTGCCACACTGCAAGCTCAGGCACTGCCCCAGCGCGCCGAGCGCCTAGCCGCGCTGCTCGCGCAATCAGCCCAAGGCCTCGACCTGCAGCGCACCGCGCGTGCGGAAGGCGTGACTAGTCCGGACGCCCTGCCCCTGCCACAGTACGCCCTGCGTTTCGCCAACGGCCAAATGGCGATGGCACCCGCCGCGCTGCAAGCCTTGAAAACACTGGTGTTCGAGCGCCTGCAGACCTTCCACACCACCTCGCCCGACGAGATCGGCCCCGACACCAAGCGCCTCAAGCGCCTGGCCGCACCGCGCACCGACGAGCCTCTGTGGCAATACCTCGTCGAGCAGTTGCTGGCGGACGGCAGCATGGCGCGCAGCGGCCACTGGCTACACCGCCCCGAACACGCGGTGCGCATGAACGAAGCCGAGGAGCAGATCGCAGAACAGCTTCTTCCCCTTCTCATCAACGGAGAATTCGACCCGCCCTGGGTACGCACCCTCGCCAACGATATGAAGATCCCCGAGGCCATGGTCCGTCAGACCCTCGCCAGCCTCGCGCGTCGCGGTCAAGTTTTTCAGGTGGTGAAGGATTTGTTCTATCCACTGACTACAATCGAGCGTCTCGCAGAAATCGCGCGCTCGTACACCTCGTCGGACGCAGGCCTCCAGGCCGCTGCGTTCCGCGACGCCACCGGCCTCGGCCGCAAACGTGCGATCCAGTTGCTGGAATTTTTTGACCGCGTCGGCTTCACCCGCCGCGTCAAGGACCAGCACCTGCTGCGCCCCGGCACGTCGCTGTTCGACAGCGGCGTATAAGGTCAGGGCAACAACAGACACTGCATGCATATTGGAAGAGAAACGTCCCTGGTGGGGCGCCCGGGCTTCAAACCCGGTGGATTGCGCCACGCGCGGTCGGTAGGTTCGACTCCTGCTCTCCTCCGCCCCCGCCAAAAATAGCGCCACACGATGGCGCTTTTTCATGTCCAAACGCGCCAGATTGACCGTTGAAAATCAATGTGTTACGCTGCGATATATGGTGTTATATACAGTATTTCTTCATCCACCATTCAATCGACTTTCATCCCCAAATCAATGTTTTATGGCCTATGTGATGGCCCATAAATGAGATGCCCAAGCGAATTCTTGAAATGACGGCTCTGGAGGTGTCGCGTCTGCGCGAAGACGGCGCGCACGCGGTCGGCGGCGTGACTGGCTTGTATCTACAGATCATCGGCGGGTCCCGCGTCTGGGTCTACCGCTATGTGTTCATGCACCACCGGCGACGCATGGGCCTCGGCAGTTATCCGGCCGTGACTCTCGCCTCCGCCCGAGAAGCAGCGCGCGCGGCAATGGGCTTGCGAGACAGCGGCACAGACCCACTCAAAGCACGCAGCGACGAGCGCGAGGCCGCACGTCGCGCGGCCGCGAAGCAGCTCCCGTTTCAAGACGCGGCAGAGGCATACATCACAGAGCACGAATCGACGTGGCGCAACGCCAAGCATCCACAGCAGTGGCGTAACACCCTCAAGATGTACGCCTACCCCAAGATTGGCGACGTGTTCGTTTCCGAGATCGATGCTGCGCACGTTCTGCGGTGCATCACCCCCATCTGGAAAACGAAAACCGAGACAGCCTCGCGCGTTCGTGGTCGCATCGAGCAGGTGCTCGACTGGGCAGCAGCTCATGGCCACAGATCCGGCCCTAACCCTGCCCGCTGGCGCGGACAACTACAGCACGTCCTACCCAACCCCAAGAAGGTGGCACCCGTCAAACACCTGGCAGCGATACCGTTCGATGATTTACCCAAGGTCTACAGCGAGATTTCCACGTTCGGCGGCCAAAGCGCCCGAGCCCTTCGCCTCCTCATCCTCACCGCCGCACGCTCGAGCGAGGCGCGCTATATGCGCTGGGAAGAACTCGACCTTGATGCAGGCGTGTGGACCATCCCCGCCGAACGCATGAAAGCAGGACGCGCGCACCGCGTGCCACTTTCCACCCAAGCGCTGGCCATCATCGAAGGTCAATCCGCATTCAGAGATCGAGAATTCGTCTTTCCATCTGTCAGGAATGGGCCGCTCTCAGATATGGCCCTCACGGTGCTGATGCGCAAGCACCATCTTGCCGCCGTGCCACACGGCTTCCGCTCGACGTTCAGAGATTGGGCCGGAGAAACCACGCACCACCCGCGCGATGCGGTGGAGCTGTGCCTTGCGCACAGCATCGACACCAAGACAGAGGCCGCTTACCGGCGCGCCGATATGTTGGAAAAGCGCGCTGTGATCATGCAGGAGTGGGCTGACTATGCGCTGAGCGCACTCGCCAACCAAACAACGAAAGCTGCTGCAACCGAGACATAGTTAAGATTGCGGAACTAATTTTTACTGTCAGAACATCGGCCTCAAGAAATGCAAGACCAAACACCTCAACGGCTCGACCTAGTTAGCTGGCGCTTTCGGCCCAAGAAGCTGGGCTGCCTGTCTCAAGACGCCGGTGCGATTGAATTCAAACCTCTTACGCTCGTCTGTGGTCAAAACAACACCGGCAAAACTTGGGTGATGTACGCCCTATACGCCTTTCTGTCACGCACGCACACGCCGCGGCTCCCAGGAATGGATCAGACCGTCAAAGACCTTGCAAAGGAGGGACACGTAACGTGGGACCTCCAGCTTTGGGCACTCGAGCACGGCGGATCATTTGTCAAACTGTTCAACAAAGAAGTAGCGGACAACCTTCCCTCAGCGTTTAATAGCTCACCAGACATTTTCAAAGGCAGCGGCTTTGATTGGGATATAGACTTCTATAACTTATTGGAGCAAGCAATCGCGCGTCCATTAAATTCGTCAATAGAGTTAGGCCGAGATAAAAATCAATTTATTCGCGTCACCAAAAAGGCTGATTCAAGCAAAGTTGAAATCATCCAAAATACCGCACTTTCCGGCTCAGAATTTTTCGTGAGCGAAATTATTGTACGTCACCTAATCGGAATTCCTGCCCGGCAAAACGTATTTCTCATTCCAGCGGAGCGGAATGGATTACACCTCTTCTACAAAGATTTAGCAAGCCGTCGCACCGCACTCTTGCATCATGCATCTAAAAAAGACAAAGAGATTAATTTATCTGAATTAATAAACGACTTCGTATCTTCTCGTTACGCACGCCCAATAGCCGACTACATCGACTGGCTCAATGATTTACCAGAAACAAGAAAAAAGAAAAAAGGCCCTTTTCACGATCACGCAGAGGGCATAAAAAAAATAATCGGCGGTCGATATGACGTTGACTCTGAAGGCTCCATTACCTTCTTACCCAGAAAATCCAGAAAAAGTTCTGAGGCACCGCCAAAACTTGATTTACACCTCACCTCATCCACCGTCAAAAGCTTATTTGGACTTTGGGCATATTTAGAATTTGACGCTCAACCTGGCGATGTTCTAATGATTGACGAACCAGAGTTAAATTTGCATCCCGCAAATCAGCGAATGATGGCGCGCGTAATAGCAAGACTTGTGAATTCAGGTCTGCGTGTGGTGGCAAGCACACACAGCGATTACCTTGTACGAGAAATAAATTCACTCGTTATGCTGCATCGCAAGTCCCCTATTCAAGAGAAACTAATCAAGCAGTTCGAATATAGTCAAGAGGAAATTCTTAATCCGTCAGTTATATCCGCATGGCTATTTCACGATCAAACAATCAGTTCCATGCCTATAAACGACACCGAAGGAATCGACGCAGAAACCTTTGACGAGGAAATTCACGCACTTAACGACACGAGTGATCGTATTTATTATGCCTATCAGGAGTCAGGAGACAATGGAGCAGATGAATGAGTGCTCTTTCTTCGATATTTAAAGACATAATACCAGAAGAATATAAACTAAATAACAATGGAGGTCTATGGGTAATAGAAGAACCGAGAGCAAAGAATAACCACTTCGAAGTGTCAGCAGGGTCATCCTTCGCTTTTACACTTGATATTGTTGGCACGCCCGCATTCCCTCATTTCTCCGATGCAAAAAAAGGAATGAAAAGCGTTAATGATGGAATCATTGCCACAACAATAGGCGAAGATCACTACCTCGTCGCGATTGAAATGAAATCATCAGAAGGGTCTGCGGGGGATGCTTTAAAGCAAATAGAGAGTGCCAGACTATTACTGAGATGGATTAGAGAGCTATTAACTCTTCACGGCCATTGGAAATCAGGGCAGTGCAAATTCATAGGGATTATCAGCCTGACACCTCGAAAATCACCCGCTAAAGGTACTAGTCGCCGTTGCGCAGAATTGCCCACCCCAAAGCATTCCAAGTACGGCTACCCATACTTCATACTCGAGAACCACCCAAGAATATCCATCCAGGATTTAGTCACTAAAATTACAACCAGCAAAAAGGAATGCCCGCCAACTGTTTAACCCCAAAAAAATATCAAATTCCTTTGTAATTAAGATTGACATTCGCCCACATCTAAAATTCTTCTCATGAGCTGGTTATTGCACGCGGCAGCCACCCCTGCCAACTGCGCATTGCTTACCATCGACGCCTCATCCATCAAATAACCCGGCAACTGCGCCAAGCTGAGCACTAGTGCGTCGTTAGTAACTCGAGTCACGCGCACTGACGACCGATCACCGTCCGGCACCGGACTGACCAGCAATCGCATGTTGCGCCAGTCATCAACATTGCCCGTCAGCATGCACTCAAACGCTGCACGTGCAGTGTTCGCAGCAACTTCCGAAGCGAAGGCATACGCGCGATTGATCTGCTCGAGATCGATGTCACCGCCATGCAACTTTGCCTCCATGCGGTTGAAGGCGTCGATGTAGCCAAGCTTGAACTGGAGCGCCTTCTTTCCGGTGAACCCCATCGCCAGCAGCGTGAAGCCATCGCGCGCTAGGCGATATGCCACATCCTTGCGCGTCGCACCACTGCCGATCTGAACATCAACGACCATCTGCTGAAAATTCAGCGCATGCTCTGCATCGAGCTGAGGAATCAAGTTCTGGATGGCTTGCAGCACGTTGCGATGTTGCTTGCCGAAGTGACGCACAACATCAATGCTTGTGGTAGTGGGTTTGCCGTCGACAACGGCGAGAGAGGGCACAAATGCCAAGGCGGAATGCGACATGGAACGCTCCTTATCGAGACTGTGAAGTCTCGTGAGCAGCGTTCTTACGCACCGCCCACGAGGTGGCCGGGAGGTTAAGAACCTGGGATAAGCCAGGCGGACTTCTTCCCCTTGCGGGTCTTTTATCCGTCGCCCTCCCGGCCATAAATCAATCGCCTGCAAAAGTACAGGCGTGCAATGTCCGGGCGCAAAAAAACCGCTGATCTATCGGGCGCGGTTTTCCGCTTATCCAAGGAGTTCTTACGCTCCACCTCTTTCGAGGCCAGACCAGTGTATCAAATGGGGATAGTTTTGTGTACCTCGCCCCCATTTGGTTCCATGTTTCGATCATTCATGAGCGTCCTGCGCCCCGCCCCACGCCTTGGGGCACGCGCTCAGCCACTCCATCACCTCCGACACCAGCCAGAACAGCTTCGCGCGCATCTTGCGCGGGTGGGGAAGCCGTTGTGTTCGATCATGGCGCGCAGGGTGTTTTCCACGATGCCCAGCTCTTCCAGCAATTGCTCTTTGGTAAAGATGATCTGTTCCATAACCTGCTCTCACTGTTTCGGGGTTTCGAATTGCCGATCGATGCCCAGCGCGCAGGCCAGATCGTGCTCGATGCGCGCTCCGCGGCTCGCGCGCCAGCCGTGCAGCAGGTAGATGGCATCGCACGTCACCAGTTGCGCAATCGCCATGCGCATGTAGCCCGCCCAGCTCTTGCACGCCGGATCCGGGTTCTCGGCGGGGTTCTCCACATGGTGGCCGGCCGCGCGCAGCTCGGCGGCCGCCGCGTGGAACGCCGGGTAGTTGAACTCGGGGTGGCCCGTCATGGGGCCAGCAACGTAGATCCGCATCGCTCAGCACTCCACGCGCTCAACGCGCAGCACGTTCCTGCCCGTCACGCGCGCGGCGCTGGTGGTGGCGTGCGTTGCGTTGGCCGCGCGCACTCGGATGGTGGGCAGTTGCTGGGCGTCGGCCAGCGCCTCCACGTCTTGCGCGGGCACGTGGTCGGGCAGCAGCACCGCGCGGTAGCTGTGCGTTTCGGTGATGGTGTGAATGGATGGGTTCATTTCGCAGGTCCTCGGTTGAATCGGTTGGTTTGTTGATGAATGGATCAGGCCGCATGCACCAGGCGCAGCTCGCCTTGTTCGGGCGGCACCTCCACCGCGCGCGGTTTGCGTCCGCGCTTGGGTTTGGCCTCGGCCGCCAGGCGTGCGCGCTCGGCGGCGAACACGCTGGCCAGATGGTTCGCCGTGGTGCCCGCGGCGGGCACGTAGTCGCCAGCGATGGCACGGCGAAAGCAATGCACGCGCGGCTCGGTTCGTTTGGCGTTCATGGTCATCACTCCTTTGCTCTGGTGGTTGATCGGCTCGCGAGCGCCCACGCTGGCGCCCGCCTTGGGTTGGTTTACGGGGTTTTTCATCAGTCCCATTTCCTCTTTCGATGCATGGCGGCGAAGAAATTGACCGCTTCAGGGGTCACCCACTCGCTTGCATCGGGGCCTTCACGGCCCAAAAGCTGATCGCGCAGCTCGCCGGTCAGGCGGGCCGTACAGTTATTGAAACCAGTCCAAGCGCGAGGCAAAGCCTCGCGGGACGCGGGCTCGCCCGTGCCCTGCGCCTGTCCTGCTGCATTGGTGATTTGCACTTCCGTGGATGCCGAGACATCCGCAGCATGTGTGTGCTCTTGCACCACGGGTGACCACGCAATGCGGCGGCTCACCAGCATGTGGCCACGCATGCGGCCACGCTGGGCCTTGAGGCCCACGATGCGGCCCACGCGCACCTCTTCGCCGTATTTGTTCGCCTGCCCCACCTCGGGCGTGCGGTTCGCGATGCGCAGATGCCATTGATGGCGCTTGCACGCGTGCCCGCCCATCGCCTCCATGAACACGCGCCAGTCGGCCCGCAATGCGCCATGCCGATGGCACACGCTGTGCGCACGCACCGTGGCCTTGTCGCCCTCGCGCGCGAACAGCTCCAGCTGATCGCTCGACACGCGGCGCAGCTCGCGCCACACGGTGACGCTCGGCATGCCGATGGTCTGAAACTGGCGAATGCCCCACGTCGCCGCCCACGCATCCACGCGCCGGAAACCTTGGCCGGATTCCTGCACATCTGCCTCATCACGGTCACCGAAATCCATCGCGATCTGGTCACCGTTGACCACGTCCTGGTGCTCGGCCAGCGCGATATGGCCCACGCTCTTGGCGATGTACTTGGCCACGTAGCCAGCGGCACCGCCCTTGATCATTCGTTTGATGTTCACACGGTTTTCAGCCGCGCCGCGTTCGTCGCCGTCGTCGCTCAGCCAGTAGTGCCGAATGCGTTCTTCCAGCTTCAGCGCCTGCGCTTCCGTCTCCACCCACACCAGCGCGTGCCAGTGCGGCGTAGCGTCGTGGTGCGGCTCGGCCACGCGAAGGCCGTACATCTTGATGCCCTTGCGCGCCGCATCAGAGCGCAGCTTTTGCCACATGCCGCGCAGCCACAGTTGACCATCGCGCGGCGTAGTGCCCGGTACAAACTTCTTGTTCGGAATGGGCCGCCCGCCGTTGCCCAATTTCACCGGGTGGAAGCGACTCGGAAGCGTCAGCGTGAGGAAAAGGCCCACATGCCCGTGCGAATCCGCATATTCCTCCGCGCCACGAATGCGCGTCATCAGCTCGCCGCCGCGCACCATCGGGTTAGACGTGCCCAGCGCGGCCAGCTCCGCAAGGCTGTAGGCCTGCCCCGCCTCATTGCGGAACAGCGTGCGGCTCAGCGTTTCGGCGTTGCGCTTGATCTGCTCTTGGCGCCGCTGCAAGCCCTCTGCGCTCACATAACCGCCGCGCCCCTTGTGCACCAGACCCAAACCCACAGCACCCGCCTCCACCATGCGCGCCACATGCACGCGTAGCGCCTTGCGCCACCACTGCGCATCCTGTGCGCGCCGCACCGCTGGCATGCCCTTGATGGGCTTGTCCTCGGCAATACCCACGGCACGCACCAACATGCGGATACTGTCCACGCACGCCGCCTGATCGCCACCATCTGCCAGCGTGACCGCCTCCAGCTCATCGGCCTGCGCGGCCAATCCCTTGGCCATGTCGCGAATCTCATAGTCCGCCAGATTCCACAGCGTTGCCGATCCAAAGCGATCATCGAACTCCCCAATGGCCTGCATCAAATCCCACGCGTCCGCCCACTCTGGCTGCTGGGATTCGAACATCGTCGGCCCGCCGTCCAGGCGCGCACGGATTGCAGCCCGCCACATCTTCGGTGCGCACGCAATCACGCGCTCCATGTGACCGCGCGCCACGAACAGGCGCGGCTTGTCGCGCTCCCATTCAGCCAAGCTGCCATTGGGCAATTTGCGCAGCAGGGGGGCGAGCTTTTCGCCCCGTCCGGACTTTTCGGCTTCTTCGCTTTTCAGACTCTTGAGAGCCTTCTTAATCGCCTCGCGCGCAGCGTCATCAGCAGCGGTATCCACCACCGCAGCAGCGGCCGACGCACGCGCCGCGTACATCTCCGCCTTCTCGCGGCAAAACGCCTCGAATGCAGGATCACCGGCCGATTGGATGACGATGGGCGCGCGCATGCTCACACCCGCGCCGTCAGGGCCACCAGGCCCCTGAAATACCGCTTCGCGTCACGAATCTGCCCGCTGACCGCGTTGCGCTCCGGCGGCGGCATCTCGAACCAGTTGCGCGCCGCGAGTGTGTCCAGATTCTCCAGACCCACACCCAACCCGGCCCGCAAAAGCATGTTGGCGCGCCAGTTCAGCGGAATGCTCTTCCACTCGCGCGAGGCCGAATCGTTGAAGCGCCCCTCGGTGGACTGCGCCGTGTATTCGTCGCTCAGCTCGCACAGGCGCAGCAGCGCCTCATCGCGCGCCGTGATGCCCTTGGCACTGCCCGAGCGCAGGCGCTTGGCCATGCGGTCAATGCCCTCCATGCGCTGCTTATGGCGCTCGATTTCACGCGCTCGGATGCGCTCGATCTGGTCATCCGCAATCGCCAGTCGCTCGGCCTTGTTCATGCACGACCCTTCGCACCAGAACGACCCACGGCAAAGCGGCAGCAGGCACCCCAGCCCTTGCCCTCAGCCACGCTGAATGCAGCATCCCACGCCGCCGCCCATGTGCGCGCAGCCAACGGCTGCGAGCACTGCACGCCATCGGCGTCGCACCATGTCATGACGAATGCGGCGCTCATGACAGCACCTCGCCAGTCCGTGAAAATCCAAACCGACCAGTCAACCGAACGCCCCATGTGGCTGCCCACGCGATCACCGCCTGATCGCCGAGCACATCATCCGCGTATGCGTTCATGTAGCGGCTCGCACAGCCCGGCTCTAAGCGCTCCACATTCGCACCGATCCGCGAACCATCAGCACCCGCACTCGCAAGCCAGTAATGGCGCGTAACCGATTCCAGCACTCTGGCGTCCTCATCAGAGCGCACCCACGCAATCAAACTCCATTGCGGAACACCGTCAAAATTCGGCACCACATAACGGAGTCCGTGCATGCGCACACCATTGCGAGCCAATGCTGCACGCACCTTGCCCCACAACACCCGCAGCCATTCATGACCGCTCAATGGGCTTGACCCATCAAAAAACGGGTTGTCAATCAGCTTTCCACCCACACCCCTTTGGTTCGGATAGAACTTCGCTGGCAACGTGAGCGTGACAAACAAACCGATCTCGCCCGCCGGTTCGCGCGTTTTCGTTTCGGCATTCATCTGCATTTCCTCCAAAATTCGGACAAAAAAAGTCCCTGCCCGGCGCAAACGCGCCTTGCAAATTCATCAACTGGTTTTGATTGGTGCCGCTGCTATTCAGCGGCTATGCGGTTCGGGCTAACTGCTCTCGCCCGCCGTGCCCGCTCCACCGGCGAACAGGTCGCCAGTCACGGGCAGCGTGAAGCGCGCCACATGGGCGGCCTCGCCTGCGTTGTCCAGCACCACGCGCAGCATGTCGCGGCGCACGTGAGTGGACAGGGGGATATTGACCGTGGGGTCAGGTGTAGCGCTCGGGCACAACGTACGCACCACCTCGCTGGCCACCACGAAGGTGTGACCGCATTCCACGTTGGTGCATTGGTAGATGGTTTCGCGCATCGTCACCGTCAGCATTGCCGATGTGCGGATCTCGGCCGAGGCCTTGCAATGCGCGCATGCCATGCGCGTGCCCTCCATGCGCAGCTTGCGGCCCTGATGGCTCACACGCTCGCGGCGCGGCTGTGCGGCGCTCAGCGCCTGCATTTCTGCATTCGTGGTCAGCATGGTGGAGGCCTTATCTGTCATTCGTTGGCGGTGTTGGCTTGCGCTTTAAAGCGGCTCGGCAGCAGCTTTTTGCTGCTCTGCAATGCCGAGTTCTTCTTCGTCTTTGGCCAGTTGCTTGAGGAACGACACTCGCATGTAATAGGAAACGGATCGGTCCTTGATTTCAGCCACGCGCTTTGCGCGCTCTAGATCGACCGGGTACAGATGCATGCCCGATGCAACCACCTTGTCGCGCTCCGGCTTCGCTGGGCGACCGGCAAGGCGGCCCGCTGTTTTATTGCGCTGCACCAGTCCGCGAAATGCATCGCGCGAAATTGGTTGATTGATTGCCTGCATCCTCTACCCCTTGCGCCCTTTGGGCAGTGTGTTGTCTACGATCAGTCGCGGCCCCTGCCGGAGCCCTGCCATTTCATGAAAGCCTGCTTTTAGCTGCTCTTCGAACAGTCGTTCAAGCACGGCCCGCCTGTCATTCGTTTTCCACAGCGCACAAAAGTGGTCCAGTACGACCTCAAGTTGCGGTGTGCTCTCCACATGGTGAGCCGACCCCTGTTTGCGTTGCCGCCTTCGTGTGCGCTTCGGCGTCTGCGGCGGCTCGCGCACCGCAGGCACCACTGCAGCGCCTGAATGAATTGCAAAAAGCGGCTTAGGCATTGCTCTTTTGCCCCTGCTGTTCCTGCGCACGGCGGATCAACTCCAGCCCACGCTGCAGCGCCGAATCGTGGATGAACGTCGATGGCTGCACGCCCGTCATTTCTGCAGCCATCCGGATCACCTCGTCCGTCGCGGATTGAGCGCGGATCGTGTAGCGCTTATCGCGCACAAGGTCACGGTTATCAAAAGTCATGTGCCAAGCCTCCCCGCTGTGTCGCGGTGTGTGTACCATCGTGTTAGACGGTGCTATATGTTCTTGCGCCGATGATATTGCTAATTTTGGCAATTTGCAATCTTTTAGAGAAAAGTTTTTCACTCAATGAGCGAAACATCACCAATTCGCGCTGTTATTGGCGAGAGACTCAAAGAAGAACGGGAGAGACTGAATCTAACCGTTGCTGATGTCGCCAAGTTTGGCGATATGCCTTCCCGAACGATCTACGGCTGGGAAAACGGCGTGACCTCGCCAAAGGTTGAATTTTTCGCCTCAACTCAGGCGCTTGGGTTTGATGTGCATTACATCGTCACCGGCTCGCGCACCAAAGGCTCACTGACCGGCCCCGCACCTGCGCCAATCTCCAGCGAAGACACGATCCTTATTCCACGCCTCAACGTAGTTGCCAGCATGGGGCCTGGAAATGACTTGGTGTCCGAAGAAATCATCATGGGCGACGTCCCCATGTCGCTCAAGTGGATTGACCGCTACCTACCCAGCTCCCGCCCCGAGGCTTTGCGCATCATTCATCAGCTTGGGGACAGCATGCAAGGCACTCTCGCAAGCGGCGATTTCGGGATATGCGACACAGACAAAATCACAGCCGATGTGGATGGCATCTATGTGCTGGAAGCCCATGAACGCCTGTTCATCAAGCGCGTGACCCAGCGCATGGACGGCCGTCACGAGGTAACAAGCGACAACCCGAACGTTCGCACCGTGGACGTGCTCAACGGCGAGCACCAGGTGCGGATCTGCGGCCGGATCGTCTACGGATTCAACGGCAGAAGGTTTTGACGAATGATCTCCGGCCACAGTTCATCAGACTACAAAAAGAGGGCTTATGGAAACACTTGAATTTCTGTACAAAAACAGTGATGGCGAAACCAAACTGCGCAAAGTCATCAATTGGGCAGAGGAAGGTCACTACATCGTTGGCAACGACTTGGAGTCGAACGGCGCACCACGCACTTTCCGCAAGGATCGAATCACCGAATACCTCAACGGCAGCGCATCAGCGCTGAAAGAGCCACACAGCGGTCCGCCTCCCAAGCTCATCAAGGCCGCACCCGAGGCACAGCGCCCAAACATTCTTTTCACCGGCTTCGCATCGGCATTGCGTGCGCAGCTGGAAACTGATTCCACGGCCGCCGGGCTCAAGGTTGTAAAGACAGTGACACAGAATCTCGCGTTCGTTTGCGCTGGCCCTAACGCTGGCCCGACAAAAGTGGCCAAGGCACGCGTGCAAGGGTCATTCATAGTCGGCCCCGACGATCTACCCGAGCTGCTGGAATCCGGCGTTCTGCCAGACCGGATTTTCGATTGAACATCACTAGGAGCAACCATGAGCGACACGCGTAATACACCGCCGCCACCACCGCCACCGCCACCGCCACCGCCACCGCCACCGCCACCGCCACCGCCACCGCCGCCACCACTTCAACCAAACTCATCAGTCGAGAGATTTCGAAACAGTGAAGTCACTCGCAACGTTGCACCGACGCCAAAGCCACCTTCGAAATAGAAGCGCGTAGTGTCGGAGGCATGTGTGCACGCTATTCACGTTTGCCGCGTTCATGCGCATTGCCGAGAATCGGAAGCATGAACACGCCCAATCCAAGCCCCTCTTTAGCCGCAGCTGAGCTGGTAGCCGATACGACCCCCGCCGAGGACGCGACATCGCCTCACGACGGCG